>NZ_JASTWJ010000001.1:2460000-7260000 GCF_030499515.1 Streptomyces sp. DT2A-34 | reverse complement strand
GTCCTTGGCGTAGCCGTCGACGGCGCGCGCCTCCCGCTCTTCGGCGCCGCTGGCGCGGATCGTGCGGACGGCGGAGATCGCCCGCTCCACGGCGGACGTCATCTCACCGATGCGGTCCTGGGCGTCCCGGGACGCTCCGCGCACCCGGCGGGAGAGCCCGACGACCGCGACGACGCCCAGGCCGAGGCCCAGGGCGGTGGCCGCGAACAGGGTGGGGTCGATCAGGCACATCATGACCGCGGAGCCGCCGACCATGACGACGTTGGTCACGGTGTCGAACAGGCCCGAGGTGACCACCGCGCGCAGCAGCGTCGTGTCGGCGCCGACGCGGGAGAGCAGGTCTCCGGTGCGGCGCTGGTCGTACTCCGTGATGGGCAGCCTGAGCAGCCGGGCCACCAGGCGGCGGCGGGCGGTGAGGACGAGGCCCTCGGCGGCGCGCTGCAGCATGAAGTCGCGCACCCCGCTGAGCACGGCCACCACGATGAGGACGCCGATGAGCAGCGCCACCAGCCGGCCCACCGGCTTGTCGGCCTCGATGTCGGCCAGCACGTCACGGGTCAGCACCGGCTGGCTGAGGGTGAGGAGGGTCACGACCAGGGAGAGCACCGCCACGATCCCCAAGGTCGGCCAGTGGCCCTGGAGATACGGGAACAGGGAGCGCAATCCGACCTTCCGGGCCGGCGGGGCGGGCGGCTCCGGCTTCGGCGTGATCGCCGCCCCGGCGCGCGGAGCGGGCGGCCGCTCCCTGGTCTGCGTGCTCGTCATCGGACTCCAACTCCTGTTTCACTGCGGGGGATTCGCCGGTCAGGCGGGCTGCGCCACGTCTCCGAGCACATAGCCGTCGGCCGGGCGCATCGCGCGCGAGCGACGCAGATCGGTCATCACGAAGGTGCGCTGCAGCCAGCGGTCGGTGCCGTCGTAGCGGGGAGTGAATTCGGTGCGGCCGTGGACGGTGACGCGGTTGTCGACGATCGCCAGCTCTCCCGGAGCGAGGCGGTGGGTCGCCGCGGTCGCGTCGAAGTGGTCCTGCAGTTCGCGCAGGGCCTCGGCGGCCCGGTGGGTGACCGGCTTGGTGGCCGCCAGGTCGACCCGGATGTCGGGGTCCGACGGGTCGCCGGTGAGGACCGGGGCGGGCGGCTCCTCGACGTCGCCCATGTTGAAGGAGGGCGGGGGCGCGGTGATGAACTCCGGGGCCCACAGGGTCTCCAGGGCGTGGTCGGAGAGCAGCGGGAGCACCTGCCGGACGCAGGCCGTCCGCAGGCCGGCGCGGCCGGTGGGGTCGGCCCTCAGGCACAGCAGCATCACGAAGTCGGGGCGGTGCTCGTGGAAGGCGTTCTCGTTGTGGAAGGTCAGCAGCGTCGAGCCGGCGTTGCCCTGGAACTCCTCCATGCCCGGGACGGGCACGACGTCCTGGACGAGGGCACCGCCCTTCTCGGGCCGGAACGCGCCGGGGTCGCCGAGACCGCAGGCGATCATCAGCAGGACGGCGGCGCCCAGTGCGGGCTCACGCTGTACGGAGCCGTTGACGCTCGGGGTGGGCGGCAGGCCCAGGGCGTCGACGGGCAGTCCGCGCAGCAGCAGCCCGCCGCCGGGTCCGGAATCCCGACGGAATTCGGCGAGGGTTCTGCGCAGGGCGACCGGCAATTCGTGCCATGAATTCCTGGCGGCCTCGACCCATTCGACGTCGTCGGGGCGTCCGGTCGCCTGAGTGGCGAGTTTCCAGGCTATTTCCTCGACGAGTTCCGCATCCGACGGGTTTAGTGTCACGTCGTAGCGCGGAGCCGATCGTTCGGCATTCGCAGCCATTTACAGAGCCTCCGTCCACGGTATTTTGCGTGCACTCCGGACGCTATGGCGGCGCGTTATCGGCCGCGTATCGACTGAGCATGAACGGATATCCCGGTTCCGTCTCCGCGGTCACGTTTCGCAGGCCTCCGGTCAGTCCCCCAGCTCGGCCAGTTCGAGGAGCAGGTCCTTGACCTCGGTCGCGGCGACGGCGTCCCGGGGGCGCGCCCCGGGATCGGAGACGAGGAGCACGGGGGCGTCCCGGGGGTCGTCGGGCAGCCGTCCGTGGCTGCCGCGCACCCGGGAGGGGTCCAGCGGGATCACGTTCATCGTGTAGCGCAGGCCCAGCTTCTTGCGGGCCAGGGCGGCCGCCGCGCGGAGCCTGGCCTTCGGGTCGGTGTGGTCGAAGTGCAGTTCCGCCGGGTCGTAGCCGGGCTTGCGGTGGATCTCGACGGTGCGGGCGAAGTCGGGGGCCCGTGCGTCGTCCAGCCAGTAGTAGTACGTGAACCAGGCCTCCGGCGCGGCGACCGCGACGAGTTCACCGGCGCGCTCGTGGTCGAGGCCGTGCTCCTTCTTGCCGGTCTCGTCGAGCACCTGCGCCACGCCGGCGAGGCCGTGCAGCAGTTCGGCGACGCGGGGCCGGTCGGCCGGGTCGCGTACGTAGACGTGCGCCACCTGGTGGTCGGCGACGGCGAAGGCCCGGGACGTCCACGGGTCCAGGTACTCCATGCCGTCCTGGGTGTGCACGGTGAGCAGACCGGCCCGCCGCAACGCCCGGTTGATGTGGACGGGCCTGCTGACCGGGGTGATGCCGTACTCGCTCAGCACCACGACGGTGACGCCCTCGCGGCGGGCGTCGTCGAGCAGCGGTGCCAGGGTCCGGTCCAGCTCGGCGGCGGCGCGGCGGGCCTGGCGGCTGTCGGGCCCGTACCGCTGGAGGTCGTAGTCGAGGTGCGGCACGTAGACCAGGTTCAGGTCGGGCCGGTGGGTGCGCAGCAGGTAGCGGGCGGCGTCGACGATCCAGCGGGAGGAGACGATGTCCGCGGTGGGCCCCCAGTAGCGGAACAGCGGGAAGCGGCCGAGGCGTTCGGTCAGCTCCTCGTGGAGCGAGGGCGGCCGGGTGTAGCAGTCGGGCTCCTTGCGGCCGTCGGCGTAGTACACCGGCCGGGGGGTGACGGTCCAGTCGACGTCGGCACCCATCGCGTACCACCAGCAGACGTTGGCGACGGTGTAGCCGGGCCGCAGCGCGCGGGCCGCCTGCCAGATCTTCTCGCCGCCGACGAGCCGGTTGTGCTGCCGCCACAGCAGCACCTCACCGAGCTCGCGGAAGTACCAGCCGTTGCCGACGATGCCGTGGCCGGCCGGCGGTTCCCCGGTCAGCAGGGTGGACTGCACCGAGCAGGTGACCGCGGGCAGGACGGTGTCCAGGCGGGCACCGAAGCCGCCGTCGCGCAGGGCCGCGAGGTGCGGCATGTGGCGCAGGAGCCGTGGGGTGAGGCCGACGACGTCCAGCACGAGCAGGCGCTTCACGAGGCGTTCTCCTCCGTCAGGCCGAGCGCGGTCAAGGTGTCGCGGGTCCAGGCGAGTTCACCGGCGATGCCGTCGACGAGCCCGTTGTCGGCGGGGGCGCCCGGCAGCACCGGCCAGGTGTAGGTCTCGACCTCGACGTGGTCGGTGAGCGCGGCCGGGCCGCCGAGCAACGCGGCCAGGGCGGCCACCAGTTCGGGGCGGGTGCTGCGCAGGGGCGGCGGCAGGTCCCGCTGCACGGGTACGTGGTAGTGGATCCGCCATGCCGCGTCGCCGGGCAGCGCGCCGTCGAGCGCCTCAGGCAGGTCGTCCACGGCCAGGGGGCCGTCCGGCGCCGCTTCCCGTGTCTGGTGGAGGAACCGCTGCTCGGCGAAGCCTTCCAGCGCGGCGCGGGCGGCCGGGTCGGCCGGCCGGTCGGCGTGGACGGCGCAGGACGCCTGTGTCTTGACGACGGGCAGGGCGGCGGCCAGCCGGGCGATGGCGGGACCGGGTTCCTCGAAGGCGACGGCGAGGTGGCAGGTGTCCACGCAGACACCCAGCCACTCGGGGTCGGCAGCGGCGAGCAGCCGCACTGCCTGACGGGTCGTCTCGATCAGGCATCCGGGCTCCGGTTCGAAGCCGACGCGGACCGTGCGCCCGCTGGTCGCGGCGAGGTCGGCGAGGCCCTCGGCCAGCAGGTCGAGGTGGCGCCGGGCGAGGTCGCCGCGGCCGGGCGACCATGGTTCGCGCCAGGCCAGCGGCAGGGTCGAGACGGAGCCGCGAGCCGCGTCGGCCGGCAGCAGCTCGGCCAGGACGCGGGCGCAGGCCAGGGTGTGGTCGAGGCGGGCCCGTTCCGTCCAGTCCGGCCGGTACACCGCCTTCTTGACGGTCGGGGCGTGAAAGCCCGCGTAGGGGAAGGCGTTGAGCGTGACGACCTCGATGCCGCGCAGGTCCAGTTCCTCGCGGAGTCCCTCGAGGGCTGCCCGGTCGTCGGCCAGGGCCGTCACGACCGGGGCGGCCAGCCACAGTCCGAGGCCGATCCGGTCGGCGCCGAGGCGTCGGCGCACCGGCTCCCCGTAGCGGGCCAGCTGGCCGAGGACACCTTCGAGGTCCTCCGCCGCATGCACGTTGGTGCAGTAGGCCAGGTGGACGGTGGTGCCGTCGGCGTGCCTGAGGCGCACGTCGGGCTACCTCTCCCCGCGTCGGATCGAGCTGCCCTCGAACTCGGCGGGGACGGCGGACGGGTCGTCGGGGCCATCGAGTTCGAGCCGCCCGCTCTGGCCGTAGAAGGCGACCGGGTTGCGCCACAGCACCTGGTCGACGTCGTCCTCGCCGAACCCGTCGGCGAGCATGGCGTCGGCGGTGCGCCGCGTCTTCAGCGGGTCGCTTCGGCCCCAGTCGGCGGCGGAGTTGACGAGCATCCGCTCGGTGCCGTACTCCCGCAGCAGCGCGACCATGCGGTCCTCGCTCATCTTGGTCTCGGGGTAGATCGAGAAGCCCATCCAGCAGCCGCTGTCCGCGACCTCGCGCACCGTCACCTCGTTGAGATGGTCCACGACGACCCGGGCGGGGTCGATGCCGGACTCGCGGACCACATCGAGGGTGCGGCGGGTGCCGTTGCGCTTGTCGCGGTGCGGGGTGTGCACCAGGACGGGGAGTTCGTACTCGACGGCGAGTTGCAGCTGGAGGGCGAACGCCTTGTCCTCCTGCGGCGTCATGGAGTCGTAGCCGACCTCGCCGACGGCCACCACCCGGTCCTTGACCAGGTAGCGCGGCAGTACGTCGAGGACCTCGGTCAGGCGGGGGTCGTTGGCCTCCTTGGGGTTCAGGGCCAGCGCGCAGTGGTGCCGGATGCCGAACTGCTCGGCGCGGTGGGGCTCCCAGCCGAGGAGCGAGTCGAAGTAGTCGGTGAACGAACCGACCGCGGTGCGGGGCTGGCCCAGCCAGAAGGCGGGTTCCACCAGCGCACGGACCCCGGCCGCCGCCATCGCCTCGTAGTCGTCGGTGGTGCGGGACGTCATGTGGATGTGCGGATCGAAGATGCGCGTCACGCCGTGGCCTCCGTCGGTACGGGATGAGTGTGCAGAAAGTCCAGGATGTCGGGCGGGACCTCCCTGCCCGCGGCGCGCCGCTCGTGCGCGAAGTCGGCCATCATCCGGCCGAGTTCGGCGTCGGCCCGCTCGTCGAGGCCGGCCACCACGGCCAGCGGGATGCCGACGAACACGCACTTGAGGACGGCCTGCCGGAAGGCCGGGGCGGGCAGACGGTGACCGCTGTAGGGGCCGAGGGCCGCGGCGATCAGCCGGGGGTCGTTGGACCGGACGGCGTCCTCGACCAACGGCAGCCCCCGGTCACCGAGGTCGCCGGCGGCGTCGAGCAGCGGCAACGACCGCAGGACGGCCCGCCGTTCGGCCGCGTCCCCGGTGCGGTACAGGCGCTCCGCGACGACCGCCGGATCGGCGCCGCCCGGTGGGAGCGCGACAAGCAGCAGTGCGCGTACGGCGTCGTCGACGCTCCAGGCGGGCCCGGCCGCCGGTCCGACGCGCAGGACGGCGCGGCCGCAGCGGCGTGCGGCGACGGCGAAGAGGGCGTCGACGGCGCGCGGGTCGGCCCGTACGGCAGCGCGCGCCTGTGCCAGCCAGTCGGCGGCGGATTCCGGCAGGGCGGCGGTGAGCTCGTCGGCCGTCGTGCCGGGGGCGCGGGCGGTCACGCGGCCGCTCCCCGCGCCGCTTCGCGGGCCCGGGTCTCGGCCGCGCGCAGGAAGTCCAGGGAGCGCCGGGCCACTTCCGGGGCGGCGTGGCTGTGCCGGGGCAGTTCCACGGAGACCAGCCCGCGGTAGCCGGTGTCGGCAAGCGCGGACAGGACCGGCGGGAAGTCGATCTCGCCGCTGCCGAACTCCAGGTGTTCGTGAGTGCCGCGGCGCATGTCCTCGATCTGCACGTTCACCAGGCGGTCGGCCGAGCGTCGTACGCAGTCGGCGACCGGTTGCGGTTCCAGGCAGCGGCAGTGCCCGATGTCGAGGGTGAGGCCGAGGGCGGGCGGGCCGTCGAGCCGCCGGTGGAGCTCCTCGTAGGCGTCGAGGGTGTCGATGAACATGCCGGGCTCGGGCTCGAAGCCGAGGGTGACCCCGGCGTCCTCGGCGGCCTCGACGACCGTGGCGCAGCCGGCGAGGAGCCGGTCCCAGACGGCCTGTTCGGGGGTGCCGGCGGGGGCGGTGCCGCTCCAGAAGGACACCGATTCGGCGCCGAGTTCAGCGGCGATCCGTACGGCGCGCAGCAGGAGGTCGACCCTGCGCTCCGCGCCCTCGGGGGACATCAGCACCGGCTGGTGCTTGCGCCAGGGGTCCAGCACGTAGCGGCCGCCGGTCTCGACGACGACGGCGAGGCCGAGCCGGTCGAGCCGCCCCGCCAGACGCCGCAGGCGCCGCGGCAGGTCGTCGGCGAACGGGTCGAGGTGGCGTGGGTCCAGGGTGAGTCCGACGCCTTGGTAGCCCAGATCGGCGAGGACGGTCAGGGCGTCCTCCAGGGGGTGGTCGCCGAAGCCGTTGGTGCCGTATCCGAATCTCGTCGGGGTGGTCATGTGGGGGACACCTTTCTGCCGAGGTGGCGGGCCCACGGGAACGCGCCGGCCAGCGCGGCGCCCACGGCGCCCCGGCCCGCGGTCGCGGTCAGCGCCGCCTGCAGGGGGATCAGTCCGTGGATACCGGCGGCCACGGCCTGCCGGACGCGCAGCGACGACGGGGTGCGGGCGGCGGCGAGCTGGGCCCGTCCGCCGTCGCCCGCGTACACCGCCGTGAGCAGGGCGGCGGAGGCCCGGTCCAGGAGCGGCCGGTGGCGTCCGCGCAGCAGTACGCAGGCGCTGATCACGCCGCCGACGGCCAGCGCCTGCAAGGGCATCGACCGAGGTGCGCCGCCGACCTCGTACCGGCTCAGCCGCGTGACCATGCCGGTGTGCAGGCCGATGGCGGCCGCGGCGGGCAGGGCCCGGCGCAGTCCGCCGGGTCCGGCCCCGGCCAGCACGTTCAGCGCGCGGGCCGTCGCCATGGCCGCGGCACCGGCCGGGGTGGGTTTGAGAGCGAGGTCGTACGCCCAGACGACCCCGGCCAGGGGCAGCGCGGTCGCCAGGCCCCGGCGGCCGCGTGCGAGCGCCGCGAGGCCGAGGCCCGCCGCGGTGAGGCCCCCGGCGACCGCGAGGGCCGCGGCCGGGGTGACGGCCCCGCTGGGGATGGGGCGTTCGGGCCGCTCGACGGCGTCGAGTTCGCGGTCCGCGTAGTCGTTGAGTGCCATTCCGGCCCAGTACAGGCAGACGGAGGAGGCCACCGTGCCGAGCAGGGAGGGCGACAGCGGCACCCGCGCCGCCGCCGCGCCGGCGAGGAGGTCGCCGGGGACGGACAGGGCGGCGGGGGCGCGGACCAGGCGGGCCAGGTCGTGCGGCCGTGGCAGCGCCGTCACCTCCCCGCCCCCGCCGTACGCGCCCAGTCGACGAGGGTGGCGTACTGCGCCGCGAGGTCGTGCTCGGTGGTGGCGACCGGGTCCTTGAAGAAGAAGCCCAGTTCCGGCACCGGTCCCACGGCGCCGGTCCGGTGCGCGAGGGCCATGAACCGGGCCAGGTCGAGGACGAGCGGTGCCGCCAGCGAGGAGTCGCAGCCCTGCCAGGTGAACTGCAGGGACATGCGGGCGCCGAGGAAACCCTCGAACGTCACGTGGTCCCAGGCGGTCTTCCACTCCCCCAGGTCGGGGACGTGGTGGATGTGCACGCCGCCGTCCACGGGGTGGCCGAGCACGGCTTCGAGGACCAGGCCCTTGGACTCGCTCTTGCTGACGACGCGTTCCGGGTCCGCGAGGGTGGCCCCGTCACCGCCGCCGAGCAGATTGGTGCCGGACCAGGAGCGCACCCGCAGCGCACGCCGGGCGAACATCGGCGCGAGCACCGACTTGACCAGGGTCTCCCCGGTCTTGCCGTCGCTGCCGGCGTACGGCAGGCCCTGTTCCCTGGCGAGTTCGTCCAGGGCGGGCAGCCGCGCCCCCGTCGACGGGGTGAAGTCGACGAAGGCGCAGCCGGCCCGCAGCGCCGCGTACGCGTACAGGGAGCTGACGGGCAGCGGCCGCTCGCCGCGGGCCAGGGCGTCCCGCAGCGCGGACAGCGAGGCGTGGCCGGGGTGCGGCACGGCGGGCGGCTGGGTGGAGGAGACGTTCACCACGACGACCCGGTCCAGGCCCAGGCGTTCCCGGAACCCGGTGAGGTCGGCGGTGAGCGCCTCGGCGGCCGCCGACTGGTCGCCGGTCTCGGTGCCGGGCGGGGCGGGCCTGATCTCGGTGTCGGCCGCGGCGAGTTCCGCGCCCAGGACGCCGGGCAGGCCCCGCGGGACGACACCCGCCTCGGCGAGCTGCTCGGCCCGCTTGACCAGGTCCGTGTCGACGACGTCGTGTCCGCCGAAGACCAGGTCGTCGAAGCCGGGCAGGGGCACCCCGTGGAACGGTTCGAGGGCGCTCACACATCCGGTGGCCGGCACCAGTCCCGCACGCAGCGCGGCAGCGCCGACGACGGTCGTCGTCGCCACCGAGCCGCGGCCGCCCACCAGCCAGATTCCTGTACGCATGGTGTCTCCTCCTGGGCCCGGGTCGTCCGTCAGCTCATGCCTTCGGGCAGCGGGTAGGACAGGAAGTCACGGTCGAGGCGGGGCACGCTGCGCGGCAGCCACTTCGCCGCCTCACGGGCCACGACGGCGCGCGGCAGCGGCTCCTTGACCTCCATCTGGGTGGGCTTGGCGATGGTCTGCAGGGCCCAGGCCATCGCGTTGACGGGGGCTATCCGCTCCCAGCGCGGGCGGTCGACGTCCAGCAGCATCATCGCTCGCATGAAGATGAACCAGATGTGGTAGCCGGGGGGCGGGTTGCCGTTCATGGTGTGCACCGGGCGCGCACGTCGGGGGTCGTAGAGCACGCCCTGGGCGAAGTCGGCGAAGGCGCCCACGAGTCCGCGGCCGTACGGCTTGTAGAGGCTGTCGAAGACGCCGAGCTGCGCCTTGGACAGCACCTGGAGGGGCTGCTTGATCGGGGTGACGTACTCGATGAAGTTGTTCGGGTAGTCACTGGTTTTGGCCATGGCCATCCAGGTGTCGAAGATGGCCCGTTCCCATTTGTCGCCGAGGGCGGTGGCGATGTCGGTGTAGGCCTGCTCCAGCTCCGGCGCCACGTTGTAGAGCGTGGTTTCGTCGAACAGGTACCAGAGTTCGTTGGCCCTGCGGTCGCCCAGCATGCCGGGTACGTCGGGGAAGTCGCCGCCGTGGCGGGCGGCGGCCGGTTCGGCGGCACCGGCGGGGGCGGCGGTGAGGAGGCCGCCGGCGCCGAGGCCGAGGGCCGCGGCGGTTCCGACGGTCGTGGACAGCAGCCGTCTGCGGCCGAGGTGGTTCGACATGGAGGTCCCCTTGGATCTCTCGTGCGGACAGGTTCGACGTGCGCGTGGTACGAGAGCGGTGGTGCGCCGGCGGCCTGGCAGGGCGCCGGATTCTGTGGCGGCCGGTCAGTGCGACCGGTCGGGCAGGGGCGGCAGATCGGCTTCCGCGTCGTGGCGCTGGATCCAGGACACGTCCTGGACCAGGGACGACATCGTGCCCGTGGACGCCTTGCCGTCCTCGTCGGGCCGTAGCCGCTGGGAGCCGCCGCCGCGGGAACCGAGCTGGACCCGGGTGGTGTGCGGCCTGCGGACGGCTTCGTAGGAGCGCAGTGCGTCCGCGATCCGCCGTCGCGTGGCGTCGGTCGCGGGTGCGGCGTCGTCCAGTGCGTCGAGGCAGTGCGCGAGGACCGCAGCGTCCTCGACGGCCTGGCTGACGCCCTGTCCGTGATGGGGCAGCATGGGGTGCGCCGCGTCGCCGAGGAGGGTCACCGCGCCGCTGCCCCAGCAGGTGAGCGGCTCACGGTCGTACAGCGCCCACCGCCGTGCCTCGCGCACCGCGGCGACCAGCGACTTGACGTCGGGGTTCCAGCCGCTGAAGACCGCGGCGAGCGCGTCGAGGTCGCCGGGCGCGCTCCAGGACTCCAGGCGCCAGTGCGGGTCGGGCACGACGGCCACGAAGGTGAGGAACTCCCCGCCGCGCACCGGGTAGACCAGCAGGCGGGCGTCGGGTCCCGCCCACACGAGCAGGGTGTCGCCGGGCAGGTCGGGAACCTGGTCGCGCGCGACGAGTCCCCGGAACGCGCTCTGGCCGGAGAAGACGGCGGTATCGGGTCCGGCGACGGCCCGGCGCACCACCGAGTGGGCCCCGTCGGCGCCGATGAGGACATCGGTCTCGGCGGTGGTGCCGTCGGCGAACTCCAGCCGGACCACGGGGGCGGTGTCGGTGAACCGTTCGAGCCGGTGTCCCACCCGCACGGTGCCCGGCGGCAGCGACTCGGCGAGCATGGTGTGCAGATCGGCACGGTGGATCGTGTAGTAGGGCGCCCCGAATCGAGCGAGCCACTCCTCGCCCATGGGCTGGCGCACCAGGGTGGTCCCGCCGGACCACTCCCGCACCTCCATCCCGACGGGCCGCACGCCGCTCGCGCGCAGCCGCTCGCCGAGGCCCCAACGTTGCAGGATGCGGCTGCCGTTGGGGCCGAGGTGCATGCCCACGCCCGCCTCTTTGAGTTCCGGCGCCTGTTCGTAGACGCGTACCTCGTGGCCCTTCCGGGTCAGGGCGAGGGCGGCGGCGAGCCCGCCGATGCCCGCCCCGACGACCGCGATCCGCACCTTCGGCGTCATCAGTCCCTCACCTCGTGGACGGGTTCCGCGCCCGACCAGACGACGGCGGCGGAGCCCCAGGTGAGGCCGCCGCCGAAGGCGGTCAGGATCAGGCGGTCCCCGGTGCCGATACGTCCTTCGGTGGCCGCGTCGGCCAGGGCGAGGGGGATGGAGGCGGCGGCCGTGTTGCCCACGTCCGCGATGTTCGAGATCACCCGCTCCGGTGGCAGGCCGAGGCGTTTGGCGACCGACTTGAGGATGCGGATGTTCGCCTGGTGGCCGACGAACGCGTCGACGTCCGCCATGTCCCACCCCACCTTCCCGGCGACGGAGCGGGCGGATTCCGTCATGGTGGTGACGGCCCGGCTGTAGACGTCGCTGCCCCGCATGGTGAGGTACTCGCCGCGCGGCGGGATGGTGATCAGATCGTCCCCGGTGCCGTCGCTGCCGAGTTCGGTGTGCAGCACGGCACCCGGGTCGCTCGTCCGGCCACGCTCCAGGAGGACAGCGCCCGCTCCGTCTCCGAAGACGACGGCCGTCGTCCGGTCGTCGGGGTCCACGATCGAGGAGTAGGCGTCCGCGCCGATGACCAGGGCCCGGTCGCAGCTGCCCGCGGTGATCATCGAGGAGGCCACGGTGAGCCCGTAGACGAACCCGGAGCAGACGGCGGACAGGTCGAACGCGGCGGCCGCCAGGCCAAGTTGGGACGCCACCCAGGGGGCGGTCGCGGGGCAGCGCCGGTCCGGCGTGGTGGTCGCGAGCAGGACGAGGTCGCAGCCGTCGCGCCCGGCCGACTTCAGCGCGGCGGCTCCGGCGGCGACGGCGAGGTCTCCCGTGCCGGTCCCCTCGGAGACGCGGCGACGCCGTTCGATGCCGGTACGGCTGTGGATCCAGGCGTGGTCCGTGTCGAGGTGCCGCGACACCTCGTCGTTGGTGACGACGGCCTCCGGCAGGCAGGTGCCCAGGCCGGTGACGACGGCGCCGACCCGGTCATTCGCCGCGGTCATGGACGGCACCTCCTTCCGAGGACGCGGACGACGCCGACACCGGGGCGGGCCCGGCGTGGGCGAGGGCCGTATGGAGTTCCGCGAAGTCCTGGCGGGCGATGGGTGCGGTGATCAGCTCCTCGGGCACGCCGAGTTCCCGCATCAGTTCCGCTGCGTCGAGGGGGGCGCCGGCGGCCTCGTGGCGGACCTCTTCGAGGCGCAGGACCGCGTCCTGGTCGAGGATCGAGGCCCTCAGCGCGGCGAGCGCGTGCTCCAGTACGCAGGTCGCCGCGTACTGGCCGAGGAGGCGCTCGGACAGGGGGGTCTCGGTGTGGGCCGCCCAGTGGCCGATCGCCAGCGTCTGGTGGACGGCGCGGGTCCACTGCGCGCTGGCCTCGCCCGGACCGTGCCGCTCGACGTGGTCGAGCAGGACGTCGCAGACGGCCCGCAGCCGGCGGGCGGCGTCCAGACCGCCGGCCCCGGCGACCGCCTCGTCGAGCACGGTGTCGAACTCCTTGCGGTGGCGCAGGGCGAAGCGGGACGCCTGGTAGCCGAGGACGGTGTTGTCCCCGCCGAAGGTGACGGCGATCTCGTAGTCGTGGAGCAGGGGCGTGATCTGGTTCGCGTCGTGGTATCCGAGTCCGCCGCACAGTTCCCGCGTCTCGGCGAGGGTGTGCCGGGCGTCGCCGGTGCAGCCGGACTTCCCGCAGGAGATCAGCGCGTGCAGCACCTGGTCGCGGGCCGGTGCTCCCTGTGCGGCGCGGGCGACCGCGATCTCGGACAGCGCCTCCATGGCGTGCCGGGCGGCGAGGGACCGGCCCGCGGCGGTCGACAGCCGCATGCGGTAGTGCTCGTGGCCGATCAGCGGTCTGCCGAAGGTCTGCTTGACGGCGGCGAAACGGGTGGTGATCGCGCAGGCGAGGAGCTGCGCGTACGCCGCCCCCACCGACGGGAAGAGCCGCTCGTGGGTGAAGGTCGCCAGGCACTCCTCGAACCGCCGGTGGCGCGGCAGCGGGGAACGGTAGGTGCCGTCCGCGTCGATCGACGCCCAGCGGTTCATCAGGGCGGACACCGGCAGGCGGTAGTCCGTGAAGGAGAGGACGCCGGTCTGGTTGGCGGTGACGCCGCCCTTCGGCTCGGCCCGTCCGATGCGCACACCGGGCAGCACCCTGCCGCCTTCGCGCAGCGGAACCCGTATCCAGTGGTGGCCCTCGTCCCGTCCGCCGACGTGCAGCCGGCTCAGCACCATGGCCACGTCGCCGGTGTGCAGGCTGTTGCCGATCCACACCTTGCTGTCGGCGGGCCGGGGCGTGTTCAGGAGCAGCGTCCCGCTCTGCGGGTCGTAGGTGGCGGTGGTCCGCACCTGCTTCAGATCCGAGCCGGCGTGCAGTTCGGAGCCGGCGAAGCAGTACACCTTGGCCATGCGGTCGATCTCCGGGCCGTAGGAGCGCAGTTGCCGCTGCCCGCCGTGGCTGAGCAGCGCGTCACCGGCGATCTGGTGGGAGACCAGGACGTTGAGCAGGGACAGGTCGTACGCACCGATCCAGCCCATGGTGCGCAGGAAGTCGGGGAAGCGGGCGCTGTCGCCGCGGCCCAGCCAGAGGGAATTCGCCGTGAAACCGGCACCGTTGAGGAGTTTCGCCCGGCGAAGCGTCAGCAGACTGTAGTCGAGAACGCTTCCGTCGTCCGGTCTGATGGTGGCGAACTCGGGCCCGGACAGGACCCGGGCCAGCTCTTCTTCGCGTTGCGTCATGGACTCTCCTGGGATGGGTCGCACGGATCTGTGCCTGCGCGCGGTTGTGCCGGGTCAGGCGTCCAGCACCAGCGCGCAGTTGCTGCCCCCGAATCCGAAGGAGGTGCTCACGGCGACGGTCCCGCCGTGGCTGCGCGCGCTGCCGAGGACCAGGTCCAGTTCGGGCAGGTCGGGGTCGGCCCGCTCCGTGTGCGCGATCGGCGGCAGGGTGCCGCTGCGGAGGCTGCGCAGGGTCAGCACGGCCTCGATGGCGCCGGCCGCGCCGAGGGTGTGGCCGAGCAGCCCCTTGTTCGCGGTGACGGACGGTCCGTGGGGGAAGAGGCGGGCGATGAGCCGGGCCTCCGTCTGGTCGTTCTGCGGTGTCGAGGTGCCGTGCGCGTTGACGGTCGTGACGTCCCGCGCTGTCATGCGGGCCGCGGCCAGCGCCTGTTCCACGGCGGCCGCGGCGCCCGCCCCGTCGGGGCGGGGGGACGTGGGGTGGTGGGCGTCGGACGTGCTGCCGTAGCCGAGGAGCCGGCCGAGTACGTCGGCGCCCCGGGCGCGGGCCTTCGCCGGCTTCTCCATGACGACGGCCGCCGCGCCCTCGGAGATGACGAAGCCGTCGCGGTCCGCGGCGAACGGCCGTGACGCGTCGGGACCCTTGTGCTCGGAGAGCGCGCCCATGCGGGCGAATCCGGAGACCACGAGGGGGGTGACGGCCGAGTCCGTGCCGCAGGCGATGACCGTGTCGCAGACCCCGGCGTCCAGCAAGGTCTTGCCGAGGCCGAGCGCCGAGGCGCCCGACGCGCAGGCGGCCGCCACCGTGTGGCTGGGCCCGGTGATCCCGTACCGCACGCTGAGGGTGCCCGCCGCCATGTTGATCAGTGACCGGGGGTGCAGATACGGCGAGACCATCTCGGGGCCGTGGCGGTCGAGCCGCCGGTGCTGCTCCTCCAGCGTGGTGACCCCGCTGAAGGCGCACCCCACCACGATGCCGACCCGGCTGCCGTCCCAGCTCCGCGGGTCGAGCCCCGCCTGGACCAACGCCTCGTCCACCGCCGCCAGGGCGAACCGGATGAAGGGGTCGGTACGGGCGGTGCCGCGCCCGGTGAGCTGCCCCGGCCGCAGGGGCGGCACGCGCAGGCTGTGCCACGCCCCGGTGCCGGCCAGCGGCTCCGGGTCACCGGACTCCAGGGACCTGGCCGCGCACAGCGCCTCCCAGGTCGTGTCGGAGTCGGTGCCCGCCGGGGTCACCAGGCCGGCACCCGTGATGGCGACGGGTCCTTCGGTCACGCCGCTTCCAGCCCCGAGCCGGCCAGCGAGACGACGTCCCCGACCGTGAGGTCCGCTATCCGGGTCTCCTCGCCGCCGAGATCCACCCCCGTCTCTTCTTTGATCCTGACGATGAGTTCGGCGATGGCGAGGGAATCCAGTTCGAGGGTGCGCAACAGGGCGCTGTCCGTGATCTCCGCGGGGTCCACTTCCAGGTCTTCGGCCAGGATCCCGTGCACGACAGTCTTCGGGTCCATGCTCATGTCTTTCACCTCTGTGGGGGCTCAGGATTGATTCGGCACCTCGAAACGAGATCGGCTCCACTGTGCTGACGCCGGATATGGAGCACGTATCGCGCCGTTATCAAGAGAAAGAGGCGGAAAGAGCGAGAACGCCAAAACCCGCCGGACGAACCGGCGGCTTAAAAGGGCGTCGAGCACGCGGACGGCCTTGGGAGCGGCGGCTGCCTCGCTGACGTGCGCGGCGGCCCAGTCGAGGAGGTCGTCCTCGCTCACCGTGCCGTCGGCGAGGGTCACGTACACCACCGGGACCTCGCCTGCCCGCCGGTCGGGCTGTCACCGGGGGTCGAGTCCTTCGAAGGCGGTCGCGTCGACGCTGCGCGCATGGGCCTCGTCGGCGCTCCCCGAGGTCTTCAGCCCGTCGAGGCCGACGGTCAGCTTCGTCACCGGCAGCGGCCTGGTCGCCCCCTCGGCGGGTATGTCGTGGGCGGTGAGGTCGACGTGGCGCAGGCTGCCCCCGGCCAGCTGGGTCAGCACGGGGAAGCCGCTGACGTGCACCGAAGGACGCTCAGCGGTTCCCATGCCCGGAGTTCCCTTACATGCCGTCCCGCGAAGTGGCGAGGATCGGAGTCGGCGCTCTCGCTACGGACCGCGGTGTGGTCGTCGCCGGGTTACCCATGCGGATCGTCAGCCGCCTGATGCGTTGGGAGTACAGCCCGGCCGGGCCCGGCCTCGAGGCCCGAGTCACTTTCGCCAGAACAGGTGGTGCGTCACGCCGCTCGGGCTGGGCACGACCTCCAGGTGGAACCGGTCGCGCAGCTCATCGGGGGACTCCCAGAGCCGTAGTCCGGACCCGAGCTTCACCGGCGAGACCGCCACATGCAGGGTGTCGACGAGGTCGGCGTCGAGGAACTCCCGGATGGTGGTGACCCCGCCGCCGAGCCGGAGGTCCTTGCCCTGCGCCGCCTCCCGCGCCTGTTCGAGGACCGTGGCCGGGTCGCTGTCGACGAAGTGGAACGTGGTGTCGGAGAGCGTGAACGAAGGACGCTTGTGGTGCGTCATGACGAACACCGGAGTGCGGAACGGGGGCTCGTCCCCCCACCACCCGCGCCACTCATGGTCCTGCCATGGCCCGCGCTGGGGCCCGAACTTGTTGCGGCCCATGATCTCGGCGCCGATGTTGCGGGCGTAGTCCCGGGTGAAGTAGTCGTCGAGGCCCCGGCTTCCCCCGGGGTCGGTGCGCATGGGCCAGCTCGCCGTGGCGCCGGCCCAGGCGAACAGCCTCGCCGGGTCGACGGCGTGGCCGAACGGACTCTCAAGGCTCTGGTCCTCACCGGCACCGATGCCGTCACTCGAGACGTTGAAGTTCTGGACCCTCAATAGCTGAGCCACGTGTTCCTCCAGTGATGTCGGACAACGGTGGTGAGACTCTCCGAGCCGGAAAAACTCATCGCTGCGTCCGCGACCGGTCAGAAACTGGGCTACCTGGTGTCCTGGCCGGTCCCAAGCACGGCCTCTGACCTGCGAAGAGCAAAAGCGGCAGACGAGTCGGGCTGTACGCCGGGTTCTGTTCCCAGGGCCCCTCGCGGAGCCCCGGGCGACGGCCATCCATCTAGGGCCGGCGTTGCCGCCGGCCTCGTGCGGTCTACCCGCGGACATCGGGCGGGCAGCCCTCGAACGTCCGCGCAGGGTCGCCCCTCTTTCGAGAAGGCGGCCCCTCTTGACCTTGCTCCAGGTGGGGTTTACCTAGCTGCCCAGGTCACCCTGGGCACTGGTGGTCTCTTACACCACCGTTTCACCCTTACCCAGCACCTGAGCGCTGGGCGGTTTGCTTTCTGTGGCACTGTCCCGCGGGTCACCCCGGGTGGCCGTTAGCCACCACCTTGCCCTGTGGAGCCCGGACGTTCCTCGGGGAGCCCCCTGGGGGTACTCCACGCGGCCGCCCGCCCGGCTCGTCTGCCGTGTCGACCATGTTACCCGTCTGCCGGGGGCGCCCGCCGCGCATGATCGGCCCCGGCGCCAGCGCGACGTGCCACCACGACCCGCCACCCCTACGTGCAACCACCACCTGCCACCGTGACCCGCCACCCCGAAACCTGCCACCACGACGACGCCTCCCCGATCTCGCCATCTCACCCCGTCCGTCTCCCCGAACGTGCTCGCTTGACCCTGCCGCGACGTCAACGTCTCTACTGATCCCATGCGGATCGGAGAACTCGCCGCCGCCGTCGGCGTCACCACGCGGACCGTGCGGCACTACCACCATCAGGGGCTGCTGCCCGAGCCCGAGCGGCGTCCGAACGGCTACCGGGACTACACCCTGCGGCATGCCGTCGTCCTTGCCCGGATCCGGCGGCTGACCGAGCTGGGGCTGGGGCTCGCGGAGGTGCGGGACGTGCTGGCCGAGGATGCCGGGAAGGATCTCGTGGAGGTGCTCACCGAGCTGGATGAGGACCTAGCCCGGCAGGAGGCGGCGCTCCGGGAGCGGCGGGCCCGGCTTCGGGCGCTGCTCGAGGCGGAGGAGTTGCCCGCCGAGGGGCCCGTTTCGCCCGAGCTCAGTGAGTTGTTCGCCCGGACCGGCCGGCTGTCCGGCCTGTCCGACTCCCCCATGGCCGCCAAGGACCGGGAGATCCTCGCGCTGCTCGACACGGCGGCGTCGCCGGAGGTCCGGGAGCAGTTGATGTCCCTGTGGAGCGGTGCGCTGGGGAGTCCGGATGCCGTGGCGCGGGCGCACGAGACGTATGCGCTGCTCGACGCCCTCGACGATGCCGAGCCCGACGACCCGCGGGTGACCGAGGCGGCCCGGCTGCTCGCCGAGCTGATCCCCCGCGAACTGCTCACGGAGGCCGACATCGACCAGGACAACAGCTTCCTGCGCGCCTTCTACGCCGACTTCGCCCCGGCACAGGCGGAGGCGATCCGCCGCGCCTTGCGGTCGCTCATGGAGGAGGGATCGTGACAGCCGTACGCACGCTGGTCCGGCATGAACTGCGGCTGCTGGTCTGCCTCGTGCTCTGGGTGGCCCGGCGTCGGCACGTCACGGACGGCGGGCTCGCCTTCGGCTATGCGCGTGGGCAGGGACCGGTGATGTTCGGGTTCGCCTTCGTGTGCGTGGTCGAGTCGGTGACCATGTCGGTGCTGCTGCGGGACTTCCCCACCGTGCACCGGGTGTGGCTCGCACTCGATGTGTACACCGTCGTGATCATCATCGGTCTGCACGCCGCCTCCGTCGTACGGCCACACGTGCTCGACTCCGGCTTCCTGCGCATCCGGCGTGGCGTCCACGTCGACCTTCGCATACCGCTGGAGAAAGTCGCGAGCGTGCGGCGCGAGCTGCGTACCACCCATGAGCGGGCCGACGGGGAACTCGACGTCGCCGTGGGCTCGCAGACCTCCGTCACCCTTCAACTCGGCGAGACCGTCCCCCACTTCACCTTCCTCGGCCGTCGGCGCGACGTCCACCTCGTCCGCTTCCACGCCGACGACGCCGACCGCCTCGTAAGGGAAATCCGGGAGATCACAGCCGTCACGCCGGAGCGGACCGCGCCTTCCCCACTCCCGGATCGGCCCGCGTGAGCCGCGCCCAGCCGGTCAGGCGAGCGCGAAGCTCACCGTCGGGGCCTTCATGTCCGCCCGGGTGAGGCGGACGGGGCGGCGCTCGCCGAGGGAATCCTCGGTCGTTCCCGTGATGTCGCCGATGACCGCGGGGGACGCCAGTTGTACGACGCCGGGTTCCACTTTTCCGTCGTGCCCGGGGTGCTCCCGCTCGACCACGCAGCCCTCGAAGATCTCGCCCACCCGGTCCTTGAGCACGGCGGCCTCCACGAGGTCGACGCACTTGCGTTCGATGCTTCCCGCGCGTCCGCCGCTCTCGGCCATCCGCCGCCGCACGGTTTCGAGCCCGGCGAGCACCCAGCCGGGCGGCTCCCGGCCGGCGACGGCGGCGAGGCAGATCTCGGCGGCGTACCGGTCGACGAGGCGCCGCAGCGGGGCCGTGCAGTGCGCGTAGGGCGCGGCGACGGCGGCGTGTGTGGGGTGCGGTGGCAGGTTGCCGCCTTTGAAGACGGTGTACTCGGCGCGGTTCATCAGCCCGGTGCACGCCTGGAGGAAGGCCGCGTGCCGCGGCTCGGCCGGGTCGAGGGAGCGCACCACTTGGGCGTACGAGACATGGTGCGGCCAGTCGATGTGCAGGGCGTGCGCGGTACGGCGCAGCTCGTCGAGCTTGCCGGCCGTGGTCGGTGCCTGGGTGCGCAGGATGCCCGTGCCGTGCCCCAGCATCAGCTGGGCGGCGGCCATGCCGGTGAGCAGGGAGAGCTGCTCGTTCCAGCCCTCGACCGGGAGCGGGACGCGGTAGGTCAGCTCGTAGCTGTGGTCCTGTTCGACGATTTCCTGCTCGGGGACGCTCAGTGAGATGCCGCCGCGTTCGATCTCCAGCTGTTCGCGCAGCAGGCCGATCGTCTTCAACAGAACCAGGGGCTCCTCCGCCGTATCGGCGTCGATCTGCGCCTGCACGCCCGCGTAGTCGAGCCTGGCCCGGCTGCGCACCAGGGCGCGGCGGACGTCGACGGCGATCGTACGGCCGCTCGCGTCGAGGTCGATGGTCCACAGCGCGGCCGGGCGGGTCCGCTCGGGCAACAGGCTCGCGGCGTCCTCGCTGAGCACCTGTGGGTGCAGCGGGATGCGGAGGTCGGGGAAGTACAGGGTCATCACCCGCCGGTGCGCCTCCTTGTCCAGCGGCCCGCCGGGTACGACGAAGGCGGCGACGTCGGCGATGGCGTACCGGACGCGGTAGCCGGTGCCCTGCCGGGACAGGTGCATCGCCTGGTCCAGGTCGGTGGAGCCGGGCGGGTCGATGGTGAAGAAGGGGACGTCGGTGGCGTCGTGCTCCGGCAGCGCCGGCGCCTTCGCGGCCTGCTCGGCGGCCGCGAGCACCTCGGGCGAGAACCCGGCGGGGACCTTGAGCTTGGTACGCAGCGCGGCGAGCGCGGCCCGCAGCGGGCCCTCGGGGGCGCCGGTCACGCGGATGGGGCGGCGAGGCATACGACGAGCGTAGGGCGAGGACCGCCCAGCGGCACGCCGTACGCTGTGGCGGAGTTCGAGTGAAGGAGTACGTGTGCTTGTCCTGCTGCCGCCTTCCGAAGGCAAGGCCTCGTCCGGTCGGGGTGCGCCGCTGAAGCTGGAGTCGTTGTCCCTGCCCGGGCTGAGCGAGGCCCGGGAGGCCGTGCTGAGTGAGCTGGTCGAGCTGTGCGGCGGCGACGAGGACAAGGCGCGGGACGTACTCGGGCTGAGTGAGGGGCTGCGCGGCGAGGTCGCCAAGAACGCCGGGCTGCGGACGGCGGGAGCGCGGCCGGCCGGGGAGATCTACACCGGCGTGCTGTACGACGCCCTCGACCTGGCGTCGCTGGACGCGGCGGCGAAGAAGCGGGCGGCCCGGTCGCTGCTCGTCTTCTCGGGGCTCTGGGGTGCGGTGCACGTCAACGACCGCATCCCCTCCTACCGCTGCTCGATGGGCGTGAAGCTGCCCGCCCTCGGTGCGCTCGGCGCGTACTGGCGGGCGCCGATGGCGGACGTGCTGCCCGAGGCGGCCGGGGACGGGCTGGTGCTGGATCTGCGGTCGTCGGCGTACGCGGCGGCGTGGCGGCCGAAGGGCGAGGTGGCCGGGCGGACGGCGACGGTACGGGTGCTGCACGCGCCGACCCGGAAGGTCGTCAGCCACTTCAACAAGGCGACGAAGGGGCGGATCGTACGGAGTCTGCTGACGGCGGGGGCGGCTCCCGGTGGGCCGGCCGAGCTGGTCGAGGCGCTGCGGGACCTCGGGTACGAGGTGGAGGTGGAGGCGCCGGCCAAGGCCGGGAAGACGTGGACGCTGGATGTGCTGGTGACGGACGTCCACTGAGCCCGACCGTCTACCCATTGCAGCATGCGCAACGACCTTTGCACATGCTGTTCACCGCGCGGCAGGATGAGGCCATGGCCTCTCCCCTGCCCGTCTCCGTGCTGGATCTCGCCCCCGTGGTTCCCGTCGTCGTCATCGAGGACGCCTCCGATGCCGTACCGCTGGCGCGGGCACTCGTCACCGGCGGGCTCCCCGCGATCGAGGTGACGCTGCGGACGCCGGCGGCGCTGGACGCGATCCGGGAGATCGCGGGTGCCGTGCCGGAGGCAGTGGTCGGAGCGGGGACCGTGATCACGCCGGCGCAGGTGACGGAGAGCGTGGCGGCCGGGGCGCGGTTTCTCGTGAGTCCCGGCTGGACGGACGTACTGCTGGGGGCGATGCGGGCGTCCGGGGTGCCGTTCCTGCCCGGGGTGTCCACCACGTCCGAGGTCGTGGCACTCCTTGAGCGCGGGGTGCGGGAGATGAAGTTCTTCCCGGCGCAGGCGGCGGGCGGCGGGCGGCGGGCGGCGGGCGGTACGGCATATCTGAGGTCGCTGGCGGGACCGTTGCCGCAGGCGCGGTTCTGTCCGACCGGAGGGATCGGACCCGCGACGGCTCCCGACTACCTCGCCCTGCCCAACGTCGGCTGCGTCGGCGGGAGTTGGATGCTTCCGGCGGACGCGGTGGCCGCGCGCGACTGGGGGCGGGTCGAGGCGCTGGCGCGGGAGGCAGCGGGGCTCAGGGGTTCAGGCGCGCAGGTGTGACGTGTCGTTGAAGAGCCGTACGCTCGCGTTGCCGTCGGCGTAGTACGCCACCGCCGAGAGGGAGGCCGCCGAGAGTTCCATGCGGAACAGGGACTCGGGTGGGGCGCCCAGGGCAAGGCGTACGAACGTCTTGATCGGGGTGACGTGCGAGACGAGGAGGACCGTGCGGCCCGTGTACGCCGCGATCAGCTTGTCGCGGGTGGCGGCGATGCGGGTCGCGGTCGCCGCGAAGCTCTCGCCGTCGCCGGTGGGGCGGGCCTCCGGGTCGGCCAGCCAGGCGGTGAGGTCGTCCGGGTAGCGCTCGCGGACCTCGCCGAAGGTGAGCCCCTCCCAGGCGCCGAAGTCGGTCTCGCGCAGCCCGTCGTCGACGGTCACGTCGAGGCCGAGGCGGGCGGCGACGATGCCGGCGGTCTCCCGGGTACGGGCGAGCGGCGACGCCACGATGGCCTGGATGGTGCCGCGCCGGGCGAGGGCGGCGCCCACGCGCTCGGCCTGCTCCCGGCCGATGTCGGAGAGGGACGGATCGGTACCGCCACTGCCGGAGAACCGCTTCTGGGGGGTGAGCGGCGTCTCCCCGTGCCGCAGCAGCACGAAGGTGGCCGGCGCCCCCATGTCGGCGGGAGCCCAGCCGGACGAGGGCGTGGCCACGGTGCGCGCGGCCCTGACATCGGCCGCTGCCTTCGCGGCGGCGTCTGTCGGCGGGCCGGACGGCTCGGGCTCCGCCGCGGTCACGGCGATCTCCTCGGTCACCGCGGCCGCCGCGGCCGCGTCCGTCACGGCGGCCGGCGCAGTCCTCGCGTCGGCCGCCTCCAGCTCCGCCGTGGAAGCCGCCGCCGACCACTGTTCCCCCCGCTTTCCGGCGTCCATCGCCTCGTTGGCCAGCCGGTCGGCGTGCTTGTTCTGCTCCCGGGGGATCCACTCGTACGTCACCTGCGTCGCCGGCAGGATCCGCGCCGCCTCGAACGCCAGCGGCTTCATGTCGGGGTGCTTGATCTTCCAGCGACCCGACATCTGCTCGATGACCAGCTTGGAGTCCATCCGGACGTGGACCGTGGCCGTCGGATCCAGCTCACGTGCGGCGCGCAGGCCGGCGAGCAGGCCCCGGTACTCGGCGACGTTGTTCGTGGCGATGCCGATGTACTCGGCCGCCTCGGCCAGCGTCTGACCCGTGGCCGCGTCGACGACCACGGCACCGTAGCCCGCCGGCCCCGGGTTGCCCCGTGAACCGCCGTCGGCCTCGACGATGAACTCCCGCACGACCCAAGCCCCTTACCGAAAACCCCGCACCGAAAGCCCCGTACCGAAAGCCCCTTGCCGAAAGCCCCTTGCCGACCTACAGGCCGGACTCGGAGGTGCGCACCAGAATCCGGCGGCAGTTCTCGCACCGCACCACCGTGTTCGGCGCCGCCGCGCGGATCTCGCTCAGCTCGGTGATGGCGAGCTCCTGACGGCAGCCCTGGCAGGTGCGCTGGTACAGCCTGGCCGCGCCGACGCCGCCCTGCTGCTGGCGCAGCTTGTCGTAGAGCTTGAGGAGGTCGGCCGGGACGGCGGCCGCGATGACCTCGCGCTCCTTCGTCACCGTCGCCACCTCGCCGTCGATCTCCTTGAACGCCGCGTCCCGGCGGGCGGTCGCGTCGTCGATCTTCGACTGGACGGAGCCGACGCGCTCGGTCAGCTCGGCGACCCGCTCCTGCGCGGACTCACGGCGCTCCATGACCTCCAGGACGATGTCCTCCAGGTCGCCCTGGCGCTTGGCGAGGGAGGCGATCTCGTGCTGGAGGTTCTCCAGGTCCTTCGGGGAGGTGATGGCGCCGGAGTCCAGGCGCTGCTGGTCGCGGGCGGCGCGCTGGCGCACCTGGTCCACGTCCTGCTCGGCCTTGGTCTGCTCGCGGGCGCAGTCGCTCTCCTCGGTCTGCGCGGCCACGAGCAGGTCACGCAGCTGCGTGTGGTCCTTGCTCAGCGTCTCGATCTCGGCGTGCTCCGGCAGCGACTTCCGCTTGTGCGCGAGCTGCTGGAGACGGACGTCGAGGGCCTGGACGTCGAGGAGGCGGATCTGGTCGGCGGGCTCGGCGTTCAGTTGGGGGCTCCAGATGTCGAGTGGGAGGGGGCGCGCGAAGCGCTCGTTGGAAGGGTGGTGGCGGGCGACGGGTGGGCGGTGGATGCCGCGTGGGCGGTCCAGGGGTCGGTGACCGTCTTCGAGACGTGGACGCGCAGGTCCCATCCGTTGCGGTCGGAGATCTCGTCGAGCTGGGCGGCGGCCAGCTCGCACCAGGGCCATTCGGTGGCCCAGTGCGCCGCGTCGAGCAGCGCGAGAGGACTGTGGGCGACGGCCTCGGACGCCGGGTGGTGGCGGAGGTCCGCGGTGAGGAAGGCGTCGACGCCGGCGGCGCGCACCTGGTCGAAGAGGCTGTCGCCGGAGCCGCCGCTGACGGCGATGGTGCGGACCGTCGCCTCGGGGTCGCCGGCCACGCGGATGCCCTGTGCGGTGGCGGGCAGCCGTTCGGCGGCGCGGGCGGCGAGTTCGCGGACGGTGACCGGGTGGTCGAGCTCGCAGACGCGGCCCAGGCCGCGGCGGCCGTCCGGGTCGGTCGGGTCCGGCACCAGCGGTCGCACGACCCGCAGATCGAGCGCACCGGCCAGCGCGTCACTGACTCCCGGGTCGGCCGTGTCCGCGTTGGTGTGCGCGACGTGCAGCGCGATGTCGTTCTTGATCAGGGTGTGGACGACCCGGCCCTTGAAGGTGGAGGCGGCGACCGTCGTCGTCCCGCGCAGGTAGAGCGGGTGGTGGGTGACCAGCAGGTCGGCGCCCAGTTTCACCGCCTCGTCCACGATCTCCTGGACCGGGTCGACGGCGAACAGGACCCGGGAGACCTCCTGGTCGGGGTCGCCCACGACGGTGCCGACCGCGTCCCAGGACTCGGCCCGCTCGGCGGGCCACAGGTTCTCCAGCGCGGCGATGACTTCAGACAGACGGGGCACGAGGGCAAGGCTACCTGGCTGGTCCGTACGGCTGTACCGGTGCCGGAGCCGCTCGCGTCCTGCGCGGATCGCGTCCGTGGCCGGCTACTGGCCACCCCGTGGCCGCGACCGGCCCGGCTCAGCACAATCCCCCCGTTTCCTCAGGCGAATCGTTCCTCGGCCACCCCTTTGTGTGAAAGGGGGACCCCGCCGATCCCACGCCTGTGCGTGCGAAAACTAGCTTCGTCACTGGAGGTGACCGGACCATGACGGCCTGTGCAATCGAGCCCGCGGCGGAGCATGAGGACGACGATGTGCCTCGGGCGGTATGCACCATCACGGCGGACGGTTCCTACGCCGCCCGTCTCGCGCTGGACGGCGACTGCTGGTTCCCGGAGCGCTGGACCCTGGACGGCCCCGAGCCCTACGCCGTGCCGCTGCCCGCCCACCAGCCGGAGGAGCCCGGCACCGAGGTGCAGCCCATGGGCGACGGCCGGGTCCTCATCCGCCGCCCCACCGACGGACGGCACATCTTCTCGCTGCTCTACCCGACCGGGCCCGGCACCGGTGAGCTGCCGCTGGGCGCGGTCCAGTGCCCGGACGAGGGGACCCGGCTGCGGATGCTGCCCCCGGCGCCGGGCGGCGACAAGGCGTACGCCCTCGCGGCGGGCCGGCGCTCCAGCGCGGTGTGGCTGGTGGCGGGGGGCGCCTTCGGGCCGGAGCAGGTCGCGGAGGTCCCGGGGCGCTGCTCGGGCGGGGTGTGGCTGGACCGGGGCGGGCGGATGCTGGCGCTCGACCGGGGGTCCGGGGGCCGCACGAAGGCCGTCGTGGTCGATCTGGAGCGGGGCGGCGAGGTGTCGCCGCTGCTGCAGATCGCGGACGACAGCGACGACCGGCTGCTGCTCGCCGACCCGGACAGCGGGCTGCTGCTGATCCGCTCGGACGCGCCCTCGCCGGGGCGGGAACGGTTGGGCTGGGGGGTGCTGGGCAGCACCCTGCCGGTGCGCTTCCCGGAGTGCCTGCGGGTGCCCGACTGCGCGGTGACGCCGTTCGCGATCCAGCCGGGGCAGGTGCTGACGCCGGAGAGCTGCGGGGTGGCGCTGCGCATCGACGGGCCGGTCGGGAGCTGGGTGGGTGTGTGGCGGCCGGCCGAGCGCCGGGTACGTCATCTTCCGGCGCCCGAGGGGTGGTTGGCGGGGGCCGGGCTGTGGTCGCGGGACGGGGTGCTGCAACTGCCGTACACGACGAGGGCGGTGCCCTGTGGAGTAGCGCGGTGGGAGGCGCCCCAAAGGGGCGCGGGGCCGGATTCGAATTGCGGCTGCCGCCGCGCGGGCGCGACAAGCCACGACGGCGCCGCGGAGGGCCAACGGCATGACGCGGCACCCACGGAGGCCCCCTCGGTCCCCGCGGCGACGCGCCCCGTGCCGTTGCAGCAAGCGCCGTTGGGTGGTCTTGTAACGAAGTAGTGGCGGTTGGCGTGGCCGCCTGGATTCGGCCCGTGGTCGTCTGGTTAAACTCGCCCGGCTGTAAGAAAGATCATGTTGACGGGGTGAGTTTTCCGATGAGTAACGCCAGCACGACCCAGCCGGGGCCGGCCGACGTTCACGACGTTCACAAGGCCTCCGGCCACGGCAGGCACCGGGGTCCCGTCTCGGCCCACGACAGCGAGGCGGCTCCCCGCGGCCGTCACCGCAAGCCGGTCGAGGAGACCGAGACGGCGGCCTGACGCCGCGCGCCGGCAACGGCATACGGCCCTGTCCCCCTGCGGGACGGGGCCGTTCCCGTTTCGTCCCCGTCCCGTTCCCGTCTCTACGTCCTCTTCAGGCCCAGCGCCTCCACCGCACCGAAGGTCTCCCCCTGCGGCCGGTCCGCGTAGTGCGGACCGAGTACGGCGTCCAGCTCGTCGTACGTGAAGGCCTCCTGCTTGCTGTCGAACTTCGCGGCGACCCGCGGCCGTTCGACGATCGCGACCATGCCGCCGTGCACGACGAGCAGCTGGCCGTTGATCCGGGCGGCGGCGGGCGAGGCCAAGTAGCCGACGAGTGGGGCGACATGCTCGGGAGCGAGCGGGTCCAGGCCGTGGTCCGGCTGGTCGAGGCCCGCGAAGACGTCCTCGGTCATACGGGTCCGGGCGCGTGGGCAGATGGCGTTCGCCGTCACGCCGTACTTGGCGAGCGCGAGGGCCGTGGAGGTGGTGAGCCCGACGATTCCGCCCTTGGCCGCCGCGTAGTTGGGCTGTCCCGCGGAACCCGCGAGGAACGCCTCCGACGAGGTGTTCACGACTCGCCCGTAGACCGGCCCTCCCGCCGCCTTGGACCGCTCGCGCCAGTGCGCGGCGGCGAAGCGGATGGTGTTGAAGTGGCCCTTGAGGTGGACCCGGATCACCGAGTCCCACTCCTCCTCCGCCATGGAGAAGACCATGCGGTCGCGCAGGATGCCCGCGTTGTTGACCAGGATGTCCAGCTTGCCGAACTCGGCGATCGCCAACTCGACCAGCTGACCGGCCTGTTGGAAGTCGGCGACGTCCCCGGTGTGGGCGAGCGCCCTGCCGCCCGCCTTCCGTATCTCGGCGGCGACCTCCTCGGCGGGCCCGGTGGAGGCCTCGCCCGAGCCGTCCCGGCCCGGCTGCCCGTAGTCGTTGACGACGACGGCCGCGCCGAGCCGGGCGAGTTCGAGCGCCTCGGCCCGGCCCAGACCGCGGCCGGCGCCGGTGACGATGGCGGACAGTCCCTGGAGTGGCAATGACATCGACGTCCCTTCGCAGGCGGTGGGTTCAGATCTCGATGCACGTACGCAGCGCCGTGCCCGTCCGCATCTGGTCCAGGGCCTCGTTGACGTCGGCCAGCGGCACGCGGTGGGTGATCAGGCCGGCGAGGTCGATGCGGCCCGCGCGCCAGAGCGCGATCGTCCGCTCGTAGGAGCGCAGGACGTCTCCGCCGCCGTACATGGACGGCAGGATCCGCTTCTCGTCGAAGAACAGCTCGAACATGTTGAGCTGGAGGAAGTCGTCCATCGCTCCGGCGCCCACGACCACGAGTGTGCCGCCGCGCCGGGTGGTCTCGTAGGCCGTGCGGGCGGTGGCGGACTTGCCGACGACCTCGAAGACGTAGTCGAAGCCCTCGCCGGCGGTGACCTGCTGCTTGGCGTCGGCCAGCTCGTCCGGCGAAACGGCCCTGGTGGCCCCGAACCTGAGCGCGGACTCCCGGCGCGAGGCGACCGGGTCGACGGCGACGATCTCGGCGGCCCCCTTGAGCCGGGCGCCCTGGATCGCGGAGATCCCGACGCCGCCGCAGCCGATGACGGCGACCGACGAACCGGCCTCCACGTCCGCGGTGTTGAGTGCGGCGCCGAGCCCCGTGGTCACCCCGCAGCCGATGAGGGCGGCGATGTCGAAGGGCACGTCGTCGGGGATCGGCACCGCGCATCCGGCGTCGACGACGACCTCCTCGGCGAAGGTACCGGTACCGGCGAAGCCGAAGACGTCCGACGGAGTGCCGCCGGGGCGCTTGAAGTTGGGGGCGCCGGCGTTCATGAACCCGGCCAGGCACAGCTCGGTCTGGCCGCGCTTGCAGGCGGGACAGGCGCCGCAGGCGGGCAGCCAGCAGACGACGACCCGGTCGCCGGGCTTCAGGCGGCTCACGCCCTCCCCGACTTCGACGATCTCGCCCGCGCCCTCGTGACCGGGCACGAACGGCCCCGGCTGCGGAAGCACCCCCGCCATCGCGGACAGGTCCGAGTGGCACAGCCCGGTCGCCCGCACCCGGACCCTCACCTTGCCGGGCCCGAAGCCCACCGCCTCGACGTCGTCGAGGACCTCGAGCTTGTCCTGACCGATCTCGTGCAGTACGGCTGCTCGCATGGTGCGGCTCCCCTCGTACGGCGTTCTGGACTCAGGTGTGTTCGACGACGTCAGATACGTCCGACGTCCGGTGGGTTCGACGTCAGGTGCGTCCGATCCGGCGTGTTCGACGTCAGGCGTGCTCGACGTCAGGTGCGTCCGGCATCAGGCGTGCTCGACGACGGTGTCGGCGAGGACGGGCGCGTCGTCCCGCTCGACCGCGCTCACGGCCACCCGGACGGCGTCGCCCTCCTGCCGCCACATGCGGATGCGCAGGGTCTCCCCCGGGTACACGACCCCGGCGAACCGGGTGGTGTACGAGCGCACCCGGGTCACGTCCCCGCCGAGCAGCGTGTCGACGACCGCCTTGAGGGTCATGCCGTAGGTGCACAGCCCGTGCAGGATGGGCCGCTCGAAACCGGCGACCTTGGCGAACTCCGGGTCGGCGTGCAGCGGGTTCCAGTCGCCGGACAGGCGGTACAGCAGGGCCTGGTCCTCACGGACGGGCCGCTCGACGGTCCGGGTGGGCTCGCCGACGGGGGGTTCGAGACGGGCGGACGGTCCCCGGTCACCGCCCCAACCGCCCTCTCCGCGGACGAAGATCTGGGCGTCGTTGGTCCACAGCGGGCCGTCGGCGTCCGCGACGTCGGTGCGCATCACGAGCACGGCCGCCTTGCCCTTGTCGTAGACGGCGGCGATGCGGCCGGTGGCGGTCGCGGTGCCCTCGGCCGGGATGGGCCGGTGGATCGTCAGCGTCTGCCCGCCGTGCAGGACGCGGGCGAGGTCGACCTCGATGCCGGGCATGGACAGGCCGTTGATCACGCCGGGCGAGCCGGAGCCCGCGACGGTGGCGAAGCTCGGCAGGACGTGCAGCCGGGACTCCAGGGTGTAGCGCAGCTCGTCGGGGTCGGTCGCCGGGGTGCCCGCTCCGATACCGAGGTGGTAGAGCTGCACGTCCTTGGAGGTCCAGGTGATCTCGCCCGTCCGGGGCTCTGCTGCGACGGCCTTGGCCGCGTCGATGGGCATGGGGCTCCTGAAGGCTCGCTCTTGGGATCGGAGACCTCGGTACGGCCGTCCGCACCGTCGGCCGCACCGAGGTCGTCACGGGCCGTTCTAGAACGCGTTCCAGTCCGGCGCCCCCTGTATAGCCGAGCGCCCCGCACTTGTGAAGGCTCCTGACGATTCATCAGATCGCGCCTCTCGATCCAGCCCCCTCGCCGCCGGAGGCTGTGAGCCCAGTGGCGACTTCGAGCCACATTCACGGATTCCTTCATGGGTTGCCTCACCGGCCCCTTCACGGATTCGCCTGCCGTTCATGGCGGTCGGCCAAACCACCGATCGCCGCTATCCGGTCATCAACTCCCTTGCGATCACGCCTCGTTGTATGCCCCGGCGGTAGACTGGCCCGGGCCCAGTCAACGGGTTCCGAGTCATCGGACTCCGCGCCAACGGACTCCGATGAGCCAGGACGACGCGCAGGGGGATGCACATGAACCACTTGGGCCACGCCGGTTCCGCCGCGTGGTTATCCGGGGCCCGCTCCCTGAGCGGCTTTCCGCGGTTACGGCCTCAGTGCATGGACATGGGCCGTCCGGGTGGCGTGTGCACTTTCTCCCACGGGATCCGGATGCCGATGTTCTGACAGAACTCGGAAGGATCGTCCTTGTCTGCTCCGTCGCCGGTGTGCAATCACCGGGTCTTCGTCGTTGTCATCGTTGCCCTGTTGTCGATCATCGCGGGCATCGTCGTCGGAATCCTCATGAGCGCAGGAGGCGCCGGACTCCCCACAGCGCTCATCGGGGGAGGGGGCGGCTTCGTCTCCTCCGTGACCGTGAGTCTGCTCATCACGAACGCCGTCGGTCTGACGTGATCGTGACGGGTGGCGCCCCTCGATAACCGGTTCCCCCGGCAACCGGTTCCGGCCGGGGTGGCGCCACCCCGCTCTCACCAGGCCCGTTCCCCATACGCTGGACCTGTGAACGAGACGCCCCGGGACCACCGGCCCGCCAAGTCCATCAGGGTCCTGCTCGCCGAGGACCAGGGCATGGCACGCGGGGCGCTCGCCTTACTACTCGGGATGGAGCCGGACATCGAGGTCGTGGCGCAGGTGTCGGCCGGGGACGCCCTCGTGGACACCGCCCTCGCCTACCGCCCGGACGTCGCCCTCCTCGACCTCGAACTCCCGGTCCTCAGCAGGCTGGACGCCGCGGCCGAGCTGCGCGACCAGGTCCCCGACTGCCGCGTACTGATCCTGACGACGTACGGCCGCCCCGGACATCTGCGCCGGGCCATGGAGGCGGGAGCCGCCGGTTTCCTGGTGAAGGACGGCCCGGTGGAGGAACTGACGGTCGCCATCCGCCGCGTCCTGACCGGCGAGACGGTGATCGACCCGGCCCTCTCGGCGGCTGCCCTCAGCACCGGCCCCAACCCGCTCACCGCCCGCGAGTGCGAGGTCCTCGACGCCTCGGCGGACGGCGCGACGGTCGCCGACATCGCCGGCAAGCTCCACCTCTCCGAGTCGACGGTCCGCGACCACTTCTCCTCCGCGATCGGCAAGACGGGCACCCGCGACCGGACGGAGGCGCTGCGGGAGGCACGTCGGCAGGGGTGGCTGTAGCCCCCGCCGCCCATGCGGGCCTCTCCGCTCCCTCTCCCTACTCCGACACATACGCCGCCTTGGCCACCGTGTCATCCGGCGCCAGGCACACGAACCAGTTCACCGGGGAGCCGTCCACCGGGCGGATCACCTGGTCGTCGGTGTTGATGTCGTAACCCGCCGGCACCCTGCGTACGTCGGTCATCGTGCCGTCCTGCCAGGTGCAGGTAACGGTCCGGGCGGTCTTGCCGACCTGGCCGATCACCAGGCGGTTGGGGCCTTCGGAGTCCGGGTCCAGCGGGAGTGCGGCGGTCTCGATGTCCCTGCCGGACATGCTGCTGTCCTCCTTGGTGAACACGTCCAGCATGGTGATCTGCGGCTCGGCGCCGGCGCCGTAGGTCCGGGCCACGAAGAACGCCTTCTTGCCGATCAGTTCGGAGGGCTTGTCCACCGGCCGGCCGCCGTAGGTGGCCATCGCCGCCCACTGGGCCTGTGCCTCCGCCGCGTCCCTCGGCGCACCCCACACATCGATCGTGACCCACCACTCCTTGCCGTGGTCATTGCCGGTCGCGATCGTGGATCGCTGCGGCACATACACATGCCGGTCCTCCGCCGACGGTGGCTGCGTCGCCACGTGGGAGCCCCTGCTCCCGTCCCCGCCCGGCAGTCCCGCCAGGGCCAGCGTCCCCGTCGATCCGACCAGCACCAGCGCCGTGGCCGTCGCCACCGCCCAGCGGCGGGCCCTGCGGCGGCGGCCGCCCCGGATCACCGCCTGGTAGGGGGCTATGCCGATTTCCACCTCGTCCGCGGCGTCGGCCAGCATGAGGGCGATGTCCGTGTGGGTCATGTCGTGACTGGTCATGCCGTGGTTCGTCTCCCGGTCCGCGCTCATCGCTTACGCCCTCCCTGCGTCACCATCTCGGCCAGTCCCGGTATGGCGCGGAGTTTCGCGATCCCCTTGGCCGCGTTGCTCTTCACCGCGCCGACGGAGCAGCCCATCGCCTCCGCCGTCTGCGTCTCGGTCAGGTCCTCCCAGTACCGCAGGACCACCGCCTCCCGCTGCCGTGGCGGCAGTTGGGCGAGCGCCGACAGCAGGGCACTGCGGTCATCGGCCTGGGCGATGCGGTCACCGGTGTCCGCCACCTCGCGCACCAGGCCGGAGTCGTCCTTCGGCGCGAGGAACTCCCTGAGCCTTCTGCGGTGTTTGCGTGCGTGCGCGTTGATCATCACGCGCCGTACATACGCCTCCGGGTCGTCGGCCGAGCCGACACTGCGCCAGGCCACGTAGACCCGCTCCAGCGTCGACTGAACCAGATCCTCCGCGGCGTGCTGCTCCCCCGTGAGGAGAAATGCCGTCCGCATCAGCCGCGGCCAGCGGCCGATGACAAAGCTCTGGAACTCCGAGTCCCGAGCCGCCTTGCGATCCCCCATGGGCACCTCCCTAGATATTCAAAGGAGTCCATGAGCCTCCCGGACCGTTGCCTCAGGACGCGGATCTTTTTCTCGGCAGCCACAGCAGCATCAGCAGCGCCCCCGCCACGAGCACCACCGCCGACGTACGAAACACCAACGCGTACCCGTCCGTCAGCGCCTGCGGCACCCCGCTCCCCGCCGAATGCGAATGCACTGAATGCGCTGAATCTCCCGCAAGCCCCGAACGCGCCGCCGCCAGCGTCGACATGACCGCGAGCCCCAGCGAACCCCCCATCGTGCGCGAGGTGTTGACCAGCCCCGACACCAGCCCGGCCTCACCCGGCTGTGCCCCCGCCGTGGCCAGCGCCGCGAGGGGGGTCGCCCCCAGACCCGCGCCCAGCATCATCAGGATCCCCGGCACCATGATCGAGATGACGTACGCGCCCTGCACGTCCATGGTCGACTGCCAGCCGAAGCCGACAGCCGCGACGACCGTGCCCAGCACCGCCACGTTGCGCGCGCCCAGCACCGGCATGAGCCGCGGCGCGAGCTTGGAGCCGACGAGCACGGCCAGCGAGCTCGGCACCAGCGCCAGGCCGGCCTCCAGCGGGGTGTAGCCGAGGACGTTCTGCGCGTACAGCGTCATGAAGAACCACATGCAGAACATCGCCGACCCGCACAGGAACATCGCCACGTTCGCCGACGACACCGCCCGCACCCGGAACAGCCCGAGCGGCATCAGCGGAGCCGCCGTACGCGACTCCACGACGAGGAAGACACCGAGCAGGGCCGGGCCCGCGAGCAGGGGTACGACCGTGGCGGCCGCCGACCAGCCCGAGGCCTCCGTCTGCGAAATGCCGTACGCCAGCGTCGCCAGCCCGGCCGTCACCAGCACCGCCCCAGGCAGATCCAGCCGCCGCCCGTCCCCGGCCCGGCCCTCCGCGAGCCACCACACGGCACCGGCCAGCACCACCGCGCCCACCGGCACGTTGATCAGCAGCACCCAGCGCCACGACAGCACATCCACCAGCACCCCGCCGACGAGCCCGCCCGCCGCGCCACCGCCCGCGCCGACGGCGGTCCACGTTCCGATCGCCCGCGCCCGCGCCGCCCCCTCCGGGACCGCCGCCGTCAGGATCGTGAGCGTCGAGGGCGCCAGCACCGCCGCGCCCAGCCCCTGCACGGCCCGCGCGACCAACAGCTGCCAGTCCTGCTGGGCCAGCCCGCCGGCCAGCGAGGCCAGGGTGAACAGACCGAGCCCGACGAGGAACATCCGCTTACGGCCGTACAGATCGCCTGCCCGCCCGCCGAGCAGCATGAACCCCGCGAAGGCGATCGCGTACGCGTTCACCACCCATTGCAGGCCTTGCGCGCTCAGCCCCAGATCGGCCCGCATCGACGGCAGCGCCACGTTCACGACGGACACGTCGAGCACGACCAGGAACTGCCCGGCGCAGGCGAGAGTCAGCACCAGCCAGGTGGGCGGTACGGTGCGGCGGGAGGCGCGGGAGACGTCGGCGGCTTCGAGCATGGGTGTCATGCTCTCAACGACCGACGCTCCTGGCATCGGGAATTCGGTCTAGGACCATTCCGTGAGGGTCCAGGCCAGGTCCAGGCCCGTTCCCAAGCCCCTTGGCCCGTTGCCCAAGAAAAGGTCAAAAATCGTTAGCTGGCCAAAGCATCGGAATAGTTGCCCAGGCACACCGGGTTGATCCCTCACATGACACAAACGACCAACGACCAGCCCACCGGCAGAGCGACCTCCGACGCCACTGGCACCACCCGCACCTCCGGCGCCCTCGTCCCGGTCCTCGCCTTCGCGGGCATCGTTGTCGCGGTGATGCAGACCCTGCTCGTCCCGGTCATCAAGGACCTGCCGCAGCTGCTGGACACCACGCCCAGCAACGCCACCTGGGTCCTGACCTCGACGCTGCTCTCGGGCGCCGTCGCCACCCCGATCATGGGCCGCCTCGGGGACCTCTACGGCAAGCGGCGCATGCTGATATCCAGCCTGGCGGTGATGGTGGCCGGCGCTCTGATCAGCGCGTTCACCAGCACCCTCCTCCTCATGATCGCCGGACGCACCCTCCAGGGCTTCGCGATGGGCGCGATCCCGCTCGGCATCGGCCTCATGCGCGACATGCTGCCCCGCGAACGGCTCGGCTCGGCGATGGCCCTGATGAGCTCCTCGATCGGCGTCGGCGGCGGACTCGCGCTGCCCGCCGCGGCCCTGGTCGCCCAGCACGCAGACTGGCACGCCCTCTTCTACGGCGCCGCCGGCCTCGGTGTCCTCGCCATCGTCCTCACCCTCCTCGTCGTACCGGAGTCCAAGGTCCGCGCGGAAGGCTCCTTCGACACACTCGGCGCACTCGGCCTCTCCGCCGGCCTCGTCCTCTTCCTCCTGCCGATCACCAAGGGCAGCGACTGGGGCTGGACGTCGGGCAGCACGCTCGGCATGTTCGCCGCGTCGGCCGCCGTCCTCCTCCTCTGGGGCGTCTACGAGCTGCGCACCCAGGCCCCCCTCGTCGACCTGCGCACCACGGCCCGCCCGGCGGTCCTCTTCACCAACCTCGCGTCGATCATGGTCGGGGTCTCCTTCTACGTCGTCTCGCTCGTCCTCCCCCAGCTCCTCCAGCTCCCGAAGGAGACGGGCTACGGCCTCGGCCAGTCGATGGTCGTGGCAGGCCTGCTGGTTGCCCCGCTGGGCCTGACGATGATGTTCACCGCCCCTGTCTACGCCCGCCTCTCCGCGAAGTACGGCCCCAAGGTCACCCTCATCCTCGGCCTGCTGATCATCGCCATCGGCTACGGCGCCGGCCTCGGCCTGATGAGCGCCCCCTGGCAGAGCCTCGTCATCTCGGTTGTCCTCGGCGCGGGTATCGGCCTGGCCTACTCCTCCCTCCCCGCCCTGATCGTCGGCGCCGTCCCGGCCTCGGAGACGGGCGCGGCGAACGGCCTCAACACCCTGATGCGCTCCATCGGTACGTCCGTGTCGAGCGCCGTCATCGGCATAGTGCTGGCCAACACCGCGAACAACGTCGGCGGCGTCGAGATCCCGACGATGCACGGCTTCCGCATCTCCTTCCTGATCGCGACCGCCGCGGTCGCCGTAGGCCTGCTCCTGGCCCTCTTCCTCCCTAAGCAGCGCCCGGCCGCCGCCCACCCCCAGCTGCGCGCCAGCAGCGAGGAGGACGCCAACCTGGAGCGCGCCGAGCAGGTCCTGCGCGGCTTCCGCGGCCGCGTCCTGGACGCCGGCGGCACCCCCGTCCCCCGCGCCAAAGTGACCCTGATCGACCGCCGGGGCCGCCAGGCCGGCGCGACGCTCTCCGAGCAGGACGGCAGCTACGCCCTCGCCGTCCCCGCCCAGGGCTCCTACGTCCTGGCCGCCCGGGCCGACGGCCACGCCCCGCTCGCCTCGTCGGCGACGCACGCGGGCGACGACAGCGCGGTGGACGTGGACCTGGCGCTGCCGGCGGAGACGGTCACGGCCTGAGATCCACGCACGGCCTGAGATCCACGCCACGCGTACCCCCTGTCGCTTCGGCGTCAGGGGGTACGACAGCATGGGCGCCCTGACGTACGCACGACCGAAAGGACCCCCATGCCCCCGGCCCCCAAGCCCAAGATTCTGGCCGCGTTCGAGGCGGCGAAGGGCTTCATGCCCGTGGGCGAGGGGCTCGCGCTCTACGCGGCGGCGCTGGAGGCCGGGCTCCTCGGCCTCCCCCTACTGGAGGTCGGCACGTACTGCGGCCGCTCCACGATCCTCCTCGCCGACGCCGCCCGCCAGGCCGGGGTGACGGCCCTCACGGTCGACCACCATCGCGGCAGCGAGGAGCAGCAGCCGGGCTGGGACTACCACGACCCGGAGACGGTCGACCCCGAGATCGGCCTGATGGACACACTGCCCACCTTCCGCCGCACGCTGCACAAGGCGGACCTTGAGGAGCACGTCGTCGCCCTGGTCGGCCGCTCCCCGCAGGTGGCGAAGGTCTGGGGCACCCCCCTCGGCCTGGTCTTCATCGACGGCGGCCACACCGACGAGCACGCGAACGCCGACTACGAGGGCTGGGCCCCGCATGTCGCCGAGGGCGGCCTGCTCGTCATCCACGACGTGTTCCCGGACCCGGAGGACGAGTTCACGGGCCAGGCGCCATACCGCGTATACCTGCGGGCGCTGAAGTCCGGGGCGTTCACGGAGGTGTCGGTCACGGACTCGCTGCGGGTCCTGAAGCGGACGGGGTCGGAAATCTGAAAGGCGTCTGACAGGGGCCTGAACTACGGCGCCGCTCGACCGCGCCTTCCCGGCACAGGGTGTGGTCGGCCCGTATGGTGGCAGGCGTGTCGTACGTAGGTCCGGACTTCGATCCTCCCCAGCCCCGCCGCAGCCGCCGCCGCGCCCTGACCGTCGCGCTCGCCGCCCTCCTGCCAGGAGCCCTGCTCGGTTGGGTGTTGTACGAGGCGGTGGGCGACCCCGGCGACGGAGATGCGTCGGGCACCGCGGCCGGACGGCCGTCGGCCACCACGCCGACGATCTCCGGGACGAGCGACGACAAGCCGCCGGGCCCGACCCCCGCCACCGACTCCACAGCCGCCGGCCCCCTCCAGGGCAAGGTCGTCGTCATCGACCCGGGCCACAACCCCAACAACTTCCAGCACACGTCCGAAATCAACCGCAAGGTGAACATCGGCACGAACTGGAAGGAATGCGATACGACGGGGACGTCCACCAACGACGGTTACACCGAGGCCGAATTCACACTGGACGTCGCCCACCGCCTGCGCACGCTGCTGCGGAAGCAGGGCGCCACGGTCAAGTTCACCCAGGACGGCGACCGTTCCTGGGGCCCCTGCATCGACGAGCGGGCCGAGATCGGCAACAAAGCGCACGCCGACGCCGTCGTCTCCCTCCACGCGGACGGCGCGGGCGCCGGCCAACGGGGCTTCCACGTCATCCTCCCGGCCAAGGTGAACGCAGGCGCCGCGAACACCGGCCCGATCGTCACCCCCTCCCGCGACCTCGGCGAGCGCATCGCGGGCTCCTTCGTCCGCGCGACGGGCAGCGCACCGTCCAACTACGTCGGCGACGGCACCGGACTCGTCACGCGTGAGGATCTTGGCGGTCTCAATCTGTCAACGGTTCCCAAGGTGTTCATCGAGTGCGGCAACATGCGCGATAGCAAGGACGCGGCGTTGCTCACCAGTGGCGCTTGGCGGCAGAAGGCGGCGCGAGGGATCTCTGAGGGGATTGTGAGTTTCCTGCGCGGGTAGTGATCGGCGGGCCGATCCCGGCGGACACCCTCGTCGGTCGGACGATAAGGTCGTCCTTACGATGAGGGGCCACCCCCGCGCTTCACACCGGGGCCTGACGGCGACATGGTGACAGCGACGCCTCCAGCGATGCCGATGTTGAGACGACTGACGAAGGACCTCCTGAAGTGAATATCCGCTCCCTCACTCGAGGCGACGGCGTGGTGATCGGAGCAGCGGTGTTGCTGTTCATCGCGTCGTTCCTCCAGCTCTACTCCGCCTCCGGGTACGACCTTGACATCACCGCGTGGGACAACCTCCGAGACGGCCTCGGCATCTACATGGGCGGGGTCATCGGTGGCGCCCTGATCGTCGTCAACCGCCTCCTGCCCCAGCCGCGCAAGGTCGCCGGGCTGGACCTCGGAACAGTCGGTGCGGCATTCACGATTCTCACCGCGTGGAGCCTCTTCTGGACGCTGGTGGACGTTCCCGAGGGCGGCAGCGCCGCCGCCGGGCTGATCCTCGGCTTCCTCGCCGCCCTGCTCCTCGCCGCCGGCGCCGTCGCCGCCCCCCTCGTCCCCGCCCTCCAGGCCGCCCTCATCCCGGCCCCCCGCCCCGCCGCCCCCCAGCCCTACGGCGCCCAGCCGCCCGGCGGTTACGGCTACCCCGGCGCCCAGCAGCCGCAGCAGCCCTACGGTGGCCAGCCGCAGCCCGGGCAGCCGTTCGGTGGGCAGCCGCAGCAGGCCCAGCAGCCGCAGCAGCAGCCGACGCCCGCCGCGGACTTCTCGCCGTTCTGGTTCGCCGTGCCCGTGGCGCGGCCGCTGTTCGCGGAGGACGGTTCGCCGACCCCGATCGCCGAGCTCGCGCCGGGCACCTGGTACCTGGCCGTCGAGCAGCGCGGCCCGGCCCTGGTCGCGCAGACGCAGGACGGGCGCCGTGGCGTGCTGCAGGACACGTCGGGCATCCAGCGCGGCTGAGCCTTCGTAGCCGTAAGACAAGCCGTACGACGGCCCCTCACCCTTCCCGGTGAGGGGCCGTCGTCGTACAGTCGCAAGCCTCCACGCAGAGCTGACACACCGTCAGCAACTTGTCAGGACCCGTCAGGAGGCAGACATGCGGCTCGGGCTCGCACTCGGCTACTGGGGTCGCGGCCCCTCCGCGGACCACGTACCGCTCGCCCAGGAGGCCGAGCGGCTCGGCTACGACTCCGTGTGGACCGCCGAATCCTGGGGCTCCGACGCCTTCACCCCGCTCACCTGGGTCGCCGCGCGGACCTCAAGGATCAAGCTCGGTACGGCGGTTGCCCAGATGGCCGCCCGCTCCCCCACCGCCACCGCCATGCATGCCCTCACCCTCGACCACCTCTCCGGCGGGCGCATGATGCTCGGGCTCGGGTTGTCGGGGCCGCAGGTGGTGGAGGGGTGGTACGGGCGGCCGTTCCCCACCTCACCGCTGACCGCCACGCGCGAGTACGTCGATGTCGTACGGCAAGTGCTGCGGCGCGAGGCACCCGTCGAGCTCGACGGGCGTTTTCACTCCCATCCGTACCGCGGTCCGGACTCCACCGGTATCGGTAAGGCTCTGAAGTCGATCACCCACCCCCTCCGGTCCGACCTTCCCGTCCTCCTCGGTGCCGAGGGCCCGAAGAACGTCGCCCAGACCATCCGTATCGCCGACGGCTGGCTGCCGTTGTACTGGTCGCCGAACAGGACCGACGTCTACGGGGACGCGGTGCGCGACCTCCCGCAGGGCTTCCTCGTCGCCCCCATGGCCCACGTCCAGGTCTGCGACGACGTCTCCGAGGGTCTCCTCCCGGTCAAGGTCATGCTCGGGTTCTACATCGGCGGCATGGGCCACGCGGCCCGCAACTTCCACGCCGACCTGATGGCACGGATGGGGTACGAGGAGGAAGCCCGGCGAATTCAGCGGCTGTTCCTGGACGGCCGCCGCGAGAAGGCCGTCCTGGCCGTCCCCGACGCCTTCGCCGACGAGATCTCCCTCGTCGGGCCTCGTGAACGCATCGCCGAGCGGCTGGAGTTGTGGCAGAAGGGGCCGGTGACCGACCTGCTGGCGCTGGCGCCCGATCCGCACTCCCTGCGGGTGCTCGCCGAGCTCAACACGTGAGCGGCCGCGCCGGCCAAGGCGTCACCAGAAGATCGCCAACGCCTCCAACGTCGCCTCCCCTGTGTCCTCGCGCCACCCCGTCATCTTGCCCAGGCAGCGGGCCGTGAAGGTGCCGGCGGGGATGGAGCGGCGGGCGTTGCCCGAGGCCACGACGCGGACGCAGACCGGGAGTTGCTGGTCGGCGTATTCCGCGCGCAGGACGAAGCCCTCCGTCACGTCCGGGACCCGGGTGAACTCCGCCCGCACCGAGACGAACTCCCCTATGCGGCTCAGGTGTACCTCACGGTCGTCGCCGAGGCGGTCGGCGAGGGCACGGTTGGGGACGACGGTCAGTGTGGGCAGGTCGGCGTGGACGATGACGTCGGCGCGTTCGAAGGCGTCGATGAGCATGCCGATGACGTTGATCGGTTTGTCCTTGCGGACGAACTTGCGGAACGTCTCCTGGCTGACGTCGCGTTTGGCGCGGAACAGCCAGGCCAGGAAGCGGGTCCAGAGGCCGACGCTCGTGTCGACCTTCGTCCGCAGCTCCACGGCCTCCTCCAGCGCCGACCGGTAGTTGCCGATCTCGTAGAGGTCCATCACGGACTGCTCGTCCAGGTACAGGCAGATGCTGTACGCCGACTGCCACCGCCGCATCCGGCGGCGCCGCTCGCGGGACTGGCGTACCAGGACCACCGCGAGGACCGCCGTACCGAGTGCCGTCGCCAGCCAGACCGTCATCCACGGCCACCACATGCTCCACCACAGTGCGTCAGTGACAGCCACGGATCTCCTTGAACGCCTCGGAAAGGGACGAGTCGGCGGCGTCCACCATCCGCCCGCCGGTCTGCGCCGCCGCGCGCCGCAGTTCGCCCGCGTCGGCCTCGCCGAAGTGGACGGGGTAGGTGGGGACGCTTGTGCGTACGGCGGCGGGCAGCGCCTTGTGGCGGCGTACGAAGTCGTCGTAGGCGAGGCCCGCGTTGTTCTCGCCGTCCGTCATCAGGACGAGGGAGAGGGAACGGTCCGGGTCGGTGGCCAGTTCGCGGGCGGCGGTGCGGTAGCCGTGGTCGAGGGCGGACCATACGGCCGTGGCGTCGCCGTAGCCGCCTCGGGCGACCGTGTCCGCCAGGGTCTTCAGGTCCTTCGGGCCGGTGACAGTCACCGTCTTCTCCTCCAGGACGCGGCCGCCGAAACGGACCACCGTCAGCCGTTCGCCCCGGTAGAAGCGGGTGAACTTGCCGGACGCCGTGGGGTCCGCGCCGCTCAGGTCGGCGAACGCCTTGCGCAACGCCGCCATCCGGTCACCGCGCATCGAGCCCGAGAAGTCGAGCAGGAAGACGACCTGGTCGGCGGTGCGTCGGGCCGGGTCGCCGTAGTCCGCCAACAGGGCTTCTATGACGGCGAGTTGGTCGGGGTAGTAGAGCGCGTTGCCCACCGGCTCGCGCAGCTGCGGGTTGCGGGTGACCGTCGTTTTGACCGGGCGGCGCAGGGTGCTCCGCATGATCTTCCCCTGGGTCGCGTCGCGCTGGAGCCACTCCGTGACCTCGGCGTAGGCGGCGCGCCGGGACGGGTCGAGGAGCAGTAGGGGGAAGTCCGCGAGGACCATGCCGTCCTCTGGGCGGACGACCTCCAGCCGGTCGTCGAGGCGGTCGGTGGCGTTGAGGGCGAGCAGGTCGGACTCGTAGGTGATGAGGGCGTTGGCCCGGTCCTGGTGGTCGGCGTACGAGTCGACGAGGGCGGGCCCCGTGTCCGCGGTGAGGGTCTGGCCGGAGCGGAACCCGCGCAGTCGGTCGCAGGAGACGTCCTCGGGGCGCAGTGCGCCGCCCGTGCCGGCCGCGGCGGTGGCGACGCCGACCAGGGCGGCGAGCCCGCTGGCGGAGCGCCGGGGGTCCGCCATCCCGAAGCGGACCGTGCCGGTCGCGGCGGCGTCGGCGATGTCCGCCCAGGTGAGGCGACCGCCGGGCACCCCGGCGCGGAGCTTGCTCGCCACGTCCGGTTCGAGGCCGATGACCACCGGGGACGTCATGGTCGCCGTGCGCTGCAACCCCTGTACCGCGCTCTTGGCGGTGAGCCGCAGATAGCGGTCGGAGGACAGCCAGGCGAGGTCGTAGCGGGCGCGGTCCGGGGCCTTCGTCTCGGCGTCGGGCCGGAAGTCCAGCCGGAGGTCGACGCCGGTCTCCTCTTTCAACTCGCCCAGGAGTGGGGTGAGTACGGCCAGGTCGGGGCTCGCGAGCACCCGCAGCCGGACGGGCTCGTCGGCGTCGTCGCCCGAGCAGGCGGTGAGGACGGCGGTCACGAGCGCCAGGGAGAGCACGAGGCGGAGCGCCAACCGGCGTGCGCCGGGCCTCACTCGACGTCGCCCTTGCGGTCCGGGCAGTCGCCGACCGTCTTGATCATCTGCTCCAGGAGGGGCAGTTGGGGCAGGACCGCCCGGGTGTCGTTGGAGGAGGTGGTGGGCACGGGGATGTGCCGTTCGGTGAGGAAGTCGACGAGTTCGTCGCCGGCTGTGTCGCCGCTCGTGCCGCCGTTGGTGTTGCGGGCGCGGAAGCCCAGTTCCATGGCGCGGTGCTGGAGTTCGGGATCCTCGCTGACCAGTTCGCCGAGCCGGGCGCCGTCGCCGGTCAGCGCGACGAGCTGGGGTTCGGTGACGAAGCGCGTCGACGGGTAGAGCAGGACGCGTTCGGCGTCCGTGCTGCCCTTCTCGGCCTGGTGGCGGATCTGGTGGGCGAGGAACTGGTGCTCGTAGATCACCGAGATCGGGGCGATGCTCGGGCCGTCGGGGGACAGATACGTTTCCGCCCGCTCGGAGCCCGGCAGGCCCTGCTCGACGAGGAGCGGCTTGATCTTCTGGGCGACCGCCTCGGCCTCCCTCTCGTCGTTCGGGGCGTCGTTCTCGTTCTCGACGAAGGCGACCAGGCCGAGGTAGGTGCCGGCGGAGTTGGACTCGCAGATGTCGGAGGTCTGGGCGAGGATCTTGTTGGAGTTGTGGACGCCGTGCCGTTCGATGCCGATGTCGTTCCAGCGTTTGCCCTCGCGGGTGAGTTTCACGAAGGCGGTCATGTCGAGGGTGTAGTACAGCGGCCCGCCGTCCGGGCCCTGCTGCGGCTTGGCGACGCCGTGATCGCTGAGCGCCTCGGCGTAGTTCCGGTAGGTGGCCAGCACGATGGGGCTGACGAACGGGCGGTACAGGAGCACCGGGCGGTTCGCCTCGGCGCGCTCGCGGCTGATGAGGTCGGCGGCGGGCTGGCCGGAGGGGAAGACGACGTCGTATCCCTCGAAGTCCTGGTTGGCGATCTCGCGGGAGCCCATGCTGGTGATGTGCACGCGGAAGCCGTGCTTCATCAGGAGCCGCTCGACCTCGGGGTCCTGGAAGAAGTCCCGCTTCGAGGCCATCTTCGCCTCGATGGTGACCACCTGCCGCAGCGGTAACAGCAGGTTCCCGCCGGCCACGAGGAGGACCAGGCCGATGACGGGGACGGGCAGCGCCAGCGCCAGCGCTCTGCGCAGACGGCGGCGCGGGGGTCTGGTGACGACCAAGCGGGGTTCTTCGGTAACGGGTCTGTTCGCGGGCACCTGCGGTCTCCCCCCGTGGCTGGGGCAGGATCGTCGGTGATCACGTTTACCACCGAATGACCTTGGGGGGAACGCCAGTTGAACGTCATGTCCCGTTCGGCTTGCGGTGGCGGCGTTTCAGTCACGCCTGCAGGGCTACCCGGAGGGCATGTCCCCTCGATATCGCAACGGTGCCAACCAGGCCGGAACGGTCATAGCGATCGTCGCCGACATCATGGCCCTCATCCTGGGCCTGTGGATCCTGATGTACCTGCTGGACGCGAACCGCGCGAACGACTTCGTGCAGTTCATCCATGACGCGGCCCGCTGGCTGGCGGGTTGGTCGTACGACCTGCTCACCTTCGACGAGGCGTGGGCGAGGGTCGTGGCCGGTTACGGCCTGGCGGCGGTGGTCTACTTGTTCGTCGGACACGCCATCGCCAATCGAGTCCACCGCCACTGACGCCCCTACGTCGCCGGCCTCAGGCGCAGCAATCCGGGTCCAGCCCCGCCGGCAGGCGGTCCCCGCCGAACACCGCGCACGTCGCCTCATGCCCACCCAGCGCGGCGACGGCCAGCAACAGCGACCCCGCGGTCCAAGTCGTCAGCTCGCGCGGCCAGATGGCGTCGTCGTCGAAGACGTACCCGGTCCAGTACAGCCCGCTCGCCGGATCCCGCAGATGCTGGATCGACTGGAGGATGTCCAGCGCCCGGTCGGACTCGCCCATCGCCCACAGGGCCAGGGCGAGTTCGGCGGACTCCCCGCCCGTCACCCACGGGTTGGGTACGACGCACCGCACCCCGAGTCCGGGAACGACGAAACGCTCCCAGCTCTCCTCCATACGGGACTTGGCCTCGGCGCCCGTCAACGCGCCGCCCAGCACCGGGTAGTACCAGTCCATCGAGTAGCGGTCCTTGTCCAGGAACCGCTCCGGATGACGACGGATCGCGTGCCGCAGGGCACCCGCCGCCAACTCCCAGTCCGGCTGCGGCTCTTCCCGCTGCTCGGCGATGGCCAGCGCACACCGCAGTGCGTGGTGGATCGAGGACGAGCCGGTGAGCAGGGCGTCCTTCGTCGCCGTACCGTCCTCGTCACGCCGCCAGCCGATCTGCCCGCCCGGCTGCTGGAGCCGGAGGACGAACTCGATCGCCGCGTAGACGGAGGGCCACATGCGGTCCAGGAACGTGTCGTCGCCGGTGGAGAGGTAGTGATGCCAGACGCCTACGGCTATGTAGGCGACGAAGTTGGTCTCGCGCCCGGTGTCGGTGACGTCGTCGTGGGCGCCGTCCGCGTAGGCGGCGTACCAGGAGCCGTCCTCGTTCTGGTGGGTCGCCAGCCAGGTGTACGCCCGCTCGGCGGCGGCGTGCTCCCCGGCCGCGTCCAGCGCCATCGCCGCCTCGACGTGGTCCCACGGGTCGAGGTGGTGCCCGCGGAACCACGGGATCGCGCCGTCCTCCCGCTGGACCGCGAGGATGCCGGCGACGGTCGCGGCGGCCTCCTCGGCGGTGAGGACCCCGGGCAGGACGAGGTGTTCTGTCCGGGGGGTCGTCACTTGGCGGCCGCCTCGTTCTCGGAGTTCTCGGAGTTCTCGGAAAGACGCGGTAGGTGCGGCTTGGTCGCGTACGCCACGAAGCTCTTGCCGATCAGCGGGTTCAGCGCCTGTTCGGCGACCCGGGTGGCCAGCGGTTTCTTCATGATGTCCCAGACCAGCAGCTTGTGGTACGCCCGCACCGGCAGCGCCTTGTCGTTGTCGACGCCGAACGCGCACTTCAGCCACCAGTAGGGCGAGTGCAGCGCGTGCGCGTGGTGGGTGCCGTACGGCTTCAGGCCGGCCTCGCGGATCTTCGCCAGCAGTTCGTCCGCCTTGTAGATGCGGATGTGGCCGCCCTCGACCTCGTGGTAGGCGTCGGACAGCGTCCAGCAGACCTTCTCGGGGCCGTAGCGGGGCACGGTGATGGCGATACGGCCGCCGGGCTTGAGCACCCGCACCATCTCGGCGAGGACGCCCTTGTCGTCCGGGATGTGCTCCATGACCTCGGAGATGATCACGACGTCGAAGGACTCGTCGGGGAAGGGCAGCGCGAGGGCATCGCCCTCCATGGCGGTGGCCGTGGCCCCCTCCGGAGCCTCCCCCGCTTCCTTCATCGCCGCGAACCACTTCGCGACCTCGCGGATCTCCTCACCGTTCTGGTCCAGCGCCACGACCTGGGCGCCGCGCCGGTAACACTCGAACGCGTGCCGGCCGGCACCGCAGCCGAGGTCCAGGACGCGGTCGCCCGGGGCGAGCGGGAACCGGGAGAAGTCGACGGTCAGCACGTGGGCCTGCTTTCGCGGTCGGAACTGTCGGAGGGGCGGGGGTCGATGGTCGTGTGCACGGCGCTCACTGGGCGGCCTCGGTGACGCGGGCGGGCTCACCGGCCCTGGCGGCCTCGGTGACACGGGCGGACTCGCCAGCCTTGGCGGCCTCGGCCAGTCGGGCGGGCTCACCGTTCTTGGCGGCCCCGGTCCCGCAGGCGGACTCGCCAGCCATGGTCGCCTCCGCCACACGGGCAGACTCACCAGCCCCAACCGCCTCCGCCACGCGGGCAGACTCACCGCTCTTCGCGGCCCCGGTCCCGCGGGCGGAATCACCAGCCCCGGCCACCTCGGCCACGCGGGCGGAATCACCGGCCCCGACCGCCTCCGCCACGCGGGCAGACTCACCAGCCCCGACCGCCTCCGCCACGCGGGCGGAATCACCGGCCCCGACCGCCTCCGCCACGCGGGCAGACTCGCCGCTCTTCGCGGCCCCGGACCCGCGGACGGACTCGCCAGCCATGGTCGCCCCGGCCACGCGGGCAGACTCACCAGCCCCGACCGCCTCCGCCACGCGGACGGACTCGCCGCTCTTCGCGGCCCCGGCCAGCTGGGCGGACTCGCTGTTCTTGGCGGCCTCGGTCCCGCGGGCAGACTCACCAGCCCCGACCGCCTCCGCCACGCGGACGGACTCGCCGTTGGTCGCGGCTCGGGACCCGCGGACGGACTCGCCAGCCATGGTCGCCTCCGCCACGCGGGCAGACTCACCAGCCCCGACCGCCTCCGCCACGCGGGCAGACTCGCCGCTCTTCGCGGCCCCGGTCCCGCGGACGGACTCACCAGCCCCGCTCGCCTCCGCCACGCGGGCAGACTCACCAGCCCCGGCCGCCTCCGCCACGCGGGCGAGCTCGCCGTTGGTCGCGGCTCGGGCCACCCTTGCCGCTGCGGCAGCTGTCGAGGCCGCGGAGAGGTCGGGGGTCCGGCGCGCGGAGCGGGCCATCGCTGGTGCCGTGGAGCGGCTGGAGGCCGGGGCCGTGGAGCGGCCGGAGGCCGGGGCCGTGGAGCGGCCGGAATCCGGGCGCGCGGAGCGGGCTATGGCCTCGCGGTACCGGGCCACCGTGCCCTCGGCGGCCTTCGCCCAGGTGAAGTTCCGTAGGACCCGCTCTCGGCCGGCCGCGCCCAAGCGGTCGCGCAGTTCCGCGTCCCCCAGCAGGCGGCCCAGGCCGGCGGCCAGCGCCCCGGGGTCCCCCGGCGGCACCGCCAGGCATGTCTCGCCGTCCCGCCCGGCCACCTCCGGGATCGCGCCGCCGGTCGTGGCGACCAGCGGCGTCCCCGTGGCCATGGCCTCGGCGGCCGGCAGGGAGAAGCCCTCGTACAGCGACGGCACACACGCCACCTGCGCCGAGCGCACCAGGTCGACGAGCTCCGCGTCGGAGATGCCCTTGACGAACTCGACGGCGCCTTCGAGGCCGTACCGCTCGACGGCCTGCGCGACGGGCCCCTCCTCGGGCCGCTTGCCGACGACGACGAGGTGGGCGTCGGGGTGCTCGGTGCGGACCTTGGCGAGTGCCTCGACGAGGAAGACCAGGCCCTTCAGCGGGACATCGGCGCTGGACGTGGTCACGATGCGGCCGGGGATCTGCCGTACCGACGCGTCCGGCGAGAACAGGTCGGTGTCCGCGCCGATGTGCACGACGTGGATACGGTCCTGCCGTACGCCGAGGTGGTCGACGATCTCCGCGCGGGACGTACCCGACACGGTCAGCACCGAGGGCAGGCGGCGCGCCACCCGCTTCTGCATGCGGGTGAAGGCGTACCACCGGCGCACCGACATCCGCCGCTGCCAGCCCTCGGCCGCGTCCAGCTCCAGCTGCCGGTCCACGGTGATGGGGTGGTGGATGGTGGTGACGAGCGGGGCGCCGACCTCGCCCAGCAACCCGTATCCCAGCGTCTGGTTGTCGTGTACGACGTCGAAGTCGCCTCGCCGGGCGCGCAGATGGCGGCGGGCGCGCAGCGAGAAGGTCAGCGGCTCGGGGAAGCCGCCGGTCCACATGGTCGCCACTTCCAGCGCGTCGATCCAGTCGCGGTACTCGTCGCGCTTCGGGGTGCGGAAGGGGTCGGGCTGGCGGTAGAGGTCGAGGCTGGGGAGCTCGGTGAGGGTCAGCCGGCCCGCGTACTCCGCGCCCTCGTCGAGGACGGGGTAGGGCTGGGAGCCGATGACCTCGACGCGGTGGCCGAGGCGGGCCAGCTCGCGGGAGAGGTGCCGTACATAGACACCCTGGCCGCCGCAGAACGGGTTCCCTTTATAGGTGAGAAGCGCGATGTCGAGCGGTCGCTCGCCGTCAGCGGCAGGGTCCTCCGCGGGCCCGGCCTCCCTGGCCTCAGCGGTCACTCCGGACCCCCTTCTCCCTGCGTTCTCCCTGCGATGTCCCGCGACATTACGCGGGACGTTAATCTAGAACAAGTTTCAGACTTGATCGTTCAAGAGGCTCTGAATCTACCGGCAGGTAGCGCCGCTGTGAGCGATGGATCAGGTGATTCACGCCACGGCCGACGCCCTGGCATGCTCTGTCCGGTCACTCAGCCTCACCGACTGTCACGGAACGGGATCCATGCCTGCGGAAGCCAGTAGCGCAAGCCCTGCCTCACCGCCCCTCACCGAGCGGCAGGAGGCCCGTCGGCGGCGCATCCTGCACGCCAGCGCGCAGCTCGCCAGCCGGGGTGGTTTCGACGCCGTACAGATGCGGGAGGTCGCGGAGTCCTCGCAGGTGGCGCTGGGCACGCTGTACCGCTACTTCCCGTCCAAGGTGCATCTGCTGGTCGCCACGATGCAGGACCAGCTGGAGCACATGCACGGCACGCTGCGGAAGAAGCCGCCGCAGGGGGAGACGGCGGCGGAGCGGGTCGCGGAGACCCTGATGCGCGCGTTCCGCGCCCTGCAGCGCGAGCCGCATCTGGCCGACGCCATGGTCCGGGCCCTGACCTTCGCCGACCGCAGCGTCTCCCCCGAGGTCGACCAGGTATCCCGCCAGACCACGGTGATCATCCTGGACGCCATGGGCCTGGAGAACCCGACACCCGAGCAGCTCTCCGCCGTCCGCGTCATCGAGCACACCTGGCACTCGGCCCTGATCACCTGGCTCTCGGGCCGCGCCTCGATCGCCCAGGTGAAGATCGACATCGAGACGGTGTGCCGCCTGATCGACCTGACGGCACCCACGGACACATGAAGAAGCCCGGCCGCACGAGGCGTCCGGGCACACGAATGACCTACGAGACGGGTTCCCTTCGCCGGTATTACCCGGATCAGGTGATGGGGGTCGCCTTCCGGTCTTCCGACCTCTCGGTCTTCCGACTTTCCGGCCTCTCAGCCCGGACCGTCGACGTCGGCCCCAGCGGAAGCCTTCTACTTCCTGCCAGAGTCGGCTACTCCGGTTCGAACTCCCTCACTCGTCCCGTAGGCCTATAACCAGGATAGAGCGTGCGGCCGGGAATGAAACCCCTCAAATGTAATTTTTTCGGGCGTTATTCCTCCGGAGGGAACACCGGCTCCCCGCCCCCCAGCAGCGTGATCACGATCGCCTCCACCGGGCAGCTCTCCGCCGCGGCCAGGACCTTCTCGTTCGCGTCGGTCTCCGGGTCGGCCGGATGGGACTGCCGGCCGGTGTCGAGGCGGAAGCCGTCGGGGGCGTGGTGGACGCACTGGGCCGAGCCGATGCACACCGACCGGTCGACCTCGACGCGCCAGCGGTCGCCCATCCCCTAGGCCTCCCAGCCCGCCGGGAGGTGGATCATCTTGTGCTCCAGGTATTCGCCGAAGCCCTCGGGACCGAATTCGCGTCCCAGCCCGGAGTTCTTGTAGCCGCCGAACGGGCCCAGCATGTCCAGGCTGAAGGTGTTCACCGAGTACGTGCCGGTACGGACCTGGCGGGCGACCTCGATGCCGTGCGCGGTGTCGGCCGTCCAGACGCTGCCGCTCAGGCCGTAGTCGGAGTCGTTGGCGATCTTCACGGCCTCGGACTCGTCCCCGTAGGGGAGCAGGCAGATCACGGGGCCGAAGATCTCCTCGCGTGCGATCCGCATCGAGTTGTCGACGTCCCCGAAGAGCGTCGGCTCGACGTACCAGCCCCGCTCCAGCCCCTGCGGGCGCCCGCCGCCGGTCAGGATCTTCGCGCCCTCCTCCTGACCGATGCGGATGTAGTCGAGGTTCCTGCGCTGCTGCCGCTGCGCCACCAGCGGGCCCACCTGGGTCGCCGGGTCCAGCGGGTCGCCGACCACCAGCGCGCCCGCCGCCGCGGCGAAGGCCTCGGCGAACTCGTCGTAGCGGGAGCGGGGCAGGAGGATGCGGGTCTGGGCCACGCATGCCTGGCCGTTGTTCATCCAGGCCGCCGGGACGACACCGGCGACCGTCGCCTCGACGTCCGCGTCCGGCAGGACCACGGCCGCCGACTTGCCGCCCAACTCCAGCGTCACCCGGGTGAGATTGCGGGCCGCGACCTCCATCACCCGCTTGCCCGCCGCCACCGAGCCGGTGAAGGAGACCTTGTCGATCCCCGGGTGCCCGACCAGGTACTCGCTCACCTCACGGTCCGCCGGGAGGATGGACAGGACCCCGTCCGGCAGCCCCGCGTCCTTCGCGATCTCCGCAAGGAGGTAGGCGTCCAGGGGCGACTCCGGCGACGGCTTGAGCACCACCGTGCAGCCGGTGAGCAGCGCGGGCGCGAGCTTGGCGGCGGCGACGAACTGCGGGACGTTCCAGGGGGCCACTGCCGCGACGACCCCGACCGGCTCGCGCCGCACGAGGATCTTCCCCAGCACGCCGTCGCGCCGCTCCTCGTACGTGAAGTTCCGCGCGACCGTGATCGCCGCGTCCCACACCATCATCGCGCCGAGCGCCTGGGCGAGGACGCTCCAGGAGTACGGGGAGCCGTTCTCGGAGGAGATCACGCGGGCGATCTCCTCGTGGCGCAGGGCGATGCCGTCCTTGATGCGGGTGACGACCCCGATCCGCTCGTCGAGCGACATCCGCGGCCAGGGGCCCTCGTCGAACGCCCGCCGCGCCACCGCGACCGCCCGGTCGACGTCCGCCGACGAGGCGTGCGGCACGCGTCCGATGACCTCCTCCGTGTGCGGCGAGATCACCTCGATGACGTCCTTGCCCAGGGGATCGGTCAACTCCCCGCCGATGAACAGCTGTCCGTGTTCCACGAGCTCGGTCATGGCCGACGCCTCCTGCGGAGCTGGAGCGGGTTTCCTTGGTTTCTGACGCTGTTTCAGAACTGATACCAGTTCCACTACGAGGAGTCCACGGATCGCACATCAATCACGCCTACGCTGATCAAGCCGACGGGGAGGAACGGTGAATGACGGCAAACCGTGAGCTCGGGCGCGCGTGGGCGGTGTTCGCGACGGCCCTGACGACGGCCGCCTGTGGCGCCGTATGGATGGCCTCGAACCGGGACGACGTGCAGCACGGCAACGGAGTTTCCGTCAGCAGGGAGACGAAGAGCCCGCGGGAGATCAGGGAGTTCTGGACCCCCGAGCGCATCAGACGGACGGAGCCCGCCGAGATGCCGGTCTGGATCCCCTGCGAGCACTTCCCTCACTCGCTCTCGCCGGACTGCTGGTAGATGACTCGAGCTCCCATCGAAACGCGTTCTAGTTATAGTGGCCGAGTCGGCCGGAACGTGTCGCGGCGATTGGGGAGCCCATGGCGCAGGCGCAGGCGCACGACCACGGCGGCGGCGTCCGGTCCATCCAGGTCCCCATCCCCGACAACCCGCTCGGCCACACCCTCGTGTACGTCGTCGACACCGACCGTGGCCCGGTGCTCGTCGACACCGGCTGGGACGACCCGGCCTCCTGGGACACCCTCACCGAGGGCTTGACGGCATGCGGCACCGCCCCCGGTGAGATCCACGGCGTGGTGATCACCCACCACCACCCCGACCACCACGGCCTGTCGGGCAAGGTGCGCGAGGCCTCCGGCGCCTGGATCGCGATGCACGCGGCGGACGCGGCGATCGTACGGCGCACCCGCGCGACCCGCCCCGAGCGCTGGTTCTCCTACATGGCGGACAAGCTCACGGCGGCCGGCGCCCCCCACGCCCACGTGGCCCCCCTGCGCGCAGCGCGCCGCCCTGGCACCCTCCCCGGCTTCTCCCCCGCCGCCCCCGACCGCGAGATCGTCCCCGGCGAACTCCTCGACCTCCCCGGCCGCCGCCTGCGCGCGATCTGGACGCCGGGCCACACCCCCGGCCATGTCTGCCTGCACCTGGAGGAAGACCACCCCGCTCAACTCCCGGGCCACGGCCGCCTGTTCTCCGGCGACCACCTGCTCCCCGGGATCACCCCGCACATCGGCCTGTACGAGGACCCCGAGGATCCTGACGACACCACCGTCATCGACCCCCTCGGCGACTACCTCGCCTCCCTCGAACGCGTCGGCCGCCTCACCCCCGCCGAGATCCTCCCCGCCCACCAGCACGCCTTCACCGACGCGCCCGCCCGCGTACGGGAGTTGCTGACCCACCACGAGGAACGCCTCACCGGACTGCAGGCGCTGCTGTCCGACCCCCTCACCCCTTGGCAGCTCGCCGAGCGCATGGAGTGGAACCGGCCCTGGGACCAAATCCCGTACGGATCACGGAACATCGCGATCGCGGAGGCCGAGGCCCATCTGCGGCGGCTGGTGAAGCTGGGGAGGGCGGAGGCGGTGGCCGGGAGTGAGCCGGTGACGTACGTGGCCGTTTAATGCATGCTCATGGGACACCGTGAACGCCTTGACCACCCTGAGCACCTTGAACACCTTCTCGCCGAACGCGCCTGTGAGCGCATCGTCGTCGACTTCGTCCACCGCCTCGACCTCGGCGAACCGGCCTCCGTCGCCGAGCTGTTCACCGAGGACGGCACCTGGGAGTGGCCGGCGGGCGAGCGGCTGGTCGAGGGGCGGGACGCGTTGCGCGTGTACTTCGGCTCCCGTCCCGCCGACCGTCTCTCGCGGCGCCTGATGTCCAACATCCTCGTCACGGTGACGTCCTCCGACACCGCGACGGCGACCTCGTACTTCACGACGTACCGCGTCGACGGCCACGAGGGCGACCTGATCCCGCCGGGCCCGCCGGTCCAGGTCGGCCACTACGAGGACACGTTCCGCCGGTCGCCGGACGGCGCCTGGCTGCTGTCCGCCCGGGTCCTCCATCTGGCCTTCGGCGGACCGACGCCGCGCCCGCCCAGGCCATGAAGGACCGGATCAACTCCTCCGCCTCATTGAGCACTTCGACCTCCCGCCCCGTCATCGTCGGGTTGGCGGCGCGCCGGCGCCAGGCCTCCGTGAGGCCGTCCTCGGTGAGGTCGGCGAGGAGGATGGCGAGCATCGCGCGGACGGGTGCGACGAACCGCTCGTCGGCCAGGGCGGCCTGCGCGAGGATCACCGCGGACATGCCCCAGTCCCAGGTGGACCACGCGTCCGGGGCCGGCGTGCAGTTGCCGCAGGAGGCGGGCCAGGATGTCGCCGCCCTCGCTCGCGTCGATGCGGCCCGCGACGAAGGCCTCCAGCATCGTCGGGCCGTACAGGCGCTCCATGACCAGCTCTGAGCGCGAGGAGTCGGCGAGCCGCACGCGGGGCACCGGGTAGCCGTGCGGGCGCAGCCGCTCCATCAGGGCGGCCTCGGCGAGTGAGTCGCTGTAGCCCTCGCGGTCGAGGCGCAGCACCCACGCCTCGTCGATCTCGTACACGTCGCACGCGCGCCCCGAACCGAGCAGCCGCCGTCCCGCCCTCCCGGTCATCCCCTCATCCCCCTCATCCCCATGGGCCCGAAGCTGCTCCCGCTCACAGCCTCCCCTCAGCCTCTTCCTTACGGGCCGGTAGAGTGACGACGTCGTCATCACACCCGTACAGGGGGAAGCCGGTGCAAATCCGGCGCTGACCCGCAACCGTAAGCCATCCGTGGCAAGCCGGATCGCCCCGTACGGACTCGTGACCGGCTCAAGTGCCCCGGCAGCCGGCCGGAGCACGGCACCGTCGAGGTATACGGAGCCGAGCCGCCCGGGGTCCCCCCTGTGCTGCCCGGTTCCCCTTAGGGAAGGGCACCCGCCGATCATGTACGTCCGCCGCAGCGCCGCGGCCCTGGCCGCCGTCACCGTGATCGGCGTAGCGACTCCGCTCGCCCAGGCCGCCACCCCGTCGCCGTCCGCCTCGCTCCCGGCCGGGCTGTACGGCACCGCCGACCCGACGTACGACGGCGTCTGGCGGCAGTCGCTCGCCCTGCTGGCCCAGGACACGGTCGGCGTCAAGCCCGCCGCCACTGCCGTGGACTGGCTGACCGGGCAGCAGTGCGCCAACGGCGCGTTCGCCCCCTTCCGGGCCGACACCGCCAAGGACTGCGACGCCAAGACCCTCGTCGATACCAACAGCACCGCCGCCGCCGTCCAGTCCCTCGCCGCCCTCGGCGGCCATGACGCCGCCACCGGCAAGGCGGTCACCTGGCTGAAGTCCGTGCAGAACAAGGACGGCGGCTGGGGTTACTCGCCCGGCGGCCCCAGCGACGCCAACTCCACGTCCGTGGTCGTCGGCGCCCTCACCGCCGTGGGTGAGAAGCCGGCGGACGTGGTGAAGGGCGGCAAGTCGCCGTACGACGCCCTGCTGTCCTTCGCCCTCCCGTGCGACGAGACCGGTGGCGGGGCCTTCGCCTACCAGCCGGACAAGAAGGGCAAGCTCACGGCCAACGCGGACGCGACCGCTGCCGCCGTGATCGGTACGCTCGGCAAGACCCTCACCGGAGCCGCCCCGAAGCCCAGCTCCGACGCCCTCACCTGCAAGGACGCCACCAACCCCGAGCAGGCCGCGCGCAACGGCGCCGGGTACCTCGTCACGGCCCTGGCCAAGGGTGACCACCTCATGTCGGCCATGCCCGGCGCCGAGGACCAGCCCGACTACGGCAACACCGCCGACGCCGTCCTCGCCCTGTCCACGGCCGGCCACGGCGACAAGGCGGCCGACGCCATGCGCTGGCTGGGCGCTCACTACGAGCAGTGGGCGCAGCAGGGCGGCCCGGCCGCGTACGCGCAGCTGATCCTCGCCGCCCACGGTGCCGGCTTCGACGTACGCGACTTCGACGGCACCGGCGACGACCTGGTCAAGCGCCTCAACGCCACCGGACCGGCCCCCGAATCCGTCCCGGCCGTCAAGTCGCCCACGGCGGACGACGACCGGAAGAAGGCCGACGAGGCCGACGACAACGGCGTCAGCGTCTGGTGGATCATCGGCGTCGGCGCCGTCGCGGGCATCGGCGTCGGCTTCCTGATCAGCGGCCGCAACAAGGGCAAGTGACCGTGATCCGCCGCGCTACGACCCTCCTCCTGGCCGCGCTGGTCCTCCTGACCGGCGCGGCGCAGGCCGCCCACGCGGCCGGCTACCGCTACTGGTCCTTCTGGGACCGCGACGGCGACACCTGGACCTACGCCACCCAGGGCCCCTCCCTCGCCCGCCCCTCCGACGGCGATGTCCAGGGCTTCCGCTTCGCGGTGAGCGAGGACTCGAAGGACGCGGCGAAGCCCAGGGGCACGGCCGAGTTCGCGGTGATCTGCGCGCGGACGCCCGCGCGGGACGGCGAGAAGCGGGTGGCCCTGGTCATCGACTTCGGTACGACGGCGGACGCCCCGTCGGGCGAGACCCCGCCGGCCCGCCGTACCGCATGCGCGCGGGTGGCCCCGGACGCGACCACGGCGGAGGCCCTGGCCGCGGTGGCCAAGCCCCTGCGGTACGACACGAACGCCTTGTTGTGCGCGATCTCGGGGTATCCGCAGAGGGGGTGCGGGGAGCAGGTGGCCGGGGGCGGGAAGCCGGCGGCCACCGAGGAGACGACCGATGAGACGACGACTCCTGACAGGACGACCGCTGAGAAGCGAGAGACGTCGGACGAGGGCCCGTCGCTGGGCCTGGTCGCCGGAATCGCCGTAGTGGCCGTACTGGGAGCGGCAGCGGTATGGCAGGCACGGCGGCGGCGAGCGTGATGGCAGGACCACAGCTGCACCCCGGCGCCTGGTGGCTCTGGTCCCTCTCCCTCGGTACCGCGGCCACCCGCACCACCAACCCCCTCCTCCTCGCCCTCCTCATAGCGACCTCCGCCTACGTGGTGGCGACCTGCCGCCCCGACGCCCCCTGGGCCCGCTCCTACACGGCCTTCGTCAAGCTCGCCCTGGCCGTCCTCGTCATCCGCCTCTTCTTCGCCGTGGCCCTCGGCTCCCCCGTCCCCGGCACGCACGTGATCGTCGCCCTCCCCGAACTCCCCCTCCCGCACTGGGCGCAGGGCATCCGCCTGGGCGGCAAGGTCACCGTCGAGACCCTCCTGTTCGCCCTCTACGACGGCCTGCGGCTGGCGGCCCTCCTCATCTGCGTGGGCGCGGCGAACTCCCTCGCCCACCCCTCCCGCCTCCTCAAGTCCCTCCCCGGCGCCCTCTACGAGATGGGCGTGGCGGTGGTCGTCGCCCTCACCTACGCGCCTCACCTCATCGCCGACGTCCAGCGCCTGCGCGCCGCCCGCCGTCTGCGGGGCCGCCCCGGCACGGGCATCCGCGGCCTCCTGCACGTCGGACTCCCGGTGCTGGAGGGCGCGTTGGAGCGCTCGGTCGCCCTTGCCGCCGCGATGGACGCCCGCGGTTACGGCCGCAGCGCCGACGTCCCGCCCCGCGTCCGCCGTACGACCACCGCGCTCACGCTCGGCGGCCTGCTCGGCGTCTGCGCCGGAACGTACGGCCTGCTGACCGCCGAGGGCGGCACGTACGGCCTCCCGGTCCTTCTCGCCGGCCTCGCCGCCGCGCTCGCCGGCCTGCGCCTCGGCGGTCGCCGTTCCCTGCGCACCCGTTACCGCCCGGACCGCTGGGATGCCCGCGCCTGGCTGGTCGCCGGTTCCGGCGCGACGGTCGCCGCCCTGCTGGCCCTCGCCGCCACCCGCGACCCGGCGGCCCTGCACCCCGGTGTGGTCCCCCTCGTCGCCCCCACCCTCCCCCTGTGGCCCGCGGCGGCCGTCCTCCTCGGCCTGCTCCCGGCCTTCGTCAGCCCCGCACCCCGCGGTCCCGCCACCCCCAAGGAACCGTCGTGATCTGCTTCGAGAACGTGTCGGTGACCTACGACGGCGCCCCCCGAACCCACCGTCCAGGGCGTCGACTTCGAGGTCCCGGAAGGCGAACTGGTCCTCCTGGTCGGCCCGTCCGGCGTCGGCAAGTCCACCGTCCTCGGCGCGGTGAGCGGGCTCGTCCCGCACTTCACCGGCGGCACCCTGCGCGGCCGCGTCACGGTGGCCGGCCGCGACACCCGCACCCACAGGCCGCGCGAACTCGCCGACGTAGTGGGCACGGTGGGCCAGGACCCCCTCTCCCACTTCGTGACCGACACCGTCGAGGACGAACTGGCCTACGGCATGGAGTCCCTGGGCCTCGCCCCTGATGTCATGCGCCGCCGAGTCGAGGAGACCCTCGACCTCCTCGGCCTCACCGACCTGCGCAACCGCCCCATCGCCACCCTCTCCGGCGGCCAACAGCAGCGCGTCGCGATCGGCTCGGTACTCACTCCCCACCCCAGCGCCCTGATCCTCGACGAGCCGACTTCGGCCCTGGACCCCGCCGCCGCCGAAGAGGTCCTCGCAGTCCTCCAACGCCTGGTCCACGACCTCGGCACAACGGTCCTGATGGCCGAACACCGCCTGGAACGGGTCATCCAGTACGCCGACCAGGTCGTCCTGCTGCCCGCACCGGGCGCGCCGCCGATCCTCGGCACACCGACGGAGGTGATGGCCGTATCCCCGGTGTACCCGCCGGTGGTGGCCCTGGGCCGCCTGGCAGGCTGGGCCCCTCTGCCGCTGACTGTCAGGGATGCACGGCGACGGGCGACAGGCCTACGGCAACAACTTGAGGAGCGGCACGACAACGCCCCCCAGGGGCGCGGGGCTGTAATCGAGCTGCGGCTACCGCCGCGTGGGCGCGATCAACCACAACGCACCCGCAGCCGCAGCCGCCAACAATCCACACCCCCCGAGCTACTAGGCGCAAAAACCACCCCCCGCCGTTGGCTCAAACGCACCCACAGCGCCCCAACCACCCCCCACGCGGCCGAAGTACAAGCCCTCTCCGTAACCCGCGACCGCATCCAAGCCCTACGCAACATCAACCTCACCGTCACCCCCGGCGAAACCATCGCAGTCATGGGCCGCAACGGCGCCGGAAAATCCACCCTCCTCAACACCCTGGTCGGCCTCATCAAACCCACCGCCGGCTCGGTCACCGTAGGCGGAGCCGGCCTCGTCCCCCAGGAACCCCGCGACCTCCTCTACACCGACACGGTCGCCGCCGAGTGCACGGCCGCCGACGCCGACGCGAGCGCAGCGCCCGGCACCTGCCGCGCCCTCGTCTCCGAGCTCCTCCCGGACATCTCCGACGACACCCACCCGCGCGACCTCTCCGAGGGCCAGCGCCTGACGCTCGCGCTGGCGGTCGTCCTGACCGCCCGCCCCACGCTGCTCCTCCTCGACGAACCGACCCGCGGCCTGGACTACGCGGCGAAGGCCCGCCTCGTCACACTGCTGCGCGACCTCGCCGCCCAAGGACACGCCGTCGTGCTGGCCACGCACGACGTGGAGCTGGCCGCCGAACTCGCCCACCGGGTCGTGCTCCTCGCCGACGGTGAGGTGATAGCGGACGGCCCGGCAGCGGACGTAGTGGTCGCCTCGCCCTCCTTCGCCCCGCAGGTCACCAAGATCCTGGCCCCGCAGAAGTGGCTCACGGTCGCCGAGGTGAGGGAAGCCCTCGCATGACCGGCAACCCCACTCCCCAGGCCCGAGCCGTCCGCCTGGGCCCCCGCTCCATCGCCGCCCTCGTCCTGGTCAGCGCGGTCGGCGTGGCCGCGCTCGGCTGGCCCTTCCTCTCCCCGCCCGCCTCGCAGGTGAGCGCGCACGCCCAGGACGCCCCGTGGCTGTTCACCGGCCTGCTGCTTCTGCTGGTCGCCGTCGTCGCCGCGACGATCTCCGAGTCCGGGCTCGGTCCGAAGGCGGTGGCGATGCTGGGCGTGCTGGCGGCGACCGGCGCCGCCCTGCGTCCGCTCGGTGCCGGGACGGCCGGTATCGAGCCGATGTTCTTCCTGATGGTGCTCAGCGGCCGGGTCCTCGGCCCGGGCTTCGGTTTCGTTCTCGGCGCGGTGACGATGTTCGCGTCCGCCCTGCTCACGGGCGGGGTGGGGCCGTGGATGCCGTTCCAGATGCTGTCGATGGGCTGGTTCACGATGGGTGCCGGGCTGCTGCCGGGCCCGGATCGCCTGCGCGGCCGCGGGGAGCTGCTCCTGCTGGCCGGCTACGGCTTCCTCGCCGCCTTCGCCTACGGCACGGTGATGAACATGCAGGGCTGGCCCTACTTCGACCCGGACGTCACGCCGCTGGCCCCCGACCCGCAGGCCGGTCCGCTCGCCAACCTCGCCCGCTTCGTCGCGTACTGCCTGGCCACCTCGCTCGGCTGGGACCTCGGCCGGGCGGTAGTCACCGTCGTCCTCACCGTGACGCTCGGTCCGGCGATCCTCAAGGCGCTGCGGCGGGCCACGCGCCGGGCGGCCTTCGAGAGCCCGGTCACATTCGACGCTCCCGCAGGGTGAGGGCCCGCGCGCGGACGGTCAGCCACCCGGTGAAGCACCCCACATGACCCACATCACCTACGATCCACCTTAGTCGGACAAATCGGATGCCATGTACGCGGCAATTCGGCCGCTGGCCTGCGCATTGAGAGCCACGTCACACAAGCGACCTTCCCCTCACATACGGCCACAACTAGCAAACAGGCTCATTGCGGACACCCTCCCGGCCTGCTTCTCTGGATGACGTCGCACGGCGCCGACGTGCCCTCAGGGCCGCGGCGCCGACGCACGCCCCCCGCCTCGCATCGCGTGGTTCCGGCATGCCCGCGGCCCACTGTCCCCGAAGAAAGGCTCCCCGTGTCCGTCGTTTCCACCTTCCGTCGCATCTCCGCCCCGAAGAAGGCCCTCGCCGGCGCCGCCCTGGCCGCCGCCACCGCCGGCACCCTGTTCGCCGCCGCGCCCGCGCAGGCCGCGACGACCGAGGCCGGCTCGGCGCAGACGATCGCGAAGAAGATGATCTCGGACTCGGCCCAGTACCAGTGCTTCTCCAAGATCGTCGACCACGAGAGCGACTGGAACGTCAACGCCACGAACGCCTCCAGCGGCGCCTACGGCCTCGTCCAGGCCCTGCCGGGCAACAAGATGGCCTCCGCCGGCTCCGACTGGAAGACCAACCCGGCCACCCAGATCGAGTGGGGCCTGGACTACATGAAGGACCGCTACGGCAGCCCGTGCGGCGCCTGGAACTTCTGGCAGTCGAACGGCTGGTACTGAGCCGACACCGCCAGACAGAACCGAAGGCGGCGGCCCCCGATCCCCGGGGCCGCCGCCTTCGCCATACCCGCACCCACGCATGTCAGCCGGTACTGACCCGCAGTTCCTTCACGCCGTTGATCCACGCGGAGCGCAGCCGGCGGGGGTCGCCGACCAGCCGCAGGTCGGGCAGGGCGTCGGCCACGGCGTTGAAGATCAGGTCGATCTCCAGGACCGCCAGGGACTTGCCCAGGCAGAAGTGCGGGCCGCCACCTCCGAAGCCGAGGTGGGGGTTGGGGTCACGGGTGATGTCGAAGGTGTCCGGGCTCTCGAAGACGTCGGGGTCGTGGTTGGCGGAGGCGTAGAAGATGCCGACCCGGTCGCCCTTCTTGATCTGCTTGCCGCCCAGCTCCGTGTCCTGCGTCGCCGTGCGCTGGAAGGAGACCACCGGGGTCGCCCAGCGCACGATCTCCTCGGCCGCCGTCCGGGGGCGCTCCCTCTTGTACAGCTCCCACTGCTCGGGGTGGGTGAGGAAGGCGTGCATGCCGTGGGTGATGGCGTTACGGGTGGTCTCGTTGCCGGCCACGGCCAGCATCAGCACGAAGAACCCGAACTCGTCCGACCCCAGATTCCCCTCGTCCTCGGCCGCCACCAGCGTCGTGACGATGTCCTTCACCGGGCACTCCTTCCGATCGGCTGCCATGTTCATCGCGTACGCGATGAGTTCGGTGGCCGACTCCTTCCCGACCTCCTCGGTGATGGCGTACTCGGGATCGTCGTACGCGATCATCTTGTTGGACCAGTCGAAGATCTTGGCCCGGTCGTCCTGCGGGATGCCGATGAGCTCGGCGATGGCCTGGAGTGGCAGTTCACAGGCGACCTCGGTGACGAAGTCGAAGGAGCCGGGGTGGTGTTCCCGGGCATTCGCGGCGATCGTCCGCGCCCGCGTCCGCAGGCGCTCCTCCAAGGCACGGATCGCGCGCGGGGTGAAGACGCGCTGGACGATCTGGCGGACCCGGGTGTGCTCGGGCGGGTCCATGTTCAGCAGGATCAGCCGCTGGGCATCGATGGCATCGCGCTCGATGTGCTCGTTGAAGCGGATGATCGCGGTGTTCAGGGTGGACGAGAACAACTCCGGGTGCGTCGACACGTACTTGACGTCCGCGTGCCGGGTCACCGCCCAGTAGCCGTCGTCCTGGAACCCGGCCACGTTGCCCGCCTGCGGGATCCAGCGGACCGGTTCGGCGCGGCGCAGCTCGGCGAACTCCGGGAGGGGCACGCGGTGTTGCAGCACATCGGGGTCGGTGAAGTCGAACCCGTCGGGAAGCGCTGGACAGGGCATGGACAGCTCCTGACGCTCCATCAGCAAAGAGGGTCGTCGTGACGGTAGTAACGGGTTCTGCAACTAGCAAGAGCCATGGACGCCCCAGTTCTCCGCACACCCCTTGCCGTCACTGAACCTCCGTCAGCACACTGCAACACAGAACTAGAACGCGTACTAGTTCCGCCCGGCTCCGCAGAGCCCTCGGAGAGGATCCGCACCCATGGCTGCCGAACCCGTGATCGTCGAAGCCGTACGCACCCCGATCGGCAAGCGCGGCGGCGCGCTCGCCAACCTCCACCCCGCCTATCTCCTGGGCGAGACCTACCGCGAACTCCTCGGCCGCACCGGCATCCCCGCCGACGCCGTCGAGCAGATCGTCGGCGGCACGGTGACCCACGCCGGCGAACAGTCCATGAACCCCGCGCGCACGGCCTGGCTGACCATGGGCCTGCCCTACGAGACGGCGGCGACGACGGTCGACTGCCAGTGCGGCTCCTCCCAGCAGGCCTCCCACATGACGGCCAACATGATCGCGGCGGGCGTCATCGACGTCGGGATCAGCTGTGGCGTCGAGGCCATGTCCCGGGTGCCGCTGGGGTCGGGATCGAAGCACGGGCCCGGGAAGCCGTTCCCGGACGAGTGGAACGTCGATCTGCCGAACCAGTTCGAGGCGGCGGAGCGGATCGCCCGCCATCGGGGGCTGACCAGGGAGAACGTCGACACGCTCGGGCTGATCTCGCAGGAACGGGCCGCCGCCGCCTGGGCCGAGGAGCGGTTCAAGAGGGAGACCTTCGCCGTCCAGGTCCCGACGATCGAGGAGGAGCAGCACGCCGGGCAGGGCATGTGGCGGCTGGTCGACAAGGACGAGGGTCTGCGCGACACGTCCGTGGAGGCGCTGGCGGGCCTGAAGCCCGTCATGCCGACGGCCGTCCATACGGCGGGCAACTCGTCCCAGATCAGCGACGGCGCGGCGGCCATCATGTGGGCGTCGAAACGGATGGCGCGTGCGCTGAAGCTGAAGCCGAGGGCGCGGATCGTGGCGCAGGCGCTGGTGGGGGCCGACCCGCACTTCCATCTCGACGGGCCGATCGACGCGACGCGTGCGGTGCTGGGGAAGGCCGGGATGTCGCTGAAGGACATCGACCTCGTCGAGATCAACGAGGCCTTCGCGTCCGTGGTGTTGAGCTGGGCGCAGGTCTTCGAGCAGGACCTGGAGAAGGTCAATGTGAACGGCGGCGCGATCGCGCTCGGGCATCCGGTGGGGGCCACCGGGGCCCGGCTGATCACGACCGCGCTTCATGAACTGGAGCGTGTGGACAAGGAGTTCGCGCTGGTGACGATGTGCGCGGGGGGAGGGCTGGCCACCGGCACGATCATTCAGCGGTTGTAACCTCATGCCATGAGGACGCGCACCCTGAGGTTCGGTCTGTACGCGGACGAGCAAGGGCTCGCATGGGCCAGAGGACTTGTGGACGAGGCCGTGGGCGCACGTGGGGCTCGGATCGTCGGCGAGACGGTCGCCCACGACTTTCCCGCGAGCGGGGCGACGACCGCTGAGGTGTACGACCATCTCGCGGACCAATGGGGATGGGAACATCCCGGTCAGAGCCACGGCGCCCGGGAAGCGGTCGAGCTGCGCGTCCAGTTGGCCTGTTCCCTGCGGACGTGGCGGGCGAGCCGCAAGACTGTGATCAGGGCGTTGTGCCCGGAAGGGACCGCGCCGCACACCTGCCGGGTCCCATGGGCCGCCGTGTGAGCGCTCCGCTTTAGGTGCGCGCCGTCCAGTTGACGAAGGTGGTGAACGCGGCGGGGTCGAGGGTGACGATTGGCCCCGCCGGGTTCTTGGAGTCGCGGATGGCGAGGGTGGTGTGGGGGGTTTCGGCGATCTCGATGCAGTTGCCGCCCTGGTCGCTGCTGTGCGTCGACTTGGTCCAGGTCAGAGAGCCGGTCGTCGCGCACTCCACGCACTCGCCGCCCTGATCCCCGCTGTAGCTGGACTTACGCCACTGGATCCCCGTCAGAATCTCGGTGCTCTCCATAACGCTCCTCCATCACACGCCGGATCAACTCCGCCGAGTCCTTGAGGGAGAGGGCGGCGGCCTGGAGATGATCGTATCGGAGCGAGCAGTCCTTGACGGTTTCCGGGTTGGCGGTCGGATGCCCGCTGCCGTACCCCTCGGTGTAGACGATGGTCGGATCACTCGGGAAGCGGAAGACGGTGAACGAGCCCTGCAATCCCGCATGTGCGCCTGCCGAAAACGGCACCACCTGAACGTTGACCCTCGGATTGTGCTCAAAGGACAACAGGCGCTCCAGTTGGCCGCGCATGGTCTCCCGACCGCCGACTTCCTGGTGCAGCGCCGCCTCACTCAGGATCATCCAGAAGACCGGCGGCTCGCTCTTGTCGAAGATGCGCTGACGAGACAGCCGTACCTCGGTGCGATCGTCGAGGTCGGTGTCATCCAACACACCGAGCACAGCACGGGCGTACTCCTTGGTCTGCAGGAGTCCATGCACAACCTGCGACTGGAAGGTGCAGATCTCCGTCGCCCGCGCCTCCAACTCCGCCACCTGCTGAAACCAGGCCGGAAGTTGGCTACGCATCACCAGCTCATGCAGCCGGGACAGCGCCCCGCCCGTCCCCAACGCGATGTCCACCCGCTCGCTGAAGGGCAGCGTCGGCAGCTTGCGGGCCGTCTCGATCTGGCCGACCAGCGAACCGGTGCAGTAGACGATGTCCCCGAGCTGCTTCTGCGTCAGGCCCGCGGCCTCGCGGTAACGGCGCAGCTCGAAGCCGAAGTAGTCCAGGGGCGAGGCGCCCGGGTCAAGGGTGTTGATGTGGGTCACGCGGAACCCCTCTCACGCAACTCGGCCCACTTCGGGACCCGTTGTATCCGTTCCGTAGCCCAAAGTAGTCGCGCGAGGTCACGCTCGTACCGTGAACGGATACATTCCCCCACCTCCGTGGCCCCCGTCCGCGCCCAGTACCGCCTGCGCCTCGTCGTCGGCACGCACTCGGCCCGGCACATCCGCACCATCGCGCGCACGCTGCTCGACGAGTGGGCGATGCGCGAACTGACCGACGCCGTGGAGCTGGGCGTGACCGAGCTGGTCGCCAATGTCGTACGGCATGTTCCGGACCGGCGCTGTGAGGTGCTGGTGCTGCGGCAGTCGACGGGGGTCCGGGTGGAGGTGAGCGACGACTGCGCCCAACTTCCCGTCGTGGACGCCGCGTTCAGCCCGGACGCGGAGGGCGGTCGCGGGCTCGTCCTGCTGGACGCGGTGGCCGACAAGTGGGGTGTGGACGCCGCCGGCGGACGAGGCGGCAAGACCGTGTGGTTCGAATGCGGAACCACACGGTCGGCGCTCACCGGCGTACCGTCAGGCCCCGTCGGCCTTGACCGGTTCCAGCTTGATACTGAAGTGACGGAGGATCGGTGACTGGTCGACGATGCGGTAGCCGTGCACGGAGCTGGGATCCTTGGCTATGTCCGCCAGGGTCTGGGCGACGTGGTCGTAGTGGCTGCGGGTGTAGACCCGGCGGGGCAGGGCCAGCCGTACGAGTTCATAGGGCGCCGACTTGACGGGGTTGCCGTGCTCGTCCTCCTCGCCGAGGTAGAGGGAGCCCAGCTCCGCCGACCGGATGCCGCCGCGGAGGTACAGCTGGCAGGCCAGCGAGTGGCCGGGGTACTGGTGGGGCGGTATGTGGGGCAGGAGCCTTCCGGCGTTGAGGTAGAGGGCGTGCAGGCCGGCCGGTTCGACGATGTCGACGCCCGCGTCGCGGATGCGCTGGGCGAGGTGGCCCGCGATGTCGGCGCGTTCCGCCAGGTAGGAGGGCTCGGTCACCTCCACCAGTCCCTGGGCCATCATGTCCAGGTCGCGTCCGGCCAGGCCGCCGTAGGTGGCGAAGCCTTCGGTGGCGATGAGGAGGCGTTCGCAGCGCTGGGCGAGCTCGGGGTCCTTGAGACCGATGAACCCTCCGATGTGGACGATGCCGTCCTTCTTGGCGCTCATGATGCACCCGTCGGCCAGCCGGAAGGCCTCTTCGGCGACCTGGCGAGGGGTGCGGTCCTGGTAGCCGGGTTCGTGACGGGTCACCAGCCAGGCGTTCTCGGCGAACCGCGCGGCGTCCAGGATCATGGGGACGCCGTGGCGGCGGCACAGGTCGGCGGTCTGCCGCAGGTTCTCCATGGAGACCGGCTGCCCGCCTCCGCCGTTGTTGGTGATGGTCATCACCACCGCGGCCACGGGGGAGTCCTGCGCGCTCTCCAGAACCTGTCGGAGGGCCCGCAGGTCGATGTTGCCCTTGAAGGGGTGCGGGCTGTCGAGGTCCTTGGCTTCGGGGCAGGGAAGGTCGCGGGCCTGGCAGCCGACCAGCTCCACATTGGCGCGGGTCGTGTCGAAGTGCGTGTTCGACACCACCGTGCTGCCCGGCGTGAGGAGCGAGGTGAACAGGATGCGTTCGGCCGCGCGTCCCTGGTGGGCGGGCAGGAGGTGCGGGTAGCCGGTGAGTTCGCTGACCGTTTCGCGCCAGCGGTAGAACGATCGGGAGCCGGCGTAGGACTCGTCGCCGTTCATGCCCGCGGCCAGCTGGGCCGCGGAGATCGCGCCGGTTCCCGAGTCGCTCAGCAGGTCGATGGTGACCTCGTCGGCGCGCAGGTCGAACAGGTTGTAGGAGACTCGTCGCAGGGCTTCCTCACGCTGCTGTGGCGTCGTGAGGGGAATGGGCTCGATGACCTTGATCCGGTAGGGCTCCACGGCTCCTTCTTTCTGGTGTTGCGCGCTTTCTGGTGTTGCGCGGGTCACTGCTTGGGCGGGCGCACCGAGTACGCCTCCGAGGAGAGGTAGGTGGTGACGCGAGAGCCTCGGTCGCGCTCGCAGGCCAGGGCCAGGTAGGCGATCAGGCCGACGCCGTCGGAGAGTTGCCGGGTGGTGAGGGCGGCGAGGGCGCGGCGCAGTACCGAGGGGTCCATGCCGAAGTGGGTCAGAGCGGCGGTGGCGCGGGCAAGTGCCTCTTCGTCGTCGTTGACGTAGTCGCGGACCGGGATGTGCAGGGTGAAGCCGCTCGGCCGGCCGGTCGCGGTGTCGGTGAACGAGTGGCAGGTCAGCGCCGGTCGCCTGGCCAGTCGTACCGTGGACCTGCCTCCCGTCCGGGTGGGCAGGCGCCCTTCCGCGGCGAGGTGGAAGAAGGCCTCCACGTCCGCTCGTGCCGGGCCCGGCTGCGCGCGGCTCAGTGCGTATGCCTCGGAAGCGGCGAGGTGGGGATGTGCGGTGTAGACCTTGACGCGGGGAGTTTCCCAGGCGCCGAGGTCCAGGGCGAGAAAGGGGTACCCGGTCGTGTCGGGAAGCGCCGTGAACGCCTGCCGGTGACCGAGCCGGTGCAGAGCTTCCCGCACGGTGGCCGCGGCCCGCTGGGGTCCGGCCGCGTCGGGACTCAGGTAGATCTTCACCCCGGGGACGCCGCCGGGGCGTAACTCCAGCGCGTACCAGAGGGCCAGCGGGCCCTGCGGGGACGAGGGCAGGAACAGGTCCTCCAGGCGGTCCAGCTGGGCGGTGGAGAAGTCCCAGCGGCGGGCCATGTCCCGGATGGCGGCCAGCCCTTGGCGCCCGTTGTCCGCCATGTCGCCGGCGCCGCAGCCGGGTTCCACCAGAACCCGCAGGCCGGGGGGCGCGTCCGGCCGGAAGGACAGGGAGAACTCGACCGGCGTGTGGTCGTCGGAGATGAAACTCGGCGAGGGAGCGGGGAGGGCCAGCGAACGGCCGGGCACATCCCCGAGAGATTCGAGTACGACGTGCGCGTACAACGCCGACTCCGCGGCCGGCAGCCCCGCGACGGAGCCCAGACGCAGGAGTTGGCCGACGACGTGGTCGGCGAGTGTGAGGCTGTACGTGTAGGTGACCGGTGCGTCGTTGACCGGTGCGTCACTGACCGGTGCCGTACTCACCGGACCTCCCGGGCCGGGGCAAAAAGATACCCGCCGGCGAAGGCGGGTATCCGGCCGTGGGGCCATTCGGTTCGGACGCCTATGAGGAACTGGACACGAGTGGCAGCGGTGTTGAACTCCACTCCCCCTCCTTCACGTGTGACTACTCAGATACCCTGCGCAGCCATACCCTGGCGCTTGAACGTTCATGCAGTTGCCAGTGGCAGTTGCCTGTTATCTGTGTCACGGAAACGGAAGCAGGTGTTACGCCCTCATCCAGTTCAGGAAGGAACTCCACAGCCCACCACGGCCCTTGGCCCGAGCGGCCTCAGCGGCTGCGGTGGACTGTGACGGCTGTGACGGCTGCGGCTGTACGGCGTGCCGCGGCGCGACGGGGGTGAAGCGGGCGGGCAGCCCCGCCAGGGCCCGGTTGAACGGGCCGGGCCGCCAGGTCAGGCTCTCCTCCGGGACGGCGAGTTCGATGTCGGGCAGTTCGTTGAACAGGTGCTCGATGGCGGCCAGAGTGATGAGCCGGGCGGGCTCCTTGGAGGGGCAGGCGTGCGGCCCGGCGCTCCAGGCGAGGTGGGCCCGGTTGCTGCCCTGCCCGGTCGTGGACCGCGCCGAGGCGGCGTTGGCGGCCTGGAAACCGACCAGCACCAGATCGCCGGCACTGAGCTTCTGTCCGGCGAACTCCATGTCCCGGGCCGGGTAGTGGGGCGCGTAGTTGGACATGGGCGGGTTGCGCCACAGGGTGTCGTCGAGGGCCTCCTCCAGCAGCCCGCTCTGCGCGTACCGGTCGTTCGTCAGCAGCAGGTGCAGGGTGTTGCCGATGAGGTTGCGCAGCGGCTCGGCGCCGGCGCCGAGCAGCAGCACGAGGTGGTGGGCCATCTCCTGGTCGTTCAGCCGGGCCGGGTGCCGCATCAGCCAGGACGTGACGTCGTCGTCCGGCCGGGTCCGCTTCAGCGCGACCAGCTCGCTCACGGCCTGGAAGAGGACCTCGTTGGCCTTCTCGGCGTTGACACCGTCGAAGATGCCGGAGATGCCGAACATGACCCGGTCGCCGATCTCCGCCGGGCAGCCGAAGAGCTCATTGAAGACGAACAGCGGAAGCTGCTTGGCGTAGTCGTTCAGCAGATCGGCCGAGCCGCGAGCGCTGAACTGGGCGAGGAGATAGCGGGCGATCCGGTCGACGCTCTCGCTCAGCCGGCGGCTGTCGACCTGGGCGAAGCTCTCGGTGACGGCCTGCCGCAGCCTCAGGTGCTCGGCGCCGTCGGAGAACATGCAGTTGGGCCGGTGAACCAGCAGGGGAAGGACAGGGCTGTCCGGACTGATCATGCCCTCGTTGAAAGCCCGCCACCGTCGGGCGTCCTTGCGGAAGTCACCCGGGTTGTGCAGCAGGTCCAGCGCCGTGGCGTAGTCGGTGACGAGAGTCGCCTCCACGCCCGGAGCCAGCTCGACGGGGGCCATCGGGCCGTGGTGGCGCATGTAGGCGTAGTAGGCCTGCGGATCGGCGGCGAACTCCGGTGTGTACATGGGGATCCGTTCGCCGCTGCCGTGCGCGGGGCAGCCGGGCGGCGGAACGGGGGTGTCTTCGCGGGTCATGCGTGCTCCAGAGCGGCGCGTTCCTGTAGGTAGCGGACGAGAGTGATCAGTGCCTTCGCCGATGAGTTCTCGTCACGGGCGTCGATGACGACGACGGGGGTGTCCGGCAGCAGGTCGAGCGCTTCCCGCAACGCCGCTTCCGTGCGTTCGGGAGTGTGGTCGAAGCGGTTGACGGCGATGGCGTAGGACAGCCCGTACTGCTCGATCAGGTCGATCACGGCGAAGGAGTCGGCCAGCCGCTCGGGGTCCACCAGGACCAGGGCGCCCAGGGCGCCGCGGGCCATGTCCTCCCAGATCTGGATGAACCGCTGCTGTCCGGGGGTGCCGAACAGATAGAGCACCACCTGGTCGCTGATCGTCAGCCGTCCGAAGTCCATGGCGACCGTGGTGGTGCTCTTGCTCCGCACGCCCTTGAGGTCGTCGACCGCCTCCGCCACCCGCGTCATGTTCTCCTCGGTGGACAGCGGAGGGATCTCGGAGATGGTGCCGATGAACGTCGTCTTGCCGACGGCGAAGTGCCCGACGACCAGGATCTTCACCGCGGTCTGCGCGGCGCCGCCCCGGACGTAGGCGTCCTCATCCAAAACGCGCTTGGAGTCCATCCAGCACCTCCTGGAGAAGCTGTCGGTCGGCGAGACGGGCCCGGGGTACGGGCGCTCGGGTGATCAGATAGCCGCCCTCGGCCAGTGAGCTGAGCAGGATCTTCAGCACGCCCAGGGGGAGTTGGGTGTGACCGGCGAGCTCGGCGACCGAGAGGTAGCCGCCGGAGCACATGTCCAGCAGATGCTGCTCTTCGGGGGAGAGCCTGGTGGGGCGCTGCCGCCGGTCGCCGGCTGTCGTCACGAGGGTGATCAGGGAGAACTGGTCCTCGGCGGGCAGCTCCCGCCCGCGTGTGATGACGTACGGCCGTACTAACTCTGCGGCTTCTGACTCATCGGGGGTGTTGTCAGTCATGAGCGGTGGCCGATGTCCTCACGGGGTGATGTGGCCAGTTCCTTGCCCAACTGGCCGACCAGCTGTTGCATACGGAAAGTGATGTCCGCCATGTCGATGTCGGGGACCGCCGAGACCGCGAGGTAGGCGCCCTCGCCGGCGGAGATCAGGAAGACCCAGCCACCGTCGAACTCCAGCAGCGTCTGGCGCCACTGCAGGTTCTCACCGTCGCAGAAGAACCCCAGGGACCGGCTGAGTGACTGCACACCGCTCATGGCGGCGGCGACCGTTTCGGCCGAGTCCCGCCCGAGCTCCTTCGTACGGGCCATCAGCAGACCGTCGGCTGAGACCAGGACCGCGTGCAGGGCGCCGGGAATCTCCAGGGCACTGTCCAGCATCCATGACAGGTCGTTCTTCACGAGGTGGTCTCCGGTCCCTTACGTGCGTCGGCGTGGCTCGGCCCGCGCGTCGCGTCCAACGGTGCGGCGCGGCCGGTCTGGGTCCCCCGTTGAAAGGCGCTCATGATCGACGCCGTCTCCTCGTTGGAGCGGGTCGGCGGGCGCTGAGCACCCGAACCGCTGCCCGGGACGACAGCCATGGGGCGCTGCTTGCGCCGGCGCTTGGGCAGTCCGTCGGCGGTCGTCGCCGGGGCGTCCGTGTCGGCTCCGTCCGAGCGCGCGTCCGCATGGCCGGCCGCGTGCGGCTGCTTGGGCTCCGGCATGCTGGTGAGCAGCTCCTCCGGAACAAGCACTACCGCGCGGACACCGCCGTACGGAGAGGTGGAGTCGACGGAGACGCTGAAGCCGTAGCGCTGGCAGAGCGCACCGATCACCGCGAAACCGAACTGCGGGGGGTTCCCGAGCCCGGAGACGCTCGCGGCGCGTTCCCCGGACAGCAGCTCCGCCGCCTTGGCCTTCTCCTCCTCGTTCATGCCGACACCCGCGTCGTCGACCACGACACAGATGCCCTTGGGCACGGACCGCACGTTGATCTCGACCAAGGTTTCCGGAGCGGAGTAGCTCGTGGCGTTGTCGAGGAGTTCGGCGACCGCCAGGGCGACCGGCTCGACCGCCCTGTTGGTGACGGCGTAATCGACCTGCGAGAGGATCTCGACCCGCTGATAGTGGCGGATCCGACCCTGCGCGCTGCGGATCACGTCGTAGACCGAAGCCGCCTCGCGTTGCCGGCCGAGCCAGCCCTGACACAGGACGGCGATGGACTGCGCCCGCCTGCCGAACTGGGAGTTCATGTGATCGATCTCCAGCAGGTCCCGGAGAATCGGCGAGTCTCCGTACTTCACCTGCAGCTTGGAGATGACCAGCTGCTGCTCGGCAGCCAAGCCCTGGAGAGTCCGCATGGCGGACTTCAGGACCGTCTTGGTTTCCTCCCCGGCGCGCTCCTCGGTCTGCCGGATGACCGCCTCGTAACCGCCCTCCAGAGCGGCGTACGAAGATTTGAGCTGGTCGTTCCCCTTGCGTAACTTCCGTATCGCCCTCTGCTGGCGAACTATGACCGTGGCCGCGGCAGGGGCACCGACAACGAGCCCCCAGATCGCCGGATCCAGCATGTATTGCGTCATATGACTCTCTTCAAGCGACTGAAGCCCAGTTGCTGAAAACCTGCCCGCTCGCTATCGGCAGGCGGTAGTAGACAGTGGGCTCACCGACAGGGGCTGCCCCTTGCCGCCGAGATGTCGTCCCGGAGCTTGTGACCTGCCTGGCAAGTGCCCGGATAATATCACCGGAGATAGTTGACGTTTCGTCAAGCAGTCGCCTATTCATGCTGGTTGGCGGAGATCCGGGTGTCCTTCGATGGAGAATGTGTGCACTCGTCGGATGAACGAACCGGCCTGATTCGGCGTCTTCGGTCACATGGTCCCTGCCGAACTCACCCGTGCAAGACCCGCGCGGCCGACGGCCCCGGCTCAGGAGCGGCGCCTGCCCACGTTGTGGGCCCGCCATCGTGTCCCGCTTCTCGCCACGCTCGCCCCGCTGCCCCTGTACCTCGTGTGGTGGGCGTTCCTCGCCACCGGCGGCGGCGACCTGGCAGCCCAGTACGCGTGGGCCGGCTTCGCGGAGCGGCACGGCGGCTCGGCCTACAACCTCTTCTGGTACGGCGGCACGCACACCGCCAACTACAGCCTGATATCCCCGTACTTGATGGCCGCCCTGGGTGTCCGCGCGGTCACGGTCGTCTCGGGCCTGGCCGCCACCTGGCTGGCAGCGGTCCTCATCACCCGCGCCAGGAGCGTCCGAAGACCCCTCGGCCCCGCCCTGCTGGCCGCCTTCGCCCTGTGGTGCAACGTGGCCTCCGGCCGCACCACCTTCGCCCTCGGCGTCGCCTTCGGACTCGCCGCGTGCCTCCTGCTCACCCGTGAGCGGCGGATCGTCCTCGCCGGCGCGTACGCCGCGCTCGCGACCATGGCCAGCCCGGTGGCGGGGCTCTTCGTGGTCGTCGTCGGCGCCGCCCACCTCGCCACCCGCGAGTACGGCCGCGCCCTCGCCCTCCTGGTCCCGCCCGCCGTGACCGTCGGCGCGACGGCTCTCCTCTTCCCTTTCAAGGGCGAGCAGTTGATGTCCGCCGACCGCATCTGGCCGCCCTTCTTCCTGGGCCTCGCGGTCACGGCGTTCGCTCCGCGCACGTGGCGCGTCGCCCGCTGGAGCGGGGCCGTCTACGCGGCGGGGACGGTCCTGACGTATCTCATCGCCTCGCCGGTGGGCACGAACGTCGAGCGCTTCGCCGAGTTGTTCGCGCCCGCCGCCCTCCTCGCCGCCCTGGTGGCCCAGCCCCGGCTCGCGAAGCTCCGCCGGAACCTCCTGATCGCCGCCCTCGTCTTCTCCGTCGCCTGGGTCACCAAGAAGACCGGCGACGACCTGTACGTCTCCACGAAGGTGCCCGCCTGGGCCACCGAGACCCACGGAGTGGTCCGCGCCCTCGACCGCCTCGGCGCCGACCGCACCCGCGTCGAGGTCGTCCCGGCCCACAACCACCGCGAGGCCAGCGGCCTCGCCCCGCACGTCAACATGGCCCGCGGCTGGAACCGCCAACTCGACATGGAGCGCGCCCGCCTCTTCTACGACGGCTCCTTCTCCCCCACCACCTACCGGACCTGGCTGGACCGCTGGGCCGTCGGCTTCGTCGTACTGCCCCTGGGCAGGCCCGACGCCTACGCCAAGGTCGAGGCGGCGCTCATACGCGACCACCGCCCCGAGTGGCTGGAGCCGGTATGGCAGGACGAGCACTGGCGGGTCTACCGAGTACGGAACGCGGTCCCCCTCGTGACCGCCCCCGCCGACATCGTCTCGACGTCCAGCGCCGACCTCGTCATACGCATGCCCCGGGCCGGGACGGCGACCGTCCGCGTGGCCTACTCACCCTGGCTGCACACGGACGGCGACGGCTGCCTCACCCAACAGGGCGAGTTCACCCGCCTGACTGTCTCCTCCCCCGGCGAGTACCGGATCAGCTCGGAGTACGGTCCTTCACCGGAACCGGGGAGCCGCTGCTGAGCTTCTCGGCCGCCGGCGTGACTGTCCTGGGCGCGGGAGCCACCGTACGAATGCGGCGGCCCGGGCCGACCGCCCGGCACGCCACCCCTTCACCGCACACCACACCCCGTCCACCACCGATCACCCCAGAGCACGAGCCCTCGCCGAAGCCGACAAACCACTGCTGCCCCCATCCCCGGACCAGCCTCCTTGCACGCCGTTCTCTCCCCGGCCACCACCGATCAGCTCGCAGCACGGTCCTTCACCGGCACCGGTGAACCGCCGCTGACCCGCTCCGCCTCCGGCGTGACCGTCCTGGCGCGCGGGAGCCGCCGTACGAATGCGGCGGCCCGCAACGACCGGCCCGGCACGCCCCCCTCACCGCACACCACACCCCGTCCACCACCGATCACCCCAGAGCACGAGCCCTCACCGAAGCCGACAAACCACTGCTGCCCCCATCCCCGGACCAGCCTCCTTGCACACCGTTCTCTCCCCGGCCGCCACCGATCAGCTCGCAGCACGGTCCTTCACCGGCACCGGGGAACCGCCGCTGACCCGCTCCGCCTCCGGCGTGACCGTCCTGGCGCGCGGTCCCTGGAGCAGGTGCGTCATGCCGAAGCCCGCGGCGACGACCAGCGCGCCGCCTGCCGCGTCCAGTACCCAGTGGTTGCCGGTGACGACGATCGCGGTGACCGTGAGGAGGGGGTGCAGCAGGCCGAGGGTCTTCAGCCACCAGTTGGGGGCCAGGACGAGGATGACCAGGCCGCACCACAGGGACCAGCCGAAGTGCAGGGACGGCATCGCCGCGTACTGGTTGGTGAGTTCGGTGAGGGTGCCGTAGTCGGGCTGGGTGAAGTCCTGTGGACCGTGGACTGTGTCGATGAAGCCGAGGCCGGGCATCAGGCGGGGCGGGGCGAGGGGGTAGAGCCAGAAGCCGATCAGGGCGAAGACCGTCGCGAAGCCGATCGCGGAGCGGGCCCAGCGGTAGTCGACCGGGCGACGCCAGTAGAGGACGCCGAGTATGGCGAGCGGGACGCCGAAGTGGAACGACTCGTAGTAGAAGTCGAAGAAGTTCCGGAGCCAGTCGATCTTCACCACGGCGTGGTTGGCCCAGTACTCGATGTCGATGCGCAGGGCGCGTTCGATGGAGTGGATCTCCGCGCCGTGCTCCTCGGCGGTGACCCGGCCGGCCGAGTGGGAGCCGCCGGCCGCGGCGAGGCGGATCTGGGCGTACGCGTAGTAGGTGACCCGGATCAGCAACAGCTCGAAGAGCAGGTTCGGACGGCTCAGCACCCGGCGCAGGAACGGCACCAGCGGGATACGCCGGAAGCGGGACGGGACCGGGTCGGCGTACCGGGTCGGGATCGGCGTCTGCCAGTACGGCGACGTACGCGACAGGAACGGCACGACGACGGCCGTGGCGAGCGCGGCCAGGAGGATCAGGTCGGCGCGCAGGGGGTGGAAGATCACCTTGTCCGGCACCATCGTCTTCGCCGGCAGCGTCATCACCAGGATGACGGCGACCGGCCACACGTACCGGTCGCCCGCCCGCTTGCCGACCTGCCCGACGACCGCGAGCAGCACCCACAGCAGCTGGTGCTGCCAGGCCGTGGGGGACGCGACGATCGCCGCGCAGCCGGTGATCGCGACGGCGAGGAGGAGCTGCCCGTCGCGGGCGTAGCGCACGGCGCGGCGCAGCGCGAGGACGGCGACGGCGGCACCGAGGAGCAGGAAGAGGGCGATCTCCAGCGGGCCCGTCAGCCCCAGCCGCAGCAGGGCGCCGTGCAGGGACTGGTTGGCGAGGTCGTCGGCGCGGCCGCCGAGACCGACGCCGCCCACGTGGTGCACCCAGTAGGTGTACGAGTCGCCCGGCATCGCCACCCAGGCGACCACGGTGCTCGCGGCGAACGCGGCCCCCGTGGAGAGCGCGGCCCGGCGGCGGCCGGTGAACCACAGCAGCGGGGTGAACAGCAGCAGGGTCGGCTGGAGCGCGGCCGCGAGCCCGATGAGCACGCCGCTGGCCCGCTCACCGCGCACGGCGAAGCAGCCGAGCAGGACGAGCAGGACCGGCATGATGCTGGTCTGGCCGAGGTAGAGGGTGTTGCGCACCGGCAACGACAGCATGAGCAGGCTGATCGCGACGGGCGCGGCGAGCAGCGAGGCCCGTCTGCTCACCGGCTGCGGCAGGGCACGGGCGGCGACCAGGCCGAGGGCGACGACGAGCAGGAGGGTGCCGAAGGTCCAGCCCCAGCCGAGGGCCTGCTCGGCGGCGCGCGTCAGCGGCTTGAGGACGAGCCCGCCGAACGGCGTACCGGTGAACTGCGTCGAGTCGTACAGCGATCCCTTCACATGCAGAACGCCGTCCGGGCCGACCCAGGTCTCCAGGTCCGTCAGCCGCTCCCCGGAGGGAGTGCCGAGGACGACGGCCACCTGCCGTACGCCGAGAATCGCGGCGACCAGCCACAGACCGAGGCGCGCCACGCGCAGGCGTGCCTGAACCGTACCGACGGCCGTGGCTCCGAGTGCCTCCGCCGGTCGCCCACCGTGATCCGCATTCGCCACGCCTCGTCGGCCTCCCGCCCCGGTCGTCCCACAGGTCCCACACGTCCCACACGCAAAGGAATCGTCACGGACCCGGCGAGGCCCGCACCACCCCCGGGAGAGACGCAGGCAACCCTGCCTTCACCTGACGTCTGCTCTCCTTTTGTCCGGATGACGATAGTCGGGCACCGGTCCCCTCGCCTCCCGTGGGTCGCCTCCCGCGGGTCGCCTCCCGCGGACGCGGAATCGTTCACATCGCGGGACCGGGCCCCGGAACCGGATCATCGGCCGTACCGTCTGAAGCCCTGACGTCAGCACGGTGGAGGGGTTTGCGGGGATGGAGGGGATACGGGCAATGGCCGGGTCGCTGCGGGAAGGGGTGCGGGGGCGGTCCCGGGGCCGCGCCCTCACCGTCGTCGCGGCGCTGCTCGCCCTCCAGCTCGGACAGCTCGTGGCACCCGCGTGGGCGTGCGGCTGCGGGGCCATGGTGCCCGGCGACGCGCGGCGCGTGACCGTCGCGCGTGAGGAGTCCGTCGTGCGGTGGGACGGGACGCGGGAGCAGATCGTGATGCGGCTGACCGTCGGCGGGGACGCCGAGCGGGTCGCGTGGATCATGCCGGTGCCGCGGCGGGCGACGGTCCGGCTCGGCGACCCGGCCCTCTTCGACGAGCTGCGCGCCGTCACCGCCCCCGTGCACCGCGAGCGATACCACTTCTGGCCCCAGGACGGCGACTGGCCCCTGGTGACCGGCGACGGCACGCCCGGCGGCCCGCCCCCGCCCGGGTTCGGCGGCGGACGCACCCCTCCCGTGGACGTGGTCGGCCGGCAGCGGCTCGGCCCCTTCGACGTGGCCCGGCTGACCGCCACCGACCCGGGCGCCCTCGACGGCTGGCTGGACAGCAACGGCTTCGCCCTGCCGGCCCGCCTGGACGGCGCCCTGCGGCCGTACGTCCAAAAGCGCTGGGAGTACGTCGCCGTCAAGCTGGCCCCCGACAGCTCCGGCGAGCCGCTGACCGGCACCCTGGACCCGCTGCACCTCACCTTCCGGGCCGACGAGCCGGTGTACCCGATGCGCCTGTCCCGCCTCGCCGAGACCCCGCAGTCGCTGGGCCTGTACGTGCTGGCCGCGCACCGCATGGAACCGAGCACCCGCATCGGCGGCGAACGCCCCCGCGTCACCTACGCCGGCCGGGTGACGGCGAAGACCGGCCCGCTGGCCGAGCTGGCGGCGGCCGACACCCCGTTCCTGACCGCGATCGGCCAGGAATTCCCGTACCCCGAGCGGATCTCCGGCGACCACGTGCTGCGCACGGCGGCGGCCGACGACCCCTTCCAGCAGGTGATCCACGAGGACCGGCTGCGCACGGTGGCCGGCATCCCGGCGTGGCTGCTGACGGTGACGGGCGGCCCCGCCCTGGCCGTGGCGACGGGGGCGGTGCTCGCCGTACGCCGGTCCCGACGACCGGAGGCGCCGACGCCCCCGACACCCCCGACGCCCCCGAGGCCTCCGTCCCCACCCCCGCCACCGCCCTCGCCCCCGGCGCAGCCGCCTGCGCCGATCGGCTGAATCGACGATCCTGGAGTCCCTGACGGGGAAACGGAAACCCCCGAACAGGAAAGTCCCCGACAGGGAGCGGGGCACGCGACCACATTCGTTAGCACATCTAGTTAGCGTTTCTACTTAGCGTTTCTACTTAGCGCTTCTGCATAGCACTTCTACTCAGCGCTTCCAGCTGGCCACAGGAAAGGCAAGGCGATGAGCGAGTCGCAGCTCTGGGACGACGTCGACGAGTACTTCTCCGCCCACCTCTCACCCGAGGACGACACCCTCCAGGCGGCCCTGCGCGACAGCGACGCGGCCGAGCTCCCGCACGTCAACGTCACCGCGCCGCAGGGCAAGTTCCTCCAGCTCCTGGCCGAGATCCAGGGCGCCCGCAACATCCTGGAGATCGGCACGCTCGGCGGCTACAGCACCATCTGGCTGGCCCGCGCCCTGCCCGCCGACGGCCGCCTGATCTCGCTGGAGTACAGCCCCAAGCATGCCGAGGTCGCCACCCGCAACATCGCGCGGGCGGGCCTGGACAAGATCGTCGAGGTGCGGGTCGGCCCGGCCCTGGAGTCGCTGCCCAAGCTGGCCGACGAGAACCCGGCACCCTTCGACCTGGTCTTCATCGACGCCGACAAGGCCAACAACCCGCACTACGTCGACTGGGCCCTCAGACTCACGAGCACCGGCAGCCTGGTCGTCGTGGACAACGTGGTGCGCGGCGGCCGGGTCGCCGACGCGGACAGCTCCGCGCCGGACGTCCGGGGCACCCGCACCGCCATCGAACTGATCGGCAGCCACCCGAGGTTGAGCGGCACGGCGATCCAGACGGTGGGCAGCAAGGGCTACGACGGTTTCGCGCTGGCGCGGGTGCTGGCGTAAGCCACCGCCCCGCTCGCCTCTCAAGCCTCCTGATAGAAACCGACGTTGACGCTGCGCGGCGCCGTACGGTCCTGGATGACGATCTCGCCGCTGCCGCCCCTGGGCAGCGGCACCGTCCCGCCGTAGCCGATCGGCTGGGCGTACTCCCCCACGGTCAGCCGCACCTCGGAGGAAGGGTCGGCCTGCGAGCCACGCAGCCAGCTCACCTGCCACCCGCCGTCCGGGCCGCACAGGAACTCCAGGTGGACCCGCGACACGAACAGCCAGTCGTCCGGCGTCGAGAGCCGGCACACCGTCTTGTCCCGGCCCACCCGCAGCACGGCACCCGGCTCGCTGGGCGCGTCGGCCATGAGCATGCCGGCCGTGGCACCCTCGTCCGCCGCGGACACGGCGGCCATGGTGAGTTCGAGCACGTGCGTTCCTCCTGAAACTCCTTGTACGGCAGCCGTGTTGGCCACCGACGCCGCATGATAAATCGCCCGGCACCGCCGCGTCCGGCACAATGAACTCATGACCGAGCGAAAGCCCCCCGGTGTTCCGTTCGAGTCCTGGGTCGACAAGCAGATCCACGACGCGCAGGCGCGCGGCGACTTCGACAGACTGCCCGGAGCCGGCAAACTCCTGCCGAACGACCTGGAATCCCCGTACGACGAACTGTGGTGGGTCAAGCGCAAAATGGCCCGCGAGGGCCTGTCGGTCCTGCCCCCGGCCCTGGCCCTGCGCAAGGAGGCGGAGGACGCGCTGACGGCGGCCTACACGGCCCCCAGCGAACGGATCGTCCGGAAGATCATCACGGACGTGAACGTCAAGATCCGCGACATGCTGCTGAAGCCGCCGCCCGGCCCTCCCCTGGGCCGCAAGCCGTACGACGTCGAAGAGGTCGTACGGCAGTGGCGGGAGCGCCGGACGGCGGCGAACGGTTCCCGGTCGGACGGCTCAGACGTGTAGCAGCCGTTCCGCCAGCTCGCGGTAGTCGCGCAGAGCGAGCCGAAGCTGCTCGGTGTCGGTGGACGAACCGGGCTTGTCCTCGGCCACGTCCATGGACTGCCAGGATCCACGCAGCGTACGGCGGCGCTGCGCCACCTCCTCGGTCAAACGGCCGGTGAGCTCCTCCAGCACATGGTCGGCCTCCTCGACGGCGGCCCGGGGGCCGTCGACGAACCCGGAGACCGCGTGCTGCAGCTGCAGCTCGAACTTGTCGGACTCGTCATGCGGAAACAGCGGCGCGTCCTCGTGCCCGCTCTCCATGTGCCCGCTCTCCGTGCGCCCGCTCTTCGTGCCGATCCCGCCCGGCGTCGAGACGCGCGACTCCATGCCGCCGCGCTCCGTCCCGCCGGTGGGCACGGCCGCGGGCCCGCTCGTCGCCGGCTCGTAGTCAGGTCGTCCCCTGCCGGTCGTCGCGTCCGTCATGTCACTCAACTCCCCTTCGCGTGGCGTCCTGAGAACGTCCACGGCAGATGGCCGCGGTGGCCGTCGGTGCGGGCGGACCCCCGCCCGCCGGTGTCCCTCCGGGACTCGTGGGGCTCCCCGCGGTGACGCGCGACCGGGGCCGTCAGCTCCTCGAACATTCCCCGGGCCTCGATCATGGCCTCGCGCATCTCCTCGGTACCCGGCTCACCGCCTTCCTGGCCGCCGCCCACCCGCGCATGGGCGACGCGGTGCACGTGCCGGTAGCCCTGCACACGGTCCGCGTGGTGCACGGACAGGGCCGCGAGCTGCTCCTCGTACTGGGCGCCGTCCGGGAAACCCCGGGCCCGCGCCACGTCCGCGAGCAGCCGGTCCGCCTCGCCGACGGCCTCCTTCGGCGAGTCGACGAAGCGCTCCTGGGCCGCCGTCCAGCGGGCCTCGAACCGCTCGAGCTCGACCGGCTCCAGCGGCCGCTCCCGCAGCCCGCCGTGCCGCTCCACCCGCTGGGCGAGCTCACGCTCGGCGGCCTTGGCGTCTCCGTCGTGCCGGGCCACGGCCCGCTCGTATTCGGGCCCGAAGCGCCGCCTCAGACCCCGGCTGCCCTGCGCACCCCGAGCGCGTAGAGCCAGGACGGCCGCGCCGAGCACGACGACGACCGCCGCAATCACGATCAGAACGATCACACCTGTGGACATATCTGCCGGGTTGCCCGGAAGGCACCCCTCAAACAGCCCCCGTGGGGCGTCCCGGACGCACCCGACCCAACCCAGCCCATATTCGCTTGCGGGCCCACCGGCTCCCCCTCCGACAATGTCCGACATGACCTGGACCGTCGCCCCGGAACCCCCCGACTCCCCCGCCGCCACCGCCCTCTGGCGGGCGTACTACACGGAGGTCAGCGACCGCTACTACCTCCTGCACGAGGGCCACCGCACCGACCCCGCCGAGCTGGACCGCGAGATCGCCGCGCACACCTGGGACGAACTCCGGCCACCGAAAGGCACGTTGCTGGTGGCCCGCTACACGGGGGAGCCGGCCGGTTCAGCAGGCGTACGCCTCTTGGACGCGGGCACCGCGGAACTGAAGCGGGTGTTCGTCCACGAGCCGATGCGCGGCAAGGGAGGCGGCCAGGCCCTCGTCCAGGCCGCCGAGGCCACGGCCCGTTCCCTCGGAGCCACCCGCATGGTCCTGGACACCCGCCACGACCTGACAGAGGCACGCGCCCTGTACACGAGCCTCGGCTACGAGGAGACGGCCCCCCACAACGACGACACCTACGCCGAACACTGGTTCACCAAGGCCCTGCACTGACGGGGCGAAGGGTGCGCGGCGTTAGGTCGCGCAGCCCGGCACGGGGTGACTCCGTCGGCCGACCCGAGCCAGAGACACAGCCCGCCTACTGGCGCACCCGGCGTCCGGACCGGGCGGGAGTAGGTCGCGCAGCCCGGCACGGGGTGACTCCGTCGGCCGACCCGAGCCAGAGACACAGCCCGCCTACTGGCGCACCCGGCGTCCGGGCCGGGCGGGGTAGGTCGCGCGGCCCGGCACTGACGGGGCGCCGCCCGCGCCCACCCGTGCCGCCCCAGCGGCACGACTGCCCGCGGATGGGGCGGGACGGCCCGCGGCTGCGGCGCGGGACGGCCCCCCGGCCGGGGCGGGGCGGCTCCCGGCTGCGGCGCACGACGGCCCCCCGGCTTGGGCGGGACGCCCGCACCCGCGTACGGCGGCAAGGGGACGTGCCGGGGGGTGTCCGCCCGCAGAGTCGGGCGTCAAGACACGGCACCTCTAGCCCAACGCCCACCGCCCGACCGAGGACGGACACCCCCCGGCACGGCCCCGACCCACCACGCAACCCAAGGCACTACCCGCACCCCCACCGAACAGCAACAGGCCGCCGCAGGCACCCCCGCCCAACCGCCGGAGGCACCCGTCACCCCCGCCCAACCGCCGGAGGCACCCGTCACCCCCGCCCAACCGCCGGAGGCACCCGTCACCCCCGGTCAACCGCCGGAGGCAGGCCGTTCGCGATCCGACCCGCACAACTCCTCGTTCAGCTCCTTCACCAACTGAACCAGATCGGTAGGCCGATCCGGCCCCCACCAGTCCCCCAACAACTCGGCGAACGACTCCTCCCGCACCCGAGCCAACCGCTCGGCAACCTCCCGCCCCCTGTCCGTCAACACAAGATCAAGCCCGTCACGGACAGCCAACCGCCGCACCTCCACCTGCCGAGCGGCGTCAAGGATCACAGGCAGCGGCACAGCACTGCGCTCGGCGAGCACCGCCGGCTCCACCCAGCCGTACTTCTTGATCCGCAGCAGCAGCCACCCGGCCGCCGGCAGCAGGTCGTACCCGGCCCGCTCGATGATCTTCCGGTACACCTCCCGCCGCCCCTCCCGCGTACCGAGCACGGACAACGCCCGGCACACCTCGTCGTACGACGACCGCTCCACCGGATTACTGGCCAGCGTCTCGGTCACATCAGGAGCGGTCACCGAACCCCGCAGCTTGTCCTCCCGCAGCAGCCAGGCCAGCCCGAATCCCACCAGCGCCACAGGAGCGGCGTACACAAACACATCGGTGATCGAGATCGCGTACGCCTCCAGCGCGGCCGACCGCAGCACAGCGGGCAGCTCGGCGATGTCACGAGGATCCGCCTCAAGCCCCTCCAGCGAGACCCCGGCCGGAAGCCGAACCCCCCGAAACGCCTCCACCAACTGGTCATCGAGCCGATTGGCGAAGAGCGTGCCGAAGATGGCGACCCCGAACGAGGCCCCGATGGACCGGAAGAACGTCGCCCCGGAGGTGGCGACGCCGAGATCCTCGTACGAGACGGCGTTCTGCACGATCAGCACCAGCACCTGCATGACCAGCCCGAGCCCCAGCCCGAAGACGAAGAAGTAGACGCTCATCTCCCAGGTGGAGCTGTCCATGTCGAGCTGGTGAAGCAGCAGCAGACCGAGCGTCGTGACCCCGGTCCCGGCGATGGGGAACACCTTCCAGCGCCCGGTGCGGCTGACGATCTGCCCGGACCCGGTGGACGACAGCAGCATGCCGACGACCATCGGCAGCATGTGCACACCGGACATGGTCGGACTGACCCCCTGCACGACCTGGAGGAACGTCGGCAGATAGGTCATCGCGCCGAACATGGCGAACCCGACGATGAAGCTGATGACAGCGGACAGCGTGAAGGTCCGCACGCGGAACAGCTTGAGCGGCAGAACGGGCTCGGCAGCCCGACGCTCAACGGCGACGAAGGCGAAAGCGAGCACCACACCGAGAACCGCGAGCCCGACGATCTGCGCCGACCCCCAGCTCCACGTCGTCCCGCCGAGGGAGGCCACCAGCACCAGGCAGGTGGCGACGGAGGCGATGAGGAAAGTGCCGAGGTAGTCGATGACATGCCGCGTCGACTTGCGCGGGATGTGCAGCACGACAGCGATGACGGCGAGGGCGACGACCCCGACGGGCAGATTGACGTAGAACACCCACCGCCAGCTCAGATGCTCCGTGAACACCCCGCCGAGCAAGGGCCCCAGCACACTGCTCGCCCCGAACACGGCGCCGAACAGCCCCTGATACCGCCCGCGTTCACGAGGCGGGACGATGTCACCGACGATCGCCATGGACAGCACGATGAGCCCGCCTCCACCGAGCCCCTGGACGGCCCGGAAGGCGATGAGCTGAGCCATGTCCTGCGCCATGCCGCACAGCGCGGAACCGACGAGGAAGATCACGATCGCGATCTGGAAGAGCCGCTTGCGCCCGTACTGGTCACCGAGCTTGCCCCACAACGGAGTCGCGGCGGTGGACGCCAGCAGATACGCGGTCACGACCCACGACAGGTGATCCATGCCGCCGAGGTCGCTGACGATGGTCGGCAGCGCGGTCGACACGATGGTCTGGTCGAGGGCGGCGAGCAGCATGCCGAGGAGCAGCGCGCCGATGGAGACGAGGACGTTGCCGGGCACGTTCTCGCGCGCCTCGACTCCCCGCTGCGGGGGCTGCGCGTCACGCACATTTCCCGTCATACCGTGCGCGTCCCCGGCCATGAAGACCTCCCGAGCGAGTCGTTACCCCTCCCATCATGATCGCTGCGCCCCGTTATGGCCTGTCGAGTCCGTTTGGAAGCGGCCCTTCCGGGGGTTGGGGAGGCAGCGTGAGGAACGTCTGCATAATCTGGGGAGTTCGCGAGGGGAGGGGACGAACGCGTGACAGAGCCGAGGGAAACCGAGGGAGCGAAGGGCCCGGAAGGCCTGGAACGCACGGATAGCCCGAATGGCCACCTTTGTCCGGAGTGCGGGGCGCCGAGAGCGGCCGACAACACCCCGTCGTGCGGCTGCGGGCAGCGCGTGTCCGAGGCCCTGCGCGACGCCCGTACGGCGCAGGCGGCCGCGGCGGAGGACTTCGACCCCCTGCGGATACGCCCGTACGTGGAGCTGGAGGGCGACGGCGAAACGGTGCCGCTACGGGCGATACCGCCGACCGCCCCGGGCCTCACCCCGGCCCCCGCCCCGCCCGCCACCGAACCGACCTCGACACTCCCCACCCCGCTGTCCCCGGCGGCGACGACACCGAGCACACGGGACCTGAGCCTGTTCGAGCCGGACGCGGCCGTGGGCGACGAGGGCACCGGGACCGACGCGCCGGGCGAGGGTGCCCGCCACCGCCGTACGCGTATCGCCCTGCTGGGCGTGGGCGGAGCACTCGTGGCCGTAGTGGCGGCGGCCGGCTTGGCGAGCGGACTGTTCACGTACGAGGCGCCGTCACGGGACACGGCACTGCCGGACGACGTACGGGCAAGCGTCCCGGTCCCGTCGACGAGCGAGGCGTCCGAGGAGCCGTCACCGACCGGGCCGTCGACGCGTCCGGTGCCGCCGCCCGCGCCCGCGTCGCCCACGGAGAGCGCGTCCCCCTCACCGTCGCCGTCGAGGTCGAGCGCGTCCCCGACACCGGCACGCTCGACCGAACCCACGACGCCCCCCTCAGCGGCCGAGGCCCCGGACGCCCAGGAGGAATCCGCCGCCGCCCGGGAGCCGGAGCCCCCGACCCTCAGCCGCGGCGACCGGGGCCCCGAGGTCACGGAACTGGAACTCCGCCTGACCCAACTCGGCCTCTACACGAGGGAGCCCGGCGGCAGCTACAACGAGGGCGTGGAGGACGCGGTCAGCAGGTACCAGTGGGCACGGGGGATCCAGCCGGAGGAGTACGGGGTGTACGACCTGGCGACGAGGGAGAAGCTGGAGTCGGAGACGACGGAACCGTGACGCTGCGCTGGGCGAGCCGGGGCCTGCGAGGTGGGCGGCACTGTTGCGAGGGTCGTTCGCCCAAGCACTCGGGACTTCGCGTCCACTGGCGGCTACAGGTTGCGTGTGGCTGGTCGCGCAGTTCCCCGCGCCCCTAGGCCGCTGCAGGGCCGTCCGCTCAGCCGCGGGCATTCGTGCCGCCCAGGGCGGCTCGCGGCCCGAAGAAGGGCGGCACCCCGTCAGCACCGGGCTGCGCGACGCCCCGCCGCCCAGCCACCACGCCGGGGCTCCTAACCGACGTACAGCCGAATCTCCCCGCCCACCGCAGCCTCGACCCGCACCTCTCGCAGATCCGGGACCACCACATCCGGCCCATGAACTGCGGCCCGCGCCCCAACCCCCACCACCCGCATCCCCGCGGAGCGCCCCGCCTGGATGCCGGCCCCCGAGTCCTCGAACACAACACAGTCCCCCGGCGCGACCCCCAACTCGGCCGCCCCCTTCAGAAACCCCTCCGGGTCGGGCTTGCTCGCGCCCACAGACTCCGCGGTCACCCGCACCTCCGGCAGCTCCAGCCCGGCCGCAGCCATCCGCGCCGTGGACAGCGCGACATCCGCCGAGGTCACAAGCGCATGCGGCAACCCCCGCAGCGAGGCCAGAAACTCCGGCGCCCCCGGAATCGGCACCACACCCTCCACGTCCGCCGTCTCCTCGGCGAGCATGCGGGCGTTGTCCGCGTGGTTCTGCTCCATCGGCCGCTCGGGCAGCAGCAGCGCCATCGAGGCGTGCCCCTGGCGTCCGTGCGCGACCTTCATCACCTCGTCCCCGTCCAGCCCGTGCCGTTCGGCCCAGCGACGCCAGATCCGTTCCACGACGGCGTCGGAGTTGACGAGGGTGCCGTCCATGTCGAGCAGGAGGGCACGGGCGGTGAGCACAGTGGGCGTGGTGGGCACGGTGGTGGCCGGCATCGACAGCTCCAGGGCGAGGGGCACCGGGGGTACAGGGTGGCCCCGGGAGGGACAAGGTGGCCCCGCCCGCCGGTCAGGGAAAACGGGCGGGAACCACTTTGTTCCCTCACGGTACAAAACCGAGGCCCGATCCCGCTACCGCCTCCGGAAACAGTTCACCGACAGTTCAGCTCGGCCCCGGCCCACCACACCCGCTCACCCGCAGCCGCCGCTCCCCCACCCGGCCACTCACCCAAAGCCGCCCGCCCACGACACACCCCCGGACCTCACCGCCGCCCCACCCCCACCTCACCGCCGCCTCACCCGGCGATCGCCTCCCACAGGCTCCACACCCCGAGCCCCAGCATCACCAGCGCCGCCACCTTGGTGATCAGCCGCAACGGCACCCGCCGAATCAACGCCTTCCCCCCGACGATCCCGATCCCCGCCACGGCCCACAGCGCCAGCACCGCACCGAGCCCGACCGACAGCGGATCGTCGTAACGCGCCGCGAGATTCGCCGTCATGATCTGCGTCAGATCCCCGAACTCGGCGACCAGGATGAGCATGAACCCGGCCCCGGACACCTTCCAGAAGGACTGGTTCTCCGGCTTGCGGACCTCCTCCTCGTCCTCGTCCCCCTTCATGAGCAGCACGGCCGCGCCACCCAGGAAGAGCACACCCGTCAGCGCGTGCACGATCTGCTGCGGCAGCAGCGTCAGCACACTGCCGGCCGCCACGGCCAGCGCGACATGGACGGCGAACGCGGCGGCGACACCGGCGAAGACGTAGGAGGCGCGATAGCGCGTACCGAGGACGAGTCCGGCGAGCGCGGTCTTGTCGGGCAGTTCGGCGAGGAAGACGACGCCGAAGACGACCGCCGTCACGGTGAAGCTGATCAAGGTTCCTCAATCGGTCGGGGCCGCCCCACCGAGAGCATTGTCAGTGCGATCATCGCGCTACGACACCTCGGCACGGCAGCACACTCGTCGCCCGTGCCGTACGACACGGGCGTGCACTGCTTGCCGAAGGTCTCGCTGGCCGACCTCATGGACGAGGTCCGCCTCCGGGCGCCGGCTCAGGCGAGCTGAGCAGTATGTCGACGGTCCGGCGAAGAGCTACTCCCCTTCTGCGCCGCCCATCGTACGCGATGCCGTCGAACGTCCGTCGAACGTCCCGTCGAACGCCCCGTCGAGCGATTCACAGGAAGAAAGTCCCGCACTCAACCTTGTCGTGTCATGTGCGCGTCATTAACTTCTTACCCGACGCACACCTCCCCGCAACGCGGCGCCGCGAGCATTGCCTCGCTCGCACGCCAACACCCCCACCTCCCAAGGGAGTTCGCATGTCGAAGTTCTACGCGCGTCGACGGGTCAGCATACTCGCGGCCCTCAGCGGCCTCATAGCCTCCGTCGCACTGTTCAACGCCCCGACCGCCTCCGCGGCGCTCCCCACGCCGGTCAGCGGCGCCACCGCCCGCACCTACCTCGCCTCGCTCACCGTGGCCACCGAGGACCGCACCGGCTACGACCGCGACCTCTTCCCGCACTGGATCACCCAGTCCGGCACCTGCAACACCCGCGAGGTCGTCCTCAAGCGCGACGGCACGAACGTCGTCCAGGACTCCGCCTGCGCCGCCACCAGCGGCAGCTGGTTCTCCCCGTACGACGGCGCCACCTGGACCGCCGCCTCCGACGTCGACATCGACCACCTCGTCCCGCTGGCCGAGGCCTGGGACTCCGGCGCCGACAGCTGGACCACCTCCCGCCGGCAGGCCTTCGCCAACGACCTGACCCGCCCGCAGCTGATCGCCGTCACGGACAACGTGAACCAGGCCAAGAGCGACCAGGACCCGGCCACCTGGATGCCGTCGGTCAGCTCGTACCGCTGCACCTACGTGCGCGCCTGGGTCCAGGTGAAGTACTACTACGACCTCTCGGTCGACTCGGCGGAGAAGTCCGCCCTGACGAACTACCTGGCCAACTGCTGACGGAGTGCTGACGGAGTTCGGCAAACCGTGACCTGCGGAACCTCCCCGCCCACCTCTGTCGTTCCGTACCGTACGGGGCGACGGAGGAGGGTGATCACGTGGCCGAACTGCGCCTGGGACCACTGCTGAGGTACGCCGACGGCTCGTCCGCGACCGTATGGGTCGAGGCGAGCCGTCCGTGCGCCGCCGAAGTGCGCGGCTCGGAGGGCGCCCACGGCACCTCCCGCACATTCCAGATCGCGGGCCACCACTACGCCCTGATCCCGGTGACCGGCCTCACTCCCGGGTCCTCACAGTCGTACGAGGTCCTCCTCGACGGCACGCGCGTGTGGCCGCTGCCCGACACCCCGTTCCCGCCCTCCGTCATCCGCACCCCCGCCGAGGGCGACACCGTCCGCCTCGCCTTCGGCTCCTGCCGTTGGGCCGCACCTCCGGCCGGTGAGGAGGACCCGGTCGGCCCGGACGCCCTGGACACACTGGCCGCCCGGATCGCGGCCGACCCGGACGGCGAACGGCCGGATGTGCTGGTGCTGCTGGGCGACCAGGTGTACGCCGACGAGACCTCCAAGGCGACCCGGCGCTGGCTGGCCGCACGGCGCGACCTGAACGAACCGCCGGGTGACGAGGTCGCGGACTACGAGGAGTACACCCAGCTGTACTACGAGTCCTGGCTCGACCCCGAGGTGCGCTGGCTGCTGTCCACCGTGCCGAGCTGCATGATCTTCGACGACCACGACGTCATCGACGACTGGAACACCTCCGCCGCCTGGCTCGCCGACATGCGGGCCACCCCGTGGTGGCGGGAGCGGCTGCTGAGCGGACTGATGTCGTACTGGGTGCACCAGCACCTGGGGAACCTGTCCCCGGACGAGCTGGCCGCCGACCCGCTCTACGCCGCCGTACGCGAAGTCCCCGACGGCACCGACCTGTTGCGCGACTTCGCCTGCCGCGCCGACGCCGAGCCCGCCTCCGTCCGCTGGAGCTACCGGCGCGACTTCGGCCGCGTACGGCTGCTGATGGTGGACACGCGGGCGGCCCGCGTGCTCGACGAGGACGCGCGCTCGATGCTCGACCCGGGCGAGGCGCGGTGGCTGCGCGAGCAGGCGCTGGACGATCGTGGTGCGTACGACCACCTCCTCATCGGCACGTCCCTCCCCTGGCTGCTGCCGCATCTGGTGCACGACGCCGAGGCGTGGAACGCCGCCCTGTGCCGGGGTGAGCGCGGGGAGCGCTGGGCCCGGTTCGGGGAGGATCTGCGGCGGCGGGCGGACCTGGAGCACTGGGCGGCGTTCCCGTCGTCCTTCGACGCGCTGGCGGAGCTGATCGCCGAGGCCGGCTCGGGGGCGCAGGCGCCGGCGACGGTGTGTGTGCTGTCGGGGGACGTGCATCACGCGTACGTGGCCGAGCCGACCTGGCCGGCGGGGAAGGGCCCCGAGGCCCGCGTCTTCCAGCTGACCTGCTCGCCCGTCCACAACGCCATTCACCTGGCGATCCGGCTCGGCTTCCGCTTCGGCTGGAGCGGGGTGGCCCGGGTGCTCGGCCGGTGGTTCGCGGGGCACGGGGGCTGTCCACGGCCGCCGATCGACTGGCGCAGGACGGGCGGGCCCTGGTTCGGCAACCAGCTCATGACCCTGACGCTGCAGGGGCGTTCGGCACGACTGCGACTGGAGCAGGCACGGGCGGGACGGGGCTCGGAGGGGCGCGGGGCCGGGGCGCGCGGGGTGGGGGCGCGGTTGCGGACGGTGGCGGAGTCCGAACTCGCCCCGTGACCGGTCCGCCCTCGCCCGACGACCACCGCGGACCTGCCACGTGATCAGCCCGCACTAGACGCGTGACCGGTCCGCCCTCGCCCAACGATCGGCCCCGACCTGCCCCACCATCGGCCTGACTCGACGCACGCCCGGCCCTGACTCGCCGCCTGATCGGCCCCCCTCCCACCACGATCGCCCGGACTCGCCCCACATCAACCCACCTCGACGCGCGATCAGCCCACCTCGACCCGCGATCAACCCTGACGCGACGCGGGATCGATCCCCCTCGCCCCACATTCCCCCCATTCCACCCGCTTGGGACCCCCGTGGCATGTGATGCTCGTGATGCATCCCACACTCGCTCACCCCGGGGCTCGGTTCGCCCCGCTCCCGACGGCATGATGAGCCGGACCATCCGCTTCCATCCGGCGGATCGCTCCAATGCGCCCCACACGCCCGGGAGTCACCCTTTTGTCTGCACCGACCTCCGCACCGACCCCGGAGTCCCCCACGGTCTCCGTCGCCCTGGTCGGCGCCGGCCCTCGCGGCACCAGCGTCCTGGAACGCCTCTGCGCCTCGACCCCCGAGCTCCTCCCGCCCGGCGCACGCCTCACGGTCCATGTGATCGACCCGGCGCCGCCCGGCCCCGGACGCGTGTGGCGGACCGCGCAGTCGCCCGAGCTGCTGATGAACACGGTGTCCTCGCAGGTCACGCTGTTCACCGACGACAGCGTCGACTGCTCGGGCCCGATCCGGCCCGGCCCCAGCCTCTACGACTGGGCGGCCGGCGCGCTGGACCCGGACGAGTACCCGACCCGCGCGCACTACGGCCGGTACCTGGAGTGGGTGTTCGCGAAGGTCGTGCGCGAGGCGCCCCCGGCGCTCCACGTCGAGACGTACGCGGCCCGTGCGGTACGGCTCGACGACGCACCCGACGGCCGCCAGGTCCTCACCCTCGACGACGGCCGCACCCTGACCGGCCTGTCCGCCGTGGTCCTGGCCCAGGGACATCTGCCGACGGCCGCCGACGCCCCCCAGCGCCGTCTTGCCGCGTACGCCGAACGCCACGGCCTGCGCTATGTACCGCCCGCGAACCCGGCCGACGTCGACCTCTCCCCCGTATCCCCGGGGGAACCGGTGCTGTTGCGCGGCCTGGGCCTCAACTTCTTCGACCACCTGGCCCTGTTGACCACCGGCCGCGGCGGCCGCTTCGTCCGCGCCGGGGACGGCGGCGACGGCCGGGGCGGCCTGCGCTACGTCCCGTCCGGCAACGAGCCGCGCCTGTACGCCGGTTCGCGCCGGGGCATCCCGTACCAGGCGCGCGGCGACAACGCGAAGGGGCCGTACGGCCGTCACCTCCCGCTCGTCCTGACCCCCGAGGTGATCGCCGGGTTCCGCAAGCGCGCGGACTCGGGCGAGGCTCCGGACTTCCTCGCGGAGATATGGCCGTTGGTGGCGAAGGAGGTGGAGACGGTGTACTACACGGCGCTGATACCGCGGGCCCGGCGGCCGGAGTTCACCGAACGCTTCCTCACCGTCCCGCACCGCGACCCTCAAGAGGCGGGCCTGCTCGACGAGTTCGGCGTCCCGGAGCGCGAGCGCTGGAGCTGGGACCGGATCTCCCGCCCTTACTCGGAGTGCGACGTCGCGGATCCCGTGCGGTGGCGCGCGTGGCTGCTGGCGTATCTGCGCGAGGACGCCGCCGAGGCCGCCCGGGGCAATGTGCGGGGCCCGCTGAAGTCGGCCCTCGACGTGCTGCGCGACCTGCGCAACGAGCTGCGGCTGATCGTCGACCACGGCGGTCTCACCGGCACCTCGCGCCGGAACCACCTGGACCGCTGGTACACCCCGCTCAATGCCTTCCTCTCCATCGGCCCGCCCCGGCGGCGCGTGGAGGAGCTGACGGCCCTGATGGAGGCCGGCGTGGTGGAGGTGCTCGGGCCCCGGCTGGAGGTGCGGGCGGAGGAGGGGGCGTGGGTGGCGCACTCGCCCGAGGTGCCGGGCTCGGCGGTCCGGGCGACGACCCTCGTCGAGGCCCGGCTGCCGGAACCCGACCTGCGCCGCACCGCCGACGACCTGCTCGCCCGGCTGCTGAAGACCGGGCAGTGCCGACCGCACACCGTCGACGGTTACGAAACGGGAGGGCTGGACGTAACGCAGCGGCCGTACCGTCTGATCGACCGTCAGGGCCAGGCGCACGCGAGGCGGTTCGCGTTCGGTGTGCCTACGGAGGGTGTGCACTGGGTGACGGCGGCGGGGGTGCGGCCGGGTGTGGATTCGGTCATTCTTTCGGACGCGGATGCGGTGGCGAGGGCGGCGCTACGTGCGGCTGCTTCCGGGGCGGATGGGGATTCCGGGGCAGAGTCTTGGCCGAATGTTGAACTTGTAAGTGTTGATTAGGGCTACCTAACGTGGGGCTACCGATCAGTATCCGTCCCCACACCGTTCCTCACAAGGACGGTAGACATCAGACCGAGGGAGTCCCCCACATGACCGGACGCCTTAACAGCGCCCAGCCTTACGCCATCGGCCTGTTCCGCATAGTCATCGGCCTGCTCTTCGCCTGCCACGGCGCCAACACGCTCTTCGGCACCTTCGGGGGCCAGACCCCGGAAGCCGGCACCTGGCCCGGCTGGTACGCCGCCGTGATCGAACTCGTCGGCGGGAGCCTGGTCCTGCTCGGCCTCGGCACCCGCGCCGCGGCGTTCATCTCCTCCGGCGCCATGGCATACGCGTACTTCAAGGTCCACCAGCCCCAGGCCCTGTGGCCCATCGAGAACCAGGGCGAAGGCGCCGCCCTGTTCTGCTGGGCCATGTTCCTGCTGATCTTCACCGGCTCCGGCGCGCTCGGCCTGGACCGGCTGTTCGCCAAGCGTTCCGGGGCCGGGAGCGGGACGGCGGCCGACAAGACGCCGGTCGCGGCCTGACGGCTGCTCAGGCATCTGCCTCAGGCCCGGGCCCGGGCAGTACGACGGCGCCCGTATCCGCGAGGCTCAACGCGGTACGGGCGCCGTTTCCCTCTGCTCCCTCTGCTCGTCCGCACGGCAGCCGAGTGAACATGCTGTGCCCGAGTGAACATGCTGTGCCGAACACACGAGCCCCCGATGGATCTCCTGTCAGACCCCGGGCGTACGCTGTATGGCTGTCATAGGCCGCCCCTGCCGCTCCCCCACGACGTCGCGGCACGGTCTGGCCACGGGGAAAACGGGGAGTTGCGGTGTTCGAGGGTCTCGGGGACGTGGGTTTGCTGACAGCGAGCCCATGGATCTACGTGGTGGTCGCGCTGTCGGTCCTGCTGGACGTGTTCGTGCCGGTCCTGCCGAGCGGCGTCCTGGTGATCACGGCGGCGACAGCGGCGGCCGCGGGGTCGGGCGCCGCGACCGGTCGGGTCCCGGGCGACGTCCCGGACATCCTGGCCCTGACGCTCTGCGCCGCGACGGCCTCCGTCCTGGGCGACCTGGTCGCCTACCGTCTCGCCTGGCGCGGCGGCGCCCGACTGGACCGCGCGATCGCCCGCTCCCGCCGCCTGACCTCGGCGCAGGAACGTCTCGGCACGGCCCTGGCCCGGGGCGGCGGCGCCCTGGTGGTCCTGGCCCGCTTCGCCCCCGCCGGCCGCTCGGTGGTCTCCCTCGGCGCCGGCGCCACGCGCCGCAGCCCGCGCGACTTCCTCCCCTGGTCCGCCCTGGCAGGCGTCACCTGGGCCACGTCCAGCGTGGCCCTCGGCTATTTCGGGGCCCAGTGGCTGGGCCCGACGTGGCTGGCGACGGGGGTGTCGGTGGCGGCGCTGTGCGCGGCGGGGGCGGGGGCGACGTACTTGATGCGCCGGAAGCCGGCGCAGCTGCCCGCGGGCCCCGGCCGGTAGAAGTCCCAGGCGTCAGCCGGCCTCGCGCGCCGGAGCGGTGCCACGCACCTCCAGCCCGTCAAGCAGGTCGGCCGTGGCCTCCGCGATCAGATCTACGGCGCGGTCGAAGACCTCCCGGTTGTGCGCGGCGGGAGCCCGGAAGCCGGAGACCTTGCGCACGTACTGCAGGGCGGCGGCCCGGATCTCTTCCTCCGTCGCCTCTTCGGGCAACGCGGGCGGACGAAGCGTCTTGATACTGCGGCACATGTCCAACAGTCTCCCTCGGGGAGGGCCCTGTCTGCCATGATCACGTCGAGGCGGCCACCACAACGGGGCCGACCGACGAGAGGAATCGCATGACGGCGAATCTCACGACGGCGAACGACACGACGCCGAACGACCGGCTCACCGTGGCGGTACTGGGCCCGGGCGGCATAGGCGGCCTGCTCGCCGCGCTGCTGTCCAGGGCCGGCCACCGCGTGATCTGCCTGGCCGGCGACGAGACGGCCAGGACCCTGCGTACGACCGGAATCCACGTCCGCAGCGGCCTGTTCGGGGAGTTCACGGCAGAGGTCGAGGCGGACACCGAGCTCCGTGAGCCGGTCGACGCCTGCCTGATCGCGGTCAAGGCCACCGCCCTCGACGCGGCCCTGACCCGCGTCCCGCCCACCGCGCTGGGCGACGCCCTGATCGTCCCCTTCCTGAACGGCGTGGAACACCCGCAGACCCTCCGCACCCGCTACCGCCCCGACCGCGTCGCACCGGCCGTCATCCGCGCCGAGTCGACGCGTGTCGCCCCGGGGGAGATCGGGCACGCCAGCCCCTTCGCCGAGATCGACCTCACCGGCGACCCGGTCCCCCACGGCCACCTCGACGCCCTCGCCCACGCCCTGGACGCGGCCGGCCCCACCACCCGTGTCCTCGACGACGAGACGGCGACGCTCTGGGCGAAGATGTCCTTCCTGGCCCCGTTCGCCTTGCTGACCACCCACCACGCCCTCCCCCTGGGCGAGGTACGCACCCGCCACCGCGAGGAGCTGACGTCCCTCGTCGAGGAAACGGCAGCCGTCAGCCGCGCCTGCGGCGGCCCCGCCGACCCGACCCAGGCCCTCGCCCGCTACGACGCCTTCCCACCGAGCACGAAGTCATCGATGCAACGCGACGCCGAGGCGGGCCGCCCCCTCGAACTGGACGCGATCGGCGGCGCGTTGCTACGAGCGGCGGAGCAACACGGGGTGCCCGCACCGGTAACGGCCCGCCTGGTACAGAAGTTGAGGACCGCCGGCCACTAGCCGCACCCACCCTCGTCAGGCCACTCACACACTCGTTCGCATGAACCACCCAAAGAAACTCGCAACCCAAAATCGAACAGGCGTAGCATTGGGCCGTGGCTACGCCCTATGACTTTCCGAGTGACCTCCTCGCCGGCCAGGAGGAGCTGCATCAGGTCCGGGCCGAGCTGTCGGCCCTGCTGAAGCGACTCCCCTGGTCGGTCGTACCCCTGGACGGATTCAGCGACGACAACGGCTGGCGCAAGGTCGAGCGCCCCGCCTCCCCCGGCTGGACGGAGGACGAGCAGGCCGAGGTGGAGAAGCTCCGGCACCGCGAGCACGAGCTCGCGGTCTTCGTCAGCGGCCACCGTTTCTGGTCGGCCCTCACCGGGCCGGAACGGGTGGACGCCCGCACGAAGCTCAAGCACGCCCACGAGGCGTCGGCCGAGGCAGACAACTGAAACGCAGAGGGCCCCGACCGCGAACGGCGGGGCCCTCTGCTGCGGTGGGCGCGGACGGTTTCGAACCGCCGACATCCTGCTTGTAAGGCAGGCGCTCTACCCCTGAGCTACGCACCCGAGAACGAGTCGACAGCCTACCTTGCCAGGGGCCATGTCCCGCAAACCCGTATCGCGGGCCGTCCGGGAAGTCCGGGGACATCCTGGGGTTATCCCCACCACGGATCCGGGAGCGGCCCGGATCCCGCGGCGGGCCCGCGATCCGTACGGTCGAATCACCGTCGCAATCCCGGGACGCAATGGCCGGTCCCAGGGAAGTCTCAGGGGGAGATCGTCATGGCCCGTACCGTTCCCGCCCGCGCCGCCCGCGCCGCCGCTGTCGCCGGGGCCGTGGTGGTGCTTCTTGCCGGGGTCACCGCATGCGGGGCCTCCGCGAGGGATGACAAGGACCCCGAGCACCGGTCCTTCGCGCTGGAGGGAAAGACCCTGACCGTCGACTCCGACGACTCGGCGCTGGAGATCGTCGCCGCCGACGGGAACAAGGCCGGCGCGGTCGAGGTCACGCGGTGGTTCGAGGGGTCGGTCGTGGTCGGCTCGGATCCCAAGGTGACCTGGGCGATGGAGGACGACCGGCTGGTGCTGCGGGAGAAGTGCTCGGGCATGATCGCCAACTGCTCGGCCAAGCACCGGATCGAGGTGCCGCGCGGGGTCACCGTGAAGGTCGAGGACGGGGACGGGAGTGTGCGGGCGCGCGGGTTCCGGGACGCGTTGAGCATTCGTACGGGGGACGGGTCCGTACGGGTCACCGACTCCAGCGGTCCGCTGGACCTGCGGACCGGCGACGGCTCCATGCACGTCTCCGACGTCTCCTCGCGCCAAGTGAGGGCGCAGACCGGGGACGGCTCGGTGCGGCTCGAACTCGGCACCGTGCCGGACCTGGTGGAGACCCGCAGCGGCGACGGCTCGGTGACGATCGAGCTGCCCCGGGCGACGTACCGCGTGTCGACGGAGACCGGTGACGGCGCGGTGGATGTGTCCGTGCCCCGGGACAACACCAGCTCCCATGTGGTCTCCGCCCGTAGCGGCGATGGAAAAGTCACGGTGCGAACCGCGAACTAACCGGCCCGTGTGTTCGTCCTAAACCGGTGGGAGAATGAACCGGGCAGGGTGAATGACAGCACGGGAGAGGGATGTGACGGCGACACCGGCGACACCTCCGCAGCCGAACTCGCCGTCAGTGCCGGGCGCGCGGGGACATCCCGCGCGGGGTGTCGTGCATCCCGTACGTCGGGTTCCGCGCGGCTCGCGCCACGCCCTCCGCGACACCCTCACCCTGGTCTCCGCCCTCCCCCTCCTGACCGTTCTCGCCCTGCCCGCCGCCTTCGCCGGTGGCGGTACGCGGCGCTGGTTCGGTGGGCGGGCCGAGAGTCAGCGGGCCGAGGCGCAGGCCGCGAAGGACGCGGCGGCGGCCGCGTTCTACGAGCTGGACACCGCCCAGCGGGATCTGCGGATCTCGATCGAGACGATCACGGCCGTCGACGACTCCCCCGCCGCCCGCCGTGCGATCACCGACTTCGAGGCGCTCGGGCGGCGTATCGACGAGGCCAGTCACCAGTACATCCAGGCCGTCGACGCGCACGACCTCGACCGCGACGACCTGGAGGCCTCGGCCGCCGCCCGTGCCCGCACCGAGCTGACGAGGGCCAAGGACGAGCTGGGGCGGGTCAAGCAGGACCTGGACCGGTTCGAGGAGGGGCTCGGGCCGCTGCTCGGCAAGGCCGAGACCCAGCTGGCCCGGCTCGCTCCGGCCGTCGAGCGCGCCCGGCAGGGCCTGCTCGCCGCCTCGAACGCCCTGGACGCCGTACGGGGGGCGGGGCTGAAGGCGGACGACCTCGCCGCCCGGCTCGCGGCCCTCGCGCCGGAGCTGACCAAGCTGAACCAGGGCGCCGGGCAGCATGGCGTGCCGCAGACGCTGGAGCGTGCCGAGCGGGTCGCCCGGGAGGCGGAAGCGGTCCGGGTGGAGGCCGAGCGGCTGCCGGAGAAGGCCGCCGAGATCGATCACCGGCTCGTGTCGCTGCGGACGCGCGCGCAGGCGCTCACCACCCGTGCCGGGCAGGTCGAGCCGGTGCTGAGCGAGTTGCGGCGGCGGTTCACGGCGGCCTGCTGGCAGGACCTGCAGAGCGTCCCGGACCGGGCCGGGGAGAACGTACGGCAGGCCGAGCTGAAGCTGAAGGAGGCGCAGGCCGCGCGCGACGACCAGCGCTGGCCGGACGCCACGGCGCTGCTGTCGACGGTCCGGGCGCTGCTGAACAGCACCGACGAGTCGGTGTCCGCCGCCGGTGACCGGCTGCGCCGGCTGAACGCCGTGCAGAAGGACCCGCAGCAGGAGATCGACCGGACCCGTTTCGCGATCCGGGACGCCCAGCGGCTGGCCATGGCGGGCCGCAACACGCCCGATCCGCGGCATGCCCGCCCGCTGGACGACTCGGTCGCCCGGCTGGAGCGGGCGGTCGGCACGTTGGAGGGGCGTCACCCGGACTACTGGCACTTCCTGACCGAGACGGAGGCGGTGCGGCAGTCGGTGGCCCGGGTGGTCGCGCAGATCCGCGAGGAGCGCGGGGGCTCCGCCCACTGACGGTTAGCCTGTGCTCATGCCTCGTTATGAGTACCGCTGCCGCAGTTGCGGCGACACGTTCGAACTGAGCCGTCCGATGGCGGAGTCGTCCGCGCCGGCGAGTTGTCCTGCCGGGCATGACGACACGGTGAAGCTTCTGTCGACGGTCGCGGTGGGCGGCACGGCGAGCGCCCCCGCGGCGCCCAAGGCGAGCGGCGGGGGCGGTGGGTGTTGCGGTGGGGGCTGTTGCGGCTAGGTAGGACGGCTCGTTGTTGTCTGCGGGGGCGTGGGGGCTTGTCGCGCAGTTCCCCGCGCCCCTAAAGGCGCTGCGCGCCCCTTAGGGCGTTGGTGTGCGGGTTGCCTTCAGGAACTCCCGCAGGATCCGCTCCCCCGCCAGCACCCCCCGCTCCGGCAGCGCGCTGATCGCCGGGGCGATGAAGTCGGTGTCGGCCAGTTCGCCGTGGCCCGGGCGCCAGCCCCGGTCGGCGGCCAGCAGGAGGTCGGCGTCCAGCAGGGAGTCGCCGGCGGCCAGCGTCAGCTCCGCACCCGTCCGGCGGGCGACCTCGTGCATGGCGGCGCTCTTGGTGAGCGGCTTCGGGACGGCGTAGATCTTGCGGCCCTGCAGCGACACCGTCCAGCCCCGGTTCTCCGCCCACACCGCGAGCTCCTTCACCCACTCCTCGGGCAGCAGCTCACGCTCGACGACGAGGTAGGCGAAGAGGTCCTCGGCGATCCGGTGCTTGCGCACCCAGGCCGGGGACGCCGACGCCATCAGGTGGTCCTGCACCTCCGCGAGCGGCGCGCACTGCTCGGCAAGCCGGGCCACGACATGCGCGTTCCAGTCGGGGTCGGAGACGCCGTCGACGAGCAGATGGCCGCCGTTGGCGCAGATCGCGTACTTCGGTGCCGGGCCCGGCAGGTTGATGCGCTGGTACTGCTTGCGGGTCCGGGTCGTCGTCGGCACGAAGACCGCCGCGTCGCCGAGATCGGTCAGCAGCTGGGCCGCCGTCTCGGTCATGAACGACAGCGGCTTGCTCTCGTGCACCTCCACGCACAGCAGCCTCGGCGCCCGCGGGTCGGGCATGGTCAGCGCGAGGGCCGCGGCGGAGTAGATGAGCGTACGGTCGAGGTCGCTCGCCACCAGCACCGGCATCAGAGGTTCACCGCCTTGCCGTCGGCACCCGTCGCGCCCCGCGTGTACTTGGGGTGGATCAACCCCACGCAGGTGTACGGCAGTTCGGCCACCTCTTCCACCGGTACCCCTCTCTGTTCGGCCAGCAGACGTACGTGGTCCAGGTCGGCGCCGGCTCCGGCCCGCGCCAGGATCTTCCAGGGCACCCGGCGCAGCAGCACCCGCGTGGTCTCGCCCACGCCCGGCTTGACGAGGTTCACGTCGTGGATGCCGTACTCCTCGCTGATGCGCTCGACGGCCGCCCAGCCCTCCCAGGTCGGCGCGCGGTCGCCGGACAGCAGTTCCTTGGCCGTCGCGTCGACCGCGTCCACGACCTCCTGGAAGCGCGCGGACACGGCGTCCAGGAAGGCCACGGAGACGTCGGCGCCGGCGAGTTCGCGGTAGAACTTCGCGCCGTGGTAGTCGTGCGGGCCGACCAGGTCGGCGCGCAGGACGGTGCGTGAAATCAGGCCGGAGACCGTGGAGTTGAGGCAGGCGGACGGGATGAGGTAGTCGTCGCGGGTGCCGTACGTCCGCACGCACGAGCCCGGGTCGGCCAGTACGGCGATCTCCGGGTCGAAGCCGGTGATGCCGTCGGACGCCTCGAACTCCCGTATCGCAGCGGCGAGTTCGCGGGTGATGGCACCCTTGCCGGTCCAGCCGTCGACGAAGACGACGTCCCGCGGGTCGTGGTGCGCGGCCAGCCAGCGCAGCGCGTTGGCGTCGATGCCGCGGCCGCGGACGATCGAGACGGCGTAGTGGGGCAGTTCGAGGCCGTGCCGGAACTGGGCCCAGCGGCGCATGAGGACGCCTACGGGGGTGCCGGCGCGGGCGAGCGAGACGAGCACCGGGCGGGGCGAACGCTCTGCCAGCACCAGCTCGGTGACCGCACCGACCGCCTGCGCCAGCCGTGCCGCCGACTCCTCCAGGGCCGCGTGGAACAGCGTCTGGTACTGCTCGGTGGGCTGGTACTCCACGGGCAGCGACTCGGCGTAGTGCGCGCCGCCGCTCTGGATGGCCTCTTCGCGCTCCTCGGTGGGCGCCTCCAGCGTCACGTCCGAGAGGTCCTGCAGCAGCCAGCCGACCTCCTCGGGGGCGTACGAGGAGAAGGCGGGGCCGCGGAGGGGCTCGGGCAGCATCGGGTGCCTTTCGGGAATGGCCAGGGGGCCGGGGACGTACGACGGTACGACCGCCAGCAGGACGTGCGGGGTGTGGGCGGCGAGCTGTGCCAACAGGCCCTCGGGCGCGTGCAGTTCGGGGGTGTCGGCGACCGAGTCGACCACGGCTATGACGGCGTCGAAGCCGGCGCCCGCGACGTTGTAGGCGTAGCGCTCGCCGGGGCCGTCGGCGGGGTCGTCGTGGGCCGGGAAGACGAGGCGGGTGCGTATCGCGTAACCGGGGTCGTCGACGGCGAGGACGGGCGAGCGGGTGGTGGTGGAGTAGCGCACCTCGGCGTCGGCCACCTGCTCCAGCTCATGGGCGAGCCTGAGCGGGGCGTACATCAGCTCTTCGAAGCCGAGTACCAGGACGCGGCGCGCGTCGGCGGGGAGTGCCTCTGCGAGGCGGGCGGTGATGGCGGGGAGGGCGCCTTCAAGGCGGGTGCGGTGGGCGGGGGTGAAGCCGTGGCGGCCGCCGTCGGGGAGGCCGGGGGGCCAGCACAGGTCTATGCGGGTGAGGTGGGGGGGTGTGCGCTCGTCTGCCGGGTGCGGGCCGGTGGGGGCTGGTCGCGCAGTTCCCCGCGCCCCTTGAGGGGCGACCACGGCAACGCCCGTCTTCAAGGGCGCGGGGAACTGCGCGACCAGCCCCGACGGCGCCGCAGACGACCGACTACCGCTCGCGGCACTCTCGGCCTCGTACCGCGCCACCAACGCCTGCCCCTTCTCCAGCACCCCCTCCGGCAGCCGTACGGTCCCCGACGCGGCCGCCACCAGATCCACCCGCGCGCCGATCTCCCGCGCGAACTCCTCCAGCCGCCCCGCGTCCGCTGCCGACCGCATATCCACCAGCGCAACGACGACATACCGCCGCCGCGGATACCGCGCATGAAGATCCCGAACGGTGTTCAGCACCGTGTTCCCCGTGGAGAACTCGTCGTCGACCAGGACCAGCGGCCCGTCGCCGACCAGCAGCGCCGGATCCTCCGGCAGCAGCAAATGAGACGTGGCGTGCGAGTGGGACTCCTCGAAGCCGCCCGCCCGGGCGACTCCGGCGACCGGGCGGCGGGTGGAGTGCAGGTAGGGGGCGAGGCCGATGCCGTCGGCGACGGAGTGGCCGAGCCCGGTCGCCGTCTCCGCGTAGCCGAGGACGACGGCCTTGGCGGCCTCGTCGGCGCCCAGGAGATTCCGTACCCGGCGGCCGAGGGCGAAGCCGGCGCCGTACACCACGGACGGTGACTGCGGTACGTGCTTGCCGAGCACGTTGGAGACCAGCAGATGCGCCCGTTTGGGGTTGCGGCGCAGGGCGAGCCCCAGCATCTGCGTGAGCTCGTCGTCGCCCACGAGCTGGACTCCGAGCCGCTCGGCGACCCAGCTCCCGGACCAGACCCCGTTGTTCACTGCGTTGTTCATGCGTCCCTTGGATATAGAAGCCGGTCAGCGGGCTCTGGGCCAGTTGGCCGGATCGAAGCCGGTCGGCCCGGTTCAGGCCGGGATCCCGGCGGCGAGCAGCTCCACGAAGCCGATGTCCTCGTTGGCCACACCGAACACCTCGGCCCGCAGCAGGGTCCGCTCGGCCCAGGCGCGGTGCGGCTTCACCTCATTCATCTTGTTCGTGTACTGCGACCGAAGTACACCCCCGCCGCAGCGCTCGGGCTTGAGGATGTCCTTGGCGTCGCTGAACTCCTCGTGACTGACCACGGACAGCGCGTGCACGGGCAGTACGTGGGAGGGGTGGATGCAGGTCTTGCCGAGCAGGCCGTTGGCGTGGTCCAGGGTGATCTCGCGCAGCAGGCCGTCCATGGAGTGCTCGATGAGGGCCTCGCGCAGCTCCTCGGCCTGGCCCTCCAGGAAGGGGCTGCGGCGCAGCTGCGGCTTGAACATACGTTCCTGCACCCGGAAGTACTCCCACACCGGCCCGGTCACCGTGAACCCGGTGCCGTCGGCCCTGCCCAGCATGTTCACCACGTCGGCGATCACGGAGGCGACGATCTGGACGTCGTACGCCGTCATGTCCGGGGCGCGCCGCAGTCCGTACGACGAGCAGAAGTCGGTGACCCCCAGCCGCAGCGCCAGCACCCGCTCCCGGTACTTGTCCACCGCCCGGGAGACGCCCTCCAGGGTCTCCACGCGCGACTCCCGGTACATCAGCTCGGGCGATTCCAGCACTGGCATGGCGAAGAGCCGCCGCCCGCTCTGTGCCTCGGCGCTCGCGAGGGCCTCCAGGAAGGGCATGCCGGGCTCTTCGGTGAACTTGGGCAGCACGAATCCGGAGAGCAGCCGTACGGCGGGACCGAGCCGTCGTACCAGGTCGGGGATCTGCTCGGGGGCGCGGACCCGGATGAAGAGCAGCGGCAGCTGCACCGCGCCCGCCCGTCCCGCGAGGTCGGTGAACTGCCGGACGAGGTTCTCCTCGCCCTCCGCCACGTCCTCGTCGCCGATCGAGTCCTCCAGGCACAGCACCATCGAGACCACGCCGCGCCCGGCTTGTTTGACGATGTCGTCGGCGAGCTGCGGCCGGGTCGCCGGACTGTAGAGCGTGGCGCCCAGGGCCGCGGAGAGCAGCCGGGCCGGGGAGTCGGCGGAGAACTCGCTCGGCTCCTGGTGGAAGAGGCGCTGCCGCACCTCCGGGGCGATGTGCCCGAAATGACGCATAGAGCTCCCCCGTGGTGACTCGATGGCCCCTGTGACCGGTTCACAGGTGGCCGGTAATAGTACGTAGATACCCATGTCAGGGGTTCCCGCAGGGCATGAATTTCTGGTAACGCGGACGAACACGAGCGCACACGGCCTGTGTACCCCCGCGTTGTCGTGACCAGGACGGAGAGGGCAGGATGACCGCATGACGCACGCGATGTTGAAGGGGTCGAACGTCCCGCTCGAAGCCACGACGGTACGCGCCGTGCTGCGCTGGACGCCCGGGCAGGGGGTCCCGGATGTCGACGCCTCGGCACTCCTCCTCGGCCCCGACGGTCGTGTGCGCTCCGACGAGGACTTCGTCTTCTACAACCAGCCCCGGCACCCCTCCGGACAGGTCTGGCGACTCGGCAAGAAGCGACTCACCGAGGGCCTCACCGACACGATCCAGACAGATCTGGCCGGTGTCGAGTCCGGCGTCGGTCAGATTCTGCTGGTCGCTTCGGCGGACGGCGTCGCCTTCGACCGCGTACGGGACCTGCGCATCGTGCTGTACGACGCGGCAGCCACCGACGGCGACCCGCTGGCGTACTTCGACATCAAGCCGGAGACGGGCCAGGAGACCGCCCTGATCTGCGGTGAGCTGTACCGCCGCGGCGAGGGCTGGAAGTTCCGCGCCCTCGGCGAGGGCTACTCGAACGGCCTCAAGGGCCTGGCCACGGACTACGGCATCTCGGTGGACGAGTCGGAGGCCATGGCGGAGCCCGCGCCGACCACCACGCCGGAGGTCTCCCAGCCCCTCCCCGCGGAGCAGCCCACGACCGTGGTCCCGCCCCAGCCGTCCTACGGCTACCCCCAGCAGCCCCCGCCCACCCAGCCGGCCTACGGCTACCCGCAGCCCACCAGCCAGCCGGTCCCGTCCGCATCGGGCTACGGCTACCCGCCCCCGGTAACGGCTCCCCACCACCAGAACTTCCGTCTGCCACCCCAAGGGCCACAGTTCATCGGACGGTGACGGCAGCGCCCCGTAAGGGGCGCGGGAAACCGCGCGACAAGCCACAACCGGACCCGCAGCCGCCACACAACACAAGGCCCCGGGCTCCCAGGCGACTACTTCTCCGCTTTGGTCTTGTAGCCCCGTCCCCACTGAAGTCCCCAACCGAACAACCGATCCAGCTCAGCCTGGAACCCGTACACGAACTTCACCTCACGCCGAACCCATATCTCCCCCTTCACGTTCTCGATCGTCACCACCGCACAGGACCGGGCCTGCGGATGCCGCTCATCGAGGCCGATCTCGATCCGGGGCCCATTGCTCGGATACAGCGTGACGATCGCGTGCGTACGGTCGAACGCCGGCGTCTGGTCATAGATGTACACAAAGACCAGCAGCCGCTTGATGTCCTCCCGATGATCCAGGTTGACGTACATCGTCTCCCCGGACGCCGACCCGAACCGGTCGTCCCCGCTGAGCTTGACGTACGGCGGCGAGTTGACGTCCCCGAGGAACCCGCCCAGCGGCTGGACGACCCCCTTCGTCCCGTCGGCCAGCTCGTACAGGCACCCGAGGTCGAGGTCGACGTTGACCATGCTCTGGCTGTGCCCGAGCACCTCCGGCGGCCTGAGCGCCTTGAAGGGATGCCGCAGCAGACTCTCCCGCTGCGATCCCCCGATGTCCGACGTCCGCATACGCCAGGCCAGGTTGACCCGGAGATGACCGGTCGCCGCGCCCTGTTTGGTGAGCGAGACCCGGTCGTGCCGCTTCGTCAGCTCGATCGAGTTCGATGACGCGCTGCCCGAGTCGAACTCGGCCGCCCGCCCACGCCAGAGCCCGTCCAAGAAGCCCATTCCGCCCCCACGTCCCACGAAAGAACCGCGTTCACCACGAAAGAACCACGGTCACCTGGAAAAACCGGCGGGGCGGCCGGAGGCCCGGCCGCCCCGCTCAGAGCGTTCCTCACCCGCAGGGGTGTCACACCCCGGACGAGACCTCAGTCTTCTCGTCCGAGGCCGCCGCTTTTCCCTCCGCTGCCGCCAGCGCACGGTTGCGGCGGACGGAGGACCAGAAGGACCAGCCGATCAGGATGACGCCGATGGAGCCGGTGATGAACTCGTTGATCTCGTACTGGATGGTGACCAGGAGGATCCCGGCGAGGGCGCCGATGGCGTAGTGCGCGCCGTGCTCCAGGTAGACGTAGTCGTCGAGGGTGCCCTCGCGGACCAGGTACACGGTCAGCGAACGGACGTACATCGCGCCGATACCGAGACCCAGGGCCATCAGGACGATGTCGTTGGTGATGGCGAAGGCGCCGATCACGCCGTCGAAGGAGAAGGACGCGTCCAGGACCTCCAGGTAGAGGAACATGAAGAACGCGGCCTTGCCGGCCATGGCGACGGCGGTGCGGGGCTTGCCGGAGCGCTCGGCCTCTTCCTCGGCCTCGTGCTCGCGCTCCTCCTCCTCTTCGAGCTTGTCCTCGAAGTAGCCGGAGAGGCCGCCCACGATCAGGTAGGTGATGAGGCCCCCGATACCGGAGAGCAGAACCGTCTCCGCCTTGTCGACGTGTGCGCCGCCGTGCTGGTGGGCGTTGGTCGCGAAGGTCATCGCGCTGATGAGCAGCACGATCAGGGCGATGCAGACGGTCAGCATGTCGATCTTGCCGAGCTTGGCGAGCGGGCGCTCCAGCCAGCCCAGCCACTTGATGTCCCGGTCCTCGAAGATGAAGTCCAGGAAGATCATCAGCAGGAACATGCCACCGAACGCGGCGATCGCCGGGTGGGCGTCGGTGACCAGCTGCTGGTACTGGTCCTTGTCGCTGAGCGCGAGGTCGACGGCCTCGATCGGCCCGAGCTGCGCGCTGATCGCGACGATGACGACGGGGAAGACCAGACGCATACCGAAGACGGCGATCAGGATGCCGATGGTGAGGAAGATCTTCTGCCAGAAGGCATTCATCTTCTTCAGGATTCCGGCGTTGACCACCGCGTTGTCGAACGACAGCGAGATCTCGAGGACGGAGAGGATCGCCACGATGCCGAGGGCGGTCCACCCCCCGAAGAGGACCGCTGCAACCAGGCCGAGCGCGGTGACCGCGAACGACCAGCCGAAGGTTTTCAGAACCACTGGCTACCCAATCCTGTGTGTACGGGGCTCCCGAGCGCCGCACTCGGCTTTACGAAGACTTTGAAGCCGAAGTCTAGTCGGCCCCCCTCCCCACCCCACGGGGCCCCGACTTTTGCTCATATCGCGTTATGAGACGTTGACCCCGAAGTCCAGCGCGATGCCGCGCAGACCCGACGCGTACCCCTGTCCGACGGCCCGGAACTTCCACTCTCCCTGGTGGCGGTACACCTCGCCGAAGATCATGGCGGTCTCGGTGGAGGCGTCCTCGCTCAGGTCGTAGCGGGCGAGCTCCTGGCCGTCGGCCTGGTTCACGACGCGGATGAAGGCGTTGCTGACCTGGCCGAAGGTCTGGCCGCGCTCGTCGGCCATGTGGATGGAGACGGGGACGACGATCTTGTCGCACTGGGCCGGCACCTTGGAGAGGTCGATCAGGAGCGACTCGTCGTCGCCGTCGCCCTCACCGGTGAGGTTGTCCCCGGTGTGCTCCACCGAGCCGTCCGGGCTCTTGAGCTGGTTGTAGAAGACGAACCACTCATCGCCCATGACCCGTCCGCCGGTGCACATCAGGGCGCTGGCGTCGAGGTCGAAGGGGGCTCCGGTGGTGGAGCGCGCGTCCCAGCCGAGCCCGATCATCACCTGGGTGAGATTCGGTGCGGCCTTGGACAGGGAGACATTGCCTCCCTTGGCGAGCGTGACGCCCATATTGCTGGTCCTCCCCGCGTGATGCTTTTTGGTTGTCCTGCGCATCCGGCGCCGCACCCAAACGGTACGGCGCCGGACTCAGCCAGTGGTGCCCTGGACGGTCACCCCTCGGATGATGACCTCAGACGTTCACACCGAAGTCCTGTGCGATGCCGCGCAGGCCCGAGGCGTAGCCCTGGCCGATGGCGCGGAACTTCCACTCCGCACCGTGCCGGTACAGCTCGCCGAAGACCATCGCGGTCTCGGTGGACGCGTCCTCGCTGAGGTCGTAGCGCGCGATCTCGGCGCCGCCGGCCTGGTTGACGACGCGGATGAACGCGTTGCGCACCTGGCCGAAGGACTGCTGGCGGTTCTCGGCGTCGTAGATCGAGACCGGGAAGACGATCTTCTCCACGTCGGCCGGGACGCCGGCGAGGTTGACCTTGATCTGCTCGTCGTCGCCCTCGCCCTCACCGGTGAGGTTGTCACCGGTGTGCTCGACGGAGCCGTCGGCGCTCTTGAGGTTGTTGAAGAAGACGAAGTTCGCGTCGCTGCCGACCTTGCCCTCCGGGTTCAGCAGCAGCGCGCTGGCGTCGAGGTCGAAGTCGGTGCCGGTCGTGGTGCGGACGTCCCACCCCAGACCGACGATGACCGCAGTGAGGCCCGGGGCCTCCTTGCTCAGTGATACGTTGCCGCCCTTGCTGAGGCTGACTCCCACGAGTCCTCCATTGGTTTCCAGGGGCGGGGAGCCCCGCCGTGCGTTTGATATCGGATCAACGAGTCGATCCTAGTGACGGGTTCCCGTACCTCGCAGGCCCTGGTGCCCAAGAATCACAGGTGTCGGTCACCAGAGGGACCGGACGGGATCACACGGGTCAGAGGGTGTCGAGGGCCTTGACGTACTCGTTCAGGTCACGCGCGTCCGGCAGGGCGTTGACGACCGTCCAGCGCACGATGCCCTCCTTGTCGATGACGAAGGTGCCGCGTACCGCGCAGCCCTTGTCCTCGGCGAAGACGCCGTAGGCGCGGCTGACCTCGCCGTGCGGCCAGAAGTCGCTGAGCAGCGGGTACTCCAGGCCCTCCTGCTCGGCGAAGACGCGCAGGGTGTGGATGGAGTCGTTGGAGACGGCGAGCACCTGGGTGTCGCGGTCGGAGAACTGCGGCAGGTTGTCGCGCACCTCGCACAGCTCGCCGGTGCACACGCCGGTGAAGGCGAAGGGGTAGAAGAGCAGAACGACGTTCTTGGAGCCACGGAAGTCGGAGAGCTTCACGGTGGCGCCGTGGTTGTCCTTGAGCTCGAAGTCGGGGGCCTTGTCGCCGACCTGGATCGCCATCGTCGTGGATGTCCCTTCGGTGGGGCTGTTCGGATGGAACCCACCCTATGCAGCGACCACCAAGGCCCGTGCAGGAGGCCGGGCCGGGCTTTTCAGCCCGGCCCGGCACCGCCAGCGGCTATTACCGATTACTTCTTGGTCTTGGCGGCCTTGGGCGTCACCAGCCGGCTGCCGCTCCAGTCCTTGCCGACGCTGACGCTCTTGGATGCCGACAGACCCGCCGTGGTCGCGGCTTCAGAGATGTCGCTGGGCTCCACGTAGCCGTCACGGCCGGTCTTCGGGGTCAGCAACAGGATGGCGCCGCCCTCTTCGATGTACGTGGTGGCGTCCACCAGCGCATCCGTCAGGTCGCCGTCCTCGTCGCGGAACCACAGCACCGCGGCATCGGCAACGTCGTCGTAGTCCTCGTCCACGAGTTCTGTGCCGGTGACTGACTCAATGGCCTCGCGGAGTTCCTGGTCTACGTCGTCGTCGTAGCCGATCTCCTGGACCACCTGCTCGGGCTGGAACCCCAGCCTCTCGGCAAGGGTCCGCTCCTCCGCGTGGTCCGCGGTCGCGCTCACGGGTTGCCTCCTGATCATGTCTTGGGAAATAACTCAGCCACGCGCGTGCGCGAAGCATTGGCCGTAGTCCACACGGGCGGGACGGATCGCGCAAGTACCCGGCCGTTCAGACCGCCGAAACGGTGACGATCCTGAACGTGTCACCGCAACTTCAGGCACACCATCATCGTCCCAAGGTGACGTACACCACGCCAATCTGCCCCCTTTGGGCGTTTGGGAACCCTCAGCGGGTACTCCGCCGTTACCAGGACCCGGTTACCTCACAGTAGAGATGACGTTTGGCGCCCCTAGGTACACGATGGGGAGTGGTGCAGACGCCCAGAAACCCCAGAAACACAGCCCTCTGACAGGTAAGGAACAGCGTGGCTTCCGGATCCGATCGAAACCCGATCATCATTGGCGGCCTTCCGAGTCAGGTTCCTGACTTCGACCCCGAGGAAACCCAGGAGTGGCTCGATTCCCTCGACGCCGCCGTGGACGAGCGCGGCCGGGAGCGGGCCCGCTATCTGATGCTGCGGCTGATCGAGCGGGCCCGCGAGAAGCGCGTGGCCGTGCCCGAGATGCGCAGCACGGACTACGTCAACACGATCGCCACCAAGGACGAGCCGTTCTTCCCGGGCAACGAGGAGATCGAGCGCAAGATCCTCAACGCGACCCGGTGGAACGCCGCGGTCATGGTGTCCAGGGCCCAGCGCCCCGGCATCGGCGTCGGCGGTCACATCGCGACCTTCGCCTCCTCCGCCTCGCTCTACGACGTGGGCTTCAACCACTTCTTCCGGGGCAAGGACGAGGGCGACGGCGGCGACCAGGTCTTCTTCCAGGGCCACGCCTCTCCGGGCATCTACGCGCGCGCGTTCCTGCTGGACCGGCTCAGCGAGCAGAACCTGGACGCGTTCCGCCAGGAGAAGTCGAAGGCGCCGTACGGGCTGTCCAGCTATCCGCACCCGCGGCTGATGCCGGGCTTCTGGGAGTTCCCGACCGTGTCGATGGGGCTCGGCCCGATCGGCGCGATCTACCAGGCGCGGATGAACCGCTACATGGAGGCGCGCGGCATCGCCGACACCTCCAAGTCGCATGTGTGGGCGTTCCTGGGCGACGGCGAGATGGACGAGCCGGAGTCGCTCGGCCAGCTGTCCATCGCCGCCCGCGAGGGCCTGGACAACCTCACCTTCGTCGTGAACTGCAACCTGCAGCGCCTGGACGGCCCCGTGCGCGGCAACGGCAAGGTCATCCAGGAGCTGGAGTCGATCTTCCGCGGCGCCGGCTGGAACGTCATCAAGCTGATCTGGGACCGCACCTGGGACCCGCTGCTGGCGCAGGACCGCGACGGCGTCCTGGTCAACCGGATGAACACCACGCCGGACGGCCAGTTCCAGACGTACGCCACCGAGACCGGCGGCTACATCCGCGACCACTTCTTCGGCGACGACCACCGGCTGCGCGCGATGGTCGAGGGCATGACCGACGACCAGATCCTGCACCTGGGCCGCGGCGGTCACGACCACAAGAAGATCTACGCCGCCTATTCGGCCGCCCGGGCGCACAAGGGCCAGCCGACGGTGATCCTCGCCAAGACGATCAAGGGCTGGACGCTCGGTCCCAACTTCGAGGGCCGCAACGCCACGCACCAGATGAAGAAGCTGACGGTCGACGACCTCAAGCGCTTCCGCGACCGCCTGCACCTGCCGATCGCCGACAAGGACCTGGACAGCGGGCTCCCGCCGTACTACCACCCCGGGCGGGACTCCGAGGAGATCCAGTACATGCACGACCGCCGCAAGGGGCTCGGCGGTTACGTCCCGACGCGTGTCGTGCGCTCCAAGCCGCTGGCACTGCCGGACGACAAGACGTACGCGACCGTGAAGAAGGGTTCGGGCCAGCAGTCGATCGCCACCACCATGGCGTTCGTACGGCTGCTCAAGGACCTCATGCGGGACAAGGAGATCGGCAGGCGTTTCGTGCTGATCGCGCCGGACGAGTACCGCACGTTCGGCATGGACTCGTTCTTCCCGAGCGCGAAGATCTACAACCCGCTCGGCCAGCAGTACGAGGCGGTCGACCGCGATCTGCTGCTCGCCTACAAGGAGTCGCCGCAGGGCCAGATGCTGCACGACGGCATCTCCGAGGCGGGCTGTACGGCGTCGCTGATCGCGGCGGGTTCGGCGTACGCCACGCACGGCGAGCCGCTGATCCCGGTCTACGTCTTCTACTCGATGTTCGGTTTCCAGCGCACCGGTGACCAGTTCTGGCAGATGTCGGACCAGCTGGCGCGCGGTTTCGTGCTGGGCGCGACCGCCGGCCGTACGACGCTGACCGGCGAGGGCCTGCAGCACGCCGACGGCCACTCGCAGCTGCTCGCCTCGACCAACCCGGGCTGCGTGTCGTACGACCCGGCGTTCGGCTTCGAGATCGCGCACATCGTCAAGGACGGTCTGCGCCGGATGTACGGCGGCGACGAGCAGCACCCGCACGGCGAGGACGTCTTCTACTACCTCACCGTCTACAACGAGCCGATCCAGCACCCGGCCGAGCCGGAGAACGCGGACGTCGAGGGCATCCTCAAGGGCGTCTACCGCTTCAGCGAGGGCACGGCGGGGTCGATCCCGGCACAGATCATCGCGTCCGGTGTGGCCGTCCCCTGGGCGGTCGAGGCGCAGAAGATCCTCGCCGAGGAGTGGAACGTCAAGGCGGACGTCTGGTCGGCGACCTCCTGGAACGAGCTGCGGCGCGAGGCCGTGGAGTGCGAGGAGCACAACCTGCTGCATCCGGAGGAGGAGCAGCGGGTGCCGTGGGTGACGCGCAAGCTCAGCGGGGCCGACGGCCCGTTCGTGGCCGTCTCGGACTGGATGCGGTCGGTGCCGGACCAGATCGCCCGGTGGGTGCCGGGGACGTACCAGTCGCTGGGTGCGGACGGGTTCGGGTTCGCGGACACGCGCGGTGCGGCGCGGCGGTTCTTCCACATCGACGCGCAGTCGGTGGTCGTCGGGGTGCTGACCGAGCTGGCGAAGGAGGGCAAGGTGGACCGGTCGGTGCTGAAGCAGGCGATCGACCGTTACCAGCTGCTCGACGTGTCGGCTGCGGACCCGGGCGCCGCGGGAGGCGACGCCTAGCGTCGGCGGACTCAACGGCTGTACAGGGGTGGTGTGCCCGTGGGTGACCTGCGGGATACACCACCCCTTCACATTTCCTACGATGCGCCCATGAAGCAACCGCTCGCGCAAGTCCGTTGGGAACGACGTACCCAGCAGCCCCTTTTCGCGTTGGCCCTGGTGTTCGCCGTGGCCTATGCCGTGCCGATCGTCGAGCCGGACGCGAGCGGTGAGGTGGTGTCCGCGTGTCTCGCGGTGGAGTGGGTGGTGTGGGGCGCGTTCGCGCTGGACTACGTCGTGCGGCTCGCTCTCGCCGAGCGGCGGGTGGAGTTCGTACGGAGCCACTGGCTCGATCTGTTCGCGGTCGTACTGCCGCTGGTCCAGCCGCTGCGGCTGCTGCGGCTCGTGGCGACGCTGCTGCTCGTCGGGCAACGGGCCCGGATGGCCTCGCAGGTGCGGCTGACGACCTATGTCGCCGGGTCGGTGGTCGGGCTGCTGATGTTCGGGTCGCTGGCCGTGCTGTCCGTCGAGCGGGACTCACCGGACGGGAACATCAAGACGCTGGGTGACGCGGTGTGGTGGTCCTTTACGACCATGACGACCGTGGGGTACGGGGATCACGCGCCGACCACGGGGGTGGGGCGGGTGCTCGCGGTGGGGCTGATGCTGTCCGGGATCGCCTTGCTGGGTGTGGTGACCGCGAACATCGCCGCGTGGTTCATAGCCCGGTTCGAGATGGACGATGTGGAGGAGCGGCGGCAGACGGAGGCGATTCGGGTGCTCACGGAGGAGGTGCGGGCGTTGCGGGCCGAGGTCGCGTCGATGTCTGGGGCGACGGTGCCTGGGCAGGTGTGGAAGGACCAGCCTCGTTAGCTGGTTGCCCGGGGCTTGGCGGCCGGTGCTGCAACGTCCCAAGGTGCGCGGGGAACTGCGCGATCAGCCCCCCACCACCCGCAGCCGCCATCGAACCCGGAGTCCCGAGCTCTTGGGCGCTAGAACAGGCCACCGCCCGGTGTCGCCGTCCCTGTCGGCCAGATGATCGCCAGCAGGGTGTCTATCGCGCCCAGGACCACCGCGATCAGGGCGGGGACAGGGCGGGCTCCGGTCCAACTGCGGCCCATCGCCAGCCATCCGCAGGCGATCGCCACGGGACCCAGGATGATGCCCAGTACGAAAAACCCGGCAACCGCGCAGACGGCTCCGATGATGCCCAGCGTCGCGCGATCCGGCCCGGTCCGTGACCACGTCCGGCCACGTGAGCGGGGGTACCTGCGCGTTCGGTGTCCGAAGCCCGCCATCGTCAACTCAACTCCCAGAACCTTTCGGTCGGTTGGGTTCGTAGAGTCGAGTACCCCGCGTGCGGGCGCTAATCCTCCGGTTGTTCCGGGCCGTCGGCGCGCTGTCCCCCTCCGGCAGCGCGCCGCAGCCCAGGTCGCCCTCCTCGTCGTACGAACGTGCCCGAGGAACATGCCGTACGGAGGGCTCCCCCCAATCTGACCTGCGGCGCATGCCGGATGGGAGGGATCTTTAGCCAAGTCACCCTGATAGGGGAACTCCCGCCGCGAATCCCTCCGTTCGCCTGCTCGGCCTCAGATGTGCGCCGCGCCCGCGCCCGCCTGCGCGTTCTCGCCCCGCTTGGTGAGGAAGGCCACGAAGACCGCGACGACCGCCACGCCCGCGGCGACCAAGGAGGCCAGGCTCATGCCCGAGATGAACGTGTCGTGCGCCACGCCCTCGATCTTCGCGGCGATGGCGTCCGGCGTGCCCGGGGCCAGCGGTGCCACGCCGACCTGGACCGCCTCGGAGGCCTGGGCCTCCTGGGCCGCGGTGAGCGGCGGCAGGCCCGCGGACGTCCAGTTGCCGGCGAGGTCGCTGTCGACCTTGGAGGCCATGACGGCGCCCAGGACGGCCGTACCGAGGCTGCCGCCGATCTGCATCGCGGCCTGCTGGAGACCGCCGGCGACGCCGGACAGCTCCATGGGCGCGTTGCCGACGATGACCTCGGTGGCGCCGACCATGACCGGCGCGAGACCGAGGCCGAGGAGGGCGAACCAGAGCGACATGATGCCGCTGCCGGTGTCCGTCTGAAGCGTGGACATGCCGTACATGGCGATCGCGGTGGCCGCCATGCCGCCCGCCAGCGGGATACGCGGGCCCAGCTTGGTGATCATCGCGCCCGCGAGTGGGGAGCCGACGATCATCATGCCGGTGAGGGGGAGCAGGTGCAGGCCCGCGTCGATCGGGCTCATGCCGTGGACGTTCTGGAGGTAGAACGTCACGAAGAACAGGCCGCCCATGAAGGCGATGGCCATCAGGACCATCAGCACGACGCCCGCGGACAGCGGCACCGAGCGGAAGAGCGCGAGCGGGATGAGGGGCTCCTTGACCTTCGTCTCCCAGAAGGCGAAGAGCGCGAAGCCCAGGACCGACGCGGCTATGAACGCCCACGTCTTGCCGTCGCCCCAGCCCCACTCCGGGGCCTTGATCAGGGCCCAGACCAGGCAGAACATCGCGGCCGACAGCAGGGCGATGCCCAGGATGTCGAAGGAGCGGGGGGCGTTCTCGGCGCGGTGGTCGAGCAGGATCATGACGCCGAGGACGACGGCGAGGATGCCGACCGGCACGTTGATGAAGAACACCGACTGCCAGTTGACGTGCTCGACGAGGACGCCGCCGAGGATCGGGCCGCCCGCGGTGGAGGCGCCGATGACCATGCCCCAGATGCCGATGGCCATGTTGAGCTTCTCGGCCGGGAAGGTCGCCCGCAGCAGGCCGAGCGCGGCCGGCATCAGCAGCGCGCCGAACAGGCCCTGGAAGACGCGGAAGGTGACGACCAGCGCGATGCTGTCGGACAGGCCGATGGCACCGGAGGCGGCGGCGAAGCCGACCACGCCGATCAGGAAGGTCTGGCGGTGCCCGAAGCGGTCGCCGAGCTTGCCGGCGGTGATCAGGGAGACCGCGAGGGCGAGGAAGTACCCGTTGGTGATCCACTGGACCTGGGCGAAGGTGGCGCCGAGGTCCTTCTGGATGGCCGGGTTGGCGATGGCCACGATGGTGCCGTCGAGGGCCACCATCATGACCCCCACTGCGACGGTGATGAGGGTGAACCAAGGGTGGCCGCGCAGCCCCTTGGCCGGCGTCGCGTCCGACGGGTCCGCCGGCGCCTTGCCCCCCGGCCCCGTCGTGTCGATGGTGGTCTGACTAGTCATGCGTTCGAGGCTAGTGACAGCCTCTGACAATTGACAAACCAATTCACAAGTCGGTAACTGACAGACATGGAAACACTGCGCGAACGCAAGAAGCAGCGCACCCGGGACGCACTGCTGCGTACTGCGCTGGAGCTCTTCATCACCCAGGGATACGAGCGCACCACCGTCGATGACATCGCGGATGCCGTCGATGTGTCGCAGCGCACGTTCTTCCGCTACTTCGCCGGCAAGGAGGAGGCGGCCCTCGCCCTGGAGGGGATGACAGTGGCGCACTTCTTGGAGGCGGTGCGCGAGCGTCCGCCGCATGAGGCCCCCATGGAGGCGCTGCGGCAGGCCGTACTGGAGGGCTGGGACACGCTCAACGACGTGATCGAGGCCGTCGTACCCGTCGAGCTGTATCTGCGCATGCACAAGGTGATCGAGTCGACGCCCGCCCTGCTCGCCACCCATCTGCGGCGCTCGGTGGAGGCCGAGGAGGCGATCGCGCTCATCCTCGCCGAGCGTGAGGGGGTCGACCTGGACACCGATCCGCGACCGCGGCTCGCGGTGGCCGTCTTCGGCGGGGTGATGCGACTGACGGAGCGTCAGTGGAGCACGGGCGGGGACTTCAGCCTGGACGCCATGCGGACGTTGACCATCTCATATCTCGAACAGGTGGGCCCGGGCCTCAGCGAGAGCTGGCGAACACGCTGAGGTCATCGGCCTGTTAACGCCGCCTTGATCGAAACGTGATACCCGTCACTCGGTTAACGCGAGACCCTCTCGTTCTCCTAGTGTGTCCTTCCAGTGACTTCCTTCGACACGTCCCCGCAGCTGAACGTCTGGCGCGCGCTGCTCGCTCTGGCCGTCGTGTTCGTGATGCTGGCGACCACCGGCTGGACCGCCCTGCGACACCATCGCAGCGCCGCACCGCTCGAGGCGTCGGTCAGCGCCTGGGAGCAGGGCAGCATCGCCGGGCACCGGCTGCCGGACACGGACACCTCCCCCACCCGGCTCGCCCGTTTCTTCGCCTCGCTCACCGCACCGCAGCGCAGCAGCCTCGCGCACCGCTATGCCCTCGCCGTCGGCAACATGAACGGCGCCCCCGTCGAGCTGCGCTACCGCGCCAACCGCATCGCGCTCGGCCAGGCGCGCGAGGTCGAGCGGAAACGCATGCACGACGCCGGGCTCACGCCGGACGGGCAGCGCGAGGCGAGCCGCCGTATGCATCGCTTCGAGTCGATGATGCAGGCGGACCGGCGCATCCTCGCCTTCGACCCGGAGGGCTCCGGGCGGGCCGCGGAGGTGTTCGGCGACCTGACGAAGGCCGAGCGGATCTCGGTCGTCGTCCCCGGCGTCGACACCGACCTGCTGACCTTCCAGCGCACCAGCCGCAAGTACTCGGCACCGGTCGGCATGGCGCAGTCCCTGTACGCGGCCGAGCGCGCGGTGAGCCCCTCGACGCGTACGGCCGTGATCGCCTGGGCCGACTACACGACGCCGAGCGGGCTCGGTATCGACTCGGCGACGGCGATGCGGGCCGCGAGCGGGGCCATCCGCCTGAACTCGCTGGTGCGGGCCCTGCCCGGCGCGTCGCCGGTCTCCCTGTTCTGCCACAGCTACGGCTCGGTGCTGTGCGGGCTGGCCGCGCCCACGCTACCGGGACGGGTGGCCGACATAGCGGTGGCCGGCTCCCCCGGCATGCGGGTCGCGAAGGCCTCCCAGCTGCGTACGTCCGCCCATGTGTGGGCGATGCGGGACGCGGACGACTGGGTGCAGGACGTGCCGTATCTCGAGGTCGGCGGGCTGGGACACGGGGAGGACCCGGTGTCGACGGTGTTCGGCGCACGGGTGCTGTCGGCGCGGGAAGCGAAGGGGCACGCCGGCTACTTCGAGCCGGGCACGGACAGCGTGCTGAACTTCGCCGAGATCGGGGTTGGCGCGTACGAGTCGGTGCGGTGTGCCGACGATGCCGATGCCTGTCGGACGGGTTTGTCCGACACGGCGTCGGCCGGACGCGCGTAGAAGCGCAGGAATTGCGGGTTGCGCGGGGTGGCGACGGAGGAGCACGTGCCGCATACGATGAGCCGCATGGGTGACGTACTGGCCGGATTTCATGCCGCCTGGGAGTTCGAGTCCGACTCCGTGCTCATCCGCTACGAACGGGGGATTCGAACACCCAAGCTCTTTCAGAGCCTCGGGGAACGCCGTGTTCCGCTGGAGGCCATCGCCGGGGTGACGCAGGCGCCGGGCAAGCGCGGGACCGTGGCTTTGCGCATCGAGCTGCGGCCGGGCGCCGATCCGTTGCTGGAGGCGGCGGCCGGGCAGTTGAAGGACGGCAGCGATCCGTATCGGCTGGTTCTGCCGGCCGACAAGGAGACGCTGGCCGAGTACTACGCCGACGAGTTGCGGGCGCAGTTGACGGAGACCGGGCCCGCCGAGGATTTCCTCGTGGCCGCGCCCGAAGTGCCGTTGCAGTTCAAGGCATACGACGGGAAGGCGTCCTTCGACGGGGAGACCGTCCGGTTCCGGTGGTTCTGGACGGGGGCGTCCTCGGCGAAGTGGAAGGCCGGGGACCAGCGCTTTCCGGTGGGCGAGTTGAGCGGGGTCGAGTGGTGGTCGCCTGAGGTGTTCGAGGGGCATCTACGGCTGCTGCGGCGGGACTCCGCCGACGCGCAGCCCGCGCAGGCCGATCAGGATCCGGCGGCTGTGGTGTTCGGGCTGGGGTACGGGCCTGTGCATGAGTCCTTGCCGTTCGCTGCCGCGGTGTTGGCGGCCGTACGGAAGTCGGGGCCGGTGGCCGCGGTGCCGGTGGCGGCACCGCGGCGTGACCCCGCCGATATCGCCGAGCGCATTCGCCACCTGGGGGAGCTGCATGAGGCGGGGCTGGTGACGGATGAGGAGTTCTCGGTGAAGAAGGCCCAGTTGTTGGCGGAGCTCTAGGACTGAGCGTCTGCCGGGAATTGTTCGTTGTCGACTGCGGGTCGTTTTGTGGCTGGTCGCGCCCGCGCGGCGGAGCCGCATATCGATACCGCCCCGCGCCCCCTTGGGGGCATCTACTCCCGTCCGGCAGAGGCGAACCGCATGTCCGCGTACCTGTCGCCCGCCACCTTGGCTGCGATCGGCTCCAGCAGCGCCATGTCCTCCTCGCCCAGCACGATCCGCGTAGCCGCCACGTTCTCCTCCACCCGCGTCGGCTTTCGCGTGCCCGGGATCGGGATGACCGCGAGGCCATGCAGTGCCGCCTGCTGCTGGACCCAGGCCAGGGCGATCTGGCCCAGGGAGGCCCCGTGCGCCTCGGCGACTGCGCGGATCGGCTCCAGCAGGGCGGCGTTGGCCGCCGCGTTGTCGCCCGTGAAGCGGGGCTGTTGGCGGCGGAAGTCGCCGGAGGTGAGGTCCTCGGCCTTGGCGAAGGAGCCGGTGAGGAAGCCTCGGCCCAACGGGGAGTACGGGACCAGGGCCACGCCCAGTTCGCGGGCCGCGGGGACCACCTTGGCCTCGATGTCGCGGCTGAAGAGCGACCACTCGGACTGGACGGCCGCGATCGGGTGCACCGCCTGCGCGGCGCGCAGTTCGTCCGCCGTCACCTCGCTCAGGCCCAGATGCTTGACCTTGCCCTCGCGGACCAGCTCGGCCATGACGCCGACGGTCTCCTCGATGGGGACGTTCACATCCCGGCGGTGCATGTAGTAGAGGTCGATCGCGTCGACGTCCAGGCGCTTCAGGCTCGCCTCGATGCACTGGCGTATATAGGGCGTGTCGTTGCGGATGATCCGCTTCGTCGGGTCGTCCGGGTCGATCGCCAGGGCGAACTTCGTGGCGATGACGACCTCGTCGCGGTGCGCCTTGAAGAACGAGGAGAGGAACTTCTCGTTCTCGCCCGCGCCGTACGCGTCCGCCGTGTCGTACAGCGTGACGCCCAGCTCCAGGGCGCGTTCCAGGGTCGCCCTGGACTCGCCCGCGTCCGAGGGGCCGTACGCGAAGCTCATGCCCATGCAGCCGAGGCCCTGGACACCCACCTCGGGGCCCGCCGCGCCGAGTCGTGCCGTCGCGATCCTGTTGTCCGTCATCCGGCCTTCTCCACCTTCTGCGTCTTGTCGTGCTCGTACGTCTTGCTCTGCTTGTGCGTCTTGTCCTGCTCGTACAGACGCCCCGCGTCCGCGTAGAAACTGATCTTCCGGTCGAGCACGGCCAGCGTGTCCTGGAGCTCGGTGATCCGGGCGAGGACGTCGCGGCGGGTCGTCTCCAGCAGCTCGAAGCGCTCGCCGAACGTGTGGTCGCCCTCGCGCACCAGCTCGGCGTACCGGACCATGTCGGCGACCGGCATGCCGGTCAGCCGCAGCTTGCCGACGAGGTCGAGCCAGTCCAGGTCGCGGTTGCTGTAGCGGCGCTGACCCGTGTGCGAGCGGTCGATGTGCGGCATGAGGCCGATCCGCTCGTACCAGCGCAGGGTGTGGGCCGTCAGACCGGTGAAGGCGACGACCTCGCTGATCGTGTAGCTGTCCTGGCCTTCCGGGCGCCGGTGCGGATGCGGCGGAGCGGCACAGCTGTCGGTCCTGGTACTCGTGGTCTCCATCACCGTCATGCCCTCCACGCTATGACCTTGGAGTGCGCTCCAAGCAAGCGGAAGCGGTAAGAAAAGCACGGGACATGGCGTGATCGTCGTGGCCGGCGCTACGGCCCCGCGCCCCTCAGGGCGCTGCCGAACCGCTCGCTGTACGCGTCGCTGCGCTTCACGCGGGACAGGCACCCCTCGATGCGGCTGTGCCCGTGAGCGGCTTAGGCTCACAGGCATGTCCTTGCAGAGCCTCGCACTGATCGAGAACTGGCCGGTTCCGACCGCCGCCGCAGGTGTCGTACGAGCCGACGGCACGGTCCTCGGGACCCACGGTCCCGTCGGGCACCGCTTCCCCCTCGCTTCGGTCACCAAGCCGCTGGCCGCCTACGCGGTGCTGGTCGCGTACGAGGAGGGCGCGGTCGAGCTGGACGAGCCGGCCGGGCCGGAGGGCTCGACGGTACGGCATCTGCTCGCGCACACCTCGGGGCTGGCCTTCGACGAGCACCGGGTGACGGCCCCGGCCGGGGAGCGGCGGCTGTACTCGAACGCCGGGTTCGAGCAGCTCGGGGACCATATCGCCAAGGCGACGGACATCCCGTTCGCGGAGTATCTGCGGCAGGCGGTGCTGGAGCCGCTGGGCATGACGGCCACGTCACTGGAGGGCTCCCCGGCGAAGGACGGGGTGTCGACCGTCGAGGATCTGCTGCGGTTCGCGGCGGAGGTGCAGGCCCCGCGGTTGCTGGACCCGCGGACGGTCGCCGAGGCGATGACCGTGCAGTACCCGGGGACGAAGGGCGTGCTGCCGGGGTACGGGCACCAGAACCCGAACGACTGGGGCCTCGGCTTCGAGATCCGCGACGGCAAGTCCCCGCACTGGACGGGCTCCTCGTCCTCGCCGCGCACCTTCGGGCACTTCGGTCAGTCGGGTACGTTCCTGTGGATCGACCCTGACGCGCGCGCGGCCTGCGTCGCGCTGACGGACCGGGCGTTCGGGCCGTGGGCGGTCGAGGCGTGGCCGGGGTTCACGGACGCGGTGCTCGCCCAGCTGTAGCCCGCGCCCCGAGGGTCTCGGCCTCCCCCTCCGCGTCGATGTGCGGCAGCGCCCGGTCCAGCCACGGTGGCGTCGATGAGCACGCTGACGGCGAGGCCCAGGCCCAGCATCTTGACCACGATGTTGTCGCTGACGATGAAGGCCTCGGTGCGCAGCGGGCTGGGCCGGACCGTTCCGACAGCGCCGTAGGGGTGACTGTCGTCGTCGGTCTGCGACGTTTCGGTGGCTGGTCGCGCAGTTCCCCGCGCCCCTTAGGTCGGCACAATCGCCGTCGGCCGCGACCGTTCTGACAAGCCCGCCTCGACGGTGACGAGCAGGCCGCGGAAGACCGCGAGGATGATCAGGAAGGCCAGGGCGACCACGACGCAGATGATCAGCAGCAGCCGGCTCGCGACGATGTCGCGGAAGTCGACCTGGGCGGCCGTCGTCCCGGCGACGTATCCCTTGGCGTCGGTGCCGGAGACCGCGCCGGGGAGGGTGTCGTCGACGAGCCGGTTCGTGAGGTTGGCCTGCGGATCGTGCTGCTTCAGTACGTCGAGGCCGTCCTCGGACTGAACGTTCGAGAGGGCGAAGTCGTCGGCCGGCACCTCGGGCACCACGCCTACGCGCCCAAGGGGGCCATCTCCCAGATCAGCAGCTCCGCCGCGCTCACGCCCACCGCCTCCACGCCCTCGGCGTCCATGACGCGCACCGCGTCGCCGGCACTCAACTCCTCACCCCCCAGGCGTACTTCACCGCGCACGACATGCACGTAGACATACGCCCCGTCCGGCACCGCCGTCCGCTCCCCGCCCCCAGCCGCCGCACGTGGAGCATCGCGCCCGCCTCCGGGACGGCGTACGGCGTCGAGTCCGCGATGCCGTGGACGATCTCGTACGACGGGTCGCCGCCCGGCGTGAGGGGGGCCAGCCAGGTCTGGATGAAGGTGAGGGGGGTGTCGCCGTCGTTGCGCTCCACGTGCCGTACGCCGCCCGCCGAGCTGAGCCGCTGGACGTCCCCGGCGCGGACCCGGGTCTCGTGTCCCGTGGAGTCGCGGTGGGTCAGCTCACCCTCGACCACCCACGTCACGATCTCGGTGTGGCTGTGGGGGTGCTCGTCGAAGCCGGCGCCGGGGGCGAGCCGCTCCTCGTTGCAGGCGATCATCGCGCCGAAGCGGAGGTTGTCGGGGTCGTAGTGCGGGCCGAAGGAGAACGCGTGGCGTGACTCGATGCCTGCTGCCGGATCCCCTCCGGGGTAGCGCTCCGCGGCGCGCCGTACGTCCATCACGGCACCACGGTAGCCCTGCCGTGCAGCCGACCCCGACGGCAAGGGCCCACGCGGCTGCACCGTCCCCCATGACGCCGGGCAAGGGCCCACCAACCCGCACTGGTCCGACGACACCGGCTGGAGCGCCCCGCAGGCGACCGAGCCAGACATTCGGCACGCCGACTGCAGAAAGCTCTGCACAGCCGACCGAGCCACCAAGCACACACCCTCCGGCACGCGCACCCGTCCCGATAAGGCAGTCTTGTCCCCGTGCCCGAACCCGTATCCCGTAAGTCCCAAGCCGCCGCGCACGACATCCATGCCCACTCCGCGACCCTGAAGCGGCTCGAGAAGTCCTCCGGTTCTCTCGCCGCGCAGGCCATCGCGCGGATGGACGAGACGCTGCCGTGGTACCGGGCCATGCCACCGGAGAACCGTTCCTGGATCGGTCTCGTCGCCCAGGCCGGTATCGCCGCCTTCACCGAGTGGTTCCGGCGTCCCGACGCACCCCAGGCCATCTCCACCGACGTCTTCGGGACCGCGCCCCGGGAGCTGACCCGCGCGATCACGCTGCGGCAGACCGTCGAGATGGTGCGCACGACCATCGAGGTCATGGAGTCGGCCATCGACGAGGTGGCGGCGCCCGGCGACGAGAGCGTGCTGCGGGAAGCGCTGCTGGTGTACGCCCGGGAGATCGCCTTCGCCACCGCCCAGGTCTACGCCCAGGCCGCCGAGGCACGCGGCGCCTGGGACGCGCGGCTGGAGTCGCTCGTCGTCAACGCCGTGCTCAGCGGCGAGGCCGACGAGGGGGCCGTGTCGCGGGCCGCCGCCCTCGGGTGGAACTCGCCCGAGCATGTGTGCGTGGTGCTCGGGACGGCGCCCGACGGGGACAGTGAGCTGACCGTCGAGGCCATCCGGCGGGCCGCCCGGCACGCCAAGCTGCAGGTGCTGACCGGGGTGCTCGGGGACCGGCTGGTCGTCATCGCCGGCGGCAGTGACAATCCGATCGCCGTCGCCAAGTCGCTGATCGGGCCGTATGCCGCCGGGCCGGTCGTCGCGGGGCCCGTGGTACCCGATCTGCTCGCCGCCACGCGGTCCGCGCAGGCCGCGGCCGCCGGACTGAAGGCCTGTTCGGCGTGGCAGGACGCCCCGCGTCCGGTGCTCGCTGACGATCTCCTTCCGGAGCGTGCCATCGCGGGTGATCCGAGTGCGCGCGAGCAGTTGGTGGAGGAGATCTACAGACCGCTGGAGGAGGCCGGGTCCGCTCTGCTGGAGACGCTCTCCGTCTATCTCGAACAGGCAAGCAGCCTGGAGGGGGCGGCGCGGATGCTCTTCGTGCATCCCAACACCGTGCGCTACCGGCTTCGACGTGTGACTGACGTCACCGGCTGGTCGCCTTCCGATGTACGCTCCGCGTTCACTTTGCGCATCGCGCTGATCCTGGGGCGTCTGGTCGACGGCGATCTCCGGCTCTAGGCTTTTGTCGGGGGCCCACAAAACCCCCTCGTGTTCTTCGTCCTTGTCCCCACGGGCGGCTGCGGCCGTCCCCAAGAGAGAGTGTGAGAGTGCTCGTACTCGTCGCTCCCGGCCAGGGCGCCCAGACGCCCGGCTTCCTGACCCCCTGGCTCGAACTCCCCGGTGTCCGCGGTGCCGTCGAGGCATGGTCCGACGCCGTGCAGCTCGACCTCGTCCGTTACGGCACCGAGGGCGACGCGGAGGAGATCCGCGACACCGCGGTGGCGCAGCCGCTGTTGGTGGCGGCCGGGCTGGCCTCCGCCCACATGCTCTTCGACGACCCCGCGGACCTGCCCCGCAAGGTGGGCGCGATCGCCGGGCACAGCGTCGGCGAGCTGACCGCCGCCGGCCTGGCCGGGGTGCTCTCCGACGAGGAGACCGTCCGGCTCGTCCGCACCCGCGGTCTGGGCATGGCGGAGGCCGCCGCGATCACCGAGACCGGCATGTCGGCGCTGCTCGGCGGCGACCCGGAGGTCTCCGTCGCGCATCTGGAGAAGCTGGGCCTGACCCCGGCGAACATCAACGGCGCCGGCCAGATCGTGGCCGCGGGCACCATGGAGCAGCTCGCCGCGCTGAACGAGGACAAGCCCGAGGGCGTGCGCAAGGTCGTCCCGCTGAAGGTCGCCGGCGCCTTCCACACGCACCACATGGGCCCCGCCGTCGAGAAGCTGGCCGAGGCCGCCAAGGAGCTCGTCCCCGCCGACCCGAAGCTCACCTACGTCTCCAACAAGGACGGCAAGGCGGTCGCCACCGGCACCGAGGTGCTGGAGCGCCTCGTCGGGCAGGTCGCCAACCCGGTCCGCTGGGACCTGTGCATGGAGACCTTCAAGGAGCTCGGCGTCACGGCCCTGATCGAGGTGTGCCCGGGCGGCACGCTGACCGGTCTGGCCAAGCGCGCGCTGCCGGGTGTGAAGACCCTGGCGCTGAAGACCCCCGACGACCTGGACGCGGCTCGCGAGCTCATCGCAGAGCACAGTGCCTGACAAGGAGCCCTGGAGCATGGCGAAGCTGAAGCCCAGCAAGGGCGCCCCGTATGCGCGCATCCTCGGTGTCGGCGGCTACCGTCCGACGCGGGTCGTGCCCAACGAGGTGATCCTCGAGACGATCGACTCGTCCGACGAGTGGATCCGTTCGCGCTCCGGCATCGAGACGCGGCACTGGGCGAACGACGAGGAGACCGTCGCCGCGATGTCGATCGAGGCGTCCGGCAAGGCGATCGCCGACGCCGGGATCTCCGCCGAGCAGATCGGCGGCGTGATCGTCTCCACCGTCTCGCACTTCAAGCAGACCCCGGCCGTCGCCACCGAGATCGCCGACAAGCTCGGCACGAACAAGGCCGCCGCCTTCGACATCTCGGCCGGCTGCGCGGGCTTCGGCTACGCCCTCACCCTCGCCAAGGGCATGATCGTCGAGGGTTCCGCCGAGTACGTCCTCGTCATCGGCGTCGAGCGGCTGTCCGACCTGACCGACCTGGAGGACCGGGCGACGGCCTTCCTGTTCGGCGACGGCGCCGGCGCGGTCGTCGTGGGCCCGTCCAAGGAGCCGGCGATCGGCCCCACCGTCTGGGGCTCCGAGGGCGACAAGTCCGAGACGATCAAGCAGACCGTGCCGTGGACGGACTACCGCACCGGCGAGGTCGACAAGTTCCCTGCGATCACGCAGGAGGGCCAGGCGGTGTTCCGCTGGGCCGTGTTCGAGATGGCGAAGGTCGCCCAGCAGGCGCTGGACGCGGCCGGGATCACCTCGGACGACCTGGACGTCTTCATTCCGCACCAGGCCAACGAGCGGATCATCGACTCGATGGTGAAGACTCTCAAGCTGCCGGAGCACGTCACGGTCGCCCGCGACGTGCGCACCACCGGCAACACCTCGGCCGCCTCGATCCCGCTCGCGATGGAGCGGCTCCTGGCGACCGGCGAGGCGAAGAGCGGCGACACCGCGCTCGTCATCGGATTCGGGGCGGGTCTCGTTTACGCCGCCACGGTCGTTACTCTCCCCTAGGCACTCCGTGCCGGATCATGCGAACCGGCACGGGAAACGCACCACCTGCCGCTGCCGCGGCGGGCGCCAAACCCTCAGAACAACAACGAAGGAGCGCCAAGATGGCCGCCACTCAGGAAGAGATCGTCGCCGGTCTCGCCGACATCGTGAACGAGATCGCCGGCATCCCGGTTGAGGACGTCCAGCTGGACAAGTCCTTCACCGACGACCTGGACGTCGACTCGCTGTCCATGGTCGAGGTCGTCGTCGCCGCCGAAGAGCGCTTCGACGTCAAGATCCCGGACGAGGACGTCAAGAACCTCAAGACGGTCGGCGACGCGACCGACTACATCCTCAAGCACCAGGGCTGATCCACCGATCAGGCCTTAGGGCTGACTGCCCCGCCACCCGGCGGTGGCGCCGCTGAATCCCCATTCCGTTGGAGAAAGAATTCCCGTGAGCCCGACCAATCGCACCGTGGTCGTCACCGGTATCGGCGCAACCACACCGCTGGGTGGCGACGCAGCCTCTACCTGGGAGGGCCTGATCGCCGGACGTTCCGGCGTCAAGCCCCTGGAGCAGGACTGGGCCGCCGAGCAGGCGGTCCGTATCGCCGCGCCGGTCGCCGTGGAGCCGACCGAGGTCATCCCGCGGCCGCAGGCCCGCCGCCTGGACCGCTCGGCGCAGTTCGCGCTGATCGCCGCCCAGGAGGCCTGGAAGGACGCCGGCTTCGAGGCGAAGGCCGGCGACGACGCGAGCGTCGACCCGGACCGCCTCGGTGCCGTCATCGCCTCCGGCATCGGTGGCGTGACGACGCTGCTCGACCAGTACGACGTGCTCAAGGAGAAGGGCGTTCGCCGCGTCTCCCCGCACACCGTCCCGATGCTGATGCCGAACGGCCCCTCCGCCAACGTGGGTCTGGCCGTGGGCGCCCGGGCGGGCGTGCACACGCCGGTCTCCGCGTGTGCGTCGGGTGCCGAGGCCATCGGCTACGCCATCGAGATGATCCGTACCGGCCGTGCCGACATCGTCGTCGCGGGTGGCACGGAGGCGGCGATTCATCCGCTGCCCATCGCCGCGTTCGGCAACATGATGGCGATGTCCAAGAACAACGACGACCCGCAGGGCGCGTCGCGTCCGTACGACGTCGCCCGTGACGGCTTCGTCCTCGGCGAGGGCGCCGGTGTGATCGTCCTGGAGTCCGCCGAGCACGCCGCGAAGCGCGGGGCCCGCGTGTACGCCGAGGCGGTCGGGCAGGGCATCTCCGCCGACGGCCACGACATCGTGCAGCCCGAGCCGGAGGGGCGGGGCATCTCGCACGCCCTGCAGAACCTGCTTGAGCGCACCGACCTGGACCCGGCGGAGATCATGCACGTCAACGCGCACGCGACGTCGACGCCGGCCGGTGACATCGCCGAGTTGAAGGCGCTGCGGAAGGTGTTCGGTGACGACGCCGACCACATGGCGGTGTCGGCCACGAAGTCGATGACCGGGCATCTGCTGGGCGGTGCGGGTGGGGTGGAGACCGTGGCCACCGTGCTCGCGCTGTACAACCGGATCGCTCCGCCGACCATCAACATCGAGAACCTGGACCCGGAGGCCGAGGCGAATGCCGACGTCGTCCGTGGTGAGGCGCGCAAGCTGCCCGTCGAGGGCCGGATCGCCGCGCTGAACGACTCGTTCGGGTTCGGTGGGCACAACGTGGTGCTGGCGTTCAGGACCGTCTGAGAAGCGTCCATACGTACGTGAAGGGCCCCCACCTCGAAAGGTGGGGGCCCTTCACGTGTCCAAGTCACCCGGCCCAGCTTCAGACGACCTGGTGGAGCCAGCGGACCGGGGCGCCCTCGCCTGCGTACCTGAAGGGTTCGAGTTCGTCGTCCCACGGCTTGCCGAGCAGCTTCGCGATCTCCCCCTCCAGGTCCGTCTCGCCGCGCTGGGAGCGGGCCAGGGCGGCGCGCAGGCGGTCCTCGGGGATCAGGATGTCGCCGTGGATGCCGGTGACCGCGTGGAAGATGCCCAGGTCGGGGGTGCAGCTGTAGCGCTCGCCCTCGGCGGTGGGGCAGGGCTCGGCCGTGACCTCGAAGCGCAGGAGGTGCCAGCCGCGCAGGGCGGACGCCAGCTTGGAGGCGGTGCCTGCCTCGCCCTGCCAGGAGAACTCCGAGCGCCAGGTGCCGGGCGCGGCCGGCTGCCGGATCCAGTCGAGGTTGACGCGCGTGCCGAGCACCCCGGCGACGGCCCACTCGACGTGTGGGCACAGCGCGCGCGGCGCGGAGTGCACGTACAGAACTCCACGTGTCGTCACCGGGACCTCCGGGCAGAGCGGACATCTTGCGAACTGGCGGACGGCAGTGGCCGGGCGGCCACGTTGATGGCGAGGCTACCGTGCTGCGGCGCAAGGAGTGTGACGTACCGTCGGTCCCGGTGCAGCGAAACGCCCGCCATTCACCCGCCAGGACGCTTGTACGGGTGTGAGCCGTTGCATGAGACGGGCGGGAACCCTCGTGCGTTGTTATTGGTTGGAAGCCATGACGGGGTCGAGCGAGGGAATGGACCAGGGCATGCGGAAGCGACAGCACGTGGCGCGCGCTGTCTTCGCCGCCGTGACCGCGGCTGTGCTGGGCGCCGCCGGCTGCGACGCCGTGGGCGGCAACTCCCCGGCGCCGTCCGGCACCGGCGCGCAGAGCGCGCGTCCGTCGCCGAAGCCGACCCCGGCCTGGGACCGCAGCCCCGCCTCGATCGCGGCGGTGGGCGACTCCATCACGACCGGTTTCGACGCGTGTACGGTCCTGTCGGACTGCCCCGAGGTCTCGTGGGCGACCGGCGGCAGTGCGCGGGTCGACAGTCTCGCCGTACGGCTGCTGGGGAAGGCGAAGGCGGCCGAGCGGAGCTGGAACTACGCCGTGACCGGGGCGCGGATGGCGGACATGGCCGGTCAGATGAGCCGGGCCGTGGCGCGCGAGCCGGAGCTGGTGACGGTGATGGCGGGGGCGAACGACGCCTGCCGGGACACGACGGACGCGATGACGTCGGTGGCCGACTTCCGGACCCAGTTCGAGGACGCCATGGGCACGCTGCGGGACGCGCTGCCGAAGGCGCAGGTGTATGTCGCGAGCGTGCCGGATCTGATGCGGCTGTGGGAGCAGGGCCGGACGAACCCGATGAGCAAGCAGGTGTGGGGGCTGGGTATCTGCCCCTCCATGCTGAGCGAGCCCGACTCCCTCACCACGGCGGCGAACCAGCGGCGCGAGACGGTGCAGGGGCGGGTCGAGGCGTACAACGAGGTGCTGGAAGAGGTCTGTGCGAAGGACCGCCGGTGCCGGTTCGACGACGGCGCGGTGTACGAGTTCCGCTTCGGTGCCGAGCAACTGAGCCAGTGGGACTGGTTCCACCCGAGTGTGGACGGTCAGGCGCGGCTGGCCGAGATCGCCTACCGCACGGTCACGAACTAGTGTTCCGCTCATGAGCGAACACTTCGGCACACTTTCCGACGGCACTCCGGTACAGCGCTGGACTCTGGAGCGCGCGGGCGTGCGGGTAGGCGTCCTGTCGTACGGGGGCATCGTGCAGTCGCTTCAGGTGCCGGACCGGGACGGGCGCGTGGCGGACGTGGTGCTGGGGTTCGCCGATCTGGACGGCTATCTGTCCCACCCGGGGCCCTATTTGGGCGCCCTCGTCGGGCGGTACGCCAACCGGATCGCGGGCGGCCGCTTCCCGCTGGACGGCGTGACGTACGCGCTCGATCCGAACAACGCGCCCAACTCCCTGCACGGCGGCGAGCGCGGTTTCGACAAGCGGGTGTGGGAGGTGACGCCGGTCGAGCACGGTGTGCGGCTCAGCAGGGTCAGCCCGCATGGCGAGGAGGGCTTCCCGGGGCGGGTCGAGGTCTCGGCGACCTACACCCTGGGGGCCGACGGCGCGCTGCGGATCGCGTACGAGGCGGTGACGGACGCGCCGACCGTGGTGAATCTGACCAACCACAGCTACTTCAACCTGGCCGGGGCCGGGTCCGGCGACGCGGGCGGTCATGAACTGCGGCTGGCCGCTTCCCGGTTCACCCCGGTCGACGCGGATCTCATCCCGACCGGCTCCCTGGACGAGGTGGCGGGCACGCGCTTCGACTTCCGTCAGGCGCGGAAGGTGGGGGCGGGTTACGACCACAACTTCGTGCTCGACAAGGGGGTGACGGGGAGCGCGGAGGAGGTCGCCGAGTTGTACGACCCGTCGACCGGGCGGGCGCTGACGGTGGCGACCACCGAACCCGGCCTCCAGCTCTACACCGCCGACCACCTGTCCGAGCCCTTCGCCCCGGGCGACGGCATCGCGCTGGAGACCCAGCACTTCCCCGACTCGCCGAACCGGCCGGAGTTCCCGAGCACCGTGCTGCGGCCGGGCGAGGTGTTCCGTTCGGAGACGGTGTACGGCTTCTCGGTGCGCTGACAGGCCTTGACCGTAGGAGCCCCGGTCCAGGTGTCAGGGTCCTGGACCGGGGCTGTTCCTGGGTACTTCTCCCGGATCAGACGTTAATGGTCGCCGCCACCCGACGGTCGGAGATCGAGCGACCGGCCTGGATCTCGTACGAACCCTTCACAAGGGTCCACGAATTGGTCTTCTCGTCCCAGATCTCGAAGGCGCGGCGCGGGATGTCGACCACCGCTTCGGCGGTCTCCCCCGGCCCCGCCTCCACGCCCGCGAAACCGGCCAGCCACCGCGCGGGACGGTCGGCATCCGGCTCGCTCGGCGCCAGATAGACCTGCACGACCTCCCGCCCCGCGCGCTCGCCCGAGTTGCGGACGCGGACCCTTACCGTCGTGCCCTCGGCCTCGGCGGACTCGTACGTCCAGTCGGTGTAGCCGAGGCCGTGCCCGAAGGGGTAGGACGGGATCCTGCCCTCCTTCTCCCAGGCGCGGTAGCCGATGAAGACGTCCTCGGAGTACGGGAGTTCGCCGTTCGCGGGGACGACCTGGCTGACCGGGGCGTCGGTCAGGGAGCCCCAGGTGGTGGGCAGCCGGCCGCCCGGCTCGTGCGTGCCCGTGAGGACGTCCGCCAGGGCGGCGCCGCCCTCCTGGCCGGGGAACCAGCTCAGCAGGACGGCGGCGACGTCCTCGCGCCACGGCAGCTCCACCGGGGAGCCGGAGTTGACGACCACGACGGTGTGGGGGTTGGCGGCGGCGACGGCGCGGACCAGGTCGTCCTGGCGGCCGGGCAGCGACAGGTCCGTGCGGTCGAAGCCCTCGGACTCGACGCGGTCGGTGGTGGCGACCACGACGACGGCCGTGTCGGCGTTCCGTGCCGCTTCGACGGCCTCGGCGATGAGCTCGTCGGGGTCGCGCTGCGGGTCCTGGTGGGCGAGGGCGAAGATGACCGCCTGCATCGGGATGTCGTCGGTGCCTTCGACGACGTGGGTGAGCGAGACCTCGACCGGTTCGCCGGCGGTCAGTTCGACCTGGGCGCGGGGCGTGGGCTCGCCGAAGAAGGTGATGAAGGGGTCGTCCTTCGCGGGGCTCTGGACGGCGTCGAAGTACGTCGTGCCGCCGATGGTGAGCTTGAAGGTGCCGATGCCCTGGATGCCGAAGGTGTGCGTGCCGCTCTCGCGCGGGGTGAAGGTGCCGGTCACCTCGACGGTGTGCAGCCGCTCGTGGGTGACGCCTTCGGGCAGGCCCGAGGGGCCCATCCACTTGAGCTGGCCGCCCGGCGCGGAGTCGGAGCCGATGACGTCGCCGTCGGCGTCCCGGCACACGGCACGCAGCTCGAAGCCGGCGTCGAAGACGGAGAGTTCGGTGTTCGGGTCGGCGCCGACGGTGTAGGTGAGGGTGCCTTCGGGGAGGGCGGCGGTGAGGCCGTCGAGCGGGGAGACGATCCGGGCGGGGAAGACGGTGGCGGAGCCGCCGCCGAGGATGCGGGCGTCGCGGGCGGCGGCGCCGATGAGCGCGACCGTGGAGTTCGGCCGCAGCGGCAGGGAGCCGCCCTCGTTGCGGACCAGGACGAAGGAGCGGCGGGCGATCTCGCGGGCCAGTGCGCTGCCGTCGACGGTCTCGGGGTGCTCGGTGACGACGGGCTCGGCACCCTCCAGGATGCCGACGCGGGCGGCGAGCCGCAGGACGTTGCGCACGGCGTCGTCGACCTTGGCCTCGGCCACGTCCCCGTCCCGTACCGCCTGGGCGAGGGGCTCGCCGTAGACGGTCTGCGGGCCGGGCATGGCGACGTCGAGACCGCCCTCGATGGCGCCCTTCGTCGACCGGGCGGCCAACCAGTCGGAGACGTTGTAGCCGTCGAAGCCCCATTCGCCGCGCAGGACCTCATTCACGAGGTAGTGGTGCTCGGTCATCGTCGTGCCGTTGACCGTGTTGTAGGCGGTCATGATGCCCCAGGGGTGGGCGTTCTCGACGATGATCTCGAAGGGCGCCAGGTACAGCTCGCGCAGGGCGCGTTCGCTGACGGTGTTGTCCACCGTGAAGCGGTCGGTCTCGGCGTCGTTGGCGACGAAGTGCTTGACGGTGGTGCCGACGCCACCGGACTGGACGCCGTTCACATAGCCCGCGCCGATCGTCCCCGTCAGGTACGGGTCCTCGCTGTAGGCCTCGAAGTGGCGCCCGCCGAGCGGGGAGCGATGGAGATTGACGGTGGGGGCGAGCAGTACGTGCACGCCCTTGCGGCGGGCCTCCTGGGCGAGCAGCACTCCTGCCCTGCGGGCGAGTTCGGGATCCCAGGTGGCGGCGAGGGCGGTGGGCGAGGGCAGCGCGACGGACGGGTCGTCGGCGGTCCAGCGCACACCCCGGACGCCGATCGGGCCGTCCGACATGACGAGGGACTTCAGGCCGATCTCGGGGAGTGCGGGCAGGGTCCACATGTCCTGGCCGGAGAGCAGCCGTGCCTTCGCGTCGAGTTCGAGACCGGCGAGAGCGGCCTCGACGACCACCTCGTGTGCTGCGTCGGCCTGGGTGCGGGTTCCCGCCATCGCGGTGCCTCCTCGCTGAGTCACTTACACGTCTCAATGCTTCCTAGGTCACCGCGAAGGACTCGAAACCGCAACCAGCAATTGAGGAACCCCCACGGCGAGCAACCACGTCCGCGAGAGCGGCGGCGGTTCAGCCGCGAAGAAGAGCGCGCCGCGCGGAGATCGTCCGGGCGGCCCTGGAAGTGATCGCCGAGCGCGGTTACCGGGGGCGAGCCTGGCCGCGGTCGCGGAGCGAGTCGGGCTCCCCAGCAAGGGTTGCTGCACGACTTCCCGACCAAGGACGCGCTGCTGGTCGCCGTGCTCCAGGAGCGGGACCAGTGGGACGCCGTACCCGACAGCCGGTGGCGGGTCGACCTGCTCGGCACTGCGCGGCGAGAGCGTCACGGAGGGGGATCCGGCGCGCGAGTACTTCACCGGGCGGTACGCGCGCGTGCGGGCGAGCATGGCCGAGATACTGCGCACCGAGTACGGCGACCGGCTCCCGAACGGACTGACGCCGGAGCGCACGGCTCCCCTGCTGGTCGCCGTCATGGACGGCCTGCAGTACCAGTGGCTTTTGGACCCGGAGTCGGTGGACATGCCGGGCGCGTTCCGGGACTTCCTCAGGCTGCTGGGCGAGAACGTGGAGTGACGGCGGCGACGACCTCGACCTCCAGGAGGGCCTCCGGCCGGAAGAGCCTCGGCACCTCGAAGGTCATGCTGGTGGGCGGGGTGCCGGTGAGGAACTGCCGCCGTACGGTGCCGTATTCCTCCAGCGTGCCGATGTCGGTGAGACAGGTACGGATGTTGATGACGTCCGCCAGGGTCGCGCCGTGGGCCTTGAGCAGCGCGGCGATCGTCTCGAAGATGCCGCGGGTCTGCTCGGCGACGGTGGCGCCCGGCGCGATCTGCCCGGAGAGGAACAACAGGGCGCTGCCGTCGGCGTGTTCCACGCGGGCGACCTGGGAGTAGTACGGACTGAGGGGCTGGGGTGCGGAGGGCGGGTTGTCGAGGGTGATCTGCATGCCGTCGACGCTAGGTCCCCACTTGAGATGCGACAAGCGAATGTCCAGCATGGCTGTCATGCCGAATCAGCATGAGTTTCCCGAGGTGTCCAGCGTGTGGCTGAGGGCGTTCCTGGAGGTCGCCCGGCACGGCTCGTTCACGGTGGCCGCGCGGACGCTGGGGTGGACCCAGTCGGCGGTGTCGCGCCAGATCTCCTCGCTGGAGGGGGCGTTGGGCGGCGGTCCGCTCTTCGACCGGCTGCCGCGTGGCGTACGGCTCACCGAGGCCGGGCGGGCCCTCGTGCCGTACGCCGAGGCTGTCGCCGAGTCGCTGTACGGAGCCGTGCGCGAGCTGGCCGCCCTGCGCGAAGTCGCCGGGGGGCGGCTGCGGTTCGGCGCCTTCGCCACGGCCGACGCGGCGCTGGTACCGCTCGCCCTCGGCGCCTTCCGCGCCCGGCACCCAGGGGTCCTGGTCAGCCGCGAGGAGGGCTTCACACCAGGCCTGCTGGACCGGCTCGGCGCGGGCCACCTCGATCTGGCGGTCGTCTCGACGACGGGCCGGGCACCTCTGGAGACGTTCGAGCTCCACCACCTTCTCGACGAGCGCCTGTACGTCGCCGTACCTGCCGGTCATCCGCTGGCCGGCAGCGGCCCCGTCCGGCTCGGCCGGCTCTCCGACGCCGACTGGATCTCCGGCAGCTCCCGCCCCGAGGGCACCCTCCTCGACGCGGCCCTGCGGCAGGGCTTCCGGCCGCGTGTCGCGCACGTCGTCGGTGAGTGGACCGCCAAGCAGGGCTACGTCGCCGCGGGGCTCGGCGTGGCCCTGGTCCCGGCGCTGGCCGCCGCGTCCGTACGACCGGATGTCGCGCTGCTGCCGGTGCTGGACGAGGGCGCCCCGGCGCGGGCGGTGTACGCGGCGACCGTACGGGGGCGGTCCCTGGCTCCGGCCGTGGCGGCGTTCGTGGGGGCGCTGCGACAGGCGGCGGTGAAGGTTCCCCATGCCATGCCATAGCCACACCATGGAGTAGCCCCGCCATGGCGTAGACCACTCCCGTCACGCGATACTTCCGGCGTCCCGCACCACGCTCCCCCACCGTGACGGAAGGACCGGAACTCCCTTGAATTCCATACGTGTTCGCATCGGCGTCCTCGGCCTGGCCCTGCTGGCCGGCCTCTCGGCTCCCACGCCCTGGGCCGCCGCCGAGGCCGCCACCGAGGCGGCGCCCGCGCCGACCGTCGAGGAACAGCGCCTAGACAGGACGGTCCCCCAGGAGATCCTGCGCCGCTCCGGATTCGACGCCGTGACAACGGAGTTCGCCCACGATCTCGGCACCGCGAGCTCCTTCGCGCAGGCCCGCCGTATCGTCGTGCGCGAGGGATCCGCACTGTGGCGCAGGGCCGTCGACCGGGCGCAGGGGCGGGGTCCGGCGGAATCAAATAGGCGCGAAGCGCTTCCTTACAAGGGTGGTGATGGGCGACGGGTGGGCCTGAGCCGGGACGACGATCGGCCCCTGTACTGGGCGCGGCTGTCGATGACGCGGGACGTGCGGACCTGGGAGCCGGGGTTCGGGTTGAGTGACGCCCAACGGGCCGCGCTGCTCGACGCGTTGGAGCGGGGATCGCGCGGCCAGACCGACATCCGCTACCCCGACGGCGGCCACGGGATCAGCGGGCTCAGGCGGATCCTGGTCACCGGGTTCGATCCCTTCACCCTCGACCAGGACATCCGTATCTCCAACCCGTCCGGGGCCACCGCGCTCGCCCTCGACGGCACGGTGATCGAGACGGCGGACGGTCCGGCGCGGGTGGAGACCGCCGTGTTTCCGGTGCGCTGGCGGGACTTCGCCGACGGGACCGTGGAGCGGACGCTGCGGCCGTATCTGAAGCAGGTCGATCTGTTCACGACCGTGAGCCAGGGGAGCGTCGGGCGGTTCGACGTCGAGCGGACCAACGGGGCCTGGCGGGGCGGCTTCGGCGACAACGAGAACATCGGCCGGACCGAGACCATCCCCGTCACCGACCCGGCCTCGCAGCCGCAGTGGACGACGACGACCCTGCCGTACGAGAAGATCGTCGCCGCGGACACCGGGCGTTTCCCGGTGTACGACAACACGAGCGTGACCGAGATCCCGGCGGGAGGCACGCAGGCCGTCGTACGGCCGGACGGGCCGACGCCCGGCTCCACCGCGCGGGCCGGGGGCGGCGGTGACTACCTCTCCAACGAGATCGCCTACCGGGCGACGCTGCTGCGGGACCGGCTGGGACTGCACGACACACTGCCGGGCGGGCATGTGCACACGCCGGTGCTGCAGTTCGGGGCGGGCAACACGGACCCGGCGACCGGGTCGGTGACCGACCCCGGGTTCGTGCGGAACCGGCTGGACATCATCGCCCAGGTGCGGACGATCCTGAAGGTGGCGGCGGGCAGCCCGGTCACCAGCTGACGGTCTCCGAGTCGGGCGCGGGCGCCGCTTCCTCCTGGGTCTCCTCGCCCACCAGCTCCCGCGCCATGAGGGTGGCCCCCGCGACGGCCCCCGGCATCAGGAACACCGCGACGAACGGCACCAGGAAGGCCGCGGCGAGGGGCGTACCGAAGCCCCAGACCAGGGTCTTGCGGGAGCGGAGCATGGTCAGGCGGTCGCGGAGTTCGACGCGGCGGCGCTGCAGGGCGACCGCCGTGAGCTCCTCGGTGAGGAAGAAGCCGGTGACGACGACGCCGATCACCGGTACGACCGTCTGGCCGACGACCGGGATGAAGCCGAGGGCGAAGAGCAGCACGCCCCAGACGGCGGCACGCAGCACGATCCGCAGGCTGTCGCGGCCCGAGATCCACAGCTCGCGCCAGAGCGGCAGGCCGGACTCGGGGGCCGTGCCGTCGGGGGAGACGTCCTGGTCGACCTTCTCGGAGAGGTTCTCGTAGAAGGGCTGGCCGATCAGGAGTGTGACCGCGGTGAACGTGACCACGGAGAGGAGGAGGCCGAGGGCGAACAGGACGGCGGTGAGGAAGCCGCGGAAGAGGCCCTGCCAGGGGCTCGACCAGTCGTCGGCGAACGGCGTCGACCAGGACACGAAGCCCTCGCCCCACAGCGCGAGCGCGACGAGCGCCGCCGCGTACAGGACGAGGGTGATCAGGCCCGGGATCAGCCCGAAGCCGTACTGCTTGCCGTGCCGGGCCGCCCATCGCTGGCCCCTGAGCAAATACCTGAACCCGGTCCCAAGATCGCGCATGGAGGGAACTCTAGCCGGGCCGTGTCACGCTGCCGTCACGGCCGTTTCGGGGCCTGGTCACCGCACCCCCCACCGTCACCGCAGCCCCTCACACCGGTGTCACCGTCACCACGACCCCCTGCTCGGCCGCCGGGCTCACCGCCGCCGACACCCGTACCGCCACCGCCCGGGCCACCCGCCCCGCGCGCGACACCCCGGCCAGCAGCAGGGGCTGTATCCGCTCCAACCCGGTCACCAGGAGTTCCTCCCCGGCGATCAGCACCGGACGTGCCGCCTTCGTGGTCGCCGCCGCTGCCTCGGTGAGGTCGGCGAGGGGTGGGAGGGTCACGCGGACCGCGTTCGCGCCGGCGGCGGCCGCACGCTCGGCCAGGGCCACCTGGAGCGGCATCAAGGGCGCGAGTGCGGCCGTCAAGGCGTCGGCGATGCGGCGGAGTTCCGGGGACGACTCGCGCAGGACCTCCGCCGCGGAACGGAGCAGCGGGGTCAGGGCGAGCAGGGCGCCCGCGGCCACGCCCGCCGTCGCCGGCAGCAGGGGCGACGTCGCTTCGACCAGCTCACCCAGCGCCGCCGCGAACTCCTCCACCGCCGGCTCCACCGCGTCCAGCACCGGGAGCAGGCTGTCGCCCAGCGCGGCCAGCAGGGCCTGTGCCGGTTCGCTCACGGGGTGGACCGCGAGGGGCGCTCCGCTGGCGCCGAGTCGGGTGAGGGTCTCGACGATGCGGTAGAAGGCCTCCTGGGCCTGCGGGGAGGCGCTTGCCTCGGCCAGTTCGGCGGTCGTCTGCCGCAGTACGCGCAGGACTTCGGCTCCCGATCCGTCCCTGGGATCGAAGGTGTTGATCGCGATGCGGGTGATGTTCCCGGCCGTGTCCAGCAGTTGGCCGGTGATGTCCGTCGTGCTGCGTGCCATGCGGAGTACGTCGTCCCTGCTGGGGAGCGAAGGGATCGTTGCCATGGGCTTCTCCTCGCCTCCTGCCGCCGCCGGTGCGGCTCTCAGCATGCCCCGTCCGCAGGCCCCCGCATGGGCCATCCGGGCCATCCGTGACACCAACTCCCTCTTGTTGCGGTTGAGTCGAACAGGTACACCTCGCCGTACCGATCTTTGGTAGTTCCGGAGGAGGTACGCGTGCGCATCACGAGAACCGTTCCTGCGAGACCCGTTCCGATCATCGCCCTCGCCGTCACCACGGCGGGCTCCCTGCTCCTCACCCCGCAGACCGCCGACGCGAAACCCGGGCCCCCGGTCCATCGCGAGGCCGCGCTCGACCAACACGCGGCGCGGACACCCGCGAGCGCCACCCAGCGGGCCCTCGGCACAGCCGAGGCGGCCTCCGCGGCGATCACCGACGACAGCCGCGGCTACCCCCGCCGGCGGGTCCTCGCCCCCGACCCCGAGAACCCGGCCGACAAGTCCATCAAGCTCGGCCTCACCCCGTACCACGCCATCGCGCCCGAGCTGAACGCCCTGCAGGCCCTCGGCGACCGGGTGAGCGTCGAGGTCGCAGGCCGCTCGGCCGGCGGGCACCGGCTCTATCTCGTCACCGTCACCGCCCCGGAGACCGCCCGTCAGACCCGGGCCCAGGCGCGGATGCGCGAGCTCATCGAGAACGCGCCCGTCGTCGCCGCCAAGTCCCCCGAGATCAAACGGACCTACAAGACCCCCGTCTTCCTCAACAACAACATCCACGGCAACGAGTGGGAGGGCACCGACGCCTCCCTGAAGCTCATCGAGCGGCTCGCCACCGCCAAGGACGCGGACACGCGCGACCTGCTCTCCCACAGCCGCCTGTACTTCAACATCACCGCCAACCCGGACGGCCGTATCGCCGGAACCCGCGCCAATGCGAACGGTTTCGACATGAACCGGGACTTCGTCACCGCACTGCGCTTCATGGTTGCCAAGGGTTCACGCCGGTGACGCGGGACTGGTGCGGGTACGTCAACGGCACCGTGAATGTGCCCACCAACGTACCCGCACCCCGTGAACAGGAGTACGACCTGTTCGTCAACTGCCCACCGCTTGGGCGCGGCAGGCTTGCGCTACGGTCACCGCTGGCTGCGATGCGACGTACGCGTCCAGCCACCCGTTGGGTGGCAGAGGCAGTTGACTGTGCCCCGCACCTGACGCCCTCGGCGTCCGCACACAACCGGGTCCACCGGCAATGCCGGGCTTGTGCCTTCACGGACTCATGCGCCGGGACCCCGACCGTAACACCGGAAGCGATCACGCGGAGCCCGAACTCACACATCACCGAGGGCCGCCTGCGCGCCACCCTCGACTTCGTGCGCTCCGAGCGCGCCTCGCTCGTCGCCGACCAGATCGAGGTCTTCCGGCGGGGGGCCACGGGCGCCGCGCAGGTGCCGGTGTCGCCCGAGACCGTCCCCGGCGTCCCCGGCATCGGCCCCGAGGACGTCTACACGACCGCCTTCCCGCGCGCCTACGTCATCCCGGCCGGCACCCAACGCTCCGCCACCGCCGCCGCCCGCCTCGTCGACCACCTCCTCGCCAATGACGTACGGGTCACCCGCGCGAGCCACTCCTTCCGCCTCGGCGGACGGACGTACGCCCAGGGCTCATACGTCGTCGACATGCACCAGCCCAAGCGCGGCCTGGCGAACGCGCTGCTCGCGGACGGACGGGACATCAGCGACAAGGTCTCGGTGATGTACGACATCTCGGGCTGGAGCCTCGGCCGGCTGTGGGGCGCGGCGGTGGAGACCCTGCCGCGTATGCCGTCCGGCGGCCTCCTGCGGCCGGTCCGTGCGGCGGCCTCCGTCGCGTACGTCGCTCCGCGCGGCGATCTGCGGCTGGGGCTCGGCGACCCGAGCGAGGTCGCCGCGCTCAACTCGCTGCTGCGGCAGGGCGTCGAGGTGCGCCGCGCCGCCGACGGCAGTGCGATCGTGCCGGGCCCGGCGCGCCGGCAGGCCTCGGAAGCCGCCCGCGCGTACGACGTCGCCTTCCACGCGACGAAGCTCACCGGCACCGCCCCGCTGCACCGCACCCGGGTCGCCGCCGCCGTCACCGCGGGCGAGCTGTTCGCCCTGCGGGAGATGGGCTTCGAGGTCACGCCGGTCTCGGCGGACGTGCTGAACGCCGGGTTCGACTGGTCGTCGGTGGACGTGCTGTTCGTGTCGGCCGGGCTGGAATACGACGACCTGAGCGCCGCCGCCCGCACCGCCCTCGACGCCTTCCTCGACGGACACGGTCTCGTCGGCCGGGGTGCCGCCGGTGCCGCGCTCAACTCGGCGGCCGGGCTGCTGGCCGCGAAGCCGGTCGAGGGCAACGGGGACGCCAACGGCGTGGTGCGCGTGGTGAATTCGGGCGGTGCCCTGATGGATGGCGCTCCGGAGCACGGCTTCGTGTACGCGCCCGTGTGGTTCACCGACCTCGGGCCGCAGGTGCGCGTCGATCAGGCGTACGCGACCGGGAACCCGCTCGTCTCCGGGCACTGGCGGCCTTCGCAGGACGGCTCCGGCGGGCCCGCGGACGCGGCGGGGCAGGCCTCGGTGATCAGCGGCCCGCGGGCCGTTCTGTTCGGCACCGAGCCGCTCTTCCGTGATCATCCGAAGGGGGAATTCGCCCAGGTCGGACGGGCGTTGTTCGCCATGGCACAGGCAAGGGCACAGGCAAGCGGCTCAGGTGAGGAGAGCGGATGACGCAGGAGATCCACGGGACCGTCGCGGACGGCTTCGAGGGCGTGCGCGAGGAGTTCGCCACGTTCGTGGCGGGGGCACTCCCCGACTACGAGGGGCAGTTGTGCGCGTATGTGCAGGGCCGCAGGGTCGTCGATCTGTGGGTGGGTGACGGCTGCGAGGCCGACTCCCTCTACGGCGTGTTCTCCTCCACCAAGGGCGCCGCTCACCTCGTGGTCGCGCTTCTCGTGCAGGACGGCACGCTGGAGCTGGACCGCAAGGTGACGTACTACTGGCCGGAGTTCGGGGCCGAGGGCAAGGCCGGGCTGACGCTGCGCGAGCTGCTCGCGCACCGTGCGGGGCTGATCGGGCTCGACGCCGGGTTCACCGAGGACGAGCTGGCCGACGATGCCGCGATCGCCGAACGCCTCGCCGACCAGCGGCCGTTCTGGCGCCCCGGCACGGCCTTCGGCTATCACGCGCTCGTCATCGGCGCGCTCGCCGGCGAGGTCGTACGGCGGGCCACGGGCCGTTCGCTCCAGGAGGTCTACGAGGAGCGGGTGCGGGCGCCGTACGGCCTGGACTTCCACCTCGGGCTCCCGGAGGAGCTGGAGCCCCGCTACCGCTCCGTGCAGCCGATGGCGCCGACGCCGGAGCAGCAGGCGGTGCTGGACTCGGTGCCGAGGGGGCCGCACACGCTGGCCTCGATCGCCTTCAACACGCATGTGCCGAACCCGGGCGAGCTGGTGGACCACGCCAACTCCCGTACGGTGCGCGCCAAGGGGCCCGCGTCGGCGGGCGGGGTCGCGGCCGCGCGCGGGCTCGCCGGGATGTACGCGGCGGCGATCAGCGAGGTCGACGGGCGGCCGCCGCTGCTGAAGCCGGACACGATCGCCGAGGTCGGCCAGATCCATTCGACCGGGTACGACCTGGTGGCCCGGACGCACAAGTCCTTCGGGCTCGGCTTCCAGGCGGTCTCCGACACGTGGTACCCGTTCCTGGGCGCGGGGGCCTTCGGTCACAGCGGGGCGGGTGGTTCGCAGGCGTTCGCGGACCCGCGCAGTGGCCTGGCGTACGGCTATACGCGGCGCCGGTGCGCGTTCCCGGGCGGGGCGGCGCCGGAGAACGAGCGGTTGGTGAGGGCGGTTCACTCGGCGGCACTGGCGAGCTGAGACACCGCGCACGGCACACCGCGCACAACAGAGGCCGCACCCCACGTCCAGGGGTGCGGCCTCCGCCGTGGCAACGACCGTGTCAGACCGGCGTCACTCAGACCAGCGTCACGGTGATGTTGCCGCGGGTCGCCTTCGAGTACGGGCAGACCTGGTGGGCCTTCTCGATGAGGCCCTTGGCGGTCTCCACGTCGACGTTCGGGATGTGGGCGGAGATCTCGACGATGATCCCGAACCCGTCGTCGTTCTTGCCGATGCCGACCTTCGCGGTGACGGTCGAGCCGGAGACGTCGGCCTGCTCCTGGCGGCCGACCACGCCCAGGGCGCCCTGGAAGCAGGCGCTGTAACCGGCGGCGAACAGTTGCTCCGGGTTGGTGCCGGCGCCGCTGCCGCCCATCTCCTTGGGCGGGTTCACGACGACGTCGAGCTTGCCGTCGTCCGTGGCGACCCGGCCGTCGCGGCCGTTCTCGGCGGTGGCGACGGCGGTGTAGAGGACCTCAGAACGTCGGATTGCGCTGCTGGACATGCGGTTGTCTTCCTCCTCGGTCCGCCGCGACTCGCGCCCACGATCGCGACGGAATTCGGAAAGAAGTTACCGCATGTCGGAAATCCAGCACAGGCCCGGCGGGCGTCAGAGCTTGACGATCATCTTCCCGGTGTTGTCGCCGCGCAGGACCCCGAGGAACGCCTCCAGGTTGTTCTCGATGCCCTCGACGACCGTCTCGCGGTACTTGAGCTGCCCCGAGGCGACCCAGGGGCCGACCTCCTGGACGAACTGCGGCTGGAAGTCGTAGTGGTCGCCGACGAGGAGGCCCTCTATACGGCCGCGGGTCGCGATGAGGCGGGCGAGGTTCTTCGGGCCGGGGGCGGGCTCGGTGTCGTTGTAGACCGAGATCATGCCGCAGATGGCGATCCGGCCGTGCGTGTTGAGCTGCCCGATGGCGGCCTCCAGGTGGTCGCCGCCGACGTTGTCGAAGTAGACGTCGATGCCGTCCGGGGCGGCCTCGCGCAGCTGCCGGCTCACCGAGCCGTTCTTGTAGTTGAAGGCGGCGTCGAAGCCGTACTCCTCGACCAGCAGCTTGACCTTCTCGTCGGACCCGGCCGAGCCGATGACCCGGGAGGCGCCCTTGAGCTTGGCGATCTGGCCGACCTGGCTGCCGACGGCACCGGCCGCACCGGACACGAAGACGACGTCGCCCTCCTTGAAGGACGCGGTGCGCAGCAGGCCGGCGTAGGCGGTGAGGCCGGTCATGCCGAGGACGCCGAGGTAGGTGGACAGGGGCGCGGCGTCCGGGTCGACCTTGACGGCGTTCTTGGCGTCCACGGCGGCGTACTCGCGCCAGCCGAAGAAGTGCAGGACGTGGTCGCCGACGGCGATGCCCTCGGCGTTGGAGGCGACCACCTCGCCGACCGCACCGCCCTGCATGACCTTGCCCAGCTCGAAGGGGGCGACGTAGGACTTGGCGGCGCTCATGCGGCCGCGCATGTACGGGTCCACGGAGAGGTACTTGTTCCGGACGAGTACCTGCCCCTCGCCGGGCGTCGGCATCTCGGCCTCGACCAGGGCGAAGTCCTCGGCCTTGGGCCAGCCGACGGGGCGGGAGAGGAGGTGCCATTCGCGGTTGATCATGAGGGGGGCGCCTTTCCGGTTTACTTCAGTACCTGAAACAACCATGCTCCTGAATATTTCAGGATGTCAAGTAACCGGGTTACCCTGAGAGCATGACCACTGCACCCAGGACCCGCCGCCCCGATGAACTGACCCTCGAGGTCGTCGACCTCATCGGCGCGGTCGTGGCCCGCTACCACGAGGAGTACGACGGGGCCGCCGCCGAGCACGCCCTCACCGGCGCGCAGGCGCGGCTGCTGAGCCTGCTGTCCCTTGAGCCGCTGCCGATGCGGAAGCTGGCCCAGCGGCTGCGGTGCGAGCCGTCGAACGTGACCGGCATCGTGGACCGGCTGGAGTCCCGGGGCCTGGTGGAGCGCCGCCCGGACCCGGCGGACCGGCGGGTGAAGCTGGCGGCGGCGACGGACGAGGGCCGGCAGGTGGCCCGCAGCCTGCGCGAGTCGCTGCGATTCGCACGGGAGCCGCTCGCGGGGCTCTCCGAGGAGGAGCGGCTGGCGCTGCGGGATCTGCTGCGACGGATGCTGGGCGTGGACGTCTAGGGGCCTAGGGTCTGTTGCGAAAGTGGATCTTGGTCGTGGATGATTTCGCTCTGTGGGGCGTGGTGATCTGACGAACGGCCAGTGGGCCCGGCTGGAGCCGTTGTTGCCGCAGGGCATCAAGCCGGCCGTCCGCCGGTGTGGACACGGCGGCAGCTGATAGACGGCATACGGTGGCGGACCCGGACCGGTGCTCCGTGGCGTGATGTGCCGGAACGCTACGGGCCCTGGGACCGGGTCTACGACCTGTTCCGGCGCTGGCAGCGGGATGGCGCCTGGGCGCAGATCGGCCGGTGTCGAGCGCGATGTCGTGGACCCATACGGTGATGAGTGCGACGGGCACGAGGACGCAGGTGACCACGATCAGCACCGCGGAAGCCGTGGCTCGGGCGATCCGCCCGGGCGCGGAGGGCTTGTGCGCGGCGCTCATGCGGGGTTGGGCGTCGAGACGTAGACGTCGTCCTCGGCGACGGCCATGATCCCCGGAAGATGTCGAGGCTCCCGGAGAGGAACAGCATCACTCCGGCGAACAGCGTCAGGCCGGTGGCGGCAGCCTGCCTCCCCTCCCGATGGCGGGGAGTAGCGGTGGTGGCCATGTCCGGCCTCCTTTCCTCACCGGGCTGCGGCGCGCAGCCGTACACCCCCGAGCCTGATCCCCGAGGGACCCACCCGTCGTCACCCTCGGAGGGTGAGGACGCTCCGACCGGTGCCCTGCTGCCATGGGACGAGAGGACTGGGCGCCGGGCCTGAGGAGGCGGGGCCATGAGCGGTGAAGGGGGCCAGGACCGACTCGCCCGCCTCCTTGGCCTGCAGCGGGAGCGGGTCCTCGTCGTCGCGGCCGAGCAGCAGGATGATCCGGCAACGGGTGCCGACGCTGCCGACCCCGACGATCTTGCGCGCCATGTCGACCACGTGGAACCGGCTCAGCAGGTGCCGCCGCTCCGACGACAAGCTGTAGGCGTAGTCGGAGACCGGCTCCCGCAGGGTCTGTGCCAGCTCCTCGCCCTCCGTGCCGGGCAGCAGCTCCGCGAGGGGAGTAATCAACGGGGGATCCGAGATGATCCGGGGTGCGCCGTCCACCACCCGGGGCAGCTTCGCGGCCGCCTGCGGACCCGTCCGGGTGCGCAGGGCGGCGAACTCCCGCGTGCGCTCGCGGTAGGACTTCACTCCGGCGCGGACCACGGTGTCGGACTCCTTCGCCGGGAACCCGTTGGCCCGGCCGGCGATCACCGGACTCGCGGCGAGGCGCTTGGCGTCCCACTCGAAAGGGCCCGGCAGGGTCGCGTCGAAGTCGTTGATGTCGAAGACGAGATGGCGTTCCGGGGAGGCAAGGAGCCGGAAGTTCAGCGGGTGGGCGTCGCCGCACAGTTGGGCGAACAGCCCGGTGTGCGCACCGGCGCCGAGGTCGGACGCCATGATCGCCGCGGCTCCCCGGTGGAAGCGGAACGGCGATTCGAGCATCCGGCCGTAGCGGACGGGGACCAGCTCCCGCACGCGGGCGGCGGACTGCCGCTCGATGATGTCGAGGGGATCGGGCCGTTTCTCGTCGGGCTCGAAGACGGCGTGCGCGGAGCGCGGGACGCGAGCGCGCGCCTCCTTGCCGAGTGCCGCGCGCTGGGCCGGGGAGAGCGGACCGTCGTATCACCGTGGCCATGACCGGACCTCCTTGCCCGCATGGTCACAGCGCCGCGCTCCGGTGGGATCACCCGGAGCAGGTGAGGTGCGGTACGCGAAGTCGATATTCGCGAGGAAGCGGAACGGCCTGACGGAACGGCCTAGGTGCACCACCACAGGAACCGGTCGCACTCCGTCGGCGACGGCGTCGGTTCCGGGGTCGGATCCGACGTGGCCGGTTCGGACGTCGGTGCCGGGGCCGCCGGCTCGGACGTCGGGGTGGGGGCCGTGGTGGACGTGTCGGAGCCGCCGCTGCCCGTCGTCGCGGACCGGGCGTCCTTGTCCGGGGTCTTGTCCCCGTCCTTCTTCTTGTCCTCGTCCTTCGGTGACTTCGAGGTCGAGGGAGACGCCGAAGGGCCCGGCGACGGCGAGTCCCCGTCCGTCCGCGTCGTGCCGTCCGTGGCCTCGGGGGACGCGGTCACCTCTTCCGCCGCCCCGCCATCCGCCGACTCGTCCCCGGCGGCCGTCGGCTTCGGGCTGGTGCCCGGGGCGTCCATGCCGAGCTCGGCGAGGCTCAGACCGCCGGCGGCCAGGACGAAGCCCGCGGCGATCAGCAGGGTCCGGCGACGGCGACGGCGATGCGCGGCGGCCTTGCGATCGCGACGGCTCGCACCGGCCGATCCGGACTCCTCGTCCAGGCCGCCGTCGTCCTCCTCGTCGTACTCGTCCCGCTCGTCGTATCCGCCGACGTACTCGTCGCGCTCGTCGTGACCCCGCCTGCGGCCACGCCGCTGCGCCGCCCGCCGCGCGGCCCGCCCGCCGACCGGCGCGACCTCAGCCGCCACAGTCGCCTCACCGGCGTCCGTGTCCGCGTCCGCGGCCGCTTCGGAGTGGCCGGCGTCGGCATGGCGGTCGCCGTACTCGCCGCCGCCGTACTGCCCCGCGCCGACCCCGTACTGCCCCGTACCGTCGCCGTACGAGCCCTCACTGCCCCCGTACCGCCCCGCGTCACTCCCGTACTGCCCCTCGTACGCCTCGTACGAGCCCTGACCGCCCACAGCCCCCGCAGGCGCCTGTACTGCCCGCTGCGGGTACGCCTCGTCCGGCGCGCCCGCGTGCACGCGCAGCTCTTCGATCGCGGCACCGCACCCCGGGCAGGCGAGGGCGCCGTTGAGGTGCCTGCGGCACGGGTGGCAGTAGTCCATGACGCGGGAAGACTAGGGAACCGACCCACACCTTTCCTAGCGGCTACCGTGAAGGTTCTGTGCGGAACTGGCCTTTCCGGTTTGGTCGGTGGGGGTCAAGTCCGACCATTCGGCGCGATCCTCCGCGCCTGGTCCGTACAACAGCTCGTATAACAGCCCGTACAACAACGTCACGCGGCCCGTCGCACGTACGCCGTGCGACGGGCCGCGTCGGCCCAAGTGCCCAGGTCCGGCCTAGGTTTGCTTGCGCGCCGTCATCGCCCGCTGGATCAGGATGAACGCGCACAGCAGCACACCCGTGGCGATCTTCGTCCACCAGGAGCTGAGCGTGCCCTCGAACTGGATGATGCTCTTGATCAGGCCCAGCACGAGGACGCCGAACAGGGTGCCCAGGACGTAACCGGAGCCGCCCGTCAGCAGGGTGCCGCCGATGACGACCGCGGCGATCGCGTCGAGTTCCATGCCGACGGCGTGCAGCGGGTCACCGGACTGGATGTACAGCATGAACAGCAGGCCGGCCAGCGCCGAGCAGAAGCCGCTCACCGTGTACACGGCGATCTTCGTGCCGCCCAGCGGAAGCCCCATCAGCAGCGCCGACTGCTCGTTGCCGCCGATGGCGTACACCCGGCGGCCGAAGCGCGTGTAGTGGAGTATGTAGAAGGCGGCGGCGAGGACGACCAGGGCGACGACGGCGCCGATCGACAGCTCCCCCAGTCCGAGCGACACCCGGGTCTGGGCCATGCTGCTCACCGTGGAGTCGCTGATGGAGATGGACTCCTTGCTGATGACCAGGCAGAGGCCCCGGAAGAGGAAGAGTCCGGCGAGGGTCACGATGAACGGCTGGATCTCGAAGTTGTGGATCACATAGCCCATGAGGTAGCCGCCGAACGCGCCCACCCCCAGGGCGAGCGGGATGACCAGCAGCAGCGGCAGGCCCTGACGCTCCACCAGCCACGCCGTGAACATGGTGGTGAAGCCGATCAGCGAACCGACGGACAGGTCGATGCCGCCGGACATGATGACGAAGGTGGCGCCGACGGCGGCGACCAGCAGATAGCCGTTGTCGATGAACAGGTTGAGGAAGACCTGCGGTTCACCGAAACCGTAGTTCTGGTAGCGGCTGAGACCGCCGATGTACATGGCGAGGAACAGGCCGGCCGTGACCAGGACGGGCAGCCGCCGGTCGCCGAGCAGACGCGCGGCCGTGGACGCCTGGGCCGGCGTGGACGTCGTACGGCCTTCCGCTGCCGTACGGGTCTTGGTGGTCGCGCTCATCGCGACACCTCCATCTTCGGGGCGGCGTCGGCCGGGGTGGCGGGCTCCGCCGGGGCGGTGGTCCGGGCGCGTCCCTTCGCGCCGAAGACCTTGGCCCGGAACTTCGGGGACTGCAGCAGGCAGACGACGATGACGACGACGGCCTTGAAGACCAGGTTGGTCTGGGTGGGCACGCCGATGGTGTAGATCGTGGTGGTCAGGGTCTGGATGACGAGGGCGCCGATCACGGTGCCGCCGATGGAGAACCGGCCGCCGAGCAGCGAGGTGCCGCCGATGACGACCGCGAGGATCGCGTCCAGCTCGATCCACAGGCCGGCGTTGTTGCCGTCCGCGGCCGAGGTGTTGGAGCTGATCATCAGGCCGGCGATGCCCGCGCACAGGGCGCAGAACATGTACACCATGATCTTGATGCGCCGGGAGCGGATGCCGACCAGGCGGCTGGCCTCGGCGTTGCCGCCGACCGACTCGACGAGCAGGCCGAGCGCCGTACGGCGGGTCAGGGCGACGGTGACGGCCACTACGGCGGCCACCACGAAGATGGAGAAGGGCAGGGTCAGCCAGTAGCCGCCGCCGATGAGCTTGTACGGCTCGCTGTTGATGGTGATGATCTGGCCGTCGGTGATCAGCTGGGCGACACCGCGTCCGGCGACCATGATGATGAGGGTCGCGATGATGGGCTGGATGCCCATCCGGGCGACCAGGAAGCCGTTCCACAGGCCGCAGACCACTGCCGCCACCAGGCCGATGCCCATGGCGAGGAAGACCCCCGCCAGCGCGTTCTGGTCGGCCTGGTCGCTGATGTACGAACAGGTCAGGGCGCCGGTGATGGCGACCACGGCGCCGACGGAGAGGTCGATGCCGCCGGTGGCGATGACCAGGGTCATGCCGACCGCCACCAGGATCAGCGGCGAGCCGAACAGCACGATCGAGACGAGGCTGCCGTAGAGGTGGCCGTCCGCCATCCGGATCGCGAAGAAGTCGGGTGTGAAGGGGACGTTGACGAGCAGCAGGGCGATCAGGACCGCGACCGGCCAGAACAGGTGGTGGTGCGTCAGTGCTCGCCAGCGGGAGGGGGTGGTCACTGCCGGGGTACTCACTGGTGCTCTCCGCTCGCGATGGTCTCCAGGATCTTGCTGGTGGTGATCTCCGGCCCGTTGGTCAGCTGTGCCACGAGCTTGCGGTCGCGCAGCACTCCGATGGTGTGGCTGAGCCGGAGCACCTCCTCCAGTTCGGCCGCGATGTACAGCACGGACATGCCCTCCTCGGAGAGGGAGACCACGAGCTTCTGGATCTCGGCCTTGGCGCCGACGTCGATGCCGCGCGTGGGCTCGTCGAGGATCAGCAGCTTCGGCTGGGTGATCAGCCAGCGGGCGAGCAGCACCTTCTGCTGGTTGCCGCCGCTCAACTGGCCGACGCGGGCCTCGGGGTTGGCGGGGCGGATGTCGAGGGCCTTGATGTACTTGGCGACGAGTTCGTCGCGCTGGGCGGCCGGGATGGGCCGGCTCCAGCCGCGGGACGCCTGGAGGGCGAGGATGATGTTCTCGCGGACCGTGAGATCGGGGACGAGGCCCTCGGTCTTGCGGTTCTCCGAGCAGAACGCGACACCGGCGCCGATGGCGTCGTTGGGGGCGCTCATCGAGACCTGCTTGCCGGCGACGGTCACCTTGCCGCTGTCGGGCTGGTCGGCGCCGAACAGCAGCCGGGCCAGTTCGGTGCGGCCCGAGCCGAGCAGTCCGGCGAGGCCGAGCACCTCGCCCTTCTTGATCTCCAGGTCGAAGGGGGCGATACCGCCGGCGCGTCCGAGGCCCTCGGCCTTGACGAGCGTCTCGCCGACGTCGGAGCGCAGCTGGTGCTCGTGCAGCTCCTCCAGCTGGTCCAGGGCCTTGCCGATCATCAGCTCGATCAGCCCGACCTGGTCGAGGTCGGCCACCATGTGCTCGCCGACCAGGGTGCCGTTGCGCAGCACGGTCATGCGGTCGCAGATCTCGTAGATCTGGTCGAGGAAGTGCGACACGAACAGGATCGCGACGCCCTCGTCCCGCAGCCGCCGCATCAGGCGGAACAGTTCGAGGACCTCGTCGCGGTCGAGGCTGGAGGTGGGCTCGTCCAGGACGAGCACCTTGGTGCCGGAGCCCTCGCCGTCGCTGTCGCCGTGGCCCACCGACCGTACGATCGCGACCAGTTGCTGCACGGCCAGCGGGTACGAGGACAGCGGCGCCGTCACGTCGATGTCGAGGCCGAGCCGGTCGACCATCTCCGCGGCCTGCTTGCGGATCTGCTTCCACTGGATGCGGCCCGCGCGGGTGGGTTCACGGCCGATGAAGATGTTCTCCGCCACCGAGAGGTTGGGGCAGAGGTTGACCTCCTGGTAGACCGTGCTGATGCCGGCGTGCTGCGCCTGCAGCGGGCTGCCGATCCGTACGGCCTTGCCGTCGAGGGTGATCGTGCCGCCGTCCAGGGAATGGACCCCGGTCAGCACCTTGATGAGGGTGGACTTCCCGGCCCCGTTCTCGCCCATGAGGGCGTGGATCTCGCCGGGGAAGAGCCGGAAGTCGACGCCCGACAGAGCCCGTACCCCCGGAAACTCTTTGACAATGCCCGTCATCTCCAGGACGGGCCGCGGCTCTGCCATGGCAGCGCTCCTCTTGAATGGTTCAGGCCCGCAGGGAGCCTCCCGGGACCGGACGGTCGCCGGTCGGTCGGAAGCTCCCTGCCGGTGGGTGCGGTCGGTCAGTACTTACGGGTGGGGAGCGCGTCCTTGGCCTGGTCCTGCATGAAGTCGCTCTCCTCGGTCTTGATCCAGCGCTCGACCGTCTCGCCGGCGTGGACCTTCTTCACGGCCTCCATCAGCTGGGGGCCGAGCAGCGGGTTGCACTCGACGATCGCGTTGATCTTGCCTTCGGACATGGCGATGAAGCCGTCCTTCACGCCGTCGACCGTGACGATGAGGATGTCCTTGCCGGGCTTCTTGCCGGCCGCCTCGATGGCCTGGATGGCGCCGAGGCCCATGTCGTCGTTGTGCGCGTAGAGGACGTTGATGTCCGGGTTGGACTGCAGGAAGGCCGCCATGACCTGCTTGCCGCCGGCGCGGGTGAAGTCACCGGTCTGGCTGACGACGATCTCCCAGTCGTCCTTGTGCTCCGCGTCCATGACCTCCTTGAAGCCCTTGGCGCGCTCGATCGCGGGGGCGGCACCGGTGGTGCCCTCCAGCTGGGCGATCTTCACCTTGCCCTTGTGGCCGGCCTTCTCCAGGACCTTCTCCAGGATCTTGGCGGCGCGGCGGCCCTCGTCGGTGAAGTCGGAGCCGACCAGGGTGACGAACAGGGACTCGTCGCTCTCGACGGACCGGTCGGTCAGGACGACCGGGATCTTCGCCGCCTGGGCCTCCTTGAGAATGGCGTCCCAGCCGGTGACGACCACCGGCGAGAAGGCGATGACGTCCACCTTCTGCGCGATGTAGCTGCGGATGGCGGAGATCTGGTTCTCCTGCTTCTGCTGCGCGTCGGAGAACTTGAGGTTGTAGCCCGCCTCCTTGGCGGCCGACTTCACCGAGTCGGTGTTGGCGCTGCGCCAGCCGCTCTCGGAGCCGACCTGGGAGAAGCCGAGGGTGATCGTCTTGCTGCCGCCGGAGGAGCCGGAGGAGCCGCCGTCCTCCTTGGCGCAGGCCGCCAGACCGGCCGTGGCCGCCACGCCGACCGCCGCAGTGAGGAAGTTCCGTCTGTTGAGCATGTTCTTCTCCTTTGAAGAGCCGGCCCGGGGATGGACCGCTGGTACTCGTCTGGTACTCGTGGGGACCGGCTGCACTGCGTCCAGCCTGTCGATCATTGTTCGAAATATCGGTCACGTATGTCCGAAGGACGAAAGGCGACCGGGGTGGTGCTGTGTCAGCCGGGAGCGGCTCCCGGTTGCGGCAGGTACGGGAACGTACTTGCGCGGACGACGAGTTGGGGTTCGATGGTGATCTGGGACGTCCCGGAGGGGGTACGGCCCTCGATCAGGTCCAGCAGCAGGGCGATGCTCCGCTTGCCCACCGCCGCGAAGTCCTGCCGGACGGTGGTGAGCGGCGGGGCGAAGAACTCCGACTCCGGAATGTCGTCGAAGCCGGCCACCGCGACGTCCTGGGGCGTACGCACGCCCGCCTCACGCAGTGCCCGCAACACCCCCAGTGCCATCTGGTCGTTGGCCACGAAGACGGCGGTCAGGCCGCGCCCCACCCAGCCCGCCAGTTCCTGGCCGGCCCGGTAGCCCGACAGCGGGCTCCAGTCCCCCCGCAGCAGCATCGGTGGTTCCACGTCCGCCTCTTCGAGGGTCGCCCGCCAGCCGTCGACCCGGTCCACCGCCTCCTGCCAGTACTCGGGCCCGGCGAGATGCCAGACCCTGCGGTGGCCCGCGGCGAGCAGATGGCCGGTGGCCAGCCGTGCGCCGAGATTCTGATCCACGTTGACGCTGGGGACCCCGGCGCCCGAGCCGGTGCCCACGGCCACCACCGGGAACGGGTGGCGGAGTTCGGCGAGGGCCTCGACCGCCGACCGCTGCGGGGCGATGGCGATGACCCCCTCCACCCCGCCCTCGCTGAGGCGGTCCAGGGCCTCGGACAGCGTCTCCACCGTCAGCCTGCGCAGACTGACCGTCGAGACCAGATCAGCCCTCGGCACGCGCCGCCTCCTCCAGCGCGAACAACGTACTGGCCGGACCATAGAGCGTGGTGTTGGAGGCGACCACGCCCAGGGTCCGGGTGCGCCGGGTCGCCAGGGCCCGTGCGGAGAAGTTACGGCGGTAGCCCATCTCCTCGATCGCGCGCAGCACCTTGGCCCGTGTCTCGTCCCGCACATTGGGGTGGTCCCCCAGCACGCGGGACACGGTCTGGTGGGACACACCGGCCTGGCGTGCCACGTCGGCCATGGTGGGCGGCCGAAGCTGCGAGTGGGTCACAGCCGCACCTCCTTGGCGGTCGCCCGCCGATAAGACCTGCGCCGAGGGCCGATGGTTCGGCGCCGGCCGCGTCATGCCGGTCTTCCGGAAGGACCAACGGCACGGGGCGGGAAGGCGAGTTGAAGCACTGCTGACACGACGCTCATACCTCCTTGCATGCCGTCGGGGCCGACTGGTGAATGCGGACGCCATTGTGAGCGCTAACAATTCACGCCGGTCAAGAGGGCGGCGCCAGAGAAGTCGTCACGGTTGAATAACGCGACAGGCGGCGGAGGTTCCGACGCCGAGGGCGTTTTACCTGGTCAGGAGCGCTTCGAGTACCCACCGGAGGAGGCATGCACGCACCCTCGAAGAGCCCGGCGACCCTCGCGGCACACCCCGTCGCATCCGCCTCGCCGGCCGTCTCCGCCGCCGCATCGAAACGATTGTTTGTAGACCCATTGACACTCGCATGTGGTCGTCCCTACTGTCGCGACCAGCATTTCGAACGAGTGCCGAAATTTCGAACAGACCGAACAGATCGAAGAGGACAGGGAGTACCGTGCGCATCACGGGAATCAGCACACACGTCGTCGGAACGCCCTGGCGGAACCTGACCTATGTCCAGGTGCACACCGACGAGGGACTCACCGGCATCGGCGAGACCCGCATGCTGGGCCACACCGACGCGCTGCTCGGCTATCTGCACGAGGCGAAGACCAATCACATTCTCGGCTCCGACCCGTTCGCTGTCGAGGATCTCGTCAAGCGGATGAAGTACGGCGACTACGGCCGGGCCGGCGAGATCGTGATGTCCGGCATCGCCGTGATCGAGATGGCCTGCTGGGACATCAAGGGCAAGGCCCTCGGCGTGCCGGTCTGGCAGCTGCTCGGCGGCAAGGTCACCGACAAGGTCAAGGCGTACGCCAACGGCTGGTACACCACCGAGCGGACGCCCGAGGCGTACCACAAGGCGGCCCAGGGGGTCATGGAGCGCGGTTACCGGGCGCTCAAGATCGACCCGTTCGGGACCGGCCACTTCGAGCTCGACCACAAGGAGAGCCTCTACGCGGTCTCCCTGATCGAGGCCGTGCGCGACGCCATCGGCCCGGACGCCGAGCTGATGCTGGAGATGCACGGCCGGTTCTCCCCCGCCACGGCCGTCCGCCTGGCCAAGGAGCTGGCGCCCTTCAAGCCCGCGTGGCTGGAGGAGCCGGTGCCGCCGGAGAACCTGAAGGCGCTGGAGAAGGTCGCCGCCAAGGTCGACATGCCGGTCGCCACGGGTGAGCGCATTCACGATCGCATCGAGTTCCGGGAGCTCTTCGAGAGCCAGGCCGTGGACATCATCCAGCCGGACGTCGGCCACATCGGCGGTATCTGGGAAACCCGCAAGCTGGCCGCCACCGCCGAGACGCACTACATGCTGGTCGCGCCCCACAACGTGGGCGGGCCCGTGCTGACCGCCGCCTCCCTGCAGGTCGGCTTCACCGCCCCCAACTTCAAGATCCTTGAGCACTTCAACGACTTCGCGGACGCGGAGATCAAGAAGGTCATCAAGGGCGCCCCCCAGGTGAACCCCGAGGACGGCTGCTTCCACCTCTCCCACGAGCCCGGTCTCGGTGTGGAGCTGGACGTCGACGCCGCCGCGGAGTTCCCGCAGCAGCAGGCCCGGTTCGACCTGTGGGCCGACGGCTGGGAGCAGCGCAAGCCCAAGGGCACCGTGTGAGCGCCCACACCCCTCGGCCCGGCATCGGGAGGACCGAGTGAGCACCGCCGTCGTGATCGAGGCTCCGGGCGAGCACCGGCTCGTCCCGCACGAGCCCCGGCAGCCGGAAGCGGGCGAGGCCCTGGTCCGGGTGCACGCCTCGGGGATCTGCGGCAGTGATCGCGAGGTCTTCCAGGGCAACCGGCCGGAGGGGTACGTCCGCTATCCGCTCACGCCGGGCCACGAGTGGTCCGGGACGGTGGCGGCGGTCGGTGACGGCGTCCCTTCGAGCCTGGTGGGCCGCAAGGTCGTGGGCGAGGGCTTCCGGAACTGCCAGGTCTGTGACCGCTGCCACGCGGGCGAGACCACACTGTGCACGGCGGGCTACGAGGAGACCGGCTTCACCCAGCCGGGCGCCATGGCCCCCACACTCACGCTGCCGGCTCGGCTGCTGCACGTGCTGCCGGACGACGCGGATCTGACGGCGGCGGCGCTGCTGGAGCCGGCCGCGTGCATCGCGGCCGCCGCGCTCAAGGCGAACGCGGTGCCGGGCGAGCGGGTGGCCGTGGTGGGCACGGGGACGCTCGGGATGTTCGCCGTTCAGTTCCTGAAGGCGGGCTCGCCGGCCGAGCTGCTCGTCGTGGGGACGCGTCCGGACCGGGCCGAGCTGTCGAAGCGGTTCGGCGCCACGGACTTCCGTACCAAGGACGAGGAACTCCCTGACGACTTCGACGTCGTCATCGAGACCGCCGGGTCCGCGGACGCGGCGCGCACCGCCGCCGCCCTGCTGCGCCGCGGTGGACGGCTGATCCTGACGGGCATCCCGGCGCCGGGCGCGGACGGGCTCGACCCGACCGATCTCGTGGTACGGCAGCTGGAGGTGCAGACCGTGTTCGGCGCGGCGCCGGAGGCCTGGGCACACACCGTGCGGGTCTTCGGGGCAGGACTCCTCGACCCGCTGCCGCTGGTCACGCACGAGCTGCCGCTGGAGGAGTTCCCGCAGGCCATCGAGTTGGTGGGGTCCGGCGACCCGAAGGTCGGAAAGGTCCTGCTGCGGCCATGACACACCCCTGAGCCGTACGCCGGTACGGGGTACCTGACGACTTCGTACCGGCGTACACCCAAAGCCCCGCACGACCAGAGCCGCGACCCTCGTCCGATATATCGAACATGAAGGACAGCTTGTGACCGACACCACCGCTCAGACGCCGCGCCGCCCCGGCGAGCAGGCGCTCACCGCACTCGGCCTGGGGGCGCCCGCACTCGACCCCTCCGACGCCTCTCCGCACACCTTCCCCGGTGGTGGCCGCTGGCGCACCGAGGTCCCCTCCGTGGAGGGCCCCGAGGCGCTCGGCGTGGTCCTCAAGGAGGCCTCGCGGCTCGATGTGCCGATCCACCGGATCAGCCAGGGCAGCGGCATCTGGATGCTCACCGACGCCGAGATCACCGAGATGGTGGAGGCGACCGCCGAGCGCGACATCGAGCTCTGCCTGTTCACCGGCCCGCGCGGCACCTGGGACATCGGCGGCTCCACCCGTACCGACTCCAAGGGCGGCGGGCTGCGTGCCCGGGGCCACGACGCGGTCGCCGGGTGCGTCGAGGACGCCGTACGCGCCACCGAGCTGGGCGTGAAGTGCCTCCTCGTCGCCGACGAGGGCGTGCTGTGGGCGCTGCACCGAGCGCGGGCCGCCGGCATCATCCCGGCCGACACGACGCTCAAGGTGAGCGCGCTGATCGGCCCCGTCAACCCGGCCGCGTACGCGGTGTACGAGAACCTGGGCGGCGACTCGATCAACGTGCCGAGCGACCTGACGCTGGATCACCTCACCGAGATCCGCCGCGTCTCCGGCGCCCCCATGGACATGTACATCGAGGCCCCCGACGATCTCGGCGGTTACATCCGGATGTACGAGGTCGCCGAGTTGATCAGACGCGGCGCACCGCTCTACCTGAAGTTCGGGCTCTCCAAGGCCCCCGGGATCTATCCCTACGGGCACCACATGAGAGACCTGACGCTGGCCACCGCCAAGGAACGCGTACGGCGCGGACGGCTGGCACTGGACCTGCTGGCACGGCACGGAGCTGACGGCGACATGGCGCCTCTCGGTTCACGGCTGCCCGGAACGCTGAAGCGATTCGAAACTCCCGCATAACGTTCCGGACAAACCCCCTTCACAGAAGAAGACGCAGTCGAACACAATCCCACACACGGTCGGTCGACACCGTTCAACCCTCGAAGCGTCTTCGCTCCGCCAGACGGAGCCCTGCTCACACACATCAAGGATGATGACCATGCGCACTCGCAGAGCCGCACTCACCGCCATAGCCGGAGCCGCCTCCCTCGCCCTGACCCTGTCCGCCTGCGGCCAGAGCGGCGAGGGCGGCAGCAAGGAGGAGGGCGGGGACACCAAGGGCGCGACCATCGGTATCGCGATGCCGACCAAGTCCTCCGAGCGCTGGATCGCCGACGGCAAGAACGTCGTCGCGGACCTGGAGTCGAAGGGCTACAAGACCAAGCTGGTCTACGGCGAGGACGACCCGGACCAGCAGGTCGGTCAGATCGAGAACCTGATCACGCAGGGTGTGAAGGCGCTGATCGTCGCGGCCATCGACAACAAGTCGATGAACAACGTGCTCCAGCAGGCCGCCGACGCCAAGATCCCGGTGATCTCCTACGACCGCCTCATCCTCGGCACCAAGAACGTCGACTACTACGCGTCGTTCGACAACGAGAAGGTCGGCGAGCTCCAGGGCAACTACATCGTCGAGAAGCTCGGCCTGAAGGACGGCTCCGAGAAGGGCCCGTTCAACATCGAGCTGTTCGCCGGCTCCAACGACGACAACAACACCCGCTACTTCTTCCAGGGCGCCATGAACGTCCTGCAGCCGTACATCGACAAGAAGCAGCTCGTCGTCGGCTCCAAGCAGACCGCGCTGAACCAGGTCACCACCCTGCGCTGGGACGGCGGCACCGCCCAGAAGCGCATGGACGACATCCTGACGTCGGCCTACAAGAGCGAGCGCGTCGACGCGGTCCTCTCGCCGTACGACGGCATCTCCATCGGCATCCTCTCGGCCCTGCGGTCGGACGACTACGGCTCCAAGAACAAGCCGTGGCCGATCGTCACCGGCCAGGACGCCGAGGTCGCGTCGGTGAAGTCGATCATCGCCGACGAGCAGTCGATGACCGTCTACAAGGACACCCGTGAGCTCGCCAAGGTGGCCTCGAACATGGTCGACGCGGCGCTCAACGGCAAGAAGCCCGAGGTCAACGACACCAAGACCTACGACAACGGCGCCAAGGTCGTCCCGGCCTACCTGCTCACGCCGGTCAGTGTGGACAAGGCCAACTACAAGGCGACGGTGGTCGACTCCGGCTACATCAAGGAAAGCGACCTCAACTAACCACCCGCCCACTCTGATTGGAAGGCACGACCATGGCGGGACCCGTCCTGGAAATGCGCTCGATCGTCAAGACCTTTCCCGGCGTCAAGGCGCTGTCGGACGTCACACTGACCGTCCAACAGGGCGAGGTCCACGCCATCTGCGGGGAGAACGGCGCCGGCAAGTCGACCCTGATGAAGGTCCTCTCCGGCGTCCACCCGCACGGCACCTACGAAGGGGACATCCTCTTCGAAGGGGAAGTCTGCGAGTTCAAGGACATCAGGGCCAGCGAGCAGCGCGGCATCGTCATCATCCACCAGGAGCTGGCGCTGTCGCCGTTCCTCTCCCTCGCGGAGAACATCTTCCTCGGCAACGAGCACGCCAAGGGCGGGTTCATCGACTGGAGGGAGACTCTGCGGCACGGCACCGAGCTGCTGCGCCGGGTCGGGCTCAGCGACCACCCGGACACCCGCGTCGCCGACATCGGCGTGGGCAAGCAGCAGCTCGTGGAGATCGCGAAGGCGCTGTCGAAGAAGGTGAAGCTGCTCATCCTGGATGAGCCGACCGCGGCCCTGAACGACGAGGACAGCGGCAAACTCCTGGATCTCATCCTGGAGTTGAAGAAGCAGGGCATCACCTCGATCATCATCTCGCACAAGCTCAACGAGATCCGCAAGGTCGCCGACTCGGTGACGATCCTCCGCGACGGCCAGACCATCGAGACCCTCGATGTGAAGGCGCCGGAGACCACCGAGGACCGGATCATCAGCGGGATGGTCGGCCGCGACCTGGAGAACCGGTTCCCGGACCGCACCCCGCACGAGCCGGAGGCGGGCTCCGCCCCCGCGCTGGAGATCCGCAACTGGACCGTGCACCACCCGATCGACCAGCAGCGCAAGGTGGTCGACGATGTGTCCCTGTCCGTGCGGCGCGGCGAGATCGTCGGCATCGCGGGCCTGATGGGCGCCGGCCGCACGGAACTCGCGATGAGCGTCTTCGGCCGCACCTACGGCCGTTACGCCGACGGCAAGGTCCTCAAGGACGGCAAGGAGATCCGTACGAAGTCCGTCCCCGAGGCGGTCAAGCACGGCATCGCGTACGTCACGGAGGACCGCAAGCACTACGGCCTCAACCTCATCGACACCATCAACCGCAACATCTCGCTCAGCGCGCTGGGCAAGGTCGCCAAGCGGGGCGTGGTCGACGAGCACGAGGAGCGGCAGGTCGCCGAGGGCTTCCGCAAGTCCATGAACATCAAGGCCCCGACCGTCTTCGAGCCGGTGGGCAAGCTGTCCGGCGGCAACCAGCAGAAGGTCGTCCTCAGCAAGTGGATCTTCACGGGTCCGGATGTGCTGATCCTGGACGAGCCGACGCGTGGCATCGACGTCGGTGCCAAGTACGAGATCTACACGGTCATCGACCAGCTGGCCGCCCAGGGCAAGGCGGTCGTCTTCATCTCCTCCGAGCTGCCGGAACTGCTCGGCATGTGTGACCGCATCTACACGATGGCCGCGGGGCGGCTGACCGGTGAGTTCTCGCGGGCCGAGGCCTCGCAGGAATCGCTGATGCGTCAGATGACAAAGGACAAAGAGGTATCCCGATGAGCACGGATGTGACCGCCAAGACCCCGGCCCCCGCGCCGCCGGGCAAGAGCGGAGGGGCCGCGGCCGACGGCCTGCTCCAGCTGGTGCTGGACGGCATGCGCCGCAACATGCGGCAGTACGGCATGCTGATCGCCCTCGGCCTGATCGTGGCGCTGTTCGCCGTGTGGACCGACGGTGACCTGCTGCTGCCGCGCAACGTCTCCAACCTGGTGCTGCAGAACAGCTACATCCTGATCCTCGCGATCGGCATGATGCTGGTCATCATCGCGGGTCACATCGACCTGTCGGTGGGATCGCTGACAGCGTTCATCGGATCCATGGCCGCGGTGTTCATGGTCAAGAACGACCTGCCATGGCCCGTCGCCGTCATCCTCTGCCTGGCCATGGGCGCCGTCGCGGGTGCCGCGCAAGGGTTCTTCATCGCGTACGGCGGCATACCATCCTTCATCGTGACCCTCGCGGGCATGCTGATCTTCCGCGGCCTGACGGAGATCTTCCTCGAGGGCCAGACCCTCGGCCCGTTCCCGGAGGGTCTGCAGAAGGTCGCCAACGGCTTCCTGCCCGAGGTCGGCCCGAACACCAACTATCACAACCTCACACTTCTGCTCGGCTTCGGAATGATCGCGTTCGTGGTCTTCCAGGAGTTCCGCGACCGCCGCCGGCAGCAGGAGTTCAACCTGGACGTCCCGCCCTTCAACCTCTTCCTGCTGAAGCTGGTCGCGCTCGGCGCCGCCATCCTCACGCTGACGATGCTGCTGGCCAGCTACAAGGGCGCCCCGATCGTGCTGCTCATCCTGGGCGTGCTGCTCGTCGGCTTCGGCTACGTGATGCGCAACGCGATCATCGGCCGCCACATCTACGCGATCGGCGGCAACCTGCCCGCGGCCAAGCTGTCGGGTGTGAAGGACAAGAAGGTCACCTTCCTGATCTTCGTGAACATGGGCATGCTCGCGGCCCTGGCGGGTCTGGTCTTCGCCGCCCGCTTCAACGCGGCCTCGCCCAAGGCCGGCCTCAACTTCGAGCTGGAGGCGATCGCGGCCTCGTTCATCGGCGGCGCGTCGATGAGCGGCGGCGTCGGCACCGTCCTCGGCGCGATCATCGGTGGCCTGGTCCTGGGCGTGCTGAACAACGGCATGAACCTCGTCGGCATCGGCACCGACTGGCAGCAGGTCATCAAGGGCCTGGTGCTGCTGGCGGCGGTCGGGTTCGACGTGTGGAACAAGCGCAAGGTCGGTTCGTAAGTGCAGCAGGAGGGCCCCGCCGGAAGGCGGGGCCCTGTTCTTTTCAGCGACGGAGGCAACACGCCGGTGAAGTCCCTCTTCGGCACCCTCGCCGACGGCACGGAGGTCCACAGCTGGTCGCTGGCCAACGGCGGCACGCGGATGAAGGTCCTCTCCTACGGCGGCATCGTGCAGTCCCTGGAGATCCCGGACCGCCGCGGCCGGCTCGCCAACGTCTCCCTGGGCTTCGACACCATCGAGGACTACGTCGCGGGGAGCCCGTACTTCGGCGCCCTGATCGGCCGGTACGGCAACCGCATCGGCAAGGGCCGGTTCACCCTCGACGGCAAGGCCTACCAGGTCGACGTCGACGACGGCGTGAACAGCCTGCACGGCGGCGCCAAGGGCTTCGACAAGCAGGTGTGGGACATCGAGCCCTTCACCAAGGGCTCCGACGTCGGCCTCTACCTGTACTACACCTCCGTCGACGGCGAGATGGGCTACCCGGGCACGCTCAAGGTGAAGGTGACGTACACCCTCACCACACACGGCGACTGGCGCATCGACTACGAGGCCACCACCGACAAGGCCACCCTCGTCAACCTCACCAACCACGTCTACTGGAACCTCGCCGGCGAGGGCAGCGGCACGATCGAGAACCACGAGCTGAAGATCGCCGCGTCCCGCTACACCCCCGTCGACCCGGGCCTCATCCCCACCGGTGAGCCGGCCCCCGTCGCGGACACCCCCTTCGACTTCCGCCGCACCAAGCGCATCGGCGAGAACCTCCGCGAGGCGCACGAGCAGTTGCTGTACGCCAAGGGCATCGACCACAACTGGGTGCTCGACAAGGGCATCTCGCCGAAGCCCGAGTGGTGCGCGACCCTGAAGGACCCCTTCTCCGGCCGCACCCTGCGGATGGCGACCACCGAGCCCGGCCTGCAGTTCTACTCGGGCAACTTCCTCGACGGCACCCTGGTCGGCCCCTCCGGCCGCACATACCGGCAGGGCGACGCGCTGTGCCTGGAGACGCAGCACTTCCCGGACTCGCCGAACAAGCCGTCGTTCCCGTCGACGGTGCTGCGGCCGGGACAGACGTACCGGTCGACGACGATCCACTCGTTCAGCCGCTGACGTCTCATCGAGGGGTGTTCCGACGCCTGATCCGACGTCCGCTCTGACGGACCTTCACAGGTGGCACACAAGTTCTTACCGGTTTCTCAGTGGTTGAACAGCGTCACCCCAGCCTCCGTATGTAAGGGCGGCCCGTGCTCCCCCGCGCGGGCCACCCAAGACGACGGGCCCGGTCTTCCCCGCCGGGCCCGCCCTCATACGGAGGTTCCATGGCCGACAACGTCACCTCGCTGTTCCGCAGCACCGCGGCACACAGCCCGTCGATGGCGGCGTTGACGCGGGAGGGCGGCGACGGGGCCGGTCCGGTCGACTTCTGCATTCCCTGCAACCCGTACTTCCCGACGCCGGAGATGTTCCAGGACATGGGGGCGCGGCTGCGGGACATCATCACCTACTACCCGAGCAGCGCCGACACCATCACGGCCGAGCTGTGCAGCCTGCTTCAGCTCCCGCCGCAGTGCGTGGCGATGGGCAACGGCTCCACGGAGCTGATCACCTGGATCGACCACCTCCTGGTCCGTGAGTCCCTCGCCATCCCCGTCCCCACCTTCGGCCGCTGGACCGACCAGCCGATGGAGACCGGCAAGCGGGTCGACATGTTCCCGCTCCAGGAGTCCAGCGGATTCGCCCTGGACCTCGCGCAGTACGGCGAGTTCATCCGGGCCAGGGGGACGCGGGTGGCGGTGATCTGCAACCCGAACAACCCCGACGGCGGCTACCTCCACAAGCACGCGCTCGTGCAGTTCATGGACGCGATGGCCGACCTCGACCTGGTCATCATCGACAAGTCGTTCCTGGAGTTCGCCGACGCCGAGCAGGAGCCGTCGGCGGTCCAGGAGGCGATGCTGCGCCCGAACGTCATCGTGCTGCGCAGCCTCGGCAAGAACTTCGGTCTGCACGGCATCCGCTTCGGCTACCTGGTCGCCAACCCGGCGCTCGCGGGCATGGTCCGCTCGATGCTGCCGAAGTGGAACCTCAACGCCTTCGCCGAGCACGTGGTGTTCATGCTCAAGAACCACGGCGCCGAGTACGCGCAGAGCCTCCACCAGGTGCGCCGGGACCGTCTCGACATGGCGAGCCAGCTCTCCGCGCTGCCCGGTCTGACGGTGTACCCGTCCCAGGGCAACTTCCTCTTCGTGCGCCTCCCCGTCGGCGCGGAAGGCACCGTGGTCCGCGACCGGCTGCTCACCGAGCACCGGATCCTGGTCCGCGAGTGCGGCAACAAGATCGGTTCGTCAAGCCGCTTCCTGCGACTCGTGGTGCGCCCCCAGACGGACGTGCGTCGCCTGGTGTCCGGCCTGGAGCAGGTGCTCTACGGGTCCAGGAGGGGAGCCGCCGTACCCGAGCTGGGTACAGGGACCAACTACAGCTCGGGTACGGCGGCCGTGGACCGGTTGGTCGGCTCCACCAACGGTTCGGGTATGCAGGGGCTGGCCGCGCAGGCCATGAGTGCCGGGATGCCTGCGGCGGCTCAACCCGCCGGTATGCCGATGCCGATGCCGGCGCCGGCTCCGGTGGCTCCGGCCCCGGTGGCTCCGGCCCCCGCCCCGGCCCCCGCTCCCATGCCCGCCCCCTCGCCGATGCCGTTCCCGTCGCCTGTGGCGCCCGCTGCGGCTGCGGCTGCGATGCCTGGGCCCACCCCGCCGGGGGTGCCGGCTCGGGGTGGGCTTACGGCGGCGCAGGTGCGGGGGACGACCGGGCCGGGACTTACTCCGGCCGCGACGACCGGGTGGCCCAACAGTCAGAGTTGGCCCAATGCGGCGGGGATGGGGCAGGTCGGGTAGCGCCTTCTCGCCGTAGGGGTGCGGGTACTTGTGCGGCTGCCGGTCCGTTGTGGCTTGTCGCGCAGTTCCCCGCGCCCCTGAAGGTTGGCTGCACTACGCCGGAGTCAACCTCCACTGTTGGCAGTTGTTGCCCAGCCACGTCCACTGGCGTACATCCGTTCCGTCGGCCGTCCCGCAGTCCGCCACATCCGCCACCTTGCCCGTGGCCTGGTTGGCGATCTGGACGTAGCCGCTGTCCGTGGCGATGAAGCGGAAGCGCTGGCAGGTGTTGCTCAGCCAGGACCACTGGCGCAGGTCCGCGCCATCCGCGCTGGAGCAGTTCTCGGTGTCGAGGACCTTGCCGGTGGCGACGTTGACCAGGCGGTGGGTGTCGTCCCCGAGGTCCTCCAGGCGCCACTTCTGGTTGTTGCCGCCGCTGCACGCCCACTGCTGCACATTGGCGCCGTCGGCGGTCGAACTCCCCGCCACGTCAAGACACTTGCCACTGTTGCGGTTGCTGATGGTGTACGTCGTGGAGGCGCTGGACGGCTCCCCGGAGGGGCCGGTGAGGGACGCGCCGAGCCGCACCGGGGTTCCGAAGTTCGGGGTGCCGTCGGAGTTCCAGGTGAACTTCTGCGCCCGTGCCGTACGGCCGTTGTCGCAGCCGTCGCTCGCGCTGTCGTTGGCGTGGTAGACGATCCAGCTCTCGGTGCCGTCGGGGGAGGTGAAGAAGCCGTTGTGGCCGGGCCCGTACACGCCATTGGCGTCACTGCGCTGGAAGACGGGCGTGGACTTCTTGGTCCAGGAGGATGCCGAGAGCGGGTCGGAGCCCGTCAGGGTCAGCTGACCGAGCTTGTAGTCGGGCGTCCAGCAGCCGCTGGCCGAGTAGATGAGGAAGGTCCTCCCGCCGCGCTGGAGGATCTCCGGTCCCTCGTTGACCGTGCCGTTGCGCTCCCAGTCGTAGGTCGGCGTGGAGACGGTCGAGAAGCCGGTGGCGAGGGTGTACGGGTTCGACATGCGGGCCGCGACGATGTTCTGCGTGCCGCCGCCGTTCGCGCTGCCGAAGAGGTACAGCTGACCGTTGATGGTGGCCACGTTCGGGTCCAGCATCCAGGCCGAGTTGAGCTGGTTCCTGTAGGTGTACGGACCCATGGGGTCGGACCCGGCGCTCTCCAGCACATGGGTGCGCTGCGTCGGGATGTAGTCGGAGACGTTCTGCCCGGCGACGTAGTACATGTACCAGCGGCCGTTGATGAAGTGCATCTCGGGCGCCCAGATGTTGCAGCAGCGGTTCGCCGCGTCGCCCTTCCACACCTGCACGCTGGGCGCGGTGGCGAGGCCGGCGAGGGTGGCGGACTTGCGCATGGTGATGACGTCGGTCCAACTCGTCGTCACCATGTAGTAGTTGCCGTTGTGGTACGAGATCCAGGGGTCGGCGCCCTTCTGCGTCTTGACCGGGTTGGCGAAGGACGCCGCGCTCGCGGACGGCTGCCCGATCGAGAGTGCCAGCAGCAGCGCTGCCAGCAGGGTCAGTATGCGACGGGCCATCCGGTGCTCCAGTTCAGAAGGTTGATGCCCAGTTTGGGCGTGCCGTTGTCGTTGCCGTCGTAGTAGTGGTAGACGATCAGGTCGCCGTCGACGTCGTTCATGATCGACTGGCCGCCGGGGCCGATGACGCTGCCCTGCGACTCGAGGACGGGCGTCCCGCCGTTGTTCATCATCGAGACGCCGTTCTTGTCGACGTACGGCCCGGTGACGCTGGTGGACCGCCCGACCTTGACCTTGTAGGTGCTGCTGGTGCCGGCGCAGCAGGTGTCGTAGGAGGCGAAGAGGTAGTAGTAGCTGCCCCGCTTGACGATGTAGGGCGCTTCGACGGCCTTGGTGCCGGTGGGGCGGGAGGCGAGCGAGTAGCGGGTGGTGTTGCTCGACAGCTGCTTTCCGGTGGACGGGTTGATCTGGATCATCTTGATGCCGGTCCACCAACTGCCGAAGGACAGCCACCACTTGCCGTCGCTGTCGACGAAGAGGTTGGGGTCGATGGCGTTGTAGTCGCTGGAGGAGCCGGACGTGTAGACGATGCCCTGGTCCGTCCAGCTGCCCGGCCGGCCGGTGCTGGAGGTGGCGAGGCCGATGGCGGACGTGTTCGAGCCGAACTTCGAGACGGAGTAGTACATCAGGTACTTGCCGCCCTGGTACGAGATGTCCGGCGCCCAGGCCTCCGGCACGGAGGAGTACGTCGACCACCAGCCGGGACGGCTGCCGAAGGCGTCGCCGCCCGCGCTGAAGGCGGTGCGGTCGGACGACGCCTTGCTGGCGATGCCGCCGCCGGTGGCGTACAGCAGGTACTGGCCGGACGAGGTGCGGATCATCGTCGGGTCGTGCGTGACGACGGAGCCGGTGACCCGGCCGGGGTTGGGGTACGCCGACGCCGAGGACGGGACGAGGGCGAGCAGGGCGGCGGCGGGGAGGGCGAAGAGGGCGGCTCGGCGGGAGGTACCGGACGTACGGGACCTGCGGGAAGTGCGGGAAGTGCGGGAAGTGCGGGAGGTACGGGAGGTGCGGCTCACGTGGATCCTCCTTGCGGTGGGGGGAGTTCATATGGCGTTCGACATTTCGATCATCGATCGTCACTTCGGACGGGACCGTAGAATCGAATCACTTGCGCGTCAACGGTCCGCGCAGACACAGAAAGTCGCCAGCACCGCAGGGGTTGTTCAGAGATCAAGTATTGGGCATAGTCCGTTCACCATCGCGGAGATCTTGTGAACACCGCGCCACCTGGGATCCACAGGGAGAAACAGGCATGCCCAAGCTCAGACGCATAGTCGTGACCGCCCTCGCCGCGTCCGCCCTCACCGTCGCGACGGCCACCTCGGCCCAGGCGGCCACCATCGACGACTACACGAACACGGCCGACGTCTGCGGTTCCGTCGGCTTCAGCAGGTACGGCGACGTCTTCCGGTTCCTCGACGTCTGCACGGACGGCAGGGGCGTGCGGGTACAGGCCACAAACCCGACGACGGGAGTCCCGTCCACCAGCGACGCCAAGTGGCACCACGACTACACCGGCGGCTACACCGGCTACGACTGGAACAACGCCGGTGTCTACAACACGGACATCGACGAGGACGCCTGCTTCTACTTCCGGGCGGGCCTTGTCGACAACGGCGACTTCGTCGACGACTCGTACGGCAGCTGGCGCCAGGCCTGCGCCTCGAACTAGCCCGGCGAGCAGTGACCGACAAGTGACAGCCACCCCGGCAGGTCCACCTCCGCACGGACGGTCTTGCCGGGTGGCTCGCGGTCCAGCACCTCCCACCGGTCGGCCAGCGCCTCGACGAGGACGAGACCGCGGCCGTGTTCGTCGAGCGGGTGCGGAGGTTGTACGTCGCCGGGTTTCGGGGGGCGGGGTTCGGTACGGGTGTCACTGACCTCGACGCGGATGCTGCCCGTGGGGAGCGACAGACGCAGCTCGAAGTCGCGGCCGGGGACGCGGCCGTGGGTGACGGCATTGGCGGCCAGCTCGGCGACGATCACGGCGACGGCCTCGGAGGCCCTGCTGCCGTCCGGGACGCCCCAGGCGTGGAGTTGGGCCAGGGCGAGGTGCCGGGCCAGGCGGGCGCCGCGCGGGGTCGCGCTGAGGCGCTGGGTGAACACACGTACGGTAACCGGCGGTTGGGGGGTGTGGGGTGCGGGCATGGGCCCAATCTGGCGGGTGGGGCCGGTAGTTCACCAGGTGAGTGGCGCGTACGGTGCGGGAGCGTACGCGGTTACCGGCTGGACAGTACTCGTGACCACCCGTGACCATGGGCGCGGGAGGTGACCGACAGTGGTCGATGGTGCGGTGGGGACGGGTGCGGCTACGGGCGGCGAGCCGGAGTCTTCGGACAGTCTGCGGACGTTCGGGGCCGTGGTTCAGGCGTTGCGGGAGCATGCCGGGTTGAGCCGGGAGGAGTTCGGGGACCAGGTGGGGCTCTCCAAACACACGGTGGCTTCCATCGAGTTGGGGCGGCGGATGCCGGACCCGACGTTCGCGGAGCGGGCGGAGGCGGTGCTGGGGAATACGGGGGCCTTGCGGAAGGCGGCGCTGCATCTGGCTCGGCAGCCGGGGTTGGCGGCTTGGTTTCGGCGGTGGGCACAGCTGGAGGCCACGGCGATCACTCTGTACACGTACGAATGCCGCATGGCGCCTGGGCTGTTGCAGACCGAGCCGTACTCGCGGGCGATGGCCGTCGACCACGTGCCGCCGTTGGACGACACGCAGATCGAGGAGAGGTGGGCTGCCCGGGCAGATCGGCAGCGGCTACTGCGGGAGCGGCCGAACACCGCGTTCAGCTTCATCATCGAAGAGCACGTGTTCCTGCGGCGAACAGGCGGTGTGGAAGTGACTCGTGAGCTCATTGATCACGTGCTGGAACTCGCCGCGTTGCGCAACGTCGAGATCCAGGTCATGCCGCTGGTGCAGCAATCGCACTCAGGGCTGCAAGGCCCCCTCCAGCTGCTGGAGACGCCGGAGAACAAGTGGTACGCCTACATCGAAGGACAGGAGAGTGGCCAGCTAATCATCGACCCGAAAGTGGTCAGCGTGCTCCAGAGGCGGTATGCCAGGATGCGTTCACAGGCTCTCAGCATGGAGGACACCGTGAGCCTGTTACAGCGGATGCGAGGAGACCTATGAGCACGTCCGAACTGACCTGGTTCAAGAGCAATTACAGCAGCGCATCCGGGGATGACTGTGTCGAAGTTGCCCTCTCCTGGCGCAAGTCCAGCTACAGCAGCAGCGCTTCCGGCGACTGCGTCGAGGTCGCCACCTGCCCCCACACCATCCACGTCCGCGACTCCAAGGCCCCGGACGAACGCCAGTTGGCGCTTACGACGGAAGCCTGGGCGGCGTTTGTCCGCCACTGCGGGAAAGGCTAGAAAGAAATCGGGCCCCGGAATCAAATGATCCAGGGCCCGTCGCACACGTTTCGTCAGTGACCGGCAGCGTGCGCGTGCACGCCCAGCGCGACGCCCTCGGGCGAAACCGCCGCGAAGACATCGGCGCAGGCGACGGCGGACACGGTCTCGGAGAGACCGGCGACACCGCCGGAGAGGGTGCCCGCGAGACCGGCGGAGGCGGCGGCGCCCGCCTGACCACCAGCGATGTTGTCCAGGACGGCGTCGGCGATCTCGGCCGTTTCAACCTGAGAGGTGAAGCTCATAACCTGCGGTTCCCTTCGCGTGAACATGCTGCAAAATACGGCGGTGGCTACCCGATTCCCGGGCCGGAATCCATTCCCGACGCCTCCATCCGTGCGCAGGATCAAAGCACGCTGACGAGGAGACGGCCAGCCGCACCAGGGCGGTGCACGACGCATTCCGGCGGCGGGCTTCACCGCTATGACCGCAGGGTCACCGAATACGCCAACTTCTTCACGGGACCTGCCGCCTTACTGCGTACCTGACTGTTGCGACCCGGTTTCCAAGGCGGACACTTCGGCGACAAGACGGCACGGGCGACCGGGATGTGGTGGATGGCCAGGCCCGGCATGAACTTCTGGCGCGCTGGTGTGGACGTTTGTCGCAGGTTCGGGCCCAACGCCAGGGACGCTAGGCGTCGGCCGGCTCCCACAGCAGGATCGCGCGGTCGCGGCCGCCGGTGGCGAGCATGGTGCGCCCGTCGACATCCGGTACGACGCACACCGCGTTCAGCCAACTGTCGCTGTGGCCACTGAGAGGCTCGCCGATCGGCTGGAGGGTGCGCGGATTCCACAGACGTAGCAGTCCGTCATGGCCGATGGTGACCAGTCGGGCTCCGTCGGCACCGGGCAGCACACACATGCCCGTCACCCAGTTGTGGGCGTGAAGTGGCTCGGCAACGGGCTCGCAGGTGGTGGGGTCCCACAGCCACACGAGCCCGTCACGGCCGCCGCTGGCGAGGAGAGTGCGGCCGTCGGCGCCGGGCAGGGCACACAACGCCTGGACCCAGTTGAAGTCGAAATCGCTGGCGGGCTCCATGTTCGTCCCGACCTGCCGGCGCGTCAGCGGGTCGTACAGTTGCACGGTCGCTTTGCCGGAGACCACGGCGACGAGCGTGCGGCCGTCGACAGCGGGCACCGGGCATACGGTGGCGCGCTCGGTCGTTCCGACGCTCTCGAACGGCTCGTCCACGGGTTGCCCGGTGGCCGGGTCCCACAGTTGCAGCAACGTGCGGTAGCTGGATGTGGCGAGCAACGTGCGGCCGCCGGCATCGGGCACCACGCACATCACGGACGCGTCGTGCCAGCGGTTCCGGGCGGGGGTGCCGATCTGGTCGCCGGTGGCCGGGTCCCACCGCCGCAGACGACCGTCCTCGTGCACGCTGAACAACACGGTACGGTCGCCGACGTCCTCGACCGCACACACGGCCATGGTCCAGTTGCTCGCGCGACGGTAGCCGTCGTCGCGACGTCCGTCGGCACGAGGAATGTCGAGCCAGGCGTGCACGAGGTCGCCGGATGCCGGATCCCACAACCGGATCGAGGCGTCATGGGCGCCGCTGGCGATCAAGGTCCGACCGCCGACGGCGGGCACCGCGCACAGGGTCCTGACCCAGTCGCCGTGCCCGTCCGACCCCGTGCCGGGCGCGTCCTCGTCCGTCAGGTCCCACAGCCGTACCGACCCGTGGTCGCTGCGCCCGCTGTGCTCGACGCTCGCGAGCCGGGCACCGCCGTCGCCGGAAGGGATGACGCACAAGGACTCCACGTCCCCGATATGTCCCGTCAGTGGCGGCCCGACGGGTGCGCCGGTCGCCGGATCCCACACCCGGATCGTCCCGTTGCGGCCGCCCGCAGCGATCAGTGCGCGACCGTCGGCGCCGGGCACCTCGCACATCACGGTCACCTCGTCGTCCTGCCCGCTCAACGGCGTGCCGACCGGTTGCCCGGAAACCGGGTCACACAACACGATCTGCCCGTCACGGCCACCACTCGTGGCGAGCAGCGTGCGGCCGTCCACATCGGACACCACGCACATCGTCGCGACGTAGTCGGTTCGCAAGGTACCGACCGATTGTCCGGTGGCAGGATCCAGCAGCCGGACCTGTCCGAACTGGACAACGGCCAGAAGGGTGCTCTCACCGGCCCCGGGCACCGCGCACATGCGTCTGGGCAGCACGTCGTCCTGCGGCCATTCGCGGATCTGCCTCCAAGTGTCCGGGTCCCACAATCGCACCCCCTCCTTGTCCCCGGTGGCCAGCACCGTGCGACCGTCCACGTCAAGGAGCGCGCACACGGAGGTGACGGCCTCACCGTTGCCCGCCAGGTCCGCGACCTCTTCGCCCGTGATCGGGTCCCATACCGGCACCGAGCCGTCCTTGCGGCCTGCGACGAGCAGCGTGCGGCCGTCGGCGACGGGCAGGGCGCACAGGGCGTTGACCCAGCGTGAGGTGCGCTCGAACGGCGGGCGGTGGGCGTCCGCCGCGTCGTTCCTGCCGGTGAGGACGGCGAGCAGGTCACCGGAGTCCGGGTCCCACAGCGAAACCGACCCGAGGATGTGACCGGTCGCGAGCAGGGTCCGGCCGCCGACCGGCACGGCGCACGCGTAGTGCGGGGAGTCCGTGGTGACGACCCGGTGCGGGACACCGGATCACCACGCGGCGCGTAGCCGCCACGGCCATGACTGTCCGGCGGCGCAGGCCTCGGCCAACTCGGCGCTGCGGTTGCGGCGGGCGTGGACGTGCAGCCACCACCGCCGGCGCTCCTCGCTCGGTTCCCGTCGCCAGTCGTACAGCGCCAGCTCGTACGCGCCGAGCGCCCGGCGGCCGGTCACGGTGGTGAGATCCCGGCGGTGCCGCAGCAGCGCCGGTGGCTCGACCGTCAGCAAAAACCCTGGTTTCCCGACGAGTTCGTCCAGCCGCCCGCACGCGGACGCGTGCCGCGGAAGCCAGAACCGGCCGTAGCCGCCGACGTCCGACCAGTCGTCGTCGGAGGCCATCTGCGTGTCGACAAGGCGGCAGTGCGCCCTCTCCAGCGCCTCGTTCAACTCCTGGCGCAGGCCCGCGTCCAGTTCGTCGTCGGACCCGGTCTCGAAAAGATCCCGCAGGCTCTGGTGGCGGATCGAGTACCGGCCGCTTTCCCGGCTCAGGAAGGGCCGGAACGCCCGGTCCAGCCACCGGCGCGCGGGCCGCTGGTCGACTCCGGCGATGTGGGCGAGGACGTCCGGATCGGCGGGTGCCTGCGCGGCGGCCAGCGCCGCGAGCACCGGTTCGCCCACGCCGTCCCAGTCGGCGGTTTCCCGCCATCGGCCGATCTGTTCCTCGTAGTACCCGGCGAGCCCGTCGGGCAGCCGGCCGACCTCGTCCGGCGACCGGGTTCCCTGGGCGATCTCGTCGAGCACGTATCGCGCGTAGATCCACACCCCGCCGCAGCGTTCGGCCAGGGAGTCCACGAACCGGTCGGCCGGCACCCGGTGGGCGCGGAGGGCGTCGTACAGGCTGGTGCCGGTCTCACCGACCCGGATCCTCAGGTACGCCAGCAGGTCGCTGCGGTTCTCCGGACCGTCCACGTGGATCTCCAGGACGTCGGTCTGCGCCCGGAGGTTCGACAGGTTCACTCCGAACCTGCTGGTCGCCACGATGTGCACCCCGCGCGGCAGATGCTGGGGTCTCGGCAGCCCGAGCGGGATGCCCGTGTCGCTGCCGCGCGCCGGCGGTTCGGCCTCGTCGAGGCCGTCGACCAGCAGCACCAGCGGCGTCGTCGGCGCCACGCGGTCCCGCTCGGCCGCGGCCGCGTGCAGCACCTTCACCAACCAGTCCGGGCGCTCCGCGCCTTCGGGCAGCAGCCCGCCGGGGCACAGCCTGTCCTCCAGCTGCCACCGGTGCACGAGCTGGGCGGCGAGATTCTTGCGGGCGGTCTCCGGGTGGCCTCCGGCGGCGAAGGCGCTGAAGTGCTGCGGCCAGCTCCTGGTCCGCGCCAGATGGGCACTGAGACTGGTCTTGCCGATCCCCGCCTCGGACAGGACGAGCACATATCCCTTGTCCCGCTGCGAGATCGCGTCGTCGATCCGCTCGATGAGCCAGCCGCGACCGGTGAAGTGGCCCAGGTCGAGGTCGTTCAGCAACGGCGTCGGATCGACGATCGCGTCCGTCACCCGCGCGAACGCGCCCACCCCGATCGACACCGTCACCGGCGCGTTGATGTCCCGCCCGGCGGTCACCGCTCCCGCGCCCGCCACCGCGTCCGGGGGCAGCCCGACGACCTCCGTCGACACCCTGCCCTTGATGTCCCGGCCCGCGCCGACCGCGCCGGGGCCGAGCTCGCCCTTCACCGATCCTGGTCCCCGGCCGGCGGCGCGAAGTCCACCCTGGTGGTGACCTCGCCGTCGATGTCCCGGCCCGCCTCGACCGCGCCCGCTCCCCCGGCGGTGTCGGCGTCCGCCGGCAGGCCGGTGACCCTCGTGGACACCGAGTTCTTGATGTCCCGCTGGGCCCGCACGCCGCCCACACCGAGCAGTACCGGCTGCTGACGCAACGCCAGCCACCCGGCCAGCGCCGCCGACAGGATCACGGCCGCCCCGAACGCGACCCACCAGCCCCAACCGGCGTCCAGCTGCTCCATCAGCAGCGCGACCACCGCGCCGAGCACCACCGTTGCCGCGGCGCTCGCGGCGGCGATCATCCGTCTCATCGTCATTCGGCCTCCCCCGTACCGCGGCACACCCTGCACGACGAGGATATCGACAGCCTGGTGTGCTGCCCGTACGAGCGGCCCGCCGCTGTGATCAGTTCCTTCACGCCTCGTACGGGGATCAGCCCGGCGCCGGTACCTCGGACAAGCGATCTGACCGGCACGGAACTTGACGAGCCGACACTTTGCTTAACTGACAGCCATCAACAGGATCCCTTCCTACGGTGCCGTGCTCATGACAGACACTTCGAAGGCAACCCCCACCACGATCGGACGCCGCACCGTACTGATCGCCACCGGCGCCACGGCCGCCTCCCTGGCCGTCGCCGTCGCCGCGCCCGAAGCCCTCACAGCCGAGGCGGCCGACACGGCTCCCGTCGCCGCCGCGGCCGTCTGCACCCTCACCAAGGAGATGACCGAAGGCCCCTACTACCTCGACGGACAGCTCGTCCGCGCCGACATCAGCGAGGACAAGACAGGCTTCCCGCTGCAGCTGACCCTCACCGTCGTCGACGACGACACCTGTGCTCCCCTCGGCAACGCCCTCGTCGAGCTCTGGCACGCCGACGCCCTCGGCGAGTACTCCGGCTTCGTCGGCAACAACGGCCACGACGAGCCCGACAACGGCACCTTCCTGCGCGGCGGCACCCTCACCGACTCCAGCGGGGTCGCCAGGATCACCACCGTCTACCCGGGTTGGTACAGAGGCCGCTGCGTCCACATCCACGTCAAGGTGCACACGGACGTCACCCTCACCTCCGACGGCTCCTTCACGGGCGGCCAGGAGCTGCACACCGGGCAGCTCTTCTTCGACGAGGCGATCACGACGAGAGTCGCCGCGCTCTCGCCGTACTCGGCCAACACGGTCACCCGCACCACCCTCGCCCAGGACTCCATCTACGACGAGGGAGGCGCCGCGTCCGGCCTCCTGACCCTGACGGCCCTGGGCGGTTCGCCGTCGGCGGGATACACGGGGACGCTGACGCTGGGGGTCGAGAGCAGCTGACGTACCCCCAGCGTCAGTTCCCCGGGAGTGTCCGGGGTCCGCTCTAGGACTCCGGGCACTCCTTCCATGCCAGGTGGTACACCGTGCTGATGTCCCCGTCCGTCGAGTCCATCGTCATGAAGCTGACCTTGTCCGGCGAGGACGTGCCGGCGTTGACCCTCAGCTCGGTGTTGATGTTGAAGTTGCGCTGGACTCCACAGGGTGCCCAGACCAGTTGGGCCCAGTCGGTGCTGTCGGTGGCCTGCCAGTTGTCGTTGAGGGGGCCGCTGTAGGAGTGGTTGCGGAACTGGGTGTTCGGGGAGCCCTGGAAGTAGTACGAGGCTCTCTGGATGGCGCTCGCGCCGGGCTGGAGAGCGGCGAAGCCGCGGTAGTCGGCGCTGGCGATGGCGTAGGTGAAGCCCTGTGGGACGTGCACGACCAGGTTGAGCTGGCAGTTCTTGCGGAACGCCGTGGGGTCGGAGTTGCCGCCGGCCTGGGCGAGGTAGTCGCTGTAGGTGACGGTGAAGGCGGTGTTGTCCTCGGAGACGGCGACGGCGGTGGTGCCCTGGGGGCAGCCGGAGCCGTTCACCGTGGCGACCTTGATGACGATCTTGTCCGGCGGCGGGTCTTCGAACGCGGGGGCCGCCTGCGCGGGCAACGCCATGGTGAGCAGGGCGGTCAGCGCGCCTCCGCTCAGCAGGGATCTCAGGAGTCCACGTGCCATGGAGCTCTCCTCGGGGTTGGGGGGTGGCTACGCCCCCGACCCGTGCAGCCCTGTTGAAGCTTTGAAGAAACGGTGACGTTTCCGTGAAGGCCGGAGGCGTACGAATCGTAGGAGTCACACGTGCGGTCGACAGGGGCCAACTCCAGCCATTTACAGCGCAGTTGAGTCACGTGTCCCCAGGTCATTCACAGCCGCACATTAACCTTTTCCTCACCTCCGCCACCGCCGGCGTCCGCGTCCTCAACGCCGAGGCCGCCGAGGGCCCGTACTCCCTCGATGGCGCCCTCGTGCTCTGGCACTGCGACCACGTCCATATGCGGGTGCACACGGATGTGGCGCTCACCGACGACTCGTACACAGGCGGCGAGATCATTCACACCGGGCAGCTGTTCTTCACACCGGGCAGCTGTTCTTCGACCCGGACATCAACACGGAGATCCAGGCGACCTCGCCGTATTCCGGAAACACCACGCGGGAGACGCGGTTGGCGGACGACGGCAGCTACGACGAGGGCGGCGCGTGCTCCGGTCCGCTGACCCTGACCCGCGCTCGGCGACAGCGTCTCGGACGGCTGCAAGGCGACTTGACAGTAGGCGTCAGCACCGCCTGACAGCCGATCGGTCAGGTGCTGACGGGCTGCCGCTCCTCGGCGGACTCGATCCCGGGCGCCTTCCCCTCTTTCAGGTGGGCGCGGATCGAGTACGCCAGGGCGGCGGCCCACACCGCGTACAGGGCGACGTACACCGCCACGGCCGTCACCCCGGACACCGCGAGCCAGTCGCTGTTCAGCAGCGTGCGGACGTTGGTGACGAGGATGACGCCGCCCACCGCCGAGCCCAGCACCCGCGGCGGCAGGATGCGCACCAGCCAGGCGGCGATCGGTGCGGCGACCAGGCCGCCGAGGAGGAAGGCGGCGACCCAGACGAAGTCGATGCCCTGCGAGCCCAGCGAGAGCAGGAAGCCGAGGCTCGCGGCGACCGCGACCAGGAACTCGCTGGTGTCGATCGAGCCGATGACCTTGCGCGGCTCCATCCGCCCGGAGGCGAGCAGGGCGGGAGTCCCGACCGGCCCCCAGCCCCCGCCGCCCGTCGCGTCCAGGAACCCGGCGACCAGGCCGAGGGGGGTCAGGAAGCGGCGCCGCAAGGGCAGGCCCACCCTGCCCTTGGGCAGGCCGCGGAAGGTGAAGCGGGACATGACGTACACGCCGAGGCCCAGCAGGATGAGCGACATCAGCGGTGCCGCCACCTCGGTCGACAGCTTCGACAGGACGGTCGCACCGAGGAAGGAACCGATCGCGCCGGGCACGCCGATCTTCCCGACGACCTTCCAGTCGACGTTCCCGAAGCGCCAGTGCGAGGCGCCGGACATCAGCGTCGTACCGATCTCGGCGAGGTGGACCGTGGCCGAGGCGGCGGCCGGGTTGGTGCCCATGGCCAGCAGCAGAGTGGTCGACGTCACGCCGTAGGCCATGCCGAGGCTGCCGTCCACGAGTTGGGCCCCCAGGCCCGCGAGGGCGAGCACTATCAGCGTGCGCATGCGGCCGGTCCCGTCTTCCCTAGGTTTCCTACCGACTTGGTAGGGATGGACGGGACCAGACCATAGGGCATCAAACCGAGGACGAGCTGAGAGTGTCCAAGGAGTGGACGGGTGTCCGGGATGTGGACATCAGCTCAGGTCCGGACATCAGCTCAGCCGGATCACGTTCCAGGAGAGCGGTTCCAGTACGGCGGTGAGGCGGCCGTCCGTCAGCGCCGTGCCCTCGACCGCGTGCGGGGCGACCCGCTCGGGGTCGTCGAGGGTGTTGCGGGCGTCCGGGTCGGCGTCCGCGAGGGCGCTGTGCTCGACGACCTGCGTCAGGTCGAGGCCGTTCAGGGCGACTTCGAGCGGGAGGGCGTCGGTGCGGCTGCGGTTGACCGCGAAGACGGTGACGGTGCCGTCCTCGGCGCGCACGGCGGTGGCGTGCAGCAGGTCGGTCTCGCCGTACTTCTTCGTCTCGTACGTCGGTGAGTCCACGCGGACGTCCAGGACCTGGCCGCGGCCGTACCGGGAGGCCTGCGCGAAGGGGAAGAACGTCGTCTGCCGCCAGGCCGGGCCGCCCGGCTCGGTCATGATCGGGGCGATGACGTTGACCAGCTGGGCGAGGCAGGCGACGGTGACGCGGTCGGCGTGCCGCAGCAGCGCGATGAGGAGCGAGCCGAAGACGACGGCGTCGGTGACGCTGTAGTTGTCCTCCAGCAGGCGGGGCGCCTCCGGCCAGTCGTCCTGCTCGAACTCCTTGGCGCGCGCCTCCCACTCGGGCAGGTACCAGACGTTCCACTCGTCGAAGGAGAGGTTGATCTTCTTTTTCGACTTCAGCCTGGCGCCCACGTGGTCGGCGGTCGCGACGACGTTGTCGATGAAGGACTCCATGTCGACGGCGGAGGCGAGGAAGGAGTCGATGTCGCCGTTCTCGGGCCAGTAGTAGGCGTGCAGCGAGATGTAGTCGACGAGGTCGTACGTCTCCTTCAGGACCGTCGCCTCCCACTCGGCGAAGGTCGGCATGGACTGGCTGGAGGAACCGCAGGCGACGAGTTCGACGCGGGGGTCCATCTGGCGCATGGCCCGGGCCGTCTCGGCGGCGACGCGGCCGTATTCCTCGGCGGTCTTGTGGCCGGTCTGCCAGGGGCCGTCCATCTCGTTGCCGAGGCACCACAGCTTGATGCCGAAGGGGTCCTTGTCGCCGTGGGAGGCGCGGAGGTCGGAGAGGGCGGTGCCCTCGGCGTGGTTGGCGTACTCCTGGAGCTCCAGGGCTTCGGCGACGCCTCGGGTGCCGAGGTTGACGGCCATCATCGGCTCGGCCTGGGGGCCGACCTTGCGGAGGAAGTCGATGTACTCGGAGAGGCCGAAGCGGTTGGTCTCGGTGGAGTGCCAGGCCAGGTCGAGGCGGCGCGGGCGGTCCTCGGCGGGGCCGACCGAGTCCTCCCACTTGTAGCCGGAGACGAAGTTGCCGCCGGGGTAGCGGAGGGCGGTGACGCCGAGTTCGCGGACGAGGGCGAGGACGTCCTGGCGCAGGCCCTTGTCGTCGGCCGTGGGGTGGTCCGGTTCGAAGATGCCGGTGTAGACGCAGCGGCCGAGGTGTTCGACGAAGGAGCCGAAGAGGCGGGGGTTCACTTCGCCTACGGTGAAGGCGGGGTCGAGGGTGAAGCGGGCCGTGTTGTGCATGGTCGCCTTTCCAGAGGGGTGGTTCTTGTTTCGTTGGCGGCTGCGGGTGTGTGGGGGCTGGTCGCGCCCGCGCGGCGGAGCCGCATATTGGACACAGCCCCGCGCCTCTATAGGGCGATTGGCCAGCCGTTTCTTGTCCAGTGCAGTCTGTTCAAGCCCAGCTTGGGCGTGCCCTCGTCCTCTGCGTCGTAGTAGTGGTACGCCAGCCAGTCTCCGCCGCGAGCGCGGAACACCGACTGGCCTCCCGTGCCGATGTACTGGCCGTGGCCCTCCAATAGCAGGTCTCCCCCGCCCTCCAGCAGCGGCTTGCCCGTGCTGTCGGCGTACGGGCCGGTGACCGACGTCGAGCGGCCCACCCTGATCTTGTACGTCGAGTTCACGCCCGAGCAGCACTGGTCGTAGGAAGCGAACAGGTAGTAGTGGCGGCCGTGCTTGACGATGTAGGGGCCCTCCACCGCGTACGGCGCGTCCGGCCGCGTCGCCAGATGATGGACCGGCGCTCCCGCGACCGCCTTGCCGGTCCTCGGGTTCAGCTCGACCATCCGGATGCCGGTCCAGTACGAGCCGAACGACATCCACAGCTTTCCGTCCGCCTTGATCAGCGCGGGGTCGATGGCGTTCCACTCGTCCGTCCGCTCGGACGTGAAGACCTTGCCGTGGTCGGTCCAGGTGCCGGGGAGGCCGGACCGGGAGGTCGCCACGCCTATCGCGGAGTGGTTGGTGCCCCAACTCGACACCGCGTAGTACAGCCAGTACCTGCCCGCGCGGTACGAGATGTCCGGCGCCCAGGGGTCGCCCGTGTCGTTGTACTCGTACCACCAACTCGGCGGCTCGGCGAAGGCGTTGCCCGCGTCGTCCCAGTGCTTGAGGTCCTTCGAGAGGCGGGCTCCGATGATGCCGCCGGTCGAATAGGCCACGTAGCCGCCGGACTTGAGGTGAATGAGCGTGGGGTCGTGGATGATCTCCTGCCCGGTGATGGGCTGCGGATCTGGATAACTCTGCTCAGCCTGCGCGGTGTTGGGGAGGAAGGCCAAGAGGACCGCCGCCACCACGGCCGTCACCGCTCTGTGCACTCTCACTGTCCCGCCAATCCCGTGTGGGCGACGCCCGCCACGATCTGCCGCTGGAAGAAGACGAAGACAACGATCAGCGGCAGGCCCGCCATGAGGCCGCCGGCCATGAGCTGGGCCCACTGGATGCCGTAGGAGTTCATGACGGTCGCGATGCCGTTCGGCATGGTCATCAGGTCGGGGTTGTTGGTCACCATGTAGGGCCACAGGAAGTTGTTCCAGGAGGCGATGAAGGTAAAGATGCCGACCGCGGCGAGGGAGGGGCGGGCGAGCGGGACGACGATGGTGAAGAAGACCCGCCAGCGGCCGGCGCCGTCGATGAACGCGGCCTCCTCCAGTTCGCGCGGGATGCCCTGGAAGAACTTGTAGAGGATGTAGACCATCGCGGCGGGCGCGCACTGCGGCAGGATCATGCCCCAGTAGGTGTCGACCATCCCCATCTGCTGGACCGTGGTGAACAGGGGGACGCCGAGGACGGCCGGGGAGATCATCAGGCCCGACATGACGATGCCCATGAGCACGCCCTTGCCGCGGAACTCGGTGCGGGCGAAGCCGTATCCGGCGAGGGCGCTGACCGCCAGCACGACGGAGGTGACGCAGACCGACACCACCAGGGAGTTGACGAACCAGTTGGTGACGTTGCCGGTCTCCCACAGCGACTTCCACGCCTGGGTCGTCCAGACCTTCGGCATCCAGTGCGGCGGGATCGCGGCCGCCTCGGCCTCGGACTTGAACGAGGTGAGCAGGGCCGCGGCGATCGGCGTCACGAAGACGGCGGAGACGGCGACGCCGAGGATCGTGAGGATGATCTGGCTGGGCGTCCACGGCTTGCGGGACTTGGTGCGTACGGTGCGTACGGTGCGTACGGCCGTCTCGGCGGTGGTCATCGTCTCGGCGGTGGTCATCGGCCGCCCTCCTCACGGTTGCGCAGCAGCCACATCCGCGTCAGGGCGACGACTGCGATGATCACGAAGAAGATGATGGACATCGCTGAGGCGTAGCCCACGCGGTAGCTGGTGAAGCCCTGTTCGAGGGTGTACTGGACGAAGGAGCGGGTGCTGAGCTCCGGGCCCGGCGCGAAGTCCATCATCACGACGGCCTGGTCGAAGAGCTGGAGCGAGGCGAGGATCTGGAGCGCGATCATCAGGCCGGTGATGTTGCGCAGCATCGGCAGCGTGATGTGGACCATGCGGTGCCAGGCGTTCGCGCCGTCCAGTTTCGCGGCCTCGTAGAGGTGGTCGGGGATGCCCTGGAGTGCGGCGAGGTAGAGCAGGAAGCTGAAGCCGACCGTCCACCACAGGGTCATGATGACGATGGCGAGCATGGCGTACGACTTGTCGGTCAGCCAGGGCGTGTCGATCCCGAGGGTGTCGTTGAACAGGCCGATGCCCTGTTTGAACAGCCACTCCCACATGTTGCCCGCGACCGTCGACGGCAGCAGGAACGGCACGAAGAAGCACAGCCGCCACAGCCATTTGCCGCGTTCGATGTTGTGGGCGAGCATCGCGAGCAGGAAGGCCAGGACCGTGATGCACGGGACGACCAGCAGCGTGAAGTAGGCGCTGTGGCCGAGCGCGTCCCACATCGCCGAGTCGTTCAGGGCCTCGCGGTAGTTGTCGAGGCCGACGAAGCTCGCACCCTCGCCGGAGATGTTGGCGTCCGTGAAGCTGAGGTAGACGCCGCGCAGCAGCGGCCAGATGACGAACAGTACGAAGAGCAGCAGGAAGGGGGCGACGAACCAGCCTCCGTGCTGGAAGCCCTGCTTGCGGCGGAGGGTCGCGGTGGCGGTCGCGGTCCTGGCGCGTGCCGGTGCGACGACGGTCTGAGCGCTGGTCGTCATGCGACCGCACCTCCCTGCGCGGCGGTCCTGCCGTCCATGGGGTTCTTCGAGGCGAGGAGCTTGGTGAGCCGGCTCTTCATGCGGTTCGCCACGGCGGCCGGTTTGGCGGAGCCCATGGTCGAGGAGACGACGACCGGGCCGAGGTCCTGGGCGAGGACGCCGGTGGAACCCGCGAACCACACCTTCGGCTCGGTGGCCTGGTGGTCCATGGCGCTGACGTACTCGTTCTGCGGGGTGAGCTTCTTGTACGCGGCCGTGGAGAGCGTCGGCGTGTACGCGGGGATGTGGCCGCCGGCCGCCCACTGCAGGGCGTGCTTGACGACGTAGGCGGCGAGTTGGTGCGCGTCCTCGTTGGTGGCGCCGCCGCGGCCCGCCTGGTGGGGCAGGACGAAGGCATGCGACTCGGCGTGGGTGGCCTGCTTGCCGAAGACGGGCGGCAGCGGGGTCGCGCCGTAGTCCAGCTCGGCGCCGGAGAAGACCGGCACGGACCAGTTGCCCTCCCAGGTGAAGGGGGCGCCGTTGACGAACTGTTCGCCGGTGGGGGCGCCGGGGATGACGTACCCGTCGGTGACGTGCCTGCGGAGGAACTCCAGGACCTGGGTGGCCTTGTCGGTGTCGAAGAGGACCTCGGTGTTGGCGTCGTTGAACCACTGGCCGCCGAGCTGGGTGTAGAAGGCGACGAAGAACCACCACTGGAAGTTCTGGTCGTTGGTCCACAGACCGATCGTCTGGAGCCCTTTCTTCTGAGCGGCCTTGGCCTTCTTCAGGACGTCGAACCACTCATCGGTCGACGTGACCGGGATCATCCGGCCGTCGTCGCCGAGCAGGTCCGCTTTCTTCAGCACGTCCTTGCGGTAGAAGCAGAGCTGGACGTGGATGTCGAGAGGGAGGGCGTAGAGCTTGCCGTCGATGACGCCGCGCTGCCACAGCGCGGGGTTGTAGTCCTGCTCCCGTACGCCGTACTTGGCGAGCAGGTCGACGTCCCAGGGGTCCAGGAGGCGGCCCGGCGAGAAGCCGGTGACGCGGCCCATGTGCATGACGCCGAGGTCGGGGGCCCGGTTGCCGGCGGCCGCCATGGCGAGCTTGGTGTAGAAGGGGTTGCCCCACTGGAGGGTGGAGTCCTTCACGTCGATGCCGGGGTTCGCCTTACGGAAGGAGTCCAGCATCGCGATCATGTTGGCGCCGTCGCCGCCGCTGAAGAGGTTCCAGTAGCGCACCCGGGTGTCCGCGCTGGAGGCGAGAGCGTCGGCGCCTGTCCCGAGCGCCGCGAAGCCGAAGCTGCCCGCCACGGCCAAACCACCTGCCGCGGCCAGGAGTTGCCTGCGATTCAGGTCAGGTCGTCCCATTCCCCGCCCTAACTGTTCGAGATATCGGATCACGCCCGTAACTTCGAACGGGACCGTAGGCTGCAAGCGCTTTCCAGTCAATGGGTCGTGCACGAATTCGGAGCGGCGTCCGAGCGCGGAGCGGCCCCTCACGAAGCCGCCTACGGTCCGGCAACGCCTCTAAGGGGCGCGGGCCGTATCGATATGCGGCTCCGCCGCATGGGCGCGACCAGCCACAACGAACCCGCAGACGACAGACCACCGATCCCGGCACCCCCTGCGGAGCGGAGCGCTTCGTTCCCGGTTGAACAACGGTCGCCGGATCACATGACGCGGCCACTTCGGGTCGCATAGGCTCGAACGGCCCGCCGAGCGGCGGGGGAACAGGGGATGCGATGGACATCGCGGGCGCGCGCAAGAGGGCGGCCCGGGTCGCCTCGGCGCTACGGCTGCCGCTGCGGCGCTCTCCCGCCGCCTCCCGCATGCGCGACCTGGCCTCCGATCTGAGCGCCGCCGTGCGGGCCAGACCCCATCCCCCGGCCGACGTCCGCGAGTTGTGCCACGCGCTGTGCGCGGAGATGAGCACGCGGCGCGGCGGGCGGCCCGTCGAGCTGCGCTTCGAGCGGTTCCCGGACGAGATCGAAGTGACCGGACTGTGGGTGGAGTTCCAGGACTTCGACCTGGTCATCGTCGAGGAGCGGGCCGAGGCGATACAGCAACTGGTCATCCTCGGCCATGAGCTGTGGCACCTGCACGCCGGTCACGGCCACGACCACACGGCCGGTACGGCGGCCGCGCACGCCCTCGCCGAGCGGCCCGGGTGGCAGGACATCGCCCTCGCGGTGGCCGCCCGCGACGGCTCCCGGCAGCGGGACGAGGCCGAGGCCGACGAGTTCGGGCACCGACTGGCCGCCGTCTTCCGGCCGTTGCTGTCGGGGCGGGAGTCGGACGCGCCGCTCGGACCCGTGCAGCGTTCGCTGGGCTATCGCGGGAGCGAGGGGACGGCGGGTTACCGCGGGAGCGAAGGGACGGCGGGTTACCGCGGGAGCTCGGGGACGGCGCGGTGACCGGGCTCGCGGCGGACCCGTCCGATCTGCTCAGCGACATGTCCATCTCGTTCTGGATCCCGACCGTCGTCCTGACGGCCGCCCTGGCGATCAAGCTGCCCACCATCATTCGGCTCTGGCGGGACCCGCTGCTGCGCGCGGTCGGCGGCCTGCTGCTGTTCGCGTGCGCCGTGTTCGTCTTCGCCGCCCCGCGCACCATCGCCTGGACCAACCGCGTCACCGGCGTACCGAACATCTCGGCGCCCTGGGTGTACTCGCTGATCACCGCACTGTGCGCGTCCTGGCTGCTGCTGATCATCGCCTGGCGCAACGGCCTGGCCAACCGCTCGGCCGCGACGCGCCGCGCGACCCGTTGGGTCGTCTCCGTCTACGCCGGTGTGGTCATCGCCCTGTGGGTGCTCTTCGCCCTCGCGGACGCCCCCGTGGAACGGCTGCGGGACCTGGACACGTACTACGCCACGACGCCCTTCATGCGCGAGCAGATCCTGCTCTACCTGCTCGCGCACACCGTGGCCTGCGCGATCACGGCCCGGCTGATCTGGGACTGGATCCGCACCGACGGGCTCGACGCCTGGCTGCGCTGGGGCCTGAGGTTCCTGGGCGTCGGCTACGCGACGAACCTGCTCTTCGACGCGTCCAAGCTCACCGCCGTCGTCGCCCGGTGGACGGGCCACGACCTGGACTGGCTGAGCACCTATCTGGCGCCGTCGGCCGCCTGCGTCTCCGCCTCGCTGGTCGCGGTGGGCTTCATCATCCCGCACGCGGGCCAGTACCTGCACGAGCGCTGGCGCCTCTGGCAGCGCCACCGGCAGCTGCGTCCCCTCTCCGCGCTGATGCGGTCCGTCACCGGCGCACGCGAACCGGTCACCCTGCGCGGCACCGCGGAGCTGCGGCTGATCCGCCGCGAGACGTTCATCCGCGACGGGCTCCTGCAGGTGTCCCGGTACCTCGACGAGGACCTGCGCGGGAGGTCGTACGACGCGGCCCTCGCCCTCGGTTCGGAGCCCGCCCGCGCGGCGGCACTCGCCGCGGCCGTGACGATCCTGGACGCCGTCGACACCAGGCAGCGCTCACCGGAGGCCGACGCCGACGCCTCCCCGTCCGGCCCGGACACCGCGTATCTGCTGCGGGAGATCCAGGCCGTGTCCCGAGCCCTGCGTCATCCCGACGACATCGAGGCGGTACGCGCCCGAGCGGCCGCCCCGGCAGAGAGTGCCCCCGCATGAACGAACGCCCCGCCCCAGACGTCAGAACCGCCGTCGTCCTGGGGGGATCCCACACCGGCATGCTCGCGGCCGGCGCGCTCGCCGGGTTCGTCGACCGTGTGGTCGTCGTCGACCGGGACGCCCTGCCCGGTGGCCCGGAGCCTCGCAAGGGGCTGCCGCAGGCGCGCCACGCGCACATGCTGTGGTCGGGCGGGGTGCGGGCCGTGGAGGAGCTGCTGCCGGGAATCACCGAGACGCTCCGCGGGGCCGGCGCGCAGCGGCTGCCGGTCACCACGGACGTGGTCGCCCTGTCGGCGCGGGGCTGGTTCCGGCGCTGGCCCGAATCGCACCACGTGATCCTGGCCGGCCGGGACCTGCTGGACGCGACGATCCGCGCGCGGGTCCTCGCCGACGAGCGGATCGAGCTGGTCGAGCGGGCGGAGGCGGTCGGACTGACCGGCACGGACGCCGCCGTGACGGGCGTACGCATCCGGACCCACGACGGCGCCGAACGCACCCTCGACGCCTGCCTGGTCGTCGACGCGACGGGCCGTGGCTCCGGGGCGTCCCGGTGGCTCACGGCCCTCGGCCTCCCCGCCCCTGGGCGGCGTGAGGTCGACTCCGGCCTGGTGTACGCCAGTCGGCTCTATCTCGCCCCCGAGCACGCCCGGGACGGCTTCCCGGTCGTCAACGTGCAGCCCGACCCCCGCGACGGCGGGCCGGGCCGGGCGGGGTTCCTGCTGCCGATCGAGAACGGCCGGTGGATCGTCACCCTGTCCGGCACCCAGGGCGGCGAACCCACCGCCGCGGCCGAGGACTTCGTCCGGTTCGCCCGCGACGAGCTGCGGCACCCGCTGATCGGCGAGCTGCTCGGGAACGCCGAGCCGCTGTCCGACGTGTCGGTCACCCGTACCACCGTCAACCGCCGCTTCTTCTACGAGCGGATGCCGGTGTGGCCGGAGAACTTCGTCGTCCTCGGCGACGCGCTCGCCGCGTTCAACCCGGTCTACGGCCATGGTCTGGCGGTCGCCGCCCAATGCGCCCTGATCCTTCGGGAGGTGACACGGCGTCATGGATTGGCGGCGCCGGGCCTGTCACGCCGTGTCCAGAAGGCGGTGGCCCGGCCCGTCGGCGCCGCCTGGGATCTGGCCATCGGGCAGGACGTGTTCTACCCGGGCGCGACCGAGAACGGGCCCACGCTCAGGGAACGGCTCGTGGCCGCGTACGTCGACCGGCTGATGCACACCGCCACCGGGAGCGGACGGATCGCCCGGCGCGTGACGGATGTGACGTCGCTGGAGCGCGGCGCCCAGGTGCTGCTGACCCCGTCCGTGCTGCTGGCCGCCGCGGCCGGCCCGCTCAAGCCGGCGTTGAGCGGGCCGCCGCTCACGACGGAGGAGCGGAAGGCGGCCGGGCTGCGGTAGGCAGGCGCGGCGGGCTGGAGCTCGGCTCTTGAACGCCGGCTGGGCTCAGCCCTGGAATCCGCCGGGCCACCGGCTGGGGCTCAGCCCTGGAACGCCGGTTGCGCCAGCCCCTTCCCCGCCCCCGGCACGACGAACACCGACCCCGCCAGCGGAGGCGGTGACGCCAGTCCGACGCGGGCCGTCGTGATGTACAGGTCGGTCAGTTCGGGCCCGGCGAACGCGCACGCCGTCACCCGGGGCACCGGAAGCGGGATCACCCGGTCCAACTCGCCGTCCGGCGTGTAGCGGCGTACGGCCGAGCCCTCCCACAGGGCCACCCACACACACCCCTCGGCGTCGACGGTGAGCCCGTCGGGGAACCCGGCGCCGTCCTCGATCTCGACGAGGGGCCGCCGGTTGACGACGCTCCCGTCCACGTGGTCGAAGACGTCGACGCGCCGGGTCGGCGAGTCGATGTAGTACATGAGGCTGCCGTCCGGGCTCCAGCCGGTGCCGTTGCTCACGGCCACGTCGTCGAGGACCACCTCGACCGAACCGTCACCGGTGACCCGGGACAGGGTGCCGCCGTCCGGTGCCTCGTCGTAGCGCATGGTGCCCGCCCACAGGGAGCCGTCGGGGGCGACGGCGGCGTCGTTGGCACGGCGGCCGGGGACGGGCTCGTGGTGCAGCCAGCGGAAGGTGTCGTCCGGGTCCAGCAGTCCCACGCCGTCCCGGAGATTGAGGACGAGGCCGCCGCCGACGCGCGGCTTGACGGCGCCGATGTGCTGCGGGGTCGTACGGACCGAGCGCCGCCCGGAGACGGGGTCGTAGGTGTGGATCCGGGACCCCAGGATGTCGATCCAGATGAGCCGCCCGCTGCCCGGATCCCAGGTCGGCCCCTCACCGAGCTCGGCCTCCGCCTGAATGGCGACCTCGTACGCGCCGACACCACGCTCCGTCATGCCACGCTCCGGTGTCCGAGACGCTCCGACAGTTCGGCGGCCCCCTTGGCGGCGAGCTGCTCCAGCTCGACGCGCCGGTCGTCGCTCCAGCGGATCATGGGCACGGAGATGGAGAGGGCGGCGACGGCCTGCCCCGTACGGTCCCGCACGGGAGCGGCCACGCACGATACGTCCGGGTTGGACTCCCGCCGCTCGACGGCGATCCCCCGCTCCCGAATCTCCGTAAGGGCCTCGCGCAGGGCGACCGGGTCGGTGATGCTGTTCGGTGTCATGCCGACGAGCTCGGCCCCGTCCGGGACCCGGGCGGTGAGCTCGGGCTCGGGAAGGGAGGCCAGCAGCATCTTGCCGACCGACGTGCAGTGCGCGGGCAGCCGACGCCCGGCGGCGGACACCATCCGCACCGCGTGCGTGGAGTCCACCTTGGCGATGTAGATGACGTCGGTACCCTCGAGGATCGCCACGTGCACGGTCTCGTCACAGGTCTCGGCGACGGACCGGGCGACCTGCTGCCCCTCGGCCGCGAGGTCGAGCTGCTCGGCGTAGCGGCTGCCGAGCTGGTAGGGCCGTACCCCGAGGCGGTACCGTCCGGGCTGACCCGGAACCTGGACGATGTACGACCGGGCGGCGAGCGTGGTGACCAACTCGTGCACGGTGGTGCGCGGCAGCTGGAGCTTGCGCACGATGTCGGGGGCGGAGAGCGTGCCGTCCCCGTCGAGGAAGAGCTCGAGAATGTCGAGAGCTCGGGTCACGGCTGGTACGAGGCGTCCCACGTGCGGCCCCCTCCCTTGAGTGTCGGTGACTGTGTTCGAGATTTCAACAGTCGATCGGAATAACGAACACAGGCTACTCAAAGTCGCCTTGCCCGGGCAATGGGCAGGCGGGGACCAGCTCGAAAGCTCCGCAGGCGCGATCCACGGCCAGTACCGTTACCCGTGTGCGGCAGATCACAATCTGCCGCGAGGGGGAGGCACCTGGGGCCGTCGCATGCGCATGCCCTCAGGTGAGTGACATGGGGGGTTCCGTGCACGAAATGATCAAGGGCTCGAACGTGGCGCTGGCAGCCCTGAGCGAAGACGTCGGCTCGGCGATCGTCAGCCTGGGCTGGGGCAGCCCGACCGGTGAGGGCGACGCCGACGTGTCCGTCCTACTGCTGGACCCGAACGGAAAGGTCCGCAGCGACGCCGACTTCTACTTCTACAACAACCCGGTGGCCGCCGACGGCAGCGTGCAACTCCTGGGGAAGACGCCGACGCAGAACGGCAACGAGGACCGGATCAGCTTCGATCTGACAGCGGTGCCGCCGGATGTCGAGCGAATCGTCGTGGCCGCGAGCCGGTACGGCGAAGCCCGCTTCGGAGACCTGGAGGACCTGCAGGTGAGGCTGGCCGACGCGGCCGGTGAGAGCCTCCTGCGGTTCGCCATCGACGACGCCGCCGAGGTGAGCGCGATCATCTTCGGCGAGCTGTACCGGCGCGGGGAGGAGTGGAAGTTCCGTGCCGTCGGGCAGGGGTACGCATCCGGGCTGGCGGGGCTGGCGACGGACTTCGGCGTGGACATCGACGACGATGCGGCCGAGGTGGAAGCGCAGGCCGGGACTGAAGCGCTGGCCGAGGAGACCCGGGCTCCCGACGAGGCAGAAGCACGGTCCACGACTCGGGCGCCGGACGCGGCGGACAGCAGCGCTCAGCCGGAGCCGGCGGCACCGGCCACCGTGCCGGCGACGCTGGAGGCGGTCCCGGCTCCCCGCCGGCCCGTCGACGAAGCCGGGCCGCGCAAACCGGCTGCCCGGCCCCGCACCGCGAAGAAAAAGGTCCCGCTGCACAGCACGCCGCAGAAGTCCCTGGCGGAGAACGATTCCTGGAAGCCGGCCCGGCTCTTTCCCGTCTCGGCGCTCAAGAGCGACCGGGACCGGGAGATGCGCGCCACCTCGGTCCTGCTGTCGGTCATGGCCCAGGTGCCACGGTTCGGCAGGCGGCTCACCGCCGCGTTCGGGGCGCCGTCCGGCCGTATGGAGGCGTTCACCGAGGTGTCCCTGCCGCACGGCGACACACCCCGACGCCCCGACGGCGTGATCCGCGTCGAGCGGGCCGGCAAGTTGTGGACGGCACTCGTCGAGACCAAGACCAACGGCAACGCTCTCAAGGCCGACCAGGTGCAGGCCTACATGGACATCGCCGCCCGGCGCGGCTACGAGGCCGTGATCACGGTGTCGAACGACGTCGCGCTGGAAGGCAGTCCACTGGTCGACGTCAAGATCGACCGGCGGCGCAAGCACAAGGTGGCGCTCTGGCATCTGTCATGGGCCGAAGTGGCCCATCAGGCACAGCTGCTGATCCGGCACGAGGGAGTCGGCAACGCGGCACGCACCTGGCTGCTCCAGGAACTGCTGCACTATCTCCAGCACGAGAACTCCGGTTGCCACGGTTTCCAGAACATGGGCGCGGCGTGGGTGCCGGTACGCAACGGCATCAGCGACGAGACCCTGTGTCAGGGCGACCCGCGCGCCCTTGAGGTGGTCGAGAACTGGGAGCGTCTCATCCGCCAGGTGTGTCTCAGGCTCGGCGGCGAACTCGGGCAGAAGGTGCTGCCTGCTCAGCGCGCCAGACGTGGCACCGACCCCAGTGCCCGCCGGGTTCAGCTGGCCGACCGCCTGTGCCTGGAAGGAAGGCTCCAGGCGGAGCTTCGTGTCGAGAACGCCCCGGGCCTGCTCACGATCGGCGCCGATCTGCGCACCGGCAAGCTGCGCACCTCCGTCGAGATCCCCGCACCCGAGCAGGGCTACCCCCTGTCCTGGGCCAAGCGTCTGGTCCGCCGCCTCGCCGAAGCACCGGCCGACCTGCACGTCGAGACCCTGGTGGAGGGAGGGGCGGGCGGCCCCCGGGGCACGCTGGAGCGGCTGCGCCCCGAACCGGCGGACATGCTGCCCAAGGGCGGCGCCACCCGGATCACCGGCTTCCGCCTGTCCCTCTTCAAGGGCATGGGAAGCACGCGGGGCAACACCGAGTCCGGCTTCATCCGCAGCGTGGACGAAGCGGTCTACCGCTTCTACACGACCGTGGTGGTCCACCTCGACCCGCCCGCACCGCGACGGACCGCGCCGAAGGAGGCAGCCGTCACGTAGGAGCTGAGGGGGCTCTCAGGCCCCCTCACTCTGAGGCTTTCCCGTGCGGACGAACGTCACGTCGAAGTCCATCGTCCACTGTTCGCCGTCCCGTGCCTGCTCCCAGCGGCCCGCGATCGTGTTGCCGTCGGGGCTGACCGTGGCGGTGAGGCGCTGGTGGAAGGCGGGGGCAGTGCGCCACTGGCGCCAGGTGCGGTCGGTCATGCTGCCTCGGTAGACGCGGGCGACGCCGCGGCCGTCGGCGTAGAGGACGGTGAATTCCCCGGTGGTGTCGTCGTAGCCGGTCAGGGCGACGGTGGGGAAGGGGGCGTGCTGGGCCCACTCGCCGGGGAGGGACGTCTCCGGGGCGACGTCCGCGCGCTGGGCGAGGAAGGCGCCGCCCTCCAGCCAGGCGAACTCCGTCCGGACGGGGCCGACGCCGTGGCCGGCGGCCCACATGTCCCACTCGCCGACGAACACGTCCAGCTGCCGCAGGGCGGGGTGGGGGGTCGGTTGCCGCATCGGGGTCTCCTCTGTTTTGAAGCTCAGTGTCTTTGGGTCTCCGGCTCGGACGGAGCAGCCGGAGTGTCTCCGGGTACGCCGACGCACGTACATGGGGTTACTCCCCCTGTCAGACGTCCTCGCCGCTCGCGCCCGGCACGGTGATTTCCATGCCTTCCATGCCTTCCACGTCTCCCGCGTCCGCCATGTCCTCCACGTCCTCCGTCAAACTGAGCCGGGCCGCCCGCCGGGCCGCCCTCGTCGTCCATGTCGTCGCCGCCTCGAGCTGGCTCGGGCTCACGCTCGGGCTGCTCGCGCTCGCGGTCACCGCGGCCGCCACCGGGTCCGCGGTGACCGTGGAGGCGTCGGTGCGGGCCATGAAGCTGTTCGCCGACTGGCTCCTGCTGCCCGTCGCGTTCCTCACGCTGGTCAGCGGGCTGGTGCTGTCCCTGGGCATGCAGTGGGGGCTGGCCCGGCACCGGTGGGTCTACACCAAGTTCTGGCTGACCCTCGCCACGACCACCGCCACCGCCTTCGCCCTGCGTCCCGGCCTGAGCTCCACGGTCGACGCGGTCGCCGCGGGCGGCGCGCTGCCCGACGCCGGGGACCTCATGATGGGGCCGATCGTGTCGTTGTCCGCGTACGTCTTCATGACGGTGATCTCGGTCCTGAAGCCGTGGGGGCTGACGCGACGCGGCCGGCGTCTGCGCACCGCGTCCGCCCGCCTGCCGAGGGGCACCACCGAGCCCGCCCGCCGGACGACCTGACCGACACACACAAGTGCCGCACAGCGGGCAACCTCCACCACCCCGGCGGCGACCTGCAGGTGAAGTCCCGAAGTCCGTCCCCCACCAAGGGAGTTCACCATGCGCACCCGCCTCGCCCGGCTCGGCGCCGTACTCGCCGCGATCATCGCGCTGGTCGCCGCGCCCGCCGTCACCGCCTCCCCCGCCCAGGCCGCCGACCAGTGGAACCCGCCGGCCAACCTCGTCCAGCCCCTGGGCGAGGTCTGGAACCACGTCGAGTCGACCTACCCCGACCTCTACGGCTTCCGCAACTACGGCTGGGACCAGGTCATGGCCAACCGCGGCAGCGTCAACTACTGCGTCCGCTGGGAGTCCGACGCCCCCGTCAGCGCCGCCCTGCGCGACCAGATCCACGCCGCGCTGAAGAAGCAGTTCGGGAAGTGGATGGCCGCCATGGTCGAGAGCGACGGCACCGGGCACAACGCCTGGCCGTACACGAACGTGCCGGTCAATATCGTCGGTTGGGCCGTCAAGAACCGCTCCACCCTCCAGTGGAGCGACAACTCCGTCGACATCTACGCCGGGAATCTGGACGGCGGGGGCGCCCCGCAGTGTTCCCCCGACTGCGGCCGCTTCTTCCACCAGGACGGCAACTACTCCAAGTGCCCGGGCGGCGCCGCCCGCCACTACGACCAGTCGCTCTGGCTGACCAAGGGTTTCCAGGGCGGTGCCGGCGGCGACTGGGGGCAGCGGGTCGGCCAGGAGTACTTCACCTCCGCGCTCGGCCAGGAGAACATCCACATCTACCTGCACGAAGTCGGCCACACCTTCGGGCTCGACGACTTCTACGACTGGACGCCGACCGGCCAGTGCTGCTTCCTCATGAACGCCGGATCCGCCACACAGATCACCGAGTTCGACAAGTGGATGCTCCGGGACTTCTGGCGCCATCTGAAGAGCCGCTACGGCTACTGAGCAGAGCAGACTGAGCACAACAGGCCGAGCGCAACAACCCGAGCAGCGTCTATCGGCGCGTCTCCCCCAGCACCCCCTTCAACCGCTGCGCCCGCAACACCAGCTCCAACTCGAACCGCCGGTCCGGGTCGTCCATCTCGTCGCCCCACAACTCCCGGATCTGACGGAGGCGGTACCGGACCGTCTGGGGGTGGACGCCCAGGCGGGCCGCCACCTCCGGCGCCCCGCCCCTGGTCTCCAGCCACGCCAGTAACGTCTCCGCCAGCCGCCGGCCGTGCGTGGGCCCGCAGTGCTCCAACGGGGCCAGACACCGCAGGGCCAGGTCGTCGATCAGTTCCTCCGGCTGAAGGAGGACCAGGGCTTCCGTGTGCTCGGTGCAGTAGAGGACCTCGCCGGCCGGCAGCAGCCGCCGTTCCATGAGGCGTACGGCGGCCTCGGCCCAGCGCAGCGACTTCGCCGCGTCGGCCGGCGGGACCGGGGGGCCGATCGCGCCCGCCCAGCCGGTCAGGGCCCGGTGCAGCAGTTCGGGGCGGCCGGCGGCGTCCGGTTCGGGGACTACCATGCGCGGCTGCTCGTACTCCATGTCGAGCAGGACGCCCTGCCCCACCGCCGGGGCCACGGCCTCCCGCGCCGGGCGCAGCAGCACGCCCACGGCGACCTTCTCCGGCAGCGGCCAGCCGATCCTGGCCGCCCGCTCGGACAGGGCGTCCGCCGGATCGCCGCGGTGGTGTTCGGCCAACAGCAGCTCCATCAGGCGGCGTTGGAGGCGTAACCGCTCGCCGGCCTGGCGTGCCGCCGCCTCCGCGTAACCGCGCACCGACTGGTCGACGAGGCCGTCCAGGTACTCGTAGCCCGCGTCCACCAGCTCGTACATCGCGGGCGGCGGAATGTCGACGCGCTGGCCGATCTCGGCGAAACGACGCCAGGCCAGTCGTACGCCCATCCGGTAGATCGCCTGGAGCGAGTCCAGGGAGCGGCCGTGCAGGCCTTCGCCGCGGCCGAACTCCTGGAAGACGCCCGGCGGGACGGTCGGGCGGCCCTCCGAGGCCTCCAGGTGCTGGACGAAGACCTCGATCGCACGCCGGATGCCGACCATGGCCATCGGCTCGCCCGACTCGTCCAGGACGACCGGCAGATGCGGGTACTCGCGGCGGATCTCGCGCAGGATCTCCTCGGCGAGGGCCGGGGCCTCGGCCAAGGCCAGCTCCGCGAAACGGCGCACCTGTAAGCGGGGCACGTCGCGCCAGGCCGAGCGCGTGGTGCCGGCCGGGGAGGGCGTAGAGGCCGTAGAGCGGGTGGCTGCCACGGTCAACTCCCCTGGCCCGCCTGCTCGTATGTGATCAAGGGCGTGTTCGGCTGGTCGGGTGCCGCTTCCAGCAGCGCGACGACGCCGAGCGCGGCACCCACCGCGAGTACGGCGGCGAGCGCGACGGTCAGCGTGGCGGCGAGCAGTCTGGACATCGCAGGGTCAGCCTCTCTGCATCCGGAGGTCGTCCCCACCCCGGTGGTGCCAGCCTGATCCCGACCCCTGTCTGTCGGTTCAGTCTCGACAAGCCGGGTCGGCACGTCAAGACATTGACACTCCGTCAAGGGACGCCTACGGTTCCCGGCCCAAGAACGGCCAGGCAACGACCGTGCACCGACTGTGCACTGAGCGTGCATCGACCATGCGCCAATCCCCCAGGAGTGCCGGATGCGCCGTACAGCCTCACCTCTCTCGTTGATCCTGCTGGGCATCGGCACGTTTCTGCTGGTACTGGCGCCCATGCTGGCCTGGTACGTGGCCCCGCGTGCCGCCGTGAACCCCATCGACATCGACACCACCGCCGTCTACACCGGCACCGGCAGCGTCTTCGACACCGACAAGATCAAGACCGTGCCGGACCAGAAGATCACCGTCACCCAGCGGGTGCGCGGCAATGTGGCCGAAAGTGAGCGCAGCGGCAACGCAGTATGGGACGTGATCACCACCGTCGACACCGACAAGTCGCTGCCGGCCGCCGATCCGCACGACGCGCTGGACTTCACCCCGCACCGCTGGGTGATGGACCGGAGGACGACGAAACCGGTGCACTGCTGCAAGGAGACGCCGTACATCGAGGGCGAGGCCTATCTGAAGTTCCCGTTCGACGTGGAGAAGCGCTCCTACCAGTGGTGGGACAACACCGGCGGCACCGCGATCACCATGCGGTACGACGGCACCGAGAAGATCCAGGGGTACACGGGATACCGGTTCACCGGCACGGTCGCGCCCCGCAAGGTCGGCAGCCGGCTCGTCCCCGGCAGCCTCGTCGACGAGCCGAAGCGCCCGCAGGTGCTGGCCGAGGAGTGGTACTCCAACCACGGGTTCAAACTGGTCGTCGACCAGCGCACCGGCCGGGTGATCTACGCCCAGACCGGCCCGCGCCGCACCCTGCGGGCACCGGGCGGCGACAAGGACGCCGCGGTGCTGCTGGACAGCGAGAAGATCTCGTTCACCACGGCCACGCAGAAGGAGGCCGTGCGGCAGGCGAAGCGGGACAGCGGTCTGCTGCGCGTGGTGGGCGAGACGTTGCCGGTCGGGGCCGCTGGGGCGGGTTTCGTGATTGCGGTGGTGGGTGGCGTTTTGGTGGTATGGGGGCGTAGGCGTCCGGAATCACCGGCTACGGTCGAGATGCCCCAGCCCTCGCTCACAATGTGACGTGACGTCAGCTCTAATAAAGCCCGAAATTGTCACGCCGGTGAGTAGCCGTGGCGAACGGCTGGGCGAAAACTGTCCAACCCCACCCGGACACAGCCTGTCCACACCCCACGCACAACGACCCACAGCGACCTAGAACCCCCGAAATCCCCCCACGGGAACCCAAACCCTCCGGGAACCCGAACCCTCCCCCACCCCCACGCTGAGTTCCGCACCCTGAGACGAGTTGGAGCACCCATGCCCCAGCACGTGCCTTCCCCCCTGCGCGCCACCCTCCCCTGGGCGTCGCAGCAGCACCTTCCGGCGCTCCCCCCACATCCGCGCCGAATCGTTTTCCTCGCCCATCGTGACCTGGGCAACGAGGCCGCCGGCGGCTCCGAGCTGCTGGTCGACCGCCTCGCTGACGGGCTCACCCGGCTCGGCCACCAGGTCACCCTGCTGTGCGGGGGCCCGGCGGCGTACCGGGACTACCGGGTCGTGTCGGCCGGTGGTTCCTACGGCCACTACCTGCGCGCCAGATCCGCCTTCGCCCGTCAGGTCGGCGACTGCGATCTGCTGGTCGAGGTGTGCAACGGGATGCCGTACTTCGCCCCGCTCTGGCATCGCGGGCCGACGTTGTGCCTGGTCAACCATGTGCATACCGATCTGTGGAAGATGCGGTTCGGCGGGGCGTTGGCGCCTGCGGCTCGGCTCGGCCGAAGACTTGAGCACTGGGCGCTTACTGGTGCGCAGCATCGGAGCCTGATGGTCGCCGTTTCCCCGTCCACGGCGCAGGCGCTCCGCGGGATCGGCGTCGAGCGGGAGCGCATCCGTGTGGTGCACAACGGGGTCGAGGAACCGGGCCCGCTGGGTGACCGCTCGCCGGAGCCGCTGTTCGTGGCCGTAGGACGGCTCGTCGAGTACAAGCGGATCGACCTCTTGCTGCGATTGTGGGAGCGGGTGCGGCCCGTCACCGGCGGGCGCCTCGTCATCGTCGGGGACGGGCCCGAGCGGTCGCCCCTGGAACAACTCGCCGGACCCGGCGTCGAATTCGTCGGTCATGTGTCGGAGGCGGAGAAGCATCGGCTGCTGTGTGCGGCATGGCTGTTGCTTCATCCCTCGGCCGTGGAGGGGTGGGGCCTCGTCGTCACCGAGGCCGCGACTCGCGAGACGCCGACCATCGCCTTCGACGTGCCCGGGCTGCGGGATTCCGTCGTGGACGGGGAGACGGGTGTGCTTGCCGCCGGGGAGTCGTCGTTCGCGGCTGCCTGGTGCACGCTTGCGTTGTCCGGGCATCGGCGGGAGTTGATGGGGAAGGCTGCGCGGGATCGGGCGGCGCGCTATCGCTGGGATCGGACGGTTACGCAGTTCCGTGCCGTGGCCGCGGAGGCGGTGCGGCGCCGTGACGCCTAAACGCCGTGTTGGTGAGGCCGTCTCGCGAGTGGCGGTCCGTCGTGGCTGGTCGCGCCCACGCGGCGGTAGCCGCAAATCGATCACAGCCCCGCGCCCCTTAACGGCATCACCGCACCGGGGTTTCAAGGATCCGTCTCTTCGGCGTTCTCTCGCTCTCTTCCGGGCCTTCGTCCATGAGCAGGCCGATCCCGAACCTTGCTACTCCTTGCTTGCCCGCGACTCCGTCAATCAGGTCGAGGCCTACTACGGTCCCCTTGCCGGGCAGACGGTCGTGGACGTCGGCGGTGGCGGCGGGTACTTCACCGAGGAGTTCCGGCGGCGAGGTGCGCATGCCTACCTCTTCGAGCCGGACGTGGCGGAGCTCGGGGAGAAGCCTCCCGACGGGGCCGTCGTCGCCGACGGGTATCTCTTGCCCCTGCGGGACGGCGTCGCCGACGTCACCTTCTCCTCCAATGTGCTGGAGCATGTGGCCGATCCGCAGACGTTCCTCAGTGAGCTGGCGCGCGTGACCCGGCCCGGTGGGCTGATCTACGTGTCGTTCACCAACTGGCTGTCCCCTTGGGGCGGCCATGAGTGGGCGCCCTGGCACTACCTCGGCGCCGAGCGGGCCCGCGCCCGTTACCAGCGCCGTACCGGGCGGCCCGCCAAGCACACCCTCGGCGAGAACCTCTTCGCCGTGCACATCGGCGCCACCCTGCGGCAGGTCCGCGCCCGCGACGACGTGGAGATCGTCACGGCGCGCTCCCGCTACTGGCCGTTCCTCGCGGAGGGCGTCGTGAAGGTGCCCGGCCTGCGCGAGTTCGCCACCTGGAACCTCCTCCTCATCCTCAGGCGGTGTCCACCATGACGACGACCACGGTCCAGGCTCCTCCCCCGGCAGCCGTGCCCACCTCCGCGCCCGCCTCCGGTCCGCCGGAGGGGCCGCGGTCGCGGCGCTGGCTGCTGGGGTTCTGGGCCGTGGTGTTCGTGCTGTTGCTGGCGGTGCGGCCGGGGCGGCAGACGTTCGACACCAAGCTGGGTGTGACCGTCGATCCGGGCCGGTTCCTGTCCGACCTCGGGCAGTTGTGGTCCGACCAGGGCAGCTTCGGCGGGATCCAGAACCAGTACTCGGGCTATCTGTGGCCGATGCTGCCGTTCTACTGGCTGGCCGACGCCGTACGGCTGCCGGTGTGGCTGGCGGAGCGGTTGTGGCTGTCGCTGATCGTGTCGGTGGCCTTCTGGGGTGCGCTGCGGCTGGCCGAGCGGCTGGGGGTGGGCAGCGGGGCGTCGCGGCTCCTCGGTGCCGTGGTGTATGCGCTCTGGCCCGTCTTCACCATCGTGGTCGGGTCCACGTCCGCCGCCGCGCTGCCGGGTGCCGTTCTGCCGTGGGTGCTGCTTCCGCTGACCAATGAGCGGTATGCCGCGCGCGTCGCCGCCCTGCGGTCGGCGTTGATCATCCCCTTCATGGGCGGCGTCAATGCCGCCTCCACGCTGGCCTCGCTGCTGCCCGTCGGGCTGTATCTGCTCTCCCGCCCGCCCGGGCCACGGCAGCGGAAGCTGATCGCGTGGTGGGTGCCGGGTGTCGTCCTGGCGACCGCCTGGTGGGTGATCCCGCTTCTGCTGCTCGGCACGTACGGCGAGAACTTTCTTCCGTATGTGGAGAGTTCGCAGACCACCACCGAGACCATGTCGGCGGCGGAGGCGCTGCGCGGCGCCGGGAACTGGGTCGCCTATCTGCACTTCGGGGAGGCCTGGCTGCCGGCCGGGTGGACCGTCGCCGCGTCCGTCGTCGTGATCGTAGGCTCGGCGCTCGCGGCCGGGCTGGGGCTCGCCGGGCTGGCCCGGCGGGACATGCCGGAGCGGCGGTGGCTGGTGCTGACCGTGGTGACGGTCGCGCTGATCCTGCTCGCCGGGTACGGCGGGGCGTTCGGGGCCCCCTTCCACGGGGTCGTACAGGACTGGCTGGACGGCGGTCTTGTCCCCTTCCGGAACATCTACAAGTTCCAGACGGGGCTGGCCCTGGCGCTGGTGCTGGGGCTCGCCCATCTGGTGGGCGTGGCCGCCGAGGCGCGCGGGGCGCGGCCGGTGCGGGGGCGTCGGTCGGCGCCGCTGATCGCCGCCGTGCTGGTGCTGCCGGGGCTGATGTGGCCGTATCTCAACGGCTCGATCCTCAACCCCGGTTCCTTCAAGGAGATCCCCAAGTACTGGCAGGCCACGGCCGACTGGATGGAGAAGTACTCCCCCGACGCCCGCGCCCTCGTCGTCCCGGCCACCGCGCACGGCATCTACAGCTGGGGCTCCACCATCGACCAGCCCCTGGACGTCGTCGCCAACTCCCGCTGGGCACAGCGGGATTACGTCCCCTTCGGCACCCCCGGCAACCGGCGCGCCATGGACGCCGTCGAGCAGGCACTGACGACCGGCGGCGAAGTGCCGGGGCTGGCCGACTACTTGAGTCGGGCGGGGGTCTATTACGTCGTCGTCCGCAACGACCTCGACCCCGACCAGATCGGTCAGGTGCCGACGACGACGGTGAAGCGGACCCTGGAGCAGTCCGGGTACGAGCGCGTGACCGGCCTCGGGCCGGTCACGACCGGCGGGACGATCGCCCCGGGCACCCCGCTCCAGGTGGAGGGGCTGTATCCACGGCAGCGGGCGGTGGAGATCTACAAGCCGGTGAGCGAGGACGTGCCGCGCCCGCACCAGGCCGGGCTGCAGCCGGTCGCGGACACGGCCGTGGTGTCCGGCGGTCCGGAGGCACTGCTGCCGCTGGCGTCCCAACTGCGCGGCCGAGCGAGTGTGTTGACCGGCGACAACCATCCCGGGCTCGGCTCACCGCAGGTACAGGTGGTCGGCGACGGGCTGCGGCGCGCGGACACGCGGTTCGGGCTGATCAACGCCAACACGTCGTACACGTACACGCGCGAGGAGCGCAACGCGCCGGACGCCGCCCAGGACGCGGGCGAGAAACCGCACCAGATCCTGCCGACGAGCGGCCTCGACCACCAGACGGTGGCCGAGCTGCGCGGCGCACGCGCGGTGACCGCGTCCTCGTACGGCAGCTGGCTCTTCCATCTCCCGCAGTTCGATCCGGTGAACGCCTTCGACGGCAACCCGGACACGGCCTGGACCGAGGGCTCGGAGGGCTCGCCGGACGGGGAGTGGCTGCGGATCGCCTTCGCGGGCGGGTCGTACGACATGCCGACGTCGTTCAAGGTGACGCCGCTGCCGCAGGAGGGCGTGCGGGAGGCGCCGACGCGGGTGCGGGTGGAGACGGAGAAGGGGTCGGTGAGCTCCTTCCTCCGGCCGGACGGCTCGACGCAGTCGGTCAAGGCGCCTGCGGGCGCGACGAGTTGGATGAAGCTGACGATCACGGACTCGGTGTCGCGGCGGGGCGGGCTGACCGGGGCCGGCTTCTCCGAGATCGCCCTGCCGGACGTGCAGGTGACCCGGCTGCTGCGGCTGCCCACCGACGCCGAGGACTCCTCGGCCGCCGCCGAGATCGTCTCCCTGTCCCGTACGGCCGACCCGACCGGGCTGTCGCCGACGGGCACGGAGGCCGGCCTGCACCGGAGCTTCACCACGTCCACCGCGGGGACGTACGAGATGCGGGCGAGCGCGGTGCCGGTGCCGGGCGAGGAGTTGGACCGGCTGCTGTACGAGGTGGCGCCGGACCAGCAGAACCGGATCGTCGCGACCGCCGACTCCACGGCGCGACTGGGGACGGGCCTGTCCCCGCGCAACCTCACCGACGGCGACCTGACCACGGCGTGGATCGCGGGCGACCGGCCCACGATCCACTTGCGCTGGCCCGGAAAGCAGGCGGTGGGAGAGATCGTGCTCGCACCGGCAGGCGGCCTCACCACGCGTCCGACCGAGGTGCACATCAGCTCCCCGGACGGTGCGGTGATCGCCGGGGTCGACGAGAACGGCTGGGTCCGCTTCCCCCCATCACCACCGACCGCCTGGACATCACGATCACGCAGACCGCGCCGCTGACCCTCTACAACCCGATGGTGGACGAGGACCTGCAGCTGCCCGCGGGCCTGACGGAGGCCTACATCCCGGCCCTCGACCAGTACCGCACCCCACAGCCGCGAGAATCCCGGCCGTTCTCGCTGCCGTGCGGGAAGGGACCGGTGGTGTCGGTGGACGGGGACCTGTACGAGACGAGCGCGCGGGGGACCGTACGGGATCTGACGGAGCGGCGGCAGATCGACGTGACGCTCTGCCAGCGAGGGCGTGAGGAAGCCGAGTTGTCGCTGTCGGCCGGTGACCATCGGGTCGAGGCCGGGGACGGCGGACCCCTCACGCTCACCGACGTGACCCTGACCCGCGGCACGGTCTCCGAGGCCGCGACGGCAGGGCGTGAGCTGCGGATACGGGACTGGCTCGGCGACCGGCGCGCGGTGACGGTCGGCACGGGGGCGGCGAGCTACCTGACGATGTACGAGAACTTCAACGACGGCTGGCGCGCCACGCTGGACGGCAAGGAACTGTCGCCGGTACGGCTGGACGGCTGGCAGCAGGGCTGGCGGATTCCGGCGGGCGCCGGTGGCACGGTCGAGCTGTCGTACGAGCCGGCGGTGCTGTACGAGGGCGGGCTGATCGGCAGTGCGGTGGCGCTCGCGCTGCTGGCCGGGCTGGCGCTGTGGCGCCGGCGGGCGCCGAATCCCGACGAGCCGCAGGTCGCCCCGCCGCTGCCCGGGCTGTGGCTGGGCACGGTGGCCGTGACGGTGGTGGGCGTGTTCATCGCCGGGTGGTTCGCGCTGCTGGTGCCCGCGCTGGCGGTGGTGGCGTGGCGCCGGCATGCGCTGCTGGTGCCGATCGCGGTGGTGGCGCTCGCCGGGGCGGGGATCGCCGCGGCGGTGGGGGCCGGGGAGCCGGTGGGCGCGGAAGAGGGCGCCTTCGGTCCGGCGGCTCAACTGCTGGCGTTGGTCGGGTTGTTCGCGGGTGTGGTGAGTGTGCGGGAGTGGGAGCGGGAGGGGGCGGTCGGGGTGCCGGCTGTCGCCGGAGGCGGAGCTCCGACGGGTGCTGGAGGCGGTGTTCCGGCGGGTGCTGGAGGCGGTGCTACGGCGGGCGCCCCCGAAGCGCCGACGCGGCCGTTGCCGCAGCGTGAGCGGGGGCGCAGTCCGCTGGGGGCCGAGCCGCCCGGGCCGACGGGTCCCCGCACCGAGTCGGGGCCGACCGTCTCCGCACGCGGCCCCGGCGGGCCGGACCCGGATCCGCCGACCGCGCGCATCGGGTTCGGCAAGCCGAGGTTCCGGCCGAGCCGCCCCGACGACACTCCGGAGCCCGACGACACCCGGAAGGGCGAGGCCACATGACCGCACTGCAGCAGCCCGCACGTGCCGAGGGTCCACTGCGTCCGCCGGTACGCGTCCCGTTCCCGGTCGTGGACGAGGTCGCCCGGCACTGCCTCCAGGAGGAGGAGCCGGAGACGGTGCACATCGAGGTGCACCTTCCGGGGCGGCTGGACGCGGGGCGCCTGCGCGCGGCCTTCGCTCAGGCGCTGCGCCGGCATCCTCGCATCCTCGTGCGGGAGGCGCCGGGGCGGTGGTATCGGCGCCGGTACGAGTGGGAGCTGACGGCGGAGCCGGACGTGGAGGTGGTGAGCTTTCCGGCGCCGGGCCGGGACACGTTGCGGGATGCGCGGACGCGGGCGCTGACGGAGGCACCGCCGCTGTCCCTGTCGCCGCCGATACGGCTGGAGGTGGTGGAGGGGAGCGGGCCGGTCGAGGGGAGCGAGGCGACCGATGCCGTAGGTGTCCAGCCGCGCGGAGCCGACGGTCCGCCGCCACGCACGGCACAAGGGACCGTGCTCTTCCTCACGATCAACCACACCGCCCTCGACGGCCCGGCCTGTCTCCGCGTCCTCGCCACCGCCGCGGAGCTGTACGGCGGCCAGGACAACTCCCCCGCGGCCCCGCCCACCCGCACGACCGAACCCCAACCCCCCACCGAGGAACTCCCCTCCAACTGGTCCCACGCCGCGCGGGTAGCGCAAGGCACCCCCGAGCCCTCCCCCGGCAACGGCATGCTCGTCACCGAACTCCCCCTCCCCCACCGCCCCAAGGGCTCCCCCTACACGGTCAACGACCAGCTCATGGTCACCACCGCCCTGACCATCGCCCACTGGAACAGAGAACACGGCGCCCACCCCCGCCCCCTGCGCATCACCATGCCCGTGGACGACCGCCCCCGCGACACCACCATGCCCATCGGAAACGGCACCCGCCTGGTCGAAGTCCCCTTCACGCCTGAGGAGTTGGCGGCGCACGACCCCGACCACATGCCCGCCCTCCTGCACCGCACAGCCACCCGCACCCGCGCCCTCAAGTCCCTCCCCCGCCCCCAACTCGGCCACGGCGCCTCCCTCCTCACCGCCCCGTGGGCCCCCGTCGCCGTCCGCGCCGCCCTCACCCGCGGACTGCGCAGAGCCGCCGCGCCCTGGACCTCGACCACCCTCCTCAGCAACATCGGCCGTATCCCGTACCCCCTGGACTTCGGCGAGGAGGCCGGCCGCGCGCACGCCGTGTGGTTCTCGGCGCCGGCCCGGATGCCCCGCGGCCTCACCGTCACCACGGCCTCCACCGCGGGCCGCCTCCACCTCGCCCTGCGCTGGTCGCGCGCCCTGCTCAGCCACGGCGACGGCGCCCACCTCCGCGACCTCTTCGAGCACTACCTGCACACCACGGAGGTGACCCCGTGACGACCACCCCGGTGAAACCCCCCGACCTGCGCGACTTCTACGAGAACCCGGCCGTCCCCGTCGCCTCCGGCACCCCCCGCAGCCGCCGCCAGGCCCGCATGCTCGCCGAAGCCCTGGGACCGGCCACCGCCGACGGCCGTACCCGCACGATCCTCGACATCGGCTGCGGCGACGGCACCGCCGCGGCCACCGCCGCCCCCTTCCTCCCCGGCCACCGCATCGTCGGCATCGACTGGTCCCAGGACGCCCTGCGCCGGGCCCGCACCCGGGTCCCGTACGCCGTCCGCGGTGAACTCACCGGCGGCGGCCTGCCGTTCGGGTCCGGTTCCGCCGACGCCGTGCTGTTCAGCGAGGTGATCGAGCACCTCGTCGACCCGGACGCCGCCCTGGACGAGATCCGCCGCGTGCTGCGCCCCGGCGGCCACCTCATGCTCTCCACGCCGAACCTGGCCGCCTGGTACAACCGCGCCCTGCTGCTGGCCGGGGTGCAGCCGGTGTTCTCGGAGGTCAGCCTGCGGGCCATCCACGGCCGGCCGGGGCGGGAGGTCGTGGGGCATCTGCGGCTCTACACCGCCCGTGCGCTGCGGGAGTTCGTGGCCGCGTCCGGTTTCGAGGTCGTACGCCTCGCGGGCGCGCCCTTCCACGGCGTACCGCGTCCCCTCCGGCCCCTCGACCGGCTGGCCTGCGCGAGACCGTCGCTGGCGTCGATCCTGCTGCTGCACGCGCGAAGGACGTAAGGGGGGCTGGACCATGTGGTGGGGAGTGGCCGCGGCCCTGATGGCGAACACCCTGTACAGCCTCGGTTTCGTCCTGGAGAAACGGGCGCTCACCGCACTTCCGCAGGTGAGCATCCGGCAACCCGCCCGGCTGCTGCGGCTGGTGCTCGGCAGCCCGCTGTGGATCGGCGGCTCGCTCGCCCTCGCCGCCGGATTCGGGGCGCAGCTCGTCGTCTACCGCACCCTGCCGATCGCCGCCGCGCAGGGCATCTTCGTCTCCGGACTGGTGCTGCTCGTGCTGCTCTCGGCGCGGCTGCTGGGCGAGGAGACCAGCGGGCGGGAGCGGTACGCGATCGGCGCGATCCTCGCCGCGCTGCTGATGGTGGTGCTGTCCCTGCGCGAGGGCTCGGAGACCGTCAGCCAGGAGGCGCCGTATCCGCTGATCCTGCTGGTGTGCGTGCCGTCGCTGGCGGCGGGTGTGTGGCTGTACAACTCCGCCGAGCGCAGGGCCCGGCACCGGCACCGGCTGCCGACGACCGGCGTCGAGTACGGCGTGGCGGTGGGGCTGCTGTACGGGGTCAGTTCGCTCGCCATCAAGGGCGTGTCGAGCTACCTGACGGCGACCGGGATCGGCGGCGCGCTCCTTGACCTGCTGCGCTCCCCGTACCCGTATCTGCTCCTCTTCACCGGCACCTTCGGGCTGGTCATGTCGCAGGCCGCGCTGCAACGCTGCCGGGCCTCGCTGATCGTGCCGGTGTGCACGACGGTGACATGCCTGTACACGGCCGTGCTCGGCACCCTGTCGTTCGGCGAGGCGCTGCCCGAGGACCCGCTGCGGCTGGCGCTGCGGGTCGCGGGTACGGCGCTCGCGCTCGCCGTACTGCTGTCGATGCCGAGGCACGACCCGCCCGCACCACCACCGTCCCCTCAACCCCCCATCGGCGCGAAGGAGTTGACTCCACCATGAAACCCGACGACCCCCTGCTCCAGATCCTGGCGTGTCCCCTCGACAAGGGGCAGCTGCACCTCGTCGTACCGGACGGCCCCGCCGATACGGAAGAGGCGGAAGAGGCGGAAGAAGCGGCCGAGGCGCTGTACAACCCCCGTCTGCGCCGCCGCTACCCGATCGTCGACGGCATCCCGCAGCTGCTGCCGGCCTCCGGGGAGCAGGTCTCCGACGACGAGCACGAGGAACTCCTCAAACGGATGGCCCCATGACCCTGGCCGCGCACCTCGCCCCTCTGTTGCCCACCCGCCTGGTCGCCGCCGTCGCCCGGGCCGTGTACCCGCGCTTCGAGCCGGAGCTGGCCCGGCTGGCGGAGCTGTGTCCCGCCGAGTGCGGCACAGCCGTGGACGTCGGCGGGTGGTACGGCCCGTGGACGCGGCGGCTGTCGCGGCGGGCACGCCGGGTGGTGACCGTGGAACCGGTCCCGCATCTGGCGCGGCTCCTGGCGGCGACCGCTCCGCCCAACGTCCGGGTCGTGCAGGCCGCGGCGGCCGACCGCCCCGGCGCGGCCCGGCTCTGGCTGCCGCCGCACGACGCGGGCGACCGGGGGGTGTCCTCCCTGGTCCGCCGGAACATCCACGCCAAGGCACTGCCGGTCAGCTGTGTCACCCTCGACGAACTCGGTCTCAAGGACGTCGGGTTCGTCAAGGTCGACGTGGACGGCAGCGAGCTCGCGGTGCTGCGCGGCGCGACCGCCATCCTGGCGCGCGACCGGCCCGCCCTGTTCGTCGAGCTGGAGTCCCGCATCCAGCCGATCGCCCCGGTGGTGACGTATCTGTCGCTGCTCGGCTACGACGGCTGGGTCCTGCCCGGCCGCGACTGGGTGCCCCTGAGCCGCTTCCCGCTGGAGACCCACCAGGCGGAGACCTCGTACGTCGTCACCCAGGGCCTGCTGCGCCGGGTCCTGCCCTTCCGCGGCCCGCGGTACGTCAACTCGGTCCTCTTTCTCCCCGACGGCCGCCGCCCGATCGGCGACGATGGAGCGCATGCCCTCCGGAAAGCACGCCGCTAGCGGCGGAACGAACCCCGCCGGACCCTTCACCCCGCTCCACTTCCAGCTGGTGCTGCTGCGCCGCATGGCCGACCACAACCCGGACCTGGTGGAGGACGCCCGCCGGGAACTGGGCGTCTCCCTCGCCGACATGCGCGAGGCGAACAAGCGCTGGCAGGCGATGGTCCGCTCGCCCCGTTCCCGCGCCGCCGCCTCCCGCTACCGCTCGGTGTTCGGCAAGCCCGAGGCGGTGATCTCCCGCAAGGTCGGCGACCTGGAGTGCGAGGCCTGGCTGTGGCCGGTCCCGCTCTGGCCCGACCTGCGCTTCGAGGTGCTGCTCGCCCCGAACGGCGCGGTGTGGAACGAGTGGCTGGTCCGCGCCCCGGACGCCGAGAGCCCGCCCCTGCCCACCCTCGCCGACCTCACCCCCTGGTCCTGCACGGTCGACGAGGCCGCCCGCGCCTTCGCCCCCGCCCGCCCGCTGGAGGGCACGGCCCCGACGCGCTGGGGGCTGGCGTTCACCGCGCCGGACGGGGAGGGGGTGCGGCGGGAGGTGGTGGCCGAGTTCACGTGGGGGCTGTTGCAGCGGGTGGCGGTGGCCGTCGGTGGCTGAATCACGTGGCGCGACGGGCGTGTGCAATCGTTCGGCACATGAGTAGCGACTACGACCGCATCCGTACCGGCATCGAGTTGATGACCGCCTACGTGTCCGGGAACGACCTTCTGTCGGCGTACGTGGCGGAGCGGCGCCGCGAGGACCCGATGGCGGCCGAGGCACTGATGGACGGCAGCGCGGCCCTGTGCGCCCTGCTGCTGCGCAAGATCGCCCGGGAGACCGGGAAGACGGAGCACGAGATCCTGCAGGAGCTGGCCCGCGGCACCCACCGGCACGAGCAGCAGTCCGGCGACTGACCGGAGAAGCTACTACTGCTGCTGCTCCGCCGCCGCCAGGATCGCCTCCACCACCCGCGGCACCGACCCGGGGTGCAGCGACAGGAACAGGTTCGGTTCGACCAGCTCCAGTTCCATGACCCGCGGCTGGCCGTCCTCCCCGTCGACGAGGTCCACGCGCGCGTACAGCAGCTCGGGGGCCTCCGGTACGGCGGCCAGGGCGCGTTCGGCGACGGCGAGTTCGGCCGGGGTGGGGGTCCAGGGTTCGAGGCCGGGATGGGCGACCTTGCGCTCGTCGTAGGGCGTCCCGGGGGTGAGGACGGCGCCCTTGCGGCTGGCGTGCAGCAGGCGGCCGCCGTAGAACTGCAGGGCCCGCTCCCCGCTGACGTCGATGTTCTTGAGGTAGGGCTGCACCATCGCGGTGAACCCCTCCGCGTGCATGCGCGCGAGCTGGCGTACGGCGGTGTCGTGGTCGTCGGGTGCGTAACGGGCGGCGAACCGCGCACCCGCGCCGGAGGTGGGCTTGACGACGTATTCGTGATCGACGGGGAGCCCGTCGATGGCGTTGATGCCGTCGGTGCCGTCGGTGCCGTCCCCGGGCGCGATGTACCGGGTGGGCACGACCGGCACGCCCGCCTCGGCAAGCCGGCCGAGGTACCGCTTGTCGGCGTTCCACCGCACCACCTCGGCCGGGTTCGCGAGCCGGGTGGCCTTGCCGCACCGCTCCGCCCACGCCAGGAACTCCGCCGCCCGCCAGCTGTAGTCCCAGGTGGAACGGATCACGGCGAGGTCGTACCCGCCCCAGTCGGCCCGCTCGTCGTCCCACACCACGGACTCCGCCTCGGCCCCGGCCTCCCGCAGCGCCCGCACCAGCACGGGGAGGTCGCGGTCGACGGCGACCTCGGGGCCGGGACGGCAGGTGACGAGGGCTATGCGGGGCACGGCGGGCTCCTTCGGGCGGATCGGTCGGGCGGATCGGTCGGGGCGGGCGGATCGCAGGCTAACAACCTCCGCCGCAACCGAAACAGCCCGCTTGACCTTCACCTTCGGTGAAGCCACAGCATCGGTGACGGAACCGGACAGGTACGGGGGTGCGCATGCGGCCGGAAATGCTCACGATCGGCGTCTTCGCGAAGGCGTGCCGGCTGTCGCCGAAGGCACTGCGTCTCTACGACGAGCTGAACCTGCTGCGTCCGGCGCGCGTCGACCCCGACACGGGTTACCGCTACTACGCGCCCGCCCAGCTGGAGCAGGCACGTCTGGTCGCGTGGCTGCGCCGCTTGGGCATGCCGCTGGCGCGGATCCGTGAGGTGTGTGGGCTCGCGCCCGAGGAGGCGGCCGCGGAGATCCGCGCGTACTGGGCGCGGGTGGAGGCGGACACGGCGGTACGGCGGGACCTGGCCGAGTTCCTGATCGACCAGCTGACCACAGCGTCGAGGAACGACAGGAAGGACACCACCATGCTGGAACTCCACTACTCCGCCCACTCGGACCGAGGCCGGGTCCGCCCCGCCAACCAGGACACCGCCTACGCGGGCACCCGGCTGCTCGCGGTGGCCGACGGCTGCGGCCCCGAGGGCGCGGCGGCGAGCAGCGCGGCCGTGGAGGCGCTGCGCTTCCTGGACACGGCCGAGCTTCCGGCGGGCAACGTCCTCAACCTGCTGGAGGAGGCGGTGCAGGGCGCCACGGAGGCGGTCCGGGACGCGGCGGACGGTGCCGGCGAGGACACCGGCACGACACTGACGGCGCTGCTGTGGACGGGCTCGCGGCTGGCCCTGGTGCACATCGGCGACTCCCGTGCCTATCTGCTCCGCGACGGCGCCCTCTTCCGCATCACCGACGACCACACGGTGGTCCAGTCGCTGATCGACGAGGGCCGCCTGACCCCGGAGGAGGCCAAGACCCACCCCCAGCGCGCCCTGCTCCTCAAAGCCCTCTCCCCCACCACCCCCGCGACCCCGGACCTCCGCCTCCACGACGCCGCCCCCGGCGACCGCTACCTCCTCTGCTCCGACGGCCTCTCCGGCGTCGTCCCCGACACCCACATCCGCCACCTCCTCACCTCCGCCCCGGCCCCCGACACCGCCGTACACGCCCTGATCGCCGCGGCGAACGACGCCGGCGGCCCGGACAACGTCAGCTGCGTGGTGGCGGACGTGGTGGAACGGGGGGCCTGAGGAGCGACAGAGGCCGTGGGCCGTAGTACGCCTGAGCTTGCCGGAGGCTTCTAGGTGTCGGCGGGCGTCCTGGCCGCGAGAAGCAGTGCCAGCGGGCCACCCTGCAAAAGGAAGCGGCCCTCATCGACAGCCTTGAGGGCCGCTTCCATCGACCACCACATGAGCTTGAAGTCCGCTTCCCACGGCATGAGCTGCTGAGGGCCGCAGGTGAGCTGTGTGGCCTCGAAGAGGTGCACCCTGGCGGTGGAGTTGAGCGTCATGGCGTACGAGCCCAGGTGCCGCCAGGACTCGGCGGTGATGCCTGCCTCTTCGAGGAGTTCGCGGTGAGCGCATTGTTCCGGCGTCTCGCCGGGCTCCGCCTTGCCTCCGGGGAGGAACAGGTACTCGCCCCCATGGTGGGGGAAGTCTGCGCTCAGGATGGCGACCTGTCCGTGATCGTCACGGGCGACGATCACGGAAGCGTCAGGCTTCGAATCGCTGCCGTGGGCTTGAGTCATGCTCCGTGAGCGTAGCGGCGGGTTCCCTCAGCATGGCGGCGAACGGCACGTTCAGGACGGTCGGATGAGCGATCCTCCGGCCGTGGTAGCCGTCCTCACCGAAGGCGTCGCCGTGATCTGCGCACATGATGATCAGCCATCTCCTCTTGCGGGTGAGGCTGTCGATCAGGCGGCCCAGACGTTCGTCCGCGTAGGCGAGCGCGGCGGCCTGGGAGAGCCAGGAGTCGGTGCAATCGCCGGTGTAGTGGCCATGGGGGACGTGGGTGGCGGAGACGTTGACGAACAGGAACAGCGGCCGGTTGACGTAGTTGTCGGCGACAGCCAGCGCCTGGTCGACCTGGTGGCGTGTGGAGTCGGGCTCCGGGGAGCAGAACTCGGGGCGCCAGTGGTCCTCGTGAAACATGTCGGGCAGCACCGAGCCGAGTGGGGTCTCCCGCGAGAAGTACGTGACGCCGCCGACGCACACGGTGCGATAGCCGTGCTGCGCGAGGCCAGTGAGGAGATTCGATGCGTCGAAGACGAACGTGCCCGCATCGACGGTCTTGAAGGCGGGCGGGCGGCACTCCCACAGCCGCGGCGGCTGTACGGGCTGCGGGAGCTTGGGCAGGAAGCCCGAGAAGAAGGCGATGTGCCTCCTCGGGCCCGGCTTCTTTCCTCGTGGTTCCCCGCTGTTCCCCACTCGATCCGGTGTGCCTATGGTGCGGGCGGCTGTGGTGCGCGCACGACGCCCGGAAGCTTCTGATCCGTAGCACTGTAGAGATCGGTCATTGGAGGTCATACAGGCTGCCGTGAGGGCTATGAGGGCTGCTGTGGGGCGCTGCCGGCTGCTGAGGTTGCTGTACTTCTCTGCACTTCTCTGCTGTACCGCATCACAGATCCAATCGGGACTCCGTCTCACGGCTCCCCCGTCGCAACACGAAGTACGCCGGCCTGAACGGCAGGCTGCGCAGCATCGGCTCCATAATCCTGAAAAGCGCTTCGGCGTCCGGTCCGTAGGCGTACAGCACGGCCTCCCCTCCGCCGAACTCGTTCCCGTCGACCTCGCCGACTCTCGCGTTCTCGACGGCGACCTCCATGGCCCGCTCTGCATCGAAGATCGCTTCGCGCTCGGCAGGTGAGCCGTACTCGACGTCACTCGGGACTGTAAATCGTTCGGTGTAACTCCCGATCATGGAAGATGCACCGATGACCAGTGAGAACGTGGCCGAGCACGAGGTCGGCGAGTCGGCGGCGGCTGTGTCGGCGAAGGCCGTCGACGACCAGCTGATCGACGAGTTGGTGAGCCGGGCGCAGGCAGAGGGTCTGCAGCTGACCGGTGAGGGCGGGCTGCTCCAGCAGCTGACCAAGCGGCTGCTGGAGTCCGCCCTGGAGGGCGAGATCACCGACCACCTCGGCTATGACAAGCACGATCCGGCGGGCAAGGACGGCGGCAACTCCCGCAACGGCAAACGCTCCAAGACCGTGCTGACCGAGGTTGGGCCGGTGGAGATAGCCGTGCCCCGAGACCGGGACGGCTCGTTCGAGCCGAAGATCGTCAAGAAGCGGCAGAAGCGCCTGACCGGCGTCGACGAGATGGTGATCTCGCTTGCCGCGAAGGGCCTGACCACCGGCGAGGTCCAGGCCCACCTGGCCGAGGTCTACGGCGCCGAGGTCTCGCGGCAGACCATCTCCACCATCACCGACAAGGTCCTCGAGGGCATGGCCGAATGGCAAAGCCGCCCACTCGACGCCGTCTACCCGGTGGTCTTCATCGACGCCATCCACGTGAAGATCCGCGACGGCGCAGTCGCCAACCGGCCCATCTACGTGGCCCTGGCCGTGACCGTCGAGGGCCGGCGCGAGATTCTGGGCCTGTGGGCCGGCGACGGCGGGGAGGGTGCCAAGCACTGGCTGCACATCCTCACCGAGATCAAGAACCGCGGCGTCGCTGACGTGCTGATGCTCGTCTGCGACGGGCTCAAGGGACTGCCCGAGGCGGTGGAGACGGTCTGGCCCCGCACCATCGTGCAGACCTGCGTGGTCCACCTGCTGCGGAACTCCTTCCGCTATGCCGCCCGCCAGGACTGGGACAAGATCGCCAGGCTCCTCAAGCCCGTCTACACCGCGCCGACCGAGGAGGCCGCCCTGGACCGGTTCGCGGAGTTCGCCGACGCCTGGGGCAGGAAGTATCCGGCGATCGTCAAACTCTGGGAGAACGCGTGGGAGGAGTTCACTCCGTTCCTGCGCTTCGACACCGAGATCCGCCGCATCGTCTGCACCACGAACGCGATCGAGTCGGTCAACGCCCGCATCCGGCGGGCAGTCAAGGCCCGCGGACACTTCCCGAACGAGCAGGCCGCCTTGAAGTGCGTCTACATGGCCATCATGTCCCTCGATCCCACCGGCAAGGGCCAAGCCCGATGGACCATGCGCTGGAAGACCGCGTTGAACGCCTTCGACATCACCTTCGACGGCCGGCTCTCAGCGGCCCGCCACTAACCCAACCACCCCAGTTACACCGTTCGTTTGACAGACCCCTTCCCGGCCACCCTGTCGTGCTCCGCCTCCATCGGCGACACCGACAGGTGGCGAGGAAGCGTGCAGACCCCGAGCCGGCGAGCCGACCTGGGCGCCGTGAGGTCCATGTACTACCGGCGCCCCTCCGGGTTCGCCTTTCCTCACCTCGACAGGCAGGCAGAGCGGTTCGCCATCGCGCACGCCCGCTACGGGCTGGGCGGCATCCTCACCTCGCTGCCCGGCTGCCTGTACGTCAATCACCCCAACCGCATCGGTGACGCCGAGTACAAACCGGCCGGGCTCGCGGCCGCGGCGGCGGCCGGCTTCACCCTGCCGCCCACGCTGATCACCAATGTGCCTGACGACGCGCGGACGTTCATCGAGGATTACGGCCCGGCCATCTTCAAACCCATCTCGGTCCCGCTCTACCTGGTCGACGGCAAGGCCCAGACGGTTCCCGTAACTGAGGTGACCGCCGACGAGATCGACGACACCGTGGCCGGCACCATGCACCTGTTCCAGAAACGTGTGGAGAAGGTCGCGGACGTCCGGGTCACGGTCATCGGCGAGCAGGTCTTCGCGGTGCGGATCGACTCCGGTCTCCTCGACTGGCGTACCGACTACGGAACCCACACCTACACGCCCGTCACGACGCCGCCTGAGGTGGAGCGCGCCATGCGTGCCTACCTGAAGCACTTCGGGCTTGTCTTCGGGGCATTCGACTTCGCCTTGACCGACTCCGGCGAGTGGGTCTTCATCGAGTGCAATCCTTCGGGGCAGTGGGCATGGATGGAGCCACCGACCGGGCTGCCCATGACCGCGGCACTCGCCGATCTCCTGGAAGGAGGACTCCGTGGCCAGTGAGCCTGATGCCGAGACAATGGCAGCCGACCTCCGACGGCAGCTGGCCGCCGGACTGGAGAAGGACGGCTGGCTGCGGTCACCTCAGTGGCGGGCTGCCGTTGAGGCAGTGCCCCGCCACGTGTTCATTCCGCGCTTCTACCGCGAGAGCGACGGCCCCGGTGTCACCACCTGGGAGCCGGTCACCGAGGCGAACGTCGGCCAGGAAGAGTGGCTCCGGCTCGTCTACTCCGACGAGACATGGATGACCCAGTTCGACGGCCGGGACATCGACTGGGCCGATCCGAAGCCGATCAGCAACGCGGCCCCGACCTCATCGTCCACGCTGCCGAGCCTCGTGGTCCGGATGCTCGAAGACCTGGACGTGCGCGCAGGCATGAACGTGCTGGAGATCGGCACAGGAACCGGCTACTCGACGGCACTGATGTGCCACCGGCTCGGCAGCGAGGCCGTGACCTCGATCGAGACGGACGAAGGTGTGGCACGGCGAGCCCGCGAGGCTCTCGCGAGGTCCGGCTATACCCCTGACCTGGTGGTGGGGGACGGCCGCGTCGGCCACCTCGACGGAGCCCTCTACGACCGGCTGATCGCCACGTGCGGCTTCCGCAACATCCCCCCTGCCTGGCTGGAGCAAGTGCTGCCCGGCGGCGTCATCCTCGCCACCCTGCGCGGCTGGATGCGCCCCCTCGGCCTGGTCAAGCTCATCGTCACCGGCGACAGCGCGAGCGGCTGGTTCAGCGAGGACGAACCGAGCTTCATGATCGCCCGCCAGCAGGACGCGCCGGAGAGCCTCGGCATGGTGCCGGGCCCCGACGATGGCACGAAGCGGACAGCCACGTACGGGCCGGAAATCCTCACCACCTCGGGGCCCGGCTTCATGGCACAGCTCGCGGCGCCAGATGCCCGCTTCTTCTCCATGTCGGTCGACGCCGGGCCGGTGAGCACGTTCGTGCTGGACAGCGGCACTGATTCGTTCGCCGTCCTCACTCCCACGGACAACGGCTGGGAGGTCCGCCAGGGCGGCCCGCGCCGCCTCTGGGACGCGGTCGAGTCGGCGGTGGCCACCTGGGAGGAGTACGGCTCACCGAGCACTGCCGCGTTCGGGGTGACGGCATCCCATGAAGCGCAGGTGGTCTGGCTCGGGAACCCGGACGGCCCCCAATGGCCGCTTCCCACCTCGTGATCAACGCCGCCGACCGCGATGCTCCTGCGAAGGCCGTACGGCTGGGGGCATGACTGATCACCGCACCGCAGCCTCCGGCTCCTGCCGCGGCACCAGTTCCGGTTGGGCGGTCAGTTTTCCCCGTCCGGCTCCCAGTCCAGCAACCGCACCTTCGCGACCGTACGGACATGGCGGCGCATGGCCGCGGCCGCGCGGGACGGGTGGCCGGCGGCGATCGCGTCGAGGATGGCCTGGTGCTGGGCGAGGGAGCGGCCCGGGCGGTGGGGCTGGCGGAGGGACTCGGTGCGGCTCTCGGCGATCTGGCCGGCGATGGAGCGCATGAACTCGGCGAGGATGCTGCTGTGCGCGGCGGCGGTGACCGCGGCGTGGAAGAGGCGGTCGCCCTCCACTCCGTGGCCGTTGCCCTCGATCTCCTCGGCCATGTGCGCGAGGGCCGACCTCATCGCCGCGAGGTCCTCCTCCGTACGGCGCTCGGCGGCCAGTTCGGCGAGTTTCGTCTCCAGCGCCTCGCGGGCCTCCAGGACGTCGGGGAGGCGTCGGCGGCGCTCGACCATCCGCTCCACCGGCTCCACGTCGAGGCTGTCGCGCACGAGGTAGGTGCCGCCGCCGTGCCGCACCTCCACCAGGCCCTGCACCTCCAGGACCACGATCGCCTGCTTCACGGACGCCCGGCTGACCCCCAGCCGCTGGGCCAGGTCGCGCTCGGTCGGCAGCCGGTCCCCGGCGCCGAGGCCGCCCTCGGCGACGTACGCGCGCAGCCGGTCGAGCACCTGCTCGTAGAGGCGCTGCTTGGTCATGGGGCGCAGGGCGTCGGTCACGGGGTCCCCCTCTCGCCGGGAGCGTAACACCGGGCCGTTCGGTGGCCGAGTGGCCGAGTGGCTGAGCCAATTCTGCGCGACCCCTTGACGTCCCGTCCTCGCGAGCCCACGCTTTCCAGCCAGCGCCACCGGAATTGGCTCAGCCACTCGGCCACTCAGGGGCGTGTACCCGCAACCGCTCCGGGACCCAGAGACGGGAGCCCGTATGTCCCCCGAACTCATCTCGATCCTCGTCCTCGCCGTGGTGTTCGTCATCGCCACCACCCGCTCGATCAACATGGGCGCGCTCGCCTTCGCCGCCGCCTTCGCAGTCGGCACCCTGGTCGCCGACCTCGACGCGGACGGCATCTTCGCCGGCTTCCCCGGCGACCTGTTCGTCGTCCTCGTCGGCGTCACGTACCTCTTCGCCATCGCGCGGGCCAACGGCACCACCGACTGGCTGGTGCACGCCTCCATCCGGCTTGTCCGGGGGCGCGTGGCGCTGATCCCCTGGGTGATGTTCGCGCTCGCCGGCGCACTCACGGCGATCGGCGCGGTCAGTCCGGCCGCGGTCGCGATCGTCGCGCCGATCGCGCTGAGCTTCGCCGCCCGCTACGGGATCAGCCCGCTGCTGATGGGCGCGATGGTCGTGCACGGCGCGCAGGGCGGCGGCTTCTCGCCGATCAGCATCTACGGCTCGATCGTCAACGGCATCGTCGAGCGGGAGAAGCTGCCGGGCAACGAGGTCGCGCTCTTCCTGGCCTCCCTGATCGTCAACATCCTCATCGCGGCGGTCGTGTTCGTCCTCTTCGGCGGGCTGAAGCTGTGGGCGCAGGGGGCGGTGGACACCGCGGCGGACACGGCACCGGACGGACACAGCAAGGGCGCCACCGACGCCGACACGGACGCTCCGGGCGAGCCCCCCTCCGGCGGCGGGGGCACGGGCGAGGCCGCCACCACCGTCACCCGCCCCGCCCCCACCGCCACCCCGGTCGCCACCACCCCCCTCACCCCCGCCCGCACCGCCACCCTCCTCTCCCTGGTCGCCCTCGTCGTCGCCGTCCTCGCCTTCGACCTGGACGCCGGTCTGACCGCGATCACCCTCGCCGTCCTCCTGAGCACCGCGTGGCCGGAGGACAACCGGAAGGCGGTCGGCGAGATCGCCTGGCCGACGGTGCTGCTGATCTGCGGTGTGCTGACGTACGTCGGCGTCCTGGACGAGATGGGCACCATCACCTGGGCCGGCGAGGGCGTCGGCGGCATCGGCGTCCCGCTGCTGGCCGCCGTACTGCTCTGCTACATCGGCGCCATCGTCTCGGCGTTCGCCTCGTCCGTCGGGATCATGGGCGCGCTCATTCCGCTGGCCGTGCCGTTCCTGGCGCAGGGCGAGATCGGGGCCGTCGGGATGGTGGCGGCGCTGGCGGTGTCGGCGACGGTCGTGGACGTGAGCCCCTTCTCGACGAATGGTGCGCTGGTGCTGGCCGCGGCACCGGACGTGGACCGTGAGCGTTTCTTCCGGCAGCTGATGGTGTACGGAGCGATCGTGGTGGCGGTGGTGCCCGCGGTGGTGTGGCTGGTGATGGTCGTGCCGGGCTGGGGGTAGGCCGACAGACGACAGCAGCCGGTGTCCCTTGAACAGTTAAGGAGTACGAGCGTGTCCTCTCTCTTCCCCGCCCTGACAGGCAGCCAGCCCGACCGGCCCGCCCTGCGGTTCGGCGACCGCTCCCTGACGTACGGCGAGCTCGGCGCCGCCTCCGGTGCCCTCGCGGCGCGGATCGGCGGGGCGGGCAGAGTGGCCGTCTGGGCGACCCCGGCACTGGAGACGGCCGTGGCGGTGGTGGCGGCGCTGGAGGCCGGGGTCGCCGCCGTGCCGCTCAACCCCAAGTCCGGGGAGAAGGAGCTCGGGCACATCCTGTCCGACTGTGCGCCGTCGCTGGTGCTGGCCGCAGCGGGGGACGAACTCCCCGCCCCGTTGGGCGACTTGGTGCGCATCGACGTCGACGCGCACGCCACCGGCCCGCTCCCCGCCCCTTCGGTGTCCGCCCCTTCGGTGTCCGCCCCGTCGATGTCCGCCCCGTCGGTGTCCGGCGAGGACCCCGCCCTGATCGTCTACACCTCCGGCACCACCGGCCCGCCCAAGGGCGCCGTGATCCCGCGCCGGGCCGTCGCCCACACCCTGGACGCGCTCGCCGACGCCTGGCAGTGGACCGGCGAGGACGTCCTCGTCCACGGGCTGCCCCTGTTCCACGTCCACGGCCTGGTCCTCGGCATCCTCGGCCCGCTGCGCCGCGGCGGGTCCGTACGCCACCTGGGCAGGTTCAGCACGGAGGGAGTCACGCGCGAGCTGAACGACGGCGCGACCATGATGTTCGGTGTGCCGACGATGTACCACCGCATCGCCCAGGCGCTCCCCGAGGACCCGGCGCTGGCGCAGGCGCTGGGCAAGGCCCGCCTCCTGGTGTCCGGCTCGGCCGCGCTCCCCGTGCACGACCACGAGCGGATCACGGCCGCGACCGGGCAGCGGGTCGTCGAGCGGTACGGCATGACGGAGACGCTGATGAACACGAGTGTGCGGGCGGACGGCGAACCTCGCGCCGGCACCGTCGGCATCCCGCTGCCGGGCGTGGAGCTGCGGCTGGTGGAGGAGGACGGGACGCCGATCACGTCGTACGACGGCGAGACCGTGGGCGAGATCCAGGTGCGCGGCCCGAACCTGTTCACCGAGTACCTGAACCGTCCCGACGCGACGGCCGCGGCTTTCACGGAGGACGGCTGGTTCCGCACCGGCGACATGGCGGTGCGCGACGGCGACGGGTACGTCCGGATCGTCGGCCGCAAGGCCACCGACCTGATCAAGAGCGGGGGGTACAAGATCGGGGCGGGTGAGATCGAGAACGCGCTCCTCGAACACGCCGGGGTGCGGGAGGCCGCGGTCACCGGCGAACCGGACGCCGATCTCGGCGAGCGGATCGTGGCGTGGATCGTCCCGGCGGATCCCCAATCACCGCCGTCCGCCGAGGAGTTGGCGGACCACGTCGCCGCCCGCCTCGCCCCGCACAAGCGCCCGCGCAAGGTCCACTACCTCGACGGCCTCCCCCGCAACGACATGGGGAAGATCATGAAGCGGGCCCTGACCCATGACTGAGCGGCGCCTGTCGGCACGCGAGGTCGTCGCCCGGCTCGCCGACGACTCCACGTTCACCGAACTCCCCCACCCGGAACGGCAGTCCGGGCCGGACGGCCCGCTCGCCTGGCAGGGCTACGGCGCCTCACGCGCGCGTGCCGCCGAGCGCACCGGCGAGGAGGAGTCGGTCGTCTGCGGCACCGCGAGCGTGGCGGGCACGCGGGCCGTGCTGCTGGCGTTCGAGTTCGGCTTCCTGGGCGGCTCGCTCGGCGAACACACCGGGGATCGGCTGGAGGCGGCGTACGCGTACGCCCGCGCCCACCGCCTCCCGGTCGTCCCGCTGGTCGCCACGGGCGGCAGCCGGATGCAGGAGGGCATGGTGGCGCTGACCCAACTGCAGCGCGTGGCACGGCAGTCGGCGCTCACGCGGGAGGCGGGCCTGCCCCAGATCGCGGTCCTGCGCGACCCGACGACGGGCGGCGGCTGGGCCACCCTCGGCGCGGGCGCCGACGTCGTCCTCGCCCTGCCCGGGGCCCAGGTCGGCTTCGCGGGCTCGCGGGTCCGCCCGCCGGACGCGGATCCGGCGGCGTACACGGCCGAGGCGCAGGTCGCGGCGGGGGCGGCGGACGCGGTGGTCCGGCCGGAGGAGCTGCGGGAGGTGCTGGGGCGCTGGCTGCGGTTGCTGGCGGGACCGCCCGCCCAGGAGGCCGCGGTGCCCCGCGCCCTGGGTGCGCGCGAGCTGCCGGCCACGGGCTGGGACGCGGTCCGGCGCGCCCGCGCCCCGCGACGCCCGCGCGCCGAGGCCTACTTGGACGCCTGTTTCACCGACCGCGTCGCGATCGGCGGCGACCGCTGCGGTGGCGTCGACACCGAGGGCATGCTCTGCGGCTTCGGCGCGCACGAGGGCCGTACGGTCGCCTACGCCGCCCAGACCGGCACCGCGACCCGCCCGGCCGGCTACCGCACCGCCGCCCGTCTGATCCGCTTCGCGGACCGGCTCGGCGTCCCGGTGCTGACACTGGTGGACACGCCGGGCGCCGCCAATGACGCGGAGGCGGAACGGCAGGGGGTGGGCGCCGCGATCGCCGACGTGTTCGGGGCGGTGGCCGCGGCCCGCGTCCCGATCACCACGCTGCTGATCGGCGAGGGCGGCTCGGGCGGCGCGCTGGCCCTGTCGGCGCCGGGCAACACCTGGGCCACGCCGGACAGTTACTTCTCCGTCATCGCGCCCGAGTGGGCGGCGGCGATCCTGAAGCGGGGGCCGGAGGAGGTGGAGGCGACGGCGGACCAACTCCGCGTGCGGCCGCAGGACTTGGTGGAGTTGGGGGTGATCCGGGGAGTCGTCGAGGGGTAGGGAAGGGGCGGAGACCGGGACGCCCTCGACGCCCTCGGCGCCCAGCCGCCCCTGGGCCTCCCGTCATCGGCGACGCCGACTCCCCCAGGCCACCGAACGACGCCTCCGCACGGCCTCCAGCGACGTGACCGCCGGCCCCCTCCGGCCCTACCCCGAAGCCACCCGCCCCGGTGATCCGACACGCCGCCTGACTCCCCATCAGTAACAAAACCCCCCATTCAGCGGCACCCCACCCGGCCCCCTCCAAAAGGCGCCCCCCTCCCGGCCGCCCGCACGATGCGAGGGAGGCCGCCACACCCGCCGGCCCCGCGAACACGACCCACACACCTACGCGAGGCCCGCCACCCACCCGGCGGACCCATGGTCTGCGCTCTCGGGAGGACCCCCCATGACCGCCACTCCGGAGCAGCTGCGTCGCTGCCACTTCGCCGTCGACCTGGGGGCGGCCAGGACCCGCGTCTACGTCAAGGGCGCCGGACTCGTCGTCGACCAGCCCTCCGCCGCCGCCGTCAACACCCGTACCGGCGCCCTCATCGCGGTCGGTGAGTTCGCGGAGAAGATGACCGGCCGTACCCCGGACTACATCCGCGTCGTACGGCCCGTCTCCGGCGGCACCGTCGTCGACATCGAGATGGCGCAGCGCATGCTGCGGCAGCTCCTCGGTGACAAGATGCGCCGCACCCTGCGCCGCAAGCCGTTCCTGCGCGCCGCGGTCTGCACTCCGCACAACGCCGACCCGCTCGCCCAGCGCGCCGCCATCGAGACGCTCGTCGGGCTCGGCACGCGGCGCGTGGAGCTCGTGGACACGCTCATCGCCGCCGCCGTGGGCTGCGGGCTGCCCGTGGAGCAGCCCGAGGCCAGCATGATCATGGTGTGCGGGGCGGCCGCGACCGAGGTCGCCGTGCTCTCCCTCGGCAACATCGTCACCGCCGAACGCGTCCGGGTCGGCGGCGAGGCCGTCGACCACGCCATCGTGCAGCACCTGCGGCACGAGCACGAGCTCATGCTGCCCAGCCAGAGCGTGCGGCCCCTGCAGCTCGCCCTGTCCGGGAACGGGCTCACGCCCCACGGCCCGGCCTCCACCGAGATCCACGGCCGCGACGTCTGCACCGGCCTCGCCCGCAGCGTCAAGGTCGACACCGCCGCCGTACGGCACGCCATCCAGACCCCGCTCACCGTCGTCCTCGACAGCATCGGCAAGGTGCTGCGCGACTGCCCGCCCGATCTGGTCGCCGACCTCGCCGACCGCGGGATCATGATGGTCGGCGGCAGTGCGCTGCTGCCCGGGTTCGACCAGATGCTGCGCCAGGCCACGCACATGCCCGTGCACATCGCCGAGCGGCCCGACATCTGCGCCGTACAGGGCCTGGGCACCATGCTGGAGGGCAGGGTCGAGCCACTGGAACTGGACCCGGCCACCTGAGCCCGGTGTCAGTGTCAGTGTCAGTGTCAGTACGGCAGGATCCGCCCCGAGGGGGTGCGTCGGTCGATCTCGCCCCTGGTGTCGCGGGGAGCGGCGGGCCGGCGGGTGACACGCACACGGACGTGGGCCTGGGGGTTCATGGCGCCCTCCTCGTTCGATGGCTCGGGTCCGTTGCGTCCAGCCTTCTCTCCGCAACCTTGTGGCACATCGTGCCCACGGAGACTCTTGTCATGCCTCCGCGGCAGGAGCGGTTGGCAGGTGCCGCTCGCGCTGGACCCGGCCGGGGAACAGGCGCACGCTCATCAGTGGGGGGTTCTTTCCGACCCCGTACGGGAGTGATCTCGATGGAAGACAAGAACTGGACCGTCCGGATCCACATCACCGAGGACGGCGACGACACCCGCGCCGAGGCCGTGCTGACCACGCAGGACGCGTCCCAGGACACGCCCGAGGGGGGCACGTCGGCCGTCACCGGCCGCGGTGTCGCCCACCGCAATCCGATCGACCGGCCCATCGCCGAGATCGGCGACGAACTCGCCGCCAGCCGCGCCCTGGAGGACCTGGCCATCAGGCTGCACGACATCGCGTCCGACGACATCGTGGAGCTGGCCGGCCCGGCCGACCAGGGAGGCGGCGGCCGGGCGTGGGAGACGCCCTAGCCGCCCGGCCGGACGCCCTGACCGTCCAGCCAGCTGTACCGCCGCTCCGGCCGCCCCGCGTGTCCGTAGCGCAGCGACACCTCCGCCTGCCCGGTGACGCTGAAGTGCTCCAGGTACCGGCGGGCGCTGACCCGTGACACGCCGAGCCGGGCGGCGCACTCGGCGGCGGAGAGGCTGCCGTCGGCCGCCCGCAGCTCCCGTTCGATCAGCTCGGCGGTCTCCACGCTCATGCCCTTGGGCAGGGTGGCCGCCGTGGCGGCCGGCGCCGCGCCCCGCGCCAGCGCCCGGTCCACGTCGGACTGCCCGCTGACGACCGCCGCGTAGAGGTTGCTGCGCCGGGCCGCGTACTGCTCCAGCCGCGCCCTGAGATCCCCGGCGTCGAACGGCTTGAGCAGATAGTCGACGACGCCCTGCCGTACGGCGCCCCGCACCGCGTCCGACTCGCGCGCCGCGCTGATCACCATGACGTCGCAGTCGTGCCCGGCGGTCCGCAGCCGGGGGATGATCTCCAGGCCGAACATGTCGGGCAGGTAGAGGTCGAGCAGCACCAGGTCGGGTTGCAGTTCGGCGACGGCGGTGAGCGCCTGCTCCCCGCAGTTCGCCGTGCCGATCACCCGGAACCCGTCGACGTCATTGACGAACCCGCGGTGGATCCGCGCCACCATGAAGTCGTCCTCCACGATCAGGACGTCGATCATCGGACTCCCTCCGTCGCTAGGTCGGCCGGACGGCCGACGGACATCCGGGCGGTGAACATGGCGCCCGCCTGAGTGTTGGTCACCGACACCTCACCGCCCCGGCGTTTGCACACCAGCCGCGTGAGGGCCAGGCCGATCCCCCGGTCGCCGCCCTGGGCGGCCTTGGTGGTGAAGCCGTGCGAGAAGACCTCCTGCGCGAGCTCGGGCGCCACCCCCGGCCCCGAGTCGCGTACGACGATCTCCACGCTGGAGGCGTCCTGGCGCAGTTCGACCTCGACCCACGCCTCGTGGTCGCCGTCCCCCGCGGACGGTGACACCGATCGGGACCCGCTCGCGGCGGCGTCGACCGCGTTGTCCACGAGATTGCCGAGCACGGTCGCCACGTCCGCGGAGTCGGTCGGCTCCAGCCGGTCCAGGGCGGTCCGCTCGGAGATCTTCAGCCGCACCTTGCGCTCGGCGGCGAGCGCCGACTTCGCCATGAGCAGCGCGGCGACGGCCCGGTCGCGGACCCGGCTGGTGAGGTTCAGGTCGAGCGACTCACGGTGTTTGCGCAGGGCGCGGACGTACCGTACGACCTCGTCGTGCTCGCCGATCTGGATGAGCCCGGAGATCGTGTGCAGCTGGTTGGAGAACTCGTGGGCCTGGGCGCGCAGCAGCTCGGTGGTGCTGCGGAAGGACCCCAACTCCCGTTCCAGCTGGGCGAGTTCGGTGCGGTCGCGCAGGGTCGTCACCGAGCCGAGGCGGCGGCCGTCCTTGGTGACGTCCATCCGGTTCATCACCAGGACCCGGCCCCGGCGTACGACGACCTCGTCCCGCCGCGCCAGATCGCCGGGCTCCTCCTCGGGCCCACTCCCGGCCAGGACGTCGTACAGCCGCCCCTCGATCCCCAGGTCGGCCAGGCTCATTCCGACGCAGTTCTCCGGCAGGTCGAGCAGCCCCCGGCCGACCGCGTTCACGAGGGTGAGGCGCTGCTGCGGGTCGAGGGCCACCACGCCCTCGGCGATCCCGAACAGCATCGCCTCGCGGTGTTCGGCGAGCCCGGCGATCTCGCGCGGCTCCATGCCGAAGGTCTGCCGCTTGATCCGCCGGGCCAGCAGCCAGGAACCGGCCACCCCGAGGACGCTGGCGACGCCGAGGTAGACGAGCAGATAGGACGAGGCGCCGACCAGCCGCTGCCCGACCGACGGCGAGGCCCGCCCGATCATCACGGTGCCGAGGTGGTCCCCGGCCTTCAGGCGGCGGTCCTTGTCGTCCTCGGCCTGGAGCACCGGCGCCTGCGCCACCAGCTCGGTGACGCCGTCCACCGGCAGCTCGCCGGACCAGCCGCGGCCGTCGGCGACCTGCGGGCCGTCGGACGGCATCCGGGTGCCGACCAGCGTGGGGTTGGTCGAGGCGACGATCTCGCCGCCGGCGTCGGCGACCGTGGCGGAGGTGACGCCGGACCTGGTCAGCGTGGACTGGAGCAGCGGCGCGAGCATCTCGGCCGGGGCGGGCCGCACCAGCTGGGTGCGGACGAGGGGGTTGCCCGCCATCTCCTCGGCGAGCGCGGTCACCCGGCGCCCCTCGACCCGGTCGAAGGTCGCCTTCGACTGCGACAGCGAGACCGCGGCGACGGCGGCCAGCACGATCACGACAATGGCGAGCTGCCATACGAGCAGCTCACCGGCGAGCGTCTGGCTCCGTTTTTGCCGTGCCGTTATGACCACTATGAACTCAACCTTCAATGGTCACAGAACCGAGACGGGGTGTCTCAGGAATCGCACAATCATGGCGCCGGATCCGGCCGAGCGAAAGAGATGAGCCATGAGAACTCGACGAGCCGCACTTGTCGGCGCTCTTGCCGCGGTGTCGATGGTCGCGGTCAGCGCCTGTGGCGCCACCGCCGACAAGGAGGAGTCCGGGAGCGGAGGCGACGGCAAGCCCGTGACGGGCCTGCGCCTGATGGTCCCCAACACCCCGGGCAGCGGCTACGACCTCACCGCCCGCACCGTCTCCCAGGTCATGCAGGACACCAAGGTCGCCTCCGGCATCCAGGTGTTCAACCTGCCCGGCGCCAGCGGCACGGTGGGCCTGCAGCGCCTGGTGAACGAGAAGGGCAACGGCAAGATGGCCATGCAGATGGGCCTGGGCGTCGTCGGAGCCTCGTACACCTCCAAGTCCGAGGCGACCCTGACCGACACCACGCCGATCGCCAAGCTGATCGAGGAGGCCGGCGCGATCGTCGTGCCGAAGAACTCCCCGTACAAGTCGATGGACGACCTCGTCACCGCCTGGAAGAAGAACCCCAAGAAGTTCGCCGTGGGCGGCGGCTCGTCACCGGGCGGCCCGGACCACCTCCTCCCGATGCAGCTGGCGAAGGCCGTCGGCATCAAGCCGAAGGACGTCAACTACGTCTCGTACGACGGCGGCGGCGAGCTGCTCCCGGCCATCCTCGGCAACAAGCTCGCCTTCGGGGCGAGCGGCTTCGGTGAGTTCCTCGACCAGATCGAGGCCGGTCAGGTGCGCGTCCTCGCGGTGACCAGCGAGAAGCCGATCGACGCGCTCAAGGACGCCCCCACGCTCAAGGACCAGGACATCGATCTGGTCTTCACCAACTGGCGCGGCATCGTGGCCCCTCCCGGCATCACCGACGAGCAGAAGAAGACCTGGATCGACGCGCTGACCACGATGCACGACTCGGACGAGTGGAAGGCGCAGCTGGAGAAGAACGGCTGGGTCGACGCCTTCGCCACCGGTGACGAGTTCGGCACCTACCTGACCGAGCAGGACAAGGCGGTCGCCGACCTGCTGGCCGAGCTCGGGCTGGCATGAGCTCCCCGGTGAATCCCGTGACGGAAGAGACCGTGGCGGACTCCCGTCCGCCCCGGGAGGGCGGGGACCGCGCGCAGTACGGCATGTGCGTGTTCCTCGCCCTGCTGGGCACCGCGGTGATCGTGGACGCCCTCGGTATCCCGCACATCACCAGCGGCACCGACCCGGTCGGCCCGCGCGCGGTCCCGCTGATCCTGGGCGGCCTGCTCCTCCTGCTCGCCGTGCTGTACGCCGTCGACGTGGCCCGGGGCGGCCGCGGTGAGCCGGAGGCGGGCGAGGACGTCGACCTGTCGAGCGGCAGCGACTGGCGCACGGTGGCGCTGCTGATCGCGGTGTTCGTGGCGAACGCCCTGCTCATCGAGCGGCTCGGCTGGGTGATCAGCGGGGCCCTGCTCTTCTGGGGCACGGCGTTCGCCCTCGGCAACCGCCACTACATCCGCAACCTCCTGATCGCGGTGACGCTCTCCCTGACGACGTTCTACGCGTTCGCGATCGGCCTCGGGGTGAACCTCCCCGCCGGTGTCCTGCAAGGAATCCTGTGAGGCCTGGCCCGTGACGGACAACCTGAACAACCTGATGCAGGGCTTCGCGGACGTCATGGATCCGCTGAACCTGCTGCTCGCCCTGGTCGGCGTCGTCATCGGCACCGCGGTGGGCGTCCTGCCGGGCATCGGCCCGGCGATGACGGTGGCCCTGCTGCTGCCGGTGACGTACGGCATGGAGCCGGTGCAGGCGTTCATCATGTTCGCCGGCATCTTCTACGGCGGCATGTACGGCGGCTCGACCACCTCGATCCTCCTCAACACCCCCGGCGAGTCCTCGTCCGTGGTCACCGCCATCGAGGGCAACAAGATGGCGAAGGCGGGCCGGGCGGCCCAGGCCCTGGCCACGGCGGCGATCGGGTCCTTCGTGGCGGGCACGATCGGCACGCTGCTGCTGGTCCTGATCACGCCGTTCGTGGTCGACTTCGCGGTCAGCCTGGGCGCCCCCGACTACTTCGCGCTGATGCTGCTGGCGTTCATAGCCGTGACGTCGGTGCTGGGCTCGTCCCGCATCCGGGGCTTCATCTCGCTCCTGCTGGGCCTGACGATCGGCCTGGTCGGCATCGACTCGGTCTCCGGCCAGCAGCGACTCACCCTGGGCGTACCGCAGTTGGCCGACGGCATCGACGTCGTCGTGGTCGCGGTCGGCATCTTCGCGGTCGGCGAGGCGCTGTGGGTGGCCGCGCATCTGCGGCGCAAACCGGCCGAGGTGATCCCGGTGGGCCGCCCGTGGATGGGCAAGAAGGACTGGAAGCGGTCCTGGAAGCCCTGGCTGCGCGGCACGGCGTACGGCTTCCCGTTCGGCGCGCTGCCGGCCGGCGGCGCGGAGATCCCGACGTTCCTGTCGTACGCCACGGAGAAGCGGCTGACCAAGCACCCCGAGGAGTTCGGGAAGGGCGCGATCGAGGGCGTGGCGGGCCCGGAGGCCGCGAACAACGCGTCGGCGGCGGGCACGCTGGTCCCGATGCTGGCGATCGGCCTCCCCACGAACGCCACGGCGGCCGTGATGCTGGCGGCCTTCCAGTCGTACGGCATCCAGCCGGGGCCGTTGTTGTTCGAGCGCGAGGCGAGCCTGGTCTGGGTCCTGATCGCCAGCCTCTTCGTCGGCAACCTGCTGCTGTTGCTCCTGAACCTCCCGCTGGCCCCGGCGTGGGCGAAGCTGCTCCAGATACCGCGCCCGTACCTCTACGCGGGGATCCTGTTCTTCGCGTCGATGGGCGCCTACGCCGTCAACGCCCAGCCCCTGGACCTGTTCCTCCTGCTCACCCTGGGCCTCCTGGGCTTCGCCATGCGCCGCTTCGGACTGCCGGTGCTGCCGCTGATCGTCGGCGTGATCCTGGGTCCGCGCGCGGAGCTGCAGGGCCGGCGCTCCCTGCAGCTGTCCGGCGGCGAGCTGTCGGGGCTGGTGGGCGGGCCGGTGTCGTACCTGGTCTACGCGGCGATCGCGCTGGTCCTGGTGTGGCCGCTGATCGGCCGGTTCGTCGTACGTCCCCTGCGCGCGCGAAGCGCAGCATGAGAGATGCAGCCCGAGAGATCTGGAGATCGAGATGACCATCCTGGTCGGCTACGTCCCCTCCCCCGAGGGGGAGGCGGCCCTGCGCGCGGGGATCGACGAGGCCCGTCGGCGCGGCGAGAAACTGCTGGTGGTGAACACCACCCGGGGCGACGCCTATGTCGACCCCCACTTCGCCCAGGCGCCCGACCTCAGCCACGTACGCGAGGACCTCGCGGCGCTGGGCGTCGACTTCGACCTCCGTCAGGTCCTCGGCGCCCGTGACGCCGCCGAGGAGATCATCGACCTGGCGGAGAAGACGGGCGCGTCCCTGGTGGTGATCGGCCTGCGCCGGCGCAGCGCGGTCGGCAAGCTGATCATGGGCTCGGCGGCGCAGCAGATCCTGCTGGGGGTGGGCTGCCCGGTGCTGGCGGTGAAGGCGGGGTCCTGAGCGGGATGCGTGGGCCTGAGCGGGATGCGTCGGCCTGAGCGGGATGCGTCGGCCTGAGCGGGATGCGTCGGCCTGAGCTGCGGCAGGCGCGTGACGTGAAACATACGTGGTCTGCGACATAGGCGTTTCCGCCCGATTATGGCTAGCTGGATGTGCTTGCCTCGCGCACAGCGGCGCGTCATCGGACGCGCCGTCCCAGCCGTCCCAGCCGACCATCCGCCCGGGAGACCCATGCGCCTGCGCGTACCCTCCGTTCCGCGACGTCCCTCAGCTCCCCGTATCGCCTCCCTTCCGCCCCTCGCCCTGGCCGGGGGCGCGCTGACCGTCGGCATCGGCGGCCTGTACGTCGCCGGACTGCTGCTCGCGGGCGGGGACATAGACGCCGGCACGACGGTGCGCGGTGTCGACATCGGGGGCCTGAGCCGTGCGGAGGCCATCCGGAAGCTGGAGGACCGGCTGGACCCGGCCGGGTCACGCGAGCTGACCGTGACCGTCGGCGACCGCAAGGGCACGGTCGATCCGCGCCAGGTCGGAATCACCTTCGACTACGAGAAGACGGTCGACCACGCTGCGCGCACCCACGCCGCCGACCCGTTCACCGTGATCGGCGGCCTCTTCCGCTCGGGCGGCGCCGTCGAGCCGGTCGTACGCGTCGACGAGGACAAGGCCGACGCCGGGCTCGGAAAGCTGGCGAAGTCACTGGACCAGAAGGTCCGTGACGGCGCCGTCACGTTCGCCGCCGGCGAGGTCCGCCAGGTCGCCCCGCACAACGGCTACGCGCTGGACACGGACGCCGCCGTCGACCCCCTGCGCACCGCCTTCCTCAGCGGCAAGGCCGACTCCGTCACCGCCCTGCCCGCCCGCGAGACGAAACCGAAGGTCACGGCGGCGGAGGTGCGGCGGGCGGTGCGTGAGTTCGCGCAGCCTGCCATGGCGGCGCCGGTCAGACTCGCGGCGGCGGGCGAGCGGTTCACGATCGACCCGGACGTCCTCGGCGAGTACCTGACGATGCGGCCGGACAGCGCCGGCAGGCTGACCCCGAAGCTGGACGCCAAGGGCCTGCGCGCCGCCCCCGCGGTGGCCGAGCCCCTGTCCGACCTGCCTGCCGAGCCCCGGAACGCCACGCTGGACCTCGACGGCGACGAGGTCGTGGCGGCCGACGACGCCAGGTCCGGCGTCCAGGTCACCGACGAGGCGCTGGGCAAGGCCGTGCTGCCGCTGCTCACCAAGTCGGGCATCACCGCCCGCACCGGCGAGGTGGCCGCGCGGGTGACCGAGCCGCAGGTGACCGCGGAGAACGCCGCGCGGCTGGGCCTGACGGAGAAGATGTCCTCCTTCACGGTCAACTTCGAACCGGCCCCGTACCGCACGAAGAACATCGGCCGGGCCGCGGAACTGATCAACGGCTCCGTCGTCATGCCGAGCCAGACCTGGAGCTTCAACAAGCGGGTCGGTGAGCGCACCGAGGCCAACGGCTTCACCGAGGGCATCATGATCCTCAACGACGAGTTCACCAAGGCCCCCGGCGGCGGCGTCTCGGCCGTCGCCACGACCATGTTCAACGCGATGTTCTTCGCCGGGGTCAAGCCCCTGGAGTACGGCGCCCACTCCTTCTACATCGAGCGCTACCCGGAGGGCCGCGAGGCGACGGTCGCCTGGGGCAGCCTGGACCTGCGGTTCAGGAACGACTCCGGCAACGCCATCTACATCCAGGCCGAGGCCACCGACACCTCGGTGACCATCACTTTCCTCGGCACCCGGAAGTACGACGAGATCAAGTCGGTCACGGGGCCGCGCGAGAACGTGAAACAGCCGGAGAAGAAGGTGAGCACCGACGAGAAGTGCGTGCCGCAGACCCCGCTCGAAGGCTTCGACGTCAAGGTGGAGCGGGTCTTCTACGCCGACGGCCGGGAAGTGAAGCGGGAGCCGTTCCGCACCCACTACACGCCGCGTGACGAGATCGTCTGCGAGTGACGCGCTTCCCGCCCGTCAGACGGCCGGGCGCGCTTCCCTTGCCCGCGGCCGGTGGGCGAGCCGGCCCAGCAGCACGGCGTTGAACAGCCCGGCCAGGGCCGCACCGGCACAGAACAGCAACGGGCTCAGCCAGGCGAGCGAGGAGGCCCACTCCATGGGCGTCGTCACCAGCAGGGCGAGGATGCTGAACGGCGCCGTGGCCATGAGCGGCCAGATCCCGGCGAACCCCGGGTCCGGCGACAGGTATGCGGCCCACAGGAAGAACCCCGGCGACGCCGCGACCACGGCGAGGTACCCGCGCGCGAGCCAGTTGTCCACCGCGGGCGCCGGCAGATCCCGGGCCCTGCCCGTGCGGGGCCGCACGGAACCGGCCCCGTCCGGCACGGCGCCCGCGGACCTCGTGACGAGGGCACCGAGCACGGCGGCGTTCACGACAGCGCACACGAGCCATACGGCCCAGAAGCCGACGGCGAGCACCTCGACCGCCCCACCGCCCCTCGGTACCGGCACCGAAGGGAAGGATCACGGGCGCGAAGGAATGGGGCGCGGTGAGCATCATCGGGCTCTGGGCGAAGCCGCTGTCCGGGAAGAGGACCATGACCAGGACGCCGACGGCGACGACAGCCAGATAGCCCCGGGCGAGCCAGTTGCCCGTGGCGAGCGCGAGGAGCCGGCGCAGCCGCGGGAGGCGGCTCGGACGGGACGTGTTCGGCATCGGGTTTCCCTCGCGTCGGTCCGGATCGGTGACAGCTGTTCGGCCTCACGGGTCCAGGTGAGCATGCCCTCGGGGGTCATCTGGGGGCCGAAGTTGGGCAGGTTGATGCCGCATTTCACGTGGTCACCGGCCCGGGGAGGGTGAGCCCGAAGGGGGCGTGGCGGGCCGTGGCGACCGGGTTCGGTGCGGCGTGGAGTCGAGGCGCTGCGGACGGTCGCGGGGACGGCGTGGGAGTCGGTCCGTGTCCTGCTGGGCGGGACGTGAGGTGACGCCGGGTCTCACCGGGCCGGCCCCCTACCAAGACCTAGGCTGGCCCGCGTCTCCCGAACCGCGGAGACGGCACCCGCGGGAGGTGACCATGCGCGATCACCAGGACCGGCACGACCACGAGCTGGGCGAAGCGCAGCGCACGCACTGGCAGGAGACGTACACCGAGCACCCCGGAATGTACGGCGAGGAACCGTCCGCTGCGGCCCGGCACGCCAGGGACGTCTTCCGCGCGGCGGACGCCACCGACGTCCTGGAGCTGGGGGCCGGACACGGGCGGGATGCCCTGTACTTCGCTCGGAGCGGCTTCACCGTCCAGGCCGTCGACTTCAGCGCCACCGGACTGCGGCAGCTGCGCGAAGCCGCTCACTCAAGGGGGGTCGCCGAGCGGGTGACCACCACGGTTCACGACGTACGCGACCCGCTGCCGTTGCCCGCTGCCTCCGTCGACGCGGTCTTCGCGCACATGCTGCTGTGCATGGCGTTGTCCACCCAGGAGATCCACGCCGCAGTCGGCGAAGTCCGCCGCGTCCTGCGCCCCGGCGGCCGCTTCGTCTACACCGTCCGGCACACCGGCGACGCCCACTACGGCACGGGCATCGCCCACGGCGACGACATCTTCGAGCACGGCGGCTTCGCGGTGCGCTTCTTCGACCGCGCCCTCGTCGACGCCCTTGCCACAGGCTGGACCCTCGACGAGGTACACGCCTTCGAGGAGGGCGAACTGCCTCGCCGCCTGTGGCGCATCACCCAGAGCCTGCCCCGCCCCACCGCCCACTGATCAACAGCCGGGCAGCGCGGCATCCTTGCAGCCGCCCGATCAGCAGCCAGATCACCGAAGATCTCGCGCCGCCACACCACAGCGGCCGAGAACTCCGCGCGGCTGGGCCTGACGGCTACTCGATCCTGCTCGATCCAGGGTGGTGCAGCGTTCGCTGCACCACCCGACCGCACCCAGGTGGACACAAGCAGCCCTTCGAGGCCTGCCGTACGTGGCCATGAAGACAGCGACTCTCCCGACGCTGATCCCAAACCTTGCAGCACGCAGGCGAGGCGTGTCGCCATCCCCACACCGTGACACTACGTGACGACCGCGACACGCGCGCCACCGCGCAGCGCGAGCGTCCGCAGCGGGACTACTCCGTGCCGTCCGCCGGCAGGCGCTCCGGCAGCCCGAGCCGCGGGACCTGGTCGTCGTGGAACGTGACGATCTCGGTGATCGCCCCGCCGGTGATGCGCAGGACGTCGATCGTCAGCGGCAGGCACGCGCCCTCCTCGTAGGTGGTTCGGGCAGCGGTCGTGTGCCGAGCCGGGAAGTGCCGCTGACGCCCAGACGAGGCGTCCGGCCGCGCACCCTGGGGGAAGGTGGTCTTCAGCCCTCTCCGTGTTCGGCTCCGCCGCCGCAACGGCCGGATGTGATGTCGTCGATGACGTGGCGGAGGAATCCGGCCGCGGTGCCGCCGTCGCAGACGCGGTGGTCGAAGGTCAGTGACAGGTGGACGACCTTGCGGACCTCCACACGGCCGTCCACCGCCCAGGGGCGGTCGAGGAGGCGGCCGACGCCGAGCATCGCCGTCTGGGGGTGGTTGAGGATCGGGGTGGCGCCGTCGGCTCCGAGGACGCCGTAGTTGTTGAGGGTGAAGGTGCCGCCGGTGCGGTGTTCGGCGGGGAGCGCGCCACGCCGGGCGAGGCCGGTGAGCCGTCGCAGTTCGGCCGCGAGGGCGTCGAACGGCAGCCGGTCGGCATCCCGCAGCACGGGGACGACCAGCCCGTGATCCGTCTGTGCGGCGAAGCCGAGGTGTACCTGCGGCATGCGTACGATCTCCGCGCGGTCGGCGTCCACCCGGGCGTTCAGTGCGGGGAACGCGGCCAGGCCGCCGAGGCAGGCCCGGGCCAGCAGCGGCAGCACGCCCGTGTCCTGGACCGCCCGGGCGGCGAGCAGACCGGTGGCGTCGGCGTCCGCCCATATGGTGACGGCGGGTGTGTCGCGGTGAGCGCGGACGAACTTCTCGGCGGCGGCGTCCATGGGTATGCGGGTCCCCGGTTGGCGCGGTTCCGGCCGCCGGGGGGCCGTGCTCTCGCCCGTCCGCGGATGCGAACGGCGGGTCGCGGTGCGTACGAGGCCGGCCCCTGCCCCGGTCCCGTATCCCGTGAGGACCGCGCCCGAGCCCCCGGTGAGTTCCCCGGCCGAGCCGTTCTCCGACGGTGCCTGGGACACCGACAGCAGCGGTGCGCCGACCTTGACGATCTCGCCGGAGCCACAGTGCAGGGCCGTCACCGTCCCGGCGAAGGGACTCGGCAGGGTCACGACGGACTTGGCCGTCTCGACTTCGACGACGGTCTGGTCGTGCGTGACCACGTCACCTACCGCGACCTGCCAGTCCAGCACCTCCGCCTCCGTCAACCCCTCGCCCAGGTCCGGCAGATGGAAGGTCCCGACCTGGTCGGCCGCCACTCGCGCCTTCTCGTCGGTCACCGCGCGCGCGTCGGTGGCAGCCACCTCCCGTCGTACGCCCCGGCCCGGTCCGCCGGCGGGCAGCAGTCGGCGTAGTCCGTCGAGGACCCGGCCGACGCCCGGCAGATGGGCGCTCTCCAGCAGGGGCGGCGGATAGGGGATGTCGAGGCCCGTGACGCGCAGCACCGGTGCGTGCAACGCGTCGAAGCAGCGTTCCTGCACTCGTGCCGCGATCTCGGCGCCCACCCCGGCGAAGCCCTGCGCCTCGTGCACCACCAGGCAGCGGCCGGTGCGCCGTACCGACGCGGTGAGGGCGTGGTCGTCGAGCGGGACGAGGGTACGCAGGTCCAGCACCTCCACGTCCAAGCCCTCGTCCGCCGCCTCTCGCGCCGCCGCCAGGGCGACGGCGACGGACGGTCCGTAGGCGACCAGCGTGGCGTCGGCACCGGTGCGGCGCACCGCCGCCGTGCCGAACGGCTCGGCCCGGACGGGGAGTTCGACCTCCTCCCGCGTCCAGTAGTGCCGCTTGGGTTCCAGGAACACCACCGGGTCGGGGTCCTCGATCGCCTCCCGCAGCAGTGCGTACGCGTCCCCCACCGTCGCGGGTGTCACCACCTTCAGACCGGCCGTGTGCGCGTAGTACGCCTCGCTGGAGTCGCTGTGGTGCTCGACGCCGCCGATCCCGCCGCCGTAGGGGACGCGGATGACCATGGGCAGGGCGAGGGCGCCGCGGGTGCGGTTGCGCAACTTGGCCACGTGGGAGGCGATCTGCTCGAACGCCGGGTAGGCGAACGCGTCGAACTGCATCTCCACCACGGGCCGGAACCCGGCCATGGCCATGCCGACGGCCAGCCCGGCGATACCGGCCTCGCAGGCCGGCGTGTCGAAGCAGCGCCGGTCCCCGAACATGTCCGCGAGCCCGTCGGTGACCCGGAAAACGCCTCCGAGCCGACCGACGTCCTCGCCGAAGAGCACGACGCGTTCGTCCGCGTCGAGCGCGTCCCGCAGGGCGGAGTTCAGCGCCTGCGCCATCGTCGTCATCGCGGCCGGCATCTCAGTGTTCCTCCAACTCGGTCCGCAGGGCGGCACGTTGCGCGGTCAGCTGCGCGGGCGGAGCGCTGAACACGTGGTCGAACAGGGCGAGCGGGTCGAGAGCGGGGTCCTCGGCGAGCCGGGTGCGCAGGTCCGCCGCGTAGCCTTCCGCCTCGGCGGCCGCGGCCGCGATGCCGTCCTCGGTCAGCAGGTCACGGGCGCGCAGTGCGGACTCCAGCCGGGTGATCGGGTCCCGGCCGCGCCAGTGCTCGGCCTCCTCGGCCGGACGGTAGCGGGACGGGTCGTCGGCGCTGGTGTGCGGGGCCAGACGGTAGGTGTGTGCCTCGACCAGCCAGGGGCCACCGCCCTCGCGTGCGTCCTCGACAGCCGTGGTCAGGACGGCGAGTACGGCCGCGGCGTCGTTGCCGTCGACCTGTTCCGAGCGGACGCCGTAACCGATTCCCTTGTACGCCAGGCTCGGTGCCGCGCACTGCGCGGACAGCGGGACGGAGATGGCGTATCGGTTGTTCTGCACCAGGAACACCACCGGAGCCCGTAGCACGCCCGCCAGGTTGAGGGCTTCGTGGAAGTCGCCCTCGCTGGTCGCGCCGTCGCCCACGAGTGCGAGGGCGACCGTGTCGGCGCCCTTGAGCCGCTCGCCGTGGGCCAGTCCCGTGGCGTGGGCGGCGTGGGTCGCCAACGGGGTGCACTGCGGTGCCGTGCGGTGCCGTACCGGGTCGTAGCCGCAGTGCGCGTCACCGCGCAGCAGTGTCAGGGCCTCGACGGGGTCGATCCCGCGGCTGACCAGCGCGACGCAGTCGCGGTAGGTGGGGAACAGCCAGTCCGTGGCGCGCAGGGCGAGCGCCGCACCCACCTGACAGGCCTCCTGGCCGAGGCTGGAGGGATGGACGGCGAGCCTGCCCTGCCGGGCGAGCGCCGTCGCCTGCTCGTCGAAGCGGCGGCCGAGGACCATCTTCCGGTACGCCTCAAGCAGCGACTCGGGCGACGGCTCCGGGTATGTCCGCTCCTGCGGCCCATGAGTGGTGTCGAATTGCCGCGCATTTCCATTCGTAGACAGAAGGGAAACAGGAACCTGGGACGGGAGCCAAGGAGCGGGCTCTGTCCAATTCCCCGCAGTCGTATGCATCGGCGTATCGCCCATGTTTCCGCCAGCCTTTCATCATGGCCCGTGCACCTTGGATGCTCTCCGTGGCGAGCGCTTTCTCAACTGCTGGCCGAGGAAGGGGAGATGAACCGGAACTGAACAGTCCGCAGGTGGACTTCTTACGCAACGGCGTCACGGTAAGATATTGGTAAGCACACAGTAAGCGCTTCCCGCATATCAACTGCGCGCCATCAAGACGTAATTCATACGTCGCCTTCCCTTCTCGAAGATCCGGTTCCAATTGATCAGCGAATCGCGGCACTGCGGAAGGCAAGCGAAAATGTCCGGAGTACGTCCGGGAACACGTCACTACACCGTTGTCTGTTCCTCCTGCGGAACCCGATACGAGGACGACGGCCTCCTCCTGGACTGCTCCCGTCGGCACGAACCAGCGTTCCTGCACACCGAGTACGACAGCACCGGAACCCAAGCCGGGGAAAGCACCGGCCTGTTCCGGTACGCCCCGCTGCTGCCGGTGGTACGCACCTTCCCCGACGTCCCCGGTCCCGTCGTCCACCCCGCCGGGCGGCTCGGCCGCCGGATCGGGCTCGACAGGCTGTGGGTCGCCTTCAACGGCTACTGGCCGGAGCGCGGGGCGTACCTGCCGACCTGTACGTTCAAGGATCTTGAGGCCTACACCGTGCTCGGCAGGCTGCCCGCCGACCCGCCCGTCCTGGTGATTCCCTCGGCGGGCAACACCGCCGCGGCCTTCGCCTGGGCCGCCACCTGCCACCAGGTGCCCTGTCTGCTGGTCGTGCCCGCCCCGGCCCTGGAGCGGATGCGCTTCCCCGCCCCGCTCGACCCCTGCGTCCGCATCGTCGTCCTCGACGGCACCGCCACGTACAGCGACGCCATCGCCTGCGCCGACCTGATCTCCGCGCTGCCCGGCCACCACGCCGAGGGCGGTTCACGCAACGTCGGCCGCCGGGACGGCCTGGGCACCGTCATGCTGGCCGCCGCCGATGCCCTCGGACGGCTGCCGGAAACCTATGTGCAGGCCGTCGGCAGCGGCACCGGAGCGATCGGCTGCCATGAAGCGGCACGCCGGCTGGGCGCCGAGGGCGAGGCGCTGCCCCGTCTGCTGATGTGCCAGAACACGCCGTTCGCGCCGCTGTACGAGGCCTGGCGATGTAGCGGCGCGGCCCCCGCAGACCGCGAACACGAACCGCTGGCCCGTGAACTGACCAACCGGCGCCCGCCGTTCACCGTCCGCGGCGGGGTCCGCGACGTGCTCACCGAGAGCGGCGGCGACGTCCTGTGCACAGACAACGTTACCGCTCTGGACGCCATGGCCCTCTTCGAGGAGACCGAGGGCATCGACATCGAACCCGGCGCCGGCGTGGCCCTGGCCGCCCTGGCCGAGGCGGTACGGGACGGCCGTGTCCGCCGCGACGAACTCGTCCTCCTCAACATCACCGGCGGCGGCCGCGCCCGCCAGGCTCACGACCTGCCGCTGATACCCGCCGAACCCTGGCTGCGCGTGCCCTGGCCCGGCCGCGAGGAGGGACCGCGGGCCGTCGCCGAGCTCGTGGAACGGCAGTCGACCGGCCTCGCGACCGCCACGGAGGCCGCCCGATGACCGGCCACCACGCCCCGGAGCCGATGACCCGCCACCACGGCCCTGAGCCGATGACGAGCCCCCGGAGTCCGGACCCGATGACCGTCCCGCACGCCCTGGACGTATCCGCCGCCCAGCGCTCGATGTGGTTCGGACAGCGGCTCGATCCCGTCGGCCCCGCCTACAACGTGGGCGAATACGCCGAGATCCACGGCCCCGTCGATCCGGTCCTCTTCCGGGCGGCCGTCGAGCAGGTGGTGGCGGCCACCGAGACCCTCCGGGTCCGGTTCACGGCTGCCATGGACGAAGCCGCCACCGTCCGCCAGCTCGTCGAAACCGACCCCTCCTGGGACCTGCCCGTCGTCGACCTCACGGACGAACCCGAGCCCCGGCCGGCCGCCGAGGCCTGGATGGCCGCCGACTTCGCAACGCCCTTCGACCTCGAACGGTCCCCGCTCTTCCGGTACGCGCTGCTGAAGCTCGCGGACGACCACTGGATCTGGTACCAGCCGTACCACCACATCGCCGTCGACGGCTACAGCTGCTCCCTCATCGCGAGCCGGGTCGCCGACGCCTACACCGCCCTCGTCGCGGGCACGCCCCACACCCCGCCGCCGGCGCCCCTCGCCCCGCCGGTCGAGGAGGACGAGGCCTACCGCAGCGGTGAACGGCACGCGTCGGACCGGGAGTTCTGGACGACCGCGTTCGCCGACCGCCCCGAACCGGTGAGCCTGTCCGCCCGGCCGCCGCACGTCGCGGGGCACTTCCTCCGCCGCACCGGTCATCTCCCGCAGGCCGCAGGGGACTTGGTGCACGCCGCCGCCGCACAGGCCGGCACACGCTGGTCGCGCGTCGTGCTCGCGGCGACCGCCGCCTATCTGCACCGGCTCACCGGAGCCCGGGACATCGTCCTGGGTCTGGCCGTCACCGCCCGCGAGAGCGAGACCGAACTCACCACGCCCGGAATGGCGTCCAACGTGCTTCCGCTTCGGCTGTCCGTACGGCCCGACACGGCCGCCCACGACCTCGTACGCCGGGCGGCGTCCGCCACCCGCGACCTGCTGGCGCACCAACGGCACCGGGGCGAGGACCTGCGCCGCGAGCTGGACTGGCCGCACGGTGCGCGGCGGTTCTTCGGCCCCGTCGTCAACATCATGGCGTTCGGGCCGGAGCTGCGGTTCGCCGGGCACGCGACCACGCGCCACAACCTGTCCACGGGGCCCGTCGAGGACCTCGCCTTCAACGTGTACGACCGGGCGGACAGCCACGGCATCCGCATCGACCTGGACGCCGGCCCCGCCCACTACACGGATGCCGAACTCACCGCCCACCAGAGGCGTTTCGCCCGCTTCGTGGAGCGGTTCGCCGCGGCGGTCGTCGCGGGCACCCCGGTCGGAGGGATCGAGGTGACGCTGCCCGAGGAGCGGGGGAAGGCGCGGCTCGCCGGCGCGACCGCGCCCGGGGGAGGAACGACCGTACCCGAGCTGTTCGCGGCCCGCGTGGCGGCCACCCCGGACGCCACCGCGATCGTCCAGGGCGACCGCACCCTCACCTACGGTGAGTTGAACACCCGTGCCAACCGGCTCGCGCACCGGCTGATCGCCCTCGGCGTCCGGCCGGAGAACCGCGTCGCGGTCCTGATGGGCCGCTCCGACAGCCTTCTCTGCGCGCTGCTGGCCGTACTCAGGGCCGGCGGCGCCTACGTCGGCCTCGACCCGCGCGCACCGGCCGCCCGCACCCGGCACATCCTGGCCGGGACCGGCGCGCACGTCCTGCTCACCGACACCGCACCCACCGAGTCGTACGACGGCATGGTCGTGGTCCGTGTCGACGACCCGACGCTCGCCGCCGAACCGGGCGGGGACCCCGCCGTGCCACTGCACCCGGCCCAGCTCGCCTACGTCAGCCACACCTCCGGCTCCACCGGCGTCCCCAAGGGCGTCGCCGTCACCCACCTCGACGTCACCGCCCTGGCCGCCGACTCCGCGTTCGGCGACGGCGCGCACACGCGTGTGCTCGTGCACTCGCCGACCGCGTTCGACGCCTCCACCTACGAGATGTGGGTACCGCTGCTGAACGGCGGCACCGCCGTTCTCGCCGGGCCGGACGAGGACATGGACGCCGCCGCCGTCGCTCGCCTGACGGAGCGGCACGGGCTGACGGCGCTGTGGCTCACCGCGGGGCTGTTCCGCCTGGCCGCGGAGGAGGACCCGGGGTGCTTCGCGGGGCTTCGCCAGGTGTGGACCGGCGGTGAGGCCGTCCCCGCCGACGCCGTGCGCCGGGTCCTGGCAGCCTGCCCGGGACTGACGGTCACCGACGGCTACGGCCCGACCGAGACCACCACGTTCGCCGCCTGCCGCCCCTGCGCGGCGGATGCGCCGGTGCCCGACCCGCTGCCGATCGGCCGCCCGCTGGACGGCATGCGGGCGTACGTGCTCGACTCGGCCCTGCAGCCGCTTCCCCCGGGCACGATCGGGGAGTTGTACGTGGCCGGTCCCGGCGTGGCCCGCGGCTATCTGGGCCGACCGGGCGCGAGCGCCGAACGCTTCGTCGCCGACCCCTACGGCCCGCCCGGCGCCCGTATGTACCGCACCGGCGACCACGCGCGCGTGACGGCCGGCGGCGAGCTGGAGTTCCACGGCCGCGCCGACGGCCAGCTCAAGCTCCGCGGCTTCCGCATCGAACCCGGCGAGATCGAAACGGTGCTCGCCGCCCACCCGGAGGTCACCCAGGCGGTGGCCGCCCTCCGGGAGGACCGGCCCGGCGATCGGCGGCTGATCGCGTACGCGGTGTGCGCTGAGGGCACCACTCCGGCCCCGGACGTCCTGCGCGGCCATCTCGCCGCCCGGCTGCCCGACTTCATGGTCCCCTCCGCCGTCGTGGTCCTCGACCGGCTGCCGCTGACCCGCAACGGCAAGCTGGACCGGGCCGCGCTGCCCGCCGCGCCCGCCCCTGCCGCCCCGCAGCCGCACTCGGCCGCGCGCACCCCGCACGAACAGCTCCTGTGCACCCTCTTCGCCGACATGCTCGGGCTGGCGGACGTAGGCCCCAGCGACGGCTTCTTCGCGCTCGGCGGTCACTCGCTGCTCGCCCTGCGTCTGCTCGGCCGTATCCGCACCACCCTCGGCGTCGAACTGGCCCTGCGGGATGTCTTCCAGGCGCCCACCCCGGCCGCGCTGGCCCGGCTGCTGACAGGTCCCGGAAAAACAGGTGCCGGAAGAACCGTAAGGTCCGCCCCGCGGCCGACTCCGCGCACGGCACCTGACGAGGCGGCCCCGTTGTCGTCCGCCCAGCGGCGGCTGTGGTTCCTGCACCGTCTGGAGGGCCCGAGCGCGGCCTACAACATCCCCCTCGCCCTGCGGCTGACCGGCGCTCGTCTCGACCTGGACGCCCTGCGCGCGGCCCTCGCCGACCTCGTCACCCGGCACGAGATCCTGCGCACCGTCTACCCGGACGCCGACGGTCTCCCCTGCCAGCGGCCGCTGGAGCCCTTCACGCCGGACCTGCGTGTCGTCGACCAGGTGGCTGAGGCAGAACTCCCGGATCTGCTCGGGCAGTTGGCGGCGGAAGGGTTTCGGATCGAAGAGGAAGCCCCGTTCCGGGCGCACCTCCTCGTGCTCGGCCCCGAGGACCATGTGCTCCTCCTCGTACTGCACCACATCGCCGGCGACGGCTGGTCCCTGGACCCTCTTCTGCTCGACCTGGCGACCGCCTTCGGCGCACGCCTGGAGGGGCGGGAGCCGGGCTGGGCGCCGCTGCCCGTCCAGTACGCCGACTACTGCGTCTGGCAGCACGAGGTGCCCGGCGACGAGCAGGACCGCCGGCTCGGGCACTGGCGCGCGGTGCTCGCCGGGCTCCCCGACGAACTCCCGCTCCCCGCCGACCGTCCGCGCCCCGCACGCGCCACTCACCGGGGCGGCGACATCCCCGTCCGGCTGGACGCGGATCTGCACCGGCGGCTGCGCGCGCTGGCCGCCGAGACCGGCACGACGGTGTTCATGGTCGTGCAGGCAGGCCTCGCCGCCCTGCTCACCCGGCTGGGCGCGGGCACCGACATCCCGCTCGGCACGCCCGTCGCCGGTCGCGCGGACGAGGTCTTGGACGACCTGGTCGGCTGCTTCGTCAACACCCTCGTCCTGCGCACCGACACCTCGGGCGACCCCGGCTTCCGGGAACTGCTCGGCCGGGTCCGGGAGACGGATCTGGCGGCCTACGCCCACCAGGAGCTGCCGTTCGAGCACCTGGTGGAGGCGCTCAACCCGCCCCGCTCGCTCGCCCGGCACCCGCTCTTCCAGGTGATGCTCGCCTTCCGCCCCACGGCCGGACCCCGCCCCGGCCTGCCCGGACTGCACGCCCGCACGCTGCCCGTGGAGACCGGGGCCACCAAGGTCGACCTGACCTTCAACCTGGGCGAGCACCGCACCGCCGACGGCTCCCCCGACGGCATCGAGGGCATCCTCCAGTACAGCGCCGACCTCTTCGACCGGGGCACCGCCGAGGAACTCGCCGCCCGGCTGGAACGCCTGCTGCGGGCCGCCGTCCTCGAACCCGACCGCGCCATCGGCACTCTCGGCATCCTTTCGGACGCCGAACGCCGCCGTCTGCTGACCGAGTTCAACGACACGGCACGCGACGTGCCGGACACCACCTTTCCCCGGCTCTTCGCAGCGCGCGCCGCACAGGCACCGGACGCCGTCGCGGTCGAGGACGGCGCAACCACCCTGACGTATCGTCAACTCGACGCTCGGGCCGATCGGTTGGCCCGCGTGCTGGTCTCGCACGGTGCCGGACCGGGGCGGGTCGTCGCGTTCTCGCTGTCCCGGTCGGTCGACCTCGCGATCGCCGTGCTCGCCGTCCTCAAGGCAGGCGCCGCGTATCTGCCACTGGACCCCGAGCATCCGGCCGAACGCACCGCGTATCTGCTCGCCGACGCGGATCCCGTGTGCCTGATCGCCAGGGACCGGCTCGCACTCGGTGTCGACTGTCCCGTGGTGGATCCGGATGCGGCCCCGGACGACCCGGACACCCCCCTGCCCGAGGCCCGTCCCGCCGACCCCGCCTACCTGATCTACACCTCCGGCACCACCGGCCGCCCCAAGGGCGTCGTCGTCGAGCACCGCAACCTGACCACCTATGTGGCGCGTTGCGTCGAGGCCTACCCCAGCCTGCGCGGCACCTCGCTGCTGCACGCCACGATGTCCTTCGACGCGACCGTGACCACTTTGCACGGGGCGCTCGCCGCCGGCGGCCGGGTGCACATCGCCGGCTTCCACGACGCCGGCGCGGCGCCGGCGAACGGCGGCTACACCTTCCTCAAGGCGACGCCCAGTCACCTGCCGTTGCTGCCCGCCCTGCCCCACGACCTGTCGCCGGCCGAGGAGTTCATGCTCGGCGGCGAGGCCCTGGTCGGCGAGGCCCTGCGCGGCTGGCGCGCGGACCACCCAGGCGTACGCCTGATCAACCACTACGGTCCGACCGAGCTCACCGTCGGCTGCACCGACCACCGCATCGAACCCGGCGACGACCTGCCGGCCGGTCCGGTGCCCGTCGGACGCCCCATGTGGAACACCCGGGCGTATGTTCTCGACACCCGGCTCACGCCCGTACCGGTCGGTGTCGAAGGCGAGTTGTACGTCGCCGGCGACCACGTCGCGCGCGGCTACTGGAGGCGGCCGGGCCTGACCGCCGAGCGGTTCGTCGCCGACCCCTTCGATCCGTGCGGCGGGCGCATGTACCGGACTGGCGACCTGGCCGTGTGGCGGGCCGACGGCACTCTGGAACTGCGCGGGCGGGCCGACGGCCAGCTCAAGATCCGCGGCCTGCGGATCGAGCCCGGCGAGGTCGAGGGCGCGCTCACCTCCCATCCCGCTGTCGCCCAGGCCGCGGTGGTGGTGAGCGAGGACCGGGCCGGCGTACGGCGTCTGGTCGGATACGTCGTCTCAGCCCCCGACACCGACTGCCCCGCCCTGCTCGCGCACGCCGCCCGGCAGCTGCCCGCCCACATGGTCCCCGAGGCACTCGTGGCGCTCGACGCCCTGCCGATGACACCCAACGGCAAGCTGGACCGCGCCGCCCTGCCCGCACCGGCCACCGCCCACGAGACGACGGGCCGGGCTCCGCGCACCTCCCGGGAGCAGACCCTCAGGGACCTGTTCGCCGAGGTCCTCGGCGTCCCCGCCGGGGACGTCGGTGTCGACGACGGCTTCTTCGACCTGGGCGGCGACAGCATCACCTCCATCCACCTGGTGAGCCGCGCGCTCGCCGCGGGTCTGCGCCTGACCCCGCGTGACGTGTTCGAGCAGCGTACCGTCGCCGGTCTCGCCGCCACGGCGGCCGCTCGGCCGGCCACCGGTTCCGACCGGGAACAGGACGCGCCGACCGGCACCCTGCCCCTCACACCGGCCATGCGTCGGCTGCTCGAACGAGGCGGCCCGATCGGGGCGTTCAGCCAGTCCGTCCTGCTCCTCGCTCCGGCGGGCGCGGACGCGGAGCGACTGACGGCCGCGCTCCAGACCGTCCTCGACCATCACGACACGCTACGACTGCGCCTGGCGCCCGACGGACGGACGGCCGAGGTCCCGCCTCCCGGGACCGTCGACGCGGCCACGGTGCTGGAGCGCAGCACCGAAGCGGTGGACTTCGGTGAGGTGTCGCACAGGTCCGCGTCACGACTCAGCCCGGAGAAGGGCGAGTTGGTGCGCGCGGTGTGGCTCGACGCGGGCCCCCGCGGCCCCGGGCGACTTCTGTTGACGGTCCATCACCTCGCGGTGGACAGCGTGTCCTGGCGCATCCTGTGCTCCGACCTGGCCGCGGCCTGGCGCCAGGAGGAGCTGCCCGGGCGGGGCACCTCCTTCCGGCGCTGGGCCCGGCTGCTGGAGCGGGAGGCCCGCAGCCCGGCACGGGCGGCGGAACCGGAGCTATGGCGTGCGATGTTGGAGGCTCCGGCCCCTGGGCTGGGTGCGCGTCGCCCTGATCCGGGGCGAGACACCGTGGGCGAGATGCGGCACCTCACCCGGCAGCTCCCGGCCGAGACCACCACCGAGCTGCTGACCACCGTGCCCGCCGCCTTCCACGCCGGGCCCGAGGACGTCCTGATCGCCGCGCTGGCCGCCGCGTTCGTCCGGTGGCGGCGCTCCCGGGACGGTCATCCGGCCCTGCTCCTGGACATCGAGCGGCACGGGCGGGAGGAGATCGCCGAGGGCATCGACCTGACGCGGACGGTCGGCTGGTTCACCAGCGTCGTACCCGCACGGCTCGACCTCGCCGGCGTCGACCCCGCGGACCCGGCGCAGGTCCTCAAGACCGTCAAGGAACAGCTGCGGTCTGTCCCGGACCACGGCATCGGACACGGTCTGTTCCGACACCTCGACCCGGACAACGGGCCGCTCCTCGCGGCCCTCCCGGCGCCGGAGGTCGGCTTCAACTACCTGGGCCGGACGGTCCGTCCGGCCGACGGCGACTGGTCGCCCGCGCCGGAGGCGCTGCGCAACCTGGGAGCCGTCCACGATCCCGCCATGCCGGTGGCCCACGGTCTGGAGATCACCGCCGTGACCACCGAGGACGGCCGGCTGGACACCACCTGGTCCTGGGTCCCCGGCATCTGGTCCGAGCCCGATGTGCGCGCCCTCGCGGACCGCTGGCTGGAGGAGTTGGCCGCGCAGGCCGACGGCGGCACCGGCGGGGCGGGCGGGCACACCCCGTCCGATCTGCCCCTGGTGTCGCTGTCCCAAGCAGAGATCGACGAACTCGAAGCAGAGTTCGACAATGAGTGGAGGTAACCCACGGTGACTCGGTCCGGTTCCCCAATCGCCGACATCCTGCCCTTGTCGCCGTTGCAGGAAGGCCTGCTCTTCCACGCCCTGTACGACGACGAGCAGACCCCCGACCTCTACGCCACCCAGCAGATCCTGGAGCTCGCGGGCCCCGTGGACCCCGCCGCCGTCCGCGCCGCGGGACAGGCCCTGCTCGACCGGCACCCCAACCTGCGCGCCTGCTTCCGTCGCCGGGACACCGGGCGGCCGCTGCAGATCGTGCCCACGGACATCGAACTCCCCTGGTCCGAGGCCGACCTGTCCGCCCTCGGCGAGGACGAGCGCGACAAGGAGTGGGAGCGGCTGCTGGACGAGGAACGCGCCCGCCGCTTCGACCTCGCCAAGCCGCCGCTCCTGCGCTACCTGCTGGTCAGATGGTCCCCGGACCGCTACCGCCTGCTGGTCACCAACCACCACATCCTGCTGGACGGCTGGTCGAAGCAGCTGCTGGTGCGCGAGTTCACCGCCCTGTATGAGGGCGCGCACCCCACCGCGCTGCCGCCGGCGCCCGCCTACCGCGACTACCTCGCCTGGCTGGGCGGGCAGGACCGGGCCGCCGCCGAGAACGCCTGGCGCGACGCCCTCGCGGAGGCGGGCGAACCCACCCTGCTCGCCCCCGGCCGGTCCGGGACGGGCACCGTTGTGCCCCAAGAGCTGGTCGTCGAGCTCCCCGAGCGGTTGACCAGTGCCGCCGAGGCCACCGCCCGGTCCCTCGGGATCACTCTCAACACGCTCGTCCAGGGCGCCTGGGGTGTGCTGCTGGGCCGCCTGACCGGCCGCACCGACACCGTCTTCGGCCAGGCGGTGACCGTGCGCCCGCCCGAGCTGCCGAACATCGCGTCCCTGGTCGGCTTCTGCATCAACACCGTTCCCACCCGCGTCCGCTGGGACGAGGACGGCACTCTCGTCGACCTCCTCACCACGCTCCACCAGCGGCAGGCGGCCCTGCTGCCGCACCAGCACCTCGGGCTCGCCGACATCCGGCGCGCCGCGGGCAGCGGTGGCGAACTCTTCGACACCCTGCTGGCCTTCGAGAACCACCCGGCCGCGACCGGCCCCGGAGCGTCCCGGGTCACTGAGCTCACCGGCCGCGACGCCACCCACTACGCCCTCACCCTCGCCGTCCTGCCCGGCCGGCGGCTCGCCCTGCGCCTGTCCTACCGGCCCGACCTGTACGACGGGACGGGCGCCCGGCAGTTCCTGGACCGGTTCGCCGCCGTCCTGGAGGCCTTCGCGGCGAATCCGGCACGTCGCGTGCGTGAGGTCGAGATCCTGCTGCCGGGAGAGCGGGATCGGCTGCTGGGCGGGGCCGCCGGCACGGCCGCAGCGTCCTCGGCCACGCTGTCCGGACTGTTCGCGGACCAGGCTGCCCGCACCCCCGGCGCCACGGCCGTGGTGCACGAGGGCACCCGCCTCACGTACGCCGAACTGGACGCGCGGGCCAACCGCCTGGCGCACCTGCTGGCGGCACGCGGCGCGGGCCCGGAGCGGCTGGTGGCCCTCGCGCTGCCGCGTTCGCCGGAACTCGTGGTGGCCGTGCTGGCGGTCCTGAAGACCGGCGCCGCGTACCTGCCGATGGACCCGGAGTACCCGGCGGACCGGCTGGCGTTCATGCTGGCCGACGCAGATCCGGTGCTGCTGGTCACGACGGCGGACGTGGCGCCGGGCCTGCCCGCGTGCGAGGTCCCCGTGGTCACGCCGGACGAGTCGCGGGCGTATCCCGGGGCGGCACCCGCGGCGCCGTCCCTGACCGGCGACCACCTCGCCTACGTCATCTACACCTCGGGTTCCACCGGACGGCCGAAGGGCGTCGCGGTCCCGCACCGGAACGTCGTACGGCTCTTCTCGGCCACCCGGCGCTGGTTCGACTTCGGCCCGGACGACGTGTGGACGCTGTTCCACTCCTACGCGTTCGACTTCTCGGTGTGGGAGCTGTGGGGCGCGCTGCTGCACGGTGGCACGCTGGTCGTCGTCCCGTACGCGGTGAGCCGGGAACCGGAGGAGTTCCTGCGGCTGCTGGCGCGCGAGCGGGTCACCGTGCTGAACCAGACGCCCTCGGCGTTCGGCGAACTCCTGCGCGCGGACGCCGCCCTGCCGGACGTCGGGCGTGAACTGGCCCTGCGGTACGTGGTCTTCGGCGGTGAGGCGCTCGACTTCACGCGGGTCGCCGAGTGGTACACCCGGCACCCGCAGGACGCGCCCGTACTGGTCAACATGTACGGCATCACCGAGACGACGGTCCATGTCACGGGCCTGCCGCTGACCGAGGCCGCGGTACACGACCGTCCGCAGGCCAGTGGCATCGGACACGCCATCCCCGACCTGCGCGCCTACGTCCTGGACGCGGGCCTGCGGCTGGTGCCGCCGGGAGCGGCCGGCGAGTTGTACGTGGCGGGAGCGGGCCTGGCGCGCGGGTACCTGGGGCGTCCGGGGCTGACAGCCGGGCGCTTCGTCGCCGACCCGTTCGCCACCGGCCCCGGTGAACTCATGTACCGCACGGGCGACTTGGTAAGGCGGTCCACCGACGGGGAGCTGGAGTACCTGGGCCGGGCCGACGACCAGGTCAAGATCCGGGGCTTCCGCGTCGAACTCGGCGAGGTGGAGGCGGCGCTCGCCGGCCACCCCGACGTGGCGCAGGCGGTCGTCCTCGTACGGGACGGGCGGCTGGTCGGCTACACCGTCGGACGAGCCCTCGACGCGGACGCCGTGCGCCGCCACGCCGGGCGGACACTGCCGGACCACATGGTCCCCTCCACCGTGGTCGTCCTCGACCGGCTGCCACTGACCGCCAACGGCAAGCTGGACCGCGCCGCCCTGCCGGCGCCCTCCGTGCGGAGCGGGGAACGCGCCCCGCGCACCCCGCAGGAGGAGATCCTGTGCGGGCTCTTCGCCGACGTCCTCGGCCTGGATCCGCACCGGGTCGGCGCGGACGACGGCTTCTTCGACCTCGGCGGCGACTCCCTGCTCGCCATGCGGCTCACCGACCGCGTCAGGAGCACGCTGGGCACCGCACTGCCCGTACGGGCGGTGTTCGAGGCGGCGACTCCCGCCGGGCTGGCGTTGCGGATCGGCGAAAGCGAGGGCGGCGCCCGGCGCCTGGAACTCACGGTGCGAGAACGCGGGCACGCCCCGATTCCGCTGTCGTACGCCCAGCAGCGGCTGTGGTTCATGAGCCGCCTCGACGGCAGCAACACCTACACCGTTCCCTGGGCCCTGCGCCTCACCGGCCCCCTCGACCGTCCGGCGCTGGAGGCGGCGCTCGCCGACGTCGTGACCCGCCACGAACCGCTGCGCACCCTCCACCCCGACTTCCAGGGCACTCCGTACCAGCGGATCCTGGACGCGGAGGTGGGATGCCCGAGCCTCGTCGTCGTGCCGGTCACCGACGCCGAACTCCCCGCGCGGCTCACCGCCGCCGCCGGCCACCGCTTCGACCTGTCCGCGGAAACCCCGCTGCGCGCCACCCTGTTCACGCTCGACGACGACACGCACGTCCTGATGCTGCTCGCCCACCACATCGCCGTCGACGGCTGGTCCATGGCACCGCTGATGCGCGACCTGGAGACGGCGTACGCGGCCCGGACCGCGGGATGCGCCCCGCAGTGGCGGCCACTGCCCGTCCAGTACGCCGACTTCGCGCACTGGCAGCGCGAACTGTTCGGCGCGGCGGCAGGCGAGACGGGAAGTCTGCTGGAGCGTCAGACGGCCTTCTGGCGGGAGGCGCTGGCAGACGCCCCGGAGGAGCTGCCGCTCCCCACCGACCGCCCCAGGCCCGCCGAGCCCACCGGACACGGCGACCGCGCCCACCTCACCGTCGACGCGGAGCTGCACGCCGCGCTGGCCGACCTCGCCTCGGCCTCGCGGGTCACCCTGTTCATGGTGCTCCAGGCCGGGCTCGCCGCGACGCTGACCAGGCTCGGTTCGGGCACCGACATCACCATGGGCACGCCGGTCGCCGGACGTGCCGACAGCAGGCTGGACGACCTGGTCGGCTTCTTCGTCAACAGCCTCACCCTGCGCACCGACACCTCCGGCAACCCCACGTTCCGTGAACTCCTGCGCCGTGTCCGGGACTTCGACCTCGCCGCCTACGCCCACCAGGACATGCCGTTCGACCTCCTCGTGGACGCTCTCAGCCCGCGGCGCACCCTCGCCCGCCACCCACTGTTCCAGGTCATGCTGGCCTTCACCGGTCACGCCTCCGACGTCGCCCTGTCGCTGCCCGGCCTGGGCGTCGTGCGCGAGCCCGTCGAGACCGGCGCGGCCCGCTTCGACCTCTGCCTCTACCTGAGCGAGCGCCGCCACGGCGACGGCACCCCGGCGGGCATCGACGGCGTCGCCGAGTACAGCACCGACCTGTTCGACCCGGCCACGGCCCAGCTCCTCACCCGGCGGCTCGTCCACTTCCTGACCGCCGTCGGCGCCGACCCCGACCTGCGCGTCGAGGACGTGGACCTGCCGGGGGACGACGAGCTCCGGCGACCCGGCCGGTGGAACGCGGCCCGCGAAGAGATCCGCCCTGCTTCGCCCGCCGCTCCGCTCCGGGAACCGATACGCCGTAGCCCGGACGCCCCGGCGCCGACACCGACACCGGCCCCGGCCCCGGCGCCGACGCCGACGCCGACACCCGACGGAGCGCTCGACCGCCAGGCGCCGCCCGCGCCCACGGGAACACCTGAGGTCGCCGGCGGACAGGAACCGGCGACTCCGGCCGAGCGCGTCCTCGCCGGACTCTTCCGCGAGCTGCTCAAGCTGTCCGAAGTCCCGCTCGACGAGGACTTCTTCGCCCTCGGCGGCGACAGCATCGCCTCGATCCAACTGGTGAGCCGGGCAGCCGAGGCCGGAGTCGTCATCAGCGCCCGCGACGTCTTCAAGCACCAGACGGTGAAGGAGCTGGCCGCGGTGGCCCGTGGGCCGGTCGGCGGCAGTGTCGGGGCGGTCGGCGTCCATGACGCCGACGGCGTGGGCCCGGTCCCGCTCACACCCATCATGCGGTGGCTGCTCGAACGCGGCGGTCCGATCGGGCGGTTCAGCCAGTCCGTCCTGCTGACGGTCCCGGCGGGCGCCGGTCTGCCCCGGCTGGCCGACGCCCTCCAGGCGGTGCTCGACCATCACGACATGCTGCGTTCCCGGCTCACCCCGGCCCTGGAACTCGACGTCAGCCCGGCCGGCCGCGTCCGCGCCGCCGACCTGCTCGACCGCCGGGACGTCTCCGCGATGTCCGGCACGGACGACCTCCACGCGGCCGTGGCCGAGGAGTTCGACCGGGCTGTGGGACTGCTCGATCCGGCGGCCGGCGCGATGGTCCGGGCCGTCTGGTTCGACGCCGGACCGGATCGGGCCGGGCGGCTGCTGCTGACCGTCCACCACCTGGCCGTGGACGGCGTGTCCTGGCGCATCCTCGTACCCGATCTGAAGGCCGCCTGGGAGTCCGTTGCCGCCGGGCGCAGCCCCCGGCTTGCGCCCGTGGCAACGTCGTTCCGCCGCTGGTCGGTGGCGCTGGGCCAACAGGCACGTACGCCGTCGCGGGCCGCCGAGGCCGAGCTGTGGCGCCGTATCGCCGGTGCCCCGCACGCCGTACTGGGCCGGCGCCCGCTCGACCCCGACCGGGACACCGCCGCCACCACGCGCTCGCTGAAGCTCACGCTGCCGCCCGAGACCACGGGACCGCTGCTCACCGACGTCCCGGCCGCCTTGCACCTCGGTGTCCAGGACATCCTGCTCACCGGCCTCGCGCTGGCCGTCGCCGACCGGCACGGCTCCCCGCACGTCGTACTCGACGTCGAGGGGCACGGCCGTCAGGAGCCGGCGGCCGGGCTCGAACCGTCGGGCACGGTCGGCTGGTTCACCTCGCTCTACCCGGTCCACCTGGATCTGGCGGGCGTGGACGTGGGCGACGCCCTGGCGGCCGGACCCGCCGCCGACCTCGCCGCCACCCGGGTCGCGGAGCGGCTGCGCGAACTGCCCGACCACGGCGTGGGACACGGCCTCCTGCGTTACCTCAACCCGGACACGGCACCCGAGTTGGCCAAGGCACCGACACCGGCGATCGGCTTCAACTACCTCGGCCGGTTCAGCGCCCCCACCGCCACCGAGCTGTGGGCCTTCGCCCCCGAGACGTCGGCACTCGGCGCCGGCTGCGACCCCGGCCTCGCAGCCGCCCACGCCCTCGACATCAACGCGGTCGTCCACGACACGGCCGGCGGACCGCTGCTGGTGGCCGACTGGGCGTGGCCCGAGGGCGTGCTGGGCGAGCCGGAGGTGCGGGCGTTGGCCGAGTCCTGGTTCACGGCGCTGACCGCACTCGTGTCCCGGGCCGCCGGGGGCGGCGCCGGCCCGTCGGTCGCGGGTCTGTCCCGGGACGAGCTCGACGAGCTGACCGCTGGCCTCGACTAGGGCCTGTCCGGCCTCGACCAGCCGGCCCCGCCGAGAAGACCCAGCACCCCAGCAGAACCAGAACACAGCGAGACGAGACGACATGACGCAGCCCGGGCCGGCCGACGTACTCCCCCTGACCCCGCTCCAGGAGGGCCTGCTCTTCCACACTCTGTACGAGCACGAACGGGACGCCCCCGACGTGTACGTCGTTCAGCTGGTCTTCGAGCTCGAAGGCCCGGTGAACGCCGAGCGTCTGCGCGCCACCGCTCAGACACTGCTGGACCGTCACCCGAACCTGCGGGCGGCTTTCCGGCGGCGGCGCGGCGGCCAGCCGGTGCAGGTCGTCCCACGCCGGGCGACACTGCCGTGGGCGGAAACCGACCTGACCGGGCGAGCTGCCGACACCGAGAAGGCGTGGGCCGAACTGCTGGACGAGGACCGGGCCCTCGGGTTCGACCCGGCCACGCCTCCCGTCCTGCGCTGCACCCTGGTCCGCACCGGCGAGCGCCGCCACCGGCTCCTCGTCACCCATCACCACATCCTGCTCGACGGCTGGTCGGTCTCCGTGCTGCTGCGGGAACTGCTCACCCTGTACGCCGCCGACGGCGACCCGGCCGTGCTCGCGCCCGTCCCGCCGTACCGCACCTTCCTCACGTGGCTGGACCGCAGGGACCGTACCGCCGCCGAGGCCGCCTGGCGGGACGCGCTGGCCGACGTGACGGAACCGACCCGACTGGCCCCGGCCACCACGCAGGGCGCCACCGACCCGGCACAGGCGCGGACCGAGCTGTCGGCGGAGCTCGGAGCCGCCCTCACGGCATGCGCCCGGCGCCTCGGCGTGACCGTGAACACCCTCGTCCAGGGCGCCTGGGCGCTGCTGCTCGGCCGCCTGACCGGCCGCGACGACGTCGTCTTCGGCGCCACCGTCTCGGGCCGCCCGCCCGAACTGCCCGGTGTCGAGTCGATGGTCGGCCTGTTCATCAACACCATCCCGACGCGGGTCCGGCTGCGGCCCGAGGAGAGCCTGGGCGCCCTGCTCCGAGAGGTCCAGGACGGCTACGTCCGCCTCCTCGACCACCACCATCTCGGCCTGGCCGACATCCAGCGGGCCGTGGGCGTCCCGGAGCTCTTCGACAGCCTCGTGGTCTTCGAGAACTACCCGGTGGATCCACGTGCCACGGGCGCCGAGCGGGACACCGACAAAAACGCCGACGGGCGGGACACCGACGAAGACGGCGACGGGCGTGAAGGCGCCGGCGGCGGGCTCCGCGTCGTCGGCTCAAGCGGTCGCGACGCCACCCACTACCCCGTGACCCTCGTGGCCCTCCCCGGCTCCCGGCCCCGCTTCCGGCTGGCCTACCACCCGGGACTGTTCGACGCCGGCTGGGCCGACGCCACGCTCGCGCGGCTGGTGCGCATCCTCGAAGCGATGGCGGCCGACCCGGAACTCCCGCAGGGCCGCCTGGGGCTCCTGGCGCCCCCGGAACTCCCGCGGCGGACCCGGCTCACGCCGCCCGCGACCCGTACCCTCACCGACCTCTGGTCGGCCCAGGCCGCGGCCACCCCGGACGCCGACGCCGTACTGGACCGCGGCACCCGTCTCACGTACCGCGAACTGGACGCCCGGGCCGAGCGGTTGGCCGGTCGTCTCACCGCTCTCGGGGCGGGCCCCGAGCGGGTCGTCGGCATCGCTCTGCCCCGTACGGCGGAGCTGGTCGTCGCCGTCCTCGCCGTACTGAAGTCCGGTGCCGCCTATCTGCCGCTCGACCCCGCCTACCCGGCCGGCCGTCTCGCGTACATCGTCGCCGACGCCCGCCCGGTCGTCGTCCTCGCCACCGCCAAGACAGCGGGAGTGTTGCCGGAGGGCACACCCCTGCTCGATCCGGGCAGTGAGGTGACGGAGCGCCACCCTCACCTGCCCGCGCACTGCTCGGCACCGGACAACCTCGCCTACATCACCTACACATCCGGCTCCACGGGCCGCCCCAAGGGTGTTCTGGCCACACACCGCAACGCCGTCGAGTTCGTCGAGTGGACCCATGCGGAGTTCGGTCCCGAGCGGCTCGCCAAGGTGCTGTTCTCGACCTCGCTCAACTTCGACGTGTCGGTGTTCGAGATCTTCTCGCCGCTGCTGTGCGGCGGCCGAATCGAGATCGTGGAGAACCTCCTCGCCCTCACCGAGGGCACCCCCCGGGACGCCGGCCTGATCAGCGGCGTACCCACGGTCATGGCCACCGTGCTCGCCGAGCGCCCGGCCGTCTCACCGCACACGGTGGCCCTCGGCGGCGAACCGATCCCCGAACAGCTCCGCGCCGGCATCGAGGCCGCCTTCCCCGGGGCACGGCTCGTCAACTTCTACGGACCCACCGAGGCGACCATCTACGCCACCGCCTGGAAGTCCGACGCCGACCCCGACGACAAGGCCGGGCCGCCCATCGGCCGCCCCCTCGCCCGCAACGTCGTCCACCTCCTCGACCACGCGCTGCACCCCGTGCCCGACGGGGCCGTCGGCGAGGTGTACGTGGCGGGCGGCGGCCCGGCCCGCGGCTACCTCGGCAGGCCGGATCTGACGGCCGGGCGGTTCGTCGCCGACCCGTTCGGCGGACCGGGGGAACGCATGTACCGCACGGGCGACCTGGCGGTGCGTGGCTCCGACGGGCACCTGCGCTTCCTGGGCCGGGCCGACCATCAGGTGAAGCTCCGCGGCTTCCGGATCGAACTCGGCGAGATCGAAGCCGCACTCGCCGCGCATCCGGCCGTCGCCAAGGCGGCGGCCACGGTGCGGGAGGACCAGCACGGCGAGAAACGACTGGTCGCCTACGTCGTATGTCCACAAGCGGTGGCCGTGACCGCCGACGGCTTCCGCGACCACCTCGCCCGCACCCTCCCCGCCCACATGGTCCCCTCGGCGTTCGTCATGCTCGAAGCGCTCCCGCACACCGCCAGTGGCAAGCTGGACCGCAAGGCACTGCCCGCCCCCGACGCGCCGCTCACCGCGAAGACGGCTCCGCGTACCGGGCGGGAGGAGACCTTGCGCGCCATCTTCGCCGAGGTCCTCGGCCTCGCCCCGGATCGGGTCGGCGTCCACGACGGCTTCCTCGATCTCGGCGGCCACTCCCTGCTGGCTCCCCGCCTGACCTCGCGGATCAGCACCGAACTCGGCGTCGAACTGCCGCTGCGCGCCCTCTTCCAGACCCCGACCGTGGCGGCGCTGGCCCGACGTCTGGCCGAAGGCGACCGCCCGCGGACGCCCGACCGTCCCGCAGGCCCTTCCCATGAGTCGGGTACGGCCCCGGTGGGACCTCTGCTCGCGCTGCGCACCCGAGGCGACCTCGAACCTCTGTTCTGCCTTCCGCCGGCCTCGGGCCTGTCCTGGGGCTTCGCAGGGCTGGCCCGCCACCTCAGCCCCGGACGCCCGCTGTACGGCCTGCAGTCCCGCGGCCTGATCCCCGGTCAGGACCGGGCCGGCAGCCTGGCCGAGGTGGTCGCCGAGCACACCGCCCTCATCCGCGAGACACAGCCGCAGGGCCCGTATCACCTGCTCGGCTACTCCATGGGCGGCCTCGTCGCGTACGACATCGCCGTCGGCCTCCAGGCGGCCGGAGAGCAGGTCGCGCTCCTCGCACTGCTCGACTCCTTCCCCGGGGCCTGGATTCGACAGGGCCCCGCCCGGTCCGACCGCCCCGCGCTGCTGCGCAGCCTCCTCACCATCCTCGGCCGGCAGGTGCCCGAGGACGAGACGGAACCGCTGGCCGAGAGCCGGTTCGCGGAGCTGGTCCGCCGTGTACCCGACATGCCCGGCAGCCTCGACGACGCCGAACTGGCGGCCCTGGTCGACGTGACGGCGAACAACGGGCGTCTGCTGGGCGAGTTCGCCCCCCGGCCGTACCGCGGGGACCTGCTGTTCTTCACCGCCGCACAGGATCCGGACGCGGTCCCCGAACGGCACGGCTCCTGGCAGCCGTACGTCGAAGGCCGCATCGACAACCACGACATCCCCTGCACGCACGGAGAGATGACCCGGCCCACAGCACTGGACCTCATCGGCCCGGTGCTGGACAGCCGGCTCCGAAAGTAGTCCGAACGCACCGGACGCAACCGCCCCCACCGGAGGAACCGCGATGACCACCAACCCCTTCGACGACGACAGCATCGAGCACCTGGTCCTGGTGAACGACGAGGGCCAGCACTCCCTGTGGCCCGCCTTCGCCGAGATCCCGGCCGGCTGGACCGTCGTCCACGGCCGCGCGAGCCGCCAGTCCTGCGTGGACCACGTCGACGAGCACTGGACCGACATGCGCCCCAAGAGCCTGATCAGGGCCATGGGCGAGGAGCCATCGGCCCGGTGACCTCCCCAGCCACCCGAACGCCCCCTCGCAAGGAGAGACCGGCAGCCATGCCCACGGATGACCCCACCGACACGACCAACCCGACCGACACGACCAAGCTGGTGTGTCTTCCGTACGCCGGAGCGGGTGCCTCGTTCTACCGCCCCTGGGCCGCCCTGGCCGGTGAGGCGCTGGAGCTCGTGCCGCTCCAACTGCCCGGCCGTGAAAGGCTGATCGACGAGCAGCCCTACCGGGACGTGCACAAGGCCGTCGACGGACTCCTGCCCCGGCTGCGGGAACAGCTCGGCGACGGCGACCACAGAGCAGCTCTCTTCGGGCACAGCCTCGGTGCCGTGCTCGCCTACGAACTGGCACACCGCCTGGTCGCCGAGCCCGGCATCGAGCTCGTCCACCTGTTCGTCAGCGGGTCACCGCATCCTGGCCGGAGTCGTGAACAACGGGCCACCGGCCTGTCCGACGACGACTTCCTCGCCCGTGTCGGCGAGTTCGCGGGCTACCGCCATCCCGCGTTCGACGACCCGGAGATGCGCGAGATGCTCCTGCCCACCCTGCGCGCGGACGTCGAGATGCACGAGACCTACGTACCGAGCACTCCCCTTCCGCTGGACGCGCCCCTCACGGTCATCCGGGGCGAGGACGACACCCTGGTCGGCCACGACGACGCCGCGTCCTGGAACAAGGTGTCCGGCCGCGACTTCGAGCACGTCGAGATCCCCGGCGGCCACATGTATCTGACCGAGTCCACACCCGCGCTGGTCGACCTGATCGTCTCGAAGGTGCTCCAGCCGCCCCCCTCGCCCCTCTTCCCCCACACCTCCTCTTAAGCCCTCTCCATTTAAGCCCTCTCCATCCCTTTACGACTCCCAGGGAGTACCCGATGCGTCTGCACGGCAAGTCGGTCCTCATCACCGGCGCCGCCCGCGGACTCGGCAGAGCCGCCGCGGTCGCCTGCGCAGCCGAGGGCGCCGACCTCACCCTGCTGGACATCTGCGCCGACCTGCCGGGCGTGCCCTACCCGCTGGGCACTGTGGGGCAGTTGGAGCACACCGCCGCACTGTGCCGGGACGCCGGCGCGGCCGTCCTCACCGCGGAGGCCGACATCCGCGACACCCGAGGCATACGGGAGGCGGTGGCCCGCGCCGAGGACAGGTTCGGCCGGATCGACGTCGCCGTCAACAACGCGGGCATCGCGGCGCCCTCGGGCAAACCCGTGCACGAGATCGAAGAGGACGAGTGGTCCCTGATGATCGACGTGGATCTCTCGGGGGCCTGGCGGGTGATGCGCGCGGTCGGCGGGGCGATGAGCGCCCGGCGCGGCGGCAGCATCGTCAACGTCGCCTCCACCGCGGGGCTCGTCGGTTACCGGCATTTCGCCGGCTATGTCGCCGCCAAGCACGCCGTCGTCGGTCTCACCAAAGCCGCCGCGCTCGACTTCGCGCCGACGAAGGTGCGCGTGAACGCGGTCTGCCCGGGATCCGTGCGCGACGACGCGTGGGCCGAAGGCAGGATGCTCGCCGAGATCGCCAGGGCGCTGGACGTGCCCGTCCACGAGCACGAGAAGACCTTCGCCGAGGCACAGCCCATGAACGCGCTGATCGAACCCGAGGACGTCGCCGCCGCGATCGTCTTCCTGGCCTCGGACGAGTCCCGGCAGATCACCGGGTCGGTCCTGACCGTGGACGGCGGGTTCAGCGTCCGTTGAGCACCCTCCCCGGACGACGAGAACGACCAGAACGACCAGAACGACCAGAACGACAAGGAGTACGGCCCGTGTCCGCGTTGCTGTCCGATCCCCTCCCCCACACGCCCCAGTGCCACGCGCTGCGCGTCCGGTCAGGCCACTTTCCGGACCCCGCGGGCCGACCGGGTCTGTGGATCGAGGATGTCTCCGTGGCGGCGACGGACCCGCTCGCGCAGCGCCGACGCGCCACGGAACTCGCCCGCCCGAGCCGCGGTCCGCGCACCGTCCTCCTGCGCTACACCGACGGCCTGTCCGACCTGATCGTCGTCGCCCCGCGCGGGCGCTGGGACCGTACGGCCCTCGGCCGGCTGGCAGCCGGGAAGTCCGTGGCACCGACCTACGCCCAGCCGGCCCCCGAGACATCCCCGACCGCACCGGCGCCCGCCTGGGGACTCGGCGGCGACGGCCCCAGCGCGTCCCACGCCATCACCCTGGACCAGGGAGGCGACGAGGCGAGCTGGCTCACGGCACTCGCCGTCACCCTGCGCCGCTACGACCCGGACACCTCGCCGGTCATCGGCACCGACCGTGGCAGCTTCACCGTCGAACCGGCCGCCACGCTGGGCGAGTCGAAGCCCTCCCGTGCGACGGGCCCCGCACTCACGGGTCTGCTCTTCGATGCCGCCGCACAGGCCGCCGACGGCTCTGACCACTCGGACGGCACCGCCCTCCCCGAGGAGGGCGAGACCGAGACCGAGTACGTGCCCTGCCTCGCGCCCCCGTTCCCGCTCACCGTCTCCGTCCTGCGGGACTCGGGCGGTCTGCGACTGCGCTGCGACCACCTGAGCAGTCACTTCTCCGCGGAGATCGCGGCCCAGTTCGTACGGCACCTCGTGCACGTACATCAGCAGGTACTTCAACGCCCACAGACTCCGCCGGACGACGTAGAACTCCTCGACGAGGCGGAGCGCGCCCGCACAGCGGCGCTCGGCCGCCCGCCCCGTTCCCTGACCACCAGGCCGGTGAGCGTGCCCGGGGCGCTCGCCGGGATCGTGGCGGCGACGCCGGACCGCATCGCCGTGACCGACGGCGACACGGGCCTGACCTACCGCGAACTCGACGAGCAGGCCGCCCGGTCGGCATCCGGCCTGCGAGCACGCGGAGTCGGCGCCGGCGATCGGGTGGGAGTGTGCCTGGAGCGCTCCGCCGAACTCGTCGTCACCCTCCTCGCAGTGCTGAAGGCCGGCGCGACCTACGTGCCCGTCGACCCCGCCCACCCGGCGGACCGGCTCGCCCACACGGCACGGGACGCGGGTCTGGGCGTGGTGATCACCCGGCTCCCGGAGTTCCCGGCCGTGGCGGACTGCGTGCGGGTGACCCCGGACGAGCTGATGGACGAGCCGGAAGGCGGGTGGCCGCCGGAGCAGAACGCGAGCCCTCCGCCCCCCGCACCCGATGACGCCGCCTACGTCATCTACACCTCCGGCTCCACCGGCCGGCCCAAGGGAGTCGTCGTACCCCACCGCAACGTGATCGCCCTGGTCGACGCGACCCGCGACGAGTACGGGCTCTCAGAGGGCGGTTCAGAAGCGGACGTGTGGACCTGGTTCCACTCCAGTGCCTTCGACTTCTCGGTGTGGGAGATCTGGGGCTGTCTGCTGACCGGCGGGCGGCTGGTCGTGGTGCCGTACTTCGTCTCCCGTGAACCGGACCGCTTCCGTGACCTGCTCGTCGCCGAGAAGGTCACCGTGCTCAGCCTGACCCCGTCGGCCTTCGCCCAGCTCCTGGACGTCGACCACGCCGACGTCTCCGTCCGGCTCGTCCTCTTCGGCGGTGAGCCGCTGGACACGCGGATGCTGCTGCCCTGGTTCGACCGGCACCCCGAGAGGTCCTGCCGGGTGGTGAACATGTTCGGTATCACCGAGACCACCGTCCACGTCACCGAGCAGACCCTCACCCGGAAACTGGCGCTCGCCGCCACCCGCTCCGTCGGGCGCGCCCTGCCCGGCTGGCACCTTTACGTGGTGGACCCGGCCGGACGGCTGCTGCCGCCGGGGGTGGCGGGCGAGATATGCGTCGGCGGTGCCGGTGTGGCGCTCGGCTACCTGGGTCAGGAGGAGCTGACCGGCCGACGGTTCGTACCGGACCCGTTCACCGGCGGCACGATGTACCGCAGCGGCGACCTCGGACGCCTGCGCCCCGACGGGCGGCTCGACCACCTCGGGCGGATCGACAGCCAGGTGAAGATCCGCGGTTTCCGGATCGAGCTCGACGAGATCCGCTCCGTTCTGCTGGAGGACCCCGGCGTGCGCACCGCGGCGGTCCTGGTGCGCCGCGACGACCCGGCGGACGCCGCCACGGCCAGGATCGACGCCTACGTGGTCCTGTCGTCCGGGGGCGACCCCGCCGGGATCCGCGAGCGGGCCGCCGGCATCCTGCCCGACTACATGCTCCCTGCCACCGTCACGACGCTGGACGCCCTCCCGCTGACGCCCAACGGCAAACTCGACGCGGCGAAACTCCCCGCCCCGGCCGTCCTGCGCTCATCACCGCGGGACACGGCCCCGGCCGCTGCCGACGCCGACGGCCGCACCGCAATGCTGACGGAGATGACGGAGATCTGGAGCGACGTGTTGGGCGTGCCCGTGGCCCCGGACGACGACTTCTTCGAGCTCGGCGGCAACTCCCTGTTCGCCGTCCGAATCGGCGCCGCCCTGCGCGCCCGTGGCCTGCCGTCCCTGCGGCTGCGGGAGCTGTACCGGCACCCGACCGTCCGGGGAACGGTGGCGGCTCTCAGAACCATGGACGAGCACCTCCGGAAGTGACCGGGAGATCAGAACTGAGGATGTTCGCGGTGGAGCGGCCGGTGCGGGAACTGCGGCCGGTCTACCTTCCGGCGGATCCGGTCTCGCGGACGGCGCATCAGCCCGGCGAGCCGGCCCAGTGCGAGCTGTGGTTCCCGCCGGTGGACATCGCGCTGGGCTTCGGGCAGACCGGGCGCCCGCCGGTGCTGTGATGGTGGCTGGCTGTTCCCGGGTGATCACCGCGCGGATGCTGCCGTCGAGGCAGGCCGCCGATCTCGTGAGCGGGCACTGGGACCTGCTGTCCGGCTGGAATGCGGACCTCGCTGTGGATCGGCCGGGACCACGACATCCGCTACATCCGCCTGGACACCTGCGACCACTCCGTCCACCCGGGCTCATCTGGACGGCCGCCTGGTCGCCGAGCATGCGCGCTGCTGGGCCCGCCACCGAACACTGACCGACTCGGACCACGCCGATGCCGCCCCAGCGATGCCGGCGTCAGTACCGCCGGAGTGGGGCCGTCGCCGTCGGCGGTGGAGGTCGCGAGGCCGGATCTGCCGGCCTACGACCCCATCTGGACATGGCCGCCGAACTGGCCTTCCTCAGCTGTGCGTTGAAGGCACCGGCGGCCACCGATTCCAGGCAACCACCTCGCACGAAACATCCCGCCCAGCCACGTTTCCACAGCTCAGAACGTTTCTGCATAGATGACCACTGGTGGGGCGGGTGGGACTCGAACCCACGGCCGACGGATTATGAGTCCGCTGCTCTAACCGGCTGAGCTACCGCCCCATAGCGGCGTGTCGCGTACATGTGTGCGCGCCGTCTGCCGCAGCATAGCCGCTCATACGATCTCCTGCTTCGTGTGGTCGACTTCGCCTGCCCTCAAGGACTCCGCCGCGACCTGCACGGTTCCCGGGAATCGAGGCCGGACATGAAACCGGATATGAAAAAGGACCCCAACGGGGTCCTCGTTCAGCATGCTCCCCCGACTGGACTCGAACCAGTAACCTGCCGGTTAACAGCCGGCTGCTCTGCCAATTGAGCTACGGAGGACCGAGCTCCCCCGACTGGACTCGAACCAGTAACCTGCCGGTTAACAGCCGGCTGCTCTGCCAATTGAGCTACGGAGGAATGCCTCGTTGCATCGAACGTACCTACCTGGGTATTCGCCAGGGGGCGTGCGCTCGCTGCGACACATACATTAGCGCAAGCAGGGGGGTGCTCCGCCAATCGGTTCCCCTCGGCGTCGACGCCGCACCAGGGACCTACGGAAGGGAAGGGTGGCCGCCATGCGCTACCGGCTCACGTTCGTCATCGGAGTCGCCGTCGGTTACGTGCTCGGCACGCGCGCCGGACGCGAGCGCTACGAGCAGCTGAAGAAGACCGCGCGCCAGGTCGCGCAGAACCCCGCGGTCCGCAACACCGCCGAGACGGCGGCACAGCAGAGCCGCGTCTTCGCGGGCAAGGCGTACCACACGGTGACCGACAAGGTCGGCGACCGAGTCCCCGAGTCGGTCGCCCAACGAGTCCGCTCCCTGCGTGAGCGCAGCGCTCACAACGGCGGCGCGGAGGACGACTGGGGCACGAGCAACACGTAGGAGTACGTCTTGGGCGCACGGCGCGGCAGTAGCTCCCGGGCGCCGGGGACCGCACGCCGCCAAGGGGCGCGGGGCTGTATCGATGTGCGGCTCCGCCGCGTGGGCGCGACCAGCCCCCCACAACCCGCACCGAGACACAACCCGCACCCCCACGGCGCCCACGGCCCCAGCCAGCGCCGCGCTACGGCACAATTTGGGCCATGGGGATAGTCGCCGGGCTGGACAGTGCGCCCGATTTCACTCGCATCGTCGTCTGTGACACGGACACGGGCGCCGTGCTCAGGCAGGGGTACGCCCCGCATCCGGTGGAGTCGCCGGACGGCGGTGGCGCGCGTCCCTCCGACGTCGATCCGCAGGCCTGGCTGCTGTCCCTCGGGGAGGCGGCCGGCGGCGGGCTCCTCGAAGGTGTGCAGGCCATCGGCGTGTCGGCGCAGCAGAACGCGGTGGTCCCGCTCGACGCGCAGGGCAACACCGTGCGCCCCGCGATGGTCGGCGGCGACAAGCGGGCGCAGGTCGCGGCGGCCGATCTGATCGACGCGCTGGGCGGACGCGAGGCGTGGGCGCAGGCGGTGGGGTGTGTGCCGCAGGCCGCGCAGCCGGTGACCAAGTTGCGCTGGCTCGCCAAGACCGAGCCCGAGCACGCCGTACGCGCCGCCGTCCTCATGCAGGCGCACGACTGGCTGGTGTGGCAGCTTCTCGGGCGGCCCGTGAGAAGGACCACAGACCGGGGCGGCGCCTCCGGCACCGGCTACTGGTCGGCGGCCACCGCCGCCTACCGTTCCGACCTCGTCGAGCTGGCGCTCGGCCACCAGGCCATGCTCCCCGAGGTGATCGGGCCGGCGGACGCGGCCGGTACGACCCCGGAGGGCCTGCTCATCTCCGCGGGGACCGGCGAGACCATGGCCGCCGCCTTCGGGCTCGGCATCGGGCTGGGCGACGCCGTCGTGTCGCTCGGCGCGTCCGGGTCCGTGATGGCCGTCCACCCCGAGGCCCTCGTCGACAGCTCCGGGATGATCACCTCCCTGGCCGACGCCACCGGCATGCACCTCCCGGTCGTCACCACCCTCAACGCCGTACGCACTCTGCGCGGCGCCGCCGAACTCCTCGGTGCGCCCGATCTGGAGAGCCTGTCCGACCTGGCGATGAAGTCGACGCCGGGGGCTCATGGGCTCGTGCTGCTGCCCTATCTGGAAGGTGAGCGGACGCCGAGTCTGCCGCACACCGCGGGCACGCTGGCCGGGCTGCGGCGGGAGTCGATGAAGCCGGAGCATCTGGCGCGGGCCGCGTTCGAGGGGATGCTGTGCGGGCTCGCGGACGCGCTCGACGTGCTGCGCGGCCGGGGCGTCGAGGTGCGGCGGATCTTCCTGCTGGGGGCGGCCGCCGAGCTGCCCGCCGTGCAGGCCGCGGCGCCCATGCTCTTCGGCGCGCAGGTGGTCGTACCGCAGCCCGCGGACTACGCGGCGATCGGCGCCGCCCGGCAGGCCGCGTGGGCGCTCGGTGTGTCGCAGGGCTCGCTCGATCCGCGCACCCCGCCGGTCTGGCAGGGCGCGGCCGCGCAGGTCCTGGAGCCCGGCGAGGAGCTGGCGGTGGGGCAGGCGGTGCGGCAGCAGTTCGTGTCGGTGCGGGAGCAGACGCATCCCGGGGCGTTCCGGTCGTAGTGGTCCCGCGTTCCGGTCGTAGCGGAATGCAAGAGACCGGTAGGAGTCGCACCCGGAAGGCCGTACGGAGCCGCGCTGACGGCTTAATCAGTTGAGGTAACGCCACCGGAGTGTCCGACGATAGGGGCCAAGGGCAACCAGTCGCCCCGTCGTCGACTCCGAGAGAAGCAGCGTGCTCATACGACTTCTGCGGACCTACCTCAGTCCCTACCGAAAACCCATCGCCTGGCTGGTGCTGCTGCAGTTCCTGCAGACCTGCGCCACCCTCTACCTGCCCACGCTGAACGCGGACATCATCGACACGGGCGTCGTCAACGGCGACACCGGCTACATCCTGTCCTACGGCGCCCTGATGATCGGCGTCTCGCTGGCGCAGGTCGTGTGCAACATCGGTGCCGTGTACTACGGCGCGCGGACCGCGGCGGCGCTCGGGCGGGACGTACGGGCGGCCGTGTTCGACCGGGTGCAGTCGTTCTCGGCGCGTGAGGTCGGCCATTTCGGCGCGCCCTCGCTGATCACCCGTACGACCAATGACGTCCAGCAGGTGCAGATGCTGGCGCTGATGACGTTCACGCTGATGGTGTCGGCGCCGATCATGTGCGTGGGCGGCATCGTGCTGGCCCTCGGTCTGGATGTGCCGCTGTCCGGGGTGCTGGTCGCGGTCGTGCCGGTGCTCGGCATCAGTGTGACCTTGATCGTGCGGCGGCTGCGGCCGCTGTTCCGGACCATGCAGGAGCGCCTCGACACGGTGAACCGGGTGCTGCGCGAGCAGATCACCGGCAACCGGGTGATCCGTGCCTTCGTGCGCGACGAGTACGAGCAGCAGCGCTTCCGGAAGGCCAATGTCGAGCTCACCGAGATGGCGACGGGCACCGGCAACCTGCTCGCGCTGATGTTCCCGATCGTCATGACGGTGGTGAACCTGTCGTCCATCGCGGTGGTCTGGTTCGGGGCCCATCGCATCGACAGCGGCGGGATGCAGATCGGTGACCTGACCGCGTTCCTCGCCTATCTCATGCAGATCGTGATGTCCGTGATGATGGCCACCTTCATGTTCATGATGGTGCCGCGCGCGGAGGTGTGCGCCGAGCGCATCCAGGAGGTCCTGGGCACGGAGTCGAGTGTCGTGCCGCCGATGGCGCCGGTGCGGGAGCTGCGCCGCCATGGCCATCTGGAGATCCGGGGCGCCGGGTTCCGCTACCCGGGTGCCGAGGAGCCGGTGCTGAAGGCGATCGACCTGGTCGCGCTGCCGGGTGAGACGACGGCCGTGATCGGGTCGACCGGCAGCGGGAAGTCGACCCTGCTGGGGCTCGTCCCGCGGCTGTTCGACGCGACCGACGGGCGGGTGCTGGTGGACGGGGAGGATGTGGCGAACGTCGATCCGCAGCTGCTGGCGAAGACCGTGAGCCTCGTACCGCAGCGGCCGTACCTGTTCGCCGGGACGGTGGCGACCAACCTCCGCTACGGCAACCCGGACGCGACGGACGAGGAGCTGTGGCACGCGCTGGAGGTGGCGCAGGCCAAGGAGTTCGTGGAGCGGCTCGACGGCGGGCTCGACGCGCCCATCGCGCAGGGCGGCACGAACGTGTCGGGCGGTCAGCGGCAGCGCCTCGCCATCGCGCGGACGCTCGTCCAGCGCCCGGAGATCTACCTCTTCGACGACTCCTTCTCCGCCCTCGACTACGCGACGGACGCGGCACTGCGGGCGGCGCTCGCCCGCGAGACCTCCGAGGCGACCGTCGTCATCGTCGCCCAGCGCGTGGCGACGATCCGGGACGCCGACCGGATCGTCGTGCTCGACGAGGGGCGGGTCGTCGGCACGGGCCGGCACCACGAGCTGATGGCGGACAACGAGACATACCGGGAGATCGTGCTCTCCCAGCTGACGGAAGCGGAGGCTGCCTGATGGCCGGGCCGATGGGGCGGATGATGGCCGGCGGGGGCCCCGATCAGCACTCGCTGGACTTCAAGGTGTCGGGCAGGCGGCTGGTCGCCCAGTTCCAGCCCGAGCGGCTCACCATCTACGCGCTGCTGTTCTGCGTGGTGGTGAGTGTGGGGCTGTCGGTCGCCGGGCCGAAGATCCTCGGCGAGGCCACCGACCTGGTCTTCGCGGGCATCGTCGGGCGGCAGTTCGAGGCCGGGATGACCAAGGAGCAGGTTCTCGCGTCCATGCGGGAGCGCGGCGACAGCGAGATCGCCGACATGCTCCGCAGCACCGACTTCACGCCGGGCGAGGGCATCGACTTCGGCGCGGTGGGCAGCGTGCTGCTGTTCGCGCTCGCCGTGTTCGTCGTCGCCGGTCTGCTGATGGCGGTGGCGACGCGGCTGGTGAACCGGGCCGTGAACCGCACCATGTACCGGATGCGCGAGGACGTCCAGGCGAAGCTGTCGCGGCTGCCGCTGTCGTACTTCGACAAGCGGCAGCGCGGTGAGGTGCTGTCGCGGGCGACCAACGACATCGACAACATCGGGCAGACGCTGCAGCAGTCGATGGGCCAGCTCATCAACTCCGTGCTCACCATCATCGGTGTGCTGGCGATGATGTTCTGGGTGTCGTGGCTGCTGGCGCTGGTCGCGCTGGTGACCGTGCCGTTGTCGTTCATGGTCGCCACGCGCGTCGGCAAGCGGTCGCAGCCGCACTTCGTGCAGCAGTGGCGGTCGACCGGCAAGCTCAACGCGCACGTCGAGGAGATGTACACCGGGCACACGCTGGTGAAGGTGTTCGGGCGGCAGGAGCAGTCGGCCAAGCAGTTCGCCGAGCAGAACGAGGCGCTGTACGAGGCCGGGTTCAAGGCGCAGTTCAACAGCGGGATCATGCAGCCGCTGATGCTGTTCGTGTCGAACATCAACTATGTGCTCGTCGCGGTCGTCGGCGGTCTGCGGGTCGCGTCGGGCTCGCTGTCGATCGGTGACGTGCAGGCCTTCATCCAGTACTCGCGGCAGTTCTCGATGCCGCTGACGCAGGTCGCCTCGATGGCGAACCTCGTGCAGTCGGGTGTCGCGTCCGCCGAGCGGGTCTTCGAGCTCCTGGACGCGGAGGAGCAGGAGGCCGATCCCGTGCCGGGGGTGCGGCCGGAGGAGCTGCGGGGGCGGGTGGCGCTGGAGGGCGTGTCCTTCCGGTACGACCCCGAGAAGCCGCTGATCGAGGACCTGTCGCTGACGGTGGAACCCGGGCACACGGTCGCGATCGTCGGTCCGACGGGGGCCGGCAAGACGACGCTGGTGAACCTGCTGATGCGGTTCTACGACGTCTCGTCCGGACGCATCACCCTCGACGGGGTCGACATCGCGCGGATGTCCCGGGACGAACTGCGGGCCGGGATCGGGATGGTGCTGCAGGACACCTGGCTGTTCGGCGGCACGATCGCGGAGAACATCGCGTACGGGGCGTCCAGGGACGTGAACCGGGGGGAGATCGAGGAGGCGGCGCGGGCCGCTCACGCCGACCGGTTCATCCGTACGCTGCCCGACGGGTACGACACGGTGATCGACGACGAGGGCAGCGGGGTGAGCGCCGGTGAGAAGCAGCTCATCACCATCGCTCGGGCGTTCCTGTCCGACCCGGTGATCCTGGTGCTGGACGAGGCGACCTCGTCGGTCGACACCCGTACCGAGGTGCTGATCCAGAAGGCCATGGCCAAGCTGGCGCACGGGCGTACGTCGTTCGTCATCGCGCACCGTCTGTCGACGATCCGGGACGCGGACACGATCCTCGTCATGGAGAACGGGTCGATCGTGGAACAGGGCGCGCACGGGGAACTGTTGGCGGCCGACGGGGCTTATGCGCGGTTGTACAAGGCGCAGTTCGCGCAGGCGGTGGCCGAGGTCGACTGACGTCGTGACCCGGCGCCGGGCTGAGGCCGGGTGGGTGCACTCGCCCGCGTTGGCGGGGTGCCGCTGCGCCCACCCGTGCCGCCCCAGCGGCACGACTGCCCGCAGCTGCGGCGGGCGTACGGAGCCGACTGCTCGGGTGGGCGCCGCCCCAGGGGCACGGCTGCCCGAAGAGCTACGGCGCCATGCGACTGACGGCGGCTGGACCCACCTAGGGGCGCGGGGAACTGCGCGACCAGCCCCCACCGGACCGCGGACGGCATCAGTCCAGATAGCCCCTCAGCTGATCCGCAAATGCATGGTCCCTCAGTTTGTTCAGGGTCTTCGACTCGATCTGGCGGATGCGTTCCCTGGTCACGCCGAAGATGCGGCCTATCTCCTCCAACGTGCGGGGGCGGCCGTCCGCCAGGCCGTACCTCAGTTGTACGACCTTCCGCTCCCGCTCCCCCAGCGTCGACAGGACCGCCTCCAGGTGCTCCCTGAGCAGCAGGAACGCCGCCGACTCGACCGGGGACGTCGCGTCGCCGTCCTCGATGAGGTCGCCGAGCGCCACGTCGTCCTCCTCGCCCACGGGGGCGTGCAGGGACACCGGTTCCTGGGCCAGGCGCAGGACCTCGCTGACGCGCTCGGGCAGGAGGTCGAGGTGGGCGGCCACCTCTTCCGGCGTCGGTTCGTAGCCGCGTTCCTGCAGCATGCGGCGCTGGACCCGGACAACCCGGTTGATCAACTCGACGACGTGGACCGGGACGCGGATGGTGCGGGCCTGGTCGGCGAGGGCGCGGGACATGGCCTGGCGGATCCACCAGGTGGCGTACGTCGAGAACTTGTAGCCACGGGCGTAGTCGAACTTCTCCACGGCCCGGATCAGGCCGAGGTTCCCCTCCTGGACGAGGTCCAGCATGGTCAGGCCGCGGCCGACGTACCTCTTCGCCACGGACACGACGAGCCGCAGGTTGGCCTCGATCAGCCGCCGCTTGGCCATCCGGCCCATGACGACCAGGCGGTCCAGGTCGAGGGCGAGCCGGCTCTCCAGATCGGGGGTGCTGCTCAGCTTCTCCTCGGCGAACAGGCCGGCCTCCACGCGGCGGGCCAGTTCGACCTCCTCGGCCGCGGTGAGGAGGGGGATACGGCCGATCTCCCGCAGGTACTGGCGGAACAGGTCGGAGGAGGGACCGCTGTTGTCGGCGCGGGCCCGGGCCGGCAACGGCGCTTCGACCGGCTCGGCGGCGTCGGCGGCCTCGGCGCCGTCCAGGGCCTCCGCGGGCGGTTCAGCGGGCTCGGGCGAGGCCTCCGGCTCCGTCTCGGGGTGGTGCGCGACACGGCTCTGCGGCGGCACCGCGACGAGAACGTCGGCCTCCGCATCCGGCTCGGTGCTGTCAGCGCCGGTCGCGGTACTGGCGTCGGTCTGGACGAGGGTCTGGGTCTGCACGGGGGCGACCTCCAGGGTGATCGCTGCCGAGGCGTACGGCAGCGCTGCTTCGAGGGCGGAGTCGGCGGCCTCGCCGCTGTCCGTCCCGTACGCGATGAGCGGAACCGCGGGGGTGTGGGACCCGTGGGGAACGGGTCGGCCGCGCTCCGAGGACTCAGGCACCGGAACCCAGTGTGGAGTACGACACATCGCCGCCACGAGGGGCGTGCGGTGACTTTTTGAGTCCGGTGCGTGACCGAGCGGTTACCCAGTCGTACGCGAATCGCGCGAATCGCTCAGAGCGCCGCCGCGCCCTGCCCCCGCAATGCCTGGTCGTACTGCTGCAACACCCACAGTTCGTTCTGGACGGCGGCCAGTTGGGCCGGGTCGCCGCCCGCGCCCAGGCGGGCCAGTTGGCTCTGGATGTCGCGGACGCGGCGTTCCACGGCGCGGCGGCGGACCGTCACGAGTTGTTCGCCGGCGTAGTTCTCGTCGACCGTCCTGCGCATGATCGCCTCGACCGCCAGCTCCGTGACCATCGCGCGGACCTGGTCGTCGGGGGCCGCCTCGCGGACGCGGACCAGATACTCCTGCGCGTCCTGGATGCCGTACTCGGCGCCGCCCGCGTCCATGATCGCCTGGCGTACGGCGGCGTACGGCGCGGCGGTGAACTCGTCGACGCCGTACGCGTCGAACGCCGGGGAGACCAACTCGGGGCGCTGGAGGGCGAGTTTGAGGAGTTCGCGTTCGGTGGCGTAGACGGGGTTGCGCAGGGTCAGGGCCGGGCCGGAGGCGCGGGGGCCGGGGGCGGCGTCGTACTGCTGTTGCGGGTTGCGGGAGCCCGGGCCGGACGCGGGCGCCTGTCCTCTGCCGCCCCGCTCCCGCGCCCAACGCGCCAGCTGTGCCACCCGCTTCACCACGAACTGGGTGTCGAGGATGCCGAGCATGCCCGCGAGCTGGACGGCCACCTCGTGCTGGGCGCCGCTGTTCTTGATGCGGGCGACGATGGGCGCCGCCTCGTCCAGCGCGGCGGCGCGGCCGGCCGGGGTGTCGAGGTCGTAGCGCAGGACGATCTGGCGCAGCGCGAACTCGAAGAGCGGCGTACGCGGTTCGGCCAGCTCGGCGACCGCCTCGTCGCCCTTCGCCAGGCGCAGTTCGCAGGGGTCCATGCCGTCCGGCGCGATCGCGATGTACGTCTCGGCGGCGAACTTCTGGTCGTCCTCGAAGGCGCGCAGGGCCGCCTTCTGGCCTGCCGCGTCGCCGTCGAAGGTGAAGATGACGCGGGCCGAGCCGTTGTCCATCAGCAGTCGGCGCAGGATCCGGATGTGCTCGCCGCCGAAGGCCGTACCGCAGGTCGCGATGGCCGTGGTGACGCCGGCGAGGTGGCAGGCCATGACGTCCGTGTAGCCCTCGACGACGACGGCCCGGCTGGACTTGGCGATGTGCTGCTTCGCGAGGTCGATGCCGTACAGGACCTGGGACTTCTTGTAGATCGCCGTGTCTGGGGTGTTGAGGTACTTGGGCCCGTTGTCGGCCTCGTACAGCTTGCGCGCGCCGAAGCCGACCACGTCGCCGCCGATGTCGCGGATCGGCCACATCAGACGGCCCCGGAAGCGGTCGATGGGGCCGCGGCGGCCCTCCTGCGCGAGCCCGGAGAGGAGGAGCTCCTTGTCGGCGAAGCCCTTGCCGCGGAGGTAGCGGGTGAGGTGGTCCCAGCCCTGGGGGCTGTAGCCGACGCCGAAGTGGACCGCGGCGGCCTGGTCGAAGCCGCGCTCGGCGAGGAAGATACGGCCGGTGTCGGCCTCGGGGCTGGTGGCGAGCTGCTCGGCGTACCACTCGGCGGCGATCTTGTGGGCCTCGACCAGGCGGATGCGCTCGCCGCGCTGGTGGGAGGGGTTGTACCCGCCCTCCTCGTAGCGCAGGGTGATGCCGGCCTGGGCGGCGAGGCGCTCGACCGCCTCGGAGAAGGAGAGGTGGTCGACCTTCATCACGAACGTGATGGTGTCGCCGCCCTCCTGGCAGCCGAAGCAGTGGAAGAGCCCCTTGCTCGGGCTGACCTGGAAGGACGGCGACTTCTCGTCATGGAAGGGGCACAGCCCCTTGAGGTTCCCGCCGCCCGCGCCGCGCAGCTGGAGGTACTCGGACACCACGGCGTCGATCGGGACCGCGTCCCGTACCGCCTTCACGTCCTCGTCGTTGATCCGTCCTGCCACGCGTGAATTCTACGGGGGCGGACTGACACATCTGGCGCGAGCTCTACGCCCTGGGGGCGGGGCTGTATCGATATGCGGCTCCGCCGCGTGGGCGCGACCAGCCACAGCCAACCCGCACCCGCGAGACGACGAAACCCAGCAGACGACTAGGCGATCAGCCCCTCAAGCGCGACATGGGGATCCGCCAAAGCATCCGTGTCGACCCGCGCCCTGGAACGAATCAGCCGCTGGATCGGCTCTGTGACGTCCCACACGTTCACGTTCATCCCGGCCAGCACCCGGCCGTCCCTGACCCAGAACGCGATGAACTCCCGCTTCCCCGCGTCCCCCCGGATCACCACTTCGTCGTACGACCCCGGCGGCGCCCAGCCGGAGTACTCCATCCCCAAGTCGTACTGGTCGGAGAAGAAGTACGGCAGACGGTCGTAGGTGACGTCCTGCCCGAGCATCGCCCGCGCCGCCGCCGGGCCGCCGTTCAGTGCGTTGGCCCAGTGCTCCACCCGCAGCCGGGTGCCGAACAGGGTGTGCGGGAAGGAGGCCACGTCCCCGGCCGCGTAGATGTCGGGGTCGGAGGTGCGCAGCTGTTCGTTCACCACCACGCCGCCACCGTTCGTACGGTCGGCGATCTGCAGCCCGGCCGCCTCCGCGAGAGCGACCCGCGGGGCCGCTCCGATCGCCGCCAGGACGTCGTGCGCGGGGTGCTCCTCGCCGTCGTCCGTACGGGCGGCCAGCACCATGCCGTCCTGGCCGACGATCTCCGTCAGCCGCCTGCCGAAGTGGAAGCGCACCCCGTGCTCGCGGTGCAGCTCGGCGAAGAGTCCGCCGATCTCGGGGCCCAGGACGCCGTGCAGGGGAGTCGGATCCGGCCCGACGACCGTGACCTCCGCGCCGTACTCGCGGGCCGCCGCCGCGACCTCCAGGCCGATCCAGCCGGTGCCGGCGATCACGATGTGGCCGTTGTCGCGGCCGAGCGAGGCCAGGACCCCCTTGAGGCGCTCGGCGTGCGCGAGGCGGCGCAGGTGGTGGACGCCGGCCAGGTCCGTGCCCGGGATGTCCAGGCGGCGCGGCTCGGCGCCGGTGGCCAGCAGGAGCTTGTCGTAGTGGACGACCGTGCCGTCCTCGCCGAACCGCACCGTCTTCGCCGTACGGTCGATCGCGTCGACGGTCTGGCCCGGGTGCAGCTCGATGTCGTTGCGCGCGTACCAGGCGGGCTCGTGCACGAAGACGCTGTCGCGCTCCTCCTTGCCGAGGAGGTAGCCCTTGGAGAGGGGCGGGCGCTCGTACGGGTGGTCGCGCTCGTCGCAGATCAGTATCACCCGCCCGGTGAAGCCCTCCGCCCGGAGCGTCTCGGCCGCCTTCGCGCCGGCGAGTCCGCCTCCGACGATGACGAATGTCTGATCCGCGTCGACCACTTGATGCCTCCTCGTAAGGGTGCCGCCACACGAGCGTCCCGCACGCAGCGTGATGCGGGAAGAGGGGGTGACCCGATCAGGCCACGCAGGGTCACTTTCGAGTGCCCGTTCGTCCCGTGTGTCCCACCCGTCGCGGGTGGGTGATCGCACCCCGGAGGAGCCCGGCGGAGCAGAGGAGGCGGGCGGCGCCTGCCTCCTCCGGGACAGGCGCTCCCCCACCGCGCCAAGGGTGCCTCGATGGCCGGGAGTTGTCGGGACATTCGCTCAGAACGCGATGAGAAGAGTCCGTTCCGCGGGGCCCGCCCGTTCCGTGGCTATGGGGGAGGAGTTCAGCAAACGCTTGCAGACGCATCGGGGACGCATGCTGCGCATCGACTTCACCGCGGAGGACCTGAACCGATTCCGGGTCGCCGGCCAACCGGACCCGCTGTGGGAGACCGTGCTGAGCCTGATGCGGCTGCAGGACCGCAGCGCCGCGCTGGTCTTCGATCCCTGGCGGCGCGAGGTGCGCGCCGGGCTCCCCGGGCCGGGCTGACCTCGATGGCGGCCGCGCTGATGCCGGTCGCGCGCCGCGCCTCGTACTTTCCGGACTTCCTGACCCCCGGGCAGGGCGTCGCGGATCTGGACGCGGGCATCGACCTGGTGCTCGGCAGGCCGAAGCGGCGGCTCACGCGCGAGCTGTCGATGCTGTCCCCGCAGGCCCTTCCGCCGGGGATAAGGCGGCTGGGCGAGGGCGATCAAGGTGGGCTGATCATGTTCCGCAGCCGCGAGCGCTGGAACTGCTCGGGGAGGCGCTGCGCCGCCATTACGCGGTGGCGGTGGAGCCGTATCTCCCGGCGATCCGCGCGGCGGTGGCGGCGGACCGCTCGATCCGGGCGGAGGCGGCGCTGAGCGCGGGCCCTCAGGGCCCGATCTCCAGCTACGACACGGTCGTCGGCCGGGAGGAGGAGGCGCTGGTCGCCGACTACCCCTTCGACCGGGGGCTACGGCTGGAGGGGCGCCCGCTGACGATCGTCCCGGCCTTCTCTTCGTCCGCACCCCGGTGACGCTCGCCGACCCGGACCTCGCCCCCGTCCTGGTCCATCCGCTGAACCCGGCACCCGGCTGGCCGGCCCGCTCCCGGCGGGCGGCCACCGAGCAGCTGCCGGTGGCCCAGCTCATCGGCCCGACCCGGGCCGTGGTCCTGGACGCCCTGGCACATCCGCGCACCACGAACGAGCTCGCCGAACTCCTCCAGCTCACCCCGCCGACGGCCAGCCGGCATGCGACGGTGCTGCGGGAGGCCGGGCTGGTGTAGTCACGGCGGCAGGGGAACCGGGTGTTCCATCTGCGGACCCGGCTCGGCAACGCGCTGATGGACGGTGCGCTTCAGCCCACGGTGCTCTTTGGCCCACGGTGCTCTTTGGCCCACGGTGCTCTTTCACCGACAGTGCTCTGTGACCCACGGTGCTCCTCAGGCCCGTTGTGTGAGCCGCCCGTGCAGGGCGCGTGCCGACGCGTCCGTCAGGGAGGCGATCTGGTCGACGATCACGCGTTTGCGGGCACGGTCGTCGGCCGCCGTGTCGAACAGGGCCCGGAACTGCGGGTCCAGCCCGTCGGGTGCGCGGGCGGTGAGCGCCTCGGCCAGTTCGGCGACCACGATCCGCTGGTCGGCACGGAGCCGCTCCTGCTCGGCGCGCTGCATGACGTACCGGTCGGCGACGGCCTTGAGGACCGCGCACTCCAGGCGGGTCCCGTGCGGTACGACGAGTTCGGCGCCGTAGCGGGTGAGCCGGCCGCTGCCGAACGCCGCGCGCGTGGCGCTCTCGGCAGCCAGGCAGAACCGGCCGATCAGCTGGCTCGTGGCGTCCTTGAGGCGGGCCTGGGCGACGGCCGAGCCGTCGTAGCCGTGCGGCCACCAGGGTTCTTCCTGGAGGCGGTCGAGGGCGGCGGACAGTTCCGCCGGGTCGGTGTCGTGCGGGACGTACCGGCCGATGGCGACCGCGAAGACCGCCTGGCGTTCCGGCTCGGCGTGCAGGCAGTTGGGGTCGATGTGGCCGGCGTGCAGGCCGTCCTCGACGTCGTGCACCGAGTACGCCACGTCGTCGGACCAGTCCATGACCTGGGCCTCGAAGGTGGTGCGGGTGCCGGGGGCGTCCTTGCGGACCCAGTCGAAGACGGGGCGGTCGTCGTCGTAGACACCGAACTTCGGGGAGGTCGGGGCGGCGGGGTGGGCGCCGCGGGACCAAGGGTACTTGGTGGCGGCGTCGAGGGTGGCCCGGGTGAGGTTGAGGCCTACCGAGCCCTCCGGGGTGAAGCGCTTGGGTTCGATGCGGGTGAGGAGTCTCAGGGACTGGGCGTTGCCCTCGAAGCCGCCGCAGTCCTCGGCGAATTCGTTGAGCGCGACTTCGCCGTTGTGGCCGAAGGGGGGGTGGCCGAGGTCGTGGGAGAGGCAGGCGGCTTCTACCAGGTCGGGGTCGCAGCCGAGGGCTGCGCCGAGTTCTCGGCCGACTTGGGCGCACTCCAGGGAGTGGGTGAGGCGGGTGCGGGGGCTCGGGTCCCAGGCGTTGCTGTGGGTCCCTGGGGTGACTACCTGGGTCTTGCCGGCGAGCCTTCTGAGGGCAGCGGAGTGCAGTACGCGGGCGCGATCACGTTGGAAGGCCGTGCGGCCTGGGCGTTTGTCGGGTTCGGGGGCCCAGCGTTCTACTGCCGACTCGTCGTAGTACATGGTCCGACAGTACGGGCAGACACTGACAAACGGAGGGCTGCGTCGGGCCTACTCATCTGCCGGGTGCTGAGGTGGCGCGTGTGCGGGTCGTTCGTGGCTGGTCGCGCCCACGCGGCGGAGCCGCATCTCGATACAGCCCCGCGCCCCTGAATCCAGGGCGTGCCCGTTGCCCGGCGTTCTAAGCCGACGCCAGTTCCGGTGCCGCCGTCACCGGCGTCGCCGCCATCTGGTCGTAGCGGTGGAGGAGCAGCTTCGCCATCGCGGGGTGGGTGCCCAGCGGTGCCGAGGCGATCCACGGGGCCGCCTGTGCGCACTCCGTCGCGAAGCGGCCGGGGGCTGTGAAGTAGGAGGCGATCGCCACCCTTGTGCGGCCCCGGGCGGCCAGGGCGCGGATGGCGTCCGGGACCGTCGGGGCGGCCGTTGTCGCGTAGGCCGGGACCACCGGGACACCCAGGCGGTCGGCCAGGAGCTGAGCCGTGCGGTTGGTGTCGACCTTGGACTCGGGGTCGCGGGAGCCTGCCGCCGCCAGGACCACCGCGCTCCTGCGGCGCACGGCGTCGTCCGTCCGGGTGCGCCAGCCGGCCTCGACCAGGCGGGCGTACAGGGCCTCCACCAGCAGGGGGTGCGGGCCGAGTGCGCCGGCCACGCGTGCGCGTACCTCCGAGTCGGCGGCCATCTCGGGGATGTCCCGTTTGATGTGGTAGCCGCGGCTGAGGAGGAGCGGGACGAGGATCGCCTCGCGGTCGCCGAGGGCGGCGAGGGTGTCCGGGAGCAGGGGCTCGTTCAGCTCGATGTGGCCGAGGCGGACCGGCAGGCCGGGGCGCAGCTCGCGGACCTTGTCGAGGAGCGCGCGTACGGTGCTCAGGGCGCGCGGGTCGCGGCTGCCGTGGGCCACGACGACGAGCGCGGGCGGGGCGGGGCGCCGCCTGCCGTCGAGCGAGACGAGGCTGAGCTGGCTGGTGAGCTGGCTGCTGATCCGGTTCATGATGTGCGCCGTACTGTCGAGGTGGGCCCCCGGGCCGGGGAGGGTCGTGGACTCGTCGTGAAGCGGGTTCGACGCCGTCATGAACCGATGGTGGCGGCGGGACGTTGCCTCCCCGTTGCGCGTGAATAACGGGTTTTTACACCGGGTTCACGGCGGGGTGCCAGGGCGCTGTGAGGTGGCGTGACCTGCGTATTCGAGGGCGAAGTGAACCTGGTCACGTCGGCGGCGGTGAACCGCGGAGGGTGACAGGACGTCCCTGACTGTCGAGAACAGGCGGTCGGACGACCGGGGAGGGACCACCAGATGCGCAGACCGAGGCTGCCCCGACCACGACTGCCGCGGACCCGTGCGGGGCGGCGGCGGCTGGTGCGGGCCGTGATGGCCGGGTGCGTGCTGGCGCTGCTTCCGGCCACCTGGATGCATGTCGTGACCGGGGACCGGCTGCGCACGACGGCCGACGTGCCGCGTACCGACGTCGCCGTCGTCTTCGGTGCCGGTCTGTGGGAGGGCGAGCCGTCGCCGTACCTCGCGCACCGGCTCGACGCGGCGGCCGAGCTGTACCGCGCGGGCCGTATCGAGGTCGTCCTCGTCACCGGCGACAACAGCCGCGAGGACTACGACGAGCCCGACGCCATGCGCACGTATCTGACCAGGCACGGCGTGCCCGACACACGCATCGTCAGCGACTACGCCGGCTTCGACACCTGGGACTCCTGTGTCCGCGCCAAGAAGATCTTCGGCGTCGACGAGGCGGTGCTGATCAGCCAGGGCTTCCACATCCGGCGGGCGGTCGCGCTGTGCCAGGAGGCGGGGGTGGCGTCGTACGGCGTCGGGGTCGACGCCAAGCACGACGTGACCTGGTACTACGGCGGCACCCGGGAGATCTTCGCGGCGGGCAAGGCGGCCCTGGACGCCGTCTTCGAGCCGGACCCCCGCTACCTCGGGCGGAAGGAACCCGGGGTGGCCCAGGCGCTCGCCACGAGGCGGTAGGGGTCGTTCATCTTTGTACGGCTGTGTTGTACGGCTGTACGGCCGTGTTGTACGGCCGTGCGGCGAAGCCTCAATAAGGGTGAGCGATCGCGGTCTTCCGGTCGCGAGCACGGCGGGCGCGCTTGGAGGTCGACTTTGCGGACGCCCCTGCGGGACTCGTTGAGTGCCCGGGAGATGGCCTCGATCACCGTAGAACCCTCCGCGAACACCCCCAGCCCCTCGGGCCGCGCGGCGGGCACTCCGGCGCGGGCGGCCAGGGGCGGCCCCCAGGCCGGAGCTGCGCGAAGATCCTGGTGCACCCGGAGCAAAAGTGTCAAGGATTGTGAACGATCGCGGCGTCCGGTGGGCCGGCACCGTACGATCTCTGCCTGCCCCGCTGGCCCAGTCATGGAGAGCCCAGGTGAACGACGACGCCGACGAGCCGGCAACCGCCGAGGACGCGGACTTCGACGAGCTCACCGCTCTCCTCGACGAACTGGACGATCTCGCGCGGAGCCTGCCGGCGACAGCGCGCACGTCGTTCGAGCTCCTTCTGCGGCCGGAGAAGATCAGCCACGCCACCGGGGTCGCCCCCGAGCGTGTGTCGGCCCTGCTCGACGGCGCGGACCCGGAGCGCGACAACTCCAGGGCGGCCGCGCAGAAGCGCATCGTGCGCCGTCTGAGGTTTCTGCGCCAGACCCGGCTGAAGCCTCCGGCGACCCGCCGCAGGAAGGCTCGGGAGTACTTCCTCTCCGAGATCGCCCGGGGCGCCCAGGGGCACGGCGCGCAGATCAGCAAGCAGACGGTCCACTACATCTTCGAGAACGAGCAGATGACGAGCCCGGAGAACATCGCCGGCATCGAGCGGTTCTTCGGTGTCCGACCGGGCTTTTGCACCCTCACCGAGAGCGAGGCCCTGGCCGGCTACCTCGCCCCGGTCGTGCAGCAGCTGAAGATCCTTCTGTGGGCCGTCGGAGCGGCCGGCGAGCACGGTGTGACCGAGGTGGCCGCGCGCAGTACGCGGGACCTGAGCCGGGACACCGACGCGCTGACCGACATCCTGACCGCCGTCGTGGCCACCCACCGCCGGCAATCGCCGGGAACCGGCGGACGGTCCGGACCGGGGGGCGCCTCCCGTTCGGAAGACGCCCCCTGACCAGTGGTCATCTGGTCCGGGGGCGGACGGTCATCTCCAGGGTGCGGGGCCGTACGGTGGCCCGGGCCACGGGTTGGACGGTCTGTCCCTCGGCGAGTTCCAGCCGTACCGTCCGCAGGATCGTCGCGATCGCCGTGATCATTTCGGCGAGGGCGAAGCGGTCTCCGATGCACTTGTGCTTGCCGTCCCCGAAGGGCAGGAACGCGCCCAGCCGGGGTTCTGGGGCATCGCCCTGCCACCGCTCCGGGTCGAAGGCGAGCGGATCGGGAAAGAGCTCGGGGTCGCGGTGCAGCGCGTGCTGGCAGTAGGCCAGTTCGGTGTCGGCGGGCAGGGTCCACTCGCCGAGCCGGGTCTCGGTGGTCGTGCGGCGGGTGACGAGCCAACCGGTGTGGTGCAGCCTCAGGGTTTCGGTGATCACCCGGTTCAGGTACGGCAGGCGGCTCAGGTCGTCGAAGGCGACCGGCCGCTCGCCGACGACCTCGTCCAGCTCCGCCAGGACGCGCGCTTCGATCTCGGGGTGGCGGGCGAGTTCGTACAGGATCCAGGACAGCACCGAAGCGGTGGTCTCGGTGCCGGCCACGGCCAGGGTGAGGATCTCGGAGCAGATCTGATGCCCGGTCAGCGGCTGGCCGGTCTCCTCGTCGACGGCGCGCAGCAGCATGGACAGCATGTCCCCGGTGTCGTGCCCGGAGGCCTGCAGTTCGTCGACGGCCGAGTTGATGGTGGCCCGTACGGCGGCTCGGGCGCGGTCGAAGCGGCGGTTGAAGGGAAGCGGCAGGCGCTCGACCCAGTCGGGCAGCATGATGCGGGCGCCGACGCCGTTCATCACCACCGACAGGTCGCTGCGCAGCCGGCGGAAGGTGGCCTCGTCGAGGCTGCCCGAGAACACGGTCTTCGCAAGCATGTTGAGGCTGAGCTGCACCATCGCCTCACGGACGTCGAGCGCCTGTCCGGGCTTCCAGGCGGCGACGGCGGCCGTCACCTCGGCGCGCATGATGTCGACGTAGCGGGTGATCTCGGTGTGGGCGAACGCCGGCTGGAGCTGGCGGCGCTTGCGTACATGGGTCCGGCCGGCGGCGGTGACCACGCTGTCGCCCAGCAACTGGCCCATCTTGTCGAAGAACCGTCCCTTGTCGAGGGTCGGCGCGAGAGCCTTCAGCATCTGGTGGATCAGGGTCGGATCCTGGACCACGACGGTCCGCGTCCCGGGTTGCAGGACGATCTCGATCAGAGGTTCCCCCGTCTCACGCAGCGAGGCGATGAAACCGAGGTTGTCGCGCATCTTCAGAGCGTGGCCAATGAGCGGAAACGATCCTGCAGCCCGGGGTATGGGTGGTGCAGCAGCGAGCGTCACGGGTCATCCCTTCACGGCGATCATGGGGCGCCCCTATGACTTCCCTGGTCCTTCCCGGATGCAATCCTGGCATGGACGTGTCATGCGCCACGTGGCGCCGGAAGGGTGGCGATACGGCCGCGCGGCCGCGTGGCTCAGCGCGTCGCGGGCTTGTGCGCGACCTGGTCGAGGGCCTGGTCGACCAGGGGATGGGACAGGTGGCTGGCGATCTTCACCTGGCGGTCGCGTTCGCGGGCGGGCGGAGTCCGGTCAGCGGGAAGGGCCTGGACATCGGGCGCGCCGGGGGCATCGGGCGCGCCGGGGGCATCGGGCGCGCCGGGGGTATCGGGTGGCCGTAGCCCCGACTGCCGCGCGGCGTCGCGGCGTGCGCGGGCGTGCCGGATCGTCGCCGCGACGAGGTCCGTCCCTCTTGCCATGCGGAACCTCCGGGGACGAGTGGTACGGGACCCCGGAGCGTGCCGCGCGCCCAGGACCGGCGTACGCGATCTTCGCTGATCCTGGCCCACGATCCGTCAAAGCATCATTAATTGTGAACAGAAACGACCGTGGGTGAGGGTCGTGCGGTCGACGTGGGCGAGCTGGCGCGGGGGCGCGAGGGTGAGGGCGTTGCCCCCGCGGTGGCATGCGCGCGGCCTGCTTGGCGCACCGTATCTCCGCGCGGCGTTCGACATCCCGGGCAAACCATTCCGGACTTTCAAGTCTCCACACAGCGTGACCAGCCGACTACGGCACCCGGCGACTCCGGGCCGGGCGCCCGTGCGCCTCACGGCGGCCGGGCGGCGGCGGGGAGGTCACCGTCCCGGCCGCGTAACAGGGAGCCGCCGTGCACGTAACACGCCCGACTCACGCTGGACGGTATGCCGAACTCCGCGACGCCCACGCACTGCCCGTACTGCGCCCTGCAGTGCGGAATGAACCTCACGCCCCTGCAGGACGGGGGTGTCGCGGTGGTCGAGCGCCCGGACTTCCCGGTGAACAAGGGGGCGCTGTGCGGCAAGGGCCGTACGGCGCCCGCGGTGCTGGCGTCGAGCGTCCGCCTGACCTCGCCGCTGGTGCGGTCGGGCGGCGCGCTCGTGCCCGCCACCTGGGACGAGGCGCTGGACCGCATCGCCGAGGGCCTGGGCCGCACGCGTACGGAACATGGCCCGGACGCGTGCGGGGTCTTCGGCGGAGGCGGCCTGACGAACGAGAAGGCGTACAACCTCGGCAAGTTCGCGAGGATCGTGCTCGGCACCTCGCAGATCGACTACAACGGCCGCTTCTGCATGTCGTCGGCGGCCGCGGCCGGGATAAAGGCGTTCGGCCTGGACCGCGGGCTGCCGTTCCCGCTGGAGGACATCCCGAAGACGGGCTGCGTCATCCTGGTCGGCTCGAACCTGGCGGAGACGATGCCGCCGTCGCTCCGCTTCTTCAACGAGCTGAAGGAGAACGGCGGCACGCTCATCGTCGTCGACCCGCGCCGCACCAAGACCGCCGAGCAGGCCGACCTGCACCTGATGCCCCGGCCGGGCACCGACCTCGCGCTGGCCCTCGGCCTGCTGCACCTGGTCGTCGCCGAGGGGCGGGTGGACGAGGAGTACGTCCAGGAGCGCACGGTCGGCTGGGAGGACGCGCGGGCCGCCGCGATGGCGCACTGGCCGGAGTTCGTGGAGCGGATCACGGGGGTGTCCGTTCCTCAACTCCGGGAAGCCGTACGGATGTTCTGCGAGCCGGAGAACGCGATGGTGCTGACCGCGCGCGGGCCCGAGCAGCAGTCCAAGGGCACCGACACCGTGGGCGCGTGGATCAACCTGTGCCTGGCCACGGGGCGGGCGGGCCGTCCGCTGTCCGGCTACGGCTGCCTCACCGGGCAGGGCAACGGGCAGGGCGGGCGCGAGCACGGCCAGAAGGCCGACCAGCTGCCGGGCTACCGCAAGCTGGACGACCCGGCGGCGCGGCGGCATGTCGCCGGGGTGTGGGGCGTGGACCCGGACAGCCTGCCCGGGCCGGGGCGCAGTGCGTACGAGCTGCTGGACGCGCTGGGTACGGACATCCGGGCACTGTTGCTGATGGCGTCCAACCCGGTGGTGTCGGCGCCGCGCGCGGCACACATCGAGGAGCGCATCAAGTCCCTCGACTTCCTGGCCGTCTGCGATGTCGTGCTGTCGGAGACGGCAGCGCTCGCGGATGTCGTCCTGCCGGTCACGCAGTGGGCGGAGGAGACAGGGACCACGACCAACCTGGAGGGCCGGGTGCTGCTGCGGCGGCGCGCGATCACCCCTCCGGAGGGGATCCGCAGCGACCTCGAGGTCATGCACGAGCTGGCCGCCCGGCTGGGGGCGGAACCGGGCATGGAGAAGAAGTTCCCGACCGACCCCGAGGAGGTCTTCGAGGAGCTGCGCCGGGCGAGCGCGGGCGGCCCCGCCGACTACTCCGGGATCACGTACCGGCGGCTGATCGAGGAGAACGGGGTGTTCTGGCCGTGCCCGGCGGCCGCGGACGGCTCGAACGCCTCGGACGACTCCGAGGATGCCTCACTGGATGCGCCCGGCGACGACGACCCGGGACAGGCCGACGACCTGGCCGCCGGGGTGCACCCCGGCACGCCCCGCCTCTTCCTCGACCGGTTCGCCACTCCGGACGGCAAGGCCCGTTTCGCCCCCGTCTCGCACCGGGCGATCGCCGAGGAACCCGACGACGAGTACCCGGTCCTGCTGACGACCGGGCGGGTCGTGGCGCAGTACCAGTCCGGCGCCCAGACCCGCCGCGTCGACGAGCTGAACGCCGCCGCGCCGGGCCCGTTCGTGGAGCTGCACCCCCGGCTGGCGGCGCGGCTCGGGGCGGCCGAGGGCGATCCGGTGGCCGTGGTCTCGCGTCGGGGCCGCGCGGTCGGGGCCGCCCGCATCACGACCGGCATCCGCCCCGACACCGTCTTCATGCCGTTCCACTGGCCGGGCGAGGGCCGCGCCAACACCCTGACCAACCCGGCGCTGGACCCGACGTCGCGGATGCCGGAGTTCAAGGCGTGCGCGGTGCGGGTGGAGGCGGTGAAGCCGTAGCCGTCCGCGCCCTGCCGAGCAGGGCGCGCGCGTGACTCAGCCGGCCGTCCGGCTCGCCCAGTCGCCGCCCTCGATGAGCTTGCCGCGGGCGCGCAGGCGGGCGGCGACGGCAGGGGCGGCGACATACACCCAGGCCTGTACGGCCGTTCCGTCGGAGTCGCGGATCACCTGGCGGGCGATGCGGTCGTAGAGGTTGCGCGGGTCGTCCGGCGCGTACTCCTCCAGGCGGTCGAGGGCCGCCAGAAGCGCGGGGTACTCCTCGGGGCGGGCGGTGACCAGGTCGCCGAACACCGTTCCGCTGCCGCCCCGTTCCTCGACGGCGTACGGGTAGCCGGGGCCGTCGTACAGCGCCGCCCCGACGAGTCGTGCCGGCTCCTCGGTGAGGGTGCGGCCGCGCAGGAAGTGGTCGTGGTTGGGCTCACCGGGGCGCAGGGTGCCGTAGACGAAGAACGGGAGTCGAGGAGAGAGGGTCACGGAAACGATTCTCTCCCCTCACACACCTGCACGCATTCACCCTGGTCATGGCATGTGCACGCCCCCTTGAATCTTGGTCATCCTCTGCGCCGCCCAGTTCAAGGAGACCGATGAGCCGAATACGGCCGCACATCCGGGGTTCCCGACTCGCCACGGCGGGCATCGCCGCCGCCGGCGCCACCCTGCTGGCCACCGCCCTCTCCCCCACCGCCGGCGCGGACGACAGTCCGACCAGGGCCACCGCGCTCGAGAACGCGGCGTCGGTCCTCACCGACCACGCGGCGAGCCCGGGCCTGACCGCCGCGCAGGACACCACCGTGCGGGACGTGATCGTGGACCCGGACGGCACCCAGCACGTCCGCTACGACCGCACCTACCGCCAACTCCCCGTCCTCGGCGGCGACTTCGTCGTCCACCTGGCGAAGGACGGCACGTACCGCAGCGCCTCGCGCGCGACCAGGAGCCCGATCTCCCTGTCGAGTGTGACACCCAGGATCTCGGCACCGAAGGCGGCCGACCTCGCGGCGCAGCTGCTGCGTGCCGCGAACGCCGGCGAGACACTGAAGCGGCTGACGGCCAAGCCCGAGCTGGTCGTCGACGCCCTGCACGGCACTCCGAAGCTGGCCTGGCGGACCGACGCGGTCGCCCAGGACTCCGTCGGCAACCCGGTCGCGCGCACGGTGCTGACCGACGCCTCGACCGGCACGCGGATCGACGCGTGGGACAGCATCGAGACGGCGTCCGGTGACGGGAGGTCGCTGTACGGCGGCACGGTGCCGCTGGAGACGACCCGGTCGGGATCGACGTACCAGCTCAAGGACGCGACGCGCGGCGGCACTTACACGGGTGACGCCGCGAACAAGACGGACACCTGCCTGCTGACCATCTGCCTCGGCCGCGCCCCGGCGACGCTCTTCACGGACGCCGACAACCACTGGGGCACGGGCACGACGGCCGACCGCTCGACGGCCGCGGTGGACGCGCAGTACGGCACGGACGTGACGTGGGACTACTACAAGGACGTCCACGGCCGCAACGGCATCGCCGGTGACGGCAAGGGGGCGTTCAACCGTGTGCACTACGGCAAGAACTACAACAACGCCTTCTGGGACGACAGTTGCTTCTGCATGACGTACGGCGACGGTGACGGCACCCAGCTCGGCCCGCTGGTGTCGCTGGACGTGGCCGGCCACGAGATGACGCACGGCGTGACGTCGAAGACCGCGGCGCTGACGTACTCGGGCGAGTCCGGCGGCCTGAACGAGGCGACCTCGGACATCTTCGGCACGCTGGTGGAGTTCCACGCCGCCAACTCCTCGGACCCGGGCGACTATCTGATCGGCGAGAAGATCGTCCGGTCGGGCTTCAGCCGGGACGCCCTGCGCTACATGGACAAGCCGTCGAAGGACGGCAGCTCGGTGGACTGCTGGAGCCCGACGACCGCGACGCTCGACGTCCACTACTCGTCGGGCGTCGGCAACCACTTCGCGTACCTCCTCGCCGAGGGCAGCGGCGCGAAGACGGTCAACGGCGTCAGCTACAACTCGCCGACCTGCGACGGCTCTTCGGTGACCGGGATCGGCCGGGACAAGCTCGGCAAGATCTGGTACCGGGCGCTGACGGTCTACATGACGTCCTCGACGACCTACGCGGGGGCGCGGACGGCGACGCTGAGCGCGGCGAAGGACCTGTACGGGGCCGGAAGCGCGGAGTACCACGCGGTGGCGGCGGCCTGGAGTGCGGTGAACGTGGGCTGAGCGACCGTCGGCGGCGCTCGGGCGAGGGCGGAAATGCGGTGGCAGCGGTGACGCGGGCCCGGATACGCTCCGGCTCCGCTGCCGCCCGCCCGCCCCCGAGCCGCCACGGAGCCGTATGCCGTCGCCCACGAAGACGCACGCCGACGAGTTGGACATCGACGCGAGCCTGGTCGCCCGGCTGGTCGCGGAGCAGTTCCCGCGGTGGGCCGGGCTGCCGGTGACGCGGGTCGCCTCCGCCGGGACGGACAACGCGATGTACCGGCTGGGCGCCGACATGGTCGTACGGCTGCCACGGCTGCCGGGCGGGGCCCGCCAGATCGACACGGAGCACCGCTGGCTGCCGTACCTGGCCCCGCGTCTCCCCCTCCCCGTGCCGACGCCGCTCGCGAAGGGGGAGCCCGGTGCCGGGTACGGGCTGCCGTGGGGTGTGTACGAGTGGCTGGACGGCGAGAACTCCTACGACGCGCCGCTGGTCGAACTACCGCAAGCCGCCGAGCAGTTGGGCCGGTTCGTGGCGGCGCTGCGGAAGGTGGACGCCGTGGGCGGGCCGCCGTCCTGGCGGGGCGGCCCGGTCGGCAAGCACGACGACTACGTACGGACCGCGATCCGCGACCTGGACGCCGCCGGCGTGCTGAACTCCGAGGTCGCGACGGCCGCCTGGGAGGAGACCCTCCGCCTCCCCCAGTGGGACGCCGCTCCCGTCTGGCTGCACGGCGACCTCCTCCCGGGCAACCTGCTGACCTGCGCCGGCCGCCTCACCGCCGTCATCGACTTCGGCGGCCTCGGCGTCGGAGACCCGGCGGCCGACACCCTCGCGGCCTGGGCGGTCTTCGACGCCGCGACCCGTGCGGTATTCCGCGCGGCGGCCGAGGTCGACGACGCGACGTGGGCGCGGGGGCGGGGGTGGGCGCTGTGCTTCGGGTTGATGGCGGAGCACCACTACGGCGACACCTGCGGGAACGGGACGAATCCGGTCCTGGCGGGAGTGGGGAGGCGGGCCGTGGGTGAGGTGCTGGCGGAGTACCGGGCGCAGTAGCGTCCCGTTGCCCCGCGCCACCCGCGCCACCCGCGTCACCCGCGCCACCCCGTCACCCGTTCACACGCCCCGCCCCGCGCCCAACGGGTTCTCTTCCGCGACACGGCCGGCACACACGATGACCTGCTGAAACACCACCGGCCGTCGATCCTGCCCTCCCCTGCCGACACCCATTCACCGCAATTTTCGACGTCCCCTCGGGAAGCGCTCCGGCCCCACTGCCACTTACCTCGAAAGGGCAGGGGCGCGACCGACGCAGCGGCACATGGGGGTGTCGCGGGCCGTGGCCCCGCTGAGTGCGGAGGAACTTCGATGCGACGTACCGCCCGTCTGCTGACCGGGACCGCGCTGGCCGCCGGGGCCGTGGGGCTCGTCGTCACGCCCGCGTACGGCGGCGACGGTGGTGGCCTGGAGGTGTCCCCGGCGTCGGTCGTGCCGGGCGGGGAGGTCACGGTGCGGACGGGCGACTGCGGGGACGGCGTCACGGCGGCGGGCGACGCCAGCGCCGTGGGCGCGGGTTCCTTCACGCTGGCGCCGCACGAGCGGGACGCCGCCGGGGAGTTCCGGGTGCCGCCGAGCGCGCAGCCGGGGACGTACGAGATCGTCGCGACCTGCGCCGAGGACGGACGGCGGGTGACGGGGGACCTGGTGGTCACGCTGACCGCCCCGCGTGCCGAACAGGTGTATCCGAGAGGAAGTGTGAAGACGGGGGTCGGTGGCGCTCTTGGCCCCGATCCCGTGCAGACCGCGGCCGGTGTGGCGGCTCTCGCCGTCGCCGCCGCGGGCGGTACCTGGCTCCTGCATCGCCGGGCGAGAGGCGACGGGATCTGACGGACACCCTCCGCTGTCCGTCCGCCGGGTACCGCACGTCCCCTCCCCCTCCGGGTCCGACGCCCCTCGCGGCCCGGAGGGGGACGAGGGCGGCCCGAGGAGAGTCCCAGGAGGCTCGCGTGCGCAGTCACCGCAGTCACCGCGGCCTTGGTGACGCCGCCATAGCCGCCGTCACCGTACTGGCCCTGTGCTCCGGCGCCTGGCTGCTGGGCAGCCGCACCGAGAAGCCTGCGCCACCGCAGCCCTCGGCCGCGCAGGGGGAGTCGAACGGTTCGCACGCCGACCCGCAGCCCACAGAGCCGCACACCCCAGGCCTCCGCTCGGCAGACCCGCACGCGCCAGGCCTCCGCTCGCCAGCCCCCCACCCCACAGCCCTTCGCTCCCCTGCCCCCGCCCTGCCCCCCTCCCCTCCCGACCGCATCCGCATCCCCTCGATACGCGTCGACGCTCCCCTCATGGGCCTCGGCCTGACGAGGACGGGCAGCCTCGACGTCCCGCCCGCCGAGCGGAAGAACCTCGCCGGCTGGTACGAGGCCGGCACCACGCCCGGTGAGACGGGCACCGCGATCGTCGCGGGCCACGTCGACAACACCGAAGGGCCCGCCGTCTTCTACCACCTCGGCGCCCTGAAGAAGGGCAGCACGATCGAGGTGGAACGACGGGACGGCGGCACGGCGCTCTTCTCCGTCCACGCCGTCGAGGTGTACGACGCGAAGGCCTTCCCCGACGAGAAGGTGTACGGCCCGGCGCCACGCCCCGAGCTGCGGGTGATCACCTGCGGCGGCGGCTACTCACGGACGACCGGCTATCAGGGCAACGTCGTCGTCTTCGCCCACCTCACCGGCAGCCGCTGACCCGCTGGCCCCCCAAGGGACCGGCTAGGCCACCCACTGCTCGTACGCCAGCTTCGCCACCAGCGTGAACACCACCGTCAGCAGCACCACGCGGACGAACCCGCTGCCCTTCTTCAGCGCCGTACGGGCCCCCAGCATGCCGCCCGCCAGGTTGAACACGGCCATCAGCGCGGCCAGCTGCCACAGGACCGTGCCCTGCCAGGCGAAGGTGGCGAGCGCGCCGGCGTTGGTGCAGCAGTTGACGATCTTGGCGGTGGCGGAGGCGGTGACGAGGTCGAGGTGGAGGACGGCGGTGAGGGCGAGGACCAGGAAGGTGCCGGTGCCGGGGCCGATCAGGCCGTCATAGAAGCCGATGCCCAGGCCGGCCAGGCCGATCGCCGCGAGGACCTGGCGGCGGGTGGCCGGGCCCGTCGCCGGGGCGGTGCCGAAGGCGGGGCGCAGGATCACGAAGGCGGCCACGGCGAGCAGCACCACCATGATCACGGGCTTCAGCACCTCGGTGCTCATGCCGGCCGCGAAGAAGGCGCCGCCGGAGGAGCCCGCGAGCGCCGCCAGCCCGATGCGTACGGCGAGCCGCACATCCACGGGCGCCTTGCGGGCGTATGTCACCGCGGCGCCCGACGTGCCGACGATCGCGACCGCCTTGTTGGTGCCGAGCGCGTACGCGGCCGGCGTGCTCGCGAGGAGGCCGAGCAGCAGCGCCGGGAGCAGGAGCAGGCCCCCGCCGCCGACGACGGCGTCGATCCAGCCGGCCGCGAGGGCCGCGAGGCACAGGACAGCGACCATGGTCAGCGATATGTCGGGCATGATCGCGACCCTAGGAGGGTGATGCGTGTGAGGTCCACGTAAATGAGGAGTATCTGAGGTTGCGGCGGGGGTCGGCCCTCTCCGCTCCCCGATCCGATCTCACAGCCCGCCCCCACCGCGCTCCCCGAACCCTCACACTCGCCCGCCGCCCCCGCTGAGGGCAGCGTTCCTCGTGGGAAACAGAGGTGATGCGGTCGGGTAACACCGGCACCGCACGCTCAAGTGCATGACCTCGAATACGCGTGTGGTGGTGATCGGCGCCGGCCTCGCGGGCGTACGACTCGCCCGGCGGCTCGGTGAGCTCGGCACGCCCGTCACGCTCATCGGCGACGAGGAGCACCGCCCGTACAACCGGGTGCTCCTCGCCGAAGTGCTGGCCGGACGGTACAGCCCCGACGTGATCGCGCTGCCCGCACCCGCGGAGCTCACCCGTGCCCGGGTCACCGGCATCGACCGTCAGGCGCGGACCGTCGAGTGCGCGGACGGTTCGAAGATCGCATACGACCGGCTGGTCCTGGCCACCGGCTCGAACCCGGTGCTGCCGCCCCTGCGCGGCCTGTTCACGCCCGACCACGTCCTGCCGGAGGGCGTCCACGCCTTCCGCACCATGGACGACTGCCTGGGCCTGTCCAAGGCGGTCCGGCCGGGAGTGAAGGCGGTCGTCATCGGCGGCGGGCTCCTCGGGGTCTCCGCGGCCCGTGCGCTCGCCCAGCGCGGCGCCCAGGTCATCCTGGCCCAGCAGTCCGAGCGGCTCATGGAGCGCCAGCTCGACCCGAGCGCCTCGAAGCTCGTCCGGCGTCACCTGGGGGACCTCGGTGTCGAGGTCCACACCGACCTGCGGGTACGTGACGTGCGCTGCGTCGGCGGCGCGGTCCGCTCGGTCGAGATGGCCGACGGCTACGCCCTCGACGCCGACCTCGTGGTCCTGGCCTGCGGCGTGCACCCGCGCGCGGGCCTCGCGCAGGCCGCGGGACTGGACGTGCGCAAGGGGATCGTCGTCGACGACGAGCTGCGCACCTCCGACCCGTACATCCACGCCATCGGCGACTGCGCCCAGCACGACGGCACCGTCTACGGACTGGCCACTCCGGCCCTCGAACAGGCCGAAGTACTGGCCGAGTTGCTGGCCGGCCGGGCGCACGCCCGCTACACCGGCACCCGTTCGCTGACCCGGCTCACGCTGCCCGGTCAGAGCGCCTTCGACCTCGCCGCGTTCGGCGAGACGGAGCCGCGCCCCGGGGACGACGTCGTCCAGCTCACGGACGCCACCCGAGGCACCTACCGCAAGGTCGTCGTCCGCGACGACCGCCTGGTCGGCGGGGTCCTCGTCGGCGAACTCGGCACCGTCGGCGCGCTCGCCCGCGCCTGGGAGGGAGCAGAGCCGCTCCCCGACGACGGCCCCCTGCTCCACCTGCTTACCAACGATGGAGGCTCCTGATGACCGCCACCCTGGGGGCCACCCCCACGATCGTGCTCGTCGGCCACGGCATGGTCGGCCAGCGCTTCCTCGAAGCGCTCGCCGAGCGCGGCCTGACCGCCACGCACCGCGTGGTCGTGCTGTGCGAGGAGCCGCGTCCGGCGTACGACCGCGTCGCCCTCACCTCGTACTTCTCGGGCAAGACGCCCGAGGACCTCTCCATGACGGACATGGAGTTCATCGACACGCACGGCATCGAGCTGTACGTCGGTGACCCCGCGGAGACGATCGACCGCGAGGCGAAGAAGGTCACGGCCAGGTCCGGCCAGGTCTTCGAGTACGACACCCTCGTCCTCGCCACCGGCTCGTTCCCCTTCGTGCCGCCGGTCCCCAACAAGGACGCCGAGGGCTGTTTCGTCTACCGCACGATCGAGGACCTCCTCGCCATCGAGGAGTACGCCAAGACGGCGACGACCGGTGCGGTGGTCGGCGGCGGTCTCCTCGGTCTTGAGGCGGCCGGTGCGCTGAAGGGTCTCGGACTCACCTCCCACATCGTGGAGTTCGCGCCGCGCCTGATGCCGGTGCAGGTCGACGAGGGCGGCGGCGCGGCCCTGCTGCGCACCATCGAGGACATGGGCCTGAGCGTCCACACGGGCGTGGGCACGCAGGAGATCGTCGTCGACGAGGCCGGTGCCGTCACCGGCATGAAGCTCTCCGACGGCTCCGAACTCGCCACCGACCTGGTGGTGTTCTCCGCCGGTGTCCGCCCCCGCGACCAGCTGGCCCGCGACTGCGGCCTCACGGTCGGCGAGCGCGGCGGCATCACGGTCGACGAGCAGTGCCGTACGGTCTCCGACCCGCACGTGTTCGCGATCGGCGAGTGCGCGCTGGCCTCCGACGGCCGGGTGTACGGCCTGGTCGCCCCCGGTTACGAGCAGGCCGAGACGGCCGCCGCGACCATCGCCCAGGACGAGGCGGAGTTCACCGGCGCCGACCTGTCCACCAAGCTGAAGCTGCTCGGCGTGGACGTGGCGTCCTTCGGTGACGCGCACGGCACCGCCGAGGACTGCCTGGACGTCGTCTACTCCGACTCCCGCGCGGGCCTGTACAAGAAGCTGGTCATCGGCCGCGACGGCACGCTGCTCGGCGGCATCCTGGTCGGCGACGCGGAGGCGTACGGCACGCTGAAGGCGTTCACCGGCTCGGTCCCGCCGGTCTCGCCCGAGTCGCTGGTGCTGCCGGCCGGTGCCGGGGCCCCGGCCCAGCTCGGCCCGTCCGCGCTGCCGGACGAGGCGGTCATCTGCTCCTGCCACAACGTCACCAAGGGCACGATCCGCGGCGCGGTCACCGACCACCAGTGCACGACCGTGCCCGAGGTGAAGAAGTGCACCAAGGCCGGTACGGGCTGCGGCTCCTGCATCAAGGTGCTCGGCCAGCTGGTCACCGCCGAGCTGGAGGCGTCCGGCGTCGAGGTCGACAAGGGCCTGTGCGGCTGCTTCTCGCAGACCCGCGAGGAGCTGTACGAGATCGTCCTCGCCCTGCGCATCAACACCTACCAGGACCTGCTGGACCGCTACGGCCGCGACGGCGCCAAGGGCGGCGACGGCTGCGAGATCTGCAAGCCGGCGGTGGGCTCCATCATCGCCTCCCTCGCCCCGACGATCGGCGCGAGCGGCTACGTCCTGGACGGCGAGCAGGCCTCCCTGCAGGACTCCAACGACCACTTCCTGGCCAACCTCCAGAAGAACGGCTCGTACTCGGTCGTCCCGCGCATCCCCGGCGGTGAGATCACCCCCGAGGGCCTGATCGTGATCGGCGAGATCGCCCGTGACTTCGGCCTCTACACGAAGATCACGGGTGGCCAGCGGATCGACATGTTCGGCGCCCGCGTCGAGCAACTCCCGCTCATCTGGACCCGGTTGGTGGACGCCGGCTTCGAGTCCGGCCACGCCTACGGCAAGGCGCTGCGCACCGTGAAGTCCTGCGTCGGCCAGACCTGGTGCCGCTACGGCGTCCAGGACTCGGTCCGCATGGCGATCGACCTGGAGCTGCGCTACCGGGGCCTGCGCTCCCCGCACAAGCTGAAGTCGGCCGTCTCCGGCTGCCAGCGCGAGTGCGCCGAGGCCCAGTCGAAGGACTTCGGCGTGATCGCCACCGCCAACGGCTGGAACCTGTACGTCGGCGGCAACGGCGGCGCGACCCCGCGCCACGCGGACCTGCTGGCCCAGGACCTGTCCGACGCCGAGCTGATCAAGCTGATCGACCGCTTCCTGATGTTCTACATCCGTACGGCGGACCGGCTGGAGCGCACCTCGACCTGGCTGGAGCGGATCCCCGGCGGCCTGGACCACGTCCGGGACGTGGTCGTGGAGGACTCCCTCGGCATCTGCGAGGAGCTGGAGTCCCTGATGGCGGACCACGTGGCGCACTACGCCGACGAGTGGGCGACGACCATCAACGACCCCGAGAAGCTCTCCCGCTTCGTCTCCTTCGTGAACGCCCCCGACACCCCCGACCCGGTCGTCGGCTTCATCCCCGAGCGCGACCAGATCAAGCCCGACCTGCCGCTGCTGTCCATCGGTATGCGACCCACGGAAGACGTCCTGGAAGGAACCGCCCAGCGATGACCCTGGCACCCGAGACGACCGACCTGAAGGTCCAGCTCAAGCTGGAGGACGACTGGTTCACGGTCTGCGACCTGAGCCGGCTGATCCCCGGCCGCGGCGTGGCCGCGCTCCTGCCCGACGGCCGCCAGGTGGCCCTGTTCCGCGACCGCAACGGCGCCCTGTACGCCATCGACAACCGCGACCCCTTCGGCGGCGCGGCGGTCCTCTCCCGCGGCCTGACCGGCACCCACCAGGGCCGCCCGTTCGTGGCCTCGCCCCTGCTGAAGCAGCGCTTCGACCTGGAGACCGGGCAGTGCCTGGACGACGAGGCGGTGCGCATCGCGGCCTACGAGGTGCGGGCGGCGTAGATCCAAAGAAGTTCGATCCCGAAGCCGCGCTGCGGGCAGCCCTGGAGCTGTTCTGGCAGCGCGGCTTCACGGCGACGTCGATGCCCGGTCGCAACGGCGTGACGACTCACCGGCGCTCACGCCTTCAGGGCGTCGTACGTCACCCCGGTCAGCCGCTCCGACTCCTCCCAAAGCCGTTCACCCGCACGGTCGTCGAGCGTCCACGACGCCCGCCACGCCGGGGCGGGTGAACCGCGCCAGTCGGCGAAGGACGGGCCGGTGAAGGAGTCGGGGCGGACGGCGGGGGCGGTGGCCGCGTACAGGACGGGGAGCGCGCCGGCCTCGGCGGGCTGGGCGAAGACGCGGTTGCCGAGCCGCACGAACCACTCGCTGACCCGGCGCCCCGCCATGCGCGGCCCCGCGGTCTGCAGATTGGTGTCCGCGTACCCGGGATGGGCGGCGGCCGCCACCACGTCCGCCTGCCGCACCGCCAGCCTGCGCGCCAGCTCGTGCGTGAAGAGCAGGTTGGCGGTCTTGGAACGCCCGTACGCGACCCAACGCCGGTACCGGCGCTCGCTGTTGAGATCGGCGACGTCGATGTTGGACATCGCGTGCAACGGACTGGACACGGTCACCACCCGCGCGCCCGGCGCCGCGAGCAGCGCGGGCAGCAGCAGACCGGTGAGCGCGAAGTGCCCGAGGTGGTTGACCCCGAACTGTGTCTCGAAGCCGTCCGCCGTCGTGCCGTACGGCAGCGCCATCACCCCGGCGTTGTTCACGAGCAGGTCGACCCGGTCGTACGGCCATGTCGCGGCGAACTCCCGCACGGAGCCGAGGTCGCCGAGATCGAGCCGCCTCAACTCGATCCGCGCATCGGGCACTTCGGCGACCAGCCGCTCGACGGCCGCCGCACCCCGCGCCTCGCTCCGGCACGCGAGCACCACCCGCGCGCCCTTGCGGGCCAGCTCCCGCGCCGTGACGTACCCGAGCCCGCTGTTGGCTCCGGTGACCACGGCGACGCGTCCGCTCTGGTCGGGGATGTCGTGCGCGTTCCAGCCGGACATGACCGAGCTCCCTTCCCGGGCGGGTCCTCCTTCTCTTCCGTCTATCAGAATCCGGGGGCGGGAAACCTACTGGATCGGCGCGTCGGGTGGGGGAAGTCGGACGGTGCGCTCCCGGTCGACGGCCTCGACGCCGTCGACCGCTTCCAGGGCGGGGAGCCGGTCCTCGGCGACCGTGCCGGAGAGCGTGCCGAGGACCGGCTGCTCGCCGGTGACCGTGAGCCCGGCCCGCCGCAGGGCCTCGACCACCTCCGCGAACCGGTCGGGGTCGACCGCGAGGACGACCCCGACCGGCGCGGACTTCGGCGACTCGCTCACGGGACCTGCAGCAGGCCCTCGCCGACGTCCCTGGCGGGCAGCGTCAGCGGGAACGCACCGGCCAGCAGACTGGCCACGAGGTCGGCCGCGGAAGCGTTGGGGTTCGCCTGGGCGAGCAGGGCGAGGGCACCCGCGACGTGCGGTGTGGCCATGCTGGTGCCGTTCATGTGCTGGTACCCACCGCCGGGGGCCGCCGAGTGGATGTGCGAGCCGGGCGCGGCGATGTCGACCTCGCCGCCCTGGCCGTTGACGGCGCCGTTGGAGAAGTGCGACACGCCGAGCGCCTTGTTGAGCGCGCCCACCGCGAGGATCGAGGGACAGTTGGCGGGCCGGCCGACGGGCGCGATGAACGGGGGCCGGAAGCTCTCGTTACCCGCGGCGGCGACGAGCACCGTCCCGCGCGCCAGCGCGCGCCGGGCCACCTCCTCGTACACCTGCGGGAACAGCTCACCGGGGAGGACCCCGGAGCCGAACGACATGGAGATCACCCGCGCTCCGCGGGAGACGGCCCAGTCGATGCCCGCCAGGATCTGGCCGTCGGGGCCTTCGCCGATCCTGCCGAGCACGTTCGCGGCGAGGATCCGGGCTTCGCAGGCCACGCCGTAGCGGGGTCCCTGGTGGGGGTGGGCCGGGCCGGCGGCGGTGCCGATGCAGTGCGTGCCGTGCCCGTGGCCGTCCTCGACGGTCTCGCCGGGCACGAAGGAGGCCGTCGCCTCGATGCGTGCGGCCAGGTCCGGGTGGTCGGTGTCCACACCGGTGTCGAGGACGGCGATCTTCACATCGCGTCCGGTCAGGCTGGTCAGGTTGGCCCGGATCGCCTGCAGGCCCCAGGTCCACCTCTGCTCGTCCCATGACGCGCCCTGGGCCGCGGCCATTTCGGACCTGGTGTGGCGGTCGACCACGTCCTCGTCGCTGCGGAACGCCGGGTAGAACTCGGTCGGTGCCTGCGTCGGGGTGGTGATGGGCGAGGCGTAGACCATGCGCTCCGGCTCCGCCGCGATGATCGAGGGGTCCGCCTCGGCCGTGGTCACCAGCGTATGGCGCTGTTCGGGCCGTACCTCGACGACGGCGACACCGAGCTCCTCGAAGTGCACCGAGACGTCCGGGCGTTCGAGGAGTTCGGTGACGTTTCCGGGCTCGGCTCCTCGCACACGTTCGACGGACGCTATGCCGGCGGAGGACCGCAGTGCGTTCAGTCCGCTCTCCTGGTTGCCCTGGTCGAGCAGAACCACGTACCGACCGGTGTACTCCGCGCCCCGGCCCATACCGGGGCCGCTGGGCCGTTGGGGCTGCTCGCCGAAGGCGCGCCTGTCCATGGGGCCGTTCGCCATTGAATTTCCCACTTTCTGTCGGTGTGCTCCCCGTGCGGGGACACGCGTCGAGGCACGGAGGGTCAGCGCCGCGGAAAGAGGGGCGCGGATCGGTCGCGGATCGACGCGTTACTGCCGTGACCTGCAAGGATGCCCTTCACCAGGCCGTCGGCATCGCCCCCTCGTCAACCGTCGCACCGAGCGGTGAGCCCCGCAACACGGACCCCTGGCACTCAGAGCCGCATGCTCGCGTGGTCGTAGCCGTCGTACGCCTCGCGACCGGTGGGCAGGTGCCTCGTGTCCAGGTAGAACCACTCGGCGCCGGGGCCGGGGGTCGCCGTCGGGGCCGGTTCGGCGATCTCGCTCTCGACCGCGGCCGGTGCCTCCACGTTCGTCTTCGCCGGCCCCGGCATCAGCAGCTCCACCCGCAGCCCCAACCCCCGCTGCTGCGCGGTGAACTCCTCGACCTGGTTGCGGCAGGCGTGGTCCAGATGGGTCACGCCGGTCAGGTCCAGGCGGATGCGGGGCTTGCCGGAGGCCGCCGCGGACTCCAGGGCCTCGATGACCTGCGGGAGCCGTAGGAAGGTCGCGTTGCCGGCCATGACGATCTTCGCGGTGTCGTCCTCGATGTGCTGCCGGATCACCGTCCGGGACATGCGCAGGGCGGCGAGGACGATCCCGGCCGCCAGGCCGATCAGGACGCCCTCCAGCAACGCCGTCGCCACGATGACCAGTGTCGTCACCGTCATCACCACGAACTCGCCCCGGTCCTGCCGCCACATCTTCGGGAACTCCTCCGGCGCGAACAGCTTCCAGCCGCTGTGCACGAGGACGCCCGCGAGCACCGAGATCGGGATCAGGGCGAGGACCTGCGGCAGCAGCAGGGCGAAGGCCAGCAGCCACAGGCCGTGCAGGGTGCGGGAGATGCGGGTCTTCGCGCCCGCCTGGACATTCGCGGAGCTGCGGGCCACGACGGCCGTGATGGGGAGCGCGCCGAGGGCGCCCGCGACCGTGTTGCCGGCGCCCTGGGCGATGAGTTCGGTGTTGTACCGGGTGCGCGGGCCACTGTGCATACGGTCCACGGCGGCCGCCGTGAACAGGCTCTCCGCGGAGGCGATCACCGTGAAGGTGAGGATGGAGGTGAGGACCGCGGCGTCCGCGAGGCCCGCGAACTGCTCGGCCCCCGGCACCTGTACCGACGCCAGCAGGTTGCCGACCTGGAGCGTCTTCACGTCCACGCCGGGCAGCGCGGCGACCGCGATGCCGATGCCGACCGCGACCAGGGCGGCCGGGATCCTCTTCGCCGGGCCCGGCACCTTCTTCCACAGGAAGCTCAGCACGATCGTGGCGGCGCCGAGCAGCATGGCGATCATCGCCTGCGGGGTGGTGAGGATGTCGGCGAACAGGCCGGGGATGCCGGCCATGTTCTCGATCGGGGTGCCGGGGGCCTTGGCGTCGGCCATCGGGTAGGCCTGGCTGAACATCAGCGGCAGGCCGATGCCGGCCAGCATCCCCTGCACCACGGCCAGGGAGATCGCCTGGAACAGCCGACCCAGGCGTACGACGCCGAGGACGATCTGCAGGATGCCCGAGAACAGGACGATCACGCCGAGCATCGCCACGCCGTGCTCCAGCACCGTCTCCGCCACCAGCGCGGCGAGCCCGGCGGCCGGCCCGCTGACCTGGAGCGTGCTGCCCCGGACCGCGCCGACGACCAGGCCGCCGATCACCCCGGAGATGATCCCGAGCTCGGCGGGGACACCGGAGGCGACGGCCACGCCGATGCACAGGGGCAGGGCGACGAGGAAGACGACGAGGGAGGCGGTGATCTCGCCCGCGAGGTCGGGCCTCCCACCCGAGGCCTTCGCCGGCCTCGCGCCCCCGCCCCTCGGCGAGTTCGCGACGCCCCCGCCCCTCAGCGCATTCTCCTTCGGCGCACTCTCCTTCGGCGTCCTCTCCTTCGTACGCGTACGCCCGCGCGCATGCGCCCCGCTCATCCGCTATGCACCCGGAACCGACCGTCGCCCTCCAGCTCGTGCACCTGCCCGGTGTCGACCTCGTAGTACCAGCCGTGCAGCCGCAGCCGCCCCCCGTCCAGCCGCTGCCGTACCACCGGGTAAGTCCGCAGTACGGCGAGCTGGTTGACGACATTGCCCTGCGCCACGTCGGGCAGCGACGGGTCGTCGGAGGCGGTCGTGAGGACCGGTGCCAGTTCGGGGCGGGCCAGCTGCAGCCAGGCGTCCACGCCCGGCAGCGCGGACAGGTCGTCGCCGGACTTCAGCGCGCCCATCGCACCGCAGTGTGAGTGACCGCACACGACGATGTCCTGAACCCCGAGCACCTCCAGTGCGTACTCGATGGTGGCGGCCTCCCCGGACGCACCGGGGCTTCCGTACGGCGGCACGATATTGCCCGCGTTTCGCAGCTCGAATATATCTCCGGGCCGCGCGCCGGTAATCAGGGCGGGTATGACCCGTGAGTCCGAGCAGGTAATGAAAAGTGCCTCCGGATATTGCCCCTCAGCCAGTTTGCGGTATTCACCGCTCTCGAAATCGACCCGACGCCTGAACGAGCGGGCACGGTCCAGCAACGCCTTCAACGATGCCTCCTCAGCTGGGAGTTCGGCCAGATGAACAGCACCGTAGAGGAGGGCACACCAGAGGAAGGTTAAGCAAAAGCCAGAGCGCGTCCAGTAATTGGACATTCTTTGCCGCAAGGCCCCACAAGCGCTTTCCTCTTGTAGCGTGTCGACGTCAGGGCAGAGAATGTGAATTCACGAGAGACAGGACGCATGGGCATACGAGTGCTGCTCATCGAGGACGACGAGACGATCGCCGAGCCTCTCACCGAGGGGCTGGGGCACTTCGGGCTGGCAGTGGACCACGTGACCACCGGAGCCGAGGGGTTGAGAAGTCCGTACGGCGATGTCGTCCTGCTCGACCTCGGGTTGCCGGACATGGACGGCACCGACGTGTGCCGGGGCATCCGGCAGGTCTCGGACGTGCCGGTCATCATCCTGAGTGCGCGGGGTGAGGAGGCCGACCGGGTGCTGGGCCTGGAGCTGGGGGCGGACGACTATCTGGCGAAGCCGTTCAGCGTACGGGAGCTGGTGGCACGGGTGCGGGCGGTGACCCGGCGGACCCAGCGCACGGAGGCGGTGGCGGAGCCGGTGCTCACCCCGCCGCCCCCGATGCTTCCGTCGCCCTCATCGTCGCAGTCGCCGCCCTCGCCACCCTCGCCGCCGTCTTTCCCGTCGTACGAGGAACCCGGCCCCTCACCCTCGTACGCGCCCGGCCCGCTCGTCGTCGACCGCCGCACCCGCCAGGTCTGGGTCGGCGAGGTCCCCGTCACGCTCACCCCGAAGGAGTTCGAGCTGCTGGCGCTGCTGACCGAGGACCCGGGTGCGGTGTACTCCCGGCAGCAGATCCTGGACCGGGTGTGGGATCCGCACTACGAGGGGCCGACCAAGACGCTGGACGTCCATGTCGCCTCGCTGCGAAGGAAGCTGGGCGACCCGGCGTGGATCCAGACACTGCGCGGGGTCGGTTTCCGGCTGGCGGTGCAGGCCGAGCCCGGCGGGCCGCAGGTGTCCTCGCCGTGACCCGCCGGCTCCTGCTCAGCTACCTCTCCCTCGCCGCGCTCGTGCTGCTGTGTCTGGAGATCCCGCTGGGCTTCGTCTACTCGCGCAGTGAGCGGGAGCGGGTGGTGAACGCGGCGACGGACGAGGCCGAGTCGGTCTCGGCGTACGCCTCGCTGTCCCTCAGCGCGGGCCGCGCCGAGCGGGACCTGCCGCGCCGGGTGGTGCACTGCGCCGAGCGCATCGGCGGGAAGGTGGTGGTCGTGGACGCCGCGGGCGCCCTGCTCGCCACCTCGCATCCGCTGGCCGCCGCCATGTCGGCCGACCTCGCCTCCCGTCCCGGTATCGCGGCCGCCCTCCACGGCACCTCCACGGTGGACGTCCGTACGTCGACCATCGGCGGGGTCGAGTACCTCTCGGTCGCCGCGCCGATCCGGCACACCTCGGGACTGCAGGGCGCCGTGTGGCTGACGCTGCCGACCCGCACGGTGCACGAACGTGTCCATCACGTCTGGCTGCTGCTCGGCCTCGGCGGGCTCGGGGTCCTCACCGCGGTCACCGTGGTCGGGTTCGCCATCGCCCGCTGGACCGGCCGCCCCATCCGCGAACTGGAGCGGGCCACCGACGAGTTGGCGGACGGCGGACTGGCGGCACCGGTGACGATCACGAAGGGACCGCCCGAAGTACGCCGCCTCGCTGCCGCGTTCAACCGCACGGCGGCCCGGCTCGCCCATCTCCTCGCCGCCCAGCACGCCTTCGCGGGCGAGGCCTCCCACCAGCTCAAGACGCCGCTCGCGGCGCTGCGGCTGAGGCTGGAGAACCTGGAACCGAGCGTCTCCGAGCGCGGCCGGGGCAGCCTCGCCGCCGCGGTGACCGAGACGGACCGTCTCTCCCGGATGGTCGAGGGCCTGCTGGCGATGGCCCGCCTGGAGGAGGACGCGGCGACGCCCGGCCCGGTCGACGTGGGGGCGGTCTGCGCGGAACGGCACCGCACCTGGCAGCCGCTCTTCGCACAGCAGCGGGTCTCCCTGGTGCTGTTCGCCGACAGTGTGGGCCCGGTGCTGGCGGTGCCGGGCGGGGTCGAGCAGATCGTGGACAACCTGCTGTCCAACGCCCTGCGCGCCTCCCCGCCCGACAGCACCGTGACCATGGAGCTACGGCTCCACGTACCGGCCCGCCGCGCCCTGCGCGACGCCCGCCCCGCCTGGGTCGACCTGCACATCACCGACGAGGGCCCCGGCATGACCCCGGAACAGCGCGCCCGCGCCTTCGACCGCTTCTGGCGCGCGCCGGGCGCCCCCAAGGGCGGCACGGGACTCGGCCTCTCCCTGGTCCAACGGCTCGCGCACGCGAGCGGCGGCGAGGCGAGCCTGCACGCCTCGGCCGCGGGCGGCCTGGACGCGGTGATCCGCCTGCCGTCGGCGCAGCCGCCGCGCGAGGTGCACGGGCCGGGCCTCGACAGGCCCGGGCAGCGGAAGCGGGCGGTGCCGGCGTTGCGCGCGTGAGCGCACCGGGGTGACGGCACTCGGGGGAACGCACCGGGGTGACGGCACCCGGGGGAACGGACCGGGGTGACGGCACTCGGGGGAACGGACGCGGGCGGTGGCACTCCGGTGAGCGCACGCGGGTATCTGCACTCCGGGGAGCGCACGCGGGTGGCACTCACCTGAGCGCTCATCGTCGGCGCACAGGCAGCACCCAGGCACGCCGTCCGACGGCCATGCGTTGGCCACGGTCCGGCCACCATCCGCCCCTAGGTTCCATGCCGCCCCCCACGCACGACCCCGCCGTCGCCCGTCGGCGGGGCGGTACGGCATCTCTTGGAGTGAGAGTGGAACGTCGTAACCTCCTGCGTGCGGCCGTCCTCGGCGGCTCTGCCGCCGTGTTCGGCGGAACCCTGTGGCGCGGCGCCGCATACGCCGCCCCCGCCCAGCCCGGCACCGGCCCCTACGGGCCGCTGGGCTCCCCCGACGCCAACGGCATCAGACTCCCCAGCGGCTTCACCAGCCGCGTCATCGCCCGCTCCGGCCAGCGGGTCAGCGGCACCTCGCACACCTGGCACAACGCCCCCGACGGCGGCGCCTGCTTCGCCGACGGCACGGGCTGGATCTACGTCTCCAACTCGGAGATCTCCTCCACCGGCGGCGCCGGCGCCGTCAAGTTCAGCTCCTCGGGCACCATCACGGGCGCCTACCGGATCCTGTCCAACACCAACCGCAACTGCGCGGGCGGCGCCACCCCGTGGAACACCTGGCTGTCCTGCGAGGAGGTGTCCCTCGGCTACGTCTACGAGACCGACCCCTGGGGCACGAACGCGGCGATCCGCCGGGACGCGATGGGCCGCTTCAACCACGAGGCGGCTGCCGCGGACCCGGTGCGCAAGGTGATCTACCTGACCGAGGACGAGTCGAACGGCCGCTTCTACCGCTTCGTCCCTACGACCTGGGGCAACCTGTCCTCCGGCACGCTCCAGGTCATGGTCGCGGGCAGTGGCACGTCCGGCTCCTTCACCTGGGCGAACGTCCCCGACCCGGACGGCTCCCCGACGGCCACCCGCTCCCAGGTCTCCGGCTCCAAGTCCTTCAACGGCGGCGAGGGCTGCCACTACGCGAACGACACGGTGTGGTTCACGACCAAGGGCGACAACCGCGTCTGGCAGCTCAACCTGACGTCGAACACCTACGAGTTGGCGTACGACGACTCCCTCGTCAACGGCACGGCCCCCCTCACCGGCGTCGACAACATCACCGGCGCCTCCTCCGGCGATCTCTTCGTCGCCGAGGACGGCGGCAACATGGAGATCTGCGTGATCACCCCGGACGACGTCGTCGCCTCGTTCCTGCGCATCGACGGCCAGTCGAGCTCGGAGATCACGGGCCCGGCGTTCTCACCTGACGGGACACGGCTGTACTTCTCCAGCCAGCGGGGGACGACGGGGAGTTCCTCGGGCGGCATCACGTACGAGGTGAGGGGCCCGTTCCGCGCATAGCGGTCACGAAACAGCCACATCTCCTTCACAAACGGTCGCCCGGCATTACGGTCATCCCCTCACGCACCACCAGTGGGGGGATGACATGACCAATCCGTACACCTCAGCACCCATGCCGCAGCCGCCCGTGCCGCCACAGCCGGCCTTCCGCCCGGCCCCCGGATGGGCTCGCAAGCGGTACGTACTCCCGGCCCTCGGGCTGGCCTTCTTCCTCGGCATCGGCGCAGGCGCGTCCGACCAGGACGCGAAGACCTCCGACGCCAGACCGACGGCGGCCTCACCCCAGCCCACGGTCACCGTCACGGCGACCATGACCACCCCCGTGGAAGAACCCGAACCGGCGCCGACCGTGACGGCCACGAAGACGGTCAAGGTCACCACGACGGTCACCGCGGCCCCGGCAGCCGCCGACGACTCCGCGTCCGACGCCTCGGGGGCCTCCGACGACGACAGCGGCTCCTCCGGCGGCGACGTCTACTACGCCAACTGCAGCGAGGCCCGAGCGGCCGGCGCCGCCCCGATCCACCGGGGCGAGCCCGGCTACGCCTCGCACCTGGACCGCGACAACGACGGGGTGGGCTGCGACAGCTGAGAGCGGGCTCCGCAGCCTGTCCTCAACTTCCGGATGAAAGGCCCCGACCACATCCAAAGCTTCGGCACGATGACGCCGGTCCACTCCACGGTGCGCAACAACACCCCGGACAACTGCGCCCCGCCAGGTAGCGTCCCCGGCTGCATTGGCTGACCTGCCCGCATCCCTCAGTAGAAGAGGGCGGCACCCCCGCACAGGGTGCCGCCCTCTCTTCGTGCACCGGAGCCGCCGCCCATCGGTACTGAGGGTCGGGGACGGACGACGGCTCCGGAGTCGGGGGAGGTCAGCGGCGGTCGCCGGCCTCTGGCTGGATCACCGGTGGTCGCTGCCCGCCGACTGCGACGCCGCCCGCCCCGCCTCCAGCCGCGCCACCGGAATCCGGAACGGCGAGCAGGAGACGTAGTCCAGACCGACCTCGTGGAAGAAGTGCACCGACTCGGGGTCACCGCCGTGCTCGCCGCACACGCCGAGCTTCAGGTCCGGCCGGGTCTCGCGCCCCGCCTTCGCCGCGGCGGCGACCAGCGAACCCACGCCGTCCTTGTCGATCGTCTCGAACGGGGAGACACCGAAGATGCCCTTCTCCAGGTACGCCGTGAAGAACGAGGCCTCCACGTCGTCCCGGCTGAAGCCCCACACCGTCTGGGTGAGGTCGTTCGTGCCGAAGGAGAAGAACTCCGCCGCCTCCGCGATCTGACCGGCGGTCAGCGCGGCGCGCGGCAGCTCGATCATCGTGCCGATCGCCAGCTTCAGCTTCACACCCGTCGCCGCCTCGACCTCCGCGACGACCTGGTCGGCCTCCTCGCGGACGATCTCCAGCTCCTGGACCGTGCCGACGAGCGGGATCATGATCTCGGCGCGCGGGTCGCCCTTGGCGTTCTTGCGCTCGGCGGCAGCCTCGGCGATCGCGCGCACCTGCATCGTGAACAGGCCGGGGATCACCAGGCCCAGACGCACACCACGCAGACCCAGCATCGGGTTCTGCTCGTGCAGCCGGTGGACGGCCTGGAGCAGCCGCAGCTCGTTCTCGTGCGGCTCCTGACGGGACTCCGCCAACGCCACACGCACCGACAACTCCGTGATGTCCGGCAGGAACTCGTGCAGCGGCGGGTCGAGGAGACGGATCGTCACCGGCAGGCCGTCCATCGCGGAGAACAGCTCCACGAAGTCCTGCTTCTGCAGCGGGAGCAGCTCCTTCAGCGACTCCTCGCGCTCGGCCTCCGTGTCGGCCAGGATGAGGCGCTCGACCAGCTCACGGCGGTCGCCGAGGAACATGTGCTCCGTACGGCACAGGCCGATGCCCTGGGCGCCGAAGCGACGGGCGCGCAGCGCGTCCTCGGCGTTGTCCGCGTTGGCGCGCACCCGCAGCCGGCGCTTGCGGTCGGCGAACGCCATGATCCGGTGCACGGCCTCGACCAGCTCGTCGGCGTCCTGAGCACCCGCGTGCATGCGGCCCTCGAAGTACTCCACGACGGGAGACGGGACCACCGGGACCTCGCCCAGGTACACCTTGCCGCTGGAGCCGTCGATGGAGATCACGTCGCCTTCCTCGACCACGTGACCGCCCGGCACCGTCATCCGGCGCCGCTTGGTGTCGACCTCGAGCTCCTCGGCACCGCACACACACGTCTTGCCCATGCCGCGCGCCACCACGGCCGCGTGCGAGGTCTTGCCGCCACGCGACGTCAGGATGCCCTCGGCCGCGATCATGCCGTCCAGGTCGTCGGGGTTGGTCTCCCGGCGGACCAGGATGACCTTCTCGCCCGAACGCGACCACTTGACCGCGGTGTACGAGTCGAAGACCGCCTTGCCGACCGCCGCACCCGGCGACGCCGCGATGCCTCGGCCGACCTGCTCGACCTTCGCCTCCTCGTCGAACTTCGGGAACATCAGCTGCGCGAGCTGAGCGCCGTTGACGCGCTGGAGCGCCTCCGCCTCGTCGATCAGGCCCTGGTCCACCAGCTGGGTCGCGATCCGGAAGGCGGCGCCCGCCGTGCGCTTGCCGACACGGGTCTGGAGCATCCACAGCTGACCGCGCTCGATGGTGAACTCGATGTCGCAGAGGTCTTTGTAGTGGTTCTCCAGCGTCTCCATGATCTGCATCAGCTGGTCGTACGACTTCTTGTCGATCGTCTCCAGCTCCGCCAGCGGGACGGTGTTGCGGATGCCCGCGACCACGTCCTCGCCCTGGGCGTTCTGGAGGTAGTCGCCGTAGACGCCCTGGTGGCCGGAGGCGGGGTCACGGGTGAAGGCGACGCCCGTGCCCGAGTCCGGACCCAGGTTGCCGAAGACCATGGAACAGATGTTGACGGCCGTGCCGAGGTCGCCCGGGATGCGCTCCTGGCGGCGGTACAGCTTGGCCCGGTCGCCGTTCCAGGAGTCGAAGACCGCGTGGATGGCGAGGTCCATCTGCTCGCGCGGGTCCTGCGGGAAGTCCCGGCCGGCCTCCTTCTTGACGATCTTCTTGAAGGCGGTGACCAGCTTCTTCAGGTCGGCGGCCTCCAGGTCGGTGTCGACCGTGACCTTCTTGGCCTCCTTGGCCTTGTCGAGGGCCTCCTCGAAGAGGTCGCCGTCGACGCCGAGGACGGTCTTGCCGAACATCTGGATGAGGCGGCGGTAGGAGTCCCAGGCGAACCGCTCGTCGCCGGCCTGGTCGGCGAGGCCCTTCACGGACTTGTCGGAGAGCCCGATGTTGAGGACCGTGTCCATCATTCCGGGCATCGAGAACTTGGCGCCGGAACGGACCGAGACCAGCAGGGGGTTGTCGGCCTGGCCGAGCTTCTTGCCCATCTTCGTCTCAAGGGCGTCGAGGTGCGCACTCACCTCGTCACGCAGTGCCGCGGGCTCCTCGCCGCTGTCGAGGTAGACCTTGCAGGCTTCCGTCGTGATCGTGAAGCCGGGAGGAACAGGGAGTCCCAGGTTGGTCATCTCGGCGAGGTTCGCGCCCTTGCCACCCAGGAGGTCCTTGAGGTCCTTGTTTCCCTCGGTGAAGTCGTAAACGAACTTCGCTACGTGGGGTTCTTTGTTTTCCGACACGGTCTCGACTCCCTCGAGGACGCGGTGGCTGCCCTGACGGCGAGGAACATACCCAGATCGAAGGCGTCTGGGTACGTCTACTCACGCGTCATGCGCCTGTAACCACCCGTCCGCCAGTGGATCGAAAGTCAAAGCTTGGCAAGCCGTGACGGGCGGATGTTTTCACTTCTTGAACGCAAGAGCGCCCACGAGTGCGGGTTTCCGCTCAGATGAGCGGCCTTACCGCACGTCTGATTTCGATCGATGAACGATCAAGGGGTGGCACCGAGTGCCACCCTTTGGAGAAGTGCAGCCGCTCAAGATCCGCTCATCTGAGCGCAACCCTTATCAGGGGTGGCGAGAATCACGCTGCCACAGCCGACGGGATTTCACCATGCGGACGGGCGTCCGGGACGGAAACGCGCCCGTCACACACCCGGTGCGAACGACCACCACAGGCCCCTGCGAACGCCCGTCACTACCCAGGCAAATACCCAGGCGAACGGCCGCCACCACCCGCACGGAGAGCCGCCCCGCACCCGTGGGAACGGCCGCCGCCCGCCCCTGCGGAGAGCCGCCACCCACCCGCCCCGAACGACCACCGCTCACCCGCCCGAACAGCCGCCACCACCCACGCGAACGCCCGTCACACCCCGAGCGCGACCAGCCGTTCCTCCACCCGCTCGGGCGCGTACAAATGCTCCACGACCAGCGCCCCGGCCCCCACCAGCCCGGCCCGCTCCCCCAGCCGCGAGGTCACCACGTCCAGATGAGCGGTGGAGCGCGGCAGCGCCCGCTGGTACAGCAACTCCCGTACGCCGGTGAGGAAGGGCGTCCCGGCCAGATCCCCCGCGATCATCAGCACCCCGGGGTTGAGCAGCGTCACGACGGTCGCCAGCACGTCCCCGACCTGCCGCCCGGCCTCCCGTGCCAGCGCGGCCGCCCTCGGGTCCCCGGCGGCAAGCAGGTCCCGCACATCTGAGCCCGAGGCCGCGGGCACCCCCGTCTCGGCCAGCCGCCGGGCCACGGCACCACCACTGGCGACGGCGGCCAGACAGCCGTACGAACCACACCGGCACAGCGCGTCGGCGCCCACCCGGATGTGCCCGAGGTCGCCCGCGCCGCCGTCGATGCCCCGGTACACGGAGCCGTCGACCACGACCCCCGCGCCGATCCCGGTCGACACCTTGACCAGTACGAACGCCGAACAGTCCGGGTATCCGGTGCGCTGTTCGCCGTACGCCATGAGGTTGGCGTCGTTGTCGACGAGCACCGGCACCGACGCGGCCCCCGTGTGCTCGCTGAAGGCCCTCGCCAACCGCCCTCTTATGTCGTAGCCGTCCCAACCGGGCATGATCGGCGGCTGGACGACCCGGCCGGTCTCGCTGTCCACCGGCCCCGGCACCGCGAGCCCGATGCCGCCCACCTCGTCGGCCCGGCGCCCGGCCTTCTCCAGCAGCTCGGCGAACCAGCGCCCGAGCTCGCCCAGCACCACGTCCGGCCCGTCCTCGATGACCAGCGTGCCGCCGTGCTCGGCGAGGATCTCGCCGGTCAGGGAGAGGACGGCGGCGCGCGCGTGCCGGGAGTCGAGGTCGGCGGCGAGGACGACCGCGTGGGCGTCGTCGAACTCCAGGGTGATGGAGGGGCGGCCGCCCAGCGGGGAGTCCACGGGGCCGCCCGCACCCTCGCGCAGCCAGCCGGCCCGGAACAGGCGGTCGAGGCGCTGGCCGACGGTGGCGCGGGAGAGGCCGGTGGCCTGCTGGAGGGCGCCGCGCGTGGTGGCGCGTCCACTGCGCACGAGTTCGAGCAGATCCCCCGCGCCGGCCTGACCGCCGCTCTTCGTCGCCCTGCCCGTCCGTCCCGGCTGCCCAGTCATGCGCACCCCCTTGTGTTTCTCAACCCTGCATTACATATTGAGTTTTGCGTGTTAAATAGACGTAACCCTACGGTAGCCATGACCGAACCGGTCGGCCGGACGTCTTTCGGGGAGCCCCGAGTGGATCGCACTGCCCAGCTCACAGCCCGTTGCGCCGAGCGTGACATTGCATACGATCCGCCGCCTGTGCCGGATGCGCTGCACGTCAGGGCTGCCCGGGTACTGGAGGCCAACTGGACCGGCACCTCGACGGTCCCCTCGCGCGGCCTGTATCCGCACCAGTGGTCCTGGGACTCGGCGTTCATCGCGATCGGCCTCAGGCACCTGTCGCCGCTGCGGGCGCAGACGGAGCTGGAGACGCTGCTCGGCGCCCAGTGGGGTGACGGGCGTATCCCGCACATCGTCTTCAACCCCTCCGTACCGCTCGACGCCTACTTCCCGAGCCCCGACTTCTGGCGCTCCTCGACCGCGGGGCGCGCTGCGGGCGCCCCGCGCACCGTACAGACCTCCGGCATCGTGCAGCCACCGGTGCACGCATTGGCGGCCTGGCTGGTGCACCGGGCCGACCCGGGACTGTCCCGGGCGCGCGGCTTCCTCACCCGGGTGTATCCCCGCCTGGCCGCCTGGCACCGCTACTTGCTGCACCGCCGTGACCTGGGCGGCGGCGGCCTCGCGTCCGTCGTGCACCCCTGGGAACAGGGTATGGACAACAGCCCCTGCTGGGACGCCCCGCTCTCCCGCATCACCCCGGCCCCGGCCCGCTCCTTCCGCCGCGCCGACCTCGACCACGGGGCCGCCGAGGACCGGCCGACGGATCTGGACTACGGGCGGTATGTGCGCCTGGCGACGGAGTACCGCGACGGCGGGTACAGGGACGGGCTGGGCGGGGGACACGGGGCCGGTTCCGGCGACTTCGCGGTCGAGGACCCCTCCTTCAACGCCCTGCTCATCGCCTCCGAGCACGCGCTGGCCCGGATCGCCGAGGAGCTGGGGGCGACGGGCAGGGCCCGGCACGCGCGCGCCGAGCGGCTGACGGCGGCGCTGATCGAGCGGACGTGGGACCCGGCGGAGGGGATGTTCTTCTGCCGTGACGTGCGGGGCGGGGGGCTCGTGCGCGAGCGCAGCGTCTCGGGCCTGATCCCGCTCCTCCTGCCCGGCCTGCCACGGGACATCTCCGCCGCCCTGGTGCGGACGACGGCGTCCGAGCACTTCGGTCTCGGCAACTCGACGCGACTGGTACCGAGTTACGACCTCCTCGGCGAGGCCTTCGACCCGCACCGCTACTGGCGTGGCCCGGCCTGGTTCAACACGAGCTGGCTGCTGGAGCGCGGGCTGCGGACGCAGGGGGAGCACCGGCGAGCCGACGGGCTGCGCGAGGCGGTCCTGGACATCGCGCAGAGCTCCGACTTCGCCGAGTACGTCGACCCCTACACCGGCGAGGCCTGCGGGGCGACCGGGTTCAGCTGGACCGCCGCGCTCTCGCTCGACCTGCTGCACAGCCAGACCCGAACCACTGCTGTCGAAGAACTCAAGGGAGGGGACCGGGGATGACAGACCGGCATCATCTGCTCGTGTACGGGGGGACGTTCGCCGCCGTGGGTGACGGCGGCGACATCAGCGGCGTGCGGGGCGTCGGCTCCCCGGACGGGTTATTCGTACGCGACGCCCGGCACCTGAGCCGCTGGCAGCTCACCGTCGACGGGGCCGTGCCCGAGGCGCTCAGCCCGGTCGCCGACGGCGACACCACCCGCTGTGTCCTGGTCCCGCGAGGCGGCCGCAACGAACCACCCGCGTACACCCTCTTCCGCGAACAGGCGGTCGGCGACGGCTCGTTCATCGAGTCCCTGCGTGTGACCAGCAACCGCCCGGTGCCGACGACGATCCGCCTCGCGGTCACCGCGGACGCCGACTTCACCGACCAGTTCGAGCTGCGCTCCGACCACCGCACGTACGCCAAGATCGGCGCCACTCGCTCCCGCCAAGTCCTCGACCACGGCGTGGAGTTCACGTACCAGCGAGGAGAGTGGCGCTCGATCACGACCGTCACGTCCGACCCGGCCCCCGACGCCGTCGAGGAGACGGGCACCGGCGCCCGCCGCCTGGTCTGGACCCTGGAGCTGGACCCGCACGGCACGGCGGATCTGACCCTGAGGGTGATGGCCCGCCCGCACGGCGACAAACGCCCTCTGCGCGTACCGCGCTCCCCTGCCGCCCTGTCGTCCCAACTCGTCTCCCTGGAGGGCGAGTTCGTGGAGGGCGTGGCCTTCCCGACCGGCTGGCCCGAGCTGGCCGCCGCCTGCGCCCGCGGCCTCGCCGACCTGGCCTCGCTCCAGGTCCCGGCGACGGGCCCCGACGGCGAGGAACTCCGCGTCCCGGCCGCCGGAGCCCCCTGGTTCCTGACCCTCCTGGGCCGCGACGCCCTCCTCACCTCCCTCTTCGCCCTCCCCTACCGCCCCCAGCTGGCCGCGGCCACCCTCCCCGCACTGGCCGCGACGCAGGCGACGGAGACCGGCGTCGACGCCGTCTCCCAGCCCGGCAAGATCGTGCACGAGGTACGGCACGGCGAGCTGGCGCACTTCGGCCAGGTGCCGTACGGCCGCTATTACGGCTCGGTGGACGCGACCCCGCTCTTCCTGATCCTGCTGGGCGCGTACGTCGAGCACACGGCCGACCCGACCCTGGCCCGCCGCCTCGAGCCCCACGCCCGCGCGGCGATCGGCTGGATGCTGGACCACGGCGGCCTGACCTCCCGCGGCTACCTGGTCTACCGCGCCGACCAGGGCGGCCTGGCCAACCAGAACTGGAAGGACTCCCCCGGCGCCATCTGCTCGGCCGACGGCACCCGCCCCGCCGGGCCGGTGATGGCGGCGGGCGCCCAGGGCTACGCGTACGACGCCCTGCGCCGCACGGCGTGGCTGGCCCGCACGGTGTGGCAGGACGGGACCTACGCGGCCCTCCTGGAACAGGCGGCGGCCGACCTCCGCGACCGCTTCCAGCAGGACTTCTGGATGCCGGAACACTCCTTCCCCGCCCTGGCATTGGACGGCGAAGGCCGCCAGGTGGACGCCCTCGCCTCGGACGCGGGGCATCTGCTCTGGTCCGGCCTGCTGGACAAGGAGTACGGAGAGCTGGTGGGCCGTCGTCTCCTCGAACCCGACTTCTTCTCGGGCTGGGGCGTACGCACCCTGGCCTCCGGCCAGTCGGCCTACCACCCCCTCTCCTACCACCGCGGCTCGGTCTGGCCGCACGACAACGCGCTGATCACCCTGGGTCTGGCCCGCTACGGCCTGCACGACGAGGCCCGCACGGTGGCCCACGCCCTGGTCGACGCGGCGACGACAACCGGCCACCGCCTGCCGGAGGTCCTCGCCGGGTACGGCCGCGACACGCACGCGGAACCGGTGCCGTATCCGCACGCGTGCGTACGCGAATCCCGCTCGGCGGCGACTCCGTTGGCGCTGCTGACGGCGGTGGGCGGGGCGTAGCGGGGTGGCTGCGGGGCAGTTGGCCTGGCGTTTGCCCAGCGTTTGCCGAGCGCTGGGGCGGCGGGGCTGAACACGGGCTGGGGGCGGGCCGTACGGGATGACGGCGGACCCGCCCCCTCCCCAGCGAGCCCCGCCGCACCACTCCGCCAGGGGCCTCGCACGGAAGGACCTTCGGGTGCCTGTCTTCACGCGCCTACGTCAACTGCCCGGCAACCGCAACGACTTGACCCACGAGGCGCCCATCGGCGAGGCCGCCACGGAGACACCGCCGACCGACGAGGCCCCGGGCGAAGGCGAAGCCGAGCCCGAAACCCCCCCACCCCCCTCCCCCTACCTCCGCTGGACCCTCACCGCCCTGGCCGCCGCCCTGATCCACGTCTGCCTCCAAATGCCGAACACCCTCGGCAACCTCAAGGCCACGGAGTTCATGCGCCTCCCCGCCGAGGCCATCATCGGCGCCGCCGTACTCCTCGCCCTCCCCCGCCGCCCCCGCCTGGTCACCGCGGCGACCTCCGGCGCCGCCCTGGGCGCCCTCACCGCCCTGAACATCCTGGACATCGGCTATAACGAATTCCTGGGCCGCCACTTCAACATCGTCCTGGACTGGGAACTCCTCGACGACGCCCAGTCGTACCTGAAGGACTCCCTGGGCGGCACGACGACCGTCCTCCTCACGATCGGCGTCGTCCTCCTGGTCGTAGCCCTCATAGCCGCCGTCGCCCTGGCCACCGTGCGCATCGCCGACCTCCTGTCCCGCCACAAGGCGGACGCGTCCAGGGGTGCCCTGATCGCCGGCACCGTATGGATCACGTGCACGGCGTTCGGCCTCCAAGTGGCGGGCGTACCGATCGCCGCGGACCACACCGCCGGTGTCATCAAGGTCCACGCGCACCGGGCGATGGACACCCTCCGCGACGAGGCGGCGTTCGCGAGGGACGCGAGGTCCGACACCTTCGGCAACACACCCCCCGACCAACTGCTGCCGGACCTGCGCGGCAAGGACGTCCTGTTCACCTTCATCGAGAGCTACGGCCGCAGCGCACTGGAGGACCCGCAGATCGCCCCCGGCGTGACCGGCACCCTCGACACCAGCACCCAGGCCCTGACAAAGGCCGGCTTCCACGCGAAGAGCGGCTGGCTGACGTCGGCGACGTACGGCGGCAGCAGCTGGCTGGGCCACTCCACCACGCTCTCCGGACTGTGGATCGACAACCAACAGCGCTACCGCACCGTCATGGCCAGCGACCACCTCAGCCTCACCAAGGCCTTCCAGAAGACCGGCGACTGGGACACGGTCGGTGTCATGCCCGGCGTGCAGAAGGCCTGGCCGGAACAGAAGTACTACGGCCTCGACAGGGTCTACAACGCCTTCCAACTCAACTACAAGGGACCGAAGTTCAGCTGGTCGACGATGCCCGACCAGTACGCGCTCGAAGCCTTCCAACGCCAGGTCCACGGCAGGAAACGCGACAAGCCCCTGATGGCGGAGATCATCCTGACCTCCAGCCACCAGCCCTGGGCGCCCATCCCCAAGATGGTCGACTGGGACGACCTGGGCGACGGCTCGCTCTTCGAGCCCATCCAGAAATCCGGCACCAAACCGTCCGACATCATCTCCGACTCCACCCGCTCCAAGCAGGAGTACGGCAAGTCGATCTCGTACTCCGTCACCAGCCTCACCCAATGGCTGGAGCGCTACGGCACGGACGACACGGTCCTGGTCTTCCTGGGCGACCACCAGCCGATGTCCCGGGTGAGCGGCGCGAAGGCCAGCCGCGACGTACCGGTCTCGATGGTCGCCAAGGACCCCAAGCTGCTGGACAAGATCACCAACTGGCAGTGGACGGACGGCCTCCGGCCCGCCCCCAAGGCCCCCGTCTGGAAGATGAGCTCGTTCCGCGACCGCTTCCTGACGGCGTACGGCTCAACTCCCCACCCGTCGAACTAACACCACCGACTCCTTCGCCCCCGCCGCCCCTACCCGTCCCATCCCCAGGGGCTCCGCCCCTTCAACCCCGCTGGGGCTGCCGCCCCAGACCCCGCTTCGGCCCTGAACGGGCCTCGTCCTCAAACGCCGGACGGGCTGAAATGCCCGGGCCGGCGGCGAAAGGTGAAGCCCCCTACGAGCGGGGGGCCGTATACCCGGCGGGCTCCCGGGTGGCGGCGTACCCCCGCGGCGCCGCACCCGCGTACGGCGAGAAGGGGACGCGTCGGGGGGTGTCCGCCCGCAGAGTCCGGTGTCAAGAAACGGCACCTCTAGCGCAAGGCCAACCACCGGACCGAGGACGGACACCCCCCGACGCGGCCCCGACCCACAACCCACCCGCACGCGCTACGCGAACCCCCACCCGCCCCGCACAGGCCGCCGCAGGCATCCCCCGCTCAACCGCCGGAGGTATCCAGCTCCGCATCCTCACTCACACCCGCACAGTCATACGGATCCTTCAGCCACCCATCCGGCAGCACCACCCGGTTGTTCCCGGACGTACGCCCACGCGGCCCATCGGCCCCGACCGGCCAAGGCTGATCGAGCTCCAACTCATCGAGCCCGGAGCGAAGTTCCTCCAGCGACGACGTGATCGCCAGCCGCTTGCGCATCTCCGAACCGACCGCGAAGCCCTTCAGATACCAGGCCACATGCTTACGGAAGTCGATGACGCCCCGCGCCTCGTCCCCGATCCACTCCCCGAGCAGCGTGGCATGCCGAACCATGACGTCGGCCACTTCACGCAGCGCCGGACGCACACCGCATCCGTCAGTGCCTCCGGCACGGGCCTGGTCCCGCCCCTCGAACGCCGCGACCAGATCCGAGAACAGCCAGGGCCGCCCCAGGCACCCCCGCCCGACCACTACACCGTCGCACCCGGTCTCCCGCACCATCCGCACCGCGTCCTCGGCCGACCAGATGTCGCCGTTACCGAGCACGGGAATCTCCGGCACATGCTCCTTCAGCCGCGCGATGGCATCCCAGTCCGCCGTGCCGCCGTAGTGCTGAGCAGCCGTACGCCCGTGCAGCGCGATGGCCGTCACGCCCTCCTCCACGGCGATCCGCCCGGCGTCGAGGTAGGTGATGTGATCGTCGTCGATGCCCTTGCGCATCTTCATCGTGACCGGCAGGTCCCCCGCCCCGCTCACCGCCTCCCGCAGAATCGCCCGCAGCAGATTCCGCTTGAACGGCAGCGCGGACCCCCCGCCCTTCCGGGTCACCTTCGGCACCGGACACCCGAAGTTGAGGTCGATGTGATCCGCCAGCCCCTCCTCCGCGATCATGCGGACGGCTTTGCCGACAGTGGCCGGATCAACCCCGTACAGCTGGATCGAACGAGGCTTCTCACTCTCGTCGAAGTGGATCAGCTGCATGGTCTTCTCGTTGCGCTCGACCAGCGCCCGCGTCGTGATCATCTCGCTGACGAACAGCCCCTTGCCCCCGCTGAACTCACGGCACAGCGTGCGGAAGGGCGCGTTGGTGATCCCGGCCATGGGGGCCAGGACGACGGGCGGCTGGACAGTGTGCGGCCCGATCTGCAGGGGCGGAACAACGGGCGAGACGGTCATGGGCATCCACCCATTCTCACGTACCCGACGGGATGCGGCGAAATTCATTAGTTAGGCGTACTATCCAAGGATGCCGGAGCTCAGCCCTCGCCGCCGACTGCTGGTCCTCGCGATCTGCTGCATGAGCCTGCTGATCGTGAGCATCGACACCACGGCCCTCAACGTCTCCCTGCCCGCCATGCAGCGCGACCTCGACGCGAGCACATCGGGCCTGCAGTGGACGATCGACGCGTACACCCTCGTCCTCGCTTCCCTCCTCATGCTGGCCGGCTCCACGGCGGACAGAATCGGCCGCAAACGCGTCTTCATGGCGGGCCTCGTCCTGTTCACCATCGGCTCGGCCCTGTGCTCCGTCGCGCCCGACCTCGACTCGCTGATCGCCTTCCGGATGGTGCAGGCGGTGGGCGGTTCGATGCTCAACCCGGTCGCGATGTCGATCATCACCAACACCTTCACGGACCGGCGCGAGCGGGCGCGGGCGATCGGCGTGTGGGGTGCGGTGGTCGGCATATCGATGGCCGCGGGTCCGCTGGTCGGTGGCCTCCTCGTCGACGCGGTGGACTGGCGCGCGATCTTCTGGGTCAACCTGCCGGTCGGACTCGCGGCCCTCCTCCTCACCCTCCGCTACGTCCCCGAGTCCCGCGCCCCCAAGGCCCGCCGCCTCGACCCGGTCGGCCAGTTCCTGGTGATCGCGCTGTTCGGCTCACTGACGTACGCGATCATCGAGGCGCCGAACGCCGGGTTCACCGCGGTGCTCCCGTTCGCGATCGTCGCCCTCGCGGCCCTGCTCGGCCTCCTCTGGTACGAGCCGCGCCGCGCCGAGCCCCTCATCGACCTGCGGTTCTTCCGGTCGGCGCCGTTCAGCGGGGCCACGGTGATCGCGATCGGCGCGTTCGCGGCGCTGGGCGGGTTCCTGTTCCTGTCGACGCTGTACCTGCAGAACGTACGAGGGCTGGACGCCCTGCACGCGGGGCTGTGGATGCTGCCCATGGCGACACCGATGTTCCTGTGCGCGCCGCTGTCCGGGCGGCTGGTCGGCAGCCGGGGGCCTCGGTTGCCGTTGCTGATCGCCGGTACCGCGATGACGACGAGCGCGGCGATGTTCGCCCTCCTGGACGCGGAGACGTCCAACGTCACGCTGGTTCTCGGCTACGCCCTGTTCGGTGTCGGGTTCGGGTTCGTGAACGCGCCGATAACCAACACGGCGGTCTCCGGGATGCCCCGAGCGCAGGCCGGCGTCGCGGCCGCCGTCGCCTCCACGAGCCGTCAGCTGGGACAGACGCTGGGGGTGGCGGTGGTCGGTGCGGTGCTGGCGTCCGGGGCGGGGGCGTCGTCGTACAAGGACACGTTCGTGTCGGCCGCCGGGCCCGGGTGGTGGATCATCACGGGGTGTGGGCTGACGGTCCTCTCGGTGGGCGCGGTGACGAGTGGGCCGTGGGCTCGGCGGACGGCTGAACGTACGGCCGAGAAGCTGGAGTCCGCGGAGATTCGCCAAGCGTCGAGAGTCAGCGCGTAGTCCACAGCTCCGCGCCCCTCAGGGCGTTGCCCTCGCCAGCGATATTTCGTGCAGACGCCTCAACCGCTCCCTCGTCTCCTCGTCCGCCGGCACATAGGTCACCATCCGCGGCCCCACCTCCGGACTCAGCCACAAATCCGTGTGGTCGACGACCAGCCGCCCCACACGCCGATTGAGGAACTCCTTCCTCTTGCTCCGATGAGCCACCACCTCATGCCGGTCCCACGCCTCGCAGAACTCCGGGGACTCCGCGCGCAGCCTCTTCAGCAGCATCTTCCAGGCGGGCTCGGCCAGGTGGCCCGCCATCGCGGCGCGGAAGCGGGCGGCCATGAGGCGCTGGGTCTCCTCCAGGTGGACGATCGAGGAGCGCCACTCGTCGTGCGTGTACGACAGGACCATGCAGTTGCGGTCCTCCGGCGGCACCGCCTCCAGGTCGCACAGCAGCAGCCCGTACGTGCGGTTGTGGGCGAGGATGTCGTACCGGCTGTTCTGCAGACAGGCCGGGTACGGCTCCAGTTGCTCCAGCACGGCCCGCATCGCGGGGGTCACCGAAGGACAGGTCGTCGCCGGTGTCGGATCCGCCGCGCCGGCCAGCTGGAAGAGGTGGGAACGCTCGCTGGGGTCGAGCATCAGCGTGCGGGCGAGGGCGTCGAGGACCTGGACGGAGACCTGGATGTCACGGGCCTGTTCGAGCCACGTGTACCAAGTGACGCCGACGGCCGCGAGCTGGGCGACCTCCTCGCGGCGCAGGCCCGGCGTACGGCGCCGTCGGCCGCGGGGCAGGCCGACCTGCTCGGGGGTGATGTGCTCGCGGCGGTGGCGCAGGAAGGCGGCGAGTTCATGGCGCCGGATCTCCGACGCGGCCCTGGCGCGAGGGGCTTCGGCCACCGTCTCCTGAGCCGTCGTCACCGTCTCCTGAGCCGTGGTCACCGTCTCCTGAGCCATGGTCGTCATGCCTCCAGCCTGCCGCCGCCCCGACCCTGTTTCCAGGTGCTTCCGCTACCAGGATAAGGACACTCTGGTACCAGTCTCGGAGCGGCCGCAGGCTCATGACCGTGACTGACACCATCACTTCACACAAGACCGCCCACGCCACCGCCGCGCCACCCTCGCTCGGCGGCCTCGGGCTCTTCACGGTGCTGCTGGCCGCGGCACTCCCCCTCATCGACTTCTTCATCGTCAACGTCGCCCTGCCCGCCATCGGCCACGACCTCGCGGCGAGCGAAGCCGTGCTCGAACTCGTCGTCGTCGGCTACGGGTTGGCGTACGCCGTGCTGCTCGTCCTCGGCGGGCGGCTCGGTGACCTGTTCGGGCGGCGCCGGCTCTTCCTGGGCGGCATGGCGGCGTTCGGGCTGACCTCGCTGGCGTGCGGGCTCGCGCCCAGCGCGTGGACCCTCGTCGCGGCGCGGATCGCGCAGGGCGCGGCGTCGGCGGCGATGCTGCCGCAGGTGCTGGCCACGATCCAGGCGGCCACGAGCGGTCAGCGCCGGGCGAAGGCCATGGGCCTCTACGGCGCCACGGCCGGGCTCTCCATGGTGGCCGGGCAGATCCTCGGCGGCGTACTCGTCGCCGCCACGCCTTTGTCTTTTCTTTTCGGCGCGGGCACCGGCTGGCGCTCGGTGTTCCTGGTGAACGTGCCCGTCGTCCTCGTCGGCCTCTTCCTGGCCGCCCGCGCCGTCCCGGAGACCCGCTCGCAGCACCCCGAGCCGGTCGACGGACCCGGCACGGTCCTGCTCGCCGTCTCCCTCCTCACACTCCTGGCCCCGCTCACCGAGGGCCGGGCGGCGGGCTGGCCGCTGTGGACGTGGCTGTCGCTGGCGGCGTTCCCGTTCGTGGCGTGGGCGTTCTACGCGGTGGAGCGCAGGGCGGATCGTCAGGGCCGTACGCCGCTCTTGCCGCCGAGTCTGTTCGAGCTCACGTCCCTCCGCCGCGGTCTGGTGATGATCGTGCCGTTCTCGATCGGCTTCAGCGGCTTCATGTTCGTGATCGCGGTGGCGTTGCAGCAGGGCGCGGGCCGGGGCCCGGTCGCGGCGGGGCTGGCGCTCGCCCCCATGGCGGTGGTGTTCTTCTTCGTCTCGCTGGCCGGTCCACCGCTGGTGGCCCGCTACGGCACCCGGGTCGTCACCGCCGGTGCGGCGATCCAGGCGGTGGGCGTGGCCCTGATGGCGCTGGCCGTCTGGCGCTCCTGGCCGGACCTCGGCCTCGTCGAACTGCTCCCCGGGGCGGCGATCGCCGGCGCGGGCCAGGCGCTCCAACTCCCCGTCGTCTTCCGGATCGTCCTGTCCGAGGTGCCGGCGGCGCGGGCGGGCGTGGGCAGCGGGGTGATGATCACGACCCAGCAGTCGTCGTTGGCCCTGGGCGTGGCGACGCTGGGCACGCTCTTCCTCTCCCTGGTCCCGGCGACGGGCATGCGCGACGCCCTGGTCACCACTCTCCTGGTCCAGTTGGCCGGAGTGGCGCTGACGGGGCTGCTCAGCCTGCGTCTGCCGCGCACGATCGACTGACCGACTTGTGAGGGTGTGGCCACAGATTGGTCAACTCACCGGGGAGGAGTCCCTGTTGATGTTGGTCTTCCTGCACACTCCTTGCTGCGCACGGCCGCTCAGGGCCGCGCGCGGACTCGATGTCCTCGGACGCTGGAGGCGTCATGCTGGAGATCAACACGAGCAAGGTGAGCCGCTGGGACCACCACGGACGCGAGCATGTCGTACGGGTACAGCGCAAGGGCACGCAACGCACGATCAGATGTGACACCTGCGGTTGGCGCAAGGGCGCGCAGTTCCTGCCGTGGCTGAAGGCGGAGGAGCATCTGGCGGAGGCGCATCAGGCGACGGTGGACCCGGCGGAGACGCGGTCGGACCGGTGACGCCGGTGACGCGCGTCCGTCGGTACCGGCCCGAGGACCGGGACGCCATCGAGGACATCTGCGTCCGCACGGCACACGAGGGCGGCGACAGCCGGCCGCACTACGAGGCTGCATCCGACAGCGGCTCCGCCGCGGGCGGCATCTTCCCGACGACCTTCGCCCTCCCGTACGTCGTCCTCGAACCGGACCTCGCCTTCGTCCTGGACGACGGGACGGGCCGGGCGGTCGGCTACATCCTCGGCGCCGCGGACACGCCACGCTTCGTCGAGGACTACCGCACCAAGTGGCTCCCGTCGGCGGCCGAGCGCTACCCCGAACCGTCCGGGTCGTCCGAGCCGTCCGGGCCGCCGAGCACCCCGGACGAGGCGATGATCCGGCTCCTGCACCACCCGGAGCGCATGCTCGTCCCGGAGGTCGCCGCCTACCCGGCCCACCTGCACATCGACCTGCTCCCCGCCTGGCAGGGCCGGGGCCATGGCCGCACCCTGATGCGCACCCTGATGCAGGCCCTCCAGGACCAGGGGGCCGCGGCCGTCCACCTCTCCATGGTCACGGCCAACACCCCGGCCAGGGCCTTCTACGACCGCCTGGGCTTCCACGAGATCGCCGTCCCGGACCCGGGCCCGGTCACCTGCCTCGGGCGCACGACGAAGGACCTCGGCACCCTGTGAAAGCTCAGTCGCGGGCCCGCAACCCCCGCACCAGCAGGTCCAGGACCGCCGCCAACTCGCCCTCCACGCCCGGCTGTTCCCACTCACGCGCAGAGCACGGGTCATGGAAGCGGCCCGTGGCGTGGAAGAGGGCGCGGGCGGTGGTCGCGGGGTCGGCGGCCGTGAAGGTGCCCGCGTCGACGCCCGCCCGGACGATCCGGGTCAACTGGCCGGTCAGGTCGGCGATGTGCTCATCGACCACCCCGCCGCTCTCGGCGGCCAGCACCGAGAAGGTGGCGAACAGCTCGGGATCGTCGCCCGCCTTGCGGCGCTTGGCGGCGAACAGGCCCTCGAACCAGGCGCGCAGGCGGGACTCCGGGTCGAGGTCCTCGGCGGCGACGATCCCGGAGAGGGACTCGAACGTCCGGTCCAGCCACCTCTTCGTCACCGCCTCCCGCAACGCCGCCTTCGTACGGAAGTGGCGGTAGACGCTGCCATGGCTGACGCCGAGCGCGCGGGCCACGTCGACCACGGTGGCCTTGGCCGGGCCGTGGCGGCGCAGCACTTCCTCGGTGGCGGCGAGGATGCGCTCGGCGGTCAGGGTCTCGCTGGTCGGAGGCATACCTAGACGGTACCGGGCACCGCGATCAGCGTTCGCTGTCGAGCATGGCCATCTGGGCGGGGGCGTACCGCTCGCCGGCCGCCGCGTCCGCCGGTACGGCGGCCTCGACGGCGGCGAGGTCGGCCGCGTCCAGGGTCACGTCCAGGGCGCCCAGGGCCTCGCCGAGCCGCCCACGGGTACGGGCGCCGACCAGCGGCACGATGTCCGTACCGTGCCGCGGGCCCTGTGCGATCACCCAGGCGATGGCGACCTGGGCGACGGAGACGCCCTTCTGCTCGGCGATCTTGCGCAGGGACTCGACCAGGGTGAGGTTGTGCCGGAGGTTCTCGCCCTGGAAGCGGGGCGAGTGGGCACGGAAGTCGGTCGCCGCGTACTCGCCGGGCGTGACATGGCCGGAGATCAGCCCGCGGGAGAGCACGCCGTACGCGGTGACGGCGATGCCCAGCTCGCGCAGGGTGGGCAGGATCTCGCGCTCGGGGCCACGGGAGATGAGCGCGTACTCGATCTGGAGGTCGGCGATCGGGGCGGTGGCGGCGGCCCGGCGGATGGTGTCCGCGCCGACCTCGCTGAGCCCGATGTGGCGGACGTACCCCTTCTCGACCAGTTCCGCGATCGCGCCGACGGTCTCCTCGATCGGCACGTCCGGGTCGAGCCGGGCGGGGCGGTAGACGTCGATGTGGTCGACGCCGAGGCGCTGGAGGGAGTATGCGGCGAAGTTCTTCACGGCGGCCGGGCGGCCGTCGAAGCCGTACCAGTCGCCGTCCGGGCCGCGCAGGGCGCCGAACTTGACGCTGAGCAGCGCGTTCTCGCGCAGGGCGGCCGGGGCGGTGCGCAAGGCCTCGCTGATCAGCAGTTCGTTGTGGCCCATGCCGTAGAAGTCGCCGGTGTCGAGCAGGGTCACACCGGCTTCCAGAGCGGCGTGGATGGTGGCGATCGACTCGGCGCGGTCCGCCTCGCCGTACATGCCGGACATGCCCATGCAGCCGAGGCCGAGGGCGGAGACGCGGGGGCCGGTGGTGCCGAGAGTGCGCGTGTGCATCGTCATGCCCACCACCGTGACATGACAGCTGACAGATTTCAACATCTGTCAGCTGTCAGCTGTCATCCGTCGGCGGACGATCCCGCTGGCGAACCGGCCGCCCTAGCGTCCGAGGCCGTCGACCGCCACAGTGGCGGCCTTGGCGATCAGGGCGTCGCGACGTTCGGCGTCCTGTTTGCCTCGGGTGGACATGACCGCCATGACGATGGGGTTGCCACCGTCGTCCGGCCACAGCACGGCGATGTTGTTGCGTCCCCCGTATCCGGCGGTGCCGCTCTTGTCGGCGACCTCCCAGCCGTCGGGGACGCCCGCCCGGATGAGCGTGCCCCCCGTCATGTTCGTCGTCATCCACCGCCGGAGCAGCTCGCGTTCGTCCCGCTTCAGGGCGTCGCCGAGCAGGAAGGCCCGCAGGCTTCCCGCCATCGCACGCGGTGTGCTCGTGTCGCGGATGTCACCCGGCTTGCCTTCGCTCATGTCCGGCTCGTACCGGTCCATCTCGGTGACGTCGTCGCCGAGGTCCTCCAGCACCTTCTCCAGGCCGTCGGGGCCGCCGAGTTCGTCGAGGAGCAGGTTGACGGCCGTGTTGTCGCTGTACCAGAGGGTCGCGGCGCACAGCCCCCGCAGGCTCATGCCCTTCTCGACGAAGTTCTCGGACACGGGCGAGTCCGCGACCACGTCCTCGCGCGAGGCGGTGACCACCTTGTCGATGCCGTCCGTCCCGAACTCGCGGAGGACGGCACCCGCCGCCAGCGCCTTGAACGTGGAGGCGTACGCGAACCGGTCGTCCGCCCGGTACCCGACCGTCCGGCCCGTGCCGGTGTCCAGGGCGTAGACACCGAGCCGTGCGTCGAACTCCCGCTCCAGTGCCCGGAATTCACCGGCTGTGGGCTTCGTGGCCGGCGTCGGTGACGCGGATCGTGCCGCACCGGCGGGTGAACCGGCCCCGGACGCGGTCTCCTGACCGCACGCGGGAAGCGCGGCGAGCGCGAGTAAGCCTGCTGCCGCCCAGGCGGCGCTCCGGCGGATGCGAAGCGGATGCGTCATGGAATGGACCTCCAAGCAGTCGAAGGGGGAAGGGGGCTGGCGCCACTCTCCGGCCATCGGGTGGCCGAGGTCCAAGACTCGAACGCTCGATTCCATGCTGTTTTGGCATAGTGGGGCTCGTGGATCTTGTCGCGGCATGCCGGGCGTTCGTCAGTGTGAGCGAGCACGGCAGTTTCACGGTGGGTGCGGCGGCGGCCCGGACGGCCCAGTCGGTGGTGAGCCGCCGCATCGCCGCACTGGAACAACGCCTCGGCGAACGGCTGTTGGACCGGTCCTCGCGGACGGTGACGCTGACGCCCTTCGGCCGGGACATGCTGCCGACGGCGAGGCAACTGGTGCGGCTCGCCGACCGGTTGGAGCACGAGGCGCAGGCCGCGCGGAACCGGCCGCTGCGGCTCGCCGTCCCCGCCGTGTGCCCGACCGCCGCCCTCGCCCGCCTCATCGCCGAGGCACACGAGCAGGGGGTCCTCCTCGACCCGTTCCCCGCCGGACCGGCCGAGCGGGCCGACCTCGTGACCTCCCGGCAGGTGCGTGCGGCGCTGCTCGCGGTGGCCCCTACGGAGGCGACCTGGACGGTTCCGCTGGGCCTGGCGGTCGCGCGGGACCCGGGCGGCGGACCGATCTACCTGGACACCCTGCGCCCCGGCCGCGCCGACCGCGACCGGCGGCCCCGGCGCGTGTGGCTCCAGCCGGAGGACGACGTGCCGCACATCCGGGACCGGCTCGCCCGGCTGCGCGACGCCGTCGGCCTGCGCCCGGCCCAGCTGGCCGTCGCGCCGGCCGTGGCCACCGCCGCGGCGGACGTGATCAGCCACGGCGACGCGCTGCTGTGCTCGGCCGCGCAGGCCCGCGAACTCCGCCTCCACTGGCGCCCCGTCGGCGAACTGGGCCCCGCCTTCGCACGCGGGTTCTCGCTGGCCGTGGCGGACGAGGCGGACCTCGACGCGGTCCGGGTACGCCAGGCATGCGCGCACGGCATCGCCCGATGCCTCGACGCGACGGAGCCCTCGGAGGCAGCCGCATGACCACGAGTACCGAGAGACTGCTCGGCGACCTGCGCCGGGACCTGCGCGAGGGCGGGCTGTACGGCTCGTTCCTCGTCCGGGACCTGGAGAGCGGCGACGAGATCGGCATCGACCCCGACATCGAGTTACCTGTCGCGTCCCTCGTGAAGATCCCGCTCGCCCTGGTGACGCTGGAACGCGTCCGGCGCGGGGAACTCGACGGCGCCAAGGTGATCGAGGTGCCGCCTGGCCGGATCACCACGCCGGGCCCGACCGGCCTGAGCCGCTTCCGGCACGCGGCCCACATCGCCGTCGAGGACCTGCTCTACCTCAGCACCTGCATCAGCGACAACAGCGCCGCCGACGCCCTCTTCGAGCTCACGCCGCCCGACCGAGTCGGCGCGGTCCTGCACGAGTTGGGGCTGCGCGGCATCGCCGTACGGCACACCATGCGCGAGCTGATGGAGACCCCGGTGGAGCGTTTCGACCCGGCGGACGTCCACCTCGCGCACGCCTTCGCGATCGACGCCGGCACCCCGGGGCGCGGCCACCGGGTCCCCCAGCTCGACATCTCACGCGCCAACACCGGGACGGCACGGGCCTTCGTCGACCTGCTGCAAGCCCTCTGGCAGGCCCGCCCCCGAACCGAGGCCGGCGCCGAGGCCCCGGCGATGGCGATCCACCCCGACGTCGCGGCCCAGGTACGCGGCTTCATGGCCAACAACCTCGTACGCAACCGCCTCGCCCCGGACTTCGACTCCGACGCCTCCACCTGGTCGTCCAAGACCGGCATGCTGCTCAACCTGCGCCACGAGGTCGGCGTCGTCGAGCACGCCGACGGCCAGAGCTACGCGATAGCCGTCCTGACCGAGTCCCGGGTGGCCGCCGGCCGCCAGCCGGGCGCCGACGCCCTCATGGGCCAGGTCGCCCGGCGACTGCGCGACGAACTGCGTTCGAGGTGGGTTCAGTGAACGAGGAAGTCCAGTGACCGAGGAAAGCTAGCGGGCCGTGACCGCCAGCTTCGCCCCCAGCGCCACGAACGACCCGGCGAAGCTCCGCCGCAGCCACGTCATCACCCTGGGCCGGGAGGTGACCTGGCTGCGCACGGAGGCCGCGAGCACGCCGTACGCCGCGAAGACCGCGAAGGTCACCAGCATGAACACCGCGCTGAGCGCCAGCATGCGCGGCAGGGCGTTCGCCTCGCCCGGGTCCACGAACTGGGGCAGGAACGCGAAGAAGAAGATCGTCAGCTTCGGGTTGAGGAGGTTGATCAGTACGCCCCGCAGGATCACGCGCCCCGAGGAGCGCGGCGCGGCACCCTCGTCCACCGCGATGGCCTCCTTGTCCTTGAGCGTCGCCCACGCCATGTACAAGAGGTAGGCGACACCGGCGTACTTGAGGATCTGGAAGGCCGTCGCGCTCGCGTGCAGCAGAGCGGCGACCCCGGTGACGGTGGCCAGCATGTGCGGCACGATCCCGAGCGTGCACGCGAAGGCGGCGACGACACTCGCACGCCGACCGCGGGAGAGGCCGGCGGCCAGGGTGTAGACGACGCCGGTGCCGGGGGTGGCGACGACAACAAGGGTGGTCAACAAGAACGCGATACTCATGGCCGCCACCCTGCGGCCACCGGCATCCCTGGAAACAGGGCCAATCGCCGACCGCCCACGAGGACCAATTCCGGGCCCCTGTGAACGCCGGTTCCCCGCACCCGCCCAAGGGGCGCGGGGAACCGCGCGACCAGCCACGACGAACCCGCGGCCGGGCAAACACACGAGCCAGGCAGACGCTGACCCGCACAACCACCTAGCAGCCCAGCAGGCGCCCCGCCAGGTACCCCTCGATCTGGTCCAGCGACACACGCTCCTGCTTCATCGAGTCCCGCTCACGCACCGTCACCGCATTGTCGTCCAGCGTGTCGAAGTCGACCGTCACGCAGTACGGCGTACCGATCTCGTCCTGGCGACGGTAACGGCGCCCGATCGCACCCGCGTCGTCGAACTCGATGTTCCAGTTCTGCCGCAGCGCCTGCGCGAGACCCTTGGCCTTCGGGGACAGCTCGGCATTCCTCGACAGCGGCAGCACCGCGACCTTCACCGGAGCCAGACGGTGGTCGAGGCGCAGCACCGTCCGCTTCTCCATCTTGCCCTTGGCGTTCGGCGCCTCGTCCTCGACGTACGCGTCGAGCAGGAACGCCAGCATCGCGCGCCCGACACCGGCCGCCGGCTCGATGACGTACGGCGTCCAGCGCTCGCCGGCCTCCTGGTCGAAGTAGGAGAGGTCCTGGCCGGAGGCCTTGGAGTGCGCGCCGAGGTCGTAGTCGGTGCGGTTGGCGACGCCCTCCAGCTCGCCCCACTCGTTGCCGCCGAACTGGAAGCGGTACTCGATGTCAGCGGTGCGCTTGGAGTAGTGGGAGAGCTTCTCCTTGGGGTGCTCGTACCACCGCATGTTCTCCTCGCGCAGGCCGAGGCCGGTGTACCAGTTCCAGCGCTGCTCCATCCAGTACTCCTGCCACTTCTCGTCCTCGCCCGGCTTGACGAAGAACTCCATCTCCATCTGCTCGAACTCGCGGGTGCGGAAGATGAAGTTGCCGGGCGTGATCTCGTTGCGGAAGGACTTGCCCATCTGCGCGATGCCGAACGGGGGCTTCTTGCGCGAAGCGACCTGCACCTGGGCGAAGTTGGTGAAGATGCCCTGGGCGGTCTCGGGGCGGAGATAAGCGATGGAGCCGGAGTCCTGCGTCGGGCCGAGGTGCGTCGACAGCAGACCCGAGAACTGCTTGGGCTCGGTGAACTGGCCCTTGTTGCCGCAGTTCGGGCAGTTGAGGTCCGCGAGACCGTTCTCCGGGAGGTGGCCCTTCTTGGCCTCGTAGGCCTCCTCCAGGTGGTCGGCGCGGAACCGCTTGTGGCAGGAGGTGCACTCGGTCAACGGGTCCGTGAAGGTGGCGACGTGACCGGAGGCGACCCAGACCTCGGGGGCCAGGATCACGGACGAGTCGATGCCGACCACGTCCTCGCGCGACGTCACCATGTAGCGCCACCACTGGCGCTTCAGGTTCTCCTTGAGTTCGACACCCAGCGGTCCGTAGTCCCAGGCGGCGCGCTGGCCGCCGTAGATCTCACTGCACGGGAATACGAAGCCACGGCGCTTGCTCAGGCTGACGATGGTGTCGATCTTGTCGGCGGCCACGGTGCTCTCTTCATTACGACGACGGGCGACGAAGCGAGGCGCTTCACAGCGAATGCTTCAGGGTACCGGCGGGGGCTCCCCCTCAACCAAATCGGTAGCGCTCTGTGGACAGCCGCTCACGCTTGTTGACAATGGTTTCCACTACGGCTGAAAATGACTGTCATGAACGTACGACGACACCACATATCCGGGGTTGCCCTCGCGGCCGCGACCGTCCTCGGTCTCGGCACGCTCTCCGCCTGCTCCTCGGACAGCGCGGCCACGGGCAACACGGACAAGTTCGACGTGGTCGCGTCGTTCTACCCGATGGCCTTCCTCGCCGAGCAGATCGGCGGCGACCATGTGAAGGTCACCAGCCTGACCAAGCCCGGCCAGGAGCCGCACGACCTGGAGGTCAGCGCCCAACAGCGCGCCCAGATCGAGGAGTCCGACGCCGCCCTCTACCTCAAGAGCCTGCAGCCCGCCGTCGACGAGGCCGTCACGCAGTCCGGCGTCAAGACCAAGATCGACGCCGCCTCGCTCACCACGCTGGAGGACCACGGCAGCCTTGAGGACAGCCACGAGCACGAGGGCGAGGAAGCGCACGCCGAGGAGTCGCCCTCCGAAGAGGAGGAGCACGCCCGCGACCCGCACATCTGGCTCGACCCGGTGAAGTACGCCGAGGTCGCCAAGGGGGTCGGCGCGGCCTTCGAGAAGGCGGACCCGGACCACGCGGCCGACTACAAGAAGAACACCGCCGCGCTGGTCAAGAAGCTCGGCGATCTCAACACCCGGTTCGCGGACGGCCTGAAGAACACCAAGTCCAAGGTCTTCTTCACCAACCACGCCGCCTTCGGCTACCTCGCCGAGCGCTACGGCCTGACCCAGGAGGCCATCTCCGGACTCGACCCGGAGAGCGAGCCCAGCCCGGCCCGGATCAAGGAGCTCCAGCAGGAGGCCAAGGCCGACGGCGTCACCACCGTCTTCTACGAGACACTGGTGTCCGACAAGACCGCGAAGACCCTCGCCGACGACGCGGGCCTGAAGACGGACGTCCTCGACCCGCTCGAGGGCATCACCGACAAGTCCAAGGGCGACGACTATTTCGCGGTCATGGACGCCAACCTCGCGGCCCTGAAGACGGCTCTGGGAGCCAAGTGATCAACCTACGGAGGACGGCATGACCGAGCCCGTCATATCGCTGCGCGGCGTACACGCCGAGCTGGGCTCGCGCCCCGTCCTGCGCGGAATCGACCTCACCGTGCCCCGCGGTGAGGTCGTCGCGCTGCTCGGCGCCAACGGCTCCGGCAAGTCGACCGCCGTGCGCGGCATCATCGGCCAGGTACCCGTCGCCGCCGGCGAGATCGAGCTGTTCGGCACCGCGCGGGCACGGTTCCGCGACTGGGCGCGCGTGGGGTACGTCCCGCAGCGCACGACCGCCGCGGGCGGGGTCCCGGCCACGATCACCGAGGTCGTCTCCTCGGGCCGCCTGTCCCGCACCCGCTTCGGCGTCCTGCGCAAGGCCGACCACGCGGCCGTACGGCGCGCCCTGGAGCTGGTCGGGATGGCCGACCGCGCCAAGGACTCCGTGAACGCCCTCTCCGGCGGCCAGCACCAGCGCGTACTGATCGCCCGCGCCCTGGCCTCCGAACCCGAACTGCTGATCATGGACGAGCCGATGGCGGGCGTCGACCTGGCCAGCCAGGAGGTCCTGGCCCGCACGCTCAGGGAGCAGGTCGCCGCCGGTACGACGGTCCTCCTCGTCCTGCACGAACTCGGCCCCCTGGAGCCGCTGATCGACCGGGCGGTCGTCCTGCGCGACGGCTGTGTCCTGCACGACGGCCCGCCCCCGAAGGCGGTCGGCCAGCACGCGCTGCCCGGCCACGACCACGTCCACCCGCACGCGGCTCACGACGCCGAACCGATCCGGACGGGACTGCTGAGCTGATGGAGATCCTGAACTACGACTTCATGCAGCGGGCCCTGCTCGCCGCCGTCCTGGTCGGCATCACGGCCCCCGCGATCGGCATCTACCTGGTCCAGCGCCGCCAGGCCCTGATGGGCGACGGAATCGGCCATGTCGCGATGACCGGCGTAGGCCTCGGCTTCCTCCTCTCCTGGTCCCCGGTGTGGATGGCGACGCTCGTCTCGATCATCGGCGCCGTGCTGATGGAGCTGATCCGCTGGTACGGCAAGACGCGCGGCGACATCGCCCTCGCGATGCTCTTCTACGGCGGTATGGCCGGCGGCGTGATGTTCATCAACCTCGCGCCGACGGGCTCGAACGCGAACCTCACGTCGTACCTGTTCGGCTCCCTCTCGACGGTGAGCGAGTCGGACGTGACGGCGATCTGTCTGCTCGCGGCGTTCGTGGTGCTGGTCACACTCGGCCTGCGCCGCCAGCTGTTCGCGGTGAGTCAGGACGAGGAGTTCGCGAGGGTCACCGGCCTTCCGGTGCGCGCCCTGAACCTGCTGACGGCGATCACGGCGGCCGTGACGGTGACGGTCGCGATGCGCGTCGTCGGCCTGCTGCTGGTCAGCGCGCTGATGGTGGTGCCGGTGGCGGCGGCCCAGCAGTTGAGCCGCAGCTTCGCGGCGACGTTCGCGATCGCCGTCGCCATCGGCGTCACGGTGACGATCGGCGGCACCGTGACCTCGTACTACCAGGACGTGCCGCCCGGCGCGACGATCGTGCTGCTGACCATCGGCGCGTTCATCGCGCTGACGGCCCTGGCGACCCCGCTGGCCCGCCGCAGGGCCCGCGCCCTGGCCGCGGCGCAACCCTCCGGCGACCCCGCGGAGTGCGCGATTCCGGCCAGCAGGGGGACCGACGGCAAGGTCGGCGTCTGACCGCTGACAGTGCGGGCTGGCACAATGGCCCGGCAAGGCGCAGACGTGAGGAGGAACCGGTGACGACCGCAGGACCGCCCGTGAAGGGCCGGGCCACCCGGCAGCGTGCAGCCGTGGCGGCGGCCCTTGACGAGGTCGACGAGTTCCGCAGTGCGCAGGATCTCCACGACATGCTCAAGCACAAGGGCGACTCGGTCGGGCTCACCACGGTCTACCGCACCCTGCAGTCCCTCGCCGACGCGGGCGAGGTCGACGTCCTGCGCACCTCCGACGGCGAGTCGGTGTACCGCCGCTGCTCCACCGGCGAACACCACCACCACCTGGTCTGCCGCGTCTGCGGCAAGGCCGTCGAGGTCGAGGGCCCGGCGGTGGAGAAGTGGGCGGACGCCATCGCGGCGGAGCACGGCTACGTCAACGTCGCGCACACGGTGGAGATCTTCGGCACCTGCGCGGAGTGCGCGGCGGCGAAGAGCTGAGACCAAGGGTCAGACGCGGGTCAGGTTGCGGTCGAGGATCTCCCGCAGCCTGTCCGCGTCGGCGGGGTCCTGGATGCCGCGCTTGGGCAGGACCGTGACGGCGACGGCGTTCCTGTCACCGCTGAGCAGGACGAACAGATCCGGGGTTTCCGCAAAGCGCGGCTGCACGGCCCAGTCGACCGTCGTGGTGGTGTGATCGGTGGCCACGCTCACCCCGGAGTCCGACACCACCGAGCGACAGGTTCCCTGCCGCTCGGCCAGGCGGTACAGCTGGCGGGCCTGGAACCGGGGCATGAGCACGAGCAGGACCGCCGCGACGAGCGCCCAGACGACGAAGGTCACCGACCCGCTGCCTCCGGCGATCATGACCACGCCCTGCAGCGCCGCGAGGACCGCCAGGACGCCGGGCAGCCACCGCTGCATCCGTCCCGACCGACTGGCACGCATGCGCGCTCGCAACGCCGACGTCAAGTCCGCCATCGTCGGCCGGTACACCAGCTCGACCTCGCCCTGCACGGCATCCCGCCCCATGTCCATGACCATGAGGCGGGATCGTAGCGGACAGAATCAACCTTCCTGCCGGCCCTCCATGGCCAACAGCTCCTCGTTGGGGATCGCCCCGCCGAACCGCCGGTCGCGCGACGCGAACTCCAGGCACGCCCGCCACAGGTCACGCCGGTCGAAGTCCGGCCACAGCACGTCCTGGAAGACCATCTCGGCGTAAGCGCTCTGCCAGAGAAGGTAGTTGGAGGTGCGCTGCTCACCGCTCGGTCGCAGGAAGAGATCCACGTCCGGCATGTCCGGGTAGTACATGTACTTCGCGAAGGTCTTCTCATTCACCTTCGACGGATCCAGCCGCCCGGCCTTCACATCCTCCGCGAGGGCCTGCGCGGCATCCGCGATCTCGGCCCGCCCGCCGTAGTTCATGCAGAAGTACAGCGTCAGCCTGTCGTTGCCCTTGGTCTGCTCCTGGGCGATCTGGAGCTCCTTGGCGACCGACTTCCACAGCTTGGGCATCCGGCCGACCCACCGCACCCGGATGCCCAGCTCATCGAGCTGGTCGCGGGTCTTGCGGATGAAGTCCCGGTTGAAGTTCATCAGGAAGCGCACCTCGTCCGGCGACCGCTTCCAGTTCTCCGTGGAGAAGGCGTACAGGGAGATCGCCCCCACGCCCATCTCGACCGCGCCCTGCAGAACGTCCAGCACCCGCTCGGCGCCGACCTTGTGCCCCTCGGTGCGCGGCAGCCCGCGCTCCTTCGCCCAGCGGCCGTTCCCGTCCATGACGATCGCCACGTGGTTGGGGACGAGCTCGCCGGGGAGCTTCGGCGGGCGGGCACCGGACGGATGCGGCTCCGGCGTCTTGTACTCGCGGCGCCGGCGCCCCAGGAACCCACTCACGGCCATGTGCTTCTCGTCTCCCTTGTCTCTACTTCTCGACGTAGCGAAGTGAGCGCAGCCCGCGCTCCAGGTGCCAGTGCAGATAGGCGGACACCAGCCCGCTGCCCTCCCGCACGTACCGCGGCTCGCAGGCGTCCGCGGTCTCCCAGTCTCCCGTAAGCAGCGCGGCGAGCAGCTCCAGGGTCTGCGGCGACGGTACGACGCTACCGGCCACCCGGCAGTCGACACAGACCGAGCCTCCGGAGGCCACCGAGAAGAAGCGGTTCGGTCCCGGCATCCCGCACTTGGCACAGTCGCTGAAGGACGGGGCGTAGCCGTTGACGGCGAGCGACCGCAGCAGGAAGGCGTCGAGAACGAGGTGCGGCGCGTGCTCGCCGCGGGACAGCGTCCGCAGCGCGCCCACCAGCAGCAGGTACTGCTGCACGGCCGGTTCGCCCTCATGGTCGGTGAACCGCTCGGCGGTCTCCAGCATGGCCGTCCCGGCGGTGTACCGCGCGTAGTCGGTGACGATCCCGCCGCCGTACGGCGCGATGGTCTCGCTCTGCGTGCACAGCGGCAGCCCGCGCCCGATCAGCTCGCTCCCCCGCGCGAAGAACTGCACGTCGACGTGGGAGAAGGGTTCGAGCCGCGCCCCGAACTTCGACTTGGTCCGCCGCACACCCCGGGCCACGGCCCGCACCCGCCCGTGCCCACGAGTGAGCAGCGTGATGATCCGGTCCGCCTCACCGAGCTTCTGCGTCCGCAGGACGACACCGTCATCCCGAAAGAGACTCATCGCGCACCCCCACGGGCCTTCGGCCGGGGGCCCGGGGGTTGTCCCCCGGAGCAGCACAGCATGATCCGGTCCGCCTCACCGAGCTTCTGCGTCCGCAGGACGACACCGTCATCCCGAAAGAGACTCATCGCGCACCCCCACGGGCCTTCGGCCGGGGGCCCGGGGGTTGTCCCCGGAGCAGCACAGCATGATCCGGTCCGCCTCACCGAGCTTCTGCGTCCGCAGGACGACACCGTCACCCCGGAAGAGACTCATCGCGCACCCCCGCGGGCTTTCGGCCGGGGGCCCGGGGGTTGTCCCCCGGAGCAGCACAGCATGATCCGGTCCGCCTCACCGAGCTTCTGCGTCCGCAGGACGACACCGTCATCCCGGAAGAGACTCATCGCGCACCCCCACGGGCCTTCGGCCGGGGGCCCGGGGGTTGTCCCCCGGAGCAGCACAGCATGATCCGGTCCGCCTCACCGAGCTTCTGCGTCCGCAGGACGACACCGTCATCCCGGAAGAGACTCATCGCGCACCCCCACGGGCCTTCGGCCGGGGGCCCGGGGGTTGTCCCCCGGAGCAGCACAGCATGATCCGGTCCGCCTCACCCAGTTTCTGGGTGCGCAGCACGATGCCGTCGTCGCGGAACAGACTCATGGGGTCATTGTCTCGTACGGCTGAAGTCAGCGGGTGCGGTCGGGGTGGCTGATGGCGTCCCAGGGGGCGAGGTTCCAAGGGCTGGAACGATTCTCCGGGTCCAGCAGGGAGCGAAGGTGCGCGTCGGCGGCCTCCTGCGGTGCCGCGAAACCGGCGTCCTCCGTGCCGCGCAGCCCGTCCCGCCACACCTTCCGCCCGAGCAGATAGTGAGCGGCGTACTCCCGCCAGGAGCCGTACGTCCCCGCCACCGCCGGCACGATGTTCTTCAGCGCGGTCCAGGCCTCGGACTCACCGATCAGCCCGCAGGCGAAGCCACGGCGGGCGATGTCGACGTACAGGGCGGCGTCCCAGGCGAGCGGCGAGACGCCGGTGAGCCGGTACGCCCGGGCCCGGTAGCCGCTGCGGGACAGGTCGTCGAGCCGGCCGACCAGCTGCTCACGCGAGGTGATCTCCCACTGGTCGGCCAGCCAGCGCCGGGCGCTGTCGTCGTCGATCCGCGTGAACGGGTACAGCGTGGTGCGCGAGGCGTCACGGTCCCGGCTCACCGGCGCGCTCAGCGACACCATCCACAGCTGGTGCGAGGTGAGCGGCACGGGGTAGCGGCGGGACGCCTTCGCGCCTCGTCTCCTCCATCTCCACAAGGCCATGCCGCCGCACCCTACGTGCCCGCCGTCACGTCAAGGAACCTCACCCCGACTGCGTGCGTTCGCGTACGCCGTCGCCGCGCGCAGCCGCTCGGCGGGGCTGGCCGTGCGTACGGACGCCGGCTCGGCGTCCCATTCCTTGCCGCCTCCGTACGGTCTGAGTTGGACGTACGGCCCCTCGTGACCCATGACGACGCCGATTCTCCCCGAACGAGTGTCGACGACATACGACCCGATCGGCGGCTTCATCGCAGCACCGCCGCGAGGCGCTGCGCGGTCTCGACGGAACAGCGGCCCAATTCGACGAGCGGGCACGGGGCTTCACGCGCAAGACTCGCCGGATCGATCCGGAGTGTCGGAAGCGTAATTCCTGCCTTCTCCAGCGCCGCCCGCAATTCCTTCACTGCTTCCTCCGCTTCTTCGACGCAGCGCGCCGAGTGTCGTGCCGTCACCGGTCTCCCCTCCCATTTGGGTTTCACTCATTTCATCTCCATCCTGACCTGCGGCGCCTACACTCGGCAGGAGTCTGTGCCCTACAAGTGCGGGGAAGTGCAAGGGGGTTGGCCATGGCCAATGGTTCGCGGATGGCGGCTTGGGGGTTCTTCGGCAGCGAGCTGAAGCGGCACCGGGAGAACGTCGGGATGACCCAGGTGGAACTGGGGTCCCGAGTCTTCGTGTCCGGTGGATATATCGGCCAGTTCGAACAGGCAATTCGAAAGCCGCAATTGGACGTCGCTCGGCGGATTGACGAGGTACTACAAACCGACGGTTTTTTCGAGCGACTCTGGAAGCGGTTGATCAGAGAGCAGCCGTACACGGAGTACTTCGCGCATGCGGCAGAGCTTGAGCGGCTGGCGACGGAGATCTGCGACTACGCGCCGATGGTGATCCCGGGTCTTCTCCAGACGCCGGAGTACGCGCGGGCGGTGTTCCTGGCGAGCAATCCGTTCGCCGCCGACGAGTACATCGAGGAGTTGCTCAGGGGCCGCATGGACCGGACGAAGCTCCTCAAGGACGCTACACGGCCCGTGTATTGGGCGGTCCTGCACGAGGCAGCCCTGCGCATCCCGGTCGGCGACCCGGCGGTCATGGCACATCAGCTGGACCACATCACGGCGCTGATGCGGGAGCGCAAGGTGATGGTCCAGGTGCTGCCGTTCGCGGCTGGGGCGCACCCGGAGATGGGCAAGATGATGTGGCTCATGGAGTTCGAGGACGCCCCGCCAACTGTCTATACAGAGGGCGTGCTTTCGGGAAGTCTGCTGGACGACCCGGCGGTGGTGAAGCGGGCTCGGGCGTCTTACGATCTCCTCAGGGCCGCCGCACTGTCCCCGGAGGCGTCCTTGGCCATGATCGAGTCGGCAGCAGAGGACTACAGACGATGCGCGAGTACGACCTGAGCAACGCCCACTGGCGCACGAGCACCTACAGCGGCGGCAGCGGCGGGGAGGCCTGCGTCGAGGTGGCCGACGGAGTCCCCGGCACCGTCCCCGTCCGAGACACCAAACTCGCCGCCGACAGCCCCGTACTCCTCATCCCCGCCCACGCCTGGACCGGCTTCGTCACGTCCCTGAAGTGACCGTCGGCAGCGAAGGAGCACAGACGATGCGCGAGTACGAGCTGACCAACGCGAGCTGGCGCAAGAGCAGCTACAGCGGCGGCGACGGCGGAGAAGCCTGCGTCGAGGTAGCCGACGGCATCCCCGGCGCAGTCCCCGTCCGAGACACCAAACTCGCCGCCGACAGCCCCGTACTCCTCATCGCCACCCACGCCTGGAACGGCTTCCTCACGTCCCTGAAATGACCATCGGCAGCAGTGGACTTCAGACGATGCGCGAGTACGACCTGAGCAACGCCCGCTGACGCAAGAGCACCTACAGCGGCGGCGCTGGCGGGGAGGACTGCGTCGAGGTAGCCGACGGCATCCCCGGTACCGTCCCCGTCCGAGACACCAAACTCGCCGCCGACAGCCCCGTACTCCTCATCCCCGCCCCCGCCTGGGCCGGGTTCCTCGACGCTCTCAGGTAGCCGGGGGCGTCAGCAGGATCTTGCCCCGGGTGCCGCCTGCCTCCAGGAGGGCGTGGGCGCGTGGTGCGTTCTCGAACGGGAGGACGTGGGCGACACGCAGCGTCAGCTTGCCCGCCTCGACGTGGCGGGCCAGGGCGTCGAGCATGGTGCCGTCCGTCTGGACGCCGTAGATCTCCACGTCGACGGACCGCTCCGCCTCCGGTACCGCGAACGGCGTGAGGGAGATGAATCGTCCGCCGTCGCGTAGCGCCGCGATCGTCGACGGGCGGCCCGCCGCGTCGATGACGGCGTCGAACGACCGGGCCGGGGGCGGGTCGGTGTCCGAGAAGACCTCGGCGGCGCCGAGTTCCTTCACGGTGTGCGCGTCGGACGTGCGGGCGAGACCGGCCGGACGCCAGCCACGCAGGGCGGCCAGCTGGACGAGGTGACCGCCGACCGCGCCCGCGGCGCCGCTCACCAGGAGACGTCCCTGGAAGTCGGTGCCCAGCCGGTCGAGTGCCTGCTCGGCGGTGAGAGCGGCCAGCGGCATCGCCGCGGCGTCCTCCAGCGGCACGTTCCCGGGGGCGCCGGCCGCGAGGGTCTCGTCCAGGACGACGTACTCGGCGCTCACCCCGGCCCCGGTGGCCAGTTGGGAGCGTGCGGCGATCACCCGGTCACCGGCCCGGAAGCGGGTGGTGCCGGGGCCCGTCTCGACGACCGTTCCGGAGACGTCCCAGCCGACGACGGCCGGCAGCACCGGGGAGGGGATGTCGCCGCGGCGGACGGCCAGGTCGACCGGGTTCACGGCGGCCGCCGCCACCCGGACGAGGATCTCGCCGGGACCCGGCCGAGGCTCGTCCAGGTCGGCCACGGTCAGGACCTCGGGCGGTCCGTAGCGGTCGATGATCACGGCTTTCATGCGAACTCCTTGCGGGCGGACTCGTTGCGGGTGAACTCCCTGCCGGGCCTTCCCAGTCGGCGCATGGCCGGCTTCTCCACCGTCGCGTACAGCAGCCATGCAACGCCGAGCGTCAGCAGCATCTGCGCGAGCAGCACGCCGATGCCGGCGGCGGTCCCGAAGTACCGCTCGGGGCCGAGGATGTCGCGGACGACGTTCAGCAGGATGAGATGAACCATGTAGAAGGCGAAGGACACTTCGCCGAGCCAGACCATCGCCCGGCTGCGCAGCACCGAGGGCCGCCCCGAGGTGTCCATGAGGGCGACCGCCGGGATCAGCAGGGCCATCGGGACGACGAAGACCGCGTCGAGGGCGTAGAGCCACGGGACGTAGAGCGACAGGGCGTACGCCGCCACACAGGCGAGCGCGGCGGGCAGCGGCTTGACCGTGAACCGGCGGCCGGTGAGGACGATGCGCGCCATCAGCATGCCGAGCACGAAGTCCAGGGCGCGCACCGGCGGCAGCATGTACACGCTCCAGTACTGCCAGACGGACGCCGGGGACCCCTCGGGCATCGGCGGGTTCGCGGGCAGTAGCAGATATGCCAGTGCCGGTACGGCGATCACCGCGGCGGCGACGCCGGCGGCCCAGCGCCACAGGTGCGCCGCCGGGATCCGCTTGATCCAGCGCAGGAACAGCGGGAAGCACAGGTAGAAGAAGAGCTCGCAGGCGAGGGACCAGCTGGGTGGGTTCACGCCGAGGAAGACCGTGAACTCCGGGATCCAGGCGTGCACCAGGGCGAGGTTCGGTACCGCCTGCCACCACTGGGTGGCGGACCCGGAGAGCAGGGCCAGGGCCAGGACCCAGGTGACGAGGTGGTTCGGGTAGATCTTGAAGAACCGGCGGCGCCAGAAGTGCCGGGGCCGGTCGCCCTCCCGGGCCGACCAGGTCAGCACGAAGCCGCTGAGGATGAAGAAGAAGCTCACCCCGGCCCAGCCGGCGTTGCTGGACAGCCACCGGTAACCGTCGGAGACGCCTTCGGAGGCGAAGGGGTTGAGGGCGGGCAGGGCGAGTGAGGAGTGGTAGCAGAAGACCAGCAGGGCGGCGATGAAACGCAGCCCGGTCAGGGAAGGGAGCCTGCCGTGCACAGCCTGTTGCGGCCGGGGGGCACGCTCCGTGGATATCGCGGCGGATTCAGCGGATTCAGCGGATATGGACAAGGTGTCTCTCCGGAGGAAGACGGGAAGTGGGCAGGCCGGTGCGGCCGGAGGGGCCGGAGGGGCCGGAGGGGCCGGATGCGCTCGCTCCGGCCACACGGGCGACTGCCGGTCGGGTTCAGTCCCGGTCGAGGAACTCGGTGATCAGCTGGACCAGTTCGGCGGTCTTCTCGAAGACGACCATGTGGCCGCTCTCCAGCTCGGCGTACTCGCTGTCCTTTACGGCCTGGTGGATCTCGCGCGAGTGCTCCACAGGGATCAGCAGGTCCCGGCTGGAGCCGACGACGAGCGTGCGGGCGCCGATGGAGGGCAGCAGTTCGGTGATGTCGACGCGGTGGTCGAGCTCGATCTGGCGCAGGGTGCCGGCCTCCGCGGTGATCCCGGCGACGGTGGCCTTGACGCCGTCGCTGCCGAAACCGGCGAGGAACGGCGGCGAGAAGATCAGCAGTGCGCTGTAGGCGGCGAAAGCCTCCGCGTCGATGTCCGGCAGCCGCCGCCACAGGTCGACGGCGAGCTGCTGGCGCGGATCGTCGTTGCGGGCCCAGCCGTTGATGACGATCAGCCGGCGGACCAGCTCGGGGTACTTGGCCGCCGCGGCGGCCGCGACGACCGCGCCGAGCGAGAACCCGACGACGTCGAACGGCTCGTCGGTCACCGCCCGGGCCGCGCCGATGACCTGGTCGACCAGCTCGTCCAGGCTCAGCTCGTCGGCGTGCAGGGGCGTCTTGCCGCTGCCCGAGTAGTCGGGGGTGATGACAGTGCGGCCCTCGGTGAAGTGCTCGCGGAGGTGGCCCCAGTTGGTCTCGCCGTCCGCGGCCGTGCCGTGCACGAATAGCAGTCCGGGTCCGCTGCCCTGGGAGGTGTAGTGGACGGGGGTGCCATTGACGTCGATCGTGGGCACGGGAATCTCCTAACTTGCGGGTGGTGGGGGGAACTCTCGGGTGGTAAGGAACATGGGGCCCTTGGGGGTCCACGGGGTCCGCGGGGGTCCGCGGGAAGACTCAGCGCAGGGCCGGGGCCGGGCTCGGCTCCTCGTCCCGGGGTGCGGTCCGGGCGGCCGGCGGCCTGGCCCAGCGGCGCATCACCGGGCGTTCGACGCACACCAGCAGGAGCCAGCCGGCCAGGAGGGTGGCGCAGAAGAAGCCGAGGAGGACGAGGACACCGGGGAGCGGGCTGAAGAGCCGCTCGTCCATCAGCGTCGTACGGACGGAGTACATGACCACGTACTGGGCGAGGTAGAAGCCGAAGGAGACCTCGCCGAGCCACTGCATCGTGCGGCCGCGCAGCACCGTCGGGGCGCCCTCCACGTCGGCGCGGGCCACCGCGCAGATCAGCAGGGAGATGGGGACGACCGTCATCAGGTTGAGGCCGTAGAGGAACGGCACGACCATCGCCGCGGCGTAGCCGACCAGGCACAGCAGGGAGGCCGAGATGATCCCGATGCGGGGTGCGGCTCCGGCCGCCACGAGCCGGGCCAGGATCATGCCGAGGACGAACTCGAACATCCGCACCGGCGGGAAGTTGTAGCCGAACCAGAACTCCCACAGGGAGATGCCGAAGCCCTCCGGGGTCGGCGGGTGCTGCGGCATCAGGAAGTCGGTGACCAGCTGTACGGCCAGCATCCCGGCGACCATGGCGGCCGCCCAGATCCACAGCGCGCTCTCCTTGATCCGTTGCACCGGCCGCAGCAGGAGCGGGAACAGCAGGTAGAACAGCAGCTCGCTGCAGAGCGACCAGCTCGGCGGGTTCACGCTGATGAAGGTGTCGTGCTGCGGGAACCACGAGTGGATCAGGAACAGGTTCGGCAGCCACGCGGACACCGGCGTCATCGCCCCGGCGAACAGGACCATGGCGAGCGCCCACATGACGACGTGGTTGGGGAAGATCTTCAGCAGGCGCCGGCGCCAGAAGCCCGTGAGCGTGTCACCGGGCCGGGCCGACCAGGTCAGGACGAAGCCGCTGAGGACGAAGAAGAACGACACTCCCATCCAGCCGGCCTTGCTGAACAGCCAGCGGAAGCCCTCCTCCCAGCTCTCGTCGGCGAACGGGTTCATGGGCGGGTCGCTGAAGGTCGCGTGGAAGAAGAAGACCAGCGCGGCGGCTATGAAACGCAGCCCGGTCAGTGAGGGAAGCTTGGTCCGGTAGCTCCCCAGGGCGCCGTCGGTGGCGACAGCGGGGGACGACGAGGTCATGGATGCCTGTTCCCTTCAGGAGGCGGCGGTCAGCTGCTGCGGGGTCGGGGAGGATTCGGCCGGGTCCGCGGTCTTCCTGCGGGGGCGGGCCCAGCGGCGCATGGCGGGGCGTTCGACGCACACCAGGAGCAGCCAGCCGAGGGCCAGCGATCCGGCGAACTCGGCCGCCACGACGGCGACACCGGCCGGCGTCGCGACGGTCCGGTTGTCCATCAGCGTCGTACGCACGAACGAGAGCACGATCTGCTGGGCGAGGTAGAAGCCGAAGGAGACCTCGCCGAGCCACTGCATCGTGCGGCCGCGCAGCACCGTCGGGGTGCCGTCCGCGTCGGCGTGCGCCACCGCGCAGATCAGCAGGGAGATCGGTACGACGGTCATCAGGTTGAGGCCGTAAAGGAACGGCACCACCATCGCCGCGGCGTAACCGGCCACGCACAGCACGGCCGCCGGGACGATCCCGACCCGCGGAATGGCGCCGGCGAGCACGAGCCGGGCGAGGATCATGCCGAGGACGAACTCGAACATCCGCACCGGCGGGAAGTTGTAGCCGAACCAGAACTGCCAGACCGTCACGTCGGTGCCGGGTGCCGGGGGGCTGCTGGGCGCGAGGAAGTCGGTGACCAGCTGCACGGCCAGCATGCCGGCGACCATGACCGCCGCCCACAGCCACAGGCCGCGCTCCTTGATCCGCAGTACCGGCCGCAGCAGGAACGGGAACAGCAGATAGAAGAGCAGTTCGCTGCAGAGCGACCAGGCGGGGGCGTTGAGGCTCAGGTGGACCGCGGGGTCGGGGAACCAGGAGTGGATCAGGAAGAGGTTCGGCAGCCAGACCTTGGCCGGGATCGTCGTCCCGGCGAACAGGATCATGGCCAGGGCCCAGGTGGCGACGTGGTTGGGGAAGATCTTCACCAGGCGCCGCCGCCAGAAGCCGGTGACGGTGTCGCCGGGGCGAGCCGACCAGGTCAGGACGAAGCCGCTGAGGACGAAGAAGAACGACACCCCCATCCAGCCGGCCTTGCTGAACAGCCGGCGGAAACCGTCGGCTGTGTCCGGGTCGGCGAAGGGGTTCATCGATATGAAGATCAGTGATGCGTGGAAGAAGAAGACCAGCGCGGCGGCGATGAAGCGCAGCCCGGTCAGCGAAGGAAGCTTGGGCCTGGTGGAGGGCGCGAGGCTGCTCGACATGGGGGTGGCTTTCTCGTGAGAAAGGTCCGAGGTCGGGAGGTCCGGGGCCGGGAGGTCCGGTTCAGGCGGTCGGCGCGGCCGTGGTCCCGGAGTCGGCGGGCTGCGGGTCCGAAGTGCCGCCCTGTGCCGGGTCGTTGACGGCTTTGTGCCGGCGCCGGCCGCTGTGCACCGTCTGAGCGATGAGCAAGGCACCGAGGGCGGTGAACGCCGCGGCGCCGACCGTCACCGCGCGGATGCCGAGGCCCTGGTCGATGATCTGGCCGCCGGCCCAGGAGCCGAGGGCGGCGCCGAGTCCGAAGGCGGACATGTTGGCGGTCAGGGACAGCGTCGGCGCGTCCGCGGCAGCGGAGAGAACCTTGGCCTGGAGGCCGGGGATGAGGGCGAAGGTCGCCATGGAGAAGAGGATCAGGAAGACGGCCGCGCCGACCGGTGAGGGAGCGGCGACCCAGTACAGGAGGCAGACGGCGGCGAGGGCCCAGGACAGGCCGAGCACCGCCGCGTCGACGGACCGGTCGGCGCACCTGCCGCCGATGGCGTTGCCGACGATGGAGCCCAGGCCGTAGGCAACGAGCACCGCCGGGACCCACGCGGCCGGGAAGCCCCCGACGTCGGTGAGCAGCGGCACCATGTAGGTGATCAGCGTGAACATGCCGGCCGAGCACAGCACGGTGGCCAGGACGGTCCCCACCACCTGCCATGTGCGGAACACACGCAGTTCGTGTGCCGCGGACGATCCGCCGGCGCCGCCGCCGTCCGGGATGACCAGCAGGATCAGGACGGTGGCGAGCAGCGCGAGGACGGCGACGCTGCCGAACGTGGCCCGCCAGTTGAGCTGTTGGGCCACCAGGGTGCCGAGCGGGACACCGAGCACGGTCGCGAGGTTGATGCCCAGCTGGGTGCCGGCGATCGCCGACCCCTCCTTGCCCTCGTCGGCCATGTCGCCCGCGATGACGACGCACACGGCGAGGAAGGTGCCGTGGATGACGGCGGTGAGCATGCGGCCCACGACCAGCAGCCCGAAGGTGGGGGCGAGGCTGGAGACGACGTTGCCGGCGACCGAGACCAGCAGCAGACCTACGAGCAGGTGCTTGCGCCGGACCCGGGTGGTGGCCGCGGTGACGAGCGGCCCGCCGACCACCACGGTCAGGGCGTAGACGGTCACCAGGAGCCCCGCGGTGGGGATGGTCACCGACAGGTCCCGGGACAGGTCGCCCAGCATGCCGCTCGGCGCGAGCTCGGCCGTGCCGACGCAGAAGATGGCCAGGATCAGGACAGCCATACGGGACCGCATGCAGTGCCTCTCGTGTGCGACGGGCAGCCCTTTTTCCGGACTGAAGATTATTTTATTGGCTCACTGTCCACTATACAAGCAGCTTTGCCGATGAAGCTACACAGGCGCGGTGCAGACGCACCGTCAGGCGTGGGGCACCGGACGCCGGATCAGAACGGCGACCAGGACCACCGTGGCGAGCACGGCCGAGACCAGCGGGAGCAGGCCGACCGGGTGTCCGAGGAGCATCGCGCCGAGGGCCGACCCGCCCGCGATGCCGATCTGGAAGCCGGTGACGTACACGGAGGACGCCCGGTCGGCGTCCGCGCCCGCCAGCCGCATCACCCCCGTCTGGAAGACGGGCCCCGCGGCGGCGAACGCCCCGCCCCACACCGCGACGGCGACGGCGGCCACGGCACAGCGCACGGCCGTCGGGACCGGGGCGAAGGCGAGGGCCAGAAGACCGACCCCCGCAGCGAAGGCGGCCATGGTCACGGCCGCGGAGCGTTGTGGAGAGCTGTCGTTGTGACGGCCGATGAGATACGTCCCCACCGCCCCCGCGCCGCCGAAGACGGCCAGCAGGACGACCACCGCCCCCGACCCGCCCGTGACGTCGGTGACGATGACGGCGAAGTACGTGTAGCTGAGGAAGTGCGCGACGACCAGCACCACGGCGACGGCACACAGCGTCAGGACCGCGGGCCAGTCGACCGCCGACCGATCAGGCGTCGGAGGATCGACCATCGACCGATCCGCCGCCGACCGGTCCACCGTCCCCGGCAGGGCCCCCGCCGGGTCGTCGTGGCACCGTGCGGTCGTCGTCGGCCGCGGTCGCAGGGCCCACACCAGTGCGAGGGTCACCGCCACCGTGGCCGCCGCCAGCAGCAGCGCGGTGGCCCGCCACCCGATGAACTCCCCGACGAAGGTCGTGCCCGGGCTGCCCACGATCGCCGCGAGCGAGGACCCGCCGAACACCACGGCGGTCGCGGTCCCCACCCGCTCCCGGGGCACCAGGGTGGCGGCCGCCGGAGCGATCAGCGACCAGAGCACCCCGTGGGTCAGCGCCGCGGCGACCCTGCTGACCGCCATCATCGCGAACCCCGTGGCGGCCGCCGCGAGCAACTCGGCCACGACCAGGACCAGCAGGGAGACCACCAGGGCCGTCCCGCGGGACACGCGTGCGGCGAGGGCGACGGTCGGGATGGTGACGACGGCGGCGACGACGGCGTATCCGCTGATGAGCAGTCCGACCCGGCCGGCGCCGACGTCCAGGTCGGCGGCGATGTCGTGGATGAGTCCGACCGGGAAGACCTCGAAGGTGACGTAGACGAAAGTGGCCCCGGCGAGCACGGCCAGGCGGGCCGCGGTCGGTGCGTCGATCCTGGCCGGCGCGGCCGGCGGGGCCGCCGCGCTCACCGGCGTGCCCCGGCCGCGGTGTCCCGGCAGGCCGCGCGCGCCGGAGCATCCGTCACGTCCCGCAGGGCCGGATCGACCTGGACGAGGACCTTGGGCCGAGCGCGCCCGCCGTCCGCGAGGCGGGCGAAGGCGGCGTCCAGGTCGTCGAGCGGGAAGACGCCGTCGACGAGGGCGTCCAGGTCCACCGCGCCCGATTCCACCAGGGTGACGAGCCGGTCCCAGTAGCCGATGCCGGACAGCACGCCGTGCACCGTGACATCCCGGATGACCAGACCGGCCGCGTCGAATGCGTCGACCGCGTGGTGAGGCGTCCCGAGCTGGGCCACCCGCCCGCCGGCCGCGACCAGGCGGACCGCGGAGCGGACCGCCGCCACGCTGCCGGACGCCTCGATCACGGCGTCGTACGCCTGAGCGTCCGCCTCGGCCTGCGCGGCCTCGGCCCGCAGGCCGAGGCGGTGGGCCAGTTCGCGGGCGGCGGGCTGGGGGTCGAAGACGACGGTGGGGGCGCCCAGGTGCTGGGCGACCTGGGCCGCCGCGAGCCCCAGGGTGCCCGCGCCGAGGACCGCGACCCGGTCGCGGGAGGTCACGGCGAGCCGGTCCACCGCGTGGACCGCGGCAGCGGTCGGCTCCAGCAGCGCGCCGGCGGCGTCGGACAGGGTGTCGGGGATCCGGGTCAGGGTGCTCACGGGTACGGTGATCAGCTGCGCTCCGGCGCCTGGAAGCGGGCCGAGGACGCCGATCTCGCTGCGGTCCGGGCAGTACCTGATACGGCCCGCGCGGCAGTGCGGGCAGCGGCCGCAGGTACGGAAGTTGTGTCCCGCGACGCGTTGCCCGGCCAGGGCGGGGTCGGCGCCGGGGCCCAGGCGGGTCACCGTGCCGATCCACTCGTGGCCCGGGACGAAGGGGTAGCTCTTCAGGCCGTCGTGGAGGTAGTTGCTGCTGCCGTCGTAAAAACCGAGGTCCGTGCCGCACAGGCCGAGCAGGGCCACCCGGACCAGTACCTCGTCCGGGCCCGGATCGGGCGGGGCGACCTCGGTGACCGTCACCGTGCGGGGTCCGGTGAGCAGGATGGCTTTCATCGTTCGTCCTTGGCGTGGCTGAGCCCGATCGCGGTACGGCACAGTGCGATGTCCGTCCTCAGTCGGGTCGGTGAGTGGGCGTAGTCGTTCTCGACGAGCACCGAGCGGGCGCCCGAGCGCCGCAGCAGGCCGGGCAGGGCGTCGAAGGCCGTGCCCGGCACCGGGGTGCCGCCGTCGGTGGCATGTGCGGGGTCCTTGACGTGCAGGTCCGGCAGGAGCAGCCCGGCGGCCCCGACGAGGTCGGCGAAGCGCAGGGGGGCCTCACCGGCGTCCAGGAGGTTGCCGGTGTCCAGGACCAGGCGCAGGGCCGGGTGGTCCACGCAGCGGGCGAGGCCGAGGGAGTCGGCGGGGCCGAGGGGTGACTCGTAGGCGAGGGTCAGGTCCGCCGCCACGGCCCGCTCGCACAGAACGCGCAGCGCGTCGGCGGTACCGGCCCGCCGCCCCTCGCTGGTCGGCAGGCTGCGCCGGAAGCCGGGGACGTGCAGGACGCGTGTCCCCAGCCTCCGCGCGCACTCCAGGGCCCGCTCCAGCACCGTGACGGCCGACGGGTTCGCCGTGCCGTGCTCCTCGGCCAGGCCGATGTCGTTGACATGGTTCACCGCCAGGACGGGCACCGGGATGTCCCTCGCGATCGCCTCGGCCTCACGCAGCTCCACGGGGTCGCTCAGCAGCGGCCCGCGATGGGCCCCACCGAAGTCCAGGTGCAGCTGATCGGCCCCTTCCGCGAGCGCGACACGGGCCGCCGCACGCCGGTCGGTACTGATCCGCCACTGGGGGGCGGCCACGGCGGTGGCGGTCGGGCCCCGCCCCCGGTCAGAAACGGCGGTCATCGCCCCCACCCCCTATCCGGATCGCGGTCTTCAGCACCCGTCGCCCGTCGGCCACCCTCCCTGCGGAGGACAGCACGGAGTTGACGAGGTCGGCGGCGCCCGGCAGGTCCACCTCGTGGGTCAGTACGGCGTTCCCCGGCGATTCCTCCTGACGGGTCAGGAGGAGCTCGACCGCCTGTCGCAGATGGGCGCCCGACACCCCGCGGTGCCCGTACAGGAGCAGGGGGCCGGCCGGGCGGTCGAAGGGGTGCACGCGGGGCGGTCGGGGCTCTCCCCCGCAGTTGTCGGCGCGCAGGGCCGCCACGTCGAGCTCGCCGGCGGACATCGCGACCGGACCCGGCGGCAGGCCCGCGTGCACGTCGACCAGGAGCGTGCCCCGCACATGGCGGTCCACCGCGGTCAGCGCCTGGCGGGTGCCGGTGCGTGGCGTGGCGATCACGACGCCGACCGGTGCGGGCAGTTCGGCGAGCAGGTCGGGCAGGCCGGGGTCGTGCGGGTCGACCGCGTCCGTGCCGTTTCCCACCAACAGGGTGCGCAGTCCGGGGAGTTCACGCCGCCAGGCGTCTTGGGCGAGCCGTCCCACGATGCCGTCGCCCCACACGGCCAGGGACGCCGGTCGCGTCGTGCCGAGGGCGACCTCAAGGCCGTAGAGCACCGAGGCGAGCGGCTCGGCGAGGGCGGCCACCCCGGGGCGGTCCGCGCCCTCGGGCACCGGCAGGACCAGGCCGGCGCGTACGGCCGTGGCGGGGATGCGGGTGCGTTCCGCCCACAGGCCCGGCAGGTTGTGCCCGAGCAGGAACGAGGGGTCGCCGGGGTGAGTGGGGTTGACGGTGACCAGGGAGCCGGTGGGCAGGCCGCTGTCGCCGGGCTCGACGACCCGGGCCACGCCCTCGTGCCCCAGGACGCGGCTCGGGTCGTCCCGCAGCCCGCGGAGAATCTGCCAGTCGGTGCCGCAGATGCCGACGGTCACCGGCGCCAGCAGGACGTCCCCGGGGTCGAGCCGGGGCGTGGGTACCTCGGTGACCTCGACGCGGGTGCGGCCCCGGGCGTCGGCCGGGAGGCGCACCAGCGCACGGTGGACCGCGCCGCTCACGGCACGATCCCCGGCAGCCAGCGGTCGACGCGTTCCGCCCCGCGCAGCGGGTCGACCGTGCCGGGAGCGCAGAACACCAGCCGGTCGGCGAGCCAGGCCGGGTCGCGGCCCCGGTCGGCGTAGGAGGTGGCGAGGCCGAGTTGGCGGCGGAGTTCGTCGGCGTAGTGCGCGCCGAGCCCCTCGACGACGCCTCCGCCGAGGCCGAGCAGGTCGAGGTGCGGGTCGAGGCACCAGAGGGTCCGCAGCATGTGCGCCACCGGTTCGACGCACAGCTCCAACAGCCGTCGCGCCAAGGGGTCGTCCGCCGCGAGCGCCTCGGCGAGCCACTCCGAGACCGCCGGCCCCGTGTCGAGGCCGAGCTGTCGGGCAACGCGGGCGATGCCGGGCCCGGAGGAGATCGAGGCGAGGTGGTCCGGTGCCCCGCATTCGCACAGCAGCCCCGCCCCCTGGAGCTCGGGGCCGGTGGTCATGGCCGGGAGGTGGCCGATCTCGCCTTGAAGGCCCCGCTCGTCGACCGGGATCCGCATCCGCTCCACGTCGGCCACGCGCAGCGCGATGCCGCTGCTGACGGTCAGATAGCCGACGCGCCGGACGCCGGGCCGGGCGTGCGTGGCGGCGAAGTCCACCAAGGCGGCCGTGACGTCGTTGACCAACTGCCAGGTGACATCGGGCCGGTGCGCCCGCAGCGCGGCGCCCATGTCGTACGGCGTCGTCTCCGCCCCCCACAGCGGCGCCGATCCGTAGACCGTGCCGGTGAGATGGTCGATGGCCGCGCCGAAGGAGACAGCCGCGCGAGCACCGGGCGGCGCCGCCCGGCACAACAACTCGACCATGTCCTCACGCAGCCGCGCGACCGACCGTCCGGGATGGTTGAGCCGACTCGGCGAACGCAGACGCTCGACGGGTGCACCCACTCCCCCGCCCCACAGCCGCACCCAGGTCCCCCCGACATCCGCGGCGAAGACAGCCACCGCCTGCGATTCGCCATGCTCTGCCGCCCGGGCTCCGGCACCGACCGCCGCGCGGGGCCCCGTGCCGGCCGCCGTCCGAGGTCCCGCACCAACCACCTGAGACCCCGCGCGGGTCACCGCCTGAGACCCCGCGCCGGCCCCCACCTGCGGCCCGTCACCAACCGTCGCCTGCGGCCCGCCACCGACCGTCGCCCCGGCCCCGCTCCCGACCGCTGCCCCAAGCAGCTCGGGCGAAGTCCGTTGCGGTTCGGCAGCACGCTGAAGGGGCGCGGGGCTGCATCCGTCAGCGGCTCCGCTGCGAGGCGCGACAAGCCTCGGCGTCGCAGACGAACGACGAGACATCGCGGCACTTCCAGCGGAGCGCTCAGCGCCGGTCATCGCCGCTCCCCGGTCGGTTCGGTGAGTGGGGCGGGCGCGGTCAGGAGGACTTCGCCGGGGGCGGTGGGCGTCGTAGCGACCTGGAAGCCCCGGAAGTCGGTGTATCGTTCCGCCACCTCGTCGAACGCGTCGAGACCGCCGATGACCACGGTGCGGGCGCCGCTCGCCAGGGCCGCCCGCACTCCGGCGGCGGAGTCCTCGAAGACGATCGTGTCCGCCGGCTCGACGCCGAGCACGGCGGCGGCGTGCAGATAGCCCTCGGGGTGGGGCTTGCCATGGACCACGTCGTCGGCGCTCACCATGACCTCCGGCAGGGGCAGCCCCGCGGCGGCGAGTCTGACCTCGGCCAGCTTGCGGCCGGCCGACGTGACGACGGCCCAGGAACCCCGCGGCAGCGCCGCGAGGAGCGTGCGGGCACCGGGTATCTCGGTGATCCCGGTGGTCTCCGACTCCTCGTGCGCGACGAGCCGTCGGGTCTCCGTCGCCGCGAGGTCCGGGTCGGGGACGAAGTGGCCGACCGTCTCGCGGGTGGGGCGGCCGTGCGCGAACGCGAGGACCTCGGCGAGGTCGGTTCCGTGCCGTGTGCAAAAGCCCGCCCAGGTGGACTCGACGAGGGCCGTCGAGTCCACCAGCGTGCCGTCCATGTCGAACAGCAGCGCCGCCGCGCGCAGTTGCGGCAGGCGGTTGTCGGGGGTCGCCACCGGGGCGGCGGGCTGTGCCTTGGGCATCTGTGGGTTCCTGACTATCGGAGGGAGCGGCCCAGGGGGCGGGACTGGGACACCGGCAGCCCGTCGGCGACGGACGACCAGGTCGCGTCCTCGTGCACGACCAGGGCCTGGCCCGCGTACGGCACACCGCGCGTGCGGGCGAGTTCGCCGGCCAGCCCGGCGAACGCGGCCGGGGGCATGTAGCCGCTGTAGTCGAAGTCCCGCGAGCGGCGGGCGCGGATGCCCGGGCTGTCGACCATGCCCGCGGGCAGCGCCTCGACGAACGTCACCTCGTCCGCGTCGATCTCCTGGGAGACGGACCGGATCAGCGAGCTGGCCGCGGCCTTGGTGGCGGCGTACCCGGAGCGGTTCGGGCCGGCGTTGTAGACCACCTCGGACGAGATGTGCAGGAACAGCCCGGGCGCGGTGGCCCGCAGCGACGGCAGCGCCGCCTTCAGCGTCCAGGCCAGACCGTGCACGTTGATGGCGAACTGGTCCAGCCAGTCGGCCTCGTCGGTCTCCAGGAACGGCTCGCGCCGGGAGGTGAAATAGATCGCCGAGTAGCAGACCAGGGAGACCTCGGCGGGCACGTGGGTCCGCAGCGCCTCCTTGGCCTGTTCGGGGTCCCGGAAGTCGAGCCGGTGCCATACGAGGCGGTCGGCGCCGGGGTCGGCCGGCCTGCTGCGGCTGAAGACGTGGGTCTCGATGCCGTGCGCGGCCCAGGCGTCGGCGACGCCGCGTCCGATGCCGGTCGATCCGCCGACCACGACCGCCGTCGGGGCACCGCGGTGCGTACGGCTCACGCGCCGACCTGCTCGGGCACGAGCGAACCGGCCGAGGGGATGTGTCCCTGGGCGTGGTCGCGCAGCAGACGCGTGGCGTCGCGCAGTTCCGCGGGCGTGACGTCGTTGACGAAGTGGTGCCGTCCGATGCCGATCGGCAGAGGCAGCCGCTGCTGGCCGTCGCGGTGGCGCACGGTGTCGAGCAGGGCGTCGTCGAGCAGGGCCGGGTCGTCGAGGACGTCGTTCCACAGGGGCAGTCCGAGCGCCCGGATCACGTCGTAGATCCGCCGGGCCTGTGCCTCGGCGACGTCGCCGCGCAGGGTGGCCAGCGCGGTCGTCAGGGCCATGTCGATGACCACGGCCTCGCCGTGCAGCAGCTCGGGCAGGGCGTGCATCTCCAGGGTCGGGCTGAAGGTGTGGCCGTAGTCCACGCAGCGCTCCAGCGCGGACTCCCAGAGGTTGGGCTGGAGTTCCTCCAGCATGAGGTGGATGGACTCGGCGATGATGGCGTCCGCGGCCCGGGACAGGTCCTCGGTCGTGCCCTGGAGCCGGTCGGCGCGGACGGCCGCGCCCCGCGACTCCAGCAGGACGAACAGGTCCTCGGAGCGGATCAGAGCCATCTTCAGGATCTCGGCGAGGCCGTTGCTGATGTGCCGCAGGGACAGGCTGCGCAGGAAGGACCGGTCCAGGAAGGTGGCCGTCGCCGGCGCGTAGGTACCCAGCCGGTTCTTGCCGCGCTCGTAGTTGACCCCGGTCTTCACCCCCGACCCCGGCGTCCACGAGGCCGATCAGCGTCGTGGGGATGCGGATGTACGGCGTTCCGCGCCGGTAGAGGCTCGCCGCGAAGCCGACGACATCGGTCAGCACCCCGCCGCCGACGGCGAGCACCGGCTCCCGGCGGCGGTCGATCCCGAAGTCGTTCATCGCGTCGACGACCCGCGAGACCGCGTCCCACTGCTTGACCGCCTCGTCGGCGCGCAGGGGTACGACCGTCGCGTCGATCCCGTGGGCGGTGAACCAGGCACGCATGTCGCCGCCGTAGAGCGCGTCGACGTTCTGGTCGATGACGACGAGCCGCCGGTCGCCCGGGTGCAGCGGGGCGTCGGGGCATCCGGTCAGCAGGGCCGTGTTGCCGGGTTCGAACAGGCCGTTGGAGCTGACGACGTGGTAACGCACTTGACGGACGGCCTCGACCGTCCAGAACGGGCTGCCCCCGACAGCCTGGCGAAGCCCTTGAGTGAAGACAGTACCGCTACGCATATCCCCTCCAGCGTGAGCTGCCACATTACGAGCACGAAGGACTTTTGATCGGCTCGATGTCGATTATAGTAGCAGCAATGACACTGGCTATGTCATTTGTGTTACTCTCGAAGCAGGGGGCGATGTGAGAAGCGGGCGCACGTAGACAGAGGGTGCTCGTCGATGACCGCGCCCTTCGTGCTCATATAGAGGAACCCCCGAGTCGCCGAGGCCTACGGAGGTCGGACGCATGGCAACGCTGGCAGAACGCTTGAACTCCTGGTTTGCCGATGCAGCCACCGCGGATACCGTCGGCCGTCTGCGCGAACCGTCCACATCCGAGGTCGCCCAGGCCATCTCGAACGACCCGAGCCACGACGTGACGATCTCCCGGAGCTATCTCACCGCCCTGCGCAACGGCTCGCAGACCAACCCGACGGTCAGCGTGCTCTCCGCGATCGTCAAGTACTTCCAGTCCCGGGACATGACCCTGCCGGTGTCAGTGAGCGCGCTCATCAACGAGGAGCCCCCCGCCCGCCCCGCGGAGCCGCAAGAGGAATGGGCGGCGGCACTCGCCGACCGGCAGGTGCAGTCCATCGCGATGCGGGCCGGCCAGCTGACCCCCGAACTGCGCGAGCAACTACTGTCGATCATGGACGTGCTGGACGACTCCAGGAAATCGCCCGCCTCCGGGGACGACAAGGCGTAGGACACCTGCGCACTCATCGGCCGGGGACATCTCAGGCCGACGCCGAACAGGTCCGCATCGCGCGCAGTTCGTCGGAGAGCCGGATGAGAGTGCCGAGATCCTCCTCGTAGTCATGGCCGTCGATGCTGCGACGGCTGCGCGGGGCGAGGACGAAGACCGCCTCCGTCGGCGGACCTCCATCGCGCGTCGCGCGGTCGCCGTGCAGGTGCAGGGCGTGGGCGATGAGGCGCGCGGATGCCCTGGGGTCGTCCTGCGGCACGGCTGTCGACATCTCCTCGGCCGCCAGCCGGAGATAGGGACCGAGCCGGGTCAGACCGTCGCGGCACTCGACATAACGCCGGTAAACGGCGGGGGAATTCGCGAGAAGAGCATCCCGGCGGCGGCTGCGATGGTCCAGGACGAGCTCGGGATGGACTTCCACCAACCGGCGCCACAGCTCCTCGAGTCCACGGAACTGACTGCGCTGCTCCAGCCTCTCCCGAACGATCTGTGCCACGCTGACGAAAAAGGGCAGCCCCGGCCCCACGCATACCACAATGGCGGCGACCTGGCCGAAGAAAAAGACGTCGGTATAGGAGATCATCCGCCCCGGCTCCCGCAGCGTCGGCAGATTCACCCAAAGGAATCGGAAAATACAGGTGAAAGCCAGGCCGGTCAGACCGACGGCGATGATGTTCAGTGACAGCCGCCGCAGCGAACGCCCTCGTCGGGCATGACGCCCGGCCAGGTAGGCACTGGCCGCGTATCCGAAGAACAGGTAGAAATTGCCGAAGTTGTAGAAGGTGCGTACACGCCAGTCCACGAGATAGTCGGACGTCAGCAGGTGATTGCGCAACTGCGTCGGCAGAATCACCGTCATGGCGAGCATCCCCGTCAGACAGACGAGGCAGGCGCCGATCTCCCAGGGCCATGGCGGCGCCCAGCGCCTCAGCGGGCTTTCCCGGAGGAAGCCGACCATGAGGCTGAGGCCGATCAGGACCTCCACATTGTATGTGATCTTGGAGAAGCCCTCGAAGGTGAAGCTGTCGACGAGGCTCAGGACGAACGGCTGAGCCAGCACGTTCCCCGCGCCCATCAGCAGCAACGCCAGGCACAGATGCAGCCGCATGGGGTCCCGGAAGCGCCGCCGGATGAGCGCGGGCACGGTCCACACCGCACCGGCGAGAAGCGTGACGATGGCGATGAGATTGAGCGCGCTCACACCGCTCCGTCGGTGAGGACGAGGCTGTTGTAGACCGAGGGCCGCCAGGGCTCGTCGAGTCCGTGGCTACGCACGCGCCGGCTCATCGAAATGGCCTGGTACATGATCGTCGACGCGATGATCTCGGCGTCGCGCTCGTCCCGGTCGGAATAGCAGGTCCGCTCCACCGTGCCCGGCGGCCGCTCGCCCTGGAGGTCGAACGCGATGATGTGTCCCACCTCGTGAAGAATGATGTGTGCTTGGTGCGCCTTGGTGGTCTTCGCCTGATAGACGATGACGTCCTCGTGGTCACGGGATATCAGCACCCCGAACGGCCCGTCAGCCGCCAGATCCCACTCCATAAGCCGGATCGGCCTGCCCCGCATTTCACCGAGCTCATCACACAGAGCGGTGACACTGAGCGGCAATCGGGGCGTGAGCTGACGCATCAAATGTCGACTGTGCGTGCGCAATTGAGCGTCACGCAGCCGGTTTTCCCGCGCCCCCCGAGACCGCTCCGAAGTACGCCTGCCCCGTTTGCCCCACACCTGTTGAACCTCCCCCGTGCGACTGCGCCGACTCGAACCCGTGCCTCGCACAATCGAGTCCGCGCTGATTGGTCACGGGACAAATCTACGACACCCGTCGCCGCACCTCATCGAAAAGAGATTCACATCACCGTCCTGTAACGAGAGATTCACGGACCGCGGTGGAACTACCGCGCGGTGAGCCTCGCGCCGGGATCCATGGGGCGGCAGCCCGCACCGGTCACGTCCCCGAAGTGACCGCCGGCTGCGGCTCGGGGCCCGTCGACCGCTCCGACTCCTCCCACAGTTCGGAGAACTGGCTGACGCGGTCCTCGATGTGATCCGGTTCCGCCCTCAACCAGGTCCCGTCCGGGTTGGACTGGAGGTCCGGCTTGGTCTCGTAGCACATCTCGCCGTCGAAGATGATGAAGTCGTTCACCTTGGGGGTGGACTCCATCAGTGACCGCACGGCGATGCGCGCCTCGATGCCCCGTCGGCGCTGGTCCTCGCACAGCGCTCTGAGTTCCGGCGTGACCTCCTCCGGGACCCGTACGACGAACAGGCGCCGGATCTCCACGCCCCGCCTCCTGATCGCCTTCTCCTGCGCGGCGAGGTACCGCTCGGCGGGCCCGCTGGTCCAGAACTCCCGGTCCACCGAGGTGCTGGTGGCGTCGAGGGTCATCTTGACGCAGTCGGTGATGTCGATGAGCCACTCGTGGTTCTCGCCGGGGCAGTCCGCGCTGCCGCTGCCGAGGCCTTCCATCATCTTGGCGAGGCGGCCGAGTTCCTTCTCGGCGAAGGCCTGCACGATGTCGCCGCCCTGCTCACGGACCTTGGTGTAGCCGAGGACCAGCCGGGTCACCTCGTCGGAGCGGAGCACCGAACCGTCCACCTGGCTGAACAGCGTCGTCGCGGCGAGGATCTCGTTGAAGCGGGTGTCGACCTTCTCGAACCGCTCCCCGAAGTCGATCAGGAACTGCACGATCAGCGCCGCGCTGCCGATGACGATGGACGCCACCCACTGCCAGATGTTGCCGTCGTCCTGGTCCAGGATGCTGGTCAGCAGGAAGGCCCCGCCCGCCGCCGAGGCGGTGATCAGGATCCGCCAGAACATCTTGGGCATGCGCGGCTGCGGGCGCGGTGGGTGACCGTTGTTCCCTGTCCCTAAGGGCGCTCCGTTCATTTCTCATCCCCCGTCTGTATGCGGTTTCGGTTTCCGCCCCTCAGCGCGGGGTCAGCGCCTGGTGCGGCGCCGCCACGGCCTGGAGGGCCAGTCGATCTCTGATGCGCCGGCTGAGGTTCTCCCATTGCCGGGAGAACCCCGGTTTCGCTTCCAGTACGTCCCACAGGTGACCCAGCGCGGGGTCCACGTGTGCGCGCGGCATCCACAGGTGCAGCAGATGCACCACGACCGGTTGGAGCGCCTCGATGACCGAGGGCCCGTCCGCCGCGCCGATCCGGTTGTTGTCAAGCATGAGCTGAACCGTCGTCAAAAGCCAGTCGTGCAGGGCGAGATCCTCACAGAGGCCGGCCGCGGCGGCGGCCGGGACGCCCTCCGGCAGCCGTAACTCCATGGTGCGCAGTCCGCCTTCGGCCACGGTGAAGTTCGTCAGGGACGCCCGCTCGCCCTCGGGCTGCCGTCGCGCCACCCAACGCAGGTGCGTGGGCCGGGACTTGAAGGGCACCCGGCGGTCGAGCAGCGCGTGGCGGCGGAGCTGGGCCAGCAGGCCTTCGGCGATCGCACCGAGGTCGAGCTCGCCACGCCCGGCGCCACGCAACACGCCTTCCGCTGTGGCCTGTTGGGGCAGTTTGCCGAACGGCTCGACCAGGCCGGGCCGTACGAGGTACTGCCCCCAGGAGCGCCGGATGTCGGGGCCGGCGGCCGGGACGCTGAAGTACGCGGTCGACTGCAACAGGCGGCCCTCGGTCAGCGCCGCGCGGGCGACGACCGTACCGACGGCCCGGACCTTGCTGCCGTTGGAGGTGGGCAGCCGGCAGTCCACCCCGGTCAGCACCTCCGGGGAAAGGGCGTACATGGTGGGCCGCAGGGAGACCCGGACGGGTTCGTCGGCGCGCAGCCGGAGCAGTTGGGCGGCGGCCCGGCCGTCGAGCGCCTGGAAGGACGGCAGCAGACAGGTACGCACCTCACCGCAGGCGAGGACCGAACGCGCCGACTGTCCCGGGGCCGCCGTCATCTCAGGTCCCCTCAGCCTCGGAGGAGTCGCCGGGCTCCTCGTAGAAGACGTAGGTGGCGCGCTGTGCGACGGCGGCCGGTACCGCCATCCTCTCGCCGCCGGACCGGTCGGCGACCTGCTTCAGCGCCCCGGCGTCGACGTCTATCTGGTCCAGGATGAGCCGCACGGCGTCCTCGACGGCGAGGAACCGGTTCGGCATGAGCGTGCAGGTGCGGTAGGCGCTGAAGGCAGCTGTGGTGTCGGTGAGCTTGATCAGCGGCGGCAGCCGGTCCCAGTCGTGCGGGAACTCCCCGCCCGTCCACGCCTGCGGCTCCAGCACGGGCTCGCCGAGGTGCCGTAACAGCCCCAGGCGGGCCAGTTGCCACACGGCGGCCAGGAACGGGCAGGACCACAGGCGCTTGCCGTCCTTCTCGGACCACAGCTCGACGTCCATGAAGACGGAGTGGTTGCGGGCCGCGGTCTCCTGGGGCGGCTGCCAGCCCTTGACCTCGCCCAGGGCGCTGCGGGACATCGTGGGCGTGCGCTGGCCGTTGGCGAGCCAGCCGGTTCTGGCTGACGGGCGGGCGGGAGCCGTAGCTGCCCGGCGGCGGCGACTCGACGAGGCGGTGCATGACCGATTCGGCGAGCTCGATGCGGTCGGCGACCGCGCAGGCCGACTCCCGGGCGAGGTAGTCGATGACGAGACCGGCCTTCTCGGCCTCCTTCAGCACCATCGGGATCAGCTCGGCCGGGGTGGAGAAGCGGGTGAAGTAGTCGTCGATGAGGAAGCAGGTGCTGATGCGCGGGCGCTTGCTGCGGCGGGCGGCGGAGGCGCGCACCGCGTCCACCCAGATCCGTACCTCGGCGAAGTGCTCACGCAGCCGGTCGGGCCCGGCCTCGAAGTCCTCCATGTAGAGGTGGCCCAGCTCCAGGGAGAGATGGGACAGCGGCACGGACTTGGTGACGGGCTCGGCGGTGGTCTCCCGGAAGACGGCTTCGGTCATGCCTGCTCCCAGCTCTCGTCGTCGGTGAGACGGCGGGAGAGCTTCCTCAGCTCCTCCCAGGTGTCCATGTTGGCGATCTGACTGTTGAGCACGTCGTCCTCGGTGATGAGCTTCTCGCGCCACTGCAGGACCGGTTCGAGGGGCACGGAGCCGAGGACCCGGCTGTAGCCGATGCCGAGGTTGGAGGCGAGTTGCTTGAGGTCGCCGTCGGTCGTACGCATCCACTTCGACTGGGTGGGGGATACCTGCGACCACAGCGACGAGTTGTGATCGGGCACGGCAGCCCGTACGAAGCGGATGGCGCTGCTCAGGGCCTCCTCGTCGTGGCCGCGGGCGACGCCGCCGGCGATGATGCCGCGCTTGCCGAAGACCAGGTTCGCCGCGGCTGCCACATGCTGGTGGGTCCAGCGGTGGAAGACCAGCCAGCGAGCGGTGACCTCGCTCATCTCGGGCTGCGCGGTGGCCTCCAGGGCCATGTCGACGGCGTACGAGCGGCCGGCGCTGAGATCGACGATGACCAGGTCGAACTCGTAGTAGAGCTTCGTCAGCAGGTCGACGCAGCGGCGGAGGTTGTCGTCGGTGGTGGCGAACTCGCCGCCGCTGAGGTCGCCGGGCATCAGCACCATGCGGCCGCATCCGGGCGGCAGGTTCTCCCGGAGCTCCTGCATCTCGGTCTCGGCCAGGATGTCGATCCGGGCCGGCTCGCTGACCTCGCCGGTCAGGTAGGCGTGCAGACCGGAGTCCTCGACGGCCTGCCGGGCGTCGGCCACGTCGAAGACGGCCGCCGCGGTGGGCGAGCCGAAGTCGAAGTCCAGGTAGCAGACGTCATCCCCGGCCAGCGCCCGGTGGTAGGCGAGGTTGGCGCTGGTGACGGAGCGGCCCGTGCCTCCCTTGTCGGAGGCGGCGAAGATCAGCACGGTTCACACTCCCCGGTCCGCGGCTTCGCGGGCCCGGGCGAGCGAGTCGAGCTGTCCCAGCACGTCGAGCGTCAACGCGTAGGCCGTACCCGGCTGTTCGTCCACGAGGCTGCGGGCGCGGCGCAACTTGACCTCGATGTTCCTGAGTTCCATTCCGTGCCGGCCGGCGTCGGTGGGCGCGGGTTCCATCTGTTCGTTGCCCAGCAGGTGGGCGGACTCGCTGAGCAACGCCCTTGCCAGCTCGGTGAGTTCGAGGCTGCGGATCGGTGGCTGCCGGTACATCTCGTGGGCCTGGACCATCACCTCGGTGACCCGCTCGGTGATACTCCAGGACACCGGGACGCGCCGCTTGTGGATCTCCGCGTCGGGGTAGGCGGCGTGGATGTTGTCCCACAGGCCGATGCCCTCGCCGTCGCGGATGCGGCGCCGCCACATGTGGTCGAAGATGTCCTCGGCGAGTCTGAGCAGCCGGTCGTGCGAGGCGAGGTTGCGCGACAGCGTGCACAGCTGGACGGTCCGCTTCAGCAGCTGTGCCGAGAAGTCGGTCATGGACCACGTCATGGGCGGACCGATCCGCTCGCTGCCCTGCAGGGGCAGGGCGACGCCCACGTTGTGCAGCTGGTGGACCATCGGGTCGTCGCGGGTCATCCGGCTGGTGATGCGGCCGCGTTCGGCGAGGCGTTCCATGACGCCGACGGTGCGGGTCAGGTCGTCGTCGGTGGCCCGGCGCCGCATCAGGTCGTGCACGAGGATGGCGGCGACGGAGAGGGAGAAGTACTCGGACTCCAGCCGCTGTCCCGTCGTACGCCAGGGGATGTCCTCCAGGGGCCAGCTGTCGGCGTCGAAGCGGGCGATGCCGGACCAGTACTGCTGGGTGAGCTCCCAGCGCAGCCGGAGCGCCTCGGCGAGCTTCTGCTGCTCGGTGTTGAGCAGGCCCAGGGTGAGCGTGCGGTCGGAGAACAGGTCCTGGATGCCGTCGAGCGCGACCACGGTGAAGTACAGATACGGCACCGCGTTGGCGACGCCCGCGGGCTGCGGCCCGATGGGTTCGCTGGTCTCGACCTCGGGAGCGTCCTTGACCATGCTCCACGCCCAGCCGCACTCGAACAGTTGGTTCTCGTCCTTGAGGCCTTCCTGGACGTCGATACCGAGGTAGACGCTCTCGACGATCGCCGCGCGCAGCGGACGGAAGCGGTTCTGGAACTTGTTCAGCACCTGCCGCTGCGACATCCGTCCCTGGCCGAGGAGTTCGCAGAGGGTACGGCCCTGGGGGGCGTCGGTGTCGAAGACGTTGACGACGAAGGAGCGCAGCAGGCTGACCATGGCGGCGGTGAGCCGGTTGCTGGTGGCCTGGCGCAGCTCGGCGATCGTCTCCTTGATGTCGCTGCGCCGGGTCCTGGTCTCGTAGACCTTGAGGAAGCCGAGCGTGGCGAGGCACAGGGTGATCGACATGGAGAACGAGTCGGTCACGCCGAGTTGGCGCTGCTCCTCGGTGAGCTCCTTGGTCTTGTCCCGGGAGCCGAAGTAGTAACCCCCGGCGAAGGTGGGCCGCTTGTCCTCCCCGGTGTGGGTCCGCATGAACTCGGCCGCGGCCGTGACGATGTTGGCCGGGAGGTCCAGCCTCCCGCCCGCCTTCTTCAGCGCCTGCTGGACGTCGTCCTGTGTGGTGTCAGGGTCGTCCAGCCGGAACGCGGGGATCTCCGTGGCCGGGTACAGCAGGCAGAGCAGTCGCTCGGCGTCGGCGACGCTGCTCACTCCGCCCCATTCGCCCCACTCCCACTCTCCCCCGGCGAAAGAGTGCCGAGCGATCGCCTGCCAGATGTCCAGCAGATGCTGGCGTGGCTTGATCTGCATCCCATGCCCCTCACACAGGCCGCCCTGCCATCAGTTGAGCAATTCACTGTTCTCTTGTGAAGATTCGCCGATCAGTTGACCGGAATGTCGACATCCGAATTTCGGCGCCAACCGTGGGCGACCAGCATGCCCTTGTACCCCTGGCGCACTCGCGCCGAGGATTTGAGCGGCCTGACCTTGAAGTCCCTCGCAAACCGCTCCAGGCTCGCGTACACATCGGACTCTCCCACGTCACACGCGGGGAAGAAATGCTCACCCGCGTGATAACCCTGTGAATGCGCCATGAAAGCGGCGGCGAACGGGGCACCGGGGGCGAGGCACCGCATGAAACGCTCCACGCCCAGCGCGAACTCGCCGGGAGAGGCCGTCATCGACTCGGCGACGAAGAACATGGTCCCCACGGACCACCGTCCCTCGTACCGCTTGAGTTCGAAGAGGTCACCCTGCTCGACCTTGACGACCTTGCGGAACTTCTCACGCGGGTCCACATCAAGGGAGCGGTAGGCCTTCTTCCGGCACAGGGCCGTCCAGAACTTGTCCCAGTTCTCCTCGTAGGAGTCGACCTGGCTGTCCAGGTACTCGACATTCGAGGAGGAGCGCTCGAAGAGGGTGATCTCGTCGCACCACGGCAGCATGGTCAGTGCGGGATAGAGATTGACGCCGGCACCCACATCGATACCGGAAACCGGCCCGACGCCCTGCTTCCGGAAATGATCGCCGAAATGATCCCGGATGATCTGCAGGATCTCCGCGTCCTCTTCCTGTAAGTCGCGGTAATTGTGATCAAGGTAGGCGATCGAGTCGAATGCCTCGTCCCATGGCACATCGGCATTCTTCACCTGGACGCCCCCCGACGATCTCTGGGTCATTCCACCAACGGTACCAAAAACAGGCGCATCGGGAGCGCGTCGAGGCATAACCAGCAGGGCAGTCTTGAAGACCCGGACCGCGCTCCTCAAGATGGGCGGACCTCTGGTGAGCACCTGAAACGGCAGGCAACAGGTACTCACCCGCACGAGTGACTCCATTCCATCACACAGGGGGCGGCTGATGGCTGTACCGGAGGAACGTTTCCCTTTCTCGGGCGGCACCACTGACCAGGCATTCTTCGCCGACTTCAGCGACCGGCCGCTGACCATGAGGGGCGTCACCGAGGCGGATCTGCCCGAACTCCTCCGCGTGGACCGGGAGGTCTTCCCCGAGGAGCCGTACCCGTACTTCGTGCTGCGCCAGCACTTCGACGCGCACGGCGACCGCTTCCTCGTCCTCGACGACGGCGAGTGTCTGCACGGCTATGTCCTCTTCGTCAACTCCTCGGACGGCTACGTGTGTTGGGTCCTGAGCCTGGCCGTCAGCGCCGACCAGCGGGGCCGCGGGCTGGGCAAGCGGCTGATGCTGGAAGTGCTGCGGCAGTTGCGCCGGGAGCGGGTCCATGAGGTGCGGCTGACCGTGGAGCCGACGAACGCGGCGGCGATCCAGCTGTACCGGTCGCTGGGGTTCTCGGCCGAGGGAGGAGTGCACGGGGATTATCTGGGCCCCGGGGAGGACCGGCTGATCATGACATTGGGGTTGGGGATGGGAGCGGGGACAGGCATGGGGACGGGGACGGGGACGGGCATGGGGCCGGGGAGGGTGCCAGGGAGGGGGTAATCCCCAGCATGGGCCCGGGAGTTACCAGGATGTGACGTGCCGTCAATCACCGGCAGGCTGCTGTGCATGAAGCAGATCACCAAGAGTGCCGCCCTGATCGCCGCCGCCTCCGGAGTCGTCTTCGGCCTCGTCACCCCCCTCACCGCGTCCGCCACCGGCGTGCCCGCGCCGCTGAAGTGGACCAAGTGCGAGGGCGGCGGCCTGGATTCACGGCAGGAGTGCGCGACCGTGTCCGTACCGATGGACCACACCGACCCCACCGGCCCGAAGATCGACCTCGCCATCTCCCGTATCCCCAGCGAGAAGCCGTCGGCCCGCCGGGGCGCGCTGCTGATCATCGCGGGTGGGCCCGGGGGACGAGCCTCGGCGAACCCTCGGACAAGGGGCAGAGGCTGCCGCAGGAGGTACGGGACGCCTACGACCTGATCGGGTTCGCCCCGCGCGGCAACGCGCCTTCGGCTCCGGTCAGTTGTGACCTTCAGGAGGGCGACCTCGCCCTGACGAAGGCGCGCCCGTGGCCCGCCCCCGACGGGTCCGTCACCGAGAACATGGCCTACGCCCGGCGCGTCTCGGACGCCTGCGCGCGCAATGGCGGCGAGCTGATGAAGCACATCAGCACCAAGAACAACGCCCGCGACATCGACCGCATCCGGGCCGCGCTCGGCGAACGCAAGCTGTCGGCGTGGGGCGACTCGTACGGCACGTACGTCGGCGCGGCGTACCTCGAGCTGTTCCCGCACCGCACCGACCGCATCGTGCTGGACAGCAACGACGACGCCGACCCGGTGCGGGCGGAGCGCGCCTGGCTGCAGGCGTTCGAGGTGGGCGTCGAGGACAACTTCCCCGAGTTCGCCAAGTGGGCGTCGGCGCCCGGCAATCGGTACCGGCTCGCCCACACCGCCGCCGAGGTGCGCCCGCTCTTTCTCCGCCTCGCCGCCCGCCTGGACCGCGAGCCGATCCCCTGGCCCGACGCCAACCCGGCGGAGCTGAACGGCAACGTACTGCGCCAGACCATGTTGGACAGCCTCTACGACCCCGACGACTACCCGGTCCTGGCCGAGCTGATGCTGGCCGCGCAGAAGGGCGAGGTTCCGCCCGCGCCCCAGCTGCCGCCGTTGCCCGCGCTGCAGAACGGCGCCGCGGTCGGCTCCGCCACCATCTGCAACGACGGTGCCTGGCCCAGGTCGGCGGCCGAGTACGAGAAGGGCGTCGCCGAGAGCCGGGCGAAGTATCCGCTGACCGCGGGCATGCCGAGGAACGCGATGATGTGCGCCGCCTGGCCGTGGCAGCCGAAGGAGGCGCCGGTGCGGGCCACCGAGCGCGGCCCGTCCAACGTCCTCCTCGTCCAGAACGAGCGGGACGTGGCCACGCCGCTGAGCGGTGCCCTGAAGCTGCGCGAAGACCTCGGCAGGCGGGCCGTCATGGTCACCGTGAACTCCACCGGCCATGGCGCCTACCTGGAAAACGGCAACGCGTGCGGTGACGCCACCGTGTCCCGCTTCCTGGCGACCGGGGAACGGCCGGCCCGGGATCTCTACTGCGACTGAGCACACCCGCGGCGGCGGGGGCGGCGGACCGGAGGGATTTCCGCCCCCGCCGCCCCTACCCGTCCCATCCCTGGGGGCCTGCGGCCCCCAGACCCCCGCTTCGGCCCTGAACGGGCCTCGTCCTCAAACGCCGGACGGGCTAAGACAGCCCCCGCGCCCCGGGCAACCGAATCCGCCGCACCGGTGGTCTGGAGGGCGAGGGAGGGTGCTTGATGCAGGCCGAAACAGAGGCCCAGTTCCAGGAATTCGTCAGGGCGCGGTGGTCCCACCTGGTGCGGACCGCGTATCTGCTCACGGGCGACGCGCACCATGCCGAGGACCTGACGCAGACGGCGCTGGCGAAGGCGTACCGCTCATGGCGGCGGGTGGCACGCGCCGACAACCCGGAGGCGTATGTCCGGCGGATGCTGGTCAGCTGCAACAGCGACCGTTTCCGCAAGCGACGCGTCGCCGAGTCGCTGACCGCCGCGCCACCGGAGACGGCGGGACGCGAGGCGGGCTACACGGGCGTGGACGAACGGGGCGCGCTGCTCGGCGCGCTCGCCCAACTGCCGCCCAAACAGCGGGCGGTGGTAGTCATGCGCTATTGGGAGGACCTGTCCGAGGCGGAGGTGGCCGACGTGCTCGGCTGCTCCATCGGCACGGTCAAGAGCCAGGCGTCCAAAGGGCTGGCGAAGTTGCGTACGTATCCGGGGCTCGCTCGGATGACGCCGTCCGGACAAGGAGGCAGCAGGTGAACGGCGACGAGCGGCGACAGGGAACGCAGAGCGAGCCGGACTTCGAGGAGCGGCTGCGGGAGCTGCTCGCCGAGGACGCCTACACGATCCGCCCGTCACCGGCGCCGTATCCGGCGATCCGGCGCCGGGGCGTGGCCGAGCGGCGGCGCCGGGTGGCGGCGGCCGGGGCGGTGCTGGTGACGCTGGCGGCGATGCCGGTGGGGGCGTACGCGCTGAGCGGCGGGGGTGCGGGGAGGGGCGTGGCGACGACCCCGACGCCCTCGGTGAGTGCCACGCGGTCCCCGTCGCCGACGCCGTCCCCGACCCCGAGTGGGCCCGCGCGGCCGGCCACGAAGGGGCAGCTGCTCGACGGGATCACCTTCGGGCAGGCGGCGGACGGGCTGGAGAAGTGCCTGGCCTACCAGCGGTCGGGAGCCATGGCGGGCGACACGGACCCGGGCGCGCCGGACGACTACCGGATCCTCCTGGCCATGCGCAGTACCGGCGACTCCAACACGCCCGGCGACGGCATGTACGTCGTCGCGGTGCGGGAGCAGCCGGAGGAGACCCACCTGATCTGCAACATCAAGAACGGCGAGACCCAGGGCGTCTCCGGCTTCGGCAACGACGCCGACGTCATCCCGGACGAGGGCCCGGTGTACATCGACCCCAACAGCGGCAAGCTCTACCAGCAGTCGTTCCTCGACCGGGGCAACTGGAAGCTTCCGTTCCGGTGGGGTGTGATCGGCACGGTCAAGTCGTCGGTGGCCAGGGTGACGGTGTCCTACGGCGACTCCAGCGCAGAAGCCGCCCTCGACCACGGCTGGTTCGTGGCGTCCGGCGTGCTGAACGAGCAGGTCACCGTGGCGCCGCACATCAAGGGCTACGACGCCGACGGCAAGCTGGTCTACGACTCCGACGAGGACAAGTACTACCAGCGGACCCTGCCCTAGCGCTCCGCTGGAAGTGCCGTGATGAGGCTGCGGGCCGGTGGGGGCTGGTCGCGCAGTTCCCCGCGCCCCTTACGGGGCGCAGTACCGGGCCGGGGGCGCCGCACAGGGGACGGCGCCCCCGGCCCGCCGTTACGACGGCTGCGGCTCGCCGCCCGGCACCACGCCGTTCACCGCGGCCGCCAGGCTGAACGGCGCCGGCCGGTTCCTCATCGGCCGGGTCACCTGCTTCGCCACGCAGGACGGGATCCCGGCCGTCGCGTCCGCCGTCTGGCGCCGGTACGCGCTGGGGGACATGCCGACCAGCTCGGTGAAGCGCGTGCTGAAGGTGCCCAGCGAGGAGCAGCCGACCTCGAAGCAGACCTCGGTGACACTGAGGTCGCCCCGGCGCAGCAGCGCCATCGCGCGCTCGATGCGCCGCGTCATCAGGTAGCCGTAGGGCGACTCGCCGTAGGCGGTCTTGAATTCGCGGCTGAGGTGCCCGGCCGACATGTGCACGCCGCGCGCGAGCGCTTCGACGTCCAGCGGCTGCGCGTACTCCCGGTCCATCCGGTCGCGGACGCGGCGCAGTGCGACGAGGGTGCGCAGGCGCTGTTCCTGAGGCGTCGAGTGGCTGGATCGCACCCCCACATCTTCACGGGCCGCCTCCCACCCCGTCCACTCCCGCGTCCGACCGGAGCGGGAGCGGGAGGCGAGCAGGGCCATCACCGGTGCCGAGGCGAGACACATCCCGGGTCAGCCGGCGACGTAGGCCGCGAGGTGCTCACCGGTGAGGGTGGAGCGCTCGGCGGCGAGGTCGGCGGGGGTGCCCTCGAAGACGATCCGGCCACCGTCGTGGCCGGCGCCGGGGCCGAGGTCGATGATCCAGTCGGCGTGCGCCATGACGGCCTGGTGGTGCTCGATGACGATGACCGACTTGCCGGAGTCGACGAGCCGGTCCAGCAGGCCGAGCAGCTGCTCGACGTCGGCGAGGTGGAGGCCGGTGGTCGGCTCGTCGAGGACGTACACACCGCCCTTGTCGCCCATGTGCACGGCCAGCTTCAGCCGCTGCCGCTCACCGCCGGACAGCGTGGTCAGCGGCTGGCCGAGGGTGAGGTAGCCGAGGCCGACGTCCGCCATCCGCTCGACGATCTTGTGCGCGGCCGGAATCCGCGCCTCGCCCGCGCGGAAGAACTCCTCGGCCTCGGTCACCGACATCGCGAGCACCTCGCTGATGTCGCGACCGCCGAGGTGGTACTCCAGCACCGAGGCGTCGAACCGCTTGCCCTCGCACTCCTCGCAGGTGGTGGCCACGCTCTGCATGATGGCCAGGTCGGTGTAGATGACGCCGGCGCCGTTGCAGGTGGGGCAGGCGCCCTCGGAGTTGGCGCTGAACAGGGCCGGCTTCACACCGTTGGCCTTGGCGAACGCCTTGCGGACCGGGTCGAGCAGTCCGGTGTACGTCGCCGGGTTGCTGCGCCTGGAGCCGCGGATCGCGGTCTGGTCGACCGAGACCACGCCCTCCGGTGCCGGGATGGAACCGTGGACGAGCGAGCTCTTGCCGGAGCCTGCGACGCCGGTGACGACGCAGAGCACGCCGAGCGGGATGTCGACGTCGACGTTCTGGAGGTTGTTCGCCGTGGCGCCGCGGATCGCGAGCGTCCCGGTGGGTTTGCGCACCGACTCCTTCAGCGCGGCCCGGTCACCGAGATGACGCCCGGTGACGGTGTCGCTCCGCCGCAGCCCCTCCAAGGTGCCCTCGAAGCAGACGGTGCCGCCCGCCGTGCCGGCGCCGGGGCCGAGGTCGACGACGTGGTCGGCGATGGCGATCGTCTCCGGCTTGTGTTCCACGACCAGCACGGTGTTGCCCTTGTCGCGCAGGCGCAGCAGCAAGTTGTTCATCCGCTGGATGTCATGGGGGTGCAGGCCGATGGTCGGCTCGTCGAAGACGTACGTGACGTCCGTGAGCGACGACCCGAGGTGCCGGATCATCTTGATGCGCTGCGCCTCGCCGCCGGAGAGCGTGCCGGAGGCCCGGTCGAGCGACAGATAACCGAGGCCGATCTCCACGAACGAGTCCAGGCTGTGCTGCAGCTTGGCGAGCAGCGGCGCCACGGACGGCTCCGCTATCCCGCGGACCCACTCCGCCAGGTCGCGGATCTCCATCTTGCAGGCGTCGGCGATGTTGACCTCGCCGATCTTCGAGGAGCGGGCCGGCACGCTGAGCCGGGTGCCGTCGCACTCGGGACACTCGGCGAAGGTGACCGCGCGGTCCACGAAGGCCCGGATGTGCGGCTGCATCGACTCGCGGTCCTTGGCGAGGAAGGTCTTCTGGATCTTCGGGATCAGCCCCTCGTAGGTGAGGTTGATGCCGTTGATCTTCACCTTGGTCGGCTCGCGGTAGAGGAAGTCGTGCCGCTCCTTCTTGCTGTACTCGCGGATCGGCTTCTCCTTGTCGAAGAACCCGGATTCGGTGATGACCCGCACGACCCACCCGTCCCCGGTGTAGGTGGGGATGGTGAACGGATCCTCGGACAGCGACTTCGAGTCGTCGAAGAGCTGGGTGAGATCGATGTCGGAGACCGAGCCCCGCCCCTCGCAGTGGGTGCACATGCCGCCGGTGCGGCTGAAGCTGACCTTCTCGGTCTTGGTCTTGTCGGCGCCCCGGTCGACGGTGAAGCCGCCGCTCGCGGAGACCGAGGCGACGTTGAAGGAGTAGGCGCCGGGCGGGCCGATGTGCGGCTTGCCGAGCCGGCTGAAGAGGATGCGGAGCATGGCGTTGGCGTCGGTGGCGGTGCCGACGGTGGAGCGCGGGTCGGACCCCATCCGCTGCTGGTCGACGGTGATGGCCGTGGTCAGCCCGTCCAGTACGTCGACCTCGGGCCGCGCCAGGTTCGGCATGAACCCTTGCAGGAAGGCGCTGTACGTCTCGTTGATCAGCCGCTGCGACTCGGCGGCGATCGTGTCGAAGACGAGCGAGCTCTTGCCCGAGCCGGAGACTCCGGTGAACACCGTCAGCCGGCGCTTCGGGATCTCGATGCTGACGTCCTTGAGGTTGTTCTCGCGAGCGCCGTGCACACGGATCAGGTCGTGGCTGTCGGCAACGTGCGGCGCGGTCATCGTGTGGTCTCCATCTACAGCTCGGTCGGGAACGTCGCCGGTAGGGGCGCCGGGGTGGGGGCGCGGGGTGGGGGGCGGGGTCGGGGGCGGGCTCAGCCCCGGGCCTGGATACGGATCAGGTTGCCCGCCGGGTCGCGGAAGGCGCAGTCGCGGATGCCGTACGGCTGGTCGGTCGGCTCCTGGACGACCTCCGCGCCGCTCGCCTGCACCTTCTCGAAGGTGTCGTCGACGTTCGCGGTGGCCAGCAGGATCCATCCATAGGTCCCCTTGGCCATCATCTCGGTGATCGTGCGGCGCTCGTCCTCGGTGATGCCGGGGTCGGCGGCGGGGGGCGCGAGGAGGATGGACGTGCCCGGCTGGCCGACGGGACCGACCGTGATCCAGCGCATCTTGCCCTGTCCGACGTCGGTGCGGACCTCGAAGCCGAGGGCGTCGCGGTAGAAGGCCAGGGAGGCCTCCGGGTCGTCATGCGGGAGAAAGCTGGCGTGAATCGAGATGTCCATGCCCGTCACGCTAGCGGCGGCGGTGGGGCGGCGCTTCTCGATTCCTGACCTGCGCCGGCAGCACCGCGGGGTTCTTCGCCCCGGCCGCCCCTACCCATTCCCGTCCCCTGGGGGCTGCGCCCCCAGGCCCCCGCTTCGGCCCTGAACGGGCCTTGTCCTCAAACGCCGGACGGGCTGGAATGCCTGGGCGGGCGTTGAGAGGTGAAGCCCCCTGTGGGTGGGTGGGGGTTAGGGATGGTGTGGCCTCGTCCTCGGACGCCGGGCGGGTAATTCCAGCCCCTCCGGCGTTTGAGGAGCGGGGGTCCAGGGGGCAGAGCCCCCTGGCCGGGGTCGAAGGGGCGGAGCCCCTTCAGGATGGGACGGGTAGGGGCGGCGGGGGCGAGCGAACCCCGCGTCAGCCGACCCTCGCGGCGATCCCACGGAAGTGAACCGTCATCGCCCGCTGCGCCCCCTCCACATCCCGCGCCCGCAGGGCCGTCACGATGTCCCGGTGCCAGCGGGCGGTGAGATCGGGAGACGGGTCGTCCGGCCGCCCCCGAGCCCCGGACACCCGCCGGAACACCGTCCAGAACGCGGCCAGCAGCTGCGGCACAAGGTCGTTGCCGAGCGAGGCGTACAGCAGCTCATGGAACTCCCGGTCCAGCTCGGGAAAGGCCCGCCCCGACCGCCCCGCCACCTCCATCCGGGACACGACAGCTTCCAGCCGGTCCAGCTCAGCCTCCGTGACCGTCGCCGCCACCCGCCGGATCAACCCCTCCTCCAGTACCTCCCGCACCTGAAGGATCTCCGCAAGCGCACCCGAGTCGTCGTGGTCGTGCCGGGCGAGCGTACGAAAGGTCAACCCGTCGATCAGCGGCGTCAAAGACGCCTGGCCGACATACGTCCCGTAGCCGTGCCGGATCTCCACGATGTCGAGAGCCTGGAGCGCCTTGAGCGCCTCGCGGACGGAGTTGCGGCTGACGCCGAGGTCGTCCATGAGCTCGGCCTCGGTGGGCAGGAGGGCGCCGGCCTGGAGCCTGCGGTCGATGATCAACTGCATGACCTGACGCTGGATCCGGCTGTTCCTGGACTCCTCGGACGTACGACTGTTCCTGGGCTGCCCGGGCATGCGGCGCATGGTACGCGCACCGGACGTCCCACATCCCATGTCCGCGGAATGCCGCCCTGACGGGGGATCAACTCACGCCATTTCACAGCGCCATTGGTCCGACCTGTGGCAGATGCGCCATTCGTGTGAGATCCCTTGACCGCCCCCACCACCCCACCTATGGTCGCGCTGACCGGGAGGACGTAGGACGTCGTATCTCCTCACCCGGGGCACGCATTCCCTCGCTTCTCCTCGCCCCCATCGCCCCCATCGCCGGAGCACACCACCCACCGCTGGAGGACCCGTGCGCGACGTGACCCACGACGTGACCCACGACGTGACCCACGACGTGCCGGCGCTGCACCGCCGGTCGTTCCTGAAGTACACCGGCGCGCTGGGCGCGGCCGCCGCCGTCTCCGCGTCGCTGTCGGCCTGTTCGTCGGGGCCTCAGTCCACGAACGAGACCGGCGGGGGCGGCGGCCAGGACCGGACGCTCACCGCGGTCATCGGCTACGGCAACGACGGCAGCTGGGACCCCACCCAGACGGCGTCCGCCTTCTGCATGGCCGCCAACAACCACATCTACGAGGGCCTCCTCGACACGGACCCGATCTCAAGGGAGCCGTACGCCGCCCTCGCCACCCAGGTGCCGGCCGACCCGAACGCCACGACCTGGAAGTTCACGCTGCGCGCGGGCGCCAAGTTCCACGACGGGAAGCCGGTCACGGCCGACGACGTCGTCTTCGTCTTCGACCGGATCCTCGACCCGAAGACGCAGACCCTCGCCAAGGGGTTCTTCGCGAGCTGGCTGAAGGAAGTGCGGAAGATCGACGCGCAGAACGTCGAGCTGGTGCTCAAGTTCCCCTTCCCCGACGGGATTTCGCGGCTCACCCTCGCCAAGATCATGCCGAAGCACGTGTTCTCCCAGCCGGGCGCCTGGGAGGACGCCATCAAGGGCAAGGCGATCGGCTCGGGGCCGTACCGGCAGACCGCGCACCACCCGAAGTCCAACACCACCTTCGAGGCGTTCGCCGACTACAACGGCCCGCGCAAGCCCGCCTTCAAGAAGATGAACTGGCTGACGATCGTGGACGCGGCGCCGCGCGTGGCCAGGATCTCGGGTGCCAGCGCCGGTGCGCAGATCGCGGACAACATCCCGTACGCCAACATCAAGCAGCTGGAGAGCGGCGGGCTGACCGTCGCGGGCGGCGCCGGGATGAACAACCTCTTCCTGATGTTCAACACCCAGCACAAGCCCTTCGACGACGTACGCGTCCGTCAGGCGCTGCACTACGCCATCGACACCGAGAAGATGATCGAGGTGGCACTGAAGGGGCACGGGCAGCCTTCGTCCTCCTTCCTCAACGAGGCCAACCCCAGCTACCGGCGCGCGAAGACCGTCTACGACCACGACCCCGACAAGGCGAAGGCGCTGCTGAAGGAGGCCGGGGTCAGCGGGCTGGAGATCGAGATCCTGGCCGTCAACGTGAGCTGGATCGTGGACTGTCTGCCGACCATCAAGGCGTCCTGGGACGCGATCGGCGTCAAGACCACCCTCTCCCCGCAGGAGACGACGGCCGTCTTCACCAAGATGGACCAGAAGCAGGACTACCAGGTGGTCGCCGCCGCCTCGAACCCCAACCAGTTCGGCCTCGACGCCGACCTGATCATGCATTACAACTACGGCCCCGAGAACCTGTGGATGCAGTACACGCGGTGGGCCGACAACTCCGTCGCCAAGGCGCTCTTCAAGGACATGGACCGGGCGACCCAGGAGTCGGACACCGAGAAGAAGAAGACGATGATCCAGGACTACATCGACGTCGTCGCCGAACAGGCCGTGCTCTACCCGGTCGTCCACAACGAGCTGATGACGGCCTGGAACCCGAAGCAGCTCACCGGGATAAGGGCACAGCCGTATCCCGGCATCAACCTCCTCCAGGCCAAGTGGGCCTAGCCACGACGGGAGTCCGGCCGTGATCACCGTCGTCAGGATCCTGGCCCGTCGTATCGCCCTGCTCGTGCCGCTGATGCTCGGCATCGTGCTGTTCGTGTTCCTGGTCATGCGGTTCTCGGACGTCGACCCGGCGTCCGCGTTCTTCCAGGGCGCCAACCCCACCGCCCAGCAGCTGCACGACTTCCGCGAGGAGAACGGCCTGCTCGATCCCCTCCCCGTCCGCTACGTCGCCTTCATCGCCGACCTGCTCCACGGCGACATGGGCACCAGCGCCCTGACCCGGGCGCCGGTCGTCGACCAGGTCATGACCGCGCTGCCGCTCACCCTCCAGCTCACCTTCCTGGGCCTCGGCATCGCGGTCGTACTGTCGCTGCTCGGCGGCGTGACGGCGGCCATCTACCGCGACCGCCTGCCCGACCAGATCATCCGGGTCGTGTCTCTGACGGGTGTGGCCGCGCCCGGCTTCTGGCTGGCGCTGCTGATGATCCAGTACCTCGCCGTCGACCTCGGCTGGTTCCCGACCGGCGGCTACATCAACCCGGCGGATTCCTTCACCGGCTGGCTGAAGACGATGACCCTCCCCGCCTTCGCGCTGTCGCTGCCGGTGGCGGCGCAGCTGACGCGGATCGTGCGCACGGCGGTGGTGGAGGAGCTGGACAAGGACTACGTCCGGACAGCGATCGGCAGCGGCCTGCCGCCGCGGGTGGTCGTCGGCCGAAACGTGCTCCGGAACGCGCTCATCAACCCGCTGACCGTCCTCGGCCTGCGCGTCGGATATCTCCTCGGCGGCGCGGTCGTCATCGAGACGATCTTCTCCCTCCCGGGGATGGGGAAGCTGATGATCGACGCGGTGAAGAACGGTGACCCGGCGGTGGTCCAGGGCGTCGTCCTCACCACGGCGACCGGCTTCGTCGTCGTCAACCTCGTCATCGACATCCTGTATCTGCTGGTCAACCCGCGCCTGCGGGAGGCGACGTGACGTTCAACCGCAAGCGCCTCGCCGAGGCACTGTCCCGGCCCGGTATCCGGCTGCGCGGCTGGCGCCGGTTGCCGTTGCTGTCGAAGGTCGCCGTCTGCTTCCTCGCGGTCGTGGTCCTGATGGCGCTGCTCGCCCCGGTCCTCGCACCCCACGACCCGCTCGACCAGCAGCCACCGATCGACGGCACCGGACACCCGTCCGCCGGCCACTGGATGGGCCAGGACAGCCTCGGCCGGGACATCCTCAGCCGGCTGATGTACGGCGCCCGCTGGTCGCTGGCGATCGGGCTCGGCGCGACCGGGCTCGCGCTCGTCGTCGGCGCCCTGATCGGGGCCGTCGCGGCGACCTCCCGCAAGGCGGTCGACGAGACGCTGATGCGCTGCCTGGACGTGGTGATGGCGTTCCCGGGCATCGCGCTGGCCGCCGTGCTCGTCGCGGTCTTCGGCGGCGGAATCACGGTCCTGATCTGCGCGATCGCGTTCCTGTTCACGCCGCCGGTGGCGAGGGTCGTCCGGGCGAACGTCCTCGACCAGTACGGCGAGGACTACGTGACGGCGGAACGGGTGATCGGGGCACGGACGCCCCACATCGTGCTGAGGCACGTGGCGATCAACTGTGCCGCCCCGGTGCTGGTGTTCTGCACGGTCCAGGTGGCGGAGGCGATCGTCTTCGAGGCGTCGCTGTCCTTCATCGGCGCGGGCGTGCGGCCGCCGGACCCGTCCTGGGGCAGTGTCATCGCGGACGGCAAGAACATGGTGCTGACCGGCGGCTGGTGGGCGACCGTCTTCCCCGGCCTGCTGATGCTGGTGACGGTGCTCTCGCTGAACATCCTCTCCGAGGGCGTGTCGGACGCGTGGGCGGCCCCGTCGGCGCGCGAGGTCGACGTACGGGACGACGACGACCGACTTGAGGCGCCGGAACCGGGCAGTGGCGAGGTGCTGCAACTGCCGGGGCTGACGGAGGCGGCGGCACGGCTGCGGTCACGGGCGCGGCCGCTGCCCCAGGGGCGGCAACCGGTACTGGCGGTGGAGAACCTGGCGATCGGCTTCGAGGGTCGTCATGCCGGCGTGGACATCGTCGACGGCATCAGCTTCGAGGTGCAGCCCGGTGAGGTGCTCGGGCTGGTCGGCGAGTCGGGCTGCGGCAAGTCGCTGACCGCCCTCGCGGTGATGGGCCTGGAGCCCAAGGGTGCCCGAGTCCGCGGCCATGTCCGTTTCAACCAGCGGCAGTTGCTGGGCGAACCGATGCGCGTACGGCGACGGCTCCTGGGCCACGAGATGGCGATGATCTACCAGGACGCCCTGTCGTCCCTGAACCCGGCGATGACGATCCGCGCCCAGCTCAGGCAGGTCGTACGCCGCGGAGGCCGCCGTAGCCCCCACGACCTGCTGGCGATGGTCGGCCTGGACCCGGACCGCACCCTGCGCAGCTACCCGCACGAACTCTCCGGCGGCCAGCGCCAGCGCGTCCTGATCGCCATGGCCCTGTCCCGCGACCCGAAGCTGATCGTCGCCGACGAGCCGACGACCGCGCTGGACGTCACCGTGCAGGCACAGGTCATAGAGCTGCTGCTGAGGCTGCGGGAGGAGCTGGGCTTCGCCCTGATCCTGGTCTCGCACGACCTCGCGCTGATCGCGGACGTCACCGACCGGGTCGTAGTGATGTACGGCGGCCAGATCGTGGAGACGGGCGTGACGGCCGACCTGGTGGAGGCACCGGCGCACCACTACACGCGGGGCCTGCTCGGGAGTGTGCTCTCGCTGGAGTCGGCGCAGGAGCGGATGACGCAGATCAAGGGCGTGGTGCCGTCCCCCGCGGACTTCCCGGCGGGCTGCCGTTTCGCGGACCGGTGCCCGCTCGCGAGCGAGGTGTGCCGGACGACGGCACCGGATCTGGTGGGGACGGCGACGCATACGGCGGCCTGCCATCACCCGGCGATCGTCCTGGCGCCGACGGATCGCTCAGAAAGCGGGGTCGTCCAGTGAGTCCGGTGAACGCTCTGGTGGAGGTGACGGACGCGCACGTCGTGCACAAGGCGCGCAGCGGCGGGCTGTTCACCCGGGACAAGGTGTACGCCCTGACCGGCGCCGACCTCGTCATCGCGCCCGGCGAGACGGTGGGCGTGGTCGGTGAGTCGGGGTGCGGCAAGTCGACGCTGGCGAAGGTGCTGGTGGGGGTGCAGCGGCCGACGTCGGGAACGGTGGCCTTGCGGGGCCGGGACCTGTGGGCGATGTCGCCGGCCGAGCGCAGGACAACGGTCGGCGCGGGCACGGGCATGATCTTCCAGGACCCGTCGACGGCGCTGAATCGACGGCTGACGGTCCGGCAGATCCTGCGGGACCCGCTGGACGTGCACGACCGGGGGACGAAGGCGGGGCGCGAGGAGCGGGTACGGGAGTTGATGTCCCTGGTGGGCCTCCCGCGCGCCCTCACCGACGCCCTGCCCGGCCAGCTGTCGGGCGGTCAGCGCCAACGCGTGGCGATCGCCCGGGCGTTGGCCCTGGACCCCGACCTGGTGGTGGCGGACGAGCCGACGAGCGCGCTGGACGTGTCGGTACGCGCCCAGATCCTCAACCTCCTCCTGGACCTGAAGGAGCGGCTGGGCCTGGCCCTGGTCTTCGTCTCGCACGACATCCAGACGGTACGGCGGATGAGTGACCGCGTGATCACGATGTACCTGGGCCGGATCGTCGAGGAGTCCCCGGCGGCCGATGTCACCGACGGCTCCCGGCACCCGTACACCCGCGCCCTCTTCTCCGCGACGCCCGGTCTGCTGGACCCCATCGACCCGATCCCGCTGGTCGGCCCGGTCCCGTCGGCGACGCGACCGCCGAGCGGGTGCCCCTTCCGGACCCGGTGCTGGAAGGCGGACGGGGTGTGCGGCGAGGTGATGCCGGACTTCTCGGCCGCGTCGAGCCCGGAGCACCGTTACAGGTGCCACCATCCGGTGGAGGAGGGCGAGGCCACCCGCGACCTCGTACGGCAAAGTCACCTTTCCAAGGAGCCTTGATGACCATCCCCACCCCGCTCACCGGTGTCGTCCCGCCCGTCTGCACGCCCCTGACACCGGACCGCGAGGTGGACGTCCCGTCACTGCTCAGGCTGGTCGACCACTTGGTGGAGGGCGGGGTGCACGGCCTGTTCGTGCTCGGTTCGACGTCGGAGGCGGCGTATCTGACGGACCGGCAGCGGCGGCTGGTGGTGGAAGCGGTGACCGGGCACGTGGGGGGCCGGCTGCCCGTGCTGGCGGGCGTGATCGACATGACGACGCCGAGGGTGTTGGACCACGTCCGGGAGGTCACGGAAGCGGGTGCGGACGCGGTGGTGGCGACGGCGCCCTTCTACGCCCGCACCCACCCCGCCGAGATCGCCCGCCACTACCGCCTGATCGCGGCGGCGTGCCCGGTCCCGGTCGTCGCCTACGACCTTCCTTCCGCCGTCCACACCAAACTCCCCGCCGACGTGATCCTGGGCCTCGCCGCCGAGGGCACGCTGGCCGGCCTGAAGGACTCCAGCGGCGACCTTGCCGGATTCCGCGAGGTCGTGGTCGGCGCCCGCACCCGCCCCGAGGTCACCGGCTTCAGCGTGCTGACCGGCTCGGAGCTCATCATCGACGCGGCCCTCGCGGTCGGGGCGGACGGGGCGGTGCCGGGGCTGGCCAACGTCGATCCTCACGGCTACGTCGAACTCGACCGTCTGTGCCGGGCCGGGGACTGGGAGCGGGCCCGGGTCGAGCAGGAACGCCTGTGCGGCCTCTTCGGCATGGTGACCGTCGGGGATCCGGGGCGGATGGGCGGGAGCTCGTCGGCACTGGGCGCGTTCAAGGCGGCGCTGCATCTGCGGGGGGTCATCGACTGCGCGGCGACGGCGGAGCCTCAGGTGCCGTTGTCGGCGGAGGAGGTGGAGCGGGTGGGGAAGTTTTTGGCGGGTGCCGGGTTGCTGTAGCGGGTTCTTCGCCCCCGCCAGGGGGCTCTGCCCCCTGGACCCCCGCTCCTCAAACGCCGGAGGGGCTGGATCTTTCAGCCCGTCCGGCGTTTGAGGACGAGGCCCGTTCAGGGCCGAAGCGGGGGTCTGGGGGCGGCAGCCCCCAGGGATGGGACGGGTAGGGGCGGCGGGGGCGAGGAACTAGGTCAGGTCAGCCACCGGCAGCCGCCGGAACTCGATCGTCTCGTACGGCCCCGTCTCCCCCGTCTCGTACAGGATCCCGACCGTCCCCCGCCCCAGCCGCACCAGATCCGAGTACGCCGCCCACCGCCGAGACAGCGTCAGCGCCTTCGTGAAGGTCGCGCCTCCGTCCCCACTGCGCCACACGGCCATCGACTGCCGGGCGGTCGGAACGGACGGGCCGGAGAACAGCAACGGGGCTCCCGAACCAGGGAGTTGGAGGACACTTCCCTCCACCACCGGAACGTCGTTCAGCGTCGCCTGGACGGTGTACGGACGCTCCAGGGTCTCCGCCCCGTCACTCGAGTGACTGTCGAGGCGGTTCCCCACGCTCGCACCGTGCTGGTCGCGCGAGTTGAAGTACACCCTGCCGTCGGGAAGTTCGGCGGCCGCGGACTCGTTGGCGTTGCTCACGCCGTCGTACGAGTCGTCCACGAACCCCATCCGCCAGCTGCGCCCACCGTCGTCGCTGTAGATGGCGTGGGCGCCGTAGTACTTCGGCTCCTGCCCGGTGTCGGCGGACCCGGGCGCAGGGGCCACCGAGTGGTTCGACGGCACCACCAGCCGCCCCGCGTGCGGACCCCGCCGGAGCGCGACCGCGTGGCCCGGCCCCGTCGCGTACCAGCGCCAGTTCGCCGGCTTCACCTGCGTCGTGATGTCGCGCGGGGTCGTGAAGTGGCGCCCGTCGTCCAGGCTCCGCTGGACGAACACCCGGCGGCTCTCCGCAGGCGTCGCCTCGCCCCGCATGATCTGCGCCTCCGTCACATCACCGCTGTTGTAGGAGGTGACCAGCACGATCGCCCCGGTGAGCGGGTCCACCACCGGCGCCGCGTTGCCCCGCGTGTCCCCCTCCCCGGCGGCGACCACCGTCACCGGCCCCCAGGTGCAGCCGCCGTCGCGGGAACGTCTGAGGACGACATCGATGTCACCGGTGTCGCCCGCCCCGTCGTGCCGGCCCTCGGCGAAGGCCAGCACCGTGCCCCGCGGGGTCGTGATCGTCGCCGGGATGCGGTAGGTGTCGTAGCCGCCCTCGCCCGAGACGTACGGGACGGAGGACGTGCAGCCGGTGTCCGCCGAGGCGTTGTCGGCCATGGTGAGAGGGGTGGTCAGAAGTACTGCGGTGACTAGGAAGGTACAACCGAGTGTGCGGCTCAGGATGGTCATCGAGTTCCCTCGAGTTCCCTTGACGGAGTGTCAGCATTGACCTGTCCGTCACAGACTTCCCGGAGCCACCATCCCCGACTCGTACGCCACGATGACCAACTGGGCCCGGTCCCGCGCCCCCAGCTTCCCCATGATGCGGCTGACGTGGGTCTTCGCCGTCAGCGGGCTCAGTCCCAACGCCCCCGCGATTTCCGTGTTGTTGAGCCCGCGCGCGACCAGCGTCAACACCTCACGCTCGCGTTCGGACAGGCATTCCGGCCCGCCTGCCGTGGGCGGGGAGGGGCTGCGCAGGAACCGCTCGATCAGCCGTGCCGTCGGCCCCGGCGACAGCAGGGACTCGCCCGCCGCCACCGTGCGGATGGCGTCGAGGAGTTCGGCCGGGCGGGTGTCCTTGACGAGGAATCCGGAGGCGCCGGCGCGGTGGGGGTCCCCCAGGCGTTCAGCGCTGGGGGAGCGTCCACGATGTTCTCGTCGGTGTCGTAGGTGGTGAGGACCAGGACCCGTACCCCGGCCAGGTCCTCGTCCGCCGCGATCGCGCGGGTCGCCTCGATGCCGTCGAGGTCGGGCACGACATCCAGCCCGGGCAGCGGCTCGTCGTCCACCTCGACCACGAACGAGGCGAAGTAGCGGCCGGACGGGTCCTTGACGATCGTCACGCTGGACGGTTCGCAGGGCAACTCGCGTGACCAGCGCACTTCAATGTCGCCGATCTTCGGAAGCCACAGCTTCCCGCCTCCGGTGATGGACCAGCGGGCGTTCGCGGTAAACCGGATCGCCTGCCGGGCGGTCTTCTTCTTCGCCTTCGGCGGGCTCATCCTCGAGCCCTTGCGGGTGCCCTTCTTCGAGGCGAAGAAATTGCTGTACGCGGCCTCCAAGTCCCGCAGGGACTGCTGGAGCACCACGGCGGACACCTCGCCCAGCCAGGCCCGCTCCGGGATCTTCTTGGTCTCGGTGATGACCCGCCTCGACAACTCCGCCGCCGTCGGGCGCGGCAAACCTTTGGCGTAGGCGTCACGGCGGAGGGACAGGGCGTCGTTCCACACGACGCGGGCGCACCCGAACGCCCTCGCCGGACTGCCCCGCTGAGAAGCGCTCGGGTACACGCGAACGTTGTACCGGAGCTTCATGCCGATCACCGTACGAGCAGGCACAGTCCGCCCCTGCACAAAGATCACATCCGGCCGGAACTGCACACTGCATGAGTCAATGCGTTCCAATCCATGCGATCACACGACGGTTCGAATCCTCACTGACGGTGGCTCGGTTCCACCTGCCGAGGAAGCGCCACGGTGCCTGCGCCGAGGCTCACGACGGCGTGCGCGCGGCCGCCGCCAGCAACCGCGTCACATCCTCCCCGCAGATGGTGAGCGCGGCCCCGACGGTCGTGAGGACGTCCCGTTCGGCGGGCGTGTAGGGGCCGTCGGCCAGGGCGATACGCGCCCCCTGGAGCAGGATCGATTCCCGCCCGGCCGGTGCGAGGTGCGGGGCCAGCGGGTCCAGCGCCTCGTGGAGCTCTATGCCCAGTCCGGCACCGCAGGGCTCGGAGAAGACCCGCCCGGTGTCGGCCGCCAGCGCCTCGACCAGGGCGCTCAGCTGTTCCTCCGTGCAGTCGTCGAAGCCGGCCGCGCGCACCGTGGCCGCCGCGGCCTCCAGGGACGGACGGGCGCAGGTGCCGCCCGCCGCCAGTACCGCGAGGGCGACGGTGTGGACGGCGTCACGGAGCATCGCGGAGAAGCGGGTGGTGGTCGGGTGGTCGAGGACGTCGGTGCCGAAGTGGCGGCGGCAGGCCGCGCACTCCACGACGGGGCCGGTCTCGCCGCGCGGCAGAACCGGCACGCCGAGGAAGGTGAACCGGCGATGCCCGCTCAGCCGCTGGTAGTTGCGGTCGCCCCCGCACCCCGGGCAGAAGAACTCGCCGTCCCCGACGGCCGACCATGCGGTGCGGGTGCCCAGGATGCGCGCAAGCCTGGCGGCACGGCCGTCTCGTCCCCGTCCTGGCAGCACGTCGCACCTCCGTAACGCCGCGGCAACATCGCCGCGCTTGCGTGATGTTAGCCACATCACGGACGCGGAGTCAGCACCCTGGACGAGACCTTTCCGTGACCTGCACAGCCCAATGGCTGGAAACAGACGGACCCCGCCCGCCAAGATACGGCGGACGGGGCATCTGAACACGGGGCACGACAACGCCCTAAAGGGGCGCGGGGCTGTGTCGATTTGCGGCTCCGCCGCGTGGGCGCGACCAGCCACGACGAAGCCGCAGCCGACCGACAACCCATCGCGGCACTTCCGTAGTCGATCGGCTCCCCCCGCGGAGCGAACCGTCAGCGAGCAGCCCGGTTGACCGCCGAGACGACCGCCTTCAGGGACGCACGCGTCGTGTTCGCATCGATACCGATCCCCCACAGAACCTTGCCGTCGATCGCACACTCGATGTACGACGCGGCCTGTGCGGACGCGCCCTCGCTCATCGTGTGCTCCTGGTAGTCCAGCAGCCGTACGTCGATGCCGATCGACTGCAGGGCATCGAAGAAGGCCGAGATCGGACCGTTGCCGGACCCGGTCAGGACGGTGTCCTGGCCATCCACCGTGGCCTCCACCTTCAGCGTGTCCACGCCGTCGGTGTCGGTGGTCGACTGGTTGTTCTTGACCTGGATACGACCCCAGGGGTTCTCCGGGTTCGGCAGGTACTCGTCCTGGAAGACCGCCCAGATGTCGCCGCCGGTGACCTCGCCGCCCTCGGCGTCCGTCTTGGCCTGGATGAGCTTGGAGAACTCGATCTGCATCCGGCGCGGCAGGTCCAGCTTGTGGTCGTTCTTCAGGACGTAGGCGATACCGCCCTTGCCGGACTGCGAGTTGACGCGAATGACCGCCTCGTACGACCGCCCGACGTCCTTCGGGTCGATCGGCAGGTAGGGCACGGCCCACTCGATGTCGTCGACCGTGACACCCTTCGCGGCCGCGTCGGCCTCCATGGCGTCGAAGCCCTTCTTGATGGCGTCCTGGTGGGAGCCGGAGAAGGACGTGTAGACCAGGTCGCCCACGTACGGGTGGCGCGGGTGGACCTCCATCTGGTTGCAGTACTCCCAGACGCGACGGATCTCGTCGATGTCGGAGAAGTCGATCTGCGGGTCGACGCCCTGGGAGAACAGGTTCATGCCCAGGGTGACCAGGTCGACGTTGCCGGTGCGCTCGCCCTGCCCGAACAGACAGCCCTCGACGCGGTCGGCGCCGGCCATCAGCGCCAGCTCGGCGGCGGCGACGGCCGTACCGCGGTCGTTGTGCGGGTGGACGGAGATGCAGACGTGCTCGCGGCGGGAGATGTTGCGGCTCATCCACTCGAACCGGTCCGCGTGCGTCGAGGGGGTCGAACGCTCCACCGTGGCGGGCAGGTTGAGGATGATCTCGCGGCCCGGACCCGGCTGGTAGACGTCCATCACCGCCTCGCAGACCTCCAGCGCGAAGTCCAGCTCGGTGTCGGTGAAGATCTCGGGGCTGTACTGGTAGCCGAACTCGGTCTCCGGGCCCAGCAGCTTCTCGGCGTACTCCGTCACCAGGCGGGTGCCGTCGACGGCGATCTGCTTGATGTCGTCCTTGGAGCCGCGGAAGACCACCCGGCGGAAGACGGGGGCCGTGGCGTTGTACAGGTGCACGGTCGCGCGCTTGGCGCCCTTCAGGGACTCCACCGTGCGCTCGATCAGGTCCTCGCGGGCCTGGGTCAGTACGGAGATGGTGACGTCGTCGGGGATCGCGCCCGGCTCTTCGATGATCGACCGCACGAAGTCGAAGTCCGTCTGTCCCGACGCCGGGAAGCCGACCTCGATCTCCTTGTAGCCCATCTTGACCAGCTGATCGAACATCCGGCGCTTGCGCTCGGGCGACATCGGGTCGATCAGGGCCTGGTTGCCGTCGCGCAGGTCGGTGGAGAGCCAGCGGGGGGCGACGGTGATCCGGTTGTCCGGCCAGGTGCGGTCGGGGATGTCGACCTGCTCGTAGCGGCCGTACTTGTGGATCGGCATGGAACTGGGCTGCTGGCGGTTCGCCATGTTTGCGGGGCTCCTCAGGATGTCCGGAAGGACGGCCGACGACGCAACGCGAAGCTCCGCGGGGAGGGAGTCGACCTGGACTACAGGCCCTCGCCGCGGCAGCTAAGAAGAAGCAGCCCGAAACGCATGATGCTCCGCATGCTAGCCGAGCCCCTTCGGATGCGGGGCGCCGTATCAGTATGCGGGACCCGAAGGACGAACAGGACAAAAAGTGCGCCATACCACTTCGTCACGGAGCGTGCGGCTCGCTGTCCGCATATTTCACCAATCATGGTTGCGGGTAGTGACACGCCGATGACCCAGTGCAAGGGTGCCGGGCATGACGACGAACGGGGGCTTCGAGCCCGTCTTCTGCACCGTCGTACCGCCACACGTCCTCGACAAGCTGGCACGGAACGACGACCCCGCACTCTCCGGTCCCGCCCGGCGGACCCTGATGCGCGACAGCGAGCTGCGCGGCAGGCGCCGCGTCACGACCGAGTTCGCCCTCGCGGCCGCCCCGACGGCGAAGGCACCGTCGGACCAGCCGCTGCGCACGATCTACGACGCCGAGCACGGCACCGCGCTGCCCGGCACCAAGGTCCGCGGCGAGGGCACCGACCCCGGCCAGGACGCCACGGTCAACCGCGCCTACGCCGGCCTCGGCGCCACCTTCGATCTCTTCCTCAAGGCCTACGCCCGCCACTCCATCGACGGCGACGGCCTGCCCCTGGACGCCACCGTCCACTACGACGAGAACTACAACAACGCCTTCTGGAACGGCGAGCAGATGGTGTTCGGCGACGGTGACGGCGAGATCTTCCTCGACTTCACCATCCCGATCGACGTCATCGGCCACGAGCTCACCCACGGCGTCACCCAGTACACGGCGAACCTCACGTACTACGGCCAGCCGGGCGCGCTGAACGAGTCCATGTCGGACGTCTTCGGCGCCCTCATCAAGCAGTACACACTCGGCCAGACCGCCGCCGAGGCCGACTGGCTGATCGGCGCGGGGCTGCTCGCGCCCAGCGTCTCCGGCAAGGCCCTGCGTTCCATGAAGGAGCCGGGCACCGCCTACGACGACGACGTGCTCGGCAAGGACCCGCAGCCCGCGACCATGGACGACTACGTCCGCACCGGCCGTGACAACGGCGGCGTCCACATCAACTCCGGCATCCCCAACCACGCCTTCTACCTGGCCGCCACCGCCCTCGGCGGCCACGCCTGGGAGAAGGCGGGACAGATCTGGTACGACGTCCTGACCGGCGGCGAGCTGTCGGACCGGGCCCTGTTCACCGACTTCGCGGGGCTCACCGTCAAGGCCGCGCGCGAGCGCTTCGGCGACGGCGGCGAGGAGCTCCAGGCCGTGGCGAAGGCATGGGAGCAGGTCGGGGTGCGGATCCTCTGAGTCCGTACTAGACAGGAACCCATGCGTATTCAGGTACGACGCACGGGCGGATTCGCGGGTATCGAGCGGCACGCCGAGGTGGACACCTCGGGGCGGCCCGACGCCCAGGAGTGGCAGGCCCTGGCCGAGCGCGCGGTCGCGGACGGCCGGGGCACGCCCCCGATCGGGGTTCCGGACGGCTTCAGCTACCAGATCACCGTCGACGGCAGAACGGTGTACTGCTCGGACCCCCGGCTCACGGACGAGCAGCGCAAGCTGATCAGCCGGGTGCTGAAGGAAGGGGCGTAAGGGAGGGGCGTAACTGGCAGTTCACGCCGGGGCGTTGACTTCCGTTACCGCCGGTAAGGATGATCCGGCGCATGGCGACGAACCCGATACCTCAGTTCCCGGCCGGCTTCCTGTGGGGTGTGTCCACTTCGGCCCATCAGATCGAAGGCGCTGCGGACGAGCGTGAACCGTCCGTCTGGGACGCCTTCACGGCCGAGCCGGGAAAGGTGAAGGACGGCTCCACGGCCGCGGTGGCCTGCGACCACTACCACCGCTACGGCGAGGACGTGGCGCTGCTCGCGGACCTGGGCGTGGGCGCGTACCGCTTCTCGATCTCGTGGCCGCGGGTGAACGCGCCGAAGGGCCTCGACTTCTACGACCGCCTGGTGGACGAGCTGTGCGCGGCGGGCGTACGGCCGGTGCCGACGCTGTTCCACTGGGATCTGCCGGTCGCGCTGGACTGGCTCGACCGGGACACGGCCGCCCGTTTCGCCGAGTACGTGTCCGTGGTCGCCGAGCGGCTGGGCGACCGCGTCAAGAAGTGGATCACCCTCAACGAGCCGGCCGAGCACACGTTGCTCGGCCACGCGCTCGGCACCCACGCACCGGGCAGGCAGCTCCTCTTCGACGCCCTCCCTGTCGCCCACCACCAGCTGCTGGCCCACGGTCTCGCCGTACGGGCCCTGCGCGCGGCCGGCGCCGCGGACATCGGGGTCGCCAACTCGCACGGGCCGACGTGGCCGGCGTCGCGGGAGCAGGCGGATGTGGAGGCGGCGGACTTCTACGACGTACTGCTGAACCGGCTGTTCGCGGATCCTCTGCTGCTGGGCGAATACCCGGCCGGACTCGGCGAGTTGATGCCGGGAGGCCCCGAAGGCATCGAGTCGGACCTGAAGGTCATCGCGGAGCCGCTGGACTTCTACGGCATCAACTACTACGCGCCGACCCGCGTGGGCGCCCCGCAGGGCACCGAGATCGAGTTCGGCGGGGTGACCATGCCCGCCGAACTGCCCTTCTCGGTGCGGGAGATCGAGGATGTGCCGACGACGGACTTCGGCTGGCCGGTGCTCCCCGAAGGCCTGACGGAGCTGCTCACCGGCTTCCGTGAGCGGTACGGCGACCGGCTGCCGCCCGTCGTCATCACCGAGAACGGCTGCAGTTACGAGGGCATCGACGACCAGGAGCGGATCGCCTACCTGGACGGCCACATCCGCGCGCTGCACCAGGCGGTGGAGGCGGGCGTGGACGTGCGCGGGTACTTCGTCTGGTCGCTGCTCGACAACTTCGAGTGGGCGGAGGGGTACGCGCGCCGGTTCGGGCTGGTGCATGTGGACTACGAGACGCTGACGCGGACTCCCAAGGCGTCGTACGGCTGGCTGCGGGACGTGCTCCGGGCACAGGGATGACGGTCGACGCCCTGGCCGAGCCCGTCGAACGGGTCGGCCGAGGCTGGACGGCGGCGCTGTCGCTGGCCAACGTGGCGATCTGGGTGGGCTGGTACGGCCCGCTGCAGATCCTGCTCGCCCAGCAGGCGGAGGACTTCGCGCCCGGCACCGGGATGTCGAAGGAGACCCTGCTGGCGTGGGTGACCGGCATGGGCGCGGTCGTGTCACTGCTGGCGAACCCGTTCTTCGGCGCGCTGTCGGACCGCACCACGGCCCGCTGGGGTCGCCGTACGCCGTGGATCGTGGCCGGCGCGGCGGGCGGCGCGCTGTCGCTGCTGCTGCTCGCCGGCGCGGACGGGCTGTGGACGATGGCGCTCGGCTGGTGCCTGGTCCAGCTGACCCTGAACGCGGCCTTCGCGGCGGTGACGGCCGCGGTGCCGGACCGGGTGCCGCGGCTTCAACGGGGCGTGGTGGGCGGCTGGTTGGGCGCGGCACAGATCCTCGGCGCGGTCGCCGGGACGGGGCTGGCGACGGCGGTGGGCGGGATCGGGGCGGGGTACGCGGCGTGCGCGGTGTTCGCGGTGGCGGGGGTGCTGCCGTACGTGCTGCGGTACCGGGATCTCAGGCTGGGGGCCGCGGACCGGCCGACATGGTCATGGCGCTCGTTCGCGACCGGCTTCTGGCTGAGCCCGCGCCGCTACCCCGACTTCGGCTGGGCCTGGCTGACCCGATTCCTGATCAACCTCAGCAACGCGCTGGTGATCCTCTACCTGCTGTACTACCTGCGGGACCGCCTGCATTACGCGGACCCCGAGCAGGGCGTGCTGATCCTGACCGCGGTGAACAGCGTGACCCTGCTGGCCACGGTCGTGGTGGGCGGCGCCTGGTCGGACCGAGTGGGCCGCCGCAAGCCGTTCGTCCACTGGTCCGGCGTACTGATGGCGGCGGCCACGGCCCTGCTGTCCGTCTGGCAGACCTGGCCGAGCGCGATCGTCGTGGCGGCACTGCTGGGCCTCGGCCTCGGGGTGTTCATGTCGGTCGACTTCGCCCTGATGACGGACGTACTGCCGAAGGCCCTGGACCGCGGCAAGGACCTCGGCGTCATCAACGTGGCGAACGCATTGCCCCAGGTGGCGGCCCCCGCCGTCGCCGCCCCGATCGTCACGCACCTGGGCGGATACCGGGTTCTGTACGTGGTGGCGGCGGTGGCGGGGCTGGCGGGGGCGGTGCTGGTGGGACGTATCAGAGGCGTGGACTAGAACGCCCCTGGGGGCGCGGGGCTGCATCGATTTGCGGCTCCGCCGCGTGGGCGCGACCAGCCCAAACGGACCCGCAGTCGCCCGACTACCCATCGCGGCACCTTCTTACAGCGCACAAGCATCCCGCGCCGCATACACCGACGGATACAACGGCCGATAACCCAGCTCCCGACGAATCCGCTCCGTGGAGGTGATGATGAGCCACGGGTCGGGATCGGTCCGGTCATACAGCTCAGCAGGGACCTCAACCCCGTTCAGCTGGTGCAGCTCGACCGCCGTCACAGGGGCGTCGTCGGCGATGTTGTAGATCCGGCCTGCAATCCCCGGCGCGTGCAGGATCCGCAACAGCCCCTGGGCGACGTCCGCGTGATGCCCCATCTGCAGTCGCTGCGTCGCCGCCCAGTTCCGGGCCCACATCAGGGACTGGGCGAGGTGCGGATCGCCCTCGCCGTAGACGAAGGGCAGCCGGGCGACACGTACATCGAGGCCGTCCATGCCGAGCAGCTCCCGCTCGGCCTCGGCCTTGGACTCGCCGTAGGCGCCCCACATCGCGCCCCCGGGCCGGGTCTCGTCGTCCTCGGTCAGCGGGCGCCCCCGACCGACGCCGTACACGATCCCTGTACTGACCTGCACAAACCTCTGCACGCCGGAGGCCAGCGCCGCACGGCCCAGCTCCACGGCCGCATCCCGGTTCACCGCCCAGGCCTCCTCGTCCGGAACCCCGCGGAAGGACGCCGCGACGTTGACGACCGCGTCGACCCCGGCGACGGCCTTGCCGAGCGTCTCGGTGTCCCGCAGATCTCCCACGACGACCTGGGCGCCGAGCTCGGCGAAGGGTTCGCCGCGCGAGGCGTCACGCACGAGAACCCGTACCTCCTCCCCCGGCCGCCGCTGCGCCAGCAGCCTCGGCACGAAGCGCCGGCCGACCTGCCCCGTCGTACCCGTCACCAACGTCAGCATGTTCTGCTCCTCTCGTCACCGACCACCCTCGGACGGAGCCGGTACGCGTGGGAGAGACCCGTTGATCAGGGGACCGGCAGTCCCTGGATAAGCCGGGCGCGCTGCCGCAGGCTGGAGAGGTGAACCGAGCCGAACTCGCCGACTTCCTGCGCCGTGGCCGTGCCCGGCTGACCCCGTCGGACGTGGGCCTGACCCCGGGCGCCCGGCGCCGCACGCCCGGCCTGCGCCGCGAGGAGGTGGCGCAGCTGGCGGGCATGTCCGTGGACTACTACACCCGCCTCGAACAGTCCCGGGGCCCGCGCCCGTCCCGCCAGATGCTGACGGCGCTGGCCCGCGCGCTGCGCCTGACCGACGTCGAGCAGGACCACCTGTTCCACCTGACCGGCGAGGAGCCCCCGTGCCGCGAGACGGCGTCGGCGCATGTCCGTCCCGGGCTGCTGCTGATCCTGGACCGGCTGCACGACACCCCGGCACAGGTGGTGAACGACTGCGGCGAGGTGCTGGCCCAGAACGCGATGGCCAAGGCGCTGGTCGGCGACGTGATGTCCCGCCCGCGGCGCGAGCGCAACCTGACCCGCCTGTTCTTCCTGGACCCGGCCGCGCGCACCCTCTTCCCTCCGGAGGACCTCGCGGGCCACGCGCGCGCCCACGTGGCCACCCTGCGCGCGGTGGCCGCGGCCCGCCCCGACGACCCGGAACCGGCCGGGCTGGTCGCCGAACTCCGGGCGTCGAGCGAGGAGTTCGCGCGCCTGTGGGACGAGCACGAGGTGTACCGGCGCAACCGGGCGACGAAACGCTTCGTGCACCCGCTGGTCGGCCTCCTGGAACTGGACTGCGAGGTCATGGTCAGCCACGAGCACCACCACCTGCTGGTCGTCCACACCGCCCGCCCGGGCACGGAGGCCTACGAGCGCCTGCGACTCCTGCGCGTGGTGGGCCTGCAGGACATGTCCCCCAGCCAGGCCTGACCGGACCGAGGCGGCACTGTCGGCATCCGGTAGCTGACCTTCCGGTAATTGAGGCTGGAATTAACCCTTGCCGACCCTCACCCCACGCGCATCAATGGGAACGGCAGTTCCGACGGTCCGTCAGATTCACCCCCCACGCGGCGTACCGCACCACGTTCGCCTGCGGCCGACGGCCTGCTCATGCACCTCCCGTCCATCCCCACACGGCAGTTCCCCACACGGGAAGGGAGCCCATCCCCATGAGACGCAAGCGCATCGGAGCAACGGCGCTGGTGACCGGAGTACTCGCCGTCACCGGCCTCGCCTTCGCACCCGCCGCCCTCGCCGTCGCCCCCGGCACCGCCACGATCACCGCCGACTGCGGCAGCTTCGGCGGTGGCGAGGCCACGCTCACGGCGACGCAGGACGGCACCGCCGCCACCATCACCGTCAACTCCTCCGCCATCACCGCGCCGATAGCGCTCGGCGAGGACTCGATCTCCTCGACGCTCACCCTGGTGAAGGCGAGCGGCGGCACCACCAGCTTCACCGGCACGGAGAACCCGGCGATGGCCGCCGGCGACCCCGTCCAGGTCGGCCCGCTCAGCGGCACCGTGGCCTCCGGCGACAGCCTCGAGGCCTTCGGCGGCTCGCTGCAGATGACCGTCTTCGGCATCACCATCACCTGCACGGCGACCGGGCCGCAGTCGCCGGGCCCGTTCGTGTTCGAGTGATGCTCTGACGGGCGCGGTCCCGGTGCCCGGCCGACGACGTCGGCTACAGCGCGTCGGGACCGCGCTCGCCCGTCCGTACGCGTACGACCGTCTCGACCGGCAGCGCCCACACCTTGCCGTCGCCGATCTTGCCGGTCTGCGCGGCCTTCACGATCGCGTCGATGACGTCGTCGGACTCCGCGTCGTCCACGACGACCTCGATCCGGACCTTGGGTACCAGGTCGACCTGGTACTCGGCGCCGCGGTACACCTCGGTGTGGCCGCGCTGCCGGCCGTAGCCGCTCGCCTCGGTGACGGTCAGACCGTGCACACCGATTTCCTGGAGGGCGGTCTTGACCTCGTCGAGCCGGTAGGGCTTGACGATCGCGGTGATGAGCTTCATGCCTGCTTCTTGACCTTCTGCGCGGCGGGGAGGGGGGAGGCGACGGACGCGGAGACCGGGGCGCCGTGCCCCAGGACCCCGTGATCGTAAGCGGTCTCGGCGTGCACCGTAAGGTCCAGGCCGGTTTGCTCCTGCTCCTCGCCCGCCCTGAAGCCCATGACCTTGTCGATGACCTTGCCGATGCCGTAGGTGACGAGGAAGGCGTACGCGGCCACGGCGACGACGGCCACCGCCTGCTTGCCGAGCTGCCCGAGCCCGCCGCCGTAGAGGAGGCCCTCGGTCCCGCCGGTCATCGTGGCCGTCGCGAAGACGCCGATCAGCAGGGTGCCGATGACGCCGCCGACGAGGTGGACGCCGACGACGTCCAGGGAGTCGTCGTAGTCGAACGTGAACTTCCAGCCGACGGCGTAGGAGCAGACGACACCGGCGGCGAGGCCGACGACGAGCGCGCCGAGCAGGGAGACCGAGCCGCAGGAGGGCGTGATGGCGACCAGACCCGCGACCGCGCCGGAGGCCGCGCCCAGCGTCGTCGGGTGACCGTCGCGCTTCTGCTCGACGAAGAGCCAGCCGAGCAGGCCGGTGCAGCCGGCGGCGAGAGTGTTGAGGAAGGCGGCGGCCGCGAGCCCGTCGGCACCGAGGGCGGAACCGGCGTTGAACCCGAACCAGCCGAACCACAGCAGACCGGCGCCGAGCACGACCATCGGCAGGTTGTGCGGGCGCATGGCGTCCTTCTTGAACCCGAGGCGCGGGCCGAGGAGCAGGCACAACGCCAGTCCGGAGGCGCCGAGGTGATCTCCACGGGGAGACCGCCGGCGAAGTCGAGGGCGCCGAGCCGCTCCAGGATCCAGCCGCCCGGGCCCCAGGTCCAGTGAGCGACGGGAACGTATACGAGCAGCGCCCACACGGGCACGAACACCCACCACGCCCCGAACTTCGCCCGGTCCGCGATCGCGCCGCTGATCAGGGCCGCCGTGATGATCGCGAAGGTGAGCTGGAAGGTGGCGAAGAGGAGGGTGGGGACGTTCCCCTGGACGCTGTCCGGTCCGAGGCCGGCCATACCGGCGTGGTCGAGACCGCCGATGAGACCGCCGATGAGACCGCCGAACGCGTCGTCCCCGAAGGCGAGGGAGTAACCGCAGGCCAGCCACACGACGGTGACGAGCGCGATCGACACGAAGCTCATCATCAGCATGTTGAGGACGCTCTTCGTGCGGACCATGCCGCCGTAGAAGAGGGCCAGGCCCGGGGTCATCAGCAGCACGAGGGCGGCGGCGACGAGCAGCCAGGCGGTGTCGCCGGTGTCTGCCTGCGCGGCGGCGAGGGTCACGGTCGTCTCCATCGAGGTGGGGGCTCGTCAGAGATTCACCGGCATGCGTTTCCGGACGCGCACGGATTGTTTCGGCGAGGTTTCATTGCGCCGGGGTTTCCGAAATCTCACCGGGCGGGAGGTGGAGCGCCCGTGGTGCGGCGGGCACTTGTGGATCAGGGAGAATGGGCCCCATGAGCGTTCGAACCCAGTCATCCGAGCAGCCGGCCGAGGCTACCCACCGCGCCGGCTTCGCCTGCTTCGTGGGCCGCCCCAACGCGGGCAAGTCCACTCTCACGAACGCTCTGGTCGGGCAGAAGGTGGCGATCACCGCCAACCAGCCGCAGACGACGCGGCACACGGTGCGGGGCATCGTCCACCGCCCCGACGCGCAGCTGATCCTTGTCGACACCCCTGGGCTGCACAAGCCGCGCACGCTGCTGGGCCAGCGGCTCAACGACGTCGTACGGACGACGTGGGCCGAGGTCGACGTGATCGGGTTCTGCCTTCCGGCGAACGAGAAGCTGGGCCCCGGTGACCGCTTCATCGCCAAGGAACTGGCGTCCATCAAGAAGACGCCGAAGATCGCGATCGTCACGAAGACCGACCTCGTGGACAGCAAGACGCTCGCCGAGCAGCTCATCGCGATCGACCAGCTCGGCAAGGAGCTCGGGTTCGAGTGGGCGGAGATCGTGCCGGTGTCGGCGGTCGGCGACCAGCAGGTGGACCTGCTGGCCGACCTGCTCGTTCCGCTGCTGCCGGAGGGTCCTGCCCTCTACCCCGAGGGCGACCTCACCGACGAGCCGGAGCAGGTGATGATCGCGGAGCTGATCCGCGAGGCCGCGCTGGAGGGGGTCCGTGACGAGTTGCCGCACTCCATCGCCGTCGTCGTCGAGGAGATGCTTCCCCGCGAGGACCGCCCCGCGGACAAGCCCCTCCTCGACATCCACGCCTTCGTCTACATCGAGCGTCCCAGCCAGAAGGGCATCATCATCGGCCCCAAGGGCAAGCGCCTGAAGGAGGTCGGCATCAAGTCCCGTCGGCAGATCGAGGCGCTGCTGGGGACGCCGGTGTTCCTGGACCTGCATGTGAAGGTGGCGAAGGACTGGCAGCGGGATCCGCGGCAGCTGCGCAAGCTGGGCTTCTAAGGGCAGTTTTTCGCCCCCGCCGCCCCTACCCGTCCCATCCTGAAGGGGCTCCGCCCCTTCGACCCCGGCCAGGGGGCTCTGCCCCCTGGACCCCCGCTCCTCAAACGCCGGAGGGGCTGGAATTACCCGTCCGGCGTCCGAGGACAAGGCCACGGGAGCCGCCGGCCCAGGCATTCCAGCCCGTCCGGCGTTTGAGGACAAGGCCCGTTCAGGGCCGAAGCGGGGGCCTGGGGGCGCAGCCCCCAGGGGACGGGAATGGGTAGGGGCGGCCGGGGCGAAGAACCGGACCCGGATCTCCCCGGCGAAAAGGCCTACGGCGTTGTCAGTCCCCCGGCGTACCCTGGAAATCGCCAGGCCGCCCAAGTGGCAGGCGAGTCGTATCGAGGAGGACGAGCAAGGCCTTCGAGCCGGCCCATGACTCAGACACCCACAGCTCACACACCCGCGCAGGGGCAGGCGAGAGCACAGTTCACCGTCCCCGCCCAGCACCCCATGGTGACCGTGCTGGGGTCCGGCGACTCCCTGCTGCGCGTGATCGAGAAGGCCTTCCCGGGGGCCGACATCCATGTCCGGGGCAATGAGATCAGCGCGGTCGGCGACGCCGCTGAAGTCGCTCTCATCCAGCGCCTGTTCGACGAGATGATGCTGGTGCTCCGCACCGGACAGCCGATGACGGAGGACGCAGTGGAACGCTCGATCGCCATGCTCAGAGCGAGTGAGAACGGCGAGGGGGACGGCCAGGAGACCCCGGCCGAGGTGCTCACCCAGAACATCCTCTCCTCGCGCGGCCGCACGATCCGCCCCAAGACCCTCAACCAGAAGCGGTACGTCGACGCGATCGACAAGCACACGATCGTCTTCGGCATCGGCCCCGCGGGCACCGGCAAGACCTACCTCGCCATGGCCAAGGCGGTGCAGGCCCTGCAGTCCAAGCAGGTCAACCGCATCATCCTGACCCGCCCCGCGGTGGAGGCCGGGGAGCGGCTCGGATTCCTCCCGGGCACGCTCTACGAGAAGATCGACCCCTACCTGCGCCCGCTGTACGACGCGCTGCACGACATGCTCGACCCGGATTCGATCCCCCGGCTCATGGCCGCCGGGACCATCGAGGTCGCGCCGCTCGCCTACATGCGTGGCCGCACGCTCAACGACGCCTTCATCATTCTCGACGAGGCCCAGAACACCAGCCCCGAGCAGATGAAGATGTTCCTCACCCGCCTCGGCTTCGACTCGAAGATAGTCATCACCGGTGACGTGACCCAGGTCGACCTCCCGGACGGCACCAAGTCCGGTCTGCGGCAGGTGCAGGACATCCTGGAGGGCGTCGAGGACGTCCACTTCTCCCGGCTCTCCTCCCACGATGTCGTCCGGCACAAGCTCGTCGGCCGTATCGTCGACGCGTACGAGTTGTACGACAGCAAGCACGGCACCCAGAACGGCTCGCACAAGGGCCGGGGCGGCAAGGCCGGGCACAAGGGGAAGTAGAGACACAGCACGACCATGTCGATCGACGTCAACAACGAGTCCGGAACCGAGGTCGACGAGCAGGCGATCCTCGACATCGCCCGCTATGCGCTCGCACGGATGCGCATCCACCCGCTCTCCGAGCTCTCGGTGATCGTCGTGGACGCCGACGCCATGGAGCAGCTCCACATCCAGTGGATGGACCTGCCGGGGCCGACGGATGTCATGTCCTTCCCGATGGACGAGCTGCGGCCGCCGTCCAAGGACGACGACGAGCCCCCGCAGGGGCTCCTCGGTGACATCGTGCTGTGCCCCGAAGTCGCCGCCAAGCAGGGGACGGAAGCGCCCACGCAGCACTCCATGGACGAGGAGCTCCAGCTGCTCACCGTCCATGGAGTGCTGCATCTGCTCGGGTACGACCACGAGGAGCCCGACGAGAAGGCCGAGATGTTCGGCCTGCAGGCCGCCATCGTGGACGGCTGGCGTTCGGAGAAGGGGATGACGGGGCCCTCCCCGGCCCCGACCGTGTCATGAGCCTCCCTCTCGTCTCCGGCGCGATCGCCCTCGTGGTCGTCGCCTGGCTCGCCGCCTGCGCGGAAGCGGGCCTGGCGCGGGTCTCCAGCTTCCGCGCCGAGGAGGCCGTACGCGGCGGCCGTCGCGGCAGCGAGAAGCTCGCGCTCGTCGCCGCCGACCCGACCCGCTATCTGAACGTGGCGCTGCTGGTCCGCGTGGCCTGCGAGATGGCCGCCGCCGCGCTCGTCACGTACGCCTGCCTCCAGGAGTTCGACAGCACCACCGAGGCGCTCCTGGTCGCGATAGCGGTCATGGTGCTGGTGTCGTACGTCGCCGTCGGGGTCTCCCCGCGCACCATCGGCCGCCAGCATCCGCTGAACACGGCGACGGCGGCGGCGTACGTGCTGCTGCCGCTCGCGCGGATCATGGGCCCGATCCCGTATCTGCTGATCCTCATCGGCAACGCCCTCACTCCCGGAAAGGGCTTCCGTCGCGGCCCGTTCGCCTCCGAGGCGGAGCTGCGGGCGCTGGTCGACCTCGCCGAGAAGGAGTCGCTGATCGAGGACGACGAGCGCCGCATGGTGCACTCGGTCTTCGAGCTGGGCGACACGCTGGTGCGGGAGGTGATGGTCCCGCGGACCGACCTGGTCGTCATCGAGCGTTACAAGACCATCCGCCAGGCCCTCACCCTCGCCCTGCGCTCCGGCTTCTCGCGCATCCCGGTCGTCGGGGAGAGCGAGGACGATGTGGTGGGGATCGTGTATCTGAAGGACCTGTCCCGCAAGACGCACATCAGCCGGGACGCGGAGAGCGAGCTGGTGTCCACGGCCATGCGGCCCGCCGCCTTCGTCCCGGACACCAAGAACGCCGGTGACCTGCTGCGCGAGATGCAGCAGGAGCGCAACCACGTCGCCGTCGTCATCGACGAGTACGGCGGGACCGCCGGCATCGTCACCATCGAGGACATCCTCGAGGAGATCGTCGGCGAGATCACCGACGAGTACGACCGTGAGCTGCCGCCGGTGGAGGAGCTGGGCGAGGACCGCTACCGGGTCACCGCCCGCCTGGACATCACCGACCTCGGCGAGCTGTACGGCCTCGACGAGTACGACGACGAGGACGTGGAGACGGTCGGCGGGCTGCTGGCGAAGGCGCTGGGCCGGGTGCCGATCGCCGGGGCGTCGTCCCTGGTCGAGCTGCCGGACAGCCGTGAGCTGCGGCTGACGGCGGAGGCGGCGGCCGGGCGCCGGAACAAGATCGTGACCGTGCTCGTGGAGCCGGTGGGCCCCGCCGGGCCCCTGGACGAGGAGACGAAGGCGGAGTGACCCCTCAGGAGCTGCGCGCTTTCTGTCTGTCCTTCAACGCGGCGGTGGAGGACTTCCCGTTCGCCCCGGAGATCTCGGTTTTCAAGGTCCAGGGCAAGGTGTTCGCCCTGAGCTGGATGGACGCCCGGCCCTTGAGAGTCAACCTCAAGTGCGACCCGGAGGACGCGGTCCGGCTCCGCGCCGAGCACCCCGGCCTGATCGCGCCCGGCTACCACATGAACAAGCGGCACTGGAACACGGTGACGGTCGACGGCGAGCTCCCGGACCGTGTCGTCCGGGAGCTCATCGAGGACTCGTACGACCTGGTCGTGGCCGGTCTGCCGAGAGCCGAGCGGCTCCGCCTCGACCGCCCCTGAGCCCGCTCGGAGTTCTCTCCTCCGGCGCGATCCCGCCACTGCGGTGGCGCCGATCCCGTCGAACGGCTCGACGGGTGGGGCGTCCCGCGCGACCGGCGTGGTGATCGGTCGCATGGGACGCCCCTCGGGCCCACCCCCGTCAGGCCCGCGTCCTCTTCCCGCCGCGGGACACCGCACCGAGTCCCACCGCCACCAGGGCGGCCGTGGCCAGCACGATCGCCGCGTTGAGGGCCATCACCGTGCGGGTGCCGGACAGCAGGTCGTCGGAGGTCGTCGCGAGGACGCCCAGCAGGGGGATGCCGATGGTGATGCCGATCTGCTGGGTCGAGGTGACCAGGCCGGTGGCCAGGCCCTGTTCCTCGTCGGGGACGCCGGAGGTGACCGTCAGGCCGTAGGAGATGATCGCGCCCAGGTGGAACATGCTCGCCAGCGAGACGGCGGCCGTGGCGAGCCAGACGGACCAGGTGTGGGCGTTCAGGAACAGCAGGGCGGAGATGAAGGCGCCCTGACCGGTGAGCGAGACGACCAGGGTGCGGCGCGCGCCGAGGCGGCTGATGAACCTCGGGGTGAGCGAGCCCGCGATCACCGAGACGACACCCTGGACGCCGAAGACCAGGCCCGTCTCCCAGGCCGACAGATGCAGGATCTCCTGCAGGTACAGGGTGAGGACGAAGACGACGGTCGACATCATCGAGAAGGTGACCAGGCCGCCCAGGTTGCCCCAGGCCACCGTGCGGCGGCGCAGCATGGGCAGCGAGACAAGGGGTGCGGACGTGCGGGACTCGACGACCGCGAAGGCCGTGAGGAGCGCGAGGCCCACGATGAGCGTCGTGATGACGTCGGTGCGGCCGAAGCCGTGGTCGGCAGCCGTGGTCAGGGCGTAGATCAGGGAGAGCAGACCCCCGGTTACGGTGATCGCGCCGGGCACGTCCAGGTGGGGGCGCTCCGGAGTGCGGGACTCGGGCAGCAGGCCGGGTGCCAGCGGCAGCACGACCAGCGCGAAGACGGCGAGCAGGCCCATCGTGGAGCGCCAGCCGAGCGCGTCGGTGAGGACGCCGCCCGCGACGACGCCGATGGTGAACCCGAGGGACATGAGCGTCCCGGAGATGCCGAGGGCGCGTTCCCGGGCGGGGCCCTCGGGGAACGTGGTGGTGAGCAGGGACATGCCCGTCGGGACGATGACCGCCGCGCCGAGGCCTTGGAGGGCGCGTCCCGCGAGGAAGGACGCCGGGTCCCAGGCGAACGTCGCGAGTACCGAGGCCGCGGCGAACAGGGCGAGGCCGGTGAGGAACAGCTTGCGGCGGCCGTAGAGGTCGCCGATACGGCCGAACAGGAGCAGGAATCCGCCGGACGGCAGCGCGAACGCCGTGACCGCCCACTGCAGTGCCGACTGGCTCATGCCGAGGTCGGCGCCGAGGACGGGGAGGGCGACGTTCAGGACGGAGAAGTCGAGCGCGACCATGAACTGGGCGGCGCACAGGACGAACAGGACGAGTTTGTCGCGCGTCGACAACCGGGGATTGTCGAGCGAGGGGGGCGTTGTGGGAGTGGTGGTGTCGATCGCCATGGGCAAGAGACTGCTCCCGCCGGAATAGCCGTGGGGAGCGGGAAGTTGTCCTGGTGGTGGCACCACCAGCCAACAGGACGAGGGGGATTCGTACGTGTCCGAGGGCACGCTGAAGAGCAGGCGGCGGCACGAGCTGCGCGAGTTCCTGATGAGCAGGCGGGCCCGGGTGACACCGGCCGAGGCAGGCCTGCCGGACGGCGGGGCGCGGCGCCGTACGCCGGGGTTGCGGCGCGAGGAGGTCGCCGTGCTCGCCGGAGTGGGCGCCTCCTGGTACCAGTGGCTGGAGCAGGGGCGGGACATCTCCGTGTCGCCGCAGGTGCTGGACTCGGTGGCCCGCGTGCTGCGGCTGAGCAACGCCGAGCGCCGGCATCTGTATCTGCTGGCCGGGATGAATCCGCCGGTGCGCGAAGTGGCGCCCGAGAAGCGGGACATGTGCGACGGGCTGCAGCGGCTGATCGACGCCTGGATGCCGTATCCGGCGCACATCATGGACAGGTACTACAACGGCGTGATGCACAACGACGCGGCCGCGGCCGTGCTCGGCATGCGGCCGGGCAAGAACTGGAACTGCCTGATCGACTTCTTCACGGATCCGCTGTACCGGGCGCGATCGAAGAGCTGGGAGCTGAACGCCCGTACCGTCGTGGCGCAGTTCCGCGCGCTGTGCTCGGCCTCCCCCGACGACGAGGGCTTCCTGACCGTGCTGGCCGAGGCGAGGGCGTCCAGCCCGGAGTTCACCGAGCTGTGGGAGCGGCGGGACATCGAGGACGCCGGGCAGATCCGCAAGGAGCTGGACCATCCGCTGGTCGGGCTGCTGTGCCTGGAGTCGAGCGTGATGCAGATGCCGGTGCGGCCGGATCTGTCGATCGTGCTGCACACTCCGCTGGACGAGGCGAACACGGCGGCGAAGCTTGAGTGGCTGGCGTCGCCGGAGGGGCGGCGCGGGGCCATGTACCCCGTGGCCGGGTAGGCCCGGCGTCGCTACGTATGCTCAGGTCATGACCGACAACAGCGCGCTCGACCCCGAGGACCGCAAGATCGTCACCCTGGCCCGTTCCGCGCGGGCCCGCAACGGCGTGCCCGAGGGGGCGGCCGTACGGGACGAGACCGGCCGTACGTATGTCGCCGGGACCGTCGCCCTGGACTCCCTGAAGCTGAGCGCGCTGCGGACGGCGGTGGCGATGGCGGTGGCGTCGGGGGCGAAGTCGCTGGAGGCGGCGGCGGTCGTGACGGATGCGGAGGGGGTCTCGGAGGGGGACCGGGCGGCTGTGCGGGACCTTGGCGGGGCTGGGACGCCGGTGCTGGTGGCGGGGCCGGACGGGACGGTGCGTTCCACGGTGACGGCGGGCTGAGGTTCGGGGGCGAACGCCGGACGGGCTGGAACACCCGGAGTTCAGGGCCGCGCTGCCGCCGTGATGTGGCTCAGTACGCAGCGCCAGCGGCCGTCCCGGCGTACGAAGACGTCGGTCGTCCACTCGTCCGCGTCGAAGCGCTCGCCCCGGTAGTGGGCCGTGTTCGTCACCCGGGCGGTCACGACCGCCGAGTCGCCGTGGACGCGGATCCTGGGTTCGCCGACGATCCGGAACGCCGAGTGGGTCAGGTCGCCGGACTCGACGAGCGCGAGGAACTGCGCCCTGGTGGAGATGCCCGAGTCGGAGACGATGACCCAGTCGTCGGCCATGAAGTCGGCGATCCGGGCGGGCTCGTTGGAGACCATCGCCGCCGCCCAGCCGTGTGTGGTGGCAGCGAGCCCGGCCACGCTCGCGTCGTCGCTCATGGCCGGATGGTAACCAGAGCCGGCCGGGGCGGCGCCCGGAGCGTATCCGACGGGCGAGTGTCAGTGCCGGGTGTCACGCTGAGGTCAGAGGATCTGCGAAGGGAATCACCATGATCACCACTGACCTCGCTCCCGGCTCCCCCTGTTGGCTCGACCTCGGTGCCCCGGACGTCCGGGCCGCCGCGGCCTTCTACGGCGCGGTGCTCGGCTGGGAGTACGAGTCCATGGGTGAGGCGGAGGACTTCGAAGGCGGCATGTTCAAGAAGGACGGCAAGACCGTCGCCGGGCTCGGCAGGCTCACCGAGGAGGGGGCGCGGTCGGCCTGGATGATCTACTACACCGTCGACGACGCGGACGCGACGACCCAGGCCGTCGAGCGCGCGGGCGGCACGGTGCGGGTGGCGCCGCGGGACCTCGACGACTGGGGGCGGATGGCGCAGTACAACGATCCGCTGGGCGGCCAGTTCGCGGTCTGGCAGCCGGGGAAGAACTCCGGCTTCGAGCTGGCGGACGCGCCGGGCTCGCTGTCGTGGACCGAGCTGTACACGAGCGACGCCGCGGGCGCTAAGGAGTTCTACGGCGGTGTCCTCGGCTGGCGGTTCAGCGAGATGGCGCTGCCGGGCGGCGGGGGCGCGTACACCCTCATCACGCCGGCCGGGCTGCCCGAGGAGCGCATGCAGGGCGGCCTCATGGAGCTGCCCGAGGAGAACCTCGTGCTGGCGAACGGGCGGCCGTACTGGCACCCGGTCTTCAACGTCACCGACTGCGACGCCGCGGTCGCCAAGGTCACCGAGAACGGCGGCAGTGTGCAGATGGGGCCGGAGGACGCGGAGGGCGTCGGCCGGCTGGCCGTCTGCGTGGACCCGTGGAACGCGGACTTCGTGGTACTGACGCCGTCCACCCCGCCGTCCACCCCCGGCTGAGCCCACGGATCCCCTGAGGCTGAACCCGTCACGCCGATGGGGCTGAACCCGTCACGCCGACCTGCGGAACCCGATCGTCGGCACCGCCCGCCGCAGCGGCCACGGTCTCCCCTCCTCCTCCGGCACCAGATCCGCCAGGAACGCGTACCGGCGCAGGGCCTCGGGGTCCTGCCGGTCGAGGGACTGGACCTTGCGCCACCAGGCGCCGATCTCGGCCCAGCAAGGGGCGGACAGGGAGCCGCCGAACTCCTGCACCGACAGGGCTGCCGTGAGGCCCGCGAAGGCCAGCCGGTCGGCCAGCGGCCAGTCGGCCAGGGTGCCCGCGACGAAGCCGGCCACGAAGACGTCGCCGGCGCCGGTCGGGTCGAGGGCCTCGACGGCGATCGCGGGGACCTCGGCCGTCTCCCCGGTCCGTCCGTCCACCGCGTACGCGCCCTGCGCGCCGAGGGTGACCACCGCGAGGGGGACGTGCGCGGTCAGGGCGTGGGCCGCCGCGCGCGGGCAGTCGGCGCCCGTGTACCGCATGGCCTCCTGGGCGTTCGGCAGGAAGGCCTCGCAGTGCTCCAGGTCGGCCAGCCCCGCCAGGTCCCACGCCCCCGTGTCGTCCCAGCCGACGTCGGCGAAGATACGGGCGCCCTTGCTCGCGGCCTGCGCGATCCAGGGGGCCCGCTTGCCCGGCTCCAGCGAGGCCACGGCGGCACGCGCGCGGGGCGGGCAGTCCGGCGCCGGCTCCTCCGGGGGCGGCTCGTGGCCGTGGGAGACCATCGTGCGCTCGCCCTCGTACGCCATCGAGACCGTCACCGGCGAGTGCCAGCCCGGCACCGTGCGCGACGGCGAGAGGTCGATGCCCTCGCCGTGCTCCAGCGCGTCCCAGCAGTACTCGCCGTAGTGGTCGTCGCCGAAGGCCGCCGCGAGCGAGGTCCGCAGGCCGAGGCGGGACAGGGCCGTCGCCATGTTCGCCACGCCGCCGGGGCTCGACCCCATCCCCCGCGCCCAGGACTCCGTCCCGCGCACCGGGGCCGAGTCGAGGCCGGTGAAGATGATGTCGAGGAAGACCGTGCCCGTGAGGTACACGTCCCAGGGCGGGTCGGCGGGCGTGCGCAGGCCGGCGAGGGGGTCGACCTGGCTCCGGTGGTACGGCTTCCCCGCCCTGGACGACGGCCCCTGGGGCGAGGGTCCCTTTCCGTTGGTCGCGGTGGGCGTGGTCACGGTGCGCTCCCTGACGTGGTGCTGATCTGGCCAGTGTGCACCAAGCCACCGACAACGCCACCGCACCAGCGACAACGCCACCGCGATCCGGCCCGAGCGCCCGGTGGACGACCTCACCGGGGCGGCCGGCGAGCCGCTACCAGCGGGGCACCGAGGGCGTGACCCAGCCGGGGTCGGCGACCCGCATGGCCGCCGCGTCGTCGCGGTCCCGCAGCGAGCCGTCGTCATCCAGCCACCGCCGGTGCAGCTCCGCCAGCCTCTCGCGGTCCAGCTCGACCCCGAGGCCGGGCGCGTCGGACACGGCGACCTTGCCGCCTTCGAAGGTAAGGCGTTCGGTGAGGACGTCCTCGGACTGCCAGGGGTAGTGGGAGTCGCAGGCGTGGTGGAGGTTAGGGACGGTCGACGCCACGTGGGTCATCGCGGCCAGGGAGATGCCCAGGTGGGTGTTGGAGTGCATGGACACCCCGACGCCGAAGGTGCGGCAGATCGCCGCCAGCTGCTGGGTGTTGCGCAGCCCGCCCCAGTAGTGGTGGTCGGAGAGGACGACCTGGACGGCGTCCCGGGTGAACGCCTCCTTGATCTCCGCGAACGTCGTCACGCACATGTTGGTCGCCAGCGGCACCCCGGCCCGCGCGGCGACCTCGGCCATGGCGGCCGTACCGAGGGCCGGGTCCTCCAGGTACTCCAGGACGTCCCCGACCTCCCGCGCCACCTTCAGCGAGGTCTCCACGGACCAGGCCCCGTTGGGGTCGAGGCGCAGCGGGTGCCCGGGAAAGGCCGCCGCGAGGGCCCGTACGGCGGCGATCTCCTCGTCCGGCGCAAAGACCCCGCCCTTGAGCTTGAAGGAGGTGAACCCGTACCGCTCCGTGAACTTCCGCGCCTGCTCGACGACCCCGGCCGGGTCGACGGCGGCACCCCAGTCGTCCTTCTCGGCGCGCACGCCCTCCGGATGCTCGGCCCACTTGTAGAACAGGTACGCGCTGTACTCGACCGCGTCGCGCACCTTGCCGCCGAGCAGCGCGTGCACGGGCAGCCCGAGCGCCTTGCCGAGGGCGTCGAGGCAGGCGACCTCGAAGCCGGAGACGACGGACAGCCGCAGCTTGTCGGCGGTCTGGACACCGCGCAGCCCGCCGACGTCGACCTGGCCCTGGACCCGGGACTGATCGACGGCCACCTCGTCGGCGACGACGAACAGGCCGTTCAGGTCACCGACTTGACGACCTATCAGTTTCTCCGCGAACGGCCGGGCCAGCTCCAGGTACTTGGTGTCGCCGTACGTCTCACCGACGCCCGTGACCCCGTCGGCCGTCTCGACCTCGACGATCAGGCGGGGTGTGTACGGCTGGTGGACGCCCTGGGTGTTCAGCAGCGGCGGGTCGGCGACCAGGATGGGCGTGAGGCGGACTTCGGTGATCGTGAGGTTCACAGCGCTGCTCCTACGAGGTCGAGTCCGGTGGCGAGGAGAGTGCGCAGGTCGGCCAGGTCGGCGGTCGACGGGTCGGTGAGCGGGGCGCGTACGGGGCCGACGGGTCGGCCGCGCAGCCGGGCCGCCGCCTTCACCAGGGACACGGCGTATCCGGGCACCCGGTCGCGGACCTCGACGAGCGGGACGTAGAAGTCGCGCAGCAGCTTGTCGGCCGTGTCGTGATCACCGCACCGGAGGGCGGCGAAGAAGGCGTTCGCGATCTCGGGGGCGAAGGCGTGGACGGCGGAGGAGTAGGCCGGGACGCCGACGGTGGCGTAGGCGCGGGCCTGGATCTCGGCGGTGGCGGCGCCGTTGAAGAAGAGGAAGCCCTCGGGGGCGGCGAGGGTGAGGCGCTGGAGGCGGTCGAGATCGCTGTGGCCGTCCTTGAGGCCGATGACGTTCGGGATGCGGGCGATGCGCCGCAACGAGTCGGCGGTGAAGGCGACTTGACCGCGCTGGTAGGTGATGAGCGGCAGTCGGGTCCGGGCCGCGAGCTGCTCCAGCTGGGCGACCAGGCCGTCCTGCGGGGCGGCGACCAGGTAGTGCGGCAGGACGAGGAGGGCGTCGGCGCCGGCCTCCTCGGCGATCCGGGCGAACCGCGCGGCCTGCGCCCAGCCGTAGCCGACCCCGGCGACGACGGGCACGCGCCCGCCCGCCTCCTCGACGGCGACCGAGACGACCTGCCGGTACTCGTCCTCGTCCAGCGAGAAGAACTCTCCTGTGCCGCAGGCGGGGAAGAGGGCGCCCGGGGCGGTGGCGAGCTGGGCGGCGACGTGGGCGCGGAAGCCGTCCGGGTCCAGCGTGCCGTCCGCGTGGAAGCTTGTGAGCGGGAACGACAGCACTCCTTGCGCCATGCCGTCCCGCAGACGCCGGGCCGTGTCCGTAGCGAGGCTCACCTCTGATCTCCCCATGTAGATGTCATCCATGTATGAAAATGGAGATTAGATACGCGAACCGTGACCGTCAATGGCACGGTCGATCCGATTCGGGCCGATTACGATCGCCCCATGTCAGAGACAGGCGGCGTCCGCGAGGTGAAGTCGGCGGCGCGCACGGTCGAGTTGCTGGAACTGCTCGCCGCGCGCGGCGACCGCCCCGCACGCCTCCAGGAGCTGGCCGACGAGCTGGACGTGCCGCGCAGCTCCATGTACGCGCTGCTGCAGACCCTGATCTCCCGCGGCTGGGTCCGCACGGACATCACCGGCTCCCTCTACGGCATCGGCATCCACGCCCTGCTCACCGGCACCAGCTACCTCGACTCCGACCCGCGTGTCCGGGTCGTACGCCCGTATCTCGACGAGGCGTCGGAGGCGCTGGGCGAGACGATCCACATGGGGCGGTTGGACGGCCGGGACGTGGCCTATCTGGCGACGCGCGAGTCGCACGAGTACCTGCGGACGATCAGCCGGGTGGGCCGGCGGCTCCCCGCCCACGCGGGAGCCCTGGGCAAGGCACTGCTGGCCGAACGCCCCGACGGCGACCTCCCCGAGGGCCCGTACGAGTCCCTCACCGCCAACACCCGCACCACCCGGGACGCACTCGCGGCCGACCTCGCCGAGGTGCGAGTGCGCGGTTACTCGGTCGACCGCGAGGAAAGCGTCACCGGCATCGCCGGCTTCGGATTCGCCCTGCGCTACGACACCCCGGCCCAGGACGCGATCAGTTGCTCGGTGCCGGTGGCCCGGCTGTCGGCGGGGCATGAGGAGCGGATCGTCGCCGTGATGCGGGAGATCAGGGCGAAGATCGAGGCGACGGTTCCCGGCGGGGGCGGGTCGGTGCACTGGCGCAGGTGAGGGCGCCGTCTACCCGCATTTCCTCGCCACAAACAGAACGTGCCCCAGATCACACCACCCTCGCTTCTTCACGCCTGCCTCCGCTTGATACAAATTGCCCGCGCGTTCCTGTCCGTCGACGGCCTGCGCCCCTCCCCTCTTGAGCCGCTCCTTTCGCATGCCCTGGGAACGCCCGTGTTCGCCCCCCGCACCACTGCCTGGCCCCTCGTCGCCCTTTTCGCGGCCGGGTACCTGGCCCCGTATCTGCTGCCGACGGTCGTCGGCAGGCTCGACTCCGGACTTCCGCTGTCCCCCACCCAGGCGGGCGCCGTCGGCAGCGCGCTGCTGCTGAGCTCGGCGTCGGCCGGGTTCGCGCTGGCCTCGCGCGTCGAGCGGATCGGGGCGCGGCGGCTGGCCCGCGTCGGCCTCACGCTCGCGGTCCTCGGCTACGGCTGGGCGGCATCCGCACACGCCGTACCGGCCGTCGTCCTGGGCGTGCTCGTCGGCGGCTTCGGATCCGGTACGGCCACCGCGGTCGCCGCCACCCGCATCGCCGCCCAGCCCGACCCGCACCGGCCGACCACGCTCGGCCTCCTCGGTGTCTCCGCCCTCGCGGGCGCCGTCTATCTGACGGTCCCCCGCCTCGGCCCCGGGCACGGCCTCCCGCTCGCCGCGATCGCCCTCACCGCGCTCGCCGTATGGCCGCTCACGGGCCGGCTCCCGGCCGCCACGAGCACCTCACGCCAGGGCTGGGACGCCTCCCCCGTCCCCCACCGCCGCCAGGGCCTGACCCTCGCCGCCTGCATGCTGTGCTGGTCCCTCGCCCAGAACTCCCTGTGGGGCGTCAGCGGCCGGATCGGCCTGGACCAGGCGCATCTGACGGAAGCCACGGTCGGCGCGGTGTTCGCCGTGGCGCTCGGCGCCGGGCTGCTGGGCGTCACCGGGGCGGGCGCGCTCGGCCCGCGCCTCGGCCGAGCGCTGCCCATCGGCGCGGGTACGGCCCTCATCGCGGCCTGCATCGCGCTCAGCGCCTCCGCGACCGACCTGGCGACCTTCGCGACCGGCGAGATCGCCTGGAACACGCTCTACCCGATCGTCCTGTCGTACGTCATCGGCCTCGCCGCCTCTCTCGACGCGCGCGGGCGCTGGGCGGTGCTCGTCGGCTCGGCGTCGTCGCTGGGCACGGCGGCGGGCCCGCTGGCCGGGAGCGTGCTGTCGGCGCGGGCCGGGTTCCCGGTCATGGGCGCGGTGCTGGCGGCCGGGCTGCTGGTGATCGCCGTACCGATGACGGCCGTGGCGTTGGGCCTGCGGTCCCGGAAGACCGTCGCGGTCACGGAAGGCGTCGAGGTGGTCGAGGTCGTCGAGGTGATCGAAATCCCCTTGGACACCGCCGAAGCCACCCCCGCCGCCCCCGACCGCCTCACCGCGGCTACCTGAACTCGTACGCCTCCACCTCGGCCAGATACCGCGCCCGCAACTCCTCGTCGTCCTCCAGGAAGGAGGCGAGGAACGAGTTGCGGGCGAGCTCCCGGAGCCGTTCCTCGGTCAGGCCGAGGCTCTGGCGTACGGCGTCGAAGTTGTCGCCCGCGTACCCGCCGAAGTAGGCCGGGTCGTCGGAGTTGACCGTGCACATCAGCCCGGCGTCGAGCATCGCGGGCAGGGGGTGCTCGGCGAGGACGTCGACGGTCCGCAGCCGTACGTTCGACAGCGGACACAGCGTCAGCGGCACCCGCTCCCGCACCAGCCGCTCGACCAGCGCCGGGTCCTCCACGCACCGCAGCCCGTGGTCGACGCGCTCCACGCCGAGGACGTCGAGGGCCTCGGTGATGTAGGCGGGCGGCCCCTCCTCGCCCGCGTGCGCGACGCGCCGCAGGCCGAGGGCGGCGGCGGCCTCGTACACCTCGCGGAACTTCACCGGCGGGTGCCCGACCTCGGCCGAGTCGAGGCCGACGCCGGTGATCCGGTCGAGATACGGCTCCGCGGCCCGCAGCGTCTCCATGGCCGACTCGGCGGAGTCGTCGCGCAGGAAGCACATGATGAGCCGGGTGGAGACGCCGTGGTTCGCCTCGCTGCTCCCCAGCGCCCGCCACAGCCCCTCGACGACCGTGCCGAGCTCCACTCCCCGCTTGGTGTGCGCCTGCGGGTCGAAGAAGATCTCCGCGTGCCGCACACCCTGCGCGGCGGCACGGGCGAGGTAGGCGTTCGCGAGGTCCTCGAAGTCCCGCTCGGTGCGCAGGACGGCCATGAGCTCGTAGTACAGGTCCAGGAAGGACTGGAGATCCTCGAACTGGTAGGCCTTGCGGAGCTCTTCGGTGTCGGCGTACGGCAGCTCGACGCGGTTGCGGTCGGCCAGTTCGAAGGCGAGCTCGGGTTCGAGGGTGCCTTCGATGTGGAGGTGCAGTTCTGCTTTCGGGACGGACATCAAAGCATCGTACGGCGGTGTCACCGACGTTTCGGTAGCGGCACCCGCAGCAGGTCGTGCGCGACCGTCAGCTCCCCGGCGAAACCGGCGTCCCGTGCCTGCCGCTCGAACTCCTCGGGCTCGGTGTAGCGCTGGCTGAAGTGGGTGAGCACGAGATGCCGTACGCCGCAGTCGAGCGCGACCCGGGCGGCCTGACCGGCGGTCAGATGGCCGTGTTCCACGGCGAGTTCCACGTCCTCGTCCAGGAAGGTGGACTCGATGACGAGCATGTCGCAGCCGTCGGCCAGGGTGTACACCCCGTCGCACAGCCGGGTGTCCATGACGAACGCGAACCGCTGCCCGCGCCGGACCTCGCTGACGTCCCGCAGGGAGACCCCGCCGAGCGCCCCTTCCCGCTGGATGCGCCCGACATCGGGCCCCTTGATGCCGTGCGCGGCGAGCCGGTCGGGCAGCATGCGGCGACCGTCGGGCTCGACGAGGCGGTAGCCGTACGACTCGACGGGGTGCGACAGCCGGGCGGTCTCCAGCCGGTAGCCACCGGTGTCGGCTATGACGCCGTCGGCGCTGACCGGGGCCTGCGCGAGGTCGACGGTCTCGCGGTAGGCGGTGGCGTAGCGCAGTCGATCGAAGAAGCGCTGGCCGGAGCGGGGGTAGTGGGCGGTGACGGGGTGCGGCACCTTGTCGAGGTTGATCCGCTGGATGACGCCGGCGAGGCCGAGCGAGTGGTCCCCGTGGAAGTGGGTGACGCAGATCCGGTTCAGGTCGTGCGCGGCGACTCCGGCGCGCAGCATCTGCCGCTGCGTGCCCTCGCCGGGGTCGAAGAGGATGCCCTCTCCGTCCCACCGCAACAGATAGCCGTTGTGGTTCCGGTGACGGGTCGGCACCTGGCTCGCTGTCCCGAGGACAACCAATTCACGTACGGACACGGTGACTTCGGCTTGCCTCGACTATCCCGGGGGCCACTGCAGGCCGCGGCCGCCGAGGATGTGGGCGTGGGCGTGCCAGACGGTCTGTCCGGCGCCGGCGCCGGTGTTGAAGACGATGCGGTAGCTCTCCAGCTTGTCCTCGTCGGCGACGGCCTGGGCCTCGCGCAGGACGTCCGCGGCGAGGGCGGGTTCGGCGGTGGCGAGGGCGGCGGCGTCCCGGTGGTGCGCCTTGGGGATGACCAGGACGTGGGTGGGCGCCTGGGGGTTGATGTCCCGGAACGCGACGGTCGTGTCCGTCTCCCGCACGATCGTCGCCGGGACATGCCCCTCGACGATCTTGCAGAACAGACAGTCGTCCTGCGGCTCCCCTGCCATGGTCCCTCCGGGGGTTGGGCGGCGTGGTTTACGGGGGGCATCGTATCGCCGTCGGGTGCGGGTGCATTGTGGCTGGTCGCGCCCACGCGGCGGAGCCGCATATCGATACAGCCCCGCGCCCCTTAGGTTGGCAAGGGTGGCGGCGTTTTGGCCGGCCGTTCCTCCAGCCCGGCCAGCGCGATCCGGATCGCCTCGTCCAATTGCGCGTCCCTCCCCGCCACCCAGTCCTGCGGGCGTTGCACCACCTCCACGTCCGGGTCGACGCCGTGGTTCTCCAGGTCCCAGCCGTAGCCCTCCAGCCAGATGGCGTACTTCGGCTGGGTGATCAGGGTGCCGTCGACCAGCTGGTATCGGCTGTCGATGCCGATCACGCCGCCCCATGTCCGCGTGCCCACCACCGGTCCCAGACCCAGCGCCTTGATCACCGCGTTGACGATGTCGCCGTCGGAGCCGGAGAACTCGTTCGCCACCGCCACCACAGGGCCACGCGGAGCGTCCGTCGGATAGCTGTACGGACGCATCCCGCGCGGGACCTCCCAGCCGACGATCCGGCGTGCCAGCTTCTCGACGACCAGTTGCGAGGTGTGCCCGCCGCCGTTCTCCCGGATGTCCACGACGAGGCCCTCCCGGGCCACCTCGACGCGCAGATCACGGTGGATCTGGGCCCAGCCCGGCGCCTGCATGTCCGGCACGTGGAGGTAGCCGAGCCGGCCGCCGGACTTCTCGTGGACGTACGCCCGCCGGTCCGCCACCCAGGCGTGGTAGCGGAGCGGCTGCTCGTCGGCGATCGGCACGACGACCGCGTGCCGTACGTCCCCGCCCCCGGCCGGCGAGATCGTCAGCTCCACCGCCTTGCCCGCCGTGCCGACGAGCAGCGGGCCGGGCCCGGCCACCGGGTCCACCGGCACCCCGGCCACCGCCACGATCGCGTCGCCGGCCCGCACGGCGACCCCGGGCGCGGCCAGCGGTGCCCGTGCCTCGGGGTCGGAGGTCTCGGAGGGCAGGATGCGGTCGATGCGCCAACTGCCGTCCGGATGGCGGGAGATGTCGGCGCCGAGCAGTCCCTGCCGGGCCCCGCCGCCGTATCCGCCGCGCGGGGCGACGTACGCGTGCGAGGTGCCGAGCTCGCCCTGCACCTCCCACAGCAGGTCGATCAGGTCGTCGTGGGTGGCCACCCGGTCGACGAGCGGGCGGTAGCGGTCCAGGACCCCGGCCCAGTCCACGCCGTTCATGTCCGGCCGCCAGAAGTGGTCCCGCATGATGCGGCCGGTCTCCTCGAACATCTGCCGCCACTCCGCCGACGGGTCGACCGTCTGCCGTACGCGCGTCAGGTCCACGGTGATGTTCGAGTCGCTGTCGTCGTCGCCGGAGGCCCGCCGGTCGCTCGGGACGACCTTGAGGCGGCCGTCGGTCCACAGCAGCAGCCGCTTGCCGTCGCCGCTGACCTCGAAGTGGTCGGCGTCGTCGGCGAGATGCTCGACGCGCCGCTGGAGGAGGTCGTAGCGTTCCAGCTCGGCCTGGGGCTCGGGGTCGTCGGGCGTGGCCCGGGAGGCGCCGAGCGCGCCGCGTACGGGGTGCCGTAGCCACAGCACGCCGTCCTTCGCGGCCCGCAGGTTGGTGTAGCGGGCGGCCTCGACCGGGAACGGCACGATCCGGTCGGCGAGCCCTTCGAGGTCGATGCGGGTGGTCGGGGTGCCCTCGCTGTCGGGTGTCTCGTCCTTGTCCGGCGCGTCGAAGGGGCGGCCGTGCCGCTGCGGGCCGAAGGGGGACGGGGTGGTCGCGGCGAGGGTGATCAGGTGGGGGCGGGAGCCGACCACGAAGGCGAGGTCGAAGACGTGCTCGTCGTAGACCGGGTCGAAGGCGCGCGTCGACAGGAACACCAGGTGCTTGCCGTCCGGCGTGAACGCGGGCGCGTAGTCCTGGAAGCGCAGGGGGGTCGCCTCGGAGACCGACAGGTCGGTGGTGTTGGCGAGCTTGAGCTGGCTCAGCGGGCGTGGGCCGGGGTGCGACCAGGCGAGCCAGGCCGAGTCGGGCGAGAAGACCAGCCCGGACACGTCCCCGTCCTCGCTGCGGTCGACCTCGCGGACCTCGCCGGTCTCCCGCTCGACGAGCAGCAGCCGCCCGTCGTGCGCGGCGACCGCCGCCCTGCTCCCGTCGGGCGCCATGGCGAGCTCCAGGACGCGGCCCAGCTGCCCGGCGCCGAGCCTGCGCGGCGTGGCACCCGGCGCGAGCCCGGTCGCGGGCGCGAACTCCAGGGCGTCGTCGCCCTCCGCGTCCGTCACCCACACCACCCACTCCTCGCCCTCCGCCCGGAAGGTGCGCGGCAGCCGGGCCCGTACGCCCGGCTCGGCGGCGAGGGCGCGGGCGGGACCGGAGCGGTGGGTGACCCAGTGCACGGCGCCCCGGACGGCGACCGCGCTGCCGCGCGCGGTGTGGTCGGGCGCCGCCGCCCCGAACGAGCGGGCGGCGTTCAGCGGGTACGGCTGCCGGTCGGTGCGCTGCCCCCCGAGCCGGATGTCGAGCGGGCGCGGCTCGGCCCCGTCGAGGTCGTCCAGGAGCCACAGTTGCCCGGCACAGGCGTAGACGACACGGGTGCCGTCGCTCGCGGCGTGCCGGGCGTAGAAGCCGTCGACAGGGGTGTGCCGTTGTAGATCGGACCCGTCGGCGAGGGACGAGTACACCGCCCCGACGCCCTCGTGGTCGGAGAGGAACGCGATCCGCTCGCCCGCCCACACGGGGTACTCGATGTTCCCGTCCAGCTCCTCATGCAGCCGTACGAACTCCCCGTCGCCCGTGCGGTCGATCCACAACTTGCCCGCCGTGCCGCCCCGGTAGCGCTTCCAGCGCGCCGCTTCCAGCCCCATGGGTGCCGAGGCGAGCACCAGGTGGGGCCCGTGGACGACATCGGCGACGGGGCCGTACGGCAGGGTGGTGGCCGGTCCGCCGTCGAGCGGGACCGTGTGGGCCCAGGTGCGGCGGCTGCCGGCCTGGCTCTGGGTGCTGATCGCGAGGACCTCGCCGTCGGGGGTCCAGCCGCGCACCCGGGTCTGCCAACTGCCCCAGTGCGTAAGGCGCTTCGTGGGGCCGCCGTCGACCGGCGCGATGTGCACCTCGGGGGCGCCGTCGCGGGTGGAGGTCCAGGCGACGGTCGTACCGTCGGGCGAGATGCGCGGCAGGCTGACCGGCACGTTGTCGGCGCTGACCCGCCAGGCCCGGCCGCCGTCGAGCGGGGCCAGCCATACGTCGTCCTCGGCGGTGAAGGCGACCAGGTCGCCGTGCAGATGCGGATACCGGAGATACGAAGACGATCCAGGCGTCACGGACTGAGTCACCCGATCACCATAAGCACGGGCGGCGTCCGGGGACAGGGCTTCGGATCACTTGCCCAACTCGCGTGCCGGTGCGGTCACTTGCCCTCCGGCCAGCAGTTCGGGTGCTGCTTGCAGTAGACGGTCTTGGTGACGGTCACCGTGACCGTGGGCCCCGGCTGCTGTCCGCCGCCGCCCGGGTTGACGGGCGAGGGCGTGGCGTCGCAGTTGCCCAGCCCGTTCACATGGAACCACTCCTTGCCGCCGACCTTGGCCACGAGGTCGCCGCGCACACAGGAGCCGCTGACGGCCCGGGTGATCCTGCCGGTGACGGTGATGTCCTTGCCGTCCTTGGTCTCGCCCTCGCAGTCGACCTTGACCACGGTGTTCTCGCTCGCCGTCGGCGCGGCGGACCCGCCGTCGCCGTCGCCGTCGTACGAGCCCGTGCAGTTGAGCCACTGCACGTCGGCCTTCTGCCGCTCCAGCTCCGCGGTCACCGTCTGGTCGGTCGTGAACGCCACGGTCGCACTGCTCAGCCCGCCCGGATCACAGGCGACCGCCCCGCCGACGGCGAGCACGGCGAGACCCGCCACGCCTGCCACGCGCACACGCGTGCGCTCCGTGCGACCGACGCGACCGACGCGACCCCAAATCCTCCTGAACGCCCCCATGGAGGGCAGCCTGCCACTGTCCCCGCCGACGCGGTAGGGCACATACGGCCACTCCCTGCTCGCGCACGGCACAATCGGGTGTCGCCCGATCCACCCTGCCCGGAGGACCGTTGACCCCCTCGCGGATCCCCGCCCGCGCCGCGCACCCCGGACGACGCCGACCAGGTCGGCGTGGACACCGGGACGGACCCCGCGGGGCCACCCGCGCCGCCGCGTCGGCGCCGGGTACGGATGCTCGTCGACGTGGTCGACCATCCGGATGAAGTGGCGTATGTGACGGACCTGTTCGAGGAGCGCGGCTGGGCCGTACGCCCGGCGGAGGCCGACGAGGCGGCGCCCGGCGTGGCGCACCGCACCACGCTCGTCGTCGAGGTCCGCCTGCACGGAGCCCGCCTCGGGGCCCTGCGCACGGCCACCCTGGAGGTGGAACGGCTCGCCAGGCAGGCCGAGTTGGGCGCCTGGGTGCGGGACGCGGCGCTGGTCGAGTACGAGCGGCCGGCGCGCACGACGTACTACGTGCACCGCGCGCTGCCGACGCTGGGGCGGGTGTGGATCTGGCTGGGCGGGGCCGACGAGCAGCGTGCCGTGACCGTGCCGGCCGGTCCGCGCTCCCGTCAGGAGGCGGCGGCCGAACTGGCGGCGCGCCCGCTGGGTGGCCGCCCCTTCGACGCCGAGATGCACGGGCTGCGGGTGCCGGGCCACTCGGACGCGGACCCGCCGCGCGACGAGACCCCGCACGAGCGCCGGGTCCGGCTGGTCTGGCTGGCGGCGGGGGTGGCCGGCGTCGTCCTCGCGGTCCTGTGCGGCATGTACGCCGTGTGGGCCGACGGGGCCTGGAAGCTGCTGCCCGCACTGCTCAGCCCGGCGGGGGCGTTGCCGCTGGGCCGCACGCTCAAGGAGACGCGGGCGAGCGGCCGCGGGGTCCAGTGGGCCGCCGGAGTCGCGGGCACCACCGTGCTGGCCGCCTTCGGGGCCTTGGTGGGCCAGGGCACCCAGCCCCGGGTGCTGTGGGCGGGTGCGCTGGTGCTCGCCGTCGGCGTGTTCACGGGCGCGGGCGTGGTCCTCGCGCTGCGCCGCACCGTCTTCACCCGGCACGCCGCCTGGCTGGTGCCGCTGTCCGTGCCGGTGCTGTGGTCGATGGTGGGCTGGCTGGGCCGGCAGATGCACGACGCGTACCTGGACCGGTTCGACATCCGCGTGGAGGCGGTGCCCACGGCGAGGCTCGGCACCTATCTGGTGGCCGCCGAGCCGATGGGCCTCGCGCTGGGCAGCGCGCTGTTCTTCGTGGCGATCGTGGGCTGGCTGCGCCACTTCCATCTGGGCCGGGACGCCAGCAACCGCTTCTTCGCCATCGTCCTGGCCACGCTGGTCATCGTCGTCTACGCCCTGAGCGCGGTCGCGCTGGGCACCGGACAGGCGGCGAGCGCGGCCGGCCGGACCGCCGAGAACGTCGCCCGTGGGGGCGCCCACCCGCCCGACTACTTCGGTGTCTTCGGCCACTTCATGTGCGTACAACCGGTGGACGCCGCCGAGCCCCTGGCGGTGGAGAACGGCCCGGCTCCCCTCGACCACCCCGTGGTCTCCTTCGGCGCCACCGGCGAGTGGATCTGGCTCTGGGACCCGGCCCGCAACAACGGCAAGGTCCAGGAGTCCTTCGCCGTCCGCCGCGAGAACGTCCGGCTGATCCCGGCGAAAAACCCGGAGACCAAGCTCTGCCCGGCCCCGTAGCGTGGCCGAATGCGTAACGACCGCAGACTGCGAAGGCTCGTCGTGGACGAGCGGACGACGTACCTCTGGAGCGTGCGGCACCAGCACGGGGAGGGCGACATGTGCCGCGAGGTCCTCAACCTCACCCTGGACGGTGTACGTACCCCGATCGTCTTCCGGAAGGGTGCGGGCCGGGCCATCTCCGACGGCCATTCCTACGTCGGATGCGTGGCGACCGGCCCCGGGAAGCTGCTCAACCTGCGCGAACCCGGTGTCGTACGCGGTCTCGTCGACGAGGCGACGGCCCGCGGACTCCTGCCGGGGACCGTGGAGTTGGACGGCTGGGAGCTGTTCGACGCCGTCCTCAGCCGCGCAGCAGCAGCCACTCCTGCAGCTCCACCAGATTCCCCTCCGGGTCCTTGAGGTGGGCGACGCGCATGCGGTCGGTCATCGGGGCGGGGCCGCGCAGGAGGGTCGCGCCGCGTGAGGTGATCCGCTCGCAGCAGGCGTCCAGGTCGTCCACCCGCAGCACCACCAGGGAGCGGTGCCCGTCGGCGGTGTCGGCCAGTTCGCCCAGGACCTCGGCCATCATCGCCCGGTCCTGAAGGGCGATGCCCGCCGAGCCGACGGCGGGGCTGAACTTCTCGTACGGCCCGTTCGTCGCGCCCGACTGCGGCTTGAGGCCGAGGACGTCGGCGTAGAAGCGGTAGCAGGCGGCGAAGTCGCTGACCAGCAGCCGTACTTGGGCGAGTTCCACGGTGAGCGTCCCTCCGGAGGTCAGGACCAGCGGCCGGTGCGGCCGAGGAGCAGGGCCGTCGCCGCGGTCCCGGCGGTGGAGGTGCGCAGGACGGTACGGCCCAGACGGTACGCCTTCGCGCCCGCCTCCTCGAAGAGGGCCAACTCCTCGGGGGACACCCCGCCTTCGGGTCCGACGACGAGCACGATCTCGCCCTCGGCGGGCAGCTCGGCGGTGGCGAGGGGCTCGCTGCCGTAGTCGCGTTCCTCGTGCAGGACGGCGGCGAAGTCGGCCTTGGCGAGCAGCGCGGCGACCTGCTTGGTGGTGGCCGCGTCCGTCACCTCCGGGAAACGCACCCGGCGCGACTGCTTGCCGGCCTCGCGGGCGGTGGCCCGCCACTTGCCGAGGGCCTTCGACCCCCGCTCGCCCTTCCACTGTGTGATGCACCGGGCGGCGGCCCAGGGCACGATCGCGTCGACGCCGGTCTCGGTCATCGTCTCGACGGCCAGCTCACCGCGGTCGCCCTTGGGGAGGGCCTGGACGACGGTGATACGGGGCGACTCGGGGGGTTCCTCGGCCACCGAGCTCATGTGCACGACGAGCCGGTCCTTGCCCTCCGTGTCGACGACCTCGCACTCGGCCCAGCGGCCGTTGCCGTCCGTGAGGACGACGCTCTCCCCGGGTCTCAGCCGCTTGACCGAGACGGCGTGCCGCCCCTCGGGGCCGTCAAGGACGTACCGCCCACCACCACCGGCATCGAAGTGCTCGACGACGAAAACGGGAGCCGTCATCGCCCCGCGCCCCCCGTCGGAAAGGCGGACAACGCTGTCGCCGCGGCATCGAGCTCGGCGGCCAGCACCTCCACCAGCTGCCCCGCCGGCAGTTCGCGCGCCAGCCGGTGCCCCTGCCCCGCCCACAGCGCCATGCCCTGCGCGTCGCCGGACGCGGCGGCCTTCTTGCGCAGCGGCGAGGTGAGGTGGTGGACCTCGGGGTAGGCGGCGGGGGCGTACGGCCCGTGCTCGCGCAGGAAGCGGTTGACGAGGCCGCGGGCGGGGCGCCCGGAGAAGGCGCGCGTCAGCTCGGTCCGTACGAACAGGGGGTTGGTCAGCGCCTGCTTGTGCAGGGCGTTGGCGCCGGACTCCGGGGTGGCGAGGAAGGCGGTCCCGAGCTGGGCGGCACTGGCGCCGGCCGCGAGCGCGGCGGCGATCTGGCTGCCGCGCATGATGCCGCCGGCGGCGACGATGGGCAGGCTCACGGCCTCACGGACCTGCGCGACGAGCGACAGCAGCCCGATGCCGGTGCCGTCGGTCTCGGGGTTGTCGCGATGGGTGCCCTGGTGGCCGCCGGCCTCGACGCCCTGCACGATCACGGCGTCGGCGCCGGCCCGCTGCACGGCGAGGGCTTCGTCCGGGGTGGTGGCGGTGACGAGGGTGAAGGTTCCGGCACGCCGAAGCGCCTGGAGGACCTCACCGCTGGGCACGCCGAAGTGGAAGGAGGCGACGGGCACGGGATTGTCGAGCAGCACGGCGAGCTTGGCGTCGTACCCGTCGTCCCGCCCGCTGTCCGGGTCCCCCAGCTCGATCTCGTACCAGGCGGCCTCGCCGGCGAGCTGATGGGCGTAGACATCGACGGCCGCGGCGTCGGCATACTCGGGCTGCGGCATGAACAGATTGACCCCGAAGGGCCGCCCGGTCAGCCCGCGCAGCTGCTTGATCTCCTGGTACATCCCGTCGGCGGTCTTGTACCCGGCGGCGAGAAACCCCAGCCCACCGGCCCCGGACACGGCAGCGGCGAGCTGCGGCACGGAGACGCCGCCTGCCATGGGGGCCTGCACGATCGGGAGGGGGAAGAGATCGGTCAGCGCGGAGGACATGACGGCATGTTGTCACGTCCCCCGAACAAGTCCGAATCGGCCCTTCCCCTTGGCATAGGCCAACCCTGTCCCAAGGGGGGTCGGCTCACGTCCGCCCGTTGAACGCGTCCTTCAACCGCGAGAACAACCCCTGCTGCCCCGGCTGGAACTGCCCCTGAGGCCGCTCCTCGCCCCGCAGCTTGGCCAGCTCGCGCAGCAACCGCTCCTGCTCGGGGTCCAGCTTGCTCGGCGTCTGCACCTCGACGTGCACGATCAGATCCCCGCGCCCGCCGCCCCGCAGATGGGTCACACCACGCCCGTGCAGCGGAATCGACTGACCGGACTGCGTACCCGGCCGGACGTCGACCTCCTCCAGCCCGTCCAGCGTCTCCAGCGGCACCTTCGTACCGAGCGCCGCCGCGGTCATCGGGAGCGTCACCGTGCAGTGCAGGTCGTCGCCGCGCCGCTGGAACATCGAGTGCGGCAGCTCGTGGATCTCGACGTACAGATCACCGGCGGGACCGCCGCCCGGCCCGACCTCGCCCTCACCGGCGAGCTGGATCCGGGTGCCGTTGTCGACACCGGCCGGGATCTTGACGGTCAGGGTCCGACGGGACCGTACGCGCCCGTCACCCGCGCACTCCGGACAGGGAGTCGGCACCACGGTCCCGAAACCCTGGCACTGCGGACACGGCCGCGAGGTCATGACCTGGCCCAGGAAGGACCGCGTCACCTGCGACACCTCACCGCGGCCGCGGCACATGTCACACGTCTGGGCGGAGGTGCCGGGGGCGGCCCCCTCGCCGTTACAGGTGTTGCAGACGACGGCCGTGTCGACCTGGATGTCCTTCGTCGTACCGAAGGCCGCCTCGTCGAGCTCGACCTCCAGCCGGATCATCGCGTCCTGGCCCCGCCGCGTACGCGAGCGCGGACCCCGCTGGGACGCCGTACCGAAGAACGCGTCCATGATGTCCGAGAAGTTCCCGAAGCCGCCCGCGCCGAAGCCGCCGGCTCCCGCGCCGCCCGCCTGGGACAGCGGGTCGCCGCCGAGGTCGTAGACCTGCTTCTTCTGCGGGTCCGACAGCACCTCGTAAGCGGCGTTGATCTCCTTGAACCGCTCCTGGGTCTTCGGATCCGGATTGACGTCCGGGTGCAGCTCGCGCGCGAGCCGCCGGAAGGCCTTCTTGATCTCTTCCTGCGACGCGTCGCGACGCACGCCGAGAACGGCGTAGTAGTCCGTGGCCACTTACGACTCCGCCAGGATCTGTCCGACGTACCGTGCCACTGCGCGTACCGCTCCCATCGTTCCCGGGTAATCCATGCGGGTCGGTCCGACCACGCCGAGCTTGGCGACTGCCTCGCCGCCCGAACCGTAGCCGACCGACACGACGGACGTGGAGTTGAGTCCCTCATAGGCGTTCTCGTGCCCGATGCGCACGGTCATGCCCGAATCCCCCGCCTCGCCAAGGAGTTTGAGGAGTACGACGTGCTCCTCCAAGGCCTCCAGGACGGGCCGGATGGTGAGGGGGAAGTCATGCCCGAAGCGGGTGAGATTGGCGGTGCCGCCGATCATCAGCCGCTCCTCGTTCTCCTCGACGAGCGTCTCCAGCAAGGTGGAGAGCACGGCCGAGACGGTGCCGCGGTCCTCCAGGTCGAAGGCCTCGGGGAGGTCCTCGACGAGCGTCGGCACATCGGTGAAGCGCCGCCCCGCGATCCGACTGTTGAGCCGCGCGCGCAGATCCGCGAGCGAGGTCTCACTGAAGGGTGCGGGACAGTCGACCATCCGCTGCTCGACCCGCCCGGTGTCCGTGATCAGCACGAGCATCACGCGCGCGGGCGCGAGCGACAGCAGCTCGACGTGCCGGACGGTGGACCGGGTCAGCGACGGGTACTGCACGACGGCGACCTGCCGGGTGAGCTGCGCGAGCAGCCGTACCGTGCGCGCCACGACGTCGTCGAGGTCTACGGCGCCCTCGAGGAAGTTCTGGATCGCGCGCCGCTCCGGCGGGCTCATCGGCTTGACGCCGGCGAGCTTGTCGACGAACAGCCGGTAACCCTTGTCGGTCGGGATGCGCCCGGCGCTGGTGTGCGGCTGGGCGATGTAGCCCTCGTCCTCCAGGGCCGCCATGTCGTTGCGGACGGTCGCCGGGGAGACGCCGAGGTTGTGCCGCTCGGTGAGCGCCTTGGAGCCCACCGGCTCCTCGGTCCCGACATAGTCCTGGACGATGGCGCGCAGCACCTGAAGCCTGCGTTCACTCAGCATCGCGCGCACCTCCAGTTTCGTCCGCTTGGCGCCTTGCCTGGCACTCTGTCCGTCCGAGTGCCAGCCGTCCCCGGCCCAGTGTACGGCCGTGGGGTACGCCACGGGCAAGGCCGGTCAGCACCGCCGTGCCCGACGGTGGTGTGTTCGTTAGCGTCGCCGTATGAGGGTGACTTGGGAAGAGCTCGGGTGGGAGCGGCTTGCGGCCGGGGTGGGCCGGTGCCGGCTTCCGGGCTGGGACTGCACGGCGGGGCTGGTCGTCGGGGAGGGCGGCGCGCTGCTCGTCGACGCGGGGTCGAGCCTCGCGGAAGGGGTGCGGCTGCGTACCCAGGCGCAGTGGCTCGCGGGTCACCGTGTGACTCATCTCGCGCTGACGCATCCCCACTTCGACCATGTCTTCGGGGCGGCGGCGTTCGCGGGCACGCAGGTGTACGGGGCGGTGGGCCTGGACACGGTGTTCGCGCACGAGCGGGCGGAACTGCGGGCGGACGCCGTGCGCAACGGGCTGGACCAGGACGCGGCGGACGAGGCGATCGACGCCCTGGTCCGCCCGCACCACCAGGTGAGCGGCGAGTGGACCCTCGACCTGGACGGCGGCCGCCAGGTCCTCCTGGCGAACGTGGGCCCGGCCCACACCGCCCACGACCTGGTCGTGTTCGTGCCGGGCGCTCCCGGCTCTCCCGAGGTGGTCTTCTGCGGCGACCTCGTGGAGGAGTCCGGCGAACCCCAGGCCGGCCCCGACGCCGTACCGTCGCACTGGCCGGCGGCCCTGGACCGCCTGCTGGACCTGGGCGGCGAGGACGCGCTGTACGTGCCCGGTCACGGAGCGGTGGTGGACGCGGGGTTCGTGCGCCGGCAGCGCGACGCCCTCGCGGCCCGCTTCGGCGTGTCGCGTTGATCCGCGCTCCATGACGGCCGGGATTCTCTTATCGTCACTCGAATGCGCCAGTACTCACCGGACCTGACTCCCCCCTGGAAGAAGCCCAAGCCCGTCCCCGAGGTCCCGGCGGAACCGGGCCTGGTGGTGGAGGAGCCGGGCACGGGATTCTGCGGTGCGGTGATCCGCTGCGAGGCCGGCACGGTGACACTGGAGGACCGCTTCGGCAAGCACCGGGTGTTCCCGCTGGAGCCGCGCGGGTTCCTGCTGGAGGGCAAGGTGGTGACCCTCGTGCGGCCGTCGTCCTCCGCTCCGGTACGTCCCACCCGTACGGCATCCGGTTCGGTCGCCGTCCCGCAGGCACGCGCGCGCGTGGCCCGCGCCGGCCGTATCTACGTCGAGGGCCGGCACGACGCCGAGCTGGTCGAGAAGGTGTGGGGCGACGACCTGCGCGTCGAGGGCGTGGTGGTGGAGTACCTGGAGGGCGTCGACGACCTGCCGTCGATCGTCGCCGACTTCGCGCCGGGGCCGGATGCGCGGCTGGGGGTTCTGGTCGACCACCTCGTGCCGGGCACGAAGGAGTGGCGCATCGCCGAGTCGGTGACCAGTGAGCACGCGTTGGTCGTGGGCCACCCGTACATCGACATCTGGGAGGCGGTGAAGCCGTCGTCCCTGGGGATTCCGGGCTGGCCGCGGGTTCCTCACGGGCAGGACTGGAAGACGGGGGTGTGCCGGGCGCTGGGGTGGCCGTCGGAGAACACCGGGGCCGTGTGGCAGGCGATTCTTCAGCGGGTGGGGTCTTACAAGGACCTGGAGCCGGAGCTGTTGGGGAGGGTGGAAGAGCTGATCGACTTCGTTACGGGTAGCGGTGGGGCCTGACGTTGCTGAAGGTGCCGAATCCGGTGGTATCGACTTCGAGACCAAAACAGTCCATCGGGACCGGGCAGCCGAACTTGCTCATCCGTTGCACGTGGTACTCGGCTTCCTCGCCACTGCCCTTCGGCTCGGTGAACAGCACGCAGTGCGCCATGATCGGGTCGATGATCAGGTAAGCGTGCACGCCGCTCGCGGCGTAGATCGCGCGCTTGACCTCGTAGTCGCGCTCCACGCTGGTTTCGGAGACGACCTCCACCAATGCCGTGACCACCGCCGACGGTACGTATGTCCCTTGATCCGGACCGGCGCCGCGCTCGGTCACCACCACATCGGGAACGGGGGCGCTGACGTGGTCAAGCATGTCGACGCACTGGGTCTGGAGCGGATACCAACGGTCGCGGGGAATCTGGTCCACCGTCTCCGTGACGTTGCGGTTGTGCACCAGACCAGAGTTGCGCGACATCACGATCTCTCCTCGCAGAAGCTCGGCCCTGACGCCCTCGGGCGGCTCCAGTCACTCGAAGAACTTGATCATCGCGCGATCGTTCACAGCGGCACCCTACAAATCGGGGCGCCGCCCAAACCTGCCTCTGGTTCCGATTCACCCACCGGAGTGATCAGTCCACCAAATCCCTGACCACCGCATCCGCCAACAACCGCCCCCGAAGCGTCAGCACCGCACGCCCCTCCTCATAAGGACCGGTCTGCAAGAGCCCTTCTGAGAGTGCTCGGCGCGAGGCAGTGAGCCCCTCCTCCCGCAGCAACCCCAACGGCACCCCCTCCCGAAGCCGCAGCTCCAGCAGGATCCGCTCGACCCTGCGGTCCTCCTCCGACAGCAGCTCCCGCCCGGCCCCCGGCGACCGCCCCGCCGCCAGCGCCGCCGCATACGCGCCCGGATGCTTCACGTTCCACCAGCGCACGCCGCCCACGTGCGAGTGGGCCCCAGGCCCCGCGCCCCACCAGTCGGCGCCCCGCCAGTACAGCTCGTTGTGCAGGCAGCGTCCCGCTTCCGAGGTCGCCCAGTTGGAGACCTCGTACCAGTCGAAACCGGCCGCCGTGAACGTCTCCTCGGCGATCAGGTACCGGTCCGCGTGGACGTCGTCGTCCGTCATCGGCACCTCGCCCCGGCGGATACGACGGGCCAGCTGCGTGCCTTCCTCGACGATCAGGGCGTACGCGGACACATGGTCCGGCCCGGCGCCGATCGCCGACTCCAGCGACGCCCGCCAGTCGTCGTCCGACTCGCCCGGTGTGCCGTAGATCAGGTCCAGGTTGACGTGCTCGAAGCCCGCCGCGCGGGCCTCCCCGACACACGCCTCCGGGCGCCCCGGGGTGTGGGTGCGGTCGAGGACCTTCAGCACGTGCTGCTTCGCGCTCTGCATGCCGAAGGAGACACGGTTGAAGCCGCCCTCGCGGAGAGCGGCCAGATACGCCGGGTCCACCGAGTCCGGATTCGCCTCCGTGGTGATCTCCGCGTCCGGCGCCAGTCCGAACTCGTGGCGGATCGCCCCCAGCATCCGTACGAGATCGTCGGCGGCCAGCAGCGTGGGCGTACCGCCGCCGACGAAGACCGTGCGGACCTCGCGCGGGTCGTCACCGAGGACCTTGCGGGCCAGGCGGATCTCGTCGATCAGGGTGTCCGCGTAGTTGTCGCGGGACGCCAGTACCCCGCCCGTGCCGCGCAGCTCGGTCGCCGTGTAGGTGTTGAAGTCGCAGTAGCCGCAGCGGGTCGCGCAGTACGGGACGTGCAGGTAGAAGCCGAGGGGGCGGTCGGCGGACCCGGCGAGCGCGGACGCGGGGAGCGTGCCGTCGTCGGGGACGGGCTCGCCGTCGGGGAGTGCGGAGGGCATGGGTTCCATTGTCCAGCACCCCGGCGCTTCCCTGTCCGGTCGGCTACTCGGCCTGGAGCACCAGCAGCGCCAGGTCGTCCTCCGGCGGGCGGCCGCTGAACTCGTGCACCAGCCTGCGGATGCGTTCCGCGATCAGCTGGGCGTTCAGGCCCGCGCACCCGGCGAGGGCGGTCGCGAGGCCGTCGCCGTCGTCGAACTGGCGGGAGCCGCTGCGCCGCTCCGTCACCCCGTCGGTCACGCACAGCAGGGTCTCGCCGGAGCGCAGCTCGAAGGTCTCGCTGGTGTACGTCGCGTCCTCGACGACCCCGAGCAGGGTCTGCGGGTGCGCGGCCGTGTGGACCTCGCCGCCCGCGCCCAGCAGCAACGGCAGCGGGTGGCCGGCGGAGGCGAGGGTGCAGCGGATGCCGCCGTCGACGGGGGTGAGTTCGCCGTAGAGCAGGGAGAGGAAGCGGGTCTGCGGGCCGTCGCCCGGTGGGACCGGGCCGACGAGGGCGCGGGCGGCGGCGTCGGCGGCCTCCGTGGCGTCGTCGAGGAGGAGCTGGTTGAGGCGGTCGAGGACGTCGGCGACGCGGTAGCCCTCGCGGGCGAGGAGCCGCAGCCAGGGCCGTGCGATACCGATCACCACGGCCGCCTCGGGGCCCTTGCCCTGGACGTCGCCGATGGCGAAGCACCAGCGGCCGTCGCCGGCCGGGAACAGGTCGTAGAAGTCCCCGCTCGGGCCGCCCTTGTCGTACGGCTCGTACACCAGGGCACTGGCCACCCCGGGGATCTCGGCGACGGCGCCGGGCAGCAGTCCGCGCTGCAGGACCCGGCTGATGGTGGCCTGCCGGGCGTACTGGCGGGCCGCGCCGATGGCGAGGGCCACCCGGCGGCTGAGGTCCTCGACGAGCCCGGTGACCTCGTCGGGGAAGCGCACGAGGTCGGCCCGCCCGATGACCAGCGTGCCCAGCGGGCGGCCACCGGCGATCAGGCGGTACGCGAGCGCCGTGCCTTGCGCCCCGCGCGCGCCGAGCGCCTCACCGGGCCATGGGTACGGGACGGGCCCCGTGCGGTGGCTGTCGGCGGGATGCGGCGGCTCCTTCTCCAGGGCGCACCGGAGTTCCTCGATGAGGTTCTCGGAGCCGTGCCAGACGCGGGCGAGCCGGGGCCCGGTGCCCGCGACGACGTCCGCCGCCCAGCCTCCCCCGCCCTCGGCGTCACCGGATCGGGGGTATCCCCAGCGCCCGGCCATCTCGTCCTCCAGCCACACCGCGCACCAGTCCGCCAGGCGCGGCACGATCAGCTGGCCGGCGAGGGCGGCGACCAGGTTCTCGTCGAGCTGCCCGGCGAGCAGGTCGGAGGCCTCGGCGAGGAAGGACAGGGCGCCCCGGTTGAGCCAGTCCCGGTCCCGCTCGGCGCGCTGGGGCTCGGGGGCGAGGATCTCGGCGACGCGCAGTCCGCGCTCCAGCGCGCGTTCCTCGGCGTACGCCTCGATGTCGTCCCTGGCCGCGATGGGGTCCTCGGCGGGCAGCCGCGCCCACACGATCTTGGCGCCGGTGCGGTAGGTGACCCCCCAGGACTCGGCGAGCCGGGACACCAGCCGCAGGCCGCGCCCGTACTCCGGTGTCTCGTACGGCGCCTCGATCTCCGCGTCGCGCGGGGCGCGCGAGGGGTGGTGGTCCAGGACCTCGACGACGAGGGCGCCGGTGTCCTCCTCCAGGCGGCACGTGAGCTCGACATCGGTGCCGGCGTGCACGACCGCGTTGGTGACCAGCTCGCTGACGGCCACGACGGCGTCGTCGACGAGACGGTCGGTGAGGTGTTCGGTGCCGGGAATGCCGGAGGCCGCCCAGTCGGTGAGGGTGGTGCGCACCAGGGTGCGGGCGGAGCCCGGGGAGAGGGGGCTGCCGGGGAGGGTGGTGCGTGTTTCGGGGCACCCTCGCGCATGCGCGGGCACACCAGAGGCACGGGTGACGGTCTCCCGTTGCGCCGGAATGGCCCCCATGGACAGCTCCCCGAACGGTTCGGACGAATACGCCTCAGTTGACGCCGACAGAGTGACAGACTGGCCACGCCCATAAGCACCGAGTTACCGAAGTGGGCCGCCATGAGTGAGAACCGTGCTACGCGTGTGCTCGAAGAGGGACAGAAAGACGGTCGAATTCGAGCATCGGATCTGCGCCCGCTGCTCGCCGCGATGACCGCGGCCCGGGACGGCGACTTCCGCAGGCTGCCGGAGGCCGGTGAGGGAGTGGTGGCCGAGCTGACCGCGGTGTTCAACCAGATCATGGACCGCAGCACCCACTTCAACGGCGAAGTGCAGCGCGTCAAGCGGGAGTTGGTGCGCCACGGCCGACTCGACGAGCGGCTCTCGGCGAGCCCGGGGCAGGGCGACTGGACGACCCGCGTCAACGACGTCAACCAGGTGCTCGACGCCCTGGTGGCCCCGGCGGCGAACGCGACGCGGTGGCCGGCGGCGACCTCACCCAGCGCGTCGATCTGCACGACGGCTCCCGCCAGTTACGCGGCGACCTGCGCCGCCTGGGCCGGGCCGTGAACAAGATGGTCGACCAGCTCTCCCTGTTCACCGGCGAGGTCACCCGCGTCGCCCGCGAGGTCGGCACCGAGGGCCGGCTCGGCGGCCGGGCCAAGGTGCAGGGCCTGTCGGGCAGTTGGCGGCAGGTGACCGAGGCCGTCAACACGATGGCGTCCCGGCTGACGGCCCAGGTGCGTGACATCGCCCTGGTGACCACGGCGGTGGCCCGCGGCGACCTCACCCGTACGGTCACCGTCGAGGCGACCGGCGAACTGCTCGAACTGAAGCTGACCGTCAACACGATGGTGGACCAGCTCTCCGCGTTCGCCGACGAGGTGACGAGGGTCGCCCGCGAGGTCGGCACGGAAGGGCAGCTGGGCGGGCGGGCTCAGGTGCGGGGCGTCAGCGGCGTATGGAAGGACCTCACCGACAACGTCAACTTCATGGCGTCGAACCTGACCTCCCAGGTCCGCAACATCGCCCAGGTGACGACGGCCGTGGCGAACGGCGACCTGAGCCAGAAGATCACCGTCGACGCCCAGGGCGAGATCCTCGAACTCAAGTCCACCATCAACACGATGGTCGACCAGCTCTCCGCCTTCGCCGACGAGGTGACCCGCGTCGCCCGCGAGGTCGGCACCGAAGGCAACCTCGGCGGCCGGGCGCAGGTCCGAGGCGTGTCGGGCGTCTGGAAGGACCTCACCGACAACGTCAACTTCATGGCGGACAACCTGACCTCCCAGGTCCGCAACATCGCCCTCGTCTCCACGGCCGTGGCCCAGGGCGACCTCGGCAAGAAGATCACGGTCGAGGCGAAGGGCGAGATCCTCGAACTCAAGTCGACCATCAACACGATGGTGGACCAGCTCTCCGCCTTCGCCGACGAGGTGACGAGGGTCGCCCGCGAGGTCGGCACCGAGGGCAACCTCAGTGGTCAGGCCCAGGTACGCGGGGTGAGCGGCGTCTGGAAGGACCTCACGGACAATGTCAACTTCATGGCGCTGAACCTGACTTCACAGGTGCGGAACATCGCCCAGGTGACGACGGCCGTGGCCAACGGCGACCTGTCGAAGAAGATCACCGTCGACGCCCGCGGCGAGATCCTCGAACTCAAGGACACCGTCAACACGATGGTGGAGCAGCTGCGCGCCTTCGCCGACGAGGTGACGAGGGTCGCCCGTGAGGTCGGCACCGACGGCCGGCTCGGCGGCCGTGCGCAGGTGCTGGGCGTCTCCGGCGTGTGGCGGGACCTGACCGACAACGTCAACTACATGGCGGACAACCTGACCTCCCAGGTCCGCAACATCGCCCAGGTCACCACCGCCGTCGCCAACGGCGACCTCTCCAAGAAGATCGACGTGGACGCGCGCGGCGAGATCCTGGAGCTGAAGACCGCCATCAACACGATGGTCGACACGCTCTCCTCCTTCTCCTCCGAGGTCACCCGCGTGGCCCGCGAGGTCGGCTCCGAGGGCCAACTGGGCGGCCAGGCGCGGGTGGAGGGCGTCTACGGCACCTGGAAGCGCCTGACGACGAACGTGAACGAACTCGCGTCGAATCTCACCACCCAGGTCCGCGCCATCGCCGAGGTCGCCTCCGCCGTGGCCCAGGGCGACATGTCCCGCTCGATCACCGTGGAGACACAGGGCGAGGTCGCCGAGCTCAAAGACAACATCAACCTGATGGTGGCCAACCTGCGCGAGACGACCCGCGCCAAGGACTGGCTGGAGTCCAACCTGACCCGCCTCGCCGCCCTGATGCAGGGCCACCGCGACCTGATGGAGGTCGCCGACCTGCTGCTGCGCGAGCTGACGCCGCTGGTCAACGCCCAGTACGGGGCGTTCTTCCTGGCCGACCCGGACGAGGAGAGCGCCGGGCTGCGCACCGCCGTTCCCGCGAAGGGACTCGCGTTCATCGCCGGGTACGGCTCGGCCCAGGGCACGACCATCGAGACCGGCGGCCTCCCGGTGCACGGGCTGGTCCGGCAGGCGGCCCGCGAGAAGAAGCGGATCCTCGTCGAGGAGGCCCCGCCGGACTACATCAAGATCAACAGCGGGCTCGGTGAGGCGGCCCCCACCAGCGTCGTCATCATCCCGATCCTCTTCGAGGACAAGCTCCTCGGCGTGATCGAGCTGGCGTCCTTCTCCCGCTTCTCCGATGTGCACCTGGCGTTCTTCGACCAGTTCGTGAACACCATCGCCGTCGCGATCAACACGATCATCGCCAACTCCCGCACGGAGTCCCTGCTCGGCGAGTCCCAGCGCCTGGCCATGCAGCTCCAGGAACGCTCGGACGAACTCCAGATGCAGCAGGCCGAGCTGCAACGCTCCAACGCCGAACTGGAGGAGAAGGCGGCCCTGCTGGCGACCAGCTCCCAGTACAAGTCGGAGTTCCTGGCGAACATGTCGCACGAGCTGCGGACGCCTTTGAACTCACTGCTGATCCTGGCGAGGCTGCTGTCGGACAACCCGGACGGCCGTCTCTCCGACCAGGAGGTGCAGTTCGCGACGACGATCCACCGCTCCGGCTCGGACCTGCTCCAGCTGATCAACGACATCCTCGACCTGTCGAAGATCGAGGCGGGCCGGATGGACGTACGCCCGAAGAGGCTGCCGCTCATCAAGCTGCTGGACTACGTCCACGCCACCTTCCGCCCGCTCACCCTGGACCGGGGGCTCGCCTTCGAGGTGGCGGTCGGCGAGGACGTGCCGCGCGAGATGTACTCGGACGAGCAGCGCCTCCAGCAGATCCTGCGCAACCTGCTCTCGAACGCGATCAAGTTCACCGCGAGCGGCCGGGTGGAGCTGCGGGTGAACCGGGTCAAGGACCCCGAGCACCACTACGTCCGCGAGGGCGACGAGGTGATCGCGTTCGCGGTGTCCGACACCGGTATCGGCATCGCGCCGGAGAAGCTTCCGGTGATCTTCGAGGCGTTCCAGCAGGCCGACGGCACGACCAACCGCAAGTACGGCGGCACGGGCCTCGGCCTGTCCATCAGCCGGGAGATCGCGGGCCTGCTGGGCGGCCGTATCGTCGCCGAGAGCCAGCCCGGCAGGGGCTCCACGTTCACGCTGTACGTCCCGGTCGTCAGCCCCGGCCACGCGGCGACCGGCCCGGTGCCCGAGGACCGTCCGCTGCCGGTGCCGGAGCAGCTGTCGACCGAGCGCTTCTCGAACAGCCACGACGCGGAGGACGCCTGGCCGACACCGACCAAGCTGGAGGCGTGGCAGACGGGCCGCGCGGGCCGGGTACTGCCGGGCCGACGGGTGTTGATAGTGGACGACGACATCCGCAACGTCTTCGCGCTCACCCATGTCCTGGGCCGGGTCGGCATGCCGGTCCTGTACGCCGAGAACGGCCGTGAGGGCATCGAGACACTGGAGCGGAACCCGGACGTCGAACTCGTCCTGATGGACATCATGATGCCGGAGATGGACGGCTACGAGACGATCTCCGCCATCCGCCGCACCCCGCGCTGGGCGGACCTGCCCATCGTCGCGCTGACCGCGAAGGCCATGCCCGGAGACCGGGAGAAATCCATCGCGCGGGGCGCCAACGACTACGTACCGAAGCCGGTGGACGTGGATCAGCTCCTGACCGTCGTCTGCGACCTCCTGGACCCCGAGGGCGCGGAGACGGAAGGGCGTACAGCGACGCCGGACCACACCGCAGTACCGGGACCGAGCACTTCCGACGAGGAAGAGGTCGTCCCGCCGACGATCACCGAATGAGGCCACTTCACCATGAGCGCTGAGGCAACGACCGACGAGCGTGCCGGCATCCTCCTCGTCGACGACATGGAGGACAACCTGATCGCGCTGGAGGCCGTCCTGGGGTCCCTCAACGAGCCGCTCGTGCGCGCGCGTTCGGGCGAGGAGGCGATGAAGGCGCTGCTCCGGCAACGCTTCGCGCTGGTCCTGCTCGACGTCCGCATGCCGGGCATGGACGGCTTCGAGACCGCCACGAACATCAAACGGCTCGACCAGACCAAGGACGTCCCGATCATCTTCCTGACCGGCGCGGAGGACGACCCCGGCTACGCCTTCCGCGGCTACGCGACAGGCGCCGCGGACTACTTGACCAAGCCGTTCGATCCGTGGGTACTGCGCGCGAAGGTCAGCGTCTTCCTCGACCTGCACCGCAAGAACCAGCAACTGGCCCGGAAACCGACGCACAGCGCCGAGTTCCTCATACGGTTGGCCGCCCTGGAGAAAGAGCTGGACGGGCAGGACCCACCGGACATGGCGAAGCTGCGCAACCAGATCCGGGAGCTACGGCACCTGGCAGGCGAACGGCAACTGCTCTGACCCTGAAGGGGCGCGGGGAACTGCGCGACCAGCCACGACGAACCCGCAGCCGCCGACGGTCCCCGCCACCCCTCCACTCTCGCGCTACGCCTCCCGCGTACCCGCGTACATCTCCTCGATCAGCCCCTTGTACTCCCGCTCCACAACCGGCCGCTTCAACTTCAGACTCGGCGTGATCTCCCCGTGCTCCACATCGAGATCCCGCGGCAGCAACCGGAACTTCTTGATGGTCTGCCACTTCTGAAGCCCGGCGTTGAGCTGCTTCACGTACCCGTCGACCATCTCCACGGTCGCCGGCGCGGCCACAACCTCCGCGTACGACTTGCCGCCGAGCCCGTTCTCCTCGGCCCACGCCAGGATCGAGGGCTCGTCCAGCGCGATGAGCGCCGTGCAGAAGTTCCGGTCGGCCCCGTGCACCAGGATGTTGGACACGTACGGGCACACCGCCTTGAACTGCCCCTCGACCTCGGCCGGCGCGATGTACTTGCCGCCCGACGTCTTGATCAGGTCCTTCTTGCGGTCGGTGATGCGCAGGTATCCGTCCGGGGACAGCTCCCCGATGTCGCCGGTGTGGAACCAGCCGTCGCTCTCCAGCACCTCGGCGGTCTTGTCCGGCAGCCCGTGGTAGCCCTCCATGATGCCGGGGCCGCGCAGCAGGATCTCCCCGTCATCGGCGATACGGACCTCCGTGCCGGGCAGCGGCTTGCCGACCGTGCCGGTGCGGTAGGCCTCGCCCGGGTTGACGAAGGACGCGGCGGAGGACTCGGTGAGCCCGTAGCCCTCCAGGATGTGGATGCCGGCGCCGGCGAAGAAGTAACCGATCTCCGGGGAGAGGGCGGCGCTGCCGGACACACACGCGCGCAGGTTGCCGCCGAAGGCATCGCGGATCTTGGCGTACACGAGCGCGTCGGCGACCTTGTGCTTGGCGCCCAGCCCGAACGGCACGGAGTGGGAGCCGGTGCGCCGGAAGTTGTCCTGGGAGACCTTGGCGTACTCCCGGGCGATCCCGGCGGCCCACTGGAAGATCTTGTACTTGGCGCCGCCGGCCGCACGGGCCTTGGCGGCGACCCCGTTGTAGACCTTCTCGAAGATGCGCGGGACGGCCGCCATGTACGTCGGCTGCACGACCGGCAGATTCTCGATGATCTTGTCGACGCGGCCGTCGACGGCGGTGACGTGCCCGACCTCGATCTGCCCGGAAGTGAGCACCTTGCCGAAGACGTGCGCGAGCGGCAGCCACAGGTACTGCACGTCCTCGCTGCTGACCAGGCCGGTCGCGGCGATCGCCTTCGCCATGTACGACCAGTTGTCGTGCGGCAGCCGTACGCCCTTGGGGCGCCCGGTGGTGCCGGAGGTGTAGATGAGCGTGGCGAGCTGGTCCTTGGTGATCGCGCCGACCCGCTCCTTGATGAGGTCGGCGTCCTTCTCCAGCCGGGCCGCGCCGCGCTTCTCCAGCTCGTCGAGGGTGAGGATCCAGTCGGCGGTCTCGACACCGGCCGGGTCGATGACGACGACGTGGGTCAGGTTCGGCAGCTCGGCGCGCTTCTCCTGCGCCTTGGCCAGCTGCGCCGCGTCCTCGGCGATCAGCACCCGGCTCTCGGAGTCGGAGAGGATGAACGCCGACTCCTCGGCGTTGGTCTGCGGATACACGGTGGTGGTGGCCGCGCCGGCGCACATGATGCCCAGGTCGGCGAGGATCCACTCGATCCGGGTCGACGAGGCGAGGGCGACGCGCTGCTCGGGCTGGACGTCCAGCTCGATGAGGCCGGCCGCGATGGCGTAGACCCGCTCGGCGGCCTGCGCCCAGCTCAGCGACTTCCACTCGTCCGGCCCCTCGCCCGAGGCCGCCGGTACCGGATGGCGGTATGCCTCGGCGTCCGGTGTGGCCCCCACGCGCTCCAGGAAGAGGGCCGCCACGGTCGGCGGACGGTTCTCGATCAGTGTCTGTGTGTCGCTCACGACATCCTCCGGGGCCCGCGACTGTGCGGCTGGCTCAAATAGCCGGCTCTTCAGCCGACTCATTACGGCGGTTTTCACTCGCGAGCCGTTGTTTAACTCGCGAGTAACTATCGAGCAGGGATCAGAGTAAAGGTCGACCGGCCACCCCGTAAGGGGCGGCGGCCTGTCACTTCCTCCAGAGACCTACCCGCTGCACACGCAGGGGCCCGCCGCACTTGCGTACGACGGACCCCTGTTGCACCGGTTTGCCAGGCCACCCCGTGTTACCGGCGGTTACTTCTTGCCCTTGCCCGACCCCGCGCTGTCATCGCTGCTCAGTACGGCGATGAAGGCCTCCTGCGGAACCTCCACGGAACCCACCATCTTCATCCGCTTCTTGCCTTCCTTCTGCTTCTCCAGCAGCTTGCGCTTACGGGAGATGTCGCCGCCGTAGCACTTGGCGAGGACGTCCTTGCGGATGGCGCGGATGGTCTCGCGGGCGATGACCCGGGAGCCGATGGCGGCCTGGATGGGCACCTCGAAGGCCTGCCGCGGGATGAGCTCGCGCAGCTTGGCGACGAGCCGTACGCCGTACGCGTACGCCGCGTCCTTGTGGGTGATCGCGGAGAAGGCGTCGACCTTGTCGCCGTGCAGCAGGATGTCGACCTTGACCAGGCTGGAGGTCTGCTCACCGGTGGGCTCGTAGTCCAGCGAGGCGTAGCCGCGGGTCTTGGACTTCAGCTGGTCGAAGAAGTCGAAGACGATCTCGGCGAGCGGCAGGGTGTAGCGGATCTCGACCCGGTCCTCGGACAGGTAGTCCATGCCGAGGAGGGTGCCGCGCCGGGTCTGGCACAGCTCCATGATCGAGCCGATGAACTCGGTCGGCGCGAGGATCGTGGCGCGTACGACGGGCTCGTACACCTCGTTGATCTTGCCCTCGGGGAACTCGCTCGGGTTGGTGACGGTGTGCTCGGTGCCGTCCTCCATCACCACCCGGTAGACCACGTTGGGCGCGGTCGCGATCAGGTCGAGCCCGAACTCGCGCTCCAGCCGCTCGCGGATCACGTCGAGGTGCAGCAGGCCGAGGAAGCCGACGCGGAAGCCGAAGCCGAGCGCGGCGGAGGTCTCCGGCTCGTAGACCAGCGCGGCGTCGTTGAGCTGGAGCTTGTCCAGGGCCTCGCGCAGCTCGGGGTAGTCGGAGCCGTCCAGCGGATAGAGCCCGGAGAAGACCATGGGCTTCGGGTCCTTGTACCCGCCGAGGGCCTCCGTCGCGCCCTTCTGCTGGCTGGTGACGGTGTCACCGACCTTGGACTGGCGGACGTCCTTCACACCGGTGATGAGGTAGCCCACCTCGCCGACGCCGAGGCCGTCCGCGGACAGCATCTCGGGCGAGTTCGTCCCGATCTCCAGCAGCTCGTGCGTGGCGCCGGTCGACATCATCTTGATGCGCTCGCGCTTGTTGAGCTGGCCGTCGATGACACGGACGTATGTGACCACGCCCCGGTAGGAGTCGTAGACCGAGTCGAAGATCATCGCGCGGGCGGGGGCGTCCTTGACGCCGACCGGCGCGGGGACCTCCTTGACCACCCTGTCGAGCAGCGCGTCGACGCCGACACCGGTCTTGGCGGAGACCCGCAGGACGTCGTCGGGCTCGCAGCCGACCAGGTTGGCGAGCTCCTCGGCGAACTTCTCGGGCTGCGCGGCCGGCAGGTCGATCTTGTTCAGCACGGGGATGATCGTGAGGTCGTTCTCCATCGCCAGGTAGAGGTTGGCGAGGGTCTGGGCCTCGATGCCCTGGGCGGCGTCGACGAGGAGGATGGTCCCCTCGCAGGCGGCGAGCGACCGGGAGACCTCGTAGGTGAAGTCGACGTGCCCCGGGGTGTCGATCATGTTGAGGATGTGCGTATTGCTCTTGTCGTGGGTGGGAGCCCACGGCAGCCGCACCGCCTGGGACTTGATCGTGATACCGCGCTCACGCTCGATGTCCATCCGGTCGAGGTACTGAGCACGCATCTGCCGCTGCTCGACCACACCGGTCAGCTGGAGCATCCGGTCGGCGAGCGTGGACTTGCCGTGGTCGATGTGCGCGATGATGCAGAAATTGCGGATCAGAGCCGGGTCGGTACGGCTCGGCTCGGGCACATTGTTAGGGGTCGCGGGCACGCAGGGTCCTGTCTCTTGAGGCGCCTTATGCCTCGGGTCGGATCGATACGTAGCTTCCATGGTCCCACGGGCGGCGACCGGGGACCGTTTTGGGCCGTCCGCCGAGCCGCTGGTAGTGTGGGGGGCTGTGTCTCATGCCCTCTCAGCGCGAGGCACATCCTCAAGAAATCACCTGGCACGGGACCTGGTCTCCCCTGGGGGAGGCTCCTGGCTCCGTGCCTGAACCTGAAAAGGCTCATTCGTGGCGAACATCAAGTCCCAGATCAAGCGGATCAAGACCAACGAGAAGGCTCGGCTGCGCAACAAGGCCGTCAAGTCCTCCCTGAAGACCGCGATCCGCAAGGCCCGCGAGGCCGCTGCCGCGGGTGACGTCGAGAAGGCCACCGAGTACCAGCGCGCCGCGTCGCGTGCGCTCGACAAGGCCGTCTCGAAGGGCGTCATCCACAAGAACCAGGCTGCCAACAAGAAGTCGGCGCTGGCTTCGAAGGTCGCTGCCCTCAAGGGCTGACACTTGATTTGACCGCCGGAGGGAATCGAGCGGGCCCTCTCTCATCCGCTCCCGTCCGGCACCCCGAGCTCGTTCGCGGCCTGCGTTCGCCACGCGGGAACGGGCTCAGCAGCTTCAACCGAAGGCCCGGTCTCCATCCTTCCCCAGGACGGAGACCGGGCCTTCGGCATGCGCGGCCGGCTGTCGACCGTCAACCCCAGAAGTCGTCGCTCTGGTCGATGTCCTCGATGCACTCGTCGATGTCGGTCATCTTGTCCCCGACGATCCGGAAGACAAGGGCTCCGTTCTCGTCGAGGTGCTTGTCGTTCCGATCGGCCTGGAAGCGGTGCACGGAGACCGCGTGCCCACGCCCGTCGACGAGAATGCTGCGAAGATCGACCTGAATCGTTCCGTTGGTCTCCTCGAAGAGCCGACGGTACATGTCGATGCACGCGTCCTGCCCCTTGAAGTCGCCCGCCAGCGGGTGGCTTCCGGGTACGTGGTGCGTGCAGTCCCCGGTCATCAGCCCACGCAGGGCATCCATGTCGCCCCGTGTGAAGGCCTCGTAGCCCTTGCGGACGAGCTGTGCGTGCGGGTGTTCAGCCATGGCGACCGCCACCTCTCCGTCGCATCGGTACGTTACGGCTGATACCCCTGATTCTCCTCTGCGGAGGGGCGAAGGCCAGTGGATCAAGAGGCGGCGGGGCCATGGTCACGAGCGGGCAGGGTTCACGACCAGAAGTCGTTGAGCTTGTCGATGTCGTCGACGCACTCGTCGAGGTCACTGGCCTTGTCGCCGACGATCCGGAAGACGATGCCGCCGTCCAGATCCAGGTGCTTGCCCTGACGCTCGGCCGTGGAGTGGTGCACGGCCATCACGTGTCCACGGCCGTCGACGAAGAGCTGACGCAGCTCGACGTTCAGCGTCCCGCCCGACTCCTCGAAGAGCCGCTGGTACATCTGGACACACGCGTCCTGGCCCTTGTGGTCGCCCGCCAGCGGGTGTTCGCCCGGGAAGTGATGCGTGGCGTCCCCCGTCAGCAGGGTGCGCAGAGTGTCCATGTCACCGCGGGAGAAGGCCTCGTAGCCCTTGCGGACGAGCTGTGCGTGCGGGTGTTCAGCCATACCGATCGCCACCTTTCCATCTGTCGATCATGCTCGGCGATTTCAGGCTGCACGCACGATTGTCCTCGCAGTCGCTACGACGGCCACTGGATCATGGCCGGAGCGCGCCCGCGGCGCCGGTCAACCGCGTCCCCTGGACCGCGCCGCCCGCGCGATCGCCACGACCGCCTTCTCCAGGGCGTACCCGGGGTCGTCCCCGCCGCCCTTCACACCGGCGTCGGCCTCGGCGACCGCCTGCAGAGCGGCCGCCACTCCGTCGGGCGTCCACCCCCGCATCTGCTGCCGGACGCGGTCGATCTTCCAGGGCGGCATGCCCAGCTCGCGAGCGAGGTCGGCGGGGCGTCCACCGCGTGCGGAGGACAGCTTGCCGATGGCCCGTACGCCCTGCGCAAGCGCGCTGGTGATCAAGACAGGCGCCACGCCCGTGGCGAGGGACCACCGCAGCGCCTCCAGCGCCTCCGCCGCCCGCCCCTCGACCGCCCGGTCGGCAACGGTGAAGCTCGACGCCTCGGCGCGGCCGGTGTAGTACCGCCCGACGACGGCCTCGTCGATCGTCCCCTCGACATCGGCGACCAACTGACTCACCGCGGACGCCAGCTCCCGCAGATCACTCCCGACGGCGTCGACCAGCGCCTGACAGGCCTCGGGCGTCGCGGACCGCCCGGTCGCCCGGAACTCACCGCGCACGAACGCGAGCCGATCCGCCGGCTTGGTCATCTTCGGGCACGCCACCTCCCGCGCCCCCGCCTTGCGCGCCGCGTCGAGGAGCTTCTTGCCCTTGACCCCACCGGCGTGCAGCAGCACCAGGGTGATCTCCTCGGCCGGCGACCCCAGATACGCCGTCACGTCCTTGATCGTGTCGGCCGACAGATCCTGCGCATCGCGCACGACCACGACCTTGCGCTCCGCGAACAGCGAGGGGCTGGTCAACTCGGCCAGCGTGCCGGGCTGCAACTGGTCCGGGGTCAGATCCCGCACATCCGTGTCGGCATCGGCGGCCCTGGCGGCAACCACCACCTCCCGCACGGCACGATCGAGCAGCAGCTCCTCCTGACCCACGGCGAGGGTCACGGGAGCGAGGAGGTCGTCAGCAGCAGTCTTCCTGGCCATCACGACAAGCATGGCACGGGCCACTGACAACGCGGCTCGCCCGGGTCTACGCCGACCTGCGGCCGCGCCTGGCCGTGCGCCTGGACGTGCGCCTGGGCCTGCGTCTGGGCCGCGCCTGAACCTGAGCGTGGCCTGGGCCACCGCCGGCCCGCGCCCGCGCCTGAACCTGCGCCTGGCTTGGGGCGGCACCAGCACCGTCACCGCACTGGCCCGGGCCCCGACAGCGGCAGGCGGCAGGCGGCAGGCGGCAGGCGGCAGGCGGCAGGCGGCAGGCGGCAACGATCGGTCTACGGCTCCTCCCGCCAGCCGTCCCACTCACCGGCGAACTCGTCCAGCTCCCCCGGATCCAACCGCCCTTGCTCGTCCCGCAGCACCACCAACCACTGCGCATCCTCGGCATCGTCCTCCCCGGCCAGCGCATCCCGCACCAGCCGCGGCTCCTCATCGATCCCGAACCGCTCCCCGAGCGCCCCCACGACCTCCTCCGCCGCGTCACGATCGGGCAGCACCAGCACATGTCTCACATCGCTCACGGAGCAATTCTCAGCCACCCACGAGTGTCGAACCCGTGCCGGGGTGCCGGGCCCCGCACGAGCCGCCCCGCGTGGCCCCGAGTAGCCCTGAACGGCCTTGGCGGCCTTGGCGGCCTGAGCTGCCTGAGCTGCCTGAGCTGCCTGAGCTGCCTGAGCGATCTGAGCTGCCTCCTCCCCCGAGGAGCCCCGCTCCCGTATCAGTCGTCCCGCCCCGGCCTGCGCACGGTCGGCACCTGATCCAACTCGATCCCGAACCGCTCCCGGTACACCCGCAGCACCTCCTCATCCGTGCCCACCTCCCGCTCCTCACGCGTGCCGTCGGCCGCCGTCTCCTTGAACGTGCGCCCGCTGAGCGTGATCCGCCCTCCCTCCTCCGTCACCCGCGAGCACACCAGCGACTGTGTGAAGTGCGAGCCCGGCGAGGTGCTGTGCCACCACGCCCCGGCCACGAAGTCGCCGAGCACCCGCGGCCGCCGCTCCAGCCGGTACTCGGGTCTGCCGTCCATGACGACGTCCAGGTCCGCCGCCTCCGCCACGTCGTGCCCACCGCGCACCCCGGCCGAGTCCGGCCCTGCCTCGACGATCCGGAACACACCCGCCGGGTCGACCTGCTCGCCCCGCGCCTCGAACGCCAGCGGATAGTGACTGTGCGCCCCGAAACCGACGTCCGCCAGCCATGTGCCCCCGTCCACCGTCCGCACCTTCAGCGCCATGTGGTCGTAGGGAATCCCGAGCCGGCCCTCCTTCCCGTGGACCCGTGCCGCGAGCAGCGTCACGTCGAAACCCAGCGCGGTGAGCAACGTCGCGAACGCCCCGTTCAGTTCGTAGCAGAACCCGCCCCGCCCAGCCCCCACCACCTTGTCCAGCAGCCGCTTCTCCTCCAGCACGATCTCCTCGCCGAGGTGGATCGACAGGTTCTCGAAGGGCACGGTCTGCAGATGGCGCAGATGCAGCTCGCGCAGCACGTCCACGGTCGGCCACGCCGGGTGCTCGACCCCCAGGCGGCTGAGATAGGCGTCAACCTCAACGGAATCCATGCCCTCAGTCTCCCGCCACCCGCAGCTCCGCGCCCGTACCCGCGACCGCCAGCGCCCCGTCCTCGTCCGTCCGCAGCACCACCGCGCCCTGCGCCCGCAGCGCCGCGACGGTGCCGGGGGCCGGGTGCCCGTACGGGTTGTCCTCACCGCAACTGATCAATGCCAGCCGCGGTGCCGCCCTGCGTATGAGCTCGGGGTCCTGGTAGGCCGAGCCGTGGTGGGCGACCTTGAGCACGTCCACGCCGCCGAGCAGCGCCCCCGCCGGGGATCTCAACAGCGCCCGCTGGGCCGGGGGTTCGAGATCACCGAGCAGCAGGAGCCGCAGCCCGGCCGACCGGACGAGCAGGGTGACACTGGCGTCGTTCGGGCCGTCCGGGGCCAGGGCGGGGTGTGCCGGGGGCCAGACGACCTGCCAGCTCAGCGCCCCGGTGCGCCGCTCCTCCCCGGCGGCGGCCCGCGTCACGGGAATGCGCCGGGCGGCCGCCTCCCTGCGGACGAACTCCACCTGGTCCACCGGCGCTTCGTGCCCCGTCGTCTCGATCGCGCCCACCGTCCGCCCGCGCAGCACGCCGGGCAGGCCCGCCACATGGTCGGCGTGGAAGTGGGTGAGCACGACGAGCGGGATCCTGGTGATCCCGAGCGTGCGCAGGCACCGGTCGACCAGCGTCGGATCGGGTCCGGCGTCCACGACCACGCCCGTCCCCTCGCCCGCCGCGAGCACCGTCGCATCGCCCTGCCCGACGTCGCACATCGCGAACCGCCACCCCGGCGGCGGCCACCCCGTGACCACCCTGGTCAGCGGCGGCGGCTGCAGTACCACCAGCAGGAGCAGCGCCCCGCAGACCCCGCACCACCAGGGGTGCCGCAGCAGTCGCCGGCCGACGAGCCCGACGACCACCGTGGCGAGGGCGAGCAGCGCCGCCCCGGTCCAGCTGCCGGGCCAGTCCACGCCCGCCCCGGGCAGTGCGGCGCCCGTCCGGGCGACGTCCGCGATCCACCCCGTCGGCCAACTCGCGCACCAGGCCAGCATCTTGGCCAACGGCATCGCGAGCGGCGCCGTCGCCAGCGCCGCGAAGCCCAGCACCGTGGCCGGTGCGATCGCGAACTCCGCGAGCAGATTGCACGGCACCGCCACCAGGCTCACCCGAGCCGACAGCACCGCCACAACCGGCGCGCACAGCGCCTGCGCGGCAGCCGCGGCGGCCAGCGCCTCGGCCAACCTCGGCGGCACCCGGCGCCGTCGCAGCGCCGCGCTCCAGCGGGGCGCGAGCGTGAGCAGGGCGCCCGTGGCGAGCACGGAGAGCAGGAAGCCGTAACTGCGGGCCAGCCACGGGTCGTACAGCACCAGCAGCAGGACAGCCGTCGCCAGCGCCGGGATCAGTGATCTGCGGCGTCCGGTCGCCAGGGCCAGCAGAGCGACGGCCCCGCAGGCCGCGGCCCGCAGCACGCTCGGGTCCGGTCGGCACACGACCACGAACGCGAGGGTGAGCGCTCCGCCGAGCAGCGCGGTTGCCCGCAGGGAGATGCCGAGGCGGGGCGCGAGACCACGGCGCTCGACCCGCTGGGCCAGGCCGGGCGGGCCGATGAGCAGGGCGAGGATGATCGTGAGGTTGCTGCCGGAGACAGCTAGCGTGTGCGCGAGGTCGGTCTCCTTGAACGCCTCGTCCAGCTCCGGAGTGATCCGCGAGGTGTCGCCCACCACCAGCCCCGGCAGCAGCGCCCGCGCGTCCGCCGGCAACCCGTCGGTCGCCTCCCGCAGCCCGGCGCGCAACCGCCCCGCCAGCCGCTGCGCCCCCGACGGCTCCCCCACTACGTGCGGCATCGCCGGGTCCCGGACCCGCAGCACGGCAGCGATTCGGTCCCCGCCGGCCAGTGGGGGCGCCAGCGCCGCGGTCACCCGCAGCCGCGTGGAGGGCAGCAGCCTCAGCCAGGGCGAACCCCGACCGTCAGCGGACTGCGACGCCTCGTTGACGTCCCCAGACCCAGGGGGCCTCGGCAGCCCGCGCATGTCCCCCGCCCCAGAGGACCTCAGCGCCCCGTGCACGTCCCCCGCCCCAGAGGACCTCGGTGCCGCGTCGACGATCATCAGCACCGGTGCCCGCGTCACCACCGCCGTGCCGTGCGCCCCCTCGACGCGCCGCACGTCCGCGTTGATCAGCACGGAGGTCGGCGCCATGTGATCGCCCTTGACCCGGGGCCGGGTGAGCCGGGGGTCGGAGGTGACCTCGACTTCGGCGGTCACGGTGGCGTACTCCCGCGCCAGCCCGGGCACCGGCCCACGCCGCAGATCGGCCCCGTGCAGCCCGGCGGAGGCAGCGGCCGCCGCGACGCAGAGCAGGACAGCAGCGACCGAAATGCGCGGCCAAGCGGCCGAGGCACGCGGCCAGGTGAGCCGCCGGAGCGCTGAGCCCTGCCTACGCGGGGGCGTGAAGCGCCCCGGCACAGAATCCGGCCCAGACGCGGAGTCCCGCCCAGGCAGGGAGCCGTCGTCCCGCCCGGGCAGAGGGTCGTCCCACCCAGGCGCAGAATCCCGCCCAGGCCCGGTCGCACGACTGTCACCCACCCCGCCGCGCCGCACCAGCAGCAGTACGCCCGCCACGACCAGGCATACGACCACCGCCCCGCCCACCCACACCGTCGGGGCGTCCAGCATCAGCGCCGCCGTCGCCCAGGCAGCGAGCGCGAGTGGGACGAGTCGGAGGTCCGTCGGTCCTTCCTGTCGGGGATGGGAGGCACCAAGCCGGTTCCCGGAGGCGGCATGAACGGCGGCGCGGGAAGGCACGGGGTCGGGTGCGCGGACGTCGTGCCTCATGGCTGTACGAGATTCCGTAGATCGGCGAACCGGCGGTCGCCGATGCCATTGACCTCGCGCAGTTCGTCCACCGAACGGAAGCCACCGTGCTGGGTGCGGTAGTCGATGATGTGCTGGGCCAGCACCGGGCCGACGCCCGGGAGGGTGTCCAGCTGATCCACGGTGGCCGTGTTGAGGGAGACCGGCCCGGCAGGTGCGGCCCCGGCGACCGCACCGCCCGCGCCCGCGCCCGGAGCAGCCCCCGGGGCGCCAGCCGTACTGCCGACGATCACCTGCTCGCCGTCCACCAGGAACCGGGCCCGGTTGAGGCCATCGGTGTTCGTGCCGGGACGGACCCCACCGGCCACGCGCAGTGCGTCAGCGACACGCGAGCCAGCCGGCAGCCGATGGATCCCCGGCTCGCGCACCTTGCCGCTGACATCCACGACAATCTCCGCCGCGGCCGTGCCCACGGCCCCCGGCGCAGCGGCAGCCGACGCCCCCGCCACGTCCTCCTCACCCAGCTCCCCACCTCCGAACGGAGCCGCCGCCCGCACCACCTCGGGCGCCCGCACGGACTGCGCCCGGCCGGCCCAGAAGTGCTGCACGGCAAACCCGGCGGCGAGGACGAGCACCACGGTGAGCGCGACCACGCTCCGCCGCTCCAGCCCACACCTCGCCTGCAACCACACCGGCATCCGCTCCCGCAAAGCCGGCCCCACCCGCACCCGCCAGTCCCCGGCCCCCGCGTCACCGGTCCCTGGCCTGGACCCGGCCCCGTCACCCGCGTCGGCATCCGGCATGTCCGGGCCGTGCGCCGTATCACCGCGCGAAGCATCGGAGCCCAGCGGCACATCGGAGTCCAGCGGCACATCAGCGCACGGCGCATCAGCCCGCAGGACGTCCGAACGCGTCGCCACATCAACACGCGGCACACCCGAGCCCTCGGACCAGTCGGCGTACGGACCGTCCATGCCCACGGCCCCCCGAGCGCGCGGCGCGCCCCTCAGGTCCGCTTCCGACTCCTCAGCCCCTGCACGCCAACCGGGCTCCTCCCGAACGAGTCCATGCGGTCCACGAGACCCCCTCGGCCACCTCAGCTCCCTCGGGTCAGGCATCTCCCCCGCCCCGGAACCCGGGGCATACCCCTCCCCCCGCACCGGCGGCCCCGCCCCCGACTCCCGCCACTCCCCGGCCCGTTCGGCGAAAATCACCTCCGCCCTGCGCCGCAACTCCTCCGCCGACACATGGCGCTGCCGTGCCCGCCCCCGGACATGCATGCGTCGTCGGTGGCGGGCGCGGCCGTCGGAATGGGGACCGCGGCCCGGGCCGCTGGTCGCCGTGGTGGTGCGTGTACGTGATCGAAGTGCCATGCGACGAGGATCGGACACCTCGCCCCACCCGCGATGATCTTGCTCAATTCCCGGGGATTACCGCCCAGTTGTGGATAACTCCGCCACCCACACGAGTGATGCACCCACCCGAAGAGCCCATCACCCCCGGCCGACCCATCACACGACGCATCCGCCACCACGGCCAAACAGCGTCACCGCAGCGCATCCCCCACCACGCCCAAACCCGTCACCGAGGCGAAACCACAACCCCCAACAACCCAGGCCCGGTATGCGCCCCGATAACCGCCCCAACCTCACTCACATGCAGCTCGGCCAACCCCGGCACCCGCCCCCGCAACCGGTCCGCCAGCGCCGACGCCCGGTCAGGGGCGGCGAGATGGTGCACCGCGATGTCGACCTGCGCGCTGCCCGCCCGCTCGGCCGCGATCTCCTCGAGGCGGGCGATCGCCTTGGACGCCGTCCGCACCTTCTCCAACGGACCGATCCGGCCACCCTCCAGCTGCAGCAGCGGCTTCACCGCGAGCGCGGACCCCAACAACGCCTGTGCGGCGCCGATGCGGCCACCACGACGCAGATAGTCGAGGGTGTCGACGTAGAAATAGGCGGCCGTACCCCCGGCTCGCTTCTCCGCGGCAGTGACGGCCTCGTCCACCGTGCCGCCCGTCTCCGCCGCCTCGGCCGCGGCGAGCGCGCAGAACCCGAGCGCCATGGCGACCATCCCGGTGTCGACGACCCGCACCGGCACCGGCGCCTCCCGCGCCGCGAGAACCGCCGCGTCGTAGGTGCCGGAGAGGTCGGCGGACAGGTGCAGGGAGACGATGCCCGTGGCGCCGGACTCGGCGACCTTGCGGTAGTGCTCCGCGAAGACCTGAGGGTTGGGGCGCGAGGTGGTGACAGGGCGTCGCTTCTGCAACGCCTGGGCGAGGGAGCGGGTCGAGATCTCGGTGCCCTCATCCAGCGCCTGGCCGCCGACTACCACGGTCAGAGGTACCGCGGTGATGCCGTGGCGCTCCATCGTCCGCGGCGGCAGGTAGGCCGTTGAATCGGTGACGATCGCGACATGGCGGGACATGAGCTGGAGGTTACCTGGCGTAGCGCCCGGGCGGCAGTCCGACCCCGCTCACCTGGGAATGCCTTGACCGGATCAGCGCGTACTCGGCCGTCCTCAAGTCGTGCTCTCGGGACGGGGTTTCTTCTGCCAGGGGTACGTAGGGCGAGGGCCGGGCGGGGTGATGGCGGGCCGCGTAGGTTCCTCGGCCCGCTGCGACCGAGGGCTGTCCGGCCAGGTCTGCTCGGTCGTCCCGGCGGCCTCGGCCGGCGGGGCCTCCGGCCACGGGGGCGGCGGTGTCGACGACGAGGGCTCCGCCGTCTGCCAGTGCCGCAGGGCACCGGTCTCCACGTCGATCTGCGCGCTGAGGCTGTCCAGGTCGTCGTCGGCGAAGCGGTGGGCCCGGTCGCGGGCCGCCCAGCGCAGGGCGTCCGCGGACTGGACGATGCGCTCGGTGCGCTCGCGCAGGTCGGGCAGTCGCTCGGCGAGCGTCGCGCGGTCGGGCTCGGACTCCAGGCGCCGAAGTTCGGCGTCCAGTTCGTGCCCGTGTGCGCTGAGGCGCTGGAAGAGGCCGAGGGATTCCTTCAGGGACTCGTCGTCTGCCGCGCCCGCGTGCAGCGCGTCCTGGGTGGCCCGCATGGAGGTGCGCAGCTTCAGCCGCAGCTGGGCGAGCTCGCCGACCGGGCCGGGCTGGGCGAAGGACTTGGCCCGCAGGGTGTGGTCCTCGACCGTGCGCCGGGCGTGGGTGATGGTCTCGTCGACCCGGCGCTTGGCGGCGCCGACCACTTTCACCGTGGCGTACACCCCGAGCACGACGAAGAGCACGAAGAGCAGGGCGACGACTGCGATCACTGCTTCCACGAACTCCTCCTCCGACCGGCCGCGACACACGCCGCATCACTCTTCAACGGTAAACGCAGCGGACAGGCCCGGAGTTCCAACAGAACCCCGAACCTGCCCGTAGGGGATCACCCCGAGCCACCCGCCGCACACGGCATCCGAACCGGCGGCCCCACGCTCACGGCATCCGAACCGGCCGACGCCCACGACGACCGAACCGGCCGGACGCGCCCACGACAACCGAACCGGCCGGGACGCGCTCACGGCATCGGAACCGCCCCGACCGCCGGAGGCGTACGCCGGAGGCCTACACCGGAACGATGTTCACCAGCTTCGGCGCCCGCACGATCACCTTGCGGATCCCGGCGCCGTCCAGCGCCGCCACGACCTTCTCGTCGGACAGCGCGACCTTCTCCAGCTCCTCGTCGGAGATGGCCGGCGAGACCTCCAGGCGGGCCTTGACCTTGCCCTTGATCTGCACGACGCAGGTCACGGTCTCGTCGACCACGTACGCCGGGTCGGCGACCGGGAAGTCCTGGTGGACGACCGAGTCCTCGTGCCCCAGCCTGCGCCACAGCTCCTCGGCGATGTGCGGGGCCAGCGGCGCGGCCATCAGCACCAGTGCCTCGGCGACCGAGCGGGACACCGCCCCGCCCGCCTTGGTCAGGTGGTTGTTCAGCTCGGTGACCTTGGCGATGGCGGTGTTGAACCGCATGCCCTCCAGATCCCCGCGCACCCCGTCGATCGCCTTGTGCAGGGCACGCAGCGTGTCCTCGTCGGGCTCCGCGTCCACCACCGTGACGTCACCGGTCGTCTCGTCGACGACGTTGCGCCACAGCCGCTGCAGCAGCCGGAACTGGCCGACCACCGCGCGCGTGTCCCACGGCCGGGACACGTCCAGCGGGCCCATCGCCATCTCGTACAGGCGCAGCGTGTCGGCACCGTACTCGGCGGCGATCTCGTCCGGAGTGACCGCGTTCTTCAGGGACTTGCCCATCTTGCCCAGCAGCCGGGAGACCTTCTCGCCCTGGTAGTAGTAGGCGCCGTCGCGCTCCTCCACCTCGGCGGCCGGCACCGCGATGCCACGGCTGTCGCGGTAGACGTAGGCCTGGATCATGCCCTGGTTGAACAGCTTGTGGAACGGCTCCGCCGAGGAGACGTGCCCCAGGTCGAACAGGACCTTGGACCAGAAGCGCGCGTACAGCAGGTGCAGGACGGCGTGCTCGGCGCCGCCGACGTACAGGTCGACGCCACCGTGGGGCCGGCCCTCGCGCGGGCCCATCCAGTACTGCTCGATCTCCGGGTCGACCAGCTGCTGGTCGTTGTGCGGGTCCAGGTAACGCAGCTCGTACCAGCAGGAACCGGCCCAGTTGGGCATGGTGTTGGTCTCACGCCGGTACCGCTTGGGACCGTCGCCCAGGTCCAGGGTGACGTTGACCCATTCCTCGTTGCGCGACAGCGGCGTCTCGGGCTGGGTGTCGGCGTCGTCCGGGTCGAAGGTGCGCGGCGAGTAGTCCTCGACCTCGGGCAGCTCCAGCGGCAGCATCGACTCGGGCAGGGCGTGGGCGATGCCGTCCTCGTCGTAGACGATCGGGAAGGGCTCGCCCCAGTAGCGCTGGCGGCTGAACAGCCAGTCGCGCAGCCGGAAGTTGACGGTGCCCTCGCCGATGCCCTTGGACTCCAGCCACTCGGTGATGCGCGCCTTGGCCTCGGCGACGCCCAGGCCGTCCAGCGAGACACCCTCACCGGTGGAGTTGATGATCTTCGCGTCGTGCGACGCGAAGGCGTCCTCCCAGGTCGAGGTGTCCGTGCCACGGCCGTCGGTCGGCTCGACGATGCAGCGGATCGGCAGCTCGAAGGCGCGCGCGAACTCGAAGTCGCGCTGGTCGCCGGCCGGGACGGCCATGATCGCGCCGGTGCCGTAGCCCATCAGGACGTAGTCGGCGATGAAGACGGGGATCTTGTCGCCGTTGACCGGGTTGGTCGCGTACGAGCCGATGAAGACACCGGTCTTGTCCTTGGCCTCGGCCTGCCGCTCGACGTCGGACTTGGAGGCGGCCTGTGCGCGGTAGGCGGCGACGGCCTCGGCCGGGGTCGCGTGACCGCCGGTCCAGACGTCATGGGTGCCCTCGGGCCAGGCGGCCGGGGTGAACTTCTCGACCAGCGGGTGCTCGGGCGCCAGCACCATGTAGGTGGCGCCGAACAGGGTGTCGGGGCGCGTGGTGAAGACGGTGATGCGCTCGCCGTCGATCGGGAAATCGACGCGGGCGCCCTCGGAGCGGCCGATCCAGTTGCGCTGCTGCAGCTTGATGGCCTCGGGCCAGTCCAGCGCGTCCAGGTCGTCCAGCAGCCGGTCGGCGTAGGCGGTGATCCGCATGTTCCACTGGCGCAGCTTGGCCTTGAAGACCGGGAAGTTGCCGCGCTCGGAGCGGCCCTCGGCGGTGACCTCCTCGTTGGCCAGGACGGTGCCCAGGCCGGGGCACCAGTTGACCGGCGCGTCGGAGGCGTACGCCAGGCGGAACTTGCCCAGGACGTCGGCGCGCTCGGCGGCGCTCAGCTCGCTCCACGCGCGCGTGTGCCCCGGTACGGCCCGCTCACCGGACTCGAAGGCGGCGACCAGCTCGGAGATCGGGCGGGCCTTCTTCGCCTCGTCGTCGTACCAGGAGTTGAAGATCTGCAGGAAGATCCACTGGGTCCACTTGTAGTAGTCCGGGTCGATCGTGGCGAACGACCGGCGCTTGTCGTGGCCCAGGCCCAGCCGGCGCAGCTGGGACTTCATGTTCTCGATGTTGGCCTCGGTGGACACGCGCGGGTGCGTGCCGGTCTGCACGGCGTACTGCTCGGCGGGCAGGCCGAAGGCGTCGAAGCCCAGGGTGTGCAGGACGTTGTGGCCGGTCATGCGCTGGAAGCGCGCGAAGACGTCGGTGGCGATGTAGCCCAGGGGGTGACCGACGTGCAGGCCCGCACCGGAGGGGTACGGGAACATGTCCATGATGAACTTCTTGGGCCGGGCCACGGCCTCGGGGTCGCCCGCCAGGTCGCCCTTGGGGTTCGGAGCGGCGTACGTACCCTCGGCGTCCCAGAAGTCCTGCCAGCGTGCCTCGATCTCGGCAGCCATGGCCGCCGTGTAGCGGTGCGGCGCGGCCACCTCGGCGGTGGCAGCGGGGTTCGTCTCGCTCATGATCCTCAAAGCTCCATCGATCGTCTCTGCCAGCGGCTGCGGTTCTCTGGAAACGAAAAATCCCCTCGCACAGGAGGGGACGCCGCGCCGATTCCGACCATCCGATTCACCCGGTGGTCGGGACTGATCAGCGCGGCCCGCTAAGCAGAAGGCGTACGGCACGCATGGCGTCAGGGTACCGCAGCGCCCGAGCGCGTCGCGACGGGCTTCCGGCGGGGGCGCGTATGCGGGGCGCACATGAACAACGGCGCCCCCGGTTCCGTACCTGAGGGTTGTGAAGACCTCGAAAAGCTGAAGAACGCTCAATTGTTACCTGGCGTAACAGTCGCTAAGGGACATCGCCCGCCCCTCGCAGCCCGTAGATAACAACGCAATAACTCAAACGCCGTACCCCTCGGTATGGAGCCACTTAGAGTGCGGCAGCGGGACCGCCTTCCCGAACCGCTCGGAGTTGCCCCCATGAACCCTCGTCGTAGTAACAGTTCGCTCCCCAAACCGGGCCGGTCGGCCTATGGGGTGGCGACCGCTGCTGTTCTGCTGCTCATACCCCTGGTCGTGCTGCTCGGCGGCACCTGGCTCCAGGAGTTCCTCAACTTCGGTGCCGGCGTCCTGTCGCTCGTCTGCCTCACCTGCTCGGTCATCTGGGGCCTCGTCGCCCAGGACCGGATGATCCTCAACACCCGCCAACGGATCATCGCGCAGGGCATCCACCGGGTGACGGCCGTGGGCTCGATCGCGTTCCTCCTGGTGCACATCGGCGTGAAGCTGGCGCTGGACCACGCCAGCCCGATCGCCGCGCTGATCCCTTTCAGCCTCGTGATCTTCGGCGGCGACGAGATCCCGGGCAGTGCCTTCCTCATCGGTCTCGGCTCCCTGGCCGCCCTGCTCATAATCTTCGTGGGCATCACCGGCGCGCTGCGCAACAAGTTCGCCTCCCCGGCGCCGGTTGCCGCGCGCTGGCGCGCGATGCACATGCTGGCCTACCCGGCCTGGTGCGCGGCCCTGATCCACGGCCTGTTCGCCGGCCGCCCCGCGAAGACGTTCTTCATGGTCTGCTACGAGCTGTGCGTGGTCGCCGTCGCCGCGGCCCTCGCCCTGCGCGCCTCCCCGCGCCCCGTCAAGCGCAAGTTCGCCGACCGGCTCGCCCAGCTCATCGGCAACGAGCCGGGCGCCCGCGAGGACCTGGAGGAGAGCCGCGCCCGGGCGGCGTCCGGGTCCGCGCTGCCGGGCTACGAGAACCAGCGTCCGTCCCGGCCGTCGCGCGACGAGCGGACAGGCCCCCTGCCCGGCATGCCCTCCCAGGCTCCCGCCTCGACGGAGTCCACAGGCGGCTTCGCCGCCGCCTATCGCGCGGTCTCACCCCGCTCCCAGGGCCGGCAGCAGCCCTACATGGCCGACCAGACCTCACGCATGGACCTGCCCCTGGACATGCAGCCGACGGAGACGATCCCGCGCGTCGACGGCTCGGGCAGCTGGCCGATCCCCTCCCCACCACCCGTGGGCGAGGCGCCCCCGTCGTCCTACGACCCGCTCAGCGACACGGGATACAACATCCCCGTCTATGGCAATTCGGGCGCATCCGGCTACGGCTCGAGTGATGTGTACGACACGTCTGAGACGAACGCCGTCTTCGGTACGTACAACCAGAACGACACGTACAACAACAGCGGTCCCGCCACTGAAACACTCCCCGGTGCCTCCTACGACTTCGACGCACCGGGTTCGGGCGAACCTTGGAACACGCCTTCCGGAGGCTTTAAGTGAACGAGGCCCTGCCCGACGTACCCGAAGTCCGCGTGGTCGGTCTTCCTCAGCTCACGTCGGGCTTCGACCTTGTCGAAAGGCTCGATCTGCCCATGCATCTGAAGGTGCACGGGCCGCTCGAACCGATGGGCGGCGAGCAGCTCGCGAAGCTCGCCGAGAACATCAACCTGAAGGGCCGCGGCGGCGCGGGCTTCCCCTTCCACAAGAAGCTGCGCTCGGTCGCGGAGGCAGCGATCAAGCGCGGCGTAAGGCCGGTCGTCGTCGTCAACGGCAGCGAGGACGAACCGGCCTGCCGCAAGGACACGGTGATGATCAACCGTGCCCCGCATCTCATCCTGGACGGCGCTCTGCTGTGCGCCGAGGCCCTGGGTGCCCGCACGCTCGTGGTGGGGGTCACCCGGGAATCGACCCAGCGCTCCATGGAGGCCGCCCTCGCCGAACGCGGCCTCAGCAACAGCCGCCGCTCCGCTCTACGCGCGTGGGTGCAGCGCAACCCGGTACGCATGGTCACCGGCGCGGCCGCCTCCCTGGTCCGCTCGATCGACGGTGGCCCGGCGATCCCGTCCGGCCGCAAGGTCAGCGCCTCACAGAACGGCGTCGGCGGCGCCCCGACCCTGCTGTCCAACGCCGAGACGTTCGCCCAGCTCGCGATCGCCGCCCGCATCGGCCCCGAGCGCTACGGCAACACCGGCCTGTACGACGAGCCGGGCACCGTCATGCTCACGGTCTCCGGCGCGGTCGCCCGCCCGATGGTCATCGAGGTCCCCACGGGCGTGCCGCTGCGGTACGTCCTCCAGCTCGCCGGCGCCCCGCCCGTCCCGCAGGGCGTGCTGACCGGCGGCTACCACGGCAAGTGGATCGACGCGGCGACGGTCAACGAGGCGATCGTCTCCCGCAACTCCCTGGACGCGGTGGGCGGCGCGCTCGGCGCCGGCGCGATCCTGCCGATCACTCAGGAGACGTGCCCGCTGGGTGAGTCGCTGCGGGTGGCGCAGTGGCTGGCCGAGGAGAGCGCGGGCCAGTGCGGCCCCTGCTACCTCGGTCTGCCGGCCGCCGCGCGCGGCCTGGAGGACATCCTCAACGGCGGTGGCCCGGCCGCCCTGGAGGCGCTCAAGCAGGTCGCCAAGAACGTGAAGCGGCGCGGCGCCTGCTCGCACCCGGACGGCTCCGCGATGTTCCTGGAGTCGACCATCAAGGCGTTCACCGACGACCTCGCGGCACACGTCCTGGGCAACGGCTGCGGACGGCCCGTGGAGGGCGTTCTGCCGCTCTTCGAGGGCGGCAGGGCCCCGTCGGGCATCCCGGGCGGCGCCGAGTCGGAGGAGAACGGCCCCAGCCGCCAGAAGATCTACGTCGACTGGACGCTGTGCCGCGGCCACGGCCTGTGCGCGGACATCCTCCCGGAGGTCTTCCAGCTCGGCGCCGACGGCTTCCCGACCGTCGCCCAGGCGAAGGTTCCTCGCTACGCCGAGGCCAAGGCCCTGCGCGCGGTGCGCCGTTGCCCCGCCCTCGCCCTGCGCATCGAGGAGGACACCCGCGGCCAGGAATCGTCCCGCAATCTGCCGGTCCTCTCCCAGGGCCGCGGCAGACGCGCCCTGGGCCGCTGAGACCGGGCACGCGCGCGTAGATGGGGTCGTCCGAGCCGGACGACCCCTCGTTCTCACACTGCGCGAGCCATGGTCCGAAGACAAAAAGATCCCGCCGGATCGTACTGACCCGGCGGGATCTGCTGTGGAGCTAAGGAGAATTGAACTCCTGACCTCCTGCATGCCATGCAGGCGCTCTACCAACTGAGCTATAGCCCCGTGCTTTGGTCCGCCCGGTTTCCCCGGCGGCGACGCCAACATTACCGGTCGACCTCGTGCAGCACCAAATCGTTTCCCGTCCGCGCCGATACGGGCACTAATGTCGGGTTCCGTGACCGTGATCGCGCCACCCGGAACTCACCGTCGAGCGCCGGTCGCCCTGGCCGCCTGCCTGGTCTCCTTCGCCGCGTTCTGGGTGGCGCAGCGGGCCGCGCACGTGTCGATGATCGACCTGATGGTGTACCGGGCCGAGGGCGCGACCGTAAGGGCCGGAGGCGACCTGTACGCGCTGCGGGCGACGGCCGCCCGACTGCCGACCACCTACCCGCCGTTCGCGGCCCTGCTGTTCACTCCCCTGACGCTCCTCGACACGGCGACCATGCGCACCCTGGCGACGGCCGGGAACCTCGCGCTGCTCGTGGCGTTCACAGCGCTGTCGCTGCGTCTGATCGGGCACGCGCGTGGGGAGAGCGTGTGGTGGGTCGCGGCGGTGGCCGTGTGGTGCGAGCCGGTGTGGACGACGCTGCGGTACGGGCAGATCAACCTGCTGCTCGCCGTCCTGGTGCTGTGGGATCTGTCACGGCGCCCGGGAGACCGCTGGGCCGGCGTCGGCATCGGGCTCGCCGCGGCCGTCAAGCTGACGCCCGCCCTATTCGTGGTGTTCCTGCTCGCCACTGGTGTCGTAGCCCGGCGTCGGCACGGCCGCGGCGGCTCCTGGCTGCGGCACGCACGCCTGGCGGCCGCCTGGTTCACCGGGGCGACCCTGCTGGCCGCGGCCGTACTGCCGTACGACTCCTGGCGTTTCTGGACCCGCACGGTGTTCGCGGCGGGACGCGTCGGGCGTGCCGAGGACACCGCGAACCAGGCCCTGCGCGGCGTTCTCGCGCGGCTGCTGCACACTCCGGAGCCCGGGACCGCCTGGGTCGTCGCGGCGGCCGTGGTGGGCGCGGCAGGGCTGAGCGTGGCCGTGGCGGCGGAGTTGCGTGGGCAGCGGGCCTGGGCGGTGACCTCGTGCGCGGTGACGGCGCTCCTCATCAGCCCGGTGTCCTGGTCGCACCACTGGGTCTGGTGCCTGCCGGTCGTCCTGCTCCTCGGCACGCACGCGTATCGGGCCGCCGCGGCGAGCATGCTGCTGGTCTTCTCCTCGTACGCCCTGTGGTGGGTGCCGCACGGCCCGGGACGGCACGAACTGCACCAAAGCGGCATCGAGTTGACGCTGTCCGCCCTCTACGGGACAGCCGGCTGCCTTTTCCTCGTGATCGCCGGGATCGCCGTCAGCAACCCCGGCCTCGGTCAGGCCGTGACGAAGGTCAAGCCGTGACGAAGGAATAGAAGCGCTTGAGCGTGCAGTGTTCTTCGAGCAGACGGCCGTAGATCGGTTCGCCCTCGAGTTCACGGTACGTCTCGATCGGATCGCCTTTTATGATCAGCGCCCGCGCGCATTCCTCGCACCAGTACTGGTAGTCGGGGTTCACCGGTTCCATGTCACGGACGATCGGCGTTCCGCTGCCGCACCAGTCGCACTTTCGCCTGTGTGCACCCATCGATCAGCTCCAGCTGTGGCCGCAGGCCGTGCACACGTAGGAAATTCCGCCGTTGTCGCCAAGGAGCTGGGCGACATGGACGGAGCCGCAGGAAGGGCAGCTGAGGCGGGTGATCGTATCCCGTGTCAACGCCGCTTCGAAGAGGTGACCGACCTCTCCGAGGATGCTCGCAGGCATCGCTACTCCCTCCCGTCGGGCCGCGCTCCCTTCCGGCCGTTTGATTCTGCCACGGCCGGACCAATACGGTCAGCGACGCCTCAGTACCAGTCCGGACACGGCAGCCTCCGCGACCGTACGAACCGTGCGAACACGCACCCCGAGCGTCTTCTGAGAGGTATACGCCTGCGAGGCCCGAGTGACTCAAGCCGGACCCGAACAGTTCGGCGAGGCGAGTGCCGCGCGCGAACCGGCCACGGGGGCCCGGCCGTTGATCCGGGCGCCCGCCGCAGATACCAGAAGATCCCGCCGATCGAAGGGATCGGCGGGATCTTGTTGTCTCGCTGTGGAGCTAAGGAGAATTGAACTCCTGACCTCCTGCATGCCATGCAGGCGCTCTACCAACTGAGCTATAGCCCCTTGCCACGCGGCGGAGCCGCATGATGTTTCGCCCCGCTCGGCGGGGCGAACAAGAAGAACTTTAGCCTGCGACCTGCCGGAAAGTGAAATCCGGGTCCCGGGTCGTCCCGGCCGGGACCTCCGGCTTCAGTCGTCGTCGCCGAGCACCGGCTCCGGCAGGGTGCCGGCGTTGTGCTCCAGCAGACGCCAGCCGCGCGCGCCCGCGCCCAGGACGGACCAGCAGCAGTTGGTGAGACCGCCGAGGCTCTCCCAGCACCGGGGCTCCAGGCCGAGGAGGCGCCCGATGGTCGTACGGATCGTGCCGCCGTGGCTGACCACGACGAGCGTGCCGTCGTCGGGGAGCTTCTCGGCGTGCCGGAGCACGACGGGCGCCGCGCGGTCGGCGACCTCGGTCTCCAGTTCGCCGCCGCCGCGCCGCACCGGCTCACCGCGCTTCCACGCGGCGTACTCCTCGCCGTACCGCTCGATGATCTCCTCGTGCGTCAGGCCCTGCCAGGCGCCCGCGTAGGTCTCGCGCAGGCCCTCGTCGTGGGTCACCTCCAGGCCGGTGAGCGCGGCCAGCTCGGCGGCCGTGTTCGCGGCGCGCTGGAGGTCGGAGGCGATGATCGCGTCGGGCTTGAGGCTGACGAGCAGCCGGGCGGCGCGGCGCGCCTGGGAGACGCCGGCCTCGGTGAGGGCGACGTCGGTGGTGCCCTGGAAGCGGCGCTCCACGTTCCAGGAGGTCTGGCCGTGCCGCCACAGGATGACGCGGCGGCCGGGCTTCCCCGTGGGCACCTCGTCGGTGGTGCTCATCGCCACTCACCGCCCAGCTCGGCGGCCTCCTCGGCGGCCTGCAGTTTGGCGTGCTCCGCGGCCTTGCCGCGGGTGGCCTTGGCGTCGTCGGGCAGTTCGAGCTCGGGGCAGTCCTTCCACAGCCGCTCCAGCGCGTAGAAGACGCGCTCCTCGCTGTGCTGGACGTGCACGACGATGTCGACGTAGTCGAGCAGCACCCAGCGGGCCTCGCGGTCGCCCTCACGGCGCACCGGCTTGGCGCCGAGCTCCTTCAGGAGCCGCTCCTCGATCTCGTCGACGATCGACTTGACCTGGCGGTCGTTGGGGGCGGAGGCCAGCAGGAAGGCGTCCGTGATCGACAGGACGTCGCTGACGTCGTAGGCGATGATGTCGTGGGCGAGCTTGTCGGCGGCCGCCTGGGCGGCGGTGGTGACGAGCTCAAGGGAACGGTCGGTAGCGGTCACTACAAGGCTTTCGGTCGGCGGTCGTTTGGTACCAAGGGTCTCACGGACCGCCGACAGCACCCCACGCGATTACCGGCTCACGTGGGGTGGCCTGCGGTTATGCGGGCCGTGGGGTCATGAGGACGACGGCTCGTAGTCCTGGCCGAGGACCACCGAGACGTCCGCGTTCGCGGACACGTCGCCCTTGGTGACGGCTGTGGAGGACAGGCCGAGGGTCTTGGCGACCTCGGTGGCGTTGTCCTTGTCGGCGGCGTCGGTGTAGACGACCTTGGACGTGGCCGCGGTGGACGCCGAACCGCCCTCCAGGAAGGTGAAGCCGCCGTTCAGCAGCACCACCCGGGCCTTGTCGGTGTTGCCCTTGACCCCGCTGGCGTTGCGGACGGACACGCGGACGGCGGCGTCCTTGTCGGGGCTCTTGGCGGTGCCGCCGAGGACGTCCTTGACGACACTGGCGCTCGCCTGGGCGCTCAGCGTGCCGTCGGTCTGTACGGGCAGCAGGGCCGTCTTGTAGTCGCCGCCCTTGGCGAGGTCGGCGAGCTTGGCGAGGAAGGCGCCGAGGTCCTTGTCGGTCAGCGGCGGCTCGATGATCATCCCGAGCGTCTGCACGGTGGTGGTCGCGCCCTGCGTGTCCGAGGTCAGTTTGCGCAGCGTGGCCTGCATGACCTGCCCGAACCGCTCCAGCTGGGCGTTCTGGGCCTCGCCCGAGGCGCTGTAGGTGGCGTAGGCGACGGCCATCTTGCCGCTGAGGGTCTGGTCCTCGCCCTTGCGTACGAGGGGCGCGGCGCCCTTGGACTTGGCGTCCGGGTCGGGCACGTCGGTGTCGGTGTCGACCTCGATGTTGCCGACCAGGTCGACGAGGTTCTGCAGGTAGGGGGTGTCCAGCCGCCAGGTGCCCTGGATCTCGGTGCCGAGGACGGTGTCGATCGCGTCGCGCGTCCCGGAGGATCCGTCGTCGTCGACGGACTTGGCAAGGGTGGTCGTGGTGCCGTCGTCGCCGGTCAGGGCGAGGGAGTTGGGCAGCAGGACGGTGGTGCCCCGGTTGGTGGTGGTGTTGTCGACGAGCAGCGCCGTGGAGGTGCCGCCCTTCTTGGTGTTGTGCAGATGGACGACGATCACGTCCCGCTTCTGGGCGCCCACGGCCGTCGGGGTGCCCTGCTTGCTGTCGGACGACGACAGGGCGGGCAGCTTCCCGGCGTACCAGAGGTAGCCGACGCCGCCGGCCGCGGCGACCGCCAGGACGACCACGAGAGCGATCACACGCGCGCGTGCCCGTCGCCTGGCCTCTTCGCGGCGCTCGGTGCGGTTCTCGGTGAACTTCAGCCAGTCGATGACGTCCTCGGAGTCCGAGTCGGGCTCCTCGACGAAGGCGAACTGCTCAGTGCGGTAATCCCGCTCCCCCCGCTCCTGGGGGTCCTGGACCACGGGATCCTCGACCGGCCCGGCCTGGTGCGGGATGTACGCGGTCTGCTCGGCGACGCGATGCTGCTGACCGCTGGTGGCGGTACGGCCGTAGGGGTCGTACGGCGCCGAGTGCCCGCCGGCCTGCTGCTGGTGGTGCGTGCCGGTGCCGTACGGGTCGTAGGCGGGCGTGGGCGGCTGCTGACCGGTGACACCGGTGTCGTAGGGGTCGTACGGCGGGACCGGCTGCTGTCGGCCGGTCGCGTACGGGTCGTAGCCGTACCCCTGCTGCGCGTACGGGTCGTACGACTGCTGGGGCGGCTGCTGCTGGGGCGGGACCCGTCGGTAGACCGGCCGCCCGTACTCGTCGTAGCCGACGAGTTCGTACTGGTCATCCCCGTACCCCGCGTCGTATCGGTCGTTCACCGGTTGCCCCTCTCGGCTCACTGCCTCACTCGCCGCGGTACAGCTCGCGCTTGTCGATGTAGCGCACGACTCCGTCCGGCACCAGATACCAGATGGGGTCGCCCTTTGCGACTCTCGCGCGGCAATCGGTGGACGAGATGGCCAGCGCGGGAACCTCGACCAACGACACGCCGCCCTCCGGAAGCCCGGAGTCGTCGAGGTGGTGGCCGGGCCGGGTGACCCCGATGAAGTGCGCCAGGGAGAACAACTCCTCCGAGTCCCGCCAGGTCAGGATCTGGCCGAGGGCGTCGGCGCCGGTGATGAAGAAGAGGTCCGTGTCCGGGTTGAGCGCGCGCAGGTCGCGCAGCGTGTCCACGGTGTACGTCGGGCCGCCGCGGTCGATGTCGATGCGGCTGACGGAGAACTGCGGGTTCTCGGCGGTGGCGATGACCGTCATCAGATAGCGGTCCTCGGCCGGGGAGACGTGCCGGTGGCTCTTCTGCCACGGCTGGCCGGTCGGCACGAACACGACCTCGTCGAGGTGGAACTGCGCGGCGACCTCGCTGGCCGCGACGAGGTGGCCGTGGTGGATCGGGTCAAACGTTCCACCCATGACGCCGAGGCGGCGCTTGCCGCGGTTCGACGGGCCGCTTCCGGGGCCGGTAGGCATGTCCTGCTCTCCCATGCGTGCAGACCCTACCGGCCCCGCCTGAGGGGCTTCGGCCGACAACTGCCCGGGCGGACCGGGAGAGGCCTGGTCGGGACTCAGCGGTCGCGGTTGAAGCGAGTGGTGATCCACAGCAGAAGCATCAGGATGACGAAGGCGCCACCCCCGGTGAGCCACGGGCTGATGCTCTCGTGGTTGCCACCGTGCTCCTCGCCCTCGGCGGCGAGGGTGACCAACTGGGCAGCTGCGCTGTGGAAGCTCATCTTCGGCGTGACCTATCGGGTGTGGGCGGGATAAAGATGTCGGCCCATCGTAAGCGGGCGCCCTGGCGGCGATCACGCCGACTCCACCGTTGGGGCGCCTGCGACGGCCCGCGGGGAACCTTCCCGGCGGCTCATTCGTCCTTCCGCCTGTAGCCCCGCAACAGGAACCACGCGGTCAGCACACAGCCCACGACCATCACGATCAGTACGACCCGGAGCAGATTCCCGGCCCCCTGCTGCTCGGCTGCGCTCGCGGCCTCGGTGAGCCAGGCGGCGGCGGGGTTGTGCTCCATGGCGCGGAACTCCTTCGCTGTAGTGCCCGTCCACGGTAACTCCGCCTAGGCTGGGCTCTGCTTCGGGGGCGCAAAGGGCTGAACAAGGCTCCGCAAAGGGCCGCACAGAGCCATCCACACGCACATGGGGGAAGACATGTCCGACGGCCACGAGCACAACGGGCACGAGAACGTACCGAGCAGGCAGCGCAGGCGTTTCCCGGGGATCTCCTCGCGTGCGTACGAGCACCCGGCGGACCGCTCGGCCCTGGTGGCCCTGCGCAAGCTGAGCGGCTTCGACACGGTCTTCAAGGCGCTGAGCGGCCTGCTGCCCGAGCGCAGTCTGCGGCTGCTGTTCCTGTCCGACTCGGTGCGGGTGTCGGACCAGCAGTTCGCGCACCTCAACGACATGCTGCGGGACGCCTGCTACATCCTGGACCTGGAGAAGGTCCCGCCGATGTACGTCAACCAGGACCCGGTGCCGAACGCGATGTGCATCGGCCTGGACGAGCCGATCATCGTGGTCACGACGGGTCTGCTGGAGCTGCTCGACGAGGAGGAGATGCGGACGGTGATCGGCCACGAGGTGGGCCACGCCCTCTCCGGCCACTCGGTCTACCGCACGATCCTCCTCTTCCTCACCAGCCTGGCCGTCCGGGTCGCCTGGATCCCGCTGGGCAACATCGCGATCATGGCGATCGTGACGGCGCTGCGGGAGTGGTTCCGCAAGTCGGAGCTGTCCGCCGACCGGGCCGGCCTGCTCGTCGGCCAGGACCTGCAGTCCTCGATGCGCGGCCTGATGAAGCTCGCGGGCGGCCACCATCTGCACGAGATGAACGTGGACGCGTTCCTGAAGCAGGCCGAGGAGTACGAGGCGGGCGGCGACCTGCGCGACTCGGTCCTGAAGATCCTGAACGTCCTGCCCCGCTCCCATCCCTTCACCACGGTCCGCGCGGCCGAGCTGAAGAAGTGGGCCGAGTCCCGCGACTACCAGCGGATCATGGACGGCCATTACCCGCGCCGCGCGGAGGACAAGGACACCTCGGTGACGGACTCCTTCCGCGAGTCGGCGTCCCACTACGCCACCCACGTGAAGTCCTCCAAGGACCCCCTGATGAAGCTGGTCACGGACATCGCCGACGGCGCCGGGGACCTGGGCGGCCGGGTGCGGAGGGGCTTCGGCGGCTTCACGAGCGCCCCACCGAAGGACGAGCCGAGGCGGGGCGACACGGGCGACACGGGCGACCAAGGCTCCGGTAACTGAGACTTTCAGCGGCTCACACCTTCGGCTGGGACCCCGCCGCCAGCGACCCGCACAGCGCCGTCGCCCCACCCGTGGCGTACGGGTCGGTCCCGGCCGGCCCGCCCTCCTTCGCCGTCTGCCCCGCCAGCAGCGGATGCAGCCGGTTCGTGGAGTCCTCGGCACAGGACAGCGGCCCCGCCTGGACATAGGAGACGACCAGCTGGGCCTGATTCAGCCGCAGGTCCTCACGGTCGAAGCGGAAGTGCAGCTCCCGGCGCACGGTGAAGAGTGAGGCCTCGGAGGCCTCCTTACCGGCGCCGGCCTTCTGATCCGCCTTGGCCTGATCCCCGGTCTCCACCGCCCGCAGGGCGTACACAAACGTGTGATCGGCCGTGACCTCGAGCGTCGACGAGTCGGTCTCCGCGGCCTGCAGCGTGCCCTGCACCCGGATCTTGCGATCCGCCAGCTCGGCCTGAGCGGGATCGAACCGAACCAGCCATCCGGTCGGTGCGTGCCGCCCGTCCGCGGCCGGTTGGCTGAAGCTCTGGTCGAACTGGTCCAGTTGGTCGGGATCGAGCAGCACCCGCACCGGACGGATCTGGTCCCCGGTGAGCACCTCGGGATACAGCGCGGACCGCACGATGTAGTCCTTCGCGATACTCAGCGCGTTCGTCACCTGACTGTCCGAGAAGTGTGCGGTACGCCGCGCGGCCGGCAGCGGAATGCCCTCCGCGCCGATGCGGAACTGCGCGGCGGGACTGTGCTCGTACAGGTACTCGGTGTCGCTCGTCCCGGGCACCTTGCCCTGCGGGGCGAGCGGGATGACGGTCATCCGCAGGGGCTCGGCGAGCGGCCCGGAACCGGCGGGGGTCTGATACGGATGCCGTACACCCATATAGATCGCCGTACCGAAGGCCACGGCGATCAACAGGACCAGGATCAGCGCCTGCCGGGACAGGCCCCGGCGTAGGGGCGGACGGCGGCGTACGGCGGGCGCGTGGTCGGCGATGCGCTCCTGCGCGGAGAACTCCTGAAGGTGGGCAGCACGGACGAACGACTCGTCGAAGACGACGGATCGGTACTCGTCCTCGCCACCTCCGGGGCCGCCCTCGGGTGTCCCCTCGGGTGGGTCTCCAGGCCCTCCCATATCTTCAGGGTAGGTCGCGGGGAGCTCCGGTAAACGCCCTGGTACACGACAAGTTCTGACAGGTTCTCACCAGGATGGTCCGGCAGCTCTCAGCAATGCTCAGGCCCTCGGTCAGGTCCGTTCAGGGTGTGCGCGGGATGGCCGAAATGGCCGGCTGGGAGTGGTCGGCGGAGGCGGAGGGAGCCGCCCCGCTCCCCTGTTCGAGCCCGGTGGACGCGGGCGGCGTGATCTGGTCCCGGCCGTTGGAGGAGGCGCCGCGGTAGACCGCGGCGAAGGCCAGCGCGACCATGCCGATGCCCATCACGAGGGCGAGCACCCAAGCGACGGGGCGATGCCAGCGGACCTGTTTGCCGTACGCCCCGGGGGCGCCGTAACGGCCCTCGAGTATGTCCGTGTCGTCCAGATCGTCGAGCTCGGGATCATGGCCGAAACCGGTGCGGCCCTCGGGGCCGTACCCGTCGTCGAACCGCTCACCCCGGCCGGGTGCCCGGCGCGCTTCCGCCTCGGAGGCCTCCGCTCTCGCCTGGGCGGCGGCCAGGAGGCGTTCGACGGCGGTCGGCTCGTGCACCACGGCCGCCCGTACGAAGGCCTCGTCGAAGACCGCGGAGGCGAACTCTTCGTCCGACACCCCGCGGTCGTGGTCGTCGTCGGGCTCCCAGCCGTCAGGGAACGGCGTGCCCCCCACGTCCTCCGGCACGGATCCAGAGTAGTCCTGGGGGGTCAATTTGGGCAGACGGTATGGAAATTCATCTGCCTTGTGAGACACCTCTGTGCGGCACGGACGCAGAGCGGGGCGCGTGTCGGCCGCATATGCCCTGGCCGCGCGCCCTGCGCCGCCGCGCCCTCCGACGCGCCCCCGCACAGCAAGGGCGCGCCTGTCAGCGAAGCGACCTCGCCGGGTCAGCGCCGTACGTGCCCGTCTCCGGTGACGATGTACTTCGTGCTCGTCAGCTCCGGGAGCCCCATCGGCCCGCGCGCGTGCAGCTTCTGCGTGGAGATGCCGATCTCCGCGCCGAAGCCGAACTGGCCGCCGTCCGTGAACCGGGTGGCGGCGTTCACCGCGACCGTCGTGGAGTCGACCAGCTGGGTGAACCGGCGGGCGGCCTGCTGGGAGGTGGTGACGATGGCCTCGGTGTGGCCGGAGGTCCACAGGCGGATGTGCTCGACGGCCTTGTCCAGCGAGTCCACGACCGCGGCGGCGATGTCGTAGGACAGGTACTCGGTCTCCCAGTCCTCGGCCGTGGCCTCGACGACGGTCGCCTTGGAGTCCTTGGCGTACGCCAGCACCCTCTCGTCGGCGTGCACGGTCACCCCGGCCTCCGCGAGGGCGTCCAGGGCGCGCGGCAGGAACTCGGGGGCGATGTCCTGGTGGACCAGGAGGGTCTCGGCGGCGTTGCAGACGCTGACGCGCTGGGCCTTGGAGTTGATCAGGATGTCGATGGCCATGTCGAGGTCGGCGTGGGCGTCGACGTAGACGTGGCAGTTGCCGGTGCCGGTCTCGATGACGGGAACGATCGACTCCGACACGACGGTCTGGATCAGCGCGGCGCCGCCGCGCGGGATCAGCACGTCGACGAGGCCGCGGGCGCGCATCAGCTCGCGCACGCTCTCACGGCTCTCCCCGGGCACCAGCTGCACGGCGTCGGCGGGCAGCCCGGCCCCGCCCACGGCGTCCCGGATCACCCGGACGAGTGCGGTGTTCGACTCGTACGCCGAGGCCGAGCCGCGCAGCAGCACGGCGTTGCCGGACTTCAGGCAGAGGGCGGCGGCGTCCACGGTGACGTTCGGGCGGGCCTCGTAGATGATCCCGACGACGCCGAGCGGGACGCGGACCTGGCGCAGGTCGATGCCGTTGGGGAGGGTGGACCCGCGGACGACCTCACCGACCGGGTCGGGCAGCGCGACGACGTCCCGCACATCGGCGGCGATGGCCCGCACGCGCTCCGGGGTGAGCGTCAGCCGGTCGATGATCGCCTCGCTGGTGCCGGCCTCGCGGGCCTTGGCGATGTCCTTGGCGTTGGCCTCGACGATTTCGCTCGTACGGACCTCCAGGGCGTCCGCGATGGCGAGCAGCGCGTCGTCCTTCTCGGCCCGCGGCAGCGGGGCGAGGTCGGCGGCGGCGGCCTTGGCGCGGTAGGCGGCCTGGGTGACCGGGGACATGGAGTCGTACGGCGAAAGCGTGGTCATGAAAGAAGGGTAGTGCGACCGGGGCCGGCGTCCTGCCGCTGTCCCATCTCCCGAGACAGAACCGATACGCACCTCTCGCCCTCGTTTGCCCCCTACGCACCGCAACCATCGATTGAGGAACCGCGACGGCGCGCAACCCAGGTCCGCGAGAGCGGCGCCGGTTTAGGCGCACTAGTAGGCGCACTAGTAGGCGCACTAGAAGGGATGGACGCCCACGGGGGTCGCCGGCAGCGGCCCGTAGCCTTCGGCGATCCGCTGGTGGTAGGTCTCGCGGTCGATGACTTCCAGGCCGACGATCTCCCAGGGCGGCAGCCCCGCGCTCTGCCGGTGCTCGCCCCACAGGCGCAGCGCGACGGCGGCCGCGTCGTGCAGGTCGCGGGCCTCTTCCCAGTAGCGGATCTCGGCGTGGTCGGTGGCGTACCTGCTGGTCAGCAGAAAGGGGTGGTCGTGGGCGAGCTGTTCGAGGGCGCGCCGCACCTCCTTCAGCGGGGCCTCCTGGCCGGAGACGCTGAGGGTGACGTGCCACAGGCGGGGCAGGTCCTTGGGCTCCTCGTACCGGTCGCCGGCCGCGACGCTCGTCAAGGCGCGCTCCTCACCGGCCGCACGGGACGAGGCCCCACCGGCACCGCGGGACGCCGTCCCAGGGCGCACTCGTCTCACAACGGCCTCCTTTACGCAGTGACCGACACCGTGGTCGTGCGGAATGTCCCTGAGACAAAGTTGAGCAGGCCGCAAGGGCTCGCGGGGCGGTTTTGCGGAACGTCCACCTCAGGGCGACTCCTATTGCAGGGCGTTCACCCCGTTTTCGGCCGGGGGTCCGGGGGTGGCCCCCGGGGCAATGCAGCGCGGAACGTCCACCTCAGGGCGACTCCTATCGCAGGGCGTTCACCCCGTTTTCGGCCGGGAGTCCGGGGGTGGCCCCCCAGGGCAATGCAGCGCGGAACGTCCACCTCAGGGCGACACGTATCGCAGGGCGTTCACCCCGTTTTCGGCCGGGGATGCCAGGTCCGCGCCGCCACCGCGCCGCCGCTCAGGGCTGCAGGATCACCAGATCGTCCCGGTGGATGACCTCACGCTCGTACTCCGCCCCCAGCTCCCGCGCCAGTTCCCGCGTCGACCGTCCGAGCAGTTGCGGGATCTCCTTGGCGTCGAAGTTGACGAGCCCGCGCGCGATCGCGTGGCCCGTGCTGTCCCGCAGCTCGACCGGGTCGCCCGCGCTGAACTCGCCCTCCACGGCGGCGATTCCGGCCGGCAGCAGCGACTTGCGGCGTTCGACGACCGCCCGTACCGCGCCGTCGTCCAGCGTCAGCGAGCCCTGGGGGGTGGACGCGTGCTGGAGCCACAGCAGACGGTCGGCGGAGCGCTTGCCGGTGGCGTGGAAGTAGGTGCCGGTGTCGCCGCCGTGCAGGGCCTCGGCGGCGTGGACGGCGCTGGTCAGGACCACCGGGATGCCGGCGGCGGCCGCGATCCGGGCCGCCTCGACCTTGGTGACCATGCCGCCGGTGCCGACGCCGGCCTTGCCCGCGCTGCCGATCTCGACGTGCGCGAGATCCTCCGGCCCCCGCACCTGAGCTATCCGCGAGGTCCCCGGCTTGCTGGGGTCACCGTCGTACACACCGTCCACGTCGGACAGCAGCACCAGCAGATCCGCCCGCACCAGATGAGCCACCAGGGCGGCGAGTCGGTCGTTGTCGCCGAAGCGGATCTCGTCCGTGGCGACGGTGTCGTTCTCGTTGACGATCGGGAACGCGCCCATCGCGAGGAGCTTGTCGAGGGTGCGCGAGGCGTTGCGGTGGTGGACGCGGCGGCTCATGTCGTCGCTGGTCAGCAGCACCTGCCCGACGCGGACGCCGTAACGGGCGAAGGAGGCGGTGTAGCGGGCGACGAGCAGGCCCTGGCCGACGCTGGCGGCGGCCTGCTGGCGGGCCAGGTCCTTGGGGCGCCGGCGCAGGCCCAGCGGGGCGAGTCCGGCCGCGATGGCGCCGGAGGAGACGAGGACGATCTCCCGCTCCCCGCCGCTGCGGCTCTTGGCGAGGACGTCGACGAGCGCGTCGACCCGGTCGGCGTCCAGGCCGCCGGACGCGGTGGTCAGCGACGAGGACCCCACCTTGACGACAATCCTGCGGGCCTCGCGCACACCCTGCCTTGCCCCTGCCACCTGTGCTCTTTCCCCTCACGTGGGTCCGGTTCCCTGCTCGGCAATCTACGCGAAGTGGATCGTGCGGCGCGCGGGGATTCCAGCCTCCGGACAGGCGCCCTGTAGCAGTTTGCTCACGCTTTGCGTACGGCAAAAAGGTTGTATTGGCTCCATCTGGAAATTGAAGTTTCTCCCAACATAATTTGAAGGCCGTGAAACGCCTGCTCCTCCGCTCCGGCAAGAGTCCCTACGACGTCGTCTCCGTCGAGGAGGCCCTCCACCGGGACGTCATCGCCACCAACTCCGGCAACCTGATCTTCAGCGACGTCACCCACAAGATCCTCGAAACCCCGCGGACCAAGGTCTTCTCGAACGGCATCCGCACCGACATCTCGGCGGCCGGCCGGATCAACGAGGAGTACGACGCCTTCGTCGTCCCGCTCGCGAACGCGTTCCGGCCTTCGTTCGAGGCGCAGTTGAAGCGGCTGACGCGGCTGATCGGCAAGCTGCGGATCCCCGTGGTCGTGGTGGGGGTCGGCGCGCAGGCCGGGCTCGGCTACAACGCGGCCCGGCTGAAGGGCATCGAGCCCACGGTGCGCGAGTTCGTCTCCGCCGTGCTCGACCGCAGCGCCTCCATCGGGGTCCGGGGCGAGTTCACCGAGAAGTACCTCAAGGACCTGGGCTTCCGGGACGTCGAGGTCATCGGCTGCCCGTCGCTCTTCATGTACGGCAAGGAACTCACCGTCACCAAGCGGGAGCCGGCCCTCCACCCGGGCTCCCGGATCGCGGTCAACGGCTCGCACAGCGCGGTGAAATCCCAGGGCCTGGACCGGGTCATCACCCGCGCCCACGCCCGCTACCCGAACCTGCGCTTCATCGGCCAGAACCTCAGCGACGCACGGCAGTTGCACTGGCGGGACCTGTCCGACCCGAACGGTCTGGTGACGGCGATGCCGACGCACCCCGAGCACCCGATGTACCGGGAGGACAAGGTCCGCGTCTACATCGACCCGGTCACCTGGATCGACGACCTGCGCGCGTTCGACTTCTCCTTCGGCTCCCGCATCCACGGCAACATCGCCGCGCTGCTCGCGGGCACCCCGGCGACCGTGCTGTGCGGCGACTCGCGCACGCTGGAGCTGTGCCGCTACTTCGGCATCCCGCACCGCCGGATCGACAAGCTGCCCGAGGACCTGGACCCGGCGTCGCTGTACGAGGAGGCCGACTTCGGCGCCCTGATGAGCGGCCACCAGGAGCGGTTCGAGCGGTTCACGGCGTTCCTGGACCGCAACGGCCTGGAGAACACGTTCACGCACGGCGACGGCGGTGCCGCCTTCGAGGAGCGCATGCGGTCGCTGGCCTTCCCGGCGGGCGTCCGCCCCTGGAACGACGCCGACCTCACCTCGCTCACCACCCGGTTCGGCTGGCTGCAGAGCCGTATCACCGAACTCTCCACGGACAACGACCGGTTGAGGCGCGAGGTGGCCCGCACCGCCAAGCCGGGCACGGGGCTGCCCGCGGCGTCCGTCTACCGCCGGGCCCGCCGTGTGGTGGGCGGCCCGATCCGCCGGGCGCTGCAGTCGGGACGGTAGACGGTAGGGGCGGGGTTACGGCGGTAGGGGCGGGGTTCCGGCAGCCTCGGTCACTCCAAACCATCCGGACACTCGCGTGTCGTCCGGAGGTCGGTGCGCGTTAACCCGGGCGCACAACGTCCCGCCCCGACCTTGGAGTGACCGCAGTTGCCCACACCCCTGTCCCGCCTCCCGGTGAGAGCGCTCGTCACGGCTCTCCTGGCCGCCGCCTTCGGTGCCCAGGCCGTGGCGGCGCTGCACCCGCACGTCCCGGTGCTGCTCGCCGCGACAGTCACGTCCCTGGCCCTCGAGGGTGTGCTGCTGCGCTGGCAGCGCGGCATGCTGTCGGTGTTCGCCAAGTCGCACGCGGACATCACCGCGCGGCATGTGCTGCGGGACCTGCTGCTGGTCGTGGCCCTGCTGCGGCTCGGCGAGCAGGACCGGGAGACGGTGTACGGCCCGCTGGTCGCGGGCCTCCTCGCCTTCTACGCCCTGCACTGCGCGATCCAGGCGGTCTCGGTGCTGGTCCGCCGCACCCGCACCCTGCCGGTGGTCACCCGCAACATCGACGCCTCCGGGCTGCGCCTGTCCCCCGCCCCGCCCCTGCTGCTGCGCCGCCCCGGCCCCCGCCTGCTGGTCTTCGGCCTCCCGGCCACGGCGGGCCTGCTGACCACGGCGGCCCTCGACGACCCCCGCTGCGCGGCCGTCGGCATCGCCCTATCCCTCGGCCTCGCCCTGCTGGGTCTGCACGACCTTCTCGTACGGCTGCTGCCGAGCCGTCGCCCGGCGGGCGAGCGGGAGGCGCTGGAGTGGCTGGACGCCTGGCTGGCGGAGTACCGGCCGACGGTCGGCCTGTACTTCTCCGGCGGCGCTTCCTCGGCGTACCAGGCGAACATGTGGCTGGAGCCGCTCGCGAAGCTGGACGGCCGTCCGCTGATCGTGCTGCGGGAGCGGTTCATGGTGCAGAAGATCGCGCCGACCGACGTGCCGATCCTCTGTCTGCCGAAGGTCTCCACCCTGATGCACCTGGAGCAGTCCACGCTCCGGATGCTCATCCACCCCTCCAACTCCGGCAAGACCTCCCAGGTCCTGCGCATCCCCACCCTCAAGCACACCTTCGTCAACCACGGGGAGAGCGACAAGCTGTCGTCCTGCAACCCGTACGCGAAGGCCTACGACGAGGTGTGGGTGGCGGGGCCCGCGGCGCGCGAGCGGTATGCGTATGCCGAGGTCGGCGTCGAGGACAAGGACGTCGTGGAGATCGGCCGCCCGCAGCTTGACGCCGTACAGCCGTACGCGGGCCCGCCGGCCGGTACGTACACGACCGTCCTGTACGCGCCGACCTGGGAGGGCTGGGACGGCAACCCCGGCAACACCTCGGTGATCGAGGCCGGCGAGAACCTCGTACGGGCGCTGCTCGCCGACCCCGGTGTACGGCTGCTGTACAAGCCGCATCCGCTGACGGGGTCGGTGGATCCGCGAGCCGGGGCGGCCGATCTGCGGATCCGCGAGCTGATCAGGGCTGCGAACCGGGAGCGGACGGGTGAGCGGCCCCAGGACACCGGGGAACTCACCCTCCGTACGCAGGAGTTGGACCGTCTCACCACGACGGTCGTGCGGGCGAGCGCCGATCAGGTCGAGCGGATGATGCTCCAGTCGGCGCCGGAGGCGGGGCGGGCGGAGGCGGTGGCACAGGCCACAGCCGCCTGGGAGGAGGCGTACTGGGCCTCGCTGCCGGAGTGGGAGCACCAGGTCGTGACGGCCGCGCGGCCCACGCTGTACGCCTGCTTCAACCGGGCCGATCTGCTCATCAGCGATGTGTCGAGCGTGATCAGCGACTTCCTGGCGAGCGGGAAGCCGTACGCCGTGGCGAACACCAGTGGGCTCGCGGAGGACGTGTTCCGCAAGGCCTTCCCGACCGTGCGCGCGGCGACCGTGCTGACGCCGGACGCGGCCGGGGTGCCGGAACTGCTGGGCGCGGTCCGGCACCCGGAGAAGGACCAACTCGCCGCAGCGCGGGAGGAGTTGAAGCAGCACCTGTTGGGGCCGGCCGAGCCCACGTCACAGGCGCGCTTCAACGAGGCTGTACAGGCGCTGTGTTCGGCCGCGCAGGAGCACCGAGCGCGGATGGAGGAGCGGCTGGCGGCGGAGCTCCCGGCCGAGATCCCGGATCAGCGACGCTCCCTCACGCGGGAGCAGCCCGCCCACCCGGCGTAGCCTCGCGCGAGGCCGTCAGCATCCGCCGCGCCTTGCGCACCGCCCGCCGCAGGAACGAGTCCGCGCCGCCCTCCCGGTAGCCGGGGAAGGCGCGGGCCTCGCGCGGTTCGGCGAGGTAGACGGAGTCGGGTATGCCGGCCGCGGCGTCCCGGAAGTGCGGGTAGGCGAGGTAGACACGGCGGCCCTTCTTCTCCAGGAGGGCCGTCGGCTGCTTCTTGGCCTTGACGAACTCCACGACGGGCAGCAGGAGTTCGGGGCGCTGCTCGGCGACCAGGTGCAGTCGCAGGCGCTCCTCGACCTTGAGGCGGCGGGCGATGCCCGGCGTCCAGTACGCGTCCATCAGGGGCTTGGCCAGTTCCAGCTTGTGCCGCCTGACCTTCTCGCTGTCCTTGGCGTACTTGGGTCCGAACTGCGGCAGCAGGGTGATCAGGAAGGGGCGGACCATGAGCAGGTCGCGCCGGTCGCCGGCGGGTATGTGCTCGGCTATCAGGTTCATCAGGGCGCGTGCGGAGTCGAACCGCAGGGTGTAACCGCCGCTCTTCGTCACGTGCTTGCCGTCGTCGCGGCCCACCAGGTAGTAGCAGGTGTAGTCGGCGACCACGGAGACGCCGTCGGCCCGCAGATAGGCCTCCATCGTGAACAGCGCGTCCTCGCCGGTCCACAGGGACTCGTCGAAGCGCATGTGGTGCCTGGTCAGCAGTTCGCGGCGGAACAGCTTCTGCGCGCTCAGCGTGAACTTGATGTTCGAGGAGAAGACGTCGGTCCGGTCGAGCGTCTTGCCCCACATCGACTTCGGCGCGGTGCGGTTGACGCCCTCCACCCGGCCGAGGATGACGTCCGTGCCGTTCCTGTCGCCCATCGCGACCATGCGCTCCAGGGCCTCGGGGCCCAGCCGGTCGTCGGCGTCCAGGAAGAAGACGTAGCGCCCGGCCGCCTTCCCCAGACCGACGTTGCGCGGGCCGCTGGGGCCACCGGAGTTGTCCTGCCGGATCACGGTCACCGGCATGGGCGCGCGGGCCGCGAACTCCTCCAGGCACTCCCCCGTGCCGTCCGTCGAACCGTCGTCGACGGCGATGACCTCGATGCGCTCCGGATCGATGGTCTGTGCCTCGACTGACGCCAGGCACTCGATCAGGTACGGCATCGCTTCGTACGCCCCGATGATCACAGTCACATCAGGCTGCGTGACGGTCACGTTTCCCCCTTGTCGACGGGATATTTCCCCCGTATCGCCTCATTCGCTACTTGATAGACGGCTGGTCATTGCAAGCGGTTGCCTCACGCCCATGCTTTGGTGAGCCGGATCACATAGCGAGCTGACATGGGCTCACGGTATTCGGGCAAAGTAAGAGGCCCACTAGAAGAGGCCCACCAGAAACGGCGCGGCCCCCGAGGAGTGCTCCTCGGGGGCCGCGCCGTCGGTGGTGCGGGTCAGGCCGTCACATCGTCCCCGGCCGCCGACACCCGCTGCGCGGGTACGGTCGCCGGCGCGGCCTCGGCGGCTCCGGCCGCCACCCGTGACTCCTGGCCGACGTTGCGCGTCTCGGCCTTGATGGCGAGGTCCGACACGGCGGTGTTGAACTGCTCGATGGAGGTCGGCTCGTCCGGGCCGAGCAGGTACCGCTTGAGGTCCCCCCGGTCCTCGGCCAGCGGGTCCGACGCCGGGTCGCGTACGGCGTCCAGCAGGCCGCCCAGCTCGGCCGCGCTGTTGGACAGGATCGTCGCGGCGCGCACCGCCGTGTTCTGCCGCTTGAACTCCTCCACGCCCAGCTCGGCGGAGTCCGTGACGGCGTACGGCTTGCCGCTGGCGATGAAGTCGGAGACCACGCTGGAGATGTCGGAGACCATCGCGTCGGAGACGTTGAAGCAGTCGTACAGGCGCGGCTCGGCGCCCGTGATGACGCGGTGCTCGTGGCTGCCGAAGGAACGCCAGTACGCGGTGTTCCACTCGGCGCGCAGCCGGGCGATCTCCTCGTGCTTGGCGACGTCCACCAGGCCGTCGCGGGTGGCCTCGGCCTCGTCGCCCTTGCCGTTGCCCTTGCCCTTGCCGGACAGCTCGGCGAGGCGGGCCTCGATGCGGGCGAGCTCGGCCTTGGCGGCGGTCTGCGCGGCGGCGTCGGCCTGGAAGCGCGAGTCGGTGGCGCGCTCGGCGCCGGCCTGCTGGACCAGCGCGACGATCCGCTGGTTGGCGGCCTTGGCCTCGGCGCTGACGGTGCCGGTGAAGGGGTGCGGCTTGTACAGCACGCGGACCGGCGGGTCGGCCGTCACCAGCTTCTGCACGATGTTCTCGCCGGCGAGCACGATCGAGGTGTTGCCGGGGTTGCCGTCCCAGCCCTCCCAGGTGGGGGCGTAGAGCACGGTCGGGATACGCCCCTCCGGCACACCCTGCCAGGTATGGATCGGCGCCAGCTGCGGGCGGCCGACCTCGACGATGTCCTCGTCGCGGACGCCGACGTCGGCGATGGCGTACCGGTCGCGGCCCGCGCGCCCGGCGGTCCACACCTCGTCGTAGACCTTGCTGTACGGGTTGACGCTGGCGAGCTTGTCGCTGTCGCCGTGGCCGATGAAGACGTGCTTCATGGTGGGGACGCGCAGCAGGTGGATGTTCTTGCCGACGTTCGCGGCGTACAGCGCGACGCGCACGTTGGACAGGTCCATGTTCATCAGGTGCACGCCGCCGGGCACGCAGATGACGGGGACCGTGGTCGGCGCCAGGTTGTTCAGGATGACCCGCTCGCGCAGGATGATCAGCGGCTTGGAGTCGAGCTGCTCCATGGTCTCCAGCCACATGTTGACCTGGTAGGCGGAGTCCTTGGAGCCGGAGAAGTACAGCACCGTCTCGGGCCGGTACTCGGCCAGCCAGTCGTCGACGGCGGCCAGGACGGTGTCGGCCCTCGGCGGGATCTTCCGGCCGCGGACGTAGGGCACGAGCGCCATGACGTACAGGCAGCCCACGCCCACCGTGACGCCGATGCCGATGAAGCCGGCCACGGCCGACTCCAGGGCCGCCGAGACGAGGATGCCCGCGACGGCCGCGAGGTCGAGGTGCAGCATCTTCTCGGCGGAGCGGTGCAGCAGCCTCCGCGGCGGGGCGTCCGGGATGCGGATGCGCGAGGCGAGGTCGACGTTGCGGGTGGCGACCGGCATACGGCGGCGGTTGCGGATCAGGGTGACCAGCGCGCCGTGCGGGGCCTGGAGGCCGTAGAACGCTATGAAGCAGGCGATCGCGCCGTAGTAGATCAGGTCGTCCGCGAAACCGAGCCGGGCCAGCAGCAGGATCAGCAGCAGTTGTCTGATCAGGAAGCGGATCGACAGACCGGCCCGCACCTTGCTCAGGCGGTTGACCAGATAGCTGCTCTTGCGGTGCAGATAGTGGTCCGCCAGGTACGTCACGGCGGCCGCGGCCGCGAAGGCGGGAACGCTCGGGACGAGCGCGGCCAGCATGAGCGCCGGGAAGCCCAGGATCATGAGGGCCGCCGCGGCCAGCTCGGCCGGGCTGCCCACCCGGGCGACGCGAATAGCGGTGGATATCACGGAGAACCTGCTCAGTGGGAGGGGCCGGTCTGAGGGGTGAAGGACTCAGGCCCCTGTGAATTCTTCGTGAACGAAGAATCGCAGAGGCCTGAATTCCCTAAGGCTATTGACAGCTGATTATGCCACGCCGTCCTGGCGGTCCAGAACACTGGCCAGCGCCTGCTCGAAGCCGGACGCCTTTCCGGCGGGCGCCGTCGGGTCCTGCTGGCGGACGTCGATGACATGGCCGGTCAGCTCGGACAGCAGCACGTCCAGCGAGGTGCGGGCGACGGCCTCGGAGGAGAGCAGGCTGCCCGCGGGCTCCTGTCCGAAGGCCTTGGTGCGCATCGGGGTGGCGGTGCGCTCCGGGTTGATGCAGTTGACGCGGATGCCGTCGCCGGCCCACTCGTCGGACAGGGCCTGGGTGAGGTTCACCATGGCGGCCTTGGTCGAGGAGTAGAGGCTGTACTCGGCGCGACCGCGGGTGTAGCTGCTGGAGGTGTACAGCAGCAACTGGCCCTTGGTCTCGGACAGGTACTTGTACGAGGAGCGCGCGATCTGCACCGGGGCGAGGTAGTTGACCTTCAGCGCCTCCTCGATGGTGGCGTTGTCGGTCTCGGCGAGCTTGCCGATGCGCAGCACACCGGCGGTGTTCACGACGTAGTCGATGCGGCCGGTCTCGGCGTACGCCTTGGACAGCGCGTCGTCGACCTCCTCCGGGTTCTCCACGTGGGTGCCGGTGGTGGAGCGGCCCAGCGCGTACACCGTGGCGCCGTAGGACTCGGCGAGTTCGGCGATGTCCTTGCCGATGCCGTAACTGCCGCCGAAGACGACGAAGGTCTTGCCGGTCAGCAGCTGGCGGTAGGCCTCCTCGCTCACCTGCTCGGGAGCGGCGGTGGAGGCCAGCTGGAAGAGCTTGTCGGCGATGAAGACGTCGACGGGCTGGGTGACCTTCATGTTGTACTCGTCACCCGCGACGACGTGGATCGGCACGTCCGGCAGGTACTTGAGCACGACGGAGCAGTCGTCCGTGGCCTGGAAGTTGGGGTCCCCGGCGGCGACCTCGTAGGCCCGCTTGATCGTGGACAGCTTGAACGCCTGCGGCGTCTGGCCGCGGCGCAGCCGGGAGCGGTCCGGGATCTCGGTGATGAACTCGCCGTCCTCACCGTGCGTGCGGGTCACGATGATGGTGTCCGCGGACGGGATGGCGACGTCGACGGCCTGGAAGCGCTCCAGCGCCACGACGCAGTCGTCGATGACGCGCTGCGACAGCAAGGGGCGTACGGCGTCGTGGAAGAGGACGTTGAGGTCCTCGCCCTCGGCCAGGCCCTCGCCGAGCGCCTCGATGGCGCGCTCGGTCGTCTCGTTGCGGGTCGAGCCGCCCTCGATGATCTTCTTGACCTTCGTGAACCCGGCCTTGGCGACGATCTTCTCGATGTCCGGCACGTAGCCCGGCGCCATCAGCACGATGATGTCGTCGATGGAGTCGGCCTTCTCGAAGGTGGTCAGCGTGTGCTCGATGACTGCCTTGCCGGCGATCTTCAGCAGCTGCTTGGGGATCGACAGACCCACGCGCTGACCGGTGCCACCGGCCAGGATCACTGCGGTGGTACGGGGCTTGGCTATGTGCTGGGACACAGGTGACCTACCTTGTGGCGACTGGGAACTTGGAAATGGTCCCACTTGGGGTTACCGCAGTGCAAGGTGAGCGTCCCCGGCTGCATATGTGCGCGCAACCTGTCATTCACCTTGTACGCATGGTCATTGCGGAGAGCCTCTCCGGAGGTTCACGGTATTTGCTGTGAGTAACGGCACAGGCGTTCAGCGAAGCCGTAGCCGCTTGAGGCAACGGTGGCCGAGTACCCGCACGAGTTCCTTCGACGAGGTCTGGTGAACCGTACGCGACTTGGCGGCCGCGGTGTGCCGTACGGGCGCGGTGGCCGCCGCGGCGAGGGCCCCGTAGAGCGCCTGTGCCGCGACCTCGGGGGCGATGCGCGGTCTGCGACCGTCGGGGGCGCGGACTTCTGCGTGGCGGACACCTGCACAGCGGACAAAAGGCGCATATCGCCGATAACTCGCACCCCCGACCCGCCGATACGCTCCGCGATCTCCGCACCGATCCCGGCGGCGGCCTCGACGGCCCACTGCGGAGTGCGGATCTTCACGTCGCCGGGACCGGGAGTGCACGTGTTCTTCATATGCATCACGGCGCCGTTCCGGACGAGCTGTGAATAGAGCTCCTCGGGCAGTTCATTGGCGCGGAATTCCTTATTAAGATTCCGCAGCATTTCGGTCTCGGCGAGGGTGAGCGAGCGATTCGCCGCGTCCGGATCGGGCCGCAGAAGATGCGCGGGCAGTCCGAGCAGCGCCTCGAAGGCGCGCATCAGGCCCTCCCGGTCCCGGTCGTCGACCACGACGACGGTGACCCGCTCCGGTCCGACCACCCGGGCCCAGCGCTCGACGAGCCGGTCGTGCCGGTGCCGGTGCCAGAAGCTGGGGCTGGGCTTGTCGTACGGCGGCTTCCTGAGCAGGTGCCGCAGCCAGTCCTCGTAGCCCATGCGCAGGCCGTTCTGCACGTACTGCTGCCACTGCGAGGGCATGATCCGCGCCAGCGGGCGCAGCGTGACCAGGACGTGCACGCGCTCGCCGCCGAGCTGCTCGACGATCCGCTCGATGGCCTCGGCGCAAGGGGCGTCGGCGAAGAACTCGCTGCTGATCACCGACGTGCGCCGGCCGGTGGCACGCACCTGCTCCAGCAGCCGCTCCCAGTGCCGCTCGGCGGGCGGGGTGTCGCCCATCATGCCGGTGCGGGCGCAGGCGGCCAGCACCGCCTCCATGGGGTGCCGGGTGGTGGCCGGCCACGCGACGCCGTGCCGGGCCGGCTCGTCCCTCGCCTCGAACAGGGCGCCCTGGATCGCGGTGGTGCCCGTCTTGTGCGGGCCGATGTGCAGCAGCCGGGTCCCGGTGGGCAGCGGGGCGATCACGCTGCCGTTGGCCGGGAGTTCATCTCTCGTACAGTCCGTCTCCATGGTCAGAGGACGGTAAGAGAGCTTCCTGGGACTGGGCTGAGAGTGACCTGGGACACGGATGAGTCCCAGGTCCCCCACCAGGAGTTACGGGAGTCACAGCGGTTACGGGAGCTACACGACCTCGACGCCCGGCTGCCCCGCCTCGACCCGCAGCCGCGCCAGCGTGCTCGGCGTGGCCGTCTGCTGACGCACCGTGTCCACGATCCTGACCTGCGCGTCGATGCCGTCGCGGCGGATGTCGAAGAGGTGGTAGCCGCGGTGCGCGTCGAGCAGCTTCCAGTGCGGGTTGTCCGGCAGGCGCGGGTCCCACTCCTTGTGGAAGGCGGCCTGGTCCTGGTCGCCGTTGCTGGAGATGGACGTCCCCACGAACTCCGCGCCCACGACGTCGGAGTCCGGGTCGGCGTAGTCCTCCTTGAGGTCGCTGATCATGGTGAGGTGGCGGTCGCCGGTGAACACGACCGGGTTGCGGACCTGCTTCAACTCCTGCATCAGGGCGCCTCGTTCGACCTGGTAGCCGTCCCAGGCGTCGTAGTACCAGAGCTTGCCCTCGCCGACCTTGAGGTCGGTCTCGGCCATCATGATCTGCGAGCCGATCATGTTCCAGCGGGCCGGCGAGTCATGCAGCCCGTCGAGGAGCCACTGCTTCTGCTCGGCGCCGAGCATGGTGAGCGAGGGGTCCTGGGCGCCTTCCTGGCTGGTGGCCTGGTCGCTGCGGTACTGCCGGGTGTCCAGCACACTGAGCCGGGCCAGGCGGCCGAACTCCAGGCGGCGGTACATCTGGATGTGCGGGCCGTTCGGGATGGCGCTCGCCCGGACCGGCATGTGCTCGTAGTACGCCTGGTAGGCCGCGGTGAGGCGGGCCACGAAGGCGTCGTGCGGCTGCTTGCCGGGGTCCTGCGGTATCTCTCCGGCGAAGTCGTTGTCGACCTCGTGGTCGTCGAAGGTGACCACCCAGGGCGCGTTCGCGTGCATCGCGGCGAGGTCCGGGTCGGTGCGGTACTGGGCGTACCGGTTGCGGTACTGGACCAGGCTGTACGGCTCACCCGTGCCCTCGTGCCGGCGCACGCCCGTCGCCGACGGCGTGGACTCGTAGATGTAGTCGCCGACGAAGAGGACGAAGTCGGGGTCCTGGGCCAGCATGTCGGCGTACGGCGTGAACCAGCCGTGCTGCCAGTTCTGGCAGGAGGCCAGCGCCATGCGCAGCCGGCCGCCGGAGCTGTGCGGGTGGGGGGCGGTGCGGGTGCGGCCGGTGGGCGAGATCTGGCCGCTCGCGCGGAAGCGGTACCAGTACGTACGCCCCGGGCGCAGCCGTCGTACGTCCACGTGGACGCTGTGCCCCAGCTCGGGCCGGGCCTGGGCCACACCGCGGCGCACCGGCTTTCCGAACCGTTCGTCCTCGGCGACCTCCCACTCGACGGAGACGACGCGGTCGGGCATGCCACCGCCGTTCAGCGGATCCGGGGCGAGCCGCGTCCACAGCACGACGCCGTCGGGCAGCGGGTCGCCGGAGGCGACGCCGAGGCTGAACACGCCGTCGGGCAGCGGTGTTTCGGCGGCTCGGGCGGCGGTCGGCAGCCACAGCTGGGCGGAGGCCGCGGCTCCGAGCACCGCGGCGCCCGCGGTCAGAAAGCGACGTCGGTCGGGCGATACGGATCCGGAAACACCGGTCATCGGCGAACTCCCCTGCCTCGCTGGCCTGTTGGACACTTCGGATGCTCACGCCCATGGGCGGTCCGGCTGCTGAACTACGAGCTTCGCGTGCATGACAAATAGGGAGACAACAGAAGACCCGTTGCGGCACGGGAACGTGCCCTTGCCACAACGGGTCCGGCGATCGATCAGGAGTTGAACCCGGAGCCCAGCTTCGCGTTCGCGGCGACCGTGCCGAGGGTGCCTGCGCCGAAGGTGAACGAGCCGGTCGGGGTGATGCCGGCCGACGTGGACTTGAACACCCACACCGACCCGGCGTTCGCGTTCTCCCCCGGTGCGCCGACGACGAGTTCGGCGCGGCCGTCGCCGTTGCCGTCGACGAGGTGGGTGGTGCGGCCGAAGGCGTCGCTGTTCTCCGCCGCGCCCGGCACACCGGTGGTGTCCTGGTTGACCCCCGCGGCGCCGGTGCCGGTCAGGCCGCTCGCGCTGCCGCGCAGCACGATGGCGCCGCCGGCGTTGCTCAGCCCGCTGAAGTCCTCGCCCGGCACGCCCGTCGAGACATCGGCGTACCCGTCGCCGTTGGCATCGGCGACCGAGACGTCGGAACCGAAACCGTCCATCCGCTCGGCGGCGCCCGGCACTCCGGCACTGTCCTGGTTGACGTACATCGCCTTGGTGCCGACGGGCCCGCTCGCGGAACCCGGGATGAAGGCGACCCGGCCGCCCTTGGGGATCGGAGTGTCGAGGTCGCTGTCGTAGCCGTCCACAGGGCGCCCCACCACGATGTCCTCGTAGCCGTCGCCGTTCACATCACCCAGGTCGAGCGACTCGCCGCCCTGCACCCGCCAGTCCCTGCTGTCGCGGAGCACGACACCCTCGGCGAGGCCGTCCTTCGTGCCCTGCCAGTACGTGACGCGGCGGGCGTCGTACTCGTCGCCGTCGTTCATGGCGGCGACGACGTCGTCGATGCCGTCACCGTTCACGTCACCGGTGGCCAGGTCCAGGAAGCGGGGATCGGAGTCGTCGTGCACGATCTGCTCCCCGCCGCTCGCGGAACCGTCCCGTCCGAAGGGCCCCTTGACGATCCGCAGCTTGGTGAGGCTCTCCACGACCACCAGGTCGGTCGCCCCGTCACCGTTCACATCGCCGACGGTGAGCTGGTCCTTGGCGCTGAGCCGGTCGTAGGTGTGGTGCCCGTACGCCAGCGCCGCACCGCCCGACAGCCCGTTCGCCCCGCCCCAGACGACCTGCACGAGCCCGGTCTCGGCGCCCCCTTCGACGGAGTCCTCGCCGGTGACGCCGACGATCAGGTCCGCGTACCCGTCCCGGTCCAGGTCGGCGGTGCTGACCGCGCTGCCGAACCGGTCGTCGGTCTCGGCGGAGTCGGTGACCCCGGCGCTGTTCTGGCTGATGACCTGCTTGGACGCGGTGTCGAGCCCGCTCGCCGAGCCGTACACCACGGCGACATACCCGGCGCGCGTCTTCCCGTCCACGGTCGCCTCGGGCGCCGCCACGGCGAGGTCGGCGTAGCCGTCGCCGTTGAAGTCGTCCCTGGGCTTCGCCGTGGCCGACGGAGTATCCCCGGCGGCCTGGGCGGCGGGCAGCGCGGCCGCTCCCGTCACCGCCATGACGACGGCGAGTCCCGTGCGCCAGGTTCCCTTGCGCCTCTTCATGCTGCTGTCTCCTGTCGGGTGCGTGGGGGAATGGTCGTACGGAGAGTTGTCGTCGTACAGGGATGTATGCGTCGTCCGCAGATGTATGTGTCGTACGAGAACGCCGTTGCCGTCAGTCCGCCAGTGCGGCACCGAACTTGGCGCCGGTCGCGGGCAGGCCCATGGTGGCCGAGCCGAACGAGAAGGAACCGACGGCGGTGATGCCGCCGGAGCCGGCCGAAAAGACCCACACCGAACCGTTGTTGGCGTTCTCGGCGGGGTCGCCCACCATCAGGCCGTCCTTCTTGTCGGCGTTGGCGTCGACCAGGGCGGTCTGCGCGCCGAAGCGGTCCAGCTTCTCGGCGGTGCCGGGCACGCCGCTGGTGTTCTGGCTGAACGCCTTGTATCCGGTGGCGGTCAGGCCGTTCGCGCTGCCCCGCAGCACGAGCACGGTGCCCGCGTCGGTGAGGCCGTCGAAGTCCTCGCCGGGTAGCCCGGTCGCCACGTCGAGGTAGCCGTCGCCGTTGGTGTCGCCGATGGACAGCCCCGAGCCCATGCCGTCGCCGCGCTCGCCGGCGCCCGGCACACCGGCGGTGTCCTGGTTGATCCACACCGGCTCGCGGGTGGTGGAGACGCCGCCCGGGCCGCCGTGGACGACGGCCAACGCGCCGCCCTTCGTGGGCAGTTCGACGTCGCTGTCGTAGCTGTCGTCGGAGTGACCGACGACTATGTCGCCGTACCCGTCCTTGTTCAGGTCGCCGATCTCGACGTCCTCGCCGCCGACGATGCGGCCCTGGGCGTCCTTGAGCAGGCCCTTGTAGGTGAAGCCGTCGGCGCCGCCCAGGAGCAGCTCGACCCCGCGCGAGTCGGACTCGTCGACGAAGGTGGACCGCACGGCGAGGTCGGCGATGCCGTCGCCGTTGACGTCGCCGGCCGTGATCGCCTGGTAGTTCTGGGGGTCCTCGGGATTGACGCGGAAGTAGTCCTTCTTCGCGGGCCGGCCGTCGCGGTCGAACGGGCCGTGGAACACCGTGCCGTGCGGGCTGTCCGCCCCGTCGGGCTCCCCGCTCATCCAGTTGTCGTTGCTCAGGGTCACCAGGTCCGGGTGCTTGTCGCCGTCCACGTCGGCCACCGTGAACCGGCCGTTCCAGGGGCGGCCCTGCGGAGCCCAGGTGAGCCTTGTCATGGTGGCCGAAAGGCCGCTGGGTCCACCCCAGTTGACCTCGACCGCATAGCCGTCCTCGACATCCATCATGTAGGCCTTCATGAACGAGACCAGATCGGCGTACCCGTCCCCGTCGAGGTCCGCACTCTCCAAGTACGTGCCGTACAGCCCCTCCCATGCCTCCGGGTCCGGGACGCCCGGGCCCTTCAGCACCTGCTTGCGGGAGGTCGACAGGCCGCTCGCCGAGCCGTACAGAACGCTCACCGCCCCGGCGCCGGCCTGGGTGTTCACGGTGGTGCCCGGTGCGCCGATCGCCAGGTCGGGATACCCGTCCCCGTTGAAGTCGTCGTGCAGCCGCTTGGTGCTCGGCGTGGTGGCCGTGGCCTCGGTGGTGGCGGCGTTGACGGCGGGCACCGCCAGCGCACCGGCGACGAGCGTGACGCCGGTGGCGAGGACCAGCCGTCTGCGGCGGGAGAGAAGCCTGCGGCGGCGAGAACGTGAAGCCATGTGAGTGTCCTGACGTACGTGGTGTGACGGAGGAGAGCGGTCAGTGGGCCGAGCGCGACCCCGAGATTCCCGTTGTCAGCGCTGTCAGCGCCGTCAGCGCCGTCAGCGCCGTCAGCGCGGGAACTCGGCACCCAGCCGGGCGCTGTCCGGCGTCGTGCCGAGCGCCTTGGCGCCGAAGGCGAGCGACCCCGTGGTGGTGACCCCGGAGGCGGTGGAGCGGAACGCCCACACCGAGCCGGCGTTCGTGTTCTCGCCGGGGGCGCCGACGACAAGGTCTGCACGCCCGTCGCCGTCGCCATCGAGCAGGGTGACGGCCTCGCTGAAGTAGTCACGGCGCTCTGCGGCGCCGGGGACTCCCGCCGTGTTCTGGCTGAACACCTTCGAACCGGCGCCGGTCGGGCCGGACGCCCCGCCCGGGATCACGGCGACCGTGCCCGCGTCCTGCACTCCGGCGAAGTCCTCGTAGGGGTTGCCGGCCACGATGTCGGCGTAGCCGTCGCCGTTCACGTCGCCCACCTTCACGGACGCGCCGAAGAGGTCACCCGCCTCGCCGACGCCGGGTACGCCTGGGGTGTCCTGGTCGATCATGCGCGGATCCCCGGACGGCAGGCCCTGCGCGGTGCCCAGGACGACGCCGACCCGTGAGCCGTACTGGCTCGGGTCGCTCGGCTCCTCGTTGCCGTTGGCCGGGCGGGGCCGGCCGAAGACGAGGTCGTCGCGGCCGTCGCCGTTCACGTCGCCGAGCTCGATGTCCTCGCCGCCCTCGATCTTGTCGCCCCGGCCGTTCCGCAGCACGGTGAGCGGTTCGAAGCCGTCCCGGGTGGCGTGGAGATAGTTGAGGTTGTGGCCCGAACTCTGGTCGCCCGGCTCCCAGTCGGCCGGCATGGTCAGCGAGACGAGATCGGTGAGGCCGTCACCGTCGACATCCCCGGCCGCCATCTCCAGCAGCGAGTCGTCGTGCTCGGAGACAGAGATGCCCTGGGTCCGGGCGGGCAGGCCCTCCCGGGTGAAGGGGCCGAACCGCACGCCCCCCGGCAGGGCCAGGTCCAGGTGGCCGTCGCCGTCGAAGTCGCCCGGGATGCTGTAGTGGGTGGCGAAGGCCCGCCCCGGCTGGAGGATCGTTCCGCCGGACAGGCCCACGGCGGAACCCCACAGCACGGTCTGGCTGTTCGTGCGCGCCTCCCCGCCCCACGTCCAGTCCTCGCCGGTCGCCGGTACCACCAGGTCGGTGTAGCCGTCGCCGTCCAGGTCGCCGGTGATGAGATGGGCGCCGAAGCGGTCGTCCACCTCGGGTGTGCCGGGAATCCCCGGCGAGGCCTGCGTGAGGACCTTCTTGCTCGCGAGGTCCAGCCCGTGCGCCGAGCCGTACACGACGGCGACGTAACCGGCCGCCTTCCTCCCGCCGACCACGGCGAGCGGGGAGCCCGTGGCGAGATCTTCGTACCCGTCGCCGTTGAAGTCCTGCCGCACACCCTCAGCCGAAGCCGCCGACCGCGGCTGCTGCGCCTGTGCGTGTGCCTGCGCCACGGGCAGAGCACCGCAGACGGCGGAGAGCAGGGCGACCGCGAGGACGACAGCACGCCGTGTTCTGTGCGAGGCAGGCAAGGGCACGTCCACTCCGGTTGTCGCAAGGGCAGTTGACGGCGGAGAGGCCCAAGATCCTCATCCGCACCGCCCAGTACGACTCACCGGGTCGACGGTTGGTTGCCCTGCCGTACGCCCCGACTTTCCCCGCCGTTAACGCGCCTGCGCAAAGGACCCTCTAAAACGGCTCGAAGTCGTCGAACTCCTGCTCCGCATCGTCCCGTTCGGCCTGCTTGTCACGCCTACGCTGCGCAGCCGGCCTCGGCGCCTCGAACCGATGGTCCTCACCCCGGCGACCCAGCATCTCCGCCCCGGACACCAGCGTCGGCTCCCAGTCGAAGACGACGGCGTTCTCCTCGGGCCCGATGGCGACGCCGTCACCGGAGCGTGCCCCCGCCTTCATCAACTCCTCTTCCACACCGAGGCGGTTGAGCCGGTCGGCGAGGTAGCCGACGGCCTCGTCGTTGCTGAAGTCGGTCTGCCGTACCCAGCGCTCGGGCTTCTCGCCGCGCACCCGGAACAGCGGCTCACCGTCGGCTTCCTCGCGCGTCACGGTGAAGCCCGCGTCGTCGACGGCCTTCGGCCGGATCACGATCCGCGTCGCCTCTTCCTTCGGCTTCGCGGCGCGCGCCTTGCCCACCAGCTCGGCCAGCGCGAACGACAGCTCCTTCAGCCCGATGTGCGCCACCGCCGACACCTCGAAGACCCGGTAGCCACGGGCCTCCAGGTCCGGCCGCACCATCTCGGCGAGGTCCTTGCCGTCCGGTACGTCGATCTTGTTCAGCACGACGATCCGCGGCCGGTTGTCGAGCCCGCCGTACTCCCGCAGCTCCGCCTCGATGATGTCCAGGTCGGAGACAGGGTCGCGGTCGGACTCCAGCGTCGCGGTGTCCAGGACATGCACCAGCACACTGCACCGCTCGACGTGCCGCAGGAACTCCAGGCCGAGGCCCTTGCCCTGGCTGGCGCCCGGGATGAGCCCGGGGACGTCGGCGATGGTGTACACGGTCGAACCGGCGGTCACCACACCGAGGTTGGGCACGAGGGTGGTGAAGGGGTAGTCCGCGATCTTCGGCTTGGCGGCGCTCAGCACGGAGATCAGCGAGGACTTGCCAGCGCTCGGGTACCCGACCAGCGCCACGTCGGCGACCGTCTTCAGCTCCAGGACGATGTCCTGCAGGTCCCCCGGCTCGCCGAGCAGCGCGAACCCCGGCGCCTTGCGCCGCGCCGACGCCAGCGCCGCGTTGCCGAGCCCGCCCCGGCCGCCCTGCGCGGCGACGTACGACGTGCCGTGCCCGACCAGGTCGGCGAGGACGTTGCCGGCCCTGTCGAGGACGACGGTGCCGTCCGGCACGGGAAGGACCAGGTCCTGGCCGTCCTTGCCGGAGCGGTTGCCGCCCTCGCCGGGCTTGCCGTTGGTGGCCTTGCGGTGCGGGGAGTGGTGGTAGTCGAGCAGCGTGGTGATCGACTGGTCGACGGTGAGGATCACGTCACCACCACGTCCGCCGTTGCCGCCGTCGGGCCCGCCGAGCGGCTTGAACTTCTCACGGTGGACGGAGGCACAGCCGTGACCTCCGCTACCCGCGGCGACATGCAGTTCGACGCGGTCCACGAAGGTGGTCATGGTGGGTGCCTCCAGCACTTCGAAAAACGTACGAGTATGTCTCTGCTCTAACACGCGAAAGGCGGACCCGCCTTCCCACCAGGGAAGTGAGGTCCGCCTCGCGAAAGTGTCCGATCAGGCGACCGGAACGATGTTCACGACCTTGCGGCCACGGTGGGTGCCGAACTGCACCGCACCGGCGTTGAGCGCGAACAGCGTGTCGTCGCCGCCACGGCCGACGCCCGCACCGGGGTGGAAGTGGGTGCCGCGCTGACGGACCAGGATCTCGCCCGCGTTGACGACCTGACCGCCGAAGCGCTTCACGCCGAGGCGCTGAGCGTTGGAGTCACGACCGTTACGGGTGGACGATGCGCCCTTCTTGTGTGCCATCTCTCCTCAGTCCCTTACTTCGCAGCCGCGGGGATCTCAGTGACCTTGATCGCCGTGTACTGCTGGCGGTGGCCCTGACGACGGCGGTAGCCGGTCTTGTTCTTGTAGCGCAGAATGTCGATCTTCTGGCCCTTGTGGTGGTCCACGACCTCGGCCTGGACCTTGATGCCGGCCAGCACCCACGGGTCACTGGTCACAGCGTCGCCGTCGACAACGAGCAGGGTCGAGAGCTCGACCGTGTCGCCAACCTTGGCAGTGGAAATCTTGTCAACCTCAACGATGTCGCCGACAGCAACCTTGTGCTGGCGACCACCGCTGCGCACGATGGCGTACACGCGGATCTCACTCTCTCGCTCGGGAACGGCACCCCCGCAGTCCAGCCACCCGGCAGAGCAGGCGGCCTCTCCCGGCCGGAAAGTCCGAGAGGAAGAGGTTTACGGGGAGGTGGCGCGTCACCTGTGGACACGCCGACAGTCAAGGTTACGGGGCCGCGGCCAGGGGGGTCAAACCGGGCCGGGCCCCAACGGAGTGCGGCCGGTCACAGGGACCGGCCGCACCGCGTGTCACTCGTCGGTGAGCGTCACTCGTCGGTGGCGGCAGAGACCGTGGTCTTCTTCGCCGTCGACTTGGCCGCGGCCGTCTTGGCGGTCTTCGCCGCCTTCTTGGCCGTCGCCTTCTTCGCGACCGTCTTCTTGGCCGCGGTCTTCTTGGTGGCGGCCTTCTTCGCCGTGGCCTTCTTGGCCGTCTTACGGGCGGCCGTCTTCTTGGCCGGAGCCGTCTCCTCGACGCCCTCCTCCGCGGCCGGGGCCTCCGCAGCGGCGCCGGGCTCGGCCTCCGCCGCCGGGACGACCACGACGGCCGCCTCCTCGGACGTGGTCGGCGCGGTGGCCTTGCGCACGGCACGGCGGCGCGGACGGGCCGGAGCGGCGCTCTCGGCGACCGCCTCGGCCGGGGCCTGCCCGGCCTGTTCCGCCGGAGCCGCGGCCGGGGCCTCGGCCTCCGGTTCGGGCGCCGGGGACGCGGCCTCGCTGACCGTGACCACGGCGGCCTCGGCCCCCGCGGGCGACCCGGCGGGCGCGGACACCTTGCGGGTCGCGCGACGACGCGTACGTCCCTTGGGCGCGGCCTCCTCGGCGACCGGAGCCTCCGCGGCCGGAGCCTCGACGACCGCGTCCTCCACGGCCACGGGCTCGGCCTTCGCCTCGGCGGCCGGCTCCGGCTGCACCGGACGCGCCACCTCCTCGGCGACGGTCACGTCCTGAGCCGTGGGAACCGCCTCGGGCTTCCTGGGCGCACCCGCCGGAGCGGACACGCGCCGACCGCCACGGCGCCGCGAACGACCGCCGCGCGCGGCCGCGGCCTCCGCCTCGGCGACGCTGCTGTACAGCTCCTCGTCCGGCGCGAAGGCAGGCTCTGCCAGCGCGGCGGGCTCGGCGACCTCCGCGGCCACCTCGGCCTCGGTCTCCGCCTCCTCCTCGGCCGTCTCGACCGGCTCGGCGGCGACGGACGCCTCGTGCACGTGCTCGGGCCCGGCACCGGCACGCGCGCGCTTCTTGCGCTTGCCGCCGCCACCGACGGCCGTCGGCTGCTCCATGTGCACGATGACACCGCGACCGTTGCAGTGGACGCAGGTCTCGGAGAACGACTCCAGCAGCCCCTGCCCGACCCGCTTGCGGGTCATCTGCACGAGCCCCAGCGAGGTGACCTCGGCGACCTGGTGCTTGGTCCGGTCCCGGCCCAGGCACTCCAGCAGGCGCCGCAGCACCAGGTCCCGGTTGGACTCCAGGACCATGTCGATGAAGTCGATGACGATGATGCCGCCGAGGTCGCGCAGCCGCAGCTGGCGGACGATCTCCTCGGCCGCCTCCAGGTTGTTCCTGGTGACCGTCTCCTCGAGGTTGCCGCCCTGGCCGGTGAACTTGCCGGTGTTGACGTCGACGACGACCATCGCCTCGGTCCGGTCGATCACCAGCGAACCGCCGCTGGGCAGCCAGACCTTGCGGTCCAGCGCCTTGGCGAGCTGCTCGTCGATCCGGTACGTGGCGAAGACGTCGACCTCGGAGGTCCACCTCTGGAGCCGCTCGGCGAGGTCGGGCGCGACGTGCGAGACGTATCCGTGGACGGTCTGCCAGGCCTCGTCACCGCTGACGACGACCTTGGAGAAGTCCTCGTTGAAGATGTCCCGGACGACCCGGACGGTCATGTCCGGCTCGCCGTACAGCAGCGTCGGCGCGTTGCCGTTCTTGGCCTTCTTCTGGATGTCCTCCCACTGCCCCTGCAGTCGCTCGACGTCCCGGCGCAGCTCGTCCTCGCTCGCGCCCTCGGCGGCGGTGCGCACGATGACGCCCGCGTCCTCGGGGACGATCTTCTTGAGGATGGTCTTCAGCCGGGCCCGCTCGGTGTCGGGCAGCTTGCGGCTGATGCCGGTCATGGAGCCCTCGGGGACGTACACGAGGTAACGGCCCGGCAGGGAGACCTGGCTGGTCAGACGCGCGCCCTTGTGCCCGATCGGGTCCTTGGTGACCTGGACGAGCACGGACTGGCCGGACTTCAGGGCGGACTCGATGCGCCGCGGCCCGTTGGCCATGCCCAGCGCCTCGAAGTTGACCTCACCGGCGTAGAGGACGGCATTCCGTCCCTTGCCGATGTCGATGAAGGCGGCCTCCATCGACGGCAGCACGTTCTGGACCTTGCCCAGGTAGACGTTGCCGACGTACGAGGTCGACTGCTCCTTGTTGACGTAGTGCTCGACGAGCACGTTGTCCTCGAGGACGCCGATCTGTGTGCGGTCGCCGTGCTGACGGACGACCATCACGCGCTCGACGGCCTCGCGGCGGGCGAGGAACTCGGCCTCGGTGATGATCGGCACGCGGCGGCGGCCCTGCTCACGGCCTTCGCGGCGGCGCTGCTTCTTGGCCTCCAGGCGCGTGGAGCCCTTGATGGACTGCACCTCGTCGGACGGCTCGGCCTTCGGGCGGGGCTCGCGGACCTTGACGACCGTGCGCTCCGGGTCGCCCTCGCCGGGCTCGGCGTCGACGCCGGTGTCACCGGCGCGACGGCGACGGCGACGACGGCGCCGGCTGCTGGAGCTGGAACCGCCGCCTTCTTCGGCGCCCGCTTCCTCGGCGTCCTCTTCCTCCTGCTCGACGGTGTCCTCGGCGTCCTGCGCGGCCTGCGCCGCGGCAAGCTCCTCGCCCTCGCCGTCACCGCCCTCGGCGTCGGCGGCCTCACCGCGACGACGACGCCGGCCACCACGCCGACGACGCCGACGCGACCCGGTCTCCTCGGTCTCTTCGGCCTCGTCCGCCTCTTCGCCCTCGACGATGTCCTCGGCGGCCTCTTCGGCTTCCTCGGCCTCGTCCTCGGCGGCGGTCTCGACGTCCTGGGCCGCGGCCTCCTCGCCGAACGCGCCGCCCCGGCGCCGGCGACGACGCCGCGACGCGCCCGCCTGCTCCTCCGGGACCTCCTCGACGTCCTCGGTCTCCACCTCGGCGGCGGCCTCGGCGGCGGCCCGCTGGGGCGTCTGGAACTGCGGCTCGGTGAACACGGGCGCCTGGAACACGGCCACGGCAGGCCGCGCCGGGCGCGGGGTCTCGGGCGCCTCGGAGGCGGGGGCCTGAGCGGGCGCGGCGAATCCGGCGGCGGCCCGCCGGACGACACGACGACGACGGCGGGGGGCGGCTTCCTCGTCGGCCTCGGCCGCGGGTGCCTCGGCGGGCGCTCCCACTCCGGTGACCGCGGCGGTCTCCGCCTCGATACCGGCGGCCACGGGGGTCTCGGCGGTCACCGGCGTCTCGGCGGGAGCCTCGGCGACGGCGGCCTCGGGCGCCTCAGCGGCCTCGGCGGGCGCGGACACACGCCGCGTGGTACGGCGCCGACGACGCGGGGCGGCGGCCTCGGCGGCCTCACCGGAGTCGGCAGCGGCGGTCGGCGCGGCAGCCTCGGCAGGCTCCTCCGCCTCGGCGGAGATCTCCGCACTCACCGCCGCCTCGGCGCCGGTGTCAGCCGCCGTCGGCTCGGCGGCCTCGGCAGCGGCAGGCGCGGACACCCGACGTGTGGCACGCCGACGCGTACGACGCGGCGCCGCCTCCTCGGTGGCCTCGGCACTCTCAGCCGCAGGCGCTTCAGCAGCGGCGGGCACCTCAGCGGCGGCAGGGCTCTCGGCAGCGGGGACCACGGTCTCGGCGGCCTCCGCCTTCGCCGGAGCACCAGCGGGGGCCGACGCACGGCGCACCGCACGCCGACGCGTACGACCGGCGGGCGCGGCCTCCTCGGTCACCTCGGCGCTCTCAGCCGCAGGCGCCTCGGCAGGAGCCGGGCTCTCCTCGGCCACGGACGCGGCGGCAGCCACCGGCACCACGGTCTCGGCCGCCTCGGCGGCCGCGGGTGCCCCGGCGGGCGCGGACGCACGGCGCACCGCACGGCGACGCGTACGACCGGCAGGCGCGGCCTCCGCGGCCTCTTCGGCTTCCGCGGCCTCAGGAGCCACCTCGGCCTCGACGGCCTCGATGCTCTCCTGCGCCTCGTCGGCCTCGTCACTCGCCGCCGCGACATCGGCGGCCTCGGCGACCGGTATGGCCGGCTCGACCACCTCTGTGGGCTGTGCCTCGGCGGCAGCCGTCGGCGGGCCCGCCGGGCGGGACGCGGCACGGCGCCGGCGGCGCGGCGGCAGGGTGTCGCTGGGTGTGTTCAGTTCGGAACCCTCGGTGGGTTCGGTCGGTTCGAGCATGCGGGCGTTTCTCCCGTCAGGCTCCCGGGCGCCGCACCTGGTCCGGCGAAGTGCCGGTGACGTCCGCGGCTCGCGCATCGCGCGACTGCCGCCGTCCGGGGCGCGGGCGCCGCACGGGAGCTCTCTGTGTCCTGTCTCGCCGGTTCCGTACACCGAATGCGTACGGCCTGGCGAAAGTCTTCTGGTCGGTGCGCTGCCCGACCCAGGTGGCTCCCGAGTACAAGGGCGACGCTTCGACGTCCGTCCCTACGCGGAACCTTCCTTACGCCGGCGCCGTCGCGGCGGCAGCGGTCTCGGCCTCGGTTGGGGCCGTCGCTGCCTCGCGGTCGGGCGCGAGCGGGTCGGTCACCGTGCCGGTCTCTTCATCGAACAGCCCCTGCGCCAGCCTGGTCACCGCTGCGGGGACCGGCGGCGCCAGGTCGGCCACGGCGCGGAGACCGGACAGGACGTCGTCGGGTCGTACGGCAGGCGTCACGTGCCGAACAACCAGCCGCAGTATCGCACAGGGCTGGTCGGTCGGCCTATCAGCTGCCGAACTGTGTGTTTCCGTTCCGTCGGTGCTTTCGAGGTGGACGACCGCGGGGCGGGCGTCGAACGTGCGCACACCGTTCTTCGTCATGCGCTGCACCTCGACCGCCCCGGCGGCGTTGAAGGCCGCGACCGCGCGCTCGGCGTCGGCCGGGTCCACGCCGTCGAGCCGCAACTCCCAGACCGACGCCGTGAGCCGGTCGGCGAGCCCGGAGATGCGGGCCTCGACCGCCTCGATGACGTCAAGCCCGGCGGGCAGCGACTCGTCGAGGAGCACTCTCAACTGCTCCGGATCGCGCGCCTCGGTGAGGGCGATCTCCAGATACTCCGCCTCACTGCCCGTGCCGGTGGGTGCGGCATTGGCGTACGACACCTTCGGATGCGGCGTGAACCCCGCCGAGTACGCCATCGGCACCTCGGCACGGCGCAGCGCACGCTCGAAGGCGCGCTGGAAGTCACGGTGGCTGGTGAACCGGAGGCGGCCGCGCTTGGTGTAGCGCAGTCGGATGCGCTGCACCGCGGGTGCGGGCGGCGGGCCTTCGGGCTGTCGCTTGCCCAGTGTCGTTCAGTCCTTCGTGAGAGCGGTCGTACTGCTACCAAGAGTACGTGTCTCACGGCCCGGAGGTTCCCGCCGGGCCACCGCCTCCCGCTGCTTCGGCTCCCCGAACAGCATCCGCCGGAAGTCGGCCCGCGCCTGCCGTACGGATTCTCGGGCGGCGGTGAGCGCCTGCCGGGTGGCGCGCCCCACACTTCGGGCGGCCTCGGCGACGGGCCGCAGCACCACGTCCCGCACGACGTGTCCGACCGGCGTGAGCACGGTCCGGTACACCCAGCGCACCGGCTCCACGAAGACCCACCGGAAGAGGCTCGCGAGGAACCGTCCGACGGCGAGCGAGATCCGTCCGGCGACCCGCCACGCATGCCCGAGCGCGTCCCAGATCTCCCTGCCGACGACGGCGAGCACACGGCCGACGGGCGCGAGCACCCACCGGTACAGGCCCACCGCGGGCAGCACGAACAGCACGCGCGCGGTCCAGTACAAGGCGATGCCGATCCCGGTGACGACCGTGCTCACGAGCCACACAAGACCCCGGACGCACCAGGCGATCGCCCGCCCCGCCGGGGCGAGGATCCACTCGTACACCCACAGGGCGGGGACGACGAGGAGATATCGCCCCAGCCACGCCACCACGCCCAGCACGCCCAGCCCGATCGCGGCGAGTACCGCCCCGAGCCCCCTGAGGACCCACATCACCGCATGCCCGACCGGCGTGAGCACGCGCGCGTAGAGCCACCCCATCCCGGCCCCGATCCCTCGCGCCAGCCACGCGCACGCGTGCCCGAGGGGAGTCAGCACGTACCGGTACAGCCACACCACCGGTACGACGAAAAGCACGTTCCCCAGCCAGGCGAGCCCCTTCGCGACGGGCACGACGACGTACCGCCACAACGCCACGAACGGCCACACGAACACCGCCCGCCCGAGCCACAGCAACGCCCGGCCCAGCGGCCGGAGCACCGTGTCGTTCAGGAAGCGCCCGCCGACGACGAGCGCGTCCCACGCCATCCGCACCGGCACGACCAGCACGAGCACGACGATCCGCACCGGGATCCGGATCGCGACGACCAGGCACCCTTCGGGGTCCTGGCGCTGCGGTGGCGGTTTTTCGAGATCCATGTCGTCGTAGACGCCGGAACGACCTGGTCGGATGCAGCTCGGGGACACGATCCGGCAACTACCGCGCGTGCGACCGCGCCCAGGCGTCGAAGACAGGGCGACCGAGGTCTACGAGGCCCGAGCACCGTGGGACGCCGACTGGCCCGGCTGGAGTCGGACCGTCTGCTGCGGGTGATCAGGCAGCTCGACTGGTCGGTGTCCGGCGATGGCCACCCCTGGCACATCTGGGTGACGGCGGAAACGGGCCGCGCCTCCAAAGTCGCCCCCCCACCTCTCCGAACGACACCACGGCCGCCTCGGCGCCCTGACTCGGGCTCACCTCTCCCGATCCAACAGTTCCCGGACGAGCGCGACCAGGGCATGGGGTGACCTCGCCACGGTCTGCGGCAGCTTGCGGGCCGCGGGAGGGACGATGTCCGAGCCGTCGAGATTGATGATCCAGAGCTGGAGTTCGCCCACCTGGTGCCGGCGCAGAGCCAGTTCGAGTTCGTCGTAGCAGAACCTGCTCAGTGCGTACGACCGGCTCCACAGGGCGATGAACAGGTCGGCCGAGAGCAGCGCGTCCTCGATCGTCGGCTTGACCATGCGGTCCGGCCGCAGCTCCCTCTCGCCGATCAGCGGTGTGATCCCGACACCGGACAGGTACACCTCCAAGGCCTGCGCGAACTCCGAGTCGGGCGATGCACGGCTGATGAAGGCGCGAGCCGGCGGCCACCTGTAGTTGTGCGGGTTGCGCAACCGCGCGGTCACCAGATACTCCGCGATCTCCATGGCGTCGACGACCGCTTCCTTGTCCTTGAGCCGGCTGTGATCCAGGCCGGGATGGACACGCGCCCAGTTGCGCCGCTCAAACGCCCGTCGGGACGCACCACCGAGGAATTCGAACGGCACGATCGGCTTCCCCCGGGCCTCGGCCAGATGCAGCAGGGTGTTGGCGGTCTTCGCGACACGGCCGCCGACCGAGATCAACACATCGGCTTCCTCGAGGGCCTGGATCTGGCAGAGCAGCCACGCCTGCTCCCAGGAGTCGTCGTCCTCGGGGCCGGGATAGTACCAGTTCTTGATCTCGACGCTGTGACCGGTCCCCAGCATCTCCAGCAGTTCCTTCTGGTTCTGCGCGACGCGTGGGTGGCGGGGACTGTGCAGATGGACGATGCGCCCCGCGCCGGACTGGACGTAGCCGATGACCGTGTGAAGATCGGCGGAGTCAGGAAACGGACTGCACACGATGAGTTCGGCGCCGGACTTGGCCACGGCTTCCCCCAACTGCGTACAGACGTGCGCGACCTGGGACTTCTCGTAGTCGGGGTAGGTGGTCTCCCCGGTGACGCCGCCGATGACATGGACGGACCTGACCCGCGACGTCGCGCTGACCTGCGCACGGCTCCTCTTCGAAGCCAGCCGGAGCGCCAGCAGCTTGAACAGGACCTCCGCGGAGGAACGGGCCGCGAACCGCTTGTAACGGTCGTCCTTGCGGGGGTCGGCATGATCCATGACACCCTTGGCGACCACCCAGTCGGGAAGGTTCAGCCTGTGCGCGACATGCGCGATGGTGGCGGATTCCATCTCCAGACCGGTGACGGAACGAACGCCCCACCTTCTCAGCTGGCCCCAGGTGAGGCCGTCCTTGACCACCACGTTCCCACTCGCCATCGGCCCCACGGCGACGGCGTACGGCAGCTTGGCGGGGCCGTTGAGGTCGTCGTAGACGGCCTGTTCGATGAAGGAATAACCTGCGTCCGTCAAAGACAGCGCGGCGCCGTCGCGCGTGACCAGGCCGTCCGATTGCAGGGCCTGGATCTGTTCGACCCACGACCGCCCGGACAGGTAACGGGAGCGAGCCGGGTGCCGTCTGGGGTCGTCGCCCGCGTAGAGACGCTCCAGCAGCCAGATCCTCGCCTCCGCCCCCGACACCTCGCCGTAGCTCGGGAGATCTGTGGTGACCAGATCCTGTGCCGCACGAACCCAGACGTCCTGCGCGGGAATCTGGCGGTGGTCCCCCTCGAAACCGTCGGGGGTGCGCCGGCCCTCGTCGTAGGCGTACGCCAGCTCGGCCACGACCACGTCACCGAGCGCGACATCGGCCGGATTGCCCGCGCACACGCCGCACATGGCGAGGCATCGGGGCCGCAGTCGCTCGACGAGCGACGACACGACAGGCGCCGTGGCAGCGGATCCCATCCGCGTGGGGCGCGCGAGTCCGACGGTCATGTGGGAGCCGTCGGCCAGAAGGTACCTGCCGACCAGGTAGGGGGTCGTGGACTCCCGCTCGCGCTCTTCCCAGACCCTGACCCCCGGGTTGTCCGCGTACCCCGCCGAGCCGGCCGCCCGGGCGGCGTCGTACTCGTCCTTGAGCGCCGTGATGATCAGTGCATCGACCTCGCCCATCCCGCCTCCCCCACCGGGCCCCCGAGACCGACAGCACTCAGCCCCGCGTCCACCCTATGGTGCACACGGGGCCGAACATCCGCTTGCCGCCTACTTGTTGACCACGCTCAACGGCAGCAACTTCTTGCCCGTCGGCCCGATCTGGATATGCGTGTCCATCTGCGGACACACCCCGCAGTCGAAGCACGGCGTCCACCGGCAGTCCTCCACCTCGGTCTCGTCGAGGGCGTCCTGCCAGTCCTCCCAGAGCCAGTCCTTGTCCAACCCCGAATCCAGGTGGTCCCAGGGCAGGACCTCCTCGTACGTGCGCTCGCGCGTCGTGTACCAGTCGACGTCGACGCCGAAGGCGGCCAGCGCCTTGTCGGCGCAGCTCATCCAGCGGTCGTAGGAGAAGTGCTCGCGCCAGCCGTCGAAGCGGCCGCCGTCCTCGTAGACCGCGCGGATGACCGCGCCGATGCGGCGGTCGCCCCGGGAGAGGAGGCCCTCGACGATGCCGGGCTTGCCGTCGTGGTAGCGGAAGCCGATCGAGCGGCCGTACTTCTTGTCGCCGCGGATCTTGTCACGGAGCTTTTCGAGACGGGCGTCCGTCTCCTCGGCCGACAGCTGCGGGGCCCACTGGAACGGCGTGTGGGGCTTCGGGACGAAGCCGCCGATCGAGACCGTGCAGCGGATGTCGTTGGACTTCGAGACCTCACGGCCCTTGGCGATCACGTTCATCGCCATGTCCGCGATCTGCAGGACGTCCTCGTCGGTCTCCGTCGGCAGCCCGCACATGAAGTACAGCTTCACCTGGCGCCAGCCGTTGCCGTACGCCGTCGCGACCGTCCGGATCAGGTCCTCTTCCGAGACCATCTTGTTGATGACCTTGCGCATGCGCTCGGAGCCGCCCTCGGGGGCGAAGGTCAGGCCCGACCTACGGCCGTTCCTCGTCAGCTCGTTCGCCAGGTCGACGTTGAACGCGTCCACGCGGGTGGACGGGAGGGACAGACCGATCTTGTCCTCCTCGTACCGGTCCGCCAGGCCCTTCGCGATGTCGCCGATCTCGCTGTGGTCGGCCGACGACAGCGACAGCAGGCCTACCTCCTCGAAGCCCGTCGCCTTCAGGCCCTTCTCGACCATCTCGCCGATGCCCGTGATCGAGCGCTCACGCACCGGGCGCGTGATCATGCCCGCCTGGCAGAAGCGGCAGCCGCGCGTGCAACCGCGGAAGATCTCCACCGACATGCGCTCGTGGACCGTCTCCGCGAGCGGAACGAGGGGCTGCTTGGGGTAGGGCCACTCGTCGAGGTCCATGACCGTGTGCTTGGACACACGCCACGGGACGCCCGACTTTTTCGGTACGACGCGGGCGATACGGCCGTCGGGGAGGTACTCGACGTCGTAGAACGCCGGGATGTACACCGAGCCGGTCTTCGCGAGGCGGAAGAGGACCTCCTCGCGGCCGCCCGGCTGCCCCTCGGCCTTCCACTCGCGGATGATCTTCGTCATGTCCAGCACGGCCTGCTCACCGTCGCCGATGATCGCCGCGTCGATGAAGTCCGCGATCGGCTCGGGGTTGAAGGCCGCATGGCCGCCGGCCAGCACGATCGGATCGTCGATTCGGCGGTCCTTCGACTCCAGCGGGATGCCCGCCAGGTCCAGGGCCGTCAGCATGTTCGTGTAGCCCAACTCGGTGGAGAAGGACAGACCGAACACGTCGAAGGCGCTGACCGGACGGTGGCTGTCCACCGTGAACTGCGGGACGTGGTGCTCCCGCATCAGGGCCTCCAGGTCCGGCCACACGCTGTACGTGCGCTCGGCGAGGACGCCCTCCTGCTCGTTGAGGACCTCGTAGAGGATCATGACGCCCTGGTTGGGCAGGCCGACCTCGTACGCGTCCGGGTACATGAGCGCCCAGCGGACATCGCATGACTCCCACGGCTTGACCGTGGAGTTGAGCTCTCCGCCGACGTACTGGATCGGCTTCTGCACATGCGGGAGCAGAGCTTCGAGCTGCGGGAACACCGACGCAGCGACTTCGGCAGGCATCTCGCGAACCTTCGTGAGCGGGACTGAACGGACAGGGGTGACCATCTAGCCTAACGCGGCCGCGACGGCCCCCCGCACGCCCGCAAGGTCAGAGGGCGTCCGCCTCGTCCTTGATCCCGTCCCAGCGCCCGGGCAGATCGGCTTCCACTGCCGCCGCCCGCTGCTCCTCACGCCCGTACAGCAGCCCGTACGTGAAGGCACTCTCCCCCGCCGCGTGCGCCACCGCGGACAGCTCGCGCAGGGTCTGGCGGGCCATGACGCTGTCCTGGTGCTCCCCGAGCAGGTTCTGCAAGGACTTCACGGTCTTGGTCAGGGCCTTGGCGGACTTGCCCAGGGCCGGGGTGGCCGCCTCCGCCGCGTAGCGGGTGCGCTTGGCCTTCTTGCGGGCCTCGTGGATGGCGGTGTCCCGGTCGGTGCCGGGCTCCAGCTCCAGGGCCTGCTCGACGAGCGCGGACACCTTGCCGAAGTCCTTGCGCACGGCCTTGGGGAGCACCTTGCCGGGCTTCTTCCCGGCCGCCCTCAGCAGCGGCGGGTCGGCGAGCATCCCGTCCAGGGTGTCGAGCAGGGCCAGGTAACGGCGGGAGTCGAGGACTCCGATCAGCCGGCCGCTCGCCCCGCCCGGCCTGTCACCCGCCCAGTGGCTCAGCCGCTCGGCGACCGGACCGGAGACCAGCGCGTGGGGCACCTCATCGAGAGCCGCCGACAGGCGTTCGTTCAGCACCTCCCGGTCCCGGTCCATGCCCAGCTCGCCGGCCAGCCACTTCAGCTCGTCGCCGATCGGGTCGGTGACGGCCCGGTCCAAGACTTTGCCGTACGACTTGAAGGTGCTGCGCAGCCGGCGGGTGGCGACGCGCATGCTGTGCACGGAGTCCTCGACGTCCTGGCGTACGGCCGGGTCGAGCTCGACGATCGCGTCCCGCTGAGCACGGACGTACGCGAGCACGTGGTCGCCGGAGGTGACAGGGCCGTCGAGCGAAGCGGAGGAACGCTTCTTCTTGGGCGCGGTCTCCGCAAGGGCGCGGGCCAGCTTCGAGGAGGACGCGGACGGCCGTACGCCCGCCTTGCGCAGCCGCTTCTCCACCTTGTCGAGGAAGGCCGGGTCACCGCCGTCGGCGAGCTCCACCTCGATCTCGGTCCACTGGGCGTCACCGACGCCGCCACTGAGCCGCTCGGCGTGCACGGCGTCCATGCTGACCTCCGCCAGCAGCCGTCCCTGCGCGTCGAGGAGGTCACGCACGTCACGGTCCGAGCGCAGCCGGACCACGGGCAGCAGGTCGACCTCCCGGACCCGGGAGCGGACCAGAGCGGCGAGCTCGTCGGGGAGGGTGTCGGAGAGCGGGGCGCGGACCTCGTCGCGGACGCCCTCGGAGACGGGGAACTTCAGGTGCCAGCCCGCGTCCGATCCGCCGGTGCGGCGGCGCAGGGTGATCGAGGACGCGGTGAGGCGTTCGTCCGCGGTGTCGTAATAGGTGGCGTCCAGGTGAGCCACACCTTTGTCGATGACGGCTGCGACCCCGGCGACGCCGGTCAGGTCGGGAAGACCGCTCTGGTCGGATTCGTACTTCCGCTCGATCTCGCGCTTTGTGTCCGCCATGACCCGAATCTAGTGGGAGTCACGACGTGGTGACAGGGCCTACCAGCCATGAACCCCAGGTAAACCAACTCGTTCCTGGGGGGCGGCAACCGCAGCAACCCCGCCCCCGCCGCAGGCCTACGCGGACATCGGACGCTGCACCCGGATCGACTGCAGCAACCCCACCGCCACCCACACCGCGAACATCGACGACCCGCCGTACGACACGAACGGCAGCGGCAGACCGGTCACCGGCATGATCCCCAGGGTCATCCCGATGTTCTCGAACGCCTGGAAGGCGAACCACGCCACGATCCCGGCCGCGACGATCGTCCCGTACAGCTCGGTCGTCTCGCGTGCGATACGGCAGGCCCGCCACAGGATGACGCCGAGGAGCAGGATGATCAGCCCGCCGCCGATGAAGCCCAACTCCTCCCCCGCCACCGTGAAGACGAAGTCGGTCTGCTGCTCCGGCACGAACTGGCCGGTCGTCTGCGAGCCGTGGAACAGCCCCGCGCCCGCCAGCCCGCCCGAACCGATCGCGATACGGGCCTGGTTGGTGTTGTAGCCGACGCCCGCCGGGTCGAGGCTGGGGTTGGCGAAAGCCGCGAAGCGGGCGATCTGGTAGTCGTCCAGGACACCCAGCTGCCAGACCGCGATGGCGCCCATCGTCCCCGCGCCGATCAGCCCGAAGACCCAGCGGTTGGAGGCCCCGGACGCGAGCAGCACGCCCAGCACGATCACCACCATCACCATGACCGAGCCGAGGTCGGGCATGAGCATCACGATCAGCATCGGTACGGCGGCCAGGCCCAGCGCCTGCACCACCGTGCGGTGGTCGGGATACTGCTTGTCCCCCGCGTCCACTCTCGTCGCCAGCAGCATCGCCATGCCCAGGATGATCGTGACCTTCACGAACTCCGAGGGCTGGAGGGAGAAGCCGCCGGGGAGCTTGATCCAGGAGTGGGCGCCGTTGATCGTGGAGCCGAGCGGGGTGAGCACCAGCAGGATCAGGAAGACCGACAGCCCGTACAGGATCGGCACCGCCGTGCGCAGGGTGCGGTGACCCAGCCAGACCGTGCCGACCATCAGGGCGAGGCCGATGCCGGTGTTCAGCAGGTGCCGGACCAGGAAGTAGTACTGGTCGCCCTGGTTGAGCTCGGTGCGGTTACGGGTCGCCGAGTACACCAGGAGCGTGCCGAGCAGCGACAGGGCCAGCGCCGCCAGCAGTATCGGCCAGTCGAGCCGGCGGGCGAGTGAGTCGCGGGCGAACAGGCGGGTCCAGCCCGCCTGTTCGGGCCCGTACCCGGAGACCTGGAAGCTGTTGACGCCGGTCATGTGAGCAACCTCCGGCTTCCCCGCCTGCGGCTCCTGCCGCGCCTGCGCCGGGTGTCCCGGTTCTCGGCCGTCGGCGTCGCGACCGTCCCGGCGAGCTGCTGCCCTTCCGGCGCGGCCTCGTTCTCCTGGCTGGCCCGCTGCTCCTTCGCCGGGTCCTTGGAGACCTTCGGCGAGGCGATGGTCCCGTCCGTGCGGACCTTCGGCAGGCTCTTCTGGGGCGTCGGCAGCAGCGCGTTCTTCTTGTTGATCGTGCCGTCGTCGGAGACGCCGTACAGCGCGTCGTAGATGTTGCGCACGGCCGGACCCGAGGCGCCGGAACCCGTACCACCCTGGGAGATCGTCATGACGACCGTGTAGTCCTTGGTGTACGTGGCGAACCACGAGGTCGTCTGCTTGCCGTAGACCTCCGCGGTACCGGTCTTGGCGTGCATCGGGATCTTGTCCTGCGGCCAGCCGACATCGGCGAACCGCCAGGCGGCGGTACCGCGGGTGGCGACGCCGGCGAGGGCGTCGTCCATCTCGGCCAGCGTCTGCCGGCTTATGGGCAGCTTGCCGTGCGACTTGGGCTCGATCTCCTGGACGGTCCTGCCGTCGGCGCCGACGACTGCCTTGCCGACGGTCGGGTCGTACAGGGTGCCGCCGTTGGAGATGGCCGCGTAGATGGTGGCCATCTGGATGGGGGTGACGAGGGTGTCGCCCTGTCCGATGGAGTAGTTGACCGAGTCACCGGCGCGCATCCGGTTGCCTTCGAGGCAGTTCTCGTAGGCGATCTGCTCGGCGTACGAGCCGCCCTTCTTGCCGTACTTGCACCAGGCGTCCTTGTTGGCCTTCCAGTACGCCTGCTTCCACTGGCGGTCGGGGATACGGCCCGTGACCTCGTTGGGGAGGTCGATGCCGGTCTCCGCGCCGAGGCCGAACTGGTGGGCGGTCTTGTAGAACCAGTCGTTGGCGTTCTTCTTCGGCTTGGTGCCGCCGTCCCGCTTCCACTCCTCGTGTGAGAGGCGGTAGAAGACGGTGTCGCAGGAGACCTCCAGGGCGCGGCCGAGGCTGATCGGGCCGTACCCCTTGGACTCGAAGTTCTTGAAGACCTGGCCGCCGATCGAGTACGAGCTGGAGCATTGGTAGGGGCCGTCGAAGGAGTAGCCCGCGTTGACCGCGGCGGCCGTGGGGACGACCTTGAAGATGGAGCCGGGCGCCGACTGGCCCTGGATCGCGCGGTTGAGCAGCGGGTAGTTGGAGGCTTTGCCGGTGAGCTTCTTGTAGTCCTTGGCGGAGATGCCGCCCACCCAGGCGTTCGGGTCGTAGGTCGGGTTGGACGCCATGGCGACGATGCGGCCGGTCTTGGCCTCCATCACGACGACCGCGCCCGAGTCGGCCTTGTACTTCTCACCCGTGTTGCGGTCCCACTCCTGGCGGGCCTTCTTCATCGCGTCGTTCAGCTCGTACTCGGCGACCCGCTGCACGCGGGCGTCGATGCTGGTGACGAGGTTGGAGCCGGCCTGAGCGGCGTCGGCCTCGGCCTGGCCGATGACCCGGCCGAGGTTGTCGACCTCGTAGCGGGTGACGCCGGCCTTGCCGCGCAGCTCCTTGTCGTACTCGCGCTCCAGGCCGGAGCGGCCGACCTGGTCGGAGCGCAGGTACGGCGAGTCGGTGTCCTGGGCCTCCTGGAGCTCCTCGTCGGTGACCGGTGAGAGGTAGCCGAGGACCTGGGCGGTGTTGGCCTCGCCGGGGCTCGGGTAGCGGCGGAGGGCCTGCGGCTCGGCGGTGATGCCGGGGAAGTCCTCGGCGCGTTCACGGATCTGCAGGGCCTGCTTGGGCGTGGCCTCGTCGGTGATGGGGATCGGCTGGTACGGCGAGCCGTTCCAGCACGGCTGGGGCGTCTCGGCGTCGCACAGCCGGACCTTCTCCATGACCTCCTTGGGGGTCATGCCCAGGACAGCGGCGAGCTTGGTGAGGACGGCCTTGCCGTCGTCCGGCATCTTCAGCAGGTCGGTGCGGGAGGCGGAGACCACCAGCCGTGTCTCGTTGTCGGCGAGGGGCACTCCGCGCGCGTCCAGGATCGAGCCGCGGACGGCGGGCTGGACGACCTGCTGGACGTGGTTGCCGGACGCCTCCTTGGCGTAGGCGTCGCCCTCGCGGATCTGCAGGTACCACAGGCGCCCGCCGAGGGTGCCGAGGAGGGAGAGGACGAGGACTTGGATGACGATGAGCCGGATCTGGACGCGTGGCGTCCGGCCGGTCTCGGGGATGTTGGTCACTGCTGCTGCCTCCCCCTCTCAGTGCGAGTGCCAGTGCGGATACGGCTGTGTGTGTACGAGTGGTGAACGAAGGGGCCGTGAGGCCGGGTTCCACATGGGCTCACTCGTTCCGGTGAACTCCGCTGCCCTCACAGCCGCTTGACCCCCTTGATGCGCCCGGCGCGCGCCGTCCGCGCCCGCCCGGCCTTCGTCTTCAGACCGTTCCTCATCCCGCTGAGCCCGCCGCGCTGGCCGCCGATGCGCAGGCCGGTACCGCCGGAGAGCCAGCCCGAGGAGATGCTGGGCTTCTTCGCCTGGGAGTTGGTCTCGGCGAGCGGGTCGTTCTCCGCGCGCCGGGCCAGCGCCATGATCCCGGGCACCACGAACGGCGCCAGCAGCAGGTCGTACAGCGCGGCAGTGAACAGCAGGCTGCCGAGCCCGACATGGCGGGCTGCGGTGTCGCCGACGAGGGCGCCGACACCGGCGTACAGCAGAGTCGCTCCGATCGCGGCGACGACCACGACCACCATCGGTCCGGTGGCCGACTTGAGCCGGCCGTTGTCCGGCTTGACGAGCCCGGCGAGGTAGCCGATCACGCACAGCACCAGCGCATAGCGGCCGGCGGCGTGGTCGGCGGGCGGGGCGAGGTCGGCGAGCAGGCCGGCGCCGAAGCCGACGAGGGCGCCGCCGACATGGCCGTAGACCATGGCGAGGCCCAGGACCGTGAGGAGCAGCAGGTCGGGGACGGCGCCCGGGAGGTGGAGGCGGGCGAGGACGCTCACCTGGAGCACCAGGGCGACGACGACCAGGGCGGAGGAGAGCAGGATCCGGTTGACGCGCATGTGGCTTCAGCTCCTACTGCTCTTGCTCGTACTGGGACTGGCCGTCGACCGGGGGCACGCCGGACGGCGTGACGGTCACCGTCACGGTAGGCGTGGGGGTCGGCTCGGGTTTGTCGGGGAGCACCGTGTCGCGCGGGTCCTTTGTCGGGGCCTGGACGACGACGCCGACGATGTCGAGCTTGCTGAAGCCGACGTACGGCGTGACGTACAGGGTGCGGGTGAGGTTGCCGCCGGACGGGTCGACGCGGGAGACGACGCCGACGGGGACGCCGGGCACGAAGGGCTTGTCGGCCTGGGAGCCGAAGGTGACGAGACGGTCGCCCTTCTTCACCTCGGCCTTGCCGTTGAGGAGTTCGACGCGCAGCGGCCGGTCGCCCTGGCCGGAGGCGAAGCCGAGCTCGTCGCTGGCCTCCATGCGGGTGCCGACGGTGAAGTCGGGGTCGTTGGCTAGGAGCACGGTCGCGGTGTTCGGGCCGACGGTGGTGACCCGCCCGACCAGCCCGTCCCCGTTCAGGACGGTCATGTCGCGCTGGATGCCGTCGTTCGCGCCGGCGTCGATGGTGATCGTCCAGGAGAAGCCCTGGGCCGCTCCTATGGCGATGACCTCGGCGCCCTTGATGCCGTACTGGCCCTGGCCCGCGATCTTCAGCATCTTGTCCAGCTGCCGCAGTCGGCTGCGGTCGCGGTCGTCGCTGCCGAGCTTCGCCTTGAGGGCGGCGTTCTCCTGTTCCAGCCGGGCGAGCCGGTCGTGGCGCTCGCCGGAGTCGCGGATCGCGGCGACCGCGTTGCCGACCGGGTCGACCGCCGAGGAGACGCCGTTCTCGATCGGGCCGAAGACCGTGGCGGCGGCGGACCGGGCGCCGTCGACAGGGGAATCCTCACCACCGCGGATGTCCACCGTGATCAGCGCGAACGCGATGGCGATCAGCAGCACCAGGAGCAGCCGGCTCTCTCGTGTGTCCCTCACGTGCGGCGGCCGTGCCCTTCCTCATAGGAATTGCGGAAACCCCTGGGAAACCCGAAGGGTTCTGTATACGGAGTTTGTCTGCGAAGGTTTCGAGGCTCTTCGGGGAGCTTATGCCTCTATATCAACGATCCGCCGTACGAGAGGAGATCATCCCGTACGGCGGAATCGAAGAGTTACGTCATCTGCGCGGCTGGGCGTCCAGCACCTGCTGCAACGCCTCGAACTCCTCGACGCACTTGCCGGAGCCGAGCGCCACGCTGTCCAGCGGGTCCTCGGCGATGTGGATCGGCATGCCGGTCTCGCGGCGCAGTCGCTCGTCGAGGCCGCGCAGCAGGGCGCCGCCGCCGGTCAGAACGATTCCTCGGTCCATGATGTCGCCGGACAATTCCGGCGGGCACTTGTCGAGGGTCGTCTTCACCGCGTCGACGATGGCGTTGACCGGTTCCTCGATGGCCTTGCGCACTTCGGCCGCGGAGATGACGACGGTCTTCGGCAGACCGGAGACGAGGTCCCGGCCGCGGATTTCGGTGTGTTCGTCTGCGTCGAGGTCGTACGCCGAACCGATCGTGATCTTGATCTGCTCGGCCGTCCGCTCACCCAGCAGAAGGGAGTACTCCTTCTTGATGTGCTGGATGATCGCGTTGTCCAGCTCGTCGCCCGCGACGCGGATGGACTGGGCGGTGACGATGCCGCCGAGGGAGATGACCGCGACCTCCGTGGTGCCGCCGCCGATGTCGACCACCATGTTGCCCGTGGCCTCGTGGACCGGCAGGCCGGAGCCGATGGCCGCGGCCATGGGCTCCTCGATGATGTGCACTTGGCGGGCGCCGGCCTGGGACGACGCCTCGATGACGGCGCGGCGCTCGACGCCGGTGATGCCGGAGGGCACACAGACGACGACCCGCGGACGAGCCAGATACCGCCGCTTGTGGATCTTCAGAATGAAGTAGCGGAGCATCCGCTCGGTGATCTCGAAGTCGGCGATCACGCCGTCCTTCAGCGGACGTACGGCAACGATGTTGCCGGGCGTGCGCCCGATCATCTTCTTCGCTTCGGCACCGACCGCGAGGATGCCACCGGTGTTGGTGTTGATCGCGACGACGGACGGCTCGTTGAGTACGATCCCGCGACCCCTGACGTACACCAGCGTGTTGGCGGTCCCGAGGTCGACAGCCATGTCACGGCCGATGAACGACATTGAGTTCCCCATCAGGATTCGTCTGGCCTTCCTGGGAGCTTTTGATGGCTTTTCAGGTCGGCGAAGTGGGTGCTGTGACGTGAAGGGTTCCATCGTAGACGCGCCTTCGCGAACACTGCGGGAGGGTCTTCGCCATTGTCATCAGATGGCGAGTCGCCCCGCTTGTGGAGACGGGCCATCGGGGGCACTCGTTCCCTCGATCGCCGCGCATATGCACTCGGGTGTGGAGACTTCAGTCCCCACACCCTTTCGGTTCAACCGCCGCAGGCGCTACGCCCGGCCCGGAAAGAAGATCTTCACCTCGCGCTCGGCGGACTCCTCGGAGTCGGAGGCGTGGATGAGGTTCTCGCGGACGATCACACCGTAGTCACCGCGGATGGAGCCAGGCGCTGCGGCGATCGGGTCGGTCGGGCCCGCGAGCTGACGCAGCCCCTCGATGACCCGCTCGCCCTCGACGATCAGGGCGACGACCGGGCCGGAGGCCATGAACTCCACCAGCGGCTCGTAGAAGGGCTTGCCCTTGTGCTCGCCGTAGTGCTGCTCCAGCGTCTCCTGGTCCAGCGTGCGCAGCTCCAGCGCGGTGATCTGCCAGCCGGCCTTGCGCTCGATACGGCTGATGATCTCGCCGGTCAGGCCTCGACGGACGGCGTCGGGCTTGAGGAGGACGAGGGTGCGCTGGCTCACAGGAGGGCTCCTTCTTACTGCCGGTAGTGCGGTGGGACGAGGTTACAGGGCGTGTCCAGGAGCTTGTTACGCAGTGTCAGCTTGCGCTCAGGGGCATTCAGGCGTATTCAGGCGCCGGACGGGCTGCCTTCGCCGGCCTGCGCCGCGAATCTCGCCTTCGCCTCGTCGACCTTCCGGCCGTAGTGCACCGACGCCCACCACAGCGCCGCGAAGATCGCGCCCAGGAAGAACATCGTCGGGACGATGAAACCGGAGGCGATGAGGGCGATCTGCAGAGCCCAGCCGAGGGCGACGCCGCCGGGCCGGGTCACCAGGCCGCACAGCAGCACGCACAGGAACATCGCGATGCCGCTGACCGTCCACACCGTCGACATGGACAGGTCGGGATCCTTCATGGCGACCAGACCGGCGAAGCCGATGACGAAGAACTCGCCGATCAGAGTCGAGGAACAGAGCGTACGCATCCTTGGACTCAGCCCTTCCCCAGCAGCAGCCGGGCTTCGCCGACCGTGATGACGGACCCGGTGACCAGCACACCGCCGCCCGCGAACTCGCCCTCCTCCTCGGCCAGCGTGATCGCGGCCTCCAGGGCGTCCGGCAACCGAGGCTCGACCTGCACGCGTTCGTCACCGAACACCTCGACGGCGATGGCGGCGAGTTCGTCGGCGTCCATCGCGCGGTGCGAGGAGTTCTGCGTGACGACGACCTCGGCGAAGATCGGCTCGAAGGCCTCCAGCAGCCCCCGCACGTTCTTGTCGCCGCTCGCGCCCACGACCCCGATCAGCCGGCTGAAGTCGAAGGCCTCCCCGACCGCCTCGGCGGTGACCCGCGCGCCGGCCGGGTTGTGGGCCGCGTCGAGCACGACGGTCGGCGACCGCCGTACGACCTCCATCCGCCCCGGCGAGGCGACGGCGGCGAACGCCTTGCGGACGGTGTCGATGTCGAGCGGCTCGGCCCGCGCGGCACCGACACCGAAGAAGGCCTCCACGGCGGCGAGAGCGACGGCGGCGTTGTGCGCCTGGTGCGCGCCGTGCAGCGGCAGATACACCTCGGTGTACTCACCGCCCAGCCCGCGCAGGGTCACCAACTGCCCGCCGACGGCGACCTGCCGCGACACGACGCCGAACTCGAGCCCCTCCCGGGCCACGGTCGCGTCGACCTCGACGGCCTTCTTCAGCAGCACCTGCGCCGCGTCCACCGGCTGCTGAGCCATGATCACGGTGGCGTCCTGCTTGACGATCCCGGCCTTCTCGGCGGCGATCTCGCCGGGAGTTTCGCCGAGCCGGTCGGTGTGGTCGAGGTCTATGGGCGTCACGACGGCGACATCACCGTCGATGACGTTCGTGGCGTCCCAGGAGCCGCCCATGCCCACTTCCACGACGGCGACATCGACGGGCGCGTCGGCGAAGGCGGCGTACGCCATGCCCGTGAGCACCTCGAAGAAGGACAGCCGGTACTCCTGCGAAGCGTCGACCATCTCGATGTACGGCTTGATGTCGCTGTACGTCTCGATGAAGCGCTCGGCGGAGATCGCGGCGCCGTCCAGGCTGATCCGCTCGGTGATCGACTGGACGTGCGGTGAGGTGTAGCGGCCGGTGCGCAGCTCGAAGGCGCCGAGGAGTGCCTCGATCATGCGGGCGATCGACGTCTTGCCGTTGGTGCCGGTGATGTGGATCGAGGGGTACGACCGCTGCGGCTCGCCCAGCACGTCCATGAGCGCGGCGATGCGGCTGACCGACGGCTCCAGCTTGGTCTCGCCCCAGCGGGTGGCGAGCTCCGCCTCGACCTCGCGCAACGCCTTGTCGACCTCGGGGTCCTCGGGGCGCGCGGGCACGTCTGCGCTCGGGGCTCCGCCCTGGGTGCGCAGGGTGCGGCTGCCGGCCTCGATGACCGCGAGGTCGGGGTCGCGGTCGGTCTCGGCCGCGATGATCTCTTCGAAGGGGTCGAGGGGGTCGGGCTCGTTCTGGTCGCTCACGGGGCCAGTCTACGGAGGGGGACTGACAGTGCGCCCAGGGCCCACGCGGCGGAGCCGCATATCGATACAGCCCCGCGCCCCCAAAGGTCGGCGAAAGCCCCCGGCGCCAGCAAGCACCGGGGGCCTTCACAGCCGTAAAAACTCCTACGCCTGCGGCAGCCGCTCCAGCTGCGCGGCAATCCGCGCGATGTCCTCGTCCGCCTTCGCCAGCCGGCCGCGGATCTTCTCCACCACCTGGTCCGGCGCCTTCGCCAGGAACGCCTCGTTGCCGAGCTTGGCCGTGGCCTGGGCCTTCTCCTTCTCGGCCGCCGCCAGGTCCTTCGCGAGGCGCTTGCGCTCCGCCGCGACATCGATCGCGCCGGACAGGTCCAGGGCGACCTCCGCGCCCGCCACCGGCAGCGTCGCCGTGGCCGTGAAGGCATCGCCCTCCGGCTGGAGGCGCAGCAGCTGGCGGATGGCCGGCTCGTGCGGGGCGAGTGCGGTGCCGTCCAGGGTCAGGCGGGCCGGGACGCGCTGGCCCGGCTGCAGGCCCTGGTCGGCGCGGAAGCGGCGGACCTCGGTGATGACCTGCTGGAGAACGGCGATCTCCTGCTCTGCCGCCGAGTCCCTGAAGCCACTGTCCTTCGGCCAGTCGGCGATCACGACCGACTCGCCGCCCGTGAGGGTGGTCCACAGGGTCTCCGTGACGAACGGGACCACCGGGTGCAGCAGCTTGAGGGTGACGTCGAGGACCTCGCCCAGGACGCGCTTGCTGACCTCGGCCGCCTCGCCGCCCGCCTGGAACGTCGTCTTGGACAGCTCGACGTACCAGTCGAAGACCTCGTCCCACGCGAAGTGGAACAGCGCGTCCGACAGCTTGGCGAACTGGAAGTCGTCGTAGAACGCGTCGACTTCGGCAACGACCGAGTTCAGCCTCGACAGAATCCAGCGGTCCGTCGACGACATCTTCGACGGGTCCGGCAGGGGCCCGTCCACCGTCGCGCCGTTCATCAGCGCGAAGCGCGTGGCGTTCCAGATCTTGTTGGCGAAGTTGCGGGAGCCCTGGACCCAGTCCTCGCCGATCGGGACGTCGACGCCCGGGTTGGCGCCGCGGGCGAGGGTGAAGCGGAGCGCGTCGCTGCCGTACTTGTCCATCCAGTCCAGCGGGTTGACCGCGTTGCCGAAGGACTTCGACATCTTCTTGCCGAACTGGTCGCGGACCATGCCGTGCAGGGCGATGGTGTGGAACGGCGGGGTGCCGTCCATCGCGTACAGGCCGAACATCATCATCCGGGCGACCCAGAAGAAGAGGATGTCGTAGCCGGTGACCAGGACGGAGTTCGGGTAGAACTTCGCGAGCGACTCGGTTCTGTTCGGGCCAGCCGAGGGTCGAGAAGGGCCACAGGCCGGAGGAGAACCAGGTGTCGAGGACGTCGGTGTCCTGACGCCAGCCCTCACCGCTCGGCGGCTCCTCGTCGGGGCCGACGCAGACGACTTCGCCCTCCGGGCCGTACCAGACCGGAATGCGGTGGCCCCACCACAACTGCCGCGAAATACACCAGTCGTGGAGGTTATCGACCCAGTCGAAGTACCGCTTCTCCATCTCCTGCGGATGGATCTTGACCTTGCCGTCGCGGACCGCGTCACCGGCCGCCTTCGCCAGCGGGCCGACCTTGACCCACCACTGCATGGACAGGCGCGGCTCGATGGTGGTCTTGCAGCGCGAGCAGTGGCCGACCGAGTGGACGTACGGCCGCTTCTCCGCGACGATCCGGCCCTCGGCGCGCAGCGCGCCGACGATGGCCGAGCGGGCCTCCAGGCGGTCCAGGCCCTGGAAGGGACCGTGGGCGGTGATGACCGCGTGCTCGTCCATGATGGTCAGGGACGGCAGGCTGTGCCGCTGGCCGATCTCGAAGTCGTTCGGGTCGTGCGCCGGGGTGACCTTGACGGCCCCGGTGCCGAACTCGGGGTCGACGTGCTCGTCGGCGACGACGGGGATACGGCGGCCGGTGAGCGGCAGCTCGATGTCACGTCCGACGAGGTGGCGGTAGCGCTCGTCCTCGGGGTGGACGGCGACGGCGGTGTCACCGAGCATCGTCTCGGCGCGGGTCGTCGCCACGACGATGGAGTCGTCGCCGTCGCCGTACCGGATGGAGACGAGCTCGCCGTCGTCGTCCTGGTACTCGACCTCGATGTCGGAGATGGCCGTAAGACACCGGGGGCACCAGTTGATGATGCGCTCGGCGCGGTAGATCAGCTCGTCGTCGTAGAGCCGCTTGAAGATGGTCTGGACGGCCTGGGAGAGGCCCTCGTCCATGGTGAAGCGCTCGCGCGACCACGCGACGCCGTCACCGAGGCGGCGCATCTGGCCGCTGATCTGCCCACCGGACTCGGCCTTCCACTGCCAGACCCGCTCGACGAACGCCTCCCGGCCCAGGTCGTGCCGGGACTTGCCCTCCTTGCCGAGCTCACGCTCGACGACGTTCTGTGTGGCGATACCGGCGTGGTCCATGCCGGGCTGCCACAGCGTCTCGTAACCCTGCATGCGCTTGCGGCGCGTGAGGGCGTCGATGAGGGTGTGCTCGAAGGCGTGCCCGAGGTGGAGCGAGCCCGTGACGTTCGGCGGCGGAATGACGATCGTGTACGGCGGCTTGTCGCTCTTCTCGTCCGCCTCGAAGTAACCCCGCTCTACCCAGCGCTCGTACAGCGGCCCCTCTACGTCGGCCGGCGCGTACTGGGTCGGCAGTTCGGTGTCGGGCGCTGGTGGCTGCTGCTGAGCGTTCTCGGTCACGCGCTCAGTTTAGGGGTGTCCCGGGCGTGTCCCGAAACGCGATTCTTCTGTAACGGTGGGCACCCCGATGCCGTGCGTTGTCTGTGTCTGCGCCAGGATGTCAGGAACACATAAGCATCTGGAGGGGAACCCAGAAATGAGCTACAACCAGCCGGGCCCGTACGGCGGGCAGCCCCAGCAGCCCGGACCGTACGGCCAGCCGGGTCCGTACGGCCAGCAGCCGCAGGCGCCCCAGCCCGGCTATGGCTACCCCCAGCAGGCTCCTCCGGCCCAGCCCCAGCCGGGGTACGGCTACCCCCAGCAGCCGCCACAGGGCGTTGCGCCCCAGCAGCCGTACGGCCAGCAGCCCGGATATGGCCAGCAGCCGCCCTACGGCCAGGCCCCCTACGGGATGCCGCAGCCGCCGGCTCCGGGTGGCGGCAACAAGAAGACCGGCCTGATCATCGGCGCGGTGGCCGTCGTGGTTGCGATCGGCGTTGGGGCGTACTTCGTGCTCGGCGTAGGCGGTGGTGCGGGCAACAGCGCCGTCTCGGAAGACACCAAGGGCTACAAGCTGACGCTTCCGTCGACCATCGGCGAGTACAAGAAGTCCTCGCCCGGCGCGAAGGAAGGCGCCCTGACCGGTGAAGACAAGAAGGACGCGGAGTCGATCGGAATCCAGGGCGCGCACCGCGCCCAGGCCAGTTACTCCACCTCGTCCGGCGACAGCACCATCCCCACCGGCCAGGCCATGAGCTTCGAGGGCTACTACGGCGACATCTCCGACCCCGATGCCGCCATCGACGGGTACTTCGCGCTGGCCGAGAAAAAGTTCTCGGACAAGGAGAGCGGCTCCAAGACGAAGACCGAGCTGATCGGTGACCCCGAGCCAGTCGAGCCGGACGGGTTCGAGGGTGCCCTGATGAAGTGCCAAACGGTGAAGTTCACCAACAGCGACCCCCAGCCCGGAGCACCGAGCAGCTTCGAGGTGCCCTCATGCGTCTGGGCCGACTACAGCACGCTCGGCCTGGTGCAGGCCGTCGATATGACCAAGGCCCTGAAGGGCGGGCAGACGTCCACGGTCGAGGAGGCCGCGGCGGAGGCCGTGAAGGTGTACAAGGCCACGCGCACGAAGGCGTAGCAACACCGGACACGAGCACCCAAGAGGGCCCCGAGCCGATCAGCTCGGGGCCCTCTGCGCGTACCAGGCGTGTGGGACGGCGCGGCGCTACGCGTTCTTCTCGTGGAGGCCGTCGTCAAAGCCTAATGCTGCGCGTCGCAAGGGAGGCGGGCGTCGGTCGAGTGACGCACGCCGGCTTCGCCAGGGCATGGGTGCTCACCCTGTCGCCGCATCCCGGCCGTTCGTTGGACTCGCTTTCGATCTTCGCTGGTCCTGTCGGTCGGCATCTGGGGCGACCACAGCACCCTGGGCGTGATCATTCACGTCGACATGGCGAGTGCGATGGCCTGCAAGGGCGCCGACCTGGAGAGTGCGGCTGAACTGACGGCTAAGGTCCGCAAGGAAGTGCGCGACAAGGCATAGCACGCCGCCCGTAGGCCGGGACGTTGACACACTCCCCAGCATCCCGGATGCCATTGCCCAGCGCGTACGACACAGTTCCCACGCGCTCACACTCCGAGATCCAGGTCACACCCGATCAAAATGTGGTGCACAATGATCAACTCTTGGACAAAATTCCCCTGACAGGTTCACGCAAACTCACCATGGGGGAATAGTGCTCCACCGGGCAGGCTTGGTCGCTGCTGCAACCGCAGCCGCACTCGCCGTTTCGCTGTCATCAGCACCGGCCTCAGCCGCCACCACGAGCGGCTGCAATGCATACCTCATTCCGGACTTCAGGGCTTATGGCTACGCAGATGTGACATGGGGAGGAAAGAACACCATCTCGGCCCTGGCGCTCTACGTCAAAGACATAGATGCCGATGGGCATTCGGTAGGAATCCGCCTGCACACCGTGACGCGCGACAACAATGATCACTACTGGTCGTGGCACAGGAACTATGGTGGCAACGGCTCAGGCATCACTTACGGGACGTCAGCCACCGACAGCAACGGGATCATCGCGGCACGGGCCCAAGTCGGTGTCTTCGAAGGCAGCAGTCTACTAGCTTCTTGCTACACGAGTGCGGTCACCAACCCGTACGCCTAGACGAGGGGCCGCATCTAAGAAGAGGGTGTCCGGCGAGACTCGCCGGACACCCTCTTCGCTTGTACAGGAGCCGCTTACGCCGTCTTCTGCTCCCCCGACCCCCGACCCCGCGCATCCCGCGGAATCAGCGTCGGGTTCACGTTCGAGTGGACGACGTCCGCCGTGATGACGACCCTCGCCACGTCCTTCCGCGACGGCACCTCGTACATCACCGACATCAGGACCTCCTCCATGATGGCGCGCAGGCCGCGCGCGCCGGTCTGGCGGAGGATGGCCTGGTCGGCGATGGCCTCCAAGGCCTCGCGCTCGAAGTCGAGTTCCACGCCGTCGAGTTCGAAGAGGCGCTGGTACTGCTTGACGAGTGCGTTGCGGGGCTCGATGAGGATCTGGAGGAGGGCTTCCCGGTCCAGGTTGTGCACGCTCGTGATGACCGGGAGGCGGCCGATGAACTCCGGGATCATGCCGAACTTGACCAGGTCCTCGGGCATGACGTCCTCGAACTGGTCCTTGGCCTCCAGCTCGCGCTTGGAGCGGATCGTCGCGCCGAAGCCGATGCCCTTGGCGCCGGCCCGGGACTCGATGATCTTCTCCAGACCGGCGAACGCGCCGCCCACGATGAACAGGACGTTCGTCGTGTCGATCTGGATGAACTCCTGGTGCGGGTGCTTGCGGCCGCCCTGCGGCGGGACCGAGGCCGTCGTGCCTTCCAGGATCTTCAGCAGGGCCTGCTGGACGCCCTCACCGCTGACGTCCCGGGTGATCGACGGGTTTTCACTCTTCCGCGCGACCTTGTCGATCTCGTCGATGTAGATGATCCCGGTCTCGGCTTTCTTGACGTCGTAGTCGGCCGCCTGGATCAGCTTCAGCAGGATGTTCTCGACGTCCTCGCCGACGTATCCCGCCTCCGTGAGCGCCGTCGCGTCGGCGATGGCGAACGGGACGTTCAGCATGCGGGCCAGGGTCTGCGCCAGCAGGGTCTTGCCGGAGCCCGTGGGGCCCAGCAGCAGGATGTTGGACTTCGCCAACTCGATGGCGTCCTCGCGGCTTTGACCGCCGCCGTTCTCGCCTGCCTGGACGCGCTTGTAGTGGTTGTAGACGGCGACGGAGAGGGCCTTCTTCGCCGCCTCCTGGCCGACCACGTACCCCTCGAGGAACTCGTAGATCTCGCGTGGTTTGGGCAGTTCCTCCCAGCGGACCTCACTGGTCTCCGCGAGTTCTTCCTCGATGATCTCGTTGCAGAGATCGATGCACTCGTCGCAGATGTACACACCAGGGCCTGCGATGAGCTTCTTGACCTGCTTCTGGCTCTTGCCGCAGAACGAGCACTTGAGCAGATCGCCGCCGTCACCGATGCGTGCCACGGTGTGCTTCCCCTTCGCCGTGGAGACGACTGGACGTTTTCGAATCCAGCGGCTCCTGGTGCTGCCTTATGTCCGACGGTACCTTGCCTGGCCCCCCGTTCGGGCCCCCCTTGGCGCGGTTCACTTTGACGTGCACCGTCCCAAACCGTGCCAAGGGGCAGCAGACACTACCGGTCCGCGTCAGCGAACGTCGGCGTTGTTCATCTTCCGGGTGGAGATGATCTGGTCGATCAGCCCGTACGAGAGCGCGTCCTCGGCCGTGAGGATCTTGTCGCGCTCGATGTCCTCGCGGATCTTCTCGATCGGCGTGGTGGAGTGCTTGGCCAGCATCTCCTCCAGCTGCGAGCGCATCCGCAGGATCTCGTTGGCGGCGATCTCCAGGTCGGAGACCTGACCGCGGCCCGTCTCGCTGTACGGCTGGTGGATCAGCACACGGGCGTTCGGCAGGGCCATGCGCTTGCCGGGCGTGCCGGCGGCCAGCAGGATGGCGGCGGCGGAGGCCGCCTGGCCCATGCAGACCGTCTGGATGTCCGGCTTCACGAACTGCATCGTGTCGTAGATGGCCGTGAGCGCGGTGAAGGAGCCGCCGGGGCTGTTGATGTAGACCGAGATGTCCCGGTCGGGGTCCATCGACTCCAGGCACAGCAGCTGCGCCATGACGTCGTTCGCGGAGGCGTCGTCGATCTGCACGCCGAGGAAGATCACGCGCTCCTCGAACAGCTTCGCGTACGGGTCGTACTCGCGGATGCCCTGCGAGGTGCGCTCGACGAAGCGCGGGATGACGTACCGGGACTCGGCCACGGGGCCCGCGTACTCGGCGCGCGTACGGTCGTACAGGCCGTTGGCGGGGAAGTCGTTCACTGTCTGTCTCCTAGGGGCTGAGGCGGTCGGCTGGGGGCTGTACTGGGGCCTCAGGCCCCGGTGCCGCCGCCGCCCGGCATACCGGCGGCCGTTTCCATCACGTCGTCGATGAGGCCGTACTCCTTGGCCTCGTGGGCGTCGAACCAGCGGTCGCGGTCCGAGTCCCGGGTGATCTGCTCGATCGTCTGACCGGTGTGCTGCGCCGTGAGCTCGGCCATGCGCTTCTTGGTGTGCAGCAGCCGCTCGGCGTGGATCTTGATGTCGGAGGCCGAGCCGGCCAGGCCCGCGGAGGGCTGGTGGATCAGGATCTCGGCGTTCGGCAGCGCGAAGCGCTTGCCGGGGGTGCCCGCGCTGAGCAGGAACTGGCCCATGGAGGCGGCGAGGCCCATGGCGATGGTCACCACGTCGTTCTTGATGTACTGCATGGTGTCGTAGATCGCCATACCGGCCGTGATCGAGCCGCCGGGGCTGTTGATGTAGAGGTAGATGTCCTTTTCCGGGTCAGCGGCAAGGAGCAGCAACTGCGCGGTGATCTTGTTCGCGATGTCGTCGTCGACCGGCTGGCCGAGGAAGATGATCCGCTCGTTGAGCAGCCGGTTGTAGACCTGGTCGCCGAGGCCACCACCGATGGAAGGCTCGCCGGCGGCGGAGGGCATCAGATTCGTCACGTATCCACCTGCTCGTCTTACGACGGCGCCGGGCCGTCTTACGTCTTCTGCGGGCAACGGGGGCTCCCCTGCCCTCATATTCATGGACCCTAACGCGGTGGCCCTGCGCTGCAATCCCGGTTCAGCGGGTGTTCGCTGTCAGCGCATGCGCTCCGCTGGGTGGGGCGGATTTCTCGCCGTAGCTCCGCTGGTCAGTGGGTGGCCGCGGGTTGTGTGTGGTTGCTCGCGCAGTTCCCCGCGCCCCTTAAGGGGCGCTGCACGCAGCCGTACGACAGAAGGGCCCGGGGGCGCTATGCGTCCCAGGGCCCTTCCTACGAGCTACAAAGTCCCGTGGGCTCAGCCCTCGGTCTTCTCCTCGGTGGCCTCGTCGGCGGCGCCCTCGGCGGCCTCGACCGTCTCCGTGGCCTGCTCGACCTCTTCCTCGTCGTCCAGGTCGATGACCTCGCCGTTGGTGTCCTTGACCGTGGCCTTCTCGACCACGACGGCCAGGGCCTTGCCGCGGGCGACCTCGCCGACCAGGAGCGGAACCTGGCCGCCCTCGACGACCGCCTGGGCGAACTGGTCGGGGGACATGCCGGAGGAAGCGGCGCGGCGCATGAGGTGCTCGGTGAGCTCCTCCTGGTTGACGTTCAGCTTCTCCTGCTTGACGAGCTCGTCGAGGACGAACTGCGTCTTGATGCCCTTGACCGCGGCTTCCTTGGTCTCGGCGTCGAACTCCTCCTCGGTCTTGCCCTGGATCTCCAGGTACTTCGCGAGGTCGAGGCCCATCTGGCCGAGCTGGTGGTGCTCGAGGTTGTGCTTACGGGTGTTGATCTCGTCCTCGAGCAGCTTCTCGGGGACGGGCACCTCGACGAGCTCCAGCAGCTTCTCCAGGACGCGCTCCTGGGCCTGCGTGGCCTGGTCGTACTGCTTCATGTTCTCGAGGCGCTTGCGGCTGTCCGCCTTGAGCTCGTCGAGGGTGTCGAACTCGGAGGCGAGCTGCGCGAAGTCGTCGTCCAGCTCCGGCAGTTCACGCGCGGCGACCTGGGTGACCTTGACGGTGACCTCGGCCTCCTTGCCGGCCGCCGAGCCGCCCTTGAGCTCGGAGGTGAAGGTGGCCTCAGCCCCGGCCTCCAGGCCCTTCACGGCGTCGTCGATGCCATCCAGCAGCTCGCCGGATCCGATGGTGTAGGAGACACCCTCGGCGACGCCGTCCTCCAGGACCTCGCCGTCGACCTTGGCCTGCAGGTCGATCGTGACGACGTCGCCGTCCTCGGCGGCGCGCTCGACCGGGGAGGTCGAGGCGAAGCGCTCGCGGAGCTGCTCGACCGACTTCTCGACGTCCTCGTCGGTGACCTCGACGGCGTCGACCTCGACCTCGATGCCGGAGTAGTCCGGGATCTCGATGGTCGGGCGGACGTCGACCTCGGCGGTGAAGTTCAGCGTCTCGCCGTCCTTCAGCTCGGTGATGTCGACCTCGGGCTGGCCCAGGACGTTGAGCTCGGCCTCGTTGACCGCCTCGGTGTAGAACTTCGGAAGCGCGTCGTTGACCGCCTCCTCCAGGACCGCACCGCGGCCGAACCGCTGGTCGATGACGCGGGCAGGGATCTTACCCTTGCGGAAGCCCTTCACCGTGACCTGCTGGTTGATCTTCTTGTACGCCGCGTCGAGGCTGTCCTTGAGCTCCTCGAAGGGCACCTCGACAGTGAGCCGAACCCGAGTCGGGTTCAGGGTCTCCACGGCGCTCTTCACGGTTCGGTCTCCTTGTGGCTGACTTCTTGGGTTCTGCCGGAGCCAGACTGGTCCGGCAAATTCGCCGCCCGGAGGACTTCGTGACTTCGTACGGAGAGACACACGGGCGTGCAGCTTGCATAGTAACGGCAGCGGCGACACGCCCCAAAGGCGATCAAGGGACGCGATCACCCGAGGTCGTCGCGCGAATGGCCGGTGTGGACCCGGTCGTGGTCGGGGTGGCGGGATTTGAACCCACGGCCTTCCGCTCCCAAAGCGGACGCGCTACCAAGCTGCGCCACACCCCGTGCTGGTGCGACACGTAGGGTACATGCCCGCAGGCAGTGGGTCCGCCGCATTTCGCCGACGCCGGCCGCGGGACCGGGCGTGCGGCAATGGGGTGTGCGTCGAAGGGGCGTGACCCGCTACGATGCCTGCAGTGCCGCGGTCACCTGATCTGCGGCGCGTCCTGTGCGGGCGTAGCTCAATGGTAGAGCCCTAGTCTTCCAAACTAGCTACGCGGGTTCGATTCCCGTCGCCCGCTCTGTACGGCTCAGGGCCAGGTCAGAGGGTTAGTCCCCGACCTGGCCCTGATCATTTCCCGGTGCCGGGTCTCACAGTGTGCGTACGTCCACGGTGTAGACGGAGCGGATGCCGTACGGGATGTAGAGGGCGTCGCCGACGAGGACCAGCGGGGCGGCGCCGGTGGAGCCGGTGAGATCGAGCAGGCCGCTGTCGTCTCGGCCCGGGCTGGTCGCGACGACTTTGCCGGTGCGCCGGTCGATGGTGGCGAGGCGGCCGCTGGGGGACGCCAGGTACAGGCGGGTGGCGGAAGCGGACGGGGCTCCCGACTTCTCCACCGTGGAGTCGGTCTTCCAGAGCTGGCGTCCCGTGCTCGGGTCGACCGCGCGGACACTGCCGCCCGGGAGGGTGAAGTACAGGGTGCCGCCCAAGAGGTGGACGGTCGCTTCCTCGGGCTGGGCCGGGGAGAGCCGTACGGTCGTCAGGACGTGCGACTTGGCGTTGATCAGGGTCACCGTGCGGTGGTCGCCGAGTGCGCTCGCCAGCACGAGGCGGCCGTCCGCCTGTCCGGCGAGGTCCTGATCGCCCTTTGCCTTTACGGTCCAGTTGGGCCGTCCGGTGGCCGGATCGAGTGGCGCGATGCTCGTGCCGGTGATTTCGGTGCCGGTGAAGTGCGCGCAGACCAGGTACGCGTGCCGCGCCACGCTGCGCAGCAGACAGGGCTGATTTTCCGGGTCGGACAGCGGACGCTTCCAGCGGACCTTGCCGTCGTCGGCGTCGAGGAGGGCGTAGTACTTCGACTCGTTGCCGTAGGTGGCGATGATGCCGGCGGGTATGGCGGTGGAGGCGCCGTGATCACTGCTCGGCTCTGTGGCCGCGTCGCCGTCGCCGGTGACGGTCTTCCAGATCACCTTGCCGGTCTCGGCGTCGAGGGCCTGGACCGTGTAGCGGGTCCGGGACAGCCCTTCAGTGCCGATGGGCCGGTCGTCGGCGCCGTAGACGTACACCCGGCCGCCGCGGGCGGCGATGATCGTGCCGGCGGAGCTTCCGCCGAGGTCGTCCGCCGTCTCGTCGATGGGCCGGGCCCAGGTGTTACGGCCGTCGGCGAGGGCGAAACGGGTCGCCATGACGTCGTCGCCGGCGCACACCAGGGACCTGCCGGTGGCGGCGCAGCGGTTGAACGGGTTGCTGGCGCCCACCGGCTCCTTGTCGACGCTCGGGTCCTTCGATGTCTTGCGCCAGTTCTGCCAGCCGGTCGGCAGGTTCCCGGGGTCGGCTTCGTCACCGCCCGTGACGGCGACCGTGGTCGCGGTGACGGCGGTGAGGAGGGCGGCGCCCAGTGCGGTGGCCAGCCACAGGCGCCGGCGGCGCTTCGGTCGTCGTACGGGAGGGGGCGTCTCCTGCGTCGCGGGGGTGGGATCCGGCCTCGGCTCGGGGACGTGGCCGTCGCGCAGCAGGCCCAGCAACTCGTCCGGTGTCGGGCGGGACTTGGGGTGCTTTTCCAGGCAGAGACGGACGAAGGGGAGCAAGTCGGGCGGTACGTCGTCGAGGTCCGGGGTGCCGTCGACGACGCGTACGGCGGTCTCGTAGGGGCTCGGGCTGTCGAACGGGCCGTGACCGGTGGCGGCGTACGCGACGACCGAGCCGAGGGAGAAGACGTCGGCGGCCGGACCCACGTCCTGGGGGGAGGAGAACTGTTCCGGGGACATGTAGGGCGGGGTGCCCATCACGCGGCCGGTCTGGGTGAGGACGTCCTGGGCCGCGAACTCGGCGGCGCGGGAGATGCCGAAGTCGATGACGCGGGGGCCGTCCTCGGCGAGCATCACATTGGCCGGTTTCAGGTCCCGGTGGACCATGCCGGCGCGGTGGATGTCCCGCAGGGCCTCGGCGAGGCCGGCGGCGAGTTCGCGCACCTTCGGCAGGGGCAGGGGGCCGTGGCGGCGGACGTGGGTGCCGAGGTCCTCGCCCGGGATGTAGAGCGTGGCCATCCAGGGGCGCGGCGCGTCGGCGTCCGCGTCCACGACGGGAGCGGTGAAGGCGCCACTGACCTGGCGGGCGGCGGCCACCTCGCGGCGGAAGCGGGTGCGGAACTCGTCGTCGTCGGCGTACTGCGCGTGCACGACCTTGAGGGCGAGGCGACGACCGGAGGCGGAGCGCGCCAGGTAGACCACGCCCATGCCACCGGAACCGAGACGGTCCTCGATCCGGTAGCCGCCCACCTCCGGCGGGTCCGTCTCGCGCAGCGCCATCCGTACGTTCCCCCGTTCCGGACCGTTCGACGATCACGAACGAGGGTATCCGTACCCTTCCAGGCGGCCCCACGGACCCTAGAACTGGATGGAGTTGATCGTCTCCGCTATCGAGTTGAGGAACCGCTGGATGTCGTCGGCCATGCCGGTCGAGGCCAGGAAGAAGCCGAACAGCACGGCGACGACGGCGGGGCCGGCCTTCAAGGATCCGCCACGGATCAACACCACCAAAATGATCGCCAACAGCAACACAACTGACAGCGAAATGGCCACAACAGATCACACCCTCGGTCGGTCCGCTCTCCCGGCCCGGGGATGCACCCCGCGCACCCCCGCCAGAACCATCGTGCCACCAACCGGGCTCCGCTATGCGGCACGTGACGTTTCGTTCGCCACACCTGTGCCGGATCCGTGCGGACCCTCGGCCCGCGCCGACCTCTCACGTTGTACCCGTACAGCATTTCGAGGGGACACTCGCGCAGGGAATTCGGCGGGATCGTTTCCATCAACACACAACGTGTTCGCGGGTATTTCGAATTCTCCGCACTCTGATCATTCCACCGGAGTCAGCTCCTGCCCATATGCACCCCTTAGTCCGGATGAATCCGGACAAGACGGGTGGCCAACAGGTGTCCGACAGGTGCACGTTCGTCGTACACACGCGGTCGAGCGCAATAACCAGGAATGACCTGGCGGGTTTTACGAAAACACACAGACAACGCTAGGGTGCCTCAGATGTTCCACGCTGCCTCGTCCCCCGCATGCGCAGCAAAGTCCTGGATCGCCTCCCCCGGCTTCCGGCGGGAGGGTCTGTGACGGACTCACTGCGACCGCACGGCTACAACAGAGCGCCACTCCCCCCGGCACAGTCACCGGCGGACGGAGTGCCCAGTCCGCGCTCGCCGCACAACAAGAAGGCTCAGGCGAACAACAGACCCGCGTCCAGCGGTGCCAAGCAGCGCGACGCGTTCTTCGACAACGCCAAGTACCTGGCGATCGTGCTCGTGGCCATAGGACACGCCTGGGAGCCGATCAAGGGCGACAGCCGGACCCTGGAGGCCGTGTACACCGTCGTGTACACCTTCCACATGCCGGCGTTCATCATCATCTCCGGCTTCTTCTCACGCAGCTTCGACGCCAGCCCCAGCCGGATGAAGCGGCTGATCACCGGCGTCGCCGTGCCGTACATCGTGTTCGAGACGGCGTATCCGCTCTTCAAGCGCTGGATCGACGAGGACCCGAGCCAGGAGATCAGCCTCCTGGACCCGTGGTACCTGACGTGGTTCCTGTGCGCGCTGTTCATCTGGCGGATGACCACCCCCATCTGGAAGATGGTGCGCTGGCCGCTGCCGATCGCCCTCGGCCTCGCCATGGCGGCGACGGTCACCCCGGAGATCGGCGACGACCTGGACCTGCAGCGGGTGCTGCAGTTCCTGCCGTACTTCGTGCTGGGCCTGATCATGAAGCCCGAGCACTTCCACATGGTGCGCACGCGCACGGTGCGGATCCTGTCCGTGCCGGTGGGCGCGGTGGCGCTGGCCTTCGGCTGGTGGGCGGTGCCGCGTATGAACACCGCGTGGTTCTACCACCGTGACGCGGCGCAGGAGCTGCACGCCCCGTGGTGGAGCGGGCCGGTCATGGTGCTGGCGATGTTCGGCTGCTCGCTGCTGCTGACGGCCTGCTTCTTCGCCTGGGTGCCGCGTCGGCACATGTGGTTCACGGCGCTCGGCGCGGGGACGCTGTACGGCTATCTGCTGCACGGGTTCTTCGTGAAGGCCGGGGACTACCAGGGCTGGTTCGAGGCCGCCTGGCTGCACCGGCCGCTCGGCGAGATCTTCGTTACCGTCTGCGCGGCTGTCGGTGTGACGCTGCTGTGCACCAAGCCGGTGCAGCGGGTGTTCCGGTTCGCGATGGAGCCCAAGATGGACTGGGCGTTCAAGCGGGACGCGGCGGAGGTGGCCCGGGAGCGCGAGAAGCGTGAGGGTGCGGCCAAGCGGGAGAAGGTCAACGCCTGAGCCGACGCTGAGAGTTCCCCTCGTGGGACGTCACTTGCCGATCAGACCGAGAAGTGCGCGCATCCGTGCGTACTTCTCGGTCAGTCGTTTGCGGGTGGCCTCGTCGAGGGCCGCGAGGCGGGCCGGGTTCGCGTTGTGCGCCAGGTCGGCCTCCTTCACCAGCAGGGCGCCCTCGGTGGCGAGGATGCGTGCGGCGTAGGCCTCGGGGGGTTCTCCGGTCCGCTTGGTTACCGCCAGCACGATGTCCTTCGTGCGGCGGCTCAGGGTGGCTTCTTCCAGCCACTGTTCGGTCAGCGCGTCGTCCTCCACTGCGTCGTGCAGCCAGGCCGCGGCGATCTGGTCGTTGTCGCCGCCGCGCGCGCGTACGCCTTCGGCGACGGCCTGGAGGTGTTCGGTGTACGGTCGTCCGGCCTTGTCGGTCTGGTGGGCGTGGGCGGCGCGGGCGATGGCCTCTACGGCGGTGAGGGGCAGCGGGGTTCGGTCAGGCTCGGTCACTCGTCCAGTGTCTCGCCCCCGCCGCCCCTACCCGTCCCATCCTCAAGGGGCGCTGCCCCTTCGACCCCGCCCCCTGGGGGCCTGCGGCCCCCAGACCCCCGCTTCGGCCCTGAACGGGCCTCGTCCTCAAACGCCGGACGGGCTGAGTGATGCAGGCCGACGCTGAGAAGCGACGGTCGGCGCAGCGAGGCCAAGCCCCCAGCGGGCGGGCGGGGGCTCGGGACAGCGCCGCCACATCCCCAAACGCCGGACGCGCTGAATGATGCCGACCGGCACTCAGAAGCGACAGCCGACGCCACGACGCCCAGCCCCCAGCGGGCGGATGAGGGCTCGGGACAGCGCCGCCACATCCCCAAACGCCGGACGCGCTGAATGATGCCGACCGGCACTCAGAAGCGACAGCCGACGCCACGACGCCCAGCCCCCAGCGGGCGGATGAGGGCTCGGGACAGTGCCGCCACATCCCCAAACGCCGGACGCGCTGAATGATGCCGACCGGCACTCAGAAGCGACAGCCGGCGCCGCAAGGCCGAGCCCCCAGCGGGCGGATGAGGGCTCGGGACGGGGCGGCCACATCCTCAAACGCCGGACGTGTCGGACGATGCCGGTCCGCGCCTGGAAGTGAAGCCCCCAGCCGGGTGGGGGCTCGGGGCGGTGTCGGATTGCTCGTCCTTGAACGCCGGGCAGGCTTGAGTGAGGCGGGTCAGCGTGGCGTCGTTGTCGTCGGGCCCTCGCGGCAGATCAGGAGGAGGGCCCTGTCGTCGTTGACGTCTCTCGCGACCGCCTCGATGAGGTGCCATGCGGCGCCGTGGAAGCCGCCGGCGACGTAGCGGTCGGCCTCGCCGGTGAGGCGGTCGATGCCCTCGACGATGTCGCGGTCGGACGTTTCGACCAGGCCGTCCGTGAACAGCATCAGCACGTCTCCGGAGCGGAGTGTGCCCTTCACGGGGTCGAACTGGGCGCCGTCGTACACGCCGAGGAGGGGGCCCTCGGCCGCCTTCTCCTCCCAGCGGCCGCTGCCCGCGCTCAGTTGCAGGCCCGGTGGGTGGCCCGCCGAGTAGAGCTCGTAGTCGCCCGAGTCCAGGTCCAGGACGAGGTGGATCGAGGTGGCGAAGCCCTCGTCCCAGTCCTGGCGGAGCAGGTAGCCGTTGGCCGCCGGGAGGAACGCGTGTGGGGGCAGGCTGCCCAGGAGGCCGCCGAAGGCTCCGGAGAGGAGAAGGGCGCGCGAGCCTGCGTCCATGCCCTTGCCCGACACGTCCGTCAGGACCACCTCCAGCGTGCGGCCGCCATTCGTGCGGGCCGCGACGACGAAGTCGCCCGAGAAGGACTGGCCGCCCGCCGGGCGCAGCGCCATCTCGCGGTGCCAGCCGTGCGGCAGGCTCGGGAGCTTGCTCTGGACGCGGATGCGTTCGCGCAGGTCGAAGAGCATCGTGCCGCCGCGCCGCCAGGGCACGCCCACACGGCTGCGGAACTGCGCGATGAGGAGGCCGAAGAAGCCACAGGCGGCTACGACGAGGACCACGCCCGGGGTGACGCGGGACGGGCCCTCCGTGTAGGGACCGAGCTGCACCGACTCCACGATCAGGGCGGTGGCCGCCGCGGCGTAGAGGCCCAGCAGGCTCGCCGGGCGCAGCAGCAGGCCGCCGGCGACGATGGGGAGGACCAGCGCGGCCGGGGAGAACCACACCGGGTTGGCCATCGTCACGGCGCAGATCAGCGGCACCGTGAGGAGCAGGCCGGCCAGTGCGATCCAGTCCGAGCCGTCGCCGCGGAAGTAGTCCACCGCGCTTCTGCGCACGCCGACGCGGGCCCGGTGCCACTGCATCTTCAACCGGGCCGTGAACGTCTCGGCCGCCGTGCGCCGCTCTCGTCCTGCTGCCATTAGTTCGGGACCCTATCCATCGGACCAGCTGCTTGGCACGGGAGGTCCCACTTGTCCCCCGTCCGAGGTTCAACTTCACAGTGAACTTCACAGAAAGCGGTCTCGCCGCCGTCAACGAGAAATTCCCTCGCTCGTCCCGCAATGCCCTGGTACGCATGGTTCATGGCGAAAGACAGTGCGAGCCACCCCGGGCAGTCCGGCCCTCCCGAGCTGCGGGTGTTGCGGCAGGACGAGTGGGATATCTGGTACGCCACGCTCATCCGCGCCTTCGGCGGTGTCCCGGAAGCGGCCGAGGAGCGGGAGTTGTGGAAGTCCCTCACCGAGTTCGACCGTTTCATCGGCGCCTGGGACGGGGACGCCTGCGTCGGCACGGCGGGGGCCTTCAGCTTCCGACTGACCGTGCCGGGGGGCGCGTCGGTGCCCGCGGCCGGCGTCACGATGGTGAGTGTCGCCGGCACGCACCGCCGGCGCGGTGTGCTGACCTCGATGATGCGGCGGCAGCTGGACGACGTGCGCGAGTGGGGCCGGCCGCTCGCCGTACTGACCGCCTCCGAGCCGGAGATCTACGGCCGGTTCGGGTACGGCGTCGGCACCCTGCACGTGAACGCCGAGATCGACACGACCCGCGTCCGGCTGTCCGTGCCGCCCGGCACCGATGACGTACGTCTGCGCTACGCCGTACCGGGCGACGTCCTCGACGTGTGCGAGGCGGTGTACGCGCGCAAGGTGGCCGACCGGCCGGGGATGCTCGCGCGGCTGCCCGGGTGGGAGCGGCTCGGGCTGCTCGACCCGGAGAGCGAGCGGGGCGGCGGGTCGCCGTTGCAGTGCGTGCTCGCGGAGCGGGACGGTGAGGTCGTCGGGTACGCGCGCTTCCACGTCAAGCCGGAGTGGGATGCCGGTGGGCCCAAGGGCTCCGTCCAGCTGCGGGACACGCAGGCCCTCGACCCTGCGGCGGAGGCCGCGCTGTGGCGGTTTCTGTTCGGGATCGACCTGACGTCCACGGTGAAGGCGTACGGGCGGCCGATGGACGAGGCGTGGCAGCACCAGGTGTCCGACATCCGGCGGTGTGCGCTCCGGGTGCGGGACTCGTTGCACGTACGGCTGGTGGACGTGGGGGCGGCGCTTCAGGCGCGGACGTATCAGGCGCCGGTGGACGTGGTGTTCGAGGTCGAGGACGCCTTTGTCCCTGGAACGCGGGGCGTTGGCGGCTGTCCGGGGATGCCAAGGGGGCGGCGTGCGAGCGTACGGCTGACGCGGCCGATCTCTCTTTGTCCGTACGGGAGTTGGGGGCGGCGTATCTCGGGGGCGTGAGCCTGGGCGCGTTGGGGGCCGCCGGGCGGGTGCGGGAGTTGCGGCAGGGGGCGCTGGCGGAGGCGGCGGTCGGGTTCGCGTCGGCTGTGGCGCCGTGGTTGCCGCACGGGTTCTGAGGCGGGGGTTCTGACGCGCGGGCGGCTTCCCTACGGGGTCTGGCAGGCCGGGCACCAGAAGAGGTTGCGGGCGGCGAGGTCGGCGGTGCGGACCTCGCCGCCACAGATGTGGCAGGGCAGGTTGGCCCTGCGGTAGACGTAGACCTCGCCGCCGTGGTCGTCGACGCGCGGTGGGCGGCCCATCGCCTCCGGGGTGTGCTCCGGGCGGACGGTGTCGATGCGGTTGTTGCGGACGCCCTCGTGCATGAGCTCGACGAGGTCGGTCCAGATCGCGTCCCACTGGGTGGGGGTGATGTCCTTGCCGGCGCGGTACGGGTCGATGCGGTGGCGGAAGAGGACCTCGGCGCGGTAGACGTTGCCGACGCCCCCGATGACCTTCTGGTCCATGAGGAGGGCGGCGATGGTGGTGCGGCTGCGGGAGATCCGCCGGTAGGCCAGGTGCGGGTCGGCGTCGCCTCGGAGGGGGTCGGGGCCGAGGCGGTCGTGTATCGCCTGCTTCTCGGTGGGGGTGATCAGGGCGCAGGTGGTGGGGCCGCGGAGGTCTACGTAGGCGGTGCTGTTCGCGAGGCGTAGGCGGACCGTGTCCGTGGGTGGGGGTGCGGGGGTGGCGCCGAAATTGACCTTGCCGAAGAGGCCGAGGTGGATGTGGATCCAGTCGGCGTCTCGGAAGCCGAGGAAGAGGTGTTTGCCGTGGGCCTCGGTGTGGGTGAGTTCTGAGCCGGTCAGGAGTTCTGCGGCGTCTGAGAACTTGCCCTGGGGGCTGGTGACGTGGGGGGTCGTGCCGAGGAATGCGGTCGCGTAGTCCTGGGCCAGGCGGTGGATGGTGTGGCCCTCGGGCACGGGGACTCCTTGTTCGTCTGCGGGTGGGTGGGGCTGTGGACCAAGGGTCTCGCCCCCGCCGCCCCTACCCGTCCCATCCTCCAGGGGCGCTGCCCCTTCGACCCCGCCCCCTGGGAGCCTGCGGCCCCCAGACCCCCGCTTCGGCCCTGAACGGGCCTCGTCCTCAAACGCCGGACGGGCTGAATGACGCGGGCCGGCGCTGGGCAGTGACCGTTCGCGCCTCGAGCCCCGAGGGGTGGGCCGGGCCCAAGCCTCCAGGGGGCGGGAGGGAGCTTCGGTGGTGATCGCCGCTACTGCTGGGGGTGGTGCGGGGGGATCGGGGGGAGGTCGCCAGTCGTCTCGTAGGTGGCCAACATGTTGATGCGGCGGGTATGGCGCTCGTCACCGGAGTACGGGGTGCTGAGGAACGTCTCCACGAACTTGGTCGCCTCGTCCAGCGTGTGCATGCGCGCACCCACCGCGACGACGTTCGCGTTGTTGTGCTGGCGGCCCAGCGACGCCGTCTCCTCGCTCCAGGCCAGCGCCGCGCGGACGCCCTTCACCTTGTTCGCGGCGATCTGCTCGCCGTTGCCCGAGCCGCCGATCACGATGCCGAGGGAGTCGGGGTCCGCGGCCGTCTTCTCCGCCGCGCGGAGGCAGAAGGGCGGGTAGTCGTCCTGGGCGTCGTAGATGTGGGGGCCGCAGTCGACCGGGTCGTGGCCCGCCGCCTTGAGCCAGTCGACGAGGTGGTTCTTGAGTTCGAAGCCCGCATGGTCCGAGCCGAGATACACGCGCATGGAACGAGTGTGACACGGGTGTTTCGGGGCAGCAGCGCCGGGTGTCGGGCGTGTTTATTGTGATGCACGCCATGGAAGCTCAAGAAAACCTCAAGTAACAATCACGAATCAAAGGTTCCCGAATTCGTTCTCCTCGGATTCACTGGTCCGATTCGTACGCCGCTCCACCACCGCTCGTACGAGAACCGCTCCCCACGGCTCAAAGGAAATCCGTTCCATGACTTCGCAGCCGACACAGAAGACGGCCGGACCGGCCGCCGGCGGCCACGGCCTACAGGCCGGGCTCAAGAACCGCCATCTGTCCATGATCGCCATCGGTGGCGTCATCGGCGCCGGACTCTTCGTCGGGTCCAAAACCGGTATCGCCACCGCGGGACCCGGCATCCTCCTCTCCTACGCCCTCGTCGGCACGCTCGTGGTGCTGGTGATGCGGATGCTCGGTGAGATGTCCGCGGCCAACCCGACGTCCGGGTCGTTCTCCGCGCACGCCGACCGGGCGCTCGGGCCCTGGGCCGGTTTCTCCATCGGCTGGCTGTACTGGTTCTTCTGGGTGGTCGTGCTGGCGGTCGAGGCGACCGCCGGTGCGGAGATCCTGGAGGGCTGGATACCGTCCGTTCCGCAGTGGGGCTGGGCGCTCATAGTGATGGTGGTGCTGACCGCCACCAACCTCGTCTCCGTCGGGTCGTACGGCGAGTTCGAGTTCTGGTTCGCGGGCATCAAGGTCGTCGCCATCGCCGCGTTCATCGTCGTCGGCGGACTGGCCGTCTTCGGGCTGCTGCCGGGCGTCGACAGCGACCAGGCCGGGCTGAGCAACCTCACCGACCACGGCGGCTTCCTGCCCAACGGTGCCGGCGCGATCCTCACGGGTGTGCTGCTCGTCGTCTTCTCCTTCATGGGCAGCGAGATCGCCACCCTCGCCGCCGGTGAGTCCGAGAACCCGCAGCGTGCCGTCACCAAGGCCACCAACAGCATCATCTGGCGGGTCGCCGTCTTCTACCTCGGCTCGATCCTCGTCGTGGTCGCCCTGCTGCCCTGGAACAGCAAGTCCATCGCCAAGGACGGCTCGTACGTCGCCGCGCTCGACTCCCTCGGCATCCCGCACGCCGGTCAGATCATGAACTTCATCGTGCTGACCTCGGTGCTGTCCTGTCTCAACTCCGGCCTCTACACCGCCTCCCGCATGGCCTTCTCGCTCGGCCAGCGCGGGGACGCGCCGAAGTCCTTCGCCCGCACGACCGGCAACGGCGTGCCGCGGACGGCGATCCTCGTCTCCGTCGTGTTCGGCTTCGTGGCCGTCTTCTTCAACTACAAGTTCCCGGACTCCGTCTTCCTCTTCCTGGTCAACTCCTCCGGTGCGGTCGCGCTGTTCGTCTGGCTGGTGATCTGCTTCTCGCAGCTGCGCATGCGGAAGATCATCCAGGCCGAGGCGCCGGAGAAGCTGGTCGTGAAGATGTGGCTGTACCCGTATCTGACCTGGGCCACCGCCGCGTTGATCGTGTTCGTGCTCGGCTACATGCTGACCGACACCGAGCACGACGGGCGCTCGACCGTGCTGTTGTCGCTGCTGGTGGCGGCGGTCGTGCTGGTCATCGCCTTCGTGAAGCAGCGGGTCGGCGGCGGGCACGCGGCGGTTGCCGGGGCGGCTGACGGGACGGCTGCCGGGACGACCGCCGGAGCGCCTGCCTCGGATGCGGCGCGCGATGAGGTCAAGACCAGCTGAGGCGTCGTGGCCTTTTGGGCCCTGAGGTGGGTGCGTGGGTGCGCTCGTCTCAGGGCCCGACCCATGTCCTGGCCCATGTCCCGACCCATGTCCTGGCCCATGTGCTGTCACAGCACCGTGAAACTGTCCCTCACTTTCTCGTAGGTTCTGAGGGCCTGCGACTCGATGTCCGGCTGGTACCACGTGTTGATCTGGTACGACTTGCCGTCCACGGTGAAGCCCAGCAGCAGGGCGTGCCAAGGGGCGCCCTGCAGGGTGAAGGTGTACTCCCAGACGACCGCCGGGTGTCCGCGGAACGTCGTCCGTTCCAGGCGGATCTTGCGGTACTGGCCCTGCTGTGCGTTCTCCTCCGACTTGCTCCAGGAGTCCATCAAGTCGTCGCGGGCCAGGGACGACTTGCCGGCGAGTTCCTGTTTGGCGTCGGGGGAGGTGTAGTGCACCTCCGACCCCGTCTTGACGTCCCGCCGCCAGCCCTCGGGTGTCACCCACGCGAACCCGCCCGCCTCCCGGCGCGCTCCGGGCGGCAGGCTCTGCGGCCTCGACGTGCCTTCGACCGTGGAGGACGGGGTGCCGCCCGGGGAGGATGTCGAGGGTGAGGAGGACCCCGCCTGATTGTCCTTGGGCGAACCGGAGTTGGCCGCCAGGACGATCGCCACGGCAGCGCCCGCGGCGGCGATTCCGACGGTGGCGATGAGGGCCGTGCGGCGGCGTCCGCGCCAGGATCGGGGTCGGGGTCGGGCCGGGGCTGCGGGGCCGGGTAGCTCGCCGGGTGGCATGGCCTGGGACGACCTCGCGGCGTCGGGCACGAGTTCCGGTTCCATGGCCGGCCGTCGCTCGGTCATCGCTTCGGCGCGGGACAGGGAGACGCCGGCACGGCGGGGTGCGGCGCCCGTGGGATTGACGGTCGGGGTCGGTGAGCGCACCTCCGAACGGGCCTCGGAGGCGAGTTCGGTGGAGGCGTTGGGGAAGCGGGGGGTCTGTGGGGAAGGGGGTGGGGCAGGTGGGGCTGGTGGGGCAGGTGGGGCCGGTGGGTCATCCCGTCGGGTGCCAGGGAGCCGAGTCGGGGGCTGTGGCGGTATCGCGTCGTGTACGGCTTCCGGCCGACGGGGGTCGGGTGGGGGCTCGGGTGCAGGCTGGGGGCGATTTGCGGGTTCTGGTCGACGTATGGCTTCGGACTCGGCCTCAGGCACGGGTTCAGGCTCGGGCTCGGGCCCAGGCGCGTGTTCGGCCCCTTGGGCAGCCACGAGCCCACCCACCTGCCCAACCTCCGGCACGGAAGCGGCCGTTGCCTCCGGCTCGGGCGCCGTACCACCCGCAGAACCCGCAGGCTCCGTACCCGAGCGCCCCGCAGCAGCCGCAGGCACCCCTCCCCCGACCACCGGCATCGTCGGCGTAGGCGCCGGAAACGCCACCGGCTGCAGTGCCGTCTCCAGGTCGTCCAGGCCGGGGCGGATCGACGGTTCCTTCTCCAGGAGGGCGGCGAGGATGCCCCGCAACGGGCCTGCCATCGGCGGGAGTTCGGGCTCCTCGTACAGGACCGCGTGCAGGGTTGCCAGGGTCGTTTCCCTGGAGAAGGGGGAGCGGCCGGCGAGGGCCGCGCTCAGGGTGGCGCCCAGGGACCAGACGTCGGACGGTGAGCCCTGGGGGCGGCCGGAGATGCGTTCGGGGGCCATGTAGTCGGGGGACCCGACCAGCATGCCGACCATGGTGAGGGCCTTCGCGTCCTGGATCGCGGCGATGCCGAAGTCGGTCAGGACCACCCGGCCCCGCCCGCTCACCGCTTCCGACTCCACCAGGACGTTGCCCGGCTTGATGTCCCGGTGGAGCACACCTCGGGCGTGGACCTGGCGCAGTGCCGCCACCAGACCCAGGCCGATCCGGGCCGCCGCGCACGGGCCCAGCGGGCCCTCCTCCGCCATGATGCGTTCCAGGGAGCGGCCGGCCACCAACTCCATGACGATCCACAGGCGTTCGCCCTCGTCGACCACGTCGTAGACCCGTACGACGTTGGGGTGGTCGATCCTCGCCGTCGCCCTCGCCTCGCGCAGGGTGCGTTCCCGGCGCGTGCGTGTGTCCTCCGGGTCGAGGCCGTCGATGCGCATTTCCTTCACGGCGACCAGACGATCGAGTACTTCGTCGACCGCTCGCCACACGCGCCCCATTCCTCCCTGGCCGATACTCTCGACCAGGCAATAGCGCCCCGTCACCAGTAGACCGGGAAGCCCACCGCTCCTCGTGCTTCCCGTGTTTCCCGTGTTTTCCGTGTTTTCCGCGCTTCCCGTATTTCCCGCAGCGCCCGCGTCACCCGCATTCCCCGGCAATCTGCTGCACCCCCTCTGCCGCGCCTCAGACATCCCCGACTGAAACACAATGGTCACACTTCACGCCGTACCAGCATAGTGCGGAGAAATCTTGTGGTAGCTCTTCAAGTACTGCGAATTCAGGCGCAGGCAAGGGGGACGAACATGAGTTCTCGTCGCACGACGGCCATCGCGGGATCGCTGGTCGCGACATCTTTCTCGGCAGTGATGATCCTTTCCTTCACTGCCGGCGCGGACGACCAGGGACCTGGAAGCAACAAGGGGGGAAAGGTCATCGACGAGGCGCCGGCAGGGGTCGAACTGACCACTCTGCTGCCCGAAAAAATCTCGGTGGACAACAGTTCGCAAGGCACCGACATCACCGCCACGGTGAAGAACGAAGGGACCAGGGACAGCGGAAAGATCAGGCTTTTGGTCGTCGGTTTCGACGGCCTGACGGTCAAGAATGTCGAGGGCTGTTCGGCGATCGAAAAGAGCGGTCTTCCGGAGGGCTCGAACAGCGGTTTCAATTGCGCCATCGACAATCTTCCGGCCGGTGAGTCGAAGTCGTACGCCGTCGAGGCGACGTACGACCTGAGCAAGGCCGGGAAGATCTGCCTTCCCGTCCAGACCGGTGACGGCAAGAAGACGTACTGGCAGCAGGGCCCGGTGCCGTTCGGTACGACGAACCCGTCGCCCGACGCCCCGGCCACCCCGCTGCTCCTCGGCACCGACAACAAGCCGGTCGCACCGGGCGCCGACGAGCTGCCCAAGACCGGACTCGCCCGGGACGTCCTGCCGCTCGGCGCGGCCGGCGCGACGCTGATCGCGGCGGGGGCGGCCGGGCTGTGGTGGTCTCAGCTGCGGCGGCCGAGGCGAGAGGTGAACTGAGCCGTATCCGGGCCCCGACACGCGCAAGAGGCTCGCCGGACTGAAGTCGCAGGTGCGACCCGGCGAGCCTCTTGCGCCAGAACTACGGCGTCACATGAACTACGGCGTCAGCGGTTGATCAGCTTCCAGGTGGCGGGCAGCGCGCCCATCGCCAGGGCCGCCTTGACGGCGTCGCCGATCAGGAACGGGGTGAGGCCGGCCGCGATCGCGGCGGTGGCCGACATGCCGGTGGCGAGGGCCAGGTACGGGACGCCGATGGCGTAGATGATCGCCTCGCCCAGCAGCATCGCGCCCGCGGTGCGCAGCGCGGTGCGGTCGGCGCCGCGGCGGGCCAGGGCGCCGACGACGGTGGCGGCGAGGATCATGCCGAGGATGTAGCCGAACGACGGGGCCGCGGCGCCGGAGGTGCCGCCCGCGAACCACGGCACGCCCGCGATGCCCGCCAGCGCGTACAGCGCGAGGGAGAGGAAGCCGCGGCCGGCGCCGAGGGCGGTGCCCACCAGCAGCACCGCGAGGGTCTGGCCGGTCACCGGCACCGGGGAGCCGGGCACGGGCACGGAGATCTGGGCCGCGAGGCCGGTGAACGCGGCACCGCCGAGAACGAGGGCAGCGTCCCGGACGCGGGAGGCGGGGATCAGGTCGGCGAGGACCATTCCGGGACGGGCGGTGGCGGCAGCGGTGCTCATGGGGACTCCGCGGGTGAGTGGGCAGGTTGGGACACCGTGACGCTAACCCGGGGAGCTCACACCGATCTCCGTCGGCGCTCGACAAAGGGTGGAGCGAAGGCTTGGTGGGCTCCGCACAAAGGCTGCCGGTTACACCGGGTACGGCGTGATACCGGTCACTGAGGCAGGGACGTTTCCCTCACTTCACGAGCTGCCGACCGGACTGTTGGATCTCTCCAAACGAATCCTAGTGGTCTGGTCGGATTCACCTTTCCTAGGGTGAGTCGGACTCCGGTGGTTCCGGTCGCGACTCGCCCGTTTCCGACGGCGCGGTGTCGGACCGGCTCCCGAGGAAGTTCCCCATGCCCCGTACCGCGGCGCCCACCCTTTCGCCCCCTTCATCTCCTTCATCCCCGATACCCCGTGTCGCCGACCGCGACCGGCGCCGGACCAGCGCCATCCTGCGGCCCGTGCTCGAACACGGGCCGGTCGCGCGCAGCACCATCGCCCGCCTGACCGGGCTGTCACCGGCCTCGGTGACCGACTACTGCGCCCGCTTCACCGAATTCGGACTCATCCGTGAGGCCGCCGCGCCTCGGCAGTCGGGTGGTGTGGGGTGCTCGCCGAGGTGGGCCTAGGGCCGTGAGGGGGCCTGGCCGAGTGAGCTGTCCGGCGGCGAGGCACAGCGGGCGGCGCTTGCTCGGTCGCTGGTGCGGGAGCCGGAGCTCCACCCGGTCGCCACACCCGTCGCCGCGTGACCGTCACCTCACGCACAGTGCGGCGAGTGTCCGCATAGTGGGCAGCCTCTCCTTCTGGGCGGAGAGGTTGCCCAGACTGTGGGCGTTTTTGCCCATCTCACGCATTGGACGAGCCGCGCCCATGCCCAGCACCTCCCCGGAGACGCAGACGCCCCCGAAGGCGGACGACGTCAACCCCGGATCCCCCGGACTGAACCACGGCCTCAAGCAGCGCCACCTGTCGATGATCGCCCTCGGCGGTGTCATCGGCGCCGGCCTGTTCGTGGGCTCCGGTGCCGGTATCGCCGCCGCCGGCCCTTCGATCGTCATCGCCTACGTCCTCTCCGGCCTCCTCGTGATGCTGGTGATGCGGATGCTCGGCGAAATGTCGGCCGCGTACCCGTCGTCGGGCTCCTTCTCGGCGCACGCCGAGCGGGCGATCGGCCCGTGGGCGGGCTTCACGGCCGGCTGGTCCTTCTGGGTGCTGCTGTGCACGGCCGTCGGCCTGGAGGGCATCGGCGCCGCGAAGATCGTCACGACCTGGCTGCCGCACACGCCCGAGTGGGCGTGGGTGGCGCTGTTCATGGTCGTCTTCTGCGGCGCGAACCTGGCCGCCGTGAAGAACTTCGGCGAGTTCGAGTTCTGGTTCGCCGCGCTGAAGGTCGGCGCGATCGCGCTGTTCCTGGTGCTGGGCGGGCTGGCCATCGCGGGCGTCCTGCCGGGCACGGACGCGCCGGGCACCGCGCACCTCACGGGTGAGGGCGGCTTCTTCCCGCACGGCAGCGAGGGCCTGATCATCGGCCTGCTCGCCTCGGTCTTCGCCTACGGCGGCATGGAGACGGTCACCATCGCCGCCGCCGAGTCGGAGAACCCGGTCAGCGGCGTGGCGAGCGCCGTCCGCACGGCCATGTGGCGCATCGCCCTCTTCTACATCGGCTCGATGGCGGTCGTCGTCACCCTCGTCCCCTGGAACTCCAAGGAGATCGTCGACAAGGGCCCGTACGTCGCCACCCTCGACCACCTGGACATCCCCGGCGCCGGCCAGCTGATGAACGTCGTGGTCCTGGTCGCCCTGCTGAGCGCCATGAACGCCAACATCTACGGCTCCTCGCGCATCGCGTACTCCCTCGTCCAGCGCGGGCAGGGACCCGCGGCGCTGGGCCGCGTGTCGGGCGGCGTCCCGCGGATCGCCGTCCTCGCGTCCTCGGTGTTCGGCTTCGTGTGCGTGGTGCTGAGCTACTGGCGGCCGGACGACGTCTTCCCCTGGCTGCTGAACATGATCGGCGCGGTCATCCTCGTCGTGTGGATCTTCATCGCCGTCTCCCAGCTGCGGCTGCGCAGCCGCCTTGAGCGTGAGACGCCGGAGAAGCTGGTCGTGCGGATGTGGGCGTTCCCGGTGCTGACGTGGGTCGCGCTGGCGGGGATGACGGCGATCTTCGTGCTGATGGCTCGGGAGCCGGGGACGCGGGTTCAGTTGTACTCGACCGGGGGGATGACGGCGTTCCTGGCGGTGGTCGGGTACGCGTGGCAGCGGGCGCGGGCCAAGGGCTGACAGCCCCCTCCTGCGGCGCCGAAGCCCCCGTGTGATCCACACGGGGGCTTTTTGCTGTTAGCTTGTTGTTGCAAGCTACTTGCAATAAGGATCTGAGGGGACCCTTCATGCCCGTCTACACACTCCCGGAACTGCCCTACGACTACTCCGCGCTCGCCCCCGTGATCAGCCCCGAGATCATCGAGCTGCACCACGACAAGCACCACGCGGCCTATGTGAAGGGCGCCAATGACACGTTGGAGCAGCTCGCCCAGGCGCGGGACAAGGAGCAGTGGGGGTCGGTCAACGGCCTGGAGAAGAACCTGGCCTTCCATCTGTCCGGGCACATCCTGCACAGCATCTACTGGTGCAATATGACCGGCGAGGGAGGCGGTGAGCCGCTCGCCGCCGACGGGGTGGGTGAGCTGGCGGACGCCATCGCCGAGTCCTTCGGGTCCTTCGCGGGCTTCAAGGCGCAGCTGTCCAAGGCGGCCGCGACCACGCAGGGTTCGGGCTGGGGTGTGCTGGCGTACGAGCCGCTGAGCGGGCGGCTGATCGTCGAGCAGGTCTACGACCACCAGGGGAACGTCGGCCAGGGCGCCACGCCGATTCTCGTGTTCGACGCCTGGGAGCACGCCTTCTACCTCCAGTACAAGAACCAGAAGGTCGACTTCATCGAGGCGATGTGGGCCGTCGTCAACTGGCAGGACGTGGCCCGGCGTTACGAGGCCGCCAAGTCCCGTACGGACGTCCTGCTGCTGGCGCCGTGACGGCGAGCGGCCGTATCAGTCGTCCTGCCTCGTGATCGTCTTCTCACCCTTCACGACGGCAGGCGGAAAGAAGGAAGCCCCCGCGAGGACGTGACTCGCGGGGGCTTCCCGTGTCTCCCGCCTCGGCCTCGGGTGGGTTCATCACAATTTCATGCCATCGGGCAACCGTATGTGGCATGGACAGGCCCAGTCGGGCAGGCCGCTGGCCATACTGGTGCTGTCACGTCAAGTCCGTTGCGCTGGGCGGCCGTTCGTGCCGCCTCACGGGGGAGGGCCATGACATTCGACACGAACGAACCCGGGCCGGTCACCGAACCACCGGCAGAGGCGCAAGCGGGCCCGCCCGGCGAGGCGGAACTCGGACCCCGCCCCTATGTGCGGCTGATGGCCGCGATCGGCGGGATCGGGATCGCCGCCGCCGCGGCCGCCGCGATCGTCGGCCTCACCACCGATCCGATCTTCCGGCTGCCGGAGACCATGCCGAGCATGCCGACGCCGGGGCAGACCTCCCTGCCGAGCGGGATCCTCACCGCGTTCCCCACCGAGCTTCCCTCCGACCTCCCGACCGACTACACGAGGCCGACGTCGCTGCCGAGCGACTTCCCCACCGGCTTCCCCACCGACCTGCCCACCGATTTCCCGACCGCTCTCCCCACCGACTTCTCCACCGACCGGCCGGGGCTGCCCTCGGACTTCCCCAGCCTGCCCGACCTCTCCCCGGCCGGAGGTGCCTCATGACCGCGGCAGCAGGTGCCCTTCCGCCCATGCCCGACAGGCCGCCCGCGCGCGTGCCCCGAAACGGCATGGCGAGCGCCATCGTCGTGGCGCTGGTGCTGTCCGCGGTGTACGCGGTCGGCCAGATCCTCTTCTGGACCGCGCCCGAACTCACCTCGCGCTCGCCCTGGATCAAGTTCTTCCTGCTGCCCGCGCCGAAGCCCTTCCAGGTGACACGGGTCCTGCTCCCGATCGGCTGGGGTGTCGCGGGCGTGATCGGCCTCGGCCTGCTGCTCACCCGGCGCGGCAGCGCCCCGGAGGCGGGCCCCGGGGCACGCTCCATGGCGGAACGGACCGTGCGCGTCTGCCAGTTCGGCATCCTCGGTGCCCTGCTGCTGCCGTTCACGGCGATGCCGCTCGCCACCGCGTTCGGCAACCTGCCCCAGCTGCTGCTCTGCCTGCCCACCACCCTGGCGGCGCTGCTCCTCGTCCACCGGGTGCAGCTCTACCGGCGGATGCCGGGATGGCTGCTGCTGACCGGCTTCGGGTGGGGGGCGCTCATCGGCGGCGGGTTCGGCCTCGTCATGATCACCTGGTTCCAGCGGACCATGCCCGGCTACTTCATGTCCCGCTACTGGGACCGCCCCCAGGACAGCGTCCGCGAGCTCTACACCCTGTTTCCGCTCAACACGGCCGTCGTGACGGAGCTGGGCAAGGCGGCCGGGGTCGCCGTCCTCTTCCTGCTCTTCAGGCGCCACATCGACGGCGTGGTCTCCGGAGTGGTCCTCGGCGCGGCCGTCGGACTCGGGTTCAACCTCACCGAGACGGTCCACTACCTGGGCTTCGTCAACCCCGAGCACCACTTCACCCAGTTCTGGGACCGGCAGGTGGTCGGGCTGATGGCGGCCCACGTGGCGTTCACCGCGCTCGCGGGCGCCGGGATCGGCGCGGCCCGCTGGCTGCCGGCGCGCCGGGACCGGCTGCTCGCCGTCGGAGGCGGACTCCTGGCCGCCGTGGGCGGGCACTTCGAGACGGACGTGATGCTGATGCATCTCGACAACCACAGGGCGGACTGGTACGGCGACGAGACCCTCGGTCTGCTCGTCGGGATCCCGGTGATGACGGCCATCACCTCGGGGCTGTTCGTGGCGCTGTACGTGCTGCTCCTGCGGCGCGGGCTCAAGGCCCAGGCGGCGGGGCTGGCCGACGCGCTGCGCGCCGAGGCCGCCTCCGGCCACGGCGCGGTCACCGAACCGGAGATCGACCTGCTGCTCTCGCCGCGCCGTCGCCTCCTGCTGGAACTGCGCGTATGGCGCCGGGACGGCACAGCGGGGCTGCGTCATCTCCTGCGGTTCCAACAGGCGCAGCTCGATCTCGCCGTCCAGCGCCGGCACCGCGCACGTCCCGGTGCCGACTCCTTCATCCCGCCGGAGGGGCGACTGCGGGACCGCGTACTGGAGTTGAAGGGCGCCCCCACGACCTCGCAGACACCTTCGCTGCCCGCCCGGGAGGCACTGTCATGACCGGCCCCCGCATCGCACGGCTGTCCGCCCTGGCCACCGCCACCGCGACGCTCGTCCTCGGCACCCCCGCGCCCGCCTCGGCGGAGTGCGCGGCCCCCACGTACCACGGCGGCCTGCCCCTCCACGTCGGCGAGTGCCCCGAGGCGGTCGCCGGCGGTGCGTCGGCCGGGGTGTGGGCGCTGCTGCTCCTGGCCGCCGGGGTGTGGCTCGCGTCGGCGCTGTCCCGGTCGCGGGGCGGCACGGACGCCGATCTGACGGTGATCGACGAGGTGTTCAGCCAGAACGCGCAGGACACGGCCGTCGAGCCGACGGCACCGGAAGGCGGACGGTGATGGAGTCGCGCACCCGGCACACACGGTTCGCGCACCCCTGGGCGCGAGGGCTGACGGCGCTGCTTCTGGCGCTGCTGGTGTCGCTGGGCGCGACGCCTCCCGCAACGGCCGACGGCGAGCGGCCGCCCGGGGCGGCACAGGGGCGCGACCTCTCCAAGACGTGGGAGAACCCGCTGCTGGCCCCGCCGCTCGAACCCGTCGAGCAACTGCGCTTCGAGCTCTGGCGCAGGCTGCCCAAAGCGGACAAGGACCTGGCGTTCGACCGGTACCGCAACGGCGCGGCCGTCTTCCTGGACCCGACGAAGCTGGACTACGACGACCAGATCAAGCCGCTCCTGTACGAGACGACCACCTTCAGCTCCATGGGCAGCGAAGCATGGACGGCATCGATCGTGCCGCTCGATCCGCTGCGGGACTATCTGAAGCCCGGGGCCGTGCGGCGGCTGGACCAGGCGGACGTGAGCCGCCTCCTCACGGTCAGCGCGTTGAACATCCAGAAGTCGAAGCATTCCGAGGCCGTCCTCCAACGGGTGCTGGACAAGTACCACATCGGTGGAGGGGTGGTGCTCCTCGGCAGCTCCGAACGGCAGCAGTGCTCGAGGTGCGCCCGCTTGTACGCCCCGGAGACACCGACGGCCTACGGGCGCGCGTACGACCTCAGCGTCCGGGAGTGGGCACAGCGGGCGAAGGACATCACCCAGGCACGCAAGGCCGTCGCGCAGCTGGGCCCCGAGGCGGAGCTCAAGGCGGAGAAGAAGGTGAAACGCAAGTACGAGCGGCTGCGGAAGCTACGCAACGGCACGGCCCTGGACAAACTGGTCACCGACCTCGACGAGGTGCAGAAAAAGCATCTGGTGGAGCTGGGCGACGAGCCCCCCGCCTTCTCCGTCGCCCGGACCTGCCCGCACCAGGGCAGCCAGTCCCTGCGCCTTCGGCAGACGACGGTGCTCGCGGCGGCGGCCAAGGCCGCCGGGCCTTGCGACGAGGCAGAGGACTCCGCCGCCGCCAAGGCCTCCGCCGGCTCCGCCACCGGCCTGGGCAGCGTGCTCGCCTCCCCCGGTATGGGCACCGGCGGCATCGACTTCTCCAGCATGGAGCTGCGCTACCTCTCGGACCCCGGCGACGGAAGCGGCCTGCAGTACTCGTTCAGCGCCGACTTCGAACCGCTGAAGGGAGACGCCCGCACCGCCACCGGACGCGGGGCCGTGTCCCAGAGCTCCGACGCCTTCTTCGTCTGGCTCTCCCTCACCCCCCAGGACTTCTGGGTCAACCTGAACCCCGACGAGCCGGACCGCATCGTCGACGACCGGCTGGGGCGTACGGACGCCGGACGGGTGCTGCTGGAGGCCGATCTGCGGATGAAGAAGACCGTCGGCAAGCTCATCCATCCCCACAGCGCGCTCGGCCGGAAGTTCTGGGAGGGGGTCCGGGGCGACTGCATGTCGTTCCGCAACTGGATCCTGCCGGCGCCCGCGTCGGTCCACCAGGACGGGGACAGGCTCTACATCCTCGACGCGCCACTCGACGTCCAGATGGAGACCCAGTACCTGAAGGACAACGGGGTGTCGTCCGCGCCCTCGTGCCCCGAGCAGGACCAGGCCACCGAGGACCACAACGAGGCGCACTTCCGCCGCCTGATCCTCCCCGAGCTCAAGGAGGCCATCAACACCGCCCCCGAGTACGCCGCGCTGCGCCGCGTGTATCTCGCCCGGGTCGCCGCCGAGTGGTACCGCGACCTGAGCCTGACCAAGAAGACGACGTACGGCGACCTCATCGACAGCGGCGACATCGACGCCTGGCGGACCGCCGACGGCTGGCAGCCCACGGACACCTTCGACCGGTACGTCGACTCGTACACCAAGGGCGAGTTCAAGATCACCGACAGGACCACCAGCGGTGACACCACCTATGTACGCAGCTACGTCTATGGCGGCGTCGACCTCACCGACATCCCGGTCAAGGAAGTCGCCGACGAGCGTTTCACGGCGGACTTCGCCGGGCTCTCCGAGCGCGTCGACCGTTCCCTGAACGCGCCGTCGGCCGCCGACGGGGACGAGACCGTCTGGCTCGGCTCACCGACCCCGCGCCAGGCGGCAGGGCTGGCCCCTCCCGAGGAGCCCGTGTCCCTGGGCACGTGGGCGCTGCGTCTGCTGCCCGCACTGCTCGTCCCGCTGCTCGCCCTGCTGTGGTGGCGCCGGCACCGCCTGAACACCGGCTCCCAGGCAAGTCCCCTGCGCCGGGCCGCCGTTGGCGGACGAAGGCGGTGAGGCAGGGGGCTCTCCTCGTCGGTCGGCCGGGAACTCGGTCAGGGCTTGCGGCCGAGTCCGCCATGCTGCCCGATCGGCCGGGCGGCCTCCTCGCCCGGCTCCGGGTGCCACAGCGGGACGGAGACGATGCCGGGAGCCACCAGGTCCAGGCCCTCGAAGAAGGCCGCGATCTGGTCGACGGGGCGGAGGAAGTACGGGACGGCGCCGGTCTCGTTGTAGGCGTCCTGGGCCTGTTCGTAGGCCGGGTCGGTGCCTCGGGAGCCCTCGTTGAGGGAGAGGTGGCTGCCGGAGGGGAGGCCGGCCAGGAGGCGGCGGACGAGGTCGCGGGCCTGGTCGTGGTCGGCGACGTGGCCGAGGATGCCGCTGAGGATCAGGGCCGTGGGGCGGGTGAGGTCGAGGGTCCGGGACGCCGCCTCGAGGATCTTGTCCGGCTCGTAGAGGCTCAGGTCCTCGTACGCCGTCGCGCCCTGAGGGGTCGACGTCAGCAAGGCGCGGGCGTGGGCCGAGACCAGGGGGTCGTTGTCGACGTAGACGGTCCTCGACTCGGGAGCGAGGCGCTGGGCGACCTCGTGGGTGTTGTCGGCGGTCGGGAGCCCGGCGCCGACGTCGAGGAACTGGCGTACGCCCGCCTCCGTGACCAGGTACCGGATGCTGCGGCCCAGGAAGGCGCGGCTGCTGCGGGCGATGGTGACGATGCCGGGGAAGACGGCGGTGTAGGCGTCGCCGGCCGCCTTGTCCACCGGGTAGTTGTCGCTGCCGCCCAGCCAGTGGTTCCAGATGCGGGCCGAGTGCGGTACCGAGGTGTCGATCTCCGTCATGGGCCCATGGTGCTACGGAAGGTCCGGCTCGCAGGGCACATTGAGGGAGAGAAGTGCGGCGGATCCGTCGGTTCTCACGAGGAGTTCACTGATCGCCGCGTTGCGCAGCCGCGGGAACACTCTGCGGTACTCCCCGGCCGGGATCGACAGCAGGGTGCACAGCACCAGGCGGAACAGGGTGTTGTGGGCGACGACGAGGACGCGTTCGCCGGGGTGGGCGGCGGCGATGCGGCGCAGGGCGGCGGCACCGCGGTCCGCGGCGGTGGCCGGGTTCTCCGCCTTCGGGAACGGGTGGGCCACCGGGTCGGTGCGGAAGGCCTCCGCGGCCACCGGGTCCTCGGCCGCGAACTCCGCGAGCGTACGGCCCTCCAGTACGCCGAAGTCGCATTCGCGCAGGCCGGGTTCGCGGTGCGGGGTGAGGCCGAGGGCCCGGCAGGCGGGGTCGGCGGTGGCCACGGCGCGGGAGAGGGGGGAGGTCCAGATCGCGTCGACCGGGTGGGCGGCGGCCCAGCGGCCGAGGGCCTCGGACTGGGCGCGGCCGGTGTCTGTGAGGGGGATGTCGCTGATGCCGGCGTAGCGGTTCTCGGCGTGCCAGATGGTTTGGCCGTGGCGGGTGAGGAGGAGGGTCGTGGCTGGGGTCATGGGCGGTCCAATGGCTCGGCGTGGGGGTTGAGGTCGAGGTGGGTCGCGCAGCCCGGCGCTGGCGGGGTGCCGCCTGCGCCCACCCGTGCCGCCCTAGGCGGCACGAATGCCCGCAGCTGGGCGGGACGGCTGCCGCAACTGGGCGGGACCGCTGCCCCAAGCTGGGCGGAGCGGCTGCCCGCAGCTGGGCGGGACCGCTGCCCGTAGGCTACGCGGATTCGACGTCCAGGCGGGTCCGCGCGTGCGCTGCGACCTGCGGTGGCAACCAGCCGCGTGTCGTCAATTCGTCGAGGAGTCGGGCGTACGGCTCGGCGAAGCGGGCGGTGCGGTCGGGGTGGGGTTCGACGGTCACGCCGGTGCGGACCATGGCCTCCGCGGCCTCCGGCAGACCCGGTGCCGCGCCCGCGCCGTACGCCGCCAACGCGGCCATCCCCAGGGCCGGTTCCGTCTGCTGCGGTACGCGGGCCGGGCGGCCCAGGATGTCGGCGCGCAGCTGGTTCCAGTACGGGCTGCGGGCGGCGCCGCCCGTGAAGGTGAGAGGGCCGTCGAGGGGGGCGCCCAGGTAGTGCAGGTAGTCCAGGCACAGGCGTTCCGTGAAGGCGACGCCTTGCAGGAGCGAGGCCCACAGGTCGGCGTCGGACTCCGGTTCGCCCAGGACGAGCGCGGAGGCGTCCGGGGCGAGGAACGGGAAGCGCTCGCCGGGGGACACCAGGGGGTAGGTGATCGCGCCGGACGGCTCGTGCGCGGCGGCCGACGCGTCCATGGCCGCCGGGTCGGCGCCCGGGAACGCCGCCGTGAGCACGCCCGCGCCCACGCTGGAGGCGCCGCCGGGCAGCCAACTCCCGTCCGGCGCACGGTGGTTGTAGACCACGCCGGTCGCGTCCCGGACCGGCGTCGCGGACGCGCCCTTGAGGACCAGCGTGGTGCCGAGCACCGAGTTCCAGGAGCCGGGGCGCAGGGCGGCGGAGGCGATCTGGGCCGCGCAGCCGTCGGTCATCCCGGCGATGACGGGCGTGCCGGCGGGGATGCCGGTGGCCTCGGCGGCCGTCGGGGCGACCTCGCCGAGGGGACTGCCGGGGCGTACGACGTCGGGGAACGCCCGGTCGGGGAGCCCGAGTCGGGGCAGCGCGGCCGGCCAGGCGTCGCGCTCCAGGTCGTAGCCGGTCTTGAGGGCGTGGCTGGAGTCGGCCGGGGGGAGTTCGCCGGTGAGGAGGGAGACGATCAGGTCCGGCTGGTGGGTGATCCGGCCCTGGCCGTAGGTCTCGGTCAGCCACAGCGCCTTCGGCAGCGCCCAGGTGTCCTGCACCGCGAGCCCCGCCGCCCGCGCCCGCGCCGCCTCCTCGGCGGCGCGCCGGTCGTCGTACATCAGGGCGGGGCTCATCGGCCGCCCCGCCCCGTCCGTCAGCAGCACGGTCCCGGACGTCCCGCACACCGCGAGCGCCCCGACCCGTACCCGGGCGTGTCCCAGGAGTGCGGCCCGGGACGCCGCGCACAGCCCCTCCCACCACTCCCCCGGATCCTGCTCGTGCCGCACCCCGTCCCGCCGCCCGGCGAGCGGGGCCGAGCCGCTGCCGAGGACGGTGCCGTCCCCGGTGACCAGCAGGACCCGGACACTCTGGGTCCCCAGGTCGATCCCGAGCCACGCCTCCCGCTCGTCCGCCATCCGGACCTCCTGCCTTTTTTGGTCGTTCGCCTCCGGTGTGCCCCTCCGGCTCACTCCCGAACATCTCGATCCGTGAACTTCTCACTCTGCACTGAGATTTTCCCTTGCGCGAGGGATTGACGCCCAACTTCCGCCGTTCCACCCTCTGTTAACGAGTCGACTCGCCGTGTCAACCCCGAGCACCCGGATGGCCGAACCCCACGTGGAGGTCACGGATGGACATGCACGCGCACGATCGCCGCCGCTTCCTCGCCCTGACCGCCGCGGCCGCCGCGACCCCGCTGCTCGCGGCCTGCGGGGCCGGATTCGGGGGTGACGACGACAAGAGCGACGGCTCGGCCGCCGACGACGTCACCGGCTCCTTCGACTGGAAGCGGGAGAAGGGCACGACCGTCAAGGCGCTGCTCAACAAGCATCCGTACACGGACGCGCTGATCGCCGACCTGAAGTCCTTCACCGAGAAGACCGGCATCAAGGTCGAGTACGACGTCTTCCCCGAGGACAACTACTTCGACAAGCTCACCGTCGACCTGTCCAGCGGGCGTGCCTCGTACGACGTCTTCATGCTGGGCGCCTACATGGTCTGGCAGTACGGCCCGCCCGGCTGGCTGGAGGACCTCGGTCCCTGGATGCGCAACTCCTCGGCGACCGGCGCCGACTGGGACCAGGCCGACTTCTTCCCGAACCTCCTCCAGGCCGACCAGTGGTCCCTGAAGGCGGGCGCGCCGCTCGGGCAGGGCGGGCAGTACGCGCTGCCGTGGGGCTGGGAGACCAACGTCGTCGCCTACAACACGGACGTCTTCAAGAAGCTCGGCCTCAAGCCCGCCGAGACCTTCGACGAGCTGCGCGACATCGCCCGGACGATCAAACAGAAGGCCCCCGGCGCCGGTTTCGACGGCATGTACGGGATCGCCGTACGGGGATCGAGGAGCTGGGCCACCATCCACCCCGGCTTCATGACCATGTACGCCCGCAACGGGCTCAAGGACTTCACAGTCGAGGGCGGGAAGCTCACACCCGCCATGAACACCCCGAAGGCCGTCGCGTTCACCGAGGACTGGGCCGGCATGGTCAAGCAGGGCGGGCCGCCGTCCTGGACGTCGTACACCTGGTACCAGTGCTCCAGCGACCTCGGCGCGAAGAAGGCCGGGATGCTGTTCGACGCGGACACGGCGGCCTACTTCCAGGCGGTCGAGGGCGCGAGCCCCGCCTCCGGGAAGATCGCCTTCCACCCCGGTCCGAAGGGCCCGGACGGGTCCCTCGCGACCAACATGTGGATCTGGTCGCTCGGCATGAACGCCAAGAGCAAGAAGAAGAGCGCCAGTTGGCTGTTCCTCCAGTGGGCGACCGGCAAGGAGCACCTGCTCAAGAGCGCGATCACGCACAACCACATCGACCCGGTACGGAAATCGATCGCCGACGACGCCGCCTACAAGAACAAGATGAACAACCTCCCCGGCTTCATCGAGACCTTCGAGGCCGTCGTCGACCAGACGAAGATCCAGTTCACCCCGCAGGCGCAGTTCTTCGACGCGACCACCAGCTGGGCCTCCGCCCTTCAGGAGATCTACGGCGGCCAGGGCGCGGGGTCGGTGCTCGACGGGCTGGCGGGCGACCTCGCCGACAAGGTGGGCTAGCGCGATGGGATGGCGGCTCAACCTGCGCCCGTACCTCCTGATCGTCCCCGCCCTGCTGCTGACCTGCGGGATTCTCTACCCTTTCGGACTCGGCCTCTACTACACGCTGTTCGACTTCTCGGCGAGCAAACCCCAGCCGGACATGGTGCGGTTCGAGAACTACGAGACCGTCTTCACGCAGGAGGCCTTCTGGAACTCGGCGTGGGTGACGGTGCTGTACGCCGTCGGGGCCGCCGCCGTCGAGACGGTGCTGGGCGTGGCCGTCGCCCTGCTGCTGCACCGGTCGACGATCGTCGGCCGGGTGCTGGAGAAGATCCTCATCCTGCCGTTGATGATCGCCCCGGTGATCGCGGCGATCATCTGGAAGCTGATGCTCCAGCCGTCGGTCGGGGTGATCAACTACCTGCTGAGACCCTTCGGCCTGGGCGGAGTCCAGTGGACGGACACCCCGACCGGCGCGCTGCTGTCGTCGATCGCGGTGGACGTCTGGGTCTACACCCCGTTCGTGGCGATCCTCGCCCTCGCCGGCCTGCGCTCGCTGCCCACCTCCCCCTTCGAGGCGGCGGCCGTTGACGGGGCGGGCTGGTGGTACACCTTCCGGCGGCTGACGCTGCCGATGCTGTGGCCGTATGTCCTGGTCGCGGTGATCTTCCGCTTCATGGACTCGCTGAAGGTGTTCGACATCATCTACGCCCTGACCGAGGGCGGCCCGGGTGACTCCACCGTCGTCCTGCAGATCCGGGCGTACCTGGAGGCGATCCGCTTCCAGCGGTACTCGTTCGGGATCAGCTACACGATCGTGCTGTGGGCCGTGGTGTATCTCGCCGCGATGGTGCTGGTGAAGCACCTGGGGAAGATCCAGCGGAAGGCGGCGGAGGTGCCTGCCAAGTGAGCCGAACGACCTCGAAGAAGCGCCTGTTGGGGTGGCTCGCGGACGCCGCCCTCATCCTCTACTTCATCTTCGCGCTGTTCCCGATCGCCTGGATGGTGATCCTCTCCCTGAAGCCGACGAACGAGCTCTTCTCGACGTACTTCTCCTTCTCCCCCACCCTCGACGGCTACCGCACGGTCCTCGGCGACAGCGAGGGCATCCCGTTCGTCCGCTTCTTCGTCAACAGCCTGGTCGTGTCGCTGGGCGCGGTGGCCCTGTCGCTCCTTGTCGGCCTTCCGGCGGCGTACGCCTCGGCGCGCTGGCGGTTCAAGGGCTCGGAGAACCTGATGTTCACGCTGCTGTCGTTCCGGTTCGCACCCGAACTGACCGTGATCATCCCGCTGTTCGTGCTGTACCAGAAGCTCGGCCTGTTCGACACGTACGTCGGCATGATCTGGGTCCTCCAGCTGGTCACCCTCCCCCTCATCGTGTGGATCATGCGCTCGTACTTCGCCGACCTCACGCCCGAGCTGGAGCAGGCGGCGCTGCTGGACGGCTACAGCCGCAAGCAGGCGTTCTTCAAGGTGGCGATCCCGCTGGTCAAGCCGGGCATCGCGGCCGTGTCGCTGCTGGCCTTCATCTTCGCCTGGAACAACTTCGTCTTCCCCCTCATCCTCACCTCCAACGAGGCCCAGACCGTGACCGTGGGCGCCCTGTCCTTCCTGGGCGGCGACCGGCCCAAGTACAACCTCACGGCCGCCGCCGCCCTCGTCTCCGTCGTACCGCCGCTGCTGCTCGCGCTGACGATCCAGCGGTATCTGGTGCGGGGGCTGTCGTTCGGGGCGGTGAAGTCATGAGCCCGGCCATCGCGCTGCGGGAGATCCACAAGACGTACGGGAAGACCACGGCCCTGGACGGGCTCGACCTGGAGGTCCGGGAAGGCGAGTTCTTCTGCCTGCTCGGCCCGTCGGGAGCCGGGAAGACGACGACGCTGAAGACCGTCGCCGGACTCGAACTCCCCGACTCCGGCACCGTCGAACTCGACGGCAAGGACATGCGGGGTGTCGAGCCGTACGACCGTGGCGTCGCGATGTGCTTCGAGAGCTACGCCCTGTACCCGCACAAGTCGGCCTACGACAACCTGGCCTCGCCGCTCCGCTCCCCGCGCCACCGCCTCCCCGCCGCGCAGGCACGGGAGCGGATCGGCGAGATCGCCGAACTCCTCGGCATCTCCGCCCTGTTGGACCGCCCCGTCGGCCGGCTCTCCAACGGTCAGCGGCAGCGCGTCGCCCTCGGCCGGGTCCTGGTCCGCCCCGCCCGCGCCTTCCTCCTCGACGAGCCCCTCTCCCACCTGGACGCCAAGCTGCGCCAGCAGATGCGGGCCGAGCTGAAGGCGATCGGGGCGGTGCAGCGCACGACCACCCTCTACGTCACCCATGACTCCGTCGAGGCGCTGGCGCTCGGCGACCGGATCGGGGTGATCCGGGGCGGGCGGATCGTGCAGACGGGGACGCGGGAGGAGATCTGGTACCGGCCCTGCGACACGGAGGTGGCGCGGGCCTTCGGACGGCCGCGGATCAATCTGCTGCCGGGGACGGTGACGCAGGACGGCGGGTTCCGTTCGGCGGACGGGGAGATCGAGCTGCCGGTCGGTGCGCAGGCGGCTCCCGGCACCGACGTGCTGATCGGGCTGCGGCCCCGCGACATCACCCTGCGCGGCCCCGGTCACCGGCTCACCGGCACCGTCTATGTCACCGAGGTGCTCGGGCGGTCGGTCGAGGTCACCGTCCGGCTGGGCAGGCAGCAGGTGTCGCTGGTCGCCGCGCGCTCCGACACGACCGGGCTGCGGCCCGACGATCCGGTCCGGCTGTCGGTCCGGCCTGAGAACCTGCTGCTGTTCGAGGCCGACCGGCCGGAGCGCCCAGGACGACGGATCGAGAAACGATGAACAACAACAGCGCACAGCAGGGTCCTGCCGCCCGCCAGGCCGCCATGGCCGAGCGGGTGCTGGCCGACGGTTCGGCGACGGCCGCCGAGCTGGCCGAGCGCTTCGGGGTGAGCCTGATGACCATCCACCGGGACCTCGACGAGCTCGAACGGCAAGGCATCGTCAGGAAGTTCCGGGGCGGAGTGACGGCCCAGCCCTCCGGTGTCTTCGAGTCGAATGTGCAGTACCGCCTGAAGACCATGCGCGCCGAGAAGGCCGCCGTCGCCGACCGCGCCCTGAAGCTGATCGAGCCCGGCATGGCGATCATGCTGGACGACTCCACGTCCACCCTGGAGATAGCCCGCAGGCTGCGCCTCGGCGAGGTCACCCCGCTCACGGTCGTCACCAACTTCCTGGAGGCGATCAACCTCCTCTCCGACCAGCGCGGCATCCACCTCATGGCGCTCGGCGGCGACTACGACCCGCTGCACTCCTCCTTCCTCGGCGTGTCCTGCGTCGAGGCGATAGAGCAGCTGCGCGTGGACGTCTGCTTCGCGTCGACGTCGGCCGTGCGCGGGGGCTACGCCTACCACCAGGAGCAGCACATCGTGTCGGTGAAGCGGGCCATGCTCGACGCGGCCGCCCGCAACGTCCTGCTGATAGACCACACCAAGCTCGCCAGGGTCGCCCTGCACCGGGTGGCCCCCCTCTCCCGCTTCGACCTGCTCCTCGTCGACGACGGGGCGTCGGCGGAGGCGCTGCGGGACCTGGACGAGCACAAGGTCACCTACGAAGTCTGCGCGAAGGCAGCGACCGTGACGAAGGGCAGCGATGACCGAGCTGGAGCTACGTGACCTGCGCAAGACCTATTCGGCCCGGGGCCGCCCGGCCGTGGACGCCGTACGCGGCATCGACCTGGCCCTGCGCTCCGGCGAGCTGCTCGGCCTCCTGGGCCCGTCGGGCTGCGGCAAGTCCACCACCCTCCGCATGATCGCCGGCCTGGAGACGGTGACCGGCGGGGACATCCTGGTCGGCGGGGCGTCGGTGACCGCCCGCCCGGCACAGCAGCGCAACATGGGGGTCGCCTTCGAGAACTACGCCCTCTACCCGCCCCTCACGGTGGCGGAGAACCTGGCCTTCGGCCTGAAGGCACGGCGCCGAGCCGACCGGGGCGACGTCGACCGCAAGGTCAAGGACATCGCCGAACGCGTGGACCTCACCGCCATCCTCGACGCCCGCCCCGCCGGCCTCTCCAGCGGCCAGAAGCAACGGGTCTCCCTGGCCCGCGCCCTGATCCGCGAACCGGACGTCCTCCTCCTCGACGAGCCCCTCTCGCACCTGGACGCGGCCCAGCGCGACACGACCCGCCGCGAACTCAAGCGCATCCAGCGCGACCTGGGCCACACCACCATCCTGGTCACCCACGACCAGGAGGAGGCCCTCTCCCTCGCCGACCGGATCGCCGTGATGAAGGACGGCGTGATCCAGCAGCTCGGCACGCCGTACGAGATCTACGACAGCCCGGCCAACGTCTTCGTCGCGGACTTCGTCGGCGAGCCCGCGATCAACCTCCTGCCCGGCATCGCGGACGGCGACGGCCACGCCCGCCTCTCCGACACCCTGCGGATCGCCGTGCCGGTGCCGGTGGCGGCAGGCCGGGAGGTGGTGGTCGGCATCCGCCCCGAGGACCTGAGCCTGACCGGCGCCGACGGCCTGCCCGCCCGCGTCGTCGCCCACGAACCCCTCCTGGAGTCGGGCATCGCGACCCTCACCCTCGACGGCGTCGAACGCCCCCTCGTCGTCCTCACCGACCCCGAGGTACGCCTCGCCCACGACGACCGCGTCCATGTCACCGCCGACCCTCACCTCACCCATGTCTTCGACGCCGAGACGGGAGACTCCCTGCGTTGACTTGCTCCCCCTCCTGAAGAAGGGGGGTCCCTACGGCTTACGCCACAGGGCTTCCTGCTTCGTCGCCGACTGCCCGCCCGGAGTGCTCCGTTGAGGTCTTACACCGGCTCCACAGGCCGACACCGCCAGCCCGGCGGCCAGAAGGTTCTTCGCCGCGTTCTCGTCGCGGTCGTGGGTCGTGCCGCAGTCGCACGTCCAAGTGCGAACGTGCGGCGGCATCGTGTCCTGGAGCCGTCCGCAATTCGAGCACAGCTTGGAGGAGGGGAACCAGCGGTCGACAGCGATTACTTCGCGGCCGTACCACTGAGCCTTGTACTCGAGCATGCTGCGGAAATCGCTCCATGCCGCGTCACTGATAGCGCGGGCAAGCTTGCCGTTCTTCAGCAGGTTCCGAACGGTGAGGTCCTCGATCACGATCGTTTGGTTTTCACGAACGAGCCGAGTAGTGAGCTTGTGCAGCGTGTCGCGGCGGCGGTCGGCGATACGTGCATGGATACGGGCAACCTTCCGCCGTGCCTTGGCCCGATTGGCGCCGTCGCCCTCGGCTTTGCGGGACAACTCTCGCTGCGCCTTGGACAGGCGGCCACGATCCTTGCGCTCATGCCGGGGGTTGGTGATCTTCTCCCCAGTCGACAGCGTCAGCAGGTGGACCGATCCGGCGTCCACACCGACCGCCGTTTCCGTGAAGGGAAGCGGCTGGACGGCCGGGTCCTCGACCAAGAGGGACACGAACCAACGTTCGGCCGCGTCCTGGGACACGGTCACCGTCGAGGGCTGCGCCCCCTCGGGCAAAGTGCGGGACCACACGATGTCGAGCGGCTCCGCCATCTTCGCCAGCGTCAGCTCGCCATCACGGAAACGGAACGCACTGGTGGTGTACTCGGCGGACTTGCGGGACTTTTTCCGCGACTTGAACCGCGGGTACTTGGTGCGCTTGGCGAAGAAGTGAGTGAACGCCGTCTGCAAGTGCCGCAGGGCCTGCTGGAGTGGGACGGACGAGACGTCGTTGAGGTAGGCCAGTTCCTCGGTCTTCTTCCACGCCGTCAGCATCGCCGACGTCGCGTTGTAGTTGATCCGCTCCTGCCGCAGGGCCCACGCTTCCGTGCGGGCCGCGAGCGCCAGGTTATAGACCTTTCGCACGCACCCGAACGTGCGCGACAGCTCTGCTGCCTGCGCGCCAGTCGGATAGAAGCGGTACTTGAACGCCCGCTTCGCATTCATGGCCTTCACAACTCACAGATAGCGGCGCAACTTGTAATGGGCTGCCAGGCTTTGGAAAGGACAGCGAATGACCGAACCGGTACGAATTGTGGCCGCCGGTGACCACTTCGTCCTGCCGTCGCTGATCACGCGGGCGGTGGAGCATGAGGCGGAGCGGGCGACCGTGAAGGAGCTGAAGCTCGGCTGGCCGCTGGAGCCGTTCGGGCCGGTGGCCGAGGTTCAGGAGGCCAGTGACGCCGAGGACGAGATGATCGAGGCTCTGGCCGGGGCGGAGGTCCTGATCACGCAGATGGGGCCGGTTACCGAGAAGGTCCTCGCCGCCTGCCCGGATCTGAAGCTGGTCGTGGTGTGCCGGGGCGGCCCGGTGAACGTCAACCTGGACGCGGCCAAACGGCGCGACGTCCGCGTCTGCTACGCCCCCGGCCGCAACGCCGCCGCCACCGCCGAGTTCACCGTCGGCCTCATGCTGGCGGCCCTGCGCCGCATCCCCCAGGCCCACGACCTGCTGGCCCGGCAGGGGAGCTGGGAGGGGGCGACCTACTACACGTACGAGCACAGCGGCCTGGAGCTGGAGGACCTGCCGGTCGGGCTGGTCGGCTACGGGGCGGTGGGCAGCAGGGTGGCGCGCGTGCTGTGCGCGTTCGGGGCGCGGGTGATGGTCTACGACCCGTACGTCCACCATCACGAGATCCACGGCCTGCGGATCGGCTCCCTCGACGAACTCCTGCGCCGCTCCCTGGTGATCACCCTGCATGCCCGCCTCACCGCCGAGACCCGAGGCCTGATCGGCGCCCGGGAACTCGCCCTGCTGCCGCAGGGCTCGGTGGTCGTGAACGCGGCACGGGGGCCGTTGCTGGACGAGGAGGCGCTGTGCGCGGCCCTGGAGAACGGCCACGTGTCGGCGGCGGCCCTGGACACCTACGTACAGGAACCGCTCCCGCCGCACTCACGCCTGCACGCCCTGGCCGACCGCGTCGTCCTGACCCCGCACCTGGGCGGGGCGTCCCGTGCGGTGGCGGAGAAGGCGGCGGCGATCGCGGCGGCGGAGGTGGGCCGCTGGGTACGGGGGAGCCACTCGCTCACTGCCTCACCTGAGGACCTGTCGGGCCGGGTGAGAGCAACATCAACGCCGGTGGGACCCCGGCCAACGCCGGTGCGTGCCCACCAACATGACTGGGCCGACGACACCGGCCGCGAGGGAGCCGTAGGGGCGCGCGCCGGAGGCGACCGAGCCAAACATTCGGCACGCCGGCTGCAAAAAGCACGGCACAGCCGACCGAGCAAAGAAGTGGGTGGGAATGTACGTCGGTATCGATGTAGGCACGTCCACGGTGAAGGCCGCCGCGTTCGACCCCGAGGGCCGTGAACTGGCCGTCGCCGCCCGCCCGGTGGCCCTCGCCCTGCACGGCGGCGTCGTCGAGCAGGACATGGACGAGCTGTACGGCGCGGTCGTGGCCGTACTCCGCGAGGTCACGGAGCGCGCCCCGGGGCCGGTCGAGCTGGCCGGTTTGACGGGCCAGGGCGACGGCGTGTGGCTGGTCGACGCGGAGGGACGTCCGGTGCGCCCCGCCGCCTCCTGGATGGACGGCCGCGCGCACGAACTCGTCGACCGCTGGCTGGCGGACGGCACCTTCGAGACGGTCTTCCGGCGCACCGGCAGCGCCATGTTCCCGGGCTGCCCGGGCCCGCTCCTCGCCTGGCTGGACAGTCACGAGCCGAAGGCACTGGATGCCGCGAAGGCGGCCCTGTACTGCAAGGACATGGTGTTCCAGCGGCTGACGGGGGCAGGTCCGACAACGGACGTCTCGGACGCGTCGATGCCGTTCCTGGACCCCCGTACCCGGACGTACGACAACCGGGTCGTGGAACTGCTGGGCCTGACCCACCGCCGAGGCCTCCTCGCCCCCGTCAGCGACCCGATCGCGACGGCGCGGACCCACGCCGCGGGCGAGGGCCTCCCGCCCGGCACGCGCCTCGCGAACGGCCCGTACGACCTGCCGGCCTGCGCACTGGGCGCGGGGGTCACGCGACCCGGCGACGGTCTCCTCATCGTCGGCACCTGTCTGGCCAGCCTCGTCGCGACGACCGACCTCGACCTGACCGGCGAACCGGCCGGCCTGTACATCAACACGGACCGCCCGGGCCACTGGCTGCGCGCGATGCCCGCGATGGTCGGTACGGCGGCGCTGGACTGGGTGCTGTCGACGACGGGCGTCCGGCACGAGGAGGTCGACGGCCTGCTGGCCGAGACGCCCCCCGGGGCGAACGGCGTACGCGTCCTCCCGTACTTCGCGCCCTCCGGCGAACGGGCCCCCTTCGTCGAGCCCCGCCTGCGCGCCGAACTGACCGGCGTCTCCCTGGAGTCGACCCGCGCCGATCTGGTCCGGGCGACCTGTGAGGGCATCGGCTACGCGGCCCGGCACTGTCTTCAGGCGGCGGGGCTCACCGGGACGCTGGCGGTGTGCGGTGGCGGTACCCGCAGTCCTGCCTGGATGCGGCTGCTCGCCGACGTGCTCGGGCGGCCGCTCAGGGTCGTCGAGGGCGAGGTGGGCGCGCGGGGGGCGGTGCTGGCGGCGGCCGAGCGGTACGGGGTGGCGCTGGACGTGGCGGCGTGGACGCAGCCGACGGCGGTCGTCGAGCCGGACGGGGGGCGGGCGGCGTACTACACGAAGGGCTACGAGGAACACCTGACCCGGCTGGCGGAGGCGCGCGGCCGGGCACGCGCGTGAACGTCCGGACGAAGAAAGGAAGTTGCATGCACCCGAGACGTAGATCCCTGCTGCTCGCGGCCGTCGGCACCACGGCGGCCGCCACCGTGCCCACGACGGCGACCGCGGCCGGCGATTCCCGCCCTCCAGGGCGGCCGGTCGTCATCGGCCACCGCGGCGCCGCGGGCTGGCGCCCCGAACACACGGCGGCTTCCTACACATACGCCGTGCAGAGCGGCGCCGACTGGATAGAACCGGACCTCGTCCCGACGAAGGACCACGTCCTGGTCGTCCGGCACGAGAACGAGATCTCGCAGACGACGGACGTGGCGTCGCACCCGGAGTTCGCGGACCGCCGTACGACGAAGACGGTGGACGGGCGGTCGGTGACCGGCTGGTTCACGGAGGACTTCACGCTGGCGGAGCTGAAGTCGCTGCGGGCGGTGGAGCGGCTGCCGCTGGTCCGCAACCGCAACACCGTGTTCGACGGCCGCGAGGAGGTGCTCACCTTCCAGGAGGTGGTCGACCTCGCGCGCCGGCTGTCGAAGGCATACGGCCGTACGGTCGCCGTCTTCCCGGAGACGAAGCACCCGACGTACTTCCGCGGGCTGGGCCTGCCCCTGGAGCCGAGGCTGGCGGAGGTGATCCGCCGCAGCCGCCTGGGCCGGCGCGAGTGTGTCGTGCAGTCCTTCGAGCCGACGAGCCTGCAGCGGATCGCGGCCGAGCGGCTGGGGGTGCCGCTGTGGCAGGCGCTGGGGACGACGGGTGGGCCGTACGACCTTGTCTCGGCCGGTGATCCGACGACGTACCGGGACATGATGACGCCGGCGGGGCTGGCGCGGATCGCCGAGTACGCGGAGTGGATCGGGCCGGACAAGTCGTCGCTCGTCGGCACACCGGTCCTCGCGGACGCCCATGCGGCGGGGCTGCGGGTGGGGCCGTACACCTTCCGGGCGGAGAACCAGTTCCTGCCTGCGGACTTCCGGCGCGGTACCGGAGCGAACGATTTCGGGGACGCCTTCGGGGAGTACGCGGTGTACTACGGGATGGGAGTCGACGCGGTGGTGACCGACTTCCCCGATCTGGCGGTGATGGCTAGGAGGGGCTGATGTTTTTCCGGGACAAGCACTGCCGGACGTGTGGTGGCAGCCGCACGCAGGTGTTCAGGCCGCTCACCCGCGACGAGCTGGAAGCGATCAAGGCGGACCGTGGAGACCTGTGGCGCTGTACCGCCGAGGGCTGCCGGTGGTACCAGCCCTGGTACAACCGGAGCGGCGGCGGCCTGCTCCCGGAGGAGTTGAAGATCCAGCCCGCCGCCACAGAACCGGTGTGAGCCCTAAAGGTTGCTGAAGTCCGGCCCCTTGGTACGGGTGCGCTTGATCTCGTAGAACCCCGGTACGGAGGCCACGGCGAGGGTGCCGTCCCACAGCTTCGCGGCGTCCTCGCCCTTGGGGGCGGGGGTGACGACCGGGCCGAAGAACGCGATCTGCTCGCCGTCGGCGCCGGGGACGGCGATGACGGGGGTGCCGACCTCCTGGCCGACCTTCTCGATGCCCTCCTTGTGGGAGGCGCGCAACTGCGGCTCGTAGGGCGTGCTGTCCCAGTGCTCCATGAGGGAGTCCGGCAGGCCGACGTCCTTCAGGGCGGCGGCGACGGTCTCCTTGCCCGGGCCCTCCTCCTTGTTGTGGATGCGGGTGCCGAGCGCGGTGTAGAGGTCGCCGAGCACCTTGGCGCCGTGCTCCTCCTGTGCCGCGATGACGACCCGGACGGGACCCCATGCCTTGGTCTCGAGCAGTTCGCGGTACTGCTCGGGCAGTTCGTCGAGCTTGTCCTCGTTGAGGACGGCCAGGCTCATGAGATGCCAGCGGACCTCTATCTCGCGGAGCTTCTCCACCTCCAGCACCCAGCGCGAGGTCATCCAGGCCCAGGGGCACAGGGGGTCGAACCAGAAGTCGACGGGGGTCTTGTCCGACATGTCTCTCCTCAAGGGGAAGCGTTTCCCGGGGAAACGTTCCTGGCCGGTCCGGCCATTCCCGGCTGCTCCGGGTCGGGGGCTCATGGCAGGATCAGGGCTGTCCGCATACTGAACACAACCCGAGGGAGTCGCCCCCGTGCCCGGTGAGAATCTGTCCCGTGACGAGGCCCGGGAGCGGGCCGCCCTGCTGTCCGTCGACGGGTACGAGGTGTCCCTCGACGTCCGTTCCGCCGTGGGCGACGGGGAGTTCGCAAGTCAGGCGCCGCGCACCTTCCGCTCGGTCACCACGATCCGCTTCCGCTGCGCCGAGCCCGGTGCCACCAGCTTCGCGGACCTGATCGCGCCGAGTGTGACGGCCGTCTCCCTCAACGGCAGGGACCTGGACCCGAGCGAGGTCTTCGACGGCTCGCGGATCACCCTGGAGGACCTGGCCGCCGACAACGAACTCGTCGTCGACGCCCAGTGCGCCTATTCCCGCACCGGCGAGGGCCTGCACCGCTTCGTCGACCCCGAGGACGGCGAGGTCTACCTCTACACGCAGTACGAGCCGGCCGACTCCCGCCGGGTCTTCGCGAACTTCGAGCAGCCGGATCTCAAGGCCCCGTTCCGCTTCGAGGTGCGGGCGCCCGAGGGGTGGACGGTGTGGAGCAACGGGGCGGGTGAACTCGCCGACGGTGTCTGGCGGTTCGCGGAGACCAAGCCGATCTCGACGTACATCACGTGCATCGTGGCCGGTCCGTACCACTACGTGACGGACTCGTACTCCCGCACGTTCGCCGACGGCACGACGCTTCAGATCCCGCTCGGCGCCATGTGCCGCAAGGGCCTGGCCCCCTACTTCGACGCCGACGACGTCTTCCTGGTCACCAAGCAGGGCCTGGACTTCTTCCACGACCACTTCGACTACCCGTACCCCTTCGGGAAGTACGACCAGGCGTTCGTGCCCGAGTACAACCTCGGCGCGATGGAGAACCCGGGGATGGTGACCTTCCGGGAGGAGTTCATCTTCCGCGGCAAGGTGACGCGGGCGGCGTACGAGGGCCGGGCCAACGTCATCCTGCACGAGATGGCGCACATGTGGTTCGGCGACCTGGTCACCATGGTGTGGTGGGACGACCTGTGGCTGAAGGAGTCCTTCGCGGACTTCATGGGCACCTTCGCGAACGTGGGCGCGACCCGCTTCAAGGACGCCTGGATCACCTTCGCCAACCGTCGCAAGGCCTGGGCGTACCGCGCCGACCAGCTGCCCTCCACCCACCCGATCACCGCCGACATCCGCGACCTGCAGGACGCCAAGCTCAACTTCGACGGCATCACGTACGCCAAGGGCGCCTCCGTCCTGAAGCAGCTGGTGGCCTACGTCGGCCAGGACGCGTTCCTGGAGGGCGCGCGGCGCTACTTCAAGCGGCACGCCTACGGCAACACGCGCCTGGGTGATCTGCTGTCGGTGCTGGAGGAGACCAGCGGGCGGGACATGGGCGCGTGGGCGCGGGCATGGCTGCAGACGGCGGGCGTGAACTCGCTGACCCCGCAGGTGCTGCTGGACACCGAGGGCCGCGTCGACGAGCTGGCGGTGGTGCAGGAGGCGGCGGAGTCACACCCCGAGCTGCGCCCGCACCGGGTCGCCGTGGGCCTGTACCGGCGGGGCGCGGAGGGGGCGCTGGAGCGGTACGCGCAGGCCGAGGTGGACGTCGACGGTCCGCGCACGGTCGTGGCGGAGCTGGCGGGCGCCGAGGCCCCGGAGCTCGTGCTCGTGAACGACGACGACCTGACGTACTGCAAGACCCGTTTCGACGAGACGTCCCTGGCGACGCTGCGGGAGCACCTGGGCTCGGTGACCGACCCGCTCGCCCGTGCCCTGTGCTGGTCGGCGCTGTGGAACATGACGCGGGACGCGCTGCTGCCGGCGCGGGACTTCGTGGACCTGGTGCTGCGGTTCGCGGGGCGCGAGTCGGACATCGGCGTGCTGCAGATGCTGCACGCGTGGGCGAACTCGTCGCTGGTCCACTATGTGGCGCCCGGGTGGCGTCCGACCGGCGAACAGCTGCTCGCCGAGGGCGCGCTGCGGGAGCTGCGGGCCGCCGCGCCGGGCAGCGAGCAGCAGCTGGCGTGGGCGCGGTTCTTCGCGTCGGTGGCGTCGGGGCCGCAGGACCTGGGGCTGCTGCGGGGTCTGCTGGAGGGCACGGAGAAGATCGAGGGCCTGGACGTCGACCAGGAGCTGCGCTGGGCGTTCCTGGAGCCGCTGGCCGCGCACGGGGTGATCGACGGGTCGGTGCTGGTCGCCGAACTCGCCCGCGACGACACGGCGTCCGGCAAGCGCCACCAGGTCCGCTGCCTCGCCGCGCGGCCGTCGGAGGCGGTGAAGGCTCAGGCATGGGTGCAGGTCGTCGAGTCGGACGTGCTGTCCAACGCACTGGTCGAGGCGACCATCTCCGGCTTCACCCAGCCCTCGCAGCGGGAACTGCTCGCGCCGTACGCCGACAAGTACTTCGCGGCGATCGAGCGGGTGTGGGCCGAGCGGTCGATCCAGATCGGCATGGACGTGGTCCGGGGCCTGTTCCCGGGGCTCCAGCAGTCGCAGGCCACGCTGGACGCGACGGACGCGTGGCTCGCGGCCCACGAGGACGCGGCGCCGGCGCTGCGGCGGCTGGTGCTGGAGGCGCGGGACGACCTGGCGCGAGGGCTGCGGGGGCAGGCGTGTGACGCGGCGGCGTCAACCGCATAAGACCTTTGGCCAACGGTCACGGCCCTCCGTGACCGTTACGGAATTCAGGCAATAGCAGCCGTAACCCCTGGTCCAACCCGAACGGACCAGGGGTTTTCCGTGCCTACTCGGCATCCGAACACGCGTCCTTTAGTGCCAGGTTGTCCGTTTTTGTCGACGGGCGTGTAACAGCGGTTAAAGGACGGTCGGGACGCGGGAACCTCCGGGTCATGAACCACAACGCCCCGCTCCCCCCGCTCTCCCCCCGCCCCCTGCGCCACCTCTCCGAGGTGCACCGCCGTGTCATGACGACCGCACAGCTGAAGTCGCACGGCATCTCGCCCGCCGAGATGAACGAGCAGTGCCGCCCCGGCGGCCCCTGGCAGCAGTTCCTCCCCGGCGTCTTCCTGCTCCACCCCGGCCCGCCGACCAGCGAGGAGCGCCTGCACGCGGTGCTGATGTACGCGGCGCGGGAACGGTCGCCGGGGGTGCCGTCCCAGCCGAACGCCGGCGAGGGACACGCCCCCGCCTACCCCGACGCGGTGATCACGGGCCTCGCGGCGCTGACCCTGCACGGCTTCTCCGCCACGCCGCCGCTCACCGCGCTGGACCGGATCGACGTCCTGGTCCCCCGGATGCGCCGGCTGCGCTCCACGGGCTGCGCCCGCATCCTGCGCACCGCCGCCCTCCCCGCCCCCCAGCAGGTGACGGGCCTTCCGGTGGCCCCGGTCCCGCGCGCCCTGGCCGACGCGGTGGCCGAACTGACGGACGCGAGCGCCGTACGCCGCCTGCTGACGGAGGCCGTCCGCGGCGGCCACTGCGAACCGGCGTCGGTGGTACGGGAGTTGAACCAGGCGAAGCTGCTGTCCCGCCCGCACGTGGTGGACGCGGTGGACTCCCTGCTCGCCGAGGGCCGCGCGATCGCGGAGGACCGGCTGTACGAGATGGTCCACGTCCACGGCCTGCCCGACCCCGTCTGGAACGTCGACCTGCGCCTGCCCGGCGGCCCCCACCTCGGCGGCCTGGACGCGTACTGGCCGGAGCAGGCGGTGGCGGTGGAGCTGGACACCCGGGCGCCCCGCCAAGGCCATCGGCAGGACGACGACGCGCTCTGGTCGGAGTACGCCCGCAAGCGCGAGCACCTGGAGCGCCTCGGCATCACGGTCGTCCACATCACCCCGAAGAAGCTGAGGGACTCGATGGAGCAGCAGGCGGCGGTGGTCCGTACGGCGTTGATGGCGGCGGCGGACCGCGATCCGGCCGCGTATGTCGTGGTGCTGCCCCGGTAGTGACGGACCGGGAAGGCAGCACCAGGAGGGGAGAGGAGGGGCCGCCGGATCACCGGCGGCCCCTCCTCATGTCGTCGACGGCACCGCCTCAGGCGGCCGGCCAATCGATGGCAACGGCTCGGCGGACACCCGCGGTCCGTGCGAAGTGCGTGCGCAGCCGACGCCATGCGGTCCGCCCCTGCCGGGCGTCGTCCGGCACGACCGGCGCGTCCGGCAGAGCCGACAGGGCACCGGCCCTGGCCTGCCAGTCCTCGAACACGCCGCGGAACATCTGGTGTTGGTCCTGGATCGGCACCGAGCGCCTCACTGTCGCCACGACGGCCTCCTTCATGTACACGCACTGGTCTGTGCATCGAAGGTAGCGAGCAATGGCTCGCTGATACCGTCCAATGCCATGCGGGAATCACAGACCAATCTGGCGGGGGATCTTCTGCTTCAGCTGGGGCAGCCCGGTGACGGTCCGCTGCACGAGCGGGTGAAGCGGGCGCTGCGTACGGCGATCAGGGACGGGCGCATCGAGGTAGGCACCGCTCTGCCGCCCAGCCGGCAGCTCGCCACCGATCTCGGCTGTTCGCGCTGGGCGGTCACGGAGGCGTACAGCCAGCTGATCGCCGAGGGATATCTGGAGGCGCAGACCGGCTCCGCCACCCGGGTGCGCTGGACGAACGACGCGGACGCCGACTCCGGGCGCCGCGCACCGCGCCGGGATCCCGAGGCGCGCTTCGACCTCGGGCCGGGTCTGCCGGACCTGCGCGCGTTTCCGCGCCGCCGGTGGGCCGAGGCGGTACGGGCACAGGTGACCACCACGGCGTTCGCGGAGTTCGGATACCCGCCGGCCGGCGGTCACCCCCGGCTCAGGCGGCTGCTCGTCGCCTACCTGGGCCGCTCTCGCGGCGTCCTGGCGACCCCGGACGACGTGACGGTGTGCACGAGCGTGACCGACGGGGTACGGCGCGTCTGCCAGGCCCTGCGCGCCGATGGCATCACCGCGGTCGGTTGTGAGGAACCGGGCTGGACCCGGCTGCGCGAGGTGATCCGCGCCGCCGGCCTGGACCCGGTACCGGTGCGCACGGACGGCGGGGGTCTGCGCGTCGACGACCTCGCCGGACACACCGGCCTTCGGGCCGTACTGACGAGCCCGGCGCACCAGTTCCCGCTGGGCAGCGTGCTCGCCCCCGAGCGGCGCGCCGCCCTGCTGCAGTGGGCCCGCCAGGTGGACGGCGTCGTACTGGAGGACGACTACGACGCGGAGTTCCGCTACGACCGTCGGCCGGTCGCGGCGCTGCAGGGAATGGATCCGTCTCGCGTCGTCCTGTTGAAGTCGCTCAGCAAGATACTGTCCCCGGCGCTGGGCATCGGGTGGATCGTGGCACCGCCCCGCTGGACCCAGTACCTGCACCGGTCCGACCAGACGGCGACTCAGCCGCCGACGCTCGACCAGCTCGCCTTCGCCGGACTGCTGGAGTCAGGCGCCTACGACCGCCACCTCCGGGCCTGCCGCAAGCGCTACCGCGACCGCCGCGACGCACTCGTCCAGGCCCTCGCCCGTGAACTGCCCGGCGCCCCGGTCTCCGGCATCGCGGCCGGCCTCCACCTCATCCTCCGGATGCCCGCCGACGTGGACACCGCCGCCGTGGTCAGGGCAGCGGGCGCCCGGTCGTTGCGCATCGCCGACCTCACCGCCTACCACGCCACCGAGGACCACGCCGATCACGGCCTGGTCCTCGGGTACGGGAATCTCGCGGACGGGGCGGTGAACGAAGCGGTCCACCGCCTCCGGGCGGCGATCGAGGAGTGCGGGCAGCCCGCCGGGTTCAGCCTGCCGTGAGCAATGCGTCGATCTCCCTCATCTCGTCCGCCGTGAGCGGGCCGTGTTCCATTGCCGCCGCGTTCTCCCTGACCTGAGCCACCGTCCGGGCTCCGGGGATCGGGATCAGCGAGGGCGAACGGGCCCACAGCCAGGCAAGAGCGCCCTGCGCGAGCGTGCGGCCGCCGGAGGTCAGGATCTGGCGGACGGACTCCAGTGCCCGGGCGAGTTCCGGGACGGGGTAGCCGTCCCGGAAGTAGTTGAGCCAGTCCGGGGAGCGACGGCGGAAGTCCTGCTCGTCGGTGATGCGGGAGCCCTCCGGGTGGGCGCCGGTGAGCAGGCCGGTGCCCAGGGGGCCTCGGGCCAGGCCGGGCAGGCCGTGCTGCTCGCAGAGCGCGACGATGGCAGGTGAGTCGTGGACCACGTTGATCTCGAACTCCACGCCTCCGAAGCCGGGTTGGCCCACCCAGGCGGCGGCGAGTTCCGGTTCGTCCGTGGACCAGCCGTAGGCGCGGATGCTTCCTTCCGTCACCAAGTCCTGCAAGGTTCCCAGGAGTTCCTCCGCCTCGGCCACGGGGAGGCCGGAGAGGTGGAGCAGGTACAGGTCGAGGTAGTCGGTGCGCAGGCGGCGCAGGGAGGCCGTCAGGGCCTCGCGGAGGTAGCCGGGGGTGGCGTTCTGGCCGGTGAGCTGCCGGGCCTCCTCGTCGATGGTGTTGCCCCACTTGGAGACGATGGTGATCTGGTCGCGCTTGCCGGAGAGGGTCTCGCCGATGAGCCGCTCCGCCGTACCGGTGCCGTAGGCGTCGGCCGTGTCGTAGAGCGTGATTCCGCTGTCGAACGCGGCCCGGAACACCTCCGCGGCCTCGGCGCGGTCGAACCGGGCGCCCCAGCCGAGGGGTTGGTCTCCCGCGGCCGAGGGACCGCCGAGCGCCCAGGTGCCCAGGCCGAGGGCCGACACCTCCGGTCCGCCGGTGACCAGGGTCCTTCGCTGGTTGGTCATGTCACTCCTTCTCGCTCACGGTGTCGCGACAGGGCGAACACCGGCTTCTTCTCGACTCCACGATGGTTCGTCAGCAGCACAACGCCGCCCGCGCCCAGCAGTTCGGCCAAGGTGCAGCACACCCTGCTGGCCAGTGCCGCCGCCCCCGCCTCGGCCCACGGCAGCACGGTGGACAGCGCGCCCAGCAGCACCAGTTCACGCGTCCCGGCCCCGTCGGGAACGACCAGGGTCAGCGCCCCCGCGACCGTGGCCAGGGCGAACGCCCCCACGCAGAGGGGCAGTGCACGCCCGGCCGGTGCGCCGAGCAGGACGGCGATCAGCCACAGGTGCAGCCCGGAGACCGCCCAGCAGAGCGTCTCCAGCCCGATCGCACGGCGTACGTCACGGTCGGAGAACTCCCCGGCGGGCGGCTCCCGCCGCAGCAGCCGGGCCGCCCGGGCCGTCAGACGGAACAGCAGGCGCGGGCGCCACAGCACGGCGAGGGCGAGCGGTACCACGGCCGCGAGCCACAGGCCCCCGACCCCCAGCCCCTGGACGCAGAGCAGCCCCATGACGGCGGCGGTGAGCAGCACCACCACCGTGTTGAGCAGATAGGCGCTCACCATCCGGCCCGCCGCGATGCCGGCCGCGCCGCCGAGGCGTACGTAGGCCAGGACGCCCCAGACCGGGCCGGGGATGTACTTGCCGAGCAGGGCCAGGAAGTAGATGCGGGCGCTCTGCCGGGCGGGCAGCGGTGAGCCGAGTCCGGTGAGCCCGGCCTGCCAGGAGGCCCAGCCCGCCAGCTGGCCCGTCATCTTCATGAGGAGCGCGGCAGCGAGCAGTGCCGCGGCCCGGGGCCCGGTGAACATCGCCAGGACGTCACCGCCGTGCCCCCACAGCACGCTTCCCATTCCGACGGCGGCGGCGGCGAGGAACACCGCCGCCACGGCCGCCCTGGCCAGGCGCCGGATCATCGGGACGCCTCTACCGATACGACGGTCTCCTGGAGGCGGTGGTCGGAGACCTCCGGGAGCGCGGTGAGCGCGTGCCGGGCCACGTCCAGGCCCGCGGAGGTGAACGTCCAGTCGAGCCGCCAGAGTCTGAGCCGCCCCTGCTCGTTCCAGGAGGTGGGCCAGAGCGAGCCGCCGTGGTCGGCCGCGTCGTCGAGGGCCGAGCGCAGGGGCCGCAGATCGCCCATCGCGGCGGTGGTGTTGAAGTCCCCGGCGACCAGGAGGGGGTTGCGGTTGGCGCGGACGTCGTCGAGCAGGCCCTTGTACTGGGCGCGGCGGGCCGCCTCACGGTCGTGGATCGTCCGGTAGAAGGCCGGGGACAGGAAGCTTTCGCGCATGTCGACCTGGACGGGGATGTGCACGTTGTAGAGGGATACGACCTGCCCGCGCACCCCGATGTCGGTCCGCAACACCTTGCCCGTCCGGTAGACCGTGTACCAGTCGGGGGAGGCGGCGCGGGCGGTGGCCCGGTACGGGCCGATCGCGGGGCGGGAGACGATCGGGTACCGGGACAGGGTGACGAGCTCACCCTGCACGGCCACCTGATAGTCGGGGAACTCCTTCCGGATGCGGGCCATGTCGTCGATCTGCCGCTCGTTGGCGTCGTCCTGGTCGCTCCAGACGTACTCCTGGAGCAGGTAGACGTCGGCGTTCCGCGCCTTCAACGCCTGGTAGAAGCGCTCCGGTGTGGTGCTCTTGCCCCAGGCCAGGGTGTTGAAGGAGACGACCTTCAGCGCGCCGGGCGGTACCGTCCCGCCGCCCTGCCACAGGGCGGCGGGGTTCAGTCCGGACCACGGGTGGCCGAGGAGCAGCCCGGTCAGGGCCAGCGCTCCGACGATCAGTGCGGGCCGCCGGGGCACCCGGCGCCGGGCGAGCCGTGCGGCCGGTATGCCGGCGAGGAGCAGCAGGGGTACGGCGGCGAAGGCGACCGGGGGCTCCAGGTTGAGCACCATCATGGCCCACCAGCGGCCGCTGAGCGGGTACTGCAGGAGGACGAGGACCAGCCAGCCGGTGCCGGCGGCGAGCAGCAGCCGGGTGTAGCGGCACCAACGGGGCTGGGTGACGGGGGCGGGTTCCGGAGCCGCCTCACCGGTCGGCGAGGCGGGCTGCCGGGTCAGTTCCATGGCCATGGCGCGGCGCCTCAGCCCGCGGGCAGCACGGCGGCCGGCGCGCCGTCGCGGTCGTAGAGCGCCCGGAACCGGTCGGAGACGAGCCAGTGCAGGGCTCCCGTCACCACGCCGGAGGCGACCGCCAGGTTGAAGACGAACTGGACGGCGACGAAGAACAGCAGGAAGGGGACGCCTCGTGTCCTGCGCACATAGCGGTACATGCCGAGGTCGCAGCCGAGGGAGAGGGCCAGCAGGGCGGCCGGTACCAGCCAGCCGACCGGGCCGACGAGCAGCGGCAGCAGCAACGCCGGTACGGCGAGCAGTGCGGCCAGGCTCCCCCAGGCCCGGGAGGCGGTCTCGAACCCCTTGGCGAACTTGCGGCGCCGGGCGTACAGCGGCACACGCAGCCGGCCCCGGGTGAAGATCTTGCGGGCCAGGGGCCACAGTTCGTGGTCGTCGTCGTGGGTGCCGCGGACGGTGGAGGTGAGGATGAGGTCGTAGCGCTGGGAGAGGCGCAGACCGTAGTCCACTTCCTCCGTCTGCCGCAGGCGGGCGTCGAACGGCCCGACGTCGTCGTAGACCCGGCGCCACATCGCGCAGATGGAGGGGAACAGGAAGGTGACCGTGCCCTCCGCCGTCTCCCGCCAGTAGTAGGCCTGCAGCGAGCGGCACTCCTCGACCATGCTGTCCCGGATCAGCGGCACCGGCTCGTAGATCCCGCACACCGCACCGGCGTTGGGCTCGGCGCGCAGCCGGGTCACGGCCTTGAGCACCGCGTCCGGGGCCAGGGCCACGTCCGAGTCCAGGAACAACAGCACCTCGCCGCTCGCGTGTTGGACGCCGACGTTGCGGGTGGCCGCCACGCCGCTGTTGGTGCCGGTGCTGAGCACCGTGACGCCGGCCTCCCGGGCGATGCGGGCGGAGTCGTCGGTGGAGCAGTCGTCCACCACGATGACTTCGAGGCGCGGGTAGGTCTGGCGGCTCACGGATTCCAGGCACATGCCGATCGTGCGGCCGTAGTTGTAGTTGGGGATGATGACGGAGACGAGGGGGAGCTCGGCCGTGTTGTCCATGACGTGACACGTTCCTTTCAGTGCAGGGCCGCGAGGCACACCGCGGTCAGGGCGCCCCACAGCAGGCCGCTGCCGAGCAGCAGGCGGTCGCCGGAGAGGGTGCGGACCGGGTCGCCGCCGCCGTGGCCGACGACCAGCAGCTGGAGGTAGCGGAAGACCGCGAAGAAGGCGCAGGGCGCGGTGAGCAGGACCAGGGTGGCCGTGCCGTGGTGGAGGGCCATGTCGGTGCGGATGCAGAGCAGATAGCCGACCGTGGCCAGGGTGGCGCTGATCACGCTCAGGTGGTCCAGGTACGGGACGGAGTAGCCGCGCAGGGCGGGGCGGTGGGCGGCGTTGCCCCGGGCCAGTTCGTGGCGCCGTTTGCCGAAGACGAACAGCAGGCAGACCGCGAAGACGCTGAGCAGCAGCCATCCGGAGGCCGGCTGTCCGGTGGCGGTGTATCCCTGGAGCGTGCGCAGGACGAAACCGAGGGCCACGCAGAAGGCGTCGACGAGCGGAATGTGCTTGAGCCGCAGGCTGTAGGCGAGGTTCAGGCCGAGGTAGACGAGGACGGGCCAGCAGCGGGCCGGTGAGGCGAGCGCGACGCCCGTGGCGAACAGCGCGCAGACCGTCGCCAGGAACACCAGGGCCGTACCGACGCTCAACCGGCCGGAGGCCAGCGGGCGGTGGCGCTTGACGGGATGCAGGCCGTCGCGGTGCCGGTCGAGGAGGTCGTTGAGGACGTAGACGGCCACGGAGGCGAGGACGAACAGCCCGGTCGACCAGGCGATGCCCGCCAGCGTGCCGGCGCCCCAGACCGGGATCGTGAGCAGGGCGAGCGCCACGGCCAGGGGGTTCTTGGCCCATTGGTAGGGGCGGGACAGGGCGAGCAGGTCGCGCGGCGCGCCTCGGCGGGGAGCGGGGGGCGGGGTGGCGGCGGGCGGGGTGGCGGCGGGTTCGGGTGCGCTGTGGGACAGGCGCGCAGGGGGAGTTTCGACGACGGACATGGTGGTCTCCTCGTGCGAAAAGTCGAGGGAGAGCGGGGAGGAAGTGTGAGCGGGAGGCTGAGCGGGAGGAAGGGTGAGCGGCGGGCTCAGAAGAGGACCTTGGCGAGGCCGAGCGCGCCCTGGCGCCACGGGTCCCGGCTGGTCCGGCCGGACTTGGCGGCCTGCGTGGCGCGGGGCTGTTCGCGCCACCAGCGGTAGGTGGCGAGGATGGCGTCCCGGTTGGAGCTGCGGGGGACGAAGCCCAGCGTCTCGCGGATGTGGTCGGTGCTGACGTACGAGTCGGCGCGCAGCTTGTGCAGCAGCCGGCCGTAGACCGGGGACAGCTTGGCCTTCTCCAGGAGCTTCAGCGCGGCGAGCGCGGGGCCTGCCGGGACGGAGACGATGCGTTTGCCGTGTCCGGCCTCGTCGAGGACGGCTTGGAAGTCCTCGCGGAGGGTGCCGAATTCGGCGGCGGCGACGTTGAAGGTGTCGTTCGCCGCCGCGGCGGGCGCGGTGGCGGCCAGCACGACGGCGTCGACCAGGTCGTCGATGGCGAGCATCTGGATGCGTACGTCACCGCGGCCGAGCACGGGGAAGTTGCGCCCTTCCTCGGCCCATTCGAAGAGCATCGAGAACAGTCCCATGCGGCCCGGCCCGACAAAAGTCTTGGGGCGCAGCACCGGGAGCAGCATGCCCTCCTGCCGGAAGCGCAGTGCCAGAGCCTCGGCCTCGGCCTTGGCGCGGCTGTAGGGGTCGACGGGGGCGTAGGGATACGTCTCGGGGGTGGGGACGACATCCGGGAGGCCGTAGACGGCGGTGGAGGAGATGTAGACGGTGCGGGGTATCTCCAGGCGGCGGGCCGCGGTCAGGAGGGTGCGGGTGCCGCCCACGACGATGGAGCGGATCTCCTCGGCCGGATAGCTCGGCAGGGCCGCCGCGCAGTGCACGACCAGGTCGGCGCCTCGCATGGCGCGGTCCACCGCCTCGGCGTCGCGGATGTCGGCGGTGATCTCCCGTACCCCGGAGGGCGGTTGGCCGGGGGCGATGTCCAGACCGGTCACGGACCAGCCGTCGGCGGCGAAGCGCGCGACGAGGTTGCGGCCCAGCATGCCGCTGCTGCCCGTGATCAGGACGCCGCGGCTCACCATCGGGCCAGCACCCGGTCGCGGACGAACTTGGTGAGCAGGCCCGGCAGCCCCTTGGCGAGAGTCGCGTCCAGGCTCTGCAGGAAGTAGTCCACCTCGGCCGGTTCCATGACCAGGGAGGGGGCCACCACCAGCGGGTTGTCGCCGTTGGGGCTGAAGTAGGTGAGGATGCCGTGCTCGCGGTAGAGCTCGGCGATCACCGCGCTGGTGATCAGCTTGGTGCGGAACTTCGGGTCGGACGACAGTCCGGAGGGGGCCAGCTTGCCCGCGAGGTCGAGCAGTTTCGCACCGCCCCCGAGGAAGACGCCGTGGATGGCGCCGACGCCGGCGGTGTGCCGCACGGTCTCGGGGTGCTTGGCCTGGATCTCCTGCAGCCCGTGCGTGAGCATCTCCTCGATCTTGCGGGCCCGGGCCGGGTAGTCCTCCTCCACGATGATGTTGACGGCCTCCATCGCGGTGGCGGTCTCCTCGCCGAAGCCGTAGTACGTGGTGGAGTGCAGGATCACCTCGCTGAGCCGGTCGTACGCCTTGCGGAAGACCGGTTCGCGGGTGGTGTAGCCGGCGATGGACGCCTTGCCGCCGCCGAACGACTTGGAGTAGGTGAGGATGTCCGGTATGAGGCCGTCGTAGCGCATGAAGTAGAACAGGCTGCCGGACTTCCCCCACCCGGTGTAGACCTCGTCGAAGATGAGGACGATGTCCTCCCGGGTGCACAGCTCCCGTAGTTCCCGCAGAGCGGTCTCGGTCCAGCTGTTCATGGTGGAGGCGCTGAACGGCTCCACCATGATGGCGTAGACGTCGCAGGACCCGTCGGCGGTGCGGTGCTGCGCCACCAGGTCGCGGATGGCATCGATGTCGCCGTACGGATACGTGACATTGGGGATGCCGGGGAAGCGGAAGCTGTTCTCCAGGGAGCCGGTGAGGCTGCCCGTGGCCAGGAGCTTTCCGTGGAAGCTGATGTCGGAGCGCAGGATCGTCTGCCGTCTGCCCTCGTGGTACTTGTACGCCAGCTTGATGGCGCCCTCGTTCGCCTCGGCGCCCGAGTTGGGGAAGTACGAGATGTCGAGGTCGCCGGGCAGGAGGCGGCCCACGTTGTGGCTGAGCGCGGCGACATAGGGCGACAGGAACGCCTTGTGGACCTCCATCCGGTGGCGTTCGGCGAAGCGCTTGCGGGCCTGAAGGATGCGCGGGTGGTTGTGCCCGTGGTTCAGCACCCCGACGGCGCCGGTGAAGTCGAGGATCTTCCCGCCGTCCCGGGTGTACAGCCAGACCCCCTCGGCCTTCTCGATCATCTGCTTGCCGAAGCCGAACGTGGTGGTGAGGGAGACGTGGCTGCGGCTCACGTACTCCCGGTAGAGGGCCTGCACCTGCTTGGCGCTGAGCTGTTCGCACTGCTCGATTCCGATGAGCTCGGGCATGGTCGTTTCCCTTCTCGCTGCTGGTTCTCGCTGCTGGTTCTCGCTGCTGCGTGACGTGCGGTCAGGAGGCGGCCCGGCAGGGCCAGTCGATCTGTGCGGTGGTGCCGACGTACTGGAGGCTCTGGAGCTCTTCCATTGCTGACGACCGCCTGAAGGGTGCGCTGGGATGGGGGGAATGCGCTTTCCGTGTTGCCAGATGAACGTAACAGCGGTTGCCAGATCTTGGCAATGGGTTGCCAAGAGCTGGCAACACGCACGGTCAGGCGAGTTGACGTCAGGTGTCGGACTCGTCACGGGTACGCCCGACCGCCTTTGCCAGCCGTTTGCCCGACCGTGGGGCAGAGGTCGATCGCATGCTTGTGGCAAGCATTTGCCAAGCTCTGCCCAAGGAGCTAGCGTGGGGGTCCGACCCCTCGAACGGCTGGTGGAATGACATGGTGGAGCAGCCTGCTTTCGGGCGCCGTCTCAGGGAACTGCGCACGGAACGGGGGCTGTCACAGGCCGCCGTCGCCGGCGATGACATGTCGACCGGATATCTGTCCCGGCTGGAGTCGGGAGCGCGGCAACCGACGGCACGCGTGATCGCCTACCTCGCCGAGCGGCTCCGGGTCGACCCGTCCGAGTTCGACGAACCGAGCGTCGGCTCGGTCGCCGAGGCCCTCGCACTGGCCACGTCCGCCGACGGCGACGAGGCGCTGCAGAAGCTGGCCGCCGCTCTCGAACTGTCGCCCGCGGTGGATCCGACGCTCCGCTGGCAGGCCCTCTGGCTGCTCGCCGCTGCCGCCGCCCGCCGTGGTGCGCGCCAGGAGGAGGTCGACCTCCTGGACGAACTGGTGCACACCTCGGAGGAGTTGATGCTCCCCGAGCTGCAGTGCCGGGCCCGGGCCCAGCTCGCTCGATGTCTGCGCACGCTCGGTGAGATCCCCAGGGCCCTCAAGGCCGGGCAGGAGGCGTGCCGTCTGGCCTACGACCACAAACTGTCGGTCCAGGACACAGGCGCGGCCCTGCTGACGCTGGTGTCGGTGGAGGCCGAGGCCGGCCGGCTCTCCGACGCGCGGGCCCACGCGGACGACCTCGTGGAGCTGGTGCCGGAGCATGCCGGCACGCTGCGGGCCGAAGCCCTGTGGGCGGCAGCTACCGTGCACTTCCGGCAGGGCGACTCGGCCGCCGCCCGCGAACTGCTGGAACGGGCCCTGGCGGAGTTCGACAGCCGTCTCGACCTGGTGCTGTGGATGCGGTTGCGCCTGGCCGCGGCCTCCCTGTACCTCCAGGCCTCGCCCCGCCAGCTCGACGAGTGCCGGCGGCGCCTGGACGAGGCCGAGCCCGCCCTCTCGCTCCTCGGCACCCCGGTGCACCACCAGGAGATGCTGACCCTGCGGGTGCACCTCGCCTTCGAGGAGGGCAGGTATGCCGACGCGCGGGCGGCGCACGACGAGCTCGTCCTCGACGATCTGCGGCTCACCTACCGGGACCGCATCAGGCTCGACATGCTGCACAACCGGCTGCTGATCCTGGAGGGCCACGCGCAGCAGGGCGTCCAGCAGCTTCGGGAGCTCGCCGAACGGGCTCAGCAGACGTCGAACATCGACCTGGCTGCCGAGATCTGGCGAACCCTGGCCGAGACGCCGAAGAGCTGATGTCGTAGGGGTACGGACGCGATCGGGCAGCAGGCGGCGGTGGCCCGTAGGCGGGCCTCAGTCGTCGAACTCCGGGATCAGTTCCCCCACCCGGCGGATGCTGCTCAGCACGCTCTCGTGGGGCAGCGCCCCGACCTGCTGGAAGCACATCAGCCGGTCGATGCCCAGGTCGGCGTAGGCGCGCAGCTTCTTACGGACGGTCTCGGGGCTGCCGACGATGAGGGAGTCCTGCTCGGCGAGGGCGTTGTAGACCTCGTCGTCGGGGACCGTCTCGCCCTGCAGGATGCGCCCGATGACGAGCATGGCGGCGCTCGGCCCGCCCGCTGCCGCCGCTTCCCGGCGCAGGAACTCACCGGCGAGGCCGCCGCCGGCCGGGTCGGCCATGAGCGCACGCTCCCTCTCCATGGTCTCCATGAAGGCGTCGGCCGCCTCGAAGAAGGTGAGCGCGCGGGCCGTGTACCAGGCCGCGGCGGCCGCCGCGCCGCCCCGCATGGCCTCCTCGTCGGTCTCGGCGCAGTGCACGAAGGTGAAGAAGGCCACCTGGTTGTTGACGGACACGCCGACCGGCTCCCGGCACTCCGCCGCGGCGGCCCGGTAGAGCTCGACCAGCCTCGCCACCCGGTCCAGCGGCTCCCACAGGGTCGTCCCCAGCACCCCGACCCCACGCCGCCCCGCCTCCTCGAAGGACGCCGGACTGGACGCCGCCTGCCACAGCGGCGGATGCGGTCGCTGGTACGGCGCCGGCACGACGGGCACTCCGCCGCTCACCGAGGTGTCCCCGGTCCACATCTTCGGTACGGCCTCGAAGGCGTCCCGCGTCCGCTCCCGCACCGTCGCCGGGTCGGCCCCGAAGAGCCGCCACTCGGGTGGGGTCGACCGGGTGAGCCCGATCTCGGCGCGTCCGCCGCTCAACTGGTCCAGCATCGCGGCCCGTTCGGCGATGCGGATGGGGTGGTTGATCTCGCGCGGGGCAAGGACGGCGGCGTGGCCGAGGCGTATGCGCGAGGTCCGCTGGGAGAGCGCGGCGAGGAGCAGTTCGGGCGCGGAGGAGAGGCTGAACTCCTCCGCGCCGTGGTGCTCGACCTGCCACCAGCAGCCGTAGCCCAGCTCGTCGGCGAGCACCGCCTGCTCGATCGCCTGCTGGATGCGGTGGTGTTGGTGGTCGTCGGCGGGCCACGGGCGGGGGTTCTGGATCTCGCTGAAGATGTCGAGTTTCATCGCTGTGGGGCGGCCTTTCGCAATTCGGAGCGTTGGATTCCGAATGTACGGGTTCAGCCCATGAAACGAGTACGAATTGCCTTGCGGCTACCGGCTCTTACCGGTCCTCTCCGCAGAACTCGGCCTCGATCACCGCGTCCGTGTCGCCCGCCCAGTTGCCGTTGAAGTTGAAGGCCAGGGAATGGCGGCCGTCGGCGGTCGTCACGGCCTCGGAGACGGAGCCGAGGATGCCGCCGCTGTGGCCCCAGACGTGGATGCCGCAGCTGAGCCGCCGGTCGATGAGGCCCAGGCCGTAGCCGGCGTGAGGGGCTTCCTCGACCTTCACGGTGGTCTTCATTTCCGCCAACTGGCGTGGCGGTAGCAGCCTGCCGCGCAGCAGGGCCGAGTAGAAGCGGTTCAGGTCGGCCGAGGTGGAGATCAGACCAGGGGCGTACGGCGAAGGTTGAGGAGCCGTACGGCAGTTGAGCGGCATTCAGCCCTTTTTCAGCACCAGCTCCGTGTTGCGGTCCTTCCGGTCGCCCGCCAGCGTCGTGCGGGCGCCGGGGGCGTTGAAGGACAGCTCGCGGTAGAGGGCGGCCAGGCCTGTCTGGGAGAGGTCCGTGAAGTCCGTGGCGTGCGGGGCCGAGGACTCGATCAGGGTGGTGAAGAGCGAGATCGTGCCGTCCTTGTTGTCCACCACCTCGATGATCCGGGCGAGCTGGGGGAAGTCGACGTGGGAGGCGGTGGAGATCTCCCAGAAGGAGCCGCCGTCGGCGCCGGAGCGCGGCGTGATGACGTTCTTGTGGATGTGGCCGTTCACCCAGGCCAGGACGTTGCGGTGACCGGCGAGCAGCTCGACCACCTCGGCGCCGCCCACGCGCCGCTCGTTCGGGCGGGCCGGGTCGCGGCGCAGGTTGTCCATCGTCTCGCTGGTGTGATGGCTGAAGATGATCGCGTACGAGTCCTTGTTGTCGCGCAGCGTGCGGTCCAGCCAGTTGAACTGGGCCGCCCCGATGGACCCTTCGTAGTGGCCGCCCGCGTCGGTGGTGTCGAGGCTGATGCCGATGACGTCGTCGGCGATGCGGAAGCTGTAGTACTGGGTGCCCGCGTCCAGGTTGGCCGTCGAGTAGCCGTGGCCGACCGGGCCGAGGCCCCGGTGGGCCGGGTTCAGGTGGGCCTGCAGATACTCCCTGGGCGTGAACGGGGCCCGGCTCTCGTCCGGCGTGACCGAGCGCATCGAGCGGGCGTGGGCCTTGAGGAACTCCTTGAAGACGGTGCCCCTCGGGTCCTTGTCCTGCTTCAGGGAGTCCTGGAGCTTCTTGGCGTCGGCCGCCGACACGCTCATCAGCTTCTTGCCGCCGACGGCGAGGTCGGTGAGGTAGGAGTCGGCGTGCGAGGCGTAGGTGCCGAGCGGCATCGCGTCGTGGTTGCCGACCGTCGAGTACCAGGGGATGTTCAGCCCGGGGCTGCGCAGTTCGCGGGTCGCGGCGGCGAGGAAGCCGTCGATGTGCGGGAAGCCGAGCTGCTTGTCGGCGTCGCGGACGCTGTCGTCGGCCTGCCAGTACAGCTTCAGACCGCTGTTCTGGACGCCCTCGTAACCGCGCGGGTCACCGGTGTTCGGGGTGACGCGCCCGCCGCTCATCACCGTCAGGAACCACTCCAGCTCGGACTTGCAGTTGTTGTCCGTGTTGTCGCCGGTGGTCATGGCGAAGTGGAACGGGGCGCCGGTGACGGGGGCGCCCCGCAGCGCGTTGATCCGCTCGACGAGCGCGACGGCGCCCGGCACGGTCAGCGCCTCCTGCGGCCGCCAGGCGTGCACATCGGTCGAGCGCAGGTACTCCAGCCGCAGCGGGTGCTGGGCGTCGATCAGGTGCAGGTCGGTGAGCTGCACGAAGGCGGCGAGCGCCGTACGTCGGCTCTCGCGGCCCGACTTGGCCGCCGCCAGGTTCTCGCGGACCACCCGCTTCCAGCCGGGACCGTGGCCGAGCCGACGGTAGCCGGAGGCGCCGCGCGGGGCGGCGACCGAGCTGAGGGTGGTGCCCCGGGTGTACGGCGCGAGCGCGACCGGCAGCTTGCGGGAGGCGCCGACGGGCGCCTCGGCGGCGGCGTTGCCCGCGTCGGCGCCCGGCGCGCCCGCGGGGCCCGTGGTGGTGGCGGCCTGGCTGTCGGTGGGCCGCAGGGCGTAGCCGACGCCCGCGGAGAGGGTCACCGCTCCGGTGGCGGCGAGCAGGGTACGGCGGTGGACCCCCAGCGCGGAGCTGGCGACAGAGCGTATGCGCGACATGGCGCGATCTCCCCGAGTGCGAACGCGTCGGCAGTGGTCGCGGGTGGTCGCCGAGGCGAACCTCCCGCTCACTGTGGATCGTTGGCAGCGGGGATGACCTGCGCATGAACATGACCGCAACGGGCAGCGCCGATCACCGTACGTCGATCTTGGACTACCTTCCGCGTCCACGGCCGCTCCTCGAACGGCCGGGACGCGGTCACTCAGTGTTCATCTTCCGGGGTACTCGTCCCGTCGCCGGGCGCTCACGCCACAGCGCCAGCCCCTTCACGACCATGGGGACCAGGGTCAGTTCGGTCACCGTGTCGAGCGGATGCCAGGCCGCCATGTCCGTGGAGCCGTTCGTCTCGTAGCGGAGTTCACCGCCGGTGATGCGGGCCTCGTACACCAGCCGCAGGCCTTGGTGGTCCACGGCCCGGCGGAGGCGGCGGCCCGGGAAGAGACGGTGGACGGAGTCCATGCCGAGCAGCCCGACCGGCTCGACGAGGTAGCCGGTCTCCTCCTCCACCTCCCGCACGACCGTGTCGTAGGGATCCTCACCGTGCTCCATGCCGCCGCCCGGCAGCACCCACTCGAAGCCGCCGCCGGGTGCCGGTGACCGCGCGAGGAGGAGCTGTCCGTCACGTACGCAAATGGCGTAGGCCGCCACCCTCAACTTCTTCCGCACGTACGGACGTTAGACGGCGGGAGCCACATTCGGCAGGCGATTATTCAGCTTGCGGGCGACTTGCCCCTTTCGCTCCTCACGCCCCAATTGCATAGGGGGTTTCCCCCATCCCTGCATTTCGATTCGGTCAACTCTTCCCAAACATCCTTGCCTTGCGTAAGGCTGTGCGGTCGTCCGGGGTCGCATACCGGACGCCTCATGCTCCTTTACCGACAAGGGATGCCGATGACCCTCACCCCCCAGCGCGAACCGAAGCCGGGCGCGAGACGCGCGGCCCGCATAGCCGTGGCCGCCGGTCTCGTCGCCGCGCTCTCCGCGGCCGGGCCGATACCCATGGCCATAGCCGCGGACCCCGCGCCGGTCGCGACGGACCCGAGCGTCAAGTCCGCGCACGACAAGCTCGGTGCGGACGACGCCGATCTGCTCGCCGAGGCCAAGGCCGACGGCGACAAGAACGTCACGATGATGATCGCGACCGCGCCCGGCCAGACCGAGAAGGTCGCCGAGCAGCTGGACGCGGTCGGCTCTGTGGGCCGTACCTACGACAAGCTCGGCTACGTCCGGGCCACCGTCCCCACCGGCAAGGCCGACTCGGCCGTCGCCGCCGCCGCGAAGCTCTCCTCGGTGCACGGCATCGACCTGCGCGAGGAGATCCCCCTGGACGACCCCGCCGTGGACACCAGGAAGTCGACGGCCGCGGCGACCTCGTACGCCGCCCCGGGCAAGAACACCCCGGCCGAGAACCCGTACAACCCGTCCTTCGAGACGGGCGCCGTCGACTTCGTGGAGGACAACCCGAAGGCGGACGGCCGCGGCATCACCATCGGCATCCTGGACAGCGGTGTGGACCTCGGGCATCCCGCGCTGCAGAAGACCACCACCGGTGAGCGGAAGATCGTCGACTGGGTCACCGCCACCGACCCGCTCCTCGACAGCGACCGCACCTGGCGCCCGATGGTGACCTCGGTCTCCGGGCCCACCTTCACCTACGGCGACAAGTCCTGGGCCGCGCCGGCCGGTTCGTACCAGGTCAGCACCTTCCTGGAGTCGTACACCACCGGCGGCGACGCGGCGGGCGACGCCAACCGCGACGGCGACACGACCGACTCGTGGGGCGTCCTGTACGACGCCGCGAACGGCACGGTCCGGGTCGACCTGAACAACAACAACGACTTCGGTGACGACACCCCGATGAAGCCGTACAAGGACGGCTTCCAGATCGGGTACTTCGGCACCGACAACCCGGCCACCGACGTCGCCGAGCGGCAGCCGTTCGTCGTGCAGATCCGCAAGGACGTGCCGATGGACCCGCTGGGCGGGACCTGGGTCGGCCAGAAGCGCGACTTCGTCAACATCGGCGTCATCGAGTCCGAGCACGGCACCCACGTCGCCGGCATCACCGCCGCGAACGGCCTGTTCGGCGGCAAGATGAACGGCGCGGCCCCGGGCGCCAAGCTCGTCGCGTCCCGTGCCTGCACCTGGACCGGCGGCTGCACCAACGTCGCGCTCACCGAGGGCATGATCGACCTCGTCGTCAACCGCGGCGTCGACATCGTCAACATGTCCATCGGCGGCCTCCCGGCGCTGAACGACGGCAACAACGCCCGCGCCGAGCTGTACACGCGCCTCATCGACACCTACGGCGTCCAGCTCGTCATCTCGGCCGGCAACTCCGGGCCCGGCGCCAACACCATCGGCGACCCGGCCCTGTCCAGCAAGGTCATCTCGGTCGGCGCGACCATCTCCAAGGAGACCTGGGCCGCCAACTACGGCTCGGTCGTGTCCAAGCCGTACGCGATGATGCCGTTCTCCTCGCGCGGCCCGCGTGAGGACGGCGGCTTCACCCCGACGCTGTCCGCGCCGGGCGCCGCGATCAACACCATCCAGACCTGGCTGCCGGGTGCCCCCGTCGCCGAGGCCGGCTACTCGCTGCCGGCCGGCTACGGCATGCTCCAGGGCACGTCGATGGCGTCCCCGCAGGCGGCGGGCGCGTCCGCGCTGCTGCTGAGCGCCGCCAAGCAGAAGGGCATCGCCCTGACGCCGGCGAAGCTGCGCACGGCGCTGACCTCAACCGCCGATCACATCAAGGGTGTTCAGGCGTACGAGGAGGGTGCCGGCCTCATCAACATCGAGGACGCCTGGGACTCGATCCGTGACGGCGCCACCGCCCACGAGTACACGGTGAAGGCGCCGGTCGACACCGCGATCGACCAGCTCCTGAAGACCCCGGGCTTCGGCACGGGCGTCTACGACCGCGAGGGCGGCCTCAAGGCCGGGCAGAAGAAGACGTACGACATCACCCTCACGCGTACGTCCGGCGCGGACAAGGCGATCCGGCACGAGCTGCACCTGGAGAACAACGCCGGTGACACCTTCCGCATCGTCGGCTCCGACGAGATCAGCCTCGGCCTGAACAAGCCGGTCACCGTCCAGGTCGCCGCCAAGCCGTCCTCGGCCGGCATCAAGAGCGCCATCCTGGAGGTCGACGACCCGCGCACCGAGGGCATCGACAAGCAGGTCCTCAACACGGTCGTGGTCGCGGCGCCGCTCAAGTACACCTACTCGGCGTCCGGTTCGGTCCAGCGCAACAGCAACAAGTCGTACTTCGTGACCGTCCCCGAGGGCGCGAAGTCGCTGGAGGTGGCGATCGGCGGGCTGAAGGACAAGAGCCAGACCCGGTTCATCGCCATCCACCCGTACGGCGTCCCGTCCGACCCGACCGGCACGCCGAACTGCTACACCAACTACGGCGACGGCAACGGCAACGGCTGCAAGCCGGACGTGCGCGCCTACGCCGACCCGAAGCCCGGTGTCTGGGAGATCGAGGTCGAGTCGCGCCGTACGTCGCCGCTGCTCGACAACCCGTACACCCTCGACGTCACCGTCCTGGGCGCGGCCTTCGACCCGGAGACCGTGACCGTGCCCGAGGCCAAGGTCGGCACCCCGGCCGCCGCCTCCTGGAAGGTGACCAACAACTACGCCGCGATCGACGGCAAGCTGGCCGGCGGCCCGCTCGGCTCGTCGAAGACGGCGCGTCCGACCATCGCCGAGGGCGCCACCCAGACCACCACGGTCGAGGTGGCCGCGGGCGCCACGTCGCTGGACGTCACCATCGGCAACGTCTCCGACGCGGCCGCCGACCTCGACCTGGTCGTCTACGACGCGGCCGGCACCAAGGTCGGCAGCTCCGCCGACGGTGACTCGGAGGAGTCGGTCAAGATCGCGAAGCCGGCCGCCGGGACGTACAGCATCCAGGTCATCGGCTACTCGGTGCCGGCCGGCTCGACGGCGTACGACTACCTGGACGTGTTCTACTCCACCGCGCTCGGCACCGTCACGGTCGACGAGTCGCCGGTGAAGCTCGGCACGGGTGACTCGACCACCGTCGCGGGCAGCGTCACCGCGCAGGCGGCCGCACCGCAGGGCCGTGAGTTCTTCGGCCAGGTCCAGCTGCTGAACGCGCGCGGCACGGTCGCGGGCCTGGGCAACGTGAAGATCGAGAAGGTCACGCCGTAGTCGTCGGTACGGCTGTGAGGGCGGGCGTCCGGTCCAGTACCGGGCGCCCGCCCTTCGTCATTCGCAGGCCAGTTTGCGCGCCTCGGGCAGCGATGCGGTGATCCAGGCTCGTTCGGGGGCGATGTCCTGCTCGCCGACGACCCAGACGTCCGGACCGGCGGCGTTCTTCGGGATGCCGACCAGGACGTGTTCGCCCTTGTGAACGGAGTCCTCCTCCATCACGAAGGTGACCTCGTCGTCGCTGTTCTCCGGCTGGTAGGACCGGGTCACGCTCAGGGTGATCCGCTCCTGCCCCGTCCCGGGCACCGGCACCACACCGGTGACGTCGCCCTCGGCGACCAACCGGGCGCAGGCGAGGTAGCGAGGGCTGCCGAAGTCGGCGTCGGCCTCCTGCTTGGAACTCGCCGTGTCAGCGCTGCCTCCCGAGGCCAGGCCCCCGTCCCCGGCCTGCGCCAGCAGCCAGCCCAGGCCGGCCACCACCGAGGCGACGGCAGCCACCGCGAGGGTGCCGAAGGCGAGGGTGAACGCACGCCGCCGGATGCGGGAGGGCTGTCGTACGGGAACGGGTTCGGGGGCCTGGGACGGCGGTTCGCCGAGCACCCGTCCGATGATCCCCAGCTGCTCGCGCAGCAGCGCCACATCGGCGACCGCCGCTTGGTGCCCGGCCATGAAGGCGGCGTCCGCGCGGGCCTCGTCCGTGAGCGGCTCGTCGGTGATCGCGGCCATCAGGGCATCGACGCCGTCGCAACCCTTGCGGCCTTCGTTCTCGGCGGTCACGTCACACCACCTCGTCCTCGTGCAGGCGGGCGCGCAGGGCCCGTACCGCCGTGTGCAGCCTGCTCTTGACCGTGCCCTCCGGGATGCCGAGCTCCTCGGCGATCCCGCGCACCGGCAGGTCGGCGTAGAAGCGCAGGACGAGGACCTGGCGCTGGGCGTCGGGCAGTTCGTCCAGGCCCTGGGCGACGGCGAGGGAGAGCAGGCTGGTGTCCTCGCCGGAGGGGTGTTCGAGCTGGCGCAGGGAGGCGAGCCGTTCCCGAGCCGCTCCTGGCGCTTCTTGGCCCGGTGCCAGTCCATGGCGAGGTTGGAGGCGACGACCGCCGCCCACGCCGAGACGTCCCGGGGCGCCTCGCGACCGCTCGCGGCCCGCTCCAGCAACCGCAGGCGGACCTGCTGTACCCCGTCCAGCAGGTCCGTCTGCGGCACCCCGCCCAGCGCGAGCACCGCCCGCACCCGACGCTCCTGGGCCGCGTCCAGAGGATCTCTGTGATCGTCCTCCTGGGCACGGCGGGCCTTTCTGCGCAGCACAAGCCACCCCCCTCACCGCGTTTCTCCTACGACGCCGCAGCGCACGGAAACGTTCGCCCGGGTCGCCGGGATTTTCTGCGAGGCGTACGTCACACCGCCGCGCGGCCGCAGCACAGCTTGCGGAACGAGGGCCTCGTAGGGCCAATTTCTGCAGCTCAGTGCGGGTGTGCACGGGAGTTCCGGTGCCGCCGGACGGGTCGGGGTGTCCCGCTCCTCGGGCATGGAACGCAAAGAATTGGACAGGCGGACCCGGGTCGGCCGCATGATGGAAAGGCCGCAGACATTCAAGAACGCGTAAGGGAGTCGCCGTGAGGGTCGGAATCGTCGGAGCCACCGGGCAGGTCGGCACGGTCATGCGCAGGATCCTCGCGGAGCGTGACTTCCCGCTCACCGAGCTGCGCCTGTTCGCCTCGGCCCGCTCGGCGGGGACGGTCCTGGACGGCGTGACCGTGGAGGACGCGGCCACGGCCGACTACTCCGGCCTGGACATCGTCCTGTTCTCAGCGGGCGGCTCGACCTCGAAGGCCCTGGCGCCGAAGGTCGCCGCGCAGGGCGCCGTCGTGATCGACAACTCCTCGGCCTGGCGCCGCGACCCCGAGGTCCCGCTGGTCGTCTCCGAGGTGAACCCGCACGCGATCGCCGACCGCCCCAAGGGCATCATCGCCAACCCGAACTGCACGACGATGGCCGCGATGCCGGTGCTGAGGCCGCTGCACGCGGAGGCCGGCCTTGAGGCGCTGGTCGTCGCCACCTACCAGGCGGTCTCGGGCTCGGGTCTCGCGGGCGTCGACGAGCTGTTCGACCAGGTCAAGAAGGTCGGCGACGACGCGCCCAAGCTGACCCACGACGGCTCGGCGGCGGAGTTCCCCGCACCGAACAAGTACGTCGCCCCGATCGCCTACAACGTCCTGCCGATGGCCGGCTCGATCGTCGACGACGGCCTGAACGAGACCGACGAGGAGCAGAAGCTCCGCCACGAGTCCCGCAAGATCCTGGAGATCCCCGGGCTGAAGGTCTCCGGCACCTGCGTGCGCGTCCCGGTCTTCTCCGGCCACTCCCTCCAGGTCAACGCCCGCTTCGCCCGCCCGATCAGCGTGGAGCGCGCCAAGGAGCTGCTCGCCGGCGCCCCCGGCGTGGCCCTCACCGACGTCCCGAACCCGCTCCAGGCGGCCGGCCAGGACCCGTCGTACGTCGGCCGCATCCGCACCGACGAGACGGTCGAGCACGGCCTCGCCCTCTTCCTCTCCAACGACAACCTCCGCAAGGGGGCCGCGCTGAACGCGGTGCAGATCGCGGAGCTGGTGGCGGCGGAGCTGAAGCGCTGACGCCCGGACCTACGTCGAAGGGGCGGCCACCGTTGAACGGTGGCCGCCCCTTTGTTGTTGCGGTCCTCGGCTAATCCCTGCGCACCTCGTAGAGGAAACACCCGTATTCCACGGCCCGCACGTGGACGACTGCCACCGCGGGGTCGGCGAACGCCTCCGCGAAAGCCTCCCCCAAGGCCCCCGGCCCGACGAGCCGTCCCCCGAGGATGCGCCCGTCGGCCGAGTAACGGCGGACGGTGCGGTGGGCGTTGGTGAAGGGCAGCGCGTCCCCGTCCGGGCCCCCGCACTCCTCCGCGTGGATGAACACCGGCCCCTGCTCGTCGTACGCCCCCGGATCGGCCCCGCTCTCGGCCGCCCAGCGGCGCAGAGGGGCGTAGGAGACGAGGGCGATCCGCTCGCCGGGCGCGCTGTGGCGCAGGCAGCAGCGCAAGGGCGAACCGCCTTCCTCGTCGGTCACGGGAACCATTCGGCGCCCCGCATCGTCAGCAGAGCGCAACTCCTTCAGGGCTGTCGGAGAGACGGGGCGTGCGAAGTACGTCGTCATGTCCCCAGCCTCACGCGCGTCCGCCCCGCCCACCGGCGGGAGACGGACATCGCGCTCCGTGCAGGTCCCGTGGAAGGATGACGCAACCCACACATATCGAGGAGATGACCGCGTGCCTGGCACAAACCTGACTCGCGAAGAGGCACAGCAGCGGGCGAAGCTGCTCACCGTTGACTCGTACGAGATCGATCTCGACCTCTCCGGCGCGCAGGAGGGCGGCACCTACCGGTCCGTGACCACGGTGCGCTTCGACGTCGCCGAAAACGGCGCCGAATCCTTCATCGACCTGGTGGCCCCGAGCGTCCACGAGGTGACCCTCAACGGTGACGCGCTCGATGCGGCCGAGGTCTTCAAGGACTCCCGGATCGCCCTGTCCGGCCTGCTGGAGGGACCCAACGTCCTGCGGGTCGTGGCCGACTGCGCCTACACCAACACCGGCGAGGGCCTGCACCGCTTCGTCGACCCGGTCGACCAGCAGGCCTACCTCTACACCCAGTTCGAGGTCCCGGACGCCCGCCGCGTCTTCGCGTCCTTCGAGCAGCCCGACCTGAAGGCCACCTTCCAGTTCACCGTGAAGGCGCCGGACGGCTGGACCGTCATCTCCAACTCGCCCACCCCGGAGCCCAAGGACAACATCTGGTCCTTCGAGCCGACGCCGCGCATCTCGACGTACATCACGGCGCTCATCGTCGGCCCGTACCACTCCGTGCACAGCGTCTACGAGAAGGACGGGCAGAGCGTGCCGCTCGGCATCTACTGCCGGCCCTCGCTCGCCGAGTACCTCGACTCGGACGCGATCTTCGAGGTGACCCGGCAGGGCTTCGACTGGTTCCAGGAGAAGTTCGACTACGCGTACCCGTTCAAGAAGTACGACCAGCTGTTCGTGCCGGAGTTCAACGCGGGCGCGATGGAGAACGCGGGCGCGGTGACCATCCGCGACCAGTACGTCTTCCGGTCCAAGGTGACGAACGCGGCGTACGAGACGCGCGCGGAGACCATCCTGCACGAGCTGGCCCACATGTGGTTCGGCGACCTGGTCACCATGGAGTGGTGGAACGACCTGTGGCTGAACGAGTCGTTCGCCACGTACACGTCCATCGCCTGCCAGGCGTACGCGCCCGAGTCGCGCTGGCCGCACTCCTGGACCACCTTCGCCAACCAGATGAAGACGTGGGCGTACCGCCAGGACCAGCTGCCGTCCACCCACCCGATCATGGCCGAGATCCGCGACCTGGACGACGTGCTCGTCAACTTCGACGGCATCACCTACGCCAAGGGCGCCTCCGTCCTCAAGCAGCTCGTCGCCTACGTCGGCATGGACGAGTTCTTCCAGGGCGTCCAGGCGTACTTCAAGCGCCACGCCTTCGGCAACACCCGCCTGTCCGACCTGCTGGGCGCCCTGGAGGAGACCTCCGGCCGCGACCTGAAGGCGTGGTCGAAGCAGTGGCTGGAGACGGCGGGCATCAACATCCTGCGCCCTGAGATCGAGACGGACGCCGACGGCGTGATCACGTCCTTCGCGATCCGCCAGGAGGCCCCCGCACTGCCGACGGGCGCCAAGGGCGAGCCGACGCTGCGCCCGCACCGCATCGCGGTCGGCCTGTACAACCTCGACGACGCGACCGGCAAGCTGCTGCGCGAGGAGCGCATCGAGCTGGACGTGGACGGCGAACTGACCGCCGTACCGCAGCTGTCGGGCACGCGCCGCCCGGACGTGGTCCTCCTCAACGACGACGACCTGTCGTACGCGAAGGTCCGCCTCGACGAGCGGTCCCTGGCCTTCGTCACCGAGCACCTCGGCGACTTCGAGGCCTCCCTCCCGCGGGCCCTGTGCTGGGCGTCGTCCTGGGACATGACGCGCGACGCGGAACTCGCCACCCGCGACTACCTCTCCCTTGTCCTGTCGGGCATCGGCAAGGAGTCCGACATCGGCGTCGTGCAGTCGCTGCAGCGCCAGGTGAAGCTCGCGATCGAGCTGTACGCCGACCCGGCCGCCCGCGAGGCCCTGCTGACCCGCTGGACGGACGCCACGCTGGCCCACCTGCGCTCGGCTGTGGCGGGCAGCGACCACCAGCTGGCGTGGGCGCGGGCCTTCGCTGCGACGGCGCGCACGCCCGAGCAACTCGATCTCCTGGAGGCCCTGCTGGACGGCTCCCAGTCGATCGAGGGCCTGGCCGTCGACACGGAGCTGCGCTGGGCGTTCGTCCAGCGCCTGGCGGCGGTGGGCCGCTTCGACGAGACGGAGATCGCCGGCGAGTACGAGCGGGACAAGACGGCGGCCGGCGAGCGCCACGCCGCCACGGCCCGCGCCGCCCGCCCGACCGCCGAGGCCAAGGCCGAGGCCTGGTCGTCGGTCATCGACTCCGACAAGCTCCCCAACGCCCTCCAGGAAGCGGTCATCGGCGGCTTCGTCCAGACCGACCAGCGCGAACTCCTCGCCCCCTACACGGACAAGTTCTTCGAGGTGGTCAAGGACGTCTGGGACGCCCGCTCCCACGAGATCGCCCAGCAGATCGCGGTCGGCCTGTACCCGACGCTCCAGGTCTCCGAGGAGACCCTGAGCAAGACGGACGCCTGGCTGTCCTCGGCGGAGCCGAACGCGGCCCTGCGACGCCTGATCTCCGAGTCCCGCGCGGGCGTGGAGCGGGCGCTGAAGGCACAGGCGGCGGACGCGGCGGCGGAGCAGTAACGGTCGTCGTACGTACGTCGATGAGGGCGCCCGGCGCAGCTTCACCGGGCGCCCTCGTCCACCTCAGCGCAACGCCGAAGACCTCGTGCCAGTGCTCTCGCTCTTCTTGCCCGCCTCGATCGGGGCGTAGCGCCGCCGTTGAAGCTCATCGCGTTCAGCGTCCGGGATCGTCATCGACTCGGCAAGTACGGCGGCGAGCGCGTCCACTTGGGTGTTGTCGATGTCAGCATGGAAGAGCCACCGGATGCTCTCGTCGCGCGTGATGAGGTCGATCACCAAGCGCGCGCTTCTGTCCTGTGCGGTCGCTGCACGGACATATCGCACTTGGTCGAGAGGGATGACTTGACGAATCTCGCCTTGCTCAAGGAATGCGTTCGTCTTGGCCGTGATGATGCGGCGATCCGTGACAGCGACCAGTGTCTTTGCCCCAGCCTTGTCCATCGCTGCCGCCAACTTCTCCTTCGCTCCGCCGAGGATCGCGGAAATCGGACCGAGGGCATCGAGCTGGTCGGGGAAGCCGAGGACGCGTAGGGTCTCGCCGTCCTCGAGGAACCATCGCAGGACGCGAAGGTTCGGCTCGAGATCCAGCGATTCAGGTGCGCAGACGACGTCCGGAGCCTTGAGCGGAGGGGCCGGCGGACGGAGAGCATCGGCAAGAGGCTCGATCGCCTCCAGAAGACGGGCGGAGGTTTGGCGAGCCGCCTTCGAGTCCCTCCGCTTCCCCGTCAGTGACTGTGCCAGTGTCTCGCGTCCGGGGAGCTCGGCGATGATTCGTAGCTCCCGCGTCAGCGAGGCGACGAGGCTCGTCGTCTCGGCGAGAGCGGAGTCGAGTTCCGCACGAGTGTCACGCGCGATGACGTCGACGAGCCGTGCCTCGTGAGCGTCTTCGCGTCCAGTGGCTCTCGCCCTTCCGGCGCGGAGCGCCTGATACCCGGTCCAGGCCTTGACGGAGGACAGGAGGGCGTAGGCGTCGAAGACGATGGCCTCGGTGTTCGTCTGAAGATACTCACGGTGGCGACGCGTGTCGGGCCGATCGATCTGCCCGACGTGGCGGCGGACGTTCTGTCGGTAGACGTCAAGCTGCTTGTCCAGCGACGCTCCACTACCCGCGACGCTGTCCCACAAGGAAGTGGGGACCGATTCGATCTCTCGCGCCTGGCCGACTGCGCGATCGACGGTGGCAACGAGCCCCGTCAGTTCGGCCCACTGCTCGTGGCGGATGGCTGTGAGTACCTGGCTTGTCAGCGCGATGTTGGTCCTGACAAGGCTCGTGACCTCACTCAGCTGCATCTGGAGGGCGACCATGGCCAGCGCCGGCCCGAGCGCGGCCGCGGTCTGCGCCGCGCTCACCGCAGTCACCGGGATGAAGCGGGCCTGACCAGCGATTCGACCGGAGAGGAACACTGCTCCGAGGTTCGCGCCGTCCTTGACGGCGAGCGTTCCGCCGGCCCTCAGCAGGGCCTGTGTCGCGTCGTTGATCCTGTAGAGCCCCTGCATGCCGGCGAATGCGTTTCCGAGGTTGCCGGCCACGGCCGCCGTGTTTCCGATCGAGGCGAGGACAGTGGAGATCTGCTTGCGGTCGGCGGCCGACACGAGCCCGAAGTCGATCAGATCGGGCTTGAGTTCCGCCGGGACCTCACCGAAGACGACAGCAACTCCTGGGAGCACCTCCGCCAGAACCGTCGATGCCGTCGCCGAGTCGATGTCCGAGTCGGGTGTCGGATCGTCCACAACAGGTGAGTCGGCGGTATCGCTCTGGCCGTTCTCCTCAGGCTCGGCGATCTCCGTCGAGTCCGAAGGGTCCTGCATGCGATCTCCTCCCCGCGAGGCGCACAACGGCCAGTCGGCGTCGGCGTTCACTGCCGAAGTCTAGGGTTCGACACCCTGCGATCCAGTGGGAACCGACATCCCGTCCCGTCGCCCGTGAACGCCAGAACAAGGATCGCCATGCTCGACTAACCGACGGCCGCCCCCCGCAGCGCCTCCAACGCCCTCCCCACCACCGGGGCATCCGCCCCACCCCTACGCACGGCCGCCACCACATGCCGAACGGGCCGCTCTTCCCCCCAGCTCCCGCATCACGACCCCACCGCAACCATCCGCGGCACCAACGCCACCCCCATCCCCGCCTCCACCATCGCCAGGATCGCCGTCCACCCGGCCGCCTCGCACGCGCCCCGGGCGACGTCGGACCACGGCCCGCTTCCGCCGAAGACCCAGTCCTCGGCGGCGAGGTCGTCAAGGACATCTGGGGCTCCCGCTCCGACGAGATCGCCCGGAAGATCGCGATCGGCCTCTACCCGGCGATCCAGGTCTCCGAGGAGACGCTGCGCAAGACGGACGCGTGGCTGTCGTCGGCAGAACCGAACGCGGCCCCGCGACGCCTCGTCTCGGAGTCCTGGGCGGCGTGGAACGGGCGCTGAAGGCGCAGGCCGCGGACGTGGCGGCGGAGCAGTAACGGTCGTCCTACGTACGTCGACAGGGGCGCCCGGTGCTGCTGCGCTGGGCGCCCTCATCGCAAAGGACCCACGTCAGCGCAGCGCCGCAAGTACTCGGCTGCGAAGCGTTTCGTTCTCGATCGTGTCGGCGTGGCGCCAAGCTGCGGCGGAGACTTCCTCGGTTTGCAGTTCGACCACGTCGGCCGAGGTGCGGAAGAGGAACCGGAAGTCGAAGTGCTGGTGATCCGGCTCGCCCTTGGCAGGGTTGGCCGGGATGGGGTGGGCGTCGATGTGGACAAACGGGATGAGTTGCATTGGATGCAACATTCCGTCTAGTGGTGAGGACGCCATTTTGGCTGCTCCGGCGCGTCGATGGAAAGGGAACGGTTGAAGCGGCATGGCCTTGACCTGGGCTGCTGCGTATTGATTCAACAATGATGCACCTGATACAACAGCGGCGTGAGTGCGACAGCGCCGGGTTCGGCCTCCCTTGTCCTCGCCCGGAATGTGGTTCATCTGGACCCGGCGGCCGCGGTGTTCAAGGCCATGCTCGATGGGTGGGCGAGGCAGCAGTCGGCTCGCTTTCTGAAGAGCTCGACGATCGGCCCGCGGCGGCGGCTGATCGAGCGGTTCGAGGAGTTCACCGGGCTCTATCCGTGGCAGTGGACGCCAGCGGAGGGCGAGGCATTCATCGCAGACTTGCGAGGTGGCCAGACGCCGATCCAGATGTCGACCGCCCGCGGCTACGAAGTCATCATCAGTCTCTTCGTCGAGTACCTGAGGGACAGTCGCTACCACTGGCTCAAGGTCTGCGAAGAGCGGTTCGGCGAGGTGCCTCAAGAGGTCTTCCACGAAGGCAACTCGGTGATGCACACGGTCGAGTACGAGGGAGACCCTCGGCGCCGGCCGCTGACCTACGACGAGGTCCAGGCCCTGTTCGACGCCGCTGACGCCCTGCCATCCAAGATCCGGGGACAGGGACGCAAGGGCGCCCTGACAGCGATGCGGGACGCGGCCGTCATCAAAACCGTCTACGCCTTCGGCATACGGCGAACCGAAGCGTCGCGTCTGGACCTCGTGGACCTGCGGCGCAACAGACAAGCGCCGGACTTCGGGAACTTCGGCTCGATGATGGTGCGCTTCGGCAAGTCGTCGAAGGGTGCTCCGCCGAAGCGGCGGATGGTCCTGACCGTCCCGGAGATGGACTGGGTGGTCGAGGTCCTGAAGCACTGGCAGGCCGAGATACGCCCACATCTGGTCCCGGGACGCCACCCGGCACTGTGGGTCACCGAGCGCGCGGGACGCCTGTCGCCTCGGTCGATCAACTCCGCCTTCACCGCCGCGCGCGAGGCGGCCGGGCTGGATCCGGATCTGGACCTGCACTGCCTTCGCCACAGCTACATCACCCATCTCACCGAGTTCGGATATCCGGCACGATTCGTCCAAGAGCAGGTCGGGCACTCTCACGCATCCACGACGGCGATCTATATGGGAGTGTCGAACGAGTACCGCAACAACCTGCTGGAGGCGGCGTTGAAGAACCGGCTGGGCGACGTCTGGGACGTGACCACGTGATCAAGAAGATGGGATACCACTGGCAGCTGCGTCAGCTGATGGCCGAACGCGGCATGTTCCAGACTACCGACCTGGTTCCCCTGCTCGCCGAACGCGGAATCCAGCTCTCGCGCGAACAGGTCTACCGCCTGGTCACCCAGGCCCCGCAGCGCATGAGCATGGACACCCTGGTGGCCCTCTGCGACATCCTCGACTGCACACCCAACGACCTCATCAAGCCCGAAGTCGTCAACGTTCAGGTCCGTAAGACCGCTGGCGGTGACTCCGACGTCGCCCCGCCCACGCAACCGCGCCGGACGGTCGTCCGCCGCCCAGGTACGTGAGCGCTCCAGTGAGCCGGCCCAGCCGGGCCAACACGAGGGTGCGCCGCAACCGGGCCGAACTGGCACGATGCAGAACCGACTTGATAGGACGCGTCCAGGCCGTTGCCGGATCACAACTCACCTCCAGCGACGCTCAGCGCATCCTGGAGACAGCCAACGCCTGGGAGCCTCGACCGGCCCGAGCTTTGGCAGCCCACCTGGCCGAACACCCTGACGCGCTCACCGCACCGAAATCTCACAGCCCGGCAGCTCTTCCCAGGCTCCTGCTGGAACTGGCTGCGGCAGGCTTCGCCGTCACCAGGCTCGCCTGCGCACTCTGCGGACGCACCGACGACCCGTTGCCTCGCAACTCGCCCGTCGGGCGTCTCTGTAACTGGTGCGTCGAACGTGACCGCCTTCAGCAATGCACCCGATGCGAACGTCAAACTCGCATCCACAGTCGTACGGCAGACGGCCCGGTCTGCCGCTCCTGCTTCCAGAAGGACCCCGTCAACCACCGTCAGTGCGACCGCTGCCAGCGACTTCGTCCCACCAGCCGGCGCCCGGACGGCACGAACCTCTGTTCCTCCTGTAGCCCTCGCCCCAAACGCTCCTGCGTCCACTGCGGCACCGTCGCCCGCGCCAGCACCATCACAGACGCCGGCCCGATCTGCCCCCGCTGCTACGAACGGCCGACGCGCCCATGCGGCATCTGCGGACAGACCACCACCATCAAGATCCGTGCCACGGACACGAGCCCCGACATCTGCGAGCCGTGCTCGCGCCATCACATCGCGGTCTGTGAGGCGTGCGGCCATCAACGCCGAGGTGCAGTTCGCAGAGGCGGCACCTTCCTCTGCCACAGCTGCCAGCCACGGACGCCAAGGACCTGCGCTGACTGCGGCAAGTCCAAGCCTGTGACCGCGACCTACCCGGTCGGCGTGCTCTGTAGCACCTGCTACCACCACCGCCGACGCAACCCCCGAACCTGCGTCGAATGCGGCAACACCCGCATAGCCGCGGGACGCACCTCGGAGGGCGGGGGCCTCTGCGGCCCCTGCAGCGGACGCCCTGACCTGCACACGACCTGCAGACAATGTGACTACCCCGGCGACATCTACGCCCACGGCCGATGCACCCGCTGTGCTATCACCGATCGAGTCGCCCAACTTCTCGCAGGGCCCGATGGCACGATCGCCCCGCCGTTTCAGCCCCTTGCCGACGCGCTCACCCGAGCGGAGAAGCCCTGGTCGGTCATGAGCTGGCTGCGGACCAGCGCCGCGGCTGGACTCCTCGATGAACTCACCACGGAGCACACCGAGATCAGTCATGAGCTCCTCGACCGGCTGCCTCAGAGCACGGTCACTCGCAACGTCCGGCACCACCTTGTCGTGACCGGAGCCCTCCCCGAACGCCACGAGACCTTCGCCCGGCTTGAGCTCTGGGCGAGAGCCACTCTCGAAGCCCTGCCCCCACACCAGTCCCGGATTGTCAGCCCCTTCGCGGAATGGCACGTCATCAAGGACGCACGCCGCCGAGCGGAGCGCGGACGCTACACTCCCGGCGCCGCGAAGGCCGACCGTGGCAACATCCGAGCCGCAATCCTGTTGCTGAACTGGCTCGACCAGCACCAGCTCACCCTCCCGGACGTGCACCAAGAGGACCTGGATCTGTGGTTCACGCAGAACCCCACCCGACGGCAAGCTGTCCACTCCTTCGTCCGATGGCTTACGAAGCGAAAGCTGACCCGACCGCTCGATACACAACTCGCCCGCAAGGGATTCCCTGCGAACTTCCAGACGGACGACGAGCACGAGCAACAGCTGCGGAGATGCCTCACAGACGAGGCTCTGCCCCGAGAACTTCGCATCGTGGGAGCCCTGATCCGCCTCTACGCACTCCCCATCTCGCGCATCAAAGAGATCACCACCTCCCAATTCCAACTGAACGACGCCGGCGCCTTCCTCACCATCGATCGCCACCCTGTGCTGCTGCCTCCGACGCTCGCCCGGCTCATCAAGGCCCACATAGCCAGCCCGCGGGCCAGCTCGATGCTCAAGCCCCGCGCGTCTTCCGGGCCCGACTACCTTCTCCCTGGTCGGCACGCAGGTCGCCCCCTGAGCGCCAGCCACCTCATCAAACGGCTGCGGAACCACGATCTCCCCACCCGTGCGGCACGCAACACGGCAATGATCACCGCCATCACCGAACTGCCGCCGATCGTGGTCAGTGACCTCTTCGGCCTCTCGGCCTCCACCGCCTTCCAGTGGGCCAAATTCGCCCAACAGAACTGGACCGACTACCTCGCGCTCCAGGAAGTGCAGGCATCAGACACTGCCCCCCTTCCCCCAGGCAAAAGGACCGACTCAAATTTCGATGCGCCGTTGCCACCAGGGAAGATCCTGTGGAGCGAACGGGTCGTTAACCGTTCTGCCGAGGATCCGGGCGTCGACGGGAGCCAGCGCGGCTCGCAGCTCTCGCCGCGCCCGTGAACGCAGGTTCCGAGCCGTCACTTCCAGCAGTGTGCGGATGTGCCCGGTTGGGACGTCGGAGTACCCGTAGCGCCACTCTTCAGCACTACGGGGTCGCCCGGCACGCAGAGCCCAGCGTCGGAAGGCGAGCGCGACATCGCCCCTCGGCAAGCCTCGCTCGCGCTCGAATGCAGCTATCTGTCGGTTCGCTGACGCTGACAGCCCTCGTATGACGGTTCGCCTGGCGTGCCTTGTGTCCCGAAGCGGCAGCTGAGACCTGATCTCGCCCGGTGTTCGGCGAGGCATGTCGACTTCCTGAAGGTGCTGGTACTGACAAGTCCTCGAACGCTAGCCCAGCCGCCAACGATCCTCAAGGCTCACCCGAGGCATAGGCAGTGAGCTTGTTCCGACCCGAATAGCGCAAGTTTGGAACACTGCCTCTTCCCCAGTCGGGACGATGCCCGGCCGGGATGACGACGGCGGCCGGGATGCCGGTCTCCTCGGACAGTTCCCGTTGTGCGGCGGCGAGGAGGCTGATGTCGTCCGCCTCAAGGTGTCCGCCGGGCAGGAGCCAGCGGTTCAGTGCGACATGCCTGACGTGGAGCACGCGGCCGGCGGGGTCGGCAAGGAGCGCCCCTGCCGTGACGTGCCCCCGGAACTCCTTACGGCTGGTGAGGGCGGCGGAAGCGTCGAGGAGCTCAAGAAGATCGACGAGCCGCCCCTTTTTGTCGCGCGGATGGACGTCGAGGTAGTCGTCGAGGGTCTCGCGGATGTGGTCGGCCGTGACGGTCATGGAGTGTCTCCTCACCGGTTGAAGTAGTCGAGCCAGGTCGCGGCGATGGCAGCACGGTCCGCCGGGCCGATCTCGTGCAGGCCGGGACCGAGTCCGCCGCGGGCCAGTACAGCGGAAGCGGCGAGTATCTCGGCCTGCACGAGGAAGATGAACGGCCCAACGCTGGCGCCGTGCAGGAAGTTGACGGCGTTTCCTCCGTTCAGAAGGTAGAAGTAGTGCCCGGTCGTCAGATACCGGGTGATGTGTCGGCCGACGTGGGCGCGCTCGTACACGTCGGGTAGACCGGCGAGTTCGAGCTCGTCCTCGCTGCTCGTCACGGTGGCGACATATGCGCCGTTGCGTAACCGTCCGAAGTCCTCACCTCGCAGCGAGAGCGCACCCGTGGCGCACAGGACGAGTCCCGCGCCCTCAAGGCCCTCCACGAGTGCACGCGCCACAGCGAAGCCCTGGGAGAGCGCCTGTGTGCGGCGTACCGGGTCGGTGTCGTACACCGTGACACGCACCCCTTTGGCGTGCAGCAGGCGGGCGATGCTCGACCCGAGCTTGCCGAAGCCGATCACCAGTGCCGTACGGCCGTGCAGGATGTCGCCCCGGCTGCGCATGAGTGCCTCGGTGGAGAACACCACCGACTGCCCGACGAGGAAGTCTTCGGGCTCCTTCAGGGGCGAGCGTGCCACCGAGACGACCGGACACGGGAGCTTGTCGAGGCCTGCGTAGCGGCGATGGCCGTTCTCGGTGTCCTCGACCAGGCCGAGGATCCGTCCCGAAAAACGGTCGCACAGTGTTTCGAGCGACGGGGCAAAGTAGCCGCCCACATCGAGCAGTACGACGGGGCGGCCTGCCGCGCGCGCCTCGACATATCCCACCGCCCGATCAGGATCGGCGAACAACTCACGCGACAGCTTGTCGCACACGTACCCGCTGCCCTCGATCTCGCGCAGTGCCTCGGCATGCACGGACTTGGGCTTGGGCAGCACCGCTCGCAGATCCGTCACCGCCGCCACGCCCCGCACGAAGGCGGGTCGCTCGGGTAACAGGTGTGTGATCAGGAGTGCGACCGGAGGCTCGGCCGACGGAGCGAAACGAGAGGCGATCCGACCGAAGTAGGCGTCGAGCCGGGCGCGTTCAGATGCTTCCATCGCAGGGCTCCTCGATCCTCGCGGCGGCAGTCTTGAACACCGACCACACTGTCTTTCCAGGGTTGTGTGCGGTGACTCCGAAGTCATCGGCCAGGGCGGTCACGAGACGAAGCCCCCGCCCCCCGCAGTCGTCGACTCGCCCCTCTGCCACCTCCGGACGCCCGTCCCCGCTGTCCCGGACCTCGACGCGGACCATCGAACCGTCGGTGACAACCGTCAGACAGAACTCACGCCCCGGCGGGACACCGTGCAGCAGGGCGTTCGTCGCGAGCTCCGAGACACAGAGCCGTACATCGTCATGCCGATCGGCGCAGCCCCACTCCGTCAGCGTCTGGAGGGCGAAGGCACGTGCGGCGCTCACGGAGCCGCGGGCGCGAGGAAAACGTCGTTGCCGTGACAAGGGCACGGTGAATCACCGCCTGTTTCGTGGGGTGTACGATCACCGGCGACTGTATCACTATTCGCGAAAAGCAGATAGGTTGGCCCCGCCGTTGGGGAAGCGGGCAATTGTGCGAGTCGCTTAACGTGTAAAGCAGCAAGGTTGGAATCCCGCCCCGCCGGAGGAAACCGTGAGCGACAGCGCGTGGGTCAGCATCTCGATGCCGTACCTGACACCACGGGAGAAGGGGCAGCCCGACGCCTGGGGAGCCGAAGCCGCCAGCCGCGGGGGCAAGGGCAGTCAGCGCATCGCCTTCGCCGGGGAAGTGCCCGCTCCGGACGAAGTCGCTGCCCTCCTCGGCCTGCACACGGGAGAGCCGGTTGTCGTACGCCGACGGATCATCCAACTGGATGGCAAGCCTTGCGAGTTGACGGACACGTACTACCCGCCGAGCATCGCCCGCGGCACCCGTCTCGCCGAGAAGGGAAAGATCCCCGGTGGTGCCGTGACCTTCCTCGCCGAGCTCGGGCACGTCGGCGCACGAGTGCGTGAGGACGTCACCGCGCGTATGCCCGGCAAGGACGAACGCGAGGCTCTTCAATTGGGCGCGGACGAACCAGTCCTCCGGCTGAGCAGGGTCACGCTGGACGGCGACGACAAGCCCATACAGGCCGACCTGATGGTCATGCCGGCCCATCGGCAGCGGCTGCGTTACGAGATCAAGATCGGATGACTGTGTCCACCATCGACAACGACCCCTCGGACCCGCGATCCCTCCATGAGCGTATCGCCGCCGATCTTCGGGACGAGATCATGAGCGGCGACCTGGCGCCGGGCGCCAAGCTGCCCTCCACCGCCCAGCTCAAGGCGAGATTCGACGCCTCCAACGCCACTATTCAGAAGGCACTCCAGGTCCTCAAGGACGAGCGCCTGGTCATCGGCCGCGCCGGAGCGGCGGTCACCGTCCGCGAGCATCGGCAGCGGACCATGCACCCCGCCGCGTTCATGGCTCCGGCCGGGGCGGGTGAGCCTTACCGGTGGCTGACCGAGGCAGCGAAGCACGGAACCCAGGCTCACAGCACGCTGTTGGATGTGGCGGAGGTCCGTCCCCCTGCCGACGTCTCAGCCGCCTTGAACCTCGCCGAGAGCGAGACAGCTCTGCTGCGGCATCAGGTGCTCTCCATCGACCGCGAACCGGTCGAGCTGGTCAAGTCCTACTACCCCATGGCCATCGTCCAAGGGACCGTCATCACGGACAAGCGGAAGATCAAGGGCGGCACTCCGACCCTCCTCGCCGAACTCGGCCACCCCCCGCGCCTCAGCGTGGACCGAGTCTCCGCCAGAGTCCCCACCCAAGAGCAGTACCAGGCCTTGAACCTGCCCAGCGACCTGCCGGTTCTCCGTACGCTGCGCGTCGTGTACAGCGACGAGCAGCGTCCCATCGAAGTCACCGTCATGGTCAAGGCTGGTCATCTCTACGAGCTTCAGTACGAGTTCACGCCTGAGTGACTCTCCATCGCACGCGATCAGCGGGGTCCGGCGTCCCCGCATGCGCGGTGGCAACGGTTCGCAGAGCGTTGAGCACCCTTCCGACCGCCGACCAGTCTTTTCCGCCCTTCCGCACCACCCCCACCACATGCCGAACGGGCCGCTCCTCCTCCAGCTCCCGCATCACGACCCCGCCCCCCACCGCAACCATCCGCGGCACCAACGCCACCCCCATCCCGGCCTCCACCATCGCCAGGATCGCCGTCCACCCGGCCGCGGAGTGGCCCTGCCGAGGGCTGAACCCGGCCGCCTCGCACGCGCCCCGAGTGATGTCGGACCACGGCCCGCTTCCGCCGAAGATCCAGTCCTCGGCGGCGAGGTCGGCCAGCCGCAGCGGTTCGGTGGTCGCCAGCTCGTGCCCCTGGGGAAGGGCGACGTCCAGCTGATCCGCCAAGCAACGGCACCCGTGTGAAGCGCAGGTCCCCCACGGTCGGGGCCTGCGCCGCGAGGGACAATGCGGGGTCCACCTCACCGGCGGCCAGCAGCTCGTACGCCTCTGCGGCCTCGGCCTCCCGCACCCGTACGACCACCCCGGGATGCGCCGCCCGCAGCGCCCGCACGGCCGGTACGACCAGCGCCGGGACCGCCGTGGAGAAGGCGCCCACCCGCACCTCCCCCACCTCGCCGTGCGCGTACGCCGCCAACTCGGCGTCCGCCCGCTCCAGTTGCTCGAACACGGCCTCGGCATGCCGCAGCACGAGCCGTGCCGCGTCCGTCAGCCGTACCCGCCGCCCCTGTGCCTCCAGCAGCGGCACCCCGAGCTGCTTGGCGAGATTCGTCAGCTGCTGCGACACCGCCGACGGCGTCATCCGCAGCGCCTCGGCCGTCGCCGTCACGGTCCCCCGTTCCCGCAGCGTCCGCAGGATCTGAAGCTTCCGGATGTCCCACTCGACCATGGCGGCAACCTACGTCACCGCCGCGCCGTCGCACCGAGGACGACCCCGCCGAGGATCAGCGCCATGCACAGCAACTGCGTCCAGCCAGTCGTCTCGCCGAGGAGCGCCCAGGACAGCAGGGACACGCACACCGGCTGGAGGTAGTAGACGACCCCGGCGCGGCTGGGACCGACCAGCGCGATCGCCCGGTTCCAGGCGAAGAAGGCGACGGCGGAGGAGACGACTCCCACGTACAGGATCGGCAGGACCGTCCCGGGCGTCGGCTCGAAGCCGCCCTGCACCGCCAGGCTGACTCCCTGCGCGGGCAACAGCAGGACCGTGCCCAGCAGGAACGTGGTGAACAGGAAGGCCGCCCCGCCCAGTTCGGCAGGCTTGCGTCGCAACAGACCGCTGTACGACGCGAAGCAGCAGGCCGCGGCCACCATCCACAGGTCCCCTGCCGCGAACCGGGCACCGCCCGCGCCACCTCCGATCAGCAGCACGCCGCCCGCACAGGCCGTCAGCAGACCGGCCACCCGGCGCGCGCCCAGCCGTATCCCCGCGGCCCGTTCGAACACGGCCATCAGGACCGGCGAAGCGGCCATGATCATGCCCATGTTGGCGGCCGGCGTGGTCAACCCGGCCTGGTTGACGAGGGTGTTGTATGCGGTGACGCCGAGGAGTGAGGCGAGGAGTACGAAGCCGAGGTGACGGCGGATCGCCTTCCGCTGCCCCCAGGCCTGCCGGGCGCCGAAGGGAGCCACCGCGACGAGCGCTACCAGCCATCTCCAGAACGCCTGCTGCACCGGCGGCACACTGTCGTGCAGCGTGCGGGAGGTGACGAAGCTGCCCGACCAGACGACGGTGGCGAGGGCGATGCCGAGGGCGGCCGCCCTGGGAAGGGGGGTCGGCGTGGCTGTGGCTGTCCTGGGGAGGACGACAGTCACGGAGATCCTTTCGCTGGTCGGTGATCGGGGTCGATCTACCGTCGCAGCGCCGGACCCGTCAGGTCCATCGAGTCTTTCCGATCTTTCTTTTCAGCAGAACCGAACATTCTCGGGGAAGCCTGTCCGGCCCGGCCCGCCCCGATCTGCCCCACGACCGTCGCCCCGAACGCCAGTGCCATGCCCGCCAGTTGGAGCGGGCTCAACGCCTGCCCCAGCGCGGCCCAGCCGACGACGGCGGCGGTCAGGGGGGACAGCGGGCCGAGGAAGGTGACCTGCGTGGCACTCAGGCGGCCGATGCCACGGAACCAGAGCCAGTACGCGACCGCCGTGTTCGCCAGCGCCAGATAGAGGTAGCCGCCGACCGCCCGGCCGTCGAGCGCGGGCGGGGCGCCCTCGACCAAAAGGGCGAGGGGCGCGATGAGCAGGCCGCCGGCGGTGAGCTGCCAACCGGTGAGGGCGAGCGGGCCGACACCCTCGGGGCGCCCCCACCGCTTGGTCAGTACGGTGCCGGTGGACATGGCCGCCGTGGAGGCCAGCGCCGCCAGCAGCCCGACGGGGTCGAGCGCACCGGCCGCCTTCAGCACCACCAGGCTGACACCGAACGCCGCCACGACCCCGATGAGCACGTTGCGCACTGTGGGCCGTTGCCCGAGAAACAGGGCCGCAAGACCCACGACGAACAGCGGGCCGACCGAGCCGACAACGGCCGCCATGCCCCCGGGCAGCCGGTACGCGGAGAGAAAGAGGAGAGGGAAGAAGGCGCCGATGTTCAGCGCCCCCAGCACCGCAGCCTTCCACCACCAGGCGCCGCGCGGCAGCACCCGGGCGAGGGCGAGCAGCAGCAGACCGGCGGGCAGGGCGCGCATCAGGCCGGTGAACAGGGGGCGGTCGGCCGGCAGGAACTCGGTGGTGACCGCGTAGGTCGTGCCCCAGGAGATGGGCGCGAGGGCGGTGAGGAGTATCAGGGCGGCACGGTTGGCGGCCACGGGATGCACCCTTCGAGTAGGTCGGCCGAGAGCAGGTCAGCGGGAAGTAGGCCAGAGGTGAAGTAGGCGTGAAGTAGGTAAGCAGGAAGTAGCTTAGCGCTAAGTCACTTTCCGTCAAGCTACTTTCTTGCAGGCCAGCATCAGACCGCCGATACTCGACGCATGAGCGAACGCCCGCAGCGCCCACAGCGCAAAGACCCCGTCGACGCGATCATCGACCAGTGGGCGACGGTGCGGCCCGACCTCGACACGAAGGCGATGGAGGTCTTCGGGCGGATCTACCGCCTCTCGCGCACGATGGGCGACCGCATCGAGAAGGCGTACGCGCCCTACGGCATCTCGCGCGGCGAGTTCGACGTCCTGGCGACCCTGCGCCGCTCCGGAGAGCCCTACACCCTCTCGCCCCGCCAGCTCTCGGCGACGCTGATGCTCACCACCGGAGGCATGACAGGCCGGCTCGACAAGCTGGAACGGGCCGGCCTGCTGCGCCGCTCCCCCGACCCGCACGACCGCCGCGGTCTGCAAGTCACGCTCACCGAGAAGGGGTTGACCATCATCGACCAGGCGGTCGGCGCCGGCCTGGCCGTCCAGACGGAGGCGCTGTCCGCCCTCGACGACGCACAGGCCTACCAACTGGCCGACCTGTTGCGGGAGTTGCTCGCGGGGACGCCCGACCACCGGTAGGCGGGGCTCCGCTCACCCCACGTGCGCGGCGACCGCCGCCTCGATCGCCCGCACGTCCGCGGCGTCCGACGCCCACGCCACGTACCCGTCGGGCCGCACCAGCACGGCCGTACGGCGGTCGCTCGCCCAGCGTTCCACGGCCGGCCGGTCCTTGCGGGAGGCTTGGCCCTCGGGCACTTCCGCCGCCTTCGGCGTGATCAGCACGAACCGTCCGCCACGCAGGGCCTCGTAGAGGCGGCCGCTCTCCAGAGCCACGTCCGGAACACGGGTGCCGACCAGGCGGTGGGAGCCGCGCGGGGCGGGGTACCTGTAGCCGATGCCCGAGATCTGGGCCAGCGCCTTCGCCTGGGCGGGCCGGGCCGCGTTGACGAAGGCGGAGACGAGGGCACGTACGGCGCGCAACGCCGGGTTCTGCGCCCTCGCCAGCCGGACCAGCCCGCCGCTGCTGCGCAGCACGGCCCTGCCGACCGGATGGCGTTCGGCCTGGTAGGTGTCCAGGAGCGCCTCGGGCGCCCAGCCCTTGACGACCGCGGCGAGCTTCCAGCCGAGGTTGGCCGCGTCCTGGAGGCCGGTGTTCATGCCCTGGCCGCCGGCCGGCGAGTGGACGTGCGCGGCGTCGCCGGCGAGGAAGACCCGACCGACCCGGTACCGCGGCGCCTGCCGCTCGTCGCTGTGGAAGCGGGAGAGCCAGCGCGCGTCGTGCATGCCGTAGTCGGTGCCCAGGGCGCGGCGGGTGACCTCCTTGACCTCGTCGAGGTCGAGCGGGGCGTCGTCGGGGACCTCGCGGTGGCGGTTCCAGCCCATGACGCGGTACCAGCCGTCACCGAAGGAGGCGATCATCGCGAAGGCGTCACCGGCGCCGTTGACGGTGAGCACACTCTCGGGCCGCTCGGCGAGCCGTACGTCCGCCAGGAAGAGGGACTTGATGACGGAGACGCCGGGGAAGGGCAGGCCGACGGCCTGTCGTACGGCGCTGCGGTGGCCGTCCGCGCCGACGACATAGGCGGCACGGCGCGTGCCGACCGTCCCGTCCGGGCCGCGCACATCGAGGTCGACCCCGCTGTCGTCCTGCCGCAGCCCCACGACCTCGCTCTCGAAGAGGAACTCGACACCGAGCTCACGCGCCCGCCGCTCCAGCAGCCGCTCGACCTCGTACTGCGGGGTGATGAGCAGGAACGGGAAGCGGGACGGCAGCGTGCCGAGATCGAGGGAGAGGCGACGGAAGAGACGCAGCTCGGTGATGGTGCTGCCGGTCGCGAGCAGGTCGTCGGCGAGGCCGCGGGCGTCCAGTTGTTCCAGGGTGCGGGCGTGCACGCCGAAGGCGCGGGAGAGGTTGCTGGTCTTGTGGGGGCGCTTCTCGACGAGGGTGACGGGGACGCCGGCGGCGGCGAGGTCACCGGCCAGGAGGAGACCGGTGGGGCCGGAGCCGACGACGAGCACGGGGTGGGCGGGGTCGGTGCCGGTGCCGGTGCCGTTCGTGGTGGTCATGGTGGCCTCCTGGTTGCCAACACTCGCGGGCCAACAACTGTTGGTCAACAGCCGTTGGTCAACGCTTGTTGGCAACAATAGGGCCGCCCCGAACAAGTCGTCAACGCTTGTAGGCCTACACTTGTTGGCATGACGCAGAGCAGGCTCCCCACTCCCACCCCAGCCCGCCGCTCCGAGGCAACCCGCACGGCGATCCTCGACGCGGCCCGCGAGCGCTTCGCGGCCGACGGTTACGACCGCGCCACCATCCGTGCCATCGCCAAGGACGCGAACATCGATCCGTCGATGGTGATGCGGTACTACGGCAACAAGGAGGGCCTGTTCGCGGCGGCCGTCGCCATAGATCTGAAGCTGCCGGACCCGGCGTCGTTCCCCCGGGACGAGGTCGGCCGGGCGCTGGTGACGCACTTCCTGGCCATGTGGGAGAAGAACGAGGTGCTCACGGCCCTGCTCAGGGTCGGCGCGACCAACCAGGCCGGGGCCGAGCGCATGCGGAGCATCTTCGGGGACCAGCTGCTGCCGGTCGCCCGCCGGGTGTGCCCCGACCCCGAGCAGGCCCCGGCGCGGGCGGCGCTGGTGTCGGCGCAGTTGCTCGGGCTGGCGCTCACGCGCTACGTACTGCGGTTTCCGCCCGCCGTGGACCTGGCCCCCGAGGAGGTCGTGGCATGGCTGGCGCCGACCGTGCAGCGGTATCTGACGGCGCCGTATCCGGCGTGAGTCACGCGTTCGTGAAGGTCACGTTCCTGAAGGTCACGCGTTCGTGAAGCCACGCGTTCGTGAAGGTCACCCGTCCGTGCGGGCCGCCCGCCTGTGAACACACCGAGGGCGCCGGCCTCGTCGTACGTACGGCGGATGCGCATACATACGACGGGGCCGGCGCCCTCGGGGAAGCTGTGACCGGACGGAGCCGCCCTGGTCAGGCCTTCGCCTTGACCTTCGCCTTCGGCTGGCGGTCCGTGGAGCGGTCCAGGACCATCACGAGGCCCGCGATGACCGCGAACAGCACGATCGGAGCCAAGACGAACTGGCCCAGCGTCTCCATGACGCTCAGGCCCGGACCGGGGTCGTCGCCGTCGTCACGCGTGAGCGCGAGCGCAGGGGACGACATGAGCAGCATCATCAGCGTCGTACCGGCAGCCAGGGCGCCGGCGCGCAGGGCGTTCTTCTTGTCCACGGGGCCAAAAGTACCGAACGCCGGGAGGGGCCGCGCGCCCGGGGTGCCGTAGGAGGCGCGGCCTGCCGCGCATGAGGCGCGCCCTGCCCGGCATGAGGCGCGGTCCGCCCGGTGTCACCCCCGCCGGGCCGCCTCGCCCCGCAGCACCTCCACCAGCGCCCGCACCCGAGCCGACGCCGTCAGTTCCTCCAACGCCACCGCCCGGCCCTCCGCGTCCGCGATCGGCAGTCGCCAGTTCGGGTACTGGTCCCAGGTCCCCGGCAGGTTCTGCGGGCGGCGGTCGCCCACGCCGTCCGGGAGCCAGATGCCGACCATGCGGGCCGGGGTGCGCAGCAGGAAGCGGTGGACGGCCTGGATCTCCGCCTCCTCCTCCGAGGTGCAGTGCCCGCCGTGCGTGCCGCGCAGCAGCCCGAGCCGGGAGAGCAGTTCCAGCCACTCGCCCGTGTCCGCCGACGCCGCCGCCTGCTCCTGCTCCAGAGGGCGGGTCAACAGGCCGAGGCTGTCGCGGAGTTGGACGTGTTCGCCGGTGAGGCGGGCCGCGGTGGGCGGCAGGTCGTGGGTGGTGGCGGTGGCGAGGCAGTCGGCGCGCCAGGAGTCAGGCGGCAGGGGGCGGCCGTCGCCGTCCCAGTCCCGCTCGAACCAGAGCACCGAGGTGCCGAGCACGCCCCGCGCGCGCAGCGTCTCGCGCACACCGGGCTCCACCGTGCCGAGATCCTCGCCGATCACCACCGCTCCGGCCCGGGAGGCCTCCAGCACCAGGATCGCGAGCATGGCCTCGGCGTCGTAGCGGACGTATGTCCCCTCGGTCGGCGCGTGCCCCTGCGGCACCCACCACAGCCGGAACAGCCCCATGACGTGGTCGATCCGCAGCGCGCCCGCGTACCGGAACAACGCCTGCAGCAGTCGGCGGTACGGCTCGTACCCGGACTCGGCCAGCCGGTCCGGTCGCCAGGGCGGCAGCCCCCAGTCCTGGCCGCGCGCGTTGAAGGCGTCCGGCGGTGCGCCCACCGACATCCCGGCAGCGAAGTACTCCTGCTGGGCCCAGGCGTCCGCGCCCCCGGGGTGCACCCCGACGGCCAGGTCGTGCACGATCCCGACGGGCATCCCGGACTCCCGCGCGACCCGCTGGGCGGCGGTCAGCTGGCCGTCGGTGAGCCACGCGAGCCGGCAGTGGAGGTCGACCCGGTCCATCAACTCGCCCCGCGCGCGGGCGGTTTCGGGCGACCGTGGATCGCGCAGCCCCTCCGGCCACCGCTGCCAGTCCGAGCCGTGCACCTCGGCCAGCGCGCACCACGTGGCGTGGTCCTCCAGCGCCTGCCCCTCCCGCGCGAGGAAGTCGACGTACGCGGCCCGGCGCCCCGGCCCGAGCGGCACCTCGCGCACCAGCTCCAGCGCCTGGCGCTTCGTCTCCCACACCGCGTCCCGGTCGATCAACTCCCCCTTCTCCAGCACCGCTTCCCGCAGCCGCCCGGCCCGCTCCCGCAGCACCCGCACCCGCTCGCGGTCCTCGACGTACGCGAACTCGGGCACGTCCTCGACCCGCAGGTGCACCGGGTCGGGGAAGCGGCGGGAGGAGGGCCGGTAGGGGGACGGGTCGGTGGGCGCCCCCGGTACGGCCGCGTGCAGCGGGTTGACCTGCACGAATCCGGCGCCGAGCGCCCGGCCGGCCCAGGCGGCGAGTTCGGCGAGGTCGCCGAGGTCGCCCATGCCCCAGGAGCGGCGGGAGAGGAGGGAGTAGAGCTGGACGAGGAGGCCGTACGAGCGTTCGGTGGACGTGGGCAGGCGGGGCGGGGCGACGACCAGATGGCTGGTCGCCGTACGGCCGTCGGGGGCGGTCGCCGTCAAGCGGTGGACGCCGGGCGGGAGTCGGTCGGGAGCGGCGCGGGCCTCGCCCTGTTCGGTCTCGATGTGCAGCCGGGTGCCGGACGGCAGGGAGGCCAGCGCCTCGGGCTCGGCCCCGCTCCAGCACACCACCGTCGGCGGCAGCAGCCGCTCGCGCAGCTCCCGCTCCCGCGCGGCGAGCGCGGCACCGACGGCCCCCGGGGTGCTCGTGTCGATGCCGAGGGCGGCCAGGGCGAGGGTGAGCGCGGTGGCGGAGGCCGTGACCGTACGGTCGGCGGACGGCTGGTAGGAGGTGGCGACGCCGTGCAGCTCGGCGAGCCGGGTCAGGTCGTCGGAGGGCGGGTCCTCGGGACTCCCAGGAGTCTCGGCAGGGGCTTCGGCCGACCGCTCTGCTGTCATCTACGACCTCGGGAAATCCATGTCCATGTCCATACCGGTGTCCATACCCGCATCCCAGACGGCCGCCTCACTGGTCAGTGGCGCGGCGTCGGCGAGCGGCGGTTCGCTGGTGAGGGGCTCGACGTCAGGGAGGGGCGGTTCGCTGGTGAGGGGGGTTGCGAAGCAGGCGCCCTCGGCGCTGAAGACGCAGGCGTGCATCTCGGGTTCGGTGAAGACGCCGTCGTACGTCTCGCGCTCGCTGGGCGCCTCGGGTTTGGACAGGGCCGATGCTGTGGGCACGGGGGCCTCCTCGTCTGGTTCGGCGTGCGGGTTATCGCAGCCCTACCCAGCAGACGCGGGGACAGACGTCCGGAGACAAACAACGTGCCTCTCGTCACATTCTGTTCCGCAGGTCCTGTTCCGCCGCAGAGTTTTCTGCCCGCTCACTATTCACTCAGTACATGTACTCAGTGCATAATGATCGCCATGAGCACCCGCCACATCCTGTTGGGACTGCTCGCCACGGGGCCGAGCCATGGCTACGACCTCAAGCGACGCCACGACGAACGCTTCCCGCAGGCCCGCCCGCTGGCCTACGGGCAGGTCTACACGACCCTGCAGCGGCTGGTCCGCGACGGGCTCGCCGAGATCGACGGCACCGACTCGGACGGCGGCCCGGAGCGCACCACGTACCGCTCGACGGACGACGGAGCGCGTGAACTGGCCAAGTGGGCCGGGGAGATCGCGCCGCCCGCGCCGTTCGTGACGAACGAGATCTTCGCCAAGGTCGTCGTGTCGATCCTGTCCGGCGGCGACCCCGAGGCCTATCTGCGCGCCCAGCGCGCCGCCCACATGGAGCGGATGCGAGAGCTCACGGCCGTCAAGACCGCGCAGGGCACCGATCTCGCGACCGTGCTCTCGGCGGACTACGCCCTCAACCACCTCGACGCCGACCTCCGCTGGATGACAACCACGGCGGCCCGGCTCACCACCCTGACCGCGGAGGTCGACGCAGCATGAGCAACACAGCGGGAAGCACGGTGCCACTGCTGGCGGCCCGTGACCTCGTCAAGGCACACGGCAGGACCGAGGCCCTGCGCGGCGCCTCGATCGAGCTGCGGGCCGGAGAGATCCTCGCCGTCATCGGCGCCAGCGGCAGCGGGAAGTCCACGCTGCTGCACTGCCTGGCCGGCATCGTCCGCCCGGAGACCGGCTCGGTGACGTACGACGGGCAGCGGCTGGACCAGCTGCCGGAGAAACGGTTGAGCGAGCTTCGGCGTACGGAGTTCGGCGTGGTCTTCCAGTTCGGCCAGCTGATCCCCGAGCTGACGGCGCTGGACAACGTCGCGCTGCCGCTGCTGCTCGCCGGTGCCCGCCGGCAGGAGGCGCAGGCGCAGGCCGGTGAGTGGCTGGAGCGGTTCGGGGTGCGCGGACAGGAGGAACTGCGGCCGGGTGAGATGAGCGGCGGCCAGGCGCAGCGGGTGGCCCTGGCCCGGGCCCTGGTCACCGGCCCGAAGATCGTCTTCGCGGACGAGCCGACCGGGGCGCTGGACTCGCTGGCGAGCGAGCAGGTGATGACGGCCCTGGCGCACACGGCCCGCGAGTCGGGTACGGCGGTGCTGCTGATCACGCACGACGCCCAGGTGGCGGCGTACGCGGACCGCGAGGTGCGGTTGAGCGACGGGACCGTGGCCCCGCTGGAGGTGGCCGCATGAGAGCCGATCTTCGGCTGGCCTGGCAGCTCATCCGGGGGTCCGACCGGCGCGAGTGGTGGCGGGTGGGGCTCACCGCACTCGGGGCGGCGCTCGCGACCGGTTTCGCGCTGGCGGGCGTCGCGCTGGCCTCGCTCGACGGGTACAACAGCGTGCCGCTCGCCCACGGCTTGCTGAACACCCCCGGAGGGCGCTCCGGGGTGATCTTCAGCCTGGCGCTCCTCCTCATTCCGGTGCTCGGATTCCTCGGCCAGAGCGCGCGGATCGGCGCCGTCCACCGCGACCGGCGGCTCGCCGGGCTACGACTGGCCGGGGCCACGCCGTGGCAGGTGCGCCGGATCGCCGCACTGGAGGCCGGGCTCGCCTGTCTGCTGGGCTCGGCGCTCGCCAGCGCGGTCGCGGTGCCGGTACTGCTGTCCCTCTGGACCAGTCCGGCCGTCCTCGCCTGGGCGGGGATGGCCCTGGTCGTCCTGGCGGTGCCGGCGCTGGGCGCGGCGGTGTCCGCACTGGCGTTGCGCCGGGTGGTGGCGTCACCGCTCGGCTGGGTGCGCCGGGTGCGGACCGCCCGGCGTCCGGGGCGGGTGTTCCTGGTGGCGACCGGACTGCTCGTGGTGTTGGCGGTACTGACCTTGCTGGCCCCGGTGTACGACAGGCCCCACCGGTTCTCCCCCGTTGCGCTGGTCGTCCTGGCCCTGGCCCTGCTGGTCGGTGCCGCGGCGGTGTGGCTGACCGGCTGGTCCTCCGGCCTGCTGGGCCGCACCCTCGCGGCCCGGGCCCAGCGCCCGGCCCTGCTGATCGCGGCGGAACGGCTGCGCGACGACCCGTGGGCGGCGGCCCGTACCCACGCGGCCGTATTGCTGGTGACCGTCGTCAGCACCGGCTTCGTGGGGGTGCGGCAGGTGTTTCTCGCCGATCTGCACGCCATGCGCCGCCTGGGCCGACTCGGCATGGACATGGAGTTCTATACGACGGGCCTCGATCTGACGGCGGCCGCGATCCTCGTCGCCCTCGGGATCGTCCTGTCGGCTCTCGCTGTCGGCACCGCCGAGTCCCTGGCCACCCGGCGCCGCGGCCTGGCCGTGCAGAACGCGGCCGGGGTGCCGCGCGGGGTGCTGGCCCGGGCGCTGTTCCTCGAGACCGCGCTCCCGCTGGTCCCGGCGGTCGTGGTGGCGGGCTCCGGCGGCATGGCGATCGGCGCCTGGTACGCATCGATCGCCACGGAGTGGACGGTGCCGGACGTGCCGTACGTCTCCCTGCTGGTCCCCCTCGCGGTGTACGCCTGCTGCCTGCTGGCCGCGGCCACCTCACTGCCCCTGCTGCACCGCTCGCTCCGCCCGGCGGAGCTGCGCTACGGGTGAGAACGGCCGGGCGGCGGCGCGACCGTCCGGCCCCGGGGGCACGGGGGACCCCCGGGGCCGGATGCCACACGTACCGGCCGCCAGGTATGCGAAAGCCCGGATCGTCAGGCGGAAATGCCGTCGATCCGGGCCATGGCGTCCTCCGCGCCGAACGGCTGCAAGTACGGCAGCCAGCGCGGGTCCCTATGCCCGGTGCCGATGATGCGCCAGGCGAGACCGGTGGGCGGGGCGGGTTTGTGGCGCAGCCGCCAGCCGATTTCGAACAGGTGTCGGTCGGCCTTCACGTGGTTGCAGCGGCGGCACGAGGCCACCACGTTGTCCCAGACGTGCTTGCCCCCGCGGCTGCGCGGGATGACGTGGTCGACGCTGGTTGCGACGCCACCGCAGTACATGCACCGGCCCCCGTCGCGCGCGAAGAGCGCCCTGCGGGTCAGAGGAACGGGCCCCCGATAGGGAACCCGGACGAATCGCTTGAGCCGGACCACGCTGGGTGCGGGGACTGTGACGGTTGCGCTGTGCATGAAGGCGCCGGACTCCTCGAGGCATACGGCCTTGTTCTCGAGGACGAGGACGAGCGCGCGGCGGAGCGGTACGACGCCGAGCGGCTCGTACGACGCGTTCAGGACCAGGACATGCGGCACGGATGCCTCCTTGGGCGTCGGCGGCGCGTGGCTCGCGCCGGGACGATCTGTAGTCAGTCTCCCCTCTTGCCTGGTGAAAGCGCCACCATGTCCCGGTAACGGGCTGGGAGTGTTTTCGACCACATCTGATTCATCCCCAGGATGGGGAACGGTTCATCCCTCCAGTTCATCCCCACGTGGGCACGGTTCCTCCCTTGAACATGGCGACGATCCACACACGATGCCCCGATAGTGTGGTGGGCCTGCCCCACCGGTGACCTTTTCGTGACCTTGACCGCCTGCCGGTGGGACGGACCGCTGCACCTGGAGGTACCTGCCGTGTCCTTGCCCGCCGACCTACTGGCCGCCGGTTCGTCCCCGTCGCCGTCCCCCTCGGAGACGACGACTCCGGCGGTGCCCTCGATCCAGGACGCCCAGGAGAGCGCGACCCAGGCCGCGAGCTGGTTCGAGGAGAACTGGTCGACCTGGCTCGCCACAGGTCTGAAGATCGTGCTGATCCTGGTGATCGCGGCGGTGCTGAGAATGGCGATCCGGCGGGCGATCACCAAGCTCATAGACCGGATGAACCGCACGGCGCAGGCGGTGGACGGCACGGCCCTCGGCGGCCTGCTGGTCAACGTCGAGCGCCGCCGTCAGCGCTCGCAGGCCATCGGCTCGGTCCTGCGCTCGGTGGCGAGCTTCCTGATCATGGGCACCGCGGCCCTGATGATCCTCTCCACCTTCGACATCAACCTGGCCCCGCTGCTGGCCTCCGCCGGTGTGGCGGGCGTGGCGATCGGCTTCGGCGCCCGCAACCTGGTCACCGACTTCCTCTCCGGCGTCTTCATGATCCTGGAGGACCAGTACGGCGTCGGCGACGCGATCGACGCGGGCGTGGCATCCGGCGAGGTCATCGAGGTCGGCCTGCGCGTGACCAAGCTGCGCGGCGACAACGGCGAGATCTGGTACGTCCGCAACGGCGAGGTCAAGCGGATCGGCAACCTCTCGCAGGGCTGGTCGACGGCCGGCGTGGACGTCACGGTCCGCTCCTCCGAGGACCTGGACAAGGTCAAGCGCAGCATCGGCGAGGTCGCCGAGAAGATGAGCAAGGAGGAGCCCTGGAACGAGCTCCTCTGGGGCCCGATCGAGGTCCTCGGCCTGGACAGCGTGCTGCTGGACTCGATGGTCGTACGGGTGTCCGCGAAGACGATGCCCGGCAAGTCCCTGACGGTGGAACGCGAGCTGCGCTGGCGCATCAAGCGCGCCTTCGACGCCGCGGACATCCCGCTCGTCGGCCGCGCCCCCCTCACCACGGAGGAGGCGGCCGCGACCGACCCGACGGCGGGCATGGCGGCTCCGTCGGCGTACGCCAACACGTCCTCTCCGCAGGCCCAGGCGGCTACGCCGCTGGCGCCGCCGAGCGTGACGAAGTAGGCGGGGGGACGGAAGCGGGGGCAGCCGTACGGCGACGGTCACGCGCGGTCAGCGGGCACGTACCTCAGTCGACCCACTCCCGCCACCGTGGCCAAGGCCGCTCACACCGCCCCTCAGCGATCGCCTTCTCGTACTCCCGCCGGCCGAGTTCCTCCAACTCACGCTCGGTCGCAGGCTTGCTGCCGATGGTGGTGACCTGGGAGAAGACGATCAAGCACTCGCCGTGCGATACGGGCCGTGTCGCCCAGAAGACGAAGGACACGCCCGCGATGATCACGGCGAGCGAGGCGAGGGCGAGCAGCGCACGGCGGCGGTCACGCGTCATCCGCGCAGCCTAGCCGCGCCCGATCACAGCGCCGCCAGAACCGGTCATCGCGCCCAGGGGGGCGTCCTGTACAACCTTTGGTTGTCCAACGTGAGGTGGGGCCGGGCATGGCGGGCAAGGGGTCGTTGGGGCAGGGTTTCGGGTGGCTGTGGGCGGCATACGGGGTCAGTACGTTCGGGACCCGGCTCGCCTTCGACGCGTTCCCGATCATCGCCGTCGTCGTGCTGCACGCCGGGGCGACCGAGGTGGCGCTGCTGGCGGCCTCGGGGCTCGCGGTGGGGGCGGCGATGGCGGTGCCGCTCGGGGCGTGGGTGGAGCTGCGCCGGAAGCGGCCGGTGATGATCGCGGCGGACCTGATCCGGTGCGCGGCGCTGCTGAGCATCCCCGCCGCCTTCGCGCTGGACGGGCTCGGCCTCGGCCAGTTGCTGGTGGTGTCGGTGGTGGTCGCCGCGGCGGACATTACGTTCACCGCGGCGAGCGGGGCGTATCTGAAGTCCCTCGTGGCGCCGGAGGACCTGCTCGTGGCGAACGGCCGCTTCGAGGCCACGACATGGACGGCCACCGCGCTCGGCCCGCCGCTCGGCGGGGTGGCGATCGGTGTCTTCGGCCCCATGGCGACGGTGCTGGCGGACGCGGCCAGCTATCTGCTGTCGGCGCTGGGGATCCGGGCGATCGGCGGTAAGGAAAGGCAACAGACCCGCCCTGACGCGCCCTCGGGCCTGCGGGTGAGCGACCTCCCGGCGGGCTGGCGGCACATCCTCACCCACCCCACACTGCGCCCGCTGTTCCTCAACACGATCCTGGTCAACGCCCTGATCATGGCGCCGGCCCCGGTGCTCGCCGTCCTCATGCTCGGCCAACTCGGCTTCACCCCCTGGCAGTACGGCCTCGCCTTCGCCGTCCCGTGCCTCGGCGGCCTGCTGGGCTCCCGCCTGTCGCGGCGCCTGGTCGCCCGGTGCGGCCGACACCGGGTCCTGCTCACCGCCGGTACCCTGCGCGCCTGCTGGTCCGTCGGCCTGGCCTTCGTCGGGCCGGGCACGTCCGGCCTCCTGCTCGTCATGGTCGTCGAGTTCGGCCTGATCACCTGCGTGGGCGTCTTCAACCCGGTGCTCGCCACCACCCGCCTCGACCGGACCCCGTCGGACCGGATCACCCGCACCTTGTCGGCATGGCAGGTCACGGGCCGGACCACGACCGCGGCCATGACGGCGCTGTGGGGCCTGCTGGCGGCGCTGACCGGCCCCCGCGCCGCGATCGCCCTCGCCGGGGTCCTGCTGCTGGCGACTCCGCTGCTGCTCCCCCGGCACGAGCGCGCACCGCAGCACAGCACCACCGGGTAACGACGGTCACGACGGTCACGACTCGGGTCCTGGTATAGACCTCTCTTGACGCCGCCTTCTCCTCGGGTCTACCTTCCTGGACAACACGATAGGAAACTTTCCTAACAGTGATCCGATGGACTTCCGTCGTAGATCGCTGAGAAGCTGGTCAGCCGAAAGGCAGGTGTCGCCCCCATGGCAGGAACCGCCGGTACGCCGGGCACCCCGCGCGTCCTGCGCGCCATGAACGACCGTGCCGCCCTGGACCTCCTCCTGGAGCACGGGCCGCTGTCCCGCACGCGGATCGGCAAGCTCACCGGCCTCTCCAAGCCGACCGCCTCCCAGCTGCTCGCCCGCCTCGAAGCCGCCGGCCTCGTCCTGGCCACCGGCACCACGGAGGGCCGGCCCGGCCCGGGCGCCCAGCTGTACGAGGTCAATCCGGCCGCCGCGTACGCCGCGGGACTCGACGTCACCCCCGAACGCATCCTCGCCGCCGTCGCCGACATCACCGGCCGCACGGTGGGGTCGTACGAACTGCCCACCCCCGGCAGGCGGCCGACGCAGCCCGTCGTCCGGCAGGTCACCGACGCCCTCGACGGCGCGGTGAAGGCGGCGGGCCTCGCCCGCGACGACGTCCGCCGGCTCGTCATCGGCACCCCCGGCGCCTTCGACCCCAACACGGGCCGGCTGCGCTACGCCTCCCACCTCCCCGGCTGGCACACCCCCGCGCTCCTGGACGAAGTCGCCGCCGCCCTGCCGATGCCGGTCGAGTACGAGAACGACGTCAACCTCGTGGCGGTGGCCGAGCAGCGGCTCGGCGCGGCTCGCGGCCACGAGGACTTCGTGCTGCTGTGGAACGAGGGCGGCCTCGGTGCCGCCCTGGTCCTCGGCGGGCGCCTGCACCGCGGCTGGACCGGTGGCGCGGGCGAGGTGGGTTTCCTGCCGGTTCCGGGCGCACCCCTGGTCCGCCAGGTAACCAAAGCCAACAGTGGCGGCTACCAGGAGCTGGCCGGTTCGCAGGCGATCCCCCGACTCGCACGCGAACTCGGCATGACGAACATCCCGTCGGGGCCGTACACCGAGGCCGCCGCCCAACTCGTCGAACGGGCCGCCGCGGAGGACACCGTCCTGAACCGGCTCCTCCTGGAGACCTACGCGACCCGGCTGGCCACGGGTCTCGCTTCCCTGGTCTCCGTCCTCGACCCCGAACTGGTCGTCCTCAGCGGCGCCTCCCTCACGTCCGGCGGCGAGGTGCTGCGCACCCTCGTCCAGGCCGAACTGGAGGAGCTGGCCGCGTCCCGGCCCCGGCTCGTCGTCGGCGACGTCCGTGAACACCCCGTGTTGCGGGGCGCGTTGGAGAGCGCGCTCGCGACCACGCGTGACGAGGTCTTCGACACCGCACGCTGAGCGCCCGCCCCGCCGGCGCACCTCAACACACCCACCGACCCACCCCCCGCCTTCCTTCACCCACACCTGTCCCGCCTTTGGGAGACCTCGCCATGCCCGGAAAGTCCTGGAAAGTCATACCCTCAGCGTCCCGCAAGGCGGCCACCGCCCTGGCCGCATCCGCCTCCCTGGCCCTCCTGGCAACGGCCTGTACCGGCCAGTCGGCGTCCGGTGCCGACGACGATCCCGACGCCAGGACGACGATCACCTTCTGGCACGGCTGGAGCGCTCCCGCCGAGGTCAAGGCGATCCAGGCGAACGTCGACCGCTTCGAGAAGGACCACCCGAACATCACGGTGAAGGTCGTCGGCAACATCAACGACGACAAGCTCAACCAGGCGCTGCGCGCGGGCGGTTCGAACGGGCCGGACGTGGTGTCGTCGTTCACGACCTCCAACATCGGCAAGTTCTGTTCCTCGGGCGCCTTCCTCGACCTGAAGCCGTTCATCGAGAAGTCGAAGCTCGACCTCGACAAGACCATCCCGAAGCCGATGCTGGACTACACCCAGTTCGAGGGCACCCGCTGCGCCCTGCCCCTGCTGGGCGACGCCTACGGCCTCTACTACAACAAGGACGCCTTCGAGAAGGCCGGCATCAAGTCCCCGCCGAAGACCTGGTCGGAGTTCGCGAAGGTCGCCAAGAAGCTGACGAAGACCAAGGGCGACAGTTACGAGCAGCTCGGGTTCATGCCGACGTACCACGGCTACGAGACGGTCGTCGATCACTACATGTCCCAGTGGGACCACGCCTACTTCGACGCCGACGGCAAGTCCAACATCGCCAAGGACCCGGCCTTCGCCGAGATGTTCACCTACCAGAAGAAGCTCGTCGACGACCTCGGCGGCTTCGCGAAGCTGGAGAAGTACCGCAACACCTTCGGTGACGAGTGGGGCGCCAAGCACCCGTTCCAGACCGGCCAGGTGGCCATGCAGCTCGACGGCGAGTGGCGCCTCGGCATGGCGAAGGACGCAGGCGTCGACTTCGAGATCGGCACCGCCCCGATGCCCGTCGCGGACGACGAGGTCGACGAGTACGGCAAGGGCTTCCTCTCCGGCACGATCATCGGCATCGCCCCGCAGAGCGAGAAGCAGAACGCGGCCTGGGAGCTGGTGAAGTACCTGACGACCGACACCGAGGCCGTCGTGTCCTTCGCCAACGCCATCCACAACGTGCCGTCCACCTTCGCGGCCCTGAAGTCGCCCGACCTGAAGGTGGACCCCGGTTTCAAGACGTTCCTGGAGATCGCCCAGAACCCGCACTCGAACACCCCGCCGGCCTCCGTCAACGGCTCGACGTACCAGACGACGCTCCAGGACTTCGGCTACCAGTACGAGTCGGGCAAGGTGAAGGACCTGAAAGCCGGTCTGGAGAAGACCGCCCGGCAGATCGACACCGACATCGAGCAGGCGAAGTAGCGCCCGATGTCCACGCACACTCTCCGCACTCTCCGCGCGAAGCGCCGCAGGTCGGCGCTTCGGACGGTGGCCTTCCTGTCACCGTGGCTCATCGGGTTCGGCGTCTTCTTCGCCTATCCGCTGGTGTCCACCGTGTACTTCTCGCTGATGAAGTACGACGGTTTCGGCACACCGGCCTTCCGCGGCCTGGGCAACTGGGCCTACGTCTTCGAGGACTACCCGCTGTTCTGGCCGGCGCTGCGCAACACGCTCTGGCTGGTGCTGGTGATGGTGACCTGCCGGGTCGTGTTCGGGCTCGGCATCGGCCTGCTGATCACGAAGATCAAGACCGGCCCGGGGGTCTTCCGCACCCTCTTCTACCTGCCGTACCTCGCCCCGCCGGTCGCCGCGACCCTGGCGTTCGTCTTCCTCCTCAACCCCGGCACCGGCCCCGTCAACTCGGTCCTGGACGGCCTGGGCCTGCCCACACCCGGCTGGTTCACGGACCCCGCCTGGTCCAAGCCGGCCCTCACCGCGCTGGCGCTGTGGGGCGTCGGCGACCTCATGGTCATCTTCATGGCCGCGCTGCTCGACGTGCCGAAGGAGCAGTACGAGGCCGCGGAGCTGGACGGGACGTCGGCCTGGCAGCGGTTCCGGTTCGTCACCCTGCCGAACATCTCGCCGATCGTCATGTTCGCCGTCGTCACGGGCGTGATCCAGACGATGCAGTACTACACACAGCCGCTGGTGGCCGGGAAGGTCGCCTCCGGCATCATCGGCGGCTCCGGCCAGCAGTTCGAGCCGGGCTACCCGGACAAGTCCACGCTGACCCTCCCCCAGCTCGTCTACAACCTCGGCTTCCAGCGCTTCGACTACGGCTCGGCCTGCGTGGTCGCGCTGGTGCTGTTCGCGCTGGCCATGGCGTTCACCGCGCTGCTGATGCGGCGCCGGGGCGGACTGATGCAGGCAGGTGACTGACCATGAGCCAGGTACTGGACAAACCAGTTCAGTTGGGAACCCCAACAGTCGCTGAGCGCACGGCCCGCCGCAGGGCGCTCCTGGAATGGATAGCAATCCATTCCCTCGGCATAGCGGCCGCGCTCTTCTTCACTCTCCCCTTCCTGTTCGTCGTCCTGACCTCGCTGATGAGCGACCAGCAGGCACTCACCCGCGACCTGGTCCCGGACACCTGGGAGTGGGGCAACTACACCAAGGTCTTCGACACACCCGGCTTCCTGACCTGGTGGAAGAACACCCTGGTCTACGCCGGTCTGGGCACGGTCCTCACCGTCGTGTCGTCGGTCCCGGTGGCGTACGCGCTCGCCAAGTTCCGCTTCCGCGGCCGGAACCTGTCCTTGATGCTGGTCATCTCGATGATGATGCTGCCGCCCCAGGTGATCATCATCCCGATGTACCTGTTCTGGGCGAAGCAGCTGGACCTCTCGGGGACCCTCTGGCCCCTGATCATCCCGATGGCGTTCGGAGACGCGTTCTCGATCTTCCTCCTGCGCCAGTTCCTGATGACGATCCCGAACGAGTACCTGGACGCGGCACGGGTCGACGGCTGCGGTGAACTCCGCACACTCCTGCGGGTGGTCCTTCCCATGGCGAAACCGGGCATAGCCGCTGTGGCCCTGTTCCAGTTCTTCTACGCGTGGAACGACTACTTCGGCCCTCAGATCTACGCGTCCGAGAACCCGGGCGCCTGGACGCTCTCCTACGGCCTGGAGTCCTTCAAGGGCGCACACCACACCGACTGGAACCTGACCATGGCCGCGACCGTACTGGTCATGGCCCCCGTGATCCTCGTGTTCTTCTTCGCCCAGAAGGCGTTCGTAGAGGGCGTCACGCTCACCGGAGTAAAGGGTTGAACCACCTATGAAACTCACTGTGGTCGGCGGAGGCTCGACCTACACCCCGAACTCATCGACGGCTTCGCCCGCCTCCGGGACACCCTGCCCATAGAGGAACTGGTCCTGATGGACCCGGCGACGGACCGCCTGGAACTGGTGGGTGGCCTGGCCCGCCGTATCTTCGCCCGCCAGGGTCACAACGGCACGATCACCACCACGACAGACCTGGACGCGGCGGTGGACGGCGCGGACGCGGTCCTCCTCCAGCTCCGCGTGGGCGGCCAGGCGGCCCGCGAGCAGGACGAGACCTGGCCCCTGGACTGCGGCTGCGTGGGCCAGGAGACGACGGGCGCGGGCGGCCTGGCGAAGGCCCTGCGCACCGTGCCCGTGGTCCTCGACATCGCGGACCGGGTCCGCCGTACCAACCCCACCGCATGGATCATCGACTTCACCAACCCGGTCGGCATCGTGACCCGGGCCCTGCTCCAGGCGGGTCACAAGGCGGTCGGCCTGTGCAACGTGGCAATCGGTTTCCAGCGCAAGTTCGCGGCCATGCTCGGCGTGACGCCCGCCGACGTCCACCTCGACCACGTGGGCCTGAACCACCTCACCTGGGAGACCGGGGTACGCCTGGGAGGCCCCGAGGGCGAGAACGTGCTGCCGAAACTGCTGGCCGGCCACGGCGACACCATCGCCGCCGACCTGCACCTCCCCCGCCCCCTCCTGGACCGCCTGGGCGTGGTGCCGTCGTACTACCTGCGTTACTACTACGCCCACGACGAGGTGGTGCGAGAACTGCGCACCAAACCCTCGCGCGCCGCGGAAGTGGCGGAAATGGAAAGAAGGTTGCTCACCCTCTACGCCGACCCCGCCCTCGACGTGAAGCCGGAGCTGCTCTCCAAGAGGGGCGGCGCGTACTACTCGGAGGCCGCGGTGGACCTGGCGGCCGCGCTGCTGAACGGCGCCGGCAGCCCGTACCAGGTGGTCAACACCTACAACAAGGGCACACTCCCCTTCCTCCCCGACGACGCGGTGATCGAGGTACAGGCCGGGGTGGGGCCGAGGGGCGCGCTCCCTCTCCCGATCCCGGCCCTGGACCCCCTGTACGCGGGCCTGATGGCCCAGGTGACGGCCTACGAGGACCTGGCCCTCGACGCGGCCCTGCACGGCGGCCGTACCCGAGTCTTCAAGGCCCTGCTCTCCCACCCCCTGATCGGCCAGTACGCGTACGCGGAGAAGCTCACCGACCAACTGATCGCACACAACCGGGAGCACCTCGCGTGGGCATGACCGCATGTGTCCTCGCCGTGGACGCGGGCAACAGCAAGACCGACGTGGCGGTGGTGGCGGCCGACGGAACCGTGCTGGCCACGGCCCGCGGAGGGGGATTCCGCCCGCCGACAGTAGGCGTGGAGCCGGCGATGGACACCCTCGCCGAAGCGGTGGCAGAGGCCTTCACCGCGGCAGGCGTCACCCGCGCCGACCACGTCTCGGCCTGCCTGGCGAACGCCGACTTCCCGGTGGAGGAGGAGCAACTGGCGACCGCGCTGCACGCACGCGCGTGGGGCGCGACCGTCGACGTCCGCAACGACACCTTCGCCATCCTCCGGGCGGGCGTGCCGGAACCCCGCGGTGTGGCCGTCGTCTGCGGCGCCGGCATCAACTGCGTGGGCATGCGGCCCGACGGCCGTACGGCCCGCTTCCCGGCGCTGGGCCGTATCTCCGGCGACTGGGGCGGCGGCTGGGGGCTGTCGGAGGAGGCCCTGTGGCACGCGGCCCGGGCGGAGGACGGCCGCGGAGGGCCCACGGCGTTGGCACACACCCTCCCCGCCCACTTCGGCCTGCCGACGATGTACGCCCTGATCGAGGCCCTGCACCTCGAACACATCGCCCCCGCCCGCCGCCACGAACTGACCCCGGTCCTGTTCAGCACGGCCGCGGCCGGGGACCCGGTCGCCCGCGAGCTCGTCGACCGCCTGGCCGACGAGGTGGTGACGATGGCAACGGTCGCCCTGACCCGGCTGGACCTGCTGGAGGAGGAGACACCGGTGCTGCTGGGCGGGGGTGTCCTGGCGGCGCGGCACCCCCGACTGATCGACGGCATCCGGGACTTGCTCAACTCCCGAGCCCCCAAGGCGGAACTGGGGGTGGTCACGGCGAGTCCGGTGCTGGGGGCGGCGTTGCTGGGACTGGACCGGGTGGGGGCGGAGGCGGAGGTGCATGAGCGGGTACGCACCCACTTCGAATCCTGAACGCCGGCCCGCATGTCTCGGCCCGTCCGGCGTTTGAGGACAAGGCCCGTTCAGGGCCGAAGCGGGGGTCTGGGGGCCGCAGGCCCCCAGGGGAACCGAACTGATTCCCGCCGCGTGTTCATGGGCAGGGGGTGTGCGGGGATCCCTGCCCAGCCGCCGGCAGGCATTCCGCTGCGATCCGATCAAGATCCAGTGAAGCCCGGTGCGGATGTCAGTCCCGGCAGCGATACTTGCCGCGACGGATGACCACGGGGGAGGTCAGCAGTGACACAGACGCCGAAGAGCGCGGCACCACCACCGGAACACGCCCCGGCGCCCGGCGCGCCCACCCTGACGTCCGTACCGCCACAGCCCGCCCGGCCCGCCACGCCCCCGGCCTCCCCCACCGCACCGGCCGCGGGGCCCCGCCGCACCGCCTTCGCCGAGGGCCTCGACCAGCTCCGCGCGGCCGCCACCACCGAGCCCGGCCGCCTGCGGATCATCGGCGCCCTGCTCGCCCTCCTCGTGGTCGCCTTCGGTGCCGTGGCCGCCTGGCAGATGACCGAGCGGGCGAGCGCCGCCGACGACGTTCTCCACCGCAGCCAGCCCCTCAGCTCGGACGCGGCCGACATCTACCGCTCCCTGGCGGACGCCAACACCGCGGCGGCCAGCGGCTATCTCGCGGGCCTGCAGGAAAAGCCCGCGATGCGCGAGGGCTACGAGAGGGACATCCGCACGGCGGCCTCGAAACTCGTCACCGCCGCCGCCAACTCCGAACCGGGTTCCACCTCGGCCAACACCATCGCCGAACTCAGCAGACTGCTGCCGCAGTACAAGGGCCTGATCGAGACGGCGAGGGCCAACAACCGCCAGGGCTACCCCGTGGGCGGCGCCTATCTGCGCGCGGCGAACGAGATGATGCAGCAGAAGATGCTGCCGGCCGCCGAGAAGCTCCACCAGACGGAGAACCAGCGCCTGCGCGACGACTACGCCGACGCGAAGTCGTTCCCCTGGGCCGCGGCCGGCCTCGGCCTCCTCGCCCTGGCCGCCCTCGCCTGGGCCCAGCGCCGCAACTACCGGCGCACCAACCGGGTCCTGAACCACGGCCTGGTCACCGCCACGGCCGCCTCCACCGTGGTCCTGCTGTGGCTGACCGTGGGCCACACCGTCGCGCGCGCGGGCCTGACCGACTCCTACGACCACGGCGTCCGCTCGCTCAACGTGCTGCACGAGGCCCGCATCGCCTCCCTGACCGCCCGCAGCGACGAGAACCTGAACCTGGTCCGCCGCGGCGCGGACACCACGACGCTCGACGACGGCACGGTGGTGGACGCGTACGAGTGGGGCTACGACCAGGAGATCGAACAGCTCGGCAAGGCGCTCGTCCGCGCCGAGGGCCTCGCCGACGACACGGCGGGGAAGAAGCCCGTTCAGGACGCGAACGGCTTCATGAAGATCTGGAAGGACCGCCACGTCATCGCCCGCGACGACAACAACTCGGGCAACTACCAGGCCGCCCGCGACCGCGTCATCGGTGCCGCGAAGGAGCCGACGAGCGTGTGCTTCGACAATGTCGACAAGGCAATCGCGGCGGCGCTCAAGCACGAGCAGAACGAGTTCAAGCAGGCCGCGAGCGACGGCCGTGACTCGCTGACCGGCCTCCCGACCGGCGCCGCGGTCCTCGCGGTCCTGGGCGCGGCCGGCGCGGTGCTCGGCATCGGTCGCAGGCTCTCGGAGTACCGGTGAAAGGGGGCAGGACGATGAACGTACGCGACGACTCGGTTCGCCTCCGGGGTGCGGGCAGCCCGTGGCGGCGTCTGCGGGCCGGCCTGCGCGGCTGGGGCGGGGTGGGCGCGATGGCGTCCGTCTGCGCCCTGGCGGTGGTCTTCGCGCTGCTGCTGCCCCTGTCCCAGTACGACGGGGACGGCGGTACGGCCCTCGGGGGCCGGGGTGTCGCCCACAGCAGCCAGGTGCGGGCCGGGGACTGCGAGAAGCCGCAGGACAAGAGCCTGTCGCCGTCCGGCGGCGACGGAAAGACCCCGACCGTCGACGCCATCAAGGACCGCAAGGACCGGCGCCTGATCGTCGGCGTCGACACCAACAGCTACCGCTGGGGTTACCTCGACCCGAACAACCCCTCGGGTGAGCTGGAGGGGTTCGACATCGACCTGGTCCACCGGATCGCCCAGGACATCCTCGGCGACCGTGACGCGGTGCGGTTCAAGGCCATCCCGACCAGCCGCCGTGTCGAGGCGATCCAGAAGGGCGAGGTCGACATGGTGGTCCGCACCATGACGATCAACTGCGACCGTATCGAGCAAGTCGCCTTCTCCGCCCCCTACTTCGTGACCGGCCAGCAGGTCCTGGCGCCCAAGACCTCGACCATCACGGGCTACAACGACACTCTCGCCGGCAAGCGCATCTGCTCGGCGACGGGTTCCACGGCGTACGACAACCTCGAAGCGGGCAGGAAGAACCGCGACCTCCCCGCCTCCGCCGACATCAGGACCACCGTCCCCAACCAGCTCGACTGCCTGGTGAAGTTGCAACTCGGCGAGGTCGACGCGGTCGTGACGGACGGTGCGCTCGCCGCGAGTCAGGCCGCGCAGGATCCCACGGTGGAACTCAAGGGCGGACTGTTCACCGACGAGTACTACGGCGTGGCGATGAAACGGGGCTCCGACGATCTGGTACGCCAGGTCAACCGGACCCTGGAGGACTACGTCAAGGACGGCGGCTGGGAGGCGTCGTACGAGAAGTGGCTGCACCCGACGATGGACCAGGGCGACAAGAAGTCGGCGTCGGCGACTCCTCCCACAGCCCGGTACAAGTGACCGATCATCAACTGACGAACTGCCCATGACGAACAACCGATGACGAAGACCGACGAACTGACGCAGACTGACGAAGACCACTGACACAGACCACTGACGGAACACAACGCAGCGAGAGGTGATCGATGGGCGTCACGGACCCCGCCGGGCCGGTGATGGACCGGGACGAGGTGGACCGTGCGCTGGCGCGGCTCGGCGCGGAGCACGAGGCGATCGAGACCTCGCTTCTCGCCCTGCAGGACCACGCGGGCCGCAGACTTCTCGAGGGCGCCGAGCTCACGGGCGTCACCAAAGAGCGCTGGACGGCCGCGGAGGCGTCGATCACGCTGCTGTGGGCGTACTTCGACGCGTACACGGACGCGTTGCGCTCCGCCCGCGAGATCCGCTCCCGGCGCCGCTGGTCCAGCCGCGACGACCTGGTGGAGCTGACGGAACTGCTGCGCGGCGAGTCCGTGACGGTCGCGGGCTCGGCGGGGGCCACGGCGAACGCCCCGACCCTGCACGGCGGTTCGGGCAAGCTCAGCGAACAGTTCACCCTGGTCACCCTGGTGGACCGGATGAACGAGCTGTACGCGACCTCGCTGGACATGGTCGTCGCCGCCGACGCGGTCTGGTCGGCGCTGCCCGCCCGTATCGATTTACTGGCCGCGGAGCTCCAGCGCACCCGCCGGCTCGCGCACTCCGTGGGCGTACGCCCCGGCGAGCACCCGGCGGGCGACGACCTGGAGCGCATCACGCGCACACTCACCCACCTGCGCGCGCAGGTGGTGTCCGACCCGCTCGCCTACTGGGTCCCCACGCAAGGGAGTTCGGCACCCGGCGGGGGCAAGCCGGACACCACGGTCTACGACCGGGAAGCGCGCGCCCTGGAGGACGTACGCCGGGAGATCGACGCCGTCCTGACGGTCCGTCAGGACGCCGAGCAGCGTCTGATCAAACTGCGCGACGTGCTCTCCCGCGCGGACCGCACACTCGCCGAGGCCCGCACCGCGCGCGGCGAGGTGCTGGCGAAGATCGCCGCCACGGAGGTGCCGGTCGTCAGCGGCCCGCCGACCGCGCTGCAGGAGCAGCTGGCGACGGCCGCCGAGTACCGCAGACACGCCCAGTGGCACCGCCTGTCCCCGCTCCTGGAGTCCCTGGAGCAGAAGGCGGAGGACGAACTGCTGCGCGCCCGCGAGTCGTTGACCGCGGTCACCGCGCCCCTGGCGGTCCGCGCCGAGCTGCGCGGCCGCCTCGACGCGTACAAGGCGAAGGTCGCCCGGCACGGCCTGGCGGAGGACCCGTTCCTCATCGAGCGGTACGACGCGGCCCGCCGCATGCTGTGGAGCGCCCCCTGCGACCTGCGCGTCGCCGAACAGGCGGTCCTGCGCTACCAGCAGGCGGCCGCCGAACTGCTCGGCAGCCCGCGCGTGCCGGGTCCGCGCGGGACCGAGGACCGGCAGGGGCCGGGATCATGAGGGGCAGGGGGAACAGGGGGGAGTCGTCGTCATGAGTCAGCCACAACAGACCTGCCAGCGGCCCGACTGCGGCGGGACGTACGAGGACGTGGGCGGCGGCGAGCTGTACTGCGACACCTGCGGCCTCGCCCCGGTCGTCTCGGCGACCGGCATGGTGGGCTCGCCGCCCACCGGGGTGACGGCCGGCGGCAAGGACTCGCGCGGCTCGGCGGGCAGCGGCAGCTCCCGCTCCACCGGCCGCGGCAGTTCGCGTACGTCGTCGCAGTCGTCGAAGTCCCGGCGCTCGGTGTCGGGACGGCTGTCGCGCTCACTGTCGGGCCGTTCCACGAGCCGCTCGGTGTCGGTGCGCAGCTCCGGCTCGACCGCCGGCTCCAGCGGCCGCGGCCGGCTCGGCGTCGGCCTGGTCCAGGTCCCGGACGTGCCGCGGCCCGACCCGCGCGCGATGGTGCTGGAGAACCCGGAGGTGCCCGAGCGCAAGCGGTTCTGCTCCCGCTCGGACTGCGGGGCGCCGGTGGGCCGGGCGCGCGGCGACCGGCCGGGCCGCACGGAGGGCTTCTGCACGAAGTGCGGTCACCCGTATTCCTTCGTCCCGAAGCTGAGGGCCGGCGACATCGTGCACGGCCAGTACGAGGTCGTGGGCTGTCTGGCGCACGGCGGCCTCGGCTGGATCTACCTCGCCGTGGACCGCGCGGTCTCCGACCGCTGGGTGGTGCTCAAGGGCCTGCTCGACACCGGCGACCAGGACGCGATGGCGGCGGCGATCTCCGAGCGGCGCTTCCTCGCGGAGATCGAGCACGCCAACATCGTGCGGATCTACAACTTCGTCGAGCACCTCGACCAGCGCACGGGCTCGCTCGACGGCTACATCGTGATGGAGTACGTCGGCGGCAAGTCGCTGAAGGAGATCGCCAACGGCCGCCGTACGCCCACCGGGAAGCGTGACCCGCTCCCCGTCGAGCAGGCGTGCGCGTACGGCATCGAGGCGCTGGAGGCCCTCGGCCACCTGCACAGCCGCAACCTGCTGTACTGCGACTTCAAGGTCGACAACGCCATCCAGACCGAGGACCAGCTCAAGCTGATCGACATGGGCGCGGTGCGCAGGATGGACGACGACGAGTCGGCCATCTACGGCACGGTGGGCTACCAGGCGCCGGAGGTCGCGGAGGTCGGCCCGTCGGTGGCGTCCGACCTGTACACCGTCGCGCGCACCCTGGCCGTCCTGGCCTTCGACTTCCAGGGCTACACGAACGTCTACGTCGACTCGCTGCCCGACCCCGACAACATCGAGGTCTTCCGCCAGTACGAGTCCTTCTACCGCCTCCTGGTCCGCGCCACCGACCCCGACCCGGCCCGCCGCTTCGCCTCCGCGCAGGAGATGACGGAGCAACTGACCGGCGTGCTGCGGGAGGTCGTGTCCCTGCAGACGGGTCGGGCCAGGCCGTCGCTGTCGACCCTGTTCGGCCCCGAGGTGCGGGTCACGGACACGGAGCTGTTCCCGAAGGCGGCCGGCGAGGTGTCGCGGTTGGGGGCGCGGGTCGTGCGTACCCAGAAGCAGCTCTCCCTCCCTGTGGCCAACCCGCCTGCTGTTTCCGCCGGCATCGTCAAGGTCGTCGACGCCGCCGTCGCCGCCCTCACGCTTCCGGTCCCCCGGGTCGACCCCTCCGACCCCAACGCCGGTTTCCTGGCGGGCCTGATGACCACCGCGCCCGCCGAGTTGCTCGGCGCTCTCGCCGCCGCTGCGGCGCCGTCGACCGAGACGCGGCTGCGGCAGGTGCGGGCCTGGCTGGAGAACGGCGACTCGGGCACCGCGCACGAGGCCCTGCTGAAGCTGGAGGACGAGCGGCCCGACGACTGGCGGGTCGTCTGGTACCGCGGCGTGGCCGCGCTCGTCACCGGCGACCACGAGGGCGCCGCGCTCGCCTTCGACGCGATCTACGACGCCTTCCCCGGCGAGATGGCCCCCAAGCTGGCCCTCGGCCTGTGCGCGGAGGTGCTGGGCCAGCTGGACAACGCCGCCGAGTACTACCGCCTGGTGTGGTCGACCGATCCGAGCTATGTGAGCGCCGCCTTCGGTCTCGCCCGCGTCCAGCTGGCGGCCGGCGACCGCCGTAGCGCCGTACGGACACTGGAGTCGGTTCCGGAGAGCTCCATTCACTACACGGCCGCACGCGTGGCGGCCGTCCGCGCCCGGCTGCGTGGGCGCACGGCGCTCGCCGCTGACGTACCGTTTCTTGACGACCTGACCGCGGCCGCGGGCCAGGTCGAGGCGCTGGACGCGTACGGTCTGGACCCGGCGCGCCGGGAGCAGTTGTCGGCGGAAGTCCTCGGCTGCGCGCTGGACTGGATACTCTCCGGTGGCCAGGGTTCCGCCCCTCCCGCCGCCACCGGAGGACGGACGCTGCTCGGCAGCGGCCTGGACGAGCGGGGACTGCGTTTCGGCCTGGAACGTTCGTACCGCACGCTGGCCCGGCTCGCACAGGGCGGCGAGGAGAGGATCGACCTGGTGGAACGTGCAAACCGTTACCGCCCCCGGACGTGGGTGTAGTTGATGTCGCAGATGCCCCAACTGTCCGCCTGCCCGAGCTGTGAATGGCCGCTCGAGTCGGGTGACCGTTTCTGCGGTGCGTGCGGATACGACCTGTCCGCCGTACCCGTACGGCCGGACGACAACCCGACCATCGTCATGAACGGCTCGGCGCCGCACCCCGCCACGGGCGCGCCCGGCACGGACTGGCCCGGCGCCGCCACGCCGGTCGGCTCCGGCGGACACGAACTGCCCCCGGGCACGCCCCCGCTCCCCCCGTCACCGCCGCACGCCGCACCGATGCCGCCGGCGGCGAGCGGTCCCGACGTGTCGCCCGGCGCCCCGGCCTCCGCCGACCCCGGCCTCCCGGGCGGCTTCCCGGCCCCCGGCCACCACGCACCACCCGGCTTCTCCACCGTCCCGGCCCCGGGCAGCCACGGCGCGCCGGCCGGCCCGGGGACGCCGCCCGCTCCCCACGGCCCGCCCGCCCCGACCGGCTCCCCCGACTCCCCGGCCTCCGGCGTCCGTTTCGACCGTCCTCCCGAGCCCGAGGAGTACCCCTTGCAGGCGCCCGATCCGCGCGTCGTCACCGACCTGCCGACCCCGCCCGAGGGCACCAAGGTGTGCGTGGCCTGCCGTGCGGGCCGCGTCGACCACGACGGGTACTGCGAGAACTGCGGTCACGCCCAGCCGCGCGAACGCGACCACATGGAGCTGGACGCCGGTCCGGTGGCCGCCGTCAGCGACCGCGGTCTGCGCCACCACCGCAACGAGGACGCGTTCACCGTGGCCTGCACCGCGCTGCCCGACGGCCGGCCCGCGGTCCTGGCGATCGTCTGCGACGGAGTGTCCTCGGCGACCCGCCCTGACGACGCGTCGATGGCCGCCTCCCGGACGGCGAGCGAGTCACTGCTGGCCGCCCTGCCGCGCGGCACGCACCCGCAGCAGGCCATGCACGACGCGATCGTCGCCGCCGCGAACGCGGTCAACGCGCTGGCCGCCGAGCCGGCCACGGTCCGCGAGCAGGGCCCGCACCAGAACGCCCCCGCCTGCACGATCGTCGGCTCCGTGGTGACGCCCGAGCTGCTGATCGTCGGCTGGGTCGGCGACAGCCGCGCCTACTGGGTCCCGGTGGACCGCAGCACACCCCCGGCCCGGCTCACCGAGGACGACTCCTGGGCCGCGCAGATGGTCGCCGCCGGCCTGATGAACGAGGCCGAGGCATACGCCGACGAGCGCGCCCACGCGATCACGGGCTGGCTCGGCGCGGACGCCTACGAACTGGAGCCGCACACCGCTTCCTTCAAGCCGGACCGTCCGGGTGTGGTGGTGGTGTGCACGGACGGGCTGTGGAACTACGCGGAGGCGGCCGACGACATGGCCGAGGTCGTGCCCCTCGACGCCGCCGCGCGCCCCCTGCACAGCGCCCAGGTGCTCGTCGGTCACGCCCTCGACGGCGGGGGCCACGACAACGTAACAGTGGCCGTCCTGCCGTTCCCGGCACCGCCGATGGGGGCAGGATCGGCCTGAGGCCGCACCGCGGGGACAGCCTGGACGAACGGCCTCATCGGACCGGAGGGGACCGGTCCGCCGACAGCCATGGCCCCACCACGGGGTTCTTTAGGGGGATTTGAGAACACATGGCCAATTTCTCGAAGTCGAACGTGCCGCAGTTCTCGGTGGACGTGTACCAGAACGAGTACCTGCCGGAGGGCGGTCGCGAGGTCAACGCGATCGTCACGGTGACCTCGACCGGCGGCGGCACGGTCGGGAGCGCGGTCGCCGCGCCCCACCTCTACTCGCCGGGGCAGGGCCCGTCCGCGGCGGTGGCGATCATGGTCGACTGCTCGGGTTCGATGGACTACCCGCCGACCAAGATGCGCAACGCCCGCGACGCCACGGCCGCCGCGATCGACACCCTGCGCGACGGCGTGCACTTCGCGGTGGTCGGCGGCACGCACGTGGCCAAGGAGGTCTATCCCGGCGGCGGCCGCCTGGCCGTGGCCGACGCCACCACCCGCGACCAGGCCAAGCAGGCCCTGCGCAGGCTCAGCGCGTGCGGCGGCACGGCCATCGGCACCTGGCTGCGCCTCGCCGACCGCCTGCTGTCCTCGGCCGACGTCGCCATCCGGCACGGCATCCTGCTCACCGACGGCCGCAATGAACACGAGTCGCCCGAGGACCTCAGGTCCGCGCTCGACGCCTGTGCCGGACGCTTCACCTGTGACGCCCGCGGCGTGGGTACGGACTGGGAAGTGAAAGAAGTCACAGCAATCGCCTCCGCCCTGCTCGGCAGCGCCGACATCGTCGCCGACCCGGCCGGTCTCGCCGCCGACTTCACGCGGATGATGGAGACGGCGATGGGCAAGGAGGTCGCGGACGTCGCGCTGCGCGTGTGGACGCCGGTCGGCACGACCATCAAGTTCGTCAAGCAAGTCGCGCCGACCGTCGAGGAGTTGACCGACCGCCGCACGGAGGCCGGCCCTCGCGCCGGGGACTACCCCACCGGCTCCTGGGGCGACGAGTCCCGCGACTACCACGTATGCGTCGAGGTTCCCGCCGCCGACCTCGGCCGGGAGATGCTCGCCGCCCGGGTCTCCCTGGTCATCCCGCAACCTGACGGCACCGCGCAGAACTTGGGCGCCCAGGGGCTCGTACGGGCCGTATGGACCGACGACATGGTCGCCTCGACGTCGATCAACCCCCAGGTTGCCCACTACACGGGCCAAGCTGAACTGGCACAAGCCATCCAGCAAGGTCTTGATCTACGCAAAGCGGGGGATATGGATGGAGCAACGGCCAAATTGGGCCGCGCCGTTCAGCTCGCCAGCGCCTCCGGAAACGCGGATACGGCGAAACTCCTTGCGAAGGTGGTGGACGTGGTCGATGCCGCGGCAGGTACTGTGCGACTGAAGGCGAAGGTCGCGGAGGCCGATGAGATGACTCTCGAGACACGGTCGACAAAGACTGTTCGTGTAAAGAAGTGACCGAGTAGCGCCCTAGTAGCGCCCTAGTAGCGCCCTAGTAGTGCCCTAGTAGCGCCCTAGTAGTGCCCTAGCAGGACCCTGAAAAGCAGCGAGCCTGACCCCTTGGGGTTGGAGAAAATCCGGTCGAACCGGCCGGAAAGGAGAGGGGGAAGCGCCGACATGCCGACCTGCCCGAACGGACACCAGTCGGGTTCCGACGACTGGTGCGAGGTCTGCGGTCACCGCATGGCCGGTGCCGTACCTCCACCCCCTCCGCCGCCGCCCCCGCCCGGCGGTGGCTACGGCTTCCCGCCACCCGGCGGCCCGTTCGGTGGCCCGAACGGCGGCCCGCCGCCCACGTCCGCCGTACCGGAGCCGGAGCTCTGCCCGCAGTGCCGTACCCCGCGTGAGGGCGGTGCGCCGTTCTGCGAGGAGTGCCGGTGGAACTTCCTGACCAACACGGCGACGTCGTACACGCCCGCCGCCCCGCGCACCCAGGCGCCCGGCGGCCCGGGCCTGCCCTCCCACTTCCAGCAGCAGTCGGCGCCGCCACCGTCGTTCGGCGGCGGTGACTCGTACGAGTACCAGGGCTCGCGCCCGTCCCAGGTGAACCGCCCGGCGGAACCGATCCCGCCGTTCGGCGCGGAGCCGCAGGGGCCGGGTGGCCATGGCGGTCCGGGTGGCCATGGCGGTCCGGGTGGCCATGGCAGTCCGGGTGGTCCGGGTAATCCTGGCGGCCCTGGTCCCGGTGGGTCCGGCGGTCCCGGCGGCCCCGGTCCTGGCCCTGGCCCGGGCGGCTTCGGCGCGGGTCCCGGCGGTCCGGGCAACCCCAACCCCGGCGGCCCTGGTGGCCCTGGCGGCTTCGGCTCAGGCCCCGGCAACCCCAACCCCGGTGGGCCCGGTGGGCCCGGCGGCCCTGGCGGCTTCGGCCCAGGCCCCGGCGGTCCGGGCAACCCCAACCCCGGCGGCCCTGGTGGCCCCGGCGGCTTCGGCGGTGACCCCTCGCGGCCCGTTCCACCGCCACCCGGCCCCACCCCGTCCGGCGGTCCCGGCGCGATCAGTGGTGCTCCGCAGGCGTTCCAGCAGCCCGGGCAGGCAGGCCCCGGCGGCCCGCCCGCCCCGCCCGGCTTCCCGCAGGAGACCCACCGTCCTCCGCAGCAGGGCGGCCCGTCCTTCGGTGGCGGTGACGACTGGGTGATCTCGCCGCCGTCGTCGGGCCCCGGTGGCCCTGGCGGTCCCGGTGGTCCCGGCGGCCCCGGCGGCCCCGCTCAGGGCGGCTACGGCTACCCGCAGCCCGGCTCGCCCCAGGCCCCGCCGCCCCCCGGCCCGGGTTACCCGCAGCAGCCGACGACGCCGACGACCTGGTCGGCGACCATCGGTCCGGACCGCGAGTACTTCATGGCGATGATGCAGCGCTCCGGCCCCGAGGCCGCGGGCCTGAACCTGCCCGCGTACTCGCCCGAGCAGCAGCGCGCCCTCACCGGCAACCAGGTCACCATCGGCCGCCGCCGCCACTCCACCGGCGACACCCCGGACATCGACCTGTCGGTGCCGCCGGAGGACCCGGGCGTCTCGCACCAGCACGCGGTCCTGGTCCAGCAGCCGGACGGCACCTGGGCTGTCGTCGACCAGAACTCGACGAACGGCACGACGGTGAACGGCTCCGAGGACCCGATCCAGCCCTTCGTGCCGGTACCGCTGCAGGACGGCGACCGGGTGCACGTCGGGGCGTGGACGACGATCACGATCCGACGCGGCTAGGTCTTCTCGATACCAGGAGGGGGCGGTCGTACGGCGAGCAAGTGCCGTACGACCGCCCCCTCCCGGTGTTTCAGCCGGGCAGTGCCCATGCGTACGGCCCCTCCGGATCGTCCAGCCACGCCCACTCGTGCTCGCCGCTCACGGTGATCCCGTACCGCTCCCTCTGCGGCTGCCCCTCGCGTTCCCACAGCGCGTACGCCTCCTGCGGATCGAGGCTGCCGCGGGTCAGGGCCAGCAGGAAGCGGAACAGCTCGTGCTCCCTGGCCCGGCGGGGCAGCCCGCCCACGTGAGCGGGCTCCGTTTCGGACAGGGTCCCGCCGCGCAGCGGCACGAAGTAGGCGGGTGTGTACAGGAAGCGCCCCTCGGCGTGCTCGGCGTCGTGCACGACGAGGGCGACCAGGCCGGTGGCGAGCGGAGTCAGGATGCGGGCGCCGGGGCGGCACTGGGCGAGCCAGGCGCGGGGGATCGACCGCAGGGTGCAGGTCGCGATGATCCGGTCGAAGGGGGCGCGTTCGGGTACGCCGCGGGCGCCGTCGCCGGTGACGACGACGGGGTGGTACCCGGCGGCGGCCAGGTGCTGCCGGGCCGACTCGGTGATCTCCGGCTCCAGGTCGACGGTGGTGACGAGGTCGTCGTCGCCGAGCCGGTGGGCGAGCAGGGCGGCGTTGTAGCCCGTGCCCGCGCCGATCTCCAGGACTCTGTTGCCGTCCTCCACCTCCAGCGCGACCAGCATCATCGCCATCAGCGACGGCTGACTGCTGGAGGAGAGCAGCTCGCCGTCGCGCAGCCGGGTGGCCAGCGGGGTGTCGAGGTACGCCCCGCGCCCCCAGCGCTCCCGCGCGGCCGGGTCGGGGCTCTGACCCCAGCGACGCTCGTAGCCGCCGGCGACGCCGACGTAGTAGTACGGCACGAACACATGCCGCGGAACGGCGGCGAAGACCTCCCGCCACACCGGGTCCTCGGCCCACGCCCCGCTCGCCTCGATCTCGCCGACCAGTGCGGCCCGCGCCGAGGCGGCGACGTCGGCGAGCTCCGCTGCCTCCCTGCCGAGCTCCTGCGCGCTCATACGTCCACTGTGCTGCGGCGGGCGGCACGAGGCGAGTGCCGCGGCCTGAATCCATGGCTCGGTGGGGGTGGTCCTAGGCCTTGAGTCCTCGGCCGCCCGGTCTGAGACCATGGGTGACGTACTGCATTTCCCGGGGGACAACCCCGGACCCCCGGCAGAACAGATTCGGGCGGACCGGAACGACACATGCGAGGCAGCCCACAGTGACCGAGATTCGGCGCGGCACGCTTCAGGAGCAGACCTTCTACGAGCAGGTCGGCGGGGAGGAGACCTTCCGCCGACTCGTCCACCGTTTCTACGAGGGTGTCGCCGAGGACCCGCTCCTGCGGCCCATGTACCCCGAGGAGGACCTGGGCCCGGCCGAGGAGCGCCTGACCCTGTTCCTGATCCAGTACTGGGGCGGCCCGACGACGTACAGCGAGAACCGCGGCCACCCCCGGCTGCGGATGCGCCACGCCCCCTTCACCGTCGACCGCGCGGCCCACGACGCCTGGCTGAAGCACATGCGGGTCGCCGTCGACGAGCTCGGCCTCTCCGAGGAGCACGAGCGGACGCTGTGGAACTACCTGACGTACGCGGCGGCGTCGATGGTGAACACGGCGGGCTGATCCTGCCGTATCGGCGTAGCAGCCGGAGCGCTCGTACGGCCGGGCTCAGCGGACGCTGACGTCCAGCGCCCCGAGCCCCGCCCTGCGTACGGCGATCGACCCGTACGGCGTGCGCAGCCGCAGCCACGCGCCCGACGAGAACAGCGCCAGGTGCGCCGCGTCGGGCGCCTGCGTGCCGCCTCGTACGCGCAGGAAGCCCAGCGACTGGGCCGCGTGCAGGGCCCGTACCGGAAGCCGGGTGTCCCCGACCGTCCGGGACCAGATCTCGCGCCCGATCCGGTCGAGTTCGGCCCGGGTACGCTGCTCGGGCGCCAACTCCTGCGTACGGGACCGGAATTCGGCGACCGCCGCGCCGACCATGGCCTGCAGCTCGCCCGGCGCCGGCAGTGCCGCCTCGCGCCGCCAGCCACCGCGCGGCGGCAGCACGCCGGCCCACGGCGGGCCGGTCACCGCGGCCGGGACGACGGCCGTGCCGGCCGCCTCGTCGACGGACTCCAGCAGCTCGCCCGCGGACACGGTCACGTCCAGCGTGACGTCGAGCCCGTTCTCGTACGGCTTCGCCAGTCGCACCGCGCGGATCGCCAGCACCTCGAAGGACGGCGGCCGCCCGAAGACGGCGAGCGCGGTGCCGGCCGCCTGCAGACGCACCGCGGCGGAACGGTCGTAGTGGAGCAGCCGGGAGAGGAAGGCCGCGAGATCCGCCGCCTCCCCCTCGTCGGCGAGGTGGAGCACCGTCATGCGGCGACGGCCTCCTCCTCGCTGTCGTCCCGGTACTCCCGCAGGAACTCCCGCTCCTCCGTGGTGAGCCTGCGCGGGCGCTGCGCCTCGAAGTCGAACGGCACAATCACCGTCGACGCGCACACATAGACGAGATCGTCGTCCTTCACCTCGTAGGTGATGGTGAAGGACGCCGCTCTGATCTCCGTGACCCACAGCTCGATGTCCACGGGGGTGTGCCGGTGGACGAGCTGCCGCTTGTAGTCGATCTCATGGCGCGCCACCACGGACCCCTGCTTGAAGTCCTTCTCCGGGCGGAACAGGAAATCGATACGGGCTTCCTCCAGGTAGCGGAGGAAGACCACGTTGTTGACGTGGCCGTACGCGTCCATGTCCGCCCAGCGCAGCGGGCAGCGGTAGATGTGCCGCAAGATCGATCAGCCCCGGGTCAGCTTCTTGTAGGTGGCGCGGTGCGGACGCGCGGCGTCCGGTCCGAGCCGCTCGATCTTGTTCTTCTCGTACGACTCGAAGTTGCCCTCGAACCAGAACCACTTGGAGTCACCCTCGTAGGCGAGGATGTGGGTGGCGACCCGGTCGAGGAACCACCGGTCGTGGGAGACGACCACGGCCGCGCCCGGGAACTCGAGCAGCGCGTTCTCCAGGGAGCCCAGCGTCTCGACGTCGAGGTCGTTCGTCGGCTCGTCGAGGAGCAGCAGGTTGCCGCCCTGCTTGAGGGTGAGGGCGAGGTTGAGACGGTTGCGCTCACCACCGGAAAGCACACCGGCCGGCTTCTGCTGGTCGGGGCCCTTGAAGCCGAAGGCGGAGACGTAGGCCCGCGACGGCATCTCGACCTGACCCACATTGATGTAGTCGAGCTCGTCGGAGACGACCGCCCACAGGGTCTTCTTCGGGTCGATGTTCGCGCGGCTCTGGTCGACGTACGAGATCTTGACGGTCTCGCCGACCTTGATCTCGCCGGAGTCGGGCGTCTCCAGACCCTGGATCATCTTGAAGAGGGTGGTCTTGCCGGCGCCGTTGGGGCCGATGACACCCACGATGCCGTTGCGCGGCAGCGTGAAGCTGAGGTCGTCGATGAGGACCTTGTCGCCGAAGCCCTTGGTGAGGTTGGAGACCTCGACGACGATGTTGCCGAGCCGCGGGCCCGGCGGGATCTGGATCTCCTCGAAGTCCAGCTTCCGCATCTTGTCGGCCTCGGCCGCCATCTCCTCGTAGCGGGCCAGACGCGCCTTGGACTTGGCCTGCCGCCCCTTGGCGTTCGACCGCACCCACTCCAGCTCTTCCTTGAGCCGCTTGGCGCGCTTGGCGTCCTTCTGACCCTCGACCTTGAGACGGGTCTGCTTGGTCTCCAGGTACTTGGAGTAGTTGCCCTCGTAGCCATGCAGCCGACCGCGGTCGACCTCGCAGATCCAGCCGGCGACGTTGTCGAGGAAGTACCGGTCGTGGGTCACGGCCACGATGGTGCCCTCGTACTTGGCGAGGTGCTGCTCCAGCCAGTTCACCGACTCGGCGTCGAGGTGGTTGGTGGGCTCGTCGAGAAGCAGCAGGTCGGGGGCCTCCAGCAGCAGCTTGCACAGCGCGACGCGGCGCCTCTCACCACCGGAGAGGTTGGTGACGGCCCAGTCGCCGGGCGGGCACCCGAGCGCGTCCATGGCCTGCTCCAGCTGGGCGTCGAGGTCCCAGGCGTTGGCGTGGTCGAGCTCCTCCTGGAGCTTGCCCATCTCGTCGAGCAGCGCGTCGGAGTAGTCGGTCGCCATCAGCTCGGCGATCTCGTTGAAGCGGTCGAGCTTGCCCTTGACCTCGGCGACACCCTCCTGGACGTTCTCCAGGACGGTCTTGTCCTCGCTCAGCGGCGGCTCCTGCAGCAGGATGCCGACGGTGTACCCCGGCGACAGGAAGGCATCGCCGTTCGACGGCTGCTCCAGCCCCGCCATGATCTTCAGAATGGTCGACTTACCGGCACCGTTCGGGCCGACCACACCGATCTTCGCGCCGGGCAGGAAGTTCAGCGAGACGTCGTCAAGGATGACCTTGTCGCCGATTGCCTTACGCGTCTTGCGCATGGTGTAGATGTACTCAGCCAAGAGAAACCGTCCGGCAGCTTGAAATCAGGCAGTGGGCAGATACACCCCATCTTGCCGTACCGCCACCCCTGGGTGGAAACGCGTATGACCGGCGGGCTCTGACCTGGGGATTCGCTGCCTGTGGGGCCTACGCCACGGCAGTCACCCGGCCGCGACCGGCCGGTACCGCACGTTCACCCCGGCCGAGCGGTCGTCGCCGTTGAGCAGCTCCAGCTGTACGGGGAAGCCGCCGGGGTTGTCGAACAGCCGGATCCCGTCGCCGAGGAGCACCGGCGCGATGTGCAGGTCGATCTCGTCGATCAGTCCGCGGTCGAGGAGCCGGCGGCCGATGGTGGGCGAGAACACTTCGCGGTTCTTGCCGCCGGCCGCCTCCAGCCCGATCCGGACGGCGTCGGCCACATGGCAGCTCAAGAACGTCACGCCCTCGGCGGGCTGCGCGTCGTCACCTTGCCGTCCGCGGTCTGTCGTTCCGTGTCGGCGACTCGGCGGGCCGGGTGTGGTGTCGATTCGCTGCGGGCTGTCTGCGGTGGGCATGATCAATCCCTCGGGGCGGGCTTCGAGCGACCGTCGTGCCCATGGACCCGCGGCTTCCGAAACTCATCGAGATCGATGACACACCCACCGCCGGCTCGGCTGCGACGGCCTTGCCGTCACCCCGCTCTGAATCTTGCTGTCCTGCAGGCCGGCTGCCGAGAGCCGCGGAGTCGGTCAGCTGCGGCGGTCAGGTGAGTCGGTCAGCCGACCCGGGCCGCGATGGTGCGCGCACACGCCAAGGACTCGGTGTGCGTCGTGTCCACCTCCACGTCGTAGGCGACGCCCTCGTGAACCACCTCCGCCTGCAGCGCGGCCATCCCCGGGACCCGGTCTCCCCGTGCGATCTCACGGCCCGCGGCGACCGCGCTCTCGCACCTGACGCCGACCCACAGCACGGTCAGTCCGCCGAGAGTCTTCTCCCAGCGCTGCCGGGACGCCGCGCCGCCGAGGAAGACGTCGTCGACGATGATCCTGGCGCCTGCGCGGGCCATCGCCGCGATGCCCTCCATCCAGGCCGCCTGCAGCGCCATGAAGTCCGCTCCGACGCTCACGCCGCCGTCGGCAGCGAACGCGATCCCCGCGTCCGAGGCCTGCATCTTCGCGGGCAGGGCGTCGACGAACGAGTCGACCCCGAACGCCGGCCACGGATCCGGCAGTACGGCCTGCAGGCACCGTACGATCCCGGACTTCCCCGAGCTGGAACCACCGTTGAGGATGATCACCTGAGTCGCCACCGCTCCACAGTAGGGCGCATACCGCTCGGCACGAAGCGAATTTCGGCAGGCGCTCGGGAGCCTGCGCGACAGGCGGCTTCGAGGGGGCCTGGGCCACGGCGGCCCGCGCCCCCTCCGCGAGTTGCCTCGCGCTCATTCGCTGCCGCGCCGATGCTCAGCCCTGCGTCCGCGCTTCCTTCTTCCGTACGAGGACCAGAGCCGCGCCGCCGATCAGGACCAGGCCGATGGCGATGCCCGCGATCAGGGGGGTCATGGCGGAGCCACCGGTCGCGGCGAGGTTGGTGTCGTCGGACGTGGTGCCGACCGTGGCGGGGCTCGGCTCACTGACGGTCTGGGTGACGGCGCCCGCCTGGTCGGCCTCGGTCGCCTGCGTCATGCAGTCCAGCACACCGGTGAAGCGCTGCTCGAAGCCGGCCGGGCCCTGGATGGTGAAGTCGTAGGCCTGGTCCTCCTGGAGCGGAACCGTCACCGTCCGCGATTCACCCGCCGGGATGCTGTACTCGATCCCGAGCAGCTCGAAGGTGAAGGCCTCGTCGCCCTTGTTGGCCGCGGTGATGTCGACACCGCCCTTGGCGCAGTTCTCCGCCGCGGACAGTGCGGGTATCGCACCGGTCCCCGCCCAGGTCGCGCTCGCCGTCGCCGAGACGGTCGACTCGCTGGAGCCGGCCAGGATCTGCGTCTGGCTGCGGCTCTCCGCGGCGAAGGCCCGCCCCACCGGCACGGTCGTCGAGGCCTGCACGGTCAGCTCGGCCTGGCCGTCCGCGGCCTTCTCGGGCACCTCGAAGAACACCTGACCGCCGTCGGCCGCGGAGGTGACGGCCTTGCCGTCCTTGTCCACGATCCGCACCCCGCTGGTGGCGGCGTCCGCGGGCGGCGTCACCGTGACGCTGCCGGCGTTGGTGTGCACTGTCACCGGACCGAGCCGCTCGCCGGGGTGGCCGGAGACCGCGGGCGGGTCGAGCGTCAGCGACGCCTGGGGCTCGGCCACGGCGCGTGCGCTGTGCTCCAGGTAGTCCGCGAGCTTCTCGGCCTGCGGGTCGGCGGCGTCGACGTCCACGCCGTCGGAGTAGCGCCAGATGGCCACCTGGGTGCCGGCCGCCGCGTCCTGCTCGGTGAGGCCGCCCTCGACGCCCGCCTTGCCGGCGAGTGCCGCGAGGTCGTTCACCTGCGGGTAGGAGTTCTGCAGGATCCAGCGGATCCTGCCCGCGTCCTTGTTGGCGCCCAGCGAGGTGCCGCCCCAGGACGTCTCGTGATACTTGGCGTCGCGCTGCGTGGGGTTGTGGATGTCGACGCAGTACGTCTGCAGGGTGCCGCCGCCGTCGACGGACATCTCGAACAGGCCCGCCGAGATCTCCTGGTCGCCGGAGTCGGCGTGGACGACCGCCGCGCCGTATGTCTTCAGGCCGCCTATGGTGGCGGTCGCCCCGCCCTGGCTCCGCGCCGTCGCGTCGGCCGCTGCCGTGCCCGCGCCGGCCATCACCGAGGCGGCGACGAGGCCGGACACCAGGGTCGAGGCGGCGAGGCGGGCAGCCGTCCCTCGTCCGCGCACCGACAGCGCGGAGAACGCAGAAAACACAGAATTCCCCTTCGAGCAGGACCCGTTGACGTGGGGGATAAGGTCCCACCAGCAGAATCAGAAGCCCCTAGAGCTATGTCCGGCATCCTAGGGACGCGCCGCACCACGCTTCCCTGTGATCCCGTCGGAGGGCCGATCCGACTCGGAATCGTTATCGCCAAGATCCGTTCCGAGCAGGGCTTATCGACAAATCCACCGGGGCCGTTCGGAACGCATTCGTCGATAAGCCGCAGTTCGGTCAGCTTCGGCGCCGACGGCCGCGCGTGACTGACGTCACGTCACTGCCGCTGGTTCCGGGGTCTGTTGGGCTTCACCCTCCGAGGGTTGCGTCTCCCAGTCGGGCTCGGGGCGGTCCGGTGCGGCGGCGGCTCCCGCCTCCGGCCTGGGGGTGCGCCGGAAGGCCGAGGTGCCGCGGGCGAGGTCGTGGCCGATCGCCACCGCGTCGATGTCGGCCGAGGTCCAGCTCTGCCCCTCGCGTACGTCCGAACGCACCTTCAGCCTGCCCTGCACCACGACGGGATCGCCCACGTTCAGCGACCCGGCGGCATTGGTGGCGAGCTGCCGATTGGCCCACACCGTGAAGAAGTTGGTGTGCCCGTCGGTCCACTCGTTCTTCCCGCGGTCCAGGTAGCGCGCGGTCACCGCCAGCCGGAAGCGCGCGGACGGTCCCGTCGCCAGTTCCCGGTACACGGGCTGTGTCGCCACGTTGCCCACCGCGCAGACGATCGTCTCGTTCATCTCGAACCCCTCCCTCACCCGGCCGCGCCGGCCGGGCGGATACACGTACGGGCCCGTCCCGTACGGCTGCGTCCGATGTGACGGCCGCGCACCCCGGGCACGTCCCCGGGACGTCTCTCGTACGTCCCCGATACGTCCCCGGTACGTCCCTGCGCCGCCGTCACCGCGATCGACCGCTTCCGTCGCGATCGCCGCGAAGCCAGACTGCCTCCGCCGGGCCGAGCCCGCTGAGCCCTGTGGATCACCGCCCGCCTGTGGATATCTCGGCCACCCGAACGAGTGAGCCACCGGCCCGTGCCCGAGGTCGCCCGGGGCCCGAGCCACCGCGCCCTCAGTTCACCTCGCCGTTGGCCTCGTCGTTCACCTCGTCGCGACCCCCGCCCCCATCACGCGCCCGTACTGCTCCCGAACCTCCCGATAGCGCAACAGCTCCGCCGCCACCGGATCCAGCACCCGGGCCCGCCCGCACCCGGCCGCCGCCTCCCGCAATCGCCGCTCCGCCTCCAAGCCGTACCGCCGTGCCGGTCCCCGTGCCGCGATCCGGCACCCCCACTCGACGAGCGGACCGCCGACGATGCCGGCCACCATCAACAGCACCGGCACGCCCAGGTTGGGCGCCATGACCCCGATGATCTGCCCCACCAGCCAGAGTCCGCCGATGACCTGAAGGATCGTCATGGCGGCCTGCACCAGGACCGCCGCCGGCCACCAGCCCGGCCGCGGCGGCCGCCCCGGCGGCAGTCCGGCCCGCGCGGCCAGGTCGTCCAGCGCCTCGGGCAGCCCCTGGGCCCCCCGTACGGCCGCCTCGCGGACCGCCTGCGCCCAGGCCGTGGGCAGCCCGGCCGACGCGTGGTCGGCGACCGTCCGCACCGCCTGTTCGACGCGCTGGCGCGCGGTGGCCTCCTCGTCCGTCTGACCGCGCAGGGTCAGGCGTCCCGTCGGGGCTTCGCCCCGGTCCTGGTACCAGCGCCACAGCCGCAGCCAGGGCGTCCCGCACGCGCGGTTGGCGTTGCGCAGCCATGCCCGCTCGGCGGCCTCGCCCGCGGCCGTGGCACCGATCGCGTCCGCGAGCCGGGCGGAGAACTCGTCCCGCGCCTCCTCGGTGAGCCCCGTCCGCCGACGCGCCGCGTACGCCGGCCGCAGCCGCCACCCCGCGGCGTCCACGTCGGCCGAGATCCGGCGCGCCGCGGCCCCGCGCTCCGCCACGAACTGGCCGAGCGCCTCGCGCAGGTCACCGACGCCGTCCCCGGTGAGCGCGGACAGCGCCAGCACGGTCGCGCCCGGTTCGCCGTGCTCGCCCAGCGCGATGCCGTCCTCGTCCAGCAGCCGCCGCAGGTCGTCGAGGACCTGGTCGGTGGCCTCCCCGGGCAGCCGGTCGGTCTGGTTCAGGACGACAAACATGATCTCGGCGTGCCCCGCCATGGGCCGCAGATAGCGCTCATGCAGCATGGCGTCGGCGTACTTCTCGGGGTCGACCACCCAGATGACCGCGTCGACGAGCGCCAGGACGCGGTCGACCTGCTCGCGGTGCTGTACGGCCGCCGAGTCGTGGTCGGGCAGGTCGACCAGGACGAGCCCGCGCAGCTGCCCGTCCGCGGTCGCGTTCTGTGCCGGGCGCCGCCGCAGTCGTGGCGGGATGCCGAGCCGGTCGATGAGGCCGGCCGCGCCGTCGCTCCAGCTGCACGCGAGGGGCGCGGCGGTCGTCGGACGCCGTACGCCCGTCTCCGAGATGGTCACTCCGGCGAGCGCGTTGAAGAGCTGCGACTTGCCGCTGCCGGTGGCGCCGGCGATGGCGACGACGGTGTGCTGACCGGAGAGCCTGCGCCGCGAGGCCGCCTCGTCGAGCACCTTGCCCGCCTCGGCGAGCGTCTTGCTGTCGAGCCGGGTGCGGGAGAGCCCGACCAGTTCACGCAGCGCGTCGAGCCGGGACCGCAGCGCCCCGTCGTACGCGAGCGGCGTCACGACCGGCGAGCCGACGGCCCGGGGCTCCACGACGGCGGGCGGCTCGGAGGCGGCGGTCTCGTTCACCCGCCGCGCGATGAGCCCGTCGTCCCAGGGGGCCGCGGATTCCGTACCGGAAGGGGTGTCCGTGCGCGAGGAGGGCTCCGTGCGCGAGGGGGACTCCGTACGGGAGGGCTCCGCGCGAGACGAGGACTCCGCACGCGAGGAGGGCTCCTTGCGCGATGAGGGCTGCGGACGCGAGGAGGGTTCCGTACGAGAGGAGGGTGGCTGCGGACGCGAGGAGGGCGGCGTACGGGACGAGGACGGCTCCTTGCGTGACGAGGGCGGCGTACGACGTGAGGCGTCACCGGCCTCCTGGCCGCCGGCGTCGCGGCCGCCCACGCGCGCGTCGGTGTCACCGTCCCCCACGCGCGCGTGGTCGCCGTCCGGCCGGCCCTCCGCGCGGCCCTCTCCAGGGAGGCCGCGTTCGGAAGGACTCTCTGCGCCGCAAGCGTCCGCGGCGTCGCATGCGCCCGCCGTATCGGAAGCGCCCCCTGAAGAGACGTTCACAGGGATGTCCACAGGGGCGCCTTCAGGGACATGTGCAGGGACGTCGGTTGCGCGTTCGTCGTCCATGGTGACGCCGTCCTCCCGCTGATCGACGTGCTCCGTGTGGTCCTGGTCAGTGACGGCAGTCACCGGTCACCTCTCCTTCAGCAGTACGGACAGCGCGGCGATGAGCTCGGCCTGGGGGTCCGGATGGATCTCCAGGGCGTCGAGGGGAGCGAGCCGGCGCTCGCGTTCGTTGTGCATGACCCGGTCCAGGTGCTCGGCGAGCAGCCGCCCGGCCCGGTCGCGCAGCCGCAGCGCCCCGTGCGCCCCGATCCGCTCGGCGAGCCCCTCCCCCGCGGACCGGGCCCGGCGGGCGCCCAGCAGCGCGGTGGCGACGAGGGCGGTGACGACCTCGGAGTCGGGGACGACGCTGCGGTCGTGGACGCTCACCTCGTCCTCGGCGTACTCCTCGAGCTCCCGCCGCCATCGCCGTACGGCCAGCCCGATGCGGTGCTCGACACTCTCCGGCCTCGGGTCACGGTTGGCCAGTTCGGGGGCGGCGGCGGCCGGTTCGCGCCGCCAGGCGTCGTCGACGCGCTCGTCGGCGGCGGTGACGGCGCACAGCAGGAGGGTGCTCAGGCTGTCCACCAGCGAGTCGAGGAGCTCCCCGGCGGAGCAGTCGAGCGGGAAGGCGCGCCAGCGCTTCAGGGCGTCCCCGGCGAGTACGGCGCCGGCCTGCAGCCGGCTCCGCACGCGCGCGTACTCGCTGTCGTACGCGCTGTCCACGGCGGCGGTGAGCCGCAGCGCGGCCGCGTACTGGGCGGCGGCGGCACTGGCGAGCTCGGGCATGCGGGCCTTGAGGGAGTCGAGAAGCCCGTATGCCGTACGGGCCACGACGTGCTCCCGGGCCGCCGGGTCCTGGGCCTGCTGGATGAGCCAGGTGCGCAGCGCCGCCACCGCGCTGGCCGGCAGCAGTCCGCCTCCCCAGGCCGACTCGGGCAGCTCGGGCACGGTGAAGCGGGGTACCTCGCCGAGGCCGGCCTTGGTGAGGAGCGCGCCGTACTGCCGCGACACCTCGGACACGACCTGATGAGGAACCCTGTCGAGAACGGTCACCAGGGTGGCGTCGTACTCCTTGGCGGTGCGCAGCAGGTGCCAGGGGACGGCGTCGGCGTACCGCGCGGCCGTGGTGACCATGACCCAGATGTCGGCCGCGCAGATCAGTTCCGCGGCGAGGGCGCGGTTGTCGGCGAGCAGGGAGTCGATGTCGGGCGCGTCGAGGAGGGCGAGCCCGGCCGGCAGCGTGTCGGCGGTCTCGACGCGCAGCACGCGCGCGCCGTCCTCGCCGGGCAGCATCAGTTCCTCCGCCGGCTCGTGCTCGGGCTTCCACACGCGTGTGAGGTCGGGCAGTACGCGCATCCCGCTGAACCAGTGATGGTCCTCCGGATGGCAGACGAGCACCGGATTTCGCGTCGTCGGCCGCAGCACGCCCGCCTCGGTCACGCGTCTGCCCACGAGGGAGTTGACGAGCGTCGATTTCCCGGCCCCGGTGGATCCTCCCACCACGGCCAGCAAGGGCGCTTCGGGCTCTCTCAGGCGGGGCACCAAATAGTCGTCGAGCTGCGCGAGCAGTTCGTCGCGGTTGGCACGCGCGCGTGGGGCCCCCGCCAGGGGCAGCGGGAAGCGTGCGGCAGCGACACGGTCGCGCAGGGCGGAGAGTGCGTCGAGCAGCTGAGGCCGTACGTCCAAGGTCACCACATGCGAAGAATGCCCAATTTTAGGGGAATTCTGAAGCATATGAGCATGTCTGCGCGCCGACAGGACACAAGGGACGGAAGGGGCGACTGGGACACAGGCACAGTCCAGGCATAACGAGTGCACAACACCCGGGGCGCAGGAGGCCAAAAGCGGTGCGCGATTCGCACCTGCCTGCGATTATCAGGACCGCTTCACCGAACCTCCACATCGAGCCACGGAGGCGAAGCAACTGGGACATGGACGCGGGAGCCCTATCCTTGTCCCCGGCATCGTCACGGGTCAGCCCACACCCCGGGCACCACGACCGAGGCCACCACAACCGGCCCCCGTAGCTCAGTGGATAGAGCAGGCGCCTTCTAAGCGCTTGGCCGCAGGTTCGAGTCCTGCCGGGGGCGCCCATGCTCCGCCCTCCCATCGGGAGGGCGTTTTTGCTGGTCAGAGGCCGTTTACCGGGCTCGGCGGAGCGGCTTCGCGAATGCGGATGAACCCCTGGCGAAGTCGGCGGGTGGGGCTCATGGCAGCGCACCAGCTCACTCTCTCCGGGGGGCGGGCCTCGCCCGGTGTGCGCCAGGCTGAGACGCAATGATCCTCACGGGTCCCGAGATCACCGCCCCGTCGGCGACATCGGTTCCCACGGCCAGTGGACGCTGATGCTCACGCCCATCCGCCCTCTGCGCGTCTACGCGGGGATGAGGATCGGGCAGATCATGTTCTTCGCCTCCGCCGGCCCCGTCGCGCTGTACCGCGGCAGGCGCGTGGGCGGGATGGTTACGACCGCACGACGACGGCGGCGAGGGGCGCCGCGAGAATCCGGTGTCCCCGCCGAACGCGGCACCTCGTCCTCTCAAGCATCCTCTCAATCGTCCTCTCACCGTAAGTCGTGCGCCTCCGCACCGGCTGCGCTCGCCGGCGGTGCCGGACTCGATACCTCTCGGTAAAGTGCCTGCTCACGTGCCTGCTCACGAGCGCGCCCCTGGGCCTCGGAGCGGCGTAGAGTGAAGCGGACGGGAGCACTTCGCACACCGGCCGCCACGTCGGTGTCGTTCCCGGCGAGCAACAACACCGACCTCCAGGAGGAGGCCGGGGACAGGTCCGCGTCATGACCGCGACCATCGAACCTACGATCGTCAAAGAGCGCCTGCCTTCGGCGTCGGCCAGGCTGTCCCTGGCCCCGGCCGGCTCGGTTCCAGGTCTCCTGGACGGTGCCTGGTGGCCCCGCTCCCGTGATCTCCTCCGGGAGATCCCCACTCTGACGAACGCGCTGGACGCGTGCTGGGGCCGGATCACCCACGTCACCGTGAACCCGGCCCACTGGCCCGTCATCCCGCGCAAGCTCCCCGGCACAGGGCACACGGTGCATTCAGGGCACACGGTGCATGTCGGCTGGTTCGCCGACGAGCAGGACCCGAACAAAGTGATCCTCCTCTCCAGCACGGTGGGCCGCCTGGACCTGCTGGTGATCCCTCCGGAGACGGAGCCGGCCGCCGCCGCCCGGCTGATGGCAGCAGCAACCGTCCCAGGAGGTATCCGCACCGCCAGCGGTCTGATGGCCGACGAGGCCATCGGCCACGACGCGGCGGAGGCTCGGAGCCGGGAAGAGGAATGGGGGACCGACGGCGGAGCCAGTCGCTTCGGCGGCCGGAGCCGCGATCGGGAATCTTGAGTTCCGCCCTGAGGAGGTGAGGACGTGGAGACAGCCGTCACCGTCGCCGTGATCATCTTCGTGATCATCGCGGGAATGTTCCTGATCCACCGGCTCAACGCGCAGCATGACGAAAGGATCGGGGCGTTCCGCTACAGCGACGCCCTACCGGGAATCGGTCGGCGAACCCGTAAGAGTTCACATGCGACCGCACCGAAGGCTCCTCCTGCCGACACCACACGCCGTGAACATCGCGAGGGGAGCCGCTGATGACGCAGACCTGCTTCCAGCCGGGGTGGGCATGGGGCGACGGCCGTCGCACCCACTGACACGTCGCCCCTGATGCACGTGGCCCTGCATGAGCAAGGGGTCACCACGAATTCCCGGAAACTGCCGTCGGCCGGGCACGCGGAGGTTCGTATCGTCGCCGCGGACCCGGAGGCGGCTCGCCATGTCGTGGAGCTTCTCCGCCGTTGTTTCGCCGCCACCGAAGCGCGCAGCAACCCCGCAGGCGCTGGTGGCGGAACACGCCTCCACCTCACCGTGGACACCACGCGCATGGCGGAGCCGGTGCGCTCCTGGCTGCTGACCAGCCAGTCCTCCCGGGACGATCACACACAGCCGGACGAAATCCGAGGAGACGACCCTCAGCGGGGGAAGGTGGATACCGCCCGGACGTCCGGGTTTCCGTCAGTGCCGGCACGAGAGGCAGGCGACCATGGCGACACTGCACGAGCGGCAGCATTACCGCGAGGCGATCATGAAGAGCCTGTACGAGGCCATGGAAGGCAATCGCCTCCTCGGCCTCACCGGGGCGCAGTTGCGCGAGGACCTGGCCATGCCCGAGGAGGACCTGGCCGCCGCCTGCACGTACTTGGCGGCCGAGGGACTGATCCAGGTCGACTGGGCGAGAGGAAACACACCCGCGATGGTCACGCTGAAGCACAAGGGGATCCAGTTCATGGAGACCGAGGAGAAGGACAGCGACTGACACGGCACGGGCCGCCCTCAGGGCTCCGGCCGGTCACGTGACAGCCATTTTCTCCCATGCGACCGATATGACTGAAATGATGCCCCGGCATACCCTGGTGAGTGGGTCCGCGCACTCTCACGTGCAACGACCCGGAAGGGCGGCCCCGGTGTGTATACGCCGGGGCCGTTGCGTCACCGGTACATGCCACCTGGAGAAGGCGTGATCCACTCGGCCGATCTCCGCGAGTGACGCAACTGCGTCGTCGTTGACCGACCGCCCCCTCTGCGTGGGATGTCACCGCCGTCTCTTGGCGCAGTGCCCGACATCGCTCACATGCCACTTGCCTGAGCGAGGTCGGGCATTCGCCGTTAGCGTGAAGGAAAAGGAAGGGGCACGACAGGCTGCCTGTGGCGTCGGAAAGTGGTGACCGAAGATGACGGATACCGGACTGCCGAACCGGCCCGAGACCCCTCGCGCGGGATCATTGGGCGAGCGCGGCGGGAAGAGTGCGGGGGTGCCGCACGGAAGCGATCCGGGGTCGCGCGGCCATACGACCATCGCCGATGGTGTGGTGGCGAAGATCGCCGGGCTGGCGGCCCGGGATGTGCCGGGCGTCCATGCGATGGGCGGTGGGTTCGCCCGTGGCATGGGGGCCATGCGTGAACGTGTGCCCGGTGCCGGCGGGAAGTCCGTCACCAGCGGGGTGAAGGTCGAGGTCGGCGAGGTACAGACCGCGGTCGACCTGGAGCTCGTCGTCGAGTACGGCGTCTCCATCATGGAGGTCGCGGGCGACGTCAGGGAGAACGTGATCGCTGCCATCGAGCGGATGACCGGTCTGGAAGTTGTCGAGGTCAACATCGCGGTCGGCGATGTGCATTTGTTCGACGAGGACGAGGACAAGGACGAGGAACGACCAGAACGGCGGCTCGAGTAATCGCTTGCCGGAGCCAAAGCGAGCGAGGAGCGCGCGATGGGTATATGGCCGCGGTTGGCGGCGGTGAGACGAGCCGCTGCTCGGAGGACGACCGCCGACAGAAGTGAGCCGACGTCCAGGAGCGGTCCGTTCGGCCTCTTCGGGGAGTAGCGTGAATGCATCGGGAGCATTTCGCACACCGGCTCCGATGCCGGTGTCGTTCCCAGTGAGCAACGACACCGGGCAGCTGCACTCGCGCAGAGGTCCGGAGACAGGTTCGCGCGATGTCCGCGACCGCCTCTCCTCCCCCGCTACGGGCCGTTCCCTTCAGGACCCCGACCGCGCGCCTCGCGCTGAAATCCGTGAGTCCTTCACCAGGGCACGTGGAGTTGGACGGCGCCTGGTGGCCTCGGTCACGTGACCTGACACACGAACTCTCCGCTCTGGCGGACGTACTGGATCCGCTGTGGGGACGGATCACCCATATCGCCGTCAACCCGCGCTACTGGCCGACACTCCCGCGCGAGATCCTCGTCAACGGCCATGTGGTGGAGGTCGGTTGGTTCACGTCGGAGCAGGATCCGCACAAGATCCTGCTCCTGTCTTACACCGCGGGCCGCTGGGACCTCCTGGTGATCCCGCCGGAGACGGGCGCCCCCTCGGCCGCCCGGCTGATGGCCGCCGCGAGCGCGAACACCGGCCCGCCGACGACCGCGACCGCCCTCGTGGCGGCGGCACAGGCCGGCGAAACCTCCTCGTCGTGCGAGGCCACCACCCGCCGGCCCGGCCGACTGGTGGTGGGGATGTGACGGTCGTCGTCGCCGAACCCGGCCGTCGGTGCCCTGATGAATTCGCCGGGCAGTCCGTGGTGGGCGGGATCAGTCGTGGCCACTTGCCGCGGCCGCCATGAGCGGTTCCGCGGCTTCCTCGGTCGTATCCGGAGGCAGGACCAGCAGGTCCCAGCGCCCCCGGCCGGGGGCGAGCAGGACGATCGTGTGCGGGGCGGATGCCGCCACGGTCCTGCGCAGTCGTACGACCTGGTTGAAGACGAGCATCCGGCCGGGCACCGCGGACCACGTCGCCCCGTGGACGGTGACGCTGGTGATGTGGCCCCAGGCGCGCGGCAATCCAGCCAGCAGCTGGGGGAGTTCGGCGAGCAGGTCGTGCGAACGGGGCCACCACGCTCCGTCGATGAGCCGGGGCATGCCGCTGCGGGATGCGAGACGCAGCCGGAGGACGGGGCGGGAGGGAGGCGGGGACTGCAGTGCGGTGGCCATGAAGACTCCTGCCAACTGCCTTGAGGATTGAGTGGTCGACGTCAGGCGCGACGGGCCGCGACCCGGTCCGCAGTGGGCCAGCGCACGTCGTGCACCCAGCCGAGGCGTTCGAGGAGGCGGATCACGGCGGCGGAGGGGTCGAGCTGGCCGCGGTCGACGCCGTGGCGCGCGCTGGTGGGGTCGGCGTGGTGGAGGTTGTGCCAGCTCTCGCCGAACGAGAGCAGGGCGAGGGGCCACAGGTTGGTGGCCCGGTCGTGGCGCCGGGTACGGAACGGGCGGTCACCGATCATGTGGCAGAGGGAGTTCACGCTCCAGGTGACGTGGTGGAGCAGCGCGATGCGCACAAGTCCGGCCCACAGCAGGGCGGTTACGCCGTACAGCCACGTACCGCCGATGGCCCAGCCCACCACGAACGGCAGGGCGAGCGTGAGGAGGCACAGTGCCGGGAAGGCGCGCGCGACGGCCCGGATGTCGCGGTCGGCCAGCAGGTCGGGGGCATAGCGCTCCGGCGGCGTACGGTCGTTGCGGAACAGCCAACCGACGTGCGCGTGCAGCAGACCGCGCAACTGGCCGCGCAGATGCGTGCCGTAGCGGTACGGAGAGTGCGGGTCGCCGGGCCGGTCGGTGAAGGCGTGGTGGCGTCGGTGGGTGGCGACCCAGCCGATGACGTCACCCTGGAAACTCATCGATCCGGCCACCGCGAGCGCGATCCGCACGGGACGGACGGCCCGGTAGCCGCCGTGGGTGAGGCCGCGGTGGAAGCCGACCGTGACGCCGAGACCCGTGATCGTGTAGAGGACGAGCGCGAGCACGATGTCGGCGGGATGGATGAGACTGCCCCACAGCAGCCAGCCGGCGAGACCGATCGCCACGAACGGCAGGATGACGATCGCCGCGGTCACTGTGACGTACAGCCGGTCACTGCCGCTACGCGCGGGCGCCGGGCCGTCGGGCGGGAACGGGGACGTCCCGTCGTAGCCCTGGGGCGGCGGGGCGGGGTCCGACGGTGTGACCGTCGGGGACGTGGTGGGACTGAGTCGCATACGTGACTCCTCGGCCTGGATGCGGATGGCGCGGCCGGGGTCACGGGCTGCCCATGGGATGGGGTCGCGAGGAGGGGGCCGGACACCGGCCACGAAGAGCCTCGCTTTCTCCACCGTACTCCCGCACGCTCCGAGACGAGGTGGGCCGGATCGCACGGCGACCGCGTTGACACGGACCGTGGCCGGACGTTGACTGGCAGCACGGTGCAGGGCCATGCCACCCCGGAACACACGGCGAAGCATTCCGCCTTCCCGCCTCGCCCAGACCCCGCGGGAACCCACCTACCGGACCACAGTGAGGCCGGCCATGACCGTTTCACGGACCATCAAGAACCAGGCACAGGCGATGAAGGGCAGGATCACGGAAGAACTCGGCCGAGTCACCCGCAACAGGCGACTGCAGCGCCGAGGCAGGACCGACCGGGTCTCCGGAAGCCTGAAACAGGCCGCGGAGAAGGCCAAGGGCGCCTTCAGGCGGAGTGGAAGCGGCCCCCGATGATGTACGACCAGACGCGCGCCCAGCAGCCCGCGGGCCAGGCCCGGGGCCCCGCCGAGCGACGTACCCCAGGCCCGGAGCCGCTGCTCCCGTCGGACGAACAGGACAAGATCGTCCAGTCCCTCCGGCACGCCCTCAACACCTTCGCCGACACTCCGCTCGAGGCACTGGAAGAGGCCGAGAGCGCCTATGACGAAGCCACCGCCCAGCTCGTGAACGCCCTCGCGGAACGGCGGCGTCTCCTGCGCGCCGGCTGGCAGGACCAGGCCCCCGAGGCACAGTCCGACGGACTCCGGCTCGCGCTGAGGCAGTACCGGGAGATCATCCAGCGACTGCTCCACATCTAGGCAGCCACTACTCCGCGCCGCGGCGTTGCGCGGAGTAGTGTGGACAGCACCGAGGGCATTTCGTACACCGGCTACCATGCCGGGTCGTTCTTGGCGCAAGATGAAACCCGGGCCGCCGCAGAGGCGGCCCGGAGACGGGTCCGCATCATGTCGGCGACCTTGCTTCCACCCCTGCCGCACCCCGAGCCCGTCGCAGCCCCGGCCGCGCGTCTCGCCCTGAAGACCGACGGCACCTCCCGTGGACTCCTGGACGGTGCCTGGTGGCCCCGCTCCCGGGATCTGCTGAGCGAACTGCCGGAACTGACCGACGTGTTGGACCCCTTGTGGGGCCGCATCACCCGCGTCGCCGTCAACCCGGAGCACTGGCCGGTCATCCCCCGCCAGGTTCCCGTGGACGGCCACGTCGTCAAGGTCGGCTGGTTCACCCCGGAAATCGACCCGCACAAGCTGCTGCTGCTCTCCTACGGCACCGGACGCTGGGACCTGCTGGTCATCCCGCCCGAGACCGGCGCGGAGTCGGCGGCCCGTCTGATGGCTGCCGCGTCCGACTACGACGGCCCGCCGCTGACCGCGAGCGCGCTCATCGCCGCGGACGAGGCCCGACACGGCGTTTCCGCGACCGACGGGCCACTGGCCCCGGACGAGGCATGGGAGTACGAGGGCGGCGCCTCCGCGGTGTCCGCGGCCGTTCCGGAACAGACCGGCCCGCCCAGCTGGGCCAGCCACCTGATCAGCGGTATGTGAGGCGGCCGCCATGAACGCCTTCCTGACAGCCGCCGCCTTTGTGGTTCTCATCGCAGTGGCGGCGTACGTGATCCACCGGCTCAACATCCAGCACGCCGAGAGAATCGCCGTGCACCGGTACAGCGCCCCCCTGCCCGGCCGCCGCGGCCGCGCCACACCGGAGCCCCCGGTGGGTCCGGACCGGTCCGAGTCGCCGACCACCGGCGAACGACGGGACCACCGCGACGGGGGCGGCCGGTTCCCGCCGCGCCGCCGCCGCAGCCGTACGACTCACCACAGGTGACCAGGCGGTTTCCGTCGCCGGGCCACTGACTGTGCGAGGAGCGGCCGGCCCCCATGAACCGAGGCGTCATGACTCTTCCGCAGCTGAACATCTACCGGCACGACCGGGGCAGGCGAGCACTGATCACCCTGGCCGGTGAGATCGGCCCGGCCACCGCGCCCCAGGTGCGCGCCGCTCTGGAGCGGTGCCTGCTTGACGGCATCACCACCATCGACGTCGATCTGACCACCGTCGGCCTCTGCGACAACAACGGCCTGAGCGTCTTCCTCGACGCGTCGCGGCACGCCGCCGAGACCCACGCGTGCCTGCGACTGCACCACCCGTCCCCGCAAACCGCACGGCTCCTCGCGGACACCGGCTCCGATCTTCTGCTCCTGTGAGGGCTCCGGGAGAAATGTGGTGCACAACGGGACCCAGAGCCATCTGTTCCGACCGTGTGTGACATGCCACCTCTGGCGTAATGGGCTGTTCGGCGCGGCCCGCCGCGTCACGCTGGGCGGGTTGATCGCGGTCGTGTCAGGAGCCCATGTGTACAGATCACGTGAGCGGGTCGAGCGCATCCGCCGTGACCGCGGGACGGACCGCGCGTGTCGGTGCGGGCGCTGGACTCGCGGCACGAGGTGAGCATGGACACGGCGGCCGAAGCTTCGACGACGCCGGTGCGGGAGTGCGGTTATGGCGGAAGGTGAGCGCCGACCCGACGAGGGCGTGCTGGACCGGTCGGAAGGGTTCGGTGAGCGGCTGCTGGGGGTGCTGCTGGACCGGGCACACGAGATGCCGCCGCAGCTGATCGCCCCGCTGATCGCGGAAGAGGTGGCCAGGGTCGGTGGCCGCGACGTCTCGATCCTGCTGCAGGACTATGGCCAGCTGGTGTTGGTGCCGTTGCCGGGTCAGCGGCTGATGGTCGGCGAGCCTGAGCCGATCGGTGACTCTCCCGCCGGCACAGCCTTTCTGCACGCGACCACTGTCGAGGTGCCGCAGTCCGACGGCGTCCGGATGTACCTGCCGTTGCTGGACGGCAGCGACCAGGTGGGCGTAATGGCCCTCACCCTGGACACCGTCGATGACGACGACCGGCGGCTGCTGCGCAGGCTCGCCGGCCTGGTCGCCGACATGCTGGTCACCAAGCACAGCTACACCGATCAGTTCTTCTTCGCCCGGCGCCGCGAACCGATGAGCTTGGCCGCGGAGATCCAGTGGTCCCTGCTGCCGCCGCTGGCGATGTCCGTCCCGCAGGTCGCGGTTGCCGGAATCCTGGAGCCCGCCTACGACGTCGCAGGCGACAGCTTCGACTACGCCCTCAATGAGGACATCCTGCACGTGGCCATGGTCGATGCGATGGGCCACGGCCTGGACGCCGCCACGATGGCGACCGTCGCCGTCGGGGCCTACCGGCACGCCAGGCGTGCCGGCATCGGCCTGTCCGAGATCTACACGTTCATGGACCGGGCCATCGCCGAGCAGTTCGGGCCCGACCACTTCGTCACCGCCCAGATGATGCGTCTGAACATCACGACGGGCCACCTGCAGTGGGTCAACGCGGGCCACCCCGCACCGCTGCTGATCCGTGACCACAAGGTCGTCCGGCAACTGGGCGGCCCGACCACCTTGCCCGTCGGCTTCGGCGGTGAAGAGCCCCGGATCAGCCGGCAGAGGCTCCAACGCGGCGACCGAGTGCTGTGCTTCACCGACGGCCTGATCGAGGAGCACGAAGCCGGCGAAGAACAATTCGGCGAAGAACAACTCATCCACTGGGTCAACCGCATCGAACACACAGAGAAGGGAGTACGAGCGGTGGTGCGCTCACTCTCCCACGCCCTGAAGCAGCAACGGGGCGGCCGCACCACCGACGACGCGACCCTCTTCCTGATCGAATGGCGAGGGGGCGCCGCCGACCACCTCGTGCTCCTGGAGTGAGCCGGCAACCGCACGACCGGCTCCGTCATGCGAGCCACCGCGTGTTTTGCACCGTCCATATCCTGGGATTGGGCTGCTTCGGACCGTCCGTCACCCGATGCGAGGACTACGCTGCTGTGTAGACGTCCCAGACCCCGGCGGCATGCTGTTGCTGAACACAGATGGCTGCGGGGTGCGGACTCTTCGTCTGTCACCCGGAGCTTCCCCGGAGGGAACCGGGTGGGTCCTCTGTCCTGCTGCGCAGGCTGGGTCGGACCGGCCGATGCTCTGCCTCCGCCGAAAGTACGCCCCTGCCGAGAGCGCGCCCAGGGGGCCGGAACTCCGGCTCACCGTGCCGCTGCCGGATGCTCTTCCGAACCGAGGCGTCATGCCCCTCTCACAGCTCACCGTCCACCGCCATGACCAAGGGAAACAGGCGCTGATCACCCTGTCCGGTGAGATCGACCTCGAATCCGCGCCGTTGGTGCGCGAGTCCCTGGAGCGGTGCCTGCGGGACGGTATCCGCACCATCGACGTCGACCTCACCCCCGTCACCTTCTGCGACTGCAGCGGACTCAACGCGTTCCTCCACGCCGCGCAGCAGACCACCGTGGCCGGTGGGACCCTGCGACTGCACCATCCGCCGACGACACTGGCTCGGATTCTCGACCTCGCCGGCTGCGGGCTCCTGCTCCTCGGCCTTCCGTGCGGCCACCTGCCACCACCTCTCGGCGACACCCCGACCGCGCCCCGTCCAGCCCCGCCGCACCGGTCTCTCCCGCCTGCGCCTGTTCTCTCGGGTGATGTGCGATGACGGCCGAACCCGGGCGGGGACAGTCACGGAAGCCGGGGGACGGCGAGCCGTCCGCCGTGGCTCCGGCGCGGTTGCGTCGGCTGAGCCGTTGGCTGGTGGAGGGCCTGCGTGAGGATCTGGTGGCTCTGTATGTGGAGTCCCGCGCAACGCCGCCGGGTGAGCCATACCGCCGTCCCAGCCGCCAGGACTACCTGAACCGTCTCACCGTGGACATGCGCCGCCCAGGATTCGCCATGGTGATCGCCGAGACGGACAGCCTGACGGGATGCGCCTTCGGATTCCCCGTAGGCGGCGACGGCTCCTGGTGGCTCGGCTTCGACGGAGTTTTGCCGCGCAGCATCGAGCAACTCACAGCGTCCGGCAGTGTCTTCGCGTTCGCCGCCATTCTGATCCGGCCGCATCCGCAGGACCGGGAACTGGCCCGCCGCGTGCAGGAGCGGCTGCTGACGGACCATCAGGCGTCGCTCGGCGCCACCCTGGTGGACCGGGCCGATCGCCCAACCCTCGCTGCGCTCCGCTCCTGGGGGTGGCTGGACATCGGAGAGCTTCGCAGGCCGGCGGGCGCCACCCCATTCCGCGCGCTGGTACTTCCCTTCGGGGAACGCACCACGGCGAGGCTGGAGGGCCTTGTCACGATGCCCGGAGACGGTGGCCCCAGTGGGGCCTGACAGGCGGTCGACCCGCATTCGGATGCTGGTGGCCGAGCAGGCGGTCCGACGAGGTGCCCCGGTGAGTGTGGTGGACGTATGCACCGCGGCCGTGGCCGCGCTGCCGGTCGGCGGGGCCGGGCTGTCGGCGATGTCCCCGACCGCGCCGAGCCATCCGTTGTGCAGCACCGACGACATCAGCGAGCAACTGGAGGAACTCCAGCTCACGCTGGGAGAGGGGCCCTGCGTGGACGCCTTTGTACGCGGCTCGGCCGTCCTGACACCCGATCTGCTCACCACTGAACTTCAGGATCACTGGGCCGTGTTCGCCGATGCGGCCCTGGAAGCCGGAGCCCGCGCGGTGTTCTCGCTGCCCCTGCAGGAGGGGGCGATCAGCCCGGGAGTTCTGGACCTGTACGCCAACATTCCGACCGTACTGGACGCGGAGGAACTGGCCGACGCTATGGCGTTCGCCGATCTCGCGACGCTTCTCCTGCTCGACGCAAGGATCGACGAGGCGGGCGTGTCGGCCGGCGGGCCGATGGCGGACCGCGGCTTCGAGGACCTGGGCGCATACCGAGCGGAGATCGACCAGGCCAGCGGAATGCTCACTACTCAGCTCGGAGTCGGCATCGAAGAAGCCTTCGTCCGGCTCCGTGCCTACGCCTATGCGCAGGGACGCCGGCTCGCGGACGTGGCCGCCGACGTGGTGGCCCGACGGCTTCGTTTCCCCCGGACGGGGAGCCGTATCAGGCCGAGGAGGAAACCTGACGCCTCGGTGCCGGCCGAGGAACGTGCCGTACTTCCCGCCCCTGCGGGCAGGGACTAGTCTCAATCGAGGGTGCCCACGATGGATCAACAGCTTCTGGCCAAGACCTTCGTCGAGTTGGCCGACAATCTGGTCGCCGACTTCGACCTCATCGATTTCCTGCGCCTGCTGACCGATCGCTGTGTCGACATGCTCGACGCGAGCGCCGCCGGGGTGCTGCTCGCCGACCGGGACGGCAAACTCCGCGTCATGGCCGCCTCCGACGAACAGGTGCGCCTGCTGGAGCTCTTCCAGCTCCAGAACGACGAAGGCCCCTGCCTCGAGTGCTTCCGCACCGGTGCACCGGTGATCGTCCCCGACCTCGGTACGGCGACCGCTCGCTGGCCGCGCTTCGCGGTGGCGGCCCAGCGCAGCGGGTTCGGGTCGGTCCAGGCCCTGCCCATGCGTTTGCGGGACGAGATCGTCGGCGCCCTGAACCTCTTCCGCACCGCCTCCGGCCCCTTCGACCCGGCCGCCGCACCCGTCGCCCAGGCCCTGGCCGACGTCGCCACCATCAGCCTGCTGCAACAACGCACCGCTCAGCGCAGCACGGTGCTCAACGAACAACTGCAGACGGCGCTGAACAGCCGGGTACTGATCGAACAGGCCAAGGGGAAGCTCGCCGAACGCCAGGACATCGACATGGAGCAGGCGTTCACCGCGCTGCGCAGCTACGCCCGCGCCCACAACCGGCGCCTGGCGGATGTGGCCCGCGCCCTCATCGACAGCTCCGAACCCCTCACCGGCCTGGGGTCCTGACCCACGCCTTGCCGGAGCCGGCTACTGCTCTGCGTCGAAGCGGTGTTTGAGATCCACGAGGCGGACTACACAACACAGGCGTCCGACGGCCGTCCTGGACGAAGGCACCGGAGAGTTGAGCTCACACCTCCCGGTGCCGTTCGCCGGGTGCGCACGCCGTCATCTCCGGTCCGCCGCGTGGAGGCGCCTCAGTGCTCGGCGAAGCTCCCGCTGTATCGGTTCCGGGAGTATCCGGCCCTTGGTCGTGGCGACCAGGGCCGCGGCCACGTCACGGAGCTTGATGTTGCAGTGCTGCGACACGTCCACCAGCAAGTCCCAGGCCCTCTCGCTGGAACACGGCGCCAGGGCCATCACCATGCCTCGTGCCTGGTCGATGACCGCACGGCTCGCCAGCGCCCGACCCAACTGATCGTTCCTGGCCCGCAGTTCGACGACCTCGGCCAGCAACACCGCGTCCCCCTCAGAGGGCACAGTCCTCAACAGCCGCTGTTCTTCACTGGGCGGGGTCATTCGGTGCATGGTCCGTACCTCACAGGGCAGTCATCCCGTCCGTGGGTGATCAGCGGCGCGCCAGTTGCCGTTCGTCGGCCGCACCGGGCTTGTAGGGCAGTCCGTAGTGCTTGAAGACCGCTTCCTCCTGCTCGGCGGGCAGCACATCGTCGGTACCGATCGAGGGGGCCTCCTTCACCGTCGTGAGTCACCCCCCGTGGTTCTCCGCGTGAAATCGCCGCAGAGCACGCTGCATCCGCATCGGGAGCGACCTGCCCTCCCAGGCGGCGACCAGGGCCCGGCCGCCTCCGAACGCAACCCGTGGCTACCCGGCCACTTCACGGGTACCCGCGGTGTTCGCGGTCCCGACGGTCCTCGCGCCGCCAGCGCGCCCGGTTCTGACGGTTGTAGCGGCGGTCCCAGCGTTCCTGGCGATTCCGGCGCTCCTGGTAGTCCCGGTAGTGCCCGAGATCGGAACTGCCGCTGCGGCTCCGGCCGCCGCCACGATCGCGGCCGTGTCGGGTGGCGGCATAGACCAGCACCGCCGCAGCCACCCACCAAATGGGATCGAGGAAGCCGAAGCCGAACAGGACCGCGATGAGGATGAGGAGCAGGACGAACACGGTGGGCCTCCCCGGGAGCGGGACACAGCATCGATACCGGGGACTGGGGCCTCACCCCACAGCGTAGTCCTGCCCAATGGTTGCGGATAGCGTGCGACGTGAGCGCGTCCTGCCCGGCATGGATGGCTGCTTGAGACCTGTTCGGGAGCTACGGCGAGGTCTAGCGTGCGACATGCCGCCCCTGCCCCCCGGCAGCGACGCGCCGCCAGCGCGCTCTCCAGGGGGCGCACCCTGCGCATCGGTGCCGGAACCCGCCGCGTCACGAGCGAGGCCGGTCCGTACGCGCCCATCGCCACGCGATCCGGTCGCGCCCCGATGCGCCCCGAGCGGGTACCGGTCTGCCGCCCGCCGCGTCGCACGCATCCCCCACCAGGCGGTACACATGTACGCGCTGATCGTTCCCGCTTCGCCCCCCTTCGTCCTCCTGCTCGCCACCGTGATGGCCCTGTCCTGGTGGGAGGACCACACCCTGCCGACGCCGCCGACCGAGTCCGCCGAAGCCCCCGCCGAAGCCCCGTTCACGCCGGCGGCTCCTGCCCGGCTCCCAGAACTCCTCAGTGCCGGCGCTGCGTTGACAACGGACGTTGCCAGCTTTCCCGCTCGCCCGGCCCCCGCGGAATCAAGGAAATCCCCGCTACCTGAAGGCCCGGCAGTGCTCTGGATTCGTCTCCCTCTGGTGATCCTGGTGGCCCTCTGGATCGTCGGCTTCGCAGTGCGTGGAGGCAGCGGTGGCAGGCACCGGTACAGCCGCAGCCGCAGATAATCCACTCCACGCCCCATCCCACGCGGGAACGACCCTGTACGGCGATCACTCGCGGGAGCCCGTCCAGCGGACACGCGGGACCGGCCTGCTCTCCGGAAGCCTGAAACAGGCCGGCGACAAAGCCAAGGACGCGCCCGTGCCCTCGGCCCGTCACGACGGCGATGTCCGGGCAGCACCACTAGGCCGCCATCCAGGAGCAGTTCGTCGGTGCCGGTGGCCCAGGAGCCGCCTCGCATGACCAGTTGCAGGGCCGCACCTCATCTGCGCCGTTTCAGTGCGTGTGCCGTGCGTGGGAGTTCCTCGTACAGCAGTCGGCCGACCAGCGCCCCGCCGAAGACGACGACACCCACGCCGACCAGCCAGGACTGGATGACCAGGACAGTTCCGACAGGTCCGAAGGTGACTGCGTTGGATGCGATCAATGGCGAGAAGACGAGCCTGGAGAAGACCCTCAGGCCGATCAGCCCGATCACGGTGGCCACGGCGCCGGGCAACAGGGCACGCCAGCGGATCCTCCCGCCGAGGAGCAGGCGCTGGGACCACCACAGCAACAGCACGGCACTCAGCGACGCGACGGCCCCACCTGCCAGAGGTTCACGCCGCAGCGTGGTGGTGGCGGAGACGTAGAGGTATCCGGTGAGGACACCGAGCCACACCGCATGCCGCCACCTGGCCCACCAGCGGGCCGGAGGCAGGTCCCAGACCTTCTCATAGCCTGTCTGCACCGCCGCCCCGAAGCTCAGACCGAACACGGCAAGGGCGGCGATACCGAACGCGGTCGTGGTCCGCAGTGCCTGGCCGGGCCGGATGAACAACTGCTCGACCTGCTGCCTGGAGGACGTCGACACGCCAAGCCCTTCCCCCAGCCACTGTGCGAACCCCCGCCCGTGCTCGGGGTCGGCAGAGGAGACAATGATCAGCAGCGGCACCAGCGTGAGAAACCCCAGCGCGGCAAAGCCCAGCGAGCGCGACCACAGCTCCGTTTCCCTGCTCCGCCGCCATCCGCGCCCGACGGGCGAACGGCTGATCATTTGGCGCAGCGGCCCGAACCGAGATGAACGGTCCGCGGCACCGGAAGGCTTCATCGACATGCCTGTCGACTACCACGTTCGGAACCCTTGCCGCGCGAGGGCGCGACGCAGAGATTCCCGGATAACCTGGAAGAACAAAGGGCTACCGGGCTCAGCGGGCTGCGACTGCCCGAGGGGGCGGCTCGCACCGGCCCGGATCAACGGCTCAGGAGGCAAGCCATGATCCATTCAGCCGATATCCGTGAGTGGCGCAACCGCAGCGTCGTCGACCCGAAGGGCCACAAGATCGGCGTGCTCGAAGCGGTCTACGTCGACACCACCACCGACGAACCGGCCATGGCCACGGTCCGCACCGGCCTCCCCACCCGCCACCACCTGGCCTTCGTTCCCCTCGACGAGGCGACCCTCGGACCGGACTACGTCAAGGTCTCCTACACCAAGACGCTGGTGAAGAAAGCGCCCTCGGTCGGCATGGACGACATCCTGCCCGCCGAGTCGGAGGAAGCGATCTTCCAGCACTACCACATGCCCTACCAGGCAGGCGCAGGCGGCGAGCGGCAACTCGCGCGCCGCTGATCCCCCACGCTCAGCCACCCAAGGGAGGTGTACGCGTCATGGCCCTCTTGCTGTTTCTCCTTCTGGTCGCCGTCGTGCTGGGAATCATCGGAGTGGCGGCGGAGGGGCTGGGCTACTTGTTGATCATCGGCATCGTGATCCTTGTGGCTGCGCTGGGCCTCATCGCCGTCCGCTGGTCCCGGCGCACCGGTCACCGCCCCCTCCGATGACGAACGACACCCTGCACTCCATGGAAATGCAGCGAGCCCTGCCGGGGGCGCCCAGTCTCCGCCCTCCCCCAGGGAGGGCGCCCTTTTGCTCTCCGGGTTGCCGTCGTCACAAGTCGGTGCCCCCGCTGACGTCCAGGTACTGACCGGTGATCCAGCGGGAGTCGTCGGAGGCGAGGAACGCCACCACGTCCGCCACGTCGGAGGGCCTGCCGATCCGGTCGAAGACGGACCGTGCGGCCAGGGCGGCCCGCGCCTCGGGCGTGGTTCTGCGCCGGGCGTTCATGTCCGTCTCGATGAAACCCGGCCCGACCGTGTTGACGGTGATGCCGCGACCGCCGAGTTCCTTCGCCAGGCACAGGGTCATCGTGTCCAGCGCGCCCTTGGACATGGCGTACGCGACGGACTCGGGAAAGGCCCGCCGTGAGGCGAGCGAGGAGATGTTGATGATGCGCCCGCCGTCACGCATCCGCGGCAGCGCGCCCTGCACGAGGAAGAACGGCGCCTTGGCATTGACGGCGATCATGCGGTCGAAGACCTCGGGAACCGCCTGACCCACCGGCCCCGAACCGCTCACCCCCGCGTTGTTCACCAGGATGTCGAGCGAGCCCCCGACGCCGGCGCCCACGTCGCTTCCCTCCAACCCGGCGTCGAAGGCCGCGAAGACCGCGGCGGCGTCGCCCGGCACCCCGAGCTCCGCCTCCACCGGGAAGGCACGCCCGCCGTTCTCGCGTATCTCCGCCACGACCTCCTGGGCGGCGGCCGCGCTGTGGCCGTAATGGACGCCGACGAGCGCCCCGTCGTGGGCGAGCCGCCCGGCGATGGCTCTGCCGATCCCCCGGCCGGCCCCGGTGACCAGTGCGATCTTGCCCGTCAGTGTGCGTTGGATATCCACGTGGACCTTGTGTGTCGAAGGAAGAAGAGAACGAAGAGAGACCGTAGAGGGACCGAAGAAGGCTCGAAGAAGGACCGAAGGACGAACAACGAGGAAGGAACAAGGAAGGAACGAAGAAGGAATCAGGGGAGAGAAAGCACGCCCGTCACCGGCCCACGAACTGCCGATACCACAGGGCATGTTCGGCCAGGCTCCGCGCGTACCCCGCTCCGGGATCGGCCCCGACACCGCCCCAGAACCCGTCGTCCGCGAACCAGTGGTCCACGGCGAGCATGCCGAGGTGGTGCAGTGCGCGCGGCTGTCCCGCGAGCCGGGTTCGGGCCTCGTCGATGTCCAGGGGTGCGCCCGGCAGACGCAGGCCGAGTCGGTGGGCCAGCGTGTCCAGGAGTTCCGAACAGTCCACCGGATCCGGGTGGTTGACGTGATGTACGCCCGCCAGGTCCCGGTCCGACAGTCCGGCGGCGACCACCGCGCGCCCCAACGCCCGTACGTCGACCATGGAGTGCCGGGCGGTGCAGCCCTTCAGGCCCGCCGACAGCAGCCCCAGCAGTCGGACCAGCCCGGGCACCACCCATCGGTCGCCGGTCCCGAGCACGAGGTGCGGGCGCAGCACGACTCCGCCGGCGTCCAGCACATGCCGCTCGGCGGCGGCGCGGGAACGGCTGGTCGGCGAGACCGGGGCGAGCGGCAGCCGGCCGGGGAGCGCGGCGGTGAAGGGACCTCGACCGTATACGGCGGCCGTACTCACGTAGACGACACGAGACGCACCCGCGCGCGTCGCCTCCTCGACGAGGGCGCGGGTGCCGTGGTCGTTGACGGTCTCGGTGCGGTGGTCGTCGTCGCCGATGTGGGAGGCGCAGTGCAGTACGACGTCGATGCCGTCGCAGATGCCGCGCAGGGACGCCGGGTCGGCGAGGTCCGCGCGTACGACGTCCGCCGCCGGGGCCCCTGCGCCGGGGCCGCCGCCCGGTGGCAGCTTCCCGGGGTCGCGCAGCAGGAGCCGGATCCGGGACGGCGGCACGTCCTGCGACTCCCCGAGGGCCGCGACGACATGGCCTCCGATGAAGCCGCCGGCACCGGTGACGAGGATGCGTGGTGACAAGGTGAGTTCCTCCCTGCCGGCCGACGGACCGCCTCGGCCGACGAACCGCGCGCAGCGGTCAACGATCGGTGACGGACCCGCTCCAGGGGCCGCCGAGGACGATGGCGGCTACGCCGGGCTCAGGCGCCGTGACCGTCACGGTACTGCGGAAGACCTCGCGCCCGCCCTGCAGGCCCCGTACCCGCACCCGGGCCGGGTCGAGGTCGTCCTTCGCCAGGGCACAGGCCTCGATCCAGCAGGGGCTGTGCACCTGCCGAGCATCTCCACGCCCGCGATGCTGTCCGCGCTGGACCTCTCCCCGGAGCGGGGTGAGCGGGTGTTCCTCGAATGCGAGGCGGACTGCGAGGCGGACTCCGCCGGGGGCGCCGCACCCGTGATGCAGAGTCAGCGAACACCGGCCCGTAACTAAACCGGCCAGTCGGTTTTAACCGCCCCCCACCACGCGACCCACCGCTCCACGCGGCGCCCCTCCGCCCCGCTTCCGTACAGTCGTTCCACCTGGCCATGGAAAGGAACCACCGTGCGGCTGCGCTGTGCTGTGCTCGACGACTTCCAGAACGTGGCGACCGAGGTCGCCGACTTCTCGCCGCTCGCGGACGACGTGGAGGTCGTCCCCTTCACGACCCACTTCCCCGACGAGGACGCCCTCGCCGCGGCCCTGGCCGACTTCGACATCGTCGTCACGCTGCGGGAACGCGTCCCCTTCCCCGCCTCCCTGATCGCCCGTCTCCCCCGGCTGAAGCTGCTGATCGCCTCCGGTATGCGCAACTCGGTCATCGACTACGCCGCCGCCGAGGCGCACGGTGTCACCGTCTGCGGTACGGCGAGCTCCTCGACCCCGCCCGTCGAACTCACCTGGGCCCTGCTGCTCGGCCTCGCCCGCGGCATCGTCCGGGAGAGCAACGCCGTGCGCACCGGCGGCCCCTGGCAGCAGACGGTCGGCGCCGATCTGCACGGGCGCCGCCTGGGACTGCTCGGTCTGGGCAAGATCGGCAGCCGGGTGGCCCGGGTCGGCCTCGCCTTCGGCATGCACGTCGGCGCCTGGAGCCAGAACCTCACCAAGGAGTACGCCGACGAGGTGGGCGTCCATCTGGCCGCGTCCAAGGAGGAGTTGCTCGCCGACAGCGACTTCGTCTCCGTCCACCTGGCCCTGAGCGACCGCACCCGAGGCCTGCTCGGCGCGCCCGAACTCGCCCTGCTCAAGCCGACGGCGTATCTGATCAACACCTCGCGCGCGGCGATCGTCGACCAGGACGCCCTGCTCACCGCCCTGCACGAGGGCCGCATCGCCGGCGCCGGCATCGATGTCTTCGACGTCGAGCCCCTCCCCGCCGACCACCCGATGCGCACGGCCCCGCGCCTGCTCGCCACACCCCACCTGGGCTATGTCTCGCAGGCCAACTACGCGACGTACTACGGCCAGGCGGTCGAGAACATCCAGGCGTACCTGGCGGGTTCACCGGTACGACGGCTGCCCTGACCCGGCGATCCGGCGGCGGTCAGTCGAGGTCGTCGACGTCCTCGCCTCCGGCTGCACGTGCCGACGAGCCCCCGCGCCCGAGCGCCGGGGCTCTTCCCGTGAAGGGCCGGCCTCAGGCGTACCGGTAGATCTCGGACATGTCCTCCAGCTCGTCCGGAGTCACGTCCCACGGCGGCAGCCGCTCGTGCCGGGCGACGATCCGGCCGTACTGCGCGCTGCTGCGGCCGGGTGGCTTCGCCGGCAGGTAGCGGTGTTTGCGGTGGCGCCGCTGCCAGCGTTGCCACTGCATGTCCATGAAGGCGTGGACCAGCCAGAAGACGGGGTCGTTGACGGACGCGCCGCCGAGCATGACTCCCCCGACCCAGCGATGCACCCGGTTGTGGTTGCGCCAGACGACCCGGCCGTTGCCCCACCCCTCCATCTTGTTCCGGAAGCCCTTGGTGACCGTCGAGTCCCACGGGGCGACGTCATAGACGGGGTCCTTCAGCGCCCAGTTCAGATCGTCCCGGGTGGGCAGGTCGATCGGATCGCGCGGGCGGCCCAGGCTCCGGGTGAGGAACTCGACGTTGGTGATGCTCTCTGTGATGGTCCAGTTGCCCGTCCGGTAGGCGAACGGCCCGGTCATCACCTGCCGGTCCACGGGGCGCCCGGTGCCGCCGAGCAGATCGTCGGTCCACGGCACCGAGGTGGTCGAACGGTCCCGGGTCCAGTCCCAGTACGGCACCGTCACCGAGGAGTCGACACGCTGCAGGGCGCTCTCCAGGTCCAGCACGAACCGGCGGTGCCAGGGCAGGAAGGAGGGCGACATATGGGCGGCGCGCAGGCCTCGGTCGCCGTCACCGACGAAGTACTCGATGTGCAGCCGTACGAACTCGTCGTACTCACCGGTGCGTTTGAGTTCGAGCAGCGCCTCGACGAACCGCCGCCGCTCGGTGCGGGTCAGCTTGCTGACGTTCTTACGCACGTACACCATGCTGCGCCTCCATGTGCAGATGCCCGCCGTGGAACGGTCCGGGAGCCAGGTCGAGCAGCCGTCGGCGGGGCCCGAGCTCGTCGACGGCCGCGCGGGTCGCCTCCAGCGGGGTCCGGTACCAGCTGTAGTGGTCGATCATGCTCAGCCAGGTGCCGTCGGCACGGCGCATCAGGTGCAGCGGGCGGCCGTCCACGGTGACGCGCCATTCGGCGCCGAGAGCGCTGAGGCCCTCGAAGGGAAGCGGGGCGCCCTGGATACGGCGGCCGCGGTAGGTCTCGTCGAAAGGGGTGTCGGACTCCCGCTGCCCCTCCACGGACCGCGAGGGCCGGGAGGCGGCGAGCACCGGCGTGAGCGCCACCGCGGCGGAGGCGAGCAGCATCCGCGCCGCCTCCCGCCGTGTCCGCCGCTCCGGCTCCCCGCTCACCGGGGTGCCCGCCCCCTGTACAGCACCCACCGACACTCCGTCTGCGCTGACGGCCATCGCTCACTCCTCGTACGGTTCGGCTGTTCGTACGAGTAACCGTCCAGGACGCCGCACGGTCACCGCCGGAAGCCCATACGGCGGTGTCACCCGGTCGGCCTCAACTCGTCCAGAAGTCCCACCAACGGGTCAGGATCAGCATCCCGACGATCCCGATGTGCAGCAGCGCAAGCACCCAGGTGAACTCCGCGAGGAAGGCCTTCACCGGACCCGGCGCGGGCAGGAAGGAGTTCCGCACGAGGAAGGAGGTGACATACCAGAACAGCGGGATCGTCGCGAGCCAGGCCAGGCAGCACCACAGGCACAGCGCGTTGATCCGGTACAGGGACTCGAACTGCAGCCAGGAGACGAACCCGATCCCGAAGAGACATCCGGCCTCGAAGGTCAGCCAGTACCAGCGCGGGAAGGCGGCCCCGGCCAGCAGGCTCATGCCGACGCAGATCACGATGCCGTAGGCCACCAGGCCCAGCATCGGGTTGGGGAACCCGAAGGCCTCGGCCTGGTCGCTCTCCATCACACTGCCGCAGGACACCACCGGGTTCAGGCTGCAGCCCGGGGTGAAGTCCGGGTCTTCGAGGAGCTTGAACTTGTCGAGGGTGATGACCCAGGAGGCCAGCAGCCCGGCCGCCCCGGTGAGCACCAGCAGCAGGGCGAACGCCCGGCCGCCGCCCACGGCCTGCCGCGTGCCCGGCGCCGGGGTCACCACCGCGCGGCCTCGCGGTGGACGCGGAGGTGGTCGACGCCTAAGGTGATCGGGGCCGAGCCGCAGGGCGCCGGGTGGTACCGGCCGGCGCACACCGACAGGTTGAGGATCAGGTACGCCGACCAGTCGGCGCCGACGCCGGTGCCGTCGGAGAAGACACCCGCGCCATTGACGTACCACTCGACGGAACACGCGCCGTAGCGGGTGCCGATGGTGACCCACCGGTCCGGGGCGATCGCGTCCGCGTCGGTGTAGTACGTCGCACCGCGGTTGACGTGGTTGGACAGCTCCAGCAGGTGCGGATTGTCCGGGTGGTACTCGAAGGAGTCGACCTCGTTCTCGCCGTCCTTCCAAGTCCACAGCGCCGGCCAGGCTCCGGTCCCGGAGGGCAGTCGGACGCGGGTCTCGACGTAGTCGCCGGTCCTCACCCGGAAGCCCTCGTCGGAGTACTCGGTGGTGAGCAGGCCGGTGTGCCAGGCCTGCCGGCCGTTCTCCAGGGTGTGGCCGGACGGTGTGGCGGTGAAGGTCGCCACACCGCCCGAGACGGTCACGCAGCCGGGGGTGAGCCAGTCGAGCTTGTTGTCGTCCGGGTTGTGGTCGCGGTAGCGGTAGGCGCTCGACCGGTCGCCGACCCATTTGGCGCCCCAGGCGATCGGGGCGCTGAACTCCTCCGACCAGATGAGCGACCTGTCGGCGGTCACGGCCGGAGTGGACTTGACGCTGTCGGTGGTCATGGCGCCGAGGGTAATTCCTCTTTCGGATCGCGCAGGCGGTCGACCGAGCCGGACGCACCATACGATCAATGGATTCGTGGACCAGATGCCAATCCCTCCGAATGCCTCTGTGCATTCCATTCTTCACCCCTGCGTTTTTCACGCGTATGGAGCAACGCGTCGCTTTTGCAGCGGTCTTGGACTGCTATGTTCTCCAACCGTTGGATCAGAGGTACTTTCAAGCGAGGTGAATCATGAAGAAGGCAGTTTTCACCACGGCTGCGTTGGCGATCGGTGCGGGTCTTGTGGGTGGCTCCGCCGCTGCGGCGTCGGCCGCCGGGGGATCGGGAATCTCCACCAGCCCGCTCGGCGGGCTCATGTCCCCGACCAAAGTGAGCCCGGCGGTCCTGCCCGCGGCCGATGCCGTGACGCGACTGGCCCGCGAAGGCGGGGTTGCGAAGGGCAGCGCGTTCGACAAGAACAAGTCCGGGGGAATGTCCGGCATTTACCTGGACGGAATGGACCCGAATGCCGCCAAGAAGCCCACGATTCCGGTGAAGAACCCGGCCGGGAGCGGCACGGTCCAGGTGCACCCGCTGCATGCGCCGACCGCCGCGGGCCTCGGCACCTTGCTCCCGAAGAAGTGAAGCCCTTGGTCCCGCCCGTTCGCGGGACAGAGCTGGGCCCGGAATTCTGAGACTCTGATCCGGTTCTCGGGAGCCGGAGACCGACAGCAGGCCCAGACGCTGGATCCGGACCCGCAGCTCCACCTCCGCACACGGCGGGCCCACGGGCCCGCGCCCCCGCGAACCATTCTGTCCGGCCCACCGGCCCTCCCCCTGCCGGTGGGCCGGACGCATGTCGGCCCGCTCTCCGGCCGGCTCCATTCGGCCCAACGCACCGGAATTCCCCCGGAACACCACGCGGATTCCGCCTCGGTTCCGCCCGTCCCGGACCTTCTCGGACCTTCCCGGGAATGAGCGTAAAGCGGGTCGGCGGCTGGGACGCTGCGTTGCGCCATCCGAAGGAATCTGGCCACGTTTGAATGTTCCCGCCGTGACTTATGCATGCATATACGGGTTTCCTTTTCGTAAGCGTGCGCAACCGTGAATTCAGGAAGGAACCGAGTTGCCCAAGAAGTTCGCGGTCATCACGGCCCTCGCCCTCAGCACCGTCGTCGGAACTGCAGGCCTTGCCTCTGCTGGTGAATACGACGGCAACGGCAAGACCACCACCGTCAAGGGCGGTGGCGGATTCTCGACTGCCCCCGTCGTCGTGAACGCGCCCCAGCAGGGCGTTCTCATCGTCAACGGCACCGTCGTCGACGGTCGCTGCCTCGCCCCGTGGTCCAACGGAGCCGTTCTCGGCGGCGTCGTCCCACCGAACTCGCACTACGCCGCCTGCAACACGGCCGAGGTCAACCAGTCGCAGAACGCCCCGTACGCGGGCGGCCTGCTGTTCTGACCTCTGCTGTTCGCAGCACCTGAATCACCCCAACGCAGCCCGAAAGGCGCAACTCATGCGTAAGAAGGTTACGGCCATCTCCGCGCTCGCGGCAGGCATCGCCCTCGCGACCGGCGGCACCGCCGCGGCCGACGCCGACACCACCACCGTCAAGGGCGGTAGCGGCTTCTCGACGTCCCCGGTCGTCGTGAACGAGCCCCAGCAGGGCGCTGTCATCGTGAACGGCACGGCCGTCGACCTGCGCTGTGCCGTGCCGTGGTCCAACGGAGCCGTCCTCGGCGGCGTCGTGGCGCCGAACTCGCACTACGCCGCCTGCAACACGGCCAAGATCGACCAGTCGCAGAACGCCCTGTACAAGGGCGGCCTGCTGTTCTGACTCCTGCTCCGAGCATTCGGAGCAGGTAAATCCCGAACGCAGCCCGGAAAGGCTCAACTTATGCGTAAGAAGGTTACGGCCATCTCCGCCATCGCCGCGGGCATCGTCCTCGCGACCGGCGGCACCGCCGCGGCCGACGGTGACACCACCACGGTCAAGGGCGGTAGCGGCTTCTCGACGTCTCCGGTCGTCGTGAACGAACCCCAGCAGGGGATCGCCGTCGTCAACGGCGCCCTCCTCGACGCTCGCTGCCTCGCCCCGTGGTCCAACGGAGCCGTTCTCGGTGGCGTCGCTGCTCCGAACTCGCACTACGCGGCCTGCAACACGGCCAAGGTCGACCAGGCGCAGAACGCCCCGTACGTGGGCGGCCTGCTGTTCTGAGCAGTGGCTCCAGCCGATGGCGGCCCGCCGGAATCCCGGCCGGCCGCCATCGGCTTTTGTGCGCGGAGATTTTCGGTACCGAGCCGTACCAAGCTCGTGGGCCCTGTCTGCGTCGGTGTGCAGACAGGGCCCGGATGAGGGAGCGCCAACAAGGAGGAATGAGCGCCCATTCGACAGGAACAACGAAGCTGGGCCATCCGTGGTCACCCTGATTCCTTCGTTTGGCCCAATGCGGCAAGCTCCATGCGGCGAAGAGCACGGGTAATTCCCGAACATGCCGAAGGGCCGGCTCCGGGAGAGATGGAGCCGGCCCGGAACGTCGAGCCGATGGGCGACGAAGTCGAGGAAACGAATCGCCTACCTGATCGCCTACCTGATCGGAAGTCCGCCGAGCAGCTGGCCGTCGACGGGGTTCGGCAGGGTGCCGCCGAAGACGGGGGTCTTCACCACGGAGGACTTCTTCACGCCCTGCTTCACGCCGTCCGCCGTGCGCTTCACGTTGTTGCCCACGTAGCCCGTCGGCAGCTTGGCGGCGTTGGGGAGGCTGCGGGCGACGGTCTTCCCGTTGTCGACGAGGCCCGACGCCGGCATGTCCACCGCGGCGGCGGGGCCGGCGACTCCGGCGACAGCGAGGGAGCCGACGACGACGGCAGCAGCCTTCAGGTTCTTCATCATGTTCCTTTCGTGGGGACTCGACTTCCGTAACTCGCGTCCGCCGGAAGGGATTTCGCGCCTGGCGCGTCGCGAGTGACTCGGTCTCGGTTCTCCTGGGCTAACGAGAGGGGATCCCGGTGGAAACTCTGCTGCCGACAAGTTCCAGGAACTCATACGAAAAGACCCGCTGCGCCGCGGGTGCGGGAGTTTCACATCATGTGATCACCCGCCGGTCACCCCGAACGGCCCATGGCCCCAAACGGGTGGTCCCGTACGAGAAACCACTCAGAAAACGCGATCATTCCGACACCGTTGGCCGGTTGGCAGATAAATATGGATAAGTGGCTGGTGCTGCTCGTCCCATGACTCCAGGAAGCCGAACGCGAGCCACACATCGTGTTGCTGGTTCGGACTCTCTCCTTCGGAAGGGCAGCCTCGCTCATGCGCAGTTCCGTGCCGCACATTCTGCATGTCGCCCAGCCCGTCGAGGGCGGAGTCGCGCGGGTCGTGACGGACCTGGCGACGGCACAGCTCGCCGAAGGGCTGCGCGTGACGGTCGCCTGTCCCGAGGGCGGCACGCTGGCGGACGCCCTGCGCGGGCCGGAATGCACGGTGCTCCGCTGGGACGCCACCCGCTCACCGGGGCCCCGGCTTCCGGGCGAGGTGCGGCTGTTGGCGCGGCTGGTGGGCGAGGTGCAGCCGGACCTGGTGCACGCGCACAGCGCGAAGGCCGGGCTCGCGGCCCGGCTCGCGGTGCGCGGCCGCCTTCCGACCGTCTTCCAGCCGCACGCCTGGTCGTTCGAGGCCGCGAACGGTGTCGTGGCGCACCTGGCGCGGGGCTGGGAGCGGCTCGGGGCGCGGTGGGCGACGCGCGTTCTGTGTGTGAGCGAGGCCGAGCGGCGTACCGGGGAGCGGTGCGGGATCAGCGCCGCGTGGCGGGTGGTCCCCAACGGCGTGGACACCCACAGGTTCCGGCCGGAGGGAGCCAGAGCCCGGTCCGGGGCGAGGCCGCTCGTGGTGTGCGTGGGCCGGCTGTGCCGCCAGAAGGGGCAGGACGTGCTGCTGGCGGCCTGGCCCGAAGTGGCACGGCAGGTGACCGGCGCCCGGCTGGTGCTGGTCGGCGACGGTCCGGACGCGGACCGGCTGCGCTCGGGGGCGCCCGCGTCGGTGGAGTTCGCCGGCGCGACGTCCGACGCCGCCCCCTGGTACCGGGCCGCCGACGTGGTGGTCCTGCCGTCCCGCTGGGAGGGCATGGCGCTCGCCCCGCTGGAGGCCATGGCGTGCGGTCGGCCGGTCGTCGTCACGGATGTGGCCGGGGCGCGCGAGAGCCTTCCGCCCGGCCGTCCGCCGTCCTGCCTGGTGCCGCCGGAGGACCCCGGTGCGCTGGCCCGGGCGCTCACGGCACTGCTTGGGGACGAACCGCTGCGCACGGCGCTGGGCGCACGGGGCCGGGCCCATGTGCTCGCTGCCCACGACCTGCGGCGCGCCACGGACGCAGTGACCGATGTGTACCGCGAGCTGCTCGGCTTCGCCACCACGTCGGTCGTCACCGACGAGGGCAGGAAGTACATCACCCCATGACCGCGGACAGCACCGTCGCCTCGCCCGCGGGGCAGCAGCCGGCGCCCGAGGGCGCCGGCTCCGTTCTCGGCCCGCGCGGCCTCGCCGCGGGACCCCGGGCGCCCGCCGGGCGGGGTGCCCGGCGTCCGCGGCGGGTCTCCGGGGCGCTCCTGGGGCTCGTCGACGGCGGCGCCGGCCTGCTGGGCGCCCTGGTCGTGCCCGCGCCGCACAGGTATCCGCTGGTCTTCGCGCTGCTGGCCCTCGGTGTGATCGGTCTGAACCGGCGGGCCTCGTTGTACGACACCTCGGTCGTCCCCGGCGTGTTCGACGAACTCCCGGCCGTCTGTGGCCGGATCGCCGTCGGCTGGGCGGCCGTCGTGGCGCTGTCGCCGCTGCGGTCGCTGTCGATGACCGTGCTGGTCGTCGCGGTCACCGTGCACTGCGTGGCGGCCTGCGCGGGCCGTGCGGCGGTGCACGGCGGTCGGCGCCGGGCACTGCGGCGCAGGCCCTGTCCCGCCCTGGTGGTCGGGCCGGTCACGGAGGCCCGGCGGGTCGCGGCCGCGTTGTTGCGCCGACCGGACTGCGGGGTACGGCCGGTGGGTGTCGTGGCCGACACCCCGGAAGTCCTCGGTGCCATGGACGACGAGCCCGGTCTGCCGGTACTCACCACGGCGCAGGACGCGCGTCGGGCGCTCGTCCAGAACGGTGTGGAGACGGTGCTCGTCGTGGGGGCCGCGACCCGGGTGGAGAAGGCCGCTGTGCTGCGGGGGCTGGCCGCGTACGGATGTGTGCTGTGGGAGCTGGACGCCGACTCCCCCTGGTACGGACTCGGCGGGGGCCGCCAGGGGGTGGGGCATCTGGCCGGTTTCTCGCGGAGGTTGCTGTGGCCGAGGGGCGGACGGCGGCGCGGCAGCGTGGGCAAGCGGGCGCTGGACGTGGTGCTCTCGGGCTCGCTGCTGGTGCTGGCCGGCCCGGTGCTGCTGGTGTGCGGGGTCGTGCTGCGGGTCATGGAGGGGCCGGGCGTGGTGTTCCGGCAGGAGCGGATCGGCAAGGACGGGCGGCCGTTCACGATGCTGAAGCTGCGCACCCACCGGCCCGCCAGCGCGCACGAGGCGGCGACCCGCTGGAGTGTGGCCAACGAGCAGGACATGAGCCGTTTCTGCCACTTCCTGCGCCGGACCTCGCTGGACGAGCTGCTGCAGCTGTGGAACGTCTTCCGCGGTGACATGAGCCTGGTCGGCCCGAGGCCCGAACGGCCCTATTTCGTCGCCAAGTTCAGCCAGGCCCATCCGGGCTACCCGGCCCGCCACCGGATGCGCACCGGGATGACCGGGCTCGCCCAGATCCACGGGCTGCGCGGCGACACCTCGATCGAGGACCGGTGCCGCTACGACAACGCCTACATCGACAACTGGTCGCTGTGGCAGGACGTCTGCATCCTGTTGCGCACGGCGGCACAGTTCGTACGGCCGACGGGGAGCTGAGCACCGGTGAGTACTTCCTCGGCGGCCTCTCCCCCGCTCGCACCGCCGCTGCCGGCGCCGCCGCCGTCGCCGTCGCGGCGGGCCGGATCCGTCGTGTCCGTCCTGCCGGTCGTGGCGGTCGTCGTCCTGCTGGGGCTGCCGGTCGCACCGGACAGCGCCGCCACACCCGCCGACGCGGCCTCGGGGCTGCTCGTGCTGTGGGCGGTCGTGGACACCGTACGGCGGGCGCGGCGCCCGCTGACGCGGACGGCGGCTGTCGTGCTGGGGCTGCCCGTGGTGGGTATCGCGGTCGCCGCGGCGGGGGCCTTGACCACCGGCGACGCGATTGCGGGACTGGGTCGTTACCTGCAGGTGTTCGTGCTCGTCCCGGTCGCGGTGGTGCTGCTGGTGCGTGACCGGCGGGGCGCGCGGCTGGTGCTGTGGTCCCTGGTCGGCCTCGCGCTGTGGCAGGGCGCGGTCGGGGTGCGCCAGTACCTCACCGGGACCGGGGCCTTGTACCAGGGAGCGGACATCCGGGCGGTGGGCACGTTCGGGCCGTCCGACGTGATGGGGATGGCGAGCGTCGTCGCCTGCGGCGTGGTGGCGGCGACCGGTCTCGCCCTCGGGACGCGGGCGCGGCGGCAGCGGGCCGTGGCGGTCGGATGTGCGCTGGTGCTGCTCGTGCCGCTCGCGCTGTCCTTCAGCCGGGGTGCCTGGATCGCCACGGCGGTCGCCTGCGGGGCGCAGCTGGTGCTGGCCGGGGTGCGGCTCGCGGTGAAGGTGTTCGCGGCGGCGGTGGCGGCCTCGGTGGTGCTGGTGGGAGGGCTCGGCGTGGGCGCCGCGGCGTTGCAGGAGCGGCTGACCAGCATCACGCAGGTCGCCGAGGCGCCGGACCAGTCGGTCGTCGACCGGTACACCATGTGGGCGGCGGCCGCCGACATGTGGCGCGGGCACCCGGTGACGGGCGTGGGGCTGAAGGCCTTTCCCGCACACCGGGACGGCCATGCCTCGCTGGCGCTGTCGTCGGGCAGCGACACTCAGGGAGCGGGCCAGGCCTTCCGGCGCCAGCCCCTGCTGTCCCCGCACAACATGTACCTGCTGCTGCTCAGCGAGCAGGGCCTGCTGGGGCTGCTCACGGTGGCGGGCGGCTGGCTGGCCCTGCTGGTGTGCGCACTGCGCCGGCTGCGGCGGAGCGGACGCGTGGGCCGGGACTGCGCGCTCCCGGCCTGCGGGCTGCTGCTGTGGCAGCTCGTCAACTTCCTGTACGCCGACATCGGCGGGCCCTCCACCGTCCTTACGGCGATCTGCTTCGGCCTCGCCGCCTGGTGGGCGCTGGCACGCGACGCGACGACGCCCCCGGCCGCGGAAGCGGGCCCGCGATGAGGCTCCGCCCGGTGCCGCCCGGCGACGCTCCCGGCATGGACGCCGGGCTCCTCGACGGAGGCAAGGGCGATACGGCAGGGCCCCGCCCCGGGGCGGCCCCCTCGGGGCGCTTTCTCGCCAGGGCGACCTTGTTGTCCGCCGCGCTGTCGATGGTCGGGGCGCTGCTGGGGCTGGGGCGGGATCAGGCGCTGGCGCACCTCTTCGGGGCCGGGGCGGACACCGACGCGTTTCTGGTGGCCTGGACGTTGCCGGAGATGGCGTCGACGCTGCTGATCGAGGACGGTATGGCGTTCGTGCTCGTACCGGCGTTCAGCATGGCGCTGGCCCGGCGGGCGGGCGGCATCGGCGCCCCCGACCCCGTGCAGGCCCTGGTCGCCGCCACGCTGCCGCGGCTGTGCCTCGCCCTCGCCGGCGCGGCCGCCCTGCTCGCGGCCGGGGCGCCGCTGCTGGTCTCCGTCCTCGCGCCCGGGCTGCCCGACCCGTCCCTGGCCGTGTCCTGCACCCGGCTGACCGCGACCTGCGTGCTGAGTTTCGGGCTGGCCGGGTACTGCAGCGCGGCGCTGCGGGCGCACCGCAGCTATTTCGCGCCGGGCTCGATCTACATCGCGTACAACGCCGCGATCATCGCCACGATGGTCGTGCTCGCCGCCCGCTGGGGCGTGCGCTCCGCCGCTCTCGGGGTCGCGCTCGGCGGGTGCCTCATGGCCGCCGTACAGGCACCGTCGCTGTGGCGGCGGATCGCCGGGCGGCTTGGCCGGTCCGCGTCCGGGGCGCCGTACGACGGGGACGGGGGTCGGCGGCTCGCGGTCGGCCTCGTCTGCGCGGTCCTGCTCTTCGCCCTGTGCCGGCAGTCGCAGGTCCTCATCGAGCGCTACTTCGCTTCCGGGCTGCCCGCCGGTGCCATCTCGCACCTCAACTACGCCCAGAAGGTCGCCCAGTTGCCGATGTCGCTGTCGCTGATGGTGTGCGTCGTCACCTTCCCGGTGGTGGCGCGGGCCCTCGCCGACGGCGACACGCGGCGGGCCAGGGACCGGGTCGAGCGGGACCTGGTGCTGACGGCCTGTCTGGTGCTGCTCGGCGCCGCCGTGGTCGTGGCCTGCGCGCCGCAGATCACCCAACTCCTGTTCCAGCGCGGCGCGTTCACGGCCCAGGACACCGCCGCGACCGCCGCCGTCATGCGGGTGTACGCGGTCGGGCTGCTCGGGCACACGCTGGTGGGGGCGCTCGTCCAGTCGTACTTCTCGACCGGCCGTACCACCTGGTACCCGCTGGGCGCGATGGGCGCGGGCACGCTCGCCACCGTCGTCCTCAGTGTCTGGGCCGTGGGTCCCTGGGGGGCGCGCGGCATCGCCGGGGCCAACGCGGCCGGCATCACCCTCACCGCGCTGCTCCTGCTGCACGGCCTGGGCCCGCGCACCGTGCCCGTGCGCGTGCGCCGGGTCGTCGCCGGACTGGCCGGACCGGTGTACGCGGCCGTGTGCGCCACCGGAGCCGGGCTGGTCTGCGCGGGGATGTTCGCCTCGCCCGTGGCGGCCGTCGCCGTCTGCGGCACCTGCGTGACCGCCGTCTTCCTGCTGCTGACCTGGATCCTCGACACGGCCGACGCCCGGTCCCTGCTCCTTTCCGTCGCACGTTCCGTCGCGCATTCGTTCCGTCGCTCCGTCACACGAAAGCCCCGCCATGGTCACTGACATCTCCGCCGCGCCACGCGCGGACGAGCCCGCTCCCCCACCGATCGCGGAAGGACGCCGAAAGCGGCGCCCCGCCGCCTGGGTGGCCATGTACCACTCCGTCTCGGACTGCCGGGACGACCCGTACAACGTCACCGTCACGCCCGCGCGCCTGGAGCGGCAGCTCACCTGGATGGCCCGCCGCGGCCTGCGCGGGGTGAGCGTCCGTGAGCTGCTCGCGGCGCGCGCCCGTGGCGCCGAGGGCGGGCTGGTGGGGCTCACCTTCGACGACGGGTACACCGACTTCGTCACCGCCGCCCTGCCCGTGCTGCGCCGCCGGGGTTTCACGGCGACCGTGTTCGTGCTGCCCGGGCGGCTCGGCGGCGCGAACGCGTGGGAGCCGACCGGCCCGCGCAAGCCGCTGCTCGACGCCGACGGCATCCGCCGAGCCGTGGCCGCGGGCATGGAGATCGCCTCGCACGGCCTGACCCACGTCGATCTGACCGAGGCCACCGACCAGGTGCTGCACAGCGAGGTCAACGACAGCCGGAACCGGCTCGCCGGGATCGTCGGCGAGGACATCGAGGGGTTCTGCTACCCGTACGGCCGTCTCGACGAGCGTGCCGCCGACGCCGTACGCCGGGCCGGTTACCGCTACGCCTGCGCGATCGACCCCGGCCCGGCCGGCTCCGGCGACTTCGCGCTGCCCCGCATCCACCTCGGGGAGGCGGACACCTCGGTGCGGCTGGAGCTGAAGCGGCGCCTGGCCCGGTTCTACGGCCGTGCCCTGGAGGCCGTGTGAGGGCCCTGCACATCATCACCGGCCTCGGCGTGGGCGGGGCGGAACAGCAACTGCGGCTCCTGCTGCGGCATCTCCCCGCGCAGTGCGACGTGGTGGCGCTGACCAACCCCGGCCCGGTCGCCGCGGGCCTGGCCGCCGACGGCGTCCACGTCACCCACCTCGGGATGGACGGCAACCGCGACCTGCGCGCACTGCCGCGCCTGGCCCGGCTGATCCGCGCCGGCGGCTACGACCTCGTCCACACCCACCTGTACCGGGCCTGCCTCTACGGCCGGATCGCGGCGCGGCTCGCGGGAGTCCGGACCGTCGTGGCCACCGAGCACTCCATCGGCGCCACCCGGCTGGAGGGCCGGCCGCTGACCGGGGGCGTCCGCGCGCTGTACCTGGCCGGCGAGCGCCTCGGCCGCGCCACGGTCGCCGTCTCGCCGACGGTGGCGCAGCGGCTGCGGCACTGGGGTGTGCCCGGACCGCGCATCCGGGTCATCCCGAACGGCATCGACGCGCCCCGGTTCCGCTTCGACGAGGCGCGCCGCAGGGAGGCACGGGCGTTCTACGGGCTGCCGGACGACGCGTACGTCGTCGGGGGTGTGGGGCGCCTCGCCCCCGGCAAGCACTTCGACGTACTCGTCCGGGCTCTCACCCAACTCCCGGGTGATGTGAGGCTGTTGCTGGTCGGCGACGGCCCCGCTCAGTGGCCGCTGCGGCGCATCGCCCTGGGGCTGGGGGTCGCGGACCGCTTGGTGCTGACCGGCGAGCGGCCGTATCTGCCCGACCCCGGTGACGACGCACCCGACCTGGTCGCCCTGCTGTCCGCGATGGACGTGCTCGCCTCGCCGTCGCCGGAGGAGTGCTTCGGCCTGGCCGTGGTGGAGGCCCTGGCGGCCGGGCTCCCCGTGCTGTACGCGAGCTGCCCCGCCGTCGAGGACCTGCCGCCGGACGCGGCACCCGGTGCCCGGCGCGTCACGGGCGGCACCGAAGCGTACGTACGTGAACTGCTGCGGCTGCGAGCGGCAGGGCCGGGCGAGCGGACCGCCCCGGACGTCGTACGCCGCTACGACATCGCGTGCACCGCCCGGCAGCTGATGGATCTGTACACGGCCGCTCTGTCCGGCTCGACCCTGGAAGTGAGTTCCTGATGACCGACAACCCCGATCAGCGTGCCCCGCTGTCCGACCGTACGGGCACCTCTGTGAAGCGGCGGCCCTCGTGGTGGCTGCTGCCCGCCGGCGCGCTGCTCGGTGCCGTGGCCGGCGGCGCGTACGGCCAGCTGAGGCCGCCGCAGTACACGGCGACCAGCTCCGTCGTCGCGGTGGCGACCGGCGAGACCGAGGCCGACTGCACCGATGCGCTCGGCTTCGCACAGGCGTACGGCCGGGTGGCCCCCCAGCTCGCGGTGCTCGGGGACGCCCAGATGTGGGCGGGCGTTCCGGTCGCGACGCTGCGCGAGAGCGTGCAGGTCGCGACGTCGCCGGACGCGCCGATGGTCGCGGTCTCGGCGACCTCGTCGAAGCCCGCCCAGGCCGTCGACATGGCCAACGCCGTGTCCCGCGCGCTGGTGACGCAGGCGGACCACACCAAGGCCGACACCGGCATCAAGCTGGAGCGCCTCGCCCGTGCCCTGAAGCCCACCGAGCCGTCGTCCGCGTCACCGGCGCTGACCTCGCTCGTCGGCGCGAGCGCCGGAGGTCTGCTGGGCGGCCTCGCGCTGCTGGCCCGGCCGCGGCGGCCCGCCGAGGACGACGACCGGTGCGTGGCCTCCGTACCCGGCCCGGCCAACGCCGCCGAAGCCCGCGGGACGCTTGGATGACCGCCTCCGGCCGTGCGCTGTCGGTGGAGGTGTGCACCGAGGAGCGCGCCTTCGCGGAGCTGGCCGGGGAGTGGGACCGCCTGTACCGGGCGTGCCCGTCGGCGACGCCGTTCCAGAGCCATGCCTGGCTGCACTCGTGGTGGCTGTCGTACGGCAGCCCCGGCAGGCTGCGGCTCGTCCTGGTGCGCAGGGGCGGTGAACTGGTGGCGGTGGCCCCGCTGATGCGGGTGCGTCGCCCGCTGCCGGCGCTGGTGCCGATCGGCGGTGCCATCACCGACTTCTGCGATGTGCTCATCGACGCGGCGGCGGCCCCTCAGGGCGCCGGGGCGCTGGCGGACGCCCTGGCCGACATGGCGCGCACCGCCCTGATCGACTTCCGTGAGGTGCGGCCGGGCGGTGCGATGGAGCGGGTCTACCTGTGCTGGCGCGGCCCGCGTCACCGGGTGCGCGACTCCGTGTGCCTGGAGTTGCCGGCCGTCCCCATGGGCGAGTTGGTCGAGCGGCTGTCGTCGCGGCACGCCCAGCGGGTCCGCAACAAGGTGAACCGGCTCGCCCGGCTCGGCGTCGAGTGGCACGACGTGAGCCCCGACGACGCCGGGGACGCGCTGCGCCGGCTCCTCGCACTGCACCGACTGCAGTGGCAGGGCCGGGGGATGTCGCCGGAGCACGCCCGGCCGCGGTTCCTGGAGCACCTGGTCCGCTCGGTGGTCCCCATGGCCCGGTCCGGCGAGGCGGCGGTGACGCAGTTCCGGCTCGACGGGGAGGTGGTGGCGGTCAATCTGAACGTGGTGTCAGGACGGCTGGCGGGCACGTACCTGTACGGCTTTCACCCGCGGTTGCGGGAGGAGCGGAAGGTGGACGTGACGGCGATGCTGCTGCACGCGTCCACCGAGCGCCTCGCGTCCGGCGGCGGGCCCCGGGTGCTGAGCCTGTTGCGCGGCGACGAACCGTACAAGTACCGCTGGCACCCCGAGACGGTCCCCAACCAGCGTTTTCTGCTGGCCCGGCGCCGCACCGTCCCGCTGCTGGCGGCCGCGGCCGGCGAGGCGGCCGCGCGGCACCGGGCCAAGCAGGTCCTGCGCCCGAACGCCGGTCCGCCCGGTCGCCGTTAGCGCTCCGCCCCCTGCAGGCAGGCGGTGGGTCTGCCGCCGATCTGCTGCCCGGACCACTGCGCGAGGTCCAGCGGCGTGCAGTAGGGCAGCTTGGAGGGCATCGGTGTGGGCGTCGTGGGCGCGGTCGGGACGGGGGCCGACGGTTCCGGTTCCGGTTCCGGCCGCGGTCGCGGCCCCGGTTCCGGGTGTGGTTCCGGCTCCGGGACGAAGGGGCTGGACAGCAGCAGGCGGTACAGGGCGGAGGCGCGGGGATTGTCGGAGCACAGCCAGACGCCGTGCGGGCAGTAGTCGGTGATCGTGTTGTACAGCGGTTTGTGCTCGTCCATCCACGCGAGCATGCGCAGCATCCACCTGATGTTGTCGCCGTTGCGGAACAGGCCCCATTCGGGATACGAGATCGGCTTGTCGTGCGCCCGCGCGAAGTCCACGTGGTGCTGCAGGCCGTAGGGCTCGGACACCTGCTCGTCGAAGCTGAGTCCGCGTGGCTGGTCGTAGGCGTCCATGCCGACGATGTCGACGAAGTCGTCGCCGGGATAGCACTGGGTCCAGGGAATGGCGTCCCTGCCCCGGCTCGGGGCGAAGTCGAACCTGAAGTCCTGTCCGGGGACCGAGCGCATGACGGTGACGATGCGCCTCCAGTACTCCTTCCAGCTCTCCGGGTCGGGGGCGCAGCGATGGGTGTAGGTGACGCCGTTCATCTCCCAGCCGAGCACGATGACCGTGTCCTGCACACCGAGATCGACCAGCCGCTCGGCGAGCACCTCGAAGTGGTCGTCGAACTCGCCGTCCGCGGCGCGCCGCAGCAGGTGCCTGACCTCCGCGTCGGGGACGTTCTCCTCGTTGCGTTCCATCATCGGGACGTTGAGCACGAGCATCCGGTCGGCCTTGTCCTGCCGCCACTCGGCCCAGCTGTCGAGGAAGCCGTGTCCGCCCTCGATGTTGCGCCACAGGTCCCCCGGCAGATACGTGTGCCCCACGCGCGGTTCGTGGCCGCCCAGCCAGCGGCCGAGCTCCTTCATGCGCTCCAGTCCGGCGGGCCCGTAGTGGAGGTACGCGCCGAACGCGGGCAGGCGCGCGATCCTTTCCTCAGGCGAGTGCCCGGCGTCCGGCGCGGGGCGCGGCGGGTCGGGGTGGGATGCGGCCCCGGCGGGGAAGGCGGGGCCCGGAACGAGAACCGCCGACACGGCCATCGCGGCGGTGATGGACGCCAGCCGCCTGACGACGGACCGGCGGTGGTCAGGGGCCATGCATCCTCCCTCGGGCGGCTCCTCCCTCATTGATGACTCATGGGCATATATACGCTTATTCCACCGATTGAGTACGGTGGCTTGGCAGGGATCGCCCGCACGAGTGACCCGGCGAGCGCCGGGGGTGTGTGCCGCTGAGGGGCCCTCAGTTGCCGTACAGCTCCTCGATCTCCCGCGCGTACGCCGCCGTCACCGCGTGCCGTTTGACCTTCAGGGACGGGGTGAGCATGCCGTTGTCCTCGGTGAACTCGCCCTCGACCAGGGTGAACGCGCGGATCGACTCGGCCCGGGAGACGGCCTCGTTGGCGTAGTCGACGGCCTTCTGGACGTCGGCGCGCATCCGGGGGTCCTGGATCACCTCGGCGAGCGGGGTGTCGGTGGGCATCTTGCGTACGGCGAGCCAGTGGGTCACCGCGTCCGGGTCGAGGGTGATCAGGGCGGCGACGAAGGGGCGGTTGTCGCCGACGACGACGCACTGGCCGACGGGCGGGCGGCTGCGCAGGCGGTCCTCCAGGACGGCCGGGGAGACGTTCTTGCCGCCGGAGGTGACGAGGATGTCCTTCTTGCGGCCGGTGATGGTGAGGTAGCCGTCCTCGTCGAGGGAGCCGAGGTCGCCGGTGGCGAACCAGTCGTCCCGCAGGACGGCGTCGGTGGCGGCCGGGTTGTTCCAGTACGAGCCGAAGACGATGCCGCCCTTGATGAGCACCTCGCCGTCGTCGGCGATGCGGACGGCGGCGCCGGGGCAGCTAAACGCGAAGACTCGGGTTTTCCATGTTCGAATATGGAGATATGAAAGGCCGGGTAGCATCGCGGGTGTGAAGCTGGTTGTGCAGGTAAAGCTGCTGTTGAAACCCGTTCAGGCGACGGCGCTTCAGGCGACCCTGCGCGCCTGCAATGAGGCGGCGACGTGGGCCAGCCAGATCGCCTTCGAAAAGGATGTGAAGAATAACTTCGCGCTTCGCAGGCTCACCTACGACGAAGCGAAGGCGCGTTGGGGGCTGGGGGCGCAGGCGGCCCAGCATGTGATCAAGAAGACGTGTGACGCGTACGCCACTCTCAAGGCGAATCTGAGGGCCGGGAACCTGGGCATGCCCGGCTCCAAGCGGTACCGGAAGGCCAACGAGAAGCCTGTCGCTTTCCGACCTGAGAGCGCACAGCCGTACGACGACCGGATGCTGTCCTGGCAGATCACGGAGCGCCGGGTGTCGATCTGGACCGTGTACGGCCGGGTGAAGGACGTGGCGTTCACCGCCGGCCCAGAGCAATTGGCCACACTGGCGCTGTATCGCAAGGGCGAGTCCGATCTCGTGTGCCGGGACGGCATGTGGTTTCTGCTGGCCACCTGTGAGGTTCCCGAAGTGCCGCCGAGCACTGAGCCGGTGGACTTCCTTGGAGTCGACCTGGGCATCGCGCTGCAGAAGAGGAACACTCCGTCCGCCAAACGGCGTCTGAAGAAGCGACGACGCAAGGAGGCACGGCGGGCGAAGGACATCAACCACAAGATCGCGAAACATGTGGTGGCCGAGGCAGAACGCACCGGTCGCGGAATCGCCCTGGAAAACCTCACAGGGATCCGCGAGCGGGTACGGCTTCGCAAGCCCCAACGGGCCACCCACTCCAGCTGGTCGTTCGCCCAGCTGGGGCAGTTCATCGCGTACAAAGCCCGCCGAGCGGGAGTGCCGTTGGTGTACGTCGATCCGGCGTACACCTCCCGCACCTGCGCCGAGTGCGGCCACATCGACAAGGCGAACCGGGTCTCCCAGGCCTGGTTCGCGTGCCGGTCCTGCGGCGTCGTTGCGCACGCGGACCGGAACGGCTCCCGCAACATCCGCGCCCGCGCGTGGGAGTTGTGGCGACGCGGGGCCGAGTCAACGGCCCCTGCCCCACCGGAGGGCACACGCCCGGGCGGGGTTGGACGCGAACGCAGCATCACCGCCAGTGATGCCCGTTGCGCAAGCCCGCTGACTTAGCAGGCGGTTGACGTCCTTGCGTACGCCCATGACGGCTCCCGGTGCCCGGTCAAACCTACCGAGAGGTCAACTTCCTCGTGCGTAACGGAAGGTCAATGGGTCGGGACGTCGCAAAGGAGTGGGCATCTGTACATTGCTGTACGCCCCCCACGGAAGGAACCCCTGTGCAGTCCCCGATGCACTCCCGACGTCTCCGGTCCGCCCTGGTCGCCGTCTGCGCCGTCGCGGCCGTGTCCCTCGCCGGCGCCGCACCGGCCGCCGCCCACACCTCGCCTCCGGTTCGCGCGGCCGCCGTCGCCCCCGGACTCACCCCGCTGACCGACCTGTTCGCCGAGCGGCTGCTGGTCGCCGACAAGGTGGCCGCCGCCAAGTACGGCACGGACAAGCCGATCGACGACCCGGTGCGCGAGCAGCAGATCCTGGACGACGTCGGCGCGCGGGCGACCGGGCTCGGGCTGGACCCGGAGGCGGTGCGGGCCGTCTTCCGGGACCAGATCGAGGCGAACAAGCTGGTGCAGCGCGGGCTGTACGCGCGCTGGGACGCGCATCCCGAGGAGCGGCCCACCGAGCGACCGGACCTGGTCAAGGAGGTGCGCCCGGTGCTCGACCGCATCACCACGCAGGTGCTGGACGCCCTGAAGGACACCCGGCGGCTGCGGACGTCGCCGTCGTGCGAGCCTCGGCTGGGGGTCGCCGCCGTCCGGTCCGCGTACGGCCATGAGCTGGACGCGCTGCACGAGGAGGGGCTCGTGCGGGCGCTGCCCTCGGTCTGCGCGGGCTGAACCGCCGGCGCGTGCCTCAGTCCATCGCCCGGTCCGCCCGGCCGATGGTCTCGGCGAGCCGGCGCACCGCGCCGTCCTCCGTCTTCTTCGCCAGGTCCTCGGCGGTCTCCTTGAGTTCGCGGAGGGACGGGGCACCGGGCAGGGAGCTGCGGGGGTCGTCGCCGTCGCGCAGGACGTCGGCGAAATAGGCGGCGGTCGCGGTCACCTGGAACCTCGGGGAGGCGTCGCCCAGGGAGTCGTGCAGGGCGCCGGTCTCCAGGCGGCCCGACTCCTCGTGCGGGGCGCGGGTCTTCGGGTCGAGCCAGCGGACGCTCGCCGTGGCGAGGTGGCCTGAGGTGCCGGGCCTGGTGTGGACGGCGTAGAGGGCGGTGACCGTGTGGCCGGGGCCGATCTCGCCGCCGTCGACGCTGTCGTCACGGAAGTCCTCGTCGGCGACCTGGCGGTTGTCGTAGCCGATGAGGCGGAAGTCGGAGACGGTGGCCTGGTCGAACGCGACCTGGGCCTTGGCGTCGCGGGCGGTCAGGTCGATGTTGCGGGGGAGGTCGTCGCAGAAGACCTTCCGGGCGTCGTCCTCGTCGGAGACGTAGACCGTGTGGCCGTCGCCCTTGTCGGCCAGGCGTTCCATGAGGGCGTCGCCGTAGTCGCTGCCGACCCCGACGCCGAAGAGGGTGATGCCGTGTTCGCGGCGTTCGGAGGCGATGCGTTCGAGGATGGTGTCCGCGTCGGTGTCGCCGGTGTTGGCCAGGGCGTCGGAGACGAGTACGACGCGGTTCGTGGCGCCCTCTCGAAGACCCTCCTCGGCCGTTTCGTAGCCCGTCTCCATGCCCGCTCCCAGGTTGGTGGAGTCGGTGGGCTCCAGGCTGTCGATCGCGTCGTGGATGTCGTCGCGGTTGCCGTCGAGGCGGGTCATCGGCAGGACCGTCTCGGCCTCGTCGCTGAAGGTGACGATGGCGACCGAGTCGTCGTCGCGGAGTCGGTTCGTCATGACGCCGAGGGAGTCCTTGGCGAGGTCGAGGCGGCCCGGTTCGGCCATGGAGCCGGAGATGTCGATGACGAAGGTGAGGGCGGCGGGCGGGCGTTCCCCGGCGTCGGCGGCGGGGCGGGTGGCCAGGCCCACGCGGACCAGGGACCAGTCCTCGCGGTCGGTGCGGGCGCCGTCGACGGTGACCGTGAAGCCGTTGCCGTCGGGGCGGTCGTAGTCCTGGCGGAAGCTGTTGACGAACTCCTCGGGGCGGACCGTCGACGGGTCGGGCAGCCGGCCCTCGGCGAGGGTGCGGCGGGCGTAGCCGTAGGAGGCGGTGTCGACGTCCAGGGCGAAGGTGGAGAGGTAGTCGGGGGCGGGCGCGAACTCGCGGGAGTCCGGGTCGTCGGTGTCGTCGGAGCCGTCGGTGTCCTTCTGCTCGCCCGTTCCGCCGCCGCTGTCGTAGTCGGGGGCGGGGAAGGCGCCGTTGCTGCCGTCCTCCGCCTGGTGGCCCCCGCTGTCGCTGCCCTCTCCGGCGCCGCAGCCGGTGAGCAGCAGGCCGCCTGCCGCGGTGAGTGCGAGCAGGGCGGCGCGCAGCCTTCGTATGCGGTACCGCTCCATCATCCGTGCTCCCTTGGTCCGTTGACGTCGACTTCTGTGACTGTGACGGGCCAGGGGGCCGGAACGTGCGCTACGGAGCGTTGCGGATGAGTCTCGAAGAGGGCACGGAGGCCGCCTGTCGAGACCGGTGGGTGATCTTCCGTTGACCTACGACACGATGTCCTTGCGGGCGAAACCGCGGAAGGCCAGCGCGAACAGCACGAGGGCGTACGTTACCGACAGGGACGTGCCCTGGATCATGTCGGACCAGTCCAGTTGGGGCCGCACGGCGTCGAGCCAGGCGTACTGCCAGTGCGCGGGCAGGAAGTGGCGCCAGTCGCCGAGGGCCGTCACCTCGTCGAGGACGTTGCCGATGATGGTCAGGAACACCGCGCCGCCGACCGCGCCGAGCGGTGCGTCCGTCCGGGTCGACAGCCAGAACGCCAGGGCGGCGGTGACCAGTTGGGACACCATGATGTAGGCGACGACGATCAGCAGGCGCTGCGCCGCGGTGCCGGTGTCCAGGGCGCCGCCGGTGGGCAGCTGGAGCGGGCCCCAGCCGTAGGCCGCCGTGCCGACGGCGAGGGCGACGACCGGGAGCAGGACGAGCGCGGCCAGGCTGAGGCTCAGTCCGACGGCGAGCTTGGACCACAGCAGCCGGCCCCGGGGCACGGGCGCCGCGAGCAGATAGCGCAGGGACGACCAGCTCGCCTCCGAGGCGACCGTGTCCCCGCAGAACAGCGCCACGGGGATGACGAGCAGGAAGCCCGCGGAGGCGAAGAGGTTGACGGCCGCGAAGTTGGCCCCGGACACCGTGGCCGTGTCCATGAGGTTCGTGCGGGCGTTGCCCTGGCCCGGCTCGCCGCCCACCTGGAAGGCGACGAGCAGGACGATCGGCAGGGCGAACAGGATGCCGCCCATGACGAGCGTGCGGCGCCGCTTCAGCTGCCGGACCAGCTCGACCCGCACGGGCAGGGTGCGGCCCGCGCGGTAGCCGTCGGCGACCTCGACGGGCGGCTCGGCGAGCTTGCTCATGCTTCGGCTCCGATCAGGGTGAGGAAGGCGTCCTCCAGGCGGCGGTGCGGGCCGACCGACCGCACGGGCACGTCCAGTCGTACGAGGTCGGCGACCAGGCGTTGCGGGGTGCCGTCGGCGTCGAGCTGGACCAGCAGGCCCTCGTCGGCGCGCACGGCGGAGGCGACGCCGGGCAGGGCGGCGACCTTCTCCAGGACGGGCTCCTCCACGGGCGTGGCGGTGCCCACGAGGAGGGTGTCGCCCGAGCCGACGATGTCCTCGACCGGGCCCGCCTGGACGAGCTGTCCGTGGTCCATCACGACCAGGTGGGTGCAGGTCTGCTCGACCTCCGCGAGGAGGTGGCTGGAGACGATGACCGTGCGCCCGGCGGCGGCGTAGCGGATCATTACCTCGCGCATCTCGCGGATCTGCGGCGGGTCGAGCCCGTTGGTGGGTTCGTCGAGGATGAGCAGGTCCGGCAGGCCGAGCATGGCCTGGGCGATGGCGAGGCGCTGGCGCATGCCCTGCGAGTAGGTGCGCACCGCGCGGGCGAGCGCGTCGCCGAGTCCCGCTATCTGCAGGGCCTCGTCCAGGTGGGCGTCCTCGGGCGGGCGGCCGGTGGCACGCCAGTACAGGTCCAGGTTCTCCCGGCCGGACAGGTGCGGGAGGAAGCCCGCGCCCTCGACGAAGGCGCCGACGCGGGAGAGCACGGGGGCGCCCGGCGCGATCGCGTGGCCGAAGACGCGGATCTCGCCGCCGTCCGGCTTGATCAGGCCCATCAGCATGCGCAGGGTCGTCGTCTTGCCAGCGCCGTTCGGGCCGAGCAGGCCGAGCACCTGGCCCTTCTCCACCCGGAAGGACAGGTCCTTGACGGCGTAACGGTCGGCGGACTTGGCGTAGCGCTTGCTCAGGTCCGTGATCTGGAGCGGCACTTCGGCCAGTTCCGGGTCGGGCGCGGCGGGTGCCGCGGTCCGGCGGCGTCCGGTCACCAGCAGTGCGAGCGCGATCAGGGCGCCGGTGAGCGGCAGCCACCACACCCAGGCGGGCAGCGACGCCGGCCCGTTCGTGTCGCCGAGCGACGTCGGCACCTTCAGGTCGCCCTTGAGGGAGACGGTGTACGTCGCCGGGGCCGCCGGTGAGGCGTAGCCGAGGTCGGTGGAGGCGAGGACCAGGCGCAGGCGGTGGCCGTCGTCGACCTCGTGGTCGATCGCCGGGAGGGTGATCGTGACGTCCTTGCCGGCCTTCGCGCCCTCGACGCGGATGGGCTCGACGAGCTGCGAGGGCAGCACCTGCGCGCCCTGGCCGCCCGGGCCGACGTCGTACACCTTGGCGAAGAGCACCGCGTCGTCGCTGGTGGACCTCACATGGACGGTGACCTTGGGCGACCCGGTGATCTGCACGTCCTCCTGGACGGGCGCCGACTCGAACGCGGCGAACTGGCCCGGGAAGTCGAGGGAGACGCCGATGCCGAGCGAGGACAGCTGGGCGAGGCCGCCGGCGCTGCCGAATCCGGGCAGGGCCGACACGGCGGGCGGGTTGGCGCCGGCCGGGTTGGCGAAGCTCTGCTCCCGCCCGGTGAGGGCGATCGAGCGCGCGCTGCCCTCCAGGCCGGGGTACTCGTCCTCGCTCACGCCGCTCAGCCGGGTCTCGCCGTCTCCGGTACCGGCGCCGAGGGTGCGGGTGACGCGGAAGGCGGGGCCGGTGTCGACGCTCTTGTCGTCCTTGAGGTAGCGGTCGAACCAGGAGTTCACGCGCTCCTGGATCCGGCCCGTCTCCATGTCGCCGCCGTCGTGCCCGCCCGCGATCCAGTCGACGTCCACGGGCGCGCCGTTGGCGCGGATCGCCTTCGCGGCGGCGTCGGCCTGGTCCAGCGGGAAGAGGGAGTCGGTCTGGCCCTGCATCAGCAGGGTGGGCACGTCGATGCGGTCGCCGACCGCGGACGGCGAGCGCTCCTCCAGCATGGTGCGGGCCTCGGCGTCCGGGGTGCCGGACTCGGCGACCCGGTCGTACATCTCGCAGATCCGCGTCTCGAACTTGTCGCAGCCGCCGCCGGAGTTGACGAAGATGCCCGCCCAGAGCTTCTTGAAGACGCCGTTCGGGAACAGGGCGTCCGCGAGGTTCCAGTACGTGATCGCCGGGGCGATGGCGTCCACCCGGGCGTCGTGGCCGGCGGCGAGCAGCGCGATGGCGCCGCCGTAGGAGCCGCCCGCCATGCCGACCCGCGGGTCGCCGGTCTTGTCGAGTTCGACCTGGGGCTGCTTCGCCAGCCAGTCGAGCAGCTTGGAGACGTCGGCGACCTCGCCCTTGGGGTCGTTCAGCCCGATCTTGCCGGTGGACTTCCCGAAGCCGCGGGCCGACCAGGTCAGTACGGCGTAGCCGTCCCGGGCGAGGTCCTCCGCCTGCTGCCGTGCGTCGTCCTTGCTGCCGCCGAAGCCGTGTCCCAGCAGGACGGCCGGGCGGCGTCCGGAGGGACCCGACGTGAAGTACGAGGTGTCGACGCGTACCCCGTCTCCCATGTCCATGACCCGGTCGGCGCGGCGCACCTGTGGCGCGTCGTCGTCGGCGACGGCCGTCCATGTACCGGCGCCGGCGAGGACGACGACGGAGGCCGCGGCGGCGAGCCACCGTCGCGGCCTCCGTACGCGCCCTCGCAGGGCGGGCAGTCGAAGATCCATGCTTCAACCGTACGGGGTGAACCTGTCGGACAGTTATCGACCGGGGGCTGAATCCCGGGCCCTTCCGTGGGGGTACGGCGGGGGATTTGTCTACCGCGTTCGTGGTAGCGCGGGGGAGAGCTCGGGCCGTCCTGTGGTCTGCCGGGTGCGGGTTCGTCGGGGCTTGTCGCGCCCACGCGGCGGAGCCGCAAATCGGTACAGCCCCGCGCCCCTATGGGGCGCGCTCACGCCTCCGGGATCGATACCAACCAGCGGGTTTCCCTACGGGGGCGGAGGTACAGCGCCCAGTACAGGGTCGCTGCGGCCGTTATGCCGCCCGTCCACAGCAGGTAACTCGTCTCCTGCCGGCTCAGGATGTACACCAGCACCACGATCAGCAGCACCGGCATCGCCGGCCACAGCGGCATACGCCAGGCGGACGTGTGCTGGTGGGCGCCTCGGCGGGACAGCAGTGCGGCGATGGCGACGAGCAGGTACATGCCCGTCACCGAGACGCCCGTGATGCCGTACAGGGTGTCGAGGTTCACGAAGCACAGGGCGGCGCCGGGGACGCCGACCGTGAGGGTGGCGACCCACGGGGAGCCGAAGCGGCCGAGCTTGGCGAGGACGTTGTTGACCGGCTCGGGCCAGGCCTTGTCGCGGGCCGAGGCGAACAGGACGCGGGAGTTCTGGATGACCATGACGATGCCCGCGTTGATGATCGCGAGGGCCACGCAGAGGCTGACGAAGGTGCCGACGGCGGAGTTGGACCAGGCGGTGACCATGGTGCTGATGTCGCCGCCGGTCAGTTCGTCGAGGTTCGACGCGCCCAGGGTGATGGCGGCGACCGGGACCAGGATGATCACGGCGGAGATGCCGAGGGTGGCGAGGACCGTGCGGGCGACGTTGCGGCGCGGGTTCTCCATTTCCTCGGAGAGGTAGACGGCGGTCGAGAAGCCCTGCGTGACGAAGAGGGCGATCGCGAGGCCGGAGACGATCAGCAGCGCCGTCACGGTGTCGGTACGGCCGTCCGCGCCGGCCACCTCCATCGAGACCAGGCTGCCGGGGCCGCGCTCGGCGTGCGCGAAGCCCAGCACCGCCACGACGGCCGCCGCGATGACCTCCAGGACCAGGAAGACGCCGGTGATCCAGGCGTTGGCGCGCAGGTCGAGCAGGCCGGCGAGGGTGGCGAGCAGCATGACGCCGGCACCGGCCATGGACGGGTCGAGGTGGACGATCGGGGCGAGGTAGTCGGCCGTGCCCATCGCGATCACCGGCGGGACGATCATGACGACCAGCAGGGAGAGCACGAAGACCAGCCAGCCCGCGAGCCGTCCGGCCAGCGTGGAGACCATCGCGTACTCGCCGCCCGCGCTGGGGATCAGGGTGCCCAGCTCCGAGTAGCAGAACGCCACGGCGATACAGAGCAGGGAGCCGATGGCGATCGTCAGGGCGGTGGCGGTGCCGAGCGAGCCGAACAGGTCGGGGACGACCACGAAGAGGGTGGAGGCGGGGGTCACGCAGGAGAGCGTGAGCAGGGTGCCGCCGATGACGCCGATCGAGCGCTTGAGCTTCTGAGGGCTGTCCGACGCCTCGACGACGGCGCCCTCGACTGGGGTGAGGGTGTCGGTCACGAGGGGGATGCAACATCGACGGAAACCGTCACGTCAATGGGTGTTTACCTACGGAATTCGTTGCTGGAGATCGACTTTACGCGCGTTAGCGTCGCATCAAGGCCACCCTCAGGGCGACTTCCGGACGTGCGGGAACCGCAGCGCGTGCCCGCAGAAAAATGGGGCCGTCCGCGATGCGGACGGCCCCGGACGCCGGCGCCGGTAGCGACGCTCGGTGTCAGTGGTTGCGCGGGAAGCCCAGGTCGACGCCGGAGGGGGCGTCCGCCGGGTCCGGCCAGCGGGTGGTGACGACCTTGCCGCGGGTGTAGAAGTGCGTGCCGTCGTTGCCGTAGATGTGGTGGTCGCCGAAGAGCGAGTCCTTCCAGCCACCGAAGCTGTGGTAGCCGACGGGGACCGGGATCGGGACGTTCACGCCGACCATGCCCGCCTCGATCTCCAGCTGGAAGCGACGGGCGGCGCCGCCGTCCCGGGTGAAGATCGCGGTGCCGTTGCCGAACGGCGAGCTGTTGATCAGCGCCACGCCGTCCTCGTACGTCTCGGCGCGCAGCACGCACAGGACCGGGCCGAAGATCTCGTCCTGGTACGCCTTCGCGCTGGTCGGCACCTTGTCGAGGAGCGAGATGCCGATCCAGTGGCCGTCCTCGAAGCCGTCGACCGTGTAGCCGGTGCCGTCGAGGATCACCTCGGCTCCCTCGGCCGCCGCGCCCGTGACATAGGAGGCCACCTTGTCACGGTGCGCGGCGGTGATCAGGGGACCCATCTCGGAGGTCGGGTCGTTGCCGGGGCCGATCTTGATCTTCTCGGCGCGCTCGCGGATCTTCTCCACCAGCTCGTCGCCGATGGCGCCGACCGCGACGACGGCGGAGATGGCCATGCAGCGCTCGCCCGCGGAGCCGTAAGCGGCCGATACGGCGGCGTCGGCGGCCGCGTCCAGGTCGGCGTCCGGCAGGACCAGCATGTGGTTCTTGGCGCCGCCCAGGGCCTGGACGCGCTTGCCGTTGGCGGAGGCGGTGGTGTGGATGTAGCGGGCGATCGGGGTCGAGCCGACGAACGACACCGCCTTGACGTCCGGGTGCTCAAGGAGGCGGTCGACGGCCACCTTGTCACCGTGGACGACGTTGAAGACGCCGTCCGGCAGGCCGGCCTCGGCCAGCAGCTCGGCGATCTTGATGGAGGCCGACGGGTCCTTCTCGCTCGGCTTCAGCACGAAGGTGTTGCCGCACGCAATGGCCATCGGGAACATCCACATCGGCACCATCGCCGGGAAGTTGAACGGCGTGATGCCCGCGACGACACCCAGCGGCTGCCGGATCGACGAGACGTCCACCCGGCTCGCGACCTGCGTCGACAGCTCGCCCTTCAGCTGCACGCTGATGCCACAGGCCAGGTCGACGATCTCCAGACCGCGCGCCACCTCACCGAGGGCGTCGGAGTGCACCTTGCCGTGCTCGGCGGTGATCAGCTCGGCGATCGCGTCCCGGTTGGCGTCCAGCAGCGCGCGGAACTTGAACAGGATCGAGGTGCGCTGGGCCAGCGAGGACTGGCCCCAGGTCACGTAGGCCTCCTTGGCGGCCGCGACCGCCGCGTCCACCTCGTCGACCGAGGCGAACGCGACCTTCGTGGTGACCGCGCCGGTCGCCGGGTCGGTGACCGGCCCGAACGTGCCCGACGCGCCTTCGGCGGTCTTGCCGCCGATCCAGTGGTTGACGATCTTCGTCATGCCCAGATACTCCTTCACTCAGGTGTGCCTCGCGATGTCCGCGCCGGTCACGGCGGCCAACCTGCTTTTCTGCTGGGGGTCCGGGGGCCGCGCGGCGGTAGCCGCACATCGAATGCAGCCCCCGGGAGATTCAGCACAGATGGCGGCGTCGGGTCGAGACGTGCCGTTCGTACAGCTCACGCGCCTTGACCGCCGACGCTCGGGTCGCGGTCTCGGCCACAGGAACATCCCACCAGGCCTGCGCGGGCGGCGGGCCCGACACAGTGTCTGCCGTTTCGGTCTCGACGTAGACACATGTGGGAGTGTCGGCCGCGCGGGCCTGAGCGAGCGCCTCGCGCAGGTCCCGTACGGTCTTCGCGCGCAGCACCCGCATGCCGAGGCTCGCGGCGTTGGCGGCCAGGTCGACGGGGAGCGGGGCGCCCGTGAAGGCACCGTCCTCCGCGCGATACCGGTACGCCGTACCGAAGCGCTCGGCGCCCGTCTCCTCCGACAGTCCGCCGATGGACGCGTACCCGTGGTTCTGCACGAGCAACACCTTGATCGCGACGCCCTCCTGCACGGCCGTCACGATCTCCGTCGGCATCATCAGATAGGTGCCGTCGCCGACCAGCGCCCACACGGGCCGCTCCGGGGCGGCCATCTTCACGCCGATGGCGGCCGGGATCTCGTAGCCCATGCAGGAGTAGCCGTACTCCAGGTGGTACTGGTCCCGCGAGCGCGCCCGCCAGAGTTTGTGCAGGTCGCCGGGGAGGGAACCGGCCGCGTTGATGATCACGTCCGACTCGTCGACGATCGCGTCCAGCGCGCCCAGGACCTGCGGCTGGGTCGGGCGTACGTCGGGCTCGTCCGCCTCGTAGCAGGCGTCGACGCGGTGCTCCCAGCGGTCCTTGTCCTCGGTGTACTCGGTGACGTAGGAGTCGGCGACCCGGTGGCCGTGCATCTCCAGCCTCCCGGTCAGCTCCTCCAGGCCGGTGCGGGCGTCCGCGATCAGCGGCATCCCGGCGAGCTTGTGGCCGTCGAAGGGCGCGATGTTGAGGTTGAGGAAGCGGACGTCCGGGTTGCTGAACAGGGTGCCGGAGGCGGTGGTGAAGTCGGTGTACCTGGTCCCCACGCCGATCACCAGGTCGGCGGTGCGGGCGAGTTCGTCGGCGGTGGCGGTGCCGGTGTGGCCGACTCCGCCGACGTCCTGGGGGTGGTCGAAGCGCAGGGAGCCCTTTCCGGCCTGGGTGGAGGCGACCGGGATGCGGGTGACCTCCGCGAACTCGGCGAGCGCTTCCTCGGCGCGGCTGTGGTGGACGCCGCCGCCCGCGACGACCAGGGGCCTGCGGGCGGACCTGATCGCCCGGACGGCCTGGGCGAGTTCTGTCGGGTCGGCGCCCGGCCGGCGGACCACCCAGGTGCGCTCGGCGAAGAACTCGTCCGGCCAGTCGTACGCCTCGGCCTGCACGTCCTGCGGGAGCGCCAGCGTCACGGCGCCGGTCTCGACGGGGTCCGTCAGCACGCGCATGGCGTTCAGGGCGGAGGGGATCAGGGCTTCCGGCCGGGTGATCCGGTCGAAGTACTTCGACACCGGGCGCAGACAGTCGTTGACCGACACATCGCCCGCGTACGGCACTTCGAGCTGCTGCAGGACCGGGTCGGCGGGGCGGGTGGCGAAGATGTCGCCGGGGAGGAGCAGGACCGGGAGGTGGTTGATGGTCGCGAGCGCGGCGCCGGTGACGAGGTTGGTCGCGCCGGGGCCGATGGAGGTGGTCACGGCGTGGGTGGAGAGACGGTTGGACTGGCGGGCGTAACCGACGGCCGCGTGCACCATGGCCTGTTCGTTACGGCCCTGGTGGTACGGCATCTCATCGCCGTACTCGATCAGCGCCTGGCCGATCCCGGCCACGTTGCCGTGGCCGAAGATGCCCCAGGTGGCGCCGATCAGGCGCTGTCGTACGCCGTCGCGCTCGGTGTACTGGGCGGACAGGAAGCGGACGAGCGCCTGTGCGACCGTGAGCCTCGTCGTTGAGGTCATCGATAACCCCCTGTGCCTTCTACGTGGGCCGGATGGAAGCAGATCCACCACTCCCGTACGGCTCCACCGCCCCGTACGACTCGACGGACCTCCGGCGCGGGGCCGTAGCGGGCGGGGAGTCTTCGCTCGCACTTCGCTCCTGCCAAAGCAAAGCGGCCACCCGCGCCGGAGGCGATCTGTGCGCCGGCGCTCCGCGGGGAGAGCCGACGGGGAACTACGCGTCGTGCATGTACGGGTCGTTCTTGGTCGAACGTACGGCTCGTGGACATGGGGACCTCACAGCAGTCCTACGGCAGTGTCCACCGCGGCGACAACGTCCCCGTCCGCCGGGTAGAGCAGTGAACGGCCGACCACCAGGCCCCGCACGGTGGGCAGTTGGAGAGCGCCCCGCCACTTCTCGTATGCCCCGTCCTGGTCGTCGCCGACCTCGCCGCCCAGCAGCACGGCCGGGAGCGTCGAGGTCGCCATGACCTCGGCCATGTCGTCGGGGTTGTCGGTGACCGGCACCTTCAGCCAGGTGTAGGCGGAGGTGCCGCCCAGGCCGGAGGAGATGGCGATGGATTTGGTGACCGCCTCGGCGGCCAGGTCGTTGACGACCTTGCCCTCCGGGGTGCGGCGGCTGATGAACGGCTCGACGAAGACCGGGAGCCTGCGTGCGGCCATCTCGTCGATGGCGCGGGCGGTGGACTCCATGGTGGTGAGGGAGCCCGGGTCGTCGTAGTCGATGCGCAGGAGCAGCTTGCCGGCGTCGAAGCCGAGGCGCTGGATGTCCTCGGGGCGGTGGCCCGTGAAGCGGTCGTCGAGTTCGAAGCTCGCGCCCTGGAGGCCGCCGCGGTTCATGGAGCCCATGACGACCTTGCCGTCGAGGGCGCCGAGCAGCAGCAGGTCGTCGAGGATGTCGGCGGTCGCGAGAACGCCGTCGACACCGGGGCGGGCCAGCGCGAGGCAGAGGCGTTCGAGCAGGTCGGCGCGGTTGGCCATGGCGAGCCGCCGGTCGCCGACGCCGAGGGCGCCGCGGGCCGGGTGGTCGGCGGCGACGATCATCAGCCGGCCGGAGTCGCCGAGGAGGGACCGCCGGGTGCGGCGGGCGGCGGCCTCCGCGATCGCCTCGGGGCGCTGGGTGCGGAGACGGACGAGTTCCGCGATGTCGACGGTCACTTGACGGCCCCCGCGGCGATGGCGGCCTCGATCTCGTCCGGCGTCGGCATCGCGGAGGAGCACTCCAGGCGGGAGGCGACGATGGCGCCGGCGGCGTTGGCGTGCCGCATGATCTTCTCCAGGTCCCAGCCCTCCAGCAGGCCGTGGCAGAGCGAGCCGCCGAAGGCGTCACCGGCGCCGAGGCCGTTGAGGACGTTCACGGGGAGGGGCGGGACCTCGGCCTGGTCGCCCTTGCTGTTGACGGCGAGGACACCCTTCGGGCCCTGCTTGACGACGGCGATCTCGACGCCGGCGTCGAGGAGCGCGCGGGCGGCGGCATGGGGCTCGCGCACGCCGGTCGCGACCTCCACCTCGTCGAGGTTGCCGACGGCGACGGTGGTGTGCTTCAGGGCCTCGGCGTAGAAGGGGCGGGCCGCGTCCGGGTCGCTCCAGAACATGGGGCGCCAGTCGAGGTCGAAGACCGTCGTACCGGACTTGGCTCGGTGGGCGAGGGCCGCGAGCGTCGCCGTACGGCTGGGCTCCTCGCTCAGACCGGTGCCGGTGATCCAGAAGATACGGGCGTCGCGGATGGCGTCCAGGTCGAGCTCGTGGGCGTCGATCTCCAGGTCCGGGGCCTTGGGCCGCCGGTAGAAGTACAGCGGGAAGTCGTCCGGCGGGAAGACCTCGCAGAAGGTGACCGGGGTGGGCAGGCCCGGGACCGGGGTGACCCAGCGGTCGTCGACGCCGAAGCCCTGGAGGGCCTCGTGCAGGTAGGTGCCGAAGGGGTCGTCGCCGGTGCGGGTGATCACCGCGGTACGCCGTCCCAGGCGGGCCGCGGCGACCGCGACGTTCGTCGCCGAGCCGCCGAGGAACTTGCCGAAGGACGTGACCTGCGGCAGCGGGACGCCGGTCTGCAGCGGGTAGAGGTCCACTCCGATCCGCCCCATGGTGATCAGGTCGTAGGCCATCGCGTTCCCTTCGTATCGGCTCTCCCGGCTTTGTAGTCCGCCGCACACAGCCCTGTCAATGTTTTGTCCAGACATTCGGACCAGACCTTTGGGGTGCGTGGTCCGGCCGGGGCGGCGTCTGCCAAAACGCCGCACCCTCGCGCCCGCGTGCATTTGCGGCAGCTGTGTCACAAACGCACCTTTCCTGTCACGCATGTCGCAAGTACGCGGGTCTTGTGTCACACCCGGCGCACAGGCCCTTGCTCCTCCTCACGCCGCGTCGTTTCACGGGACACAGGCTTTGTGATCGCCAGCGCAGCGCCCGGTACCCCCGACGACCGCTCCTGGTCGCCGCCGCGGCGCGCGCAGGGAGGTGCAACTGATGACCGACCGAAGGCTCTGGTCCTACAAGGAGATCGCGGCGCACATCAAGGTGCAGCCGGACACCGTGCGGTCGTACCGCAAGCACGGGCTGCTGCCGCCGCCGGACCACGTGGAGGGCGGCAAGCCCTTCTGGTACGCCGACACGGTCCGGGCCTGGGTGGCGTCCCGGCCGGGAAACCGAGGGCGCAGATCGGACTGACCTCCCGGAAAAACCAGCTGTGCCCCACCGGCCGTGTGGGGCACAGTCGCCCGATGGACTTCTCCGTCAAACCCACGCTCACCGGCGACAAGACCGTCCTCCGGCCGTTCACGGAGGCCGACGCCGACGTCATGTGGGAGATCATCGAAGACCCCGAGGTCATCCGCCTCACCGGCGAGCCCTCCCGTGAACTCACCCCGGCTCGGGTGCGTTCCTGGTACGGCTCCCGGTCCGACCAGCCCGACCGCCTCGACCTCGCCGTCACCGACCGCGCCACCGGCGAACTCGTCGGCGAGGTCGTCCTGCACGAGTGGGACCCTCAGACGCGCGGTTGTACGTTCCGCACGCTCATCGGACCCAGGGGGCGCGACCGGGGACTCGGCACCGAGGCCACCCGCCTCATCGTCGGCCACGGATTCGAGCAACTCGGGCTGCACCGCATCGAGTTGGAGGCGTACAGCTACAACCACCGCGCCCTGCGGGTGTACGAGAAGGTCGGTTTCGTGGTGGAGGGGGTTCGGCGGGAAGCCGAGTTGAGGGACGGCGAGTGGGTCGACTCGGTGGTCATGGCCATACTCGACCGCGAGTGGGCGGCCCTGCCCCGGCGGTGAGGGAGCCTCAGCTCCACGGCTCGATCACCGTCACCCCCGCCCCCGGTGCCGTCCCGATCGCCGTCAACGCCTGCGGCACCGCCTCCAGCGGGATCGTCGACGTCACCAGCAGATCCGGCCGCAGCACACCCGCCCGTACCAGCTCCAGCATCGGCGGGTAGGTGTGCGCCGCCATGCCGTGGCTGCCCAGGAGTTCCAGTTCGAGGGCGATCGCGCGGGCCATGGGGACGGGGGTCGTGCCGGACGTCGAGGGCAGCAGGCCCACCTGGACGTGCCGGCCCCGGCGGCGCAGGGCGCCCACCGACGCGGCGCAGGTGGCGGGTGAACCGAGGGCGTCCAGGGAGAGGTGGGCGCCGCCGCCGGTCAGGGCGTGGATCGCCGCCGCCGTGTCCGGCGTGCTCGACGCGTCCAGGCGCTCGGCCGCCCCGAACTTCCGGGCCAGGTCCAGGGCCTGTGGTGAGACGTCCACCGCGACGACCCTCGCCCCCGACGCCGCCGCGATCATCACCGCCGACAGGCCCACCCCGCCGCAGCCGTGGACCGCGACCCACTCCCCCGCCGCCACCCGGCCCTGCTGCACGACCGCCCGGAACGCGGTGGCGAACCGGCAGCCGAGCGAGGCGGCGGTCGCGAAGGACATCTCCTCGGGAACGGCGACCAGGTTGACGTCGGCGTGGTCCAGCGCCACGTACTGGGCGAAGGAGCCCCAGTGGGTGAAGCCGGGCTGGGTCTGGCGCTCACACACCTGCTGGTCGCCCGCAGCGCACGCCCCACAGCTGCCGCAGGCGCACACGAAGGGCACGGTGACCCGGTCGCCGGGGGCCCAGCGCGTCACCCGGTCGCCCACCGCCTCGACGACACCGGCGAGTTCATGACCCGGCACATGCGGCAGCGTGATGTCCGGGTCGTGGCCCTGCCAGCCGTGCCAGTCGCTGCGGCACAGCCCCGTCGCCTCGACGCGCACGGTCACTCCGTGGGGGGCGGGGTGGGGGTCGGGCACCTCACGCACCTCGGCCTGTTCCCCGAACCGCTCGAACACCACTGCCCGCATCCCCGTCTCCTTTCGACCGCGCCCCTTGCACGGAGATCATCGCGAACGCTAGACGCTCCGCCCGGCCTGCGGCACGGCACGCGTGCCCTGCCGGCCCGGGCCGACCGGCAGGCCCGGGCCGACCGGCAGGGCAGGGCTGACCGGCCGGGGTGAGCTGCCGGGGTGAGCTGCCACCGGGTGCGCCCACGCGGCGAAGCCGCGAGTCGACACAGCCCCGCCCGCCTGACTTCCCCCGTCCTCCGGGGAGGTCAGCCGTGCGCGCTCACCTTGTCCCGCTCCTGTGCGGGCTCGGCTGCCGGGGCCGCCGCCGGCTCGCCCTCGCTGAGGCCGAAGCGGCTGTGGAACCGGCGCAGCGGGCCCGGGGCCCACCAGGTCGCCCGGCCCGTGAGGCGCATGACCGCCGGGACCAGGAGGCTGCGGACGATCATCGCGTCCATCAGTACCGCCAGGGCGATACCGAGGCCGAGCATCTTGGTGTTGGTCACCCGGGAGGTGCCTATCGCGACCATCACCACCGCGAGGATCACGGCGGCCGCGGTGATCAGCCCGCCCGTGCGCTGAAGGCCGTACCGGACCGCCTGGTCGTGGTCGCCGGTCGCGTCGTACTCCTCCTTGATGCGGGACAGCAGGAAGACGCCGTAGTCCATGGACAGGCCGAAGGCGACACAGAACATCAGCACCGGGAGGGTCGTCTCGATCGAGCCGGGGCTGGTGAAGCCGAGCAGGCCGGACAGATGGCCGTCCTGGAAGACCCAGACCACCGCGCCGAACATCGCCGTCAGGCTGAGCGCGTTGAGCACCACCGCCTGGATCGGGATCAGCACGCTGCCCGTCAGCAGAAACACCAGCAGCAGGGTGACGATCGCTATGAAGGCGGCCGCCAGGGGCAGGCGTTCGGCTATCGCGTCCTTGGAGTCGACCAGGACCGCCGCGGCGCCGGTCACCTTGGTGTCGAACGGGGCCTGCGCGGCGCGCAGTTCATCCACCAGGCCCTGGGCCGGGTCGTCCACCACCTCGCCTTTCGGCAGCACCGTGAAGTACGCCGACTCGCCCTGCACCAGTGGCCCGTCGACCCGCAGCACTTCCGGCAGGGCGGCGATCCGCTCCTTGTACGCGGCGTACTGCGCCGGCGTGGCCCGGCCCTCGGCGAGCACCTCCAGGCCGCCGCCGGGGCTGCCCGGGAAGCCGTCGCGGATGTGCTGCTGCACGACATGGGACTCGGCGCTCGACGGCAGCTGGCGGTCGTCGGCGGTACCGAACTTCACGCCCAGGAAGGGCAGTCCGAGCAGGACCAGGACGGCGGTGGTGCCCAGGGCGAAGAAGGGGGCGCGGCGCATCACGAGGCTCGCGGTGCGGGTCCAGGCCCTGCCCTCCGTCGTACCGGACACGTCAGCGGACGGCTCATCGGACGGCTCATCGGACGCCTCGTCGAACGCCTCGTCGAACGCCTCGTCGGACGCCTCGTCGGACGGTTTCGGCCGCCCGCGGCGGAACAGGCGGCGCAGATCCAGGGAGTTGACCCGGTGGCCGAGCAGGATCAGTGCCGCCGGGAGCAGGATCAGCGCCGCCGCCGCGGCCAGCAGCACCACGGCGATCCCGGCGTAGGCGAAGGACCGCAGGAAGTACTGCGGGAAGAGCAGCATCGCCGCGAGGGACACCGCGACCGTGAGGGCCGAGAACAGGACCGTACGGCCGGCCGTGCGCAGGGTCGTGCCGACCGCGGTCAACGGTTCGGCGCCGGTGGCGAGTTCCTCGCGGAAGCGGCGCACGATGAACAGGGCGTAGTCGACGGCGAGACCGAGGCCCAGGGCCGTGGTGAGGTTCATCGCGAAGACGGACACGTCGGCGAACTCGGTCAGGCCGCGCAGCACCGCGTTCGTGCCGAGGATCGCGACGATGCCGATGCCGAGCGGCAGCAGGGCCGCGACCGCGCTGCCGAAGACCATGACCAGCAGCACCAGGGTGACCGGCAGGGCGATCACCTCGGCGCGGACCAGGTCCTCCTGGATGATCGTCTGCATCTCGTGCCGCACGGCGACCGGACCGCCGACGCCGACCTCCACCGGGCCGTGCGCGCCCCGGAACTCGGGCGCGATGCGGTCCAGGGTCTCCCCCGCCCGCTTCTCATCGCCGGTGATGCGGGCGGCGATCAGCGCCTCATGACCGTCCTCGGCACGCAGGGCGGGAGCCGTCGAGGCGTCCGCCTGCCAGTAGGAGCCGACCCCTGTGACGCCCTTCTCTCCGGCCAGCCGCGCCGCGAGCCGCTGGGCCTCGGCGGCGACCGCGGGATCGTCCACGGAGGCGCTGCCCGCGTCCACGAGGAGCAGGAGGTTGGGCTGGGACGCGGGGAACTCCCGCTCCAGCGCCTTGGTCGCGTAGGTCGACTCGGCCTGTGGGTCTTCCCAGCCGCCACTGCCCAGGCGGTCGGCGACCCCGCTGCCGGCCAGCACGGCGAGCGCGGTGATCACCAGGGCCACGAGCAGCGACAACCGGGGGCGGGCCGTCACGAAGCGGGTCCAGCCTCCGACCCGGGGCGGCCTGTTGACTTCGGTCATGGTGCGGTGTCCCCTTCAGCCTGATCCATGCTGTGCGCGGTCGGGCAGCATGAAGCCGTCACTGCCATAGACTGACAAACACGAGCCATCGCTCGCGTTTCTCCAGAATGCGAGCGACCACTCGTGTTTGTCAATCGCGTTCGGAGAACTGGGGATAACGCGTGCCCGCCAACCGGGAGAAGGACAACCAGGACCAGCAGGAGAAGGACCAGCCGCGCCGCCGACAGGCCCGCGGCGAGCGCCGTATCGCCCAGCTGCTCGAGGCCGCGGCCGCCGTCTTCACCACCACCGGCTACACGGCCGCCAGCACCAACGCCATCGCCCGCGAGGCGGGCGTCTCACCGGGCACGCTGTACCAGTTCTTCCCGAACAAGGAAGCGATCGCCATCGAGCTGGGCGACCGGCTCATGCACGAGATGCGCGAGACGTACGGCGAGGCACTCACCCCGGTCGACCCCACGACTCCCCTGGAGGAGGCCGTCGGCGCGGCCGTGGACCGGTTCATCGCCTTCAACTGCGAGCACCCGGTGTTCTTCGCGCTGATGCACGGCCCCGACATCCCCGGCCGCATCACCGAGGAGCACGACGCCCTGCACGCGACGCTGCTGTCCCGGATCGAGGGCCTGCTCGCCTCACTCCTGCCCGATGCCACCCCGGCCGACCTCACCCGGACCGCCCACATGTGCCTGGGCCTGTACAAGGCGGGCCTGGAACTGGTTCTCGCCCATGAGGGCGCCGAGCGCGAGGCCTACGTCCAGGAGCTGAAGAACGCCCTGTTCCGTTACCTCGACCCACTGGTGGGCACCCGACTCGGACGCGGCGACACGACGCGAACTGCAACCTGACGCACATCGCCTTCCGCAAGGGGCGCATGAATCAGCTCCCGGGTTCGAGGCAACCCCACCGCGATCCACTCTCCACCGCCGGGCACAGCCCCGCATCTCAAGCTTGGAGAAATACCCCGTGGGGGTATAGCGTGGTAGTAGAGGGACCCCCCTGGTCCCGTCGGCCCCACATGCCGCGGCCCCGCGCGCCTCGACCCCACATGCCTCGACGAGGAGAACGACATGACCGCCCAGACCGACACCACCCCGGGTTCCGCCACCGCCGTCTACAAGGTGAGCGGCATGAGCTGCGGTCACTGCGAGGGTGCCGTCTCCGGCGAGATCTCCGAGCTCCCCGGTGTGAGCTCGGTGAAGGCCGTAGCGGCGACGGGTGAGGTCACCGTCGTCTCCGCGGCCCCGCTGGACGAGGAAGCCGTGCGCGCGGCCGTCGACGAGGCCGGCTTCGAACTGGTCGGCACGGTCTGAGCCTGGCCATGACCCGCACCACCGAAGAACCGCCGATAGCCGAGACGGCCGAGACGGCCGACACGACCGGCGCGACCGGCGCAACCGGCACGACCGGCACCTCCCAAGTGGAGCTGCTCATCGGCGGGATGACCTGCGCCTCCTGCGCGGCCCGCGTCGAGAAGAAGCTCAACCGCATGGACGGCGTGACCGCCACGGTGAACTACGCGACGGAGAAGGCGAAGGTCAGCTACCCCGCGGGCATCCGGGTCGCCGACCTGATCGCCACCGTGGTGAAGACGGGCTACACGGCCGCGGAGCCGGCGCCGCCGGAACCCGCGCCGCAAGCGGCGCCGGAAGAACCCGAACTGCCGGAAGACCCCGAACCGGTGGGGCTACCGCCGGCGCCATTGCCCGCGCCAAGGAGGAGGCCGAGAGGGACGGTCGTACGGCCGTCGTGGTCGGGTGGGACGGAGCGGCACGCGGTGTCGTCGCCGTCGCGGACGCGGTGAAGGAGACCAGCGCCGAGGCGGTGCGCGAGTTGCGCGCGCTGGGGCTCGCTCCGGTGCTGCTGAGCGGGGACAACCGGGCGGTCGCCGAAGCGCTGGCGGACGCGGTCGGTATCGGTCAGGTGATCGCTGAGGCCCTGCCCGAGGACAAGGTCGAAGCGGTACGGCGACTGCGGCGCGAGGGGCGGTGCGTCGCCATGGTCGGCGACGGCGTCAACGACGCGGCCGCGCTCGCCACCGCCGATCTGGGTCTCGCCATGGGGACCGGGACTGACGCGGCGATCGAGGCGGGCGATCTGACGCTGGTGCGCGGGGATCTGCGGGTGGCGGCGGACGCGATCCGGCTGTCCCGGAAGACGCTGGCCACGATCAAGGGCAACCTCGTGTGGGCCTTCGGGTACAACGTCGCCGCGTTGCCGCTGGCCGCGGCGGGGTTGCCGAACCCGATGATCGCGGGGGCCGCGATGGCCTTCTCGTCGGTGTTCGTGGTGACGAACAGCTTGCGGCTGAGGACGTTCCGGTGAATTCGTAGTAAGAACCCCACTGGGCCCCTCTGGAGTCCGACGCCCAGCTCACATAAGCTCTTCACAAGGCTCACGCATCATCCTTACGCTTGGGTCCCGATCGCCGTATCGGGGCTCTTGCGCATCTAACGGACATATGCAAGAGACGCAGATCACAGTGATGTGAAGGTAACCATCGAAGGGGTTCGAAGGTCTAAGTTGACGATGTCAGGCGGCGTCTTGGGGGGCACTTCCTGGCATCTGGGGATGTCTTGGGGGACTTCCTCAGAGTTGCGTTGCCGGGGCACGCACTTCGGGAAGCTTTGAGCGGCCCTCCCGAGTGTGCGCTGTCCCGGCAGACCGCACACCCATGAGTACGACGAGTTTTGCTCGTTCTGCTCAACGGCAGTACCGAAAGACAGCGATTCAGGCGTTGGTCTCTCAGACGCCCGGCCGGATCCCGTGGGGGGAATCCGCACCGGGACATGGGAAGGCGCCCTGGACGTCGGCCCGTGGGGGGACCGCCGCCAGGGCGCCTTCTGCTATCCGCGCATATCCGCCGGCCGCACATGCACAAGAGCCCCACACCCGGCCGAAGCCGTGCGCGGGGCTCTCTACGCGAAACCCGAGAAGCGGGGGCCCAAAACGCGGGGACGATCCCGCCCACGGGGCGCCAGTGACCCGGCGCCCCTCACCGGCAGGTGTCAGCGCTCCTCGACCGGCACGAAGTCGCGCTCCACGACGCCCGTGTAGATCTGGCGCGGGCGGCCGATGCGGGAGCCCGGCTCCTTGATCATCTCGTGCCACTGGGCGATCCAGCCCGGGAGGCGGCCGAGGGCGAACAGGACCGTGAACATCTCGGTCGGGAAGCCCATGGCCCGGTAGATCAGGCCGGTGTAGAAGTCGACGTTCGGGTAGAGGCTGCGCGAGACGAAGTAGTCGTCGGAGAGCGCGTGCTCCTCCAGCTTCAGGGCGATGTCCAGCAGCTCGTCGGACTTGCCGAGGGCCGAGAGGACGTCGTGCGCGGCGGCCTTGATGATCTTGGCGCGCGGGTCGAAGTTCTTGTAGACCCGGTGGCCGAAGCCCATCAGGCGGACGCCGTCCTCCTTGTTCTTCACCTTGCGGATGAAGGAGTCGACGTCGCCGCCCGCGTCGCGGATGCCCTCGAGCATCTCCAGCACGGACTGGTTGGCGCCGCCGTGCAGCGGGCCCCACAGCGCGTTGATGCCGGCCGAGATCGACGCGAACATGTTGGCCTGGGACGAGCCGACCAGGCGGACCGTGGACGTCGAACAGTTCTGCTCGTGGTCCGCGTGCAGAATCAGCAGCTTGTCCAGGGCGGAGACGACGATCGGGTCGAGGTCGTACTCCTGCGCCGGCACCGAGAACGTCATGCGCAGGAAGTTCTCGACGTAACCGAGGTCGTTGCGCGGGTAGACGAACGGGTGGCCGATCGACTTCTTGTACGCGTACGCGGCGATCGTCGGAAGCTTGGCGAGCAGCCGGATCGTCGAGAGGTTGCGCTGCGTCTCGTCGAACGGGTTGTGGCTGTCCTGGTAGAACGTGGACAGCGCGGAGACGACCGACGACAGCATGGCCATCGGGTGGGCGTCGCGCGGGAAGCCCTTGTAGAAGTTCTTGACGTCCTCGTGCAGCAGGGTGTGCTGCGTGATGTCGTTCTTGAAGGTCGAGAGCTCGTCGACGGTGGGCAGCTCACCGTTGATCAGCAGGTAGGCCACCTCCAGGAAGGTGGAGCGCTCGGCCAGCTGCTCGATCGGGTAGCCGCGGTAGCGGAGGATGCCCGCCTCGCCGTCGAGGTAGGTGACGGCGGATTTATAGGCGGCGGTGTTGCCGTAGCCGCTGTCCAGCGTCACCAGACCGGTCTGGGCGCGCAGCTTGCCGATGTCGAAGCCCTTGTCGCCGACGGTGCTGTCAATCACCGGGTAGGTGTACTCGCCGTCGCCGTACCGCAGTACTACAGAGTTGTCGCTCACGTCTTCCCTCACCGACGTTGTGCCTCATCTTCGAGGTTGCCCTGACTGTCTCTACCCTCCCCCATTCGGCTCAGGAGAGTGCACTCGGGGTCGACCATTGGGCCTATTGGCGGCACTGAGTGCCGCCAACTTGTCATCCTGCCCCCTGTTTTCCCCATCCGGAAGTGCTCTGTGACCTTCACGACTCGTTTGATCGATCATTTTTTTCGATGCCTCACGAACCGCCAGGTCAGAAGGGGGCCCGCCGACGGGCCGGACAGGGTCAGGAGCCCGCGAGGCGGAAGTCGAGCGCCGTGCAGCGCCGCCCCGCCGACACCGTGCGCACCGCCTGGCCGATCGCCTTGCGTGAACCCACGAGGACGACCAGTTGCTTGGCGCGGGTCACCGCCGTGTACAGCAGGTTCCGCTGGAGCATCATCCATGCTCCGGTGGTGACGGGGATCACCACGGCGGGATATTCACTTCCCTGTGAACGGTGGATCGTCACCGCGTACGCGTGCACCAGTTCGTCCAGTTCATCGAATTCGTACGGAACCTCCTCGTCCTCGTCCGTCAGCACCGTCAGGCGCTGGTCGACCGGGTCGAGCGAGGTGACCACGCCCACGGTGCCGTTGAAGACCCCGTTCTTCCCCTTCTCGTAATTGTTGCGAACCTGGGTGACCTTGTCGCCGACGCGGAAGACCCGCCCGCCCAACCGCTTCTCCGGCAGATCGGGGCGCCCGGGGGTGACGGCCTGCTGGAGCAGGCCGTTCAGGGTGCCCGCGCCGGCGGGCCCGCGGTGCATGGGAGCCAGGACCTGGACGTCCCGGCGCGGGTCGAGGCCGAACTTGGCCGGAATGCGACGGGCCGCCACGTCCACCGTGAGCCGTCCGGCCGCCTCCGTGTCGTCCTCGACGAAGAGGAAGAAGTCCTTCATGCCGTCCGTGACCGGGTGCTGCCCGGCGTTGATCCGGTGCGCGTTGGTCACCACGCCGGATTGCTGGGCCTGGCGGAAGACCCGGGTCAGCCGCACGGCCGGGATCGGGCTGCCGTCCGCCAGGAGGTCCCTCAGCACCTCCCCCGCGCCGACGCTCGGCAACTGGTCCACGTCCCCCACGAAGAGCAGATGGGCACCGGGCGGTACGGCTTTGACCAGCTTGTTGGCGAGCAACAGGTCCAGCATGGACGCCTCGTCGACCACCACCAGGTCGGCCTGGAGCGGACGGTCCTTGTCGTACGCCGCGTCGCCGCCGGGCTTGAGCTCCAGGAGGCGGTGGACGGTGGAGGCCTCGGCGCCGGTGAGCTCGGCGAGGCGCTTGGCGGCGCGGCCGGTGGGGGCGGCCAGCACGACCCTGGCCTTCTTGGCGCGGGCCAGCTCCACGATCGACCGGACCGTGAACGACTTTCCGCAGCCGGGCCCTCCGGTGAGGACGGCGACCTTCTCGGTGAGCGCGAGGCGGACGGCCTGCTCCTGCTCGGGGGCGAGGTCGACGCCGGTACGGCCCTTCAGCCAGCCCAGCGCCTTGTCCCAGGCCACGTCACGGAAGCCCGGCATCCGGTCCCCGTCGGTGCGCAGCAGGCGCAACAGCTGGGCGGAGAGGGAGAGTTCGGCCCGGTGGAAGGGGACGAGGTAGACGGCGGTGACGGGCTCGCCCGAGCCGCCGTCGGGACCGGGGACCTTCTCCCGTACGACACCGGGGTCGCCGCCCTCCTCCGGCACCTGGGCCAGCTCCGCCAGGCACTCGATGACGAGCCCGGTGTCGACCTGGAGCAGCTTCACCGCGTCCGCGATCAACCGCTCCTCGGGGAGGTAGCAGTTGCCCTGGTCGGTGGCCTGCGACAGCGCGTACTGCAGGCCCGCCTTCACGCGCTCCGGACTGTCGTGCGGGATGCCGACGGACTGGGCGATCTTGTCGGCGGTGAGGAAGCCGATGCCCCAGACGTCGGCCGCCAACCGGTACGGCTGGTTCTTCACGACGGAGATCGAGGCGTCGCCGTACTTCTTGTAGATGCGCACCGCGATCGACGTCGAGACCTCGACCGTCTGGAGGAAGAGCATGACCTCCTTGATCGCCTTCTGCTCCTCCCAGGCGTCGGCGATCTTCTTCGTCCGCTTGGGGCCGAGGCCGGGGACCTCGACGAGCCGCTGGGGCTCCTCCTCGATGATCTTCAGGGTGTCCAGGCCGAAGTGCTGGGTGATGCGGTCGGCGAAGACCGGCCCGATGCCCTTGACCAGCCCGGAGCCGAGGTAGCGGCGAATGCCCTGGACGGTGGCCGGGAGGACGGTCGTGTAGTTCTCCACGGTGAACTGCTTGCCGTACTGCGGGTGGGAGCCCCAACGGCCCTCCATCCGCAGCGACTCGCCGACCTGGGCGCCGAGCAGCGCGCCGACGACCGTGAGGAGGTCGCCGCCGCCGCGCCCCGTGTCGACGCGGGCGACCGTGTAGCCGTTCTCCTCGTTGGCGTACGTGATCCGCTCCAGGACGCCTTCGAGTACCGCAAGCCGCCGTTCGCCCGTGGAAGCCCCCGCCTGATTGGACATGATCCGACGGTACCGCCCGGCACCGACAGGACCCCGCGGCCCGTGCCGCCGGCGGTCGTAGGGTGGCCCGGTGTTCGATCGGCTGGAGATCAGGGTGTTGCCACCGGGGCCCCGGTGGGGTGCCCAGCTTCGGTTCCGGGTCAACGGCGAGGAAGTGGTGGCGGGCGCGACCGGCGTGGGGGGCCGCGGGCCGCTCGTGGCGGACGTACTGTTGTCCGCCGGCGGCCCCAGCCCGCTGCGGGGAACCGGCGAGGGCGGCCGTGTGGAGCTGGGGGAACCCGAGTGCACAGGCGGCTGCTGCGGCTTCCTGTCCGTGGTCGTACAGCGCGTCGGGGACACCGTGCAGTGGACGGACTGGCAGGTTCCGCACCTGGCGGCCGCTCCACCGGAGTTTCGCTTCGAAGCCCGCCGGTACGACGCCGAACTGGCGCGCGTGGAGGGGGACCAGGGCGGACGGGGCCACCCGCCGGCCGTCACCCCGCCTGCGCCGTGATGTGGTCGATCACCTGCTGGAAGTCCTCGGTCGGCGAGAACTCCACGAACTCGGTGTCCTCCAGGGCCACGGGGACATGGCCGGGCGCCCAGTAGTACGTCTGTCCCGCCTCGTAGTACTCCTCGCCCTCGGCCGTCAGCACCCGCAGCCGGCCCTTCAACAGCAGGCCCCAGTGCGGGCACTGGCAGGCGTCGCCGTCGAGGCCCTTGAGGGCGGGGCCCATGTCCGTGCCCTCGGGCAGGCGGATGTAGCCGACGGACATGCCGCCGCCCATGGGCTTGGTGCGCACCTCCACGCCGTCACCGGCGAGGGCGACGGGTACGTCGTCGCGCGTCGCTGCCGTCATGACTCCTCCGCTCCGGCCCGCACGGGGCCCTGAGGAAACGATCCCCGCACGTCCAGCCTGGACCGGCACGGAGTGCGCCGCGACATCACGATCCGGTCTCGGGATGTGGTTGAGGGCTTGATTAACCCCGGTGTAATCGATTCCAATCCTCCGTACACGTCGATGTAATCGATTCCACGAGGCCCATCGACCATCGGTTTCCACGAACGATCGAACGATCCACAAGGAGGTGGAGCGGCGATGGCGAGCATCAAGGACGTCGCTGCCGAGGCGGGCGTCTCCGTCGCCACGGTCTCGCGCGTCCTGAACGACCATCCGTCGGTCAGCGCCGAGGCACGCACGCGCGTGCTGGCCGCCGTCGAGACCCTGGGCTACCGCCCGAACGCCGTCGCCCGCTCCCTGCGCACCGACCAGACCCACACCCTCGGCCTGGTCATCAGCGACGTGTTGAACCCCTACTTCACCGAGCTGGCCCGCTCCGTCGAGGAGGAGGCCCGTGCGCTCGGCTACAGCGTCATCATCGGCAACGCCGACGAGCGGCCCGATCTCCAGGACCACCACGTACGGAACCTGCTGGACCGCCGTATCGACGGCCTGCTGGTCTCCCCCACCGACGGCGGCTCGCCGCTGATGCTGGACGCCGCGCGCGCGGGGACGCCGATGGTCTTCGTGGACCGGTGGATCCCGGGCGTGGACGTGCCGGTGGTGCGATCGGACGGGCGGGCGGCCGTACGGGATCTCGTCGCGCATCTGCACGGGCTGGGGCATCGCAGGCTCGCCATCATCGCGGGCCCCGCGGCCACCACCACCGGGCGGGAGCGTGTCGAGGCCTTCCGGGAGGCGCTCGGCACCTACGGACTCGAACTCCCCGACGCCTACATAGGGCAGGGCGACTTCCAGGCCGAGAGCGGGCGCCGGGTCACCGAGGGCTTCCTCGACCTGCCCGAGCCGCCCGAGGTCGTCTTCGCGGCCGACAACCTGATGGCGCTCGGCGCGCTGGACGCCGTACGCGCGCGTGGGCTGCGCGTGCCGGACGACCTCGCGCTGGCGGCGTTCGACGACATCCGGTGGTTCGTGCACACCGATCCGCCGATCACCGCGATCGCCCAGCCGACGGACGAGCTGGGCCGGGCCGCCGTACGGGCCCTGGTCGACCGCATCGAGGGCCGGCCCGGCGAGTCGGTCACCCTCCCCACCCGTCTCGTCGTACGCCGCTCCTGCGGCGAACCACCGGCTTCGTCGGAGCCGTCCCCCGTAACGAACAGGAGCCAGTCGTGAGCAACGCGGACGAGTTGCTGCGCATCGAGGGCATACGCAAGACCTTCCCGGGCGTGGTCGCGCTGGACGGCGTCGACTTCGATCTGCGCCGGGGCGAGGTGCATGTGCTGCTCGGCGAGAACGGCGCGGGCAAGAGCACCCTCATCAAGATGCTCTCCGGCGCCTACACGCCCGACGCCGGGCGGATCCTGGTCCGCGGCGAGGAGACACGCATCCATGGTGCGCAGGACTCCGAGCGCCTCGGGATCGCCACCATCTACCAGGAGTTCAACCTCGTTCCCGATCTGACGGTCGCCGAGAACATCTTCCTGGGGCGCCAGCCGCGCCGTTTCGGGATGATCGACCGGAAGCGGATGGAGGCCGACGCCGAGGTCCTCCTCGCGCGCGTGGGCGTGAACGTGTCGCCACGCGCGCGTGTCCGCGAACTCGGCATCGCCCGCCTCCAGATGGTCGAGATCGCGAAGGCGCTCAGCCTGAACGCGCGTGTGCTGATCATGGACGAGCCCACCGCCGTGCTCACCTCCGAGGAGGTCGAGAAGCTCTTCGGAATCGTGCGCAAGCTGCGCGAGGACGGCGTCGGGATCGTCTTCATCACGCACCACCTGGAGGAGATCGCCGCGCTGGGCGACCGGGTGACGGTCATCCGGGACGGCAGGAGCGTCGGGCAGGTCCCGGCCGCCACGCCGGAGGACGAGCTCGTACGGCTCATGGTGGGGCGCTCCATCGAGCAGCAGTACCCGCGTGAACGGGCCGACCGCGGTGCCGCGTTGCTGTCGGTCGAGGGGCTGACCCGGGACGGCGTCTTCCACGACGTCAGCTTCGAGGTGCACGCCGGTGAGGTGGTCGGTATCGCTGGGCTCGTCGGCGCCGGCCGTACCGAGGTCGTGCGGGCCGTGTTCGGGGCGGACCCGTACGACAAGGGGGCCGTGAAGGTCGGCGGTTCCTCCCTCCCCAAGTACGACGTCAACGCGGCGATGACCGCGGGCATCGGGCTGATCCCGGAGGACCGCAAGGGCCAGGGCCTGGTGCTGGACGCGTCGGTCGAGGAGAACCTCGGCCTGGTGACGCTGCGTTCGGCCACGCGCGCGGGGCTCGTCGACCTCAAGGGCCAGCGCGAGGCGGCGGCGCGGATCGCGGGGCAGCTCGGCGTGCGGATGGCGGGCCTCGGTCAGCACGTGCGCACGCTCTCCGGCGGCAACCAGCAGAAGGTCGTCATCGGCAAGTGGCTGCTCGCCGACACCAAGGTGCTGATCCTCGACGAGCCGACGCGCGGCATCGACGTCGGCGCCAAGGTCGAGATCTACCAGCTCATCAACGAACTCACCGCTCAGGGCGCCGCCGTCCTGATGATCTCCAGTGATCTGCCGGAGGTCCTCGGCATGAGCGACCGGGTCCTGGTGATGGCCCAGGGCCGGATCGCGGGCGAACTCCCGGCAGCCGAGGCCACCCAGGACGCCGTGATGGCGCTCGCCGTCAGCAACCCCACCACTGAGAAGAACTCTGAGAAGAACTCCGAGAAGACCGGAACGGAGGCCTCCCGTGGCCACTGACACGCTCAAGAGCACGACGGGCGCGAGTGGCGCCTCGGGGCTTCGCCGCCTCCTCCTCGACAACGGCGCGCTGACCGCGCTGATCGTCCTCGTCATCGCCATGTCGGCGCTGTCCGGCGACTTCATGACGACGGACAACCTCCTCAACGTCGGCGTCCAGGCGGCCGTGACCGCCATCCTCGCCTTCGGCGTGACCTTCGTGATCGTCTCGGCGGGCATCGACCTGTCCGTCGGCTCGGTCGCCGCCCTGTCGGCCACCGTCCTCGCCTGGAGCGCGACTTCGCAGGGCATGCCGGTCGTCCTGGCGGTCGTCCTCGCGATCGCGACCGGCATAGCGTGCGGCCTGGTCAACGGCATCCTGATCTCGTACGGCAAACTCCCGCCGTTCATCGCGACGCTCGCCATGCTGTCGGTGGCCCGTGGCCTGTCCCTGGTGATCTCGCAGGGCTCCCCCATCGCCTTCCCCGACTCGGTCTCGCACCTCGGCGACACGCTCGGCGGCTGGCTGCCGGTGCCGGTGCTCGTGATGGTCGGCATGGGTCTGATCACGGCGTTCGTGCTGGGGCGGACGTACATCGGCCGCTCGATGTACGCGATCGGCGGCAACGAGGAGGCGGCCCGGCTCTCCGGTCTGCGGGTGAAGAAGCAGAAGCTCGCGATCTACGCCTTCTCCGGGCTGTTCGCCGCCGCCGCGGGCGTCGTGCTCGCCGCCCGCCTCTCCTCCGCGCAGCCGCAGGCCGCGCAGGGCTACGAGCTCGACGCCATCGCGGCGGTCGTCATCGGCGGCGCCTCGCTGGCCGGCGGCACGGGCAAGGCGTCCGGGACGCTGATCGGCGCGCTGATCCTGGCGGTGCTGCGCAACGGCCTCAACCTCCTCTCGGTGTCCGCGTTCTGGCAGCAGGTCGTCATCGGTGTCGTGATCGCGCTGGCGGTGCTGCTGGACACGGTGCGGCGCAAGGCGGGGGCGACTCCCGTGGCGGCCGGTACCGGGGGCAACAAGGGCAAGCAGGCGGCAACCTATCTGCTCGCGGCCGTCGTCGCGGCGGCGATCGTCGGCGCCACCTCCTTCCTGCACAGCGGCACGTCGGAGGCGAAGAGCCAGAAGATCGGGCTGTCGCTGTCGACCCTCAACAACCCGTTCTTCGTGCAGATCCGGGCGGGTGCGCAGGCCGAGGCGAAGAAGCTGGGCGTGGACCTGACCGTCACCGACGCGCAGAACGACGCCTCGCAGCAGGCCAACCAGCTGCAGAACTTCACCAGTGAGGGCCTCGGCACGATCATCGTCAACCCGGTGGACTCCGACGCGGTGACCCCGGCGGCGAAGGCCGTCAACAAGTCGGACATCCCGCTCGTCGCCGTCGACCGCTCGGTCAACAACGCCGCCACCGCCGCGCTCGTCGCCTCCGACAACGTCACCGGCGGCAAGCTCGCCGCCAAGTCGCTCGCCGAGAAGCTGGGCGGCAAGGGCAAGATCGTGATCCTGCAGGGCCAGGCGGGCACCTCCGCCAGCCGTGAGCGCGGCTCCGGCTTCGCCGAGGGCCTGAAGGCCTACCCGGACATCGAGGTCGTCGCCAAGCAGCCCGCCGACTGGGACCGCACCAAGGGCCTGGACGTCATGACGAACCTGCTCCAGGCCAACCCCGACATCGACGGCGTCTTCGCGGAGAACGACGAGATGGCGCTCGGCGCGATCAAGGCGCTCGGCTCCAAGGCCGGCAAGTCCGTCCAGGTCATCGGCTTCGACGGAACCGCGGACGGTCTCAAGGCCGTCGAGGCGGGCACGCTCTACGCGTCGGTGGCGCAGCAGCCGACGGAGCTCGGCAGGATCGCCGTCCAGAACGCGGTGAAGGCCGCCGCGGGCGACAAGGTCGAGAAGTCGGTGATGGTGCCGGTGAAGGTGGTCACGAAGGAGAACGTGGCCGGCTTCACGGGCTGAGACGAACGGGCGGGCGGTGCTTGCGGAGGACGATCGTTTCCTTCCGGCACCGCCCGCCTGAAGTCACTTACGGGGACCGCTACTAGGGGAGCAATCTCATGTACGACTACGACCTTCTGGTCGTGGGGTCGGCCAACGCCGACCTGGTGATCGGCGTCGAGCGTCGGCCGGGGGCCGGCGAGACCGTGCTCGGCTCCGATCTGGCCGTCCACCCGGGCGGCAAGGGCGCGAACCAGGCGGTCGCGGCCGCCCGGCTCGGTGCCCGTACGGCCCTCCTGGCCCGCGTCGGCGACGACGCGTACGGCCGGCTGCTGCTCGACTCGCAGCGGGCGGCCGGCGTCGACACGGTGGGCGTCCTGGTCGGCGGCCCGCCGACCGGGGTCGCGCTGATCACGGTGGACCCGTCCGGGGACAACAGCATCGTGGTCTCGCCCGGCGCCAATGCACGGCTCACGCCGCAGGACGTACGGGCCGCCGCGAGCCTCTTCCAGGCGTCGCGGGTGGTGTCGGCCCAGCTGGAGATCCCGCTGGAGACGGTCGTCGAGGCCGTACGCAGCCTGGCGGACGACAGCCGCTTCGTCCTCAACCCCTCTCCGCCCCGCCCGCTGCCGGCCGAGGTGCTGGCGGCCTGCGACCCGCTGATCGTGAACGAGCACGAGGCGAAGGTGATCCTCGGCGACTCCGCGGTCGGCGACACCCCCGAGGACTGGGCGCGGATCCTGCTCGCCAAGGGCCCTCGCTCGGTGGTCGTGACCCTGGGCGCGGAGGGTGCGCTGGTGGCCTCCGCGGACGGTGTGACGCGGGTTGCCTCCGTGAGGGTGGACGCGGTGGACACGACAGGCGCGGGCGACGCGTTCACGGCCGCGCTGGCCTGGAAGCTCGGGACGGGCTCGTCCCTGGCGGAGGCGGCGGCGTACGCGGCCCGGGTCGGGGCGGCGGCGGTCACGAAGGAGGGCGCGCAGGAGTCGTTCCCGGCGGCGGCGGAGGTCGAGGCGCTGTGCTGTGCCAATCCGGGGGACGCCCCCCGGACCCCCGGCAGAGGGTCGGCCGGCGCACCCGGCGCGTCGGGGCAAGGTGAGGCGCTGTGAAGAAGGCCGGAATCCTGAACCGTCACCTCTCCGGCGCCCTGGCCGAGCTGGGCCACGGCGACGGGGTGCTGGTGTGCGACGCCGGCATGCCGATACCCGACGGTCCGCGAGTGGTCGACCTGGCGTTCCGGGCCGGGGTGCCGTCGTTCGCCGAGGTGCTGGACGGTCTGCTGGCCGAGCTGGCGGTGGAGGGCGCGACGGCGGCGCGGGAGGTGCGCGAGGCCAATCCGGCGGCGGCCGCGCTGCTGGCGGGCGAGTTTCCCGAGCTGGAGCTGGTCACGCACGAGCGGCTCAAGGAGCTGTCGGCCGGGGCGCGGCTGGTCGTACGGACCGGGGAGGCACGGCCGTACGCGAATGTGCTGCTGCGCTGCGGGGTCTTCTTCTGAGGGGCCGGCGTACGAACGTTTCGAGGGGCCCGGTCCGTCGACCGAGCCCCTCGGGGTTTCCCCTCCCCATCAGAACCCCCGCGATCCCCCCGGATCCCCCTCCAAGAGTCCTGATGCCAAGTACGACCGGCGGGGTGGAGGAAGGGTTGTACGGTCTCCGCGGATTTTTTTCCGGCGCGTCCCGCCACCTTCGGCATGCCCGGAAATACGAACAGACGTAGCGTTTCAGATATGTCAGAAGTAGACGCAAACCCCCTCACATCTCTCCAGAACGACGTACTCGACGAGCTCGGTGACGACCGGATCGGCGACATCGCGGGGCTGCTGGGCACCGACGAGCCGGGTGCCCGGCAGATGGTGTGTACGACGGTGTCGGCGCTGTCCGGCGAGGCGGAGGCCGTGGCGACCCCGCACGACGCCCCGCTCACCGGCGTGGCCACCGTGGGCGGCTTCGCGACGGGCGGCCTGATGGCCGGGCTGCTGGCCGAGGAGGCCAAACCGGTCGCGCATGCGGTGGCCCGGAAAACGGGGCTGGCGCCCGGTGCCGTGTCCCGAGTGGTGGAGATGGTGATCCCGGTGGTGCTGACGGTGCTCACGAAGCGGGCGGCCGGGAAGTAGTGGCGTCCACGGCCGCTTCGGCGAACGGGCGTCAGCAGCGCGGAATCCTCGCTGGTGTGTCGGCGTTGTAGCACAGGTTGCCGTTGTCCACGGGGTCGGTCAGAAGTTCTCGCCTAGTCCCCGGCGGCCGGCCGGTAGACGCACACCTGTACGCCCGTCTTCCCGGTGACCGTGGACACGAGCTCGAACGGCCGCTTCCCGCCGTCCTCGGGGAAGATCGACTTGCCGCCGCCCAGCAGCACCGGCATCACGATCAGCTGGAGCTCGTCGACCAGACCCTCCTGGATGAGGGTCCGCACGAGGGTGGGGCTGCCCATCATCGCCAGGTCGCCGCCCTCGCGCTCACGCAGCTCACGGATCCGCGCGACGGCCTCGCCGCCCGCTATGCGGGTGGTGTTGTTCCAGGTCAGCTCGTCGTCACCGAGGGTGTCGGTCACGACGTACTTCTTCAGGGAGGTCAGCCGGTCGGCGAAGGGGTCACCGGCCCGCTCGGGCCAGGCCCCCGCCATCGTCAGATACGTACGGCGCCCGTACAGCAGCGCCTCGGCCTTCTCCAGCCCCTCGCTGAACGCGGCGCCGAGCACCTCCGGGTCGAAGTACGGGTGCGACCAGCCACCGTGCGCGAAGCCGCCGTCGGTGTCCTCCTCGGGGCCGCCGGGGGCCTGGACGACGCCGTCGAGGCTGATGAACTCGGTGATCACGATGCGCATGGAAGACACTCCTGGTTCTTGCGCTCGGGTGCCGCTCGGAAGCTGCTCGGGTGATTACGGCGATGGAGACCGGAGCGGGGCCCGGAAATCATCGGTGGGGCCAGTGATAGACGCGGAACGGGGGATTCGGCAGGGGGTGCGCACCTCAAGTGGCCGTTGGGCAGGTGCTCAGCGGAACGCTGGTCACGTCGTCGCCGTATTCGCCGCCGAGGTCCCGGACGAACCGGTAGCACTGCTTGGCTGGGGCGTGCGCCTCCGCCCCGTATTTGTCTTCGATCAGGACGGTGACGGTGGCGGTACGTCCCCTGCGCTCGGCGCTCCTGACGTCGAAATGGCCGAGTTTGCCGGTGGGGTCGAGAGCGCGCTGTACTCCGGTGGGTGTCAGCTCCATGGTGCTCATCTCCGCGATGCGGCTCCGCGCGGTGTCGGCCCAGCTGCCGATCCGCGTGCCCGGCAGGCACTCGTCGTAGTTCCGCACGGCGACGGCGGACGTCCAGGCCGCACCGGAGCCGCGAGTGAAGGTGAAACGCAGGCAGCGTGCGACCTGAACAGAGCCGCTCCCCAGAATCACCCCCTCGCTCTCGTAGAAGTCGGTCCTGCGCGCGGTGGCGGTGAACCGGTGACGTGCCGGGTCGTAGCTGATGAGCGGCGTTTCGCTGTGCCGCCAGATCACCCCGGTCAGCGTGTCGGCATCGGCGCCGAAGCCGCTCTCGGTGAGCGCACGGCTGGTGTCGTCCGCCTGCTCATGGGCGCGCCGGAGAAGGGAGTTCAGGGCGTCCTGCCGGCGCTCGCTGTTCACCTGGTCGGCGTGCCAGACCGTGTACCAGAAGTACGCGACCAGGGCGGTCGGAATCATCAGCAGCACGAGACAGCAGGTGGCCGCACGCCGGGTTATGGGTCCGGCACCCTCTGGTCTTCCCCCGTTGCTCATCCGGATGATGTACCAGCCGCCGTCGGCACCGGGGAAGTCACCGGCCCGGAAAAGACGGTGACGGCGCATCACCTCCATGGCCAGACTGACCCGATGACGACCGGATCGGACCCCAAGGCGGACCTCCGCCGCTGCCTCCAGGACGCGCGCGACGTCCTCCTCTGGAAGCTCGAAGGCCTCTCGGAGTACGACATTCGCCGCCCGCTGACCCCCACCGGCACCAACCTGCTGGGCCTGGTCAAGCACGTGACCGGCGCGGAGGCGTTCTACTTCGGCGACACCTTCGGCCGCCCCTGCCCGGCACCCCCGCTCTGGATCACCGGCGACGCTCCCGAGCCGAACGCCGACCTGTGGGCGACCGCCGACGAGACGCGCGAGCGGATAGTCGACGACTACCGCCGGGTCTGCGCCCACGCCGACGAGACGATCGAGACCCTGCCTCTGGACGCGGTCGGCCGAATCCCCGGGGACCCGCCCATCGACCTCACGCTCCACCGCGTCCTCGTCCACATGATCGGCGAGACCCATCGGCACGCCGGCCACGCGGACATCGTGCGCGAACTCGTCGACGGGGCCACGGGGTTGCGCACCGGGGACTCCAACATGGCGCCGGGGGACGTGACGTGGTGGGAGAAGCACCGGGAGCGGGTGGAGGAGGCGGCTCTTGCGGCCGAGGGGGTGCAGGGGGTGGAGGAGGCGGAGCACACCGGGAACCGGCTGCGCTGAGCGACGCGTCGTCGCAGCAGGAGTCACTGGCCCTCGTCAGGGCGACTGCAGTCCTCGGGCCAGGCGCGCGAGCGTCTCGGGGACCCTGCGCACGGTCATGCTCTGTCGCAGGAGTTCCAGGTCGGCGCCGTGAGCGCCGAGGTGGGTCAGTAGCGGCTGGTACCGGTCAGGGCGATCGCGGAGGGACTCGGTGGTCAGCCGGAGCTCCAGCCGCACGCATTCGATGCGGTGCCCGCCGCAGTCCACGGTGACGTAGTGCCTCCAGGGGCCGGGGCCCTGGCACTCCCATCCGTCCTCGCCGCACGGTACTTCCACGGTGCTGACGCTGAATCCGACGCCGTCCAGGCTGTGGCAGGCGAAGTACTGCGGGGCCGATGCGAGCCATTGCGGAGCGGTCACACACGGCAAGTCCGCCAGTGCTTCGGCAACGGCGTCGACGTCGTCGCGTCGGTCGACGAGGATGTCGCCATCGCCCACCGGCAGATCGACGCCCTGCGGGCAGGCCGCTGCCGTGCCGACGAGCCGGTACCGCAGTCCCGGAGCGACAGTCCTGATCCGGTCAAATCCGGTGCGCAGCACCGCGTCCAGTTCGTGGCGATCGCGCAGCGGCCGAGTTTTCGATCCTCTCCATGGTCGACAGGATGCCCGTCGGGTCTGACATCCTCGCTCCCGCCGACGAGCCAGGCATAAGCGATGGCGCTCCCAACGCCTCGACGGCAGCCTTGACTTCATGCCCCCGCATCCCGCTGCCGCCCCACCCGACGACTCCTGGCTCGGCCCTCCCATAGACGCCCGCCCCCTCTTCGCCCCCGAGCACACCGCCCTGATCGCCACCCTGCGCGCACTGGCCCCGGCCGACTGGGCCCGGGAGGCGGTGCCCGGCTGGAGCGTGCGTGATGTCGCCGCGCACGTGCTGGGCGACTGCTACGGGCGCCTCGCCCGGCACCGCGACGGGTACCGGCAAGGGCCCGCCTTCGCGCCCGGCGAGACCCTGGAGGCGTACATCCACCGCATCAATCAAGAGTGGGTCGACGCCCACAGCCGCGTGAGCCCCACCGCGCTCGCCGACACCCTGGAGCTCGTCGGCGGGCAGGTCGCCCGCCTCTTCGAGGGCGCCGACCCGGCGGCCCCCTCGCTCGGGGTCTCCTGGGCCGGCGTCGATCCGGCGCCGATGTGGCTGGACAGCGCACGGGAGCTGACCGAGTACTGGACACACCGCCAGCAGATCCGTCACGCCACCGGCCAGGGCACCGACCCCGACCCGAGGCACCTCTCCGTGGTCCTGGACACCTTTCTGCGCGCCCTGCCGCACACCCTGCGCGACACCACCGCGCCCGTCGGCACCCAGGTCCAGGTCCACGTGGACAGCCCCGCCGGCGGCATCTGGACAGCCACCGCCACTACCGCCGAAGGCAACTGGTCCCTGGCCGAACCGCCCACCGGCAGCCCCGCCGCGCTCCTCCGCCTCGACGCGGAGAGCGCCTGGCGCCTGTGCGTCCGCGGCATCGAACCGGCCGACGCGCTCACCCGTGCCCACATCGACGGCGACGCCCGACTCGCGGAAGCCGCCTGCCAGATCGTGTCCATCGTGTACTGACGGGCCAGCCTCGCCTCACCGGGGCGCGCCGCGCAGGAACCGCAGGAACCGCAGGAACCACAGGAACCGCAGGAACCGCAGGAACCGCAGGATCGCGTCCTACCGGGCTACTCCCGAGGCCCCCCGGAAGAACCCCGAACCATCAGCTCCCCCGGATCGTCGCGATCCCCCCGGGCGGCGGCTCCTCCCGCCCCATCGCGATCCGCCCGGCCCGCGCCCCCGCGTCCGACAGCGGCAACCGCACCGTCGTAAGAGAAGGCACCGCATCGATGCTGAACGGAAGGTCGTCGAAGCCCGCCACCGACACGTCGTCCGGAATCCGCAACCCCGAATCCCGCAGCGCCGCACAGGCCCCCAGCGCGACGGAGTCGTTCGCCGCGACCACGGCCGTCAGCGACGGGTCCCGGCGCAGCAGCTCCAGCGTCGCCTCGTAGCCCGACTGCCGGTCGTACCGGCCGTAGACCGTCCAGCGCGGGTCCTCCTCGATGCCGTGCGCCTCCAGCGCCGCCCGGTGGCCCTCCAGCCGGTGCCGGGTCGTCGTCCGCTCCTCCGGACCCGCGATGTAGCCCAGCCGCCGATGGCCCAGGCCGATCAGGTGCTCGGTCAGTTCGCGTCCGCCCCCGCGGTTGTCGAAGGTCAGCGCGATCGCGCCGGTGTCCGGCGCCGGCGGCCGACCGCACAGCACCACGCGCGTCCCGGCGTCGGCCAGCTTCCGCAGCTTCGCCGCGACCGCCGCCGCGTGCGGGGCGTCCTCGACGGCGCCGCCGGTCAGGACGACCGCGGCCGCCCGCTGCCGCTGGAGCAGGGTCAGGTAGGTCAGCTCGCGCTCGGGCGAACCTCCCGTGTTGCAGACGACGGCCAGCCGTTCGCCGCCCGCCCGGCCGCCCGGGCCCCCGATCTCCAGCTGGATCGCGCTCGCCATGATCCCGAAGAAGGGGTCGGCGATGTCGTTGACCAGGATGCCGACCAGGTCGGACGTGGCCGCGGCCAGCGCGCTCGCGGGACCGTTCAGGACGTAGTCCAGCTCGTCCACGGCCCGCAGCACCCGCTCGCGGGTGGAGGCCGCCACGGGATAGTTCCCGTTCAGCACGCGCGACACCGTCGCGGGGGAGACCTGGGCGCGGGCCGCCACGTCCGCCAGGGTCACCGTCATCTCGTCGTCCTCCGGTCGCGCATCTCGTCGTACCACCTCGTACGTAGTCACCACGTGCTCACAGGACAGGGCCTGCGTCCTCGTAGACAGGCCGCCAGTGGCCACGGTTCCGTGTATGTCGAGCAGACCTTACGGCCAACAACCCCGCTTGTTCGTCCCCTCGAACAACTCAACCCCGTCACGGTCTTGTCTGCACCGCTGCTCAGAGGCTAGCTTCTCATCAGATAGAAAGCGCTTGCTGTGACGCTCAACAGGGTAGGGCGTACGCGGCGCGCACAACCGCGTACGAAGCGCGCACAAACGCTGCGCAGACACCTACGAAGGGAACGACGTGACACGCAAGACGGTGCGTATCGCCATGAACGGTGTGACCGGGCGCATGGGCTACCGCCAGCACCTGGTCCGCTCCATCCTGGCCATCCGGGAGCAGGGCGGCCTCGACCTCGGCGACGGCACCGTGCTGTGGCCGGAGCCGATCCTGGTCGGCCGCCGCGAGCACGCCCTGAAGGCGCTCGCCGAGCAGCACGGCCTGGGCCTGGAGAACATCTCGACCGACGTCGACGCGGTCCTCGCCGACCCGACCGTGGACATCTACTTCGACGCCCAGGTCACCTCCGCCCGTGAGGAGGCGATCCGGAAGGCGATCGCCGCGGGCAAGCACATCTACACCGAGAAGCCGACGGCCACGGGGCTGGAGGGCGCCCTGGAGCTCGCGCGCCTGGCCGCCGACGCCGGCATCAAGCACGGCGTCGTCCAGGACAAGCTCTTCCTCCCGGGCCTGCTGAAGCTGAAGCGCCTCATCGACGGGGGCTTCTTCGGGCAGATCCTCTCCATCCGCGGTGAGTTCGGCTACTGGGTCTTCGAGGGCGACTGGCAGGACGCGCAGCGCCCGTCGTGGAACTACCGCGCCGAGGACGGCGGTGGCATCGTTGTCGACATGTTCCCGCACTGGGAGTACGTGCTGCACGAGCTGTTCGGCCGCGTGAAGTCCGTCCAGGCCATCGCCACCACCCACATCCCGCAGCGCTGGGACGAGAACGGCAAGCCGTACGACGCCACGGCCGACGACGCCGCGTACGGCATCTTCGAGCTCGACGGCGGCGCCATCGCCCAGATCAACTCCTCCTGGGCCGTGCGCGTCAACCGCGACGAGCTCGTCGAGTTCCAGGTCGACGGCACGGAGGGTTCCGCGGTCGCGGGTCTGCGCAACTGCCGCGTCCAGCACCGCTCCCTCACCCCCAAGCCGGTCTGGAACCCGGACATCCCGGCCACCTACTCCTTCCGCGACCAGTGGCAGGAGGTGCCGGACAACGCCGACTTCGACAACGGCTTCAAGGCCCAGTGGGAGCTGTTCCTCAAGCACGTCTACGCCGACGCGCCCTACCACTGGGACCTCCTCGCCGGTGCCCGCGGCGTCCAGCTCGCCGAGCTGGGCCTGAAGTCCTCGGCCGAGGGCCGCCGTCTCGACGTCCCGGAGATCGCGCTGTGACCATCCGACTGCCTGACTTCAAGGGCGGCTTGCGGGCGTACGAGTCCCGCACCGAGCCGCTCGCCCTCACTCCGGGCGCGCCCCTCACCTCCCGTACGGTCTTCTCGGCGGCGCACGTCGTCGCCGACCCGTACGCCGATGTGTCGCCCGACTCGGCCGCCGCCGTGGACTGGGACGCCACCCTCGCCTTCCGCCGGCACCTGTGGTCCCACGGGCTCGGTGTCGCCGAGGCCATGGACACCGCGCAGCGCGGGATGGGCCTGGACTGGGCGGGCGCGGCCGAGCTGATCCGGCGCAGCGCCGCCGAGGCCAAGTCGGTCGGCGGGCTGATCGCCTGCGGTGTCGGCACCGACCAGCTCACCGGCCCGGCGTCCCTGGCCGAGGTCCGGGCGGCCTACGAGGAGCAGCTCGCCCTCGTCGAGGAGTCCGGCGCCCAGGCCATCCTGATGGCGTCCCGGGCGCTGGCCGCCGCGGCTTCCGGGCCCGAGGACTACCTGGAGCTCTACGGCCACCTCCTCCGCCAGTCCGCCGAGCCCGTGATCCTGCACTGGCTGGGCCCGATGTTCGACCCGGCGCTGGAGGGCTACTGGGGGTCGAGCGACCTCGACGCGGCCACCGACACCTTCCTGGAGGTCATCGCCGCGCACCCCGACAAGGTGGACGGCATCAAGGTGTCGCTGCTGGAGGCCCAGCGGGAGATCGACATCCGCCGCCGCCTGCCCCAGGGCGTGCGCTGCTACACGGGCGACGACTTCAACTACCCCGAGCTGATCGCGGGCGACGAGAAGGGCTTCAGCCACGCCCTGCTCGGCATCTTCGACCCGCTGGGGCCGCTGGCGGCCGAGGCGGTGCGGGTGCTGGACACGGGGAATGTGGCCGGCTTCCGGGGGCTGTTGGACCCGACGGTCGAGTTGTCCCGCCACCTCTTCCAGGCGCCGACCCGCTTCTACAAGACGGGCGTGGTCTTCCTCGCCTGGCTGGCCGGCCACCAGTCGCACTTCACCATGGTCGGCGGCCTGCAGTCGGCCCGCTCCCTCCCGCACTTCGCCCGCGCCTACGAACTCGCCGACGGACTGGGCCTCTTCCCGGACCCGAAGCTGGCCGAGGAGCGGATGAAGAACCTGCTCGCCCTGTACGGAGTGGCCCAGTGAGCACCGGACTTGAACGCTTCTCCATCAACCAGATGACGGTGAAGCAGCTGAGCATGCCCGAACTGGTCGAGGCGTGCGGCGAGTTGGACGTGGCGAACGTCGGCCTGTGGCGCGAACCCGTCCAGATGTACGGCCTGGAGGCGACGGCCAAGCTGGTGCGCGACGCCGGTCTGACGGTCACCACCCTGTGCCGCGGCGGCTTCTTCACGGCGATCGACCCGCAGGAGCGGGCCACGGCGCTGGACGACAACCGCCGAGCGGTCGACGAGGCGGCGACGCTGGGCACGGACGTGCTGGTGCTGGTGTCCGGCGGGCTGCCCGCCGGGTCCAAGGACCTGCACGGCGCGCGGGAGCGGATCGCCGACGCGCTCGGCGAGTTGGGCCCGTACGCCGAGGAGCGCGGCGTGAAGCTGGCCATCGAGCCACTGCACCCGATGTACGCCGCCGACCGCTGCGTGGTGTCGACCCTGGCCCAGGCCCTGGACCTCGCGGAACGCTTCCCGGCCCACCAGGTCGGCGTCACGGTGGACACGTACCACATCTGGTGGGACGACACGGCGCCGGAGCAGATCGCACGGGCGGGGGCGGGTGGCCGTATCCACACCTTCCAGCTCGCCGACTGGACGACGCCGTTGCCGGAGGGCGTCCTGACCGGCCGCGGTCAGATCGGCGACGGTGCGATCGACATGCGGGAGTGGAAGGGGTACGTGGAGGCGGCCGGGTACACGGGCGCCATCGAGGTCGAGCTGTTCAACGACGGGCTGTGGGCGCGGGACGGGCGGGAGGTGCTCGCCGAGACGGCGCGGCGCTTCGTGGAGCACGCCGCGTAACGAGGCGGGGTGGTCCGCCCCCGCCGGGAGGGCGGACCACCTCGTGCCCCGGTCGCCGGTGCGGGTCAGGCGCGGCAGCGCAGCATCTCCAGTGGGGGGTTGGCGAGGTAGTCCGCCCAGAAGTCCGCGCCGAACTCGCGCACGCCGGCGTCGGAGACCTCCAGCGGGACCCAGGTCAGGTCGCTGAATCCGGCCGCCCGCAGGGAGGCTTCGTAGACCTCGCGGCGCGGGGCGGCGGCGAGGATGCTGATCGGCGGGTCGAGCAGCGCCGTGACCCGGAAGCGCGGCCCGGTCTCGGCCTCCTCACCGGTCGGCTCGCAACGGAAGCCGTACTTCTCCAGGGACGGCCCGTCGGTACGGTAGTCGGGTGACTGGGCGAGCAGGAAGAACTCGGCGCCGGGTGCCAGGCTCCGGTGCGTGTTGCGGCACATGCGCTCCATGTCGGCGATGTCCCGGGCGTAGTTGAGCATCTGGACTCCCGTCGCGACATCGAAGCGCCGCTCCAGCGGCCGCAGTTGGGACACGTCGCCCACCTCGTAGCGCACACCCAGCGGACTGCCCTCCTCCGACTTCCGTGCGGCGGCGATCATTTCGCCGGAGATGTCGATACCGAGCACCTCCGTGGCGCCGCGCCGCTTGAACTCCCGGCTGTAGAAGCCGGTGCCGCAGGCGAGGTCGAGGACCGCCTTGCCGCGCACGTCCCCGACCATGGCCAGGAAGCCGGGCACCTCCGTGTACCGCGTCAGCGGCAGGGACTTGAAGCCTTCGAACGCCTCACCGATCTCGTCGTACTGCTGCACGCTCATCGTGGTGTCCTCCCCTGTGCTTCGTCATGTCCTTGGCCGCGTCCGCCCGTCCCCGGGCGACACCGCGGCCTCCGGCGGGCAGTCTGGTCGCACCCCGGGAGAGGGGCGTACTGGCAGAAGCCACGAAGATGCGGGCACCGCCCCGGCCTCCCGTACGAACGGCCCACCGCGTACAGGTGCGCGTCTACCGGCCCGCCGCCGAGGGGCAGCCGCGCGGGCGCGGGTGTCCTAGGCCCTGTCGTCAAGTTCCCGTCGTCCGCCCGAAGGGCGGGCCGCGCGGCGTCAGGTGCGTGCTCTCGGCGTGCCGCGTACCGACGCGGCCGATCTGCGCGCCGAACTCTCGCTGGACGCCGGGCACTTGAGCCGGATTCCGAACAAGTTCGAGCAGGACGGGCTCATCGAGCGCACGGCCTCCCGGGAGGACCCCCGGCGCCGTCGCGTCACGCTCACGGCACGCGGCCGGGAGACCGGCAAGCTGCTGGAGGAGCGGGCGACCGAGTCGGTCGGCTCGCTGCTGTCGACCGTGCCGGCCGCCGAACGACCGCTGCTCGCCGAGGCGATGACGACCGTCCGTACGATCCTGTCCCACGGCCGCCCTCCCCGCCGCGAGGACGTCCTGCTGCGCGAGCCCGGCCCCGGCGACCTCGGCTGGATCGTGCAGCGCAACGCCGCGCTGTACGCCGCCGAGTACGGCTTCAACGCCGACTACGAGGGGCTGGTGGCGAGGATCGTCGCGGACTTCGCGGAGGACCACGATCCGCATCTGGAGCGGGTGTGGATCGCCGAGCTGGACGGGCGGCCGGTGGGCTGCGTGATGTGCGTACGGGACGAGGCGCCCGCCACGGCCCGGCTGCGGCTGCTGCTGGTCGAGCCGGACGCGCGCGGCCTCGGCATCGGCGACCGGCTCGTCGCGGCCGTCGTCGACTTCGCCCGCGAGGTCGGCTACCGCGAGCTCGTGCTCTGGACCAACGACATCCTGGCCGCCGCATCTACCAGCGCCACGGCTTCGTCCTGGCCGCCGAGAAACCGCACCGCTCCTTCGGCAAGGATCTGAACGGCCAGGACTGGCGGCTTGATCTGTACGGCACGCAGGAGTGAGGCGACGACCGGCCCGGGGCACCCCGGGCCCGCCTGCCGGATGGGCTTGCCCTCGTTTTCTGGCAAGGTGGGATGCATGAAACTGGCGTTCTCCACCCTCGGCGTCCCCGGTCTTCCGCTCCCCGACGTGCTGCGGCTCGCGACCACGCACGGCTATCACGGTGTCGAGTTGCGCACGCACCCCGAGGAGCCGGTGCACACCGGCCTGGATGCCGCCCAGCGGGCGGACGTGGTGGGCGAGTTCAAGGCGGCCGGCATCGAACTGCTCGGCCTCGCCGGGTACGCGCGCGTGGCCGCGCCGGGAGACGACGAGCCCGTGATCGAGGAGATCCGCACCCTCCTCGACCTCGCCCACGACCTCGGCGCCGGCTTCGTCCGCGTCTTCCCCGGCGCCGACCCCGAGCAGAGCCGGCAGGAGGCGGACGCGACCGCCGCGCGGCGCCTGGGTACGGCCGCGGAGTACGCCGCCGACATCGGCGTACGGATCCTGCTGGAGACCCACGACTCGCACCGCACCGGCGCCGACGCGATCCGCGTCCTCGGCCTGGTCGGCCACCGCCACGTCGGCTCGCTGTGGGACGTCATGCACACCTGGCTGGGCGGCGAGCAGCCCTCCGAGAGCTACGCGGCCCTCGCCCCGTACCTCGGCTACGTCCAGGTCAAGGACATCGCCTCCGCCGACGACACGACCCCGCTGCCGCTCGGCGCGGGGGTGCTGCCGCTCGCCGAGTGCGTGGAGGTGCTCTCCCGGCACGGCTGGGACGGCTGGCTGTGCTGGGAGTACGAGAAGCGGTGGTACGAGGAGGCCGCGCCGCTCGACGGACTGCTGGCCGCCGGCCGCGAACACCTCTCACGGCTGCTGAACGAGTCGGCCTAGGCCCGGCCGGAGCCGTAATTCGGTGGCCCGGCACGAGGGCCGCCGTATAACGTCCCCCCTCGTGCCCGAACCCATTCCGCGCCCCGCCATGCCCTCATGAGCCTCGCCCGTACGTTGATGGACGTACGGCCGCTGCGTACCTCCCCGGTCTTCCGGCGGCTGCTGATCGGGCGGGCGGTGTCCGTGCTCGGCAGCTTCATGACCATGGTGACCGTCCTGTTCCAGGTCTGGGACATGACGCACAGCGCGGTCTGGAGCGGTGCGGTCGGTCTGGCGCAGGCGCTGCCCATGGTGGGTGTGGGTCTGTTCGCCGGGTCGTGGGTGGACCGGGGCGACCGGCGGCGGATCTTCCTGGTCGCCACCGTCGGGCAGGCGGTGTGCGTGCTGCTCCTCGCGGTGCAGGGCTTCACCGGAGGTGTGCCGGTGGCCGGGATCCTCGCCCTGGTGGCGGCCGGCTCCTGCTTCGGCGCGGTCGGCGGCCCGGCGGCGGGCGTGTTCGTGCCGCGGCTGCTGCCCAAGGAGCAGGTGGCGGCCGGGCTGGCCCTCAACCAGGTCACGGGCCAGGCGATGATGCTGCTCGGCCCGGCGCTGGGCGGACTGTTCCTCGGCTGGTTCGGCATCGGCGTCTGCTATCTGCTGGACGCCCTGAGCTTCGGTCTCGCCTTCTACGGCGCCTTCGGCCTGCCCGCGCTGCCGCCCGAGGGCGAGCCGTCGCGGGCCGGGCTGCACGGCGTCCTGGACGGGCTGCGCTTCCTGGCCGGCAACCGGGTGGTGCGCGGCGCGCTGATCACCGACCTCGCCGCCACGGTCCTCTCCATGCCGGTCAGCCTCTTCCCCCTGATCAACGCCGAACGCTTCGGGGGCAACCCGCGCACCCTCGGCCTGTTCCTTTCGGCCGTCGCGGTGGGCGGCGTCACGGCGACGGCCCTGTCGGGCTCGGTCACCCGCCTGGGCCGCCCCGGCCTCGTGATGCTGTGCGGGGCGGCGACGTGGGGCGTGGCGCTGGCGTTGTTCGGCCTGACGACCAGCCCGTGGGTGGGGCTGGGGCTGCTGGTGGTGGCGGGTGCCGCCGACGCCCTGTCGGTTGTCTCGCGCGCCACGATCGTCCAGACCCGCACCCCTGACGCCCTGCTCGGCCGTGTGACGGCCGCCGAGCAGATCGTCGGCCAGGGAGGCCCGCACCTCGGCAATCTGCGCGCCGGCCTGGTCGCCGGCTGGTCGTCCGGCGCGACCGCCCTCGTCACGGGCGGGCTGCTGTGCGTGCTGGCGGTGGCCTACGTCGGTGCGAGCACGCCGGAACTGCGGGACGGCACGGCTACTCCGGACGGGCCATGAGCGGCACGGTGGGGTCCAGGCACCATCCCAGGACGGCGGGCCACAGCCCGTAACCGGCGTCCAGGTCGAGGTGGGCGGCGCCGGGGAGGATGTCGGTCGGGAGGGCGAGGGGGTGGCCGTAGAGGGTGTCGGCGCCCTCCTCGCAGTACGGGTCGTCGTCGCCGGCGACCAGGCGGGTGGGGCCGGGGAGGGGGAAGTCCAGGGGTGGCGGGGCGAATCGGGCGACCTCCGGGTGGCGGGCGAGCACGGTGCCGGACGGCGGGGCGACGAGCAGCACCCGGTTCACGGCGTCGAGGCCCGGCAGCCCGCGCGCGGCAGCGTGCAGCCACAGCACGGCGGACAGGCTGTGCGCGACGACGACCCGCTCCGACGCCGTGCCGAGCTTGCCGAGGTGCCGGGCCAACTCCTCCAGCCAGACCTCGAGTTCGGGGTCGTCGGGGTCGGGCAGCTGCGGGTAGACGACCTGGTGGCCGAGGTCGGTGAGACGGTCGGCGAGCCAGTGCTGCCAGTGGTCCTTGGGGCGGTGGTTCTGCCAGCCGTGGAGGATGAGGTAGGCGGTCATGGCCGCGATGGTTTCCGATCATCGCCGCCCCGGTCCAGTGGTCTTTCGCCCCCGCCGCCCCTACCCGTCCCATCCCGAAGGGGCTCCGCCCCCTTCCACCCCGCCAGGGGGCTGCCGCCCCCTGGACCCCCGCTTCGGCCCTGAACGGGCCTCGTCCTCAAACGCCGGACGGGCTGGAGATGCGGGCCGTCTCGCCAACTGTCGTCCCCGGCCAGGAAGTTGGTGTCACGCGCGGCAAGAGCGCGAGGCCACCCGCTTCTCCAGCCGGCCCCGGCACTGCGGCCACTCCTCCGCCGTGATCGAGAAGATCGCGGAGTCACGCAGCCGCCCCTCCTCCCCCGGCGCCCAGGAACGGGACCAGTTGCGCAGCACCCCCTCGAAGCGGGCCCCCACACTCTCGATGGCCGCGCGGGAGCGCTCGTTGCGGGCGTCCGTCTTCAGGTCCACCCGGGACACGCCCCACTCCTCGAAGGCGTGCCGGAAGAGGAGCAGCTTGGCCTCGGCGTTCACGCCCGTGCCCTGCGCCGAGCGGGCGAGCCAGGTGAAGCCGACCTCTATGGCGTCGAGTCGGTCGTCGGAGAGCCAGTGGCGCGGCTCCCAGTAGGAGGTGGCGCCCACCGCCCGGCCCGAGGCGACGGAGACCTGCGCGTAGGGCGCCAGCCGCCCCGTCGCCGCGCGGGCGAGTTGCGCGTCGACGTAGTCGCCGACCTCATGGGCCCTAGGCACCCACGTGAACGCGTAGGTGCCCCGGTCCTCCTCCGCCGCCACCGCCAGATCCGCCGCATGCCGATGCCCCAGCGGCTCCAGGCGCACCAGCGCGCCCTCCAGGACCGGCCCCACCAGCTTGAAGCTCACCCGACAACCTCCGTCACAACCTCGCGCGCAGCGCCCCGAACTCCTCGTGGAAGCCCGGGAAAGTCTTCCGTACGCACCCGGGGTCGTCGAACGAAATACCGGGCACCCGCAGCCCGGTCACCGCGAAGGACATGACGATGCGGTGGTCGCCGTACGACTTGATCCGCGCCCCGCTCGCGGCAGGCGTACCCGGCTGGATCTCGATCCAGTCCGGGCCCGTCGCCACCTGCACCCCCAGCCGCCGCAGATTCTCCGCGCACGCCTCCAGCCGGTCGCACTCCTTCACCCGGGTGTTCGCCACGTCCTCGATCCGCACCGGCCCGGAGGCGAAGGGCGCGAGGGCGGCGAGTGTCGGCATCGTGTCGGAGATGTCCCGCATGTTGACCGTGATGCCGCGCAGTTCGCCGGTTCCGCGGACCGTCGTGCCGTCCGCGCCGCTCTCGACTTCCGCGCCCATGCGCCGCAGTACGTCCACGAAGCCCAGGTCCCCCTGCAGGGCGCCCTCGCCCAGCCCGCGGACCGTCACCTCGCCGCCCGTGACAGCCGCCGCCGCGAAGAAGTAGCTCGCGGTCGACGCGTCCGGCTCCACCGCGTAGGTCGTGGCGCGGTAGCCGCCCGGCGGCACCACGAAGACGTCCCCCTCCCGCCGTACCTCCACCCCGAACGCCCGCATCATCGCGATGGTGATCTCCACGTACGGCACCGAGACGAGGTCGGTGACGGTGATGCGCAGGCCCTTCCGGGTCAACGGCCCGAGCAGCAACAGCGCCGTCAGGTACTGCGACGACTGTCCCGCGTCCAGCGTCACCTCCCCGCCCTCGACGCCGGCCGCCGTGACCGTCAGCGGGTGGTGGCCCTCCTTCTCCTCGTGCCGCAGGTCCACGCCCAGGTCGCGCAGGGCCGAACTCAAAGGTCCCAGGGGGCGGCGGCGCATCTGGGGCGAGGCGTCGAAGCGGTAGGTGCCGTGGCCGGTCGCGGCCAGCGTCGGCAGGAAGCGGGCCGTCGTCGCGCCGTCGCGGCAGTAGACGTCCGCCTCCGCGACCGCGGGGCCCTGCGGGCGGCCGTCGACCTGCCAGGTGTCCGGGGTCCGGCCCACGCGGTAGCCGAGCCGGGTCAGCCCCTCGGCGAAGCCCTCCGTGTCGTCGGAGCGCAGCGGCCTTACGAGGGTGGTGACACCGTCGGCCGCGGCGGCCAGGAAGAGGGCGCGGGCGGTGATGGACTTGGAACCGGGGATGTCGACTGCGGACATGGCCTCATGATCACCCGGGCGTCGGCCTCGGCGCCGCGACGTCCACGGGATGGACCCGCGCGGGGCCTCTCCTGTTGCCCCCGCGTCACGCGCACGCCCCTGCCCACGCGTCACGTGGAACCCGGCGATCCCGCGCCTACCGACTTCGCGGATTCCGGCCACCCCCGGGAACCCAGCCCCACCCCCGACCGTCCAACCCGCGAGCTGTCGGAGAGTCACCACGGTGCGGTGTCGGCCCTCGCTGCTGGCTGCGATCGCTGACCACCCTCTCCGCCGTACCGCGGCCGGCAGCACGCCGTCATCGGCGCGCCCCCTCCAACTGCGCCGATGGCGGCCCCTCTGCTCTCTGCTTCCCGTCTTCTTCCCGTCTTCGGTTGCGGCCCGTTCCCTTGACCGGCAGAAACTTCCCGGTTATTGGTGACTTCTCGGAAGTTTCCTTCAGCGCACCACCTCCGGAAGGAGCGCACGTGCCCGACACCAGCACGGGGAGCACAGGAAGCACGGGAAACACCGCGACCCCTTCAAGACGTACGGTCCTCGCGGCCACCGCCGGCGTCACCACCGCCCTGGCCGTCGGCGGCACCGCCCACGCCGGCGCCCCGGACGACAGGAAACTGCGCGCCCTCATCGCCCGGATGACCCTGCCGGAGAAGGTCGGCCAGCTCTTCGTCACGCGGGTCTACGGCCACTCCGCGACCGCCCCCGACCAGGCCGACATCGACGCCAACCTCAAGGAGCTCGGCGTCCGCACAGCCGCCGAGCTGATCGCCGGATACCGCGTGGGCGGCATCATCTACTTCACCTGGGCGCACAACACCCGCGACCCCCATCAGATCGCCGACCTCTCCAACGGCATCCAGAAGGCGTCCCTCACCCAGCCCCGCGGCCTGCCGGTCCTCGTCTCCACCGACCAGGAGCACGGCATCGTCTGCCGCGTCGGTGAGCCCGCCACCCTCTTCCCGGGCGCCATGGCCATCGGTGCGGGCGGCTCGCGCGCCGACGCCCGCACCCTCGGCCGGATCGCCGGTCGGGAACTCGAAGCGCTCGGCATCCGGCAGAACTACTCCCCCGTGGCCGACGTGAACGTCAACCCCGCCAACCCCGTCATCGGCGTCCGCTCCTTCGGCGCCGAACCGGCCGCGGTGGCCGGCCTGGTCGCCGCCGAGGTGGCCGGATACCAGCGGTCGCGGCAAGTGGCCGCCACCGCCAAGCACTTCCCGGGCCACGGCGACACCGCCGTCGACAGCCACTACGGCTTCCCGGTCATCACGCACACCCGCGAGCAGTGGGACGAGCTGGACGCGCCGCCCTTCCGGGCCGCCGTCCGTGCCGGCATCGACTCGATCATGACCGCGCACATCATGGTCCCGGCCCTCGACGACTCCGGCGACCCGGCCACCCTCTCCCACCCGATCCTCACCGGCATCCTGCGCGAGGAACTGGGCTACGACGGGGTCGTGGTGACCGACTCACTCGGCATGGAGGGCGTACGGACGAAGTACGGCGACGACCGCGTTCCCGTCCTCGCGCTCAAGGCGGGCGTGGACCAGCTCCTCAACCCGCCCTCCCTCGACATCGCGTGGAACGCGGTCCTGAAGGCCGTCCAGGGCGGCGAGTTGACCGAGGCGCGGCTCGACGAGTCGATCCTGCGGATCCTGCGGCTGAAGGCGAAGCTGCGGCTGTTCGAGGAGCCGTACGTCAGCCAGGACGGGGTCGACCGCAACGTCGGCACCCCGTCCCACCTGGCGACCGCCGACCGCATCGCCGAGCGGACGACGACCCTGCTGGTCAACGAGGGCTCAGTGCTCCCGCTGTCACGCCGGGCCCACCCCAAGGTCCTCGTCGTCGGCGCCGACCCGGCCTCCCCGTCCGGCACGACGGGACCACCGACCGGCGTGCTCGCCGCCGCCCTCACCGACCTGGGCTTCACGGCGACCGCCCTGTCCACGGGTACGGCGCCCTCCGCCGACACCATCGCCCGGGCCGTGACGGCGGCCCGGGCGGCGGACGCGGTGGTGGTCGGGACGTACAACGTCACGGCGAGCAGTACGCAGAAGACGCTGGTCGGGCAACTCCTCGCGACGGGGCGGCCGGTGGTGGCGGTCGCGATCCGCAACCCGTACGACGTCGCCCATCTGCCCGCAGTCCCCGCCTACTTGGCCGCGTACTCCTGGACCGACGTCGAGCTGCGGGCGGCCGCGCGGGTGATCGCCGGACGGGTGGCACCGCGCGGGAGGCTGCCGGTGCCGGTGCAGCGGGCGGACGATCCGACGCGGGTGCTGTACCCGATCGGACACGGGCTGTCGTACGGGAGCGGCTGGCGGCCGTAGCACTTCGGACGTAGTACCCGTACGCCATATACCGCCCCCACTCACCCCTGACCGGCGCAAAGGACCCCACATGTCTGGCGTGCGCCCGTGGTCGCGGGCCACGCTGGACGGGGGTACCGGGGGGAGTGCAATGCGTGGGAGAAGTGCCGTGGGGGTGGCCTGTGCGTTGCTGGGGCTGCTCAGCACGCTGTTGACGGGCTGTCAGAGTCCGTCAGGGGCGGCGCAGGAGGAGGACGGGCGGCTCGACAGGACCGCGAGCGAGCAGCAGGTGACGCCGACCCGGCCCGCCGGATACGGCGCCGTGTTCCTCGGCGTCGACGAGTGCAGTTCCTTCGGGACGTCGAGCTTCACCGAGGTGTCCTGCACCAGTGAGCGGGCGGCGGCGCGGGTCGTGGCGCGGCACGACGGCAAGGTGGGCGACGGACCGCTGTGTCCCGGGACCACGGACTTCGTCCTCCACATCAGCGAACAGAGCCGCACGTCCGACGAGGACGGCGACGGCGCCGTTCCGCAGGGCTACGCCTGTATGCGCAACCTGACGTCGCCCCACCCCGGTGATCCCGGCGGCGGAGGCGGCCCCCGCACGATCGTCGGCGATTGCGTCTACGGCTCCGGCGACGGCCAGGTCCGCGAGACGTCCTGCGACGGCGAGGGCAAGCGGAAGCCGCAGTACAAGGTGACCAAGTCCGTCGGCGAACGGGCCGACTGCCCCCTGTCGACGGCCCTGTACGTCCAACTGGGCGGCGAGAAGCCGGTGGGGTGCGCGCGGCCGGTGTGAGCGGTCAGCAGAGGATCCAGCCCTTGCTCACCGACCCGCTGCCCACCCGCCCCTTCACCCACACACACCGCTGCCCGGCATGCACCGTCACCGGTCCCGCCCGGTGGCTGTAGTACCACTCGTCGACGACCGCGTTGGCGCGGCGGGCCTGCACGCTGACCATCATCCACTGCTCGCGGCCGGGATCCTTGGGCTTGGTGATGGCGCAGACGTAGCCGCCCCGCTTGTAGACGTACAGCGTGCCGGTGGAGAACGGGTACGTCTTGACCTTGCGCCCCTCGCAGCGCGTGGGGGCGGCGGCCTGCGCCTCGGCCGGGGCCGCGACCGCGAGCAGTCCGGACGCGGTCAGCAACGCCAGGCCGACCGCCAGTCGTCGGCGTATCGCACCTCTGTCCACAGTGTTGTCCTCCCCGTACACCGGCAATGAGCGTACTGGTGTACGGACGCACGGCGTATGCCGGATGGTTGCACGACCGTCACGCGGACACGTTCACGGGACCTATCGGGACGCCCCGACCGGCTCCTCCGGCTCGGACTGCCCCACGAACACCCGCCACAACCGCGCATACCGCCCGCCCCGCGCCAACAACTCCTCGTGCGTACCGTCCTCGGCGACCTCACCGTGGTCCATCACGACGACCCGGTCCGCCCGCGCGGCCGTGGTCAGACGGTGGGCGACCACCAGTGTCGTCCGGCGGCCCGCGAGCCGGTCCGTGGCCTGGTTGACCTGGGCCTCCGTGGCCAGGTCCAGCGCGGCCGTCGCCTCGTCGAGGAGCAGGATGTCGGGGTCGACCAACTCGGCGCGGGCCAGGGCGATCAGCTGGCGTTGCCCGGCGGAGAGGTTGCGGCCGCGCTCGGCGACCTCGTGGAGGTAGCCGCCGTCGAGGGTCGCGATCATCTCGTGGGCGCCCACCGCCCGGGCGGCGGCCTCGACCTCGGCGTCCGTCGCGTCCGGGCGGCCGTAGGCGATGGCGTCCCGGACGGTGCCCTGGAAGAGGTACGCCTCCTGCGGGACGACGCCGAGCCGGTGCCGGTACGACGTGAGGTCCAGGGAGCGCAGGTCCGTGCCGTCGACGGTGACCCGTCCGCCGGTCGGGTCGTAGAAGCGGGCGACCAGCTTGACGAGGGTCGACTTGCCCGCGCCGGTCTCGCCGACGAAGGCCACCGTCTGCCCGGCGGGTATGCGCAGGTCGATGCCGCTGAGTGCCTCCTCCTCGTCGCCGTACTTGAAGTGCACGTCCTCGAAGGCGACTTCGCCCCGCAGCGACAGCACCTCCAGCGGCTCGTCGGCCGCCTTCGTCGACGTCGGCTCCCGGAGCAGTTCCTGGATCCGGCCGAGCGAGACCGTGGCCTGCTGGTAGCCGTCGAAGACCTGGGAGAGCTGCTGGACCGGGGCGAAGAACAGGTCGATGTAGAGCAGGTACGCCACCAGCGCACCGGTCGTCAGCGTCGCGTCGTCGATCCGGGCCCCGCCCGCGATCAGCACCGCCGCCGCGGCCGCCGACGACAGGAACTGCACGAAGGGGAAGTAGATCGAGATCAGCCACTGGCCCCGGATACGGGCCTGGCGGTAGCTGTCGCTGCGCTCGGCGAACCGCGCGCCGCCGTCCCGCTCGCGCCGGAAGGCCTGCACGATCCGCAGCCCCGACACCGACTCCTGCAGGTCGGCGTTGACCAACGACACACGCTCCCGGGCGAGTTCGTACGCCTTCACGCTCGCCCGACGGAAGAAGTACGTCGCGACGATCAGCGGCGGCAGCGTCGCGAAGACGACGAGCGCGAGCTGAAGGTCGAGCACCAGCAGGGCGACCATGATGCCGAAGAAGGTGACGACGGAGACGAAGGCGGTGACCAGGCCCGTCTGAAGGAAGGTCGACAGCGCGTCGACGTCCGTCGTCATCCTCGTCATGATCCGGCCGGTCAACTCCCGCTCGTAGTAGTCGAGTCCGAGCCGCTGGAGCTGGGCGAAGATCTTCAGACGGAGGGAGTACAGGACGCGCTCGCCGGTGCGCCCGGTCATGCGGGTCTCGCCGACCTGCGCCGCCCACTGGGCCGTGACGGCGAGCAGGGCGAGCAGGGAGGCCGCCCAGACCGCGCCGAGGGCGGCCTGCGTGACGCCCGAGTCGATGCCGTGCCGGATCAGGATCGGGAGCAGCAGTCCCATGCCGGCGTCCACGGCGACGAGGCCGAGGCTGATCAGCAGCGGGCGCCCGAAGCCCCGTAGCAGCCGTTTCAGGCCGTACGACTCCTCCGGCCGGACCGCACCGGCCTCGTCGATGTCGGGGGTGTCGGCCGCCGGGGGCAACGCCTCCACCTGGGCGAGGAGCTCGGGGGTGGCCGGGGACTCGGTCAGCGCCAGGTCCTTGCGCTCGCGGTCGCCGGTCCACAGCCTCGGCGTCACCCCGCGTTCGGCGTCGAACTCGGCGTCCAGTTCGTCGCGTACGGAGCTGTCCTCCCGGGGGGAGGCGGGCTGGACGTGGCCGGGTGAGACGCCGCCGAGTTCGTCGGGGTCGGTGAGGAGGCGGCGGTAGAGGGCGGACCGCTCCTGGAGTTCCTCGTGCGTGCCGATGTCGGCGAGGCGGCCGGCGTCGAGGACGGCGATGCGGTCGGCGAGGTTGAGGGTGGAGCGCCGGTGGGCGATCAGCAGAGTCGTCCGGCCCTCCATGACGTGCCTCAGCGCCTCGTGGATCTCGTGCTCGACCCGGGCGTCCACCGCCGAGGTCGCGTCGTCGAGGACGAGGAGTCGGGGGTCGGTGAGGATCGCGCGGGCGAGCGCGACGCGCTGACGCTGGCCTCCGGAGAGGGTGAGGCCGTGCTCGCCGACCTTGGTGTCGTAACCGTCGGGGAGCTCGGCGATGAAGCGGTCGGCCTGGGCGGCGCCGGCGGCTTTACGGATCTCCTCCTCGGTCGCGTCGGGGCGGCCGTACGCGATGTTGTTGCGGACCGTGTCCGAGAAGAGGAAGGAGTCCTCGGGCACCAGCCCGATCGCGGCCCGCAGCGAGTCGAAGGTCAGCTCGCGGACGTCGTGGCCGCCGACGAGGACGGCGCCGCGCGTGACGTCGTAGAAGCGCGGGAGGAGGAGGGAGACGGTGGACTTGCCGGAGCCGGAGGAGCCGACGACGGCGAGGGTCTCGCCGGGCTGGATCACGAAGGAGAGCCCGTCGAGGACGGGACGGGTCTTGCCGGAGGCGTCGTCGTATCCGAACGAAACGTCGTCGAACTCGACGGTCGCGGGCGCGTCGGCGGGCAGCGTCTTGGTGCCGTCCTTGATCGACGGCTCGGTGTCGATCAGTTCGAGGACGCGCTCGGTGCCCGCGCGGGCCTGCTGCCCCACCGTGAGGACCAGGGCGAGCATCCGGACCGGCCCGACCAGCTGGGCGAGGTAGGTGGAGAAGGCGACGAAAGTGCCCAGGGTGATGTGCCCGCGGACCGCCAGCCACCCGCCGAGCGCGAGCATGGCGACCTGGCCGAGCGCCGGCACGGCCTGGAGCGCCGGGGTGTACCTGGAGTTGAACCGGATGGTGCGCAGCCGCCCCGCGAAGAGCCGCCGGCTGACCTCCCTGAGCTTCCCGGTCTCCTGCTCCTCCTGACCGAACCCCTTCACCACGCGCACGCCGCTGACGGCCCCGTCGACCACGCCGGCGACGGCGGCGGCCTGGGCCTGGGCGTACCAGGTGGCCGGGTGCAGCTTGGTGCGGCTGCGCCCCGCGATCCACCACAGCGCGGGTGCCACGGCGAGGGCGACGAGCGTGAGCGGCAGCGACAGCCACGCCATGACGACCAGGGATATCAGGAAGAGCGCGAAGTTCCCGATGGTCATCGGGAGCATGAAGAGCAGGCCCTGGATCAGCTGGAGGTCGCTGGTGGCCCGCCCGACGACCTGCCCGGTGGACAGCTCGTCCTGCCGCCGCCCGTCGAGCCGGGTGATCGTCCCGAACATCTCCGTGCGCAGATCGTGCTGGACGTCGAGGGCGAGGCGGCCGCCGTAGTAGCGGCGGATGTAGGTGAGGACGTAGACAGCGAGCGCGGCGGCGATCAGCAGGCCCGCCCAGACGGCCATGCTGCGGCTGTGGTCGCCGATGACGTCGTCGATGATCACCTTCGTGATCAGCGGGACGATCGCCATCACGGCCATACCGCCGAGCGAGGAGCCGAGGGCGAGGATCACATCCTTGGGGTAGCGCCACGCGTAGCCCCACAGTCGTCTCGCCCACCCCTGCTGCGCTGCCACGCCGGTGCCCTCCGTTCGCCCTGATCTACCGGAAGGCACCAACACGGACAGAGGCGGATTTCATCCCGCTGTAACGATCGGCGACCGATCAGATACGGACACGCAGGGAGTAGAACCGTGTGGTCTGTACGGCGTTCTGGTTGTCGTCGCTGACCAGGAGCACCTTCAGGCGAGCGTTCGTACGGCCCGTGATCGTCATCCCCTCGATGTTGTCGAGGAGCGGGTTCGGCTGGGGCTGCTTGGCCGTGGCGCCCAGGGACGGGCACGCGGCGATGTCCGCCAGGAGGGTCTTCTTGATCAGACGTACGCCGTCCTGACCCGTGGGGTCCGTGAGGTTCTCGACGCCGCTCGTGTCCGTCGCGCGGCGCGGGTCGGCCAGGTAAAGGCGGACCGTGTTGCCGACACCGGAGGTGAAGCCGCGCTCCAGGACGAGGAGGCGGCCGTCGGGGGTCGCCTGGACCTCGGGGACGCCGAGACCGGTGTCGGTGCGGTAGGCGTACTGGGCGCCGAGCTCGAAGTGGCCGCCCGCCGTCCGGGTCCGCTGCCAGGTCTGGAAGCGGACGAGACCGGCGCTGTCGCCGTTCAGCGCGTACTCCATCGACGCGAGCAGGGTGCGGCCGCCGGGGAGCAGGGTCAGCCCCTCGAAGGTGCCGTTGGAGACGGCGCGGCCCGCCGGGGCGACCAACAGCTCGTCCGGCACGGGGAGGCGGTCGAGGATCTTGCCGTCGCGGGAGTAGCGGCGTACGGAGGGCTCGGTCTCGGACGAGATCAACCGCGTCCCGTCCCGGTCGACGACGAGCCCCTCGGAGTCGAGGGCGGCACCGCTCTCGTCGGCGAGCGGGACGACGGCCCGCGGCGCGAGCGTCTCCCGGTCGAGGCTGAAGAGGGCCGAGCGGTCGGAGACGGCGGCGAGCGAACCGTCGCGGTCGACGGCGAGCGCGGAGAAGTTGCCGACGAAGGTGCCCTCGTAGGTCGTCTTGTCGAGCGCGTCGGAGAAGCGGTCGATGGAGACGGAGGGCGAACAGGCGTTGCTCTGCCCGGCGTTGGCGGGCCCGGCGGCAGACAGGCAGGTGGCCGCCGCCAGGGACGCGGTGACGGTCGCGAGTACGGTTCTCAGGCGCATGGCCGTCACCGTAGGACGACACGGTGACGGACGGGAGGCTGCCACGTGAAACGTCAGCTTGCCGCCAGGTCCCGGTGGATGACCTTGGCGACGCCCTGGATGGTCGCGATGCCGTAGTTCATGGTGCTGTTGCCGTGCGTGAGGACCGTGATCATGTAGTCGTGGCCGCCGCCCTTGAAGGCGCCGACACTGTGCACCCGCCAGCCGTGGGTGGACCGTGACAGCCAGCCGTTCTTGACGGCCACGGTGACACCGGACGGCACTCCGTACGGCGTCCCCCAGCGCTGCGAGGAGATGACCTGGCCCATCAGCTTCAGGATGTAGGCGCGGGCGTTGTCGCTGAGCACCGTGTTCTTGGCGGTGATGAGCTTGAGCAGCTTCTGCTCGTCCGTGACGGTGATCTGGGTCAGGCCCCAGTAGCCGTTCGCGCCGGGCTTGGTCTGGGTCATGCCGGCGGCCGTGAGGAAGCCCTTGATCTTCGTCAGACCGAGCTGCTTCCAGAGCGTGCTGGTCGCCGCGTTGTCCGACTTGGTGATCATGGCCTTGGCGAGGGACACCTCACGGTCGGTGAGATACCGGTTGTGCTTCTTCGCGTCCCACAGCAGCGCGGCGAGGACGGTGACCTTGACGACGCTGGCGGAGTCGTAGGCACTGGAGGCCCTGAGCGCGCAGGTGGTGTTCGTGGAACGGTCGTACAGGCCGACCGCGATGGTCCCCCTGCGGTTGGCCAGGGCGGCGGTGATGTCCTTCTTCAGCTTGTCGGCCAGGCCGGCCTTGGCGGACGTGCAGCTGACGGTGGGTGTGGTCGCCGCGGCGGCGGGCGAGGCGGCCGCGACGCCCGTTATGAGCACGCCGGCACCCACGCCGGCCGCGACGAGCGCTCTGGCCCGCCTGGAAAGGTCTCTCGGCTTCTTGCTCGATGTCCCGCTCGATGTCTCGTGAGTCATGCCCCTCTTGACTCGCGAGGCCGAGAGAAAGGTTGTACGGGCGTGAGAGGTTGTGAGAGTGATGACAGCTGACGACGTGTTGACCGTCCTGACCTTGCTGCGCGAGGCGGAGACCGACATCTGGGTCGGCGGCGGCTGGGGCATCGACGCCCTGCTCGGCGAGCAGACCCGCGACCACCGGGACCTGGACCTGATGCACCGCAAGGAACAGGAGGCGGCGGTGGTGGCGGCCCTGGCGGACGCGGGTTTCGCGGAGACCGTGGACTGGCGTCCCGTCCGTTTCGTGGTCACGGCGCCGGACGGCCGGGAGATCGATCTGCATCCGCTGGTCTTCGCCGAGGACGGCTCGGCGGTGCAGGCGTCACTGGAGCCGTCGCGGCCGTTCGTCTACCCCGCGTCGGCCTTCGTGACGGGCGCCCTCGGCGGGACGCCGGTCCCGTGCCTGTCCGCCGAGCAACAGGTCCACTTCCACCAGGGCTACGAGCCGTCGGACCGTGACCGGCACGACATGGCTCAGTTGCGGCGGGTGTTCGGGATCGCCACGCACTTCTGATCCTGGTCGGGCTCGTCGCAGGGAGGTACGGGGAGACGCGCGCCCCGGCTCTCCGCGATCCGACGGACATCGCTCAGCGCCTCGCTCATCCGGGCCAGCAGGAACCGGAGCTGTGCGGGTGTCGGCGGCGTCCGGCGGTCGGCGAGCATGTCGGCCACGTGGTCGAGGAGGTCGCCGGCCATCCCGAGCTGTACGCGCTCGATGGTGTCGGCCACGCGGGAGACGTGGCCGGTACCGTCGGTGTCGAGGTAGCACGGCTTGCCGCCTTCGCCGGTCCAGGGAAGCAGGCGAACGTCGTTCATCGAGTGACCACCATGCACGACGCGGGGATGCCGCAGGACCCGACACCGACGCCGGGTACGGCGACCAGGGGTGCCGCCTCCTTCGGCGTGTGGACGCCGGTTTGGCGGACGGTCGGGCCGTCGAGAACGCGCCTTCGCTTCCGGACCGGGCAGCCCAGAAGACGTAGCAGCGGCGCGCAGAGAAGGGCGATACGGTGACTCATGTCGTCGGCTCCTAGCGATTGTTGATGACCACGCCCCCGGACCGGTTGGACGGTCGCGGGGGTATCGCGTTCTGTAGCGATCAACTCACAGACTGAGACGGATCGGGCTAGCCTCGCCAGAGGGAAGCGTGTGACAGAGCATTTGTCACAAGGGGGTTGATCCAATGGGCACGATGTACGGCGACTGGCTCAAGGCGCGACGCGAGGCGGCAGGGCTGACGCAGCAACAGTTGGCGGACCAGGCGGTCATGACGCGTTCGCACATCGCGCATATCGAGGCGGGGCGGCGGGTGCCGTCCAAGGAGGATGCTCGGCGGCTGGATACGGCTCTGGGCACGGGGGATGTGCTGAGCAGCTTTCTGCCGCAGGACGACGAGAAGTCGATCGCCGAGTACTTCGAGAAGGTGCTCGTACTCGAACAGCAGGCAGTGACGATCCGCGAGTTCGCCTTGGCGTACTTCCCGGGCATCCTCCAGACGAAGAGGTACGCGCGTGCGGTTCTGGGCGCGGCGTACCCCCCGGTGAGTGAAGAGGAATGTGACAGGCGCGTTGTCACACGCCTTGAGCGGGCGAAGATCCTCGAAGACCCGTTGACGCCCGTAGTGTGGGCGCTGCTGGACGAGACACTGTTGCGACGCCCGGTGGCCGGCGGGGACGTCATGACGGAGCAGATCATGCACGTCGTTCAGCTCGCCGAGACTGGACGTATCCGCGTGCATGTGCTGCCGTTTGACGTGGGCCATCATCCGCTGATGACCAGCATGATCACGCTGATGTGGTTCGAGGACCAGCCGCCGCTGGCATACACCGAGGGCGGGCACGTGGGAAAGCTGCACGATTCCCCGTCCATGGTCCGGAAGTTGCAGCACCGCTACGATCTCGCGATGAGCGACGCACTGCCGCTGAAGGAGTCACTGGCCCTGCTCAGGGCCACTGCGAAGGGGTACGGGCACCATGACTGAGCGCACCATCCCGGACGCGGCCACGCTGAGCGGCTGGCGCAAGTCGTCGCACAGCGATGACAACGCCGGGAGCTGCCTCGAAGTCCTCGACAACCACCCCTCCGGCATCCCCGTCCGCGACTCCAAGGCCCCGCACGGCCCGGCGCTGGTCTTCTCCGCCGCCGACTGGTCTGCCTTCGTCACGTCCATCAAGGCATCTCAGCCCTGAGGACGGCAAGGTGGCGGGGTACGGCACGCCGCCCCCGCCCACCGTCCGCAACAGTCGGCGATCAATACTCGATCTGTCCCATGAAGTTGTCTTCGCCATCCACCTCGAAGGTGCTTTCGTACTGACGGGTGTTCCAGTAGAAGCAGCCGGAAGAGAAGCCCATGGACTTCTTGCTGCTGTCCTTGCCGGCCACGTACTTCTCACCCCGTTCGGTGCCGCCACCTCCCTGGTTGGCGGAGGCTATGTGGCGCGTGCCGTCACCGTCGGGCCACTTGTCGAGGTAGAACTTCACCGGATCCGTGGCACACCGCCGATTGCTGTAGTGCGACCAATCGTCGTCGTACAGCAGCCCGGAGAATCGCTCCACAGTCAGCGCCGCGGACGCCGGGGAGGAGGTCAGCACGACGGCAGCGAGGGCACAGACGGCCCCTGTGACCAGTCGGCCGGTTACTGTCTTGGTTCGCATATATTCGATCTCTCATTTCCGGGCACGACTCGCCGTCACGTGCGAATCGCGCGAATGATGTCCAGCCGCGCGGCGCGCAGGGCCGGTACCAGCGCCGAGACGACGCCGATGAGAATGGCGGCCGCACTTCCGATGAGGGCCGCCGTGACGGGGAATTGAATTCCGCCGGAGAAGTCCGGCACCATGAACAGGGCGGCGTTGAATACGCCTGCCGACAGGAGCGTTCCAAGCAGGGACGAGACCGCCGTGAGGATGACGGATTCCCACAGGATGATGGCGAAGATGTGGGACTGGGACGCGCCGAACGCGCGGCGCACTCCGAACTCGTGGACACGCGACTGTATTTGCGAAAGCGTCAGGTTCATCAGGCCGATTCCGCCGGTGACGAGCGAGATTCCCGCAATGGCTCCGAGTACAGCCTGCAGGAGTTTGAGGATTCGCTCGTACGCGGAGAAATCGTCCACCCGCTGGACTCGTTCGCTGCCTGTAAGGCCAGCCGATGCCAGGTGGTGCAGAACAGCGGAGGTCACGTACTCGGCCTCCGACGGCGCGACGGTCAGAAGGATCTCGGCCGTCTCGGGAGCCGTGGACTCCGAGTACCACTTCCGCAGCGACCGGATGTCCGTGTAGGCGACCGGCTCGTTGCGGGAGTCGTCGACAACGCCGAGGACGATTCCCCGGGTCGGGGTGTCCGCCTCGATCGAGAGGCGGGAGCCCAGGGCGTTGTGGTCGACACCGAAGTGTTCGGCTGCCTCGGCGTTGAGGTAGAGCGGCGGAGCCCAGGGCTCTGCCTTCCTTTCCGGGAGCCACTGCCCGGCGAGGAGGTCCATGCGCTTGACGGACCCATAGGCCCCGTCGACACCCATGACCGTCACGCCGAGCGGCGGGACCGGAGAGGACGACACCGCATCGAGTTGCGCCTGGCGCACCTCCACACGTGATAGCGCCCGTACCCCCAGCTGCCTGATCCACGCCGCGTTGCGGTCCACCGATGGCCTGGACGCGGTCTGCTCTCCATCCGCCGTCAGATGGACCGAGAGGGTCGCGGGACGGCCGACCGTACGCTCCACCTGCTCCTGGACAGCGGCCCGTCCGAGGTCTCCCATGGCGACGACGGCCACCAGGGCCGCAACTCCGATCACCACGCTCAGCCCTGCGAGGAGCGAACGCACCCGGTGCACCCGCAACTCCTGCCAGGCGGAGGAGAGTAGGGGAAGGACACTGTTCACCGCATCTTCCCCTCCGGCACCAGAGGTGCCAACGTTCCTTCGTCGAGCCTGAGTTGTCGTTCGGTTGCGGTGGCATGCTGGGCGTCGTGGGTCACCAGGACGAGCCCGGCCCGCTGGGAGCGGGCCACGTCGAGGAGCAGGTCCATGACACTGTGGGCGGTCTCACCGTCCAGCGCCCCGGTGGGCTCGTCGGCGAGGACGTACCGCGGCCGGTGGACCAGCGCGCGAGCAATGGCCACTCGCTGCTGTTCACCACCGGAGAGGGTCTCCGGCATCGCGTCTTCCTTGCCGGTCAGGCCGACCCGGGCCAGCGCCTCGGCAGCCAGTTCACGGCGCTGCCGCCACAGTGCGCGGTCCCGAATGTGAGCGAGGGGCGTCCACACGTTCTCCAGCGCGGTCCGTCTGGGCAGCAGGTGGAACTGCTGGAAGATGAACGAGATGTGCCGTCCCCGGATCGTCGAGAGCTTGCGGTCGGGCAGGCCGAGCAGGCTCTGGCCGTCGAGTTCCACCTGTCCGCTCGTCGGCCGGTCGAGCAGTCCCAGGATGTTCAGGAGGCTGCTCTTGCCGCTGCCGGAGCGGCCCACGACGGACACCGAGTCACCCGGCGCCAGGTCGAAGTCCAGGTCCCTGATGAGATCGACGTGCCGCCCGTCGCCGAGGGGGATTGTCTTGGTGACACCCCGCAGAGACAGCGTCACCCGCTCTCCCCCACACCGGCGCCGACCAAGGCGTCCGCCACTGGATCCTGCACCTTCTCGCCGGCTTCGAGTCCCTTGGTCACCTGGGCCACGACACCGTTGACGACACCGACGACGACCTGCCGCTGCTTGCGGCCGCCCTGGTCGTCGACGACTGTGACGTGAGCCGATCCCACTGTTCCGGACAGCGCGCTGACCGGCACCGTAACCGCGTTGTCGGCGTGCCCGGTGGCCACCGCCACCTTGATCGGGAGCCCGGTGAACACCTTGACGGACGTGGGCACGGTGCAAGTGAACAGGACGTCACCGGAGGGGTCGGACGGGTCAGCGCCGACGGTGACGTCACCACAGGTGAAGGCCTCGGGACCATCCACGATCTTCACCTTGGCGGTACGCGGGGTGTCGATGAAGCGGTACAGGTGGGCCGGCGCGACAGTGGCCTGTGCGACATGGCGCCCGGACTCCTTCGCGATCCGACCCTCCATGGTGAGCACGCTGGTGACGTCGGCCGTACGGACCGTCACCACGGCGGGCTCGACATGGTTTTCGCCCTGTTCCTGGACAGGTACGCTCGCCTGGCCCTGCTGGGCCGTGCCCAACAAGGCCCAGGACGCAATGCCACCGATCACACCGAACAGCGCGGCCACGGCGGCGGGGCCGAGGCCGATGCGCCGCAGCCTCACTGGTAGTCGCTGCCTTCCTGCATGCCCTCGCAGTTGTCCCGGACGAATCCCTGGACTCCGCTCGGGTCACCCAGTTCCGCCGCGTCCTCGACGGACTGCACGACTTCCCGGTACGACTTGTCGTTGGCTTTGTAGGCCGGCATGTCATGCAGGACGACGAAGTGCTTCAGTGCCGTCGCCGCGGCCTTGTCGTCGGACGACTCGGTGCGATCGAGCCAGTACGCGTACCACTCGCACTGTGCCTCGTCCAGGACGAGGGCATCGGCCGATCCCGTCTGGTAGTGGTCGTCGTCCGAGCCCGACACCTCCGCGTTCCACTTGCCGCCGGGAGGCAGTTCGGTGTCCGCACGAAGCTTCTTGACCTCGGCGGTCACCTCCTGCTTGCTCTCCCAGCCGTCGGAAGCCTCAGACGTGCCGCCACAGGCGGAGAGTGCGGGGCCCATCACCAGGAGACAGGACAGGAGTACGTACTGGCGCGTTTTCATGCTTGCTCCACGCTGATCGTTCAGGCCGGGGCTGTCAGTAGTCGATCTCCCCGTACCAGACGTCCTCCCAGTCCGTTTCGATGAGGCCCTCCTCTTGGCGGGAGTTCCAGTAGAAGCAGCCGGAGCGGAGCCCCATGTACTTGGCCCCGGTGAACTCGTCGACCTGCTTGGTGCCGTAGGACCCGCCACCACCCTGACTCTTGGACGCGTAGTGGTACATGTCGTCGTCGTCAGGCGAACTCTGCACATCGAGAACGACGTCGCGCTGTGCGCACCGCTTGATCTTGTAGTGGGACCAGCCGTCGTCGTACACGGTGCCCGAGATCTTCTCGTCGATCACAGCCGAGGCCGGGGCCGCGCCGAACGTCAGCGTGGCGAGGAAGGCCGCACCGGCTGCGGCCATGGCAAAGGTAGCGCGCTTGCGCATGATTCCCCCTGCATGTGGTGGAACCGAGTGGTCACATCGGTTCACTTGGTGCGGCCGTGATCATGACACGAGGGAGTCTTTACTTCAACTCTCAATCTTCTGGCTCCTCTTCAGCACCCCATTGCGGACTACTTTGAGTTTTCACAGCCAGCCGCCAGGTCCGGCACAGCCCGCACCCACCCCCACCTCACACGATGCCCGGGTGACAGCAGCCACCGATCCCCACGCCCACCCGACCGTGCCCCCCGACGTGCCACCGCAGGCCCCACCGGCGGCCCCGCCCGCCGCACCCCCGGACAAGGCCCCCCGCTGGTCGCTCCCCGCGCTGATCGCGATCCTGATCCTGGCGGCGGTGCTGTACTCCTGGAACCTCTCCGGGTCCAGCCTGAACAGCTTCTACAGCGCGGCCGTCCTGAGCGGCACGCAGAGCTGGAAGGCGTGGTTCTTCGGGTCGCTGGACGCGGGGAACTTCCTCACCGTCGACAAGCCGCCGTTCGCCCTGATGGTCATGGGACTGTCGTGCCGGGTCTTCGGCTACGGCACCTGGCAGATGATGCTGCCGATGATCCTGGTCGCGCTGGCGACGATCTGGATCGTGCACGCCTCGGTGAAGCGGGTGTGGGGCCACGGCGCGGCGACGGTCGCCGCCCTGGTACTGGCCCTGACGCCGATCACCGTCGCCATCAACCGTGACAACAACCCCGACACCCTGCTGGTGTTCCTGATGACCGGCGGCGCGGCGCTCGCCCTGCGGGCCGTGCACAACGGCAAGTTGCTGCCGCTGGTCGGCTCCGCGGTGTGCTTCGGCCTCGCGTTCAACACGAAGATGCTCCAGGGCTACATCGCGCTGCCCGCCGTCTTCGCGGTCTACCTGTACGCGGCCAGGCCCAAGCTCGTGAAGCGGATCGTGAACCTGCTGATCGCGGGGGTGGCACTCGCCGTCTCCAGCTTCTGGTGGGCGGCGGCCGTCTCCCTCGTGCCCGCCGACGAGCGCCCGTACATCGGCGGTTCGACGGACGGCACGGCCTGGGACCTGATCATGGGCTACAACGGCCTCGGCCGGATCCTCGGCGGCGAGGGCAACGGCGGAGGCGGCGGTGGCGGAGGCGGAGGCGGAGGATTCTCCGGGACCGCCGGGATCGGGCGTCTCTTCAACGACATCCTCGGCGGCCAGATCTCCTGGCTGATCCCCTTCGCGGCCATCGCCTGCATCGGTGGTCTCATCCTGCGCGGGCGCGCCCCGCGCACCGACCTCACCCGCGCCGCACTGCTCCTCTGGGGCGGCTGGACCGCGCTGCACTACCTGACCTTCGCCATGGCCGAGGGCACGATGCACCCGTACTACACGACCGCGCTCGCCCCGGGCATCGCGGCTCTGTGCGGAGGCGGCGGCGTGATGCTGCTGCGCGCGTTCCGCGCCGACAAGCGGTGGGCGTGGGTGCTGCCGGCGGGCCTCGCGGTCACCGCGATCTGGGCCGTCGTACTCCTGCGGCGGGCCTCCGGCTGGAACACCTGGCTGTGGCCGGCGATCGCCGTCGTCATGGCGCCGGCGATCGTGGGGCTGCTCGTCTTCCGGTCCGCGTCCGGGAACCGGCTGCGGCTGCTGGCGGCCTCCGTGACGGCGGCGGTCGTCGCCGCGGTGGCGGGTCCGGCGGCGTACGCCTGGTCGGTGCCGTCCGGTTCGGGCGGCGGCATGGGCGGTACGAACCCGACGGCCGGGCCCTCGACGGGGAGCGGCTTCGGCGGCGGTCCCGGTGGGGGCGGTGGCGGCGGCCGGGGTGGCTTCGATGGCGGTGACGGTCAGATGCCGGGGGGCGGCACTCAGCAGGGCGGGCAGAACACCCAGGCCGGCGGCCAGAACGGGCAAGCCGGTGGTCAGTACGGCCAGAACGGCCAGGCTCCCGGCGGCACCGGCGAGATGGGCGGTACGCCCCCGAACGGCACCGGCAACAGCGGCATCGCCCCCGGCGAGACGGGCACCGGCAACAGCGGGGGAGGCAGGGCCCTGCGGGGCGGCATGGGCGGAGGCGGCTTCGGCGGAGGCGGCGGTATGGGCGGCGGCGCGAGCAGCGAGCTCGTCACGTACCTCAAGAAGCACCAGGACGGCGCCAAGTGGCTGCTGGCGGTGTCGAGTTCGCAGAGCGCGGCCCAGCTGATCCTGAGCAGCGGCGAACCCGTCATCTCCATGTGGGGCTGGTCCGGCTCCGACAACGCGATGACCCTGGCCAAGCTCAAGGAGCTGGTGAAGAAGGGCGAGTTGCACTACATCCAGCTCGGTGGCGGCGGCAGGGGCGGCGGCCCCGGCGGCGGCAGCGTCAGCTCCGAGGTCACGGAGTGGGTGCAGAAGAACGGGACGGCGGTGAAGGAGAGCGAGTACAGCTCGACTGCCGGCTCGGACACGGACGCGGAATCCGACTCCGGCTCGGACAACTCCTCGCAGACCAACCAGTCGACCGTCTACCGTCTGGACCCGTCGGACGTGAACTGACACCGGCCGACTCCACGCCCAACGGCCCCCGACCCTCCCGTCGGGGGCCGTTTCGCGCCCTCGACCGCCCCCACGGGGTGCGTCAACTCGCGTAGACAAGCCCCGATTTGCCGTTTCCCGTCACCCAATGGACACGCGCAAGCTCTCGACACGCCCGCATGTCCATGCCACTCTCCCGTTTGCCGCCTCCATTCAACCCGCGTAGATGGGACACCCCACATGCTGGCGACACGCACACGCCCCCGCTGGAAGTCAGTGGCACTGACGACGGCCGCCGTCCTGGTCGCTCTCACCCCGGCGCTGACGGCGACCCCGGCCGCGGCGACGACGACCGAGTACGACGACACGTACTACGCCGACGCGATCGGCAAGTCCGGCACGGCCCTGAAGGACTCGCTGCACACGATCATCAGCGACCAGACGACGATCTCGTACTCGGCCGTCTGGAACGCCCTGAAGGTCACCGACCAGGACCCGAACAACAGCAGCAACGTGAAGCTGCTCTACTCGGGCATCTCCCGCAGCAAGTCCCTCAACGGTGGCAGCACCGGCAACTGGAACCGCGAGCACGTGTGGGCCCAGTCCCACGGCGACTTCGGCACCTCGGCCGGCCCGGGCACCGACCTGCACCACCTCCGCCCCGAGGACGTGCAGGTCAACAGCATCCGCGGCAACAAGGACTTCGACAACGGCGGCAGCAGCTTCACCAACTCCGGTGGCAGCCTGACCGACTCCAACTCCTTCGAGCCCCGTGACGCCGTCAAGGGCGACGTGGCCCGCATGATCCTCTACATGGCCGTCCGCTACGAGGGCGACGACAGCTGGCCCGACCTGGAGCCCAACGACGCCGTCACCAACGGCAGCGTCCCCCTCCACGGCCGCCTCTCGGTCCTGAAGGCCTGGAACGACGAGGACCCGCCGGACGCCTTCGAAGAGCGCCGCAACGAGGTCATCTACGACAGCTACCAGGGCAACCGCAACCCGTTCATCGACCACCCGGAGTGGGTCGAGGCGATCTGGTAGGCGACCGAACCCTGTTCAGTCGCCGTAGCGCGCCAGGGGCCTCGTCGGCCCCTGGCGCTCTCGGTCACCACCTGTACAGCGGAATGACCTGCGCCGATCCGATGCCGTTGACCCGGCTATGAAGAAGATCAGCGCGCTCGCCGCGCTCACCATGGCAGCCCTCGTACTCGCCACCCCGGCCCACGCCGACGACGGCGACCGGGGCCGTATCAACATCGCCGGCTACTCCGCCGCCAACCTCTGCAGGCAGGCACTCGCGCTCGTCCCGGCAGCCGCACCGTGGACCGGCCCCGCGGTGGACGACGCCTGCTACGACCGCGACCACATCCACGACACGCGTGACCAGGGCCTCTGAGGTATCACCTCGTGAGGTGCGTCGGCGCGAACATCCGCAGCACCGCCGGGAGTACGACCACCGAAGGCCCCGGCTCGGACAGCGCCTTCGCCAGGTCGGCCTCCAGTGTCTCCGGGGTCGTACGCACCCCGGGGACGCCGAAGGACTCGGCGAGGGCCGCATAGTCCGGCCGCGTCAGCTCCGTCGCCGCCGCCGTCGCCTCGCCGAACGCGTCCGTCATGTACTCGCGCAGGATGCCGTAGCCGCCGTCGTCGACGATGAGCCAGGTGACGTTCAGGTCGTACTGGCGGGCCGTGGCGAGCTCGGCGATCGAGTACAGGGCCCCTCCGTCGCCGGACACCGCGAGCACCGGGCGGGTCGGGTCCGCGACCGCCGCGCCGAGCGCCGCCGGGAAGCCGTAGCCGAGGCCGCCGGCGCCCTGGGCGGAGTGCATGTGGTTGGGGCCCTTGGCGTCGAAGGCCGACCAGGCCCAGTAGGCGAGGATCGTCATGTCCCAGAAGGACGGGGAGTCGGCGGGGAGGGCACGGCGTACGGACGCCAACACCGCCTGCTCCAGGGTGAGTTCCTGGGCGGCGATGCGGTCGGCGACCTTGGCGAGCACCTCACGTACGCGTTCCCCGGCCCCCGGGTCCTCCCGCTCCGTCACCGTCTCCAGCAGCGCCTGCAACGCCGGCCGCGCGTCCGCGTGGATGCCCAGCGCGGGGTGGTTGGACTCCAGCTTGCCGAGGTCGGCCTCGATCTGGATGACCCGGCCGCGCGGCTTGAACGTGTGGTAGTTCGAGGAGAGTTCGCCCAGACCCGAGCCGACCACGAGGAGTACGTCGGCGTCCTCCAGGAAGTCCGTCGTGTGCCGGTCCTCGATCCACGACTGGAGGGACAGGGGGTGCTTCCAGGGGAACGCCCCCTTGCCGCCGGGCGTCGTGACGACCGGTGCCTGGAGCGCCTCCGCCAGCTGCCTCAGCTTGCCCGAGGCGTCCGCCCGTACCACTCCCCCGCCCGCGATGATCGCCGGGCGGGCGGCTCGCGACAGCAGGTCGGCCGCCACCGCCGTCAGTTCGGGGCGTGGCGGCAGCTCCTCGGGGAAGGCGTCGCCGCCCGTCACGACCGGGATCGACGTCTCGGCCAGCAGTACGTCCTGCGGGATCTCCACCCACACCGGGCCGTGCGGGGCCGTCAGCGCCGACTTCCAGGCCGCCTCGATGGCGGAGGGGATCTGGGACTGGGTGCGGACCGTGTGGACGGACTTCACCACGCCCCTGAACGATGCCGCCTGGTCCGGGAGTTCGTGCACATACCCATGCCTGCCACCACCCAGTCCCGCCGTCGGGACCTGGCTGCTGATCGCCAGGACGGGGGCCGACGCCGCGGCCGCCTCCTGCAGCGCCGCCAGCGAGGTCAGCGCCCCCGGGCCCGTCGACAGCAGCAGCGGGGCCGCCTCGCCCGTGATCCGGCCGTACGCGTCCGCCGCGAACCCGGCGTTGTTCTCCACCCGCAGGCCGATGTACCGCAGGTCGGAGCGCCGTAGCGCGTCGAACATGCCCAGCGCGTGCTGGCCGGGCAGCCCGAAGACCGTCGTCGCGCCGAGCGCCGCCAGCGTCTCCACGACCAGGTCCCCGCCGTTGCGGCCGGCGGGAGGGTTCAGAGCGGCGGCGATCTGCGCCTGCGTCGGGCGGAGCACCAGGTCGTGGTCGTGGGTCACTTGCCGTCGTTCTCCCTCCGGGCCGCCGCGATCTGGCGGGACATGATGGTGGTCAGTTCGTACGCCGTGTGGGACGCGGCCACCGACGTGATCTCGGCGTGATCGTACGCGGGCGCCACCTCGACGACATCCGCCGAGACCAGGTTGCAGGACGCGAGGCCGCGCAGGATCTCCAGCAGCTCGCGGGAGGTCATGCCGCCCGCCTCGGGGGTGCCGGTGCCGGGGGCGTGCGCCGGGTCGAGGCAGTCGATGTCGATGGAGATGTACAGGGGCCGGTCGCCGATGCGCTGGCGCAGCTGGTCGGCGACCTCGTCGGCGCCGCGGCGGTAGACGTCCGACGACGTGACGATGCCGAAGCCCATCTTCTCGTCGTCGGTCAGGTCCTGCTTGCCGTACAGCGGGCCGCGGATGCCGACGTGGGAGAGCGCCTCGGTGTCGAGGACGCCCTCCTCCACCGCGCGGCGGAACGGGGTGCCGTGCGTGTACTCGGCGCCGAAGTACGTGTCCCAGGTGTCGAGGTGGGCGTCGAAGTGGAGCAGGGCGACCGGGCCGTGCTTCTTGGCGACCGAGCGGAGCAGCGGGAGGGCGATGGTGTGGTCGCCGCCCAGGGTCATCAGGCGGGCGCCGGTGCCGATCAGGTCGTCGGCGGCGGCCTCGACGGTCTCGACGGCCTCGTTGATGTTGAACGGGTTGACCGCGATGTCGCCGCCGTCCGCCACCTGGGCGAGGGCGAAGGGCGAGGCGTCCTGTGCCGGGTTGTACGGGCGCAGCAGCCGGGAGGCCTCGCGGATCGCGTTGCCGCCGAAGCGGGCGCCGGGCCGGTACGAGACTCCTGAGTCGAACGGCACGCCGACCACGGCCACGTCGGCGCGGCCGACCTCGTCGAGGCGGGGCAGCCGGGCGAAGGTCGCGGGTCCGGCGTACCGCGGGATGCGGGAGGAGTCGACGGGGCCGCGGGGCGTCTCGTTGCCAGTCACTGTGAAATGCCTTCTTTTCTAAGCTTCCATCGCGTATGCGGGTTTTATGCCTACGCCTACGACTCTACGGGTGAGCCGGCACCGGTTCCGATGCGAGTCCGGGAGCCAACCTAGGTGTCCGGAAGGCGGCTGCGAAGTGTACGTTTCATCCATCCCGGGACGACTGGACGGAGGGAACGTACATATGCCGGAGCCGACCGTTCCCCCCACCCCGCCCGTAACGCTCTCGGCCCTCCTGGCCCGCGAGGACCTGGCCCTGCGCCAGATCGCCGGACCGACGGACGCGGACACGGTGATCCACTGGGCCCACACTTCGGAGATGGCCGACCCGTACCCCTACCTGCTGGGCGGCGAACTGCTGCTGACGGCGGGCGTGCACATCCCCGAGGCGGCGGGCTCGGGCACGTACTTCGACGACTACGTGTCCAGGATCGTGGCGGCGGGCGGCGCGGCGCTCGGCTTCGGGCTCGCCCCCGTGCACGACACGGTGCCGCGCGCCCTGGTGGCGGCGTGCGACGCGTACGGCCTCCCGCTGGTGGAGGTCCCGCCCCGGACGACCTTCTCGGGCGTGGCCCGCGCGGTCTGGCAGCTCATGGCCCAGGCCCGGCACGCCGAACTGCGCCGTGTGACGGAGGCCCAGCAGAGCCTGGCCGCGGCGGCCTCGCGCCCGGATCCGGTACGGGCGGTCCTGCGGCAGCTGGCTCAGCGGGTGGGGGGCTGGGCGGTGCTGTACGGGTCGGAGGGGGCGGTGGTCGCGGCGGCGGGGCGGGGGCCGCAGGAGGCGGTGACCGGGTCGCTGGCCGAACTCGCGGAGGTCGTACGTCCCTCGGGTCCGGGGACGCCCGCCTCCGCCACCGACACCGCCTCCGGCACCCACCTCGCCGCCTACGCCCTCGGCGCCGAGCAGGGCTTCGTCCTCGGCGTCGCCGCCCCGCACCGCGACCCCGGCGACCACACCATCGCCTCCGTCGCCGCCGTGCTCCTCTCCCTGCTCACCGGCGAGCACCAGAGCGGCTCGGGGACGGCCCGCTCGTCGGCGCTCGTACGGCTGCTGCTGGGCGCCGAGCCGCAGGCGGTGGCCCCGCTGCTGGGTGCCGACCGGTGGCTCGTGGTACACGGCCGCCCCGACACCCAGCCCTGCGACCCCGTGGCGGCCTCTGCGCTGGGCGCGGCGCTCGGCTCCCCGCTGGTCGACCTGGCGCGGGACGTCGTACGCGTCCTCGTCCCGGCGGACCGCGAACCGTCCCCGCTGCCCGGCTGGACCCTGGGCGTCAGCGCTCCCGCGACCGCCCAGGACTGGCCGGCGGCCGACACCCAGGCGGCCCGTGCCCTGTCCCGGGCGAGGGCCACCCGCACGCCCCTGTTCCGGCACGGCACCCACCGCCCGGCCCTGGTGGACCTGCTCTCCCCCGACGAGGCGCAGGCCCACGCCCGCACCCTCCTCGCGCCCCTCACCACGCCCCTCACCGAGACGCTGCGCACCTGGCTCTCCCTGCACGGCAGTTGGGACCGCACAGCCGTCGCCCTCTCCGTGCACCGCAACACCGTCCGGCAACGGATCGCCCGTTGCGCGGCGCTTCTCGGCACGGACCTGGACGACCCGGACGTACGGATGGAACTCTGGTTCGCCCTGCGGCACATCGAGCGGTGATCCGCACAGTGACCCGCGTCGCACGCGCACCGGACGCGGGCGTTCCCACAGTTGTCTGCCTCACAATGGGGACCATGCCGATACCCGGGACACCCAGCCGCGCCGAGCTCGTCGACCACCTCGTCAGAACCCGTATCGCGGGCGACGTCGCCACTCCCCGCGAGAACAACCTCTCCCACTACCGCAAGCTGGCGAACGGCGACCGCCACTACTGGCTCGGCCTGGAACTCGGCGACCGCTGGAGTGACGAGCAGGACGTCCTCGCGGTGATGGCGGAGCGCGTCGGGGTGAACGACGACGCGGAGCACCGCCACGGCCAGGACACCATCGACCCCGAGCTGACGGTGGCCGCGCTGGAGCGCATGGCGGCCCGCCTGCGCAAGGCGGCCGACGGGCAGCAGCGGGTGCTGTTCGCGACCGGCCACCCGGGCGGCCTGCTGGACGTCCACCACGCGACGGCGGCGGCGTTGCGCGCGGCGGGCTGCGAGATCGTCGTCATCCCGGAGGGCCTGCAGACGGACGAGGGCTACGTCATGCAGTTCGCCGACGTGGCGGTCCTGGAACACGGCGCCACCCTGTGGCACACCCACTCCGGCGAGCCGATGAAGGCCATCCTGACGGGCCTCGAACGCGAGGGACGCCCGCTGCCGGACCTGGTGGTCGCCGACCACGGCTGGGCGGGGTACGCCGGGCAGCACGGGGTGGACTCCGTCGGGTACGCCGACTGCAACGACCCGGCACTGTTCCTCGCGGAGGCGGAGGGGACCGTCCAGGTCGTGGTGCCGCTGGACGACCACGTCATCAGCCCGCGCTACTACGACCCGATGACGGCCTTCCTGCTGAGCGAGGCGGGTCTGGTCGAGTAGGGGTCGAGCAAGGGGTCGAGTAGAGGGTTGTGCTCGACCGCGTTGACCGGACACGTCCTTCGCGCGCCCGCGGAACGCGCGTGGGTGACTTTCCGGCCCCGAGATCAGTGAGCCGTCACCGCGGAATCCGGACCACGCCCTCCTGGATCACCGACACCGCCAGCTGCCCGTCCTGCGTGTAGATGCGGGCCTGTCCGAGGCCGCGTCCGCCGTGCGCCGACGGCGACTCCTGGTCGTACAGCAGCCACTCGTCCGCCCGGAACGGCCGGTGGAACCACATCGCGTGGTCCAGGGAGGCACCGACCACGTCTCCGACGGCCCAGCCGCCCCGCCCGTGCGCCAGCAGCACCGAGTCGAGGAGGGTCATGTCCGAGACGTACGTGGCGAGTACGACGTGCAGGAGCGGTTCGTCAACGGCGCCGTCCAGCTTGCCGTTGGTGCGGAACCAGACCTGGGAGTGCGGATCGCGGGGCTCGCCGAACCTGCCGTACGGCGGCTCGTCGACGTAGCGCAGGTCGACCGACTGGCGGGCCTCCAGGAACCGCTCCACCACCACCGGGTCGAGATGGTCGTAGTCGCGCAGCCGTTCCTCGGAGGTGGGAAGCGTCTCCGGGTCCGGCGCGGGCGGCATGACGGCCTGGTGGTCCATCCCCTCCTCGTGGACCTGGAAGGAGGCCGACAGGGCGAAGATCGGCTTGCCGTGCTGGACGGCGACGACGCGGCGGGTGGTGAAGGAGCGGCCGTCGCGCATGCGCTCCACGTTGTAGACGATGGGCGCGCCCGGGTCGCCCATGCGCAGGAAGTACGCGTGAAGGGAGTGGGCGTGGCGGTCCTCGGGGACCGTACGCCCGGCGGCGACCAGCGCCTGGGCCGCGACCTGACCGCCGAAGACACGCGGGACGACGGCGGAGCGGGACTGGCCGCGGAAGATGTTCTCCTCGATCTGCTCGAGGTCGAGCAGATCGAGGAGACCCTGTAGTGCCTGGTTCATGGCACCTTTTCTACTGACTGGTAATTTCGCGGTCCTTACGGACCCGTGTCCTACAGGCCCATGTCCTTCGCGATGATCGACTTCATGATCTCGCTGGTACCGCCGTAGATGCGGTTGACGCGGTTGTCCGCGTACAGGCGGGCGATCGGGTACTCGTTCATGAAGCCGTAGCCGCCGTGCAGCTGCAGGCAGCGGTCGATCACGCGGTGCGCGACCTCGGTGCAGAAGAGCTTCGCGGACGCGGCCTCGGCCGGGGTCAGCTCACCGGCGTCGAGGGCCTCCAGCGCGCGGTCGGCGACGGCCTCGGCCGCGTCGACCTCGGCCTGGCAGGCGGCCAGCTCGAACTTGGTGTTCTGGAAGGCGGCGACCGGCTTGCCGAAGACGGTGCGGTCCTGGACGTACTCCTTGGCGAACCGCACGGCGGCCTTGGCCTGCGCATAGGCGCCGAACGCGATGCCCCAGCGCTCGGAGGCCAGGTTGTGGCCGAGGTAGTAGAAGCCCTTGTTCTCCTCGCCGAGCAGGTCCTCGACCGGGACCTTCACATCGACGAACGCCAGCTCGGCGGTGTCGGAGGTCTTCAGGCCGAGCTTGTCGAGCTTGCGGCCGACGGAGTAGCCCTCGGACTTGGTGTCCACGGCGAACAGCGAGATGCCGTGGCGGCGGTCCTCGGCGCTGGGCGCGTCGGTGCGGGCACAGACGATCACGCGGTCGGCGTGGACGCCGCCGGTGATGAAGGTCTTGGCGCCGTTGAGGACGTAGTGCGTGCCGTCCTCGGAGAGCTTGGCGGTGGTCTTCATGCCCGCGAGGTCGGAGCCGGTGCCCGGCTCGGTCATCGCCAGCGCCCACATCTCCTCACCGGAGACGAACTTCGGCAGGAACCGCTTCTTCTGCTCGTCGGTGGCGAGCATCTTGATGTACGGCAGACCGAGCAGCACGTGCACGCCGGAGCCGCCGAACTGGACGCCCGCGCGAGCGGTCTCCTCGTACATGACGGCCTCGAACTTGTACGACTCGATGCCCGCGCCGCCGTACTCCTCGTCGACGCGGATACCGAAGACGCCGAGCTCGGCGAGCTTGTAGTAGAAGTCGCGCGGCGCCTGGCCGGCAGCGAACCACTCGTCGTAGACCGGGACGACCTCGGCCTCGATGAAGGCGCGGATGGTCTCCCGGAACGCCTCGTGATCCTCGTTGAACACCGTACGGCGCACCGCCGCCACCTCCATACGTCCATGTCTAAGCGCTTGCTCACTCAACCGTACCGGCGAGTATCCACAGGCGTCCAGAGGTCAAGGTCCGTAACGCTCGTCACGCTCGACACGCTCAGAGCCGCACCTCCTCCTCGCTCCGCCGGACCGCTCGCCGCCGCTCTCCACGCCCCGCCCGCAGCAGCCGTACGCCCACGAAGGCCAGGCCCGCCACGGCCACGGTCGCCAGGATCACCTTGGAGTAGAGGCCCACCAGGTCGGTGACCTCGTGCCAGCGGGCGCCCAGTGCGTAGCCGGCCGCGATGAAGGCGGTGTTCCAGATGAGGCTGCCGGCCGCGGTGAGGGCGAGGAACAGGGGGAGCCGCATGCGTTCGACTCCGGCCGGTATCGAGATCAGGCTGCGGAAGATGGGCACGAAGCGGCCGAAGAACACGGCCTTGGTGCCGTGCCGGACGAACCACGCCTCGGTCCGCTCCACGTCCGCGACCTTCACCAGCGGCAGCCGCGCCGCCGCCGCGATCAGCCGGTCCCGGCCGAAGAGCGCACCGATCAGATACAGGGCCAGTGCGCCCACCACCGAACCCGCCGTCGTCCAGACGACGGCACCGACGACGTCCATCCGGCCCTGGCTCGCCGTGAACCCCGCCAGCGGCAGGATCACCTCGCTCGGCAACGGCGGAAAGAGGTTCTCCAGGGCGACGGCCAGCCCGGCGCCGGGACCGCCCAGGTTCTCCATCAGGCCGGAGGCCCAGCCGGCGACTCCACCGACGGGCGCTTCGGAAGCGGCAGCGATGATCATGCGCGTCATTTTACGAAGTCTTGACCTAAAGGCGGAGTGAGGAGGGCCGCCCCGTCGTGACCGGACTCACCGAGCGCACGCCGACTCCGCCTCACCACCGGACCGCTGCCGGACCGCCGCGGTCGGCGGGATGCGCAGGGTGTCGAGTCCGGCGACCCAACGCCCGCCGTCCACCCCCGCGAGCGCGCTACGGCACCCGCCTGTACGGCTCACGCCACCCCGGCCGCCCCGAACGCCCCCCGCGCCATCCGGTGCAGCAACTCCGCCGTGACCCCCCGCCCCGGCAGCGACCCCGGCCGCCCGAGGTGTGGCGTCGAGTTGAGCAGCCCGAACACCGAGTGCACCGCCGAGCGGGCCGTCGGTTCCGTCAGTTCCGGGTAGACCTTGCGGACCACCTCCACCCACAGCTCGACGTACTGCCGCTGGAGCTGCCGCACCAGCTTGCGGTCGCTGTCGCGCAGGCGGTCCAGCTCGCGGTCGTGCAGGGTGATGAGGGGCCGGTCGTCGAGGGCGAAGTCGATGTGGCCCTCGATGAGGGAGTCGAGAACCGCCTCGGCCGGCACCCCGTCGGCCTCCGCCAGGCGCCGCTTCGCGCCCGTCAGCAGCTGGCCGCTGATGCCGACCAGCAGCTCGGCGAGCATCGCGTCCTTGCCGGCGAAGTGCCGGTAGAGACCGGGGCCGCTGATGCCCACGGCGGCGCCTATCTCGTCGACACCGACGCCGTGGAAACCGCGCTCGGCGAAGAGCCGCGCGGCCTCCTTGAGGATCTGTTCGCGGCGGGTGGGGGCGTCGGTTCTGGTGGCCATGGAAGCAATTCTAGACAGGGAGGTTAGCGGTCGTTAACCTGGAGGAAATGCGTTAACGCTCATTAACTGGTGGACCACTGGTGAGGGGACCGCAGGATGCACGAGGCACCGGAGCTTGCGAGCGCGGCAGATCCCGCGTCTCAGGCCTGGCGGGCCAACGAGGAGGCCCATCGGGCGTTGGTGGAGGAGCTGCGCGGCAAGCTCGCCGCCGCCCGGCTGGGAGGCGGCGGGAAGGCGCGCGCCCGGCACACCGCGCGCGGCAAGCTGCTGCCCAGGGACCGGGTCGACACCCTCCTCGACCCGGGCTCGCCCTTCCTGGAGCTCGCTCCCCTCGCCGCCGACGGCATGTACGACGGCCAGGCCCCGGCCGCCGGTGTCATCGCCGGGATCGGGCGGGTCAGCGGGCGCGAGTGCGTGATCGTCGCCAATGACGCCACGGTCAAGGGCGGGACGTACTACCCGATGACCGTGAAGAAGCACCTGCGCGCGCAGGAGGTGGCCCTGGAGAACCGCCTGCCGTGTCTGTATCTGGTCGACTCCGGGGGCGCCTTCCTGCCCATGCAGGACGAGGTCTTCCCGGACCGGGAGCACTTCGGGCGGATCTTCTACAACCAGGCCCGGATGTCGGGCGCCGGGATCCCGCAGATCGCGGCCGTGCTCGGCTCGTGCACCGCCGGCGGCGCCTACGTCCCCGCCATGAGCGACGAGGCCGTCATCGTCCGCGACCAGGGCACGATCTTCCTCGGCGGCCCCCCGCTGGTGAAGGCCGCGACCGGTGAGGTCGTCACGGCGGAGGAGCTCGGCGGCGGTGACGTCCACGCGCGCGTGTCCGGCGTGACCGACCACCTCGCCGAGGACGACGCGCATGCCCTGCGGATCGTGCGGAACATCGTCGCCACGCTCCCCGCGCGCGGGGCCCTGCCGTGGGAGGTCCAGCCGGCCATCGAGCCCAAGGTCGACCCCTACGGTCTCTACGGCGCCGTCCCCGTCGACTCCCGCACCCCCTACGACGTACGCGAGATCATCGCGCGCGTGGTCGACGGCTCCCGTTTCGCGGAGTTCAAGGCCGAGTTCGGGCAGACCCTGGTCACCGGCTTCGCCCGCGTCCACGGCCACCCGGTCGGCATCGTCGCCAACAACGGCATCCTGTTCTCCGAGTCCGCCCAGAAGGGCGCCCACTTCATCGAGCTGTGCGACCAGCGCGGGATCCCGCTGGTCTTCCTGCAGAACATCTCCGGGTTCATGGTCGGCAAGGACTACGAGGCCGGCGGCATCGCCAAGCACGGCGCCAAGATGGTCACGGCGGTGGCCTGCACGCGCGTGCCGAAGCTGACGGTGGTGGTCGGCGGTTCGTACGGCGCCGGGAACTACTCCATGTGCGGGCGCGCGTACTCGCCCCGCTTCCTGTGGATGTGGCCGGGCGCCAAGATCTCCGTCATGGGCGGCGAGCAGGCCGCCTCGGTCCTCGCGACCGTCAAGCGGGACCAGTTGGAGGCGCGGGGCGAGGACTGGCCGACGGAGGACGAGGAGTCCTTCAAGGCGCCGATCCGTGAGCAGTACGAGCGCCAGGGGAACGCCTATTACGCGACGGCCCGCCTCTGGGACGACGGTGTGATCGACCCGCTGGAGACCCGCCAGGTGCTGGGCCTCGCCCTGACCGCCTGTGCCAACGCGCCCCTGGGTGAGCCCCAGTTCGGCGTCTTCCGGATGTGAGGGGGACTGTGACGATGACGACGACAATGACGATGCCGCAGACCATGTTCGACACGGTCCTCGTGGCCAACCGGGGCGAGATCGCCGTCCGCGTGATCCGCACGCTCCGCTCGCTGGGCGTGCGCTCGGTGGCCGTCTTCTCCGAGGCGGACGCCGACGCGCGGCATGTGCGGGAGGCCGACACGGCGGTACGGATCGGTCCGGCGCCGGCGACCGAGAGCTATCTGTCCGTGGAGCGACTGCTTCAGGCGGCGGCCCGCACCGGCGCCCAGGCCGTCCACCCCGGCTACGGCTTCCTCGCGGAGAACGCCGGCTTCGCGCGCGCGTGCGCCGACGCCGGGCTCGTCTTCATCGGGCCGCCCGCGGACGCCATCTCCCTGATGGGCGACAAGATCCGGGCCAAGGAGACGGTGAAGGCCGCCGGGGTGCCGGTCGTTCCGGGCTCCAGTGGCAGTGGGCTCACGGACGGCCAACTCGCCGACGCCGCCCGCGAGATCGGCATGCCCGTGCTGCTCAAGCCCTCCGCCGGTGGAGGCGGCAAGGGCATGCGGCTGGTGCGGGACGCGGCCGTGCTGGACGACGAGATCGCCGCCGCCCGCCGCGAGGCCCGCGCCTCCTTCGGCGACGACACGCTCCTCGTCGAGCGGTGGATCGACCGGCCCCGGCACATCGAGATCCAGGTGCTGGCCGACGGCCACGGGAACGTCGTCCACCTCGGCGAGCGCGAGTGCTCCCTCCAGCGCCGGCACCAGAAGATCATCGAGGAGGCACCGAGTGTGCTGCTCGATGAGCAGACCCGGGCGGCGATGGGCGAGGCGGCCGTGCAGGCGGCGCGCTCGTGCGGCTACCGGGGCGCGGGCACGGTGGAGTTCATCGTGCCGGGCGGCGACCCTTCCTCGTACTACTTCATGGAGATGAACACCCGCCTCCAGGTGGAGCACCCGGTCACCGAGCTGATCACAGGGCTGGATCTGGTGGAGTGGCAGCTGCGGGTGGCGGCGGGTGAACAACTGCCGTACCAGCAGGACGACATCACGCTCACCGGGCACGCCATCGAGGCCCGTATCTGCGCCGAAGACCCCTCCCGCGGGTTCCTGCCGTCCGGCGGCACGGTCCGCAAGCTCCGCGAACCCCAGGGCGACGGCATCCGCACCGACTCCGGGCTCAGCGAGGGCACGGAGGTCGGCAGCCTGTACGACCCGATGCTGTCCAAGGTGATCGCGTACGGCCCCGACCGCGCCACCGCGCTCCGCAAGCTCCGGGCGGCCCTCGCGGAGACGGTCACGCTGGGCGTGCAGACGAACGCCGGGTTCCTGCGGCGGCTGCTCGCGCATCCGGCGGTCGTGGCGGGCGAGTTGGACACGGGGCTGGTCGAGCGCGCGGTGGAGGACCTGGTCTCCACCGACGTACCGGACGAGGTGTACGAGGCGGCGGCGGCCGTACGGCTGGAGGCGCTGCGACCGAAGGGCGACGGCTGGACGGACCCGTTCTCGGTGCCCAGCGGCTGGCGGCTGGGGGGTGTCGCGAAGCCCGTCGCCTTCCCGCTGCGGGTGCAGGAGCCGGTGGAGTACGTCCCGCGCGGCGCGCACACCGTCACCCCGGACGACGTGTCCGTCACGCTCGACGGCGTCCGCCACACCTTCCACCGGGCCGGCGACTGGCTGGGCCGGGACGGCGAGGCGTGGCACGTACGCGACCACGACCCGGTGGCCGCGTCGCTGACCGGTGCCGCCCACGCGGGCGCCGACTCCCTGACCGCACCGATGCCCGGCACGGTGACCGTCGTGAAGGTCGCCGTCGGCGACGAGGTGACCGCCGGTCAGAGCCTGCTGGTGGTGGAGGCGATGAAGATGGAGCACGTCATCTCCGCCCCGCACGCCGGCACGGTCGCCGAACTGGACGTCACGCCCGGCACGACGGTCGCCATGGACCAGGTCCTGGCGGTCGTCACCCCGGCGGAGGAGGAGCAATGACGTTGCCCATGGCCGTATCGGCACCGAACCTGCCCGCCCGCGTCCGTATCCACGAGGTCGGCGCGCGCGACGGCCTGCAGAACGAGAAGTCGACCGTGCCGACGGAGGTCAAGGCGGAGTTCATCCGCCGGCTCGCCGACGCGGGTATGACGACGATCGAGGCCACGAGCTTCGTGCACCCCAAGTGGGTGCCCCAACTCGCCGACGCGGAGCAGCTGTTCCCGCTCGTCGCCGGTCTGCCGGGCGTGCACCTGCCCGTCCTGGTCCCCAACAACCGCGGCCTGGACCGCGCCCTGGCCCTCGGCGCCCGCCGTGTCGCCGTCTTCGCCAGTGCCACGGAGTCCTTCGCGAAGGCCAACCTCAACCGGACGCTGGACGAGTCGCTGGCGGTGTTCGACCCGGTCGTGAAGCGGGCGAAGGACGAGAACCTCCATGTCCGCGGCTATGTCTCCATGTGCTTCGGCGACCCCTGGGAGGGCGCGGTCCCGATCCACCAGGTGGTGCGCGTCTGCAAGTCGCTGAGGGACATGGGCTGCGACGAGCTGAGCCTGGGCGACACGATCGGTGTCGCGACGCCCGGCCATGTGCGGGAGCTCCTCTCCATGCTCAACGAGGAGGGCGTACCGACGAACGTCATCGGCGTCCACTTCCACGACACCTACGGCCAGGCACTGGCCAACACCTACGCCGCCCTCGAACACGGCGTCACCACCATCGACGCCTCCGCCGGCGGCCTCGGCGGCTGCCCCTACGCCAAGTCCGCCACCGGCAACCTCGCCACCGAAGACCTCGTGTGGATGCTGCGGGGCCTCGGCATCGACACCGGGGTCGACCTCGACCGCCTCGTCGCCACGAGCGCGTGGATGGCCGGACAACTGGGCCGTCCCAGCCCGTCCCGCACCGTACGAGCCCTCTCCCACAAGGAGCAGTGAACAGCCATGGACCACCGTCTCTCTTCCGAGCTGGAGGAACTCCGCCGCACGGTGGAGGAGTTCGCCCACGATGTCGTGGCGCCCAAGATCGGCGACTTCTACGAGCGTCATGAGTTCCCGTACGAGATCGTGCGGGAGATGGGCCGCATGGGCCTGTTCGGCCTGCCGTTCCCGGAGGAGTACGGCGGCATGGGCGGCGACTATCTGGCGCTGGGCATCGCGCTGGAGGAGCTGGCCCGGGTGGACTCCTCGGTCGCCATCACCCTCGAAGCGGGCGTCTCGCTCGGCGCCATGCCGATCCATCTCTTCGGCACGGAGGAGCAGAAGCGGCAGTGGCTGCCGCGCCTGTGCGCCGGCGAGATGCTGGGCGCGTTCGGCCTCACCGAGCCGGACGGCGGCAGCGACGCGGGCGCGACCCGCACGACGGCCCGTCTCGACCCGGAGACGGACGAATGGGTGATCAACGGCTCCAAGTGCTTCATCACCAACTCGGGTACGGACATCACGGGCCTGGTCACGGTCACGGCGGTCACCGGCCGGGGGCCGGACGGCAGGCCGCGGATCTCCGCGATCATCGTCCCGTCCGGCACCCCGGGCTTCACGGTCGCGGCCCCGTACTCCAAGGTCGGCTGGAACGCCTCCGACACCCGCGAGCTGTCCTTCGCGGACGTCCGCGTCCCGGCGGCCAACCTGCTGGGCGAGGAGGGCCGCGGCTACGCCCAGTTCCTGCGCATCCTGGACGAGGGCCGCATCGCCATCGCGGCGCTGGCGACGGGCCTGGCGCAGGGCTGCGTCGACGAGTCGGTGAAGTACGCCAAGGAACGCCACGCGTTCGGCCGCCCCATCGGCGCCAACCAGGCCATCCAGTTCAAGATCGCCGACATGGAGATGAAGGCCCACACGGCCCGCCTGGCCTGGCGCGACGCGGCATCGCGCCTGGTGGCCGGTGAGCCCTTCAAGAAGGAGGCGGCGCTGGCGAAGCTGTACTCGTCGACGATCGCGGTGGACAACGCCCGCGACGCGACGCAGATCCACGGCGGCTACGGCTTCATGAACGAGTACCCGGTCGCCCGCATGTGGCGGGACTCCAAGATCCTGGAGATCGGCGAGGGCACGAGCGAGGTGCAGCGGATGTTGATCGCCCGGGAGTTGGGGCTGGCGGGCTGATGGCTCGGGAAGGTGCACTCGGGGTCGACCGGAAGAAGGTCGGCCCCATGTGCCCGCTTCTTCACCACATGGTCACCGCGCGCCACCCGAGGCTCAACTTCGCTCGATTGCAAGGAAGTTAGGACTCACCGGCCGAGCGCCGGCGCTCCACAGGGTGCCCACAGCTTGGAAAGCAAGGCCCCCACCCCTGGACATCAGCTCAGGTTAGGCTAACCTACCTTCGAATTGTCCGGCGGGTGATCCGCCCTGTTCGAAAGCAGCGTACCCATGCCCAACGCCAGAGCCACCCACCTCACCCGCCGCGGCATCCTCGCCGCGGGCGGCGCCCTCGGCCTCGGTGCCGCGCTCGCAGCCTGCGGAGACGACAACGCGAACAGCGAGGGCTCCAGCGAGGCCACGACCGCTGCCAAGTCCGGCCCCTGGACGTTCAAGGACGACCGCGGCACCACGGTGAAGCTCGACAAGGTGCCCACGAAGATCGTCGCCTTCGTCGGTGTCGCCGCGGCCCTCTACGACTACGGCATCGAGATCAAGGGCGTCTTCGGCCCGACCAAGACGCAGGACGACAAGGCCGACGTCCAGGCCGGCGACATGGACGTCAGCAAGCTGACCGTCTTCGGCAACGTCTGGGACCAGTTCAACGTCGAGAAGTACGCCGCGTTCGCCCCCGAGGTCCTCATCTCCACGACCTTCGACAGCGCCGGCACCCTCTGGTACGTCCCCGAGGCCTCCAAGGACAAGATCGCCAAGCTTGCCCCGAGTGCCGCCATCTCCGTCTACGACCGCCAGCTGACCAAGCCGCTGGAGCGGATGTGGGAGCTGGCCGAGTCGCTCGGCGCGGACATGAAGGCCGACAAGGTCACCCAGGCCAAGAAGGACTTCGAGGCGGCCGCCGAGCGGCTGCGCAAGGCCGCGAAGGCTCGTCCCGAGATCAAGGTGATGGCCGGCTCCGCCAGCCAGGACCTGTTCTACGTCTCCGGCACCAACCTCTCCATCGACCTTGAGTACTTCAAGGCCCTCGGCGTGAACTTCGTCGAGCCGCCGGAGAGCGCCAAGAAGCAGGGTGGCGGCTGGTTCGAGTCGCTGAGCTGGGAGAACGTCGACAAGTACCCGGCCGACGTCATCATGATGGACGACCGGTCCTCGACGATTCAGCCGGCCGACATCACCGAGGCCACCTGGAAGAAGCTGCCCGCGGTGAAGGCCGGGCAGGTCATCGCCCGGTCGCCCGAGCCGATTCTGTCGTACGACAAGTGCACGCCGCTGCTGACCAGCCTTGCCGAGGCCATCGAGAAGGCCAAGAAGGTCAGCTAGCCGGCTCAGCGCCGTGGGGCGTCGCTCAGTGGGTGACTGCGGGCCCGTCGTGGCTTGTCGCGCAGTTCCCCGCGCCCCTGAGGGGCGCGCCGGCCCCGCCCCCCGATCAGGACCCAGGAGCCCACATGACTACGGCCGTAGCCGCCCCGTTCCGCTTCTTCTCCCTGCAAGTCGTACGGACGAGGCGGATCGGTCCGTCCATGGTCCGGGTCACCTTCGGCGGTGAGGATCTGGAGTACTTCTTCTCCGACGGGCATGACCAGTCCCTGTCGCTCTTCCTCCCCCACCCCGGCCAGAGCGAGCCGCAGGTTCCCCTTGAGCTCGGTGACGGCTGGTGGCAGGGGTGGCGTGAACTGCCGGACGACGTGCGGGCCGTGATGCGGTCGTACACGCTGCGGGCGCTGCGCCGGAACCCCGACGAGATCGACGTCGACTTCGTCCTGCACACCCCGGCGGGCCCCGCCTCCCGCTGGGCCTCCCGCGCCGCCGCCGGTGACCGGGTCCTGCTGCTCGGGCCGGCCATCGCCGACAACCGGGCGATACGGTTCCGGCCGTCCGAGGACACCGACCTCGTGGTGATCTGGGGCGACGAGACCGCCGTACCCGCCGTCTCCGCCATCCTCGAGTCCCTGCCCGCCGGCACCCGCGCCCGGGTGTGGCTGGAGGTGCACGACGCCGGGGACATCCAGGACCTGGTGACCGAGGCCGACGCAGAGATCACCTGGCTCGTTCAGGAGGGGACGCACGCCGAGGGGTCTCCCCTGGCCCTCGACGCCATCCGGGCCGCCGAACTCCCCGCCGCCGAGCGCCCGTACGTCTGGATCGCGGGCGAGTCCGGCTGCGTCAAGGCGCTGCGCCGGCACTTCGTCGGCGAGCGCGGTGTCGACCGCCGCCGGGTCACCTTCGTGGGGTACTGGAGGCAGGGGCTGAGCGAGGAGCAGCTGCGCGAGCAGGAGTGACAGCCCCTCAGCGGTAACAGCCCCTGAAAGCAAGGCGATCGGGCGGCGACTGCGACCCAAGTGATCGTAGTCACCCTTGATGCTGCCCTGATTCCAAGGAACTTAGGTTAGGCTAACCTAAGTTGCACCGCCGGATCCCCGCACTTCACGGCCCGTCCCCACCGGAGGACCTCCCCATGCGCTCGCACCTGCTCAACGACACGACCGCGGAGCAGTACCGCCGCTCCGTGACCGAAGGAATCGAGCGGGTGGCCGCCAAACTCGCCGCCACCGACCGTCCGTTCACCGGCGTCACGGTCGACGCCCTCGCTCCCGCCATCGACGCGATCGACCTCGACAAGCCGCTGCTGGACACCGCCGCGGTCCTGGACGAGTTGGAGGACGTCTACCTCCGGGACGCGATCTACTTCCACCACCCCCGCTACCTCGCCCACCTCAACTGCCCGGTCGTCATCCCGGCCGTGCTCGGCGAGGCGATCCTCTCCGCCGTCAACTCCTCCCTGGACACCTGGGACCAGTCGGCCGGCGGCACCCTGATCGAGCGCAAGCTCATCGACTGGACGACCGCGCGAATAGGCCTCGGGGAGAACGCCGACGGTGTCTTCACCTCCGGCGGCACCCAGTCCAACCTGCAGGCCCTGCTCCTCGCCCGCGAGGAGGCCAAGTCCGACAGCCTGGCCGAACTGCGCATCTTCGCCTCCGAGGTCAGCCACTTCAGCGTGAAGAAGTCGGCGAAACTGCTGGGCCTCGGCCAGGACGCCGTGGTCTCCGTTCCCGTCGACCACGACAAGCGCATGCAGACCGTCGCCCTCGCCCACGAGCTGGAGCGCTGCAAGAAGGACGGCCTGGTCCCCATGGCCGTCGTCGCCACCGCCGGCACCACCGACTTCGGCTCCATCGACCCGCTGCCCGAGATCGCCGAGCTGTGCGAGCAGTTCGGCGCCTGGATGCACGTCGACGCCGCCTACGGCTGCGGGCTGCTCGCCTCCGTGAAGTACCGGGGCCGCATCGACGGCATCGAGCGCGCCGACTCGGTCACCGTCGACTACCACAAGTCCTTCTTCCAGCCGGTGAGTTCCTCCGCCGTGCTGGTCCGCGACGCCTCGACCCTGCGCCACGCGACCTACCACGCCGAGTACCTCAACCCCAAGCGCATGGTCACCGAGCGCATCCCCAACCAGGTCGACAAGTCCCTGCAGACCACCCGCCGCTTCGACGCCCTCAAGCTGTGGATGAGCCTGCGGGTGATGGGCGCCGACGGCATCGGGCAGCTCTTCGACGAGGTCTGCGACCTGGCGGTGGAGGGCTGGCAGCTGCTGGCCGCCGACCCGCGCTACGACGTCGTGGTCGAGCCGACCCTGTCCACCCTGGTCTTCCGCTACATCCCCGCGGCCGTCACCGACCCCGCCGAGATCGACCGCGCCAACCTCTACGCCCGCAAGGCCCTGTTCGCCTCCGGCGACGCGGTGGTCGCGGGCACCAAGGTGGGCGGCCGTCACTACCTGAAGTTCACCCTGCTCAACCCCGAGACGACGACCGAAGACATCGCCGCCGTCCTCGACCTGATCGCCGGCCACGCCGAGCAGTACCTGGGAGAGTCCCTTGACCGCGCGTCCTGAAAACCCGACCAAAACCCATGATTTCGTGGGGATCGGGCTCGGCCCGTTCAACCTCGGCCTGGCCTGCCTGACCGAGCCGATCGACGAGCTCGACGGTGTCTTCCTGGAGTCGAAGCCGGACTTCGAGTGGCACGCGGGCATGTTCCTGGACGGCGCCCACCTCCAGACCCCGTTCATGTCGGACCTGGTCACCCTCGCCGACCCCACCTCGCCGTACTCCTTCCTCAACTACCTGAAGGAGAAGGGCCGGCTGTACTCGTTCTACATCCGTGAGAACTTCTACCCGCTGCGGGTCGAGTACGACGACTACTGCCGCTGGGCCGCGAACAAGCTGAGCAGCGTCCGCTTCAGCACGACGGTCACCGAGGTGACGTACGACGAAGGGGCCGAGCTGTACGTCGTGCGGACGGCCGCCGGTGACACCTACCGCGCCCGTCACCTCGTCCTCGGCACCGGCACCCCGCCCTACATACCCGAGGCCTGCCAGGGCCTGGGCGGCGACTTCATCCACAACTCCCGTTATCTGCAGCACAAGCAGGAGTTGCAGAAGAAGGACTCGATCACGCTGGTCGGCTCGGGCCAGTCGGCCGCCGAGATCTACTACGACCTGCTCAGCGAGATCGACGTCCACGGCTACCGGCTGAACTGGGTCACCCGCTCCCCGCGCTTCTTCCCGCTGGAGTACACCAAGCTCACGCTGGAGATGACGTCCCCGGAGTACGTCGACTACTTCCGCGAGCTGCCGGAGGCGACCCGCTACCGCCTCACCGCCGAGCAGAAGGGCCTGTTCAAGGGCATCGACGGCGACCTGATCAACGAGATCTTCGACCTGCTCTACCAGAAGAACCTTGGCGGCCCGGTCCCCACCCGTCTGCTCACCAACTCCTCGCTGAACGGCGCGCGGTACGAGAACGGCACGTACACCCTCTCCTTCCGCCAGGAGGAGCAGGAGAAGGACTTCGAGCTCGACTCGCAGGGCCTGGTCCTGGCCACCGGCTACAAGTACGCCGAGCCGGAGTTCCTGAGGCCCGTGCGCGACCGCCTGGTCTACGACTCCCGGGGCAACTACGACGTCGCCCGCAACTACGCCATCGACGTCACCGGCCGCGGTGTCTTCCTCCAGAACGCCGGCGTCCACACGCACAGCATCACCAGCCCCGACCTGGGGATGGGCCCGTACCGGAACGCGTACATCATCCGCGAGCTGCTCGGCACCGAGTACTACCCGGTCGAGAAGACGATCGCGTTCCAGGAGTTCGCCGTATGAGCACCACCGACACAGGCACCTTCACCTTCCGCCCGCTCGACCCCCTGAAGGACGCCGAGCTGCTGCACCGCTGGGTCACCCACCCCAAGGCGGCCTTCTGGATGATGCAGGACGCGAGCCTGGTGGACGTCGAGCGCGCCTACATGGAGATCGCGGCGGACGAGCACCACCACGCGCTGCTCGGACTCCAGGACGGCGAACCGGCCTTCCTGATGGAGTACTACGACCCCGCCCACCGCGAACTGGTCGGCCTGTACGAGCCGCAGCCGGGCGACATCGGCATGCACTTCCTCACGCCGCCCACCGACAAGCCCGTCCGCGGCTTCACCCGGTCCGTCATCACCGCCGTGATGGCGCATCTCTTCGAGGACCCGGCGGTCGAGCGCGTCGTCGTCGAGCCGGACGTGGCCAACAAGGCCGTGCACGCCCTGAACGAGGCCGTCGGGTTCGTGCCCGAACGGGAAATCCAGAAGCCGGAGAAGACGGCGCTGCTGAGCTTCTGCACGCGCCAGCAGTTCTTGGCCGCCCGAGGAGTAGCCGTATGACCCTGTCCGACGCCGTAGCGCACCTGTCCCCCCACCGCTGGGCGCGGGCCAACCGCCTCCTGATCCGCAAGGCACTCGCCGAGTTCGCGCACGAGCGCCTCATCACACCGGAGGCCACCGGCGACGGCACGTACGTCGTCCGCAGCGACGACGGCCTGACCCGGTACACCTTCACGGCCGTGCTCCGCGCCCTCGACCACTGGCAGGTCGACGCCGACTCGATCACCCGCCACCGCGACGGCGCCGAACTCCCGCTCGCCGCCCTGGACTTCTTCATCGATCTGCAGAAGTCCCTGGGCCTGAGCGACGAGGTCCTGCCGGTCTACCTGGAGGAGATCTCCTCCACCCTCTCCGGCACCTGCTACAAGCTCACCAAGCCGCAGACCCCGGTCGCCGAACTCGTCAAAAGCGATTTCCAGGCCATCGAGACCGGCATGACCGAGGGCCACCCCTGCTTCGTCGCCAACAACGGGCGGCTCGGCTTCGGCATCCACGAGTACCTGTCGTACGCCCCGGAGACCGCGAGCCCGGTCCGGCTGGTGTGGCTGGCGGCGCACAAGTCGCGCGCCGCGTTCACGGCGGGTGTCGGCATCGAGTACGAGTCCTTCGTACGGGACGAGCTGGGCGAGGAGACCGTCGAGCGCTTCCACGGCGTCCTGCGCGAGCAGGACCTGGACCCCGCCGACTACCTCTTCATCCCCGTCCACCCCTGGCAGTGGTGGAACAAGCTCACCGTCACCTTCGCCGCCGAGGTCGCCCAGAAGCACCTGGTCTGCCTGGGCGAGGGCGACGACGAGTACCTGGCCCAGCAGTCCATCCGGACCTTCTTCAACCAGTCCAGCCCCGAGAAGCACTACGTGAAGACGGCCCTGTCCGTCCTCAACATGGGCTTCATGCGCGGACTCTCGGCCGCCTACATGGAGGCCACCCCCGCCATCAACGACTGGCTGGCCCAGCTCATCGACAACGACCCGGTGCTGAAGTCGACGGGCCTGTCGATCATCCGCGAGCGCGCGGCCGTCGGCTACCGGCACCTGGAGTACGAGAAGGCGACGGACCGCTACTCGCCGTACCGCAAGATGCTGGCGGCCCTGTGGCGCGAGAGCCCGGTGTCGTCGCTGCGGGACGGCGAGTCGCTGGCCACCATGGCCTCCCTCGTCCACGTCGACCACGAGGGCGCGTCCTTCGCGGGCGCGCTGATCGAGCAGTCGGACCTGCCCCCGACGGAGTGGCTGCGCCGCTACCTGCGGGCGTACTTCACCCCGCTCCTCCACAGCTTCTACGCCTACGACCTGGTCTTCATGCCGCACGGCGAGAACGTCATCCTGGTCCTGAAGGACGGCGTCGTGGAGCGCGCGATCTACAAGGACATCGCCGAGGAGATCGCCGTCATGGACCCGAACGCGGTGCTGCCGCCGACGGTCGAGCGGCTGCGCGTGGAGGTCCCGGAGGACAAGAAGCTCCTGTCCGTCTTCACGGACGTCTTCGACTGCTTCTTCCGCTTCCTCGCCGCGAACCTCGCCACCGAGGGAATCCTGGAGGAGGACGACTTCTGGCGCACGGTCGCCGAGGTCACCCGGGACTACCAGCACTCGGTGCCCGAACTCGCCGACAAGTTCAAGCAGTACGACATGTTCGCCCCCGAGTTCGCGCTGTCCTGCCTCAACCGCCTCCAGCTGCGCAACAACAAGCAAATGGTCGACCTGGCGGACCCGGCCGGCGCCCTCCAACTGGTCGGCAACCTGAAGAACCCCATCGCGGGGCTGTAGCCACGACCCCCACACAGACGGGCGGGCAGCCCCGGAGTACGGTCCTCCGGGGGTGCCCGTCTTCTTTTGCTCGGCCGTCTCCGGCCCTGCGACATGTGTACTTCATGTCGAGTTGCAGCTCTCTCCGACGCTCGGCCGGAGACTCTCCCCTGGATCGCTCCGGTGAGTTGGACGGCACGTGCGTCCGCCTGACGACTGCCCTGCCGGCAACCGGGACGGGTCAGGGACCCCTCCGAGGCGTCCGCCAACTTGGTTGTCGCCAGCGGACTTTCGCCACACTAGGCGCTGCCTGCCGCATCCGTGCCGCTTTCCCGACGATACGCCCACCTCTCACCCGTACGAGTGATGCGCCCACGGACTCACCGTCCCCGTAGGTGGGCCGGGGACAGGTTGACCCCCGTCCCGTTCTGCGCCGCCTTGGCAACCTGCGCCTTCTCCTCCGCACCGGTGTCATCGAGCCCCCAGTACTGCGCCAGAGCCCCCCGCGAGGGGTTCGCCCCGGTCAGCTGATGCCAGCCGACCACCGTCTTGCCGTACTCGGCGACGATCGGCTGCACCCGGTCCATGAACCGCACATAGTCCTCGTGGCTGGTGGAGTGCGCCTCGTCGCCCCCGATGTGAAGGTACTTGCCCGGCGTGAGCGCGGCGAGTTCCCGGATCACGTCGTCCACGAAGTCGTACGTGATCTCCTTGCCGACGCACAGCGAACTGAAGCCGACCTCGGTGCCGGTGTAGAGCGGGGGTGCCACGCCGTCGCAGTTGAGCTCGGCGTACGAGGCCAACGCCGCGTTGGTGTGGCCCGGCATGTCGATCTCGGGGACGACCTCCAGGAAGCGGGAGGACGCGTACCGGACGATCTCCTGGTAGTCGGCCTTGGTGTAGTAGCCACCGGGGCCGCCCCCGACCTGCGTCGAGCCTCCGTACGTCGCGAGGCGCGGCCAGGAGTCGAGGGCGATGCGCCAGCCCTGGTCGTCGCTGAGGTGCAGATGCAGCTTGTTGATCTTGTACAGGGCGAGTTGGTCGATGTAGCGCTTGACCTGGTCGACGGTGAAGAAGTGCCGGGACACGTCGAGCATCGCGCCCCGCCAGCCGTAGCGCGGGTTGTCCTTGATCGTGCCGCCCGCGACCAGCCAGGGGCCGGGCTGGACGGAGTCCTTCTCGACGGCCGCCGGGAGGAGTTGGCGCAGGGTCTGCACGCCGTGGAAGAGGCCGGCGGGCCCCGCCGCCGTGATGGTGACGCCGGTACGGCCGCTGTCGAGGCGGTAGCCCTCCGCGCCGAACGGGCCCTGCGCCAGGCGCGATCGGAGGCCACCCCGGCCGTGCGAGGTGACCGGCAGGGGGTACCCGGTGGACGGCCGCAGGACGCCCGCGAGGTACTCGCCGACGCGCCGGGCCTCCCGGGAGTCGTCGACGAGGATGCGGGTGCCGTCGGTGATGCGGTACGGGGATCCGCCCGGCGCCACCGACGCGGGTGCCGGGACCACCCGGCCCAGGGGTATGGGCTCGCCGGACGCCGGTGCCGCGCCGGCCGTGAACGCGCCGACCGCCGCCACCAGCAGCAGGGATCCGAGGATCCGGGTCATACGGGTCATACGGGGAGTCGTTCTGTGGTGCCGTCTCACATGCGCTCCCTTCAGGATTGGTAGAGACCACTCTCCCGCAGAACCGATGAAACAATCCCCCCATGGCGGAAATCATCCAGAAGGACGGCACGTGGGTCTTCGACGGCGACGCCCTGCGGCTGACCCCCGGACGGGACAAGAACGTCAGCCTTTTCCGCAAGACGCTGGGTGAACTGGTCGTCCCCCTGGGGGCGTTGGCGGGGGTCTCCTTCGAGCAGGGCAAGAAGGCCGGGCGGCTGCGGCTGCGCCTGCGCGACGGCGCCGACCCGCTGCTGCACGCCACGGGCGGTCGGCTCACCGAGCCCAACGACCCGTACCAGCTGATCGTCGAGTCCGACCGGTACGGCGTCGCCGAGTACTTCGTGGACAAGGTACGCAACGCCCTGCTGCTGGACGAGGTGCCGGGCGACCCGGTCGACGAGTACCTGCTGCCGGGGCCCTCCCTGCCCCTGTCGGTCTCCGCCGGTGACGGCACCGCGACCTTCGACGGCGAACACATCCGCCTGGAGTGGAACTGGAAGACGGAGGACGCCAAGGCCGCCGCCGGCATCCGCTCCCTCGCGCTGACCGACATCGCGGCCGTGGAGTGGCATCCGGCGGCGGGCCTGGAGAACGGCTGCCTCCGCTTCACCGTCAGGAACGCGCCCACCAAGGCCCCGCCCAAGTACGACGCCAACTCCGTGGAGCTGTGGGGCTTCAAGAAGGACCCGCTGATGGCCCTGGTCGCGGCGGCGGTCCAGGCCCGCCTCCCGCATCCGGCCAGGGCCGGCGCCACGGACGTACAGGGCGCGCGACCGGAACTGCCTTCCTCTCCGGTCGCGTCCGCCGAGGACGACCACGACGCCCTCCTGCGCCGCCTGCGCGAACTCGGCGAGCTGCACCGCACGGGCGTGCTCACGGACGAGGAGTTCACGATGGCCAAGCAGGCGGTGCTCAAGCGGATGTAGTGGGCCTACTTGGCCCGGCGGGCCACCGTGAAGTGGTCGATCCGGTCACCCGTCTCGGCGATGCCCTGGACCTTCAGCGTGGCGTAGTGGCCCCTCGGCGCGGGCTGGACGTCGACACGCAGGAACGAGTAGTTGAGGTAGCGCACCCGGGACCAGGCGACCGTCTCGTTCTGCTTGCCGTCCTTGACGTTGACGAACGAGGCCACGGACTCCTGCTCGTGCTCGTGCCCCTCGTAGGAGTCCGGCGCGCTGAACGCGTACAGGCTGCGGCCCGCCGCCCCCGCCGTCACGTACACCACGCCCTCGGTCTCGGGGTACGCCGTGCCGCCGATCGGCAGCTTCTTGGCGACCTCGTTCCCCTTGATCACATCCGTCCGCTCGTACTGGTGGTTGTGCCCGTTGATGACGAGGTCGACCGTGTACTTCTCGAACAGCGGCACCCACTCCTGGCGCACGCCGCCTTCCGAGGCGTGCGCCGTGGAGGTGCAGTACGCGCAGTGGTGGAAGAACACGACGATGAAGTCGATGTCCTGCGCGGCCCGGTACTTCTTCAGCTGCGCCTCGAACCACTTGGTCTGGGTGCCGCCGGAGAGGCCGAGGTTGGCCGGGATCTCGAAGGAGACGTCGTTGGGGTCCAGCGAGATGATCGCCGTGTTGCCGTGGACGAAGGAGTAGACGCCCGGCAGGTGCTTCTTGTCCGGCCCGTTGTCGGGGAGCGTGAAACGGGCCTCCTCGCCGCCGTAGCCGTTGGGCGAGTACCAGGCCTCCATGTCGTGGTTGCCGTACGACACCATCCACGGCACGGACTTGGCGACCGACTCGGTCTGGGCGAGGAACTGGTCCCAGGTGCGCGCGTCGAAGCCGGTGTCGGAGGCCTTGCCCTGGCCGGTGGGGTCGCCGTACGCGATGTCACCGGCGTGCAGGTGGAAGACCGGGTTCTGGCCGAGGATCAGGCTGTCGTTGGCGAGCGCGTGGTAGCTGACGCCCTGGTCGCCGAAGGCCGTGAAGGTGAAGGGGACCTTGTGGGCGGGGGCGGTGGTGAAGGTGCCGAGGGTGCCGAGGAGGTGCGGCTCGGCGGGGTCGAAGCCCTGGTGGCCGACGCCGTAGTAGTACGTCCGGCCGGGGCGCAGCTGGGTCAGCTTGGCGTGGACGTAGTACTGGGTGTGGTCGGCGCTCGCGCCGACGCCGGCCGGGGTGTAGAGGGTGCGCACCTCGGCCTCGATCTTGCGGGAGAGGTCCCAGGGGTGCGCGCCGATGCGGATGAACGGCTTCTGCACGGCGACCGGGACTTGCCAGGAGACGGTCATCTCGGTGCGCGGGTCGTTGCCGTAGGCGAGGTGGCGGCCGAAGGGGGCGACGAGGGCCCCGTCGACGGCCTCGGTGGCCGCGGCGGTGCGCTGCGTCGGTACGGCGGCGGCCTGGGCGGTGGCGCCCGGCACGAACGCCCCACCCGCGACGGCGCCCAGCGTGACGGCGCCGCCCCTGATCATCGTGCGCCGCGAGAATCTGGCGCGCAGGTACTCGTACTGCTCGGCCATGCTCATACGCTCGGCGAGCCGCGGGGGTACTCCCATGCGAGGAATGTCCATGGCGTCCGAAACTCGTCCCCTCAGGCAACGGGATGCGAGCCGACGCATGGACAGCTCCGGAACGGGCCCCCATGAGACCCCCAATGTTCTTCCAAGAGTTTCAACAGCGGGTTGCCGGCCAGTTGCCCGAAATCGGGCAGGATTCTTGCGGACGAGTCTCCGATAACCCAGGATCTACCGAGTGCACGACGACCTTGTTGATCATCTGACCCGCACCACGCCCCTCAACCGGGGCGAGGCGCTGCGGGTGATCCAGGATGTGCTCGCCTACTTCGACGAGACGACCGAGGAGTACGTCCGTCGCCGCCACCGCGAGCTGCAGGCCCAGGGCCTGGTGAACGCGACGATCTTCGAACAGATCGAGGCGGACCTGAAATACCGGGCAGTGGCCCCGGCGGAGCTCACCCTCCGCCAGCTGCGCCGGATCGTCTACGGCTAGGGATACATATATATGTGCGGAATCGTCGGATACATCGGGAAGCGTGACGTGGCTCCCCTGCTGCTGGAGGGTCTGCAGCGCCTGGAGTACCGCGGCTACGACTCGGCGGGCATCGTCGTCACGTCCCCGAAGGCGGCGGGCCTGAAGACGGTCAAGGCCAAGGGCCGCGTCCGCGACCTCGAAGCCAAGGTCCCGGCGCGCTTCAAGGGCACGACCGGCATCGCCCACACCCGCTGGGCCACCCACGGCGCCCCCTCCGACGTGAACGCCCACCCGCACCTGGACGCCGAGGGCAAGGTCGCCGTCGTCCACAACGGCATCATCGACAACGCCTCCGACCTGCGCCGCAAGCTGGAGGCGGACGGCGTCGAGTTCCTCTCCGAGACCGACACCGAGGTCCTCGTCCACCTCATCGCCCGCTCGCAGGCGGAGAAGCTGGAGGACAAGGTCCGCGAGACCCTGCGCCTCATCGAGGGCACGTACGGCATCGCGGTCCTGCACGCCGACTTCCCGGACCGCATCGTCGTGGCCCGCAACGGCTCGCCGGTCGTCCTCGGCATCGGCGAGAAGGAGATGTTCGTAGCCTCGGACATCGCGGCTCTGGTGACCCACACACGCCAGATAGTGACGCTGGACGACGGCGAGATGGCGACGCTGAAGGCCGACGACTTCCGCACCTACACGACGGAGGGCACCCGTACGACGGCGGAGCCCACGACCGTCGAGTGGGAGGCGGCGTCGTACGACATGGGCGGCCACGACACCTACATGCACAAGGAGATCCACGAGCAGGCCGACGCCGTGGACCGCGTCCTGCGCGGCCGCATCGACGACCGCTTCTCCACCGTGCACCTCGGCGGCCTCAACCTGGACGCCCGCGAGGCCCGCCAGATCCGCCGCGTGAAGATCCTCGGCTGCGGCACCTCGTACCACGCGGGCATGATCGGCGCCCAGATGATCGAGGAGCTGGCCCGCATCCCCGCGGACGCCGAGCCGGCGTCGGAGTTCCGCTACCGCAACGCTGTCGTGGACCCCGACACCCTCTACATCGCCGTCTCCCAGTCCGGTGAGACGTACGACGTCCTCGCGGCCGTCCAGGAGCTGAAGCGCAAGGGCGCGCGGGTGCTGGGCATCGTGAACGTCGTGGGCTCCGCGATCGCCCGCGAAGCCGACGGCGGCATCTACGTCCACGCGGGCCCCGAGGTCTGCGTGGTCTCGACGAAGTGCTTCACGAACACCACGGTGGCCTTCGCGCTCCTCGCCCTGCACCTGGGCCGCACCCGCGACCTCTCCGTCCGCGACGGCAAGCGCATCATCGAGGGCCTGCGCAAGCTGCCCGCCCAGATCTCCGAGATCATGGAGCAGGAGGCGGAGATCGAGAAACTGGCCCAGCAGTACGCCGAGGCCCGCTCGATGCTCTTCATCGGCCGCGTCCGGGGCTACCCGGTGGCCCGTGAGGCCTCCCTCAAGCTCAAGGAGGTCTCCTACATCCACGCCGAGGCCTACCCCGCCTCCGAGCTCAAGCACGGCCCGCTGGCCCTGATCGAGCCCGCCCTCCCGACGGTCGCCATCGTCCCCGACGACGACCTCCTGGAGAAGAACCGCGCCGCCATGGAGGAGATCAAGGCCCGCAGCGGCAAGATCCTCGCGGTCGCCCACCAGCCCCAGGAAAAGGCCGACCAGACGATCGTCGTCCCCAAGAACGAGGACGAACTCGACCCGATCCTGATGGGCATCCCCCTCCAACTCCTCGCCTACCACACGGCCTTGTCCCTGGGCAGGGACATCGACAAGCCGAGGAACCTCGCCAAGTCGGTAACGGTGGAGTAGTCGCCCTGCTTTCAAGGGCGCAGCCCCTGGTCTTTCAGGGGCGCGGGGAACTGCGCGACCAGCCCCCACGCACCCGCAGCGGCCACACAACGCGACGGACCCCCACGTGATGCCACCATTCACGGGGGGTCCGTTTTCAACGCCGGGGGCCGCCCAACCCCCAGCCGGCGCAGCTAACCGGTGGCCGTCACGCCCCGGCCCGCAGCGCGTCGCGGAAGCGCGGTCGGCCAGTGAGCCAACGCCGCAGTCGCCGCATACCAAGCCACCGCACCCGCGGCGACGGCGAACCAGCCACCCACCTTGGTGAGCCCGTCATTGCCCGTGAAGGCGGCGATCGCCATGAGCACCAGGGACACGAAGAACAACCCGTACGCCCCCTGCCCGAGCTGATCCCCACCCGCGAGCGTGAGGGACAGCGCCACAAGGGCGAACAGCAGCAGGAACAGTCCCGCCGCATTGTCGGAGACGGCCGCGTCGACAGAGGCCGCCCAGGTGAACCAGAGGGCACCGAGCGTCACGAACGCGGTCCCGTTCGCGGAGTCACGGTCGCGCAGGGCCATCAGCCCGGCGACGAAGAGGGCAATTCCGCCCACGTACTGGGCGATTGATACGGCGTCAGCGGCTGACACACCGTCGATCACGTCGGTGTACCCCAGCCCGAAGGCCAACAGGGTGATTCCGAGGGCGAGTCGGCCGACCACGGTAGTGGTTCCGCTTCCCGCAGAGACGTCGTTGTCCACGGCGGGCTCCCTTCATGCATGTGCAGTTGTGCGGTGAGCGTTATATGCCCTTCACAAGGGCACAAACACCTCTACGCGCGAGTAAGTTCACACACCGCAAGAAGGAGGCAAGAGGGAGAGCGACGCCCCGAACGGCTCATCTCACCTGGGGCAACGGCGAGTTAGGGAATAACAACTCACGGGATGACAACGACGGGACGCTTGGCCCGCTTGGCGAGCCGCCCCGCGACCGACCCGAAGATCCGCCCGACGATGCCGTGCGTGGAGCCGACGACGATGGCGTCCGCCTCGTACTCCCGCCCGACCTCTTCGAGCTCGTGGCAGATGTCACCGCCGCGCTCGACGAGGATCCACGGCACCTCGGCGAGATAGTCGGCACAGGCGAGTTCGAGGCCGAGCACCTCGGTGCGGTGGTCCGGGACGTCCACGAAGACCGGCGGCTCGCAGCCGGCCCACACCGTGGTGGGCAGCCGGTTGGCGACGTGGACGATGATCAGGCCCGACCCGGAGCGATGGGCCATGCCGATGGCGTACGCGAGGGCGCGCTCACTGGAAGTGGAGCCGTCGAAGCCGACGACCACGCCGTGCTTGAAGGCGGGGTCGCAGGCTTGGCGGGACTCGTCCGCCGCCAGGGGATCGGCCGCAGTCGGGTCGGCGACCTGGCGCTTGCGGTCCGCGGGTTCGAAGAATTCGTGACCGGCCATGGCTGTCTCGGCGTATTGATCCTTTATGGGTGGGCCCGCGAGCGGAGCTCGATGCAGCAGTGTGCGGCGGAGCTGTGTCCGGGAATGGTCTTCCCAACCCCATACCCCCAAGGGTACGGCGGCACGCCTCCTTAGCCCAGATCCCCGCTCACGGTCGTACGGGTTCCAGGGAGCATGCACGAGTAGACGCCCGTAACGCAATGGTTGCTGCGGTGTACAGGCGGTTTGCACAGGGTTCACCTGTGCCCATAGCCGGAACGTTCCCGCGCCAGTGACCGACCGCTCGAACAGGCGTTGAACCCCCTGAGCCACCACCCCAGGGAACCCAGGAGTACCCACCCATGCCCGGACCCCGCACGCCCTCCGACGACAGCGCCACCGACGTGGTCCGCTGGGCGGCCTTCAGCTGCGTCCTGGTCCCCGTGGTCCTCCTCTGGTACGGCACCTCCCTCGCCGGCGCCGCGGGCACGGCCTTCGGCCTCGCCGCCGTGACGGCCGTCTGCCGTCTGCTGCTGCGCCAGTCGGAACGCGGCGCGGCACGCCTGAAGGACGAGGAGCGCACCACTCCGTCACCCTCCCGTCGCGGACGCCACCACAGGACGGGAACCGGGGCCCACAGAGGCGGACGTCACACTGGTTGAAATACACCGGTCGGCTGACCGGTTTCCGCGCACGGGCACGCTGCTTTTCAGCCAACTTCTGGCGCGCATGCATCCCCTGCCCAGAACACCCCCCAACCCCCGTTCCACCTGCACGGAAAGGGCCTCAGGGGCCCTGCGCACCCTACGTGGATTGGCCACTGCGACAAGGCGCACTTCCCTGCACGGCCCGTGAGTGCAACGCTTCGTGATCGAATGCTTCACGCCAAGTTGCCAAGTCGACAATGTGCCGAGTGCCGAACCGGCCACTGCGGCGCGACGCGACACAGTAGATTCGATCTTGACTGTCTACGGCGGGGGACTCGTGCAGGACCGAGGGGAAACGTGCAGGAGCGACACAACCGAGGAGCCGCGACCACCGAGGGGGGCTTAGCAGTATGAGCCACGACTCCACTGCCGCGCCGGAAGCCGCGGCCCGGAAACTTTCCGGGCGACGCCGCAAGGAGATCGTCGCGGTGCTGCTGTTCAGCGGCGGCCCCATCTTCGAGAGTTCCATACCGCTGTCGGTGTTCGGGATCGACCGCCAGGACGCCGGCGTGCCGCGCTACCGCTTGCTGGTGTGCGGCGGCGAGGAAGGCCCGCTGCGGACCACAGGGGGCCTGGAACTCACCGCGCCACATGGCCTGGAGGCGATCTCACGGGCGGGCACGGTTGTCGTGCCGGCCTGGCGTTCGATCACCTCTCCACCGCCCGAGGACGCGCTCGACGCACTGCGCCGGGCGCACGAGGAAGGCGCCCGCATAGTCGGGCTGTGCACCGGTGCCTTCGTCCTCGCCGCGGCGGGCCTGCTGGACAGCCGCCCCGCGACAACGCACTGGATGTACGCACCGACGCTGGCCAAGCGCTACCCGTCGGTGCACGTCGATCCGAGAGAGCTGTTCGTCGACGACGGCGACGTCCTGACGTCGGCGGGTACGGCGGCCGGAATCGATCTCTGTCTCCACATCGTGCGGACGGACCACGGCAACGAGGCGGCAGGGGCCCTGGCCCGCCGTCTGGTGGTCCCGCCGCGCCGATCCGGCGGCCAGGAGCGCTACCTCGATCGATCTTTACCGGAGGAGATCGGCGCCGACCCGCTGGCCGAGGTCGTCGCCTGGGCGCTGGAGCACCTCCACGAGCAGTTCGACGTGGAGACGCTGGCGGCACGCGCGTACATGAGCCGCCGCACCTTCGACCGCCGCTTCCGCTCGCTGACGGGCAGCGCCCCGCTTCAGTGGCTGATCACCCAGCGGGTCCTGCAGGCACAGCGCCTGCTGGAGACGTCGGACTATTCGGTGGACGAGGTGGCGGGCCGCTGCGGCTTCCGCTCGCCGGTGGCGCTGCGCGGCCACTTCCGCCGCCAGCTCGGCTCGTCGCCGGCCGCCTACCGGGCGGCGTACCGTGCTCGGCGCCCCCAGAGCGAAAGGCCGACGGACGCGGAGCCCCCGACGGGCCCCGCGCTCCAGCAGGGCCCACCGCCCGCCCCGTACCCGGAGAGCGGCCCGGTCCCGCTGCAGACCCGCCGCACCCCGGCGCCCGTCGGCACGTCCGCGCCCTCGGAGAACGGGCGCGAGCTGTACGTCGGCGGCCGGGCGACCCTGCCGGGGCAGCGCAGCGGAGCATGACCTCGTAACGCCGGACGGGCGCATTTCAGCCCGTCCGGCGTTTGAGGACGAGGAACCGGGGCGCCCCAACAGAGGACGTCAGCCGTAGGGTGTTCGCATGAACGATCGCATGGTGTGGATCGACTGCGAGATGACCGGCCTCTCGCTGTCCGACGACGCGCTCATCGAGGTTGCCGCCCTCGTCACCGACTCCGAGCTGAACGTACTCGGCGAAGGAGTGGACATCGTCATCCGCCCGCCGGACGCGGCGCTGGAGACGATGCCGGAGGTGGTGCGTCAGATGCACACCGCGTCCGGACTCCTCGACGAACTGGCCGGCGGCACGACGCTGGCCGACGCCGAGGAGCAGGTCCTGGCGTACGTACGCGAGCACGTGAAGGAACCCGGCAAGGCCCCGCTGTGCGGCAACTCCGTCGGCACGGACCGCGGCTTCCTGCTGCGCGACATGCCGACACTGGAGGACTACCTCCACTACCGCATCGTCGACGTCTCGTCGGTCAAGGAGCTGGCCCGCCGCTGGTACCCGCGCGCCTACTTCAACAGCCCCGAGAAGAACGGCAACCACCGCGCCCTCGCCGACATCCGCGAGTCCATCGCCGAACTCCGCTACTACCGCGAGGCCATCTTCGTACCGCAGCCCGGCCCGGACTCGGACACCGCGAAGTCGATCGCCGCGAAGCACGTTCTGCCTGCTCAGTAGGCGTACGCGCGGGATTACCCGGGGGCGCCGCAAAAGCTGTGCGCGAGCACCCCTTCGGACCCTGTACACTTTTTCTCGGCCGGTCGGGGACTTCCCAGAAGTCGATCGCCGGTCATGGTGGGTGTAGCTCAGCTGGTAGAGCACCTGGTTGTGGTCCAGGATGCCGCGGGTTCGAGTCCCGTCACTCACCCTGGTCTTCAGCCGGTGACTTCGCGAACGAGGTCACCGGCTGAAGCTTTTTCTGCGGCGCCGTAGGCTGCGCACGATGTCCGAGCCCCGCGTACCCGCCGAGCCCCTCACCACCGCACGCCTCGACCTCCTCCCGCTGCGCGTCGAGCACGCCGAGGAGATGGCCGTCGTCCTGTCGGACCCGGCGCTGCACACCTACATCGGCGGCACGCCCCACTCCCCCGGCGAACTGCGCGCCCGCTACGAGCGGCTCGTCGCCGGGTGCCCCGCCCCGGGTGTCTCCTGGTGCAACTGGGTACTGCGGCTGCGCGCGGAGTCCTGTCTCGTGGGCACCGTCCAGGCCACGGTCACCGGGGACCACAGCGCCGAGATCGCCTGGGTGGTCGGCACACCCTGGCAGGGGCAGGGGTTCGCGTCCGAGGCGGCGCGGGGGCTGGTCGCCTGGCTCGGGCGACGGTCCGTGCGTACGGTCGTCGCACACATCCACCCCGACCACCCGGCCTCGGCGGCGGTCGCCGCGGCGGCCGGGCTCGCCCCGACCGAGGAGGCGCAGGACGGGGAGAGGCGGTGGCGGCTGGCGCTACCCCGCTGACGTCGCCTCCCGCCACGCCCGCACCAACTCCCGTACGCTCCCGAAGCGTTCGCCGGGGTCGGCGCGGGTGGCCCGGTCGAGCACCGCCAGCTGGGCCGGCGTCCCCCGCCAGGCCCGCTCCTCGTCGCCGGCGTCCAGCAGGAGGCGGGTGGCGCGGCCGAGGGCGTGGACCGTGGTGCGGAGGTCGATCAGCGCGCCGCGGCGGAACTCCTCCGGGGCCATGAAGCGGCGTGAGCCGGGGAGCCGGTCCGCGTCCAGTGTGAACGGGCCGGGGCGGTATTCGTCCAGGTCGATCAGGCGGAGTTCGTCGCCCTCGAAGTCGTACAGGAACGCGCCGTCGTAGAGGTCCACGGCGACGTGTCCCGCGGCCTCCACCGCCAGGTGGGCGTCCAGTACGCGGTCCACGGCACGGTGGACCCGGTCGAGCGGCAGGGAGCGGAAGCGGGCCAGGGGGCTGTCGGGGTGGGCGCGGCCGCCGTGGGTGCGGAGGGTGGGGTGGTAGAGGACCTCGCCGGCGTGCCACGGCATCACCACCGCCGTACCAGCACCGCCCCGCACTCCGAACCGGTGCAGCTGCGGGACGATCACGGGATGGCGTACCGCCCGGTGGAACGCCCAGGCCCGGTCCAGGGAGCGCCGGGCCGGTTCCGTCGCCGCCTCCTTCACGAACCAGCGGTCGCCGTCCGGGAGTCGGACGCCGTACGACACACAGCCCGAGTCCTGGTCGCGGAAGGCACGCAGCACCTCGCCCACGGAACGCAGGTACGGCTCGACCTCGCCGACCTCGGTGAGGTCCAGCAGGGCGTGGCCGCTCACGACGACGCCCGCACCGCCAGTTCCGTCGCCAGCACCATCTGCGGGCGTTCCAGTCCCCGCGACACCGCCGGCCGGCGATCCGCGATCTCGGCGAGGAGGAGGTCCAGCATCCGGCGGCCCATCTCCTCGATCGGCTGGCGGACGCTGGTGAGGGGCGGGTCCATGTGGCGGGCGATGGCCGAGTCGTCGTAGCCGACGAGGGCCACGTCGTCGGGGATACGGCGACCCGCCTCGCGCAGGGTCTGGCGGGCGCCCGCCGCCGTCACGTCCGACGCCGCGAAGACCGCGTCCAGGTCGGGGCGGCGCTCCAGGAGTACCTTCATCGCCCGAACACCGCCCTCCTCCGTGAAGTCGCCCGCCTCGATCAGCCCCTCGTCCACCTCGTGCCCCGCGTCACGCAGGGCGTCGCGGTAGCCGTCGACGCGGCGCTGGGCACCGTAGACGTCGAGGCGGCCGGTGATGTGGGCGATCCGCGTGCGACCTCGGGACAGCAGGTGCTCGACGGCCGAGCGGGCGCCGCCGTAGTTGTCGGAGTCCACCGAGGTCAGGGTCTCCGCGGCGGAGCGAGGGCCGCTGATCACCGCCGGGATCTCCAGCTGGGCCAGCAGGTCCGGCAGGGGGTCGTCCGCGTGGACCGAGACCAGCAGGACGCCGTCGACGCGGTGGGCCGCCAGGTACTGGGCCAGGCGGCGCCGTTCCCGGTCGCTGCCCGCGAAGATCAGCAGCAGCTGCATCTCCGTCTCGGAGAGCTCGGCGCCCACGCCCTTGAGCATGTCCGAGAAGTACGGTTCCGCGAAGAACCGCGTCTCGGGCTCGGGCACGACCAGCGCGATCGCGTCCGTGCGGTTCGCCGCCAGGGCTCGGGCCGCCGTGTTCGGGACGTAGCCGAGCTCCGTCACCGCCGCCTCCACCGCCGCGCGGGTCGCGTCACTGACCCGGGGCGAGCCGTTGATCACCCGGGAGACGGTGCCCCGGCCCACGCCGGCGCGGGCCGCCACCTCTTCGAGGGTGGGCCGACCGCCACTTCGGCCCCGCGCTCCGTGGGTTGCCATGGGCTCCGCCTTCCCGCCGATCCTTACGCCGGCCCTGGAATCTAACAGTCCCGTCTGTTGCACTGACCCCACCCGGGGGCTGCCGCCCCCGGACCCCCACTTCGGCCTGAACGGCCTCGTCCTCAAACGCCGGACGGGCTCAGGTGGGTCCAGTTAACAGCCCGATAACTGAACGCATCTCTCCGCTCCGAGTCCCTTGACACCCCCGCCCGGACCGACGAACCTTCAACTCATCACCTGTGGGAGCGCTCCCACAGTACCTGACACATACACATCCCGCACGTTCCCCGCCCGAGCCGCAGCGAGTTCAACGAACGGGCCCAACAGTGCAGTTGGCCGGGGGGTCGGCACGTCAGGCAACAGGAGGACGCAATGCGCACGAGTACCCGCGGGTCCCGCAGGCTGATGGCCCTCGCGGCCGTCGCCGCGCTGACGACAGGGCTGCTCGCCGGCTGCGCCGAGGACTCGGACGACGGCTCTTCGGGGGAGGGCGGTGGCAACGGCGGCGGTGGCAAGACAACCCTGACCGTCGGCACCTTCGGCACCTTCGGCTACAAGCAGGCCGGCCTCTACGACGAGTACATGAAGCTCAACCCCGACATCACCATCAAGGAGAACGTCACCACCCGTACCGACGTCTACTGGCCGAAGGTCCTCACCCGGCTGCAGGCCGGCGCGGGTGCCGACGACATCCAGGCGATCGAGGTCATGAACATCACCGAGGCCGTGCAGACGCAGGCCGACAAGTTCGTCGACCTCGGCAAGGAGGTCGACAAGTCCCAGTGGCTGGACTGGAAGAACGCCCAGGCCACCACCGAGGACGGCAAGCTGATCGGACTCGGTACCGACATCGGCCCGATGGCGATCTGCTACCGCAAGGACCTGTTCCAGAAGGCCGGCCTGGAGACCGACCGCACCAAGCTCGCCGCGCAGTGGAAGGGCGACTGGGGCAAGTACGTCGACCTGGGCAAGGAGTACATGAAGAAGGCGCCGAGCGGCACCAAGTTCGTGGACTCGGCCTCCTCCGTCTACAACGCGGCCCTCGGCGGCGAGCCCGAGCGCTACTACCAGACGGACGGCACCGTCACCTGGGACAAGTCGGACAGCGTCAAGACGGCCTGGGACGTCGCCATGGACGTGGCGACCAGCGACATGTCGGCGAAGCTGAAGCAGTTCGACAAGCCGTGGGACCAGGGCTACGCGAACGGCACCTTCGCCACGGTGGCCTGCCCGGCCTGGATGATGGGCTACATCCTGGAGAAGTCCGGTGAGTCGGGCAAGGGCCAGTGGGACGTGGCGGCGGCGCCGACCGCGGCCAACTGGGGCGGTTCGTTCATCGGCGTGCCGACGGCGAGCAAGCACCAGAAGGAGGCCATCGCGCTGGCGAAGTGGCTGACCGCGCCCGAGCAGCAGGCGAAGGTCTTCGCCAAGCAGGCCAGCTTCCCGTCGACCCCGTCGGCGTACTCGACGCTGAAGCCGGCGGCCGCCACCACGGAGTACTTCTCGAACGCGCCGATCACCCAGGTCTTCTCCGACTCGGCGAAGACCATCCCGAGCCAGTACTTCGGCATCAAGGACCAGGCGATCAACACCGCGCTGACCGACGTCGGCATCCTCCAGGTCGAGCAGAAGGGCAAGAGCCCTGACGAGGGCTGGGACGCGGCCTCCGAAGAGATCAAGGACGTGCTCGGCCAGTGAGCAGTTCCAAGGAGGCCCTCGCGCATCCCGCGTCGAGCGCCGACGCCGCGCCCGGTGACAAGCCGGGCGCGGCCGGCCGCGCTCACGGTCGCGGTACGCCGCCGCCGGGCAACGGTTCCTGGCGCAGCCGGCTGTACCGCTGGGACATGAAGGCGTCGCCGTACGCGTTCATCGCCCCCTTCTTCATCGTCTTCGGGGCGTTCTCGCTGGTCCCGCTGCTGTACACCGCGTGGTACTCACTCCACAACGTGCAACTGTCCAACCTGGACGGCCAGACCTGGACCGGCCTGGACAACTACCAGAACCTGCTGTCCTCGGACTTCTTCTGGAACGCGCTGTGGAACACCTTCACCATCGGCGTGATCTCCACGGTGCCGCAGCTGCTGATGGCGATCGCTCTGGCGCACCTGCTCAACTACAAGCTGCGCGGCTCGACCGTGTGGCGGGTCGTGATGCTCACCCCGTACGCCACGTCGGTGGCGGCGGCGACGCTGGTGTTCGTGCTGCTGTACTCGTGGGACGGCGGCATGATCAACTGGCTGCTGGAGTTCGTCGGCATCGACCCGGTCAACTGGCGTGAGTCCGACTGGGGTTCGCAGTTCGCGGTGTCGTCGATCGTGATCTGGCGCTGGACCGGCTACAACGCGCTGATCTACCTGGCGGCGATGCAGGCGATCCCGGCCGACCTCTACGAGTCCGCGGCGATCGACGGTGCCAACCGCTGGCAGCAGTTCCTGCATGTGACGGTCCCGCAGCTGCGGCCGACGATCCTGTTCACGGTGGTCGTCTCGACGATCGGCGCGACCCAGCTCTTCGGTGAGCCCCTGCTGTTCGGCGGAGTGAGCGGTTCGAAGGGCGGCTCCGAGCACCAGTACCAGACGCTCGGCCTGTACATGTACGACCAGGGCTGGATCATCGGCAACCTCGGCAAGGCGTCCGCGATCGCCTGGTCGATGTTCCTGATCCTGCTGATCGTCGCCGTGATCCAACTGCTGGTGACCCGACGGCTGAGGAAGTCCCTATGAGCACAAGCGAACTGACGTCTCCTCAGACCTCCAAGGCTTCGAAGGACGCGAAGGACTCGAAGCCGCGGCGCGAACGGTCCCGGGTCATGGGCGCCGGCAAGCAGCTGCACGCCGGCCCGCTCACCTACGTCGTCCTGTCCGTCTTCGCCCTGGTCTCGCTGGCCCCGCTGGTGTGGACGGCGATCGCGGCCTCGCGCACCGACCGGCGGCTCGCGGAGACCCCGCCGCCGCTGTGGTTCGGCGGGAACCTGTTCAAGAACATGGACCGGGCGTGGGAGGAGGCCGGGCTCGGAAAGGCGATGTTCAACACCACGTTCGTGGCGGGCACGATCACCATCAGCACGGTGCTGTTCGCCACGCTCGCCGGTTTCGCCTTCGCCAAGCTGCGGTTCCGGTTCTCCGGCGTCCTGTTGATGCTGACGATCGGCACGATGATGATCCCGCCGCAGCTGGCGGTCGTACCGCTGTATCTGTGGATGGCGGACCTCGGCTGGTCGAACCAGCTCCAGACGGTCATCCTGCCGACGCTGTGCACGGCCTTCGGTACGTTCTTCATGCGGCAGTACCTGCTGCAGGCGCTGCCGAGCGAGCTGATCGAGGCGGCGCGGGTGGACGGTGCGAGCAGTCTGCGGGTCGTCTGGCACGTGGTCTTCCCGGCGGCGCGGCCCGCGATGGCCGTCCTCGGCCTGCTGACCTTCGTGTTCGCCTGGAACGACTTCCTGTGGCCGATCATCGCCCTCAACCAGGAGAACCCGACCGTGCAGGTCGCTCTCAACTCCCTCGGCACCGGCTATGTCCCCGACCAAGCGGTGATCATGGCGGGCGCCCTGCTCGGCACGCTGCCGCTGCTGATCGCGTTCCTGCTGTTCGGCAAGCAGATCGTGGGCGGCATCATGCAGGGCGCGATCAAGGGTTGACGCCCACTCCTTCGCCTCGGCCGCATCAGTCGTACGTCCGCGGGGGCCGGGTCACCGCCGCCCCGGCTCCCGCGCACCACCTTCCCCCCTCCTCTACACCCGTCGGTCTCCACGACCCCCTATGGGAGCGCTTCCATGCCTGAACCCATGTCCTCCGTGTCCTTTCCCCCCGCCTTCCTCTGGGGCGCGGCGACGTCCGCGTACCAGATCGAGGGGGCGGTGCGGGAGGACGGCCGTACCCCGTCCATCTGGGACACCTTCAGCCATACGCCGGGCCGGACCGCCGGCGGCGAGCACGGTGACATCGCTGTCGACCACTACCACCGCTACCGCGAGGACGTGGCGCTGATGGCCGAGCTGGGGCTGTCGGCGTACCGCTTCTCGATCTCCTGGTCGCGGGTGCAGCCGACGGGCCGGGGCCCGGCGGTGCAGCGGGGCCTGGACTTCTACCGCCGCCTGGTGGACGAGCTGCTCGCGCACGGCATCAAGCCCGCCGTCACCCTCTACCACTGGGACCTCCCCCAGGAGCTGGAGGACGCGGGCGGCTGGCCGGAGCGCGACACCGCGTACCGGTTCGCCGAGTACGCGCAGATCGTCGGCGAGGCGCTCGGCGACCGCGTGGAGCAGTGGATCACGCTCAACGAGCCGTGGTGCAGCGCGTTCCTGGGCTACGGGTCGGGGGTGCACGCGCCGGGCCGCACCGAGCCGGCGGCGACGCTGCGGGCGTCCCACCACCTCAACCTGGCGCACGGGCTCGGCACGTCGGCCCTGCGCTCGGTGATGCCGGCCCGCAACTCGGTGGCCCTCAGCCTCAACTCCTCGGTGGTGCGGCCGGTTTCGCAGGACCCCGCGGATCTGGCGGCGGCCCGGAAGATCGACGACCTGGCCAACGGGATCTTCCACGGCCCGATCCTGCACGGCGCGTACCCGGAGAGCCTGTACGCGGCGACGGAACTGGTGACCGACTGGTCGTACGTCCTGGAGGGCGACCTGGCGGCGATCAACCAGCCGTTGGACGCGCTGGGGTTGAACTACTACACCCCGACGCTCGTCTCGGCGGCCGAGACCGAGGTCAACGGCCCGCGCGCGGACGGCCACGGGGCGAGCGAACACTCCCCGTGGCCCAGCGCGGACGACGTGCTCTTCCACCAGACCCCGGGCGACCGCACGGAGATGGGCTGGACGATCGACCCGACCGGCCTGCACGAGCTGATCATGCGGTACACGCGCGAGGCACCGGGCCTGCCGCTGTACATCACCGAGAACGGCGCGGCCTACGACGACAAGCCGGACCCCGACGGCCGCGTCCACGACCCGGAGCGCATCGCCTACCTGCACGGCCACCTCTCCGAGGTCCGCCGCGCGATCGCCGACGGCGCCGATGTCCGGGGCTACTACCTGTGGTCCCTGCTGGACAACTTCGAGTGGGCGTACGGCTACGGGAAGCGGTTCGGGGCGGTCTACGTCGACTACTCGACGCTCGCCCGCACGCCGAAGTCGAGCGCGTACTGGTACGGGAAGGCGGCGCGGACCGGGGTGTTGCCGGCGGTGGAGACGCAGGTCTAGCGGAGGACAGCCGGCCGGGGGCGGGGCGTGGCACGCGGAGGGGACGTGCCGCGCCTCGCGGTTTCTCGGTCACGGAGACGGACGACGGCGCGCAGTGGCCGGCCTACGCGCTGATCGCCCTGGGCTGGGTGCTGACGACGGCCGTCACGCGGGAGTGACCCGCACCCCGCGGAAGAGCTGAGCGGGCCCCGCCTGCCCTCACCTGCCGTAGGCCGCGAACGCCTTCGAGAACGCGAACTTCTCCTGGAGGATCGAGCTGCACGTCGCGTCCGCCGCCGGCTTCTCGCCTCCCGCGCACTGCTTGTCGCGGGTCGCCGACCACATCGACAGCCGGCCGAGCCCCTTGGATTTGGCGAAGTTCACCAGCTGGGTGGCGTCGTCGACCTTGAAGATCTCGGTCGTGACGTCGTTGACGCCGATCATCGGGGTGCCGGCGACCGTCTTCCAGGCCGCGCTGTCGGAGAGGCCGAGCACGCTCTTGACCTGCGCCTGGGTGGCGGTGGCCGCCTGCTCGGCGTACGTGCCCATGTCGCCGCTGTACGCGGGGCCGTAGTCCATCGCCATGATGTTGACGGTGCCGATCTTGACGCCGTTGCGCTTGGCGTCGGCGAGGAGGTCGACGCCCGGCTGGGTGAGGCCCTCCGGCATGACGGGGAGGGTGAAGGAGACGTCCAGGCCGGGGTGGGCCGCCTGGAGCTTGGCTATCGCCTGGGCGCGGCGAGTGTTGGCCGCCGTGTCCGGCAGTGCGCCGCCCTCGACGTCGAAGTCGACCTTGGTCAGCTGGTACGCGTCCACGACCTTGCCGTACGCCGCCGCCGGCGCGTCCGCCGAGGAGCAGGTCGTCGCCAGCTCGCTGCCGGCCGCGCCGCCGAAGGAGACGCGGACGTCGCCGCCCTTGGCGCGCAGGTCGACGATCTGCGCGCCACCGCGTCACCGCCGAGGTCCGTGACGCCGCCCCACTTCGGGGTGCAGCCGCCGCCGTCGGTGACGAAGGCGAGGTTGTAGTCCTTCACACCGGTCGCCTCGGCGCTCGCCGGCAGGTCGAAGGCCGGGGAGAGGGAGGTGTCGATGTACGGGGCGAAGCCGGCGGTGTCTCCGGTGCCGGTGCCGGGGCTCTCCGAGGGCTTGGTGGTGGGGGTCGCGCTCTGGGTCGGGGTCCCCGTCGGCGTCGGGGTCGGGGTCGGGGTGGCGGGTGCGGTGGACGTCGGGCGGCCGCTGGGCTCGGGCGTCGCGCTGTCGTCCGTGGAGCAGTTCACGTCGCCGATCAGACAACCCGTCGGCGCGCCCGTGCCGTTGACCACGAAGCCGACCGTCACCGACTCACCGGCGGCCAGCCCGTCCGTGTCCCACTTCGGCGGCGTGACGGTGACGTGCTGCCCGCTCACACTCGACTCGGCGTTCCACAGGGAGCTCAGCTTCGAACCCGACGGCAGGTCGAACTCCAGCGTCCAGTCCTTCTCCGCCCCGGCGTTGTTGTTGGTGACGACGTACTGCGCGGTGTAACCAGTCGACCAGTCACTGGTCTTCGCGTACGCCGCTCCGATCCCGGCCGCCTGGGCAGTACCCGTGAACAGGATCGCGCCACCGCCGGCCACGGCCGCGGTCACCAGGCCGCCCATCGCCTTGTTCCTGCCACTGACCGTGCGCCGGTGGGTGCTCATTGGCGTGCCTGCCTTCACTGCTCAGGGGTGGGGTGCGGCAGCACGCTGGCGATTCGGAATCGGGCAAAGTGCCTGATCCGGACGGTGGTTGGGGACCTTGGGGTGCGCTTAAGGAAGGGATCGGGGACGGTTAAAGGTCGAGACCAATCTGCCGGGACGGCGTCTTCGGACCGCCCCGCGATGCCCCCTTCGCACGGGCGCCCGCTCGCCCAGCTGGATCCAGATCCGCACCTCGGTCCCGCCGAGCACCGACGACCCGATCCGCACGTCGCCGCCCGTCGACTCCGCGAGCCGCCGCACGATGTCGAGCCCGAGGCCGGTCGAACCGGCGTTGCCCGAACCCCGTCCGCGCGCCATCGCCGCCTCGGGGTCGGATATGCCGGGCCCCGCGTCCGAGACGAGCACGATCACCGCGTCCTCGCCGTTGTGCACGTCGACCGCGAAGGCCGTGCCCTCGGGCGTGTGCCGGAAGACGTTGCCGAGCAGGGCGTCCAGCGCGGCGGCCAGATCCGCCCGGGCCACCGGTATCCGCACCGGTCGGTCCACGCCGGCCACCCGCACCTTGCGGCCCTCGTCCTCCGCCAGCGCCGACCAGAACGCCATGCGCTCGCGCACCACCTCGGCCGCGTCGCACCCGGCGCCGGGACCGGCCGCCACCGTCTGCGGCTTGGCGTCCCGGGCCGTACGGATGATCGTGTCGACCTCGCGCTCCAGCTGGGCGACGGCGGCCCGGGTCTGCTCGGCGGCCGGACCGTCCCCGAGCGAGGCCGCGTTCAGGCGCAGCACGGTCAAAGGAGTACGGAGGCGATGGGACAGGTCGGCCGCCAACTCCCGCTCGTTCGCGAGGAGTTGCACCACTTGGTCGGCCATCGAGTTGAACGCGACCGCCGCCAGCCGCAGTTCGTTCGGCCCCTCCTCCGGCACCCGGGCGCCCAGCTTGCCCTCCCCCAGCTCGTGCGCGCCCTCGACCAGGCGCTGCGCGGGTCGCACCATCCGCACCCCCAGCCGGTCGGCGACCGCCACCGACCCGACGATCAGCGCGATACCGACCCCGGCGAGCACCGCCCAGGCCGTGGTGAGGCCGTTGGTGACCTCCGCGTCGGGGACGTACACCTCGACGACGGCGATCTCGCCGGAGCTCAGCGCGACCGGCTGGAGCAGGGTGGACCCGCCGGGCACCTCGCTGGTCGAGGCACGCCCCAGCCGCCGTACCGTCGCGATGTCGTCGGCGGCGGCGCGCTGCCGGCCGAGGTCGACGGCGGCCGTGTCACCGGAGGCCGGTATGTGCACGGCCATGCCCGCGTCCGAGCCGGCCGAGGCGACGACCCGCTCCAGCTGGTCCCGGTCGGTGGTGATGGACAGCGCCGGGGCGACCGCCGCTGCCTCCCGCTCGGCGTTGGAGAAGGCGCGGTCGCGGGCCATCTCCCGGATGACGAGTCCGAGCGGGACGGCGAAGGCGACCACGACCATGGTGGTGACCGCCAGACAGACCTTGACCAGTGCCCACCTCATCGCGGTGGCTCCCCCACGGGCGGTTCCAGCTTCACGCCGACGCCCCGCAGGGTGTGCAGATAGCGCGGGTTGGCGGCCGTCTCGCCCAGTTTGCGGCGCAGCCAGGACAGATGGACGTCGATGGTCTGGTCGTCGCCGTACGACTGCTGCCACACCTCGGCGAGCAGTTCCTTGCGCGGGACGACGACCCCCGGCCGCCCGGCCAGGAAGGCGAGCAGGTCGAACTCGCGGCGGGTGAGGTCCAGGCGCACGCCGTCCAACTCGGCCTGGCGGCTCAGCGGGTCGACGGTCAGGCCGCCGACGCGGAGCACGCTGGAGGGGGCGGCCTCCCCGCTGCCCGACCGGGCCCGGCGCAGGACGGCGGCCATCCGGGCCGACAGGTGCTCGACCGAGAACGGCTTGGTCAGATAGTCGTCCGCCCCGGCGTTCAGCAGCCGGACGATCTCCGCCTCGTCGTCCCGTGCCGTGGCGATGATCACCGGCACGTCCGTGATGCCGCGCAGCATCTTCAGGGCCTCGGAGCCGTCCAGGTCGGGCAGTCCGAGGTCCAGGATCACCACGTCGAAACGGAAATGGGCGACCTCGCGCAGCGCCTCCAGTGCCGTGCCGACACTGCGCACCGTGTGGGCGGCGTCGGTCAGGTGCCGGATGAGCGCCGAGCGTACGAACTGGTCGTCCTCGACCACGAGCACACTTGCCATGCGCCGCACCGTACGCCATGCGAGCGAGCCGGGCCGGGGCCTGTGGACAACTCACCAGCTGTGGACAACCGCACCCCTGTGGGCAACTCCACCCCCACGCACAACCGCGCGACACGCCCGGGACGCGTGAGGCAGTATGGCCCGCGATGCGCAGAGGACTCGTACACGTACTCGCTTGGTCGCTCGCCACGGGCGCGGCGGTCACGCTGTCGTGGTGGGGCGTCCACACGGTGATGGCGGGCACGGCGTACGACCCACCGCGCGCCCTGCCCATCACGGCGGCCGACGCGACCACACAGGAGTCGAAGCCACTGGCCTCGTCGACGCAGCGGCCGACCCCGTCGGGGAGTCCCTCACCGAAGCCGAGCAGGACGCCGCGGACCACCCCGCCCCCCTCGAAGACGCCCCCGAGAACCGCCAGTCCCTCCCCGACCCCCACCGCCTCCGGCCAGGTCAAGGGCTACGACACCGACGGCGGCCGCGTGGTCTTCGACATCGGCGAGACCTCCGCGACCCTCGTCTCCGCCACTCCGGGCGCGGGCTGGTCGATGCAGGTGTGGAAGACGGAGACGTGGATCCGGGTGGAGTTCGGCTCGGGCGCGGACCGGGTGTCGGTGTTCTGTACGTGGCACGACGGGCCGCCGCGGGTGGAGATCGGGAACTACTGACTCACCCGAAGGACGCCGAACTACCTGAAAACTGAAGGCGGCGGCGCCGGTGACGCGACCGCGGCCGCGTCCGTGACCGGTACGGCGCCACCCGTGAAGTCGGTGAGGGACCTGCCGTGTTCGACCCGGCCGGGGTGCGGGTCGGACGCGGCGCGGCGGGTCAGTTCCGCGACCGGGAGCGGCAGGTCGGCGGCGAGGAGGACGGCGTTGCCGAAGCGTTTGCCGCGCAGCACGGTCGGGTCGGCGACCAGTGCCAGTTCGGCGAACCGGGCGGCGGCGGTGGCGATCTGGCCGCGCAGATGCGCCAGCGGCGGCCCGTCGGCGAGGTTGGCGGCGTACCAACCGCCGGGTTTCAGCGTCCGGCGGACCTCGTCGAGGAACTCGGTCGAGGTGAGGTGGGCCGGGGTGCGGGCTCCGCTGAAGACGTCGGCGATGACGAGGTCGGCCCATCCGTCGGGCACCTTGGCGAGCCCTTCGCGCGCGTCGACGGATCGCACCCGGATGCGGGCGCCGCGGTCCAACGGCAGCTCGCGGCGGACCAGTTGGACGAGGGGCGCGTCGCGTTCGACGACCTGCTGGGTGGAGCGGGGGCGGGTGGCGGCGACGTAACGGGCGAGGGTGAGGGCGCCACCGCCGAGGTGTACGGCCTGTACGGGTTTGCCGGGCGGGGCGACGAGGTCGATGACGTGGCCGAGGCGGCGCTGGTACTCGAAGGAGAGGTAGGCGGGGTCGTCGAGGTCGACGTGCGACTGCGGGGCCCCGTCGATCAGCAGCGTCCAGGCCCGTGCCCGGTCCCGGTCGGGTATGAGCTCGGCGAGCCCGCCGTCGACGGTCTCGACGACGGAGGCGACGGCCGCGCCGGAGCGCCTCGGGTTCCTGGACTTTCCCACGAGGCCATTATCAGGGGGTACGGGCGCTCCCACCCGCCGTCGGGCCGTGCCTCACCGGCGGCCACGCGTCACCGGCAGTTGTCGGCCGCCTCGATCAGCCGCGCCGCCTCGCCCAGCGCCGCCCGCAGCACCGCGGGGTCGGTCGCCAGGTCCGCCTCACCGGGCGGCAGGAGCCAGTCCGAGCCCTCGACGGGCGGCTCGGGGTTCAGGTTCAGGCTGAGTCCCCGGCCGTCGGTCTCGGTGCAGGTGCTGCCGGGCACGTCCCAGGCGGCCGCCGTGCCCGGCGGGACGACGAAGCCCAGTGTGTCGCTGCCGTCGTCGTGCAGCACGGGCCCGACCCCGTCGCAGGCGCCCCGTCGCAGGATGTCGACCGCCTCCAGGCCCTGCCGCGCCGGAACCGTGACCACGTCGCAGCCCACCTCCGGCGGCTCGCTGAACTCTGCTGTCGGCGCGTGCCCGGCCGTTGTCGACGGCGTACGAGGAACGACGCTCTGGCTGGTCTCCATCTCGACCTCCACCACGGAACCCCTTGTGCAGTCCGAAGAGTTCAACGCGTCGTGACGTCAACGGCTACGGCGGAAGTCCGCCGCAAAGGATGGCAGTTCATGGCAGATCACGTATGAGATATCCGGTTTGTAGCCAAACACAGCGTGGCGGGTCCGCTACAGCAGGTACGTTCTTGCCCGCCGGAGACAAGGGCACCACACGGATATTCGGTTCAACTCGTCCTCGTTCCGGCATGGTTCGACGGTTCGCACGGGAGGACCCGGCCATGGCGTTGTCAGAGCTGACCTCGTCCCAGCAGTACCCCAGACCACCGCGGCCGAATCTCACGTTCCGGGAGTTGCGCGGACAGCGCTCGCCGGCCGAGTTCGCCGCGGCGGTACGACGGGCCGCCCGCGAGATCGGCGAGCGGGTCAGCTGTGACGCGCGTTATGTCGGACGGGTCGAGGCCGGTGAGATCCGGTGTCCCAACTATGCGTACGAACGGGTGTTCCTGCACATGTTCCCCGACCGCACGCTCACCGACCTCGGCTTCGCGCCCCGCTCGTCCGTACGCGGACGCCGGGCGCGCACCGACGAGGACGCGCCCCTCGTGCACACCACGAGCCCGGCGCACACCACGAGTGAGAAGTGGGGGGCCGACGAGCCGTATGTCCCACGAGACCCGCAGGACCCGTACGAGCCGTACGAGCCGTACGAGCCGTACGAGCCGTACGGCGCACAGCAGAACCACGAGAACGACGAGATCCACGAGGAGAGCGACGTGCTGCGTCGCGCATTCATGACCGGCGGGGGCGCCACGGTGGCCGCCGCCTCGCTGGGCCCCTTGGGGCTCACCTTCGACGCCGCGGCCGCGGCGCGTCCCGTCAGGCGTGCCGGGGGGCACGAGGCGGACGCGCTCGAGGAAGCCGTACGCCGCATCCGGGTGCTCGACGACCGGCACGGCGCCGACGGCCTCTACCGGCGGGCGGCCGCCCCGCTGCGCGCCGCCTACGCACTGCTCGACGCCGCCACGACCCGGCAGGCGATCGGCGACCGGCTCCACTCGGGCGCGGGTGAACTGGCCATCTCGGTGGGGTGGCTGGCGCACGACTCGGGGCGGTTCGACGACGCGCGCTCGCACTACGCGGAGGCGTTGGCGACCGCCCGGATGGCGGGCGACCCGGCGCTGGAGGCGCACGCCTTCTGCAACACGTCGTTCCTCGCGCGGGACGCGGGACGGCCACGCGAGGCGGTCCGGGCGGCGCAGGCCGCGCAACGCGTCGCGCGCCCCCTGGGCTCCCCCCGTCTGATGTCGCTGCTCGCGCTGCGTGAGGCGGGCGGCTGGGCGGGGCTCGCCGACCGCACCGGCTGCGAACAGGCCCTCGCCCGCGCGGTGGCCTTCTTCGAGCGGGGCCGCTCGGACGCCGACCCCGAGTGGATGAGCTTCTACGGAGAAGCCGAGCTGGAGGCCCTGGAGGCGCAGTGCTGGTCGACGCTGGGCAACTGGCGGCGGGCGGCGCGGCACGCCGGGCGCGCGGCCCAGCTCCAGGATCCGCACTTCACGCGCAACATCGCGCTGTACACGGCGGAACTGGCGGACGACCTGGCCCGCGGGGGCCTTCCCGACGAGGCCGCCGCGGCCGGGATGCGGGTGCTGGACCTGCTGGACCTGGTGCAGTCCTCGCGGGTGCAGACGATGCTGGCGGGAACGGCACGGGTGCTGCTGCCGCACCGTCGGGCCAGTGGGGTGTCGGTCTTCCTGGAGAGGCACGCGAGCGTGCCGCGCACGGCATAGCCGACGGCCCCCTGTCGGCACCCGGCCCCCTTTACGCTTACGCCGCCAAGTGCCCCAGGTCGTTCCAGCTCTCGATCGCCGGCTCCCCGTACGCCCATCCCAGCACCGACAGCGACGTCGGGTTGAGCCGGATGCGCGCCGCGAAGTCGAGCGGCAGGCCCAGCCAGCGCGCGCCTATGGAGCGGAGTATGTGCCCGTGCGCGAACACCAGCACGTCCCGGTCCGCCTCGCGCGCCCACGTCACCACCTCGTCGGCCCGGGCGGTCACCTCGGCGAGGCTCTCGCCCTCGGGCACGCCGTCGCGCCAGATGAGCCAGCCGGGCCGTACGGCCTGGATGTCCGCCGGGGTCATGCCCTCGTACGCGCCGTAGTCCCACTCCATGAGCGTGTCCCAGGTACGCGCGCGTTCGCCGAAGCCGGCGAGTTCGCACGTCTCACGCGCGCGTGACAGGGGGCTGGTGCGGACCTCGATCCCTGCCAGCCCGTCGAACGGGGGCCGGTGCAGGCGTTCGCCCAGCAGCTTCGCGCCCCTGCGGCCCTCCTCCAGGAGCGGCACATCGGTCCTGCCCGTGTGCTTGCCGGCCAGCGACCATGCCGTCTGTCCGTGCCGGGCCAGCAGGATGCGCGGTGCCATGGAGCGGCCTTCCGGGAGAAATGAGAGGCGGAACCCGTCCATCATCGCGCACGCTGTGCGCGGGCAACCCGGGGGGCGATCTTTGCGTCTTGAGGTCCGGGGCGCCCGAAGGAGGCGCACGCGTACACCGTAAAGTGGTTCGACCGGTCCACCGGGCGCCGCGACAAGAAGGGGGAGGCGATCGGATGCCACACGCCGAGACAGCTGGCGTGGAGGCGACGCCGCGGACCCGCCTGCGCTGGTGGACCGAGCTGCCGCTGATACTGCTGGTCTACGCCTGCTATTCGGCGGGCCGGCTCCTGGCCCGGGGTGATGTCAGCACGGCCGTCGACCACGGTCTGGCGATCCTGGACATCGAGAAGGCTCTGTACCTCAACGCGGAGCACCCCCTCAACCGCCTCTTCACCCGAGAGCCCTGGCTCGGCGTCCCGGCCGACTTCTGGTACGCGTCGCTGCACTACCTGGTCACACCCGTGCTCCTGGTCTGGATCTTCAGGTCCCGCACCGTGCACTACCGCGCGGCCCGCACCTGGCTGATGACGTCGACCTTCATAGGTCTGATCGGCTTCACCCTGCTGCCCACCTGCCCGCCCCGGCTGCTCGCCGAGAGCCACGGGTTCGTGGACACGATGGCCCAGTACAGCTCGTACGGCTGGTGGGGCGGCGCGGCGAGCGCGCCGAAGGGCATGGGCGGCATGACGAACCAGTACGCGGCCATGCCGAGTCTGCACGTCGGCTGGGCGCTGTGGTGCGGGGTGATGCTGTGGCGGTACGGCGGGACGCGCCTCACGAAGGTGGCGGCCGTCGCCTACCCGCTGATCACCACGATCGTGGTGATGGGCACCGCCAACCACTACTTCCTCGACGCGGCCGCGGGCGCCGCCGTGATGGGCGTCGGGCTGCTGCTGGCGCCGTACGTCATGCGGACCGCGGACCGGGTCCGGGCGCGGTTCGGGGCGGAGGTCGCACCCGTCGCGACGGCCTCCGGCGGCACGGTCGCAATCGGTACGCGCGAGACCGTCACCGTGGCCTCCGACGACGCTTCTTCCTCAATTGTCAGTGGCGGATGCCAGACTTCCGCGGGTGAGCGAATTCCACGGCAGCGCGAGTCCCGGTTCGGATCGGGAGCCGAGCCGAGTGCCTCTCCCCAGGACGCGGGGGACGGCGCTCCGGCACCGGCTCGCTGAGCTGCGCGGTCCCGACGTACCGGCCAAGGCGCTGGACGCGCGCGCCCTGGCCGCCCTCGCCGCCAACCCCGGCTGCAAGCGGCGCGCGATCCTGGACGGCGCCGGGGTGAACAAGGCGGCACTGGCGAGCGCGCTGGGCTCGCCGTCGGTGTTCGGGCAGTCGCAGTTCGCCTTCACGCGCGGCAACGCCTTCGAGGCCAAGGTCAAGGCGGACGGCGGCGCGGAGCTGCTGCGGCTGGTCCACGAGAGACTGGACCGCTCGGCCGAACCGCCCGCCCACGCGCGCGTGCCCGAGCTCACCGCGACCGGCCCCGAGGGCCGCACCGCCCGTACGGCACTGGCGCTGCGGGAGGCCACCGAGGCGCGCGGCGAGTGGACCCTGCTCGACCATCCGATGCTCGCGCTGGACGTCGCCGGCTCGCCCGCCTTCCTGGAGCCGGACGCGGTGGTCGTGCACCCGGACGGCAGCTGGACGGTCGTGGAGATCAAGTCCTTCCCGATGCTGGACGGTTCGGCGGACCCCGCCAAGGTGGGCGCGGCCGCCCGGCAGTCGGCGGTGTACGTGCTGGCACTGGAGCGGATCGCCGCCCGGCTGGACCCCTCTCCGCGCGTGCGCCACCGCGTCCTCCTCGTCTGCCCCAAGGACTTCTCCAACCTCCCCACCGCCTCGGCCGTGGACGTCCGCAAGCAGCGTGCGGTGACCTCGCGCCAGCTGGCCCGGCTCACCCGCATCGAGGACATCGCCGACACCCTCCCCGCCGGTACCTGCTTCTCCCCCGACCTGCCCACCGCCGACCTGACGGCAGCCGTCGAGTCGGTCCCGGCGACCTACGCGCCCGAGTGCCTGTCCGCCTGCGAGCTGGCCTTCCACTGCCGCGCCCGCTCCCGCGCGTCCGGCGCGGTGACGTCGCTGGGCCGTTCGGTGCGGGCCGAGCTGGGCGGCCTGACGATGGTCGAGGACGTCCTGTCGGCGGCCCGCGGCGAGTCCGGCGACCCGGACGACCCGGCGGTGGCGGCCCTGCGCCGGGCGGCGCGGCTGCGGGCCGAGGCCCTCGGCCGGGAAACCGGGGCGCCCGGCCGTGCGGCGGATGCCCTCGGGAGTGAGTCGGAAGCCATCGGCACGGAGGCGGTGGCCCCGTGTCACTGATCTCCACCCTCGCCCGCCTCGAAGCCGTCAGCACCGGCCGCGCCCAGCCCGCCGCCACCGTCCGCCACCGGCACCTGTCCGACCGCCCCCTGGTCTTCGTGCCGCTCACCACCGCCGGTGAGGCCGGCGCCCCGCTCGGCGCACTGGTCGGCACCGACCGGGACGCCCCGCACCTGCTGGTCGTACCGCAGCCCCGCGACCGCGACCTCAGGTTCGCGTTCCTGTCCGAGCTGGCGGACGTCGTCCTGCCGTACATCGACGCCCACGCGGAAGTCGTCGAGGCGGCCGAGCGCAATGAAACCGATCCGGAGACCGGCAAGCGGGTCAAGGTCGAGGTCGAGCTGTGCGCCGATGCCCCTCAGCTGATCGTGCCGAGCCGCGCGGGCATCGACTTCGTACGGCTCCTGGGCCGCTCCATGCGCTTCAGGCGTACGGCGGAACAGGACCCGGAGGCCCCCTATCCCGCGCCCCCGCGCGTACCGCTGCTCGGCCGCTGGCTGACCCACTTCGGCGAGCGGGCCCGCGTACCCGGCTCCTCGCTGCTGCTGGCCATGACGGACGTACTGGCCCGGCACTGGGTGACCGGCCAGTCCACCCTGGAGGACCAGCACCTGGGCGCGCTGCTCGCCTGGCTCGACCGGCCGGACGGTGAGACGGGCGCCGAGGCGGCGCTGCGGGCGGAGCTCGCGCGGGACCGGGAGGGCCAGTTGCTGTGCCCACCCGCGGGCCCGGCCACCGACCCGGCCTTCGACAACAAGCTGCTCGCCCCCGCCATCGAGCGCTACGACCGCGCCCGTACCGCCCTCGCCGCCGCCGAGGACGGCTTGGAGGCCGACGACCGGCTCGGTGACCTCACGGCCGCCGAGCGGGAGATCCGCGCCCTCGTCGAGACCCGGACCCGGCCCACCTGGGACGCGGTGTGGCGCGGCCTGGACCTGCTGCGGTCCCACCTGCCCGAGGCCGGGCAGCACGTCGAGGAGCGGTGGACCCGCGACCGCTGGTCGTTCACCGGCCACCGCGACCGCGTCCTCGCCGGCGAGCCCCCACAGCCGCGCCGGGACGACGCGGTCACCGCCGCCAACAAGCTCGCCGCGCGCGAGCGCGAACAGGCCCGCCTGGACGCGCAGGAGGCGCTCGACGACCCGCTGGTGATGGCGGGACGGCGGCTGGCCGGGGAGGCGTTCGCGGGCGAGGTCACCGAGGTCGTCATGGCGTACAGCGAGAGCAAGCGGCCGAGCCCGCGCCCGCTGGTCACCGTCCGCACGGACGACCGGCCGCATCTGGGCGAGCGGGCCAAGGTGTTCCGGTCGCTGGGCGGGAAACCGCAGGCGGCGGAGTTCGTCGGCCACGAGGATGCCCCCGACGAGAACGGCGAGGACGGCGGTGCGCTGGTCGTGCTGCGCGTGCTGGACAAGATGGGCCGCGGCAAGGAGCCGGAGGCGGGGTCCGTGCCGGAGAAGGGCGACCTGGTCTGCTTCACGCTGTTCGAGCACGAGCAGCGGGGCGGGGCCAAGCTGCCCGACCCGGAGCAGACGCCGTGGACGCACGGCGGGCCGCCCGGGGAGCAGGAGTCCGAGGCCGCCGATCCCCTGACCGAGGAGGATGTGCTGTGACCGCCGTGTTCGACCCCGGTGCCGCGGCGACCGAGGCCACCGACGCGATCCTCAGCGACACGCTGCACGGCACCGCGCGCGGTGTCGTCGTCGACTCCCCGCCCGGCGCCGGCAAGTCCACGCTCGTCGTCCGCGCGGCCCTGGAACTCGCCGACGCCGGACGCCCGCTGATGGTCGTCGCGCAGACCAACGCCCAGGTCGACGACCTGGTGCTGAGGCTCGCCGAGAAGAACCCCGAGCTGCCGGTGGGCCGGCTGCACAGCAGCGACGCCGACCCGTACGACAAGGCGCTGGACGACCTGCCGAACGTACGCAAGTCGGCGAAGGCGGGCGATCTGGGCGGCCTCTCGGTCGTCATCTCCACGGCGGCCAAGTGGGCGCACGTCAAGGTCGACGAGCCCTGGCGGCACGCGATCGTGGACGAGGCGTACCAGATGCGCTCGGACTCGCTGCTCGCGGTGGCCTGCCTGTTCGAGCGGGCGCTGTTCGTCGGCGACCCGGGTCAGCTGGACCCGTTCGCGATCGTGGGCAGCGAGCAGTGGGCGGGCCTGTCGTACGATCCCTCGGCCTCCGCCGTGACCACCCTCCTCGCCCACAACCCCGAGCTGCCGCAACACCGCCTGCCGGTGTCCTGGCGGCTCCCCGCGTCCGCCGCGCCCCTCGTCTCCGACGCCTTCTACCCGTACACGCCGTTCCGCAGCGGCACGGACCACGGCGACCGTCACCTCTCCTTCGCGGTCCCGTCGGACGGCTCGGGCCCCGACCGGGTGATCGACGAGGCGGCGGAGTCGGGCTGGGGCCTGCTGGAACTGCCCGCCCGGCACACGCCGCGCACGGACCCCGAGGCGGTACGGGCGGTGGCGACGGTCGTACGGCGTCTGCTGGACCGCGGCGGCGCGGCGACGTCGGAGCGCTCGCCCGACCCCGCGCCCCTCACCGCCGACCGGATCGCGGTCGGCACGGCACACCGGGACCAGGCGGCGGCGGTCCGGGCGGCACTCGCCGAGCTGGGCGTGACGGACGTCACCGTCGACACCGCGAACCGCCTCCAGGGCCGCGAGTACGACGTCACGGTCGTCCTCCACCCCCTCTCCGGCCGCCCCGACGCCACCGCCTTCCACCTGGAGACGGGCCGCCTGTGCGTCCTCGCCTCCCGCCACCGTCACGCGTGCATCGTGGTGTGCCGGGCCGGGGTGAGCGAGCTGCTGGACGACTATCCGTCGACGGAGCCGGTGCAGCTGGGGACGGTGGTGAAGTTTCCGGATGGTTGGGAGGCGAATCACGCGGTGTTGGCGCGGCTGGCGGAGCATCGGGTGGTGTGGCGGCCGTGAACGAACACGGCACGCGGGCCATCGGCGCAGACCGCAACGCCCCCCATCGCCGGACGCCCGCCGCGGCAACGGCATACCGATACCGCGGCACGCCGCCGGAGGCGGCCAATGAACACAGCCCGGATGGTTGGGGGGCGCATCACGCGGTGTTGGCGCGGCTGGCGGAGCATCGGGTCGAGTGGCGGCCTGGGTGACGGCAGCCCGGCTGACCTGTCACGGCGCCCACTTGCGCGAGCGCGGGACAATGGACTGTGGACCGGTTCACCGGGGGGTGCCCGGTTGCGGGGGTTGGTCGCCGGGGAGCAATGAGATCGGTGACGTACCAGATCGGTGATGCGGGAGAAGGAGAAAACATGGCGGAGCCCACGCCGCGTCGGAACGAACCGCGGCTACGCCCCGCGCCCCTGCTCTTCGAGCCCGCGGAGGTGGCCGCCGACCCGGAGCACTTCTTCGACCTGGAGTCGATCGACGACCCGCGGGCGCTGCTGGCGCGGGCGACCGAGCTGACGCAGGCGTTCCGGGCGGCGACGGACCGGGCGGTGGAGTTCCAGGCCATCGCGGCGGCCCAGCTGGCGGACCCCCGGCGGTTCGACCGGCTGACGCCCGCCGACATCGCCGCGCAGGCCGAATGGACCGAGGACTACGCCAAGAAGATGGTGGAGTTCGGCAGGGATCTCATGCGGGGGGTCGAGGGGCCCGGCCACGTCGACCCGGTGTGACCTTCGCGGACCGAGAGGGACCGACGAGAGGGACCGACGCGGGTGCCCCAAGGGCATATGCCAGGCGGGCAAGATACGCCCTGCCACCCCGCCCTGTCCCGATTTCCGGGAACTCTCGGGAACCGCGCGCTCACCGTCGGTAGATGTATCTGCCATGAGCAGCACACGCAACGCCCCGCCCTCCCCCGCCTCCCTCACCGCCGCCTCCCTCACCGCGGACGGCGCCGCCTGGCTCGCCTCCGCAGAACCGTATCCGCGCAGCATCCGGGCGCTCTGGGACGAGCAGCCGACGGCCCCCGTGGTCCTGGCCTGCGGTTCCGTGTTCGACATCGTGAGCGCGCCCACGGTCTTCGGGCGACGCATGGTCGACCAGCTGTGGGAGGAGGGGCCCGGATCGGGGCCGGTGGCGATGTTCCGGGGCCGGATGCTGCTGTTCGCCGCGCCCGGCACCGCCCAGCGGCTGCCGTCGCTGCTGCGGTGGGAGGAGTTCGGCCGCGCGGGTGACGTCCCGCCACTGCTGTGCCACGGCACGGGGGACGCGGTGACCGTCCCGGCCGGGTCCGGCACGGACGCCCCCTCCGGCTCCCGCTGGCTGGTCGCCCCCGACACCCGTCATCCCTGGTTACCGGGCCCCGAGGTGCTGCTCTGGGCAGCCGTGCGGGCGGCCCGCGCGGCCGTTCGGATATCGATTTTTCCCCACGCCGACCAGGGTGCTAAGGTCTACGACGTCAGCAGGCGCCGCTAGCTCAGTTGGTTAGAGCAGCTGACTCTTAATCAGCGGGTCCGGGGTTCGAGTCCCTGGCGGCGCACAGACGGTGAAGGCTCCTCGCGGAAGCGAGGGGCTTTCGCTTTTGAGGTCGGCTCTCCCGGTCCCGCAGGGGCGGCTGGGGGTCCGGGGTCAGCCCCCGGGGAATGCAGCATCAGCGGGTCCGGGGTTCGAGTCCCTGGCGGCGCACAGACAGTGGAAGCCCCTCGCGGAAGCGAGGGGCTTTTCGCGTGCGCCCCGGCGTACCGTTTCGCCCCGGCGCACCGCCCGGCCGTCACGCACCCCTCCCCCCGGCGTGAGCGTTACCCGAACCCGGCGCAGGCGCTATCCGACCGCCGTGATCTTCACCGTCCACGCCCCCGAAGCCGTACGCCCCTCCACCTCCACCCGCACCCCGTCCCCCGGCACGGTGAAGCTCTCCCCGAGCCCGACCGGCGCGTCCGCGAGGGGCGGATACACGGATTGCTCCCAGCAGGCCTCGCTGCGCGGGTGGGCGTCGATCACCTCGACCGGCCCGCCCCCGGAGTCGGCCTGGCTGCGCACCCGGTACACCAGCACCCCCTGCCGACAGGCCTGCGCGTCGTTGCCCACCGGGCCGCGCACCTCGAAGGCCAGGGCGCTTTCGGGACCGGTGCGCACGACGGCGAGCTTGGTGCCGTTGCCCAGCCCGAAGCCCGGCACTGCCCCGACCGCGCCGACCCCGCCGAGCGCGCCGTACGCACCGGCCGCACCGGCCGCGCCGAGCCCACCGACCCCATCGAACGCCCCCGGCGGCCAGGGCACCCCCGCAGCCCCCGCCGCACCCGTCCGCACAGGCATGGCACCCGGCCCCACCGACAGCGGCTCCAGCGTCAGCCGCGTGCCTCTGGTGCCGCTCCCCCGCACGCACACCACCTGCCGGGGCTCCAGCCACCCCAGTTTCCACTTGTGCCAGCCGAACAGGTCCGGAGCCATCCCGAACTGGCTGCCCATCAGGTCCCAGTCGCCGACGTAGGTGTCCCAGTCGCCCTTGCCGTCCGCCGGGCGGTGGTACAGGTCCGGCAGGTCGAAGACGTGGCCGGTCTCGTGGGCGAGGACCAGCCGGTCCGGCGGATGGTCCTCGAACACCGTGACGACGCGCCGGATGTCCGTGCCGTCGGCCCGCAGCGGGGTGTCCAGGTTGACGACCTTCGTGGCGTCCGAGTCGACGCCGGGCGCGTCCGGGTCGGCGACGAAGTAGACGACGTCGTAGCGGGAGAAGTCCACCTTCCGGTCCGCCGCGGCGAGCGCGTCGCGCAGATAGGCAGCCCGGTCGTCGACGTGCCAGTCACGCTGTATGGCGTACGCGGTGGACGGCTTCGGCATCGGGATCCAGTGCCGCAGTGGATGCGGGCGCAGGGTGAATCTGCCGTAGGAGGCGCGTTCGAAGAAGCGGGTGGTGGCCGGGAAGTGGTCGGCCGTCAGTTCGGCGGGTGTCGTCCGGGGTGCCGAGTCGGGGAAGGACAGGAACACCATGACCGCGTCGAGTTCGCGGGTCGGGCGCGGATAGGCGGCGTTCCAGGTGTCCAGGCCCTCGGAGTGGTGGGCCTCCGTGCGCTCCAGGGCGCAGGGCGTCGTGTCGAAGGGTTCGGCGGTCGAAGGGCCGGCGACCAGGGACGTCGCGGCGAGTGCCGACATCGTGGTGAACAGTGCGGCGGTGCTGCGCAGTCGGGGCCACTCCCACAGCCGGCCCATGCCGGGGAGCAGGGGGAACTGACGCGGCACGTCGACCTCCGGGAGCGGTTCACGGGACACCGCACCCAGCCTCAGTCAGATTGTCGTACTACGCCCTGTTTGCCTGCACCGGATGGGTGAGAGGGCCGAGGGATCGCCAGAATCGACCCCCCCGAATCGCTCACGGAACGTCACAATCGGTCGAGGGCCCGAAGAAGCCGTCCAGGTGCGGGCAGAAACGATCTGTCAGAAGGTCGGGTCACATGGGAACACTGAACAGTGGCTGGAAGGGCCCGGGACCAGCCTCTATGATCGGCACACTTTCCTGACACTTTCCTGCACGGACACGGCCTGGCGGCCGACCACCCCCCGGCCGGCCATTCCGATGAGACCCATCCGAGATCGAGTGCACTGCGGGAGCGAGCGGTGAGCGGAACGTCCGAAGGGCCGACGCCTACGGCAGACCTCATCCGGCCGGCCGTCACAGAGAGTAACGCACAGACACCCCCCCGTACCGGGGCGCCACCTCTGACGCCTCCCTACTCCTCCGTCTTCTCGGCCGCCCCCCTGGCAATGGCCGTGGTCGACCGCGAGGGTCTGGTGACCGGTGCCAACCCCGCCTTCGCCGAGCTGCTCGGTAAAGGGCCCGCGGAGCTGGCCGGTTGCGTCGCCGCCGATCTGGTGGACCTCACCTCCGACGCCCGCGCCTGGCACGCCTACCGCGAGGTGCTGCGCGGCCGCCAGGCCCAACTGCGCTGCACACGCCGCCTGAAGCACCCGGACGGACACTCCCTGTGGGTCCAGGTCACGGTCGCCCCCCTGCCCGCCGAGGAGCCGGGCGGCGTCCTGCTCTCCGTCGCCGACATCAGCGACCACCGCGAACTCCAGGCGAAGCTGCGGCACTTGCAGATGCACGACGCGGTGACCCGGCTGCCCAACCGCACGCTGTTCTTCGAGCGGCTGTCGGCGGCGCTGGAGGCGGAGTCGTACGAGGAGAACGGCACGACCGGCCGAATCGGGCTGTGCTATCTGGACCTTGACGGCTTCAAGGCGATCAACGACACCCTCGGCCACCGCGTCGGTGACAGCCTGCTGGCCGCCGTGGCCGAACGGCTCACGCACTGCGCCGAGGAGGCGGGGCTGACCAGGTCGATCCCGCCGCTGGTGGCCCGGCTCGGCGGTGACGAGTTCGCCCTGCTCGTCGAGGACTCGACGGGCACCGAGCAACTGGCCGACCTCGCCGAGTCGGTACTGGAGTCCCTGCGGGCGCCCTTCGACCTCTCCGGCCGGCGCCTGTCGGTGTCGGCCTCGATCGGCGTCGTGGAGCGCCAGGCAGCCGGCACCACCCCGACCGCCCTGATGCAGGCCGCCGACACGACGCTGTACTGGGCGAAGGCCGACGGCAAGGACCGCTGGACGCTCTTCGACCCCGAACGCAACGCCCACCGCATGACCCGCCAGGCCCTCGCCTCCACCCTGCGCCCGGCCATCGACCGCGGTGAATTCGCCCTGGAGTACCAGCCGTTGGTGAGCATGGGCGACGGCAGGCTGCGCGGCGTCGAGGCGCTTGTCCGCTGGAAACATCCTCAGTTCGGCGTACTGGCGCCGAATCGGTTCATCGGACTGGCCGAGGAGGACGGCTCGATCGTGCCGCTCGGCCGCTGGATCCTGGCGACCGCCTGCCGCCAGGCCCGCGCCTGGCAGGTCACGCACCCCGACGAGCCGCCGATCTTCGTGAGCGTGAACGTGGCCGTACGCCAGGTCTGGGACTCCGACCTGGTCGCGGACGTGGCGCGGATCCTCGACGAGACGGAACTCGCCCCGCACCTGCTCCAGTTGGAGCTCACCGAATCGGCGGTGATGGGTTCGGCGGGACGGCCGCTCCAGGCCCTCCAGGCACTCAGCGACATGGGCGTGCGCATCGCGATCGACGACTTCGGCACGGGCTACTCGAACCTGGCCTACCTCAGTCGGCTGCCGGTCTCGGTCCTGAAGCTGGACGGTTCCTTCGTACGGGGCTTCCAGTACGAGAGCGACAACAGCACCGCCGTGCCGCCGAACCCCGCCGACGAGGTCGTGGTCGAGGCGATGATCCAGCTTGCCCACCGGCTGGGGCTGACGGTCACCGCGGAGTGTGTGGAGACGCTGGCGCAGGCCTCGCGGCTGCGCCGGATCGGCTGCGACACCGGCCAGGGGTGGCTGTACTCACGGCCGGTGCCGCCGGATCGCATCTCCGAGTTGCTGGGTGTGCGGGTGTGAGGTTCCGGGGGCCTACGCGGCCGTGGGCAATCCGTAGGCATCCGCGAGGAGTTCGTACGAGCGCAGGCGTATGTCCGTGCCGGGCGCGTTGCTCGTGATCATCAACTCGTCGGCGCCGGTGCGCTTTTGGAGGTCGTCGAGGCCGGCGCGGACCTCGTCGGGGGTGCCGTGGATGACGTTGGCGTTCCAGGAGTCGGCGAACTCGCGCTCCAGCGCAGTGAATTCGTAGGCCTCGGCCTCTTCGGGAGTGGGGATGAGGCCGGGGCGGCCGGTGCGCAGGCGGATCATGCTGAGGGCGGCGGCCCTGATCTGGCGGCGGGCCTCCTTCTCGTCGTCGGTGGCGAGGGCGGAGACGCCGATGAGGGCGTAGGGCTCGTCGAGGACGGCCGACGGCTGGAAGGACTCCCGGTACAGGTCCAGGGCCGGGACGGTGTTCCGTGCCGAGAAGTGGTGCGCGAAGGCGAAGGGCAGGCCGAGGACGGCGGCGAGGCGGGCGCTGAAGCCGGAGGAGCCGAGCAGCCAGACCGGCGGGCGGTGCGGGGACTGGACGCCGCCGGGGGACGTCGCCTGGACGGGGCCGGGGACGGCGTGGATACGGCGGTAGGGGTGGCCGTCGGGGAAGTCGTCGTCGAGGAAGCGGGTGAGCTCGGCGAGTTGCTCGGGGAAGTCGTCGGCGCCCTCGTTGAGGAGGTCGGTGCGGCGGAGGGCGGCTGCTGTGGCGCCGTCCGTGCCGGGGGCGCGGCCGAGGCCCAGGTCGATGCGGCCGGGGGCCATGGCCTCCAGGGTGCCGAACTGTTCCGCGATGACGAGGGGGGCGTGGTTGGGGAGCATCACGCCGCCGGAGCCGAGGCGGATGCGGGTGGTGTGGGCGGCGAGGTGGGCGAGGATCACGGCCGGGGAGGAGGAGGCCACGCCCGGCATGGAGTGGTGCTCGGCGACCCAGTAGCGGTGGAAGCCGCGGGACTCCGCGAGGCGGGAGAGTTCGACGCTGGTGCGCAGGGCGTCGGTGGCGGTGCGGCCGGAGCTGACGGTGACCAGGTCCAGGACGGAGAGGGGGACGGGGGCGGTGCCCTGGGTGGTGCCCCGGATCCCGTCGGCCTGGGTCTCCCCGCCTCGTGCCGTGTCGCCCCTGGTCTCGTCTGCCGCCACGGTGGGTGCCTCCTGTTGTGGTGCCGTGCGCTGTCCGCACCCATCCAACAGGAGGCACTCTCCGGTTATTCCGCTCCAGGGGCGGAACGGCCGGCGCCCGCCCGCGCCCTCGCCTCCCGGACCTCCGTGGCCGCGGTGACGACGTCGTCCAGGAGTGCGTCGATCTCAGCGGTCGTGGTCGCCGGGTTCAGGAAGACCAGCTTCAGGTGCACCTGGAGCTCGCCGTCCGGGCGCCGTACCTTCGTGCGGGCGAGGAGGGCCCGTCCCTCGGCCATCAGGTGCCGCCGGACCGCGGCGTTCCAGGCGCTCTCGTCGTCGATGGGCCCACTGGTCCGGCACCGGAAGATCACGGTGCTGAGCACCGGTTCGGCGAGCAGTTCGAGGTCGGGGTCGCCGGCGATGCGGGCGGCCGCATGCCTGGCCTGCGCGTGGCAGGCGTCGACCCAGTCGCCCATGCCCTTGCGGCCGAGGGCGAGCAGCGACGCCGCGATTTTGAAGGCGTCGGAGCGGCGGGTGGTCTGCAGCGACGTCCCCAGGAGCGCGGTGTATCCCTCCGCCTCGTCGTCCGGCGGGTTGAGGTAGACGGCCTGCTGGGTGAGCGGGCTCATCCGGGCCCGGTCACGCACCAGCAGCACGCTGGAGGACGCCGGGGTCCAGCCGAACTTGTGCAGGTCGAAGGCGATGGAGTCGGCCTCGGCAAGACCGTCGAGGTGCGTGGCGAGGGTCTGGGAGAACAGGGCCCCGATCCCGTACGCGGCGTCGACGTGCAGCCATGTCCGGCGCTCCGCGGCCAGGGCGGCGAGCTCCGGCAGCGGGTCGAAGGAGCCGTGGTCGGTGGTGCCCGCGGTCGCCACCAGGGCGATGGGTGTCTCGTCCGGGCCGAATCCGTCGAGCAGGCGGCGGGCCTCGTCCGGGATCATCCGGCCCATGTCGTCCACCGGCACCTTCACCACCGCGTCGCGCCCCAGCCCCAGGAAGCCGGCGGCACGGGCGATGGAGAAGTGGGCGGCCGCGGAGCACAGGATCCGCGGCCGCGCCCCCTGACCGACCAGTCCCGTCTGCGAGACGTCACCGTCGGCGATGTCCCCGAGCGCGTGGTCGCGGCTGAGCAGCAGCCCCATGAGGTTGGAGATGCTCCCGCCGGGAGTGAGCGTCCCGGACGCCGCCTCCTCGTCGTAGCCGACCCAGCCGGCTATCTCGCGGATGAGCCGGCGCTCCAGTTCGAGGGCGAAGGGGCCGCTCTCCCACGAGTGGAGGGACTGGTTGAGGACGGCGGCGAGCAGTTCGGCGGCGACCGCGGCGGGCGTGGGCGCGCACTGCATGCGCGAGACGGCCGCCGGATGCGTGAGATCGGCGGCCCAGGTCGCGTACGCCTCGAACAGCTCGCCCACGCGGTCCGGTCCCGGTGCGCCGGTCAGGAATCCGTCCTGGCGCACCAGGTCCCGCACGGCGGCGATCGCCGCGCCGGGGCCGCCCGCGACGACCGGGCCACCTCGTTTGACGGCCGCGTCGCAGACCGCGTCGAGGGCGGTGTCCACCAGCGTGCGCAGCTGCTCGATGCCGTCGGCGGTGCCCGCCAGTGCCACGCGCCGGTCGGTGCCGGTGGTGGCGGGGTTCATGTCGTTCACGAATCTCGTCCTTCTGTGGGGTTCGGTGCTCGGGGCGGAGCCGGGGCGGGTTCAGGAGGCGGTACGGGTGCTGCGGATGACCCCGATCGACGCGACGACGACGGACGTGAGGCCTATCACCTGACCGGGCGACAGGGTCTCGCTCAGCACGATCAGCGCGACAACGGCGCCGATCGCCGGCTCCAGGCTCAGCAGCACGCCGAAGACCAGCGCCGACACCCGGCGCAGCGTCTCCATCTCGCAGGTGTAGGGCACGAGCGAGGACAGCATCGCGACGCCGAACCCGAAGGCGAGCACCCATGGGTCGGCCAGGGCCGCCCCGCCCTCGGCGAGTCCGAACGGCAGGGCGCACACGGTGCCGAAGAGCATGGCCAGGGCGAGCCCGCCACCACCCGGCAGCAGCGCGCCGACCCGGGCGGACATGGGCACATACGCACCCCAGAACACGGCGCAGGCGGCGGCGATCAGCATCCCCGTCAGGCCCGCGGCGCCTCCCTGCCAGCCGAGCATGGCGATGCCCGCGCCGGCCAGCAGGGTCCACAGCCGGTCGCGCGCCCGCCGGCTGGACAGCGCGGCGACCATCAGCGGTCCGGCCATGCCGACGGTCAGCGCCACGCCGACGGGCATGCGGGCCATGGACAGGTAGAAGCAGATGTTCATGCCCGCGATGGTGATCCCGAGGCCGGCCACCGCGAGGGCGGTGCGCCGATCCAGGCGGAACGAGGGCCGCCACCACAGCAACAGCACCACGGCGGCGAAGCCGAGACGGAGCACCGTCATGGCGGCGGGGCCCACCGTGCCGAACAACTGCTTGGCGAAGACCGCGCCCAGTTGGGTGCTGACCATGCCGATCATCATCAGCAGCGGCGCCGGGACCGTGCCGAGCCCTCTGGCCCGCGGGCCCGCCGTGTCCGTGCTGCCCACCGTGACGGCGGCATGCGCGGCCTTCGTCCCGACTCCCGCTTCGACACTCATGATTCAGCCTTCCTCGGCGCTCTTCGGCACCGTCCTCGGCGCTTCCTTCGTGCAGTCCGCCGCGCCGCGCCGTCAGGGCGTCAGCAGGACCTTCCCGGTCGTGCCCCGGCCCTCGAGCAGGTCGTGGGCCCGCGCCGCCTCGGCCAGGTCCAGCTCGACCTGCACGCGCGGCCGTACGACGCCGTCGGCGACGTAGCCGAACAGCTCCGCGGCGGCGGCGCGCAGGGACGCCGCGTCGGGCACGTGGTCGGCGAGCGACGGCCGGGTCAGGGTCACGGAACCCGCCGTACGCAGCCGTTCGACGTCGATCGCGCCGACCGGGCCGCTGGAGAGCCCGCAGACCACGAGGTGGCCGCGGCGGCGCAGCGAGCCGAGGCTGCGGTCGAAGGTGTCCGCGCCCACCGAGTCGTAGACGACATGGGCGCCTTCGCCGCCGGTGATCTCCCGGACCCGCTCGTCGAAGCCGTCGTAGGGCAGGGCGTGCTGGGCACCGGCCGCCAGCGCGATCCGGCGCTTTTCCTCGCTGGAGGCGACCGCGATCACGGTCGCCTTGCCGTGCGCGGCCAGCTGTACCAGCAGCTGGCCGAGGCCGCCGGCCGCGGCGAGGACGACCACGTTCTCACCGGTGACGATCGGGTGTGTGGTGTGGGTGAGGTAGTGCGCGGCCAGGCCCTGCAGCAGCACGGCCGCGGCGTCACGGAGTTCGACGCCCTCGGGGACGGGCACCAGCTTGGCGGCCGGTACGGCGGTGAGTTCCGCGTAGGCGCCCAGCTGGGTGGCGTAGGCGACCCGGTCGCCCACGGCGACGCCCTCGACGCCCTCGCCCACGGCGGTGACGGTGCCCGCCGCCTCCTGGCCGGGGACGAACGGATACGTCGTGGGGTAGGTGCCGTCGCGGAAGTAGACGTCGATGAAGTTGAGTCCGATCGCGGCGTTGCGCACCACGACCTCGCCGGGTGCCGGCGTGGGCTCGGCCAGTTCGGTCGGGTCGAGGGCCGCGGAGCCGCCTGCCCCGCTCACCTGGATCGCGCGCATGGGTACCTCACTTGCTCGCTGGGATGTCGGCACTGGTTCCGCCCAGTGACGTTGTCTGGTCGGTCTCTTCGAAAACATGGCGGAAGTAGTTGATGTCACCGGTGAGTCCGGCCATCAGGTTTCCGAGCCCGGCCTCGGCGTCGGGCACTGCCTGGAGCAGTTCCTCGTTGCGGCGGCGGTTGGCCGCGGAGAACGGCAGGGACCCCGCCGACAGATAGCGGATGGCGCCCTCGGCGTCGCGCCGCGGGATGATGTCCGAGCGGGCATGGCGGCTGGCGCTGAACGGGATGTCCAGCCGGCCCCGGTCGAACGCCTCGGCGACCGCCTCGATCAGGTCGGCCCGCTCGATCAGCGGTTCGACCAGGTCGGCGACCTCCGCCAGGATCCATTCCCGCTCGTCGGCGATGCTCGCCTCGTCGACGGTGAGGAAGCCCAGCAGCGGTGAGTTGGCCCGGTCCGCGAGCCTCAGGCCCGCCACGTTGGCCCCGGTGTCGGGGATGCCGTACGCCTCCTGGTAGGTCTTGGTGATGAGCTTGGAGGCGCCGCCGAGCCGGGCCACCAGCGCGCCGTAGAGGATGAGGTCCTCGGCGTTGCCGCGCTGCCGGGGGAAGACCCCCATGAACTCGTGCAGCACGGCGTGCACCTGGACACCGGCGGGCAGGTAGCGCTCGGCGAGGACGGGGATGCAGCGCAGCGCCGCGATGTCCTGGGCGAGGTGGCCGCCCTGCGGATACGCGACGGAGACGCAGCGCACGCCCGCGCGTGCGGCCAGCACCGCCTCGATGACGCTGATGGCCAGGCTGATGGAGGGCGGCACCAGGACGGCGGTGAGGGTGCCGAACAGCTCCCGGTCGATGATCACGCCGTGCTCGGCGAGCTCGCCGCAGCGGCGGTCGACGTCCTGCCAGGCCGCGAGGGACTCGGTGAGCGGCACCGCCTTGGAATACGGCAGGTTGTACGAGATCCCGCCGCCCTCGAACGAGGTGATCCCGGACGCGACGGAGACGTCGAAGAGCCGCCTGGCGTCCGGTGAGCCGTGCCGGATCTCCAGGGGAGCGGCGACCGACTCGTTCAGCTCCCGGCCGCGCCGCCAGCCGTGGGCGACCAGGGGATAGCCGTTGAGGTCGGCGGGGCGCAGGTTGAGGGTGCGCAGCGCCTCCTCGAACCGCTTGAGCCGGGTGTGCGAGTCGATGGTGAGGGTGAGGATGTCGGGGCGGGCCTCGGCCTCCAGGGTGGTCAGCAGGTGCATCATCTCGGCGTGCCCGCCGACCCCGCACCGGGGCTGGATGGCCACCCGGCCCGAGGCACGGCAGGCCTCGAGGACGTCGGCGGCCGTCGGTTTGCCGAGCGCGCCGATGTAGGCGGCCGACTCCGCGAGGGTGGGCAGGCCCGGGTCCGTGTCCCCGGCGGGGGTGTGCGCCGAGGGGCCCTTCCCGGCGGGGGCGCCGAGAAGGGCCAGCGGCTTGTGCGTCCTCGTCATGACGCCGTACGCATGGGCGCCGCGTGCTCCCGCGTGGCGCGCAACAGGTCCAGGAGCGCGGGCAGTTGGGCCGGGTCGGCCAGGATGTGGTCGACGCCGAGGGCATAGAGGCGCTCGTGGTCCGACGCGTCCTTGTGGCTGCCGACGGAGAGGTTGCCGCCGACGATGACCGGGCAGGCGATCTGCCCGGAGTTCTTGGCCTCCGCGAGTCCGCGCAGGTCCTCGTGGACGTGGCCGTTGAGGCTGCCGATGATGACGGCTTCGGCGTCGGGATGCTCGCCGCACGCTGTGGCGAACTCTTCGACGGGGGTGCATGTGCCGAGGTTGACGACATCGAAGCCGACGCCGCGCAACGAGTACGCGATCAGATGGTTGGCCACGGCGTGGCTGTCGCTGGCGGCCACGCCGAGGATCACCGTGCGGGTTGCTGTTGCTTGCTGGCTCTGCATGAACCTGTTTCCTCGTCCCACGTTTCTGTCTGCGGTCTTGTCCGTTGTCGATCGCGCCGGCCGCACCGGTCGCGCCGGCCGTCAGTCGTCGAAGGCCGCGAACAGTTCGCGCTTGCTGACCGCCTTCAGATGGTTGATGTCGTACTCCTGGGCGTCCGCGCGGGACAGCGAGTCGAAGACGTGGCTGATGGCGGGGACGAGGCCCCAGACCTCGTGGTACGGGGGCCAGCCCTGGTGGCCGGTGTCGATGTCCTCCTGGCGGGCGAAGATGTAGTTCGCCCAGTTCCGGGCCGCCGGGTAGCGGTGGTGGTAGTCGTGCACCACGGTGTCGCCGGTGAGCACCAGGTAGCGGGACGGCGCGTGCAGGAACACCAGCCGCAGCGTCCAGCGGGCCCAGGCCGAAAGGCGCTGCCCGAGGGGGAGGCCGACGGCGGGGACGGGGTCGCCGATGAAGATGGCGTTGGTCAGGCTGGAGAAGTACTCACGGCCGTGGCGGACCTCCACCCCGGGTTCGGGGAAGGTGTGCTTGACGCACAGGCGCAGCGTGTTGCTCATCTGGAACAGCGGGATCAGCGGCACGAACCAGATCACCAGCAGGGCCGGCCAGGCGCCGGTGAGTATGCCGGCCGTGACGGCGGCGCCGTACAGCACCAGCGCGGAGACCTTCTCGCTGCGGGCCGACTCGCTCCAGAAGGCACGGGTGCGGGCGACCGCGAAGGCGAAGTGGAAGCGCGGGGAGACGAGTTTGCCCAGCAGCCGGCGCCACATCTGACGGCGCGTCATACCAGGGTGCAGTTCGAGGCTTACCAGGAACGCCTGGACGGTGGGGTCCTTGAGCGTCATGTGCCCGGCGGCATGGTGGTCCTTGACGTGCTCGCGGCTGTAGCGCTGGAAGTTCTGGATGATGAGCAGGCTGGAGATGCCGTGCCCGATGAAGCGGTCCAGCTTCCGCTGCCGGTACATGTTCCGGTGCGAGCACTGGTGGTAGATCATCATCCGCAGGTTGCGCATGCCGTGCAGCGTGCTCGCCCAGCCGGGTATGAGGAGCAGCAGCCAGCCACCGCCCAGCACCCAGCCCAGGGCGCCGATCAGGACACCCGCCACCGTGGAGGAGAGCGCCGTGGCCAGGTGCAGGGTGGGAGTCCAGCCCGGGGCGGCCTGGCCGGGCAGCGCCTTTCCCGTGAACAGGGTCAGCGGGTACTGGAGCGCCTTCGGCAGGCGGGCCATGGACTCGCGGGCGTCACCGGGCCCGGGCGGGGACGAGGGTTCGACACCGGCACTCCGGACTGCGGAGTTGATCGCCGACACAACAGCTCCAATCGGTTCCGTGGTTCTCTGTTTCCGTGCTTGTCTGTTCTTCCGCTGCGGTTCTTCCGGTGCGGTTCTTCCGCTGCGGTTCTTCCGGTGCGCTGTTCGTCGTTGCGTTCAGCAGGCGGCCGTGCTCAGCGCCGAGGGGCGGGAGTCGAAGCGGACGCCCACCGAGCAGGGCACCGTCTGGCTGCGGTGATTGACGCCGCGCAGCGTTTCGCCGAGTTCGCCGGCGTGCTCCGGACCCAGGACGATCTCCACGTAGTCGCCCCCGCCGGCACCCGAGAGCCCGACGTCTCCGACGAGGACGTGGAGAGTGACGTTTCCCGCGTGGTCGAGCGAGACGGACACCGTCCCGTCGACGACCCCCGGGATCATTGCGTGTTGATTCATCGGACCTCCCCCAGACGGTTCACGTTCTTGAACGCGGTGGCGACCCGGTTGCCGTAGAGACCGACCACCAGGCCGAGAATGATCAGAGCCATGGAGAGCGACTTGATGCCCGGCAGCCGCTCGTCGAAGATCAGCACCGACCCCAGCAGCCCGAAGACCGGCACCAGCAGCGACAGCGGGGCGACGGTGGAGACGGGGTACTCCCGCAGCATCCAGTTCCAGACGGCGTACGCGAAGACGGTGTTCGGGTAGGCCTGGAAGAGGATCGACAGCACGGCCACGGAGTCGAGCCCCGACACCAGATCCGTGAACACGGCCGACCCCCCGGTCGCCCAGCCCAGGGCGAACAGCGGCAGCGGTGAGAAGAGGCTCGACCACACGAGGAACGCCAGGACGTCCTTCGGCGCCGACTTCTTCAGCAGGATGTTGGCCACGCTCCACGACAGGGCACCGCACAGCACCAGCACCACGCCCAGGGCGGTGACGCTGCCGTCGGTGACGAAGGCGATGGCGCCGAGGCCGAGCAGGGCCAGCAGAGCGCCCGCGTACTGGTGACGCGACACCCGCTCCCGGAACACCGCCGCGCCGAGCAGGATCGTGCTGAAGGCGCTGAACTGCAGCACCAGCGACGCCACCCCGGAGGACAGCCCGGTCGCGATACCGAGGTTGACGACGCCCCACAGGCCGACGCCGAAGACCAGGCCGTACCCGGCGACGTACCGCATGGGCACGTCGGGCCGCCGGATGAAGAAGACGGCGGGCAGGGCGCAGAGCAGGAACCGCAGTCCGGCCAGGACGAACGGGTCCACCGAGTCCAGCCCGATCCTGATCACCGAGAAGTTGACCCCCCATACGGCGGTGATCAGAACGGCGAGCAGCACGTGGGCCGGTTTCACGAGGCCCTCCGGGTGGAGCGGAACGCGCGCTGGTACCACAGCAGAGGCGGCGCCGAGCCGGGTGTGAGGACGCCGGTCAACTCGCCGATCAGCAACAGGTGGTCGCCGACCGGGACGCGGTCCACCGTGGTGCACCGCAGCACGGCGTTCGCGTCGGTCAGATACGGCAGTCCGCACCCCGGCCAGCTGCCGAAGTCCTGCTCCGCGAACCGGTCCACGTCCCGCGCGGCGAACCGGCCGGCGACCTCGGCGTGCTGCTCGCCGAGCACGTTGACGACGAAGCCGTCCGACTGGGTCAGCGCCGGCCGGCAGCTGGAGGTGTTCGACAGGCCCACCAGCAGCAGCGGCGGTTCGAGGGACGCCGACGTCACGGAGCTCGCGGTGAAGCCCTGGCGGTGACCCTGGGCGTCGAGCGTGGTGACGATGGTCAGCGGGGCCGCGAGCAGTGCCATCGCGTCGCGGAAGACCGCCGGATCCACCGGCCGCCGCACGTCATCGGCCAGCACGTTCATGACTTGCCCCCTTTCTTCTGGTCTTCTGGAATCCGGTGCGACCGGGGAGTCCGGTGCGACCGGTGCGTCCGGTGGCTCTCGTGGAGTGCGTCTCGCTCATGCCTCGACCGGGACGGGTGGTGTGCTCTCGCGTGCGGCGAGAGCCGTGCGGAAGCTGCGCATGGTCAGCGGCAGCAGCACCGCGCCGAAGGCGGTGAGCAGCAACGCCAGCAGTGCGACGAGCCGCTGCGGGCCGAGCGAGGCGCCGAAGGCGCTGATCAGCAGGCCGCCGATGGGGAAGGAGAGCAGGTTGAGCAGGAAGAACGGGCCCATCACCTTCCCCAGGTGCTCCTTGGGGATGACCCGCACGCGCTGGGTGCGGTTGTAGATGTTGAAGTAGGCGACGCCGCACATGCCCAGCACGAACGCCGTCCCGTAGACGCCGAAGGTCGGTGCGAGGCCGAGGACCAGCAGCGCGGCGCACAGCACGGAGAAGCCGAGCGCCCCGACGAACCGCACGTCGAACCGCTTCAGCAGCAGCGGGGTGAGCATCAGGTTGAGGAAGCCCGCGACGCCGACACACATGTTGAGCAGGGCGAAGGACGACTCCGGTGCCTTGAGCACCCCGGTCACCACCGCTGCGTTGGCCCCCAGCACGGTGGCGAACACCAGGTTGATGGAGAAGTTCACGCAGGCCAGCAGCATCACCGGCCGGTTGCCGGCCAGCAGCCGCCAGCCGAGGGCGAGTTCGGCCAGCGTCGCGCGGGCCGTGCCGGTGGCACCGTCGGCCGCGGCCGGGGCGGGTTCGCGGGCCGGGCGCGGCAGCGGCAGCCAGCACAGGGCCGCGACGGCGAACATGGCGGCGGCGAGCCCGAGGAGCCACAGCTTGCCGAGGACCACCACGGCGCCCATCGCCAGGCCCGGCCCCAGAGCCTGGGCGAGCAGCTCGGTGTTCTGCACCAGCGCCTGGGTCTTGGCGAGGTCGTCGCCCTTGGCGAGCAGGGGGACCACCTTCTCAATGGCCATGCGCACGGGCGCCACCAGCGTCGCCAGCAGCGCGCCGTTGACCATGAGCACCGCTGTGGTCCAGGACGGCCTGGCCAGGCACAGGGCGACGGCGCAGGCCAGCACGAGGGCGCGCCCGGTGTTGGCCCGGAGGAACAGCCGCGGTCCGCCGTCCCGGTCGGCGAGCACGCCGGCGAAGGCGTAGGCCAGCAGGCAGGGCAGCCATTCGACGGCGTAGGCGACGCCGAGGGTCGAGACGTTCCCGGTCTCCTGGTAGATGAGCAGGGGGACGCTGAAGAGCACGACCTGCTCCGCCGTCAGTCCCAGCAGCACCCCGCCGGCGAACAGCGCCCGCACTGTGCGTTCGGCGGCCATCAGCGTGCCGCCAGTGGGGCCTGGGCGCGCTGTTCGAGCTCGCGCACGCGCGGGACCACCTCGGTGAAGAAGTGGCGCATCTCGTCCCGGGCGGGCCAGCCGGAGAAGATGAACTGGCTGACCCCGGCCGCCTTGTACTCCATCAGGTAGGCGGCGACCTCGTCGTAGCTGCCGACCAGGCACAGCGCGGGACCGCCGCGGTAGGCGACGGCACCGGAGTAGATCAGCGGCGAGAGCCAGCCGTGGTCGGACTCGTCGGCCAGCCGGAAGGAGTTCTTCACGGCCTGGGAGTCCGCGGCGGCCACGAACCGGGCGACGAACTCCCGATGGTTCTCGTCCGTCTCGCTCATCACCTCCGCGAGATCGGCCAGCGCCTCCTCGCGCGTCCGACGGGCCAGCACCTGCATCCGTACGCCGACTTCGGTGCCCTGAGCGAGCAGGGGCTCGGCCGCCTTGGCGATCTCCGCGGGAGTGTCGCCGTAGCGGAACCAGCAGTCGCCGTGGGTGACGGCCGTGTGCTGGGCGACGGCGGAGGCGCCGCTGATGTAGATCTCCGGCCGGCCGCCCCCCTTGTGCCCGAGGCCGAGCTGCGCCTCCTCGAGCCGGTAGTGCCGGCCCTCGTACGACATCGGGGTCTCACCCCGCCAGAAGCGGTGCAGGATGTCGAGGAACTCACCGGCGCGCGCGTAACGGTCGTCGTGCGCGAGGAAGTCCCCGTAATAGGCCTGCTCGGCCGGGGAGATGCCCGCCACCACGTTCAGTGCGATCCGCCCGTCGGACATCCACGACAGGGTGTTGACGATCTGGGTGAACAACGTGGGGGACATCAGACCCGGGCGGTAGGCGAGGATGAACTTCACCTTCCGGGTCTCGCGGACGAGGGCCCCGATGACCGGCAGCGGGTCCGGCAGGCTGTAGCTCTGTGCCATCAGGAGGGATTCGACGCCCAGGGCCTCCGCGTCCTGGGCGTACTCGATCGCGCCGTCGAGGTCGAGCAGTTCGGACCAGTACTGCTCGGTCGACTTCTTCTGCCCACTGTCCAGTGCTGAGCCCCAGTGGAACCGGAGTGCTTCCATGGCTGTTGTCTGCTTTCTGTGGTCGAACGCCGGGTCAGGCGCGCGCGGCGGCGGCCACCGCCGGCTCGGTCGTGGGGCTGGGCCGGGAGGTACGGACGCGCAGGGAGGCGAACAGGCGTGCCATCCACTCCCGGGTCGCGTCGGGGGAGGCGGTGCGAGCGATGCCGGCGAGCGCCGTCTCGTGCGCGCCGTAGGTGATGTGGTCCGGCATCGGCGCGCCGACCGCGAGTTCCTGCCAGGTGACGGCCTCGGGTGCGGTGCGGAACGCCTCGGCGCCGTCGAGCCCCTCGAAGACGTGTCCGCTCAGGTGGTGTCCGGGGTGGACGAACCATCCGTACCAGGAGCGGTCGGTGGGGTCGGGCGGCGCGGGCAGCAGGTCGCCCACCTGTTCGCCGAGCAGGATCCGCAGCTCCCAGGAGGGCAGGTGGATGCCGGTGGCCAGTTCGAAGGTGGCGGCGACGTCGGCCCCGCCGACCCGGTTGCCGACCTCCAGGAAGACCAGCTCCTCGCCGTCGACGATCGCCTCCAGGTGGAAGCAGCCGTCGTGGACGCGTACGGCATCGAGGGCGCGGGCCACCCAGTCACGCGTCTCGTCCGTCAGCTCGATCTGGTACGAGCCCATGGGCTCGCCCCGCGCGTAGTCCAGGCAGGTGCCCAGGTACTCACTGGCGCCCAGGGCCAGCACCCGGCCCCGCTCGACGAGCCCGTCGAAGTGCCGGATCGGTCCGGTGACGAACTCCTCGACCTCGAAGTCGCCCACGCGGCCCGCCTCGTCCAGCTCCGTCACCCCGGACCGGCGGGCGGTGATCGCCTCGTACGTCTCGGCCGGGCCGTCGAACACGACGACATCGACGCTGGAGGCGCCGCTGTGCGGCTTCAGCACGGTCGGCCCGGACCAGTCGGCCCGCTCCGGGCCGGCGAGCAGTTCGGTCAGCGGCAGGAACCGCGGCACCCGTAGGCCGGCCGTTCGTACGGCGCTCTTCATCAGGACCTTGTCCCGCGCGAGCCTGACCTGTGCCACGCCGGCGCCTTCGACGCCGTACCGCTCGCGCAGCCGGGCCGCGTCGAGCAGTTCGTACTCCGACATCGAGATGATCCGGTCGAAGGTGCGGGGCTCGGCGGCGAGCCAGGCGGACGCCTCGTCGGAGGCCGTGGCCTCGCCGGGCCTTTCGACCCGCGTGCACCGCAGGTCCGCGGGCAGCGTCGCCAGGGCGGCGCCGGTGCCGAAGTAGGTGACGTCGTGCCGCTCGTGGTCGATGCCGCGGTGGTACTCGATCTTGGGATACGGGATGCGGTGCAGGATGAGGATGTTCATCGCGTGACTTCCAGCTCGGTCCGACGGTCCTGGTGGGAGGTGGCGTGCGCCGGGGCTGCGGCGGGGCCGCAGCTGCGCTCCAGCGCGGTCGGCCAAGCGGCGCGCAGCGTGTCCACGACCTCGCGCGCGGGGACGCGGTCCGTCCGCAGGACGACGCAGCCCATGGCGGCGAAGTCGGCGTTGTCCCGGGGGACGGCGTGGATCGGCCGGCGCCCGGGGCTGAGCCAGGCGAAGTCCATGGCGGACAGTTCTCCGGGGGCCAGCCCGTGGTGAGCCGCGGCCCGGTCGACGGCGTCCTCGAACGGGGTGGCGCCGGGGGCGACGTCGTCGGGGCCGAAGGTGCGGTCGCCGGCGACGCCCAGCATCACCGCCGCCGCGGAGCAGCCGGGTGCGGGCAGTTCGACGTCGCCGGAACGGCCGTAGGCCGCGTCCACCCAGAGCCGGTACAGGTCGACTCCGTACACCCACTCGGCCAGGGACCAGATCCGCATGCCGGCCGGGCGGCGGTTGGGTTCGACGACCGCGGCGTACTGGCCGTCGTCACTGAGCTTGATCTCGTTGTGGAACGGGCCGTCGCACTGGCCCACCAGCAGGTTCGCCAGTCGGCCGGCCCGTTGGAGCGTGCCGCGTTCGGCCCGGTCCACCCGCGCCGGCAGAATCTGCGCGACCTCCACCGGGTAGCGGCCGGTGGCGCTGACCTTCTCGGTGAGGAAGGACAGCCCGCCCAGCCCGTCGTAGGAGTACTCACGCCGGTAGGGGATGACCGTCTCGCAGATCACGCCGTCCTCGAGGTACGGCAGCACCTCGGCGAACGCCGCGTCCACGTCGTCACCGGGGCCGACCAGGACGACGCCCCGGTTGTTGCCCTCCTTGGTGGGCTTGACGACGAAGCCCTCCGGGTGCCGGGCGGCGAAGTCGTCGAGGCCGGCCCGTGAACGGATCCGGGCGAAGTCGGGGACGAGGACACGCTGGGCGGTGAGCAGGTCGCGGGAGCGGGCCTCGGCGCTGCGGTAGGCGTGCTTGCAGAACGCGCCGTCGGCGAGCGCGGGCGAGTCCACGGCGAGCCCGAGCCGCTTCAGCAGTTCGGCACCGCCGGCCACCGCGTTGTCGGAGAAGACCACGCCCGCCGCGAACTCGTGGCTGCGGTCGGCGAGCAGCTTCTCGCCCGCCTCGACGAAGTCGGTCCGCAGGGGGTCGAGGTCGATCACCTCGTCGCAGATGCGGTGGTCGGTCGCGGTCGGGTTCGGGCGGATGAGGGTGACCGCGGCGCCGTAGGCGCTCCGGGCGTACTCCGCCATGCGCTGGACGTCACCCACCCGGCTCAGGTTGTAGTCGATGATCAGGAACCGTGTCGCGGGTTCCGGCATGGTGCGCCTCCTGGGGGCCTGTCAGAGATCCGGCGTGGCGTCCGCGTACCGGACGTCGAGGGCGTGCGCGGACGTGCGGGCGAGTTCGGCCAGGTGTGCGGTGCTCTCCTCGCGGGGGAAGCTCCACAGCAGCTGGCCCAGGAAGACCTCGCGTGCGGCGGCGTCGACGACGTCACCGGCCTTGAGCAGCACGTGCGTCACCGTGGGGCGCAGCGGCAGGTCCTCGCGCGGTCCGATGTGCTCGATGCGGCCCTTCTCGGCGAAGAAGACCCGGAAGAAGGTCGCCGTCCGGGCGGGCGTCGAGCCGTCCTGCGCGTACGCGAGCGCCGCGAGCCGGTCCCGGAAGGCCGCCCGCTGCGAGAGCCCGCCGGCCCCGGCGAGCAGCGCGTCCATCCAGAGGTCCAGCATCCCGGCCTGTCCGGTCAGCTCCCTGACGCTGTGGGAGATCAGGGCGCCGCCGACTCGGGGGTTGATCTCGATCAGGTCCCAGTGCCTGCCGTCGTGCCGGGCCTCGATGTGGAAGCAGCCCCACCGCAGCTCGAAGTGGGCCAGCACCTCACGCACCCAGGACAGGCCCCGGGCCAGGTCGTCCTGGCCGACGCCGCGGGGCGGGCTGACGCAGGCGTTCTCCAGTACGGTGTCCGCTGCCTCGGTGACCTCGCACTTCTCGTGTACGGCCACGACGGAGACGGCACCGTCGTCGGCGATCACCTCGAAGCTGAACTCCCGCCCCTCGACGTAGTCCTCGACGAGGAAGGTCAGTCCGTCGTCGCCGAAGGCGGAGGCGTAGACGGTGTCGCCGCCGGCCTCCCGCACGATCCGCTCGATGTCGTCCCAGGTGGTTCCGGGCGACAGCGGGAAGGCGCCGTAGGAGGCGATGCCGCTCACCGGTTTGACGAACTGCCGCCGCTTGAGGCCCTGATGGGCCGCGAGCGACTCCCTGGTCAGCTCGGCCGCACGGGACCGGGTCAGTCCGGCGTCGGCGAGCCGGTTGCGCACGGTCAGTTTGTCGCGGAGCGTCAGGACCTGCTTGGGGTCCAGGTCGGGGACACCGAGCGCGGCGTTGGCGTGTGCCATCAGATGCCGGTAGCCCTCCCACACGCTGACGCAGGCGACCACGTCCTCACCACGTTCGCGCAGGTCGGCCAGGTACGCCTCGACGTCCTTCTCCGTCAGTTCGTGCCGAGGGACGATGCGCACGTCGTCGGCCTTCTCGCGCATCTCGCGCGGCCTGTCGAGCTGGTGCTCGGGCAGGGGCAGCGAGGACAGCACGTAGGACGCGAGAGAACGGGCGTCCAGTACTTCGACGAGGTCCTCCAGGAACGAGAACCCGACATGGCTGAGGACGAGTACTCCCTGGGCCTTCCCCGTGGCCGACTGCATGATTTCCCCCTGTCTGTCGTGGGCTCCACCGCGGGACGCGGAGTGGGATCCGAGCGGGTCCGGCGTGGCCGGCTGCGGTTCGGCCGCGCCCCTGAGGGGCGCGGGGAACCGCGCGACCAGCCACGACGGACCCGCAGCAGACCTACGGCCTGTCGCGGCCCTTCCAGCGGAGCGCTCAGGCGGCGGCCGTCTCCGCGACGGGCTTCTGGGAGGCCGAGAGGGTGTCCTCGTACAGCTCCTTGAAGTACAGGGCGAGGATCGACTGGTGCTCGCGCAGGTACGTGCGGAGCGCCTCGATGTCCTCCTCGTCACGGATCAGGAAACGCAGCGCCGCCCAGACCTCGCCCGGGTGGTCGTCGTTGATGTCGGTGTGCGAGTGGCTGATCTGGCCGCCGATCTTCTGCTCGCCGACCGACTCCTTGAGCGCGACGAGCTTGACCGGCTCGAGCTTCACGTTCACGTACTCGACGAGGTACGAGTACGCGACGACGCCGAGCGGGCCCTCGTGGTCGAGCAGATACGAGAAGTACCCGGCGAGCAGCTTCGTCGACAGATACGGCTCGGTCGCGAGGAACTCCTCGCGGGAGACGCCGACCTTGGCGAGGTCGTCGATGAAGAGCTCGTCGTGGAGCATCTCCTCCTGCTCGTAGGTCGCCCAGATCTGCGCGGCCTGCGGGTGGCGCTTGGCTATCTCGGTCAGCGCCTTGGACTCGGCGACGCGCAGCAGGCGGATGCGCCAGGCGGTCTCGACGAGGTGGCGCTTGTAGTACGCCGAGTCGACGTTCTTGCCCTCGAGGTGGGCGGCGGCCGGAACGGTCGCGTACCACTCCTCGATCTGCTGGTCGATCTGCTTGTCCATCTGCGCCCGCAGCTCGACGGAGGCGGCGGCGTTCAGGAACGGGGTACCGGCTTCGTACCCGACGTGGGCAACTCGGTTGCGCATGGCTGCTTTCTCTCCCTTGTGAATCGTGCGGTGAATTACGTGGGGGGTCACTGGTCGTCCGCGACGCGGACCGTCGCGGAGCTGATGAGGCGGCACTGGCAGGCCAGGCGGTAGTTCCCGCCCGTACGGCCGAGGTCCTCGAGGAAATCGGCCTCTTCGGCATCCATCTCGCCGAGTGACTCGAAGCCGTCGAGCACCTCGATCACGCAGGCCCCGCACGCGCCCGACTGGCAGCCGAACGGAATGACTCGCCGCGAGGTCTCGTATTCGAGCTCGGTCAGGGGCGAGCCCACTGGAAGGAGGACTTCCAGGCCGTGCGGCATCAGGGTCAGTTTCTTGAGGTCCATGTGCTGCGTGACTCCCTGAGGGCAGGTCGGATTCCGGCCGTGCCGGGCCGGGGACGGATGTCCGGAGGTGTCGGGCCGCACGGTGCCGTGGCACCTCGTGCGGTGTGTGGTGCGGGGTCCGGGGTGTGGGCGCGGGCGTGGAGGCGCGCCGAGGCGTGCCGCGCCGCGCGGAGAATCGCGCCGCACAGGGGTGGGCTGTGCCGGACTTCGCCGGCGTGTGGGGTCGGCGCGGGGGTCAGGTGACGGCGGCGGCCTGGAGCTGCGGCTCGGGCGCGGGCACGGCGTCGGAGGAGTGCTCCGGTGCCAGGCGCTCGCCGGGCCGCAGGGCCACGGCCGCGTGGTTGACCGCGGTGGCGGCCTCTCCGAAGCCGACCGAGATCAGAGGCACCCGGCCGGGGTAGGTACAGCCGTCCCCGGCCGCGTAGACCATGGGCAGACTGGTCTGCATGGTCGCGTCGACCTTGATCTGCCGGTACTCCAGTTCGATGCCCCAGTCGGCGATCGGTCCGAGGTTGGCGGAGAAACCGAGCGCGGTGATCAGGGTGTGCGCGGGCAGCGTCAGCAGCTCGTCACCGGCCCGGATCTCGACCCCCGCGAGCCAGGTCTCCCCCAGGCAGCGGGTGATCTGAGCGTCCGTGAGGACGCGTACCGGCGCGGCATGCAGCTGCCGCACGCTGTGCTCGTGGGCGCGGAACGTGCCGCGGCGGTGCACGAGGGTGACGGAGCGGGCGAGGGGAGCCAGCGCGAGCGCCCAGTCCACGGCGCTGTCACCGCCGCCGGCGATCACCACGTCACGGCCTCGGTGCTCCTCGAGGCGCGGCACGTGGTACATCACCCCGCGGCCCTCGAGGTGCACGGCGGCCTGCAGCTTGCGCGGGACGAACCTGCCCAGACCGGCTGTGACGAGCACCGCACCGGCGTGCACCTGGGTGCCGCGGTCGGTCCGCAGCGTCCATCGAGGTCCGGTCCGGGTGAGCGTGGTCGCGGTCTGGCCGAGGAGGTAGTGGGGTTCGAACGGGGCCGCCTGGCGGACGAGGTTGTCGACGAGGTCGCGTCCCTTGATCGCGGGGTGCGCGGCGACGTCGTAGAGCAGCTTCTCCGGGTACATCGCAGCCACTTGACCGCCGACGTGCGGCAGGGTGTCCAGGACGGCGGTGGTCAGGCCCCGGAAGCCGGCGTAGTAGGCGGCGTAGAGCCCGCTGGGTCCGGCGCCGACGATGGCGAGGTCGACGGTCGACTCGGCTCCTGAGTGCATGTCAATCTCCTTACGCATGCTCGGCGTTGGCGAGCGAGCGTGTCTCACGCACACTCAGCACGTCGTAGAGGAAGGAGTTGACCGGGGTCGCCACGCCGCTCTCGGCGCCCAGCCGCACCACCGCGCCGGTGAGCGCCTCGAGTTCCGAGGGCCGGCCGGCCAGCAGGTCGCGCTGGAACGAGGAGGTGCCGGCGGCGGGCTGCTGGTCGACGAAGTCCAGGGACCTGTGCACCACGTCGTGCGCCAGGTTCACCTTCCGGGCCCGGGCGACGCGCTCGATCTCGGCCATCGCCTCCGTCAGCAGCCGCCGGGTCCGCGGCAGGGTGCGCAGTTCGCCGATGGTGGCGTCCGCCGCCGCGCCGAGTCCGCCGAACGGCACGACGAAGAGGAACTTGGCCCACAGCTCGGCCCAGATGTCCTCGAGCAGCCCGCCCTGGATCCCGGCGCCCGCGAGGGCGTCGGACAGCCGGCGGGCGCGATCGGAGGGGTGACCGTCCCATTCGCCGAAGCCCAGGAGGCCGAGGCCGCCGAGGTGGCGGACGCGTCCGGGCGAGTCGAGCAGGGTGATCACCTTCGCGATCCCGGGCATGACCGCCGCGGTGCCGAGCGCCTCGGCCACCTGGTCCGGTGCCTCGACGCCGTTCTGCACGGTGACGACCGCCGTCTCCGGGCCCATCAGCGGCTGCACGGTCTTCAGGGCCGGCTCCAGCTGCCAGGTCTTCACACAGAGCAGCACATAGTCGACGACTCCGATCTCCGTGCTGTCGTGTGTCGCCCGCACCGGAACGACCGAGACGTCACCGTCCGGGCCCTCGATGGCGAGCCCGCCGCCGCGAAGCGCTTCGAGGTGGGCGCCGCGCGCCACGAAGTGCACGTCCTCACCTGCCGCGGCGAGGCGGCCTCCGAAGTAGCCGCCGATACCACCTGCTCCCACCACCGCGATTCTCACGGCACTTCCCCCCGTTCTTGTCCTGCGGTCCTGCTTGCCCTCAGAAGAATAGAGAACGATCGCTTTTTTTTCTAGAGCTTTCTCGACGAAAACCGGTCGACCACCCAGAAACGCAGGTCAGACACGGGTCGCGACCCCGCGCAGCACCACCGCCCACAGGCGTTTCATCTGTGCCGCCACCTCCACCGGCGCCTCGTCGACCCCGGTACGCACCGCCGCCTCCGCCCCGGCCACCAGATGCACCACCAGAGCGGCCATGACCTGCGGATCCACCTCCGGCCGCAGCTCCCGACGGCACTGCGCCTCGACCACCAGCCGCCGCACCACGGGCAGCCAGGTGTCCACCCAGCCGTCGCCGTCGGGACAGTCCCGGGCGAGCCGGGCCGCGGACCGGACGACGCCATCCGTCTCCAGCAGCTGGACCAGTCCGACGGTCAGGCGGACCAGCGAGGTCAGGGCGGGGGCGGGGGCGCTCACCAGCTGCCGCGTCCGGTCGTCGACGATCGCGCGGGCATCGGCCCGCACCGCGTCGGCGAGCTCACGCTTGGAGGTGAAGTGAAAGGTCAGCGCCCCCATGGACACGTGGGCGCGGCTGCAGATCCGGGCCAGCGTGGCTCTGTCGTAGCCGTTCTCGTCGATCTCGGCGGCGGCAGCCAGGACGAGGCGTCGACGGGTCCGGGCGGACCTCTCCTGAATGACCAAGGGTCACCTCCGGTTCACTGACGGGAAACAATACCGAAGCGATCGTTCGCTTTGTTTTCCTGGCCTTTCATTGTCCAGGACCTTGCCCCGTCCCGTAAGGCGGCCCGGGCGGCCGGGCTCCTCCGTGCGGCGGCGCGGGTTCCCGCGCCGGACGCGACGAGGGGCGGCCCCCCGGGGAGGCCGCCCCTCGTGTTCCGCCCCGATGTGGCATCGGGGCCCCTCGCGAACGTCAGACGGCGGTCCTCCCACCGTCCACGGGCATCGCCGTACCGGTGACGAATCCGGCCCGATCGCTGCACAGCCAGGCGGCGGCCTGGGCGATCTCCTCCGGCGCGGCCATGCTCCGGCGCAGCGTGTGCGCGACGAACCGCTCCTCCAGCTGGGGCGAGTCGGACAGCACCCGGTCCATCATCTCGGTCCGTGTGCTGCCCACGACCAGCGCGTTGGCCCGGATCCCGCGATCGCCGTACTCCCGCGCGGCGGCCCGGGTCAGACCGATCACCGCGTGTTTGGCGGCGACATACGCGGCGGACGCGCCCGAGGCGAGCACGCCGGCGACGCTGGAGGTGTTCACCACGGCCCCGCCGCCGGACGCCAGCATCGCCGGGATCTGGTACCGCAGGCAGTTCCAGACGCCCCGCACGTTCACGTCCATGGTCCGGACGTAGTCCTCCTCGGCCATCTCGTGCAGGGAAGGGCCGACGGTGGCATAACCGGCGTTGTTGAAGGCCGCGTCGAGCTTTCCGAAGGCGTCGACGGCCGTCTCGACGCACCGTTCGACGGCCGCGGACGAGGTCACGTCACCCTCCACCACGACCGCCCGTCCGCCCGCCGCACGGATCTCCTCCGCGAGGCTCGCCAGCCGGTCGCCGCGCCGCGCCATGAGCGCCACGGCCGCTCCCTCGGCGGCGAACAACCGAGCCGCCGCCGCTCCGATGCCGCTGGACGCCCCGGTGATCATGGCGACTCTGCCGCTCAGCACGTCAGCCCCGCCAGATGTCGCCGAGGGCCGCTTCGTGGTCCACCGTGCGCAGCAGGTCCTCGTCGATGGCGTCCAGGGAGCCGACCAGGTGCCGCACCCCGGTCTCGCGCATCAACTGCGGCTGGAAGCTGGCCTCGTAGTCGGTGGGATGGCCGATGAACGGGACGCCCAGCTCCTTGGCCACACGGCCCACGTTCGCCACGTCGTCGATGAAGACGGCCTCGTCGTACCGCAGCCCGAAGTACTCGGTGACGATCTCGTGGATGCCCGGACGGAACGCGTCGGTGCAGATGTACCCGGGCTCATCGAAGAGTTCGGCGTGCGCGCCGAGGAACTCGTCGAAGTGGTCCTTGGCCAGGCCGCCGTAGCAGACGGTCCGGAGCCCCAGGGCGCGCAGCCGCCGCAGGAGCTCGACGGCACCGTCGTTGAGCCGCACCGGGTGGTTCGCCAGGTACTGGGCGCGTTCCCGGAAGTACACCTCCAACGCCTCTTCCGGCGTGATCGGCCCGTCGATCGCCTCGGCGAGGAACTTGCTCGCGACCTGGCGCGACTGCGAGAAGATGCTGCGCTCCACCTCGGCGGTGTAGGCGCGCCCCCGGCTCACCAGGAACTGGTGGATGACGGGGCTGAACGTGTCGTTGAGCAGAACACCGTCGATGTTCACCGCGGCCAGGCGCAGCCGACTGAGCGTACGAACCATGAATTCCCCCTGCTGACGTCGCAGCCGAACACCATGAAAGAGCCGCATCGCCATGAGCATGGCGACGCGGACCCGGTGCACCTTACTTGGCGACGGCGGACGGATCACGGGGATTGGGCGATCTCGGGCCGGCTGTCAGGAGAACGTCATCCGACGGCCTCGTCCGAGGAGGTGGTCCGGACCATGGCCTCCATGGCCGGATCGACCCGTGCGGGATCCAGCTCGGTACGGGAGATCACCGCCGGTACGGCGACACCGGGCAGCAGCAGTCGCCACATCCGCACCACCCGGTCCGGCAGGTCGGCCCGGCCGCTCTTCGCCGCCGCGTACATCTGCATGCCGGTACAGGCCTCGACGACCAGCTCGGCGAATTCCCACGGCTCGACGCCCGCCTGCAGCTCACCCTTCTCCTGGGCGACCCGCAGGCAGTCCTCCATTATCTGACTCCACTCCTGGTAGGGGCTGGAGTCGCGCAGGCCGAAGGAGTCCTGCTCGCCGGTGAGCCGGACCCCTGCCCGCAGCAGCGGGTCCGCCTGCAGCCGGCGCGCCCAGAGCAGCGTGATGTCGACCAGCCGCTGCAGCCCCTGCGAGTGGAGCAGCGGGACGATCGTGTCCGGCTGGGCGTTCATCACCGCCTTGGCCAGGCCCTCCTTGGAGCCGAAGTGGAAGTAGAGGGCGCCCGCCGTGACCCCGGCCCGCCGGAGGATACGACTGATGCTGGCACCGGCGAAGCCGTACTGGTCGAACACCTCCGCGGCGGCGCGGATGATCGCCTCGCGCGTCTGGATCGCCCGCTCCTGTTTGGGTTGCCGCATAGCGCACCCTCCTTCACATTATGGAAACGTTCCTTATGTTATCGCGCAGCGGAACCTGCGCGTCCACCTGTCACCTCATCCCCCTTGGCCATTTCCTCACCCTTCCTTTGCCCGCACTTTACCGAAAACAAAACGAGCACTCTTTATGTTGTGGACGCATCAACGCAGTACCTCCATGTCCCTGCACACGAGGATCTGACGTTCATCACAGGGGGATCCGCATGTTCGCCACAGCCCAGGTGCCACGCGAGTACGTACACAAGAGAGTCCAGTCCGAGGTGCTCCTCACCGGATGCCGCACCGTCGGAACCGACAGCTTCCACATCACCGCGCGCTGGCCGGCCGACCACGACTTCTACCGTCCCGTACACGGCCTGTTCGACCCGATGCTCGCTGCCGAATCGATACGTCAGGCGGTGCCGCTGCTCAGCCACACCGCCTACGACGTCCCGTTCGGACACAAGCAGTCCTGGCACTTCTACCGGCAGACGCTGCAGCCCGGGGCCCTGGCCGGCGGCGGGACGGCGGCCGAGATCGACCTGTTCGTCTCCTGCGCCGACGTCACCCGCCGAGCCGGTCGACTGGCCTCGCTCACCATGCACGTCGAGATGGTCCGCGACGGCCTCCCGCTCGGCACGGCCGAACTGGGCTTCCGCGATCACGCGCCGGCCATCTACCGGCGGCTGCGCGGCCGGTACGCGGACATCGACGAAGCCGTCGCGGGGGCCATCCCGCTCGCACCCCCGGTCGCCCCCGAAAGGGTCGCCCGCGAGCAACTCACCGACGTCGTGCTGTCGGCGACGGACTCGCCCAGCCGCAGTCAGCTACGGGTCGACCTCTCGCATCCCGTGCTCTTCGACCACCCGGTCGACCACGTGCCGGGCATGCTCCTGCTCGAGGCCGCACGCCAGTCGGCCCACAAGGCGGCGCACCCGGTCCCGACCGTGGCCGTCGGCCTGGAGGCCGTCTTCAACCGCTATGTGGAGCTGGACGCCCCGTGCTGGATCCAGGCCGACCGCGAGCCGGCGGACACCGACCGGCAGCGGGTGCGCGTGGAGGCGGTGCAGAACGGAGAAAGCCGCTTCACCGCCACCGTCGCACTGGCTCCGGTCTCCTCGCGCTCATGAGACCTGTGAGGTCGTGAGACAGGTGAGGTCATAAGAGGGCTCCGTGGTCGCCATGTCGATCACGGAGCCCGGATCACACCTGCACGATCGGCTCCCGCGTGAACAGCGCCCCCAGTGCCGGCGCGTTCACCCGGCGGTCCGCCAGGCGCAGGGCCTCCCAGACCGTGACCTGGTTCGCCGTGAGGACCGGCTTGCCGAGTTCGGCCTCCAGGGCCGGGATGTGGGCCGCCGTGTGCAGTGCCGTGTCCGGCAGGAGCACGGCCTCCGCGTCCCCGGTGTTCGCCTCCTTGGCCAGCGCGAACACCTCGGCCTCGCCCCAGGTCCCGACCTCCGCGGCGGTGATGATCCCGGAGTCGCGCACCGCGGCCACCTCGACGCCCCCGGCCGTCAGGAACTGGGCGAAGAGCCCCGCCACGTCGTCCGGATACGTCGCCCCGACCGCCACCCGCCGCACCCCGAGCTCCCGCGCCGCGTGCACGAAGGCGAAGGACGTCGACGACGCCGGCATCCCGGCCGCGCGGGCGAGGGAACGCACCTGCTCGTGGGCGCCCTCCCAGCCGTAGACGAAGCTGCCGGACGTGCACGCCCACACCACCGCCTCGGCGCCCGTCAGCCGCAGTGCCTCCACGCCCTCGGCGAGGCGCTCGGCCGCGCCCATCCGACGCAGCGCGTCCACCCGGTGTGCGTCCTCGCCGATGTCGGTGTGCACCAGGTCGAGCCGGATGTCGCTGGCGAGCAGCTGCTCGATGCGTGGATAGTCGTCCTCGGCGGAGTGGCCCGGGTACAGAAATCCGAGTGCGGTCATGTCAGCCTTTCTACTGCTGTTCCTGTTCGGGAACATCCGGCACGTCCGGAAGCACGGGCCCGCTCCGGGCCGCCGGGTCGATCCGCGCCGCCGGATCGATCAGCGCCTGATAGGGCCCCACGGCGCGAGTACCCAGCCTGCGCAGCGCAGCCCACATCGTCACCTGGTTGGCCGAGAGGACCGGGATGCGCAGCTCCGCCTCCAGTTGGGGGATGACGTCGTAGGTGGGGAGGTTGGTGCAGCTGATGAACAGGGCGTCTGCATGGCGGCGTACGGCCCTGCGCGCCATGTCCGCCACATCGCGGTACGGCACCTTCCAGATATGCCGCGTCAGCCCCATGAACGCGCACCCCGTCACCACGGCCCCCGCCTCCGCCACGTACTCCTCGAGGGCCCGCGTCACCGACACGGTGTACGGCGTCACGAGGGCCACCCGCCGTATGCCGAGCTCGGCCAGCGCCTCCAGGAGCGCCCCGGACGTGGTGACCGCGGGTATCGCGCCCGCCCGTGTCATCGCCTCGCACATCGCCCGTTCGCCCGCGATGCCGCCGACGAAGCTGCCGGAGGTGCAGGCGTAGGCGACGACCTCGGGCGCTACCGCCGTCAAGGTGCGGACGCCGTCGCCGAGCGTCTCGTGTTCACTGACCAGGCGGGCGAGGTCCAGGCTGACCTCGACCGGGACGAACGGCGTCCGGGTCAGATGCAGCGAGACCTCGTCCGGCACCCAGCGCCACAGTTCCCGGTCCAGCGCGAAGTCGAAGGGGGCGATGACTCCGACGCCGCGCTGGGGGCGGGGGCCGCCGAGGAAGGAGATGTCCATGGCGCTCATGGCTGGCACCGTCCTCACTACGAGAAACAGGTGAGCAACGGACCGTACGTACGCCCGTGTTGACGAAGGTAGGTTCGGGTGCGAGCGTGGTCAAACCTCGCATGTCAGACGGCCATCACTTCCAGTAGAACCCCGAGAAACGGCCCCGCGCACCCCCGAAAAGACGACCCCCGCACCCCCGGAGAGACGACCCGCATGACCGCTGCCACCCCCGGTCCGCCGCCCGCCTCCGACGCCCCGCCCACGCTCCTGGTCCTCGACGCCGACCCCCTCCCCCGCCTCGGCCGCCTCACCGGCCGCGCCCGTGTCGAGCACGCGGACGAGTCGACCCTCGCCGAGCGCCTGCCACGCGCCGACGTCCTGCTGGTCTGGGACTTCACCTCGCACGCCGTACGCCACGCCTGGCCCGGCGTCGGCCCCCGGCCGCGCTGGGTGCACACCGCGAGCGCGGGTGTGGACCATCTGATGTGCCCGGAGCTCACCGCGTCGGACACGGTGGTGACGAACGCGCGCGGGGTCTTCGACCAGCCGATCGCCGAGTACGTCGCCGCGCTGGTGCTGGCGATGGCGAAGGACCTGCCGAGGACGCTGGAGTTGCAGCGCTCCCGGGAGTGGCGGCACCGCGAGGGGCAGCGGGTCGCGGGCACGCGCGCGTGCGTGGTCGGATCCGGCCCCATCGGGCGTACGATCGCCCGCACGCTCAAGGCCCTCGGCATCACCACCGCGCTGGTCGGCCGGACCCCGCGCACCGGTATCCACGGCCCCGACGACCTCGACCGGCTGATCGCCCGCGCCGACTGGGTGATCGCGGCCGCGCCGCTCACCGAGCAGACGTACGGCATGTTCGACGCCCGCCGCTTCGGCGTGATGCAGCCGTCGGCCCGGTTCATCAACGTCGGGCGCGGGCAGCTCGTCGTCGAGGACGCGCTGGCCGAGGCCCTCGCCAAGCGCTGGATCGCGGGGGCGGCGCTGGATGTCTTCGAGCACGAACCCCTCACCGCCGACAACCCGTTGTGGCGGGCGCCGGGTCTGATCGTCTCGCCGCACATGAGCGGGGACACGGTCGGCTGGCGGGATGAACTGGGCCGTCAGTTCGTGGAGTTGTACGAGCGATGGGAGGCGGGCAGGCCGCTGCTGAACGTGGTCGACAAGCAGCGCGGGTACGTACCGGGACGCTGAACTCCCTGCGGATTCTCACGGATTCACACGGATTCTCATGGTTTATCGCGAATTCGAGCCTGGAGGACGCATGACGGATCTCACCGAACTGACGGCCGTACAACTCCTCGACGGCTACCGCAAAGGAGAGTTCAGCCCCGTCGACGCCACCCGCGCGACCCTGGAGCGGGCCGAGCGGATCCAGCCGGAGGTCAACGCCTTCGTCCGCCTCACCGCCGACGAGGCCCTCGCGCGGGCCGGCGAGTCCGCCGGGCGCTGGCGGCGCGGCGAACCGTCGGGCCTGCTCGACGGCGTTCCGGTCACGGTGAAGGACATCCTGCTGATGCGCGGAGCCCCGACACTCAAGGGCTCGAAAACCATCTCCGAGAAGGGCAGTTGGGACGAGGACGCCCCCTCGGTGGCCCGGCTGCGCGCGCACGGCGCCGTCTTCCTCGGCAAGACGACCACCCCCGAGTTCGGCTGGAAGGGCGTCACCGACTCGCCCCTGTCCGGCGTCACCCGCAACCCGTACGACCCGACCCGCACCGCGGGCGGCTCCAGCGGCGGCGCGGCGGCGGCCGTGGCGCTCGGCGCGGGGCCGCTGGCCCTCGGCACGGACGGCGGCGGCAGTGTCCGTATCCCGGCGGCGTTCTGCGGCATCTTCGGCCTGAAACCGACGTACGGCCGTGTCCCGCTGTACCCCGCGAGCGCCTTCGGCACCCTGGCGCACGTCGGCCCGATGACCCGCGACGCGGCCGACGCGGCCCTGCTCCTCGACGTCATCGGCAGCCCCGACTCCCGCGACTGGTCGGCGCTCCCGCCGGCACCCGGTTCCTACGCGTCGGGCCTGACCGGCGGCGTGCACGGCCTGCGCGTCGCCTACTCCCCCTCCCTCGGCGGCCAGGTGGCGGTGCGTCCGGCGGTCGCGGCGGCGGTACGGCGGGCGGTGGAGCGGCTGGCGGGTCTTGGCGCGTACGTCGAGGAGACCGACCCCGACTTCACCGAGCCGGTGGACGCCTTCCATGCCCTGTGGTTCACGGGGGCGGCCCGGGTGATCCAGCATCTCGGGCCGCACCAGCGGGAGTCGCTCGACCCGGGCCTGCGGGAGATCTGCGACGCCGGCGCCCGTCTCACCGCGCTCGACTATCTGGCCGCGGTGGACGTCCGCATGGAACTCGGCCGCCGTATGGGCCGTTTCCACGACACGTACGACCTCCTCGTCACCCCGACCCTCCCCCTCACGGCCTTCGAGGCGGGCACGGAGGTCCCCAAGGGCTCGGGCCACCGCCGCTGGACCGGCTGGACGCCGTTCACCTACCCCTTCAACCTGACCCAGCAGCCGGCGGCCACCGTCCCTGTCGGCACGGACGGGGACGGTCTGCCGATCGGCCTCCAACTCGTGGCCGCCCGGCACCGGGACGATCTGGTGCTGCGGGCGGCGCACGCGCTCTACGAGGCCGGAATCGCCGGGCTCACACCCTCCGGAAGCTGAGCGACTCCCCCAGCGCCCCCGACCGCCACAGGTCGTTGCAGCCCTGGGCCATCTCCTCCAGCCCCGCCACGACCTGGCCCCAGACGATGCCGGGCACCCAGCCCACGTCGCCGTTCAGGAGCAGGTTGTTGCGCTCGTAGAACAGGGCCAGGTCGACCACCGTCGTGCCGGGGCGGACCTCACGGTCGTAGCCGTAGGACTTGGTGCCCAGCTCCGTGCCCGCGAAGGCGAAATAGCAGAGATCTCCGGGGATGGGGGTGACGGTCGGGTTTTCCAGGGGCGGCTCCGTTTCCGCGAAGGGCGGGAAGAGGGCGTAGATCTCGTTGCGGGCGTATTTGGCGTGGTAGACGTCGCTGGTCAGGGGCAGGGCGTCCCAGACGGCCGCGCAGGTGAGCGGGGCGCGGTCGTCCAGGAGTTTGGCCGTGCAGTGGATTCCCCGCTTGACCAGTGACACCTCGATGAACCGTTCAGTCATGCATTCCAGGGTGCATACATCGCATGGTCTCGGGTAGCCGCGCCGCCATGGCTCCACCACTGGAACATGTCGAAACACATGTCGGACACAGATCGGGCACCCCTACACGCCGGTCGCTGCTCGCGGGGGTGGCGGCGCTCGGCGCGCTGGGCGCGGCAGGCTGCTCACGCGTGGCCACGGCCTCCACGAAGGAGGGTGGCGAGCTGCTCGACCGGCTGCGCGCCGCCGGCGTGGTGCGGCTCGGGATCGCGGGTGAGATTCCCTTCGGGTACATCGACAAGAACGGTGAACTCACCGGTGAGGCGCCGGAGCTGGCGAAGGTCATCTTCAAACGGCTCGGCGTGGACCGGGTGCAGCCGGTGCCCACCGAGTTCGGGTCGCTGATACCCGGGCTGAACTCGCAGCAGTTCGACGTCGTCGCCGCCGGGATGTACGTCAATCCCGAGCGCTGTGAGCAGGTCATCTTCTCCGACCCCGACTATCAGATGCTCGATGCCTTCATCGTGCGCAAGGGCAATCCGAAGGGCCTGCACGACTACAAGGACGTCGTCGAGAAGAAGGCCAAGTTCGCCACCGGGACCGGCTATGCCGAGATCCAGTACGCCGTCGAGGCGGGGTACACGGAGAGCGACATCCTCATCGTCCCGGATCAGGTCGCGGGGCTGAACGCCGTCGAGGCGGGGCGCGTGGACGTCTTCGCCGGTACGGCGCTGACCGCCCGCGAGGTCGTCAAGAAGTCGGCCAAGGCGGAGGCCACCAAGGCCTTCGCGCCCCTCGTCGACGGCAAACCGCATGTCGACGGCGGCGCTTTCGCCTTCCGGCCGACCGAGACCACATTGCGGGACGCCTTCAACGTCGAGCTGCACAAGCTCAAGAAGAGCGGCGAGTTGTTCCGCATCCTTCGGCCCTTCGGCTTCACCAAGGCCGAGATGACCGACCTCACCGCGAAGGAGCTGTGCGCAGGGGGGACGGGCGGATGACCTCGGGACTCTGGGAACTCGTACTTCAAGGCATCTGGGTCACCGTCCAGCTGCTGGTACTGAGCGCACTGGTGGCCGCGGCGGTCGCCTTCGGGGTCGGCATGGCCCGCACGCACCGGCTGTGGATCGTCCGCTTCCTCGCGGGCTTCTACACCGAGGTGTTCCGCGGGACCTCCGCCCTGATCATGATCTTCTGGGTGTTCTTCGTGCTGCCGGTCGCGTTCGGCTGGCAGCTGGTCCCGCTGTGGGCCGGCACCCTCGCGCTCGGACTGACCTACGGGGCGTACGGCGCCGAGATCGTGCGCGGCGCGCTGAACTCGGTCGACCCGGCGCAGAAGGAGGGCGGGATCGCGCTCAGCTTCACGCCCTGGCAGCGGATGCGGCTGGTCCTGCTGCCGCAGGCGGTGCCGGAGATGATCCCGCCGTTCTCCAACCTGCTGATCGAGCTGCTCAAGGGCACCGCGCTGGTGTCCGTCATGGGCATGGGCGACCTGGCCTTCAGCGCCAACCTGGTGCGGCTCGCGCTGCAGGAGAGCACGGAGATCTACACGTACGTCCTGCTGATCTACTTCGTCATCGCCTTCCTGCTCACGCGGGGGATGCGCGGACTGGAACGCAAACTCAAGGCAGGGCTGGGCAAGCCGGTCGGGCGGACGCCCGAGCAGGAGCTGCGCCGTCCGGAGACGACCGGTGTGGGCGCGGGAGGTGCTCTCGGATGACCTGGGACTGGGGCGCTGTCGCCGACTTCATGCCGCGCTTTTGGGACGGACTGCTGCTCACGCTGCAGATCCTGGCCCTCGGCTCGCTGATCTCCTTCGCGCTGGGCCTGGTGTGGGCGCTGCTGATGCGCACGCCGACCCGCTGGGTGCGCTGGCCGGTCGGGGTGGTCACGGAGTTCATCCGCAACACCCCGCTGCTGGTGCAGCTTTTCTTCTTCTTCTACGTGCTGCCCGAGTGGGGCCTGACGTGGTCGGCGCTGACCACGGGCATCTGCGCGATCGGGCTGCACTACTCGACGTACACGATGCAGGTCTACCGGGCCGGCATCGACGCGGTCCCCGCCGGCCAGTGGGAGGCGGCGACCGCGCTGAACCTGCCGGTGCGGCGCACCTGGACCGTGGTGATCCTGCCGCAGGCGATCCGCCGGGTCGTCCCGGCGCTCGGCAACTACGTCATCGCGATGCTCAAGGACACCCCGATCCTGATGACGATCACGGTCATGGAGATGCTCGGCGAGGCGCGGCTGTTCGCACAGGAGAACTTCCAGTTCACCGAGCCCCTGACGGTCATCGGGGTGGCCTTCGTCTTCATCGCCTACCCGGCCTCCCTTCTCGTACGAGCCCTGGAGCGACGCCTTGTCCGCTGACACGCCTTTGATGAAAGAACCCGACGCGAGCGCCAACCCGCCGGTGGACGGCAGCGAACTGATCCGCTTCGAGAACGTCACCAAGCGCTTCGGGTCCAACACGGTCCTCGACCGGCTCGACTTCTCCGTCGAGTCCGGCAAGCACGTCACCCTGATCGGCCCGTCCGGCTCCGGCAAGACGACGATCCTGCGCATGCTGATGACCCTGCTCAAGCCGGACGAGGGCACGATCACCGTCGCCGGGGACCAGCTCTTCCCGGCGCCGGAGAAGCGGATCCGCGAGGTCCGCAAGAAGATCGGCATGGTCTTCCAGCAGTTCAACCTGTTCCCGAACATGTCGGTGCTGCGCAACATCACCGAGGCCCCGGTCACCGTCCTCGGCATGTCCAAGGACGAGGCGGAGGCACGCGCCCGTGAGCTGCTGGACCTGGTGGGCCTCGCCGACAAGTGCGACGCCCGCCCGACCCAGCTGTCCGGCGGCCAGCAGCAGCGGGTGGCGATCGCGCGGGCGCTGGCGATGCGGCCGCAGGTGCTGCTGCTGGACGAGGTGACCTCGGCGCTGGACCCGGAGCTGGTCGCGGGCGTCCTGGACGTGCTGCGGGACATCGCCCGCACCACCGACATCACGATGCTCTGTGTGACCCACGAGATGAATTTCGCCCGGGACATCTCGGACCAGGTCCTGATGTTCGACTCCGGCCGGGTCATCGAGTCCGGCTCACCGGAGAAGATCTTCAACGACCCCGAGAACGACCGCACACGGGAGTTTCTCAGCGCTGTGCTGTGACTTGGGAAGGCGGCTCATGACTGCGGCATATGCCAATGGGCTGGTACCGCAGTTGAGGGCGTCGCAATCTCGACAACAACCGCTCACTACAGGCCTCTTGCCCGTTATCGTGAAGGGGATTGGCTGACTCGAACCTGCCCCATTGAGAAGCGACGTGCGACCGCAGGGGGAACCGTGGCGCTGCAGCACGAGCCGACGACGCCGTACCACTCGGCCCAGGACGCCCTACGCGTCCTGGAGACCGTGGCGCGGCACACCACCGGAGTCACCGACACCGAGCTCGCCCGGCGCACCCGCATCGGCATGGAGCGCCTGACCAGCCTCCTGCGGATGCTGCGCCGCGAGGGCTACGTCGAGCAGGTCGCCGACGGGGCGTACGTCACCGGCGACGCCCTGAACCGCCTCGGTTCCGCGCAGGGCCGCGACCAGGCCCTGCGCGAGAACCTCCAGCGCACCCTGGACCGGCTGCGCGACTCGGTCGGTGCCGCCGTCTACATCAGCCGGTACATCGACGGGGAGGTCAAGATCGACCAGTACGCCGCCGGCCCGGGCACCCCCGTGGTCAACGAGTGGGTCGACTTCCGCTTCTCCGCCCACGCCACCGCGATCGGCAAGAGCCTGCTCGGGCAGCTCGACCACAAAGGCCGGCGCGACCATCTCTCCCGCCACAAGATGGCCCGGCTCACCTCGCGCACGATCACCAACGACAAGGTCCTGCTCTCCCGACTGGAGTCCCAGCCGCCGACGGTCCCGCACCTCGACCTCCAGGAGTACGCGGTGGGCACGGTGTGCGCGGCGGTCCCGATCACGGCCGGATCGTCGGTCGGCTGCCTGGCCCTGTCGCTCCCGGTAGAGCACGCCCACCGGCTGCGCCAGGCGGCGGACGCCCTGAACCGGAACGCGGCACCGGTGCTGCTGTCGCTGGCGATCTAGGGCCCTAGGGGTGCTGTCGGCGCTTCCCGGGCCTGGTCCGGGGTGGTCGGAAGCACCCTCGTGGACCAGGTAGTATTTTCTTCGTCGCCAGCCGCGAACCCCCTGGGAACGCGGTCGGCGGGAGTCATGCGCCGCTAGCTCAGTTGGTTAGAGCAGCTGACTCTTAATCAGCGGGTCCGGGGTTCGAGTCCCTGGCGGCGCACAGACAGTGAAGGCCTCTCGTGGGAGCGAGGGGCCTTCGCCTTTGAGACGGGCCCGGCAAGGCGGCTGGGGGTCCGGGGGTCATCCCCCGGGAAACGCAGCATCAGCGGGTCCGGGGTTCGAGTCCCTGGCGGCGCACAGACAGTGAAGGCCTCTCGTGGGAGCGAGGGGCCTTCGCGTTTGAGACGGGCCCGGCAAGGCGGCTGGGGGTCCGGGGTCATCCCCCGGGAAACGCAGCATCAGCGGGTCCGGGGTTCGAGTCCCTGGCGGCGCACAGACAGTGAAGGCCTCTCGTGGGAGCGAGAGGCCCTTCGACGTATGCCAGGACGTCCGCCTCGGTCAGCCTCCGGTACGCCCGCTCCCCGGCCGGCCGCCACCACACCGGATCGGCGCACCGCAGCCCCTCCCGCCTCAGCGCCGCCCGCTGGATCTTGTTCGTGGCGGTCACCGGCATCCGCTCCACCACCCGCACGAACCGGGGCGCCATCTTCGTCCCCAGATCGGGCTGGGCCTGCAGGAACCCGGCGAAGCCGTCCGGATCGAAGTCCCCCGCGACCGTCGCCATGACCTGGTCCCCGGTCACCGGATCCGGCACCGCGTACACGGCGACGGCCGCCGCTCCCTCGTACCGGTCGAGGATGTTCTCGATCATCGCGGCGGACAGGTTCTCCCCGTCGACCCGGAGCCGGTCGTCGCCGCGCCCCGCGAAGTACAGATAGCCGTCGGCGTCCCGGCAGAACAGATCCCCCGTCCAGTACCAGCCCTCCCGCCGCCGCGCCGCCTCCGCCTCCGGATTGCGCCAGTAGCCCTCGAAGGGGTTCGGCCCCCGGTTGACCAGCTCCCCGATGGCCTCGTCCCCGTTGACCAGCCGCCCGCCCGCGTCGAAGACGGCCGACGGACACTCCGCACCGGTCTCCGGATCGAGTACGACGAGCCCGGGCGCCGCCCGCCCCACGGCCCCCGCGGGCGTCCCCGGCGACCACTGCACGGCCGCCCCGCCCTCCGACGAGCCGTACCCCTCCACCAGCCGCACCCCGAACCGCCGCTCGAAGGCGGCGGCGTCCACGGCGCCCGCCTCGGTGCCGAAGCCGAGCCGCTGGGGGTCCCCCCGCTCGAGCGAAGCCGAGAGTGGGGGAGTGTGGGCCCGTCGTCGGGGCGCGGCTCGGTGGCGAGGAGGTACTGGATCGCCCGGCCCACGTAGGTGAAGTACGTCGCCCGATATCGCCGTACGTCGGCCAGGAACCCCGACGCCGAGAACCGCCGCCGCAGCGCCACGCCCGCGCCGGCCGCCAGGGCGGGTGCCCAGTCGGCGATCACCGCGTTGCCGTGGAACATCGGCATGCAGATGTAGTGCACGTCATCGGGGCGGACACCGAACTGCCCGGCCAGTGAACGCCCGGCCGCCGCCAGCCGCCCCTGGGTGCAGATCGCGGCCTTGGGGGCGCCGGTCGAGCCGGAGGTGAAGTAGAGCAGGAGCCGGTCGTGCGGGGTGGCACGGTCGGCATCGGGCCGGGCGTCGGCGTACGGCGCGAGCAGGGCGTCGTACTCCGCCGTGCCGGTCAGCAGCAGGCGCACGCCGGGCAGGTCGAGGCCGGTCAGGAGAGGCAGGTGGGCCCGCTCGGTGACCAGGATCCGGCACTCGGTGTGCAGGATGTCGCGGGCCAGTTCGGGGCCGCGGCGGGTCGGATTGGTACCGGCGACGGCGGCGCGGGCGAGGGCCGCCGCGCTCAGCCACAGGGGGTACTCGGGCGTGTTGTCGAGCAGCACCCCGACGTGCGAGCGGGGCGGCGCCAGGTCGGCCAGCAGTGCGGCCCGGGCCGCGGCACCCGCCGCCACCTGGTGATGGGTGAGCGTCTGCCCTCGAAACCACAGCCCGGGCCGGTGGTCGTCCCACCGGCCGGCGACGAGTTCCGCGACCGTACGCCTGTTGGACTCCATGGCGGCGCACGGTAGTTGATGGAGCGTCAGATGGGGAGGGTCACGGGGTGATCGTGACCCCGTCGACGACGACGGTGTCGGTGGTGTCGACCCCGTCCTCGCCGAAGCCGAAGCCGTCGAACACCTGGCTGTACGTGACCATGAAGCCGACGCAGAACACCGCGATCACCCCGAGGAACGCCAGGATGGCGATGGTGGACGCCGCCAGCCCGGCGCGGCCCGGGGACTTGGCCGTGGCGACGACCTCGTGCCCCTCGGCGTAGTGGACGGTGACGATGTCGCCCTCGATCGTCGTCGCCGGGCCACCCTCCTCCTCGAAGCGGACGAGGCGGCCGTCGCGCGCGGTGAACTCGTAGACGTGGTGCAGCGTGGTGCTCACGGACGTGTCGTTGCCGCCCCCATGGGTCGTCGTGAACATCCGCAGACAGCGCGCCTCAGCCGTCAGCCCGCTGTTCCAGGCCCGGCGGATCTGCAGCGAGCGGCGCACCACGCGGTACCCGCCGAAGAGGACGACGGCCAGGATGAGGCCGGGCACGGCGTAGAAGAAGAAATCCATGGCGCTTCCCCCGAGGTCAGGTACTGCTGGTCGTGGGGAACCTACCCTCGGGGGAAGCACACTTGTCTCAAGTAACGCTCAGAGATCCGGAGCCGGATCAGAGCGTTCAGGCCGCTCGGAACGCCCAGAACGCTCAGAACGTGACGTCCGAGCACGCGTAGAACGCGTTGCCGGTGTCGTGGACCGTCCACACCGCGAGGATGACGTGACGGCCGCTCAGCCCGGACGGCAGGGTGCCGCTGTGGGAGAGCGTGGACGGGGGTCGCTGGCCGCCGTACGGGACGGTCAGGAACGGGGTGAGGTTGAGGTCGGAGCGGGCCAGGTTGTGGTTCTGGTTCCAGCCCGGCTTGGTGACGTAGTACTTGAAGTCGGTCGTGGCATGCATGGCCGTGAACTGCCAGCGGAACGTGTAGCTCTGACCGCCGGTCACCTTGGTGGCGGGCCAGGCACCGCCGGACGGCGTCCTCGGGGCGCTGAGCTGGGCGAACTGACCCAGTCCCGCGTTGCATATCTGACCGTCGGACGGTCCTGAGCCCGGGAAGCCCTTCGGGCCCTCGACGCTCTGCGGCTCCCACTGGATCGAGCCGCAGTTGGTCACGGTGCCGTTCTGACAGAGCTTCTGCCGGCTGATGGGGAGGTCGGTGTAGCCGTGGCTGCTCGCGCCTCCGGCGGAGAGCACGAGGGCCCCGGCCGTGGTGAGTCCGAGTGCGGCGGCGTACAGCTTGGTCTTTCTGCGCATGCTGCGGCTCCTGGGAACGTGGGGGAAGTTCGGTGAGCTTGCAGGTTTAGACCAAGTGCCAGATTATTGCTGATCGTTGACAGTGTCCATATCAAAGACATGTCCATACCAATCAAGGGGCTTGTTCGACGGGTCGCCAGGGGCCCGTCATGGGGTCCGCCAGGGGCTCCGTCAGGGGGTCGCCTCTCCCCGTCCCGCGCAGAACGCCACCGTCAAGTCCTTGACCAGCGCCTTGCGTTCGTAGTCGTCGAGCTCGACCAGGCCCCGCACGGTCAGCCGGGTCACCGTGTCCTCCACCGAGTCGACGACCGAGGTGAGCACGGTCGCCCGGTGCTGCGCGTCCAGCGCGGCGATACGGCGGCGGTGCATGGCGGCGGCGACCTCGGGGGCGTACTCCACCCGCACCGGCCGTACCGAGAACACCTCGACCCCGACCGCCTCCGCGTCCCGCGTCACCAGCCGGGTCAACGCATCCCCGGCCATCTCGACGGACCCCCGCGAGGCACCCGGCATCTCCACCGGCACCCGGGCCAGCGCCGCCTCGACGCACTCACGCAGATATGTCTCGTGGTCGTCCACCCCGAGCGCCGCCCGCGCGGTGTCCCGCACCCGCCACACCACCAGTACGACCACCCGCAGCGCGACCCCGTTGCCGTCGGCCGCCGGCATCGGCTCGCTCCGCCAGTGCCGCAGCCGTACGTCGACCCGGCGGCGCAGCAGCAGCGGGTTGACCCACAGCAGACCAGTGCGCCGGACCGTCCCCCGGTAGCCGCCGAAGAGCCCGAGCACCCAGGCCCGCCCGGTCCGCCCCCGCGCCAGCCCGCCGAGGCCGACGAGCCCGAGGGCCCCGGCCCCCGTGTACGCCGCCCACTGCGCGGGCCCCAGCCCAGCCGCGGACGCCGGCAGCCGCAGCGCCTCCACCACCAGCGGCGGCAGCACCCCGGCCCACCACGAGGTGGCCAGGCATCCCCCCGCCCCGCAGGCCCCGGCGAACACCCCGGCCACCCCGGGCAGCACCCGCCCCGGCCGCTCCACCAGCTCGGGGTCGACCTCCGGCGCGGGGGGCGGCTTCGGCTGCACCGGGCGGCGCAGGCGCGGCTGCTCCCCCGTGCCCTGCCGACGCGCCACGACCGTCGGCCGGAGCGGCACGGACACCGGGTCGGGGCCGTCACGGAACAGCAGATGGACGGGGATCTCAGTGGTCCCCTCGTTCTGGATCAGCCGGGTGGGCCGGGCAGGCCCCTCGGCCGGCCCCGCGAGCCCCTCGGGCTCGGGTGTGGGTGAAGTGGTCGTGGTCATGCGTGCCTCCAGCCTCCGCGCCAGATGCGTCACAACGGTGAGCGTCGCGATGTCGGGTTACGAGAAGAGCCGCCGCCAGGTCTCCGGCCCCGGATAGCCGTCCGCCGCGCCGCCCCGCCAGCCCTGGGCACGCTGGAACGCCTCGACGCCGCGCCGGTCCGCCTCGCCCCAGCGCGGTCCCGGCCCGGTCTTGTAGTGCCTGCCGAACCCCTTCTTCACCAGCTGCTCTCCGAGCCGGGTGACGTACTTGTTGCTGACGCCCGGCCGGAACATCGCCCGACCCGGATAGCCCGGCACCCCGTGCGACGCGGGTGACGCCGTCGACGCGTGCGATGCCGTCGACGCGTGCGATGCCGGCGACGCGTGCGATGCCGGCGACGCGGGGGCACCGTGCCCGCCCGGCCACGTCGCCTGGATGTTCTTGCCCTTGCCCGTCACCAGCAGCGCCCAGGTCCGCGGCCCCGGGAACCCGTCCGCGTCCCGGCCCCGCCAGCCCTGCGCCAGCTGGAAGGCCTGCGTGGCCCTGCGGTCCGTGTCCGACCAACGCGGCCCCGGCCCCGCCGTGTAGTACCGGCCGGCGCCGCGCTCGACGAGCATGCGGCCCAGCTGGGTGACGTACTTGTTGTTGGCCCCGGGGCCGAAATACGCCCGTCCCGGGTAGGGCGCCCCGCGCTTGGGGCCCTCCGGTTCGGCGGTGTCCGGCTGCCCACCGCCCGGTCGCCCGCCCTCCGGCCGCCCGCCCTCCGGCCGCCCGGTGTCCGGTTTTCCACCGGTCGCGCCGCCCACGAGTCCCTTGTACCGGTAGGCCAGATAGCGGTCGGAGTGACTCCAGTAGGCGTACGGGGTGGCCTGCCGGCGGACCTGCGGGCGGGTCGCCTCGTAGGCGATGTAGTAGCTGTGCGTGTAGTCCGTCCAGCCGCCGAAAATAACGACGTGCGACCCTTTCTCGGGGTCCGCCGGATTGTGGAACAGCAGAATGTCACCGGGCTGAAGGTCCTCCTTCGAGATGCGTACGCCGTACTGGTCGAGGCTGCCGGTCCATTCGTTCCCGGGCAGCTTCCAGGCCATCGAGACGAAGCCGGAGCAGTCCTGCCGGTAGCCGTCCGACCAGTACTTGGACATGCTGTACGGCACCCGCGCGGCGACCCATTTCTTGGCCCGCCTGATGATCTCCGCGCGGCTCGTCGCGGGCGTCTCGACCACGCCGCCCGGCTTGGCCGGCTTGCCGCCCGGGCCGTGCAGCGGAGCCTTGCCGCCCTGGGGCGTCGCGGGCTCGTCACCTGCGGGAACGCCCGGACGGTCGGGGGCGTGGGGGGCGGCGAGGGCCGGGGCGGTGTGACCGACGGCGAGGGTGGCGGAGGCGGCTGCGGCGAGAATCAGCGCCCGGTGCGCCGCAGGGTGGCGGCCGGTCGTGGAATGCGGCAGAACACGTCGCCAGTGAACGCATCCGGGGCAGTCGCAGTCACTCGCCGGATCGAATTCCTCGAATACCGGAGTCCGAGCCTCCATGCGATTCCCCTCACACTCCAGTTGGAAATGTCCGCGGCTGTACACACCGTCAGTTTCACAACTGTCTTCCGGACTCGCATGTTGACGGTCCGAATGGTTTACGGCCGCCCCGGCCACCCTCCACCGCCCCCGCCCGCCGGTCCGGAGCACGCCCGGAGGTCATGTAGAGTTAACGCCGTCAGCGCGCGCCGCTAGCTCAGTTGGTTAGAGCAGCTGACTCTTAATCAGCGGGTCCGGGGTTCGAGTCCCTGGCGGCGCACCGACAGTGAAGGCCTCTCGCAACCGCGGGGGGCCTTCGCCTTTGGGACGAGGTTTCCCCGGCATTGCAGGGGCGGCTGGGGGTCCGGGGGTTACCCCCCGGGGAATGCAGCATCAGCGGGTCCGGGGCTCGAATCCCTGGCGGCGCACCGACAGTGAAGGCCTCTCGCAACCGCGGGGGGCCTTCGCCTTTGGGACGAGGTTTCCCCGGCATTGCAGGGGCGGCTGGGGGTCCGGGGGTTACCCCCCGGGGAATGCAGCATCAGCGGGTCCGGGGCTCGAATCCCTGGCGGCGCACCGACAGAACGGCCCCTCGTGCAAGCGAGGGGCCGTTCTCGTGTTTGGCCGGATACCCTCTGGCCATGGCAGCGCGAGACCTCCAGGAGCGGATCAAGAAGCTCATCATCGACCGCCGGCTGGCCTCCGGGGCACCGCTGCCGACGGAGCCCGAGCTGATGGCGCATCTCGGTGCCAGCCGGAACTCCGTGCGCGAGGCGCTCAAGGGGCTGCAGGCGATGGGCATCGTGGAGATCCGGCACGGGTTCGGGACCTACGTCGGCACGATGTCGCTGGCCCCGATGATCGAGGGCCTCGCCTTCCGTACGGTCGCCGGGCACTACCGGGGCGAGGACACCCTGCTCCAGCTGGTGCAGCTGCGGGAGGCCGTGGAGACGGGGCTGGTGTCGCGGCTCGCGGGGCGGGTGCCGGAAGCCGATCTCGTTGAACTGGACGCGCTGGTCGACCGTATGGAAGAGCAGGCGGCGCACGGCGGTGACGGCATCGCCGAGACCGACCGGGCGTTTCACGCCACTCTCTACCGAGGGCTGGACAACGCGCTGCTGGGCGAGGTCATGGAGGCGTTCTGGGACGCCTTCCACCGCGTCCACACCGACCTCGGGGGTGCGCCACAGGATCCGCGGGTCACCTGCCGGCAGCACCGGGAGATCGTGGACGCGGTGCGGTCGGGCGATGCGATACGGGCGGAGGAGGCCATAAGAGACCACTTCGGCAACATCCGCGCCCGCGTATCCACAACGGGTACACAACACCCCCACAGGTGCCACAATGAGCGCGTATGACCGGTAAACACCTCGTTTCGCATCTTGCGATCATGTGGAACGACGTAGAACCCTGGTGATTGGTTTTTCAAGATGCTGCGGATACGCGGCAGTTGGGGGGCAAGGAGCCGGTTGCCGGTTTTTTCCGGGAGGTAGGGGACCCGGTTCATGACCGCATGCCGAGGGGGGCATGATGCAACCGGAAGGTCGCTGTTCCATGTCTATGGTGGAGAAGATGTGGTGACTGCGGCCCACCACTGATACGCCTGTGAACGGTCGAGGGGGACCGGAGCAGTCGTAAAGGAACCGACAGACACGCGGTGACCTGCGTGTGGGGGGATGACTCATGACGTCGACGCCGACGGGCGCCCGGCACAACTACGACCCGTCTCAGACAACTCAGCTCAGGGTGCCTTCGCAGACTCGGACCGGCGCGTTCCGCCGGATCAAGAAGACGCTGCCGAAGTACGACTACGAGCACTACAGCCGACTGGCAGGTCCCCTCACCCAGCCCGACCCGAACAAGCCGTACCGGGTCCAGTACCGCTCGCTGATATCGCAGGAGCCGCACCGGATCAGGGTCGCCCTGATGCTGGCGGCCGCTCCGCTGCTCTCGCTGGTCCTGCTGTTCTGGCTGCTGCAGCCCGAGCACTGGACCGAACGTGACTATCCCGCCTTCGACTTCCTGCCGGCGCTCGACATCGTGATGCTCGTCTCGATCGGCCTGATCGAGTTCTTCCGCTGCATGAACGTACTGTCCAACGCGCACGCCACGCTGGTCGCCCGCGACCCGATCCCGGTGGTGCCGGAGACCGGCACGAGAGTGGCCTTCCTCACCTCCTTCGTGCCCGGCAAGGAGCCGCTGGAGATGGTGACGAAGACCCTGGAGGCGGCCGTCAAGCTGCGCCACCGGGGTCTGATGCACGTCTGGCTGCTCGACGAGGGCGACGACCCGGAGGTCAAGGAGGTCTGCGCCCGGCTCGGCGTGCACCACTTCTCCCGCAAGGGCATCGCGAAGTGGAACCAGGTCAAGGGCCCGCACCGCGCCAAGACCAAGCACGGCAACTACAACGCCTGGCTCGACGCCCACGGCGACGACTACGACTTCTTCGCCTCGGTCGACACCGACCACGTGCCGCTGCCCAACTACCTGGAGCGGATGCTCGGCTTCTTCCGCGACCCGAACGTCGGCTTCGTCATCGGCCCGCAGGTCTACGGCAACTACGACAACTTCGTCACCAAGGCCGCCGAGTCGCAGCAGTTCCTCTTCCACGCCCTCATCCAGCGCGCCGGCAACAAGTACGGCTCCCCGATGTTCGTGGGTACGTCGAACGCCGTACGCATCAAGGCGCTCAAGCAGATCGGCGGCCTGTACGACTCGATCACCGAGGACATGGCGACCGGCTTCGAGATCCACCGCCACAAGAACCCGGCGACGGGCAAGAAGTGGCGGTCCGTGTACACGCCGGACGTGCTCGCCGTAGGTGAGGGCCCGAGCGCCTGGACCGACTTCTTCACCCAGCAGATGCGCTGGTCGCGAGGGACGTACGAGACGATCCTCAAGCAGTACTGGAAGGGCTGGTACTCGCTGCCGCCGAGCAAGCTCTTCAACTACACGATGATGATCATCTTCTACCCGATGTCGGCCCTCAACTGGATCCTGGCCGCGCTGAGCTGTGCGCTGTTCCTGGGCCTGGGCGCCTCGGGTGTGAACATCGACCCGACGATCTGGCTGATGCTCTACGGCAACGCCTCCGCGCTCCAGATCGGCCTGTACGTCTGGAACCGCCGCCACAACGTCTCGCCGCACGAGCCCGAGGGCTCCGGCGGTGTGGCCGGCATGGTGATGTCCGCGCTGTCGGCGCCGCTGTACGCGAAGGCGCTGATCGACTCCGCGCTGCGCCGCAAGAGCAAGTTCGTGGTGACCCCGAAGGGCGATTCGGCCAGCCCCGACCGGTGGTTCGGGACCTTCCGGTACCACTGGTACTTCATCGCGATCTTCGGCGCGTCCATCACCGCCGGGTTCGTGTACGGGCACGCGCACCCCGCGATGATCACCTGGGCGACGTTCGCCATGCTGATCACCGCGACGCCGATCTTCGCCTGGCGGTACATGCTGCGGCAGGAGAAGAAGAAGCCCGCGGCGACCGTTCCGGCTCAGCCGACGCCGGCTCAGCCCGCGGCGTACCAGCCGGAGCCGCAACCGCTGCCCGCGCAGCACGCTTCCCACGCCCCGCACGCGGCGCACGCGCCGCAGCACAAGCCGAGTTGGGCCGCCTCTGGCAGTAGTGGTAACGATCAGACGATGCAGATCGCCCTTGGTGGACTTGGGGGACGTAAGGAATGAACGACCGTGCAGGCCGCCGCCGCGCCCGTCGACTCGCGATAGGTACGGCGGTGGTACTCGCGCTGGCCGGAATGAACGGGCCGTGGCTCTATCGCGTCGGCACCGAGAAATACCACCAGTACCAAATCAACAAGCCCGAGTACAAAGCCGAGAACGGCAAGTGGGAGATCGTCGATTTCCCGGAGGAGTACCGCCAGAACACCATCCACGCGGCGCTCCTGCACACCGGCAAGGTGCTGCTGATCGCGGGCTCGGGCAACGATCAGGACAACTTCGACGCGAAGAAGTACGACACCCGGATCTGGGACCCGGTCAAGGGCACGATCAAGAAGGTCCCGACGCCGAACGACCTGTTCTGCACCGGCCACACCCAGCTGTCCAACGGCAACCTGCTGATCGCGGGCGGGACGAAGCGGTACGAGAAGCTCAAGGGTGACGTCACCAAGGCCGGCGGCCTGATGATCGTCCACAACGAGAACCCGGACAAGCCGATCACGCTGCCCGCGGGCACCAAGTTCACGGGCAAGGAGAACGGCAGGACGTTCGTCTCCAAGGACCCGGTGCTGGTGCCGCGCGCGAAGAAGGTCTTCGACAAGGCGACCGGCAGGTTCCTGCGCAACGACCCCGGTCTCGGCCGGATCTACGTCGAGGCGCAGAAGAAGGGCGCCAAGTACGAGACCGGCACCCAGGACAACTACCGGATCCAGGGTCTGAGCGGCGCCGACGCGCGTAACACGTACGGCATCGCGCAGAAGCTCGCCCTCGACAAGAAGGACTTCCAGGGCATCCGGGACGCCTACGAGTTCGACCCGGTCGCCGAGAAGTACATCAAGGTCGACCCGATGCACGAGGCCCGCTGGTACCCGACGCTCACCACCCTGAGCGACGGCAAGATCCTCAGCGTCTCCGGCCTCGACGACATCGGGCAGCTGGTGCCGGGCAAGAACGAGGTGTACGACCCGAAGACCAAGAAGTGGACGTACACGCCGAAGGTGCGCCAGTTCCCGACGTACCCGGCGCTGTTCCCGCTGGAGAACGGCAAGATCTTCTACTCGGGTTCGAACGCGGGCTACGGTCCTGACGACGTGGGCCGCGACCCGGGCATCTGGGACGTCGACACCAACAAGTTCACCAAGCTGCCCGGGCTGAGCGACCCCAAGCTGCTGGAGACGTCGGGCACGGTGCTGCTGCCGCCGGCGCAGGACGAGAAGTACATGGTGATCGGCGGCGGTGGCGTCGGCGAGTCCAAGGAGTCCAGCGAGAAGACGCGGCTCATCGATCTGAAGGACGACAGCCCGAAGTTCGTGGACGGGCCGTCGCTGGAGAAGGGCACGCGGTATCCGCAGGCGTCGGTGCTGCCCGACGACACCGTGCTGGTGTCGGGCGGTTCCGAGGACTACCGGGGGCGCGGGGACTCCAACATCCTCCAGGCGCGGATCTACCACCCGGACACGAACACCCTCGACCAGGTCGCCGACCCGCTGGTGGGCCGCAACTACCACTCGGGGTCGATCCTGCTGCCCGACGGCCGCGTGATGTTCTTCGGCTCGGACTCGCTGTACGCCGACGCGGCCAACACCAAGCCGGGCAAGTTCGAGCAGCGGATCGAGATCTACACGCCGCCGTATCTGTACCGGGACGCGCAGCCGTCGCTGTCGGGCGGCCCGCAGACCATCCAGCGCGGCGGGACGGGCACGTTCACCTCGCAGCACGCCTCGTCCATCCAGAACGTACGGCTGATCCGGCCGAGCGCGTCGACGCACGTCACGGACGTGGATCAGCGGTCGGTGGCGCTGGACTTCAAGAAGTCCGGGGACAAGATCACGGTGACCGTGCCGAAGAATCGGAACCTGGTTCCGTCGGGGTGGTACATGGTGTTCGTGACGGACGATCAGGGGACGCCGTCGAAGGCGCAGTGGGTTCGGGTGCCGTAGCACTCCCGCGGGTTCGCAGCCCCGCGCCCCTTTCGGGGGCGCGGGGCTGCCGTTACTCAGAGGCTTTCGCGAGGCTCAGGGCGTACTCCGCCCACCACTCGCCCGCCTTCGGACCGCCCTTGCACTCGCCGTCCGACTCGCCCGGCCGCTTGACCCACACGTACGCGTCGACCAGCGGGTCCGCCGTCTTGGTCGTCGGCGTCTCCCCCAGCGCGCGGCCCGGCGGGTTGCACCAGCGCTCGTCCGGGTTGCCCCCGGTGTAGGGGCCGTTGCCGTTGCGGCTGGTGTCGATCACGAAGGGCTTGTTGCCCACCTTGGCGGAGAGTTCCTTGCCGTACGCGATCGAGTCCTGGGTCGTGTAGAAGTTGGAGACGTTGACCGAGAAGCCGTCGGCCTGGTCGATGCCGGCCCGCTTCAGGGGCTCGAAGATCTGGTCGGGGTGGCCCCAGCCGGCGTTGCCCGCGTCCAGGTAGACCTTGGTGTTCTTCAGCGCCTTGAGCTTGGCGACGGCGCCGCTGAGGAGGTCGTAGCGCTCCTCGTGGTACTCCTGCGCCGTGCAGTTGTCCACCATGTGCAGCACCGCGTCCGGCTCCAGGATCACCGTCGCCGCACGGTCGCCGATGCCCTTGGCGACGCTGTCGACGAACGCCCGGTAGGCGTTGCCGTCGGCGGCGCCGCCCTCCGAGAACTGGCCGCAGTCGCGGTGCGGGATGTTGTAGAGGACGAGCAGCGCCGTACGGTCCGCCTTGTCGGCTGCCTCGGTGAAGCCGCGCGCCTGCTCTTCCGGGCTCTCCGGGCTGATCCACTCGCCCGTCGGCTGTTCCGCTATCTTGCGGATCTGCTCGGCGTCCTCCTTCTTGCCGGCCTTCTCGAAGGCCGCCAGTTGCTCTGCCGCGTTGCCGTCCGGGTTCACCCAGAACGGATCGGTCTCCTTGGGCTGTTGGCTGATCCCGGCGTCGGCGTTGTCCTCCGGCTCGTCGCCGTCCCCGGAGGACGAACAGCCCGCGATCAGCAGTGCGGCCCCCAGCACCACCGCGGACGTCCGCGCGCGAGCGACCCTCCAGGCCCCCCTCTTCAGGTACATCCAGCTCCCCCTCGGGTGCACTGTTCCAAGTCTCAATCCTGACATACCTGTCGTGGGGCACACGAGGTCGCCGAGCCTTGTCGGGGAGCTGTTACAGCCACGGTTCGGGGAGCTGTTACAGCCGCTGCGGCGGTTCCGATGAGCGGGGTGGGGCGCGCCCGCGGAGGGCGGCGTCAACAGGGGCCCAGGCGAAGGGGAGTGTGCGGTTGCTGGCCGCGCGGGCCGCCGGGTTCATGCTGATCGGCGAGGGCCGGACGGTGTCGCTGGCGGTGCGCGGCGCGCACCGGGAGGTCGCGACGGAACTGCTTCAGGCGCAGCGCGACGGCGGGCCCTGTCTGGACAGCTACGGCTCCGGCCGGCCGGTGCCGCCGGTCTCGATCAGGGCGGCCCGGGAAGCCGCCCGCCGGCCGGAGTTCACCGAGCGGGCACTCGTCCACGACATCGCCGCCACCTACGCGGTCCCCCTGCGCCACCGGCGACAACTCCTCGGCGCCCTCAACGTCTTCGTCCCCGGCCTCCCCGCCGAGGGCGACGACGGTACGGCGCTGCGGCTGGCCCAGATCGTCGCCGACTGCGCGGCCCTCGGACTGCGGAACAACACGTCGTACGTCCCATGCCGCACCGTCGCCGACCAGTTGCAGCAGGCGCTGTCGAGCAGGGTGCGCGTCGAGCAGGCCAAAGGCATGCTCGACGAGCGCTGGAACACCGCGGCCGACCGCGCCTTCGCGGGGATGCGGCAGTACGCGCGCCGCCATCGGCTGCCCCTGGACCGGGTCGCGCAGGCGGTCATCGACCGGGTCGCGGACGACGCCGCGCTGCGCCGGGAGGCGGAGGGGGCGGAGGAGGCGGACGGCGAGGGACGCGCGTAGTACGCCCTTCACCTTCCTCTGGGCCCCGCCCGTCATCCGTTCTACAGTCTTCTCCGGACGACCCCAGCCCCCGGTCGGACGAGTCCCCACTCTGGTCACAAGCCTCCCGCGCCGGTCGCCGGGTTACTCCCGCAGCCCGTGCGTGCGCGGTCGAGGACCGGCCCGGTCGGCGACTTCGGGGGGAGCGGGTCGCCGACCGGGCCAGGTGCGCCCCGGGTCGCTCACAGCCCCGTGCCCGTGAGGTACGCCGAGACGATCACGTTCGCCGAGCAGCCGCGGGTCGCCCGGTCGAAGGGGCCGCCGCAGGTGATCAGGCGCAGTTCGGCCCGCCCGGAGCGGTGGGCGCCGTAGGCCTGCCGGGCGTCGAAGCGGTCGCGGGCGACGACCTGGACGTCGTCCACGGTGAACTCGGCGAGCCTGCCGTCGTCGCGGAGCACCCGCACCGTCGCGCCCGGCTTCAGCGCGCCGATCCGGCGGAAGACGGCGGGCCGGGTATCGGTACCGGCATACCCCACCATCAGCGCGGCCCCGGCGGCTCCCGGCTTCACCCCGGCCGCGTACCACCCGACGACGTCGGCCTGGTCGTAGGGCGGCGGATCGACGGCGCCCTGCCGGTCGAGTCCCCGGGCGACGACCGGGGCCCGCACATCGAGGCCCGGCAGGTCGAGGCGCTGCGGCAGCGCTGCCCCCAACGGCCGTGCGGCGGGCGGCAGTTCCACCTGTGGTGGCCGTCCGACGGCGGCGACGTCGCCCGACACCGGCGCGGACAGACCCTGCTGTACGTCGCCGGCCTCCCGCCCCCACAGCCACAGCCCGAGCAGCAGCACGACCCAGGCCACGCCCATGAGGAGGCGGCCGCCGTAGGCGGGGCGTTCGTGGTCGGCCATGGTCAGCGGGGCTCGCGTCTGCGGCGGGCGCTGCGCAGCGCCACGGCGGTGGCGGCGACGCCCGCGAGGACCAGCCCGGTCACGGTGTGCGCCGTGCCGGGGCCGGCCGCGCGGGCGTCCACGGCGGCGGCGTGTGCGGTGCCACCGCCGCCGGCGGGGACGGGGGCCACGGGAGAGGCGGGGCCCGAGGGAGAGGCGGGGGCCGAGGGCCGCGCCCCCTGCCGTACGACGGTGACGGCGCCCGTGCGGGAGGTGTCCCCGCAGGCGACCTTCACGTCGTACGTGCCCGCCGTGAGCGTGGAACGGATGCGGCTGTCGCCGACGAGCGTGCCGTCCGCTCCGGCGGTGAGGCGTGCGTCGGCGACGAACGCGGTGGAGGCGGCGGTGGCCGTCTTCTGCGCGCAGCCGCTCATCCGCAGCGCGATGTCGCCGCCGGGGCGGGGGGACGACGGACTGACCGAGACACCCCCGTCCGCCGCGTAGGCCGCCGGGACGGCGGCGACCGCACCAAGGGCGGCGACCGCACAGAGAGAGACCCGCAGTGATCCCATCGTGAACCTCCAGATATCTGGAGACTCCCCCCGGGGCACCGGCCCCGCATCCTCAGCGGGGCCTTTACTGCTCCGTACGGGTCGTGTTCCGGGCCGGCCGCCACGCGGCGGAGCCGCTTTCGGCCGCAGTCATATCCGGTCGACGAGGTCCGCGATCGAGTCCACGACCTTGGACGGCCGGTACGGGAAGTTCTCGATCTGCGCGGGCCGGGTCAGGCCGGTGAGCACCAGGAACGTCTGCATCCCTGCCTCCATGCCGGCCAGTACGTCGGTGTCCATACGGTCGCCGATCATGGCGCTGGTCTCCGAGTGGGCGCCGATGGCGTTCAGGCCGGTGCGCATCATCAGCGGGTTCGGCTTGCCCGCGAAGTACGGGCTCTTGCCGGTCGCCTTGGTGATCAGCGCGGCCACCGCACCGGTCGCCGGGAGCGGTCCCTCGGCGGAGGGGCCGGTCTCGTCGGGGTTGGTGCAGATGAAACGGGCGCCGTCGTTGATGAGGCGGACCGCCTTGGTCATGGCCTCGAAGGAGTAGGTGCGGGTCTCGCCGAGGACGACGTAGTCCGGCTCGTGGTCGGTGAGGATGTAGCCGATGTCGTGCAGCGCGGTGGTCAGGCCCGCCTCGCCGAGGACGTACGCCGAGCCGCCCGGACGCTGGTCGTCGAGGAACTGGGCGGTGGCCAGTGCCGAGGTCCAGATGTTCTCGATCGGCACTTCCAGGCCCATGCGGTTCAGCCGGGCGTGCAGGTCGCGCGGGGTGTAGATCGAGTTGTTGGTGAGGACGAGGAAGGGCTTGCCGGACTCACGCAGCTTCTTGATGAAGGCGTCGGCGCCGGGGATCGGTACGCCCTCGTGGATGAGCACACCGTCCATGTCGGTGAGCCATGACTCGATGGGCTTGCGGTCTGGCATGTTCGCGCTCTCCTGCCGTGCGTGCTGCGTGAGCCCCACCCTAAGCACAGGCCCGATCTTCAGGGAACGGTCAGTTTCCAGTGGCTTCCTTCCGTTCACCGGGAAGTCCGGCTCAGCGGCGCCTCCGGGCGACCAGCAGCGCGGCGCCGGCCAGGAGCATGGCCACGGTGGCGGTGAGGGTGGCGCCGTTGGGTGACGCGAGGCCGGTGCGGGCGAGTTCGTCGGCGAGGGTGAGCTGGTTGCGGGCGGTGCCGGGGCCGGGGGTGGCCGAGGGGCCCGGAGAGGCGGAGGGCGCGGGGTCGGCCGAGGCGTCCCGGGCTGCCGGGTCGGTCGCGTCGGCCGCGTCATCGGCCGCATCGGCCGGGTCGGCTTCGATGGTGAAGCGGTAGTCGTTGGACTGGCCGACCCAGTCGCCGTCGCTGTCGTGGCGTTGCACGACGGCCGCGTTGGCGATGACCTCGTTCGGTACGGCGTCCGAGGTGATGGCGAGGCGGACCTTCACGGAGACGGTCCTGCCGGGACCGACGGTGAATCCGGGGAAGCCGCGCGGGCCGCCGAAGGCGCCGACGAGTTCGTCCTCGTCGGTGGTCTCGAAGCGGACGGGGTGGGGGCGGGTGCCGTCCGGGCTGCCGTCCGGGCTGCCGTAGAACTCCAGGCGGGGCTGGGACGGCTTGAGGGCACGCTCGCCGTCGACGAGGACGACTACGGGGTGGATGCCGGTGCAGGTGCGGCCGGTCGTGTTGGTGAGGTCCAGGTACCAGATGCCGAATCCGCCGCCGGCGGCGTAGGAGGCGGGGCCGCCGTGGAGGCGGGTGGTGAGGGGGAAGGCCCCGTCGTCGGTGGCGCAGCTGGGGAGCGCGGCGAGGGGTTCCGCGCGCACCGGGGGCGCTGCGGCGAGGAGGGCGGCTGCTGCGAGGCAGAAGGGAACGGGTGAGTGCAGTCGCATAAACACATGACCATGCCGGGCGGGGGCGGCTTCCGGAGGGTGCCATTCCGTACGGCCCCCGCAAGTCCCCTCGATCAGCGCACGGGGATCAGGGCACGCCGATCAGCACCGGCACCCCCTCACCCCTCGGCCCGCCCGAACAGCGGCGCCAGCAGCAGCTGAGCCGCCCCCTCGGCGACCCCCCGCCCCCCGCCGGAGGCGACCCGCACCGGTACCGCGTCCCCGCCCGCGCGCCGGGCGCGTTCGTCGAGGACGGCGGCGACTCCGCGTACGAAGGTCTCGGGCGCGGCGGCGACGGTGCGGCCGCCCAACAGGACGAGGTCGACGTCGAGCAGGGCGACCAGGTTGCCGGCCGCGGTGCCGAGCACACGGGCCGCCTCCGCCGTCTCGCCCCGCGCCACGGCGGCCAGGCACAGCGCCTCGACGCAGCCGCGGTTGCCGCACCCGCAGGGCGGCCCGTCCAGCTGGACGACCTGGTGCCCGAACTCCCCGGCTCCCGTACGGGTGCCCCGGTGCACCGCTCCCCCGATGACGAGCCCGCCGCCGAGCCCCGCGCCGAAGTGCAGATAGGCGAAGGACGCGAAGGCCCCGGCCTCTCCGCCGACCGCCAGCCCGAGGGCGGCGGCGTTGGTGTCCTTGTCGACGACGACCGGCAGGGAGAGGCGCCGCGCGAGCACGTCCCGCAACGGGAAGCCGTTCCACTCGGGGAACCCGGTGACCCGGTGCAGCACACCGCGCCGATGGTCGAGGGGCCCGGGCAGCGCGACGCCGACCCCGAGCACGGCATCCGGTCGACGGCCGCTCCCGGCCGCCCTGTCCGCCCCGTCCGCCAGCTCCTCCACCTCACGCACCGCCCGCTCGACGACCGTCTCCGCACCGGCCCCCAGATCCAGCGGGGCCCGGCGCTGAGCGACCACGGCTCCCGTCAGATCACAGAGCACGGCCGTCAGCTCGTCCCGGTCCAGATGCAGCCCCACCGCATGCCCGGCCCCCGGCACCAGCCGCAGCACCGTACGCGGCTTGCCGCCCGTCGACGCCCGGCGCCCCGCCTCCGCCGCGAGCCCGTCCTCCCGCAGCCGGGCGGTGATCTTGCTGACCGCCTGCGGGGTGAGGCCGGTGCGCTCGGCGAGTTCGAGCCGGCTGATGCCCTCGGGGCCTGCCGTGCGCAGCAGGTCGAGCACGAGGGCGGCGTTGTGGCTGCGCAAGGCGCCCAGCTGCATCGAATCGCGGCTCCGCCGCGCGGCGCCGCCGACGGTGCCGCCGCCCGTGCCGCCCTTCATGGCGCCCGCCACCTCACCGCCGGAACCGCCCTTCGTCCTGTTCACGCCGCCCATTGTCCCCGGCGCTTGCACTTTGGCAACAGCGTTGCGAAAGTGGGCGGCATGAGTGCTACTCCCCTCCGCGTCGGCCTGGTCGGCTACGGCCTCGCAGGCTCCGTCTTCCACGCGCCGCTGATCGCCACCACCGAGGGGCTCGCCCTGGACACGGTGGTCACGTCGAACCCCGAGCGGCAGCAGCAGGCCCGCGCCGAGCACCCGGGCGTACGGGTCGCCGCCGACCCCGACGAGCTGCTCGCCCGCTCCGCCGACCTCGACCTGGTCGTCATCGCGTCCCCGAACAAGACGCACGTCCCGCTCGCGACCGCCGCCCTGGAGGCGGGCCTCCCGGTCGTCGTGGACAAGCCGATCGCCGGCACCGCGGCCGAGGCACGCGAGCTGGCGGCGCTGGCCGAGGAGCGCGGCCTGCTCCTCTCCGTCTTCCAGAACCGCCGCTGGGACAACGACTTCCTGACCCTGCGCCGGCTGCTGGCCGAGGGCGAGCTGGGCGACGTATGGCGCTTCGAGTCCCGCTTCGAGCGCTGGCGGCCGCAACTCAAGGGCGGCTGGCGGGAGTCCGGCGACCCGGCAGAGATCGGAGGTCTGCTGTACGACCTCGGCAGCCATGTCGTCGACCAGGCACTGGTCCTCTTCGGCCCCGTCACGCGGGTCTACGCGGAGTCCGACGTCCGCCGCCTGGGCGCCGAGACGGACGACGACACGTTCATCGCCCTCACGCACGCGAGCGGCGTCCGCTCCCACCTCTACGCCTCCGCGACGACCGCCCAGCTCGGCCCCCGCTTCCGGGTGCTGGGCTCGAAGGCGGGCTATGTGAAGTACGGCCTGGACCCGCAGGAGGCGGCACTGCGGGAAGGGCAGCGCCCGGACACCGCCGCCGAGTGGGGCACGGAACCCGAGTCGATGTGGGGCCGAGTGGGCTCCGGCGATTCCCCCCTGACGGGCGGCGGCCGCGTCGAACCCACCCTCCCCGGCGACTACCCCGCCTACTATGCGGCCGTGGCAAAGGCTCTGCTGGACGGCGGCCCCAACCCGGTGACGGCCCTGGAAGCGGCCGCCGCCCTCGACGTACTGGAAGCGGCCCGCCGTTCGGCCCGTGACGGAGTGGCGGTGGCACTGTGACGACGCACAAGACGCACAACCCGGAGATCACCCCGAAGTTCCACCCGGAGCTCACCCCGCCCCTGGAGGAGCTGGAAGCCCAGGAACGCCGTCTGGTCTTCCGGCAGTTCACCTACGACGACGCCTGGGCCCTCGGCTCCCTCCTGGTCGAGATGGCCCGCGAGCGCCAGGCCCCGGTCGCCATCGACATCCACCGCGCCGGCCAGCAGCTCTTCCACGCGGCCCTCCCCGGCTCCACCCCCGACAACGACGCGTGGATCGCCCGCAAACGCCGAGTGGTGGAGCGCTACGGCGCCTCGTCGTACGTCGTCGGCGCCCGCTTCCGGGCCAAGGGCACGACGTTCGAGGAGTCCTCCCGCCTGGACCCGGACACGTACGCGGCCCATGGGGGCTCGTTCCCGATCAACGTCGAGGGGGTCGGCGTGATCGGGTCGGTGACGGTGAGCGGACTGCCGCAGCTGGAGGACCACCGGTTCGCGGTGGAGGCGCTGGAGGAGTTCCTGAGCAAGCAGTAAGGGCAACGCCCTCGTCTTTCGTCTTTCAGGGGCGCGGGGAACTGCGCGACAAGCCACGACGAAGCCGCGGCCGCCCCATCACCGCAGCTCCCCGCCCCTCAGGCATCCTTGAATTCCTGCCGCTGCCGACCGAGCCCCTCGATCTCCAGCTCGACAACGTCCCCGGCCCGCAGGAACGGCTTCGGCTCGGGCTCCCCCAGGGCAACCCCCGCCGGCGTACCCGTGTTGATGACGTCACCGGGGTAGAGGGTCATGAACTGGCTGACATACCGCACGACTTCCGCCACCGGGAAGATCTGCTCGGCCGTCGTCCCGTCCTGCTTCAGCTCACCGTTGACCCACAGCTTCAGCGAGAGGTTCTGCGGGTCCGGCACCTCGTCCGAGGTCACCAGCCACGGCCCCAGCGGGTTGAACGTCTCGCAGTTCTTCCCCTTGTCCCAGGTCCCGCCCCGCTCGATCTGGAACTCCCGCTCGGACACGTCGTGCGCCACCGCGTACCCGGCGACATGCGCGAGCGCCTCCTCGGCCGACTCCAGATACCGGGCCGTACGCCCGATGACGACCGCGAGCTCGACCTCCCAGTCGGTCTTCGTCGACCGGCGAGGCACCAGCACGGTGTCGTTCGGGCCCACGACCGTGTCCGCGGCCTTGAAGAAGATGACCGGCTCGGCGGGCGGCTCGGCGCCGGTCTCGCGGGCGTGGTCGTGGTAGTTCAGGCCGATGCACACGATCTTGCCGATACGGGCCAGCGGCGGTCCGACCCGCAGCCCGGTCGCGTCCAGCGCGGGCAGCTCACCGGCGTCCGCGGCGGCGCGGATCCGGCCGAGCGCGGCGTCGTCGGCGAGCAGCGGTCCGTCGACGTCCGGCACGACGCCCGACAGGTCCCGCAGGGTCCCCTCGGCGTCGAGCAGCGCAGGGCGCTCCGCTCCAGCCGTACCGACTCGCAGCAGCTTCATGATCACAATCTCCCTCGATCGCGGGCCGCCCGCCGATGTGTGCAGCCATCGGAGGACTGGTCGATCCTCCAAGGTCGACGGCCATCCCGCAATACCTGGTTCACGTACTGGACCGTAGGTGCCCTCGGGACCGTGAACCGGGTCAGCGATAGAGCACAGCCCGCTCCACCGCGCTCCAGGTCGTGCTGGTCACCACGTACAGCGCGGCCGCCAGCGGCACCACCGCCACGGTGAAGAGCGTGAAGAAGGACATGAACGGCATGACCTTGCTCACGGCCCCCATCCCCGGCACCGGCTCACCGTCGACCACCGGCACCGCCGGATTCACGGCCATCATCCGCTTCGTACGGCGGTAGTTGAACGCGGCGACGCAGGCGACGACCACGAACAACCCGACGTACACGAGCCCCGCTCCCCCGAACGCCCCGCCGTCGCCGAGCGCGTCCTTCCAGTGGCCGCCGAGGGGCGCGGCGAACAGCTGGTGCGTGAGCAGTTCGTTCGCCTGCCCGCCGATCGTCGTGTTCGAGAACAGGTGGTAGAGCAGGAAGAACGCGGGCAGCTGGAACAGGCTCGGCAGGCAGCCGGACAGCGGCGACACCTTTTCCTCGGCGTGCAGTTCGAGTACGGCCTTCTGCAGTTTCTCGGGGTTCTTCGCGTGCTTCTTCCGCAGCTCGGCGATCTTCGGCTGCAGTTCGGTACGGGCCTGCTGCCCGCGCGCCGCCGCACGGGACAGGGGGTGGACGAGGAGCCGTACGAACGCGGTGAACAGGACGATCGCGGCGGCGGCCGCGGTCGCGCCGAACAGCGGGTGGAGCAGGTCGGCGAGTTGCTGAACAAGGTCGGCGAAAACGGACATGGGTGAGCCCTCCGAGGGTCTCGTCGTGCCGGAGTGATGAGCGAAATGCCGGGATACGGCATGGCGGCATGACGACCCGCGTGGGGTCACCCGTGGTGTCGGTGGGCCCTACGCGACGGTCGCCGGGAGGGCGTGCCCGGGCGCCCGGGGCCGTGGCCGACCCGAGGCGTCGGGGTCGCGTTGCGGCAGGAACGCCGTACGGCGGGCCCGGTCGCGGATGGCCGTACGCACCCGGGTGGGCGGCACGGCGGGCGCGGCGCGCGAGGCGAGGAGGGAGCAGACGGCGAACGCGGAACCGGCGGCGGCGGTCGCGGCGAGCGCGACGGTCGCGGAGAGGCTGCCGGTGTCGAGCAGCACGATCTCGAGGAAGAGGAGCAGCAGCACGGCGGCGGGACGCGGATTCGCGCACTTCCGCGTCATCGGTGCCCCTCCCCTCGTACGGCTCGTTCATCGCGCACGACTGGTTCCGCGCGCACGGTGCTCGTCCTGATGTTACCGGGGCCGCATGGAGACGAGCTTCCCCACACCACCAGCCGGTACTTCGACGTGTACTCCGGTGTGCAGGTGGTGAGGGTGAGGTAGTAGCCGGGGTCGTCGTAGCCGTGGCCGGGCCGGACGGTGGAGCGCGGGATCGGCCGGATCACGCTGCCGTCATGGGCGGCGGTCCACGGCAGCGTCTTGTCGACGGCGTACGTGTACGTCGCGCTGCTCGTCTCGACCCGCACGGTGTCCTTGGGCGCGAGCCGGTTGATGTACCGGAAGGGCTCGCCGTGGGTGTTGCGGTGCCCGGCGAGGGCGAAGTTGCCGGCCTGGCCCGGCTGTTGGGTGCCGGGGTAGTGGCCGACGTAGCCCTTGTTGAGGACGCCGCTCTTGCCGACGCCCTCGGCGACGGGGACGCGGAGGTGGAGGCGGGGGATGGTGAGGATGGCGTAGGCCTGGGACCAGTCGGGCGCCGGGGCGGGGTCGGCGGCGGACCAGTGTCGGCTGCCGCCGGACTGCTCGGGCGAGCCGGTGGACGCCGGCGCGGGCGGGGTCGTAGCCGACGGTACGGCCGCCGCACCGGAGTCGCCGCCTCCCCCGTCCCAGGCCCGCTCCAGTGCCCTGACCTCCCGCTCGGCGCCCGCCCTGGCCTCCCGGTTGGTCCACCACACCTGATGGACGACCAGCAGCAGGAGCACCACCCCGACGGTGACGAGAACCTCCCCACCGCCCCACACCACGCGCCGCCGACGCGCACGCCGCCGAAGACCGCTGTGCCGCACGACGCGAACCCGCACCATCCGAGAGCCTCCTCCACCGGGGCCGCCCGCACGATAGGGGCTGGGGCGAAAGGTCTCCAGACCCGTGCGCGGCCGGTTCGCGCAAGGTGGGTGTCCGGTACCCCGAACACTTCCTCCACAGGTTTGAGAAAGGGCTGTTGGAACCCTCGACAACCTCACCCGTCACACCCGATGCTTCCTGTCGGCATCAGCGGGACAGGCCACGACGCCGGTTCGACGACGACCGGCCGTTGAGCGAAAGCGGAGAAGTCATGATCCGACGCAGAACTCTGCTGGCGGCGACAGGCGGCGCATTCCTCGGGAGCGCCCTGGCGACGGGCACCGCACACGCGGACGCGACGATCGCCGTCAACCCCGGCACGTCGTACGGCACCTGGGAGGGCTGGGGCACGTCCCTGGCCTGGTGGGCCAACGTCTTCGGCGGCCGGAACGACTTCGCCGACCTCTTCTTCACCACCAACTCGGTGACGTACAACGGCACGACACTGCCCGGCCTCGGCCTCAACATCGCCCGCTACAACCTCGGCGCGTGCAGCTGGAACACCGTGAACGGCGAGGCGATGGTCGAGTCGCCCAACATCCCCGGCTTCAAGCAGATCGAGGGCTTCTGGCAGGACTGGAACAACGAGGACCCCACCTCCTCCGCCTGGGACTGGACGGCCGACGCCAACCAGCGCGCGATGCTGCAGAAGGCGACGCAGCGCGGCGCGACGACCGAGCTCTTCGCCAACTCCCCGATGTGGTGGATGTGTTCCAACCACAACCCCTCCGGCGCGGCGGGCGGCGGCAACAACCTCCAGACCTGGAACTACCGCCAGCACGCCTCCCACCTGGCGGCGACCGCGCTGTACGCCAAGAACAACTGGGGCGTGAACTTCGCGACGGTCGACCCCTTCAACGAGCCGGCCTCCACCTGGTGGACCGCCACCGGCACCCAGGAGGGCTGCCACATGGACCCGGCGGTCCAGGCGGCCGTACTCCCGTACATGCGCAGCGAGTTGGACAAGCGAGGCCTGACGGGCATCCGCATCGCGGCGTCGGACGAGACGAACTACGACACGGCCCGCTCGACGTGGTCGTCCTTCAACTCCGCCACCAAGGCCCTGGTCAGCCAGGTCAACGCGCACGGCTACCAGGGCTCGGGCGGCCGCCGCGACCTGCTCTACACGGACGTCGTCACGACCTCCGGCAAGAAACTCTGGAACTCGGAAACAGGCGACAGCGACGGCACGGGCCTGACCCTGGCCTCCAACCTCTGCTACGACTTCCGCTGGCTGCACCCGACCGCGTGGTGCTACTGGCAGGTCATGGACCCGTCGACGGGCTGGGCGACGATCGCGTACGACGCGAACACCTTGCAGCCGACGACCATCCAGACGAAGTACTACGTGATGGCCCAGTTCAGCCGCCACATCCGCCCCGGGATGCGCATCCTCGACACGGGCGTGAGCTACGCGGCGGCGGCGTACGACGCGTCGGCGCGCCGCCTGGTGATCGTCGCGGTGAACACGTCGACGGCGGCCCAGACTCTCACTTTCGACCTGTCCCGCTTCACGACGGTCTCCGGCGGCTCGGGCGGCCTGGTCCCGCGCTGGAACACGGTGACGACGGGCGGAGACCAGTACCGGGCGTACTCGAACACGACTCTGAGCGGGAAGTCGGTGGCGGTGCCGTTCGCGGCGAAGGCGGTGCAGACGTTGCAGATCGACGGGGTGGTCATCTGACGCGACGGGTGTGACGCGACCGGTCGTAGAAGTGAACGCCGACGACGAGGACGAGCGCGGGCGCCGGCACGGCCTGCTCCGGCACGGCCTGCTGGCGCCCGCCCTGGCGAACCTGGCCCTCGGCGTGCCCGCGATCCTCCCGCTCTACCTGACGTACTGGCTGTGGACCGAGTACGCGCCGCTGAGCTGCGACGCCTTCGCGACCCGGCCGGACATGTCGAACTGCGACTACCACACGCTCGATCACGCACCCGTGATGATGTTCCTGCTCGCACTGACCGGGGCCCTGCTGCTGATCCTGCTGCTGGCGGTGGACGTCCTGGGCCCCCGCGCCCGCGGCGACGCCCGTCCGGGCAGATGGCTGGCCATGGCGACGCTGATCCCGGTCCCGTTCCTGGTGCTGCTGTGCCTGGCGAAAGCGTGACCGAGGTCGGCGCCGCCTCGACCAGGCAATATCTGCACCCTGTTCCCCCCTCCGTTCTCCGCACCGCCATCCCTGGGCAGTACCGTGTCCCCCATGCGCCCCGACACGCCTGCCGAAAACGTCGACCACACCGCCGAAGCGGCACGCCTGGAACGAACCGCCGGCCTCTACCCCGAGGACGCCGAAGCCCTGCTCCTCCAGGCCGCGGCCCACCTGGAACTGTCCGGCGACCGCCCCGCCGCGACCGCGCTCTACGACCGCCTGCTGTCCTCGCCGACCGGCCTGGAGAACCCCCACCTGGTACGAGCCCTCAAGGCATCGAACCTCTGGGAGTACGGCCACGAGGCGGAGGCGAGAGCGATCATCGAGGGCGTCCGAGCGGCCTCCCCCGGGACCCGGCCCCGTGGGTGATCGTCGCGGAGGCCCTGGAGTCGCACGACGAGCTGGAGCAGGCGCAGGAGACGTTCACGGAGGGAGCCCGCCTGCTCCTCACGGACGTACCGGAGCCCCCGTACTCCACGCATCCGCTGATGTTCGGCCGCCATCGCGTACGCCGCATGCTGGGCCTGGCCCACGACGAGTGGGACACCCTGGCGGACACCCTCCACTCGATGCCGATCTCCCTGGACGAACTCCACGACCCGAAGCGCGTCTGGTCCCTCGGCTCGGAGAACCCGGCGGAACTGGAGGCGGAGATCTCCCGGCTACGAGCGGAACTGGGCGCGTACCGGGAGGCGCTGTCCCGCCCCTTCCCTGTAGCGGTACTGCACTGGACGGCGGATGAGCTGGCGGAGCTGGTGGCCGCGTATCCGTCGCTGGCGGTGGAGTACCCCTCTCACGGGGAGCACCTGACGACGATAGAGGCCTCGCTCCGGGAGCTGTCCTCCTCCGGCACCCCGAACCTGGGGATCGTGACAGGGACGGTTCCTTCGTACGAGGCCTTCGCCGCCTCGGAGGGCGCCTCACCGGAGGACACGACCCTGCTGCCGCAGTACGCGACGACGCTGGCGGCGCGCGGGCGGGCCGTGGCTTGGCCGCCGCAGCGGGGGGCTGGGTGTTGGTGTGGGTCGGGACAGGCTTACGGAGGATGCCACGGGGCGGAGTCGCAGGTCTGACGCCCCAACCGGCCTCCTGATGACTCAACGCCGCCGCGGCCTGGACTCACACCCCTCTCACACCCCTGGGCCCCCTGCGCATACCGCTGAGCGGAGGCGGCTCGACGCCGCCCCCCGATGCACGCGCTGGGGCTGTCGCGCGTAGGCCGCGCGGTCCTCACTCGCGATAGACGGGTGGGGCGTTGGCTGGCAGGCCATGCAGCCAACCCCACCGCAACCAACCTGGGCCACCCACCTTTCCGGGCGCCCGCTCGCTTCTCCCCCGTGCTGGAGCGGGCCGGGTCAAGGGTGGCCCGGAGGGCCATCGGTGCAGCCGACGCGGAACGCAGCGCAGCGGAGTGAAGCGCCCTTGACGCGACCCGCGGAAGCACGACACTGCCCAGAGAAGCGGGCGGCCCCAACGGTACGGGGGAACTCCGTCCGGCACGCTGAACGGAGGCGGGCTGTGACTTGGCCGCCTTGCAGCGGCCGCGGCTGCGGCCTCACTCCATGCTGGGGTCAAGCTTTCCCTTGCCACCGCTGGCGGTGATAGCGGATGTAGTCCAGGTGGATCTTGTGCTTCCGATGCCTCTTGAGTTTTGGCCGAACGTTTCCGCCAAGCGCTCCCGCGCGCACCACGATCGACCAATCGTCCTCAATGACGATGGCCCCAATATCGAGCCGCACATGGCAGTTCGGGCACAGGCACAGGACGTTCGGTTCCACATCCGGGCCTCGATGCGGCTTACCGAGTGGACGGATGTGTGCACCCTCGCTGTAGGGCTTCTCATCCGGACCCAGCAGACGCAGGCTACACACCTGACATTCTCCGTCGTAGAGCGCCTTCACGTTCCTTATCACTGCAGCGTCGCGCACCAGACGCTGCACTCGCGCAGAACGCGTCTCAGGGAATTTCTCCTCCCGTAGGAGCTCTTCCTCCGCCCCCTCTTCGAGCTCATCCTCCAGGGGCTCCAGCTCTTCTGGCTGCAACTCTTCCTGCCGCTCCAGCAGGTCAGAGATCTGACGTTCCACCGAGGTCGGATCTTGGAGTTTGTCAGGGAGACGCTTCAGGTCAAACTGGCAGATCTCGATAGGCGTGCCATCTGGTGCGGGCGACTTCGATATCGCCGTACGGATCTCCGTGATCTCGTACAGACCGTCGTACCTGTAGCAATCAATTGGAGAGTACCGCGGGTCACCCTTCCAACCACGAATGATCCGAATAGGGTGCCCTCTCTCATAGCTCCGCTTCAGAGCTGCATTGTCTTGGTATGACCATGATTGACTGGCTAGGAGCTTTGTAACCCCATTCGCCTTGTACTTGTCGGCATCGCGCGAGGCGCCCGTGTACCGAACCCAGGTCCAGTGGTCCTCATCGTCTTCGTATCCGCCGTGCAGGACGATGGCGTCAGCGACATCGCTACCGTCGTCCGGGTCCGCAAGCCAAGAGATCCCCCTCTGATTGTCTCCATGCAGCTTGGCCCGCTGCAGGGGTATCCGGCGGTGGTACTCCGCACCTGGGGCGATGCCTTCTATGTGACCGATCCTTCGCTCTCCCATAGCGGCATACTGGATCCTATTGATCACTTCTGTCACTTCAGAATCGATAGTTGATCGACTCACCCACCTCTGATCGCCTCCAACCCAGAGGACTTGCCAGTGACGTCTGTTACAACTGGGCGTGGTGGCAAGAGAGCGATCGAGGTGGCCCAGCGTGACCCAGCCAGGGGATCTGTCACAGCCTGTCGCGGGCGTGTATGAGGAGCTCATCACACTGCGATGTGAGCAGAAGTTGAAGGAGCTCTCAGACCTCGGTTGGCATCCCATCAGTGACTCGGTTGGAGCTGAATCAGTTCCTCACGTCCTGGCGAGGCACGTCGCACGGACAGTAAGGCGCGTGCTGTTGGGCCTCCCAACCGACGAGCGGGTATACGCGGCCAACCACATCCTGGAGTCCGTCAGCACCCTCGAAGGTGCCCAGGAGTGGGTGGACCTGGTGGCCGACGGCCCTCGCCAACTCCTTGCGCTGACACGGCAGGAGGCTCCCGGAGTCTTCGCCGTACGCCCAGGTATCCCGCTCTCCGACACAGCTCTCATCACCAACTCACCGGAAGACCCCAGCCTGGGCTTCGAGTTGCGTGCCGAACTCGCCACCGCTGACCGTGTCGATCTGCTCTGCGCCTTTGTGAAGTGGCACGGACTGCGCATCATCGAGCAGTCCTTGACAGCAGCTCGTGAACGCCACGTGCCGATACGTGTCATCACCACTACATATATCGGCGCAACCGAACGGCGCGCGCTAGATCGGTTGGTGCAGGAGTTCAACGCCGAGGTCAAGGTCAACTACGAGACTCGGTCAACGCGACTGCACGCAAAGGCGTGGCTGTTCCGTCGTGAGAGCGGCTACGACACGGCGTACGTCGGTAGTTCCAACCTTTCTAAGGCTGCACTACTCGATGGCTTGGAGTGGAACGTCCGGCTGTCCTCCATCGCGACGCCCGACGTGCTGCGGAAGTTCGAGGCAACCTTCGAGGCGTACTGGAGTGACCCGTCTTTCGAGTTGTACGACCCGGAGGCTGACGGCAGCCGCCTGCAGGAAGCGCTGGCGATCGCGGGAGGCACCTCCTCAACCGCCGCGGCAGAGCGCAGAATCACGCTGTCCGGTCTTGAGGTACGACCGTATCCGCATCAGCGCGACATGCTGGAGCGGCTGGAAGTCGAGCGTGAGGTTCATGACCGGCACCGGAATCTGCTGGTGGCAGCAACGGGAACCGGCAAGACGGTGATGGCTGCGCTCGACTACAAGCAGTTGCGTAAGAAGCATGGCCGAGACCTGCGGCTGCTGTTCGTGGCCCACCGCAAGGAGATCTTGCAGCAGTCCCTGCGGACGTACCAAGACGTCTTGGTAGACCCGAACTTCGGCGAATCGCTCCACAGCGGAGAGATCCCGGAACGCTGGACGCATGTCTTCGCCAGTGTCCAGTCGCTGAACGCGCGGGCGTTGGATCGACTCGCCCCTGATCACTTCGATGTGATTGTGATCGACGAGTTCCACCACGGAACCTCACCGACGTATCGGAAGATCCTCGACCACTTCGAGCCGTTGGAACTAGTGGGCCTGACCGCCACGCCCGAGCGTATGGACGGCAAGAACATCCAGGACGAGTTCTTCGGTGGTCGGATCGCGGCTGAAATGCGACTGTGGGAGGCCCTGGAGAACGAACTCCTCAGCCCATTCCACTACTTCGGCATCAGCGACAACACCGACCTGAGCACTGTGGAGTGGAAGCGAGGAACGTACGATGCAAACGCCCTGAGCGATGCGTTGTCCGGGAACACGACGCGTGCGCTGTTGGTGGTGAAGGCTGTCAAGGAGAAGATCGCCGAGCCGGACAGCATGCGGGCGCTGGGCTTTTGCGTCTCGGTGAGTCACGCCCACTTCATGGCGGATACCTTCCGCACAGCCGGCCTCAACGCCGTTGCTCTGTCTGGCAAGACGCCAGCCGACCAACGTAAGCAGGCACTCGCTGACCTCAAGTCGGGAGCGCTACAGGTCATCTTCTCGGTCGACCTCTTCAACGAGGGCCTAGACATCCCAGACGTCGACACCTTGCTCCTGCTGCGCCCCACCTCCAGCGCGACCGTATTCCTTCAGCAGCTTGGCCGTGGTCTCCGCCGTACCGAGGACAAGGCCGTGCTGACCGTGCTGGACTTCATCGGCCAACACCGTAAGGAGTTCCGCTTCGAGAACCAGTTCCGCGCTCTGACGAACCTGACCCGCAAGAGGCTCCTGGACCACATTGAGCATGACTTTCCGCAGCTTCCGTCCGGCTGCGAGATCATCCTTGAGGAAAAGGCCAAGAAAATCATTATCGCCAATGTCAAGGAACAAATCGGGGTCAACGTCACGGCATTGGCGCGCGAGGTAGCCGATTACGCAGAGCCCCAGCTCGACCGCTATCTCCATGAGAGTGGGCGTGACGTCAGGGAGCTCTACAAAGGCAGTGGCAACTCATGGACTGGGCTGCTTCGCCGTTCTGGCCTGTTGAAGGGTGGGGCGCCGGAAGGTGAAGCTGCGCTACTCAAGCGCGTCCCCGCCTTCCTCCACGTAGATGACCCTCTGCGGGTAGCGGCGTACACGCGCATGCTGGAAGACGACGCACCTCCCTACAGCGAGCTCGACGAGCAGGATCAGGCCTACGCCCGCATGCTCTTCTTCCAGCTGTGGCCCCTGGGTGGCATCACCCGCAAGGGCTTCGCGACATATAACGCTGGGTTCGCGATTCTCCGCAAGCAGCACGCCTTCCGCAGCGAGCTGCGCCAGGTGCTGGCGTACAACCTCGCCCACACCGAGCATGTTCCGATCCCACTGCGAGGAATCGGTGGTCCCAGCGGCCTCCCTCTGACGGTGCACGCCTCGTACAGCCGCGAGGAAATCCTCCCCGCCCTTGGCCAGTCCTCCATCGGCGGCTTCATGCCGGGGGACTTCCGCGAGGGCGTGAAATGGTGTGCGTCAATCAAAACCGATGCTCTCCTCATCACGCTCGAGAAGGACGAGAAGGACTTCTCCCCACAGACCCGCTATCACGACTACGCTCAGAGCGAGACCATCTTCCACTGGGAGTCCCAGAACCAGACCTCAGCCACTTCCCCCACCGGCCTGCGCTACCAGCATCACGCCGGCGAAGGAAGCCACGTCCTGCTGTTCGTACGCCGCTACAAATCCACGGATATCGGCGGAGCCCAGCCGTGGATGTTGCTCGGCCCGGCCGAGTACAAAGGACACACGGGCAGTAAGCCAATGGCGATCACCTGGGAGCTGAAGCACGAGATCCCAGCGGATGTCTGGACGTACTCGGCCATCACAGCCGGGTGACGTCTCACATGACGTCGGCCGTGACGCTTACTTCAGCCTCGTAGTGGGTCTGAGCGCGGTCGAGCACTTCATCCGGGTCGCAGCCATGCGCCCGAAGCCAGTGAAGAAAGTCTGTGATTACGTCGATCACCGCCTCCACGGCCATGGCGGCACTTAGCCTGTTCGGACTCGACGCGCGGGGCAGCTTCGCCTCCAAGTAGAGGTCAAGCAACGCCTCGGCCCGCATCACGCCCGGCGTTCTGACATGGCCGTTCGTGGAGGTCAGCCCGGTCGCCAGCTCGCACCAGGTGACCTTCCGGTCGGGGTAGAGCTGGACACCCCAGCGATCGGCGAGGGCGTCGACGAGAGCCATGCCGCGCCCACCCTCGGAGTCGAGAGTTGCGTCGATGAGGGTGGGGAGGGCACGGGTGTCGGGGTCGTGGACTTCGATACGCAGGTATGTGCCGTTCATGGAGACCGCGAGCATGGCCGGAGTGCCGTAGCCGACATGCGTGATGACGTTGGACACGAGTTCGCTCACGCAGAGTTGGGCCCCGTCGGTGACATCGTGCAATCCCCAGAGCCCCAGGTGCAGCCGCATGATGCGGCGCAGGGCGGCTACTTCCTCGGGTTCAGCCGTGAAGTCCAGGCCCCACGACTTTCGTGACATACACGCTTCCTGAATCACAAGACCCCTCTCATAGCGTGCCGATTCCGCCAGTCCCGGATGGTCAGCGGAGGGCCACAAGCGCTCACGGTGAGTCGCGTTGCTGGCAAGCGTGCCGGAGCGCATCCCGTCGTGCAATGTGCACAACGGGATTCCCACTTCTGAGTGATTGGCAAGCACGCCCCTTGGCGCGAGACTGAACTCCCGCTACCAGGAAGAGGGTTGGGATGGCCGGTTCACCGACGGCAAGACGTCGTCGTCTCTCGATCGAGCTGAAGAAGCTCCGCGAGAAGAGCGCGCTCACCTGCGCCCAGGTCGGCGAGGCTCTGGACTGGAGCGGATCCAAGGTCAACCGCATGGAGACCGGCAGCGGCCGCGTACAGCCGTCCGACATCGACGCCCTGTGCCGGTTCTACGGAACCAGCGACGAACTGCGTGAGTTTCTCAAGTCACTTGCCCGGCAGGCCAAGACACGCGGTTGGTGGCAGGTGCACGGGGCCGGCGTGCCCGAGTGGTTCAACATCTACATCGGGCTGGAGCAGGACGCCTCGACCATCCGCCAGTACCAGTGCGAGTTGATTCCCGGCCTCATGCAGATCGACGCTTATGCGCGCGAGCTCCACACGACCGGCGCACACATGTCTGCCGAGGACATCGACAGGGCCGTACGTGTACGCATGGAACGCCAAACCATGCTGACGCGATCTGACGCGCCGGATGCCTGGTTCGTCGTGAACGAAGGCGCTCTTCGCCACGTGATCGGAGACCGGGCGATCATGCGAGAGCAGCTCGAACGTGTCCTGGAAGCCGCCGCTTTGCCCACCGTGATCCTCCAGGTCCTGCCCTTCGATGCAGGCACGTATCCGGTCACAGGCTCATTCACCATGTTGGGCTTCCCTGCCCAGGAAGACCCGGACATCGTGTACCGGGACGGCATCACCGACGCCGTGTACCTGGAAGGCGAACATCATGTTCGTGAGTACACCAAGGCGTTCGACGGCCTGCGAGCCGCAGCCCTGAGTCCTCAACGCTCCATCCAATTGATCAAGACAGTGCTGAAGGAATACGCAAGTTGAGCATTGCAGCCGCCGATGTCAGCCACGCTCCGGTGTGGTTCAGGTCGTCGTACAGCAACGGTGCCGGAGGAGAGTGCGTCGAGTGCGCGCTGGCCGCGAACGACGCCTTCGTGCGCGATTCGAAGTGTGAGACGGGGCCCGTCATCACTCTTAGTAGCGGCGCGTGGCGCGCCTTCCTGGGTGGTGTTCTGGAGCACGGACGCTTGGCACAGTGACGAGGGAGTTTCTACCGCGGCACTCGTTCCGCTGTAGGACACTCGTCCATAGGACAGCGGAGAGCAAGGAGCTGACGATCGTGAGCGCACAGTACGAGGAGACGCCCCGGCCAGCGGCACTGCCGTTGAAGACCATCGGCGACATTCGAGCGGCTCTTCGGTCCGGACACGGCTTTCCGGGCGACCGGGAGTCCTTTGAAGCAGATCTGCAGCGTGCACTGGAGGCTTCGTCGGAGACGGACCTCAACGCTGTCGCCACGGTGATCGTCGACTACCGAGGCAGGATCCGGCTCTACCAGGATCCCGACTTCGACATCGCCGTGCAGGAGGGTATCGACCTCGGGGCACGGTTGAAGCAGGAGGCACAGGGCCGGTGAGCGGCGTGATCGCGGCCGTGACGGTGCGGGCGGCAGATCGAGCGAAAGCTCTCGGAGCCGAGCAGGCGCTGGAGACACTCCGGCAGGAACTGGAACAGGTGCCCAGGCTCGGGGTCCTGCTCGGGCCTCCCCGTCAGGACGGCACCGAAGTCCGCAAGACGAAGATCGAGCCCCGGGGCGGAGTGCCAGGGCTGGCAGTGGCGTACGTGTATACACCGGCACCGCCGCCTCCCACTGTGGCCATCGTCGCGGTTACACCTGACGACGGCCTTCCCGCTGAGTAATTCCTCCCCTCGTCTACCGATCCCAATGGCCTCCACGCCAGCGAGAGCCCGGCACGGAAGGCGTCCATGGCCTCCATAACGCCCGTGCAGCTCATCAAGCTGAGCCTGGCTGAAGTCCCCCGCTGTTACGGTCGGGTAAGCCCACCTTTGTGGAGAGCGTGAACTCCGGCAACAGATTGCCGGCTGTCCGCGCCAGCACCTCATGGGAGCGGAAGCCGAGATAGTTGGTGCTGGTGTCGATCGCTGTGACGCCGACGTCCAGTGCTCCGGTCAGGAGACGGCGTTCGTGACGAGACCGGTGTAGCCCGAGGACAACTCGGGGGTCAGCGCCGCGCATATCTCCTCCCTCACCAAGATCTCGGCTACGTCGGTGAGCATCACTACGACGTGATCCTCGGCGAACAGGCCCTGTACACGAACATCGGCGGGCCGGTCGTGATGCGTGGACAGATGGAGCGTCTCCTCCGCGGCATCGACCTGTCCTCTCTCACGCTCGGCGGGCTTCCCACCACCGCCGAGGTAGGCGTGGTCCCCATGCCCGGCTTCAACATGCACGGCGACGACCGGGCCCACTACGAACTCGTCTCCACCGGGGTGGACATCACCGACCCGGACGAACTTGCCCTCTACGACAAGGCGTTCAACGCCCTGAGTAATGCCGCGCGTTATGGGGACGCCGCGAAAGAGCTGATCAGCAAGGCCCTGGCCTTCTGGAGCACCGCATGACGGCGTCGTAGGGGCAGCCGCCACCGAAGGCGACCAAAGTCGCAGCCGCCGTAGACCATCGGCCGACGACAGCACGTGCGGCTGCCCTTCAGACTCGGCGGTGTGGAGCCGGAGATCAGACGCGTAGGGGCGGGGGACATGAGGGACACGGGGGATCTTTCGAAGAAGGGCGGGGCGGTGGACGGCGACGTCACCGTGATCGCTGAGTCGGCCTGGCTTCTCGCGCTCTTCTGTGTGGGGTGCGGGGCCGGGATCGGCTGGCTGGTGACCGTTCTCGCGAGGTGGCTCGTGACGTTGCGCTGGGCGCCGTTCAAGGGGCCGGCCGAGTTGCTGACCTCTGTTCCGGAGCCGTGGCTGAGCGTGGGAGGCGTCGCGGTGGGGGCGCTGCTGGGGCTGGTGGTCGGGTTTGTCGCGGTGCATGAGTCGCTGGCGGTCAGCGTCTCTCGCAGTCGCGTCGCTCTTGGCATCAGGGATGCGTCGCAGGAGTTCGAGGGCGATGAGATCGGGCTGGTGGCGCGGGACGGCAAGCAGCTCGTGTTGCTCGGGGCGGACGGCATGGAGCTTGCTCGGGAGGATTGCCGGCTGCCCTGGCAGCGGCTTGCCGGTGCCTTCACCGAGCACGGTTATCGCTGGGCTGATGAGGATCCGTACCGGGAGGAGTTCCGGCGCTGGGTTCCCGGGACGCCCGGTCTGCCCGAGGGAGCGGACGCGCTGTTGCAGGCTCGTGCCGCGGCGCGGAAGAAGGGGGAGGAAGATGCCGATGACGCCCGGGAGCTGCGTAGGGAGCTGCTGAGGCTGGGGGTTGTCGTACGGGACGAGAAGAAGAGGCAGTACTGGCGTATGCCTCAACTGCCCTGACGTCGGGACTCTCTCAGCCGGTGGCGGCGATCGGTCCGGTCGATTCGCCCCAAGTCGAACGCAATGGCCAGGTCTTTCCGTGCCGCCCCACTCCGGTGGGGCCGGACGGGAGCAGCCCACCGAGGCATCTCCCGGATCCGCGTTCACCGGAACCAACCGGAAGGACCGACACGCTTTCCCTACGCACACACCGCGCCCGCACACACCGCGCCCGCGCCCTCGGCGCCCTGGCAACGCTCGTTCTCGGCGGCGTCCTGCCGGAGCGCACTCCGCGTCCGCCGCGCCGCCGCGCCGCCGTGCAACGCCGGGGAGATCTGCCTCTTCCATCTACTGAAACCCGGCGGAATTCGGCAAGGTCGCCATCGGTGACTACTCCGCGGCCTGCAAGGCCGACGACAGGTTCGGCAGTCGTATCCACGCTCTGAACGAGTACGGCCACTGCCGGCCTTAGCCCCGCCGTCACGTGCGCTGTGGTGCGCTGTGGTGCGGTGTGGTGTGGGGCTTGAGTGGGGTCTCGTCTCAGTGGTTGAGGATTCATCAACCCGGTGAAGAGTTGGTAAGGCTTGCCTTATAGGCTGACGCGGCCCCGCCGACGCAGCACGAAACAGGACCCTGCCACCATGCGAACCATCCGCACCACCACCGGCACCACCCGCGCCACCATCGGAACCAACCGCTCAGCCAGCGGCGCCCCCCGCACCACCCCCCGAAGGCTCATCGCGGCGCTCGCGCTCACCCCCCTGCTCACCGGCTGCTTCGTATCTTCGAGCGAAGGCGGCTCGGACGCGGAAGGCGCCGCAGGATCGAGCGGGCGGCTGCGGGTCGCTCTCGCCGTGCCGCCCGTGCAGGCGCTGTCGCCGTACAGCAACGACGCCACCGTGCTGAGCAAGCTCTCCGTGGCCGAAGGTCTCACCGCGCTGGACGAGGACGGGGCCGCCGCGCCCGCGCTGGCGAAGTCCTGGAAGCGGGAGAATGCCACCACCTGGACCTTCGAGCTGCGAAAGGCCACCTTCCAGGACGGCACGGACGTCACCGCCGAGTCCGTGGTCAACGCGCTCGGCAAGGCGGGCGCCGCCGAGACCAAGCCCCGTGTCCTCAGCGACGTGACGCTGACCGCCAAGGCCGAGGACGCCGACACCGTCACCATCAGTACCAAGGCCGCCGACCCCGTGCTGCCGCTGCGGCTCGCCAGTCCCGCGCTGGGCATCCTGTCCCCCGAGGCGTACGCGAAGGACGGCACCGTCAGCCCGGTCGGTACCGGTAGCGGTCCCTTCGAGATCACGAAGCTCACCGGGAAGAGCAAGGCCACGCTCGACCGCTTCGACGGGTACTGGGGCGGCAAGGCCAAGGCGCCCGGCATCGACGTGACCTGGATCGCCGACGGCACCGCCCGCGCCAACGCCCTGCGCGGCGGCGACGTCGACATCGCGGAGTGGATCCCCACCGCCCAGGCGGGGTTGCTGGACGCGGACACCCGGCATGAGGTGCCCTCCGTGCGGACCGACAGTCTCGTTCTCAACACCGGCAGCGGCATCTTCACCGACGCGTCCCTGCGCGCGGCCGCCCGTGCGGCCGTGGACGGTTCCGCGCTCGTCAAGTCTGTCTTCGGTGGGTACGCCGATCCCGCGCAGGGGCTCTTCGGGCCTGCCGTCTCCTGGGCGGCCGAGAACCGGGTGGCGGTGAGCGGGAGGGCCTCGGCCGCGGCCTCCGCCGACGTCAAGGCGAAGACCAAGGGGAAGACGCTGCGGCTGGCCACCTACACCAACCGCGCCGAACTGCCCGAGGCCGCGACCGTCCTGCAACAGCAGCTGGAGAAGGCCGGGTTCACGGTGAAGCAGGACGTACGCGAGTACACGCAGATGGAGGCCGACCTCCTCGCGGGCAAGTACGACGCGCTCGTCTTCTCCCGGGTGACGCTCCTCGACACCGGCGACGCGGTCGCCTACCTCGCCAGCGACTACATGAGCGACGGCGTCTACAACATCGCGGGACTGAAGGACGCGGCTGTCGACAAGGCCGTCGAGGCGGCGGGCGAGGAAGGCGACACCGAGCAGCGCCGGGCGAAGATCATGCGGGCCGAGGCGGAGATCCTGCGCACGGACGCCGTCGTGCCGCTGGTCCACGAGAAGGTCGTGCAGGGCATCGGCACCGATGTCGAGGGCGTGCTCCTCGACCCGCGTGAGCGGTCCCTGGTCGATGCCGACACGCACCTGAAGTAGGCGGGCATGGCGACGGCTGGTGCCGACACCCATCCCGCTCCGTGGCGTACGGTCGCCGGCCGCGTCGTGGCCGGGGCCGCGCTGCTGGCGGCCGTCGCCCTGCTGCCCTGGCTGTCCGGGACCGATCCCGCGCTGACGGTCCTGCGGGCCCGCTCCGCCGACCAGGACCCGACGCCGGCGCAACTGGCCGCCGTACGGGAGCAACTGGGTCTGGACCAAGGGCCGTTCACGCATCTCGCGCACTGGCTGGGCGGGCTGCCGCGCGGTGACGCGGGCAGCTCCTGGGTGTCGGGCGAACCGGTTCTGCCGCAGGTGACGACCGCCTTCGCGGTCTCCGTGACGCTGATGCTCGGCGCGTTCGTGGTCACGGTGGCGGTGGCCGCGCTGGTCTGCGGCCGCACCCTGTACCTCGGCTCCCGGCGGCGGCTGCGGCGGGCGCGGGCGGGCACCGGGGCGGCCGTTCTCGCCGCGCTGCCCAAGTTCCTGCTCGCGTCGCTGCTCGCGACGGTGTGCGGGGTGTGGCTGGGCTGGTTCCCGTCCAGCGGGTGGGAGGGGCCGTCGTCGATGGTGCTGCCCGCGCTCGCCCTCGGCGTGCCGTCGGGGGCGATGATCGGCGGTCTCCTCGACCAGTCGCTGCCCGGCGCCTTCCGGGAGCCCTGGGCGCGGACCTGGTACGCCTTCGGCTTCTCGTCCGACGCCATCGCCCGCAACGCCCTGCGCCGCGCCCTCGCCGGTGTGCTTCCGCAGCTTCTGCCGACCGTCGTGGCGCTGGTCGGTGGCGCGGTCGCGGTGGAGAAGATCTTCAACATTCCGGGGCTCGGCCGACTCGCCCTGGACGCCGCCATCGCCCAGGATCTGCCACCGCTGCAGACGGCGACGCTGGCCCTCGTCCTGCTCGGCGTCGTCGCCGGCCTGCTCATCCAGGCCCTGCGGCGCGCGCTCCTCGGCCCCGCCCTGCGGGACGGCGCCCTGACCGCCCCGCCCCCGGCGGCCCTCACGCGACGGCGCTCCACGCGCTGGATCGCCGGGTTCTGTGCCGTCGCACTGCTCGCCCTGGTCGTGGCGGGGCTGTTGCGCGACCCCTTGCGGGTGGACACGGCCGCCCGACTCCTGTCGCCTTCCGCCGCACACCCGTTGGGCACGGACTCGCTCGGCCGTGATCTGCTGGCCCGGCTGGGCCACGGGGCGCTGCGCACGGCGGGCGTGGCCCTCGCGGTGACGGCGGTCGGCGTCCTCGTGGGGTTGCTGCTCGGCAGCGTGGCACGGGCGAGCGCGGGACTGGTGGAGGTCACGTCGACGCTCCCGGCCGTTCTCGCCGGACTGTTGACCACGGCGGTGACCGGGCCGTCGGTGTGGGGTGCCGCGCTCGCGGTGTGCCTGGTCGGCTGGACGCCGTACGCCGCCCAGGCCGCGGCGCTGATCGAAGAGGAACGGGCCAGTGGCCACATGCTCGCGTCGCTGTCGTTCGGCGCCGGGCCGCTGTACCTGCTGCGCCACCACTACCTGCCCGCGGTCCTGCCCGCCGTCCTGCGCAACGCCCTGTTGCGGCTGCCCACCACGGTCCTGGTGCTGGCCTCCCTCGGCTTCCTGGGGCTGGGCGAGCAGCCGCCCACGCCGGAGTGGGGGCGGCTGCTGTCGGAGAACCAGCCGTACTTCGAGCTGGCGCCGTGGACCGTACTCGGGCCGGCGTGCGCGCTCGTCCTGCTCTCCGTGCTCGCCGTGTCGGGTACGGCGTCGGGGCGCGGGCGCGCGTGAGGAGGGCGTGCAGGTTCGGCGTCGAGTGCCGACTGCGGTTCGAGGGACTGCTGTGCCTGCTGAGAGGATTGCGCGGACCGTGAAGGAAGAACGGGGATGAGCATGTTCGAGATCGTCGTCTTGTCCGGCGTGCTCGCGCTCGTCGTCGGAGGGTACGTCTGCGTCGTGTGGGCGGAGCGGGGCGGGCCGCGCTGGGTGCGTGGGGTGGCCGCTGTGACCCTGGGGTTGAGCCGGTTGGTGCGCTGGTTGGGGCGTTCCAGTGGGAGATCGGGATCGAGTTCGAGTTCGAGTTCGGACGACTGAAGGCGTCCCGCCGATCACCGGGCCACGGCGCAGGAAAGCGGGCCGCGCCGACAGGAAGTGGAACCGGTCGGCGCAGCCCGCGTGCAACTCAGGTCAGTTCGCGCAGCCGTTTCCGGGGTCCTCGGGTGTTGGTTGCGGGGCGGGAGCCGGGGCGGGTGTGGGTATGGGGTCGGCCGTCTCCGGCGGGGTGGGGGGCGCCGGGGGCGCCGGGGGCGCCGGCGTGGGCGTGGGTGAGGGTGAGGGGGCCGGCGCCTCCGGCTGCTCGTCCACCGGGGCGGCCGGTGCGGGGGCGGCCGGTGCGGGGGCGGCCGGTGCGGGGGCGGCCGGTGCGGGGGCGGCCGGTGCGGGGGCGGCCGGTGCGGGAGCGGCCGGGTCTTCGATTCCCGGCGTCGGCTCGTTCTGCGGAGGCGTGTCGTTCTGCGGAGGCGTGTCGTTCTGCGGGGGTGCGGGGTCCGCCGGGGGGTCAATCACCGGCCCGGCAGGGGGCGATGCAGGTGCACCGGCAGGAGGCGGTGCGGGCACATCGGCAGGCGGCGGTGGCGCGGGTACGTCGGCAGGCGGCGGCGGTGCGGGCACATCGGCAGGCGGCGGCGCGGGCACATCCCCGCCCGGCAGTTCGGCGTCCGGCTCCGCCTCAGCCACCCCGCCACTCACCGCCGTATCAGAACCAGCGTCAACAGCGACATCGGCGGCCAGAACCCCAACCCCGCCGTCCGTCCCGCGCTGCTCGGCCTGCTTCGTCACCGGCCTCTCCGCCCCGGCGACCGGCCCCTCCGACGGCCGGGCGACGACCGGCGCGTCCGCGCGCGGTACCCGGTCCGGGAGCGGCGTCGGAGACGACGGGTTGCCCGTCCCCAGGGCGAGCATCATCGCGAGGGCCGCGCCCGCGACCGTCGCCCCCGCCGCGATCGCCGTCGGCACCTTCGCGCCGCCCGTGCCGCCGGTCACCGCCTGGCGGGCCGCGTGCAGTGCGGTGCCGGCCTGGCCGCTCAGGGCGGCCGTGGCGCCGGCGGACCCGGCGATGAACGGCAGCAGGAACTTGCCCGCGCCGCCCATGGCGAAGACCAGCAGGGCCGGGCCGACCAGGGCGGGCAGGCGGTCGTTGGCGCGCATGAGTACCGCGAGCCGGCCGCGGCAGTCGGCGCAGGCGTCCACGTGGGCGAGCAGGCGTTCGGACTGGCGGGGCGTCGCGTTGCCGCGGACGTACGCCGGCATGCGCACCCAGTGGACCTCGCACGCGGGGTCGTCGGGGGCGCCGGTCTGGGAGCGGAGGAAGGCCTGACGCATGCCCTCGCGGGCACGGTGCAGGAGTACGGCCGTCGCGCCCTGCTTGGCGCCGATGCGCTGCCCGACCGTCTCCAGCGGCTGGCCCTCCGCCTCCGCCAGCCACAACGCCTGCACCCAGCGCTCGGGCAGTTGGCCCAGTACCCGTACCAACAGGTCCACGGAGGAGATCTGTTCGGCCGGGTCCGCCGTGTCCCCCGCGTGAACGGCGATCTCCGTGCGCTCGGCGGTCCGCGGGTCGTGCGGGGTCTCGCGCGTCTCGCCTACGACGGCCGTCGCCGCCAGGTGCCGGACCGTCGTCATCAGGTACGCCGGCACGTTCTCGATCTCGTGGCCCGCCGACAGCCGGCGCCAGACACGGAAGTGCGCCTCGGCGACCAGGTCCTCGGCGGCCCAGGAGTTGTTGCGGGTGAGCGAGCGGGCGTAGGCGACCAGGCGCGGCTGCTGTTCCTCGTAGATACGGGCGTACGAGGCGGTGGCGGACGCGGGCGGTGACGCCTGGGCGGGCACCTTCGGGGAACCGTCGGACATGGCTGGAACGCTCCGGGTTGCCTGCGGGCTGGTGGGCGCGGACGAGTTTGTCAGCGTAGATGACTTAAAACTCAACTAAATGGTTCACGTGAGTTAGATCACAGGGGCGGGGTTGCGGTTCCGCGTAATCAACGGGCCTGCGACGCGGTCGAGAAGGCGCACAGACATCAACAGCAGACATCAACAGCAGGCATCAACAACAGACACCCGACAACAGACATCGGTAACGGAGACGACCGACCATGCGCCTCGCCCTCGAACAGCCCGTCCGCGCCCGCCTCGTCACCCCCGAGTTCCCGGAGCTTCCGATCCGCCCCACGCTGCGCTACCGCGCCGCCGAACCCTTCGCCGTGCACATCGACTTCCCGGCCCATGTCTCGGCCGACGAGGACGGGGTCACCTGGACGTTCGCCCGCTCGCTGCTGGAGGAGGGACTCGACGGGGCGGCCGGGCTCGGGGACGTACGGATACAGCCGTGCGGCCGGTCCCGCACGGTCGTGGAGTTCCACGCGCCGCACGGCATGGCCGCGATCCGGTTCGGTACGGCTTCTCTGCGACGGTTTCTGCAGCGGTCGTACGCCGTCGTCGAGCCGGGAAGAGAGGATCTCGGGCCGGAACTCGACCATGGCCTGATGTCCCTGCTCGACGGGGTCTGAGCTCAGTGGGTCTCGATGGGCGTCAGTACGCGCGTGCCGGTCTGGTGGTAGATCACCGAGCTGCGAAAGCTCACCACCTCGCGGCGGGCGCTGAAGCGGTCCATGAGGAAGGCGTGCAGGTGCTCGATGTCCGGGACGGCCACGTGGACGACGAAGTCGTCGTCGCCGGAGACCACGAAGACCGAGACGACCTCGGGGAGTTGGGTGAGGTAGCTCTCGAAGTCATGGATCACCTCGCGGCTCAGGGGGCGCAGCCGGGCGAAGACCAGGGCCTGGAGCGAGCGGCCCAACAGGCGTGGCTGTACGGCCGCGTGGTAGCCGGTGATCACACCGCGGGCGCGCAGGGCGCGGACCCGTTCCAGGCAGGTGGAGGGGGCGATGCCGACCCTGCGGGCGAGTTCGCGGTTGGTGAGCCGTGCATCGCGCTGGAGATGGGTGAGGATCGCCGAATCAGTGTCGTCCATGGCCGTCATTCTTCCCGGGGTTCCGAATTTGGTTCGGTCGAGCCGCCCAACTCCCGTATTGCGCCCTAGATTTCCCTCGCCTGTCGGACCGAAGGGAGCCCTCGTCCATGACGATCGCTGTGCCAACCTCAGTGACGACCGCCGCCGCTCAAGCCGTCGCCCCACCTGAGGGCCGACCCGTCGATCAGGCCGTCGACCACTACGACCGGTTTCTCGCCGAGCACTACACCTGGATGCTCGGCGGCGATCTCGACGCGCTCGCGGCGGTGCAGCGCGCCTCCCTCTCGGGGTGGGGTGTGACTCCCGATGCGGCTGCCTGTCCGGCAGCCGGGTCGCTCGCCGTGGATCTGGGGTGCGGGCCGGGGCAGGCGAGCCTCGCGCTGGCCGGGCTCGGCTTCGACTCCGTCCTCGCGGTCGATCTGAGCCGGCCGTTGCTGGGCGAACTCGCCGCACACGCCGCCCAGGTGCCGGCAGTGCGGGTGATGCGGGCGGATGTGCGGACCGCGTTGCGGGAACTGGTGCGGCCGGGGTCGGCGGGGGCCGTCGTATGCCTCGGTGACACGCTGACCCATCTGCCGACCCGAGGGGATGTGGCCGCCCTCTTCGCCGACGTCGCCGCCGCGCTCGCGCCCGGAGGGACGGCCGTGTTCGCCTACCGGGACCTGACGGTCCCGCTCACCGGCACCGACCGTTTCCTGCCGGTCCGGGCCACCGAGGACCGGATCATGACCTGCTTTCTGGAGTACCCGGACGACTACGACGACTACACGGTCGTCGTGCACGACCTGATCCACACCCGCGACACCCCTGACGCCAACTGGACTCTCACCGCCCGCAGTTACCGCAAACTGCGGCTCTCCCACACGTGGGTGGTGGAACAGCTCCGCACGGCCGGGCTGCGCGTCAGGCACGAGGAGAGCGGGCCGGGGGGCATGCGGACGGTCGTACTCGAGCGTGGGACGCGGGGCGTGGGAACGCCCAGGTCAGGGCCTGCCTGAGCCTGCCTGACCTGGGCGTTCATGTCCGGGGCGGGTCCCGGCGTACGTCAGGACTCGTACCAGAACACCCCGTCGAGGCCGTCCTCGGCGATGGTCCGGGCCATGACGTTGCCGTCCTGGACGTAGCGCCCGTGCTTGTCGGTGAGGAAGAAGTCGAACGCGGCCACGGGCGTCGTGGCGTCGCAGGCCAGGTCGCCGCGGATGCAGAAGCGGGCGACCGGGACGCCCGGGAACTCCTTGGGGCCGGGGCCGGCGGAGGTGAAGCCGAAGGCGCCCAGGCCCTTGGGGACCTTGGCCCACATGCCGGTTTCGGGCTGCTTCGGGTCGGCGTACAGCATGCCGTTGACCTGGTCCCGGGGGATGTCCGTGGCGCCGTTCGCGATCGTCTCCAGGACCGCGTCCGCGGCCTGCGCGCCCTGCGAGTAGCCGACGATCGTGAGACGTGCGGTCGGGTCCTTGCGGTGGGTCTCCACGGCGGCGGCCAGGAGGTTCTCGTAGCCCTGGGCGACGCTGCTGTCGTAGCTCTGCGCGGTGATGTCCGGCGTGTTCTGGCCGTTGAGCCAGGGGCCGGCGCTGGCCGGGTAGCAGACGGGGACGACCTCGGCGCCCGCCTCCAGGTGCTGGTTGGCGAAGCCGTACGTGCGGGTGCAGTCGGGCGCGGGCAGCGCGGAGCCGGTGCCGCCGAGCTCGATGTAGTAGTGGCGAGGGGCGTCGTCGGCCTGGGCGACGGTGGGTGTGAGGGCGGCGGCTGCGGTCATCGCCGCCGTGACGGCGACGGCCTTGACGCGTCGCGTGAGTCGGTTGGTCTTCCGCATTGGGTGTTCCCCCGGTTCCGATGGCGTGCGGGTGCAGGTGGTTGGTGGGACGGCGCCAGACGTTAGGAACGGGCGATGAAATCGTCGTGAACCTCGATCCGGCGGAGGCGCGAGACGCCGGGGGCTGGGCACTGGGCACTGGACGCCCGGCACTGGGCGTTGGTCGTTGGTCGTTGGTCGCTGATCGCTGATCGTTGGCCGTTGGCCGTTGGTCGTTCGTCGCTAACGCTGTTGGTGGGCCTGGGCGAGGTGATCTTGCAGGCGGGCGTGGCGGAACTGGTAGACCGCGCCGGCCTGGCGCAGTACGCCGCGCTGGTAGGCGTCCTCCAGGAACGCGACCACGTTCCAGGGCAGGCGGCCGGTCAACGGCAGCCAGATGCGGGTGAGGACCAGCCACTGGCCCCAGGCGGTCAGGGTGAGGGCGAAGCCGAGGGCGCCGCCGAGGCCGCTGATGGTGCCGAGTACGAGGCCGGCCGTGGGGCTCCAGACGAGCTGGCCCAGGTGGCCCTGGAGGAGGTCGACCACGAATCCGGCGCCGACTCCGACCACCACGCCGAAGAGGGGCGCCCCGATCAGCAGTTGGGTGAGGACGGTGCGGCGGTTCGTGTGCAGGAGGCGGCGCGGGTTGACGGCGGACTTGAGGTCGAGAGGAGTTTCCAGGTGGTCGAGGAGGCAGAAGGTGATCGCGGCGCCGCCGCAGAAGACCAGGCCGTAGACGACCCCGTCGACCAGCGCGAGATCCAGGCCGACCGAGAGTCCGGCCTGCCAGTGGAACGTGTTGACCATGCCGACCACGAACCCGTAGCCGAAGCCGAAGGCCAACCCGCCCAGTCCCCCGATGAGGTGGCGGTGCCCGGACTTCCACTGGACGGTCGCGGGCCTGCCGCGGATGCGCAGGCGCATGGCGGACGGCAACACCGCCCTGTCCTTGACCGCGAACATGAGCCAGTACGCGAACCCGAACATGAGTCCGGAAAGGAGCCCTACGGCCGTCGCGTCCACGATCGGGAACGGCAACGGGTTGCCGATGGCGAAGGAGACGGCACAGTCGACGAGCGCGATGACCAACCCGGTCATCACCGCGGTGACCAGTGTGCGCGCGGCGGGGCGCAGTCCGCTGCCGAGCCGCCACCAGGCCAGGTCGGGGGTGTCGAGTCGGGTCAGGTGATGGGCGAGGTAGCCGAGCCAGTGGCGGGCGCGGTCGGGGTCGAAGGCGGGGCGTGGTTCGGCGCCGGGGGGTTGCGGGAGCTGGTGGCGGTAGACGGTGGGGAGGAAGTTTTCGAGGAGGTGGTCCTCCAGCTCCTCGGCGCTGCGGAACCGTTCGGTGTCCAGCAGCGAGGCCGGATCGTGGTCGGGGGTGTCGCTGTAGATGGTGCGGGCGAGCGTGACCATCAGTGGGGTCGTCAGGACCGTGGCGAGGGGGGACGCGGCCCCGTCCTGTGACTCCTCGCCCAGTTCGGTCAGGACGTGCTTCCAGGCGTTCGTGTCCGGGTCCGCGCGGCCGGTCTTGCGGGTGGTGAGGGGCAGGTAGTCGGCCAGGTCGTCGAGGGTCAGGTCGGTGAGTTCGATCGCGGCAGCGGCGGTCAGGACGTCGGTTTCGGCGACCGCGGCGGCGTATTCGTCGGGGCGGCTGGTGAGCAGGAGGGGGAGGGTGGTGGCGTTGAGGGCCTCCAGGGCGGGGCGGTGCAGGCCGTCGGCCATCTCGTCGAAGCCGTCCAGTACGGGGAGGATACGACCGGACTCGACCAGCGCGGAGGCCAGGCTCTCCCCGCCGGGGCCCTGTGCGGCGTAACCGGGGTGATCGCGCGTCAGCCGAGCGGTCAGCCAGTCCCGCAAGGTGATCTTGGTGGGGTTCCAGGCGCCGATGCTGAAGATCACCGGGACGGGGTCCGTGGGGCTGCGTGCGGCCAGGCAGTCGAGGACGAAGCGCAGGGCCAGGATCGTCTTTCCCGAGCCCGATCGGCCCCAGCACCACCAGTCGTCCGGACGGGATGCGCCGGAACGTCTCGGTGATCTCGTCCAGTTGGCCGTCCAGGTCGACGGGGTCGGCCGGGGCCGTGTCCCCGGGGCGGCGCCGGAGGATGATGTCCCAGTGGTCGGTCAGGGTCTCGGGGGCCGTCCGCCAGCGGACCGGGAGGGGGGAGGGGTCCTGGACCTGCCGCTGTTCTTCCTCGCGCTGCCAGCGGGCGGCCACCAGTCTTGCGAGTTGCTCGGCCGGGTCGGGGGGCGAGGCGGGGGCTGCCGGCTCGGGCTTGGGATCGGGCTCGGGCTCGGGCTCGGGACCGGAATCCGGATCAGGTGGTGCGGGCTGTCCCGGGTCGAGCAGGCCGGCGGCGATCAGTAAGGTCTCTCGGTCCTCGGGGCCCAAATTCATGGCGCCGGCCAGTTGCTCCACCGTGTTCATACGGGGGTTGGAGCGCTTGCCGGTTTCCAGGCCCCGGATCGTGCTCACACTCAACCTGGAGCGCTCCGCCAGCTGCTCCTGGGTCATCCCCTTCTCGCGCCGCAGCCGCCGTAACTCATCGCCGAACTCATTGGCCACAGTTCACGGCCCTTCCCCCTCAGAAGTCGATTTCCGCAGGTGGGGGACAGTAGCGCGGCTACCGGTCACATATGAACGGTTCGATGGCCTGTCCACGCTTCCTCCACCTCCGCGACCTTCGATGGCATCGACGGGATCGACATGGATCGACATGGATCGACCGGGTCGAGTGCATCGACCGGTCCGGAGAACGGGGAACCACCATGCCTTCGACGACCTCACGCCAGGGGCGCCCGAGCCATCCGAACCACCCGAGCCATCCGAACCACCCGAGCCACCCGAGCCACCCGAGCCACCCGAACCAGCGGAACCACCCGAGCCACCCAAGCCGCCCGAGCCCCACGGCCCTCACCGCTCGGGAGCGCGAGGTGCTCTATGCGCTCGGATGCGGCCTGGGGGACGCCGAGATCGCCGACGCCCTCGCGCTGCCCGAACATGTGGTGGCCGGACAACTGGGCCGCGTGCTGGTGAAGTTGGGGCTGCGGGACCGGGCCGCCGCCATCGTGTACGCCTTCGACTGCGGTCCGGTCCGGCCCGGCCAGGGCCCGCGTCGGCAGGCGGCGACGCGGGCCCTGGCCGGGGGCCGGCAGCGGACAGGCCCCGCGTCCGGGCCTTGGCTTCGGGTCTCCGTGCTCGGTCCGTTGCGGGCGTGGCTCGCCGGGCAGCCCGTGGACGTCGGCCCGCTGCGGCAGCAGGCCGTCCTGGCGGCGTTGGCGCTGAGCCCGGACCGGTCGGTCAGCCGACGGGAACTGCTGGACGGCGTCTGGGGGATGGAGTCGCCGGGCGGGAACGTCGTACCGGTCTATGTGTACCGGCTGCGCAAGAGCCTGCGTCTCGGGGAGAGCCCGGACTCGGTGATCCGGAGCGACCGGTACGGCTACGGGCTGGTGCGCGGTGTCGCCGAGGTGGACGTGGCGTGCGTGGAGGAACTCGTCACCGAGGCCGGGGCGGCCGAGCGAGCCGGTGACCTGTCCGAGGCGGTACGGCTGTGCGCCCGGGCACTGGAACTGTTCCGGGGCGAACCGCTCGCCGGACTGCCCGGCCCCTTGGCGGAGTTGGAGCGGCTGCGGCTCACCGAGCGCAGGGTCGCGCTGGCACAGCGGAAGGCGGAGTGGCTGCTGCGGCTCGGCCAGAACGCCGAGGCGATCGCCGAACTGTCCGCGCTGGCCCTGGAAGAGCCGCTGAACGAACCGGTCGCGGCACTGCTGATGCACGCGCTGCAACGCGGCGGCCGACGCGCCGAGGCCTTGTCCACCTTCGACCGCACGACCCGGCGGCTCAGGGAGGACCTGGGGGTGGCTCCGGGGGAACTGCTGGTGCGGGCGCGGTGGTCGGTCCTTCGTGGGGGTGGGGCGGGTCCGGGGCGGGGTGGGGCGGGTCCTGGCCGGGAGGGCTCGGGTTCCGGCCGGGGCGGCTCGGGTTCCGGCCGGGAGGGCTCGCCTTACGGCCGGGAGGGCTCGCCTTACGGCCGGGAGGGCTCGCCTTACGGCCGGGGCGGCGCGACTCACGGTCAGGGCAGCGCGACTCACGGTCGGGGCAGCGCGGCTTCCGGCCGGGCTGGCGGGACTCACCGTGGGGACGGCTCGGCTCAGAGCCGAGACAGCGCGACTTCCAGCCGGACCGGCACAACCCACCATGGGCACGGCTCGACTCAGAGCCGAGACAGCGCGACTTCCAACCAGACCGGCACAACCCACCATGGGCACGGCTCGACTCAGAGCCGAGACAGCGCGACTTCCAGCCAGACCGGCACAACCCACCATGGGCACGGCTCAACTCCCGGCCGGACCGGCACGACCCACACTCGGGACAGCCCGGCTCCCGGTCGGGACAGCACGCCCCACAGCCGGGACAGCACGCCCCACAGCCGGGACACCTCGGCCACCAGCCGAGGCAGCGCGACTCCCGACCGGACCGGCGCAACCCACCGTGGGAACAGCTCAACTCCCGACCGAACCGGCACGACCCCCAGCCGGGACAGCGCCACCCCCAGCCGGGACAGCGCCACCCCCAGCCGAGACAGCGCGGCTCACCTCCGTAGGCAGGCCGGTGCCGCATGAGTGAGCAGACTCCCCCGGGCCGTGCCGGCGACCGCGCCGACAAGTTGCTGCTGGCGAGGGTTTCCGAGGCCGCGGGCCGGGCACGGCTCGGCAGGCGGCGGGCCACCTATCGGGCGCCGCTCGCCGAACCCGGCCTCTGGTGGGCCGCCGCCGGGGGACTGCGTCGCCTGCTGTGGGCCGGCGGCAGGACGGAGGCGAGGGCGGGCGCGGGCGCGCGGCTGGACTTGTACGAGCACGGGCTGACGGTGACCGTCGACGGGCGGATCCGTGTCGTCCGCTACGACACCACCGTGGTGCGTCGACGCAGGGTGCTGTCCCCGCAGGGCCTCGCCCGCGCCCATCTGCTCGTCGACGTCGACGGTGAGCGGATCGTGCTGCGCTCCGGCGACTTCGGCCACCCGGAGGCGTGGGAACCGGAGATCCGCCGGGCCGTCACCGCAGCCCAGGTACCGCGGGCTCTGGCCGCGCTGGCCGAGGGGGCGCGACTCGTCTTCGGCCCCGTGTGGATCACCCGGGACAAGGTCGGCTCCCGAGGGACCTCCCTGCGTTGGGCGCAGATCCAGCGGATCGAGATCCTCAACGGCTCCGTCGCCGTACGCGCCGCCGGCCGGTGGCAGGTGTGGGGAACCGTCACCTCCGGGATCCCGAACCTCTGCGTCCTCCACGCCCTCGCCGAGCACCTGACCTCCGCTGACCGGGACGACGACTGACGTACAACCCCCTTTGACGTACAGCCCCTTTGCCGTACGACGCCTCGCACGTACGCCCCTCGTTTCACGGCGATTTCACCGCCCGCTCCTAGCGTCCGACCGGACGCGCCGGCGGCCCAACCCCGCATGCACGCGTACTACGCCTTCACCGGCGTGGCCGACCGCATGGTCGCCGGCCTGCTCACCACCCCGGCCGAGATCCGCGCCGCGCTCACCGCCTTCGCCGACCTGGGCGCGGACGAGGTCATGCTCTACTGCTACGGCCTCGACCCGGACCAGGTCGACCGCCTCGCCGACGTGCTGTAACGCCCCTGTTGCCGGAACTGTGGGCTCCACCACAGCCGGGTGCGCCGGGCCCTGTTGGACTCGGCTCACCCGTCCGTCGTCCGCCCGGCCCGGAGGCCACGTGTTCCTGCTGATCCTGCTGTTCGCCGTGGTCGCGGTGATCGTCGCCGTGGGTCTGTGCGGATACGGCGGCCGCACGCTGGCCGACCACGGCCTGCGGCGCGCGAGCGCTCCCGCCGCGCTGCGCGGCGTCGCCGCCCTCGCGGGTGCGGGCGCCTGCGCCCTGTGCGCATGGGGGCTGCTCGCCGTCTGCGGCGCCGTCATGACGGCCGAGGACGGCGGCACCGACTCGTCGCCGCCCCGGTCCTGCCGTACGGCGGGCTGGTCGGAGCGGCACCAACAGGGCATCGAGATCGTCGACTACAAGATCCCGTACGTCCCGCTCGGCTTCGTCTGCGAGACGAGCGACGGCGGAAGGTACGACAACGGTGACGTGCCCGGGTACGTCAACCCCGCCGTCCTGGGCCTGGCCCTCACCGCCGCCGGGGGCGCGATCGGCTCGGGGTACGTCTCGGAGCTGCGCGCCCGGGCGGAGTTGCGGAGGGGCGGGGCCGGTTAGCCTCGGTTCTCCAGGGACCGGCAGAAACGGTCGGGGCCCGGCAGAAGGTGGTGGGAGGCAGACATGGCGAAGATCCCCAGCGCGGTGGTCGCCGGGGGCGGGCTCGTAGGTGCCCGCCGCGCAGCGGCTGTCGGATGCAGCGAGGTGGCCCGCTGGACCAGGAAGCGTCAGCTGGGCGGGGCCGTACTGGCCGTCGCGGGGGCCACGGCCGCGCGGCAGTGGCGGCAGCAGGCGGGCGGCAAGGCCGCGGGGGCGCTGACCGCCGCGTATGTGGCCGCCTTCGCCGGGTCGCATCCGCTGGCCAAGAAGGTGGGTGCCTGGCCCGCTGTCTTCGGGGTGGCGGGGGCGGTCGCCCTGGCGTCCTGGGCGGTGGCGGACCGCAAGGGCTGAGGCGACGGGCTTGCCCCCCTCCGAGCTGGTGGTGGACCTGCGGGGACGGTCGTTCGACGCGCTCGACGACTTCTGGGACGCCCTCGCCGGCCCGCTCGGGCTGCCGGAGGGGTTCGGCCGGAACACAGCGGCCCTGCGGGACACCCTCCAGGTCGGGGACATCTCCGAGGTCGTCGACAGCTACGACGTGCGTTCGCGGGCCCGCGGTCACGGCTGGTCACCCACGTCGTCCCGGACTGACGTCCGTCCGGCGGGCAGGTGCGTCAGCACATTCACCACCCGTCCGTTCGGATCCCGTACGAAGAACCGCCGTACGCCCCATTCCTCGTCCCGAAGCTCCCGTACGACCTCGGCGCCCGACGCCACCACCTGCGCGTACACGGCGTCGACGTCCTCGACCTCCACACTCAGGTCGGGGACGACGGGCGCGGTGCGTTCCTCGGTGAAGAAGCTGATCTGGGCGGTGGGGTTGGCGGGGGAGGCCATCGTCATCATCCAGCCCATGTGCATCACCTCCTCGAAGCCGAGCAGGCCGTAGAAGTCCCGGCTTGTCGCCATCTGTTCCTCGGCGTCGACCTTGATGTCGGGCATGATCCGGCGGATGGTCATCGCTGCGGCTCCTGATCGGCGTCCGGAGTTTCTGTTATCCCCCGCAGTCTCCCCCGTCTCCTCACCGTCCCCAGCCGCAGGCACGCGAGGAATTGACGACGTGACACGACAGATCAGCCGCCGGAGCATGCTCAAGGCCGCGGGCGCGGCAGCCGGAGCCGTCGGTATCGGTACGGCCGTGCTGCCCACCCCTGCCGCGGCGGCCGGCGCCTACGCCCACCCCGGCCTCCTGCACACCCGCGCCGACCTCGGCCGTATGGCCGCCAAGGTGAAGGCCGGCGCCACTCCCTACACGGCCGGGTTCGCCAAGCTGACCGCCAACCGGCACTCCCGGAGTGGCTGGGCGGCCAACCCGCAGGAGATCGTGTACCGGGGGGCCGGCACGCCCCAGAACTACGCGACCCTCTACAACGACGTGCACGCCGCCTACCAGAACGCCCTGCGCCACCACGTCAGCGGCGACAGCGCCCACGCCGACACCGCCGTCGCGATCCTCAACGCCTGGTCGGCCAAACTGACCGCGCTGCACGGCAGCGCCGACCGCTTCCTGGCCGCCGGTCTGTACGGCTACCAGATCGCCAACGCCGCCGAACTCGTCCGCGACCACCCCGACTTCGAGCTCGACCGTTTCCAGGAGATGCTGACCGGCGTCTTCGCGCCGCTCAGCGACGACTTCCTGCTCAGGCACAACGGCGCCGTCGTCTCCAACTACTGGACGAACTGGGACCTCGCCGCAATGTGCTGCGTCCTGGCGACCGGCATCTTCTGCGACGACAAGGCCCAGGTCGCCCGCGCCGTCGACTACTTCAAGAACGGCGAGGGCCTCGGCTCGATCAAGCACGCCATCCCCGTCGTGCACGACGACGGACTCGCCGAGTGGCTGGAGGCCGGCCGCGACCAGGGGCACGCCCTGCTCGGCGTCGGCCTGATGGGCACCTTCTGCGAGATGGCCTGGAACCAGGGCATCGACCTGTACGGCTACGACGACAGCCGCTTCCTCAAGGGTGCCCAGTACGTCGCCAAGTGGGCCATGGGCGGTGAGGTGTCGTTCACCGCGAACACCCGCAGGAAGGGCGCGATCAACGGCTGGTCGGGATCGGAGACCGTGACCTCGGCCGCGCCCGTGGACCCGGCGATGGCCCGCCCCATCTGGGCGATGATCGCCAACCACTACACCAAGCGCCGGGGCCTGTCGGCGTCGTACCTCACGCAGGTCGCCGCGAAGTCCGCGCCGGAGGGCGGCGGCGGGGACTACGGTCCCAACAGCGGCGGCTACGACCAACTGGGCTTCGGCACACTGGCGTTCACCCGGGACAAGGCCACGGGGACGTCAACCGGCGGTTCGACCGGTCCGGCGGCGTCAGCGTCCGCGTCCCCCGCTGCCGGTTCGGGGTCGGACCCCCGACCGCAGACCGGCGGCTCCACGGCATCGCCCTCCGCGTCCGCCTCCTCCGCGTCCGGCGGTGACCTCGCCGCCACCGGCTCGAACGACGTCATCGGCTGGACCGCCGCCACGGGCATCACCGCCCTCGCCGGCGGCGTGCTCCTGCTGCGCCGCCGCGACCGGGCCCGGCGCGCCTCGCAGTAAGGGGCGAGCGAAGGACTCCGGTCCCGGCTCTACACCGGGGGAGAGCCGGGGCCGGTGCCAGGTCCCCTACGCCCCCGCCCGAGCCGGCCTGGCCACCGCCGTGAGCGGGCGGGCGACGTCCTCCAGCGACCGGCGTTCCGCGCGTACCGCGAGGAACGCCGCGGCCAGGCCCGCCAGGCACATCAGGGCCGCGCCGATCTGGAAGGCGAGGACCGTGTCGCCGACCCTGCCGGTTTCGGTGAGGTCGGCGAACAGCAGCGGCCCGCTGATGCCGCCGGCCGCCGTGCCCAGGGCGTAGAAGAAGGCGATGGACATCGCGCGGGTCTCCATCGGGAAGACCTCGGAGACCGTGAGGTAGGCGCTCGACGCGCCCGCCGAGGCGAAGAACAGGACCGCGCACCAGCAGGCCGTCAGCGTGGCCGCGCTGAGCGCGCCCCGGTCGAACAGCCAGGCGGTGCCGAAGAGCAGCAGGCCCGAGAGCAGGTACGTCGACGAGATCATGACCCGTCGGCCGACCGTGTCGAACAGCTTGCCGAGCAGCAGCGGGCCCAGGAAGTTGCCGACCGCGATGACGGCGAAGTAGTAGCCGGTGTTGCCGCTCGGGACGTCGAAGAACGTGGTCAGGATCGCGCCGAAGCCGAAGGTGATGGCGTTGTAGAGGAACGCCTGGCCGATGAACAGGGCGAAGCCGAGGATCGCCCGCCTGCGGTACTTCGAGAAGACCGTGCGCCCGATCTCCAGGAACGTCACGCTCCTGCGCTGGTGGATGGTGATCTCGCCCTCGGCGCGCGGCAGCGGCTCGTTCCGCTCGGCCTCGACCTTCCGCTCGATGGACGTCACGATCCGTTCCGCCTCGTCGTCGCGGCCGTGGATCAGCAGCCAGCGTGGGCTTTCCGGGACGTGCCGCCGGACAAGGAGGATGACCAGGGCGAGGACGGCGCCGAGCGCGAACGTCAGCCGCCAGCCGAGGTTCGCGGGCAGGACCGCCGTGTTCAGCGCGACGATCGACAGCAGCGAGCCGCCGACCGCGCCCAGCCAGAAGCTGCCGTTGATCATCAGGTCGACGCGGCCGCGGTACTGGGCCGGGATCAGCTCGTCGATCGCGGAGTTGATCGCCGCGTACTCGCCGCCGATGCCGAAGCCGGTCAGGAAGCGGAACAGGAAGAACCACCAGGTCTCGAAGGAGAGCGCGGTCAGGGCCGTCGCCGCCAGGTAGACCGCCAGCGTGACCATGAAGAGCTTCTTGCGGCCCCATAAGTCGGTCAGGCGGCCCCAGAACAGGGCGCCCAGGCAGGCACCGGCCACATACAGCGCGGCGGCCAGGCCGGTGACCTGACCGGAGGTGATCGGCAGTCCGCTGCCGGGCTCGGAGAGCCGGGGCGCGATGTTGCCGACGACCGTGACCTCCAGTCCGTCGAGGATCCACACGGTGCCGAGACCGATCACGATCGTCCAGTGCCAGCGCGACCACGGGAGGCGGTCGAGGCGGGCGGGGATGTCGGTCGTCACGGTACGGCCGGTCTCGGCCTGCGCGGTGGTCATGGGCTCCCTCCTCGTCGAGCGGAACCCGGGTCGGGTGCCCGAAGGGGGGTGTCCTACGCCCCACTACGCCACCACTACGGCTCCGTCTACGCCCCCAACGCCCGCGACACCGTGTAGATCACCAACCCGGCCAGCGACCCCACCACAGTGCCGTTGATCCGGATGAACTGCAGGTCGCGACCGATGTGCGCCTCGATCTTCTTCGTCGTGTGCTCGGCGTCCCAGCTCGCCACGGTGTCCGTGATCAGGGACGTGATCTCCTTGCGGTAGGTGGTGACGACGTACACCGCCGCGCCCTCCACCCAGCTGTCGACCTTGGCCTGGAGCCGCGGCTCGACCGCCATCCGCGATCCCAGCGACAGCAGCGAGGCACGCACGCGCAGGCGCAGCTCACTGCGCTCGTCCTCCGCGGCCGAGACGATCATCGACCGTACGGCGGTCCACGCGGACGCGATCAGGTCCTGGACCTCGCCGCGCCCCAGCACCTCGCCCTTGAGCCGCTCGACACGCGTGCGGGTGTCCGTGTCGGACTGCAGGTCGGAGGCGAAGTCGGTGAGGAAGCGGTCGAGGGCGCCGCGGGCCGGGTGGGAGGGCATGTCGCGCATCTCGGTGACGAAGCGGAGCAGCTCCTTGTAGACGCGCTCGCCGACCCTCTTGTCGACGAACTTCGGGGTCCAGCCGGGGGCGCCGCCCTGGACGGCGTCCATGATCTCCTCGTCGTGCAGGATCAGCCAGTGCTGCGCCCGCGCGACGATCAGGTCGACGGCCCGCTTGTGGCCGCCGTCCGCGACGATCTTCTCCAGCATCTTCCCTATGCCGGGCGCGATGTCCTGGGCGTCGGCACGACGGGTGATCGCCTCGCCCACCACCGCCTGGACGTCCGAGTCGCGCATGACCGTCAGGGCACCTCTCAGCGCCGCCGACAGCTCCGCCGTCACCCGGTCCGCGTGCTCGGGATCGGCCAGCCATCCGCCCAGCCGGCTGCCGATGCCGACGGCGCGCAGCCGCTGCCGTACGACGTCCTCGGAGAGGAAGTTCTCCCCGACGAACTCACCCAGCGAGACCCCCAGCTGGTCCTTCTTGTTGGGGATGATCGCGGTGTGCGGGATGGGGATGCCCAGCGGGTGACGGAACAGGGCCGTGACCGCGAACCAGTCGGCCAGCGCGCCGACCATGCCGGCCTCGGCGGCCGCGGCGACATAGTTCGCCCAGTCCCCCGCACCCGCGTTCGCGGCCCACTTGGCGAGGACGTACACCAGCGCCACGAACAACAGCATCCCGGTCGCGGTGATCTTCATCCGCCGTACGCCGCGCTGTTTCTCCTCGTCGGCGGCGGTGAACGTGGTCATCGCACGTACGGCCGATACGGGGACGCGCCGGTTATCGGCGGCATCCGGCCGGGCATGCTCCTCTATGTCAGATGTTCCCATTACATCCGGATTCGTACGTTCCATCCGCTCCACCCGTCCAGTGATCCCCCGCACACATTGTCCCTTCCTGACCGACTCCTGGAACGAATCAGGAGTTCCCGGCGTCTGTCGGATGGGGGGAGGTCGATGGCGAACTCCGGATGAACTCCGGCGGCCCAATGGGGGGTCCGTGCAACTCCCCTCTGCCTCATGACGCATCATGAGGTGATCACATCGGAGCCTCGGGCTCCCATCCGCCCGAGGAGACACGCACCGCATGACCAGGCGTAACGGTTATGCCTTGCTCGCCGCGATGGTCGCTCTGATCGTCACGCTTTCGGCCGCCATATACATCGGATTCGCCTCCGACGAGGGCAGCGCCACCGGCAAGAGCGCCCCCGCCCAGGAAGGCGCCGCGCGGGGCCCCGCCGCCCCCGCCTCCACCGGCATCTGGGTCGGCGCCTGGTCCGCCTCCCCCGTCGGCGCCGAGCCCGGCACCGAGGTCGCGGGCCTGGCGGGCAACTCGGTCCGCAACGTCGTGCACACCAGTGTCGGCGGCAAGAGCGCCCGGATCACCCTGTCCAACCTCTACGGCCAGTCGGCACTGACGATCACGCACGCGTCGATCGCCGTCTCCGCCGGCACCGGGACCGCGGCGGCCGTCGCGGACACCATGCGCAGGCTGACCTTCGGCGGCAACCCCACGGTCGTCATCCCGCCGGGGCAGCAGGTGCTGAGCGACGCCGTGCGCCTGGCGATCGCCGCGGACAGCGACGTCCTGGTCACCACCTACTCCCCCACCCCGTCCGGCCCGGTCACCTTCCACCCCCACGCACGCCAGACCAGTTACGTCGCCCAGGGCGACCTCACCGAGGACACGACCGGCGTGGCGTACACCGGGCGGGTCGAGGCCTGGCGGTACCTGACCGCGCTGGACGTCCTCAGCAACGAGTCCGACGGCACCGTCGTGGTCTTCGGCGACTCGCTGACCGACGGCATCACGTCCACCGAGAACGCCAACCGCCGCTGGACGGACGCCCTGTCGCGCCGGCTGCGCACGGCGATCGCGGCCGGCGAGAACGTGCCGCGCTACAGCGTCGTCAACCAGGGCATCAGCGGCAACCAGATCCTCGCCAGCGGCTCCGGGCGCCCCGCGGACAACCAGGCCGGCATCGGCCGGTTCAACCGCGACGTCCTCTCCCGTACCAACGTCAAGGTGGTCGTCATCGACCTCGGCGTCAACGACATCCTGCGCAACCCGAACCTCGCCGACCCCGACCGCATCCTCGACGGCCTGCGCACCCTGGTCCGCCAGGCCCACGCCCGCGGCCTGAAGGTCATCGGCGCGACCCTGATGCCCTTCCAGGGCCACCGCGGCTACACCGACGCCCGCGAAGGCGTACGCCAGCAGATCAACGCCGAGATCCGCGCGGGCCGGGTCTTCGACGCGGTGGCGGACTTCGACAAGGCCGTCCGCGATCCGTACAACCCCCGCAAGTTCCGCCCCGACTACGACTCGGGCGACCACCTCCACCCGAGCGACAAGGGCTACGAGCGGATGGCGGAGGCCTTCAACCTCCAGGACCTGAAGGGCGCGGCACCGGCGGAGCTGTAGGGGCCGGCCAGCCTGCGGGCCGTCGCGGCCTGCTCAGCCCGCGGGCCGTCGCAGCCTGCTCAGCCTGCGGGCAGTCGTGCCGCTGGGGCGGCGCCCGTCCCAAGGAAAGGCGGCACCCCGCCAGCGCCGGGCCGCGCGACCCACCCCGCCCAGCCACAACGCCGGGCAGCACACGGCAAACGGCAGCTCAGTCCAGCTCCCGCCGCCCAGCCTTCCGCTCCAACTTCTCCCGCCGCCGCGCCTCCCGAACCTCCTGCCGCTGCGCCCGCGTCAGCTTCCGCTCGACCCCGACCCCACCCCAGAAGGCGAACCCGGTCACGATCACGCGCGGCGCGCCCGGATCCCCCGGCACGCCCTCCTCACGGTGGTCGAAGCCCCCCATGATCCCGAACCCGCGCACCACGACCTCGACCCCGGGCGGCACCACGACCTGGACCCCGCCCATGATCGCGACGCAGTTGATCTCGATCTCCCGGTCCGCGAAGTTCGCCTCCCGCAGATCGATCTCCCCGCCACCCCAGAAGGCGAGGCAGTTGAACCGCCTCGGCGCCGTCCACCGCCCCTTGCGCTGGAACCCGGACATCACGGCGACACCCCACGTCGACGACCCCTCACCGCCGACGATCCGATCCGCCCAACTCCCCTCCGAGAGCTCGGCCTTCTTCACCATGTCGACCTTCGGAACGGCGACCGCGCCGACGGGCAGATCCCGGGTGATCGGCGCCAGTTCCCCGTACGTGCGCGCCTTGTACGTGGCGTCCAGACGTTCCCCGAACTCCTCCATGTCGAGCCGCCCCTCCGCGAGGGCGTCCCGCAGGATCTCGGCGACTCGTTCACGATCGGCGTCGGAGGCGCGAAGCTCCGGGGCATCGTCGGTCATGCACAGCAGCCTACGAGCAACCCCGCCCCGGGGCTACGAGACCGCCTTGCCCGAGTTCCCCGCGTTCGCCGCCTTCGCCGCCTGCTCGGCGTACATCTTCGCGATCACGGCCTCGATGTCCGGCTCCCGCACCGACAGATCCACCAGCGGATACTCCGCCGCGATCCGCGCCACCAGCACCGCCGCCGACTCGGCCGCCGGAAACGCCAGCCACTGCCGCGGCCCCTCCACCTTCACCACCCGCGCGGGCGGCGCCTCGATCGGCGGGAGCTCGCGCTCCAGGTCGACCACCAGGGTGCGCTCGCTCTCCCCACCTCGTGCAGGCCGGCGAGCGGACCGTCGTACATCAACCGCCCGTGGTCGATCACCATCACCCGCGAGCACAGCTGCTCGATGTCCTGGAGGTCGTGCGTGGTCAGCAGCACCGTCGTGCCGCGCTCGCTGTTCAACTCGCGCAGGAACTCCCGGACCTTCGCCTTGGAGATGACGTCGAGCCCGATCGTCGGCTCGTCCAGGTACAGCACCTCCGGGTCGTGCAGCAGCGCCGCAGCGATGTCGCCGCGCATCCGCTGGCCAAGGGAGAGCTGGCGCACCGGGACGTCCAACAGGGCGGACAGATCGAGGAGTTCGACGAGACGGTCGAGGTTCTCGCGGTAACGGGCGTCCGGGATGCGGTACATGCGGTGCATCAGCTTGTACGAGTCGATCAGCGGCAGGTCCCACCACAGGGTGGTGCGCTGCCCGAACACCACCCCGATGCGGTGCGCGAGCCGCATCCGCTCACGGGACGGGTCGATGCCGGCCACCCGGAGCCGGCCGCCGCTCGGGGTCAGGATGCCGGTCAGCATCTTGATCGTCGTCGACTTGCCGGCGCCGTTCGGCCCGATGTAGCCGACCATCTCGCCGCGCGCCACGCGGAAGGAGATCGAGTCGACGGCCCGCACCTGCCGCCGCTCCCGCTTCAGGAAACCGGTCTTCTTGCGTACGTCGAAGACCTTCTCGACGCCGTCGAGTTCGATGAACGCGTCCGCGTCCGTGTTCGTGTCCTCCATCGTCTGCCCCTAACTTCCCGTACTCCGATACGACCGCAGCCCGGCCCGCCACGCCAGTCCCGCCGGCGCACAGCACGCCGCCGCCACCAGCGGGGAGACGAAGGCCGCCCACTGCGGCAGGTCGAGCGGATACGGCCGCTCCAGCACATAGGCGGCCGGCACCCAGTTGACGAAGGCGAGCGGCAGCATGAACGTCACCCCGCGCACGAAGTCCTTGCCGAACACGGTCGGCGGGTACTGCAACAGCGTGGTGCCGCCGTACGTGAACGCGTTCTGCACCTCGGCGGCGTCCTGCGCCAGGAACTGGAACGCCGCGCCCGCCACGAACAGGGCGCAGAAGATCACCCCGCCGCTGACCACCATCACCGGCACCAGCAGCACCTTCGCCGGGGTCCAGTCGACGTCGACCGCCGACAGCCCCCAGCCCAGCACCAGTACCCCCTGGGTGATCCGGCCCAGGCGGCGCAGCGCGAAGTGGTCCGCGGCGACCTGGGCGAGCACCGGGGCGGGCCGCACGAGCAGCGTGTCGAAGGAACCGTCGCGCATCCGGCCGCCGAGGACGTCCATCGAGCCGAACGTCAGGTCGGCGAGCCCGAACGCCGTCGCCGAAAGCCCGTACAGGAAGGCGACCTCGGCCAGCGGCCAGCCGCCCAGCGAGTCGACCTGCGAGAACATCAGCAGGATCGCCACGAAGTCCAGGCCGGTCACCAGCAGGTTGCCGAAGACGGTGACCACGAAGGAGGCGCGGTAGGTCATGGTGGACCGGATCCACATCCCGGCGATCAGCCGATAGGCCCGCAGCCCCTCACCCGCCCTGGCGACACCGGAGAACTCAGCCACCCTGCACCACCACCCGCCGCGTCGCCGCCGACTGCACCAGCCGCCCGGCCGCCAGCAACGCCACCGCCCACGCCGCCTGGAAGGCGTACGCCCTCAGCGGGTCGGTCTCCCCCATGAGCACGTCCGCCGGCATCTGCAGCTGCGCCGCCCACGGCAGCACCCGCACGATGTCGCCGAACACTCCGGGGAAGGCGTTCAGGGGCAGCACCATGCCGGAGAAGAAGATCCCCGTGATCATCAGGGCCTGGTTGACGCCCATGCCGTCCATCAGCCAGAACACGCTCAGCGCCGCCAGGTAGCGGATCGCGAAGCTGACGACCGTCGCCAGCAGGAGGGCGACCACGAAGGCCGCCCAAGGGGTGACGTCCGTCGGCAACGCCATCGGGAAGAAGACGGCGCCGAACACGAACGGGAGCACTCCCCGCCCCAGCATCTGGAACAGCGCCCGCCCCACGTCGCCCGCCAGCCACCACAGTTGGAGATCGGCCGGCCGGTACAGGTCGACGGCGATCTCACCGGTGCGGATGCGCTGCATCAGGTCCTTCTCGGCACCGCCGCCCTGAATGGCCAGCGTCGCGTAGAGGCACTGGCCCAGCCACACATAGGTCACGGCCTGCGCCTGGTCGTACCCGCCGAGATGCGGCTTCTCGTCCCACAGCGCCAAGTAGGTGTAGACGAGGATCACGCCGAAGACGGTGTTGGTGAACACCCCGGCCGCCGTCGCCGCCCGATAAGTCGCGTATCTTCTGAACCCGCCCACCGCGACGGCTAAGTACAACCGCCCCGATCCCACATCCACAGCCCTCCTCGCCCGCCCGGCGAAGCGCAGGAGCCTAGTGCGCGCGAGACGGGGGCTGCCAGCCAATTTCGGGGACGCCCGGCGCGAGAGCCTGCTCACTTTCCGGGGACTCGCGCCGTTTCCGGGAACGGAACGCCCGGTGCGAGAGTCTTCAATGGGGGCGCAGTAGGCGTACGAGGCGTACGGGAACGTACGACGCGAAACAGGAGTCCGTGCACGACATGAGCGACGAGCAGCAGCCGCCACAGCAACCGACCCGGAAGCCGGGGCGGCCGAAACGCACGGGCTGGCGACGGATCATCCCGACCTGGCGCACCGTGCTCGGCACCTTCGTCATCGGCGCACTGCTGCTCTTCGGCCTGTTCTTCCTCGGCTACTCCATGGTCAAGATCCCGCCGGCCAACGCGCTCGCCACCAAGCAGGCCAACGTCTATATGTACGCGGACGGCACCGTGATCGCCCGCGACGGTCAGGTCAACCGGGAGAACGTCACCCTCGCGCAGATGTCCAAGGCCGCCCAGCACGCGATCCTGGCCGCCGAGGACCGCGACTTCTACACCGAGTCCGCCATCGACCCCAAGGCGATGCTGCGCGCGGCCTGGAACACGGCCACCGGCAAGGGCAAGCAGTCCGGCTCCACGATCACCCAGCAGTACGTGAAGAACTACTACCTGCGTCAGGACCAGACCGTCACCCGAAAGGTGAAGGAGTTCTTCATCTCGATCAAGCTGGACCGTGAGGTGACCAAGGACGAGATCCTCGAGGGCTACCTCAACACCAGCTTCTTCGGCCGCAACGCCTACGGCATCCAGGCCGCCGCCCAGGCCTACTACGGCATGGACGCCAAGGACCTGGACCCGGCCCGCGCCGCCTACCTGGCCGCGCTGGTCAACGCGCCCAGCGAGTACGACGTCGTCGCCCACCCGGAGAACAAGTCCGCGGTCGTGGCCCGTTGGAACTACGTCCTCGACGGCATGGTCACCAAGGGCTGGCTGTCCGAGAGCAAGCGGGCGGGCATGAAGTTCCCGATGCCGAAGGAGGCCTCGGGCTCCACCGGGCTGTCCGGGCAGCGCGGTTACATCGTGGGGATCGTCAAGGACTATCTGACCAAGAACAAGATCGTCAGCGCCGAGGAACTCGAGGCCGGCGGTTACCGCGTCACCACCACCCTGCACAAGGACAAGCAGGACGCCTTCGTCGACGCCGTCAACGACCAGCTGATGTCCAAGCTGGACAAGAAGAACAACAAGGTCGACACCTACGTCCGCGCGGGCGGCGCCTCCGTGGACCCGAAGACCGGCAAGGTCGTCGCGATGTACAACGGCATCGACTACGTGAAGCAGTACACCCCGAACGCCACCCGCCGGGACTTCCAGGTCGGCTCCACCTTCAAGCCGTTCGTCTTCACCTCGGCCGTGGAGAACGGGTCGACCACGCAGGACGGCCGCCAGATCACCCCGAACACGATCTATGACGGCACCAACAAACGCCCCGTCCAGGGCTGGAGCGGCGGCAGCTACGACCCCGCGAACGAGGACGACGTCTCCTACGGCGACATCAACGTCCGTACGGCCACCGACAAGTCCGTCAACTCGGTGTACGCGCAGATGGCGGTCGACGTGGGTCCCGAAAAGGTGAAGGACACCGCTGTCGAGCTCGGCCTGCCGGCGAGCACCCCGGAGCTGTACCCGTCCCCGTCCATCGCGCTCGGCGTGGCCACCGCCAGCGTCCTCGACATGGCGGAGGCCTACGCGACGCTCGCCAACCACGGCAAGCACGGCACGTACACCATGATCGAGAAGATCACCAAGGACGGCGCCGACGTCATCGAGATGCCGAAGCGCAAGACCTCCCAGGTCGTCAGCCGCGAGGCCGCCGACACCACGACCTCCGTCCTGCAGAGCGTCGTCGACAACGGGACCGCCACCGCCGCCCAGGCCGCCGGCCGCCCGGCGGCGGGCAAGACCGGTACGGCGGAGGAGGACCAGGCCGCCTGGTTCGCCGGCTACACCCCCGAACTCGCCACCGTCGTCGCCGTCATGGGCCAGGACCCGGTCACGGCCAAGCACAAGTCGCTGTACGGCGCGATGGGCCTGGACCGCATCAACGGCGGCGGCGCGCCCACCGAGATCTGGGCCCAGTACACGAAGACGGCGCTGAAGGGGAAGCCGGTCAGCGACTTCGACCTGGAGCTCCAGGAGGGCGCCGACCAGCCCCAGTACCCGACGACCGACCCGACCCAGGGCGACCCGGGCACCGGTGGCCAGGACAACGGCGGCACCACCGGGGACACGACCACCGGCGGGACGGACACCGAGGGCCAGACCGGTGGTGAGACGCCGGGCCAGACGGACGGCGGCACGACGGGCGACACGACGACCGGCGGCACGACCGACGGGGGTACGACCACCGACGGCGGCACCACCGGCGACACCGACACCGGCGGCACGACCGACGGAGGCACGACCACCGACGGCGGCACCACCGGCGACACCGACACCGGCGGAACGGGCACCGGAGGCAGTACGGCCGGCGACACCACGACCGGCGGGACGGACACCGGAGGCGGCGGAACGACGGGAACCACGGGCGGGCCGGACTAGCGGCCGCCGGTCGCCGTCAGCCCCCCGACCGCGACCAGCAGCACGGAAGAAGGGGCTGGTGACGATGGTCACCAGCCCCTCGAACCACTGAATTACAGGTAGAGCCCCGTCGAGTCCTCCGACCCCTCGAACCGGTCGGCGGCCACGGCGTGCAGATCACGCTCGCGCATGAGCACATACGCGACCCCGCGCACCTCGACCTCGGCACGGTCCTCCGGGTCGTACAGGACCCGGTCGCCGGTCTCCACGGTCCGTACGTTCTGCCCCACCGCGACGACCTCGGCCCAGGCCAGCCGACGGCCGACGGCGGCGGTGGCGGGGATGAGGATGCCGCCACCGGAACGCCGCTCGCCCTCGCTGGTGTCCTGCCGCACGAGTACACGGTCGTGCAGCATCCGGATGGGCAGCTTGTCGTGGTGGGTGCTGTGCTCGTTTCTGTTGGCGCTCACGCCTTTGAACCTACCTGCCTTTGCCGCGTCCGTACGCCGGTGGGTCCGCCGACCGCTCAGTCCCTGCGGCGCCGGGTGCCGAGGGCCAACAGCCCCACGAGGCCGACGGCGACGAGTGCGACGGGCACGATCCGCTCCAGGCGGGGCGCGCCCTCCTCGTCGGTGAACTTGGCCTTCACATCGCTCACGGCCCGGTTGACCCCGACGTAGGCCCGTCCGAGCGTGTGGTCGATGTTGGAGACGACCTTGGCCTTGGCGTCACCGACGATCGTCTTGGGGTGCACGCGCACCCCGATCTCGTCGAGCGTCTCGGCCAGCGCTGCGCGGCGGGCTTTGATGTCCGCCTCGATCTGCGCCGGTGTTCTGGTGTCCGACGTGTCCGCCACCGTACGGCCTCCGAAGTGAAGCTGATGCTGTTTGCGGACAGTCTGTCAGCTCTACGCCGGACCGCACTGTCAGGCTCCCCGGTTACGCTGGTCCGATGAGCGAGCGACTCCAGCCGGGGGACGTGGCCCCCGCCTTCACCCTGCCCGACGCCGACGGCAACGAGGTGTCCCTTTCGGATCACAAGGGCCGCAAGGTCATCGTGTACTTCTACCCGGCGGCCCTGACGCCCGGCTGCACCAAGCAGGCCTGTGACTTCACGGACAACCTGGAGCTGCTGGCCGGCGCCGGGTACGACGTGATCGGCGTCTCCCCCGACAAGCCGGAGAAGCTCGCCAAGTTCCGCGACCAGGAGTCCCTGAAGATCACGCTGCTCGCCGACCCGGAGAAGTCCGTCACCGAGGCCTACGGGGCCTACGGCGAGAAGAAGAACTACGGCAAGACGTACATGGGCGTCATCCGGTCCACGGTGATCGTGGACGAGGAGGGCAAGGTCGAGCGGGCGCTGTACAACGTGCGGGCGACCGGCCACGTGGCGAAGATCATCAAGGATCTGGGCATCTGACCACCCGGCCCGGCCAGTAGCATGGCCGGGCAAGGTCACGCGGCCGTGGTGGAATTGGCAGTCACGCTGGGTTTAGGTCCCAGTGGGGTAACACCCGTGAGGGTTCGAGTCCCTCCGGCCGCACCACCGCACCACTTACCGCTTACTGCGCGAGGAGTTGGCGCACGACCGGCACCAGCGCCCGGAACGCCTTGCCCCGGTGGCTGATCGCGTTCTTCTCCTCGGGGCTCAGCTCGGCGCAGGTCCGCGTCTCCCCCTCCGGCTGGAGGATGGGGTCGTACCCGAAGCCGTTCGTGCCCACCGGCGTGTGGCGCAGGCTGCCCCGCAACTGCCCCTCGACCACCCGCTCCGTCCCGTCCGGCAGAGCGAGCGCCGCCGCGCAGGCGAAGTGGGCGCCCCGGTGGACGTCGTCGATGTCGGACAACTGGGCCAGCAGCAGCTCCAGGTTGGCCCTGTCGTCACCGTGCCGGCCGGCCCAGCGGGCGGAGAAGATGCCGGGGGCGCCGTTCAGGACGTCGACGCACAGCCCCGAGTCGTCGGCGACGGCGGGCAGCCCGGTCGCCCGGGCCAGGGCGTGCGCCTTCAGCAGGGCGTTCTCGGCGAAGGTGACGCCGGTTTCCTTGACGTCGGGGACATCCGGGTAGGCGTCCGCGCCGACGAGGTCATGATGCAGCCCTGCGTCGGCGAGGATCGCCCTGAGCTCGGTGATCTTCCCGGCGTTACGGGTGGCGAGGATGAGACGGGTCATGGGCACCAGTATCCCGGGGCCGCGCGTCCCGGGGCGCCGCAGGCACCCAGGGGCGCGGGGCTGTATCGACCTGCGGCTCCGCCGCGTGGGCGCGACCAGCCACAACAAACCCGCAGCCCCCCACCCGCAGTACCCGGCACACGAGAGGCCCGGCCCAGCCAGCGGCAGCTACGACGTGCAGACCTTGGTCAGCTCGCCCGCCGCATCCGTGACCGGGCTGACGTCCGGCGTCTCGTCACCGTTCTTCACGGCGTCACGGACGTTGGTGACGGCCTGCTGGAGGTCGTCCACCGCCTTGTTGACGTCGGCGTTGTCCGTCTTGTCGCCGATCTTGTCGAGGTTCTTGTCGATGGAGTTCAGGGACTCCTCGAGCTGGGTCGGGTCGTTCGACGCGTTCTCCACGGCCTGTTGGAGTTCCGTGACGCTGTCGGCGATGGCGTCGGCGGTCTGGACGCAGTCCAGCGCCTTGTTGACGGCGTCGCAGCCGGTGGTCAGCCCGGCCGTCAGCCCGACTGCCGCAACGGCTGCGGCGGCTATGGCGATACGGCTTCGGCGGCGTCGGCTCGTGGCCATGGTTGACGTTCCCTCCCTGCTCCCAGGCCTCGCAGGGCCCCCGTTGGTCACTGGCCGGGCGCACGGTGGTGTGCCGTACGCCCGTACTCCTAGTGACGCCAGGAAAGGCTGCGCGGTTGCCCGGAGCTGCGGCTCTTCTTGGTGCGTCCTTTACTTTTCGAGGACGGTATCAAGTGCCTTGCGCTGCGCTTCCGCCAGCTCCCCGCAGCCGGAAACCGCGAGGTCCAGCAGGGAGTTGAGCTCCTCGCGGGCGAAGGGCTCGGCCTCGGCGGTGCCCTGGACCTCGACGAAGCGGCCGTCGCCGGTGCAGACGACGTTCATGTCGGTGTCGGCCTTCACGTCCTCCTCGTAGCAGAGGTCGAGGAGCGGTACGCCGCCGACGATGCCGACCGAGACGGCGCTGACCGTGCCGGTGAGCGGCTTGCGGCCGGCCTTGATCAGCTTCTTGCCCTGGGCCCAGGAGACGGCGTCCGCGAGCGCGACGTAGGCGCCGGTGATGGCCGCCGTACGCGTACCGCCGTCGGCCTGGAGGACGTCGCAGTCGAGGACGATCATGTTCTCGCCGAGCGCCTTGTAGTCGATGACCGCGCGCAGGGAGCGGCCGATGAGGCGGCTGATCTCGTGTGTGCGGCCGCCGATCTTGCCCCGGACGGACTCACGGTCGCCGCGGGTGTTGGTGGCGCGCGGCAGCATGGCGTACTCGGCGGTGACCCAGCCCTCGCCGCTGCCCTTGCGCCAGCGCGGGACACCTTCGGTGAAGGAGGCGGTGCACAGGACCTTCGTGTCGCCGAAGGAGACGAGGACGGAGCCCTCCGCGTGCTTGCTCCAGGCGCGTTCGATGGTGACCGGGCGGAGCTGTTCGGGGGTGCGGCCGTCGATTCGAGGAATTGAGGAGGTAGCTGCCATGGCGCGAGCCTAGCCCCCCATACGGAGGGGGCCGCTCCCTGTCCGGGAAGCGGCCCCTTCAGCGAGCTCGCAAGCTCACATCATGTCTTCGATCTCCGCCGCGATCGGGTCGGCGTCGGTGCCGATGACGACCTGGATGGCGGTGCCCATCTTCACGACGCCGTGGGCGCCGGCGGCCTTCAGGGCGGACTCGTCGACCAGCGAGGGGTCGGAGACCTCGGTGCGAAGGCGGGTGATGCAGCCCTCGATCTCCTCGATGTTGTCGATGCCGCCGAGCCCGGCGACGATCTTCTCAGCCTTGCTGGCCATGTCGGTCTCCTCACGCACTGTTGGCCCAACTTCACGAGCGATTGTGTCGTGCGTACCGAAGGATGACGTCACAGCAACCCAATCGTCGGTAACTGGTCTACACCACGTGACAGGCGGTCGCCAACCCATGAGTGCCGAGACCGAGATCTCCCCCGCGCGCAGGCGGTGGCAGGCGGCGTTCCAGGGCCTGCAGAAGATGGGCCGCAGCCTCCAGCTCCCCATCGCGGTCCTGCCGGCCGCCGGCATCCTCAACCGCCTCGGCCAGCCGGACGTGTTCGGCGACGACGGCCTGGGCTGGGACAACGTCTCGAAGGTGATGGACGGCGCGGGCGGCGCGCTGCTCGACGGCTCGCTCGGGCTGCCGTTGCTGTTCTGTGTCGGCGTGGCCATCGGCATGGCGAAGAAGGCGGACGGTTCGACGGCGCTCGCGGCGGTGACGGGCTTCCTCGTCTACTACAGCGTGCTGCGCGAGTTCCCGGAGGACTGCCCGGAGGGGACGAAGGAGATCCCGGACATCGGTTGCGCGGCGGCCGAAGGGGCGGTGAGCGCGTACGAGTACCAGAACCCGGGTGTCTTCGGCGGCATCGTGATCGGCCTGCTCGCGGCCTTCTTCTGGCAGCGCTACCACCGTACGAAGCTGGTGGACTGGCTCGACTTCTTCAACGGGCGGCGTCTCGTCCCGATCATCGTGGCGTTCGTGGCGATCGTGGTCGCGGTGCTGTGCCTGTGGGTCTGGCCGCCGATCGGTGACGCGCTGGAGAGCTTCAGCGACTGGATGAGCGACCTGGGCGCCTGGGGCGCGGGTGTGTTCGGCATCGCCAACCGCGCGCTGCTGGTCGTGGGCCTGCACCAGTTCCTCAACGTGCCCATCTGGTTCCAGTTCGGCAGCTACACCACGCCCGACGGCGAGGTGGTGCACGGCGACATCAACATGTTCCTCGCGGGCGACCCGGACGCCGGCCAGTTCACCTCGGGCTTCTTCCCGATCATGATGTTCGCCCTCCCGGCGGCGGCCCTCGCCATCACCCACTGCGCCAAACCGAGCCGCCGCAAGGAGGTGGGCGGTCTGATGCTGTCGGTGGCCCTGACGTCCTTCGTCACCGGCATCACGGAACCGATCGAGTACTCGTTCCTCTTCATCGCCCCGCTCCTTTATGCGGTGCACGCGCTGCTGACGGGTGTGTCGATGGCGGTGACCTGGGGACTGGGCGTGCACGACGGCTTCAGCTTCTCGGCCGGACTGATCGACTACGTCATCAACTGGAACCTGGCGACGAGACCCTGGGCGATCATTCCGATCGGCCTGTGCTTCGCGGCCGTCTATTACGTGATCTTCCGTTTCGCGATCACGAAGTTCGATCTCAAGACTCCGGGTAGGGAGCCGGAGGAGGAGGTCGAGGACGTCACAAAGGCCTGAGAAGGGCCTGAAAAGGGCCTGAAAGGGTCCGGAAAATCCCGCGGAATCGCGGGTTCCTTATCTCACCTTCATCGTGCTACAACAGGTCTACACCACTGAGTGGTGTAGACCACCACCCGATGGAGGAAGTCTATGAGCACCGCCACCTCGCCAACGGCGGCCCCCACGAAGAAGTGGGGATCAGGCCTGTTCCAGGGCCTGCAGAAGGTCGGCCGCAGCCTGCAGCTGCCCATCGCCGTGTTGCCGGCGGCGGGCCTGATGGTCCGGCTCGGCCAACCGGACGTCTTCGGGGTCGAGGGCCTCGGCTGGGACAAGGTCGCCGCGGTCTTCGACAAGGCGGGCGGCGCCATCACCGGCAGTCTCCCCCTGCTCTTCTGCATAGGCGTCGCCATCGGCTTCGCCAAGAAGTCCGACGGCTCGACCGCGCTGGCCGCGCTGGTGGGCTTCCTGGTCTACAGCAAGGTCCTGGAGGCCTTCCCGGTCACCGAGGCCAAGGTCCAGAACGGCGCGGACATAGCCGCGACCTACAACAACCCCGGTGTGCTCGGCGGCATCATCATGGGTCTGCTCTCGGCGGTCCTGTGGCAGCGGTACCACCGCAAGAAGCTGGTGGACTGGCTCGGCTTCTTCAACGGCCGGCGTCTCGTCCCGATCATCATGGCGTTCGTCGGTGTGGCCGTCGGCGTCTTCTTCGGACTGGTCTGGGAGCCGATCGGCGAGGCCATCGGCGACTTCGGCGAGTGGATGACGGGCCTCGGCTCCTTCGGCGCCGCCCTTTTCGGCGCGATCAACCGCGCGCTCATCCCGATCGGCATGCACCAGTTCGTGAACACGGTGGCGTGGTTCCAGCTCGGCGACTTCAAGGACGCTGCCGGCGAGGTCGTGCACGGCGACTACAGCCGCTTCCTGGCCGGTGACCCGACCGCCGGAATGTTCATGTCCGGCTTCTTCCCGATCATGATGTTCGGCCTGCCGGCCGCCGCGATTGCCATCGCACACTGTGCTCGCCCCGAGCGCCGCAAGGCCGTGATGGGCATGATGATCTCGCTCGCGCTGACGTCCTTCGTGACGGGTGTGACCGAGCCGATCGAGTTCTCGTTCATGTTCATCGCCCCGCTCCTGTACGTCATTCACGCGGTCCTGACCGCGGTGTCCATGGCGGTCACCTGGGGACTGGGCGTCCACGCGGGCTTCAACTTCTCCGCAGGCTTCATCGACTACGCCCTGAACTGGAACCTGGCCACCAAGCCATGGATGATCATCCCGATCGGCCTGGTCTTCGCGGCGATCTACTACACCGTCTTCCGGTTCGCGATCATCAAGTTCAACCTCGCCACCCCGGGCCGCGAGCCCGAGGAGGAGATCGAGGACCTCACCAAGGCGTGAGCCGCTCCTGAACAGCACTGAGGCTCCCGGAGCCATCCAGCTCCGGGAGCCTCAGTCACGTCGTACAGGTCAGATCTCGTACGTCATCCGCGGAGCCGCCAGTTCCACCGGCCCGTCGTACACCGCCCGCGCATCGGCCAGGTTGACCTCAGGGTCGGTCCACGGCGGGATGTGGGTGAGGAGCAGGCGGCGGGCGTGCGCGCGGGCCGCGGTCTGGCCTGCCTCGCGGCCGTTGAGGTGCAGGTCGGGGATGTCTTCCTTGCCGTGCGTGAAGGCCGCCTCGCACAGGAACAGGTCGGCGTCGCGGGCGAGTTCGTCCAGGGCGGTGCTGATGCCCGTGTCGCCGGAGTACGTCAGGGTCTTCCCGCCGTGCTCGATCCGGATGCCGTACGCCTCCACCGGGTGGGCCACGCGTTCCGTGTGCACGAGGAACGGGCCGATCTCGAAGGTGGACGGCTTGACCGTGTGGAAGTCGAAGACCTCGCTCATGGACGAGGCGGTGGGGGTGTCGGCGTAGGCCGTGGTGAGGCGGTGCTCGGTGCCCTCGGGGCCGTAGACCGGGATCGGGTCGCAGCGGCCGCCGTCGTGCCGGTAGTAGCGCGCGACGAAGTACGCGCACATGTCGATGCAGTGGTCGGCGTGCAGATGGCTGAGGAAGATCGCGTCGAGGTCGTAGAGACCGCAGTGGCGCTGCAGCTCGCCAAGGGCGCCGTTGCCCATGTCGAGGAGTAGCCGGAAGCCGTCGGCCTCGACGAGGTAGCTCGAGCAGGCCGATTCCGCGGACGGGAACGACCCCGAGCAGCCGACGACGGTGAGCTTCATGAAACAGAAACCTCCGCTGGCGGAAAAAGAGAGGATCGAGGGATGGGGCGTCGGGGGTCGTGCGGTTTGTCGAGCGTAAGGCGCAAAACCTCCGGTCGCTCCTCCGCCTAGGGCTGTTGTGGGCGAACTCACCTACAGGGCGCTGCCATCCGGGCTACCAGGCGCTCAGCCGTTCGACCAAGATCAGAGGGCACATCGAGGGCACATTTCAGGCAGCCTCCTGCAGGAACTCCTCGACCGCCTCGCGGGTGTCCTCATCGTCGTCGGGGAACAGGTGCGCGTAGATTCCCATCGCCACGACCACGGTGTCGCCCAGTCGCGCTGCCACGGTCTTCGGCCCCTTGCCGTGCTTGATCAGGACGCTTGCGTACGTGTGCCTCAGGGCATGCAGCCGCGTGCCCTTGGGGAGCCCGGCCGCCTTGACCGCCGGACGCCAAACGGTGTCGGCGAAGTGGTCCGCGTTGACGGGTCCTGCGAACAGGAAGCCGTCTTGTTCCGCCGGGTACGCCTTCAGGTGAGCGGCAAGGGCGTCGATCACGCGCTGTGGCACAGGCACAGTCCGATACGAGTGCTTCGTCTTGGGCGGACATACGACCACGCCGGGATGCGCCCTCTGAACCTGCTGTTCGACCCGAACGGTGCGGCGAAGGAAGTCGATGTGCTTGACCTGGAGGCCGAAGAGTTCTCCCGCCCGGAGCCCGCTTCCGACTGCGAGGATGACCAGCACCCGGTACCGGTCCGGCATGGCGCCGGCGAGCTTGTGCACCTCCGCCGAGGTAAGCGGGGCGACCTCGGTGTGGGGGACCTCCACGGCCTTCAGCCCGGCGCAGGGTGACGCCGGTATCAGCCGGTCGCGCACGGCCGCGTTGAACACGGCGGAGACCTTCTGCTGAACCTTCCTGGCGGTACGTGGGGCCAGCCCCTTCACCCGGACCAGACCCGTCAGCCACGCCTGCAGCTCACCTTGCCGGATCGATGTCAGTTGCCGGTCGCCGAACCTCGGATAGACGTACAGCCGCAGGACGGTCTCGACGTCCCGAGCGGTGGTCGCCCGGTGCGGTTGCGCCTTACGCCATTGCTCGGCGTACTCGCGGAAGGTGATCCGCAGCTCGCTGGGACGGACGTATGTCCCCTTGTCCAGCTCCATGGCGATCTCGGCCGCCCTGCGCTCCGCCTGGGGCTTGGTGGTGAAGTTCTCCTTCACCTGCTTCCGGTCCGGATCGCGGTACCGGACCTGCCAGCGCATGCCCTTATCGTGGACGGCGCTGGGCACAAGCGTCTTGGTCTTGGTGCTGTGCGCCTTACACGGCCGGGCGGCCTTGTCGAGCCGCGTCAGGTGCCAGCGATCAACTACCTGGGCCATCGTCTTTCATCTCTTCCCACGCCTCGACCGAGAATTGAGTCGGCCGCTCGAAGGGCTGTTGCTTCAGTTCCTTCTCGTTCAGATACGGCTGATTGGTCGCGCGCCACGGCAGCAACGCGACCCAGTCCTGACTGGCCGCCACGGCGGTCTCGCCGCGCACCCAATTCCACGCCGTCCGCCACTCGACGGACATCCGACTCGCCAGGGACACCGGCATGCCTGGATCCTCGTGCGGGAGCAGGAGCGCCGGAACGGAGACGCGCAGGACCGCAGCGAGGGCAACCAGGTCGTCTGCGTCCACGCGGCGCTCGCCTGCCTCGATGCGGGAGAGCCCGAGCGGGGGGATCTTCCTGCCGATCTTGTCGAGCCTCCGGGATACCTGCGCAAGCGAGAGGTTCTGCTGCTCGCGGAGCCGTTGCACGTTGCGCCGCACGTTCTCGCCGACTGGCCCCAACGGGTTCCTCTTGTCCGATGCCATAGCCACAGCTTCGCATCATGATGATAGATACACAAGCCCTCACGATCGACAGTGGCTCCCTCTTGACGCGACGCGTTAGGTCGCTCAACATCGAGCGAGAGGCATCGATGATGATGCCGATGTAACTCGAAAGGAGAGCATCGATGGCCGGACTCGCCACGCCCGACGAAGTGGCCGACTACCTGAAGATCCCCAAGCGGACACTCGACCAGTGGCGCTATCTCGGAATCGGACCGAAGTCGGTCCGGGTCGGCCGCCATTGCCGGTACCGCTGGGCCGATGTCGAGCGGTGGCTGGCAGAGCACGAACGGGGGGCAGCGTGACCAGCGAGCACACCCGGATGCCGGATGACTGCCGCTTGTGCGGCACTTTTGTCCCGGATGCGGAATTTTCGAGTGTCGTTCATGACACGGGCCGGCACTGCTCGGTGCAGTACCCCGTGTGCAAGGACTGCCACACACCCGAGTTCCAGGCCTACCTGGACGAGCTGTGGGCGTTCTGGAAGGGGCGGACCAACGATGCCGCCTGAGTACGACATCACCGCCGCCGACGTCGGCGGCCAGAGGGCGATGGTCATCCAGCCGTCGATCCTCGACGACCTCGACCCAGACCTGAAGTCCGCGCTCGCCGCCCGCCGGGTCGCGAACGTCACCGGGGAGTGCCCGGCGTGCGGCGCCCGCGTGCGGTGGCCCAACCGGGCGGAACGGCGGGCAGCGGCCAGGGCGGGGCGGGCGATGACCATCGTTTTCGTCCACGAAGACGACTGCGTTGCCCTGTGCGACGGGGACTGACATGCGACCGCCCCGGGCCGACGAACCCGGGGCGATGACCAAAACCCATAACCCGAACGTCCGCACGCGGGAGGGGCATCAACAGAGAGACACAACATGGCAAGCGTAGCCCCGTTCAACCCCAAGCGGCCCGTCGTGACGGCGGACGACGACAACCTCTCCGACACGGATATCGACAGCTCCACGACGCACCCGCCGGCGGCTGCACCACCGTCGGAAACGGCCAGCGTCCGGGACCTGCTAGATCAGTACAAGGACTCCGCGCGAGTGGTCAAAGCACTCCAGCGCGGCGACTTCTATGACGCCGACCTCGATGCGCTTTGGCGACTTGTTCCGCCTCATGTCGGCGACCAACTCAGCCGGGCCGCAGACGCGCTGGGCACCCCACTGGACGCGGTGGAACGGGGCCTTGAGGACCGGCGGCTGAGGGACGAGATCGAGCGGCGGCATCAGGCCGAGCGGCGGCTCGCGGCGGAGTCCGACGAAACCACTGATGCCGACGAGCAGGCCCTCGCCGCCATGGCCGCCGACACCTACACCAGCGACCGCCTGGACGAGCTGCCGCAGCCGGAGTGGTTGATCGACGGCGTTCTCCCCAGGGGCAAGCTGATCCGCACCAACGGTCCGCCGAAGTCGCTGAAGAGCTTCGTCACCCTCGACATGGCGGCGTCCGTCGGCACGGGCTGCGATTGGCACGGCCACAAGGTCGCTCCGGCGCGAGTCCTGTATGTGGTGGCCGAAGGGGCGTCCGGCACGAGGCAGCGGGTACGGGCGTGGGAGGAACTGCGCGGCTGCAACATGACCGATGTGGACTTCTACCCCCGGCCCGTGCAACTCGGTGACGACCCTCAGCTCCGCCTGCTGCGGCTGTACGTCCAGCGGGGCGGATACGGCCTCGTCGTCTTCGACACACAGGCCCGCTGCACCGTCGGCGTCAAGGAGAACGACGCGGCCGAGATGGGCGTGATCATCGACCGGCTGGGGCTGATCCAGGAGCGGACCGGCGCCTCGTGCTGGCTCGTCCACCACACGCCGGTCGGCGACGACGAGCGTGGCCGGGGGTCGTCGGCGGTCCTTGGGGCCGTCGACACCGAGTTCGCCGTGAACCGCAACCGGCAAGCAGGCACGGTCACGATCAAGAACACCGCCCAGAAGGACGCGGAGGAGATGGCACCCGCCACGTTTGACGTCGTGGAGTCCGGGACCTCGATCGCGCTCACGACCAGTGGCGGTGCGGGTTCGGCGCCCGTCCCGGAAGTGACCAACAACCAGCTCGCATACCTTCGGGCGTTGGCCGACTTCGAGGAAGTTGGTGCGACGGCTACGGAACTGCGTGAAGAGATGGGGATGGCCTACAAGGACCGGAACAAGGTCAGCAAGGTCCTCGGGGCGCTGGCGAAGAAGGGCCTCGTCCGCCGAACCGGCAGCCGCCACGCGATCAGCGAATTGGGGCGCCGCGCCATCCAACGGCACCGTCTCGACGAGTACGTCCAGGACGACCAGAAGGAACCGTACGAACAGCAACAGCTCCTCAATGGAGAAGGTGACTCTTCATGATCAAGTCACCCCGAAAGTCGCCCTCCCCGATGGGCGACAGTCACCCTCGGTCGCCTTTTGCGGTCACCCCTCTGACCTGCGAAGTCACCCTTGGTCACCCCCTACAGTCACCCCCGACGCACTTCGGAGTCACCCTCCCACCCTCGGTCTAGGAAGACCGAGGGGAGGTGACCGTGCCGGTGACCAGGAGCGTGAGACCTACCGAATAACCCTCTGGGCGATCAACGTCCAGGCCCGAATGGCGAAATGGCTGCCATCGGGGCAAGAGACGCCCTTCTCTGGAACGGGAAAACGCTGCTCCAGCTGGCAAGGAGCGGCCAGCCCGACGCTGACCGTCCAGCAGCGCGGCTGCCTAGCAGCCGCGGTCATCCAGCCAATTCGCATGCCTCGAACAGCGAGCGCAGGATGGTGTGTATGGCAACTGTAGAAGCGGGTGGACCCGCGTCAGTTCCGCCGATGCTCACGCCGCCTCAGATCGAATTGCGCCCGTCCGATAGGGGCGTTAAGCGAGACGAGATGGTCCTGCGGTTCCACATTGAGAACAGGGACCAGGTGATCGTTAATGCCCTGGGTTCCTGGCACGAATACGCGCCCATCTTGGCCTCGCTCGGACGGCACGAATCCGGTGCGCTCGTACTGAGCACCTTCGCACTGCGGGATGGCTGGACAGTTGATCGTATCGCTGCGTATGACCGCTGGCCGCGACCCAGCCTCCACGCCAGCGGATCAGCTCTACTCGATCAAAGACTAGAGATCTGGCCGACGTCTTTGACAAGTCCTGACGGGGAATCCGACCCTCGCAACGAGATCCACTACGACGTAGTGGTCACTACTGATGAACAGCTTGTGACCGTTAGCGTTCTGTCCGGCCAGAAGCACGAGAAGCGCGAAGGCCGGGCCCGCATACGTCCTGTCATCGATCCCATCCTCGACCTGTGGACCTGACGCATCTACCATCGAAGCAGCACCCCACACGTAGGAAGGGGCGGGTCCGTGTCAGACGCGCTCATGCCTGTACTCACGGCGAATCTAGATGGCTACGTATCGAGCAACGGCATCACGTACATCCATGATCATGCGCTCGACGGGGACGAGGACCTTTCCATCGACATGCCGGTTCTGATTAGCGACGGCTGTGGGCACACCGCCGAGGCCAAGATCATCGGCCGTGACGAGAAACTGGGCTATTGGTACTTGCAGTTCACCAAGCACTGACCCACGCCTTCGCAAATCCGACCTGCGCGAATAAAAAACGCCGCGCAAAAAAACGCGGTCGAGACCGCGTCGACCGGCTTCGCAAGGCTAACGCGCGACCCCCTCCCCCTTCCTACCCACACTCGGCTCCACATGGCTATAGGCCAGGGCAAGGGCAGGGCGTCGATCGCGTTGGATTTCATTCTTTCATCTTTTCATTAATTGATTGATTTGCTTTTCTGTGTAACAACTTGCGTCTGTCAGCAATAGCTGTAGGCAGTGCGGGTGGGGGTGGCAGGCCAGGGGTACGAAGGGACGACCTGGCACCCCCGCCGTCGGCCCGTCCCCGAGCCTTGCGGCCAGGGGCACCCGTCAGCAGACTGCCCCCTGTCCTGAAGTCGGCCGTAGACGGCCGCGGGCGCTGACGCCGCCGTCGGCCGAGCGGGGTAATCGCCAACCATTCGGTCTTCGCCTCCTCGTACGCGGTGTCCTGGGCGCCGACCTCGACACGGGCAGGCTTGCTTCAACCGCCGGCCGGCCAGGTGCGCCGACGGCGGGCCGCCCCTGTCCATCGGCCGACAGGGCGCCTGCTCCCATCACGGCGGTGTCGCTCCCGCCAGGATCTGGGCCGTCCTTAACTTCTGAATCGGTAGATCCAGGACCACCCGGTGGCCATGGTCCGACGTTGAGTAACAGATTGGCGTCTGACATTTGAGAAGTCTGCGGCCTTCATTACATTGACGCGCAAAACGCACCGGCGGGGATCGTGCCCCGATCGCAGTGACCTCGGGGAGAATCGTGTCCGCACCGCTGCCGCTGACAGATGTGCCGATACCGGGCTATGCACGTCGCTGTGTTGGCCGGGTGCTTGTGCCGATGGTGTCGGTAGGGATTTTCTCCTGGGCGCCTTTTGCCTGGACGGCGGTACGCCAGCGTTCATTCGCTGACGCCGTCCTCGCGGCGATCTTCTTCGTGGCCGTGATCGGCACGATGGCATACGGCTACAGCGGGGGGAACGGTGTTGCCATCTGGGTGGTGCTGGTGATGTTGATGCTGGGCGGCAGTGTGCTGGCTGGTATCCGCACTCCGCGCACGGAGAATGTGCGCACCGGTGGCAAGCCTGCCGCGGTCTGGCTGGTCGCCAGTCTGACAGTGGTTTACCTCGTCACGGCCGGGGCTCTCGCACCGGGCGAGTCACCGGACCACGATGAGACCACGCCGCCTCCTGTATCTCCTGCTCCTTCGCTGTCGCCTGAGCTAGAGCCCACCGCAGCGGTGACCGAGTCCGTTGCTCCACCCGACGTCCCAGAGACGGAGGAAGCAGAGGAATCCGACGCCCCAGAGACAGGGGAAGAGGAAGAAGCGGAGGCAGATGACAACGGCAGGACGAGCGGCCAGGACTTCGACGGTCAGGCGAGTATCCAGTTCGGATACGCCTGCTCCCCGGTCGGCGCTCTCGGTATCGCTGAGGACGGACGTCCCGCCAAATGCTTCATGGGCAAGGACGGCCGGGCTCGGTGGGGCTACGACTCGAACCGTGGCTAGCGTCGAGGTGGGGACTCCCGACGGCGATCCTTGCTCCGTACGGTGCTCGCGTTTCACGCCACTCCACCACCCCTACGGGCGGTGGCTTTGGCGGCTCGTGCGCGCGAGGAAGCCAGTGCCAAGCGCTGGAAGTACGCCTTGCGTGCGTGCTCGGCACGACGCGAACGTTCCTCCGGCGTCAGGCGGCCCTCGGGGTCCACCTCACGTTCGAAGCGGTCGAGGAAAGCCCGCCTCGCGGGGGCCGTGTGGGCGGCGGGGTCGTCGGTCTTCGCCCAGAGAGAGTGGGTGGCGATACGTGCGCGCATCGTGCGCTCGGCGGCGTTGGACATGGCAAAGAAGCCCCTCGACTGCATGGCGCCGGAAGAAGATGGGTGAGCGCTGTACGAGCGACCGTTACTCCTAGCAACAGAGCCACTCCACCGGCGCCCGTGCCAGCCTGGAGCCGGCATCCGGCGCTTCCAGTGGCGATTGTCTCGCGGTTGTGTGGAGGATGTTCTTGACTTCCCGAGCGCCCCAGCCATGGCAACGACATCACCGATGGCGTCGGACAGGACGGGACCCGGAAGTGAGCCACGGTGCTCAGCATGGCGCGGGCAAGGGCCGATCCCAAGGTGCTGGTGGGCTGGGCGTATCGGGCCTCAGCGACGACTTTCCTCTCCGATGAGCCCTGTCTGCACCAACAGGTTTCCACGCCGTCGCGAGACGAAGATCCCCCGCCCCGCCGGCATCGGGCGGGGGCGTACGTTGCCGAGGATGTCGCCCTCATTCAGGTCGCCGGAGAGCACGACGCCCTGTGCGCCCAGTTCCTTGATGCGCTGCATGAAGGGTTCGTACGACGAGCGGCCGGCGCCTGCGCTGTTTCTGGCGACGATGAAGCGGATCCCCACGTCGCGGGCGAACGGGAGGAGCTCCGTGAGCGGGGCGAGCGGGTTGCCGCCGGAGGTCGACACCAGGTCGTAGTCGTCGACCACCACGTAGATCGTCGGGCCGCTCCACCAGTTGCGGGCCCGGAGCTGGTCGGCGGTGACGTCGGGCGAGGGTGTGCGCCGCTGCATGAGGTCGGCCAGCGCCTGAACGTGGTGGTCCATGGCGTTGGACATGGGCACATACTCGGCCAGGTGGGACGCCGGGGCCGCGTCCAGCAGCGAGCGGCGGTTGTCGATCACGAAGAGCTTGCAGGAGTCCCCGTCGTGCAGGTCGGTGATCTGTTTGATGAGGAGGCGCAGCAGGTTGGACTTGCCGGACTCGCTTTCGCCGAAGACGAGGAAGAAGGGGTCCTGGTCGAAGTTGACGTGGACGGGTTCCAGGTTGTTCTCGTCGAGGGCGAAGGCGACGCCGCGGTCCGGCTGGGCGAGTGCTGCGGGCAGGTCGGCGAAGGAGATGTGACGTGGTAGGAGGCGTACCGCCGGTGCGCCGGGTGCCGTCCAGTGGCGGTCCACGTCGCGACTCATGGCGGCGGTCGCCTCGGACAGGTCGGCGTCGGAGTGGATGCCGTCGATGCGCGGCACCGCGCCCATGAAGTGCAGTGTCTCGGGAGTGACGCCCCGGCCGGGGACACCTGCCGGGACGTTTCCGGCCGCCTTGCGGTCCAGTTCGGAGTCCATTGGGTCGCCGAGCCGCAGTTCGAGGCGGTTCATCAGCAGGTCCTTCAGATTCGCACGGACCTCCATGGCGCGGGAGGCGGCAAGGATCAGGTGGATGCCGTAACCGAGGCCTCGGGAGGCGATGTCGAGGACGGCGGCTTCCAGGCCCTCGTACTCGGTGCGGAAGTTGCCCCAGCCGTCGATGACCAGGAAGACATCGCCCCAGGGCTGGTCCGCCACCGAAATCTCTCCGCGGGCCCGCAGCTTGCGGAAGGTGGCGATGGAGTCGATACCGGAGCTGCGGAAGTACTCCTCGCGGCGAGTCAGGATGCCGTACACCTCGGCGACTGTGCGGCGTACCCGCTCCGGGTCCAGGCGTGAGGCCACCCCGCCGACGTGCGGCAGCCCGGCGACGGCGGACATGCCGCCACCGCCGAAGTCCAGGCCGTAGAACTGAACCTCGTGCGGTGTGTGCGTCAGCGCGAACGCGGAGATGATCGTCCGCAGCAGCGTCGACTTGCCGGACTGCGGGCCGCCGACGATCTGCATATGGCCCGCGGCGCCGGAGAAGTCCCGATACAGCGGGTCACGCCGCTGCTCGAAGGGCTTGTCGACGACACCGAGCGGCACGATGAGGCGGCCCGCGCCCTCGTAGCCGGGCTTGGTGAGGCCTCGGCCCTGCTCCGCGGCGAGTCCCGGGAGGAGGGCGTCCAGCGACGGGGGGTTGTCCAGCGGCGGCAGCCACACCTGGTGCGCGGCCGGACCCTGCCCGGCGAGCCGCCGGACGATGACGTCGAGCACGGTGTCGGCCAGGGCGTCGTCCCCGCCCGCCCGCGGGTCCGGCACCTGGGCCCGGGGGTCGACCTGTGCGTACTGGACCGGCACGGGGGCGGCGGTGAAGGGCACAGGACGACGGTCCACCGGCAGCGGGCCGTCCCCTGCCGTGGCCCGGGTGGAGGTCGGCCGGTGCGCGCCGGAGACGTAGGCGGCCTTGAAGCGGGCCATCTCGTCGGTGCCGTACTTCAGATAGCCCGAGCCCGGGACGTTCGGCAGGTGGTAGGCGTCCGGTACACCGAGGGCGGCGCGGGACTCGGACTCGGAGAACGTCCGCAGTCCGACGCGGTACGACAGATAGGTCTCCAGACCTCGCAGGCGGCCTTCCTCCAGGCGCTGCGAGGCGAGCAGCAGGTGGACGCCCAGGGAGCGGCCGATGCGGCCGATCTGGACGAACATGTCGATGAAATCGGGCTTGGCGGTGAGGAGTTCGCTGAACTCGTCAATCACCAGGACGAGGGACGGGATCGGATCCAGAGCGGCGCCGGCTGAGCGGGCCTTCTCGTAGTCGTGGATGTTGGCGTAGTTGCCCGCCTTGCGGAGCAGTTCCTGGCGGCGGTTGAGTTCGCCGCGGATCGAGTCGCCCATGCGGTCCACGAGGGTCAGGTCGTCCGCGAGGTTGGTGATCACCGCGGCGACATGTGGCAGGTCCGCCATGCCGGCGAAGGTTGCGCCGCCCTTGAAGTCCGCGAGGACGAAGTTCAGGGTCTCCGAGGAGTGGGTCACCGCGAGGCCGAGCACGAGGGTGCGCAGCAGTTCGGACTTGCCGGATCCGGTGGCGCCGACACACAGGCCGTGTGGGCCCATGCCGTCCTGCGCGGCTTCCTTCAGGTCCAGCATCACCGGCGTGCCGTCCTCGCCGACGCCGATCGGGACACGCAGGCGCTCGGCACGGGAGCGCGGGCGCCACGTGCGGCCGACGTCCACGGATTCCGCGTCGTCCAGGTCGAGGAGATCGGTGAACTCCAGGTTGGCGAGCAGCGGTTCGTCCGAGTCGCCACCGGACGCCATGTACAGGGGCGCGAGCTGGAGGGCGAGTGCCTCGGCGGCCTCGGGACTGAGACGGTCGGGCGTCCCTTCGTAGACGAGGCCGTCGCCGGACTCCAGGCGCAGCGCATGCGGATGCACCACGACCGAGAGACCGCCGCGTGCCCCGGTGAGCCTGGCTGGCACGACCTCGACGATCGTGACACCCTGCAGCCCTTCGGCCGCAGCCAGCGCCGACAACGGCGACAACGCCTCTCCGTCGAGTACGACGACGATGTGCGGCTGCTCCAGCAGGGGCTGACCGCCGGCCTGGAACCGGGGACGCCCTTCGAGCTCCTCCTTGAGCAGCAGCTCCAGATCCTGCGCACTGGACGTGATCAGACGGCGGCTACCCGCTCCGTCACTTCCCTCGGTCTGGACGTGAGGCAGCCACTTGGCCCACTCCCAGTGCGGAGCCGCGTCCTGCCCGGCGGCTACAGCCACCACCAGGTCGTCGGGAGAATGCATGGTGGCCAGGGAGGCCACCATGGCGCGCGCCGCCGCTCTGACGTGAGTTTCGTCCCCGCTGATAGTGAGGTGGTAGAAGGCCCGCAACGAGATCGCCATGGGCAGGCCCTCGATCGTGCTGTGCGCGTTGAGGAACTGCTTCATGGCCCCGGCGGTGAGCGGCTCCAGCTCGTCCACCGGAGCGGTCTCGGGTGCGACCAGTGGGGTGGCGAGTTGTTGACTGCCCAGCCCGATCCGGACCTGCCCGAAGTCGTCGTCGCTAATACGGCGCTCCCAGAGGCGGCTGCCCTCGGCGACCAGCGCCCACAACTGCTCGGGAGCCGGATGCAGATAGAACTGGGCGTCGCGCTGCAGCCGCGCCGTACGCAGAACCGTACGGCGGGATTTGGCCAAGTACTTCAGGTAGTCCCGTCGCAGATCGGCGAGTTGGCCCTGGGTGCCGCGCCGGTACCGGACGAGCATGGCAATAGCCAGGGCGATCGTCGATGCGATCATGACCATGCCCATGATGCGCATGATCGGGTTCGGCGTCATGAAGAAGAAGACGACGGAACCGCCCATGCCCAGCATGGGCAGCAGCTGCATCAGGGCGCCCTCCTGCTGCCCTCTGGGCAACTCGGGCGGGGATTGCAACTGCACTGGATCGGCAGGCACATCCCTGGGCAAGGCCCTCGGCGGCCGTTTGACGACGATCTGGCTCAAAGCTGACCCGTCCCCCTCGCGGACTGAAGAGCCCTTGTCCGCACCCCCGTGGCGCCGACTCCATCCGGACCGGATCCTACTGGCGGGCACTGACATTGCGGACGATAGGGTGGCGCCACGCGTGTGCACACCCGCGAATAATCAATGGATTCAGGGTCATTCACGGTCATTCGGAACCGGAATGAGAGCGGACACGCGAACGGGACAGGGGCGCGGCCCGCGAGTTGAGAAGCACCGCGAGGGGGAGACGTACGTGCCTGCGACAGTTCGAGCGGCAGGAAACACCGGCGGTCACCCGGGACCATGGGGCCAAACGGGGTCGGGGGCTCATCCGGGACCGGGGCAGCCCTGGGGACCGGGGACGCCGACCACGCGCAGCACCGGCTTCCGCCGGATCATCGTGGCGGCACCCGACAGCCGCATCGATGTGGCGCTACCCGACGACATTCCCCTCGCGCACCTCTTCCCGGAAATCCTGCGCCTGTCCGGACAGACTCCGGCACCTGGCGCCCCCGTCGGATACCACCTGGTACGTCGGGACGGCACGGTCCTCGACGAGGCACGCTCACTCGCCGCACAGCGCATCGCCGACGGCGACTTCCTCCTGCTACGCCCGTTCTCCGACTCCCTCCCGCCCGCGGTGTTCGACGACGTCACGCACGCCACGGCCAGCGCCGTCACCCGCGACCGCACACTCTGGAACGACGAACTCCTGCGCACCGCAGGACTCTTCGGTAGCTGTGTCCTACTGATGCTGCTCGCCTTCGTGGCTTGGAGTTCCGACGTCCGGCACGACATGCACGGGCTCCCGGGCATCGTGGCCACGGTCTCAGGCCTGGTCCTCCTGGCGATCGCTGCGGTACGCGCACGGGTCTACGGCGACCGCGGCTCGTCCGTGGCCTTCGGCATCGGCGCCCTCGCCAACCTGGGAGTCGCCGGCAGCGGACTGCTCGCGCTGCCGGCCGGAGAGGGAATCGGAAGGCTGCAGTTCCTGCTCGCCTGCGCCGCCGTACTCGTGGGATCGGTGGTGCTGGTGTTCCTCACACCGAGCGGCGACGGCCCCTTCGTCGCCTTCGCATTCGCCTCGGCCCTCGGCATGCTGTTGACGTTCGTGTCCATCCTCGCCGAGATGAGCCCTGCAGAGACCGCGGCAGTCTCCTCCCCGCTCGCCCTGGGCGCTCTCGCCTTTCTGCCGGGCCTGGCCACGCGTTTCGCCCGCCTTCCCATCGGCTTCGACCCGCCGCGCACCGCCATCGGCAGCGACTACGCCGATGCCGATAATGACGCCGCCGAGGTGTCGGACGTCATCGACGCCGAGCGCATCGCCGCTCAAGCGCGGCGCGGCCACGAGTTGCTGCTCGGCCTGGTGGGTGGATGTGCGTTGGTCGCAACAGTTGCAGCCGCGGTGCTCGGGTTTTCCGACGACCTGTGGGCCCAACTCCTTGCGCTCGCCACGGGCTTGGCCCTGCTGATGCGCGCCCATCTGTTCCGACACACGGTTCAGGTGGGCTGCACGCTCGCGGCGGGCCTCGCCTCACTGGTGCTCCTGGGACTCGGGCTCTCCCTCAACCCGCCCGCTCGAATGGTCCTGGAGGCGCTACGGGGTGACGGCACGGCCATGGCAATCAGGCTGGTGTGGCTGTCGGTCGCGGTCGCCGTCGTCGCCGGTGCGATCGCCGCGATCGCGCTGGTCGTGCCCAGCAAGGGGGTCCCCCCGTTCTGGGGCCGCTTCCTGGAGATCGCAGAGAGTTTCGTGCTTCTGACGCTGCTGCCGCTGTGTCTTGCGGTGTTCGGCGCCTACCAGCAGATGCGCTCGCTCTCATCGTGAGAGCCGACGGGGCCTTGGCGAGCAGAGCGAGGCCACATCGACGTACGGGACCTGCTCCTCGTACGAGACCAGAACAACCAGATCAATCAGCGGGGGAATGAGGCAGCGGAACGATGGCATCGCGGCGGGATGAGTTGAACGCCTACACCTTCGCGCGACGGCGCCTGGTCGGGCAGTTCCTGCAGCCCAGTCCGAACGGCACCGAGGAGGGTTGGCCACGGCCACTGCGTGCGGTCGTGCCGGGTGCGATCGTCACCGCTGTCATCCTGGCCGGCTTCGGGGCCTGGGGCATGTTCAAGCCCGCCGCACCGCAGGGCTGGGACAAGGCCGGGGAGAACGTCATCATCTCCAGCAAGTCGACCACCCGGTACGTGATCCTCAAGACCGACGGCAAGACGCAGCTGCACCCGGTGTTGAACATGTCCTCGGCGAAGCTCCTCCTGCAGCCCGACAAGGGCAAGGTCATCAACGTCGATGAATCGGTCCTGGACAACGGCACGATCCCGCACGGCCCCACCCTCGGCATCCCCTACGCCCCCGACCGTCTGCCCGACGCCGACGAAGCCGGTTCGAAGAAACGCTGGGTGGTCTGTGAGCGACCCGGTGAGGGCGGCCGTGCCATCCAGAAGGCGGCGTTCATCCTGGCCGAGCGTGACATGGACCGGCCCGAGGGCGCGGAGCGGCTGCGGGGCGGCGAGCTGATGTATGTGGCAGGCCCGGGCCCGGACCGCACCCGCTACGTCGTCGACGCCCAGGGGACGGCGTACCCCGTGCAGAACGAGGAGCTGCTGCTGCGCACGGTCGTCGGCGAGGGCCGGGAGCCCCAGCGGGTGTCGGCCGGCTGGCTGGCGACCTTGCACAAGGGCGACCCCATCACCTTCCCGGAGATCCCGGGCCAGCCCGGCGCCGACGCCGGGATCCAGGGCCAGCTGCCAGCGGCGGCCAACAAGGTGGGCATGGTCCTGGAGGCCCCCTCCGGGACCAGGATCCAGAAGTACGTCGTCCTGCAGGGGCGGGTCGCCCCGGTCTCCGACTTCACAGCGAAGCTCCTGCTCAGCAGCAAAGCCCTGACCATCCTCGGACAGGCGAGCCGGGCGATGCCGGTCAGCGCCGGCAGCTTCACGCCCGGGACGCCCTTCGGCGCCGAGAAGACTTGGCCGCAGCAGGAGCCCGAGCCGGTCAACTCGGCGAGCACCGACGAGGGCAGCCGCAACACGGTGTGCAACGTCCTGCGCGACGTGGACGAGGACAACGGCGCCACGACACTCAGCACCTGGGCGGGCAGGAACTTCCCCGCCACCCTCCCCACCGGGTCGAGCAGCGCGTACGTCACCCCCGGATCGGGCCAGTTCTTCCGCCAGTTCACGGGTTCGTCGACTCGCTCCGGCTTCTTCTTCCTCGTCACCGACACCGGCCTGCGCTACGCGATGCAGTCCAACGGCGACAGCGAGACGGACGACGCGGGCATCGGCTCCTCCGGCTCGGCAGCCGAGCGGCGGGAGCAGCGTGAGGCAGCGCTGCAGGAGGCCCAGCAGGCACAGAACCGCCTCGGCTACAAAGACGTAACACCAGCGCCGATCCCGGCCGCGTGGTCCGCGTTCCTGCCGACGGGGCCACGGCTGTCGACGGGCGCGGCACGACAGCCGCAGGGGTCATGAGGGGGCGGGCCGAGCGGATGTGGACGCATCGCCACTTGGGCGGGCCGGGCCGTGTGCGTCTACTCGCCGCAACGGGGGCCGCCGCCCTCGTGTTCGTAGGCGTACCGATGACTCCCACCGCTACCGCCGCCGATCAGTGCACCTTCCCCGGCAAGCCGTACGAGGGCCGCCCCTGGGCGCTACAGCGGGTCCTACTGGACGAGGTGTGGAAGCAGTCCAGGGGCAAGGAGGTCCGCGTCGCGGTCATCGACACCGGTGTGGACGTCAAGAACCGCCAGCTCGCCCCGGCGGTAGACGTCAAGAGCGGCCGCAACTACCTGCCGCTGAACCTCAAGGACGACAACGGCAACAAGATCGCACGAGGCAGCGAGAACGGCACCACCGACACGGTGGGCCACGGCACGAAGGTCGCCGGAATCATCGCCGCTAGGCCAGCGAAGGACACCGGGTTCGTCGGCCTCGCCCCCGAGGCGACGATCATCCCGATCCAGCAGAACGACGCCGAGGGCCACGGCGACACCGACAGCCTGGCCAGGGCAATCAACTATGCCGCCAACGACGCCGAGGCCGACGTCATCAACATCTCCCAGGACACGGTCAACCCGATCACAGCCACCTCCACACTGGAACGCGCGGTGGACAACGCCCTGGCCAAAGAGATCGTCATCGTGGCCTCGGCGGGCAACGACGGCCTCGACGGCAACGTGAAGAAGACCTACCCGGCCTCATACGACGGCGTCCTGGCCGTGGCCGCCTCCGACCGCAACAACGAACGCGCCGCCTTCTCCCAGTCCGGCGACTTCGTCGACGTCGCAGCCCCCGGCGTCGACATGGTCTCCACCGTCCCCGGCGGCGGGCACTGCGCCGACAACGGCACCAGCTTCTCCGCCCCCTACGTCGCCGGCGTCGCCGCCCTCATCAAAGCCAAGCACCCCCAGTGGACGCAGAAGCAGATCACCGCCCAGATCATGCAGACCGCGGAACGCTCCATCCCCGGCCACGACCGCCTGGTCGGCTGGGGCATCGTCGACCCCGTACGCGCCCTCACCGAGGACGACAAACCGATCGACCACCCCGTACCCAGCAACGAAGGAGCAGGGCAGGCCAAGGCCCCCGCCGTGGCCCAACTCCCGCTCGGCGAAACCCCACAGGAACGGGCTACCCGCCTCGGCACCTACGTGGTGGTGGGCAGCCTGGTGCTAGTGGCAGTCATCGCAGGCGGGGCGGTGGGGATGCGCGACGGCCGGAGGAGAACACCCTCCGGCTAGCCGAGAAGGCCGTTGGTCCTGTCACTGGTAGTGGCTAGAGTGACACGCATGCAATCGGTGATGTTCACGTCACCGCGATCGCAATGACCCGCGGTCGTAGCTAACGGGGAGAACGGGGAGGGTGAGCGTCATGGCGCGCGCCGACGATGTTCGCAGCGGTGAGGGGCAGCCACGGGGCTGCAACGCTTCATGAGCGGGCCGGCCCCTCGGCCTGACAAGGAATGCGAACGCCTCACCACAGCCCACTGCGGCGGATCACACCGGACGAACTGCGCGCGTTCGCCATGCAGCCTCCCCAAGCCGCCGGGCCCACCACTGAACCGGAAATCGGGAAGGAAGAACAGATGGCAGGAACCCAGAAGGTCACAGACGACGTACTACGGCAGTTCGAGCAGGAGCTCAACGAGCGCTTCGGATCGGTGAAGCAGCAGCTCCAGCAGCTCCACGCCGTGATCGACAGTGTGGAAGGCAAGTGGCAGGGCCAGGGCGCCGTGTCCTTCGACCGCAAGCAGACCGAGATCAACGAGCGCATGGCCAACATCGGCAACCTGCTCGTCCGATTCCAGAACGCGGTCAACGACAACCGCCGCATCGCCGGCAGCACCGACGAAGAGATCTACCAGGCCCTGGCGGGCATCGACACGGGCGGCTCCGGCTCGGCCAGCGGCAGCGCCCCGTCCGGAAAGACCTCGGCCTTCTCCGGCATGTAGCGCAGCAGCACCGCAGCACTGCAATACACCGGAACACCGGCTACGAAAGGAAGTTGGAGCAGCCATGGCAGTGGACAACGGCACCATGCTCGTCACCTACGCGGAACTTGAGCGCGCCGCGGGGGACATCACCTCCCAGGCCAAGAAGCTGGACACGGACCTGGAAGCCCTCCAGCAGCGGATGAAGGACCTCTCCGCCTTCTTCGAGGGCGAGGCCAAGACCGCGGCGGACGGCCTCCACCGCGAGTGGGACATCAAGGCCAGGGAGATCCACCAGGCCCTGAACGCCATCGCGAACGCGGTCCGTGAGGCGAGCGCGGCGTACAGCGCCGCCGACCGTAAGGCCGCCGCCAACTACTGACGCGGCAGGCCTGATTCAAGACTCGGGGTGGGTACGCACGGGAGGTACCCACCCCTGAGTGGCTCCAGTTGAGTACGCGTACGCACTCCTTACCGGCCATCAGCGCCCATTCGCCGCGCTGCCCCGCCGCCATCCCTCCGGCACCCGCCTGGACAACCTGGACTACCCGGTGCTGCCATCTCCTAGTCCGCTGCTGCTGTTGTCCGACGGCTGTCTCCCGCACTGTCCCGCCGGACCGCGATCAGGGCCAGTACCCCGAGCACGATCAGTCCCGGTGCGCCGGAGACGGGGTAGAGAATCTGCAGCGGCACGCCGATGGCAAGCAGATACCAGCCCAGCTGCGCCGGGAGCCTGCCGGTGTCACGGACGATGCGTTGGCTGAGTGTGCCAAGGGCAAGGAGACCGAACCCGGCGAGGAAGAACCACATCTCGTACTCACGCTGCGGCTTCCCGGGGACGGCGTTCCAGAATCCGTCGTGGGCCACATCACCGAAGGTACTGGAGGCGATCAGGGATACCGCGAAGTGCACGGCAGCCAGTCCGATCACCAGTCGGGGAATCAAGCATGTCATCGTCAGCCTCCCTGATTCCTGCGGCCCTTGAGGCTCCTCATGACATGGCGCCGGTTCTGGCGGTGAGGAACGCGAGTGGAGGCGGCGACGTATGCCGTCAGCCCTCCGAGCGCCAGACACAGCGGGGAATACCGCATGAGGTCCCAGCGGGTGAAATCGGTCGGCCGGTTGGTCAGGGCGGACGAAGCCAGACCAGCGGCACCTCGCAGAAGCAGCACGCCTGCGACGACCCATACGCCCTGGCGCACCAAACGACGTGGCCGCACCCCCGAGAGCTGAGGGACCAAGTCGGCCTGGGCTGCGACTACATAGGACGCCGCTCCGAGCGCCGCCGCGACCGCGGCCGTCAACTCCGGTGTCGGCAGGTCGGCTTCGGCGACCCCGACGACCGTACGGGCGAAATCGGCACGGCTGGCCAGCGGCCAGGGAGAGAAGGTCCAGATCCCGTGCAGCGCCCCGACCGCACCGAGGCCGACTGCGGCCGTCCCACCAGCGAGTTTCGTCATCGTCATACGGCTCCCCCATCCACTCCATACAAGCCTGTATGGATCGACCATACAGTACTGTATGGGCATGACTAGAAGGCACCTCACCCCCCAGGACTGGTCGACCGCGGCGCTGCGCGCGATGGCACGCGGCGGGGTCGCCGCAGTGTCGGTCAACGCGCTCGCGGGCGAGCTGGAGGCGACACGAGGCAGCTTTTACTGGCACTTCAAGGACCGCGACGCGCTGCTGACGGCCGCACTGGAGACGTGGGAGCGGGACGACACCGCAGCGCTGATCGCGGAGTTGGGCGACATCACCGAACCCCGGCAGCGGCTGACGGCTCTGTTCACCATCGCGCTGGGGCAGGAAGACATCAACGGCCTGGAGCCCGCGATCGTCGCCCACGCCGATCACCCCGCCGTCGCCCCGGTCCTGCGCCGGGTCACCGAGCGGCGGATCACCTACCTCACCGAGCTCTACACAGACCTGGGCCTGAACACCGCCGCGGCCAGACATCAGGCGGTCACCGCGTACGCCGCCTTCCTCGGCTGGCTCGAACTACGCCGCTCCGCCTGCGACATCGTGCCTGAAGTCGCCGCCACCGGCACGACCGCCGCTGCCGCCCTGGACCACCTCATCACCCAGCTGGCGCGACCCGCCTTGCGCGAGGCAGGACCGGAGTAAAGCGGGTCGGGTACGAGGCTACGAGGCTGCTGGGTCTCCTCGTACAACACTCCTCGACTTCGGCGAGCACGGCTGCCAGCGCCTTGAAGGCGGGCCCGTTCGGTCGGCCAGCGCGTACCAGGAGGAGCACGTGGCTCAGCCCTAGGTACCTCACCGCGGCGCGACCCCGCGCGCTGCGCCCCACTCCCCACCGCGCTCGGCATCAAGATTCGGTGTCCGAAGCGAGCGCCGCCTTTGCTGCTGTCAACCGATGAATACACTGCTGGTCAAGATCCGCAGGCGCCCACTCCGACGTGCAGGACATGCGCTGTTGGTGCACCCGCGGGTGAGTGTGTGGTTACGGGAACGGCGCACGTGGGGGACCGGTTTGCGGCACCTGCCGGCGCCGAAGGGGGAACACGGGGTGAGTGAGACGGACGAGGCGCCCTCGGCGCCCGGTCGGTTGCGTCGAGTGCTGCCGACCAGCAGGCGCGGCCGGTTGTCGCTGATATCCGCGCTAGTGCTCGCGCTTGCGGGCACCGGCCTCGGCACGTGGGCGGCGCACACCTGGCCGTGGCCAAAGGAGCGTTACTGCTGGGGCGCGTGGGAGGAGGACAGCGGCCCGGAGTTCCTCGGTGACGAGGCCTTCGGCGACGATAACGACGGGTCACGCACCAGCGAGGAGATGGCGCCCACTCGCGAGCGCCCGACCGGCAGCTGCGAGGTCTCCATCGCCGGCGACTACAAGAGCAGTTACGACGGCGACAAGGTCTCCATCCGCCAGCAGGTGTCCGTGGAGTACGGCCCGGTCCCCAAGGCCGCGGAGGCCAGGCTGGCGATGGTCCAGGATGGTTTCCTGGGCGGCGACATGGTCCCGCTCCCGGACGGCCTGCCGGGCACGGTGAACGGGCGCGGTGGTCTGCTGGTGCTCCCGAAGTCCTGCGATACGAAGGACGGCAGGCCGACCGTCGTCACGATGCAGGCGTCCGGCACGTACTCCAGCGGAAACCCCTCGTACATCCAGAACGATCCGGCCGGTCTGGGCGGCGCCCGTGAGGCCGCGGTGCTGCTCGTCGCGGCGGCCAACCGTGGGATGGCGGCGGCCGGTTGCGCGCCGGACGAGCCGCTAAGGGTCAGCTCTCCCATCTACGACCTGCCGGGCAAACCGGAGGACAACTACAGCGCCTCTGAAGACGTCTGCGGCATCCGCGGCCTGAGCCTCGGCATGGAGGACATCACGGACCAGACCGGCGCGGTCACCCGGGACCTTCAGACGTGCAGCGTCCGTGGTGACGGCGTGCCGTACCTGGAGCTGGCGATGGTCGCGCAGCCCCGGCTGGCCGCCGTATTCGACGGAATCACGGGCGAACGCCCCGTGGCCCGCGGCTGGCGCGGCACGGGCAGCATCGGCGAGGACCACGCGATCGTACGCGCCGACTGCGCCGGCCAGCCCGCCACCTTCCTGATGGGCGCCTCCACCGACCCCGACCACCTCGCCGCCTTCGCCAACGCGGCCGCCGCCCGCCTGGGCTGCGCCCCCATCGCCCCCGAGGGAGCCGCCCGGTGAGCAGCACCGCGGACCAGCCGAACCGCTACGACCAGCCCCTGCCCGCCGACCGGGAGTCGCTCAGTGAGCGGTATCGGCGCCTGCGCCGGGAGCGGTGGCGCCGACGCCGCCAGCGTTTGCACTGGCGCCACCTGCTGCGTGGCCGGGTCCGGCCGCTGCTGGCCGCAGGGCTCGCCGGAGTGCTGCTCGGTGCCGGCGGCACGGCCTGGCAGACGCAGGCCGGGCCGTTCGCGCCCGACGAGGTGTGCTGGGGCGCGCTGTCCCGCGATGACCTCGCCACGACGTTCCGCGAGCCGGAGAACGTCAAGGCGGTCGAGGCGCCCGTGCTGCACGGTGCGCGCTCTATGGACGGCCCCGCCGGCAGCTGCCAGCTGACGAACAGCGACGGCGACGAATGGGCGCTCACCGCCCGGGTGCACCGGCTGGACGACCGGGCTGGCGACGACGGCAAGTGGGCCGATGAGTTCCTCTCCGCCCGTCTCACCCCGCTCGGCGGCGGCCTGCTGGGCATGGCCTCGGACAACCGCGCCTGGCTCGCCATCCCGGACGGCTGCCTGGGCCGCCCCGGTGATCTCGACGGGCCGACCGTCGTGGACATCGCCCAGGGGACGTGGATCGGCGACCTGGAGCCGCGTACCAAGGAGCGGGACGCGATGGCCCGCATGGTCGTGAAGCTCGTCAACAAGGTCAGTGCGGACCTGGGCTGCACCGGCACAATCGCCGATCCGGTCAACCGCCTGCCGGAGGCCGCCCGCTACACCCGCACGGAGAAGCCGGACGCGCTCTGCGGCGTCAAGGGGCTGACCCTGGGCAAGAAGCGCAAGCCGGACCAGTACCCCATGACCACCGACGGGGACGGCCCGGTGCGCACCTGCGACCGGGACTTCACCGGCTCGCAGCCGGAGCAGCGCCTGATGACCGTCGAGGACCCGCGGCTGGCCGCGATCTTCACAGGGATGACGCTGGACGCGGGCGACCGGGTGACCTCCACCGTCGGCTACGGCGGTCTCGGCCCCAACCTCGGTGTCTTCCGGACCCGTTGCCAGGCGGGCGAGACGGTGTTCCTCGTACAGGCCAACGACGGCGGGATGAGCGCGGACCTGCGCACCCTCTTCCCCCGCTACGTCGAGGCCGAGGCCGCCCGCCTCGGCTGCGGCCCGCTGAAGCTGAAACTGCCATAGCAGGGGGCCGGAGCCGCTGACTCCGCCCGGCCGTGTGCCGCAATGATGCGTAACGCCACGCCCTCGGCAGCTCGAATGCGGGGGCGTGGTCTACGAGGACGGCAGGAAGGCCAAGGGCTGGCACCTGTCCGTCCAGCGGGCCGGCGGGGATGCCACGCGTACCATCGCCGAACTCCGCACTGCCCTCACCATGGGCTACGGCTTCCCCGGAGACGCCGACGCTTTCGACACCGAACGGGCCCGCGAGATCAATCGCGTCGACCCGGCCGACCTCACCGGCATCGTCCGCCTGGTTGACGAGTTCCGCGTCCGGATCATCGCTCGCAGGTCATCGCGGAGTCACGCAGGAGATGCTCGCCCGCTTGCACATCCCCACCCAGCACAGGGACATAGCCGATTGCCTTGTCAAAGAGCGGTTTGGCTTCAAACTCGGCAGTCTCAGGGTCGCCCTGCGGCTTGGGGGCTTCCTCCAGGAAGCCAACTGTCCGGCCGGTGCATATACGGCGGACAGGGGCAACCTCCCCTGTGGAAGGGGCGATGTCGTCATGTCCTCAGCCTCACCGACCCGCCCCGCCGATGTCCTGAACGCCCCCACTAAGACCCGAGCGCTCCAAAGTCATTCCGGCGAGGAGTCCCGGGTGACACCAGGCGGCGGAGGGGGAGGCGGGTAAGGCGGCCGAGGCGGGATCCGGGGCCCGGGCGGGGGCAGTGGTGGCGGCGGCTGGGGTTCCAGAGACCGCCGGGGGCGGGGTGGTGGCTGCCGGGGCGTGAGAGGTGGGGCTGGGGACGGCGGTGGCGGCGGAGGCTCGATGGCCGGCAGCACCGGTCCGCCCGCGCGCAGCCTTTCGATGGTCTGCTCGGCTCGGCGGCGAGCATGCGGGGCGTCGTCGCGTTCGTAGCGGAGCAGGACACCAGCGCGACCGAGGTTCTCGGTGGCGATCAACCGGTAGCCGAGCTCGTAGGTGATCTGCTCGATCCGGCGCTGTCGCGACGCGTCCATGCGCCCGGGCAGCAGCTCGACACGGCCGCGTCCGTCGAAGTGCCGGACTATGTCCTCGTCCTTCACTAATCCCCGCCCGTCTCAGTTGCCCTTGTCCGACTTGGCCTGCATTGCTTTGCTGACCTTCTCCTCACGGGCGAGCATCAGTCCGAAACACATTGCGATGGATTAGGCGCATGCGATGGCACCTTATCCGCAGCGACCACTGCTATCACAATCAGGAAGCTGGCGAACGAAATGACACAACATGGGAGGATATCGGCCGAGCTGGAGGATCAGCGACATTCACCGGAGCCCTCAAGCGCCTTGGTGTAGGAAGTAATAAGGTTCTTCATTGCATCGGAATCAGATCGACCCGATGCAAATACCTGGATAACAGCATACAAATCTTGCCCTGGATGCTCCGTGGACTTGCAAGAATCCGTAGTCTTCCCAACCCCGCCAGCACCCGAATAGAAATAGCGATCACCATCCACTACTTGACCGCTGTCCATTTTTGCGTACGCAGCAGCAACAGAGGTAACGCTCTCCCCTTCATTCCACCACACCTGCACTTCTCGAACTACCGTCTCGCCATCGACAATCACGTCGCATCGTTTCGTCCCACCGTTTGGAGACGATTGCTTTACGTCCATCACCTCACCTCCTGGCAGGAATGGGTCAAGCAGTTCGGGATTAAATGAGATGCCGCATTGAGTGCGAGGGACTGTGTAGTTCTTTTCATCTCCGCCGCCGCTTGAGCAGGCAGTTGCGACCAGCGCTCCTGCAAGAGCGACGGAGACTGAAGTCGACGCACGCACGAGTGCTGAGCGTGAGCTACTTTGAGGGCAGAGCGCCATGCTTCCTCTCACTGATGTCAGATGTCGGTCTTGAGGTGCGGCGCCATGAACTGAGTGTTTGTGCCCGCATCCCTGAAGCCCGCCTGCGCCGCTGTGCGGGCCTTTTCGTCGATGCTCACGGCTTCCAGGTCGGTCCGATTGTGCGCCTTTGCCGCATGTTCAGCAGCTTTCTCACTGTATGACGCATTCTCGTCCAGACCGCTCTCCCACATCTCCCCCATAGAGGCTCCCGCGTTTTCCTTTGCATGGGCCTCGGCATTCGTGAACAGCGACTCAAGAACCGTGCTCCCGACAGTGGCTGCGACACCGCCCGCTACTGCACCAACTACCGGGCTAGCGACGAATGTTGCGCCGATGCCAATACCCGTACCCACGACACCAGACGCGACGTTCTTCCACTGAGCGACTGACTGATCGAAGATCTTGTCATCCTCATCTGCAGGACCGGCGACAGCTTCCTGGCGCCCGATGGCAAGCGTTCCCGAGACCTCGCCAGACCCATGGGCAATCTGGGTGATGGCGAATTGCGTATCCTTGGAGTATCGGTGGTCAGCCGTCAGGTCCGGCCTCATGTGATAGTCCATCAAGTTCGCCATGTAGGCCTTGTTTCCCACTTCGACGGCTGCGTACCCCTCTGGGTTCTGCCCGACGGAAACGAGTAGCGCAGTCACGTCCCGGTGATTGAGCGAGGCGGACGATCCAACCACAGGGAAGAGCTTGTCCGTGTCTCCGTCGGGGTCATCTGTCATGGCTCGGTTGATGTCGGGGAGATACTCGGAAGTAATCTGCCCGACGCTATCCGACATGTATCCGTGATCTGTAAGGCGCGCTGGGTCATCTGCAACAGAGGCCACGATGCTCTCGAACAGCTTGGTCTGATCGTCGTTGTGCGCAGGCGTATCCGGAGTGGGCATTTCTCCCGCCGGGTGTCCTGTAGTGGCAGCCTCCAGCGCCATCGCCAGGTTGTTTTGCCCAGTGTGCAGATCCTCTCCGTCGAGGCTCGTCTCGCTTGGCCAGTCCCGTTCCTCAAACAGGTACTGGAAGTTGGACAGCGGGACCTTTCCGTTTTTGCCGTTACCGTCCGTGTCCCGCTCGAAGGGGTTGTCCGGGTTGTCCTTCGCTACATACTCCTGGTTGAAGAAGGACGTCGCAGCGTCTGGGCTGTTGGAGAGGCCACGCAGGTAGCCGGCGAGCGGATCGGCACCGCTGTCCTCGCCAATGCGATTCAGGTACTGGCTGGGACCGGCGCCTCCGCCGAACTGCCAGACGCGGTTGGGGTTCTGGCCGTATCCTGTGATCTCTTTCTCTGCGGTCATGAGCTTCGTGCCGTAGTCGACCATGAATCGGTCGTCGTAGTCGCCGACGCGCATGAGGTTGCTCATGACTTGGAAGCCCATGGGCCCGGTCCCGCCTCCGCCGATCCGGGTCGTCCCGAGGTCGATCACGTCCCGCTTCCAGCTGGCCATGGCGGTGGAGTCACTCTGTGAGGCGTTGGCCAGGGTGAGGCTCAAACCACGCTGGAGGTCGTCGAGTTTGTCCATGCGGTTGGAGGAGATGTCGTAGTTGCGTGGGTCGGTGACACCTGTCCAGAACTCCAACGTCTTCGTCGGGCCGAGGGTCGTGGCGAACCTCTCTGCAAACAGCGGGTCATTGCTGTAGTCCTTGAGCCCGGCAGTGAGCTGGTCAAACTCCTTGACGGTGAGGTCCTGCGGGTCCTTCCTTGCCAGCCTGGCCATCTCGTCGGCCTTCTTGATGGCCTCCGCCGCGGTGTCACGGTCCTTGTAATCAGCCCCGGAGAAGCCTGTCTGACTCTGGTCGGCAATGGCAATGAGGGCAGTTTTGGCGGAGGTGTCGCTCTCGGTGGCCTTGTCGAGGATGCCCTGAATTTTGTCGCGGAGAGCGGTAACGTCGGCGGCGTTGTCAGGTGACTCGCCGGTCTTGGCCTGCGAGGGGACGTTCGAAGTAACGGTGAAAGCGTCCCCAGTGGGGAAGACAGCGAGGCTCTTGGCGCGGCCTTCGTCGACTGCTTCGACAAGCTGCTGATGGTAGCCCTTCAGTTCGCCGAGGGTGTCGCTGAGAATCCGGTGAATGGTCCTGGCTTGTGTGTGCGCGTCAGTGAATTCGCCAGCCGTCTTGCCGATGAATTCCTTGGTGACCTGGGAATTGATACCCGCCCAATCAGCTTTGTTCGCTGCCTGGTGAAGTCCGTCCTCGGCGTCCTTCTTCAGCCGCTCAAGATTGTTGGCGAGCGTGGACCAGTCCGCGACGGCGTCGGAGAAGAGTTTGAAATTCGCGTGGTACAGGGCGTCGAAGTTCATTTGGTTTCAATTCCTGGGAGTCAGAGGCCGGTTGTGGGTGCCGAGAGAGGCTGTTGGCGGGACGGTGAGTCCGCCGCCGCTCGAAGACCTCGGCCGCTTGCTACTCCTGCTTCTTGTTCGGCTCGCCGTACAGGTCGTTCTTCTTGCCCGGATCACCGACGCGCTCGTTGAACCCCGCATCGAGCAGTGCGATGCTGCTCATTTGCCGCGCAATGTAGTCCTCGGTCCCGGCGTGCAGCTTCTTCGTTACGTGCATGTGGTTGGAGATATGCGCGACCGCATCCATCAAGGACTTGAGCTGCTGCTCCCAGCGCTTCGATACATGCTGGAGCCCTGCCCCGAGCGCGAACCCCTGCTTCGACAGATCGGCCGCCGCGGAGTCACTGCCGGGCACGGCAACGCGTGCCCGGTCCCACAGGTCGTTGTACAGGGTGTGTGCCTTCTTACCGATCGCGGCGAGGTCTGCGTCGCTGGCTTTGAGCACCCCGTACTCACTAGGCATAACAAAGGGTCCGTACGTGCCGCCACTACCAGCGTCGGCACTATCCAACTGCATGCGCGCCGACTGCCGTTCAGCTGCCTGCGCCTTGAGCTGCTCCCACTCCTCCCACGCCATGCGTGGCCCCTCCCCGTTGCCTTGTCGTGTGCCGTCGAACAGTTATGAACGTGCGACCGCAATGCTGCGGTAGTCAAAAAGTACGGTAGCGCCACGGCACCACATGCCTCATCCGTAACTGCCGCCAGCGCGTCTGAGCATCTGTACTCAGTGCCCGAGGAACGCCGTGTTGCGGCGCCGGGCGCGCACTACAGGGACCGCGATGGCAGCGCCCAGCAGAGCGGCAGCGCCTACGCCCAGCGTGATCCAGAGAGCCGTGTCGCCGTCATCCTCCCGTGCAGGGACGGCGGCGGACTGCTGGTCCTCCTCGTCCTTGGTCCCAGCGGACTCAGACTCCTTCGGAGACGGCGACTTGGGCTCCGCGGCGGCCAGGTCGGGGAGCGGGTACTCGTCGGCTGGGCCGGGATCGCCGGGAGTCTTCAGGGCGATCCGGGGACGGACGACTCCGTAGCCGACGTAGTCGTTCCGCTTGGCGCCGCTGGTGGGGCCGGCTGCGGTGTTGAGCATGACCCGGAGGACCTGGTTGTTGGTCCAGTCAGGGTGCTTCGACCAGATGAGGGCCGCACTGGCGGAGGCGATGGCGGTCGCGTCACTCGTACCACGGGTCTCGCACAAGCCCGTCTTACCGCCACATGCATGCAGCATGTCGACGCCTGGAGCAGCTAGGTCTACCTGAGGGCCGTACTGGGATTCAGGGGCTTTACGGAGGTCTTGGCCAATTGATCCCACCGCAACGACCCCAGGGGTGGCAGCGGGGGACACGAGAGACGAGTCACCGTCGTTGCCTGCGCTTGCGAAGATCAAAGCTCCCTTACTCAAGGCGTACCTCACAGCCTCGCTCTCTTCCTCCCCTCCAGCGCCTCCTCCTACCGACATGGAAATGTTGATGACCTTGGCCCCTGCATCGGCGGCATACCTAATCGCCTCGGCGAATACGGTTGCTTTCAGGGGCACCCGAATGGGCAGAATCTTTGCCCCCGGGGCGAGGCCGAAAGCACCATCGCCTCCCCCGCTCTCGCCGGTTCCGGCGATCAATCCGGCCATGCCTGTCCCGTGGCCACTGGAGTCAGTGTGCTGATCGCCTGGGGCGTCTAGCGCAAAGTCCTTCCCCTTCAGTACTCGGCCGAGGAGGTCAGGGTTCTTGTCATCGACCCCGCTGTCGATCACCGCGACGGTGATGCCCTCGCCCTTGGTGACCTTCCACATCTCGTCCGCCTTCATAGCGGTCAGGTGCCACTGCTGGGAACGGATGGACTCCGCATGGGACGGCGTCGTGGCAATGCCCACCAGCAGGGCTGCCAGTACTCCCGGCAGCAGGGTCCGGTGAGTGACACGCTGCATTTTGCTGGTGGGCATCGGCATTCCTCTAGCGGTCCTCATGGAGTTCAGTCCACGACGGGCGGTGTGGCGCGACGTACGCCCTGCTGCCAGGTCTCTTCGTCTTCAGTGAGGTAGTCGGGGCGCTCGCCTCGGCGATCCTCAGGACGAGACTCCGCCGAGCGAGAGCCCGGGGGCACCACGGGTCCGCCACACCCAACAGGTCCTGCACCGTGCTGCGGATCGCCTGCCCGTCGCACCGTGCTTGAGACCGGCTGACCGCGGCGCGTGCCGCCCTGACCTGCAGGACTTGCGGGGCGCCCGCTGCCGCCCGGAACACCGTGGACCGCTCCAGAGCCGCCTGGGGTGAAGGGGCGTGCGCTCCCCATCCCGGTCTGCTGGGGATGGCCGCCGACGATGCCTCCGGTCTCCGGGGCGAAGCGACGACCACCCGTTCCACCGCCGGGTGTAGAGGGAGCCGTGCCACGTGCCGTGGAGGAGCCGCCGGCACCGATGGGACGGGCATTTACGCCCCCCGACCCCTGCGTGCGACCGCCGACAATGCCGTCGGGCTGCCCTGGGATGCGCCGGCCACTGCCCGTTCCGCCCTGGACGGCCGCTGGCCTTCCGGTACCGATGGGCTGACCCGCTTGACCACGGCCGGACACACCCTCACCGCCAATCACAGTGCCCCGAGGGATACTGCCAGTGGCCCTCCCCGGAGAGGGAGACACGGGCCTGCCGCCCGTAATGCCTCCACCCGTGGCGGGACGCTGCGCGGAAGGTCCGGTGCCCATCGGAGTCTGTCCAGAGGCTACCGGGGGTCGGAATCCAGGAGACGGGCGGCCTGTCCCTGACGAAGGGCCGGTTGGCCTTTGCGTGCTCCCGGTCACCGGAGGTACTACTCCGGGAGGCATCGTCGCAGTTCCCTCCGGGCGTCCCCCGGCCATCGGCGGGCCACTCGCCGGCGCCGACGGCGCAGTTGGCGCCTCGGGCAGGGTCGCGACGCTGTCGATCTCCATCCCCGTGGGCGGCTGTGGACGCACAACTCCTCCGGCAGGGGCTCCGGGAGCATCGGCTGAGGTCTCAGGAGCGCCAACTTGCCCGTTCACCCCACCGCTCTGGCCCGCCGAGCCACTGGCACGCCCACCGGATCCGACCGGTCCGGCCGTATCAGGTGCGGCTGTACCAGTGCCACCACCGGAACGCACGCGACCTTTACTCGTCATGTCGTCCCGCTCCGGCGGTAGTACAGCCTTGGGCGGCGGCGGGAACTTCGGCTTCTCCAACCCGTCCATCTGCTCCGCAGACAGCGTGTACGACTCCGCGAGCTTCTTCATCTGCCGAGCAGCCTCTTGCCGCTCCGACTCCCGCTTGGCCAGGACCATCTCAATGTCCCGGGTGGAGTCGCGAGTGACGGAAGCCGAGTCCGGGTCCTTGGGCGTCGCCTTCGCCGCTTCCAAGTTCGCCTGCGCTGTGGCCAGGGTGGACTGGCCGTACGACGTGTTCCGGGGGATCGACGCCTGGACACTCCCGATCGTGCCCGCAGCCTCGGTGAGCCACTTCGACGCGCCTCGGCTGTATTCCGCCAGTCTCAGGGTCGCGTTCGCGAGGTCCGCGCTCCAGGTGCGGAACGCATCCGCCCCCTCGCCCTTCCAACTCACCCACTGGGGGCGTGTCTTCAGTTCTTCGCCAGCCTTCTTGATCTCCTCGGCCACCAACACCAGCTTGGCCGCGGCAGCCAGCACCATGCCGGCGTCGGCCTCATCCAGCCAGGCGAGCATGTCCTCGTGGCTCATGCTCTCGAACGGTGTCTTCCCGCCACCCTTGCCCTTGTCGCCCATCTCGTCTCCCCGCTATCCCCGTGAGTGGCCCCGCGACGCGTGACCAGCCGCCGTCAGAAGCCCGACGCGCCGGACGTGTCGCCGCTTCCGGAGGCATCGCCGGGCTTCGTGGTCTTCCCACCCGGCGCACCCGGAACCTGCGGCTCGTAGCTTCCGCCGTAGTGCTCGGCCGTGTCCTTGCTGATCGCCAGCATGCGCCGGCTGACGTCCGCGTCCACGTTCTCGTAGCCCTTGTGCGAGGCCAGGACCGCGATGCTCATACCCTCGATGGAGTCAGTGAGCAGCTTCGAGAGCTTCTCCAACTCCGACATCACCGTCTCGTGAGCCCCAAAGATGTTGGCCGCCTCGGCCCAACCGCCGGATCCGCCACCGAAGTTGGCTCGCGAGGCCACGGTCTGCCCCACCTGTTTCGGACCGGCCGCGCTCTCCCGCAGGTCACGCAGGAGGGCGTCGATACGGTCCCGGAACTTCGTGAACGACTGCAGCTCGGTGATGACGTCGCCAACAGCCGAAACCGTTGCCTGGAGGCCCGACCCGACGCCGAACACGTCTGCAGCCGCGCGTGCTACTGGTCCCCCCAAGAGGCCCTCCGCGTATGCGGCTGGGTCCGCCACAGGTACGTCGATCGCCCCGTCCTCCGCCACAGCACCCTCCCCGTTAGCCAAAGCGTCAGGTTTCACTCTAGCTGCGGGCGCGGACAATTCGCCTCCCGCCTTTGCGGACGCAAGTAAGTGCATAATTGGGCAAGTTGAGCGCAGTCGGTCGCAACCGAACGTCACGAATGCGTGACAGTCGATCCCGTCGCAGATGCCGCCGGTGGCCAAAAAGCATTGCTGTGGACCGGTAGCCTCGCCCAGCAGCGCAAGAGACACTCCTTGCCTCCCAGCCAGATCACGAGTCCCACTCGGCGTCAGGTTTCGTGATGCGAATGCCGAGGACTCGGAGGGGCCGTGTTCAAGTCCATCGGGGACGAGGCCCGTCAGTGATCCACAGCCAGTGCCCCCTGGACGGGGAACTCCACCAGTGTCGCGGTACGCAGTTCTTCATCGCGCAGCAGGCGCAGCACTTCGGGTTGCTCGTCGCCAAGGACGAGGTCGGCACCGGGCAGCACGGCCTGTCGCAGCATCGACTGCCATACGTCGGCGAATGGCTGGTTGCGCAGCACGTCGAGAGCGTCGCGCATGCCCGCCTCGTCGCTGTCGCGCCTGGCTCGATCCCAGTCACGGATGAGGATCCGGGCTTCCTTGCGTGCTAATACCCGAGCCACGGGAAGGCGTCGCTCGTCCAGGTTCAGGCCCAGGACCTCGATGGTCTTCTGCCCCTTGGAAGTCAGCTTGCGGTAGGTGCCCTTGCCGAGTTCGAGGAAGAGATGGGCGAAGGGGTCCTCGCGTGTCGGGTCGATCAGCAGAGGCTCCCCGGTCTCGGGGTCGCACTCCCACCAATCATTCTTGTACGTACTGTTGCAGTCCCCGCAGGCCAACAGGTGGTTGGGCCAGCGAAAGGTCTGGAGCGGGTTCTTCTCTCGCGGCTCGAAGTGCTCGATGGCCATCCCCGTGGTGCCGCCGCAGTACATGCAGCAGCCGAGCACGCCGGGCGCCATGCGGTGAAGCACCGTACGTATGGACTTCTTGACGTCGCGCTCCTTCTTCCACAGGTCGTCGGCGTAGCTCTTGCGTCTGCCGTTGGCCTCGTCGCGCTTCTCGATGCGTCCGGTGAGGACCGCCATGCGCTCTTCGGTGGTGTCCGGGAGCGCCAGCCGCTGGATCGGAATCACGCCTCGCGCTCCCGGGAGGTGCGGTAGCGCCCCATCACCTCGTCCACGCGGGCCACCGGTGAGCTGGCGAGGCGGTCGCGTACACGCAGGTACTCCGCGGTCTGCTCGGCGTCGGCCTGCCCGAGGAGGACGGCGTATTCCAGCTCGGCAAGTCGGTCACGTAGTTCGCGTGCCGTTTCGGAGTACGGAGAGTCCAGGCCGAACAGTTCGGACAGAGCTGCGTCGTCACCCGTCCCGTACACGATCCGGCCGTACAGGTCCCCGTCCACTGCACGGGGAGGTTCCGAATCGCCGGGGCCGGGCAGGCGGATCAGGCCGCCGGGGTCGGCGGCCTGGCAGATGTATGGGCTGTGCGTGCTGACGATGAACTGGACAGCCGGGAAATGAGACTTGAGCCACTCCCCGATGTGCTGCTGCCACCAAGGGTGAAGGTGCGCGTCCACTTCGTCGATCAGGACGACTCCGGGGTGAGGCAGGCGAGGTGGCCCGCCTTGGTTGCCGAGGCCTTCGAAGGTGAGGTCGTCGTAGGCCGCGTGCATCTGCCGCACGATGTCCAGGACGAGGGCCACCGTCGTGCGCTGGCCGTCGCTCATCCGCCGCAGTTCAACGCGCGGGCCCGTGGGGCCCGACTTCGTCCATCTACGCAGCCACATTCCTTCGGAGTCCACGTCCTCGATCACGTAGGAGTCCGGTACCAGGCCGTCGCTGAGCAGCGCCAGGACGCCGGCCTTGAGTTCGCGGGCTCCTGGCCGCTCTTCCAGGGTGCGCAGGTGGACGGCGACCAGCCAATCGAATGCCTCGGTGAGGGCGGACTGTTCCTCGAAGAGCGTGCGTAGCGCGGCACTCCGGTCGAGCTGTGCGGCATTGCGCTCATAGAGCCCGGTGCCGGTCTGGCGACGGAACGGGCCATAGCCGGCGTGGAACCAGCCGGGCGGTGGGGCGGACGACCACAGGAAGGACAAGGGCGAGCGGGGGGCGGGAGAGATGAACTTCACTTCGGTGGGTGGATCGTCGTCGTCGGCATAAGCATCCGGCTCCGGCTGCCAGCGGAGGCTGGCTTCCGAGGTGCCGTCGCGGTCACCACCCGCACCGGTATCGATGCCGCTATCCGCCCGTACAGTGACGTCCACCCGGCCGGACGTCTGGCCGAAGGAGAGGTTTTCCTCCAGATCGCCGTCCAGCTGCGCTGCGCGACGTGGCCCGGCGAGCGCAACCCCGATGGTCCGCAGCAGCGTCGTCTTGCCCGATCCGTTGCGCCCGGCGAGCACGGTCCAGCCGGCGTACGTCCCATCGGGGCGGGCGAAGTCGAGGTCGCAGGCGCGTGGCCCGAAGAACCCTCGCACCCCGTCGATCCTGACTCTCGTCACGTACATAGCCCCGACCTCCTTTCGCCGTGCTGCGGCAGATGCCTGCGTGTGCCACGTGCTCCAGGGCCGTCACGTTGCGCGCGCGTGTTGTGACTACGCCCACTAACTGTATGAAGCAGCGCTGACAGCGGCGCCCTGGGGCCCAGCGCAGCCTTGAGCGGGGCTGCGCTGGCCCGATCTTTCCGTACCCTCCTGCCACGTGTACACGGCCTGCTGTAATCGATGTGCTCGGATGTACACCGTGTGACGTGCAACGTGGGGAGGGATCGTGAGCAGCACCGTGCCGCAGTGGGCCACGGAATCGGCAGCGAGTCTGGAGGCCGCGGGGTGGCGCGTGTGCACGCCCGGTACCCGTGAACTCGGCACACCGTACGAGGCCGTACAGACGAAGCCGCCCGAGCCGGACGTTGTGCTGTTCGTCCTGTACGTACGCGGTCAGATGTGTGGAGTCGTGGTGGCAGGGGCACCGCAGCGCGTACCCGAGGACCTCAGTGAGGAGACCGGCCGGCTGGCGGCCCGGGCGGCCGCCCTCGGCGGGTCGGGCGGCTGGCGCGGCGGCCTGCCGCTGCCGTTCCGGTATGTCACCGACGGCGCCCGGTGGTGGTTTCGCAACATCCTGGACGCCGAGCGCGTGGACGGCACGCTCCTCGTGGGTGCCCCGGAGGGCGGCGCACGCAGCCGCCGGGTCTTCGCCCCGCACCAGGGCGCCACGCTGGAGCGGTGGATGCGTCAGGCCCAGGCTCTCGCGGACACCCCGACGCTCCAGGCCCGCCTGCGGACCCTGCCCTCGAAGCCCCTCACCCGCAGGCGTCTGCGGGCGGCCCAGTACCGGTCGATCAAGAACCTGGAGAGGTCCCTGGCCCGCGGCGACCGCCGCTCCCTGATCCAGATGGCCACGGCCGCGGGCAAGACGTACACGGTGGTCGAGGAGAGCTACCGCCTGCTGCGGCACGCGCAGGCTCACCGCGTGCTCTTCCTTGTCGACCGCTTCAACCTGGGCGAACAGGCCTACAACGCCTACCGGGGTTTCACCCCCCTCGGCTCGAACCGGTCGCTGCACGAGCAGATGCCGCTGCGCCTGTTCACCAAGGGAGCGGTCGCGGAATCCGACAAGATCGTGATCTCCACGATTCAGCGGATGTGGTGCAGGATCTCCGGCACCGAGATGCCCGCTCCCGACGACGAGAACTTCGAGACCGAACGCGCCGACAAGCTGGCCGGGGACGTCGCCACCGTCCGCTACAACCCCGAGCTGCCGCCCGACTTCTTCGACTTCATCGTCGTCGACGAGTGCCACCGCTCGATCTACAACCGCTGGCGCCCGGTTCTGGACTACTTCGACGCACATGTCATCGGCCTGACCGCGACCCCGACGTTCCGGACCTTCGCGTTCTTCGATGACAACATGGTCAGCCAGTACTCGTCCGCCGAGGCGGTCGCCGACGGCGTCAACGTCGACTACGACATTTACAAGATCGCCACCCGTATCACGCAACAGGGCTCCACGATCCCCGCTCAGAAGGATTTCAAAGCCCCGGACGGCACGGTAGAACGCGTCAACTCAGTGATTTCCAAGATCCACAAGCCGACGCGCGCTGAGCGCTGGCACGCGGTGGATGACGACGACCCCTACGCGCGCACCGAGCTAAACCATCGGGTCCGCTCAAAGGACCAGATCCGTTTGGTGATCGAGACATTCCGCGACCGTCTGTTCACCGAGATCTTCCCGCCCGTCGTCGACAAGGAGACCGGCGAGATCTACAGCCGCCAGGAAATCCCGAAAACCCTCATCTTCGCGCACAACGATCTGCATGCCGACGCCATCGTGGAGGCGGTCCGCACCGCGTTCCCCAACAAGGGCGACGGCTTCTGCCGGAAGATCACCAGCCAGGCGCCGGGCGCCCGACACTCGCTGAGCGACTTCCGCAACAAGTCTCAACCCCGCATCGCGGTCACCGTCGACATGATCGCCACGGGAACTGACATCCCCGCCCTCGAATGCCTCTTCTTCATGCGGGACATTCAGTCGTGGGCGTACTTCGAGCAGATGAAGGGCCGGGGCGCACGCACCGTCTCGGACCACGACCTGCGCAAGGTCACGCGGGACGCCGTCCACAAGGACCGCTTCGTGATCGTCGACGCGGTTGGCGTCACCGAGCACGAGAAGACCGATGCCCGCCCCCTGGTCCGGGACAACGACGAGCCCGTCCCCAGCCTGGAGAAACTGCTGAGCGCCTGCGCCGAGCGCCGCAGGCTGCACGTGGACGACGTCGCGACGCTGGCCGGCCGGCTCGGCCGCCTGGGCCGCCGCCTCGACGGGAACGCTCGCGCTGCGATCGAGGAACACCTCGGGCCCGACGAGACGTACGAGGACCTGGTGCGCGGCCTCGTACATGCCGCCGACACCGACCGTCGCCTGGAAGCGCGGGCAAAGGGTGAGCCGGTGGACGAGGCCGCAGAGATCTCCGGCGCGGTGCGCCTCCTCGTCGAGAGCGAGGAACTGCGCGAGGCCCTGCTGTCCGCCGCCCGCGACAGCTGGCTGCTGATCGACGACATCAGCCTCGACCAGATCCTTGAGGCGCGCGGGCTGCGCAATGAGGAGGAGGCCCGCAGTGTCGTCGAGGACTGGCATACGTACATGACCGAGCACGCGGACGAGATCACCCCGTTGCGCATCGCTTTCCGCGAACGCCGGCGGCCGCGCGAGGTCCTCGACGCACTGAAGGAACTCATCGCCAAGGTCAGGGCGACTCGCCGTGAATGGACCGAGGCGAGGCTCTGGAAGGCGTACGTCGACCTGGGCATCGCCCGGGGCACCACACGCCGAAACGCGGGCCTGATCGAGTTCCTAACGGTGATGCGCTTCGAGCTGGGACTCGATGGCGATGAGTTCCGGCCATATCGCAGTACTGTGGAGGGTCGCCTGGAGGCGTGGCTGGCACGCCAGGACACGGCGGGCGTCACGTTCGACGAGCGGCAGCGAGTATGGCTGAGCCGCATAGCGGACGCGGTCGCCGCCAACGCCACGGTCAGCGTCGCGTCCCTGGACGAGGGAGCGCGGCGCCGGGCCGGCGGCTACGGCGCGTTCGTGGACGCCTTCAAGGACAGCCGGTGGGAGCCGGAGAAGCTGGTGGACGAGTTGGACAGGGAACTGGGTGCGTGAGCGGACGTATGACCTCCGGCCAAGGTACGGCCTCCGACGGGGCAGGTGTCTCTGAGGGCGCGGAGGGCGTCGGGAACGCGCCGGGCGAAGGCGACGGCAGAGACGAGCTCGGGGAAGGGGCTGTCGAGCAACCGGAGCTTCCGGCGGGGTGGGCCTGGGCGACAGTCGGGGATGTCGGCGATGTCGACCTTGGCCGCCAGCGGCATCCCAATTGGCATCACGGCCCTGAGATGCGCCCGTACCTGAGGGTGGCGAACGTCTTCGAGGACCGCATCGACACGACCGACCTCAAGGAGATGGACTTCTCCGGAGTCTTCGAGCAGTACCGCCTGCGCCCAGGCGACGTCCTGCTGAACGAGGGCCAGAGCCCGCACCTTGTCGGCCGGCCTGCCCTGTATCGGGGCGAGCCCGCCGACATGGCGTTCACCAATAGCCTGATCCGCTTCCATCCCAACACCGGGCTCCTGCCGGAGTGGGCGCTGCTCGTGTTCCGGCGGCACATGCACTTCGGGCGCTTCCTGCGCGAGGCCCGCATCACGACGAACATCGCGCACCTGTCGGCGGTGCGGCTGAAGTCGGTGGAGGTCCCGGTGCCGCCTACCGAAGAGCAGCGGCGGATCGTGGAGGTGTTCGGGGAGCGGGAGGCGCGGCTCAACGCCATCGAGACCAAAGTGCTCTGCGCTCAAGGTGACCTTGAGCGGCTGGAGAACGCTGTCATGACGGCGGCGGCAACGGGCCTGCTCACCTCGACGCGAGGGCGTGTCCCCGGGAAGATCGAGAACGCGCCAGGGGTTACTGACGGTGTGCTGTCCGACACGGCACCCGGTTGGGTGTGGCGCCGTCTGGACGAGATCGCTGAAGTCGTCGGTGGCGTAAGCAAGGACGCGAAGCGGCAGAGCAATGAATCGTGGCCTGAGGTCCCCTACCTTCGGGTGGCGAACGCTCAGAGAGCACACCTTGACCTGTCCCATGTGGCCAACATTCGCGTCCCGCGTAAGACCCTCGACAAGCTGCGCCTCCGTGAAGGCGACATCCTCATGAGCGAGGGCGGTGACCGGGACAAGCTAGGGCGAGGTTGGGTCTGGGAGAAGCAACTCGATGAATGCATCCACCAGAATCACCTCTTTCGTGCTCGGGTCGAAGGAGAGGCGACACACCCCAAACTGCTGTCCTGGTACGCCAATTCGGCGGCGCGGCGCTGGTTCGAGGTAAACGGAAAGCAGAGTGTCAATCTCGCTTCAATCAGCATTTCCAAGGTCAAGAAACTGCCCGTGCCGATTCCGCCGCCTGGTGAACAAGAGGGCTTGGTCCGGTCCGGTGAGCAAGCACTCCGCCGGGTGGCGTTCCTGGCTGAGCGCTGCCGGCGTGCACTGACTGATCTGGCCTACCTGCGCCGCGGCCTCCTCCAGGAAGCTTTCAGCGGCAACCTCGTCCCCCAGGACCCGGACGACGAGCACGCAGAAGAACTCCTCAAGCGGATTCAGGTCGAGCGCGAGATCGCCGAGGCGGAGCGCAAGGCGGCCCGGCGTGCTGCCCGTGTAGCCCAGCACGCGGAAGGCCAGCCGCAACGAAGCGTCCGGCGTAAGCAACGGAAGGCGAGTCCATCCGCAAGGGCAACCCAACCTCCTCCGCCCCACCGTGACACCTCTGCCTTTGACGGCGAACAGACCGCCCTTCCCTTGGAGTTCAGCTAGTGAAAACGGCCGCACGGCAACTCGTCGACCGCCTCTGGAACTACTGCAACGTCCTGCGCGACGACGGTGTGTCCAGTCAGGACTACCTGGAGCAGCTCAGCTTCCTGATCTTCCTCAAGATGGCCGCGGAACAGGAAGAGGCGAACGCGAAGAAGACCAACCCCGCGGACCACAAACACATCCTCCCGGTCACAGGCAAGTGGAAGAATCGTGGCTGGACCAAGCTGCTTGATCTCGAAGGCGAACCTCTGGAGGAGGCGTACACCCAACTCCTCGCCGACCTCGGTCATCGCAGCGCAAACGAGGACCACACCACCCTCAGCCTGATCTTCAACCGGGCTCGCAATCGCATCGAGAACCCTGCCAACCTGCGCCGCCTGATCGTCGACCTGATCAACGAGGAGAAGTGGCTGCACGCCCGCTCCGACATCAAGGGCGCCGCCTACGAGGCCCTCATCGCCCGCAGCGCGCAGGACACCCGGGGCGGGGCAGGGCAGTACTTCACACCGCGCGTACTGATCGAGTCGATCGTGCGGTGCATGCGCCCGACCCCGTACGACACGATCACCGACCCTGCCTGCGGGACGGGCGGATTTCTGCTGGCGGCGCACGACTACATCACCCAGGAGTACGAGAAGGACGACCTGCCCGACTCCGACTGGAAGGAGCTGCGGACTAAGCGCATCTGGGGCACCGAGATCGTCCCAACCACCGCCCGCATCGCCGCGATGAACCTCCTGCTGCACGATATCGGCGAGGCGACCGGTGCCCCTGTCATCGAGGTGACCGACGCGCTGCGCAAGCAGCCGACCCGCGACGCCAGCATGGTCCTGGCAAACCCGCCCTTCGGCCGGAAGTCGTCGGTCACCGTCGCAGGGAAGGGCGATGAGGACAGCGACGACGCCATCGGTGACGCCACGTATTACCGCCCGGACTTCTGGCTCGGCGAACGGACCACAACAAACAAACAACTCAACTTCCTTCAGCACATCGGCACCTTGCTGACCGATAAGGGCCGTGCCGCTGTGATCGTCCCGGACAGCGTCCTGAACGAAGGCGGGGAGAAGAGCGCGGGGGCACTAATCCGCCGAGAGCTGCTGACCAACTACAACCTGCACACGATGCTGCGACTGCCCGAGAACATCTTCCAGGCGGGTGGGGTGAAGGCGGTAGTGCTCTTCTTCGACGCGGTGCCCGGTTTCCGCGCAGAGACGGACCCTCCGCGCACTGGGAAGTTGTGGGTCTATGACCTCCGTACTGGCAGCAACTTCACGCTCAAGCAACGCCCCTTGCAAGCTGAGCACCTGGCCGACTTTGAGAAACAGGCGTTCAGCAAGGACGATCCCGATCGCACTCAGCGGAAGGAATCCGAGCGCTTCCACGCGTTCGACGCGAAGAAGCTGCTTGCCGACGCATCGGTGAACCTGAATGTGGGCGAGATCGACGCAGCTTCCTCCGACGGGCAAGGGCCCATGTCCATCAGCGAGTTGACTGTCAACGTCGCGCAAAATCTGCGTGAAGCCATGTCCGAGATCGAAGCGTTCGCTAAGGAACTGGGCGTGGAACTGCCCAAGGCGCAACAGGGCTGAGAAGCTTTTCGTTTCCAGGGCTGCCGTGCGCAAAGTTTGGGTTCGACAGGGAAGGAGAGCTTGTCAGCCCAGTTAGCAAGGGCCGCGGGCCATCGTTGATGGCGATGGGCGCCCCCGAAAACGCGTTCAGTCTGAGCGGAGGCCGTCAGTAAACTGACGGCCTCCGCGAAAGATCGAGTCAGCCCTGATCGAGCAGTCCTTGCGCGATCGCCTTCTGGCGTATGGACTTCAGAGGGATCAAATTCCCGCCAGAATCCTCGACATGCCAGAAGTCCCAACCGGGACACGAAGTGCCACCTAGTACGGCTTTTCCGGCGCCGGAGAGCGATCCAAACTCTTCGCCGCTCGACTCGATCCGCACACGGCCTCCCGAGATCAGGGTGGCGTCATGAGGGTAACCGCTGCGCTTGGATCCTCCGCGAATCTTTGCACCTTCTTGGACAAGACCTACCTGGATAAGGTCACTGACCTGCACGCCGTAATGCGTCTTCTTCCGTTGAGGCAGCTGCCGTTCCCGGGAAGGAGTCGCTACAACAGCCTTCGAGAATCCGATCCTCTGAGGGCTCCAGATGAGCTCGCACAGCTTCCGGTAAAGAGCTGAGCGGGATTCAATAGCTTCCTTGTCGAAGTTGTCTGCGAAGGCTGAGAAGTGCTCCTCAAGGCCGTGGTTCTTCCGAAATTTACGGAAGGCTGGTGTCCGCGAGTACGTGTTGGGGTGCAGGGATGCCGCAAGGAAGTTCTGGCGGTGGTAATGCGGCAGCTTGTCCATGTAGCGATCAGCGCCGAAGCTGGCGTTGTCGGGCTTCTCCAGCAGAAGGAGGGCGCCAAGACGGTTTCGAGCCTGCTGAAACTCTTGCTCGTTAGCGATTCCACTCTGAACGTGCAGGCTGTATTTGTTTGCCCATATGTGTTCAATTTCCCATGGCACGGCTTCTTCGCCTGAGGGATCTGTTCGGAGTCCGAGGTACCGGTCAACCTCATCGCTTCGACCGCACCCTACCTCGACGAAAGCGGTCAGCCGCGCAAGAAGGTATCGGACCTGCCGTCGGTTGTTATGCAGGCTGAATTTTTGGACCGCTTCGAAGCTGTAGGAGAGATCCGATGCTTCGTGGCCGAGCAATTCGCGCAACTCGTCTAGAGACGAGGTCTGCCGCACGGCCGGAAGTAGCCGATAGGCCTCTTCACGGAAGTGAAGCGGCTGAACCGCCGTATCGTTGTTCACTGTGCGGAGAATGAACAACAGATCCATGTAGGCAGCTAGGAGGCGCGCCTTCTCCCTAAAATTGGACTCAGTGTCATTGCTCCTCGCGGCGGCCATGATGAGCAGATACTGAGAGTCGATCCCATTCGAAGCGTTGTAGAAGATTTCTTCGAGCCCCTGAGTGCGAATGCGCGCGGCATCCAAGAGCGAGCTGAACTGAGTCGCCGCAGGTGATACGACCTCAAGCACGAAGTCGCTATAATCCTTCCCTTGGAGTCGAAGCCCCATGCGTTCCGGATTCGCCCGCACCCACTCATGGAAGGCGCGTGATATTTCAGTCACATCGCTTCCATCTATGGCTGCATACTTGGCTATTAGAAGTGCTTCGAAGAATTCGCTAGGGACCTGTCGGCCGTGACTGCTGAGCTTCGCAACGGTATCGCGCCACGCTGCGTTTAGAGCGGCCTGTTCCTGGCTCGCATGGGACAGGATGAAGCTCTTGAGGAGATCCAAAGATGTGAGGCCGGCCCCGCGGTCATTCATACGTTCAAAGATCTCCCAGCCCAGATCGCGATCGGCGGCAGTGATCTCTACGAGAAAGACTCGGTCAGCCAGCCAATCGGAAAAGGTGGCAAGGCAGTCGTCGACGAGCTCTTCCGGTATTGCTTCGGAAATGTCCTGAGCTCTCAGCCAGAGATTCTGTACCGATACGGTCTGGCCGGATGTGTCGAACTCTTCCCCGCTACGCAAGGCCTCCAAGCAGGCCCTCCGCTCATCAACGTCAATGGTGTAGTGATGGACCCCGCCGGCGTAGCGTCGGACCATCGCTCCCACCATGTGAGCGGAGTCAGCGTCTCCCTGCTCTGAGAGCAACTTCTCAAGGTGGATGAGCAGCAAATGGAGCGTTGTAAAACGCTGTTGCCCGTCCACCAGGTTCTTCTTGATGCCGGCAGAGTGACAAACGAAGGGGCCAAGGAAGTACGGTCGATACGTCGCGTACTGCTGACGGTCGTGGCCGGGATGCCAGTCCCTCAAGAAGGCGGACGTTAGGTCGTTGACCAGCTCTACGACGTGACGGCGCTCCCAGGTGTACTCACGCTGGTAGTACTCCAGCCCGTACTGCCTGCTGAACAGATCCCGGACTGTGTGTTCGCGGCCGTGCACACTCTGCTGAACGCCAGCATTCATCCCCGTGCTCCTGCGGTTCGTCACCCAGTGCGCATGATCGAGTGCGCCTGGCTTTCAGTTCTACAGCATGCGACTGACAGCCAGGGCAGTTTCAAAGTCCTGGCTGTCAGTGATCGCGCTGGTCACGCCAGTGTGACGATGTTCCGACGGACAGTCACCCCACGCAACGAAGCTCCTGCACGGTGAAAGGCCGCCACCCTTGTGCACCGGCGCATGACCTCCGCCCATCGATCCCGATCGTGCTGCGAGATCTCTTACCTTCGGCCGCTCTGCGACACGTACGCTGCGGTCGGGAGCTACGACTCGGGAGGGACTCGCATGGCCAAGACCACTCAGCTGCGCACCTACACCGTCCGGGAGGGCATGCTCGACGAGTGGGTGGAGCGGTGGCGTGCGGAAATCGTGCCGCTGCGCCTGGAGTTGGGCTTCGCCATCGGTGGCGCCTGGGTGGACCGGGAGCGTAACCAGTTCGTGTGGCTCATCTCGTATGACGGCCCGGAGTCGTTCGCCGAACGGAACGCGCTCTACTGGGCCTCGCCGGAGCGCAAGGCGATGAACCTCGACCCGGACGAGTACCTGGTGCACACCGACGACTGCACGGTCGAGACGGTCGACCTGCAGTTGTGATCAAGGGCTGAGCGGCAGCATGTGGTGCCGTCGCTCCTCGTCGCTGAGGACGCGGAAAACCCGGCCGCGTGCTTCCGCTTCAAGGCGGTCGAAGTCGGGCTCGGCGGCCCACACTCGGGCGGTGCCGTCGAAGGAGCCGGTGAGCAGGCGTGTGCCGTCCTGGGACCAGGCGACCGAGGCCACTTTGTCCTGGTGCACGCCGACGATCGCGATCTCCTCGAAGGTGGCGGACGACCAGAGGCGCACCGTGCGGTCGTCGGATCCAGTGGCGATGAGCCGGCCGTCCGGAGACCAGGCGATGGCGCGGACGCGGCCCTCGTGGCCCTTGAGGACATCGATGCGGCGGCCCGTCGTGGTGTCCCACACGGCCGCCGTCCAGTCCCCGGACGCGGTGGCAATGCGTTCCTCGTCGGGGGACCAGGCGACGTCGTCGACGTAGTTGTCGTGTCCGCGTAGCACGGTCAGCTGCCGGCACTCGGCAACGTCCCAGAGCCGGCACGTACGGTCGTCCGACGCGCTGGCCAGAAGGCGGCTGCTGGAGGACCAGGCGATGCGGCTGACCCAGTCCTGGTGTCCCGCCAGGGAGGTGAGTTCGACCCCGGCCTGTGCCGACCAGACTTTCACCGTGCCGTCGTGGCCACCGGTGGCGATGCGGCTGCCGTCGGGGGACCAAGCGACGGACTCGACTACAGGTCCCCGGCGATCGAAGGCACTGGCCTGGTTCTCCTGGACGAGGCGGAACACACCGTCGTTGGTGCTGAGGGCCAGGCGGTCGTCGAGCGGCGACCAAGCGGCGCTCCACACGCGGTCTGCCTGCTCGACGACATGGTGGGAGAGGGCGCCCGTGGTGGCGTCCCATACGCGGACCGTTCCGTCGTCCGAGGCGGTGGCAATGCGGGTGTTGTCGTGTGACCAGGCCGCTTGGTTCACAGGCCCGTGGTGTCCGTCGAGGAGCAGGCGTTCGGCGCCCCTCGGGCGTAGGTCCCAGATGCGGCCCGAGCCGTCGGTGGAGCTGGTGGCGAGCCGGTCGCCGTCGGGGGACCAGGTCACGCCCCACACCGTGTCGGAGTGTCCCCGCAGCACGGCGATCACCTTCGCATCGTGGGCGTCGACGATCCGTACGCTTTGGTCGGAGGAGGCCGAGGCGAGCGTCTGCCCGTCGGGCGACCAGGCGATGTTCCAGACGTAGTCCGTGTGGCCGCGGACCAGGAGCCGCTGCGCGCCGCTTTCGGCGTCGAAGATGCGCACCGTGTGGTCACCGGAGCCGGTGGCGATGCGGCGTCCGTCCGGGGACCAGGCGATGCCTTCGACGAAGTCGGAGTGGCCGGACAGCGTCGTCACCGAGGCGCCGGCGGCCAGATCCCACACGAGGGCGGTCTGATCGTGTGACGCCGAGGCCAGGCGCGCGCTGTCCGGGGACCAAGCGAGGCCCCACACGTCACCGCGGTGTCCGTGCAGCTCGTGGACGAGGTCACCCGTCTCGGCGTCCCATACGCGCACCGTCTGGTCGCGTGAACTGCCAGCTATCCACCGGCCGTCGGGTGACCAGGCAACCTGCCGCCCGATGTCAGAGGCGCCGGTGAGCAGGCGCAGGGGCTCTCCGGACGCAGCGTCCCAGATACGTACGACGCAGTCGCGGCCCACGGTGGCGGTCCGGGTGGAGTCCGGCGACCAGGCCACGCTCTCGACCATCACGCCCTCGGACGGCAGAACCCGCACCGAGCGGCCCGACCGGGCGTCGAAGACCCTCGATGTGCCATCCCTGGACGCCGTGGCCAGAAGCAGCCCGTCCGGGGACCAGGCGATGTGCCGGACGGTGTCCGTGTGCCCGTCGAGCTGGGTGCGCAGGTGACTGAACGCCAGAGCCGTCATCAGGCCACGCCGGGCGGTCGGAGTCGGCGCGCATTCGCCCAGCGCGGCCAACGTCAGCAAGACGGACTGCTCCGGCTGGTGTTCCACGGCGCCGAGCGCGTGCTGGCCGATGCTGTCCGAAACACGGCGCAGGAATGCGAGATCACGCCGTTGCGACGACTCGACGAGCGACTGCGCCGCCTCCGATGCCTGCCCGCTCTCCTGCAGCGCGAGCAGCCACCGCTGGGCCAGAGCCAGCCTCTCCCCGGTGAGCAGGTAGTCGGCGCCGCGCCCGGAGCGCTCCCAGTCCTCCGCCCACCGTTCGAGTTCTGCGCGTTGACGCAGCTGTTCGGCGCGCGCCTCGACCTCCTGCCGCAAGGGCGCCCACTGGCGGAACAACGCCTCGTGCGTGACCTGGGCGTAGGGCTCCTGGTGACCGGTGCGGACGTCGGACATCAGCAGGCGTGCCTCGACAAAGGCGTCCACGACGCGTCGCTCCTGTGCCGTTAGCTCGGCGAGCGGCACGCGACGCCGGGCCACCTCCTGGCCCTGGACAGTGACGAACCTCAGCAGCACCCGCAGCACGAAGTCGATGCCATCGTCCCCGGAGCCAAGCTCCGCCACGGTGTGGTCGGCCTGCCGGGCGAGGGCGCCGGCCACGCCGCTGAGACTGCGGTACAGCTCCTCGGTGACCGTCCCGCCGGGGCCGGAGGCGAAGTACAGCTCCTGCAGCAGGTAAGCGAGCAGCGGCAGCGCGTCGTCCGTGCCCGCGTCGTTGACGATGGCCTCCACGACGCCGGGCGCGAAGGACAAGCCAACAAGAGCGCCCGGCCGCTCGACCACCTGGGCGAGCTGGCTCCTGCCGAGCGCGCCGATGGCGACCGGGTGCTGGAAGAGGTCGGCGTGGGCCGTGGCGAGGAGCGGGCCCAGGAAGTCCACGCGCAGGGTGGCGAGTATGCGGATCCTTGTATCGCGGGTGACGCAGGTGTGGAGGGCGTCGAGGAACTGGGTGCGTTCTCGTTCGCCGGCGAGAGTGATGAGTTCTTCGAACTGGTCGACCACGACGAGCATGCGGCGGAACCTGCCTCCGCGTAGCCGGGACAACTCCGCGGGCAGTGAGGCGGGCTCCTGCCGAAGGCGCCGTAGCACTGTGCTCACCGGTTTGCGCTCCCCATCGGCCGCAGAGATGGCGGAGGCCAGGGACGCCAGGGGGTTGGGGCCCGGGGAGAAGGCGGGGAGGATCGACCATCGCCGACCGCGCAGCCGCGGCATCACCCCTGCTCGTACCAGCGACGACTTCCCGCTCCCCGAGGCCCCCACGAGGACGAGGAACCTGTCGGCGGGCCGGTCCTGCGCTTCGTGCAGCCGACGCGTCAGATCCTCGGACTGGGCCTCCCTGCCGAAGAAGACCGCGGCCTCATCCTCCACGAACGCGTCCAGCCCGGGGTACGGAACCCTGTCGCGGGGCCAGTCAGTCGGCGGAGGCGCAGGGTTCTCCAACCGATAGACGACGACCTGCACGACCACCATGGTGACGATCAGCAGTCCGATGGCCGGTATCGCGACCCGCTGGAGCACATGCAGGAGCCACGGCACGTCGTTCTCGTTGGTGGCGTAGTTGGTGACGATCCCAAGCAGACTTGCGACGAGCACCAACAAGACCTGAAGCAATAACTGCAAACGGTTCCTCATGGCGCACCAGTCAGCACGCCGCTACGTCGCCGCAGCACCCCACGCCCCCGCTCCGCTGCCACCGTTGCCCGCATCGGGTCACCGACACCCTTTGAACATCATCTGCGGCGGGCGGCGTGATCTCAACAGCGCCTGAGAAAACCAGTCACGGCGCCCCTCTCTTCGCTGACCCCAGGCTCGCCGGTTGTCTGGAGGGATGACTTCATCGGCCGCGTGGGCCTCGGCTGGGCGAGGGTGGTACTCGATCTTGCGCGCGCCCAGCAACACTCGGTGGTCTTGATGACGTGGTTGATCTTTCGTCGTAGACACCTACGAGTAGACGGCCAAGGCCATGCGGGCCCTGCGACGGCGAGGAAGAAGAGCAGGAAGCCGGAGCGGCCGGGGCTGCCTCTGTGTGCTTACGGTGCCCCATAGTGCAACGTAAACCTTCAACACTCATGGCTTCGGCTACAGTTACGGCTGCAGACCAATCCGCCGAGAGCCCGGGTTCCGACGTACCTGGGTAGGGCCGCTGGTGCGCCTTTGGAGAGGCAGTTGCATCAGCATGCCACCCTCGGGCTGGCTGACAGGGCCGGTTGGGGTCAAATGCGATGGCACTCGCACGACCGTCATCTACCCAACGCACGCGCTACCCCAATCGAAGGACGATGGACCAGCCGGATTAGCCCTGGCAAGGCACCGAGACCCTGAACGTCGGCACGGCCTCAGCAAGACCTCACGTTGTCACGTGGTGGTCGGGCTGAGAGCTGCGTGCCGAAGGTCCGATCACCGGAAAGGTACTCGGATCTTTGAAGCTCTCGTTCGGGGTCAAGGTGTTGATCGTCGTCATCTGCGCCTTGGTCTCCGTCATCGTCGGCGCACTGGCTGGCTATCTGAGCCACGAGCCAGGGGCACGTCACCGCCACGCCGTTCTCTTCGGAGGCGGAGTGTTCATTGGCGTCATGACACTTTGCCTGACTGTGCTGGGCTCTCTCGGTGTGTTGTCCACCGACGCCGCATGAACGGGCGCAAGCCCCGGAGACCAACCCTCCGGTGCTTCGTACGGTCGTCATGGCGTCAAGACCCACTCCTTCAGTGATCGGCCGCACCGCCGTCAAGCTGCCAGAGATCGCGGTAGAGAGCCACGACCATCCTGCACTTGTCGATCAGATCGAGAGCCTCCTCGGGAGGCACGCTCTCGCAGTAGTCACGGATTTCGGCGAGGGTCTTCGCCAACGCGGGATCGATCTCCTCTGCGAACGCGAGTCCTTCGTCTTCGCTGGCCATAGTGATCACTTCTTCGCGCGGAGGACGCGGCGCTCAGTCCCGGAGATACGGCCGGTGCCAGTGACGTTCGCTGAGGACCTTGGTCCACTCGGCAGCGAGCCGCTCCCGCCTGTCGTCAGGAAGATCGTCCAGGTTGGGGCGGAGTCCCTCGACGATCTTCGCGACCTCCTGCGGGTCGCGCCGGACGGGCAGACCGAGGTGATGGGCGATGGTGCGGAGAGTCATCGTGATCAGCTTCTTCGGGGGCTGTGCTTCCAGTGTGCGCCCCGCTCCTGGCATCCAGCCGAGGGCACATCGAGGGCACATCGGTGCGGGAAGTGCCACGAAACCGTGAGACCCACCGAGAGACGTTTTCGCACGTCAGCGGTCCTTCCCCGACATCCGCCCAGCTCACAAAACCACCCAAATCAGTTGTGGGCGAACTCACCTGTGGTGTCACCGGTTCGGCTGCTGACGCTGGCCAGTTGTTCGAGGTCGGCCCCGGGTGGCGTAGAGAGGTGCTTCGACCGGGCGATCCCGGATCGCACGAACCCGCCCGCCGGACTCGTCGCACACTTCGGAGCACCTGCCGAGGGGGGGTGGGTGGCAGGTCATCGACGTGTGGGAGTCGGAAGAACAGTTCCGACGCTTCCTGGAGGAGTCGGTCATCCCGGCCGCGAAGGCGGTCGGAGCGCCGCCGTTCGACAGTCAGGTGGTCGAGCTGTACAACTCCCTGATCCCGTAGGGCCGTGACGCGCGGGGGTGGTGGGGCGCCGGTACCGTCGTCCCTATGGACACGTCATGGTGGCTGGCGCTCGCGGCGGTGATACTGCTCGCGCTCGTCGCCGCGCTCGTGGACGGGTGGGGGCGCGGGCGGCGTCCCGAGAGGCGGCGGACGCGTCCGCCGGGGCGGTCGGACCGGCGTACTCCGGCTCGTCCGAAGGGGCGTGGTGCCGCTCGTCCGGCGCCCGCGGAGATCTGGTGGGCGAACGTGCCCTACGAGGACGGGCCAGAATCAAGAGGGGCCGCGCGATGGGGGTCCCCCCACGCTTTCGGCAGTGGGGGAGCGTCGGGTAGGGCGGTGACGGGAGACGGGCGGGCGAAGGACCGGCCGTGTCTGGTGCTCGCGGTGCGCGGGCAGCGGGTCACCGTCGCGAAGATCACCAGCAAGTATCACGGCGAGCGGGGCGGAGTGATCCCCCTGCCGCCGGGCTCCGTCGGGGACACCCGCGGGCGGGCGAGCTATCTGGAGACGGGCGAGCTGCGGGACGTACCGGTGCGGGACTTCCGGCGGCGGGTGGGGGTGATGGACCCGGTCGTGTGGGACCAGGTCCGTCACCTCGCGACGTAGGCGCTCCGCCGGGAGGGCCGGTGCAGGGCGCTGCTCATGCCCAGAGCTGACCCTGCAAGGTCTCGATCGCTTCCTCTGTCGTGGCCGCCGTGTAGACGCCGGTCGAGAGGTACTTCCAGCCGCCGTCGGCCACGACGAACACGATGTCCGCGCTCTCGCCCGCCTTCAGCGCCTTGTTCCCGACACCGATCGCGGCGTGCAGCGCGGCGCCGGTGGAGATGCCCGCGAAAATGCCCTCCTGCTGGAGGAGTTCGCGGGTACGGGTGACCGCGTCGGCCGAGCCGACCGAGAAGCGGGTGGTCAGGACGGAGGCGTCGTACAGCTCGGGTACGAAGCCCTCGTCGAGGTTGCGCAGGCCGTAGACGAGATCGTCGTAGCGCGGTTCCGCCGCGACGATCTTGACGTCCGGCTTGTGCTCGCGCAGGTAGCGGCCGACGCCCATCAGCGTGCCCGTGGTGCCGAGGCCGGCCACGAAGTGGGTGACCGAGGGGAGGTCGGCGAGGATCTCCGGGCCGGTCGTGGCGTAGTGCGCGCCCGCGTTGTCCGGGTTGCCGTACTGGTAGAGCATCACCCAGTCCGGGTGCTCGGCCGCCAGCTCCTTGGCGACCCGTACGGCGGTGTTGGAGCCGCCCGCGGCGGGGCTGGAGATGATCTCCGCGCCCCACATGCCGAGCAGATCGCGGCGCTCCTGCGAGGTGTTCTCGGGCATCACGCAGACCATGCGGTAGCCCTTGAGCTTCGCCGCCATCGCCAGCGAGATCCCGGTGTTGCCGCTGGTCGGCTCCAGGATGGTGCAGCCGGGGGTGAGGCGGCCGTCCTTCTCCGCCTGCTCGATCATGTGCAGGGCCGGGCGGTCCTTGACCGAGCCGGTGGGGTTGCGGTCCTCCAGCTTGGCCCAGATGCGGACGTCGGCGGACGGCGACAACCGCGGCAGGCGCACCAGAGGGGTGTTGCCCACCGCGGCGAGCGGGGAGTCGTAGCGCATACCGGTCTCAGGCCATGCCGCCGGCGACGGCCGGCAGGATCGTCACGGTGTCGCCGTCGGACAGCTTGGTGTTGATGCCGTCGACGAAGCGGACGTCCTCGTCGTTCAGGTAGACGTTGACGAAGCGGCGCAGCTGGCCGTCGTCCACGATGCGGGCCTGGATGCCCGTGTGCCGGGTCTCGAGGTCGGTGAACAGCTCGGCGAGGGTGTCACCGCTGCCCTCCACCGCCTTCTGACCGTCGGTGTACTGGCGGAGGATGGTCGGGATGCGGACCTCGATGGCCATGGCTCAGGGCTCCTGTCGGGAGTAGTCAGTCGGGGGCGCGCGGCAGCGCAAGTACAGCAGGTGGTGCGTGTGGGCAGCGCCGCGGCTCACGGCCGTACGGCGGCAGGGGCAGCGTCAACAGATGGCGCTGGCGAGCCTGCACAGGTCGACGTGCAGCCGCGCCACGAGCAGCATGCCCGGCGTCTTCTCGCTCACGTCATGGGAAACCATGGGCTCATCGTATCGATTCCCGGTCGGGCACCCGGAGTGTGATCTCGCATGGTGGACCGATTCTGGCCAGATAGTGGGACGAAGTATCAGTAGGCCGCTACGACCTCGACGTCCTCCTCCGTCACCTCACCGTCCACGATCCGGAACGAGCGGAACTGGAACTCGCCGAGGCCGTCGGTGTCGGCCGTGGAGACCAGGACGTAGTGCGCGCCGGGCTCGTTCGCGTAGGAGATGTCGGTGCGCGAGGGGTAGGCCTGGGTCGCGGTGTGGGAGTGGTAGATGACCACCGGCTCCTCGTCGCGGTCGTCCATCTCGCGGTAGAGCTTGAGCAGGTCGCCCGAGTCGAACTCGTAGAACGTGGGCGACATGGCCGCGTTCAGCATCGGGATGAAGCGCTCCGGGCGGTCCGAGCCCGCCGGGCCCGCCACGACGCCGCACGCCTCGTCGGGGTGATCCTTGCGCGCGTGGGCGACGATCTGGTCGACGAGGGCCTGGGTGATGGTCAGCATGCTCGTCAGGATAAGCAGAGGGCCGTCCCATACCGAAGGGTGGTACGGGACGGCCCACATGCCGGACGTCCTGAGCGGCAGCCGCCGGGGGCGCCACGAGTGCTCCCCGCGGCTGGACGTCCTCGACCGGGAGTACGGCGGACTCAGCCGACCTTCTCGAACTCCGGCTCCTCGCCGCCGCGCTCGGTGATCTGCGGGTTGCGGCTCTTGAGGACCGCCCAGCCGATGCCCAGCGCGACGGCCCAGCCGGCCGCGACGTACAGGCAGATCCGCGCGTCCTTGTCGTACGCGATCATGAAGGTCACGCCGATGAGGAAGAGCAGCGCGACCCAGCTGAACAGCGCCCCGCCGGGAGCCGGGAAGGACGAGGCGCGCAGCCGGCCGGCCTCGACCGCGGCGCGGTAGCGGATGTGGCTGACGAGGATCATCATCCAGGTCCAGATGCCGGCTGCGGTGGCGACGGAGGTGACGTACTGGAACGCCTTCTCCGGGACGACGTAGTTCAGGACGACGCCGATGCCCATGAGCGCCACGGAGACCGCGATGCCGACGGCGGGCGTCTTGCGGGCGTTCAGCTTGCCGAACGCCTGCGGGGCCTCGCTGTTGGCGGCCAGGTCGCGCAGCATCCGGCCGGTCGAGTACATGCCGGAGTTGCAGGACGACAGGGCCGCGGTGAGCACCACGAAGTTGACGATGCCCGCGGCGAGCGGGATGCCGATCTTGCCGAAGGCGTGGACGAACGGGCTCTCGCCGTCATGGAACTCGGTCCACTTGACGACGGAGAGGATCACCAGGAGCGCGCCGACGTAGAAGACGATGATGCGCCAGGGCAGGGTGTTGATGGCCTTGGGCAGGGTCTTCTCGGGGTTCTCGGACTCGCCCGCGGTGACGCCGACGAGCTCGACGGCGAGGTAGGCGAACATGACGCCCTGGAGCGTCATCAGGCTGGAGCCGATGCCGTTCGGGAAGAAGCCGCCGTGCGACCAGAGGTTGGAGACGGTGGCGGTGTCACCGGCGTCGGAGAAGCCGAGGGTGAGCACGCCGAGGCCGATGACGATCATGCCGATGATGGCCGTGACCTTGATCATCGAGAACCAGAACTCGACCTCGCCGAAGATCTTGACGGAGATCAGGTTGACGCCGAAGAGCACCACCAGGAACACCAGGGCGCTGACCCACTGCGGGATCTCGGGGAACCAGAAGTGGATGTAGATCGCGGCGGCCGTGAGCTCGGCCATGCCGGTGACCACCCACATGAGCCAGTACGTCCAGCCCGTGACGAATCCGAAGAACGGGCCGAGGAATTCACGGGCGTACTCGGCGAAGGAGCCGGAGACGGGCCGGTAGAGGAGCAGTTCGCCCAGCGCCCGCATGATGAAGAAGATGACGACGCCCGCGAGGGCGTACATGAGGATGATGCTGGGGCCGGCCTTCGCGATGTTCGCTCCGGCGCCCATGAAGAGGCCGACGCCGATGGCGCCGCCGATGGCGATCATCTGGACCTGACGGCTGCCGAGCCCGCGCTCGTAACCCTCTTCAGGGGTGGCGGTGACCTTCTCTGAGGTCATGTGTGGTGCACCCTTTCTCCATGCCGACCCAGGCCTTTCGTCGGCCTCGGATCGGGCCTCGATCCCCCCGGACTGCTGGAGCTGTGCCTGACCGGCGATCCGCCGGCCACGTGGCGCACCCGGCGGACATAAGGGTGGTGTTCGCCGGGCGGTCGTGAAGATTTATCACGGCCGCAATGGTGATCGGCTACGAGACATGTGGCGCATCACACAGGAAGAAGCGGACAAACCGATCGCCGCCCCCCAGAGCGGGCGGCGGCGGTGACACGATCGTTATCCGGATTTGAGCGTCTGCTGAGCGAACACAAAACCATCACATACGGCTACAAGAACATCGCGATCTACGGCAGGAGCGTGGCGACCAGCGTCTCCTGGAGCCCGCCCAGCCACAGATACGCCATCACCATCGGCTTGCGCGGGTCCTCGTCCGGGAGCCGGTAGAGCAGGTCGGTGTCGTCCTCGGCGGTGATCTCCAGGCGGGAGCCGATGGCCAGGCGCAGGTCGTTGAGGGCGCCGAGCCACTGCTGGGACTCCTCGGGGGAGAGCTTGAGCACCGCGCCGCCCTCGCCGGCGGAGGCGGAGCTGAGCTCGTCCAGGGAGCGGACCACCGCGAGCGCGTTGTCGCGCTTGCCGCTGCGCAGGTCGTTCTCGGTGTAGCGGCGGAACTCCGCGGAGTACGCCCGCTGCTCCTCGGCCTCCTTGGCCTGGGGTGTGCCCTCCGGGTCGATGTAGGCGTCCGGGAAGAGGCGCCTGAGGACCGGGTCGGCCGGCGGTTCGCTCGGGCCCTCGGCGAACAGCTCCGCGAGCGGGTCGTCGGAGGCGTCCTCGGCGGGGCCGGGGCCGATGAGCTCCAGGAGCTGGACGGCCAGCGACCGGATGATGGAGATCTCGACGTCATCGAGGGCGACGGCCGCGCCGCCGCCGGGGAGCGGTTCGAAGGTTCCTGGCATGGAGGCGATTCGCTACTTCCGGTCCTGCGGGCGTGGGCGAGCGGTCATTTGCGGTCGTGCTGGAGGGTGGCCCACAGACCGTAGCCGTGCATGGCCTGCACATCGCGTTCCATCTCCTCGCGCGTACCGCTGGAGACGACCGCCCGGCCCTTGTGGTGGACGTCGAGCATGAGCTTGGTGGCCTTGTCCTTGCTGTAGCCGAAGTACGACTGGAAGACGTAGGTCACATAGCTCATGAGGTTGACCGGGTCGTTGTGGACGATCGTGACCCAGGGGACGTCCGGCTCGGGGACGGCGAAGACCTCCTCCGCCGACTCGGTTCGTTCGATCTCTAGGGGAGCGGGTGACGTCACAGAGCCCATGCTGCCACCCGAGGGGGGTGGTCGCACAAACGGGCTGCGCAAGCGCGTCTGTTGTGACCTCCGCCCCATAAATCGTCAGACTGACGAAATGGGGGTAGCATCTACCCCCATGAACACAGCGGACCTTGGGCTGCCGGTGGACGTTCCCTCGACGGCGCTCTTCACGGATCACTACGAGTTCACGATGCTGCAGGCCGCCTTGAAGGCGGGCACCGCTGAGCGGCGGAGCGTGTTCGAGGTCTTCACCCGGCGGCTTCCCGAGGGGCGGCGCTACGGCGTCGTGGCCGGCACCGGCCGCGTGCTGGACGCCGTCGAGAACTTCCGCTTCGACGCCGGCGTCCTCGGCTTCCTGCGCGAGCGGAAGATAGTCGGCGAGGAGACCCTGGCGTGGCTCGCGGACTACCGCTTCTCCGGCGACGTCTGGGGCTACCCCGAGGGCGAGGTCTACTTCCCGGGCTCGCCGATCATGCGGGTGGAGGGCACCTTCGCCGAGTGCGTGCTGCTGGAGACGGTGATCCTGTCCATCCTCAACCACGACTCCGCGATCGCCGCGGCCGCCTCCCGCATGGCGTCGGCCGCCGGTGACCGCCCGATCATCGAGATGGGCGCCCGGCGCACACACGAGCTGGCCGCCGTCGCCGCGTCGCGCGCCGCGTACGTCGGCGGCTTCACCTCCACCTCCGACCTGGCCGCCGGCTTCCGCTACGGCATCCCCACCGTCGGCACCAGCGCCCACGCCTTCACCCTGCTGCACGACCGTGAGCGGGACGCCTTCCAGGCTCAGGTGAACTCCATGGGCCGCGGCACCACGCTGCTCGTGGACACCTACGACGTCGCCGAGGCGGTCCGTACGGCCGTGGAGGTCGCCGGGCCCGAGCTGGGCGCCGTCCGTATCGACTCGGGCGACCTGCTGCTGGTCGCGCACCGGGTCCGGCAACAGCTGGACGAGCTGGGCGCGACGCACACGAAGATCATCGTGACCTCCGACCTGGACGAGTACGCCATCGCCTCGCTGGCGGCGGCGCCGGTGGACGCGTACGGCGTCGGCACCCAGCTGGTGACCGGGTCCGGGCACCCGACCTGCTCGATGGTCTACAAGCTGGTCGCCCGCGCCGAGTCCGCCGACCCGGGAGCCCCGCTGGTACCGGTGGCGAAGAAGTCGAGCGGCGGCAAGACCTCCATCGGCGGCCGCAAGTGGGCCGCGCGGCGCCTCGACGAGTACGGCGTCGCGGAGGCCGAGGTCGTCGGCACGGGGCAGGTGCCGGACGGGCTCGCCGACCGGCAGCTGCTGGTCGAGCTGGTCAAGGGCGGTGCCGTGGTGGCCCGTGAGCCGTTGGACGTCGTACGGGACCGGCACACGGCCGCTCGCGCGAATCTGCCGCTCTCCGCGACCCAGCTCTCGCGCGGGGAAGCCGTCATTCCGACGGAGTATGTCAATGGGCGCACGGGGAGCCGTACGGGGGCGTGAAGTGAGCGCGCCCGGCGTGCTCACTCCATGCCCCCTCCCGCGCGGCACCCGAAGTCTCTAGGCTCGGAAGTTCACGGCCGGGCCAGCACCGATTTTCACCGTCCCGACCCCAGCGTCCATAACCGAAGGACACCTCCCATGCGTCGCGCCTTGATCGTCGTAGATGTGCAGAACGACTTCTGCGAGGGAGGCAGCCTCGCGGTGCCCGGCGGTGCCGACGTGGCCGCCGCCGTCACCGAGCTGATCGGGCAGGCGGGCGGATCCGGCTACCAGCACGTCGTGGCCACCCGTGACCACCACATCGCACCCGGCGGCCACTTCTCCACGAACCCCGACTTCGCCCACTCCTGGCCCGCGCACTGCGTCGCCGGCACCGAGGGCGTCGGCTTCCACCCGAACTTCGCCCCGGCCGTCGCCTCCGGCGCGGTCGACGCCGTGTTCGACAAGGGGGCGTACGCGGCGGCGTACAGCGGGTTCGAGGGGGCCGACGAGAACGGGGTGCGGCTCGCGGACTGGCTGCGGGCCAGGGAGGTCTCGGAGGTGGACGTGGTGGGGATCGCCACGGACCACTGCGTGCGGGCCACTGCCGTGGATGCCGTGCGGGAAGGCTTCCGTACGCAGGTGCTGCTGGACCTGACCGCGGGGGTGGCCTCCGAGACCACGGAGCGGGCACTGGAGGACATGCGTGAGGCGGGCGTGGAGCTGTCCGGGAAGCCTGTTGTCGCGTAGCGCTCTACCGGGCGCTCCACGGGGTGCCTCGTCCGGCCGTCTGGCGGCTGCGGCGCCGTGGGGGCTGGTCGCGCCCACGCGGCGGTAGCCGCACATCGACACAGCCCCGCGCCCCTTTAGGCCGTTGCGGGTGCCGCATAGTGATGCAGTCCCGCGCCCCCTCAAGGCGTGGCAGCCGGGCGTCTCAGCAGCGCCCTGATCGGGTGCCACAGTTCCTGGGTCGGTTCCGGGCCCGCTACGACACCGTTGTCGGGCGCCGTTCGCCATATCAGGCCGTCCGGGTGATGCAGGACCGCCGTGATCTCGTCCGGGGTCGGCGGGGCGGCGTTGCCGCGCAGGTAGACGGCCCGCATGCCGAGGTTGCGGAGCCTGGTCAGGGCTCGGGCGCGGTTGTGGGCGTGGACGAGGACACGGACGCAGCCCGTGCCGTCGGCGGTCGGTCTGGGCAGGTTCAGCGCCACCACCACGCTGCCGGTCGGCAGCTTGCAGAAACCTCCTGCGGCCATGCGGTCACACCCCCGTGCGAGTCGGTGTCAATAAGAGAAGCACAGGGTGCACCTAAACACGATCGGCGGCAACCCGCCAGGGGGCTGCCGCCGATCACGCTCCGACCTGCGAAGATGCCGTTTACTTCACCGCGGCGCCGACCTCGACCGTGACCGTCGAGCCGTCCTTGGCCTCCTTGATGATCTTGATCTTGGTGTTGGTGTCAGTGATCTTGACGCCCGCGGTCGGGGTCGCCGCGTCGTAGTACGTGTGGGTGCGGTCGTTGAAGACCGGCACCCCCGCACGCGACGGGATCCGGGTCGCGACGTCCGCGTTGTGCAGCGTCATGCCGTCCGTGCGGAACCGGCTGAACGGCGAGTCGTAGGACTGGATGCGGTTGCGCATCAGCGTGCCGTCGGACCACTTCAGCGGCGTCGGGTGGGAGTCGACCGGCAGGACCAGGCCGACACCGGGGTGCTGGCTGGTGTTGTTGTCCGCCTGGGAGGTGTCCCACTTCCAGATCAACAGGCCGTTCTGGTACGCGTAGTGCTCCACCCAGTCCGGACGGGTCTGCGAGAAGCCGTAGTTGTACGGGCCGGTCTTCAGGGTCTTGTCGTACGACACGTACTGACGGTTCTCGGCGATGTAGTACTGCGCGTAGTCGTCCGTGATGGACGCGCCGATACGGGAGAAGCCCTTCGTCGCCCAAGCCGCGTCCGCGGTCTCCGCGTTGTCGGAGAACAGGGCCGTACCGTCGGCCGTCACGGTGATCTCGTCGGCCGCGAAGCCCTTCTGGGCCACGCCGCCGTCGGTCTGGTAGCGGAAGCGCAGGTCGATCTTCTTGCCCGCGTAGGCGTCGAGCGGGAAGACCAGCTTCTTGTAGGCGTCCACGGTGCCGGTGAGCGCGGGCTTGTTGCTCGCGTCGCGCGGGATGGCCGCACCGTCGACCGTGCCGTCGACCGCGGTCCAGTTGGCGCCGCCGTCGGTGGAGACCTCGGTGTAGAGGTAGTCGTACTCGGCCTCGATGTCGTACCAGCCGTCGAGGGTCAGCGAGGCCGCCGACTTGCCCGTGAGGTCCACGGAACGGGTCAGCGTGTTGGCGAGGTTGTCGCCGCTGCCGCTCCACCACTGGTTCGCGCCCTGCGCCGGGGCGACGATCTCGGTGGTGACCTTCTTCTTGGGCAGCTCGACCACGAGGGCCTGCTTGTGCCGGGTGTTGTACTCGGCGACGCCCAGCTTGTGCTCGGACTCCGTCGCGGCCTTCGCCTTGTCGTAGTTCAGCCAGCCCAGCTGGAGCTTGTCCCAGGCGGTCATGTCGCCGGGCAGGTCACCGATCTCGCCCTTGCCCGTGCCCAGCCAGGAACCGGAGGACATCAGGGTCCAGAAGCCGGTGGAGTTCTCGCCGCCGGAGGTGTCGTAGTGGTCCGGCAGACCGAGGTCGTGGCCGTACTCATGGGCGAAGACGCCCAGGCCGCCGTTCTCCGGCTGGACGGTGTAGTCGCCGACCCAGATGCCGGTGGAGCCGATCTGCGCGCCGCCCAGCTTGTTGTCGGCGGGGCCGGTGGCACCCGCGTCGGTGCCGAAGGCGTACCAGCGGTGGGCCCAGATCGCGTCGGTGCCCTGCGCGCCGCCGCCCGAGGACTCGTCCTCACCGGCGTGCACGATCTGGAAGTGGTCGATGTAGCCGTCGGCCTCGTTGAAGTCGCCGTCGCCGTCGAAGTCGTAGCGGTCCCACTGGTCGAACTGCGCGACGTCCGACTTGATCTCGGCGTCGGTCTTCCCAGCTGCCTTCTGCTGGGCGACCCACGCGCTGAGACCGTCGCTGACGACGTTCCACACGCTGGAGCAGTTGGTCTGGCCGCAGGCGTTGTTGCCGTAGCGGGCCTCGTTGTAGGGGACCTTGACCCAGTCGGTGACCTCGCCGTCGACCGAGTAGCGGCCCGAGGACTGCTTCTCGTAGTACTTCTTCAGCGACTCGGTCTTCTTGCCGGTGCCGAAGTAGAGGTCCTGGTAGTGCTTCTGGTTGTAGTCCGCCTGCCAGGCCGTCGAGTTGTCCTTCTTGCGGTCGGGCTCGGCTATCTGGTTGTGGGCCGGGCCGGGCGTGCCGCCGAACTCGCTGATCTGGTCGCCGAACTCGACCAGGATCGTGAAGATCTTGTCGGTCTGCTCGCGGCCCAGCTCGACGTACTTGCTGTCGCCCTTCTTGCTCTTGAGCTCGACGACCTGCGAGCCGGCGCGCTCCTTCACCTTGGCCTTGCCGGATATGACCTGGTTCAGGGCTTCTTCGCGCTGAGCCTCCTGGGTCTTGCTCAGGGGGCCTTCCAGGTCGTGGTCGGCGTGAGTGTGCTCCGCCGGGTCGTGCCGCTCCACGGATGCCGTCGAGGTGTCTTCGCCGGCCTGCGCCACCGCGTAGGTCGAGCCCGTCGCCGCGGCCGCCGCGAGCGCGACGGCGGTTGCCGCCGCTCTGAACGTCCAGGGTCTGCTGGTCACTTGCTTCCTCCCCCGCGTCCGGGCGCACGGAGGGAAGGGTCCCGGTCATGGAGGGTTCCGCGCGCACCTGATCAACGCGTGTAGTCAAGTGACGACATTTGACTAGAGGTTAAGCAGAAAAGACAGACCTTGACTTGCACACCTCAATTGCACTATGCGGAGCCGGTGTTCGTTTAACGGACAACGATCTTTCGCCAACGGGCGCGTGGCGCCGTCCACTTGATGGACGACATGACTCCGTGCGCCCCCCGTGCACCGGCACTGTTGGTTAGGTCACGCTTACGGTTTGTTCCCCTCGGGCATGCACGCGGTTAGAGTCGGATGGCGGAACGCCCGGACGTCGGCGGAAAGCCAGGCCGAGACCCCCCGTGCACCCCTGATTCCGAGGACACGATGATCATGCCTCGTCCGACTGCCGCACAGCTCTCCTACGGCTCGTGCACCGTGATCTTCTCGACGCTCGCCATGCTGCTGCTGTCCCAGACGAGTTCGGGTGTGGGGATCGCGGTCATCGCCGTCTCGGCGCTCCTGCTCGGGCTGCTGGTCGCCATGACGGTGCCCATGCCGAAGAAGCCCCGCGTGGTGGCGGTGCGCAAGCCCGCCGCGAAACGGGAACAGACCGAAGAACCGGTGCTGACGCGCCCCTGACGCACCTCAGGTGTTCCCTGACCCGCCTCAGGTGTCGGTGCTGACCACCACCGTCTTCGCCGCCTTGTCGTGCAGGCCCTGCTTGTAGGGCCGGTCGAAGAAGCTCCAGCCGCCGCAGAGCGCGGTCCAGAGGCAGGCGCAGCAGAACGCGAACGGGATCCACAGCACCGCCGCCCGGATCAGCGCGGTCTGCACCAGCGGTGTGGCGCCGTTGTCGAGGTTGGCCACCCGCATGTTGAGCAGCTTCTTGCCGAGGGTCTGCCCCGTCCTGACGGTCATGAAGGTGTCGTAGCCGATGAAGAGCAGGGCAGCGACCAGCGACTGCACGAAGGACTTGCCGTACTCCACGTCGTCGGCGTCCACGTCGTACTCGGTGACGCCGAATCCCCACGTGAGCAGCCAGACCACGACGCCCACCAGGATCATGTCGATGATGCGGGCCAGCGTGCGCTTGCCGCTGTCGGCGAGCGGCGGCATCCCGGCGAGCGGGTCGGTGGGGTGACCGCCGCCGCCGTACGGGTCCCCGCCGTAGGGACCGCCGCCGTAGGGACCGCCGCCGGAGGGGGGCGGCGGCTGGCCGCCGTACGGGGGCTGTTGGCCGTACGGCGAACCCGAGCCCCCGGGCGGCGGCGGCTGCTTCCTGAACGGGTCGTCTTCCGGGGGCTGCTGACCGGAGCCGGGAGGCGGTTCACTGCTCATGGCCCGAGTCGACCGCGAACCCCGCGACTTCGCATCCGGCGCGGGGCCGTCCGGGGTACGTAAATCGTCCGGGCCGTTCGCCGTACGCGGTCAGCCTGCGACGAACGTACGCGCCGCCTTGTCGTGCCAGCACTGGTGCCACGGCCGGTCGAACAAGCACCACAGCACGCCGACGACCCCGATGCCGAGCAGGCCGGGGATGCTGTAGACGAGCCAGCGGCGCAGCGCGGGACCGAAGGTCGGGGGCTCGTGGGCCTCGATGTCCCGCACCTCCAGACCGAGCACCTTCTTGCCCAGCGTGCGGCCCCACTTCATGGTGGGCACGACCTCGTAGACGACGCCGAACAGGAGCAGGACGGCCAGGACGATGCCGAGATACATGGAGGTCGTGCCGTCCAGCAGCCAGACGGTGACCGTCTCGCCGGACAGCTTGGCCTCGTCGATCTTGTCGTTGACGTGGTCGAGCGCCTGGGTGCCGAGCGGCACGGCGGCCACCGCGGTGACGGCGGCCAGCACGACGGTGTCCAGCAGCCGGGCGGCCAGCCGCTTGCCGAGGCCGGCGGGGCGGGCGGCGGCCTGGCGCCTGGCGGCCGCCTGGAAGATGTCCTCGACCGGGGGCTTCCAGGGGGCGACCGGCTGGTCGTCGTCGGCCGGGCCCGCGAGCCGGTGCACCTGCTGCGCCCAGGAGGACTGGCCGCCGCCGACACCGGAGCTCATGGGCGGGGCGGACGCCCCGGCCGCGGACTGGGGGCCGGACTGCTGAGGGACCGTCGGGGCGGCCTGCTGCGGGCCGGAAAGGGCCGTGGGGGCGGCACCGGGCGCCTGGGCGGCAGCCGCGGCCTGAGCGCCCGCCTGGGCCTGTCCCTGGGCCCCCGCGGCGCGCTCGGCGGCGGCCTTCCCGGCGCCGAAGCCGGGCCCCTGCGGGGCGCCGGGCGCCGAGGGGTGGTGGGCATCCGGATGTGCGGCGCCCGGGCCGGCGGACGCGCCCGTGCTCCCGGCCTGCGCCCCGGCCGCCCCGCCCTGCTGCCCCGTGCGCGGGGACAGCGCGCGGATGGCCATGGTGCCGTCGACGGGCGCGGAACGGGCCGGGTTCGGGATATGCGGGGCGGCCTGCCCCGAGGCGCCGGAGGACGGCGCTCCCCCGGACTCCGCCACCGGTCGGCGGATCATGAACGTGTCACCGGAGGCGACGCCCCCGGCGCCCACGGCGCCCGCGTCCGGCTCGCCGGGCGGGACGGAGGCGGCACCGTCCGCCGCGCCCGGGTCCCTCGGGTCGGCGCCCTGCGGGGCGCCCCAGGAGACGCGGCGGTCCTGCTCGCCGCCGAAGCCGGACTGGTGGGCGGAGTCGGCACCCCAGGCGGACGCCGGCTCGGGGCGGCCGCCGTGCTGGGCGTCGGCCTGCGGGGGCTGCTGGGCCGGGTCCTCGTCGAAGAAGTGGGGGCCCGTCTCCTCGACCGAGGCGCCCGGGGCGGGCGCGGCCGAGGCGGGCTGGGCCGGGTTCGCGCCCGGTGGCGGGCTGAGCGACTCGCCGTCCGTCGGGGCCGGACGGCTGGTGCCCGGTACCCAGGAGGCACCGTTCCAGTACCGGACATATCCAGGAATGGACGGGTCCGGATAATACCCTTCGCGGGGCCTGTCGTCACCGGGGGCCGGGGTTGGGGCGCTCATGTCCGTCGTCCGGTATCTGCTCGAGGGTCTATTGGGGGCCTCCACATCTATCAGACCGGCGCAACAAGCACCGCCAGTCCCGTCGGACCCACACTTTTGAGAAGCCTTGTGTGTACCTCGGCCGGAGGTCCGGGGGTTGCCCCCGGGTCTCATGCAGCACACGTACGGAACCGCCCCGGGACAGGGCCGGAAAAAAGTTCCGCGAACCCGCGTAATGATCCACCCCTCTCCTCGCTCTCCACTCGTACGGGCCCGCCCACAGGACCCGCACGCGTCACGAGAGAGGACACCCACGCCATGCACCACGCCGTCGTAGAGCGCGAGCTGGAGCTCAAGCTCATCCTGTCGCCCGAGCGCAGCATCCCCGTCCCGGCCAGGCTGAGCTACCACAGCGACGATCCGTACGCCGTCCACGTCACCTTCCACATCAACTCCGAGCACCCCGTGTACTGGACGTTCTCCCGCGATCTGCTGGTCGAGGGGGTGTTCCGGCCGTGCGGGCACGGGGATGTGCGGGTGTGGCCGACGAAGGTCGACGGCCGCAGCGTCGTGCTCATGGGGCTGAGCTCGCCCGACGGGGACGCCCTGCTGGAGGCGCCGGCGGCGCAGGTGTCGGCCTGGCTGGAGCGGACGCTCAGGGTGGTGCCGCCGGGGACCGAGGGCGAGCAGTTGGGGATCGACGACGCGCTCGCCGAGCTGCTCGCCCCCACCCCCGCCGACGACCTGTGGCAGCGAGACCCGTGGCCGAGCAACGGGTCAAAGGATGAAAGTGAGTGAGCCGCAACCATCAATTGAGGAACCACGACGGCGATCAGCCACGTCCGCGAGAGCGGCGGCGGTTCAGCCGCAAAGGGGAGTCAGAACAACTTGCCCGGGTTCAGGATGCCCAGCGGGTCGAAGACCTGTTTGATCCCGCGCTGCATCTCCACCCCCACCGGGCCGATCTCGCGCGCCAGCCACTCCTTCTTCAGGACGCCCACGCCGTGCTCGCCGGTGATCGTGCCGCCGAGTTCCAGGCCGAGGGCCATGATCTCGTCGAAGGACTCGCGGGCGCGCCGGGACTCGTCGGGGTCGGCCGCGTCGAAGCACACGGTGGGGTGGGTGTTGCCGTCGCCGGCGTGCGCGACGACGCCGATGGTGAGCTGGTGCTTCTCGGCGATCCGCTCGACACCTTCGATGAGGTCGCCGAGCCTGGACCGGGGCACGCACACGTCGTCGATCATCGTCACGCCCCGCACCGCTTCGAGCGCGGTGAGGGACAACCGCCGTGCCTGGAGGAGGAGTTCGGACTCGGCCGCGTCGTCCGCCGGGACCACCTGGGTGGCGCCGGCCGCCTCGCACAGCGCGCCGACGGCGGCGAGGTCGGGAGCGGGGTCCGGGGTGTCGAAGGCGGCCAGGAGGAGGGCCTCCGTCGTCTCCGGCAGTCCCATGTGCGCCAGGTCGTTGACGGCCTTGACCGTCGTACGGTCCATCAGTTCGAGCAGTGACGGGACATGCCCGCCGGCCATGATCCGGCACACCGCGTCGCAGGCGGCGGCCGCGGACGCGAACTCGGCGGCGAGGACCAGTTGCTGCGGCGGCTGCGGCTTGAGCGCCAGGACGGCCCGTACGACGATGCCGAGCGAGCCCTCGGAGCCGACGAAGAGGCGGGTCAGGTCGTATCCCGCGACGCCCTTGGCCGTACGGCGGCCCGTGGACATCAGGCGTCCGTCGGCGAGGACGACGTCCAGCCCGAGGACGTACTCCGCCGTCACTCCGTACTTCACGCAGCACAGGCCGCCAGAGGCGGTGCCGATGTTGCCGCCGATCGTGCACATCTCCCAGCTGGAGGGGTCCGGCGGGTAGTACAGGCCGTGTTCGCCGACCGCGCGGGAGAGGGCGGCGTTGATGACGCCGGGCTCGACGACCGCGATCCGGTCGACCGGGTTGATCTCCAGGATGCGGTCCATCCTGGTCAGGGACAGCACGATGCAGCCGTCGGAGGCGTTGGCCCCGCCCGACAGGCCCGTGCGGGCGCCCTGTGGGACGACCGGGACGCGCAGCTCGGTGGCGGTGCGCATGACGTGCTGGACCTCTTCGACGGTGCGCGGCAGCACGACCACGGCGGGGGCGCCGGCCGGGCAGAAGCTGGCCATGTCGTTGGCGTAGGAGGCCGTGACGTCGGGGTCGGTCAGGACGGCCTCGGCAGGCAGACCCGCGAGCAGCCGCTCGGTGAGGTCACCCCGGGCCTGGTCGGGTGCGGCTTCGGTACGGCTCATGATCACAGCGTGACACCCGGGGCCATCGGTGTGAACCCCGCGTACGGCAGCCGCCGCCGGACGGGTGTGGTCGTCGTATTGACGCAAGGTTTCACGCACAGTGATCGCCATGGAGAACAGCGCCACGGAGAACGCCGCCTCGAAGAACGAGAACGACGCCGCTGGGGATGACCGGCCCACGCCGGACCGTCCGCGCGTCCGGCGACGGGTGCTGGTCGCCGCGGTGGCGGGGTGTGCCGTGCTCGGTGTGGTGCTGGCGCTGCTGCCGTGGGGGACGACCGGGACGCGGGAGCCCGCACCTCCGGCGCCGGGGGCGCAGGCGCTCACCGCGGTCACCACGGGGGTGCCGGCCGCGCTGCCCGATCTGGCGGTGCTGATCGACGAGCGCGAGGCCCGGGTGCGGACGCATCCCAAGGACGCGAAGTCGTGGGCGGTGCTGGGCGCGGCGTATGTGGAGCAGGGGCGGCGGACCGCGGAGCCGGTGAACTACCCGAAGGCCGAGAAGGCGCTGCGTACGTCGCTGAGGCTGCGGGCGAGGAACGCCGAGGCGCTGGACGGCATGGCGGCGCTGGCGAACGCGCGGCGGGACTTCCGGGCGGCGCTGACGTGGGGCGAGGCGGCGCTTCAGGTGGACCGGAAGCGGTGGACGACGTATCCGCAGCTGATCGACGCGTACACGGGGCTGGGCGAGTACAAGGCGGCCAAGCGGACCCTGGACCGGCTGCTGAAGCTGCGCTCGGGGCCGGCGGTGCAGGCGCGGGCGGCGGCCGTCTACCGGGACCGGGGTCACCGTGAGGACGCGGCGGCGGCCCTGTCCGACGCGGCGGCGGCCGCCGAGGCACCGGCCGAGCGGGCGGCGTATCTCGAACGTGCCGGTCAACTCGCCTGGGAGCGCGGCGACTTGGAGGTGGCGCTGCGGCACTTCCAGGAGGCCGTACGCCTCGACCCCGACCAGCGGGCCGCGCTCGCCGGGCAGGGGCGGACGCTGGCGGCGCTGGGCCGCACGACGGAGGCGCTGAACGCCTACCGGGTGGCGCTCGCCAAGCAGCCGCGCCCCGAGTACGCGCTGGAACTGGGCGAGTTGTACGAGTCGCTGGGGCTGGGGCAGGCGGCGGGGGTGCAGTACGACCTGCTGCGGGAGCGGGCGGCGCGGGCCGCGGCGGGCGGGGTGGACGAGGAGCTGGTGCTGGGCCTCTTCGAGGCGGACCACGGCGACGCGTCGCTCGCCGTACGGCGGCTGCGGACCGAGTGGCGGCGCCAGCCCGGCATCGCGGTGGCCGACGCGTTGGGGTGGGCGCTGCACCGGTCCGGAGAGCACAAGCGGGCGCTGAAGTTCGCCAGGATCGCCACCGACAAGGCGCGTGGGGGTGGGGTGCGCAGTGCGCTGTACGCCTATCACCGGGGGATGATCGAGCGGGAACTGGAGCTGACGGGGCCCGCGCGGCGGCATCTGCGGGAGGCGCTGCGGATCAATCCGCACTTCTCGCCGACCCGGGTGCCCCTGGCCGAGGCGGCGTTGGAGGAGTTGGGCGAGCCGTCGGTGGAGGACGTACCGGACATGGACGCGGCAGTGGACGCGAAGCCGCGGCGGGGGTGAGCCGGGCTACGACTCGCGCTTCTCCTTGACGAAGATCGAGAAGCGACGTGCCCCCAGCTTCCCGGAGGCGAACCCGAGGTACACCCGCGGATTCGACCCGCCGCGCACGGCGATGCCCTCCGGCTCGCGGTGCACGAGGCTGTACCCGGCCTCGGTGCGCTCCTGCTGGAGCAGTTCGCCGGTATGGACGTCGAGGCTGGACACGTACGCGTTGCCCCGCCCCGCGACCGGGTTGCTCTTCGCGTCATAGGCCGTGCCCGCCAGCTGGTAGACGCGGTCGCGGTGGAGGGCAAAGCCCTGGAAGGGGATCTTCGGGTCGGGGTGTGCACCGGTCTGGGGGAAGTCCGCGACGGGGTTGTCGTAGTCGCGGGCGACGAAGGCGTCGAGGTCCCAGACGCGGTAGCGGGGCTCGCCCGCCGCGGTGCGGTAGCGGACGGCGATGCGCCTCGATGCCATGCAGACCGAGGGCTGGTTGTTGACGGAGCCCGGTATGGGGTGGCGGATCTTGACGTCCGCGCCGGTGCGGACGGCCCCGCCTGCGAAGTGGAAGCGGGTGACGCCCTGCCCGTAGCCGTTCTCGGCATCGGCCTCGGTCCAGATCCAGATCCTGCCGTCGGTGTCGTCGCGCTGCAGGCCCATGCTGACGCCGTGGCCGAAGCCCTTCAGGTACATGTGGCCCAGCCGGTTGCCCTTGTAGTCGAGCTTGTTCAGACACAGGTCGCCGGCCGCGTGGCCGGTGGCGGTGACCTGGAGGACGTACAAGTGCTTGCCCACCTCGTCGAAGGCGAACGACTGCAGAACCGTCGGCTCCTTCAGCGTGCCCTTCTGCCACAGCCAGCGGTGCGACGGTACGGCGAGGTCGATGCGGGTGGTCACTGAACTCCCCCATGTCCTGTGGGTGCCCCCGTGGCACCCACAGGACATGAGAGCGTCAACTGCCGTTGGTTGGTTGCATGTTCTACGAATTCACAGCAGTCGCACAGGCCTCAGAGGTTCCCTCGCTTGGCCTGCTCCCTCTCGATCGCCTCGAAGAGCGCCTTGAAGTTGCCCTTGCCGAAGCCCATCGAGCCGTGCCGTTCGATGATCTCGAAGAAGACGGTCGGACGGTCCTGGACCGGCTTGGTGAAGATCTGCAGCAGATAGCCGTCCTCGTCGCGGTCCGCGAGGATCTTCAGCTCGCGCAGGGTCTCCACGGGGACGCGGGTGTCGCCGACCCACTCGCCGAGGGTGTCGTAGTACGAGTCCGGGGTGTCGAGGAACTGCACGCCGGCCGCGCGCATCGTCCGCACCGTCTGGACGATGTCGTTGGTGTTGAGGGCGATGTGCTGGACGCCCGCGCCGCCGTAGAACTCCAGGTACTCGTCGATCTGGGACTTCTTCTTGGCGATGGCGGGCTCGTTGATCGGGAACTTGACCTTGAGCGTGCCGTCGGCCACGACCTTCGACATCAGCGCGCTGTACTCGGTCGCGATGTCGTCGCCCACGAACTCCTTCATGTTCGTGAAGCCCATGACCTTGTTGTAGAAGCCGACCCATTCGTTCATCCGGCCGAGCTCGACGTTGCCCACGCAGTGGTCGATGGCCTGGAAGGTGCGCTGGGCGGGCGGTTCGACCATCGGCGCGGCGGAGACGAAGCCGGGGAGGTACGGGCCCTCGTAGCCGGTGCGCTGGACGAGGGTGTGGCGGGTCTCGCCGTAGGTGGCGATGGCGGCCAGGACGACCGTGCCGTGCTCGTCCTTCAGCTCGTACGGCTCGGCCACCGAGCGGGCGCCGTGTTCGAGGGCGTAGGCGTACGCGCGGCGGGCGTCCGGGACCTCGATGGCGAGGTCGATGACGCCGTCGCCGTGCTCGGCCACGTGCTGGGCGAGGAAGTGGCCCCAGGTGGTGGCGGGCTTGATGACGGAGGTGAGGACAAAGCGGGCGGAGCCGTTCTCCAGCACGTAGCTCGCGGTCTCGCGGCTGCCGTTCTCCGGTCCGGAGTAGGCGACCAGCCGCATACCGAAGGCGGTCGAGTAGTAGTGCGCCGCCTGCTTGGCGTTGCCCACGGCGAAGACGACCGCGTCCATTCCCTTGACCGGGAAGGGGTCGGCCTGCCGGGCGGTGTCGGGAGTGTGGTGTGTGGTCTGCGTCATAGGCGCAGCCTCACTCCGGTGCGGCAAGGTGCGCAATAGTTCGCGTATTCACTGGGCAATATGACCAGTGCAGTGCACGTTTCTGCGGGCTCTCTGTACAGGATGACCACCGCGCTCGGGAGGTTGCTGTGGGGATCGATCATCTGGACGGGCGGATCATCGTGCTGCTGGCGCGGGAGCCGCGGATCGGGGTGCTGGAGATGTCCCGGCGGCTGGGGGTGGCACGCGGGACCGTGCAGGCCCGGCTCGACCGGCTTCAGTCGAACGGAGTCATCCGCGGCTTCGGGCCCGAGGTGGATCCGGCCGCGCTCGGGTATCCGGTCACCGCCTTCGCCACGCTGCAGATCAGGCAGGGCCAAGGGGCGGACGTACGGGCGCACTTGGCGACCGTGCCGGAGGTGCTGGAGCTGCACACGACCACCGGGAGCGGGGACATGATGTGCCGTCTCGTGGCGCGTTCCAACGCCGATCTCCAGCGTGTGATCGACCGGGTTGTCGGTTTCGATGGGATCGTCCGGGCCGCCACCGCGATCGTGATGGAGAACCCCGTTCCGCTGCGGATCATCCCGCTGGTGGAGCAGGCGGCCCAGGACCGGGAGAGCAGCTAGCCACGACCTGGTGGGGTGAGTCCGAGTGAGCTTCTGGGAGTACCTGGGCAACCGCCACCAGCAGCTGCTCACCGACGCCTACCAACATGCGAGCGCCGTCTTCCAGTGCATGGTCGTGGCGACCCTGCTCGGGGTGCTGATCGGCGTGGCCACCTACCGCAGCGACCTGGCGGGCAACCTCGCCACGACGTCCACCTCGACCGTCCTGACCATTCCGTCGCTCGCCATGATCGGTCTGCTCATCCCGATCGTGGGGCTGGGCGTGGCGCCCACGGTGATCGCGCTGACCCTGTACGGGCTGCTGCCCATCGTGCGCAACGCGATCGTCGGGCTGCGCGGTGTCGATCCCTCGCTGGTGGACGCCGCCCGGGGCATCGGGATGTCCCGGCCGGCCCAGCTGCTGAGGGTGGAGCTGCCGCTGGCCTGGCCGCCGATCCTGACCGGGATCCGGGTCTCGACGCAGATGCTGATGGGCATCGCGGCGATCGCGGCGTACGCCTCCGGCCCCGGCCTCGGCAATGTGATCTTCCGCGGGCTCGCCTCGCTGGGCAGCGCGAACGCGCTCAATCAGGTGCTCGCGGGCACCCTCGGGATCATCGTGCTGGCGCTGCTGTTCGACGCCGCGTACGTCTTGCTCGGACGGCTGACCATTCCCAGGGGGATCCGTGTCTGAGACGTCCGCTGCCGCTGCCACGACGGGTGCCACGATCGAGCTGGAGAACCTCAGCAAGCGGTACCCGGGCAATCCCAACCCCGCCGTCGACAACGTCACCATGGAGATCAAGGCGGGCGAGACGGTCATCTTCGTCGGCCCGTCCGGGTGCGGTAAGTCCACGACGCTCAAAATGATCAACAGGCTGATCGAACCGACCGGCGGCCGGATCCGCATCAACGGCGAGGACGTCACCGACATCGACCCGGTGAAGCTGCGTCGCAAGGTCGGTTACGCGATCCAGTCCGCCGGTCTGTTCCCGCACATGACGGTCGCGCAGAACATCGGACTCGTACCGAGGATGATCGGCTGGTCGAAGGCGCGGATCGCGGCGCGGGTCGAGGAGTTGCTCGACCTGGTCGGCCTGGACCCCGGGGAGTTCCACGGCCGCTATCCGCGTCAGCTCTCCGGCGGGCAGCAGCAACGTGTGGGGGTGGCACGGGCGTTGGCGGCCGATCCTCCTGTCCTGCTGATGGACGAACCGTTCGGCGCGGTCGACCCGATCACCCGTGATCATCTCCAGGACGAGTTGATCAGACTCCAGCACGAGCTGCACAAGACGATCGTCTTCGTCACGCACGACTTCGACGAGGCGATCAAGCTCGGCGACCGTATCGCCGTTTTGCGCGAACGCTCCCACATCGCGCAGTTCGACACCCCCGAGGCGATCCTCACCAACCCGGCGGACGACTTCGTGTCCGGGTTCGTGGGCGCCGGAGCGGCGCTGAAGCGGCTGAACCTGACCCGGGTCCGGGATGTGGAGGTCACCGACTATCCGACGGTGACCGTCGACGACCCGCTCCAGGAGATCTTCAACCGGCTCCGATCCAGCGGCACCAACGAGATCCTGCTCCTCGACAAGCGGGGCCGGCCGTACAAGTGGCTCAGGCGCGGCGATCTGATGCGGGCCAGGGGTTCGCTGGCGCGGGCGGGGACGCTGGTGCACGACACGGTGACCCGGGACGCCACGTTGCGGGACGCCCTGGAGGCGGTCCTCATCGACAACGCGGGGCGGGTCGCGGTGACCGGGCGGCGCGGTGAGTACACCGGTGTCGTCGACATGGAGACGCTGATGAACTCCGTGCACGAGCTGCTGGAGGCCGACCGGCTGGAGGCGCTGGAGGCCCAGCACGAGCTGGAGGGCGCCCGGGCCGACCGGACCCATGCCGAGCAGGAGGGCAACGGAGGGGAGGCGAAGGCGTGAACGCTCCCGAGGCGCGCAAGACGAGCGGGGTTGAGGAGATGTCCGGGGTTCCGGAGGCCGCCGGGACTTCCGCGTCGAGGCTTGCGGAGGGGGCGGAGAGGGCCGAGGAGGCGGAGGGAGCCGAGGAGACCTCCTCCCCCACAGCCGCGAAGTCCCCGTCCCGGAAGGTGAGTTGGCAGAAGCTGACCGTCCTGCCCGCCCTGCTGGTGGCGATGCTGCTCGCGACCTGGCTGTGGTTCCAGCAGGCCGACCTGGACGCGGTCTCCGAGAACGCGCTGTCGGGCGGGCAGGTCTCCAAGGCCCTGTGGCAGCACATCGAACTCACGGTGATCTCCACGTTCTTCGTGCTGATCATCGCGATCCCGCTGGGGATCCTGCTCACCCGGCGGGCGTTCCGAAAGGCCACCCCGGTGGCCATGGCGTTCGCCAACATGGGCCAGGCGACCCCCGCGATCGGTCTCCTCGCCCTGCTGGTGATCTGGCTGGGCATCGGCCGCAGGGCGGCCCTGATCGGCATGATCGCCTACGCCGTCCTGCCGGTGCTCTCCAACACGATCGCCGGCCTGAAGGCGAACGACCCGACGCTGCTGGAGGCGGCGCGCGGCATCGGCATGTCCCCGACGGGGGTCCTGACACGGGTGGAACTGCCGCTCGCGGTCCCCCTCATCCTCGCGGGCGTGCGCACCGCCCTGGTCCTGAACGTCGGTACGGCCACCCTGGCGGTCTTCGGCGGGGGCGGCGGCCTGGGCGTCCTGATCACGGCCGGCATCACCAACCAGCGCATGCCGGTACTGGTGCTGGGCTCGATCCTCACGGTCGCCCTGGCCCTGCTGGTGGACTGGCTGGCGTCACTGGCGGAACTGCTGCTGCGGCCGCGGGGGTTGGGGACGTGAGGCGGCTTACGGGATCTTCGGGGGCGGGGGTGCGGGCGGCGCGGGTGCCGGGGGTGCCGGGGGTGCCAGGGGCAGGACTGCGGGCGGCGCGGGTGCCGGAGGCACCGGAGGCGGGACTGCGGGCGGCGCGGGTGCCGGAGGTGCCGGGGGTGCCGGGGGTGCCGGGGGTGCCGGGGGTGCCGGGGGCAGGACTACGGGCGGCGCGGGTGCCGGAGGCACCGGAGGCAGGACTACGGGCAGCGCGGGTGCCGGAGGCACCGGGGGTGCCGGAGGCAGGACTACGGGCAGCGCGGGTGCCGGAGGCACCGGAGGCAGGACTACGGGCGGCGCGGGTGCCGGAGGCACCGGGGGTGCCGGAGGCAGGACTACGGGCGGCGCGGGTGCCGGAGGCGCCGGGGGTGCCGGGGGTGCCGGAGGCAGGACTACGGGCGGCGCGGGTGCCGGAGGCACCGGAGGCAGGACTACGGGCAGCGCGGGTGCCGCGAGTGCCGGGGGTGCCGGGGGCAGCACTGCGGGCAGCGGGACTGCCGGAGGCGGGGCGGCGGGCAGCGGGACTGCCGGAGGCGGGGGCGCCGGTGGCCAGGTTGCTGGTGGCGGGTGCGCCGACGACAAGGCTACGAGCGGTGAGGCTACCGGCAGCGAGGCTGCTGGCGGCGGCGTTGCTGGTGGCGAGCTCCGGCTGCGGTCTGAGCAGCGGCTCCCCGCTGGTCGACGACGTACGTCCCGGCGTGATCGGACAGGGCGAGCCGCTGAAGGGCGCCGACCTGACGGTGACGTCGAAGTCCTTCACCGAGCAGCTCATCCTCGGCGCCATCATGGGCATCGCCTTCGAGGCGGCCGGCGCGGAGGTGCTCGACCGCACCGGGATCCAGGGCTCCATCGGCAGCCGCGAGGCGGTCAGGAAGGGGGACGCGGACGCCGGGTACGAGTACACGGGCACGGCCTGGATCACGTACCTGGGCCGCAGCGAACCCATTCCCGACCCGCAGGCGCAGTGGGAGGCGGTGCGCGAGGCCGACGCGAAGAACGGGGTGAGCTGGCTGGCCCCCTCCGCGCTGAACAACACCTACGCCCTGGCGATGAACCAGGACAACCACAAGAAGTACGGCACGAACACACTCTCCGACGTAGCCGCGCTGTCGAAGTCCGACCCCGGCGCCGTGACGCTGTGCGTGGAGGTCGAGTTCGCCAACCGGGCGGACGGGTTGCCGGGCATGCAGCGGGAGTACGGGATGAGCGTGCCGACGAAGAACATCACACAGATGGACACCGGGATCATCTACACCCAGGCCGCGAAGGGGAGTTGCACGTACGGAGAGGTCTTCACCACGGACGGCCGCATCAAGTCGATGAACCTCGCGGTCATGGAGGACGACAAGAAGTTCTTCCCCAACTACAACGCCGCCCCCATGATCAACTCCAAGACCCTGAAGAAGTGGCCGGCGATCGCGGACGTCCTCGACCCGATCACCAAGAAGCTGAACAACGCGGTGGCGCAGGAGCTGAACGCGAAGGTGGATGTGGATGGGGAGGATCCGCATCAGGTGGCGTTGGACTGGATGAAGGAGGAGGGGTTCGTGAAGTAGTCATGCAAAGGAGTCGTTGCAAAGAACTCTTTGCAACACTATCTTTGTAAGTGTGACAGAGCCGGAACAGCCGAAGGTCCACAGCCTCGACGCCCGCTCCCTACGCGGGCTCGCCCACCCCCTGCGCATGCAACTGCTCGACGCCCTGCGTTTCGGCGGCCCCGCCACCGCATCCCAACTCGCCGAGAAACTGGGCGAGTCCAGCGGGTCCACGAGCTACCACCTGCGCCAGCTCGCCGCCCACGGCTTCGTCGAGGACGCGCCCGAGCGGGGCAAGGGCCGGGAGCGGTGGTGGAAGGCGGCCGTACAGGGGCTGGAGTTCGACGACGCGCTGCTCCGCGACCCCAATCCGGCCGTGCGCGGAGCAGCCGACCTGTATCTGCACGAGGTCGCCACCACACAGACCCGGGAGCTGTCGACCTGGCTCGGCACCCGCCAGGAGTGGTCCGAGGCGTGGAACCGCAGCTCGGACATGAGCAGCATGACGCTCCGCCTTACCCCGGAACTCGCTGACGAACTTGCCGCGAAGATGCACGAGTTGGTGGACAGCTACCGCGATCTGCCCGCCATTGAGGACCACCCCGAGGCCGAGACGGTCCGCGTACAGACACGAACCTTCCCCATGAAGACGGATTGAGAGGCCGAAGCCCGATGCAGCACCCCGAGACCCGCCTCGCCCTGCACCACGCCCGTGCCGCCGACCTCCGTGCCGAGGCGCACGCACACGCCCTCGCGGCCGGAGTCGAACCGGCCCGGGACCTGCGTACGAGGGTCGGCTGGACCCTCGTAGAAGTCGGCCTGCGCCTCGCCACCCCCAAGCCGGTACTCGTACACCAGCAGTTAGGGCACTAGGGAGCGCCCACGGCAAAAGGTTTCCAGCACGACGGACCTGGCCGACCTAGCAGCCAGGAACCGAACCCTTCCCCGACTCCAACGCCTCCAGCGCCCCCACCGCCCCCTTCAGCGTGGTCACCGGAATCAGCCGCAGGCCCTTCGGGAGTTCCGCCTTCGCGTCGGAGCACTCGTCCTTCGGTACCAGGAAGACCGTCGCCCCGTCCCGCTTGGCCGCCTGGGTCTTCAGGGACACGCCGCCGACCGCGCCGACCTTGCCGGCGGCGTCGATCGTGCCCGTACCGGCGATCGTGCGGCCGCCGGTGAGGTCGGCGCCGGTGCCGTTGAGCTTGTCGATGATCCCCAGGGAGAAGAGGAGGCCGGCGCTGGGCCCGCCCACGTCCGCGAGCTTCAGGGTGACCTTGATGTTCTTGTCGTTCAGGTCCAGGTAGTTCAGCGCGGCCTCGGTCGCGGCGTCCTGGGACTCCTTCATCTGCTCGGTGTTGTACTTCTCGATCTCCCGGGTGCTCTTGCCGCTCGGATAGACCGAGTCGCGCGGCATGACCGCCCTGTCCGTGCGGAACCAGGCGTCGATCACGTCGCCGAGGGTCACCTCGGTGTCGGGCGAGGTCGCCACGATCGTGGTCATGCGCAGCTCGCCGCCCGTGTCACCGGTCGGCGCACCGGAGATCGTGATCACCGGGTCGCCCTTGTCCTCGCCCAGTACGTCCGTGGTCTGGCCGGGCTGCGCCACCGAGAACGGCAGCGGCGCGAAGGCGGCCGTGGCGAGCAGGGCCGCGACCGGCAGGGCGCAGACGGCTAGGGCCTGGGGGCGCGTGAGACGAGAGAACACGGGATCAATCTAACGTGGCGGCGAGTTCCGGCCTGGCGCAGGTCGGAGCTGCCCACCACTGCCCAGGTCAGCTGCCCACACTGCCCACGTCAGCCACCCACCACTGCCCAGGTCAGCCGACTCAGGCCCCGTACAGGTCCCGCCGCTGCCTGGTGAAGCGCCGCAGCGCCTCCGGCAGTGGCTGCACCCCGATGCCCGGCGACCTCGGGACCGGCAGATGGCCGTCGACCAGCACGAACGGCTCCGTGATGTCCTCGGCGAAGTAGCGGCTGGAGGCGGAGGTGTCGCCGGGGAGCGTGCAGCCGGGCAGGGCCGCCAGGGCCAGGTTCGGTGCGCGGCCGATGCCCGTCTCCAGCATCCCGCCGCACCACACCGGCACCCCGTGCGCGTACGCCACGTCATGGACCCGCCGCGCCTCCAGGTACCCGCCGACCCGCGCGGGCTTGACGTTCACGACCCGGCACGCGTCCATCGCGATCGCGGACGCGGTGTCGCGGGCGTTGTGCAGGGACTCGTCCAGGCAGACGGGGGTCGTAAGGCGCTGCTGGAGGCGGGCGTGGGCGTACAGGTTGTTCTCCGCGAGCGGCTCCTCGATCAGCAGCAGCCCGAACTCGTCCAGCCGCCGCAGATGCTCGGCGTCCGCGAGCCTGTACGCCGCGTTGGCGTCGACCTGGAGCGGCAGCTGCGCCCCGAAGCGTTCGCGTACGGCCCGTACGGGCTCCAGGTCCCAGCCGGGCTCGATCTTCAGCTTGATCCGGAGGTACCCCTCGGCGAGATACCCCTCGACGGCGTCCAGCAGTTCCCCGACGCTCTCCTTGATCCCGACCGACACCCCGGCCGGCACCCGCTCCCGCACCGCCCCCAGATACGTCGCCAGCGGCATGCCGTACGACCGCAGCTCCGCGTCGAGGACCGCCGTCTCCAGCGCCGCCTTCGCCAGCTCGTGCCCCTTGATCTTCTCCAGCGCCGGGGCGAGGTGGGCCGTACCGAGCACGGGGAGGGCGGCGGCGCGCGGCAGCAGGAAGTCGCGCAGCACGATCTCCGCGCCGGCCACGAACTCCGAGCAGTACAGCGGCTCGGGGTCGGCCGCGAACTCCGACCAGCCCTCGGCCGTGTCCGTGACGACGTGCAGCAGGAAGGTGTCCTTCGCCGTCATCGTGCCGAAGGAGGTACGGAAGGGGGTGACCAGCGGGATCGCCACGTGGACGATCTCGACGCGTTCGAGTTTCACGAGGCGGCCTCCGGGCGGGTCAGCGTGTACCAGCCGTCACGGGACATTCCCGTCGCGGTGAACCCTTCGGCGAAGGCCTTCGTGAACACCTCGCGGACGGCCCGCCGCCAGCGCAGCGCCAGCTGTGGGTCGGCGGCCCGCAGCGCCACGATGTCGTCCGGTACGCGGCACCAGACGTACCGGTCGCCCAGGTCCCGGCGGGCGAGCGGTCCGCCGTCGGGGGCGGTGTGCGTGCCGGGTGCGGCCTCGCGATCAACGGTGTCGCCGGGGTCGCCAGTGCCTCCGGTGTCGCCGGTGTCGTACGGCTGTCCCGGTCCGGTCAGGTCCCAGACCACCGTCAGCCGGTCGCTCTCGTCGCCGTCGTTCACGCCGTCCGCCATGGGGCCGTAGAAGTCGACCAGGTACTCGGTGCCCACGGCGCCCAGCTTGACGAAGTTGAACCGGGCGTTGCGCCCGACCAGCGGGTCGAAGGTCCAGCGCATGGTGCGCGCCCCGAGCTCCACCGCCCAAGCCCGCTGCGCCTGCTTGACCCGCACCCCGAGCCCCTGGTCGGCGGCGGCGACCAGCGAGTACGCCTCCCTGGACGCAGGCTGCCCGAACACCGCGACCGACGCCCCGGCCAACCGCACGCCGTCGTACGCGGCATGCACGGCCCCGCCCGCGTGGACAAGGCTGTGCAGCACCTCGGCCGGGTACGGCGGGGTGCTGCGGGGCGTCTGCCACACGTCGCTGAAGTGGTCGGCGACGGCGGAGAGACCGGTGACGTCGTGGACGGTGCGGATGCTGACAGGGGTCATGTACCGAGTGTCGGAGGCGGTGCCGACCCTGCCTAGAGGGCCTGACGCACACCGTCCCGGCACACGTCGGCGCAACGCCCCCCGCCACCGCCCCGGCACACGTCAGCGCAACGCCTCCGCCACCTCCCGCGCCGCGTCCATGACCCGCGGCCCCACCCGCTCCGGCACCGCGTCGGCCAGCATCACCACACCCACGCTGCCCTCGACGCCCGTGACCCCGAGCAACGGCGCGGCCGCCCCGCTCGCCCCGGCCTCCAACTCGCCGTGGGTGAGGGTGTATCCGGGTTCCTCCAGCGACTGCTGCCGGGCGGCGAGTATGGCCCGGCCCGCGGCCCCCCGGTCCAGGGGGTGCCGGAAACCGGCCCGGTAGGCCACGTGATAGTCCGTCCACGTCGGCTCGACCACGGCGACGGCCAGCGCCTCCGTACCGTCCACCAGTGTCAGATGGGCCGTCGCCCCGATGTCCTCGGCCAGCGAGCGCAGCGCGGGCAGCGCGGCCTCCCGCACCAGCGGATGTACCTGCCGGCCCAGTCGCAGCACGCCCAGCCCGACCCGGGCGCGGCCGCCCAGGTCACGGCGTACGAGGGCGTGCTGTTCGAGCGTGGCGAGCAGCCGGTACACAACGGTCCGGTTCACGCCCAGTTTGTTGGAAAGCTCGGTGACGGTCAGCCCGTGGTCCGTATCGGCCAGCAGCTTGAGGACGCGCAGTCCTCGGTCGAGCGTCTGAGAGGTCTCCGCGGTCACGACGCCCACTCCTTAGTGGTGAGGTCGGCAGCCTCCTCGCGGCGGGTGCGTCACCGAGTCCCGTCAGTGACGCGCTTCAGAGGCCGCCGATCGGCCGGCGGCCCGGGCTGTCCCGAACCGCGTCGCTTCACGGCTGCGCTCCGCGGCGGCGCTGCCACGGGGCGTGTGCGTAGCGGGACATTAGCGAAGGCGGTTCGCTGAGCGGAAGGCTCCGTCCAGAATCCGGGCAGCGGCGGGTACGGACCACGTCCCTTTGCCCTGATACGCACGGCGCGTGGCGGCCCGTAAGGGGCGCGGGACCGTATCAATGTGCGGCTCCGCCGCGTGGGCGCGACAAGCCCCCACCGGCCCGCAGCCGAAATACAAGCGCCGTCACTTCATCCGCGTGGCCCACTCCTGCACCTTGGCGATGCGCTGCCGCAGCTGCCCCGCCGTGGCCTCGGCGCTCGGCGGCCCGCCGCACACCCGCCGCAGCTCGGTATGAATGACCCCGTGCGGCTTGCCGCTCTGGTGAACGTACGCGCTGACCATCGTGTTGAGCTGCTTACGGAGCTCCATCATCTCCTTGTGCGAGACGACGGGCCGCCGCTCAGCGGGCAGCTCCAGCAGGTCGGCCTCGGCGTCCGGCTTCTTACGGCTGTGCGCGATCTGCCGCGCCTGCCGCTTCTGCAGCAGCAGCTGGACCTGATCCGGCTCCAGCAGCCCCGGAATCCCGAGGTAGTCCTGCTCCTCCTCACTCCCCGGGTGGGCCTGCATACCGAACTCGGCGCCGTCGTAGAGCACCCGGTCGAAGACGGCCTCGGACTCCAGCGCCTCGAAGGAGAACTGCTCCTGCTCGCCGGTGTCCTCGTCCTGCTCCTTGTTCGCCTCCTCCATCTCCTTCTCGGACTCGGCGTACGGGTCCTCCTCGCCCTCCTTCTTCGGCTTGTCGAGGGCGTGGTCGCGCTCGACCTCCATCTCGTTGGCGAAGGTGAGGAGATCGGGGACGGTCGGGAGGAACACGGAGGCGGTCTCACCGCGCCGGCGTGACCGTACGAAACGTCCGACGGCCTGCGCGAAGAAGAGCGGGGTGGAGATGGTGGTGGCGTACACCCCCACCGCCAGCCGAGGCACGTCGACCCCCTCGGACACCATCCGCACCGCGACCATCCACCGGTCGTTGTTGCCGCTGAAGTCGTCGATCCGCTTGGACGCGCCGGCGTCGTCGGAGAGGACGAGGGTCGCCTTGGTGCCGGTGATCTCGCGGATGAGTTTGGCGTAGGCGCGGGCGGAGTCCTGGTCGGAGGCGATGACGAGGGCGCCGGCGTCCGGGATGGCCTTTCTGACCTCGGTCAGCCGCTGGTCGGCGGCGCGCAGCACGCTCGGCATCCACTCACCGCGCGGATCCAGCGCCGTACGCCAGGCCTGACTGATGGCGTCCTTGGTCATGGGCTCGCCGAGCCGAGCGGCGATTTCATCGCCGGCCTTGGTCCGCCAGCGCATGTTGCCGCTGTAGGAGAGGAAGATGACGGGCCGCACGACATGGTCGGCCAGCGCGTTCCCGTACCCGTAGGTGTAGTCGGCAGCGGACCGCCGGATCCCGTCGTTGCCTTCCTCGTACGTCACGAAGGGGATGGGGTTGGTGTCGGACCGGAAGGGCGTACCGGTGAGCGCGAGCCGCCGCGTGGCGGGCTCGAAGGCCTCGAGGCAGGCCTCGCCCCAGGACTTGGAGTCACCGGCGTGGTGGATCTCATCCAGAATCACCAGGGTCTTGCGCTGCTCGACCCGATTCCGGTGCAGCATGGGCCGCACACCGACACCGGCGTACGTGACGGCGACGCCCTGGTAGTCCTTGCCGAGCGGGCCCGCGCTGTACTCGGGATCCAGCTTGATCCCTATCCGCGCGGCCGCCTCCGCCCACTGCTTCTTCAGATGCTCGGTCGGCGCGACCACGGTGACCTGCTGCACGACATGGTGGTGCAACAGCCAGGAGGCGAGCGTCAGGGCGAAGGTCGTCTTCCCGGCGCCGGGCGTGGCGACCGCGAGGAAGTCACGCGGCTGCTCCTGGATGTACTTCTCCATCGCCCCCTGCTGCCAGGCACGCAGCTTGCTGGCGGTGCCCCAGGGGGCGCGGCCGGGGAAGGCGGGGGAAAGGTGGTGCGAGGAGGAGGCGGCGGTGGTAGTCACGGTCTCCGTAAGGGGGTCGGGCTCGGCTACGTATGACAACCGGGCCACCCTACCGGCGGCCCGGTGGTACCGATGCGCGAACGAGGCCGGGTCACGCGCGGGTGGGACCGACGTCACAACGTCGCCCACCCACCCCCTGGGGGACTCCACCTCTCGGCACCGGCCCGTGTCCTTCAGCCCGTCCGGCGTTCGAGGACGGGGCCGCACCACCCCTGGCCCCCCGGGGGGCTCCACCTCTCGACGTCGGCCCAGGCAATCCCAGCCCGTCCGGCGTTCGAGGACGGGGCCGCACCATCCCTAGCCCCACCCACCCGGCTGGGGGCTCGACCTCTCGACGCCGGCCCAGGCATTCCAGCCCGTCCGGCGTTTGAGGACGAGGCCCGTTCAGGGCCGAAGCGGGGGTCTGGGGGCCGCAGGCCCCCAGGGACCGGGGTCGAAGGGGCAGCGCCCCTGGAGGATGGGACGGGTAGGGGCGGCGGGGGCGAAACCCCCCGGCGCCCAACTCACCGCTCCCGCACCCGAGTCGTCACCCAAGCCCCCACCAACGCCACCCCCGCCATAGGCAGAAACACCGCCGCGAACGCCGCCGTATGCGCCCCACCACCGGCCACCCCCGTCGCCGCATGCCCCACCGCACCACCCCCCAGGGCCGCGAAGGCAGCACCCCCGGCAGCCAGCAGCACGACATTGGACAGCCCGTCGGAGATCTGCAGCGCGGCGGAGTTGGTACCGGCCTCCTCGGGAGCGGAGAGACGGAGCAGCAGCACACTGGTGGACGAGATGACCAGCCCCATCCCGAAGCACCCGAAACTCCACGCCACGGCGACGGTCCAGGCCGGCACGGAGTCGATCAGCACACTCGGCGCGGCGGCGATGGAGGCCGCCACCAGCACCATCCCCAACGTCATCAGCCGTTCCTGATACGGCTCCACCCGCGCCCGCGACTGCACCCACGACCCCAGCGCCCACGTCCCCCCACCCGCCGCGAGCGAGAACCCGGCGAGCGTCGGCGACAACCCCCGCTGGGTGACCAGCATCAACGGCACAAAGGACTCGGCGGCGATGAACGACCCCGCGGCGACCCCACGCAACAGCACCACGGACGGCAGCCCGCGCGCCGCCCGGTACGTGCCGCGCGGAAGCAGCCCGAGCACGGCCGGCACGAGCAGCGCGGCACCGGCGACGCCGGGCACGAGGGAGAGCCACCGCAGGTCCTGGGCGGCGTACTGCAACAGCCCCGCGCCGAGGGAGATACCGAGGGCGAGCCGGATACGCCGCCGGTCGAAGGAGGCGCTGCCCGCCGAGCCGTCGACCGGCCCCGCCGCCCGCCGCCGTATCTGCGGCAGCGCGAGCGCGAGCGGAAAGACGGCAAGCACCGGAATCCCGAGAAACACCCAGCGCCACCCGAGATGCTCGGTCACCGCGCCGGAAGCCAGCGGCCCCACGATCGACGGCACGACCCAGCTCGCCGAGAACGCCGCCATGATCGCCGGCCGCAACCGCTCGGGGTAGGCCCGCCCGACGACGACGTACAACGCGACGATCACCAGCCCGCCCCCGAGCCCCTGCACGGCCCGCCCGAGAATGAACAGCCACATGGCCCCGGCGGTCCCGGCCAGCAGCAGCCCCACCCCGAAGGACGCGATCCCGGCGGTCAGCGGCCCCAACGGCCCCCGCCGGTCCGACCACTGCCCCGCCAGCACCATCCCGAACAGGCTGGTGGTGAAGTACCCCGAGAACGCGAAGGCGTACAACGACACCCCGTCCAGCTCCCGCGCGGCCACCGGCATGGCCGTCCCGACAGCGGTGGCCTCGAAGGCGATGAGCAGCACGACGGAGACGATCCCGACACTGAGCGCCCGATAGGTCCGACTCAGCACGGTGTCCTCAGGCCCGGAAACCAAAGAAACATCGGGTGTCTTCGCGACACCGGCGTCGCGCGGATCGAGGGCAGCCATGCCCGCCAGCGTAAGGGCCACAACCAACTTTGACCCCTGTCGAGAGACGGCCCCACCCTGAGACCTTGGTCGTACGACCGCCGGTGTTCATGAACGGCGTGTGGCAGTCCCATTGCAGGGTCGGCGGGTCCCTTGAGCGGTTGACGTGCCCGCGCTTACGGTCACATCACTGACCAGGGCCGAACACCCGAAGTCAGAAAATGGCCGTGTGCCCGAGTGGTTCAGGGGCTCGCCTGCAAAGCGAGTTACGCGGGTTCGAATCCCGCCACGGCCTCCCTCTCTCCCCCTTGCCCCCAACCTCTCCCCACCGTCTCCTCAAACGGCAGCACAACCCTGGACGCCCTCCAGCTGTCCAGGACATGACTGGACGGCAAACCTCCGGTCGCCGTGCTTCCTGTTCCCGACGAGGAGACCCACCCGTGCGCCAGCGCCTCCGCCCCTCGCAGATCCGCCACTCGGCGGCCTTCGTGGCCGCTGCCGCGATCGCCGCGGCCGTTCCCGCGGTCGTCGCTCCCGCGGCGCATGCCGAGGAGGCCGAGCCCTCCCTGGTGATCTCGAGTCTGCCGAGTACGTCTCCCAAGCCCGGTGAGGTGTACGACGAGTCCGTCGTCATCACCAACAAGGGCACCGCGGCCGTGGACGGCCTCACCTTCCGGATCCGGCTGACCCGGGGGCTCGACTTTCCCGAGTCCGTCGAGGGCTGCGCCTACTCGACCATCGAGGACCAGGTCCGACAGGCGCTCTGCGAGCTCGACACGGTCATCGAACCCGGTGCCTCCGTCGAAACCCCCGTGCGGTTCAAGGCGCTGCCCAAGGCACTGATGGAGGCCGTCGAGTACGGCACCGGGCCCACCGGCGAAGCCCCCGGCGAGGGGTTCGGCGACAGCTACCGGCGTCTGGCGCTGACCGCGGACAGCTCGGCCGATCTCGTCGCGGTCGGCGAGTGGACCGAGGCGCTCGCCGGCGACAAGCAGTCGGTCACGGTACGGCTCCGCAACGACGGCCCCGGCTGGATCCAGAACAACGAGAGCGACGACCAGCCGGCGCTCATGGTGCAGATCCCGCCGGGCGCCTCCGCTGTGGAGGTCCCCAAGGAATGCGCGCCGTTCGGCATCGACGGCCCGTCCGGCCCCGGGGGAACGCCCGGCAAGTCCAAGTACGTCTGCTCCCCCGCCGACCACACCATCGAGGTCGGCGAGTCGCTCGCGTACACCTTCATGCTGAAGATCGGCGCCGATGTGAAGGGCACCATCAAGGGCGAGGTGAAGGCGACCTCCGTCTACGACATCCACCCGGCGTTCGACAAGAACACCGCCAACGACAAGGACTGGCTCCGCATCGACATCCCGACCGACAACGAGGACGGCCCCGCCACCTCCGGCGGCTCCTCCACCGGCGGCTCGACGGACGGCGGCTCCACCACGGGCGGCGACGGCAACGACCCCGACGGCCAGTCCACCGGCGGCACGGGCGGCACCGGCAGCACGGGCGCCACGTCGGCCGGCACCTCCACGGGCACCTCGACCGGCGGTTCCACCAGCGGATCCGTCGACGGCAACCTGGCGAGCACCGGCTCCGACGGCACCCCGCTCATCGCCGGTGCCGCGGCCACCGCAGCAGCCCTCGGCGGCGCCCTGGTCCTGACCGTCCGCCGCCGCCGCACCGCCGCCAGGTCCTCGTCCTCCTGACGACACCTGCCCCCGAGGCCGACAGCCGGCGGCACCCGGCCTCGGGGATACGGCCTCAGTGATACGGCACAGCCCGTGTGACGTGGGCCTGGAGGAGGCGCGGCGGGTTCTCGAAACCCTGGCGGGCGTACGCGGGGATCGCGCGAGGTGAGGAGTGGACAGTGACCCGCTCCAGACCGAGGTCCCTCGCCCTGGCCAGGGTCTCGGCAATCAGTCGGCCACCCAGCCCCGCGTCGCGCGCCTCCGGGACCACGTACACGCACTGAAGATCACCGGACGCCCGGTGCAGCGCGTGCGGCGTCGGTACGCGGTGGACCACCGCCAGCCACGCCATGCCGATGATCCCGAGGCCACCGCTGACGTCCCCGTCGACGAGGACCATGCAGCGGTGCGAGGAGGCGTTCTCCTCGGCCCAGGTGACGAAGTGACGGACGAAGGCGTCGCGGTCGACGGCTGCCGGCGCCGCACCGTCGTTCTCGAGGATCCACTGCCACCGCAGTCCCGCGACGGCTGCCAGCTCCCCCGGCCCGGCCGGGCGGACGATGACGTTCTCCATACGGGCATTGTCGATCTCCCGCACCACGGCCCGCCCCTCACCTCATCCCACCCACCGACTCCAGCACCCCACTCGCCTCGTCCTGGAACACCTCCGTCCAGTAATGCCGCCCATCCCCGCCGGCGGCCCTGGTGCCGGTCGGGTCGACCGTCGACAGGACCTGGAGCATCGTCATGGCCAGTTGGTCGTAGGTGTCGGTCGTCAGCTCATGGCCCGACTGCTCGTCGATCGCCTGCTCGCGGTGGAGCAGCCAGAGAGTGAAGGCGAGGGTCGAGACGTCCGTGTTCAGGGGGAACAGCCTCGCCTCGGGCTCGCTCCAGTTCAGGACCGCGCCCGTCTCGCCGTCGACGACCAGGCTGTCGTCCTCGACGAGATGGCCGAGGCGTATCAAGTGATCGGCCCGCGCGGGCAGTTCGGCGACCGGCTCCTCGTCGGCGTAGTACTCGGCCAGCGTCTGCAGCGGCACGTCCGTTTCCAGCGAGAACAGGAAGCCGTCCTCCGGCAGGCCCACCTCGCGCAGGAAGCGGCGGGTCGGCTCGTGCGTGAGCGTGACGGGGAAGTCGACCTCCTCGACGCGCACCACCTTGCCCTGGCCGAACTCCTGGTCCAGCAGGCGCGGCGGCAGGTCCAGGGCCAGCCCCGACTCTCCGGCCCGGCCCGCGACGAGCGCCAGGGGACGGATCAGGGCCGCCATCTTCCAGTACGGCGCCGGCTCGCCGTCCGCGCCGTCCTCGAACACCGCCAGCAGGTGTTGCGAGGCCTGCGCCACCGCCTTGGGGCCGTAACGGCCGACGTAGGAGGCGAACTGGCCGCGCAGGCCGGCCAGTTCGTCCGTCGCCTCCGCGAATCGGACCAGCGTCCGCAGGGACGGTGCCAGCGGGCGGCGGTCCATCAGGTCGGGGCGGTCGTGCAGGAAGTACGTCGTCGAGATCTCGCCCGTCGCGCCGTCCAGCAGGACCGACTCCGTCTCCAGACCGCCGGGGCCCAGCAGCCCGCCTATCACCAGCTGGTCCCGCAGCTCCGCCGCCAGCCGGCCGTCCGGACCGCCCGTCGAGTCCGCCACCGTCCGCAGGCCCTCCCGACCCTCACGGCACAGCTCGGCGAAGCTCAACACGCCGCTTTCGCACGGCAGTCCGGGTCCCGTGAGCCAGCGCCGCGTCGACGCGTGCGTGACATACGGAGCCAGCTCGGCGTCGGTCAGGATGATCGCCGTGTCGCTGACGCAGGTCGTACCGGCGTAGGCCGTACTGGCGTAAGTCGTAATCATCGTGCTCATGGCTCCCCCGCATGCGCTTGCCCACCGCCCCCGGGCAGGGCACGGCCGACCGACCGGCCCGCCGGCTCCGGCTGCCGTCCCCACTGCTCAGAACACTACGCGCCACCACTGACAACGCCCCGGATCAGCACAACCGCTGAACAACACCCCCGGCCCAGCACGGCCACTGACAGCGCTTCACATCAGTAAGACGCTCAGTCCACCCTCGCGCGTTCCCGCCCCGCCAGAATCGCCTCGACGGTCTCCCCCACGGTCAGCTCCGACGAGTCCACCCACAGCCCGACCCGCGGCGTCTGCGCCCGCAGCGCCCCGTCCAGTCGCTCGACCGTCCAGGCCCCGTACCCCGTCTTCGCCCGCCCTGCCTCCCGCGCCGCCACGGCCGCGGCGCCCGGCGCCAGGACCACCACGTACAGCGGACGCGTGCGCAGCAGCCGTACGTACGCCGCCAGCTCGGCACCCAGCACGACGTCCTGCACGACCGCCGTGAACCCGGCCTCCGCGTAGGCGTCCGCCGTCGCCGCCGACAGCCGGTACCGCAGCCGCAGTTGGGCCTCACCCTCGCCGCGCACGCCGGGGTCGTACTCCTCGCGTCCGGAGACGATCATGCGCCGGAAGACGTCCCCGCGCACATGAGCCGCCCGCGGCAGCTTCCCCCACTGCCTTAAAGGCGTGGGGGGACCCCCATGGCCAGCGCCTGCGCGACCGTCGACTTCCCGGCCGCCTCCCCCGCTGCCTGAAGGGCGCGGGAGGTGCCCCCATCGCCGGTGATCAGCACGACCCCGCGCCTCACGTGAGGTACACGCCGCCCAGGACGACGGCGATCGCGGCGAGCAGGAACAGCAGGATCCACAGCGCCAGCCTGCCCACACCGGGGGCCGGTTCGTAGCGCGGCGGATCCGGCTCGGTCACTGCCCCGTCACCACCGCCGCCTGCGGCCGGATCGGCAGGCGGTTCACCGGGCGGCCCGTCGCGGCCCGTACGGCCGAGGCGATGGCCGCCGGCGACGTCACCACCGGCACCGCGCTCACCGCTTTGGCGCCGAAGGGCGCGACCACGTCGCGTTCCTCGACGAGCTTCACGATCCGGATGTCCGGGGCGTCCAGGGCCGTCGGCAGCGCATAGCCCGTCAGGTCCGGGTGGCGGATCACGCCGCGTGCCGAGCGCAGGTTCTCCGTGAGCGCGATGCCCACGCCCTGCGTCACCCCCGCCTCGATCCGCGCCTCCAGCTGGGCCGGGTTCAGCACATGGCCGACGTCCTGGGCGAGCGCCAGCTCTACGACCCGTACCGAGCCGAGTTCGATGTCGACGTCCACCACCGCGCGGATCGCGCAGAAGGACATGCCCACGAAGGCGTCGCCCTGGCCGGACTCGTTCAGCGGCTCGGTCGGGTGCGGGCGGCACTGAGCGGTCGCCCACAGTTCCTTGCCGTCCAGCGCCTCGGTGACGGTGGTCGACAGGACGCCGTCGTACGAGGTGATCTTGCCGTCGGTGATCTGGAGCAGCTCGGTGGACATGCCGAACTTGTGCGCCAGGGGCTGGAGCAGCTGCGTACGGACCATCTTCGCCGCCCGCTCCACCGCGCCGCCCGACACCCAGGTGTGGCGGCCGCGGCAGCCCGCACCCGCCGGGGGCTGGTCGGTGTCCACGGGCGCCACATGCACCTCGTCGATGCCGAGCGTCTCCTGGACGATCTGCCGGGCCAGTGTGGTGAAACCCTGGCCGGTCTCGACCGCCGCGCACAGCACGGTCGCGACGCCGTCGTGGACCTTCACGGTCGCCGTGGAGACCTCGTCGGCGCCCTCGGCGCCGAGCATGTGCACCATGCCCAGGCCGTAGCCGACGCCGCGGCGCACCGCGCCCGGCTCGCCCGCGCCCTCGGGGCCGCCGGGCAGCAGCCACTCGTCCTCGGGCGTGTCCTTGGGGAGGGCGGGGAGCGGGTAGTCCCGTACGGCCTGGAGCAGTTCCGCGACCGGGGCCGGGCAGGTCACCGTCTGGCCCGTGGGGAGTACGTCGCCCGTCGCCATCACGTTGCGCAGGCGCAGCTCGGCCGGGTCCAGGCCGAGCTTCTTGGCCAGCTTGTCCATCTGCGCCTCGTAGGCGGCGCACACCTGCATGGCGCCCTCGCCGCGCACATGGCCGGAGGGCGGGTTGTTGGTGCGTACGGCCCAGCCCTCGATGAAGGCGTTCGGGACGACGTACGGGCCGCAGGCGAAGGCGACCGCGGCGGCGAGGGCCTCGGAGGAGGTGTCGGCGTACGCGCCCGCGTCCAGCAGGATCTGCGCCTCGACCTTCACGAGTCTGCCCTCGACGTCCGCGTGGTGGCGGTAGCGCAGGAGGGTGGGGTGCCGGTGGGTGTGGCCGAGGAAGGACTCCTCGCGCGTGGCCGTGAGCTTGACCGGGCAGCCCGTCTTCAGCGCCAGCAGGCCGAGCGGGAGTTGGAAACCCTGGTCCTCACGGTCGGCGGTGGCGCCGGGGACGCCGGTGACGACGACCTTCACGCGCTCGGGCTCCAGGCCGTAGCAGGCGGCGGCCCGGTCGCGGTCGGTGTGCGGGTCGGTGGAGGCCAGGTAGAGCTCGACGCCGCCGTCGGGGCGCGGAACCGCGAGGCCCGCCTCGGCTCCGATGGGGGCCGGGTCCTGGCGGCCGATGCGGTACAGGCCCTCCACGACGATGTCGCCGACCGCGTCGGCGTCGCCGTGACGCAGCGGGATGTGGCGGATCAGGTTGCCGGCGGGGTGCAGCGGCTCGGCCTCGAAGGCCTGCTCGGGGTCGGTGATCGGGTCGAGTACCTCGTACTCGACGATCACGGCCGCGGCGGCCAGGCGCGCGGTGTCCGGGTGGTCGGCGGCGACGGCGGCGATGGGCTCGCCGTGATGGCGTACGACCTCGGAGGCGAAGACCGGGCGGTCCGCCGTGCCACGGCCGAGCAGCGGGCTGCCGGGGACGTCCTCGTGGGTGACGACGGCCCGTACGCCGGGCATCTCGCGCGCGTGGGAGGTGTCGATGGACGTGATGCGCGCGTGCGGGTGCGGCGAGCGCAGGACGGCCGCCCAGAGCAGGCCCTCGGCCCACAGGTCGGCCGCATACGGGAAGGTGCCCTCGGTCTTGGCGCGGGCGTCGGCGGCCGGCAGGGAGGCGCCGATGCCGTGCGGGATCAGCTCGGGGGCGGGTGCTGCCTCCGCGGCTGTGGTCGCGGTGGCGGCTTCGTTGCTCACGCCTGGCCTCCGTCCTGTCCGTACGCCTGGTCATGCGGCCGCGCAGGCCCCGGGTTCATCGCTCCGGGTGCCTCGAACGCCGACGGGTTGACCCCGCCGGCCCCCGGGCCCGCCTGGTGAGGGATACGCGGCTCGTCGCCGTCCTGTTCGCCGTCGTCGGCCGCCGTGTGCGCCTCGCGCTCGGCGACGACCTCCTTGACGGCCTCCAGGACGCCCCGGTAGCCGGAGCAGCGGCACAGGTTGCCGCACAGCGCCTGGCGGGCCTCCAGCTCGGTCGGCGCCGGGTTGCCCTCCAGCAGGTCGTGCACGGTCATCGCCATGCCCGGCACGCAGAAGCCGCACTGCACGGCGCCGCATCGCGCGAGCGCCCGCTGCACGTCCGAGGGCTGACCGTCGACGGCCAGGCCCTCGACCGTACGGACCTCGCTGCCGGCGGCGGTCACGGCGGGCACCAGGCAGGACGCGACGAGCCGCCCGTCGACCTGCACGTTGCACGCCCCGCACTCGCCCTGCGAGCAGCCGTCCTTGGCGCCCGCGAGCCCGAGCCGCTCGCGCAGCACGTAGAGCAGCGATTCGCCGATCCAGGCGTCGGAGACGGGCCGGTCGGCGCCGTTGACGCGCAGGACGTAGGAGGCGAGGGGGTGTTCCTCGCCGTGGGGTGCCGGTACGTCGTCGGAGGCGGCTGCCTGCGCTGGGTCCTCGGCGGCCTGCGGGTCGGTGTCTCCGCCCTGGGTCGCGGCGGGCTCGGCGGAGGCCTCTGCGGGGCCCTCGGCGGCCTCTGGGGCGCCTTGGGCGTCCGTGGCGGCCTCGTCGGGCTCAGGAGCGCCCTGGGAGGCTTCCGAGGCGGTCTCGGCCGACGGCTCGGACGCGGTCGGCTCCCCGGGAGCGTGCGCGCCGGAACCGGGCTCCACGCGCGCGTGCGGGTCCGGGCCGGGCTGCTCGCCGGGGTGGTCGGTGGTGTGTACGGCGTGCTGGTCGCCGGCGTGCGTCCCGGGCTGTCCCGGGTGCCCGGGCGCGTGCCCGGCTCCCGTCAGCTCTCCCGTCGCCGGAGCGGCTCCGAGCGCCTCGTCGGTCGCCGCCGCGGCCTCGGCCTGCTGCCCCCACGGCTGCCCGGTCGCCTGGGTCGCCCAGGGTGCGGGCGCGCCGCCAGGCAGTGTGGCCGGAGGCGTTCCGCCCCACTGCTCGACGAGCGACGACGTGGTGAACTCGCCCGACTCGTCCGGGAGATCACCGCCGGCGACGGGGATCGACCACTGCCCGGTGACGTCCTGACCAGGTGCGGGAGCCGCCTCCTGGCCTGTCGCGGTCTCCGAGAAGTTCCACTGCTGGGTGGCCCCGGGGTTGTACGTGAACTGGCCGGTGCCCGCGTCCTGCGGGGCGGCGTTCGGATCGGGCCACTGGGCGCCCTCGACGGGCGCTCCCGCGACCGGCCAGGCACCGGGGGCCGCGGGGTCGGTGCCCTCGGCCGGGCCCGGCGCGACCGTTATCTGCGGCGGCACGTACCCGTGGCCGGGCGCCGCGAGCGGACTGTCGGAGGAGGCCAGGAGGGCGTCGATGCCCCCTTCGGGGAGTTTGACGAAGGCGGTGGCACCGTCGTCGTAGTCACCCTGGGGCAACGGGTCCCAGCGGCTCCCGCCCTGGGGCGTGCCCTCTCCGTGCTGGTCGTCGGTCATGACAGTGCCCTCCCCAGTGCTCGTCGGGCCAGCGCGGCGACGGTGCGCCGCAGGTGCAGTACGGCGGGCGGATGCTGGGTCACGGAGCCGTCCTCGGCCGGGACCGGGTCGGGGATGCAGGCCGCGGCGACGTACTCCCCGAAGGCGCTCAGCGCCTCGGGGACGATCGCGCGGTTGTTGTCCCAGTCGATCAGCTGGGCGACCCACTGCTCGGCCTCCAGCGGCCTGAGCGCCATCGGCGCTATGGCGCCCACGGCGCACCTGACCCCGCGCCGGGCGGGGTCGAGGACGACGGCGACGGACGCCATCGCGCGCCCCGGTCCGGTGCGGCCGGTGGCCTTGAGGAAGACCTGCGGGGCGTGCAGCAGCGGCACGCGCACGTAGCCGATGAGTTCGCCGGCGCGCAGCATCTCCATGCCGGCCAGCAGGTGCGACACCGGGATCTCCCGGCGGGCTCCGCCCGGGCCCGCGATGATCAGGGTCGCTTCGAGGGCGGCGAGGACCGGCAGCGCGTCACCGGTCGGGGACGCCGAGGCGATGTTGCCGCCGAGGGTGCCCGCGTTGCGGATCTGCGGCGGGCCGGCCGCGCGCGCGGCGGCCGCGAGCGCCGGGATCAGGGCGGCGAAGTCGGGGCGGCCCATCCGCGCGTGCGTGAGTCCGGCACCCAGCAGGGCGTGGCCGTCCTGGTACTGCCAGCCACGGATCTCGCTGATCCGGCCGAGGCCGACGAGGGCGGCGGGCCTGAGCTGCCCGGAGTTGACTGCGGCCATGAGGTCGGTGCCGCCCGCCACGGGCACGGCGGCGGGCGTGTCGGCGAGTGCCGCCACGGCCTCGTCCAGCGTCGTGGGCAGCGTGACGGCCTGCGCCGCCTGCGGTGTGTGCGTGGTCAAACCGGCTGCCCCTTCCCGCTGCCCCACCTGGTCCCACCTGTGCTGCCGTACGGTACGTGCTGACAGGGCGGACGTGGCAACTCTGGCACATCTTCGCAGGACCCGAAGACAGGGGTCCGCTAGGAGGCATTCGCCCACCTCACCGGGCAGATGGTCCGTTTTCGCACCCCATCACCGGTGCATACCGATTGACACTCTTCGGTGACACTGTGCCGGTTTTTTCCATTACCTGTTCGGGGGCGGGCCGTCGATCGGACGGCCGAGCACACCGGGGCGCCGCTGCCACGGCCGCGGTCCCGTCGGCGGCCGGTACGCGACTCCCAGGGCGTCAAGTCGCCGGTAGTGGGCGGCCATCCGCCGCTCGAAGTCGGCGAAGTCCCGTTCCGCCGGGGCCGGCAGGCGGCTCCAGGCGACCTCGGCGAACGCGGCCAGGCGCGGGAAGGTCTGGTAGTCCACGCGCGCGTGGTCCTCCATCACCTCGGTCCACACGTTGGCCTGCGTCCCGAGCACGTGCCGGGCCTCGTCCGGCGTCAACTCCGCGGGAACGGGCTCGAACCGATAGACGTCCTCCAGGGTGCGGACGTAGCCGATGGGGACCGGCTCGTCCGCGCCCTCGTCCTGCCGGTGGTCCAGATACACCTGCTGCTCGGGGCACATGACGACGTCGTGGCCGGCGCGGGCCGCCGCGATGCCGCCCGCGTACCCGCGCCAGGAGGACACCGCCGCGCCCGGGGCGAGCCCGCCCTCCAGGATCTCGTCCCAGCCGATCAGCCGCCGCCCGCGCGCGGCGAGCCAGGTGTCGAAGTGGCCGATGAACCACGCCTGGAGCTCGTCCTCGTCCTTCAACCCGAGTTCCCTGATGCGCTCCTGCGCGGTGCCCGACCGCCGCCACTGGTCCTTGAGGCATTCGTCACCCCCGACATGAATGAACTCCGAGGGGAACAGCTCCAGGACTTCCTCGAACACCCCCTCGTAGAAGCGCAGGGTGTTGTCAGTGGGGGCGAGTACGTTCGGATTGATCCCCCAGGTGTCCCAGACCAAGAGCGTGGAGGTGTCGATGACGTCGGTGTTGCCGAGTTCCGGGTACGCGGCGATGGCGGCCTGCGAGTGGCCGGGTACGTCGATTTCGGGGACGACGGTGATATGCCGCTCGGCGGCGTAGGCGACGATCTCGCGGATGTCGTCCTGCGTGTAGTGGCCACCGTGCGGCTTCTCGTCCCACAGCGGGGAGGCCCGGTGGCCGAATTTCGTGCGCGCCCGCCAGGAGCCGACCTCGGTGAGCCGGGGGTACTTCCTGATCTCGATGCGCCAGCCCTGGTCGTCCGTCAGGTGGAAGTGGAAGACGTTGAGTTTGTGGGCGGCCAGGAGGTCCAGGTAACGCAGGACACCGTCCTTGGGCATGAAGTGCCGGGCGACGTCGAGCATGAGGCCGCGCCAGCGGAAGCGGGGGCTGTCCTCGATCGTGACGTGCGGCACGGTCCAGCCGCGGTCGCGGCCGATCGGCGCCCTGCGGTACGCGTCGGGGCCGAGGAGCTGCCGCAGTGTCTGGGCGCCCCAGAAGACGCCGGCCGCGCTGCCGCCCTCGATGAGGACGCCGCTCCAGTCGCTGACGAGGCGGTACTCCTCGGGGCCGAGCCCGGGATCGAGCTGGAGCCCGATGCCATCGCCGTCGGTGTCGTCGAGCTCCCGCCCCTCGCGCAACGGCAGGCCGGTGGCCTGATGGAGGACGGTGCGCAGCCAATGACCGACGCCCTCCGTCGCGGTGCCGGCGTAGAGCCGGGAGTGCGCCGTCAGCCGCACTTCGCCGGAACCGGTGACGACGCTGCGGGGCGCTGGAGTCAGTTCAGTCACGTCAGTCCTTTACCGCTCCGCCCAGCCCCGACACCAGCCGTCGCTGCACGAGCACGAAGAAGATCAGCACCGGAATCGTCATCACCGTGGACGCCGCCATCACCCCGCCCCAGTCCGGCTCGTCCGGCTTGTAGAAGACGAGCAGGGCCATCGGCAGGGTCGACTGCGAAGTGTCGCTGATGATGAAGGACTTGGCGAAGAGGAAGTCGTTCCAGGCCGAGATGAAGGAAAACACGCTCGTGGCCACGAGCCCCGGGAAGACGAGCGGGAAAAGGATCTGCCACAGGAATCGCGACCGGCTCGCCCCGTCCATGTACGCGGCCTCCTCCAGGGCCTCGGGAACCGCCTTCACAAACCCCCGCAGCATCCAGATCACGAAGGGCAGCGAGAAGGCGATGTGCGGCAGGATCAGCGCGCCGAGCGTGTTCAGTTGGCCGAAGTCCCGCATGAGGAAGAACAGGGGGATCGTCAGGGCCTCCACCGGCACCATCTGGGCCACCAGAAACATGATCAGCAAGGTGGTCCGGAAGCGGAAGCGGAATCGTGTCACCGCGGTCGCCGCGAGAAACGCGATCAACGCCGAGACGATCACCACAGTGCACGCGACGACAAGGCTGTTGAGGAAGTAACGGCCGAATTCGTTCTGCTCGAAGACCCGCCGGAAGGAATCCAGGGAAGGCGCGAGCGTCCAGGGCCGCGGCTCGCTCGACTCGATCTCCCCGGCGGGTTTGAAGGCGCTGAGCACCATCCAGTACAGCGGAAAGGCCACCACCAGGGCGATCAGCAGCGCGGACGCCTCGGCGAACAGCCGCCAGGGACGCCGTACGAATCCCACGGACCTCGCGGAACTCATGGACCTCACAGTTCCTCCCCCTGCCTGCGCAACAGCCGCAGATACACCAGCGTCACCGCCAGCAGGATCAGCAGCATCACCACACCGATCGCCGAGCCCAGGCCGTACTGCGAGGACGCGAATGCCTTTTGGTAGGCGTACACGTTCAGGACGAGGTTCTGGCCCGCGATGCCGCCGCCGTTCGTCATGACGTAGATCTGCGTGAACACCTTGAAGTCCCAGATGACGGACTGGATGGTGACGACCACCAGGATCGGCCGCAGCATCGGCGCCAGCACCGACCGCCAGATCCGCCACTGCGAGGCACCGTCCAGCGCGGCGGCCTCCAGCACCTCCGCCGGTACGGCACGGATGCCGGCGTACACCGTCACCATCACGAACGGGAAGGAGCACCAGACCACTTCGAGCAGGACCAGGAAGAAGGCACTGAAGCGCCCGTACGTCCATGAGTGGTCGCCGAGGCCCAGGACGCGGTTCACCGGCCCGAAGTCCGGGTCGAACAGGAACAGCCACACCGTGGACCCGGTGATGGCGGGGGTCGCCCAGGCCCCGAGCGCGGCCAGCATGAGCGCCAGCCGGGGCAGCGCCCGCACGCGTGTGAGTAGTACGGCGAGAGAACAGCCGACGGCGAGGGTCGAGACGACGCAAGCTGCCGCGAAGACGACGGTGGCGACCAGCACCTGCCAGAACTGCGAGTCCGAGAACAGGTCCGCGTAGTTCCCGAATCCCTGAAAGGTGGTCGGTTCACCGCCACTGACCTGCGCCTGGGTGTACTGGAAGAGCGAGATCAGCCCGAGCTGACAGATGGGGTAGACGAGCAGCCCGCCGAGGACGATCAGGGCAGGGGCAAGGTAGAGCCAGGGAGCCGCGGGACCCTTCCGGCGCCCCGCGCCGCCACGCCCCAAGGGCGCGGGGCTGTGCTGAATATGCGGCTACCGCCGCGTGGGCGCGACAAGCCACGAACTACCGGCAGCCGCAAACGATCCGCAGCCCCCGAGCTGTGGGGCGCCGTCATCCGGCGGAGCCGAACGCGTCGTCCATCTTCTTCGCCGCGTCCTTCGAAGCCGCCGCCACGTCCTTCTTACCGCTGATGACCTCCTGGAACATCGTCGGCAGCACCAGCGACGAGTCGATCTGCGCCCACGCGGGCGAGGCAGGGACGAACCTGGTCCCCGCAGCGAGGGTCTCCGCGAAGGGCTTCACATACGGCTCCTCAGCCGCAACCTGATGCCTGACGTCGGAGAAGGTCGGCAGGAACCCCATCGCCTCGAACATCGAAGCCTGCGTCTTCTTCGAGGCCAGCTCCTCCATCAGCTCAACGGCCAGCGTCCGATGCGACGTGCTCTTGAGCACCCCGATGTTGTTGCCCCCGGCGAACGCCGGCGCAATGGACCCCGCCTTCACCCCCCGGCAACGGCACGACCGCGTACTTGCCCTTCACCTTCCCGGCCTCCACGGCGGTATGGCTGAAGTCACCGCCGATCGCCATGCCCGCCTTGCCGGCCGCGAACGCGGTGACCGTGTCGTTGCCGCCCATGCCCGCGCACTTGGCGGCGGGACAGTTGTCGTCGGTGAAGAGCGAGGTGTTGGCCTTGATGCCCTTCCGGGCGGCCGCGCTGTCGATCGCCGAGGTGTACGAGCCGCCCTTGTCGGCCGCGATCTCGCCGCCGTTGGCCCACACGAACGGCATCGCGCCGTACGTGTACGCCCCGCCGACCACGAGCCCGTACAACTCGGGCTTCGCGGCGCGGATCTTGCGGGCCGTGATCGCCAACTCGGCCATGTTCTGCGGGACTTCAAGGCCGAGTTCCTCGAAGACGTCCGAGCGGTAGTACAGGGCGCGGACGCCGACGTAGAAGGGCGCCCCGTAGATCCTGCCGTCCACGGTGACGGACTGCTCGGCGGTGGGGTCGGTGTCCTTGGCCTCGCTCCAGTCGCCGAACTCCTCGGTGACGTCGAGGAGTCCGCCGTCCTTGACATAGCCGGCGGTGTCGGTGTTGCCGTACTCCATCACGTCGGGGGCGGAGTCCGGGTCGTTGAAGGCGGCCTTCACGCGCTGGGCGCGGGTCTCGACGGGGATGTACTCGACGTCGACCTCGGTGCCCTCGTGGGCCTTCTCGAAGGCGGTGACGACGGAGTCGACCACCTTCTCCTTCGGCTTGTTGCCGACTTCCTGGAAGAGCCAGACACGCAGGGTGCCGGTCTTCTCGTCCTTGTCGGAGGAGGAGTTGGCGGAGGTCTGCGGGGCGCAGGCGGTGACGGCCAGGGCGGTGAGCAGTACGGCGAGTCTGGGGGCGAGCTTCATGGAGCGGTCCTCCGAGCGTGCGTTGCAACATATGCAATGACGGTTTCGCTCTGCACAACGCATCGGAGCCTAAGGACTACGTGAACATGCCCACAAGAGGTCTCAACCACTTCGTGACACGCGAAAGCCCCCGGGGCGCGCCGAAACGCACCCCGGGGGCCTCGCGGAACTCAGCCGAGGGGAGGGTTACTTCTTGTCGCCGCCCTTGCCCTTGTCGTCGCCGCCGCCGCCGGCGCCCATGGACTCGTAGATCTCCTTGCACATGGGACACACCGGGTACTTCTTCGGGTCGCGGCCGGGCACCCAGACCTTGCCGCAGAGCGCCACGACGGGGGTGCCGTCGAGGGCGCTCGCCATGATCTTGTCCTTCTGGACGTAGTGGGCGAAGCGCTCGTGGTCGCCGTCGCCGTGGGACACCTGTGGCGTCGGCTCTACGAGGGTCCCCGTACCAGTCCCGCGCTCGGGCTCGAGAGTGCTCATACCGCCAAGAGTACTGAAGCTCACACGCATCAGTTGAGCGACGGGTCGTCGGGGTACGTGGCCACCATCGCGAGCTCGTTGCGCTGACGGCGCAGGACCTCGCGCCAGAGTCTTTCCGGCGACGGCGAGGAGACGTCCCCGGGCTCGGACTCGACGACGTACCAGGCGCCCTCCACCAGCTCGTCCTCCAGCTGGCCGGGTCCCCAGCCGGCGTATCCGGCGAAGATTCTCAGACTGCCGACGGCCGAGGCGAGCAGCTCCGGCGGTGCCTCCAGATCGACGAGCCCGATCGCGCCGTGCACCCGGCGCCAGCCCAGCGGGGCGCTCTCGCCGTTCGCGTCGCCGGGGATGACGGCGACGCCGAGCGCCGAGTCGAGGGACACCGGGCCGCCCTGGAAGACGACGCCCGGCTCACCGGCGAGGTCCGCCCAGCCCTCCAGAATGTCGCCCACGTCCACGGGGGTGGGACGGTTGAGGACGACACCGAGGGAGCCCTCCTCGTCGTGGTCGAGAAGGAGCACCACCGCGCGGTCGAAGTTCGGGTCCGCCAGGGCGGGCGTTGCCACGAGCAGCCGCCCTGTGAGCGAGGACACCTCGGTCATGCCAGACATGATCCCGCATCTTCCCTTCGTGTGGGGAGGCAATGCCGGTTCGGGAGTGAATGCAGCCATGAATTGAAGGAGCGGCCTGGTAAGGCCTCGTTTGAGGGTGGTGGTGGGAGACGGCAGGGCGGAAAGGAGCGCCGAGCGGCGCACGGCCGTGATGGTGACCGCTTGTGCCCGGCAGGGAACGGTTCGTGTTGTGACAGAGCTATGACGTTCCTGGGCCGTCCTCGGGCTTACTGAAGGGGGGTCGGCGGCGATTACCCTTTCCCTCCTGGCCCCTGCCCAACTCATCGGAACGCGAGATACATGACCGTCAACGACGATGTCCTGCTTGTCCACGGCGGAACCCCGCTGGAGGGCGAGATCCGTGTCCGCGGTGCGAAGAACCTCGTACCGAAGGCGATGGTCGCCGCTCTGCTGGGCGGCGAGCCAAGTCGACTGCGCAACGTGCCGGACATCCGTGACGTGCGCGTCGTACGCGGACTGCTGCAGCTGCACGGGGTGACGGTCCGCCCGGGTGAGGAACCGGGCGAGCTGGTGATGGACCCGTCGCACGTGGAGAGCGCGAACGTCGCTGACATCGATGCCCACGCGGGTTCGAGCCGTATCCCGATCCTGCTGTGCGGCCCGCTGCTGCACCGCCTCGGGCACGCCTTCATCCCGGGCCTCGGCGGCTGCGACATCGGCGGCCGGCCCATCGACTTCCACTTCGAGGTGCTGCGCCAGTTCGGCGCGACGATCGAGAAGCGGGCCGACGGGCAGTACCTGGAGGCTCCGACGCGGCTGCGCGGCACGAAGATCCGGCTGCCGTACCCGTCCGTGGGCGCGACCGAGCAGGTGCTGCTGACGGCCGTGCTCGCCGAGGGCGTCACCGAGCTCTCGAACGCGGCTGTGGAGCCGGAGATCGAGGACCTCATCTGCGTCCTGCAGAAGATGGGCGCCATCATCGCGATGGACACCGACCGCACCATCCGCATCACCGGTGTGGACAGCCTCGGCGGCTACAACCACAAGGCCCTCCCGGACCGCCTGGAGGCCGCCTCCTGGGCGTCCGCGGCGCTGGCGACCGAGGGCAACATCTACGTCCGTGGCGCCCAGCAGCGCTCGATGATGACGTTCCTGAACACCTACCGGAAGGTGGGCGGTGCCTTCCAGATCGACGACGAGGGCATCCGTTTCTGGCACCCCGGCGGCCAGTTGAAGTCCATCGCGCTGGAGACGGACGTGCACCCCGGCTTCCAGACGGACTGGCAGCAGCCGCTGGTGGTCGCCCTCACGCAGGCGACGGGCCTGTCCATCATCCACGAGACGGTCTACGAGTCCCGCCTCGGCTTCACCTCGGCCCTGAACCAGATGGGCGCCCACATCCAGCTCTACCGCGAGTGCCTGGGCGGCTCCGACTGCCGCTTCGGCCAGCGCAACTTCCTGCACTCCGCGGTCGTCTCGGGCCCCACCAAGCTCCAGGGCGCCGACCTGGTCATCCCCGACCTGCGCGGCGGCTTCTCGTACCTCATCGCCGCCCTGGCGGCCCAGGGCACGTCCCGCGTCCACGGCATCGACCTCATCAACCGCGGCTACGAGAACTTCATGGAGAAGCTTGTGGAGCTGGGCGCGAAGGTGGAGTTGCCGGGCAAGGCGCTCGGCTAGGCGCCACGACCCGGTCGTAGACACGACGATGGGGCGGCCCCCGGTGAAGGGGGCCGCCCCATTGGCGTTACTGAGCCTCGTACGTCGTCCCGAGACGCACCGTCAGGCTTACTTGCCCTTGGCGGCTTCCTTGAGCTTGCTGCCCGCGGAGACCTTGACGCTGTAGCCGGCCGGGATCTGGATCGGGTCGCCGGTCTGCGGGTTGCGCGCGGTGCGAGCGGCACGGTGGGTGCGCTCGAAGGTAAGGAAGCCAGGGATGGTGACCTTCTCGTCGCCCTTGGCGACGACCTCGCCGACGGTCTCGGCGAACGCGGCCAGCACGGCGTCGGCGTCCTTGCGGGTCACCTCGGCGCGGTCGGCCAGCGCGGCCACCAGCTCACTGCGGTTCATGTTGTTACTCCCGTGTTCTTCTTGCTGTTGAGGCGTGCCACGCGGCGGAGCCGCATAGTGGGCACAGCGAAAAGCCGATGCTGCCAGGGTCCTCGGACAGTCCCCGGACCCGGGTCCGTCCGTCAGACCCTCGCGCCCAGGGACGCATCCTGCCCCTACCTGCAGCGGGAAAGCCAATCCGGCACCCGGAGGAGTCGTGAGAACACCCTTGGGAGTCACACGAAGAGAGGGCCTGAGCTTTCGCGTCACGATAAACGGCGGCTGGAGGCCCTTGGTTCCACGACGCGCCGTTACAAGGGCTTGCCGTGGCGATCCTCACAGCCGCCACACACTTTCCGGGCGCAGCGGGGGCCGGGAGCGGCAGCCCCCGGCAACGCCCGCCCCGGCGCCGGGTGACTACTCGTCCGACGCGACGGCGCTGACGGCCTTCGCCGCTTCCCGCACCGCGCCGGCGACCGCTCCCGCGACCTTGTCGTTGAAGACGCTCGGGATGATGTAGTTCGGGTTCAGCTCGTCCTCGGTCACCACATCCGCCAGCGCCTTCGCGGCCGCGAGCATCATCTCGGTGTTGACCGTGCGGGACTGCGCGTCCAGCAGACCGCGGAAGACGCCCGGGAAGACCAGCACGTTGTTGATCTGGTTCGGGAAGTCGGAGCGGCCGGTGGCCACAACTGCCGCAGTCTGACGGGCGATTGCCGGATCGACCTCGGGGTCCGGGTTCGCGAGCGCGAACACGATCGCGTCGTCGGCCATGGCGGCCACGTCGTCGCCGTCCAGGACGTTCGGGGCGGAGACGCCGATGAAGACGTCCGCGCCGCGCACGGCCTCCTTCAGCGTGCCGGTCAGGCCCTCGGGGTTGGTGTTGTCGGCGATCCAGCGCAGCGGCGAGTCGGCGGGGGCGTCCCGCAGGTCCTCGCGGCCGGCGTGCACGACGCCGTGGATGTCGGCGACGACGGCGTTCTTCACGCCCGCCGCGAGCAGCAGCTTGAGGATGGCCGTACCGGCCGCGCCGGCGCCGGACATGACGACGCGGATGTTCTCAATCGCCTTGCCCGCGACGCGAAGTGCGTTGGTGAGGGCGGCGAGGACGACGATCGCCGTGCCGTGCTGGTCGTCGTGGAAGACCGGGATGTCGAGGGCCTCGCGCAGCCGCGCCTCGATCTCGAAGCAGCGCGGGGCGGAGATGTCCTCGAGGTTGATGCCGGCGAACCCGGGGGCGATCGCCTTGACGATCTCGACGATCGCGTCGGTGTCCTGGGTGTCGAGGCAGATCGGCCAGGCGTCGATGCCGGCGAACCGCTTGAAGAGGGCCGCCTTGCCCTCCATGACGGGCAGCGCGGCCTTCGGGCCGATGTTGCCGAGGCCCAGCACCGCCGAGCCGTCCGTCACAACCGCAACGGAGTTGCGCTTGATGGTGAGGCGGCGGGCGTCCTCGGGGTTCTCGGCGATGGCCATGCAGACGCGGGCCACGCCCGGCGTGTAGATCATCGAGAGGTCGTCACGGTTGCGGATGGGGTGCTTCGACGCCATCTCGATCTTGCCGCCGAGGTGCATCAGGAACGTACGGTCGGAGACCTTGCCGAGCGTGACGCCCTCGATGGTGCGCAGCTGCTCGACGATCTCGTCGGCGTGCGCGGTGGAGGTGGCCGCGATGGTGACGTCGATGCGGAGCTTCTCGTGCCCGGAGGCGGTGACGTCGAGGCCGGTGACCGAGCCTCCGTGGGACTCGACGGCTCCGGTGAGCTGGGACACCGCGGTTCCGCTCGCGGGCACCTCCAGCCGGACCGTCATCGAGTAGGAGACGCTGGGCGCCGTTGCCATGGCCGACTTCCTCTGCTTTCACCGTGTGACGCTGGATGCCGTCCGATCGTCGCACCTACCGTCGAGTAGGAGTTAGCCGGGCTTGGATTGCGAACGTATTGTTCGCCACGTCTTCCTATAAAAAGAGGTCCACGTCACATCGTGACGTGGACCTCTTCAACGTTCATGACACCGGCCCGCCATGCTCGCCTCGCGGCAAGTGGTCGCTCGTAGCGACGAAGGTTGGGCCCGGGGGCTTGGATCGAGCCGGTGCCACACCCAGGCTAACAAACAGATCCCGTAAGGCCATTCCCGCACCGCGAGTTCGTTTTCCTGCCGCCCACGATGACCCGATCAGTCCCTCAGCAGGTCCGGCACCCCGGTCGCGTCCGGCTCGTCCCGCTCCCCGGACACCACCGTCAGCTGCTGGGTGGCCCGGGTCAGCGCGACGTACAGCACGCGCAGGCCGGCCGGGGACTCGTCCGCGATCTCCGCCGGGGAGACGACGACCGTGGCGTCGTACTCCAGGCCCTTCGCCTCCAGGCTGCCGAGCGCCACGACCCGGTCGCCGAGACCGGCGAGCCACTTGGCCGCCTCGTCACGCCGCTGCATGGCGACGACGACGCCGACCGTGCCGTCGACGCGGTCGAGCAGCCGCGCGGCCTCCTCGCGGACGGTGTGCGCGAGGGAGTCCCGTACGACGGTGCTGTGTCCTTTGTTCGTTGTCACGAAACGAGGCTCGACGCCGGTGGAGCGGACCGCCGACGGGGACTGCGAGCCCGGCATGGCGAGGGCCAGCACCTTCGCCGCCAGCTCGGCGATCTCGGCCGGGTTGCGGTAGTTCACGGTGAGCTGGAAGCGGCGGCGTGGACGGGAGCCGAGCGCCTCGTCGCGGGCCTGGGCCGCCTCGTCGACGTCGGACCAGGAGGACTGGGCCGGGTCGCCGACGATCGTCCAGGTGGCGTGCCGGCCGCGGCGGCCCAGCATGCGCCACTGCATCGGCGTGACGTCCTGGGCCTCGTCGACGATGACATGGGCGTACTCGACGCGCTCGGCCGCCAGCCGCTCGGCGCGCTCGCGCTGCGACTCCTCGCGGACCGGCATCAGCTCCTCCAGGCCGGTGAGCTGGTCGAGCGGGTCCAGCTCGCGCTTCCGCTTCGGGCGGGCCGGGCTGCCGAGGATGGCCTGGAGCTCGTCGAGCATGGCGATGTCGTGCACGGAGTGGCCGTCCCGCTTGAGCGAGCGGGCGACCTTGCGGACCTCGCCGGGGTTGAGGATCCGGCGGGCCCAGCGGCCGAGCCGCCGATCGTCGGCCATCGCCTCCAGCACGGCCTTCGGGGCCAGCTCCGGCCACCAGGCGTCGAGGAAGGCGATGAAGCTGTCCTCCGAGGTGACGTCCTCGTCGAAGGAGGAGCGCAGTTCGGCGGCGAGCTCCGGGTCGGAGTGGCGGGTGGCGCCGCCCGACTGCGCCCACAGGGCGTCGAGCAGCAGCTTGCGGGCGCGTGGGCGCAGCAGGTTCACGGGTGCCGTACCGCCCAGGGCGTTGCGGCGGATCCGCTCCAGCTCGGCCGCTTCCAGTTCGAGCCGGCGGCCGAAGGCGACGACCCTGAGCCGGGCCGGCGAATCGTTCAGCTCCAGGGCGCCACGGGCCGCCTTCCGCAGCACCTTGAGCATGCGGTACGAGCCCTTGGCGCGGGCCGTGGCCGGGGAGTCGTACAGCGTGGCCTCGGCTCCGTCGACGAGTGAGCCGATCGCCCGGATGGCGACCTGGCCCTCCTCGCCCAGCGACGGGAGCACGCCCTCGGTGTACGCCACCAGCAGCGGGGTCGGCGAGACGATCAGGATGCCGCCCGCGTACCGGCGACGGTCCTGGTAGAGGAGGTAGGCGGCGCGGTGCAGCGCCACGGCCGTCTTCCCTGTCCCCGGCCCGCCCTCGACGTACGTCACGGAGGCGGCGGGGGCGCGGATGACCAGGTCCTGCTCGGCCTGGATGGACGCCACGATGTCCCGCATGGTGTGGCTGCGGGCCTGGCCGAGGGCGGCCATGAGGGCGCCGTCGCCGATGACGGGCAGCTCGTTGCCGCCGAGGAAGGCCTTGAGCTCGGGGCGCATCAGGTCGTCCTCGACGCTCAGCACCCGGCGCCCCTTGGAGCGGATGACCCGGCGCCGTACGACCCGCCCCGGATCGACCGGGGTGGAGCGGTAGAAGGGGGCCGCGGCCGGGGCCCGCCAGTCGATGACCAGCGGGGAGTAGTCCTGGTCGAGTACGCCGATGCGGCCGATGTGCAGGGTCTCGGCGATGTCGGCGGTGTTGTCGTCGCGTACGGCACCCTCGGCGGGCTCGACGGCGGTGTAGGCGCCGTCGGGTCCCTTCTTGCCGTCCTTGCCGAGGAGCAGGTCGATACGGCCGAAGAGGAAATCCTCGAACTCGTTGTTGAGCCGGTTGAGGTGGACACCGGCCCGGAAGACCTGTGCGTCCCGCTCGGCGAGTGCGCCGGGCGTGCCGACCTGGCCGCGCTTGGCCGCGTCGTTCATGAGGAACTCCGCCTCGTGGATCTTCTCCTCGAGCCGTTGGTACACCCGGTCCAGGTGTTCCTGTTCGACGCCGATCTCTCGGTCTCTCAAGGAGTCTTCGAGCGCGGTTTCCTGTGGAGCCTGAGCGGCCACCGGGCCCCCTTCTGACGTGCTGGGCAGCCGTCAACCGTACGCGAAGGGGACCCGGAAAAGCTACGGCGACTACACGTCGACCTCGACCAGCTTGTCCCCGCCCTGCTCCACGACCTCGAACTTGTCGATCTGGTTCGGGCTCGGCGCGGCGCCGCCACCGATGTACAGGGGCTGCTTGGACTGCTCGGTCTTGCCGTCCGGGAGGCCGTAGCCCCACTTGCCGACGGACCAGGAGGACACGGTCCAGCGCTCGCCGTTGGTGCCGACGGCGATCAGGGAGCACTTGAGCGGGCCCTTGACGCCTTTGAGTTCGAGGAAGGCCGAGGTGCCCCAGTCCTTCTCCTCCATGGCGACGGTCGCGCTGACGCCGGTCGCGGCGTCCTTGCCCGACACCTTGGTTTCCATGGAGTCGAAGATCTGCTTGGCGGAGCTCGACAGGACACGCGGCTGGTCGCTGCCTCCGGATTCACCACCGCCGGCGGCCATCGCGGCGAACGGACCGCCGACGATCAGCGCGGCGGCCGCGGCCACCATGTAGAAGCTGCGTCGGCGCTTCTGGGCGCGGCGCTCGGCGACCTCGTCGACGAGCTTGTTCACCAGACGCGGGCTGGGCTTCGCCGACAGGGACTCGCCGATCGCGGGCGAACCGGAACCCGGCAGGTCCGCGAGCGCGGCCAGCATCGGCTCCATCCCGGCGAGTTCGTCCAGTTGCTGGGCGCACCATTCGCAGGTCGCGAGGTGGGCCTCGAAAGCGGTTGCTTCGGCGTCGTCGAGAATCCCGAGGGCATAGGCACCGACGGTTTCGTGCTCGCTCGGGCCCGGATGTCCCTGCATGGGGCTCATGGACCCAGACATACCCGAACCGCCCATCCCGAATCCCTGGTTTCCCCCGTAAACACTCATCACGCCGTCACCCCCCGCTCCTCCAGAGCAAGCTTCATCGACCGCAGGGCATAGAAGACCCGTGAGCGAACGGTGCCACTGGGTATGCCCAGCGTCTCGGCCGCCTCATTGACGGTACGCCCCTTGAAGTACGTCTCGACCAGGACCTCCCGGTGGGCGGGGGTCAGGTCGTCGAGTGCGTCCGACAGCGTCATCAGCCACAGCGCCTTGTCGATCTCGTCCTCCGCGGGGATGACCTCCAGCGGCGACGGATCGACCTCCTGCGGCCGGGCCTGCCGGCTGCGGTGGCCGTCGATGACGATGCGCCGGGCGACCGTCACCAGCCAGGGGCGTACCGATCCGGTCGCTCGATTGAGCTGTCCGGCGTTCTTCCAGGCACGGATGAGCGTCTCCTGCACGACGTCCTCTGCTCGTTGCCGATCACCGGCGACCAGTCGAAGGACATACGCGAGGAGGGGTCCGGCGTGCTCTCTGTACAGCGCACGCATCAGCTCCTCATCAGGTTCCGAGGGCTGGGACATGCGATGTCGGGCCCTCGATCCACGTTCATTGGCCACGACGGAATCCTTGCGCACGCCCACCTCCGATGTCCGAGGGTTCCCCCAGTCGGTCGCTCGACTACCCGTACGCAAGCGGTCGGTTGAGTGTTCAAAGCGATGCGACAGTTTTCTTCGGAGTGACCTGACGAGCGGGACATGGCGGCACATTCCCACCGTGCGATCTTTACATTTCCACCACATCGACAAGATCGAGCCGCCGCTTCCCTACGGGCGCGTAGGTAAACGGCATGTAATCGAAATCACTTCGACAGCCGCTCCACAGAAGCCGCATAACGGACCGTCAGGTGCGGGCGAGGGCGGCGCGACGACGGTGCCGGGCGACCCTTTCCCGATTCCCGCAGACCTCACTGGAGCACCAGCGCCTCCTGCGCCCGCGGGACGAATCGAGATAAACGATCGGGCAGTTGTCGCCCTCGCACTCCCTCAGCCCGGCCCGCGCGACCGGATCGGTGAGCAGTTCCACGGCGTCCCGCGCGATGGCGCCGAGCAGCGCGGCGCACTCGGGCGGATGATCCAACTGCCTCACGAGGGTGCCGTCTTCACCCCGTACGGCACGGGGGGCCGGGGGCGCGGTGCGGGCGATGTCGTTCACGTGGGCGAGCGCGATGTCGTACGACGGCCAGGGCTCGGGGGCGATCCCGCCGCGCACCAACTGTCCGATACGTCCACGCAGTTCGCGGAACCGGACGAGCCAGGAGGCGTCGGCGTGGGCCAGCGTGGTGCCCGGCGGGACGAGCCCGACGCCGGTGATCCAGGCGCACAACACCTCGACGGAGTCGAACCGTTCCTCGGGGTGCGTGGTCGCGAGGAGATCCAGACAGATCCGCCCGGCGTCGAATCGCAGCTCGTAGGCGTCCGTGACCGTACCCAGTGCCATGTGCCTGTCACCGCCTAGGGGGTCACCCCGGGAGAACTGGGAGAAGCGTTCCCTCTAACAGTGCCTGCCCGATGGCGAGTCCCGGAACCCCTCGTACCGGACGGCCCCACCTCTCAACGCCGGTCCGGGCATTCCAGCCCGTCCGGCGTTTGAGGACGAGGCCCGTTCAGGGCGGGAGCGGGGGTCTGGTGGCCGCAGGCCCCCAGGGGGCAAGGTCGAAGGGGCAGCGCCCCCTTCAAGGATGGGACGGGTAGGGGCGGCGGGGGCGGCTCACGTGTCCGCGTACTTCGCGTCCGCCGCCGGATCCAGGGCCAGCCGGTACCCCCGCTTCACCACCGTCTGGATCAGCTTCGGCGCCCCCAGAGCCGTACGAAGCCGCGCCATCGCCGTCTCCACCGCGTGCTCGTCCCGCCCCGCACCCGGCAGCGCGCGCAGCAGCTCCGCGCGGGGCACCACCCAGCCCGGCCGGCGGGACAGGGCCCGCAGCAGGGACATGCCCGCGGGCGGCACGGGGCGCAGTACGCCGTCGACCAGGACCGCGTGCCCGCGGATCTCCACCTGGTGCCCGGCGATCGGCAGGGACCGAGCCCGGCCGGGCAGTTCCTGGCACAGCAGCTGGACCAGCGGACCGAGCCGGAAGCGCACGGGCTGGACGGTGTCGACGCCGAGTGCCTGCAGGGGCAGCGCGGTGACCGGGCCGACGCAGGCCGGGAGGACGTCGTGGTTGAGGGCGGCGAGCACTTCGGGAAGCAGCCCGCGCTCCTCGGCCCGCGACAGCAGGGACGCCGCGGCCGGGGCGCTGGTGAAGGTGAGGGCGTCCAGGCCGCGCGAGACCGTGGCGTCCAGCAGACGGTCGACGGGGCCGATGTCCTCCGGCGGCAGCCACCTGTAGACGGGCACCCCGAGCACCTCCGCTCCCGCGGCCCGCAACGACTCCACGAACCCGGGCAGCGGCTCACCGTGCAGCTGGATGGCGACCCGGCGCCCGTCGACGCCCTCCTCCAGCAGGCGGTCCAGTACCTCGGCCATGGACTCGCTGGACGGCGACCACTCCTCCGTCAGCCCGGCGGCGCGTACCGCGCCCTTGACCTTCGGTCCGCGCGCGAGGAGCTCGACCCCGCGCAGCCGTTCCAGCAGGTCCTCACCCAGTCCCCACCCGTCGGCGGCCTCGATCCAGCCCCGGAAGCCGATCGCGGTCGTGGCGACCACGATGTCCGGCGTGCGCTGGATGATCTCCTTGGTGGCGGCGAGCAGCTCGCTGTCGTCGGCGAGTGGCACGATGCGCAAGGCAGGAGCGTGCAGCACGGCGGCGCCGCGTCGCTGGAGCAACGCCCCGAGTTCGTCGGCCCGGCGTGCGGCGGTCACGCCCACGGTGAACCCCGCGAGGGGCCCGTGTTCGGATTGCTGCTGTGTGTCGTACATAACTCTCGTCCCGCACTCGAGTTGTGGTGCCTGCGCCAGGTGGTCCACCGGGGGTGACCGGGAGCGGCTCCTGATCGCACCCTTGGTGGGTACACCTGCATGCCGAGCGAGCCTGTCAACGGTGCGTGACAGGCTCGGTTCGGCTTGATGTCAGCGGTGTTACGTCACACTTCTGCGTAGCTGAGCTGCGGCTTTGCCTCCGAGGCCGATGTGGTGTGCGTCTCCGAGGCGGCCGGGCGGCGAAGGTATACGGCCCAGGTGACCAGGAAGCAGACGCCGTAGAAGGCCAGGAAGGCGCTGAAGGCGCCGGTGCCGGAACCTACGGAGAGGAAGGACTGGCGGAAGGCGAGGTTGATGCCGAGGCCGCCGAGCGCGCCCACCGCGCCGATGAGGCCCATGGAGGCGCCGGAGAGACGGCGGCCGTAGGCGGCGGCCTCCTCACCGGTGAGTCCCTTGGCGAGGGCCTTGTTGTGGAAGATGCCGGGGATCATCTTGAACGTCGAGCCGTTGCCGATGCCGGTCAGGACGAACAGGGCGATGAACGCGATGGTGAACAGCGGCAGCGACTTCTGCATCGAGGCCACGATGATGACGCCGGTCGCGGCGGCCATGGCGACGTAGTTCCACAGCGTGATCTTCGCTCCGCCGAACCGGTCGGCGAGCGAGCCGCCCACGGGCCGGATCAGCGAGCCCAGCAGCGGGCCGATGAAGGTGACGTAGGCGGCCTGCAGTGGCGTACGGCCGAACTGGGTCTGCAGGACCAGGCCGAAGGCGAAGCTGTATCCGATGAAGGAGCCGAAGGTGCCGATGTACAGGAAGGACATGATCCAGGTGTGGGCCTCCTTCACAGCGTCCTTGGCGGCGCCGGTGTCGTTCTTCACCGACGAGATGCTGTCCATCTTGAGCCACGCGAGTACGGCGGCGATCACGATGAAGGGGATGTAGATACCGAGCAGCAGGCGCGGGCCGCCGCTGGCACCGATGACCGCCAGACCGATCAGCTGCACGACCGGCACGCCGATGTTGCCGCCGCCCGCGTTCAGACCGAGCGCCCACCCCTTCTTACGCAGGGGGAAGAAGGCGTTGATGTTGGTCATGCTGGAGGCGAAGTTTCCGCCACCGATACCGGCCAGCATCGCGCACAGCAGGAACGTGGTGAACGACGTCCCCGGCTCCATCACGGCGAAGGCGGCGACGGTGGGCACGAGCAGCAGGCTCGCCGAGATCACCGTCCACAGCCGGCCGCCGAAGACGGCGACGGCGAAGGTGTACGGCACGCGGACGATGGCGCCGACCAGGGTGGCCATCGAGACGATGGTGAACTTGTCGGCGGGGGTGAGCCCGTACTCGGGCCCCATGAAGAGCACCATCACGGACCACAGGGTCCAGATCGAGAAGCCGATGTGCTCGGAGAGGACGGAGAAGAAGAGGTTCCGCTTCGCGACCTTCTCTCCGGTCTCCTTCCAGAACGTCTCGTCCTCGGGGTCCCAGTGATCGATCCAGCGGCCTCCCCTGCTTGCAGCGGGGGCTGTGCTAGGGGCTGTCATGACGCCTCCACGGTACTTCGGGGCTCGGTCGCACTTCGAGTGGCTGATCCCGAAGGTAGGGAGGGCTCGTTTCCGCCCTGTGGCAGCGGGTGACCGGAAAGGAACTTTGCTCTCACCCGGCGGGGAGGGTGGATGAGAGGTTGTGTGCGTCCCTACATGCGGCGTCCCTATATAGGGGCGCGATGCGGGGACGGCGGTGTCAGGGCTGCGGGGGCTGCCAGTGGGGGTTGTGCTGGGGGTTCTGCTGCGGGTAGGGCTGTGGCTGGCCGTACGGCTGCTGGGGCTGGTGTGGCGGCTGGTGCTGTGGGTGCGGCTGCGTCTGGTGCTGTGGGTGCGGCTGCGCCTGGTGCTGTGGGTGCCGCTGCGGCTGCGGCTGCGGTGTGGCGTACGGGCCCTGGGGCTGGGGGGCACCGTAGGGGCTGGGGGCGGGCTGGTCGCCGTACGGGGGGAGGGCGGCCGCGGGCTGAGCGGGATAGGGACCCGGGGCTGCGGGCTGAGCGGCGGGGTACGCCCCGGGGGCGGCGGGCCGGCCGGGGGCGGGGTACGCCCCGGGGGCGGCGGGCCGGCCGGCGTACGGCCCGGGGGCCTCCTGGCCGTAACCGGCGGGGGCGCCCGGGGTGGGAGCGGCAGCCAGGGGCTGGTTGCCGTACGGCCCGGCGGCGAAGGGCTGCCCGGGCAGCCGGGTGCCCGGCGGCAGGTAGCGCACCCGCCCGGACTCCTCGGTGAACGGCATGAACCCGGCGGACCGCAGCCGGGCGGCGAACTTGGCGTTGCGCTTGCGGTTGACGAGGAAGACCACGCCGAGGATCGCCATGAAGAACGCCCATGTGAGCAGCGCCGCGATCCAGGCGGAGGCGTCCCCGCCGAGCCGCACCCCGAGGATCCCGGCGCCGAGGGTGACGCCCACGGCGGCGTAGCCCGCCCGCTTCTCGGCGTTCTTGCCGGTGAGGTCGAAGTTGATGCGGGCCTTGAGAAGCTCGAAGGCGTCCGGCACGAGGGGTGGCACGGAGACCCCGTCGTGGGCGTTCGGATACTGCGCCCGGTTCTGCGCGGCGCGGGCGCGGGCCTGAGGGCTGGGGTCGGGCGCGATCATCATGATGAGCGCGCCGTTGCGCCCGGTGCTCTGCCGTACGTCCAGGTACTCGTACCCGAACTGCTGGGCGACGACGGCGAGTTTGGCGAGCTTCTTCACGGAGGCCATGGGGCTGGTGAGCTCGACGGGCCCCCCGCTCGCCATCAGCTGCAGCATCTTCTGCACTTGCCGCTTGCTCATTGCCGTCCGCTCCCCACCGACCACCTGGGCCACTCGGCCCACCCCGTTCACTTGGGCAACGTCGTCAGTGTTCCACGGGGGTCTGACAGTCGGGGCCTGGGTGGGCGTGCTTCACGGGATCTTGGGGGAACCTTGCCGCGGGGATGATGTGCACGCGAACAAGGTCATTGCTCGTGGCGGGTGAGCGGTGGATCACTGAGGAATGGCCCGCATTGCAGCCTTGGGTGCGCCATCGGGTCCCCACGCGGCCAGGGCGAGCCGTGTGCTGCGGATGCCCATCTGCGCAAGGGCATCGCCGGCTCCGGCGGCGGGGTCAGCCTCGCATCCTTGGGCAACGCCGGAAGTTCGGCCGACGGCCTCGACAGCGAGTACGGCGCCTCGGGATGGGCGGTCACCAACTTTCCGCTGCTGATGGGGTCCGGCACAGAGGTCATCGCCCCGGCGAGTTCCTGGAAGACACGCATCGCCATCGGGTGACGCCCACGACCGCAGAAACGGTCCAGGGCCATGGCCCGGCTCGGCCCGGCCCGGCTCGGCTCGGCTCGGCTCGGCTCGGCTCGGCTCGGCTCGGCTGGAGGGTGACAGGGGCTCGCCCTCCGCGTCAGTCCTCCGTCAGTCCCTCGTCAGTCCCTCGTCGCCGTCTCCGCCGCCCGGCCGGGGGCGATGAGGGTCAGCCCAGGACAAGCAGGACTGCCAGTGCGATGAGCAGTGAATCGATCCTGTCCAGCAGGCCGCCGGAGCCGGGTAGCCAGCGGCCGGCGTCCTTGGCCTGCGCTCCTCTTTTGATCATGGATTCGAGGAGGTCGCCGGCCGGGCCGCCGACCGCCACCGCAACCGCCATCGGCCAGCTCGGCGTGGACAGCACGGCGAGCACGCCGAGGCCGGCCGCTGCCCCGGCCAGAGTGCCGCTCCACCGCTTGGCCGGTGACAGGGGCGACAGCCGTGGCCCGCCGAGCCGTTGACCGGCGAAGTACGCCGTGATGTCGGCGATCGAGACCGCGACGAACAGCGCCAGCGCGCTCGCCCCGAGCGGCACGAGCGCGGCCAGCACGCTCAGCCAGGCCAACCCGAGCAGACCGGCGCCGAGCCGGTGCAGGCCATGGTCGGCGTCGCCGGCCAGGAGCGGCACCGCGGCCACCGCGAGCGCCCCGACGGCGGCCACCCGGAGCACCTGTCCGGGCGCCAACCAGGTGGCCAGCACCACGCCTGTCACCGCCACGGCCAGTACCGCCCGGTCTGCCCGGCCCAGCCTCATCAGCCCGCCGTACTCCATCACCGCGATCACCGCGGCCACGATGGCGAGGGCCGCCGCGCCCGGGCGGCCCAGCAAGAACGCACCGGTGACCAGTGGCACTCCGACCGCCCAGGCGCACCACCGGATCAGCAGCTCACGACGCCGGGACGCCGCCGCCGCGATGCCGCCCAGCACCAGCGCCCCACCGAGGTAGGGCACCAAGGAGTTGACGGTGATCACCGAGCGGAGCCAGCTGCGGGAACTGACTGAGGCATCGGAACGGGCGAGGTCGAACCCGGCCTCAGCGCATCCAGGGCGGCCCGGCACGCGGCCACAATGCGGGCGTTCTCGGCGGTGTCCCTGACCGCGATGCGCACGGTGCGTCCCTGGTACTCCGCCGACAACGGCGACAGGTCGCGCAGGTATACGTCGTGGCGGCGGCACTCGCTCACCAGTTGTGCGGCGCTCGGCCCGGCCGACGGCAGAGTCACGGTCAGGAAGTTCGCCACGGCCTCCTCGACCGTCAAGGTGTCGTCCAGCCCGGCCAGGTCGGCGGCCAGCTGCCGCCGTAGCGCATGGGTGCGAAGCCAGCGGTCGCTGTAGTAGGCAGGGTCGCGCAGGGCTGCCACCGCGGCCAGTTGCGCCGGCAGGCTGACCGGCCAAGGTGGTGTCCATCGGCGCAGCCGCGCCGCGGTGACGGGCTCGGCCACCAGGTACGCGGCCCGCATGCCGGACAGCGCATACATCTTCGACAGTGAGCTGCAGACCACCACCCGCGGGTCCGTTGCGGCGAGGTCGGCCAGCGACTCGGTGATGCCGACGTATCCCAGGTATGCCTCGTCGATCCACCAGCGGGTTCGGGTCGGCGCGGCGTCGATCAGGGAGCGCAGCTCCGCGGCCGGCGCGTGGCGTCCGGTCGGGTTGTTGGGGTTGACCACCACCACGAGGTCGTAGTGCTCGGAGCTGACGGCGGCGGCCAGCCGGGCCGGATCGATCCGCCAGCCGTCTTCGCGGCGCAACCGGAGCCGGTCCACCCGGCATCCGATCACCCTCTCCGTGACGTGGGCGTACTCGCCGTAGCACGGGTCTGTCAGAAGCACCCTGCTGTCCGGGGTCAGCCACTGGCCGAACGCCCTGAAGATCAGGTCGGAGGAACCGGCGCCGACCGCGAGGGTCTCCACCGGCAGCGCCCGGGCCATGGCGATTTCCGCCAGCAGACCCTCGGCGCCGGTCGGCGGCGAGGTCCGGGCGGCCCAGGCGGGATCCTCCGCGAGCGCCGCCCGCACGCCGGGGGCCGGCGGGAACCAGGCGTCCAGCACATCGGCCGCGACCACCTGACGGCGCCGGTGCAGACTGCGGAAGTCCGTGCCGATCGCGTCGAACGAGACGCCACCGTGTTCGCAGCCGTCCGGCCGGGGTGCGAACGCCATGTCCAACCGCCAGTCCACGGCGGACCGCAGACGCTCCAGCGTGGCGCCGTACCGGTCCATCGCCAGCTTCGTCAGCTCGGGCACGCCGCCGGTCAGCACCTCGAACGTCACCGCACCGCTGCGGACAGTACGGCCGACCGGGCGCAGCCCGACGGCCAGGTACATGTCGAGCAGCTCGGTGCGCCCCATCGCCACCACCCGGCGACCGCCCCGAGCGGCGATCCAGCGCAGTGCCGCGTACATCAGCAGCGGCGCCGCCGCGGTGGCCCGCCAGCGCGGCTCGACGGTGAGGATGCGCACCTCGAACAGACCGCCCTCGGCCAGCAACGGCAGCTCGTCGCGGGTCAGGTACTTGTCCAGCGCGTACCGCCCCAGCCAGGGCGGAGTGAGACTGACAAAGCCGATTCGGGCCGCTCCTCGCGCCGCGACCAGATAGACGTTGTCGCCGTCCAGCCCGTCGCGAAGCCGCCCGGACGGGTCCGGGACATGCTGGCCCAGCTCCTGTGCGTACACCCGGTGACGCAGTTCGTGGATCCACTCGAGATCCTCCGGAGTCGCAGCACGCAGCTGCAGCAGGTCACGGCCCATCAGCACCTCTCTCGTTGCCTGGCGAGATCCCGGCGAACCCCACGCGTCCTGTGCGAGCGGGGGCTCGCAGGACGCGCCACGTCCATTCCCTCCCGCCCGGAGCGGCCGGGAGGACACTCGGGAGGGGCTGCCGCGCGCCGGGCGACGCGGCAGTCGCGATCCTCGTGGCGAGGGCGCCGGGACCGAAAGGGACGACCACTCCCAGGGTTGCCCGTGGTGAGCGCGAGGAACCGGCGCGGGCGCGGGTGGCTGCGCGGGCGGCAGGCATTCGGCATCGCGGGTTCCTTCGGATCGGGCCGGGGTCGGGTGCTCAACGGTGGACCGGAAAGCGCGCTCAGGCATGAGTACAAGTACTCATCCCTGCACAGGAGTTTCAGAAAATTCCGGAGCTCCCACCCGCGACCCGTCACGGCAGCAGGGTTTCTCACTTTGGCGCGACCGGCGAGAGGCCGCCGCGCCACGACAACTACCTGGAAAATTCCGGCAGTTATGGCCGTCAGGGTGATGGCGGTGCCCCCCAGAACGGCTCTGACCGCCAAGTCGGCGCCCCTGATCCGCGGTTCGCCCTACGAGATAGCCAGTGTGATCGCGATCACATCAATAGGAAATCACCGCTTCTGCTTCACGGACGCGAACGGCGGCCATCGCAAGAATCGCCCCCCTATTGGCCATCGGCTATTGGCTATTGGGTCCAGTTGACAACTTTCGCCGCTGCAACCAAACGGAACCCCTAACTCCCTATATCGGGGCTTGCGAAAGCACTTACAGGGCCTTTACGTTTCCCGGCGATCCATCAAAGGATCTTCAAAGGGGGGATTCAGTGCGCAGAACTGTGCCCCGGCCTGTACTTCGACGCGATACCACGGCCACGTCCTCCTCGGCAGCACCCGCTGACGAGCAAACGCGACTCAGGCATGAAGGCCGGATGGCACATCTCACCGTCTGGCCTTCGGCTTCACCGCCCATCCCCGCGGGCACGACGGTGCCCGCTTCCTCGATGGAGAGAAATTGAAGAGACCCCTGTGGTCCTCCGCGATCATCATGGCGCTGGCCACCGTGTCCCTCGGTGCGTTGCCGGCCCACGCCGCCGTGCCGCAGAGCATCCCCGCGGCTGCCGAGGCAACCACCGACCCGATCGACCCGCCGCTGTACGACGAGACCGCCGACGGCGGCACCGTCCGCGTCAACGTCGTCACCGAGAGCCGAACGGACCTGTCCGGCGCGGCAACCGCCGGTGAGACGCTGCAGACCTTCGACAGCCTGCCGATCGTCACCCTCAAGGTGGACAGCGGCGGACTGGACGAACTGGCCGCCCAGCCGGGCGTGGTCAGCGTGACCGAGGACGTTCCGGTGCCGCCGTCCCTGGACCAGAGCGTCCCCCTCGTCGGCGGTGCCCAGACCGCCGCGGCGGGCAAGACCGGCGCGGGCAGCGCGATCGCCGTCCTGGACACCGGCGTCGCCACCGGACACCCGTTCCTGGAGGGCCGGATCATCGCCGAGGCGTGCTTCTCGCCCGTCGACGCCGAGTACTCCGCCACCAGCCTGTGCCCGAACGGCACCGCGGCGCAGGAGGGTCCCGGCACGGCCGACTCCGAGACCGGGGCGTGCGCGACCATCGCCGGCTGCTCTCACGGAACCCATGTGGCCGGTATCGCCGCCGGTAACGGCGCCGGCGTAGCCGGAGCCCCCGCGCGCGGCGTCGCGCCCGGCGCCGACATCGTCGCCGTCCAGGTGTTCAGCAAGTTCACCTCCGAGGACTACTGCGGCGCCGGCGCCGCTCCCTGCGTGCTCAGCTTCACCAGCGCCCAGATAGCGGGGCTGGAAAAGGTGCTGGAGCTCCGGCAGTCCGGAACCCCGGTCGTCGCGGCCAACCTGAGCCTGGGCGCCGGACGGTACGCCGCCGCCTGCGACAGGGACCCGCGGGGGCTGGCCATCGACGACTTGTTCGACGCCGGTGTCGCCACCGTGGTCGCGTCCGGGAACAACGGCTACGGCGACGCGATCAGCGCACCCGCCTGCATCCCGTCGGCCATCGCGGTCGGCTCCACCACCGACGACGACCAGCTGTCCTCGTTCGGCAACCGGGGCCCGCTGCTGGACCTCCTCGCCCCCGGCACCGCCATCGTCTCCTCCGTTCCCGGCGACGGCTACGCCTCGAAGAACGGCACTTCCATGGCCGCGCCGCACGTGGCCGGTGCCTTCGCGATCCTGCGCGAGGCGTTCCCGGCCAAGAGCGTCGGGGAACTGGAGTCGCTCCTGGAGACCAGCGGGAAGGCCATCACCTACACCGGCGCCACCACTCCTCGTATCGACATCGGCAAGGCGCTCGGCGGAACGCAGCCGGAACCGGAGCCGGAACCCGAACCGGCCACCAAGCCCCGTGCGTCCAGGATCATCAATGACGCGGACTACGTCGTTCCCGACCCCGGCACCGTGGAGTCGCCGATCACCGTCAGCGGCATCTCCGGTAACGCTCCCGGGGCGTTGCAGGTCTCCCTGGACCTCACGCACGAGTGGCTCGGCGAGGTGAAGATCGACCTGGTCGACCCGAACGGCAAGGCGTACGCCCTCAAGACGACGAACGGCACGGACCCCGGCGGCACGCTCAGCAAGACCTATACGGTCGACGCCAGTTCGTCCCCGGCCAACGGGACCTGGAAGCTCCAGGTCCAGGACAGGTCCGCGGGCGCCGACGGCACCCTCGACAAGTGGTCGCTGACGTTCCCCTCGCACGAGAACCAGACCGACTTCACCATCCCGGACCCCGGCACCGTGGAGTCGCCGATCACCGTCAGCGGGCTCACCGGCTCCGCCCCGCAGGCACTGCAGGTGTACGTGGACGCCACTCACGAATGGCGCGGTGACCTGGAGATCAGCCTGGTCGCCCCGAACGGCACGACGTACGCGCTCAAGTCGACGTCCTCGACGGAGACCGGCGGCACCATCCGCCGGCTCTACACCGTCGACGCCAGTGCCTCCCCGGCGAACGGCACCTGGAAGCTCCGCGTCAAGGACACCTCCGCCGGCGCCACCGGCACCCTCACCGGCTGGTCGCTGACGTTCCCCGCCTCGTACGAGAACCAGACCAGCCACACCGTCCCCGACCCCGGCACCGTGGAGTCGCCGATCACCGTCAGCGGGCTCACCGGCTCCGCTCCACAGGACCTGCAGGTGTACGTGGACGCCACCCACGAATGGCGCGGTGACCTGGAGATCAGCCTGGTCGCCCCGAACGGCACGACGTACGCGCTCAAGTCGACGTCCTCGACGGAGACCGGCGGCACCATCCGGCAGGTCTACACCGTCGACGCCGCTGCCTCCCCGGCGAACGGCACCTGGAAGCTCCGCGTCAAGGACACCTCCGCCGGCGCCACGGGCACCCTCACCGGCTGGATCCTGGCGTTCTGAACGATGTTGCAGGAGCACGCCCCCGCACCGTGAGCCGGTGGCGGGGGCGTGCTGTTCGCCGTCGGGCAGGAAGGAGGATCAGAACCTGACGACGAAGTTGTTGACCGTTCCGGTCTTGCCGGTGGTCACGTCATCGACGCGCAGCTTCCACCAGCCGTTGGCCGGAAGACCTTCCACGTTGACGGTGTAGATCTTCTTGATGACGCCTGCCTCGTTCGGCGAGCCGTTGGCCTTGAGCAGGCGCAGCGAACCGTCCGGCGCGACAAGGTCGATCTTGAGGTCCTCCAGGTTCTGGTGCTCGACGTGCACGTACACCTGGAGCTTGGCCGAGGCGATGCCGGACAGGTTCTCGGTCCTGGTCCAGATCTCGGTGTAGTTCTTGTCCGGTACGGCCTTGACGGTCTGGTTCTCGTACGACGGGAAGCCCAGGGACCAGCCCTTGAGGTCACCGGTGGAACCGGAAGCGGAGTCGCTGACCTTGAGCGTCCATGTTCCGTCCGCGACGGCGTCGGTGGCGTCCACGCCGTAGGTGGTCTGAAGGGTGCCGCCGGGCTCGGAGCCGTACGGCTTGAGGACGTAGCTCTTGCTGTCCGGGCTCGTCAGCGTCAGCCGCAGGTCGCCGATCTTGGTGTGCGCGATGTTCGTGTACACCTGGAGCGGACCGGAGGCGTTGCCGCCGATGTTGTTCACGGCGATGGTGGAGGTCAACGTGCCGGTGTCGGGGACGGATTGGGTGGTGGTCTTCTCGAAGGGCGTGGGGAAGACCAGCGACCAGGTGTTGAGCTTGCCGGTGTCGACGTCGTCGATGTCGGTCATGCGCAGGTTCCACTGACCGTTGGCGGGCTCGGTGGAGGCGTCGACGGTGTACGCGGCGGCGATGTTGTCCGCGCCGTCGGAACCGCTGGTGTTCTTCAGCAGGAACACCTTGCCGGTGGGCGAGAGGAGTTCCAGCTTCACATCGCCCCGGTAGGTGTGGGTGATGTCGACGTAGGCGGTGAGCTTGCCGGAGGCGTTGCCGGGGTATTCGGCGACGGTGACCGGGGAGGTGACGGAGGGGCCGGGGGCCGGTGAGCCGACGCCGTCCGGGATGGTGACGTCCTTGTCGTTGTCGACGCGGAAGGCGCGGGGCTTGGTGTCCGCGACGGGCTTGGGCTCCACGGCGGTGACAGCCTTGGCGACGTCGATGCGCGGGGTGGCTGCCCCGGTGTAGGTGATCCGGGTGCCGCCGGTGGCCAGGAGTGAGACGAGGCCGTCGATGGTCTCGGTCGGGTAGGTCTGCTTCAGGACGGCGAGTGCCCCCGCGACGTGGGGAGCGGCCATCGAGGTGCCGTTCTTGGACGCGTAGGCGCCACCGGGCACGGAGGAGACGATGGAGGTGCCGGGGGCGAGCAGGTCGAGCAGCGGACCACGGTTGGTGAACGTGGAGAGTTGGTCGTCGTCGGTGGTGGAGCCCACGGTGACGGCGGAGGCGACACAGCCGGGGGCGTTGACGGCGTCGCTGTAGCCGTTGTTGCCGGCGGCGGCGACGGTGGCGACACCTTCGGTGAGGAGGGCGTCGATGATGTACTTGCGCGGGTCGCTGGTGCAGGCGGAGGTCCAACGTCCGGCGCCCAGGCTCATGTTGGCGGCGACGATGTTCACGCCCGCGCTCTTCAGTGCGAGTACCTTCTCCAGGCCCTTGATCTGGGAGGAGGTGAAGGACAGCACGCACGGGCTGCTTCCGGCTCCGCAGTAGTTGTCGGAGTCGAACTTGGAGAACACCTGGATGGAGACGATGTCCGCGCCGGGGGCGACGCCCCGGGTGGGTGCTCCGGTGAGGCCGGAGCCGTTTCCGGCGGCGATGCCGGCGACGTGGGTGCCGTGGGAGCAGGCGGAGCCGAGCGTGGCGCAGGGGCCGGTGTCGGTATCGGCGGCTCCTGGGCCTTCCTGGTCGGTGGTGCCGTCCGGGCACAGGGTGGTGGCGCCGTAGGCGGCGTCGTCGGAGGAGAAGCAGGCTTCGGTCTTGACGCGGCCGGAGAAGAAGGGGTGCTTGGCGGAGATGCCGGTGTCGAGGATGGCGACGGTGGCGCCGGCGCCGGTCTTGCCCGCGGCGGCGGCTTTGTCGCTGCCGATCTTGACGGTGGATTCGTTCAGCGTCGGTGGGACGGGAAGGTCTTCGGTGACGCTGACGACGCCCGGTTCGTTCTGGAGCCGGCTCAGGCCGGCGGAGTCCACGCGCAGGGTGACGAGGGGCACCGTGTCGTAGGAGACGAGCGTGGTGCCTGCTTCGGCCGCGCCGGAGATGTCGGTGCGCTGGTCGGTGAGGACGTTGACGCGGATGGTGGAGCCGTCGGCGGTCTTGTCGAACAGGGCGGCGTCAACGGGGCCTGTTTCATCGGCCGTTGCCGTGCTCGTTCCGGTGAGCGGGTTGGTGTTTGCCGGGAGGGCGGAGAACAGCACAGCCGCTGCCGTGGCGGTGACGGCAGCCCATATGGGTCTCTTCACGTAGTGACTCCGTGCAAGAAGAAAGGGGTCCGAGGTGCCCATGTGGGGGGACGACGGCGGTCCGAGTGGGGAATCGCATGACCGTCGACAAGGGTTCAGGTGCGCGAGGAGGGGCCGGGCAGCGAGGCGCGCTCGCTGCCCGGCCCCGTGTTCAACTGGCCGGTGCAGCCTGCAGGTCAGGTGGCGTCGGCGCCGTTCTTCGGGCGGCCGAAGTAGAAGACGGCCGTGTAGTACGCGTACGCGGTGATGCGGCAGCGGGTCTTGGAGCTGTAGGCCGGGCACGTGTAGTTGTACAGGGTGGTGTAGAACGTGGCGTCGGCCTGGACGCCCTTGCCACGGTCGAGGTAGTACCTGTAGCCCTTGTACGCGTTGCCGATGGTGCCGTAACCGTAGTCGTGGCTGTCACACGCGGCGCGGAAGTCCCAGCCGTTGGGCTTGTCCTTGGCTGAGGTGCAGTGGTCGTGGTTGATGCCCACGATCCAGTGCCCGGTGGGAGTCTTCTTCCAGTAAGGGTTGTGCCAGCCGTAGTGGGCGACCTTGGTGGCGCAGCCCTGGTAGACGTACCACATCCAGTGCGAGGCGTGGGAGCAGTAGCGCGGGTACGCCTGCGGGTCGGTGATCTCGGAGCCGGTGAAGTCCTCGGCGGCCGGGGTGACGCCCTCCTCCTGCTCGATGGAGGGGGCACCTTCGAGCGAGGTGCCGCCGTCCGGGACGGTGCCCGTGGTCTCGGTGGCGCTCGGCGCGGCGGTCGAGCCGCTGAACGAGAGCTCCCAGCGGGCACCGGTGTCGGCGGTGGCCGTGGAGACGCGGTCGCCGGCGTCGTAGGTGTAGGCGTTGAGGTCGCTGCCCTCGGCCGGGTTGCTGACCTTGCGCAGCAGTCCGGAGCTGTCGTAGGAGTAGCGGGCGAGGGTCTGTACGTCCTGGCCGACCGTGAGGGTGATCTCCTTGACCTGGCCGTTCACGTCGCCGGGCGTGGAGGCGGAGGCCGTGGTGGCGGTGGCGTAGGTGACCTTGATCGACTGCGCGGAGCTCTCGCCGCGGGCGGGGTCGCTGACGGTGGAGACGCGGCCCTTGGCGTCGTAGGTGACGGTGGACTGCTTGAACGCCTTGGTGCCGACCGCGGTGACGCGCCAGTTGTCGCCGCTGCCCGAGACCTGCTTCCACGTGTAGGAGGGCTTGAGGTCGGCGGCCGAGATGGGGTTGCCGAGAGCGTCGACGGGCTGGTCGTCGTCGGCTGCCCCGGCGGTGAGGTCGACGTTGAGGGTCTCGGTGACGGTGGTCTTCAGGTCACCCGCGAGATCGTCGAAGACGGTGTTCTCCACCAACGTGGAGCCGTCGGCGGCCTTGTAGGTGTTGACCGATCCGCCGTCGGGTCGCGCTACGGAATCGGTGAGGTCGTAGCGGGTGGCGGTGCCGGTGTCGAGGTCGGTGGTGGTGATGACCCCGGCGCCGGTGGTGAGCTTGCGGTTGAGCTGGCCGCCGAGGAACTCGGCCTCCCAGCTCGGTCCGAACACGCCGAGGTCGGCGCGGTCGGTGGGGGCGTCCTGGGCCTGGGAGACACCGGTGCCCTGGCCGACGATGGTGTGGGAGCGGCCCATCAGACCGGCGGGAACGTCGTTCTCGTTGATCTGGAAGGTATTGCCGGCGGACTCGTAGACGCCGGGTCCGATGGTGGTGATCTCGCCGTCGGCGAGGGGCTGCGCGGGTACGTCGGTGGCGGACGCCGACTGCTGCGGGAGCAGCATGGCCATCGCCGCGGCGGCCACAACAGGGAATGCAGCGTATCTTCGCAAAGTAATCCCCCTCTGAATTACGCCGATCGCTTGATCGGCGAACGATCACGGACACTAAGTGAGGGGACGATCACCGCGCAAGAGCCTAAAAAAGCGGAGGAGTTGGTGCCGCTTTTGGGGTTTGCCGGTAGGGCGTAAACATGAGTACGGATACTCATAGGCAGAAACTGCCGGAGCCCCGATCATGTCCTCATGCGACCCACGTCCCTCCCCAAGTCCCTTGCCGCCTTGGCGATCGGCTGTATGGCCGTCACCGGCTGCGGCACGGTTCAGGCGAACGATTCCGCGCGTACCCGACCGGCTGGTGCCTCAGTGAGCAGCTCCCCTGACAGCACCGATGCCGAAGTACGCTTCCTCGACCTGGTGAACCGATTCGCCCAGGAGTGCACGCCCGACGCCCCCAGCTCTTCCGGCTCAGGCGCGCCGGATCCGGAGTCGCTGCCGGACGCCCCGACCGGCGCTCCCGCCTACGGCCCCGGCCAGACCCCGCCCGGCACCCCGAACGCCGATGGTGACATCCCCGTCCCGGTGGAGGACGCGGCGTCTTCCGCACCGGAATCCAGCACTCCGGGCGTGGTGGACGAGGTTCCGCTGACGGGCATCGAGGTGTGCTCCGGCGCCAAGCACACCGAGCGCATCACTCAGGCGTTCGGGAAGAAGGGTCCGGCCACCTACCAGAAGCTGGTCCGCAAGCTGCGTTCGGCCGGGTATCCGGCGGAGCGGATCCACCGCATGGCCGACCATGGCGGAGCTCCCCGGGCTCGGCTGGATCTGCGGGTGGCGGACAGTCACCTGGCGCTTGAGGTCACCGGCACGGCCCGGAGCGTGATCGTGGAGTCGTTCGGTGCCCCGTCCGGTGAGGCGGTCAGCGTGCTGGAGGTGCGCCGTAAGCCGAACTTGGACGCACCCAGCTGAGGCCGGCCACCTGAACCAGGCGCCGCAGCCGAAAGTTTCGGCACTTTCGTACCGACCGCACCGAGCGGGAACGCACGGTGCGGCCGGCATTTCCGGTTTCCCATTTCCGGTTTCCCCTTCCCCCTTTCCCCCCTTCCCGACCGCTGGAATTCCCCGGGGAAACCGCGCATCCCATCGCCGTCACTATTGCCGCAATTGTCGTGGCGACGGCTCAATTCCGGTTCCAGCCGTCCGCTGCCTCGGCACCGGACCACCCGGCGCCTCGACAACCCCCGTACGCCGCAGCTTCCGCCAGCGCAGCGGCCTCCGGGGCCGTGATCCAGGACTGGAGCAGCACGACGTACATGAGCTGGCGGTAGAGGAGCTGCTGGAGGGGCAGCGAGACGAGGTGGGTCATGGGTTCGCGGTCGAGGCGGAAGGCGTACGCCGCGCAGACCGCCTGGATCGCGAGGACGCCCAGCCAGGCGACGATCGTCTTCCCGGTGGGGCCGAAGACCAGGCCGTAGATCAGGAATACGTCGATCAGCGGGGCCAGCAGCGGCGCCACGACCATGAACAAGGACACCAGCGGCAGGCCGACGCGACCGAAGCGGCCCGACGGGCCCCGTTCCACGAACGCCTTGCGGTGCTTCCAGATCGCCTGCGACGGACTTCCCTCGGGCATGCCCCCCCATTACCTTTTTGGTAGCCCCGCAATGGGGCGCCCGGCCTTCGGAGTTGGCATGACTTTCTCCCCCTGTCGATCGCATGTCTTGGGGGGTGGTGTCACCGGCTCCGGAGGCATCGACAGACCGCTGATTAGGGGCATGACCACCGGCTTCTTCGCAGGTCGGGAGGCTCTTCGTAATGTGGATGTGGCGATCGGTGCCGTGGGACGGCCGGGCGAGGACGACCGAAGGACGCACGTGATCGACGTCAGTGACATCGGCGCTTTCCTCGGCCTGGACGTCGGCAAGGGCGAACACCACGCCACCGCCGTCACCCCGGCCGGGAAGAAGGCCTTCGACAAGCGGCTGCCCAACAGCGAGCCGAAGCTCCGCGAAGTGTTCGGCAAACTGCAGGCCAAGCACGGGACCGTGCTCGTGGTGGTCGACCAGCCGGCCTCGATCGGGGCTCTGCCGCTGGCGGTGGCCCGGGACATGGGCTGCCCGGTCGCCTATCTGCCCGGCCTGACGATGCGGCGGATCGCCGACCTCTATCCCGGCGAGGCCAAGACAGATGCCCGCGACGCGTTCGTCATCGCAGACGCGGCCCGCGTCATGCCTCACACGCTCCGCTCGGTCGACCTCCAGGACGAGACCATCGCCGAGCTGGAGATGATCGTCGGCTTCGACGACGACCTGGCCGGCGAAGCAACCCGCATCAGCAACCGCCTGCGGGGCCTGCTCACCCAGATCCACCCGTCGCTGGAACGGATCCTGGGCCCACGCGTCCAACACCCGGCCGTGCTCAAGCTCCTCGACCAGTTCGGCTCCCCGGCCCAGATCCGCAAAGCCGGACGCCGACGGCTCATTGCGTTGATACGCCCGAAGGCACCGCGGATGGCCGAGCGGCTCGTCGAGGACATCTTCACCGCACTGGACGAACAGACCGTCGTCGTCCCGGGCACCGACGCGGCCGCTCTGATCGTCCCCAGCCTCGCCAACTCGCTCCGAGCGGTGCTTGACCAGCGGAAACTCTTGGCCACCCGGATCGAAGGAACTGCTGGAGAACCACCCTCTTTCCAAGGTCCTGACGTCCATGCCGGGGATCGGCGTCAGGACCGGAGCCCGCATCCTCATCGACGTCGGCGACGGCCGTTCGTTCCCGACCGCCGCCCACCTCGCCGCCTACGCCGGCCTCGCCCCCACAACCCGCAGTTCTGGCTCCTCGATCCGCGGCGAACAACCATCCCGCCGCGGAAACAAGCAGCTCAAACGGGCCTTCTTCCTGTCCGCGTTCGCGGCTCTGGCCGACCCGGCCTCCCGGACCTACTACGACAAGAAGATCAGCCAGGGAAAACACCACACCCAAGCCCTCCTCTGCCTCGCGAGACGACGAGCCGACGTACTCTTCGCGATGCTCCGCGACGGCACCTTCTACGACCCCCAACCCGCCCCATCAGCTTGACGAAACCCATAGGGGCACCCCCCCCCGCTCCCCGCCCCAGTCCCGCGCAAGCCATTGACGCACTCTCAGGCCGCACATACCTTCGACTGTCGAAGCGCTTCGACACATCCCGTCGAAACGATTCGACGAAACGGAGCGGGGAATCACCGTAGGCGCAGTCGAGTAAGGACCCCCCACATGAAGTTCACGGACGGCTACTGGCTCCTGCGCGAGGGAGTCACCGCGGATCACCCCGCCGAAGTCCTCGACGTCACCGAGTCGGACGGCGCGCTGGAGATCCACGCGCCGACCCGGCCCATCCGCACCCGCGGCGACCTGATGACGGGACCGGTCATGACGATCAACGCCCACACCCCGATGCCCGACGTCATCGGCCTCACCCTCACGCACTTCAGCGGCGAGCAGCCCCGCGGCCCCGAGTTCGAGCTCGCCGAGTCGGAGGAGACCGCCCCGCGGATCTCCTCCGACGACGAGCACGCGACCCTCACCTCCGGCGCCCTGTCGGTCCGAGTCGCCCGCACCGGCCCCTGGCACGTCGAGTTCCTGGCCGGCGGCCGCACCCTCACCTCCAGCGGCGCCAAGAGCATGGGCATCATGCGGGACGCGACCGGGGCGCACTACCTGCGCGAGCAGCTGCGCCTCGGCGTCGGCACGTCCGTCTACGGCCTCGGCGAGCGCTTCGGCCCGCTGGTCAAGAACGGGCAGGTCGTCGACATCTGGCAGGCCGACGGCGGCACCTGCAGCGAGCAGGCGTACAAGAACATCCCGTTCTTCCTCACCGACGCGGGCTACGGCGTCTTCGTCGACCACCCGGGCAAGGTCTCCTTCGAGGTGGCCTCGGAGGTGGTGTCCCGGGTGCAGTTCAGCGCGGAGACACAGGAGTTGACGTACTACGTCATCCACGGCCCGACCCCGAAGGACATCCTCCGCAAGTACACGGCCCTGACGGGCCGCCCCGCTCTCCCGCCCCCGTGGTCCTTCGGCCTGTGGCTGTCGACGTCCTTCACGACGTCGTACGACGAGGAGACGGTGACGTCCTTCGTGGACGGCATGCGTGAGCGCGAACTTCCGCTCTCCGTCTTCCACTTCGACTGCTTCTGGATGCGCGAGTTCAACTGGTGCGACTTCCAGTGGGACCCGCGGGTCTTCCCGGACCCGGAGGGGATGCTGGCCCGGCTGAAGGCGAAGGACCTGCGGGTCTGCGTCTGGATCAACCCGTACATCGCCCAGCGCTCCCCCCTGTTCGCGGAGGGCAAGGCACTGGGACACCTGCTGAAGCGACCGGACGGCAGCGTCTGGCAGTGGGACCTGTGGCAGCCCGGCATGGCGCTGGTCGACTTCACCTCCCCCGCCGCCCGCGACTGGTACGCCGCCAAGCTGGAGGCACTGCTCGCACAGGGCGTCGACTGCTTCAAGACCGACTTCGGCGAGCGGGTACCGGTCGACGTGGTGTGGTCCGACGGCTCCGACCCGGAGCGGATGCACAACTACTACACGTACCTCTACAACCGCACCGTCTTCGACGTGCTGCGCAAGCACCGGGGCGAGGAGGAGGCGGTGGTCTTCGCGCGCTCGGCGACGGCTGGCAGCCAGCAGTTCCCCGTGCACTGGGGCGGCGACTGCGAGGCGACGTACGAGTCGATGGCGGAGTCGCTGCGCGGAGGCCTCTCGCTCGGCCTGTCCGGCTTCGGGTACTGGAGCCACGACATCGGCGGCTTCGAGGGCACGCCGTCGCCCGCGCTGTTCAAGCGGTGGCTGGCGTTCGGCCTGCTGTCCTCGCACAGCCGCCTGCACGGATCGTCCTCGTACCGCGTCCCCTGGCACTTCGACGACGAGGCCGTGGACGTGGCCCGGCACTTCATCCGGCTGAAGCTGCGCCTCATGCCCTACCTCTACGAGGCCGCCCGCACCGCCCACACCGAGGGCGTGCCGATGATGCGGGCGATGGTCCTGGAGTTCCCGGACGACCCCGGGTGCGCGCATCTGGAGCGGCAGTACATGCTCGGGTCCGACCTGCTGGTGGCGCCCGTCTTCAGTGACGAGGGAGACGTCTCGTACTACGTCCCCGAGGGCACCTGGACCCACTTCCTGAGCGGACGGACGGTGACCGGCCCGCGCTGGGTGCGCGAGCAGCACGGCTTCCAGAGCGTGCCGCTGCTGGTGCGGCCGGGCGCGGTGATCCCGGTGGGCGCGGTGGACGACCGGCCCGACTACGACCATGCCGACGGGGTGACTCTGCGGGCGTTCGGGTTGGAGCGGGGCGCGCAGGTGGCGGTGCGGGTCGGGGAGGTGGCCTTCACGGTCGTACGGGAAGGGGGCACGCTCAGGGCCTCGTGCAGTGACCCGGCCGCGCCCTGGGGTCTGGCGGCGGGCGAGCGCGAGGTGCGGGCCAAGGCGGGGGCCGGGTTTCTCTCCCTGGAGCTGGGCTGATGGTGAAGATCACGGATGTGGCGCGGCACGCGGGGGTCTCCCCCAGCACGGTCTCGTACGTCGTCAGCGGCAAGCGCCCGATCTCCGAGGAGACCCGGCGCCGCGTCGAGGAGTCCATCCGCCAACTCGGCTACCGCCCGCACGCCGGCGCCCGCGCGCTGGCCGGCGGAAGATCGAACGTGCTGGCGCTGATGGTGCCGCTGCGGGCCGGGATCAATGTGCCGGTGGTGATGCGGTTCGCGGTGTCGGTGGTGACCACGGCCCGTCAGTACGGCCATGATGTGCTGCTGCTGACCCAGGAGGAGGGCGAGGCGGGGCTGCGGCGGGTCGTGGACACCGCGTTGGTGGACGGGCTGATCGTCATGGACGTGCAGCTGAACGATCCGCGGCTGCCGCTGTTGCGCGGCCTGGACCGGCCGTCGGTGATGATCGGGTTCCCTGCCTCCTCCGAGGGGCTGACCTGCATCGACCTCGACTTCATGGCGGCCGGCGAGGCGTGCGTGGAGCATCTGGCGCGGCTCGGGCACCGGGTGGTGGCGCTGGTGGGGTCGCCGCCGGAGGTGTATGTGCGGGGGACGGCGTTCGCCCAGCGGGTGGTGCAGGGGTTCACGGCCGCGGCCGATCGGGGGCGGCTCACCTCAGCCGTACATCCGTGCGAGGCGTCGCCCGCGGCGGCGCGTGCGGTCGCCGAGCAACTGCTGCGGGAGCAGCCCGCGCTGACGGGGGTCGTCGTCCACAACGAGACGGTTCTGGAGCCGCTGATCGATGCCTTCGAGGGGCTGGGGCTACGGGTGCCGACGGACCTGTCGGTCACGGCGATCTGTCCGGACGAGCTCGCGGAATCGCTGCGGGTGCCGGTGACGTCGATCGCGCTGCCTGCCGCGGAGGTGGGGGCACGGGCGGTGGAGCTGCTGATGAAGAAGCTGGACGGGAAGGCCGTGTCGGAGGCGACGCTGCTGGCGCCGAGGATGACGGAGAGGGGCAGTACGGGGCGGCGGGCGGTGGCGTGAACGGTCGCTGATCGTGCTGCCGGGCGGGGGGCTCGTGTGCTGTACTTGGAGGCGGAGAGGGCGCCGCCTGGGCGGGTAATCCAGTACTCGGCCGGAGGCCCAAGCTCACCAGGAGCGTGTCGTATGTCCCTTGGCCCGTGGGGGATATCCGGCTACCTGGTAAGCCACCAAAGAAGGTGGGCCCCACTCGGAGTTGGTGCTCCGAGAGGGGCCCGGCTCACCAGGAGCCTGTCGGATGTCCCCAAGCCGTGTGGGGATATCCGGCTACCTGGTAAGCCACCAGAGCAGCCACCTCCTCGCGTGCTTTGCCGCACGCTCCGGCAAGAGCCGGATCAGCCGCATGACGAGAGTCGGTTTCTGCTCCTCGTGACAGCCCATGCGGGGGCGTCCTCCCTTCGACGTGAGGCGGTCAGTCACGGTCCCGGGACCGCTCTCGTCGGGCCGGGCCCCGACGAGGTGGGGCCCGGAGTGAAGGGAGGACGCACCCAACTGGCGCGTCACGACGTCACACTATCGGTCACAGCGCACTTGCCGTGCGTAATCAGCAGATGTCCGGCTTGCGCCAAGTGCACTCGACGTCGGTGTTCGTCCCGCCCCCACGAATCGACGTCGAAACGGCCGAACCCGCCGCCTCCGCAGTCGACTTGGCCAGCGTCACCACGATCGCGTCCTCCAACGGCTTCACGGACGAGGCCAGATAGTTGTTGAGGACGATGCCGTAGACGAGTTCCCGTCCCCCGGCGTCCGTGACATACCCGGACAGCCCCGACGCCCCCGTCAACGACCCCGTCTTCGCACGGGCGTTGAGCGCGGCAGCCGTACCGCACATCCGCGACCGCAACGTGCCCCCGACGAACCGGTCCGGGGCGCAGGCGACCGGCAGCGAGCGGTACCAGTCGGCGTACCAGGGCTCGGCGCGCACGGCGAGGAGGAGCTCGACGAGCTGTCCGGCCGGGAAGTTGTTCATCCGCGAGAGCCCGGAGCCGTCGACCTGCCGTACCTTGCCGGAGTCGACGCCGATGCCCTTGAGATACCCGCTGACGGCACTCAGTCCGGCGCTCCAACTCCCTTGCTTCGACACCTCGTAGCCCATGGCTTTGACGAGGATCTCGGCGTGCATGTTGTTGGAGAGCTTCATGAACGGGACGAGCAGGTCCTTGAGGGGCATGGAGTCGTGCGAGGCCAACTCCCTTGCGGTTGCGGGGGTCTGGCGGCCCAGGCGAGTCGGGCCGGTGACCTTGACGCCGTGCTCCGCGAGCGCGTCCCGGAAGACGGCGGCGGCGTATCCGGTGGGCCCCCAGACGGTGACCCACTCCTTCGCGCCGGCCCCGCCGACGGGTGTCGTACCGCTGACGACGATGGTGTTCGTGCCGTGCTCCCGCTCCACGGTGAGGTCGTTCGCCCCACCGGCGGCGACGGTCGTGGCCCGCACGTCGAGGTCGACGTAGTCGGTGTCGGGCGTGACGGTGACGACCGGTTCGTCACCGGCCTCCTCCCCCGGCGCGACCGTGACGATCACGGTCCCGGTGTCGTAGTCGGTGTCCGGGGCCACGCTGAGGGCGCTGATCTGGGCCGAGTAGTAGGAGGACTCGTCGTCGGCGGCCCAGGAACGGCCGAGACGCTGGTCGTCGAACCGGGTGTCGTCGGCGACGAGGCGCCCGGCGACGCGGGTGACGCCGGACGCGGCGACGTCGGCGGCGAGCCGGTCGTAGTCCTTGGCGAGCAGGGTCGGATCGCCGGTGCCGCGCAGGTAGAGGTCGCCGTGGAGAACCGAGCCCTGCCGTCGGCCGGTCGACAGCACCTCCGTCGTGAACCGGTACCCGGGGCCGAGGATCTCCATCGCGGCGGCCGACGTGGGGAGCTTGGTGTTGGAGGCGGGCATGAGGCGGGTGGAGGGCAGATGCTGGTAGAGGAGCTCGCCGGTGCCGGCGTCCGCGACCACGACGCTCGCCACGCCGCCCTCCATCCGCGCATCGCCCAGCACGGTGTCGATGGCCTCCGGCAGGCCACTTCGGTCGGCATCCGCACCGGCCTGCGCGCCGGGGCCGAGGACGGCGGCGACGAGCGCCACGGCGACGGGCCAAATCCACAGTCTTCCACGGGAGTTGAGGCGTCTCCCGGAATCGCTCACGGGTCTGCTCATGCTTCAGCAGCATCCCGGACAACCGCCCGCGGCGACAGAGCACGTCGGCTCAGCCCAGCCCCCAGGCCCGCCCCATCCGGTACGCGGCACACAGGTTCACGTCGAGGACATACGCCCCGGCGCTCCCGCACTGCTCACTCGCGCTCCCCGGATCGACGGGCTGCCCGTGCCCCATCCCGGTGACGCTGTACGCCTCCACGACGGCACGCCCGCCCGCGTCCCGGAAGACCTGGTGCGGATACCCGGCGACGGTGTCACTCATGTCGGCCGCCTGATCGGCCCCCTGCACATCGGTCCACTGCCGCGTCAGGTCGGTCATGTTGACGGGCTTCACGGTGTAGTCGGCCGTGCCCTGGAAGGCGATCAGCGTGGGCCAGGGGCCGGTGTACCCGGGCCGGGCGGCGCGCACCCGGTCGCCCCACTGCCGCGGGGTCTGCGTGGCACCCACGTACATGCACACGTACGGCGACCCGGCGGCCTGCGCGCACCCGTACGGCAGCCCGGCGACGATCCCGCCCGCCGCGAACCTCTCCGGATACGCCGCCATCATCACGGCGCTCATCCCGCCCCCGGCGGACAGTCCGGTGACATACACGCGCGACGCGTCACCGGAGACGTCCGCGAGCTGCCGGTCCACCATCTGTGCGACGGACGCGGCCTCGCCCTGGCCGCGGGCGATGTCGCCGCTCTGGAACCAGTTGAAGCAGGACGAGGCGTTGTTGGCGGTCTGCTGCTGCGGCAGGACCACGGAGAAGCCCCAGCGGTCGGCGAGTTGGAGCCATCCGCTGCCGGTGCCGTAGCCGGCGGCGTTCTGGGTGCAGCCGTGCAGCGCGACGACCACGGGCCGGCCGGCGGGCAGCCTGTCGGGGACGTACCGGAACATGCGCAGGGCACCGGGGTTCGGCCCGAACCCGGTGACTTCCTGGAGGGAGGCCGCCTCGGCCCGGCCGGGCGTGAGGACGGCGGCGATCAGGGCGACGAGAAGGGTCGCCAGGACGGGGATACGACGGCTTGCGGCTCGGCTTGCGGCTCTGGTCTGAGTCATGGGGAGGGACCGTAGAAGCGTGAACGGGCCGTCGATATGGGGTGGGACAACACAACGGACGCGTCCGCCATGGGTGGGCACACACCGCGAGGTCGGGGTGCGCGATCACGGGCGCCGGGTGGCGGGGGCTGTGGGGGCGGCACTGGGGTCCCGGTACGTCTCGTCCTTCTTCCACGGTCCGACGCCGAGCTTCCCCGTCGTCCCGAGGTCGAGTTCCGGCACCACCATCACGGGGTCGGCCCCGGGCTTCGCCCACACGCGGAGGTACGGCGCGTTCACCGGATCGCCGACGCCGGCCTCGGTGGTGTTGCGCCACGCCAACCCGGCCTCGGCGGCCTCCCCCGGACGCAGGACGACGGGTTGCGGGCTGCCGCTTCCACCGGTGGCGGTGCTGATCCGATCGGTCCCGTGGAGGATCCGTACGCTGTCCACGGTGTCGTGGTCCTCGTCGTGGAGTTCGAGCTTCGGGTAGCCGTTGAGCTGGTAGGGCCGGGTGCCGCAGTTGACCAGGCGCAGGCCGGCGACGCGCAGCCCCATCGCGGCGTCCCCGTCATCGGCGTAGAGGCGCACGCCGGACTTGGGGCAGGGCCCCGAGTCGGACGACGCCTCGGCGGCGGGAACGCTGCGTACCTCTACCACCTCGACGCCGGACACCTCGGGTGCGTGCCCGACCGTCTGCGCCATGACGACGCTGCCCTTGACGGTCCGGCCCGGCCCGACCGCCTCGACGACCCCTTCCCCGTCGTCGGCCACGCCTCCCGCCGCCGAGAGGAATCCGAGGGTCACGGTGTAAGTGGCGGTCTCCGTCTCCCGGTTGGTGACCTCGAACTCCGCGCTGTACTCGACCCCCGCGCAGCCGCTCTGCGGCCCCCAGGCGTACAGGGCGGTGATCTTCACGCCGTCCTCGGCCGGACCGGCGACGGAGGGCACGGGCAGCGGAGTCGGCGTACCGGAGGGGCCGGCGGACGATTCGGCGGACGGCGCACCGCCGTACTGCGAGAAGTCCGAGGGGCACAGCGTCTCGGCCCGCACCCCACCGTCGTCATCGCCCGGCGAGGCGCTCTGGGAACCGCACGCGGCGAGCAGCAGGACACCGGCGAGAGCGGCGGGAACGGCACGGGAGGTGGTAGGCATCCGCCCACCTCACCAAGGTCCGGTCGCACTGGCTGTGGTGGAACCCACACCTCCGGTCACAGCGGTGTCACAGATCACTCTGGATGAACCCGTCGACCAGGGAGACATGGAACTCGCCAAGGCCGAACCGCTCCCCGAGCGCGTGGTAGCGGGCGTACCGCTCCTCGGTGAGGGGCATCCACAGCGCGAGCAGGACCCGCAGGAACAGACGGAAGCCAAGGTCGGGATCCACCTGGACGACGACCTGCTCCAGCGCCCTCGCCGCGTCGGAGCCCGTTACGCCCTGCCAGTGGGGCTGTATCGTGCTGGACGCCAACTCGGGTGCGACGTCATGGAGTTCGCGCAGCACCTCGTCGGCCAGTTCCGTCCGAACCGGCGCCGGGTCGGGGCGGTACTCCGGCGCGACCTCCCGCAGCCGCTCCCGGCAGACCTCGGCGATCTGCTGCAGCCACTGCCGTACGTCGATGTCGAAACGGTCGGGCCGCAAGCCGCAGTCGGACGCCGCCAGCCACAGCGTGGTGAGCGTGTCGGTGGACAGCGGTGAGGCGTGCAGTCGCGTCACGTCCTCCAGCAGGACGGCGGCCGCGCTGCCCGGCGACTGCCGGACGTCGTCGGCGGCGGCGACATCGCGGAGGCGCTCATGTGCCGTGCCGTCGTGCCAGTGCGCGAACCGCCCGGCGACCTCCGAGAACCCGAAGTCCCAGTCGGCATCGCGCCGGGCCGGGTCGACGGGCGGCCAGTCGACCTCCAGGCCGTCGTGGACGACCGCGAAGCAGTACTCGAAGGGCTCGCTGAGCTCGATGAACCGGTCGTAGCGCGCCTTGTCGACCCGCACGGAGTGCGCCTTCAGGATCCGCAGCAGCAGCCGGAAGCCGAGATCGGCGCCCGCCTCGACGACGGCCCGCCGCAGAACCGGAACGACGTCCGGCAGCGGCACGGCCCGCGCCAGGTCCACCTCGACCGCTCCGATCTCGGCGAGTACGGCGTCCCGCATCTCCTCCCCCACCAGCACGGGCCGAGGGGGTTCGACGAACATGGTGCTCCGGTACTTCACAAAGGTCTTCGGGCGTTTCGGCGGCGGCGCTGGATACGTCTCCGACCAGCCACGCAGCCAGTCACGCACGGTCGCACCCCGGGCGACCGGATCGAACCGCTCCCCGTCGGCGGCCAGCCACAGCATGCGGATCATGTCGTCCGGCAACGACGACTCCAACAGGCTCCGGGCATCCTCCCCGACCTGCTCGTCCCCCTCACCGTCGTTCCCGGGCAAGGGCAGGGTGGTTCCGGGCCTCCCGGCGAGGCCGCTGAGCCCGAAGTCCGCGTCGTACATCACGTAGTACGGCTCGTCCGGCTGCGTCATCATCCCCCGTGCTTCATCCCCGTGCTTCATCCCCGTGCTTCATCCCCGTGTTTCATCCATCGCCGTGCTTCATCGCCGTGCTTCGCGATTCCGGCATGACAAAGGCCCCGCTGCCCGGAGGCGGCGAGGCCTTTGCCCACATGGGTGAGAGAGGTTCGGAAACCTCCCGATCGTGGAGATGGCGGGAATCGAACCCGCGTCCAACGGTGCAGAATCAGGGCTTCTCCGTGTGCAGTTCGCTGTGATTTTCTCGGCCCCGGCGATCACGCGAACAAGTCGCCGACGGGCCCAGTCACTGTTAGATTTCCCTCTTCACCCCGTGACCGGGATCAAGGTTTAGTTCCCTAGCTGATGCCAGGATCCGGGTCGGGAACAGCCCCGGGCTGACACTTCGCAAGTCGCTACTTAGGCAGCGAGGGCGAAGGAATCGCGCTTGGTGTTGGCGATTATTTTTTGCGACATATGGTTTACGAGATCATTGCCGCTTCCTCGACACGCTTCCCCTGCTTCAACAGCCGCTGTCGAAACCGATCATCCCCATGTGCTTTTTTCAATCCCCACCGGAAAGATCCGGCGAGGGGCGCGCACCCTCTGTGAGGTGCAGTGCCATCGTACGTGACCAACGCACGACGATGCCAGCGTATTCCCGGCAGCCGCCTGCTGGCCCCCTACTGGGCCCGCTGCCGTCGCTTCGCCGCCGCGATCGCCCGGTCCGACTCCCGCCGGTCCTGCTTCTCCCGCAGGGTCTGGCGCTTGTCGTACTCCTTCTTGCCTCGCGCGAGAGCGACCTCGGCCTTCGCCCGGCCGTCCTTGAAGTAGATGGCGAGGGGCACGATCGTGTGACCCGTCTCCTGGGACTTGGCCTCCAGCTTGTCGATCTCCTCACGGTGCAGGAGGAGCTTGCGCTTGCGGCGCGCTGAGTGGTTGGTCCAGCTGCCCTGGTGATACTCCGGGATGTGGGCGTTGTGCAGCCACGCCTCGCCCCGGTCGATCTGGACGAAGCCGTCGGTGAGCGACGTCCGTCCCTCACGCAGCGACTTGACCTCGGTGCCCATGAGCACCAGGCCGGCCTCATAGGTGTCGATGATCGCGTAGTCGTGCCGGGCCTTCTTGTTCTGGGCGACGATCTTGCGCTTGCCGCCCTTCTCGCCGTCCCTGGTCTTCGCTGCCGCCCCGCCCTGCTTGGGCTGGGACTCCTTCGGTACGTACATTCCCTTGCTCATAGTGCCGTCCATTTTCGCACTACGAAGGGGGTGCGCGGAAAGCCGATTTACGACTCGCCGAGTCCGCTGAGGACCGTCTCGGCCCGCTCCACGACCTGCTGGTCGGCGTCCAGGTCAGGGGTGATCCCCCGGCCGTCGACGGCTCGGCCGGAGGGGGTGCGGTAGTGCCCGACGGTCAGCTCGGCGACGGAGCCGTCGGGGAGGCGGCTCGGCATCTGGACCGAGCCCTTGCCGAAGGTGCGGGTACCCACGACGACCGCGCGGCCACGGTCCTGCAGGGCGCCGGTGAGCAGCTCGGCCGCGCTCATCGTGCCGCCGTCGACGAGCGCGACCAGGGGTCTGCGGGTCTCGCCGCCGGGTTCGGCGTGCAGGGCGCGCTGCTCGCCGTCGACGTCGTATGTGGCGACGAGGCCGCCGTCGAGGAAGACGGAGGCGGCGGTGACGGCCTCGGTGACCAGACCGCCGGAGTTGCCCCGCAGGTCGAGGATGACGCCGACGCCGGCCGGGGCTTGGCGCAGGGCGTCGCGGACGGCGTCGCCGGAGCCCTTGGTGAAGGAGGCGATCTTGACGACGGTGATGCCGCCGGCGAGTTTTCGAACGGTGACCGAGTCGGTGGACAGGGTGGCCCGGCGCAGTGTGAGGTCCCACGCGCGCGTGCCGCGCTCCAGCCCCACCTTCACCGCCGTACCGGCGGGCGCGTCCGTCGCGTCACCGCGCAGTAAGGAGACGACCTCGGTGACCGGACGCCCGGCGACCTTCTCGCCGTCGACGCTGCGCAGCCGGTCGCCCGCACGGATCCCGGCGGCCTCCGCGGGCGATCCCGCCCGCACCTTGGTCACTTCGATACGGCCGTCCCGCTCGCGTCGCGCCCACAGCCCGACGCCGGTGTACTCGCCGTCGAGGGCCTCCTCGAACTCCTCGTACTCGCCCTCGGAGTAGACGGCGCCCCAGCGGTCCCCGCTGCGGCTGACCGCGCGCTCGGCGGCCTCCATGGGGGACTCGCCCGCTGCCATGGCCTCTGCGGCTGCCTCGGCGACGTCGACGTGCCTGCCCGCGGGTGCGGCCGATCCGGCCGCGTCGGCCGAGGTTTTCCGGTCAGGGCCGGGCAGGGAGCCGGTCGCGGCGCCCGCGACGAGCACGCTCGTGAAGAGCAATGTCAGGGCGGCCCCGCGGCGGAGGCGGCGGGGCTGACAGAACAGGTCACGACCTGACATGCCGGTGAGTCTAGGACAACGCGAGGGGCCGTACGGTGCGTTGCCCGTCCGGCCCCCTTGGCGTTCGTCACACCTTCAGATACTTGCGCAGCGCGAAGAAAGCCGCCAACGCGGGCATCAGCAGGCTCGTCGCGAGGATGAGCGGCAGCTTCGTCAACACCGCGTCCCAGCCGATGAAGTTGATCAGTGTCAGCTTCTCCGACAGGGCCAGGCCGTGGTCGATGATGAAGTACCGCGCCATCACCAGGAAGGCACAGGCGACCGACCCTCCGATGAGTCCGGCGACCGCGGCCTCCATGATGAACGGCGCCTGGATGTAGAAGCCCGAGGCGCCGACCAGGCGCATGATCCCGGTCTCACGCCGGCGGCTGAACGCGGACACACGCACGGTGTTGACGATCAGCATCAGCGCGACGACCAGCATCAGCGCCATGATCGCCCGGGCGGCCCAGTTCATGCCGTTCAGCAGCCCGAAGAGGTTGTCCAGGATCCCCTTCTGGTCCTGCACCGACTGCACGCCGTCACGCCCGTCGAAGGCGGTCGCGATGACCTGGTACTTCTCCGGGTCCTTCAGCTTGATCCGGTACGACTCCTGCATCTGGTCCGGCGTGAGCGAGGCGGCCAGCGGGGAGTCGCCGAACTGCTCCTTGTAGTGCTTGTACGCCTGGTCCTGCGACTCGTACGTCACCTTCTCGACGACCGTCATCTTGTCCAGGTCGGCGAGGATCTCCTTCTTCTGATCGTCGGTGACCGCGCCCTTGGCGCAGTTGGGGTCGGACTCGGCGTCGCTCTTGTTGCAGAGGAAGACCGAGACGTTGACCTTGTCGTACCAGTAGCCCTTCATGGTGGTGACCTGGTCGCTCATCAGGAGCGACCCGCCGAACAGGGCGAGCGACAGGGCGACGGAGACGATGACGGCGAAGGTCATCGTCAGGTTGCGGCGGAGACCGACACCGATCTCGGACAGTACGAACTGGGCGCGCATGGCGTCTTCTTCAGGCCTTTCCGTGGACGGTCGCGGTCAGTGCTGGTAGCCGTAGACGCCGCGTGCCTGGTCGCGGACGAGGCGGCCCTTCTCCAGCTCGATGACGCGCTTGCGCATCTGGTCCACGATGTTCTGGTCGTGCGTCGCCATCACCACGGTGGTGCCCGTCCGGTTGATCCGGTCGAGCAGCTTCATGATGCCGACGGAGGTCTGCGGGTCGAGGTTGCCGGTGGGCTCGTCGGCGATGAGCAGCTTGGGCCGGTTGACGAAGGCCCGGGCGATCGCCACCCGCTGCTGCTCACCACCGGAGAGCTCACCGGGCATCCGGTCCTCTTTCCCGCCCAGCCCGACGAGGTCGAGCACCTGCGGGACGGACTTGCGGATCTCGCCGCGGGACTTGCCGATGACCTCCTGCGCGAAGGCCACGTTCTCGGCGACGGTCTTGTTCGGCAGCAGCCGGAAGTCCTGGAACACCGTGCCCAGCTGGCGCCGCATCTGCGGCACCTTCCAGTTGGACAGGCGTGCGAGGTCCTTGCCCAGAACGTGCACCTGACCGTGGCTGCACCGCTCCTCGCGGAGGATCAGCCGCAGGAAGGTGGACTTTCCGGAGCCGGAGGACCCCACGAGGAACACGAACTCGCCCTTGTCCACTTCCAGGGAGACATCCCTGAGTGCGGGGCGGTTCTGCTTGGGGTAGACCTTGGAGACATTGTCGAATCGGATCACGGATGCACCACGGGTCGCCGGGGGTAGATGAGCGTGACCATACGCGAACCGGGTGCGCGCGCGCAGTCGCCAGGAGGGGTTGTGTGGGGCTTGTGCGTTTTTGTGCTGGGTGAGGTGACGCCCTGAGGGAAGCGCCCGAGCCCTTTCCGAAGGAACCTGGCATTGTGGAAGGGGGAACGTTCCCGGGGCCGAACCCGTTGAACTCCCGGAGGGACTCGCAAGGAGGGTGGCGCATGACGTACGACCGGCTGGTGTGCGCGAACTGTGCCGCGCCCGTGAGTGAGGGTCGCTGCCCCGTGTGCCGGGCGAACCGTGAGCGGCTGCAGCAGGAGAACCCGTTCGCGGGCCTGAACCCGATGACGCTGATCGCCCTGCTGGCGATACTGATCACGGCGATGGCACTGCTGGCGCACCAGACCGCATAGGCGACGCCCACACCGTAAGCGGACGTGGCGAGGGGCCCGGAGCGAAGCGCTCCGGGCCCCTCGGCCGTACGGCGTTGATTACGCGGCGTAAACGGTGGGCTACCGTCAGGCAGCCGCACCGCCGCGGCCACCCGCGAGGCGCGGGAGGATGCGGAAGCCGATGCCACCGGCGATCATCGTGGCGGCGCCGACCAGCAGGAAGGTGGTCTGAGCGGCACCGGTCTCGGCGAGCTCGTCACCGCCGCCCTGGGCGGAGGTGCTGGTGCCCGTGCCGGTACCGGTGGTCTCCGTGCCGGTGTCGGTGAGCGAGGAGGAGCCCTCCTCCTGGGTGGAGGTGCCACCGTCGGGGTCGGTGTTGTTGTTACCGCCGCCGTTGTTGCCGTTGCCGTTGCCGTTGCCGTTCCCGTTCCCGTTACCCGGGTCGGTCGGGGCGGTGGTCGGGTCCTCGGTGGGGTCCGACGGCTCGGTCGGCTCCAGCGTCGGGTCCGTCGGGACCGTGGGGTCCTCGGTCGGGAGACCCGGGTCGGTCGGGATGTCGGTCGGGATGCCCGGGTCGGTCGGAACCGGGTCGGTCGGCGGCTCAGTCGGGTCCTCGGGCCCGCAGAACAGACCGAGCACGCAGCCCTCGCCCGGCTCCTCGGCGGCAGATGCGGCACCCGCAGCGGTCAGCGAGGCACCGGCCGCGATCACGGCACCGGCCGCGAGGCGCGCGATACGGATCCGCGTCTTCTTTGTCATGTGGTTGCTACCCCCAGTAGCTGAATCGTCAGTGAGGCGGCGCTCGGGGGCCGTGATCGACGGGGGTAGTGCTGAACTCAAGCCCCCCGGTTCACATGCGCCCCAGAGATACGCATGCCACGCTTTACCCTTCCCATTTTTCAAAGACACGTCAAGGCCGTTTACATGCGCCATGTCCAAATACGGGAGCTATGCCAGGGATTAGAGTCTGTGAGTGTGATGTAAAACCCAGACATGCAGGCACAGAAAAGGCAACTGCCGCCGAGGTGGCGGCAGTTGCCTTGTCGACAAAGTTACTTCTCCTGCTGCTTGCGCCAGCGAATTCCGGCTTCGAGGAATCCGTCGATCTCACCGTTGAACACGGCCTCGGGGTTGCCGACTTCGAACTCGGTGCGCAGGTCCTTGACCATCTGGTACGGGTGCACCACGTACGACCGCATCTGGTTGCCCCAGGAGTTGCCGCCGTCGCCCTTCAGGGCGTCCATCTTGGCCTGCTCCTCCTGGCGTCGCCGCTCGAGCAGCTTGGCCTGGAGGACGTTCATCGCGGTGGCCTTGTTCTGGATCTGCGACCGCTCGTTCTGGCAGGAGACGACGATGCCGGTGGGGAGGTGGGTGAGCCGCACCGCGGAGTCGGTGGTGTTCACGCCCTGGCCGCCGGGGCCCGAGGACCGGTACACGTCCACGCGCAGCTCGGACTCGTCGATCTCGATGTGGTCGGTCTGCTCGACCACGGGGAGCACTTCGACACCGGCGAAGGAAGTCTGCCGCCGCCCCTGGTTGTCGAAGGGCGAGATGCGCACGAGCCGGTGGGTGCCCTGCTCGACGGAGAGCGTGCCGTAGGCGTACGGCGCCTGCACGGCGAAGGTGGTCGACTTGATGCCGGCCTCTTCGGCGTACGACGTCTCGATGAGCTCGGTCTTGTAGCCCTTCTGCTCCGCCCAGCGCAGGTACATCCGCTGCAGCTTCTCGGCGAAGTCGGCGGCGTCGACGCCACCGGCTTCCGCGCGGATGTTCACGAGCGCCTCACGGGAGTCGTACTCCCCGCTGAGCAGCGTCCGCACTTCCATCTCGTCCAGCGCCTTCTTGACGGCGGCGAGCTCGGACTCGGCCTCGGCACGGGTGTCCGGGTCGTCCTCCTCCTCGGCCATCTCGAACAGCACGGCGAGATCGTCGATCCGCGAGCGCAGGGCCTCGGCCTTCCTCACCTCCGCCTGGAGGTGGGACAGCTTGCTGGTGATCTTCTGCGCCTCGTCCGGGTTGTCCCACAGGGACGGCGCTGCCGCCTGCTCCTCGAGCACGGCGACATCTGCCCTCAGCTTGTCGAGGTCCAGAACGGCCTCGATCGACTCCATGGTCGAGGAGAGGGACTTGAGCTCTTCGGATACATCGACGACTGCCACGCCTCCAGCGTAACGGCTCCGCCAAGCGCCGAGTCCCGAGCGCCCTCGGCCGAGACACACCCGGCGTCACCACTGAGCTACCAGGGGGCTCCACCCCCTGGACCCCCGGGCCTTTGCCCACCCACCACCCGACTCGGCCGGCCAAGAGGCTGAACTCGAAAAGCCTTGGGGATCGGCTGTTCCAGCCCATCCAGCGTTCAAGGACGAAGCCACACCACCCCCAGCCCCCACCCACCCGCTGAGGACCAAGCCTCGCGGCACCAACGGCCACTTCCCGGCGCCCGGCCCGCGTCATTCAGCCCGTCCGGCGTTTGAGGACGAGGCCCGTTCAGGGCCGAAGCGGGGGTCTGAGGGCCGCAGGCCCCCAGGAGGGGCGGGGTCGAAGGGGCAGCGCCCCTGGGGGATGGGACGGGTAGGGGCGGCGGGGGCGAAGGAAACTACGGGGTCGCCGGGGCCGAGTTGTTGGTGTCCTGGGGCGTCCCCCCGGAATCGTCCTCCGCGGTCGCCAGCCACGTACCCACCCCGGCCGCAGCCACCAGCGCCACCGCCGCCGCCCCCAACACCACCCGCCGCCGCCGAGCCACCGCCCGATGCCGGGCGGAGCCCGGCCGCGGCGCACCCGCCGCCCGCGGCACCCGTGCCGTCCCGCGCGCACCACCCGCCAGCTCGTCGGGCCCCGGCACCCTCATCGACGTATGCGTGTCCCGGTTGGAGTCGGCCGGCTTCGCGCCCGGCACCAGCGGCACCGCCCCCCGCCGCCGAACCCGCTCCCCCACCGGCGCCGCCGCCTCAGCAGCCGGAGCCTCTTCCTCCGCCGGCTCCACATCCGGCTCGTCCACGTCCAGCGGCGGCATCCCGGCCACCAGCGGCAGCAGCTCCCGCAGCCGCGCCCCCAGCTCCGACGCCCGCAGCCGCGAGGCCGGCGCCTTCGCGAGGCACTGCACGACCAGCTGCCACAGCTCGTCGGGGATCCCGGGCAGCGGCGCCACCGACTCCGTGACGTGGCGGCGCAGCACCGCGCCCGGGTGGCCCCCACCGAACGGCGTGAAGCCCGCCAGCAGCTCGTACAGCACCGTGGCGAGGGCGTAGATGTCGACCGCCGCCCGGGGCGGCAGGCCCTCCACGATCTCCGGCGCCAGGTAGTCCGGCGTCCCGATGATCTTCGTCGCGCGAGTGCGACGCGGTGAGTCGATGAGTTTCGCCACACCGAAGTCCGTCAGCAGGGCCGGGTGGGAGCCGCCCGGCCCCAGCGGCCCCTGCATGTCGAGCAGCACGTTCTCCGGCTTCACGTCCCGGTGCACGACCCCGGCCGCATGCGCCGCCGCCAGCCCGTCCGCGATGTCCGCCACGATCGCCACCGCCGACTCGGGCGAGAGCCGCCGGTCGCGGTCGAGCCGGGTGCGCAGGTCCGTGCCGCGGACGAGGTCCATGACCAGCGCGAGGTCGTTGCCGTCGACCACCAGGTCGCGTACGGAGACGACGTTCGGGTGTTCGAGGCCGAGCAGCGCCGTGCGCTCCTGCACGAAGCGTCCGACGAGTTCCTGGTCGGACGCGAGATCCTCGCGCAGCAGCTTGATGGCGACGGGCCCCTCGGGCCCCTCACCCAGCCACACCGTGCCGGCGCTGCCCCGCCCCAGGATCTGGTTGGCGGTGTACCGGCTACCGATCTTCCGTGCCAAGACTGCTCCTACCGACGCGTGTTGTCGCGCTGCGTCATTCCGGGGGCCGACCCCCCGGACCCCCAGCCGACAAAACCGGGACCCCCGGTCGACAAAACTACGCGCCCAGCGAGCCAACCTTCACCACGGAGACGGAAATCACCCGCCAGATGTCGACAAATACCCAAACCAGCCGACGCCGCGCCGCCTGCGGTCGGTAGCCGCCTACGTCAGTCGCCGCGGTCAGTTGGTGCCCGAACCTCCGCCGGAGCCCCCGCCCAGGTCCCCGATCCACCCACTCACGGTGCTGACCCAGTCGCTCAACTGCTCCCAGTAGCTCTTGCCCGTGCCGATCCACTCCTGCAACGGGCTCAGCTCCCAGATCAGCCAGCCCGCGACGAACAGGATGACGATCGTGAACAGGCACCCCTTGAGGCAGCCGAGCCCGGGGATCCGCATCGGGTTGGCGCTGCGCTGCCGCGGCTGACGAGGCTCGCGCTCCGGTCGCTCCGGTCGCTGCGGTCGCTGCGGCTCCGGCGCGGGCGGCGGGGTATACCGCTGCGGCTGCTGCTGCGGCTGGCGCGGTGGGGCGTACGGCTGCGGCTGGTGCTGCTGGGGATGGCCGTACCCCTGCTGCCGGCCCTGCGGGGGCCGCTGCTGCGGCTGCTGCGGGCGGGCGACCTGCCGCTGGGGGCGGCGGCGCAGCGGGTCCTGGTTGGGGTCGAGGTACTGGACCTGCGTCTGCTCGTTGCGGTCCCGGGCGGCGCGCAGCTGGTTCTGCCAGGGGTGCGGTTCCTCGGGCCCGGGCTGACCGGGCTGCTGACCGGGCCGGCCCTGCGGCATCGGCGGCATGACGGCCGTCGGGTCGGCGGCGCCGGCCGGACCACCGGGGGCGCCGGTGTGCGGCAGGACGCTGGTCGCGCCGTTCGGGTCGTACGTCCCCGGGGCCGGGCCGTGCGGCAGTACCTGCGTGGGGTCGGCGGAGCCCGGCACGGTGGCCGGCGCTGGGTCGGGGGCGAGCAGCGCGGCGACGCCCTCGGCCGCCGCGATCTGCGCGGAGTTCGCGTGCACGCCGATGCCCTCGGCGACGACGCGCAGGCCGCGGGCGAGGTTCTCGGCGCTGGGGCGTTCGTCCGGGTTCTTGCTCAGGCAGCGTTCTATGACCGTCCACAGGGGGTCGGGGACCGTGGACGGGCGGCGCGGCTCGGCGCTCAGGTGCTGGTGCAGGACCTCCAGCGCGGAACCGCCGCCGAAGGGCGGACGGCCGGTGACCAGCTCGTACAACAGGATCCCGGCGCCGTAGATGTCGACGGCGGACGTCTGCGGGCGGCCCTCGGCGGACTCGGGCGCGACGTACGCGGGCGTGCCGACGAACTCGTGGGTGCGGGTCAGCCCCGGGGAGTCGGCGAGGCGGGCGATGCCGAAGTCGGTCAGCATCGGGTGCATCTGGCCGCCGTTCTGCTGGAGCAGGACGTTGGCGGGCTTCAGGTCGCGGTGGACGACGCCGTCGGCGTGGCTGGCGGCGAGGGCGTCGGCGATCTGCGCGGTCAGCAGGGCGGCGGCGACCGGGGTGAAGGGGCCGTTCTCGCGCAGGTAGCGGTGCAGGTCGGGGCCCTCGATGAGGTCCATGACCAGGGCGAGCAGATCGCCCTCTACGACCAGGTCGCGGACCCGGACGATGTTCGGGTGGGTCAGGCGCAGCAGGACGGAGCGCTCGCGCAGGAACCGCATGACGATGTCCGCGTCGCTGGCGAGCTCCTCCTTGAGGACCTTGATCGCGACGGTCTCGCCGGGCTGCCCCTGTACGGCCGCCTCGGCGCCTGCGGTCTCCCGCTGGCGGGCTCGCCAGACGGTCCCCGTGGCGCCGCGACCGAGCGGCTCCTCGAGGAAGTACTTGCTGCCTACCGGCCGCACGTCGCGCTCCCTGCTGCTCGCCTACGTTCCGAACCACTGTAGTGCCGTGCCCCCGGGCACCGGCCTTTCGTCATTCTGTGCGTCTTACGTACGGCTTCCCGTACATGTTCGAAGGAAAGACGCTCGGCTCTGTCTCGTGGTTGCCGGGAAGCGGACGTGACCGATCTCAAGCGGTCGCCGGTAGGTCACTTGTCAGGCACTTTTGCGGGCAGAGCCGACCAATCAAGATCACTTGCCTTCGGGCGGGGGGCGCGTTGTCAGTGGCAGGTGCGAGGATGCGTGCAGTACGTGGAGTACTGGCCGATGTGCTCGTGTGGGGTGGGGGAAGTCCGCCGCGCCCTCGCAGAAGGGACCGCTGACGCCGATGCAGATCCGGCTGACCGTCGTAGACCCGCTGGCCCCGCCCGCCCCGGCGCGAGGTCGCGCCGCGAGCTGCGATGTGCTGGTCACGGCGCCCGCGGGCACCGCCCTGGCCGCGGTGGCGTCGGCGCTCGCCTCGGCGGTGTCCGGGGGCGACGGCCCGATCGTGCTGTACGCGGGCGCGGAGCGGCTCGACGACCGGCGCAGCACACTCGGCGAGCCGCCGCTGATAGACGGTGCGGTGCTGTCCCTGGGCGCCCCCGCCGCGCCCGAACCCCATCCCGAGCTGGACGACGCCCCGACCCAGCTCCATGTCGTGGCCGGCCCGGACGCGGGCGGGGTCCACCTGCTGCACGGCGGCGAGATCCGCATCGGCCGCTCCGCCGACGCCGACGTCCCGCTCGACGACCCGGACGTCTCCCGGCTGCACTGCGCGGTCACGGTCGCCGCCGACGGCCATGTCTCGGTCACCGACCTGGACTCCACGAACGGCACCACGCTGGACGGCACCCTTGTGACCACCCGCCCGGTGCGGTTCGCGCCGGGGGCGCTGCTGCGGATCGGCGAGTCGGCCCTGCGGCTGGCTCCGGCCGGGGGGCCGGGGGCGCGGGTGCCGACGGAGCCGGACGGGGAGGGGCATGTGCGGGTCCCTGCCGGGGACGACCCGGGACAGGACGGTGACGCCGGGGCGCGCGGCGACGGGCGGGCCGCGCCGGGCGCCGGTGCGGACAGCCCCCCGCGGGCCGGCGCGGCGGTGTCTCACGCGCGTGTGGCGGACGGTGGCGACGCGACCGCGGGGGGCCGGTCGGCCGGTCAGGAACACGGTTCGGTCGAGCCGCCCGTCGTGCCGGGGCAGGGCGGGGCACCGCGGATCGAGAGCCACGGCGGGTCCCGGAGGGCGGTTCCCGGACCGCGCGGAGGCGAGACGCACGGCGCGGGCTTCGAGGTGGGCACCCTCGACGGGGGCGACGGGGGTCACGGCGGTGCGGGCGCCGACCGCGCGTCGGGCGACGGCGCCCCGGCGAACGGCGGCAGCAGCCGTAAGGGCACCCCGCTGAGGGGCACCGACGTCCCGCAGGGCGTGCGCAGGCGCGGCGGGCTCACGGCGTGGGCGCGGCGGCTGGCCGGCGGGCGCGGGGAGCAGGAGGCGACGGCCGGGCGTGGGACCTACGACGATGACGAGCTGCCCGAGGCGACCGAGCTCCCCTCGACGGCGCGCGGCCCCCGGCTGCCGGAGGCCTGGCCGGACCCCGCGTCCCTGCTGCTGACGGCCCTGGGCCCCGGACCCCGGCTGTGGGAGCGCGCGCCGAGTCACCCGGAGGCCCTCACGGTGCGGCTCGGCACCGCCGACCGGGCGGCGCCCGACGGTTCGGGACTGCTGCCCGCGGTGCCGGTGACCGCCGATCTGCGTGAGGTCGGGGCGCTGGGGCTGGCCGGTCCGCGCGAGCGGCTCGCCGGGCTGGCCCGCGCGGTGCTCGCCCAGCTCGCCGCGCTGCACTCGCCCGACTCCCTGGAGCTGGTGCTGATCAGCGCGGACCGCTCCCGCCCCCTGGAGGAGCGCACCGCCGAATGGGCCTGGCTGGGCTGGCTCCCGCATGTCCGCCCCGGGCACGCCCAGGACTGCCGCCTGCTGCTGGCCTACGACCGCGAACAGGCCACGGCCCGCACGGAGGAGCTGCTGCGGCGCCTGGAGGACTTGTCGCCGCAGCCGCAGGGGGTGGGCGGCGGGGGGAACTCCGCCGAGGGCAGGACCACCGGCACCGCCGCCGTCCCGGACGGGCGTGCCGTTCGGCGGCCCTCCTGGGCCCGGGACGACGGCCCGGCCGACGGGGCGGAGGGATTCGCGGGGCCGTACACCGTGGTCGTCGTGGACGGCGATCCCGGGGGCGCCGACGTGCGTGAGGCGGTGGCGCGGCTGGCACTGGAGGGACCGCGGGCCGGGATCCACGTGGTGTGCCTCGCCGAGACGGCTTCGGCGTCGCCCGCCTCGCCGGTGACGGACACCTACGAGGCGGCGTGCACGGTGTCGCCGGCGTTCCGGGAGTGCGGTGCGGTCGCGCTGCTGAGCGGTGACGTGGCGACGGCGCTGCGGCTGATGCGGGTGGCCCGGGCCGGGACCGCCGGGAGCGGCGCGGAGACCAACCCGCGCGCGGCGGACGCGTCCAGGACGAGTGCCGCCGATCACGGCACCGGCACCGGCACCGCCGGATACGGCACCACCTCCGCCGCCCCCTCCCCCTCCCCCGCCCCCATCCACGGCCCCATCGGCCACGGCACCGTAGCCGTCGTGGACGCCGTTTCCCTCGCCTGGGCGGAGCGGTTCGCGCGGGCTCTGGCGCCGTTGCGTCCGCAGGAGGGCGCCGGGGAGCGGCACGCGCGCGTGTCCGTGCCGTTGCCCCAGGCGGCGCGGCTGCTGGACGAGTTGGGCCTTGCCCGGGCCACCCCGGCGTCGCTGATGACCCGCTGGGCCGACGCGGCCGATGACGCGCAGGCCCTCGGCGGGCGGGTGTGTGCCGTGCTCGGGGCCGGGCCGCGCGGGCCGGTCGGCGCGGACCTCGGCACCGACGGGCCGCACCTGCTGATCGAGGGGCCGCCCGGCAGCGGGCGTACGGAGCTGCTGCGGGCCGTCGTCGCGTCGCTCGCGGCGGCCGAGCGGCCGGACCGGCTGGGCGTCGTACTGATCGACGGCCGGGACAGCGTCGGCGCCGGCGGCGGGCACGGCGACGGGCTGCGGGTCTGCACGGACGTACCCCATGTGACCACCCACCTCACCGCCAACGACCCCGTCCGCATGCGGGAGTTCGCCCAGTCGCTGAGTGCCGAGCTGAAGCGGCGCGCGGAGCTGCTCGGCCGGTCCGACTTCGCCGAGTGGCACACGGGGCGTGAGCTGTCGGGCCGGATGGTCGCGCAGCGAGCGGCGGGGACCGGAACACGGGCAGCTGCCGGTGCCGGTGACCTCTCGGGGGATCTCGACTCGCCGTCCAGCTCCACGATCCGGCTGCGGCCGGGGGCGGCCCGTCGGCAGGCCGAGGCCAAGGCAGTGCCGCCGCTGCCGCGGCTCGTCGTGGTCGTCGACGACCTGGACGCGCTGGTCTCTCCCGCGCTGGGGTCGCCGGGCAGGCCCGCGGCGGGCTCGGTGATACGCGCACTGGAGGCCGTCGCGCGGGAGGGCGAGCGGCTCGGGGTGCACCTGGTGGCCGCCGCCGGGGTCGGGGGCCGTACGGCGGAGTCGGAGCCGGCGCGGCTGGCGACGTTGCGGGTGACGCTGGACGCGGTGGCGGCGGGACCGGACGAACCGGCGCCGGGGCGCGGCCGGCTGGCCTGGGCGGACGGGCGAGTGGTGCCGTTCCAGGGCGGGCGGGTCACCGGGCGTATCCCGCGGACGGCGACGCTGCGGCCCACGGTCGTGCCGCTGGAGTGGCACCGCATGGGCGACCCGCCCACCCGGCGCCCGGTCCGCGAGCTCGGCAACGGGCCTACGGATCTGGCGTTGCTGGCCAGCGCGCTGGAAAGGGCGGCGCGGGAGGTCTCGGCGACCGAGGTGCCGTCACTCCTGTAGCGCCGCTGGTCAAAATCAGCCCGTCTGGGGGTACCCCCTCTGGGGGAGCTTGAGGACGAGGCCGTTCAGGCCGATAGCGGGGGCTGGGGGCGCAGCCCCCCAGAGACCCGAGCCCCCGCGCACCCGCACGTCTTCGACCCAGCCGTCGGAGACACGCGGCACCTGGTCACGAGGCGGTCACGATCCCCCGCTTGACAGCGGACGCGGTCTTGCCGCCCCCAGACCCAAGGCGTAGACCAGATCGCACGGGACAGCGCTCGAACGTTCGACGAGGCACGAAGAACGGGGCAGTGATGCGCAGCACGAGCAGCAAGAACCGGACAAGCAGGGCCGCCAGGACCGCGGCAGCCGTGGCCGCGGGCGCCCTCGCACTCTCGCTCACCGCATGCGGAGGCGATGACAACGACAGCAGCGGCAACGAACAGGGCGGAACCGGTCAGGAGACCGCCGGCACCGTCACCCTTCCCAAGCTGAACGGCGAGTCCCTGGAGGTCGCCGCCGTCTGGACCGGAGCCGAGCAGGACAACTTCAAGAAGGTCCTCGCGGAGTTCGAGAAGCGCACGGGCGCCAAGGTGACCTTCGTGCCCGCCCAGGACCCGATCATCAACTTCCTCGGCTCGAAGGTAGCGGGCGGCCAGCCGCCGGACATCGCGATGCTTCCGCAGCCCGGCGCCATCAAGCAGGCCGTCGACAAGAAGTGGGCCAAGCCGCTGGGCGCCGACGCGGTCAAGGAGTTGCAGGAGAACTACTCGCAGGGCTGGCAGGACATCGGCAAGGTCGACAACAAGCACTACGGCGTCTACTACAAGGCCGCCAACAAGTCCCTGATCTGGTACAACAACGCGGTCTTCGAGAACGCGGGGGCCACCGAGCCCAAGACGTGGGACGAGCTGCTCACCACGGCCCAGACCGTCTACGACTCCGGCGTCACACCGTTCTCGGTCGGCGGCGCCGAGGGCTGGACCCTGACCGACTGGTTCGAGAACATCTATCTCTCCCAGGCCGGTCCCGAGAAGTACGACCAGTTGGCGAAGCACGAGATCAAGTGGACCGACGCGTCCGTGAAGAACGCGCTCACCACGCTCGCCCAGGTCTGGGGCAAGAAGGACTATGTGGCGGGCGGCGCGACCGGCGCGCTGCAGACCGACTTCCCGGCGTCGGTCACCCAGACGTTCACCGGCGGCGACCAGCCGAAGGCCGCCATGGTCTACGAGGGCGACTTCGCGCAGGTCAACATCACACAGGCCAAGGCGGAGGTCGGCACGGACGCGAAGGTGTTCCCGTTCCCGGCCGTCGGTGACACCGCGCCCGTGGTCTCGGGTGGTGACGCGGCCGTGATCCTGCAGGACTCCAAGGCGGCGCAGGCCCTGGCCACCTTCCTGGCGTCCCCGGACGCGGCGACCATCCAGGCGAAGCTGGGCGGCTACCTCTCGCCGAACAGGAACGTCGACAACTCGGCGTACCCGAACGACGTCCAGCGGAAGATCGCCAAGGCCCTCATCGACTCGGGCGACGACTTCCGCTTCGACATGTCCGACCAGGCCCCGCAGGCCTTCGGCGGCACGCCCGGCAAGGGCGAGTGGAAGGCCCTGCAGGACTTCCTGAAGAACCCGTCGGACATCGCGGGCACACAGCGGAAGCTGGAAGCCGACGCGGCCGCGGCGTACGGAAACTGACGCCGTGGCGTCGGCGGAAGCGGCAGGGGGCTCTCCGCCCTCTGCCGCACCCAGGTCGCGCAAGAGCGTGACCGGCACGCGCAGGCTGGTGGCAGTGCTCTTCCTGCTGCCCGCCCTCGTGCTGCTCGGCGCGCTGGTGGTCTACCCGATCGGGTACTCGGTCATCCGCAGCTTCTACGACCAGTCCGGCGACGGCTTCGCCGGATTCGACAACTACGAGGCGCTCTTCACCGACGACGGCATCCGCACCGCCCTGAAGAACAACGTCATCTGGGTGGTGTTCGCCCCGACGGTCGCCACCGCGCTCGGTCTGGTCTTCGCGGTGCTGACCGAACGGGTGCGCTGGGGCACGGCGTTCAAGCTGGTCGTCTTCATGCCGATGGCGATCTCGATGCTGGCGGCGGGCATCATCTTCCGGCTCGTCTACGACCAGGACCCGGACAAGGGTGTCGCGAACGCGGTGTGGGTGGGCGTCCACGACACCTTCGCGCAGGCGTCCGCGTTCCCGAAGGCGCACCCTGGACGGGAGTCGCCGCTCCAAGCGGTACCGGGCGGCGGCTTCATCACCAAGGCCACCGTCAGCGCGGGCACCCCGGTCACCCTGCCCCTCGTGGGCGTCGCCCCCGACCTGATGCCGGACGACGCCAAGAAGGCCGTACAGCCGAAGGCCGAGCCGGGGAAGGTCACCGGCACCACCTGGCAGGACTTCACGCGCGGCAAGGGCGTCGGCACGCTCGGCGGGGTCGACGCGTCCGAGCTGGGCTATGCCGGCATGGAGATCGAGGCCGTCAAGGACGGCAAGGTCGTGGCCTCCGCCAAGGCCGCCGACGACGGCACGTTCACGCTGCCGGCCGCCGCCGACGGGGCCCAACTCCGGCTCCCGGCGGACAACTTCAAGGAGCCGTACAACGGTGTGGACTGGCTGGGCCCGTCCCTGGTCACGCCGGCCATCATCGGGTCGTACATCTGGATGTGGGCCGGTTTCGCGATGGTGCTGATCGCGGCCGGGCTCGCGGGCATCCCCCGGGATCTGCTGGAGGCGGCCCGGGTGGACGGGGCCAACGAGTGGCAGGTGTTCCGCAGGGTCACGGTGCCGCTGCTGGCGCCCGTGCTCGCGGTCGTCACCGTCACCCTGATGATCAACGTCCTGAAGGTCTTCGACCTGGTCTTCATCATCGCCCCCGGCTCCTCCCAGGACGACGCGAACGTCCTCGCGCTGGAGCTGTACCGCAAGGGCTTCTCCGAGGATCAGCCGGGCATCGCCAGCGCGATCGCGGTGTTCCTGCTGCTCTTGGTGATTCCCGTGATGTGGTTCAACATCCGTCGGCTCAGGCGGGAGGTGCGGCGATGAGTGCCGACGTCGGCGGGCTCAGGAAAGGGGCACCCGAGCCCCTCCCTGTCGTCAAGCCCGAGCAGTCCCTCGGCGCCCGGCTCGCCTCCTTCGTCAGTGGCGGGCTGGTGCGGGTGTTCCTGATCGTCGTCGGCCTGTTCTGGCTGGTGCCGACGATCGGGCTGCTGGTGTCCTCCCTCCGGCCGCCGGAGGAGATGACCGCGAGCGGCTGGTGGGAGGTCTTCAGCAAGCCGTCCCAGCTGACCTTCGACAGCTACGACAAGCTCCTGAGCAACAGCGACATCACCGACTCGATCCTCAACACGGTGCTGATCACGGTCCCGGCGACGGTCCTGGTCGTCGTCATCGGCTCGCTCGCGGGATACGCGTTCGCGTGGATGGAGTTCCCGGGCCGTGACTGGTGGTTCCTGGGTGTGGTCGGCCTGTTGGTCGTGCCGGTGCAGGTGGCGCTGATCCCGATCGCCGAACTGTTCGGCAACATCGGCATCTTCGGGTCCATGACCGGCGTGATCCTCTTCCACGTCGGCTTCGGGCTGCCGTTCGCGGTGTTCCTGCTCAGGAACTTCTTCGCCGAGATCCCGAGGGAGCTGCTGGAGGCGGCACGCCTGGACGGCGCCGGTGAACTGCGCCTGTTCTTCCGCGTCGTGATGCCGCTCGGCGGTCCGGCGATCGCCGCGCTCGGCATCTTCCAGTTCCTGTGGGTGTGGAACGACATGCTGGTCGCGCTGATCTTCACGGACTCCGGGAGCCAGCCGATCACGGTCGCCCTGCAGACCCAGGTCCGCCAGTTCGGCAACAACATCGACGTCCTGGCACCCGGGGCGTTCATCTCCATGGTGATCCCGCTGGTCGTGTTCTTCGCGTTCCAACGGCAGTTCGTGTCCGGCGTGATGGCGGGCGCGGTCAAGTAGCGGCAGGCGCACCACGCTTGGGGGGCGGACCGTCATCGGTCCGCCCCCTGTCGTGCGCTCACGGTCCCTCGTATGCCTTAGGTCCCGTAACCAAGTCACTCCATTGGCCGTTCCCGGGCAAGGCGCTACGGCGACAGCGCCCACCGTCCCGGCCGACCCAGTGGATGTCCCTTGCCCAGGTTCAGTGTCATTGTCCCCGCCTACAACGTTCAGGCGTACCTGCACGAGTGCCTGGAATCGGTGCTCTCACAGTCGTACCCGGATCTCGAACTGATCGCCGTCGACGACTGCTCGCCGGACGCGTCCGGCGCGATCATCGACGAGTTCGCGGCGCGCGACGCGCGCGTGCGTCCCGTGCACCTCGCCGAGAACCGGGGCCTGGGGCCCGCCCGCAACGCCGGTATGGCCGAGGCCACCGGCGACTACCTGATCTTCCTCGACAGCGACGACAGCCTCACCCCCGACGCCCTGCACGCGATCGCCGACCGGCTGAAGGAGACCGGCGACCCGGACGTCCTGGTCTACGACTACGCGCGCATCTACTGGACCGGCGAGACGGTCCGCAACCAGGCCGCGGCCCAGCTCGCCGAAGAGGGCCCGGCGCCCTTCCGGCTGGCGGACCGGCCGGGGCTGCTGCGGCTGCTGATGGTCGCCTGGAACAAGGCCTACCGGCGGGAGTTCGTCGAGGAGGAGGGCTTCGCCTTCCCGTCCGGCTACTACGAGGACACGCCCTGGACGTACCCGGTCCTGATGACGGCGGAGTCGATCGCGACCCTGGACCGGGTGTGCGTGCACTACCGGCAGCGGCGCCGGGGCGGCATCCTCGGCACGGTCAGCCCGCGGCACTTCGACATCTTCGAGCAGTACGACCGTGTCTTCGCGTACGTCGACCAGAACCCCGAACTCGACCGGTGGCGGCCCCTGTTGTTCCGCCGGATGGTCGACCATTTCGTCGTCGTGTTCGCCCGCCCGGACCGCCTCCCGCGCCGCAGCCGCGCCGAGTTCCTGCGCAAGGCCCGCACGCACTACCGCCGTCACCGCGCGCCCGGCGTCCCCGTCGCCCTGCGCAGCCGGCTCCACCACACCCTGGTCCGCCTGGGCCTGCACCGCACCTACCGCGTCCTGCGGCTGACGGCGGCCCTGGTCCGGCGTATCACCAAGGTCACCAACCGTCTGCTGAAGGGCGTCCGTGCCGCCGCCCTGCGCCTGCACTACCGCATCCAGCGCTGTCTGCCGGTGCGCGCCGACCGCGCCGTCTTCGCCGCCGACGGCGTGCGCGGCCACGGCTGCCACCCGGGCGCCCTGGAGCAGGCGTTCCGTACGCACGCCCCGCGCGTCCGCACGGCCTGGATCGCCGCCGAGCAGCACGACTCCGTCCCCGCCGGCACCCGCCGTCTGCGCCCCGGCACGGCCGCCTACTGGACGGCCCTCGCCCGCTCCAAGTACCTCGTCCACAACGCCGCCTTCGACCGCCGCCTGGTCAAGCGCCGCGGCCAGGTGCTCGTGCAGACACAGCGGGGCACCCCGCTCAAGCACATGGGCCTGGACCTGCGCGAACGCCCGGCGGCCGCGGGGGACACGGACTTCGACGAGCTCCTCGACGACGTCGACAAGTGGGACTACGTCCTGTCCGCCAACCGCCACTCCACCCTGGTCTGGGAGCGTGTCCACCCGGGCGGCTACACGACCCTCGAGTACGGCAGCCCGCGCGCCGACGTCTTCCAGCAGGCGACCTCGGCGGACGTGGCCCGGATCCGGGAGTCGCTGGGCATCCCCGAGGGCACGGTCGCGATCCTCTACGCCCCCACCCACCGCGACTACCGCCGCACCCAGCCCACCACCCTCGACCTGCACCACGTCCTGCGCCGTCTGGGCCCCCGCTTCGTCGTCCTGGCCCGCGCGCACCACCGGCACGGCGGGCCCCTCGCGCCCACCGCCGGCCAGGTCATCGACGTCAGCGACCATCCGAGCGTCGAGTCGCTGTGCCTCGCCTCGGACGCCCTGGTCACGGACTACTCGTCGATCATGTTCGACTACGCCGACCTGGACCGGCCGATCGTGATCCACGCCGACGACCGGGAGGCGTACGAGGCAGCCCGTGGCACCTACTTCGACCTGCGCTCCTTCCCGCCGGGAGCGGTGTCGCGCAGCGAGGACGAGCTGATCGACATCTTCGCCACCGGCCACTGGCGCGGCTCGCGCTCCGCCCAGCTGCGGTCGGCGTTCCGCGAGCGTTTCTGCCCGTACGGCGACGGACGCGCCGCCGAGCGTGTCGTCCGCCATGTCGTGCTGGGCGAGACCACCCGGCCCTCCGTCGTGCCGCTCGACAAGCGCCACCCGGTGCCGTCGCCGGCCGCGTCGCTCGCGCACTCCCCGCTCGCCACCGTGCCACAGCCGACGGGCGCCCGTACCGTCACCGAGAGCCACTGAACGCCGTTCTCACGGAAACGGAAGAGGAGCCAGAAGGGGAGTCGCATGCCCTCCAGCCCGTCGCGGCCCACGCCGAGCCGGCCGCACACGTGGCGTCCGGCCGGGCGGCCCGGCCGTCGTCGCACCGCGTGAGGCTGACCCCGGCCTCCTGAAGAACCCGGCCGCCAGCACATCGACAGAAAGAGCAGTATGCCCCGCTTCAGCATCATCGTTCCGTCCCACGGGGTCGCGGGCCGGCTGTCCCAGGCGCTGGACTCGGTCCTCGGCCAGTCCTTCGGCGACTTCGAGCTGATCCCGGTCTGTGACGCCCCCGACTCCCCGGCGGCGCATGTCGTCACCGGGTATGTCGAACGGGACTGCCGGGTGGCGCCCGTGCACTCGCCGCCGGCGGCCGGGCTGGCCGGGGCGCGCAATGCCGGGCTGCGGGCGGCGATCGGTGACTGGGTGCTGTTCCTGGACGGCGACGACGTGCTGGTGCCGGGCGCTCTGGCGGCGCTGGACGCCCGGCTGGGCGAGACCGGTGACGCGGATGTCCTGCACTTCGAGCACGAGCGGACCCCGTGGTGGGTGGGTGAGCCGACCAACCCGGCCGCCCTCGTGCTGGCGCGGACGCCGGCCGGGGTCTTCTCGCCCGAGGAGGCCGCCGAGCTGTCGGGGGTGCAGCTCCCGGCGTGGAGTGCGGCATACCGGCGGGCCTTCCTCGCCGAGCACCAACTCGCCTTTCCCGACGGCCACTTCACCGACGTCGGCTTCGGCGGCCTGGTCGTGATGAGCGCCGCGCGCATGACCGTGCTGCGCCAGGTCGTCGTGCGGCATCTGCTGCGGCGGCAGGGCAACCGGCTGGGCCTGCCGGGGGAGCACCACTTCGAGCTGCTGGACCAGGCCGAGCTGGTGCTGACCCGGGCGGCCGAGCAGGGGCTGTCCGAGGAGCGGCGGGCGGCGCTGTTCGAGCAGCTCTTCGCCGCGGTGCTGAAGACGGCCGCCCATCCGCGACGGCTGCCGCGCGGGCGCCGTGCCTTCTTCCGGCGGGCGGGCAGTCTCTACCGGCGGCACCGCCCCGCCGGGTTCCGGACGCCGGACGGCAGTCTCGGGGTGCAGCACCGGCTGCTGGCGAGCGGGGCGTACGCGGCGTTCCGGGCGCTGCGCCGGGCCAACCAGGCGGCGGCGCGGACGGCTTCGGCGGTGCCGCGTCCGCGCGGGCTGCGCACCCGGCTGCGCTACCGGCTTCAGCTGCGCCGCTCGCTGGATCAGAACCTCGCCGTGTACTGCGCGTACTGGGGGCGCGGCTATGTCTGCAATCCGGCGGCGATCCACGCCAAGGCGCGCGAGCTCGCCCCGCACATCCGCTCGGTGTTCCTGGTCGAGGCGGACCAGGCGCACACCGTGCCGAAGGACGTGGAGTACGCGGTCATCGGCAGCCGTGCGTACTGGGATGTGCTCGCCCGCGCCAAGTACCTGATCAACAACGCCAACTTCGCGGACGCCGTCGTCAAGCGCGAGGGCAGCGTGCATCTGTCGACCCAGCACGGCACCCCGCTGAAGAAGATGGGCGCCGACCAGGCGACGTACCCCGTGGTGGCCGCCGCGACCGGCAGCTTCGCCAAGCTGCTGGCCCGCGTCGACCGCTGGGACTACAACCTCACCTCCAACCGGCACTCCACTCAGATGTGGGAGAGCGCGTACCCGTCGGCGCACGAGCCCCTGGAGTACGGCTATCCGCGCAACGACGTCTATTACACGGCGACCGCCGCAGACGTCGCCCGCGTCCGCCGCGAACTCGGGGTCCCCGAGGGCAAGAAGGCCCTCCTGTACGCGCCCACGCACCGCGACTACGCCACCGGCTTCGAGACGAGCCTCGACCTTCAGGCGCTGTGCGAGGAGATCGGCGACGAGTACGTCGTGCTGCTGCGCGCCCACTACTTCTACGACCAGGGCGCCGCGCGCGGCACCGGCCGGATCATCGACGTCACCGCGCACCGCTCCTCCGAGGACGTGTGCCTGGCCGCCGACGCGCTGATCACCGACTACTCCTCGATCATGTTCGACTACGCCAACCTGGACCGGCCGATCGTCGTGTACGCGGACGACTGGGAGGTCTACCGGGAGCTGCGGGGCGTCTACTTCGACCTGATGGAAGCGCCGCCGGGCCGGGTGGCGCGGACGCCGGGGGAGCTGGCGGCCGTCTTCCGCGACGGCTCGTGGGCGGACGAGGAGGCCAGGGCCCTGCGCGCCGCGTTCCGGGAGCGGTTCTGCCAGTTCGACGACGGGCAGGCCGCCGAGCGTGTCGTACGCCGGGTGCTGCTGGGCGAGCCGCCCGAGGCGATTCCGCCGGTGATCCCCCTCGCCGAGCGCATCCCCGCCCCCGCCGCGACGACCCTCGTGAGGAACTGACGTGCCCCGCTTCAGCATCATCGTCCCCGTCTTCAAGGTGCAGGGCTTTCTGCGGGAGTGCCTGGACTCGGTGCTCGGGCAGTCGTACACCGACTTCGAGGTGGTCGCCGTCGACGACCGCTCCCCCGACGGCTGCCCCGCCATCCTGGACGCCTACGCCGAGCGCGACGCACGCGTGCGCGTGCTGCACCTCCCGGAGAACGTCGGTCTCGGCCGGGCCCGCAACGCCGGTCTGGAGCAGGCGAGCGGTGACTACGTCCTGTTCCTCGACAGCGACGACGCCTACACGCCCGGACTGCTGGCGGCCGTCGCCGCGCGTCTGGAGGCGACCGACGACCCGGACATCCTGGTCTTCGACCATGTGCGCACCCACTGGTGGGGCCGCGGCGGCCGCAGCTCGGCGGCGGACCTGCTGGCCGCGGCCGGCACGGACACCTTCAGCGTCCGCGAGAGCCCGCAGTACCTGCACCTGTTCCTGGTCGCCTGGAACAAGGCGTACCGGCGGGACTTCTTCCTGAAGCACGAGCTGCGCTACGCCCCGGGCCTGTACGAGGACGCGCCCGTCACCTACCGCTCGATGGTGCTGGCCGACCGCATCGCCTGTCTGGAGCGGATCGGGGTCGAGTACCGGCAGCGCCGGCAGGGCGCGATCACGAAGACGCCGGGGCGGCGGCACTTCGACATCTTTCCGCAGTACGAGGGCCTGTTCGCGTTCCTGGAAGAGCGCCCGGACCTCACGTGGGCGCGCCCGCTGCTGTTCGAACGGGCCCTGGACCACATGCTGTTCGTCCTCGCCCGCGAGGACCGGGTGACGCCCGCGGACCGGCCGGACTTCTACCGCGAGATCCGCTCCTTCCACACCCGCCACCTCCCGGACGGCTTCACGCCGCCCGACGGCTGGCGCGGCAAGGAGATGCGGCTGCTGGCGACGGCGCCCTACGCGTCGTACGCCCTGGCGCGCGGCCTGCGCGACGTGCGACGGCTGGCGGGGGCCGGCAAACGGCGCGTGACGGGGGCGGTCTCGCAGCGGGCCCAACGTGCCTGGTACGCGGCCCGGTCGAGGCTTCCGCTCGATCCGCACCTGGCCGTCTACTCGGCGTTCTCGCATCGCGGGGTGCTGGGTGATCCGGCGGCGATCCACGCCAAGGCCGGTGAGATCGCCCCGCACATCAAGGGCGTGTGGGTGGTGCAGGAGGACGCGGTGGACGCGCTGCCGCCCGGCATCGACTTCGTGACGCCCGGCTCGCGGCGCTACCACGAGGTCATGGCGCGGGCCACGTACTGGGTGAACAACGTCAACTGGCCGGGCACCCTGGCCAAGCGCCCCGGCAGCGTCCACATCCAGACCCACCAGGGCACCCCGCTCAAGTACATGGCGGCCGACCTGCTGACCAAGCCCGGCGCCCGGCACGGCTTCGACGTGCCGAAGATGCTGTGGCGGGCCGACCGCTGGGACTACAGCCTGGTGGCCAACCGGCACTCGGAGCTGGTGTGGGAGCGGGCGTATCCGTGTCACTTCACGTCGCTCAGGACGGGGAGCCCACGCAATGACGTGCTGGTCACCGCGGGTCCGGAGGCCACCGAAGCCGCCCGTGCGCGGCTCGGTGTGCCCGCCGGTGACACCGTCGTGCTGTACGCGCCGACCCGCCGCGAGTACCGCCGGGGCGGCCCTGTCGACCGGATCGACCTCGCCCGGTTCGCCGCGGATCTCGGCGCGGACCACACGCTCGTCGTACGCCTGCATCCGTCGCTGGCGCAGGGCACGGCGCGCGGGATGGGTCTGGCCGATCTGCACCGGCGGGGTGTGCTGATCGACGCGACGGACGAGCCGCACGTCGAGGACGTGCTGCTCGCGGCCGATGTGCTGGTCACCGACTACTCGGCCCTGATGTTCGACTACGCCAACCTGGACCGGCCCATCGTGATCCACGCCGACGACTGGGGGGCGTACGCCGCGAGTCGGGGCGCCTACTTCGACATCACGGCGGACGCGCCGGGTCATGTGTCGTGCTCCTACCGGGAGTTGGCGTGGCTGTTCGCGTCCGGGACATGGCGGGACGGGGAGTCGGCGCGGTTGCGGGAGGGGTTCCGGGAGCGGTTCTGCGAGTTCGACGACGGGCTGGCCGCGGAGCGGGTCGTACGGACGTTGATGCTGGGTGAGTCGATGCCGGAGCATCCGAGCGGGGTGCGGGTGCCGGCTCCGGCGGACGCGAGGGCTCACTCGATGAGGTGATGTGAGGTAAAGCCGTTGACCCGACCGGCCCGACCGGGAACATACGGCAAATGCCTCAAACCCACACAACCTCCACTACCAGAGCCGCGGGCGCCGTTGTCGGTGTCCTCGTGCGGAGGACCGTGCGCGGCGCGAGTGCCCTGCGCGGCGGCCGCGGCCCACGTCCGACGCCGTACCAGGTCTTCGGCCTTCTGTTCTGGCTGGTGATGACGCTGGCGTACTGGCGCGTGCCGCTGTGCTGCGACGCGGGCCAGCACGCCGCGGTCGTCGAACGCCTCAAGGCGAACCTGCTCCACCCGCGCCATCCGATGGCGGACCTGCCGGGCGCGGGCAGCCCGTACTACTCGCCGTACACGGTCGCGCAGGGCGCGTTCGCCCGGCTGACCGGGCTGGGCGGCTGGGAGGTGGTGCGGCTGGCCGGTCCGCTGAACCTGCTGGTGCTGCTGACCGGCATCGGCCGCTTCGTGCGGGTGCTGACACCTCGGCCATGGGCGCCGGTGCTGGCGCTGGGGGCGATGACGCTGCTGTGGGGGACCGAGCGGGCCTGGTGGAGCGGCTATCTGAGCCTGATGTCGATGACGGGGAACCTCGGCTATCCGTCGGCCTTCGCCATCGGGCTCACGTTCTGGGCGTGGGCGCTCACGGGGGCGCGGGCGCGCGGGGAGGGGCTCGTGAGGTACGTCGGGCCGAGCGGGCTGCCGGGGTTCGCCGGGTACGCGGGGATCGGCGCGCTGTACGGGCTGGTCCTGCTGATCCATCCGATCAGTGCGGCGGCGGCGGTGCTGGGGGCGGTGGCGTTCGTCGCGGGGTGGCAGCGGGGGTGGCAGGCCGCCGTGGTCGTGCGGTGGGGGGTGGCGGCGGGGGCGGCGGTGCTGGTCGCCGGGTGCTGGCCGTACTTCGATGTGTTCGCGCTGGCCGGGGACCGCAGCGTGGACGGAATTCACCGGCAACTGTACGAGCACCTCGGCGGGCAGTTCTGGCTCGCGCTGCTCGGGCTGCCGGCGCTGTGGTCGCGGTGGCGGAGAGGTTCCTGGCGGGATCCGCTGGTGCTGCTGTTCGCGCTCGACTGTCTGCTCGTGGCGTACGGCTGGGTCAGCGGCCACTACACGTACGGCCGGATCCTCGGGCTCACCCTGGTGCCGTTGCAGTTCGCGCTGGCGGTGGAGCTGGCGGCGCCCCGGCCGTGGAGCAGGGTGCGCCAGGTGCTGGGCGGGGCCGCGGCCGTCGGGGCCTGCGTCGGGTTCCTCACCGTGCAGGGCGGGGCGGTGGTGCCGCGCTCCCTGGATCCGATCGGCTTGGAGCAGCCGTCGCGCTGGCCGTCGTACGCCTGGGTGGCGCGGCATGTCGGAAAGGGCGAGGTGGTGATCTCCGACGGGCACTTCGCCCCTCGCGCCGTCCCCGGGTACGGGCCGAACCTCGCCGCGCCGATCTGGCCCGACCCCGCCTTGGACGAGCGGGAACGGGAGCGCCGGCTCGCCGACGTCCGCGCCTACCTCTCCGACACATCGACCCGCGCCGAGCGCACGGCCGTCGCCCGGCGGTACCACGCGCGCTGGCTGCTGCTGACGCGGTGGAAGAAGGTGCCGGAGGAGGCGGTGGTGGTGGCGTGGAGCCGGGGGACGGGGGAGGTGTTGGCGCGGGTCGGGAGGTGAGGGGAGCCGCCCGCCCGGAAGCGCCGGCCTCGTCACAGAACCGGGCGTCTGCTCATCAGCCAGGGCCAGGCGCCCGCATCCCGTTCCAGCCAGGTGCAGAGCACGTCGGTCGTGGCGCGCAAGGCGCCTCGGCGCGTTTCCGCGCCGAAGTCGTCCGGCAGGTTCGGCAGATGGTGGAAGGGTCGTTCGCCTCGGTTGAGCCTGGCGACTCGCTCGGCGTCCACGTCCATCACGACGCAACGCCGGCCGGCTCTGGCGAGAGCGCCGGCCAGTGAGTAGCCGATCAGTCCGAGGCCCCAGATGCACAGCTCCCCGTTGTCGGTCGTGCTCATGCACACTCCCCCCGGAGACCTGCGCGCCACAGAGGGCTATGCCCGCCGGGGCCCGGAGTATGTCAGCCGGGCCCAGGTAGCGCCGTCGGCATCGCGCTGCCGGGGCCCGGCTGGACTTCACGCGTCGGACCATGCCGGAGCTCGCGGCCGCACCCAGCGACCGCGAGCTCCTGTGAGACCGGTACTCGAATTACTCGATGACGAGGTCGACGTCGATGTTGCCGCGGGTGGCGTTGGAGTAGGGGCAGACCTGGTGGGCCTGCTCGACGAGCTTGCGGCCGGTCGCCTCGTCCAGGGTGTCGGGGAGCTCCACGCGCAGCGTCACCTTCAGAGCGAAGCCCTCGCCCTGCTTGCCTATGCCGACCTCGGCGGTGACGGCGGCGTCGGAGACGTCGACCTTGGCCGCGCGGCCGACGAGGCCGAGGGCGCTGCCGAAGCAGGCGGCGTACCCGGCGGCGAACAGCTGCTCCGGGTTCGTGCCCTGGCCGTTGCCGCCCAGTTCCACCGGCATGGCCAGCGCGAGGTCGATCTTGCCGTCGTTGGTGACGGCGCGACCCTCGCGGCCGTGGGTGGCGGTGGCGACAGCGGTGTAGAGCGCATCCATGGAAAACCATCCCTCTCGAAGTCATCTGCGATCCGGCGGCTCCGTTGGCGGCCGCCGCACGACTGCAAGTAGAGCACACAATTCAATTGCACACAACTAAATGGCGGACACGAGCTACCCTGGAGGCATGACGACCACGCCCACGGCCGACTGGCTCCGCCTCGACCAGCAGATCTGCTTCTCCCTGAACGCCGCGTCGCGCGCCTTCGGCGGCGTCTACCGCGTCGTCCTGAAGGACCTGGGGCTCACCTACCCGCAGTACCTGGTGATGCTGGTGCTGTGGGAGCACGGCGACCTGCCCGTGAAGAAGCTCGGCGAACACCTGCGGCTCGACTCCGGCACGCTGTCGCCGCTGCTCAAGCGGCTGGAGGCGGCCGGCCTGGTACGCCGGGAGCGCAGCGCGCGCGACGAGCGCTCGGTGGAGGTGCGGCTGACGGAGGAGGGCGCGGCGCTGCGCGAGCGGGCCCTGCAGGTGCCGCGCCGGATCGCCGCGGCGACAGGCTTCGACGTGGACGAGATCCGCGAACTGCGAGCGCGGCTGGATCAGCTCACCGAGGCGCTGGACGCGGCGGCGGTGGACGAGGCGGCGGCGGGGCACGGCGCGTAGCCGGGCGACGCGCGCGGAGCCGTGGGGGCGATGAGGCCGCCACCTCCGAAACGCCACCGCCCGCGAATGAACCCGCCTTCGACTCCCGCCGTCTTCCGGAACGCGCCCCAAGTCCCCTCTAACGGGTGATTGCGCATCATTCCTACGATTCCGGAACGTGGCCCCCATGCGCCCTCACGCCACACACACCGCACGCGCCCCGCAGGTCGGCGTCATCGTCATCGGCTACAACGACGCCGCGCATGTGACGACCGCCGTCCGCTCGGCGCTGGCGCAGGGGCCCGCCGTCCGGGAGATCGTCGCCGTCGACGACTGCTCGACGGACGACAGCGCGGACCTGCTCGCCCGCCTCGCCGCGACCGAACCGCGCCTGCGACTGGTCCGGCGCCGGGTCAACAGCGGCGGCTGCGGCAGCCCCCGCAACACCGGGCTCGACCGGGTGACCTCGCCGTACGTGATGTTCCTGGACAGCGACGACGTACTCCCGCCGGGCGCGGTGGACGCGCTGCTCGCGGCGGCGACGGGAGCGGGCGCGGACGTGGCGAGCGGGCTGTGTGTGCGGCGGGAACTGCCCGAGGGGCGCGAAGTGCCATGGCAGGCGTCTCTTTACGCCGCGCACGCCGTGTTCGAGCGCCCCGCGCAGCGCCCGCGCCTGGTCCACGACACACTCTGCGTCAACAAGCTCTACCGCACCGACTTCCTACGCGACCACGGCATCCGCTTCCCCGAAGGCCCCTTCCTCTACGAGGACTTCGTCTTCACCGCGCGCGTGCTCGCCGCCGGACCACGCCTCGCGCTCGTCCCTGACCGGGTGTACGTCTGGCACGTGCGCCGCTCCGCCGGCCGGCTGTCGATCTCCCTGGACCGCGCCGACATCACCAACTGGCGGGCGCGCACGGAAGCGTGCCGACTGGCGTACGAGATCCTTCTGGGCGCCGAGCAGAAGGAGCTGGCACGGGCGGCGCGCGCCAAGTTCCTCGAACACGAGCTGCGTATGTACGCGCGTGAGCTCAGATCGCGCGACGCGCAGTACCAGCACGCGTGGTGGGCGCACACGCGGATGTACCTCGCGGACTACGAGGCGTCCGACTGGACACACAACCCCACGGCGCCCGGCCGCCTCATCGGCCGAGTCATCCTGGCCTCCCCCGAGCCCCGCGACCTGCTCCGCCTCAGAGACCTCGCCGCCCGCCCCGCCCGCCTCCTCCCGCCCTACGCACATGCCCCCGACGGCACCCCTGTCTGGTCGGCCGACCTCCCCCAGGTCACCCTGGAGCCGCTGCTGACCGTCCCCGTCCGTCTCCTCCCCCTCACCGTCGACGCCGAACTGCGCCCCCGCGCGCGTGGCACCCTCCTCCGGCTACGCCTGCACGAGCTGTACGGCCGGGTGGCGCGAGCGGGCCCCGAGGAGGTGGAGGTGGAGTGGCGGCACCGGACACGCGGGCACACGAGGGACTGCCGTACAGCCCGATTCGCCCCTGCACTCGACGGCAGCTGGTCGGCGGAGACGACTGTCGATCTGGCGGCGCTCTGTGCGGGCGGTACGAGCGGTACGAGCGGTACGAGCGGTACGAGCGGTACGAGCGGTATCAGCACCTGGGATCTACGCCTGCGCGTACGCTTCCGCAACGGCGCGTACCGCGAGGTCACGGCGCACACACTCACGGGCGCCGGGCTCCCGCGTCGCCGCATCATGGTGAGCATCCGGTACGCCGTCGTACTCGTGCAGCCGTACGCCGCGCCGTCGGGAGCGTTGGCACTACGTATGGCCCCGGGTTTACGGGGAGTCATGTCAGTGGTGCGCGGCAGACTCCGCCGCCTGCTTCACTGTCTCTGACCACTGACGATTGACCACTGACGATTGACCACTGACCACTGACCACTGATGACCAGTGACCACGGACCACGGACCACGGACGAGGGGACGGCCGCACATGACCTGGCTGATCACCGGCGGCGCCGGCTATATCGGGGCACACGTCGTACGGGCGATGACCGAGGCGGGCGAGAAGGCAGTGGTCTACGACGACCTGTCCACCGGCCTCGCCGACCGCGTCCCCGACGGCGTACCGCTGGTCGTCGGCTCGACCCTGGACGGCGACCGCGTCGCCCGCTGCCTCACGGACCACGCGGTCACGGGCGTGGTCCACCTCGCGGCGAAGAAGCAGGTGGGCGAGTCGGTTGCCCGCCCCCTCCACTACTACCGCGAGAACCTCGAAGGCCTGCGCGTCCTCCTGGACGCGGTGACGGCGACCGAAGTCAGGTCTTTCGTCTTCTCCTCCTCAGCAGCCGTGTACGGCGTGCCGGACGTGGATCTGGTGACGGAGGAGACGCCCTGCGTGCCGATGTCGCCGTACGGCGAGACGAAGCTGGCCGGTGAGTGGATGGTGCGGGCGACGGGCCGGGCCGCGGGTCTGGCCACGGCGTCTTTGCGCTACTTCAACGTAGCGGGCGCCGCGAGCCCCGAGCTCGGCGACGTCGGCGTCTTCAACCTCATCCCCATGGTCTTCGAGAAACTGACGGAGAACGCGGCCCCGCGCATCTTCGGCGACGACTACCCGACCCCCGACGGCACCTGCATCCGCGACTACATCCACGTGGTCGACCTGGCAGAGGCCCACGTGGCCACGGCCCGCGCCCTCCAGTCCTCGCCCAGCCTCGACCTCACGCTGAACATCGGCCGCGGGGAGGGTGTCTCGGTCCGCGAAATGATCGACATGATCAACGCCATCACCGGTTACGACCGCCCCCCGACCGTCACCCCCCGCCGCCCCGGCGACCCGGCCCGCGTCGTCGCCTCCGCCGACCGCATCGCCACTGAGCTGGGCTGGAAGGCCAAGCATGATGTGCGGGACATGATCACTTCGGCTTGGGAGGGCTGGGTGCGGATGCATCCGGAGGCGGCGCGGGGCTGAGCCTTCGCCCGCGCCGGCCGCGCGGGAGCGCAGCTGTACGGTCATCGTCCACGCCCGGACGGCCCCGGCGTCCCGAGCTCGAACCAGACCCCCTTCCCGCCCTCACCCCCGCCACGCCCCGTCCGCCACCCACCCCGCTCGGCACCCCACCGCCCCGCGGTGACCGAGTCGAGGATCCACAGCCCGCGCCCGCTCTCGGCGTCGTATCCCTCCCTCATGACCGGCAGGGTCACATCCGCGTCGAAGACCGTCGCGCGCACGCCGGCCGGGTTGGTGACCAGGAGCAGTCCGGCGCCGGTTCCGGCTGCGGTTGCGTGGACGCAGGAGTTGGTGACCAGTTCCGAGACGCAGAGCGCCGCGTCGTCGACGATGCCGCCGAGGCGCTGCGCTTGCAGGACGGAGGTGACGAAGTCGCGGGCGATGCGGGGGAGGTGGCGTGGGAGGGGATGCGGAGGCTGTATTCGGGCATGGGGGATCAGCTCCAAGTCGCCTTGAGTGAAGGGGAGTTGCCAGCGGACGAGAGCGCTCGCAACCGAGAGTGTCGCCCGCATCACTGAAGGTAGGGCACAATCCATACCCGTCACAACCTATACCCAGAAAATGCCGACCCTCCGTGTACCCCGTGCCATGCTTGCCCGGCACGCTCGTACGCTGGAAAGGACCAGGGGGACGCCAGAGATGCCACCCAGGAGCAATCCCACCTATCGGCAGGAGCGATTGGGGGCCGAACTGCGCAAGATGCGCGAGCGCGCGGGCATCACCGCGCGAGCCGCAGCCGCGCTGCTCAGCTCAAGCCCCATGCATCAGAGCCACGTTGAGACAGGCCGCAGCGGCATCAGCGAGGACCGCCTCCGGCGCCTGGCGAGGCACTGCGCCTGTGATGACTCCGCATTTGTGGATGCGCTGGTCGGCATGGCTCAGGAGCGGGGCAAAGGCTGGTGGGAGGAGTACCGCGGCATCATCGTCCCCGTCGGCCTCGACCTGGCCGATCTGGAGCACCACGCCGTGCGCATCCAGACCTTTCAAATGGCGCACATTCCCGGCCTGTTGCAGACGGAGGATCACGTGCGAGCCGCGTTCCGCTACGGATCGCCGGAGCTGACACCCCAGGATCTGGAAGCGTATGTGGCGTTCCGCCTACGCCGCCAGGAGATCATCACGGACTCACCCGCGACACCGTACGAAGCGATCATCCACGAGGCTGCCCTGCGCCTTCTCGTCGGCGGCCGCAAAACAGCCCATGCACAGTTGGAACGCATCATCGAACGCTCCGAGTTGGACCATGTGACCCTGCGCGTCCTGCCGTTCACTGCCGAGGACTTCGCGGGAGCCGGGCACTCGATGGACTACCTGCACGGCCCCGCTCCCCAACTGGACACTGTGCAGACCGACAGCGGTCACGGCAGCGTCTTCTTCGATGCCGAGCCGCTGCTCAAGCGCTACCGCAAGCGGTACGACAGGGTGGCAGGCTCAGCCTTGGACCCGGCCAAGTCCCGGGACTTCATCGCCCACATGCTTCAGGAACTCTGAAAGGTGTCACCATGACCACATCCCTCACCTGGCAGAAGTCGTCTTTCTCCGGCGGCAGCACAGGCGATAGCTGTGTCGAACTCGCTCTGCCCAACTCCTCCCCCACCTCCCTGCACCTCCGCGAAAGCGATATCCCCACCACCATCCTCACCACCACCCCCACAGCCATACACGCCCTCCTGACCACGATCAAAGCCGGCAACGACCTCCCTGGATGAGCGCCCCCTCCCGAACGAACCGCGCCCTCGGCACAGTCATCGGGTCCGCCGTAGGCGATGCCCTGGGCGCACCCTTCGAGTTCGGGCCCGAAGGCGCCTTCTCCGCCCGCTTCCCGAACCCAGGCCACGGCGGCGAGATGTGCGGGGGCGGCGGCTGGGACCCGGGCGAGGCGACCGACGACACGCAGATGGCCGTACTCGTCGGCGAGTCACTACTGGAGTGCGGCGGGCTCGAACTCCCCGACGTCTTCCGGCGCTTCCAGCGCTGGGCGGCGGCCGAGCCGAAGGACATCGGCCTGCAGACGGAAGCCGTACTGAGCAGCGGCGACCCCTGGGACACGGCTGCGGCGCTGCACTTCCAGGTCAGCCAACGGGCCGCGGGCAACGGCGCGTTGATGCGGGCGGCGACCTCCGCCGTGCACTTCTCCCGCGCCGGCCGCGAGGCCACGATGGACGCGGCTCGCCGACTCGCCGCCCTCACGCACGGGGACCGCGCGGCCTGGGAAGGCACGGCCATCTTTCACGAACTGGTCCGGGTCGCCCTCGCCGGAGACGACCCCCTGGCCGCGGTCCCGGACACCCTCACAGCCGTCCACCCCGACCACCGCGACCGCTACGCCACCGTCCTCGCCCCCTCCTGGCACCCCGACCAGGCCACCGAGTTCAACGGCGCCGTATGGCCCTGCCTCGGCTCCGCCGTATGGGCCCTGCGCACCACGACCTCCTACGAGGACGCCGTACGCGCCGCCATCGACCTCGGCGGCGACACAGACACGGTCGCTGCCGTGACCGGCGGGCTGGCCGGGGCGGCGTACGGCATCGACGCCGTACCCGAGCGGTGGACGGCGGCGCTGCACGTGCCGTTGCCGGGTTTCGGTGAACGGGTACTGCGGATCGGGGAGTTGGCAGACCTGGCCCGGCGGCTGAGCGGCTGAGCGGCTGAGCGGCTGAGCGGCTGGCCAGGCTCACCGGAAGGGGATGTTGAGCCAGGGGCTGGCAGGGTCGGACATCAGGACCCGGTGGACACTGACGCCAGTGGCCGAAACATATCACCATGGGCGCAAATTCAGACAAAGAGAAGCAGATCCTTAATGGCGAGAGCGTCATGGGAGAGCACAATGGTCTCTTTTCCTTCCAGGTCTGACTTCCGACCATGGTGAGCCTGCCGTACAGAAATCACCGAACGGCCGATACCGTGAGTACGATATCCCGGAGTTACCCCGAGAATCCGACCTCAAGCTCACTAATTGTGATCCCTTTGACCAGCAAGGAAACTCCACTTCCGGCAAGTTGCACTCTGGCACTGTGAGGGGGATCAAGGAATTCTACTCGCCGCCCATAGCACTCAATCCAGTCAAGTGAGAGATGGAAAGCTGCACTTGAAGGGCCGACGGTGGGCTCGACGATGAACTGTCGCCCAGGACGCACAACGCCACCCACGCACCTGACAATGCAGATTGCACTCGCAGGTTCAATCTCCTCAACCGCATAGATCTGCAGCTGTCCGGCGGCCTCATCATCCATGCGCGTACGCCTCTCTTACGAACTGCTTTATCTGCTCTGGTGACAGCTTAGGGACGTCCCACTCCAAGGCATCGGTGATTCCGCCGTAGGCGTTCACCTTTGGCACTTGGATTCCCATCTTGCCAAGAATATCTCTGGCTACATCCACTGGCACTTCGACACTGGCTCGACGAGCCAGTTCTCCTGCAGACAGTCGCACACCAACCTCTGCCTCTGCTCTGATATATCCACTCGCAGTTTCAATCCCTTCAAGTGCGCTTCTCGGGATCACTTGCACCACGGCCTCACCATATTGCTCTGAATGCCTTGCGAAAGTCGCTGCAACGCCCGGGTCTGTCGACGTGGGCGTGAATCCGACATCCTGGTTCCCGCTGCTCGCATCCCAGCCCCGGGTGGTCCCGCGGAACAGGTGTTCTTCTTCAGTGCACGCTTTGGGTGCCAACCCCAGCGGGTCAGTCCATATATGCGGGTTTCGCACATATGTGACAGGATTCGGTGCCGGCGCCAAGCCCAGCGGATCCGTTGTGAGGTAGCGGGCGGTTTCGGGGTCGTAGTGGCGGAAGTAGTTGTAGTGGAGGCCGGTTTCGGGATCGTGGTACTGACCAGGGAACCGGAGGGGGGTGTGGGCGGTGGCGGTGCGGTTCCAGGTGGTGGTGCCCCAGAGCGTGGTACGGGTGCGCCAGGCGATGGCGCCGTGTTCGTCGACCAGTTCGGTGGGCGTACCGATCAAGTCGGTGACGATCGCGTAGAAGCGGGAGTCGATCTCTTCCTGGGGTGCAGTGGCCGCGTCCGCCGTCGTTTTTCGTTCGGTTTGGGTCAGGGGGCGTATGCCCTGGTGGTCCCAGGTGAGAGTGATGGTCGGCTGAACTGTACCGGGGGTGTGCGTGGTCTGTTCGGCGAGGGTCGTGCCGTCCCAGGTGAAATCGACCTGTTCCAGGACCGTCTCGCCATCGGCGGCGAGCCGTTGTTTGGCGATGCGGCGGCCGAGGGGGTCGTATCGGTAGCGCCAGGTGGTGCCGTCGGGGGTGACCACGTGGGTGAGGTGGTCTTCGGCATCCCACGTGTAGCGCCAGGTGTCCGGTTTGTGGGACAGGCGGGTCTTCTGGCGCAGGGTGATGCGGCCGGCTTCGTCGTGTTCGTAGCGGACGTTGCCTGCTCGGGTGATGCGGGTGCCGGTGTAGGTACGGTCGCCGGTTGATTCCTGGCCTGGCATGGGGGTCGGCCAGGTGGCGTGGGTCTGGTTGCCTGCCGCGTCGTAGGCGTAGGACTCCGTCCAGTTCGCGGCGTGGACTGCGGTGACCCGGCCCGCTGCGTCTAGGTCGAAGCGGCGGGTGCCGTTCAGGTGGTCGTCGATGGCGGTGAGGTTGCCGTCGGCGCGGTAGGTGTAGGCGCGGTGCTGTAGGCGCTGGCCGGTGGGACCGGTGAGGTCCTGCTTCGTCAGGCGGCCCAGGGGGTCGAAGGCGTTGGTGAGGGTGAGGGTGTCGCCTATGTGGCGGGTCAGTTCGCGGCCTGCCGCGTCGTGGGTGAAGGTGAGGGTGCGGCCGGCGGTGGTGAGTTCGGTGCGGTTGCCGGCCGCGTCGTAGGTCCACGTGCTGGTGGTGCCGGTTGGGGTGGTGCGGCCGGTACGGCGGCCCAGGACGTCGTACGTGTAGGTGAGGGTGCGGTCGTTGACCGTCTCGGATATCAGGCGGCCCGTGTCGTCCCGCTGCAAGGTCAGGACCGCGTCCGGGTTGGTTGCCCGGGCCAGGGCACCCGTCGCGTCGTACGTGTAGGTGGTGAGCGCTCCGGCCGCGTCCTTGCGTACCGCACGGCCCAGCACGTCCCTGTCGAAGCAGATGGTCTCGCCGGAGGCGGTGGTGCTGGCGGTCAGTTGGCCTGCCGCGTCGTGTGTGTACGTCAGCGTGCGGTTGTCGAAGTCCGTCTCGGCGACCAGACGCCCGGCCGGGTCGTACTCATAACTCCAGGTCAGTCCCTGGGGGTTGGTGACCTGGGTGAGGCGTAGCTCGGTGTCGTGGGTGAAGGCGTAGCGAACGCCGTCCGGGCCCGTGCGGGCCGACATCAGATCGAAGTGGGTGTACTCGTAGCGGGAGACCGCGCCCATGGCGTCGGTGTGGCTGGTGCAGTTGCCCTCGCCGTCGTACGTCCAGGACTCTGTGGTGCCGTCCGGGGCGGTGCGGCGGGCGGGCTTGCCCTCGACCGTCCACTCCAGGTGGGTGATCGCACCGAGGGGGTCCGTGATCGTCGTCGGGCGGCCGAACGCGTCGCGTTCGTAGCGCGTCACCGCGCCCAGCGGGCCCGTGACCTCCAGAGGCAGGCCCGCGGTATTGCAGCGGATGGTGGTCGTCGCGCCCGTTGCGTCCGTTACCGCGCTCAGGTGGCCGAGGTCGTCGTAGGTGAAGCGGGTCGTGGCCCCCGAGGAGTCGGTCACCGTCGTGCGGTTGCCGAACTCGTCGAACTGCTGGCTGACGTGCGTGCCGTCGGGGCCGGATATGGAGACGGGCAGGCCCTGGTCGTTGTAGCCGATGCTGGTGTAGCGGCCGTCGGGACGGACGACCATGATCGGGCGGCCCGCCTTGTCGTACGCGTAGCTGGTGGTGCGGCCGAGCGGGTCGGTGATCGTCAGTGGGTGGTCGTAGCGGTCGTGCGTCGTGCGGGTTGTCGATCCGTCGGGGCCGGTCTCCGCTACCACCTGCAGGTCGCCGTTGATCTCGTAACGGGTGGTGTGGCCCAGGGAGTTGGTCGCGGTGATGGTGCGGTGGCCGGTGTGCGGGTCGGTGTCGCCGTAGGTGTACGTGTAGCGCAGGTGGCCTGCGTCACCGCCCTGCGAGGTGCAGCGGTCCTGGTCGTCGTAGACGTAGTGGTAGGACGAGTTGTTCGTGTCGGTCCAGGCGGTGATCCGGCCCCGCTCGTCGTTGGTGAACCGGGTCGGCAGGCCGGAGGAGTTCGTCACCGCCGCCAGGTGGCCGTGGTCGTCGTAGCCGAAGCGGACCAGTTCGATGTCGCGTTCGGCGGCGGCGTCGGCGAGGTGCAGGGCAGTGATCCGGTCCCCGGCGGTGGTGATCTTCAGGTGGTAGCCGGCCGAGTGCACGATCGCCGTGGGGGCGCCCTCGGCGTCGTATTCGAAGGTGAGCCATTGACCCGAGCGGTCGATGAGCTGTGCCAGCAGGGCGATGCCGTTGCCGTCGCCGCCCGGGGCCGCGAAGTCCCAGATGCGGCCCGACTCGGGGTCGGTGACGGTGTAGTCGCCGTAGGCGTCGATGGTCAGCGGGTAGCGGTCGCCCTCCAGCGGCAGGGTCGGCAGATCCGGCACGGGGTGGGGGTAGGCCAGCAGGGAGCCGTCCTCGCGGACGAAGATCACGCCCTCGGCGTCGATCTCCAGGCGCTGATCGGCGGTGGACGTCCACCTCGGACCGAACCAGCGGCCGGCTCCGTACGACGACTCGAACTGCCGGGAGAAGACCAGCGGCAGCTTCGCGGGCAGGGTCACATCCGTCTGCGGCAGCGACATCCGGCCGGTGGCCATGTCGATCGGATCACTGCCGAACAGCTTGCACCACAATTTCCGGGCGGTGTTGCGGATCGACGCGCTCACGCCGTCACGCGCGGCTCCTGCCGCCGCACCCTTGGCCAGCCCACGCGCCGCACCCCGGCCCACGGCCCCGGCGCCCTTGCCGCCGATCAGGTTCGAGGCCAGATAGCCCGCCGCGTCGCCCGGGTCGCTGCTCCAGCCGCTGCCGATGATGGCCTTGGGCAGGCGTTCGGGATGAGCCGCGGTGCCCACCAGCCCGGCCAGCACCATGTTGGAGTTCTTCAACCACTCCCCGGGATGCGAGAGGTTGTAGGAGTCCATCGGGTTGACGGTTCGGAACAGCTTCACCATGTCCGCCCCGCCCTTGAGGAAACCCCCCACCACGTGGGCCTGGTTCAGCTGCATGCTCACGAAGCCGTCGACGGCGTCGGCCTTCAACCGGTCGGTGAACTCCGGCTTCGGCGGAGCCAGCTCCAAAGCATCCGCCACCCGGCGCCGCGCATCACGGGCAGCATCGCGGCGCTGGCGGCGCGCCTCGGCCAGGATCTCCTCCGCCTCCTGCCGGCGCGCCACGCCCGGATCGACGAAGTCACCCGGCTCGGCCGGTTTCCGTCCCGTCTCGCGCCCCGCCAGCGCGGCCGCCATGTACTGCTCGGCCGCCTGCTCATACGCCCTCACCTGAGCGCCGTGCGCGTCCTGCGCCCGCCGGCTGGCCTCCTGCGCATCTCGGTAGACGTCGATCGCCACCTGCGCCCGCTGCTGCGCCCAGCGCACCGTGTCCGCGTACGCCTCCAGCGCCCCGGCCGCCGCCTCACAGGCATCGGCCGCCGTCAGCCACTGCTTGGGATGCATGTCGAACTTCTCACGGAAGGCGTCCGCCGCCTGGCCCTGCCAGCCCTCGCCGTCCAACGAGCGCATCCCCTGACCGACGTTCTCGAACGCCCGGGAGAAATCCCGCAGATGCCTCGCCCGCGCCTCCAGCGCACCCGCACTGCCATGGACCAGTTCCTTCGGGTCCTCGCTCTCACCCAGAGCGCGCTCGGCGACATCGCCGCCCAGCCGGTTGTTCACACCCTCGCCGAAGTCACGCACCCCTTCAGCCGCGCCATCCGCACCGACCGCCGACAGGACATCCGCCCCCCGGTCCGTGCCCCAGTTGACCGCCTCCCCGGCGCCCCTGCTCACACCGTCGGCGACATTCCCCAGGCCGTCCCCGAAGTCGTCGACCAGATCCCCCAGGCCCATCAGCGCTCAACCTCCCCGAACGAGGTCTCCTTGGGGCCGTCCCACTGCCAGTCCGTCCGCGGATCGAACAGCGCGTCCGGGGTCACCGTCGAACTCTCCACGTCCTCCCCGGCCTGCGCCCATGCCTGCCGGGCCGCCGCGTCGGCCTCCCGCATGGACTCCGCGCTCAAATCAGCGTTCATGACATGGGAGACGGGATTGTCCTTCAACGTCTCCGACCAGGAACGCTGCTCAACCTCCTCCTGGGACAGGGACGGATTGCCCGCCGTCGCCGTCCACAGCGTCTTCAGGGTGTTCGACGCGTACTGCTCCTGCTCGTGATACAGCCCCGCCGACAGGTTCAGCCGCCCCGCGAACTCATTGGCGTCTTGCAACAGTGAGCGCACTCCCCAGCCCCACCGCTCACAGAAGTCCGCGAACGTCTCACGCAGCGCCGCATCCCCCACCTCCAGGCCCGCCAGCTCCAACTCATCGAAACCGCGCCCCTGGCCCGCCTCGATGTCGAAACCCAACTCCTTCAACTCATCCGTCGCCTGGTTGATGCCCCGGGTGATCCGCTCCAGCGCCTCCGGATCAACCCGGTAACCACCGCCACCGCCCCCGCTCACGGACCCGCTCCCTCAGCCCCCACACCCACACCCACCGCCACCGCCACCGCATCCGGCACAATCCCCGCCACCGGAGGCAACACCATCCCCGCCGCACTGCCCGCATCCACCGCAACCCCCACCGGCCCACCCACACGCGGGATAACCCGGTCCAGCAGCCATGCGCCGTACGCCGGGACGCGCTCGTCGATCGTCTCGCCCCGAGCCTCAGCGAAACGTGTCAGCGCCGCATCGTCCGTGAACGCAAACAGCCAGCGGATACCGCCCGCCTCAACCGAGAGCAGCGAGCCGTCCACAACCGGCACCAGCAACTCACTGCGTCGGAACTCCCCCACCACCGCCCGCAGATCACCGCTCCCGGCCTCCGCCACATCCTCCAGATCGGCCACAGCCTCCAGATCGGCCACAGCCTCCAGATCGGCCAGATCCGCCAGGTCCGCCAGATCCCCCAAATCCGCCAGTAGCAGCCGCAATGCGTCGGCGCTCACGTCAGCCCCCGTCGTAGATGTCACCGCTTGGCCTGCGCCAGCTTCACGTACGAAATCGATCGACTTTGATCATCACTGATGCGAATCAGTACCGTAACTCACGGGTCTGACAGGGTTCCAAGCAGTTCAAGCGACTTTGCGTTCACTTGGCTTGAACCCGCCTTCGAGGGAGTCAGGGGCGCCGACGCCCACCTGTCATCGAAGGGTGATCACCGTGGCATCACCGACAGATCCGCTGGTACAGATGGTGCGAACGCTGGTTTCCCGCCCATCGATGAGGCGCTTGAGCGCTGTCCGGCCGGGCTGTAGTCGTCCTCGCTCGAAGAGAACAAAGTGGATCGCGGTGTCTGCGGGTGGCGTCATCTTTCTGAATTGGCTGTACGTGACGGCGTCACAACCTGAGTACCACCCCATCTCGGGCTCGTATCCGGTAACGATGAGACACGGCCCGTCGGAGGCGAGTTGTTGTGCGACAGGCCTGGTGGAGTCGCCCAGACGCTCAGGGCCGGGCATGGCTCCGTGCCCGACGACTTGCATGGTTGCCAGAGTTGTCACCGCAGCCAAGAGAGCGATGGACAGGAGGACAGGGGAGGCCCAGGGGCCTACACGATTGGCTATCGCGGTCACGCCGAGGATCGTGAGAAGAATGACGGGCAGGTAGATGAAACGAGGCTCGCCGTCCGTCGCGAATCCTAGGATGACGCAAGTCAGAACAGCGGTCGTCCCGAGGAATATGGTTCGCCGGTCGTCCACTTGCCGGTCACTGCCATTGCCCTGACGAAAACGCCGGACCCGTCGCACGGCCGCGAACACCGCGACGAGTCCTGCTGCCATGACGATCGCCCCCAGGTCGCCGGCGAGCCGGTAGGGAAAGATGGCGATGTAGTACAAGAGGCCGTCGCCGATGAATGTGCGCTCCGCCTGGTCAGTTGCCCAGAGGATGAGGCCCAGCGGGGAGCCGGTCTTCTCGAATGCGTAGATGAAATGCGGCAGAAGGCCGACTCCCAGGACTATCGCCGCGAAAGCGATACGTCGCCTCTCCGCACCCCAGGCCCGAGGCCCGTAGGCCAGCACGGCGGCCAAAGTGATCGCCAGCATGTTGCCGACGATCCCGTAGCGCAGATAGAAGGCTGCCAACACGACGAAGGGAAACACGAGCAGGGCTCGCGAGTGCCTCTTCTCCTGTGCTCTGACAAGGAGGAAGACGACTATGAGCAGGAGACCGGTGGAACCTATGTCGTTCAGGAACTCCGGGACCCTGCGGAGGAATCCGAGCCCGCTGAGCAGCAGCAACACCACCACGACCGCACGGCGGCGCGACATCCACTGAGCGGCGACAAGGTACACGGTCGTGAGCGTGAAGAGGCTCAGGAGCAATGCGACCACGCGCAGCGCGCCCACATCATTGTGCAGTGTCAGCGCCAGCCGTCCGAGGGCCGGGAGTCCTATGGGCCGGTACAGGCCCCATCCCGCGTCCGGGGTGTCATCGAGCCAGGAACGAGCCTTGTTGGCGTAGACGGCTTCTTCGTGCGCGAAATGCGGTTCTCTGTCCTGCAGCCAACTCCAGGCGCCGACGGCCAAGAGGAGCGTGCCCGCGAGACAGCCCCGAACAGGCAGGCGCCTGGCCTGGTCGACTATTCGCTGTGCCGACTCCGGAACTGCCGACCGCGCCCATTGAGGCCGAGCCAACAACCAGGCGGGAGCCGCACCGAGGAGGAACGGCCAGGGCTGCCATCCCGGCAGCAGGCCTCCCATCCCGGCGCTGATCACGAGCTGTTGGAGGACGGCAGCCGCTGTGAGAGTGATGGCCGTGCCCAGCATCAAGCGTTGCGCGCGAGAACCTGTGGCCGAGGGATCGGTGGGCTTCTCCGCGGTCGCCGCGGTCGCCGTAGTTCGATTGTGACTCATGCGTATGGATCCCCTGGCGCCGGCCCAGCGCAGGGTGGCGGACTGAAGCGCCTGCGTTTGCCTTGACGTAACTCAGCACTTGACGTAACTCAGCAGGCGTATCTGCTGAGGACTTCACGGGTGTGGCTGTCGGCGGGAATCAGCCCGTCCTTCGTGCCGTCAAAGAGCAGCGCCCGATTCTCTCCGCCCCCTTGGGGGACAACTTTCATCCGGTCACCGGAAATTGACGGACTTTCAGCGAGCTGGGCCCGTTCACTGGCATACGGTGTTTCGGAAAGGCACGCTCCCGCGCCACCGTAGTTCCGCGCGTATTGACCGTGGTGGTCCATGTACGCCCATGCGAACAGGGTGGCCGCTGCCACGGCTACGGCAACGCCGACGCTCGCCAGCGCGCTCAGTGAGCGCGCCGCTGTGGTCCGTACGCGACGCTTGACGGACCATGCGGCCCACGCGGCCCCGCCGACGGCCATCCCGGTCACGGTGATGCCGAGCGCGATGAAATCGATCATCGCGCTCGATTCGAGTTGGGCCGCCTGCCAGATGGCAACGGCGGAGGCGATCATTGCTGCTGCCGCGACGGCACTCGTCAGCCGCATCGTGGGGAACTCGCGCGGACGGGCGTCGGTCGTGTTCATAGCAATACCTTCAGGGTGCTTATCTCTTTGCATGGCGCGGATTGCCGATTGCCGACTGCCGCTTACTTGCGGGGACCCGGGCGCGTCGGCATGACGAGAAACTCATCGCTCACGGCTGCCAGTTGCGTGCCTGTTTGCCTGCGATCCCGGCAGCCCACCACCACATCACGACGGACACAGCGAGCACCACGCCGACAGCCGCTGCCATCAAACCCATGGGTACGAAGTACGTGATCCCGGGTCGGGACACCGGTCGTGCGAGCCAGGCGGCAATGACGCTACCCGCCACACCGGCTGCGCCCAGCGGCGCGATGATCGCCAACGCGGCGCTGCTGCGGAAGACTCGGTGGCCGCCGGTCAGGACGGTCAGCGGCCCCAACGCCCGCCCCTGCCTCAAGAACTCCGCCTTGCCGCTGAGTCCCAGAGCCAGTACGAGGAGTCCCATGCCCAGAACACCGAAGAAGCGGATCCACCGGCCCTGATCTCGGTCGGGCATGCTGTCCGCCACCCATTCCTCACCGGGAAAACGGACCTGGGCGCCACGGGGGTAGGCGGCGTAGGAAGCCTCTTTGAGGGCCGGCACGGCAGGGCTCCCGCCATCGGCTTTCACCACGGCCAGGGTGGAACCGCTGGTCACGGCTTGCTTGGCAACCTCAGCCCGGTCCGCCCGGACCACCTCCAGATAGGTGCCGCCCTTCGTGTTCCATTGGAGCAGTGTCTGCAGCCGGTGGTCGAGAACGAGGTCCACACGCGTCTTGGTTCGCGGGCATGGCAGGCGCAGGCTCTCCAGGGCAGGACAATCTCCGCGGATGCTGACGGGCTCACTGGCCTTCTCCGCGCTGGTGAGGAGGACCGGCACGTTGCCTTCCGGCAGTAGCCTCAGGAAGTCAACGGTGTCTTTGGCGGTGACCGTTTCCCTGGGGCCGATCTCGGCGACCTGCCTACTGGTGGTGCTCAGGGATCGCTCCACCTGCGCGTTGTAGGTCGCGAAGATTCCTTGCCAGGCGAGGACCTGAGCGAAAACGATCAGACCCACGACCACTCCCGTTACCAACCGAGCCGTGGCAGCCGGATAGCGAATCATCCTGCGACCCGCGATGAGAGTGCCGGCCCACCCTCGTTCCCGTCCCGTCCGTTCCAGGACCGTGCCAAGCCTGGCCACCACAACGGCCACGGCAGAGGGAAGCGTGAGCACGACAGCTGCTATGCCGATCCCGCTGATCCATGTCCGGAGCTCTGTGTTCTCACCGGTGAGTTGCGGTCCCCGGGTGGCCAACAGGATCGCAAACGGACACACCATCGCGATGCGGAGCTGCCAGCGTGACCCGTGGATCCCGCGGGGCCGGGTTCCCGTGGCGCGGCTGAATACACGGTCACTGACGACAGCCAGAGCCAGCGCCACAACGATGCTGACGACCGGAGCCAGCAGAGCGGTCCAGCCATGCTGACGCACATCGGCCGAGGAAAGCAGATATCCGACGTAGGGCACCTTGATGTCTACCGCCATGGCCACCGCAATGACCGGAGTCGAGGCGAAAACGCCCCACGCCACCGGGCCTATGGCCTCCCCGATGGCGATCAGGGCTCGATCTCGCCGTCGGCCTCCCAAGGCATCAACCAAGGCGCTCCGGCGATCACGGCTGTGCGCCCCGGTTCGAAGCGCGATGAACAGCAACACGAGGCTGGGCAGGAGCAGCAGTCCCATGACGACGGACCGGAACATGCCCTCGGACTTGTCGTCGTCACGTCCCATTCCCGGCGCCAGGCCCTCGGCCAACTCGGTACCCGGCTGGGGCCCGAATCCCACGACCGACTCGACCGGGGCCTGCGGCTTGAGGCCGGCCGCAGGGTGGACGTACGCGAGCCATTCGCCCGGATCCTCCAGTCCCTCCTGCCCGATCGTGCCTGAGAGCTTCCCGTAGCGACTGGCGATCCGTTCAGCAGCCCCTGCCTTCAGCAGGCCGGGAGAAAGCACCGCTTCACTCGGCGCCGGCCACCGCTCCACACCCGGGGGAAGGGGGGCATCCGCCGAACGCGGCGCCAGAAACACGACGCTGAAACGCCGCTGATCCTTCAACGCGTCCGTACCGACCAGCCACATGGTGGCCGACTTGCCGTTCAGTTGCCCGCTCTGCCACGCAGGGGTCCTGGCCTCGCGCCGTTCCTCCTTGCCGGTATAGGCAGCGTGCACCATGACCAAGACGCCCACGCACAACGCGACAGCGAAAGCCGAGAAGGCCAGGGCTGCGTATCGGATACGCGCAGCCTCCGAGCGGCGCCCCGAGTCGCGGCCCACGCGCAGCAGCCGTCGTGCCAGACCGCCCGCAATCGGTCCGCTCATGCTGCGATCGCTTCCTGTTGAGCCGGAACCAGCGCGCCGTCCTGGAGGCTCAGGACCCTGTCGGCGCGCGCTGCCACCCGCGCATCGTGCGTGACGAGCAGCAGTCCGCAACGCCGTCGGCGGGGGAGGTCAAAGAGGAGATCCGCCGTACGCGCGGCCGTGTCGGGGTCGAGCGCGCCCGTGGGCTCGTCCGCCAGGAGCAGCGAGGGCGAATTGATCAACGCGCGAGCCACGGCGGTGCGCTGGTGCTCCCCGCCAGAGAGCTCCTCCGTCGTCTCGGCGTGGGGAACTCCCAGTTCATCGAGGAGTTCCTGAGCCCGACGGTGGCTCCCCGCGCGCTGGGAACGTGACAGGAGGGCTGCCAGGGCAACATTGTCGACAGGACTGAGTTCTGGGAGCAGTTCGCCGAACTGGAAGACCGTGCCGATGGTTTCGCTGCGCATGCGGGAGATCTCTGAGCGGCGCAGCCTGGTCACCTCTGCATCGCCCACACGAATGCTTCCGCTGTCGGGCTTGATCAGGCCGAGGATCGACGACAGCAGCGTGCTCTTGCCTGAACCGCTCGGGCCCGTGATCGCCACAGCCTCGCCGATACCGACGCTGAGCTTCAGGTTGTCGAAGAGAGGTCGATTCCGGACCGCGTAGTGCAGGTTGTCGATTTTCAGTACGGGCGCAGGCCCGGCGTCAGACTGGCTCACTTGACTGCCCTCAGGTTGATCTTGCTGCAATGCGCCGAGGTAATTAGCGGGCCCGCGGGGGCAAAGATTGTGGCCTTTGCCCCCGCAGGAATTGAATCAGCGGCCGTCGCCCGGGCGGTCGTCCGGACCGCACGTGTCGGGCGCATTGTTCACCTGTTCGCAGGCAGTGACCTTGACGACGTAGTTGGTCGCGGAAGAGTCGCTGTACGTCTTGCTGTTGTAGATGTCCTTCGTGTTCCAAAGGCGAAGACCCTTGGTGTTCTTCCGGTCAAATTCCGAGTAGACGGCGGCGCCGTTCTCGAACTTGTCCTGGACGGCCACATTCTTGTTGCCGTTGCTCTTCAGGCTGTAGGCGTACGCCCACGGCGCGCCGTCGGATGCGCCTCCGGCCCTGAGCGTCGACGTCACGTCTTCGCCCGCGTCGGCAAAAGCTGTCGAGGAGGCTCCTGCGAGCGCGCCGCCGATGGCGATAGCAGCCACGGCCTTTCCGAATCCACGAACCATCTTCACGACGTCTCCCGTTTGTTGTGCAGAAACTACGAAGTGCCTGACGGCGTATTGAAGTGCCTGACGGCGTATTTCAGAGCGCGGCTTGCACAGCCGGGCTCCAGGACGGTGTCAGCGGCCGTCGCCGGGCCGGTCGTCCGGTCCGCAGTCGTCCACGTTGCCCGCGATGTCCCAGCAGGCGGTGACCTTCTGGACGTAGTTGCTGGTGGACGAGCCGCTGTACTTGGTCGTCCCCTTGTTGTCGTTGTCCAGACGCAGGCCGTGGGTGTTCACGCGGTCGTACTCCGTGTATGCGGAGTGCGTGCCGGACACCCACTTGATGGCGACGTTCTTGTTGCCGGCGGACTTCCAGCTGTAGGCATCGATCGCGATGCTGCCATCGATGTTCGTTCCGATGGACCTGAGATCTTCACCGGCACTGGCTACGGCCGGCGATGCGCCTGCGAACGCACCCAGAATTGCGGCAGCTGCCACGAACTTCCCGGCCTTCTTGGCGATCAACACAATACTTCTGCCTTCCGTTTGCGCGAGCCTTCGGCCGCACGAATGCGGCCGCGGTCGTCGCGGAGAACGGCCCCCGGATACGAGCACGAGCGAGGGAAGAAAACGCAGGCAAAGCCCCGTCTACATACGCCCCCGTGTACGCAAGGTGGGTCAGTTCCTCGCGATCTATTCAGACCCTAGAACACATGGATGGCTCGGTAAATAGAACTGCGGGGGAGGGCCGGCCATCCGTTCACAGACAGTAATAAGGATGAGACGGATCAACATCGGACAAATGTTTCGATGTATTCACGCCAACCCATGAGATTTGAGGAGCAGTTGAGCATGCGAACACGGTGTGCACATGCAATCGATGGTGTGACTTAAAGCACACATAATTGTGGGGCCTTGTCCTCATAAATCGGGCAATTGGCGCCTGTCTGCATTCATTGACTCCGTTACGCAGAAGGTAGCGGCCCCTTTCGTTCTCGCCACGCAGTCCGATTCTCAACGGCCCTCATTCGAGGCGGAGTTGGAGCCGTTTGAGGGGCGGCTTGCTTCCAATCGTCACTGTCGGTGTGCGGCGGGCTCGAACTCCCGGACGTCTTCCGGCGGCGACACGGACACGGTCGCGGTCGTGACCGGCGGGCCGGCCGGGGCGGCGTACGGCGTCGCCGTGCCCGAGCAGGGGAGGGCGGCGCTGGATATGCCGGTGCCGGGGTTTCGGCTACGAGTCGTTCAAGTACGTCAGCACAGCCGGCACCCTCCGATGCCCACCGCCACTGTCGTGGCCCTCGGGCAACAGGGCGTTGTCCTCGGCGGTCAGGACACTCACGGCGGCTCCGCCTCTACGCCGGCCCCCTTTACTCCGGCCCCGCACGCGCGCGGTGACGCCGCCTCGATCAACCGGCGGTCGCTGCGCGCAGCCCGCTCACAGCGCCTTGAGCGCCTCGGTGGTGGACCGGGCCAGGGCGTCCAGGTAGCCCTTGGGCAGCTTCGGGCTGCGGGCCACGACCATGCGCCAGTACAGCGGGCCCGAGATCAGGTCGAGAGCCAGTTCGTCATCGTGGCCCACGCGCACCTCGCCCCGCTGCTCCGCCCCGACCAGGATCTTGCTGGCGACGCCCTCCTGCCCCTGCTCCAGCGCCTTCTGCAGGGCCTCGGCGATCTCGGGGTTGCGGGCCGCCTCCGCCTGGAGGTCGGGGATGATCTGGGAGACCACGGGGTGCCGCAGGGCGCGCGAGGTCACCTCGTACAGCATCCGCAGGTCACCCTCCAGGGATCCCGTGTTCGGCGCCGGCAGCCCCATGACCGCCACCGCGGACACCACGTCCAGCACCAGGTGCAGCTTGGAACGCCAGCGCCGGTACACCGCGGTCTTGCCGACGCCCGCCCGGCGCGCGATGCCCTCTATCGACATCCGCGCGTAGCCGACGGCCGCCAGTTCCTCGAAGACGGCCGCCCGGATGGCCTCCGTCACGTCCTCCCGGAGTACGGCTGCGCCGGCGGGGGTACGGCGGCGCGGACGCGTGTGGGGCTGGTCGGCGTTCGTCGTCATGCGGGCAAGCATAGGGCGTTGCGACGATACGGTGCCGTCCCCACGCTGCCGTTACGCCGGTCACGTCACGACGAAACGGTTGCGTCCCGACGCTCTTTGGATCTACGCTCACGTTGCGACGATACGGTCCCGTCCCGACGTAAGAAGACGTGAAGAGTCACGTAAGAGAACGTCACCGCACGGCGCCGCACCCCTCCCCCCGAACGAAAGCAGCGGATGTGAGCCAGGTCCTCCACACACCGCCCCAGACGACACCCGCCCCGCCCGAAACCGACCTCGCGGCCCTCGCCGCCCGGCACGGCCTCTCGGTCAGCGGTGCCCGCCCCTCCCTGCCCGAGTACATCCGTCAGCTGTGGGCGCGCCGCCACTTCATCACCGCGTTCGCCACGGCCAAGCTCACCGCCCAGTACAGCCAGGCGAAGCTCGGCCAGGTCTGGCAGGTGCTGACGCCGTTGCTGAACGCGGCGGTGTACTACTTGATCTTCGGCAAACTGATGGGCACCAGCCGCGGTGTACCGGACTTCGTCCCGTTCCTGGTGACGGGGGTGTTCGTCTGGACGTTCACGCAGAGCTCGATCATGGCGGGCACCCGCGCGATCTCCGGCAACCTCGGCCTCGTACGCGCCCTGCACTTCCCGCGGGCCGCGCTGCCGATCTCCTTCGCGTTGCAGCAGCTCCAGCAGTTGCTGTTCTCGATGGCGGCCCTGGTCGTGATCCTGCTCTGCTTCGGCGTCCCGGTCGCCGCGTCCTGGGTGCTGGCGATCCCGGCGCTGGTGCTGCAGTTCGTCTTCAGCGCGGGCGTCGCGATGATCATGGCCAGGATGGGCGCGAGGACGCCGGACATCGCGCAGCTGATGCCGTTCGTGCTGCGTACCTGGATGTACGCGTCGGGCGTGATGTTCAGCATCAGCCACATGATGGCCAAGCACACGGACACGCCGTCCTGGGTGACCTCGGCCCTGCAGGCCAACCCGGCCGCCGTCTACATCGACCTGATGCGCTTCGCACTCATCGACAGTTTCCACCGGGACCAGCTCCCGCCGCACGTGTGGCCGCTCGCCATGGGGTGGGCGCTGCTCGCCGGCGTCGGTGGCTTCATCTACTTCTGGAAGGCTGAGGAGACGTACGGCCGTGGCTGACAACGCAAAGATCACCCGAGAGCCGCTCCCGCACGGGCCGGTCCCGCACGACGTCCTCCCGAACGAGCCGCTCCCGCACGGCCCGCTCCCGCACGAGCCACTCCCCCACGGCCCCGCCCCCACCGTCATCGCCGACAGCGTCGACATCGTCTACCGAGTCAACGGCACCGGCGCCGGCCGAGGCTCCGCCACCGCCGCCCTCAACCGCATCCTGCGCCGCCAGCAGACCGAGAAGGCGGCCGGCGTACGCAAGGTGCACGCCGTCAAGAAGGTCTCCTTCGTGGCGTACAAGGGCGAGGCCATCGGCCTCATCGGCACCAACGGCTCGGGCAAGTCGACCCTGCTCAAGGCGGTCGCGGGCCTGCTCCCGGTCGAGAACGGCCATATCTACACCGACGGCCAGCCCTCCCTGCTCGGCGTGAACGCGGCCCTGATGAACGACCTCACCGGCGAGCGCAACGTCCACCTCGGCGGCCTCGCGATGGGCATGTCGCGCGAGCAGGTCAGGGAGCGCTACCAGGAGATCGTCGACTTCTCCGGCATCAACGAGAAGGGCGACTTCATCACCCTCCCCATGCGCACGTACTCCTCCGGTATGGCGGCCCGCCTGCGCTTCTCCATCGCCGCCGCCAAGGACCACGACGTGCTGCTGATCGACGAGGCGCTGGCGACGGGCGACCGTTCGTTCCAGAAGCGTTCCGAGGCCCGGATCCGCGAGCTGCGCAAGCACGCGGGCACGGTGTTCCTGGTCAGCCACAACAACAAGTCGATCCGCGACACCTGCGACCGCGTCCTGTGGCTGGAGCGCGGGGAGCTGCGCATGGACGGCCCGACGGATGAGGTGCTGAAGGAGTACGAGGCCTTCACGGGTGACAAGCCGGCCAAGCCGGCCCCGAAGCCAAAGGCGAAGCCCGCCCCCGCCACCCTTCCCTCGTAAGCGAAGCCCGCCCCCGCCACTCTCCCTCGTGAGCCAAGCCCGCCCCCGCCACTCTCCCTCGTGAGGCGTAACTGCGGGTCACCCTTTCATCCCATTAGTGACACTATGTCCTAGGTCGGCCAAGGTGCGCCCGGCGCGATGAATCGGTGAAGGAGTCCCCGCGATGCCCGAGCTCAGCCTCATCGTCCACGGCCCCAACACCCAGGACCGCCTGACCGGCGTCCTCGCCTCGCTGGCCACGCACCCCCACCCCGACGTCGAGGTGATCGTGGCCGCGGTCGGCGCCTGGGCGCAGGAGACGGCAGGGGCGTACGCCCCCGAGATGCTGGTGCTGCCCCTGCCGGACGGCACGGACGACGCCACGGCCCGGTCGGCGGGGGCGGCCCGGGCCTGCGGCCGCTGGCTGCACTTCGTGCACGCCAAGGACGGCCTGCCCGCCGGCGCCCCGCGCACCATCGCCGAGCGCGCCGTGGAACTGCCGGACGACGTGGACGTCCTGCTCTTCGACCACGTCCGCTCCACCTGGGAGACCTCCGGCCTGCCCTCCGAGGACGGCCGCCTCCTGGCCCGGCCGGGCCGCGCCTCCCACGCCCTCGACGACATCGCCCGCACCGCCCTCCGCGTCACCCCCCTGCTGGGCAACCGCGCGCTGCGCACCCCCTTCTGGCAGGCGCACGAACACCGACTCACCACCCCCGACGAGCCGTTCGCCGCCTACGCCACCCTCCTCCTCGCCGACCACATCGCCGCCCTGAACCAAGTGGCGTACGAGCACCACGAGTTGCGCCCCGAGAGCCGGCCCCCGGTCACCGCCGAGGAGCGCTACGCCCTGATCGACCGCTACGACACGCTCCTCACCCTCGCCCGGAACCGCCCCGCCGCCCGGCCCACCGCCGGCCCCGCCCCCGACGCCGTCCTGTACGACGTCATGGTCCAGGAGTGCCTGCGCACCTTCGCCCGCACCGCCATGCCGGACCCTGTGGCCAGGGAGTTCTTCCGCCGCGCCGGCGAAGCGGCCGTCCGGCACCGCCCGCCCGGGCACCGTCCCCCCAACGGCCCCGAGGCCATCCGCCGCGCCCTCCTCGAAGAGAACGCGTACACCAGGTACCGCGCCTTCCAGGCCGCGAACCGCGCCCGCCGCGCCGCGAAGTCGGCCGTACGAACCCGCGGCCGCCAGGTGGCCACCGCCCTCGGCGACCACCACTACCGCAAGTCCCTCTCCCGCCCGGTCGACCCCAACCTGGCCGTGTTCGCGGCGTACTGGAACCGCGGGGTGGCCTGCAACCCGGCAGCCATCGCCGCCAAACTCACCGAACTGGCGCCGCAGATCCACCCGGTGTGGGTGGTGACCCCGGACAACGCGCCCCTCCTCCCGCCCCACACCGACCACGTACTCCCCGGCACCCGCCGCTACCGCGAGGTGCTGGCCACGGCGAAGTACCTGGTCAACAACGTCAACTACCCCAACGCGATCGTGAAACGCCCGGACGCGGTCCACCTCCAGACCCACCACGGCACCCCGCTCAAGCGCATGGGCGTGGACCAGATGGAGTTCCCTGCCGCCGCCAAGGGCCTCGACTTCCCGGCCCTGCTGGCCCGTATCGACAAGTGGGACTACAGCGTCTCCGCGAACAGCCACTCCACCCGCATGTGGGAGCGCGCGTACCCCTCACGCTTCGTCTCCCTCGACCACGGCTATCCGCGCAACGACGTCTTCTACACGGCCACCGCCGACGACATCCGCTCCGTCCGCGACCGCCTGGGCATCCCCCCGGCCCACCGCGCGATCCTCTACGCCCCCACCCACCGCGACTACGAGGCCGGCTGGACCCCCCGCCTCGACCTCGCCACCCTCGCCGACCAACTCGGCGAGGACACGGTCCTGCTGATCCGCGGCCACTACTTCTACGACGGCAGGCCGTCCCCGCTGACCGCCCTGCGCCGCACGGGCCGGATCATCGACGTCTCCGCCTACGACCCGGTCGAGGACCTGTGCCTGGCCGCCGACGCGCTGGTCACGGACTACTCGTCCATCATGTTCGACTACGCCAACCTCGACCGCCCTATCGTCATCTACGCCGACGACTGGGAGACCTACCGCTCCACCCGCGGCGTCTACTTCGACCTGCCGGCCGAGCCACCGGGCCAAGTGGCCCGCACCCAGCGGGAACTGGCGGAGATCCTGGTCACCGAGGCATGGCACGACGAGGGCGCGACGAAGGCACGGGCGGCCTTCCGGCGCCGCTTCTGCGAGTACGACGACGGACGCGCCGCCGAACGGGTCGTACGCCGTGTGTTCCTGGGCGAGAGCGAGGACGCCCTGCCGCCGGTGATCCCGCTGGAGGAACGCACGCCGGCGCCCAGCCCCCGGGAGGCGATATGAAACCGGATGTCACGCCCCAGGACACGGATGTCACACCCCAGGACACCACCGTCCCCGACGTCACGGTCACGGTGATCGTCTACAACGACGCGGCACGTCTGACCCGAGCCGTGGAGTCGGTACGCCGTCAGACCCACGCCGACATCGAGATCGTCATCAGCGACGACCACTCGACGGACGAAACACCGGCCGTGGCAAGGGAGTTGGCGTCCCGTGACCCCCGGATCCACTACCTCCGTCTCCCGCGCAACAGCGGCGGCTGCAGCGCCCCGCGCAACCGTGCCCTGGAGATCGCCCGGGCGCCGTACGTGATGTTCCTGGACAGCGACGACGATCTCCCCGACGACGCGGTGGAGCTGCTCCTCGCCGCCCACCGTGAGCGGGAGATCGACTTCGCGATGGGCGCGGTGGTGCGGATCCGGGAGGACGGCGGACGGCGGACGAAGTGGATGCCGCACCTGGTCGCCGAGCGCCGCACGGTGGTCGGCATCGAGTCCGAACCCCGGCTGCTCTTCGAGCACCTGTCGACGAGCAAGATGTACGCCCGCGCGTTCCTGGACCGGCACGACCTGCGGTTCCCGGAGGGCATCCACTACGAGGACCAGCTGTTCACGACGCAGGCGTACTGCCTGGCCAAGGAGTTCACGATCATCCCGGAGCCGGTGTACCGCTGGTACATCGCGCCGTACGCGGCCACGGACGCGGCATCGATCTCCAACCAGCGCCACCGGCTCGACAACGTCCGCGACCGTGTCCAGGTCCAGCGCCTCATCGACGATTTCCTCGCCGAGAGCGGGCACGGGGCGCTGCGCGAGGACAAGGACTACAAGTTCCTCAAGCACGACTTCCGGATGTACGCCGGGGACCTGCCGTACCGTGACGAGGAGTGGCTGGCCGGCTTCGCGGACCTCATGACCCCTTACCTGGAGACCGTGTCCCCCGCGGCCTACGCCCGTCTGCCCCGCGCGGAACGCGTGGTGCTCCAGCTGATCCGCGAACGCCGTTTCCCCGAGGCCCGGCTGGCGGCGCGGGGACTGGGCCACGGGGTGGCGCCGAGGCAGGTGACACCGGACGCCGAAGGCCACACGTACTGGGGCGACAGCCTCCCGACCACGGACCTGTCCCGCCGCGAACTGGACGTCACCGACCTGGAGCTGGACACCCGCCCGTTCCGCAGCGCCCAGTTCCGGCACGAGATCACGGAGATCACCCGCGGCCCGGGCGCCTCGATCGACCTCACTGTCCGGACCTACGACCCCGGCCTGCGCCTCCCGGTGGGCCCTCACCGCGCAAGCCTCCTCATCCGCCCCGGCCGGCACCGCCTCAGGACCCCGTTCCGCCTCTCCCCCGTCCGCCCCGGCGTCTTCGAAGGCCACGTCCACCTTGACCTGTCGTCGGCGCCCGTCCCCCTCCACGGCTTCGCCGGCGTCCGCCACCCGCTCCTGCGCATCGAGCACCAGGGCCTGGCCCATACGGCCGTACTCCTGGCCCCCCTGTCCTTCCCGCCCATGACGGCCCGCGTCGACTACCGCACCGGCGCGGCCCCGCACCGCGTCACGATCGAACCGGAGGGCCGCGGTCCGGGCCGCCTCCAGGTGCGGTGGCAGCCGGTGGGCGTCACGGCGAGGGTGGTGCGGCCGGTGGTGCGACGGATCGCGCGGCCGAAGGTGAGACGGGCGGCACGACTGGTGCGCAGCGCCCTGCGCTGAACCTCGTCACCGCCAGCGGAAGACCGATCACCGCGATCAGCCATACCGGGACGTACAGCCGGTCCAGCTCGACCGCCAGCGGATGCGCCACCGTCGCCGCGAACCCGGTCGCCCCCACCGCGATCACGCACAGCGCCACCGGCACCGAGCGCTGCCACACGCCCCACGCCCCCACCGCGAGCAGGAAGAGCAACAAGGGCGCCAGGGCCTCTTTCTGGAGCCACTGCTCCCAGTAGTGGCGATTGAGGCGGGCGAGGGCGGACCACGGGTCGGCGATCTCGGGCCGGGTCCAGTGCAGGGTGAAGGTGTCCTGGAGCGAGTCGCTCATGCCGGGCAGATCCAGTGCCCTGCTCAGCCCCAGCGCGACCGCCGTGCCGCCCGCCGACAGGCCGACCAGCCACCAGGTGCCGCGGTGCCGGGTCCGCCGGACGAACAACAGCGCGGCGCACGCCGCGGCCGCCAGGGCCGGTGCCGCCATCAGAGAACTCGAGTACCTGACGGCGAGCCCGAACACGAAAGCACCCGTGAACAGCAGCACCCCGGCCGGCACACGACGCTGGAGCAGCCATACCGAGGCCAGCAGCAGCGCGGTCAGCCCCGCGAGAGTCGGGCCTTCGGTGAGCGGTCGGCCGCCCCAGGAGGCAAGCGGTGTCACATACGACAGGATCTGGCCGAGTACGGCGGTGGGAGGCGGCGCCCGCAGCGCGCGGAGCAGCAGGTACACGAGGTATCCGGTCAGCGTGGTGAAGGCGAGGGCGACCAGCGTGAGTCCGGCCTTCGCACCGAGCAGCGCCACGAAAGGAGCGGCGATCAGCGGGTATCCGGGCCTGGTGTGGAAGATCCTCTCGTAGCGCGGGTCGGTGGGCTCCAGCCCGTTCGCGTACCTGTGCTCGCACCGCCGCGTGTACTCGGCCTCCCCGCCCGGGTCCCGGAACGCGAGCTGGTCGAGCCTGCGGTTGCGGTGGACCAGCCTGGCGGTGTCCGCGCAGTAGGCGGCCACCGCCTTCCGGGTGGCCTCGCCCGGGGTGTCGCCGAGGAACTCGTACGCCTCGCGGGTGTAGCGGTACGAGTCGTTGGAGAAGCGGGTCGCCGGGTAGCCGAAGACGTGCAGCAGCACGAAGGCGGCGGCGACGAGTGCGGGAAGCGCACGTCGCAGGCGGCGGCTTCTCCCGGTCCCCCGCTCCGCGGAGTCGGAGAGGAGGCCGGAGAGGTTGGCAGTCACCTCTCCAGCCTTAGCCGGAGGCGCCCCGGGCCGTCACAACCCGGGGCGCCCTGAAACTCGTACGGCCTACGAGTGCGTCCGCAGCAGCGTCCGCATGGTCCGCATGGCCACCGAGAGGTTGGCCAGGTCGAAGGCCTCCGAGCCCTGGATCTCCTCCAGGGTCGTGCGGGCCCGGCCCAGAATCGCCGCGTTCTTCTGCTCCCACGCCTTGAAGCGCTGCTCGGGTGTCGCGGTGCCGTTGCCAGCCGCCAGGACGTCCGAGGTCAGGGCCGCGTGGGCGGCGTAGAGGTCCTCGCGGATGGAGGCGCGGGCCATGGACTGCCAGCGGTCGGCACGGGGCAGCTCGATGATGCGGTCCATGAGCTGGGTGATGTGGAGGCGGTCGGCGAGGTCGTAGTAGACCTCGGCGACGTCCATCGGGTCCCGGCTCATGCGGTCGGCCACCGAGACGATGTCCAGCGTCGGGAAGGCGGAGGAGAATCCGGCCACCCGGGTGGCGAGTTCGTCCGGGACGCCGGCGCCGGACAGCTCGTCGTAGATCTGCTGGTACCAGTCGAGGTCCGCGCCGCGCAGCAGCTTCGGCAGCTGCGACCAGACCTGCTCGACACGCTCGGCGAAGAAGTCGACGGTGTCGACGAGCTCCAGCGGCTGCGGCCGGTTGTTGAGCAGCCAGCGCGTGCCGCGCTCGACGAGTCGGCGCGAGTGCAGCCTGATCCGGGTCTGGACGTCGGCCTGCGCCTTGTTGTCGAGCGCCTCGACCGCGTCCCAGACGGCCGCCGAGCGGAAGATCGCGCGGGCCACGGTCTGCGCCCGGACGATCTCCTCCAGCGAGGCACCGGTCTCCTCGCGCAGCCGGTGCAGATACGTCGTACCGCCCGTGTTGACCGTGTCGTTGACCAGCACGGTCGTGGTGATCTCACGGCGCAGCGGGTGGCTGACGAGGTGCTCGGGGAACCGCTCGCGCAGCGCGCTCGGGAAGTACGAGTGCAGCAGGGTGCTCAGGTACGGGTCGTCGGGCAGCGAGGTGTGCAGCAGCTCGTCGGCGATCGTGATCTTCGTGTACGCCAGCAGGACGGCCGTCTCCGGGCCGGTCAGGCCGTGGCCGGCGGCGAGGCGTTCGCGGATCTGGCGGTCGGTGGGCAGGAACTCCAGCGCACGGTCCAGGTGGCCCTCCCTGACCAGGTGCTTCATGAAGCGCTGCTGGGCGTGGAGCATGTCCTTGGACTGGGCGAGGGCGTTGGCGATCGCCGTGTTCTGGGCGTAGTTGTTGCGCAGGACCAGGTGGCCGACCTCGTCGGTCATCTCGGCGAGCAGCTTGTTGCGCTGCTTGACGGTCATGTCGCCGTCCGCGACCAGGCCGTTGAGCAGGATCTTGATGTTCACCTCGTGGTCGGAGGTGTCGACGCCGGCGCTGTTGTCGATGGCGTCGGTGTTGATCTTGCCGCCCTGCCGCGAGAACTCGATCCGGCCGAGCTGGGTCAGGCCCAGGTTGCCGCCCTCGCCGACGACCTTGACGCGCAGGTCGGCGCCGTCGACGCGGATCGGGTCGTTGGCCTTGTCGCCGACGTCCGCGTGGGTCTCGGTGGACGCCTTGACGTACGTACCGATCCCGCCGTTCCACAGCAGGTCCACCGGCGCCTTGAGGATGGCCTTCATCAGCTCGGCCGGCGTCATCTTGGAGACCTTGCCCTCGATGCCGAGGGCTTCGCGGATGTGGGCGTTGACCTGGATCGCCTTGGCGCTGCGGGGGAAGACGCCGCCGCCGGCCGACAGCAGCGCGGTGTTGTAGTCCTCCCAGCTGGAGCGCGGCAGCTCGAAGATGCGGCGGCGCTCGGCGTAGGAGGTGGCCGCGTCCGGCTTCGGGTCGATGAAGATGTGCCGGTGGTCGAAGGCGGCGACCAGGCGGATGTGCTCGCTGAGCAGCATGCCGTTGCCGAACACGTCACCGGACATGTCGCCGATGCCGACGACCGTGAAGTCCTCGCTCTGCGTGTCCACGCCCAGCTCGCGGAAGTGCCGCTTGACGGACTCCCAGGCACCGCGGGCGGTGATGCCCATGCCCTTGTGGTCGTAGCCGGCCGAGCCGCCGGAGGCGAAGGCGTCCCCGAGCCAGAAGTTGTACTGCTCGGCGACTCCGTTGGCGATGTCGGAGAAGGTCGCGGTGCCCTTATCGGCGGCGACGACGAGGTAGGTGTCGTCCTCGTCGTGCCGGACGACGTCGGCGGGCGGCACGACTTCCCCGGCCACCATGTTGTCGGTGATGTCGAGCAGCGCCGAGATGAACGTCTTGTAGCTGGCGATGCCCTCCGCCAGCCACGCGTCCCGGTCCACGCTCGGGTCCGGCAGCTGCTTGGCGACGAAGCCGCCCTTGGCGCCGACCGGCACGATGACGGTGTTCTTCACCATCTGCGCCTTGACCAGCCCGAGGATCTCGGTGCGGAAGTCCTCACGCCGGTCGGACCAGCGCAGACCGCCGCGCGCGACCTTGCCGAAGCGCAGGTGCACGCCCTCGACGCGCGGCGAGTAGACCCAGATCTCGTACGCCGGGCGCGGCGCGGGCAGGTCGGGGATGGCCTGCGGGTCGAACTTCATGGAGACGTAGTCGTGCGGCTGGCCGCCCGCCGCCTCCTGGAAGAAGTTCGTCCGCAGCGTCGCCTTGATGACGGTGAGGAAGGACCGCAGGATCCGGTCCTCGTCGAGGCTCGCCACCTGGTCGAGCGCCGCGTCGACCTCTTCGAGCAGCGCGTCCACGATCTCGCGGCCCGCGCTCTGGCGGTCCGGCGACATCCGCGCCTCGAACAGGGAGACGAGGAGGCGGGTGGTGTGGACGTTGTCGCGGAGGGTGTCCTCCATGTAGTCCTGCGAGAAGGTGGAGCCCGCCTGCCGCAGGTACTTGGCGTACGCCCGCAGCACCATCGCCTGCCGCCAGGTCAGCCCGGCACTCAGCACGAGGGCGTTGAAGCCGTCGTTCTCCGCCTTGCCGGTCCACGTCGCGGCGAAGGCCTCCGAGAACCGCTCGCGCGCGTCGTCGCCGAGATAGTCCCCGGCGCCCGCCGACCTGGGCATGCGCAAACCGAAGTCGTAGATCCAGGCGACACTGCGGTCGGAGCAGCGCAGTTCGTACGGCCGCTCGTCCACGACCTCGACGCCGAGCCGGCTGAGGACCGGCAGCACCGCGGACAGGGAGACGGCCGCGCCCTTGCGGTAGATCTTGAACCGGCGCTCCTCGGGGGCAGCGCCGACCGGCTCGTACAGGCTCAGCGAGAAGTTGTTCTCCTCGGTGAGCTGTTCGAGGTGGACGAGGTCGGAGACCGCGGAGCGCGGGCCGTGGTCGGCCTTGTAGCCCTCGGTGAAGGCGCCCGAGTAGCGGCGCAGCAGCTCGGCGGCGCGCTCCTCGCCGAGTTCCGCGTTGAGCGCGTCGGCGAACCCGTCGGCCCAGGAACGGGCGGCCTCGACGAGACGCGCCTCGATGCGTTCCTTGTCACTGTCGCTGAGCTGCGGCAGCTCGGTGCCCTGCGGGACGCGGACGACGAAGTGCAGCCGGGAGAGGATCGACTCGGTGTTCCAGGCGGTGAAGTCGACGCTGGTGCCGCCGAGTTCCTCCTTCAGGATGTCGATGATCCGCAGGCGTACGCCGGTGGTGTAGCGGTCGCGGGGAAGGTAGACGAGGGCGGAGTAGTAGCGCCCGTACTCGTCCTGGCGGAGGTAGAGGCGCAGCCTCCTGCGCTCCTGGAGGTAGAGGACGGAGGTGGCGATGCGCTGGAGCTCGGGGACCGGGGTCTGGAAGAGCTCGTCGCGCGGGTAGGTCTCCAGGATCTGGAGCAGGTCGCGCCCGTCGTGGCTGTGCGGCGAGAACCCGGCGACCTGCAGCACATCGTCGACCTTGCGCCGGACGACGGGTACGCGCCGGACCGACTCGGTGTAGGCGGCGGAAGAGAACAGACCCAGGAAGCGCCGCTCGCCGACGACCTCCCCGTTCTCGTCGAACTTCTTCACGCCGACGTAGTCGAGGTACGACGGCCGGTGCACGGTCGCCCGGCTGTTGGCCTTGGTGAGGATGAGGAGCTTGTGCTCGCGGGCCTTGGCGCGGGCGTCGGCGGGCAGCCGCTCGAAGGACGGGCTGACCGGGTGGCTGTCGGTCTCGGAGTGGTGCGGGTCGGAGCGCAGGATGCCGAGGCCGGTGCCGGGCACGGCGGCCAGCGAGTCGTCCTCGCGCAGCTCGTACTCGCGGTATCCGAGGAAGGTGAAGTGGTCGTCGGCCAGCCAGCGCAGCAGTTCGCGGGCCTCCTCGATCTCCTGTTCCCGCAGGTCGGACGTCGGCTCCCGGGGCAGTTCGTCGGCCATGCGCAGGGCCGCGTCCCGCATCTTGCTCCAGTCCTCGACGGCCTCGCGGACGTCGGACAGGACGCGCAGCAGGTCGGCGGTGATCTGCTTCAGATCGGCGCGGTCGGTCTCACGGTCGATCTCGACGTGGATCCAGGACTCGGTGTGCGTGTCGTGCGGCAGCTCGCCGGCGGGCGCCTCGGGCAGCACCTCGATGAGCTTGCCGGTGACGTCGCGGCGGACGCGGACCTGCGGGTGGATGACCACGTGGATCCCGCGACCCTGCCGGGTCAGCTCGTTGGTCACCGAATCGACCAGGAAGGGCATGTCGTCGGTGACGACTTCGACGACGGAGTGGCTGCAGGTCCACCCGTTCTCTTCCACGGTGGGCGTGTGCACCCGCACGTTGGCCGTGCCCTGGGGGCGGTTCTCGGCCAGACGGTAGTGCGAGAAGGCGGCTCCGAAGATGTCGACCGGGTCGCGGTCGCTGAGGTCCTCCGGTGCGGTGTGCAGGTAGTAGCGCTGGAGGAACGCGAGCACGGTGTCGTGGTCCGGGGTGCCGGCGGTGCTCTCGTCCGTCGTCCCGGTCGGTAGATACCCCCCGACCGGGCTGTTCTCAGCTACCCGGGCGGCCCTCTCGAGCAGCTCGGCCTTGGCTTCGTCCAGCTTGGTCTGCATTGTCCTCTGGCTCCTGTCGCGCGCCGTTGCGTGACGTTGAAGGAAGTTCGGTCTCTTCCCCTCCGGCGTAACGCCGCGACGCGGGGTGTCCGGTCTGCTTCGACGCTATGCCGAGAGGTGAGATGAGCGGGGATATATGAGCCAATCTTGAGCTGCCCACGGGGTGTGACGCCGCTCTCTGCGGAGCCCGGGCCCAAGGTGTGCATGGCGTCCCGGGAGCCCTTACGCCCCCCTCCCGCCCGCGAAGACCAGCGACCGCCGCCCGGTCACGGATGTCGTCCGTGCTCGCCGGGCGCAGGGCAGGAGCAACAGTGCTCCCGCGAACTATCGCGCTGATCACGCCACTAAGGCTATCGCTCCTTACAGGGGGTCCGTCATGAGCCGTATGTGTACAAAACCGGGGGTGGAACTTTGACGTTCTGCACAGGGGCAAAGGGGGTGGGTAGGGCGTAACTGGCGGGGTGGGATACGGAGGGGGAGGGTGGAGGGTGGGGTTGACACGGCGGCCGAGCCAGAAACCCGAGCCGGAGACAGGCCATCCGGAGGCAACCCGTGTCCGAAAACAGCTGTGCGCTACAGCCGCCGAGGAACGCCCACCCACACAGCGGCAGCGGCAGCGGCAGCGGCAGCGGCAGCGGCAGCGGCAGCGGCAGCGGCAGCGGCAGCGGCAGCGGCAGCGGCCGAACGGCTGCACGGCGCGCTTGGCTGCGGGCAGTCGTGCCGCTGGGGCGGCACGGGCGGGCGCAGGCGGCACCCCGCAAGCGCCGGGCTGCGCGACCCACCCCGCCCCGGCAGCAACACCGGGCACCCAGTAATCACCGGCAAGCGAAACCCCCCGAACCCAGCACCCCCGCGACGCACGGCCCCTTGGCAAGCCCCCGCCCCCGAGGCACGTTGCCCCTAAGGCCCCGACGGAGACGCAGACCACGGCAAAAAGAGGAGCGCACCCGACATGACAGCGAAAATCCTCATCGTCACCGGCGACGCCGCGGAGTCACTGGAGGTCCTCTACCCCTACCAGCGCCTCCGCGAAGAGGGCTACGACGTCCACATCGCCGCCCCCACCCGCAAGAAGCTCCAGTTCGTCGTCCACGACTTCGAACCCGGCTTCGACACCTACACCGAGAAACCCGGCTACAGCTGGCCCGCGGACCTCGCCTTCTCCGAGGTCGACCCCGGCGACTACGTCGCCGTCGTCATCCCCGGCGGCCGAGCCCCCGAGTACCTCCGCAACGACCCCGAACTCCGCAAGATCCTCAAGTCGTTCTTCGACGCCGACAAACCGGTCGCCCAGATCTGCCACGGCCCCCTGCTCACCGCCGCGATCGACAACCTCCGCGGCCGCCGCGTCACGGCGTACCCCGCCCTGGAACTGGACATGCAGGCGGCCGGCGCCACCTTCCAGGACGCCGAGGCCGTGGTCGACGGCACCCTGGTCTCCTCCCGCGCCTGGCCGGACCACTCCGGCTGGATGCGCGAGTTCCTGACGGTACTGCGCGCGAAGGCACCGGTGACGTAACGGGACGGCTGGTTGGATGCGGGCGGCGGTGCCGCTGGGGCGGCCCGAGGGGGCCCGGGGCGCTCCCCGCTCGGAGAGCTGTGGGGAGGCACCCCGCGCGACCACCGCCGCCCAGCCCCGCCGCCGGGCACCCCGCAAGCGCGCCGCGCCTGCTCGCTTACGCCGCCAGCCGCTCCGCCTCCGCGACGGCCTCCCCCAGCGTGTCCACCACCGGCACCCCCACCCCCTCAAGGCTCGCCCGACCGTGCGACCCCCCGGTGTAGAGCACGGCCCGCGCCCCCACATGCAGTGCCGCGACCGCGTCGTCCGCCGCGTCCCCGATCACCACCGTGCGAGCCGGATCCACGCTCACGAGCGCCTCGATGTGCCGCACCATGTGCTCGGCCTTGCTGCCCCCGGACGGCCCGGTCCGCCCGTCGACGCGTATGAAGTGCTCCTCGATCCCGAACCCCCGTACCAGCGGGACGAGTTCCTCATGCCCGTACATGCTGAGGATCGACTGGCTGCGCCCGGCCGACCGCCACTCCACGAGCAGCTCCGCCACACCCTCGGTGAGCCCGCATCTCACTCGGTGCTCCGTGTAGTACCGGTGGAAGGTCTCGTCCATGACCTCCCACTCGACGTCGGTCGGCAGCCGACCGAGCAATCGCTCGTAGAACTTCGGCACCGGCACGCAGTACATCGCCCGGTACTGCTCCATCGTGATCGGATCCAGCCCCAGCTCGGCGAACGCCGCGTTCGTCGCCCCGATGATCGCGTCATTGTCGTGGAACAGCGTCCCGTTCCAGTCCCAGACGATGTGCGCCCCTACCTGCTTCCCCATGCCAAAAACCGTACCCGCCACCACTGACAATCAAGAGAACAGCAGGTCAAAGAGGCACCCGGGCGCACATCCGGATGTCGGGGGACGCCGCCGGGCTCAGTCCCCCAGCCCCACCAGATTCGGAATCTCCTGAGTCGCGTACCACAGCAGCTCGTGGTCCTCGGCCCCGTCCACGACGAACTGCGCGTCGTCGTCCCCGCCGTCCGCCGCCTCCAGCGCCTCGGCGGCCGCCGCCACGTCCGCCTCCGCGTCACCCGAGTCGACATGCACGGCGGCCGCCTTGGCCAACGCCACGCCCCCGGCGATCCGCACCTCACCCAGCGCCGACGGATCCAGTCCCCGGTCGGGATCGGCGACCGCCGCCCCGTCGGGCACGTCGACGGCGACGACGACCCGGCGCCGCGCCGCCCCGGACTCCGCCGCCAGCAGCCGCAGCGAGGCCAGCGCGGCCCGGTTCAGCGCCGCGTACTCCAACTCCTCGATGTCGTCGGAGAGATACCACTCGCGCAACGCGGGCGTGACGCCGTACGCGACGAGCGGCCCGGTCCCCAGCTCACCCGTCTTGTAGGCCTCGGCGAGACCGGGGAGGGTCAGGGGGACGTAGACGCGCATGGCTGACCACTTTCGTCGTTCGTAAGGCTCCGCAAGGACTCGGCAGGGCGGGTCCCGCACCTCCGGTCCCGCACCTCCCGGACGGCCTTCAGGATACGTGCGGGCGTCCCCTTTCGAGTCCCCACCACCACCTCGCCCGGCGTCCACTCCGGTCCGGAAACTCACCCGGTGCAGGCCCGCCATCGCGGCCTTCCGCGTCCGTGCGTCACCCAGATAAGTGAACATTCCGGCCGCCCGCCCCGAGCCCCCGCTTCCTTGCCGTCGGCACCCAGAACCCCGTACAAGATCACCGACCGAGAAGTTACTGCCCGGTATCACCCGGGTTCAGCGAACGGGGATTCCATGAACAAGGTCATGACCAGGGCTCAGCACCGCCCCGGCACCCGCCCGCCCAGCCGCCGCGACACCCGCCGCCCCGGCGGGATCCCGCCCCGCACACCGAGCCACGGCGCGTCCCGTACGACGTCGCCCGAGGGCCGCCCACCGAACTCACCGGGCACGCCGGAAACCCTCACCCGCACAAGGCCCACCGACAACCGGCCGCCCACCACTGCGGGGAGCATCGCCGCGCCCGCCCATTCCCACCCGCGGGCAGCGGTGTCCGCAGACAGTCACGCCGTCGGGCTAGCCCCCGTCCCAGAGCGGGGCGGCACCCCGCCGACGCCGGTCCACGCGGCCCACCCGACCGCCCCAGCCCCGACGTGGGGCGCCCCGCAAACTCCGGCGAGGCAAGCGACCCAAGGGGCTCACACACCCCACCTCGTCCCGGCGCAGGCCTCCCCAAGGCCGATCGCCCAGATCCCCCAACCCCGCCCCACCGACGTCTTCGCCGACCGCCTGCTTCTGGTCCTGAGCGGCCAGCGCCCCGTCCACTCGATGCTCCGCCACACCGCCGGCCGCGCCTACGACGAACTCGCCTGGCTCGCGGAACGCGGCCCCCTGCGCGCCCGCGGCACCCGCCCCGTCGTCCGCGACATCGGATACTTCGAGCCCCGCCCGGGAGCCATCGAGGCCTTCGCCCGCATCGGCGCCGGCGACCAACTGCGTGCCATGGCCTTCCGCCTGGAGCAGGGCGGGGACCTCCGCTGGCGCTGCACGGCGGTGGAACTGGGTGGCCCGCGCAGGCCACGCCCCGCCGACGACTGACCGACGCGACGGGCCACCGCGAGCCACCACGAGGGGTCGCCGCGAGCTGCAGCGGGCCACGCACACCGAAGGGCCGGGCCCCCATAGGAGACCCGGCCCTTCCAGTCGCTACGACGCCACAGGTACCGGCACCGTCACCGTCTTCCCGACAGCGCTACTTCTTGCGGCGCCGACCACCACGCGACTGCTTGCGCCGCTCCGCGCGCGTGAGGCCGTCGGCCTCGGAACGCACCGGCTCGTCGTCGTTGGTGAAGTCGCCCTCGACGATGTCGCCCTCGCCGTCCACCTTGGGCGCGGTGTAGTGCAGCCGGTCCGGACGGCGCGGGGCCTCGAGGCCCTTGGCACGGATCTCGGGACGCGCGCCCGCCTGCGCCGGCACCGCGTCCTTCTTCTCGAGGTCGGCCACCGGCTTGGTGTCCTCGACCGGGACCTCCTCGACCTGCTGCTCGACCTGGACCTCCAGGTTGAACAGGTAGCCGACGGACTCCTCCTTGATGCCCTCCATCATCGCGGTGAACATGTCGAAGCCCTCGCGCTGGTACTCGACCAGGGGGTCCTTCTGCGCCATCGCGCGCAGGCCGATGCCCTCCTGGAGGTAGTCCATCTCGTAGAGGTGCTCGCGCCACTTGCGGTCCAGGACCGACAGGACGACCCGGCGCTCCAGCTCACGCATGATCTCGGAGCCGAGCTGCGCCTCACGCGCCGCGTACTGGTCGTGGATGTCGTCCTTGATGGACTCGGCGATGAACTCGGCGGTCAGGCCGGCGCGGTCGCCGGCCGCCTCCTCCAGCTCCTCGATGGTGACCTTCACCGGGTAGAGCTGCTTGAACGCGCCCCACAGCCGGTCCAGGTCCCACTCCTCGGCGAAGCCCTCGGCGGTCTCCGCGGCGACGTACGCGTCGATCGTGTCGTCCATGAAGTGCTGCACCTGCTCGTGCAGGTCCTCGCCCTCCAGGACGCGGCGCCGCTCGCCGTAGATGACCTCACGCTGGCGGTTGAGGACCTCGTCGTACTTCAGGACGTTCTTACGGGTCTCGAAGTTCTGCTGCTCGACCTGCGACTGGGCGGACGCGATCGCGCGCGTGACCATCTTGTTCTCGATCGGCACGTCGTCCGGGACGTTCGCCATCGACATCACGCGCTCGACCATCTGGGCCTTGAACAGGCGCATCAGGTCGTCACCGAGGGAGAGGTAGAAGCGGGACTCGCCCGGGTCGCCCTGACGGCCGGAACGACCGCGCAGCTGGTTGTCGATACGACGCGACTCGTGCCGCTCGGTGCCGAGGACGTAGAGGCCGCCGAGGTCCTTGACCTCCTCGAACTCCGCCTTGACCGCCTGCTCGGCCTTCTCCAGGGCGGCGGGCAGGGCGGCGGCCCACTCCTCGATGTGCTCCTCGGGGTCGAGGCCGCGCTGGCGCAGCTCCGCCTCGGCGAGGTCGTCGGGGTTGCCGCCGAGCTTGATGTCCGTACCACGGCCGGCCATGTTGGTGGCCACCGTCACGGCACCCTTGCGGCCGGCCTGGGCGACGATCGTCGCCTCACGGTCGTGCTGCTTCGCGTTCAGCACCTCATGCTGGATGCCGCGCTTGCTCAGCTGCTGCGACAGGTACTCGGACTTCTCGACCGACGTCGTACCGACGAGGATCGGCTGGCCCTTCTCGTGCTTCTCGGCGATGTCGTCGACGACCGCCTCGAACTTGGCGACCTCGGTGCGGTAGATCAGGTCCGACTGGTCCTTGCGGACCATCGGCCGGTTGGTCGGGATCGGGACCACGCCGAGCTTGTAGATCTGGTGGAACTCGGCGGCTTCGGTCATCGCCGTACCGGTCATGCCGGAGAGCTTGTCGTAGAGGCGGAAGAAGTTCTGCAGGGTGATCGTGGCGAGGGTCTGGTTCTCGTCCTTGATGTCCACCCCTTCCTTCGCCTCGATCGCCTGGTGCATGCCCTCGTTGTAGCGGCGGCCGGCGAGGATACGGCCGGTGTGCTCGTCGACGATCATGACCTCGCCGTCGATGACGACGTAGTCCTTGTCCTTCTTGAAGAGCTCCTTCGCCTTGATGGCGTTGTTCAGGTAGCCCACCAGCGGCGTGTTCACCGACTCGTAGAGGTTGTCGATGCCCAGCCAGTCCTCGACCTTGGCGACACCGGACTCGTGGATGGCGACCGTGCGCTTCTTCTCGTCGACCTCGTAGTCGCCGGTCTCCTCGATGCCCTTGAGGGGGTTACCCGCCTCGCCCTTCTTCAGGCGCGTGACCAGCTTGGCGAAGTCGCCGTACCACTTGGTGGCCTGGTCGGCCGGGCCGGAGATGATCAGCGGCGTACGGGCCTCGTCGACGAGGATGGAGTCGACCTCGTCGACGATGGCGTAGTTGTGCCCGCGCTGGACCAACTCGTCCTTCGACCACGCCATGTTGTCGCGCAGGTAGTCGAAGCCGAACTCGTTGTTCGTGCCGTAGGTGATGTCGCAGTTGTACTGCTCGCGGCGCTGGGCCGGCGTCATGTTGGCGAGGATGCAGCCGACGGACAGACCCAGGAACTTGTGGACGCGGCCCATCATCTCGGAGTCGCGCTCGGCCAGGTAGTCGTTGACCGTGATGAGGTGAACGCCGTCTCCGGAAAGAGCGTTCAGATACGCGGGCAGCGTGCCGACGAGCGTCTTGCCCTCACCGGTCTTCATCTCGGCGACGTAGCCGAGGTGGAGGGCGGCACCGCCCATCAGCTGCACGTCGTAGTGCCGCTGCCCGAGGACACGCTTGGCGGCCTCGCGCACGGTGGCGAAGGCCTCCGGGAGCAGATCATCCAGGCTCTCACCATCGGCGTACCGCTGCTTGTACTCATCGGTGAGGGCCCGCAGCTCGGCGTCGGAGAGGTCGACGAAGTCCTCTTCGATGGAGTTGACCTGGTCCGCGATGCGGTGCAGCTTGCGCAGGATCTTGCCTTCGCCTGCACGCATGATCTTCGAGAGGACGGACACGGGGGTTGGTCTCCTTGCCGGTCGGGCCTGGGACGGTCGGTTTCCATTTGACTTGACTGAGCAACGGCCATCGTATGCGAGGACCCCGCCACGCCGGGAGCCTGCCGGTGACGCCGACCGTCCGATGCTTCAAATCTCCGTCAAAGGGGACAACGGCCGGGGGTCGCAGATGGTGCCGCGTTCCGCCGACGAATTGCGCGAAATGCGATCACACGCTCACACACCGCTCGGTAAAAAATGGCACTTGCTACGCCCCCCGGAGCAGAATCGGCCGATGGAACCCGTCACGCTCACCACCGGCCGCCTCCTGATGCGCACGGTCGGCCCGAAGGACACCGACGCCGTGTACGAGGCCGTCCAGGACCCCGACATCCAGCGCTGGACCACGCTCCCCTCGCCCTACCTGTACGAGCACGCCCACAGCTTCACGGACCAACTGGCTCCCGAGGGCTGGAGGAACGGCTCGATGTTCACCTGGGGACTCTTCCTCCCCGAAGGGGAGGACCTGGTGGGCATGCTCGGTCTCACGATGCGTTCCATGAGCGGGGCCGAGATCGGTTTCTGGGGCACGAAGAAGCACCGCGGCAATGGCTACATCACCGAGGCCGTCCTCGCCGCGTCCCGCTGGGCCTTCGCCCACCTCTCCATCGACCGCCTCGAATGGCGCGCGGAGGTCGGCAACAACCCCTCCCGCGCAGTAGCGGAACGCGCCGGCTTCACCCTTGAGGGCACCCTCCGCGCCGCCCTCGTCCACCAGGGCGTCCACCGAGACTGCTGGGTCGGCTCCTTGCTCCCATCGGACCTGGGCCTACCGTCGACGGCACCGTACCTCCCCGCGCCAACCCCCTCCGCCCCGTCCGACACCACAGCCTGAACACAGCCGCCCGAGCCCTCACCGGCACGAACGTCGCCTCCCACCCCGCCCGCCGGTGGGCACGCTGCCGTCCCCGCAGGGGGCTTCACCTCTTGAGGCCGACCCGCACCACTCAGCCCGGCCGGCGTTTGAGGACGAGACCCGTTCAGGGCCGAAGCGGGGGTCTGGGGGCCGCAGCCCCCCACCTGGGACCGGGGTCGAAGGGGCAGCGCCCCTGGAGGATGGGACGGGTAGGGGCGGCGGGGGCGAGACCCTCCCGACACCGCCCCAGCATTGGCCCCCACCCCCAAACCCCAGCTCACTCCCCATTATCAGTGCCACCCCCTATCGTCCGAACCCATGACGACCCCGCGCCCCACCACCGACCTCTCGGCAGACGAAGCCCGCCGCATCACCCTGAGAGCCCAAGGCTTCCTCGGCACCCCCAACCGCAGGTCCGGCGTCCGCGGCATCCTCCGTCACCTCGGCGCGGTCCAACTCGACACCATCTCGGTCCTGGCCCGCTCCCACGAGCTCATCCCGTACGCCCGCCTGGGCGCGGTAGACCGCAAGACGATCGAGACCGCCTACTGGACGACGACATCCACCACATCCACTGACGCGCCCCCGGTACAACCGCCCCACCCCCACGCCTTCGAATACTGGTCCCACGCCGCCTGCATCCTCCCCATCGAGGAATGGCCCCACTTCGCCTTCCGCCGCCGCGCCTACCGAAACCGCCCCCACTGGAACCACGAACTCCCCGACGGCGCCTACGACCAGGTCATCAAGCAGCTCCGCACCGAAGGCCCCCTCACCGCGACAGAACTGGGCGGCGCGAAGAAGACCAGCGAGTGGTGGGACTGGTCGGGCTCGAAGGTCGCCGCCGAACGCGCCCTGATGTACGGCGAGGTGGTCTGCGTCGAGCGCCGCGGCTGGAAGCGCGTCTACGACCTCGCCGAACGCGCCATCCCGCAGACACTGCTGCACGACGAGTTGGACGACACCGAGTGCCTGCGCCGCCTGGTCCGCCTGGCCGGCCAGTCCCTCGGCGTCGGCACACGCGCGGACATCGCCGACTACCACCGTCTCAAGGGCGAGCAAGTAGACGCGGTGATCGCCGACTCGGGCCTGGTCCCGGTCACGGTCGAGGGCTGGGGCAAGCCGGCCTGGGCGGACCCCGCGGCCCTGGAGACACCTCCGCGCGGCCGCCACCGCACGACGCTCCTGTCCCCCTTCGACTCCCTGATCTGGGAACGGGCACGCACGGAGCGGATCTTCGGCTTCACCCACCGCTTGGAGGCCTACGTCCCCAAGCAGAAGCGGGTCTACGGCTACTTCGCGATGCCGGTCCTGGCCGGCGGCCGCCTCGTCGGCCGCGTCGACCCGGCCCGCGAGGGCAGCACACTGGTGGCCAAGCAGGTCACCTTGGACGGCCCGAAGGCGGTCCCCGCGGTGGCCCAGGCACTGGCCGAGGCGGCGAGCTGGGTGAACTGCACGGACGTACGCGTGGAACGGGTGGACTCACCCCACCTGCGCGAGCCGCTCGCCAGCGAGCTCACCCGCATAGTGGCGTGACCCTCAGAAGCCCTCCCGGACCCGCCTCCAGGACCCCGCGCCCGTCAGGACCGCGTCCGCGCCCTCAACGGATCTCGAGGATCTTCTCCCGCATCGCATACACCACGGCCTCCATCCTGGAGTGCAGCTGCAGCTTCTCCAGGATGTTGCGCACATGGTTCTTCACGGTGTTCTCGGAGATGAACAACTCCTTGGCGATATCGCGGTTGTTCATCCCCGTGGCGACGAGTTTGAGGACCTCCAGCTCACGGTCCGTCAGCCGCGGCGCGGGCACCAGTCGGCGCTCGTCCGTCCGCTGGATCATCGACTTGAACTCGGTGAGCAGTTTCGACGCCATGGACGGACTGATCTGCGACTGCCCGTCGGCCACCGCGCGAATGGCGGTGGCCACCTCGTCCGTGGAGATCTCCTTGAGGAGATAACCGGTCGCGCCCGCCTTGATCGCGTCGTAGAGATCGGCCTCCTCATCGCTGATCGTCAGCATGATGATCTTCGCGCTGGGGGCCACCTCCTTGATGGAGGTGCAGGCCTCGATCCCACCCCGCTTGGGCATCCTTACGTCCATCAGGACGATGTCCGGCAGCAGGTCCGCGGCCTTGTCGACGGCCTCCGCACCGTCTCCCGCCTCTCCTACGACCTGGATGTCCTCCTCGGCCGCGAGCACGATCTCCAGTCCACGGCGGAACAGGGCGTGGTCGTCCACGACGAGGACTCTGATCGGCTCCTTGCGTGGAGAGCCCGCGTCCGGGCCCATGCCGACGACGTCACCGTCGGCATCCTCGTCCCGCATCGGTCCGAAGCTGTCCGCCATCGTTCCTCCCCCTGAAGGCTGTGGCTGGTCGTTTGCCATCGCCAACCCAAGGCAACGGCCCACCGGTTGGGCCGGTAGCGGCCATGATTTCATGCCCGGCCGACACTGCGGTGACTACCGGGGCGCGAAGTGGTCGCACACCGGTGCCCCTGGGGGCGCACACGCGCTCCAGGGGCACCGGCTCAGCTGTCAGCCGGGTTGGTCATCCGCCCAGCGTGCCACCAGCCGCGGGAGACTGCGCCTGGGTGACCATCGGGTCCGTGTTGAGATGGATGACCCCGTAGTCGTAAGCGTGCCGCCGGTAGACGACACTCGGTTCCTTCGTCTCGGAGTCGACGAAGAGATAGAAGTCGTGCCCGACCAGCTCCATCTCGTAGAGGGCCTGGTCGAGGGTCATCGGGGAGGCGACGTGCGTCTTCTCGCGCACGATGAGAGGGCCTTCGCCCTTTACTTCCAGCGAGCCGATCTTCTTGGTGGGAACTCCGTCCGACTCTTCTTCCTGGAAGGTGTGGCCGTTGCCGTTGAGCGTCGCCGCGCCCGGAACGTGGTCGGGGACCTCGGCCGCCGTGAGCCGGCGTGCGCCTCGGCGCGAGAAACGCTTGTCGTGCTGCTTGCGCAGCCGGGCATCCAGCTTCTCCGCCGCCAGGTCGAGCGCCGCGTACGGATCGCTGGCCGCTGCCTCCGCCCGGATCACCGGACCGCGGGAGCGGAGCGTGATCTCCACTCGATCACTGCGGTCGGCCTGTCGGGGGTTGGGCTCCTTGGACACCTCGACGTCGAGGCTGATCACCTTGGCATCGAGCCTCTGAATCTTCTCCAGCTTCAGCTTCTCGGCCACGTGCTTGCGGAACCGCTCGGGCACCTCGGTCTTGCGGCCCTTGACGACGATGTCCACGCAGAACTCCGTTCCCGGATCGCCCCGCTCCATCGGCGGAGCATCTCCCTTTTGCACCAGGCTCCGGTGAACCCCGGAACCTCGGACTCGGTGACTTCCACCTCCTCCTCCCCCATGGGCAAGATCTCCACCCCATCGCCGCGACTGCTTCCGTAAAACCCGCAGCACGGCATTCGGATATGGCAGGGATGGCCTGCGCCTTTCCCTCACAACCGAACATATCTCGCCCGGACGGATGTCGTCACCCTCTACTCCGGCGTACCTCCGTTCAGGTGAATTGACCCTCTCGTTACCTGCAACGATGCAAGTTCGCAGTCAGTTCCGGTTTATTTCGAAAGAATCCGGCGACGCAGCGACCACGGCCGCGCAGATCACGTCACCGGCCCATCCGGCGCCCATGATTCCCGGCCTCTCGCACGTCCGCCGTACAGCGCCCTCCATCGATCCAACCCTCCGTTCCCATGTGCTTTCCCGAGTTCCCGCCCCGTACACAGCGGTTGTCCCGTCACCACTCGCACCGGACTCCGCGCTCACCCATCCATACGTGCCCACCTCCTCCGCCGTTCCGCCGTATGCGCCCGCTTCCTCAGCCTGCCCCCTGCCGACTCCCGTGCCTGCTCCCGTGCCTGCCGCCCTGCCGTGCGCGACCGACCGCACCGCGCAGCCGTGGGCTGCCGACTCCGCCGTACGGCTGCGCAAGTCTCCTCTCCCGGGGCTGCACGTGTCCGCTCCCCCTGGGCTACGCGGATCCGCCCCGTCCGGCCTGCAGGATTCCGCCCCCGCCGCCAAGGCCGCCCGCACAGCACGCGCCGCCTCCGCCAGGGACGCGCCCGTCGTCATCAGGTCGTCGACGAGCACGACCGGGCCACCCGCGAGCAGCCGGCCGCCCCCGGGAGCCACCGTCAGCGCGCCCGCGAGATTGTCCAGCCGCTGCCGCGAGTTGAGCCCCGACTGATCGGCCACCGCACGCCGCTGCCGCAGCACCGCGAGCACCCGCGCCGGTGTCCCGGCCCGCCGCAGCTCACCCGCAGCCGCGAGGGCGATCCGCCGCGCCGGATCATGCCCCCTTGCCCGAACCGCCCCTCGCGCGGACGGAACGGGTACGAGCAGCACAGACGCACCGGCACCGCCGAACTGCCCCGCCGCGTCGGCACGCACCTGCGAACCCCGGGACCGCGCAGCCCGTACGGACGCCCCGTCGCCGTACGCCCAGGCCTCCCGCAGCCCCGCCCGCACGGCTCCCGCCAGAGCCGTCCCGAGCGGAGCCGCGAGCGCCAGCGCCCCGCGTTCTTTGTGGGCCAGCAACACGGCCCGCACCTCGTCCGAGTACCGTGCCGCCGCGTGCACGACCGGCAGTCCGGACGGCTCCGGCACCGGTCGCACCCGGCTCGGTACGGTCCCGCTCAGGACGGCACGGCACTCCGGGCAGAGCACCGTGCGAGGCCTTGCACAGCCTCCGCACTCGGCCGGCAGCACCAGGTCGGTGAGGTCCTGCCACCACCCCCGCATGCCCACCACTGTGCCAACACCCGCCCCGAGCGACCACCCCTGTGGATAACTCCCTGTGGAAAACTCCGGCTCCCCAAAAACGGAAGCGGCCGCTTTCGGCCGGAGTCCCACTCCGGCCGAAAGCGGCCACCACGCTCATCGCCCCCGCACCTCAAGGGCTCGGCCCGGACAAAACCTCACCCCGGATAAACCGGCGCCGTCCCGTCCGTCACGACCTTCTCCCACTGCGTCCCGGACGGCAGCCGTACGATCCCGTCCTCCGAGTACCCGACCAGCGGCAGCCGTGCGTCCTCGGACGCGGTGATCTCCTTGACGCCGCTGAGGGCCGCGGGCGCCGGCTCTTCCGGTGTGGAGCCGTCGACCTGGACGTACCGCATCGTCTGCACGCCGCCCTGCTCACGCCCGACCACCACGAGCCGGCTGTCACCGGCCCACGACATGGCGGTGACCTCCTCCAACTGCGGTGTCGCGGAGCGCAGTTCGTGCACCGAGACGGCCGAGCGCTCTCCCGCCTTGCCGTCCTCGATCCGTTCGATCCGCCCGATGAGCAGCGACGATTTATCGCCCTGCTCCACCACGAGCGCGATCCGCACCCCGTCGGCGGCCACCCGTACGGACTCGATGCGCCCCTCCAGCCCCGGCGGCGTCTTCACCACCAGCGGATCGTCCACGCCCTCCTTCAGCAGGAGCAGCCGAGGGTTGTCGGGGTCGCGGTCGGCCACCCACAGGTCGCCCTGGGCGTCCCAGCTGGGCGCCGACAGCCGTTCATCCGCCGTCGGGCCCGCGCTGGTCAGCTCCGACTCCCCGAGCGGACCGCCCGACACCAGCGCCCCGACATACAGCTCCTTGCCGTCGAGGCCGACCCCGGCAGCCATGTCCTCGTCACGCGACACCGCCACCGACCCGAGCTGCGCATCGCCCTCGCCCAGGGCGCCCGGCACGGGATCGGGCGTCGTGTCCATGGTCGCGGCGGCCAGCCGTACGAGCTGGTGCTTGGCGTCGAGGAAGTACAGGTAGTCGGCGCGCTCCACCGACCCGCGCGTGGCAATGGCCTCCGCCGATTTCTCCCTGAGCGCGCACAGCTGCCTGCCGCCCGCCTTGAGCTCGACCTCGTCCACCGTGGGGGTGAGGTTCTGCAGGGTGAACAGGAGCTGGGCCGCCATCTCGTTGCACTGGGCCAGGCCGACCCGGGCCGCCTTGTCGTTCAACGGCACGGTCAGGATGTTCTGGTCGTTGGGCGTCAGCGAGGTGACGCTGTCCTTGAGCGCCGCACCGGTGGGGAAGCTCGACCTGACCACCGGGTTGAGCCAGCTGGTGGGCCCCGCGAGCAGGGAGCGCACCATCTGCGTCATGGGGTCCACGTTCCTGCGCACGTAGACGGGGTCGGCGACGGCCGCCGTGTGCGGGGAGGTCCCGAGCGTGGTGTTCGTGGCGAAGTAGTACTTGTCGACGGACATGTAGTTGCGCTGGAAGTCCGACTTGCCCATGACGACGCCGCGCGGCGGCACATCGATGCGCCACTGCTTCGTCTTCTTGTCCCGGGTGAGGTGCATCGGCTCGCTGTAGTCCCCACTGGCGGGCGCGTACGACTGCTGCGCGTCGACCGTGGCGACCTTGGTGCCGGACAGCGTGTACGAAAGGTTGTCGGTCTCCTCCCGGCCTCCCACGCGTTCGGCTTCGGCGCCCGGTCCGTCGGCGAGCACCGTCGTGGACAGCAAGGGCTGCCACCTGTCCGACGCTTCCTCGGTCAGGTACTTGCGCGCTATCTCATAGTCCGGATCGTCGCTGGTCAGTGCCTCCAGGAAGCCCGACACGATCTCCGAGGACGAAGCGTCCTCGCGCGGCGGCATGGCGAAGACCCGCACCTGCGTGTCCTGGCGCGGCGTGGACTCGACGCCACGCAGGTCGCCGCTGTCGGGCATCGAGGCGCACCCCGCCAGCAGTACGACTCCACAGGCGGCGTACGCCACCGCGCGCCCCGGCGTGCGCCGGGCTCCCCCCTCGCGGTCAGCGCCCACGAGATGCCTCCCCATGCTTGCTCGACTCCCCGGCCTGCCCGGCCTCCTCGCTCGGCGGCCCATCAGCACCGGACGTGTCGTCCTGTATCCGCGCACCCGATGCGGGCCGGGGGACCACCCGCGCGCCGTTGCCGGGCAGCGCGGTCGGATCGGCTTTGGGGAGCGAGGCGCCCAGACGCGGCGCGATCGGGTCCCTCGACGGCATCGTGGACGCCTGGTTCCCCGTGGGCTGCGCCGGTACCGTCGCGGCCTTCTCGCCGCCGCCACACGGCAGACCGGCGTCATTAAGTCCACGATTGCGGCGCGAGTCCTTGGGCTCCAGGGGTATCGGCGAGCCCCGCAGCGGCTCGTCCGCGGTCCGCGGCAGCGTCAGCCGGAACTGCGAACCGCCCCCCGGCTCGCCCCACGCCTGCAGCCAGCCGCCGTGGAGCCGCGCGTCCTCCAGCGCGATGGACAGCCCCAGCCCCGTACCGCCCGTCGTACGCGCGCGTGCCGGGTCCGCCCGCCAGAAGCGGCTGAAGACACGGGTCGCCTCACCGGGCTTCAGCCCGACGCCGTAGTCGCGCACGGCGACCGCCACCGCCCCACCGGCCGCGGCGAGCTTGACGACGACGTCCTTGCCCTCGCCGTGCTCGACGGCGTTGACGACGAGGTTGCGCAGCACGCGCTCGACGCGCCGCGCGTCGGCCTCGGCGACGATGGGCTGCTGATCGCCGACGATGCGTATCTGGGAACCCTTGCGCTCGGCGAGCGGCTCGGCCCCGCTGACGACGCGCCGTACGACCTCCCTGAGGTCGATCGGCTCGGCCTCCAGCGCCGCCGCGCCCGCGTCGAAGCGGCTGATCTCCAGCAGGTCGGCGAGCAGCGACTCGAACCGGTCCAGCTGGTCGGCGAGCAGCTCCGCCGACCGCGCCGTCACCGGATCGAAGTCCTCCCGCGCCTCATGTATGACGTCGGCGGCCATCCGTACGGTCGTCAGCGGCGTCCGCAGCTCATGCGACACGTCGGACACGAACCGCCGCTGCATCCGCGACAGGTCCTCCAGCTGCTGGATCTTCAGCTGCAGGTTCTGCGCCATCTTGTTGAAGGCCTCGCCGAGCCGCGCGATGTCGTCCTCACCGGTGACCTTCATCCGTTCCTGCAGCCGCCCGGCGGACAGCCGCTCGGCGATGCCGGCCGCCATCCGCACGGGCGTGACGACCTGGCGCACCACGAGCCAGGCGATCGCCCCGAGGAGTACGACGACGAAGAGCCCGGCGGTGGCGAGCGTCCCCTTGACCAGGCTCAGCGACTTCTCCTCCTGGGTGAGCGGGAAGAGGTAGTAGAGCTGGTACGGGTCGCCGTTGGGGTCGTTGACCTGCTTGCCGATGACCAGGGCCGGCTGCGACTCCTTGTCGGCGGTGGGCTTGTAGACGATGCGGGTATAGCTCTGGAACGCCCCCGTAGTGCTGTCGATCCGCTCGCGCAGGTCTTCCGGCACGCTCGCGGTGGGATCCACGCCACCGGAGGCACGCGGCCCGCGCCCACCGGTGTCGCCGCCCGCGGAGGCCGGAAGGGACACCACGTCGAAGGCGCCCTGGCCGCCGCTGGACAGTGAGGAGACAAGGTCGCTCATCCACTGGATGACGTTCTGCTCGGAACGCTCGTCCACCGTAGCGCCGTCGTCGGCGGTCCCGGCCGCGGCCTCGTCGGACCTCTGCTTGGCGGCCGCGAACCCGCCGGTGGCCTGGCTCTGCGAGGCCTTCACCTTGGCGTCCAGCAGGCCGTTGCGCACCTGCCCGATGACGACGAAGCCCAGCAGCAGCACGACACCGAGCGACATCAGCAGGGTCGTGACAACGACCTTGAGCTGGATGTTGCGCCGCCACAGCCGCATGACGGGCAGCAGCGGCCGACGCACCCAGCGCAGCACCAGACGAAGAACCGGGCTGCCCTGGACGCCGCCCTGCAGCAGCCCGCCCTCGAGAAACCGTCCCCAACGGGAGCCCGACGTCTTCCGGCCGACAGGCCGCTCCGGACGGGCCCCGGTCCGACCGGGGGCCGAAGCGGCACTGTCCCCGGACATGTCAGCTCGGCCCTGCCTTGTAGCCGACACCACGAACGGTCACCACGATCTCCGGCCGCTCCGGGTCCTTCTCGACCTTGGAACGCAGGCGCTGCACATGCACGTTGACCAGACGGGTGTCGGCCGCGTGCCGATAGCCCCAGACCTGCTCCAGCAGCACCTCACGCGTGAACACCTGCCAGGGCTTGCGCGCGAGCGCGACCAGCAGATCGAACTCCAGCGGGGTCAGCGCGATCGACTGCCCGTCCCGCTTGACGGAGTGCCCGGCCACGTCAATGACGAGATCACCGATGGCGAGCTGCTCCGGCGCCGGCTCCTCCGACCTCCGCAGCCGCGCCCGGATCCGGGCGACGAGCTCCTTCGGCTTGAACGGCTTCACGATGTAGTCGTCGGCGCCGGACTCCAGGCCCACCACGACATCGACGGTGTCGCTCTTGGCCGTCAGCATCACGATCGGCACGCCGGACTCCGCCCTGATCAGACGGCACACCTCAATGCCGTCCCGCCCGGGCAGCATCAGGTCGAGCAGCACCAGATCGGGCTTGCTCTCCCGGAATGCAGCCAGCGCCTTGTCGCCGTCGGCTACGAAAGACGGCTCAAAACCTTCACCACGCAGCACAATGCCGAGCATCTCGGCCAGTGCGGTGTCGTCGTCGACGACAAGGACTCGTCCCTTCATGAATGCCATCATCCCATTCTCATAACGGTGGCGAAGGCTCAGGTGAGGTAGCTCACCGGCCAGTGACCTTAGTCGTACTGGGCCGTCACTGTCTGCCCTCGTCCGCCGACGTTGATGTCAACCGTGGATGTCAGCTCGACACCCACCTCGCGAGCGTGCCCACGTGATCGATGGAGTGACTTTGGGCTGGAGCTGCTTTGGGGGGAGTGATCATGGCCCCGTAAGCTTCCGGCGAGTCGGGCAGTCTGTGGACCTGCCCGTTAAAGCACGACGTTGGGGCCATGATCTTCGAGGCTCCCCCCAAAGTGGCTGCCTAAAGTCACGGAGTCGATCACCCCAGCCAGCCACGATCCCACCCACCACGGCCCGCAGGTTCCGGCAGAGCTCCCAGCCGTCGCGCACCTGCTTTTGGGTCAAAGCGTCTGTTGGTCCGTGGCGGATCATGCATGCGGACCTTTGGGCAATGCCGTCCTCCCCAGGTCCGGGCCTGGTGGTGTGGGGCAAGGGTGGGAATCAGGCTCGGTCCGGTGCATCGGCCCTTGGCGGGCCAGAGCGTGAAACGGGGATCACCCCGGGGCACTGGTGGCGCGGGGCCGGTGCCGGGGCGGCGCGCAGCCGAAGGCGGGAGCGAAGCCCCGAGCACCGAGCCCGCGCAGGCCCGCAGTGCGGGCCTGTGGGGTGTGTGTCCCCGTAGCGGCGGCCGGAAAGCCGTTGGGACAGCGCGACCGGATGGCGAAGCCAAGAGCCCCCATCCGTGGCTCCTGGCCGCTTTGGGCCTGGTGACCGAGGGGATGGAGGCTCTAGCCCTGAGGGGCTGTGAAGCGTGGGGGAGCTGAGGTTCCTAGGGGTGCTGTCGAGTCCTGTTCTCCCAAGTGCGCGACGGCTGGGAGCTCTGCCGGAACCTGCGGGCCGTGGCGGAACGGGATCCCCCTCCCCCGCCGGAACGGCGGGGCTTGATGAGGTAGAGAAATCTGTAACAGGTCCTGCTGCCTTGCCGTCAATCGAGGGCGTACTCGGCGGAGAGTTCGCGCCCGGCTCCGAGGAAGTCTTGGGCGTACTCGGTGACCTCGCCGTGCTGGTCAAAGTACTGGTTGGTCATGGTCAGAGCCTGAGTCCCGACTTCGGCACCGAGTACCTCGGCGATGTCTCCAGGGACTGGCGCCATGGCCACTACGTCACGTCGTCGAACTGCGCGCCGCCCTGTGCGATCTTCGATCAAGCCAAAGGTCATCTTGGGAAGGGGGCCGACCTCAAGCAACTCCGGGGCTGCTTCGGCCAGGCTGCCAGCCAGCCACGATGTGGACACAGCTACCACCCCGTCATCGTCGCGGTAGACACGGCGACGCTGAACGGCCGGGTCCCCCTCGGTGATCTTCAAGCCCTCTGCTACGTGCGCCGACGCAGGGATCAACTCTGCGCTCAAGATCTCGACGGTTTCCCCGAGCCGGAACCCGCTGCCCGTCGCCCGCAGCATCTGAAGGCGGTCTGGGCCACTCGTCAGCTTCCGTCCCAGGTCGACGAACGTTCCCTGCGACGAGGATCGTACGTAGCCCTCCTCCTGAAGCTGCTTGATCGCCTTTGCGGCTGTGGCGGTGGCGACTCCCCATTCTCGCGCGATGTCCGCGATGGAAGGGAGCTTGGATTCCTGGGGCAGCTCCCCCTCTTTGATCTTCACGCGGAAGTGATCGGCGATCTGCATGAACGGGGGCGTGGCGCGTTGCACCTTCGGGGTCATCTTCCTTCTCCTTCTCCCTTCTGGGCGTGCTAGTTCCTGATCTCCTCGCGTTCTAGCTCGCATACCCACACTAACGCGTACCCCATGGCATAGCCATGGAACTTCGGCCTACCTGCCGCGAGCGGGCCTTGACAGGCGTGTACTAGTACGCGCATCATCGACGCAAGCTAGTACGCGATCGAGGTGTGCGAGCTAGCACACTTCGCCCCTACGTGAGGAGAGGCTGAGATGCCGTCCTTCAAGATCGACCTTTCTACCGCTGTGGTGTTCGTGGCGACCGCTCCGACGCCGAAGCTGGTCAACAAGCAGACCGGTGAGATCGCGATCGACCGGGAGACTCAGGCACCGCTGCACACGGTGGGCCTGCTGGTCTCGGATGAGGGTGAGGGCAACCTCTACCAGGTCACGATCCCGGCGAGCGGCCTTCCCGACAGCCTGACACCGGGTATGCCGGTGGCGGTGACGGGGCTGAAGGCGCGTGACTGGGAGAACGAGTTCAACGGCCAGAAGCGACACGGGATCTCGTTCCGGGCGGTCGCGGTCACCCCGATTGGGGCCTGACCATGAGCGATCTGGCCACCTGGTTCGAGGTGGGGGGTGCCGCGGCCGCTGCAGGTGGCCTCGGCATCGCCAAGTACCGCGCGCCGCGGCTGTACTGGTCGGCGGTCGGTCTGCCGGTCACGTGGGGCCGGTTCACCTGGACCTACGGCTCGACGATGGACGTGTGCGGGCTGACGGTGCAGCCGTCCGGCTTCCGTGCCTTCATGACCCGCAACGTCGCCCGGCGCGAGGTCCGCCCGGTGCCGCCGAAGGTGCGCCGCGTCCGTCCGACCGCGACCGGACTGCGCGTCACCCTCCGCCTGCCCGCGGGCCTGGAGCCTGCTGACATCGCCGCATCCTCCGAGCGCCTGCGCCACGCCTGGGGTGTGCACTCGGTGACCGTGCGGGAGACCAAGCCCGGCTACGTCGAGCTGCGGATGACCGGCTACGACGTCCTCAACCGGGTGCGGATGCCGCGCAAGGCCATACCCCGTGGCCTGATCGTCCCGGTCGCGCTGCGGGAGGACGGCACGGTCTTCGAGCGGGACTACCGCAAGATCCCGATGGCGCTCACGCTGGGGGCGAACTCCTCGGGCAAGTCGATGTACCAGCGCAACCTGATCAAGGGCTTGGCGAAGCTGCCGGTGGGACTGGTCGGGATCGACTGCAAGCGCGGGGTTGAGCACAGCCGCTACGCGCCCCGGCTGTCGGCCCTGGCCACCACCCCGGCCATCGCCGGGCAATTGATCGACGCGCTCGTCACGGAGATGGAAGACCGCTTCGACCTGCTCGCCCTGTACGGCGTCTCGGACCTGTGGGAACTGCCTCCAGAGTTGCGGCCTGTGCCGCTCGTCGTGCTGATCGATGAAGTGGCGGAGCTGTTCCTGGTGACCTCCAAGAAGGATGAGCCTGCTCGCGATCACACGGTCATGCAGCTGGTCCGGCTCGGCCAGATGGCCCGTGCGATCGGGATCTATCTGGAGGTGTGCGGACAGCGCTTCGGCTCCGATCTGGGCAAGGGCGCGACCGCCCTGCGCGCTCAGCTCACCGGCCGCGTGGTGCACCGCGTCAACGACAAGCAGACGGCGGAGATGGGCCTGGGCGACATCGCCCCGGACGCCGTGGTCTCCGTGACTGGCATCCGTGCCGACCGTCCCGGTGTCGCGGTGGCCGGTGACGCCTCCGGCTACTGGTCGCGGATCCGCACCCCGGAGGTCACTCCAGCTCAGGTGACGGCGGTCTGCCGTGAATTCGCCTGCCTCACCCCCGAGTTGCCATTCCTGACCCCTTTCCGGCCGGTCGGTCAGCTCTCCGTTCCGCCGATGCCCGCCGCTCCGCCGCTCGTGCAGTCCCAGCCGTAGCCAGTGCCGGAAGGAGATCGCTCATGGCTCCGCGCAAGTCCACAAAGCCCAAGGTCACGAAGTGCCTGGAGTGCGACGGCAAGGGCGAGACCGCGGAGACCGTCCGCGTCGGCGCCCGCAAGGGCCGCGCCACCGACCACCGGCAGACCGCCATGTGCCTCACGTGCTGGGGCTCCGGCGAGATCCCCGCCGACGACTGAACGCCTGCCGGGGCCGGGCGGCCGGACATGTGATCCCCGCCCCGCCCCCGGCTCAACTCCCCGAAGGAGGTGAGGACATGCCCCGCCCACTCCGCATTGACGCCGTGCTTGTACAGGCCGTGATCGCTGGCGCGCTGTCCTTCGCCCACCTGCACGACCTCGCCGAAGCCGCCGGGCAGACCGGATGGAAAGCCTGGGCCTACCCCGTCTCGGTCGACCTGCTCTTGGTCGCCGTGTGGCGCCGACTTCGTACGGAGCGGTCCCGGATGGCCTGGTTCTGGTTCCTGGTCGCCCTGGTGGCTTCGCTCGGCGCCAACATTGCCACCGCCGGGCTCCTCGACCTGGACCACGTCCCGGCCTGGTTGCGCATCCTCGTCGCCGGATGGCCCGCGCTCGCGTTCCTCGGCGGCACTCTGCTTGCCCACTCGCCGACTCCGGCCGGGGACCGGGTGCCGGTTCCGCCGGCGCCCGCAGCCCCGGCACCCGTCCCTGAACCGATCCCCGAGCGTGAGCCGATCACTACCCCCGAGCCCGCACCGGCTCTGCCCGAAGCATCCGCCCCGGCGGTGCCTCCGGCGCTGATCGACCACGCGCGGAAGGTCGCGACCGAGCACCGCACCCGCACCGGCACGGACATTGACGCCGCCACCTTGCGCGCCCGCCTCGGAGTCCCGGATGCCCTCGCCGGAGCCATCGTCGCCCAACTCGCCTGACATCCAAGGAGGTTCCACCGTGCGCCCGAACCGCTTCCACAACGTGATCCGCATCGGCCCCGTGCAGGTCGGCACGTTCAACAACGGCCGTGGCCAGACCAAGCACACCGCCGCCTGCACCGCCCCCAAGTGCGGCTTCTCCACCGAGCACACCGAACGCTCGGCCGCCGAACTCGCCGCCCGCACCCACCGCTGCACCTGACCCGGAGGGCTGAACCGTGCAGTTGCCCGACGAACAGTTCCGCGCCGGTCACATCCCCGCCGACCTCTACCGGCAGATCCCGCCCGGCACCGACGTGCGCAAGGTCGTGATCGTCCAGGAAGCCCCCCGCTCCTACAAGGGCCCGATCGTCCTGACCCTGGTCATCGCCTCCGCGGCCGTGGTCGTGCTGCTGGTGATCGCCTTCGTCGCTCAGGTCGTCGCCGCCTCGGCCGTCGCGGTCCTGTCGGCCACCGGCGGGCTCAGCTACACGATCAACCGCGCCTCCAAGAAGCGGGAACTGCCCCGCTCGCCGCGCAAGCACCCGGTCCGCTCTCGGCCCGTCCGGTCCAAGAGCCGCTACCGCAAGTAGCGCCCCCGGGGCGGCCTCTCTCGCCAAAGATCCGCCGCCCCGGACGGCTCCACCTCGTCCAGATCCATCGATCCGAAAGGGCTCCACTCATCATGCCTTCCCGCGTCCCGAACCGTCCGGTCTGCCGCAACTGCGACAACTTCCCCGTCGCCTCGATCACCACCGGCGACCGCCACCCCGACGGCTCCCGCGTCCTGCTCCGCGTCGTCTGCCACGCCTGCCAGGGCACCGGCCACACCCTCCCCGCTGGCGTCGTTCGGGCCGCGAGGTGACCGCCATGGAGCGCTCGGCATCTGCTGCCCCGGGCCTGCGCGCCTTCTCCTTCGGCGGTGGCTGGCAGTCCATGGCGGCTCTGGTCCTGGAAGCTCAGGGCCGCATCGACTTCCAGACCTTCCTCTTCGCCAACGTCGGCCGGGACTCCGAGAACCCTGGCACCCTGAGCTACTTCGAGCGCTATGCCGCGCCGTTCGCTGCCGCCCACGGCCTGACGCTGATCGAGCTGGAACGCCGCATCAGTGGCGGCCGACAGGAAACGATCTACGGCCGGATCACCAACAGCAACGGCAGCCGCCAGACGATCCCGGTCTTCCTCAGCAACGGCAAGCCCGGCAAGCGCAACTGCACCTACGACTTCAAGATCCTGGTCACCGGAGCCTGGCTGAAGGCACACGGCGCCACCGAAGCCCACCCGGCCACGGTCGCCATGGGCATCAGCCTGGACGAGATCAGCCGCGCTAATGCTGGCAAGGCCATGCCGTATGAGCGGCTCGTCTACCCGCTCCTTGACCTCAAGATCCGTCGGGCCGACTGCCCCCGCATCATCCGCTCCGCGGGCCTGCCCGTGCCCCCGAAGTCGTCCTGTGACTTCTGCCCGATGCGGAAGATCCCCGAATGGCTGGCCATGCGTGCGCAGGATCCGGCGCGCTTTGAGCGGGCCTGCAAGGTCGAGGAGACCATCAACGCCCACCTGGCCGCCAAGGGCAAACGCCCCGTCTATCTGACCCGGATGGGGCGCCCTTTGCGGGAGCTGTTCAAGGGCGGGGACCAACTGCCGCTGTTCGACACCGACGATGAGGGCTGCGACAGCGGGTGGTGCTGGACATGACCGACACCGCCACCCTGGCGGGCCTGGATGCGGCCACCCTCGGCGACGTGCTGAGGGTGGCCGGATCGGCCGACTTCGACCGCTGGCAGGAACAGATCCGCCGTACCGGCGGCTGCTCCGACCCGATCCGCCTCATCGGCGGCACCAAGACGATCGACCCCGCCACGAAGACCGTGCTGCACTCGTACACGACCGAGCACGAGCCCGGCGGCATGCTCCGCGTGGCCTGCGGCAACCGCCGCGCCTCACGCTGCCCGGCCTGCGCCTGGACCTACGCCGGAGACACCTACCACCTCATCCGCGCGGGCCTGACCGGTGATCCTGCCAAAGGCACCCCCGAGACGGTGCGGGATCATCCCCGTGTCTTCGCCACCCTCACCGCGCCCTCGTTCGGTCCGGTTCACAACCGACCCGGCAACCGGGCCTGCCGCTGCGGTCAACGCCACTCCGAGGACGCGCCCGAACTCGGCACCCCGCTCGACCCCGAGTCGTACGACTACGCGGGCGCGGTGCTGTGGAACAACCACGCCTCGGAGCTCTGGCGGTACTTCACGATCTACCTGCGCCGCGAGATCGCCAAGCGAGCCGGGCTCACGCAGAAAGCTGCCCGCGAACAGTCCCGTGTCTCGTTCGGCAAGGTCGCGGAGTACCAGAAGCGCGGGGCCGTGCACTTCCACGCCGTGATCCGCTTCGACGGACCCGCCGGGCCTGACGATCCGCCCCCGGCCTGGGCCACCCTCGACCTGCTCACCAACGCGATCCATGCCGCCGCTGCCCGTGTCGCGGTCGACGTGCCCCCGGCCCGGTATCAGCCGGACCCCGACCAACCAGCCGTCACGCAACCGGCCCGCACGCTCCGGTGGGGCACCCAGCTCGACGTCCAGCCGATCGGCGCCTTCGGCCACGGCGAAGAGATCACCGAACAGGCCGTCGCCTCCTACGTCGCCAAGTACGCCACCAAAGCAGCCGAGACCACCGGCACCGTCGACCGCCGCATCGGCAACAAGGAAGCCCTCGTGCTCCTCGGAGTGCCCGACCACCCCCGCCGGTTGATCGAAGCCTGCCTCGACCTGCACCCGCTCTACCCCGACCGCAAGCTCCGGGACTGGGCGCACATGCTCGGCTTCCGCGGCCACTTCTCCACCAAGTCCCGCCGCTACTCCACCACCCTCGGCGCCCTGCGCCAAGTGCGTGCCGACTACCGCGCTGCCCAGCAACGCGAAGCCCTCGGCCTGCCCGACCCCGACGGCACGGAGGCAACCACCCTGACCCTCGCCCACTGGACCTACGCCGGACACGGCCATACCCCCGGCGAATCCTGGCTCGCCGCCAACATCCACCGCGACATCCAACTCAACCGCGAAACCGCCCGCGAGGAACTACCCGCCCTGCTCGACCTGGAAGGAGCTGCCGCATGACAACGGCCCCGGTAGAGCTCCTGACTGTGGATCAGGTCATGACGCGGCTGAAGTACGGGCGCAGCAAGGTCTACGACTTGATCCGCTCGAAGCGGCTCGCGTCGTTCACCGAAGGGCGTTGCCGCCGGATCCCTGACAGCGCGGTTCAGGAGTACATCCGCGCCCGGCTTGAGGAGGCTGACTGATGCCTCCACGCAAGCGGAATCCCAACGGCTCCGGCACGGTGACGAAGCGGACTGACGGCCGCTATCAGGCAGCCGTGTACGTCCCTCAGCCGGACGGAACCACGAAGCGGAAGTATGCATACGGCAAGACCTACGAGGAGTGCGACCAGAAGCGTCGGGACTTGATCGACCGTGCCAACGGCGGCATTCCGACTCCCACACGGGATATGACGCTGGGCCAGTGGTTCGACTACTGGCTTGAGATCGTTGTGAAGCCCAATCTTGCTGCGAACAGCTACCGGGCCTACGAAACGACGGTGCGTCACCACTTGCGCCCGCGCCTGGGCTCGAAGGTCATGCTGAAGCTCGGCGTCAAGGAGCTGCGAGGCGTCATGCAGGCGCTGGCGCAGGATCATGGGGTCAAGACAGCCAAGCGAGCCCTACGGGTCCTCTCAGCGGCACTCGCGGCCGCGATGGTCGAAGACATCGGCCTGACCCGGAACGTGGCCAAGCTCGTCCATGTCCGCGCGAGCACAGACAGCGGCAAGAGCTGGGACGCCGTGGCGGTGCTCCGCTTCCTGGCTGCGGCTCGACGCCTCACGCCGTACTACCCGGTCTTCCTGCTGCTCTGCCTCCTGGGCCTGCGACGGGCCGAGGTGTGCGGACTGCGCTGGGACAACATCGACCTGGACAATCGGATCATCTGGGTGGAACAGCAGCGGCAACGCAGCAGCGCGGGCACGATCGACGACGCGGGCCTAAAGACTCAGACCTCCAAGGCGCCCCTGCCTTTGCCAGCGCAGTGCATCGCTCCCCTGCGCTGGACACGGATGCGGACGGCCATGCTGCGCGAACGCGCGATCAGCAGGGGGCGTCCCTGGTTCGAAGATCCCGACAGGCACGTGTTCGTGACCCGGACTGGTCGCCCGCTCACGCCAGCGCACCTCTACATCGTGCTGGACCGGATCATCAAGGCGGAAGGGCTCGGCAAGATGAATCCCAAGGGGCTGCGCAAGTCCTGCGGCACGCTCCTGGTCCACCTCCGGGTTCACCCGAGGATCGTCAAAGCCATCCTTCGGCACAGCCGGATCGCAACGACCCTGGACATCTACGCTGAGGCTCTGGACCCTGACGTGATCGAGGCGGTGGGGCAGCTCGACCGGCTGCTTCGCCAACCGGCACGGCTACGGGAACTGGAGACTTCGTCGGGCCTGGAGACCGCCGCTTGATGTAGCCGTTGGATGTCACGGCCCCTCGCCTCGCGCATCGTCGCAGGCAGAGGGGCCGTTTCCGTTGATCAGAGCGGGAGCATCCCATTCTCATAACAGTGGCGAAGGCAGTGGTGAGATAGGTCACCGGCCAGTGACCTTAGTCGTACGCAGTCCCTACTGTCTGCCCTCGTCCACATCACAGGGCGTGACCCACGGGCGGGTAGGCCACGCCTTGCCCGCCCGATTGATTCCGACCCCTACCTCACAAGCTCTACGTCACCTGCCGCGACCTGGCACACAACTGGGCCAGCGCCTCGGTCGTCACGGGCGACGCGGTTCCCTCCTCGGTGACGATCGCCGTCACCAGCTCGGGCGGCGTCACATCGAACGCCGGGTTGTACGCCTGGGTCCCCAGCGGCGCCACCGGAATCCCGCCTCCCGGTTCCGCCCCCGCCACCGGCGCATGGGGCGCCACGACTTCGGTCACCTCGAATCCGGGGCGCTGCTCGACCTCGATGGACGCCCCGTCCGGCGTCTGCGGATCCACCGTCGTCAGCGGCGCCACCACGATGAACGGCACATGGTGGTAGCGCGCGAGCACCGCGAGCGGATAGCTCCCCACCTTGTTCGCGACCGAACCGTCGGCCGCGATGCGGTCCGCGCCGATCAGCACGGCGTCCACTTCTCCGGCGGCGAACAGGGACCCCGCCGCGTTGTCCGTGAGCAGGGTGTACGTCATGCCGCGACGCGCCGCCTCGTACGCCGTCAGGCGAGCCCCCTGCAGCAACGGCCGCGTCTCGTCCACCCACAGCCGCCTGAGCCGCCCGGACCGGTGCGCCGCGAGCGCCACCGCGAACGCCGTGCCCTCCCCGCCCGACACCAGCGCCCCGGTGTTGCAGTGCGTGAGGATACGGTGCCCACCGCCTGGCAGCAGCTCGTCCAGCAGCGCCAGTCCCCGCTCGGCCATCCTGGAGCTGGCCTCGGCGTCCTCCTGGTGCAACGCGCGCGCCGCGCTCAGCGCCGCAGCAGCGGCCCGCTCGGCATCCCCGCTCTTCGCGAGCTCGGCCCGGTACGCGGACTGGGCCCTGCGCACACCAACGGCGAGGTTCACCGCGGTGGGCCGAGCGCCCGCCAGCGACTCCGCGGCGTCGTCCACGTCGAAACCGCGCGCGGCGGCGAGCGCGACACCGTACGCCCCGGCGATCCCGAGCAGCGGCGCCCCGCGCACGGCGAGCGAACTGATCGCCTCCACCAACGCGGGCGCGTCCGTACAGACCAGCTCGACCTCCTCGGCCGGCAGCCTCGTCTGGTCGAGAAGGACCAGTACGGGACCTTCGGGTGGTTCGTCCCATCGGATCGCCGGTATCTCGGTCGGCCTGTTGTCCTCGCCGGATTGCGCGTACTGATCAGCCATGCAGCCAGTCTGCCCTTTGTCCGGCGGACAATTGAAGGTGCACAGCCCATACCGCGGCCGGTACCTCGCCGACCACCCCATGGCACGATGGCTGCCAACCTGCCACCGCGACCGCGGACGGGCACCGTGAAGGAGCGACGATGAAAGACACTCCGGGCTGGGCCTCGCCCGGATCCGCCCCGTCCGACGGGCAGGAACCCGGCACGTCCGGCACGTCCGAGCCCGCAGACCGTCCCGACCCCGCGCAGCAGCCGGGACCGGACCCGCAGGGCCCCGGCCCGAAGTGGTCCAAGGACCAGCCGCCACCCGGCCAGTGGTCCGCCCCGACGGGGCCCCAGGCTCCGGGCCAGGCCCCGCCACCCCCACCGCCCGGCCCCGGCTGGGGCACTCGCCCTCCCGCCGGCCCCGGCGGATACGGCGGCGGCCACCAGGGCTACGGCGCCCCGGGCGGATACGGCGCTTGGGGAGGCGGCTGGGGCGGCCCTCCGCCCGCGGCAAAGCCCGGCGTGATCCCGCTGCGCCCCCTCGGCGTCGGAGAGATCCTCGACGGCGCGGTCTCCACCATGCGCACCTACTGGCGCACGGTCCTGGGCATCTCCCTGACCGTCGCGATCGTGACGGAGATCCTCGTCATCCTGGTCCAGGGCTTCGTCCTGAACGACCTCGTCAGCACCGAGGCCCTCAACGACCCGAACGCCACCCTCAGCGAGCTGACCCGCGCCACAGGCGACGCCCTGCTCAGTTCCAGCGTGATCTTCCTGATCTCGGTGATCGGCGCGATCATCGCGACCGCCCTGCTGACGACGGTTACCAGCCGCGCGGTCCTCGGCAAGTCGGTGACCATCGGCGAGGCCTGGCGCGACGCCCGCCCTCAGGTGCTGCCTCTCTTCGGCCTGCTCGTCCTGCTGCTGCTCATGACCTTCGGCCTGGTGCTCGCGGGCGCCGTACCCGGCATCCTCGTGGCCGCCACGGGCTCCGGTGACGCGGGCGGGGCACTCGCCGTCCTGGGCATCTTCGGCGCCGGCATCATCGCACTGTGGCTGTGGTTCCGCTTCTCCCTCGCCTCGCCCGCGCTGATGCTGGAGAAGCAAGGCATCGTGAAGGCGCTGAGCCGCTCCGCGAAGCTGGTGCGGGGCTCCTGGTGGCGCGTCTTCGGCATCCAACTGCTCGCCACGATCATCGCGAACATCCTCGCGGCGATCGTCGTCATCCCCTTCACCTTCCTCGCCGGCGCACTCAGCGGCGACGGCGCCACCACCTTGCTCAATGGCACCACCGAGTTCGGCTGGACGTTCCTCATCATCAGCGGCGTCGGTTCGGTGATCGGCTCCATGATCACTTTCCCGATCACGGCCGGCGTCACCGTCCTGCTCTACATGGACCAGCGCATCCGCCGCGAGGCCCTCGACCTCGAACTGGCCCGAGCCGCCGGCGTCCAGGGCTACGGCACCGACACCCCGGGGAGCTGAACCGGTGAGCCTGGCGGGGGGAGTTCTCACAACGGCGTCAGCACTGCCGGACGCGGCCGTACACGCATCTCTGCGCATCGGCGACACGTCCGTCCTGTCGCTGGCGACGGGCTCCGACGACGAGCCACCGCTCACGATCCCGCGTGATCCCGCGCGGGAAGCGGCCCGGCGCGAACTGTCGAAGCACATGTACCACGAGAACGAACCCAGTTGGTTCCAGCGCGCCCTGGACACCTTCTGGTACTGGGTCGAGGACTTGTTCAGCAGCGCCTCGACCGTGACACCCGGGGGCCCGCTCGGCCTGATCGTCGTCATCCTGGTCGTCCTGGCGGTCCTAGGCGCTATCTGGTGGCGCCTAGGCACCCCTCGCCGCCGACCCACCTCCTCCGCCGCCCTCTTCGACGACCGGCCCCGCAGCGCCGCCGAACACCGAGCCGCCGCCGAAGCGCACGCCGCCCAGGGCCACTGGAACCAGGCCGTCCAGGAACGCATGCGCGCCATCGTCCGCTCACTCGAGGAACGCGCGCTCCTAGACGTCCGGCCCGGCCGCACCGCGGACGAGGCCGCCGCCGAAGCAGGCCGCTCACTGCCCTCCCACACAGACCCACTGCGCACCGCTGCCCGGGACTTCGACGACGTCACATACGGCGGACGGACCGCGACCCAACCGGCGTACCAGCGCATCGCCCAACTCGACCGCGACCTGGAGAGCACCAAGCCACAGCTCGCGAGCAGCGCCCCCAGCACGGCCCACAACGCCCACCTGGGAGCCCCCGAATGAGCACCGAGGCCGCGCTCCCGTCCACCTCCGCCTCCCCCACCGCACGCCAGGTGTGGACCCGCACGCGAGGCGTCGCCCTCGCTGTCGTGCTCCTGCTGGCGGCGGCCGTCGTGATCGCCACGATCCGCTCCGACGCCCGGCACGGCGCCCTCGACCCACGCTCCGCCGACCCCAAGGGCAGCCGGGCCGTCGCCGAGCTCCTCGCCGACCGCGGCGTGGACACACGCGTCGTTACCACCCTGGACGAGGCACGCGCCGCGTCCGCCCCGGACACCACCCTCCTGGTCGCCGCTCCCGACCTGCTGACGCACCGTCAACAGTCCTGGCTGCGCTCGGCGACCGCCGGAGCCGGCGGCCGAACCGTCCTCGTCGCTCCAGGCAGCTGGTCCGTCGAAAGGCTCGTCCCCGGGGTCACCGCGGACCCCGCCACCAGCCTCGACTCGGAGCTCACCCCCGACTGCGCCCTGCCCGCCGCCCAGCGCGCGGGCACCGCCGACCTGGGCGGCGTCCGCTACACCACCACCCACCTCGACGCCGATCAGTGCTACCCCAGCGAGCGCCTGGCCACCCTCCTGCGCGTCCCGGAGACCACCGGGGACGGCGACTCCATCGTCCTCGGCGCGCCCGACATCCTCTACAACGACCGTCTCGACGAGCAGGGCAACGCCTCCCTCGCCCTGCAACTCCTCGGCTCCCGCCCTCACTTGGTCTGGTACCTCCCCTCGCTCTCCGACACGTCGGCCGCCGACGCGGACGACGAACGCAGCTTCTTCGACCTGCTCCCCTCGGGCTGGCTCTGGGGCACGCTGCAGCTCTTCATCGCAGCAGCCCTGGCCGCCCTCTGGCGGGCACGCCGACTCGGCCCCCTGGTGCCCGAAAAACTCCCCGTGGCGATCCGCGCCTCCGAAACCGTCGAAGGCCGCGCCCGCCTCTACCGCAAGGCCAACGCCCGCGACCGCGCGGCCGCCGCTCTTCGCTCCACTACCCGCACGCGCCTCGCCCCCCTCGTAGGTGTCCCCGTCTCCCAGGCGTACGCGCCCGAGGCCCTGCTCCCCGCTCTGTCCGCCCACCTCCACAACCACGGAGACGGGCAGGCCCTGCACGCTCTCCTCTTCGGCCCGCCGCCCAGCGACGACACGGCCCTCATCGCCCTCGCCGACCAACTCGACGCCCTCGAAAGAGAGGTACGCCGTCCATGATGGACCCGACCACTGACAACGCCGGGACCACCGGGGACCCGGGCACCGCCCGCGCCTCCCTGGAAGCCCTGCGCGCCGAGATCGCCAAAGCCGTGGTCGGCCAGGACCCCGCCGTGACCGGCCTCGTCGTCGCCCTCCTCTGCCGCGGACACGTTCTCCTAGAAGGAGTCCCTGGGGTCGCCAAAACGTTGCTCGTCCGCGCCCTCGCATCCGCCCTCGAACTCGACACCAAGCGCGTCCAGTTCACCCCCGACCTGATGCCGAGCGATGTGACGGGCTCCCTCGTCTACGACACCCGCACCGCCGAGTTCTCCTTCCAGCCCGGCCCGGTCTTCACGAACCTTCTCCTCGCCGACGAGATCAACCGGACCCCGCCGAAGACCCAGTCGTCCCTGCTGGAGGCCATGGAGGAACGCCAGGTCACAGTCGACGGCACCCCCCGCCCGCTGCCCGAGCCGTTCCTGGTCGCCGCGACGCAGAACCCAGTGGAATACGAGGGCACGTACCCCCTCCCCGAAGCCCAGCTGGACCGTTTCCTCCTCAAGCTCACCATCCCGCTGCCCTCCCGCCAGGACGAGATCGACGTCCTCACCCGCCACGCCGAGGGGTTCAACCCCCGCGACCTACGCGCCGCCGGCGTACGCCCCGTAGCGGGCCCCGCGGACCTGGAAGCGGCACGCGCGGCAGTGGCCAAGACGACGGTCTCCCCGGAGATCACGGCCTACGTGGTCGACATCTGCCGAGCCACCCGCGAATCGCCGTCCCTGACGCTGGGCGTCTCCCCACGCGGCGCCACGGCCCTCTTGGCCACCGCCCGCGCGTGGGCCTGGCTGACGGGCCGCGACTACGTCACCCCCGACGACGTCAAGGCACTGGCCCTTCCCGCCCTCCGCCACCGCGTGCAGCTCCGCCCGGAGGCCGAGATGGAAGGCGTCACCTCCGACTCCGTCATCAACGCGATCCTCGCCCACGTCCCCGTCCCCCGCTGATGGCACTCACCGGACGCGCCGCACTCCTCGCGGCCCTAGGCTCCCTCCCCGTAGGCATCTGGGATCCCAGCTGGATGGGCATCCTCGCGGTCAACGCACCCTTGGCCGCGGCCTGCGCCTGCGACTTCGCCCTGGCAGCGCCCGTACGCCGGCTGGGCCTGACCCGATCCGGCGACGCCTCCGTGCGCCTGGGCGAGACAGCGGACGTCACTCTCACGATCACCAACCCATCCCCACGACCGCTCCGCGCCCACCTCCGCGATGCCTGGCCACCCAGCAGCTGGCAGCCCGGCACGGAGGTGGCGTCATCCCGCCACACAGTGACGGTCCCCGCCGGCGAACGCCGACGCATCACCACCCGCCTACGCCCCACCCGCCGCGGCGACCGCCAGGCCGACCGCGTGACGGTTCGCTCGTACGGCCCCATGCGCCTCTTCTCCCGCCAGGGCACCCACAAAGTCCCCTGGACGGTACGCGTCCTGCCCCCCTTCACAAGCCGCAAGCACCTGCCATCCAAACTGGCCCGCCTGCGCGAACTCGACGGCCGCACCAGCGTGCTCATTCGCGGCCAGGGCACAGAATTCGACAGCCTGCGCGAATACGTCCCCGGTGACGACACCCGTTCCATCGACTGGCGCGCCACAGCCCGACAGTCCGCGGTCGCCGTACGCACCTGGCGCCCCGAACGCGACCGCCACATCCTGCTCGTCCTGGACACAGGCCGCACCTCGGCGGGACGCGTCGGAGACGCTCCACGCCTCGACGCCTCCATGGACGCGGCGCTACTCCTGGCCGCCCTCGCTTCCCGAGCCGGCGACCGCGTGGACCTCCTTGCCTACGACCGCCGAGTACGCGCGCTCGTCCAGGGCCGCACAGCAGGCGACGTCCTCCCCTCCCTGGTCCACGCGATGGCCACTCTCGAGCCGGAGCTGATCGAAACGGACGCGCGAGGCCTGACGGCCATGGCGCTCCGCACGGCGCCCCGCCACTCCCTGATCGTGCTGCTCACGACTCTCGACGCAGCCCCCATCGAGGACGGCCTGCTCCCCGTCCTGTCCCAGCTCACCCAGCGCCACACCGTCCTGCTGGCATCCGTAGCGGACCCTCACATCGCGCACATGGCAACCGCACGTGGAAACACGGACGCCGTGTACGAGGCCGCAGCAGCCGCCCAGGCCCAGAGCGAACGCCACCGCACGGCGGAACAACTCCGCCGGCATGGCGTCACGGTCGTCGACGCGACACCGGAGGAACTCGCACCGGCCCTGGCAGACGCGTATCTGGCCCTCAAGACAGCGGGCCGCCTGTAGCTAGTGCTCTGACCGGGAAGGTTCGCCGGGTTCGCGGTCGTGGCGGTTGGATGTGCGGTGATGTCCGTCCGACCGCTGGAGGCGCGGTGGCTGAGCCTGTCCGTGTGCGCAGACTGACTGACCAGGAGGGGCAGAAGCTGCAGCGGATCGTGCGCCGCGGCAGTACGAGCTCAGTGCGCTACCGGCGCGCGATGATGCTGCTGGCTTCGGCCGGCGGGAACCGGGTGCCGGTGATCGCCCAGCTGGTACAGGCCGACGAGGACACCGTCCGCGATGTGATCCACCGCTTTAACGAGATCGGCCTGGCCTGCCTGGACCCTCAATGGGCGGGAGGCCGTCCCCGCCAACTCGGCCCTGACGACGAGGACTTCGTCATCCAGACGGCCACCACCCGCCCCACCAAGCTCGGCCAGCCCTTCACTCGCTGGTCACTGCGCAAACTCGTCGCCTACCTGCGGAAAGTCCACGGCCGGGTGATCCGCATCGGCCGCGAGGCGTTACGCAGCCTTCTCGCCCGCCGCGGTGTCACCTTCCAGCGCACCAAGACCTGGAAAGAATCACCCGACCCGGACCGCGAGGCGAAGCTGGACCGGATCGAGGAGGTCCTGGACCGCTTCCCCGCCCGGGTGTTCGCCTTCGATGAGTTCGGACCGCTCGGCATCCGGCCTACCGCAGGATCGGGTTGGGCCGAACGGAAGCATCCCGACCGGGTGCCGGCCACCTATCACCGCACTCACGGGGTGCGCTACTTCCACGGCTGCTACTCGGTCGGCGACGACCGCCTGTGGGGCGTCAACCGCCGCAAGAAGGGTGCGGCGAACACACTGGCCGCGCTGAAGTCGATCCGCGCCGCCCGGCCCGACGGCGCCCCGATCTACGTCATCCTGGACAACCTGTCCGCCCACAAGGGAACGGACATCCGCCGCTGGGCGAAGAAGAACAAGGTCGAGTTGTGCTTCACCCCGACCTACGCCTCGTGGGCGAACACCATTGAGGCCCACTTCGGACCGCTGAGGCAGTTCACCATCGCCAACTCGAACTATCCCAACCACACCGTGCAGACCCGGGCCCTGCACGCCTACCTGCGCTGGCGCAACGCCAACGCCCGCCACCGCGACGTCCTGGCCGCCGAACGTAAGGAACGCGCCCGCATCCGCAGTGAGAAAGGCATCCGCTGGGGCGGACGTCGCTTCAGCACCGCAGCGTGACCGCATTTGCCGCTCAGTGCACAGCTGCTCGTGAAAAGCTGGTTGCATGATCGGCGGGCCGTCTGAGTACCCAGAGCTCTGGGCGGTTTTGGAGTCACTGCACTGCGGCGAGTCCCTTTCCGGCACCGTTACAGCGATCGAACGGTTCGGCGTGTTCGTGGCGCTGGACGATGGCCCCGGCCACCCGATCTTCCCCGGCGTCGGATTCATCTCATGCGCCGAGCTGTCCTGGCGCCGCTTCGAAGCAGCCTCCGACGTCGTGCAGGTCGGACAGCGCGTTTCATGCGAGTTCCTCCAGTTCGACACCTGGAACTTGGAGGCCAGACTGTCCTTGAAAGCGATGCAGCCAGACCCCTTCCAGGCATTTGCCGACAGCACCGCGGTGGGGCAGAAACTGCAAGGACAGGTCACCAAACTGGTCCCGTTCGGCGTCTTCGTCCAGGTCGCGGACGGCATCAAGGGACTGGTCCACCTACGAGAGCTCGCCTGGACGCTCGTGGAGGATCCGTCGGACGTCGTCCACGTCGGCGACAAAATCGCGGTCGTCGTCACTGAGATCGACCGGCAACGACGCACACTGTCGCTCTCCCGACGAAAAGGCTCATCCCGCCACCAGTGACTCCTTTGCGCCCTGTGACGCTTTCCTTGCACGAGCGTTCCGGAGGTTGCTTGATGAAGGGGAGGCGCAGACTAAACCCGGTGAACCTTGCTGGTCAGAGCACTAGGGAATAGAGGGGCTCTCCTGTGGAGCGCCCCTCATCGAGGCACAAAAACCACAAACGCAGAAAGCCCCCGTGCCGGTATCCCCGGCCGGGGGCTTTCTCAAAATTTGTTCGGCGGCGTCCTACTCTCCCACAGGGTCCCCCCTGCAGTACCATCGGCGCTGTAAGGCTTAGCTTCCGGGTTCGGAATGTAACCGGGCGTTTCCCTCACGCTATAACCACCGAAACACTATGAAGTCAGACCGGAAAAAACACGGTCGTTGCCTCAGAACTAACACAGTGGACGCGAACAACTGAGGACAAGCCCTCGGCCTATTAGTACCGGTCACCTCCACACCTCACGGTGCTTCCAGATCCGGCCTATCAACCCAGTCGTCTACTGGGAGCCTTACCCCATCAAGTGGGTGGGAGTCCTCATCTCGAAGCAGGCTTCCCGCTTAGATGCTTTCAGCGGTTATCCCTCCCGAACGTAGCCAACCAGCCATGCCCTTGGCAGAACAACTGGCACACCAGAGGTTCGTCCGTCCCGGTCCTCTCGTACTAGGGACAGCCCTTCTCAAGACTCCTACGCGCACAGCGGATAGGGACCGAACTGTCTCACGACGTTCTAAACCCAGCTCGCGTACCGCTTTAATGGGCGAACAGCCCAACCCTTGGGACCGACTCCAGCCCCAGGATGCGACGAGCCGACATCGAGGTGCCAAACCATCCCGTCGATATGGACTCTTGGGGAAGATCAGCCTGTTATCCCCGGGGTACCTTTTATCCGTTGAGCGACGGCGCTTCCACAAGCCACCGCCGGATCACTAGTCCCGACTTTCGTCCCTGCTCGACCCGTCGGTCTCACAGTCAAGCTCCCTTGTGCACTTACACTCAACACCTGATTGCCAACCAGGCTGAGGGAACCTTTGGGCGCCTCCGTTACTCTTTAGGAGGCAACCGCCCCAGTTAAACTACCCATCAGACACTGTCCCTGATCCGGATCACGGACCCAGGTTAGACATCCAGCACGACCAGAGTGGTATTTCAACGACGACTCCACGAACACTGGCGTGCCCGCTTCAAAGTCTCCCACCTATCCTACACAAGCCGAACCGAACACCAATATCAAACTGTAGTAAAGGTCCCGGGGTCTTTCCGTCCTGCTGCGCGAAACGAGCATCTTTACTCGTAGTGCAATTTCACCGGGCCTATGGTTGAGACAGTCGAGAAGTCGTTACGCCATTCGTGCAGGTCGGAACTTACCCGACAAGGAATTTCGCTACCTTAGGATGGTTATAGTTACCACCGCCGTTTACTGGCGCTTAAGTTCTCAGCTTCGCCACCCCGAAGAGTGACTAACCGGTCCCCTTAACGTTCCAGCACCGGGCAGGCGTCAGTCCGTATACATCGCCTTACGGCTTCGCACGGACCTGTGTTTTTAGTAAACAGTCGCTTCTCGCTGGTCTCTGCGGCCACCCCCAGCTCAGAGTGCAAGACTCATCACCAAGCGTGGCCCCCCTTCTCCCGAAGTTACGGGGGCATTTTGCCGAGTTCCTTAACCATAGTTCACCCGAACGCCTCGGTATTCTCTACCTGACCACCTGAGTCGGTTTAGGGTACGGGCCGCCATGAAACTCGCTAGAGGCTTTTCTCGACAGCATAGGATCATCCACTTCACCACAATCGGCTCGGCATCAGGTCTCAGACTATTGCCAGGCGGATTTACCTACCTGACGTCCTACACCCTTACCCCGGGACAACCACCGCCCGGGATGGACTACCTTCCTGCGTCACCCCATCACTCACCTACTACCAGATAGGTTCGTCGGCTCCACCACTCCCCTTTGCCCGAAGGCTCCAGGGCGGCTTCACGGACTTAGCATCATTGGATTCAATGTTTGACGCTTCACAGCGGGTACCGGAATATCAACCGGTTATCCATCGACTACGCCTGTCGGCCTCGCCTTAGGTCCCGACTTACCCTGGGCAGATCAGCTTGACCCAGGAACCCTTAGTCAATCGGCGCACACGTTTCTCACGTGTGTATCGCTACTCATGCCTGCATTCTCACTCGTCAACCGTCCACAACTACCTTCCGGTGCTGCTTCACCCGGCAGACGACGCTCCCCTACCCATCCACACAGGCGTTGGCCCTATTGTGTGAATGACACGACTTCGGCGGTACGCTTGAGCCCCGCTACATTGTCGGCGCGGAATCACTAGACCAGTGAGCTATTACGCACTCTTTCAAGGGTGGCTGCTTCTAAGCCAACCTCCTGGTTGTCTCTGCGACTCCACATCCTTTCCCACTTAGCGTACGCTTAGGGGCCTTAGTCGATGCTCTGGGCTGTTTCCCTCTCGACCATGGAGCTTATCCCCCACAGTCTCACTGCCGCGCTCTCACTTACCGGCATTCGGAGTTTGGCTAAGGTCAGTAACCCGGTAGGGCCCATCGCCTATCCAGTGCTCTACCTCCGGCAAGAAACACACGACGCTGCACCTAAATGCATTTCGGGGAGAACCAGCTATCACGGAGTTTGATTGGCCTTTCACCCCTAACCACAGGTCATCCCCCAGGTTTTCAACCCTGGTGGGTTCGGTCCTCCACGAAGTCTTACCTCCGCTTCAACCTGCCCATGGCTAGATCACTCCGCTTCGGGTCTTGAGCGCGCTACTAAAACGCCCTATTCGGACTCGCTTTCGCTACGGCTTCCCCACACGGGTTAACCTCGCAACACACCGCAAACTCGCAGGCTCATTCTTCAAAAGGCACGCAGTCACGAGAAACAAGCAAGCTTGCTTCCGACGCTCCCACGGCTTGTAGGCACACGGTTTCAGGTACTATTTCACTCCCCTCCCGGGGTACTTTTCACCATTCCCTCACGGTACTATCCGCTATCGGTCACCAGGGAATATTTAGGCTTAGCGGGTGGTCCCGCCAGATTCACACGGGATTTCTCGGGCCCCGTGCTACTTGGGTGTCTCTCAAACGAGCCGCTGACGTTTCGACTACGGGGGTCTTACCCTCTACGCCGGACCTTTCGCATGTCCTTCGCCTACATCAACGGTTTCTGACTCGTCCTGTTGCCGGCAGACAACAGAAGAGAGATCCCACAACCCCGCATACGCAACCCCTGCCGGGTCTCACACGTATACGGTTTAGCCTCATCCAGTTTCGCTCGCCACTACTCCCGGAATCACGGTTGTTTTCTCTTCCTGCGGGTACTGAGATGTTTCACTTCCCCGCGTTCCCTCCACATACCCTATGTGTTCAGGTATGGGTGACAGCCCATGACGACTGCCGGGTTTCCCCATTCGGAAACCCCCGGATCAAAGCCTGGTTGACGACTCCCCGGGGACTATCGTGGCCTCCCACGTCCTTCATCGGTTCCTGGTGCCAAGGCATCCACCGTGCGCCCTTAAAAACTTGGCCACAGATGCTCGCGTCCACTGTGCAGTTCTCAAACAACGACCAGCCACCCATCACCCCCAACCAAAGGCTGGAGTGCACTGGGGCCGGCATCACGAGGGAAATCATTCCCTCAGATACCCAACAGCGTGCCCGGCCAGCTCCCGTCCGAAGATCATGCGTTCCACACTCTTGCGAGCAGTACTAGCAGCCTCCGACCCGTGAACCCGGCCGAATAATCAACGTTCCACCCATGAGCAACCAGCATCAGACACTCGCTGATGTACTGGCCTCTGAACCAGGCAAGCCCGGCTAAGAAGTGCTCCTTAGAAAGGAGGTGATCCAGCCGCACCTTCCGGTACGGCTACCTTGTTACGACTTCGTCCCAATCGCCAGTCCCACCTTCGACAGCTCCCTCCCCACAAGGGGGTTGGGCCACCGGCTTCGGGTGTTACCGACTTTCGTGACGTGACGGGCGGTGTGTACAAGGCCCGGGAACGTATTCACCGCAGCAATGCTGATCTGCGATTACTAGCAACTCCGACTTCATGGGGTCGAGTTGCAGACCCCAATCCGAACTGAGACAGGCTTTTTGAGATTCGCTCCACCTCACGGTATCGCAGCTCATTGTACCTGCCATTGTAGCACGTGTGCAGCCCAAGACATAAGGGGCATGATGACTTGACGTCGTCCCCACCTTCCTCCGAGTTGACCCCGGCGGTCTCCTGTGAGTCCCCATCACCCCGAAGGGCATGCTGGCAACACAGGACAAGGGTTGCGCTCGTTGCGGGACTTAACCCAACATCTCACGACACGAGCTGACGACAGCCATGCACCACCTGTACACCGACCACAAGGGGGCGACCATCTCTGGCCGTTTCCGGTGTATGTCAAGCCTTGGTAAGGTTCTTCGCGTTGCGTCGAATTAAGCCACATGCTCCGCTGCTTGTGCGGGCCCCCGTCAATTCCTTTGAGTTTTAGCCTTGCGGCCGTACTCCCCAGGCGGGGAACTTAATGCGTTAGCTGCGGCACCGACGACGTGGAATGTCGCCAACACCTAGTTCCCACCGTTTACGGCGTGGACTACCAGGGTATCTAATCCTGTTCGCTCCCCACGCTTTCGCTCCTCAGCGTCAGTAATGGCCCAGAGATCCGCCTTCGCCACCGGTGTTCCTCCTGATATCTGCGCATTTCACCGCTACACCAGGAATTCCGATCTCCCCTACCACACTCTAGCTAGCCCGTATCGAATGCAGACCCGGGGTTAAGCCCCGGGCTTTCACACCCGACGTGACAAGCCGCCTACGAGCTCTTTACGCCCAATAATTCCGGACAACGCTTGCGCCCTACGTATTACCGCGGCTGCTGGCACGTAGTTAGCCGGCGCTTCTTCTGCAGGTACCGTCACTTTCGCTTCTTCCCTGCTGAAAGAGGTTTACAACCCGAAGGCCGTCATCCCTCACGCGGCGTCGCTGCATCAGGCTTTCGCCCATTGTGCAATATTCCCCACTGCTGCCTCCCGTAGGAGTCTGGGCCGTGTCTCAGTCCCAGTGTGGCCGGTCGCCCTCTCAGGCCGGCTACCCGTCGTCGCCTTGGTGAGCCATTACCTCACCAACAAGCTGATAGGCCGCGGGCTCATCCTGCACCGCCGGAGCTTTACACCATCAAGGATGCCCAAGACGGTCATATCCGGTATTAGACCCCGTTTCCAGGGCTTGTCCCAGAGTGCAGGGCAGATTGCCCACGTGTTACTCACCCGTTCGCCACTAATCCCCACCGAAGTGGTTCATCGTTCGACTTGCATGTGTTAAGCACGCCGCCAGCGTTCGTCCTGAGCCAGGATCAAACTCTCCGTGAATGTTTTCCCGTAATCGGGACGACACCACGAGAGCGGAACAGTCAGGCGGAATAAGCCCGACCGTTCACAGCGTCCTCGCTGTGTTTTTTCAAAGGAACCTCGCCCCAACCGGTAATCCGGCCGGAGACGGGGTATCAACATATCTGGCGTTGATTTTTGGCACGCTGTTGAGTTCTCAAGGAACGGACGCTTCCTTTGTACTCACCCTCTCGGGCTTTCCTCCGGGCGCTTCCCTTCGGTCTTGCGTTTCCGACTCTATCAGATCCTTTTCCGGTCCGATTTCCTCGGTGCTTTCCAGGTTCCCGCTCTCGCGTTTCCCTTTCCGGCGACTCTGACTTTATCAGAAGTTTCGGACCAAACTGACCGGCCACTCATTTCCGAAATCATGGGGAGGGGCTTCTTGGGAATCGATGTTCCACTGAAGCAGACAGATGCTCACTCCGCCCGGGTGGGATGTACATCCTCTTCCAGGCAACTGTTCGAATCTACCTCCCCACGCGCTCCGTGTCAACGGCTCTTGTGGGGCGAGGAGGAGACTAGCAGCTCAGCAGGGGTGGTCGCACATCAGGCGGCCGTCGGCACGGCGGCGCTTCGCTCGGACGCCTCGACGTCCCCCGTCTCACCGGCGCGGGCGGCACGTCCGCCGAGGACATAGACGTAGGCGAGGAAGGCCAGCTCAGCGGCGATACCGATGCTGATGCGCGCCCACGTGGGCAGGCCCGACGGGGTGACGAAGCCTTCGATGGCGCCGGAGACGAAGAGGACCAGGGCGAGACCTATAGCCATGCCGATTGCGGCTCGGCCTTCCTCGGCGAGGGCGAAGCGTCGGGTACGGGGGCCCGGGTCTATGAGGGTCCAACCGAGGCGTAGGCCTGTTCCGGCGGCAACGAAGACCGCGGTCAGTTCGAGGAGGCCGTGCGGCAGGACGAGGCCGAGGAAGGTGTCCAGGCGTCCTGCCGAGGACATCAGGCCGAAGCCGACACCGAGGTTGAGCATGTTCTGGAAGAGGATCCAGAGCACAGGGAGGCCGAGGAAGACGCCGAGTATCAGGCACAGGGCGGCGGCCCAGGCGTTGTTCGTCCAGACCTGGGCCGCGAAGGAGGCTGCGGGGTGGCTGGAGTAGTACGTCTCGTACTGGCCGCCGGGGCGGGTGAGCTCGCGCAGTTCGCTGGGGGCCGCGATGGTCGCCTGTACTTCGGGGTGCGTGCCTATCCACCAGCCCAGGAGAGCCGCGACGAGGGTGGACAGGAGCGCTGTGGGTACCCACCAGTGGCGCGATCGGTAGACCGCGGCTGGGAAGCCGTGGCCAAGGAAGCGGGTGACATCGCGCCAGGAGGCGCGTCGCGTGCCTGTCACGGCGCTACGCGCGCGTGCCACCAATTGGCTGAGCCGGCCCGTCAGCTGCGGGTCTGGGGCACTGGACTGGATCAGGGAGAGGTGGGTGGCTGTGCGCTGATAGAGGGCGACGAGTTCGTCGGCCTCAGCGCCTGTGAGGCGGCGCTGGCGCCCGAGCAGGGCGTCGAGGCGGTCCCACTCGGCTCGGTGGGCGGTGACGAAGACGTCGAGGTCCATCTGCTTTCCTGCTCCCCGGCTGTTCGTCGGCGACTCGTCGTAGATGTCAGCTTGTCGTACTGCGACGCAATGCGCCCTCAGCTTGGCAGACTGGCCATTCCAGGGGCAGGTCAGGGGAAGGACAGACCGCGTGAGTGAACTGGTGACGGGCGAGGCGGTGGCGCTGGAGTTGCGCCCCGCGAAGCTGCCCAGCAGGGCGCTGGCCGTCCTGCTGGATCTGGCCGTGGCCGTGATCGCCTACATCGTCGTGACCATTGGGGTGGTGGCGGCCACTGCTTCTCTGGACGAGGCGGCGCAGACCGCGCTGTCGATCGCGATGTTCGTTCTGCTGCTGGTCGGCGGGCCGATCTCGGTAGAGACGCTCAGCCACGGGCGCTCCCTTGGGAAGTTGGCGTGCGGGCTGCGGGTAGTGCGGGACGACGGCGGACCGATCCGGTTCCGGCACGCTCTGGTGCGTGGCCTCATAGGTGTGATCGAGATTCTGATGACGCTCGGCGTCGTCGCCGTCATCGCTTCGCTGGTGTCCGCGCGTGGGCGGCGGCTCGGTGACGTGTTCGCCGGAACTCTCGTCGTACGGGAACGGGTGCCCCTCGCCCGGACGGGCTTCGTTCCTCCGCCTCCGCCGTGGTTGGCCGGACGGTTCTCGGGGCTTGACCTGTCGGCGGTTCCGGATGGGCTGTGGCTGGCCATTCGTCAGTACCTGACGCGGATGCAGCAACTCGACCCTCAGGTCGGACGGAGCATGGCGGAGCGGCTCGCGACGGACCTTGCGGCGCGTACGGGCACTCCGGCGCCCCAGGAGGTGCCGCCGGCGGCATATCTCGCGGCGGTTCTCCAGGAGCGGCAAGCGCGGGAGGCGCGGCGTGCGTTCGGCAATGGGTGGACTGTGGGTGGGGCGGCTGCGGGTGCCGGCGCGGTAGGCGGTGCTCCCCCTGTGGGTGGGATGAGCCCAGGGGGTGATGCGGGTGCTGCGGCTGGTGCGCCTGGGGCGTACGGCCCGCCGGTCATGGCGCCCGCCGCTGCTCCGCCTCTGCCCGGCGCGTACGGCGCAGGGGAGGTTCCGCTCGGCGCTCAGCCCTCAGGTCGGGCGGAAGGGGATCGCTCCGAGGTACCGCAGGACGCGGTGCAGCAGGTCTCGGCGCCGGAGGAGGCGCCGTCGACCGACCGGCGCACCACCGGCTTCGTCCCGCCGGCGTAGCGCCTCTACGGGTAAGCACGGGGTGCCGCAACGATCGGCGGTTCGGCATGTCCGGCTGCTCGACCCTGCCGAACTGCCCGCGCCCGGGCCCGCTCTCCGCGCCGGCTCCCTGCCTGCCTGCCCCCGCCTGGCCTTCCCATCTGCCCGGCGTCGCTCAAGCGAACGTCGACGGTGGCGAGTCCAGGTCCTCCAGTTCGATGCCGGGTGCCGCGAGGACCACGTCGCCCGCGATGTGTACGGCGTGCTGCTCACCCGTGTCCAGGGCCGTGACCTGGTACTCGTCCACGGTCAGGGGGGCGTTGTCAGTGGCGTGTGTTTCTCTGTTCACCAAGGCCCAGGACTGGTCCACGGTGCGCGGGGCGAGGACCGGGTCTGTGAAGGCCACGAGGCGTACGCGGGTCGCCGAGGCGGAAGGGGTGAGGCGAAGGAGGCGAGTGGTGGCGATGAGGAACGCGGGGGATACGCCGGTGAAGGCATGGGCGCGCACATTGCCTTCCGTGGCGTGAGCCCCGGTGGGGTCGGTGCGGACCCACGTGACGCCGTCGAGGGCGGCGCCGCGTACCTGCCAGCCGGCCGCGTGCAGTTCGAGACGGATGGGGCGGCCGAGTTCGTCCAGGGCGAGGTCGACGGAGCCGCTGTGATCGCCCGCAGGGGTGGTCAGCTGGGAGACGTAGCGCCAGCCGGAAGGGCCGGGGGCGCAGTGGAAGTGCTCTTCTGCGAGGGGGGTGTGATCGTGCGGATCGTGGAGCGAATAACGGCCGCGGGGCATCGGAGTCCTGGGTCTTGACGGGCTGGTCCGGCCACACGGCCGAAGTGGCCACGCGGGCCAATGGGGCAGGCCCCCGGCACGGGGGTGCGGGGGCCTGCCTCTGAGGATCTGCTGCTGAGGGGCGTGCCAGTGCACGCGGCAGCGGCTCGGCTCAGTACCGGTAGTGGTCCGGCTTGTACGGGCCCTCGACCTCGACGCCGATGTACGCGGCCTGCTCGGGGCGGAGCGTCGTCAGCTTCACGCCGAGCGCGTCCAGGTGGAGGCGGGCGACCTTCTCGTCCAGGTGCTTGGGCAGCGTGTACACACCGGTCGGGTAGGCGTCCGGCTTGGTGAACAGCTCGATCTGGGCCAGGGTCTGGTCCGCGAAGGAGTTGGACATCACGAAGGACGGGTGACCGGTGGCGTTGCCCAGGTTCAGCAGGCGGCCCTCGGAGAGGACGATGAGCACCTTGCCGTCGGGGAAGGTCCAGGTGTGGACCTGCGGCTTGACCTCGTCCTTGACGATGCCCGGGACCTTGGCGAGGCCGGCCATGTCGATCTCGTTGTCGAAGTGGCCGATGTTGCCGACGATCGCCTGGTGCTTCATCTTGGCCATGTCCGAGGCCATGATGATGTCCTTGTTGCCGGTCGTGGTGATGAAGATGTCGGCCTTGTCGATGACCTCGTCGAGGGTCGTGACCTGGTAGCCGTCCATCGCCGCCTGCAGGGCGCAGATCGGGTCGATCTCGGTGACGATCACGCGGGCGCCCTGTCCGCGCAGGGACTCCGCGCAGCCCTTGCCCACGTCGCCGTAGCCGCAGACGACCGCGGTCTTGCCGCCGATCAGGACGTCGGTGGCGCGGTTGATGCCGTCGATCAGGGAGTGGCGGCAGCCGTACTTGTTGTCGAACTTCGACTTCGTGACAGCGTCGTTGACGTTGATCGCCGGGAAAAGGAGGACGCCGTCGCGCTGCATCTCGTACAGGCGGTGGACGCCGGTCGTGGTCTCCTCGGTCACGCCGCGGATCTCGGAGGCCAGCTGGGTCCACTTCTGCGAGCCGTCCGTGATGGTGCGGTGCAGGAGTTCGAGGATGACGCGGTGCTCGTCGGACTCGGCGGTGTCGACGTCCGGGACCTTGCCGTCCTTCTCGTACTCGACGCCCTTGTGGACGAGGAGGGTGGCGTCACCGCCGTCGTCCAGGATCATGTTCGGGCCGCCGGTGGGGGTGTTCGGCCAGGTCAGGGCCTGCTCCGTGCACCACCAGTACTCCTCCAGGGTCTCGCCCTTCCAGGCGAAGACCGGGATGCCCTGGGGGTTGTCGGGCGTGCCGTTCGGGCCGACGGCGATCGCGGCGGCGGCGTGGTCCTGGGTGGAGAAGATGTTGCAGGACGCCCAGCGGACCTGCGCGCCCAGGGCGGCCAGGGTCTCGATGAGGACGGCGGTCTGCACGGTCATGTGCAGGGAGCCGGTGATGCGGGCGCCGGCCAGCGGCTGCGCCTCGGCGTACTCCTTGCGGATCGACATCAGGCCGGGCATCTCGTGCTCGGCGAGGGTGATCTCCTTGCGGCCGAACTCGGCCAGGGAGAGATCGGCGACCTTGAAGTCCTGTCGGTTCTCGACAGTCGTCATTACGAGCTGCTCCTCGGGGGTTGGGTCGAGGGTGGGTACGGCTGGTCTGCGCGGCGGCGGACACCGGGGTGCCCGAAGAGGACACAGGCATGCCCGCGTACGCGCAGCGCAGTTCGTCGGAGGCCCTCTCTCCCTCGGCCGGTCCTTTGTCGGGACCGCCCGACCGCCATCAGCAGCGACGTCTGGCTCTGTCCCAAGCTACACCGGGAGGCCCGGCCGTCCCCAGTCCGCCTCCGAACAGATCAGGCCATCACGGGAGTCGGGTGGGGACGGACGAGGGGGCGTTCACGGGTGGGCGGGAGGTCAGGTGACGGTCGGATGCGGGGGCGATAACAGGACACCAACGAACCGCGAACAGGAGCCCGCAGACCGGGATGATGCGGGACCTTTGCGCCTTTGAGCCTGCGGTGGGGTGGTGCAGGATGCCAGGGAATCGGAAGATCTGATCGATCTTGCGGGATGTCCGGGACGGCGTTTCCGCATGACAAAGGCGTTAGGAGATCGACGTGACAAGTCCGGCCGACCCTCCCCCCAAGGGCAGCGGCGGTGGCGAGCGCAAGCGGTTGAAGCTGCTCGCGGTGACAGCGTGCCCGACCGGCATCGCGCACACGTACATGGCGGCGGAGAAGCTCGCGCAGGCTGCCGAGAGCCGCGGTATCGAGATGAAGGTGGAGACCCAGGGGTCCATCGGGGCTGAAAACGTCCTCGATGACAACGATGTCAGCACCGCGGACGGAATCATCGTCGCCGCGGACAAGGACGTGGACCTGAGCCGTTTCGCGGGCAAGCGGGTCCTCACGGTCGGGGTGGCGGAGGGCATTCACCACCCCGAGCGGCTGATCGAGCGGGTGCTGGCGGCGCCCGTGCACACGGCCGCGGGCTCCACTACGACCCCCGCGGCCGGCGGCAAGGAGCGGAGCGTCGGGTACAAGGCGCTGATGAACGGGGTCAGTTACATGATCCCGTTCGTCGTGGTCGGCGGGCTGCTGATCGCGATCTCGCTCTCGCTGGGCGGGCACACGGACCCGTCGGGCGGTCTGGTCATCCCGAAGGACTCCTTCTGGATGGACATCAACAACATCGGCGTCATCGGCTTTACGCTGATGGTGCCGGTTCTGTCCGGCTACATCGCGTATGCCATCGGGGATCGGCCCGCGCTCGTGCCGGGCATGATCGGTGGCTGGATCGCCAACACGGGTTCGCTGTACGACTCCAAGGCGGGTGCCGGGTTCATCGGGGCGATCGTGACCGGGTTCCTCGCCGGGTATCTGGTGCTGTGGATCAAGAAGGTCAAGGTCCCGAAGTTCGTGCGGCCGATCATGCCGATCATCGTGATCCCGATCGTGGCGACCACGGCGCTCGGGCTGTTCTTCATCTACGTCATCGGGAAGCCGATCTCCTGGGTGTTCGAGCACCTGACCAGCTGGCTCAGCGGGATGACCGGCACGAGTGCGATCCTGCTCGGTGCGGTTCTCGGGCTGATGATCGCGTTCGACATGGGCGGGCCGGTCAACAAGACGGCGTTCCTGTTCGGCGCCGGGCTCATCGCGACCGGCAACCAGACGGTCATGGGCATGTGCGCGGCCGCCATCCCGGTCATGCCGTTGGGTCAGGGTCTGGCCACGCTGATACGGAAGCGGCTGTACACCGAGCAGGAGCGGGAGACGGGGCTCGCCTCGCTGTTCATGGGCTGCTTCGGCATCTCCGAGGGTGCGATCCCGTTCGCCGCGGCGCGGCCCGCGCAGGTCATCCCCGCCAACATGCTCGGCGGCGCGATGGCCGGTGCGATCGCCGGGGTCGCCGGCGTCGAGGACGCGGTCCCGCACGGCGGGCCGATCGTGGCCGTGCTGGGCGCGGTGAGCGGCGTGCCGATGTTCTTCGTGGCCGTGGTGATCGGCTCTGTCTTCACCGCGCTGACGACGGTCACTCTGGTCGACCTGGGCGAGCGCAGGCGGCGTGGGGAGGCGCTCGCCGGTGCGGGTACGGCCGGGCCCGAGCCCGCGCTGGTCGGGGCGGGCGTCGGAGGGCCTGGCGCTGGTGCCGTCGGCGAAGGGCCGGGTGCCGCCGGTGCCGTCGCGGCGCAGCGGGTCGTACATGAGTCAGAGCGCGAGTCAGAGGCGGTCGACAACGCAGGCGCCGCCCCGGTCGAGGTCCTCTCCGGCTATCTCACCGAGCAGACCGTGAAGGTCGAACTCGTTGCGGCCGGCAAGGAGTCCGCGATCCGGGAGATGGCCGAGTTGCTGGCACGGACCGGGAAGGTCGCGGACGTGGACGAGCTCGTGGCGACCGCGCTGCGGCGGGAGTCGCAGGGGACGACCGGGCTCGGGGAGGAGATCGCGATTCCGCATGCCAAGACGGATGCGGTGACCGCGCCGGTCGTCGCTTTCGCGCGGTCCGCGGAGGGCGTCGAGTGGGGCTCGCTGGACGGTACGAAGGCGGGGCTGGTGTTCATGATCGCCGTACCGGAGGCGGCCGCGGGGGACGAGCATCTGCGGATTCTGGCGCTGCTGTCGCGGAAGTTGATGGGCGCGGGGTTCCGGGAGCGGCTGCTGGCGGCCGGGGACGAATCCGCGGTGCTCGGTGTGCTGAGCGAGATCCAGTAGCCGAGGCGACAAACAGGAGGAGACAAACAGGCAGAAGCGGGCGAGACGCCCGGGGGAGAGGGCGAAGTGCGGGCCCGCGGCCGTAACGCCGGGGGCCCGCGCGGACGCTGCACGGAGGGCGGCTGCTTGCTGCCGTCGCGGACGTTCCGCCTGGGGAGGAAGTGCTGATGGAGCAGGGACGAAGACTCGCGGTCACCGCGTGGGTGCTGGGCCCTCTGGGGCTGATGCTGGTGATCGGGTCCGTGCTGTGGCTGCGGACGGGTTATGTGCTGTCCAGCGTGTCGAGCGAGAACATGCGACCCACGTACGACATCGGTGACCGGATCGTCGTCGAGCGCGTGGGCGCGGACGAGGTGGGGCGTGGCGACGTCGTGCTGTACACGGCGCCGGAGCGCTACCAGGACCGGGCCTCCATGCAGCGCGTCATCGGCGTGGGTGGCGACCGCATCGTCTGCTGCGAAGGCATGGACACGGCGCGGGAGCGGATCACCGTCAACGGCAAGCCGCTCAGGGAGCCGTACGTGAAGGACGGCATCGCCGACGGGATGCACCGCCCATACGACGTGACGGTGCCGGAAGGCCGGCTGTTCCTGCTCGGCGACCACCGTCAGAACTCGCGCGACTCCCGCTTCTTCGCCGAGGACCACGGCGGGACGGTGCCCGTCGGTGCGGTCGTGGGCCGGGTGACCGACCGCTATGTGGGGCCGATGCTGCTCGCCGCGGCCACGCTGCTCGGGCTTCTCCTCGCGATCGTCGGGCTCGTCCTCGGGATCACGGCACGGGGCGTACGGCGGCGGCCGGCGGCGCAGGTTGCCCTGTGGCCGCAGCACTTTTGACGGATCCGCCGACCGCAGGGATACGCGACGGGGGCCCGCCGATCGACTCGGCGGGCCCCCGTCGCCGTACGGACAGGTGCCGTACGGAGAGCTGTCGTACGGGAATCAGTGCTCGGCGCCGTGCGACGTCGGCCCGCCGGGCGTCGCCTCGCGGTCCGCGCCCTTGGCTGCCTCGGCCTCGCTGTAGATGTCGGGCTCGAGGTAGATCACGCGGGCGATCGGGACGGCCTCGCGGATGCGGGCCTCGGCGGCGTCGATGGCGGAGGCGATCTCGGTGGCCGTGTCGTCGTGCTGGACGGCGATCTTGGCGGCGACCAGGAGCTCCTCGGGGCCGAGGTGGAGCGTGCGCATGTGGATGATGCCGGTGACCTTGTCGCCGTCGACGATGGCGGCCCCGATCTTCTTGGTCTCCTCGACGCCCGCGGACTCGCCGAGCAGCAGCGACTTGGTCTCGATGGCCAGGACGACCGCGATCAGGACGAGCAGGACGCCGATGCAGATGGTGCCGATGCCGTCCCAGACGCCGTCGCCGGTGAGCAGAGCCAGGCTGACGCCCCCCAGGGCGAGGACCAGGCCGACCAGCGCGCCGAGGTCCTCCAGGAGGACGACGGGCAGCTCGGGGGCCTTGGCGTGGCGGACGAACTCCTTCCAGGACTTCCTGCCCCGCAGGACGTTGGACTCCTTGATGGCCGTCCGGAAGGAGAAGGTCTCGGCGATGATCGCGAAGACGAGGACGCCGACCGGCCAGTACCAGTGCTCGATCTCGTGCGGGTGCTTGATCTTCTCGTAGCCCTCGTAGAGGGCGAACATGCCGCCGACGGAGAAGAGGATGATCGAGACCAGGAAGGCGTAGATGTAGCGCTCGCGGCCGTAGCCGAAGGGGTGCTGCGGGGTCGCCTCGCGCTTGGCCTTCTTGCCGCCGACCAGCAGCAGGGCCTGGTTGCCGGAGTCGGCGAGCGAGTGCACGCCCTCGGCGAGCATCGACGACGAGCCGCTGAACGCGAACGCAACGAACTTCGCTGCCGCGATCGCGAGGTTGGCGGCGAGTGCCGCCACGATCGCCTTGGTACCGCCTGACGCGCTCATGTGTCGCGTTGTCCCTTCGCCTTCGGAGCCTTCTGAGCCTTCGTGGCCTTCATGGCCTTCGTACGTACGCCGGTGCGCCGTCCAGGGCCTCGCCGAGGGGAGCGTGCGCCCCATCGGCTTTGCCCGTCCTTTGCCGGTGGGCCATTGTTGCAGCCTGGTCCGACAGTGACGCGCCGGGTGGCCGGACGGCTCCCGGTCAGGCCACGACCGTGGCCCGGAAGACCGTACCGGCCCCGGACACTTCGGCCTTTTCGCCCGCCGGTACGAAGACGGACTGACCGGGGGTCAGCTCATGCTCACCGGCGCGGACGGAACCCGCCGTGCAGAGCAGGATCTGCGGGGTCACGCGCGTGAGGTCGTGCGCGGCGGTGCCCTCCGGGAGGACGTACCGGGACAGCCGGAACTCGTCGATCGGGGTCTCGTAGACCTCCTCGCCGTCCGGGGCGGCCTCGGGGCGCAGCACGCCCGGGTCGCCCGCCTCGAAGCGGACGATGCGCAGGAGTTCGGGGACGTCGACGTGCTTGGGGGTCAGGCCGCAGCGCAGGACGTTGTCGGAGTTGGCCATGATCTCGACGCCGAGGCCGTTGAGGTACGCGTGCGGGATGCCGGCGCCGAGGAACAGGGCCTCGCCGGGCTGAAGGCGGACGTGGTTGAGGAGCATGGCGGCGATGACGCCGGGGTCGCCGGGGTAGTGGTGGGCGATGTCGGCGTACGGGGCGTAGTCGCCGCCGAGGCGGGAGCAGGCGGCCGCGGCCTCGGCGACGGTATGGGCCATCTCGTCCGGGTCGGCGGTGAGTACGGCGGTGAGGACCTCACGCAGCGCCGCCTCCTCGGGGTGTGCGTGCAGCAGGTCGACGTACGGCTTGAGGGAGTCGACGCCGAGGCCGTCCAGCAGGTCGGCGGCCCGGAGCGGGTCACGGAAGCCGCACAGGCCGTCGAACTCGGTGAGCGCGCAGATCAGTTCGGGCTTGTGGTTGGCGTCCTTGTAGTTGCGGTGGCCGGCGTCCACGGGGATGTCGCGGCGCTCCTCGTCGTCGTAACCCTCCTTCGCCTGCGCCAGGTTGGGGTGCACCTGGAGGGAGAGCGGGGCGCCGGCGGCGAGGATCTTAAGGAGGAAGGGGAGGCGCGGGCCGAACTTCGCCACGGCCGTGGCGCCCAGCTCGCGCTCCGGGTCTGCCTCGATGACCTCGACGAGCGTCCCGCGCTCGGTACGCGAGGGTGCCCCCGGGTGCGCGCCCATCCACATCTCCGCCTGCGGTTCGCCGGTCGGCTCGATGCCGAGGAGCTTCGGGATCGCGGTGGTGGAGCCCCAGGCGTAGGGGCGGATGGTGTTGTCGAGGCGGTCCATGCGGTTTTCTGCCTGCTCTCTGTGCGTGACGCCGGGTCTCTTCGGGGTCGCTTCGGGATCTCTTCGGGGGCGCTTGGGTGGCTCTTGGCGGCTCTTCGGGGGCTCGGAGTCGCTTCGGAGTCGCTTCGGAGTCGCTTCGGAGTCGCTTCGGAGTCGCTTCGGTAGGACGCCGGGTTCGCCTTGTGTACGGCTGCTGATTCCTTGTGCGTACGGCTGTCAGGCGTCCTGAGAAAGATCAGGCTCCCGAGGCGAGCGCCAGGTAAACGGCGGCGAAATCCGTGATGGCGATCAGTTCCGCGAGGGTCTCGAGTTCGCCGCCGGGCTCCGGCTCGAGTTCGCTGATCGGCGTGTCATGGCTGAGGGCCAGGTCCCGGGCGGCGGGCGCGGCGGTGAGGCCGCCGAGCGGGCGATCGCGCAGCAGCACCACGCGCGCGTGCAGGGCCGGTGCCTCCTCCACGCGGTCGCGGAAGAAGTCGTCGGGGTCGGCGCTGCCCGCGAGCGGGCCCGCGAGCAGGGCGTTGTGCGAGGCGAGCGCTTCGGGCAGCTCGGCTACGAGGGCGGGCTGGCCGGCGAGTTCGGCGAGCGCGGCGGCGAGACGGCGGCCGGCCGGGCCGGCGGAGACGCCCTCGGTCCAGATCAGCGGGAGCGTGTCGGCGAGTTCGGCGGCCAAGGTCTTGGCGGGGTTGCTGTAGGTCGCGGTGGCGGGGCCGCAGCGTTCGGCGATGTGGTCGAGGCGGTCGGCGACCTTCTCGATGGCGTCGGGCGGGGCGGTGAGCAGGCCCGTGCGGTCGAGGAGCGCCAGCAGCGGGGTGAGCAGCGCCCACAGGACACCGGGGGCGGAGGCCGCGAGGGGTTCGTCCTGCTCGTACGGGGCCGTCGCCATCGGCACGAACAGGCCGTGGTTGTTGTGCACCGCCTCGGTGAGCGGGGAGTCGGCCGGGGCCACGGCGACGACCGTGCAACCGCGGCGGTAGGCCTGCTCGGCGAGCAGGGACAGGCCCGGCTCGGAGCCGTCGGGGGTCGTGATCAGCAGCAGGTCCACGGAGCCGGCCCAGCCGGGCAGCTCCCAGCGCAGGGCGCCCGCGGCGGGGGCGACACCGGCCGGGGCCAGTCGGGTGACGGGGCTGGTGGCGCCGGCGAGCGTGCCGAGGAGGTCGGCGACGCAGATGGCGGCGGCGCCGGGGCCCGCGATGAGGATGGCGCGGGGGCGGCCGTCGGGTTTGAGGTCGTGGACGCCGGACTCGGCGGCGTGCCGGGCGGCGGTGCGGACACGGGCGCCTGCTTCGGCCGCGCCGCGCAGCAGGGCACGGCGGTCGGCCTCTGCGAGCGCCTTCGGCGTGTCCAGCAGCGATTCGTCGAGCATGGGCGGCAGCCTCCGATCGCCGGGTCGTCTGGGGCGTGTTTCTGCGCGGGTGTGTTCGACGGGGTCTTTGCTCGGTCGCGGGGGGTCTTTGGTTGTCTTGGCGCGGGGGTGGTGTCTTTATGCGGGCGGGGGGCTGTTTTTTTGCGGTTGCCCATCGCCCATTGGCCGTGCTCGTTGCTCGTCGCTCGCCACTGGTTGCTGGTCGCCGTCGGCGGGGTGCCGGATGGTGTGCGCCTGGCGGGGTGCCTCTGTGCCGGTGGCTTGGTCTGTATGCCGGTGGCCGGTGGCTGGGAGGTCTGTATCCGGTCGGCTGTGGGCTCATGCCGGTGGCCGTGGCCGGATGTCCGTACGGCGGTGGTCGGCTTGTCGTTTTGACGGGGACCGGTCGTCTTTGCGCCGGTGGTCGTGGCCGTGGCGTCGTGTTACGCGGGGCGGCGGGCCTCGTCAACGAGCAGAACGGGGATGCCGTCGCGGACCGGGTACGCCAGGCCGCAGTCCTGGCCGGTGCAGACCAGCTCGGCGTCCTGCTCCTTGAGGGGGGCGTGGCAGGCCGGGCAGGCGAGGATCTCCAGGAGGCCGGCTTCCAGCGGCATGAGGGGTCCCTTCTGGGGTGGTGTGTGCGGTGCGTGCGGGTGTGTGGATGTGCCTGGTCAGCGTACCGCCGGTGGGGGCGGGGTGCCGGGGTTGGGCGCTGGGAGGGTTGCGCCCCCGCCGCCCCTACCCGTCCCATCCTTGAAGGGGCTCCGCCCCTTCGACCCCGGCCAGGGGGCTGCCGCCCCCTGGACCCCCGCTTCGGCCCTGAACGGGCCTCGTCCTCAAACGCCGGACGGGCTGAAATGCCTGGACCGGCGCCGAGAAGGACGGCGCGGCCTCGTCCTCGAACACCGGGCAGGCTGAAATGCCTGGACCGGCATCGAGAGGCGAAACCCGTTGAGAAGCGCAGGTGTCGTCCCGCCCTCAGCCCTCAGCCCTCAGCCCTCAACCCCTGATGATCGCCAGCGCCTCATCCCGTACCTTCGCCATCGTCGCCTCGTCCCGTGCCTCCGTGTTCAGGCGCAGCAGCGGTTCCGTGTTGGACGGGCGGACGTTGAACCACCAGTCGACGGCCGTGACGGTCAGGCCGTCGAGTTCGTCCAGTTCCACGCCCTCACGGGCCTCGTACGCGGCCTTGATGGCGGCGAGGCGGCCCGCCTGGTCGGCGACGGTGGAGTTGATCTCGCCGGAGCCGGCGTAGCGGTCGTACTGGGCTACCAGGCTGGAGAGCGGGCCGTCCTGGCCGCCCAGGGCCGCGAGGACGTGGAGGGCGGCCAGCATGCCCGTGTCGGCGTTCCAGAAGTCGGCGAAGTAGTAGTGCGCGGAGTGCTCGCCACCGAAGATGGCGCCGGTCTTGGCCATCTCGGCCTTGATGAAGGAGTGGCCGACGCGGGTGCGGACCGGCGTGCCGCCGTTCTCCTTGACGACCTCCGGGACCGACCAGGACGTGATCAGGTTGTGGATGACCGTGCCCTTGCCGCCGTGCTTGGCGAGCTCGCGCGAGGCCACCAGGGCGGTGATGGCGGACGGGGAGACCGGGGCGCCGTTCTCGTCGACGACGAAGCAGCGGTCGGCGTCGCCGTCGAAGGCGATGCCGAGGTCGGCGGATTCGTCGCGGACCCGCTTCTGGAGGTCGACGATGTTCGCCGGGTCCAGCGGGTTCGCCTCGTGGTTCGGGAACGTGCCGTCCAGCTCGAAGTACATCGGGACCAGGGTGAGGGGCAGGCCCTCGAAGACCGTGGGGACCGTGTGGCCGCCCATGCCGTTGCCCGCGTCGACGACGACCTTCAGGGGGCGGATGGAGGTCAGGTCGACGAGGGAGCGGAGGTGGGCCGCGTAGTCCTCCAGCGTGTCCCGCTGCGTGATCGTGCCCTGCGTCGCCGCCGGCTGCGGGGCGCCCGAATCGCTCCACCGCTCGGCCAGTTCGCGGATCTGCGCGAGGCCGGTGTCCTGGCCGACCGGGGCCGCGCCCGCGCGGCACATCTTGATGCCGTTGTACTGGGCCGGGTTGTGCGACGCCGTGAACATCGCGCCCGGCAGGTTCAGCGCGCCCGAGGCGTAGTACAGCTGGTCGGTGGAGCAGAGGCCGATCTCGGTGACGTCGACACCCTGGGCCGCGGCTCCGCGCGCGAAGGCACGGGACAGGCCTGGGGACGAGGGGCGCATGTCGTGCCCGATGGCGATCGCGCTCGCGCCGGTCACCTGGACGAAGGCGGCCCCGAAGAGCTCGGCCAGAGGCTCGTCCCACTGGTCGGGGACGACCCCGCGGACGTCGTACGCCTTCACGAGCTGTGACAGATCAGCAGCCACGGCCAACCCTCCTGAAAGTCCTGTCGGTCACCCCAAACTACCCGCCCTCACTGACAGTGCGCTGTGTGCCCACCGAGTGGACTCCGAGCCGTAACCTCAGGTCAGCGCGGAGGTCAGGGCAGCATCCAGCCCAGCACCGGTGAACTCTGTCCGACCACGATCAGACACATCACCAGCAGCAGGCCCAGACTCCACGGCAGCACCCGCCGCAGCAGGTCCCCCTCCCGGCCCGCGAGCCCTACCGCCGCGCACGCGATGGTGAGGTTCTGCGGCGAGATCATCTTGCCGAGCACACCACCTGAACTGTTGGCGGCTGCCAGGAGTTCCGGCGACAGCCCCGATTCCCGCGCCGCCGTCACCTGCAACGCGCCGAACAGCGCGTTGGCCGAGGTGTCCGACCCGGACACGGCCACACCGAACCACCCCAGCACCGGCGACAGGAACGCGAGCCCGGCGCCGGCCGCCGCCACGAAGTAGCCGATGGTGGCGGCCTGTCCGGAGAGGTTCATGACGTACGCGAGCGCCAGCACGGACGTCACGGTGAGGATGGCGAACCTCAACTCGTGCACGGTCGCGGCCCACTCCTTGACCGCCACGCGCGCGTGCACGCCGAGGACGACCGCCGTGCACACGCCGGCGAGCAGCACGAGGGTCCCGCCGGTGGACACGATCGGCCAGCTGAAGACATTGCCGCCGACCGGCTCCCCGTCCGGGTTCACGACGTTCAGGAAGGGCCAGTCGTACGTCTGGGTCGCCCCGGCCAGCCAGTCCTTGACCACCGGGATCTGCGCGAGGGAGAAGATCACCACAATCAGCGCGTACGGCGCATAAGCCCGCACGACCTCCCGCCGCGGATCAGCCTCGTCCAACTCCTCACTCCGCACACCGGTCAGCACGGACGCGCGTACGGCCTCGGTGGCGGGCACACGCGCGTGCGGTACGGCGACCAGGGCGCCCGCACCCGCCAAGGCGGCGCCGATGTCGGCGAGTTGCGCGGAGACGTAGTTCGAGGCGGCGAACTGGGCGACGGCGAAGGCGATTCCGCACGCCATGGCGGGTACCCAGGTCTCCCGCAGCCCGCGCCGCCCGTCCACGAGCCCCACGAGCACGAGCGGCACCACCAGGGCCAGCAAAGGCGTCTGACGCCCCACCACAGAAGCCACATCGTCCAGTGGCAGCCCGGTGACCTGTGCCAGCGTCACGACCGGCGTCCCCATCGCGCCGAAGGCCACGGGCGCGGTGTTGGCGACCAGCGCGACGACCGCCGCGCGCACCGGCTCGAACCCGAGCGCCACCAGCATGACCGAACAGATCGCGACGGGTGCCCCGAACCCGGCAAGGGCCTCCAGCAGGGCTCCGAAGCAGAAGGCGACGACGAGCGCCTGGATGCGCGGATCGTCGGACAGCCGCCCGAACGACCGCCGCAGGATGTCGAAATGACGCGTCCGGACGGTCATCCTGTACACCCACAGGGCGTTGACGACGATCCACAGGATCGGGAAGAGCCCGAAGACAGCCCCCTGCGCGGCGCTGGAGAGCGTCTGACCGAGCGGCATGCCGTACGCGAGCCAGGCGACCAGTACGGCCGCCACCAGCCCCGTGAGCCCCGCCAGGTGCGCCTTGAGCCGGACACCGCCCAGCAGGACGAGGACGATCACGAGCGGCAGCGTCGCCACGAGCGCGGACAGGCCGAGCGAGTCGGCGACGGGTTCCAGTTCCTGGACGTACACGGGCGCCTCCCCGGATTCCGCTATGCGGAAAGCGATTTCTCGTCCGGCATACGGAATGGTCGTGTCCGCGCCAATGACACGTCAATGCCTGCGCATCACCCAACGAAACGAGCACACGGGAAACACCCGCACAGGCGGAGAAAACCGACCGTCAGTTGTCGGGCGACCGCAGCACTCGCAGATGCCCCCGCCGCGCGACCTCCATCGGATCGGCGCCACGCGCCCCGCCCCCACCGGCTTGGGCCGCCCGCTCCTGCGGACGGGCCGCCTCGCGCACGGCGTTGGCAAGCGCTTCCAGATCATCACCGCTGGGACGGGCCGGAGCCGAACCGTCCAGCAACCGCACGACCTCCCACCCGCGGGGCGCGGTGAGGCGCTCGGAATGCTCGGCGCACAGGTCGTAGCAGTGGGGTTCGGCGTAGGTGGCGAGCGGGCCGAGGACCGCGGTCGAGTCGGCGTAGACGTACGTCAGCGTCGCGACGGCGGGACGGCCGCAAGCGGTGCGCGAACAGCGACGTACAGGGCTCACGACGTTGGACGGTACCGCACTCTTGAGCGGGCCGCGACGACTCTCCCCCAGGTCACCCCACCGTGTCGTGCTGTGAAACACCCCACACGCCCCTGCGGCCCCACGTCACTGACCTGCGCGGAAGCCCTCCTCCGAGATCCCGAACGCCCCCGAAGGCGGTCATCACTTACCACAAACCACATCAAACACCTCGACCCCGCCAGTCTCGGAGAGATACGGAATCGAGCCCAAGCTTGGCTGGAATGGTCATCTGCCGACATGCCGTACGACGCGTGGACGCCACCCCTTCCACGTCACCGTGATCGGACACGTACCGGCCCCGAGGACTACGCTTCATCAGTGATGGACACCCCCGTACCGCCCCGTGCCGTCGGCCCCGGGCCCCGCCGCCGTGATCGCCACGGGCGAGGCATGCGCGGCCCGATCGCACCACCCCAGGTCCCGCTCGCCGCAAGCCGCGCCGACGCCTTCGCCGACCTGGTGCAGGACTCCGTGGAACGCCTCGAACGCCGCTGGCCCCAGCTGGCCGACATCGATTTCCTGGTCCTCGAGGTCCCCCGCCTGGACGGCCCCGGCCGCACCTGGAACGACGAGGCGGTCCCCCTCGGCGGCACGATCCCCGCCCGCGAGGGCCGCCCCGCGCGCGTGGTCGTCTACCGCCGCCCGGTGGAGATCCGCACCAAGGGCCGAGACGAACGAGCCGCCCTGGTCCACGAGGTGGTCGTAGAACAGGTGGCCGAGCTGCTGGGCCTGACCCCGGAGACGGTGGACCCCCGCTACGGCGAGGACTGACGGCTTCGGCCAGCACGGACCCAGACCGGCGCGGGGTGACTGCGTCGGCCGGCCCGATTCACAGACGCCGTTCGCTGTGCGGGTTGCCCGGCGTGAGGGCCTGGGCGGGGGCGGGTCGCGCGGCCCGGCGCTGACGGGGTGCCGCCCCTCTGTGGGTCGGGAGCCGCCCCAGCGGCACGACTGCCCGCGGCTGGGGCGGCACGGCCCCGACCCACCCACCGCCCGCAGGCGCTACCCCAACCCCCACTCACCAGCACAGGCCGCCGCAGGCACCCCGCCCTACTTCTGCAGCACCGACAAGTCCTCGTCCGCCTCCGGCACAGCCACCATCCCCCGATCATCCGGCAGCGTCTGCACGGTGAAGCCGGGCACCCCGTCCTCCGTCACGGCCAGCGTCCGAGCCCCGTACACCGGCCCACCCGACACCGACTCCACCGTCAGCGCGTACGTGCCCTTCAAGCCGCTCGGCACCGGGACCTCGACGTCCTGGGTCGTCCCGGACTTGATCGTGTACGTCTTCGACGCCGCCGTACCCCCCTCGCTCCCCGCCGAGGCAGTCACCTTGACCTTCGCCGTGCCGGAGGGCGCCGTAAGAGACAGCGTCGTGCCCTTCGCCCGGTTGTCCACGACCGTCGCGCGCGTGCCCACCGGCCGGGTCGCCGGAATGAACGCCGTCTCCTGCTTGGCCCCCTCGCCACGAACCACCCGCACCGCCGCGACCACCGGCACGGACCGATCCGTAGGCGTCAGCACCAGCGACCCCGCCTCGCCCCGCATGACGTCCCCGAGGTCCACCGCACTGGTCATACCGGCCTTGACGTGCAACGTCTCGTTCCCGGCAGGCGTGATCGCCCCGGACGGCGAGGCAAGCCGCACCTTGAGGTCCGCATCCGAGTCCCCCGGCGTGAAGGCGACCAGCCGCACGGACGTGGCGTCCTTCGGGATGCCGGGCAGAACGAGAGTCCCCGCGGGGTCGACGGACGCGGCCAGCCAGTCCCCACCGAGCTTGTCGTCCAGCGCCTGCACCGAAGCACCCACCCGACCGCTGCGCACACTCACGTGCACGGTCATGTTGGTCTGCTTCTCACTGGTGAGCGTGGACAGCAGGATCGACTCACCGGAGTGCGGCTGAACCGTGATCCCCTCCCCCACCGTGGTCTCGAGGGCCCCGCCCTTGCCGTACAGCTCGATGTCGACGACGGCGGCGGAGTCGTCGGGGTTGGTCAGATGGACGTAGTCCGTGCGGTCGGCAGCCGTACTGGCGCCGGGGAACCAGAACTCGGTGTCCGGCGCGGTGCAGTTGACGCCCTGCAGGCCACGCCCCGTGCCCGCGGCGACCTCGGTCGTCTCCTGCATGGTCCAGCCGGGCGCGAACTTCCCGTCGGCGGTCCCGACGAGCGCCGGCGAGTCGCCCCCGGATGCTTCCCCAGTGGCCGGCGTACCGGGCTCCTTGGCTTCCAGGACGGGCTTGTCGGCCTTGCCGGCGGCACCGGTCTTCTTGTCCTTGGCGTCCGCACCGGCGTCCGACTCCTCCGCCGCGGACTGCAGTTCCGCCTTCCCGCCGCTTGCGGTCCCCTTCGTGACGGGCGTGAACGACGTGTACGTCGTCTCCGCGAGGTCCGAGATGCTCGGCGGGGGGCACAGCAGGCTCGTGCGCTCCACGGGCAGTTCGGCGGCCGCCTCGGCGGTCTTCACGCCGGACGCGTCGGGCGTGGTGAGCGTCGAGATCCCGGTGATGGCGGCGAGGGCGGTGACGCCGACGATCAGGGACAGGGTGGTGCGGTTCACTGCTGGCTCCCGTCGGAACGCTCACTGCCGTTCGGATGCGGCTGCGCCGGGTCGTACGTGGCGTCGTAACCCTGCTGGTACGTCTGGTCGTACGACGAGGTGTCGTAGGACCCCTCGTACGACCCCGTCGATGACTGCCCGCCGTACGCGTACGGGTCGTACTGGCCGCCCTGGTATGGATCCGCCTGATATGTCCCGTCGTAGGTGCCGCCCGCCGGATACTGCTGGCCGCCCTCGTACTGCTCGCCGCCGTAGCTGCCGTAGTCGGCGCCCGCGTAACGGGGCGTGCCCCACTCGCCGTAGGGCTGCTGCGGAATCGCCGCAGCCGGCGGTTCCGTGGGAGGAGCGGGGAACTCGCCGCCCTGCCCGGCCTCTTCGGCTTCGGCCTCGGCCTGGGCCCGAAGTCGGCGGGCCCGTCGGCCCTCGCCGGCCATGGCCTCGGCCGGGACGGCCGGCTCCTCGGGCAGGTCGTCGTCGACGTCGCGGCGGCGTCCCGGAAGGGCCATCACGACGAGGACGAGGGCGAGGAAGCCCTGGGTCCACAGCCAGGCGGTGTGGCCGATCGGGTCGTCGTAGGTGACGTCCAGCCTGCCGCCGGCTGCGGGGAGCTCGAAGCCCTGGGCCCAGCCGTCGACCGTGGTCGCGGTGAGCGGCCTGCCGTCCAGGGTGGCCGTCCAGCCGTCGTCGGCACTGTCGGCGAGGCGCAGGACACGCCCCTCGGGGCCACTCGGAATCGTGGTGTGGATCTCGACGGGCCCGGCGGCGACGGGCTGAGGCTCGGCGGAGCCGGAGCCGGAGCCGGAGCCGGACCCGGAGCCGGCGACGACGGCCGCCCGCGACACCTGCCGGTCGACCCGCCACAACGCGCTGCCGTTCTGCTCGCTCAGCCGCGACAGCCCGGGCGTGGCGTCCAGCACGCGCGCGACCTCGCGGGGCGCGCCCTTGTGGACGAGGACGTAACGCACCGCGAACGCGCCCAGTTGGTCGGCCTGGTCGGCGCCGGAGCCGGCGACGAGGTTGGCGACGATCTTGTCGAGCTTGGCGTTCTCCCCGTCCTCGGCGGCGAGTTCGGCGTCGCCGAGGCGGGCGCCGGAACCGCGGACGAGCATGTAGCCGACGTGGGCCGGGGAGTCGCTGTCGAGGACGAGGGTGCGGGCCTGGTCGCGGGTGTTGCTCTCCTCGGCGACGAACGCGGGCACCTGCACGGGGTCGCGCCGCTCCAGCGGTCCGTCGGCGCCGCGGATCATCCAGCCGGCCGCGACGAGCAGCGGGCCGGCGGCCGCGGAGAAGGCGATCAGCGCGGCGACCGGCTGGCGCCAGCCGAAGCTCTGCTCGGCCACACGCGAGCGTGCCCCGTCGGCGCCGAGCAGGGCGGCGGCCAGGAGGGCGATGCCGTAGACGAGGGTCGCGGGGCCGGACCAGGTGGAGCTGTTGGACAGGACCGCGAAGAGGAGGCCCACCAGGGCGACCGCCCACGCGGTCCGGATTCCGAACTGGCGCTCGGAGCGCATCAGGGCGGCCAGCGCGGCCAGCACGACGCCGATGAGCATCAGCCCGCTCACGGTGCCGGGCCCGCCGGGACTGGCGCCGAGCAGGTCCAGGGGGGACGCGGCCGAGGCGCCGTACTTGAGACCGGCCTCCTGGAAGAAGCCGAACGGAAGCAGCGACAGGGACCAGGGCGCGAGGACCAGCAGGGGCACGCCGAGCTGGGCCAGGAAGCGCAGGCCGTACGCGGTGATGTCGGCGCGCCGCACCGCGAGCAGCCCGAGTCCGAGGACCAGCGCGGTGGGCCACACGATCGGCGTGAAGGCCGTGGTGATCGTCAGCAGCAGCGCGTACGCCCAGGTCGCGCGCCAACTGCCGCGCGCACCGGAGCCGTTGGCCAGGCCGCTCGCCGCGATGCCCGCGCGGGCGATGAGCGGCAGCAGGACGGCGAGGACGGCGGTGCCGATGCGGCCGCCGGCCAGGGCGCCGGTGGCGGCGGGCAGGAAGGCGTAGGCGACGGCCCCCCACGCGCGCAGGAGGCGCGACTCGACGAGCGGTCGGGAGACGAAGTAGGCGGTGAGTCCGGCCAGCGGCACCGAGCAGACGAGCAGGACGGTGACCGCGAGCCCGGTCGAGCCCAGCAGTGTGGAGGCGAGCATCGCGACGATCGCCAGGTACGGCGGCGCGGACGGTGTGCCGCCGACGCCCACCGGGTGCCAGGCGTCCACGTAGTGCGACCACAGCTCACCGGAGTCGGCCGGAGCGGGCAGCAACGCGCCACCCGCGAGCGCGCCGCCGCCGAGCAGTTCCCGGCAGGCGATCAGCGAGACGAACAGCAGGACGAGGAAGAGCACCGGGCCGGGCTTGCGGGCGATGCGCTTGAGCCGGGCGAACTGTTCTATCTCGAGGAAGTCCGCGTCGTCGCCGCCGGGGCCGGACTCGATCGCGCCGCCGTGCCGTCCCGCGCCTGCGGCCACCTCGGGGTCGGAACGGCCGACGAGGCTGCTCGCGACCTGTTCGACGGTGGCTCGCACGGTCGCGCCGGGCGGCGGGAACAGCGCCCGCAGCTCGCCCTTGTCGACGGCGGGGCTCCCGCGCCTGCGCCGCCCGGCGATGATCCGCTCGGGGCGCAGCAGGGTGCCCATGAGGCCGCGGATCTCGTCGAGGGCCTGGCCCGGGACCTTGCCCACGAGGTAGGCCAGGGTCCGCAGGACGGTGCCGAGCACGACGCGCAGCAGCACCCAGGGCAGCACGGCCGTGCGGCTGTTGACGAGCAGGGTGTAGACGGCGCCCGCCTTGTCGACCTTGTGCGGGGAGGCGGCGGTGCGGCCCACGCAGTCGACGGTGCGGCGCTCTCGGGAGGCCGCCTCGGCGTGTCGTACGACTGCCTCGGGGGCGACGAGGACGCGGTGGCCGGCGGCCGTGGCGCGCCAGCACAGGTCGACGTCGTCGCGCATCAGGGGCAGCCGTCGGTCGAAGCCGCCGAGCTGGTCGAAGATGTCGCGCCGGACGAGCATGCCGGCGGTGGACACGGACAGCACGGGGCGGACGTGGTCGTGCTGGCCCTGGTCCTGTTCGCGGCGGTCGAGGCCGGTCCAGCGGCGGCCGGAGTGAGCGATGGTGACGCCGACCTCGAGGAGCTGCCGGCGGTCGTACCAGCCGCGCAGCTTGGGGCCGACGACGGCGACGTCGTCGCGGCCCAGCTCGTACTCGTTCTCCACGACGCGCAGCAGCTGGGCCAGGGCGTCGGGTTCGGGGGCGCAGTCGTCGTGCAGGAGCCACAGCCACTGCACCGGCTCCCCGTGGGGGAGTTCGGGCATGTCGTAGGCGTCGTCGCGCCACGTGCGCGTGACGGGGTCCCAGCCGCTCGGCCGCTTCAGATAGGTCAGCTCGTCCGGGGTGAGGACGGGGGCCGTGCGGTTGGCCTCCTCGACGGCCTGGCCGAAACCGGTGCGCCGGGCGAGGTGCAGTACGCGATCGTCGCCGAGGGCCTCGGCGACCAGCTGGGCGGAGTGGTCCGCGCTGCCGGTGTCGGCGGCCATGGCGAACTGGACGGGGCGCTCCTGGCCGAGCAGCCCGGCGAGCGCGTCGGGCAGCCAGCGGGCGCCGTCATGGGAGACGAGGACCGCGGTCACCACATGACGCGGGAACTCAGGTGTGGCAGCGGAGTCGTGATGGGCTGCCGTGTGGCTGTGCACGGACATCGAGGTACGGGCCCCGGTTCGGTGGACTGCGGTGGACGCCTGTGCCCCGAGGGGGCAGCGGGGCGTCTCGGACGAGCGACCACACTATCGGCTGGGCATGACGGCGGCCCGCCGCCTGTGGATAACCACCTGCGACGGGCCGTTCAAGACGTGTGCGAGACGTGTGCGAGACGTATGTACGCGTGGATTACGCGCGGATGTGGCCGATGTACCCGTGGACGCGGCCGGGGGCCGGTCAGACGGCCGCCTTCTTCAGTCGGCGGCGCTCACGCTCGGACAGGCCGCCCCAGATGCCGAAGCGCTCGTCGTTGGCGAGGGCGTACTCGAGGCACTCGGAGCGGACCTCACAGGCGAGGCAGACCTTCTTGGCCTCGCGCGTGGAGCCGCCCTTCTCGGGGAAGAAGGACTCGGGGTCGGTCTGGGCGCACAGCGCGCGCTCCTGCCAGCCGAGTTCCTCGTCCGCGTCGTCGACCAGCAGTTGCTGCACCAGCTCGGTCATGTGCGCCCCTCGTCTGTTCTTTCCGCGTCCCCGTGATGTAGCCGTTACCGATTTCGGCTGAACGACACGAGTGAAATTACAAGTGTGCTGCTCCGGGCGAGTCAAGCCGAGATCTGCTATTGAGCCCCTTATTCACTCTGCGGAACCAAGGCCTAGCGGAAAGTGTTCAAATCGGCATAAACCTTGACAAGCAGACGAGGCCCGGGAGGACGTCCAGCCCCGCACAGAGCCTGTACGGAAAAGGACGCCCAGAAGTTCGATCTCGTTGCACACAACCGCAGAAGCGAACCGGATCACAGTCGGATCACAGGATCACAACGGCGCCGTGCGCCCGGTTGTGCGCCATGTGTCCCGGTCAACCCATGAACAAACCTTTCGCCACAGAGATGAACCGGATGAGGTGAAACACGTCCCACTCAACGGGCGTCGAGTTGACAGTGGAGGTGCAAACCGCTGTCCTTGTGGGCATGCTCGCGAACTTGGCACTCACCTCGACCCGCACCGCCGGGTCCCTCGGTGCTGCCCACGTTCGCTGTAGCTGTTGTTGCTGTTCCAGCTGTTGAGCCCCACCTGCTCCAGCTGTAGGCCGAGTCGGCCGCGACTCGGCTTTTGTTCCCTCTGACCTTCCTTCACTGAGGAACCACGCATCCGATGAACAGCGACAGCGACCTCCAGATCGCCGGCGACATCCTCGAAGTCCCGCACCTCCTCCAGGCTCCGCGCGAGCACCCGGCCACCGTCGCCGAGTTCGCCGGCCTGGCCCGCTCCATCGCCGCCGACCGCGCCCAGTGGGAGCACCTCGTCCGGTACGACGCCACCACGCGCTGGTACCACCGGCTGCGCACCGGCCCCGGCTACGAGGTGTGGCTGCTGTCCTGGGTGCCCGGACAGGGCAGCGGACTGCACGACCACGGCCCCTCCTCCGGCGTCCTGACGGTCCTGGACGGCACGCTGACCGAGCGCACGGAGCGCGGCACGCGCGTGTTGGCGGCGGGAACGCAGCGGGTGTTCGCGCCGGGGTACACGCACGAGGTCGTCAACGACGCGCTGGAGCCGGCGGTGAGCCTGCACGTGTACTACCCGGGCCTGACGGAGATGCCGATGCACACGTCGTCGGCCTGCGAGGCGCGTACGGAGCCGCGTCCTGTGACTGCCTGACGCGTTGTCGTACCCGCCTGCAAGACTGCTCCCATGCGCATTGTGGTTCTGGCAGGCGGCATCGGTGGTGCCCGGTTCCTGCGCGGTCTGAAGCGGGCCGTGCCGGACGCGGACATCACGGTCATCGGCAACACCGGGGACGACATCCACCTCTTCGGGCTGAAGGTCTGCCCGGACCTCGACACGGTGATGTACACGCTCGGCGGCGGCATCAACGAGGAGCAGGGCTGGGGCCGGGCCGACGAGACCTTCCATCTGAAGGAGGAGCTCGCGGCGTACGGCGTGGGACCGGAGTGGTTCGGGCTCGGCGACCGGGACTTCGCCACACACATCGTGCGGACGCAGATGATCGGCGCCGGATACCCGCTCAGCGCGGTGACGGAGGCGCTGTGCGACCGCTGGAAGCCGGGAGTGCGTCTCATCCCCATGACCGACGACCGCGTCGAGACGCATGTCGCGATCGAGGTGGACGGCGAGCGCAGGGCCGTCCACTTCCAGGAGTACTGGGTGCGGCTGCGGGCCTCGGTGCCGGCGGAGGCGATCGTGCCGGTCGGCGCGGAGCAGGCCAAGCCGGCGCCGGGCGTCCTGGAGGCCGTCGCCGAGGCGGACGTCATCCTCTTCCCGCCGTCCAACCCGGTCGTCTCGGTCGGCACGATCCTCGCCGTGCCCGGCATCCGGGAGGCGATCGCCGAGGCCGGGGTGCCGGTGGTGGGCCTGTCCCCCATCGTCGGGGACACGCCCGTGCGCGGGATGGCCGACAAGGTGCTCGCGGCGGTCGGCGTGGAGTCGACGGCCGCGGCGGTCGCCGAGCACTACGGCTCGGGACTGCTGGACGGCTGGCTCGTCGACACCGTCGACGCGGGTGCCGTGGAGCGGGTCGAGGCGGCCGGCATCCGCTGCCGGGCCGTACCGCTGATGATGACCGACGTCGACGCGACCGCGCAGATGGCCCGGGAGGCGCTGGCGCTGGCGGAGGAGGTGCGGGGGGCTTGAGCGAGGTGTCTGCCGACGGCTACCGGGTCTGGGCCGTCTCCGGTATTCCCGAGGTCCAGCGGGGCGACGACCTCGCGAAGCTGATCGCCGCCGCCGAACCCGGGCTGGTCGACGGGGATGTCCTCCTCGTCACCTCGAAGATCGTGTCCAAGGCGGACGGGCGGATCGTGGAGGCGAGTGATCGCGAAGCCGCGATCGACGCGGAGACCGTACGGGTCGTGGCGCGTCGCGGCGCGCTGCGTATCGTCGAGAACCGGCAGGGGCTGGTGATGGCCGCCGCCGGCGTCGACGCCTCCAACACCCCGGCCGGGACCGTGCTGTTGCTGCCCGAGGACCCGGACGCGTCCGCGCGGGCCATCCGGGACGGGCTGCGGGACGCCCTCGGCGTCGACGTCGGGGTCGTGGTCACCGACACCTTCGGGCGCCCCTGGCGCTCCGGGCTCACGGACGTGGCGATCGGCGCCGCGGGCGTGCGTGTGCTCGACGATCTGCGCGGGGGCACGGACGCGTACGGCAATCCGCTCAGCGCGACCGTCGTGGCGACCGCGGACGAACTTGCCGCCGCCGGTGACCTGGTGAAGGGCAAGGCCGCCGGGCTGCCCGTCGCCGTCGTGCGCGGGCTGGCGCACGTGGTGGCCGAGGATCACGGGGCGGGGGCTCGGGCCCTGGTGCGTGGCGCGCGTGACGACATGTTCCGGCTGGGGACGTCGGAGGCCGTACGGGAGGCGGTCACCCAGCGGCGTACCGTACGGGCCTTCACGGACGAGCCCGTCGACCCCGGGGCCGTGCGGCGGGCGGTCGCGGCGGCCGTGACGGCGCCGGCGCCGCATCACACGACGCCCTGGAGGTTCGTGCTGCTGGAGTCGGAGGAGTCGCGGACACGGCTGCTCGACGCGATGCGCGACGCGTGGGTCGCCGATCTGCGGCGGGACGGCAAGAGCGAGGAGTCCATCGCCAAGCGGGTGCGGCGCGGGGATGTGCTGCGGAACGCGCCGTATCTGGTCGTGCCCTGTCTGGTGACGGACGGGGCGCATACGTACGGGGATGTGCGGCGGGATGCCGCTGAGCGGGAGATGTTCGTCGTCGCCGCCGGGGCCGGAGTGCAGAACTTCCTGGTCGCGCTGGCCGGGGAGCGGCTGGGCTCGGCGTGGGTGTCCTCGACCATGTTCTGCCGGGATGTGGTGCGGGAGGTGCTCGGGATACCGGAGGACTGGGATCCGATGGGGGCGGTGGCGGTCGGTCATCCGGCGGAGGAACCGCGGGCGCGGCCGGAGCGGGATGCGGGGGGTTTCATCGCGGTGCGGTGACGCTCCGCTGGGTGGCTGGCGGCGGGGTCGTAGCCCGCGGCGGGCTTGTGCAGGGGTGCACCTCTGTGCCGTGGGACCGCCTAGGCTCGTAGCTCTCGTCGGTACCTAGTTCCCGGGACTCTTCGTGGCAGGACGTTTCGCTCCGCGGCCCACGCGTACGACTGTGCGCGGCGGGCAGGTCGCTGTGCCTGCGGGTGTGCCGCGGCAGGCTGTCGCTCCCGCGAAGGTGCGGACGGTGGTGCCGGACGGACCGCTCGATCTCGGGCTGGTGCTGGGGCCGCTGCGGCGTGGGCCTGGGGATCCGACGTTCCGGGCGATGCCGGACGGGTCCGTGTGGCGGGCCTGCCGCACGCCTGCCGGGGCCGGGACGCTGCGGGTCACCGCGCGGGGTGCCGAAGTTCGGGGCGAGGCGTGGGGGCCCGGGGCGGAGTGGCTGCTGGAGCAGTTGCCGGAGTTGCTCGGGGCCGCCGACGATCCGTCCGTCTTCGTGCCGCGGCATCGGCTGGTGGCGGTGGTTCGGCATCGGCGGCCGGGGTTGCGGTTGACGCGGACCGGGTTGGTGCTGGAGTCGTTGATTCCGTCGATTCTGGAGCAGAAGGTCACCGCTGATGAGGCGTATCGGGCGTGGCGGTTGCTGGTACGGAGGTTCGGGGAGCCGGCGCCGGGGCCCGCGCCGGACCGGATGTGTGTGATGCCGGATGCGGGGACCTGGCGGCTGATTCCGTCCTGGGAGTGGCATCGGGCCGGGGTCGACAACAAGCGGGCGTCGACGATTCTGCGGGCTGTACGGGTCGCTGGGCGGTTGGAGGAGGCAGTGCGGATGCCTCCGGCTCAGGCGCAGGCTCGGTTGGAGGTCGTGTCGGGGATCGGGCCGTGGACGTCTGCGGAGGTTGTGCAGCGGAGTCATGGGGCGGCGGATGCCGTGACTGTGGGGGATCTGCATCTGCCGGGGATCGTGGGGTGGGCGTTGGCCGGGGATCGGGATGCGGATGACTCCGTGATGCTGGAGTTGCTGGAGCCGTATGCGGGGCAGCGGCATCGGGCGGCTCGGTTGATTCTGCTGAGTGGGCGAGTGCCCGCGCGGCGGGCGCCGCGGATGCCTCGGGGGGATATCGGGCGGTTGTGACGGGGGCCTGTGCGCTGTGGTTGCCGCCGGGGTTTCGCCCCCGCCGCCCCTACCCGTCCCATCCCCAGGGGCTGCCGCCCCTTCGACCCCGCCTCTGGGGGCCTGCGGCCCCCAGACCCCCGCTTCGGCCCTGAACGGGCCTCGTCCTCAAACGCCGGACGGGCTGAAATGCCTGGGCCGCCGCGGAGAAGTGACGGCCGGTGTCGCACGGCCGCCGGGAAGTGACCGTTGGCTCCGCGAGGCAGAGACCCCAGCGCCACACGGCAGAGTCCCCAGCGGGTGGGGGATCGGGACGGCCGTGATCGTCCTCGAACGCCGGGCTGGCTGGATGATGCCGGCCCGCGCCGGGAAATGACCGTCCGCGCCCGTCCGCCCCCACGGCACAGACCCCTCCTCGAGCGCCGGACCGGCCGGGATGCACGGACCGGCGTTGCGAGTTGGGTTCTACAGGTCCGGGGAGAAGCGGACCGCTCCCGCCGGGATTCGGGCGTCGCACCACACCCGTGCGCCCTCCCTGAGCTCGTTGTCGGCGCCGATGACCGCGCCGTCGCCGATGACCGTGCCGGTGAGGACGGAGCGTTCGCCGACGCGGGCGCGGGTGCCGATGAGGGAGTCGGTGATGATCGCGCCGGGTTCGATGACGGCGCCGGGGAGGATCGTGCTGCCGAAGACCCTCGCACCCTCCGCGACGAAGGCGCCCTCGCCCACCACCGTGCCGCCCGTCAGCTTGGCGTCGGCGGCGACCGTGGCCGTGGGGAGGATCAGGCGGTCGCCGCAGCGGCCGGGGACGGCGGGGGACGGGGCGCGGCCCAGGACCAGGTCCGCCGAGCCGCGGACGAAGGCGGCCGGGGTGCCCAGGTCCAGCCAGTACGTCGAGTCGACCATGCCCTGCAGGTGGGCTCCGGCGGAGAGGAGGTCCGGGAAGGTCTCGCGCTCCACCGAGACCGGGCGGTTCGCCGGGATCGTGTCGATGAGCGAGCGGCGGAAGACGTATGCACCCGCGTTGATCTGGTCGGTGACGATTTCTTCGGGGGTCTGCGGCTTCTCCAGGAAGGCTGTCACCCGGCCCGTCTCGTCCGTGGGGACCAGGCCGTACGCCCTCGGGTCCGTCACCTTCGTCAGGTGGAGGGAGACGTCCGCGCCGGTCGACTCGTGGGTGCGGACCAGTGCCTTGATGTCCAGGCCGGTCAGGATGTCGCCGTTGAAGATGAGGACGGGATCGTCGGGCGCGGAGTGCAGCCGGGACGCGACGTTGCGGATCGCGCCGCCCGTGCCGAGGGGCTCCTCCTCCGTCACGTACTCCAGGTGGAGTCCGAGCGCGGAGCCGTCGCCGAAGTACGGCTCGAAGACCTCGGCCAGGTACGAGGTCGCCAGGACGATGTGCTCGACGCCCGCGGCTCTCGCTCTCGCCAACTGGTGCGTGAGGAAGGGGACTCCGGCCGCCGGAACCATGGGCTTGGGCGTGTGCACGGTGAGCGGACGCAGCCGAGTGCCCTTGCCGCCGACCAGGAGGATCGCTTCTGTCACCTGTCGTCTCTGCTTCCTGCCGGGACCGGCCGAACTGTCTTTCGGCCGGCCAGTGTATGCAGACCGTTGTACGGCGCCCTCGTCGGCAGTGCGGCGTTCCGCCTCTTGTCCCCCGACGGCGGTGAATGCGTCCCCCGTGTAGCCCGTGTACCCGCCCCCCCGGCTCAACGTCCCTGGTAGCGGGCCGCCGTGGCGCGGGCCGTGCCGAGTTTGCGGTAGAGCTGCCGTCCCGGGCACTCCGTCAGGAAGCCGTCCCGATGGCCGGAGATCGCATTCAGTCGTACGTTCTTTCCCTTTCGGTAGAGATTGCCACCGGCGGACTTCAGGTATGTCTTTCCGCGCGGATTGACGCCGAAGAGACCCAGTTTCCACGCCGTGAGCCGGGCCACGGCCTTCACCGACGCCTTGGTCGGCTTGGTGGAGCCGTAGCTGCCGAGGACGGCGATGCCCATGCTGTTGGTGTTGAAACCGAGAGTGTGGGCACCGAGGACCGGCTTCGCCACTCCCCCGGCGCGTCCCTCGTAGATGTTTCCGCACTTGTCGACGAGGAAGTTGTAGCCGATGTCGCGCCAGCCCATGCTCTTGACGTGGTAGCGGTAGATACCGCGGATGAGCGAGGGCACCTGCGAGCACCAGTACTTGCTGCCGGTCGCCGTGTGATGGACGAAGGCCGCCTTCACCTTCTTCGTGTAGACGAACTGCCGCTCCCGCCACCCCTCGTTCGCGCCCCAGCCGCGCCGGGTGACGATGCGCGGCCGCGGCCCGATGTACGGCTTCGCCCGCTGCGCCTGCGTCAACTCGTCACCGCGCAGGGCCAGCAGCTCCCGTTCGGTCTCGGCCCGGCCGAGTGCGGGGATCGCCGCGATGCCGAGGGGCGCGAGTTCGGCGTTGGCGGCGGAGGCGGCCGTGTCGGCGGCGGAGGCGCCGAGCGCCTCCGCGGTCTCGGCGGTCTCGGTCTGCAGGGATCCGGGACGGGGGGCGCCGGGGTCGTCCGGCGCGGGGGCGGCTTCGCCGGGATCGACGAGTTCGAGGCGAAGGCCGGCGGGGAGCGGAGAGACGACGCCGGTGCCGGCCGGCGGGGTCGGATCACCGCTGCCCGGCCCCCGTGCGCCGTCCTTGGACCCGGCCTCGACGGCCTGCGCCGTCACCCGCACCTCCACGGCGTCCGACTCCCCGACCCACAACGGTGCCGTGGAGCCGCGCACCCGGCCGGAGGTGCGTTCGACGCTGCCGGGGTCGGCCGCGTGCTCGCCGTTGTGCGTCTCGACGTCCTGCCAGTCGGACCAGGTGCCCGTGCCGACGGCGCGGGTGCGGACCTGGACGCGGCCGTGCAGTTCGGCGTCCGGGTCGTCCCAGACGACGCCTACGAGGGAGAAGTGCCGTACGTCTCGTGGGGACAGGCCCTCTATGGCGGGGGCGCCGACGACGCGGTCACGGGCGAGGGGGGTGAGCGGGGCGAGGGGCATCGACTGGGTGCTGCCGGGAACGTACGACTCGGCGTCCTCCTGACGCACCGCCGGCCCGGCCACCGCCTCCCCGCGCGTGGCCGCTTCCGCACTGAACGCCGGTCTCGCGGTCGACGCGACGGCGGGTGGGGTGAGCGGGAGGGCTAGAGCGGCCGCGCACGTGACACCGATCAAGGAAGCAAGAAATCCACGCATACCCCAGATGTTGGACATAGCCATACAAACCTGTCCATCCAGGAGTTGACGGGGTGTCGGCGTCCGATTCGCCCGAACCGGTGGTGGCGGGGTGCCCCGAGCGGGGGGTGCGCGCCTGTGTGTCCGCGTACGCTTGCGCGGGTGAACGCCACCGATCGCACCCCTGCCGACCTGCTGCGTTCCGCGCTCGCCGCGGATCCCGGACGTCCCCTGGTGACCTTCTACGACGACGCCACCGGGGAACGCGTCGAATTGTCCGTGGCCACCTTCGCCAATTGGGTGGCCAAGACCGCGAATCTGCTCCAGGGCGACCTCGGGGCCGGGCCGGGTGACCGGGTCACGCTGCTGCTGCCCGCCCACTGGCAGACGGCGGTCTGGCTGCTGGCGTGTGCGTCGGTGGGCACGATCGCGGACGTGGGCGGGGATCCGGCGGCGGCCGACGTGGTCGTGAGCGGGCCGGACACGCTGGAGGCGGCGCGGGCGTGCCGGGGGGAGCGGGTCGCGTTGGCGCTACGGCCGTTGGGGGGCCGCTTTCCGCAGCCGCCGGCCGGCTTCGCCGACTACGCCGTGGAAGTGCCGGGTCAGGGCGACCGTTTCGCCCCGTACGCGCCGGTCGACCCCGAGGATCCCGCCCTGATCGTGGCCGGCCGGGAGTTCAGCGGCGCCGAGGTCGTCGAACGCGCCCGCGCCGAGGCGACGGGGCTGGGCCTCACGGGCCCGGGCTCCCGCATCCTGTCGTCCCTTCCCTACGACACCTGGGAGGGCCTCAACGCCGGCCTGTACGCGGCGCTGGCGACCGACGGCTCGGTGGTCCTGTGCCGCCACCTCGAGTCACTGAACGAGGACGCCCTCGCCAAGCGCATCGAAAGCGAGCGGGTGACGACGACGGCGCGATAGCCCTCACGGGCAGCTGGGCCGAGGTCACTGGCGCCGTCCACTTCTGGGGTTGCCCGGCGTGAGGGCTGGGCGAGCAGGGTCTCGCGCCCGGCACCGGGTGACTGCGTCGGCCGGGCCGAGTCACAGGCACCGTTCACTTTGCGAGTCGCCCGGCGTGGGGGCTGGGCGGGGGTGGGTCACGCAGCCCGGCACCGGATGACCGCGTCGGCCGGGCCAAGTCACAGGCACCGTTCACTTTGCGAGTCGCCCGCCGTGGGGGCTGGCCGAAGGTGGGTCACGCAGCCCGGCACCGGATGACCGCGTCGGCCAGGCCAAGTCACAGGCACCGTTCACTTTGCGAGTCGCCCGCCGTGGGGGCTGGCCGAAGGTGGGTCACGCAGCCCGGCGCTGACGGGGCGCCGCCCGCGCCCACCCGTGCCGCCCCAGCGGCACGACTGCCCGCGGATTGGGCGGGACCGCCCGCGGCCGGGGCGTGGGACGGGCCTCCGGCTAGGGCGGGACGGCCTGCGGCTGCGGCGTGGGACTGACTGCCCGCGGCTAGGGCGGGACGGCCTGCGGCTGCGGCGCGCGACGGCCCCCCGGCCGGGGCGGGACGGCCCGCACCCGCGTACGGCGGCAAGGGGACGTGCCGGGGGGTGTCCGCCCGCAGAGTCGGGCGTCAAGAAACGGCACCTCTAGCCCAACGCCCACCGCCCGACCGAGGACGGACACCCCCCGGCACGGCCCCGACCCACCACGCAACCCAAGGCGCTACCCGCACCCCCACCGGACAACAACAGGCCGCCGCAGGCACCCCCGCCCAACCGCCGGAGGCACCCGTCACCCATTCAGCCCACCACCACCCACCCCCCACCCCCCATCCAAGCCATGGTCGTAACAAGCAGCCCACACCACACGCACTACGCCATGAGGGGTGGACCCAGCCGATGACCGACTCCGCACGCACGCGCCGGGGGGCGTCGGCCAGCAGCAGGGGGCCCATGCGGCGGTGGGTGCGGCGTGGGGCCCTGGGGATCGGGCTCGTGCTCGTCGCCGCTGGCGGGGCGGGGTGGGCCGTATACGCCAAGCTCGACTCCAACATCACGCCCGACGAGGCCGCCGCCGCCGAACTCACCCGGTACGAGAAGGAGCGCCCCACCTCACTGGTGCGCGACGCGCGGAACATCCTGCTCATCGGCTCGGATTCGAGGGCGGGCAAGGGAAACCGGCGCTACGGACGCGACTCCGGGACCGAGCGGTCCGACACCGCCATCCTGCTGCACCTCTCCGCGGGGCGCCGCAGCGCCACCGCCGTCTCGATACCCCGCGATCTGATGGTGGACGTCCCCGGCTGCCGGCGCCCCGACGGCAGCCGTAGCAAGCCCATGTTCGCGATGTTCAACTACGCCTTCCAGGTCGGCGGTTCGGCCTGCACCGTCCGTACCGTGGAGCGGCTCACGAACATCCGCGTCGACCACCATGTGGTCGTCGACTTCCACGGTTTCAAGGAGATGGTCGACGCCCTCGACGGCGTGGAGATCTGCCTCACCGAGCCCATCGACGACAAGGCCGCCAAGCTGAGGCTCCCCGCCGGAAAGGTGACGCTCAACGGCGAGCAGGCCCTCGGCTACGTCCGCGCCCGCAAATCCCTCGGCGACGGCAGCGACACCGACCGCATGGAGCGCCAGCAACGATTCCTCGCCGCGCTCGTCCAGAAGGTGCAGAGCAATGACGTACTGCTGAATCCGGTCAGGCTCTACCCCGTCCTGGACGCCGCCACGTCCTCCCTCACCACCGACCCCGCCCTGGCAAGCTTGCGCGGTTTGTACGAACTCGTCCGCGGCGTGCGCGACATCCCCACCGAACGCGTGCAATTCCTCACCGTCCCTCGGGAGTCGTACATCTACAACGCCAATCGCGACCAACTCGTGGAGCCCGAGGCCGAGCGCCTCTTCGAGCGCCTGCGCGTCGACGCCCCGGTGGAAGTCGTGAATTCGCCCGAAACATCCCCCGGCGCTCCGCACACATCTCCGCACAGGAGTTCGCATTACGGCGACGGAAAGGCAGCCGCCGAGCGTCCCGACGACCACGCGGGACCCACTCCCCCGGCACCCACCTTCCGCGGTAACACCGCCGCCGAGAACCCCTGCGAGTAAAGCGCTCACCAAGTCGGCGAACCCCAGTTCAAAGAAATGGGATGGATTGCCCAGTTGTAGGGACGTGGAATTTGTCACCGTCGTGGCTTGACGCTGAACTGGGCGGATAGTGTGAGCGATCCGGTGCACCCGGCCGTAGTTAGGCTTGCGCACTGTTTGAACCGAGAGACCCGAGCGCCTTGGAGGGGGAAGGCGCCGCGTGGCCCCGACGGAGGAATCAGACAACCGTGGACGCGCAAGGCCGTGGGCGGGCGGACGACATCGACCCCGCAGACCAGTGGGTGCTCAATCCGAATACCGGCGAATACGAACTGCGACTGACTCCTTCCGCACCGCAGTCGTCGGTTCCGGGACCCCGTAGATCCGCTTCCCGCGCAGGCGCCGGAGCGCGTGCCGCCGGGGCGCCGGCCACCGCGGGCGCCGGAGGTTCAGGCGCCGGTGGCGCTGGGCGCGGCCGGACCACGACCCCGGGGCGCGAGACGCGGCCGGCGTCGCCGGGCCGTGAGGTCCCCCCGCAGCGCAGGCGCCGGGGCGCGCCCGAGGAGCCGCCGCCGGGGCGGCGCGGTCGCCGGGCTCCGGTGAAGAAGAGCAAGGCGAAGAAGGCCGTGCTCTGGACCGGCGGAATCATGGCGTTCGTGGTGGTGGCCGCGGCGACCGGCGCGTACCTCTACATCGAGCACCTCAACGACAACATCCAGTCCGTCTCCGACGACGGCGCGAGCACCGGTGGCTTCCAGAAGGACAAGGCCATCAACATCCTGCTCATCGGCACGGACAAGCGCACGGGCGCGGGCAACGACAAGTACGGCGACTCGGGCAGCGCCGGGCACGCCGACACCACGATCCTGCTGCACGTCTCCAAGGACCGCTCGAACGCGACCGCGCTCAGCATCCCCCGCGACCTGATCGTCGACATCCCGGACTGCCAGACCACGCAGGAGGACGGCACCCAGAGGGTCATCCCGGGCGAGACCGGCGTCCGCTTCAACACCAGCCTCGGCCAGGAGGGCCGTACGCCCAGCTGCACCATGCGAACGGTCACCGAGCTGACCGGGATCAAGCCGGACAACTTCATGGTGGCCGACTTCAACGCGGTGAAGACGCTGACGACGGCGGTCGGCGGCGTCGAGGTGTGCCTGGCCAAGGACATCGACGACCCCGACTCCCACCTCAAGCTCAGCGAGGGCAAGCACGTCATCGAGGGCGAGCAGGCGCTGGCCTTCGTCCGCACCCGGCACTCCGTGGGCTTCGGCGGTGACCTGAGCCGGATCGGGCTCCAGCAGCAGTTCCTCAGCGCGCTGATGCGGAAGCTGAAGTCCAACGACACGCTCACCAGCCCGTCCAAGATGATCAAGCTGGCCGAGGCGGGCACCGAGGCGCTGACCGTCGACAGCAACCTCGACAGCATCGACAAGCTGAAGGACCTCGGCCTGGAGCTGGGCAAGCTCAACACCAAGAACCTGACCTTCACCACGATTCCGGTGATCGACAACCCGGCCGAGAAGGTGAAGGCGACCGTCGTACTCAACGAGACGACAGCCCCCCAGGTCTTCCAGGCGATCCAGAACGACGTCTCCTTCACCGAGGTCAAGCAGCAGAAGAAGAAGGAGGCCGCCGCCGTGTCCGCCCGGCTGAAGGGCACCAAGGCCGACCCCTCCGAGGTGCGGGTGCAGGTCTACAACGGCGGGGCGCCCGCGGGCAGCGCCCAGGAGACCCTCACCTGGCTGCAGACCGAGGAGGGCGTGACCAAGTCCGAGAACGCGGGCAACGCCTCGACGACGCTGTCGAAGACGACGCTCGAGTACGCACCGGACCAGGCGGACCAGGCACGCCGGCTCGCCGCCATCATGGGGCTCTCCGGGTCCGCGATGAAGCCCGGCAAGAGCGTGACCAACTCCCAGGGCCTGCCCACGATGACCCTGACGCTGGGCAAGGACTTCAAGGGTGCGGGCGTGTCCCTCACGGCTCCGACCAAGGCACCCGACGTGGAGAAGTCCACGGCGGACAAGGTCGAGTGCGCGAAGTAGGTACGCGAGCTCCGGTACGGAATCTGCGGCGGGGAACGCAACTGTGCCGGACCCTCGTTGGTCTGACACAGGACACGGTGGTGTCAGGCGCGTTGGCCTGGCACGCCGCGTAGCCGTGCAGGGCGTGGATTTTGCCGACACGTGGCCAACCCGGTTCGGACTCATACAGGTCTGACAGGTTGCGAACCGGTGTCGGACAGGGTGGCCCGACATGGTTCGCTCCGCACGGACAGGGAGGTCCGCCGCGAGGCGAAGCCGTGTCGGGCCAAGGGTGGGGAAGGGCGAACAGTTGGCGCAGAGCAGTGTGCGGGGGGAGGCCCCCGCGGTGGAGGACACCATGTCCCTCACACCGCGGGCCGACCAGGACACGCCCGCCGACCAGGGCGGCCGGCACGGTGGCGGGGGTCGCAGGGGCGGCCGCGGAGCCGACGGCAGACGCCGCAGACGGCGTGCGCTGCGCTGGTCGGCGACGGTTCTGGCGGTGGTGATACTGGGCACCGCGGGTGCCGGGTATCTCTACTACCAGCACCTCAACGACAACCTGAAGAAGGACGACCTCAACATCGGCGACGCGAAGGACCGCGCCGCCGAGAGCGAGGCGAACGCGGCCGGCCAGACGCCGCTGAACATCCTACTGATCGGCTCGGACGCGCGGGACAGCAAGGAGAACCAGAAACTCGGCGGCGCCAAGGAGACGTTCGGCGCCACTCCGCTCGCCGACGTCCAGATGCTGCTGCACGTCTCCGCCGACCGCACCAACATGTCGGTCGTGAGCATGCCGCGCGACACGCTGGTGGACATCCCCAAGTGCACGGACCCGGACAGCGGGGACGTCTACGAGGCCGTCGACCGCGCGATGACGAACCGGTCGCTGGGCCGCGGCGGCCCGGGGTGCTCGGTGGCGACGTGGGAGAAGCTCACCGACATCCACATCGACCACTTCATGATGATCGACTTCTCCGGTGTGGTGTCGATGGCCGACGCGATCGGCGGCGTGCCGGTCTGCGTGAACGCCAACATCCTCTCCAAGGACAGCGAGGGCCACGGCTCCGGGCTGAAGCTGGAGAAGGGCACGACGTACGTCCAGGGCGAGCAGGCCCTGCAGTGGCTGCGCACCCGGTACGGCTTCGAGGACGGCAGCGACCTGGCCCGCGCCAAGGCGCAGCACATGTACATGAACTCGATGGTCCGCGAGCTGCGCAAGAACGCGAAGCTCAGCAACCCGGGCAAGCTGCGCGCCCTCGCCGAGGCGGCCACCAAGGCACTCACCGTCGACCCGGGCCTGGGCACGGTGGCGAAGCTGTACGACCTGGCCGGCGAGCTCAAGAAGGTGCCGACCTCGCGCATCACCATGACGACGATGCCGAACGAGTACGACACGGTCCAGACCGGCCGGGTGGTGCCCACCGAGGACGCGACCAAGCTGTTCCGGCTGGTGCGCGAGGACGTCGCGCTCGACGGCAAGGACAAGAAGAAGTCCACCGAGGAGAAGGCCTCCACCGACCCGGCCGCGGCGGACGGCGAGATAGCCGTCCAGGTGCGGAACGGCACCCGCACCGACACCCTCGCGCCGGTCCGCGGCCGCGCGACCACCGTCGCCGGGCTGCTCGTCGGCAAGGGCTTCACCCAGGCCGTGGCGGACGCCTCGGCGACGCCGGTCGAGGACACGACGCTCGTCCGCTACCCGAGCGCCGACCTGGAGGGCGACGCCCAGCGGGTCGCCAAGGCCCTCGGCATCCCGACCAGCGCCGTGGAGAAGTCCACGGACGTCTCCGGCGTCACCCTCGTCGTCGGCGCCGACTGGCGGGAGGGGACGGCGTACAAGGCGCCGAGGCAGGACGACAAGACGCCGGACACGGCGGACGCGCTGAACGCCTCCGACACCAAGGCCTGCATGAAGGTGAACCCGAACTTCACGTGGTGACGGCACCCGATACCGGCGGGCTCAGTTGGCGCTGAGCACCGCCGGGCGGCGGGAGGCGATGACCTTCTTCGCCAGGGACCGCGGGCTGGTCAGGAAGCCGTAGCCCCAGGACATGTGCATGGTGGCGAGGGCGACGGGGATCTGCAGGCGTGCCTTCACCGGCAGGCCCTTGCCGGCCGGGATCGAGCCGGCGGTGATGGCCGCGAGGTAGCCACCGGGGACCACCAGCGCCCACGGGGTCACCAGGGCGCCCAGCACGAGGCCCGCCGCGATCGCGCACACCGCCGTCGGCGGGGCGAGGTAGCGCAGGTTGATGGAGCCGGCGTGGTAGCGGGCGACGACATGGCGCCAACGGCCGTAGTCCTTGTACTGCTTGGCGAGGGCGCGCACCGAAGGACGCGGCCGGTACGACACCTTCAGCTCGGGCGAGAACCAGATCAGCCCGCCCGCTTCCCTGATCCGGAAGTTGAGCTCCCAGTCCTGGGCGCGGATGAACTCCTCGTTGTAGCCGCCCTGTTGCTCCAGCGCCTCGCGCCGGAAGACACCGAGGTAGACGGTCTCGGCCTGCTGCGCCTCGCCGCCGGTGTGGAAGGCGGCGTTGCCGACCCCGATCTTCGAGGTCATCGCGGCGGCGACGGCGTGCTCCCAGTCGTTCTCGCCCTCGGCGTGCATGATGCCGCCGACGTTCTGCGCGCCGGTCTCCTCCAGGAGCCGTACGGCGGTGGCGATGTAGTTCGGTGAGAGGATCCCGTGGCCGTCGACGCGGACGACGATCGGGTGGCGGGAGGCCTTGATCGCGGCGTTGAGCGCGGCGGGCGTACGTCCGGTCGGATTCGGAACCGTATGGACACGGGAGTCCTCGGCGACGAGCTGAGCCGCGATCTCGTCCGTGCGGTCCGTGGACGGACCGAGGGCGATCACGACCTCCATCTCGCCGGCGTACTCCTGCGCGAGGATCGCTTGGACTGCTCCGCGCAGATGCCGCTCCTCGTCGAGGACGGGCATGATGACGGACACGGCGGGGAGCTGCACGTCGGGATTGGCGTTCATAGGGGGCTCACGTTACCGCGAACGGGGGACACCGGTGCGCCCCGCCGGGGTCGCTGCCCCGGTCAGCAGATCGTATGGGCCTACGGTGCTCACGGATCCCACGTACGGCCCCCAGGGCAAGCCCCAGCGGAAGGTAGCCCCCCATGCCCACGCCGCCCCGCCGCTCCCCCGCCCCTCCGCAGCGCCGCCCGCAGCCGACCCGCGGCGGGGCGCGGCCGGTCGCGCCCGCGCGGCGGAGAAGGCCGCGCTGGGCCATGCGGGCGGTGACCACGCTGTCCGTGGTGGTGCTCGCCTCCGCCGGGATCGGGCACGCGGTGGTGACCAGCCTGGACGCGAAGATCGCGCGCGTGGACCCCTTCAAGGACATGAAGAACCGGCCGCAGGCCGGGCACGGGATGAACGTCCTGCTGGTCGGCACGGACGGCCGTGACCGCATCAGCGAGGAGGAGCGGCGCAAGTACCGGCTGGGCGGGGCGCCCTGTCACTGCACCGACACGATCATGATCGTGCACATCTCGGAGGACCGGGAGCGGGCGAGTGTGGTGAGCCTGCCGCGCGACTCGTACGCCGAGGTGCCCGCCGGTGAAGGGCGCAAGGCACACCCCATCAAGATCAACGCGGCGTACGCGGAGGGCGGCCCGAACCTCACCGTCGCCACGGTCGAGCACATGACCCGCATCAAGATCGACCACTATCTGGAGGTCGACTTCACCAGCTTCATGAGGACGGTGGACGTGGTCGGCGGGGTGCAGATCTGCACCGCCGAGCCGATGAAGGACTCGTACACCGGCCTCGACCTGCCGGCCGGCACGCACCGGCTGATGGGCGGGGAGGCGTTGCAGTACGTGCGCTCGCGGCATGTCGACAGCGCCTCCGACCTGGGCCGGGTGCAGCGCCAGCAGCGTTTCATGGCGGCGCTGATCGAGCGGGCGACGTCGTCCGGGATCCTGCTGAACCCGATGCGGTTCCGGGATGTGACGCGGGCGGTGCTGGGTTCGGTGCGGGCCGACGAGGGGTTCGGGACGGGCGAGTTGCTCGATCTCGGGCGGGCGATGCGGAACTTCTCGCCGTCGTCGTCGGAGTTCACGACCGTGCCCATCCAGCAGCTGGAGCACACCGTGAAGGGCGTCGGTTCCACGGTGAAGTGGGACGCCGCGAAGTCCGAGCGTCTGTTCAGGGCGCTGCGCGAGGACGAGCCGCTGTCCGTGCACCGGCCGAGGCGCAGGCCGGTCCGGGTGGAGGTCGCCCCACAGGAGATCCACGTCCAGGTGGAGAACGGCACTCAGGCCGCCGACCTCGGCAAGCGCGTCGACGCTGCGCTGGCGGCGACCGGGTTCCGGACGACGGGGCGGCCGGTGAGCGCGGCGGACCGCCCGGTGAAGCGCACGGTCGTCGCCCACGACCCGCGCTGGGACCGCTCGGCGAAGTCCCTGGCCGCCGCGGTGCCGGGGAGCGAGCTGCGCGCGGTGAAAGGGCTGGGGCCGACGCTGAAGATGATCGTCGGGACGGACTTCAGGCAGGTACGCAAGGTACGGGCCGCGGACTCGACCGAGGGCGAGTCGATGGTGGTACGGGGCGACGAGGCGGGGTGCTCGTAGGGGATCACGCTCCTCACCTGCACCGAGGCGGGCCGTAACCTCAATGGACCCGTGCGGCGACCTCCGGCGTAACGCCGGGCACCTTGCCGTGTGCGGCACCCGGGGTGAATCGTTCGCGTCCGTCCGATGGCGCGGTGCGGCGGGCGGGCGTAGGACGGAAGGGCACGGGGCCCGCCCCGGGCTTCCCGCACCCCAGGAGGAGCCATGACCCAGCAACGAACCATGACCGCCATGAGCAAGGAGATGCAGGCCTGCGTCGACGCGTGCATGTCCTGCCACGTGGCCTGCGAGGAGACGATGAGCTCCTGCATGCAGATGGGCGGCCAGCCGCAGATGCAGATCATGCGGGCGCTCATGGACTGCGCCGAGACGACCCGTATGTGCGCGGACATGATGATGCGCCGCTCGCCCATGTCGGCCGAGATGTGCGCGATGTGCGCCAAGGCCTGTGACATGTGTGCCGAGGCGTGTATGTCCATGCCGGACGACCCGCAGATGATGCGCTGTGCCGAGGCGTGTCGCCGCTGCGCCGAGTCCTGCCGCGCGATGTCGGGCGCCACCATGTGACGACAGTCCGGCGCCCCCCGGAAACACTCGAGGGCACCCCCTGGGGTGCCCTCGACTGCTGTGCGCGGACGCCGCTCGGGCCGCGCGCCGCTCAGTTGCCGGAGACGGTCACCGTCTCGTCGTTCTTCAGCTGCTCCACCAGCGTCTTCACCTTCGCCTTGTCCCAGACGAGGTTGCCGCCCGAGGAGCCGGAGATCGGCATGTTCATCGACTTGCCGTCGCCGCCGCTGACGCCCTTCATCGACCAGAACATGTCCGCCAGGTCGAACAGGCCCATGTCCTTGTCGACGATCAGCGAGTCCAGCCCCGCACCCATGGTCGGGTACAGCTTGAACGGGTTGAGGATCGTGCTCGGCGTCGCCACCTGGTTGGCCAGGGCCGAGAGGAACTTCTGCTGGTTCTTCGTGCGGTCCAGGTCGGAGCCGGCCAGCGCGTAGCGGGTGCGGACGAAGGCGAGCGCCTCCTCGCCGTTCAGGGTCTGCGTGCCCTTCTTGAAGTCCGCGCCGGACTTGGAGTCCTTGATGTCCTGCGGGATGTCGATCTCGACACCGCCGACCGCGTCCACGATGTTCGCGAAGCCGGCGAAGCCGATCTCGACGTAGTGGTCGATGTGCAGCCCGGTGTTGTACTCGACGGTGCGGACCAGCAGCTCCGGGCCGTCCTCGGCGTACGCGGCGTTCAGCTTCACGTGCCGGCCCGTGCCCTTGTACGTCTTGCCGGACTCGGAGCCCACGAAGGTCGGTATCTCGACGTCCGAGTCACGCGGCAGCGAGATCAGCGTCGGGCCGTTGTCGCCGGTGTGCAGGATCATCATCGAGTCCGTGCGCTTGCCCTCGGCGGAGCCGGTGTGCAGTGCCTTCTTCTCCTCGGCCGACATGCCCTCGCGGCTGTCGGAGCCGACGATCAGGTAGTTGGTGCCCTCGCCCGCCTCCGGCCGGTCGATGACCTTGGACAGGTCGACCTCGCGGTTGAGCTTGGAGTCGGCCCAGAAGTAGGTGGCGACGGACGTCACGACGAGGACGGTCACGACGGTGATCGCGGTCACCTTGATACGGCGCCGCCAGTTCGGCGCGGGCCGCGGCTCGCGCATCCCGCGGCCCCCGGGGCCACCCGGGCCGCCGGACCCGCCGTAGACCTGACCGGTGTTGTAGCCGCTGTCGTACCCGTCGTCGTGGACGGTGTCGTCGCCGTAGCCGCCGTGGCCCTGGCCGTTCACGTACGACGGCTGCTGCGGCACCCCGCCGTACCCCTGGCCGGGCGGCGCCGCCGGACCGCGGCGGACCTGCCGCATCACGCGGGCGCCCTCGGGCTGTGCCCTCGAGCTGCCGCGTCCGTAGCGGTTACCGCGATTGTCGTCGGACCATCCACCGGGCCAGTCATTCATGCGCCCCAGTGTGCAGGGCACGACCAGGTCCCTTACAAGGTTCGGGGGAAAATAGAGGCACGGCTGTTGCGAACCCAACACAAAGTCCGCGAATCTCGGGGCGGCATAAGGTGGAGGCCATGACAGACCAGGTCACCGCCGCAGAGTCGGGCACTCCGGAGATCCCGGGCAAGCCGACCTCCGCGTCCCGCACCACCCTCAGCCACATCATGACCCACAACGACACCAACCTGCTGGGTACGGTGCACGGCGGCGTGATCATGAAACTCGTCGACGACGCGGCGGGCGCCGTGGCCGGCCGGCACAGCGGCGGCCCCGCCGTCACCGCGTCCATGGACCAGATGGCCTTCCTGGAGCCGGTCCGCGTCGGCGACCTCGTCCATGTGAAGGCCCAGGTCAACTGGACCGGCCGGACCTCGATGGAGGTCGGCGTACGGGTCCTGGCCGAGCGCTGGAACGAGTCGGCGCCGCCCACCCAGGTCGGCTCGGCCTACCTGGTGTTCGCGGCAGTGGACGCCGACGGCAAGCCACGCCGTGTCCCCCCGGTGATACCGGAGACCGAGCGCGACAAGCGCCGCAACCAGGAGGCCCAGATCCGCCGCACCCACCGCCTGGCCCGCCGACGCGCCATCAAGGAACTGCGCGAGAAGCGGGCGGCCGAGGGTTTCGACGACTGAACGCGCCGCCGACCCGGTGGACACCCCGACACCGACAAAGCCCCCGGCATGATGCCGGGGGCTTTGTCGTGCGAGAACCCTGTTAGCGTGCGAGAACCCTGTCAGCGTGCGGGAACCCTGCCGGAGGGCTACGGCAGGTTCCGCGCCATCACGATGCGCTGGACCTGGTTCGTACCCTCGTAGATCTGCGTGCTTTACAGGCCATACAGCTCTGACCTGCACGAACACCCCTCCCTGGAGGGGCCTCCCCAGCATTTCCCCATGATCGTCAGCAGTCTGCCCAGGTGGGCGCCGTACCAGAGACGCCACCACACGCCGCGCGACAGACGAGCGGGCTCGTGGCAGGTTACGCGGTTTCCTGTTCCATCAACCGTGATCGCTTGACCCACGCACCTCACCCTCGGGAGCATCGAGCCACACGCGGGGTAAATGGCAGCAGCACGCGAGAGGGGAACCAGGACCATGAAGGTCACCAAGCTGGTCAGCACGTGCGACATCAAGGACTGCCCGACGATCTACGCGACGGATCGCGGCACCTTGCTGGTGCAGGGCGAGACTCCGACCGATCACGGGCTTCAGATTCCCGCTCACGAAACCCTCGTCGAGATCCCGGTGGAACTGATCCAGAAGGCCATCCGTGACAACCTCATCTAGGACCCTCGGCGACCTCTTCGACGCGTTCGAGCGTGAGGCGTTCCGGCTGGAAACCCTGGACGACTACAGCAAGTCCGGGAACGTCGACGCTTATCACGCGTTCCTGGCCGGGGAGCCGCAGCCGGACGACTACAACGCGGGCTGGGTCGAAGAACTCCGCTCACACACAGGAAGAGGGAAACGAGTCTACCGGGTTCACATTCTGCGGCTCCCACTCACGGACTATCTTAGGTTCGAACTCGGGTGGGGGTACCAGAAGAACATGTCCGGGGGTGAGGAGTTCTTCATTCTCGACATCACCGATAGGCCGAACCCCCTAGAGAACGTACCTGATTTCTGGCTCTTCGACTCCGAGTCCGTGGCCGTCATGAACTACGACGGCACCGGAAAGTACCTGGGTTCGGAAGTCCTGCCACCGGAACGCGCGCCGGAATTCGCCGGGCACCGTGACTTGGTGCTGGCGCACGCGGAGCCGTTCACCGAATGGTGGGCCAAGCACGGGGCGTGAACAGGGCACAGCTTGGGGCCGCGCTGCGGGCCCTGCGAGTGGCATCCGGCAAGGAAGCCAAAGCAGTGGCCCGCAGCGCCCTCATGTCTCCGTCCAAGCTTTCCAAGATCGAGAATGCCAAGCTCGCGGCCAGCGCGACGGACGTAGAGCGCATCCTGGCCGCCATCGGCGTCTCGGACGAGGTGAAGGCGGAGTACACCGAGGCTGCGCGGGCATCGGCAACGGAAGCGACGGCATGGCGCCTGTTGAAGCGCATCGGAGTCCACAAGGGCCAGCAAGCCGCCAAGGCCCTTGAGGCCCAGATGTCCACGCTCCGGCTGTTCCAACCGGCCCTGGTGCCGGGGCTGCTCCAGACACCGGAGTACATCCGTGCCGTCCTCCAGCGTCATGATCTGAGTGAGGACTCTCTCTCCCGGACGATCAACGGCAGGCTTGAACGTCAAGCGGTCCTCTACGACAACACCAAGTCGCTGCGGTTCATAATCACAGAACCTGTCCTGCGGTGGCGCATTGTCCCGCCACAGATGATGGCGGCACAGCTCGACCGAATCGTTTCCATTTCCCGCCTGTCTCATGTGGACATCCGCATAGTCCCGTTGCGGATTCAGCAGCGCGACATTGCGAATCATGCGTTCGTCATCCGCGACGATCGAATGGTCACGGTTGAGACCGTCCACGCTGAGGTAGTCGTGACGGACCCAAGGGACGTTGGCCTCTACGTCGAGAAGTTCGAGGGATTCGAACGAGTGGCATTGTCCGGTGACCACATGCGGGGCCTGGTCGAAGGTATCCGCGACGACTTTTTGCGGGAACAGGAAACAGGCTAGAGCCGCATCCGTGGCCCGCCGAAGATGGCGCCATGGAGAGCGAAGAGAGAACTTCCGATCCTGGAACCCACACGACAGCACGAACGTGCCTGTCGGAGTCACCTCGCGAGCCGTCACCCAAACCCGGTTGCGCTGACTGCCTGTCCATATCGGTAGCCCGCGAGAACGCCCGCTCCACGTTCGACTACAGCGCCGTATCCGACGCCAACGTACGGATGCGCCAGCACCACGCAGAAGCGCACGCGTCATGAGCAAGGGAACGGGCTCAAGGCTCTTCGCCGACCGCCCCCTGATGACCATGCGGGTCTCTCGCGACTCAGGGCAGACCTGGGGGCCGGAGCAAGCCGTGGCCACGACGGACGATCTTCCGCCCCTGCTCACGAGCGCTTGGCCGCCATGCGAGTGCTGGCGCTGCACGGAACGCGGCCAAGGTTCCGGACGCTGAAGTCTCTCCCTCTCCTCCCTTGAACTCCCGCCCGGAATGGGCGGCGGCGGTCAGCCATGGCCGCGATTAGTTGAGCAGGAAGGTGCAGTAATGCTGAACGGAACCGACCTGTACGGGCTCGACATCGACGGGGCCTCGTTCGTGAAGGCGTGCGGCGGCCCCTGTACCGAGGGGTGCGTGACCCTGGCCCGGATCGGCGACGACGCCTGGGCCCTCGGCGACAGCAAGCGGCCGGACGCGCAGCCGCTGCGGTTCACCACGGAGGAACTGGACGCGGCCGGGATCGACCCGGCGCGGTTCGGCCTCAACGTCTGATCCTCCCTCTCCGTCAGCCGGGCCGGGTCCATCCCCCGTCCCTGGGCCCGTGCCCGGCTGGCACTTCTCGAAACGGGAACGACTCGTGCACCACCACGGCTATCTGTGGACCGGCCCGAAAGAGCGCTTCGACAACGAGGCCCTACGGCGGCCCCCGCACCCTGAGCCGCCCCCGGCCGGGAGTAGACCGGAGCTGATCCAGCGGTACCGGGAGGTGTCGGCCGAGTTCCCGACCGTTGACCTTCCCCCGCTGGAAACCGCGTACTGGCTCATCAAGCCGCGTTCGCTGGTTCGTGCCACGTGGGATGAGGCGAAGGAAGCGGCGGCCTGGCTCGGGGAACGGTTGGCGGAGTACGCGCCCCGGTTCGCGTCGGAGCCGGAGCGGGACACCACCCATCTGACGCTTCTCGTGAACTCCGCCGATGAGCGGTTGAGGGAGGGCGGTGACGTGTCCCACGGCTTCTACCTCGAACGACCCTCGTACCTGTCCCTGGCCGTCGTGACGTGCTCTCCAAATCGCTCGATGCCTGAACTGGCGTGCCCAGTCAGGTAGTCGAAGCAACAAAGAAGCCCCGGCCAGTGGCCGGGGCTTCTGCATTCGTTGGTTAGAGCAGTGCGCGAAAGGGGTTGGAATCGCTCACCGGTTCCTGCCGCTTCGGTTCGGGCGTGGGCTCCGGCGCTGTGCGGATCGGACGGTAGGCGTCGAGACGGACGACCTTGGTTCCGTTGCTTTCCATTACGGTCCGCTGGGCCGGCGCTGACTCCTCGTGCTGGGAAGTGTTCCCACGGAGTGTGAAGACTGTGGCCGGTCGGCCGGTCTTCCCCGACCGTTCTACGGTGAAGGCGATTTCGGGGAGTGCCTTGACCTCACTGGCGGTTGCCCCCACGTACGGCAGCACCTGAGACGACGTGGCCCGACCGCCGTGCAGTTCGATGCGGGCGCGTACTTTGTCGGCGAGGCTGAGCGGCTGACGCTTCACCTTCGGAGAATCAGCCCCCTTGGTGATCCGTACCGCGTCCTGGACAGAGCGGCGCACGAGCGTGAAAGCGGCCGACAGCATGTCTTCCGTGATGGTCTCGGAGCACTCGGAGGCGGCCAGACAGGCCGCGACCCTGAGCGTCTGCTCTGCGGTCCGTTCGATGAACACGGCCTGCCCTTCGGGCAGGGTCTCGCCCAGGATGCGGGCGTAACGGCGAACGATGCGCCACAACGGGCGGGCATCCTCCGCGAGCGTGATTACTCGGGGCCGAGCGGTGGCCCAACCGTACGCGTCGGACAGTTCCCTGCCGTCCACCTCGGGCAGGCTCACGCGGTCGTCATCGAGCATCGGCACGGCCCCGAGCAAGAACGGGAGGATGCGGTTGTACGAGCCTCCGGCCGCTTCCGACTCACCCACATACTTGGCCCAGTCAGAGGGTGTGATGTGGGAGTGGAGGACCATGGAAGGGTCTCGTACTTCCTGAGCCTCTTCCTTGGTGGTGTTGCGCAGCGTCGTCCCGTCCCACGCTGCCCGCAGCTTGGTGGTGAACGACGGGTCACGCTTCACTCGGCGGAGCACTTCCGACCATTCCTCTTCCACCACCAGGGCGCGCACGTCGCGCCCGTGCTCGGTCTCGGCGGTCGCTTCTTGCTGCTCCCACAGGTGGTTGACCATGCTCGCACCGGACGTGATCCCGGACGTGGTGTGTGTTGCCAGAAAGCGGCCCAGGGACTTGTCCAGGACGTGATGGGCGGCACGCAGCGCCGTTCCCTTGCCCCGCCCCGTTCCGGCCACCAGGGCGGACCACAGCAGCACGGGGCGGGTGTTGCCACGGGATGACACGTGAACCGTTCCGCCGATAGCGGCCGACCACATCGACAGGGCGGCCACGTACACCCCCAGCGCGTCCGCTTCGAGGAACGGGGCGATCTTGCGGACGGCTCGGCCGATCGGGCCGTAGAGAACGGGGGTGCTCATGCTGCCTCTATCTCAAGAAGGGTTAGTTGGGTGGCCATTGGCCGGGGGTGCCGGGCGCTCAGTGCGCCCGGCATGATGGGTGCGGCACTCAGGCCGCTGCCGCTTTTCCCTCGGAGCCGTCTCGGTGCGTCAGCTCGTACGCGTGGCGCACGCTCATGGGGATGCGTCCCTTGGTCGGTACGGCGTGCCCGTTCTCTCGCGCCCACGCTCGTACGGCACGGTTGCGCTCACGCTCGGACATGACCTTGGGGCCGGTCTTGGCAGGCTCGGGAAGCGGGTCACCACCGACCAACTCACCAGCCTGGACAGCCGACTTGAAACGGCCCGGAGTGCGCACGTCCATGCACGGGATGCCACGCTCGGACGCGTCCCTCAGCTTGGTGCCGTTGCGGTCGCCACCCTCGCCCAGGATGAGCAACACCGTGGAGTCATCGGCACGGCCGACAACCTCATACCCAAGGTTGCGAACAGCTTCGCGGGCATCGTTCCACTCGTAACCCGGAACCTCACCAGCGATCATCACGGACCGGACAGGCTCCGGCTCCGGCTCCGGCTCCGGCTCCGGCTCCGGCTCCGGCTCCGGCTCCGGCTCCGGCTCCGAGACAGCCTCCACGATTGGGGCAGTCTCAGGCTCAACCGGTACAGCCTTGGCACTCTCAGGCACACCAAGAGCGTCCATCAGGTACCTGCCGAAGATGATGGAGTGTTCAAGGCAAAGGTCCCAGGTGTGATTCCCCAGCGTCAGAGTGTCCCTGGCCTCTTCCTCACTGCTATCACGCGCAATGTGAGCATCGCAAAAGGTGTGCTGAACGGGGACGAGGACCGTCTTACGCATCGCTGGGAATCCTTTGATTCGGTCGGGCAGTCGGAAGTCTCAGTGTGTGGCCGGAGCGTTGCTCTTACAGCCGCCGCATCGTGTGATGCGAACTGATCACATCCTGCCTAAGCCTTATCACGGAATGATCACGAACGAATTTCTAAACGATTACTCAAATGAATGCAATAGCGGGGGTATTGGGTAATAGAAAAGAAATGGGGACCGCCGGGGGCGCCTCCCTTCCATCGCGTTCGCCAATCAAATCCCCGAGCTGAAAAGGGAGGGTCTGGAGCCCTCCCCCTCAGTTCACATCTGGCGACACACATAACACTTCTTCGGCTGGTGCTTCAGTTCGTCACCCCACGGCCTCACCTTTCCGGTCAGTTGCCAGCCGATGTGAATAGCGAACTCTTGGACGCACCCTGAGCACTGAGGCTCAGCCCATGGGCACTCGTACCCGGCTCGGCGTATTCCGTCGTGGGCGCCTGCGGCCCCGGCCTTGGCCGCTCTGCGGGCGCTCACTGCGCATCACCCTGGAAAGTCCATCCCAGACGCTTCATGCCCTCAGCAGTGAGCCCCAGGGCTCCGGCAAGCTGCCTGTACTCGGTCAGATGGTCCCTCGTCGCGGTACCGTCCAGGATCTTGCCGTAGTACGTCAGCATCACGGCCACACTCGGGACGAACGATTCATCCCACATAGCGGCCTGCGGACTGCTCCACCACTGCCGCCACTGTTCGCGCTCAGCCTCGGTCCATTCACGGCCCGATGGCGTGTCGGGTACCGGTAGGCCATGCTCCCAGGGCAGTTCAACCAGACCCTTATATCGGCTGTGGGGTGAATCGGGGTTACGGAACCTGGGCATCACTGACCTCCAAGTGGTTTGGGTCCGTTGGTTTCCATTACTGTCCGCTCGGGCCGGCCTCGGCCCGTTGTGGACGCTGAGTGACGCAGACCGTCTCGGGTCCGTGCTCACAAACGGAGAAGCGGGGCCCCCACCATTTCGGCAGAGGCCCCGTTCTCCAGTACGTCAGGCAGGCCACGTAACTGCGGCCTTGACGATTCCCTTCGTGGGCTTCGTCTCGTCAAAGGTGTTGTCGGTCTTCTTGGTGTCCATCCCCGGGAATCGCACGATCTTCCCGCCATACAGGTGCAGTGTGTCGATGTAGTCGGCCCGGTACTTCTCACTCTGCCCCTCACGGAAGCCCGTGAACTGGGATGCGTAGGTGGCGAATTCACTGTGACCGGCCACGATGTCTACCCCGGACGGCATAGCGGTGGTGGAGGCCACCGTGAAACCAGCCAAACGAGCCACAACGCCATTGGCGGTCACGCCGCCCTCACCGTAGGCCGCAGCATTGGCAATGGAGGGGTGCTCGATGAGGTACCGCTTCACCTTCGGAGATACGACCACGTAACGGCCACCCTCTGGAACGTCGTTGTCATCGAGAGCCAGCATCATGTCAAGAATCCCCGAATAGAGAGTCTGGGGAATGCTCCCCGCAGTGGGAGCGATGTTCGCCAGCGCCGTAGCAGCAGAAGCAATCACATTGCCCATAAAAGTGTCAGCCTGGCGGGCGAGAGCGCGAATCATCTGCTTGTTGATCGGAGAGTTGAAGTCGTCCGAAGCAAGCTGTACCCGCTCCGCATCTTCGATCAAGATTTGCAAGTACTTCGCCTCGGTGATCGGAAGTTCCTGGTCCACCGTCTCAGGCCGCTGTGCGGTCATGCCGTCAGGCAACTTGTAGTCGCCAACGGTCGGACGCAGAAGCGAGTTGATGTGCACAACGTCGCCCTGCTTCCTGATCGTGCCTTCATACTTCCGGTTACTCACGAGGCGAGAGCCCCAGACGAGCAGCGGATCGAACTGGGTCAGAAGCTCGGCATCCCAGATCTCAGGAACAAAGGTATGGGTAGAGGCATTCTGATACGTGAAAGCCATAGGTGGATCTCCTTCTTATCGGTTGCGTGCATCAAGGGAAACGTGGCGCTGCGAGATATGAACGTCATCGCTCTGGCGGCCAAGTCCGATCCCCTGCGCGTATCCCGGCGTCCGGGGCTGGAAAGGCTCAAGAACATGGGCTATGGCCTCGATGGACGGCTGTCCGTCCTCTCCGAGGAGCTTGGAGGCATCCAGATAACCTGCGAACCCTTCTGGCAGGCTGATACCAGCCTTGGCGGCCTGAGCCTTCAGTTCGGCCTGAGCCAGCTTCCCGGAATACTCGCGCTGCATCTCGGCTGCGATGGCATCGGATGGTTCCTGCGCCGCTGATGTGTGGCTCTCACTCATGCCTCAATCTCCTTGTGCATGTCGAGTCGAAGGATGGAATCCAGCGCCACGGCAATACGGCGGTCCTCGGAACCGTCGTCCTCGATCAGAGCCAGAAGAGGTACGCAGAGAATCCTGCTGGCCGCTATCAGCACGCGCAGGCTCGGGCACGTTGACCCCGATTCCCATCGATATACGGTCGACGGGGCTACCTGAAGCTCATCGGCTAGTTCCTCAACGGAGAGGCCGAGAGCAAGACGACGTGCGGTGAAGTGATGACGATTGAACATGCTTCTCCTTGCGGGCCGTTGCCCGAATGCGAATCTGTGACCAAAAGAGAAAGCCCCGGCCTCCCAGAGGTAAGAGGAGGCCAGGGCCGAGTACAGAGAATTCCTTGAGAACGTCTCTCACTGTGTATGTACGTGTCCTCTGCTCCGAAACAGGACACGTTGGCCGGCGGTGAGGTGCAGTTCACACGCTCCGGGGCGGAACAAAATCTGCGGTGTCGTTGGTCTCCAACTCCACTTTCCTTGGCTGGGTTCAGGACCCCCAAAGGTCCTGGACCTGATGTCAGAAATGAGAAGAGGCCCCGACGGAGGGGACTCCTTCTCACTACTACCTACGCTCTATGAGCTATGTACTACCTACTTCTAACTAAGTCCCCGCTCTACCGGGGAAATGAGGACCTTCGAGGGGGGAACCTTGCTGCCAAGGTGGCAAAGGATCTCCCCAAGGGGGTGCCTTGGGGAGCCGGGTGGGCGTTTTCAGCGCTCCCTTGCCCCTTGAGGGATTGGTGTCCGTAACGGTGAGTACGTCGCCATAGGCCGAGTCCGTCAAAGTCGGGTACGTCGCCAGAATGTCCGTGGGGGCAGAGAGCCGCAGATTGGCGGCTCTCCCCTTCTTGCCATGCTGAGTGAAGAATCCCAACCGTGTCAGCACGTCCCGGCACCGCTTCCCAGGATGATCCTTGGTGTTGTAGCCCAGCCGTTGAGCTATCTCCGTGTCGCCGGTGAAAATCGCCCCTGTCCGGCCATTGACGCACCGGAGCTGAACCAGGGCCCAAAGCAAATGTTCCCGCCGGAAATCGTCAGCCTCGGTGGCGATCAATCCTCCCGGCCCGAAGGCGTCAAGGAGTGCACGACTCCATTCCTCCTTCACGTCGTACATGGCGACAAGCAAGCGGCGAGGGTTCGGCTCATTCACTCGGCCCCCTGCTCGTCCAGCCACCGGTCAAGGTCACTCGGTCGGCACCGAAGCGACTGCCCCACCTTCTTGAACGGCAGTCCCAGGGCCTTCCAATTGCCGTACACGAACGACCGGGGCTTGTTCAGGTAGTCGGCCACGTCGTCAACGGTCATCAGCTTCGTGCGCATAGGTCCCCCTAAATGAAAAGCCCCCAGTTGCCTGGGGGCTCATTAAGTACTGCTTCAGTAGTAGCGGACGTCAGTTCTGCTCGTCATCAGAATTAACGAAGGCCGCGAGGACCTCCGTGGTCTTCTCGGTAAGTTCACCGCCAGCCTTGCCCGCAACTGTGGTCAGGTAGCCCTCTCTTCGAGCGCGCTTGAGATGGTCCTTAACAGTCTCGGGACGGCGGCCGACAAGTCGGGCCAGCCACGGAACAGGAGCCGGAGCGCCCAAGTCGGCCATGGTCTTGTAGGTCGAAGCCAGCATGGCCAAGTACGGCTCTGACACACCTTCGTTGGTCAGCAACACGCCCGCCGCCAACCCCGCTTCCTCGACCTTCGCCGTCACCTCCTCCATGCCCTGCTGAAGCTCAGGCGCCTTCTCTGCCAGCTTCATGGCCGCCGCAAGGTCGAGTCTCCGCAGAACAGTCGTAGAGATCCCACGCGCCACGTCACGCGCGGCGGAGCCATCCGCCGCCTCGACAGTGATCCGCTGCGGCCCTCCGGTGATCGGTCCCGTCGGCCACCACATACGGATCACCCAAGCCCCTTGCTTCTGGGTGATCTCGAACCCGCTCTCATTCGCTTCCACGCTTCTGAACGTACCACACAGGGTGAGCCACCCCGTGTTGACAACCCAGGGTGGACCATGGCAGACTGGATCACGCCGGACAACCGGCGCGACGCCGGGCCGTCCGTGCGTCATCGACAGAGGGGGGCTGCCTCAGTGGCAAGGGCATGGGTCGCGCGATCCAAGGACGACCCGAAGAAGTGGACGACGTTCTGGTACGACCCTGACGGGAAGCAACGGCAGAAGACGTTCGCCACCAAGACGCGGGCAGACGACCAGCGCAAGCGCAAGGAACAGGAACTCGACGCCGGAACGTACCTCGACGATCGGTTGGGCAAGCAGCCGGTGACGGCCGTCTGGGAGCAGTGGACCAATCAAAGGAAGCTGGAGAACAGCACCAAGAAGCAGTACCGATCCATCCTCAACACCACCATTGAGCCGTTCTTCAAGGCCCGTTCGATCGTGTCCCTGAAGGTTGCCGACGTTGAGCAGTGGCTCTTGTGGATGGAGCGGGACCGGAAGCTGTCGGCACGCACTCGACGCCAACGGTTCTCGTTCTTCTCCGGGATGATGGACTGGGCCGTCGTTAACGAGATCATCGGCCGGAACCCGTGCAAGAAGGTCAAGGGTGCCGGGAGCCGTGCCAAGGAGATCAGGGAGCACAAGAGCACCGCGCGGCGACTCACGACGAGGGAAGTCCTGGCGATGCTGGATGCCGCTCCTCCGCGATACCGCGCAATGCTGTGGCTAATGGCCGGGTGCGGTCTACGGCTGGGTGAGGCCATGGCGGTGTCCCGTGATCAGATCGACTTCAAGGCCGAGACGCTTCGCGTCGACTTCCAGATTGCGGAGGACGGCGACACGGAGTCGGGCAAGAACAGCGCGATCCAGCGTCGGCACATCAAGGCCCGGGACGAAGGCGAGCCAGGGCGTACCGTCCCCCTCCCTCCGAACGTCGCCTTCGAGCTTCGGCGACACATCAAGAACCACGGCGTATGGGGGCCGGAACGGCTTCTCTTCCCCAACGTGACTCGGACCGGCTACCTCTACGCGTCGTACTTCTACCCGAAGATCTGGATGGAAGCTCTTGGCAAGGGACAGGTGAAGTACTGCAAGGCTCACTCACTCCGGCACTACTACGGGTCTCGGCTGCTGTACGCCGGAGTCCCCGAGAACGACGTGGCCGACTGGATGGGCCACAGCAGTACGGACGTGCTGAGGGAGCACTACCACTACATCTTTGAAGGGGCCGAGCAGCGCGGCCGGGCCGCCATCGCAACGATGCTGACGCCCGGCGCCGACGACCCTACGGAGGCGTCAGAGGTCGCCTGATCCGCATACGACAACAGCCCCCGGCGTCACGCCGGGGGCTGCGTTGTTTGTGCAGGTCAGTGGCCATTTCCAGCCCGGCATCCGCCCAGGATTCCCCCAGCATGACGCCCAGGAACGGTCCTGATCAGGCCGCAACAGACAGAGAGCCCAGGATGCCTCTGCGACCCCTCGAAACCACCTTTGACCTGCAAAAACCCTGCTAGGGGAGGTTCCTCGCCATAACGATCCGCTGGACTTGGTTCGTGCCCTCATAAATCTGCGTGATCTTGGCGTCGCGCATCATCCGCTCCACCGGGTAGTCACGGGTGTAGCCGTAGCCACCGAGCAGCTGGACGGCGTCAGTGGTGACCTCCATCGCCACGTCGGACGCGAAGCACTTGGCGGCGGCGCCGAGGTAGGTGAGGTCGGCGTCGCCGCGCTCGGAGGCGGCGGCGGCCTGGTAGGTCAGGGCGCGGGCGGCCGAGATCTTCATGGCCATGTCGGCGAGCATGAACTGGATGCCCTGGAAGTCGGCGATCGGCTTGCCGAACTGCTTGCGCTCCTGGACATAGCCCTTGGCGTAGTCCAGGGCGCCCTGGGCGATGCCCAGGGCCTGCGCGGCGATCGTGATGCGGGTGTGGTCCAGCGTCTTCATCGCCGTGGCGAAGCCGGTGCCCTCCTCGCCGATCATGCGGTCCGCCGGGATGCGAACGTTGTCCAGGTAGACCTCGCGGGTCGGGGAGCCCTTGATGCCGAGCTTCTTCTCGGGGGCGCCGAAGGAGACGCCCTCGTCCGACTTCTCGACGACGAAGGCCGATATGCCCTTCGAGCGCTTGGCGGGGTCGGTGACCGCCATCACCGTGTAGTACTCGGAGACGCCGGCGTTGGTGATCCAGCGCTTCACGCCGTTCAGGACGTAGTGGTCGCCGTCGCGGACCGCCTTCGTCTTCATGCCGGCGGCGTCGGAACCCGCGTCCGGCTCGGAGAGGCAGTACGAGAACATGCCGTCGCCCTTGGCGAGCGGGGTCATGTACCGCTTCTTGAGGTCCTCGGAGCCGGAGAGGATCACCGGGAGCGAGCCCAGCTTGTTCACCGCGGGGATGAGGGAGGAGGACGCGCAGACGCGGGACACCTCCTCGATCACGATCACCGTGGCGAGGGCGTCCGCGCCCGCGCCGCCGTACTCCTCCGGCACGTGCACCGCGTGCAGGTCATTGGCGACCAGTGCGTCCAGCGCCTCCTGCGGGAAGCGGGCCTCCTCGTCCACCGCGGCAGCGTGCGGCGCGATCTTCGCCTCGGCCAGCGAGCGGATCGCGTCGCGGAGCATGTCGTGCTCCTCGGACGGGCGGTACAGGTCGAAGTCAGCCGATCCGGCCAAGGTCTCTCACGCTCCAGGGACGCTGTGTGGTCTAGCGGATGCTGTGTGGTCTAAGTGCACTGCTGGCGCTAATTACCGTTAAGTAACTCAAATTTTAGGGGGCCGCTCACGGGAGTGATACGTGAGCTTGGCGACAGCGGGAAAGTTGCCCGTCGAACGGCCCGACTATGCTCGGGGCCGCATCACCGCCGGACTTCCGTAGACCTCTGGAGTACCCCATGGCCCTCAAGATCACCGTGATCGGCACCGGTTATCTCGGCGCGACGCACGCCGCGGCCATGGCCGAGCTCGGCTTCGAGGTGCTGGGGCTCGATGTCGTGCCCGAGAAGATCGAGATGCTGCGGCGCGGCGAGGTCCCGATGTACGAGCCGGGACTGGAGGAGCTGCTGCGCAAGCACGTGGCCGGGATCGAGGGGTCGACCGGTCGGCTGCGGTTCACGATGGACTGGGCCGAGGTCGGGGCGTTCGGCGATGTGCACTTCGTGTGCGTGAACACGCCTCAGCGGCACGGCGAGTACGCCTGCGACATGTCGTACGTCGAGCGGGCCTTCGAGTCGCTCGCCCCGCACCTCACCGGCCCCGCCCTCGTCGTCGGCAAGTCCACCGTCCCCGTCGGCTCCGCCGACCGCCTCGCCGCCTACCTCGCCGCGCACGCGCCGGCCGGTGAGGACGCCGAGCTGGCCTGGAACCCGGAGTTCCTGCGCGAGGGCTTCGCCGTCGACGACACGCTGCACCCGGACCGGATCGTGGTCGGCGTGCGCAGCGAGCGGGCCGAGAAGCTGCTGCGCGAGGTGTACGCGACGCCGATCGCCGCCGGCTCCCCCTTCGTCGTCACCGACTTCCCCACCGCCGAGCTGGTCAAGACGTCCGCCAACTCCTTCCTCGCCACCAAGATCTCCTTCATCAACGCGATGGCGGAGGTGTGCGAGGCCGCCGACGGCGATGTCGCCAAGCTCGCGGAGGCGATCGGGTACGACGACCGGATCGGCAAGAAGTTCCTGCGGGCCGGGATCGGCTTCGGCGGCGGCTGCCTGCCCAAGGACATCCGCGCCTTCATGGCCCGGGCCGGTGAGTTGGGCGCCGACCAGGCGCTGACCTTCCTGCGCGAGATCGACTCGATCAACATGCGCCAGCGTGGCCAGATGGTGGAGCTCGCCCGGCAGGCGCTGGGCGGCGGCCCCTTCCTGGGCAAGCGGGTCGCCGTGCTCGGCGCCACCTTCAAGCCCGACTCGGACGACGTCCGGGACTCGCCCGCGCTGAACGTCGCCGGGCAGATCCACCTCCAGGGCGGCCAGGTCACGGTGTACGACCCCAAGGGCATGGACAACGCCCGCCGCCTCTTCCCGACCCTCGGCTACGCCGACAGCGCGATCGACGCCGTACGGGGCGCCGACGTCGTACTGCATCTGACGGAATGGCGGGAATTCCGCGAGTTGGACCCGGCGGCGCTGGGCGATGTCGCGGCGGCTCGGGTCATTCTGGACGGGCGCAATGCCCTGGACCCGGAGTTGTGGCGGAAGGCCGACTGGACTTATCGGGCGATGGGGCGGCCGACGGCCTGAGAAAGGGCGGACCGTTCGCGCGGGCCGTCCGGGCAAGGGAATCGTGCTCGGGCGGCCTTCCCCATGGGGGACGGGCCCCCGGGCGCCCGGGGCCCGCCCATGGCAGACCTGCACAACGGGCATATGGCGTTCTCTTTGAAATCCCCACGCGGCTGCGAATTCTATTCGAGTAGCGTGTGGGAAGAGAAATGTTCGCACACTAATTCTTCACAGCCGCATTGCGCGGAATAGTAACGGTCTCACCCGGTCTCACAGCGGGGGTCCCGTCGAAAGAGAGGCGCCGCAACAGGCGTTTTAACTGACGCGTAGCCGCACGGAATTCGCGCGCCACTCCACTGGTCGTCGTTCGCTGGTTTTGAACAGACCATGCCAGGAGTGACCATCCCCCTGTTCCGCCGGGCCCTGTGGCCGCACGACCACCGTGACGAACTGGTCGCGGGAGCGCTCGTCGGTGCCGTGGTGGTCGTACTCGGATACGCGTCGGGCATCGGCGCCCCGGCCGCCTCCTCAACCCCGAGCGCCGCACCGCCCGCGGCCACGACACCGGCCACTCCGGCCGAGTCCGCCCCGCCGGCAGCTCCTGGGGGCACCGCGGGAGGCATCCCGGGCGATCAGCCGGGCACCAGGGGGCTGCCGGTCACCGGCGGCACCGGCGTCTTCTATCCCGGCGGCACGGGCGAGGACCACGCGGGCCACACGGGCGACTCCAGCCACCCCGGACACGGCGCCTCCCCCATCCCGCCCGGTTCGGAGCCCACGCCCGCCACCGAGGGCGGCGGCACGATCCTCGACGACACGCTCAGCGTGTTGCTGAACCACATCAACAAGGCGCACCTGGAGGAGTCGCCCGGGCAGCAGGTCGCCGATCTGCTGAACGCCGACGGCTACGTGAAGATGCACACGGTCTGGGCCGGGCAGCTGCTCGCCCCCACCGAGGACTTCCTCACCAACAGCTGCTGACACCGCCCGCGCGGAAGACGGACGCCGGTCCGGCCGAGGCTCAGTCGGCCGGACCGGCGCTCCCCCATTGTCCCCGTCACCGCCGCCCTTCCGGAACCGCTTCCCAAGGAGACCGGGATGACAACCGTCACCCTGCCCAGCAACCCGACCCCGCCCGGGGCCCCCGGCTCGCCCCCCCCTGGCTGCCCCTGCCCGGCCGCTACACCGTGGCCCCCGGCCGCTCGCTCGTCGAACTCACCGCGCTGTGCGGCCCGTTGCCGCTCCGACGCCGCCGCCTCGCCCTCACGGTGGCCTCGCTCACCGTCCCCGAGACCGACGAACACCCCACCTTCCGCTTCGAGTTCGACGACGCCCACCTCAAGGGTGCCCTCAGTGCCCTCAGCCTCGACCACGTCCACGCCACCGCCCACGAGGGCACCGGTACCACGGTCCAGCTGACCGGCGACCTCGGCATCGACCGCACCGACGGCGCCGACTTCCCCGCGCTGCTACGGCTGCGGTCGTCGAGCGGTCCGACGACCGGCTGCTCGTGGTGGGCACCGCCCGGCTGCCGTACCGGCTGCTGCGCCGCGCCACCGGCTTCCGGTTCGACCGGGTGCGGCCCACCACCCTGCTGCGGCTGCTGGTCGCCGGGGAGTTCGCGTGAGGGCGGCACGGCGAGCGGTCCAGGGGACCGTCCTCGCCCTGGCCGTACCGTCGGTCCTGTCCGTCCTGGTCGGGCTGCTGCTCGTGCTGCCGGCCGGCCGGGCCTCGGCGGCGACGTACCGGGTTGCCATGAGCGGGCACGCGTTCAGCCCCGCGACCCTGACCGTCACCGCCGGTTCCACGGTCACCTGGACCAACCAGGACACCGCCTCGCACGACGCGAAGACCACGTCGGCTCCGGCCGCCTTCCACTCCCCCATGCTGAACAAGGGCGGAAGCTGGAGCTTCACCTTCACCACGCCGGGGACGTGCGCCTACTACCGCACCGTCCACCCGAACATGACCGCCCGGATCGTGGTCGAGGCGGCAGCACCGGCACCGACGCACGACCACTCGGGTACGGGGTCATCGACGGGACAACACACGTCCGGTCATCACGCGAGCCAACCGAGTCGTACAGCGGCAACACGCTCACCGACCCCCTCGCCCGCACGGTCCATACCGTCACCGTCGCACCAGGCCGCTGCACAGTCCCCGGCACCGTCATCCACGCCGACGGCCACCCCATCCCCAGCACCGCAAGCCCAGATCGCCGCCTCGCCAACCCGCCGACTGGATCCCTTGCTGGTCCTGACCGGGATAGTGGCAGGGGTCTCGGTCCTGTGCCTTCTGCTGGTGGGCTCAAGGGCGTCCCGGCCCCGCGAAGAGGAGACCTGACGGCAGCGCCCCTGAAGTGGCGCGGGGAACTGCGCGACCAGCCCCAACGGCGCCGCACCCGCCAGACGGCACAACCCGGCACCCCAGCGGGCGTCATGGCGTCACTTGGCCCGATACCGCCGCATCTTCGCCCGCGCCCCACACACCTGCATGGAGCACCACCGACCACGGCCCCCCGGGCTGCGGTCGTAGTACGCCCAGTGACAGTCGACGGCCTCGCAGGCCTTCAGCCGGTTCCAGGTGCCCTCGACCAGGGCCCGGGCGATCGCCGCCGCCACCCGCGAGGCCAACGGCCCCTCCTCGGCCGGGGCGAGTGTCGCCGAACCGTCACCCGCGTCCACCGCGACCACCAGCGGGCCCGCCGCCAGCAGCTCACCCAGCGGCGTCACGGCACGATGCGGCGGATGCCCCGCGTGCGCGAGCAGAGCCACCCGCAGGGACTCGCGCAGCTCCCGCGCTCCAGGTATGTCCTCCTCGGCCAGCCCGAAGCGTGCCCGGCCCTCCGCCGTGTCCAGCGAGTCGGCACCCGACTCGATGTCCAGCGTGTTGACCAGGGACTCGACCAGCTCCAGGCCCCCGGGCGCGGGCGATCTCTCACTCATGGCTGCACGCTACCTCCCGTTTCCCCTTGCGACGTTACCGCCAATGATGCAGTATGCAGTAACGGAGTTACCCTCTACAGAGCTGTAGGGGTAACCAAGACTTCGAGGAGGAAGTCATGGCCATCGCCGAACTGGGCGCCGTCGTCCTGGACTGTCCCGACCCCCGTGCCCTCGCTGACTTCTACGCGCGCGTGCTCGGCGGAAACGTCGAGGGCGAAGGAGACTGGGTGGACCTGAAGGTGCCCGGCGGGCAGTCGCTGGCGTTCCAGGCCGTCCCCGGGTTCGTACCGCCGCAGTGGCCGGCGCCCGATCACTCGCAGCAGTTCCATCTGGACCTGACCGTCGCGGACCTGGACGCGGCCGAGGAAGGCGTACTGGCACTGGGGGCGAAGCCGCTGGACGCCGAGGACCGTTCGCGGACCTTCCGGGTTTACGCGGATCCGGCCGGGCACCCGTTCTGTCTGTGCGCCTGCTGATCACACCCTGACCGACTGACCACCGGGAGGACCCATGGCACCCATCGCCCGCCTGTACACCGTCGCCATCGACTGCCCCGACCCGCGCGCCCTCGCCCGCTTCTACGCCGACGTCGGCGGCGGGACACCCGAGGACGACGACCCCGACTGGGTCGTCCTGCAGATCCCGGACGGGCCACGGCTCGCCTTCCAGCCGGCGCCCGGGTACACCCCGCCGGAGTGGCCGCGGGCCGACCGCAACTCGCAGCAGTTCCACCTCGACTTCGACGCCGGGTCCACCTGGGAGGAGGTCGACGCGGCTGAGGAGAAGGTGCTGAAGCTGGGGGCGCGGTTGCTGCACGCCGACGACAAGGAGGACTGGCGGGTCTACGCCGATCCGGCGGGCCATCCGTTCTGCCTCTGCCGGATCGAGCACCCGTGATCTGGCCTCGCTGACGGCTGGCTACCCGTCCGACTCGGCGCTCTTCACCGTCGACGGCTCGCTCCCGGCGCCGCCGTGCCCCCGGGCCGTGAAGTCGGCTTCGCGCAGGACGCGCTGGACGTTGCCCAGGTCAGCAGTGGTCTGCAACGGCGGGCTGTCGCGGGCGGTCAGCTTTCCCGCGCCGCCTCGATCACCTCGTTCAGGGTCTCCCTGGAGCGGACGAGGTCGGCGATCAGGCGGTCGATGCGGTCGCGTTCGGCGGTGAGGTCCTCGACCAGCCGGGGCGTGGCGACGGCGGAGGGGCCGCCGTCGGCGTCCCGCATGCAGGGCAGCAACTGCACGATCCGGCTGCTGTGCAGCCCGGCGGCGAACAGCTCCTGGATCCGGACGACCCGGTCCACGGCCGCCTCGGGGTAGTCGCGGTGCCCGCCCGGGGTGCGCTCGGCGCGCAGCAGGCCCTGGGTCTCGTAGTAGCGCAGCGACCGCTCACTCACGCCGGTGCGCCGGGCGAGTTCCCCGATCCGCATCTCCGCCTCCGCCTCCGTCGACTGCCCGGACTTGAATCTGACACTGATGTCAGGTTTTAGCGTACGGGCATGACGCAGACGACGGATCTCCTGGCACCGGCCCGGCTCGGCCGGCTCTCACTTCCCCACCACCTGGTGATGGCACCGCTCACCCGCAACCGCGCGGCGGCGGACGGCACCCCGACCGACCTCATGGTCACCCACTACACCCAGCGCACCACGGCCGGTCTGATCATCGGCGAGGCCTCGACACCGAACGCGGTCGGGCAGACGTACCCGAACATCACCGCGATCCACACCGACCGGCACCTGGCCGGGTGGCGGCGGGTGACCGAGGCCGTGCGGGAGGGCGGCGGGCGGATGTTCCTGCAGCTCCAGCACGGCGGGCGGGTCAGCCATCCGGAGACCACCGGCCTGACGCCCGTCGCGCCCTCCCCCGTGCCGCTGCCGGAGAAGATCTTCACGCCGCGCGGGCACCTGCCGGCCGTCGTCCCCCGGGAGATGACGGTCGACGACATCCGGGCCACCGTCGCCGACTTCGCCGCGGCCGCCCGCCGGGCCGTCGACGCGGGCTTCGAGGGAGTCGAGGTGCACTCGGCCAACGGGCATCTGCTGCACCAGTTCCTCGCCGGGAACACCAACCGCAGGACGGACGGATACGGCGGGCCGGCGGAGCGGCGGGGGCGCTTCACGGCGGAGGTGACCGAGGCTGTCGCCGATGCGATCGGCGCCGACCGGGTGGGGGTGCGGATCTCCCCGGGAAACACCGTCAACGGCATCGAGGAGTTCGACACCGACGTCCTCTACCCGGCGCTGGTGGCCCGGCTGCGGGCTCTGGACCTGGCCTACCTGCACCTCGTGCACGCCGACCCGGGCACGGCGGTCTACCGGAGGATCCGCGCGGACTGGCCGGGCGTCCTGATCGGCAACCCGGTACTGCCCGACCTCACCACCGAGGGCGTCACCCGGGCCGCGGCCGGCATGCTGGCCGCCGGGGCCGATCTGGTCGCCCTCGGCAGGCCGTTCCTCGCCAACCCGGACCTGGTCACCCGCCTGCGCCTCGGCGCACCGCTCAACCCTGTCCGGGACCGGTACCTGATGTACACGGGCGGGGCGACCGGTTACACCGACTACCCCGCCCTCGACGATCAGCCGTCCAGCGCCTCGATGGTCGCGTTGGACGGCCCCCGCGTCGCCTGAAGGTCGCGCGCCACGTCCTCCGCCGCGCCCAGCACCCGTACGGCGTTCTGCCAGGTGAGCTTGGCCAGGTCGGTCTTCGACCAGCCGCGGTCCAGGAGTTCGGCGATGAGGTTGGGGTAGCCGGAGACGTCGCCCAGGCCGTCAGGGGTGAAGGCGGTGCCGTCGTAGTCGCCGCCGATGCCGATGTGGTCCACCCCGGCCACGTCACGCATGTGGTCCAGATGGTCGGCGACCGTGGACACCGTGGCGATCGGGCGCGGGTTGCTCTCCTCGAAGGCGCGGTGCACCTTCATCGCCTCGGCGGTCGTGTCGAGGTGGTGGAACCCGTGGGCGCGCATGTTCTCGTCGGCCGCGGCCGTCCAGTCCACGGCCGCCTGGAGCACGAACTTCGGTACGAACGTCACCATCGCGACGCCGCCGTTCCCGGGGAGGCGTTCGAGGACGTCGTCGGGGATGTTGCGCGGGTGGTCGCACACCGCGCGGGAGGAGGAGTGGGAGAAGATCACGGGGGCCGACGTGGCGTCCAGCGCGTCGCGCATCGTCGTCGCCGCCACGTGCGAGAGGTCCACGAGCATGCCCTCGCGGTTCATCTCCCGGACGACCTCGCGGCCGAAGGCCGACAGACCGCCCACCCCGGGCTCGTCCGTCGCCGAGTCGGCCCACGCGATGTTGTCGTTGTGGGTGAGGGTCATGTAGCGGACACCGAGCGCGTACAACGCCCGCAACGTGGCAAGCGAGTTGGCGATGGAGTGACCGCCCTCGGCACCCATCAGGGAAGCGATACGGCCCTCGGCGCGGACGGCTTCCATGTCCGCCGCCGTCAGCGCGGAGCGCAGGTCGTCCGGGTAACGCGCCAGCAACTGCCGTACGCAGTCGATCTGTTCGAGGGTGGCGCTGACCGCCTTGTCACCGGCGTAGTCCGAGCGGACGTACACCGACCAGAACTGCGCGCCCACGCCGCCCGCGCGCAGGCGCGGGATGTCGGTGTGCAGGTGGGCGCCCTGGTGGGCGGCGATGTCGCGGGCGTCGAGGTCGTAGCGGACCTGTGCGCGCAGGGCCCACGGGAGGTCGTTGTGGCCGTCGACGACCGGGAACTCGCGCAGGAGTTCCCGGGCCGCCTCCGACGAGGCGGGGGTCATCGCCGTCACTTCCCCGAGCCGAAGCCGAAGCCGCTCGCGCCCTCTACCTTGGCGCGCAGGCGCTTGCCCTTCTCGGTGGCCTGGTCGTTCAGGTCCTGCTGGAACTCCCGCATCTTCTGCAGCAGGTCCTCGTCGTGGGTGGCGAGGATGCGGGCGGCGAGCAGACCGGCGTTGCGGGCGCCGGCGACCGAGACGGTGGCCACGGGCACGCCGGCCGGCATCTGCACGATCGAGAGCAGGGAGTCCATGCCGTCGAGGTACTTCAGCGGCACCGGGACGCCGATGACCGGCAGGGGCGTGACCGAGGCGAGCATGCCGGGGAGGTGAGCGGCCCCGCCGGCACCGGCGATGATCGCCTTCAGGCCGCGCTCGGCCGCCTGCTCACCGTAGGTGACCATCTCGCGCGGCATCCGGTGCGCGGAGACGACGTCGACCTCGTACTCGATCTCGAACTCGTCGAGGGCCTTGGCCGCCGCCTCCATGACGGGCCAGTCGGAGTCCGACCCCATGACGATGCCAACAACAGGGCTCATTCGGTGATCGTGCCTCTCAGGTAGCCGGCAGCGTGACGGGCGCGCTCCAGCACGTCGTCGAGGTCGTCGCCGTAGGTGTTGACATGACCGACCTTGCGGCCGGGCTTCACGTCCTTGCCGTACATGTGGATCTTGAGCTTGGGGTCGCGGGCCATGCAGTGCAGGTACGCGGAGTACATGTCGGGGTAGTCGCCGCCGAGGACGTTGACCATGACGGTCCACTTGGCGCGCGGGCGCGGGTCGCCGAGGGGGAGGTCGAGGACCGCGCGGACGTGGTTGGCGAACTGGCTGGTGATCGCGCCGTCCTGGGTCCAGTGGCCCGAGTTGTGCGGGCGCATCGCCAGCTCGTTGACGAGGATGCGGCCGTCGCGGGTCTGGAACAGCTCGACGGCGAGGTGGCCGACGACGCCGAGTTCCTTGGCGATGGTGAGGGCCATCTCCTCGGCCTTGAGGGCGAGGGCCCGGTCGAGGTCGGGGGCGGGGGCGATGACGGTGTCGCAGACGCCGTTGACCTGCCGGGACTCCACCACCGGGTAGGCGACGGCCTGGCCGTGCGGGGAGCGTACGACGTTCGCCGCGAGCTCCCGTACGAAGTCGACCTTCTCCTCGGCGAGCACGGGCACGCCGGCGCGGAACGGCTCGGCGGCCTCCTCGACGGAGTCGACGACCCAGACGCCCTTGCCGTCGTAGCCGCCGCGGACGGTCTTCAGGACGACGGGGAAGCCGTCGCCCTCGGCTCCCTCGGAGAGGCCTTCGGCCGCGAAGGCCGCCACATCCTGTGGGTCGGTCACGAGTCTGTGCCGTGGGCACGGCACACCGATCGCGTCGAGCTTCACGCGCATCACGCCCTTGTCCTGGGCGTGCACGAGTGCGTCGGGGCCCGGGCGGACGGGGATGCCGTCCGCCTCCAGAGCCCTGAGGTGCTCGGTGGGTACGTGTTCGTGATCGAAAGTGATCACATCGCAGCCCCTCGCGAAGTCGCGCAGCGTGTCGAGATCGCGATAGTCGCCGATGACGACATCGCTCACGACCTGCGCCGCGGAATCCTGAGGGGTGTCACTGAGGAGCTTGAACCTGATGCCCAGCGGGATGCCTGCCTCGTGTGTCATACGAGCGAGCTGGCCCCCGCCGACCATGCCGACTACCGGGAACGTCACGCCCCTAGGGTATCGGCCGCGTGAGGGCGACCCTCTTACCGGTCTTTTCCAGGTCTCTTCCCGACCTGTCTCCCGACCTATGAGTTCGCCCACAGGCAATCGAGGAGGGGGGTGGTTAGCATGGCTGGGTTGACGATACCGACCGACAAACCGACCGACAGGAGCCTTCACGACCATGGGACGTGGTTCCTCGGGGCTTCATGCGGCGCCTCCAGTACCTCGCAGTGCGGTGCGGCAACGCTTTGACCGGCTGATGCGTGAGGTCGCCAAGTTCGGCGCGGTGGGTGGAGCGGGGCTGCTGGTCAATCTCCTCGTGTTCAACCTGGTGCGGCATGTGACCGACCTCCAGGTGGTGCGGGCCAGTGTCATCGCGACCGTCGTCGCGATCGTGTTCAACTACGTCGGGTTCCGCTACTTCACGTACCGGGACCGTGACAAGAGTCGGCGTACGAAGGAACTGGGGCTGTTCCTGCTGTTCAGCGTGGTCGGTCTCGTGATCGAGAACGGTGTGCTGTACGCGGCGACGTACGGGTTCGGCTGGGACAGTCCGCTGCAGAGCAACATCTTCAAGTTCCTCGGCATCGGTATCGCGACGCTGTTCCGGTTCTGGTCGTACCGGACGTGGGTGTTCCGGGCGCTTCCTGCGGAGCAGGAGCAGGCGGTGGCCGGCGCGGAATCGTTCCTGGGGCCTCGGCCGGGGGCCGCGAAGCCGCGCGTGCGGCAGCGAGTGGGCTGAGTTTTTCGCCCCCGCCGCCCCTACCCGTCCCATCCCCAGGGGCTCCGCCCCTTCCACCCCGCTGGGGCTGCCGCCCCAGACCCCGCTTCGGCCCTGAACGGGCCTCGTCCTCAAACGCCGGACGGGCTGGAATGCCCCCCTGCTACCTGACCGTCGGCCCCGCGTCCCCCGGCTGCTTCTTCGGTGGAGGTGTGCGGGAGAGGAACAGGGCGAGTACCGGGGGGTTCGTCTGGAGCATTTCCAGGCGGCCGCCGTCCGCTTCGGCGAGGTCGCGGGCTACCGCGAGGCCGATGCCTGTGGAGTTGCGGCCGCTGATCGCGCGCTCGAAGATGCGGGCGCCGAGGTCCGCCGGGATGCCCGGGCCCTCGTCCGTGACCTCGATGACCGCCTGGTTGCCGGTGACCCGGGTGCGCAGCGCCACCGTGCCGCCGCCGTGCATGAGGGAGTTCTCGATCAGGGCCGCCAGGACCTGGGCGACCGCCCCCGGGGTGCCGACCGCCGTGAGGTGGCGTTTGCCCGAGCTGACGATCGCCCGCCCGGCGCTGCGGTACGCGGGGCGCCACTCCGCCAGCTGCTGCTGGATGACCTCGTCGAGGTCGAAGGTGACGGCGGAGCCGTTGCGCGGGTCGCGGGAGTTGGTCAGGAGGCGTTCGACCACGTCCGTGAGGCGCTCGACCTGCGTCAGGGCGATCGTCGCCTCCTCCTTCACCGTGTCGAGATCCTCGGTGAGGGTGATCTCCTCCAGGCGCATGGACAGTGCCGTGAGCGGCGTGCGCAGCTGGTGCGAGGCGTCCGCGGCCAGGCGGCGTTCCGCCGTCAGCATGCGGGCGATGCGCTCGGCGGAGGAGTCCAGCACGTCGGCCACGCGGTCCAGCTCATGGACGCCGTACCGCTTGTGACGGGGGCGGGGGTCGCCCGAGCCGAGGCGTTCCGCCGTCTCCGCCAGGTCGGTGAGCGGGGAGGCGAGACGGTTCGCCTGGCGGATCGCCAGCAGGACCGCCGCGATCACCGCCAGCAGCGCCACCGCCGCGATGATCAGCAACGTACGGCCGACCTCGCGCGTCACCGACGAACGCGGTTCCTGCACGGTGACCGTCTCGCCCTCCTCGCCCGTCTCCTCGGCGCTGATGACGTCACCGGTGGGCCGGGGGCCCACCTCGATCACCGGCTTCCCCGGGATCCGGATCTCGGCGTAACGGTCCCCCTGAATCTGCTCCCGCAGCACCGCGGCGTCCACGGTCTCGTCCCCGAGCAGCCGGCTGTCCACGATGCTGACCAGCCGCACGGCCTCGGTGTCCACCCGCTCCTGCGCGGTGCTGGTGATCGTCCGCGTCTCGACGATGACGAGGGACACACCGAACACGGCGATCACGACGAGAACGACAGCGAGGGTCGACTGGATGAGACGGCGACGCACAGGGCGATCCTTAGGGCGGTAACTTCAAAACGACCAGTACGGAGCGCCCCGACAGGGGCGCGGGGCTGCATCGACATGCGGCTCAGCCGCGTGGGCGCGACCAGCCACGACGGTCCGCAGCCGCGCACTCGCCGTAGCCCCAGGGCGGTAGGGCGCCGCCTAACTCTTCTCGAACCGGAAACCCACACCCCGCACCGTGGCGATGTACCGCGGATTCGCCGCATCGTCGCCGAGCTTCTTCCGCAGCCACGAGATGTGCATGTCGAGCGTCTTGGTTGACGACCACCAGGTCGTGTCCCAGACCTCCCGCATCAGCTGGTCCCGGGTCACCACCCGCCCCGCGTCGCGCACCAGCACCCGCAGCAGGTCGAACTCCTTGGCCGTGAGCTGGAGTTCCTCGTCGCCCATCCACGCCCGGTGCGACTCGACGTCGATCCGCACCCCGTGCGTGGCGGGCGGCTGCTGCGGCTCGGCGGCGCCGCGCCTCAGCAGGGCCCGGACCCGCGCGAGCAGCTCGGCGAGCCGGAACGGCTTGGTGACGTAGTCGTCGGCGCCCGCGTCGAGGCCGACGACGGTGTCCACCTCGTCGGCGCGTGCGGTCAGGATGAGGATCGGCACGGCGTGCGCCTCGGCACGCAGCCGGCGGGCCACCTCCAGGCCGTCCATGCCGGGCAGACCGAGGTCCAGCACGACCAGGTCGATCCCGCCCTGCATTCCAGCGTCGAGCGCGGTGGGGCCGTCCTCCCGCACCTCGACTTCGTACCCTTCCCGGCGCAGTGCGCGGGCCAGCGGCTCCGAAATGGACGCGTCGTCCTCGGCGAGCAGTACACGGGTCATGAGCTGATGGTAGTCCGCCCACGACAAGAGCTGGGGTGTGATCGGGCGCCTTGATTCTTACCCTCCTCTGGCGTGTCTCTTACCTGCGCCCCGCTGCGGTACAGACCAGCACCCGAGAGGTGCGATCCTGTAAGGACCTTGGAAACCATGCCTACGGTTCCCTCGACACCTGTGATACGTATCTCAAGTCCTTCCATATCCGGCGGTGTCCTGACGTATGGTGAATCAACGCCCGTAGCACTGCGGGGACCTTCGGCGGCACTTGACGCTGGGGGTCTCTTTTGTGTCTGCCTGGAATGACCTGTGGCCGGGCCCCCAAGGACGGGGGCGTGGATCCCGGTGGCCGCCGTCCTTCGCTCCGTGACCCGGAGCGGAACTCCCCGTGGGCGTGGGGGTGGGCGACTGTGCCCCGCCGGTGCCGGCCGCCCCCCACCGGGCGCGTGACAGTCAACGTCGGTGCGCGTCCCGACCAGCAAGGATCGACCATGGCGTCCAGCCTGACGAAGGACTCGGCCCGCCCGGGCACCCCCGGCTCCGAGAAGACCTTCTTCGGCCACCCCCGCGGACTGGCCACTCTCTTCATGACCGAGATGTGGGAGAGGTTCTCCTACTACGGCATGAAGGCGCTGCTCCCGCTGTACCTGGTGGCCGACAACGGCCTCAACCTCGACGGCGCGACCGCCATCACCATCGCCTCGGTATACGTGTCGCTGGTGTACCTGCTCACGCTCCCCGGCGGCTGGGTCGCGGACCGCATCCTCGGCCCTCGCAAGACGGTCGCCCTGGCCGGCCTGATCATCATGCTCGGCCACCTGACTCTGGCCCTGCCGTCGGCCGGCATCTTCTACGTGGGCCTCGCCCTCGTCGCGATCGGCTCGGGTCTGCTGAAGGCCAACATCTCCACGATGGTCGGCCATCTCTACGACGGCCCGAACGACCCGCGCCGCGACGGTGCCTTCACCGTCTTCTACATCGGCATCAACACCGGCGCCTTCGCCGCGCCGCTGATCATCGGCACCGTCGGCGAGAAGGTCAACTGGCACCTCGGCTTCGCCCTGGCCGCGCTCGGCATGGCGCTGGGCCTGGCCCAGTTCCTGCTCGGCACCCGCCACCTGAGCGACCGCAGCGACATCGTCCCGACCCCGATGGACGCCGACGAGAAGCGCAGCACCCTGCGCAAGGGCCTGCTGTGGCTGGCCGTCCCCGTGGTGTTCTACGGCATCGTCGGCGCCTCCGGTCACTTCACGGAGAACTGGGCCACGATCCCGCTCACGGTCATCGGCCTGATCGTCCCGATCTGGGTGATCGCCCGCATAAAGCGGGACAAGGACCTGAGCTCCACCGAGCAGTCGAAGATGTCGGCGTACATCTACTTCTTCGTCGCGGCCGCCGTCTTCTGGATGATCTACGACCAGGGCGCCACGACCCTGTCGATCTTCGCCAAGTCCTCGGCCGACAACACGGTCTTCGGCTGGGAGTTCCCGGTCTCCTGGTACCAGTCGGTCAACCCGGTCCTGATCATGGCCGTCGCGCCGCTGTTCGCCTGGCTGTGGGTGTGGCTGAACCGGCGCGGCAAGGAGCCGAGCACGGCCGTGAAGTTCGCGTCCGGTCTCCTCCTGATCGGTGCGTCCTTCTTCGTGTTCCTCATCCCGCTGTCGATCGCCGAGGACGGCCAGAAGGCCGCGGCGATGTGGATCGTGGCGATCTACTTCGTCCAGACGCTCGGTGAGCTGACGCTGTCCCCGGTGGGTCTGTCGGTCACCTCGAAGATGGCGCCGGCGAAGTACGCCTCCCAGATGATGGGCGTCTGGTTCCTCGCGGTCACCGCGGGCGACTCCGTCACCGCGCTCCTGTCCAACCCGGCCGTCGGCGGCGTCAACCTCGACAAGCGCGGCTTCGTCGCCATCGAGGCCGTCCTCGCGGTCCTCGCCGGTGTCGCGGTGTGGATGTACCGCAAGAAGGTCAAGTCGCTCATGGGCGACGTGCGGTAGCGCCTGCGGCTGGGCTGAGCGGCCGGAGGCCGTCGCACTCACGTGAGTGCGACGGCCTCCGGCCTTTTGCGGGTCAGGTCAGTGCGGCAGCTCGTCGCGGCGTACGGCCGTGACGAACGAGGCCCAGGCCGTCGCCGGGAGGATCAGGGCGGGGCCGTGGGGGTTCTTGGAGTCGCGGACGGGGACGACGGGGGCGGGGAGGTTGTCGGCGACTTCGAGGCACGCGCCGCCGTCGGGGTTGCTGTAGCTGCTCTTGCGCCACGCGGCCCCGGCCAGGAAGTCGTCGGAGACCTCGACGCAGTTGCCGCCGTCGGGGTTGCTGTAGCTGCTCTTGCGCCACGTCACGGCCGTCAGGTCGATGGATCGCACTGTGCTTCCTCCAGCATCTGCAAGATGAACTTCAGCGACTCGGCCGGGGACAACGCCAGGTCACGCATCGAATCGTACGCACGTTGCAGCCGGTCAACGTCCCTACTTTCCTGGACAAGTTCGCCGTGATACGCGGTCTCGGTGTAGGCCACGGTTCGACCGTCCTGCAGCTTGAGGAACATCACGTCAGTCCCGACCAAGCCGTGCAGACCGGAGCTGTGCGGTAGCACCTGGAGCGTGATGTTCGGGCGCTCGGCCACCTCCGCGAGATACCCAAGCTGCTCCCGCCAAGCGCCGGCGTCTCGCGGCGGTGTGCGCAGCGTCGCCTCGGCCAGGATGGCGCGGAACGGCGGCGCGTCCTCACCCATCAGCAGCGCGCGACGGCCCAGCCGTGCGTCCACCTGTTTGGCGAGCTCCTCGCCCTTGATCCCGCCTGTCGAGAGCACCTCCTGCACGTACCCCGCCGTCTGAAGCAGACCCGGCAGGACACTCACGGAGAACTGCCACAGGCCCACCGCCTCAGCCTCCAGCAGCATGTACCTCCGGTACTGCTCCTTGAACTGCGTCGGATCCCCCACCGCCAGCTCCCACAACGCCAGCAACAACCCCGGCGTCCCGTAGAACTCGTCCAGCGCCTGAGCCACCTCAGGGCTCCCCAGCGTCTGGCCCCGCTCCAGCTTCCCCAGCGTCGACCAGTCCCAGCCCAGTTCATCGGCGAGCTCCCGCAGGGTGAGCCCTCTCCCCTCGCGCAGCCGCCGCACCTCCTCCGCGTACCTCAATCGCGGCTCATGGCTGCGGCTCGTCACCGTCCGTCGCTGCGGCACCCTGTCTCCCCCTCCGCCAGGCTGTGGAATTTGTGGAATTTGGAGTGCCGAGCGTGGAACTAGCGCGTCTCAGCAGCCTTTTCGCCTCCCCGACACGGCATGCTCGTATCCGGCACCTGAACACGCAGCGTAATCCAGCGATTGCGTGCAGCACAGGCGTTCCCCGGAACGCGAACCTCAAGGAGTGAGCCATGCAGTCCACGACTCTCCCCCGACTCCCCCGCCGCACGCGCCCGAACCGCTCGACCGTCGCCTGGACGCCGCCCGGCGGCTGGGCGCGGCCGACGCCCGCCGTGCTGCGTACGCTCGAATCGGCGCTCGCACGGTGGTCCGCGTGACCGCGCGCACGGCATGGGTGGCGGCGCCCCCGCCGCCGCCCGCGTGTGACGTGTGCGGGGCCTTACTGGCCCAGCGGGAGGCGGCGAGAGAGGCGGGCCGGACCGCCGAAGCCGGTGCCTGCGAACGGGAGTTGCGGGAGCACTGGAGCGTCGGACGGGGGTGCGCGCCGTGACGGAGCCGCCGCCGTACCCCTCGTTCGACGTGAGCCGCTCGCCCGTCCCCGTGGAGGGCTGCGAGTCCTGCCGGAAACTCGCGGCCCGACGGGCGGCGGCCCGGACCGTGTTCGACCACAGCGCGGTGGCCGACGCGAACGTCATGATGCGGACGCATCTACGGCTGGATCACGGCAGGTGAGGAGAGGGCGTCGTCGACCCCGCGCCACCGCCCGCGCCCCAAAGGGGCGCGGGGCTGCGTTGGATATGCGGCTTCCGCCGCGCGGGCGGCGACCAGCCACGACGGCGCCGCAGACGACCGACGACATCGCGGCACTTCAAGCGGAGCGCTTACGCAGACGACGCCCCGGCATGAAGGTGAACACCGCTCCCCCGAGGAGCAGTGCCGTCCCCGCCACCAGCCCCAGGGCCTTCAGCGAGCCGTGGTCCTCCGCGCCGGTCGCCGCCAGGCCGCCGTCGGTCGACGAGCCTCCGGCAGAACCTCCCGCCGAACCTCCCGCCGAACCGCCGGAGGCCCCGCTCGCCTGCTCCGTCGTGTCCAGGGTCAGGGACACCTCGGTCTTGGCCGGTGTACAGGTCGTCGTCGTACCGAGGGCCTCGATGGTCAGGACCCCCGGGGAGAGCGTCGACTCGCCGCTCGCGCCGGGCTTGTACGTGCCCGTCAGGTCCGGTATCTCGATCGGCTCACCGGACTTGATGTCCTCGGAGTTGGTGGGGCCCTCGACATGGACCGTGCCCTTGTCCGCGCCGCCCAGGACGACCTCCATGGACGGCTTGACCGAGTCCTTGGGGATGTCGGCGGGGCTGTCCATCACCGACTTCTTGAACTGGACCGTCAGATCGAAGCTGCCGCCGCTCTTCTTGGCATTGATCTGGACCGGCGAGGTCGCCTCCTTGTCCCCGATGGGCGTCTTGCACTCGTACGGGACCTGGACCTCCTTGCCCGTGAAGTCGGTCTGACCGCCGTCGCCACCGCCAGTGCTCGAACCGCCGGAGTCCCCGCCCGTCTCGCTCTCACTCGGCGTCGGATTCGACGGACTCGTCGGGCTCGACGTCCCCGTCGGGGGACCTGTCGGCACGTCGGTCGGCACACCCGTGGGCAGGGTCGGGACGACCGTCGGCAACCCTCCCGTCGTACCGCCCGAACTCCCGCTCCCGTCCGTCACCTTGATCGTCGCCGCCGACTTCACCGTCTCCTTCGGCGTGCACTTGGTGTCCGTGGAGATCGGCTTGTTGACGTTGATGTTGTACGCGTCCGGCGTCAGGGTCACCTCCCCCGGCGCCGTCAGCTTCAGCTTGCCCTTCATGTCGGACAGCTTCATGTCGCTGTTCTTGGGGATGGGCGGGTTCTGCCGCGGCCCTTGCATGGCGATGTCGGCCGTCTGCGCGCCGGCCGCCTTCAGCGTCCCCGTCGGCTGGACCGTGTCCTGCCCGAGGTCGAGGATGTTCGGGTTCTTCGACGCCGCCTGGACGAACTTCCAGACGATCTCCACCTCGTCGCCGACCTTCGCCTCCGCGGGCGCGGTGATCTCCACCTTCGTCGTGCCCTGGACCGGCGGCAGCCCGGAGATGGCGGGCGGGACGCACTCGGTCGCGTACGCCACCTCGGCCGCCTGTGCGGGTGCGGCGGCCACGCCGAGCAGCACGCCCGCGCCGCCGAGCATCAGGGCGGCGCCCGCCGCGGTCGCTCTCCGGGGGCGTACCGGTGTGACTCTCCTTGACTTGCTCACGGGGGTCCCTTCCTGGTGGGGGTGGCAGGGGTCGTCGGGCTGTCGTCGTGCGGTGCGGAGAGCAGACCGGCCGTGCCCGGGTCGTTGTCCGGGGTGAACCACGGCAGGGTCGAGGGGGAGGGAGAGGCGTGCCTCGCCTGTTGGCGGGGCTTCAACCCCGGGATGCGCAGGGCCACTTCAGGCAGGCGGAGCCCGCGGCGGCGTGCGGTCTGCCGCGGCCGTACCCGGTCCACCGCCGCCATCCCGACGCGGAACAACGCCGCCGGGACGACCAGGCCGGCCAGGATCCAGAACAGCGTCACGCCCCAGGGCCGGCCCACGCCCCAGGGCTGTTCGACCATCACCTTGCCGCCGTACTTCAGGGAGACGGTGTAGCCGCCGTGCGCCCCGGCGGCGAGTTCCACCGGCAGCTCGATCCGCGCCTTCCTGCCCGGCTGGATCGTGCCGCGCCACTGCTGTTCCTGCCACTGCGGGGCGAACACGCCGTGGGAGGTGCCGACTTGGAACACCGGGTTCTTCACGGCGGAGGTGCCCACATTGCCGACGGTGAAGACGAGCGTCCGCGCCGGCGGTGCGCCGAACCACGTCAGCAGGCCTCCGGAGCCCTCCAGCCGGGTGTCCGTGAGGACGGACAGGCGCCCGCCCGCCGGCTCCGCGGGCAGCGGCTCGACGGCGTGCCCGGCCACCTGGAAGACGGCGTCGGCCTCGGCCTTCGCCCCGGTCACCGTCGCCACGTGCACCACGCACGGGCACGGCACGGGCGGCTCGGCCACCGGCAGCTTCCTGCTGAAGCGCCCGTCGGCGTCCGTCGTCACGGCCCTGCCGTCCGCGTTGGCACAGGAGTTGGTGCCACCTGTCACGCCGGTCGACGGCACGGACTGGCCGCAGATCAGGATCATCAGCAGCGCGCGCGACCGCCAGCCACTGCCGGTCACGGTGATCGAACCGCCCGTACCGGCCTGGGACTTGGAGAGCTTCGCGGTGGGTGGGTCGGCGGCCATGGCGGGGGCGGGCGCCAACAGCAGCGCCAGCAGGGGCAGCACGGCCAGCGACACCGACATCCGCACCCTGCCGTTCACGTCCCCGCTCCCGTCAACTCGACTTGCTTGTGAGGTCGTTCGGCCGGCTCGCCGACGGTCGGCGCACGACGCCCGCGATGCCGTACGACGAACAGGGCGCCGATCACGGCCGCTGCCCCCGTGAGCGTGCCCCACGGCACGAACCGCACCGACACCTGAGCCGTGTCGCCCGCCCCGCCCGCCGCCGTCACCGTCAGCCGCACGTCGACCGCGTCGAGGGCGGGCCGGTCGGGCCACGGCTCGGTGAGGTTCGTACGGCTGCCGGGCGGCAGGTCGACGGAGAGGGTGCGGGGCGTACGGTCCAGGACGGGACCGAAGACCCCGTCCGCGTGTACGGACAGCCGCGGTGTCAAGATCGTCGTACCGCGGTTGACCAACTCGTACGTGATGCCGTCGGCACGGACGGACACTCGCTCGACGGTCAGCGCGGCCACCTCCGGGACGGATGCCCGCAGATGGAACCGCAGGCGCTGGGTACGGCCGTCCGTGTCCCGCGCCACGATCTCGGCGGTGCGGTCACCCTCCGGGACGGTCACCGAGAAGGGCACGTCCGCTCGGGTGCGGGCGGGGACCCGCACCTCGCGCTCCGCGAAGGTGACCGGCACGCCGGTACTCCGGAGCCGTACGCCGACCGATCGACCGCTGCCGTTGGTCACGGACACCGTGTCCTGCAGGACCGTCCCGGGCTCGCCCTCGGCGTAGAAGGACGGCCGCCCGCCGCCGGAGGGCGCGACGGACCAGCCCTCGGCGGCGGTCGCCGTGGGGGCGGTGACCAGCAGAGCCGGCAGGGACAGGCACAGGACACGGACGGCTGACGACATCGGCGGCTCCAGCGGCGTCATACGAAAAGGTACGAAACGGTCAGCGGCGTACCGTCTGCCCCCTCCGCGTCAGCCACAGCGCACCCGCCGCGCCCGCGAGCAGGACCGTGCCGCCGAGAGTGCCGAGGGCGATCGCCGAGTCCTCGGGGCCGGTCTGCGGGAGCTCGGCGCCGGAGCCGGAGCCGGAGCCGCCCTGGCCGCTGCCGCCGCCCGCGCCGGCCGCCGCCGTCACGTCGAGGGTCAGCGACGGGCCGGGGTTGTTGGTGGGGGTGCACGTGGTGGTCGTGCCCAGGGCCTTGATGGTGAGCACGGCCGCCGTGAAGGTGACCCTGCCGGTCTTCTTCGGGGTGTACGTGCCCGTCAAGTCGTTGATCTTGATGGGGGTGTTGGCGGGAATCGCCTCTTGGTTGGCCGGGCCGGTCACCGCCAGGGTGCCGCTGTCGGCGCCGCCCAGCTTGATGGTGGCGCTCGGGTTCATCGCACCCTTGCCGAGTTCGACCGGGCTGGAGGAGACGCCCTTCTGCCACGACATGGTGATCTTGTAGGCGCCGCCGCTCTTGACGCCCTTGATGTCGATGGGCGAGACGGCGCTCTTGTCGCCGATCGGCGTCTTGCAGGCGTAGTTGACGTCGACAACCTCGGCCCGGGCCGCGGGGGCGGCCATCAACACCGCCGAGCCGGCCAGGGCCGCGGCGGTCGCGAGCGCGGCGGTTCGCTTCTGCTTCGACACGGTCCCCTCATTCCTGACGGCATATCAGATCGGCCGTCAAGGTACGCCCGGGGCCCAGAGGAAGGAAGACGCGGCGCACACCCGAGTTGTGGCGATCCGGCGTGCGCGTGAGGGGGTTCGGGTGGAGAGGGTGACCCTTGGTAACCCAGGCTCAGCGGGGCGGAGACGAATTTCTCGTACGCGCGCAACTCGTACGCACGGAAACGGCCTCGCGGAAACGGCCTCGCGGAAACGAATCTCCCGTGCTTCCGCTACGCCGGTGCTCCCAGTTCCGCCCACACCGTCTTGCCCGCGACCCCCGACGTCCGTACGACTCCCCAGTCCAGGCACAGCCGCTGCACGATGAACATGCCGTGGCCGCCGGGGCGGCCCGCGCGGTGCGGGGTGCGGGGGGCCGGCTGGCCCGTGCCCTTGTCGGAGACCTCGATGCGGATCACCTTGTTGTCGCAGGCGATCCACAGCTCGTCCGGCCCCTCGGCATGCAGACAGGCGTTGGTGACCAGCTCGGAGACGACAAGCAGCACATCCTCGGCGGCGGCCCGCTGGTCGGCGGTGGCGGCGGGCAGCCAGCCCCACGCGTACAGCGCCTGGCGGGCGAAGTCGCGGGCGAGCGGGACGACCCCGCTCTGCCCCTCGAAGCCCAGCCGACGGACCTGACGCGCCACCGACGCCTCGACGGACGACTCGGCTCCCTCGGGCCTCGATGACGACATGGGGCCGCCCTCGGACGCTCCGGCCGCCGGGGCGCCCTCCTCGGCGCCGCCCGCGGCCGGTACGCCCCTCTCGGACACCCCGGAAGCGCCGCTGGGCTCTGGGCCGCGGTCGCCCGGCGAGAAAGGCCGGGTGGTGCTCATCAGCGCTTCACCTCACCGATTCACCAATTCAACAGTTCAACGTTCACACGATTCACAAGTCTGTACGCAGAGCCAGTACGCCAGTGCACGTCCTTGCTTGATGTCGGTCACAGTCCCCCACCCCCGGTGGCCGACGTCACAGCCGACAGGTTCAGGATGTCTCCTGCCCGACCGCGCCGAGGGAACACCCCGGATTTCGGCACGTTGATGTGACGTCCGATGCGATGCCGGACGCGAGGGGTCAACCCGACCCGTCGGACTCACCGGCCAGGGCGTCGTCGAGCGAGTCGTGGACCGTGAAGACCGCTTCGGCCCCTGTGATCTCGAACACGCGCGCAACGACGGGCAGCATGCCCGCGAGGTGCACCCCGCCACCGGCGGCCTCCGCCTTCAGTCGCGCCCCGAGCAGCACGTTCAGCCCTGTGGAGTCACAGAACTCGAGCCGGGAGCAGTCGACGACCAGTCGGCTGAAACCCTTGCCGAGGCAGTCCTCGAGTGGCTCACGCAACAAATCGGCGGTGTGGTGGTCCAACTCACCCGCCGGGGTCACGACGGCACTGGAGCCCTCTTCCCGCACTTCGACCAGAAGCCGGCCAGACTGTGCGCTGCCGACGGTCCCGCGGTCCATGCCGTCTCTCACTCCCGACGTCGTGGCTGCTGACTGACGCTCTCGAACACTACGCCTTCCCTACGCCCTCCAACACCCGAACATCCACCCAGAAACGGACATTTCGGAACAGAGCGCACTTGCGGTGGGCTCACGAAAACGGGTAGGGCTAGTAGAGACACGTAACCGACTCGGCCGGCTTTGGAGGCGCCGCACACCGCAGTGCACGCACAGGCTTCGGCAGCCATATGCCGAGAACGATGGAGGACATCATGTCACCCCGGCTCGACGCATCGCATACCCAGACGGCGACGTCGGCACCCCGACCGGAACATCTGGATCCCATCGAGCGCAGCAGCGACGTACATCACGGACAGGACTTCGCTCAGGAGTTCGGCCGGCAGTTCGGCCAGGAGTCCGCTCAGGACGACGTACTCGCCGGGCTTCCGGACATCCCCCCTTACGACGAGGTGGGGCCGATGGACGCGCGGGCCCTTTCCAAGACCCTCTTCGAGCGGCTGGAGTCGCTGGAGGAAGGGACCCACGAATACTCGTACGTCCGCAACACGCTCGTCGAACTCAACCTCGCCCTGGTCAAGTTCGCCGCCTCCCGCTTCCGCTCGCGCAGCGAGCCGATGGAGGACATCATCCAGGTCGGCACCATCGGCCTGATCAAGGCGATCGACCGCTTCGAGCTCAGCCGTGGCGTGGAGTTCCCCACCTTCGCGATGCCGACCATCGTCGGTGAGATCAAGCGCTTCTTCCGCGACACGTCGTGGTCGGTGCGGGTGCCGAGGAGGCTGCAGGAGCTGCGGCTCGACCTCGCCAAGGCCGGCGACGAGTTGGCCCAGAAGCTGGACCGCGCCCCGACGGTGGCGGAACTGGCGGAGCGCCTCGGCCTGACCAACGACGAGGTCGTCGAGGGCATGGCGGCGTCGAACGCGTACACCGCCTCCTCGCTGGACGCCCAGCCCGAGGAGGACGACGCCGAGGGCGCGCTCGCCGACCGGATCGGCTACGAGGACCACGGCATCGAAGGCATCGAGTACGTCGAGTCGTTGAAGCCGCTCATCGCCGAACTGCCGCACAGAGACCGGAAGATCCTGTCCTTGCGGTTCGTCGCGGGCATGACCCAGTCGGAGATCGGCGACGAACTCGGCATCTCGCAGATGCACGTGTCGCGACTGCTGTCGCGTACCTTGATCCGGCTCCGGAAGGGGCTGACGGTCGAGGAGTGACGACCACTCACCCAGTGGCGACCGGCTCCCGCTGATCAGCGCTGTGCCCGGTGCCCCGCCGAATCGGTCGGCCGGGCACCGGGCACAGCGCGTTCTGGGGTTACCCACAGAAACTCTTTCCCCAGAGCTTCCCTTCCTCCACTATGAGCCCTCATACCCGCCGGTAGGCCAGATCTCCGGGCGGGTCGCACGGCTGCAAGGAGGCAGGCGGATGGCTCGCGCCGACGACGGCAGGGACTCCGGCCCGGGGGTGCACACGGGAGCGTCCGACGCGCGGCTCACCGAACTGCTGCGCGCCGACACGGCCACCGCGTACCTGGCACTCCAGGAACTCCGCGCCCGCCATCACGCACCCGTCCTCGCCTACGCCCGTCAGTGCACCCCGAACGAGTCCATGGCACGGCAGTTGGCGGCCCAGGCGTTCACGCTCGCCGCCCGCCAGACGGCACGCGGCGTCGACCCGGGCCTGCCCTGGCGGCACCAACTGCTGCTCCTGACCGCCCGGTCGGCCGGGACCTGGGCCATGGACGAGCGGGCCGCGGGCCTCGACGCGAGCCTGCTCCTCGTCCTGAACACGGCGGGCCCCTCCGGCCCGGTCCCGCCCCTGCTCACGGCGTTCCAGTCCCTGCCGTCCCGTACGCAGGGCCTGATCTGGTACGGAGTCGTGGAGCGGGAGCCGGTGGAACGAACGGCCGCTCTCCTCGGCCTCACCCGCGAGGACGTCACATACGGCACCGACCCGGCGCTCCAGCAGCTGGCCCGGGCCTGCCTGCGCACCCGCCTCGCCGCCTCCGACGACCCCGACTGCCCCGACTTCGGCCGCCTCATCGAGGAGTCCGTACGGCCGGACAGCCCCCGCGACAGCGCCGACCTGCACACCCACAGGGCGCGCTGCCCGCACTGCACGACGGCCTACGAGGAGCTGTCGGCGCTCCGGGACACTCCGCGCACGGCGCTGGCGGAGGGGCTGCTGCCGTGGGGCGGGACGGCGTATGCGGCGGGCGGCGCGGGAGAGCGGGGCGGCGTCGGCCGTGCGGCAGAGGGGAGTCGGCCGGAGCGAGGTGGGCCACTGGACCGCCGCCGGGTCGTGCTGGTGTCGGCCGCGATCGGGGTGGCGTTGCTGCCGCTGGTGGCGTTCCTGATGGCGCGGGGCGGATCGCCGTCGCAGGACCCGGTGGCTTCGGTGAGCACTCCGGTGAGCGTGCCGCCGGTCGCGGTGACGGTGACGGCCACCGCCACGGTTTCCGCGAGTCCGTCCCCTTCCCCTACCCGTACCCCTACCCCCACCCCTACCGCCAAGTCGCCGTCCCCCACGAAGAGTTCGACCCCCTCGAAAACAGCACGCCCGAAGCCGCCGCCCTCTCCCACGCCTCCACCGGGCGCCACATACGCCCAGGTCGTGAACGCGGCCTCAGGGCTGTGCCTGGACGTCGACGGCAACCCGGAGAACGGCACGGACGTCGTCACGGCCACCTGCACGTCCGCCCCCGACCAGCGGTGGCGGGTCGACTCCGAACGCGGCGTACTGCAGTCGTACGCCTACCCCGACTACTGCCTGGACAGCCGCGGCTCCGTGGACCGGGGCGTCGGCATCTGGACCTGCGACTCCGTCCATGGGCCCAACGGGCAGAACCTGAGGTTCGCGGTGGACTCCCTCGGGGTGATCCGCCCGGGGATCGCCCCGGACCATGCGGTGACGCCGGGCGGGGACAAGTCGCTGGCCCTCGTGCGGGAGGCGGCGCGGGGGGATCAGCGGTGGCGGGCGGGGGCTGTGTGATCAGGCCTCGCGCACACCCCGTCGCCACACCTGGCTGACCAGCGGCACCCCCGGCCGATAGGCCAGGTGCACATGGCTCGGGGCGTCGAGGAGGAGCAGGTCCGCGCGGGCGCCCGGGGTGAGGCGGCCGATGTCGTCGCGGCGGAGGGCCGCCGCACCGCCCGCCGTGGCCGACCAGACCGCCTCGTCCGGGGTCATCCCCATGTCCCGTACCGCGAGCGCGATGCAGAAGGGCACGGAGGAGGTGAAGGACGACCCCGGGTTGCAGTCGGTGGAGAGGGCGACGGTGACACCCGCGTCGAGGAGGCGGCGGGCGTTCGGCCACTGGGCGCGGGTGGAGAACTCGGCGCCGGGGAGAAGGGTGGCGACGGTGTTGCCGCTCGCGAGGGCGTCCACGTCGGCGTCCGTCAGGTGGGTGCAGTGGTCGGCGCTGGCGGCGTCCAGCTCGACGGCCAGCTGGACGCCGGGGCCGTAGGTGAGCTGGTTGGCGTGGACGCGGGGGTGCAGGCCCCTGGCCTTGCCCGCGGTGAGGATCGCGCGGGCCTGGTCACCGTCGAAGGCGCCCTTCTCGCAGAAGACGTCGATCCAACAGGCGTACGGGGCACAGGCGTCGAGCATCTCGCCGGTGACGAGGGCGACGTAGGCGGCCGGGTCGTCGGCGTAGTCGGGAGAGACGATGTGGGCGCCCAGGTACGTGACCTCGTCCGTGTGCGCCGACGCGATGCGCAGGGCGCGGGCCTCGTCCTCGACCGTCAGGCCGTAGCCGGACTTGGTCTCGAAGGTGGTGGTGCCTTGGCGCAGGGCCTCACGGAGGTAACGGGTGAGGTTGGCCTCGAGTTCCTCGTCGCTCGCGGCGCGGGTGGCGGCGACGGTCGTACGGATGCCGCCGGCGGTGTAGCTGCGGCCGGACATGCGGGCGTTGAACTCCCGCGTCCGGTCGCCCGCGAAGACGAGGTGGGAGTGGGAGTCGACGAAGCCGGGGACGACCGCCCGGCCGCCTGCGTCGACCCGATTGTCAGTGGCGGGTGCTTTGCTTTGATCACCGGTCCACACGACGCGGTCGCCTTCGATGACGACGGCCGCGTCCTGGATCAGTCCGAGGGGGGATCCGTCACCTAGGGAGGGGTTGTTGGTGACCAGGGCGGCGATGTTGGTGATGAGCGTGCTTGCGGTGCTCGCGGAGTGGGCGGGGCTGACGGTCGTCGCGTTGCTCATGGCGTCCTTGGTTGCCTGGTCGGCGGTCGGGTCGGGTTCGGGGGCGGAGGCGGGCCGCGCGGGTGGACGGCCCGCAGTCATCCGCGCAAGGCTTCGACGGCGTCCGCGAGGGCTTTCGGCACATCCGGTACGAGGGCGTGGACCCCGTCCCGTACGACGTGCCGACCCCCCACGACCGTATGCGACACGTCTGCTGCCGACGCAGCGAATACGGCCGTCTCGGCCCCGAGCCGCGGAAGCGGCCCTGCCGTCCTGACCGAGTCGAGCGCGATGGTGGTGAAGTCGGCGAGTCCTCCGGGCTCCAGGGTGCCCGCCCCGTCCCAGCCGAGAGCCGCGTGGCCGTCGGCCGAGGCCGCCCGCAGGAGGGCCGCCGCCGTCCAGTGACCTCGCGTGCGGGTGCGCAGGCGCTCGTTCAGCTCCATCGCGCGCGCCTCTTCGAGCAGGTCGATGACGGCGTGGCTGTCGGAGCCGAGGGAGAGCGGGGAGCCTTCGTTCTGCAGGGCGACGGCGGGTCCGATGCCGTCCGCGAGGTCCCGTTCGGTGGTCGGGCACATACAGGTGCCGGTGCCGCTGCCGCCGATCAGGGAGATGTCCTCGGCGGTGAGGTGGGTGTTGTGGACGCCGGTGGTGCGCGGGCCGAGGACGCCGTGCAGGGCGAGGAGCTGGGTGGGGGTGCAGCCGTGGACCTCCAGGCACGCCTCGTTCTCGGCGGTCTGCTCGGACAGGTGCACATGGAGCGGGGCCCGCCGCTCCTCGGCCCACCGCGCCACGGTCGCCAACTGGTCGGCGGGCACGGCCCGTACGGAGTGGATCGCCGCCCCGATCCGTGCGTGATCCTGGTCCTTGAGAACTGAACAGCGTTCGGCCCAGGCCTCGGCGTGTCCGTCGGAGAAGCGGAGCTGGTGGCGGTTGGGCGGCCGGCCGAAGCCGGCGGAGAGATAGGCGGTGTCGAGGAGGGTGATCCGGATGCCGGCGTCGGCGGCGGCCGCGACGAGGGCCTCGCCCATCGCGTTCGGGTCCGCGTACGGGGTGCCGCCCGGGGCATGGTGGACGTAGTGGAACTCACCGACGGCGGTGATCCCCGCCAGCGCCATCTCGGCGTACACGGCGCGGGCGAGGGCGTGGTAGGTCTCCGGGGTGAGCCTGTCGGCGAACGAGTACATGACCTCGCGCCAGGTCCAGAAGGTGCCGGAGCCGACCTGGACGGTGGAGCGCAGGGCGCGGTGGAAGGCGTGCGAGTGGGCGTTGGCCAGCCCGGGGAGCGTGAGCCCGCGGAGGACCTCGGCGCCGGGGGGCGGGGCCTGCGCGCCGGTGCGGACGGCGGTGACGCGGCCGTCGCTCACATCGAGGGCGACGCCCGGCTCGACGTGGGTGTCGAGCCAGGCGTGTTCCAGCCAGTACGTACGGGTCCGCTGGGTGGGCGTCACGTGCAGGCCAGTCCTTCCAGTACGTCGGCGAGGGCGATGACTCCGGCCACGCAGTCGTCCTCGGCGGCGAACTCGGCCGGGGAGTGCGAGACGCCGGTGGGGTTGCGTACGAACAGCATGGCGGTCGGGATGGTCCCGGAGAGGATTCCGGCGTCATGTCCGGCACCGGTGCCCAGGACCGGGACGGTGAGGTCGGAGTCCTTGCCCAGGATGCGGGCCAGTTCGTCGCGCAGGGCGTGGTCGAACTCGACGACGGGCGTGAAGGACTCACGGACGATGTCGAGGTCGATGCCGTGGGCCGCCGCGTACTCCCGGGCCGCCTTCTCGATGCCGCCGACGACGGTGTCGAGGCTCGCCTGGTCCTCGGCCCTGGAGTCGAGCCAGCCGCGCACCAGGGAGGGGATGGCGTTGACGCCGTTCGGCTCGACGGAGATCTTGCCGAACGTCGCGACGGCACCGGCGAGTTGCGCCTCCCGGCGGGCGGCGAGCACGGTCTCGGCGTACGTCAGCATGGGGTCGCGCCGGTCCATGAGCCGGGTGGTCCCCGCGTGATTGGCCTCGCCCCGGAAGTCGAACCGCCATCGGCCGTGCGGCCAGATGGCGCTGGCGATGCCGACGCGGTCGCCGGACAGGTCCAGGGCCCGTCCCTGCTCGACATGCAGCTCGACGAAGGCACCGATGCGGGCGAGCCGCTCCGGGTCGGCGCCGATGGCCTCGGGGTCGTACCCCGCGGCCTCCATGGCCCGGGGCAGGCTGACCCCGTCCCCGTCGGTCAGCTTGTGGGCGTCGTCGACGGTGAGCTGCCCGGCGGCGAGCCGGGACCCGACACAGGCGAGCCCGAACCGGGCACCCTCTTCGTCGCCGAAGTTGACGATGGCGAGGGGCTTGGCGAAGTGCACGCCCCTGCCCCGCAGTTCATCGAGCGCGGCGAAGGACGACACGACCCCGAGGGGCCCGTCGAAGGCACCCCCGTCCGGCACGGAGTCGAGATGCGACCCGGTGACAACGGCGTCCCCGGCGGCGGGATCCCCGAGCCAGGCCCACTGATTCCCGTTCCGGTCGACCTCGTAGGCGAGCCCGCGTCCTTCGGCCTGCTCCTTGAACCAGGCCCGGCAGTCGAGATCGGCGCCGGTCCAGGCGAAGCGTCGATAGCCGTGGGAGCCGGGGTGCCGGCCGATGGGGAGCAGCTCACGCCACATCTCGTGGAACGACCCACCACCCACGCCAGACCGCACTGCGCCGCCCGCACCCGGCGACGAGCCCTCAGCCCCCGCCGGAGAGTTGCCGTGCCCGCCCCCATGCTGAGTCACGCGTCGTCACCCTCGCGCATCGGGACGCGCACGCCCCGCTCATCGGCAACCGACTCCGCGATGTCGTACCCGGCGTCGACGTGCCGGATGACGCCCATCCCGGGGTCGTTCGTCAGCACCCGGCGGATCTTCTCGCCCCCGAGCTTCGTACCGTCGGCCACCGTCACCTGCCCGGCGTGGATGGACCGCCCCATGCCGACGCCGCCACCGTGGTGAAGGGAGACCCAGGAGGCGCCCGAAGCCACGTTCACCATGGCGTTCAGCAGCGGCCAGTCCGCGATCGCGTCGGACCCGTCGAGCATGGCCTCGGTCTCGCGGTAGGGAGAGGCCACCGAACCGCAGTCCAGGTGGTCACGCCCGATCGCGAGCGGCGCGGCCAGCTCACCGCTCGCCACCATGTCGTTGAACCGCTCACCCGCCTTGTCCCGCTCCCCGTAGCCGAGCCAGCAGATGCGCGCGGGCAGCCCCTGGAAGTGCACCCGCTCGCCGGCCATCTTGATCCAGCGGGCCAGGGACTCGTTCTCCGGGAAGAGGTCGAGGATCGCCTTGTCGGTCTTGGCGATGTCGGCCGGGTCGCCCGAGAGAGCAGCCCACCTGAAGGGGCCCTTGCCCTCGCAGAACAGGGGGCGGATGTAGGCCGGCACGAACCCGGGGAAGGCGAACGCCCGCTCGTACCCGGCGAGTTGGGCCTCGCCCCGGATCGAGTTGCCGTAGTCGAAGACCTCGGCACCGGCGTCCATGAAGCCCACCATGGCCTCGACGTGCTTGGCCATGGACTCACGGGCGCGGGTGGTGAAGCCGGCCGGGTCCTTGGCGGCGTAGGACGCCATCTCGTCGAAGTCGACGCCCAGCGGCAGGTACGCCAGCGGGTCGTGCGCCGAGGTCTGGTCGGTGACGATGTCGATGGGGGCGCCCATGGCGAGGAGCTGCGGGACCAGCTCGGCGGCGTTGCCGAGGACGCCGATGGAGAGGGGGCGGCGGGCGTCACGGGCCTCGACGGCCAGTTGGAGGGCGTGGTCGAGGGAGTCGGCCTTCACGTCCAGGTACCGGTGCTCGATGCGGCGCTCGATCGCGCGCGGGTCACAGTCGACGCAGATCGCGACACCGTCGTTCATGGTCACGGCGAGCGGCTGGGCGCCGCCCATGCCGCCGAGACCGGCGGTGAGGGTGATCGTCCCGGCGAGGGTGCCGTCGAACTTCTTCGCGGCGACGGCGGAGAAGGTCTCGTAGGTGCCCTGGAGGATGCCCTGGGTGCCGATGTAGATCCAGGAGCCGGCCGTCATCTGGCCGTACATGGTGAGGCCGAGGGCCTCCAGGCGGCGGAACTCCTCCCAGTTGGCCCAGTCGCCGACGAGGTTGGAGTTGGCGATGAGGACGCGCGGCGCCCACTCGTGGGTCTGCATGACGCCGACGGGGCGTCCGGACTGGACCAGCATGGTCTCGTCCTGCTTCAGCCCCTTCAGCGTGCGCACCATCGCGTCGAAGGAGCGCCAGTCGCGGGCCGCCTTGCCGGTGCCGCCGTAGACGACGAGCTTGTCGGGGTGCTCGGCGACCTCGGGGTCGAGGTTGTTCTGCAGCATCCGCAGGGCGGCTTCCTGCTGCCATCCCAGGGCACTCAGTTCCGTACCGCGCGGCGCTCGGACTCCACCAGGGGGCGGCCCGTAGGGCCTCGTTTGAGGGTGGTGGGGGGAGACGGGCGGGCGGGGTCCTGACATGGTCTGCCTCCCAGCGGACTGTGACTGCGAAGTGTGACTGCGAACTGTTGAGGTGGTTATTCACATCCTGGACGTCTGAATAGAGCTAGTCAATACGTTCGCGGGCCAGCGCTCGCGCGTCACGGATGTTTGGCTGGATGCATGGGCTCGGACAACGACAGGACGGGGGATGTTGTGGACATCGGAGCGGGCGACGCAGTGGGCGGCGGAGTCGAGATACCGGCGTATGACGCCGACCGGGTGGCCCGGCGGGACGACGCGGTGCGGGCGGCCGTGGAGCAGGGGCTGCTCGGGCCCGGCACCCCCATCGTCGGCCTGCTCGACGTCACCGGCATCCGGGAGTCGGCGGCGGCGCTGCGGGCGGCGTTCGACGCGGTGGTGGCGCCGGGCACGCCCGTGCTGCACGCCTTCGCGGTGAAGGCGACCCCGCTGGTGCCGGTGCTGCGGCTGCTGCGCGAGGAGGGCATCGGCGCGGAGGTGGCGAGCCCGGGCGAGCTGGCGCTGGCGCGGGCGGCGGGGCTCCGCCCGGAGATGACGGTGCTGGACTCGCCCGCCAAGACGCCGGCCGAGCTGCGCGAGGCGCTGGCGCTGGGCATCGCCGTCAACGCGGACAACCCGCAGGAGCTGGACCGCATCGACGGCATGATGAAGTCCGCCGTCAGCAGCTCCCCGCTCGGGATCCGGGTGAACCCGCAGGTCGGCGGGGGTTCGATCGAGGCGACGTCCACGGCCACGGCGACGTCGAAGTTCGGGGTGGCGCTGCGCGACGAGGGGGCGCGGGAGTGGGTGGTACGGGCGTACCAGGACCGCCCGTGGCTGACGCGGCTGCATGCGCACACCGGCTCGCAGGGCATCCCGCTGGCGCTGATGGCCCGGGGGGTCGCGGAGGCGTACGCGCTGGCCGAGGAGATCAACCGGCGGATCGGGCGGCGGCAGATCGACACGCTCGACATCGGCGGCGGGCTGCCGGTGAACTTCGCCTCGGACACGACCACGCCGACGTACGCGCAGTACGCGCGGCTGCTGGGCGAGGCGATGCCGGGGCTGTTCGACGGGCGCTACGGGCTGGTCACGGAGTTCGGGCGGTCACTGCTGGCCAAGCACGGGACGGTCGTGGCCCGCGTCGAGTACGCCAAGAGCGCGGGCGGGCGGCCGGTGGCGGTCACGCACGCGGGCGTGCAGGTCGCCACGCGCACGGTGTACGCGCCGGGGAGCTGGCCGCTGAGGATCACCGCGTACGACGGCAAGGGGCGCCCGAAGGAGGGTCCGGCCGTGGTGCAGGACGTGGCCGGGCCGGCCTGCTTCTCGGGTGACCTGCTGGCCGAGGGGTGCGCGCTGCCGCTGCTGGAGCAGGGGGACTACGCGGCGGCGGTGGACACGGGGGCGTACTACTTCGCGCACCACTACGCGTACAACTCCCTCGCCCGGCCCGGCATTTACGGCTTCGCGCCGGACGAGGCCGGGGGCATGGCCTTCGCGACCGTGCGCGAGCCGCAGTCGCTCGACGAGATCGTGGCCGAATCCGGAGGGGCGCACGCGACATCGCTCACCACCCTGCCCGCGCCGCAGCGCCGTTGACGTACGGCGATGAGGGTCCGTACGCCATACGCGATCAACTGGAGTGAAAACAGGGCCAGTTGACCCACCTTAGTCACTCGGCGCATGTTCCACTGGAAAATGCCCGAACGCTCACTCGCCGCACACACGTTGCGTAGTTTGGCCCTCACTCAGCCGAACCCCAGGCGGGAGGGGAGCGACGGTGCCCGGAATCGACAAGTGCTTGCTGGAGGCGATGCGGCTGCCCGGTGCACGGGGCGCCGCGCTGGTCGACTGGACCAGCGGGCTGGCCCTGGGCACCGTGGGCGATCCGCCGGGCGGTGACCACGAGACGGCGGCCGCCGAGGCGGCGGAGCTGGCGCGGCTGGCCGCCGAGCAGCACGCGTTCGGGCCCGGCGACGACGGCGGCGCCGCGGATCCGCCCGTCGAGGACGTGATCCTCAGCAACCGGGACAGCTACCACGTGCTGCGGTTCGTGCCGACGGCCTTCGACAGCAGCGTGTTCCTGTACCTGTGGCTGGCCCGCGCGGACGGCAACCTCGCGCTGGCCCGTATCCGGCTGGGCGAGATGGCCGAGCGGCTGGTGCTGGGATGACCGTGGTCGGAACCACACCGCCACCGCGTCTGCCGGTCCGGGACCGGACGACGGCGCACCAGCGGGCCGGGGGCGTCTCGCCGATGCTGACCCGGCTGGCGGACGAGCGGGCCACCGGCGTCCTGGACCGCGAGCACGGCACGCTCCATCTCGCCGAGGGCCGGGTGGTGCACGCCGAGAGCCCGCTCGCTCCCGGCCTCGGCGTGCTCCTCACGCTCCACGGCGCCCTCGACGCCGAGACCTGGCAGGACGCCGAGGACAGCGCCGACGAGGGGCGGCTGCTGCGGCACGGCGTCACGTCGGGCGCGCTGGAGCTGGCGCAGGCGAGCGCGCTGTACGACGCCGCGTACTTCGCCCTCGCCCCCAGCAGTACGCCCGGCCGCTTCCGCTACGGCCCCGCGCACTGGCTCGCCTCCGTGCGTCCGGTGCCGGTCGCCGCCCTGGAGCGCGAGACGCTGCGCCGCCGCGCCCTGCTGCGCCGCATCTGGCCCGACCCGGCGACGGACGCCGCACCCCTGATCCGGGCCGACCCGGTCGCGGCCCCCGCGGTCCCGCCGAGGCAGGCCGCCGTACTCGCCCGGGTGGACGGCGTACGGCGGGCCGCCGACATCGCGCGGGAGCTGGGCAGGCCGGCGTTCCACACGCTGGTGCACATAAGGCGGCTGGCCGCGGCGGGGCTCGTGTCCCCGCAGCCGCCACCCACCGCCCAGGGCCACCCGCCCGACGACGCCGTCGCCGCCGATCCCTATGTCGCGCTGCTGAAGAGGGTCAGGGATGCGCTGGAGGCCCTTTGACCGCAAGCCCTTCGCGGGCGCCGAGAGGAGACACCTGATGGCGGCCGAGTCCCCGATACTCGACGAGTTCCGCCGACTCAGAGCCCGAGTGCCCCAGCTGACCGGAGCGCTCGCGGCCGGCGTGGACGGCCTCGTCCTCGCCCACGACACCCCCGGAGTCGAACCGGACGGCCTCGCCGCGCTCACCGCCGCCGCGCTCGGCGTCGCGGTGCGGATGACGGACGCGACCGGCCGGGGCGACCTCCGCGAGCTGCTCGTGCGCGGGGCGGACGGCTATGTGGCGACGTACGCGGCGGGCCGCACCGCCGTACTGACGCTGCTCGCCACGGACGGCGTCAACGTCGGCCGGCTGCATCTGGAGGGCCGCCGCGCCGGTGCCCGTATCGGAGAGCTCGTCGACGCGCAGGCGGCGGCGCCCAGGAGGAGCCCTGCCAAGAGCTCCGCCAAGAGGCCCGAGGAGCCCAAGGAGCCCAAGGGGCCCAAGGAGCCCGCCAAGCCCATGCCCACCCGCACGAGAACCGCGCGTCCCGCACGCGCCACCACCACCACCAACGCGCGTACGACTACCGAGAGTTGAGAGGAACACACGTCATGGCCAACACCGAGACCACGCTGAAGGAATGCCTCGCCTCGATCGAGGGGGCGACCGGGGTCGCTCTGGTCGACTACACCAGCGGGATGGCGCTGGGCACGCTGGGCGGCAGCAAGAGCTTCGACCTCAATGTCGCCGCCGCGGGCAACACCGACGTCGTCCGCGCCAAGATGCGCACGATGGAGCACCTCGGCCTCAAGGGCGGCATCGAGGACATCCTGATCACCCTCAGCGACCAGTACCACCTGATCCGGCTGATCGCCGGGCGCGGCGGCAACGGCCTCTTCCTGTACCTGGTCCTCGACGCCAAGCGCGCCAACCTGGCCATGGCCAGGCACCAGTTGAAGAAGATCGAGCAGGACCTGGAGGTCTGAGCCGCACCGCCGAGAGGGCCGGCCTACACCAGCGCCGCGGTGCGGCGGCGGGCCCCGCCCGGGGCCGCGTCGCCCGCCGCGATGCCGGTGCTGCGGTAGCCCTTGACCGCCTTGCCCGCCGGCCGGCCGCCCCGGCGGTCGAGCCAGTCCACCCGCACCCACAGCAGGGCGTTCTCGGCCCGCTCCCGCCGTCCGAGCCACGCGGCCTTGAGCCGGAGCCCCGCCCCGCACCCCGCCAGCAGCATCCCGCCGGCCGCCGGCACGGCGAACGCGCTGCCCAGCGCGGCGACGAAGGCGAGCAGCAGCCACCAGCGGTGGCCACGGCGCCAGTTGCGGACGGCGACCGCGCGGTCCTGGAGCACGTCGTGCTTGCCGGCGCGGGCGGCCGAGCGGGTCAGGGCGGTGTACCGCTTGCGGCGTACGTACGCGACCACGGCCGTCGCGAGGATGAAGAGCGCCGCCCCGGCCAGCACCCCGATCCGGCGCCCCGTCAGCCCCGGCACCAGCACCCCGACGCCCGCCGCGAACACCCCGAGCCACCACAGCGGCGCCGCCCCGGCCCGTACGACGACGGCCACCCGAGCCAGCCCGTGCCCTCCTGCGCGTACCACGTTCAGCCTCCCGTCCCAGGTCTGTCCAGACGCTTTGCGCGCACGCTAGCCAGCCAACGTGAGACGAGTCTTAAGAACTCACTCGACGAACAGCCCTCGCACCGCCGCCCGCGCGTCGAACTCCTCCAGTCGCGCCTGGGCGTCGGGCAGGTCGTCGCACATCGCCTCCAGCAGGACCCGGCCCAGCAGCATCGGCGCGCAGGCCGTGTCGAAGGCGAGGCCCGTGCCGACGGCGGCGGGCAGCAGCAGGTCGGAGACCTTGGCGACCGGCGCGAAGGCGGAGTCGGCCACGGTCACCACCGTCAGCCCGCACTCCTTGGCGTACGCCAGGGTGTCCACGACCTCGCGCGGATGCCGGGGCAGCGCGAAGCAAAGCAGGGCCGTCGCGCCGGCCCGTACGGCGGCGTCGATACGGTCGTGGATCATCGTGCCGCCCTCGTGCAGCAGCCGTACGTCCGGGTGGACCTTGGCGGCGAAGTAGGAGAAGCCGTACGCCTGGGAGGCCGCGGCCCGCAGGCCCAGCACGGGCAGGGGGCGGGAGGCCGCGAGCAGCCGCCCCGCCTTCTGCACCGGGCGCGGGTCGGCCAGCACCTCGGCCAGGTGCCTGAGGTTCTCGATCTCGGCCTCGACGGCCTGCTGGTACTCGTTGTACGAGCCCGCGTCCGGCGCCGGCTCGACGGGTGCGACCTCGCGCAGGTGCCTGCGCAGCGCCGGGTAGCCGTCGAAGCCGAGGGCGACGGCGAAGCGGGTCACGGAGGGCTGGCTGACCCCGGCCAGCTCGGCCAGCTCCACGCTGGACAGGAACGGCACGTCGGCGGCCCGGCGCACCATGCTGTGCGCGATGCGCCGCTGGGTCGGTGTCAGCCGGTGCCCCTCGAAGAGCGCCTGAAGTCGCGCGGCGGGACTGTCCGCCCCGCTGGTGTTCCTGTCCGCGCTCATGCCGCGCTCCCCCTCCAGATGTCCGTGAACCGGTCCAGCAGTGCGGCCGCCGCCGTCACGTCGTCGGTGAGCGGCCGGTCGGCCAGGTCGTCGTCGAGCACCGACTCGGCCAGCTCCAGCGCCCGGCCCACGCCGAGCTCCGGGTCGGGCCTGAGGTCGCGCAGCCGCAACGCCCGTACGGCGGCGACGAGTTCGCAGCCGACGACCAGACGGTACGCGCCGCACGCGCGCAGTGTCTGCCGGGCGGCGAGCGAGGCGAAGCTGGCCTGCTCCTCCACGCCCCGGGAGAGTACAGCGTGGCCGAGCGAGGCGGGGGCGGAGAAGGCGCGCAGGTCGCCGAGGGCGGCCGCGGCGGCGTACTCCAGGATCATCACGCCGGACGAGGCGGGCTCGTGGTCGGCGAGGAAGGGCTTGAGGCGGGTGTAGGCGGGCTCGTTCAGGGTCGACAGGCGGGACGTGGACAGCCGGGCCACCTGGGTCAGCGCCAGCCTGAAGTGGTCGAGGGCGAGGGCGAGTTGGGCCTGGTAGAACCCGCCGTGGTGGTAGGCGGCCATGTCCTCGGGGGAGATGAAGGGGTTCTCGGCGGCCGCGTTGATCTCCACCGCGAGCACCTCCTCCAGGGCGTCGGCCGCGTCGTGCGCGGGGCCGTGGATCTGGGGCAGGCAGCGGAAGCCGTACGGGTCCTGGATACGCCCCAGCGGAGGGGTGGGCCGGTCCTCGGCGCCGATCAACTCCCGCATCCGGCGGGCGACTTCGGTGCTGCCCCGGTGCGGGCGGGCGGCGTGCACGGGGGCGGCGTACGCCTCGTGGGAGCCGTCGACGGCGAGCAGCGACAGGGCGGCGACGACCTGGGTGGCGGCGACGAGCCCGCGCAGTTCGTGCAGGGCGAGCGCCGCCTGGCCGAGGGTGAGGGCGTTGCTGCTGATGAAGGCGAGGGCGTCGTTGTTGTCGAGCTGCTGCGGCTCGGGGGCGCCGGAGCCCCGCCAGGGATGCTCACCGGCGAGCGCGAGGCCGGCCTGCGCCAGCGCCGCGAGGTCTCCGGTGCCGACCGAGCCGAACTCGTTCACGACCGGGTGGGCCCCGCTCTCCAGCGCCTCGCAGAGCGCCGTGGCGACGGTGGGCCGCAGGCCGGCACCCCCCGCGAGCAGCTGGTTGGCGCGGACGGCGAGCATGGCCCGCACCTGCCGGGCGGGCAGTTCCTCACCGATGGCGCCGGCGTGGCTGCGCAGCAGGCGCAGGCCGTGCTCGGCGGCGGCGTCGGTGGGCACGTCCTCGTTCCGGTTGGCGCCCACGCCGGTGGAGCGGCCGTAGACGCGTCCGGTCGCGGCGATGAGGCGGGCGGCGTCCCAGGACTCCTCGGCACGCTTCATCGCGTCGGCCGCGGGAACCGGGCGCGCGGCCCCTTCGGCGAGGCGTACGACGTCGTCGACGCCGAGCCCGATCCCGTCGAGGACGACCAGAGACGACATAAAGCCCAGACACCCCGCAATCCATGCAGCATCGTCGACCTATTCAGACAACAAGAACTCTGCATGACGCTATACAGCCGGGCAAGGGCATCTCATGATCCCCTAGGGTCGGGGGAGAGCCGAAGCTCGGAATGAGACGGGTCAGGCTCTCCTCCTCGTGCCGGTACCGGGCGATCCTCCAGCGCCGTATGCAGCGACTGGAGGATGTTCCGGCCGCCGTCTGGGTGGCCAGATCTGGCGGGCTGCGCCGGTGGCGGGAGGAGGGCCCGCCTCCAGAACAGCCCGCTGCTCAGCGAGGGCGGCCCCGCCATCCCGATCCGCCGCAGCGCCGTACGCGCCGTCCAGCAGGGCACCGAGGCCATCACACGCGAGGTCATGGACTCCATCGCTGTCGCAGCGGGGATCCGGAGAACGCGCGGCCCGACGAGCCGAGGCCGGCGGCCGCGAAGGCGGCTCGCAGAACACGTACCGAAGCGACCTCTCCAGGGGAAATCCTGATTCCAGGCGGTCACAGAACTCGCGTGCGAGCCGACCAGGCTCCGGTACCGTCACAGGACGCAGTCGCCGCCCACGGCCGTCCTCCCGGGAACCAAGTGACGAGATCCGGGATTTCCCTGACCTCACGCCCACGCCGGCTCCAAGATGTGCGCAACCGGCTCCAAGATGTGCGCAACCGTTTCCAGGAGATGCACGCCACCGGTTCCAGCACTTGGCACCTCCACCGAGGATGGCCGCGGCGCCGGCAACGGTTCCCGGAGGGTCGGCCCAATGTCCTGCGCGAAGTACGGACTGGAGGTTCCGGTCGACGGCGGAGGCCCAACACCAATGATCACCGGAGTCACCAGGGGGAGCCCGCAGCATGACCGGCACCACGGAGGCCCTTGGCGGGTCGGCTGCAGTCGACGATGCAGCACGAAGCGTCACGCGCCCGTTCTACGTATACGCCGTGCTCACCAACTCGCTGTTCCAACGCGGCGTATTCGTCATCTTCCTTTATCAGCGAGGCTTCTCCGCCGGGCAAGTGGCCCTGCTGCAGACGCTGCTCTACCTGGTCAGCGGACTTGCGGAGGTGCCGACGGGAGTCATCGCCGACCGAATCGGCAGGCGTGCCGGCATCGTAATCGGCCAGGTGCTGATAGCTGGATGTCTGCTCGGTCAGGTGGCGTCCTCCAACTACTGGGTTTTCCTGGCGCTGTTCATCGGGCAGGGCGTGGGCATGGCATGTGTGTCCGGTTCGGACACCGCCCTGCTGTACGACCTGCTCGTGCGTCGTGGCGCAACGGCCGGCTACGTCAAGATCAAGTCCCGGTTCACCATGCTCGGGACGGTCACCTCGGGAGCCGCCATCGTCCTCGGCGGCCAACTGCAGCGGATTTCCTGGGGAGTCGTCTACGTCGGTTCGGCGGCGTGCCTCGTCCTGGCCGTGGTGGTGCTGATCTCACGAGTGCCCGAGATCCGCGGCGCGGACGCGGTGGACGAACAGGACGGAGCCGGGAACGAGCACGGCGACGCCACAGCATGGCGGGCGATGCTTCGGGTCGCCACGCCGGCGCTCGTGACGCTTGTCGTGGTGTCCGGATTGATGCATGCGACTTTGACGCCGTACATCATTTTTACGCAGAAGACCCTCTCCGATCAGGGAGCGGGCACCGCATTGGTCAGCGTGGTCATATCGGCGGGATTCTTCGTCGGCGGACTCACTCCCTTGCTGTCGGACCGCGCGGACCGGCGCATCGGGTATCGGGTCATCGTCCCGGTGTCTCTCCTGACGCTCGCCGTGGCGCTCGGCCTGAGCGGCCTCGGCCTTGTCTGGGTCACCATCGCCGCGTTCCTGGTCCTGGTCGGAATTCCCGAGATCACCGCCGTGATCGTGGACAACGTGTTCAACGAGGCAGTGCCGTCGCGCCACCGGGCGAGCCTGCTGTCGATGATCGCATTCGTGGAGTCGGCGCTCATCGGCATCGGCTATCTCGTCCTCGGCGCGCTCATGGACGGGTTGGGCTCCAGTGTGGGCATGGCCGCCTACGCCGCGGCCCCCCTGCTGGCATGTCTCCTGTGGCTCCCGGTGCTCTTCCGAGGGGCACGGGTGACCACCGAGATCGAGAAGCCCGCCGGCCAAAAGGCGTCCTGAAACGGAGACTTCAGGCAGCAGGGGTGTTCCTCCTCCCGAGGAGGAACCCGAACGGTGGTGTCCTGGAAGGGCTTTGCTGCGAGAGGGACGAGCAGGGCTTCCTGCGCACCGGCCCCGCCGGGCGCATCAGCCGCCCGGTCTCTGGGCCGCTCAACCACGAGTTGGTCGAGGAGGTCACCGAGCGGGATCTCCGCGCGCACCGTCCCGCCACCGGCCGCCCACTCCAGGGTGCCGACACCGGTTCCTTGACCTCGCGCTTTCCCGAGGTGAGCTGTCCGACTGGTGATCACGAAAGCGGAAAGTGCCTCTGCCCAGCGAGAATGAGGATTACCGAAGTCCTTGTTCCCGCCACCGTCGGAGGCACTTTCCAGGTGAGGAAGCGCATCGGGTCCTACCCGCGTGTCCGTATCGAGGGCGGCGGCCGGGCGGTGGTCTCACAGGCCGGGGGTGTGCTGCTGGTCGAGACAGTCCGCAAGACCGGCCTGGAATGGAGCCGGTGCGGAAACGTAGCCGGAAAGAAATGGCGTGGAGAATCGGTTCGCGGGCAGGTGCGCGTCGTACTCGGTGTGGGTGTCGGCGGGCGGCGGGTTTCTCGGCAAGAGCCTCGACGGAGACTGGGAAGTGCGGTGCCAAGGGCCGCTACAGCAGGACCATCCGCGAGCGACGTGGACGGGCTGGACACGTTGCGTCAGCGGCGGCTCTCAAAGGGCATCTCACGATCCCCTAGGGTCGGGCGTCATGAGGTCACGGTTCCGCAGTGGTGAGGTCATCGTCCGGCGGGAGATTCTGGCCGGACGCGAATGGCTGGTGTACCCGGTGCGGGTCGCGAGTGACGACGAGCGTGCGCTCGCCGTGTACCTGGCCCAGGGCACGCCGCTCACCTTCGGGCGCGGCGACTTCCGCTGGGGCCCGCACCCCTGGACCGAGTTCGAGCACGTGTGGCAGTCCAGCGGCGTCCTGCAACTACAGCGCCCGGGGGACGGCTATGCCGTGTGGGGCCGATGGGAGGACGGCGTCCTGTCGGAGTGGTACGTCAACTTCCAGGCGCCCCTCGTCCGTACGGAGCGCGGGTTCGACACGCTCGACCACGAGCTGGACCTGATCATCCCCGGCGACGGCTCCCCGTACCGGTGGAAGGACGTCGAGCACTTCGAGGAGCGGGTGCGCACGGGCGGCTTCGACGCCGGGGAGGCGGACGCCGTGCGTGCGGCGGCCGCCTCCGTCGTGGATCTCGTCGAGCGTGGCGCGTGCTGGTGGGAACAGTGGCGTGACTGGCGGGCGCCGGCCGACTGGGCCGTTCCCGCCCCCGTGGCCCTCTATGACGACGCCTCGCGCCGCTAGCGGCCGCCGACGGAGAGCTCGGACACCAGCAGAGTGGTTCCTCGGGCCGTCCCGGGCAACGGGACGCTGTCGCTGCCCACTCCCCGAACGCCCTGAAGGAGCGACGGGACGGTGGACGCGAGGGTGGTGTGCGGGACGTGCTCGGCGAGTTCCCCGCCCCGGACCACGCGTCCGCTCACCGCGACCGAGAACCGTCCGGTCAGGGGGTCCGCCCCGGCGGGCAGGCCGGTGACGCTGTGCACGAGGAAGCCGTGGCCCAGACGGGCGACGGCCGCCTCGGGATCGAGGTCGCCGGGCGCGAGGGCCAGGGCACGGGCACCCGGCCCGGGCAGGCTCTTGTATCCGGCCCGCAGCGCCGCCCCGTTCGACGCCACACCGGCGCGCCGGCCCCCGGCGGCGTCGTGGAGGCGGTCGGCGGCACAACCACGGTCGATGAGCAGATTGCGGCGCGTCGCCAAGCCCTCCGCATCGAAGCGCGCGGCGCCGAAGCTCGTCGGATCGGTGGGATCGTCCATCAGCGTCACGCACGGCGCGGCGACACGGCTGCCGCGGGGCGCGGATGCCAGTGCCTGGTCCGGGTGGGCGGCCGGTCTGCTGAGCATGCCGCTGACTACGGCGAGGAACGCGGCCGTAGCCGACGGGGCGAGCAGCACAGGCAGCCGCCCCGGCGCGACCGGCGCCCGGTCCGCGTCGGGGAGCGCGTCGACTGCCTCCCGCGCGGCACCGGGCAGGTCGAGGTCCGCCGGGCAACGGCCCGTCGTGTAGGCGGTGGAGGTGGCCCGCCTGCCGGAGTGCGAGGCGCCGAGGACGTAGCCCGAGAGGAAGCAGGACGTACGGCGCGAGTAGCTCTCGATGCCGAGGCTGGACACCACCGCCGACTCGGCGGCGGCGTCGCCCCAGGAGACGGACTTCACCCCGCTGACCCGTGGCGACGCGGTGATCAGGCGTTCCAGGTCGATGGCGTGGGCCACCTTGTCCCCCAGAGTGAGGACGGTGCACTCCTCGCGCCACAGGTCCAGGGGGGCGGCGGGCACCCCGTCCGGGTCCGGCAGCACGGCGTCGTCCGAGGGCCGGGTGTGGCGCGCGTTCTCGCGGGCGTCGGCCACGACCTGGTCCAGGGCGGTGCCGGTCAGCCGGTTGGTGTGGGCGAATCCGACGCGGCCGCCGTGGCGCACCCGCACCCCGGCGCCGCCGCTGTCCGCACCGGTCACCGATTCGACGCACCGGTCCCGCACCAGGATCTGGGTGTCCGCGCCCCGGGCCACGAAGGCCTCGATCTCCTCGCCGGTGCGGGCCCGCGAGGCGATCGCGCGCGCGATCCTCAGTGCGGTGCCGTCCGCCTGCCAGGTCATGCCGCCGTGCCTCCGAGGGTCAGGCCGCGCCGCACTCTGAGGGTGGGCTGGCCGTATCCGACGGGGAGCGTCTGGCCGTCCTTGCCGCAGTTGCCGGGCGGGCCCAGGGTGAAGTCCGTGCCGATCGCGTCGATCTCGCGCAGCACTTCGAGGCCGTTGCCCACGAGGCTGCAGTCGGCGAGCGGCTCGCGGAGCCGGCCGTCCCGGATGGCGTACGACTCCTTGGCCGCGAAGACGAAGTCGCCCGTGGCCGTGTTGACCCGTCCGCTGCCCAGCCGGGCCACGTAGACGCCCTTCGGGGTGTCGGCGACGATGTCGTCGGGCCCGACCGTGCCGGGCAGCACGAGCGTGTTGGTCATTCTGGGCAGGGGTGGGCACTGGTAGTTCTGCCGCCGCCCGTTGACCGGTCGGACGTCTCGGCCGGCCGGCGCGTGGGCGAGGTCCCACAGGAAGCCGACCAGTACTCCGGCCTCGACCAGCGGCGTGCGACCGGCCCGGTGGCCCTCGTCGTCGAAGTGGGCGCTCCCCCAGGCCCCGGGCACACTGCCGTCGTCGACGATATGCAGGTCAGGGGGGCCGATGCGCCGGCCCAGCAGGTCGTGGAAGACCGAGCTGCGGCGAGGCAGGTGATCGGCTTCGAGCCCGTGCCCGAGCGCCTCGTGGATGAGGACGGCACCGGTCCCCGCGGCGAGGACGACCGGCACCTCCCCCGTCGGCGCGGGCACCACGTCGGTCCGCGCCCGGGCACGCCGTACGGCTTCTCGTACCGCTTCCCGCACGTCGTGCTCCGTCAGACGGGCGTCGGGGGCGTTCACGCCGATCGAGGCCCGGCCGCCCGCCGGCGAGGTACGGGAGCCCAGGACCACCGTGACAGCCAGGCGTTCCCTGGCACCGTCTCCCGCGGCGCGCTCACCCCGGGAGTTGGCGATCTCACGCACCCGGTGGTCGGTGCGCAGCACGGCCGACAGCGAGACGATGTCCCGGCCGTCCTCGACCAGGTCGGGCACGGAGCTGATCAGGTCGGCCTGGCGCTCACGTTCGGTGGGGACCACCGCGGCCTCCGGCAGCGCGTCCTCCCCACCGCCCGGCTCGGCGTCGGGTGGGCCGGCCGCCAGGTTCGCCCGCAGGGGCGGCGCGTCGTCGGGCGGCAGCTGGGCCGCGAGACAGGCCGCGGCACGGGCCGCGGCGAGCACCGCGGAGGCGGCGATGTCGCCGGTGTGGCTGTAGACGAGGGAACGACCGCGCCGCATGCGAATCCCGGCGCCGCTTTCGCGGCCCGACGTCACGTCGACGATACGGCCGTCCTTGAGCACCATGGCCGAGGTGGCCGTCCGCTCCGCGTACACCTCCAGCAGGTCCAGCGGCAGCGTTCGGTGCGCGGAGACGACGGAGGCGAGCACATCCGGGTCGAGCAACATGTCGTTCCCCGCCTCAGGTCCGGGCGAACAGCACGGCGTCGACCAGGTACAGCCGCCAGAACCGGGAGTAGTCGCGCCACATCCAGGGGGTCTGCCGGTCCTCCCAGACGACGCGCAGTCCACGGGCCGCCGCGGCGGCGCGCAGGGCATCCGGTGAACTCTCCTCCGCCGAGCCGCCCAGCCGGCGGTCACGGGCCACGTCGGACCAGCCGTAGGGGGATGTGATCAGCACGTGCCCGGTCTCGCTCGTCTGGGAGAGCAGGGTGTCGAGGAGGCGGGCCGGGTCGGGCACCAGGTCGATCAGGTTGACCGCGCAGGTCAGTTCCACCGGTTCGGCGACGGTGGGTGCGAGCGCGGAGGCTACGACGAAGTCGGCGTGGTCCGGCTTCGCCGCCACGGACAGGGCGTGCTCCTGGTAGCGGTCGCCCTCCCCGTAGGCGCGGTAGGCGTCGAGCGGGGCGGGGGCGGACAGCACCGCGCGGCGTGCGGCCAGGACGGACAGGAAGGAGGTGTCGAAGCCGAGGGTCCTGCTGCGCCGCTGGGAGAGCAGCGCGGTGAGGCCGCCCACGCTGCACCCCGCGTCGAGGGCGCTGGCGGGCTGCGCCTTGTCGACGAGGGTCGCGCAGTGGGCCCACAGATCCCGCGAGGCGGTGGCGGCCAGCAGCTCGGCGAGGGGGTTGTCGTGGTCCTCGGCGGGCGGTGTGCGGTCGTAGTGCGCGCCCAGGAAGGCGTTGACGTACCGGTCCTCGAGTTTCATGCTGCGGCGGACGTATCGGGCGTCGGTGTGGTCCGGTGCCCGCGAGGTGAGCCAGCTCGCCATCCCGGTCGAGGGCGGTGTCTGTGTGAGGTGCAGGATGACGCCGAGGTGATCCTTGAGATACGCCGTCAGGTTCTCGATCAGCAGGAGCACGCCCGCCACGATCGGATAGTCGCCGCGACAGCCCGTGCAGGAGACGACGCCTTCGACGAAGTCCCGCTCCCCGCCGGGGAGTTCGGTCTCGGCCCAGATGTCGGCCGTGAGGGAGGACTGCTCGCACGCGTCCTTGGGACAGCGCAGGAGGGGCAGCGAGGAGGCTTTCATGCTCGGGTTTTCTCGATTCGTGGCGTGGAGGCGTCGAAGGCGCTCGGGAACTCGCGGAGATAGGCGTCGTCGAGCTGCTCGTCCGGCAGGTCGAGGAACCGGGTGAGCTGCCTGTCGTACGCGGCGACGGCGGCGCACACGCAGATGGCCGCGCCGAGGGCGACCAGGGTCCACCACTGCCCGGAGGCGCGGGAGAGCAGACCGCTGCTGATCGAACCGAGGGGCATCACGATGCCCGACAGGAAGGACGCGGCGGCGACCATGCGGTTGCGGTACGCCGAGGGAGTGGCCAGCAGGCGTACCGTTCCGGTGTTGATGGTCACCAGGCACAGCCCGGCACCGGACAGCATCAGCAGCAGCGAGCCGCCCGCGGTGAACGCCAGGGGCAGATCCGCGCCGGTGACGCTGAAGAGCACTCCCGTGCCCACGAAGCCGACGCCGAGCGCGGCGAATCCGCCCAGCACGGTACGGCGTCGTCCGAGCAGGGCGTTGCTCTTCTTGGCCAGCAGGGAGCTGCCCAGGATCATGCCCACGGCGAACGCCGATTCGACGACGCTGAGCACCCAGGTCCGGCCGGGATAGTGGGCGGCCACCAGGACGGGAATGACGAGCGCGAAGACCGGGAAGAGCGCGAAGTCGACGACCATGGTGAGCATGGCCAGCCGCCACTCGGGCACGACCCTGCGGATCGCCCGGAACCCGGCTCCGGCCTCGGCCGCCCAGACGGCGAACCCGCGCTCTCGGGCGCCGTCGGTTCGGGCCGGATCGTCCGGCACCCGCAGCAGGGCGGCCAGGGTCGCGCACACGACCACGACCACGCTCGCCGCGCCGAGCACGGCCGAGTAGCCGAGAGGGCCGATCAGCATGCCGGCGACGACCGGGCCGGCGAAGGACGACAGCGACATCATCGCGCTGCGCACGCGCACCGCTCCCGCGACGGCTGACGTGTCCATCAGGCTGCGGATCGTCGACATCAGCAGCGGCTCGCGCACGCCGAGACTGACGCCGAGCAGCGTGACGCCGAGCAGCACGATCCACAGCTGATAGACACCGGCATACGCCAGGCCGGCCAGTGCGCCGCTGACGCAGGCGGAGACGAGGAAGCAGCACAGGATGACCCGCTGCGGCCGGAACCGGTCGCCGACCCATCCCAGGGCGCCTCGGGACAGCACGTCCGCACCGATGCCCAGGCCCAGCACGATGCCCAGCAGCGCGTCGTTGCCGGTGCGGTCCAGCATCCACCACGCCACCGCGATCTCCAGGCAGCGGGTCGCCATGCTTCCGCAGAAGCCGGCTGCCTGGAGCAGCGCGAAGTCGCGGACGGCCCTCGGCGGGTCCGCCGCGTCCCGCCTGCCGATGTCCGCCGTCGTCAACGCCTGGCGCCCGCGGTGACGTCGGCCTGCTGGGCCAGTTCACGGTGACGGCGCGTCAGCGACTCCTGCACCAGGTCCCCGATGACGGTTCCATGGGGGCGCTCGCTCACCGAGGCCAGGCATCCGTCGAGATACCGCGTGAGGTAGTTCATCCGCTCCTCGACCTCGGACTCACCCGCGTCGAGCCGCCGGCGCAGGGCGCTCGCGGCCGCGGCCGCGAAGTGCGCGGCCAGCAGGACGCCCCGGTAGGACTTGTTCGGCGTGCCCGAGGGCAGCACGTAGTCGTGCGGCGCCTCCGCGGTCTGGAGGTCGAACACCTCGGCGATGAAGTGCAGCCAGACATGGGCGTGTTCGTGGATGAGCGTCTCGCGCAGGGTCTCTTCGTCCCGGAAGGCCCGCGGTCCGAGGTAGATGGTCTGCGGGATGAGCACCGAGGTGCTGCTGATGCTGGACTCCATCCGCCGGTACCGCTTGGGCATGTGGAACAGCGGCCCCCACTCCGGCATGGACGCCACGACGAGCTCGGAGGCACGCTCGACCGCCGCGGCCTCGTCCGTGGCGAGCTCGCCCCAGGCCACCGCCTCGGGCTTGGAGGTCGCGTGCCGGCCGAAGACCTGCTCCGCCTTCTCCGGATCCAGGTACTCGACGAGACTGCCGTAGGCCCCCGGATCCGCGCTGCGCCGCACCACGGCCACCGCGGTGAGCAGGGCCTTCGGCTTGAACGTGGCATCGTCGACGAAGGGAACTCCGCCGATCTCGGCCATCAGCTCGGTCTGGTTCATGCGTGTGCCTCCTTGAGGATCCACGGCCGGTCGGTCAGAAAGGATTCGAGGTCGTGCGTCTTGACGCGGAAGCGGTCGAACTCGCGTACGTCCGCCCGCACCGCGTGGTGGCCGAGTCCCTCCAGGTACTGGACCAGCGCCGGGAGTGTGCGCTCCGCGTACCAGCGCCGCTTGAAGTACGCGAGGGCCTGGTCCACCTGCTCCGCCGACAGGGCTCCGGTCGTGCGCAGGTGCTCGAAGTAGGACCGGAGGTGGACCATCGGTTCCGACACCGCACGGAACGGGGGTTCCAGACCGTGCACGAGCGCGACCTCGTCGTCGGCGAAGTCCGGGTCGTCGGCGAACGCCCGGAACACGGACCCGTGGCCGAGCATGCCGAGGGTGTGCATCTCAGCGGCGCGAATGGCGCCCATCGAGCACAGCCCCCACACCCGCCAACCCGACTCCAGGGCATCGCGCAACTCCCGATGTCCCACGGCGGGATAGCTGTGGAACGTGCCGTCCGCGAGCAGGATGACACCGGGTTCGGGCTGCTGGGCGATCAGTCGGTGCACCGAGCCGCGGCGGGCCGGCGGATGCACCTCGACGTCGTGCGGGATCGGGGTCCGCAAGCCCATCGCGGAAGGGCCCACGAACAGATGTGTGCCCGTCATGCGACGGCCTCCTCGCTGCGGTGTCCGGCCGAGGCGAGGGAGGCCAGCCGTCTGCCGACGCGCTGAAGGTCGTGCTGGAACGACTCCAGGCCCGGGGCCAGAACGCGTACGACGTGCAGGCCGGCGTCGGGCACCGGCGTCAGGTCGACCGTCAGTACCTGGTGGATGCCGGCCTTCGAGGCCGTCTCCCGCAGCAGTCGTCCGGCCGTCGCGATCGAGTCGACCTCCGCACCCGGATCCGGGACGTCGGACATCGACAGCAGGCCTTCCCGGTCCGACACCTTGGCCCGCAACTGCCGCGTGGCCTGAGTCTCGGCCTGTCGTGCCGACTTCGCGAAGTAGTCGTGCCGGTCGATGATGTCGTCGCGGCCGCCGTGGATGTGCGAGAGCCGGGACTGGGCGGCCTCCGCGATGGCGCGAACCGCCGCGATGTCGCGGCTGGTGTGCAGACCGGCACCGAAGGCGATGGCCACCGGCGCGGTGTCCTCCCGTTCCAGCAGGTACGCCTGGAAGAAGGGCAGCCCGAACTCGTTGACGCTTGCACGCAGCACCACGTCCAGGTCGGCGGCGCGGGCCAGGCGCACCAGCTCGGCGGGGTGGCCGGTGACGGTGTCGAGGTCAATGGGGCGGGACCTGTCCCGGATGAGGTGAAAGGCGTGTACGTCCCGCTCCAGCAGTTCGGCCAGCCCGTGCACCGCGGCTTCCAGCGCGCTGTTGCCCGAGCTCAGCCCGTTGCTGCTGCTCCCGAAGAGACGCGGTCCCGTCAGGCCGGTGAACGGCTGGAACACGAGCTCGGCGGGAACGAATACCCGCTCGCCCGTCGTGATGTCCGTGGCCGCGACACACGGCAGCTTTTCCGCTCGGTTCACTTTACGACCGAGCAGCGGACAGAGGTCGATGAAATCGAACCGAGCAGATTCCTGACCGGCAATCTCAGAAGGCCCAAGGAATTCGACGCTCCAGTCGCCGGAACGAAACTCCGCGGCGGCAAACTCGATCGCCTCCATATACGCGCCCACTTGCGCCTCTGCCGGGCGCAGGCCCTTTCCCGCATTGACGCACAGCGAACCACGCTGAGCCGACGGCCGGATACTCGCGAACACCGGGATTCCCACCCGGTCCAGCCACGTCGTGTCCGTCACCCGCGTGATGCCCAGCTGCGGCGCGATCGCCCGAGCCTTCGCCAAGGTCTCCTCAAGCGAACACTCGCGCAGGCTGGAAGTCATCCGATGCATGTCCTGACCAGGCCTTCCCCTGTCACCCGTGCCAAGGATGCGGCCAGGCCCGGGGGCCTGGCCGCACAGAACCACGAGGCTCAGGCCTCGTTGAGGTTGTTCGCCTGGTGCGCGACGAAGCCGGCACGCATGACGCCCTCGTCGTTCACGAGCATCGAGAAACGCTCGGTCGTCTCCTCATCGAGAAACAGCGAGGTCTCGACGGAGTTTTCCTGCTCCATACTCATCCCTTTCCGCTAGTCGAAAACAACAACGGCAGGAATCACAACGGAGGAGGTATCACACTCGTGCAATCCCCCGTTAATCCCGCAAAGCAGGCTTTCAAGATCACAAGAGAGAGTCAAGAAGTCGCCCGCAATCTGGCCGAGACGGCATCCATGGCGCCTGGCCTGAAATGAATGCCGCGTCGATCGATACCAGCCATATGAATGTCCGAGTTCACATACGTCTGACCGGACCGGCCGGAATGGGCACGTGCTCGGGGTTCCGCCCACCGAATTGATCACGCCAGTCCGGCCACCCATGCGAACGGCGGGTACGCCGCTTCTCGGCCAGGAGGCGGGCGCGCCCCAGCCGAACAGGGGGCTAACCCCAGTGCGGCCGTCGCCCCCGCTGCCTACCGTGGGCGTATGACCGGAATGGACGCGCGGGACACCGAGCTCAAGAAGGAACTCAACGCCACCCTGCAGGCGCGCAGGGAACTGGGCGACGACTACGAGTCCGCGCTGGTCGACTCGTTCATGGAGAAGGTCGACCAGCGCATCGACGGGGCGGTCGAGCGCCGGCTGCGGCGGCAGCTGGCCGAGCAGCAGATGGTGGCGGCCCGGGGCGCCCGGTCGCCGAAGGCCACGGACTCCTTCGGCGAGCGCTTCGGCTTCGGCATCGTCTCGCTGGTCGTGGCGATCCCGCTGTCCGGCATCGGCGGCGGCGTGGCCGGCCTCTCCGGTCTGCTGGTCACCTGGGTCGGCATCGTCGGCGTCAACGTCGTGCAGGCGGCGCGCACCAACCCGGGTCTGTTCCGCGGCTGGGGACGCCGCAAGTCGTCCAAGGACGAGGACCGCTGGGAGGCCTGACGAACCGAAGTCGCCGAAAAGCAGCGCCGACCACCGCGTCCTCGAAGGACTTGCAGGCCGTAACCATCAATTGAGGAACCACAACGGCGAGCAACCAGGCCCGCGAGAGCGGCGCCGGTTCAGGCGCAAAGGGGTGTGTTGCGCGGGGACCGCCGCACCCCCGTTTCCGGGGGGCGGGACGACGGCGGTCCCCGCGAGGGACGCGGGCCGGGTCAGACCGGGCTTGCGCGTCCTAGGCGTCCATGGAGGTCCGGGAGCCGCTCCGGAGGTCCTTGGCGCCGTTCGGCGCCGGCTGGGGCGGGGAGCCGCTCCCGCCCTGCCGACACCCACTAATGTGCCGGACCCGTGTTAAGCGGGTGCTGCGTGAACATGACGCGCTCGTACCAGTTCCGCGACGGTCCGAACGGCCCTGGCCACCGCAAGTTCGCCGCTACTTCCCGCCCTTGGCGAGGAACGCCAGCAGGTCCTGCCGGCTGACCACACCGGTCGGCTTGCCCTCGACGAGGACGATCGCCGCGTCGGCGCCGCCCAGCACGGACATCAGGTCACCGACCGGCTCACCGGAGCCGACCTGCGGCAGCGGAGCCGACATGTGCTTCTCCAGCGGGTCGTCGAGCGAGGCCCGCTTGGTGAACAGCGCGTCGAGCAGCTCGCGTTCGACGACGGACCCGACGACCTCCGCCGCCATGACGTCCGGGTGGCCTGCGCCCGGCTTCACGATCGGCATCTGCGAGACGCCGTACTCGCGCAGCACCTCGATGGCCTGACCGACCGTCTCGTCCGGGTGCATGTGGACGAGGGAGGGGATGCCGCCCTCCTTGTCGTTGAGGACGTCGGCGACGCGCGCGCTCGGGCCCTCGTCCTCGAGGAAGCCGTAGTCGGCCATCCACTCGTCTAAGTCAATCTGTAAACCGGTAGTCAGATCCCGATCGCCTTGGCACCCTTGATCAGGGACGAGATCACCGCAGGCCACTGGTACAGATCCAAGGGGAGGAACGATGGCAGGCAGCTCCCGCAGCTACCTCAATCCAGAGCTTGTGGCGGCGCTCCAGCAAGGCAAGACGTTCGAGGAGTGGCTAGACGGCCGTGTGCCCGGCGTGGACTACGCCCGTATCAGCGGGGATCAGGCCATCAGGTCGTCCACGCAAGCTCTGTCGAGGGAGAAGGGCCGTGGCGTCCGCCACCAGCATGAGAGCAACGAGGAGACTGCCGCAGCCCACAACATCGCCATCGTCCGCTTCTACGAAGACAACAACATCACTGCGGGTGATCCCGAGATCACCCGGCCCGCCTTCCTGGAGATGACGAAAGCACTCCTCCATCGGAAGGCGCCTGAGGGTTTTCCTGTTCGTGCCATCGTCGCCACCGAGCATGAGCGCGTGTGGCGCCTGCCCGAGGACTACATCCGGTTCCGCCGCGCCGTCATCACCGCCGGAGACGGGATCTTCGTTGAGCGGGGCAAGGAGTACGACATTGCCAGCGTCGGCGGGAACATCGTGGGCCTGGTCAACTCTGGCGTCTCTGAGGGAGAGGTCACAAAGACCAAGGAGCGCATTATCCGCAACATCAACCGCCGGGCACAGGACGGCACTTCGCCGGGGGGTCGTCGTCGCTTCGGCTACCTGCCTCAGGATCCTCGGACGGGCCGCAAGGTTAACGAGAAGCTTTGCCCCGATGAGGGACATTGGGCCATCCAGATGAAGCTATGGGCCATGGAAGGAGCAGCATGGAAGACCATCGCACTCCGACTTCGTGAGCGCGATGTAAAGGGCGCCACCGGAAAGGACTGGAGCGGGGAAACCGTCCGCCAGTACCTCACCAATGCCACGAACTATGGCTACCGCCAAATTCACGGAAAGCTCGTAGTCGACAGGGAGGGAAAACCTGTTGTCGGCAAGTGGGAATCCATCGGCACTCCGGAAGAGTGGCAGTACATCTGCAACCTCTCCAAGCAGAGGGGCGCCAAGACGGGTAGCAGGCTGACCAACGGCGGGGGGAAGAACCCCGGGCCGCCGGAGGGCCGGGCCAGGAAATACCTGTTCAGTGGCTTTCTCCGCTGCGGAAACATCCCAGTCGATGCCGTATGCAACACGAAGATCGGAGGGACCCGCAGGCCCACCAAGAAGGACCCGGACATGCATGAGTATGTCTGCAACGAGCTTGGATGCGGAGGCGTAGCCAGGAACGGCAAAGAGGTTGATGCACACCTTGAAGCCTTGGTAGTGGCAGCCCTGGAAGCGAAGTACAAGACTGTCCCCAAGAAAGTGAAGCCGTGGGATGGTTCCGAAGCACTGGAACAACTCAAGAAAAAGAAAAAGACCCTCACATCCAAGTGGATGGAGGGCGATATCGACGACGACACGTTCTATGAGCTTCTTCCCGACCTTGAGGACAAGATCAAGGGTCTTGAGCAAGACCGGGATGAGCATGCCGTATCAGAGGCTGAAGCCAACCGCTTCAGCGGCTGGGACAGGTCTCGCTGGTACGGGGATCCGGAGAAGGACATACAGCCGATGGACCTTACTCAAAAGCGCATGGCTATCGCCAAGATCATCCGGGCGGTAATCATCATGCCGCTTCCCGAGGGGCGATCCCGGAAGGCTCCGTTCGATCCGAACCTGCTCAAGGTAATTCCCCGACGGTAGTCTCCGAAAGGCCGAGGATCCGACGAAGGTCTCTGTCCTGATCCTCGGACAAGGGCGGGAGCTTATCCAGCTCCCGCTTTACCCATTCTTCGAGAGTTATGGAGAGGCCGCCTTCAGGAGGCATATTTCCACCCCTCGGCGATCATGTCTCGTCTGATTTCGCGGAGGGCCGTGAGGTCTTCGGCGATGCCGTACGCGATATCGGATTCGGCCGGGGAGTGCCCGGAGCCGACATAGCGCCAGGCGGATTCGGTGACGGTCTCTCGGTCCTCTAGAGCGAGGAGGCCGCCGCCGCTCTGGTGGTCGGCGCGGACCGCGCGGAGTGCTCCGTAGGTGGTGGAGTACTGGCGGGATTTCGTCAGGACGTGGCCCCGGTAGCCGAGAGTGTGAGCCCAGGCCCGCAGGTTCAGTGCCTCCAGTTCGGGCAGGCCGCCCAGGCGCCAGCAGGCCGTCATGAGGGCGCGCAGGTGGGTATTCACGGGGGCGAGGCGGATGCTGTCGAAGTCCTGTATGCGGTAGTCGATGCCGCCCGCGTCGCCGACGCTCTTGGAGACGTATTTCGCGACGTAGGCCGCAACGGCGCTGTCGGTGACCGTCGAGGTTTCGGTGAATGCGTCGCTGCGGATCGGGTGGACGTCGATCTGTTCGCCCCACCTGATGACCCGCTCATCGGTCGCCGGGGAATACGGGGTGTGCACCTCCACCTTTGCCGCAGCCGACCGCACCGCGTCAGAGAGCATGTCGGTTGTGGCCCACGGGGGCGGGGGCGACGAAGGCCCGTCGGGACCGTCGAGCCGGATCACCGCGTGGAAGTGCACGGCCCCCCGCTTTTGGTATTCGGCGACCTTGGCGAAGGACACCGTCAGGTGTTCGCGCAGACGGGTTTGGGTGATTCCTGCGGCGGTCGCCAGATGCCGCCTGAGCATGTGGCAATAGCGGTTCCACAGTGCGCCGGCGGAAGCGTGCCACAGGACGTGTCCGGCGTAGTCGTAGCAGTCCGGGCAGAGCGGCTGACCCACCGCCGAATCGGTGTCGGCGTGCTTCTGCCCACAGCCGAGAAGCCGCCCGTGTTCACACATGCCGCCGTCCCGTCGAGGGCGGCATGCAGCCCTCTCAGGGCCGCTGGCACGGTGCACGGCGCCGAACGAGGGGGCAGTGAGGGTGACGAACAGTCGGGGGTGACGCTGCACGCCGTCCGTGACGCCCTTGCCGCCCTGGAGGCCGGAGCGGACCAGGTGGAAGGTGTCGCCCGCGTGCAGGTAGGAGCACGGCTCACAGCGTGTCTCCCGTCGGTTGCGGCAGCGCACCGGCATACGGCCGCCGGGTTCGTCACGGGTGTCGTAGTGCCGCAGCACTTCACCTGTGGCCGCGTCGTGGGTGGTGGTGTGTCCGGCGAGGTAGATCGGGTGCGCGCAGCCGTCAATGGACTTGATCTGTTCCAGCCAGCGCGGGAATCCGGGTTCGTGGACGAGCCGGATGAGGTCACGCTCGGTGGGCGACAGAAGGCGCAGCCGCTCAGCCTCACCGAGGACGTAACGCCGCGCCTCATTCGACAGCGGATACACGGGAGGCCCCCTTTCATGAGGGACAGGCGCAGCGGGCACAGACCAACCCAACCCCGCCCAGTCACTCATCCGGATGAGTTGGGCGGCCATCGTCACCCGGGAATCACTTTCGGGTCAACCACTTATCCGGATGAGTGGAGGGGTACGCCAGAGGGGCAACCACTTATCCTCATGAGTGGCCGCAGTACGGACCTCGCGGACTACTGGCAAGCAACGCGGCACACCCACCCCAGGAGGGCACGAGCCATGGCAGTGCGAGAGCACATCGAGCGAGCCCCGTCGATGTACATGCAGGTTGCTCAGCGCATGGCCGACGACATCCGCAAGGGCCGCTACCAGCCCGGCGACCTCCTGCCGTCCGAGACGCAGATGGTCGAGATGTACGGGGTCGGCAAGCACACCGCGCGCTCCGCTGTCGCCGAGCTGCGCCGCATGGGGCTGGTCGAGTCCCAGCAGGGCAAGGGCAGCATCGTCCTGCCCTCCGCTGGAGCCCTGCCCGCTACCCGCGTTGAACGGTCCATCCACCGTACAGCGAAGGGGAGTTGGAGCCTGCCGGACATGGCGGAGGCGGAGGCGCCCGCTGTCAGCAGAACGACGCTTGACGGACCGCCCGCAGTCCTGCTGGACCAGCAGGACCAGGACGCGATCAGCGTGGACCGCATGCTGCACGACCCTGCGACCGGCGCCCGGATAGCTCACCGTGTGCTGATCCCGCTCGCCACCGCAGCCGACGTGCCCACGCTCGCCGAGCAGCCCGACGCCGAGGTAACCGACCTGTACCGGCAGCTCGCCGAGGCCGGACTCACCCTTGCGTTCACCGAGCACGTCACCGCCCGCACCCCCTACCCGGACGAACGCACGGCACTGGGACTCGGCGACGCAGGTCCCCTGTTGGTCACCTATCGCGTGACCGCCGACGCGGAGCAGAAGCGCCCGCTGTTGTGTGAGGAGCTGAAGGCCCCTGCTGCCACGTGCCAGCTCACTTTTCCCGTGATGCCGACGAAGGCAGCCGCCCAGCGCAGCGCCAAGCGCCGATCCCGATCGGAGTGACTTCTCTTTACTTGTTCAAGGGCGCGCCTTCGGCGCGCCGGGCGGCTCTGGCCGCCTCGGCCGGGCGTGCGGCCTTCGGCCGGTCCCGTCCGGACGGCCAGCCGCCCGGCAGCCAAAGCCCGACCCTGACCAAGCAGAGAATCCCCGGCGTGATCGTCGCGAGTGTGACTGGCCGTCTGTCCTGTCAGTCACCGGAAGGCGAGCAACACGACCGACAAGGCCCGCACTCCTCCAGCACCGGCACCAGCTCCGCCCGCTCACACGCTGGGTTTACCAAGGGATGCCAAGGCCGCTGACCGTCCCTCACAAGGCCAGGACAAACCGTCCATCAGGCCGGTGGTACCAGGGACGCTATAGCGCGCCCCTGGACCCCGCCCAGGCGTGGCAACCTCACGCGCGAATGCGGGTTTCGTCGTAGCTGATATCCGTGCGCGCGTGAGGTCACCACGCACGTGACCTGCGCCTTTCCCCCGTCGGGGGGGTACTGATCCGACCTCCCGCCATGCGCCGGCGAACGCTCGCCCAGTACGCCGCAGTCCCCTTGCCCGGACTCGAACCGGGGTCTCTCCCGGGCGCTACGGTGGTCGCGCGCGCCAGCGACGTTAAGTCGCCCCAAGGAGCGAGGAGGCTCTTCCTGACTGAGCTACAAGGGGATGGTGCCCGTGTCCGGGGTCGGACCGGATGTCAGCCGACGCGGCCGTTGGTTTTCGCGATTCGGCTGTGGTGCACGGGCCCTCCGTCGGTCAACGAGAGGTCCTGTTTGGGGATCGCCCACCCAGGCCACCGACAGAGGAAGTGGAGCCCGCTCTGACCGGAGACCAGGGGGAGGGGGATCATCCGGTCAGAGCGGGGGCTTACGGGGAGTTGGTTCCGCTCGCAATGGCCGACACGATGAAGGTGATTGCGGATCCCCAGATCACCAGGAGCAGCACCCCGCCCCAGAAAGGGCCGTCGGCGCTGAAGCGCCAGGTTCGTAACCGCCGATGGGTACCTGTGGGGCGGTGGTCGAGCTGCGGAGGCCACTTGGTCATTGCTCGGCTACCTTTCGTGAGGTCGGCGCGGGAACCGCGCGTTGCGTCCGCCGGTCGTTCGGGTGGCCGTGGATCATGTGGGCGTGCGCGACGCGTACCAGGTTGCCCGCGCTCGTCGGGCTGCCCAGGAGGACGGCGGCTTTGAGGACGGCGCGCAGTTGTTCGCACACGGGGCACCGATCGGGGTCGACCGGGCCCGGTTGCAGTGTCCGCAGGTCATCCGACGGATTCGGCATATTCGGCTCTTTCTCCCGTACGCCCATCCGGCAAGGTCCATCGGGTCACCGATCGGCCCGTCATGGGCGGGGGCGTCGTGTGGCTTGCGAATGCACCTGGCGATCGAGTCGCGCCCGTCAACGTCTGGTGTGTGTAACTCGGCGCCACATACGCCGTCGATCAGGCGCACCGCTCCCAGGTGTGGCCTCCCAGATGCGCGTCAGGCAGCCAACACAGTGCGCTGGACATGGAGATGCCTACGTGTGACGAGCGGAACGACTCGCAGTAGGCGATGGGCTGCACTTTGATCTCGTCGCCCTCCCACATGACCCACACGGCCCCGTCGAACAGCTCCCGCAACCGCGCGGCATGTTCGCCCTGGTCGTGCTTGTCGAGTTCGCAGGACACGGAGACCGGCAACGGCCCCTCGCCCGGCAACCCGACTGCTAAGCCCAACGCCGCCGCACGCATCCCTGCGGGCACCTCCAGCGACGTGCCACACCTCATCGCGCACACCTCCTCTCGTTGCAATGTCGGCACTCGGGAAGACGGCACGGCGGGAACGCCCTGCGAGAAAACGCGATCACACCCGACGCCGGATCGCGGACGCCGCCGTACGCCGTCCACCAGTCGCCGCCCACGGGCTGCTCAGAGCCCTCAACCTGGCTGCCTTGCGCAGACTCGGAACGGGCACCGAGGCGCCCTTCCGGGGCCGTCATAACTTGGCCTCAGCCAGGCAGTCAGGATGTACGTAGGGACGGCCGGTAGCGATACCGAACGGGTGCACACGCTGTACCGGCTCCAAGCTCGCAAACGGCTTGTGACACCTGCGGCACTTCTCGCCCTTGGGCGCGTACGTCGAGTACTCGCCCTGCTGCGCGTCGGTGCCCACACTCAGGCCCGCACTCACAGCAACCGCCTCAGTCCAGCTTCAACTTCACGCAAGAGCAAAGCAGTTGGAGCCGCGTAGCCACTACGACGCACCCACCTGGGAGTGAGCCGCCAAAACTCCCGCCTAAGCCCTTCCCGCTCTGCCGCATCGCCAGCCCGGGGCAGAGCTGTCCCGCGATCGGACACGACCACTCCTCTCCGTAGTGCCGCCACTACCAAGCGGATTCAGCGTGACCTACAGTCGGGGGGTCTTCAACTTGCGCTTATTGAACGAAGAATTGGGTGGTGCCTGTTGAACCGAAAAGAGCTGGACCCCGAGAAGTCCCCGAACGCGAAGTTTGGGCATGTTCTGCGCGCATTGCGGGACGAGCGTGGTTGGACTCAGGACGAGCTGGCGGAGCGCATGGGGTGCTCCGGGACGCATATCTCAGCCGTAGAAACTGGCCGTCGCCCTCCAACTCCCCGATTTGCGGCAAGTGCTGACAGGGTGTTCGGTACCGGCGACAGGCTTCAGCGCCAGAGCCGCGCAGTCCGACACACGGCCCTGCTAGAGGGGTTCCCGGAGTACGTCACGCATGAGGCGCGAGCAGCAGAGGTCAGGCTCTACGAGGTCGGAGTCATCCCTGGCCTACTCCAGACACCGGAATATGCGGAGACGCTGGAGGCAGACGCGGTACGTCGGGATGCAATCACCCCCGAACAAGCCAGTGAGCGAGTCGAGTTGGTGACGGAGCGGCAAGCCACACTGGCTCGTTCCCCCGCGCCCTTGATCTTCGCAGTGCTTGACGAGAGTTGCGTCCTCCGGCCAATGGGTGATCCCTCGATCATGGACGCACAGTTCGCCCGGTTGCTGGAGTTCGCCGAGCTGCCTAACACCGTGCTTCAAATCGCCCCGTTCCGTATGGGGGCGCGTCGTCCGTTCAGCCTGCCCATTACGGTGCTGACGATGCCGGATCGCGGACTCATGTCGTACGCCGAGTCTGCCCACCGGGGGCACCTGGAGCGAGAAAGCAACTTCGTGCTGCCCATACTGGCGGCCTACCATCAGCTACAGGCCGAAGCCCTGTCGCAGGCAGCGTCTGTGGCCATGATCGAGCAGTTACGAAAGGGCACCCCGTGACCACCGAATCCCCCCGTTGGTTCAAGTCCTCATACAGTGGCAACGGCGGCCAGTGCATCGAGGTCGCCACAAACCTCGTCGCCTCACGCGGCGTGGTCCCCGTCCGTGACTCCAAGAACCCGAGCGGCCCTGTTCTGGACTTCGTCGCCGACGCGTTCTCGTCCTTCGTGGCGGGCGTCAAGGCCGGAGGGTCCGAAGCTCGCTGACCGTTTGGTTCTGTGCCGCTCTCTCTCACGCTAGGTGCGCCGAACGAGATCGACCCCCGAAGGCGGCTGCCTTCGGGGGTCGAGTGGCCTTCGGAGATCAGGTGGCCTGAGGACCTATCACGGTCCAGACCTCTGCCCATGAGTCCTCAGAGATGGTGGGCAGGAGCTTGCTCAGCTCTTGGGTAACCCACTCGTTGAGTTCCTGCGTGGTCTCAGTCTTCTCAGCAGCCATCTGCGCTCCTGTTCGGTCTACGTGGTCGGGTTCGCGAGGAAGGCCAGGACGTCCTGGCGGGTGACGATCCCGGTCGGCTTGCCGTCCACCAGGACCACTGCCGCAGCACGGCCTTCAAGAACAGCCATCAGTCGCTCAACCGGTTCGCCGGATCCGACGACCGGCAGAGGCTCCGACATGTACTTCCTCAACGGGGCATCAGCGGGGGCGTGATCGGTCACCAGTGCGTGGAGGAGCTCACGCTCTTCCACCGCTCCGATCACCTCTCCCGCCATCACATCGGGGTGACCCGCTCCAGGGGCAACCACCGGCATCTGTGACACCCCGTACTCGCGCAGCACGCTGATTGCCTCCCCAACGGTCTCCTCGGGGTGCATGTGCACGAAGCTTGGGATGCCCCCCTCTGTGCTTACCTTGTGCGTCAGGACCGCTCCGGCCGTCTGGCCGGTCGATGCCTCTTCGCTGAACCCATGTTGACCGATCCACTCGTCGTTGAAGATCTTGGAGAGGTACCCGCGCCCGCTGTCCGGCAGCAGCACCACCACGACGTCGTCCTCCCCGAGCCGCTCGGCGACCCGCAGCGCGGCCACGACGGCCATGCCGCACGAACCACCGACCAGCAGCCCTTCCTCGCGGGCCAGGCGGCGGGTCATCTGGAAGGAGTCCTTGTCGGACACGGCGACGATCTCGTCCGCGACGGTCCGGTCGTAGGCGGTCGGCCAGAAGTCCTCACCGACGCCCTCGACGAGGTACGGCCGCCCGGACCCGCCGGAGTACACCGAGCCCTCGGGGTCGGCGCCGATGACCTGCACCTTGCCGTCGCTGACGTCCTTCAGATAGCGACCGGTACCGGAAATGGTCCCCCCGGTCCCCACGCCCGCCACGAAGTGGGTGATCTTCCCCTCCGTCTGCTCCCACAGCTCGGGGCCGGTGGAGTGGTAGTGGGAGAGCGGGTTGTTGGGGTTGGAGTACTGGTCCGGCTTCCAGGCGCCCGGCGTCTCCCGCACCAGCCGGTCCGACACGTTGTAGTAGGAGTCCGGGTGCTCGGGATCGACGGCGGTCGGGCAGACGACAACCTCGGCGCCGTAGGCCCGCAGCACATTGATCTTGTCGGTGCTCACCTTGTCGGGGCACACGAAGATGCACTTGTAGCCCTTCTGCTGGGCCACGATGGCAAGACCGACGCCGGTGTTGCCGCTGGTCGGCTCCACAATGGTCCCGCCGGGCTTGAGCGCACCGCTCTCCTCCGCGGCCTCGATCATGCGCAGGGCGATGCGGTCCTTCACGGAGCCGCCCGGGTTGAAGTACTCCACCTTGGCCAGGACGGTCGCCCGGATGCCCTTGGTCACGTTGTTGAGCCTCAACAGCGGGGTGTTGCCGACGAGGCTGATCATCGAGTCGTGGAAATGCACCGTTGTCTCCGGATGCTGCAAAAGAAGTGGTCTTAGTGGTTCCGCCAGCCTATGGCCTGCACGGGGCCCATGACGGTCGTTCACTCCTCGTTGGGATTGGGCCACCGTCCGTGCGGGGCAAGCAGTGGGTGTACGGCTATGAGGAGGTGGCGGCGACGCATGACGAGCATGTCGAGGGCGCGGGTGGCCCGGCGGATCGCGGCGGGCGCGGCGTACGGCGGCGGCGGGATCGGTCTGGCCGGCGCGGCGGCCGTCGGTCTCCTGCTCGCCGAAGTGCGGCTGGCCAGGCGCCACGTGGGCAACGGCGCCGACAACCACGTGCCGAACGCCGACGGCCGGTACGGCCGCCTGTACGACAACCCCGGCGAACCGCCGCTGCGCCTGACGATCCTGGGTGACTCGACGGCCGCGGGCCAGGGCGTGCACCGGGCGGGCCAGACGCCGGGCGCGCTGCTCGCGTCCGGGCTGGCGGCGGTCGCGGAACGTCCGGTGCTGCTGCGCAACGTGGCCCTGCCGGGCGCCCGCTCGGACGACCTGGACCGCCAGGTGGCCCTGGTGCTCAGTGACCCCGCCCTGCTGCCCGACGTCTGCGTGATCATGATCGGCGCGAACGACGTCACCAACCGCATGCCGCCGACGCGCTCGGTCCGCCACCTGTCCGCTGCGGTACGGCGGCTGCGCACGGCCGGCGCGGAAGTGGTCGTCGGCACCTGCCCCGACCTGGGCACGATCGAACCGGTCCAGCAACCGCTGCGCTGGCTGGCCCGCCGGGCCTCACGCCAGCTGGCGGCCGCCCAGACGATCGGCGTCGTCGAACAGGGCGGCCGTACGGTGTCGCTGGGCGACCTGCTGGGTCCGGAATTCGCGGCGAACCCGCGGGAACTCTTCGGCCCCGACAACTACCACCCCTCGGCCGAGGGCTACGCCACCGCGGCGATGGCGGTCCTGCCGACGGTCTGCGCGGCCCTCGGCCTCTGGCCGGCCGAAGAGGAACGTCCCGATGTCACCCGTCGCGAGGGCTTCCTCCCGGTGGCCCGCGCGGCAGCCGAGGCCGCGTCGGAGGCGGGCACGGAGGTCACGGCAGCGATGCCGACGGGCCCGAAGGGCCCCTGGGCCCTCCTGAAGCGCCGGCGCCGCCGCCGCGTCCCGGAACCGGACAGGACCCCGGCGACACCGTCACCCTGACCCCCGGGAGGTTTTCGCCCGCTGAAAGATCCAGCCCCTCCGGCGTTTGAGGAGCGGGGGTCCAGGGGGCAGAGCCCCCTGGCGGGGTCGAAGGGGCGGAGCCCCTTCAGGATGGGACGGGGAGGGGCGGCGGGGGCGAGAAAAGCAAGCGCTTAGAAAATTGCGGCCAGGGTCACACCGCACTACCAGTGACCCTGGCCGTACGTACGGGTAACTTCCCTCACAGCCCTGCCCGACCCCCCGGTATGCCCACCCGTCGCCCGACCACCACCCCTCAACGAGGCGCTGCGCGCCACACCTTTCGACTGGAGCCGTGATGCCCGAAGCCGTGATCGTCTCGACCGCCCGCTCCCCCATCGGCCGCGCCTTCAAGGGCTCCCTGAAAGACCTGCGCCCCGACGACCTCACCGCCACGATCATCCAGGCGGCCCTCGCCAAGGTCCCCGAGCTGGACCCGCGCGACATCGACGACCTGATGCTCGGCTGCGGCCTCCCCGGCGGCGAGCAGGGCAACAACCTCGGCCGCATCGTCGCCGTACAGATGGGAATGGACCACCTCCCGGGCTGCACCATCACCCGCTACTGCTCCTCCTCCCTCCAGACCTCCCGCATGGCCCTGCACGCCATCAAGGCCGGCGAGGGCGACGTCTTCATCTCGGCCGGCGTGGAGATGGTCTCCAGCTACGCCAAGGGCAACTCCGACAGCCTCCCGGACACCCGCAACCCCCTCTTCGCCGAGGCCGAGGCCCGCACCGCCGAGGTCGCCCAGCAGGAGGGCACGACCTGGCACGACCCGCGCGAGGACGGCCTCCTCCCCGACCCGTACATCGCCATGGGCCAGACCGCCGAGAACCTCGCCCGGGTGAAGGGCATCACCCGCCAGGACATGGACGAGTTCGGCGTCCGCTCGCAGAACCTCGCCGAGGAAGCCATCAAGAACGGCTTCTGGGAGCGCGAGATCACCCCGGTCACGACCCCCGACGGCACGGTCGTCGCCAAGGACGACGGCCCCCGCCCGGGCGTCACCATGGAGGGCGTGGCGGGTCTGAAGCCGGTCTTCCGCCCCGACGGCCTGGTCACCGCCGCCAACTGCTGCCCGCTCAACGACGGCGCCGCAGCGGTCGTCATCATGAGCGACACCAAGGCCCGCGAGCTCGGCCTCACCCCGCTCGCCCGCATCGTCTCCACCGGCGTCTCCGGCCTCTCCCCCGAGATCATGGGCCTCGGCCCGGTCGAGGCGAGCAACCAGGCCCTGCGCCGCGCCGGCCTGACGATCGACGACATCGACCTGGTCGAGATCAACGAGGCGTTCGCCGCCCAGGTGATCCCCTCCTACCGCGACCTGGGGATCGACCTCGACAAGCTGAACGTCAACGGCGGCGCCATCGCCGTGGGCCACCCCTTCGGCATGACCGGCGCCCGCATCACCGGCACGCTCATCAACTCCCTCCAGTTCCACGACAAGCAGTTCGGCCTGGAGACGATGTGCGTCGGCGGCGGCCAGGGCATGGCGATGGTCATCGAGCGCCTGAGCTGAACCACCGATCCAGAGCCCCCAGGCAGTCCACTAGGTAGTCAACTCGCGACCCAGCGTGAGCCTTCGGCCCAGAACCCGGGAAACCCCAAGGTTCTGGGCCGTTTTGTGATCCAATCTCCCCCAGGATGTGACCTATCTCCCTCCACGGAGGGATTTACGCAGGTCAGAGCCGCTTCACCACTAAACACAGGCCCCAAAGTCCTGTCCGTTTCGTGACGTTACGCACTGACAGCTGGATAGTCCGCCCTTCAAGCTGATGTAGGAAGTCGGGGGTCGACTTTGAACCGGGAGTACGTCAGTGAGCGCCATGCCGATCGCTTTGCTGCTCACCACGGCCGCCACCGGCGCCGTGGGCGTCGCCGTCCTGCGCACCCTGATGGTGTTGCGCCGACAGGTCGCGGCCCTGCACACCGAGCTGGCACAGAACAACGCCGCCGCGGCCCGCGGCCTGGTCCCGCCGGCCCGCCTCTCCGCCGAGGCCGATGAGATACGCGCCGCGGTGGCCGAGGCACTCGCCGAGGAACGCGAGCGCGAGCTGGCCGAGGCGCGCGCCTTCTGGGCCGCCCAGGAGGCCCGTGACGCCTCCGACGCGCCCACGCTGCTGGGCCTGTCCGACAGCGAGCTGTTCCTGCCCCGCCAGGCCGATTTCGCGAGCCTGGAGCACCTGGAGCCGGTGAGCGAGACGACCACGGACGCCGACGAGTTCGCCGGGGAGTCCCCGGAGCTGGCCGCGGCCCGCCGCCGCCACCCCTCCCACCCGGACTTCGTCCCGGTCTCCTCACCCGTGGTGAACGACCATGAGCGTACGGTGTCCACCCTTGAGGAGTTGGCCGCCTCCGCCACCGAACTGACGGACGTCCGCCCGGGCCCGCTCGGCACCCTCGACGTCTACGTCTTCGCCGACGGCACGACGCTCTGCATGACCCCGGGCCACCGGGAGACCGCGGAACGCCTGGCGGCGGCCCTGCGCGCGGGCGAGACGCCGGTGCTGCTGGGCGGATCGGGAGTCTCGGGGGCGTACACCCTGACCTTCGCCTGCGGCGAGGAGAGCGTCTACGTCCTGGCGGACCGGGTCATAGCGTCCCTCTAGGGTCACACCCCCGCCCGCTTCTGCGCCTCCTCCACCAGTCTCACCGCGTCCTCGACCTCACCCTCGTTCGTGAGTACGAGGGCCAAGTCGTGCACGGCCACGGTGATTTGGTCGGCCGCGGCGAACATCCCGGCGTCCGGCATCTCCCGGGGCTCCGCCCCGGGCCGCTCCAGAACCTGCGCCCGCCGGGCCAACTCCCTGGCCAGCCGCAATGCTTCGCCGGCGCCGCCTCTCTGCAACCGGCTCTGAGGCGCGGCCCTCAAACGGTCGGCGAAGTGATCAACGGCACGAGTCAAGGGCGTCGTATCAACCACCCCACAAACCTACGCGTCGCACCACGACTGTTGCCAACAGGCGAACGCTCAGGCACGGTGACCTGAAGGACCGGCTTACATCCCCTTTGCGTCCGGAGGCGCCGATGTCCCACGTCCTCTCCGAGGAGACCCACCGCAACATGCTCGCCCGCATCCCCCACTGCACCGGTCGTGAAGTCTCCGACTGGCTCCGCACCGTAGAAGAAGGCCCGGCTCTGGTTCGCTTCGAGGAGAAAGTCAGCTGGCTGCGCCACGAATACGACCTCGCGTACGGCCACGCGAAGGCGATCGTCCATGAGTACGACCTGAGGAGGGCGGCGCGCAAATTCCTCTAGGCGCGCACAGACGACGAAGGGCCCCGGGAGAACCCGGGGCCCTTTGCACGACTACTGCGCAACCGTCGGCGACTAGTCGCTGCTGTTGAGGATCGCGATGATCCTCAGGAACTCCATGTAGATCCACACCAGCGTCAGCGTGAGGCCGAAGGCCGCCAGCCAGGCCTCCTCGCGCGGCGCGCCGTAGGCGAGCCCGTCCTCGACCTGCTTGAAGTCCAGGGCGAGGAAGCAGGCGCCGAGCAGGATGCCGATGACACCGAAGAGGATGCCGAGGGGGCCGCTGCGGAAGCCGAGGCCGTCACCGCCGCCGAAGACGGCGAACAGCAGGTTGACCGCCATCAGCAGGATGAAGCCGAGCGCGGCCGCCATCACGAAGCCGACGAAGCGGCGGTTGACGCGGATCCAGCCGGCCTTGTAGGCCACCAGCACCGCGGCGAAGACCGCCATCGTGCCGAGCACTGCCTGCATGGCCGCACCGCTGGCGATGCGGTTGTCGACGATGCTGGAGATCACGCCGAGGAACACGCCCTCGAACGCGGCGTACGTCAGGATCAGCGCGGGCGAGGCCTTGCGCTTGAAGGACTGGACGAACGCCAGGACCATGCCGATCAGCGCGGCGCCGATGCCGATGCCGTAGGACCGGCTGATGTTCGCGTCGTCGACGGGCAGCAGCGCCCAGGCGAGCGCGGCCGTGACGATCAGGACGCCGAGCGTGGTGCCGGTGCGCAGGATGACGTCGTCCATCGTCATCCGGCCGGTGGTGGCAGGGGCCTGCGGCGGTGCGCCGTGCTGCACGTCCTGCTGGGCGTACGGGTTCTGGGCGTAAGGGTTCTGCGCGTACGGGTTGCCGGCCTGCGGCTGGGCGTACGGGTTGGCCTGCGTGCCGACAGCGGCGCCCCCGGCCTGCGGCGCGGTGTTGAAGCCCGCGTGGCCGTTGTCGCGGCTGAACCCCCGTCGCGAGAAGACCGGGTTGCTGCTCCTCATTTCACTCCTCCATGGCCGCCGTGCGCGGCCTTGGCTCAAGAGTAATAGGTAGGCAAAGGATTGACCCTAGTGCTTGGGGAGGATCTTTCCCTCGTCGTGTTGCGCAACACGCTACGCGGCTGGGTGATTCCCGGCCACGGAGGGGCTCATTCATGACGAACCTGGTACGTGGCCGGAACCGGCCGGAGATCACTCCCCCGGCCCCACCCGTGCGCTCACCCGAACGGGAAGCCGGTGTATCCCTCGGCCAGGTCCGTCTCGGCCGCCCTCGACCCCGCGATCCGCTCCAGCCGTGCCAGCTGGAGCCGGTCCTCGAAGGGGGTGGCGTCGGGGGCGCGGTGCAGCAGCGTCGTCATGTCGTACGAGAACCGCTCGGCCTGCCAGACGCGGCGCAGACAGGTCTCGGAGTAGGCGTCGAGAAGCTCCGCCGAACCTGTCCGCCGCTCGTGGGTCAGTGCCCTCGCGAAGGTGACGACGTCCCCGACGGCCAGGTTCAGGCCCTTCGCGCCCGTCGGCGGCACGATGTGCGCCGCGTCACCGGCGAGGAAGAGACGGCCGTGGCGCATGGGCTCGTGGACGTAGGACCGCATGGGAGTGACGTTCTTCTGGGTGATGGGGCCGCGCTCCAGCCGCCAGTCGTCGGCGGTCTCGAAGCGGCGCTCCAGCTCCGCCCAGATCTCGTCGTCGCTCCACTCCTCGGCGTCCGTGCCATCCGGCACCTGGAGGTAGAGGCGGGAGACGGACGGCGAGCGCATGGACAGCAGGGCGAAGCCGCGGTCGTGGCGGGCGTAGACGAGCTCGTCGTGCGAGGGCGGTACGTCGGCGAGGATGCCGAGCCAGCCGAAGGGGTACGTCCGCTCGAAGACCTGGGTGAGCTCGGCGGGGACCGCCTTGCGGGACACGCCCCAGAAGCCGTCGCAGCCGACGACGTAGTCGCATTCGAGGACGTCCTCGACGCCCTCGTGCCGGAAGCGCACACGCGGGCTGTCGCTGTCCGCGCCCTCCACCGCCAGGGCCTCCGCCTCGAAGAGCAGCGGGCCGCCCTCCTTGAGCTGGAGGGCGATGAGGTCCTTGCAGACCTCGGTCTGGGCGTAGACCATCACCGACCGGCCGCCGGTGAGGGCGGGGAAGTCCACGCGGTGGCGCTTCTTGTCGAAGCGGAGCTCTATGCCGTCGTGGCGCAGGCCCTCGCGGTCCATGCGCTCCCCGGCACCGGCCGCGCGCAGGACGTCCACCGTGCCCTGCTCCAGGATTCCGGCGCGCTGGCGGTGCTCGACGTAGGCGCGGTCGCGGCTCTCCAGGACGACCGACTCGATGCCGACGTTGTGGAGCAGCCGGGCGAGGAGGAGGCCGGCGGGGCCTGCTCCGATGATGCCGACGGTGGTGCGCATCGCCGAACCTCTCTGTTCGCGTGGTGAAATTTCATTCACCAACTTTCGAACGGGAGTCTGCTCCCCTCGGCATGAGGTGTCAATGAATGCTGCAGTGATCGACGAACGTCGGAAGTGCCCAGAGCCGGACTTGAACCGGCACGCCCGCGAAGGGGCAGCGAGGTTTAAGCTCGCCGTGTCTGCATTCCACCATCTGGGCAGGCCGAGGGCTCCGCATCGAGGTCCCGAGCCTATCGGGATACATCCCCCGAACAGCGGACGGGCGGACTGATGTTGTCTTATTTTATTGACGTCTGAGGGTGCATCAGCCCACGGAACGCGCCATCCGCACTTGCCAACAGCCTTACGTGCGGCGGTCGGCGGCGCATACGGAATGACGGAATTTCACCGTCCAAACAAGGACGCTCCACCTGTTCCAGACGCGAACACCCGTCAGGGGCGGCCGTCATCCTCAGGTATGACGCGGCGGTGTCCGGTCCATCCGGAGTCTGTCTTCGGAACCAGAACAGCGACTGACTACACGGCGCTCTTCGGCCAGGACGATGGATGACGTCCCTTCGAACACACCGTCGTCCCTCAGGAGCGCCTTCTCGTGACCACCTCATCCATCGCCGACCGGGCCACCACCGTGGCCGCGCGTGCCACGGATCTGTCGAAGATCTACGGACAGGGCGAGACCCAGGTGGTCGCCCTGGACCGGGTCTCCGTCGACTTCCGGCAGGCCGAGTTCACCGCGATCATGGGCCCGTCCGGCTCGGGCAAGTCCACGCTGATGCACTGCGTGGCCGGCCTGGACACCTTCTCCTCCGGTTCGGTGCGCATCGGCGACACCGAGCTGGGCTCCCTGAAGGACAAGCAACTGACCAAGCTGCGCCGGGACAAGATCGGCTTCATCTTCCAGGCGTTCAACCTGCTGCCGACGTTGACGGCCCTGGAGAACATCACCCTCCCGATGGACATCGCGGGCCGCAAGGCTGACAAGCAGTGGCTGGATTCGGTCATCCGGATGGTGGGCCTGGCCGATCGTCTCAGCCACCGCCCCGCCCAGCTCTCCGGCGGCCAGCAGCAGCGCGTCGCCGTGGCCCGCGCGCTGGCCGCCAAGCCCGAGATCATCTTCGGCGACGAGCCGACCGGCAACCTCGACTCGCGCTCGGGCGCCGAGGTACTGGGCTTTCTGCGCAACTCCGTACGGGAGTTGGGGCAGACAGTGGTGATGGTGACTCACGACCCGGTGGCCGCGGCGTACGCGGACCGGGTGGTCTTCCTCGCGGACGGCCGGATCGTGGACGAGATGTACCGGCCGACCGCGGACAACGTGCTCGACTTCATGCGGCAATTTCCTGGGGGGAACCCCCAGACCCCCGAGTTCGACGCGAAGGGCCGCACCAGCTGATGTTCCGCACCGCCCTGCGCAACGTACTCGCGCACAAGGCCCGGCTGTTGATGACCGTGCTCGCCGTGATGCTCGGCGTCGCGTTCGTCTCCGGCACCCTGGTCTTCGCCGACACCCTCTCCAACGCCTTCCGCAACCAGTCGGCGAAGAGCTACGACAAGGTCGCCGTCGCCATCACCTCGCACGCCGACCCCGAGGACGCCAAGGAAGAGCCCGGCCTCTCCCGGAAGACCCTCGACAAGATCTCCGCCGTGGACGGCGTCGCCGGCGCGTACGGCCGCGTCGACGGCTTCGCCGGGGTCGCCGACCCCGACGGGAAGCTGATCGGCGTCGGCTGGTCCAACAAGGGCTCCAACTTCGCTCCCGGCAAGGACGGCAAGGACCCCGCCTACACGTTCACCGACGGCTCGGGCCCGGTGAAGGACGATGAGATCGCCTTGGACAAGGAGTCCGCGGCCAAGGGCGAGTACCAGGTCGGCGACCGGGTCCGGGTCGCCACGAACGGGCCGGTGAAGGAGTACACCCTCAGCGGTGTGTTCACCACCGAGGACGGCGCCGTGAACGCCGGCGGCAGCCTCGTCCTTTTCGACACCGCCATCGCCCAGAAGCAGTACCTCAAGCCGGGCTACTTCGCGAGCGCCACCGTCACCGCCGCCCCCGGCGCGTCCGACGCGAAGATCCTGGACGCGGTCGAGCCGCTGCTGCCGGAGACCGCCGACGCCCGGACCGGCCAGGCGCTCGCGGACGAGCAGGCCGAGCAGATCGAACAGGGTCTGGGCTCGCTCAGGCAGGTCCTGCTCGGCTTCGCGGGCATCGCGCTCTTCGTCGGGATCTTCCTGATCTCCAACACCTTCACGATGCTGGTCGCCCAGCGCACGAAGGAGATCGCCCTGATGCGCGCCGTCGGTGCGTCGCGCAGGCAGATCACCCGCTCGGTGCTCGCCGAGGCCGCGGTGGTGGGCCTGGTCGCCTCGGTGATCGGCTTCCTCCTCGGCGTCGGTCTCGCGGTCGGTCTGCGGTCCGCAATGGCCGCGTTCGGCATGAAGATTCCGGACGGCCCGCTGATCCTTTCGGCCACGCCGGTGCTCGCCGCGATCGCCGTCGGTGTGCTGATCACGATGTTCGCCGCCTGGCTGCCCGGCCGCCGGGCCGCGAAGATCCCGCCGGTGGCGGCCATGAGCAGCGTCCACGCGGTGGCGACCACCAAGTCGCTGGTGGTGCGCAACTCCATCGGCGCGGCCGTCACCGCCCTCGGCTCGGCCGGGATCGTGCTGGGTGCCTCGTCCGGTGGCGAAAGCGGCCGGATGTACATCGCGGGGGGCGCGTTCTTCGCGCTGATCGGCGTGATCATCCTGATCCCGCTGCTGTCGCGGCCCGTGATCGCGCTCGTCCGTCCGCTGCTCGTCGGCCCCTTCGGGGTGGCCGGCAAGCTGGCCGGCCAGAACGCGGTCCGCAACCCGCGCCGTACCGGCGCCACCGCCTCGGCGCTGGCGATCGGGCTGACGCTGGTGACCGGCCTGTCGGTGCTCGGTGCCACGGTCGGCACGGCCATCGACAAGATGACCACGGACAACATCAAGGCCGACTACATGGTCTCGATGGCGAACGGCGGGGGCCTCGACCAGTCCGCGCTGACGGCACTGGAGAAGGCCAAGGGCGTCTCGGCGGTCTCGCCGCAGCAGAGCGCCTACTTCCAGCTCGGTGACGAGGACTTCGTGTCCGCCTCGGCGGTCACGCCCGGCGACATCGAGCAGGTCCTGAACGTCGAGGTCGTCAGCGGCAACATCGCTTCGCTCGCCAAGGGCCAGATCGCGGTCGCCGAGAAGACGGCCAAGAGCAAGGGCTGGAAGCCCGGCGACAGCGTCCCCGTCACCTTCAACGACGAGAAGAAGGGCACCCTGACGGTCGGCGCCGTCTTCAAGGACAGCGAGTTCCTCTCCCCCGTCCTCGTCGACACCAAGGTCGTGAATCCGCACGAGGTACAGCCGTCCATCCAGCAGATCTTCGTGAAGGTCGACGGCGGCGACTCCGCGGCGAACGAGAAGGTCCTCGTCGACGCGCTGGGCGACAACCCCGCGATCACGGTCATGGACCAGCAGGACATCCGCAACGAGTTCGGCGGCGTCATCAACACGATGCTGAACATCATGTACGGCCTGCTGGCGATGGCCCTGATCATCGCGGTGCTGGGTGTCGTCAACACCCTCGCGATGTCGGTCTTCGAACGGCAGCAGGAGATCGGCATGCTGCGCGCGATCGGTCTCGACCGGCGCCGGGTGAAGCGGATGGTCCGGCTGGAGGCCGTGGTCATCTCGGTGTTCGGCGCGGTGGTCGGCATCGGTCTCGGCTCGTTCCTCGGCTGGGCGATCGGCGAGACCATCGCGGACCAGATCCCGGGCTACGCGCTGGTCGTGCCCTGGGACAGGATCGGGATCTTCCTGGTGCTGGCCGGTCTGGTGGGCGTCCTGGCCGCGCTGTGGCCGGCCCGCAACGCCGCGCGGCTGAACATGCTGAACGCGATCAAGGCGGAATAGCCGTACGAGTACCAGGGCCCCGTTCCCGGGAGGGAGCGGGGCCCTTGGCCTTTCAGCCCCAGGTACGGGCCCGCAACGGCATCCCCGAGTCCCCGGAGTCGGGTGTCCTGACGGCCAGCACCTGGTTGACCCCGATGCGGTTGCGTTCGAAGGCGAGCGCGCAGGCGGCCATGTACAGCTGCCAGACACGGGCGCGTCCCGGGCTGGTGAGCTCGACGGCCCGCGCCCAGTCGGCCTCCAGGTTGGCGACCCAGCGGCGCAGGGTCAGGGCGTAGTGCTCACGGATCGACTCCACGTCGCGCACCTCGAAACCGGCCCGCTCCAACTGGGCGACGGTGACGCCGATGGGCTGGAGCTCGCCGTCGGGGAAGACGTAGGAGTCGATGAACTCGTCGACCTGGTACGTGGATTCGTCCCGCTGCGGCCGCCGCCCGATCTGGTGGTTGAGCAGCCGCCCCCCGGGCTTCAGGAGCCGGTACAGCACATCGGCGTACTCCAGATACCGCTCGGCGCCGACGTGTTCGGCCATACCGACGGAGGAAATGGCGTCGTACGGGCCGTCGTCGACGTCCCGGTAGTCCTGGACGCGGATCTCCACCTTGTCGGTGAGCCCCTCGCCGGCGACGCGCTTGCGGGCGAACGCCGCCTGCTCCTGGGAGAGGGTGACACCGACGACGCTCACGCCGTACTCACGGGCCGCGTGCACGGCCATGGAGCCCCAGCCGCAGCCGACGTCCAGCAGCCGCAGACCGGGCCGGAGTCCGAGCTTGCGGCAGATGAGGTCGAGTTTGTCGTGCTGAGCGGCTTCGAGGGTGCCGTCCGGGGGCGGGGCGGACCAGTAGGCGCAGGAGTACACCATGGACGGGCCGAGGACGATCTCGTAGAAGTCGTTGCCGACGTCGTAGTGGTGGCTGATGGCGCGTCTGTCGGTGCGCTTGGTGTGCAGATGGCCGCGGGCCCGACGCACCTCCTCCGGCGGCGGCGCGGGCGGCAGCGGAAGTCCGCCGAGCTTGACGAGCCCGCGTACGGCGGCGCGCACTTCGGGGTCACGCAGGGACTCCACCAGCCCGCGGGCGTCCTCCCCCCGCTCCCACACCAGCCCCGCGAGCAGATCGAGGGCGGCGTACAGGTCCCCCTCGATGTCCAGGTCCCCCGCCACCCAGGCCCGGGCCAGGCCCAGTTCGCCCGGCTTCCACAGCAGTCGGCGCACCGCACGGCGATTGCGTACGACGAGAACCGGCGCCCCCGGCGGCCCCGCCTGCGAACCGTCCCAGGCGCGGATGCGCACCGGGAGCGGGACTCCCAGCACCTGTTCGAGAAGGCTCTTCAGCCGCGGCGCGGCGTCTGCCATGGCGCACACCTCCGTGATCGGATCCCGGAATGTCCAACACCACGTAAACACCTGAGGGCCCGGTGCGCAGTCCCCCACGCGCGTTACGGCTGGGCAAACAACCGTCACGGATCCCCGAACGCCGAAGGACCTCCCGCACCACGGATGGCGGGAGGTCCTTCGGTTGGTTCAGCGACCGGTTGGGGTCAGGAGGCCTTGGCCTTCTCGCCCTTGTCGGCCTTGCTCGCGGCGGCGACCGGCGCCGGCTTGGCGGCCTCGTAGAACTCCTCGCGCGGGTGCTCCATCGCGCCGAGGGAGACGACCTCGCGCTTGAGGAACATGCCGAGGGTCCAGTCGGCGAAGACGCGGACCTTGCGGTTCCAGGTCGGCATCGCCAGGCCGTGGTAGCCGCGGTGCATGTACCAGGCGAGACGGCCCTTGAGCTTGATCTTCATCTTGCCCATGACGATCATCGCCACGCCCTTGTGCAGGCCGAGGCCCGCCACCGCGCCCTTGTTGGCGTGCGAGTAGTCCTTCTGCGGGAAGCCCCGCATACCGGAGATCACGTTGTCGCCGAGGACGCGGGCCTGACGCAGGGCGTGCTGGGCGTTCGGCGGGCACCAGGCGTTCTCGTTGCCCGCCTTGCGGCCGACGAGGTCCGGGACCTGGGCGTTGTCGCCCGCGGCCCAGATGTAGTCGGTGCCCTTGACCTGGAGCGTCGTCTCGCAGTCGACGTGACCGCGGGGGCCGAGCGGCAGACCGAAGCGGCCGAGGGCCGGGTTCGGCTTGACGCCGGCCGTCCACACGATCGTGTTGGAGTCGACCTCGAGCCCGTTCTTCAGCACGACGTGGCCGTCGACGCAGGAGTCCATCGAGGTGGAGAGGTAGATCTCCACGCCGCGGCTCTCCAGGTGCTCCTTGCCGTAGGCGCCCAGCTTCGGGCCGACCTCGGGAAGGATCTTGTCGGCGGCGTCGACGAGGATGAACCGCATGTCCTCGCGGGAGACGTTGGTGTAGTACTTGGCCGCGTCACGGGCCATGTCCTCGACCTCGCCGATGGTCTCCGCGCCCGCGAAGCCACCGCCGATGAAGACGAAGGTGAGCGCCTTGCGGCGGATCTCCTCGTCGGTCGTGGAGTCGGCCTTGTCGAGCTGCTCGAGGACGTGGTTGCGCAGGCCGATGGCCTCCTCGATGCCCTTCATGCCGATGCCCTGCTCGGCGAGGCCGGGGATCGGGAAGGTGCGGGAGACCGCGCCCATCGCGATGACCAGGTAGTCGAAGGGCAGCTCGTACGCCTCGCCCACCAGCGGGGCGATCGTGGCGACCTTGCGGTCCTGGTCGATGGTGGTGACCCGGCCGGTGAGGACCTCCGCCTTCGGCAGCACGCGTCGCAGCGGGACGACGACGTGGCGCGGGGAGATGTTGCCGGCGGCGGTTTCGGGAAGGAAGGGCTGGTAGGTCATGTACGACCGGGGGTCGACGACCGTGACGGTCGCCTCGCCGTAGCGCATCTTCTTGAGAATGCGCCGAGCTGCGTACAGGCCTACGTACCCACCGCCTACTACGAGGATCCTGGGACGCTCCGTGGTGCTCATGCCATCGAGTATCCACCCGGTTCAGGGGGGTCGCTCGTGCGCCCCTTCACAAGCTCTTGCAGGGGCTGTGCTACCATCCCCGGCCCGCGTGACGCAGGTCATGGTCACGATCGGGAACCGCGATGCGCCGCACCCCGTTGTCAATGCCGCGTGAGCTGCCTCTCTGGCTTGCCGGGCCCCCTGTGAGCGGTCCGGAACGCCCTCCGGCGAAAGGCCCCGGGAGCACCCTTACACCGCCCATCTGAACATGTTCAAGGGCCTGTTCACCCCTCGGACGGGTCAACCGACACCGATCAGTGCTCCGACAGGGCAGAATTCCTTGTGAAGAACTTCACGAAGTTTCTTCGGCGGGTGCCTTCGAAGGATTCCCGGAGGGCCCGAAAGGCCCCCTCGGACGCGCTCATACGCTAGCCGACCTGCTCAACCGAAGGCTACCGATCGGTAGCAAACGAGACCCGGACCGCCCCGCGGGTGCGACCGGGGCCACCGTCACCCGGTCAGCCACGCTCGGCGAGCAAATCCGGCAGAAGCGCGCATAACGTGCAGCCATGATCACCTCACAGAAGGCCCTCACGCGGGCCACCTCGCGAATAGTCTCGGTCGGCGCGGCTCTGGGCATCGCTCTCGCATTGGGGGCGGCGACGGCCGCATCCGCTGCGGCAGCCCCGCCCGCCTCACAGGTCGCCGCAAGGGCCGCGGACGGCCACGGCCACGACCACGAGCACCACCACGACGGCCACCACCACCACGACGGCGGGGGCTGCAGCGGCCTCGTCGTCCTCCTCTGTAACTGACGGACAGCCCGCAAGGGCCGAGACAACGGCCCCGGTTCCTCACCAGGAGGTACCGGGGCCGTTCCCTGTCACCACCGCGGCTCAGTCGCCGCGCATACCCTCTTCCGCGGCTTCCGCCACCTTGAAGGCGATGCCGTCGAGGATGTCGTGCTCGCTGACGACGACCTCCTGCGCACCGATCCGCTCCATGATCGCGAGCAGCACCAGGGCGCCCGCCGCGATGACGTCGACTCGCCCCGGATGCATGGACGGTACGGCCGCGCGCTCGGCGTGGGTGGAGCGCAGCAGCCACTCGGTGATCTCCCGGACCCGGTCGTGGCTGATCCGGGAGTGATGGATGCGGGTCGAGTCGTACTCGGGCAGCTCCTGGGCGATCGCCGACACCGTGGTCACGGACCCGGCGAGCCCCACCAGCGTGCGCGCCGCACGCAACGGCACCGACTCCTCGGCGAGATCGAGGGCCGCCTCGATGTCGGCCCGCATCGCCGCGATCTGCTCCTCGGAGGGCGGGTCGGAGACGGCCCCGCCCCGCACCAGATGACGCTCGGTCATCCGCACACAGCCGATGTCCACGGAGCGCGCCGCGCGCACGTGCTCCTCCCCGACGACGAACTCGGTCGACCCGCCACCGATGTCCACCACCAGGTAGGGCTTGGGGAGGTGGTCGTGCTCGGCCAGCTCCTTCGTCGCCCCGGTGAAGGAGAACTCGGCCTCCTGGTCCCCGGTGATGACCTCGGGCTCGACGCCCAGGATGTCCACGACCCCGCGCACGAACTCGTCCCGGTTCTCCGCGTCCCGGGAGGCGGACGTGGCGACGAAGCGCAGCCGCTCGGCGCCGTGCTCCTTGATGACCGCCGCGTAGTCACGGCAGGCGGCGAAGGTGCGCTCCAGCGCCTCGGGGGCCAGCCGCCCGGTCCGGTCGACGCCCTGTCCGAGCCGCACGATGGTCATACGGCGGTCCAGGTCGACGAGTTCGCCGGTGGCGGGGTCCACATCGGCGACGAGAAGCCGGATGGAGTTCGTACCGCAGTCGATGGCGGCGACGCGGGTCATGGGGTGCCTTTCTTCTCAGCCCGTCTGGGGGTGCCCCCTCTGGGAGAGTTTGAGGACGAGGCCGTTCAGGGCCGAAGCGGGGGTTCAGGGGGCTGCAGCCCCCTGGCGGGGTCGAAGGGGCGGAGCCCCTTCAGGATGGGACGGGTAGGGGCGGCGGGGGCGAGATCACTCGGCGGAGACCACGCACGGCCCCTTCGCCCACCACTCGGGCAACATCGCGATCGCCTCGTCCCCCAGCGGATTGACACCGGGCCCGGCCGCCAACGAGTGCGCGACCAGCACATGCAGACACTTCACCCGGTCCGGCATCCCACCGGCACTGGGAAAGCCCTTCAGCTCCTCGATCTCGTCGCGGCGCCGAATGTAGTCCTCGTGCGCGGCGCGATACGCGGCGGCCAGCTCCGGATCGCTCTCCAGCCGAGCCGTCATCTCCTTCATCACGCCGTTCGCCTCCAGCGTGCCGATCGCCGACGACGCCTTGGGGCACGTCAGGTAGTACAGCGTCGGGAAGGGCGTGCCGTCGGGCAGCCGGGGAGCCGTCTCGACCACGTCCGGCTGCCCGCACGGGCACCGGTGAGCGATCGCGCGCAACCCGCGCGGCGGACGTCCGAGCTGCTGCTTGAAGGCCTCGACGTCCGCGTCGGTGGGATCGGTGCGCGGGGTGGGCGGCGGGGGCGTTTGCATGCCTGTCTTTCTATCGTTCTCGCTGGGCTCAGTGATCGGCGGCGTCGGCCTTGTCGACCCCGTCCCAGATGTTCGTGTACCAGGGCCGGTCGGCCGCGCCCAGGTGGGCCCGTGACTGCTTGGCCGCGTCCGGGTCGATCACGATGTAACCGGTCTCCCCGGGCATCACATAGTGCAGCCGCTGCCGGATCTGCTGCTCGGCGTAGGCGTCGTCCTGCCAGCGTGCCTTGACGTCGCGCAGCTGCTCGACCCGCCTGGCGGCCTCTTTCTTCTGCCGCTGCATGTCGGCGATGTCGGCGCGCTGGGAGACGTACTGCCTTATGGGGTAGGCGAGCGCCACGACCAGGGAGCACAGGACCAGCGCGAGCAGCGCGGCGCGTCCGGTGAGCCTGGAGCGCCGGGCCTGCCGCTTGGTCTGGGAGCGGTAGACGCGGGCCGCCGTCTGCTCTCCGAGCAACCGGATCCTGGTCGCGGTGGAGAACCGGTCCCGGTCCTTCACGGCCATGTCCCGCCTCCCGTTTCACACGCGTACGTCCCCGCACACGGTACGGGACCGAGTACGGGGACGTACGTACGACGCTGCCCTTAAAGGGCCCTGTCAGCCCTTGAAGCGCGGGAACGCGCTACGGCCGGCGTACACCGCGGCGTCGTCGAGGATCTCCTCGATGCGCAGCAGCTGGTTGTACTTGGCGACGCGCTCGGAACGGGCCGGGGCGCCGGTCTTGATCTGGCCGCAGTTGGTGGCGACGGCGAGGTCGGCGATGGTGACGTCCTCGGTCTCGCCGGAGCGGTGGGACATCATGCACTTGAAGCCGTTGCGCTGGGCGAGCTCGACGGCGTCCAGGGTCTCGGTCAGGGAGCCGATCTGGTTCACCTTCACCAGCAGGGCGTTGGCCGCGCCCTCCTCGATGCCGCGGGCGAGGCGCTCGGGGTTGGTGACGAAGAGGTCGTCGCCGACGAGCTGGACCTTGTCACCGAGCTTGTCGGTGATGGTCTTCCAGCCGTCCCAGTCGTCCTCGAACAGCGGGTCCTCGATGGAGACCAGCGGGTACGCCTCGACCAGCTCGGCGTAGTACTCGGTCATCTCGGCGGCGGAGCGCGCCTTGCCCTCGAAGAGGTAGGAGCCGTCCTTGTAGAACTCGGACGCGGCGACGTCGAGCGCGAGGGCGATCTGCTCGCCGGGGGTGTAGCCGGCTTCCTTGATGGCCTCGAGGATGAGGTCGAGGGCCTCGCGGTTGGAGCCGAGGTTCGGGGCGAAGCCGCCCTCGTCGCCGAGGCCGGTGGACAGGCCGCGGCCCTTCAGCACCTTCTTGAGGGTGTGGTAGACCTCGGTGCCCCAGCGCAGGGCCTCGGAGAAGGTCTCCGCACCGATCGGGGCGATCATGAACTCCTGGATGTCCACGTTGGAGTCGGCGTGCGAGCCGCCGTTCAGGATGTTCATCATCGGCACCGGCAGCAGGTGCGCGTTCGGGCCGCCCAGGTAGCGGAAGAGGGGGAGGTCGCTGGCCTCGGAGGCGGCGTGGGCGACGGCGAGCGAGACGCCGAGGATGGCGTTGGCGCCGAGGGAGCCCTTGTTGTCGGTGGCGTCCAGGTCGAACATGGCCTGGTCGATCAGGCGCTGCTCGGTGGCGTCGTAGCCGACGAGCTCCGGGCCGATCTGCTCGATGACGGCGAGGACGGCCTTCTCGACGCCCTTGCCGAGGTAGCGGTTCTGGTCGCCGTCGCGGAGCTCGATGGCCTCGAAGGCGCCGGTGGAGGCGCCGGACGGAACGGCGGCACGACCCGTGCTGCCGTCGTCGAGGCCGACCTCGACCTCGACGGTGGGGTTGCCTCGCGAGTCGAGGATTTCCCGGGCTACGACGACGTCGATGGACGGCACGAGCATCTCCTTCGTGGATGTGACGCTGGTAGTGCGGGGCTGTGAGCCTTGCGACTAGAGCCTAACCGCCTCGGGGACATCGGCAGCCGACCGACCGTCCCGTGGACAGGACCGAACCGTACCCATTGTTTCCTGCCGGAACAAAGGGGGAACAAAGGATGGGCGACATCCGGGGAAAGAAAAGCCCCGCCCCGGTGCGTACGGGGGAACACGCACCGGAGCGGGGAGCCCGTGGGGGACGGGGGTGACCCTCACGAGGTCTTCGCTATGAGGTCCACGGATGTGAGGGCCCTGTGGTTCAGCTGCCGCCCTCGTATTACTTCAGGTGCAGCTGCTGACCCGGGTAGATCAGGTTCGCGTCCTCGACGATGTCCTTGTTCAGCTGGAAGAGCTTCTCCCAGCCGCCCTTGACGTCGTGCTCCGCGGCGATCGAGCTGAGGGTGTCGCCCTTGACGACCTTGTACTCGCCGTCCCCCTTCTTGACCTTCTTGCCGGTCGGGGTGGTGACGGTCTTGGTGCTCTTCTTGGCGGCCGGACGCTCGCTGGAGCGGGAGGCCGACTGCTCCTCGGTGGAGCGGGTGGTGCTCTCGCTGCTCTGCGAGGAACCACTCGACGACGAGCCGGAGCCGTTGTAGGCGGCGCTCGACAGGCCGGTGCCGCAGTGCGGCCAGGCACCCTTGCCCTGGCCGGCGAGGACCTTCTCGGCGATCTCGATCTGCTGGGCCTTGCTGGCCTGGTCGGCGGTGGAGGCGTACGCCGTGCCGCCGTACGCGGCCCACGTGGAGGCGGAGAACTGCAGACCGCCGTAGTAGCCGTTGCCGGTGTTGATCGACCAGTTGCCGCCGGACTCGCACTGGGCGACGGCGTCCCACTCGGAGGCGGTGGCGGCGGAGGCGCTGCCGGCCGCCATCAGCGGGGCGGCCACGGCGGCGGCGCCGGTGACGCCGACGACGGCTATGGCGCGAGCGGCCTTGGACGGACGACGGTGCTTGCCCTTGCTGGAAAACAGCATGGAGAGATCCCCTCACCGACGCCTGCGAGGTGAGCTGTCGGGTTCGGGCCGGTTGAGTTGCCCGGCCGCGCACGTTCGCCTTTCGGCTCCCACTGCGCGGCTTCACCCCTAGCCGACTCCGGCCGTGCGGCCCCGAAGGGCCTCAACTGCCGGACCCGGCGCTTACCTTGGGTCCCCCGCTCCTGCCTACGGCGCTTGACGCGACGACTGTTCCCGTACGGCCGCTGGCAGGATTCGGCGTTGCGGCAGCCGGGGCTCGTGGTGACGAGCGGTCATGACCGTAGCCACGCGATTCGCGGAATTTCAAAGACGATCAGGGCTTCTGAGATCTATCTCTCACTGCATTCAAAGCGGACATTCAGTGCGAATCATGACGCGAACTCCGGCTGTTTTTCACCCCGTTCGCCCCCTATTCGGTGGGGACTTCCAGGGTCTGACCGGGGAAGATGTGGTTCGCGTCAGTACCGATGGCCCGCTTGTTCGCGTCGTACAGCGCGGACCATCCGCCGTCGAGGTCAAGGGAGTCGGCGATGGAGGCGAGAGTGTCGCCGGCGCGCACGGTGTACGAGGCATGGCGGCCGGAGGACTTGACGGCACTCTCGGTCGCCTCGCTCTCGTCGGCACTGGGGCCACGATGACGCCCGGAGCCGGTCGCCTCGGAGTCGATGGCTCCGGTGTCGACGAGGCTCCGGGAGCCCTCTCCCTGCTCCGAGTTGTCCCGATTGTCACCCTTGGACGTCTCTACGGGTGAGCCGTCGGGCGACTGCGAGGCGCCTGCGTCGGCGGACGTATCGGACTTCGAGGAGTTGTCCGTCATAGAGGATGAAGAGGGCGAAGAGGAGGAATCCTGGGACGATTCGGACGAGGTGTCGGGAGAGCCGCTCGGCGAGTTCGAGGAGTCGGAGGAATTCGAGGAGTCATCGGACGGGTTCGCCGCATCGGACGAGTCCGATGCGCCCGACGAACTCGACGAACTCGACGAATCGAGCAATCCGGACGATCCGGATACTTCGGAGGGCGAGTCCTCCGCGACGCCGGTGTCGAGGTCGAGGTCGACCGAACCGGACTTCTGAGTGAGCCCGTTGAGCACCGCACAGGTGCCCCAAGGACTGGTCCCCTGGTCCGCGAGGACGTCCTGGGCCACGGCGATCTGCTGGGAACGGCTCGCCAGGTTGGGACTGGAGGCGTAGTCGAGGCCGCCGTACTCCTCCCAGTCGTCCTGGGTCAGTTGCAGTCCGCCGTAACGTCCGTCGCCGCTGTCGGCGCTCCAGGAGCCGCCGCTCTCACAGTCGGCCACCTTGTCCCACACGGTGCCCTCGGCCGCGCTCGCGCCCGTGGCGCCGAGGAGCGGGATGGCGATGGCGGACCCGGTCACTCCGGCTGCGACGAGGAGCGCCGGAGCTTGACGGGGGCGACGGTGACGACCGTTCCCGGAGAGCATGCGGGGACCTTTCGCGAGACAACGGTGACTGCGGCGCGTGAAACCTGGGCGCCGTCATTGATCCGTGAACGTATAGGCAGACGATCACTTGTCACAAGTTAATGCCGCGCAGATCACGTGAAGATCACAGACTTAAGCGCGTGTCACGTTTGCGCCGGTGGACGTACTCACCCAACAGGGGTGAACTCCACCGGAAGCGTACGCAGTCCGCGCATGATGAGGCCGCCCCGCCATCGCAACTCGGCCGGACCCACCGCGAGTTGCAGATCCGGGAGGCGGGTGAGGAGCGTGGCGAGAGCGGTCTGGCCCTCCAGGCGGGCGAGCGGGGCGCCGAGGCAGTAGTGGATGCCGTGGCCGTAGCCGAGGTGCTGGTTGTCACGGCGGCCGAGGTCGAGGACGTCGGGGTCGGTGAACCGCTCCGGGTCACGGTCGGCGGCGGCCAGGACGACGAGGACGGGATCACCGGGTGCGATGTGCTGCCCGCCGATGGTGAGCGGTTCGGTGGCGAAGCGCCAGGTGGCGAGTTCGACGGGGCCGTCGTAGCGGAGGAGTTCCTCGATGCCGGTTTCGAGGAGGGCGGTCTCCTCGGCGGCGAGGGAGGTCTGGAGGCGGGCGCGCTGCTCGGGGTGGGTGAGCAGGGCGTAGGTGCCGTTGCCGATGAGGTTGACCGTCGTCTCGAAGCCGGCGAACAGCAGGATGAAAGCCATCGCCGCGGCCTCGTTCTCGGTGAGGTGCTCGCCGTGGTCGGAGGCGCGGATGAGGCCGGAGATGAGGTCCTCGCCGGGGGTGGGCGTGTCGGGGAGTGCCTCGCGCTTGCGGTGGATGAGGTCGGCGAGATAGCCGCGCATCTTCTTCACGGACCGTGCGACGCCGCCCCGGGGGCCGCCTTGATGCCGGATCATCATGCCCGCCCAGTCCCGGAAGTCGTCCTGGTCCTCGCGGGGGACGCCGAGCAGGTCGCAGATGGCGTAGATGGGCAGCGGGAAGGCGAACTCGTGGATCAGGTCGGCGCTCCCCTTCTGTGCGAACCCGTCGATGAGCCGGTCCGTGAGCTCCTGCACCCGGGGGGCGAACTCGGCGACGCGGCGAGGGGTGAAGGCCTTGGAGACGAGCCTGCGCAGGCGGGTGTGATCGGGCGGGTCGATGTTCAGCAGGTGCGTCATCAACTCGGCCTTGCGCTCACCCGGGATGCCGGTCTTGCCCTTGGCGTGGGCGGGTTCGTCGTGGTGGGCCGGGTTCTTGGAGAGGCGGGCGTCGGCGAGGGCCTGCTTGGCGTCGGTGTAGCGGGTGACCAGCCAGGCCTCCACGCCGCTGGGGAGGCGGGTGCTGTGCACGGGCGCGTGCTCGCGGAGCCAGGCGTAGGCCGGGTAGGGGTCGGTGGCGAACTCCCAGCTGAAGAGTTCGGGGGACTGGGGGGTGGGGCTCGGGGGGTGGGGCTGGTTGGTCACTCCTTGACGGTATCCGCAGGGGTGGTGGGGGTGTGGCCCGGTGGTGGGGGGAGAGATTCGGGGAGGCCTTCGGGGTCTACGGCGGCGGCTCGGCGGCGCCAGTCGGCTGCCTCTTCCTCCTTGCCCTGGGTCAGCAGCAGCTGGGCGATGTGCCGGGCCGCGAAGGGGTAGCCCTGCCGTTCTGCTGCGAGGTACCAAGACCTCGCTTCGGCGTACTGGCCCTCTTTCTCCAGCAGGGCGCCGAGATTGACCATGGCGGACCGGATCCCACCCTCTGCCGCCCGTCGGAAGAGAGCTTCGACCTCTGCCTCGTCGAATGACTCCGTGCCACTGAGGTGGATCGCGAGCGTGTTCGCCGCACGCGGATCACCCCAGTCGGAGGCGTAACGAAGCCAGGCCTCCGCCTCCGGCCGGCCCCACTGGCTGAACAACTTGCCGAGCTTCAGGGCGACTTCGGGATGCCCGGCCTCGGCGGCCCTGCGGTACCAGCGGACCGCCTCGTCGTCGCGCCCCGTGCCGAGCACCATGTCGCCCAGCTCATACGCCGCCTCGCCCTCACCAGCCTCGGCCGCCGTGCGCAGCCAGTGCTCGGCCCGGTCCCGCAACAGGCTGCCGAGCCTTGCCGCGGCTCTGGCGCTGCCCGCCTCGGCCGCCCGCTCCAGGTACGGGAGCGCACTGCCCGTCTCCCCCGGTCCTGCAGAATCGCCGCCAGTTCCACGGCCGCCCACGCGTCCCCCGCGTCCGCCGCCCGCCGCAGCCACTCCTCACGCTCGTCCCCCTCGGTACGCCGAGCGAACCCGAGCGCCACCGCCGCGTCCCCCGCCTCCACGCGGTCGTGCAACGCGGTGCGGGCCGCGTCCAGGACAGCCGGGAAGTGCAGCGCAGGGTCCGGCTCCCGGGCCGCGTCCAGCAGCGTCCACCACACCTCGTCCGGCACCGGCTCCAGATCGCCGCCCGATCTCAGCGCCTCCGAGACGAGCGCGCCGTACGCCCGCCAGGTGCCTTCCTCCTCGCCCGCCACGAGCAGCCCCGAAACCCCGAACATCGGCGCCGTCGCCCAGGCCAGGGCGTCCTCGAACGACTCCCGGTCCTCCGCCCGGTACAGCTCCTGGACCCTCCTGAGCAGCTCGGCCGGCACCGCTCCGGTGACCCCGCAGCGGGCGAGGTCGATCGCCGCCCGGACCAGTAACTGCCCACGTGGGTGCTCCAGTTGGGTTCCCACGCGACGCCATTCGTCGAACAGGTGATGTCCGACGGCGAAGTACGTGGCCAGGCCCTCCCGGCCGCTCCACATGTACGCCGGATACGCCCGCCGGTCGTCGAGCGCCGCCAGCCGCGCCAGCTCCGCCTCACTCCACTCGCGCCCGAGCTCCACCGTGCGGGCCGCGGCGACGACCCGGTCGCCCGGGGCGGTCCCGGCCCGGCGCCGGTAGTACCCGTCGGGGCTCATCGTCGCGAGCACGACGGCACCGAGATCGTTGAGCCGCCCCAGGAGCCGGAGGTCCAGGCCGCCCGCGCCGAGATGGCCGGTCAGCTCGTCCAGCCAGAGGACGTACTTGCCGGGGTTGCCCCGCAGGGTGGCCGCCAGCGGCCGGAGGTCCTCGCCCGGGTCCGGGGCGTACAGCCGGTACCCCTCCAGTGACCGCACGCCATGCCATGCGGTGTACGACTTGCCCACGCACGGTTCGCCCAGGATCAGCACAAGGCTGTTGCCGGCGAGTTGGGCGCGCAGCTCCTCGTCGCAGTCGCGCGGCACATACGGCGGCACGTCGGGCAGCCCGGGGACGGGCCGGGTCGGGCGTACGCCGAACTCCCGCGGCCCCACCTCACCCACCGGCCGCCACTGCGCCGGGGCGGGAACGGTGCCGTAGTGGTTGTACTGCACGCCCACGACACGGTGGTGGAACGTGGAATCGCGGAAGTCGACGTGGTCACCGGCCACGTGGTCACCGATGACGAGCTCGGCGGCACTAAGGATCACCTCACGGGCGTTGTCACCGGTCACGGGGGCGGCGTAGTCGGCCCCGATGGCCTTGAGGGCGGAGAACTCCTGGGGATGGTTTCTGCGCAGGACCACCAGCAGACTGACCCAGTCGCGGGCGTCCGCGCTGTCCATGGACGCCATCCCGGCCGTCCGGGCCCAGAGGTCCACCGCTCCGGGAACGCTCGACCGTTTCAGCGATTGCAAGACCTCCTGCGAAGTCTCCCGCGAGTCGACCATGGCGCGCGTCAGCGCGTCCCTCAGCTCCTCCAACGACTCCCTTGGCACACCGGCCCCCCGCCTCGCTCCCGCCCGTTGGCCCAACGGTACTAAGAGGACACCCCCTCAGCAGCCCGCACCGCATCCCGGTATGCCCGCGCGGCAACCCGTAGGGCCGCCTCCGGATCCACCCCGGCCGCCTCCGCCCGGACCGCCATCGCGAGCAGCTCGTACCCGATGCCCTCCCCCGACGGCAGCGGCACCTCCAGCCCCGCCGTGCGCACCCGGGACGCCAGCTTCGCCGCGAGGGCGAGGCCGGGCTGGCCGAGGGGTATGCCCTCCGTCACCGAGTTCCGCTGCTTCTCGACGGCCTTGGTGCGCAGCCAGTGCTCCTTGACCTCCTCGGGCGTCGTCGCCGTCTCGTCGCCGAAGACGTGCGGGTGGCGGTGGATGAGCTTGGTGACGATGCCGCCGGCCACGTCGTCGATGGAGAAGGGGGACTCCGGGTCCTCCTCGGCGATCCGCGCGTGGAAGACGACCTGCAACAGGACGTCGCCCAGTTCCTCGCGGAGCTCGTCGCGGTCGCCGTCCTCGATCGCCTCGACGAGTTCGTACGCCTCCTCGATGCCGTACTTCGCCAGGCCCTTGTGGGTCTGCTGGGAGGACCACGGGCACTCGGCGCGGATGCGGTCCATGACCTGGACGAGGTCGAGGAGGCGGGCGCCCGGGAGGTCGTAGGAGGCGGGGAGCAGCTCCAGCTCCGGCATCCGGACGCGGCCGCTGCCCGCCAGGCGGGCCAGGCCGTCCGTCAGGGCCGGCTCGCCCTCGCCCGTGGCCACGACCACGACCGTGCGGCCGCCGGCGCACGCGTCGATCAGTTCCTCGGCGGTCGGGGCGGCCTCGTCGACCGCTATCCCGGCCTCGCGCAGATACGGCAGCTGCGGATGCGCGCCGTCCGCGCACAGCACACGGTCGGCGCCGTGCAGCGCCTGCCACGCCGGCCAGGACAGCAGGCCGGGTGCGACACGGTGGCTGGTGGTGAGCAGGACGATGCGGCCGGGGGCGGCTTCGGGACTGGTTGCGTTCACGATCCGAACGTAACCCAAGCCACGCACAACCCCCTGAGTTATCCACAGGCGGGCGGCTCAGCCGTTGTCCACAAGCCGGGCTCAGCGCGGCCCCTCGTTGTCCACAAGCCGGGCGACCCCTGCTGCCGCCCCGCCACCCCGCTACGCCGTCTGCGGCGTCCCCGCCGCCGTCACCTCGCGCACCCACGGCGTTTTCGCGTCGGCCCGGCTGCTCTTCTGGACGTCCCAGGTGCCGTAGCGCGGGTTGAGGTCGATGTCGAGCTTCTTGGACGCCTCGGCCAGGGCGTTCCAGAAGGCCGGCTTGCCGGTGTCGGTGCCGAGCGCGGCGGCGAGTTTCTGGGCCTCGAGCTGGAGGCGGAGGTTTTCGTCGAGGCGCTCGGGGGCGATGCCGTACTGCTGGAGCCAGGCCGTTTCCAGCGCCTTGGCCCCGCCGACCTGCCCTTCCAGCTCGGAGCGCATCTTCTGGAGCTCCTTGCGGGTGACGGTCACTCCCGCGTCCTGCGCGGCGCGGTGCAGCACCTGGTCGAGGACGAGGTTGTGCAGCACGTCGCGCGGGAGGGTGCCCGACTTGGCGATGACCTGCGCGTACTGGGCGTCGTCCGGCACGGCCGTGCGCTGTGCCGCGCGCACCTCACTCACCCTGTTCTCCAGCTGCGCGACGGTGATCCGCTGGCCGCCGACCACGGCCGCCGCTCCCGGATGCGCATCGTTTCCGCAAGCGGTGAGCAAAGGCGCCGCGGCGATCGCGGCGGAGAGCAGGAGCGCGGTGCGACGGCGGCGGTGCAAGGAAACCTCCCGAGGAGATTGTGCGACGGTGCACAAAGTCTTGCGGTGATCGATGGTAGGCAGTCGGCAAGCTCTGGCCAACCCATTCGACCAACGATTCATCAGGACTTCGGGCACCGACGCCTCCCCGGCACGACCCGCACGGCCCACTCGGCCTGCTCGGCCCACTCGGCCCGTGACTGGGTTCGGGAACCGCCGTTCCGCCGGCGTCACATCCGCCGTGCCTCCCCCGCGAGCGGGTGGCCGATGCGGCGGCGGACGTCGTGGGCGAGCTGGGGGTCGCCGGAGACGTACTGGTTCTCGTAATACGGCACCAACGCGTTTGCCGGGTTCGTCGAAGGTCTGAAGGGCAGCTCGGGTGTCCTGAGTCGCTGAACCCTCGGACACGAACAGCCTGCGAAGGCATCTCTTCCGAAGTTGCCGATCACCTGTACTTCTGCACCGTCCCCACCATCGCCTCGGCCTCCCCAAGACAACCCGCCAGCTCCCCGGCACGGCGGATCTCCTCGTCGGTCAGGCCACGCGCGACGGTGATCGCCTCGTGGAGCCCGTCGGCATTTCCGGCGTTATCCCATAGGTCTTCTCCCAGCAATTCCTCATATTCACCGGCCACCACGGTGGCGGCCAGTCTCCCTTGCAGTTCGGCGGTGGGGTCTTCGGCGCGACGCGATCACGCTTCGAGCTGTTGCAGCGCCTGGATAGAGCTTGCCGCCTACCTCTCGTTGGAGTACGAATTCATCCAGTACGGGTCACACAGCTGCCCGCGCTGGAGCGAGAGCCATACCCGAGCGACTTAAGCAGTGGGCTGACCGTCTGGGCCGAGATCGCCCTCGATGCTCCGAAGCATGCCGAATGACCGTCGCCATCACCCTCCTACCGCTTGAAGACCACGCCACCGCACCGGGGGTTCCGTGCGCGCTCAGCCCGATGGCACGTACGGACTGCTGATCCCATCCCCCGATACCCACCCGCCTTCCGCCATCCGATATGTGGAAGCCGGGTACTGCCTGTCCCAGTTGCCAGGCACCCAGGCGAGAGTTTCGGAAAAACCGCAGCGGCATCATCGGCGATCGCCTTCTCGACACACCGACACGAAAAAAGCCAAGGCCGCGACCCCTGAGGAGTCGCGGCCCCAACTGTTAACGCAAGGCCGAATTCAGAGCCGAGACGTACTGGATGCCAACTTCGCGCGAATCCTCAATGAATTCACGGAAACTAGAATTGTCGCGCCCCGTGAGGCTGCTCTGTTTCTCCCGAAGGCTTCGCTCGAGTCCACTGAAGTGCTTGGGACGACCGAGGTCGACTCCGCTTTTCTCGAGCTGCCAGTCGACATGTCCGGCGAACCGGTCAACCCACTCAGCCAGCGGAACCGGCGCATCATCGGGGAGATCGCCTGTGGCCATTCGGCAGTGCAACTCGATGAGTTCCGCAGCCTTGAACGGATAGTAGGTGCTCCCCATTGGCTCCTCGTCGAACAGATCCAGTAGCTCCCCCAGGGAATCCTGAACTTCTTCGACCTCGTCGATCCCCACAGGGACGCTCAGGTCCTCCATGGCGGACAGGCGTTCGGCGAGCTCCTGCGAGCTGGGATGATCGAGCACAGCGTCATCCCACTCCGAAGAGATCCCGGCCCGGATGATCGGAGCGAACCTCGTGATCGCGATTCGCACGAGCTGGATTCTTACTGCTTGATCACTCGGGATCGTCATGTGACCTCATTTTCGGGGCAGGAAAGTGACGACCGTCGGCCTCAGCGGAATTGGAATCTTGCGACTCTGTCGAGCATGTAGTTAATGCACCATCCAGACGAATGGAAGGAGAAAGAATCTTCGGTTGACGCTGTACTCTACATTCGCGCCGTCTGGAACGGCTTCATTTCGCTCCATTCCCAGAACAGCTTCCCCGCTGCGCGCTGTTCACTCATCAGCGCCACCAAAGGACTTGGATCCCTGTCTCCCGGAATGTCAACGGCCACATGCCGGTCACCACTCCACTCCCGGACGAAGCCCTCACCCTGAGCCAGTGAGTTCACTCGATCTGCGAGAGCTGCCACCTCCGTGCGAGTAAGGCCCGGCACAATCAAGGCACGCAATGTCCGGTGGCCGCCGGAAGAGACAACCTCAGTCAGCATGTCGTCCTCGTCGATCCGCACGACGTCAAACAACGAAAGTCCGTAGATGCGGAACGGAATGCATTGCATGACGAAAAGACCATCGTCGCGATGGCCGAGCCAGATCTGCTCCAACTGATCTGGGAAGCCGAAAGGTTCGAGGTCCCCCATGGCGATGCGCTGCCGTTCGGACAGGATCGCAGGGCCATCGTGAACGATGTAGGTCTTGGTCAAAAAATCACTCCTGAGGCTCTCTGTCAGCATAAGCGGACCAGGCACCCAGCGGGACGCCGGGGTGCCTGGCCGTATGGCTGGACCATTAGACCTTGCAGGGACTTATCCCATAGGTCTTCTCCCAGCCATTCCTCATATTCACCGTCCACCACGGTGACGGCCAGTCCCCCCTGCAGTTCGACGGCGGGGTCTTCGACGCGACGCGATCACGCTTCGAGCTGTTGCACTGCCTGCATGCAGCTTGCCGCCTACCTCTCGTTGGAGTGCGGATTCATCCAGTACGCATAGTTCCTTTCCCCGCCCGAAGGCCTGCGCCAGCCTCGCCAGGGCTCCGGACAACCCACCGCCCTGGCCGCTACGGCATGTTCGGCATCTCACCGCGTTGATGCCATGGTTTTTGACACAGTCCCGCCGCTCGACAATCGCCATTTTCCAACCATCGCGGAAATACTAGCGTAAGGCGGAATTCAGAGCCGAGACGTACTGGCGCTCAGCAAAGAGACCGACGAAGAGCATCTCAGGCTTCACCTTGCCAGTACGGCAGTGAAACGGTGCCTGCTGATTTCGGCGCAGCCTGCCCTCAACGCACCGGCATCGAGGGCCCGGCCGACCTCAGGAATTGACTGGCGCTGCCAGTCATACTCCTCCTGATAAAAATTAGACCCGGCCACATTCTGTTCCAATTCACCCATCGCTGTCAGAACAGCGTGCCCACAACGCTCGGCATCTGCAACACTCTCGGAACCGACACAGATGGTTGCATACCGCAGAGCAAGGACACTGTAAAAGGCGTAGATGTCGCCGACGGCGATGTGACCTGTCTCCGCCGGTTGCATCTCAGGAAAGCTTTCAAGCCGTTCCACCCTCTCGGGAAAATCGTCAAGTGTGTCATCAAGATCCCACAGGCGCTGCAGCGTATCGACGAAGAGATCCACGTCCACTCCACGCTCTGGAGCACCCGCCCGAAGGCCGGTGAAGATCTGCGCCATGCGTTCCACGCAACCAGCAGCATAGATCCGGACAACGTCACCGCTACCTGCTTGAAGGGCCGCCACGACACCCGCTTCGACCAACATCGATCCTCCAGTCAGTTCACCGAACCCCGCGCTACATCGCGAAGGGCAGTTTAAGCACTGCGGGGGTGCCCTATAGGAAGGGCACCCCCGGTTCCTCACAACTGCTGTGTGCGATCGGGACTACCGATGCTCAAAGCTTCTCTGCCGCGTTGTCGTCTTGCCGTTTCCTGGACAGACCTTTCCTCTCATCGCCCCACCGAACTCCCTGATCCAGGGGAGGCATCTGTCGCGACATACATTCCTGGACGTCCCACCGGCGATGAGGCTGTAATCGTTCGCCTGCATGTACAGGAAGATGTTCTGTTCGGCATCTGTTCCTCGGATGTTCGGTACACGCATCTCAGGGACACCGTCCAGCGAACTCTCCCTCGTCCGCAGCGGAACCGACATCTGGGCTGGAGTGAATCCGTCACCACTCGCGCCAACCAGGTCGATCGGACCGTGCGGCGTCTGCGCCCGAACTACAGCAACGGTGCTGACATTCTTCTTGATGAATTCGTCGGGTTCAGCGTCCCAGATCTCACGTGCCCGGTCACTGAACTGGCAGTTGTGGACGGGTACCGACGTATCACCCGCCAGCACATGGTAGGTGTGCAGGCCGTCGATGCTCAGGTCGTAGGTGACGCGCTGCGCCGTGTACGACGTGACCTTGAGGATCTTGGTCGGGGCACCGTCCCCGTTCTGGAGCTTGTGGCCTGCCTTGAGGTCGCCGGCCTGGGTCCAGGCGTTGCGGGAGACCTCGTAGAACTGGTGGTGCTTGGTGGTCTGGATCGTCTTGGGACCGGCCTTGGTGTCGACGATCACGTCGACGTAGTGGCGGTCGGTCTTGGTGACGATCACCGCCTTGACGCGGTGCTTCTCCTTCTTCTTCTTGCCGGGCTCAGCCGTCAGAACGTAGTCGCCGACCTTGACCTCGGAGATCGGCTTGACCGTGCCGTTGGCCATCAGCACACCGGTCAGGCCGGTGAAGCTGTGCGGAGTGGTGCTGCAAGTCTTCGCCTTGGGCCCGTACTTGCTGACCGCCGCCCCGAACACACCACCGGTAACGGCCCCGACAGCCGACGCCTTGGCGGCGCCGCTCGCGCTGCACCCCTCCTCGCTGGCCGCGCAGGAGACGCCGTATCCGACCGCGCCCTCCGCGGCGCCGCCCGCGGCGCCCATCGCCGCGCCCTGCGTGACCTTGCCGCCGACCCCGGCGAGCAGGCGGCCCACCGCGCCGGAGGCCGCTCCGCCGGCCGCGCCGCCCAGGGCACCGGTGGCGGCGCCGATGGCGACCGCGCCCAGGAAGCCCCCGACGGACTTGGGACCGTCGCTCATCAGGTAGCCCACGCCATTGGCCGCCGCGCCCGCGAGCGCCGCGCAGCCGATCACACCGGCACCGGCCGTGGCCGCCGTACAGCCGGCGAACACCACCACACCCACCGCCACCGACGCGATGGTCGCGGCGTGCTGCTTGACGAAGTTGGCTGAGGCCTTCGCCGCCTTCTTGACGGCTCTGCCTATCTTCTTGACCGCCTTCTTGGCCGCCTTGACCGCCTTCTTCGCCACATGTTTGACGGCCTTGGCGACCTTGCGCACCGTCTTCTTGACGTGATGGACGACCTTATGGGCGACGCGTTTGACGCGTTTGTAGGTGCGTTTGACGTATCTCTTGACCTTCTTGACGCTGTCCGCCACATAGCGGACGGTCTTGCGGACCGTGCGATACACCTTGCGGGAGACCTTCTTGACCGCCCGCTTGACCTTCTTCACCGCCTTGCGGACCGCCTTCGCCGCCCGCTTGACCGTGTGCTTGGTCTTCTTCCAGGCCGACTTCGCGACCTTCTTGACCTTCTTCGTGACCTTCTTGACGGCCTTCTTGATGAACTCGAACCAGTGGCCAGTCGGGTCCACACCCGTCATCGGGTTCTGGTTGGCGTAGGCGTACTGGTTGGCGTTCACCGACGACGGCAGCGGGTCGTTGGACACCGTGTCCCGGCTGTTGAACTGGCCGGTCTGCGGCGAGTACCAGCGCGCCGCCATGTTCACCTTGGCCGTGGCCGGGTCCGTCCAACCGGACTGATAGCCCAGGTTGCCCAGCATCCCCGCCGACGTCGCCGCCTTGCCGAACGGCGTGTACGTCGTCGACCCGGTCAGCGCCTCACCCGTGTCCGTGAACTGGGCCACCACGTCGTCGTGGATGTCCGTCAGCACCTGCACCGACGACGCGCCCGACTTCACGCCCACCAGCGAACCGTCCACGTTGCGGCTGTAGACGGCAGAACCGTCCGAGGCCACCTCGTTCCCGGCACCGCTATACAGGAAAGCGAAGACCTCCGCGCCCTGCTCGTCCTTGGCGCTCAGGACACGATCCAGACCGTCGTAGACGTACGTCCGATCGCCCTCACTCATCACACGGTTGAAGGCATCCGCCTTCATCGGGGTCTGCGTCCCGCCCTCATCCGTGACCGAACTCAGCGTTGGGCAGGCTCTCGCGGCTCGGCGTCGAGTTCGGCCCAGACTGTCAGGCCGTTGCCAGTCCGCCGGCTTCCCCACCGAGCGGAAAGCGCCTCGGTGATCAGCAGTCCGCGTCCGTGTTCCTGGTCCGGTCCCGGCGGTCGGGTCGGTGCGCAGGCCGCGGGGGTGTTGATTGCGCCCTCGTCGGTCACAGTGACGGTGACCCTCCCAGCGGTGAGGGCGCAGGTGACTGTGATGGTGCGGCTGTCGCTGTGCTCCAGGGCGTTGGCGACCAGCTCGCCGACGATCGTTTCCAGGTCGTCCGCCGCGCTGGAGGCCAGACCCCAGGATCGGACGGTGTCGCGCACGTAGCGCCGGGCGGAGCGTGCGGAGGCGAGGTCGCGGCCGGGGAAGGTCAGTGACCCGAACCCGTGGGGCTCGGCCGAGCTGTGCGCGAGGACATCGTGGATGGGCCCCGCGGGTGGCAGTACTGCGGGAGGTCCGTCTGGGAAGGCTCTGGGCTCCGCGCGTACTGGGCCGAGGCGGGCGCCCCGAGACCTGGCAATGAGCAGCACGTCGGTGAGCGCATCGGCCAGTTGCCCCGCCAGTCGGCCGAATTCGCCCGCCTTGGGCTCTCGCGCCGAGAGCACGTCTCGTGTACGGCCCAGAAGCCGGTCCGCGAGCCCGAGTTGCACGGCCTCGATCCGGTCGGCGATCCGGGAGGCCGTGCCGTCGCCGTCGGTGAGGAGGAGGCAGGGCTGGCCGTGGGCACCAGTCCAGGGCAGGAGTCGTACACGGGTGTCCTCGCCGTTCATGACGCGGCCCCCAGGCAGGCGTGGATGTCGCGGGTGTCGAGGTCGACGCCGTACGTGGCACACCAGAGGATGTCGCGGCGCAAGCGCTGTAGCCGGACCTTCTCCTCACTTTCGTACGCGGCAAGGTAAGGGCGGACGAGGGCAGTGGTGGCGCCGTCGATGGGTTCGTACCAGAGGCGAACGGTGGGAGCGAGGGCGGGGCGAGGCAGCATGCGTCGTTTGAACGGCGGGGTAGACGAAGACCGCGCCACCAACGGCTGACCTGCACGGTGACATCCAGAGGCAGTGGTGATTCTCCGCAGCCAACGAGCCGCTCGCTCCAGGTACTTGATCACGTCCTCAACTCCTAAGGATCGATCAGCGGGACGAGGGAAGCCTGTCATGGGATTCCCACAGAAGAGACACCCATGAGGGGAGTTCACTAATGTGGGTGACGGACTTCGGATCCATGTCCGGTGCGCTGAAGCGACCCATACAGTCAGCGCCGTTGGGGCAGGGAAGCGGGTCGAAACGGTTGGCTCCACGGCACGGAAGGAATCGGCGACATGACCGCTACGCAGACGGGGCCGGCCGGACGCATGCAGATCGCCCGAGGGTTGATCTCACTGCGGGAGCGACGGGGGCTGACACAGACTCAAGTAGCCGAAAAGGCAGGCGTCAGCACGACGACCGTCAGTCGGTACGAGACGTGGCAGGACCGCGCCCGCATTCGATGGGCCACGGTCAAGGCCCTGGCTGACGCCTGCGAGGCGACGACCGAGGAACGTGAAGCCCTCGTGGCCATCGCCAAGTCACAGGCCGACGGCTGGTGGGTCGGCAACAGAGCGGTACCGCAGTGGATGGACCCCCTCGTCTCCTTCGAGTACGCAGCCGCGTACGAGCACGTGTTCGCGAACTCGGTGATTCCCGGCCTCCTTCAGACGAAGGAGTACGCCCTCGCCGTCCATCAGGCGCGTGAAGTGCGCAGCTCCAACGAGGAGATCGAGCGCATGGTGGAAGCGCGCATCCTGCGCCAGGGCATCCTGGAGCGAGACCCGGCACTGCATCTGTGGGTGATCCTGGACGAGGCGGTCCTGCGTCGGCCAGTGGGGGACCCCGAGATCATGGCCCGGCAGCTCACGCATCTCCAAGAGGTGGCCAAGAGCCCCAGCGTGGACATCCAGATCCTGCCATTCAGCGCAGGGGCTCACGCCGCTGGGGCCGGGCACTTTGTGGTCATCGGGCGGGACGACGAGCGAGAACCCTTGAATTCCATGGCGGTTGTGTACATCGAGATGCGCCGCCGTGGGCTATATCTCGACGACGCAGAGGACGTGAGTGCCTATAAGTTGACCTTCGACTACCTTCGTTCGCAGGCCCTACACACGACCGCCTCGTCGCGGCTGATCACCAGAGCACGACAGGAGCTGTCCTCATGACCGACATAGCAACCCCCTTGGCCAAGCTGCCAGCTGCGACGTGGTTCAAGAGCAGCTACAGCGGCGGCGAGGGCAACGAGTGCGTCGAGGTGGCCTGCGTCCTGACGAGGGTGGGCATACGCGACTCCAAGGTCTCCGGCCAAAGGGGGTTCACCGTGAGCGCCGACGCGTTTGCCGGGTTCGTCGAAGGTCTGAAGTGCAGCTCGGGTGGCCTGAGTCGCTGAACCCTCGGACACGAATATCCCGCGAGGGCATCTCTTCCGAAGTTGCCGATCACCGGTACTTCTGTACCGTCCCCACCATCGCCTCGGCCTCCCCAGGACAACCCGCCAGCTCCCCGGCACGGCGGATCTCCTCGTCGGTCATGCCGCGCGCGACGGCGATCGCCTCGTGGAGCCCGTCGGCGTTTCCGGCGTGGATCATCTTGAAGAACCACTTCAGGGCCTCGATGCTGTCCGGGCGTCCGGCGGTACCGTCCCGGTACCAGCAGGCAGCGACGTACATCGCCCCGTCATGACCCGACTCGGCGGCGTTCACATAACTGCGCAGCGCCTCGGCGTCCTGGTCCATCGCCGCGAGCAGGTCACCGAGGACGACATACGCGTCGTCGATACCACCCTCCGCAGCGGATCGCAGAAGCGCGGCAACGGCATGAGGGTCACGCTTCCCCCACCACAGCTGCGCCAGATTGAACTGAGCGTGAGCGTCCCCGTCGTCGGCAGCCTCCTTGAAGAGCCGCTCGGCCTCCGTGAGGTTCTGCGGGACTCCCAGTCCGTTCGCGTAGAGATGCCCCAGGCTTCGCTTTCCCATGGCACTGTCCCGCTCAGCGGTCTTCTTGAACCAGAAAGCAGCATCGGAGGGATTCTCCGCGAATTCAAGGAGAACCCCTCCGAGTACATTCTGGGCAGCCATGTCGCCAGATTCTGCCGCCGCCGTGAGCGACGGCAGAATCTCGCCGAGCTGGTCACCTGCGTCTGAATCTCCGTTTTGGGCAGACTCCAGGAGAGCCAGAGCGGTTGCCGCGATACCAGAGAGTTCGTCTGTCACCCGAGCATGGTATCGCCTGCTCCTCCTGCCGCACGAGGTGGTCAGTCATCTTCGTATGGCAACACCTCTCTCTTTCCACCGGGATGAAAGACGTTGAGGCCATTCGGATCGGCATCCCGTTTCACCTGGTTGTCATGGGTCGCGAGTCTGCCGAAGAAATCGACACAGTCATCGCACGTCTCCCGGGAAACTGTGTGGAGTCCGTCGGGATTGATGAGCTCTGCCTGTTTCTCCGCATGGGAGTTGTAGTAGCGACCTGGCTGTCCCACGTCGAGACCGTGCGTCCGGATGGGCATTCCCATCCCCGCGCGCTTGGCCGCCACATCGTCAACGTTGACCTTCTCGAAGGCCCTGGTCTTGCGCATCGACCAACCGGAGAGAGTGAACTTTCCACCTGATTACGCCAGGGTCTTCGTATTGCGGAAATTCGGCCACTTCATCGAGCCGGGAGAGGTCGCCGCACTGATCGGGCAGGCCTCGCCGTCGTCGTTGTGGACGAGGACGACGTCACTCTCACCGGCCGCCACGTGGTAGGTGTGCAGACCCTCGATGCTCAGGTCGTACGTGACGCGCTGTGCCGTGTACGCCCTGCCGTCGAGGATGTTGGGTCGGGGCACCATCCCCGTTCTGGAGCTTATGGCCCGCCTTGCGGTCGCCGGCCTGGGGCCAGGCGTTGCGGCTGACCTCGTAGAACTGCTGGTGCTTCAGCTGACCCACACGCCCGAAAGGAGGAGAGCCCCGGGGCCTGACCAAAGAGCCGAAAACGGCCCGCCGGTTGCACCGACGAGCCGCCCCAGTAACTGCACCCTCGACAAGAGGGCGCAGTTACCGGCTCCCGAGACCTGGCGAATTCACGCCAGGTCGTTCGCCTCTTTGAGGTTGTGGGCGATCATCCCTCGAAAGAAGTCCGAAAAGGTCCGGTATCTTTCGATTTCCGCACCGGCCAGCCAGATCACCGGGCCCGAGCAAGGCAGATCTTTCTCCCACGGCATGACGAGGATGTCGATGTCCGTCCGTGAAGCACCAATGGGGATCAGCGGGGCGCGAGACGCTCCTCGCTCGATCTCCACCTCATCCTCGATCACCCGCACCAGTTCCTCAGCCTCGGCGTAGGCGGCAGAACCGAAGTCTGCCGTCCCGAAGAGGTCGATGTCCTGGAGGATGGCAGGCCATCCGTCCGCATGCCGCAGGAAATCGGCGTACTCGGGGTCCAGCGGACAGTGGGTCACCGCAGAGATCTCCGCGATCCGCTGGGGTGTGGCCGGAGGCCGGGGTGGCTCATGGCGCCAGAGCCCGTCGCGGTCACTGTCTGCCAACCTTTGCTTGGCGGTGACCATGTCCGCCAAGAGCGCCGACCAATCAGTCACCATCGCCACCTCTCTCATCGACCAGTACGAACTTCTTCGGCCTGCATCCCACGGGACAGCGCTGTCCCTGGGCGGAAAGGCTACTGTTCACCCGCTTGGTCATATCGATCCAGGTCGGCGGCTTTCCGTGGCCCAGCCACATCGCGTCGGGCGCATGCCCGGCAACCCCGGAGTAAGGGGTTCCGGCCGCCGCCGCACGGCGTCCTCGGAGTGGAACTTCTTCCAGTGCAGGGCGTCGCCGGTCGGCGCGGCCAGCGCCAGGCCGTAGTTGGCCCCGCCGGTGGCGACCTGGGTGAACCACGAGGTCGACAGCGTCACCGGCATCTTCACACCTACGCCGGTGCTGCCGCTGGTGTTGGTGCACGAGGAGCCGGGGGCCACCGTGGCGGAGCCGATGGAGGAGCCGTACGCCGGACCGGGGTACGTGGTGGTCGTCGACGGCGACCACGACTGGGTCACCGGGTACACGGAGAAGGGCGTGGCGGTGCACGTCGAGGACCACAGCGCCCAGACGTTGAGGGTGGCCGCGGAGACCTTCTGGCCGGAGATCGTCGAGCCCAGTGAGGAGAACTGCAGGAAGGAGTTCGCCTTGGTGGTGCCCGAGTCGTACGAACCGACCTTGATCTGGTTCTCGGCGGAGCGGTCGGCGCTGTAGTCGTTCTGCACGTAAGTCGCCTCGCTCGCGGCGAGGACCGTCGTGGGGTCGACGGTGACCGGGTAGACCCGCTTCGGGTCGTCCAGCCAGTCGCGGTCGGCGGTCATCCGCAGCGCCGGTTCGCCGTCCACCGTGGTCAGCTCGTAGGAGACCCGCGGGGAGCGGACGCCCTCGCCGGAGCGCCGGTCGATGCGGGAGTCCTCCATGTAGCCGTGCGGGATGGTGGCGGTCACCTTGCCGTCGGCGTCGGTGAACTCCACGTCCCCGTCCTTGGCGACGCGCGGCGTCAGGCCCTTCGCCTCCAGCGGGAAGACCCAGGAGCCGGCCGCGTCCGGCGAGTGCAGGACGAGGTTCTCCTTGAAGCCGTCGGCGATCGGGACGAGTTGCACGTCCGTCTCCGGCAGCACGTCGGCGTAGACGAGGGTGCCGTCCTCGGCCTCGGCCGCCGTGGCCTCGCGCGCGCCGCGCAGCGCGTACGACAGGGTCCGGCCGGCTCCGAAGTCGACGGAGGCCAGCTGCTCGTCGGCGGCGTTCGCGGCGAACGCGACGTCGAGGGAGTTGGCCTTCTGCTCGAACCGGCCGCCCTTGTCCTCGACCAGGCTGGTGTCGATGGGCTTCCAGGTGCCGTCGGCCGCCTTGAAGTTGGCGCGGCCGTTGTAGTGGCGGATCGTGGTGGAGCCGTCCGCGTTGACGTAGTAGTCCGACGTGGCCGTGGACTTCTTGGCGTCGCGCTTGCTGGTGTCGGCGTCGAAGCTCTTCCCGCCGCCCGGGGCCGCGCCGGTCGTGGCCTTCTCGGTCCCGTCGACGGGGCGCTCGTACGCATCGAGCTGCCCCTTGCCCTTGCCGGGCTTACGACCGACACCGCGGTCGGCGCTGGTGGCCGCGGTCGAGGCGCGGTGGCTCTTGCCGCGAGCGGTGCCGCCCTCCTGGTCCGGGGTGTCCGCCGAGGGGGACTCGGAGGCCCATTCCCACAGACCGGACAGCGACAGCTCGGGCATTTTCACCGCCGGCAGCGTGGCCCCGGCGGCCGCCGCCGTCTCGGTGGTGAGCATGAACGAGAACGAGACAAGGACAGAAAGTGCCGTAGCCCTCGCTCTGCGCCTGCCGGCACGACCCGGCGGGAACAAGCGAGGGCCGTGGACCCAGCGAACGCGCATGGGCAAGCCTTTACTTGAGAAGCTTACAAAGCTTCGAAAGCTTGCACTTTGGGGTCACATAAGTGCCACATAAAGTCGACGCCGTTAGCTGATCTTTATCGGTCGGACCCCACCATCTGCCTGTACGTCACCTTTCGGCCATCCGCACAGCCTGCCGGATCGATTCCGCCACCGTCTCCTTGACGCTTCCGCCAGGCTTCGCGACGGTGACGTTTCCGGCGTGGACCGCCTTCGTGCCCGACGTGCCGTCCACCACGACGAAGCGCACATCGGGGTTCTTCCCGGCGGCGGCCCGCGTGACCTGAACCTGCGAGGTGCCGACCGCCAGGACGACTTCGCACTGACGCTGGATCAGACTGTTGAAGAACGGCCGGACGTTGTCCACCGACTGCGGCCCCGTGACCGGCACGTAGTTGACCCGGGCCCGGGTCTCCAGGGACGCCTTCCGCATCCCCTCCCACACGGAAGCGGCAGGCGTGCCCGGCGCGATGCCCTTCTCTCCCGTCAGCAGGCACGCGTCAACCTCCGTGTACTGGCGCGCACGCGGATCAGGGGGCCCGTCCTGCCCGCCGGTGAGAAACCACGCGCCCAGCACCCCGAGCACGACGACGACAGCCGCACCGCCCGCGGCCCAGCCCCTGCGGCCCCGCAGCGCACCCGCCGTCGCGGCCATCACACGGGCGACGGCGGCCTTGCGCGCGGGCTTGCCGGCCGGCCCCTTCTTGCTGTCGCGTTTGTTCCCGCGCCAGGTACGCCGGAGTTTCATCGCGGCCGGCTCTCGGACGATCTGCGCAGCAGGCAGTGCAGGGTGGCACCGACCGTGGCGACGAACAGCAGCAGCACATCGGCGGCGTACTGCAGGCCATGGGTCTCCACCGGGGTGAGCAGCGCCTGGGCCACCCACGCCACGTTGACCGCGGTGAAGACCACCGCCGCCAGCCAGTCGGCGCGCGTACCCCGCCGGACGGCCAACACCAGCGACGGCACCGCCGCCAGCATCCCCAGCGTCAGCACCGGTACGGCCGCCAGTGCCGTCCTGGGGAGCAGCCCGGGCACGGTGCCGGCCCCCGATCGAGCCGCAGTCGCGGCACCAACGTTGTGCTTCACGGCGGTTTACCTCTGCTTCTCGGGAGCGTGCGCATATATGCACGAGATAAGGACGGGCGGCCGTAGAGTACATCCCCCGCCTGACCGCATCAGTCCTGGGGCCCAGCGAGGCAGGGCCGAGTCGGCGGTCTGCTCACAGCGGGTGCCGCATCCACACGTTGGGCTCGACATACACCGCGTGGTCCCGCTCCGGCTCGCACCGCACCGGCACCAGCGCGCCGGGCACCTCGACGTCGCCCGCGGTGTCGAAGGGCAGGCCGGTCCAGCGGCGCCACTGCTCCAGTGAGCCGGCGACGGTCATGGAGGCCGGGGCGATGGAGTCGATGGTGGCGCCGGCGCGGGCGTGGACGCGCAGCCACGGGTCGTGGGGCAGGCCGTCGGGGCGTACGCGACGGGCGTACTCCTCGATGGGGGGGCGCGGTTCGAGGTGCTTGGCGTTGGGGCGGACCGGGGCGACGACCTCGCGGAAGCCGTGGGCCCGGGCGTTGTCGCGCATCGCGGAGAGCATCCTGGCGGACAGGCCGCTGCCCCGGGCGTGCGGGGCGATGACGACGGAGATGGCGCTGACCGTGTCGGGCGGGGTGCCGCGGCGCAGGTCGGCGAAGGCCCACACCAGCACCTCGTCCCAGCCTCGCGCGGGCAGTCGGCCACGGCCCTCGGCGGCGAGGGCGAAGGGCACGCTGTAGGCGTGGGCGACGACCTCACCCCGCTCGTCCTCGGCGAACAGCACGTACTGCGGGAGTTCGCGGGGGATCCGGCCGTAGTGGGCGTCACCCACGAGGTCCTGAACCGCGAACTCCGGCCAGGTGTCCGCCATGTCGACGACCCGCTCAAGCATCTCGGGGCGTTCGGCGAGGCTCGATACCTTCCACTCCATGCCGGTCACCGTAGGCTCGGGCGGCCGCGCCGGATAGCCGTTTTCTGACCCACCGGCAGGCACCGGGTCCGCCGCCGGGCGCCACGTCTCCGCCAGGCACCGCCACCGCCGGATCAGCTCTCCCCACGCGCCGGATCACCCGGCACACTGCCGCAACATCATCTCCTTGTCGGCAGCCGTCACGGGAAGTTCGTACTTCAGCGACACCTGGGCGAAGCGCACCGCGTACGAGCAGCGGATCCGCTTGTTCGGGGGCAGCCAGGACGCGGGGCCGGAGTCGCCCTTGGAGCCGTTGGTGGGGCCGTCGACCGGTATGAGGTTGAGGGGGTCGTTGGCGATGTCCTGGCGTTTGCCCTTCGGCCAGCGGGAGGCGCCCATCTGCCAGTCGTACGACAACGGCATGACGTGGTCGATCTGTACGGTCGTGGCGCGGGACTTGGCCCAGTCGATCGTCCGGCCCGTGTACGGGTCGCGCAGGGTCATGGAGGTCACGACGCAGTCCGAGCCGGAGCGGAAGCGGAGGTCCTCGCCGTCGCGCTGGAGGAGGTCGTTGCGGGTGTCGCAGCCGTTGCGGGCGAACGGGATGCCGCCCGGGGCCGAGTCCATCCAGGCGTAGCCGAACTCGTCGCGGTCGTAGCCCGTCTTCGGGCCGCGGCCCTTCGTCGCCACCTTCTCGATGAGGGCCCGCGCCTCGGCCCGGTCGGCGTCCGAGGTGAGGGGCGCGAGCCCCGGCTTGGTGCCGTCGGGATTGTCCAGGGGGCTCACGGCGCGGCCGGAACCCGTGGCCGGGACGGAGCCGGTGGGCTCGCTGTCCACGGGTAGGTCGACGTTCTCGCACCCCGCCAGTGCCAGCACCATGCCGAGCATCGCCGCGGCGCTCGCCGCCCCGCCCCTCAGACGCATCACGATGCGCCCCTCCCTTTGTCGCCCGCTCCGCCCCGCACAGGCGGTTTTCCCTGGTACGCCGTCGGGCACACGGTAGCGGCCCGGCGCACGGCGGCATCCAAGAGGTCCAGACCACAACGGACCAAAGCGCGCATACCTCGCAACTCGGGCGTATCGTCGGTGGTGAGTCGCCCCTGGAAGGAGCTCTGGATGGGCATCTTCGACAGGTTCAAGAACCGCCACGGGCAGGACAAGTCCGGCAACATGTCCGACGCCGCGGAACGGAAGGTCAACGAGAGGACGGGCAACAAGCACGAGAGCCAGGTCGACGACGCACAGCAGCGGATGGAACGCGACCTCGGCAGGGACCGCGACCTCGGCAGGGACCGCGACAGGCCCGATCAGCCGTAAGCCGGAGCCTCACGGAGGGCCACGGAGGGCCACTCGACCCGAGAGCAGAGGCCGCCCGCGGAGACCATCTCCCGCGGGCGGCTTCGCACTGGCTCGGCAACGCCCCGAAGCCCCGGGCAGCCCTTGACCTCAAGTCCGGTTGAGGTCCCAGAGTGATCCGCATGACCACCGAAACCACGGACATCAAGGCCATCGAGCAGGTCGTCGCCACCGTCGAACGCACCCAGCGCGCCAAGGACGCCGACGGCTTCCTCGCCCTCTTCCACCCCGACGCCCTGTGGACGACCGGCCACGGCAAGGTCCTCATCGGCCTCGACGCGATCGCCGAGTTCACCCGCGCCGTGCTGCCCACCGCGACCTGGGACGGCGAGGTCACCTACGAGGTGGTGCACACGCGGTTCCTACGTCCCGACGTGGCGGCCGTCAAGGTCCGGCAGGTCTACCACTCCCCGAACGGCGACACGGAGGGCGCCCCGCTGTACGTCATGACCCGCCAGGACGACGGCAGGTGGCTGCTGCACGCCTGCCAGAACACCGAGGTGCGGGGCGAGCGGTAGCCGCCTCGGTCAGGACCCCAGAATCGACGCCAGGAACTCCCCGACCCACCCCAGCAACTCCCGCCCGACGAGCGGCTTCCCGCCCACCTTCGCGGTCTTCGGACGCGGCACCAGCACCTGGTGCGCCGCCGGCTTGATGACGGTGCCCGGGTACAGGCGCTTGAGCCTGAGCTCCTGCGATTCCCGCAACTCCACCGGCGCGAAGCGGATGTTGTTGCCCTGCAGGACGATCTCGCCGACGCCGCACGCGCGTGCCAGCATGCGCAGGCCCGCCACCAGCAGGAGGTTCTCGACCGGCTCCGGCAACTTGCCGTAGCGGTCGACGAGTTCCTCGCGTACGGCCTTGATGTCCTCCTCCGTGTTGGCGGAGGCGATGGAGCGGTAGGCCTGCAACCGGAGCCGCTCGCCGGGCGCGTAGTCGTGCGGGACGTGCGCGTCGACGGGGAGTTCGATCTTGACCTCGAGCGGCGGCTCCTCCTCGACGCCGCCCTCCAGGGACGCCCGGTAGTCCGCGACCGCCTCGCCGACCATACGGACGTACAGGTCGAAGCCGACGCCCGCGATGTGGCCGGACTGCTCGCCGCCCAGCAGATTGCCGGCCCCTCGGATCTCCAGGTCCTTCATCGCCACGTACATGCCCGCGCCCATCTCCGTGTGCTGGGCGATGGTCGCCAGACGCTCGTGGGCCGTCTCCGTGAGGGGCTTCTCCGGGGGGTACAGGAAGTAGGCGTAGCCGCGCTCCCTGCCTCGCCCGACCCGGCCGCGCAGCTGGTGCAGCTGCGACAGGCCGAAGTTGTCGCCGCGCTCCACGATCAGGGTGTTGGCGTTGGAGATGTCGATGCCGGACTCGACGATCGTCGTCGAGACCAGGACGTCGAACTTCTTCTCCCAGAAGTCGACGACGACCTGCTCCAGCGCCTGCTCCGACATCTGGCCGTGGGCGGTGGCGATACGCGCCTCGGGGACGATCTCGCGCAGGCGCGCGGCCGCCCGGTCGATCGACTCGACCCGGTTGTGGATGTAGAAGACCTGGCCCTCGCGCAGCAGTTCACGGCGGATCGCGGCGCCGATCTGCTTCTCCTCGTACGGGCCGACGAAGGTCAGGACCGGGTGCCGCTCCTCGGGCGGGGTGGTGATCGTCGACATCTCGCGGATGCCGGTGACCGCCATCTCCAGGGTTCTGGGGATCGGGGTCGCGGACATCGTCAGGACGTCGACGTTGGCGCGCAGCTTCTTCAGCTGTTCCTTGTGCTCGACGCCGAAGCGCTGCTCCTCGTCGACGATGACCAGGCCCAGGTCCTTGAACTTGGTCTCCGACGAGAACAGCCGGTGGGTGCCGATGACGATGTCCACCGAGCCGTCCTTCAGGCCCTCCAGGACCGCCTTCGCCTCGGTGTCGGTCTGGAAGCGGGACAGCGCCCGGGTGTTCACCGGGAACTGCGAGTAGCGCTCGGAGAACGTCCCGAAGTGCTGCTGCACCAGCAGGGTCGTCGGCACCAGCACCGCCACCTGCTTGCCGTCCTGTACGGCCTTGAAGGCGGCCCGGACCGCGATCTCCGTCTTGCCGTAGCCGACGTCGCCGCAGATCAGGCGGTCCATCGGGACCGACTTCTCCATGTCCTCCTTGACCTCGGCGATCGTCGTCAGCTGGTCCGGCGTCTCCACGTACGGGAAGGCGTCCTCCAGCTCGCGCTGCCAGGGGGTGTCCGAGCCGAAGGCGTGCCCCGGCGCCGCCATGCGCGCGCTGTACAGCTTGATCAGGTCGGCCGCGATCTCCTTGACCGCCTTCTTCGCGCGCGCCTTGGTCTTCGTCCAGTCGGCGCCGCCCAGGCGGTGCAGGGTGGGGGCCTCGCCACCGACGTACTTGGTGATCTGCTCCAGCTGGTCGGTGGGGATGTACAGGCGGTCGCCGGGCTGGCCGCGCTTGGCGGGGGCGTACTCGACGACGAGGTACTCGCGCGTGGCGCCCTGGACGGTGCGCTGCACCATCTCGATGTAGCGGCCGACGCCGTGCTGCTCGTGGACGATGTAGTCGCCCGTCTCCAGGGTGAGCGGGTCGATGGTCTTGCGGCGGCGGGCCGGCATGCGGGCGCCGTCCTTGCCGGCCGCTTTCTGCCCGGACAGGTCGGTCTCGGTCAGCACGGCCAGCTTGAGCACGGGGTCCACGAAGCCGTAGTCGATCGAGCCGCAGGCGACATGGACGACCGCCGGGGCGATCTCCCCCAGGTCCGCCTCCAGACGCGCCGCCACGCCCTCGCCGCCGAGGACCTCGACCGTGCGGGCCGCCGGGCCGTGCGCCTCGGTCACGAAGACCGTGCGCCAGCCTTCGGCGAGCCAGCCCTTGGTGTCGGCGAGGGCCTTCGCGGTGTCGCCGCGGTACGACTCGGGGGCGTGCATCCCCAGCTTGAGGGTGTCGGCGTCGAGTTCGTCGTCGGCCGCGAACGGCGACACCGACCACCACATCATGTCCAGCTCGCGCGCCCGGTCCCGGACGTCCGCGATGGACCACAGGGAGGCCGCGCCGACGTCGATGGGCGCCTCGCCGCCGCCGGCCGTGGCGGCCCAGGACGCCTGCAGGAACTCCTGCGACGTGGCTACGAGGTCGGCGGCACGCGTGCGTACCCGTTCCGGGTCGCATACGACGGCCATGGCGCCCTTGGGCAGGACGTCGAGGAGCAGCTCCATGTCGTCGACGAGGACGGGGGCGAGGGACTCCATGCCCTCGACGGCGATGCCCTCGGCGATCTTGCCGAGCAGTTCGCCGAGCTCGGGGTGCTGCTCGGCGAGGGCACGCGCGCGTGCGCGGACGTCGTCGGTGAGGAGGAGTTCGCGGCAGGGCGGGGCCCACAGGCCGTGTTCGGCGACTTCGAGGGAGCGCTGGTCGGCGACCTTGAAGTAGCGGATCTCCTCGACGTCGTCGCCCCAGAACTCGATGCGCAGGGGGTGCTCTTCGGTGGGCGGGAAGACGTCCAGGATGCCGCCTCGTACGGCGAACTCGCCGCGCTTCTCGACGAGTTCCACGCGCGCGTACGCGGCGGCGGCGAGGGCTTCGACGATCTCGTTGAGGTCGGCGGTCTCGCCGGTCCGCAGGGCCACCGGTTCCAGGTCGCCGAGGCCCTTGACCTGCGGCTGGAGGACCGAGCGGACGGGGGATACGACGACGGAGACCGGGCCCGTCTCGGGGTCGTCGGGGCGGGGGTGGGCGAGGCGGCGCAGGACCGCGAGGCGGCGGCCGACGGTGTCGCTGCGGGGGCTGAGGCGCTCGTGCGGGAGGGTCTCCCAGGACGGGTACTCCACGACGCCCTCCGGGGGGAGGAGGGAGCGCAGGGCTGCCGCCAGGTCCTCGGCCTCGCGGCCCGTCGCCGTCACCGCGAGGACCGGGCGGTCGGTCTCGCGGGCCAGGGCGGCGATCGCGAACGGGCGGGCCGCCGGGGGGCCGACCAGGTCGACGTGCATGCGGTTGCCGTCTGCGGCCGCCGTGATCGCTTCCGCGAGGGCGGTGTCCTTGACTACGGCGTCGAGCAGACCGTGCAGGCTCATTCGGGGGCGCTTTCGTCCGGGGTGGGCAACACGAAGGGCCCGACGCGTGTGACGGGCCGGGGGCCTCCAGCGTACGTCGCTGCGGGGGCGCGTGCCGGGCCTGTGGATAACGTCCGTTCTCTGGTGGCCGGCGTGGCTGTGGGGCTCGGGCCTTTTTCGCCCCCGCCGCCCCTACCCGTCCCATCCTTGAGGGGCTCCGCCCCTTCGACCCCGGTCCCTGGGGGCCTGCGGCCCCCAGACCCCCGCTTCGGCCCTGAACGGGCCTCGTCCTCAAACGCCGGACGGGCTGAATGACGCGGGGCCGGCCTCAAGAGGTGCAGCCCCCTGCGGGTGGGCGGGAGCCAGGGACGGCACGGCCTCGCCCTCAAACCCCGGACCGGACGGATGACGCGGGCCGGCCTCAAGGAGTGAAGCCCCCTGCGGGTGGGCGGGAGCCAGGGACGGCGTGGCCTCGTCCTCAAACCCCGGACCGGACGGAGTGCCTCGACCGGCGCCGGAAAGTGCGGGTGGCCACAGGCCCTGAACACCGCACCGCGTAAGGTCCCCCCATGCCCACCCCCGCCACCTCCGCGACGCCGAACACGTCCTCGGATCCCCACATACCGGAGCCCGCCGGGCGCACCGAAGGGGACGCGCAGCCCGATCCCGGTCGGCGGGATCCCTGGCTGCTCGCCGCCGTGCTCTTCGTCGGGTACGCGATCGTGTCCGTCGGCCGTTACCGGCATCTGGGGCAGCGGTCGTGGGATCTCGGGATCTTCGAGCAGGTCATCCGGTCGTACGCGCATCTTCAGGCGCCGATCGCCGACCTCAAGGGGCCCGGGTTCAACATCCTGGGCGATCACTTCAGCCCGGTGACGGCCCTGCTCGCGCCGTTCTACCGGGTGTTTCCCTCCCCGGTGACCCTCCTCGTCGCGCAGGCCGCGCTGTTCGCCCTGTCCGCCGTCCCCGTCACCCGGGCCGCGGCCCGGCTGCTGGGGCGGCCGCGGGGGCTTGCGATCGGGCTGGCGTACGGGCTGTCGTGGGGGCTTCAGCAGGCCGTCGACTTCGACTTCCACGAGATCTGCTTCGCCGTACCGCTCATCGCGTTCAGCCTCGAAGCGCTGCTCGCACGGCGTTGGCGGGCCGCTCTGCTCTGGGCGATCGCGCTCGTCCTGGTGAAGGAGGATCTGGGGTTCACCCTCACGGCCATCGCGCTGGTCGTCGCCTGGCGGGCCCGCCAGGACTCGCCGCGCGCGTCCCGGTACGCGATCGGCGTCGCCGTCTTCGGCGTGGTGGCCGTCGCGGTCACCCTCCTGCTGGTCATACCGAGCTTCAACTCCGCCGGCACCTACGACTACTGGAACAAGGTGAGCGAGTCGTCGGGCGGCGGCGGGCCCTTCGACGGCCTCGACACCAAGCTCCGTACGCTGTGCTGGCTCCTCATACCGACCACCGGACTGCTCGCCCTGCGGTCCCCCATCCTGCTCGTCGCCCTGCCCACCATCGGCTGGCGTTTCGTCTCCTCCTACCCGCAGTACTGGGGGACGGATTGGCACTACAACGCCGTTCTGATGCCCATCGTCGCCCTCGCGCTCGTCGACGCCCTCGACACCGCCCGGCACAGCACGCGCGCGTGGCTGCGGTCGTACGTCCATCACCTGCCCGCCGCCGTCGCGGCCGCCTCGCTCGCGCTGACCACCTCACTGCCGCTCGCCGCGCTGACCGAGAGCGAGATCTACCGCAAGCCCGCGCGCGTGACGGCCATCGAGCGGCTTCTCGCCCAAGTGCCCGACAACGCCTCCGTCGAGGCGAACATCGCTCCGATCAGCCGGCTCACCTCGCGCTGCCGGGTCTTCTGGGTCAGCACCGCGCGCGGTATCAACCCCGACTTCATCGCCCTCGACAACTCGCGCAAGCGCTATCGCGACGTCGAGGCCTACGCCGAGACCCTGCACCCCGACGCCCGGTACACCGTCAAGGGCACCGCCTACGGCGTCGTACTGCTGGAGCGGCGGAGCGGGCCGGGGCAGAGCGGGCAATGACCGTGGGCCCGGTCCGGAGGGTGAAACCTCCGGACCGGGCCCGTCTCCCCCGCAACCCCCGTGTGCGGTGGCTATGCGATCGACTACTCGGCCGACTACTCGACCGGCTACTCGGTCGGCTACTCGGTCGGCTACTCGGTCGCGATCGCGTTCAGGACGTTCATCCGGCCCGCCCTGAACGCCGGCACCAGTGCCGCGAACAGGCCCACGAAGGCCGAGCCGATGAAGACCCCGATGATCGTCGGCCACGGGATGTCGAGGACGTTCAGGCCCTCCAGAGCCAGGAGCTTCTGCGCGGTCGCGCCCCAGCCCATCCCGAGTCCGAGGCCCAGCAGGGCGCCGAACAGGGCGATCACCACCGACTCCATGCGGATCATGCGGCGCAGCTGGCGGCGGGAGAGGCCGATGGCGCGCATCAGGCCGATCTCGCGGGTGCGTTCCACCACCGACAGGGCCAGGGTGTTCACCACGCCCAGGACCGCCACGATGATCGCCAGGGCGAGCAGGCCGTAGACCATGTTCAGGAGCTGGCCCATCTGGTCCTTGAGCTCCTGCTTGTAGTCGGTCTGGTCGCGGACCGGGTACTGCGGGTAGTCGTGCAGCGACTTCTTCAGGGCCGCGTACGCCGCCTCCTCCTGGCCGTCCTTCGCCTTGCCGAGCAGCATCTCGGTCTGCGGGATCCGGTCGGCGGGGAGGTACTCGCGCAGCGTCTCGATGCTGATGTAGCGGGCGCCCTGGTCGAAGGAGGTGTCGTCGTCCGTGATGGCCGCGACCTTCAGCTTCGCCGTCTCGCCGCCCTCGAAGGCGACGGTGATGGTGTCGCCGACGTGCACGCCGTGCTCGGTGGCGTAGTCGGAGCCGACCGACATGGCGTCCTTGCCGTAGGCGGCGGACAGGGTGCCCTCCGTGGTCGTACGGCGAAGGTCCTCGGCGTACGTCGGGTCGGCGGCGGTGAGCCCGCTGTCGTCGGTCTTGCCGTCCGGCGAGGTCAGTGTGGCGTCAATCTGCTTGTTGCGGGTGACGTGGGCGAGGCCCGGCGTCTGCTGCATCGCCTTCTCGGCCTGCGGCACGATCTCCTGCCGCTCGCTCAGGACGATGAAGTCCGCGCCCACCGACTTGTCCAGCTCGCTCGTCGCCGAGGCGACGAGCGAGGAGCCGACCACCGACAGGCAGGCCACCAGGGCGAGGCCGATCATCAGGGCGGCGCCCGTGGCGCCGGTACGGCGCGGGTTGCGCAGGGCGTTGCGCTCGGCCATGCGGCCCACGGGTCCGAAGGCGCGCAGCAGCACCGCGCTGATCACCCGGACCACCCCGCCGGCGAGCAGCGGGCCGATGACCACGAAGCCGATCAGGGTCAGCACCACGCCGCCGCCCAGCATCAGCGCACCGTCGCTCGCCTTGTCGGCGGTGGCGGCGGCGTAGAGGGCGAAGGCGCCCGCGCCGGTCAGGACCAGCCCGATCAGGCCGCGCACCCAGCCGGCCTTGCCGTCGGCCGGGGTACCGGCGTCGCGCAGGGCCGCCATCGGGGAGACCTTGCCGGCGCGGCGGGCCGGGAGGTACGCGGCGAGGACCGTGACCACGACACCCAGGATCAGGCCGACCACGGGGGTCGTCATCTTCACCGTCAGGTCGTCGGTGGAGAGGTTCATGCCGGCCATCGACATGAGCTTCATCAGGCCGATCGCGATGCCGACACCGGCGCCCACACCGAGCACGGACCCGACGAAGCCCAACAGCAGCGCCTCCACCAGCACCGACCGGTTGACCTGCCGGCGCGAGGAGCCGATCGCCCGCATCAGGCCGATCTCGCGGGTGCGCTGGGCGACCAGCATGGAAAAGGTGTTGATGATCAGGAAGATGCCGACGAGGACGGCGATCCCGGCGAAGCCGAGCATGGCGTACTTCATGACGTTCATGAACTCGCCGACGTCCTTGCGGTTCTCGTCGGCGTTCTCCTTGGCCGTCTGGATCTTGTATGCGCCGGACGCGCCGGACGTGCCGGACGCACCGTTCAGGGCCTCGGCGACGTTCCGCTTGAGTTGCGCGTCGCTCACGCCGGCCGCCGCGGTGACGGAGACCTGTGTGAAGCGGCCGGTGGCGCCGAGCAGGGTGCGCTGGGCGGTGGCGGTGTCGAAGTAGACGACGGCCGCGCCCGGGTTGGTGACCTTCCAGGAGGCGATGCCGGCGATCCGCGCGCGGATGTCGCCGGTGGCGGCGATGGTGCGCAGTTCGTCGCCGAGCTTCAGGTCGTGCTTGTCGGCGGTGTCCGCGTCGACCATGACCTCGGTGGGCCCGCGCGGGGCGTGCCCGGAGGTGATCTCCATGGACCTCAGGTCGTTGGCCGTCCAGTTGCCGGCGAACGTGGGCGCGCCCGTGCTGGAACCCATGTTCTCGTTCTCGGAGTTGACGACGGTCACGCTCGTCGAGGCGACCGCGCCCTCCGCCTTCTTCACACCGTCGACGGCGGCGATCTGCTCGACGGTGGAGGCGGGCAGCGAGCTGGGCCGGCCCGTTCCGCCGCCGTCGTCCTCGTCCTTGGCGTCCTTGGGGCTGACGGTGACGTCGGAGGAGGTGACGGCGAAGAGCTTGTCGAAGGTGGTGTTCATCGTGTCGGTGAACACCAGCGTCCCGCACACGAAGGCGACGGACAGGAGCACCGCCACGGCCGACAGCGCCATGCGCCCCTTGTGCGCGAAGAAGTTGCGCAGCGAGGTCTTCACGACGGTCATGACGTGCGCCCCCGGGCGTCGAAGTCCTTCATACGGTCCAGGACGGCGTCGGCGGTCGGCTTGTACATCTCGTCGACGATGCGCCCGTCGGCGAGGTACAGCACCCGGTCCGCGTACGAGGCGGCGACGGGGTCGTGCGTGACCATCACGATGGTCTGCCCGAGCTCGTCGACGGACCGCCGCAGGAAGCCGAGCACCTCGGCACCGGCGCGCGAGTCGAGGTTTCCGGTCGGCTCGTCACCGAAGATGATCTCCGGCCGCGCGGCCAGGGCACGGGCGACGGCGACACGCTGCTGCTGGCCGCCGGAGAGCTGGGTGGGCCGGTGCTTGAGCCGGTCGGAGAGTCCCACCGTGTCGACCACGCGCCCGAGCCACTGCCGGTCCGGCTTACGGCCCGCTATGTCCATGGGCAGCGTGATGTTCTCCAGGGCGTTGAGCGTCGGCAGCAGGTTGAACGCCTGGAAGATGAAGCCGATCCGGTCCCGGCGCAGCTGCGTGAGCTTCTTGTCCTTCAGCCCGGTGATCTCGGTCTCGTCGAGATGGATCTGGCCGCCGGTGACGGTGTCGAGCCCGGCGAGGCAGTGCATCAAGGTGGACTTGCCGGACCCCGAGGGGCCCATGATCGCGGTGAACTGGCCCCGTGCGATGTCCACGTCGACATGGTCGAGGGCGACGACACGGGTCTCCCCCGACCCGTACGCCTTGACGACCTGCCGCGCCCGCGCGGCAACGGCCGTACGCCCTCCAGTGCCCCCGTGCCTGGGAATGGTTACAGCCGATGTCACGGTATGTCTCCTAAGTCGGTTGTGGATGGACGCACGAGTCCTCAGCCGGTACGTCGAGAACTGGTACGTCGTCGAGTCTGGCTCCGGGGAGGGGTCCGGCGCGCTGGTGCCGAGCCCCGTCTTGTGCGGGGGAAAACCCCACCCCCGCCGGTTCGGTCAGCCGCCCCCCAGCGGCGTAAAGCCAGATTAAGGACGGCCCCCGCCACCTCTCGTCCTCCGGCGGTACCACCCCTCCCCGAGACCTGGTGCGGAGGTACCCCTAGGGGCAGTCCACCCTTCGGGGGAGCGCGCCTCAGGGTCGCCTCCACCCTCGGACGCACCCAGGCTCCACCCTCCCGCGACGTCAGGGTCAAGTGGGAAGCTGTTCGGCGGCATATAGGTGCAAGGGGAACGCATGGGGAATGCGCCAGGAGAGGAACCCGGTGGGCAGTACGAGACCCGCGACACGCGACACCGCACAGCGCACCGGAACCGAGAAACGCGGGGCCGTGGTCGCGGCCCTGATGCTCGCGATGGCGCTGGCCGCGCTCGACGCCACCATCGTCTCCACGGCCGTACCGCAGATCGTCGGCGACCTCGGCGGCTTCTCGGTCTTCTCCTGGCTGTTCTCCGGATATCTGCTAGCCGTGACCGTGACCCTCCCGGTCTACGGCAAGCTCTCCGACACCTTCGGCCGCAAGCCGGTGCTGATCGCGGGCGCGGCGCTGTTCCTGCTGGGGTCGCTGCTGTGCGCGGTGGCCTGGAACATGGCGGCGCTGATCGCGTTCCGGATCGTGCAGGGCCTGGGCGGCGGGGCCCTGCAGGGCACGGTCCAGACGCTGGCCGCCGACCTGTACCCGCTGGAGGAACGCCCGAAGATCCAGTCCAAGTTGTCCACGGTGTGGGCGGTGTCGGCGGTGGCCGGCCCGGGGCTGGGCGGGGTCCTGGCGGCGTACGCGGACTGGCGCTGGATCTTCCTGATCAACCTGCCGATCGGGGCGGTGGCGTTGTGGCTGATCGTGCGGTACCTGCACGAGCCGGAGCGCGAGCGCGGGACGACGGGCACGCGCGCGCGTGTCGACTGGGCGGGCGCGTTGGCGGTGTTCGCGTGCGGGGGTGTGCTGCTGACGGCGCTGGTGCAGGGCGGGGTGGCGTGGCCGTGGCTGTCGGGGCCGTCGATCGCCTTGTTCGGTACGGGACTTGCGCTGGCGGCGGTCGTGGTGTGGGTGGAGCGCCGGGCGGCCGAGCCGATCATCCCGGGCTGGGTGTGGCGGCGCCGGACGATCGCGGCGGTGAACCTGGCGTTGGGCGCGCTGGGGTTGCTGATGGTGGCGCCGACGGTGTTCCTGCCCACCTATGCCCAGTCGGTCCTCGGCCTGGCCCCGGTGGCGGCCGGATTCGTGCTGTCGGTCTGGACGTTGAGCTGGCCGGTGTCGGCGGCGTTCAGTCAGCACGTGTACCGCAGGATCGGCTTCCGGAACACGGCGATGCTGGGGATCGGATCGGCGTCACTGATCCTGCTGGCGTTCCTGTTCCTGCCGTATCCCGGGGAGGCCTGGCAGCCGGCGCTGCTGATGCTGTTGCTGGGGGCGGCGCTGGGCCTGTTCCAACTGCCGCTGATCGTGGGCGTGCAGTCGACGGTCGGGTGGTCGGAGCGGGGTACGACGACGGCGTCCGTCCTCTTCTGCCGGCAGACGGGCCAGACGGTGGGCGCGGCTCTCTTCGGCGCGGTGGCGAACGGGGTACTGGCGTCGCGACTGGGCGGTGCGAGCGACCTGGACTCGGTGACGCGGGCCCTGGATTCCGGCGCCGCGGCACCGGAGGCCACCAGGCGGGCCATCGCGGACGCGGTGCACGCCGTGTACCTGGGGGCGTCGTGCGCGGCGGCGCTGGCCTTCCTGGTGCTGTTGCTGCTGGCGCCGAGGCGGTTTCCGGTCCTCGGGGAAGACCTCACGGAAGCCCTCACGGAAGACTTCAAGGAAGACGGACGCTGACCTCGGGGTTGGCCGGCGACGGCCCGTCGAGCGGCGGCTGCGAAACGCCCTTCAGATGCAGATCGAAGAAGGCGGCGACGTACGCGCGCGTGAGGACCGACGAGCGCGCGTAGGGAAGCGGCGCGGTGTCCGGGATGCCGGCCAGTTCCGCGAGGAGAGGTACGTCGGTGAAGGAGCCGTGGTCGGCTCCGGCGACGGTCAGCCAGCGCTTCCAGCCGTCCAGGTGGGCCCAGCCCTGGACCCACTTCTCGTCCGCGTGCCTGTCCTTCGTCCCGAACATCAGGAAGGGACGGCCGTCGAGCCCGTCGTCCGGGACGGGCGCGAAGAAGGTGCCGTCCATGTTCACACCGGCCCGCACGCGCGCGTCCCCGGCCATCGTCGTGGCGGCGGCGTTGCCGCCGATGGAGTGCCCGGCCATGCCGATCCGCTTCGCGTCGATCACGCGCGCGTACCGCCACGCGGGGTGACGCCCGGTCAGCCGGTCGAGCACGAAGGAGACGTCCTCGGCCCGGCTCTCGGCGATGGCCGCCATTCCGCCCTGGGGAGGCTGGTCGCAGATGGCACAGGGCAGGGTCCGCCCGTCGGGGAGGGTCGTACCGGCGTTCTCATACGGGTGGTCGACCAGCGCGACGACATATCCGCGACTGGCGAGGTCCTCGGCGAGACCGGTGAGCGTGGCGCGCGGGAAGGTGAAACCGGGCGAGAGGACGGCCAGCGGGAACCTGCCGTGCGCCGGGCGCGCGTCGGGGTGCGCCCAGGTACGGACACCGCCGATCACCTCGGGCGGAACGGTGACGTCCGGGGCGCGCAGCCGAATCAGGAGGCGGGCCTCCTCGGTGGTCATGTACGGGGCGGTCGGGCCTTCGGTTCCGGGCCGTGCGGGGTAGTACATCGACACCATCAACTGCCGCGGGCCGGCGGCCGGTACCCAGGGGTCGGGGCGGTCGCTGTCGACGAGGTGGACGGTGCCGCGCCCTACGGTGTGGGGTCCGGTGGGGCGGGGCAGTTGGGCCGACCCGACGGTGGACGAAGGGTTCGCGGGGGCGGCGGAGGCGGACCCCGCGGCGGCGATCGGCAGGGTCAGGGCCGGTCCGAGCGCGAGCACGGCGGACGCCGCGAACGCCGATAAGCGTGATCTGTTCATGCGGAGGACGCTAGGCCGCGGGCCCGTGACCCGGCGTCACCCTGGAGTCCCCTGTCCGGCACGCCACGTCGTACCACAGACGTACGGATCTACCCTGTCCCCATGCTGACCCTGGAGCGCCTACGCGCCGACCACGCGGACGCCCTGCTGGCCTTCGAGCGGGAGAACCGCGAGTACTTCGCCCGGTCGATCCCGGACCGCGGAGACGCCTACTTCGCCCCTGCCGGTTTCGCCGCCCGGCACGAGGCACTGCTGGCCGAACAGGACGCCGGGATCTGCCACTTCCACCTCGTGCTGGACGCCGACGGGCACCTCGTCGGACGGGTCAACCTGATCGACGTCGAGGACGGTTCCGCCGAACTCGGCTACCGCGTCGGCGAACTCGCGGCGGGCAAGGGCGTCGCCACGGCCGCGGTGGCACAGGCGTGCCGGGTGGCGGGTACGGCGTACGGGCTGACGTCCCTGGTCGCCGTCACCCACCTGGACAACCTCGCCTCCCGGACCGTCCTGGAGCGGAACTCCTTCACCGTCGTGGAAGACGTCACTGTGGACGGCCGTCCCGCGGTCCGTTACCGCCGCTCGCCTCTCGGGCACTGACGGTCCGCGTCGGCGCCAGGGCCTGTCCGGCGGGTCTCGCCGGACAGGCCCTGGTCCCGAGGAGGTTCAGCGCTTGAGCGTGAAGGTGAAGTCACCGGAGAGCCTGCCGCTCAGCCGGACTGCCGAGACGAGCTTCCCCTGCGTGATCAGTCTCTCGGCCTCGGCCCGTGAGAGACCGCAGCCTTCAGCGATCAGTCGTACCGGCCGGACCGGAATCCGCGCCGCGAAGCGGACCGAGACGTCGATCACCTCGCGGTCCAGGTGATCCGATCCGCCGGTGTCGAGGCGCCAGGCGCCCGCCCAGTCGAGGGCGATGCGGTTACGGCGCCGCAACGCCGGATCCTGGAGCAGCTCGGCCGTCAGGCCGAGGTCGTTGTCGTGCAGCCGGTCCAGCAGCTCAGGTCGTACGGAGCGCACCTGCGCCCGCTCCAGGACCGTGAGCTTCGACGTTTCCCCGCAGGCGGTGCAGAGCACGAGGAGCCAGGCGTCGATGAGCTTGTGGTGTGCGTTGACGCGAAATTTACCGCTTGCCCGGAAGCGGTCGGACGCGCACGTGTGGCAACGGCGCAGAACGGTCGGCAGGCAGGTGGGCGTGACCACCCAGGTTGTGAGCACAGAGGTACACCGGTTTCAGTGAGAAGTCCGCAGCAAAAAGCAGCGCGGCGCACAGGCGCGACGCGCGACGAATCAGCGCTCGGGAGGTCTCACACGGTGTACAACGGCACGCCTTCGACTGGACAGCTGGGTGCGGCAGCACGGTAAGGGCGAACAGCGGCGCTGTGCCACCGGTTTTCGTGTGAGGGTGCGGTCATGACCAACGCAACACGACACACCCTCCGTGGATTTGCGGAGACCTTGGTCCGCCTGGGCATAGCGACGGACGAACAAGCCGCGACCGGCCTGGCGGAGGCCGCCGGGATCGGCATGGACCTCGACGAGGAATTCGAGGACACCGACGAACTGACCTTCCTCCTCGGCGAATGCGGCCTCGGCTTCCAGATGCCCGAGAAGGTGCTGGGCGGTCTCGAGGACGGGTACGAGGATCTGCTGCTCGACGCGGCGGCGTGCTCGGGCGGCTCGGTGGTCGTCGATGACGTGGAGCTGGTGAGGGACGAGGACGGGGACGAGTACCTGCACTTCCGGCGCAATGGCCGGTCGATCTGGCACCCGGCGGAGCACCTCTCCGACAGCACCCGCTACATGGACTGGAACGCCGCCTTCGACGCCATCGGCGACCTCGTGCCCGGCAACGGCGATCCACGGGGCTTCCACCAGCTGGACGAGGAGGCCTACGACGCCTGGTGGCTGCTGTTGACGCCCGAACAGGCCGAAGGGCTCCAGGAGTTCGGCCTGCCGATGCCGGTGCGGCTCGGCAACCGGGTGCGCGACCGCATCCCGACGGCGGAGCCCGAGACGCTCGCCTGGTACGTGGAGGACGACCGCCTGCATGCGAGCGAGGAGTCCCGCCGGCGTCTTGACGAGTGGCTGACTTCCATGGACGCCGCCCTGGACCGGTGGCGGACGGCCCACCTGCCGGCCGGCTTCCCCTTCGACCACTCGCTCGACTCGCTCGCGGAGCTGGAACGGCTCGTACTGGACCGCTTCGACAGCCTCACCTCGCTGGAGGCGGCGGCCGGAGACGAGTTCTTCGAGGGCGCGGTCCGATACGTCGGAGAGAGCGCCGTGCGACTGTGGCCGTGCCGCTGGACGTACCGGCACTCCGACGACACCTCGTCGGTGTTCGCCAACGAACCGATGATCCGCTCCAACGCCCCGGACGGCTTCGCGGGCGAGTTCTCTCCCGCCTACGTACTGCGGACCCTCGTCAGAAGCCGCACCTCCGACGACATGCGCAAGCGCATGGAAGACATCGGCGAAGCGGTCGACAGCTACCGCAAGGCGCTACGCTCCCGCGCCCGCTGAGGCCCCCTTGGGGCAGTCCCAGCCCCTCAGCTGCCTCAAAGGTCTGGGTTAACGGCGGTAACACCCCAGGTCAGACACGGTTTGGCGTAGTAAGCGCATACCGACCGCTCAGTTTGGTGAAAACCGCACGCATTCCCGGTACTCCGAAGTAACGTGCATGGCTCGCCCGCCCCCCACCTCCCTGCGGTCCGCCGCACCGGACCCGAGCCATGCAAGGAGCAAAGGGATGTCCTCCCCGTACGACCGGTACGACCCGTACTCGCCCACCTATCCCTGGCAGCCCCCCGCCCCACCGCAACCACCGGCACCCCCACGACACCGAACCCCCGACCACCCACCCCTCGGCCACCACAGCGACCTGCGCATCCTGCGCACCGCCTACCGCTGGCAGCGGCGCGTCGCGACGCTCACCGCGCTCGGGTACTTCACCCTCTTCCTGATCCTGTCCGCCTTCGCGCCCGGGTTCATGACGAGCACGGTCACCGACGGGCTGCCCGCCGGCCTGCTGCTCGCGCTGCTCCAACTGCCCGTCACCTGGCTGGCGATAGGCCTGTACGAGCACACCGCCCGCCGTTACGTCGACCCGCTCGCGGACCGCATCCGCAAGGAGGCCGCGGTGGAAGCCAAGCGTGAGTCGGTCAAGAGGGGGACGGGGCGATGACGGACTTCAGCGGAGACGCGCAGGCGATGTCGCTGGTCGCCTTCTGTGCCGTGGCCACCATCACGCTGCTGCTGTGCGTGATGACGGGCCCGGACCGCGACGACCTCGACGAGTTCTACACGGGCTACAGCTCCCTGTCCCCCATGCGCAACGGCCTGGCGATCGCCGGCGACTACATCAGCGCCGCGACCGTACTGGGCACGACCGGCGTGGTCGCCCTGTGCGGCTACGACGGGATCGTGCTGGCACTGAGCACGGCCCTGTCGCTGATGCTGCTGATGTTCCTGCTGGCCGAACCCCTGCGCAACGCGGGCCGGTTCACGATGGGCGACGCGCTGGCCCGCCGTATGCCGGGGCGGGGCGTGCGTATCGCGGCGTGCGCGGTGACGCTGGCCGCGCTGGTGCCGCTGATGCTGGTGCAGCTGGCCGGGACCGGGCAGTTGCTGGCGTTCATCCTCGGGTTCTCGGGCGACTCCCTCCAGACGGGGTGCATCATCGGCCTCGGCGTACTGATGATCAGCTACGCGGCGATCGGCGGGATGAAGGGCACGGCCCTCATCCAGATCCTGAAGATGGTGATGCTGCTCGGATCGGGCGCCGTCGTCGCCGTACTGGTGCTGGCACGGTTCGACTGGAATCCGGGTGCGTTGTTCAGCACGGCGGCGGAGCGGAGCGGGGTGGGCCCGGCGTTCCTGGAGTCGGGGCTGCAGTTCGCGGGCGGACCGCATCCCCGCCTGGACATGATCAGCGCGCAGTTCGCGGTCGTCCTCGGCGGTGCCTGTCTGCCGCACATCACCATGCGCATGTACACGGCGTCGGGCGTGCGTCAGGTGCGGCGCTCGATGTCGTGGGCGGTGTCCAGCGTGGCGCTGTTCGTGCTGATGATCACGGTGATCGGCTTCGGCGCGACGGCGCTGATCGGGCGGGAGGCGATCCTCGGGGCGGACCCGCAGGGCAACACGGCGTATCTGCTGGGCTCCCGGGCCGCCTTCGGCGCCGAGGTCTCGATGGCGGAGACCCTGCTCTTCACGACGGTCACCACGGCCATCTTCCTGACCGTGCTCGCCTCCGTCGCCGGCATGATCCTCGCCTGCGCGAACTCCCTCGCCCATGACGTGTTCGCCGTCCGGGTACGGGAGCTGTCCGGCCGCCGCGAGATGACGCTGGCGCGGCTGTCGGCGCTGGCGGTGGGGGTCCCGGCGATCGTGCTGGCGACGATGGTCCAGCACCGCAGCCTGCAGCCGCTGGTGACCCTGTCCTTCTCCCTGGGCGCCTCGGCCATCGCCCCGGCGCTCGTCTACAGCCTGTTCTGGCGCCGGTACACGCGGGCCGGCCTGCTGTGGACGCTGATCGGCGGCTCGGTGGTCGTGCTCGTGCTGATGCCCGGGACCAATCTGGTCTCCGGATCACCGGTTTCGGCCTTCCCCGACGCCGACTTCAACTGGTTCCCGTTCACGACGCCCGGCCTGGTGTCGATTCCGGCCGGGTTCCTCTTCGGGTGGCTCGGGACGGTCCTGTCCGGGCGGGGGAAGTCGGAGGAACAGCGGCGCCAGTACGAGGCTGTGGAGGGGTGGATTCTGGCGGGGGCGGTGCGCAGGGGGAACTGACCGCCCGTGAAAGCTGACCGCCGGGGAGCAGACCGCCACGGAGCAGACCGCCGGTGAGCTTGCCCGAACGCGGCGGCCCGCCACCGGTGTCACTCACTCCAGCGCGGCCTGCCCCGTCAGCGCCGTCAGACTGACCCTCATCTGGCCGATGTGCGCCCGCACGTCGTCCCACATCTCCCCGTGCTCGCGCAGCACCCGTTCCGTCTCCCGGGCGATGGCATCCGCCCGCCGCCGGGCCTGCGCGAGCAGCTCCGTCGCACGCGCCCGCGCCTCCTCCTGCAAGCGCTGCGTCGAGGCCTGCGCGTCCGCGAGCTCCTGCTCCGCATCGGACAGCGAGGCCTCGGCCCGCGCCATCCGCTCCTTCTCCGACGCCTCCAGCGCCGCCAGCCGCTCCTCGGCCTCCCGCTCGGCCTCGGTCCACCGCGCGGTGTGCTCCTTGTCCTGCTCGGTGAGCATCACGGCGGTGCGCTCCCGTACCTCGCGCAACGTGCCGAGCGCCTCCCCGCGCCCCTCCTTCACATCGCGCCGGGCGGTGACACGGATCTCGATCGCCTCCGCACGAGCGGCGAGCAACCGCTCATCGGCACGCTCTTCCGCGTCGGAGCGTACGGCGTCGGCGTACGCCTGCGCCGCGTCACGCACACTGTTCGCACGCTTCTGCGCCTCGTCGACCAGGGTCTGTGCCTCCTGCCGCGCACCGTCCCGCAAGGCCTCGGCCTCCTCCTGCACCAGCGTGAGGATCCGCCGCGCACGCCCCCCGAGCGTCTCGTACGTCTGCGGGGCGAGCTGCGCCACCTCCTCCCGCAGCTGCTCCGCCTCCTCCTCCATCTCCCTGGCGAGCACGGTGAGCCGCGCGGCCCGTTCCCAGGCGGCGTCGCGGTCGCGGAAGAGGGCGTCGACATGGGCGTCGACCTGTTCGGGACGGTAGCCACGCCCACGTACGACCGCGAAGTCGTAGAGCGAGACCGGTGCGCCGCTCATCCTGGAACCCCTCTCCGTCGAACCAACGCGAAAATAATCATTTAGCGCCCATCTTGATGTATCAGGCCGAATCGCTCATAACGCGACACTCCGCGCGCGGGGGCATGAGGTAGGCGCAAGGGCACGGCACGGGCGCAGAGACACAGAGGGGAGATATGGAGGCGCGGGGTGGGATTGCGCGGGGCGGAAGGCGCGGGGGCGTGCGGGCGTGATGGTGTGCGCGTGTTCTGGTCTAAGGGGCCTCGGCGCGAGACGCGCGGCAGGCGGGCGTGACGGCGGGGGCATGGGAAAGGGCCGGCCCCGGTCGGAAAACCGAGGGCCGGCCCTTTCGCCACCCGAACGCCGCCGCAGTCAGCGGCAGCAGGGCGATGTCACCTCACGACAAACAAGCGGGCGGCGTCACAGCAACCCGTCCCACATCTGCTCCAGCAGCACCGACCACCAGCTCTCCGGCGAGCCGAGCGCCGCCGGGTCGAGGGCGGCGAGCTGGGCCTGGAAGTCGACGGTCCAACGGCCCGCCTGCTCCTGGTTCAGACCGAAGCGAAGACGCCACATCCGGCCGAGCAGCGCCAGGCAGCGCTGGAACTCGGGCAGCCCGGTGTTCACGAACTGCGGCGGTACGGGCGCGCCGCCCGGACCCGCCTCCACCGGCACGGCGACGATGTTCGCCGTCCCGTACTGCACACACAGCGCCCTGCCGAAGTCACTGCCCATGACGAGGTACGAGCCCGCGTCCGACGCCGGCTGCACCCCGCGCTCGGCCGCCAGCTCCGCCAGCGTCGGAACGGGCCGCCCCGGCTGGGCCTGCGCCCAGAAGAACGGACCCATGTCCATCGGCAGCCCGCCGACCACCAGGCTGTGCGCCACGACCGGCGGTACGCCCTGCCGGGACACGGCGGCCTGCTCGAACCGGAAGAGCCCCGGCCCGAACGCCCCCGCCAGCTCCTGCGCCACGCCCTCCGGCGGAATCGGCGGCGCCGCCTGCACCTGCGGAAGCGGGGCGCGCACCGGCGCCGGCCGGGCGGGGCCGTCGGCCACCTGGTGCAACTCGCCCTGGTGGACGAGCAGTTGCTGCATGCCCTGCTGCCGGCTCGCGTGATCCGTGCCGTACGGCGCGATGGACGTGATCCGCGCCTGCGGCCACTGCTCCCGGATCATCCGCGCGCAGTACGCACCCGGCAGCTCGCACGACTCCAACTCCGTGTGCAGCTCCAGCACCTGGTCCGAGGGCACGTTCATGCCGCGCAGCTCGTGGAAGATCTGCCACTCCGGGTGCGGCGTACCCGGCGCCGAACGCCGGATCAGCTGCTGCTCCGACCCGTCCTGCGCACGGTAGCGAAGGACGGCCTGGTAGCCGGGGCCGACGGTCGGCTGGCCGGCGGGCTGCTGGGGGTAGCCGTACGCCGGGGGCTGACCCGGCCCGGACTGAACGGGCCCAGGCTGACCCGGAGGCGGCGGAACCGCACCCGGCGGCATGGGCGGCTGGGGCGCGCCGGGCGGCATACCCGGAGCGCCCGGCGCCACACCGGGGGCGCCCGGAGCCATACCGGGAGCCCCTGGAGGCTGAGGCGCGCCAGGGCCCTGCGGCGGCTGTGGGACGCCCGGCGCCGGCGGCGGAGGCGGAGGCACACCGGGGCCGCCCACCGGGGGCCCCGCCAGCACGGTCTCCGCGTGGTGAACGGCACCGCGCGCACCGCCGGAGGCACCCGGGGCGCCGTGTCCACCCGGCATGCCCGGGGCACCAGGAGGCTGCGGGGCGCCCGGGGGCTGCGGGGCACCGGGAGTTCCAGGTGCAGCCGGGGTACCGGGAGGGCCGGGAGGCTGCGGGGCGCCAGGCATGCCCGGGGCGCCCGGGGGCGGCGGAGGGCCGCCCATCCGACCGGGGTCGGCCAGCACCGTGGCGGCATGGTGCACACCGCCGGGAGGCGTACCGCCGGGCGCGTCAGCGGCACCCGGCCCCTGCGGAGCCCCCGGCCCGGCAGCGCCCTCAGGACCATCGGACCCCAACGCCGAAACGAGCTGCGTCGGAACGTACCCACCCGCCGGCGCACCCGGCGCACCCGGCATACCCGGAGCGGGCGGAGGAGGAGCCGTACCCCCCACCCCCGCACCCGGCACCCCCGGCGGCGGAGGCGGAGGCGGAGGCGGCGTCGCCCCACCCCGCGCACGAGGAGGCGCCGCCTTGCTCGTCGCGGCATCGGCGATGGCCCCGGCGTTCGGCGCGAGCGGCTGCCCGGGCCCGCCCGGAGCCTGCGGCGCACCGGCACCCTGCGGATAGCCGTACGAAGGCGCACCCGGCGGAGGCGGAGGGATCGCCCCCGGAGGCGGCGTACCCGGCGTCCCCGCACCCTGCGGATACCCATACGAAGACCCACCCGGCCCCGGCGGCGGCGTGCTGCCCTGCCGCGCACCGCCCTGGCCACCCGGCGCACCCGGCTCGTCGACCGCCGGTTCGACCGCCGTCGGCGGAAGCTGACTGCCGCCCGACATCAGCGCCGTCCTGGCGTCCGGCGGCGCGGTGTCGTCACCGCTCAACGGCGGCGCGAACACCGTCTCCGGCAACGGCACGGAACGGTCCTCACCGGCCTCGGCGTTGGTGTCCGTCCCGGCCCAAGGAGTCGCCCCGTCCGGCACACCGGGCATCACCGGCGCGGGAGTCGGCGAAGACCCGCCCGTCACCCCGGAACCAGCCGCAGGCACAGCCGCAGCCGCAGGCGCAGGCGCACCCTCGCCCGCACCACCGTCGGAGTCCGAACTCGAACCCGAACCCGCCGCCCCCCGTCCCGCCGATCCGGGATGCCCAGCCTGTCCGCCGCCTCCTGCAACCACTCCGGCGGAGTCAGCAGGAACGACGTCTGGTTCAGATCCATCCGAGCCGGGGCGGCCGGCGCCGGATCGGGAACCGCGTCGGGACGGCCGTACTCCTCCTCGTACCGGCGAATCACCTCACCCACCGGCAGCGCCGGCCACAACGTGGCCTCACCACTGTCCCGGGCGATCACCAGCCGCAGCGCACCCCCATCCGAACGCGGACCGTCCGCACGGTCCTCGCCCCACACCACGAACCCGAGCTCGAACTCCCGCACCCGCACCTCACGATGCTGGTACGACGGCACATCCCCGTTGACCCACTCTTCCGCGCGCTCCTGCGCCTGCGCGAACGTCACCATCGCGAAGCTCACTCCCCCACAGCCGCGGCAGCCACGGGCACCGCATGCGCGAACCCACCGTCCACCATCAGATTCGCGACGGTCTCCAACTCCGGCGGAGAACCCGCCAGTCGGGACAGAAACGCGTCGAAGTCCTCACCGCACGGCACCAGCAACCGCTCCACCCGCTCGGCCGGCGACCACGACGGATCCACGTCCCGCGCGTCGTCGTACGCGCAGAACCACACCGAACCGAGCCGCTCGCCCTTCACCTTCACGGTCAGCAGCCCGCCCTGCACGAACCCCACACCCAGGTAGTCCTTGGTCAGATGGTCCCGCAGACACTTGTTGACGTAGACCAGGTCATTGACCGCCGCCTCGTCCCGCACCGTGAAGAACGGCTGGTCCACCAGCAGCCCCAACTCCGCGTCCAGAGCCGTCCCCACCGGCGCACAACCCCCCGCCGCCTTCAGAAACGACCGATACGCACCCGGCAGCCGATACCCGAGATCCTCCTCGACCCCCAGCACCTGCGACTCCGTCACCGCCACACCCGACTTCGGCAGCCCGAAATGCGCCGGCCGCGTCTCCTGCAACGGCCGCGTCCCCCGCTTGTTCTGGTCCACCGCCGACGTGGCGATCCCACCGTGATGCCGCAGCAGCGCCTTCACCTCGACCGGCACCAACTCCAGCCGCCGCGCACCCACCACGTGATGCCACGTCCAGCCGTGCGGCGTCGCCACCGCCGGAATCGTGTCCCACAGATCGTGCCCCGACGCCGCCAGCGCCGCGTTCGCCGACACATAGTCCGTCAGCCGCAACTCGTCGACACCGAAACCCTCCGGCGGCTCCGCGATCTCCGCCGCCGCCCGCGCATACGCCGAGAAGTCGGGGTAACCACGCTCGTCCACCCGTACTCCTCTCGGGTGACGGGCCGCCCGAACCGGATCCGGGAAATGCACGACCTGCCCGGCGTAGGCCGCGTTCGGCGGCGCGGCTTGCTGCCCGAGCCGACCTGTCGTCATGGCGGTTGCCCCCTGCGGCGTTCTGATACGGACCCGCCATGACCACCCTCGGTCACAACGCCCCGGTATCGGCTGTCTCGTCTGCCTCCACACGTCACCGCATGGAAAGCGGTGCCGACAGCCTAAGCGGTACGACGACACCGGTCACCGGCACCGGGCACGACCCCCTCCGCTTCCGTGACCAGCCGTCACCCCACCGTGACAGCCCGCCCGAACCCGGGCGTGTCGCACAGCCCCAGCTTCCGCACCCGCCACGCCTTTTGGCACTCTGTGACGTCCGAGAGCATGCCCGGGGGATGCTCGGGAGGGGATGATGAACATGAACGCGACGCAGACAGGCCCACACTCAGCGAGTTCCGGCGACCCCCGCATCGGCTGGAGCGCCGCCGAAACACCCCACGCGCCGACCCTCCGTCACCGCCGCGACGGCATACTCCCGACCGTCGCCGCCGCCCTCTCCGTCCGCGGCGCCACCCTCACCGGCACCGCCGCCCGCGGCGACCAACCCCCACCACTGCACCACCTCGTCCAGGACTTCCTCGACACCCTCACCAGCTCGGAACGCGACCGCTTCACCGGCCGCTGCGCCGAGACCATCCTCATCTCCCGGCACCTCGCCGCCGCCGACGAGGCCCGCAGCAAACGCGCCGCCCGCAAACCCATGACCAACGGCGAAGCCCGCAAAGCCCTCAAACAGGCCAAACTCACCGCCCGCCGCATCCGCGAAGCCGGCGACCCCCTGCACGGCAGCTTCGCCGCACCCTGCCGCGCCTGCACCGCCCTCAGCGCCCACTTCGGCGTCCGCATCGTCGACCCGACACCGACCGGCAACTGACCCCCACCGCACCAGCACGCACGTACGCACAGCACGGACGACGACGAACGAAGGGCCGATGCAAGCCGACCGCACCTCCACCACCCGCTTCCCCGTCCCCGTCGACGCCGCCCTGCGCGCCGCCGGCTGGCAACCCGGACGCTGGGACATCAAACAGGCCGAATACTGGGCCGACACCCTCCGCGACCACGCCTCACCCGCCGGTCACCGCCACGCCGTCTTCCCCGCGGCCGTAGAAGCCTGGGCCGAATTCGGCGGACTCCACCTCACCCCCACCGGCCCCGGCCGCCAGGTCGCCCCCGCCCACATCCACTTCGACCCGCTCCACGGCCTCCACATGGCCCGCACCCTCGGCGACCTCGGCCGCGCCCTCGACACCAAGGTCTGCCCCCTCGGCGCCGAAACCGACACCCAGGCCCTCCTCGCCATCGACACCGAAGGCCGCATCTACGCCCTCGACCACACCGGCGACTGGTACCTCGGCCCCGACATCGACCAAGCCCTCGCCGGCCTCGTCTCAGGCATAGAACCGGCACGCCTGACAGCGGGCTGACCCCCGGGGCACTGGTACGGCGACTACGCCGCCGGAATCACCGCCGAAACCCGAAAACCCCCCGCATCCGTCGGCCCGGACACAAACACCCCGCCCAGCCCCACGACCCGCTCCTTCATCCCCACCAGCCCATTGCCCCCCGACGGCAACCGCGCCGAGGACGCCGACGACACCTCCGGCGGCGGCTCGTTCTCCACCTGCATCGCGATCTCCGACACCCGATGCGCGAGCCGCACATGCGTCTTCGCCCCCGCCGCATGCTTGTGGACGTTCGTCAACGCCTCCTGCACCACCCGAAACGCCGTCTGCTCCACCTCCGGCGCATACGACCGCGACTCCCCATCCACGGACAGATCCACCACCATCCCCGCAGCCGCCGACTGCCCGATCAACTGATCCAACTCGGACAGACAAGGCCCCTCACCGGCCCCCTCCTCCCCCAGCCCCATCTCCCGATCAGCCGCGGCAGCGGCAGCAGCCCCCACCACGGCAAGCGGTACGACGGCCCTCCGCGGCCGATCCGCATCAGCGTGCCCACTGCGCAGCACACCGAGCATCTCCCGCAACTCGGTCAACGCCTGCCGCCCCATGTCCCCCACGAGCGCGGCATTCCGCACGACCTTCTCAGGATCCTTCCGAGCCACGGCCTGCAACGCGGCGGCATGCACCACCATCAAGCTCACCCGATGCGCGACCACGTCATGCATCTCCCGCGCGATCCGAGTCCGCTCCTCGTTCCGCGCCCACTCGGCCCGCTCCTCCGCCCGCTCCGCGAGCAACTGAAGCTCCCGCTCAAGACTGTCGGCCCGCTCCCGCAGACTCTCCATCAACCGCCGCCGAGCCCCCACATACAGCCCCAGCAGCAGAGGAGGCGCGGTCACCCCGAGAGCCGTCGTGAGCGAGGCAAGCGGAACAACCCAGTCCCCGAACGTCAGATCCCCACTGTCCACCCCCTGCCGCACCCACACGAACGTCACGATCAGCATCCCGACGAACGACATCCCCGCCAGCGAGGCGATGATCCGCCGCGGCAGCTCGGAAGCGGCGAGGGTGTACAGCCCGACGATGCCCATCAGGAACCCCATCTGGGCGGGCATGACGGCAATGGACACGAGCACCACAGCAATGGGCCACCGCCGCCGCAACACCAGCACCGACCCGGCCAGCACCCCGAACACAACCCCCGCGGCCTCCGGAATCCCGGCATCCCGCGCGAACCGAATCCCCTCGCCCCCGCACTCCACCGCCGACGCGACAGCCAGACCCACGTCCAGCACCGCACTACGCACCCTGCCCCACCACCACGGCCCCGCCCCCGGTGGCGGCGCCTCTGTGTGGGCTTCCCCCGTCGTGGTCATGCCTCCAGCCTACGGGCGGGCGGGCGAGGTTTTCCGGCGAGTTTTACGGACTGGCCTACACCACACCCGGTAACCGAACGGAAGCGAAACCACCCGATATCCCTCGAACTGCTGAATCGCTCACCGTTCGACTCCGGAACGGATCATTCCGGCCGGACGGTATGCCTATGGCACATCCACAGGGCAAATACGCCGACTTCGAGGGGCTGCGGGAGCAGGCGGTGGCGCTGCGGCGGCGGGGCTACAGCCTTCGACAGATCCGCGACGAGCTGAAGATCTTCAACAACGACATCCTCAACCAGCTGGTGAAAGGGGAACCGCCGCCGGAGTGGACGAAGCGGCCGAACGCGAAGGACGACCTGAAGGCGAAGGCACGGGAGCTGCGGCTCCAGGGGTGGACGTACGACCAGATCGAGGCGGAGCTGGGCTGCTCGAGGAGCTCGGTATCGCTGTGGGTGCGGGATCTGCCGAAGCCTGCGTCGCGCTACACACCGGAGGAGCATCGGGAACTCATGCAGGCAGGGTTGGCCCGCCTGCGCACTGCACAGGACGAGGAGCGCAAGCGGGTCAAGGAGGGCGCCTCTCAGGAGGTTGGCGAACTCACCGACAGAGATCTCTTCATGGCCGGCGTCGCGCTCTACTGGGCCGAGGGCCAGAAGAGCAAGCCGTACCAGCGCCGTGAAGTGGTCACTTTCGTCAACAGTGACCCGGCAGTGATCCAGGTCTTTCTTGCCTGGCTCGAACTGCTGGGCGTGGGCCGCGAGCGCCTCGGGTTTCGGGTCATGATCCACGAGACTGCCGATGTGGCTCGCGCCGAGCAGTTCTGGGCTGCCCTCGTCGGCATCAAGACATCAGATCTGCACCGGACGACGCTCAAGAAGCACAACCCCAAGACCGTTCGCAAGAACACCGGCGACAGCTACCACGGCTGCCTCGTCGTCCGAGTCCGGCAGGGCGCCGAGCTGTACTGCCGCATTGAGGGCTGGTGGAACGGGATTGCTGCTGGCGCCACCGCGCGACTCCGGTAAGGTCTGAGGCACTGTCCCCCGTGGTGTAACCCGGCAGCACACCAAGTTTTGGTCTTGGCAGGTCAAGGTTCGAATCCTTGCGGGGGAGCTCCAGTGCACAACACTTCGGTTCGGGCCCTGACAGCCAAGTCAGGGCCCGCTCCCATGCCCCCCACGAAACCCCCCGGTATCCTGCGGATGTCACCCCACCCCCTCCACAGCCGAAGGGCATCCCGTGAGCGCCATTCGCCCGGCAGCCGTCGTCGTTCTCGCAGCGGGTGAGGGCACCCGTATGAAGTCGGCCACACCGAAGGTCCTGCACGAGCTCTGCGGACGCAGCCTCGTGGGTCATGTGCTCGCCGCCGCACGCGAGTTGCGGCCCGAGAACCTGGTCGTGGTCGTGGGGCACGCACGCGAGAAGGTCACCGCGCATCTCGGCGAGATCGACCCCGGCGTACGCACCGCCGTGCAGGCGGAGCAGAACGGCACCGGGCATGCCGTACGGATGGCCCTCGAAGAGCTGGGCGGCACCGTCGACGGGACCGTGGTCGTCGTATGCGGGGACACTCCCCTCCTGACCGGCGAGACCCTGACCCGCCTCGCCGCGACCCACTCCGCCGACGGCAACGCGGTCACCGTGCTGACGGCCGAGGTCCCGGACGCGACCGGCTACGGCCGGATCGTGCGCGACGGTGTCTCCGGTGCCGTGACCGCGATCGTCGAGCACAAGGACGCCACCGAGTCGCAGCGGGCGATCCGGGAGATCAACTCGGGTGTGTTCGCGTTCGACGGGCAGCTGCTCGCGGACGCCCTCGGGAAGGTGCGTACGGACAACAGTCAGGGCGAGGAGTACCTCACCGACGTCCTCGGGATTCTCCGCGAGGCCGGTCACCGTGTGGGTGCCTCCGTCGCCGCCGATCATCGTGAGATCGCCGGGATCAACAACCGGGTGCAGCTCGCCGAGGCCCGTCGGATTCTGAACGACCGGCTGCTGACCCGCGCCATGCTGGACGGCGTGACCGTGGTCGACCCCGCCACCACCTGGGTCGACGTCACCGTCACTTTCGAGCAGGACGCCATCGTGCACCCGGGCACCCAGCTGCAGGGTTCCACCCACGTCGGTGAGGGTGCGGAGGTGGGGCCGAACAGCCGGCTCACGGACACGCGTGTCGACGCCGGTGCCCGCGTCGACAACACCGTGGCCTACAGCTCTCACGTCGGGCCGGGCGCGTCCGTGGGGCCGTACGCCTACCTCCGCCCTGGTACGCGGTTGGGTGCGAAGGGCAAGATCGGTACGTACGTGGAGACGAAGAACGCCTCGATCGGCGAGGGGACCAAGATCCCGCATCTCTCCTACGTCGGTGACGCGACGATCGGTGAGTACTCCAACATCGGTGCCGCGAGCGTCTTCGTGAACTATGACGGACAGGACAAACACCACACGACGGTCGGCTCGCACTGTCGTACCGGTTCGGACAACATGTTTGTGGCTCCTGTCACGATCGGGGACGGCGCGTACACCGCGGCGGGCTCTGTGATCACGAAGGATGTGCCGCCCGGTTCGCTGGCTGTGGCACGCGGTCAGCAGCGGAATATCGAGGGCTGGGTGGCTCGTAAGCGTCCGGGTAGTGCGGCCGCGAAGGCGGCTGAGGCGGCGTCTCGGCAGGTCGAGAGCGAGGGCTGACCGGAAACGGGTGCGCCAAACACGGCGTACCGTGATAAGTGCACACCCTGTTGAGACACCTCTGAGGAGACAGCTGTGACCGGGATCAAGACGACCGGCGAGAAGAAGTTGATGTTCTTCTCCGGCCGCGCCCACCCCGAGCTTGCCGAGGAGGTCGCCCAGCAGTTGGGTGTCGGGGTTGTCCCGACGAAGGCCTTCGATTTCGCCAACGGTGAGATCTATGTGCGTTATCAGGAGTCGGCGCGTGGTGCGGACTGCTTTGTGATCCAGAGCCACACGGCTCCGATCAATCAGTGGATCATGGAGCAGTTGATCATGATCGACGCGCTGAAGCGTGCGTCGGCTCGCTCCATCACGGTGATCGTGCCGTTCTACGGTTACGCGCGGCAGGACAAGAAGCACCGCGGGCGTGAACCGATTTCGGCGCGTCTGATCGCGGATCTGATGAAGACCGCGGGTGCGGATCGCCTTCTGACCGTGGATCTGCACACGGATCAGATCCAGGGCTTCTTCGACGGTCCGGTGGATCATCTCTTCGCTCTTCCGCTGCTCGCGGACTATGTGGGTGCGAAGGTCGACAAGGAGAAGCTGACGGTCGTCTCGCCGGATGCCGGGCGGGTTCGGGTGGCGGACCGCTGGTGTGACCGGCTGGGTGCTCCCCTTGCCATCGTGCACAAGCGGCGTGACAAGGATGTGGCGAACCAGGTGACCGTCCATGAGGTCGTGGGTGAGGTCAAGGGCCGGGTGTGTGTCCTGGTGGACGACATGATCGACACGGGTGGCACGATCTGTGCGGCCGCGGACGCGCTGTTCGCTCACGGTGCGGAGGATGTCATCGTGACCGCCACGCACGGTGTGCTGTCCGGTCCTGCCGCGGACCGGTTGAAGAACTCGCGGGTGAGTGAGTTCGTGTTCACGAACACGCTGCCGACGCCGGGTGAGCTGAGCCGGGATCTGGACAAGCTGACGGTGCTGTCGATCGCGCCGACGATCGCGAGTGCGGTGCGTGAGGTGTTCGAGGACGGTTCGGTGACGAGCCTGTTCGACGAGCAGTAGGGCGTGGCGCCTTTCGCTTGATCGATTTCTTTGCGGCCTCCTTTGCCGAGTAGACTGTTTCAGTTGCTCGGCGAGGGAGGCCGTACCGCTTCATCGGAAGTCGTACGGCGATCCGTTATCGACGCGCTCTTCGTAGCAGGCCGTTCGTGGCCGGGTGACCACGTCCGTCTCCAGCTTCTACGAGGAGTGATCATGTCCGAGGTCAAGATCTCCGCCGAGACCCGTACCGAGTTCGGTAAGGGTGCCGCCCGTCGTATCCGTCGTGACAGCAAGGTTCCCGGTGTTCTGTACGGTCGCGGTTCCGACCCGATCCACCTGACCCTCCCGGGCCACGAGCTGCTGCTCGCGCTGCGTACGTCGAACGTCCTGATCGCCCTGGACATCGACGGCAAGACCAACGAGCTGGCGATCCCGAAGTCCGTGCAGCGTGACCCGATCAAGGGCCACCTGGAGCACGTCGACCTGCAGCTGGTCAAGCGCGGCGAGCAGGTCAACGTCGAGATCTACGTCCACACCGAGGGTGAGCTGGCTCCGGGTGGCAATCTGCTGGAGCACGTCCTGAACGCGCTTCCGGTCGAGGCCGAGGCCACGCACATCCCCGAGTCGGTCACCGTCTCCATCGAGGGTCTGACGGCCGGCGACTCCGTCCTCGCCAAGGACATCCCCCTGCCGAAGGGCACGAAGCTGGCCGTCGAGGGTGACACGGTGGTCCTGCAGGTCCTGGCCGCGCAGGCCGAGGAGGCCGCGGAGGGCGAGGCCGCCGGGGGCGAGGAAGTCGCCGAGGCCTGATCTTCGGCTCTGGCAGAGGCGTGATCCTCGGCTCTGTCATCGGTTTGTCAGCCGCTGTTCCCGATGGGGGCAGCGGCTGGCGCATATAACTCAGGCTTGCCTGGCAATGTTCGCCGGTCATCCCGGCGGACCGGCATTTTCTGCTGGGGGTCCGGGGGCCCGCGGCGGCAGCCGCTGATGTCGCAGCCCCGGGAAAGCACAGCAAGGAGAGATGGACGTGACGAGCGACCCGAGCGCCCCTTGGCTGATCGCCGGCCTCGGTAATCCGGGACCCGATTACGCGATGAACCGGCACAACGTCGGGTTCATGGTGGCGGATCTGCTGGCCGGGCGGATCGGGGGGAAGTTCAAGCGGGCCGGTAAGGCGCAGGTCGTGGAGGGGCGGATCGGGCCGCCGGGGCCGTTGAACCGGCGGGTGATTCTGGTGAAGCCGATGTCGTACATGAATCTCTCCGGTGGTCCGCTCAACGCGCTGCGGGATTTCTACAAGGTGCCGGTGGGCAATATCGTCGCTGTTCATGACGAGTTGGACATCGACTACGGCACGTTGCGGTTGAAGCTGGGTGGCGGGGACAACGGGCACAACGGGCTGAAGTCGATGACGAAGGTGATGGGTTCGGACTATCACCGGGTGCGGTTCGGGATCGGGCGGCCTCCGGGTCGTATGCCGGTGGCGGACTTCGTGTTGAGGGATTTCGGGTCGGCGGAGCGCAAGGAGCTGGACTACTTCGTGGACCGGGCGGCGGATGCGGTGGAGTGTCTGGTCATCGAGGGGTTGGAGCGGGCGCAAAGCACGTACAACTCGTGACTTGTCCGCCCACTCCAACGGGCCGGGTTTGACCGGGCGTAGGGGCATGGCCAAGGATCGCGGCCATGCCTTCTGCCGTTGTTTCCAGTCAGGGCGCTGTGGCCGTGCTGCGGTTCGGGCGTTTCGCGGCGATGGGTACGGTCGCGGCGCTGATTCTGATCGCGGGTGTGTGGGCGTCGTGGGGCACGGCGCACCATGTGATGCTCACGAAGGGTCGGGAGAGCGGCACGATCGAGGTGACGCGGTGTGGTGCCCACACATGCAGGGGGCCGTACACGCCGATCTCGTCGGGGTCGCAGCCGCGTAGGTCGGTCGTCATCGAGAAGAACGTGGCGGTGCGCGAGGGGCAGACGTACACCGTTGTGGTGAAGCCGGGGAGTGAGGACGTCGTTCGGTCGGGGCCCGCGGGTGTTCTCTACGCCTGGGTTCCGCTGGGTGGTGCGCTGTTGTTGGCGTCGGTCGTCGTCGCAGGTGGGTTGCGTCGGACGCGGGTGGCGTGGGTGATGGCGGGGTCGGGGATCGCGTTGCTGACGGCGGCGTTCGTGACGGTCTGAGGTCTGAGCCGTTCTCCATATCTGTGGAGGATCTGAGTGTTGTCTGTTCGTGATTGACTTGGAGTCAGTCCGGGCTGGATGCTGAGCCGCCCCCTCCACATCTTCCCGTTCCTTTCACGAAGATGGACTACTGCCTCATGCGAACCCTCTCCCGCGTCGGCGCCCTGTGCGCCGTCGCCGCGGCCGCTGTTTTCTCCGCACCGGCCGCCGCCCACGCCACCGCTCCCGGTGACAACGGCACCGTCAAGATCCATGACGCCTCCACCGGCGAGGAGCTGCGTAAGAACGAGCCGCACGTGTGCGAGTTCTACCTGGACGCGTTCGGTTTCGACAGCGTCCAGAAGGTCGACTGGCACATCGAGGCGTGGGCGCCGACCGCCGACGTCAAGGGCGAGACGGTGAAGTCCGGTGCGATCACCCTGGACGGCGAGGGTCATGGCCGTACGGAGGACATGACGCTGGCCGACGGGCACTACAAGCTGTTCTGGAACTTCGAGGGCGAGAACGGCTCGGCCAAGCACAAGGTGTTCTGGACGGACTGCGAGGACGAGGAGGAGGGTGGCGGCACCTCCGCCACTCCGTCGGCGTCCGCGCCGTCGGCCTCCGCGTCGCCGGCCGACCCGACCAACGAGCCGAGCGCGAGCCCGTCCACGTCCGCCGAGGGTGCCGCGTCGTCGTCCCCGTCGCCGCAGGGCGGCGCCGAGGGTGACCTCGCGGAGACCGGTAACGGTGCTCCGGTGGGTCTGCTGTCGGCTGCCGCGGCGGCGCTGCTGGGCGCGGGCGGGTACCTGGTGTTCCGGCGTCGTAAGGCCTGATCGCCGGGGTGGTGAAACGAACGGTGCCCCCGTGCTCGTACGAGCACGGGGGCACCGTCATGTGCGGGGCGGTCAGCCGGTGTTGCGCAGGCCGGCCGCCACGCCGTTGACGGTGAGGAGCAGGGCCCGGGCGAGCAGCGGGTCGGGTTCGGCGCCCGCGGCCGCGGCGTCGCGCTGGCGCTTGAGGAGGGTGACCTGGAGGTAGGAGATGGGGTCCAGGTAGGCGTCGCGGATGGAGAAGGTCTGCTTGAGGACCGGTGTGGCGTCGAGGAGTTCCTGCTCGCCGGTGATCTTCAGGACCTCGGAGACGGTGAGTTCGTGTTCGGCGCGGATGGTGTCGAAGACGTGCTTGAGGTCGTCGGGGACGAGGGTGTCGACGTAGTGGGCGGCGATCCGCAGGTCGGTCTTGGCGAGGGTCATCTCGACGTTGGAGATGAAGTTGCGGAAGAAGTGCCACTGTTCGTGCATCTCGTCGAGCACGGTGTCGAGGCCGGCTTCGCGCAGTGCCTTGAGGCCGGAGCCGACGCCGTACCAGCCGGGGACGATCTGGCGGGACTGGGTCCAGCCGAACACCCACGGGATGGCCCGCAAGCCGTCGAGGGAGACGCCCGAGCCGGGGCGGCGGGAGGGCCGGGAGCCGAGGTGCAGGTCGGCGAGCTGGTCCACCGGCGTCGACGCGAGGAAGTACGACGGCAGGTCGGGGTCCTCGACCAGCTTGCGGTACGCGGTGTGCGCGGCGTCGGACACCACGTCCATGGCCGCGTCCCAGCGGGCGAGCGCCTCGCCGGACTGGCGGGGCGCGGTGTGCAGGGCGGAGGCCTGGAGGGTGGCCGCGACGGTCAGCTCGAGGTTCTCGCGGGCCAGCGACGGCACGAGGTACTTGTCGGAGATGACCTCGCCCTGCTCGGTGACCTTGATCTCGCCTTCGAGGGTGCCCCAGGGCTGGGCGAGGATCGCGTCGTGGGAGGGGCCGCCGCCGCGGCCGACGGTGCCGCCGCGGCCGTGGAAGAGGCGCAGGCGGACGCCGTAGCGGTGGGCGACGTCGCGCAGCCGGCGCTGGGCGCGGTGGATCTCCCACTGGCTGGTGGTGATGCCACCGAACTTGGAGGAGTCGCTGTAGCCGAGCATGACCTCCTGGACGTCGCCGCGCAGGGCCACGAGCCTGCGGTACGACGGGTCGGAGAGCATGTCCTCCAGGATGGTGTCGGCGGCCTTGAGCTCGTCGGTGGTCTCCAGGAGCGGGACGATGCCGATCTTGGCCCAGCCGGCGTGCAGGTCGATGAGGCCGGCCTCGCGGGCGAGGACGGCGGCGGCGAAGACGTCGTCGGCGCCCTGGCACATGGAGATGATGTACGACTCGATGACCTCGGGTCCGAAGACGGCGAGGGCCCGCTTGACGGTCTGGAAGACGCCGAGGGTCTTCTCGCCGGCCGCGTCGACGGGCGCCGGGGTGGGCGCGAGGGGGCGGCGCGAGCGGAGTTCCTTGGCGAGGAGCTTGGAGCGGTAGTCGCGGGGCATGTCGGCGTAGCGCCAGGATTCCTCGCCGAGGCGGTCGAAGAGCTGGCCGAGGGCGTGGTGGTGGGCGTCTGCGTGTTCGCGGACGTCCATGGTGGCGAGCTGGAGGCCGAACGCGGACAGGGTGCGGATGGTGCGGTCCATGCGGCCGTCGGCGAACAGGCCGCCCCGGTGTGCGCGCAGGGACGTCTGGATCAGCTTGAGGTCGTGCAGGAGCTCGCTGGTGCCGAGGTAGTCGCGGCCGGGCTCGTGGGGGATATTCCTGGCCAGGCGCGTCTTGGTGTTCTCCAGCTTCTGCCGGATGCAGGTGGCCTTGAGCCGGTAGGGCTCCTCGGCGTTGAGGCGCTTGTAGCGGGGGCTGATCTCGGGGAGGGCTTCGAGGTCGGCCTGGAGGGACTCCAGGAGTTCCTCGGTGGCGCCGGTGTAGCGGATGGAGTTCGACAGGAAGCCGCGCAGCTCGTCGATCATCTCCAGGGCGTCGTTGATGCCGTGTTCGTGCTGGAGGATGAGGACGTCCCAGGTGACCTGGGGGGTGACGTTGGGGTTGCCGTCGCGGTCGCCGCCGATCCAGGTGCCGAAGGTGAGGGGGCGGGTGTCGTCGGGGAGCTTGTGGCCGACGCGCTCCAGTTCCGCCGTCAGGTCCTCCAGGACGTCGCCGACGGCGCCGGCGTGCAGTTCGTCGAGGTAGTAGATGGCGTTGCGGGCTTCGTCGGCGGGCTCGGGGCGTACGACGCGGAGCTCGTCCGTCTGCCATACGAGGTCGATGTTCTCGGCCAGTCGGGTGTCGTGCCGGCGTCGGTCTCCGTCGTGGACCGGGGTCTCCAGGAGCGCGGCGATGCGCCGGAGCTTGTTGAGGACGGAGCGGCGGGCGGCCTCGGTGGGGTGCGCCGTGAAGACGGGGCGGACGTTGAGGTGCTTGATCGTCTGGCGCAGGTGTTCGGCGTCGGCGTCCTTGAGGCGGTCGGCCGTACGGGCGAGGAGGCCGCCCTCGGCGGCGCGCCGGGCGCGCAGCTCGCGGCCTCGGTGGACCTGCTCGGTGACGTTGGCCAGGTGGAAGTAGGTGGAGAAGGCGCGGACCAGCTTGGCCGCGGTGTCCAGCTCCGTGCCTCGCAGCAGCTCGGCTGCGGCCTCGCCGTCCTCGCGGGTGAGGCGGCGGACCTTCTCGACGAGTTCCAGCAGCTCGGGACCCTCCTGGCGGACGAGGGTCTCGCCGAGCAGGTCACCCAGTCGGCGGATGTCGGCTCGCAGCTCGGTGCTGGTGGTCGCCTGGGACACAGTCTGGTCGTCGGCACTGCTCACAGGTGCGGCTCCTTGCAGTGTTGAAGCTCGTCCGGGAGGGAACCCGGGGCCGGGGGCCGCGCGGCGGGGGCCGCATACGGCTCCTGGCATCCGGGAAAGAAATCAGAGCGGACCGCGCTGTCCGACCGACTCCAAGGATAGGTGTCCATGCGGACGCGCAGTCTCTCGGGCTCTTGCCGCCGGGCGCCGCACTGCCATACTTACGACGCCGTAGGTTACGGAAGCGTAGGAACCGTTTTAACGGAACCTGGGAACAGTTCCCGAGAACCCCGGCACCTGTCTCAACCCTCGAAACCCCACAGGGGACGCCCATGACCACGAGCTCCGATGTGATCGAAGACGCCCCGCAGGCGAACGACGACACCACGACTTCCTCAGCGACGCTGGGCGGCGAGAAGAAAGGGTCGCTCGAGCAGATCGCGCTCCTCCTCTTCATCGTCGTCCCGTTCCTGGCGCTCGCCGCTGCCGTGCCGCTGGCCTGGGGCTGGGGAGTGAGCTGGCTCGACCTCGGTCTGCTGGTCTTCTTCTACTTCTTCGCCTGCCACGGCGTCACGATCGGCTACCACCGCTACTTCACCCACGGTTCCTTCAAGGCGAAGCGTCCCCTGCGCATCGTGCTCGCCATCGCCGGCTCGATGGCGGTGGAGGGTCCCCTGGTCCGCTGGGTCGCCGACCACCGCAAGCACCACAAGTACTCCGACGCGGAGGGTGACCCGCACTCCCCGTGGCGTTACGGGGAGACGGTCCCGGCGCTGATGAAGGGCCTGTGGTGGGCGCACATCGGCTGGATGTTCGACGAAGAGCGGACGCCGCAGGACAAGTACGCGCCGGATCTGATCAAGGACAGGGCGATCCGCGGGATCTCCCGTCACTTCATCTCCTGGACGATCCTGTCGCTGGCTCTGCCCGCCCTGATCGGCGGTCTGGTGACGATGTCCTGGTGGGGCGCGTTCACGGGCTTCTTCTGGGGCTCGCTGGTCCGGGTGGCCCTGCTGCACCACGTCACCTGGTCGATCAACTCGATCTGCCACGCGGTGGGCAAGCGCCCGTTCAAGTCGCGTGACCGCTCGGGCAACGTGTGGTGGCTGGCGGTCCTGTCGTGCGGCGAGTCCTGGCACAACCTGCACCACGCCGACCCGACCTCCGCGCGGCACGGTGTGATGCGCGGCCAGATCGACTCCTCGGCGCGGATCATCCGCTGGTTCGAGATGCTCGGCTGGGCCTACGACGTGCGCTGGCCGTCACGCTCGCGTATCGATTCGCGCCGGAACACCGAGGAAGGCGGCTCCCGGCGCGGGAAGGAACCCGCGAAGGCGGCATGATTGACGCCGTGGCGACCGACTCCAGCAGTACCTCTGGCAACGACAAGCAGCGGCGGACGCGCCGTACCCGGATGACCGGGGCGGAGCGCCGCCAGCAGCTGCTGGAGATCGGTCGCACCCTGTTCGCCGCGAAGGGCTTCGAGGGCACGTCGGTGGAGGAGATCGCGGCGAAGGCCGGGGTGTCCAAGCCGGTGGTGTACGAGCACTTCGGCGGCAAGGAGGGGCTGTACGCGGTCGTGGTGGACCGGGAGATGCGGCGCCTGCTGGACATGGTGACCAGCTCGCTCACGGCCGGTCACCCCCGGGAGCTGTGCGAGCAGGCCGCCTTCGCGCTCCTGGACTACATCGAGGAGTACACGGACGGCTTCCGCATCCTGGTCCGTGACTCGCCCATCCCCCAGTCGACGGGTTCCTTCGCGTCTCTCATCTCGGACATCGCCACCCAGGTGGAGGACATCCTGGGCCGCGAGTTCAAGAGCCGCGGCTTCGACCCCAAGCTCGCCCCGCTGTACGCGCAGGCTCTGGTCGGGATGGTCGCGCTGACCGGCCAGTGGTGGCTGGACGTCCGCCGTCCGAAGAAGGCGGAGGTGGCGGCCCATCTGGTGAACCTGGCCTGGCACGGGCTGGACGGCCTGGAGCCGAAGCCGCGGCTGATAGGGCACCGCAAGAGCTAGCCCTTGAGTCAGCCCTTGAAGGTGTCCTTGCCCTTCTCCTTCGTCTGGCGGGCGTTGCCCTTCCTCTTCTCGGTCTTTCCTTCGGCGGTCAGTTCCTCGTTGCCGACCGTGCGGCCCATCGTTTCCTTGGCCTTGCCCTTGAGCTGTTCCTTCTTGCCCCTGACCTTCTCTTCCTTCGCCACGTCCCTCACTCCTCGCAAGGCTTGACGTCGTGGTCCACTCAGCGGGTGACCCTCCGCCGTGGTGCTCAAACAGCGACCTGGACCTGGCCGACGGCGGTGATCATCACGCCTCCTTGCGGGCCACGGCGAAGATGCGGCGGAACGGGAAGGGGGTGCCGTGGGCGCCGGCCGGATATGCGTCCCGCAGGGCCGCCCGGTAGTCGTGCAGGAAGGCTTCGCGCTGGTCGGGGGCGTCGGCGAGGGCCGTCAGGATGGGCCGCAGTCCCGTTCCCTTCACCCAGTCCAGCACCGGATCCTCACCGGTCAGGAGATGGACGTACGTCGTCTCCCAGACGTCCGCCGTGCAGTCCAGGTCGGTCAGGTGCTCCAGGTAGGCCGGCGGGGTGAGCACGGCGTCCTCGTGGCGCAGGGTGTCGGTGAGGCCGTGGCGGCGGGCGAGGTCGCGCATCAGGCGGTGGCTGGGGGCGTCGAAGTTGCCGGGGACCTGGAAGGCGAAGGTGCCGCCGGGCCGAAGGCCCCGCACCCAGTCCGCGAACCGCTCCACGTGCCCGGGCACCCACTGCAACGTGGCATTGCTGATGATCAAGTCGTACGGCTCCCCGGGCGTCCACGTGCGTACGTCGGCGTGGGCGAAGTCGAGGCGGCCGCCGCCCGGGGTCGGCCCTTCGTGCTCGACGTGGGCCTTGTCGAGCATCTCGGCGGAGTTGTCGTAGCCGGTGATCCGGGCCGTGGGCCAGCGTCGCGCGAGCAGGGCGGTGACGTTGCCGGGGCCGCAGCCGAGGTCGGCGATGCGGGGCCGCTCGCCGGGGAGGTCGGGGACGCGGGTGAGGAGGTCGGTGAAGGGGCGGGCGCGGTGGCCGGCGTGGCGCAGGTACTGGGCGGGGTCCCAGGTGGGGGCGGCGGCAGCGGACATGGGCGGGCCTCCTGTCTGTCGCTCTCCAGCCTGCCCCCGCAAGTATCTTGACGTCAAGAGACTTCACGTCGACACAACCACTACACTGATCTCCATGGAGGACGAGGTCGATCGGCTGGTCGCAGCGTGGCGCCGGGAGCGCCCGGACCTCGACGTGGAACCGCTCGAGGTGCTCAGCCGGGTGAGCAGACTGGCCCGGCATCTGGACCGCGCACGGCGGCTGGCCTTCTCCGAGCACAGCCTGGAGCCCTGGGAGTTCGACGTACTGACCGCGCTCAGGCGCGCGGGGACGCCGTACCAGCTCTCCCCGGGGCAGCTGCTGACCCAGACCCTGGTCACCTCGGGCACGATGACGAACCGTATCGACCGCCTGGCCAAGAAGGGCCTGGTGGAGCGCCTCCCCGACCCCAGTGACCGGCGCGGCGTGCTCGTCCGCCTCACGGACGAGGGCCGCGACCGCGCCGACCAGGCCCTCGCCGGCCTGCTGGACCAGGAGCGCGCGATCCTCGCGGAGCTGTCGCGCGCCCAGCGGGGTGAACTGGCCGGTCTGCTACGGCAGTTGACCGCCCCGTTCGACAACATCCCCGGCTAGCTCAAGGGGCCGGCCCCTACGCCAGCTGACCACCCCGTTCGACCACATCCCCGGACAGGTCGACCGGCCCCACCCCCGCCCTGCGCGCGAGCGCCACCGCGGCGAGGGTGGAGTGGACGCCCAGCTTGCCGAGGACGTTCTGCATATGGGTGCGGACGGTGTGCGGGGAGAGATACAGGCGCTCGGCGACGGCCTTGCGCCCCAGTCCCGCCACCATGCACCGCAACACCTCCCGCTCGCGCGGGGTGAGGGACTCCACCAGCCGTTCGCTCTCGGTGCGGTGCTTGCGCGCGGCCGTCAGCTCCCGCAGTACGCCCGTGAGCAGGGCGGGCGGCAGATGGGTCTCGTCGCGCAGGACGCCGCGGATGACGGTGAGCAGCCGGGACAGCGAGCAGTCCTTGGCCACCCACCCGGAGGCCCCGGCCTGCAGGGCGAGCGCGGCCCGGCGCGGATCGTCCTTCTCGGCGAGGACGACGATCCGTACGGCCGGCTGGGCGGTGCGGACACCGGCGACGAGCGAGATGCCGTCGACGAGCCCGTCCTCGCCCACTTCCTGGACGGGCACGGCGGGCCGTATCCCCGCCACGTTGCCACCCAGGTCGGCGTCGACGAGCAGGACATCGAACCGGCGCCCCTCGGCGGCCGCGCGCTCCAGGCTGCGCAGCGCGGCCGGGCCGCTGCCGGCGGCGGAGACGTCGACGTCGGGCTCGGCGGCCAGGGCGGCGGCGAGCGACTCGGCGAAGATGCGGTGGTCGTCGACGACCAGCACTCTGATGCGAACCACGAAACCCCCTCCCCCAAGCTCTCGAAGAGCAGGGGATACCCCATCGTCATGAGGACGACACCGGGAGACGAACACAGTCGCGGGTACGACGCCCGAAGCATGATGGGCCGCACGGCCGCCGCCGTGCAGAAACTGCTACCCCCCGCTTCGGGCGTCGAACCCGACTTGTCTCGCCCCCTGATCAGCACCGGCCCCCACCGGTGCCGTTCATCAGAGTACGGGCGGGGGGCAGGAGCGGAAGGCAATTTGCAGAACTGGTAGTCCGGCGCGTTTATGGTGAGCCGCATGTTTCGTCTGGAGACAGAAGTCGACAAATCACGGCAGCATCTGCTCCGCCGGCGGCTGCGGGAGACCAACACCGCGCTCTCCCCGATCCTGCGCGCCCTGCGCGGAACCCCTGGTGAACGCGAACTTCCGCTCCATGTCTGGGCGTTGGACGACCATGGCGCCCTGGCCGGCGGGCTGGTCGGCCACACCTGGACCACCTGGCTCCATGTCACGTACCTCTGGGTCGACGAACGCCACCGCGGGACGGGGCTCGGTTCGCATCTGCTCGCACGCGCGGAGCGCATGGCCCGCGCCGAACGGCGCTGCACCGCCGTACGCGTGGAGACGTGGGACTTCCAGGCGCCGGAGTTCTACCGGAAGCAGGGGTACGACGTGGTGTGCGTGATCCCGGACTATCCGCCGGGGATCACGGAGTACACGCTCACCAAGCGGCTGGGGTGAGCCGCGGCGGCGTCCGGGAGGCTGAGGCTCAGCCGCCTCTCAGGCACACCCCCTACCCTCCGCGCCATGAGCATGCTGCGGAAGCTGAACTCGAAGATCGGCGCGACGACCGGATACCAGGTACGCCGAGTACCGGCTCCGCCCCCGCCGCCGGGCAACCTCAACGCCGTACCCGGGCCGCGCGGTCCGCGTCCGGAGCGGCCGGCCACCGGGGGCGGGGCCGGGGCCGTGCGGGGGCCGGTGGATCCGGCCGTCGACCGGCTGCTTGAGCGGCCGGTGTTCATCCTGACGTCGGTGCGGTCCGGGTCGACGCTGCTGCGCATGATGCTGGGCGCGCACTCCCGGCTGCACGCCTCGCACGAGCTGCATCTGACCGGCCTGGAGGTGTACTTCAAGTCCCACAGCCCCACCGAGAAGTCCCCGCGGGCGCTCGGGCTCGGGTACGAGGAGCTCGAAGGACTGCTCTGGGACCGCACGCTGCACCGGGAACTGATGAAGTCGGGCAAGTCGTTCATCGTGGAGAAGACCCCGGGCAACGCCTTCGCCTGGCGGCGCATCGCCGAGACCTGGCCCGACGCCCGGTTCCTGTACCTGCGCCGGCATCCGGCCGCGGTGGCACGGTCGTGGCACGAGGCGGTCCCCGACCGCACCCGTGAGGAGGGCGGCCGCGCGGGTGCTCCAGTACATGGAGGCCATGGAGGACGCGTACGCCGAGCTCGGCGGGCACATCCTGCGCTACGAGGAGCTCACCGCCGACCCCGCCGCCCGACTCCGCGACATCTGCGCGTTCCTGGAGCTGGAGTACGAGCCCGGCATGCTCGACTACGGCAGCAGTCTGGAGGGCGCCGTGCTGGGCGGCGGCTTCGGTGACTGGAACGACAAGATCCGGTCGGGGCGGGTGCAGCCGGACCGTCCCGCGCCGACGGAGGACGAGATCGACGATGTGCTGCGGCCGATGTGCCGGGCGTGGGGCTATTTGTAGGAACGATTACGGGGCCGAAGGCACCGCCGCCCTCAGCCCCGTAACCCTTGGGACCCTTGGGACCCGTGAGGTCAGCGCACCCGCCGCGCCCCCGCGGCCGGCACCGCCTCGAACACCCGCGGTGCCGTGAACCCGGCCGAGGCGAAGGCCTCTTCGACCGCCTTGGTGATGGTCTCGACGTCGGCCGCCTCCGCCAGCACGATCGCGGAGCCGCCGAAGCCGCCGCCGGTCATACGGGCGCCCAGCGCGCCGGCCGCGTTCGCCGCCTCGACGACCAGGTCCAGCTCGGGGCAGGAGACCTGGAAGTCGTCCCGCAGGGAGGCGTGGCCCTCGCTCAGGACCGGGCCGATCGCCCGCGTCTCGCCGGACTCCAGCAGGGAGACGACCCGCTCGACGCGCTGGTCCTCGGTGACGACATGGCGCACCAGGCGGCGCACCTCCTCGTCGTCGCCGAGCCGCGCGAGCGCCGCGTCCAGGTCGTCGTAGGCGATGTCCCGGAGGGCGTCCACGCCCAGCAGCGCCGCGCCCTTCTCGCAGCCCGCGCGCCGCTTGCCGTACTCGCCCTCGCTGTGGGAGTGCTTGACCTGGGTGTCGACGACCAGCAGGCGCATGCCCTCGGCGGCCAGGTCGAAGGGGATCTGCTTCTGGGAAAGGTCACGGGTGTCGAGGAACAGGGCGTGGCCCGTCTCGCAGCACGCGGACGCCGTCTGGTCCATGATCCCGACCGGGGCACCGACGTAGACGTTCTCCGCGCGCTGGCACAGGCGGGCCAGCTGCCAGCCCTTCTGGCCCAGGTCGTAGAGGTCGTTGAGCGCGAGCGCGACCACGACCTCCAGTGCCGCCGACGACGACAGGCCCGCGCCCGCCGGGACCGTCGAGGACAGGTGGATGTCGGCGCCGGTCACGGCGTGGCCGGCCTCGCGCAGCGCCCAGACCACGCCGGACGGGTACGCCGTCCAGTTCCGGTCCGACTCGGGCACCAGGTCGTCGACGCGCAGTTCCACGACGTCGCCCTCGACGTCCGCCGAGTGCAGGCGCAGGACGCCGTCCTCGCGCCGGGAGACGGCCGCGACCGCGGTGTGCGGGAGCGCGAACGGCATGACGAAGCCGTCGTTGTAGTCGGTGTGCTCGCCGATCAGATTGACCCGGCCCGGCGCGGCCCACACCCCTTCCGGCTCGGCCCCGTACAGCTCCTTGAACCGCTCGGCGACCGCGGCTGCCGTCTCGACGCTCATCCCCTGACCCTGACCTTCCCTGCTGAACCGGCCGAAGCGGCCGGTGAGTTGACCGGCCGAACAGCCGTGGAACTTACGGCCGACCGCATCGGCCGTAGTGCTTACGGCCGTGTGTACCGGCCGTAGAACTTAACCTGCGCGCCGCTGCGCGAACTCCCACGCGTCCGCGACGATCCCCGCGAGGTCCGCGCGGGACGGGTTCCAGCCGAGCCGCTCGCGGGCGGTGTCGGCGGAGGCGACCAGAACGGCCGGGTCGCCGCCGCGGCGCGGGGCCACGACCTCGGGGATCGGGTGCCCGGTCACCTGGCGGACGGTCTCGATGACCTCGCGGACGGAGAAGCCGTTGCCGTTGCCGAGGTTGCAGATGAGGTGCTCGCCCGGCTGGGCGGCCTCGACCGCCAGCAGGTGGGCCTCGGCCAGGTCGGCGACGTGGATGTAGTCGCGCACGCAGGTGCCGTCCGGCGTCGGGTAGTCGTCGCCGAAGACGGAGATCGCGTCGCGCCTGCCCTGGGCGACCTGGAGGACGAGCGGGATGAGGTGCGACTCGGGGTCGTGGCGCTCGCCGCAGTCGCCGTAGGCGCCGGCGACGTTGAAGTAGCGCAGGCTGACCGCGCCCAGGCCGTGGGCCGCCGCCTCCCCGGTGATCATGTGGTCGACGGCGAGCTTGGAGGCGCCGTACGGGTTGGTCGGCTGGGTGGGCGCCGACTCGACGATCGGTACCTGGCTCGGCTCGCCGTAGGTGGCGGCCGTGGAGGAGAAGACGAGCTTGCGCACGCCCGCCTCGCGCATGGCGCCGAGGAGGGCCATGGTGCCGCCGACGTTGTTGTCCCAGTACTTCTCCGGCTTCACCACCGACTCGCCGACCTGCGAGAACGCCGCGAAGTGCAGCACCGCGTCGAAGGAGGAGTCCAGCCACTTGGCGGCGTCGCGGATGTCGCCCTCGACGAAGGACGCCCCGGCCGGCACACCCTCGCGGAAGCCGGTCGAGAGGTTGTCGAGGACGACGACCTCGTCACCCGCCTCCAGCAGATGCTGGGCGACCACGCTGCCCACATAGCCGGCGCCACCGGTGACCAGGTACTTCCCACTCATGAACTCGCTACCTCTCGCAGTCGCTCGGCCGCGGCCTCCGGCCGGATGTCGTTGATGAACACGTTCATGCCGGACTCGGAACCCGCGAGGAACTTCAGCTTGCCGGAAGTGCGGCGAATGGTGAAAAGCTCAAGGTGAAGCGCGAAATCGTCCCGCACGACGCCCTCGAAGTCCTCCAGCTGACCGAACGGCGCCTGGTGCCAGGCGGCGATGTACGGCGTCGGAGGCTCGCCCTCGCCTTCCTTCCCTCCACCCGGCCCATCGAAGATCCGGTCGAAGCGCCTCAAGAGTTCCAGATACACCTTGGGGAACTCTGTGCGCGCCTCCTCGTCCAGGGCGAGCAGATCCGGCACCCGGCGCTTCGGGTACAGGTGGACCTCGTACGGCCAGTGCGCGGCGTACGGCACGAAGGCCACCCAGTGTTCACTCTCCAGGACGACCCGCTCGTCGGCGAGTTCACGCTCCAGGATGGCGTCGAAGAGGTTCTCCCCGCCGGTGGCGTCCTTGTGGGCGGCGAGGGAGCGCAGCATCAGGGCGGTGCGCGGGGTGGTGAAGGGGTAGGCGTAGATCTGCCCGTGCGGATGGCCGAGGGTGACACCGATCTCGGCGCCGCGGTTCTCGAAGCAGAACACCTGCTCCACGGAGGGCAGCGATGACAGTTCCGAGGTCCGGTCCGTCCACGCGCCGAGCACCAGGCGCGCCTGCTCCTCGGTCAGGTCGGCGAAGGACGCGTTGTGGTCGGAGGTGAAGCAGACGACCTCGCAGCGCCCGGAGTCGCCGGCGAGCGAGGGGAATCGGTTCTCGAACACGACGACGTCGTACGAGGAGTCCGGGATCTCGCTCAGCCGGTCGCCCTCCGAGGGGCACAGCGGGCACTCGTCGGCCGGGGGGTGATACGTCCGCCCCTGCCGGTGCGAGGCGATGGCGACCGCGTCGCCGAGCAGCACGTCGTGACGGACCTCGGACGTCGTGACGGTGCGGTCCAGGGGACGGCGGTCGACCGCGTCCCGCACGGTGTCGTCGCGCAGGTCGTAGTAGATGAGCTCACGACCGTCGGCCAGCTGGGTCGAGGTCTTCTTCACGCCGGACTCCCTATTAGGGCCACTCAACCACTCAACAGAACTAAACACATCGAAACACAACTCACCACCAGCGTCAACATCACAATCAAACAAAGAGCATCACCATACGTGTTCAATTACTGAACACAGGAGGCGTAGGTTCCGCTCTGTATCGGTTCGCACAACGAAGCGAGTACATATGCAAACCCCCACAGAATCCCCCACCTACCTCGCCGCCGAGCTACGGCTCCCCACGAACTGGCTCGACTACCTGATCCTCGGCATCTACTTCGTCGTCGTGCTGGGCATCGGGTTCGCCGCCCGCCGCTCGGTGAAGACCAGCCTCGACTTCTTCCTCTCGGGCCGCTCCCTGCCCGCCTGGGTCACCGGCCTCGCCTTCATCTCCGCCAACCTGGCCGCCACCGAGATCCTCGGCATGGCCGCCAACAGCGCGCAGTACGGTGCCTACACCGTGCACTGGTACTGGATCGGCGCCATCCCGGCCATGGTCTTCCTGGGCCTGGTGATGATGCCCTTCTACTACGGCAGCAAGGTCCGCTCGGTCCCCGAGTTCCTGCTCCTGCGCTTCGACAAGGGGGCGCACCTGCTCAGTTCGGTCCTGTTCGCCTTCGCCGCGATCCTGATCGCCGGCGTGAACCTGTACGCCCTGGCGATCGTGGTCGAGGCCCTGCTGGGCTGGCCGCAGTGGGTGGCCATCGTCGTGGCGGGCTTCTTCGTCCTCGCCTACATCACCCTCGGCGGCCTGTCGTCGGCGATCTACAACGAGGTCCTGCAGTTCTTCGTGATCCTGGCCGCGCTGATCCCGATCACCGTGCTGGCGCTGAAGAAGGTGGGCGGCTGGGACGGCCTGACGGACTCCCTGACCAAGACCCACGGCGACGACTTCGTCACGGCATGGGGCGGGACGGGCATCGGTGAGGCGAACCCGCTGGGCGCGAACTGGCTGACGATCGTACTGGGCCTCGGCTTCGTGCTCTCCTTCGGCTACTGGACGACGAACTTCGCGGAGGTCCAGCGGGCCCTCTCCGCGAAGAACCTCTCGGCGGCCCAGCGCACCCCGCTGATCGCGGCCTTCCCGAAGATCTTCATCGTGTTCCTGGTGATGATCCCCGGCCTGGCGGCGGCGGTCCTGGTCCCGAAGATCGGCACCTCCGGCTCCGACCTCCAGTACAACGACGCCATCCCGTACCTGATGGAACAGCTCCTGCCGAACGGCGTCCTGGGCATCGCGGTGACGGGCCTGCTGGCGGCGTTCATGGCGGGCATGGCGGCGAACGTGTCGTCCTTCAACACGGTGTTCACCACGGACATCTGGGCGAAGTACGTGGTGACGGACCGCGAGGACGCCTACTACGTCCGCTTCGGCCGCCTGATCACGGCGATCGGCGTGCTGGCGTCCATCGGGACGGCGTTCCTGGCCTCGTCCTTCTCCAACATCATGAGCTACCTCCAGACCCTCTTCTCCTTCTTCAACGTCCCGATGTTCGTGGTCTTCATCGTCGGCATGTTCTGGAAGCGGGCGTCGATGAAGTCGGGCTTCTGGGGTCTGCTGGCCGGCACGACGGCGGCGATGATCAACTACTTCGTCTTCTACAAGCAGGACGTCATCTCCATCCCCTCCGACCAGGGCGCCAACTTCGTCTCCGCGATCGCGGGCTTCGTGGCGGGCGCGGTCGTGATGGTGGCCGTCTCCCTCTTCACCGCGCCCAAGCCGACGGAGGAACTCCAGGGCCTGGTCTACGGCACCCGGTCCCCCGGCACGGCCGAGCCGGCCGCGCCGGGCGACGAGGCGTGGTACCGCAAGCCGGCGCTGCTGGGGTGGGGTGCGGTGGTGCTGGCTGCCGCCTGCTACATCCCGTTCTCCTTCTGACGATCGGAGGTTGAGAGACCATGACCGAGCACCCCGAACACCCCGAACCCTCCGAGCGCCCCGGCCACCCCGCGTACTCCGAGAAGGACGTCCTGCGCGAAGTCACCGAACTGGAGGGGAAGTCCGCGACAGCGGCCCGCCTCTTCGACATCCGGCGCATCATCGGCGGCCTCTTCGTGATCTACGGCGTCATCGTCACGATCGCCGGACTCACCGATGACGACGCCGCGATCGACAAGGCCGAGGGCGTCAACATCAACCTCTGGACCGGGCTGGGCATGCTGCTTCTCGGCCTGTTCTTCCTGGTGTGGCTGAAGCTGAGGCCTATTGTTCCGCCGCCGGACGTGGTGGTGGGGGACGACTCGAAGGAGTGACGTCCGGCGGGGGCGGGCCTCGGGTTTCTCGCCCCCGCCGCCCCGACCCGTCCCATCCTCAAGGGGCTCCGCCCCTTCGACCCCGCTGGGGCTGCCGCCCCAGACCCCGCTTTCGGCCCTGAACGGGCCTCGTCCTCAAACGCCGGACGGGCTGAATGCCCGGACCGGCGCCCAGAGGCCACGCCCTCTGCGATGGCCGTGCTCGGTGTCAAACGCCGAATGGGCTGAGTGAAGCCGAGCAACCTCAAGACGTGAAGCCACCTGCCCGGTGGGGGTGGGGCCGGACCAGCTGAGTGAACCGACCGGCCTCAAGACGTGAAGCCCCCCACGGGTGGGTGCGGGCCGGCGTTTGAGGAGGCGCACCCCCGCGGCGCCGCAGTCGCCCACGGCGGGAAGGGGACGTGCCGGGGGGGTGTCCGCCCGCAGCGGCCGGCGTCAAGAAACAGCCCCTCCAGGCCACCAGCAACCGCCGGACCGAGGACGGACCCCCCCCGGCACGGCCCCGACCCACAACGCACCCGCAGGCGCCACGCGAACCCCCACCGGTCAGCAACAGGCCGCCGCAGGCATCCCCGCCCCGGCCACCCGCCGGGAGACAACCGTCAGGACTCAGCCCCCACCCCACCCCCCGACGACGACTGCGCCACCGGCCCCGCCCGGTCCAGCAACCCCGTCCGGGCCGCCAAGGCCGCTGCCTCCAGCCTGGAACCCACGCCCAGCTTCATCAGAACCCGCTGCACATGGGTGCGAGCGGTGGAAGGCGCGATGCCCATGCCCGCCGCGATCAGCCGGGTGTCCTCGCCGTCGGCGACACGCACCAGGACCTCGACCTCCCGGGGGGTGAGCATCTGCAGCAACCGCTGCCCCTCGTCGTCCGGTTGAGCCACCGGATTGAGCAACTCACTGAACGCGCCCTGCAGAAGCTGCGGCGCCACCGCCGCCTCCCCCGCCCGCGCCTTCATGATCGCCCGCTCGACCCCCTCGATGCGCTCGTCATGCCGCACGTAACCCGAGGCCCCCGCCGCGAACGCCGCCGCGATCCCGCGCGGACTCGGCACCGGCCCCAGCACCAGCACCGCCACCTGCGGACGCTCCCGCTTGATCTTCACCACCGGGTCGAACATGCCGGGCTCCGCCGGCGTCGCCGTACCCAGCAGGCACACCTCCGGCGCCCGCGTGATCACCAGCTCCGCCGCCCCCGCGGCCGGAGCCGCCGCGGCCAGCACCCGGTGCCCCCGCAGTTTCAGTGCCGAGGCCAGCGCCTCGGCGAGCAATCGGTGGTCGTCGACCACCATGAGCCGCACTCCCATCGAGTAACCCCCCAGTCCCCCCAATGGATCCCCATCAACGCCAGCCCAGGACCGGCTGCGCCAGTCCGGATGACTCATGGATGCCCACTGGTCCGCGCGGACAGAAGCCCCCTCCCGGCTCCCCCGCCCTTCATGCCCCCGGAAGCTACACGCTTGTTCGACATTGCGCTCCCCCTACTGGTGAGAAGTGCCCCGGATCGACGGAATTTCTGGCTTTCCCCGCATTCGAGGGATGATGAGCGGTACGCGCACGGCCCCGCCCCTGAACAGGGACGGGGCCGTCATCACGCCCGACACCGATCGTTCGCGACCGGTCGCTTTCGTCAGCCGGTCGTACCGAACGCGATCACATGGGACTTGCTCGTGTCCGAACTGGTCAGCTCGCTCGCGTACATCGCGGACATGTACAGATGCCCCTGCGCGTAGATGATCTCGGCATAATCCGGAGACATCCGGGTCTCCGCATCGCGCACCACCTGCGTGGCCGGGTTCTCCAGCAGTTTCGTCTCCTTGAAGCTGCCGCCGTCGATGCTGACGATCTGCCCGCCCTTGTCGTACGGCGGACGCTTGTACGCGATCACGTTGCCGCCGTCCATGCGCAGGGGCGTGATGTTGTACCCGTCGCCCGCGTCCGCGCGCTGCCCGGTCTGCTTGCCGGTGGCCAGGTCGAACGAGACGATCTCGTTGGTCCGGCCGCGCTCGCCGCCGCCGGCGTGCTCCTCGGTCTGCGCGTAGAGCCGGTCGTTGCCCACCACGACGCCCGTGCAGGACTCGATCTTGGTGACGCCGGGGCAGCGTGCCGCGTACTGACCGCCCGGCAGGGAGATGCGGTTGCGCAGCTTGCCGGTCTTGTTGTCGATGGAGAAGGCGTCCGTGATGCCGATGGAGTCCTGGGACTCGCCGAGTTCGGCGGCCACGACGAGCGGCTCGGTGGAGATCACGCTGGCGTACTCGACGCCCTCGGTCATCTTGTACTCGGAGATCACCTTCCCGGACTGCGGGTCGATGGTCTGGATGTGCAGCTGGGGCTGGGTGTAGGAGCCGCACTTGCGGACCGCGACCAGCTTCGCGCCACCGGCGTACCCGAGGTCGTAGCAGCTGTCGTTGGCCTTCGGTACCCACAGCGGCTTGCCGGTCCGGAGGTCGAACGCGGCGCCGCCCCTGATGCCGCCGGCGGCGACCGTGCCGCCGCTGACGGTGACGTTGTCGAACTGGATCGCGTCGCCTTCGACCTCGGCGGTCTTCGTCCACAGCTTCTTGCCGGCATCGAGGTCGAGCGCCGCGACCTGGGTGCAGCCGTGCGAGGGCTTCGCCTTGGTCGGCATCGCGGGCTCGAAGGCGATGGCCGTCAGGTTGTCCTCGGTGATGTGCTCGGTCGCCAGGCAGACCGGTCCCGGCAGCGGGATCGTCCACAGCTTGGTGCCCTTGTCGGGGTCGTAGCCGACGATCTGGGCGACGCCGCTCTTGACGTACGCCTTGGCGGTCAGCCACGAGCCGGACACGGTGACGCTGCTCTTGTCGTCGACATCGGGCGGCGGGACCCGGAAGAGGACCTTGGAGGCGGGGTCGGCGGGCACCCTCTCCGTGCCGTCGGGGAAGTCGCCGCCGCCGGCGCCGTTTTCGCCGCCGCCGGTGCCGCCGCTGGAGCCGGCGGTGTTGTCGGTGCCGCCCTTGTCACCGGACTTGGCGTACCACACGCCACCGCCGATGATCAGCGCGATCACCACGACGGCCGCCGCCACGATGACGGCCACCTGCGCGTTGAGCTTCGAGCCGCCGCCCGGCGCGGCGGGCTGGGGGTACTGCGGCGTGGCCGCCTGCTGATAGCCGTAGCCGTAGCCGGGCTGCTGCTGTTGCCCGTGCTGGTTCTGCTGCTGCCCGTCGTACGGGTTCGGCGGCTGGCCGTACGGATTCTGCGGCTGACCGTATGCGGCGGGCTGCTGGCCGGGGTAGCCGTACCCGGCCGGAGGGGTCTGCGGGGCTCCCTGGGGCGCCTGGGGTGCCTGGGGATAGCCGTACGCGGGCTGCGGCGGCTGCTGCGGCGCCGACGGTGTCTGAGGTGCCTGCCCGGGCGGCTGCGGTGGCTGCTGCGGTGGCTGCGGCGCGCCGAACCCTCCTCCCGGCGGGGGCTGGTGGGGCGGTGGAGGCGGCTGGGTCATGGCGTGGGTACCTCAGGGGAGGGGGACGGCGGACGCGTTGGGGGCGGTGGGGAAGGGGAGAGCGGACGCACGCCTCACTTGCCGTAGACGAGCATCAGCTTCTCCTTCGCCTGGTCGTTGCCGCTCAGCCGGGTGCTGGAGAGGTAGAGGCGCCCGTCGGCCCAGTCGAGGTCCTTCGAGAAGAAGCCGTTCTCGACGCGCGCGGCGCTCGCCGGGTTCTGCAGCAGCGTCGTCGGCTGGGGGCTGCTGCCGCTGACCGGGATGGACACGACCCGGCCACCCGCGTCGTACGACGGCTCGACGTAGGCGATGAGCTTGCCGTCCTCGACCTTGATCGGCAGCATCGACTCGTCCGCCGGGGACTTGACGCGCCACTTCTGCTTGCCGTTGGCGAGGTTGATCGCGACGATCTCGTTGGCGCCGGTCGTCGCCTTGGTCGGCATGTAGAGCGTGTCGGCGTCGGCGGCCACACCGGTGCAGCCCTGGAGGTCACGCTGGAGGATGGCCCAGCCGCACTGGGCGCCGATCTCCAGGGAGACCTGGACCTGCGAGCGGCGCTTGCCGTCGGCGCCGAGGGTGGAGATGTTCCACTGCTTCTTGTCCTCGTTGGTGCTGTAGATGACCAGCGGGTCGAGGGAGAAGAAGCGCGCGACCTTCCAGCCCTTGTCGAACTGCCAGGTCCACTTGACCTTGCCGGTTGCCGGGTCGAGCTGCTGCACCTCGTCGTGCTCGTTGGTGCCGGTGGCGTCACAGCTCGCCACGGCGATCAGCTTCTCGCCGCCCGCGAACGCGTCCGGGAAGCACTTGTCGCCGAACCGCGTCTTGTCCCACAGCTTCTCGCCGCTGTCGATGTCGTACGCCGTGCCGGACTGCGAGCGACCGACCATCAACGTGCTGCCGGTGATGGACAGTTCGACGTCGAGCGTGCTGTCGAACAGCGCGCCGTTGGCGACGGAGCCCTTCCAGCCCTTGGCGCCGGTGCCGAGGTCGATCTGCTGGAGCTGGTTGCACTTGGCGCGGTCGCTGCTGCCGCTCATGTACGCCACGACGATCTTGTCGTCGGCCGACTGCTGCGGGGTGACCGCGCAGATCTTCTGCGGGAAGGTGATCGGGTCCCAAGCGGCCTCGCCGTCACCGAGGTTGTAGGCGAGCACCTGCTTGTACGCCGCCTTCACCGCGGCCTTGTCGGTGATCCACATGCCGGGGGCGTCGGCACCGGAGGCGGGCGCGTCGGGCGCCTGCGTGTACCAGAGCACCTTCGACTCACCGGACTGGCGGCCCGCGTTGAGGTTCTCCGGGTCGGCGCCGCCACCGCCGCTGCCGTTGCCGGAGTCGCCGGTCGGGGACCCGGAGCCCTTCGGGTCGCCGGTCGGCTGGGCGACCGGCGTCTTCGGGTCGTCGTCGCCGCCGCGGGTCACCGCGAACACGGTGCCGGCGAGGACAAGCAGCACCGCGGCCACGGCACCGATGATGAGGGCGGGCTTGCCCTTGAAGGGGCTGCCCGAGCCGGGCGGCGGGGTGCCGGGGGCACCCGGGTACTGCTGCTGGGGCGGGAAACCGTAACCCTGGGCGGGCTGCTGGCCGTACGGGCCCGGCTGCTGCGGATAGCCGTACGGGCCAGGCTGCTGCTGCGGCTGGCCATAGGCGCCCGGCTGCCCGGGCTGCGCCGGCTGCTGCTGCGGGTAGCCGTAGCCGGGCTGGGGAGCGCCGGGCGGCGGGCCCTGCGGGGGCGGGGGCGCCTGGGGCGGGCCCTGCGGCGGGGGCGGGGTCTGCGAAGCACCCGGCTGCGGGGGCTGCGGCGCTCCGAAGCCACCCTGCCGCGGATCCTGCGGTACGCCGAAACCGCCCTGCGGCGGCTGGTTGGGCGGCTGGCTCATGCGCGGTTCCCCCTTGTGACCGGTGTGGTGCCACGTCCTGTGCCGTCGCGTTTCCGCCACACCAGCGTTTCTCAGACTGTCTTCAGACGGCTCTTTCTATCACCCGCCACCGACAACCCACCGGCCCGTCTCAGCCCCTGTTCCCAAGGGAGAACCGCCCCGTGATGCCCCCGTTATCCGCCTTCACGCCCCCTTCACGCGAGGCGGTACTGCAGCGCCCCAAGGGGCGCGGGGCTGCATTGAATATGCGGCTCCGCCGCGCGGGCGCGACCAGCCACGACGGCGCCGCAGCCGACCAACGACACCTCGCGGCACCCCCAACAACGCGGCACCCAGCGGAGCGCCTACGCCTCGTCGGCGAGTTCCAGCCAGCGCATCTCCAGTTCATCCCGCTGCCCCGCCAAGTCGCGCAGTTCGGCGTCGAGTTCGGCGACCTTGGCGAAGTCGGTGGCGTGCTCGGCGATCTGGGCGTGCAGTTTGGTCTCCCGCTCGGAGAGCTTGTCGAGCTGCCGCTCGATCTTCTGCAACTCCTTCTTGGCGACGCGCAGATCGGCGGCGCTCTTCTCCGGTACGGCCTTCTCGGCGGCCGGGGCGGAAGCCGTGGCGGCGACCTGCGCCTCCATGCGGTGGCGCCGCTCCAGGTACTCGTCGATGCCGCGCGGCAGCATCCGCAGGCTGTGGTCGCCGAGCAGGGCGAACACCCGGTCCGTGGTCCGCTCGACGAAGAACCGGTCGTGGGAGATGACGATCATCGAGCCCGGCCAGCCGTCGAGGACGTCCTCGAGCTGGGTGAGGGTCTCGATGTCGAGGTCGTTGGTGGGCTCGTCGAGGAAGAGGACGTTGGGCTCGTCCATCAGGAGACGGAGGAGCTGGAGCCTGCGCCGCTCACCACCCGACAGGTCCCCGACCGGCGTCCACTGCTTCTCCTTGCTGAAGCCGAACGTCTCGCACAGCTGCCCGGCGGTCATCTCGCGCCCCTTGCCGAGGTCCACGCGCTCGCGCACCTGCTGAACGGCCTCCAGCACCCGCAGGTTGGGGTTCAGCTCGGAGACTTCCTGGGACAGGTAGGCGAGCTTGACGGTCTTTCCGACGGCGACCCGCCCGCCGGCCGGCTGCGTCTCGCCCTCGGTCCGCGCCGCCTCCGCCATCGCGCGCAGGAGGGAGGTCTTGCCCGCGCCGTTGACGCCGACGAGGCCGACGCGGTCGCCGGGACCGAGCTGCCACGTCACATGCTTGAGCAGCATCTTGGGACCGGCCTGGATGGTCACGTCCTCCAGGTCGAAGACGGTCTTGCCGAGCCGGGACGAGGCGAACTTCATCAGCTCGCTGCTGTCCCGGGGCGGCGGTACGTCCTTGATGAGCTCGTTGGCCGCCTCGACCCGGAAACGCGGCTTGGAGGTACGCGCGGGGGCGCCGCGCCGCAGCCAGGCCAGCTCCTTGCGGACCAGGTTCTGCCGCTTGACCTCCTCGGTGGCGGCGATGCGCTCGCGCTCGGCGCGGGCGAAGACGTAGTCGGAGTAGCCGCCCTCGTACTCGTAGACCGAACCGCGCTGCACGTCCCACATGCGCGTGCAGACCTGGTCGAGGAACCACCGGTCGTGGGTGACGCACACGAGCCCCGAGCGCCGCTCGCGCAGGTGCTGGGCGAGCCAGGCGATGCCCTCGACGTCGAGGTGGTTGGTGGGCTCGTCGAGGACGATCAGGTCCTGCTCCTCGATGAGCAGCTTGGCGAGCGCGATCCGCCGCCGCTCGCCACCGGAGAGGGGGCCGATGACGGTGTCGAGGCCCTGCGGGAAGCCGGGCAGGTCGAGGCCGCCGAAGAGGCCGGTGAGTACGTCCCTGACCTTGGCGTTTCCGGCCCACTCGTGGTCGGCCATGTCCCGGATGACCTCGTGCCGGACGGTCGCCGCGGGGTCGAGCGAGTCGTGCTGGGTGAGCACGCCGAGGCGCAGTCCGCCGGAGTGGGTGACCCGGCCGGTGTCGGCCTCCTCCAGCTTGGCCAGCATGCGGATCAGGGTCGTCTTGCCGTCGCCGTTGCGACCCACGACACCGATGCGATCGCCCTCGGAGACGCCGAGCGAGACACCGTCGAGCAGGGCACGGGTGCCGTACACCTTGCTGACGTTCTCGACATTGACCAGATTGACGGCCATTTCTCTCCTGCCCAGGGGGATCGATCGACCCTCCAGGGTAGTCCGGCGCACCGACACCTCCTCTATCCGCGTCGGCACCCGCCCCCTCACCCGCGCTTACTCGCGCGTAGGGATTCCCCTAATTGACGTGACCTCTTCAAAAACGTCACCGTAAGCGCACACGACAGGCCACCCCCCACGGCCCAGTCCGCGCACGTCTCCCCCTCCCCGTGTCGTCCGTGCAGCACTCCCCCGCACCCCGCCGCAGACGCGTCGCCCTCGCCGCGCTCGTCTCGGCCGCCGCCCTGTTCGCGGTGGGCGCCGCGACCACCGCCCCCGCCTCCGCGGCCCCCGCCGAGGGCGTCGTCCAGGGCGCCGACGCGCCCGGCGCCATCAAGGGCAGCTACATCGTCACCCTCAAGGACAACGCCGGCTTCCGGGCCGCCTCCGCCAAGGGCAGGGCGCTCGCCACGCGCTACGGCGCCGAGGTGGAGCGCACCTACAAGAGCGCGCTCAACGGCTACGCGACCGAGATGAGCGAGACCGAGGCCAAGCGGCTCGCCGCCGACCCGGCCGTCGAGAGGGTCGTCCAGAACAAGACGGTCCACATCAACGCCACCCAGACCGGACCGACCTGGGGCCCGGACCGCATCGACCAGGCGGACCTGCCGCTGGACTCGTCGTACACCTACCCGGACAGCGCGGGCAGCGGTGTGACGGCGTACATCATCGACACCGGCGTCCGCATCACCCACAGCGAGTTCGGCGGCCGGGCCTCCTACGGCTACGACGTGGTCGACGGCGACTCCACCGCGCAGGACGGCAACGGCCACGGCACGCACGTGGCCGGCACCGTCGCGGGATCCACGTACGGCGTCGCCAAGAACGCGGACATCGTCGCCGTGCGCGTCCTCGACGACGACGGCTCCGGTACGACCGACGGCGTGGTCGCGGGCATCGACTGGGTCACCGAGAACGCCCAGTTCCCGGCCGTCGCCAACATGTCGCTGGGCGGCAGCGCCGACTCGGTGCTCGACGAGGCGGTCCAGAACTCCATCGCGGCGGGCATCACTTACGCCGTCGCGGCCGGCAACGACAACACCAACGCCTCCTCGAACTCCCCGGCCCGTGTCTCGGCGGCCCTCACCGTGGGCGCCTCGACCAGCGCCGACGCCCGGTCCTCCTTCTCCAACTACGGCTCCGTACCGGACCTCTTCGCGCCCGGGTCGAGCATCACCTCGGCCTCCAACGCCTCCGACTCCGGCACCGCGACCTACTCGGGTACGTCGATGGCGTCCCCGCACGTCGCCGGCGCCGCGGCCGTCTACGTCGGCGAGAACCCGAGCGCCACGCCCTCCGCGGTCGCCTCGGCCCTGACCTCGGCGGCCTCCTCCGCCACGCTCACCGGCGTGGGGACCGGCAGCCCCAACCTGCTGCTCCAGGTCACCCCGGCCGGTGACGGCGACGGCGGGGACGACGGCGGCGACACCGGCTCCGCCTTCGAGTCGACCACCGACGTCTCCGTCCCGGACGCGGGCTCGGCCGTCCACTCGCCGATCACCGTCAGCGGCCTCACCGGCAGCACCCCCAGCGACCTGTCGGTGTACGTCAGCATCGTCCACCCCTACCGGGGTGACCTGGTGATCGATCTGGTGGCGCCCGACGGCTCGACGTACCGCCTGAAGAACAGCAGCTCCTCCGACTCGGCGGACAACGTCGACGCCACCTACACGGTGAACGCGTCCAGTGAGACGACGGTCAACGGGACCTGGCAGCTGAAGGTGCAGGACGTCTACAGCGCGGACACCGGATACATCAACAGCTGGAAACTGACCTTCTGAGACACATGCAGAGGCTCTGAACGACCGTGCGCCCCGGGGACCGGACCCCCGGGGCGCATCGCCGTGCCCGGGGTCAGCGGCGGGCGGCCGCCGCGCGGACCTCGGCGAGGAGGTTGTACATGATGTTGCCGGGGCACTCGGTGGCGAAGTAGTCGCGGTGACCGCCGACCACGTTCGTGTCCTTCTTCGTGCCGTTGACCGGGTTGACGTACGTCACCTGCGCCTGCGGGTCCAGGCCCTTGAAGCGGGAGATGACCTTGATCAGCCGGATCAGGGAGGCCTTGGCCGCGTCCGTCGGACCCTGCTCCTGGAGGGTGCCGATCAGGGCGACGCCGAGGGCGCCTGAGTTGTAGCCCACGGAGTGGAAGCCGGTGACGAGGTCGCCGTCCTGGTTGAAGGCGGGGATGCCGTCGTCGCCGGAGTAACGGCCCTCGTAGACGTTGCCCGCCTCGTCGATGAGGAAGTGGTAGCCGATGTCGCCCCAGTCGTTGGTGATCGCGTGGAACTCGTAGATCGCGCGCACCGTCGCGGCCGGGTCGGGATCGCCGTTCGGCGTCGCGGTGTGGTGGACCGTGATGATCTGGAGCGGGTAGTACGTCTCGGGCGAGTTCACCGAGCCGTCCGGCTTGAACCGCTTGGACTCGTCGGCGCCCCAGGCCGGGCGCGAGAGGTAGCGCACGCCACGCACGCGCGTGGGCTCGCTCGGCACCTGGACGGTGCGGTCGGGGCCGTCGGTGGTGTCGATCGCCAGCGAGTGGACGCCGTCGATGCCGCTCGGGGCCTTCACCTCGTACGCGGTGGCGTTGTCGGCGGCGACCAGGGCCGTACCGCCGTTCTCGACGGTCGCGCAGCCGCTCGCGAGGGTCTGCCAGTCGCCGTCCGCGAGCCGGATGGCGGCACCCTGCTTCGCGCCGGACCAGCGCACACCGACGTAGGTGGCGGCGAAGGCGGTGGCGGCCTCGCCGGTGCCGGTGGCGGCCTCGGTCCGGGTGGCGGGGAACTTCTCCGGCGTCGTACCGGAATCGCCGGAGCCGGACGCGGAGTTGTCCGTCTCGCCGGAGTCGCTGGACGCGAACACCATCGGCGTGAGCGCGGCACCGGCGGCCACCGCTCCCGAGGCGGCGATCACGCCGCGCCGGGACAGGGAGCGCTTTCTACGGTGGGACGGCTGGGCGGGGGTGGGGGATTCGGACACGGACGTGTCCCCTTCCAGAAGTGCACTTGACGGGGGCGCCGGGCATGCCGAGGGCAGCACGGGCGGCCTGGCCTGACGCCAGACGCTTGAAACGTCAAGGGAATCTAACCGTCCCACCCGCCCCACGCGTACTCCGATCGCCGTACATTCGTGTGAAGATCGGGCAAGGAACCCCTACTTGTGAGTACGGCGTTACGCTCCGGCGCCGTCCGCCCGCTGCCGCTGCGTGATCAGCGCCGCCGCCGGGGCCAGGCCCCGTCCCTGGAGCTCCTGTTCACCCACCGGCATGTCGTCGCGCAGCAGGTTCTCGGGGACGAGGACGGCCGCCGTGACGCCGCCGTTCGGCGAGGCGCGCAGCTCGACGCGCAGCCCCTGCCGCTCGCGCAGCCGGTTCACCACGAACAGGCCGATCTGCTTGGCGTCGAGGAGGTCGACCTTCTCGGACTGGAGCTTGCGGTTGGCGTCGGCGAGGGCGTCCTCGTTCATGCCGAAGCCGCTGTCCTCGACCTCGATGAGGAGCCCCTCGCGGATCCGGGCGGCGCGCAGCTGCACCTTGGTGCTCGGCGGGGAGAACGCCGTGGCGTTCTCGACCAGTTCGGCGAGGAGATGGATGACGTCGGCGACCGAGCCGCCCACCAGCGACACCCTCGGCACCGCCCAGATCTGCACGCGCTGCCCGTTCTCGATCTCGGCGACGGCCGCGCGCAGCACGTCCGCCAGCGCGATCGGGTCCCGCCAGCCACGCCCCGGCGCGATGCCGGAGAGGATCAGCAGGCTCTCGGAGTGCCGGCGCATCCGTGTCGCGAGGTAGTCGACGCGGTACAGGTCCTGCAGCTCCGCCGGATCCTGCCGGCGCCGCTCCATCCCCTCCAGGAGGTCCAGCTGACGGTGCAGCAGCACCTGGCTGCGGCGCGCCAGGCTGACGTACACCCCGGAGATCCCGCTCAGCAGTTCGGCGCGCTCGCTCGCGGCCTTCAGCGCCGCCCGCTGCACCGCCGTGAGCGCGGTGCCGACCTGGGCCAGCTCGTCGCCGGCCAGTCGCCGCATGGGGGCCTCGGCGTCGATGTCGACGCCCTGTCCGGCGTGCAGCTTGCGCATGGCCTGGGGCAGGCGCCGGCCGGCGACCTCCAGGGCGTCGTTGCGCAGGTCGAGGAGCTCGACGATGAGGCCGCGTCCGACGAGCACGGAGACCAGCAGCGACAGCAGCACGCCCACCAGGCCGAGCACCACCGCCACGCCCGAGGCGCCGAGGGTGTCCCAGCCGAACGGGTCGGCCTGCGCGGTGGCCCCCGTTCCGGCCGCCGTCTCGGCCTCGGTCAGCTCCTTCAGCACACCGGAGACCGCCGTGTCCCAGCCCGCGAGCGAACCGGCCGTCACGGCCGCCGCTCCGGCCCCGGCGTCCCGCACCCGGTTCTCGACGGCCCGCACGCGCGCGTGCCCGTCGCCGCCCAGGATCTCCTCGTACGCCGCCCGGTGTGCGGCCTTCAGGTCGGCGACGGCGGGTTCCAGCAGGTCGCGCTGCAGGGCGACGGCGCCCACGAACAGCGCGTACGGCTCCTTGCCCAGCGTCCCGCGCGCGCCGGCGGCGGCCAGCAGCGCCTGCTCCCGCGCCAGTGCCTCGCGCGCGCGGGCGAGTTCGAGCACCACGCGCGCCTCGGACGCGGCGTCGGTGCCCTGGTCGCCGGTGAGGGCGCCGGTGACGGCGAAGGCGTGCTCGATGATCGCCGAGTACGCGGTGTACGCGGCCGAGGGCGCCCCCGCCTTCTTCGCGGCCGCCTCGGCGCGCGGCTTCGCCAGCCCCTCGGCGTCGGCCTCCAGGCGCTCGATGCGCCCGGGCAGGCTCGCGTCGAGGAGGGCGGCGTCGGAGCTGGCGGCGTTGATGCCGTCGAGCAGGGCGGTGGCGGCCTTGTCGGTGGCCTCGCGGGCCTTGGCGAAGGCCTCCGGGGCCGTCGCGGACCGCATCGCGGCGGTGCGCTCGGCCTGCAGCACGGTGACGAAGTCGCCGACCGGGGTGAGGAGTTCGGAGTTGACGTCCTTGGCGCGCTCGGTGTCGCCGATGCTGGAGGCGGTCGTCACGGCGGCGAAGCCCCACAGCGCCATGAGGGACACGATGGGCAGCATCAGCAGGGAGACTATCTTCGCCCGCACCGATCTGGGGCGCAGCCGGGCGGAGGTACGGCGGGGGACGCGCATGAGGGGACCTCGTTCGACCTGGGTCGGGGGAGAAGCTCGGGGGTACGGGGAGCCGTCAGGCCGTGGTGAGTTCGACCTCGCGCAGCAGCTGTGCCGCGGCGGCCGACTCGTGGCGCTTGCCGGTCGGGGACAGCGCGACGTACGCGGCGGCGAGGAAGAGGAACGAGCCGAGCAGCACGGCCAGCGGGAAGATGAACTCCGTGGCGGTGGCGCCGGGCAGGGCCGCGCTGCTGGGCGCGAGGGAGATGTTCACGGCGTACATCGCGGTGTAGTGCATGCTGCTGACGGCGAGCCCCATGACGAGCGCGGCGGCGGTCGCCAGCACCGGTCCGCGCACGATGAGCGTGAGGGTCAGTGCGGCGGTCGCGGCGACGACGGCGATCGCGACCGAGGCGATGACGAGCATCGGGTCGTAGTCGACCTCGCCGTGCAGGTTGAGCGCGGCCATGCCGGTGTAGTGCATGGCGGCGACACCGAGCCCGGCGCCGAGGCCACCGAGGAGGACCGACATCACGCGTGAGCGGCCGTATCCGGCGGTGAAGACGCCGGCCGCGACCACGGCGACGGCCATCAGCAGGCTCAGCACGGTGATCGGGACGTCGAAGCGGATCGGGGTGCCGTCGACGCTGAAGCCCATCATCGCGATGAAGTGCATGGTCCAGATGCCGGAGCCGATGGCGAGCGAGGCGAGCAGCAGCCAGTTCCGCTTGGAGGCCCCGTCCGCTTCAAGTGCCCTGACGGTGCAGCGCAGTCCGAGCGCCGAGCCGACGCAGGCCATCGCGTAGGACAGGACGGGGGTGACCCATCCCGCGCTGAAGTGGTCCATGTGCCCCATGGGAGCTCCTCAGGAGTACCACCGGTAACAGACGACCGGGGGTGGCTGATCATGCCACCCCTCGCTGAGGAGCAGATCACCTGAAAAGGATCACGAAACCCCATTGGTGAACATTAAATTACTGTGGCGTGCCTTACACCCTTGCCCTCCCACCCGCACATTTATGCAGGCCAGAGGGAGCTCACCGGCTGATCACCGTGGCCCCCGGCACGGGTCCGGACGCCGTACGCACCACTCGGCAGGTCCCCGACGACCGTAGAGTTTCGGCCACCTTCACCGCCGACTCGGGGTCGCGGGCGAGGAACGCCGTCGTCGGGCCCGAGCCGGAGACCAGCGCCGTGAGCGCGCCCGCGGCACGGCCGGCGGCGAGGGTGTCGGCGAGCTCCGGGAACAGGGAGAGGGCGGCGGGCTGCAGGTCGTTGGAGACGGCGGCGGCGAGCGCGTCGGCGTCGCCCTTCGCGAGGGCGTCGAGGAGCGGCTCGGAGGCGACCGGCTCCGGGATGTCCGTGCCCTCGCCGAGCCGGTCGAACTCACGGAACACGGCGGGCGTCGACAGCCCGCGCTCGGCCATCGCGAACACCCAGTGGAAGGCGCCGCCCACGTCGAGCGTCCGGAGCTTCTCCCCCGCCCGGTGCCGAGCGCCGCCCCGCCGACCAGGCTGAACGGCACGTCGCTGCCCAACTCGGCGCAGATGTCGAGGAGTTCCTCACGGGAGGCGTGCGTGCCCCACAGCGCGTCACAGGCCAGGAGCGCGCCCGCGCCGTCCGCGCTGCCGCCGGCCATGCCGCCGGCGACCGGGATGTCCTTGGCGATGTGGAGGTGCACGGCCGGGTCGATCCCCCGGCGCTCGGCGAGCACGATCGCCGCCCGCGCCGCCAGGTTCGTACGGTCGAGCGGGACCTGGCCGGCGTCCGGCCCCTCGCAGGTCACGCGCAGTTCCTCGGCCGGGGTCGCGGTGACCTCGTCGTACAGGCCCACGGCGAGAAAGACGTTGGCCAGGTCATGGAACCCGTCGGGACGGGCGGCGCCGACCGCGAGCTGGACGTTGACCTTGGCGGGGACCCGTACGGTGACGCTCGCGCTCACTTACTCGGACTCCTTGTGCTGGGCGGCGGCTTCCTTGTGCTCCGCGATGCGCACGAACTCCTCGACCGTCAGCGCCTCTCCACGCGCCTGCGGCGAGACCCCGGCCGCGACGAGCGCCGCCTCGGCCGCCGCCGCCGAACCCGCCCACCCGGCGAGCGCGGCCCGCAGCGTCTTGCGGCGCTGGGCGAAGGCGGCGTCGATGACGGCGAAGACCTCACGCCGCGAGGCGGTCGTCTTGATCGGCTCGGCGCGCCGGGTCAGCGCCACCAGCCCGCTGTCGACGTTCGGCGCGGGCCAGAAGACATTGCGCCCGATGGCACCGGCCCGCTTCACCTCGGCGTACCAGTTGGCCTTCACGGACGGCACGCCGTACACCTTGGAGCCGGGCGCGGCGGCCAGGCGGTCGGCGACTTCCGACTGCACCATGACGAGGGTGCGTTCGATGCTCGGGAAGGTCTCCAGCATGTGCAGGAGCACGGGGACGGCCACGTTGTAGGGCAGGTTCGCGACCAGGGCGGTGGGCGGCGGGCCCGGGAGCTCCGCGACGTGCATCGCGTCGGTGTGCACCAGCGCGAAACGGTCGGCGCGCTCCGGCATGCGGGCCGCGACGGTCGCGGGGAGCGCGGCGGCCAGTACGTCGTCGATCTCGACGGCGGTGACGCGGTCGGCCACCTCCAGCAGGGCGAGGGTGAGCGAGCCGAGCCCCGGGCCGACCTCGACGACCACGTCGTCGGGCTGGACCGCCGCGGTGCGGACGATACGGCGGACCGTGTTCGCGTCGATCACGAAGTTCTGGCCGCGCTGTTTGGTGGGGCGCACACCGAGGGCGGCCGCCAGTTCACGGATGTCGGCGGGGCCCAGCAGGGCGTCGGGGGTGGGGCTGCTCACCCGACAAGGGTACGGGGCGCCGCCGGGCGCGATCGCACCAGCGCGGCCGGCCCCGCAGCCGACCCCGGCGGCTGACGGTCACCCGTGCAACCGCGCCCCGCAGTGCGGCCAGGGACTCGCCCCCTGCCGCACGTACAGCTTCTTCGCCCGCAGCGTCTGTTCCGCCGCCGGCGCGTCCTGCGGCCGCCCCTTCCCGCCGAGGTTCCGCCAGGTCTGCGTGTCGAACTGGTACAGCCCGCCATACGTCCCCGACGAGTCCACCGCGTCCGCCCGCCCCCCGGACTCGCACGCCGCCAACCCCTCCCAGTTCAGGTCACCCGCGCCCTGCACGGACGTCGGCAACGGCTTCGTCCCCACCTTCACCACCTGCGTCCGCGGCTCCCGCACCACCTCGGACCGGATCCGCCGCGGCTTCTGCCGGACGCCGTTGACGGTGCGCAGCGAGTACGTGATCCGCCGCAGCCCCGGCTGTCCCGCCCGCTCGACGACCTCCGTTCCCTTGAACACCGAGGGGTCGTCGATCCGCTCCACGGCGAACGGGATCGCCTCGTCGCGGATCTCCTTGCGGCCGGTGATCCTCAGGACCGTGACCGTCTGGCCGTCGCGCGGGAAGCTCTCGTGCGGCACGGACGTGGTGTCCTGTCCGCGCAGGGTGATGCCGGCCTGCTCGACCACCTCGCCCACGGTCGCCGCGTTCGTACGGATCGTGCGCGCCCGGCCGTCCGCCATGATCGTCACCGCGCGTTCGGTGCGCACATTCAGCGCGAGCCCCTCGCGCCCGATGCGCCGGGAGCGCGGCGTCGACAGATACGCCCCCTCCGCGCGCACCCCCAGCTGCTTGAGCGCCGCCTCGACCGTGCGCGCGGTCGTCCACACCTCGCGCCGCTGCCCGTCGAGCGTGAGCCGCACCGGGCGCCCGTAGTGCACCTCGACCTCGGCACCGTTGGTGAGCGCCGCACCGGGACCGGGCGCCACCACGTCGTGCGCCCCCACCTCCACGCCCTCCTCGGCCAGCAGTTCGGTGACGTCGTCCGCGAAGGTGTGCATCTCGCGCGGCTCGCCGTCGACGGTCAGCTCGATCGCCTTGTCCTTGGCGACGAAGGCGGTCGTGCCGCCCGCGAGGAACGCGACGACCAACGCCTGCGGCACGAGTCGGCGCATGGGCCCGTCCACCCGCTCGGCGGCTCGAGCCCGGTGCCGGCGCGCGGCACGTCGACCACGCCGGGGGCGTACCACCGGCACGGGCGCCACAGCTTCAGCGGCCTCGTATGCGGGGCGGTACGTGTCCTCGTAGGCCGCGTAATCCCCGTAGTCCCCGTAGTCCCCGTAGTCCCCGTGATTCCCCTGGTCTCCATGGCGACCGTGGTCCCCATGGCCGCCGTGGCCACCGTGCTGGCCGTAGCCGGCGTACACCCCGTACACAGGTCCATACGTGTCCGTACGCGTCTGGTACGCCCCCGGCACCCCGTATGCCAGCGTCTGCGCGTTGTACGGGTCGAAGCCGCCGTACGCCGGGGGCTCGTGCACGGGGATCGGGCCATACGTCTCGAACTGCGCGTTGCTCACGACGACACGCTCCAGCGGAGGAGTCCGGATCCGGATCGGGCCCACAGAAAGTAGCGGAGGGGTGGTGACTCTCCAAAGCGGTCCGACTACGTATCGTGACGATCGGTGGGCGTGGACCCGGGCGAGCGTTATCCGCCGGTTATCGGTCAGTAACCGAAGGCATGTGCCGTGTTCGACCCGAGGGCCGCCGCCAGCACGTCCTCCTCGATCCCCCGTACGGCGGCCATGGCGCGCACCGTGATCGGAATGAGATACGGGGCGTTGGGCCGTCCGCGGTACGGCGCCGGCGTGAGGAAGGGCGCGTCGGTCTCCACGAGGAGCAGCTCCAGCGGGGCCACCGCCACCGCGTCCCGCAGGTTCTGGGCGTTCTTGAAGGTGACGTTGCCCGCGAAGGACATGTAGTAGCCGGCGCGGGCGCACACCTGGGCCATCTCGGCGTCCCCGGAGTAGCAGTGGAAGACGGTCCGCTCGGGGGCGCCCTCCTCCTTCAGCACCCGCAGCACATCCGCATGAGCCTCGCGGTTGTGGATGACCAGGGCCTTGCCGTGCCGCTTGGCGATCTCGATGTGGGCGCGGAAGGACGCCTCCTGCGCCTCCTTGCCGTCGGGCCCGGTGCGGAAGTAGTCGAGGCCGGTCTCGCCGACGCCCTTCACCTGAGGGAGGGCGGCGAGGCGGTCGATCTCCGCGAGCGCCTCGTCGAGCGCCCGCGCTCCCCCGGGTTCGCGCGCGCCCTGCCGTGACCAGCCGTCGGGGTCCCCGTGCACGATGCGCGGAGCCTCGTTCGGGTGCAGGGCGACGGTCGCGTGCACGGCGTCGTACCGCGCCGCCGTCTCGGCCGCCCACTGCGAGCCGCGTACGTCGCAGCCCACCTGCACGACCGTCGTCACCCCGACCGACGCCGCCTTCGCCAGGCCCTCCTCCACGGTGCCGGACTGCATGTCGAGGTGGGTGTGGGAGTCGGCGACCGGCACCCGGAGCGGTTCCGGGAGGGGCGGGGCGGCGTGCTTGTCGGCGGCGTTCGAAGGCATGCCCCGATCCTACGAAAGGGGCATGCCTTCTCTGTCGGCGCTCGGTCTCAGCCGACCTCGACTCAGCTCGCCTTGCGGTGGAAGACGTGCAGGAGATCGGACAGATGCCAGTGGTGGTCCGTCCCGGCCGCCGACTCCGGCGTCGGCCTCCCCTGCCGGGGGATCGACCGCTGGGGGTGCAGGGAGTTCTGCACGGAGGACACCTGCCCGGGCCGCATGATGCGGACGACGTGGTTGTCGCAGTTCTGACACGTGGGCCGGCTCAACGGAGACGGAACCACCTGGCCGTCGGCCACATAGAGGACGAACTCACGGCCGTGGCCGTCTATGTGGTGCTCTATCTCGTACGACTGCTCCCAGCCGTGCCCGCATCGCATGCAGGCGAAGGAATACGACTCGTGGACGACGGCGGTCGCGGCGCTGCGAAGGCCCGTGGTCTGCTGTGCGATCTCGCTCATGCCAGCTCCTGTGGTCCGCTGGTGGGACGGGTTGCGTCCCTTCGACCAGTGGACTCCTCCGCGGCAGCGAACGCACGCCATCTGTCCAGTGTTGGCGCCGACTTGGACGTTCTTTGCCGAAAGGGCCGACTCCCTTTACCCCCGCATGGGGCGCCCGCTCAGCCGAGATACGCCCCGCTCACACGGCATTTCACGCCCCCGCGTTCTTCGCCGCGACCACCGCGTCGAAGACCTCCCGCTTCGGCACCCCGGCCTCCGCCGCCACCGCCGCGATGGCCTCCTTGCGCCGCTCCCCCGCCTCTTCCCGCACGCGAACCCGCCGCACGAGCTCCTCGGCGCCGACCTCCTCGGCCCCCTTCTCGGGCGCCCCCTCGACCACGACGGTGATCTCCCCGCGCACCCCCTCGGCAGCCCAGGCCGCGAGCTCCCCGAGCCCGCCCCGCCTGACCTCCTCGTACGTCTTGGTCAGCTCCCGGCACACGGCGGCCCGCCGCTCGGCGCCGAACGCCTCGGCCATCGCGGCGAGCGTGTCGTCGAGCCGGTGCGGGGCCTCGAAGTAGACGAGCGTGCGCCGCTCCTCGGCCGCCTCCCGCAGACGCGACATCCGCTCCCCCGCCTTGCGCGGCAGGAACCCCTCGAAGCAGAACCGGTCGACGGGCAGCCCGGACAGCGCGAGCGCGGTGAGTACGGCGGACGGCCCCGGTACGGCGGTGACGCGGATGTCCTTCTCGACGGCCGCGGCGACCAGCCGGTACCCGGGATCCGACACCGACGGCATCCCCGCGTCGGTCACCAGCAGCACGCGCGAGCCTTCGAGGAGCGCCTCGACGAGCTCGGGCGTACGAGCCGACTCGTTGCCCTCGAAGTACGACACGACGCGCCCGGCCGGCTGCACGCCCAGCGCCTGGGTCAGGCGCCGCAGCCGCCGGGTGTCCTCGGCGGCGACCACGTCCGCGCCGGCCAGCTCCTCGGCGAGCCGGGGCGGGGCGTCCTTGACGTCGCCGATGGGGGTGCCTGCCAAAACAAGGGTTCCTGTCACGTTTCCATCCTCGCAGGGCGCATCCACGGGACTCCCACAGACGTGTTCCCTACGATGGCGCGGTGACCAGTACCGCGTCCTCCACGGACACCCGGCAGGGCCAGGCGACCCACGAGCAGCAGCCGTCGTGGCAGCAGCGGCTGCGCCGATTCGGCTACACGGCGACGCCCAGAAGCGACGTACGCGACCGGCTCGTGCCGCCGTATGCCGAGCCCAGCCCGCGGATGTGGCAGTTCCTCGGCGTCTCGCGGCCGCTCGCCGAGCGGATCGCGCGCTGGTCCGGCTGGGGCGGTCCGCTGCTGGTGACGCTGCTCGCGGGAGTGCTGCGGTTCTGGAACCTGGGCAGCCCGAAGAAGGTGATATTCGACGAGACGTACTACGCCAAGGACGCCTGGGCGCTCGTCCACCGCGGCTTCGAGGTCAACTGGGACAAGAACGCCAACGACCTGATCCTGTCGACGAACGGCCACGTCCCGATCCCCACGGACGCGGCGTACGTCGTGCATCCGCCGGTCGGCAAGTACGTCATCGGGCTCGGCGAGCTGATGTTCGGGTTCAACCCGTTCGGCTGGCGGTTCATGACGGCGCTGCTGGGCACCCTGGCCGTCCTGATGCTGTGCCGCATCGGCCGCCGTGTCTTCCGCTCCACCTTCCTGGGCTGCCTCGCGGGCGGCCTGATGGCGGTGGACGGGCTGGCCTTCGTGATGGCCCGCACCTCGCTGCTCGACGGGGTGCTGATGTTCTTCGTGCTGGCGGCGTTCGGCTGCCTCGTCCTCGACCGGGACCGGGCCCGCGCGAAACTCGCGGCCGCGCTGCCGGCCGACGCCGACGGCCGGGTCCGCCCCGACGCGCACACCGCCGAGACCCTGCGCCTGGGATGGCGCCCCTGGCGCTGGCTGGCCGGCCTGATGCTGGGCCTGGCCATCGGCACCAAGTGGAACGGCCTGTACTTCCTGGTCGCCTTCGGCCTGATGACGGTCCTGTGGGACGTCGGCGCCCGCAAGGTCGCCGGTGCCCGCTTCCCGTACCTCACGGTGCTCAAGCGCGACCTGGGCTTCGCCTTCCTGGCGACCGTGCCGGTGGCGATCGTCACGTACGTCGTGTCGTGGACGGGCTGGATCCTCTCGCCCACGGACGGCAGCGGCGGCTACTACCGCGACTGGGCGAGCGCCGACGGCCGTACCAGCAGCTGGTCGTGGCTGTTCCCCGACTGGTGGCTCAGCCTGTGGCACTACGAGCACCAGGTGTACGAGTTCCACGTGGGCCTGTCGTCCCCGCACACCTACCAGTCCAACCCGTGGAGCTGGATCGTCGACGGCCGCCCGGTGTCGTTCTTCTACGAGTCCCCCCTGCCCGGCAAGGACGGCTGCCCCGCCGACGCGGGCGAGAAGTGCGCGCGCGAGGTCCTGGCGATCGGCACGCCGCTGCTGTGGTGGGTGGCCGCCTTCGCCGTCCTGTACATCCTGTGGCGCTGGCTCTTCCGCCGCGACTGGCGGGCGGGCGCCATCGCCTGCGCGGTCGCGGCCGGCTACCTCCCCTGGTTCCTCTACCAGGAACGCACCATCTTCTTCTTCTACGCCGTCGTCTTCCTCCCCTTCCTCTGCCTGGCCGTGGCCATGCTCCTCGGCGCGATCATCGGCCCGCCGGGCTCCGGCGAGACCCGCCGGGTGGCGGGGGCGACGGGCGCGGGCGTGCTGGTGCTGCTGATCGCCTGGAACTTCATCTACTTCTGGCCGATCTACACGGGCACGGCGATTCCGGTCGACGACTGGCGGTCGCGAATGTGGCTGGACACATGGGTCTAGCTTGCGTAACAGGAGCAGGCGATGATCGTTCACCGGGCATGAACGCAACCAAACGGACACTTGCTGTCATTGCCCTCACCGGAGCAGCGGTCATGTCGGCCGCCACCCTCGCCACCGCCGACACCCGCGACTCCCAGCCCCCGCAGACGTCCACGAACCTGGTGTACCCGTACTCGGCCGCCTACCCGCCGGGCGTCCTCCCCCTGGCGGCTGCTCCCGCGGCCGCCATCCTCGGTTTCGTCAGCCCCTTCGGCGTCCTCTGAGGACCGTCTCCCGCTGAGCGCCGCATTCGGCCGACCAGGCCGGACGCGGCGCTCAGTCGTATCCGCGGTATCCGGACGGACGCTCTTCGGTCACTCCATCGCCGCAAAAGCGGCCAAGAAAAGAAAACTCCTTCCACAGGTTTCCCTCACGCCACTTACAGTGCGGAGGACTGAAACGGGGAAACGGGGAGGGGACCCATGTCCAAGGGGGTCAAGGCTGCTGTCATAGGCGGGGTGTTCGCCGTGATGGTGGGTGGGGCCGGGTACGGCGCGTACAACATCATGTCCGCGTTGAACGGCGGCGGGGCGACAGGGCAGGGCGGTGAGCCGGCGCCGGTGCGGTCCGGGCCGCCGAGCGGGGACGAGGTCGAGGAAACCACGGCGAAGTTCTTCGCGGCCTGGGAGAAGGGGCAGGCGGCGCAGGCGGCGTCGTACACGAACAACGACGCGGCCGCGCAGGCCGTGCTCACCTCCTACGGCGACGCCGCGCACATCACCGGCGTGAAGATCACGCCCGGCAGGACCAAGGGCGCCACCGTGCCGTACACGGTGAAGGCGAAGGTGTCCTACGGCGGGAAGTCCAAGGCGATCGAGTACCGGAGCAAGCTCACCGTCGTGCGTGGGCTCACCACCGGCCGGGCCCTCGTCGACTGGCAACCGACCGTGATCCACCCGGAGTTGAAGAGGGACGACACTCTCGTCACCGGCGAGGCGGCGAGCCCGCCCATCGAGGCCGTCGACCGTAACGGCACCGTGCTGACGAAGGAGAAGTACCCCTCGCTCGGCCCGATCCTGGACACGCTGCGTGAGCGGTACGGCAGCAAGGCCGGCGGCTCGCCCGGCATCGAGCTGGCGATACGGCACGCCGACGAGTCGCCGGACACCTCGCTGCTGACCCTCGCGAAGGGCAGACCGGGCAAGCTGGAGACGACGCTCAGCGCGAGCGTGCAGGCGGCGGCCGAGAAGGCGGTGAAGCGGTACGACCAGTCCTCGGTCGTGGCGCTCAAGCCGAGCACCGGCGAGGTGCTGGCGGTGGCCAACCACCGGGACGACGCCTTCAACGCGGCCTTCGAGGGCAAGGTCGCCCCCGGCTCCACGATGAAGATCATCACCGCGGCGATGCTCATCGACAACGGCGTGACCTCGATGAACGGACCGGCGCCCTGTCCGCCGACCGCCACCTGGCAGAGCCAGACCTTCAAGAACCTCACGGGCCTGGAGCCCGACGAGACCGCGAGCGCCACCCTCGCAGGCGGCTTCATGCGCTCCTGCAACACGGCCTTCATCAAGCTCGTCGACGAGGACCCGCTCACCGACGCCTCGCTGACCCAGGAGGCCGAGGAGCGGTTCGGGCTCGGCCGCGACTGGAAGACCGGTATCACGTCCGTCGACGGCAGCGTCCCCGCCTCCGGCGGCCCGGACCGCGCGGCCAACGCCATCGGCCAGGGCCAGGTCCAGATGAACCCGCTGAACATGGCGTCGGTGACGGCCACCGCGATCACCGGCGAGTTCCGGCAGCCGTATCTGGTCTCGCCCGAGCTCGACAACCGCCAACTGGCCACCGCCGAGGGGCTGCGGGCGAGCACCGCCGCCCAGCTGAAGCAGATGATGCGGCTGACCGCGACCACGGCCCCGGGCACCGCCGTGCAGGTCATGTCGGGGCTCGGCGGCGACATCGGCGCCAAGACCGGTTCCGCCGAGATCGACGGAAAGGCCACCTCCGACAGCTGGTTCACCGGCTTCCGCGATGATGTGGCGGCCGCGGCCCTGTCCCAGCAGGGCGGCCACGGCGGCGACGCGGCCGGGCCGATTGTCGCAGCCGTGCTACGAGCGTCCGGCTGAACTCATCCCCCGCGGCACGGGACTCTAGGGTGGTCGTCGTCGTTGGTATGCGTGAGGTCGGCAGGGCGGCGGGGGCCCCTGGAATACGCGAGGGAACGGAAAGAAGTGGGCAACAGAGGGCGCGTCGCTGAGCGACGGAAGACCAACCCCGCCGTGGTCGGCGGGATGATCGCCGTGGTCATCGGCGGCGCCGGGTTCGGCGCCTACGCGCTGTTCGGCGGCGGGGCCGTCGCCGACAGTCGTACGCAGTCGACGTCGGCGAGCGCCGACGACAAGGCGAAGGACGTCAAGACCGGCCCGCTGTCGGCGACCGAGGTCACGTCCGCCGCCCGGGTGTTCCTCACCGCCTGGCAGCAGGGCAAGGTGACCGAGGCCGCCGCCGCCACGGACGACTCGACGGCCGCCCAGGCCCTGCTGACCGGCTACACCAAGGACGCCCACATCAAGGACGTCACCCTCACCGCCGGCACCCGCACCGGCGACAAGGTCCCCTTCTCCGTGAAGGGGACGGTGGCGTACAAGGGCACCGAGAAGCCGCTGACGTACGACAGTTCACTCACCGTCGTCCGCCGCGCCGAGGACGGCAAGCCGCTCGTCGAGTGGCACTCCGCGATCGTCCACCCCGACCTGAAGGACGGCGACACGCTGGTCACCGGCGAGTCCGGCACCCCGCCGGTCAAGGCGCTCGACCGGGACGGCGGCGAGCTGACGGAGGCCGCATACCCGTCGCTGGGCTCGGTCCTGGACGGGCTGCGCGAGAAGTACGGCGAGAAGGCGGGCGGCAAGGCGGGCGTCGAGCTCCAGGTGATCCGGGGCAAGGAGTCCAAGAAGGCCGAGCTGTCCGACAAGACCCTGCTGGAGCTGAGCAAGGGCACGCCGGGCACCGTGAAGACGACGCTGAGCCCGACGATGCAGGCCGCCGCGGAGAAGCAGGTCGCCGCGAAGTCCAAGGCGTCGGTGGTCGTCCTGCGCCCGTCGACCGGCGAGATCCTCGCGGTCGCGAACTCCTCGCACGGCTTCAACACCGCCTTCCAGGGCTCTCTCGCCCCGGGCTCCACGATGAAGGTCATCACCTCGTCGCTGCTGATCGAGAAGGGCCTCGCGTCGGCGGACAAGCAGCACCCCTGCCCGAAGTACTTCACGTACGGCCACTGGAAGTTCCAGAACGACGACAAGTTCGAGATCAAGAACGGCACGTTCAAGGCGAGCTTCGCCCGCTCCTGCAACACGGCCTTCATCAGCCAGGCCCCCGAGCTGGACAACGACAGCCTGACCAAGCAGGCCCAGCAGGTCTTCGGCCTGTCCATGAACAACTGGTCCGTCGGCGTTTCCACCTTCGACGGCTCCGTCCCGGTCCAGTCCCAGGCGCAGATGGCGGCCTCGCTCATCGGCCAGGGCGGGGTGCGGATGAACCCGCTGAACATGGCGTCGGTGTCGGCGACGGTGAAGTCGGGCACCTTCAAGCAGCCCTACCTGGTGGCCCCGACGGTCGACAACCGCGCCCTCGCCACCGCCTCCCGCTCCATGTCCGCGTCCACGCTGTCGCAGCTGCGCGAACTGATGGCCTACACGGCGGCCTACGGCACGGCGGCCGAGGCGATGTCCGGGGTCACCGGCGACGTCGGCGCGAAGACCGGCTCGGCGGAGGTCGACGGCCAGAAGAAGCCGAACGGCTGGTTCACCGCGTACCGGAACGACCTGGCGGCAGCAGGCGTGGTCCAGGCGGCCGGCCACGGCGGCGAGACGGCGGGCCCGATCGTGGCGGCGCTGCTGAAGCTGGGCGGCTGAGCCTCAGCGTGCTACGGGCGCGGCGGCCAGATACGTCCGCCGCAGGAACCTCATCAAGGCCTTCGACTCGAACTGCACCACGGAAACGCCCTGGTCCGAGTGGAACTCCACGACGGCCTGCACCCTCCCGCACGGCCACACACGTATCTCGCCGCTCCCGGCAGGGGCCCGCAGCCCCTGCTCCAGCAGGGAGCGCGAGAACGTCCACTCGTGGGCCTCGCGCCCGGGCAACCGCACGCGCACCGAGCGCGGGTCGGTCTCGGGGTCGTAGCGCAGGACGACCGGGACGGCCTCCTGCTCCTCCTGCAAGAGGTCGGCATCCGTGACGATATGGGCTCGGGCGTACTGTTCGATTACCGACATCGGACGGCCCCTTACGCTGCGTGACCTAGGCGAAAGCTGTGCCTCCGCTCCCCTCCAATGTCGCATATCTTGCGGAAAGCGCTCCCTGTGGCCGACGCATCTCACATGTGCGATACCAATGCGACGCACAAGCTCCTCGCTCTTGCAAGCCATTCGCATTAAGCCACTATCATCGAACGGTGCATGTACCCGACGGATTCATAGACGCCCCGACCTCCGCCGTGACCGGAGTGGTCGCCGCGGCCGCGGTCGCCGTGAGCCTGCGCGGCGCGCGCCGTGAGCTCGACGAGCGGACGGCGCCGCTGGCCGGCCTGGTGGCGGCGTTCATCTTCGCCGTGCAGATGCTGAACTTCCCGGTCGCGGCCGGGACCAGCGGACATCTGCTCGGCGGCGCCCTCGCCGCGATTCTCGTCGGCCCCTATACCGGCGCGCTGTGCATCTCCGTCGTCCTGCTGATGCAGGGCATCCTCTTCGCGGACGGCGGCCTCACCGCGCTCGGCGTGAACATCACCAACATGGCGATCGTCGGCGTCGTAGTCGCCTACGTGGTCTTCCGCGGCCTGGTGAAGGTCCTGCCGAAGACCCGGCGCTCGATCACCGCCGCCTCCTTCGTCGCCTCGGTGGTGTCGGTGCCGGCCGCGGCCCTCGCGTTCACGCTGCTGTTCTGGATCGGTGGCACCACCGACGTCTCGATCGGCAAGGTCGCCACCGCCATGGTCGGCGTCCACCTGCTGATCGGCATCGGCGAGGCGGCGATCACCGCGCTGACCATCGGCGCCGTCATCGCCGTACGCCCGGACCTCGTCTACGGCGCCCGTGACCTGCGGCAGCCGCTGAAGCTGCGGGTCGGCGGCGAGCTCGTCGACGCCCCGGCGCCCGAGGCCGCGCGGCCGGTCGCGGCCCGGACCTCACGCCGCACGCTGTGGATCAGCGGCCTGGTCACCTCCCTCGTCCTCGCCGGGTTCGTCAGCTTCTACGCCTCCGCCAGCCCCGACGGCCTGGAGAAGGTAGCCGAGGACAAGGGGTTCGCCGAGTCCGCGGAGGAGCACGCGGGCGCCGACTCCCTGCTCGCCGACTACGGCGTCAAGGGCATCGACAACATCCGTCTGTCGGGCGGCCTCGCCGGGACGATCGGCGTCGGCGCGACCCTGGCCGCGGGCACCGGCATCTTCTGGGCGGTGCGCCGGCGCCGTACGGACGAGGCGGCCGATGTGTCGCCCACGAGCACGAGCGTCTGAGCATGGGCGCAGGGCACGCGCACCGGCTCTACCGGCACGGGCACTCGCCCGTGCACGGCCTGCCGCCCCACACCAAACTCGCCGCGACGTTCGCGTTCGTGGTGGTCGTGGTGTCGACGCCGCGGGAGGCGATGTGGGCGTTCGGCCTGTACGCCGTGCTGCTCGCGCTCGTCGCGTACGTCGCGCGCGTGCCCGCAGGGTTTCTGCTCAAGCGGCTGCTGATCGAGGTGCCGTTCGTGGCGTTCGCCGTGCTGATGCCGTTCGTGGCGGAGGGCGAGCGCGTCGAGGTGCTGGGCATGTCGCTGAGTGTGAGCGGGCTGTGGGGCGCCTGGAACGTGCTCGCCAAGGGCACGTTGGGCGTCGCCGCCTCCGTACTCCTCGCCTCCACCACCGAGCTGCGTGAACTCCTCCTCGGCCTCCAGCGGTTGAAGCTTCCGCCCCTCCTCGTGCAGATCGCGTCCTTCATGATCCGGTACGGCGATGTCATCGCGGACGAGATGCGGCGGATGCGCATCGCCCGCGAGTCGCGCGGCTTCGAGGCGAAGGGCGTGCGGCACTGGGGCGTGCTCGCGAAGTCGGCGGGCGCGCTGTTCATCCGCTCCTACGAACGCGGCGAGCGCGTGCATCTGGCCATGATCAGCCGGGGGTACGCCGGTTCGATGCCGGTGATCGACGAGGTGACCGCGTCCCGGGCGCAGTGGTCGTACGCCCTCGCGCTCCCCTTCGCCGCCCTCGTCGTCTGCGTGTTGGGATGGACCCTGTGAGCACTGCTTCCCTGGAGGTCTCCGGCCTCGCCTTCGCCTACCCGGACGGCCACCAGGCCCTGTTCGGCGTGGACTTCACGATCGCGCGCGGCGAGCGGGTCGCGCTGCTCGGGCCCAACGGCGCCGGCAAGACGACCCTCGTGCTCCACCTCAACGGCATCCTGACCGGCGGCACGGGCGGCGTGCACGTCGCCGGGTTGCCCGTCGGCAGGCAGCACATGGCCGAGATCAGGCGCCGGGTCGGCATCGTCTTCCAGGATCCGGACGACCAGTTGTTCATGCCGACGGTCCGCGAGGACGTCGCCTTCGGGCCGGCGGCGGCCGGGCTGAAGGGCCCGGAGCTGGAGGAACGGGTCGACCGGGCGCTGGAGCGGGTCGGCATGGCGGAGTTCAAGGACCGTCCCCCGCACCACCTCTCCTTCGGCCAGCGGCGCCGGGTCGCGGTGGCGACCGTCCTGGCGATGGAGCCGGAGATCCTCGTCCTCGACGAGCCCTCCTCCAACCTCGACCCCGCCTCCCGCCGCGAACTGGCCGACATCCTGCGCTCGTTGGACGTCACCGTCCTCATGGTCACGCACGACCTGCCGTACGCCCTGGAGCTGTGTCCCCGCTCCCTCATCCTGAGTGAGGGCGTGATCGCGGCGGACGGGAAGACGGCCGAGCTGCTGTCCGACGACGAGCTGATGCGCGCCCACCGCCTGGAGCTGCCGTTCGGATTCGATCCGCGGTCCGTGACAATGGGCGCCTGACGAATCACGACGAGGACGCCGGATCAGCCGCGTACCCCGCCCCCTTGCCCATCGACCCGGACCCGCCCAGCGCAGCCATCAGCCATCAGCCATCAGCCATCAGCCATCAGCCATCAGCCATCAGCCATGGAAAACGTCTGATGCCAGGAGCCGGGCACGCGCACAAGCCGCGAACGACGACTGATGCGCGCCCACCGTCTGGAGCCGCCGTTCGGATTCGATCCGCGGTCCGTGACAATGGGCGCGTGACCAACGACGAGGGCACCGCGGACAAGGGCTCGCTGCTGCTGGACGAGCAGCTGTGCTTCGCGCTGTACGCCGCCCAGCGCGCGGTGACGGCCGCGTACCGCCCGCTTCTCGACGAACTCGGCCTCACCTACCCGCAGTACCTCGTCCTGCTGGTCCTGTGGGAGCGCGGCGAGACGACGGTGAAGGAGCTGGCCGGCGCACTGCGGCTGGACTACGGCACGATGTCGCCGCTGCTCAAGCGGCTTCAGGCGGCGGGTCTTGTCCGCCGGGAGCGTGCGGCGAGCGACGAGCGGTCGGTGCTGGTCGCGTGCACGGGGCGGGGACAGGAGCTGCGGGAGCGCGCGGCGCGCGTGCCGGGCGCCCTGCTCGCCGCGACCGGGCTCGGCGGCCCGGAGGTGGAGCGGCTGCGCGAGGAGCTGTGGCAGCTGGCGGCGAGGGCGGGGGCCGCGGCCGACCGCAACCGCTGATCTCGGGTCCATCGGCTGATCTCGGGTTACCGACGGTTGCTACCCCCTGATAACGGCAGGCACCCTACCGGCAAGTACCTTGTGCACGATGTACTTGTGCGCGCCGCGCGGCGGAGTCGCACATTGATACAGCCTGGGGGAGGGCCAACCATGACCGTCGAAGGCACCGCCGTCGACACCCGTCCGACGAAGATCATGTACGTCGCCGAGGCCACCGCGCACGGCGGCCGGGACGGCTACGTCACCAGCCAGGACGGCCAGATCGACCTCAAGGTCGCGATGCCCCCGGAGCTCGGCGGGGACGGCAACGGCACCAACCCCGAGCAGCTGTTCGCCGCCGGCTACAGCACCTGCTTCCACAACGCGCTGATCCTCGTCGGCCACCGCGAGGGCTACGACCTCACCGGATCCACCGTCGCCGCGAAGGTCGGCATCGGCCCCAACAAGCACCGCGGCTACGGCCTCGCGGTCGCCCTCAGCGTCTCGCTGCCGGTGCTGGACGCGGGCATCGCGGCCAAGCTGGTGGACGCGGCGCACGAGGTCTGCCCGTACTCCAACGCGACCCGGGGGAACATCGACGTCACCGTCCTGCTTGGGTAGAAGGGCACCCGCACAGGCAGGACGAGGAGACGGACGTGGGCGTGAACGGCACAGTGGCCGAGGGCTTCGAGCCGGTCAGGGAGGCGTTCGTACGGAACTTCGCCGCGCTCGGGGAGCGGGGCGCGGCCGTCGCCGTGTACCGGGAGGGGCGCAAGGTCGTCGACCTGTGGGCCGGTACCAGGGATGTGGACGGCGAGGATCCCTGGCAGCGCGGCACCGCGCAGGTCGTGCGCTCGGCGACCAAGGGCGTCGCCGCCGCCGTACTCCTCCTCCTGCACCAGCGCGGGGAGCTGGACCTGGACGCGCCGGTCGGCGAGTACTGGCCGGAGTTCAAGGCGCACGGCAAGGAGCGGCTGCTGGTCCGGCATGTGCTGAACCATCGCGCCGGGCTCCCGGTGCTCGACCGCCCGCTCACGCCCGAGGAGGCACTGGACCCGCACCGCGGCCCCGAGGCGGTGGCCGGGCAGGCGCCCGCGTGGGAGCCGGGCACCGACCACGGCTATCACGCGCTGACGTACGGCTGGCTGCTGGACGAGCTGGTGCGGCGGGTGACGGGGCGCTGGGCCGGCGAGTGGCTCGCGGCGGAGGTCGCCGGGCCGCTGGGCCTGGACCTGTGGATGGGGCTGCCGGAGTCGGAGGCGGGACGGGTCGGTCGTACCGGCCGGGTCGACGGTCCCGAACCGGTGGGTGGGCTGCGGTCGCGCCCGAAGCGGTCGGTCACCGAGGCCTACGGCGACCCGGACTCCCTCACCCGCCGCGCGTTCGCCGCGATCACCCCGTTCCCCGACCAGAACGCCCCCGCGTACCGTGCCGCCGCCCTCCCCGCGACGAACGGCATCGCGACGGCCGACGGACTGGCCCGCTTCTACGCGGCGCTGATCGGCGAGGTCGACGGCGTCCGGCTCTTCGACCCGGCGACGGTGGAGCTGGCCCGGGCACAGGAGTCGGCGGGGCCGGACCGCGTCCTGGTCGTGGGCACCCGCTTCGGCCTCGGCTACATGCTGCACGGCACTGCGTCGCCCCTGCTGGGACCGGGTTCCTTCGGCCACCCCGGCCGTGGCGGCGCCCTCGGCTTCGCCGACCCGGAGACGGGGATCGCGTTCGGCTATGTGACGAACGGCTTCCGCAAGACGGTGACGGCGGATCCGAGGGCGCAGGGGTTGATACGGGCGGTGCGGGTGGCGGTCGGGGCGCTCGCGTAGCGTTCGGGTCGGACGATTCGCTTCAGACGATTCGCTTCGGACGATTCGCTTCAGACGATTCGGTTCAGACGTGGATCGGGTGCGACGTGCGTCCCGACGCCTGGTCGATCTCCCCGTGTGCCTTGGTGAGCATCTGCATCGCCAGCTCGTTCAGCGCGCGGGCACCGGCGATCTCCTCACCGACGCGTGGCTGATTCGCGTCCGTGTGGTGCCGTGAGGCGTGCCCGTGGGCCCGTACCTCGGTGCCGTCGGGGAGCCGCACCATCGCGACCGCCCTGGTGTGCGTGTCGTCCTCCTGGAACTCCAGCTCGACATGCCATCCCACTGCGGTGTGCATCATGACGATCACCTCCGGAAGTTCTGCTTCCAGGGTGCGCCTCGGAAGGGCCCGCCGACTAGTCGGGCTCGGCGCCTAGTCGGGCTCGGCGAACTCCTCGGGCCGCGGGGCCGGGGCGGGGCGCCTGGTGCGGGCGGGGGCGCTGAGGGCGGTCACCCGGTCGGCGAGCAGGGCGATCCGCTCGGCGGCCTCGGTCACCAGGTCGGTGCGCAGCCGGCGCTGGTGGCGCAGCGCGAGTTCCATGGTGGCCAGCGCCAGGGCCGCGCCGACCAGGACCACGACCGCCAGCGTGAGGTGGACGCGCGGCCTGCCCTCCCCCGCCGCGTCGAAGGCGAGCCCGGACGCCACGGCCAGGGCAGTGACCAGGGCCAGCCCCACGCAGTAGCCGCTGAGGATCCAGGGGTGGTCCTGGCACAGCCACCTCAGCCGGGAGCGCCGCGCCTCGTCCGCGAGCCGCCCGAGCGCCCCGCGCATGTCCTCCAGCTCCCAGTCGGCCTTCTCCCGCTGCTCGCGGGAGAGCGGCGGCCGCGACTCGGCCAGGCGGAGCTCCAGCCGGGCGATCGCCCGGCGCAGCACCGGCCGGGTCACCCGGTCCGGCAGGCCCTGCGGCCAGCGGGCCCACAGGTCGGCGTCGCGCCGCTTGAGGCGGATGTGGGTGGCGGCCGTGTGCGCGACGGCGAGGCCCATGACCAGCAGCAGGGCCAGGGAACCCCACATGCCCTTGTCACCCCACATCTGCAGCGCCGGGAACAGCCCGATGAGCACCAGCCCCGCGCCCATCGGCCAGGTCTGCCGGATGTACGTCTGGTGCTTGACCGCGTGCAGGTCGCGTTCCCAGCTGTCGATGGGGCGGCGGAGCAGGAAGCGGCCGACGGCGACCGCGATGAGCGGCGCGCACAGCAGCAGGCAGCCTCCCAGGGCGGCGTGCAGGGTCCATGGCAGGCCGTCCCCGCGCGCCCAGTCGTCGTCCCTCGCCAGCGCGGGGACCCCGACCAGTGCCGCGCCGGCCGGCAGCGCGGTGAGGACGCCGAGCCACCGTCCCGGCCGGTGTCCCGGCGGGGGCGGCGGGACGTGGGTCCAGGTTCGGGTGACCTCGGTCTCCAGTACGGCGATCAGTTCCGCCAGGTCGTCCTCGAAGCGGGCCGCGCGCAGTGACTGGGCGTTGCGGTGGGCCAGTTCGCGGATGGGGTGCGGGAGTTGGTCCGGTCTCGGCGGGGCGGCGCCGTCCAGCAGCAGGGGGACGACGGTCTTGCCGGTGTGCAGCGCCTGGTCGATCTCCCTGCGGACCCAGTCCGCCTCGTCGTCCAGCCGCAGCCCGCCGGACGGGCCCCGCGATGCGAGCCAGCCCCGGTGCACGACCACGAGCAGCACCTCGCAGTCCGCCACGCGCTCCCGCAGCGTGTCCGGGTAGCGCTGTCCCGGCACGATGGACGCGACGTCCCGGAAGACCTGGTCCTCGCCGAAGTGCTGTTCGAGCCGGTCGTACAGTTCCCGCACGACGTCTTCGTGATCGCCCCTGCGGTAGTTGATGAAGATGCCGCCCACGCCGCACACCCTAGAGCGACAGGGAAGGTCCATGGACGCCCGTGAACAGGCTTGCGCCTTCTGCGAGATCGTCGCCGGCACCGGCCACGCGCGGGTGGTGTACGAGGACGCGCACACCCTCGCCTTCTTTCCGCTGGCGCCCGCGACGCGCGGGCACACGCTGGTGGTGCCCCGGGCGCATACGGCGGACCTGTGGGCGATGGACGAGGCGGAGGTCCAACGCCTGTTCCACACCGTGACGGTGGTGGGCAGGGCGCTGCGGGCGGTCCTCGAACCCGACGGCATGAACGTCATCAACTCCGCGGGCGCGGTGGCCTCGCAGTCCGTGTTCCACACCCATGTGCACCTCGTGCCGCGCCGGCCCGGGGATGCGATGGGGCCCATCTGGCCGCCGAAGGGCGGGGGTTTCCGGGAGGAGGACGACGCGGCAACCGCTGCGCTCGCCGCCCGCGTTTCGGCGGCGGTCCGGGTTCCGGGGCGGGAATCCTGAAGGGGCTCCGCCCCTCCGACCCCGGGCTGGACGGGTACCTCACAACGCGATGACGACCAGCGCGAGGTCGGCCAGCAGCAAGGGCGCGTAGAACAGCAGTAACGTCGGCGTGATCCAGACCTCCGGCCAGGGCATCCGCGCAAGGTACGGCGCCACGTTCATGGACAGCACCTCGACCGTGCTGTCGGGGACCCGCGCGGCGTCGTAGAGCCGGCGGAAGGCCCGTTCCTGGCGCAGGAAGAAGCAGTCCAGGTACCAGAAGCAGAGGAGCGGCACCACGCCGACGGCCGCGAGCTGCCAGTTGAGCCGACTGGCGGAGAGCGCCAGCAGACCGGCGGCCAGGGTCAGCGCCCAGCCCTTGACGAGAAACGAGTTGGTGCCCAGGCGGTTGATCGTCGCCTGGATGAATTCGAGATGCTTGATCCGGTCGGCGTCCAGCGGCGCCCTGCCGCCGACCCCCGCGTCCGACGCGCCCAGCCCCTCACTCAGCGCAGTCACTGCCCCGCCCCCTCGGTGAAGTCTTCGCACGTCCGATCGTAGTTCCGGAGCGAACGGCCCGTGGTGCCGTAAGCGAAAGCCGTCTGCGCCGACCGGGCTCGCGACCAGCCACGACGGCACCGCAGACCACCGAGCGGCCATCGCGGCCCCCGGTGGAGCCGCATACCGACACAGCCGGCGGAGCGCTTGGTGCCGGAGCAAAGACCGCAACTCGGGATCAGTGAGACTCGGCACACTCGCTTCGGTGACCGGCTCCGCCCTGCTTCCATGGAGATGTCGCATTCCACGGAGATGTCGCGCGCCGGCCCTGGCCCAGCCGCCAACGCCGCCTCCCCCGTTCACCGCTCCGGGCCACATCGAGGGACATGCGCTGCTGCTTCTCCGCCCACCTCCCCGCTCTCGCAGCACTGTCGGCCTTCCCCGGCCCCTGCGAGGTGCTGCGCTCCGGCGCGCGCCTCGCCCCTGCCCTGCTGCGGACGGCCTCGGCCGCCATGCAGCGGGCGCGCTCCCACCACCCCGACGACCTGGCCGCCGTCAATCTGGAACTGGTCACCCTCACCGAGGACACCGCCGTCATCACCTGGTACACCGGCATCCCCGGCACCGACGACGGCCTGGGTCACCCCCTCCCGGCGATCACCGAGGGCGAGGTCGTCTACGGCACCCACCCCTCCCGGCTCAACCGCACCGCGTCCGAGGGCCGGCCGACCGCCCACCACCAGGTCGAGCTGACCGACCTGGAGCCGGGGCAGACGTACTACTACCAGGCCCGCTCACGGGGCGTGGCCGCCACACCCACCCCGCTGCACCTGGTGCGCGGCAACGCCGTGGGCACGTCGACGTTCGGGTTCGGTTCGGGCGGCGGGCCGTACTCCTTCACCACCCCGCAGCCCCCGCCCGGCCGGCACCTGCTGTCGGTCGCGCTCTGCAACGACCTGCACCTCGGCGAGACCACCGCGGGCCTGGTCGGCGGCCTGCCCCTGCTGCGCGGGGTGCCGCAACTGCCGGGGCGAGCGCCCTATCCGGAGCTGATGAGCCGCGCCCTGGTCGAGGAGGCCCGGCGGCGCGGGGCGGACCTGCTGCTGGCCGGGGGCGACATCTCGGCCGGCGGAGCCGCTCACGACCTGCGCGAGGCCCGGCGGATCCTGGACGGCTTCGGCACGCACGGGCAGGACTACTTCGTCGTACGCGGCAACCACGACCGTTCCCAGGACGCCGGCGTCTTCCGTACCGCGTTCCCGGGGGGCGGCGGTGGCGACGACGGGCCGGGGTACTTCGCCCGTGACCTCGGCGGGCTGCGGATCATCGGCCTCGACACCTACGTCAAGACCGGCAACGGCGCCGACGCGGGCGGGCTCGGGGCCGAGCAACTGGCTTGGTTCCGGGCGCGGTTGAGGGAAGCACCGGACCAGCCGACGCTGGTGTTCGGCCACCATCCGCTGACGGTGCGGGACTCCGTCTTCCCGGTGACCCGCGGCCAGTGCCTGGAGCGCCGCCAGGCCCGCGCCGTCGTGGACGCCTACGCGTCCGCACCCGGCGTCTTCCTCCACCACGCGGGCCACACGCACCGCAACAAGCGCACCGTGCTGACGCGGGCCCCGCACGTCACCCAGCAGGAGGTCGCCGCCGCCAAGGAGTACCCCGGCGGTTTCACCCTGCTGCGCATCCACTCCGGCGGCTACGCCCTCAACCACTACAAGTCCGGTGACCTGGCGGCCCGGCAGTGGAGCGAGCGCAGCCGCCGGGTGGCCGCGGGGCTTTGGCCGCACCATGCCCTGGGCCGGTCGGTCACCGACCGCAACAGCGTGACCTCGCACGACCTGTCGGGCGTCACGGTTTCACAGGGCGTGAATCGCACGTAACAGCGAGTGTCCGTAGCATCGAAGCATGGCCACCCTCTGGGACCTCATGCGGGACTGCATCCCCGACGACCACGCCCGTCAGGTCACCTCGCGCTACTACGTCGACGAGGTGATGGGCGCACCCGGCGCACCCGGCCTGGTCGTCGATCTGGGGTGCGGCCGCGGCGCGTCGGCCGCGCTCTTCCGCAAGCACGCCCCGCGGGTGCGGTGGGTCGGGATCGACATCCGGGACTCGCCGGAGGCCGGCCGGCGCACCCCCGGCGGTGACCCGGTGGTGCACTACGACGGCGTCCACCTCCCCCTCGGCTCGGACTCGACTCCGCTGATCTACTCCCACCAGGTCTTCGAACACGTCGCCCGCCCGCGCGAACTGCTGGCGGAGATCGCCCGAGTGCTGGCGCCCGGTGGTCTTTTCATCGGATCAACATCCCAATTCGAGCCGTACCACTCCTTCAGCCTGTGGAACTACACGCCGTACGGCTTCCGGATCCTGGTCGAGGAGGCGGGGCTCGCGCTGGAGGAGATCCGGCCCTCGCTCGACGGAGTGGCGCTGATCATGCGGAGTTACCTGGGCCGGCCGCCGGAGTACAGCCGCTACTGGGACCAACAGTCCCCGCTGAACACCGAGATCGACCAGTGGGCGCAGGACGGCCGCCGCCGAACGGCCCTGGTGAACCTGCGCAAGCTCACGTACTGCGGTCAGTTCGCGTTCCGGGTGGGCAAGCCGGCCCTCGCCCAGGCCTGACGCACGGCACTTCTAGTGCAAGATCGTGAAACTCGGCGTGCCTCAGGATGATTTGGGGCCTTTCCTACTTAATCTCCCTTAATCGTGAGGAGTCGCCCCTTTTTATGAGGAGTCGATCCTTCACGCAGCGCACCCACCTCACTCCACTCACTCCACCGGAGATGACATGCACAAGCTTCGCAAGGCCGCCGTCCTGGTCGCCGCCCTCAGCACCGTCGGCCTCGCGGCCGCCGGAACCGCCCACGCCGACGGCAAGGGCCGCGGGGGCAACGAGTTCAAAGTCCAGCAGAGCACCCAGTGCAAGTCCCACGACCTGAACATCGACATCCTCGGTGTGGTCGGGGTGCTCAACGGCGCGCTGGGCGGCGCCCTCAACGGCGAAGGCAACGAGGGCAGCCAGGCCACCAGCCTCGGCTCGAAGATGGGCTGCAGCAACAGCGCCTTCTGACGCAAGCCTCCTGCCGCACAAGGGTCACAGGCGGTCAGCCAACGGCTGACCGCCTTCCCTGGTGCACAAGGGGTCCCCGCGCAAGGTTCCCTAATTCGCGTGCAGCATCATCCCGATGCCCACCACCAGCAACGCGGCCCCCACCATCCGGGCGGCCCCGAACCGCTCCTTGAAGAAGACGGCCCCGATGGCCGCCCCCACGATGATCGAGGACTCCCGCAGGGCCGCGACCGGCGCCAACTCCGCCTTCGTCTGCGCCCACAGGACCAGCCCGTACGCGGCGACGGACAACGCCGCGCCCAGCAGCCCCAGCCCCGCGAACGGACGCAGCACGGCAACCGTCTCCCCGCGCCAGCGCCAGACCGCGTACGCCGGGACGGCGAGGCCCTCGACCGCCATCAACCAGGCGATATAGCCGACGGACGAGCCGGAGGCCCGTACGCCCAGCCCGTCGAGGACGGTGTACGCCGCGATGCTCAGCCCGGTCGCCAGCGCCGCGCCGATCGCCGCCCAGTCGGGCCGGCGCCCGCGCAGACCCCACAGGGCGACGCCGGTGAGCCCCGCGCAGGAGCAGGCGATCCCGGCGGCCGCCCACCCGTCCGGCACCTCGTGGGCGACGAAGGCGGCGAGTACGGCGACGACGATCGGCGCGGTACCGCGCGCGATGGGGTAGGCCTGCCCGAAGTCGCCCAGCCGGAAGGACTTCATCAGCAGCGCGAAGTAGACGATGTGGACGAGGGCCGACGCGAGAAGATACGGCCACGCCTCCGCCGCCGGGAACGCCGCGAAGCACGCGAGGACCGCGCCGATCAGCGTCCCCCCGCCCGCGATGAGCGTGAACGCGACCAGCTTGTCGGTGATCTTGTGGGCGATGGCGTTCCAGCTGGCGTGCGTGACGGCCGCCAGCAGGACGGCGGCCGTGACCAGCGGGGTCACGAAGTCGTACGGTGCCCGAAGGGCGGTACGCCGTCGGCGGCGAAGATCAGCGACTTGCAGATCTGACGGGTCATGCTCCGCAGACTAGCGGTCGGATACGTGGCCCACGAATGAATTCCAGTTTCCCGGCGCGATGGTGAGGTGAGGGGCGTCGGGGGTCTTGGAGTCGCGGATGTGGATGGTGGCGGGGGTGGTGGCGACCTCGACGCAGTCGTTGCCGTTGCTGCTGTCGCTGTAGCTGCTCTTGAACCAGTGGAGTTCCGGGGTGCTCATAGTTCTCCCAGCGCTTGCTCGATGAAGGCCAGAGATTCCCCTGGCGTGAGCGCCTGAGCCCGGATAATGCCATACCGCAGGTCAAGAAGCCGGAGCTGCCTCGGATTGGAGACTGGACGGCCGCCGAAGTCGCCGTCGGTGCGCCCGACTCCGGTTCCGTCGCCGAACTTCAGCACCTGAATCCGGCCCCCCGTCCCGGGGTGGTTCGCGCGGGAGGTCGGCATCACCTGAAGCTCAACGAACGGCAACTGGGCCACCGCCAGCAGGTGTTCGAGCTGTCGGCGCAACACCATTGTGTCCCCGATCGGGCGGCGCAGCGTGACCTCTTCCTGGACAAAGCTGAGTTCTGGCGCAGGGGACCGGTCGAAGATGGACTTCCGGGCCATGCGTCCCGCCACCATTCGCTCAAGCTCGTCGGGTGAGTAGGCCGGACGCCATGTCGCAAGCAGCGCCTGCATGTACTCCTCGGTCTGCAACAAGCCGTGCAGGTTGTGGTTGCCGTACATCAACAGCTCAACCGCACGACCCTCCAAGTCCGCCAGCTCCCGCACCTTCTTCGGGTACCGAGCCTGCTCCATGTCCCGCTTGAACGCCTTGAGATGCCCCTGCGCCTTCAGGACGTCGTCCGCCCTGTCCAGGAACTCCGGCCGGGGAATCCGCTGGCCGCGCTCCATCTTGCGGACCATGTCCTCGCCGTAGCCCATGACCTCACCGAACTCGGCCGCCCGCATACCCGCAGCCTCCCGGCAGACCTTGAGCAGCCGCCCCACCGCCTGAACCACCGGCTCGATCTCGTCCCCGGGCTCGACATCCCAACCGGCCTCGTCCGCAACCTCGTTCATGCCCACCTCCACCGCGCAGTCGTACCCCGTACAACCCCTGAGACAGCCGAGACAGCACGAGACAAAGCCGGACAGTCCCGCTACGCACAGGAGCGATCACTCACCCAGGCAAGCCGATCAGGACACGCTGAGTGACATGAACCGCGAGATGACTGCCCCTGAAAACGACCTCACCTCCCCCATCCGCAACTTCAGCGTGCTGCTGTCCCCCACGCCCCGCGGCGCCCGCCTGGCCCGTCTGCTCGCGAGGGAGCAACTCCGCAGCTGGGGACTCCCGTTGGACCCGGCGGAGCACATCGTGGCCGAGTTGGCCACCAACGCCGCCACCCACGGCCGCGTCCCCGGCCGCGACTTCCGCCTGACTCTCCACGTCGTCGCCGACACCCTCCGCATCGAGGTCACGGACACCCGCGCCGACCGTCTGCCCTGCCTCGTTCCGTCCGGCCGGGGTCTGCTGCTCGTGGACGCGCTCGCCGACCGATGGGACGCGGCGCCGGGGCCGTACCCGCGCAAGACGGTCTGGGCCGAGCTCGATGTATGAGGTATGGGCCACCTTTGTATGAAGCACATCTCACGGAGGAGCCATGTCCGCAACCCAGATCGACTCGGCGACGCACCGAGGCCCGATTGCGTCACCTGGAGCGAGCCCAGCAATGGGATGAGGACGTCTTCTGGCGGCGCCACGCGGCGGAGAAAGGGGCCGTCGACCCGGGGCACACGGAGAAGGACCTCGCCTGAGCGTGATCCGCTATCTCGCCGACCCGACCGCCGTGTGGCGGCTTCAACGCGACCGAAAGCTCAACGACCTCTCGTCGCACGAGCTGGACGACGCGGGGGGATCGGGTCATGTGCCGCCCAGCGCACCGAATTCCTTCAGTCGGCCCGCAACCTCGACGAGTACGACGACATGGCCGAGATGTTTGCCGAGCTGTATCCGGACGTCTCCGTCCCCAAGGGCGCGTGGCGCTGGATCGAGGCCGGGCAGCACAGGCTCGCCCAGCGCGGGCAGCACCAGAGCCTTTCCGCCGTGGACTGGCTGGTCTGTGCCACCGCTGCCCATCACGGCCTGGTCGTACTGCACGACGACAACGACTTCCGTGCCGCCGCTCGCGTTCTCACGGACGTCACCGAGCGGAGTGTCTTCGCTCCGCCCGTATGAAGAAGCCGGTGAGGGCGCCCCGTCCCCACGGAGCCCTCACCGGCCGGCCCACTTCAATGGTGAACGGTCAGACCCGTGCCAGCGCGCGGTCCCCGTCGGAGTCCGAGTCCTTCCCGGTCTCGGCGTCCGTGCGCAGCCCCTCGCCCTCCACGTCCACGTTCGGCAGGGCGCGGTCCAGCCACTTCGGGAGCCACCAGGCCTTCTTGCCGAGCAGTACGAGGACCGCCGGGACGATGGCCATGCGGACGACGAACGCGTCGAAGAGGACCGCGATCGCGAGGCCGAAGCCGATCATCTTGACCATCGACTCGCTGGCTCCGATGAAGCCGGAGAACACCGCGATCATGATGATCGCCGCGGCGGTGACGACCCGCGCGCTGTGCCGGAAGCCCGTCACCACGGCCTGGGTGGGCCGCTCGCCGTGGACGTACGCCTCGCGCATCCGCGTCACGAGGAACACCTCGTAGTCCATGGCGAGGCCGAAGACCACGCCGACCATGAAGATCGGCATCATCGACATGACCGGGCCGGTCTCCTGGACGCCGAAGAGGTCGGCGAGCCAGCCCCACTGGAAGACCGCCACGACGGCGCCGAGGGCCGCGAGGACCGACAGGAGGAAGCCGAGGGCCGCCTTCAACGGGACGAGGATCGAGCGGAACACCAGGATCAGGAGGAGGAAGGCGAGGCCCACCACCAGGATCAGATACGGCACGAGCGCGTCGTTCAGCTTCTGCGAGAAGTCGATGTTCATCGCGGTCGTGCCGGTGACCAGCACGTTCGCGTCCGTGTCGGCCTTGATCCCGGCGCCCGCGTCGCGGATGGAGTGCACCAGGTCCTCGGTGGAGACCGATGACGGCTTGGAGTCGGGGATCACGGTGATCGTCGCGGTGTCGCCCGCCTTGTTGTACGTCGGCGGGGTGACCGTGACGACGTCCTTGAGGCCCTTGATCTCGTCGGAGACCTCGGTGACCGCGTTCTTCGGGGCGTCGCTCGTCCTGGCGTCGACGACGACCATGAGGGGGCCGTTGAAGCCGGGGCCGAAGCCCTCGGAGAGCAGGTCGTAGGCGCGGCGCTGGGTCGTCGACGTCGGCTGCGAGCCGTCGTCCGGGAGGCCCAGTTCGAGGGAGGTCGCCGGGAGGGCCGCGGCACCGAGGCCGAGGACGCCCAGCAGGAGGACGGCCAGGGGACGGCGTACGACGAAGCTCGCCCAGCGGGTGCCCATGTTCGGCTTGTCCGCGTTCGGCTTGTCCGCGTTCGGCTTGTCCGTGTTCGCCTTGTCCGCGCTCGCCTTGTCCGCGCTCGCCTTGTCGGCATTCGCCTTGGCCGCGGCCGTCTTCTTGCCGCGTCCGAGGAGCTTGCCCTTCTCTCCGCCCGGCTTCACCTTCCGGCCCGCGTAGCCGAGCAGTGCGGGCACCATGGTCAGCGCGATCAGCACCGCGATCACGACCGTGCCCGCGGCGGCGACACCCATCTTCGTCAGCATCGGGACGTTGACCACCGCGAGGCCGACGAGCGCGATCACCACCGTGAGGCCGGCGAAGACCACCGCGGAGCCCGCGGTGCCGGTGGCCCGGCCGACCGCCTCCTCGCGGTCGCGGCCCTCGGCGAGTTCGGCGCGATAGCGGGAGACGATGAACAGGGCGTAGTCGATGCCGACGGCGAGGCCGATCATCATGGCCAGGGTGGAGGTGGTGGAGCCCAGGTCGAGGGCGTTGGCCAGCGCGGTGATCGCCGAGACGCCGATGCCGACGCCGATCAGCGCGGTGAGCAGCGGCAGACCGGCCGCGATCAGCGAGCCGAAGGTGATGACGAGGACCACCGCGGCGACCGCGAGGCCGATGATCTCGGAGGAGGCGGCCTCGGGTGCCGCCTGGAGCGCGTCACCGCCGATCTCCACGGTCAGTCCGGCGTCCCGCGCCTGCTGCCCGGCGTCTTCGAGTGCCTCCCGGCTGGCGTCCTTCAACTCCATGCCCGGCACCTCGTACCGCACCGAGGCGTACGCGATGGTGCCGTCCTTGCTGACGGCGTGCGCCTTGTAGGGGTCGGCGACGGAGACGACCTCGGAGCCGTCGGACAGCTCCTTCACGGTCTGCTCGACGGTCGCCTTGTGGGCGGCGTCCGTCATCTTCTCGCCGTCGGGTGCCTTGAAGACGACACGGGCTGTGCCGCCGTCCGCGCTGCTGCCCGGGAAGCGCTGTTCGAGCAGGTCGAAGGCCTTCTGGGCCTCGGTGCCGGGGATGGAGAAGGAGCTGGATCCGGCGCTGGGGGCAGTGGCCGCGCCGACGCCCGCGAGGGCGAGCAGCGCGACCCATATGAGGGCGACGAAGTGCCGTCGCCTGAAGGCGAGTCGGCCGAGTTTGTACAGGAACGTGGCCACGGGGGCGTCTCCCGGTCAGGTCGTGGGGTCGGGGGGCCTGTATCGGAATCCCGGCCGGATCAGCGCACGTCGTCTGGTGCGTGCGATCGCAAGGCGCCGGAGCGCCCTCGTGGCGGAGCCACGTGGGCGGTTCGGCAACGCGGCGAGCGTGCGTGCCAGACGACGTGCGCCCGGCCGGGGTTCCGACACAGGCCCCAGGGCAGGGGTGATCAGCCCGACGACGTGAGCGGTTACGTCAGGTGGAGGGCTTGCTCAGGGAAGGGGTCAGTCGGTGGAAACGCCGAGGGCGGGGAGGACCACGGCGTCGATGTACGAGATGAGGAAGGCCTGGGTCGGCGGCAGCTCGTCGAGCATCGTGCGGGCGGCGAACCCGCCCAGCATCATGTGCGTCATGTAGTCGATCGCCGGGTTGTCCGCACGGACCTCGCCCCGGTCGATCGCCCGCTGCACCAAGCGACGGAACTCCGCCATCTCCGGATCGATGAGGTGCTCCCGGAACGCCCGCAGGAGGTCCGGGTTGCTGTGCACGGCCATGGCCAGACCCCGCATCAGGGCGGAGGTCTGCTCCATCTCGCAGTCGTCCGAGCGCATGGTGAGAGCGTGCAGGTCGCCCTTCAGCGATCCGGTGTCGATGCCGCCGAGGCCGATGCCGCCCGGCTTGCTGTGCCGGACCGCCTTGGCCACCAGCTCCGGCTTGCCGCCCCACTGGCGGTAGAGCGTCGCCTTGCTGGACCGGGTGCGGGCCGCCACGGCGTCCATGGTGAGGGCGTCGTAGCCGACCTCCCGGAGCAGGTCGAGCACGGCCTCGTACAACTCGGCCTCGCGCTCAGGGGTGATGCGGCTGCGACGCGCGGTTGCGGCCTCGGTCACCGTTCTCACCTTCCCACTTCCGAACGACACGGTTTCGTACACCACGAAGGTACCCCATCCCTCACCGAAACGAAACGGTTTCGTTCGCCTCCCGCTTGTGTTCTGGGTCACGCGAGTCCTTGTGTCACGAGTTGCCCCGGTACGTCCACAGGAAAAGCATGGGGAGGTGAGCTACCTGCGCCTACCGCATCTGAGCGGCGATCTGCTGTGCTTCGTGGCCAAGGACGACCTTTGGCTGGCCCCCCTCGACGGCCCGGGCCGCGCCTGGCGGCTCACCGTGGACCGCACCAAGACCGGCCACCCCCGCTTCTCCCCCGACGGCCGCCACATCGCGTACACGAGCTGGCGCAGCCTGGTCCCCGAGATCCACCTGGTCCCGGTGGACGGCGGCCCGGGCGGACAGCTCACCCACTGGGGGTCGGCGGACACCCAGGTGTGCGGCTGGACACCCGACGGGATCATCCTCGCCGTCGCCTCCCACGGTGAGCCGTTCTCCCACTTCACCTGGGCCTACAAGGTCAGCCTCGGCGGCGACCCCGGCCGCAAACTCCCCTGGGGACCGTGCTCCGACATCCAGGTCGCCGACCTCGACGGCGAGCGCAAGACCCTGCTCCTGACCGGCACCCCACCGCACGAGCCGGCCGCCTGGAAGCGCTACCGGGGCGGGGCCACGGGCCGCCTCTGGCTGCACGGCGAACGCCTGCTGGCGGACATCGGCGGCCACCTCCACTCCCCCATGTTCGTCGGCGGCCGTATCGCCTTCCTCTGCGACCACGAGGGCGTCGGCAACCTCTACTCGTGCGCCTACGACGGCTCCGACGTGCGCCGCCACACCGACCACGACGCCTTCTACGCCCGGCACGCGTCCAGTGACGGCACCCGTGTGGTGTACCAGTGCGCGGGCGATCTGTGGATCGTGGACGACCTCGCCTCCGACAGCGAGCCGCGCAAGCTCGACGTGCGGCTGAGCGGGCCGCGCGCGGGCCGCCGTACGTACCAGGTGCCCGCCGCCCAGCACGTCGACGGCATCTCCGTGGACGAGACGGGCCGCGCGAGCGCCGTCGTCGTACGGGGCAGCCTGTACTGGCTGACCCACCGGGACGGCCCGGCCCGCACGATGACCGACACCCCCGGCGTACGGGTCCGGCTCCCGGAGATGCTCGGTTCGGTCGGCCAGGTCGCGTATGTGACGGACGCGGAGGGCGAGGACGCCATCGAGATCGCGTATCTGCCGCGGGCGACGGGTGACCGCGAACCGCGCCGGCTGGCCTCGGGCGAGCTGGGCCGGGTCCTGGAGATGGTCGCCGACCCGAAGGGCGAGCGCCTCGCGATCGCCGCGCACGACGGACGGCTGCTGCTCATCACTGTGCCCGACGAGGCGGCTGCCGCCGCGGGGACCGAGGACTCGAACGGCGAGGTCACCGAGCTGATCCGGTCGATCAACGGCCCGGTACGGGACCTGGCCTTCTCCCCGGACGGGACCTGGCTGACGTGGTCGCACCCCGGGATCGGCCGCTCCCTGCGCCAGATCAAACTGGCCCGCATCAAGGACAGCCTGATCGTCGACGTCACCAACGGCCGCTTCGAGGACGAGAACCCGGTGTTCACCCGGGACGGCCGCTACCTGGCCTTCCTCTCCTGGCGGGGCTTCGACCCGGTGTACGACGTCCACACCGGCGACCTGTCCTTCCCGCTCGGCTGCCGCCCCTACCTGGTGCCCCTGTCCTCCGCGACCCCGTCCCCCTTCGCCCTGAACCCCGAGGGCCGCCCTGCCGCCGGCGGCCTGGACCCCGTGGAGGACGAGGAGGGCGGGGACGCCGGTACGACGACCGTCGAGGTGGAGGGCCTGGAGAGCAGGGTCACCCCCTTCCCGGTCGCCGCCTCCAAGTACTCCGCGCTGCACCCGGTCGCGGGCGGCGGACTGGTCTGGCTGCGGTGGCCGATCTCGGGCGCGCTGGGCGAGACCTTCGCCAACCCGGACGACATGACCGGGCGGCCGACCCTCGAACACTTCAACATCAGCAAGGCGAAGAAGGCCGAACTCGTCGACCACCTGGACTGGTTCGCGATCAGCGGCGACGGATCCCGCCTGGTCCTGGTCGACGAGGGCGAGCTGCGGGCGGTGCCCGCGTCCGAGTCCGGCGACAGCGACTCGACGGTCTGGATCGACCTGCGCCGCATCCTGCACGAGGTGGACCCGGCCGCGGAGTGGAGGCAGTCCTACGCGGAGGCGGGCCGGCTGATCAGGGCGTACTTCTGGGAGCCGGACATGTGCGGCATCGACTGGGACGCGGTCCTCGACCAGTACCGCCCCCTGGTCGAACGCGTCGCCTCCCCCGACGAGTTCGCGGATCTGCTCCGCGAGGTCCTGGGCGAACTGGGCACCTCACACGCGTACGTCGCGGCTGCCCGCCGCAACGAGGGCCCGGCGCACTACCAGCGCTGGCAGGGCCTGCTGGGCGCCAACTTCGTCCGCAGGGACGAGGGCTGGATGGTCAGGCGCATCCTCCCCGGCGAGTCGTCCGACTCCAAGGCCCGCTCCCCGCTGGCGGGCACCGGAATCCGGGAAGGCGCGCTGCTCACCCACGTCGACGGACGCCCGGTGGACCCGACCGCGGGCCCCTACCCCCTCCTGGCCGGCTCCGGCGGCACGACGGTGGAGCTGACCTTCACTCCGGCGGACACTCCGGCGGAGGGCGAGGCGGGCCGCGCGCGGCGGGTGGCGGTGGTCCCCCTGATCGACGAGCGCCCGCTCCGCTACCAGGACTGGGTCGCCAAACGCCGCGCCGTCGTACGGGAGTTGAGCGGCGGACGCTGCGGCTACCTGCACATCCCGGACATGGGCGGCTCGGGCTGGGCCCAGTTCAACCGGGACCTGCGGATGGAGATGTCACGCCCCGCACTGATCGTCGACGTACGCGGCAACGCGGGCGGCCACATCAGCGAGCTGGTCGTGGAGAAGCTGACCCGCACGATCCTGGGCTGGGACCTGACGAGAAACGCCCAGCCGGTGTCGTACGCGTCCAACGCCCCGCGCGGCCCGGTGGTCGCCCTCGCGGACGAGGCGACCTCCTCGGACGGCGACATGATCACGGCCGCCTTCAAACTCCTCAGGCTGGGCCCGGTCGTCGGCCAACGCACCTGGGGCGGAGTCGTCGGCATGACCGGCCGCCACCGCCTCGGCGACGGCACGGTGATCACGGTGCCGATGAACGCGGCATGGTTCGACGCGTACGGCTGGTCCATCGAGAACAAGGGCGTAACCCCGGACGTGGAGGCCCTGCGCACCCCCCTGGACTGGGCGGAGGGCAGACACGCACAGCTGACGGACGCGGTGGAACTGGCCCTGAAAATGCTGGAGGACAACCCCCCGGCAACTCCTCCGGACTACTCGCACGTCCCGGACCGGTCGAGGCCGAAGCTTCCGCCGCGTTCCAGCGAGGCGAGCCGGCGGCCGTCCTGAAAATCCTGTACCGACACAAACGCGGGGCACCCCCAAAAAAAGCAGGGGGCACCCCACGTTCATCGAGCGCGACGACTACCGGTCGAAGTCCTGGTCGAAGCGCTCCTCGTCCTCACGCTCCCGCATCCGCTCGGACTCCTCGTCCCGCTGCGGGCGCTGACGACCCTTCTGCTGAGCCTGCTCCCGCGCCTGCTGCGCCTTCTGGCGAGCCTGCTCCTGCAGCTTCTCGGACTTCTCCTGGAACTGGTCCTTCATGCCCATGTGGGTTCACTCCCATGGTGGGTGGGGGGTTGGCCCCTCGCTGGGGCCTCGACCAGATTCACACGGCCGACAACCCTGCGCATGTCGATCAGTCACGCCCCGTAATCCGCGCAGTTCGCTCCCGCTCATCGGCCGCGCCCCCCGCCCCGACCAGCCCCGTACGCATCCCCTCCAGCCGCCCGGCGAACCGCCGCATCTCCCGCTGCCCCACGGACCCGATGATCCCCGGCAGATACCCGCGCACACCCTGCATCCCGCGCAGCCACCACTGCCCGTACACATGGCTCGACCGCCGCTCGATGCCGGCCACGATCCGGTCGACCGCCGGCCCCAGCGGATAGGTCTTGTTGGACGGCCAGGGCAGCCGCTTCCTCAACTCCCGCATGACGTCGTCCTGATCGGCCCCGCGCACCATGTCGGTGTCGGTCCAGGACAGATACCCGACCCCCACCCGCACGCCCTGGTAACCGACTTCGGCCCGCAGACTGTGCGCATACGCCTCCACACCCGACTTGGACGCGCAGTACGCGGTCATCATCGGCGCCGGAGTGATCGCCGCCAGCGAGGCGATCTGCAGCAGATACCCCCGGCTCTCCATCAGCACCGGCAGAAACGCCCGCGCGGTCACCGCCGACCCGATGAGATTGACCTCGATGACCCGCCGCCACGCCTCCGGGTCGGAGTCCACGAACGGCCCCCCGGTGGCGACACCGGCGTTGGCCACCACGATGTCGACCTTCCCGAACCGCTCCTTCACCTCCCGCGCCACCTGGGCCATCGCCTCGTGGTCCGTCACATCGGCGTACCAGTGGTCGCTGTCGCCGTGCAGCCGTTCGCAGACCTGCTTGAGCGCGTCCGGCTCCAGCCCGACGAGCGCCACGCTCGCGCCGCGCGCGGAGAGCTTGCGGGCGAGCAGCTCACCGACGCCCCGCGCCGCCCCGGTGACGACGGCGACCTGTCCTTCGAGGCTCACCCTGCTCATGCGCCCTCCTTGACCTGCGTGTACGTGTCGGCCTGCGGGTACGTCCGGTCCTGCGCGTACGTCGTGACGAGCTCCCGTATCTTCCTGGTCACCAGCTCGGGCGCCTCCACCGGCGTCATGTGCCCGAGGCCGGGCAGCTCGGTGACGCCGAGACAGTTCGGCAGCGCGGCGGCCAGCGAGCGGGCGTGCACCGGCGGGGTCAGGCGGTCGGCCGTACCGACGACCACCGCGGTCGGCGCCGCCAACTCCCGTACGCCGTGGTCGAGATCGAGCAGGTCGAGCACGTGCGACCAGGCGTGCCGCACCTTGCGCGGGCACGCGTGGACTATCCGCGCGCATGCCTCGACCATGTGCGGGGCCGAACCGGGGCCCATCGTCCCGTACTTGAGGATCGCCCTGGCGATCGGCGTCACCGGTCCGAGCGGTGCCCGGGAGCCGAGTATGTGCTTGGTCAGCCAGGTACGCAGACGCCCGGGACGTATCGGTACGACGGTGGACTCGGCGACCAGCCGCGACGATCCCGTACTGCACAGCAGGACGGCGGCCGCATGCTCCCGGAACCCCGGGCGGGTGGCGGCGGCCAGCACCGTCATGCCGCCCATGGAGTGCCCGGCGATCACGGCCTTCTCACCGGGTGCGAGCGTCGCCTTCAGTACGGCTTCGAGGTCGTCGGCGAGGGCGTCGGTGCTGCACGCCGGGCTCGCCGGGCTGCGTCCGTGGCCGCGCTGGTCGTAGGCGATGACCCGGTGGTCGGCGGCCAGCTCCCGGATCTGCGCCGCCCAGAAGGCGGTCGAGCAGGTCCAGCCGTGGGCGAGGACGACGGCGGGCGCGGCAGGGTCGTCGACGGGGCCGTGCACCTCTATGTGCAGCCGGGCGCCGTCGGCGGAGACGGCGATGAGCTCGCGGGCGGGGGCGGGCGGGGCGTACGGCCCGGACTCCACATGCATGAGACGGCTCACGCGGTCACCTCGGCGCTTTCCTTGCCTTCCTTGTCTTTCCTGTCTCTCTCAGCTTTCTTGTCTTCCTTGACGGACGACCGGACGACGACGTACTCGGCGAGATCCACCCGCCGTGTGGCCCGCCGGAACTCGGTCGTCGTACCTGGCCAGATGGTGGTGTTACGGCCGTTGGCGTCGAGGTACCAGCTGGTGCAGCCGCCGGTGTTCCACACCGTCCGCCTCATCCGGTCCTGCACCCGCCGGTTCCAGGCGGCCACGGCGCTCGGCCGCGCGTCGAGAGCCACCCGGCCGCCGAGGACGTTCAACTGCCGTACGAAGTCGGCCATGTAGTTCAGCTGGGACTCGATCATCAGGATCATCGAGGAGTTCCCGAGCCCCGTGTTGGGCCCGATGATGGTCACCCAGTTGGGGAACCCGGCGGCCGACGCGCCACGCAGCGCCTCCATCCCGCCCTTCCACGCCTCGGCGAGGGTCCTGCCCTCCGCCCCCACCACCCGCTCCGCGATGGGCATGTCGGTGACACGGAACCCCGTCCCGAACACGATCGCGTCGACCTCGGCCTCGCTCCCGTCGGCGGCCACGACGGTCGAACCGCGGATCTCGCTCAGCCCGCCGGCCACCACATCCACATTGGGCTGGGCGAGCGCCGGATAGTACTCACTGCTCAGCAGGATCCGCTTGCAGCCGATGCGGTAGTCGGGGGTCAGCTTGGCGCGCAGGGCGGGGTCCTTGATGGAGCGGCCCATGTTGCGCTTGGCCAACTGCTCGATCATGCCCAGCTCGCCCGGGTGCTTGGTGAACGCCTGGACCTGGAGCTCCCGGAGGCCCCACAGCAGCCCGCGCCGCAGCTGCGCGGTGAAGGGCAGGGCCCGGTGCAGGGAGCGTTCGGCGCCGCTGATGGCGCGGTCCATGCGGGGCATGACCCAGGGCGGGGTGCGCTGGAAGAGCGTGAGCCGCTCGACCTCGGGCTGGATGGCCGGCACGATCTGGATGGCGGAGGCGCCGGTGCCGACCATGGCGACGCGCTTGCCGCGCAGGTCGAAGTCGTGGTCCCAGCGGGCGGAATGGAAGACCCTGCCCGGGAAGGAGTCCAGCCCCGGGATGTCCGGGACCTTCGGATCGGACAGCGGCCCGGTGGCGGAGACGACGAAATCGGCCGACAGATTCCCACTGGTGGTCTCGATGTCCCAGCACAGCCGCTCCCCGTTCCAGGTCATCCGCCGCACCTCCGAGTTGAAGCGGATGTGGGGGCGCAGCCGGAAGACGTCCGTGACGTGCTCCAGGTAGGCGCGTATGTGCTCCTGCCCGGAGAAGGTGCGCGGCCAGTCGGGGTTGGGCGCGAAGGAGAACGAATACAGATGGGACGGCACGTCGCACGCGCACCCGGGATAGCTGTTGTCCCGCCAGGTGCCGCCGACGCTGTCGGCCCGCTCCAGGACGACGAAGTCGGTGACGCCCTCGCGTCGCAGCCGTACGGCGGCCCCCAGCCCGCCGAACCCGGACCCGACCACCGCGACCCGCACATGTTCGCGTTCGGCCATGCCTTTGCCTCCATGCCTCACCGGGAACGTCACCCGGAACCGGAACTGGAACCGGAACCGTGCCAGTGAACACTGGCGCAATGGGAGAGTAGAGGAGGACTCTACCGACCGGTAGGGGTCGGTCCAGAAAACCACCGAGGAAAGTTACCGCCGGTACGACTTAAGGTTCCCAGGTGACCGAGAAGCGTGAATACCGCGTGGAGGAGCTGGCCCGCCTGGCCGGCATCACGGTGCGCACCCTGCGCTTCTACCGCGAACGCAAGCTGATACCGCCGCCCCGCCGCGAAGGCCGCATCGCCTGGTACGACGATCACCACCTGGCCCGCCTGCGCACGATCGCCGCCCTCCTGGAGCGCGGCCACACCCTCACCGGCATCGCGGAACTCGCCGAGGCCCTCGACCACGGCCGCGACGTCGCCGACCTCCTCGGCGTCGCCACCCCCACCGAGGAGAAGCCGGTCCACCTCACTCCCGAGGAACTCGCCGCCCGCTTCGAGGGCCAGGTCACCCCGGAGAACCTCGCCCTCGCCCTGGACCTCGGCTACCTCGGCACCGACGGCGACGAGATCGTCCACGTCAGCCGCAGCCTGCTGGACGTCTCCTCGGCCCTGGTCCGCGAGGGCATCCCTCTCTCGGAGGTCCTGGCGGCGGGCAAGCGGGTCCGCGAACACGTCGACGACCTCGCGGAGATGTTCGCCGACCTGGTACTGCGCCACACCCACGACGGCGACTTCCAGCGCCTGCGCCCCCTCGCCCGCAGCGTGGTGGAGGCGGAACTGTCACTGGCGCTGGACCGGAGGCTGCGGAAGCAGAACGAGGGGGACCGACGAGGCGCCGAGCAGGCCTAACGGTCGTAGACCACCGTCACCGGCGCATGATCCGACCACCGCTCGCCATGCGTCGCCGCCCGCTCGACGTACCCCTTGAGCGCCTTGGCGGCGAGCCCCGGCGTCGCCACGTGGTAGTCGATGCGCCAGCCGGTGTCGTTGTCGAAGGCCCGCCCGCGGTACGACCACCACGAGTACGGCCCCTCGGTGTCCGGATGCAGCGACCGCACGACATCGACGTAACCGCCGGCACCGAGGTCCAACACCTGGCCGAGCCACTCCCGCTCCTCCGGCAGGAAGCCGGAGTTCTTGGTGTTGCCGCGCCAGTTCTTCAGGTCGGCCTGCTGGTGGGCGATGTTCCAGTCGCCGCAGACCAGCACTTCACGACCGTCGGCGGCGGCACGCTCGCGCAGGTCCTTCAGGTAGGCGAGGAACTCGCCCATGAAGCGGACCTTCTCGTCCTGCCGCTCAGTGCCGACCTCGCCGGAGGGGAGGTAGAGGGAGGCGACCGTCACACCGGGCAGGTCGGCCTCGACGTAGCGGCCGCTGTCGTCGAACTCACTCGACCCGAAGCCGACCTGGATGCGGTCGGGCTCACGGCGGGTGTAGAGGGAGACACCGGCGCGCCCCTTGGCAGCCGCGGGCGCGTGCACGACGTGCCAGCCGTCGGGCGTGCGGACGTGCTCGGGCAGCTGCTGCGGCTCCGCGCGCACCTCCTGCAGGCACAGCACATCGGCTTCGGTGCCGGCGAGCCACTCCACGAAGCCCTTCTTCGCGGCGGCCCGCAGCCCGTTCACATTCACAGAGGTCACAGTCAGCAAAACACTCTCCTAGACAAGAGGAGGCGTACGTTACTGGGCGACCTCCCTGCCTCTGTCCATGACCTCGCCCGTGAGGGCGCCCAAGGGTCCGGTTCCCACCCCGTGGGCAAGGAAATGGGAACCCCGGACACGGACGCCCCCTTGGTCAGCCTCCGGCAGACGTAACCCCCACCCGGAACGATGGGGGTTACATGAACGGCACGTTCACACAGGCAAGCCGCGCACCGGCTGTTCCGGCGTGACCGGCGTGCGTGGCGGTGGCCATCTCGTGCAGCACCACTGAACGAGCCCCGCCCTCGCGGAAGCGCCAGTCCACGGTGGCTATGGAGCGGGCGGAGCCGTCCTTGTTGGTGGTCAGGTCCAGCCACACCTTGTTGTCCGGGTTGGCGAACGCGGGGTCGACCGAGGGCTGCGTCGGGTCCAGCAGGTTCTGGTAGTGCGGTCCGGCGTCCGTGGGCAGCTTGCCGCACGGCTTGGTGTGGACATGAGCGCCGTAGACCCGATCGGCCCCGAGGTCCCGCAGGCGCAGCTCGATACGTGTCCCGCCGCTGCGGCGCAGTTCCTCCTTGACCTGGACCCTGCTGCCCACCGGCACCTGCTGGGTGTTGTAGGTCACCGCCTGCGCCCAGGGAGCCGCGTCCACCGGGGCGAACACCGTTCCGATGACCATCTTCGGGATCGGGGCGTTCGTGCTCTGCGGCTCGGCGGCACCCGCGATCGTCATCACACTGGCTCCGGCGGCGACCGCCAGAATGCCGGCGGCCGCGATCAGGACGCCTTTGTTCAGGGCGTTGTATTTATGTCTGGGCATGGTTCGTCTCTCCGGTATGCGCAGGGGAAGCATTCCGCGCTGTCCCAGAAGGGGAGCAGCACCCAAGGTCAGACGCTTTGCGGAAACTTGAGGCGCCCAACGCTTGAGCCTGCAACGTACAGGGCCGATCAAGTGATAGCGGACCCCTACTGATGAGTACCTGAGGAGGCTTTGTGAAAGTTCAAATAACTGGCGGTTAGTCAGGAATCCTGTTGATCAACACAGCAAGGGCGCGAGCCGGTTCGACCGACTCCGCACACTGCGGCACCTAGCGGAGTCCTTCAACCTCGGCCACACGGCGAAGACGACGGAGGCTGTCACGCGGGACGAGTCAAGACATGGACGTAACTCTCAGCGACCGCGCCCGCCCGCCCCCGGCGCTGCGTACGCCCGGGCGACTGCGGCCCTGCGAACACCGAAGCATGTACCCCCGCGTTCGAGCGGACCCGCTCGGCTCCCACCCCGGGCCTTACGCACATTGACCGAGGTCACAGTGGGCACCCCGGCGCCCTACCGGCACACTGGACGTCGTCCGATTCTGGAACCTATTGACCACTCTTGATCTTGAATTGATATACGGTACATAGCATGCATATACATCGCGCCTCCTTCGACCACCCCGACGCCGTCAAGCTCAACGACCAGGTGCAGGCCGAGTACGGCGTCCGCTACGGCGACGACGGGGACGCCACGCCCCTCGCGCCGACGGACTTCGAGCCGCCGGACGGCCTCTACCTGATCGCCTACGACGAGCTCGGCACCCCCGTCGCCTCCGGCGGCTGGCGCGCCCAGGACGAGAACGGCGAGGGCAACGCGGACGGGGACGCCGAGCTCAAGCGGATGTACGTCGTCGAGCGGATGCGCGGGCAGGGCCTGGCGAGACGCATCCTGGCCGCGCTGGAGGAGGACGCGCGGGCGGCGGGCCGCACCCGCATGGTGCTGGAGACCGGCGCCAAGCAGCCGGAGGCGGTGGCCCTGTACACGTCCAGCGGGTACGAGCCGTGCGCGAAGTTCGGCTACTACCGCTTCCACGAGCTGAGCCTGTGCTACGCCAAGGCGCTGTGAGCGGTCAGTCCCGTGCGGCGTTGACGCGGTAGACGTCCCGCACGCAGAGGTTGAGAACGGCGGAGGCGACGACGAGCCCGGCACACGCCACCAACACCGTCCGGTTGTCCCAGATGCCGGCCGCGAGAGCGGTCAGCAGATAGCCGAGCGGAATCGCCAGCCGCTCCCCAACACTGTTGAACGCGCTCATGCGCCCCAACTCGCCCTGCGGCACATGCCGTTGGAAGGCGGTGGTCCACGCGACGATCGCCACGTCCAGCCCGACGCCCGCGAGCAGGGCGGTCAACAGCAGCCAGGGCAGCGGCAGCCCCCAGCCCATGACGAGCAGGGGGATGGCCATGGGCAGGCAGGCCGCGACAGCCACCACGAGCAACCGGTACGGCCGCCAGCGCAGACACACCACCGTCCCGGCCAGCAGCCCCGCCGCGAACGCCCCCTGGACGAGCCCCCAGTCACGCGCCCCGCCGTACCGCTCCGCCGCGACGACCGGCCCCAGCAGTTGGAACCCCGCCAGCCACGCGGCGACGAGGACGGTCCCCGCGACCGTGTACGTCCACAGCCAGGTCCGCGACCAGAAGCCGGCCCATCCCTCCCGCAGATCGCTCAGCACGCCGGTGCCGGTGACCGGCGCGTCCAGGCGCAGCCCGAGCAGCAGAAGGGCGGCGACGGCGAAGGTGAGCGCGTCCCAGGCCAACGCCCAGGCCGGGCTGCTGACCGCGACGACAACCCCGCCGATCGCCGGTCCGAGCACCTTGACCGCGTTGCTCGGCAGCCTGAGCAGGGCGTTGGCCCGCTGCAACTGCTCCGCGGGCACGATCTGGGCCACGGCTCCCTGAGCGGCGGGCACGGTGAAGGCCACCGCCGTCCCGGAGGCGAAGCCGCAGACCGCGATGGAGCCGGTCGTGGCGTGCCCGGTGGCGACGACGGCCGCCAGGGCCCCCTGGGCGGCGGCCGCCAGCAGATTGCCGAGGAAGAGCAGCCGGCTGCGGGACATACGGTCCGCGAGCACTCCGCCCATGAGGAGGAAGACGATGGTCGGCACGGTGTTCGTGGCGAGCACCACACCGAGGGCCCCGGCTCCTCCGCCCTGTTCGATCACGGAGTAGGCGAGCGCGAGGGGCGCCATCGCGGATCCGGTGGCGGAGATCCAACTGGCGGTCACGAACCGCCGAAAGGCCGCGTTCCGCAGCGGCGTCGCCGGTAACCGTGCGGCGGCCTTCTCCACGCTCCCCCTCGGACACACCGAAGCTTGAACACACCGAAGCTTGGACATAACAAAGATCCCGCCCGATCAACCGATCGGACGGGATCTTTCAACTCCCAAGTTCCCTTGGAAAGTTGTTGCGGTGGACCTGAGGGGATTCGAACCCCTGGCCCCCTCGATGCGAACGAGGTGCGCTACCGGACTGCGCCACAGGCCCTTGCAACGAGTGAAACTTTAGCACCCCGATCGGCCTGCTTGGAAATCCGTTCCCGGCCCCGGCCGGGCACTACTCGTTCGCCGCGCGCGGCCGGTCGCCGTCCTCGTACTGGTCGAACAGCGGCGTACGGCCCCGCTCGCGCGCCCGGCGGGCGGAAGCGGCCCGGCGGGCGTCGCTCCGCCCGCCCTCCTCGGCCTTCTCCTCACCGCGAGCCTCGTCTCCCGACTCGCCCGACGCTCCCGGCTCCGCGCCCCGCGCGGAACCGTCCCCGGCATCGCCGCCCGCGTCCCGGTCCCGGCCGACGGGGCTGGACCGCGCCGAGCTCCACGCGTCCGGCGCGCCGAGGTCCACGTCGGGAGTGGCCCGCGGCGCGACCGGCGCGGTCACGTACGTCGGCAGCGGCACCGGAACCGGGTCCCAGCTGTCGCCGTGCCCCGGCCTGCGCCGGCGCTCACGCTGCTGGTCGACCCACTCGGCGTGATCGGTCTGCTCGACGAGGGCGCGCCGGTCCGCGGCGAGGGCGGACAGGCCGGGGTCGGTGCCTGGTTCGGGCCCCTCGTCGGCCTCGTCGAGACCGGCACCGGAGTCGGGGGCACCGCGCCGGCGCGACTGGCGCGCATGCTCGCGAAGCCGCTGCGCGGCGGCCTCGGCGCTGCGCCGGTCCATCTGGTAGGCGAAGCGACGGCGCTCCTGGGAGCGCAGATACGCGATGTACCCGCTGAGCATCACGGCGGGAACGCCGGGCGCCCACAGGAAGGCGAGCCCGCCGACCGCGGCGACGATCGCGCCGAGCGTGAAGGCGAGGAAGAGCATCACGGTGGTGCGCCGTCGGCGCGCGAGCACCTTGAGGCGTCTGGCACGTGCCGCGGCCGCCTCGTCCGAGGGTGCTCGCCGGGGTGCGGGCACCCGTTTGCGCGCCTGGGACGTCGGGCCGGAGCCCGCTTCGGCCGCGGGCGCGTTGGCACGTTCGGGGGCCGGCCTGGACCCGTGTTCGGGTGCCGCCTTGCCTCCCTGTTCCCGTGCGGATTCACGCGCCGGCTCCGGGCGCTCCGGTGCCTGGGCCTGGACCGCCGCCTGGGTCTGCGGACGGGTCGGAAGCATGGCGAAGGCCCGGACGTCCACCGACTCGGTGACGTCGCCCGGGTCATCGGCGCTGGGCTCCCCCTCGTCGGTGGAGCGCGCGCGCAGGTCCTTGGCGTACCGGCGCTCCATCCCCGCCCGTCCGGACAGCAACCGGATGGCTGTGCTGAAGCGTTCCGTCGGACGGGCCTCGTTCAGCTCGTCCTGCCTACGGAGCCACATCGGCACCAAGTAGGCGGCCCAGGCCCCGACAATGACTGCGTAGATGAGGCCGCTGCTGCTCACGCCTCACACGGTAGAGGGGTTTGCGTGAGGCCATCTGCCAATTGAGCCGGTGTGTCGCACGATCTGGCTGATATTTCGAACTTTTTTTGTGACCGATGCGATCAGCAGCCCGCCCAGGCGCGAATTTAATGCCCCGAGGCGGTCATCCGACGTCAATTTCGAACACTTATTCAATTTCCGGGGGCCGCTTCCCGGCTACGCGGGATTGCCCCGGCTGTTCTGCGGGTTCGTGTGCGGTGTCTCCTGTGAGCGTGCCCGGTGCCAGCCGCCCAGCAACCCCTCCGGCACCTCTTCCGCCGTGAGCGCGAAGACGAGATGGTCCCGCCAGGCTCCGTCGATGTGGAGATATCGCGGACGCATCCCCTCCTCGCGGAATCCGAGTTTCTCCACGACCCGGCGGCTCGGGCGGTTCTCGGGGCGAATGCAGACCTCGATGCGGTGCAGCCCGACGGTGCGGAAACAGTGGTCCGCGACCAGCGCCACGGCGGTCGGCATCACCCCGCGGCCCGCCACCGCCTCGTCCACCCAGTAACCGATGTGCCCCGAACACATCGAGCCCCAGGTGATCCCGGCGACCGTCAACTGCCCGACCAGCCGCCCCTGGTACTCGATGACGAACGGCAGCATCCGGCCCGAGTTCGCCTCGGACCGCAGGTGCCGGACCATCTGGCGGTAGGTGGGCCGGTGCGCGATCGGCCCGGTGGGCGTGGGCGGCGGAATCGTCGCCTCCCAGGGGCGCAGCCAGTCCCGGTTGCGCCGGTTGACCTCGCGCCAGACCCGTTGGTCGCGCATCTTTATCGGCCGGAGGACGACATCGCCGTCCCCCAGCACGACGGGCCAGGATGGGCTGTTCAGCTCGCACCCCCGCTGCTGGGTCTGGGGTGATCGCCGCCGCGGATCTGGTCGACGGCGTGGATCAGGAGGGGCTCCAGGACGGCCAGGCCGTCCTTCACCCCGCCGCTGGAACCGGGCAGATTCACGATCAGGGTGCCCCTCGCCACTCCGGCCAGGCCCCGGGAGAGCGCGGCCGTCGGCACCTTGTCCCGGCCGAACGCCCTGATGGCCTCCGCGATGCCCGGTACCTCGTGTTCGATCACCGCGCGGGTCGCCTCCGGCGTGCGGTCGGTGGGCGAGATGCCGGTGCCGCCGGTGGTGACGATGACGTCGTAGCCGGCGTCGACGCCCGCACGCAGGGCGGCCTCGACGGGGTCGCCGTCCGGGACGACCTGCGGTCCGTCGACCGCGAAGCCGAAGCGCCTGAGGCCGTCGGCGATCAACGGGCCGCCCTTGTCCTCGTAGACCCCGGCGGCGGCCCGGTTGGAGGCGGTGACGACCAGTGCGGCGTACGGCGCGGTGAGCGCGAACAGCACACCGCCCACCGAAGCGTCGGAAGTCATGCCCGGCTCCAGTCGCCCGACTTGCCGCCCGTCTTCTCCTCGACCCGTACGTCCGTGATGACCGCTCCCTTGTCGACCGCCTTCACCATGTCGATCACGGTGAGCGCGGCGACGGAGACCGCGGTGAGGGCCTCCATCTCGACGCCCGTGCGGTCCGTGGTCTTCACGGTGGCCACGATCTCCACGGCGTCGTCCGCGACCGACAGATCCAGTTTCACACCGGACACCGACAACGGGTGGCACAGCGGGATCAGGTCCGGGGTGCGTTTGGCGCCCATGATGCCCGCGATACGCGCGGTGGCCAGGGCGTCGCCCTTCGGCACGCCCTCCCCGCGCAGCAACTCGATCACGCGGGGTGAGACGAGGACCCTGCCGCTGGCACGGGCGGTGCGCGCGGTCACGTCCTTGCCGGAGACGTCGACCATGCGGGCCGCGCCCGCGTCGTCGATGTGCGTCAGTCGGTCCTGCGGGGGTGGGTCCTGCGTGCTCATGCTTGTGTGGCGCTCCCGGTCCGGGCCCGTCGCGGTGCGGCGCACGGGCCTGCTGTGCGCGACACGGTACCGCCAAGCAGGGCCTCTCAGCCGAGCAGGACCACCTCGACCTCGCTGCCGGGCTCGACGCTCTCCACGTCCTCGGGGACGACGATCAGCGCGTCCGCGTGCGCGAGGGCCGCGATCAGGTGGGATCCGGCGCCGCCGACCGGCCGCACCGCACCGTCGGCCAACGTCCCGCGCAGGAACTGTCTGCGCCCCTTCGGCGAGGTCAGCGCCTCGTCCACCGCCAGGGTCGCGGTCGTCCGCGGGCGGTGGACGTCCTCCAGGCCCATCAGGGTGCGGATCGCGGGGCGCACGAACAGTTCGAAGGAGACGTACGACGACACCGGGTTGCCCGGGAGCGCGAGCAGCGGGGTGTGGTCGGGGCCGATGGAGCCGAAGCCCTGGGGCTTGCCGGGCTGCATGGCGAGCTTGCGGAACTCGACGCCGCTGCCGGCCTCGTCCTCGTCGCCGACGTGGGACAGGGCCTCCTTGACGACGTCGTACGCCCCGACGCTCACGCCGCCGGTCGTGACCATGAGGTCGGCGCGGACGAGCTGGTCCTCGATGGTGGAGCGCAGGGTCTCGGCGTCGTCGACGACGGCACCCACCCGGTAGGCGATGGCGCCGGCGTCACGGGCGGCGGCGGTGAGGGCGAAGCTGTTGGAGTCGTAGATCTGGCCGGGGCCCAGGTCCTCGTCGGGCTGGACGAGTTCGCTGCCGGTGGACATGACGACCACGCGTGGGCGCGGGCGCACGCGTACCGTGCCGCGGCCGATCGCGGCGAGCAGCGCGATCTGCGGCGGGCCGAGGACGGTGCCGGCTTCGAGGGCGCGGTCGCCGGACTTCACGTCGCTGCCCTTGGCGCGTACGTGTGCGCGTGCCTCGGCCGGCCGGTAGACGTGCACCTGGCCCTGGGCGCCCTCGGGGGCGAGGCTGCGGGCGCGCATCCCGGTCACCGGGCCCTCGCCGAGGCCGCCGTCGGTCCACTCCACCGGTACGACGGTTTCGGCGCCGGGCGGCAGCGGGGCGCCGGTCATGATGCGGGCGGCCTGGCCGGGGCCCACCTGGAGCAGGTCGGCCTGGCCCGCCGCGACGTCCCCGACGACCTCCAGGGCGGCGGGGAACTCCTCGCTCGCGCCCGCGACATCCGCGACCCGCACCGCGTACCCGTCCATGGAGCTGTTGTCGAACGGCGGCAGGGAGACCGGCACCGTGACGTCCTCGACCAGGACGCAGCCCTGGGCGTCGAGCAGTTGCAGCTCGATGGGTTCGAGGGGGCGGACGGTCGCGAGGATGTCCTCCAAGTGTTCGTCCACCGACCAGAGGTGGTCCTGGTCGGCGGGGCGGGTCGCGGCGGTGCTCAAATCCCTACATCTCCTCGGCTACGTAACTGCGAAGCCAGGTCCGGAAGTCCGGGCCCAGGTCTTCACGTTCGCATGCGAGTCTGACAATGGCACGCAGATAGTCGCCGCGGTCACCGGTGTCATAACGGCGGCCCTTGAACACGACGCCGTGCACGGGGCCGCCGACCTTCTCGTCCGCGGCGAGCTGCTGGAGGGCGTCGGTGAGCTGGATCTCGCCGCCGCGGCCCGGCTCGGTCTTGCGCAGTATGTCGAAGATGTGCGGGTCGAGGACGTAACGGCCGATGATCGCGTAGTTCGACGGGGCGTCGGCCGCGGCGGGCTTCTCGACGAGGTCGTGCACCTTGACCACGTCGCTGTCCTCGGTGGGGTCCACGGCCGCACAACCGTAGAGGTGGATCTGCTCGGGGGCGACCTCCATGAGCGCGATGACGCTGCCGCCGCGCTGCTCCTGCACCTCGACCATCCGCTTGAGCAGCGGGTCGCGCGGGTCGATCAGGTCGTCGCCGAGCAGGACGGCGAAGGGCTCGCGGCCGACGTGCGGGGCGGCGCACAGGACGGCGTGGCCGAGGCCCTTGGGGTCGCCCTGGCGGACGTAGTGCATGGTGGCGAGGTCGCTGGACTCCTGCACCTTCGCGAGCCGGCCGGCGTCGCCCTTCTTCTGAAGGGCCGATTCCAGCTCGTAGTTGCGGTCGAAGTGGTCCTCCAGGGGACGCTTGTTGCGGCCCGTGATCATGAGGACGTCATCGAGACCGGCGGAGACGGCCTCCTCGACCACGTACTGGATCGCCGGCTTGTCGACGACCGGCAGCATCTCCTTGGGAGTGGCTTTGGTGGCCGGCAGGAAGCGGGTACCGAGGCCCGCTGCGGGGATGACAGCCTTGCTGATCCGAGGGTGCGACTGAGTCATGCCCGCCACCATATCCGGTGCCTTTGCAGGGAATCTGAGGCTCCGGTTAATTGGCTCTCATATGAGCGCATTAGGAAGGGTTCGGGAACGACCAGTGAGTCACATCGGACGTCCGGCCGAGACTGACAAGCGAATGTTGCGGCGAGAGTTCGTCTCGGTGAGGAACAGGTTGACAGCCGATGACCTGCGGACATCGGCGGCCGCGCTGGCCGGGCGGGCGCTGGAGCTGCCCGAGCTGGCGCATGCGCGCACGGTGGCGGCGTACGTCTCCGTGGGGAGTGAACCCGGCACGCTCGCGCTGCTGGACGCGCTGCGCGCGCGGGGTGTGCGCGTCCTGCTGCCCGCGCTGCTGCCGGACAACGATCTCGACTGGGGCGCGTACACGGGAGAGGGCTCCCTCGCCCGCGTCCAACACGGCGGAAAGACGGCCCTCTTCGAGCCCACCGGCGAACGCCTCGGCCCGGACGCCGTGACCGACGCCGACGTCGTGCTGCTGCCGGGCCTCGCGGTCGACGCGCGCGGGATGCGTCTGGGGCGCGGCGGGGGGTCGTACGACCGCGTCCTCGCCCGGCTGGAACGCGCGGGGGTCCATCCCGCCCTGGTGGTGCTGCTGTACGACTCCGAGGTCGTCGAGCGAGTCCCCGAGGAGCCGCACGACCGGCCGGTGCACGCGGTGGTGACGCCGTCGGGCACGCGCCGCTTCCGGGAGGCCTGAGCCGCGCTCCGCATGCGAAGGGGCCCTCCACGCGCGCGTGGAGGGCCCCTTCGGTCGTTCGACCGTCAGTGGGTCATGGCCTGAGCACCAGGGTGTCGCTCGTGCTCTCGTCGACCGCGTCGTCCGAGAAGGACCAGTCGAGCAGTTCGCCGTCGGCCCACTTGTCCGTCTGGTCGGTGTAGTGGGCGCTGTAGGCGTGCCCGGAGGCACCGGTGAGGTTGATCCACTTCGACTTGTCGAGGTCGCCGAGGTTGGCCACCATCCGCATCGACGGCACCCAGACGACGCCGTAGCCGCCGGCGGCGTTCCAGCCCGAGGCGTTGACCGTGGCCTCGCCGCCACTGAGCTTCCAGGGGCCTCGGTTGAGGACGTACTGCAGGAAGCTCGGGCCGTCGGTGCCGAGAGTCTGGTTCTTCAGGAACAGGCGGTGCAGCCGCCCCCAGCTCCAGGTGTCGATGTCCTTGCCGAGCTTGGCGGTCAGCTCCCAGCGGGCGTCGATCATGGCGCGCTTGAACAGGTCGTCCCGGTTGTGCGCCGCGCCCGGCCGGGTGAGCGACTTGGGTGTGGTCCACCAGTCGCTCTCCGGGTCGTCCATGAGGGTGCGCACGACCTCGAACCAGCGGTCGCCGCCGTCCGGCTGCGCCTGGTCGGCCTCGCGCTCACCGCACTCGCGCACCTTCTCCGTCTCGTCCGCGGGGCCGGTGGTGTTGACGGGATCGACCCACAGGCACTGACCCTGGACGCGCAGCTCCTTGGGCAGCTTGTTGCCGAAGGCGAGCTTGAGGATGTTGCGCCAGACCGAGTTGAAGTAGGCGGCCGCCGCCGAGTCGGCGTCCTGGGTGTAGTCCCAGCCCTCCAGGAGCTTCTGCGCCTGGCGGACGTCCTTGTCCTCGATGTCGATCTTCAGCAGCTTGGGCACGAGCAGCTTGGCGATCTCGCTGCTGTTGTCCAGCTGCATCTGACGCATGTCGTCGGTGGAGATCTTGCCGCCGTCGTCGATCTTCGACTGGATCAGGTCGGTGATGCGCTGGCTGCGGGCGCCGTAACCCCAGTCCGTGGTGAGCGTGTACGGGTACTTGGACTGGTCGACCACGGCCTGGTTGGCGGTGACGATGTAGCCGCGCGACGGGTTGTACTCGTACGGCAGCTCGTCCTGGTCGATGTAGCCGGTCCAGCGGGACTTGGCGTCCCAGCCCGGCGCCGGGACGGAGCCGTCGTAGCCCTGCGCGCGCGTGGGGATCTTTCCGGGCAGCGTGTAGCCGATGTTGTCCTTGGTGTCGGCGTAGATCAGGTTCTGCGAGGGCACGTCGAACAGGGCGGCCGCGGCGCGGAAGTCGCTCCAGTTCGTCGCCTTGTCCATGGCGAAGACGGCGTCCATGGTGGTGCCCGGGCTCAGCGCGGTCCAGCGCAGCGCGATGCCGTAGCCGTCGCCGCGGTCGGGGGCGGCGGTGTCGACGGTGGCCTTCCTGCCGACCTTCACGAGTTCGGAGCTGCGGTCGGACAGCAGGGGCCCGTTGTTGGTCTCACGGACGACGATCTTCTTGGCGGCGGCGCCGGCGACCTTGATGGTCTCCTCGCGCGCGGTGAAGGGCACCGTCTTGCCGTCGTACAGGTAGCCGTCGCCGGAGAGCTTCTCCAGGTAGAGGTCGGTGACGTCGACGCCGGAGTTGGTCATGCCCCAGGCGATGTTCTGGTTGTGGCCGATGACCACGCCGGGCATGCCCGCGAAGGTGTAGCCGCTGACGTCGTACTGGCACGTGCTGGAGACCGAGCGGCAGTGCAGGCCCATCTGGTACCAGACGGACGGCAGCGAGGCCGACAGGTGTGGGTCGTTGGCCAGCAGCGGCTTGCCGGTGATGGTGTACTTCCCGCGGACCACCCAGGAGTTGGAGCCGATGCCGTTGCCGTTCACGCCGACGGCCGTGGGGAGGTCGTCCAGGACGTTCTGCAGGCCGGACAGCTGGCTCTGCAGGCCGGCGGTGCCCGAGCTGGGAGCCGTGCCCGTCGTGCCGCTCGTGGACGCCGTGGACGAACCCGCGGAGGACGTGGCGCCGCTCTGCTCGAACGTCTTGGTGACCTCGTCGTACTGGCCCGACTGGACGATCGTCTTGTTGCGGCTGTACGGGTAGTCCGGGTACAGGTCCGCGATCTGCTTGGGGCCGAGGCGGCTGGTCATGAGGGCGCGGTCGATCTCGTCCTGCATGTTGCCGCGCAGGTCCCAGGCCATCGCCTTCAGCCAGGAGATCGAGTCGACCGGGGTCCACTTCTCGGGCTTGTAGTCGTTGGTGAACCCGAGCGCCGCGTACTCCAGGGAGATGTCCTTGCCGTCCTTGCCGTCCAGGTAGGCGTTGACACCCTTGGCGTAGGCCTGGAGGTACTTCTTGGTGGAGGCCGACAGCGTCTTGTCGTACTCCTCCTCGGCGATCCGCTCCCAGCCCAGGGTCCGCAGGAACTCGTCGTTGTCGACCTGGCTCTTGCCGAACATCTCCGACAGGCGCCCGGACGTCATGTGGCGGCGTACGTCCATCTCGTAGAACCGGTCCTGCGCCTGGACGTAGCCCTGCGCCATGAACAGGTCCGCGTCGGAGGAGGCGTAGATCTGCGGGATGCCGTAGTCGTCGCGCTTCACGTCGACGGGCCCGGACAGGCCCGCGAGCGTGAGGGAGCCCTTCGTCTGCGGGAAGGAGGCTCGGACGGTACTGACGGACCAGTACGCCCCGCCGGTGACGCCTCCGACGAGGGCCAGCACCAGCACGAGAACGATCAGGCGGGCTCTGCGCCCCTTCTTCCTGCCGGACTTGCCGGGCTGCTGACCCGTGGAGGCGGTGGTGTTGGGGGGCATCGCTGTCCTTGCTGTCCTAACGCGAGCGGCAGGCGGTCCTGGAGTGCTGGAGCAACCATAGGCGCAGGGCCTGGTCCCACTTGACTCGGAGTGGGGAACCAGCACGGACGGACGTTCGATCACGCCCGTCCGAGTGTCAAGAAATCGTCAAGAGTTAGGTAAGGTAACGAAGTAGTTGGGTGCGGAGAACCGCCACTTCGTGTCCTATGTACGTGAGCCCACGCGCGCGCGTGGGCCAGGGAAAGGGAATGGCCGCTGACTGTCCACGACCTCAACCAGCTCCTGCTCGTCTGCTCGCTCGTCCTGCTCGTCGCCGTCGCAGCGGTCCGGATCTCCTCGCGCAGCGGGCTCCCCAGCCTGCTCGTGTACCTGGGCATCGGCGTGCTCATGGGCCAGGACGGCATCGGCGGCATCCGCTTCGACGATGCCGAGCTGACGCAGGTCATCGGGTATGCGGCGCTGGTCGTGATCCTGGCCGAAGGTGGTCTCGGCACGAAGTGGAAGGAGATCAGGCCGGCGCTTCCGGCCGCCTCCGGGCTGGCCCTGGTCGGGGTCTCGGTGAGCGTCGGGGTCACGGCGACGGCCGCGCACTACCTGGTCGGGCTGGAGTGGCGGCAGGCGCTCATCATCGGGGCGGTGGTCTCCTCGACCGACGCCGCCGCGGTCTTCTCCGTGCTGCGGAAGATCCCTCTCCCCTCGCGCGTGACGGGCACCCTGGAGGCCGAGTCCGGCTTCAACGACGCCCCCGTGGTCATCCTGGTCGTCGCCTTCTCCCAGTCCGGCCCGATCGAGCACTGGTACGCGCTGCTGGGCAAGATAACCCTGGAGCTGGCCATCGGCGCGGCCATCGGTATCGCGGTGGGCTGGCTGGGCGCCTGGGGCCTCAGGCACGTGGCGCTGCCCGCCTCCGGCCTCTACCCGATCGCCGTCATGGCCATCGCCGTCACCGCGTACGCGGCGGGCGCCTCGGTGCACGGCAGCGGCTTCCTGGCGGTGTACCTGGCCTCGATGGTGATGGGCAACGCACGGCTGCCGCACTGGCCCGCCACCCGCGGGTTCGCCGACGGGCTCGGCTGGATCGCCCAGATCGGCATGTTCGTCCTGCTCGGCCTGCTGGTCACCCCGCACGAGCTGGGCGACGACATCCTGCCCGCGCTGGCCATCGGGCTGGTGCTGACCATGGTGGCGCGCCCGCTGAGCGTCGTGGCATGTCTGGTGCCGTTCCGGGTCCCCTGGCGGGAGCAGGCGCTGATGTCCTGGGCGGGACTGCGCGGCGCCGTGCCCATCGTCCTCGCGACGATCCCCATGGTGGGCGGCGTCGAGGACAGCCGCCGCATCTTCAACATCGTCTTCGTCCTGGTCGTCGTCTACACCCTGCTCCAGGGACCGACGCTGCCCTGGCTCGCCCGCAAGCTGCACCTCGGGCAGGGCCCCGAGGCCGCCGACCTCGGCATCGAGTCGGCGCCGCTGGAGCGGCTGCGCGGACATCTGCTGTCCGTCGCGATCCCCGAGGGCTCGAAGATGCACGGCGTCGAGGTCAACGAGCTGCGGCTGCCCGCCGGAGCCGCCGTCACCCTCGTCGTCCGTGACGGAAAATCGTTCGTCCCGCTGCCGACGACGGTGCTGCGGCTCGGCGACGAACTGCTCGTGGTCGCCACGGATCCGGTCCGGGACGCCGCGGAGCGCCGACTGCGCGCCGTGGGGGCCGGAGGCAAGCTGGCCGGGTGGCTGGGAACGAACGGGGCGACCGGAACCAGGCGACCCAATCGCAGGTGAAGCACCGGACAGTGCTCATTTTCACAGGGGCAACAGGCGCTGTCCCCTGTACTATGCAGGCGTAACCCCGATCAAACCAACTCTGCCTGACGCAGAGCTGGCGCGACCGTATGGCGGCCGGGATGCCCCTCCTTCAGTGGGCGCCGGTATCTACCGCAGTTCCGCGCGACAGGACAGCTCTCGGCGCCGCCCCCCACCCGACGGGGTCGCGCTACCAGGCGGCAGAAAGGCACGGGCCGTGGCGTCCACGGTCACCATCGAGCCGTCGAAGGACTCGTCGGCTCCCTCCCGCCCGGGATACGGACAGCTGCTGCGCACCCGCGGCGCCTGGACGTTCCTGCTGCCCGGCTTCGCGGCACGCCAGCCGTTCGCGATGCTGACCATCTCCATCGTGCTGCTCGTGCAGCACACCACCGGCTCCTACGGCGCGGCGGGCGCCGCCGCGGCCGTCACCGGCGTCTCCATGGCGCTGTTCGCGCCCTACAGCGGCCGCCTCGCCGACCGCTACGGGCAGCGCGTCGTGCTGGTCCCCGGCGTGCTGGTGCACACGCTGTCCGGCCTGACCCTGACGGCGCTCGCCCTGAACCACGCCCCCTTGTGGGCGCTGTTCGTGGCGGCCGTGCCGACCGGTGCCTCGGTGCCGCAGATCGGTCCCATGGTGCGGGCCCGCTGGGGCGTGAAGCTCCAGGGCTCGCCCCTGATGACGACCGCGGCGGCCTTCGAGTCCGTCACGGACGAGCTGACCTTCGTCGTCGGCCCGCTGCTGGCCACCGCCCTGTGCACCGCCGTCGACCCGGCCGCGGGCCTGGTCACGGAGGCCGCGCTCACCCTGCTGGGCGGCCTGCTGTTCGCCGCGCAGAAGAGCACCCAGCCCTCGGTCACCGTCGCCGGGCACGCACGCGTGGAGCACACCTCCGCGCTGCGCGTCCCCGGCGTGCGCGTGCTGATCGTGACCTTCCTCGGCATCGGTTCCGTCTTCGGCGGCATGCAGGTCTCGCTGGCCGCCTTCACCGAGTCGATCGGCGAACCCGGACTCAATGGCGTCCTGTACGGCACCTTCGCGGCGGGCAACATGCTCTCCGGCATCGCCTGCGGCGCCATCGCGTGGAAGGTGGCCCCGCAGCGCCGCCTCGTCCTCGGGTACGCCGCCCTCGCGCTGGCCGCGTCCGGACTGTGGGCCGCCCACTCGGTACTCGTCCTGGCCGGCCTCGGGCTGCTCGTCGGCATGTGCATCGCGCCCGCGCTGATCACCGGGTACACGCTGGTCGAGGACCTGGTCCCGGCAGGTGCCCGCACCGAGGCCTTCACCTGGCTCACGGGCGCGGTGGCGCTCGGCCAGGCCGCCGCCGTCACGGTCGCCGGACAGCTGGAGGACCGCTTCTGGGGCGGCGCCGGGTTCCTGGTGCCGATGGGCGGGACGATGCTCGCGCTCGCGACCCTGATGGCGCTGCGCTCGCGGCTGGCGGCGCGGCCCGGCGGCCGTACCGTCGCACGTGGCGTCGGTCACCGCGTGCCGGTGGCAGTGGACTGAGCGGCTGGAATACGTCACTATGGTTCGTCGTTAGCACTCATCGAGTGAGAGTGCCAGGAGGAAGACAGTGCCCACCTATCAGTACCAGTGCACCGAGTGCGGCGAGGGTCTCGAGGCGGTGCAGAAGTTCACCGACGACGCCCTGACCGAGTGCCCCAGCTGCCAGGGCCGCCTCAAGAAGGTGTTCTCCGCGGTCGGCATCGTCTTCAAGGGCTCCGGCTTCTACCGCAACGACAGCCGCGGCTCCTCGTCGAGCAGCTCGCCGGCATCGTCGAAGTCGTCGACGTCCTCCTCGTCCGACTCGTCCTCTTCGTCTTCGTCGTCCTCGACGTCTTCTTCGTCGTCCTCGGACTCGAAGTCGTCGAGCGCGGGCACCTCCTCCAGCAGCTCCGCCGCGTAAGCACCCGCTGCTTCTTACGGGACCCTGTCGTCTTCCGGCGACGGGGTCCTCGGCTTCTGCGAGTGCCGTTAGGGTGCGGGCATGGCGAACAAGGCGAACGCTGAACTCGGCGTGATCGGCGGCTCCGGCTTCTACTCGTTCCTCGACGACGTGACCGAAATACAGGTGGACACCCCGTACGGGCCGCCCAGCGACTCCCTCTTCCTCGGCGAGATCGCCGGCCGACGGGTCGCCTTCCTGCCCCGGCACGGACGCGGCCACCATCTGCCGCCGCACCGGATCAACTACCGGGCCAACCTCTGGGCGCTGCGCTCGCTCGGTGTGCGCCAGGTCCTCGCCCCCTGCGCGGTGGGCGGTCTGCAGCCCGAGTACGGGCCGGGCACCCTGCTCGTGCCGGACCAGCTGGTCGACCGTACGAAGTCCCGGGCGGGCACGTACTTCGACGGGCTGCCGCTGCCCGACGGCACCGTGCCGAACGTGGTGCACGTCTCCCTGGCCGACCCCTACTGCCCCGCCGGGCGCGCGGTCGCGCTGAAGGCGGCGCGCGGACGGGACTGGGAGCCGGTGGACGGCGGCACGCTGGTGGTCATAGAGGGGCCGCGCTTCTCGACCCGTGCCGAATCGTTGTGGCACCGGGCCCAGGGCTGGTCGGTGGTGGGCATGACCGGCCACCCCGAGGCGGCGCTCGCCCGTGAACTCGAGCTCTGCTACAGCGCGTTGGCCCTGGTCACCGACCTCGACGCGGGCGCCGAGACCGGCGAGGGCGTCTCACACGACGAGGTACTGCGGGTGTTCGCGGCGAACGTGGGCCGACTGCGGGGCGTGCTCTTCGACGCGGTGGCCGCGCTGCCGGCGAACGAGGAGCGGGACTGTCTGTGCACGAAGGCGCTGGGCGGGATGGATCCGGGGTTCGAGCTGCCGTAGCGGGAGCGCGGGGCGGGGCATGGGGGCGGGGCGTGGGGGCGGAACGTCCCGTTCGGGTGAGGGAGTTGTCCACAACCCGTCGGTAGTCCACGGGCCTCAGCGGGCGGCGGCGCGATGGCTCATCGTGGCCTGACAAGCCGATTCGTCGTCGCAGGTGGTGGTCCGCATGTCCTTCGCTCCGTCTTCCTTTTCGTCGCCTTCCTCGCCTTCCTTGCCTTCCTCCCCGGTTGCTCCGCGCCCGCTGGGCACGGACGCCCCCGCCACATGCGAGGTGCCGCACTTCGCCCCGGTCCGCGTGCGCGGCGGGCGGTATCAGCTGCGCCGGCTCCTACGGCACCGGAGGCGGGCCGCGGCAGCCGGGCTCGCCGTGACCGCGGCCGCGCTCGTGGCGGCGGGCCCCGGCGATGCCGACCGGACGCGTGGGCATCCGGTGGTGGAGCCCGTGCGGAAACACCGTGCCGTCGAGGCGGTGGCCGCGCCCGTGCGGATCGCCGACGGGGCCACCGTGCGGCTGCTGCGCCCCGGCGACCGGGTCGACGTGATCGCCGCTGAGGACACCGCGACGGGCGGCGACGCCCATGTGGTCGCGCGCGGGGCGCGGGTGACGGAGGTGCCGGAGCCGCTGGACGCCGCGGCCGAGAGCGGGGCGCTGGTCGTGCTCTCGGTGCCGCGTGCCACCGCGGCCCGCCTCGCGGGGGCGAGTGCTACGGCACGGCTGGCGGTGACGCTGTGCTGAGCCGCGATTGGACAGGATGGCGTAGCCCTGACGTAGGTTGCGGAGCGGTCTGTTCCACAACGTGTGTGTCCGAGGGGTGGCTGCGAAGTGAGCGAGAAGAAGGATCCGGGCGTCTGGGAGGGCTTCAAGGCCTTCCTGATGCGCGGCAACGTCGTCGATCTGGCTGTGGCGGTGGTCATCGGCGCCGCGTTCACCAACATCGTCAACGCGGTGGTGAAGGGGATCATCAACCCGCTGGTCGGCGCGATCGGCACCAAGAACCTCGATCACTACAGCTCGTGCCTGAGCTCGAAGTGCGAGGGCGAGCAGGGGATCACGATCCTGTGGGGCTCGGTCCTCGGCGCGACCCTCAGCTTCGTGATCACCGCGGCCGTCGTCTACTTCCTGATGGTGCTGCCGATGGCGAAGTACCTGGCCCGGGTCGAGGCCCGCAGGAAGGCGAAGGAGGGCGCCCACGAGGTCATCGAGGTGACCGAGCTGGAGGTGCTCAAGGAGATCCGCGACGCACTGGTGGCGCAGCGCGGTTCGGGGCACGACGAGCGATAGCGGCTCAGAGGTGGTGGGGCGGCTTCTCGTCGAGGAAGCGCTTCAGGTCGGCGGCGCTGTCGCCCTCACCGCCGGGCCGCTCGCCCCACCCGCGGTCCGTGTCGTCCGAGGACTGCTGGTCCAGCGGGTCGTCGAAGATCAGCGCGGGCTTCGGCTCGCGCGGCTCGGGGGCGGGGGCGTTACTCATGCGTCCAGGGTACGGCCCGCACGGCGGCCCTCCACGGCGACAGCCCTCCCGGCGACGGTCCCGGCACTCGCGCGCTTGTGATCCCTTCGCAAGAAATTCCCCGCCCCATCTGCTGTGCTTGATCCCATGACGTCCAGTTCGACTCCCGCGCCGGACTCCTCCCGCCCGCCGGGAACCCACCGCCCGCTGCGCAGGCTCACGGCCCGTGGCCGGGGTGAGGCACACCGGGCCGCCACCCCGCTGGAGCTCTTCTTCGACCTGTGCTTCGTCGTGGCCATCGCCCAGGCGGGCGTGCAGCTGGTGCACGCCGTCGCCGAGGGGCACCCGGGCGAGGGGATCCTCAACTACGCGATGGTGTTCTTCGCCATCTGGTGGGCGTGAACCAACGGAGCAACACCATACCGCGAACCTCTGACCAGCGGCTATGGCTGGGCAGCAGGAAGCCCCCGTCCGGCGCCACGGGGGAAGGCACACAGACGGGGGCAGCCGACGCGCTGAGCCCTTCTCGGGCCGTCCTCAGCGAGCCGGGGTCAGAGAGTTACGTTGCGGCTGTCGTGCGGGTGCCCTTGCCTCATGTGCACGTACATAGCGCGGATGACGTGGGATGCCTGCCTGGAACGGTGGGAGTCAAGCGCAGCTGCAAGGCGACCCTTGAGCGTGGCGCATGTGGGGCAGGTTTCCGGGTCTACGGGACCATCACGGGGAGTCCGTAGGTCCGGGATCATCAATGCCTCTACGGGCGGCTCAGGCAGCATCACGCCTTACCTTCTCTCGCACGGCGCGACCGGTCGCAGAGACGGCAGGGAAACGGACTCGGCGGCCGGTTCGAACCGGGCGGGAAATAGACGACCCCTGAACGCGTGTCCAGCGCTCCGCCGTGTTCCGTCCACCAGCCTTCCGGTGAATCCGCGTACGGCGACTCATCTATGAGGCTCACTAGCTCCGGGTCCGGTAAGGCGCTCACTCGGACGTAGCGGCGTTTTGCGGGAGCGGTCATGCCGGGCACTCGCGGTGTTCGTACCGGTCGGCATTCGACCCACCGTTGGCCACGCGGCGGCACGTCTCCAGCGTCTTGAACGGCTTAAGGCACTTCCGGCACTTCTCGCCGGGCGGGCTGTACGTCGTGTACTCATGCCGTCGCGCGTCCGTATCCGCCGTGGTTTGGCTCGCCATGGTCGCTGTCCCCTCGTCGGCTCCCGTCATACGTCCATGCTTCGACCTGCAAGCGCTACGCGGGAGTTGACCAGGGTTGACTACCATGGGAGTAACACCAGTCAACCCGCCGAGGTTCACGATGCGTGACAACTTTGCTGATCTTGCCCGCCGGGCGCTACGGGACAGCGGATATTCGATGAAGGCTGCCGCTCGCGCCATGAATTACGACGTGGCCTACCTATCCCGAGTGTTCAACGGAAAACAGAAGCCGTCGGCAAAATTGGCATCCTCGCTGGATTCCCTTGTAGGGGCAGACGGCGCGCTTGCTGCAACAGTGCTTGATGACGACGACAGCGAGCGCGTGAAGCGAAGTGCCGCGAATCCGTCGCGTTTGGACGCCGGGACCGTTGACGCGCTGGCTGGTGTGCTCGCCGCCTACCGCCGACTCGATGACACGGCGCAGCCTCGCAGCGTTATTCCAGCGACGACAGCGCAAATGAACGAAGTACTCCGGCTACTGAAAGGCGCCAGGGGACCGCAGCGTGACAGGCTCGCGGAAGTTGCATCGGAATACGTTCAGTTCGGCGGATGGCTGTTGGCGCAGGATCGGCAAGACACCGAAGCCGTGCGACTGCTGAACGAAGCTGTGGAGTTGGCCGACGAAATCGGGAATGGCACGCTGGCAGCGCAAGCACTGAACTTCCGGGGATACCTCGCGCGACAGCAGGCAAGGCCGGACGGAGTAGCACGCTGGTACGCGGCAGCAGCATTCACGCCAGGGGCTCATCCCGCGCAACGACTCGGCGACATGTTGCAGGCTGCCGCAGGCATGGCCGAACTGGGGGCGCATGACGATGCGCTGCGCATGGTTGAAAACGCGGAGCGACTGACCGACAAAGCGGCGGCGATTCCTCCCCCGGAAACGGCGTACTGGCTTACGCCTGAGTTCAACCGGCTGAATATGGGTCTCGCGAACCTTGGACTCGGACGGTATGCGGATGCCGCCGACCACATCACGGCGGGACTTGCCGGGCTTCCTGCGGAGCTACGTGACGCTCCTTGGACATGGGAACACCGTGACGCGCTGAAACGGGCACAGGCGGCACGTTGAATACGAAAGCCCCCGACTCCGCGTCTCCCTGAGTGATCCAGGGTCGGCGAAGCCAGGGGCCATGTGCTGGGCGCTCTCGTCGCTGTCGTACTCCTCAGCGTGCTGGCGGAGCGCATCGCGCATTACGTCATTGAAGGTCCGGCCGGATTCCTCGGCGAGGCGGGCAAGGGTCTCGAACTCGGATTCCCAGAGTCGGACTCGGATACGGCGGATGGTCACGGGTTCTCCTTAGTGGGTTGGTCAACCGGCCAGCGTCAAATAGCGGCGGCCAGTACGCGGACTCACGCCGTAGTGGTCGGCCAGCATCTGACCGGTTGCACGGCCATGCGTGGACTTCAACTCAGCGATGACCGCCCGGACTTCATCAGGCTCCGGCGGGGTGGCCGTCTCGCTGACCGCTTCAAAGTCCGCCCACAGGTCATCGTCCGGCCAGCTGTCCGGCAGGCTCTCGGCGGGCACAGGAAGCGCTAGCGCGGGCTCGGGCAAGGGAATGGCCAGCGGCTCGCCTTCAGGGGCCTCAGCGGGCGTACGCGGCTTCGCTGGTCGGTGCATTCGCCAGACGGTCAGTGGGAATACGGCGTGCAGCGCTGCGGACACCCAAGTGCCTACGGCGTGCAGGCTTTCGCTGGAAAGGACACCAGCCACGTTCGCGGACACGGCTACGGACACGGCCAGCGCAATGTCACGGCGTGACCGGACAGCCCAGACTAGGAACAGGTCGATGGCCACGGGCACGGCGTATGACGGCCACTCAGGCACTCCGTGCGAAACGGCTAGCTGCTGCTGCGTGCTGAAGCTGATGAACATGGCAGCGAGCAAGGCGGCATAGCGGGCGAGGTTGGCAACGGTCATCTGACGCTCTTTCAGGTACGAGAAAGCCCCCGACTCCAGCGAGAGAATCGAGGGCGACTTGGTATGTGGGGTTTTGTCAGCGGCGTTCGCACCGGTTCATGTTCACCGGTCGTTCCTCGCCGTCGATGGTCACGTAATGCACGCCGTCAACCCATCGGTTAGGCGGCACCGGCCCGTCCCAGGTACGCCAGTCAAGACCAAGGAAGAAGAGTGAAAATGGCTTCTGAGATTCACGCCAGCGGGCGTAATCCTCGATTGCTGCCACCTTGTCGGCGTATCTAGATGTCGATGGGAACGGGATGAGTCCAGAATCCTCGTACGTGCCTGCATTTCGCGCTGCGATTGCTCGGCGGCGTGCGCTCATGTCGGCCAGCCAGGGAGGGCATAGCCAGCGGCAGACAGCGAGCCGGGAGTGAGTAGCAGTGTTTCGCTGATACGCCGAACTTCAGTGAGCTGGGCGGCATTCACGTTCGTCCCGAGCGCCTCAAGCTCGACCAGCAGGGCGACCATTCCGCGCGCTGAGTCGTCCCACAGATTGGCGCTCGGGCCATGCCACAACTCGACCCATCGGGCTATCTGGTCATCGGACCAGGACTCAGCGCGGGCAGGTGGAACCGGGGTTGGCAGGTCGCATTCGGCGGGCAGTACCGTACGCTGAAGGCCGGGGCGCGAACGGCCACGGCGTAGGTTCTCGTTATTCACGGTGAGTTACCTCTGATTGGTTACGGATTGATTGCGAACGGCGGTTTTTGAACACGCTCCGTATTTCCGCCCGAGCCGACCTGACAGCGCGCTCCCCCGCGCTCAACGTCCCCAGGGGGTCAAGGGGTCATCCCCCAGGGGGTGGGGTAGGGATGGTCACTCAGCGCGTGCATTCGCGTAATGCAGAGCGAGAGTCTCAGTCGTAGTCATGAGTTGCTCACCCTGACCACTCTCCCTCCGCAGAGGGCCCCTAGCGCAGCAGCCAGGGGCCCCCACATGCGACTTTCCGTAGGTGATCAGCGCTGAAGAACGTGCCGAGTGTAGGAATCGGCAGCAATTCGAGCCTTACGCAGCTCTATCAGCGCCAGATTCGTGCGAGCAGCAGCAGAACGCCTCGGATCGCCGCTCTTCGCAGCAGCCTGAACTACCTCAGCGCTCACCATCGTCAGAATCGCCGCACGCATCTGCGGGTCAATCCCATGCGCGTCGATGAAATCCGCAAGGAAACCCTGATCGGCAACCAGCGCGCCGACCCCGTCATTCCGCTGGGCAAGCCGCTTCATGGTGTTGACCAGGGCTCCGGTGTCGTTGGCGTTGCGCTGCGTCAGCATGACCAAATCAGCGCGAGCGGGCATGGCATCGTCCGGCGCAATTCGCGGGCGAGCAGCCTCATAGCTCAGTGCCGTGGCGACCTCAATTTGAGTATCAGCCTGCTCGAACGACTGCGTGACCTTATCGGCAGCCGTCTTGATGGCTTCCCCCGCGAGCATTTCGCGCCCCTGGGGGTACAGCGTGAGGTCATTTCGGAAGCTGTGCGCCTTGCGCTGTGCCTCCATGGCGGTGTTCAGCGTGCCAGTGATCGCCATAGACGCATCCCGCACGATGTCCCGTAGGTCAGCGGGAAGGTTGCTGCTCATGTCGGCTGTGTCGCTGAATGCAGCCGCGTGAGCCCTGGCGGTACGGGCCAGACCAGCGACAGCGACGTCAACCTGATCGGGGGCGGGCTGGCGAGTAGAAACCGTAATCGGATCGGTCTCGGAACCAGTGCCGGTGTACTGAATGGGGTCCTCAGACATGAGTTTGATCCTTTTCGTTGTTTTTGTTACTTAGCGGAGCGGCGGCGCAGGTTGCGCAGCTTCTTTTCGAGGTCGCGGACAGTCACGCCAGAGGCCAGCGCAACGTCACGGGCGCAGTGCTCGGGCCCGTAATTGGCCACAAGCACGCCAGCGCCCCGAAGGACGTTCTTGATGTCCTTGTAGGAAGCGCCGTTGCGCACACCCAGGTGGGCAAGCACAGCGCTATGGACGGCGGGGATTTGCAGCCACTTTCCGGGCGCCGGTACGAGTACAGCGCTCAGTGCACGGGCTATGTCGTCAGCGGGAATGGTGCTGGGAACAGGGTCGGTCATCGTGATTTCCCTTCGAAAATGGCCACCCTCAGCCGGCTCGGGGATAGCCGCAGGTCAGCGGCATGGGTGATGGCAGGCGAGTGATTCGCGGCAGCACAGCGAGGCAGGGCCCGCAATCGGATGGGTGACAAGATTTTGTGCACCTGAGTACTCCTCTCATACGCGTATAAGAGGTCTCTACAGATGCCAACTTTTTGAACACCCATCCGCTTACGCGACCCTGTCCGCTGTGGAATCAGGCGGAATCTGCGCGGTCGAAGATGCCCGGGGCGGAACCCTGGGGGTCACTCATCAGGCGAATCCCCCGGTACTTCCAGCCCTCGGTTTTGTTCCGGTACTCCTCGACCTTCCCGCTGTCGATTAGATGCCGCTTCACGCTACTCGGGCTGTACTTCGCCGACTTGTCGCCGTTCGTCTCGCGCCATTCCTTCAACTCACGGTTGAACGTGGAGCGCTGGACAGAGCCGTTCTCGTCATAGTCGAAGAGTTCGCCCACAAGGTCCTTCAGCGGGTCTACAGAGTCCTTGTGGTGTTCGGTCGCAGCAATGACGCTCAGCGGGTCGTGTAGCCCTTCGGCGTAGTACCGGACGGCGCCAGCCACGATCCACGCTGCCACGCCCTCAGCCTCCGGCCCCTGAATGGTGGGTTCTAGCTCCGGGTCGCGCCGATCAGCGAAGCTCTGTCCGAACAGAATTGCCTTCGTACGGGCCCACAGCGCTGCTCCGCCGGACGAGAACTCAGGCAGATGGTTAGTGGCCAGCACGATGGTGAATGTCGGCTCATACGAGAACGTACGGCCCATCAGATGGCGCGTGCTGACTCGGTCTCCTCCGCTGAGGTTCTTGAGTAGCGCCGTGTTCATCGGGGTGCCCTGGTTACCTTCCTGCGCGACAACCATTCGGGCGCCTCTCATTCCGGCGATGTGCTCAGTGTGAGGTGCCTGCCCGCGCACATTCTCGAAGATGCTGAACTCGACTTCCCGCACGATGTCATGGCCGAATACGGCTTGCATGGTGCGCACCGTGGTGCCCTTGCCATTGCGCCCATGTGCGCCCCACCAAACCCCTAGGGCATGCTCGCGCACTTCGCCGGTAATCGCGTAGCCCAGGAAGGTTTGGTAGTACCGCTGTAGTTCGCTGTCGCCCGGGAAGACTTCGTCAACGAATTGCAGCCAGCGAGGTGCGGAAGCCTCCGGGCGATACGCCACTCGGGCGCACTGGGTCAGCATGTCCGCTGGATTGTGCTCGCGCATTTCGCCCGTGCGCAGGTCTACCGTGCCGTTGCGGAAGCTCAGCAGATGGCGGGCTGCGTCGATTTCATCCACGTTCACACGGAACTCGCGCAGCACGCTCATTTCAGCGACGATCGCGCGCCGTTGGAAGTTGACTAGCATCTTGGACATGGCAGCGGAGGCCCACGAAGTGTCGCCCGGAGCATCGACTATGCGCTGAGCCAGTACAGCAACGGCGTCTGTAATGGCCTGCATTGCGGCGCCATCGTTGCCGGTCGCTTCCCAGACAACACCATTCCAGCGGTACCAGCCGACGTTTTCCACGTGCTTCAGCCGGTCGGCGCAATGATCTGCAACGAACTTGGCGAAGTGCACGTGCCTTACTTCGTCGCTGACATCGAGCCGGGCGCGCTGCTTGGTCCAGTAGTCCTCATCGAAATTCATCGGAGTCCCTTAGTCGAGGAAAGCAGCGGCAGCAGCCGCGTCACGGGCGGTCTTGGATTCGGCCCGCTTTACAGCTGGAAGCTCCTCGCCATTGGCCCGGTATAGCTCCCGCTTGAATGCCGTTGCATCAGCAGTGGCAGCCGCCAGAGCTAGCGTGGCGTGAACGCTTGCCAGACGAGTGAGCCGCTCTTGTTCCTCGGGGGAAGCTTCGCAGAACTCATGGCCCGAAAGGCTGTTGACCCTGGTCCGTGTGGCTTCAGCCATGAGTTCTTCAGCGCGCTTGTAGTGGTCGATTCCGTTCATGGGCTACGCCCTTCCTTCCTTGGCCGGTGCGCGCTGGCTTAGCCGCGTGCTGTGTATGTGCGAATGGTTTGGATGCTCAGGCCGGTGAACGCGCGGATTTCCTCCTGCGTGAGCATTGCCTTTGCGCTGGGCATCAGTTTGCGCAGTTCGGCGTCAGCGCTTGTCAGTTCGTCGCGCAGTCGCTTTCGGCGGGCGCCGATGGACCGTACGCGCTGTGTGATTTCGTCCATGTGGACTCACCTCCTAGCGGTGATTGGGGCAGGCAGAAGGGCAAAGGAAAAGCCCCAGTCGTAATGACTGAGGCTCTGCCCTCCCACCGGCCAAGGCGGAAGCTGTGTGAGGCGCTGTGCGCTGTCCTCTGCTGAGTAACTAGCGAGTCGGTTACCTGCCGCCGTGTCCCGCTCTACTGAGTAGCTAGCGAGTCGGTCACCTGCCCCGCTCTATGGGTATCTGTCGAGTCGGTTAGCTGGGGCGCCACGCAGCCGTCAGAGCGCACAGCAGAACCCCGCCCGACCACAGGGGCCGGACGGGGCTCAGAGGTTCTTAGCGGGGCGCGTAGCGGCGTCTATGCGGCCAGCGCCGACGGGTTACCCAACAGCGCCTGCTGGAGGCACTCAAGTCTGGCTATGCGGCTCGCCAGGTACATCGATCTGTCCCCAGCGCGCTGGGCTGCCTCCAGAGCTTCGAGACGCCGGGCGATCGTTTTCCACTGGTAGGTCAGCTCCAGTTCGGCATCGCCCATGTGTCGGACAGCGTCGCCGGACCAGGTGCCGCCCGTGTCGTCGATGTGGTCGTCCTGATGACCGGCTGCCAGCGTGCAGGGGAAATGCGTCGGGCCGATCGGCGGACGCCGGGAAAAGACCAGCCGACGTGCACCGCAGACATTCTCAGACATAGGATTGCCCTTCCTCGATGAGGAACACGGGCCCGGCTGATCTACCGCCAAGTTGATGTTGCCGGGCCCGTGCCATTGGTTACTGCTCCATCAGACTGCGGGTTGCGAGCGCCGAGCTTCCCAGCCATCCCACGCGGCCTCTACCGCTGGGTTCATGCTGTCGTCGTGCCATTCGGGCTCTAGCCGATCGAGAATGGGCGTACGGTCCCCCACGGATTTCGGCGCCGACAGGGTGACGCGCTTCAGTGCAGCTTGCAGTAGCGCGCGCTGTCCGTCGATTCCGGCGTCCTCCCACATCTCTGCCAGCGAGAAGGGATCCATCAGCGGGGTGAGGTCTGCCTCTTGTGACAGCTCGGCCAACTCGGCTTTCAGCCCTGCAATCTGCGCGGACAGCTCAGCGCGAAGCGATTCGTACTGCGCCTCGGCCATGCTCCCGCCGATGAAGAACTCCTTTTGCAGGCGAAGCTCACGCGCTGCCGCATTGTCCAGTGCTGCACTTACGCCACGCTTCCGAGTTTCCTTGGCAGGGTCGTTGTACGACAGCCAGCGGCGGGCAATAGCGTGGATGGTCGGAGACTCGGGCGGCAGCGCAAGCACGTGGTTGATCCACAGAACGGCAACCGCTTCGTCAGCGCGCTCGCGCAGGGTGGCAATTCCCTTGCACACGGACGGCCCCTGATTGATACGGGCCAGACAGCGGTAGTTGCGCCCGCCATTCCCCATCGGCCCCTTACAGCGCGGACAGCGCAGAACGCCCGTAAGTATCGTCGCTGCCTTGCGCTTACCGCGCGTCCGGTCGCCAATCGCTGTGCCGGGACGACTGCGCGCTGCGAACTTAGCCAGAATTGCCTCACGCTCGGCGAAGGTAACAACACCCTGCCCGCACTGGATTGGGTGCCCGTCCGGCCCCATCAGCGGAGTGCCGCCACGGTGCCACTTGTCCAGCGTTTCACGGGTTCCATCCTCGTAGACCTTTACAGCGCGCTCGCGTACAGGGACGAGGCCCGCCCAACTCGGCGACTGCGCCAGGTGAATTACGGTCTGTGCGCGCCATTGCTTGCCCTTACGGGTGCGTACCCGCTTACTGTTGAGTTCCTCCGCGATGGCCGCTGGGGTTTTACCGTCCAACAACGCCTCAGCGATACGGCGGGCAGTCGGATATTCGGCGGGATCGTGCTCCAGCTTCCCCGTTCCCTTGGGGCAGCGCAGACCGTAGGGCACCACTCCCCCTGGCCAACGTCCCTCACGCTTGTGCGCGTCGCCACCTGCCTTCGTCCGAAGCGCAATGTCCTTGGCTTCTTCCCGAGCGCGCTCACTGAGAATGGCGAACACCATGCGCGAACCCTTGGATGAATCCAGTCCCTCAGTCACGCTGACCAGTCGCGCAGACCGCTTATCGAAATCGTCGAGCAACAGACCCACCTGGCCCATGCCTCGGCGCGAAAGCCGGTCGGTTTTCCAGACATAGAGAGCCTTGGAGAGCCCGACCAGCACAGCACGAATGCAGTTGTCGAACTCCTCACGCCGAACATACGCCTTGCTCGCGCTGAGCTGCTCGAACCAGATTCGCCGAATGCGCACGCCGTCAGCGGCGGCAGCCCGGCAGACATCCCGGACATGGGCCCGGAGGGTGGCAAGGTCGTCGCGCTTCTTACTGCGCCGGATATAGGCGTCTGCCAGCGAGGCAGGGTCGCCGGTTGCTGGCTCCCAGAGTCCGAGCGCGCGAAGCTCTTCGTCCTTGAACCCCAGCGCGCGCAGGGTGGGTAGGTCGTCCCGTTCCATGTCTCTCCGTCGTTCGCAGGTCAGAGCAGTGTTGCACCCTTAGCTCACGGGTGGGCCTGGATGAACTTCACCTGGTTCGCCTCGGCGTACGACAACGACGACGTGCTCTACCGGGTCGTCACCCTGATCCAGATCGCCGGTGTGCTGGTGCTGGCGGCCGGGGTCTCGCGGGCGTTCGAGGGTCACGAGTACCAAGCGGTGCTGGTGGGCTATGTGATCATGCGGCTCGCCCTGGTGACGCAGTGGCTGCGCGCGGCCAGGACAAGTGCGGGGCCGGAACGGACGATGGCCCTGCGGTACGCCGGCGGGGTGCTGCTGTGCCAGATCGGATGGGTCGGCCTGGTGGTCGCGCCCGAGGACGCCAGGGGCTGGGTGTTCCTGGTGATGGCGATCCTCGAGATGTGCGTGCCGCCGTACGCGGAGAAGGACCACCCCACGTCCTGGCATCCGCGTCACATCGCCGAGCGGTACGGGCTGTTCACGATCATCGTGCTCGGCGAGACCATCGCCGCGGCCACGGTCGGCGTGAAGACCGGCATCGACGAGAACGACGCGCTGGGCGATCTGCTGCCGATCGCCGCGGGCGGGCTGTTGATCATCTTCGCCGCCTGGTGGATCTACTTCGTGGTGCCGATCCATGGCCACCTGCGCTCCAACAAGCAGGCGTTCCTGTGGGGTTACGGCCACTACCTGGTCTTCGCCTCGGCGGCGGCGATCGGCGCGGGCCTGGAGGTGGCGGTCGAGCAGGTCGTCGGCAAGGCGCACATCTCGACGCTGGCCGCGGCGGCGGCGGTGACCCTGCCCACGGCGCTCTACCTGCTCACCGTCTGGGCGCTGCACTCGCGTTACTTCAAGGTGGGCATCGCCCAGCAGCTGGTGCTGCCGACCACGGCCCTGCTGGTGATCTGCTGCACGTTCCTGGGCGACTGGGCGGTGCTCGCGGCCGGCCTCGTCTCGGCGGGGGCGGTGGCGACCGGGGAGACGCTGTCGGCACGCGGGACGCCCCGGGAGCGTGGGACGGCGGCGCGGGCGCCGGTCGCCTGACCGGTCCCGCATGGCCCGGACGCCTGACCGGCCCTACATGGCCGGACATCGCGGGCCCGCGCCGGTGACTGGACGAGACTGGGCGCATGACAGTTGACGCTCTGACAGATGTCGCCGGGCTGCGGGTGGGGCACGCGACGCGCATCGGCGACGGTTGGCTCACCGGCACCACGGTCGTCCTCGCACCCGAGGGCGGGGCCGTCGCAGCCGTGGACGTACGCGGCGGCGGTCCCGGCACCAAGGAGACCGACGCCCTCGATCCGCGCAACGTCGTGCAGAAGGTCGAGGCGATCGTGCTGACGGGCGGCAGCGCGTACGGGCTCGACGCGGCGTCGGGGGTGATGGCGTGGCTGGAGGAGCGGGGGCGGGGGGTGCGCGTCGGGGTGGATCCGGCGCATGTCGTGCCGGTGGTGCCCGCGGCCTGCGTCTTCGATCTGGGCCGGGGCGGCGACTTCCGGGCGAGGCCGGACGCGGCCACCGGGCGGGCGGCGGTCGAGGCGGCCGCGGCGAGCGAGACGGGGGCGCCCGTGCGGCAGGGGTGCGTGGGCGCTGGTACGGGGGCGACGGTCGGGGCGGTGAAGGGCGGGGTCGGCACGGCGAGCGTCGTTCTCGACTCGGGGATCACGGTGGCCGCGCTCGTGGTGGCCAACGCGGCGGGGGCGGCGGTGGACCCGGAGACGGGAGTGCTGTACGGGGAGTTGTTCCAGGGGCGGGTGGAGTATCCGCAGGAGCAGGTCCATGAGGCCGCGCGCCTGCGCCTCACGGAGATCGCCGCGAAGAACGCGCCGCCTCCGCTGAACACCACGCTCGCGGTGGTCGCCACCGACGCGGACCTGTCGAAGGCGCAGGCGCAGAAGCTGGCCGGCACAGCGCACGACGGCATCGCACGCGCCGTGCGGCCGGTGCATCTGCTCAACGACGGGGACACCGTGTTCGCGCTGGCCACCGGGGACCGTCCGCTCGGCGCCGGGCACCCGCTCGCGCTGAACGAGCTTCTCGCGGCGGGCGCGGACGCGGTGACGCGGGCGATCGTGCGTGCCGTGCGCGCGGCCGAGTCGGTGGACGGACCGGGTGGAGTGTGGCCGTCGTACGGGGAGTTGTACGGGGAGCCGTGACGACTGGGAGCGACACTGAGGGGTGACGCCTGCTCCGCGCGGGCGATTGTCGCGGTTGTGTCACGTGATGGCATTCACCGCGAACGACGGGAACCCGGCCCGGTGACGGTGGCTCTTCCACCGTGGAACGGAACGGATCCCGCAGATCGCAAGAACTGGAGCAGCTCGTGACAACGCCGGACATAGCAGCGCGGCGCGCACTGGGGGCCTGTGCCGCCCTGATGATCGGCGCCCTGACCCTCACCGCCTGTGGTGGGAGCGCCAACGCCGACCACGACGACAAGGGGGGCAGCGACTCCTCCAAGACGTCCGCCGCGAAGATCGCGATCTCGGCGAAGGACGGCTCGACCGGCGCGTCGATCAACACGACCGGCGTGAAGGTCAGCGACGGCAAGCTGACCGACGTGAAGATGACGGTGGCGGGGACCGGGCAGGCCGTGCCGGGTTCGCTCTCCGCCGACGGGGGCAGCTGGCAGCCGAAGGAGCAGCTGGAGCGGGGGACGAAGTATCAGATATCGGCCACCGCGAAGGATGCCGACGGGCGTACGGCCGCCGCCGACTCCCACTTCACCACGGTCACTTCGGCCGACAGCTTCATCGGGACGTACACCCCCGACGACGGCACCACGGTCGGTGTCGGCATGCCGGTGTCGTTCAACTTCGACAAGGCGATCAGCGACCAGAAGGCCGTGCAGTCGCACATCAAGGTCACCTCCAGCAGTGGGCAGAAGGTGGTCGGGCACTGGTTCGGTACGCAGCGGCTCGACTTCCGGCCCGAGGAGTACTGGAAGGCCGGCTCCAAGGTCACGATGAAGATCGACCTGGACGGCGTCGAGGGCGCGAACGGCGTGCGCGGGGTGCAGAAGAAGACGGTCACCTTCACCATCGGCCGCTCGCAGGTGTCCACCGTCGACGTCAACACGCAGACCATGACGGTCGTGCGCGACGGCAGGACCGTCAAGTCCGTTCCGATCTCGGCGGGCAGCTCCGAGTTCACCACGTACAACGGGCAGATGGTGATCTCCGAGAAGTTCACGAAGCTGCGGATGGACAGCAGGACCGTCGGCCTCGACAACGCGTACAACATCCCGGATGTGCCGCACGCGATGCGGCTGACGCAGTCGGGAACCTTCCTGCACGGCAACTACTGGTACAACAAGGGCAACCCGCCGTTCGGCAGCCAGGGCACCAGCCACGGCTGCGTCGGACTGCGGGACGTGCAGGGCGGGCAGGGCGACACGCCCGCCAAGTGGTTCTACGACGACTCGCTCCTCGGCGACGTGGTGATCGTCAAGAACTCCCCCGACAAGACCGTGGCGCCGGACAACGGGCTCAACGGCTGGAACATGTCGTGGAACGAGTGGGTCGCGGGCAGCGCCGTGTGACCCAGGGAAATACCGTCCCGGCAGGGATTTTTGACAGTTCGTCGGGCCGCGCGGGAACTTCTCGCGCGGCCCGTGCGTTTTACCGGACGTACGTTTTCTCGGTTCCCGGACATGATGTCCGCCCGAGGGGCTACGGTATGCACCCACAAGGTGACATGCAGCAACGCCGGGAGAAACCTTGAGCGTTCCGTACGAGACGGCAGCGTACGAACCACCCGAGTCTCCGGAGTCTCCGGAGGAGCACCTCGCGCGACTCCTCGGCCGCGCCCTGAACTCCTTCGAGCTGCCCGACGAGACGATACGGCTGCTGGACTGTGCGCTGGCCCATGATGGCTCACTGCACTCCGCGCACCACAGCGCGGGGCTGCACCGCGAGACGTACCGGCACACCTGGCTGCTCGCCGACGGCTCGGCGCTCACACTGTGGGAGCTCGTACACAACACCGCGCGGGGCCGCGCCCCGCAGCACGAGGTGTACGTCGACGAGGAGGAGCTGCGCGCCGCGACCGCGCGGCTGCCACTGCCGCCGGACGCTCCGGACTTCGAACTGCCGGTGACGGTACAGCTGTCGCCGATACCCGCGCCTCGGCACGCGTATGTGCCGGACGACTCGGCCGACCACGCGCGCCGGCTGCTGCGCCGGGCGGAGAACCACGACCGGCCGGACGCGGCGACGGCCGCCCTGCTGGCCACGGCGTTCGCGCACCGGATCACGCAGGCGTTCGGGCGCCCGAGCCGCACCGGGCGCGCCGGCTTGTCCTTCTCGCTCTACGAGCACGCCTTCTTGCTGCACGACGGCAAGGAGGTCTCCCTCTGGGAGGTCGAGCACACGGCCACACCGGACGGGCGGCACATGTGCGAGGTGTACGTCAGCGAGGACGCGGCACGGGATGCGATGGAGCGACGGGCGGCGCAGGTGTCGTAACACCGGCTCCACCGCTGAGCGCAGGTGCTGTGCCGCCGGGTCCTCCGTTCAGCGACCGTCGCCGAGCTGGCGTACGAGTCCCGCGAACGCGTCCCGTTCCGCCGGGGTGAGCTCCACGGCCTCCAACTCGGGGGCGGGCTGCCGCTGCTGCGGGAGCGCGGAGAGAGCCGGGCCCGTGCGCCACGGCGATGACTCGGTGCGGGCACGGCGCAGGACGCGGGTCAGGCCGATCACCCAGAGCACGGCCGCCAGCGCGAGGACGACCGGCCCCAGCAGCTGGAGGAACGAGACATGCTCAGGCATACACCCCAGTAGACACCACGGTCCGGGCCTTTGGGCCCGGACCGTGACGTATCTCGCAGGTGCCGTGAACAACTCACAGCGCCCCAAAGGGACAAGCGGGAGGCTTGCCCGGCGGAGGCTTACGCCGCCACCGGCTGCTTCGCCTCCGTGGTCGCGGCCGCCGGAGACTCGGCCGTCGAGGCCTCCGGCGCCGTCTTGCGCATGCCCTTCAGGACGATGACCAGGCCGGCCGTGATCGCCGTACCGATCGCGATGGCCAGCAGGTAGAGGAACGGCTTGCCGATCAGGAAGGTGACCCAGATGCCGCCGTGCGGGGCGCGCAGGGTCGAGCCGAACGCCATGGTCAGCGCGCCGGTCACCGCGCCGCCCGCCATGGAGGCGGGGATGACGCGCAGCGGGTCGGCCGCGGCGAACGGGATCGCGCCCTCGGAGATGAAGGAGGCGCCCAGCACCCAGGCCGCCTTGCCGTTCTCGCGCTCGGCCGTGGTGAACAGCTTCTTGCGGACCACGGTGGCCAGGGCCATGCCCAGCGGCGGGACCATGCCGGCGGCCATCACGGCGGCCATGATCTTCATCGCGGAGTCGCTGGGGGACTGCACGGCGATACCGCCGGTGGCGAAGGCGTACGCGACCTTGTTGACCGGTCCGCCCAGGTCGAAGCACATCATCAGGCCGAGCAGGATGCCGAGCAGGACCGCGTTGGTGCCGGAGAGGCCGCTGAGCCAGTCGGTCATGCCCTTCTGCGCCTCGGCGATGGGCTTGCCGATGACGACGAACATCAGGAAGCCGACGACGATCGAGGAGAACAGCGGGATCACGACCACCGGCATGATGCCGCGCAGCACCGGAGGAATCTTGATCCGCTGGATGCCGAGGACGACCGCGCCGGCCAGCAGACCGGCGGCCAGACCACCGAGGAAGCCGGCGGCGATGTTGGAAGCGATCATTCCGCCGACGAAACCGGGGACGAGACCGGGGCGGTCCGCCATGCCGTACGCGATGTATCCGGCGAGGACCGGGATCAGGAAGCCGAAGGCCACGCCACCGATCTGGAACAGCAACGCCGCCCAGCTGTCGATCTGGATCCAGTCGAAGTGCTCGGTGACCGGCTTGGCCTCCGTGATGTCCCAGCCGCCGATCGCGAACCCGAGCGCGATCAGCAGACCGCCCGCCGCGACGAACGGGACCATGTAACTCACGCCGGACATCAGCCACTTGCGCAGCTTGGTGCCGTAGCCCTCGCCGGGCTCGCCGGCGCGCTCGACGGGGGTGCCGCCGCCGGGCCTGGCCGCCGCCGTGACCTCACCGCGGGCCGCCTTCTCGCGCACCTCGGCGATGAGTTCGGCGGGACGGTTGATGCCCGCCTTCACGCCGACGTCGACGGTCGGCTTGCCCGCGAACCGGTCCTTCTCCCGTACGGACACGTCGTGGGCGAAGATCACGCCGTCCGCCGCCGCGATGACGGCCGGGTCGAGCCGGGTGAAGCCGGCCGAGCCCTGCGTCTCGACGACGAGCTCGACGCCCGCCTCGCGGCCCGCGTTCTCCAGCGACTCGGCCGCCATGTACGTGTGGGCGATGCCGGTCGGGCAGGAGGTGACGGCGACGATACGGAAGGGGCGCTCGCCGGCCGTCTCGGCGGGGGCCTCGGAGGTGGTGCCCGTGGCGGCGTCGGCGGAGGCCGCCACCGACGACGCCACGGAGTCTTCGGAACCGGACGCGTCGGAGGCATCGGCGGCGTCGGCCGCCGGGGGCTCCTCGCCCCGGATCAGCGCCGCCGCCGACGCCGCGTCGCCCGCCGACCGCAGCGCGTCCGTGAACTCGGCGTTCATCAGCTGGCGGGCCAGCGACGACAGGATCGTCAGGTGGGCGTCGTCCGCGCCGGCCGGGGCGGCGATCAGGAAGATCAGGTCGGCAGGACCGTCCGCCGCGCCGAAGTCGATACCGGCGGCGCTGCGCCCGAAGGCGAGCGTCGGCTCGGTGACGTGCTCGCTGCGGCAGTGCGGGATGCCGATGCCGCCGTCGAGGCCGGTGGGCATCTGTGCCTCGCGCGCGGCCACGTCGGCGAGGAAGCCGTCGAGGTCGGTCACCCGGCCCAGGGCCACCATGCGCTCGGCGAGGGCACGCGCCGCCGCTTCCTTGGTGTCGGCGGACAGGTCGAGATCGACCAGGTCCGCGGTGATCATGTCGCTCATCGCGGGCTCCTTCGCACGCGTATCGCCCGGGGAGTCTGGTGGGCGGTGAAGGGGACGGGGGTGCCGTGGGGGGCGGCGTGAAGGTGGGGGGTGGTGGGGGTGGGGGAGGCGAGGTCGGGGAAAACCCGCCTCCCCCGGGCGGCAGAGCGGCTCAGGAGGCCCTGCCGTCCGTCGGCGGGCGTGAGTAACGCCGAGCTTCGCCGCTTACGGGCCGGATCGGCAAGAACTGTGACAACCACGACATTCGTCATGACACCGGCTCCTTCAGTGCGCGATCCACCGGCACCTCGGCCGTGACCGTCACCGCGGCCATGTCCAGGTCACCCGGGGACGGCATCACACTGCCGGGGAGCTGTACGGCCGCCGCGCCATGGGCGACCGCCGAGGCGAGGGCCTCCGGGCCGCTGCCGCCGGCGATCAGGAAACCGGCGAGGGAGGAGTCGCCGGCACCGACATTGCTGCGTACGACGTCGACGCGCGCACTGGCGAACCAGGCGCCCGCGTCGTCCACCAGCAGCTGCCCGTCGGCGCCCAGGCTCGCGAGCACGGCGCGCGCGCCCATCTCGCGCAACTCCTCGGCCGCCTTCACCGCATCGCCCACGGTGGCCAGGGGGCGCCCAACGGCCTCCGCGAGCTCCTCGGCGTTCGGCTTCACCACGTCGGGCCGCGCGCGCAGGGCTTCGAGGAGGGCGCGCCCGGAGGTGTCCAGTGCGATTCGCGCGCCGCCCGCGTGCGCCCGGGCGACCACATCGGCGTACCAGGACGGCGCGAGCCCCCGGGGCAGGCTCCCGCAGCAGGCGATCCAGTCGGCTTCGCCCGACTGCTCGCGGACCGTCTCCAGGAGCAGCTCCTGCTCGGCCGCGGACAGCTCGGGACCGGGCGCGTTGATCTTCGTCAGTACGCCGTCCGACTCCGCGAGCGCGATGTTCGAGCGGGTGGCCCCGGCGACCGGGACCGGCGCCACCTCGATGCCCTGCGCGTCGAGCAGGTCGGCGACGAGCGCGCCGGGCGCACCACCCAGGGGCAGTACCGCGACCGTGCGCCGCCCGGCCGCCGCGACGGCGCGCGAGACGTTCACACCCTTGCCGCCCGGGTCCATGCGCTCGCCGGTGGCGCGTATGACCTCGCCACGGTCGAGGGAGGGGACCTCGTAGGTGCGGTCCAGAGACGGGTTCGGGGTGACGGTGAGGATCATGCGCGCACTACTTCCGTGCCGCCGCGCTCGATCGCGGTGGCGTCTTCGGGGCTCAGCCCGCTGTCGGTGATCAGCAGGTCCACGTCGCTCAGGTCACCGAAGCGGGCGAAGTGCTCCTGGCCGTGCTTGGAGGAGTCGGCGAGGAGGACGACACGGCGGGCGGCGGCGACGGCGGCGCGCTTGACCGCGGCCTCGGCGAGGTCGGGGGTGGTCAGACCGTGCTCGGCGGAGAAGCCGTTGGCCGCGACGAACAGGACGTCGGCGCGGATCTCGCCGTACGCGCGCAGCGCCCAGGCATCCACGGCGGCGCGCGTACGGTGCCGTACGCGCCCCCCGATGAGGTGGAGCTGGATGCCGGGGTGGTCGGCGAGGCGGGCCGCGATGGGCAGGCTGTGCGTGACGACGGTGAGGGACGTCTCCAGCGGCAGCGCGGCGGCGAGGCGGGCCACCGTCGTACCGGCGTCGAGGATCATCGTGCCCTCGGTGGGCAGTTCGGCGAGGGCCGCCTTCGCGACGCGGTCCTTCTCGTCGGCCGCCGTCGACTCGCGCTCGGCGAGGTCCGGTTCGAAGTCCAGGCGCCCGGCCGGGATCGCACCGCCGTGCACCCGGCGCAGGAGCCCGGCGCGGTCGAGGGCCTTCAGATCCCGGCGGATCGTCTCCGCCGTCACCTGGAACTCCTCGGCCAGCGACAGGACGTCCACTCGGCCGCCGTCACGGGCGAGCCGGAGGATTTCCTGCTGCCGCTCCGGTGCATACATGTCCGTTCGCCTCCGAACTGTGCCCGAGCTTGTGGTTTCGCTGGGAGGCTACGCCGGGATTTCCGGAAAGTAAACAGGTTCGGGCGCAATCGGGCATGAACGGGCTTCTGGGCTGGGGAGATACGGATCCGAGCTGGGGGATACGGACGGCGAAGGGCCCGGCACCGAAGCGCCGGGCCCTCCCCCGCTCTCTGGACATCGCCCTCAGGACACCAGCGCGGGCTCCTTCTCCGTCGTCGGCGACGGCGCCTCGGCCGCTCCCTCGAGGTGCTGCGCCGGACGCCCCGGCAGCGCGAACATCAGCAGGAAGATGACGCCCATCACCGCGGCCACCCACCCGAGCGCGTGCTGGAAACCGTCCGCGAAGGCCGGGCCGGCCGCCGTGCGCTCCCTGGCCTCGGTCAGCCGGTCGTCGACCACCCCGAAGAAGACCACCGAGACCAGGCCGAGGCCGAGCGCGTTGCCCATCTGCTGGACGGTGCTGATCAGGCCCGACGCCGAACCCGCGTGCTCGCGCGGCACCTCCGACAGGATCGCGTCCGTCAGCGGGGCCACGATCAGGCCCATGCCGACGCCCATGACGACCAGGGGCAGGGCCATCTGCCAGGGAGCGATGGACAGGCCGTAGCGGCCGGACTCCCAGATGTAGAGCAGCACGCCGATCGCCATCACCAGCGCGCCCGCCTGGAGCACCTTGCGGCCGAAGCGCGGGACCAGCTTCTGCACGGACAGGCCGGCCGCCATCGAGACGGCGATCGAGAACGGGATCCCGGTCAGGCCGGCCTTCAGGGGGGACCAGCCCAGGCCGAACTGCATGTACAGCGTCCAGACCAGGAAGAAGATGCCGAGTGCCACGCCGAAGACGGTCTGTACGGCGATGCCGGCCGCGAAGCTCTTCACCTTGAACAGGGACAGTTCGATGAGCGGGGAGCCGTCGCGGGCCGCTTTCCGCCTCTCGTACGCCACCAGCGCCCCGAGGACGACGAGGGCGCCGGCCATCGACACGTACCCCCACGTCGGCCAGCCCAGCTCGCGGCCGCGGGTCAGCGGGTAGAGCAGCATCAGCAGGCCGAGGATGACGAGCGAGACGCCGACGAGGTCGAGCTTCAACGCCTTCGGCGCCTTGGACTCGGTGATGAAGCGACTGCCCAGGATCAGGCCCGCGATGCCGACCGGGAGGTTGATCAGGAAGATCGGGCGCCATTCGAGGCCGAAGAGGTTCCACTCCGTCAGGAGTGCGCCGAGGAGGGGGCCGGTGACCGCGCCGAGGCCGACCACGGCCCCGAACAGGCCGAAGACCTTGCCGCGTTCGTGCGCCGGGAAGGTGGCGTGCACGATCGACAGGACCTGCGGGACCATCAGCGCCGCCATCGCGCCCTGCAGGATGCGGGAGGCGACCAGCATCTCCGGGTTCGCGGCGAAGCCGCACAGGGCGGAGGCGAGGGTGAAGCCACCGATGCCGATGAGGAACAGCCGTTTGCGGCCGTGGATGTCGCCCAGGCGGCCGCCGGTGATCAGGCCTGCGGCGAAGGCGAGGGCATAGCCGGCGGTGATCCACTGGATCTGGCTGAAAGTCGCGCCTGCCTCCCGCTGGATCGACGGGATCGCGACGTTGACGATCGTGACGTCGACCAAGTCCATGAAGGCCGCGGTCATCACGATGGCCAGGGCGAACCATCGGCGGCGGTCGGCTGTGGCTGCTGTCGCGGCTGTGGCCGCTGTGGCCGCTGTGGCGGGCTGGGCGCCGCGGTTGGGCCGGGGTGATGGTTCGGTCTCGGCTGAGGTCCTTGAGGTCATGGGTTGAAGCTATGGCTTCATTAGGTCAGATCACGTCCTAGTTGTGCGGCATCCTCGGACTCATGACGACGGACACTCCGGCACGGCTCCTGACGCTCCTCTCCCTTCTGCAGACGCCCCGCGAATGGCCCGGCGGTGAGCTCGCCGATCGGCTCGGGGTGTCCCGGCGTACGGTGCGGCGGGACATCGACCGGCTGCGGGAGCTGGGGTATCCCGTGCAGGCGACCAAGGGGGCCGACGGTGGTTATCGGCTCGTGGCGGGCAAGGCGATGCCGCCGCTCGTCCTCGACGACGAGGAGGCCGTGGCGATCGCGGTCGGGCTGCGGGCCGGGGCCGGGCATGCGGTCGAGGGGGTGGAGGAGGCGTCTGTGCGGGCGCTGGCGAAACTGGAGCAGGTGCTGCCGGCGCGGCTGCGGCACCGGGTGACGACGCTTCAGGCCGCGACCACGCCGCTGACCAGTGGGGACGGGGCGAGTATCGCGCCCGAGACGCTGACCGTGATGGCCTCGTGTGTGGCGGGGCGGGAGCGGTTGCGGTTCGCGTACCGGGCGGGGGACGGGACGGAGTCGCGTCGCTTGACCGAGCCGTATCGGCTCGTGTCCACGGGGCGGCGTTGGTACCTCGTCGCGTACGACCTCGACCGGGAGGACTGGCGGACGTTTCGGGTGGACCGGGTGAGCGAGCCGTTCGCGACGGGGGCGCGGTTCGCTCCGCGGGAGTTGCCGACGGGGAGCGCGGCGGAGTATCTGCGGCAGTCGATGTGGCGGCGGCAGGAGACGTACGACTTCTCGGTGACCTTCGAGGCGCCTGCGGAGTTTGTCGCGGCTCGGTTGCCGGGGTGGTTGGGGGTGCCCAAGCCGATCGACGGGCGACGGTGCCGGCTGCGGGGTACGGGTGCGGACTCCGTGGAGTGGATGGCGGTGCGGTTGGCGATGGTGGACTGCGAGTTCGTGGTGGAGTCGCCGGGGGAACTGGTGCGGTGTGTGCGGGAGTTGGGGGGGCGGTTGAGTCGGGCCGCTGCCTCCGGCGGTTAGGCGAGGGTGCCTGCGGGTGCCTCCGGCGGGTGGGCGGGGGGTGCCTGCGGCGGCCTGTGCGGGTGAGTGGGGGTGCGCGTAGCGCCTGCGGGTGGGGGGTGGGTCGGGGCCGTGCCGGGGGGTGTCCGTCCTCGGTCCGGTGGTTGGCGTTGGGCGAGAGGTGCCGTTTCTTGACACCGGACTCTGCGGGCGGACACCCCCCGGCACGTCCCCTTCCCGCCGTACGCGACTGCGGGTACGTCCATCCCCCTCGGCTTCACGCCGGGCGTACGGCCATGTCCTCCCACGGGAAGTCCCTCAGCGCCGCCAAGTTGCGCATCGCCAGGGCGGCCGGGCCCTGGGGGCCCTGTGCGGGGGCGTCTCCCGCTGCCCAGGTTTCTACGGCCACGCGTACGGAGGCGGCGGCAACTGCGGCGGCGAAGTGGAGGGCGGGGGTGTCGGCAACGTTGTCGTCGGCCTTGCTCCTCGTCGCCAGTACCTCCGCCAGCCTTGTCTCCGCCTCATGGCATACCTCCGCCCACACCTTGCGCAGGGCGGGGCTCGTGTCGGCCAGGCGGACCAGGGTGCGGATCCACTCCCAGGAGGGTGCGGAGACTCCGGCGCCCGGGGTGAGGGTGCGGCGGGCCGCGTGTTCCAGGGCTTGGGGTAGGGGCAGTTCGGGTGGGGCCGTGCGGACTGCTTCCGCCCAGCGGTCGGCGCCGGCCGCGTAGAGCGGGGCCACCGCCTCCTCCTTGGTGGCGAAGTAGCGGTAGAAGGTGCGGGGCGCTATGCCGGCGGCCTGGGCGATGTCCTCGGCCCGGGTGGCCCGTAGGCCCTGCTTCACGAAGAGAGCGGCCGCGGCGCGGGCGATCTCCATGCGGGTCGCTGCCTTGCGTCGCTCCGTGAGGGAGGGGGCGTGTGCGGGGATGGGGCTGCTCACGTTCGGCAGGCTATGCCTGTGTGGCACAATCTGCCATTCGGGTGGGTCACCCCGTGGTTCAGGTACGGGGTGACCCGCCCCTCTGCCTGCGGGCCCACAAAAGAGCCGGGCCCCGGCACCCAGGGGGGATGGGCGCCGAAGCCCGGCTCGGGGAAAGTCCCGGCGCCGGGGGGAGTGCGTCGGGACTTGGTCTGTGGGTGGTCGTGGGGCTCCGTGGTCTTTGTCCGGGGGCCCGAGGGCGGTCGCCTCAGGGCCCGAACTCCCTTACCCGGTTGTCTTGTTCCCGGTGGCCCGTGCATTGAAGCGGCGTTACATCGCCATGTTTGCGCGGTCTTTGGCCACCCGGCGTACGCGGCGGCACGGGTCGTACGCCCCCGCCCCGTCGGCCGGAGGGGCTACGCGGCCGCGTCGAAGCCGGTGCTGCGGGCCAGCTTCTTCAACTCCAGCAGGGCGTGCTTCTCGATCTGGCGGATGCGCTCGCGCGTCAGACCGTGCTCCTTGCCCACCTCGGTCAGGGTGCGCTCGCGGCCGTCCTCGATGCCGTACCGCATCTTGATGATGGACGCCGTGCGCTGGTCGAGGCGGCCGATCAGGTCGTCCAGTTCCTCGCTGCGCAGGAGGGTGAGGACCGACTGCTCGGGGGAGACCGCGGAGGTGTCCTCCAGGAGGTCGCCGAACTGGGTCTCGCCCTCGTCGTCGACCGCCATGTTCAGCGAGACCGGGTCGCGGGCCCAGTCCAGGACGTCGATCACACGGTCCGGGTTCGAGCCGAGCTCGGCGGCGATCTCCGCGGGCTCCGGGTCACGGCCGTGCTCACGGTTGAACTCGCGCTGGACGCGGCGGATGCGGCCCAGCTCCTCCACCAGGTGGACGGGGAGGCGGATGGTGCGGGACTGGTCGGCTATCGAGCGCGTGATGGCCTGGCGGATCCACCAGGTCGCGTACGTCGAGAACTTGAAGCCCTTGCGGTAGTCGAACTTCTCCACCGCGCGCACCAGGCCGGCGTTGCCCTCCTGGATCAGGTCGAGCAGGGGCAGGCCGCTGCGGGGGTAGCGGCGGGCCACCGCGACGACCAGGCGGAGGTTGGAGCGGATGAAGATGTCCTTGGCCCGCTCGCCCTCGGCCACCAGGGCCTCGAGCTCTTCACGGGTGGCGTCCGCCCTGGCCTCCTCGCACCCGTCGAGGACCTGCCTTGCGAACACACCCGCCTCGATGATCTGCGACAGCTCGACCTCTTTGGCAGCGTCGAGCAGCGGCGTGCGCGCGATCTCGTCGAGGTACATGCCGACCAGGTCGCGGTCCGCGATCTCGCCGCCATGGGCGCGACTGCTTGCCGCGTCGGCGGTCCCGCCGGTGGCGGACTGACGACGGGCGACGGCACGGGTTGCCATGCGTGCTCCCTTGCGATGTGGGCTGGCGGGTGGTTCTTGAACGCTTGGGACTCTTCTCGAGTGCCCGCCGTTCGATGGAAACAACGACTGGAATCAGGACAGAATTCCCAACCCGCACCCCTATTTTTCTGATCTTGCAGTACCCTGTCCGGCCACATGAGGAGGCACGATGCCGTCGGAACGTACAGAGGTGCAGGTCAGGCCGGGAGTCGAGGATGACCTCGAAGCTCTCACCAGCATCTACAACCACTATGTACGTGAGACGCCCATCACATTCGATACTGCGGTCTTCACGCCGGAAGAGCGCCGCCCTTGGCTGCTCTCCCACCCTGAAGACGGCCCGCACCGGCTGATGGTTGCCGAGGAGAACGGGCCCGGGGACGACTCACAGCGGATTCTTGGCTACGCCACATCCAGCGCCTTGCGGGCGAAGCCCGCCTACGAGACCTCCGTCGAGGTCACGATCTACCTCGCTCCGGACGCCGGCCGGCGCGGCGTCGGCACCCTCCTCTACAAGGCCCTCTTCGAGGCGCTGGCGGACGAGGACCTGCACCGCGCCTACGCCGGGATCGCCCTGCCGAACGAGGCGTCCACGCGTCTGCACGAGCGGTTCGGCTTCCGGTACGTCGGCACGTACCGCGAGGTGGGCCGCAAGTTCGGCCGGTACTGGGACGTCGCCTGGCACGAGAAGGAACTCTGAGCCCCGTCGGCGAGGAGGCGCCCGCCGACGGGGAGGCCCTCAGCCGAACTGCACCGAGCGCTTCGCCAGCCCCAGCCAGAACCCGTCGATCACCGACTTCTGCGCCGTCGCCTCCCCGGCCGCGTCCGCCGCACCCATCGCCACGAACAGCGGGGCGAAGTGCTCGGTGCGCGGGTGGGCGTAGCGGCCGGCCGGCGTCTTGTGGAGGAAGTCCAGCAGGGCGTCCCAGTCGCCGCTCTCCAGCGCCCGGCGGCCCCAGTCGTCGAACTCCACGGACCAGGCGGGGATGCCGCTCTGCCGCAGGGCGGCGAGGTTGTGGGTGAAGAAGCCGGAGCCGACGATCAGTGCGCCCTCGTCGCGCAGCGGCGCCAGCTTGCGGCCGATCTCCATGAGCCTCACCGGGTCGAGGGTCGGCATGGAGACCTGCAGGACGGGGATGTCCGCCTCGGGGTACATCTCGACGAGCGGGACGTAGGCGCCGTGGTCGAGGCCGCGGTCGGGGATGTCCTGCACGGGCGTGCCGGGGGCGCGCAGCAGTTTCCGTACGGACTCGGCGAGTTCGGGCGCGCCGGGGGCCGCGTACGTCACCTTGTAGTAGTGCTCGGGAAATCCCCAGAAGTCGTAGACGAGAGGAACGGTCTCGGTGGCACCGATGGCGAGCGGGGCCTCCTCCCAGTGGGCGGAGACCATGAGGATCGCCTTGGGGCGCGGCAGCCCGGCGGACCAGGCGGCGAGCTCGCCGGGCCAGATCGGGTCGTCCGCGAGCGGCGGGGCGCCGTGGCTGAGATAGAGAGCGGGCATGCGCTCCTGCGTGGCGGCGGACATGGCGGCGACTCCCTCCGGAGACCTGAAGCGTTATTTGCTTCAAATCTAAAGCTTATCTGCTCACAAGACGGTACGCCGCAGTAGTTAAAAATTCAAGGAGAGCTCTCGTACAGTGGAGTACATGAATACGGCACCGACCTCCGCACCCTCGCCCGCATCCGCATCCGCGGCGGAACCGCGCTGGCTCACCGACGAGGAGCAGCACGTCTGGCGCTCCTACATCGACGCGACCACCCTGCTCGAGGACCACCTGGACCGCCAGCTCCAGCGGGACGCGGGGATGCCGCACGTCTACTACGGCCTGCTGGTCAAGCTCGCCGAGTCCCCGCGCCGCCGGCTGCGGATGACCGAGCTGGCGATGTACGCCAAGATCACCCGCTCCCGTCTCTCGCACGCCGTCGCCCGGCTGGAGAAGAACGGCTGGGTCCGGCGCGAGGACTGCCTCGACGACAAGCGGGGCCAGTTCGCGGTCCTGACCGACGCGGGCATGGAGGTGTTGCGGGAGACCGCGCCGGGCCATGTGGCGGCCGTGCGCCAGGCGATGTTCGACCGGCTCACCCCCGAACAGCAAAAGGCCCTCGGCGAGATCATGCGGATCGTCGCCGAGGGCCTGCAGCCCAGTGAAGCGGGTGCGGACCTGCCCTGGCTCCGCTGAACCGCTCATTCAGCGGCGAGCCGGGGCAGGTCCTGGGGGTCGTACGTACGGAGCGTCCCCATCCCCGTACGTACGCCTGGTCCCGAAGTGGTACGGCCGTACGGTCGTCGCCGGCCTCAGTGCGCGACGACCGGCACCCGCACCTCGTCCTCGGTGCCCTCCTCGGAGGACGCCACCGTCGCACCGTCCGGGCGGCCGGCGTTGACGAAGGTCACGACGATCACCGCGGCGAGCACCAGCATGCCGACGGCGAACCAGATCGCGTTGGTGTAGCCGTGCACCATGCCCTCCAGCTGGACCAGCTGCTGCTGGGAGCGGGAGCTCGCGGAGCCGATGTGGTCGGCGATGTAGGAGGTCGTGGCCGAGGCCGCGATCGTGTTCAGCAGGGCCGTGCCGATCGCGCCGCCCACCTGCTGCGAGGTGTTGACCATCGCGGAGGCGACACCCGAGTCCCGGGGCTCGACGCCCAGGGTGGCCAGGGACATGGCCGGCATGAACGCCGTACCCATGCCGAGACCGAGCAGCAGCATCGCCGGCAGGATGATCGAGGCGTACGACGAGCCGATCTCCAGCTGCGTCATCAGCAGCATGCCCACCGCGGCGACCAGGAAGCCGGGGCCCATCAGCATGCGGGCCGGCAGGCGGGTCATCAGACGGGTGCCGATCTGGGTCGAGCCGACCATCATGCCGACGATCATCGGCATGAAGGCGAAGCCGGTCTTGATCGGCGAGTAGCCCTTCACGATCTGCAGGTAGTAGGTCAGGAACAGGAACGTGCCGAACATCGCGATGATCGCGATACCGAGCGAGAGGTAGATCCCGCCGCGGTTGCGGTCGGTGACGACGCGCAGCGGCAGCAGCGGGGCCTTGACCTTGGCCTCGGTGACGACGAAGGCGAGCAGCAGGACCACGGAGGCGACGAACATGCCCACGGTCACGGAGTCGCCCCAGCCGTCGGACTCGGCGCGGGTGAAGCCGTAGACCAGCGCGACCAGGCCCAGGGTGGAGAGCAGGACGCCGGGGATGTCGAGCGGGTTGCGGTTGCGGCCGCCCTCCGGCTCACGGATGACGAAGTACGCGCCGGCCGCGGCCGCGATCGCGAACGGGATGTTGACGAAGAACGTCCAGCGCCAGTCCATGTACTCGGTCAGCACACCGCCGAGGATGAAGCCGACGGCGCCGCCGCCACCCGCGATCGCACCGTAGATGCCGAACGCCTTGGCGCGCTCCTTGGCGTCCGTGAACATCACGGCGAGCAGCGAGAGCGCGGCGGGTGCGAGCAGCGCGCCGAAGACACCCTGCAGGGCGCGGGCGCCGAACATCATCGCCTCGTTGGTGGCCGCACCGCCGAGCGCGGAGGCACCGGCGAAGCCGATGAGACCGACGACGAAGGCGTTCTTGCGGCCCCACAGGTCGGCTATCCGGCCGCCGAACAGCAGCAGACCGCCGAAGGCGAGCGCGTAGGCCGTGACGACCCACTGGCGGTTGCCGTCCGAGATGCCCAGGTCCTGCTGGGCGGAGGGCAGGGCGATGTTCACGATGGTCGCGTCGAGGACGACCATGAGCTGGGCCAGCGCGATGAAGACGAGCGCTTTCCAGCGGTTGGAATCGGCGGCACCGAGGGTGCTGCCGGGGGCCTTTGCGGCCGTTTCAGACATGGGGGTACCCACTTCGGGACTTCGTGACGGAAAAAGTGAAAGGTAAAGGGGACGGCTCGTCGGCTGTGACGGCCGGTGAGATTCGGTGTGGTGACTTCTGCCAGGTAGTGACTGCTGCCGAGTAGCGACTGCTGCTGAGTAGCGACTGCTGCCGCGCTCTGAACTGATCGGTCAGGCCTGGCGCAGGTCCTCCATGGTCATCGCCGTGCCCGGCAGGACCGAACGGGCCGGGGCCCGCAGTCCGTCCAGGAACAGCTGCAGATGGCGGTGGACGAAGCGGTCGACGCTCTGGCACCCGGTTCCGGCCGGGGGCCGGCTGAGCTGGGCCACGGCGACCATCAGGTCACCGACCTCCACGTCGGAGCGGAGTTGGCCGGCCGCCCTGGCGCGGTCCATGACCTCCGTGACGAGCTGCTCGAACCGCTCTCGTGCGGCTTCCAGGTCCGGATGATGCTTGTCGAAGGCGCTCTGGACCATCGGGCACAGCGCGCTGATCCGCTCGTCGGCGGCGGCGTGCACGAAACGCTCCAGAGCCTCGAAGGCGTCCCCGGTCTGCGCGAGCGCCAGTTCGACCGCCGCCACCGTACGGTCCATGACGGAGCAGACGACCTCGCGGACCAGCGCGTCGCGGTCGGGGAAGTTGCGGTACACCGTGGCATTGCCGACGCCGGCCCGGCGGGCGATCTCGTCGAGCGGCACATCGGGGCCGAACTCGACGAACATCTCCCGGGCGGCGGTGACGATCCGCTCCCGGTTGCGCAGGGCGTCGGCGCGCGGCCGGGTCGCCTTGCGCGCTACGGGGGTCGCGGTCTGCACGGCGTACTCCTGAGTTCCAGTGGAACGAGTTCCAGTGTGAGGCGATCCGGGGAAGGTGTCCCCGTTTCGCTCGGACACATGGCTAAACGGGGAAGACCTCCCCGGTTATTTCCCGCCTCGCGAAAAGATTCATGTGACCTGAGTCACAAGTTCGCGTGCCAGGTACCCACGTTCGGTCTCATCCAGCGCGCGCCGGCGCACCCCTCGACACAGGGTGATCGAGAGGGTGCAGCGCGCAGTACGGGCGGCTGCCCTGGACTGAAGGGCCCATGCATGCAGCTGAGCCGTCGGATACGCCCCCGCCGTGTGGCCGCCCTCGCCTCCGTGACCGCCCTGACCCTGGCGGTCAGCACCTCGGCAGGCACCGGGCACCTCACGGCGGGCACCCCGACGGCCACCGGAGCGGGCCCGATCGCGCCGGCCCGCTCCTCCCCCCTCGGCCCCTGCATGATCAACGGCCGCCCCACGGTCCAGATGTCGGAGGGCATACCGACAGCGCGCGGCTACGCCCGCTCCACCGGCACCGTCCGCGCCCTCACCCTGATGGTCGACTTCCCCGACACGCCCGGTCCCGGCCGCGCGCTCGACCGTTTCGCGGAGTTCTTCCCGAAGACCCAGGAGTGGTTCCGCACCAGCTCCTACGGCCGCCTCGACTACCACGCCCGGACCCCGATCCGCGGCTGGCTGCGCATGCCCAAGTCCTTCCACGCGTACGGCATAGAGCGCGGCGCGCCCTTCGACCCCGGGTACCGGCAGCTGGTCCAGGACATCGTGGCCGAGGCCGATCCCAAGGTGGACTTCCGGTCGTACGACTTCCTGAACGTGCTGGTGACGCCGAACGCCGGCCCCTCGGCCCTGGACACGGTCCTGTCGGTGTCCTTCGCCGGCAACATGGAGGCCCCGGTCGCCGACGGCGTCTCGGTGGCCAACGCCTCCTTCGTCTACTCCCGCCAGGACGACGGCTCCGGCACCTACCACCGCACCGGCTACCGGGTCCTCCCCCACGAGAACGGCCACGTCTTCGGCCTGCCCGACCTGTACACCGCCGAGGGCGGGGGCGCGGTCGGCCACTGGGACATCATGAGCGAGGACTGGGGGGCCAACAACGACCTGCTCGGCTGGCACAAGTGGAAGCTGGGCTGGCTGGACGCGGCACAGGTACGGTGCGCGGCCGCCCCCGGGACGACCGAGTACGCCCTGACCCCGCTGGCCCTCAAGGGCGGCCCGAAGCTGGTGTTCGTACCGCTGGACCGCCGCAGCGGCTACGCCGTCGAACTGCGCACCCGCGAGGGCAACGACGAGACCGTGTGCCGCCCCGGCGTCCTGATCTACAAGGTCGACGCGGACGTGGACACCGGGATGGGCCCGGTGAAGGTCCACGACTCCCACGAGGACAGCGGCGGCTGCACCCGCAGCCCGAACGTCCACGCCGAGCTGTCGGACGCGACGTTCGTGCTGGGGGAGGAATTCCGGGATACGAAGCGGGGGGTGCGGATCGCGGTGGTGGGGGCGGATGTGGGGGGTGAGTATCGGGTGCGGGTGTCGCGAAGGTAGGGGTAGGGGTAGGGGCGGTGACGGGGATGGCATGCCCGGCGATGTCGTACGCGCGCGTGGGTCCACGTCGGCGTACGCGCGCGTGGGTCGCATTACGGTGAGAGCCTGCCGCGACCGCCGTACCGGAGAGCCGATGCCCGCGAAGACGACCATGGACGCCGCCCCCGCCGTACCGGCGGAGGCGGTGACGCCGTTGATCCGTGGCGTCGCGGTGCTGCGGCAGCTGACGGAGGCCGGCGGGACGCTGAGCGCGAGCGGGCTGGAGCGGGCCACGGGACTGGCCCGCTCCACGGTGGACCGGATCGCGTCCACGCTCGCGCGCACGGGATACGTCCGTCTCGACGGCCGCGACGTCGTCCTGGCGCCCCGGGTGATGGAACTGGGCAACGCCTACCTTGCCGCCCTGGGCCTGCCCGCCCTCCTCTCCTCCCACGCGGACGCGCTCGCCGACGAGTGGGACGAGTCGGTGTCGCTGGCGGTCGGCGACCGCGACGGCATCCGCTTCATCCACCAGGCGACCCGCCGCCGCGCGATGTCCCTCAGCTTCCGCATCGGCGACCTGCTCCCGGCCGAACGCACCGCACCGGGTCCGCTGTTCGCGACGGAGTGGACGGACGCGGAGTGGCACGCCTGGCGCGAGCGCCGGGCGGCGGACCCGCGGGACCGGGGCTTTCCCGCCGTACCGCCCCGGGAACACGCCTCGCCCGACGAGGACTTCGAGCGCCGGGCGGAGCGGGCACGCAAGGACGGCTGGGCGTTGGACGACCAGTTGATCGAGCCGGGTCTGGTGGCCGTGTCCGTACCGGTACGGGATCCCCGCGCGGGCGGCCGTATCGCCTGCGTGGCGAGCGTGGTCAGCCACACGAGCCGCCACACCGCCGCGAACCTGCGCGACACGCTCCTCCCCCGCCTGCGGGCGGCGGTGACGAAGATGGAGCGCGAGCTGCGCGAGGCACCGCAGCCGAAGCCCGGGGCGGCACCGGCGGGCCTGGCGATCTGGACGGGCGCCTCCAAGCAGGAACTGGGCCGGGAGTTCGTCGAGTCGCTGGCGCGCGGGCTGACCGTACTGACCGCCTTCGGCGAGGGCCGGGCCGAGCTGACCCTCACGGACGTGGCCCGCGCGACGGGCCTGGCCCGGGCCACGGCACGCAGGGCACTGATCACATACGAGCATCTGGGCCTGGTACGCCAGTCGGGGAACCGCGGCTTCACACTGACCCCGCGCGTACTGTCGCTGGGCTACCCGCCCCTGTCCCGCACGTCCCTCTCCCAGATCGCGACCCCGCATCTGGCCGAACTCGCCGAACGCGTCCACGAGTCGGCGTCCCTGGCGGTGCTGACGCCGTCGGGCGAGGAGATCCAGTACACGGCCCGGGCCGCCACCAGCCGCGTGATGAGCGTCAACATCACGATCGGCACGCGGCTGCCGGCGTATGCGACGTCCCTGGGCAGGGTGCTGCTGGCGGATACCGGGCCCGGGGAAGGGCAGTCGGCTGCCGCCCTGACCGAGCTGCACCCGCTGACCCCTCGTACGATCACGGACCCCTCGACTCTCGCAGCGGTACTGGAGGACGTCCGCGAGCGCGGATACGCCCTGGTCGACGAGGAGTTGGAGGAGGGCCTGCGCTCGGTGGCGGTACCGGTGCGCGACCGGACGGGCCGGGTGGTCGCCGCGGTGAACGTGGCGATGCATGCGGCGCGGCGGTCGGTGGAGGAGTGCGTGCGGGAGGTGCTGCCGGAGCTGGTGGAGACGGCGGCGCGGGTGGAGGGTGATCTGCGGGTGGCGGGGCGGTTCGCTCGGGTGGCGGTGTCCTGACCCCTTTGTTTTTTGAGGTTCGTTTTTGAGATTCGTCTTTGAGGTTCGTCTTTGAGGTTCGTCTTTGAGGTTCTTCTGTTCGTATTCGAGGTTCAGCCGTCGTACGGCCTGACGGCACGGCCCTCGCGCAGGGTCAGCCCCCACCAGGCGAGCTGGTCCAGCAGCACGGCGGCGGCCTTGGCGGTGCCGTCCTGGTCGTACGGGCGCCCCTCGTCGTCGAACCGCTCCCAGGCCATGTGGAAGCTGACCGTGTCGCGCAGGGTGACGGCGTGCAGCTCGGCGAAGACCTGCCGCAGCTGCTCCACCGCCCGCTGTCCGCCGGCCATACCGCCGTACGAGACGAAGCCGACCGGCTTGGCCCGCCACTCCCGGTAGACGTAGTCGATGGCCAGCTTCAGCGCTGCGGGGTACCCATGGTTGTACTCGGGCGTGACGACGACGAACCCGTCGAGCCCACCGATGCGCTCGGCCAGCGTCGGGGCGCCGTCCTCGGCGTCCGGCCGCTCCAGGGTCAGCTTGAGTTCATCGGCGAGAGCAGGTTCGGACAGGTCGATGACATGCGTCTCCATGTCGTCACGCCGCCCGACCTCGGAGACGAACCAACGGGAGACCTTGTCGGCGAAACGCCCGGGGCGGACGCTGCCGATGAGGACGCCGATCTTGAGCGGGGGGTGGGAGGTGGAGGTGCGCGGGGACTGGGACATGGGGGTGCCTCGATTCCGGGTGGTCGGGAGAGTCCGTGATTCGGCCCTGGGTGGGCCCGCGCAAGCAACGTAAAATCTCAAGTTCGCTTGAGGTCAACCGCGCCCCGGAGCAGATCGAAGAAGATCGACGAGGCGCGTCACCGATCACCGACAACCGGCGCGAACCCCGAGGGACGGATCCGCTACCCTGTCAGGGCACCTTCTGCCTTCGTAGCTCAGGGGATAGAGCACCGCTCTCCTAAAGCGGGTGTCGCAGGTTCGAATCCTGCCGGGGGCACAGAGAAACACCTGGTCAGAGGCCCTTCCGTCCGTCGGACGGGAGGGCCTTCGTACTCGCAGCACACATATGGCACACATGCGGCTGCGGGCAGAGGTGGGGAGCTGTGCGAGATGCCCGCGAAGGACGAGCCGGCTCGGCGCCGGCACGAGAAGCTGGTCGACCGCCTCGAGTCGCTGATGCGGGCCGCACTGAAGCCCGAGTACGAGGGCTACTACGGGCAGCTGATCCTCGGCGCGGACGATCTTGCGGAGATGGGCGAGCTCAAGGATGTCCGGCGTGCCGCCAGGGAGGCAGGACGGCGTCTCGGCTGGAAGACAACCACGCACCTCGTCGGCGGGAGGCTCTTCGTCCTCGACGAGCGCGAGGTGCCCGAGAGGATCGAGCGGCTGGCCGGGGATGCGGCCGCTGCTGCGATGGACCGGTTCTGGGAGGAAAGCCGCCGGCCGCGACTGACCTGATCAGAGGGAGACGCAAGGGGCCACCCCACCGCATGAGCGCGGTGGGGTGGCCCCTTCGCTTAAGAAGCTGTTGTCGTTCCGGACGTGAGGGCTGCGTTTTCGCTGGTGGGGCATAGGTTCGGCAATCTCGTGGGAGTGACGGCTTGTCATGTCGTCGCTGCTGTGGGGGGGCGTGGATGCCGTCGGTGGTCGGGCTGCTGGAACAGCGCGAGCTGGGTGCTCGCCGTCGGGTGGACGAGCTGCGGGAGGAAGCAGACCGTGTCCAGGCCGAACTGGCCGTGGCCGAGCGGGAATGGCAGGAGTGGACGATTGCCCGCTCGAAGGTCGGCGAGGTGCTGGCCCCGGAGGAGGAGACCGGGCGCGACCGTGCCCGGGCTGATGAGAGGGTGCCGGCCGCTGAAGGGCAGCCGGGAACGGCCCCACAGTCGGCGGAGGCGGTGAAGCCGAAGTCGCAGGTGCCCGTGTGGCGTGAGGGGCTGTCCTGGTCGGCGCTGTCGGTGGACTACCAGCGCATCCTGCAGTTGGGGGCGGACCGGGCCCGGCTCGGGCAGGGGCCGGTGACCTGCCAGGGGATGGCCGCCGTGTTCGGCATGGACGTGGTGCCAGCAAGGGTGGAGGCGCTGCGGTCGAAGGCGAAACGCCTGGTGGCCCGGGGCTGGCTGGCCGAGCCCGCGCCGGGCCGGTTCACGCCCGCGCCGGGCGTGGCCGGGCCAGGCGGCGGGTCATGACCATGGTCATCGACCACAGGATCATCGCCTCGGCACTGGTCGTGCGGCGCTCGTAGTCGCGGGCCAGGCGGCGGCTTCGCATCAGGTGGGCGAAGAGACGCTCGACGATCCACCGCTTGGGCAGCACCACGAACCCCTTCTGGTCGTCGCTGCGTTTGACGATCGCCAGCACCAGCGCGAATGCGGCCAGGCAGTGCTCGACCAGGCTGCCGGTGTAGCCGCCGTCGGCCCAGACGAGGGCCAGGCGATGGCGTGCATCGGCCACCCGCACCAACAGGACCTGCGGCGGTGCGGTCGCCGACAGCGGCGCTGGTGACCATCACGCCGAGCAGCAGGCCGAGGGCGTCGACCACGACGTGCCGTTTACACCCGTTGATCTGCTTGGCGCCGTCGTAGCCGCGGCTGTCCGCGCCGACGACGGCGTCCGCCTTGACCGACTGTGAGTCGATCACCCCGGCCGTGGGCTCCGTGTCCTTGCCCAGCTTCTCGCGGACCCGCTCACGCAGCCGGTCGTGGAACTCCCTGGCCAGGCCGTGGTCGCGCCAGCGGCGGTAGAACGCGTACACCCGGTCCCACGGCGGGAAGTCGCACGGCATGGCGCGCCACTTGACGCCGTTGTCGACCAGGTAGCGGATCGCGTTCAGTATCCAATGCCACGAAGTTAAGGCCCAGTTGACGGTGTCAAGCACGACCGCGACGTGAGACGTGCCTCTGCTATCCAGGGGATCGACCAAGATCTTCCTGAGAGAGCAGAGGCCCTGCGACACAGTCTGTCACGCACAGAAACGATGACGTGTTCGCGCCCGGACACGTCGGTGAATTGACGCAGGTCATCCCGACCGAGCTGGTGGATGCGGTGCTGGAGGAGACAGGGACGCGCGAGCGCCGGCTGCGCAGTCTCCCCTCGCGCGTCGGGGTGTACTTCGGAGACGTGAGGGAGCTCCAGGCCGAAGTCAACGGCCTGGACGGCGAGCTGTGGGAAGCGTTGATGAAGCACGTGGGTCAGTGAGCCGATCCGGCGGGCTGACCCTACGTCTATGGCACAGCCCTGGAGTACTACAGCGTGTAGCCAGCGGCTACGGACTGGCTCGCTGGGCGAAACCCTCGGTCGACACTTCCGCCGTGACGCCCTTCTTCCTCGGGTGGCTCAGGCAGGTTGCCGGGCGCCGACGTGCCCGTACTGACGTCGGAGGCAACCACGGAACCCCGTCTGATCAGCACGGACAACTTGGAAATAGGTACCGAGGGCTCTTTGCCTCATGTGTCAGTATTCGGTGAGATCCACGATCACATCGCAGTGTGGATCGTCGGAAGGCGCATGCAGGTTCTCGTTCGCCAGGAACGCCGGGGAGACCAGAGAGCCGAGCAGGCCAGGGCCTGTATTGCTGATCAGGACGTCCACACCGTACACACGGTCCCGCTCAGGTGAACGGAAATAGAGGCGCATGAGGTCGTCGCCGGTGATGACCGCGCCGATGAACATCGGCTTCCACGACACGTGCGTGGTGACGAAGGAGCGCACGAGATCGAGCAGATGACCCGCGGCTGTCTGCTCGGTGCCTGAGTCGGGAGAATTCACATCTTGGCCCATGCCGGACACTTGTTCCCCGGTTGGTTGTGGCAGTACGCCGTGATGACGCCGATCTTCTGACCGCGACCGGCATCATAATCGCCATCCGTGGTCTTGCGCGTGTACTGCACGACCACCGTGAACTTCACCTGCCGCGGCCTCGGGCCTGTCTCGATCACAACCCCGTCGTACTCCAGGTGCCCGTGGTGGTCGTTCCGGTCCACACGGTCTCGCAGGGCCGCATCCAGGGAGGAGCACTTCTTGATGTTGTGGCGGCCGGTGAAGTGGTGCCAGCCCAACTTCGAGTTCCCGTAGCGGGTGACGATTTTCCTGCCTTCCTTGTCCTTCGACTCGCACTTGACGCGCTTGTCCCACGGGTTCGGCTGCGCCGGCCTCAGATCGGCAGCATCGGCAGTCCCCGACATCAGCGAAGCGGCGAACACCGTGGCGGCAGCGACTATCGTGATCTTCTTCATGGACGTGATCACATCATCGCGCACCAGAAACTCAACAGGCACCTATCGGACAAAGTGAGGCTGGCCCGCGGCTGCGCGTCTCCGGGATCCCTTGGCCTGACACCCCGCTGGTGCGGCTGGCACACCGATGACCGCGCTGGTGCAGGCGTGCGCGATGCCGACCGGGATGGTGGACCCGGCAGCGATCTGTGCGAGGGACCCGTGCCTGCGCAGGTGCACCGGAGCGACCAGGGCATAGGGCAGGTCGAGTGCGGCAGGACGGGAAACCGACAAGGCTCCTGGGCCGGCTGAGTCGAGACGTCGAACATCTCCCTCCACGGCACAGGAGCCTCGTCTGTTGCGGGTGGCTATGTCGTCACCCGATCAGTGGCCACCTTGAAGGATCTCAGTCGTCGGCTCCGCTGAGTTGTTGGACGAGTCCAATGAACTGTGCTGCGGTGGAGTGGCTGTAGAACTGCCTGGGTGAGATCTTGGGTAGGTTCTGGTCCCGCATCTCCGCGAGAACTCGGGTGACAAGAAGTGAGTTGCCGCCGAGGGTGAAGAAGTTGTCCTGGAGGTTCACCGGGGTGTTGAGCTGCTTGCTCCAGATGCCCAGGACGGTGTCGGCGACGGTACTGGTGGCGGGCTTTGGGGCGTCGAGCGGCTCAGTCGGCACGGTACGCGGGTCGGGCAGTTGAGTGGTGTCGGGTTTCCCGTTGATGGTCAGCGGGATTTCGGTGACCTGGGTGATCGTCGCAGGCGTCATGTAGTCGGGAAGTGTGGTTTTGGCGTGCGCGAATACGTGTGCGCGATCGGCGGCACCCTCCAGGACGACGTAGGCGTCGATCCTACTGCTGGCGGGGTCGTCGGGATGGTCGCGGTTGACGACGACGGCTGCTGCGGTCACGTGGGGTGCGCCCAGCAGCACGGTGCGGATCTCGTCGAGTTCGATGCGGTGTCCGCGGATCTTGACCTGGTTGTCGAGCCGACCCAGGTGGTCCAGGCGCCCGTCGGGGTGCAGCCTGCCCTTGTCACCGCTGCGGTAGATCCGTTCGCCTGTGGATTCGTCGAGGATGAACCGTTGCTGGGTCAGTTCGCGCCGACCGAGGTATTCGCCGGCAACTCCGGCGCCGCCGACGTAGATCTCGCCGGAGGGGCCGGGCGGCAGGACCCGTCCTTGTCCGTCGCGTATGGACACCGTCCACCCCGGTATCGGACGGCCGACCGATCGCGAGCCGGTGACGACATCGTGCGGGGTGATCGTCTGGGCGGTGACGTGCACAGTCGTTTCGGTGATGCCGAACATGTTGACCACTCGGCAGTCGGATGCCGGATGCCGGGTGAACCAAGGCGCGAGCATGCGCACCTCCAGCGGTTCGCCGCCGAAGATGACCAGGCGCAGGGCCAGGTCCCCGCGGACGCGTCGGTCGGTGCGGATGAGCTGCGCGAACGCGGACGGCGTCTGGTTGAGCACGGTGACGCGCTGCCCGGCCAGCAGGGCGTAGAACTCCTCGGTGTCGCGGGTGGTCCAGTAGGGCACCACGACCAGGCGTCCTCCGGTGAGCAGGCACCCCCAGATCTCCCAGACGGAGAAGTCGAAGGCGCTGGAATGGAACAGCGTCCAGGTGTCGTCGGGGCCCAGGGCGAAATCCCCGGTGGTGGCGTGCAGCAGCGCCAGCACGTTGCGGTGCGGCACCACCACGCCCTTGGGCGTGCCGGTCGAACCGGAGGTGTAGATCACATAGGCGGGGTTCTCGCCGCCGTCGTCGGCTCGTGCACCGGCCTCCGTCCGGCCTGCTGCCAGTCGGGTCAGTTCGCCCGGGGACAGCAGCCGGGTCCCGGGGACCGCGGGGAAGTCCGGTGCGGAGGTGATGATGACGGGCATGCCCGCGTCACGGACGGTGAAGCTCAGGCGCTGCTCCGGATAGCGGGGATCCATCGGCACATACGCACAGTCCGCCTTGAGCACGCCGAGCAGAGTGACCACCAGGTCGGCGTCTCGCTCCAGGCAGACACCGATCCGGCTGCCCGGTGCGATGTCCAGCGCACGCAGGCCCGCAGCTACCGCTTCCGCCCGCTCGTCCAACTGCCGGTAGGTCAGCTGCTCCTCGCCAGCCAGCAGGGCCACGGCCTGCGGCTGCTTGGCGGCCATCTCCTCGAAGGCGCGGTCGATCCGCCCCCGCGCGGGGGCGCCGTTGCCTGCTTCGCCCGCCCGCAGGACTGCCGCCCGTTCGGCTTGCGACAGCAGTTCCAGCTCGGACAGCGGCCGCTGCGCCGCGCTGTTCGCCAGTTGCCCGGCCAGGTGGGCCACGTGTGCGCTGAACTGCCGCGCGATGGAGGCGTCCACCATGCCCTGGTCGAAGTGGCAGGTCGCGCGTGCCGAACCGGGGTCGAGCTGGACGGTGAGCGGGAAGACCGGCGCCAGGCAGGCCGTATAGCTCCCCTCCTCGAACTCCGGGCTCAGGACGACCCCGGCCGGCGGCGGCTCGTGGGGGGTGACCGGTGCCTGGTCGAAGCGGTGCAGGAAGTCCGCGACCGAAGCCTGCGCAGGCTCGCCCAGCGGGTAGGCGCTGATGCGTTCGGCTGCGCCGTCGCTCAGGTCCAGCACGCCCAGTTCCGTCCGGCCCTCCCCGCTGTACCGGCTCACGGCCAGGGCGATCGCCGGCAGCAGGAACGATTCACCTTGCCCGGTGAGGTCGATCTGCACCCGGCCAGCGACCCCGCGCAGGTCCGGATCGCCCAGACCCCAATCGAGTCGTCCGCGGTGCGCGAGGCCGGGCCGGGGGGCGGCGGGCCACGCCGGTACGGCGTCGCCTGACCCGTCCAGCAGCAGCCGGGCAATCCGCCGCAGCGCGGCCGGCGGGATCACCGCGCGGACCGCCACCAGAACCAGGTCCGTCGTTCCGTCAAGGTAGTTCAGGGCCACGGCCCGCAGGGGAGGGCCGTCCTGGTGGATCGGCCGCAGGGACTCGGCACGCCTGCGGTCCTGGCCGGCCGGCTCGTCGGCGCCGGCCGGCACCGGGGTCTGCCAGACCTGGACCGGATCGGGTAGCGCCTTGGACAGCAGGCGCTGCGGTTCGGCTGTGCCGGGCAGCCGCAGGACAAGGCTGTGACATCCAGCGGCCAGTTCATCGATCGTCGGTGTCGTCACGGTTGGGACCTCCTGGTCATCGGGACGTGAAGCCGCCGTCCACGGTCAGCACGCTGCCAGTGACCTGGCGGGAGTCGTCCTCCGCGAGCCACAGCGCCGCGTTCGCGATGTCGGACGGTTCGATCAGCGCGTTCATCGGCTGGTCCCGTACGAAGATCTGTTCGTGCTCGGCGACCGGGACCTCCAGCGACCGGGCGATCTCGGCGAGCATCCGCCCCTCCATCACCGGCTCGTCACGGACCGAGCCGGGGCACAGGGCATTCACCCGGACCCGCATCGGGGCGTAGTCCAGGGCCGCGGCCTTGGTCAGTCCGATCAGCCCGTGCTTGGCCGCGACATAGCCCGCGAAATGCCGGTATCCGACCGTGCCCGCGGTCGAGGACACGTTGATGATGCTGCCGGACCTGCGCTGGACCATCACCGGTGCGACCGCCTTCATCATCCGCCAGGCGCCGGAGAGGTCGATGTCGAGCATGAGCGACCACTCCTCTTCGGTGATGTCGTGGGCGATCTTCCCGGAAGGCGAGGCGATTCCGGCGTTGTTGACCAGCACGTCCACCGTGCCGAACCGGTCCAGCGCCTGCTCGACCGCCAGCGCGCACTGCTGGGCGTCGCGTACGTCGACGGCGGCCGTCACGGTCGCGGCGCCCGCGCGCCGGCACTGATCCGCGGTGTGTTCCAGCTGGCCGGCGGATCCGAGCGGGTAGGGCACGCCGGCCAGGTCCTGCGTGATGTCCAGCAGCAGCAGGTCGGCTCCCTCGTCGGCGAACCTGAGCGCGCAGGCCCGGCCCAGGCCGCGGGCCGCGCCGGTGATGATCACGGTCTTGCTGGTCAGTCGCATGCCGGGCTCCCGGCTACCGTCCGCAGCACCCGCTCGGCCTCGTCGACCAGGTACATGTGGCCACCGGGCAGTTCCTGGTAGGCGAACGGACCCCGCGTCACCTCGGCCCACTGCTCGGCCTGCTCCCGGGAGACGAGTTCGTCGTGCTCGCCGCGCAGCGCGGTGACCGGCACCGAGAGCGGCTCCGTGCCGGTCGCCCGGTAGTTCTCGTGCATCTCCACGTCGGCGCGCAGGATCGGGAGCAGGACCTCGACCATGTCGGGATCGTCGAACGCCTCGTGCCGGTAGCCGGCGAACCGCTGCACCCCGGCCAGGAACTCCTCGTCGGGCAGGCCGGTCGCCCGTTCGGTCCGTCCGTCGTGCGGCGCCGGTGATCCACTGACGAACAGGTGGCGCAGCCCGGGGTGGCCCGTCCGCTCCAGTTCCCTGGCGATCTCGTAGGCGAGCACTGCGCCGAGGCTGTGCCCGAACAGCGCGATGGCCGCCCCTTCTCCGGCGGCGGAGACGATCTCAGGCGTCAGTTCGGCAACTGCGTCGGAAACTTTGGTGAAAGGATCGTCAAGAAATCGTTCCTCGCGGCCCGGTAGCTGGACCGGAAGTACCGCGACTTTGGGTATGCCTGTCTTTCCCCATTCCCGGAAGAAGGCGGCGCCACCGCCGGCGAAAGGCAGACAGGCGAGAAAGAGCTGCTGTGCAACCACGGTCCCCCAACTTTCTCATCGTTGACGACGGGGAGTGTAACCCAGGAGTCGCGGTAGTTGATCTTGTCTTGGAGTGGGCCGTGTTGTCACGGGTGCACGGTGCCCGAGAGGGGAGCCGGGCATGAGCTTTGATGGTGAACTTTCTTGCCTCGTAGCCTAGTTGGCGACAGCACGGACCCGGCACGGTCAGCCTGCGCGGGCGCCCCTGTGTCCTCGGTGAGCCGGAGCCGACGGTGCTGGTCCGAGCGGTTTTGTCCGACACCGGCCACGAGAAAACCCTTATGCCCTTATGGATCGAACTCCGCACCAAAAACAGACAAAGACCGACTGCCGGTCCTGCCCGCCCCTCCGTGGCCCCGTCGCCGCCCCGACCGACTGTGGAGGCGTGCCTGAGCTGGGATTTGACAGGACGTCAGATATTTGACGGGTGGCGCCCGCACCAGCGAAGGTGATCTTGTAACCGTGGAGTCGACGTCGTTATAGTCGCTGGCGTTGTGGATCACCACGCTCGCTGACCGAGAAAGTTGACGGGGAACATGAGACTGAGCGGTTTGATAGCTGCTTCACGCCGGGCGATATTCGCTGACCATGAAAACGGACGACGCCAGGATGTGATCCGGTGAGCGCCCGTCAGCCCGCAGCGACCGAGACCGAGCGAATTCTCGCCGAGATCTGGTGCGACGTCCTCGAGATAGACGACGTCGGAGTGACCGACAACTTCTTCGAAGTCGGCGGATACTCGATGCTCATGCAGATGGTGCGCGCACAGATCGAGGAGCGTCTCGGTATCCGGCCGACTCTGCCGCAGCTTTTCATCTACTCCACGATCCGGTCGTGCGCCGCTTTCCTCGACGGATCGATACCGGCGCAGGAACCGGTCGCGAACGCCCCGGAGAAGCCGGAGAAGGCCGAGGCGGCGACCTCTGCCGGCCAAGAGGCCGACTGGCGTGACACGGACATCGCCGTCATCGGACTGGCCTGCCGTTTCGCGGACGCGGAGGTGCCCGACCAGTTCTGGGACAACCTCGTGTCCGGCGTGGACAGCATCAGCCGTTTCCCCAAGAAGAGCTTCGTCACTCCCGGCGGCAGCACGAAGGAATACGTCCCGGCGAGCGGACTGCTGAAGGCACCGGAGTGGTTCGACGCGAGTTACTTCGGATACACCCCGCGTGAGGCCCTGCTCATCGACCCCCAGCACCGGATCCTGCTGGAGTGCTCGCTGGAGGCGATCGAGGGCGCCGGTTACGACCCGGACCGATTCCCCGGCCTGATCGGCATTTACGCCGGGTCCAGCCTGTCCACCTACACGGAGACGATGCGGGCCAGGCAGCAGGAAGACGCCACGATCACCAACTGGGACATCCTGACCGGCACCACCAGCGACTACTTGGCCAGCCGCGTCGCCTACAAGCTCGGTCTGCGGGGACCGACGACCAATGTGCAGGCGGCCTGCGCGACCTCGCTGTACGCCGTGCACTTCGCCGCCCGGGCCCTGCTGTCTGGGGAATGCGACCTGGCCCTGGCCGGCGGTACCTCGGTACGGCTGCCCGCCGCGCTGGACAACTACCGGGTCGGCGGAATCACCTCACCCAGCGGCACGTGCAGCCCGTTCGACGCGACTGCCGACGGCGTGATCGGTGGCCAGGGGTGCGGCATGGTCGTCCTCAAACGGCTGTCCGAGGCCATCGCCGACGGCGACCACATCCACGCCGTCCTGCGCGGTTCCGCGGTCAACAACGACGGCAGGGACCGTGCCGGGTTCACCGCCCCCGGAGTGCGCGGGCAGGTCGAGGTGATCAAGGCCGCTCAGCAGGTCGCGGGGGTGACGCCTTCCTCCATCACCTACGTCGAGGCACACGGCACCGGCACCCGGGTGGGGGACCCGATCGAGATCGCCGGGCTGAACCACGCCTTCGCCGACGGGGAGCCGCGTGAGCAGCCGTGCCTGCTCGGCTCGGTCAAGGCCAACATCGGGCACACCGATGCCGCCGCCGGCATCGCCGGGTTCATCAAGGCGGTGCTCGCCGTGGAACACGGGGTCATCCCCCCGAGCCTGAACTACAGCGAACCGAACCCGGACATCGACTTCGCGGCGGGCCCGTTCGCCGTCGTGACCGAACCCACGCCGTGGGAGCCTGCCGGGCTGCCGCGCCGGGCGGGCGTCACCGCACGCGGCCTGGGCGGCGGCAACGCGCACGTCGTGCTGGAGCAGCCGCCGGCGCCGCAGGCCCGGGAACAAAGCACGCAGGACCAGGTACTGGTGCTGTCCGCCCACACTCCCGCCGCCCTGGACGAACTGACGAAACGTATCGCCGGCCATCTGACCGACCACCCCGAATCCGACCTGCGGGATGTGGCGTGGACGCTGCAAGTCGGCCGACGGCTGCACGGCTACCGCCGCTACGCGGTGGTACGGGACACGCAGGACGCGCTGCGGGTGCTCGGCGGGAACGAGCCCGGCCGACTGATCTCCGGTGACCACGCCCGGGACGGACGAGCCGTGGCCCTGCTGGTGTCCGAGACGGCCTCTTGGCAAGCGGTACAGCGCTGGACGGCGCTCGGCCTGAAGCCGGATCTCACCCTTACACCAGACAGCAGCGACGCCCAGCTCCAGGCCGCTCTGGACACTCCGGGCCGGGTGTTCCTGGAGATCGGCGACTCGCGGCTTCCCGCACGGCTGCGCGAGCAGCCGCAGTGGACGCCGGACCACGTCACCATCACGGTCACCGACCCGCTGGCAGCACTGGGCGAACTCTGGCTCGCCGGGCTGCCGGTCGACTGGGCGCAAGCCCACGCGGAGCAGCCGCGCAGGGTGACCCTGCCCAGCTACCCGTTCCAGCGGCAGCGCTACCTGCTGGAGGCCGGGCCCACCGCACAGCCGTCGGCGCCCACCGCACCCACCGCGGACGCCGGACCCGCTGCGGACGCCGTGGTGGACACCGAACAGACGGTGTCCAGGCTGTTCGGCCAGATGCTCGGCCTGCCCAGCGTCGACCCGGACGAGAGCTTCTTCGACCTCGGCGGGGACTCGCTGGTCGCGCACGAGCTGCTGGGCCAGCTCGAGCAACTGCTGCCGGTGGAAATGGAAATCCGCGCGATGTACCTCGCGCCGTCGGTGCGCGAACTCACCGCACTGATCGAAGAGCAGATGCGCGACGTCCCGGCGGCGCCTCGTGGCTGACATACGTGTGATCACACGCCCGGCACCGCACGCCTCCGTCGCCACCCTGTACTGCTTCCCGCACGCAGGCGGGGCGGGCGGGGAGTACGCGCGGTGGGTGGCACACACCCTCGGCTTGCGCCTGGCGGCCATCCAGCCACCTGGCAGGGCCCACGACCTCAAGCAACCGGCGCTGACCTCGATGCCGGAACTGGTCGGCGAGATCCTCGCGCAGGTGGAGTTCACCCCGCCGTTCGCCCTGTTCGGACACAGCATGGGCGCGCTGGTCGCGTTCGAAGTGGCCCGGGCCCTGCAACCGAAGCCACTGCGGCTCTTCGTCTCGTCGTGTCCGGCCCCGCCACGGCTCACCAAGTCCCGGTCGCTGCACCTGCTTGACGACGCCGAGCTGCATGCCGAGATCGAACGGAACTGGGGCCCGCTGCCTGCGGCGACCACGTCCGACAAGGAACTGCTCACCGCCGCGCTGGCCTGCTACCGCGCCGATCTCCAGGTACTGGAAACCTACGAGTACGTGCCGGGCCCCCGGCTGCGCAGTCCCATCACCGCCATCGTCGGTGACGCGGAGCCGAACGGCGAGGCGTGGACGGCGGGATGGCGCGACCAGACCGACGGAGGCTTCGCGTCGTCCGTGCGGCCAGGAGGTCACTTCCACACACGGCAGGACACCGAGGGCCTGGTCGGACTGCTCACCGACACGGTCCGGTCCGATCTGATCCGAGCCGTCCGGTCCGAGCCGTCCAATCTGGCGCGAGCCAAGCGAGTCATGAACCGATGAGAGACCCAGCAGGGGCCCTGAGCCGCTGCAACCGCCCTTGAACGGCGGACGTTCCCGCAACGACCGCCCCGGCCAAGGGCATTCAGCGCGATCCAGCTCGGGCAGGTACGTCGACCTGCCCGAGCTGGATCGCTTTCGGCAGGACGCCGGCGGCCCCCCTTCGGGGCGGACAACAGGCCGGCGTGGAAACAGAACACAGTGGAGGCATGCTGTGCACCGCAGCATCACCAGGACCTACCTCAAGCACTACGCGAACGTCCACAACGGAGTCGACGAGCTGATGCCGCTGACCGGCGCGCAGCGGAGGTTCCACCACTCCAGGTCCACCGACCCGCACGGCCGGGCGCAGATCCTGCCGGTCTTCCTGGAATTCCCGCCCGGCTTGCTGTCGGCCCACCGCCTGGAGCAGGCAGCGCGATCGGTCCTGCTGAGGCATCCGGCCCTGCGCGGTGCCGCGGACACCGCCGGAGGCGTGCCGGTACTGCGGATAGACCCCCTTCCCGACTCCCCGATCGTGCGGGAGATCACAGCCCCGGACACCGAGCGCGCTCTGTGGGCCGCCCTGGACCACTGGCCCACCGGGCTGGGCTCGTTCCGGGTGCTCCTGGCCAGGGACGAGCGGCGGGATCTGTTGGCCATCGGCTTCGACCACCTGATCTGCGACGGGGAGTCCACCGGGCTGGTGGTGGACGAGCTGATGTCCGCCTACCACAGCCCGGCACACGAGCCGGACTCCGGGTCCGCCACCGAACTGCGCCGCTACCGCGAAGCAGTGGAGCAACAACTGGACAGGGAGCACGAGGCCAGCGGGCCGGAGGCGCTGGAGCACTGGACAGCGCGGGTACGCGACGCGGGGCCCGGCCTGTGGGGCACGGGCATGTACGAACCCGGCCCCAGCGCCTCGGTCTGGCAGCACCTCACGTTGTCGGGACCGGCCGCGCTCCGGCCGTTCCCGGCAGTGCTGGCCGGCTGCCACGAGGCGCTCGCCCGTACGGCGGGAGCCGCACCGGTCGCCTATACCTGGGGCGGCCAGGACGGGGCGGGCGTGGTCGGGTGCTTTATCAACACGGTGCTGGCCCACCCGCAGCACGACGGCATCCGCGAGAGCTGGCTGGAGGACCTCGAATTCATCGACACCCCGTTCGACGAAGTCGTCCGGGCGGCCAGGGCGTGCCAGGCGCCGTGGACCGGCCACCTCGATCTCGTGCTGACCCTCATCGACCGCACACGCCGCCCGGCGCCGATACTGGAGGGCGAGCCCGGCCGGTTCCTCTATGTGTCGGGCCACAGGGCCCACGAGCCAGTGGTCGTTTCGGCCCTCCACGACGGTGAGGAGTTGTCGCTGCGCATCGACCACGATCCCGCGATCGTGCCCGGTGCCTCCGCGACCGCGCTCGCCGACGCACTGCGCGAATCCCTTGCGGACAGCGGCCAGGACGCGCGCTGAAGAGTTCGGCCAGGGGGCTTCGGAGAGGCGGTGACGGTGTGGGCCGCAAGCGGGACGAACGCCTGATGCGCCGGAGCGGCTGCGGGGCACCGGCCTGACGACGATCTCCACCGGCGAGGGCTCCTGCCCCCTCTGGAACACGCCCTCGCGTCGCGCGAGGTGGGCAACGAACCGAGCAGCGCCTCTCACACAGCCCGGAAGCTCAGTCCGCGACTACGCGCACCGCCGGGTCTCCTCGGCCTCCCGCGCGATGACCCACGTCATGGTCCGTCGTCTCACCGGCGTCGACCCGTTCCGGGGGACATGACCGGCTCGTTCAGGGCCTGCGGGAAGCCGGTCAGCACATCGGCGAACTCGGCAGCCAGTTCCTGGGCGTGAGAGGCGCTGAGCTGGTCTCCGCGATAGGCCATCAGCGCGATCAGCCGGCCGTCTCGTTGCGCCATCGTCGTTGTCAGGCCGAACTTGGCGTAGTTGCTGCGCAGCGAGTCGTCCAGAACCGGTGTCAGCCGCGTGCCGTCCAGATCGGCGGCGTGGTCGTCCAGCAGGTTCATGTTCAACGTGACGTTGGTGTAGGGGGTGCGTCCGAAGTGCCGGGGCGGCTTCAGCCGGGCGACCACATCGTCGAACTCGACGCTCTGGTGCTCCAGCGCGTCCAGGGCCTGGTCGCGCATCTGCATCAACGCGTCCAGCAGCGTGCTGTCCGAGGTCACCCGGGAGCGCAGCACCACGGTATTCAGGCACGGACCGAGCAGTTCGGCGAACGGGGGCTCGTCCCGGTTCGCCGTCGGGGAACCGAAGGTGATGTCATCCAGGCCGGCCCACCGGTGCAGGGTTACCGCCAGGGCGGTGGCGGCCACCATGAACCAGCTGACGCGGCGCTCGGACTGCACTTTCTGAAGCGAGTCCAGCAGCCCTGCGGGCAGCGAGACCTGGAACGCCCCGTTCGGCTCCGGTCGCTCCGGTACGGGCAGTGGTGTGTCCGGGGACGCTCCCTGCAGCGTGGACTCCCAGTACAGCAGGTCGGTGTTCCAGGCGTCGGTATCACGCTGACGCTGCTGGAAGGCGGCGAACTCCCGGTACTGGACGACCGGTCGCGGCCTGTCCGGCGTGGTGTAGTGGCGGTCGAGTTCCGCGAGCAGGAGGGGGACCGACTCCCCGTCGATGACCAGGTGATGCAGGCACAGAAGCAGCACCTGCCGATCGTCGCCCAGCTCGCCGAGGGCGGCGCGCAGCAGTTGTCCGGATTCGAGGTCGAACGGCCGGCGAACGCCAGCGTCCAGCCAGTCCATCATGCCGTCGGGAGCCTCGCGCAGGTCGAGTACCTCCAGCTCCGGCAGCCACGGTTCGCGCAGCCGCACCGACAGCCCGTTGTCGTCTTCGATGAAACGGGTGCGGAGTATCTCGTGCGCGGCCACCAGTTGGCCCAGCGCGGCGCGCAGCCGACCGGGGTCCAGGCGGCCCGCCACCTCCCAGGCGAGCGGCACGTGGTTGCGCACGTCAGGATCGATCAACTCGGCCAGCCAGATGCGCCGTTGGAAAGCGGACATCGCCAGGGGCGCATCTGCGGCGGCGACATCGGGCGGCGACATCCTCGACACGGAGTCCATGAGCGCGGCTTCTCCTCATTTCGCGGCGTGAGATGCCTGCGCAGACACCCTGTCCGCAGGCCGGTCCGCAAGGGCACGCGGCCCCGGACAGACGTTCTCGGCGGCGGTGCAACCCTGCGCGATCAGGGGACCCCCCCGAACCTGTGATCATGTTACAACCCGGCTGTGAGCAGGGCATTGTTGTGTGCGACACGAAGGCCGCCAACGACCATCCAGCCAGGAGCTTTTGATGATCGTTTATTGACTAGGTCTCTCCTGCTGTGATCCGATCGAGCGACTTTGACTGATCCACTTTGAGTGATCCACCCGCGGGGGATGAGCATGTCGGACGAGGGTTTGTTGCACGCCCAGGTTCTCGGTGGAGCGCAGGCGGCTACGGCCTGGCTCGACAGTGACGGCACGTCGCTGACCTACCAGGAGCTGGAGGAGCGGTCGGGGCGGCTGGCGAGACGGCTGGCCGAAGCGGGCGCGGGCCCTGGTGAGCGGGTCGCGCTGTTCCTGGAGCGCGGGGCCGACATGGCTGTCGCGATGCTGGGTGCGCTGCGGGCCGGCGCGGCGTTCGTGCCCATGAGTCTGGCGGAACCCGCTCCTCGGCTGGCACGGATACTGACGGACTGCGCGCCGGCCGCGGTGCTGGTGCACGACGCGACCGCGGCCCGGTTCCGGCACGACGGTGTCCGCACACTCGGCGTGGACGCGGACGGGGACGTGGGCGGGGAGCACGGACCGGCCGTGGCCGGCTCCCCGGAGGATCCCGCTTACGTCATCTACACCTCGGGCTCGTCCGGCGCGCCCAAGGGCGTGGTCGTCGAACACCGCAACCTGACGCCGCATCTGGACTGGCTCGCCGAGCGGCTGCCGCTCGGGCCGGGTGACCGGCTGTTGCAGGTGGCGCCCTACACGTTCGACGCCTCGCTGACCGACTTCTTCTGGCCGCTCCGGGCGGGTGCCACGGTGGTCTCGGTCGCCGAGGGCGACCATCTGGACCCGCTCGCCATCGCCACCGCGCTGGTCGAGCAGGAGATCACCGCGGTCCGGCTCCCCCGGCAATTCTGCCGTTGCTGCTCGACGAGCCGCGCTTGAGGGAAGCCCGCAGCCTGCGGTACCTGATCAGCGGCGGGGACCGGCTGCCGACGTCAACGGCACGCCGGGTCGCCGAACTGTTGCCCGCGGTACGGGTGTTCAACCGGTACGGGCCGACCGAGGCCGCCGTAGCGGTCACGTACCACGAGTTCGACGCCGGCACGGACACCGGGTCGGATGTGCCGATCGGCCTGGGTGTCACCGGGGCCGAGCTGCATGTTTCGCCGGACGGGGAGCTGCTGATCGGTGGCGCGTGCGTGGCGCGCGGCTACCTGGGTGATGCCGCGCTGACGGCGGACCGTTTCTCCTGGCTGCCCGACCTGGGCAGGGTGTTCCGCTCCGGAGACCGTGTCCTGAAGAATGCCGCGGGCGTGTTCGAGTTCCTGGGCCGGGATGACGAGCAGGTTCAGATCAATGGGCACCGGGTGGAGATCGGCGAGGTGCAGTCGGCTCTGCGCACGCATCCGCACGTCGTGGACTGCGTGGTCCTGCCGCAGGAGCAGGCCCTGGCCGGGTATGTGGTGGCCGAGGCCGGCCCGCGGTCGGCCGATGAGATCCACGAGTATCTGCGCGCCAGGCTGCCTGGCCACATGGTGCCCAACGTCATCACGTTCGTGGACCGGTTGCCGATGACCGAGCGGGGCAAGGTAGATCTCGCGGCCCTGCGCGCCCTGCACGCCTCGCCCGCCGCGGACCCGGTGCCTGCCGCTGACCCGATGCCTGCCTCGGACCCGGTGCGGGAGGTGGTCGTACGGGTGTGGTCCGAGCTTCTGGGCGGTATCGAACTGCGGGAAGACGACGACTTCTTCGAGCGCGGCGGGCATTCGCTGCTCGCAGTGCAGGCGGCAGGCCGGATCCGCAAGGCGCTGGGCCACCGCATACCCCCGCGGATCATGTTCGAGAAGACGACCCTGGGCGAGTTCACCGAGGCGGTCACGGAGATCGTCTCCCCGGCCGCCGGGTGATGGTGTCCTCGGGGGCTCGGTGGGCTGCCGGTTGTACGTCTGGGATCGGGGTCGAGGCACGGGCAGTGCGCGGGTGTTCCGTTCCCGGTCCGTGCCTGGGCCGGAGGGAGAGTTTCTGTGCCGACTGAGCTGAGTTCCGAGGCCGCCGAGACCACTGACAAGAGGTCCATGCGGTACGCACTGCTGATCTCGCTGGCCACGGGGATCGGTTATCTGCCGTTCGCCCTGACGATTCCGATCCTGCCCGGTCACGTGACGGACCGGCTGCACGGCGGTCCGGCGGACGTCGGTGCGGTCGTCAGCAGTTACGCGGTGACGTCGCTGCTGTCGCGGCCGGTGTCGGGCGCTTTGATGAACCGTCTCGGTACCCGGGCCCTTTCCATCGGCGGCGCGGTGCTGACGGCGCTGGCCACGGTGTGCTACCCGCTGGCCGGGTCGATCGGCCAACTGGTGGTCCTGCGCCTGGTGGTGGGTGTCGGTATGGGAGTGATGCAGGCCGCGACCGGGGTCTGGCCGGTGCAGCTGGTCGCCAAGGACCGGCAGAACTGGGCGTTGGGGCTGGGCGGTACGGTCAACTACCTGGCCCTGGGGCTAGGCGCTCCGCTGGGCACTCTGCTCGCCGGCTGGACCGGCACGGCAGAGACGTTCGTGATCGCCGGGCTGGTCACCCTGATCGTCATCCCGATCGCCGCGTACGTCCCCGAAGTACGTATCCCCCCGAAGACGGAGAAGGCTGACGTCGATCGGCGCCAGGCGCTCCTGGGCACAGTCCTGCCGAGCGTCGCACTGGTCTTCACCGCGTTCGGCTTCGCGGCGGTCGCCAGCTTCGCGGTCGCGAAGTTCGACGCCCTGGGTGTCGCCGGCGGAGCGGCCGTGGTCACCGCGTACTCCCTGACCGTGGTGGTGTTGCGCATAGCGGGTACGTGGATCCGCTGGGAGGTCACGCGGCCGGTGGAACTGGTGGTCCTGTTCGTGGTCGAGGCGGTGGGGATCGCGCTCGTCGGGCTGTCGCACGGGCTGGCCATGGGTGTGGTCGGCGGTGTGCTCACCGGCGTGGGCATGTGGCAGATCTACCCGGCGCTGGGGGTGTTCGTGGTGCGCTCGGTCAGCGAGCGCGGGCGCGCCATGGCGCTGTCGGTCTTCGGCGCCTGCTTCACGGTGGGGGTCGCCATCGGCAGCGGCTCCCTCGGGCTGATCGCCCAGGCCGCCGGGTACCGGGCGATGTTCCTCGTCTGCGCGGCCTGCATCCTTCTGGGCCTGCTGGTGGCGGTGACCGCGTCCCGCGTGCGAGGACCGGCGGCAGCCCAGGGCTGAGGCATCGCCGCCACCACCGGGTTGTTATTGAGCGTGATTTCATGGCATCGGTCGATAGCCTACCTTTCTCCCGTTCAATCATGCGGGAGCATAAAACTATGCCAAGAGGGCTTCAAAACCCACTCGGCTGCGTTTAGCCAGTGTTCTTCGGATCGATTTGCCACTGCATCCTGACGCTCGGATCACGTAAGATGATCATGCTTGCAAAGGCGCAATATCCTTTGCAGATACAGCGTGTTTGTTCTGATTCTGAACCGATCAAGGGGAAGCATCTTGAAGTACGTCAAGCTGGGCTCGACCGGCATAGACGTGTCGCGGATCTGCCTGGGGGCCCTGAGCTTCGGCACACCGGGCAAGGGGGTCCACAATTGGACTTTGGACCTGGACCAGGCGCGGCCTTTGATGCTGCACGCCCTGGAGTCCGGCGTGAACTTCGTGGACACCGCCAATGTGTACTCCGCGGGGTCCAGCGAGCAGATCGTCGGGCAGATCCTGCGCGAATACGGTCACCGCGATGAGGTCGTGCTGGCGACGAAGGTTCACGGGCGGACGCGGCCGGGACCCAACGGTGTGGGGCTCTCCCGCAAGGCGATCATGACGGAGATCGACAACAGCCTTCGCCGGCTCGGCACCGACTACGTCGACGTCTACCAGATCCACCGGTGGGACCCGGCGACGCCGATCGAGGTCACCATGGAGGCCCTGCACGATGTGGTGAAGGCCGGCAAGGCACTGCACATCGGCGCGTCGTCGATGTGGGCCTGGGAGTTCTCCAAGGCCCAGTACGTCGCCGACGCGAACGGCTGGACCCGCTTCAGCACGATGCAGAACCACTACAACCTGATCTACCGCGAGGAAGAGCGGGAGATGCTGCCCCTCTGCGCCGACCAGGGCATCGGCGTCATCCCGTGGAGCCCGCTGGCGCGGGGGCGGCTCGCCCGCCCGTGGGACGTCGTCAGCGCCCGCAGCGAGACCGACGAGTTCGGCAAGATGCTCTACTGCGACAGCGATCGCGAGATCGTCGAGCGGCTGGAGCAACTGTCCGACAAGCGTGGCGTGCCGATGGCGCAGATGGCGCTGGCGTGGATGCTGTCGAAGCCGACGGTGACCTCACCCATTGTTGGTGCCAGCAAGATGAGTCATCTCCAGGACGCCATCGACGCGTTGGACGTGGTGCTGGAGGAAGAAGAGATCAGCTACCTGGAAGAGCTGTACCAGCCGCACAACGTCGCCGGGCACCCGATCACCTCGCTGCCGGGCCAGCACTGAGGCTGACGTCCGGCCTCGTGTCCTGACAGGCTCCCCGACCTGGTGAGTGCCGTTCCTTCCGGAACAGGGGATGCGGTCGTTCTCCGTGCTTCGCGATATCGCGTGACGAAGCATGCGCGATATCGCGTGACGAAGCATGAGAGAACGACCGCTGAGCCGTTCTAACGATTTACGGCTGGGCCGCGGCCCGGTCTGCCACCAGCCCGACGAAATCATCGAGCTCCGCGTGATCGAACACTTCGCGCAGCCGTACCTTCACACCCAGAGTCTGTTCGACGCGTGCGATCATCCGCGTTGCCAGCAGAGAATGCCCTCCGAGGAGGAAGAAATCCGCGTCCGGGGTCACCTCGGTACCCAGGATCTCGGTCCAGATCGCGACGACTGCTTCGTGGACACCGGTGGCGGGGGTGGTCATGGGTGATTCAGTCCTTGTTCGATGGAGTGGCGGCGAGGCGAGCACGGTCGACCTTGCCGTTGTGGGTCAGCGGCAACTCGTCGAGCACCGTGTAACGAGTCGGCACCATGTAGTGCGGCAATTGCGCGCGCAGGGCCTTTCGCAGCTCCAGCCTCAACCGCCCGTCCGTGTCCTCGGCAACCACATAGGAAGCCAGCCGCTTTCCGCCGACGGCGTCCTGTTCCACGATCACACACGCCTGGCGGACCCCGTCGCAGGCGAGCAGAGCCGACTCGATCTCCGGCAACTCGATGCGGAACCCGTTGACCTTGACCTGCAAGTCGGTGCGTCCCAGGAATTCCAGGGCACCGTCGGCGAGGAACCTGACGCGATCTCCGGTCCGGTACATCCGTACTCCGCGCAGCGGCCCCTCCTGCGGAGTCACGAAGCGCTCCGCCGTCAGGTCCGGACGCAGCGCGTAACCGCGGGCCAGGCCCTCGCCCGAGACCCACAGTTCGCCGGGGACTCCAGGCGGCACCAGCTGCCCGTACCGGTCCAGCACATGCACGCGGGTCCGGGCGACGGGGCGGCCGATCGGGACACTGGTGCAGAGATCCGTCGGTCCGTCGCGGTTGATGGGGTGAAAGCAGGTGAACGTGGTGTTCTCCGTCGGGCCGTATCCGTTGACCAGTTCCAGGTGCGGCCACATGCGCGCGACCCGATCGACGTGATGAGGCGATACGACGTCACCACCGACGAAGAGCCGGCGCACCCCACGCAGGCAGTCCGCCTCGTACTCGGCGATCTGATGGAAAAGGCCGGAGGTGAGCCAGAGGACGGTGACTCCTCGCTCTTCGATCACCTCAGCGAGTTCAGCAAGCCCCAGCGGTCCTGGCGGGGCAAGCTCCAACCGGGCTCCACGTGCCAGTGCTCCCCAGATCTCCAGGAAGCAGGCGTCGAAGGTCAGCGGCGCGTATTGCAGCACGACGTCCTCAGCCGCGAAGCCGGTGCACTGTTCGTCCATGACCAGCCGGGCGACACCGCGATGCGTGATCTCCACCCCCTTGGGAACGCCCGTGGAGCCTGAGGTGAACACGAGTGTGAAGAGCGGGTCTTCGGGAGCTTCGACATGCCCGGGTTCGCCATCCCGAGGGGCGGATCCGGGATCGGCCTGGTCGGTGAGCTCCGCCAGCGGCAGCATGGCAGTGCCTGCTGGAGCGGAAACAACCGGTTCGCCGCTGTAGACCACGGCAGCGATCCGGGGATCGTCCAGCATGATGCGCAAACGTGCTGCCGGGTAGGAGGGATCGAGCGGCACAGAAGCCGCCCCCGCCATCGCCACGGCGAGCAACGCGACGATCGCATCGATGCTTCGCTCGGTCATCAGACCGACCAGCGAGCCGGACCTGATTCCTGCGGCGCGAAGGCGCTGTGAGGCGCGGACGGCAGCGGAATGAAGCTCCGCATAGGTGAGTTCTCGCGTGCCGTCGCTCACGGCGCTGGAATCGGGCCTCAGCAGGGCCTGACGCTCGACCAGTTGATGCACGAGAGAAAGCGGTGCGGTGTCGTCCCACTGATCACCCGACAGTACCAGCAACCGTTTCTCCTCATGGGGAGCGACTGTGCTGATTTCGCTCAGAGGAAGGTGGGGCAGCCGTGCGATCTCATCGGCAAAGTGTTGGACGGCCCTCGCGACCGAGTCGCCCAGACCATCGACCGCCAGGTGTTCAGCCAGTTCGACGACTGCCTCGGATCCGTTGCCCGGCACCGCGTTGACCGTGATGGTGACGTCGGGCGCCCTGTCTTCGAGGGGGCGGAGCTCGGCTCGCGTGAGGCTCTCCGCCAGTGAGCAGGCCATGAGGTCGGCGTCGACCAGCAGCGGCGCGAGGAAGAGCAGATCCTCCGACCGGCGGCCCTGCACGCTGAGATCGTGTCCCGAGAAGCGGTGGACCAGGGCTGCCAGAGCCACGACCGTTTCCGCTGGATTGAGGGCACGGCCCCCCGAGGCACCGGTCGTCGGGCGAAGTTCGATGCGCAGCTGCATCCGCGCGACCTCAATCATCGGAATGGCGAGAATTGACGATGTGTCAATTCACTTACAAGATCGACGCGAGGTTAGCAAGATCAACATCTCGCCCGCAAGGCCGCTAAGGAAAAGGAGCCATAGCTTGACTCTGTCGGGGATCTTGGAGTTGCCGAGGTCAGGCGCCCAGGGTTCGCCAGGATTTTGGCCTGGAGATCCCGCAACGGTCGAGGTAGCTCTGGAAGGCGGTCGGTCGTCGGGAAGGGGGTGCCCTCGCAGGTGGGAGACCGCTGAGGTGCTCGATGTTGATGGCGGTGGCCGTCAGGACGTGCTGGACGTGGGCTCTGCTCTGTCCTCGGTAGCGGCAGCGTCGCACGCCGTGTTCGTGGGCGAACTCGTTGACCGTGCCCTCCGCTCCGGATCGGACCGCATAGCGGGCCTTCCACTCGGGTGTCTGCTGCTCGGCACGGACGCGGCTCGCCCGCGCCCTCGCACTCGTCCGCGACCTCGGCCGTGACCTCGACCTCGACCTCGTTTTCGTCCTCGTCCTCGTCCTCGTCCTCGTCCGCGACGCCTACATCGAGATCCGTACCAATGAGGTTTGCCGGGCCATCGGCTTGGCCCTACACCGAGAACCCCCTGTACTCGATTCCGCATCGGTGCTCACGCTCCTGGACGACTTCACCCATGACGACCTGCGCGACACCGACCTGAGGGGCATCGACTTCAGCGGAGTGCACTGGTCTCAGCGCACGCAATGGCCCCCGGTCGTAGACGTCGAAGCCCTCAAGGCCCGCTCGGACGAGACGCCGCCTGGAAGCGGGACCTGGATCATCCGGTCCGGAACCACGACCATCCGCGACTTCGTCGATCTGACATGAGAAGCCGTATCTCAACCGAACTTGGAACGTGCGGTTCGAACGGAGTTCCTGGTCGGGTGATCTTCCGCCCGTACGCGCATGAAGGCAGGGCCTCCTGGTAGCTCGGGGGGTGCGACCCCATTCCGAGCGGTTCCCGGTACGTGGAAGCACTGCGCTATTGGATCCGCGGCGACTATGACTGGCACCGCTCCACGGGCCGCTACCGAGCCCAGGCCACCGCCCAAGCCAGGCCGGACCATCTCGGCTACCTCAACTTGGAAGACCTCTCCAGCCTCACCACTATCCGAGCCGATCATGCTGCGGAGCCTGCCGATTGACGGCTCGGTCTGGTCATGGCCACCATCCGCAACCTCGCCGTCGGCACCCGGAAGATCGTCGGAGCCGACAACAGCGCCAAGACCACCCGCGCCATCCGCCACGAACCCGAACGAGCACTCGCCATCCTCGGCATCACCAACAACCCGGACACTCCCGGAACTCGATCAAGCCCTGCCCGATCGAGACTCCCGTTCGAAACACATCACTCAAGATCGGAACGACAACAGCTTCTAAAGCTCCCCGGCACGGATTAGACACACATCAGGCGGCATCTTCCTCCAGGGCAGCCACCGTCTCGGCAGCCTTGCGGGCCTTCTTCTCGGCCTTCTCCAGCTTGGCCTTCGCCTTGGTCAGTTGCTTGGAGCGGCGCTTGTGCATCTTCTTCGAGACCTCGTCCAGGCGGTCCGGGAAGAGGTGCCCGTAGGTGTCCAGGGTCAGCGTCGCCGACTTGTGGCCCAGCATCGTCTGTACGACGTTGACGTCCGCGCCGCTGGCGATGGCGAGCGAGGCCGCCGTATGGCGCAGCTTGTGCGGGGTGACCTTGAGATGCCCCAGCCCGGCCTTCACGACCGCCGGCGCGAAGAACCGCTGACGGAAGTTGCGAGCTCGTAGCGGTCCGCCCTGCGGAGCGGTGAAGAGCAACTCCTCATCTCCACGCCGCTGGACGTGGGGCTTCAGCTCCTCTGCTAGGAACCGCGGGATCGGTACGGACCGGCGCTCGTGGTTCTTGGGGGTGTCGAGGTAGAGCTTTCCGTTGTCCTCGGCGTACGCCTCGACGATGTGGGCCCGGCAGGCGTCCAGGTCGACTCGGCCCACCTTCAGCGCGGATGCCTCGCCCCAGCGCAGGCCGGTGTAGGCCAGCAGCAGGATGAACACGCGGTAGGCGCCTGACGCGTTGGCCAGCGCTTCGACCTGCATGTCGTCGAGGTACACGTGGTCGGCCGGCGGCGCCTTCGGCAGGGGCACGCCGACAGCCGGGTTGACCGCCAGTCGACGAGCCTTGACCGCAAAGCCGAGAACTCGACTGAGGACGACGTACGCCTTGCGGACGGACCGGGGGCTGAGCTTCCTGCCGCCGGTCGCCTCGCCGGACAGCAGGTCCGCGAGCCACTCGGCGATGTCCTCGAAGTGGATGCGGTCCAGTGGAGTGGTGCCCCACCTGGGGATCACGTGGACATCGAGGACACCTCGATAGCGGCCCCGGGTCGAGCGCTTGAGATGGATCTGCGCGGCCAGCCAGGACTCCGCCACCTCTGCGAACTTCACCCGCGCGGCTGCAGGGTCGCGGTAGGAACCGTCACTGAGACGGGACTCCATCCTCGTCCGCTCCGCCTCGGCATCGACCTTGCGGGCGAAGGTCTTCATCTTCGGTTTGCCGTCGGGGTCGTACCAGCGCACGCGGTAGCGCCCCGGCGGCGTACGACCCGTCCGCTTGGCGTCCGCCGCGGCACGCACATACGCCGCGTGCCCTATGCGGTCCTCAATCCAGACCCGCGCCAACTAGCACCCCCTCCGGTCATCACTGGACACGGACGGGAGCGGGAGGAGCAGCGTCGCGGGAGGGACACCGAGCGCGGTGGCGATGACGAAGAGGTCGTCCATGTCGCAGCGCCGACGGGCGCGTTCGGTGCGGCTGAGGGCGGTGTTGGTCATCGGGCGGCCCAGTGCGGTGCAGCGAGCGGCAAGTTGGTGCTGGGTCAGGCCGCGCGCGAGGCGTAGGTGCTCGATGGCGCGGGCGGCGTGAAGGCCGGCGGGGCCTATTTCGATAGGTCGGGTTGCCATAACAGGTAGCTGTAACTTGCGTACGGCTGCCATGGCAAGAGTTGGTTCTTAAACTCTACAAAAGTCGCTCGGGACCGAAGTGGTGTTCGTCTCATCGAATTCCGGCATATCACGGGCCGTTTCCAAGGGGAGGCCGTGCTACCTTCCCTAAACGCTTCCAAGATGGGCGATTTGGGCAGGCATCAACCTTGATGCCCGGCGCACTGGTCGCATCACTTCTGGCTGCGATGCATTGCCTCTGAGCTGCGGGGGTACCGGATTCCGGCACCTCCCCCGATCGCTGCGCCTCAGAAAAATTTCGGGGCTGCGGGAGTGATTTCGGCAACCGGGGATCCACCCTTACTGTTTGGTCTCCTCCGGCCACGCCGAGAGAAGTAGTACAGAGTTTCAGAACTAACTCTGGACTTCTCTTCGGGAGGTGTGGCTGTGTTGTCCAGGCCGTTGTTCAAGACCGAAAAGGAGTCCTGTGCCGAAGACCTCTCCCCGTAGCACCAATTCCCCTGCCGCCACTGCGGCTGCCCAGCGCGGCCCGCTGGCCACCCCCGCAGAGGTCGCCGCGTACCTCGGGGTGCCGGTGAAGACGCTCTACCAGTGGAAGTACAGGGGCATCGGCCCCAATGTGCACAGGGTCGGCCGTCACCTGCGCTACCGCTGGCACGAGGTGGACGCCTGGCTGAATGCCCAGGCCACGTACGACCTCGCGGTCTGACACAGCCCTTTGAGGGACAGCGAAACGGCTCTCGGCAAGCCACCGCCGAAGCCGCACAGTCCCTGCCTCATCGCCCGTGAATGACCGATCCGATGGGCCGGGCCTTACCCGTCCGGCCCATCAGGGAGGAACGCCTGTGGACGAACCTACGTCCTCCACCAGCCCCACCGCATCCCCGACGCCCACTTGGCTGCCTGTCGCCGTCCCTGGCCAGGCAGCCCCCGCAACGCCCGAGCCCTCGCCTACCGAGGACGAGAAGCCGCCCCAGGCCCCAGAGGGCGCCGCCCTGTTGGACGAGCTGCGGGAAGCCATCGCCCGGTACGTGATCCTGCCCAGCAGCGAGGCGCTGACCGCCGTCACGCTGTGGGTGGCGGCCACGCACATCCAGCCCGCACTCCAGCACGCGCCCCGTCTCGCGGTGGTCGGACCGGCGAAGCGGTGCGGCAAGTCCCGTCTGCTGGATGTGATCACGGAGACGGTGCGCGAGCCGCTGATCACGGTCAACACCAGCCCGGCGGTGGTCTTCCGCGCCATCGGCGACGACCCGCCCACCCTGCTGGTGGACGAGGCCGACACCATCTTCGGCAGCGTCAAGGCCGCCGAGAAGAACGAGGAGTTGCGCGGCCTGCTCAACGCCGGCATCAACGCAACCGGCCTGCCCTGCGCATCTCCGGCCCGGAGCACAAGCCGCAGGCGTTCCCCACCTTCGCCATGGCTGCCCTGGCAGGGATCGGGGACCTGCCGGACACGGTCATGGACCGTGCGGTGGTGATCCGCATGCAGCGCCGCAAGGACGGGGAGCGGGTGGAGCAGTTCCGCTCCCGCCGTGACATTCCCGCCCTGCACGAACTCCGTGACCGGCTGGCCGCGTGGCTGCGCCCCCTGATGGACACCGCGGCCGACCTGGTACCGCCGATGCCGGTGCAGGACCGGGCGGCAGACACCTGGGAACCGCTCGTCATCGTGGCTGAACTGGCCGGCGGCACCTGGCCCGAGCAGGCCCGCACCGCCTGCGCGGCCATGTGCGCGGCCGAGGCGGGCAAGGACGACGAGTCGAATCTGAAGACCCGGCTGCTGCAGGACATCCGGCGTGCCTTCGCACGCTGCGGTGATCCCGACATCATGCGCACCCGGGACCTGCTGGACGAACTCCTCAAGGACCAGGAGGCGCCGTGGGCGGAGTACGGCTCCGCCGGCCTGGGCCCACGCCACCTGGGCATTCTCCTGAAGGACTTCGACATCAAGGCCGCCACTCACCGCTTCGAAGGCGGCCGGCAGGCCAAGGGCTTCGCCCGCCTCCGCTTCGCCGACGCCTGGGCCCGCTACTGCCCCGAGGAGCCGACGCCCGACAGCGGCGACGAGAGCACCGCCCCCGCTCCGGGCCCGCACCCGTAAAGACTCGTCGCACTCGTCGCGTCGCAGGTCAGCCCCGCGACGAGTGTCGTCGCCGTGACGAGTCCACTCGTATCACGCCGACCTTCCGTACCTGCTCTGACCAGGCACGCGACGAGTGCGACGAGACCGCACCCCTCCCACCAGCCTCACCCAGTGCCCATGGCACCCCTCCTCGCCTGGAGTACCCCGCTTGCCTTCACCCACCGCCCAACCCCCGTGCCGGTACTGACCACAGCGACCCGCCTAGGCGTCGCCCTGGTCGGCACGATCGGCTTCGCCCTCTCCTACGACGCTCTGCGGCAGATGGCCGTCGCCATCCACATCCGCGGAATCCTCACGTACGCCTTCCCTCTGGTGATCGACGGGTTCATCGCCATCGGCGTCGCCGCCCTGCTCATCCTGCGCACCGCACCCTGGCGGTCCCGGCTGTACGTCTGGGCACTCGTCGGCCTCGCCACGATCACCAGTATCTGGGCCAACGCCCTGCACGCCGTCCGCCTCAACCAGCAGGCTCACACAGCCGGGTTCCACCTGGACGACGTCACCGTCGGCGCCCTGTCAGCCATCGCCCCGCTGGCACTGGCCGGAGCTGTCCACCTCGACCTGGTCATCCGCCGCCACCCGACGCGCCACGTTGAAGAGGCCGCGGCCACAAAGAGCCACAACGTTCCTGGCCGCGGCCACAACCACGCCGACAGCTCCGAGCCAGATCCGGCCTCCGGGGGCGACGCCGGTCTGCCAGAGCATCCAGAGATGCCCGATGTGGCCGGTCACCCAGACGACGCGGTGCGGGACGCCGTCAATGTGCCGCAGGCCCGGAAGCCACTCGTTGCGGTAGAGGACCACGACCGCGACGCCGCCTTCGATGAACTCCTCACCCTCGCCCGCACGGCACCCCTGGGACGCGGAGGCCGCGCTTCACGCCGCAACATCGAGGCGGCGATCCGAGACGCCGGCTTCCGTATCGGCAAGGACCGCCTGACCCAGATCAAGGACCGGGTCCAGGCCGACCTCGACCAGGCCGCCCGCCAGCGGCAGACCGAGCCCGACAAGGAACCCGCCAGCGCCCTCTGAGGCTCCCAGTCGCGCCCATCGCCCTGGGCGCTCGACTTCTCCGCTCGTCCTCTTCTCCGCTCGTCCTCACGCTGCCCAGTGCGAGGACGAGCGCCCATCGAATCCCGTCGCCACCACACCGGCAACACCACATGGAGAACAACTCGATGCCCGACCTCCACAACGAACTCCCCACCAGCGCAGAGGAGATGTCCACCACCTCAGTCACCGCGTCAGCAAGTTGTCGGGTAAGGAGTCCTTACCCGGCCTCCGCCCTGGAGGAGGCGGAGGCATCCGGCGCGGGGGCACCGGAGTCGGCCGGCCCGGGGGAGCCGACCGAAGCAGGGGTCACCGAGCCGTCGTCGAACCTGCCGCAGCAGTCCGCGCCGCGCCGTCGCCTGCGTGACAAGCAGCTGCGCGAGCGCCGCGTCCACCCCCGCTACAACGACGGCGAGTTCGACCTCGTCCGACGAGCCGCCGCGCTGAGCCGCATGGCACTCGGTGGCTACGTGGCCGAGTGCTCGCTCGCCGCCGCCCGCGCCGAGGACCCCACCGCAGCTGTCGCCGACTACCGCACCATGGTGAAGACGCTGATGGCCGCCAACGGGCAGCTTGGCAAGATCGGCAGCAACCTCAACCAGCTCACCCACCACCTCAACAGGGACGACGCCTGGCCACATCACGACGCCGTCCAGCGGCTCCTGGAGCGCGTCGAGGCGTCGGTGGCAGAAGTGGACGCCGCCGTCGCCCAAGTCACTGAGGGGCGGTGAACGGGTGATATCCAAGATCATCCTCGGCAAGGGCCCGAAAGCCACGCGCCGCACTATCGGCTACCTCTTCGGCAAGGGCCGCGCCAACGAGCACACTGACCCGCACCTGGTGGCGTCCTGGAACGGCTTCGCCCCCGACCCCGGCCGCAGCCCCCACCGCGACCCGAGAGAGGTGGAGGCCCAGCTCGTCGCACAGCTCGACCAGCCCGTGAAGATGCTGAGCGACAAAGCACCCAAGTACACCGTGTGGCACTGCCCGGTCCGCGCCGCACCCGAAGACCCGATCCTCACCGACGACCAATGGGCGGACATCGCCCGCCGGATCGTGGCCGCCGCCGGCATCGCCCCCAACGGGGACGAGGAAGCCTGCCGCTGGGTGGCCGTCCGCCACGCCGACGACCACATCCACATCGCCGCCACCCTCGTGCGCCAGGATGGCCGCCGGCCTAAACGCGACTACGACCAGCGCGCTGTCCAGCGCGAGGCCCGCAAGATCGAAGTCGACTACGGGCTCAGGCGGTTGAAGCCGGGCGACGGCACTGCCGCCAAGCGCCCCACCAGCAAGGAGCACTTCAAGGCCAAGCGCCTGGGCCAGGACGCCACCGCCCGCGAGATCCTCCGCATGCGGGTCCGCCGTGCGGTGACCGCCGCAGCCGACGAGACCGAGTTCTTCGCACTGCTGGAGGCAACCGGGGTGACCGTGCGCCTCAAACACGGCCCCTCCGGCGACGCACTCGGTTGCAACTTCGCCCTGCCCGGCGACACCAATGACAAGGGCGAGCCGGTGTTCTACGCGGGCTCCACCCTCGCCCCCGACCTCTCCCTGCCCAAAATCCGCGAACGCCTCGCTGCGACCAGCCCCAAGCCGGCCACTGCCCAACCCGGCAACCCGTGGCACCAGGCCACCGCCGCCACCGAACGCATCCCCCACCACCTCACCCACGGCGACGAGCACACCGCCCAGGGCCAACTGGTCGCGCTCGGCGCAGCACTGGACCTGCTGCCGGTCACGGCACCGGCCGCGCTCAGGGCCGAACTCGAACAGGCCGCAGCCGTCTTCGAGCGCGCCACCCGATCCCGCATCGCCGCCGACCTCGACAGCACCCGCGTACTCTGCCGCAGCGTCCAGGCGATCTGGCGCGACAGGCCCCAAGACAGGGACGCGGCCGGGTTCGCCATGCTCCTGGACGCCGCACTCACCGCAGTGGCCTTCGCGATGCACTGGCACCGCACCCGCCAGCACGCCCAACAGCAGGCAGCAGCCGAGCAAGCCCTCGTCCACCTGCAGATCGCCTACGCGCAGGTCTCCGGACCAGTCCTGGCGGGCCTCGCGCAACGCTCCCCCAGCCCCCAGACCAAGCGCCGCTTCGTCCATCACCTCCAGGAAGCGGTACCAGAGCACGCGGAGCGCATCCTGGCCGACCCTGCCTGGGACGCACTGGCCACCGTGCTCGCCGAGGCGGAGACCGCAGGGCACAACGCAGCCACCGCGCTTGACCAAGCGCTCGGACAGCGCACCCTGGACGACGCCCACAGCCCCGCCCGTGCCCTGACCTGGCGCATCCGCCGCCTCGGTGAGCGCCACGCACCCAGTCCCCGAGCCGAGGCGGCCAGGGCCCGCAGCACAACGCAGCGCCCCGCCGCTCCGGTCCCCCCATCGGCAGCCATGCCGTCACCGCAGTCGCCACCGACGCGGCGACGCTGATCACGGCGATTCAAGGCATACACCGTTGTCCAGTTTTGGCGATGGCCTCCTACGTCGCGTGCAGCTGGACGCAGCCCCATTGTTCAAGCGGGCACAGGGGCCGAGCCCGCTCAGCTCCACAGCGCTTGTGGTTACGCCGAAAAGGGGCCCGTCGTACGGCTATGCCTTGGGCAGGAGCCAGGAGATACGTCTGCCTGACCGCTCGGTCCACATCGATGCTTCGTCAGCCGATGTGACGTGCGGGTGGTGTGATTCAGGGCGTTCACGGGAGCGTCTCGGTGTCGGTGCGGGAGAAGATCAGGTCGCTCATTTCCGTGACGGGCCCATGCCAGCGCACGGCAGGTGCGGTCCTGCGCAGGGCAGCCGGGTAGCTGGCTGCGGCGTAGTCGTTGGCCAGCCGGTAGACGTGGAAGCCCTGCTCGCGCAGGGGTGCAAGCACGTCGTCGGCCTGCTGTCCCTGCTTGGCCAGCATCCGGGGGGTGACCTCAATAACCAGCTCGGCTTCGGGCCGTAGCCGGTGCAGGACGGGGGCCAGCCCGCGCACGGCCGCCGCTTCGCCGCCCTCGATATCGATCTTGATCAGGCGGGCGGCGGCGAGTTCGTCATCGGTGACGAGGTTCGGCAGCGGCGCGGCCTCCGTCTCGAAGGAGGAGACGACGGTTCGCGGGCGGACGGCAGTGGTGCCGCCGAGGTTGGTGGAACGCTCCAGGTAGAACGTCATCCTCCCCGGGGTGTCAGATACGGCGGCGTTCACTGTGCGGACGTTGCTGCACCCATTGGCCTCGATGTTCTCCACCAGAGCCTGGTGGAAGACGGGGGACGGCTCGATGGCGATGACACGGCCGGTGGGCCCCGTGAGCTGGGAAGCCAGCAGCGTGAAGTAGCCGGTGTGTGCGCCGGCGTCGATGACGAGGTCGCCCGGGGTGATGCGGTGGCGCATCCATGCGGTCAGGTGCGGCTCCCACGTGCCGAACAGCCAGAGGTAGCGCTGGATGACGTCACTGGTCGTCACGGGAAAGACGTTGCCGGAGCGGGTGCGGGCGGTCGTGGTGATCGGGTGGTGTTTGAGGTGGTCGCTCAGGTGTCCGGCAAGCCGTGGTGTGCCGGGGCAGCCGGGTGCGTGCCGCACGTACGCACGCAGGGACCGGAGTACGAGCGGAGGGATCACGGCGGATCTCCCTAGGGGGTGGGGCGTGGCCGTTCGGCCGCGCTGCGGGGTGGAGGGGTGGCAGGCTGGGTTCCAGGGAGCAGTCCCCGGAGTACAGGAGGAGAGCGCAGGTGAAGGCCGTGGAGCCCGGCCAGGTGGCCGACCGTGATCGTGAGGACGGGCCGGTGGTGTATCTGCTGGTCGGACTGACCGGGTCGGGCAAGACCACGTACGCCAAGCAGCGGCTGGAGCCGTCCCGGGCGGTGCGGCTGTCGGTGGATGAGCTGGTGCACGCCCGGCACGGCCGCTACGGCGTGGACTATCCGGAGCGGGACTACTTCGCTCTGGAGGCGCCGGTGGTCGCGGAGGTCCGCGAGCGCCTGGTGGCGCTGGTCGCGCAGGGCCGGGACGCCGTGCTGGATCACGGCCTGTGGCTGCACTCGGCCCGCGAGGAGTGGAAGAAGCTCGTCGAGGAGGCGGGCGGCCGGTGGCGGCTGCTGTACTTCCCTGTCGAGCGGGCCGAGCTGCTGCGGCGTCTTGAGGAGCGCAACCTGCGTGGGGACGCCAACGCGCTGACCGTCACGGAGTCGGCGCTCGACGATTTCTATGCCCGGTTCGAGCCGCCCGAGGGTGAGGGCGAGGAGATCGTCACGCCGGGCTGGCTCTGATCCGCCGCCCCTGGTGGCCGCCACGTGGTGACCAGCCGCGTCGCTCGCTCTGCCCACCAGTCGGGAACGGTCTGGAGTGAGACGAGCCTGAAGTCCAGGTTCCGGGATTCGGCCGCGATCCGGCCGCCATGGCGGTGAAGGTGCTGGAGCAGGCGGCGGGCCTCGGCGAGCCGGGCCGGGGAGGCGGTCTTCCAGGTGCCGTCCGCGGAGTGAACGGCCCGCCGCTCGATGTCCTGGCGTACGCCGGCATGCCACTTGAAGTGGTGGACGGCGACCGGGGGCCGGTTGGCGGGGCGGTGGCCCTCCGCGCGGTGGCTGCCGGACGCGACCGAGACGCTGGAGTGCGCAAGGACGATCTTGCGGGGGTCGCCGCGCAGGAGCTGGTGGGTGAGGAAGCCGCCGAGCGGATACGCCGTATCCAGGCTGCCCGTCTGCGGATCCCAGCCGGTCAGGGAGCCGTCAGCGGAGATGCGGTCGAGCATCAGGCCACCCACCACACCGTTCTTGGCGTGCTCGGCCTGGGCGATCACCTCGTCCAGCGGGGCCGGGTACTGCTGGAACTCGTCGGCGTCGGCGAGCAGGTGCCAGCCAGGCCCGGCCTGCTGCCGCAGGGCCTGCCTGAGTTCGCCGTTGGTGTGCTCGTGCCATGGGCCGGTGGTGGTGCCGGTGGGGATGATGCCCAGTTCGCGGCTGGCGGCCTGGAGTTCCTGGCGCTGCTGGTCGGGGACGTGCTCGGGGAAGTGGAAGGCGATGAGGAACCTTTCGATGCCCAGGAGCCGGTAGTGGCGGACCCAGGCGGCCAGTAGCGGCACTTCGACGGGGCCGATGACGGCGATCAGCGGCGGGGGGTTGATCAGCATCGTGACTCCTTGGCGGGCAGGGAGGAGAAGGTGCGAGTGAGGAAGTCGGCCTGTTCGTCGGCCGGCCACATGCCCAGCAGGCGGGGTGCCTCGGGGCCGGGCCGCTCGGGTGGCTGGCGGATGAGCGTGTGCAGGGCTTCCGTGAGGGCGTCCGGGTCGCCGGCGGGGAAGGTCAGGGCCCAGGGCTGGCCGTGAAGCCGGTCGGTGAGCGTGGCGTCGTGGTCGGAGACGATCAGGGCGACGCCGAGGCGGGCGGCGTCCATCACGAGCCCGGATTCCTTGCCGACGCCGGGGTGCCGAGCGACCAGGGCGGCATCGGCGGCGGCGTAGACCAGCCGCAGCACGCTGTCGGTGACAGGGCCGGGCACTGTGTGCAGACGAAGGCAGGGAAGGGCCCGCCACCGCGTGAGGACGGCTTCGTCGAGCGGGGACCCGGTGACGACGAGGTGCAGCGGTTCCTTCAGCCGGGCCAGGGCGGCATCGATGACGGCGATGTCCTTGTAGGGCCACCAGCCGCCCACCAGGCACACCACGGCTTCGGCGGCGGGGATACCGAAGGCCGTCCGGCCGCCTTCGCGTTCGGCTTCGGTCAGGCGGCGGCCGTCGTCGACCGCGAAGGCCCGCACCACCGCGGGCAGCTCCGGGAAGGACGCCGCCATCTGATCGCCCACCGCCCGGGTCGGATACACCGCGATCACCCCTCGCTCGCCCCTGCGGGCGAGATGGCCGAGGAGCCGCACGGCGGTGTCTTCGGTGGTGACCTGTTCGTGGACGAACCGCAGGTGCGGCCTGCCGCCGAGGAGTGCGGCGGCCCCGTGCAGGGCCTCGCTCGCGGTCAGGATCGCGACCGCTGCGGCACCGGGCTCAAGGCGGCGTGCTGTGCGCAGGGCGGATGCCTCGGCCAGGCAGCGGGCGATGAGGGTGATCTGGTGCGGGAGCCGACGAAAGCGGCAGGGCCACCGGCTGGAGCGGAAGATGCGCTGCCCGGCCGTGGAGAGAGCGGCCATGAGGCGGGACGCGGCCAGCAGGACGGCCGCCGGGCGCCCGACAGGGGCGGTGATCAACCGGGCCCCGACCTGGCGCAGGACGGTGGCCGTTTCGCGGGCGGTCCCGTGCGTGGCGATGGCCAGGCTGCCGGGCCGGGCCTGGGCCAGCGCGGTTAGCGTGTGCTGGTGGTGGCCGCCCAGGCGATGCGCGTAGGGCTCGATGAGTACCAGCGGACCGGTCATCCCGAGACCGCCTGGTCCCCGTGGGCAGCGGTGAAGCGGTCCCGCAGCCAGGTGGGGTCGTTGAGGTGATCGAACAGCTTGGGAGCGCGGGCGGCCCCGCGGGCGAAGGCGATGCCCTCGTTGGCTCCGGCAGCGGCGTAGGCGGCGAACTCCCCATCGCGGCTCGCGGTCCATGCCTCCAACCGTTCGCGGGCGTCGTCGTCGGCCATGCCGTACTCGCTGCCGCGGGCGAGCATCGCGCACTCGCGGAAACCGGCCTTCCAGGCATGGAAGGGGCTCTGGTTGAACCGGGTGACGCCCGCGCTCTGCCCCGCGAACTCGATACGGCCAGGGATGGCGGCGAGCACGTCCACCGCCTCGCCCATCTCGCGCAGGGCACTGCGGCGGATCAGCTTCAGCCCGCCGTATCCGTAGGTGAGGCCGTTGACGGGGTTGACCGCCCGCCACACCCGCATGGCCACGCCTTCGTCCAGCGGCTCAACGGTGGCGGGGGCGAAGCCGGTGTCGATGGCGAAGTCGCCGTCGGCGAGAAAGAACTGCTCGCGATCTACGACTTCGGCACACAGCCGGTAGGCCCGGCGCATCCCGTGCACGCCGTGCAGGCGCTTGACCGTGCCGCCGAGGGTTCTTTGCAGGCGGGCGTGAAGGGAGTTGGCCATCGGCTCGTCGTAGGAGAGGAACACCGCATCGAACACGGTCGTCACGAGATGGCCTCCAGGTAGCGGGCGGCGACCAGGGCCGGGGTGAAGCCGGCGGTGGAGGCGTGGGCGCGTTTGGCGTGCAGGGCGTGGAACTCGTCGTCGGTAGTGAGGCGTTCGGCCAGGGCGACGGCCTCGGCCGGGGTGTCGAAGCACAGCTCGGTGTCGATGTGCTCGGCGAGCCAGCCCAGCCGGGGCGAGATGACCGGCAGGCCCATGCCCTGACAGTCGATCACGCTCATGGACCAGGGGCAGCCGGCGCGGAAGGGAGCAATGCCGAAGCGGGCTCCGGCCAGCAGGCTCTTGTAGCGGACGCGGTCGCCCCGGTCGGAGACGATCTGGACGTGCGGCAGGGCGGAGAGCTGGTCGCGCATCTTCTCGGGGCTGTTGTCCAGGCCCTGCCGTTCGGGACGGCGCTGCCCGAACAGGTCCATCACCCGCAGCCGGACGGAGCTGGAGGCGGCCAGGTCGCGGGCCAGGTGCACGAACTGCTCGGTGCCGTAGTGCGCATACAGCCGGTGGTTGTAGATGCCGATCGCCCCGGCGTCGGAGACGGGCTCGGTGGCAGCGGGAGCGCGGACCAGACGCTCGTCACGCGGAGCGGGCACCACCCGCAGCTTCTCGCCGAGGTCCACGGTCATCCGGGCTGCGGCAGCCGAGGCCCAGGAGGCGGCCGTGGAGGAGTGGACCATCACCCGGTCGCAGGCGGCCAGCCCGGCGGCGAACGCCAGCAGCACCGGCCGTCCGAGTCCCGCGTCGTCCAGAGACGGATCCAGCAGGAGCTGACCGCCGCTGGTGAAGGAGAACGGCAGGTAGTGGCAGTACCCGGCCAGCAGCGCGTGAGATCCGGCCTCCAGCAGGGCCGTTCGGATCGCCGGGGCCTCCTCGATCTGGTTGGCCACCACCGCGTCCGGCCTCGTCTGCCGGATCAGGGCCACCAGTTCGTCGATGTCAGCGGAGAACCGGGCCCGGTACTTCGTCCCCGGCACCTTCGTGCGGTGGAAGCCGCAGCGGCCATCCCCGGCCGCCGCCGGCGCCGCGACGGTCACCTCCGCCCCGGCGTCCGCCAGAGCCGGGGCGAGAAGGTCCGCGAAGATCCACCCCGAGTCGGCCGAAAGCCGGTCAGGGTTGGAGATGTTGAGCAGATACAGCACGCGCATGCGTCGCCTCCCTCACGTTGCCCGGATGGTCGATCCGGGCCGGTGAGGGAAGGAAACCGGCGACGCGGGCCGTGACGGGATGATGAACTTGGATCACTCACGGTTCATTCATGCTCACCACCAAGTGACGCGGGGGCGGCCTTTGATGGGCGCGCAAGACGACGAGACCACCGTCGAGCAGGCAGCCGAGGACTATGCGGCCGAAGTGGCGCGGTGGCGGGAAGTACGCGGCATGTCCAAGCGGGCGTTGGCGCTTGCCATGGGCTTCGACCCGTCCTACGTCAGCCACGTGGAGTCGGGCCGCCACAAGCCCAGCGAAGAGTTTTCGCGCCTCGCAGACGAGGCTCTGAACGCCGGAAAGTCGATCTGGCGGCGCTGGTGCGACTACGAGCAGGCGAAGGCCCGTGCCCGGCGTCCGGCAGCCACGCCGCCCGCCCAGCGCAGGCCCGAGCAGCCGTACGCGACCGGATCGGCCCTCATCGTCGAACACGACGCGGCACGGCTCCAGTACGACGGCAGCAAGTACCGGCTGACCATGCGCCGCCGACTGCGGAACACCGGCGATGAGCCAGTGACCCGCTACCTGATCCGGATCTCCGTGGACCGCTACCCCGGCGACCCGGAACGCTCCAACGCCCACTACCGGGCCCACCCGCTGACCTGGAACGAACTCGCCCTCACCGCGACCTGCCGGGGCGAGGCAATGAGCTGGCAGGTGAAACACGACCGCGACGCCTTCAAGGAAGTCTGGCTGGTGTTCGACAACGAACACGGCCGCTTCCCGCTCTACCCGGGCGAGTCCGTGTGGATCGAGTACGCCTACACCGTCGGCGACGACAAGTGGGGCAACTGGTTCCAGCGGGCCGTACGCCTGCCCACCGAACAGCTCGAAGTCCAGCTCGCCTTCCCCGCCGCCCTCGACCCGGTCGTGTGGGGCACCGAGACGTCCATGACTGCCGAAGCCTCTCCGCTGCGGACGCCGCCCGTCCGCAGTGACGACGGTGAGCTACGGCAATTCACGTGGATCACGGCGGCACCCGCCCTGCACGCTCGGTACCGTCTGGAATGGCGGTTTCGGGCACGGCCCGAACGCGACATGAATCAAGGGGAGTTCAGGTGATTGACGTGCGGCCCAGCCAGCAGATGCGAGACCTCGGCGTCGTCCAGCACGGCGCCGGCATCCTCGCCGAACCGGCCCGCGCCTTCGATCTGCCCACCGAGCGCGACGAGGCCGAGCGCATCACGGACGAGCTGTTCGCCGCCATGGATCGGATCGGACAGGTCCACCCCTTCGCCAAGGGCATGGGTATCGCTGCCCCGCAGATCGGCATCGGACGTGCCGTCGCCGTCGTCCAGCCCCCGGGCGACGCCCCGGCCATCATCCTGCTCAACCCGCGCATCACTGACCGCTCCGACGAAGCGGACGAGCAGTACGAGGGCTGCCTGAGCTTCTTCGACGTCCGCGGCCTCGTCCCCCGCCCCCTGAAGATCACCGTCGAAGCCACGGCCCTGACCGGCGAGAGGGTCACCACCGTGTACGAACGCGGCCTCGCCCGCCTCATCCACCACGAGATCGACCACCTTGACGGCCACCTCTACACCGCCCGCATGCGCACCGGGGTCGATCCCATCCCCGTCGAGGAGTACCGGCAGACCGGCCGCGCCTGGGCATACGAGTAGGCCACCGCCGGTGAACCGCGCTGCCGTAGACGGTCAGCGCCCCCTACAGCGACTGCAACGCGGCCTCGTCGTCCGCTTCGCCTCGGTTCCCGCCCGGCCAGTAGGTACTGAAAGTCGTTCAGGAGGTGCGGGAGCTCGTAGCACGACTATCAGGCAGCGGATATTCCCTGCCCGTCCCGGATGGCTGGCAGGGCGCTCATCCTTAGCCTCGGCTCTAGTGTCTCGTGATCGCGTTCGCGTTACGTGATCTTGCGTGTCTCGTTGGTGCTGGCATGGAGCTTTCCGTGGAACAGGCCGCCGAGTTGCGGGAGTTGGCGAATTGTCGTGATGTGTCTGCGGATTTGGCGACGCGGGCCCGGATCGTTCTGTGGTCGGGTGAGGGGCGGCGGCGCAAGGACATTGCCGAGTTGCTCGGGGTGTCGCTGCCGACCGTGGACCGCTGGAAGACCCGTTATGCCCGGCGCGGGCTGGCCGGGCTGGAAGGCGATCGCCCCGGTGGGGCCCGGGACCAGGTACCGGCACGGGTACGGGCGCGGGTGATTGCGCTGACGCGTATGACACCGCCGGCCGGCACCGGGCTTTCGCACTGGTCGACGCGCGAGCTGGCGAAGTACCTGAAGCGGACCGAGGACATCACCGTGTCCTGGCACTACATCGCGCGGATCTGGCGCGAGGAGCAACTCAAGCCGCATCGCAGCGGCACCTTCAAGATTTCCAGGGACCCCGCGTTCGCGGAGAAGGTCGCCGATGTGGTCGGGCTCTACCTTGCTCCGCCCGGTGGGGCGGTCGTGCTCTCGATCGACGAGAAGACGCAGATCCAGGCGCTGGACCGCACCCAGCCGGTACTGCCGGTCGCTTTCGCGGCCACCGAGAAGCGCACCCACGACTACGTGCGGCACGGCACCACGAATCTGTTCGCCGCCCTCAACGTCGGCACCGGTGAAGTCATCGGCGAGTGCAAGCCGAGCCGGAACGGCAAGAACTTCCTGGCCTTTCTGAAGAAGGCAGTGAAGCCGCATGCGGGGAAGGAGATCCACGTCGTCCTGGACAACCTCTCCACCCACACCACACCGGAAGTGAAGGCATGGCTGGCCAAAAACTCCCGCGTCCGCTTTCACTTCACCCCCGTCGGGTCTTCCTGGATCAATCAGATCGAGACCTGGTTCGGCATCCTGACCCGGCAGTCGATCCGCCGCGGCACCTTCGCCAGCGTCAATGTCCTGATCACGCAGATCCACAACTACATCGACTCCTGGAACTCCGAGGCCAGGCCCTTCACCTGGACCGCGACCGCCGGCGAGATCCTGGCAAAGGTCCGCCTCGTCCAGACCAACATCAAGAAGCTCGTCGCGAACAACTCAAAGTGATGCAAACAGGATCACGAGACACTAGGCGGCTCCGGGGCCCCCAACTACCACCCACCAGCACGATGAACGGGCGTGATCCAAATACGGACGCTGTCATCGTCACCGACCGCTGCGAGGAGGCCACCATCCGGAGAAAAAGCAACGTCGTACGCCTCGCCGAGGGAAGCATCGAGAGAGCCGGGAAGTGGCTGGCCGTCAGCCGGATTCCATAGGCGCACTGTGCCGTCCATAGCTGCGCCGGCCAAGAGTTGACCATCCGGCGAGAAGGCCACGGCGCTCACGGCTTTTGTCGGAGCAGACGAACAATCACGGACGGCGTTCCCCGTTCCCGAGACAAGTGGATCCCACAACCGCACCGATCCATCGCTCCCCGCTGAGGCCAGCAGCTTGCCGTCAGGTGCGAACGCAATATCGCAACATCTTCCAACGGTTATGCACCCGGTCACCTCCCATGTGGCGGGTGACCACAGCTGCGTTATCCCGTCGTGTCCGGCAACGGCCAGCAGGGAGCTATCGGGGGAAAACGTAAGCCCGTCAACCCGGGCCTGTCCCACATCCAGAGTCTTGATCATCTCGCGTGTGGCGGTGTCCCACAGGTACACACGCCCTATGTATCCCGCTGCCGCCAGGAGGCCCCCATCGGGGGAAAACGCCAGACTCTCGAGGATCCCCTCGCTGTCAGGCAGGCTTCCCCCACAGGGATGCGGAAAGTCACGTCCCACAGCCACACTGTTCCATCATCGGCCGACGAAGCAAGCAGCCGCCCATCGGACGAGAAGGTCAGGTCACGGACGATGTCTCGGTGTCCGGCGAGGGGGTTAGTACTCCAGCAGGATTTCGCTGTCTGACCTGGTCTTTCGCCGGTGGCGGGAGTGTAGCGGGACTTCGATCGTGCGGGGGCGGTCTCACGGAGACCGCCCCTCGATCGTGCGACAACGCCGCAGGAAGTGACAGCGGCGGGCGACTGCTTGGCGTCGGCGGCGCCAGTTCGACCAGCTCAGCGCGTGGTGTCGTCCGCGGTGTCCGCTCAGGTGCAGGGGCCGGGCACGACAAGCTGCCAGGAGTCGCCGAACCTCCGCCACTGTGAGCCCGATGGCCCCGGTTGTATCACCTGTTCCGCCCCCTTTCCCAGGGCTGGTGCGCCGTGGCGGCCAGGAAAGCGTGCGCGAGCATGGCCAAAGTGATGTGCCGATACCAGCCCGTGTAACGGCGGACCTCGTACTGGTCCAGGCCGCATTCGTTCTTCGCGGCCTGGAAGCACTCCTCGATCGCCCAGCGCGCCCCGGCGACCCGCACCAGCTCCTGGACGGTGACCTGAAGGGGCGTGTAGGCGAGGTAGTAGGCGATCTCCTCGGGCTTGCTGATACTGCGCCGGGCCAGTGCCCACCGCATCCGGTAGGGGACCTCGCCCTGATAGTCGAACTCGGCGACGGCCGGCAGCCGCACCGCTGCCCAGTGGTAAACGCGGGGCCCCTTCGCGCCGTCGCCGCAGGAGATCTTCTCCCACGCTTCGTCCGGGGCCTGCGCGAATAGGCCCTCGATCCGTGAACAGCCCACGCTGAACTGGGACTTGGGGACGGCCAATACGTAGCCGACACCCGACTGCTCCAGCAGCCGGCGGAATCGGTTGTCCTGACCGTAGGCGGAATCCGCAGTGACCCAGGCAATGGGCAGCGGCGAGGCGAGGGCCCGCAGCACCATGCGCCTGGCCAGTTCGCCTTTGGTGGCGAACTCCCGCTCGTCGGGGACCCTTGCGGTGCGGCAGCGTTCCCGGTCCTCAGTCCAGGACTTCGGGAGGTAGAGCTCACGGTCGACCAGAGCCCGGCCGTGGGCGGAGGCGTAGGCGGCGAAGACGCCGATCTGGCAGTTCTCGGTCCGGCCGGCAGTTCCGGAGTACTGGCGCTGGACCCCGGCTGAGGTGGTGCCCTTCTTGATGAACCCGGTGTCGTCGATGATCAGCACGCCGCCAGCCTCGCCGATCTTGTCGGCGACGTATTCCTGCAGGTCGTCGCGGATGTCATCGGCCTCCCACTTCGATCCGGCGAGAAGGTGCTGCAGGCCGTCGGGCGTGCGGTGGCCAGCCTGTTCGGCCAGCTGCCAGCTGTTCTTGCGGGCCACCGGAGCGAGCAGCCCGCGTACGTAGTCACGCATGCGGCGGCGGAGCTCGACCCGGCCGAACCGATGCCCGATGGTCAGGAAGAGATCGTCCAGTTCGAGGGCCCACTGCGCGGCGGCATACTCGGTGATCACCCTTGGAGGCTGCCCCGCCGCTGTCACTTCCTGCGGCGTTGTCGCACGATCGAGGGGCGGTCTCCGTGAGACCGCCCCCGCACGATCGAAGTCCCGCTACACTCCCGCCACCGGCGAAAGACCAGGTCAGACAGCGAAATCCTGCTGGAGTATTAGTGACGGCGTTCCCCATGGGATCCTGCAGGTATACGACCCCGTCGCAGCCGCCCAGGGCCAGGTACTGCTTATCGGGCGAGAAGGCCAATGCGTCGTACTCATCTGCAGGGCCCTGGATAGGCGTCAGAGCCACGGCGTATCCGCCTTCTAGGTCGTCCGCAAGCGCCTGGAGCGCCAGCGGACTTACGGCCCGCACCGGGGCGTGCTCCGAGCTACCCACACCTGTACGGCTACGCTGCGACCGCATATGGTCCAGGTCTCGCCACCGTTCGCGCCACACCCTCATCTCGGGAGCTCCGCGTGCCACGAGGCAGTGCTTGCCGTCCTCGTCGTACGAGAGCAACGTGCGCACCAGAGACATCAGGGTGTCCAGCCGCTGCAGGCGCTTGCCGTTGAATGCCTCGCTGAGGGCCGAGACTGATAAGGAGCTTGTGCCCGGCATAGCCGCCGCGCGGGACACGATCATGCTGAGCGTGGGGCCCCCACGTTCGGCTCGCAGTTGGCGTAGCTCCTCAGCTAGCCGGTCAAGCCCGACCGTAAATTCGGTCTTGTTCGGCGCGCTCATCCGTCCACCCCCAGCTGCGTCTGGTGCCTAGGCTAGGGGGCCTCAGACCGTACCGCGCCGAAATCCGTCGAAACTTTGGCGGCATCACAACTTCGTTCGTGCGATGCAGGTCTACGGGATAGGCACTGCTGCCATGGGATGCATGACGCACTCTCAGGACCCTCAAGTTTCGCCCCCACCCCCACACGCAGGGCCCAGTCCCTTCATGACCGTACGCACCGCGCTCATCCTCCTGGCATCCGTAGTCATCGGTGTAGTCACCGGCGGCCTCACCGTCCTGTGCGGGACTCAGCCCGCTGGTGCCGTTCTGGCCGGACTGACCAGTGTCGGGGCTTCCGTACCCGTCCTGCATGCCCTCATCCAGTAGGAGACAAAGAGCGGCCGGCCTACAGGACGCGGGCTTCGTGCGTGCGCGATGCGTGAGCGGACTGTGCGGCACGAAGCGTCATACGAGGGGTCGACTACACAGTTGCGCGCTGCTGACCAGGGGAAACAGCACCACCTAGCAGCGCCAGGCACCCCCCGGCAAGGATCCAATCCCACTCCTGAAGCGGGTGTCGCAGGTTCGAATCCTGCCGGGGGCACAGCGCCTGACCAGGCACGGAGCTTCGAACAGCCCCCTCGGAGTGATCTCCGAGGGGGCTGTTTTCGTGTGCGCGGGGACGTAACGCTAGGCGACGTCCTGGTTACGGGGCTTTCTACCGACCCCACGGGGGCGTCGGCGGCTTCCTGCTCGAACTGGGGCATCAGCGAGGTGTAGGTGTCCGTGTGGCTCGCGATCACCCCAACCGGAGAAGTGACCGCTCACCTTGCGGCGGGAAGTACCTCCAAGGTCACCTGGATCAGTCTGGATGGCGCCGCCTGCCGTCTGGACCACCCGACGAGGTTGACTGAGTCGAGCCCGTCACCGCCCGGCAGCGGTCTGGCTGGCCCTCCATTCAGGAGCCTCGGGCGTGTCCTGGAACTCCAGGAGGTGCTGTCCGGCGAGCCGCTGCAGGGCGGCGCGTACGTCTGCCGGTGTGACGTAGAAGAACTCCCGGCGTAGGTTTACCCGGTTGACGCGGCGGGACTCGAACTCCTGGTGCAGGCGGCGTTCCAGGTCGACGGCGTCCTCACTGAAGATCAGGGCGTGTACGTCGAAGCGGAAGGGGACGGACGCGTCCCCGAGTTCGATGACGCGGTCCATGGGATCGAGGCGCCGGGTCATACCGATCTTGACCATGCGTTCGCCGAACGCTCCGACGTTGGAGATGACGTAGACGTATCCGGCCCGGATGTTGGCCTCGCGGGCCTCGACCGTCTCCAGTTCGGCGCCCAACTCGGCGAGTTTTCCTTCAAGTTCGGCGATGGCGGCCTCATCGCCGGTGCCGGAGCGCAGGCGGCGCAGGGCGCCCTCGTAGTGGCTGCGTTCCTTCTCCAGCCGCTGCCGCTCGCGCTCGATCTCGCGCTGCAGGCGCTCCTCCTCGCGCTGCTGGGCTCGTAGCTCTCGCTGCTCCTCCCGCTCGGTCTCCTTCCTCACCAGGTAGTCCGCCGTTAGCTCCAACTCCTGGACCCGCAGCTGGTGGTAGTCATCGCCGATGCGGATCTGCATGGTGGCGCCGAGCCGGGCGATCGACTCCCGCGTCTTGCCGAGCCGGTCGATCAGCGAGTCGAGCCGGTGCGGCTTCATGCCGCGCACTGCGTTGTCCGCCTCGGCGTTGTACGCGCGCAGCATCAGCTTGGAGAAGTCACGCACCATCTTGCGGCCCTTGGCAGCTGAGCCGTCCACCATCCAGTACTGGTTCCCGAGCACTGCCCGATCGTCCCTCGCCAACTGCTTGTAGCGGGCCTTGAGACTGTCGAGCCGGTCCTTGTAGGCGAGCGCGTCGGCGAGCGGATGGCGGTACTCGTAAATGCCGGCCTCTTGCAGCATCCGCGTCTCATCGGTGAGCACCAGATCCCGGCGCGCGGCCGTGAGGCGCTGTTCGGCCTCCGCCGTCTGGCGAGCCATGTCGTCGGCTTGGCGGCGCACGTCAACCAGGGACTGCGCGGCGCTCTCGGCGGCGTGCTCTATCTTCTCGTCGAGGAGAGCGTCGATCCGTCCGATCTCTTGGAGCTTCTCCTCATGCGCGCGGCGCAGTCGCTGCTGCTCGGCGGCTATCTGAGCGCTGTCGGCTCCGATGAGACGACTCAATTGCTCCGTCAGCTGACGGTTGTCTTCCTGTAGTCCGCGTACCTGTGTTTCCATCAGCGCCAGCTCGCCCGCCAGACGCGCCGCCTCGGACTCCGCTTGCTTACGGCGCCGGCCGAACAGACCCCCACCTGTGGCCGGGACCGTCGCCTGGGGACCGTAGGGGGACTGCTGAGGAACGGGTGCGCTCGGCTGCGGCACGGCCCCTTCCGGGATCCAGATCTGCCAGCCTGGGGGTGTGGGCCATGCGGGATCCGGTTCCCAGCCCGGTGGCGGGCTCCACCCCTCCGGCGGGGCGGGCCAGGTGGGCGGCGGGTTGAACCGGTAGGTCATGGGGCAACGACTCCTGTCGCGAGGGCGAGAGACGGCCGGCGTAACCCCGATGCCGTCCGGCAGCCAGCGGGCCAAGTCGAACGTACTCGGCCTTGTGGACCTTCGTCCTGCCATCTCCTGTTTTTGGCCCTCTTGGCAGCAGATCCGACGAGGTGGGTGAGCCGCAGGGAGCCGTTCGACTCCGGCCGCTGTCAGGACGGCTCTCCGCCGGCAGCGAAGTGCCCTTCGTCCTCGAGGGACCGGTCCGGCGCCCCCGGGCACGGCCGACCGCCCCTGACGCACAGGGTGAAGGGTGAAGCGAAGGTGGCCACCTTTTTGTCCGCGGACAAGTTCCTGTCCGTTCTCAAGAACGCACGACTTGGCGTTGTCGAACACGGATCCTGGCACACCCACAACCGCGACCAGCACGGCAACTGGGGCCCCGTGAACGGGTGATGATCCACCACACGGGCGCGTACTCCTCCGCGTCTTGTGCCTCCCCCTGGCCACGCCGCGCGCGCCCGCGACCTGTGGCACGAGTTCGCCCCCCTGCAGTCGGCCCGGAACGGATTCAGCACACATGAGGCCGGGAAACCCTGGGAACCTGCAAAAACCACCGAGACATGTTTCTCCAGGTCAAACGCGGTCATGGCGGAGATTCCCCAGGTCACGACCTTGATCAGAGAAAACTCCTAAAGCGGGTGTCGCAGGTTCGAATCCTGCCGGGGGCACAACGCATTACCGCTCTGACCTGGGGTTTCTTCCCCAGGGAGGGCTCCTACTCGGCCTCGGACTCCTCGTCCGGGGCCGTTTGCGTGAGCGGACGGGGAGTTGATCTCCCGAGAATCTCCCAACGGATCAGCATCCGAAACGAACTCCGGGTCGAGCATCTCCGTGCTGTGGGTTTCGACCTCCGCTTCAGGAGCGGTGTTCTCGGAAGTGGCCCGGGGGCGGTACGAGCCGGCCTGCGGCCTCGGTGATCGCCAAGTCCGCCTGGGCGCAGGCTCACATACGTGTCGGCCGTGATGTGATCGAGGGATGGCGAACACTCGGCCGCATAGGCCAGCGTTGCCGCGACGTCGCGCAGGTCGTGAAGCAGGACCGGCGGGAGGCGATCTCCTCGCACAGCTCGATGAACCGCCTGGTGACGCGGGCGAGGTGGATCGGTTCTCCGTTCCAGCCGGTGAAAGCCCCGCCATGACTTTCGGCAGCACGACCCCAGCAGGGCGACACAAGAGCGGCCCACCACGTGTATCAGGTGGGCCGCTCTCGCTCCCTCAGGCGGGACCGGGATCGAAGATCTCGTGTCCACCAACCCGGCGCCAGATAACGTGCGGCTCACCTTCGCGGAGTTCATCTCCGTACTGCCAGGTGGCGCGCCCGTCAGGCGCCCAAGTCATTTCCATGATGGGACGCTCGCCGTCAGGGAGCCTGACTCCCTGGACCGGCTTGACCCGGAGGCCGGGCCGAAACTGCCCAGTCGCAACATCCGGTACGAACTTCTTCCGGACGGTGTCCTCGAACCGCTCTCGCTCCTGCGGAAGGAGCTTCTTGAAATCGCGGTCGAAGCGGGCAGTCGTCGCGAAAGTCGGCAATAGGGCCTCCAGGCGGGTCGGGGTCAGCTCTCCTTGTCGAGGTGCGCGAACATGCCGTCCACGTCCTCGTGACGGGTTGTGCGCCCAGCCGCGATGTCCTCGCTGGCCTCGCGCTCACCCGCCTGCCACCGCTCCGCCCAGAACCATGCCTGATCGGTGCGGATCTTCCTCAGCCCGTGAACCTCGACGACTCCGGCGTCGTTGATCTCGAACTCAAGCTCGTCACCTGGGGAGACCCCCAGCGCCTCGCGTACGCCTGCGGGCAGCGTCAGCTGCCCCTTGTCGCGCACGCTGGCCTGGAACGTAGCCGCAGCCATGGATGACCTCCCACTCTCACCTTCCATGTCTTCCTCGCTACTCAGACTACCCAGGATTTAGTCAAATTGCGACTCTCTAACTTTCCAATTTTCTCACAGTCTACCATCGTCGATAGTAGCCAAGGGGCCCAGCCGCGCGGTACGAGCCGGAGTGCGGCCTCGGCGATCGCCGGATCCACATCGGGGTCCCTACACCGGGATCAACAGAGCGACGGAGGCAGTCAGTTCAGCAAGAGGAGCCCTGACGGCCCCCACGCGCGAGCGAACAGGCCGACCCCAACACCCTCTTCAGGCGAACGCGGCAGTCAAATCCCCTGAGACGGCGGCTAGAACGGTGACGCGGGGCCGACGCCCCGTGTCACCGGGCCGAGTTCAGACGACCCAAGACGGATTGCGCACTCCAGGTGCGCAGTTGTTCAGCAGAGTCACGCGCTTCTAGGCTCACTCTTCATCGACCACTGCTCATGGCGCAGTTGAAGGGGGCCCGCACTCATGCCTTATCCGCCGACCGGTGAGGATCCGTTGCTCGGACGAGCACAGATTGCCACGCTCGCGGGTGTAAGCCGACCGACCGTAACGGCCTGGGAAAGACACGAGACCGGCTTCCCCTCTCCACAGCGCTCCAACGGACAGGACTACTTCCGGCGGTCGGAAATCATGGACTGGCTGGACCGGCGGCCGGTGCCGTCTGGGCGGCTCGTCGCAGGAGAGCCCGTCGGCACCACCTACGGGGACCGTGCCCGGAAGGGGGAAGAAGCCGGGAAGCCCCCAGCCGACGCGGCGAAGCATCGTCTCGGCACGAGGTCGTCCTACCGCATGCCGACCGGCGCTGTCGATGAACCCCGCCCCGAGAACCGGCGGATCGTAACCGATCTGATGGGCAGCCTCATCGACCGGGTACGGGGGCGGCCAGCGTGCTCGACTATCTGAACCTGCTGCTCTGCCTCCACTATCTCCGCGGCGCCGCCCCGGACCGCTTCGACACATTGGCCGCCCGCGCCCACGTCCTCAATGGTCTCGACGATGCAGTCCAGTTGCTCCGGGACGTCGGCCGTGCGGCCGACGAGGACATGCGTGGCCTCGGCGTCCATTCGAGCATGCAGGAGGCGTTGGGTCGCCTGGAGCCGCGGACCGCTCGGGACCTTCGCAACGTCGTGGACGCGATGAGCCGCCTCACCGAGGACGTGTTCGGGCTCATCCTCGACGAGTACGAACAACAAGCCGCGCTGGGCAGCGGCGAGTTCTTCACTCCTCGCCCTGTGGTCCGGCTGATGACACGGCTGGCCTGCTCGGAGTTCGGTCCAGGGGAACCGGAATCCGTCTACGACCCGTACGCCCGTGACGGAGGATTTCTCATCGAGGCCACGGCCGCCTGCGCCTTGGACGAGGATGGTCTGCCTCGCAATGAGACGCTGCGGACGTACGGCGAGACCCGGCGCGCCGACACATGGCGACTGGCGACCATGAATCTCCTTCTTCATGGCGTCTCCCCTGCCCTTGACCTCAAGCGCACACCCCCTTGGCACGACGGTCCGGGGCGGGCTCCGCTGGAGTCGTTCGACATCGTGCTCACCAACCCACCGTTCAACATGAGCGATCCCGGCCGCGGAGAGCGCCACGAGGGGCAGTGGGAGTACGGGGCTCCGCCGCTCGACAACGACAACCTTGCCTGGGTCCAACACTGCCTGGCGAAGCTGCGCGAGCGGGGCCGAGCCGGGATCATCATGCCCAACAAGGCAGGCAACTCCGGTCACAAGGCCGAGCAGACCATTCGGCGGAATCTGGTGGAGAGCGGAGTCGTCGACTGTGTCGTCGCCCTGCCAGCCCAGTTGTTCACCGGCACCGCCGTACCGGTCTCCGTGTGGATACTGCGCCACCCCGGTAACCCGTGCAACAGCACACTGTTTCTCGACGCACGACACATGGGAGCGAAGAACGGAGCACGCCGGGTTCTCAGCGCCCTGGACGCCGAATCTCTCCTCGCCGCCTACCGCGCCCGCAGGAACGCGGGAGGGGCCGCACCTTCCCGCGGGACGACGACCGAGGAGCCGCACGTACCCGCCGCCCTGGTATCTCGGGAAGCACTGCGGCGCAGCGACTACTCCCTCAACCCTCTTGACCATGTCGAACGCCGGAGCGATGGAGGGGAGGGCACCGAGCACGAACTCGTGTCCGCCTGGGAGCGGCTGCGCGATACCGAAGAGCACCTACGGGACATACAGGACCGCGCTGCTCAGCTGCCGTTCGTCGGGGACCGTGGACCGCTGCTGCGGAGGAACCAGCCGGCCTGCGTGGCCAGCCTCGACTCACTGTGCGAGATCCAGGCCGGACCGTCCTATTCCAAGCTCGGCAAGAAGCAGCGCAGCACCCACGGCCCGGTTCCCGTGGTGTTCCCACGGCATCTGAAGGACCGGCGCATCACTGACGAGGAAGACGAGCGGGTGGCAGAGGAGACTGCCCGTCGGCTGAGGAACTTCGAGCTGCGGCACAAGGACATCGTGTGTGTCCGCTCCGGTGCGATCGTTCCGCCGGCACTGGTGCAGCAGCATCAGGCCGGCTGGTTGATGAGCCCCAATGTCATCCGGCTCCGTGTGCCCGAGGCGCAAAAGGACCGGGTGCTGCCGGAGTACCTGCTCCACTACCTGTGCCTGGACGAGTCCGTCGCCTGGATACGGGACCGGGCCGCCGCCACCGCTGCCCCGTCGCTCCGGTCCGAATCCCTCGGGTCGCTGCGGATTCCACTGCCGGAGCTGGCCGAGCAGCAGGAGATCGTGGCCGCGCTGAACGGCCTTGACGAGCTGGACCGCGCGCATCTGGCTGCCGCTGCCTCAGCGCGACGCACCCGCATCGCCCTGGCCGGTGCGCTGCTGGGCCCGTCTACCGAACCCGCTCCTGCCACCTTCCCTCGCCGCCGATTCGAGAAAGAAGCGTCGCTGTGAACACCCGGCACCAATCGTCCGCTCCGACAACCCCTCCCGTGTCGGCCTCCGAGCCCGTGAACAGTGCCTGGATTCCCTGGCTGCTGGTCATGGTGCTGTTCTCTGCCCTTGTCGCGGTATGCGTCGGATTCCTCAAGACCCTCGACGGCACCCCGGCTTCCGCGGCCCTGCTCTCGGCAGGTGCGGCGTTCGGAGGAACCGCGCTGCTCTGTTTGGCCGTGGTGCCGGTGGTCCAACAGCTGCGTCAGCGCTGCTAACCAGCTCCTCGTAGATCTTGCTGGACTCGCGTGCACCAGTGCCCGCTCCGCCTTGAGCGAGAAGCATTCCGGGCGCGTGAGCGATGCGTGAGCGGACAGTCCGGCACGAGGTGTCGACGAGCAGGATTGAGCACGAGGCGGCGTGGCGCTGACCAGGTGCAACAGCCCCGCGCGGCAGCCTCCGGCACTACCCGGCAAGGATTCGATCCCACTCCTAAAGCGGGTGTCGCAGGTTCGAATCCTGCCGGGGGCACCACGCGTTATTGCTCTGACCTGGGGTTCCTCCCTCAGGGAGGGCTCCTACTCGGCCTCGGACGTCTCGTCCGGGGCCGTTTGCGTGAGCGGATGGGGAGTTGATCTCCCGAATTTCTCCCAATCGATCAGCATCATTCGGCACGGAGTCCGGGCCGGGATTCTCCCTGTTGTTGGGCTGAGCCTCCGCTTCAGGGACCGTGTTCCCCGAGACAGCGCGTGCGCGCGGTACGAGCTGGGCCACGGCCACGGCTATCGCCAGGTCAGCCTCGGGAAACAGGCTCGTGTACGTGTCGGCTGTGATGGTGATCGAGGAGTGGCGAGCATCTCCTGGATGTCCTTCAGGTCGGCGCCAGCCGCGCGGGCCGGCGTCGCGGCGCCATGACGAAGTTTTCCGATCCCTGGTGACGAGTCCACCACGCTGGCTCCTCACTGGCGTGGGCTCGCTGGTCGGATGCCGGCGACGGGAAGGGGGCGTGAGCGAGATCAGCGTGCCGGACGGGTGGCAGACAGTACGCTCGATCCAGTGGGATCGGGCCCGCAGCACAGCGTCCGGGAGGTGCTTCATGACGGCCGAGATGGTGGCCCCGGCGTGGATGCATGAGCAGATCACGGCGGAGGAGTACGAGTCCTGGTCCGAGGAGCAGTGCGCCGGTATCGAGATCGTGGACGGGATGGTCGTGGTGAGTCCGAGTGTGTCCAAGCGGCACAACCGGCTGGCTCGGATTCTGGCGAACGCCCTGGATGCCGCCGCGGGCCCGGAGTGGAACGCCGACACTGACTTCGACGTCCGGCTTCAGGATGTCCCGCTCACCAATCGCCGCCCAGACGTCGTCGTGTACCGCGCAGACGCGATCGACATCACCCCCACCCGTCCTGAGCACGTGCTGCTGGTCGCGGAGGTGGTGTCGCCAGGCTCGGAGACCACCGACCGGATCGTGAAGGTCGACCAGTACGCCAAGGCAGGCATCGGCTTCTACTGGCGGATCGAGCAGGCCGCGACAGGCGTTCCTCTCGTGTACACCTACGTTCTCGACCCCGCGACGAAGACCTACCGGGACGGAGACGTGTTTACCGGCGTCCTCAAGGTAGCGGCCCCCTTCCCCGTGGAGATCGACCTCGGCCAGATCTGACCACGCGCTGCTCAGCAGCCAGCAGCGCGTAAGCGATGCGTGAGCGGACGGCCCGATACAGGGCGGCATGAGCCGGATCAAGTGGCCCGCCGTGCCGTTTTGACCAGGGGAAACAGCACCGCGCGGCCGCGCCCCGCATCCCCCGCCCGGAGAGGAGATGGGCGAACTGAAGGACGTCCGTCGCGCTGCACGCGAGGCGGGCCGTCGTCTCGGCTGGCAACCGAAGACCCAAGTCGTCGACGCAAGACTCTTCGTGTACGACGAGCGCGAGGTCCCCAGGGAGATCAGCGAGCTGGCCGCCGGGGCTGCTGTTGACGCCGTCGACGCAGAACTCCGCGGCCGCGAGTAGAAGCAAGTACGGTCGGCCGTCGCCGCCCCGCCTTTGCTGAAGAGCCTGCGCAGCCTGCCGGAAATCTGTCGAGCCCGACCCTGTGGTGGCTCTACCCTTCCCGCATGGCTCATGCCAAGACCTCGTACGTTTGCCTGCCCTGCCGGGCCTCGTACAAGCAGCCCTACGCCGGCTACCACGACCACGACCGGGTCTGTCCACGCTGCGCCGAACCACTGATCCACGTCGGCTCCGCTTTCGCGGCACCCAAGAGGCGGGACACCGCCGCCTGGCGCACCCTCTCCGTGCTGCTGCACGCCGGTGTGCGCTTCCACAAGAGCTGTTGCGGCGGCCCCGGTTACCGCCCACGCACCCTCAGCGAGGTGCGCGAGCGGATGGCCTACGCCCGGGCCACCGGAGAACCGTTCGCTCAGGCGTTGGTCCGCCGCGACCTGCCCTAACGATCTCTGTGTTGGACAGGCCGCAGGCGATCAGACCGAGCACTTCCGGCTGGCGTTGGTCATCGCGTCCAGCGAGCTGCTCGGCGGTCGCGTCGGCTCTGGGCGGCGGGCGAACCCGGCGATCAGGCGGCGGGTCACCGAGGGGGCGAGCAGTGCCTCGCCCCCTCGGTGACAGCCGCGATGGCGGTGAGGACGTCGGTCGGCGGGGTTGTCCTTCAGCAGAAAGCCCGCGGCTCCCGCGCGCAGGGCGGCGTACACGTACTCGTCCAAGCCGAAGGTGGTGAGGATAAGGACGCGGACGCCGGCCAGGGCCGGGGCCGAGCAGGTCTGCCGGGTCGCCTCGATGCCGTTCGGTTTCGGCATGCGTACGTCCAGCAGCACGGTGTCCGGCCGTTCACGGCGGGCGAGTTCCACGGCCTCTGCTCCATCCGCGGCCTCACCCGCGGCGGTCATGCCGGGCGTGTGGTCGGCAAGGACGCGGAAGCTGCCGTGCACCATCGCCTGGTCGTCGTACGAGCGGGCTGAAGGCATCATCCGCAACTACCTCAAGCCGACCTTCGGCACGCTGAAAGCCGGCAACTCACGGCTGGGAGGGGGGTGTCAGTGTCATGACGAGCGTCGTGCAGGCGTTGTCGTGCAGGGGCCGTGCCGCTACTTGAGCTCGTCGGCGGTGAAGTAGCCGTCCGTGACAAGGGTGTCGTAATTGGTCTTGTCGACGCTCGTGGGCTGCAGCAGGACGGCGGGCACCGCCTTGACGCCGTTCTTGTAACCCACGGAGTCGTCTACCCACGGCACCCTGCCGTTGAGTATGTCGTCGACCATGATTGTGGCGGCCTCGGCGAGCCGACGGACGTCCTTGTAGACGGTCTGCGACTGCTGCCCCGCGATGATTGACTTCACCGACGCCAGTTCGGCGTCCTGACCAGTGATGACTGGGAGGGGCTTGATGTCGGAGCCGTAGCCGCCCGACTTCAGCGCGGACAGGACGCCCCTCGAGATGCCGTCGTACGGCGACAGGACCGCGTCGACCCGCTCACTGCGGTACCACTTGGTGAGGATGCCGCTCATGCGTTTTTGCGCGGTGGGCCCGTCCCAGCGAGGGGTGGTGATCTGGTTGAGCGCGATCTCGCCGGACCGGACGACCAACTGCCTGCTGTCCAGAAACGGCTGCAGGTGCGTCATCGAACCGTCGAAGAAGTATTTGGTGTTGTTGTCGTCGGGAGAACCGGCGAACAACTCGATGTTGAACGGGCCTTTGCCGTCCTCCAGGCCGAGCTTGTCGACGATGTAGTGGGCCTGGATCATGCCGACCATCTCGTTGTCGAAGGAAACGTAGTAGTCGACGTTCTTGGTGCCGAGGATGAGCCGGTCGTAGGAGATCACCGGAATGTCCGCGTCGGCGGCCTTTTGCAGCACGCCATTCAGCGACTTGTTGTCGATGGCCGCGATGATCAGGGCGTCGACGCCCTGCTGGATCAGTTTCGCGATCTGTGAGACCTGGGCTTTCGGGTCGTCGTCGCCGTAGACCAGCTTGGTCTTGTACCCCCTGGCCTTGAGGCCCTCGACGACGCTCTTGCCGTCGGTGAGCCAGCGCTCGGAGGACCGGGTCGGCATGGCGATGCCGACGGTACCGCCCCCGGAGCTGCCCGCAGAGCCGCCCTCACTGTCCTTACCGCAGGCGGACAGGGTGAGGGCGAGGGAGGCGCCTCCGGCGAGGACGGTTCTTCGATTGAACATGGCGATTTGTTCCTTGTCCTTCTCGTCGTTGAGGGGATGACGGCGTGTCAGACGTCGAGGGGAAGCGGTGGAGCGGGCCGGGCAGTCGGCAGGCAGGTCGAGAACGAGTGGGACGCCCCCGCACCCGTTCCTGGGCGCCCTGGACAGACCGAACTTCAGACCGGGCCGTGCGCCGTGACGGAGGAGCTCGGCGCCCTCGTGGATCCGCACATGGCCGCCGCGGTCGTCAGGGTCGGGTCGGCCCGGCACAAAGTTCGAAGCGGTGCCGCGTTCCGACCACATGCGTGCTGATTCCGGCAACGCACAGGGCATTCGCACTTTCAACGTTCGAAATATAGTCACATGTTCGAAATGCTGGCGCGACGTTAAAGGGAAGCGGGTGGGGTGTCAACGGTCCGAACTGGAACGGTTACAGAAGGTGCGACTACGGGACCACCTGAGCGATGGCCCGAAGCGCGTGACGTCGTCGAGATGCGCGGTCGTGACGAACTCGTCGACGCCGCACGGGAGTTTCGTCGGCGCCCCAGGTCGGCGGTGAGGAGTCTGGGCCGCCTCGCGTTCGCGGCGCGGCCACACGGGTGGTTCTGCGCGGAGCGCCCATGCCCGCGTTCGGCTTCGTAATGCCTTGGCCGTACAGGGGACTTGGGCCGACCGTGGGGCCTACAGCCCTGCTCGTCGGTCAGACGATCCGGCGTGCCGACGAGCATATATCAGACATTTGCGCATTAACCTCTCGTCACCTTATGACGTGGCGGATCGCGTACGCGTCCGCTTCAACGCTCGGAGAAGACATGCGCAAGCCTCGCAAGACCGCTGTCGTGGCCGTCCTCCTCGGCGCCATCGGCTTCCTCGGCGCCGGCACCGCCTACGCCGACGGGCAGGGGCACGGACACAAGCAGGGACACAAGCAGGAGCACAAGCAGGGACACAAGCACGGGCACAAGCACGGGCACAAGCACGGGCACAAGCACGGACAGAAGCGCGACAGCAAAGAGAGCAGGACGGTCTTCATCGCCCAGAGCACCTCATGCACGACGACCGAAGAGAACGTCGACGTACAGGGCCAGTACGGGTTCCAGAACGGCCGGGAAGGCAACCGGTCCAACGGTGAGGGCTCGCCCGGCTCGCAGACCACCAACCTCGGCTCAAGCCAGGGCTGCAACAACACCATCGTCCTCGGCAGGTAGCTCACACGGGCCTCGGCGCCGGGAGCTTGGAGAGACATCTGCCCCCTCGGAGTGATCTCCGAGGGGGCTGTTTCGTGAGCGCGCGGGGAGCCGGGCGCGGCCGGCCGGTGCTCCCGGCCGGCCGCTCTGCCGTCCCGGCTCCCCCGCAATCCGGCGCAGCGTTCAGTACTGCTCGGTCTCCACGAAACCCGCGTCCGCGTTGTCGTCGGCGCCAAAGGCGTCGGCGGCGGCGGTCGGGTCGAATCCGGGCGGGCTGTCCTTCAGGCCCAGGCCCAGGCCGGCCAGCTTCGCCTTGACCTCGTCGATCGACTTCGCACCGAAGTTGCGGATGTCGAGCAGGTCGGCCTCGGAGCGCGCCAGGAGTTCACCCACGGAGTGGACGCCCTCACGCTTGAGGCAGTTGTACGAACGGACCGTGAGCTCCAACTCCTCGATCGGCAGCGCGAGGTCGGCGGCGAGGGCGGCGTCCGTGGGGGACGGGCCCATGTCGATGCCCTCGGCGTCGATGTTGAGCTCACGGGCGAGACCGAACAGCTCGACCAGCGTCTTACCGGCCGACGCCATGGCGTCACGCGGACGCATCGCCTGCTTGGTCTCGACATCGACGATCAGCTTGTCGAAGTCGGTACGCTGCTCGACACGCGTCGCCTCGACCTTGTACGTGACCTTCAGCACCGGCGAGTAGATCGAGTCAACCGGGATACGACCGATCTCCTGGCCCAGCTGCTTGTTCTGCACGGCGGAGACGTAACCACGGCCACGCTCGACCGTCAGCTCCATCTCCAGCTTGCCCTTGCCGTTGAGCGTGGCGAGGACGAGGTCGGGGTTGTGCACCTCCACACCGGCCGGCGGCGCGATGTCGGCGGCGGTGACCAGACCCGGGCCCTGCTTGCGCAGGTACATCACAACGGGCTCGTCGTGCTCGGACGACACGACCAGCTGCTTGATGTTGAGGATCAGGTCGGTGACGTCGTCCTTGACGCCCGGCACGGTGGTGAACTCGTGCAGGACACCGTCGATACGGATGGACGTGACCGCCGCACCCGGGATCGAGGACAGGAGCGTACGGCGCAGGGAGTTGCCGAGGGTGTAACCGAAGCCCGGCTCCAACGGCTCGATCACGAATCGGGAGCGGAACTCGTCGACGACCTCTTCGGTCAGTGACGGACGCTGAGCAATCAGCACGAGGTATTGCCTCCAGTGTTTGGCGCCCGCTATGTGACGCCGTGGATACCAAGAAGGGTACGGGCGGTTCGGCCTCTTACGAGACCGAACCGCCCGTCCCGCCCCAGGCACCGCCTCCAGCCTGCGGTCGGCATCGCTGCCCGGCCCGCGACGCCCGGAGCTTCGCCCGGCGGGACGAAATCTCGCGTCTCGGCATTGAGCGAGCAGCTCATCAGTCCGAGCGTCACCAGTGTCAGCGGCACCCAGCGCAGCACCACCGCCCGGCTGGGGCGGGGTGCGTCGCACAGCAGCGCCAGGCCCGACGGCACTAGTGCGGCGCACAGTCCGGCCAGGGCCACCAGCGACAGCGGGGTAGCCCCCTTGAGTACTCCGAGCGGCAGTGCCGCGGTGAGGCCGAGTGCGGCGGCGCGGACCGGACCGAGCACCCGGGTGCGCCAGGCGCCGAGGGCAAGGACAACCCACACCCGGCGACAACGGCGAGGTTCAGCGTGGCGAAGACGTGGAAGGCGCCGTAACCGGCCGAGACCGTTCCGGTGGCGGGCCCGACGCCTTGGGAACGCACCTGCTGGAAGGCCAGATGGTCCACCCGCGTGGAAGGCGCGGGCGAACAGCCCGAACATCACCAGCACTCCGCCCCACAGCCCCCAGCCGGCACTCCGCGCCCCGATCCGTGCGGCCAGCACCGCCACAGCGGCCACAGCAGCGGGCTGCCTGCGGCAAAGAGGCCGTATGCGGTGGCCATCAGGGTGGGGTACCGCTCGTACGCGGCGAGTTGATCGGGGAAGAAGAAGGGGAAGCGGGCCCGCAACAACGCGCCGGTCAGCATCAGGAGCGGGCCGAGCACCATGGCGATGCCGCCCACCCGACGTCCGGGGAAGCCGGTGGCCTCCCACCGCTCCACAGGCAGCGCGCCACGCAGTCGGACACCGGTCGTCGTGAACGGGGTGGCCATGGGTGTCGTCGGGTTCCTCATGCCGACGACGATGCCTGCACCGTCCCTGCGGGGCGTCGGACCAGGAGCTGAACTGCGGGGTCAGACCCGGGTAAGCCCCGCCGGACCGTCGGGCCGTCGGACCGTCGGGCCGTCGGGCCCCCGGACCCTCGGGCCGAGGTTGCTTCGGGTGCCTGGGATACCGTCCCTCTCACTCCGGACGAGTGAGAGGGACGTCGTGCAGGTTCAGGTGCGTGGGTGGGGTGCCCGTCGGTGGTTCGCGTTCGGGGCGATCGCGTTCGGGGCGGTGTTCCTGGTCGTCGGGTTGGTCCTGGCGGGGATGTCGGTGTCGTTCCTGGTGGATGCGGAGCGTGCCCGGGGCACGGTGGTCGCGCTGGAGTGGCGGAAGGACGACAGCGGCACGTCCCGCAAGAAGAGGCAGAACGACGAGCCCGTGGCGTACCCGGTCGTCGAGTTCACGTCGGCGGACGGCACGTCGCGGACGTTCCGGAGCTCGACGGGTTCCAATCCGCCGTCGTACGACGAGGGTGAGCGGGTCGAGGTGCTCTACCGCGCCGACTCCCCCGAGGACGCGCGGATCAACGGGTTCGCCTCGCTGTGGCTGCTGCCGCTGATCTTCGGCGGGATCGGGCTGGCGATCGCGGGGGTCGGGACCGCCGTTGCCACGGCGAGGCGGTGGCGTTCCTAGGCCTTGCCTACACGAGGACGTTGGTGAGGAAGATGTTCCAGTCGTCCCGGCCCATCTCCCCAGGGCTGCCCTGGGCCGCGGCCGGTACGGCGGACAGCATCAGCGCGGCGACGGCAACGGCCAGGGCTGCGACGAGACGACGCTTCACGATTCCTCCTCGACGGCGGCAGTACCGACCACCCTGCTCCAAGCCGGCCGCGCCGCCTGCCAGACACGCTGCCCAGCCTGCGGATTCAGTCGCTCGGTGGTCAGGTGAGGCGCTCGACGTCCGCGGCAGCGGCCGCTGCCCGGCGACGGGCCTCACGGACCTGGCGTTCGGCCATACGCACCTGGTCGCGTGCCGCCTGCTCGGCAGAGCGCGTCTGTCGTTGCTCGTCCTTGGCGCGTTGCAGTTCGGCGGCCAGTTCACTGATGCGCCGCTCCACCTCATCCAGGTGCTTCCTGGCCGCGTCGGCCTCACGGGTCGCGCTCGCCGCCTCGTCCTCCCGCGCCCGTAGTTCCCGCACCGTCTCGTCGGCGTCCTTGCGGGCCTGGGCGAGACGTCTGCGACGGTCGGCGTCGGTCTTGCGGTCACGACGAGGCGGCGGAGAGGGCTCGGGGGCCGGGGGTTCGGTCGGTGGGGGTGTGGCGGGGGCGCGGCGGCGGGCGGCGTTCTCGTTGAAGGCGGGGAAGTCGGCGGTGGCGCTGAAGGGCTTGGTGAGCCTGCCGCTCGCCCACTCCTGGGCGGCCTCGGGCTGGGCGAGGGCGGCGCGCAGGGTGTCTTCGACCTCGTGTCGGGCGGCTTCGCTGATCGGGTGGCCCGCCTGCGCGGCCAGTTGTCCGGCTTGGCGGGACAGCGCGCTGATCAGGGTTCGTTGCCGGCGGCTGAGCTCGCGCAGTCGGGCGCCGTCCAGGTCGCGATGTGCCTGTCGCAGCCCCTCTCCGAGGCGGAGCAGGGGTTCGACCTCGCTGCGGTGTTCGCGGACGAGGAGGTTGCTGGCCCAGGCCGACAGGCTCGGGCGCCGCAGCTTGGTGATCCGGTCCGCGAGGGCGCGGTCGCCGGCTGTGCGGGCCGCGGCCGCGTGCGTGGCGCGGGCGGCGACGAATTCCTCCGGCCGCAGGCCGTACAGCTCGTCGGCGACGGTGTCCAGATCCATCGGCGTCCCTCTCCGCGCCCAGCCCACAGAGGTGCGTATCGATTTTTGCATCTTTGGCACAGATGTCGCCTTGGCGGGACGGGGAGCGGCCGCCGGCGGCGGGGACGCTACGGTCTCCGCCTTTACCCGGCGCCCGGCTCCCCGTCCCTCGGTACCGCTAGAGCAGCTGGCCCACGATGCGCGGAAGGATTCCCTGCTGGAAGTCGGGCTCCGCACTCTCGTCGACGTTGATCCTCATGGGGATGTTGGTCTCGGGTGCGGCCGCGGTGCCGGGCGAGCTCTTCTCGTTGACCTTGGTCTGGTTGACCTGGCGATTTCCGTGGTCTCCGTCCGCCGAGGCTGGGACGGCGGTGGTCAGGATGAGGGTCGCGGCGGCTAGCGCGGCGGTAGCGATGATCTTCATGACGACCCTAACGACGTGCCTGGCGTCAGGGTGCGCCGAGCTGCGGCGATGGTGGGACGGGCGCCGGAGGGCCGGGCCGCCCGGCAGCGCACCGGGCGCACACTGGAAGCAGCAGGCAATGGTTTGTGAGCCGGACGTGGAGGTGGGCCATGAGCACCCTCGAAGAACACGTCGATGTGGGAGTTCCGATCGACACGGCTTGGGAGAGCCTTCACCGGGTCGACGACTATCCGCGCTTCCTGGCGGGAGTACGCGACGCCCGTTCGGAGGCCGGAGGCCGGGCGCACCTGGACGTGGAGGCCGGGGGCGGGACCCGGGAGTTCGATGCCGAGGTGTCCGATCGGGCGGGTGAGCGTGTGCTGGAGTGGCGTACCACGGGCGCTCCCGACCTGGCGGGGTCCTTCTCGCTGCTGCCGATCGACCGGGACCGCACCCGTGTGCAGGCACGGCTCGAGTACGACCCCGGCACCGTCAGGGAGACCTTCGGCGGGCCGAAGGGGTTCGCCCAGGCCAACGCCATCGAGCGGCTCGTCCGCAGCGATCTAGAGCAGTTCAAGGAGTACGTGGAGCGGGGGCGGTGAGCGTGGAGCGGGGGCGGTGAGCGGTACGGCGCCCCCGCGCCGCCGCTGATCGCTCCGGGCCTCAGAGCTTGCGGCCCACCCCGCAGTACGCGTCGACCGCGGCCGTCGCGAGGTCCGCCGGGCCGTGGACGTCGGGGCGCCACTCGGGTACCTGGACGATGCCCGGGTCCACCAGGTCGAGGCCGTCGAAGAAGCCGGCGATCTCGCCGATGCTGCGGACGTGGTACGGCACCGCGCCGCTCGCGTTGTACGCCTCCGACGCGGCGATCACGCCCTCGCTCGTCGCCGTACTGTCGCTGACCACCAGGTGGCTGCCCGGGGGGAGGCCGGCCAGGAGGCGGCGTACCAGGTCGCGGGCCTGGTCGTGGTCGGGGACGTGGCCGAGGGTGTTGAGGATCATCAGGGCGACCGGGCGGGAGAGGTCGAGGGTGCCCGCGGCGGCGTCCAGGAGGGCCTCGGGGGCGTACAGGTCGGCGTCCAGGAAGGTCGTCCTGCCCTCGGGGCTGCTTGTGAGCAGGGCGCTCGCGTGTGCCAGCACGACGGGGTCGTTGTCCACGTACACGATCCGGGCGTCCGGGGCCACGCGCTGGGCCACCTGGTGGGTGTTGTCGGCGGTCGGCAGGCCCGTGCCGACGTCAAGGAACTGCCGTATGTCCGCCTCGCCGGCCAGGTGGCGTACGGCGCGGCCCAGGAACCGGCGACTCGACACGGCCACGTCGACCAGGCCCGGGAAGATCTCCTTGATCTCGTCCCCGATCCGCCGGTCGACCTCGTAGTTGTCCTTGCCGCCGACGAAGTAGTTCCAGAAGCGGGCCGAGTGCGGTGTCGAGGTGTCGATGCGGGTATGGGGGTCGGGCACGGTGGGCTCCTGCGGTCGGGCGGGCGGGCGGGTGGGGGGTGTCGTGATCAAAACAGCAACCAACCTAGGCCCAACTCCCCATAGTTGAGGACGGGTTGACGAGATTCACCGCACGCCTCGTGAGGTTTTGGCCACCTGTCGGAGCCCGCCCTCCTCCGCGTTCCGCAGGCTCGCCACCGTCAGCGAGAGGGTCACCGCGAGGGACGCCACGGCCATCACCGTCATCGCCGTGGCCGGGGAGGTCAGTTGGGCCACGGAGCCCGCGAGCGCCGCGCTCACCCCCTGCATCGTGAGCATGCCGGAGCCGTGCAACCCCAGGGCGTGGCCGCTGAGTTCGTCGGGGGTCAGGGCCATCAGGCGCTCCTGCTGGACGAGACTCGCGCCGAAGCCGATCGAGGCCACGGCCACGGCGACGGCCGCCAACGGCACCGCCGGGCGCAGCGCGAAGAACAGGTACGGCACGGCCAGCAGCACCAGCAGCGGAATGCCGAGGCGCGGGCGCAGCCGGGGCGGCACCAGGCGGCCCACCGTCACGTCGCCGACGAACATCCCCAGCGCCGCGCAGGCGAACAACGTACCCGCGGCGTCGGGGGCGTAGGCGACGTAGAGGGACTCGCAGCCGACGACGAGGCCGTTGGGGATCCACAGGGCGAGGTAGACGTGGCGGCGCGGGCGGGAGGACCACAGCAGGGCGTTGCTGCGCCAGGTCGCCGCGACCGACGGGCGGCCCTGGGCGCGGGGCGGGCGCGAGGTCAGGCCGAGCCGGAGGACGGCGGCCGCCGCGACGTACAGCGCCGCCGACAGCAGCAGCGACAGGCGCGGCGACAGCACCGCCACCAGCAGACCGCCCGTCGCGTACCCGACGACCTGGGCGATCCCGGCCATCATGTTGAAGACCGAACGCCCCAGCATGAAGCCGTCCTTGGAGAGGATCTCGTTCACCAGCCCCCAGCGCACTCCCCCGCCCAGCGACGCGACCAGGCCCTGGCCGAGGATCACGGCGAAGAGCGCCCAGAGGGGAAGTGCGGGCAGCGCGAGGACGGCCGTGGTGGCGGCGAAGGCGAGGGAGATGCCGGTCAGCGCGGAGCGCGGGCGCAGCCGGTCGGCACCGGACAGCAGGAAGGTCGCCCCGAGCATCTGCGCCAGCGACGGGCCGAACATGCTCACCGCCGACAGCAGCGGTGACTCCGTCGCCCGGAACACGAGCGTGCTGAGGGCCAGGCCGCTGATCGTCTGGGCCAGGACGTTGGCGGAGGAGGCGAGGAAGAGGGGCGTGAACTCCGGGGTGCGGAAGAGCTGTCGGTAGCTGCGCATGGGCGGAGTCTGAGAGGGCCGGCGACAGGTCGTTATTGTTTCGCGCGGGAGCGAAAGGTCGGCGTGGACCGGGGGCGGGGGGCTGGGTGGCATGGGCTGGTGGCAGATCAACGCCGACACCCTCGCCGGCAGCCGTTTCGTCCTCTCCCCGCTCGCCGAGACCTTCGCCGCGCTGAAGCTGCTGCACCTGGGGAGCGCCACCCACCCCGGCGAGCGTGCCTGGCTGGACGCGCACCGTCCCGCCTACCGGGCCCGCCTGGCCGCCGACCCGGTCACCGCGCACCTCGTCCGCGCCGGGCTCGGCAAGGACTGGATCGCCGACTTCCTCACCCCGACGCCGAGGGACCGCGAGCCCTTCGAGGAGGGCGTGGCGCGGGTGCGCGCGGCCGACCCCGGCCAGGCCCGCGCCCACCTCACCGCCTCCCTCGCCGGCCCCCTCCCCGCCGTACTGGACCGGGACGACCTGCCCGAACGCGCCGCCGCGCTCCTTGAGTACGTCTGGACCGAGGCCGTACGTCCGGACTGGGACCGGCGTCGGCGCGTCCTGGAGGCCGATGTGGTGGCGCGGACCGCGCAGGTGAGCCGGGGCGGCTGGGCGGCCGTACTGGACTCGCTGCGGCCCGGGAGGACACGCTGGCTCGGCGGCAACCGGCTCCAGGTGAACCTGCACGAGTACCCGCCCCGGGAGATCTCCGGCGCCGAACTCGTCTTCGTGCCGGTCACGCCGAAGGGCGGCTGGGTCTCCTGGGAGGAGCCCGACCGTTACGCCGTCGTCTACCCGTGCGCGGGCGCCCTCGCCGACCCCGGCGCCCGGACGGTCCCCGCGAGCCTCGGCGCCCTGCTCGGGGCCACGCGCGCCGCGGTGCTCGTCCTCCTCGACTCCCCCCTGAGCACGACCCAGTTGGTCGCCGTGACCGGGCAGGGGCTGGGCTCGGTCGGGCGGCATCTGCGGGTGCTGCTGGACGCGGGGCTGGTGGAGCGGCGGCGGGCGGGGCGGTCGGTGCTGTATTCGCGTACGGCGGCCGGGGAGGTACTGGTGAAGGCGGGCGGACCTGGCGGGTCCGACGGCCCGGACGGGCCTGCCCCCGGACCCGGCACCTACCGGAGCTAGCATCCGCTTATGACTGCTGACACCAACGCATCCCCCCTCGACGTCGACATCAACACCCTCACCGGCGGCCCCGCCGACCTCGCCCAGTACGCCGGCAAGGCGGTCCTCGTCGTGAACGTGGCCTCCAAGTGCGGCCTGACCCCGCAGTACACGGGCCTGGAGAAGGTCCAGGAGCAGTACGCGGAGCGCGGCTTCACCGTGCTCGGCGTGCCCTGCAACCAGTTCCTCGGCCAGGAGCCGGGCAGCGCCGAGGAGATCGCCGAGTTCTGCTCGGCGACGTACGGCGTGACCTTCCCGATGACCGAGAAGGTCGAGGTGAACGGTGAGGGCCGGCACCCGCTCTACGACCGCCTGGTCGGCTTCGCGGACGCCGAGGGGCACAGCGGGGACATCCGCTGGAACTTCGAGAAGTTCCTGATCGGCCGGGACGGCAAGGTCGTCGCCCGCTTCTCGCCGCAGACCGAGCCGGAGGCGGCGGAGCTCGTGGCCGCGGTGGAGGGGGCGCTCGCCTAGCCGGTGTTGACCTTGCCCCTGGGGCAGGGCGCAACGTCCTTCGCACCGGGCGCCAGAGCCGCCCGGTGACGGAGGATGAGGCCGTGGACGACGAACTGCTCACCATCGGCGCGTTCGCCGCGCGGGCCAGGCTGTCGGCCAAGGCACTGCGCCTGTACGACCGCCTCGGGCTGCTGCCGCCCGCGCACGTCGACGAGGTCAGCGGCTACCGCTACTACCGCGCCGACCAGATCGAACGCGCCCGCCTGGTGGCCCTCCTGCGCCAGCTCGACATGCCGCTCGCGCGGGTCGCGGAGGTCGTCGGGGCACCGGACGGGGCCGCGGCGGCCGACCGGCTCGACGCGTACTGGGCGGACGTAGAGGCGCGGATGGCCGGGCAGCGGACGCTCGCCGCATACCTCCGTGGACGGCTGTCGGGGAGGAGCTCCGAGATGTACGGGAAGTTCGTGGTCGAGACGGTGGATGTGCCCGAGCAGGTGCTGATCACGGAGACACGGCATGTGCTGGCGGGCGAGTTGCCCGCGTGGATCGGCGCGTCGCTGGGTCGTCTGGAGGAAGGCTCGCGGGAGTGCGGCGGTATCACCGCGGCGCCGTTCGTCGTGTACCACTCCGACGTGTCGATGGAGAGCGACGGTCCGGCCGAGTCGTGCGTGCCGGTGGCCGACGAGGCGGCGGCGCGGGCGTGGGTCGAGCGGCAGGGCCGTACGCGGGAGACGAAGGTGCGGGTCGAGCCGGCCCAGCGGCTCGCCTACACCCGGATCACCAAGGCACAGGTGGCCCATCCGCAGATCCTGGCCGCCTTCGAGGCGGTGGAGGAGTGGATCGCGAAGCAGGGGCTGTGGCAGGCGGGCCCGTGCCGGGAGGTGTACTTCGCGGACTGGGACGCGGCGGGGGCCGAGGACCCGGTGTGCGATGTGGCGTTCCCGGTGAGGTGATCCGGGGCACGGCCGAGCCCTCTCGGCAAGGACGGCGGGCTGGTCGAGAGGGCTCTTGCTGTGGTGCTTGTGCAGTTGTTGACCGTGTGGTCGGGCGAGGGTGAGGATCAGACAGCCTCGCCCCTCACACCTTGACCGACGCCACGAAGGTGTTCCACGCGTTCGCGGGGAACGCCAGGACCGGGCCCTCGGGAACTTTGGAGTCCCGTACCGCCATGGCGGCTGTGACCGGCGACTTGACCTCGACGCACGCGCCGTTCCCGGTGGAGTACGAGGACTTGGTCCACGTGTCCGTGGCACCCTGACGAATTGCCATGTTTGCTCCGAATTGCCAGATGTTGAGTTGCTGTCATCGCGCTGCACGCCCGGACTGAACCGGTCTCCGCAAGACGATTCACGCCAACCTTGTTGCTCGGCGGCGTGATCGACGCTACTAGCCAACATCGGCCTACGAAGCGACTATTCACTCGACTGGATGGCATATTCCAGTGGAGCCTTCCATCCCGGCCTGAAGACGGTGTACGGTACCGCGCCCCTCCGGTCGGGATGGTCCCCCGCAAGGGTGATCAGCGCGCGTAGTCCTTCGCGATGTCCGCGATGAACTGCCGTGACTGGTCCACGTTCAGGGCCTGCGCCCGCAGGTGCTCGTACATCACGCTGTACTTCTGGACGTCGTTCGCCTTCTCCAGGTACAGATCGCTGGTGACGCCCTCGATGTAGACGACGCTGGAGTCGGCCGCGTCCGGGAACTCGAGGATCGCGTACTGCCCGTTGAGGCCCGGGTGCGCGCCCATGTCGAAGGGGATCACCTGCACGGTGACGTGCGGCAGTTGGGACTGCTCGACGAGCTGTTCCAACTGGTCGCGCATGAGGGAGCGGTTGCCGACGACCCGGCGCAGGGCGGCCTCGTCCAGGACGGTCCACAGGCGCAGCGGGTTCTCCTCGGTGGAGATTCGTTCCTGTCGGCGCATGCGCACCTGGACCCGTTTCTCGACCTCGGCGGGCGGCGTCTCCGGCAACGCCCCGGCGATCAGTGCCTCCGCGTACTGCTTGGTCTGCAACAGCCCCGGGACGACCTGCGGGTCGTACACCCGCAGACTCGCCGCGTCGGTCTCCAGCCCGATGTAGACGCTGTACGGGATGTCGCCGAAGGAATGCCACCACCCTTGCTGCCGCGAGTCCTTGGCCATCTGCATCAGCGAATCGACGATGCGGTGGTCCTCCACCTCGTAGACCCCGCACAGATCGCGGACGTCGCGCTGGCTGATGCTGCGCCGCCCGTTCTCCAGCCGGCTGATCTTCGACTGCGACACCAGCAGCCGCTCGGCCACCTCTTCGGCCGTCATGCCCTTGAGCTCGCGGAGCCGGCGCAACTCCTGGCCCAGCCGGCGTCGCCTGACGGTGGGATTGACATTGGACGCCACGGGACGTGCACCTCCGGCTGCGTGACTGCTGATTGCCACTTTGCGTATCTGCTGCTGAGCAGACTGCCACCAAGGTGCTTACTACCGCTGGGAAACGGTGGATATGCGCTGGATACACGCCAGTTCGGGGACACCCCCGGCAAATACGGCCGCACATACCGCGCGGGGCGGCGGGACCGGTGTCGTCGTCCGGACGTACGGTCCCGTCGCCCCGCGCGGACCAGCGGCTCCCGTACCGGGTCTTGGGGACTGCGGTGCGGCGCTGCACGTGGCGTGCGTGGAGTGCTGTGAAGCTTGTGGAACGGGTGGATCAGGTGGTGCATGCGGTGGACCTGTTGGTGCGGTCGTGGGACTGCGGCTCAGTGGGCCACGACACGCGCCATGGATCCGCGGCGCGGTTGCACCGGAACGCCACGGGCGGGTTCCGCTGCGACCCTGCCTCCGGGGGCGGCCTGACGGCCGGCCGGGGCCGGGCTGCGGCGCGGCTGGGCCGCCACGCCGTTCTGGACGTCCATCACGGCGTGCGCGACGAGACCGCCCATGGGGTCGTGCCTGATCAGATCCCGCAACCGAGAACGAGAGGATCGCCCCTCGTTCCCCGGATACAGGTGCTTGCCGAGGCCGACCGCGTGCGCCAGTGCGGCGAGCGCCGCGGTCCGCGGGTCCGGCGGTACGCCGGTGCGGATCGCGGAATCCAGCCGGGCCCTGATCTCCCGGCTGATCTCGTTGTCCGTCGCCTGATAGCGAGTCGTCGGCAACACCCCGCACATCTGACCCGCCACGGCATGCACCATGCCGCACCGCTCCAGATGCGAGAGATAGGTCTGGCGCAGCCCCAGCCGGGGCCCGCCAATCCAGTTCACTGCCCGCACGGGAGCGCCACGCCTTCGCAGCAACTCCAACGCGCAGTCCAATGTTGGATCTCCAGTCGGCCGTGGTACGACCACGGCGATACGATCCCCGTCTGGGGCTATCCGTCCGGCCAGCGCCAGCTCCACTAGCTGCGCTCCGGCCAGACCGAGGTCGAGCGACTGCGGCTGTGCGGTGGTACCCGTGGCCGGGTCCAACGCCAGCAGCAGAAGCTCCTCCGGAATTGTTCTGCGGCTCCTGCCCATCCATGCCTCCCCGCGTGGATGAATGACAGGGTGACCCCTCTCACATTCATCTGTCGAGGGTGCGTGACCGGTTCGTGAGGGAACCAGTAGGTATGTCGTTCTCGTCTACCGCCTGAGTAGAGGGCCGCGCACAGGACACTGGTACATGTTCGGACAGCGGCACGGGGGGTCGTACGGGCACGGAGTCCGGGCGACGGCTCATGGTTCGGCAGACGCACGCAGGGCGTGCGGCGGCACATGGAGGAGGCATCGGTGGCGGGCGAGTCCCCCGACAGGTCGAAGCAGCGCGAGTCGTCGGCAGAACCGACGTCGGGGAGCGCGGGTACGGTTCCCGAGTCCGGCCCCGAAGCCGACGGCACGCGCGCAGCCGACACCGGTGAGAAGCGCGACCCTCGACTGGCGGTGGCCCGCGAGAGCGGCGCACCGCAGGAGCCCGCTGCCACGCGGCGCGGCGGCGTGGACACGGCCACCAGAGTCCTGTCGCGGCGGGAGCTGGAGGCTGTGAGGGCGGAGCTGGAGAAGGCCGGAGGGGCCGAGGACGGCGACGCGGACGCGGGGGCCGGGGGCGGCGACGCCGGGAGCCCTGACGCCGAGGGCGCGAGCGCCGAGGGCTCGGACGCCGCGAGCGCGGAGGGCGGCGACGCCGGGAACCGTGACGCTGAGGCCGACGACACCGAGGCGGCGGACGCCGAAGGCTCGGACGCCGCGAGCGCCGAGGGCAGCGAGGCCGGGAACCGTGACGCTGAGGCCGACGACACCGAAGGCGCGCAGGCCGAAGGCTCGGACGCCGGGAGCGCGGAAGGCGGCGACGCCGGCAACCGTGACGCTGAGGCCGACGACACCGACGGCTCGGACGCCGCGAGCGCGGAAGGCAGCGAGGCCGGGAACCGTGACGCTGAGGCCGACGACACCGACGGCTCAGACGCCGCGAGCGCGGAAGGCGGCGACGCCGGGAACCGTGACGCTGAGGCCGACGACACCGACAGCGCGCAGGCCGAGGGCAAGGGTGCCGTGGACGGGACCTCGTCCGAGGTGCCGGGTGACGGTGACGGTGACGGTGATGAGGCTTCCGGGCCGGGTGACGATCGGCTGAGGGCGGCTGTGGCGGCCTGGGTGGCTTCCTCGGACGACGATGCCGACGCGGGCGATGAGGCCGACGGAGCCGAGGGCGGGACGGACGCCGAGGGTGCCGAGAAGGCCGAGGGCGCCGACTCCGCCCAGTCCGTCGCCGACGCCGAGGCCGACGAGACCTCCGCGGCCGCCGAGGCGCCGGGCAAGGCTGCCGCCGACGCTGACGAAGCCGCTGCCGACGCCGCCCCTGACGATGCCCCGGCAGTCGCCAAGGACGCCGAGGACGGCTCGGGCGACGCCGCCCGGACCCCTGCCGACGCCGCTCCCGACGGCGAGGACGCCCCGCAGGGGCCACCCGCACCCGGCGACGAGAGCCGCACGGGTGGTGCGGGTGGGAAAGCCAAGGCCGACGGCGAAGCCGAGGCCGGGCCGGCCGTCGACCAGCCGACCGCCGTCTTCAAGGCCGTACGTCCCCCGAAGCCCTCCGTCGACCAGCCCACCACCACACTCAAGGCCCCCAAGCAGCCCGAGACCCCCGCCGAGCGCACCAGCAAGTTCGTCGCGCTCAAGCCGGACCTCCCCCGCGATACGCCGAAGGCCCCGGCCCCCGACGCCACCGCCGCCATCCCCCAGGTCGGCCCCGAGCGCACCACCCAGCAGCCGCTGCCCCCCAGGCCCCCGCTCGACCTGCTCGCCGAGCTGACGAACACGCCTCCGCCCCCGGAGACCCCCTTCCGCACGCTCATCCGGCGGATCAAGATCTGGACCCCGCTGGTCCTGCTGCTCGTGGTCATCCTCGGGGTCGTCCAGTCCGTACGCCCGCTCCCGGCCCCCGCCCTCGACCTCACCGCCGAGGAGAGCTACACCTTCGACGGCGGCAAGGTCGACATCCCGTGGCCCGCCGAGGGCCAGGCCGCGCTCGACGTGGACGGCCTCGGCACGTTCGGCTCCTCCGGCGACCAGAAGCCCGTGCCGATCGCCAGCGTCGCCAAGGTGATGACCGCGTACCTCATCCTGCGCGAGCACCCCCTCAAGAGCGGCGCCGAGGGCCCGGACATCGAGATCGACCAGACCGCCGAGGACCAGTCGGACGCCGGCCAGGAGTCGACCGTCGACGTGACCGCGGGCGACAAGATCTCCCAGCGCGAGGCCCTGGAGAGCGTACTGATCGCATCCGCGAACAACATCGCCCGCCGCCTCGCCCGCTGGGACGCCGGCTCCGAGAAGGCGTTCGTGGCGAAGATGAACGCCGCCGCCAAGGACCTCGGCATGACGAACACGACGTACACCGACCCGTCCGGCCTGAACAACACCACCGTGAGCACGGCCGTGGACCAGGTGAGGCTGGCCAAGGCGGCGATGAAGCAGCCCGCCTTCCGCGAGGTCGCCGCGATGATGTCGTACGACGACTACAAGGGAAAGAACCACCCCAACTGGAACCAGCTGGTCGGCCACAACAACGTCGTCGGCATCAAGACCGGCACCACCACCTCCGCCCTCGGCAACCTCGTGTTCGCCGCGAAGAAGGAGGCCGGCGGCGAGACGCGGACCATCATCGGCGCCGTGGTGCGCCAGCCGGACGCGGGCGGCGGCATCCTCGCCGCCGCTCTCGACTCGGGCGACCAGCTGATCCGCGCCGCCCAGGACGCCCTGAAGTCGGCGACGCTGCTGAAGAAGGGCGACGTCGTGGGCTACGTCGACGACGGCCTCGGCGGCCGCACCCCGGTCGTCGCCACCAAGGACGTCACGGCGGTCGGCTGGTCCGGGCTGAAGGTCGAGCTGACCTTCGCCTCCGACGCCGTACCGCACACCGCGAAGGCCGGCACCAAGGTGGGCACGCTCACCGTGGGTGACGGTACGAGCGGTGCGGTCAAGATCCCGGTCGCCCTGCAGAGGGACCTCACCGAACCGGGCTTCACGGACAAGTTGACCCGTCTCGGCTGACCCACGGGACGGGCCGGCGGCATCGCATCGCAGCCCGCCGACGGCGCTCGACGGCGCTCGTCGGCGGGCTGCGTGCTAGCGTCACGAAACGGGCAGGTCGCCGCTGACTACGCGCGGCCGGAGAATCTTCAGCGACAGGGCCGACAACACGGGGAAACGGGAAGCGGCCGGAACAGAAGACGGGACAGTACGGGGAGTGCCTCAAAGGTGGCCACTGCGGAGCCGACACGCGCAGACGACGCCGATCCGGGACGGGGAGCCGGTCCGCGAATACGCGTGCCCGCGCCACGCCAGGGAGACCGTCAAGACCTTCCGGAGGACAGACCGCCGTCGCGTCTGAACGCCGCCGTCCTCACCCTGCGTGAGCGCGTCCTGCGCCATCCGGTGCTGTCGATCACGACTCTGGCCGGACTCCTCCACGTCATCTGGTTCTTCACGTTCGCAAGCAGCGGCGGCGATCTCGCGGCCCAGGACGCCTGGGCCGAGTTCGTCGGCCGGCATCCGGACTCGGCGTACAACCTGGCCTGGTACGGCGGTATGCACCCGGTGTCGTACAGCGTGGTGTCGCCGTATCTGATGTCGGTCCTCGGTGTCCGTACGACGATGATGATCGCGGGGACGGTCTCGGCGGGCCTGCTGACGCTGGTGCTGCTGCGCAGCCGGTCGGTGAAGAACCCGCTGTGGGCGGCGCTGGCCGGGGTCTTCGGGCTGGTCTGCAACGCGATCTCGGGGCGCGTGACCTTCGGCCTCGGCACGATGTTCGCGCTGGGCGCGGTCGCCGTCGTGTTCTGCTGGCCGCACCGCTGGCGTTACAAGCGCTGGGCGAAGGCGTTGTGCGCCGCCCCGCTGGCCGCGCTGGCCACCATGTCGTCGCCGGTGGCGGGGCTGTTCGTGGGCTTCGTGGCGGTGGCGCTGTTCCTGCAGAAGCGGCGGCCGGGAGCGTGGGCGCTGGGCCTCGCGCCGACCGCGGTCGTGGCCGTGTCGGCCTGGCTGTTCCCCTTCTCCGGCACGCAGCCGATGGTGATCGGCTCGGTGCTGCTGCCGCTGCTGGTCGCCGTCGCCACCTTCGTGCTGGTGCCCAAGGAGTGGAAGACGGTCCGGCTGGTGTCCGCCGTCTACGGCCTCTCGGTCGTCCTGGTCTGGGTGATCAGCTCGCAGATCGGTTCCAACATCACCCGCCTGGCGATGCTCTTCGGCGGGACGGCCCTGGTGGCCGCGCTGCCCTTCACGGTGCCGCGCTCACGCAAGTGGTACGCGGGCGTGCTGGCGCTGCTCACCTTCGTCGGCTGGATCGGCTACAAGACGGTCGACGACATCATCCACGCCGCTCCGGAGGCGTCCTGGGCACGCGAGCTGGCCCCGCTGGTCAACGAGCTCCAGGAGGTCGGCGCCGAGAAGGGCCGGGTGGAGGTCGTGCCCGCCCGCTCGCACCGCGAGGCCGCCGCCCTCGCGCCGTACTTCAATCTGGCCCGCGGCTGGAACCGCCAGGCCGACATGGAGCGCAACCCGCTCTTCTACGACGGCACGCTGAACTCCGCGAACTACCACGAGTGGCTCCAGCGCTGGGCCGTGCACTTCGTGGTCCTGCCCAAGGACGAGCCGGACCCCTCGGCGGCGCTGCGTGAGCGGCAGCTGGTGCGGCGCGGGATGCCGTATCTGAAGCAGGTGTGGGGCGACGCCAACTGGCAGCTGTTCCAGATGACCGACCCGACGCCGCTCGCCGAGCCGCACGCCGTCGTCGAGCGGGCCGAGCAGGGCGAGATGACGATGCGGGTGAGCAAGCCGGGCCGCATCCTCATCCGCATCCCCTACTCGCCCTGGCTGAGCATCGTCGACGCCGACGGCAAGAAGCTCGACCCGCCGCAGGAGACGGAGGCGTCCAAGAACCGCCCCGACGACGAGCCGAAGTCGTACGACAACCTCAACGGCTGTCTGATGGAGACGGAGGAGGACGCGCTCGGCGACCGGTGGACGATGCTGGTCGCTCCGCGGGCGGGCGAGTATCGGCTGGCGGCGCCGTACGGGGTGCCGCGGGGGACGCCTTGTCCGGAGGAGTTGCGGTGACCGGCGTTCCTGGGGGCTGCCGCCCCCAGACCCCCGCTTCGGCCCTGAACGGGCCTCGTCCTCAAGCTCCCCCAGAGGGGGCACCCCCAGACGGGCTGAAATGCCTGGGCCGGCGCTGATGGGTGACCGTCAGCGCAGCTGATCCACGTACGTGTCCGTCCCCGGGATCGTCGGGATGAACGGCGCCACCAGTTCCACTCTCCCCAGCCCCGACTCCTCGACCACCGTGTCCAGGCCTGCGAAGTACCCCTCCCAGCACTCCCTCGGGTCCGCCTCCAGGAACCACAGGAGCGTCAGGCGGGTGTCGACCCCCTCGACCTGTTTGACGTACGACATGCGGTCCAGCGGCAGCGGCGTGGGCCGGAAGATCGTCACCATCGCGGTCGGGGAGCCCGCCAGGCGCTTCGGGAGGTGGCGTGCGCGCAGCCACTCCAGCAGTTCGGCGCGCCGCTGCGGTGAGTCCGTGTCGATGACCTGCACCACCAGACCCGCGTAGGGGTGGTCCAGGGCGTGGAAGTCGCGGGGGCCCGCCGCGCCGTCGCGGTACACCGTGGCCTCGTGGTCCTGGAACGCCGTGAAGACGTGGGTGCGGTTCTGGTGGACGCGGGCGTCGCGGCCCAGGCGTTTGTTGATGGCGACCGTCCAGCGCATGTGGTCGTCGTAGCGGCCCTCGGTGATCCAGTACGTCGAGATGTAGCAGCCGGCGGTGACCGGCTGGGCGATCGCCGACTTCTCCGGGCAGCGCAGGAGTTGGAGATCCCTGGTCGCCACCCAGCGGCGGCCCGCGTACATCCAGGGCATGGCCATCGCGCCGGCGTAGTAGTGGTCGTCCTCGTACCAGCGGTTGTAGGCGTACTCGTGGCCCGGATGCGGTTCGACCATGGTGATCAGGGCGTGGCCCGGGTGGACTCCGTACGGGCCGACGGCGGCCAGTTCGGCGTACGTCTCGCTGCGGGTGTCCTCACTACGGGTGTCCTCGCTCATGCGGTTCCCCTTTCCTGCGGTCACCCATACCCTGACGGGCCGTCAGATAGTGCGTCCAGGGTCGGGAGGCAGCGGAATGTCACTGCTCGCGGGCAAGACCGTCGTCGTGTCGGGAGTGGGCGCCGGGCTCGGTCACCAGGTCGCCGCAACGGTGGTGCGCGACGGGGGAACGCGGTCCTCGGGGCGCGCACCGAGGCGAACCTCGCCAAGAGCGCCGCCGAGATCGATCCGGACGGTGCTCACACGGCGTACCGGGCGACCGACATCACCGACGAGCGGCGGTGCGAGGCGCTGGCGGCGCTGGCGCGGGAGCGGTTCGGGGGGATCGACGCGGTCGTCCATGTGGCCGCCCTGGACGGCCACTTCGGCGGTCTGGAAGACGCGGACTTCACCACGTGGCAGTCGGTGATCGACGTGAACCTGCTGGGGTCACTGCGGATGACACGGGCCTGTCTGCCGGCCCTCAAGGAGCGCGGGGGCTCGGTCGTCTTCATCGGGACCCAGTCCTCGGTCGCCGCCCCCTCGCAGGTACGGCAGGCGGCGTACGCGGCGTCGAAGGGGGCGCTGACGAGCGCGATGTACTCGCTGGCCCGGGAGTTGGGGCCGTACCGGGTCCGGGTGAACACCGTGCTGCCGGGCTGGATGTGGGGGCCGCCGGTGCAGGCGTACGTCCGGTTCACGGCGCGGACGGAGGGCGCGCCCGAGGCCGACGTCCTGAAACGGCTGACGGGGCGGATGGCGCTGCCCGATCTCGCCACGGACGGGGATGTCGCGGACGCGGTGGTGTTCCTGACGTCGGACAGGGCACGCTCCCTCACGGGGCAGTCGTTGCTGGTCAACGCGGGGGAGCTGATGCGATGAGTTCACATGGGTGAACCCAGAACCTCATGACGAACACTTTTACCTCCCTTTGACCTTACGCTCACTTGTCGTGTTCACGCGACAGCACCCAGGATGAGCGCCGGGCTGAACCCTGGGAGGGCGCACATGAACGGTCTCGACTGGGCCGTGCTCATCGGCTACTTCGGCGTGATGGTGGCGATCGGCATCTGGTCGCACAAGCGGGTGGACAACGTCAGCGACTTCTTCACCGCGGGCGGCAGGATGCCGTGGTGGCTGTCCGGGATCTCGCACCACATGTCCGGATACAGCGCGGTGATGTTCACCGGGTACGCGGGCATCGCCTACACCTACGGCGTCACCTCCTTCGTCACCTGGTCCTTCCCCATCGCGCTCGGCATCGCCATCGGCTCGAAGCTGTTCGCGCCGCGTATCAACCGCCTGCGCTCGCGCCTCCATGTGGCCTCGCCGCTGGAGTACTTGAAGAACCGTTACGACCTGAAGACCCAGCAGGCGCTGGCCTGGTCCGGGATGCTGCTGAAGATCGTGGACGTGGGCGCGAAGTGGGCGGCGATCGCGACGCTGCTGTCGGTGTTCACCGGGGTGTCGCTGAACCAGGGCATCCTCATCACCGGCACCATCACGGCCGTCTACTGCACCATCGGCGGCCTGTGGGCGGACGCGCTGACCGAACTCGGCCAGTTCGTCATCCAGTTGCTGGCCGGCATCGCGATGTTCGTCGCCGTGCTCATGGAGCTGAACGACAAGGGCATAGGCTTCCTCGACGCCTGGGACAGGCCGGAGCTGCAGGGCCACGGTGAGCCGCTGGTCGGCCCCTACGGCACGGTCTTCCTCCTCGCCTTCCTCTTCATCAAGCTCTTCGAGTACAACGGCGGCATGCTCAACCAGGCCCAGCGCTACATGGCCACGGCCAACGCGCACGAGGCCGAGCGCTCGGCACGGCTGTCGGCGATCCTCTGGCTGGTCTGGCCGGTGGTCCTCTTCTTCCCCATGTGGATGTCGCCGCTGCTGGTCACCTCGCAGAAGCCGGACGGCTCCGACTCGTACGGCCTGATGACCGAACAGCTGCTCCCGCACGGCCTGTTGGGCCTGGTCATCGTCGGCTTCTTCTCGCACACCATGGCCATGTGCTCCTCCGACGCCAACGCGATCGCGGCCGTCTTCACCCGGGACTGCGCGCCGGTGGTGTGGCGCAGGGCGCGGGCCTGGAGCGAGGGTCAGGGCCTGCGGGTCGCCCGGATCACGACCGTCGTCTTCCTCGGCCTGTCCATGGCGGCGGCGACGCAGGTCAACTCCCCCGCCTTCAAGGACATCATCACGGTCGTCATCAAGTGGGTCGCCGGCCTCATGGGCCCGATGGCCATCCCGATGATGCTGGGCCTGCTGCGCCCGTTCCGCCGCTCCGGCCCGACCGCCGCGCTCACCAGCTGGTCGATGGGCCTGCTCGCCTTCTGGCTGGTCAACTACCCGATCAGCTGGCAGATCGAGGGCGGCGTCCCGCTGCAGTACCAGGTCTCGATCCCGCTGGCGGTGTCGCTGGTCCTGTACATCCTCATCGGCTTCATCAAGCCGGAGGACACGCCGGAGCGGCTTGCGATCATCGAGAAGATCAACACGGACGGGGACGGGGCGGCGGCGGCCGCGGTGCCGGTGCCGGCGGGCGCGGTGGAGGACGTGGTCCGCGCGAAGGACTGAGGTCGGGGCGGGGAGCGGGGGCGGCCACTGGCACGCCGGGGGCCGCCGCCCTTGCCGCGTTCCAGGATCGTCGGGCGGCCCCCAGTTCGGCCAGCCAGGGCGGGGCCACCGCCGCCGCCCCCGGCTTCACGGACTCCACCGGCGCCTCCACGGCGCCGCTCACATGCCCGCTCCGCCTCGACTCAGCCCCGCGGATACCGGGCCAGCCAACCCGGCGCCGAGCCGGCCGGGCCGTGCAGGGCCGGGCCCTGGGTCATCTCCATGGCGAAGTCGTCGGCGAGTTCGAGGATCGTGGGGCGGCCCTCCAGTTCGGCCAGCCAGGCCGGGGGAGGGCCGTCTCGCCGTGCAGGGCGCCCAGCAGGCCGCCGGTGAGGGCGCCCGCGGCGGCGGAGGGGCCGTCGTGGTTCACGGCGAGGCACAGCCCGTGGCGGACGTCCTCGCCCACCAGGGCGCAGTACACGGCGGCCGCGAGCAGCCCGTCGGCCGAGCCGTCGGCCGCGAGTTCCTCCACCCGCGCCGGGGTGGGCATCCCCTGCCGTACGGCACCCAGCGCATGCTGCAACGCGTCCGACACGGGCTCGTGCCCCGGCCGCAGGGCGAGCAGCGCCAGCGCCCGCTGTACCGCCCCGTCGAGGCTCTCCCCGCAGGCGAGACCGTGCACGATCACGGCGTACGCGCCCGCCGACAGGTAGGCGACGGGATGGCCGTGGCTCTGCGTCGCGCACTCCACGGCGAGCTGGACGACGAGCTGCGGCTCCCAGCCGACGAGCAGTCCGAAGGGCGCGGAACGGGCGACGGCCTCGGGCCCGAGCTCGGCCGCGTTCTTGGGCGACTCCAGCGTGCCCATGGTCTCGTCACCGAGGCCGAGCAGCAGGGCGCGCGTCGGGTCCCGGCGGGCGTACAGCCACTCCTCCCGCGCCAGCCACCCGTCGTCCTTACGGCGCTCGTCGGGACCCCAGTCCCGTTGCGTGGCGGCCCAGCGCAGATACGCCCGGTGCACGTCGGTCGGCGGATGCCAGGCGCCGGCGTCCCGCCGGACCTGCGCTCTTATCAAGCCGTCCACGCTGAAGAGGGTGAGCTGCGTGAGATGGCTCACGGCACCGCGCCGCCCGTACCCGAACCCGAGATCGACGAGGCCCTCGACGCCGTACTGCTCCCGGATCTCGTCCAGCCCGAGCCCGTCCACCGGCGCACCGAGGGCATCCCCGACGGCCGCCCCGAGGAGCGTCCCACGCACCCGGCTGCGGAAGTCCTGCTGTTCGGTACGGCCCCAGACGGCGCCGACTGTCGCACCCACCAAGACCTCCCCGTGACAGCGTCCGTCCGTACGACAGTTCGCCACTGTAATCGAATGGGGACGGTCGGTTCAGGGGGCGGAATGGTATGCGAGGTGTGACCTAAATGGTCGCGAGTAATCCTGAGTCGTCAGTTATTACCCATACCAAGTGACATTGCAGACGTAGACGCATTCATGTCGTGGCACGGCCAGAAAGCTGATGAAGCCGCGCCCGCCGAGGATGTCGAATTCACGCAGCCCGCCCTCCCGGTCGAGCGGTCTGCCGACCTTCACGGAGTCAAGGCCGAGTGCGGCCAGCTCGGTGGCGAGCCGCTCCACCTCCGCCACGACTCCGGGCGGGAGACCGCCGGTGACGTACTCGGCACTCGGGTTGTAGTCCCATGCACCAGTCCGTCACAGCCCGGCCTCCGCCTCGGCGGCCTCCCTGATCGCGCGGATCTCGGCGATGGCCTCCGCTGGGTCCTGCTCCCCCGCGTCCACGATCTGCTCCAGCTCACGCAGCCGTGCGGCGCGTTCCGGATGCCGTTCGATCGCCACGAACACGGCCCAGGAGTGCACGAAGGTGCGCAGGGGGGCGAGGCTCTGTGTCTGCTGGGCGTTCGTCGTGGCCTCGAAGAGGTGTTGCGTGAGGGCCGGGATCCGGCTCGGCGCGATGCGCGCGACCGCGGCCCGCAATGCGTCCGGGGTCAGCTCGGGCATGGGGATCAGCGGTCCGTAGGGGCCGTCGGCCTGGGCGCTCACGGGGACCTCCAGTGCGGGTGACTCGGTCCTCGTACGGTACCGGCGGTGTCGGTGGCGCGGTGCGTGCGCGGCGCTTGTCACGGGACTCGCTTCCGGGCCTCTACGCCGCCGCGAGGGACGTACGGCAGTCGCGGCACCGGCCCGGCGCAGGCGCGCGGAAGGCTCGGTCACAGCCGTCGCAGGTCTGAAGTGGGTCCGGGCGGACAGGGGACGCGTGGTGTGACGGGGCGGGGAGAGGTGGCGGCAGAAGTGCCTCAAGGCGGTGGGCGAGGAATCCCGCCGGGTGCAGGATCGGGTCCTCGGGCAGGGCGTTCGTCAGCGTCCGCTGCACGGCGGTGGGGGTGACACCCCGCTCCAGCCAGGCGGAGACAGCCGGCGCCAAGCGACGTACGTCGCGCTCGCTGAGCAGCAGGCGGGAGTCGTGGGCGCGCAGACCGCAGAGGAGGTCGGCGGCGGCGTCGGGCGCGGGCGGTGCCTCGGAGACCGGGGCCGGTGCCGGGCGGGACTCGGGCTGCGCAACCGCTCGCGCAACCGCGAGCCGGGGCTTGTTGTACGAGATCGTCCGGGTCACGACTCGGCCCGATTGAAGACGCTCCTTGGTGCGAGCCAGGTATCCGTGCGCCTCCAGCTCCCGCAGGGCGGCGGCGATCCGGATCTCCCCCTCGGGGAACTTCGCGGCGAGGGCCTTGATCCCGATCGGGGTCCTCGCGGGCAGCGACTGGATGTGGACCGCCAGGCCGATCGCCGTCAGGGACAGCTCCGGGTGCTGGGCGAGGTGGTTTCCGACCACGACGAAGTGGTCGGAGTGGGGTTCGGTGACGTGCTCGACGCCTCCGGGGTGACGGCCGGACGAAGGGCGCGCGGGCGCGCTAGGGTGCTGTTCAGTCATCGGGAAGGGTTCTTCTTCCTGGTGTTAGGCCCTCGCACTGGGATGCCAGTCCCGGCGAGGGCCGATTCATGTGTGCGGTTGTCTGCGGCTGACGCTGCACCACCGAAACCCCTCCGCGCCAGCCGAGTTGGCGATGTTCACCCCTGCGGGTGATCGACGGGGGCGGTGGGGGTGGGTTGGTTCTTTTCCGGGTTCTTTGGTTTTTGGCGTCGGGAACCGCCGGGTCACGACTCCCCGCGATCCGGCGCCAGTTCGGCCCGCCCGTCTTGCAGTTGGCCGCCCTGACTCGGCCTCGCCGCCCACCGCATCCCTGACCTGCGGGATCCGGTCGGAGGGGGCACACAACTGCCCGACCTGCCCGGCTTCATGGGGTCTCGGCACCGGTCAGGAGGGCCGCGCGGGCCTCGTCGGCCGTGGCCTCGTCGTGGGCGCCGAGGTTCCGGTGGACGGTCGCCCGTCGCAGCAGCGCCCAGGTGTACGTCGGCCTTCCTTCCAGGACTCGGTCCAGGTCGGCGAGAGCCTCCCCGTGGCGGCCGAGGTTGGACAGCGTGGCACCCCGGCTCGCGCGGGCGGAGTCGTAGTCGGGCTCCAGGGCGAGCGCGTGGTCGTAGTCGGCGAGGGCTTCCTCGTCGCGGCCGGCGACGCGCAGGGCGTCTCCGCGCACGCAACGGACCCAGGCCCAGTCGGGGTCCACGGCCACCGCCCGGTCGAGGTCGGCCAGTTGGCGGTCGGGGTTCACGAGGGCGCGGTGTACGCGGGCCCGGCGGACCAGCGCCCAGGGGTAGTCCGGCTTGAGCCGCACGGCCCGGTCGAGGGAACCGGTGCCGCTCGTCCTCCGGTGCGCTGTCGAAGTTGGCGCGGAACGCGGCCCGTTCGGCACTCCGGCCCACGAATCCGGCCCGGCTGCGTCGGCCGATCAGCTGCTGCATAGACGGCCGCGACTGCGCCACCGTACGTCCTCTCGTCCGTCCGCCCAGAGCTCGTCCTCGTCAATTCTGGCTCAATGCGTACCGAACACACCGCCACCACGGGAAAGATGACCACCATGCCAACCACACCCCCACGCGGCGCCCTCCAGCTGGCCGCCACCCTCCTCACCGCGACCGTCGCCCTCTACATCACCCTCGTGGCCTTCGGGAACATCACGGACTTCGGGACGAACCAGCAGTTCGTGCGGCACGTCCTGGCGATGGATACGACGTTCAAGGACGACGACCTGATGTGGAGAGCCGTCACCAGCAAGGGACTTCAGGACGCGGCGTACGTCGCGATCATCGTCTGGGAGACCGTCGCCGCCCTCGTCCTCATATACGGCACCTGGCTCTGGTTCCGCCGCGACGACCCGCGCGCCCGCCGCTTCTCCACCTACGGTCTGCTGATGCTGATGCTGCTGTTCGGCGGCGGGTTCATCGCGATCGGTGGTGAGTGGTTCTCGATGTGGCAGTCGGGCGACTGGAACGGGCTCGACGCCGCGACGCGGGTGTTCCTGTTCAGCGGGGTCGTGCTGATCGTCAACCACCTGCCGTTCGGGCAGGGACGGCAGGCCGACGCCTGACGCGTATCAGTGGCGCAGGGCCCATTTCTGGACCGCCTCCAGGGGCCCTGCCGAGAAGCGTCGCAGCCACAGCGTGGAGCACACCATCAGCACCGCGCAGACCGCGGCCCACAGTCCCACCACCCACCAGGGGCCCGTGTCACCGAGCCGTTCGGCGAGGCCGAGTCCGATGCCGTAGGAGACGAACGCGCACAGCACGTTCTGCAGGACATAGCCGGACAGGGCGGTTCGGCCCACGGACGTGAGTCCCGTCATCAGCGGGCCCGGGCGCCGTACCCGGTCCACCAGCGCGCCGATCAGCCCGATGTAGCCGAGGGCGAGGAGCGGGGCGGTGCCGTACCGGGCCAGCAGGAACAGGTCCGGGCCGGCCAGGGTCGCCGCCGCGTTGAGCGGCAGTCCGAGGCCCAGGCCCCACAGCAGGAGGCGGGAGCGCAGCCTCCGCGCCGTCTCGTCCGCGCCGAACGCGCCCGCCCGGAACAGCCGTACGCCCAGCAGGAAGAGGAAGACGAGGAGGAAGAAGGTCAGCACTGGTTCCATGCGGAGCGCGATCGCGTTCTCCAGGCGGAAGGCGATCTGGTCCGGGTAACCGCCGTGCGCGTAAAGGTCGACGACCTCTCGGGAGATGGTGCCGCCGTCCTCGGTACCGTCCAGGGCGAGGGCGGCCGTCAGCGGACCGATCACCGTCAGATGCAGCCCCGCCGCCCACCACATCACCCGTCGCTGCGCCCGCTCCGAGCGGGTCAGCAGCCAGGCGACGAGCAGCGCGGTGACCGCGTACCCCATCAGCACGTCCCACGCGAAGACCAGGACGAAGTGCAGCGTGCCCTCGCCGAAGAGGAACAGCGCCCGCCATCGGTAGCGGCCCGGCCACGGCTGTCCGCGCCGCTCAGCCGAGCGGTACTGGATGGCCAGCCCGACGCCGAACAGGATCGTCAGCAGCGACAGGAACTTGCCGTTCGCCAGCACGCTGAAGGTGCCTTCGACGGCTCCCGCGAGCGATCCGAACGACAGCTCGCCCGAACCGGACTCCAGGGCTCCCCACTCCCCGCCCGGACCGGTGAAGATCCATACGTTCGTCATGAGCGTGCCCAGGATCGCCGCTCCGCGCAGTACGTCGAGGAGGGGCAGTCGGCGTCCGGTGGACGAGGAATCCAGTGCCCGCGGGGCTCGCGCGTCCGTGTGCGTCATGGATTCATCGTCACGGCGGCAACGGCCCGAATCGTCGTGAGCGAAGTCGAACCTGCCCTACATCGAAGGATGCAGAGGACGCCTACTCGACCACGACCACAGTCGTACCTGTCTCCCCGAACGTCCACAGCGCCGCCCCGTCGGCCGCGTGCAACCGGACCCCGCCGGTCCGCTTGCCCTCGGCGGGCGGGGGCGAGGAGCCGTCCACGGCGTTGGAAAAGGCGATGGAGACACCGGACTTCGCGGCGAAGTAGATGATGTTCTCGATCTGCACGCCGTCCGAGCCCGTGGTGGCCATGTTGCGCGACGACACCGTGTAGGTGCCGGGGTCCGGGCTCACCGTGCCCGGCCAGACGGTGAAGGTACGGCGGGCCGCGTCGCTCGCGTCGACCAGCCAGACCCGCTTCTGGCCGAGGGAGTAGACGACCCGGCGTCCCGTGCCCGAGCCCTCCGGCACGGCGGCGGGTGCGGTGGACTTCGACGGGGCGGGGCTCGCCCCCGCCGACGCGGACGAGCTCGGGCGGGCCGCCGTCGCTGTCGGGTGCGGCCCCTTGTCGGCCTGCACGGCGAGAACGGTGACGGCGGCTATCGCGCCCACCGTCAGACCGGTCACCCAGACCTTGGGAGCAGGCACGGGCACGCATCTCCTCAGCTACGGAACCCCTCCGGCGGGGGTCGGATCATCGTACCGACCCCCGCGGCGGGGTCCTTCTCAGTCCAGCACCGGCAACAACTCCGGCAGATGCCCGTCCGAGGCCGCCGCCGCCCGCTGCCGTTCCTCCGTCACCTCGCCGTACAGGGTCGTGCGGGGCTTCGCCGGACGGCCGGCCACCTCGGCGACGGCCACCAGGTCGCGTACCGACTTGTACGAGCCGTACGACGACCCCGCCATCCGCGAGATCGTCTCCTCCATCAGCGTGCCGCCGAGGTCGTTGGCGCCGGAGCGGAGCATCTCGGCCGCGCCCTCGGTGCCCAGCTTCACCCAGCTGGTCTGGATGTTGGGTATCCAGGGGTGCAGGAGGAGACGGGCCATCGCCGTCACCGCCCTGTTGTCGCGGATCGTCGGGCCGGGCCGCGCGATCCCCGCCAGGTACACCGGCGCGTTGGTGTGGATGAACGGCAGCGTCACGAACTCCGTGAAGCCGCCGGTGCGTTGCTGGATCCCGGCCAGTGTGCGCAGGTGGCCGAGCCAGTGGCGGGGCTGGTCGACATGGCCGTACATCATCGTCGACGACGACCTGATGCCGAGCTCGTGCGCGGTCGTGATCACCTCGATCCACGTCGCCGTCGGCAGCTTGCCCTTGGTCAGGACCCAGCGGACCTCGTCGTCGAGGATCTCGGCGGCGGTACCGGGGATGGAGTCCAGGCCGGCTTCCTTCGCCGCCGTCAGCCATTCCCTGATCGACATGCCGGTGCGGGTGGCGCCGTTCACGACCTCCATCGGGGAGAAGGCGTGCACATGCATGCCGGGGACGCGGGATTTCACGGACCGCGCGATGTCGAAGTACGCCGTTCCCGGCAGGTCCGGGTGGATGCCGCCCTGCATGCAGACCTCCACGGCGCCCAGGTCCCAGGCCTGTTGGGCGCGGTCGGCGACCTGGTCCAGGGAGAGCGTGTAGGCGTCGGCGTCGGTCCTGCGTTGCGCGAAGGCGCAGAAGCGGCAGCCCGTGTAGCAGACGTTGGTGAAGTTGATGTTCCGCGTGACGATGTACGTGACGTCGTCGCCGACCACCGACTTGCGCACGTCGTCGGCGATGCGGGTGAGCGCGTCCAGCGCCGGGCCGTCCGCGTGGAGCAGCGCCAGCGCCTCGTCGTCGGTCAGCCGGGTCGGGTCGTCGGCCGCGACCCGCAGCGCCTGGCGTACGTCGGTGTCGATGCGCTCCGGCGCCATGCCGGGCGCGGCGGCCTCGCGCAGGGCGCCCCAGTCGCCGTACACCTCGTCGAAGTCGTCGCGGCGGTCGGACGTACGGCCCTCGGTGTCGATGGTGGTGTGCAGATCCGTACGGCCGGAGGCGACGAAGGCCTCCTCGGGCTCCTGCCACGGGTGACCCTCGACCACCGCGTCCGCACGCGCCAGGCCCGTCTCCGGGTCGGCGAGCGCCCGGACGTGCGGGAGCAGCCGCGGGTCCAGCCAGGGCTCGCCGCGCTGCACGAACTCCGGGTAGACGCACAGCCGTTCACGCAGCTCGAAGCCGGCCGCCGCCGACCGCTCGGCCAGTTCCTCGATCTGCGGCCAGGGGCGCTCGGGGTTGACGTGGTCGATGGTCAGCGGGGAGACCCCGCCCCAGTCGTCGATGCCGGCCCGGATCAGCCGCTCGTACTCGCTGTCGACCAGGTTGGGCGGGGCCTGGAGGCAGGCGCTCGGCCCCATGATGTGCCGGGCGACGGCCACCGTGGCCACCAGCTCGTCGAGTTCGGCGTCCGGCATGCCGCGCATCGCGGTGTCCGGCTTGGCGCGGAAGTTCTGGATGATCAGTTCCTGGACGCCGTGGTAGGCCCGGGAGATCTTGCGGAGCGCGAAGAGGGACTCGGCCCGCTCCTCGTACGTCTCGCCGATGCCGATCAGGATCCCGGACGTGAAGGGGACGGAGGAACGCCCCGCGTCCTCCAGTACCCGCAGCCGTACGGCGGGCTCCTTGTCCGGGGAGCCGTAGTGCGGGCCACCCGGCTCCGACCACAGGCGGGTCGCGGTGGTCTCCAGCATCATGCCCATCGACGGGGCGACGGGCTTGAGCCGCTGGAAGTCGGTCCAGGTCATGACGCCCGGGTTGAGGTGGGGCAGCAGCCCCGTCTCCTCCAGGATGCGGATGGAGATGGCGCGGACGTAGGCGATGGTGTCGTCGTACCCGTGCGCGTCGAGCCACTCCCTGGCCTCCGGCCACCGGTCCTCCGGCTTGTCGCCGAGGGTGATGAGGGCTTCCTTGCAGCCGAGGGCCGCGCCCTTGCGGGCGATGTCGAGGACCTCGTCCGGCGACATGAACATCCCGTGCCCGGCGCGGCGCAGCTTGCCCGGGACGGTGACGAAGGTGCAGTAGTGGCACTTGTCCCGGCACAGCCGGGTCAGGGGGATGAAGACGCTCTTCGAGTACGTGATGACGCCGGGCCGGCCGGCCGTTTCGAGGCCCGCGTCGCGCACCCGGCCGGCCGACGCGACGAGGTCGTCGAGGGCCTCGCCGCGGGCCTGGAGCAGCACGGCCGCCTCGGAGACGTCGAGGGCGACGCCGTCCCGGGCGCGTTTGAGGGCGCGACGCATGGAGTTCTCAGTCGGGCCGGTTCCGGGGGTCGCGGGAGTCGTCATTCTTCGAGCATACGGAGGGGCTCCGCCGGTTCAGCGGGGGCGGGTGGGGTCCCGGGGACTGCGGTGCGTTGCCGGTTGCGGGCTCGGTGTGGCTGGTCACGCCCACGCGGCGGAGCCGCGTATTGACACAGCCCCGCGCCCCTGGGGTGGGCGGCCTGCCGTCGGCTTACAAGTACTCGGCGTACCCGTCCAGTAGCCGCAGAACCTCCGCCTCCCCCGCCGGAGGCAACTGCACCACGACCTCCTCGATCCCCGCCTCCGCATAGTGCGCGAGCTTGCCGGGCTGGGATACACGGCGTACGGCACGACCTGAAGGGCGTTCGGATCGCGCCCGGCGTCGGCCCAGGCGGCCCGCAGCACAGGCAAGGTTTCGGACAATCCGCGACCGCCGATCGGCAGCCACCCGTCGGCGTACTCGCTGATGTGCGCGAACAGCTTCGGCCCGGCGGCTCCGCCGATGAGCGTGCGAGGCCCGACGACCTTCGGCGCGCGCGGCTTCTGTACCGGTTCGGGATAGGCGAAACTGGCCCGCACCGCACCGAACTCCCCCTCGTACGCGGTGGGTTCGTCCGCCCACAGCGCCCGCATCAGAGCCATCCGGTCCCGGACGAGCTCGCGGCGCGTGGCCCACTCGACGCCGTGATCGGCGGCTTCCTCCACGTTCCAGCCGAAGCCGAGGCCGAGGGTGAACCGCCCGCCGGAGAGGTGGTCCACGGTCGCGATCTGCTTGGCGAGGTCGATCGGGTCGTGCTGGGCGACCAGCGTGCTGTATCGATATGCGGCTCCGCCGCGCGGCGGTGCCGAGGCCCAGCCGTTCGGTGACGGCGGCGGCCTGGCCGAGGGCGACGAAGGGGTCGAGGGTGCGGCCGTACTCGGGCGGCAGGTCGCCGCCGGCCGGGTACGGGGTGACCCGCTCGACCGGGATATGGGTGTGCTCGGGCAGGTACAGCCCGGCGAACCCGCGCTGCTCCAGCTCACGGGCGAGCCGGGTCGGGGTGATGGCCTCGTCGGTGAGGAAGATCGTGACGGAGATGCGCATGACCGCATCTGTACCGCGCGACCGCCCGATGTCCATACCGACCAGTCGGCGCATATGCATCGTCTCCGGGGCGGACCGGAGCTTCGACAACTCCCGCTCGGCTGCCGATTGGCTGCCGATTCCCTTCCCTTGCACGGCAGTTCACGGCTGAATACGAGAGTTGCACGCACCACCACTGCACCACCCACGCCATGTCACTCACGACGACCTGGGGAGCAGCAGCATGTGCGAGGACCACCACGCGGGCCAGGCGGACCACACGGGCCTGGGAAGACGCGCGCTGTTCGTGACGGGCGCCGCCGCCGCGCTTACGTTGGGAAGCGTGACCTTCGCCAGAGGCGCCGACGACACCCAGGACGCGGAGACCCGCACGGTGCGGGGCACCCTGCCGCCCGGGTCCCCCGACTTCGTGTACGTACCGCTCGAAATCCCCTCCGGGGTACGGGAGATCAAGGTCTCCTACACCTACGAGAAACCGTCCGTCCCGGCCGGCACCCCGGGCAACGCCCTGGACATCGGCATCTTCGACTGGCGCGGCACGGAGCTGGGCGGGAAGGGCTTCCGGGGCTGGTCGGGGGGCGCCAGGACCGAGTTCTTCATCCGGGCGGACGAAGCGACGCCGGGGTACATCCCCGGGCCGGTCCGGGAGGGCACCTGGTCCATCGCCCTCGGCCCCTACACGGTGGCGCCGCAGGGCCTGCCATACGAGATCACCATCACGCTGACGTACGGCGAGCCCGGCGAGGCCGTCGAGCCGACATACCCGCCGGAGCGGGCGAAGGGCCGGGGCCGCGCCTGGTACCGGGGCGACTGCCACTTGCACTCCTGGTACTCCGACGGCCGCCGCACCCCGGCGGAGATCGCGGCGCTGGCGCGGGCGGCAGGCCTGGACTTCATCAACAGCTCGGAGCACAACACGCACTCCGCGCACGCGCACTGGGCGAACGTGGCGGGCGACGACCTGCTGGTGATGCTGGGCGAGGAGGTCACGACGCGCAACGGCCACGTGGTGGCGCTCGGCACCGAGCCGGGGACGTTCATCGACTGGCGTTACCGGGCGCGCGACAACCGCTTCGGCAAGTTCGCCCGCCAGATCCGCCGCTCCGGCGGCCTCGTCGTCCCCGCCCACCCGCACGCCACGTGCGTCGGCTGCAACTGGAAGTTCGGCTTCGGCGAGGCGGACGCGGTGGAGGTCTGGAACGGCCCCTACACGCCCGACGACGAGGTGACGCTGGCGGACTGGGACAGCATGCTGGTGGCGTCCGTGCGCTCGGGGTCCGGCGCCTGGATCCCGGCGATGGGCAACAGCGACGCCCACCGCGACCCCGACCCCGTCGGCAGCCCGCAGACGGTGGTCCTGGCGGACGACCTGACGCGGGAGGCGATCCAGGAGGGGATCAGGGCCGGGCGGTCGTACATCGCCGAGTCGAAGAACGTCTCACTGACCTTCGGCGTCTCGGGCCCGAAGGGCGAACACGCCGGCATCGGCGAACGCCTGAACGTCGACCGGAACTCACCGGTGACCGTACGCCTGGAGGCCACGGGCGCCCCCCGCTGCACGGTCCGCTTTGTCACCGACCAGGGCGTACTGTTCACCAGCCCGCCGCTGCCGGTGTCGGGGGCGGGGGTCGTGGAGTGGCGTACGACGCCGTCTTACGCGGCCTATGTGCGGGCGGAGTTGCGGCATGAGGCGGCGGTGGGGCCGTTGCCGGGGGCGTTGGCGGCGTTCACTAATCCGGTTTTCCTGGGGAGGTCGTAGCACCTGGTCCCGTACTTGGGCGGTTCAGCCGGACCGCCCGCCCTGCCCTTGCGGGCAGATCGTGTCCGGCAGCCCCTCGGGCAGCCCTCGGCGCTCGTCGGGGGTGATGTCGCGGCCCAGGGTGCGGCAGAGGTCACTCTTCCAGCGGGCGGGGTCGAGGCGGAGCAGGTCGACTTGCCCGTCTTTGCTCCGGACCAACGAGGTCCCCTCGTCGCCTAGCCCCAAGTACTGCTGAGGCATGTTCCCGAAGAAGATATTGCCCGAGGGGCCGAAGTCGTAGAACTCCACGTGGCCGGGATTCGCCGTGTCGTAGACGCGCACTGAGTTCGCGTTGGCGATGAGGAACGTATCGCCGTCGTTCACGAAGGTGGCCAGATACGGGATCGTCAGCGGCCCGAACGGCCCAGCCACCCGCTCTGGTGCCGACCCGGACTTTAGCGACCACAGCTCCACCAACCCGCCTAGCGTCTTCGCGAGTGCGTAGCGGCCGCTGGGGTCGAGGAAGGCCCGGTCGATGTCCCCGCCGAGTTCGACGCGCAGTCCTCTGTTCTCCTTGCCGGTCCCCAGATGGACAGCGTGCAGGATCGGATCACCCTGGACCATGATCTGCACATATCCCGGTTTGGGATGTGAGTTCACCCAGAAGCCGGAGTCTTCGGGTTGTTCCTCCGACGAGAACAGGGGCGGATTCTTCTCGGAGAGATGGAGGGCACGCACGTCGAAGGGCTCCGAGAGTCGACGGCCGTCGGGGGCGTTCCAGCTCTCGATCCAGCTGCCGGAGACCGTCACCAGCCTGTTGCCCGAGCCGAAGTCGACGCGCAGAGGCTCCCTTTCCCCGGACGTGTCGGCAGGGGGCATGCGGGTGGTGATCTCCGCTGTCTGGCGCAGCGACGGGAGCTCGCGCACGATTATCTTGTTCTCGCCGACGATGTCGGCCACCAGCGTGCCGGCCTCGTTGACCGCCAGTACTTCCGCCGGGTACAGAAAGGCGCCGAAGGGGCCGACGCCGCTTCCGGCCTCCTTGTCAGGCCGTTTCACCGAGGCCGTCGTACGCCCGGTTTCCAGGTCGACGAGTGCCAGCTCGTCGTCGATGATTCCTTCGGAACCGGATCGGCCCCGATGCATCACCATCGTGGTGCCGTTGAGCAGCTTCGGCGCGCCGAAGACGTAATTGTCCCAGTCCCTGCCGTTCTCGGTGCCCTCCTCCAGGGGCAGCCCCTTCATCGTGCGCACACCCCAGGTGGACACCACAGGACCCCGGGGGCTCTGGAGGAGACGGTCAAGCCGGGTATCGGGGCTGGGCCCCGCTACATTCCTCACGCTCTTGCCCCGCCCGTTGTCGACAAGGAACCAGTCGTCACCGTCATTTACGACGAAACGCTGCCCTGTCGCGTCCAGGGCGGCTTTCGAACAGCTGCCGTCCTCACTCTCGTAACGGCCCAGTACCTGTCCGTCCGCCACACGGACGGACCAGTAGGAGGAGGAGCCGTTGTCCGAATCACTCCGGCAGACGGCCAGCACTCGTCCGTCGCCGGACAGGGAGGGCAGGAATGAGGAGCTTGAGGAGCTTGTGTCGACCTCCTTCGCCAGTTCACGCGTCTTTCCGGTGCTGGCGGAGATGGACACCATGGAGGAGATGGAGGAATAGTCGTCCAGAAGGGCTTGGCGCTCGGCCACGACTGTGCCGCTGTCCGGCCCGAACCGCACCGTCTCCAGCTCGGGATCGTGCCCGGGCACCTCCCGGCTGCGTCCCGTCCTCAGGTCCCACAGCCGAATCCGTCCGTCCAGCAGCGTGGCCACCTGGTCGGCATCCGGGGACAGGTCTGCGGTGTCGGTGGGCTCCGAGCCGCTGCCCTTCGCGTCGGCGACGCCCGCGAAGTGCGCGTTGCTGAGGGGATGCGCCCGTCCGAGCACCTCCTTCGCGGCGGGACGCACGTCATGCCAGACCAAGCTGCCCGCCGCCGTCATGTACGCGATCCGCCGCCCGTCCCGGGCGACCATCGGCTGGAAGACCCGCCCAGGGGCCCGAAGCTGAGTGCGCGAGACCTGTCCCCCGGCCTCACGGACGAACAGCGTCGCCCGTCCGAGTTCGGTAGTCATCAGGGCCACCGTGCCGTCCACGCTGGTCGCCACATCGCCGACCGGGCCCTCCGCGCCGCTCATGACCCACTCGGCGTCCCGCAGTTCTTCGTACCTGCGCAGCAGCGCGCTACGGGCCTCCTGCGTCGGTGAGACGTCGTACGCGGCCATGGCCGTGAGCGCGGCGAGACCGACGTCCTGATCCACCTGGCTGTCCGAAAGGACGGCCAGGGCCCGCGAACGCGCCTCCGCGTCCCGCTCCTCGCTGACCCGGGACTGATAGACGAGGAAGGTCCCGAGCCCCACGATAAGCGCGAACACAGCCGCCACCGCAACCCACGCGGCGCGCACTCGTGCCCGGCGCGCCTTGTCCCGGCGCCGGGCGAGGTCGAGGAAGTGCTTCTCGTCGTTGGTCAGTTCGTCTTGGCGCTCACCCAGCCAGTCCTCGATGGCACGGAGCTGCAAACGACCTGGCAGCAGATGCGGCGAACGCTCCTTCTCCTCCCACCGCTCCCGGTCGTGGCTCAGTTCCGCCCGACCGACGAGGAACTTCCGATCGTCCACCGTCTGTTGCTTCAGCTCGGGCCAGGCGTCGATCAGAGCCTCGTGGGCCAGTTCGACGCTTTCCGGGCCCCCCTTGCTCCCGTGCAGGACCAGCAGCCGCTTCTTGGCGAACGACAGGGCGAACGGCCAGCCTTCCCCTGCTTCCTCCCGCGTGAGCCGACGGCGCAGCAGGGTCGTACTGCCCGGCAGCATGCGTACCAGGCCGGTGAGCAGCCGTCGTGCCGCGGCCTGGTCCTCCGCCGGTTTGGTGCCGACATGGACCTCCCATGCGGCCTTGGCATGCTGGGCGAGCGCGCCGGAGACGCCTCCCAGATCCCCGTATGCCTTCACCGTCAGCCGTCCGCGCTCCTGGAGGCGCCACAACTCGTTCAGGACGAAGCCCAGCAGCGGCAGAACGCCGGGCTCGCCGCCCGCGTCCTGCAGGATGCGCTGATCGAGGCCGGGGTCGTATCGGACGGTGGGGATCCCCTCGACCGGTTTGGTGATCACTTCGCGGAGCTGGTCCGGAGACATGGGTGTCAGAGGGACGATCCTGCCGCGTTTGAGGAAGGGGCCGAGACTCGGATGCTCCAGGAGCACGTGCATGACGTCCGCGCGCAGGGTCGCCAGAACCTTCAACGCGCGGCCTTCCGGGCCCTCGGGGGCGAGCAGCCGAACGATGTCGTCGATTTCGGTCGGGGTGCGGTCCAGGAGGGCCTCGGCCTGGTCGAGTACGACGAGGAGATCGTCCGGCGCCTGCCGTTCCCGCCCGCGGACATAGTGGTGGTACGTGCCCCAGAGACTGTGGGTGGCGAGCCGTTCCTCCACCTCGTCGGCGCCCCCGGGCCACGGAGCGCCGGGCTCCTCCGGTGCGGCCCGGACGGTCTTGTACAACGATGTCGCGAGCGCGGACACGGGAGAGGCGTTGCCTCCGGCGTTCACCACCAGCACCTCGTAGCCGTGCGCCCGCATTTTGGGCACTGCACCGGCCAGCGCAAGTGACGACTTTCCGCAGCCGGAGGGCCCGCAGAGGGTGACGGTCCGGTCATCGCCCTGCAGGAGCGCCACGACCTCCTTGATGTCCCCGTCCCGGCCGAAGAAGAGGGCGGTGTCCTTCTCCTGGAAGGTGTTCAGGCCACGAAACGGTGAGGGCGGGAGAAGCAAGGGCGCGAGATCCAGCTTTGATGCCTCGGGTAACTCGCGTAACTCGCGTATCAGTGTCCGGGTGCGGATCACGAACGTCTGCCGGGCTTCCCCCTCGCGCTCCGTCACGACGATGATCCCGACAGCCGCGCCCAAATCCTCGTCCCACACAGGGCTGCCGCTGAAGCCCCCTCTGACATGTGCCGTCTCGCCGTCGGCCCGCGCCAACTGCCACCAGCCCTTTACGGTGGCTCCGCTCAACCTCCCCTCAAACCAGTGCGTGCCGGCCTCCCCGCCGGTGAAACCCACGGCACGTGCGGTGTCCTTCCAGACGGTGTCGGGGTCCGCCATCGGCACTGGGCGTGTACCAGGGACGGCCTTTTGCAGCCGCAGGACGGCGATGTCTCCCGTCTGGTCGGATTCCCGCATGGGAATCCACTGCTCGACCACGGCGATACCCGACGGGGTCTTCCCGTCGTCGGTGAACGTCTCGGCCAGCGGGAAGTCGACGACGACCTCGGTCCCCACGGCGACTGTGTCCCCGAGTGCATCGGAGACCACGTGAGCGCACGTCAGCACCCGATCCTCGGTAACGAGGGCGCCCGCCCCACCGACTCTGCCGCTCGCTGCGCCCGTTCCCATGATCCGGACGACGGCCCTGGCCAGCGTCTCGTCCACACTTTGCGGCTCATCCGCCGATACCACCACCGCGACCTCCCCGTCCCCATCCCGTTCCCAGCAAGCCGGCAGTATCAACCGACCTCTGGAGTATTCCCGCCCGGTTCACTCGTGCCACTCCTGTTCCAGGTCAGACTCACGGAGAAGTTGGCCGATGTGGCGGTGCTCGCGATCACCACGTCCGCCTCGGCCGACAACGACACCCCGAACGCCAACGTGATCTCGTCCGGTGCGTTCGCCAGCCCCCGGAACCGCCCCACGAAGCTCTCCGCCACCGGTCGCACGGTGTCCAGCATCTGACCGAAGGACCGCTCCGCCCGCGCGATCGGGCTGCCGCCACGGCCGACCCTGACGAGAGCCGAGTCCACTTCACGGATCTGGACCCGGATGGTCTCGTCACTTCCGTCGCCCAGCGGCACCTCGACCGTGTGGACGGGGCGATCACTCATGGCATCCTCCAGCCTTTGGGCTGAAGATCCTAGCCAAGACAACTCCCGCAAAATGTAAGGGAGTTGAGGAGGTCCGAGCTTTGGGTCAGGCGAGCAGTGCGACCGCAGCTCAGTCCACTACCTGTGGATCACGAAAGTAGTAGACGACGGTCACACCCATCCCCGGAGTGTGCGTGTACACGACCGTGATCGCCTCGGCCGAGTCCCGCGCCAGGCGTGTCGTGTACGTGTACTCCACAGACGGAGGCCGCCAGCCGGGAATCTCGCGCCCCACCGCCGGATCGCGACCGATGGCCGTGAGTGCCTCCCGTACGACGTCCCGCTCCCCCTCCGTCAGGTCACCGAACGCCTTCCTGGCGGGTTCGGCCTCCTCCAACTGGACCTCGTTCACGTGCCGCCGCCTCCGGTCCGGGCATCCTCCAGGGCGGACATGATCTCGGGCGAGTTCCTGATCAGGACCCGGTGCCGGTAAGCCCGGACCACCGCCGCGGCACCCGCGAAATCATTGGTCGGCGAGGCTCCTATGGCCGCCGCCAGCTCCTCCTTCGAACCGCTCCCGGTCGCCCGGGAAGCCGTAGCGGCTGAGCGCACTGCGCAGGTCGTCCACGGTCCGGATCTCAGGGACGGGCATCGTTCCCCAGCCGCCGTGCTCGGGCTGTTCGCTCATGGTCCGCTCCTGGTGAAAGGGCATCGCTCCACCTCCCAGTATGGCGCCGCCCACGCCGGGCGAACATCGCGTTCCCACACCCAGGGCCCCGCTCACCACGCCGCCACCCCGCCTCCGCACTCGGCCCACAGCAGCTTGCCGCTCTTCGACGCGACCGACTCGCCGAGCACCGACGCGCCGCACGCGTCCGCGCAGCTGCGGACCAGGTGCAGTCCTCGGCCGTGCTCGTGTTCAGTGGGCGGCGGGGGCTGCGAGGTCGACTGGTCCGAGAAGCCGGGCGGGATGGTGGGGTCGGTGTCCCATACGGCCACACGGAGTCGGCCCGGTGCGGAAGAGCGGAGTCGGAGGGCGTATGGGCCGTCCGTGTGGCGGTGCGAGTTGGTGAGCAGCTCCGTCGCCAGAAGTTCTGCCGTCGGGGTGAGCTCGGGCATGCTGTGGGCGGCCAGAATCAGTCTGAGGGTGCCGCGTGCGATGCCCGGTGCGCGTGGATCGTGCGGGAGATGAAGGGTGTAGTTCCAGGACGGGGATACGGTGGCCATCGGAAGTCTCCTATCACTGAGGGGAGTTGGGGCGTTGCCTACGGTGCCTGGTGTCTCTGCCGTGGCGTCCCACGGTGCGCTGCCAGGCGGGGCGCCCGAACATGAAGGTAAGGGCTCAGCAAATGCCATTTGCGAGATCTGGAGATACTTGGGTCCAGCTTCACTCCTGTGAGTGACCTGCCCACGGAACGCGCGTTCAGGAGGAGTTCGCACATGCCCGCCAGACCCCCTCTGACGGCCCGCCGCCTCCGGCTCGCCGTGGAGCTACGCAAGATGCGCGAGCGCGCGGGCATGACGGCGACCGAGGCCGCGCGCACCCTCGGCACGAGCCAGGGTCAGCTCAGCAACGTGGAGTCGGGCCGGTTCGGGGTGAGCCCCGAGCGCATCCGGGCGCTGGCACACATCTACTCCTGCCCTGACCAGATGTTCATCGAGGCTCTGGTCAGCATGGCGACCGACAAGGCGTTCGGCTGGTGGGAGTCGTATCGGGAAGTTCTGCCGTCAGGGCTTCTCGACCTCGCCGAACTGGAGCACCACGCCACCGCCGTACGCACTGCGTACACCTCTCACATGCCGGGGCTGCTCCAGACTGCCGATCACGCGCGTGAGATCTTCCGGCACGTCATTCCCGCACCCACGCCACCCGAGATCGAGCATCGAGTCTCGCACCGGATCAAGCGGCAGGGCGTGCTGTACGGGGCGCATCCGACTCCGTACAGCACCGTCGTGCACGAAGCCGCCCTGCACATGCGAGTAGGCGGCCGGAATGTAGCGCGTGCGCAACTGCAACATCTGCTCGACATGGGGGAACTGGAACACATCACCATCCGCGTACTGCCCCTCGGCGTCGGCGCGTTCCCCGGTTCCGGTCAGTCCATCAACTACCTGCGCGGCCCCGTGCCGCAGCTCGACACCGCCCAACTCGACCAGTTCCACGGCCCGGCCCTCCTCGATGCCGAGGCACTCCTGGAGAAGTACCGGAATCTTCTCGACATCGTGGAAGCCACCGCCCTCAGCCCTGAGAAGTCCCGCGACCTGATCCACGCCCTCGCCCAGGACCTGTGAAGGAGCCGACATGTCCCCGCACCGCTGGCAGAAGTCGTCCTACTGCCAGGAAGGCGACGCCTGCGTCCACATATCCGCCGCCGGCCCTGACACAATCCGCCTCACCGAAAGCGCCGACCCCGCCCAAGCCGTCCTCACCACCACCCCCGCCACCTTCGACACCCTCCTCAACGCCCTGAAGTCCCCCCGCACATGACCCTCACCACCGGCCCGGCCTCCCACGACCCCGCCGTGGACTTCCCGGAGTTGGCGCCCCACGCCCGGACCACCGTCCGACTGCACCCCCGCCGAGGTAGGCCCGGACCCCGCGACAGCCACATCGGCGGCCCCCTGTGGTGGCCGACCGCCGAGCCATGGCCGTACTGCGCGGAGCACAGGGACGTGAACGGCCGGCAGCAGGGCCCCCTACCCGCTGGTCGCCGAGGCGCAGCTGACGGCGGTGGACTTCCCGGAGATCCGGTTCCCGGAGGGCACGGACCTGGTGCAGCTGCTGTGGTGCCCGGAGTGGCACGACCAGCCGCACCCGGAGGGGTGAGGACAGGCGTGCCGGCTCGTCTGGCGGCGAACCGACGATGTCACCGAGCCGCTCGCCGCGCAGCCGGATCCCGAGGAGCACTGGGACCTGGAGTTCGACATGATCCCGAGGGTGTGTGTGCTGCGTCCGGAACGGCTCACGGAGTACCCCTGGCGGGACGAACTCCCGGCCGCTCTCGCCGATCGCCACGAGGTCTGGCTCGAAGAGCGGGGCCTGGTCGACGACGTGTCGACCATCCCGGGCTACAAGCTGGGCGGCAGCATGAGATGGGGCGTGACGGATATGCCGGGGACGATGGAGTGCGACGAGTGCCGGGCGCCGCTGGAGTTGTTCCTGCAGTTCGACACGTACGAGTACGAGCTGGGCCAGGGGGACGGCGAGCCGGGCCGGTTCCAGCCGCTGGAGGAGCGTGGTCTGGAGCCGAGGAGCGAGGAGGCGTCCGCGGCGCGCGAGCCGGTCGGTATGACCGTCGGTCGGGGCGGGCACGCGGGGCTGTACGTCTGCTCGGCGGACCCCCGTCATCCCGCGAAGCACTTCACGCGGTGACCCCGTCCGGCCGGGCCCCGGTCCCGGTCCTTGTCGCCGGGCCGGTCAGGACCCGCCGTCGCCCGCCCTGCGGCGTCGTACCGCGTAAACCGTGCCCCCGCCCACCGCGACGGCCGCCCCACCCGCGAGGGTGAGCAGCGGGAGTGCGGAGGAAGGGCCGGTGTCGGCGAGGTCGTCGGTTGGGGGTGTGGAGGCGTTTCCGTTTGCCGTGTGCGAGCCGGCCTCGTGGATGCCGAAGCCTTCCCAGTCGCGTGACCAGGTGCACTCGCCGTTGTCGTCCAGGCGTCTGGCGTAGGCCGTGACGTCGCCTTCCCCCTTGCCCTCGTCCTTCGGAAGCCCCGAGTTCCCCAGGGGTACTCCCCTGTTGACGCGCAGGCGGAGCTGGAACGTCAGCGTCTCGCGAGGGGCAATGTCCGTCGTGGTGAGGACGCCCTCGTAGTCGTCCGGGAAGGGGATGTCCACCCAGGCCCGGGACTTCGGATCCTGGCGCTGAAGGTCGACGTACTCCGGGCTTTCGGTGGGCATGTCGGGCCTTCTGTCGTACGCCACCTTGGTGAGGGTGATTTCGACGTCCTCGACGGCCGTGTCCCTGAGGTTCAGGACCTTGAGGGTGAGGCCGTGCCAACCGCTGCCTACGGCGATGGCTCCGGGCAGACCGTCAAGCGTCGTCCGCAGGCGCGGGTCCTCTTGGTCGCTGTAGCAGTCCCACGGGTTGATGGAGGACGGGGACGGGGACGCCGTGGCCGGGAGCCAGGGCGTCGGAAAGTCGGTGGCGTGCGCTGCCGTGCCGGTCAGCAGTGCCGCCGGGAGCAACGCGGCGGCGGCCAGCAGAGCCTGACGGGGTCTCATGTGATCAACCTCGGATACGGGGACCTTGGGCACCTGTGTGACCGTTGTGATCAGGCGCCAGTTGCCGCGGCCCACCATCTCGTCACCGGATGTTCCCCTGGGCGTGACTGTCCCCTCTCAGGCCACCGGCCCGTCCCCCAGGTCCGCGACCACCGCCGCGTGGTCCGACGGCCAGACCCCGTCGACCGGGCCGTCGCCCGCACGCCGTACGCCCCGTACATGGCCCAGTCCCCCCGTCCCGGGCGGCCCCACGTGGATGTAGTCGATGCGCACGCTCGGCTCCAGGCCCGCCGCGACGTACGGGTTCTCGCGGTCCCAGGTGACGGAGGGCGCGGCCGGGTCGGCGTACTGCCACGCGTCGAAGAAGACCTGGCCGGGTACGAGCGGCGCGGTCCGGTAGCCGCCGAAGAGGCGGATCTCGTCGGAGTCGGGCCAGGCGCTGAAGTCGCCGGTGACGACGGTGGGAAAGGGCGTGTCGCCCCGGTTCTCGGCGATGAACTCGGCGAGCGCGGTGACCTGGCGGCAGCGTACGGCCGAGGCGTGCAGGGCGGAGGTGAGGTGGGTGGTGAAGAAGGGGATGTCGTAGGAGGGGGTGACCAGGCGGGTGTATAGGGCGAGGCGGCCGTCGTCGACGTCGGAGGGGGCGGGTAGGCGCAGGGTGCGCCGGTCGGCGACCGGCCAGCGGCTCAGTACGGCGTTCCCGATGTCCACCGTGGGGTCGCCGATCCGCCGGCGCCAGCGCTCGGGGGCGGGCGAGGGGGCCCAGGCCCAGTGCATGCCGAGTTCGCCGGCCAGCCACTCGGCCTGGTTCTCGCCGTCGGCGGCCCACACCTCCTGCAGGCCGACGACGTCGGGGCGCAGTTCGCGCAGCGCGGCGAGGATCGCCTTCTGGCGGTCCTCCCAGGGCCCGAAGCGCCACCACAGGTTCCAGGTCACGACCCGCATTCCGCAGCCACCTGCTCTCGTCATGCCGCGTCGGGGACCATTGAAGCAACAGTTCGACCGTCGCGCCGTGACACCCAGCAGGAGACAGGAGACTCACAGACGATGTCCCGCCTCGCCGACCTCAGGTTCCGCGCCGCCACCGCCTTCCAGCGCCACGTCGGCAATCCGGTGCTGCGCCGCCTCCCCCTCCAGACGGTCCTGGAGACCACGGGCCGGGTCTCCGGCCTGCCCCGGCAGACACCGGTGGGCGGCCGCCGGGTCGGTGACTCCTTCTGGCTGGTCTCGGAGTTCGGTGACAAGTCGCAGTACATCCGCAACATCAAGGCGGATCCGCGGGTGCGGGTGCGGATCAGGGGGCGCTGGCACACCGGCACGGCCCACCTGCTGCCCGACGACGACCCGATCGCCCGCCTGCGCGGCCTGCCGCGCTTCAACAGCGCGGGCGTGAGGGCCTTCGGGACGAACCTGCTGACGGTGCGCGTGGACCTGGAGGACTGACGGTCCGACGGGCCTGATCAGGGCCGCACGTCGGGACCCGTCCCACGGCCGGCCCGCTAGAACCGCCACATGGAACACACCACGAAGACGAAGGGGGGAGCGACCAGGCGCGCAGCCGCTCGCTCCCGCAAAGCAGCCATGGGCGCGGTCGCTCTCGCTCTGACCGTGACCGGTGTCGCAGCCCATTCGGCGGCGGCAGCGGACACCCGGGCCATCTCCTATCCCTCGCGCCTGAAGAAGTGCGCCGACCTCGACTGCAAGGTCCAGGTCAAGAAGGGCGAAGGGTTCAGGGCTCACCGCTTCTGGATCGAACGCGTCACCTTCCCGCAGATCAGCAAGAACAACATCCAGATCAAGGCCTACGGCGACGGCACGGAAATGGGCTGCGGAGGCACCCCGCCGCTGCACTGCACCATCAACGGCGTCGACTTCACGGTCAAGGACGTCCGCGGCAACACCGCCCGGACAGTCCGGATCCACCCGTAGACGACCCCAGAGCGCAGGGTGCCGACGAGCGCTACCGCGCGAGCCGGCATCCTGCCTGTGCGCGGGCGCGAGCGAACGCCACCCCGACCACCGTCACCCCGGCCACACGATCGCCTGCACCTCGCTGTACGCGTGCAGTGCGTACGACCCGACGTCCCGGCCCACCCCACTCTTCTTGAAGCCCCCGAACGGCGCCTCCATGTTGCGGCCGACGGTGTTGATCCCGACCCCGCCGGCCCGCAGCCGCCGCGCGACCCGGAAAGCGCGGGCGACATCACCGGACCAGACGTAGTCGATCAGCCCGTAGTCGGTGTCGTTGGCGAGGGCGATCCCTTCTTCCTCCTCGTCGAAGGGGATGACCGACACGACCGGTCCGAAGATCTCCTCCCGGGCGACCCGCATGTCGTTGGAGCAGTCCGCGAGAAGCGTCGGCGCGACGTAGAAACCCCGCTCGTACGGCGGCCGTTCGCCTCCCGTCACCACCACCGCGCCCTCTTTCCGCCCCGTCTCCACGTACGCCTCCACCCGGTCCCGGTGCTCCGCCGAGATCACCGGCCCGACGATCGTGGACGCCTCACGCGGATCCCCGACCTTCAACCGACCGGCATACACGGCCAGTTGCTCGACCAGCCGGTCGTACACGCCCCGCTGGGCCAGCACCCGCGTCGGCGCCGTGCAGATCTGCCCGCTGTAGAAGGAGAACGTCGTCCCGATCCCGGCCACCGCCGAACCGAGGTCCGCGTCGTCGAAGACGACCGCCGCGCCCTTCCCGCCGAGCTCCATCAACTGGCGTTTCATGTCCCGCCCGCACACCTCGGCGATGCGCTGCCCGACCGCCGTGGAGCCGGTGAAGCTCACCATGTCGACGTCCGGGGACGACACGGCCGCCTCACCGACCTCCACGGCCCGCCCGGAGACGACGTTCACGACACCCGCCGGCACCCCGGCCGCCTCCAGCGCCTCCGCCATCCGGTAGACGGAGAGCGGATCCTGCGGCGCCGGTTTCACGACGACCGTGTTGCCCATGGCCAGCGCGGGGGCGATCTTGCCGGCCGGGTTGGCCCACGGGTTGTTGTACGAGGTGATGCAGGTGACCACCCCGACGGGCTGGCGGACGGCCAGCGCGCCCAGCACACCAGCCTTCCCCTCCCCCACTGCCTTGAAGGCGTGGGAGGTACCCCCATGCCCGGCCTCGTTGATCTGCGGCGGGATGGCCCACTCGGCGGGCTCCACGCGCGCGTACCGCCGGAAACGGGCCGCCCCGACACCGACCTGCATGCCCCGGGCCGTCCCCGTGGTCGCGCCGGTCTCGGCCTGCGCCAGTTCGGCGTACGGCACGAGGTGGCCGCGGATGATGTCCGCGGCCCGCGCCAGCACGGCCGCCCGCTCCTGAGGCGTCGTCCGCGACCACGGCCCGAAGGCCTCGCGGGCCGCGGCACAAGCCGCGTGCACCTGATCCCGCGAGGCCTCCGGAGCCCACCCGACGGTCTCCTCGGACGCCGGGTCGACGACGGCGTAGTACCCGCCCTCCGGCTCGACCCACGCCCCGCCCACGAACAACCGCTGCCGACCAGGACCATCAAGACCATCAGGACCTCGGACGCTCACCTGGTGGCCACCGTCCTGGTGTCCCGCCCCGACCGCAGCACGCGCCCCGGCACGGCCCCGGTCACCACGTCGTCCCGGATCGCCTCGACCCCGTTGACCCACACGGCCCGCACTCCGATCGCCTTGGAGTCCAGCCGCGGGCTGTCACCCGGCAGGTCGTGCACCAGGCTGGCCGTGCCGGCGTCGATCCGCTCCGGGTCGAAGAGCACCAGATCCGCATGGAAGCCCTCCTCCACCCGGCCCCGCTCACGCAGCCCGAACAACCGCGCCGGATCATCGGTCAGCATCTTCACCGCCTGCTCAAGGCCGACCAGCCGCCGCCCCCGCAGACAGTCCCCGAGGAACCGCGTCGTGTACGGCGCCCCGCACATCCGGTCCAGATGCGCCCCGGCGTCCGAGCCGCCCAGCAGCACGTCCTCGTGCTGCCAGGTCTCGGCGCGCAGGGACCAGGACGCGGGGTCGTTGTCGGTGGGCATGGGCCACAGGACCGTACGCAGATCGTCGGCGGCGCAGATCTCCACCAGGCACGGGAAGGGCTCCTGGCCGCGCTCCCGGGCGATGTCCTCCACGACCCGCCCGCTCAGCCCTCGGTTGGCCTCGCTGTAGGTGTCGCCGATGACGTACCGCCCGAAGTTCGTCAGCCGTCGGAAGACCCCCGCCTCCTTGGCGGTGGCGTGCCTGAGCAACTCGGCCTGTACGTCCGGTTCGCGCAGCTTGGCGATCCGCTCGGGCACGGGCAGCCCGAGGACCGGCCCCCACCCGGGGATGAGGTTCAGGGCGCAGAAGGTGCCCAGGGACATGTTCATCGGCGTGAGGATCGGCATGGTGAGGGCCACCACCCGGCCGCCCGCCTTCCGGGCCTGCTCACTCGCGAGCAGCTGCCGCGGCACCCGCTCCGGAACGGCCGAGTCGATGGTCAGCACGTTCCAGTTGAGCGGCCGTCCGGCGGCGGCGCTCATCTCCACGAACAGTTCGATCTCGGCGTCGCTGAACTGGTCCAGACACCCCGCGACGATCGCCTCGATCTGTGTCCCCTCGTGGTCACCGACCGCCCGCGACATCGCCAGCAACTCGTCCGGCTTCGCGTGCCGGGAGGCCACCGGCTTGCCGTCCCCGTCGGAGTGGCTCGACGACTGGGTGGTGGAGAAACCCCACGCACCGGCGTCCATGGCGTCGTGCAACAGCCGGACCATCTCGGCCAGCTGCTCCGCACTCGGCTGCCCGCCGATCGCCTCCGGCCCCATGACATACCGCCGCAGCGCACAATGCCCCACCATGAACCCCGCGTTGACGGCGATCCGCCCCTCAAGGGCATCCAGATACTCCCCGAAGGTCCGCCAACTCCAGGGCGCCCCCTCCTCCAGCGCGACCAGCGACATGCCCTCGACCTTGGACATCATGCGGCGCGTGTAGTCGGCGTCGTCCGGACGGGCCGGGTTCAAGGGGGCGAGGGTGAACCCACAGTTCCCGGCGGCGACGGTGGTCACCCCGTGGTTGAGGGAGGGGGTCGCGTACGGGTCCCAGAAGAGCTGGGCGTCGTAGTGGGTGTGGGGGTCGACGAATCCGGGGGCGAGGACGAGCCCGGTGGCGTCTTCGGTGGTGCGGGACTCCTCGGTGACGATGCCGATGACGGCGATGCGACCGTCCCGTATACCGACGTCGGCGGTGTGGGCGGGCGCGCCCGTCCCGTCGACGACGGTCGCGCCTTTGATGACGTGATCGAGCATGACGGTTCCTCCTTGAATTCCGGGTGCGGGCCGCGCCCTCAGGGGCGCGGGGAACCGCGCGACCAGCCCCCACGAACCCGCAGCCGCCAACGACGCTCAGGCACCCCTCCGGAACCGCGAAGTCCGATGAACAGGATCCGTGTCGATCTTCGGAATCACGTGCTCCCCGATCAACCGAATCGTCTGCAACGTCTCCTCCTTCGGCACCCCCACCGGCAACCCGAAGCTCAACTGATCGGCCCCCGCCTGCTCCCACCGCTTGCACTGCCGGAACACCTCATCCGGATCCCCGCAGATCAACAACTCCTCCTCGATCAGCAGCTCCACGAACTCCGGCGTGTACTCGGGCAACGTCTCCGGCCACACCGGGAACCCCTCGGGACGAGGAAACGTGTCGTGGTACCGGAACACCAGCGACGGCAGATAGTGCAACCCGCCCCGCACCGCGATCCCGATCGCCTCGGCATGCGTGGGCGCACAGATCGCCGTCGTCGTCACCATCACGTTGTCGTTGACGAAGTCACCGATGGGCTCGGCGTTCACGACCGCCGTCTTGTACTGCTCCAGAACCCACTCCATGTCGGCGACCTTCTGCACACTGAACCCGAGCACCCCGAGCCCCTTCTTCGCCGCCATGGCGTACGACGGCGGCGACCCGGCCGCGTACCACATCGCGGGGTGGGACTTCCCGTACGGCTTGGGGAGCACCTTGCGCGGCGGAAGCTGCCAGTGCTTGCCCTGGAACCCCTCGTACTCGTCCTGGAGCCACATCTTGGGGAACTCGGCGATGGTCTCCTCCCAGATCCCCTTCGTGTGGTTCATGTCGGTGATCCCCGGCAGAAACCCGAGGATCTCGTGCGACCCCGCCCCTCGCCCGCTGCCGAACTCGAAGCGGTTCTCGGTGAGATGGTCGAGCATGGCCACCTTCTCGGCGACCTTCACGGGGTGGTTGACCTGGGCGAGGGGATTGAAGATCCCGGAGCCCAGGTGGATCCGCTCGGTCGCATGGGCCAGATACCCGAGGAAGACGTCGTTCGCGGAGAGGTGCGAGTACTCCTCCAGGAAGTGGTGCTCGGACGCCCAGGCGTACTTGAAGCCGGACCGGTCCGCCTGGATGACGTACTCGGTCTCCTCCATCAGTGCCTTGTGCTCGGCGAGCGGGTCGGTCTCGGCGCGCTTGCCCACGTATCCCTGTACAAAGAGCCCGAATTCCAAGGAGGTTCACCGTCCCCAGTAGTTTCTGACGCTTCGTCAGATCGGCGGTATGCCGCCGACTGTGGCACCGGGCGCACGGATGGTCAATAGCTGACGGCCAGTCAGGCAACTGTCCTCGCCGGGGTCAGAGAACCGAGACGCCCGCCAACCATCCCCCGTCGATCACGAACGGCTGCCCGGTGATGTACGAGGAGTCCTCCGAGGTCAGGAACAGCGCGAGGCGCGCCACCTCCTCCGGCTTCCCGATCCGGCCGAGCGGCACGAGCTTGCGGTAGAGCCCGTCGAGCGCTCTCGACGTCTCCTCCGCGTCCGCTTCCGGATCCAGCAGCGACGGGTTGGACATCGCGGTGTCTATGGCGCCGGGACACATGGCGTTGACCCGGATGCCGCGGGGCGCCAGCTCCAGGGCGGCGACCCGGGTGAGGCCGAGGATGGCGTGCTTGGTGGCGGAGTACGTCCCCACGGCCGCCATGCCGGTCACCGCGGTGTACGAGGCCGTGTTGACGATCGTGCCGCCGTCGGCCATCTCCGGCGCGACGGTCTTGATGCCGAGGAAGCAGCCGACCTGGTTGACCCGTACGACCTGCATGAACTCGTCGAGGGGCGTGTCGACGAGGGAGTTGAAGCGCAGGATGCCGGCGTTGTTGACCAGCGCGTCGATATGGCCGTAGGCCCCGCGCGCGGCGGCGACGGCGGCCTGCCAGTCGGCTTCCCGGCCCACGTCCAGGTGGACGTACAGCGCACCGAGCTCCTCGGCGAGGGCCTCGCCCTGGTCGTCGAGCACATCGGCGACGACGACTCTCGCGCCCTCCGCCGCGAACAGCCGCGCCTCCTGCTCGCCCTGTCCGCGCGCCGCCCCGGTGACGATGACGACCCGTCCGTCGAGCTTGCCCATTACGGCCCCCTTCACACGGTGGACACCGTGGACACGGTGGACACGGTGGACTTCGCATCGTAGCGGCATACCTGACGGAGCGTCAGATGCAAGTCAGAGGCGCCACTGGGGCGTTGCTGAGGCGAATCTCACGTGACCCACAAGTAGGGATGTTTGACCCTGTCGGCGCCCGTCAAGGGAATCCAAAATCTTCGCCATGTCCAAGCGGAGACTGAAGAACAAGAAGATCAGGATCGTGGCGGTCGGATCGGCCCTCGTGACCGGCGGAGCCATCGCCACCGTGCTGCTGCCGTCGGCGAACGCCGCCGACGAGAAGACGCCCGAGCAGATCATGACCTTGTGCCAGCGGGCCAGGGTGCTCAATGGCAAGCAGCAGTCCATTTCTGATTTCGGCGGCCATCCGATCGCCGGACCGAGTTTCGCCTCCGACAACTGCGATTTCGTCGAGACGAAGTTCGAGACCTTCGACGGGCCGACCGAGAAGGCCTCCATCGACTTCCCGAACTGCGAACCGAACGCCACCGAACCGGCGAAGGTGTCGATCACCTGGTCGGCGACGGCGGCCCAGGGACGGGGCAAGTACACCGTCACGCAACAGGGCGGCGGCGGAGGGATCTTCGGAGCCCTGACCGGATCCTGGCTCAAGCACAAGGGCACCCTCGACATGACGGTGAAGTCCGCGACCGCGGGTGACACGGAACAGCGGGAAGTGCCGGTCGGCAAGGTGCTCCACATGGAGTTCACGCCGAAGACGCAGCGGATGACCGGCGAGTGGCGGGTACGCATCGACGCCCGTGAGGCGACGACCGTCACCAACCCCTCCCCCGAGCAGAACTTCGTGGCACCGGAGGTCGTCGAGGGCCCCGTCATCCTGCCGGGCGCGGCGGGTGCCCCCGGTGTCATGGACGGCACCTCCAAGGCCGTACTGACCGACTGCTGAACCCTTGACCCCCCACATTCCACAGGAGAGCCCCATGACACGCGCCGGCCGCACCAGAAGCCACCGGAGCAAGAAGAAGCGCATCACCCTCGTCCTGTCCCCGCTGGTCGCCGTCGCGGTGGCCGTTCCGCTGATGAACTCGGCGGGCGCCGCCACCCCCTCCGAAGTGACCGCCGACTGCTCGGCGGACTCCGACAAGCTCGAGAACTGCGCGTTCGTCGATGTCCAGTTCAAACGGGACAACCTCGGGCCCAATCAACGGGTCTCCACGGTGAGCGACAACTGCGGATCGACGGGCACCGCCTCGAAGACCTTCGACGTGAGCGCGTCCGTCACCAGGACCATCCAGCTAGAGGACGGATTCACCGCGGAAGCCGGCACGAAGCTCGCCAATTCCGTCTTCGAGATCGGCGTGAAGTTCAGCACCTCGGAAATCAACATCACGCGTGACGACAAGACGACCACCCTGGCGTTCAGCAGGACGGACACCGTACAGGCGGACAGCATCGCCTTCTTCATGTGGTCCGCGAAACGCACGGACGTGAGTGGCTTCCTACGAGCCACGTACAAGGAGGCGCAGGACGGCCAGAAGGTGTTCTTCTCCCCGAGCGAGGGCGCCACGGGCGTACACGTCTTCTATCCGCAGGTCCTGAAGAACGGCACCCCCGACGGCCGCCTCTGGCTGCGCAATGTGAGGTGCGGAACCCCCGAGGCGGCAGGGCTGCGGAATTCCACGCGCGCCCTCAGGTCGGAACCGGGATTCGGTGCGGCCGGCGAGAACGTCACCGACGTCGAAATCCCGCTGTCGGAGGTTCCGGCACCGTAATCCACGGTTGCCGGTTCTCAGGTGCGAAGCACGGGCGTGGCTCCCAGCCAGCGCAGGACCGCGTCCGTGCTGCCGCGTGCGTCCAGCTTGGCGTAGATGTTGCTGAGGTTGTTGCGGACGGTCTTCTCGCTCAGCCGTAATCGCAGCCCGATCTCCTGGGCGCCCAGGCCGGTCGACAGCAGCTCCATGATCTGCCGCTCACGCGGCGAGAGCAGCGACCGCAGCCGCTCCATGGCCTCCCCGCCGGTGGGCATCCGCCGCGCCCCTTCGCGCAGGGCGGCGCAGGCCGCCGGGGAGAGGTACGTGTGCCCGACGGTGGCCCCGACGACGGCCGAGGAGAGCATGCAGGTGCAGTAGTCGCCCTCGACCAGATAGCCCGCTCCGCCGCGGAACACCTCGACGATGGTCTCGGTGTCGCGGCGCGGGCTGATGACGATCACCGGGACGTCGGCGGCCCACAGCTCCCGCAGGGCCGCCGAGGGGTCCTCGCAGCGCAGGATCACGACGTCCGCGTCCGCCCGCGCCGCCTCGAAGGGCGCGGCCGGCCGCACCACCCGCCCGACGTACGGGTCGTCCGGAGCCGGCCAGTCGGGATGCGGCCAGGCATCCTCGGGGCAGGCGAGGGCGACGGTGAGTTTCCGGGAAGCGCGCACGTCGTTGTGTCCTTCCGCCGAAGCCGTACATCAACGTCAGTACGTCGGTACATACGGCGGTCGGCGTGGACATGTTCAAGCTTTCAAGGAGCGCACGGTATCGGCCCGGCTACAGCAGCGGCGCCACCTCCGTCCCGAACGCCTCGATCTGGTCGGTGAGTTCGGCCCGGCTGCGGCACCGGATCCGCACCTGGACCTGGTGCACGCCCATGGCCCGGTAGGCCCGCAGCGACTCGGCCAGCTCCTCGGCGTCCTTGGCGACGGTCCGGCGTCCGACGTCCCAGCCGGGCTTGCCGACGTACAGGGGCTCGGTGATGGCACCGATGACGAACGGCCCCTCGACGGCCGCCTCCTCCCGCAGCCGCCGTATCCGGGCGATCTGCGCGGGCAGCCGTTCCCGCGGATCCCCCTGCGGCAGCCACCCGTCCCCCTTCAGGGCGGCCCGGCGCACCGCGGCCGGGGAGGACCCGCCGACCCACACCGGGACCTGCTCCTGGGCGGGACGCGGTCGCTGGCCGAGCCCCTCGAAGTCGTAGAGCCTGCCGTGGTGTTCGGGGAACTCGTCGGGCCCGAGCGCGGCTCGCAGCGCGTCGATCGACTCGTCCAGCGCGGACCCGCGCCGCTCGAAGTCGACCCCCAGCGCCTCGAATTCCTCCCGCACATGCCCGGCCCCCACCCCGAGGATCAGGCGGCCGTTCGACAGGTGATCGAGGGTCGCGAACTGCTTGGCGGTCAGGAGCGGATGCCGCAGCCCTACGACCGCGACATGGCTGAGCAGCCGTATGCGCCCGGTGGCCGCCGCGAGGAAGGCGAGGGTGGCGACGGGGTCGTACCAGACCGTGCTCATCGCGGACGCGAGGCGGCGCGGGATGGCGACGTGGTCGCAGCTCGCGAGGTAGGCGAAGCCGGCGCGGTCGGCGGTGCGGGCGACGGCGAGCAGGTCCTCGGGCCCGGCGTCGGCCTCCCACGTCTCGGCGTAGATCGTGCTCTGCGACTGGACGGGGAGCTGGATGCCGTACCGGAGACTCACCGGGCACCGCCGCCGCCCGGCCAGAGCCCGTCGTCCGTCAGGCCCAGCAGCTCGATGGCGTTGCGCCGCACGATCCGCTCGACCACGTCCGCGTCCAGGTGCCCCATCTGCGCCTCGCCGACCTCGCGGGACTTGGGCCAGGTGGAGTCGGAGTGCGGGTAGTCGGTCTCGTACAGGACGTTGCCGACGCCGATCGCGTCCAGGTTCCTGAGCCCGAAGGCGTCGTCGAAGAAGCAGCCGTAGACGTGGTCGGCGAACAGCTCGGACGGCGGCCGGTGCACCTTGTCGGCGACCCCGCCCCAGCCCCGGTTCTCCTCCCACACCACATCCGCGCGCTCCAGGATGTACGGGATCCAGCCGATCTGGCCCTCCGCGTACATGACCTTGAGGTGGGGGAAGCGCTCGAACTTGCCGCTCATCAGCCAGTCGACCATCGAGAAGCAGCAGTTGGCGAAGGTGATGGTGGAGCCGACGGCGGGCGGCGCGTCGGCGGAGGTGGAGGGCATACGGCTCGACGAACCGATGTGCATGGCGACCACCGTGCCGGTCTCGTCGCACGCGGCGAGGAAGGGGTCCCAGTCGTCGGTGTGGACGGACGGGAGCCCGAGGTGCGGGGGGATCTCGGAGAAGGCGACGGCACGGACGCCGCGGGCGGCATTACGGCGGACTTCGGCGGCGGCCAGCTCGGCGTCCCAGAGGGGGATGAGGGTGAGAGGTATGAGCCGCCCTCGCGCGCTCGGCCCGCACCACTCCTCCACCATCCAGTCGTTGTAGGCCCGCACGCACAGCAGCCCCAGCTCGTGGTCGGCCGCCTCGGTGAAGGTCTGGCCGCAGAAGCGGGGGAAGGTCGGGAAGCAGAGGGCGGACTGGACGTGGTTGACGTCCATGTCGGCGAGGCGGGCGGGGACGTCGTACGACCCCGGGCGCATCTGCTCGTAGGTGATGACCTCCAGCTTGATCTCGTCCCTGCTGTAGCCGACGGCGGTGTCGAGGCGGGTGATCGGCCGGTGCAGATCCTCGTACACCCACCAGTCGCCGATGGGCCCGTCGTCGCCCGGCCGGCCCATGACGGGCTTGAACCGGCCGCCGAGGAAGGTCATTTCCTTCAGTGGCGCGCGGACGATGCGCGGACCGGTGTCGAGGTACTTCTTCGGAAGCCGGTCCTGCCAGACGGTGGGCGGCTCGACCGTGTGGTCGTCGACGGAGATGATCAGCGGAAACGCGGTCTCGGTGTCCATGTCCGTCACGGTAGCGCCGATCTGACGGTCCGTCAGCTACGCGGGAGTGGGCTCCGCCGTGCGAAGAGCACGTGAGGGCCTTGTGATATCCCGCGTGCCTGCCTGTGATCAGCCGCTCCACAGCTGACGCATCTGCCGGAACAAGGCAAACTGGCGGGGATGTAAACAGGTCCTAGGGGGACTGCGATGGACGGGGTACCGCGAGTGCCGGAGCAGAGGCGTCCCGGCTCCTCGACAGATACGGCGGGGCCGGCGGCGGCGCTGCGCTTCAGCGTGCTCGGCCCCGTACGCGCCTGGCGCGGCGAGGAACAGCTCCCCACCGGTTCCCCCCAGCAACGCGCCCTGCTCGCGGCCCTGCTGCTGCGCGAGGGCCGTACGGCCACCGCGGCGGAACTGATCGACGCCCTGTGGGGCGAGGAACCGCCCTCGCAGGCACTGGCGGCGCTGCGGACGTACGCCTCCCGGCTGCGCAAGGTGCTGGACCCCGGGGTCCTGGTGAGCGAGTCGGGCGGCTACGCGGTGCGGGGCCTGGCCGAGGGCGCGCTGGACCTGGCGGTGGCGCAGGACCTGGCGACGGAGGGGGAGAAGGCCAGGAACGCCGGGGATCTGCGCCATGCGCGCAAGGTGCTGGGGCGGGCGCTGGCCCTGTGGGACGGGGAGGTGCTGGCGGGAGTCCCCGGGCCGTACGCGGAGGCCCAGCGGGTCCGCCTGGAGGAGTGGCGCCTCCAGCTCCTCGAATCCCGCCTGGACATGGACCTGGAGCAGGGCTGCCATGCGGAGGCGGTGTCGGAGCTGACGGCACTGACGGCGGCACACCCGCTCCGGGAGCGGCTGCGGGAGCTGCTGATGCTGGCGCTGTACCGCAGCGGGCGTCAGGCGGAGGCGCTGGCGGTGTACGCGGACACGCGGCGCCTGCTGGCGGACGAGCTGGGCGTGGACCCGCGCCCGGGCCTGAAGGAGCTCCAGCAGCGGATCCTGCGGGCGGACTCCGGCCTCGCGGCGCCCTCGGCGCCGGTCGCCGAGCCGCCGACGGCCCCGGTGCGCCCCGCCCAACTCCCCGCGACGGTCCCTGATTTCACGGGCCGTGCCGCCTTCGTCTCGGAGCTGAGCGACGTCCTCGCCTCGGCCGAGGGCCGGGTGATGGCGGTGTCGGCGGTGGCGGGCATCGGCGGCGTCGGCAAGACGACGCTGGCCGTACACGTGGCCCACCAGGCTCGGGGCGCCTTCCCCGACGGGCAGCTCTACGTCGACCTCCAGGGCGCGGGCGCGCGGGCGGCCGAGCCGGAGACGGTACTGGGCTCGTTCCTGCGCGCCCTGGGCACGGCCGACTCGGCGATCCCGGACTCGCTGGAGGAGCGGGCGGCGCTGTACCGGTCCGTGCTGGACGGCCGCCGGGTCCTGGTCCTGCTGGACAACGCCAGGGACGCGGCCCAGGTCCGCCCGCTGCTGCCGGGCATGGAGGGCTGCGCGGCGCTGGTGACGTCCCGGGTCCGCATGGTCGACCTGGCGGGTGCCCACCTGGTCGACCTGGACGTGATGTCGCCGGACGAGGCGTTGCAGCTGTTCACGAAGATCGTGGGCGAGGAACGGGTGGCGTCCGAACGCGAGGCGGCCCTCGACGTGGTCGCGGCGTGCGGCTTCCTGCCGCTGGCGATCCGCATCGCGGCGTCCCGCCTGGCGGCCCGCCGCACCTGGACGGTCTCGGTCCTCGCCGCCAAGCTCGCCGACGAACGGCGCCGGCTGGACGAGCTCCAGGCCGGCGACCTGGCCGTGAAGGCGACCTTCGAGCTGGGCTACGGCGCCCTGGACGCCGCCCAGGCACGGGCGTTCCGCCTGCTGGGCCTGGCGGACGGCCCGGACATCTCGCTGGCGGCGGCAGCGGCCGTACTGGATCTGCCGCCGGAGGAGACGGAGGACCTGCTGGAGTCCCTCGTCGACACGTCGCTGCTGGAGTCGGCGGCGCCCGGCCGCTACCGGTACCACGACCTGGTACGGCTCTACGCGCGTGCGTGCGCGGAGCGGGACGAGTGGCCGCCGAGCGAGCAGGATGCGGCGCTGTCGCGGTTGCTGGACTTCTATCTGGCCACGGCAGCAGGCGTGTACGCGATCGAGCGGCCGGGGGACCGGCTGGTGGACCACCTGGCGGCCACCACATATCCGGCCAGGACATTCCACTCCCGCACAGACGCGCGGGACTGGCTCTACACCGAGGCGAACTGCCTGCTGTCCTTCGCCCGCCAGTGCGCCGACCGCCCGCAGGCCCTGCGCCGCGCCATCGACCTGCTGTGGGCCGCCGTCGACATCTCGGAGTCGGGGGCCAACTCCAAGGAGTACGAGGCCACGGCGCGGACCCTGATGGAGGCCGCCCGGCAGATCGGCGTGGAGCAGGTCGAGGCCCGTGCGCTCATGACCTTGTCCCACGCACACCTCGACAGCGGCCGGTTCGACCTGGCCGACCAGGAGGCCGAACAGCTCATCAGCCTCGCCCACCGGGCCGACGACCTCCTGCCCGTCTGCTGGGCCCACAACGCCCTCGGGGTCATCGCGCTGTACCAGGGACGCAACGCGGACGGCGAGGAGCACCTCTCCCACGCCATCAGGCACTTCCGCACCCTGGTCGACCGCCCGGGTGAGGCCAGCGCACTGTGCAACCTCTCCCGGATCCACCTGGCGACCGGCCGCACACAGAGCGCCGTGTCCCTCGCCCAGGAGGGCATGGAGATCTACGACGCCATGGGCAACTCCATGCGCGGCGCGAACGGCCGCTACGCCCTGGGCATGGCTCTCACCCAGAGCGGACAGCTCGGTCCCGCGGCCGACCGGCTCCTCGAAGCCCTGGAGGTCTTCCGCGACAGCCGCCAGCGCCTGTGGGAGGGCATGACCCTGTTCCGCCTGGCGGAGGTCGACATCGCCGCGCGCCGCTACGCCCAGGCGGCGGCGAACGCCGAGATGGCCCTGACCGTGCTGCGCGGCATCGGCGGGGAATGGCGGCGCGGCAACGTCCTCACGGTGCTCGGCCACGCCCTGACCGCCGTCGGCCACACGGGGCGCGCCCGGGTCTGCTGGGAGGAAGCCGTCTCCATCTACGACGAGTTGGGCTCGCCGGAGGCCGCCACCGTGCGGGCGCTGCTGGCTCCCGCCCGGGCAGTCTGAGCGGGCCCGCCGCGGCGTTCATCGTTCGTTTATCGCCGGGTTCCATCCTCTAGGCAGTCGATCCGTCGCGTCGGGGGGCAGACGGGTCGAGGAAGAGGGCCACACATCAGCGGTTTAAGGTGAACGGCCCAACGGCCCGTCCGGCCATCCTCGGGGGAGTGACCGGACGGGCCTTGCCCAACCTACTGCCGGACAAGACCAGTGGAGAGCAACGATCATGAGTGACGAGCAGGTCGTCAAGCTGGAGGACATCCACGCCACCTCGGAGCCCGCCGACACCGCGGCCGCCGACACGAAGGCGACGGACGGGGGCGCCACCACTCAGGGTGACATCCACGCCACCGAGGAGCCTCTCGAGACGAAGGACATCCACGCCACGTCGGAGCCCTTCAAGCCGACGAAGTAACCCTCACCCCACGGGGATCGGCCGCGGCGGCGCGGAGGGGAGGCCGCCGCGGCCGCCGTGCGTCATGGCGGAGACCCCTACGAGGTCACTCTCCCCGGCCGCTGCCCCCACCCGGCTCAAGCGACCCCGGCATGGCCCACAACGCGTCGGCGCGCCGGCCTAGTTGCCCCGCAGCTCGCCCTTGAGGACCTTGCCGCTCGCGTTCCGCGGCAGTTCCCCCAGGAACTCCACCCACCGCGGCACCTTGTAGTTGGCCATCTCCCGCCGTGCCCACGCGATCAGGTCGTCCCCCGTCAGTACCGCCCCCGGCCGCCGTACCACGTACGCCTTGCCGACCTCCCCCAGCCGCGCGTCCGGTACGCCGATCACCGCCACGTCCGCGACCTCGGGGTGGAGGCCCAGCAGCTGCTCGATCTCCGCGGGGTACGCGTTGAAGCCGCCGACGATGAACATGTCCTTGATGCGGTCGGTGATGCGCAGGTTCCCGGCGGAGTCCAGGACGCCCACGTCGCCCGTCCGCAGCCAGCCGTCCGGCGTCAGTACCTCCGCCGTGGCCGTCTCGTCCTCGTAGTAGCCCCGCATGACGTTGAAGCCCCGCACCAGGACCTCGCCGGGCTCGCCGGGCGGGGCCTCGACCCGGATCTCCGTGCCCGGTATCGCCCGCCCGGACGTCGACGCGATCACCGTCGGATCGTCGCCGCGCCGGCACATCGTCACGATGCCGCTGGCCTCCGAGAGGCCGTACGCCGTCAGGACCGTCTCCACGCCCAGTTCCCCGCGCAGGCGTTCCACCAGGCGCAACGGAACCACCGCCGCGCCGGTCACCACCAGCCGGAGCGCGGAGAGGTCGTGCGACGCCCTCGCCGGGTGGTCCAGGAGCGACTGGTGGAGGGTGGGTGGGCCCGGGAGGACCGAGACCCGTTCCGCCGCGATGTTCGCCAGGGCCGTACCGACGTTGAAGACGGGCTGGGGGATCATCGTCGCGCCCCGCATCAGGCAGGCGATCACGCCGGCCTTGTAGCCGAAGGTGTGGAAGAAGGGGTTGACGATCAGGTAGCGGTCGCCCTGGCGGAGGCCCGCGAGGTCGCTCCATACCTCGTAGGCGCGCAGCGTCTGGGCATGGGTGATCACCGCGCCCTTCGGGCGGCCCGTCGTGCCGGACGTGAAGACGATGTCCGACGGCCAGGAGCCCTCCACCGCCCCCGCGCGCGCCCGCACCTCCGCCTCGCCGACCCGGTCCCCGCTCGCCAGGAAGTCCTTCCAGGTGCGGTAGTCCGCCGGGGCGTCGTCCGACAGCACGACCACCTGTTCCAGCTCCGGCAGCCCCGGCCCCTCCGCGACCGCCCTGCGCAGCGACGCCACGTACGAGGTGCCCAGGAAGGTGCCGGTCACGAAGAGCAGCCGGGCCCCGCTGCGGCGCAGTACGTCCGCGGCCTCCGTGCCCTTGAAGCGGGTGTTCACCGGCACCAGCACCGCCCCCGCCGACACCGCGCCCAGCGCCGCCACGATCCAGTCGAGCGTGTTCGGGGCCCAGATGGCGACGCGGTCGCCCGGCGTGATGCCGTTCGCGATGCAGGCCGCCGTCGACCGTTCGACGCGGGCGCCGAGTTCGCCGTACGAGATCCGGGTCCGGCCCTCCACCACCGCCTCGGTGTCCGCGTACCGCTCGGCCGCCCGGCGGACCAGTTCCGGGATGCTCTGCCACTCCATGAACCCGCCTCCCCGAACCCCGGACCCCCAACAGCTGACTACCCGTCAGATTAGCTGTAACCTGACGCCCTGTCAGCAGCCCGTCCGCAGCGCGGAGGTGTGCACATGGCCGGACTCAAGGACGCGACCGCGATCGTCGGCATAGGGCAGACGCCCTTCGCCAAACACCTCCCTGAGGACGAGCGAACCCTCGCCTGCCGCGCCGTCCTCACCGCCCTCGACGACGCCGGCATCGCCCCGGGCGAGGTCGACGCGCTGGCCAGCTACACCATGGAGGAGACGGACGAGGTCGAGCTGGCGAAGGCCGTCGGGTTCGGGGACCTCACCTTCTTCAGCAAGGTGGGGTACGGCGGTGGCGGTTCGTGTGCCACCGTCGCGCATCTCGCCGCCGCCATCGCCACCGGGCAGGCGACGGTCGGTGTCGCCTGGCGGTCGCGGAAGCGGGGAAGCGGACCCCGGCCCTGGCGCGACACCGCCGCCCAACTGCCCACACCCGCCCAGTGGACCCGGCCGTACGGCCTGCTGCGCCCCGTGGACGAGATCGCCATGCTCGCCCGCCGCTACATGCACGAGTACGGCGCCACCCGGGATCACCTGTTCAACGTCGCCCTCGCCTGCCGGAACCGGGCCAACCAGAACCCGGCCGCGGTGATGTACGAACGGCCCCTGACCCGCGAGATGTACATGACCTCCCGGTGGATCAGCGAGCCCCTCTGCCTCTTCGACAACTGCCTGGAGACGGACGGCGCATTGGCGTGCGTGATCGTCAGCCGCGAGCGCGCCCGGGACTGCCGCCACACCCCCGTCTACGTCCACGCCGCCGCCCAGGGCCTGCCCGCCCAGCACCACGGCATGGTCAACTACTGGAACGACGACCCGCTCACCGGACCGGCCTGGACCGCCGCCCGGCATCTGTGGAAGCACGCCGACTTCACTCCACAGGATGTGGACGTCGCCCAGATCTACGACGCGTTCACGGCTCTCATACCCCTCTCTCTGGAGGGGTACGGGTTCTGCGGGCGGGGTGAGGGCGGGGCGTTCACGGAAGGGGGCGCCCTGGAGATCGGCGGGGCGCTGCCGGTCAACACCGGGGGCGGCGGGCTCAGCGAGGCCTACGTCCACGGGTTCAACCTCATCAACGAGGGCGTCAAGCAGCTCCGCGGCACCAGCACCGCCCAGGTCCCCGGCGCCGCCACCTGTCTCGTCACCGCCGGCGAAGGCGTCCCCACCTCCGCGCTGCTCCTGAGGAGTTGATCAAGGATGCTCTCCCCCGTCACCGACCCCGACGGCGCCCCCTTCTGGCAGTACGCCGCCCAGGGCGAGCTCCGCGTCCAGACCTGCGCCGACTGCCGCGAACCCCGCTTCCCGCCCCGCCCCTGCTGCCCGCACTGCCAGTCCTTCGCGAGCGAGTGGCGGCAGGTCGGCGGGCACGGCCGTATCTGGTCGTACGTCGTCCCGCACCCGCCCCTCCTGCCCGACTACGCCGAGCAGGCGCCGTACAACGTCGTCGTCGTCGAACTCACCGACCTCCCCCGCATACGCCTGGTCGGCAACCTCGTCACCGGCCCCGACGCGCCCCTCAACTCCCTTGCCCCGGACCGGATCCGCATCGGCGCCAAGGTCCACGCCGTGTTCAGCGGCAGCGGGCTGCCCCAGTGGGTCCTGGAGCGACCGTGAGCCTCACGGTCACGAGCGACAAGAACACCGGCGTCGCCGTCGTCGCCCTCGACCGGCCCGAGCGTCTCAACGCCATCGACCTCGAACTGAGGGACCAACTGGTCGGCTGCTGGCGGGAGTTACGGTTCGACGACGCCGTGCGGGCCGTCGTTCTCACCGGTGCCGGGGAGCGGGCCTTCTGTACGGGGCTGGACCGGGAGGCCGTGGTGCCGCAGCCCAACTCGCCGTACATGACGGACGATCCGCTCCTGCGGGTCGGGCCCAAGGCCAACGACCTGTGGAAGCCGGTCGTCGCCGCCGTGCGGGGCATGGCCTGCGGGGGCGCCTTCTACCTCCTCGGCGAGGCGGACTTCATCGTCGCCGACCCGACCGCCACCTTCTTCGACCCGCACACGACGTACGGCATGGTCAGCGCCTACGAGTCCGCCCTCATGGCCCTGCGGATGCCGTACGGCGAGGTCGCGCGGATGATGCTCATGGGGAGCGCGGAGAGGCTCTCGGCCCGGCGGGCCCACGACATCGGGCTCGTCTCCGAACTCACCGAGCCCGGCGAGGCGTTGGCGGCCGCCGTCGACCGCGCCACCGTCATCGCCGGGTATCCGGCGGAGGGCGTGCAGGGGACCGTACGGGCGTTGTGGGCGGCCAGGGAGGCCGCGCTCGCCCACGCCTTCGCGCAGGCGCCGCATCTGATCGCGCTGGGGAACCTGCCGGGCGAGCGGCAGGCGGAGCTGTTCGCCGCCCGCCGCCCCGGGTTCAGGACACGGTGACCTAGTACGAGTCGGACATACGCAGCGCGTCGCTCAGCTCGCAGCGGACACCGCCGGAGGCGGACTGCGGGACAGCGACGTCGGTGGTCTCGGTGGCGCCGGCGTCGACCGTCAAGATCCCGGAGCTGGTGGTGTGCAACTCCTTGCCGGCCGGGTCCTTGAAGGTGACGGTGAAGGAGTAGGAGTACGTCGTGGTCGCACTGCTGTTGGTGGCGCGGACGCGCGCGACGAGCCCCTGGGCCGCGTCGTACTCGCACTTCTCGATCTTCAGGTCGTCGGTGTCCTCCGCGGCCGGCACCTGGCTTTCCTCCGCACCGCCGCCGGACGACGAGCCCGTGTCGTAGTCGTCGTCATCGTCGTAGTGGGTGCTGCCGCCCGAACTGCTCGACGAGCTGTGGGAGCTCGAGCTGTCGTCGCAGCCACCACCGTGGGAGCGCCGGGCTCCGGTCAGGGCGACCACCACGCAGACGGACACGGCCACAGCGCGCGCATGGCGAAGCTTCACGTTGTTCAACCCCCGGAAAATGTTGCGCAACCCCGCTGTACTGATCGTGAGCACGTCACGCTAGCAGCGCCGCATGGCGGGGACCGCTCACCGGGCGTAGCGTCTTGTGTGAGAGCGGTGAAGAAAGCCCCCGCAGGCCGCGAACCCGCTTCCCCCTGGCGACGGCCGCCGTCCGGCCCCCTTCCGTGCAGCCGGCACGACGGCCGTCACCGGGCAGAACCAGGCAGCAGCAGGCGATTGCGCTAGGCCGTTCTGGCCGTCCCCGTGCCCTTCTCCGCGTCCAGCGCGTACACGCACCGGTCCTTGCTGCACGCGTACACGACGCCGTCCTTCACGACGGGCGAGCCCGTGATCTCGCCGCCGGTGGCGAGCTTCCATCTCAGGCGGCCGTCGTCGGCCTTGAGGGTGTAGAGCAGGTGGTCGGTGGAGCCGAAGTGGATACGGCCCTCCGCCACCGCCGGTGCGCCCACGATGTCGCCGCCTGCCTGGAAGCGCCACTTCGGCGTCCCGGTGACCGCGTCCAGTGTGTACAGGCCCTTGCCGCTGCCGACGTGGACATGGCCGGCGGCCACCAGGACCGGCTCGACCGAGGAACGGGACTCGGTGGCGATGCGCCAGCGGTCGCGGCCGTCGGTGGCGTCCAGGGCGTAGACCGTGCCGAGGTAGTCGGCCAGGTAGACGCCGCCGCCGGTCACCGCCGGGCCCGGCACGAAGGCCGGCGGGCACAGGAACACCGCCGGGGCCTCGAAGTGCCAGCGGACGTGCCCGCTCGCCGCGTCGACGGCGAGCACGCGGGTGCCGGCCGACACGTACACATGGCCGTCCTGGGCCTGCGCCACCCGTACCGGCACTCCGCCGCAGGAGGCGGCGTCGCCGATGGGGTACGACCAGCGCTCGTCGCCCGTGCGGGCGTCCAGGGCCCGCAGGCGGGCGTCCTTCCAGACGTACACCGTGCCGTCGTACAGCGCGGGGCCCGCCTCGGGGGACTCGAAGTCGGTCTGCGCGCCGGTGATCTCCCACAGCTTCTGGCCGTTCGATGCCTCCCAGGCCTGGACGCCGCCGCCGCGGGTGCCGGTGACGACCGTGCCCCGCTCGGCCTTCAGGGAGTACACCCACGCGTCCGTCTGCAGGCGCCAGAGGTCCGCGCCCTCGCGGCAGTCCAGGGCGAACAGGGTGGGGCCGTCGGAGGCGTGGATACGGCCGTCGGCGACCGCCATCGACCAGGCCACGTCCCGCGTCTTGAAGCGGCGGCGGCCGGTGGCCACATCGAGGGCGTGGACCTCGAAGGAGGTGACGTAGACGAGGTCGTCGGCGACGGAGGGGGTGCCCCAGACGTCGTTCGACATGCGGAAACGCCAGGGGCGCCAGCCGGCCGCCGTCTCCGGGGGAACGGGCGGCGCTGCCGGTACGGCGGGGCCCACGGCGGGGTCCGTGCCGTTGACGCCGGGGTGGGGCCGGGCCCAGGAGGCGACGAGGCCGGCCTCCGGAGGGGGCGCCTTGACGGCGGCGGCGCGGGCGTCGGCGACGCGGGGGCCGGGGCCAATGGGCACCGCGGCGCCGGCCAGGCGTACGGGGCCGGTGTCGGGGGCGCCGACCGCGACGGGCGCGGGCTGCGGGGCCGGGACCACCGGGTCGTGCGAGGGCGGGGGCGGGACGGGCGCGGGCGCGGGGGCGATACGGCCGCCGCTGCGGCCGGAGGACGACGAGGGCTTCGCCGCCGGGCGGCCGCCGCGCCGCGACTCGATCAGGCTCACCGCCCGCTCGGGCAGCCAGGCCGACGCCGTACCGCTGTCGTCGGAGCCGGAGCCGAAGAGGTGGGGGGCCAGCTGGGCCTGGAGGTCGGCGGGGTTGGGGCGGGCGGTCGCCTCCATCTGCATGCAGGACTCGATGAGCGGGCGCAGCTCGTCCGGGAGGCCTTCGAGGTCGGGGCCCTCGCGGAGCAGCATGAAGACGGTCTCGACCGGGTTGGCGCCGTGGAAGGGCGGGTGTCCGGTGGCGGCGAAGACGAGCATCGAGCCGAGCGAGAAGACGTCGCTCGCGCCGGTCACGCTGCGGGAGTCCTTCGCCTGTTCGGGCGACATGTAGGCAGGCGTGCCGACCGCGACGTTCGTCATCGTCAAACGCGTATTCGAGACGCCGGAGGCGATACCGAAGTCGATGACCCTCGGGCCGTCCTCGACGACGAGCACGTTGGACGGCTTGAGGTCGCGGTGGACGAGACCGGCGCCGTGGATGGACTGCAGGGCTTCCGCCACCCCCGCCGCCAGCCAGCGCACCGCCTGGGCCGGGAGCGGCCCGCACTCGTTCACTATCTCTTCGAGGGAGGGCGCGGGGACATACGCGGTGGCCAGCCACGGCACGGCCGCACGCGGGTCGGCGTCGACGACGGCCGCCGTGTAGAAGCCGGAGACCGCCCGTGCCGCCTCCACCTCACGGGTGAAGCGGACACGGAACAGCTGGTCCTCGGCGAGCTCGGTCCGGACCGTCTTGATCGCCACGCGCCGACCGGACGCCGAGCGCGCGAGATAGACCAGCCCCATGCCGCCGGCACCCAGCCGTCCGAGCACCTCGAACGGCCCGATCCTGCGCGGATCGTGCTGCGTCAGCTGATCCACCACTCTGCCTGCCACCTCCCCGTACGAGCCGCGCCACCGACATGTTTACGCGACCCCGTGCAGCGTCTCACCACCGCACCGCCTTGGCGGCACGCACCCTGATTCTTCCTGTCCTGGGGCGTGGTTGCGAACCCAAGGGCGGAACGGGGTGTCTTGGGACAAAACCACACTCCGGCACCCGACGGAAAGCACCGGTTCGCATGTTGGGACGCCGGAGGTAAGAGTGAGGTCAGAAATGAGGTCAGTCCTCCGGCGCTCCTCGGCGTTCCAGCGGCGCGCGTTCCAGCAGCGCGAAGGACGCCCCCTGATTGTCGGTGACCACGGCGACCGTTCCGTACGACGTCTCGAAGGGTGGAACCTGCACCCGCCCGCCGAGCCGGGTCACCTCGGCGAGCATGGCCTCGCAGTTCTCCACCCGGAAGTGGACGACGAAGTGGGGCGGCATCATCGCCGGAAAGACCTCCTCGACGGCCGCACGCCCGAAGTCCGGCTTGGCGTCCGGCCCGAACAGGGCGTCGGCGAAGAGCCCGCCGTAGAAGTCGTTGGCGACCTCGGTGTCCCGGGCGTACAGCTCGGCCCAGCCGAAGCTGCCGACCTCGTGCCGGCGCCCGAAGCCCGGGTGCTCGCCCGCCTGCCACAGCCCGAAGACGGCGCCCTCGGGGTCGGTGACCAGGGCGACCGCCCCGAGGCCCTCCCCCACCGCCACGGGCGCGGTGATGACCTGCCCCCCGGCCGCACGGACCCGCCGGACCAGCTCCTGGGCGTCCGGGGTCGCGAAATACACCGTCCACACGGTGGGCATCCGCCCGTCCGTCTTGCGCGAGAGCGAGGCGACGGGCTCGCCGTCCAGCCGGGCGAGGGCGGTGGAGTCGAAGGCCTCCTCGAAGTCCCACCCGAAGAGCTCACCGTAGAACCGCTTGCCCGCCTCCACATCGGGAAGCTGCGCGTCCACCCAGCACGGAACGCCCTCGGAGTATTCCGTTCCGTATGCGGATGCCCTGTTTTCGGCCATGCGGCCAAAGTAACGGCGTCTTACGCACCGCGCAGACCAGGCACACCAGCCTCGGCATCCCCGTGCACCCCATTTGCAGTCGGCCGAATCGCGCCCCGATCACGCCTCGGTAAGCTGACGACATGACAGGACAAGTGCGTACCGTCGACGGCCGCGTGGCCGGTCGGCGTGGGCAGGCGACCCGGCAGAAGCTGCTCGACTGCCTCAGCGAGATGCTCAGCTCCTCCCCCTACCGGGACGTCAAAGTCATCGATGTCGCCCGGAAGGCGGGGACTTCACCCGCGACCTTCTACCAGTACTTCCCGGACGTCGAGGGCGCCGTCCTGGAGATCGCCGAGCAAATGGCCACCGAGGGCGCCGGGTTGACCGAACTCGTGGAGGGCCGCAGCTGGGTCGGCAAGGCCGGCTGGCAGACGGCCCAGGAACTCGTCGACGGATTCCTGGAGTTCTGGCGCAAGAACGACGCGATCCTCCGCGTCGTCGACCTTGGCGCGTCCGAGGGCGACAAACGGTTCTACAAAATCCGCATGAAGATCCTGAACTCCGTCAACAACTCCCTGGCGGACGCGGTCAGTCAGCTGCAGGCCAAGGGCAAGATCGACAAGGACGTCAACCCTGCCGCGGTCGCGGGTTCGATCGTCGCGATGCTCGCGGCGGTGGCCTCGCACCAGAAGGGCTTCCAGACGTGGGGCGTCAAGCAGGCTGAACTCAAGCCGAATCTCGCCCTGTTGGTGCACCTGGGCGTGACCGGCAAGAAGCCGACGAAGTAGTCACGTCCAGCTCAAGTCCTGTCTGGCAGGCGGCGGCTCACCCGACGTGAGCCGCCGCCTGCCGTGCTATGCGGGCAGCGGACGGTCCCGTACGACGTGCTTCATCACCAGCGTCGACGTCAGCCGCTGCACCCCCGGCAGCGTGGCCAGCCGCTCGTCGTACAGCCGCTGGAAGGCGGCGAGGTCGGCGGTGGCCACCCGTAGCAGGTAGTCGGGCTCACCGAACAGCCTTTGCGCGTCCAGGACATGAGGGATGTCCGCGATCGCCCGCTCGAACCCCGCGACCGTGTCCCGGTCCTCCTGCCGCATGGACACGAAGACCAGCGCCTCGAAGGTCAGCCCCACAGCCGCCGGGTCCACGACGGCCCGGTACCCGCTGATGGCTCCGACCCGCTCCAGCTCCCGCAGCCGCCGGTGGCACGGCGAGACGCTGAGCCGCACCCGCGCGGCCAGCTCGGTCACGGTCAACCGCCCGTCCTGCTGAAGCTCGGCAAGAATCTTTCTGTCCACGTCGTCCATGAGGCAGATCTTCCCTCATAACCGCTGGTTACGGGAAAACATCGACAACACTTTCGGACCATCCCCGCCTAATCTCGCCACCATGGACTCCGGACTGCTCATTTCCTTCCTCGCCATCGACCTGCTGCTCGTCTGCGTGCCGGGCGCCGACTGGGCGTACGCGATCTCTGCCGGGCTGCGCGACCGCTCGCCGGTGATGGCGGTGGCGGGCCTGGTCAGCGGGTACGCGCTGCACACGGTGCTCGCGGTGGCGGGTCTGGCGGTGCTGGTGGCGGGCGAACCGGGTCTGCTGACCGCGCTGACGGTGGCGGGTGCCGCGTACCTGGTGTGGCTGGGCTGGAGCGTGCTGCGTCGGCCGGGCACGCCGGGGGCGGCCGAGGAGGCCGTGGCCACCCGCCCGGCCCGGGTCTTTCTGCGCGGCGCCACGATCAGCGGCCTGAACCCCAAGGGCCTGCTGCTCTACCTGTCCGTGCTGCCGCAGTTCCTCGTGCCGAAGGGCGAGCACCTGCCCGTCCCCGCCCAGACCGCCGTACTCGGACTGCTCCACATGGCGTGCTGCGCCGCCGTCTATCTGACGGTGGGCCTCGCGGCCCGCGCGGTCCTCGGCGCCCGCCCGGCGGCGGCCCGGGCGGTCACCCGCACGTCCGGGGCGGCCATGCTGGGCATCGGCGCGTTCCTCCTCGTACAGCGTCTGGCGACGCTCTGACCTGCGCCGCCCTGACCTGCGCCGCTATGCCCTGCGCCGCTAGGACCTGCGGACGACCCTGAAGAGCCGGATCTCCCGCTCCACCCGGGCCTGATACGTCGCATACGGCGGCCAGAAGGCCAGCACCGCCTTCCATACGGCCGCCCGCTCCTCCCCCTCCAGCAGCCGGGCCGTGACAGGGATGTCCCGGCCCTTCCAGCTGACCTCGGCATCCGGATGGGCCAGCAGGTTCGCGGTCCAGGCGGGGTGTCCGGTGCGCCCGAAGTTGGAGCCGACGAGGATCCAGCCGCGGCCGTCCTCCTCGGGCATGCAGGCGAGCGGCGTACGGCGGGGCAGCCCGCTGCGGGCGCCGGTCGAGGTCAGGATCACGCCGGGCAGCATCTGGGCGCTGAGCAGCACCTTTCCGCGGGTGAGGCGGTGGACGGCCCGGTCGAGCGCGGGGATGACATGGGGGGCGGCCTTGGCGAAGGCCCGCGTCGAGGACACCTTCTGCACCACGCGTGCGCCGATCACACCACCACCTCCTGGGCGTCGAAGAGCCGCGCGGTGTCGGCGGCGTGCGCCCGCAGCCGATGCACCGGCCCGAAGAGCAGCTCGTCGCCGGCGGCCCGCTTGAAGTACAGGTGAGCCTCGTGCTCCCAGGTGAAACCGATGCCGCCGTGGAGCTGGATGCCTTCGGCGGAGGCGGTGCGGAGGGCTTCCAGCGATTGGGCGAGGGCGAGTGCCGCGATGTGTCGTGTTTCGTCTGCGGGTTCGTTGTGGCTGGTCGCGCAGTTCCCCGCGCCCCTTGAGGGCGTTGCAGCCCAGGCCGCGTAATAAGCCGCCGATTTTGCCGCCTGCACCACCACATATACGTCCGCCAGTCGGTGCTTCACCGCCTGGAACGAGCCGATCGGGCGGCCGAACTGTTCCCGTTGTCTGAGGTACTGCACGGTCGCCTCCAGCGCCCGGTCGGCGGCCCCTACGGCCTCGCAGGCCAGGACGGCGGCGACTATGTTGCCGGCGTCGGCGAGGGCACCCAGGACGTCCGCGTCCTCCTCACCCAGCAACTCTGCCTCCACATCGCGCAGTTGCACCCGCCCCTGCGGCCGCGTGGCGTCCAGCGCGGTCTGCCGCACCCGTACGACCCCTGCCGCATCCCCCGGCACCAGGAACAGCAGCGTCCGTGACCGGGCGAACCCCCCGGCGTGCGCGGCGACCACCAGGAGCCCCGCGCTGTGCCCGTCCAGCACCTGGTCGACCTGCCCGTACAGCCGCCAGCCGCCCTCCACCCGCCGTGCCTGCACGCCCCCGGCGCGCCCGCCGCCGGCCCAGTCGCCGCCGCCGGGGCCGGTGAGGGCGAGGGCGGTGGCGAGGGCGGTGCCGGGGACGGCGAGGGCGGCGGTGAGGGTGCCGGCGGCGATGCGGGGCAGCAGTTCGGCGCGCTGGGTCTCGGTGCCGAGGGCGGTGATCAGCGGTGCGGTGAGGACGGCGGTGGCCAGCAACGGGGAGGGGCAGAGCGCCCGCCCTGCCTCCTCGCCGGCCAGGGCGAGTTCGGTCGCCGAGCAGCCGACACCGCCGTATGCCTCGGGCAGGGCGAGTCCGGGCAGGCCGAGCTGTTCGGCGAGGGCGGTCCACAGGGCGGGGTCGTGGCCGGCGGGGGTGTCGAGGGCCGCGCGCAGCTCTCGGGGGCCGCAGCGGCTGCGGAGCAGTTCGCGGAGGGTGCGGCGGATCTCGTCCTGCTCGGGAGTGAGGCTGGCGTCCATGGCTCTTCCCTCCGTATCTGACGGGCCGTCATATTAGGAGGGCCGCAACGAGATGCACAGAGGTTGGAGGCCTCGCATGACTCCCGGGAACCGGAAAGTCGCCGTCGTGGGCGTGGCCCTCTCCGACTGCGGTCGGGTGGATGACGCGACCCCGTACGCCCTGCACGCCCAGGCGGCCCGCCGCGCCCTGGCCGACGCGGGGCTCGGCCGGGAGGTGGTGGACGGCTTCGCCTCCGCCGGGCTCGGCACCCTCGCGCCCGTCGAGGTGGCCGAGTACCTGGGCCTGCGTCCCACCTGGGTCGACTCCACCTCCGTCGGCGGCTCGACCTGGGAGGTCATGGCGGCCCACGCGGCGGACGCGATAGCGAGGGGGCACGCGAACGCCGTACTCCTCGTCTACGGCTCCACGGCCCGCGCCGACATCAAGGCGGGGCGGCGGACGGGCAACCTGTCCTTCGGCGCCCGGGGGCCCTTGCAGTTCGAGGTCCCCTACGGCCACACGCTCATCGCCAAGTACGCCATGGCCGCCCGCCGCCACATGATCGAACATGGCACGACGATCGAGCAGTTGGCCTCCGTCGCAGTCCAGGCACGGGCCAACGCGGCCCTGAACCCCGAGGCCATGTTCCGCGACCCGATCACGGTCGACGACGTCCTGTCCGGCCCGATGATCGCCGACCCCTTCACCAAGCTGCACTGCTGCATCCGCTCCGACGGCGGGGCGGCGGTGCTGCTGGCCGCCGAGGAGTTCGTACGGGACTGCCGTACGGCACCGGTGTGGGTGCTCGGCGCCGGGGAGCACGTCTCGCACGCCGCGATGTCCGAGTGGCCCGACTTCACGGTCGGCCCGGCGGCGGTCAGCGGGCGGCTCGCCTTCGAGCGGGCCGGGGTGCGGCCGCAGGAGATCGACTTCGCGGAGATCTACGACGCCTTCACCTACATGACCCTGGTGACCCTGGAGGACCTCGGCTTCTGCGGGAAGGGCGAGGGCGGGGCGTTCGTGGAGAAGGGGCGGCTGCTGGTGCGGGGCGGGGAGCTGCCGGTCAACACGGACGGGGGCGGGCTGTCGGCCCAACATCCCGGGATGCGGGGGCTGTTCCTTCTGGTGGAGGCGGTGCGGCAGTTGCGGGGGGAGGGCGGGGATCGTCAAGTGCGGGGACAGGGAGGGGAGTTGCCGCGGTTGGCGGTCGCTTCGGCGACCGGGGGATGGTTCTGCTCGTCGGGGACGTTGGTGCTGGGGAGGGATTGAGATTGAGACTGTCGAGAGCACATCGAGAGGAAACAGGCATGGCCCTGACCCGCGAACAGCGTGAACAGTTCCTGTCCGAGCCCCACATCGCCGCGCTTGCCGTCGACGCGGGTGCGGGACGCGCCCCGCTCACCGTGCCGATCTGGTACCAGTACGAGCCCGGCGGCGACGTATGGATCCTGACCGGGCCCGACTCCCGGAAGAACCAGCTGATCCAGGCGGCGGGCCGGTTCTCGCTGATGGTCGACCGGCTCGAACCGACCCTCCGGTACGTGTCGGTGGAGGGACCGGTCGTCGAGACGACCACCGGCACCGTCGAGCAGCTCCGGGAAATGTCGGCTCGCTACTTGCCGGCCGAGACGGTCGACTCCTACGTGGAGTTCTCCCTGAAGAACCACGGCGAGAGTGTGCTCATCCGGATGAGGCCCGAGCGCTGGGTGTCGTCCGACCTGGGTTCCGTGTCCGACTACGCTCCGGAGCATGCCGGATCTTCATGAGTTGCTGAGGTCGCTGCGGGTGTGGGACTCGGCGGTCACCGAGTTGCCGGACTTCGACCCGGCCACCGCACCCGCCGACCCGCTCGCCCTCTTCACGACCTGGTTCGCGCAGGCCGTCGCGGCGGGGCAGGTGGAGCCCCCCACGATGTCCCTCGCCACGACGGACGAGGAGGGCCTGCCGGACGTACGGACGGTGATGCTGCACGGCGCCGACGCCTCCGGCTGGTCCTTCGCGACGCACAGCGACAGCCGCAAGGGCCGCCAGCTCGCCGCCCGCCCCTACGCGGCCCTCGGCTTCTACTGGCCGGCACAGGGCCGCCAGGTGCGGCTGAGGGGCCCGGTGACGAACGCCCCGTCCGCCGAGTCCCAAGCCGACCTGCACGCCCGCTCGACCGGCGCCCTGGCGGCCGCCCTGACCGGCCACCAGAGCCAAGTCCTCGGCTCGCTGGACGAGCTGGCGCACACGTCGGATGCGGCCTGGGAACGGGCCCGGCGCGAGCCGGACGCTCCGGTCCCCACCTGGACGCTGTACCACCTGCGCCCGCAGCAGGTGGAGTTCTTCCAGGGGGACGCCCGGCGACGGCATGTGCGGCTCAACTATCGGCGTATCGAGGGCGGTTGGGCCAAGGAGCTGCTCTGGCCTTGATGGGCTGATGCGCTGATGCGCTGATGCGCTGATGCGCTGATGCGCTGATGGGGCAAGCCGTACCGGCTTGGCTAGAAGCCCCGCGTGCCCCGAGTGCCGCGGAAGTCGTACGCCGTGAAGTCCGCCACCGGCCGGTACCCGATGCGCTGGTAGAGGCTGTTGCTCGTCTGGTTGGCCAGGTCCGTGAAGAGCAGCACCTCACGTACCCCCGAGGCGAGCACGGCCCTGCTGACCTGTGCGGTGACGGCGCCCGCGTAGCCGCGTCCGCGCAGGTGGGCCGGGGTGTAGACGGGGGCGACCCGGACCTGGCCGGCGACCACCGGGGTCACGCCGGCCATGGCGAGGGGCGTGCCGTCCTCGCTCTCCCAGAACGTGACGCCTCCGTAGGCGATCCGCGAGTCGGCCCATGCGGCGGCGTCACGGGCGGCATGGTCGCCCACGGCCTCGCCGAACTCGCGGTACCAGCGCACCAGTTGCTCCCGGTCTTCCTTGCCCGCCACCCGTGCCCGGCCTGCGGGAAGAGGCTGCGGGGCGGTCAGGTTGCCGAGCCGGTACAGGCGTTGGCGCTGGCTGACCGTGCATCTGGCGCCCGCCTGCCGGCGCCAGGCGGTGGCGAAGGCCTCGGCGGTCTCGTGGGCCGCGACGACGCCGGGGACCGGGTGGCCGAGGGCGACCAGGTGGGCGGCGAGGGACTCGGCCTCCTCGGCGGTGAGGGGGGTGACGTTCAGCCGGAAGGGCGGGGTGCGGAAGTAGGCGGCCCGCACCTGCCCGCCCAGCTCCAGTACGCCGAAGACGGGTGCCTCGTCGCCGTACGCGTGCGCGCCGCTCCTGCGCAGCGTCTCGGTCACCGTCAGGGCGACGGTGTGCAGATCGGGGCGTGAGCGCAGGAAGCCACCGGCATGGGAGAGGAAACCGGTGAGGTCCTGGGTGCAGTACCAGTCGTCCGGGCGCATACCTCATGATCCCGCGCCGGGGCGGTGGTTGTGCACCCTTTTCCGCCGTGGACACGAAGCCGACACAAGACCCCACTCCCAGGCGGGGGTTGAGGGTAGAGGGGTTCACCGGTCCACACGCCCATAGGTTGACGACCGGGTGCGTCGGGGCCTACACCTCGACGTCCGGATCAGCCGCCAGCCGCGTGTGCAGATGCGTGTCCCGGTGCACGTCATGCCGCGCCGCCTGAGGTATGCCTCCTGTCGGTTCCCTGAATTTCCTCTGGGCCAATCCGCCCGGCAGGATCAGGGCCCATGAGGATTCTGGTGCTGGGTGGTACATGGTTCCTGGGCAAAGAGCTGGTCGTCGGCGCGCTGGCGCGTGGGTGGGATGTGACGACGTTCAACCGTGGCCGTTCGGGACCCGATGTCGTCGGCGTCGACGCGGTGCATGGTGACCGGACCGACCCGGAAGACCTTCAGCGGCTGGCTGGACACGGTCCGTGGGATGCCGTGGTGGACACGTCCAGCTCAGAACTTCCGCCCCGTGACGTTCTCCTGGCCACACGTGCTCTGGCCGGTCAGGCGGCTCGGTGGGTGCACATCTCCACGGTGTCCGTGTACGAGGGCTGGCCCCACCACCCCCTCACAGAGGAATCGCCGCTTCTCGACTGTCCTGCGGACGCCGACGAAACGTTCGGCTACACCGGTAAGGACGGCTCGCCGACGAAGTACGGGTTCCAGAAGGCGGGGGGAGAGCGGGCCGTGTCCGAAGCGCTCGGCGACCGGGCGGTGTTCCTGCGGCCCGGGGTGATCCTCGGCCCCGGCGAGTACGTCGGGCGCCTGCCCTGGTGGCTTACCCGTGCCGAGCGTGGCGGCCGGATCCTCGCGCCGTCTCCGAGCCAGCGGCGGATCCAGCCGGTCGACGTCCGCGACGTGGCCGCCTTCGCCCTGGACCAGGCTGCCGATACGAACGCCGGTGGGGCCTTCAACGTCGCCCACCCCGACGGACTGACGTTCGCCGAGTTCGTGACCGCGTGTCTGACCGTGACAAGCGGCGCAGGGCGGCCCGTGTGGACAGCGCCAGAGGACCTCACCCGCCACGGCGTCAAGCAATGGACGGAATTCCCGCTGTGGCGCACGCACGCCGGGGTGTGGGCCGTCGCCCCCTCTCGGGCCGTGACTGCCGGTCTGCGCTGTCGCCCGCTGACCGAGACGATCGCCGACACCTGGACGTGGATTCAGGCCGACGGGCGCCCCATCGAACATCCACGGTGGGCCGAACACGGCATCGCCCCCGAGAAGGAGGCCAAGATCCTGGCGTCTCTCCCGGGGGCCGGCTGACAGACGCCGGTCAGGCCTCCAGGGCGGCCAGCGGGCCGAAGCCGGTTCCGAGCTGATGCTGTGCGGACAGGCGGGTGAAGTCCTCGATCCGCTCGCCAAGTTCTCCGGCAAGCGGGGCACCCCGGAACGGCTCGCCGGTCAGCGCGCGCCGCACCCGAGAGGTGCGGGTCAGCAGTCCGGTGGCGCGCTGGTCGCGCGGCACGATCCACACCCGTTCGAGGGCGTCGGCCGCGCCGTCGAGGTCACCGCGCAGCAGCCGAGCGGCGGCCAGATCCGCACCTGCCCCACCGACCACGCGGGCTGAGCGCTGCTGCGCCGGTCGCTGGGCCGCAAGCTCCAGTGCCCTCGTCGCGGCGGTCTCGGCCTGGTCCCCGTCACCGAGCAGCAGGCACGTCGAACTGTTCGACATGGCGAGGCGTTCGGCGGAGAAGCCGAACTCTCCGGCCACCCCGTCATGGAGGTCGTCTGTCGCCCCCGGCCGGTCGAGCTGCGAGGCGTCCAACGCCCGCTGTGCGGAGGCGGCATCACCGAGGTACCCGAACGCGCGGGCCTCGATCGCCGCGAGCCTGCGCCGCGCCACATCCCCGAGGCCCGTGAACATCTGGGCCTGCCGCGCCAGCCTCGCGGCCTCCGCAGGCTGATTCGAGAAGTACGCGATGTACGCCAGCGTCCCGCCGGCGAACCCGCGCAGCGGATCGAACCGCGCCGTCTCCCCATACAGAGCCGCCGAACGGCACAAGCGCTTCGCCCCGTCCAGTGACCCCAGGTCGAATGCGGCCGTGGCCAGCAGCGCGCACGCCTGGCCGGCCACGATCAGCAACTCTCGTGATTGCGCCGGGACTTGCGTCCGGCCGCGCTGAGTCTCGGCCTCCTCACGCAGCCGCCGCGCCTGCTGGAACACGTCGAAAGGCGACGTGCTGCTGTACGTGCGCGCCAGCGTGGCCACGTCGTCCCGCAGTTGGTCAAGGGTCGTATCCGAGATGGCAGCGGCGGCAGCCTCGGCGGCCTCGCTCTGGGCGTCATGTGCAGTCATCAGAATTTCGTCTTCCAGGTTGAACGCGGGTGCGGGTGCAACGGAGGGAGGCGCATCAAACAGCGCTGCCGCATCGACCCCGAACATGTGCTCCAGCGCCGTGCACGCCTCGGCGCCTGGAAGGGTCTGGACCCGACCGGCCGTCCAGCGCCGGAACTGCGCCTCGGACACCGTCAGATTCCGGGACCCTTCATCGAGTGCCTGAGCTGCCGCGCGGCGGAAGGCACGCTCGAAGTCCACATAGCGCCAACGCCGTTGATCCACTAAAACCTTCAGCAGCGTCCGAGCCGTCGTACTCATGTCGCTCCCTGGTCTGCCGTCGCGCTCGCGCCGGCGTTTCCCTCACTGGAAGGGGACCCGCCAACGCCCCGGCAGCGCAACACCCCCACCGCACATGACACGTTGACGCTACCCTCACGCCACGTTGGTCACCTGAAAGCGCACCGGATGAGACCCGGTACGGCATGGCGACGCCACCCGGAACGGGCGGAATCTGTCCGTCGTCGCTCGACGCTCCGTAATCCGTACGTACCTGCCCGGAGCCCGACGGCATACGGCCCCGCCGCCCCTTCATCCGAGGGCAGCCGGGGCGCCGACCGCGACCGCTAGGGCGAGGCAGACGACCCATGACGACGCGAACCACCCCCACATCCGCAGCCGGTGAACTCGTGGACGCCCCCTTGAGCCATTTGAAGAGACTGAGCGGCCGACAGCGCGAGGGGACCTCGTGCTGCTGGTGCAGCGGCACCCCGGACCGCCGGTCTCCCGTCCGGATACTCCGTCTGACCGGTGTCCGCCTGTACGCGTGCACCCCGTGCGCGGGCATGTACGGCGTGCAGGAGGCAGCCTCGTGATCCTGATCGCTCCCGACCTCAGGCCCACCCCGCACACGGTGCCGACCTACACGCAGACGCTGTCCCTGGTGACCTCCTCTGCTGCCTTAGCCCGTCTGTCGACGCGCACCACACTCAGGTGCTGGTCGCTCGACGAACTGGCCGATGATGCCGAGCTGATCGTGTCGGAGCTGGTGACCAACGCCGTACGGCATGCACGCCCACCGGCAGCGACTCGGGATGAGCCGGGCCGGTGCAGGCTGACGCTAGAGCACCCGGAGCCGGACAGGCTCCGGGTGTGGGTCACGGACACCTCATCGCGTCCCGTCGTACGACGCGAGCCGGGCGACGGTGAAGAGGGCGGCCGCGGCCTGAACATGGTGGACGCCCTTGCCACAGCGTGGGACGTCTTCGCGATGCGCGGCGGCGGGAAAGCGGTCTGGGCCGAGCTGAAGGCGTCCTCGTGATCCTCGACTGGATCGACAAGGCCCTCGAAGAAGCCAGGGCCACCGGCCGGGGCTGCCTCATTACTCCACCCGCCCCGGCCGGGATCACAACACCATCCGCGCCACCGACGACACGGAGAGGTAGTGACGCGAGCATGCATGACTTGATCGCGAGTCCGTTCCAAGACGATCACCTGGTGCTACGTCCGGGAAGCCCAAAGGCCCTCAAAATCCCCCGCTTGAAGTTCGTGCAGCTCAAGGCGGCCGTCTCCGGCGGCGAACCAGTCCCTGTGTGGCTCGCGGACGCGGTCAGGCGTTCCTGGAAAATCGACCTCGCCGGGCGCCCCGCCGCAGGAACCGTCCTGATTCGCGCCACCGGGCCCTACAAGATCAGCCGGGCCACCTGGGAACTGAACCTCGGCTGTGACTACGACTGCGTGATGTGCTACCTCGGTGAGAAACGGTTCGAGGGCCTGGACATGGCTGGGAAACGACGGCTGCTGGAGGTCATGACCGAAGCGGGGGTCATCTGGCTTCAGATGACCGGCGGCGAACCACTGATCGACCCGGACTTTCCAGCGGCATACCGGTACGCACATGAGCTGGGCATGCAGGTCGAGGTGCTGTCGAACGGATCGCGGCTGCACAAAGATCACGTCCTGGAGCTGCTTGTCGAGCTGCCGCCTTCGAAGATGTCGCTGAGCGTGTACGGCGCGACGGCCGACACGTACGACACCGTGACCCGCAACCGAGGCGCCTTCGAGCGGTTCTCCGCCGGGCTGGACAAGGCCATCGGCGCCGGTCTGAATCTCGATCTGAGCCTGATCATCACGCGGCAGAACGCGCACGAGATCGACGCGATGCGCGTCTGGGCGAAACGGCTCGGGCTGCCGTTCCGCGAGTACGCGAACCTCTCCCCGACTATCCACGGCACCGCCGAACCGCTGCCGTCGCAGTCGCCCGAACACCTCACCAGCAGGGCGCCGTTCACCGGCTGCCCCGCTGGCGTCACGTTCTTCCACGCCGACCCGTTCGGCCGCGGGTCGATCTGCAAGGTCAGCCGCGAACCGAACATCGACCTGATCGCGGAAGGTACGGACGGACTCGCCCGGCTGGGCAGCATCGCCGAGTCCCTGATGCTTCGCACCGGAGGATGCAACGGCTGCAAGCTCTCCGATTCATGTCGGGTGTGCAGGCCGATGGCGAAGGTCTTCCAGGAAGCGAAGGCACCACTGCACCACTACTGCCAGCACGGAATGAAGGAGACAGCATGAACACGCTCCTGCTCGAACTCGGCCCCACCCGGACCGAGGAAACCGACGAGATCGTCCTCATCGACGACGTGGAGACCTACACCGCCGCCGCCGGGACCCTCCCAGGATGCGGCGACGACAACCCTTACAACTGATCCCCACCCGATCCGGGGCTCCGGCGCATCGCGCGCCGGAGCCCCCGCCCTATGTGGAAGGGTGGCCACCATGCCGACCGTGCGCCTGCCCGAGCTTCCCGCCGACGTCCTGGCCCTAGTGGAAGCCAAGTCCGGTTCTGTGATCAAGACGGAGAACCTGAATGCGGGCCTCAACAGCGAGATCGCCGCCCTCATCCACACCACAGACTCGACGATCTTCGTCAAGGGCTTGCGCGAGGAGAACCGACGGGTGTGGACACAGGCGCGCGAGGCGGCCGTCAACCCTCACGTGCGAGGCATCGCCCCGGCCTTGCTGTGGCACATCCAGGCAGGCGGCTGGGACCTCCTCGCGTTTGAGGCAATCCCCGGCAGCCACGCCGACTACGCGCCCGGCTCTTGCGACCTCCCGCTGGTGGCCGACGTAATCGGTCGCCTCTCCACGGTCCAGGCGCCGAACGGCATCACGCGCACCATGCCCGACCGGATGAAGGCACACACCGACGCCCCGGAGCTGTTCGCCGGCGACACTCTCTGTCACACGGACTGGTTCCCCACCAACATTCTGATCACCAACCGCGCCGTGATCGTCGACTGGGCATGGGCCTCCCGAGGAGCAGCATGGATCGACCCCGCTCTGTGGGTCGTGTGGCTCATCAACTACGGGCACACACCGGCCCAGGCCGAGCAGTGGGCCGCCCACATCCCCGCATGGAACACCGCTCCGGCGGAGAGTCTCGACGCCTTCGCCCGCGCCACCGTCAGTGTCTGGGAAAGGATCGCGAACGGCCAGACGGAGCCCTGGGTGCTCGACATGCTGAACGCCGCCCGCACGTGGAGTGCCCACCGCTGACGGCTTTTCCAAGCGTTGGCACAGGCCCAGCAACAACTTCCCGCAGCAGAGCGGCGCTCAACCGGCCTTGATCACCTTGCTGCTGGCCGGAACACCGGCACCCCGTCCCGGAAGACGACCTCCAGCTCCGACCCGGCCCGCAATCGCCCGCCGTCCCCGCACTCCACGACCTCGGTCATCATCCGCGGCCCCTCGGCGAGGTCGACGACGGCGGCGACGTACGGTATCCGCTCGCCGAAGGGCGGCAGGTCGTTGCGGTGCACGACGGACCAGGTGTAGAGGGCGGCCCGGCCACTCGCGGGCTGCCACGCCACGTCCTCGCTCCAGCAGTGGGGGCAGAACTCGCGGGGGTAGTGGTGGGCGCGCCCGCAGGCCCGGCAGCGGCGGACCAGCAGCCGCCCTTCGGCGGCCGCGTCCCAGTACGCGCGCGTGAAGGAGTCGGGTTCCGGGATGTCGTAGCGTCGGCCATCGAAGCGCGGACCGTCCATCAGAACAACCCCAACGCGCTGTCCACCGACCACGACTGCCAAGACATCCCGAACAGCGCGACCAGCGAGATCAGCGCCATCATCGAGTTCTGTCCCTGCTCGGCCCAGTCGTGGATCATCAGGACGAAGTAGAGGCCGTTGAGCAGCAGTCCGCCGACGAGGGCGATCGGGGTCAGGAACCCGAGGACGAGTCCGAGCCCCAGGGCGAGTTCCGCGTACAGGACGACGTACGCCATCGTGCGCGGTCGTGGCGTGACGACGGCCGCGAAGCCGGAACGTACGGCGTTCCAGCGGTGCTTGGCCGCCACGTCCGCCGCCCACGCGATCCCGGACCCCTCGAACCAGCTCTTCTTGTCCTTGTGCCGCCAACTCTCCAGCCACCACAGCCCGAGGCCTATGCGGAGCACGGCCAGCCATTCCGCACCTGTGAGCCAGATCGCGTCCATGGATCTGACGGTACGTCAGGTCTGGCGGTCCGGGAAGCCTTGCGCCCGCCGCGAGCGACGCCACGCCTCGAACCCGCTGATCAGCGACCCGAACTCGGCTCGGCGGCGGCGCGCGAGGTCGTTTCGGATTCCGTGTAGTCCAGTTCCGCGCGGTCCGGCTCCATGTGGTCCGGCTCCATGTGGCCCGGCTCCATGTGGCCCGGCTCCATGTGGCCCGGCTCCGTGTACTGCGGTTTCGCGTAGAGGATCTCGCGGGCCTGGTCCGCGGCGCGGGCCATGCTCTCGGAGACGAAGTCGAGGAAGCGGGCGGTGTTTTCGAGGCGGACGCCGGCCGGGGTGCCGGAGCCGAGGATGCCGACACCCTTCCGTGCGGTCTCGGCGACCTGGGCGGTGGACCGGACGCTGGCCATCATCGAGTCGTACATGATGTCGTCGTCGAGGAAGTAGCGCTCGCGGCGGCGCTCGTCGCGTTCCCGGCGGACGAACTCCTGGCTCTCGAGGAACGCGATCGCCTTGGAGATGGACGCCGGGCTGACCTGGAGGCGCTGGACGAGTTCGGATGCGGTGAGACTGCCCGCGTCACTGATGGTGAGGCAGGCCATCACCCGGGCCGTCATCTTGGTCATGCCCGATTGCATGAAGACGGTGGTCAACGTCTCCTCGTACTCGCGCACGGCCTCGGCGTCGCGCCCGTGGGCCTGCGTCGGCGCCTCCGCCCCTCGGGGTGCGGCCTGCCTGCGACGGTGAGCGCGGCGTTCGGTGGCCCGGTGGGCGAGGTCGGCGCGGTAGGCGGTCGGTCCGCCGTTGCGCATGACCTCGCGCGTCACGGTCGAGGTCGGGCGGTCGAGACGTCTGGCGATCTCCGCGTAGGCGAGGCCGTCGGCCAGCCCCAGCGCGATCTGCTGGCGTTCCTGCTGGGTGAGTCTGCCTCCCGGCATCGCGGTCCCCTTCGTGGTGCGTAGCGCCTCTGTCTCGACTATAGCGTTCACCACCATTTCATTGCAACGAGCCAGGACGGGTCGTTGCATTACTCCCGAGAGCCATTGCAACGAAATATCAGCTCCGACCTGCGATTGCAGGAGATCTATGCAACGAATCTGTTGCCAGAGCCTGAAACGCAACGTAGCTTTTCCATCATCGGAAACAACACCGAGCACAACCGAGCACAGGAGAGCACGATGCAGAAGTTCCACACCCCCGCCCCGGTCTCCGCCGTCCTCGACGTCCCCGCGGGCCGCATCCAGTTCATCGCCGCCGACCGGGCCGACACCACGGTCGAGGTCCGGCCCGCGGACGCCTCCAAGAACCGCGACGTGAAGGCGGCGGAGCAGATCGAGGTCGCCTACGGCGACGGCGTCCTGCGGATCGAGGCCCCGGCGGCGAAGAACCGGATCCTCGGCTCCTTCGGATCCGTCGAGGTCACGGTCCAGCTGCCGGCCGGCTCCCGTATCGAGGCGAAGACGGCCGCCGCCGAACTGCGTGGCGTCGGACGGCTCGGCGACATCGCCTTCGAGGGCGCGCACGGCGCGGTCAAGATCGACGAGGCCGCGAGCATTCGCCTCACCGCCGCCGACAGTGACGTCTCGGTCGGCCGCCTGGGTGGCTCCGCGGAGATCAGCACGCAAAGGGGCGACATCCACATCGCCGAGGCGCTGCGCGGCACGGTCGTGCTGACCACCCAGATGGGAGACGTGTCCATCGGCGCCGCCCAGGGAGTGTCCGCCTCCCTGGACGCCGGCACCGGCTACGGCCGGATCGACAACTCGCTCAAGAACGCCGACGGCGCCGACGCCGGCCTGACCATCCGCGCGACCACCTCCCACGGCGACATCACCGCTCGCAGCCTCTGAAAAACCGCGGCCTTTCCCTAGGAGCACCCCTCATGACCACCTTGGCCATCGCGGCGAACGGGCTGCGCAAGTCCTACGGCGACAAGACCGTCCTCGACGGCGTCGACCTGACCGTCCCGGAAGGAACGATCTTCTCTCTGCTCGGCCCGAACGGCGCCGGCAAGACCACCGCCGTCAAGATCCTCTCCACCCTGATCTCCGCCGACCCGGGCACCGGCGACATCCACATCGGCGGCCACAACCTGGCCGCCGACCCCCAGGCGGTGCGCGCCTCGATCGGTGTCACCGGGCAGTTCTCCGCCGTCGACGGCCTGATCACCGGCGAGGAGAACATGCTCCTCATGGCGGACCTGCACCACCTCTCCAAGCGCGAGGGACAGCAGGTCACCGCCCGACTCCTGGAGCGCTTCAACCTGGTGGAAGCTGCGAAGAAGCCCGCCTCCACCTACTCCGGCGGCATGAAGCGCCGCCTCGACATCGCCATGACCCTGGTCGGCAACCCGCGGATCATCTTCCTCGACGAGCCGACCACCGGACTCGACCCCCGCTCCCGGCACAACATGTGGCAGATCATCAGGGAGCTGGTCTCCGACGGCGTCACCGTCTTCCTCACCACCCAGTACCTGGAGGAGGCCGACGAACTCGCCGACCGCATCGCCGTGCTCAACGACGGCAAGATCGCCGCCGAGGGCACCGCCGAGGAGCTCAAGCGGCTCGTCCCCGGCGGTCACGTCCGCCTCCGCTTCACCGACCCGGGCGCCTACCAGAGCGCCGCCTCCGCCCTCCGCGAAGTCACACGTGACGACGAGTCCCTCACCCTCCAACTCCCCAGCGGCGGCAGCCAACGCGAGCTGCGCTCCCTCCTCGACCAGCTGGACTCGGCCGGCATCGAGGCCGACGAGCTGACCGTGCACACGCCCGACCTCGACGACGTCTTCTTCGCCCTGACCGGCGGAACCGCCATCCCCAACCAGCCCAAGGAGACCGCCCGATGAGCACCCCCCTGGCCCCCGCCCGCCCGACCCGGCTCTCCCTCGCCGTACGCGACTCCTCCACGATGCTGCGCCGCAACCTCCTGCACGCCCGGCGCTACCCGTCCCTCACGCTGAACCTGCTGCTCACCCCGATCATGCTGCTGCTGCTCTTCGTCTACATCTTCGGCGACACCATGAGCGCGGGCATCGGCGGCGGTGGCGCCGATCGCTCGGAGTACGTCGCGTATCTCGTCCCGGGCCTGTTGCTGATGACCATCGGCAGCACCACGATCGGCACCGCGGTCTCCGTCTCCATGGACATGAGCGAGGGCATCATCGCCCGCTTCCGGACGATGGCGATCCACCGCGGTTCGGTGCTCGTCGGGCATGTCGTCGGCAGCGTGCTGCAGTCGATCGTCAGCGTGGTCCTCGTCGGCGCCGTCGGCGTGGCCATCGGCTTCCGCTCCACCGACGCCACCGTCCTGGAGTGGCTGGCGGCGTTCGGACTGCTCGTGCTGTTCGCCACCGCGCTCACCTGGATCGCCGTCGGCATGGGCCTGGTCAGCCCCAACGCCGAGGCCGCCAGCAACAACGCCATGCCCCTGATCTTCCTCCCGCTCATCTCCAGCACGTTCGTCCCGGTCGACGCGATGCCGGGCTGGTTCCAGCCGATCGCCGAGTACCAGCCGTTCACCCCGGCCATCGAGACCCTGCGCGGCCTGCTCCTCGGCACCGAGATCGGCCACAACGGATGGCTCGCCATCGCCTGGTGCCTGGGCCTCGCGGTCCTCGGCTACTTCTGGTCGACCTCGAAGTTCAACGACGACCCGAAATAACCGCCATGACGACGCGGGCCACCTCCCGCAACCCGTCCACCCGAGGGCGGCGTACACCGACACCCCGTCGGAGTGCGCCGCCCCGTTCGCGTGCGAGTTCGGCTGCGAGTTCGGGCACCTCCGCCTCCGCTCACCCCACCCCCACAGCAGCAGATCCACGGCCACAACCAGGAGATCTACGCCACAGATCCCACCCACCCCTCCTACAGCCGTGATCGATCCGCAACCAATTCCGGTCTTGACCGAGACCCATCAACCGGCTGCGTGATTACGCTCCCGACCATGGCCGACCCCACAGCGTCCCCGAGCACCTCTGCGGAACCGGGACATCCGACCCCTGCGGACCGCCCCGTCTACGTCATCGGCGGCGGCCCCGGCGGACTCTCCGTCGCGTACGCGCTGCGCGCCCAGGGACTGCGCGCCGTGGTGCTGGAGAAGTCGGACCGGGTCGGCGCCTCCTGGCGACGCCACTACGACCGGCTCCATCTGCACACCACCCGACGGCTGTCGGGCCTGCCCGGGCTGCCGATGCCACGCCGCTTCGGGCGCTGGGTGTCCCGGGACGACGTGGTGCGCTACCTGGAGAAGTACGCCGAGCACCACGACCTGGAGATCGTCACCGGCGTCGAGGTCTCCCGCGTCGAGCCCTCGCCCGACGGCTCCGGCTGGCTGCTGCACGCCACCGGCGGCCGTGAACTGACCGGCGCCGCGGTCGTCGTGGCCACCGGCCACAACCACACCCCGCACATCCCGCGCTGGCCCGGACGGGACACGTACAGCGGCGAGTTCCTGCATGCGGGCGAGTACCGCAACCCGGCCCCCTACGCCGACCGCGACGTCCTGGTCGTCGGCGTCGGCAACACCGGTGCCGAGATCGCCGTGGACCTGGTGGAGGGCGGGGCGGCGCGGGTGCGGCTGGCGGTGCGGACGGTTCCGCACATCGTGCGCCGCTCGACCGCCGGGTGGGCCGCCCAGTTCACGAGCATCCTCGTACGGCGGCTGCCGGTCGGGCTCGTCGACCGGCTCGCCAGGCCGGTGGCGAAGCTCAGCGTGCCGGACCTGTCGGCCCAGGGCCTGCCTCGCCCCGACACCGGTCTGTACAGCCGGGTCAAGGAAGGCGCGATCCCGGTTCTCGACGTCGGCCTCGTCGACGCCGTACGCAAGGGCCGGGTCGAGATCGTGGCCGCCGTCGACGGTTTCGAGGAAGGGAAGGTCATCCTCGCCGACGGCAGCCGCCTCTCGCCGGACGCCGTCATCGCGGCCACCGGATACGTTCGCGCGCTGGAGGACCTCGTGGGCCACCTCGGCGTGCTCGACACCCGCGGCAAGCCGGTCGTCCAGGGCGCCCGTACCCCGGCGAACGCGCCCGGCCTGTTCTTCACCGGCTACACCAACCCCATCAGCGGCAACCTCCGCGAGATGGCAATCGACGCACAGAAGATCGCCAGGGCCATCGCCGGCGACCGTGGTCAGCAAGTCTCCCGGCTGCCGGTGACGTAGACGCGCCCGCGCCTACTGGATGGGCTTCGTGACTCCACCCGCCGCTAAGGCGGCGGGCTTCCTGCGTCGGTGGCTACGCCTCCACGCAGAGGACCAGCCCGGCCCTGTGCAGGACGTTCAGCGCGCCCACGCGGTCGGCGTTCTCCACCAGGCCGCATTTGACGCACTCGAACTTCGCTTGGGTGACACGGTTCTCCTTCGCGACGTACCCACATCCGCCTATCTCGGGCGGGCACGTACGGGAGGTGTTGCGGGCGTCCACCGGGATCACGCGGCGAGCGGCACTCTCAGCCTTCTGCGCCAGGATTCCGAGGAACAGCCCCCAACCCGCATCCAGGATGCTCCTGTTGAGCCCGGCCTTGGCGGCGGCACCGTTCGGAAGGAACGAGCCTTCGTTGTCCGGGTCGGGCTTGGGTGCGGGCGTTTTGGTCATGCCCGCTGTGTTCAGGATCTCGTGACCGATCACGTCATGCTCACGCACAAGCGCGAGGGCCTGCTTGTGGTGGTGGTCGAGCCGTTGGCGCCGGATCTTGGCATGCAACTTGGCCACCTTCCGGGCTGCTGCCCGGTGCTTCTTCGTCCGGCGCTTCGTGCGCTTGGGGAAGGTGTCGAGGTGCCGCTGAGCGGCGGCCAGTTCCTCGCTCATCGCCTCCAGGAACCGCGGGTTCTCCACGTGGTTCCCGCCTGAGTCGGTGAAGAAGTGCACGGTGCCCATGTCGATGCCGACGATCGACCCGGTGGCGGGCAGGGGCTCGGCCGGTACCTCGTCACAGGCGAGGATCACGTACCAGCGGCGGCCCTCCCGCTTCATGCTGACCGTCTTCACCCGGCCCTTCACGGGTCGGTACTGGTGCACACGCACGTGCCCGACGCCTTGCAGCCGTACGCGGGTGTGTTTGTCGTGCGGGGTGGAGTCCCAGCGGCAGCCGTCACCGTCCTTCGGGAAGGTCACGGTGTCGAAGTGCCCGACGCCCTTGAACCGGGGATAGCCGGGCGTCTGACCGGCCTTCACGCGCTTGAAGAAAGCTTGGAACGCCTTGTCCAGGCGACTCAGGGTCGCCTGCTGGGAGGAGAACGACCAGCGCCCCTGCCGCTCCGGGTCGAATGCCCGGACCGCCTTGAGTTGGGCGGACTGGTGGCCGTACCGGATCGCGCTCTTCGAGATATGCCGGTAGGCATCGCGGCGTTCCTGTAACGCGCCGTTGTAGAGCGAGCAGTGGTCGGCCAGCGTCGCCTGCAGCACGGCTTCCTGCCGGGCCGTGGGGCGAAGGAGGAACTTGTACGCCCGGATCAAGGACGCTCCTCCTGCCCCTTCTTCCATGGCCGTTCCCACTGGGTGTCGATGTACTTCTTCACGGTCTCCGCCGAAACGGCGCCAACCGAGGCGGCGAAGTACGACGACGACCACAGCGTGGGCAGCCGGGTCTTCAGGTGCGGAAACTCCGAGCGCAGGACGTGGGAGGTGAAGCCCTTGAACTGGTTCGCGACGTATGAGGCGGACGACTTCGGGTCATGTTTGACGAAGAGGTGCACGTGGTCGGGCATGACCTCAAGGGTCACGATCTCCCACCCCTTCTCGTCGGCCTTCGCCCGGATCAGCTCGTCCAGGCGTGCCGCGACCCGGCCACCGAGAACCGGACGGCGGTACTTCGGGCACCACACCACGTGCAGCCCAAGGTCGTACACACCGCCGGAGAACTGGCGAACCTTCCTGGCCACAGCCACATGACCATTATACAGACGCGGCGTGACTATCAGTCGACCCTCGCCGGGGCGGGCGCGGACAGTGCAGATCCGCGCAGAAAGCTGATGTCAGAGCAGTTGAGAGAAAGCGCCCCTGACGGCCAGTGCGGCCGACCCCCTCACCAGACACCGGACAGGCACCCGCGGACACCCCACGCCCAACTTTGCGTGCACAGCCATTCCTGACGATGCATCAGTTCCTTTAATCTGACACTGCGTCAGTTAATCGCTGTCACACAGGAGCGGGCGGACCGATGCTTGGATCAACCCACGGCACCCTCACCACCGACTCCCGCCGGGCCCGGGTCATCGCCTGTGGCGAGCAGCCCGGGCCCGCCGTCCACGGCCGCCCGGCCGAGGTCGACGATCTCGACGTCAGCGGCCGTCCGCTGCACTCCGACGTGCCCGATCTGGACCACTTCTTCCGGCCGGAGTCGGTCGCGGTGATCGGCGCCTCGGACGCCGAGGGCCGGCCGAACACCGGTGTCACCCGCCAGCTGATCGCCTGGTCCGAGCGGGTCGGCGCCCGGCTCCATCCCGTGCACCCGAACCGCCCGTCCGTCTTCGGCATCCCTTGCTCTCCTTCCGTCGCCGACCTGCCCGAACAGGTCGATCTCGCCGTACTGCTGGTCGCCGACCCCCTTCCGGTGATCGAGGAACTGGCCGAGGCCAAGGTGAAGTTCGCCGTCGTCTTCGCCTCCGGGTTCGCGGAGACCGGCGAGGAGGGCGCCGTCGCACAGGACCGGCTCACCGCCGCCGTCGAACGGTCCGGGATGCGGCTGCTGGGCCCCAACACCAACCTCAACGCCTTCGAACGGTTCCGCGACGACCTGGCCGGCCCCGCGATCGCCCTGATCACCCAGTCCGGCCACCAGGGCCGACCCGTCTTCGCCCTCCAGGAGCTCGGCATCCGCCTGACCCACTGGGCGCCCACCGGCAACGAGGCCGACCTGGAGACCGCCGACTTCATCTCCTACTTCGCCGAGCGGCCCGAGGTCGGAGCCATCGCCTGCTACGTCGAGGGCCTCAAGGACGGCCGGTCCTTCCTGCTCGCCGCCGACCGGGCCGCCCGCCGCAAGGTGCCGGTCGTCGCCGTCAAGGTGGGCCGCACCGAGACCGGCGCGCGCACGGCCGCCTCACACACCGGCAAGCTGACCGGCGCGGACGCGGTGGTGGACGCGGCGATGCGGCAGTACGGGGTGATCCGGGTCGACGGCCTGGACGAGCTCCAGGACACCGCGGCCCTGTTGGCCCGTGCGAAACCGCCGCGCGCCGACGGCGTCGTCGTCTATTCGATCTCGGGCGGCACGGGCGCGCACTTCGCCGACCTGGCGAGCGAGGCGGGGCTCACGCTGCCGGTGCTGTCGCAGGCCAAGCAGGCCGAGCTCCACCAGTGGATACCCGAGTACCTGAGCGTGGCCAACCCGGTCGACAACGGCGGCCATCCCGTCGGCGACTGGCGCGGCCGGAAGATCATCGACGCGATCCTCGACGACCCCGCGGTCGGGGTGCTGATCTGCCCGGTCACCGGCCCCTTCCCGCCACTCAGCGACCGGCTCGTCCAGGACCTGGTGGACGCGGCCGAGCGGACGGCCAAGCTGGTGTGCGTGGTGTGGGGGTCGCCGGTCGGCACCGAACCGGCGTACCGCGAAGTCCTGCTCGGCTCCTCGCGCGTGGCCACCTTCCGCACGGTGGCGAACTGCATCACCGCCGTCCGCGCCTACCTCGACCACCATCGCTTCGCCGCCGGCTACCGCTCCCCGTTCGACGAGGCCCCGCGCACCCCCTCGCCGTCCTTCCGCAAGGCGCAGGCGCTGATGCGCCCCGGCCAGCAGTTGAGCGAGCATGCGGCGAAGCAGTTGCTGCGGGCGTACGGAATCCGCGTCCCGCGCGAGCAGTTGGTGACCAGCGCGGCGGCCGCCGTACGGGCCGCGGGCCTGGTGGGCTACCCCGTGGTGATGAAGGCGTCCGGCGCGCGGATCGCCCACAAGACCGAACTGGGCCTGGTCAGGATCGGGCTCACCTCTGCCAGCCAAGTACGCGATACCTACCGGGAGTTGACGGAGATCGCCCGCTACGAGGACGTCTCCCTGGACGGCGTCCTGGTCTGCCAGATGGTCGAGCGGGGCGTCGAGATGGTGGTGGGTGCCGCGCACGACGAGCTGTTCGGGCCGACCGTGACGGTCGGACTCGGCGGAGTGCTCGTGGAGGTGCTCGGCGACACCGCCGTACGCGTGCCGCCCTTCGGTGAGGAGCAGGCGCGGGACATGCTCGCCGAACTGCGCGGGCGGGCCCTGCTCGACGGGGTCAGGGGGCGCCCCCCGGCGGATCTCGACGCGCTCGTGGAAGTCGTCCTGCGGGTGCAGCGCATGGCCCTGGAACTGGAGGGCGACCTCGCCGAGCTCGACATCAACCCGCTGATGGTGCTGCCGCAGGGGCAGGGGGCCGTGGCGCTGGACGCCTTGGCCATCTGCCGGCCGGCCCCTGAACAGCCGTTGTAAGAAGCGGAGTACCTCCATGCCTTCCTCCCCCGAAAAGTCCGTCGAACCAGCGAATGAGCCGGAAATCGATCCGGAAACCGAGCCGGAAACGCGACCGGAAACCGAGCCGGAAATTCCCGCTGAGTCATTGGTACAACACGCCACTGACAACCGGGTCTGCCGCATCACCCTCAACCGCCCCGAGGCCCTCAACGCCATCACCCCTGACCAGCGCGAACGCATCATCCAACTACTCGCCGACGCCTCCGCGGACCCCGGCGTGCGGGCCGTCGTGCTGACCGGCACGGGCCGTGGCTTCTGCGCGGGTGCGGACCTGCGAGGGGCGGCGACCGGAGCCGAGCGCGTCGCCGGTGACGTCGCCCGCACGCTACGGCTCGGCGCCCAGCGGCTGATCGCCGCCGTCCTGGACTGCGAGAAGCCGGTGATCGCGGCGGTCAACGGCACCGCGGCCGGCCTCGGCGCGCATCTCGCGTTCGCCTGCGACCTCGTACTGGCCGCCGAATCGGCGAAGTTCATCGAGGTGTTCGTACGTCGCGGCCTCGTCCCCGACGGCGGCGGCGCCTATCTCCTGCCCCGCCTCATCGGCCCCCAGCGGGCGAAGGAGCTGATGTTCTTCGGCGACGCGCTCACCGCCGCGGACGCGGAGCGGCTGGGCCTCGTCAACCGCGTCCTGCCGGACGGCGAGTTGGACAAGACGGCCCGCGAGTGGGTCGAACGCCTCGCCACCGGCCCGACCCGCGCCCTCGCCCTCACCAAGCAGCTCGTCAACGCCTCCCTCGACGCCGACCGCACCACGGCCTTCGCGGCGGAGGCGGCGGCGCAGGAGATCAACATGACGACGGAGGACGCGCGGGAGGGGGTGGCGAGTTTCGTGGAGCGCAGGGGCGCTTCGTACCGGGGGCGGTGAGCGCGAGGAGGGTGAGCACAAGGGGCGCGGCCCCGGGAACTCAGTGCCGCACCAGGATCCACAGTTCGCCGGCGTCCGGGTCGCCGAAGCGGGCGAAGAGCTCGGGCTCGCGCTCCGTACCACCGATCGTCCAGTACGTCGCTTACCCGCATCCGCCGTCGAGTCGTACGAGCACGGCGTCGCGACCGCCCTGCTCGCCGGGGGACCAGCTGCCGGTGCCGTCGCACACGTCGATCGGGTCGGTGTACCAGTCACCTGACTCGGACTCGGTGGGCAGCTTGGTGAGCTCGGCCTTTCCGCCCGAATCCAGCCGAAGGACCGCTCCGTCCGCGCCACGCCAGTCCCCGGCGAGCCGCCCGGCGGACAGCGCAGGGGGCTCGTATCCGAGGAGCCTCGTGACCGTGCCCAGCACGCCTCCGACGAGGACCAGCAGGAACAGGGTGACGGAGGCGAACAGCGAGGGCAGCCACACCGCCCAGAACCCCTGCGGCCGACCCGTGCGCCGCGCCCGCCCGCGGAGGTACGCGAGGCCGAACACGGGCAGCACGCCGAGGGCCGCGAGGAGCGCCGCCGTGCTGGTGAACGACCAGCCCCACAGCAGGGCGGCCAGTGCCGCCCAGACCACACCGAGCGCCCCGGTGCACACCAGGTGCCAGGCCCATACGGGCCCGCGTACGTGACGAGCCGCGAGGCGCGCGAGAAGATCCGCCGGCCCGATGTGGGCGACGGCGTGCGCGAGGCCTGCGAACGGCATCAACACCGGCGTCACGGCGAGCAGGAGGGCCAGGGCGAGATAGGACAAGAAGCTGTACGGGCCGCCGTAGTCGTCGCGGCTCAGCTGGGTCCCGATCAACCAGATGAGGCCGATCGCCGGGAACTGGGCCGCGCACACCGCGGCGGCGGCGTTCAGGTCGACGAACCTCCGGACCACATCGCCGGGTCTGTCGCCCTCCGGGCCGTCAGCACTGTTGTCCCACCCCATATCCGCAGCGTACGCGCGCGCGTGCCGCGCCCCGCAGACCCCTTCCGATCTGACGTACCGTCAGCTTCAATGGTCGGTGTGATGGGACACGCAGGGATGGCGGCCGCCGCCGTCCGCTACCTCAGGTCGACCAAGGCATCCCGCCGGCGGGAGCCTGTCGAAGTGCTGCCCCGCCCTGAGCTGCGATGCGTCGGCGAGGACGAGCGGGCAACGGTCGGGAAGGCCGAGTTCCGGCGGGTGCTGGGGAACTTCGCGACAAGCGTGGCCGTTGTCACGGCACCGGCTACCACCGACGCCCCGCAGACCCCCGCCCCCGACTCCACCCCCACACCCAGCCCCGCCGGCTTCGCCTGCCAGTCCTTCTCCTCCCTCTCCCTCGACCCACCCCTGGTCGCCTTCATGGTCGGCCGTACGTCGACCACGTGGCCGCGCATCGCCCGCGCGGGCGTCTTCTGCGTGAACGTCCTGAGCTCCGGTCAGGGCGAGTTGTGCCGCGCCTTCGCGGTGAGCGGCGCGGACAAGTTCGCGGGCGTCGCGTACGACGCGGCGCCGGTTTCCGGCTCTCCTCGCCTCGCGGGCACGCTCGCGTGGATCGACTGCACGATCCACGCGGTGCACACGGGGGGCGACCACCTGATCGTGGTGGGCCGGGTGGAAGCCCTGGGAGCGAGCGACGGGGACGAGGCTCCGCTGCTGTTCCACAAGGGGCGGTTCCTCTAGGCGTCTTCCGGGCCTCGTCCGGGGCCCGTCCAGGCCTACTCCAGGCCTGGACGGGCCTGCTCCAGGCCTGGACGGGCCTGCTCTCTAGACCGCTGTAACCTCCGGCACCGTCCGCCGCCGGATCACCAGCGCCATCAGCGCCGCCGCCGCGCACAGCGCCCCCGACGCGTACCAGACCATGTCGTACCTACCGAAGACGTCCCGCGCGACCCCGCCGAGGAAGGCCACCAGCGCGGCGCCGACCTGATGGGAGGCGAGGACCCAGCCGAAGACGATCGCGCTGTCGTCGCCGTACTGCTCCCGGCACAGGGCGACGGTGGGCGGCACGGTGGCGACCCAGTCGAGGCCGTAGAAGACGATGAAGAAGATCATCGGCGGGTGGACCGACGGAGCGAGCAGCATCGGCAGGAACAGCAGCGAGACGCCGCGCAGGGCGTAGTAGACCGCCAGCAGGCGGCGCGGATCGAAGCGGTCGGTGAGCCAGCCGGAGGCGATCGTGCCGATCACGTCGAACACGCCGATGACCGCGAGCAGCGAGGCGGCGGCCGGGACGGGCATGCCGTGGTCGTGGGCGGCGGGCACGAAGTGGGTCTGGATGAGGCCGTTGGTGGAGGCGCCGCAGATCGCGAAGGTGCCGGCCAGCAGCCAGAAGGGACCGGTGCGGGCCGCCGAGAAGAGCACCGTCACCGCCCGGCGCGCGGCGCCCGGCACGGGGGCGGGCTTGGGCACGAACTCCTTCGCGCCGTACGGCTTCAGGCCCACGTCGGCCGGGTGGTCGCGCAGCAGCAGCCAGACGAAGGGGACGACCGCGAGGGCCGCGAGGGCGACCGTGACGGCGGCCGGGCGCCATTTGCCCGCCTCGACCATCAAGGCGAGCACGGGCAGGAAGATCAGCTGGCCGGAGGCCGAGGCGGCGGTCAGGATGCCGGTGACCAAACCGCGCCGCTCGGTGAACCAGCGGTTGGTGACCGTCGCGGCGAAGGCCAGCGCCATCGAACCGGTGCCGAGACCCACCAGCAGGCCCCAGCACAGCAGCAGTTGCCAGGCCGCCGTCATCCACACCGTCAGGCCCGAGCCGAGCGCGATCATGATGAGCGCGACCGCGACCACGCGCCGGATGCCGAAGCGGTCCATCAGGGCGGCGGCGAAGGGGGCGGTGAGCCCGTACAGCGCGAGGTTGATCGAGACAGCGGCGCCGATCGTGCCGCGCGACCAGCCGAACTCCTGGTGCAGCGGGTCGATGAGCAGCCCCGGCACGGAGCGGAAGGCGGCGGCGCCGATGATCGTCACGAAGGCTACGGCGGCGACGAACCATGCCCGATGCAGTGACCATTTGCGGCTGAGCCGCGGGCGGGAGCTCTTGATCGGCCGGATGTCCTCTGCGGTGGCGTCTGCCTCGGTTGTCTGGGTCACGACATAGAGCTTCGGGCCTGCGATCGTCCCGAAACGAGTGGCCCGAAGGACAGCATTCGTTAGGATCGGGCCATGGATGCGGAGACCGAGCACATGGACGCCCCGGACGCGCGGACGGAGCACACGGAGGCCCCGCACACGCAGACGCAGACGCAGACGCAGAGCACGGAAGCCCCGGACACGCAGACCGAGGGCACGGAGGCCAAGGACCGCGGCTTCCGGCCGCACCGCACGGTCGTCCTCGCCCTCGACGGCGCCCTCCCCTTCGAACTGGGCATCCCGCACCGCATCTTCGGCCGGCCCAAGGACGCCCGGCGACGACATCTGTACGAGGTCGTCACCTGTTCGATCCGGCCACCCGGCCCCGTGCAGACCGACGCCGACTTCGCCATCCAGGTCGAACACGGCCCGGAGGCCCTCGCCACCGCCGACACCGTGATCATCCCGGCGTCCTACGAACTCGGCCCGGTCTTCGAGGAGGGCGTCCTCACCGACGAACTGGCCGCCGCACTCGCCCACATCCGCCCCGGCACCCGGCTCGCCTCGATCTGCACCGGCGTATACGTCCTGGCCGCCGCCGGCCTCCTCGACGGCCGCCCGGCCACCACCCACTGGGCGGACGCCGAGCGCTTCCAACGGCTGTTCCCGAGGGTCAAGGTCGACGCGGACGTCCTGTTCATCGACGACGGCGACGTACTGACCTCGGCCGGTGTCGCGGCCGGGATCGACCTGTGCCTGCACATGGTCCGCCGCGACCACGGCACGGCGATCGCCAACGAGGTGGCCCGCCGCACGGTCGTACCGCCCCACCGGGACGGCGGCCAGGCCCAGTACATCCACCGCCCGGTCCCCGACCCCCAGCAGGCGTCCACGACCTCGGCCCGCGCCTGGGCCCTGGGCCGGCTCCACGAGCCGATCCAGTTGCGCGACATGGCCGAGCAGGAAGCCATGTCCGTGCGGACCTTCACGCGCCGCTTCCGCGAGGAGGTCGGCGTCAGCCCCGGCCAATGGCTCACCCAGCAGCGTGTCGAACGCGCCCGGCACCTGCTGGAGTCCACCGACCTGTCCGTCGACCAGGTCGCCCGCGACGCCGGCTTCGGCACCGCCCAGTCGATGCGGCAGCACCTACAGGCGGCGCTAGGCGTCACACCCACCAGCTATCGGCGCACCTTCCGCGACGGCAGCAGTCCCAACTCCCCTCTCTTCAGCGGCACTTGAGACGTCGCGGCGAACCTCTCCCCACCAGCCGAGCGCCGTCAGCAGCAACGTCACCGCCACGCCGGCCAGGACCGCCGTGGACGGCGCGACCACCTGGAGCAGGCCGCCCGCGAGGGAACCCGTCGCCGCGTAGCCCGCCCCCGCGGCCGCGTACATCACGGAGTAACCGGCGGCCAGGGCTCCCGGCGGCAGGGCCTCGCGCAGGGACAGGTTGCGGGTGACCAGGGCGCCCGCCTGCAGCGTGCCCGCCAGGACGAGGGCGCCCGCGATCCCGGCCGCGCCCGGTATCAGCGCGGCGAGGGTCACGAAGGCCGACATGCCGCACATCAGCACCACACTGCGCGCGCGGAGCCGCCCCGGCCACGACCGAAGGCCGTACAGGAACGCCCCGAGCCCCGCCCCCGTCGCCATGCCCGCCAGCATCAGGCCGGACCAGCCCACGCCGATGCCGCGCTGCTCGAGCAGGGCGGGCAGGGTGAGTTCGGCCAGGCCGAGCAGGGTGAGGCTGGCCGCGCCCGTGACGTACACCGGCCAGGCGCGTATCAGCAGGCGGATCCTCGCCCGGCCTTCCTCCCCGTCCTGGTCCCCCTTGCCCCAGCCCGCGGGCAGCAGCCAGTGGCCCGCGATCGACGACGCCATCAGGGCGGCCGCGAGGAGCAACGGCACCCGCGGCGCCACCCCGAGGGCGAGGCCGGCGACCGCGACCGGGGAGACGGCCCACACGCCCGACATCAGCATCGACTCGGCGGACAGCGCCTGCGCCACGGCCCGCTCCGGGACCAGCGAGGTCAGCAGCGCCCGCTGACCTCCGGCGGCCGCGGCCGGAGCCCCACCGGCCAGGAACGCGAACGCCCCCAGCACCACGGGGTGCGCCCCGGCCAGCACCCCGAGTCCCGCGAACCCCGCCGCCCCGCCCACGAGCCCGACGGCCAGATGACGCCGGCCGCGAGCCGGGTCCAGCCGCATCCCGAGGACCGGGGCGGCGATGATCTCGCCCAGCACATAGGCCGCCGCGAGCGTCGCACCCAGGGTGTAACCGCCGGGCCGCTCCCGCACCAGGAACACCAAGGCCAACGGCGCCATGGCGACCGGCATACGAGAGGCGACGGCGGTGCAGGCCCAGATCAGGACCTGCTTGGAGGCGACGTCTCGATAGGTCATGGAAACGACGGTAGGCGCCGCCACTGACAACACGGCAGGGCATTTCCGGGCCTGTGGAAAACGGCGCGGAGGAGCCTCAGAAGGCCGAGGAGTCTCAGAGACCGAGAAACTTCAGAAGCCGAGAAACCCGGAAGCGGAGGGATCTCTGAGGCCAGGAATCCGCAGAAGCCGAGTCATCTCTGCCGCCGAAAACCCGCAGAAGCCGAGGGCGACCTCAAAAGGTGAGCACCGCGCGAGCCACCTTCCCCGCCTCCGCATCCGCCGCCGCCCTCTCGAACTCCTCGACCGGATACGTCTGCGTCACCAGCTCGTCCAGCAGCAGCCGCCCGTCCCGATACAACTCGGCGTACAGCGCGATGTCCCGCTGCGGCCTCGACGACCCGTACCGGCACCCCAGGATCGACTTGTCCAGGTACATGGAGGACACGACGAAGGAGGCCTCGGCGCCGGCCGGCGGAACCCCCAGCAGAATCGCCTGCCCATGCCGGTCGAGCAGATCGACGGCCGCCCGGATCAACTCCACCCGCCCCACGCACTCGAAGGCATGGGCGGCCCCCGCGGGCAGCAGTTCCCGCACCCCCTCCACCGACGTCAGGAAGTCGGTCGCCCCGAACTGCCGCGCCACCGCCTCCTTCGCCGGATTCGCGTCCACGGCGACGATCCGCAGCGCGCCCGCGATCCGGGCCCCCTGAATGACGTTGAGACCGATACCGCCGGCACCGATCACGACCACGCTGTCCCCACGGTCCACCTTCGCCCGGTTGAGCACGGCGCCCACCCCGGTCAGCACCCCGCACCCGATGAGCGCGGCCGAGGGCAGCGGAATGTCCTTCGGAATCCGTACCACCTGCACGGCCTTCACCACGGTCCGTTCCGCGAACGCGGAGTTGGACGCGAACTGGAAGACGGGCCGCCCCCGTCGCTCGAACGGCTGCCCCGGACGCCCTATGGCCTGCCGGCACATGGTCGGCCGCCCCCGGTCGCACTCGGCGCACGTCCCGCAGTTGGCGAGCGTGGACAGGGCCACATGATCTCCCCGCTCGACATGGGTGACTCCCACACCCACCGCTTCCACCACCCCCGCCCCCTCATGGCCCAACACCACAGGAACCGGAAAAGGTATGGTCCCGTCCACCACGGAGAGATCGCTGTGGCACAGTCCCGCAGCCAAGATCGCGACCAGCACCTCACCCGGCCCGGGATCCCGCACCTGAAGGTCGTACGCGACCTCGACCCGCTTCCCGTCGAACACCACGCCGCGCATCACACAACCCCCTTGGGTTCCCTTGGCAGCCCGAGCACCCGCTCGGCGATGATCGTGCGCTGAACCTGGTCCGACCCGCCGTAGATGGTGTCGGCGCGGGAGAACAGGAACAGATGCTGCGCCTCGTCGAGTTCGTACGGCGTCGAAGGCGACCACTCCCGGGGCCCGACCCCCGCCGCCGCCCCCCGCACCTGCATCGCCAGCTCCCCGAGCCGCTGATGCCAGCCGCCCCAGAGCAACTTGGCCACACTGGGCGCCCCCGCGTCCCCGGCCCTGCCGAGCGTGCGCAACGCGTTCCAGCGCATCACCCTCAGCTCGGCCCACTGCCGCACAAGCCGCTCCCGCACGACGGGATCCTCGACCGCCCCCGACTCGACGGCCGCCCGCACCACCCGCCCCAGCTCAGCGGCGAACCCGACCTGCTGGGCAAGCGTCGACACCCCCCGCTCGAACCCGAGCAGGCTCATCGCCACCTTCCATCCCGCGCCCTCGCCTCCGACGACGTGCTCCACGCGCGCGTGCGCACCGTCGAAGAAGACCTCGTTGAAGTCGCTCGTGCCGGTCATCTGACGGATGGGCCGGACTTCGATGCGACCCGGCTGGTCCATGGGGACGAGCAGAAAGCTGAGTCCGTGATGGCGCCGGGAGTCGGGCTCGGTACGGGCCAGCACGAAGCACCAGTCGGCCTCGTGGGCGAGAGAGGTCCAGATCTTCTGCCCGGTGACGCGGTATGTCCCGTCCGAGGCGCGTTCGGCTTTCGTACGAACCCCTGCGAGGTCGGAACCCGCACCGGGTTCGCTGTACCCCTGACACCAGAGCTCGTCCCCGGCCGCGATAGCCGGCAGGAACCGGCCCTTCTGCTCCTCCGTGCCGTGCGCGATGAGCGTGGGCGCCAGAAGCTTCTCACCGATATGCCCCGAGCGAGCGGGCGCGCCCGATCGGGCGTACTCCTCAGCCCAGACGACCTGCTGAGTGAGAGTCGCGGTCCGATTGCCGTATCCGCCCTCGCCCCAACCCAGCCCAATCCAACCGGCTTTCCCAAGCGCCCTTTCCCAAGTCCGCCGGTCCTGAACGTCCTCGGCATGCACGTCGAGCCACGCCCGCGCTTCCGAACGAAAGGCCTCATCCTCAGGCGCAAACCCGAAGTCCATGGGGGTCTCCTCAAAATCGCCGGTCAGCGACAACGCCCCTTCAGGGGCGCGGGGAACTGCGCGATCAGCCACAAACCACCCGCACCCGCGAATCCAGAACACCTCCCGAGCTCTTAGGCGTTAGGCCGCTCCCCCTCAGCGGCAGCGCGCCGCATCGCCTCCACCCGCTCCAACATCGGCATCGGATCCACCCCCACCGACCCCGGCAGCACCTCCGCAATCCGCTCCGGCGTCCAAGAACCGTCGGCATGAGCCGAGCGCAGCTCCCGCGGCTGCGCCCACACCGCGATCTTCGCCCCCGCGACCGTGTACACCTGCCCCGTGACCCCCTGCTCCCGAGCGGCGTCCGACAACAGGTAGACCACCATCGCGGCGACGTCCTCCGGCTCCCCCATCTCCGCCAACTCCGTGGGAACCCCGGCCGACATCCGCGTACGCGCCACCGGCGCCACGGCATTGGCGGTCACCCCATACCGGTGCAGGCCCAGCGCAGCGCTCCGTACCAGCGAGATGACCCCGCCCTTCGCCGCGCTGTAGTTGGCCTGCGACACCGACCCCTGATGGTTGCCACTGGTGAATCCGATCAAGGTCCCCGCCCGCTGCTTGCGCATCACCGCAGACGCGGCCCGGAACACCGTGAAGGTGCCCTTCAGATGCGTGGCGACGACCGGGTCCCACTCCTCCTCGGTCATGTTGAACAGCATCCGCTCGCGCAGGATCCCGGCGACACACACCACCCCGTCGATGCGCCCGTAGGCCGACACCGCCGTGTCCACGACCCGCTGCCCACCGGCCATGGTGGACACGTCGTCGGCCACGGCGACCGCTTCGCCGCCCGCCGCCTCGATCTCCTTGACGACCCCTTCGGCGACCTCACTCGTGGGCGAGACCCCGTCCACGGACACCCCGTAGTCGTTGACGACCACCCGCGCTCCCTCGGCCGCGGCCGCCAGGGCCACCGCCCGTCCGATGCCCCGCCCGGCGCCCGTCACGGCGACGACCTTGCCTGCCAAGAAGTTCCCCATACTCCGGCCCCTTCCTGCAGTTTCTGACGGTCCGTTAGATTCGACTCGATTCTACGACCCGTCAGATACGCGAAGACAAGCCCCGGGGAGGACTCATGTCACTGCCGGAGGAGTTCCACGAGATCGCCAAGCGCGTGAACAACTGGGGACGTTGGGGGGCCGACGACGAGATCGGCACCCTCAACCTGATCACCGACGAGGTGGTCCGCGAGGCGGCCGCCTGCGTCCGCACCGGCCGCCGCATCCCCCTTGCCCTCCCCCTGCGACAGGACGGCATACAGACCGGCATGATCCCCGGCCGCGTCAACCCGCTGCACGCCATGGTGCAGATCAACCAGGAGATCTTCGGCCCGGGCACCGTCGCGTGCAGCGACGACGCCGTGACCATGGGACTGCAGGCCGCGACCCACTGGGACGCGCTCACTCACGTCTCCCACTCGGGCCGGCTCTACAACGGCCGTCCCGCCGACACCATCACCGCGCACGGCGGCGCCGAGTTCAGCGGCATCGACAAGGCGCGGCACATCGTCTCGCGGGGCGTACTGCTGGACGTGGCACGCGCGCGTGGCGTCACCCGGCTCGACGGCGGACACGCGGTCACCCCGGAGGACCTGGAGGCAGCGGAGGAACTCGCGGGCACACGCGTGCGCGCCGGCGACATCGCGCTCGTACGGACGGGGCAGATGCAGGTCTGTCTCGCCGGCGACAAGCACGGGTACGGCTACCCCTCGCCCGGCCTGTCGATCCGTACGCCGGAGTGGTTCCACGCGCGCGACGTGGCGGCCGTCGCGAACGACACCCTCACATTTGAGATCTTTCCGCCCGAGGTCGAGGATCTGTGGCTGCCCGTACATGCGCTCGATTTGGTGGAAATGGGGATGCTTCAGGGCCAGAACTGGAATCTCGAAGAGTTGTCCACAGCCTGTGGACAAGAGGGCCGCTACGCGTTCCTGCTGTCGGCGATGCCCGAGCCCTTCGTCGGCGGTACGGGAACTCCCGTGGCGCCCGTGGCCGTGCTCTGAACGAGGTCGGCTGGCGGCGCGGCAGTGATCGCCCCGAGCACGGCACCGCGCGCCGCCATCCGACTTCGGCGTACCCGCCCCAGCTCTCCGGGCCCTGAGAGAACCGACGCCGAATCACGACCCACACTCGGCGAGGGCCTCCGTCACCGAAACCCTCGTCGTCCCCTCGCGGCGAATCGCTGACCACAAGCGTGATCAACCGGACACTCGACGTCAACACCCACTCGGGGATTTGTTACTTACCGCCCTATTTGTAGAAGCCGCGCACGGAAGCATGCCCGGGCGCACCGACGCTCACCCGGACAAGGGCGACAGCGCTTTCTGCAACCATGCACCGAACCCGGCGCAGTTGGCGCGCCGTGCGCCCGTCACACCGCTTCGTACGCGAGGCCCTCGTACGCCGACGCCCCGCTCCCGTAGGCGGAAGCGGGCCCCGCCGACTCCGACTCGCGGTCCAGTTCGCACCAGATCCGCTTGCCGGCGCCCTCGCAGCTCCAGCCCCATCGGTCCGCGAGACCGTCGACGAGCGCGAGGCCCCGGCCCCCGGTCGCGTCGTCGTCGGCGCACCGGGGCACGGGCGCGCGGTCGCTGCGGTCGGCCACCTCCAGCCGTACGGTGGCGGACTCCTGGGCCGCACCCGGCAGGGACAGGCGCAGTACGGCGGGACAACCGGTGTGCACCACGGCGTTGGTGACCAGTTCGGAGATGAGCAGGATCAGCGTCTCGGCGAGCGGTTCATCGGCCTCTATCCCGGACCCGGCAAGCCGCGAGCGGGCCCACCGCCGGGCTCGCCCCACTTCAGCGGGGTCGGGCCGGATCTCCAGCTGCACTTGAAGCACCTGCACCGCTCACACCATCCGAACCGGCGGACACTTGGCCCCGCGCCTCACGAGGGCCACGATCCTAGCCATTCTTTTCATGGCCAGAACAATGGCCAAAGCCAGGGTCACGGAACGTGAATCCCTTAGCTGACAGCATGGTTGACGTACAGTCACCCCAACAAGCGCTTCGGGCATATTCCAGCGCGAAGGAGTACCCCTGCGGCATACTGTGCGACGCTTGTTTCGGGGAGTCGAACAGACGGGGGCGAAGAGCCCTCCCGCCCTGCGAGCACTGGCGCGCACCGCCGGATCCGGCGCCGCCTCAAGGGCAACTCCGGCATGGCTCGTGCTCGGAACCACTCGCATCTCACACAAGGTACCGGAGCGGGCAGTCGACTCCAGGCCGTGACGAGTCACGCGTAGGACACAACCCGATATCAACGCTCCGTAATTCCGGTATGCCACAATCCGCGACATCCGTGCGGGCCCCTCGGCGATGCCGCAGACCAGGCGGCCTTAGCTCGACTGTGCGAGAAGGTCGACGGCCAGCCTTTCCTCACTCTCCGTAGCATCGCCCGCACGATGCGTTCGCACCCATGCGCGCTTCAGATGCAGGTGCACCTCGAACTCCCAGGTGAATCCCATGCCGCCGTGCACCTGGAGACAGTCGCGGGCGCCCCGCACGGCGGCCTCGTCGGCGAGCAGCCGGGCGGTGTCGATGTCCGCCGGGTCGGCGGTGACGGCCGCGGCGTAGACGGCGGCACGGGCTGTCTCCGTCCGCACCAGCATGTCCGCGCACAGATGTTTCACCGCCTGGAAGCCTCCGATCGGCTGCCCGAACTGCTCGCGGGCCCGGGCGTGTTGCACGGCCAGCTCGCACGCGCGCGTGGCGCCGCCGAGTTGCTCGGCGGCGGTGAGGAGTACGGCGACGGGGTCCACGCCACGGGCTGCGGGAACCCGGTGCAGGGGCGTCAGCGGATCGACCGACCGCAGCGGTACGGACCCCGCCGCGTCCCCCCGTACGACGTCCGCCTCGGCGAGCCACTCCACCAGCCCGCACGCGCCGACGTCCGCCACGACCGCCTCCCCGGCGGCCGCGCCCGGCACCTCCCCCGCCGCGAGATGCGTGGCCACCAAGGGTCCGGGCAGCAGCACGCGCCCCGCCTCCTCGAAGGCCAACACCGCCTCGGGCAACCCGAGTCCGACCCCGCCCCGCTCCTCCGGCAGCCGTAGGGCGAAGAACCCCGCCGCGCCGAGTTCCCGCCACAGCGCCCGGTCCAGGCGGCCGGGCTCGTCGACGGCTGCCCGCAGGGCCTCCCGGCCGAAGCGCCGCGCCAGCAGCTCCCGCACACCGGCCCGCAACGCCCGCTGGTCTTCGGTCAGTTGGAAACGCATCCGTCACCGCCCCTTCGGCAGCCCGAGGATCCGCTCGGCCACGATGTTCCGCTGGATCTGCGAGGTGCCGGCGGCGATGGTGTACGACAGCGAGGACAGCCGGTCGAGCACCCACGGCCGGTCGAGGTCCAGCGACTCCGGGCCCAGGACGTCGGCCGCGGCGTCGTAGAGCTCCTGGCGGGCATGCGAATATCTCAGTTTGAAAACCGAACCCCCCACGCCGGGCATCCCGCCGCTCAGTTCCGCCTCACTCACGTTCCACTGCGTCAGCCGCCACAGCGCCCGGAACTCGGCGTTCAACCGCCCCAGCCGCCGCCGCAGCACCGGATCGTCCCAGCGGCCGTTCTCGCGCGCCTCGGCGGCGAGTTCGCGCAGCACGCGACGGCACGCGACGACCTCGCCCACGAAGGCCGTACCGCGCTCGAAGGACAGGGTCACCATCGTCACGCGCCAGCCGTCGTTCTCGTCCCCGACCCGGTTGGCGACCGGCACCCGCACCTCGTCGAGGAACACCTCGGCGAACTCGGCGGACCCGGCGAGGGTCTTCAGCGGCCGTACGGTGATGCCCGGCGCGTCCATGGGCATGGCCAGCCAGGTGATGCCCCGGTGTTTTGCGGCCGCCGGGTCCGTCCGTACCAACAGCTCGCACCAGTCGGCCACTTCGGCATGGGAGGTCCAGATCTTGGACCCGGTCACCACATAGTCGTCGCCGTCCCTACGCGCGCGCGTGCGCAGCGCCGCGAGGTCGGATCCGGCGTCCGGTTCGCTGAAACCCTGGCACCAGACCTCCTCGCCGCGCAGGATCGGCGGCAGCCAGCGCGCCCGCTGCTCGGCGGTTCCCTCGGCGGCGATGGTCGGCCCCGCGTGCAGCAGCCCGACGAAGCCCGCGCCCACATAGGGTGCGCCCGCCTTCTCGGTCTCCTCCAGGAAGATCAGCCGCATGGTCGGGGAGGCGTCCCAGTGGACGTCGGCGTACCCGGCGTCGTACAGCCTGCGCTGCCAGCCGAGGTCGTAGGCACGGCGCCCCGGCCATTCGTCCGGGGAGGGCTTCGGCGGGAGCGTGGGCAGCACCTCGCCCAGCCACTTCCGCAGCCGGGCACGGAACTCGTCCTCTTCCGGTGTGTGGGCGAGGTCCATGTGCGGCCACTCCATATCTGATGCGTCGTCAGATAGCGCTCTGCGGGAAGGCTAAGTCCCGCACCCCTGGACCGACAAGGCGGCGAGGCCTACGCTCTGCCCACGATCTGACAGATCGTCAGTTACGTTTCTTCGGTGGCAGGGGGCCGTCATGAACGACACCGCTCACTCCCTGAGTTCCTCGCGCACCCTCTGGGACCTGGTCGCCGGCCGCGCCGACCACACCCCCGGCCGTCCCGTTCTCCTCCAGGACGAGCGCTCCCTGTCCTTCGGCGACCTACGCGCGCGTGCCGAGCGCGTGGCGGCCGGCCTGTACGACATGGGCGTACGCCCGGGCACGGTCGTCGCCTGGCAGCTGCCCACCCGCATCGAGACGGCCCTGCTGTCCTGCGCGCTGGCCCGCCTGGGCGCCGTGCAGTCGCCGGTCATCCCCTTCTACCGGGACCGCGAAGTCGGCTTCGCGCTGCGGGAGTCGAAGGCGGAGTTCTTCGCGGTGCCGGGCGAGTGGCGGGGCTTCGACCACGCGGAGATGGCACGGCGACTGGGTGCGAAGGGGATCTTCGAGGCGTACGACAGCCTGCCCGACGGCGATCCGTCGGTCCTGCCCCCGCCGCCCTCCGAGGGCACCTCGGTGCGCTGGATCTACTGGACCTCGGGGACGACCTCCGACCCCAAGGGCGTCCTGCACACCGACCGCTCACTGATCACGGGCGGCTCGTGCCTGGCGCACGCGCTGCGTCCGACGGCCGACGACATCGGGTCGATCGCCTTCCCGTACGCCCACATAGGCGGCCCGGACTACATGGTGATGCTGCTGCTGTACGGCTTCCCGGCGGTGATGTTCGAGCAGTTCGCGCTGCCGGAGGCGCTGGCGGCGTACCGCGAACACGGGGTCACGATCGCCGGCGGGTCGACGGCCTTCTACTCGATGTTCCTGGCCGAGCAGCGCAAGGAGCCGGGCGGCGGGAAGGTCGTCCCCTCGCTGCGGCTGCTGGCGGGGGGCGGGGCGCCGAAGCCGCCGGAGCTGTATCACGCCGTGGTGCGGGAGATGGGGGTGCAGCTCACGCACGGATACGGCATGACCGAGGTGCCGATGATCACGATGGGGGCGCCGGACGACACGGCGGAGAACCTGGCGACCACGGAGGGGCGGCCGCCGGAGGAGATGGAGATCCGGATCGTGGACGGGGAGGTGCGGCTGCGCGGGGAGGCGGTGTGCCGGGGCTATCTGGATCCGGCACAGACGGCGGCGGCCTTCGACGAGGAGGGATTCCTGCGGACCGGTGACCTCGGACATCTGACGGACAGCGGGCATCTGGTGCTGACCGGCCGCCTGAAGGACGTGATCATCCGCAAGGGCGAGAACATCTCGGCGAAGGAGATCGAGGACCTGCTGCACCGGCATCCCGCGGTCGGGGACGTGGCGGTGATCGGGCTGCCGGACGCGGAGCGCGGGGAGCGGGTCTGCGCGGTCGTGGAACAGCCGGCGGGAGCGGAGAGGCTGACCCTGGCGGCGCTGACGTCGTATCTGCGCGGGGAAGGGCTGTCGACGCACAAGCTGCCGGAGCAGCTGGAGGTGGTGGACGCCCTTCCGCGCAACGACACCCTGCGGAAGGTGCTCAAGTACAAGCTCAGGGAGCGCTTCTCAGGGGCGTAGGGGCTGGAGTGCCGGTCTCACTGCACGGTGTGCCGGTCTCACTCGGGCACGGTGAAGTAGCGGGCGAACGCGGTCACGATCTCGCTCTCCGCCACCTTGCCGTCGCTGTCGGCGTCGAGCGTGCCGGCGGCCGCCTGTGCGACGTCCCGCTGCACGCCGAGGCAGACGAGCACGCGCGCAGTGTCGGCGACGGTGGCGGAACCGTCGCCGTCGGGGTCGGCCACGGCGAGGGCGGCGTGCAGGAAGGGGCGGGCGATCTCGGCGAACCGGTCCGGGTTGTCACGCAGCCGCTTGACCGCGCCGTTCACGAACTCCTCGCGGGTGATGCGCTGGTCGCCGTCCCGGTCCGCGATCCCGGCCATGCCCTGCCAGAACGCCTCCGCGCCGATGTACAGGGCCTGGCCCTTGTCGGACCGGGCAGTGGTACCGAACTCCGCGAGCAGCGCCTTGGCCGCCGCGCTGAAGTCCTCCCGGTCGATGTAGCCGTTGCCGTCCTGGTCGAAGGTGGCGAACCGGGCGGCGATCCTGCGCTCGTACTCGCTGCTGACCATGTCTTATCGGGCCGCCTTACGTCACGTGGGGTGCATCTCGCACGGAGCGTACGACGCCCGGGGCCGTCCGGGCGCCCGAAAGCGGCGGTTGTGCCAAGACCGGGGGAATTTTGGGACAACGGTGTGGCACTTCGCGTGCGGTGTCGCCGCGGTCAGGTCGGGAACCGTCGGGCCGGAACCGTCAGGCCGACAGTGGCCGGGCGTCGTCCGCGACCGCCGCCGTGACGTCCGGGTAGACCTCGAAGAGCCGGCGTACACCCAGTGCGCCCAGGACCCGGTTGACGTGCGACCCGTCCGCCGCGCCCTGTGCCGGCAGTATCAGCCGCAGGCTGCCCTGGCAGGAGCGGATGAGGCGGCGGGCGGCGATGAGGACGCCGACGCCGCTGGAGTCGCAGAACATGACCTCGGAGAGGTCGAGCACGAGGCTGTGGCGCCCCTCGGCCACCACGTCGTGGATGTGCTGCCGCATCACCGGCGAGGTCACCAGATCCAGCTCGCCGGACACCTCGAGCACAGCCCAGTCGCCTCGCTCGCCACCGATCACTTTCAACGTCACCACCACGCCCCTCGTCGGCCAAAACGGAAGCGACACCTACGCTTCCTTGCAGCGCGGCTGCCCAGCGGCTGTTCCCTGAAACACCCTGCCGAAAACGGTCACCGATCAGAAGAGGCTTGTTTCAATCGCATTCGATCCTGTTCGATCGGTTCCGATCGCACGATGGCCGGGTAACCGAGCGACTGCAAGGCCGACCAGACGGGACAGACAGAACAGACAGATCAACGTCCACTACCACCCACTGCTCGTCGAGGGGCGCACAATGCGACAAAGGGGCGTGCGCTGTCAGACGTGCCGACTACATTCGGGGAGAAGGTGGACGCACGCTGGACAGGGACGGACGGACCGGTGAGGGGGGCCGCATGGCGAAGAAGGACGCACCGCCCCGCTGGGACCGCAAGATGCAGCAGCGCCTGGCCCGCGGCGAGGCGGCCGCCCTCGGCGAGCTCTACGACCGGTTCGCCTCGCTCGTGCACGGCCTCGCCCACACCGTGCTGGGCGACGAACACGCCGCCGACCGCGTCACCCGCGACGTCTTCGCGTACGTCTGGGAGCACCCGGACACCTACGACCCCAAGCAGGGCCCGCTGCGCTCCTGGGTCGCCACGCTGACCCACCGCCTCGCCGTGCAGCGGCTGCGCGACACCGAGACCGCCGCCCTCGTCCGGGCCGGCCGGGGCGCCACCGACGAGCTGGAGCGCAAGGTGCGCCACGCCTCGGTCGCCGCCCGCGCCGACTACATCGTCCAGTCCATGCCCGTCCCGCTGCGCGCCGCACTGGAGCTGGCCTACTTCCAGCGCCGTGACTACCGGCAGACCGCCGCCGACCTCGGCGTCACCGAGGACGAGGCCCGCCGCCGCCTCCGCCTGGGCCTGCAGCTGCTGTCCACGGCCCACGACGCGGGAGCCGCCCCGGGGGCACCGCCGGGATACGGGGGTGCGGTGTGAACGAGGCGGAGCGGTTCCCCAACGAGGACCATGACCATGACCATGATCAGGGCCAGAAGCAGGACAAGCACGCCCGGGACAAGGAGGAGAACGGCTCCGCGGACACCACCCGCGCAGCCGACGGCATGAACAGCGGCAACGGCGACGACCAGCACCCCACCCCGGAGCCGAGCCCGGACCAGCCGCCCCGCATACCGCTCCCCCGCTCCTCCGTCGAGGACACCGGACGCGCCCTGCCCGCCCTGGAGGACCTCGGCGACCTGACACCGCGCCCGGCCCCGCTCGTCCTCGAACACCGTGTCCTGAAGTCGCTCCTCGGAGCGTGGGCGCTGGCCGCCTGCTCGCCGGAGGAGACGGCGGCCGTCGAGGAGCACCTCGGCGACTGCGGCTCCTGCGCGGACGAGGCGCGGCGGCTGCGCGAGGCCGTGGGCCTGCTGCACCCCGCCGAGTCCCTCGACCTGGACCCCTCCCTGCGCGCCCGCGTTTTGGAGGGCTGCCTGGAGCGGCGCCCGCCGCGCATCCCGGTGCCCGAGTGGGCGACGCCGTACGACGCCGAGACGGCCCGCCTCGACGCCCTGCTGCAGGACTTCGGGGACGCCGAGTGGCACGCGCCCGTGCGGCTGCGGTGGTTCCGCAAGGACGAGCCGACGAGCCGTCGTACGACCGTCGCCGGGGTCATCGCCCATCTGCTGACGGTCGACGGGCTGGTGGCGATCGCGCTGGGCCTTCAGGACCCGCTGGGCGACGTCGCCGCGGACCGGCCGACCCCGTCCGCGCGCACCGAGGCGTACTGGCGCGCCTCGCACTTCCCGCCGACGCGGGCCGTGCGGGCCCCCTGGCGGGAGCAGACCCACGACCTGGTCCGCACGGTGTCCTTCACGGGCGGCGGCACGGGCCAACTGTCCATCCCGTACGGCGACTTCGAGCTGGCGCTGCGCGACGCGATGCTGGACCGCGCCTTCGAGTGCTGGGTGCACGCCGAGGACATCGCCGAGGCGGTGGACTACCCGTACGAGCCGCCGTCCGGGCGTGACCTGCACCCCATGGTCGACCTGGCGGCCCGCATGCTCCCCACGGTCCTGGCGGCCCGCCGCCGCGCGGGCCTGGCGGCGCCGTCACCCGGCCCGCACCGCCACCTCGTCCCTGCGGGTGAGCCCGGCCGCAGCCTGCGTCTGGAGATCGAGGGGTCGGGTGGTGGGGAGTGGCTGATTCCCCTGGACTCCCCGGCGGCGGTGGGCTCCGCCGAGCACGAGGTGGCCCATGTCGCGCTGGACGGCGCGGAGTTCTGCAGGCTGGCCGCGGGCCACGTGTCTCCTGCGGAGGCTGCGGCAGGGCAGGTGGGTGACCGGGAGGCGATCAGGGATGTGCTGTTCGCTGCGGCGAGCTTGAGCCGGATGTAGGGATGGGTGGCGGTTTCGCGGGCGGCCGCGGGTAGTCGTGGGCTGGTCGCGCCCACGCGGCGGAGCCGCAAATCGATACAGACCCGCGCCCCTGAAGGGGCGCGCAGTGGACGTACTTCCAGGGGCGCGGGGAACTGCGCGAGCGACCACGAACCAGCCGCAGTCGCCCTGAAACAGATGAACCCGAGCTACTAGGCGAAAACGACCGTCCGCCGCCCGTTCAGCAGAATCCGCCGCTCGGCATGCCACTTCACCGCCCGAGCCAGCGCCTGGCACTCCACATCGCGCCCGATCGCGACCAGCTGGTCCGGCGTGACGCCATGCCCGACCCGCTCGACCTCCTGCTCGATGATCGGCCCCTCGTCCAGGTCCGCCGTCACATAGTGCGCCGTCGCCCCGATCAGCTTCACACCCCGCGTATGCGCCTGGTGATACGGCTTCGCGCCCTTGAAGCTCGGCAGGAACGAGTGGTGGATGTTGATGATCCGCCCGCTGAGCGCCTTGCACAGATCGTCGGAGAGCACCTGCATGTACCGCGCGAGGACGACCAGCTCCACGCCCTGCTCCCGGACGATCTCCAGCAGCTGGGCCTCCGCCTCGGCCTTGTTGTCCCTCGTCACCGGAATGTGGTGGAAGGGGATGTCGTACGACCCCACAAGCTCGGCGAAGTCGGTGTGGTTGGAGACCACGGCGGCGATCTCCACAGGAAGCGCCCCGATCCTGGCGCGGAACAACAGGTCGTTCAGGCAGTGCCCGAACTTGCTGACCATCAGCACGACCCGCATCTTCTCCTCGGCCCGATGGATCTGCCAGTCCATCTGGAAGGAGTCCCCGATCGCCGCGAAGCTCGCCCGCAGCTTGTCCACCGTCACCGGCGCCTCCGCCGAGAAGTGGACGCGCATGAAGAACAGTCCCGTGTCGTGGTCACCGAACTGCTGACTGTCCTCGATGTTGCAGCCGGTCATGAAGAGGTAGCTCGACACGGCGTGCACGATGCCCTGCTTGTCGGGGCAGGACAGGGTGAGGACGTACTGCTCGGCGGGGACCGCGGCTCGGGTGGACTGCTCGTTCATGCAGCACAGGGTCCCATATCCGGGGCCCGCCGTGGACGGTCGTCCCGTTACGCGGACCGCGTCATGATCCGCAGCACCTCGAGCGTGCGCGGCGCGGTCTCCGGGTCCTCGCCGTCGGCCATGGCCATCCGGACGTGCGCGTCCCGCGCCGCCCGCACCGCCTCCGGCCAGCCCTGGTTCTCGACGTACGCGGAGACCGGGGCGTCCGGGCCGACCTGGTGCATGATCCGCAGCACGCGCAGCACGGCGGTGTCGACGAGCGCCGCCTCCTGCGAGTCCCGGAAGATCGTGCCGACGTACTTCTCGGCGGACCAGTTGTCCAGCCAGGTGTCCTCGACCAGGCGGTACACGGCGTCGGTGACGTCGCCGTATCCGTCGACGCCGGCCAGCCAGATGTCTCGCTGGAACACCGGGTCGGAGAGCATGTGCAGCGCGGAGCGCACATTGCTGCGCCAGCGCCACCACGGCATGTCGTTCTGTGGCATGCCGCCCATGGTGGAGGAGCGACGGCCGCGACGGGAAGAGTTCTCCGAACCTTGCACGGTCATCGATCGTACGTTCCCCGTCACACGCGGCCCACCAACCCCCGTAATTCACCTTCTCGTCACCATGTGATAGCCAAGGGTCGCGCCATGGTTTGTTGTGTGGCGGAATCGTGCGGAAGCATGACCGGCAGGCGACGCACCCGCAGCACCGTCCTCCCCATGATCACCAACCCGCCCGTCAGAGCAGCCGCTCGCACGGCGGCGGCACTGGTGGCGTGTGCGTCGCTCGCCGCCGGATGCGGGGTCGTCCCCGGTACCGCGGGGAGTTCCGGGGACGACACGATCACCGTCATGACCTGGGCGCCGGAGAACACCAAGGCGACCAACAAGCCCGGCATACCGGCCTTCGCACAGGCGTACGCCCGCTGGGTCAACGCCCACGGCGGCCTCGGCGGCCGCGAGCTGAAGGTCCTCACCTGCAACGACCACAACGACAGCGTGTCCGCGGCGAAGTGCGCCGACCGCGCCGTCGAGGAGAACGTCGTCGCGGTCATCGGCTCCTACAGCCAGTACGGCGACACCTTCCTGCCCTCGCTGGAGGGCGCCGGCATCCCCTACATAGGCGGCTACGGTGTCACCAACGCCGAGTTCACCAGCCCGCTGTCCTACCCCGTGAACGGCGGCCAGCCCACCCTCCTGGCGGGCCTCGGCAAGGAACTGGCCCGCACCTGCGGCCCCGTCGCGCTGGTACGCCCCGACAACATCGCCGGCGACGAGCTGCCGCCCCTGCTCAACTCGGGCCTGAAGGCGGGCGGGCACCCGGCCGCGGCCGACCAGCTGGCCGAGGAGGACGCCACGGAGTACGGCAGCCAGTCGACGCGGGCGCTCGAGTACTCCACCGACGACCCGACGGAGACCGGCTGTGTGGTGCCCGCGCTCGGCGACCGCACCACCACCTTCATGGACTCCTTCCGGCGCTCCCGCCAGGACTATCCCGACGTGCGCACCGCCACCGTCCTCGGCAGCGCCGACCAGACCGTGATCAACGCGGGCGGCGGGACGTCGGGGCCCTACGAGGGGTCGTACATCACCGGCTGGTACCCGGTCGCGAGCGATCCGCGCTGGGACGCGATGAAGAAGGTGATCAGCGAGCAGGCCTTCGGCGACAACCGCATCGACCCTGCGGACGCCGGCGTGCAGACCACATGGATCGCGTACACGGTGTTCAAGAAGGTCGTCGAGTCGCTGGGCGACGACGAGGTGACCGCCACTTCCGTGCGGGAGGCTCTGAACGAGGGCCTGAAGGTCTCCACGGGCGGCCTCACACCGACCCTGCAGTGGAAGTTCCAGGACGTCCTGGCCGCCGTCGGCTTCCCCCGGCTGGTCAACCGCGAGGTGACCCTCCAGGTGGTGCGGGACGGGCGGCTGGTGGCGGCCCGCAAGGGCTTCACCGACGTGACGAAGACGCTGCAGAGCGCCGACGTGAACTGACCGCCCGGCCCCGACTACAGCTGGGTCGGCTGGCGCTGCGTCAGGCCGTACTTCCCGGCGATCGAGTTCCACAGCTGCGCGGCCGTCTTCTTCTGCGCGCTGGCGGTGCCGCTGGCCCGGTTGCCGGCCTGGGTCTGGTTGGTGGCCTGGGCCTGGCCCTTCTTGCAGAGCTGCTTCTTCTTGGCGGCGACCTGGTCCGCCCACGCCGCGTAGTGGTTGTCGGCGGACGCCGACGCCTGCCACGCCTTGGTCAGCGCGGTCGTCAGGGCGGTGTGGTTCGGGAGCTGGTCGACGGTGAGCTTGGACAGGTCGGTGACCAGCTGGTTGCGCTGCTTGGCCGCGCCGCGCAGGTCCGTGGCGGCCTGGGCGAGGTTGCCGCAGGACTTCACGTCGGCCACCGCGTTGATCACGGCGGTACGGCTGTCGCCGCTGTCGGCCAGCAGCTTGTCCAGGGCGACCGCCTGCTCCTCGGCCGGATCGGCCGACGGGGAGGGAGAGCCCTCGGTCGCCGGAGCCGTGGCGGAGACGGGAGTGTTGTCCTCGCCGCTGTCGTCGTCCTTGCCGCCACCGGCGAGCAGTGCGCCCGCGCCGATGCCGAGCACGGCGATACCGACGCCGACGGCGGCTATGAGCGGCAGCCGAAAGCCCGTACGACCGCCACCGCGGCCTCCCCGGCCGCCGTCGTCGCCGCTCGGGCCGGGCGGGAAGTACGCCGTCTCGGGCCGGCCCTGCGGCTGCGGTTGCGGCTGCTGGAAGCGCGGCAGCTGCTGGGTGGCCGGGGGCTCGCCGCCGCCCGGCTCACTGCGGAAGAGGTTGTCGAAGTCGGAGAGCGGCTGCCGCTCCGCCCCGGCGTGCGGCGGACCGCCCGCCTGTCCGGGCACGGGCGGGATGTACTGCGTGGCCTCGGCGTCGGCCCCGGAAGCCGGCGGCAGCGGTCCGGCACCGCCCTGAGGACCGGCGGCGCCTGCCTGCCGGACGCGCCCCAGGAACTGCGTGCTCTCACCGGCCACCTCGGGCGGCAACGCCCCCGGCCCCACCGGCGGCATGTACTGCGTCGCCCCCTCGGCGGCCGCGGGAGCGGGGAACGCGGCGACGGGCGGTATGTAACGGGTGGCCTGGTCGTCCGCGCCCGCGGGGGCGCCGCCGACCGGCGGTATGTACTGAGTGGCGCCCTCGTCGGCCGGAGGCAGCGGTGCCCCGAAGCCACCGGCACCGGCACCGGCGTGCGGGAGGGGCGCGCCAGGGGCGTTGTGCGCGGCGGGCGGCAAGGGCGCGCCGGCGCCCGGGGAGCCGTACTCCTCGGCGCGGGCGGGCGGCAGCGGCGCGCTCCCGCCGGGCGCCCCGTACGGCTGCTGCGGCGCGGGCATCGGTGAACCGGCCGGGGCGCCATGGCCGTACGACGGCGTGCCCGGCGCAGAGTGCGCGCCCCCGCCGTACGACACGCCCTCCGGCGGCAGCGGTTGGGACGGCGCACCCGCGGCGGCGTCCGGCGCCGCGCCCCACTGGGCCGGCGGCGCCGACTGGTACGGCTGCTCCTGCCCGCCCCAGGACTGGCCGGGCGGCGTTCCCCAGGCCTGGCCCGGCGCGGCCGGCGGCGGGGTCGGGGGCTGGTACTGGTTCTGGTCGGGTCCCCAGGGGGTGCCCCAGGCCTGGCCGCCGGGCGGTGCCGAAGGCGCGGGCTGGGTCGGCGGCGTGGCCGGTACCGAGGTCGGCCGGCCGCCCTGCCCGCCCGTCATGCCCGGCAGCAGCGGCTCACCACCGTCGGAGGGCAGCACGATGCCTTCGCGCGCGGGCCGCGCCGAGGGCTCCTCACCCTGTCCACTCTGCGTCACCGGGACTCCTACTAATGGGGGACCTTGTGAATCGTCGGCTCACGCTACCGGCTCCGCCGATCCCCGTGCTACGCAGCCCGGGACGTGACCTGCGTCCCTGTGACCGCCGTAACAGTCCCGGTCCCCCATCCGCTATATACGCCCTCCTTCCCGCACCATCGCCTTCGTTTCCCTGCCGTTCACGCCCTCGCACCCCGTGGTTTCACGCCGCCGCCTGCAGATCCAGCCGTGCCCCGAAGTCCCTTACCACCGGCTCGTCCCGGTACGGCTCCAGCCGCTGCTGGAAGTCCTCCAGATACTCGGCGCCCCGGTTGGAACGCAGGGTCTCCAGGAGTTCCACGGCCTTCAGCCCGGTGTGGCAGGCCTGTTCGACCTCACGCTGCTGGACCTGTGCTGTGGCGAGCAGCACATAGCCGATCGCCCGGCGTCGCGCCTTCGTCTCGGGGAGCCCGGCGAGCGACTCCTCCGCGCGTCGCGCCGCCGCCTCGGCCTGGCCGAGGTCGCGGTGGCAGTGCGCCAACTCGTCGGCGAGATAGGCCTCGTCGAAGTGCGCGATCCACGCCGGGTCGTCCCCGGACTCCGGGTCGGCCGTCTCCAGCGCGGTCACGGCCCGTCCGGACGCCACCTGCGCGGCCCGCGCGTCGCCCATCAACGCATGCCCGCGCGCCTCGGCCGCGTAGAACATCGCCTCCGCGCGCGGGGTCACGCGCCCACGCGCCCCCTCCTGCGCCGCCCGCGCCAACTGCGCGATCTCACGCGGGTTCCCGAGCTGCGCGGCGAGGTGGCTCATGGAGGCGGCCAGCACATAACCGCCGTAGCCCCGGTCTCCCGCCGCCTGCGCGAGCCGCAGCGCCTGGATGTAGTACCGCTGGGCGAGCCCCGGCTGCCCGGTGTCGATCGCCATGTACCCGGCGAGCTCGGTCAACCGCGCGACGGCGGCGAAGAGTTCCCGCCCGACCGCCTCCCGGTACGACCCGGCCAGCAGCCCGGAGACGACACTGTTCAGGTAGTGCACGACGACCGGGCGGACATGCCCGCTGCCGTACTGGTGATCAAGGTCTACGAGCGCCTGCGTCATCGCCCGCACGGCCGCCACGTCGGACTGCCCCACGCGCGGCCCCGCCGAGCGCGCAACCTGCGAGTCGGGCGACGAGATCAGCCAGTCGCGGCTGGGCTCGACCAGCGCGGACGCGGCGACGGAGGAGCCGGACAGGAAGTCCCGCCGCCCGACGTCGCTGCGCCACAGCTCGCAGACCTGCTCGATGGCCCCCAGTACAGTCGGCGAGAACTGGAGACCGACGCCCGACGCGAGATTCTTGCCGTTGGCCATGCCGATCTCGTCGATCGTGACCGTACGGCCCAGCTTGCGACCGAGCGCCTCCGCGATGATCGCCGGCGCCCGTCCCCGCGGCTGCTGTCCGCGCAGCCAACGGGCCACGGAGGTCTTGTCGTAGCGCAGATCGAGGCCGTGTTCGGCGCCGCACATGTTGACCCGGCGGGCCAGCCCGGCGTTCGAGCAGCCCGCTTCCTGGATGAGCGCCTGCAGCCGTTCGTTCGGCTGTCGCGCGACGAGAGGCCTGGCGGCCATTGGCGTACCCCCTGTGGCTGCGGTGCCTGCCCACGCACCGAGTTGATGTGTCTTTCACCACCGAAATCCGGCGCGGGGGCACTGGCTTGTGCACCGCAAGGTTCCGGCCGTGAAGATCAATGCCCCGTCGGCATACCGAAAATGCGAGGCTTGCGAGGATTGCCGGGGTAAAGGCGGAAGCCGACCCCACAGGTGGTTACCCAGCTCGACCCACGGTTCCTCCCACGCGCCCCCACACGTGCACCCATGCGCCCCAGATGAGGAATCGATGCTCCTCCCCCGCGCGCGCTCCGGCCGTAACCCGAGGTGGGTGCGGGAGTTGTGTTCAGCGTGGAAGAGACGATCCCGGCCACCGAAGCCGCACAGATTCCCAAGCAGCGCGGCGAAACGCTGCTGGAGACCGCCGTTCGCTATGCCGAGGAGCGCCACTGGGACGTGTTCCCGGGGACCTGGCTGGAAGCCGTCGAGGGCGTGCAGGTGTGCTCCTGCGGCGACACCGCGTGCCCCGCGCCCGGCGCGCACGCCGCACGCCCCGACTGGGCGACGCAGGCGACGGGAAGCGCGACGGTCGCGCGACGGATGTGGCAGAAGCAGCCGAACGCGTCGATCCTGCTGCCGACGGGACGGACCTTCGACGCGATTTCCGTCCCGGAGACCGCGGGGTTTCTCGCCCTGGCCCGTATGGAGCGGATGGAACTGACGCTGGGGCCGGTGACGTTGGCGCCCGATCGGCGGATGCACTTCTTCGTGTTGCCGGGTGCGTCGGTGAAGGTTCCCGAGCTGGTACGCAAGTTGGGCTGGTCGATCGGGTCGCTGGACATGGTCGCGCTCGGGGAGGGGGCGTATGTCGCCGGGCCTCCTACGCGGTTCGGGTCTCGGGGGGCTGTGCAGTGGGCCTGTCGGCCTACGCCGGCTAATCGGTGGTTGCCGGATGCGGAGGAGTTGATCTCGCCGTTGGCATACGCCTGCGGGCGGGATCGGTAGTTCGCGGGTTCATCTGCCTGGTTGATCACCGTTGGCGGCTGCCGGTTGTTCTTGGCTGGTCGCGCCCACGCGGCGGAGCCGCATATCGGATACAGCCCCGCGCCACCTAAGGTGGGCGTCCATGACGTCGGCCGTATGTGTGCGTGGGCTCTGGAAGCGGTTCGGGCAGCAAGTCGCCGTTGCCGGGATTGATCTGGAGTTGCCTGCGGGGAAGTTCATCGGGCTCGTCGGGCCCAATGGAGCGGGGAAGACCACGACCCTCTCCATGGTGACTGGGCTGCTCAGGCCCGATGGCGGGACTGTCGAAGTCGTCGGGCATGACGTGTGGCGGGACCCCGTCGAGGTGAAGGCGCGGATCGGGGTGCTGCCTGAGGGGCTTCGGCTCTTCGAGCGGCTCTCCGGGCGGGAACTGCTCGCGTACTCGGGGCGGTTGCGCGGGCTTCCCGGGGCCGAGGTCGACAAGCGGGCCACCCAGTTGCTCGACGTACTCGATCTGGCGGGGGCCCAGCACAAGCTGGTCGTCGACTACTCGACCGGTATGCGCAAGAAGATCGGACTCGCGGCCGCGCTCCTCCACAATCCCGAAGTGCTGTTCCTGGACGAGCCGTTCGAGGGCGTGGACCCCGTCTCCGCGCAGACCATCCGGGGCGTCCTGGAGCGCTACACCGCCTCCGGCGCGACCGTAGTCTTCTCCTCCCATGTCATGGAGCTCGTCGAGTCGCTGTGCGACTGGGTCGCCGTCATGGCCGCCGGACGCATCCGGGCCCACGGCCCCCTCGCCGAGGTGCGCGGGGAGGCGGCCTCGCTACAGCAGGCGTTCCTCGAACTCGTCGGCGCGAACGGCCGCGACGCCGGATCCGACCTCGACTGGCTGGGCGGCGGGGCGCGATGAGCAGCGACGTGACGGGGGTCGTCGTACGGCTGAAGCTGTCGCTGCTCAGGAACGGGCTGCGGCAGTCAGGCGGGCGCCGGGCCGCCTACGTCGCCTCGGCCGTCCTCGTTCTCCTCTTCGCCGCGCTGCAACTCCTCGGCCTGATCATGCTGCGCGGCAACGCGCACGCCGACTCCGTGGTCGTCCTGCTCGTCGCGGTGCTCGCGCTCGGCTGGGCCGTGATGCCGCTGTTCTTCCCCGGTGGCGACGAGACCCTGGACCCGACGCGGCTGGTGATGCTGCCGCTACGACCCCGGCCACTGGTGCGGGCGCTGCTCGCGGCCTCACTGGTCGGTATAGGCCCGCTGTTCACGCTGTGCCTCTTCACCGGTTCGGTGATCGCGGTCGCGCGGGGCTGGGTGGCGTACGTCGTCGGGGTCGTCGGCGTCGTCCTGGCCCTGCTGGTGTGCGTGGCGCTCGCGCGGGCCGTCGCCGCGGCCAACACCCGGCTGCTGACCAGCCGTAAGGGGCGCGATCTGGCGGTGCTGAGCGGGCTGGTCATCGCGGTCGGGGCGCAGGTCGTGAACTTCGGGGCGCAGCGGCTTGGTTCGTCGGGGCTCGGTCGGCTCGACCCGGCGGCGGATGTGCTGCGGTGGGTGCCGCCGGCGTCCGCGATCGGGGCGGTGGAGTCGGTGAGTGAGGGGTCGTACGGCGTCGGCGTGCTCCAACTCGTCTTGACCGCATGCGCGTTGGCGGCCCTGATCGCCGTATGGTCACGCCACCTGACGCGGCTGATGACCTCCCCCGACGGCTCCGCACTCCAGGCGGTCACCGAGGCCGCCGTACGGGAACGGACCTCGACCGGGCTGGCCCGCCTGCTGCCGGCCGGGCGCACCGGCATCGTCATGGAGCGCAGCCTGCGCTATGTCTGGCGCGACCCGAAGACCAAGGCGGCCTGGGTGACCTCGCTCGCCATCGGCCTGATCGTGCCGCTGTTCAACGCCCTGCAGGGCACCGGCTCGATCTACTTCGCCTGTTTCGCCGCCGGGATGCTCGGCATCCAGATGTACAACCAGTTCGGGCAGGACACGTCCGCGTTCTGGATGGTCGCGCTGACCATCTCCTCCCCCCGGGACGCCTACGTCGAGCTGCGCGGCCGAGCCCTGGCCCTGCTGCTGATCACCCTGCCGTACGCCACCCTCGTCACCGTCCTGACGACAGCACTCCTCGGCGACTGGCCCAAGCTCCCCGAGGCCCTCGGCCTGTCCTTCGCCCTCCTCGGCGCGATGCTGGCGACGGGCGCCTGGACCTCGGCCCGCTTTCCGTACTCCATCCCGCAGGAGGGCTACAAGAACGTCGCTCCCGGCCAGACGGGCCTGGCCTGGATCTCCATCTTCGGCGGCATGATCGCGGCGGCCCTGCTGTGCACACCCGTGATCGCGGTGACGATCTGGCTGAACGTGAGCGAGGGCGGGGATGCGTGGGGCCGGCTGCTGCTGCCCGTGGGCGCGGCGTACGGCGCGACGGTGACGTGGCTGGGTCTCCGGCTGGCCGCCCCGCGCACGGCGGCCCGCCTACCGGAGATCCTGACGGCAGTGAGCAAGGGTTAGCGGCACCCTTCTGACGCCCGGGGGTGCAGCGCCGCAAAAGGGGCGCGGGGCTGTGCCCGATATGCGGCTCCGCCGCGTGGGCGCGAGGAACCACGAACAACCACCCGCAGCCACCATCGAGCAGAAGACCCCGAGCTCATAGGCGCCCGGCATCACTCCACACCGACTCGAGAAACGGCTCGATAGCGGCGCGCCAGCCCTCGGGCTGGTCGTAGTGCACCAGATGCCCGGCGTCAGCCACCTCCGCATACTCCCCCCGAGGCAGCACCCGCACCATCTCCTGCGCCTCGGCCCGCCCCAACTCCCCATCAAGGCCGCGCACCACCAACGCAGGGCACTGAACCTGCGCCAACTCCTCCCAGTGCGCGTCGAACACCCACGTCTCCCGGGACTTGAGCATCTGGTCCGGCTCGAACACCGGCCGCCACCCGTCCTCGTGCTCCCGCATCACCTCGGCGTAGAACTCCCCCCGCGCAGGATTCGGCCGCTCGACCCACGGGTCGTCCTCGCCGAACCACTTGCGCACATCGGCGAGCGTGGCGAAGGGAACGGGCCAGGCCTCGAACCAGTCCGCCCACTCCCGCTGCGAGGCCGAGCCGAGCGCGGAGGCCCGCATGTCGCAGATGATCACGCCGCGCACCAGGTCGGGCCGCTTGGCGGCAAGCTGCCAGGCGGTCAGCGCGCCCATGGCGTGGCCGATGATGACGGCCGGGGCGAGGCCGAGCTGTTCGAGGGCGGCCTCCGCGTCGTCGACGTACGCCTCGCGCGTGAAGGCGGCCTGTGCGGGCTTGCCGCTACGGCCGTGGCCACGCTGGTCGAGGGCGACAGCGCGGTGCCGCTCGGAGAGCCAGCGGGCGGTGGAGGCCCAGTGTGAGGCGCGGCCCATCAGGCCGTGCAGTAACAGCACGCCGGGCGTGCGGTCGTGCTCCTTGGCGGGGTCGGTCTTGGGTGGGTCGCCGAACTCCCAGGCCGCGAGACGTACGCCGCCTGTACCGGTCACGTCGATGCGCCGCGCCATTGATCCTGGCACCCCCCTGCGTCCTGCTTGCTGTGCCTGCTCCGCCTGCCGTATCTGCCGTCGCTCACGCGAGCACCGCGTGCCACCCGCGTCGCACGCAGCGTAGATGCCTTCGCACGCGATGTGCATGTCCTGTGTGTCTGACGTGATCTTATGCGCACATTCATGAAGTGCACGTTCCGCATGACCCGTCACTCGCAGACTATCGAACCCCTATTCGAAAATGCGGTCTCTGCGGGCAACACCCCTCATTCGAGTGACCCCTCTCCAGGATTGATCGGCGTCGCCGAGGGGAGATCTTCACCGGGAGGCGGACCGCTCGGGGAAAGCGGTCCGAGGGGAATGACCCTGGGAGCTCGGGGCTCCGGGTCAGCACAGGGGAGGACAGGCCCCGGCGCCGCACGGCGCCGGGGCCCTCTCCACACTCACGGCACATCCTCCCGCCCCCTCCCCGGCCGGATGCATCGCCTCACGACAGCCTGGCACGCGAAACGGCCGAGCGCTGCGATTCAGCGCACTGAATCCTGGAATCGCCGAGATCGACGGATCGCCACAACTCCCGCTCCATTACCGGGAATTACGGGGAAGGGAACCCGAAGACGACAGCTACCGCCGACTCAGCGCTTCGCGACGAAGACATGGGAGGCGACGTCCGCCTCCAGCTCGGCCGCCTCACCACCGCTGCCCACGAGCACACCACCCGCGGACTCGGTCACACTCACCACCGACCCCGGCTGCACGCCCGCCCGGCGCAGGGTGTACATCAGCTGCGCGTCGGTCTGGATCGGCTCGCCGATACGGCGCACGACGACCGTCTTGCCCTCGACGCCGGGGTCGAGATCGGCCAGCGAGACCATGCCCTCGTCCAGGAACGGATCGGCACCGTCCTTCTCGCCGAGCTCCTCCAGGCCGGGGATGGGGTTGCCGTACGGCGACTCGGTGGGATGCCGCAGCAGCTCCAGCACCCGCCGCTCCACGGCCTCACTCATCACGTGCTCCCAGCGACACGCCTCGGCGTGCACCTGCTCCCACTCCAGCCCGATCACATCGACGAGCAGACACTCGGCCAGCCGATGCTTGCGCATGACACGGGTGGCCAGCCGCCGACCCTCGTCCGTGAGCTCCAGGTGCCGGTCGGTCGCCACGGACACCAGCCCGTCACGCTCCATCCGCGCCACCGTCTGACTGACGGTCGGCCCGCTCTGGTCCAGCCGCTCGGCGATCCGGGCGCGCATGGGGACCACACCTTCCTCCTCCAGCTCGAGGATGGTGCGGAGATACATCTCCGTGGTGTCGATCAGTCCGGACATACGTGCCCCTCGATTAGCTCTGCGATTAGCTCAGCCGGAAGCGAGACAGCTCCACGGCGCGTGCGCTGGCCCTGCAGTCAATTCTGCCGGATACCACTGACAACCGTGCCGCGCCGTTGAAACGAGCGAATTTCCGAGATCGCCCGGGCGCGCACCCCCCAAGCCCGCACAGGCCGCCGCAGGCGCCCCGCCGTATTGACACCACACTGGTCCAGACCGCACGGTGATCCGCAACACACCCCCGGAGGAGCCCGCATGAGCGACAGCAAGCCGGCCGACCAGTTCATCGACGCCGCGATCGGCCTGCTCCAGCGAGTCCGTACCGAGGAGGCCGAGAACATCGAGGCAGCCGGCACCCTGCTCGCCGACACCGTCGAAAGCGGCGGCCGCCTCTTCGCCTTCGGCGCCGGCCACTCCTCCCTCGCCGCCCAGGACATCGTCTACCGCGCCGGCGGCCTCGCCCTGATGAACCTGCTGGCGGTCCCCGGCGTCGTAGGCGTCGACGTCATGCCCGCCACCCTCGGCTCAGCCCTGGAACGCGTGGACGGCCTCGCGAGCGCGGTCCTGCACAGCTCCCCCCTCCGCGACGGCGACGCCCTCGTGATCATCTCCCTCTCGGGCCGCAACGCCCTCCCCGTAGAGATGGCCATGACCGCACGGGCCCTCGGCATCAGGGTCATCGGCGTGACATCAGTGGCGTACGCCTCGGAGACGAAGTCCCGCCACACGTCGGGCACCTACCTCAAGGACCACTGCGACATCGTCCTCGACTCGAAGATCGCGATCGGCGACGCGGAGCTCACCCTCGACACGATCCCGGCCCCTTTCGCCCCCGCGTCCACGGTCGTCACCAGCGCGCTCCTCCAGGCCGTCATGGCCACGGCAGCCGCCACCCTGGCCGCCCGCGGCATCGAGCCCCCACTCCTGCGCTCCGGCAACGTGGACGGCGGCCACGACTGGAACAACCGGGTGTTCGAGAAGTACGGCGACAGGATCTTCTACCGGCACTGACACGGCAGCGCTAATCAAAGCCCTCCGAACCCTCCCCGCCCCTGGAACCCTCCGAGCCCAGGGCCCCCGCCAGATCCAACGCGGAAGCGATCCGCACCGCCACCCCCTCCGCGTACACCGCGTCGCCCCGCTCGAACGCACTCCGCCCGGCGCCCCGCAGAAACGTCACGACCCCGAGCGTGCGCCCCCGGCTCCGCAACACGGCGCACAGCGCGTGCACCGTATCCGCCGGCCACTGCCGGCCCACCGCCCACGCACGCGCCTGCTCCGCCGGCACATCGCCCGCGTCGGCCCGCACGGACCCGGCCCGCGCCACACACCGCAACGCCGGATGCCCTTCGCCGTACCGCACCGGCAACCCGGCCTCCCCGCCGAGCAGACTCGGCCCCGGCGCACCGGAGGGCGTCACCGCGATCCGAACCAGCCGCACCGGCCCGGCCGTGTCCGCGTCCATGACCGCCCCGCCCGCGACCCGGTCGATCAGCGCGTGATCGGCGAACCCGGCCAGCGCGAAGTCCAGATGCACGGTCGCCGCCTCGGCGGGGTCCTCGCACTCCGCGGCGGCCCGAGCCGCCCGGTGCAGCTGATTGGTCCGGAACCGCAGCTGCGCCGCCTCCTGCTCGGCCTGCTTGGCCTCGGTCATGTCCTGGAAGAGCCAGCCGACCCCCAATGGAACCGGTTCCTCCGCGAGCGGCGAGGCCAGCCGTACGAAGCCACACCGCCAGCACCGACGCCGCTCGCCCTCCGGCGTCCGTACGCTCACCCAGATCTCGGCCGGCGCGGGCGGCGCGCCCTCCGCCAGCACATGCGTGAGCGCGCTCTCCAGCTCCTCGACCCCCTGGGCGAGCAACTCCCCCAGTGGCCGCCCGAGCACGGACGTACGCCCGATACCCAGCGCCCGAGCCGCATGAGCGTTCACCACCGCCGGCCGCAGATCCGCGTCGACGAGCACCACGCCCCACGACGCGTCCTCGAACAGCGCCTCGCTCAGCGCGATCGACCGCTCCAGATCGATCTGCACATGCACCTCGCTGAAGGCGCAGTACAGCCCGGCGGGCTTCCCGTCCGGCCCCCGCACGGCCGCCGACTGCGTCCGTACGAGGACCCGCCCGCCGTCCTTCGTCAGCAGGGCGAACTCGTGCACCTGCCGCCCGGGGGCCTGCATGGCGGACATCAGCCGCCCCTCGACGTCCTGGGCATCGGCCTCCCGCACGGCCCACCCGGCGAACCCGTGCCGCCCCACGGCCTCGGCCGCACTCCACCCGAGGATCCGCTCCGCCTCACGGTTCCAATGGGTGACGACCCCGTCCGCGTCGAAGGCGCACAGGGCCGCGTCCATGCCGTCCAGCAGCGCGGCCAGCAGATCCGAGCCGCCTGCCGAACCCTCCGAACCACCTGCCGGACCGTCCGGACCGTCCCGCTCGGGTTCGTCCGGCCCCAGCTCGTCGGTGGTCCCACTACGCCGGGAAGCACTCACCTGGACCCCCTGCCAAGCTGCGTCCGCACGTACGACGCGTCGGTTCGCTCACTTGCAATCATCTAACTCGAACGTGACGCAGCACACACCATGTTCCCCAAGATTGAAGGAATCGTTGTACGAGCGCTGTACGAGTCGCTGTGGGCCTACTCCAGCCGCAGGTCCACCCACAGATCGGTCTCACCGTCCAGCACATACCGATCGATCTCGACGAACCCCCGCGCCTCGGCGAACCGCAGCCCGTCCTCGTTGACGGCCAGCACACACGTCTCGATCGCCTTGGCGCCCAGCACGCGCGCGCGGGCGAGCCCGTCCTCGTACAGCCGCGTGCCGTACCCGCGCCGCCGGTACCCGGGCAGCACGCGCGCGATGACCGTCGCCACCGCGTCCTCGCCCTCCGGCGGGCGCACGGTCGAGCAGCCGACGAGGACGTCACCGACGTACGCGTTCCGCAGGCGGTACCTCCTGCCGCGCTCCCTTACCTCGTCGAGATCCATGGCCGCGGGCGGAACGATCACGTTGTGGACGTGCCGCCACTGCTGAAGCATGGCCTCGCCGTCGACCGGCGCGATGCGAAGTCCGGGAAGGTCAGGCACGAGCGCCGCTCCCCCGCCGGGCGTAGACCTCGATCTCGATCTTCATGCGAGGGTCGGCGAGCCCGCACATCATCATCGTCGCCGCCGGCCGCACCTCCCCGAAGTACCGCCGCAGCACCGGCCAGCACGGCTCGAAGTCCTCCCGCTCCGGCAGCAGGTACCGCACCCGCACCACATCGGCGAACGAACACCCCGCCTCCTCCAGCGCGGCCCCCACGTTCCGCAGACACTGCTCGGCCTGCTCCACCACGTCCGCGGAGATCGTCATCGTCGCGTAGTCGAACCCGGTCGTCCCCGACACATGCACCCAGTCCCCGTCGACCACGGCACGCGCGTACCCGATCTGCTCCTCGAAGGCCGAGCCGCTGAGTATCGCCTGCCGCACCGCCTGCTGCTCTGTCATGTACGGAACGCTAGGTGACCTGCCCGGACAGGTCCAAGGAAAAAAGCTGTTGATCGCGGCCGAGCCGCTTCTTAGGGTGTGGAGCACACGAGAAGGGAGGTGGTTCGGCAGATGTATGAATACCGGACGCGTGAGGTGGCTGCGGGCTAGCGGCCCGTCGCCCCACCCAGTGCGGTGCCGGACCGGCACGTGAGAGACGCGTGCAGCCGGCCCAATCCCAAGCAGTCACCCGACCCGCGAGCTCGCCGGTACGTCCGGCCGGCTCCCCCGCCCCGGCGGAGGGACCCGAGCTCGCGGGTCGTCTGCTTTCGTACCGCCCGCACCTGCCCCAGCTCAGGGACTGAGCCGCTCCACCCGCCAGCTCCCGTCCTGCTCCGCCACATACCGCAGCCGGTCGTGCAGCCGGTTCTCCCGCCCCTGCCAGAACTCCACCGCCTGCGCCGCCACCCGGAAACCGCCCCAGTTCGGCGGCGCCGGCACCTGCTCGCCCTCGGGATAGCGCGCGGCCAGCTCGGCGTACGAGCCGTCGAGGTCGGCGCGGGTGGCGATGACCGAGGACTGGGCGCTGGCCCAGGCGCCGAGCTGGGAGCCGTGCGGGCGGGTGCGGAAGTACGCCGCCGTCTCGTCGCGGCCGGTGCGTCGCGCCACGCCCGTGACGATGACCTGCCGGGCCACCGGGTGCCAGGGGAAGAGGAGGCAGACGTACGGGTTCTCGGCGAGGTCGCGGGCCTTGCGGGAGTCGTAGTTGGTGTAGAAGACGAAGCCCTGCTCGTCGAAGTGCTTCAGCAGCACCGTGCGGGAGCTGGGACGCCCCTCGGCGTCCGCGGTGGAGACGATCATCGCGTTCGGCTCGAAGAGGTGGGCCTCCGCCGCGGCCTGCTTGAACCAGCGCGCGAACTGCTCCACCGGAGTGGCGGCCAGGTCCTTCTCGGCGAGACCCTCGGCCCGGTAGTGCTTGCGCATGGCGGCGGGGTCGGGGACGGGCTCGGCGGGATCGAGGGGCACGGCGTCTCGGTCGGTCACGCGGTCATCTTGCCGTATGCGGCGGGCGCCGTCCGGGACGGTGCCGTACCCCACCGCATGGCACTGAGTGCCGCAAGGCCTCCCCAAAGGTGGCACTCGGGGATATCGTTCTGATGTCGTCGCGGTTTGGATGACCGTCGGCCGCACGGGGCATCACAGGGGTACGCGTACGCCGGACCGCGAGTCTGTCGAGTGACCGTGGATCCACCGGGCTGTCCCGATCTCTGCCGACCGACATGTGGTCGTCCCACCCACAACCCATCCGTCGCACACATCACGAGGAGCCGCCTGATGTCCGACTTCGTACCCGGACTCGAGGGAGTCGTCGCGTTCGAGACGGAGATCGCCGAACCGGATAAGGAGGGCGGCGCACTCCGGTACCGGGGCGTCGACATCGAGGATCTGGTCGGCCATGTCTCGTTCGGCAACGTCTGGGGACTGCTCGTGGACGGCGCCTTCCGGCCCGGTCTGCCGCCCGCCGAGCCCTTCCCGATTCCCGTGCACTCCGGCGACATCCGCGTCGACGTCCAGTCCGCGCTCGCCATGCTGGCGCCCGTGTGGGGCCTGAAACCGCTTCTGGACATCGGCGAGGAGCAGGCCCGGGAGGACCTGGCACGGGCCGCCGTCATGGCCCTCTCCTACGTCGCCCAGTCCGCGCGCGGCCAGGGCCTGCCGATGGTTCCGCAGCGCGAGATCGACAAGGCCCAGTCCGTCGTCGAGCGCTTCATGATCCGCTGGCGCGGCGAGCCCGACCCCAAGCACGTGGCTGCCGTCGACGCCTACTGGACGTCCGCCGCCGAGCACGGCATGAACGCGTCCACCTTCACGGCCCGCGTCATCGCCTCCACCGGCGCCGATGTGGCCGCCGCCCTCTCCGGCGCCGTAGGAGCCATGTCCGGCCCGCTGCACGGCGGCGCGCCCTCCCGTGTCCTGCACATGATCGAGGAGATCGAGCGCACCGGCGACGCCGAGGCGTATGTGAAGCGGACCCTCGACAAGGGCGAACGCCTCATGGGCTTCGGCCACCGCGTCTACCGCGCCGAGGACCCCCGCGCCCGCGTCCTGCGCCGCACCGCCCGGGAGCTGGGTGCCCCCCGCTTCGAGGTCGCCGAGGCCCTGGAGAAGGCGGCCCTGGAGGAGCTGCACAATCGGCGCCCGGACCGGGTCCTGGCCACCAACGTCGAGTTCTGGGCCGCCATCATGCTGGACTTCGCGGAGGTCCCGGCGCACATGTTCACGTCGATGTTCACCTGTGCCCGTACGGCCGGCTGGTCGGCGCACATCCTGGAGCAGAAGCGCACCGGCCGCCTCGTGCGCCCCTCCGCGCGCTACATCGGCCCGGGCCCGCGCGACCCGCGCGACGTCGAGGGCTACGCGGACATCGCCCACTGATCCCGGGCGCTCCGGGATCCCCGACCCCTCCGGCGGGCCGGCGTCACGCGGCGCGGACCAGCTCCGTGTGACGCCGCTCGGCGGCCGGCCCGCGTCGGCGAAGTCGCCGTACGGAACGTGACTGATCCACTGCGCCAGTATGCTGGGTCGGCTGCGGCGCCCCTCACCATCATTCGTCCCCACGTGGTGAGTTACGGCGCGCGGCACTGAGACGTCCCACGGCATGAGGATGAGAACAGGTGCTGATAGCGGGCCGCTACCGGCTGAGCGAGTCGATCGGGCGCGGTGGGATGGGGGAGGTCTGGCGGGCGTACGACGAGACGCTCGCCCGTGCGGTGGCCGTCAAGCTCCTGCTGCCCCAGGACTCCGACCCCACCGCCGCCTCCCGGTTCCGGCTGGAGGCGCGGACCGCGGCACGGATCGACCATCCGAACGTGGTCGGCGTCCGGGACTTCGGCGAGCACGACAACCGGCTCTTCCTGGTGATGGAGCTGATCGAGGGTGACAGCCTCGCCAGGGTCGTGTCGCAGTTCGGCGCGCTGCCCGCCGAGCGCGTGGCCCGTATCGCCGCCCAGGCCGCCGCGGGTCTCGCCGCCGCGCACCGGGAGGGCATCGTCCACCGGGACATCAAGCCCGGCAACCTGCTCCTGGACGCCGACGGCACCCTCAAGATCGGTGACTTCGGCATCGCCCGCTTCCTGGACGACCCCGGCGCCGCGCTCACCGCCACCGGACAGATCGTCGGCACGAGCCTCTACCTCGCCCCCGAGCGGGCCCTGGGGAAGCCGGCGGGCCCGGCCTCCGACGTGTACGCGCTGGGCTGTGTGCTCTACCAACTCCTCACCGGCCGCCCGCCGTTCCACGCGGACACCGCCATCGCCATCCTGCACCAGCACCTCGACGCCGCCCCCGTACCGCCCCGCGAGCTGGGCGTCCCCGGCCTCCCGCCCGCCTTCGAGAACTACCTCCTCGGCCTGCTCGCCAAGGACCCCGAGCACCGGCCCACCGCTCAGCAGGCCGCCGACTGGTTCGCCGACGGAGCCTGGCAGGGACGCCCCGAGCCGTTGCCCGACACGGCCTCGCCGTCCGGGCGGCCGACGGTCGCGTCGGCGCCCGCCCCCGGGCCACAGGTGGGTGAGACCAGCACCCCGACCACGTACATGCTGCCGTCGGCCCAAGGGACGGCGTCCGTCGGCCGAACCAGATCCGGATCCAGATCCAGGCCCCAGTCCCGGACCGGGTCCCTGTCCCGGATCGCGACACGGCGCGTGGTCGTCACGGCCGCCGGAGCGGTGCTCTTCGTGGCCGCGATGTTCCTCGGCATGCTGTGGTTCTCCCCCGACAACACCGGGACGGAGGGCACGAAGTCCGAGGCACCCCCCAGCCCGAGTGCCTCCGCATCTGTGTCCCCCCTGCAGTCGAGCCCGTCCCCGACCGCGTCCCCATCGCCGACTCCGGCGGTGGAGACGAGCGCCGGTCCACAAGGGCAGGACGAGGAGAAGCAGGCGCCGAAGAAGCGGGACCAGCAGAAGCAGCGCGAGGCGTGGCAGGACGACGACGAGAGCGGCGAGGACGACTGAGGGTCAGAGCTTGCCCCACACGTACGCCGTACGGTGGCCGTCCAGAAGCTCGGATATCCGGGTGCGGAACTCCTCGGTGAACGGGGGCCAGTTCCAGAACTCGAAGCCGAGGTGGGCGAAGGCGAAGTAGTCGTCGGCCCAGGCCCAGTCGGGCAGGGGGACGGGCCTGGTGCATGCGGGGCAGTCGACCTGGGCCGTGCCCGTCTTGTGCCAGACGTCGATGGCCAGGCCGAACGGCACCCAGACGTCGTTGATCAGGTCCCACTCGTCGGTGATCAGCCTGGTGGTGACCCCGCAGCGCGGGCAGGTCACCGCCTCCGGCCCGCCCTGCCCGCCGTGGAAGACCGTGCGCCCGGTGTACACGGCGAGACCGTCCCAGGGATCCGCGTCGGCGTCGTCCGGTGCCACAGCGCGCTGCCAGTTCGGGCCCGGAGGATGGCCGAGCGGCTGCCCGAGAACGCAGTCCGTGAGCTCGGCGAGCACGATTCCCTCGGCCACCAGCCACTCGACCACGCGCTCGGCGAGCTGTGGCGCCTGCTGCGGGCTCGCCCCGAGGTCGACGATCGCCTGGAAGTGATCACCCATACCCGAACAGTAAGTCCCGCCACTGACAACGCCCTCAGCCCAGCGCCTCCTCCAGCAGCACCGCCCACTGCGCCACCACACGGTCGCGGCGGACCGTGTCGTCGGTGAGGAGGTTCGCCAGGCCCAGGCCGCGGGCCATGTCCAGGAGGCCCTGGACCGTCTCCCGTACGCCCGGCCTGGACTCGTCGGCACCCAGGAGGTCCACGGCGATGCGGTGGGTCTCGCGGCCCACCCGGGCCTCCAGTTCGGTGACCCTCGGGCGCAGTTGCTCCTCGTTCGACGCGGCCACCCACAGGTGCAGGGCGGCGCGGAACAGCGGGCCGGTGTAGAGGTCGACGAGGGCGGACACGACCGCACGCCGGTCGCCCGCGGCGCCTTGCGGGAACAGGGCGCGCAGGGCGAGGGAGCGTTCCTCGGCGACGTACTCGACCGCCGCGGTGAAGAGGTCCTCGCGGGTCGGGAAGTGGTGCTGGGCGGCGCCGCGGGAGACTCCGGCGCGTTCGGCGACGACGGAGACCGTGGAGCCCGCCCAGCCGTGCTCGGCGAGGCAGGCCACGGCGGCCTCCAGGAGCCGTTGCCGGGTGGCGCGGCTGCGGTCCTGTTTGGGCACACGGTCCGCTCGGTCCACGCGGTCGCCGACTGTGCTCACACCGCCCATTCCGGATCCCGTCTTTCGAGGAAGGCCGTCATCCCCTCGCGGGCCTGCGCGGAGGAGAACAGCCGGGCCGAGAGCGCGGTCAGGTCGGCCGCGTCCCGGTCGAAGGTCTCCAGCACCTTAGCCGTGAGCAGCGCTTTCGTCTCGGCCAGGGCCTGGGGGGAGGCGCGGCGCAGACCGTCCAGGACGGGGGCCAGCGTCTTGTCGACGTCCTCGCCCTCGGCCGTGAGCAGGCCGATGCGGGCCGCCTCCGGCGCGGTGAAGCGTTCGCCGGTGAGGTAGTAGCGGGCCAGGGCGCGCGGGTCGGTGCGGGGCAGCAGCGGCAGGGAGATCACCGCGGGGGTGACGCCTATGTGCACCTCCGTGAAGGCGAAGGTGGCCTCGCGCGACGCCGCCGTGATGTCGCAGGCCGCGAGCAGGCCCAGGCCGCCCGCGCGTACGTGGCCGGTGACGCGGGCGACGACGGGTTTGGGCAGCTCCACGATCTGCCGGAGCAACGCCACCAGTCCCTGCGGCGGCGGGGGATCGCGCAGGTCGGCGCCCGCGCAGAAGGTGTTGCCGGTGTGGGTGAGGACGATCGCGCGTACGTCGGCGTCCTTGGCGCAGTCCGTCAGCGCGTCGGTCAGCTCGCCCACCAGTACTGCCGAGAGCGCGTTGCGGTTGTGCGGGGAGTCCAGGGTGAGGGTTTCCACGGCACGCGCGCGTGTACGGGCGATCAGCGTCATGCGCCTTGCCTGAGTGCCCGCAGTTCGCGGCGCAGGATCTTGCCGGAGGTGGCCCGCGGGACGCTGTCCGTGAAGGTGACCTGGCGGACGCGCTTGTAGGGGGCGACGCGTTCGGCGACGTACATCATGACCTCTCCTTCGGAGAGGTCGGTGGCGGTGGGCTGGCGGACCACGTACGCGTGCGGGACTTCGTTGCCGTCGTCCTCGTAGACGCCGATCACCGCCGCGTCCGCGATGCCGGGGTGGGTGAGCAGGAGGGCCTCCAGTTCGGCGGGGGCCACCTGGAAGCCCTTGTACTTGATGAGTTCCTTGACCCGGTCGACGACGAACAGCCAGCCGTCGGCGTCGACATGGCCGACGTCGCCGGTGTGCAGCCAGCCGTCGGCGTCGATCATCTCGGCGGTGGCGTCGGGGCGGTTGAGGTAGCCCTTCATCATCTGGGGGCCACGGATGATGATCTCGCCGGACTCGCCGACGCCTAGGTCCTTGCCGGAGTCGTCGAGGGAGACGATGCGCATCTCGGTGCCGGCGATGAGCCTGCCGACCGTTCCGGGGGGCGCGTCGTTCATGGCGCCGAGGGGTACGAGGTGGGTGGCGGGGGACAGTTCCGTCATGCCGAACGCCTGGCCGACCGGCGGCAGGCCCAGGCGCTGCGAGCAGGCCACCGCGAGCTTCGCGTCCAGCGGCGCGGCGGCGCTGACGATGTACTTCAGTGACGACAGGTCGTACTGCTCGACCAGCGGGTGCTTGGCGAGGGCGAGGACGATCGGCGGGGCCACGTACAGGCCGGTGATGCGGTGGTTCTGGATGGCGGCGAGGAAGGTCTCCAGCTCGAACCGGGGCAGGACGACGACCGTCGCACCGGTCCTCAGCGGCTTGTTCATCAGGGCCGTCAGGCCGTAGATGTGGAACAAGGGCAGCACGGCGAGGATGCGGTCGCCGGGGCCGGTCGGGAGGGCGGGTTCGATCTGGGCGAGGTTGGTGGCGATCTGGCGGTGGGTGAGCATCACGCCCTTGGGTATGCCGGTGGTGCCCGACGAGTACGGCAGGGCCGCGACGTCCGTCACAGGGTCGATGTCGACCTGCGGTTCGGGGGCGGCGGACGCCAGCAGGTCGATGAGGGACCGGTGTCCCGGCGCGCTGTCGCACACGAAGATCTCCTGCACGCCGCCCGCAAGTTCGGCGGCGTGGCGTGCCGTCTCCAGCAGCGGCGAGACGGTGACTATCCAGCGGGCCTCCGAGTCCTTCAGCTGCTTGGCGAACTCTTCGGGCGTGGCGAGCGGGTGCACCATCGTGACCGAGGCACCCGCGCGCGTGGCGGCGTAGAACGCCGTGGGGAAGGCGACCGTGTTGGGGCTGTGCAGGGCGAGGACGTCCCCCTTGCGTAGGCCCGCCTCGGCGAGGGCGGCGGCGACGCGCCGGTGGAAGCGGTCGAGCTGTTCGTACGTGAGGGTGGTGCCGTCCGTGCCGTCGATGAGCGCGGGTGTGTCACCGAACGCGGCGGCCCCGCCCAGCACGGCCTCGTGGATGGGGAGCTCTACGGACGGGACCTCTGCGTATTCGCTGCGGAACACGGTTTCTCCTTGCGCAGGTGCCGGTCAGTACGACCTGGGCATACCGAGGGACTGGTGGGAGACGTAGTTGAGAATCATCTCCCGGCTCACCGGAGCGATCCGGGACACGCGCGCGGCGGTTATCAACGCGGCAAGTCCGAATTCTCGGGTGAGTCCGTTTCCGCCAAGAGTATGCACAGCCTGGTCGACCGCCCTCACGCAGGCCTCCCCGGCCGCGTACTTCGCCATGTTGGCGGCCTCGCCGGCGCCCACGTCGTCACCGGCGTCGTACAGGTACGCCGCCTTCTGCATCATCAGGCGGGCCAGTTCGAGGTCGATGTGCGCCTGGGCGAGGGGGTGCGCGATGGCCTGGTGGGCGCCGATGGGGGCGTTCCATACGGTCCGCTCGCGCGCGTACTCGACGGCACGGGCGAGGGCGTACCGGCCCATGCCTATCGCGAAGGCGGCCGTCATGATGCGTTCGGGGTTGAGGCCGGTGAAGAGCTGGAGGAGGCCCGCGTCCTCGTCGCCGACGAGGGCGTCGGCGGGGAGCCGTACGTCGTCGAGGGTGAGCTCGAACTGCTTCTCGGCGGCGTTGAGTTCCATGTCGATCTGGCGGCGCGTGAAGCCTTCGGCGTCGCGCGGGACGATGAAGAGGCAGGGTTTGAGGCGGCCGGTGCGGGCGTCCTCTGTGCGGCCGACTATGAGGGTGGCGTCGGCTATGTCGACGCCGGAGATGAAGACCTTGCGGCCGTTGAGTACCCAGTCGGCGCCGTCCTTGCGTGCCGTTGTCGTGATGCGGTGGCTGTTGGAGCCGGCGTCGGGCTCGGTGATGCCGAAGGCCATGGTGCGGGTGCCGTTCGCCAGGCCGGGGAGCCATTCGCTCTTCTGCGCGTCGGTTCCGAAGCGAGCGATGACTGTGCCGCAGATGGCCGGAGACACGATCATCATGAGGAGGGGGCAGCCTGCGGCTCCCAACTCCTCCAGAACTATGGAGAGTTCGGCGATTCCGCCGCCTCCGCCGCCTTGTGCCTCCGGCAGGTTGACGCCGAGGTAGCCGAGCTTGGCTGCCTCGGACCAGAGTTGTTCTCGGTCGAAATTGCGGCCGTGGCGCTTGCCGAGGGCGGCTACTGCGGATCGCAGGGCCTTGTGTTCTTCGGATTCGAGAGTGGGGGGCATGGGGGCTCCTTCCGGCTGCGGGTTCGTCGGGGCTGGTCGCGCCCACGCGGCGGTAGCCGCATATCGATACAGCCCCGCGCCCCTAGGTTTCTTGCACTACCGCCAGCAATGCGCCGACCGTCACCTGATGGCCAGGCACGGCGTGCAGAGCCGTGAGCGTCCCTGTGACCGGCGCCGCGATCTTGTGCTGCATCTTCATCGCCTCCAGCCACAGCAGGGGCTCTCCGGCCCGTACAGCGGCTCCTGCGGTCAGGCCCTCGGCGACTCGTACGACCGTCCCCGGCATCGGCGCGAGCAGGGAACCCGGCGCGTGCTGAGCCGTCGGGTCCGGGAAGCGGGGTAGCGCGGTGAGGCGTGTGGCATTGACGTGGATCTCGTCGCCGTACCTCGCGACCTCGAAGTTCCTTCGTACGCCGTCCACTTCGAGGACGACCAGGGCGGCATCGGCGTGCACGACCCGCACCCCGTCGGCCTCCAGGCCCACGCGCGTGTGCCGGTAGCGGACCTCGTGCTCCTCGCCCGCCATGACGTATCGCTTGACCTGCGGCTGGGACGGCACGTTGCGCCAGCCGCCGAAGCGGGAGCGGCCGTGGGCGGCGGCGAGGGCGGCGGCCAGGGGGGCGTACGGGTCCGGGGCCGGCTCGGTCAGTTCGGTGAGGTGGCGGTCGTAGAAGCCGGTGTCCGTCCGGGCGGTCGTGAACTCCTCGTGGCGCAGGGAGCGGACGAGGAGGTCCCGGTTGGTGACCGGGCCGTGGAGCGTCGCCCGCTCCAGGGCACCCGCGAGCTTGCGGATCGCGCCCGCGCGCGTGGGGGCGTGGGCGACGAGCTTGGCGAGCATGGGGTCGTAGTGGACGCCGATCTCGTCGCCGTCGGTGAAGCCGGTGTCCAGGCGGACGCCTTCGGGTACGGCGAGACGGCGCAGGGTGCCGGTCTGCGGGGCCCAGTCGTGGGCCGGGTCCTCGGCGTAGAGGCGGGCCTCGATCGCGTGGCCACGCGCGCGTGGGGGCTCGGTTTCGAGGGCGTGGCCCTCGGCCACCTGGATCTGGAGGGCGACCAGGTCGATGCCGTGCACGGCTTCCGTCACGGGGTGTTCGACCTGGAGGCGGGTGTTCATCTCCAGGAAGTGGGGCTTGCCGTCGGCGACGAGGAACTCGACGGTGCCGGCGCCCACGTAGTCCACAGCGCGCGCGGCGCGTACGGACAGCGCGCACAGCTCCTCCGCGAGGCCCGCGGACAGGCCGGGTGCCGGGGCCTCCTCGATGACCTTCTGGTGGCGGCGTTGGAGGGAGCAGTCGCGCGTGCCGAGGGCCCAGACCGTGCCGTGCGTGTCGGCGAGGATCTGCACCTCGACGTGGCGGCCGTTCTCGATGTACGGCTCGACGAACACCTCGCCGTCGCCGAAGGCGCTCGCGGCCTCGGTGCGCGCGCTCTCCAGGGCGGCGGTCAGCTCCTCCCGACGGCGCACGACACGCATGCCGCGCCCGCCGCCGCCCGCGGCCGCCTTCACCAGCACGGGCAGGTCGGCCTCGGTCACCTCGCCCAGGGGCGCCAGCCCCATCAGCTCCTTGGCGCGCGTCTTGGACGCCATCGCCTCGATGGCCTCCGGCGGCGGTCCGATCCAGACGAGTCCCGCGTCGAGGACGGCGCGTGCGAAGCCGGCGTTCTCGGAGAGGAAGCCGTAGCCGGGGTGGACGGCGTCCGCACCGGACGCGACGGCCGCCTTCACGATCAGGCCGCCGTCCAGGTAGGTGTCGGCGGGCGCCGCTCCCGGCAGTCGTACCGCCGTGTCGGCCACGCGCGCGTGGAGGGCGTTCGCGTCGGCGTCCGAGTGCACGGCGACCGTCCGGATTCCCCACTCACGGCAGGTGCGGAAGATGCGGCAGGCGATCTCGCCCCGGTTGGCGACCAGCAGACTCGAAATCATGGACCTCACATCCGAAAGACGCCGAAGCCACCGCGTGCACCCTCATAGGGGGCCGTGTGGATGGCGGACAGGCACATACCGAGGACGGTGCGGGTGTCGCGCGGATCTATGACGCCGTCGTCGTACAGCCGCCCGGACAGGAACATGGGCAGCGACTCCGACTCGATCTGCTGCTCCACCATCGCGCGGAGGGCGGCGTCGGCGTCCTCGTCGTACGGCTGGCCCTTCGCGGCGGCCGACTGCCGGGCGACGATCGAGAGCACGCCGGCGAGTTGCTGGGGGCCCATGACGGCGGACTTGGCGCTGGGCCAGGCGAAGAGGAAACGGGGGTCGTAGGCGCGGCCGCACATGCCGTAGTGGCCGGCGCCGTAGGACGCGCCCATGAGGACGGAGAGGTGGGGCACGCGGCTGTTGCTGACCGCGTTGATCATCATCGCGCCGTGCTTGATGATGCCGCCCTGCTCGTACTGGCTGCCCACCATGTAGCCGGTGGTGTTGTGCAGGAAGAGGAGGGGGATGTCCCGCTGGTTCGCCAGCTGGATGAACTGGGCCGCCTTCTGGGACTCCTCGCTGAACAGGACCCCTTGGGCGTTCGCCAGCACGCCGATCGGATAGCCGTGCAGGGCCGCCCAGCCGGTGGTCAGGCTCGTGCCGTACATCGGCTTGAACTCGTCGAAGTCGGAGGCGTCGACGATCCGGGCGATGACCTCGCGCGGGTCGAAGGGGGTCTTGAGGTCGCCGGGGACGATGCCGAGGAGTTCGTCGGCGGAGTACTTGGGGGGTTCGGCGGGGCCCGGATCGCCGTACGCCTTGCGGTGGTTGAGGCGGGCGACCACGCGGCGTGCCTGGCGCAGGGCGTCCGGTTCGTCGACGGCGAAGTAGTCGGCGAGACCCGACACGCGCGCGTGCATCTCCGCACCGCCCAGCGACTCGTCGTCGCTCTCCTCGCCGGTGGCCATCTTCACCAGGGGCGGGCCGCCGAGGAACACCTTGGCGCGCTCCTTGACCATGATCACGTGGTCGGACATGCCGGGGACGTAGGCGCCGCCGGCCGTGGAGTTGCCGAAGACGACCGCGACGGTGGGGATCCCGGCCGCCGACAGCCGCGTCAGGTCCCGGAAAATGGCGCCTCCGGGGATGAAGATCTCCTTCTGGGACGGGAGGTCGGCGCCGCCCGACTCGACGAGGTTGATGACGGGCAGCCGGTTGGCGAGCGCGATGTCGTTCGCGCGCAGGGCCTTCTTCAGCGACCAGGGGTTGCTCGCGCCGCCGCGCACGGTCGGGTCGTTGGCGGTGATCAGGCACTCCACGCCCTCGACGACCCCGATGCCGGTGACGAGGGAGGCGCCGACGGTGTGGTCGCTGCCCCAGGCGGCCAGCGGCGACAGCTCCAGGAAGGGCGTGTCGGGGTCGAGGAGCAGTTCGACGCGCTCCCGGGCGAGGAGCTTGCCGCGCTTTCGGTGCCGCTCGACGTACTTGTCGCCGCCGCCCGCGAGGGCCTTGGCGTGCTCGGCGTCGAGGTCGGCGAGCTTGGCGAGCATGGCGTCGCGGTTGGCCCGGTGGTCGGGGCCGGTGGTGTCCAGGGTGGAGGGCAGGACGGTCACAGCAGACTCTCCGGGATGTCCAGGTGGCGGGAGCGCAGCCATTCGCCGAGCGCCTTGGCCTGCGGGTCGAAACGGTGCTGCGCGGCGACGCCCTCGCCGAGGATGCCCTCGACGACGAAGTTGAGGGCGCGGAGGTCGGGCAGGACGTGCCGGGTGACGTCCAGCTCGCGGCTCTCGGGGATCAGCTGCTGGAATGTGCCGACCGTCAGCTCGTGCGCGAGCCAGCGCCAGGACTCGTCCGTACGCGCCCACACACCGACGTTGGCGTTCCCGCCCTTGTCCCCGCTGCGGGCACCGGCGACCAGGCCGAGCGGCGCGCGTTTGGTGGGCCCGGCCGGAAGGGGCTCCGGAAGCGGCGGCTCGGGAACGTCGTCGAGTGCGACTGTGTCGTGGGCCGGCGGCACAGTGATCCGGCGTCCGTCGTGGAGGACGGCCACATGGTCTACGGCACCATGGGGGACGTACACACCCTCGAAGACCCCATAGGGCGTGCCCTTTCCAGGTGGCGCGAGCACATGGAAGCCGGGATAGCTGGCGAGCGCCAGCTCCACCGCCGCCCCGCTCAGCAACCGCCCGACGTTCTCCTGGACCGGGTCCCTCACGACCAGCCTGAGCAGCGCGCTCGCGGTCTCCTCGGTCGAGGCGTCGGGCCGGTCGGTGCGGACGAGGTCCCAACGCACCTCGGCGGGCTCGGACTTGGCGAGGGCATCACTCATCTGCCGCCGCACGAGAGCCGCCTTGGACTCGATCTCCAGCCCGGTCAGGACGAAGACGACCTCGCTCCGGAAGCCGCCGAGGCGGTTCACGCCGACCTTGAGGGTCGGGGACGGGGCCTCGCCCCGTACGCCCTCGATCCGCACCCGGTCGGGGCCGTCCTGGGTGAGCCGTACGGTGTCCAGGCGAGCGGTGACATCCGGTCCCGCGTACCGGGCGCCCGCCGTCTCGTACAGCAGCTGGGCCGTCACCGTGCCGACGTCGACGAAGCCGCCGGTGCCGGGGTGCTTGGTGATGACGCAGGTGCCGTCCTCATGGAGCTCGGCGAGCGGGAAGCCGGGGCGGCGCAGGCCGCCGCCGCTCTTCCGGAACTCGCCGAAGAAGGCGTAGTTGCCGCCGGTCGCCTGCGCCCCGCACTCCAGCACATGCCCGGCGACGACGGCGCCCGCGAGCCGGTCGTACTCCCCCGGGCCCCACCCGAAGTGTGCGGCGGCGGGCCCGGTGACCAGGGCCGCGTCGGTCACCCGCCCGGTCACCACCACGTCGGCGCCCTCGCGCAGGCAGGCCGCGATGCCGAAGCCGCCGAGGTAGGCGTGGGCGGCAAGACTGTCCGGATACCGGTCCTTGAGGTCGTCGCCCTCGACATGGGCGACGCGTACGGGGATGCCGAGCCGGTCCGCCAGCTTCCGTACGGCGTCGGCGAGTCCGGCCGGGTTGAGGCCACCGGCGTTGGTGACGACACGGACCCCCCGCTCGTGCGCGAGCCCGAGGCACTCCTCCAGCTGCCGCAGGAAGGTACGGGCGTATCCGCCGCCGGGGTCCTTCAGCCGGTCCCGGCCGAGGATCAGCATGGTCAGCTCGGCGAGGTAGTCGCCGGTGAGGACGTCGAGTTCGCCGCCGGTGAGCATCTCGCGCATGGCGTCGAAGCGGTCGCCGTAGAAGCCGGAGGCGTTGCCGATCCGCAGCGGACGGGGCGCCGGTGTCACCGTGCGGCCCCCTTCGGCGCTCGGCCCTCGCCGGGCGGGCCCGCGAAGACCTGGGCGATGTCGAACCAGCGGTCGGCGTCCGGGCCCTCGGCGCGCAGGGCGAGGTCACCGCGGTGGGCCCGCTGGGTGACCAGCAGGCAGAAGTCGAGGGCGGGGCCGGTCACGCGCTGCGGGGCGTCTTCGGGGCCGTAGGTCCACAACTCGCCGGAAGGTGAGACGAGTTCGACTCGGAAGGCGTCGAGCGGCGCGGGGAGTCCGTGCACACCGAAGGCGAAGTCCCGGGTCCGTACCCCGATCCACACCACATGCCTCAGCCGGTCGGTAGGTGTGCGCACCACACCCAGTGCGTCGGCGACATCCAGACCGTGGGCCCAGGTCTCCATAAGTCGGGCCGTGGCCATGGAGGCGGCCGACATGGGTGGGCCGTACCAGGGGAAGCGGGCTCCCTGGGGCGCCTCGCGCAAGGCCGTGTCGAGGGCGAGGCGCCCTTCCCGCCACCGCGCCAGCAGCTCGGCGGGCGGGAGGCCGGCCCCCTCCTCCGCCCCCTTGTCGACGAACGACCCCGGCGTCGCCAGCGCCTTCTCCACCAGCGTCTGGAAGGCCTCCACGTCGGTCACCGCCAGCAGCGCCGAGCGGTCCGTCCAAACGAGGTGCGCGATCTGGTGGGCGACGCTCCAGCCGGGCGCGGGAGTCGCGAGCGCCCACCGCTCGGGGCTCAACTCGGCGACCAGCCGGTCGAGTTCCTCGCTCTCCTCGCGCAGATCGTCGAACACGGGCGTCGGATCGGGCACGGTGCGCTCCCCTCGGGCACGGCGGTGTGCGGGGTGGTGCGGCGGGGTCGTACGGCGTGGTGAGGAGCATGGCAGCGCGGGCGAAAACAAGCAAGCGTGCTTGCATTAATCTCGCCCCGGTGGCCGCGAGGAAGAGAAACCAGGCGTAAAGACGAGCGCCGCAGCTCTGGTGTCGAAGGAGCACTATCGCTCGGACGCCGTACGCAATGAACCCGTCGATGAACACCGGAAACAGGTAGCTCAGGGTCTCCCGGGCGTGGACCGCGATGGCGATCTGCCGCAGTGCGTCGTAGGAGAACGCGAAGCCGGCCGCGCCGAGCAGGATGATCGCGGAACGGTCCCAGGCCGTCATACCGCGAAGGCTGTAGACACCCTGCGGCTCGGTCACCGGCTCCTGTATGTGCGCGCGAGACATCAGAGATTGCCTCCGTCGCGCGGGTCGATGGACTGCCAGGCCGGTGTCTGGGACAGCAGTTGCCCGAGCTGTTCCAGCGACGTCACCTCGTGCACATGCTGACTCGGGCAGCTCACGCACGACACCCGCAGCAGGATGCGCTCCGTGCCTCCCTGGTCGGTGTAGTACAACTCCAGGTGCTGGCCCCCGACGGTGTCGAGCGAGGCGAAGGCTTGCAGGTGTTCTTCGAAGGAGAGGAGACCCAGGACCTCCCAGTCGAGGGTGACCGCCTCGTCGCCCAGGAGGCGGCGCGCGTACTTCGAGGCTGCTGCGACGGATCTCGGCCCCCAGGTGCGGAAGGCGTTCTCCCGCGCGGCCGTACGCCGCTCCTCGGCGGTCGTGCGGTGCCTTGGCCGCAGCGAACATGATCGGGTGACTCATTGGGGGCCTTCCAGGGAGTTGCAGGTGCGGATCACGTCGCCGTCGCCGGATTCGTTGGCGAGGCGGAGGAGAACGTCGGCGTGGCACGGCACGTCGAGGGGACAGGTGCACATCAGGTCCCGACCGCGCAGGGCGCGGGCGAACCGGGCGGCGTAGCAGCGGCCTACCAGGCCGCGGAGCGTGGCGGCGAAGAGATCCACGGCCTCTGCCGCGTCCATCGGCGGGCCGAGGGGAGAAGGAGCGCGGTCTCCCGCCCTGAACGGGTTCGCGAATCGGCTGCGGGGGCCGACGTATACACAGGCTGTGGGCAAGTCTGCGGCGTCTTGGGACGCTCCGCGAAGACGGACGGGCATCAGGCTGCCCTCCCGCCACGCCGCCGGTCGGCGCCGATCATCGGGACGAGGCTGCCGGAGAAGGCGGAGAGGACGAGTCTGCTGCGGTCGCTGAGGCTGAGGAGCCTCCGCGGACACTCGCCGAGAAAATGACTCTCCTCATTGAGCGCTCGTACCCGGCGGGGACCGCACCGGGGGACGAAGAGATCGCGGACGCGGTGAACGCCTACGCGGGCTCGCAGGTAACTACGGCCGCGAACGTCGAGGCCCTTCGAACGGGAACCGACGAAGCCCCCGCGCCAGTTGTCCTGGAAGGTCTCGCCCAGTTCTTCGGCGTCGCTCGGATGTACTTCGAGCCGGACGACGCTGTCGCCCGTCAGGTCTACGAAGGGCTTCGCCTGATGTCGGCGGCCAAGCAGGGGAAGGTGGGCCGAGTCCGAGCCCGCGGGATCGGTTCCGAGGGCCTGTCGGCCGACGTCCTCTCGATCCTGAACGACCTCGCGACCGAGCTGGACAAGAAGACCGGTCCCGACGCCAACAGCTAGGGCCTGTTGCGAAAGTGGATCTTCTGTCAGAGGACGGTATGTGAGTGCATAGGTGATTTGTCGTCGCCTGAACGCGTGCAGGACGGTATCCTGGCCGGCTGGCGGCCATGGGCGTGCTGGGCTGGTCGCCGTGAGCGAGTGCAAGCCCTACAAGGCCGACCTGTCCGACGAGCAGTGGCCGCGAAGCAGGGGCACACTCCGGTGCGGCACCTACGAAACGCGCAGGGGCGGCCTCGTCGAGTCGGTGGGGCTCTCCGATCGCGAGGCTGTCCAGCTCGGGACTGATCCGGGCTTCATCATCGAGTCGGACACGTCCACCGACGGGTCATGAGAATGTCAGCAGGCCCGAGCGAGAGCAGCACGGCGCGCAACCGGATCGGGTGACCTTGAGTTACCGCGAACGGCGGAACAGCGTTCTTGTCATGCAAGCTGATGAGGTCACACGACAAGGACATCTCCCTGTGAATCTTTCGTCTCGCGCCGCCCTTCTCGCCCTTGCCGCGGCCGCCGCCGTCGGTACTTCCGCCGCTCCCGCCGCCGCGGGTGGCATCGGCGCGATCGGACTGCCGGCCCACGACAACTACTGCGCGAACGTCGGGCAGCAGTCGCAGGCCGACCGCACCCAGGAGGGTGCGGCCCCGCTGGGCGCCAACCTGGTGCAGGCGCCGCTGCTCATCCAGCGCAACAGGTGCGCCAACACCGACTACGGCACCGGGCTGGGCGGGCCGCTGGGCGCGTGACGGAGCACGGAGGACAGCGGTGACCGAGACGGTTGTGGCAGCAGACTCGCACGTTGTGGTGGTGTCGCTGCGCAAGAGCGGCACCCACCTGATCGGTGAGGTGATGAAGGCGCTGGGCTATGCGCCGTTCGGCGCCGTACGGGCGTCCGACGACGTGGAGTTCGCCGACCCGGTACAGGTACGGCGGCTTCTGAAGGTCGCCTACGGGTCCGAGGAGGCCGCACGGCTGCTCGGCGGCCACGACCGAACGGCGCTGGCGGCAGCGTTCGAGGCCGTCGTCGCGGCCCTGCACAAGGTGTGGGCGATCCGGCTCGGGGCGCCCACACCGCTGTCCCTGCCCGGCGTTCCCGGGGTGGACGCCGGCCTGGTGGGGCGTCTGCTGTGCCCGCCGGAGGCCGCCGACTTCCATCTGCTGCCCGGCCGGTGCTGCTGGTTCGTCCACCAGCTCGACCTCACCGCAGCCGACCCCGCCTTCCTCAATACCTGGCTCGACACCGGCAGGCCGAGGATCATCTTCAACTACCGGAGCCTGCCGGACATCCTCGTTTCCACCATCAACTTCCTGGTCCGCGACGCGCCACCGGACCGGCCCGACCCGGTGGGTACCTTCCCAGACCACCGCGTCTACCGCGACATCCTGCGCTCCCTGCCCGACATGGACGCCCGACTCCACCTCGCCCTGACCGACCCCGGCTTCCCCGGCATGGAGACGGCCCGCCGTTCCCTGTGGCTGCTGCGCCACCCGGCCGTGTGCAAGGTGTCGTTCGAGGAACTCATCGGGCCTCACGGCGGCGGCACCAGCATCGCCCAGCAGGCCGCCGTCGCCCGCATCGCCGACTTCCTCGGCAACCACGCCGCCCGCCCCGCAACCATCGCCGAGCAGATCTTCAACCCGAACTCCTTCACCTTCCACCAGGGCAGGACAGGAACATGGCGCGAGAACTTCGGCCCGCGCCATGAGGAACTCCTCCAGCGCAACTACGGTGACGTCGCGTCTGCGTACCGAGGCCCTGGGCTACGTGCCTGAGCCTCCGCCTGGCGGGCACGCCACGTGGCGTGCTTACTGGGCGGCGGTGGGGGTGCCCGAGGCAGAGTTGCCGGCCGGTGCCGGGGAGATTCCGGAGTCGATCATCGATCCTGCGGGACGTGGACCGAGGGTGTGGTTCCAGCAGGTACCGGACGCCATCCGATATGGAGAACCACCCATACATCTGCGCCTGATTCACGACCGGAACCTCATCTGCGAAGTCTCCGACGGCAGTGCCAACGCCCCTCACATGCGACGCGCCCGCACCTTCGACGAGGGCGGCCGAGGTCTGCTCCTGGTCGCCCAGCTCACCCTCGCCTGGGGCACCCGCCAGACCAACGAGGGCAAAACCATCTGGGCGGAACAGAACCTGGCGTGAGCGGCAGAGTTCGGCCCCGGAGCCACGGTGTCCCGGGGGGCGCGGTTGGCCAAGATCACCCGTGCGGCGCCGATGGCCGACAGTCACGGGGCCTCACCGGCCTCTCGCGCGGGACGAATCCGGCCGGCGCACTCGCGGTGGAGTGGCACCGTCGTCCGTAAGAGACCGGTCACTGCCGAGTACTCGTGAGATCTGAGCCACAGCCCGCCCCTGGAACCTATGCTCACTTGATACTTTTCGGTGGCATAAACGCGACTGTGCCCGTTCCTCTCCTCTGCGTACCGCACCCGAAGTTGTCACTGTTGACATGCTCGTGCCGGTCGTGGGGATGAAGGCACGGCGGCAGGACTGCGCCCCATCTGCCCGCGACGAAGCGTGCTGCCACCGTCGACAGTCGTCCTGGAGGCTCCAGGACGCGCGAGCCGTTGAAGGCGAGAAGGAACGTGATGCTCAGGATCGTCAACACCTTCGACCGCAAAGCGCACCCGGAGATCAGCCCGTACGACACCCAGGCCGTGGCGGTCGTCGCCATGGGCGACCGGCAGGTGTACGACAACGTCGAGATCTGGAGCCACCAGGACACCCTGTACGTCAAGGGGGTGACGCCCACGACCCAGGCCCGGCAGTACTTCGTCGGCTGTCACATCCGGGGAGACGTGGACTTCATCTTCGGCAACGCCACCTCGGTGATCGCCCTGTCCACGATCCAGTGTCTCCCGTGGCCCAACGGCACGATACTGGCGCCGAGCACCGACGACACCAATGGTCAAGGGATCCTGATCGACAGTTGCACGATCAAGACCGACGGTGTGCCGAACGACACGATGCACCTCGGCCGACCGTGGCTCAACACGGCGAGCGCATATCCCCGGGCGACAGTGCGCAACTGCGAAATCGGCCCGGGCATCAACGCCGACTCACCCTGGATCGAAATGGTCCCCGGCCAACCCTGGTATTACAGGACCAACTTCAATCAGTACCACAACTTCGGCCCCGGAACCGACAACACCCCGCCACTGCCTGAAGAGTATGGGGACGTTTACACCGCCCGGAAGTTCCTGGCCGGCAGCGACGGATGGGACCCGATCACGCACGGGTGGTGACTCCACCGAGGTGAACCACGGCGGGGCCGGGACAGCACGACCGTCCCGGCCCCGCCGCTGTGTCCTCCGCCAACCTCTGGCCGGCCGTAGCACCGCGCCAGCTGTAACCGCCGACGCCAGGGCGCCCGCCCCGCGCACGAGGCCCGTGCAACTCGTGGACCGCAGGACTTCGTCACTTCGCAGGAGCCATGCCTGCGGTCCGATCAGGCTTGTGAGCGAGCAGCCGTTCACCGAAGGCGGCGTCCTCCAGGGCGATGGAGGTCACCCGCCGGGGTCCTGTCCGGTTCCGGTGGGTCTTCGGGCTGCGCCGTAACCCACTCAACGGTCCTTCCTGCCGGTGAGGCAGGGTCTCCGTGCGGCTGTACCGGAGAGTGGCTCGAACGGGAAGGGGTCGCATTCCCGCGTGCGTGATCGAAATCGCCTCCGCCTGTGTTGGTGATGTGCCGCTGTCTCTGGGTGTGCTGACCGCGCCGAATTCGCCGGGGTGGTCGCCCTGTTCAATGGCGGCCGTCACTGCACGCCGCCGACTGGCCGTCGCCGCCGGCGTCACCCTCGTGCAACTTTGATCTTGAACGGTGAGACGGCCGTGGGACCGCTCACGGAGGGAGGCTCTGTTCCGCCCAGATCGTTTTGCCCTCCGTTGTCTGGCGGGTGCCCCAGGCGTTGGTGAGCTGGGCGACCAGGAGCAGGCCGCGGCCGCCTTCGTCGAAGGTGCGGGCGCGGCGCATGTGGGGTGCGGTGCCACTGGCGTCGGACACTTCGCAGATGAGGTTTCGGTCATGGATCAGGCGCAGATGTAGGGGTGGGGCGCCGTATCGGATGGCGTTGGTGACGAGTTCGCTGACGACCAGTTCGGTGACGAAGCCTGCGTCGTCCAGTCCCCAGGCCGCCAGTTGGGCGGTGGCGTCCTTTCGGGTTCGGGCGACGGCTGCCGGCTCGGCGGGTATTTCCCAGGTGGCGACGCGGTCGGTGTCCAGTGCTTTGGTGCGGGCGATGAGGAGGGCGATGTCGTCGGAGGGGCGGTCGGGCAGCAGGGCTGCCAGTACGGCGTCGCACAGGTTGTCCAGGGGAGCGGACGGGTGGGCGAGGGTCTGGCAGAGCAGGGACAGGCCGGCGTCGATGTCGTATTGGCGGGCAAGTCGCCCAGCGGGAACGGTCCGGGGCCGCGCGTCGCATGCCGACGTTCAGGGCACGCGGGCCGCTACCGCCAACCGGGTGATGCGCACATGTGGGCGCGAAGCGACCCGTCTTCACTCCTGCGTGCCCCCCTGTCACGCGTATGCCCCAAGCGCCCCCGCAAACGCTTGCTTGAGCTACGTGCACCTGGGGATGGTCGCGATCAAAGATCCACCACAGCACTGCGAGAGGTCTTCGGTGATCAAGACCGACACGACGCCCGCCGCTCCTGGAGCGCTCCCCCTCATCGGCCACGCGGGCCGACTGGCACGCGACCGGTTGGGCTTCCTCGAAGACCTGCGCTCACTGGGGCCGGTCGTGCGGATCCGGCTGGGGCGCACCCCCGTCCACGTGGTCAGCGCTCCCGAACTCGTCCAGCGGATGCTGGTGGCCGGCAACGGAGTGGAGTTCGACAAGGGCGGCCCGTTCTTCGACCAGGCCGCCCGGCTCGTGGGCGACGGTCTGTCCACCTCGCTCGCCGGGCCGCACCGCCCGATGCGCGCCTTGCTGCGGCCGGTGTTCGCCCGCCAGCAACTGCCCCACCACACCGAGCGGTTCCGCGACTGCGCCCTGGAGGTGTCCTCGACCTGGCAGTCCGGACAGGTCATCGACGCGTACACGGAGATGAAGCGCTTCGCGGTCACCGTCCTGGCCCGGACCCTCTTCCTCGCCCCCGAGGACCGGCAGGCCGTCGAGGCCGTCCAGCGCAACGTGCCGCTGATGCTCTCCGCCCTGACGACCCACATGATGGTGCCGGGCAGCAACCGGCTGCCGACCCTCGAGAACCTGCGCTACGTACGGGCCACCCGGACCACCCGGGAGGCGGTCGGCGCGATGATCCGGCGGCGCATGAGCGACCACACCGACCACCACGACCTGATGTCGGCGCTGGTGCCCCCCGACAGACCGGTGGCCCACACCGAACAGGAGGTGTTCGACCAGGTCATCACGTTCTTCATCGGCGGCACCGAGACCATGGCGGGGCTGCTGTCCTGGACCATGCACCTGCTGACGCGCCACCCGAGCGAGTACGAGCGGCTGGAGGCCGAACTGTCCGAGGTGCTGGGCGACCGCCCCGTCACCTACCAGGATCTGCCCCGGCTGACCCATATGAAGCGGGTGATCAACGAGTCGCTGCGACTGCACCCTCCCGTATGGCTGCTCAGCCGCGTCGCCCTCGTCGACACCGAGCTGGGCGGTCACCCTCTGCCCGCCGGCGCGGGTGTGCTGTTCAGCCCCTACGCCCTCCACCGGGACCCCGACGTGTTCGCCGAGCCCGGGCGGTTCGATCCCGACCGTTGGCTCGACGAACGGGTGGGGCGCCGCCAGCGGGAGGCGTTCATTCCCTTCGGCGCGGGCGCCCGCAGGTGCATCGGCGACGCGTTCGGGCTCGCGGAGGCGCAGGTCGCGCTCGCGGTGCTGCTTCGCCAGTGGCGGGTACGGGCGGTGGCCGGCGGCAGGGTCGAGCCGCAGCTGCGTATGACCATGCGGCCGCAGGGGGTGCGACTCGTCCTCGACAGGCGTGCGGACTGAACGGGCGCGCCCCTGATGGACGAGGCCGTCGGCGGATGGGCGGCCTGCTGGAAGCCGCTCGGCCCTCGCCGGGCTGCGGCCCTCAGTCCTCGCCGGGCTGCCTGACGGCCTTTGCCTTCCCTCGCCCCACCTGCGTCCGCACCGCGCCCATGCTCGCGGCGATGACCAGGGCGATCGCCAGAGCCTGTACGGCGGACAGGGCCTGGTCGAGGATGAGGAAGCCGGCGGTGGCGGCGAGGGCCGGCTCCAGGCTCATCAGGACGGCGAAGGTCGCTGCGGGCAGGCGGCGTAGGGCGAGGAGTTCGAGGGTGTAGGGGAGGACCGAGGAGAGGATGGCCACGGCCGCGCCCAGTCCGAGGGTCACCGGGTCGGTGAGCTTCATGCCCGATTCGGCGATGCCCAAGGGGAGGAAGAGTACGGCGCCCACCGCCATCGCGAGGGCCAGCCCGTCGGCCTGCGGGAAGCGTCGGCCCGTACGGGCGCTGAAGATGATGTAGGCCGCCCACATGGCGCCGGCCCCCAGGGCAAAAGCGACACCTATGGGGTCGAGGCTGCCGAAGCCTCCGCCGCCGAGGAGCAAGACACCGGCCAGGGCGAGTCCGGCCCACAGGACGTTGATCGCGCGACGCGAGGACAGGACGGAGAGGGCGAGCGGGCCGAGCACCTCGAGGGTGACCGCGGGGCCGAGCGGGATGCGGGCGACCGACTGGTAGAAGAGGCCGTTCATCGCGGCCATGGTGATGCCGAAGACGATCACCGTGCCCCAGTCGGTGCGGGAGTGGCCGCGCAGGCGGGGCCGGCAGACCAGCATCAGGACGAGGGCGGCCGCGAGGAGGCGCAGGGTCACGACACCGAGCGCGCCCGCCCTCGGCATCAGGGTCACGGCCAGCGCACCGCCGAACTGCACGGAGACACCACCGGCGAGGACCAGGCCGACGGGGCCGAGGGAGCCCCAGCGGTGCGGGGCGCCGGCCGTCGGCTCGGGGACGGCCCGGGTGCGGGTCGGCGCGGGCGTTGCGGCGGCGTCAGGGGTGCTCACGGGCGTTCCAGGGCTCGACTCGGGGGCTTCAATTCGTTCATCGTGCTGTACTGCCTAGTCCAGGGTATTGGACATCGTCAGGTGTGTGAAGCCATTACGCCACTGTCCCAGAGTGCGGTCGAGCGAATTCCCGGGGTCGGGCGGACTACCGCCGCGCCATGTACAGGTCCAGCGCCTTGTGCAGCAGCCGGTTGAGCGGGAAGTCCCACTCCCCGAGGTACTCGACGGCCTCGCCGCCGGCGCCCACCTTGAACCGCAGCAGACCGAGGAGGTGGTTGGACTCCTCCAGCGTGTCGGTGATGCCGCGGAAGTCGTAGACGGCGGCGCCGAGTTCGTGGGCGTCGCACATCATGCGCCACTGCATGGCGTTGTTGGGCTGGACCTCACGCTTGCGGCCGGTGGAGGCGCCGTAGGAGTACCAGACATGGTCGCCGACGGTGATCATGGTGGCGGCGGCGAGGGTGTCGCCGTCGTGGTGGGCGAGGTAGAGCCGCATGCGGTCGGGGTGTTCGGCGGTCAGCGCGGTCCACATGCGCTGGAAGTAGGGCAGGGGGCGGGGGATGAAACGGTCCCGCTCGGCGGTCTCGGCGTAGAGGTCGTAGAAGACGGGCAGGTCCTCGTAGCCGCCCCGCACGACCTTCACGCCGGCCTTCTCGGCCTTCTTGATGTTGCGCCGCCACTGCTGGTTGAGGCCGCGCTGGATGTCGTCCAGGGTCCGCCCGGCGAACGGCACCTGGCAGACGTAACGCGGCTGGCCTGCGGCGAAGCCCTCCTCGCCGCCGGGCTCGGCCTGCCGCCAGCCGGACCGCCGCAGCCGCTCGGCGATGTCGGACGCGCCCCGCTCCGACGACGTCGGCTCCGCGTCCCGCAGTCGCCTGGCCGCCGGATCGGCGATGGCCGCCTTCACCGCCTCGGCGCTCCAGCGGCGGGCGACGACGGGCGGGCCCATCTTCACGGAGAAGGCGCCCTTGCCCCTGAGGTACGCGAGCATCGGCGCCAGCCACCGCTCGGCGAGGTCGGGCGCGTGCCAGTCGATCAGCGGCCCCTCGGGCAGATACGCCAGGTACTTCCTCAGCTTCGGCAACGGGCGGTACAGCACGAGCCCCGCCCCGACCGGCCGCCCCTCCGCGTCGAACCAGCCCACGCTCTCCGCGGTCCAGTCCGGCTTCACATCGCCCCAGGAGGGGAGCTGCGTATGGCTGGCGGAGGAGCGGGCCGCGACGAAGGCGAGGTGCTGGTCGCGGGTGAGGGGCTGCAGGCGGAGGGGCGGCTGAGACACGGGCGGGGCTCCTTGTGGGCGGCCGGGTGTGGCCCCTTGTGGGCGGCCGGGTGGGGCCAGCCTATGAAGCCACCTTCTGCCGGGACGTCATGGACGCGCACCACATGGATGCACACCATATGGACGCCCACCACATGGGCGCCCACCACCGGGCGCGCACCACATCACCACCGTCACTCGTCTCCCGCCGCCCCGGCCGCCCTCCCTTCCGTCCCGTCCGCCGACTCCTGCGCCGGCGCATCCGCCAGCAGCTCCGCCAGCACCTCCGCAAGATGCCGCCCCCGCACCCCGGCCAGCTGCTCCAGCTGCGTCCGGCAGGAGAACCCGTCCGCCAGCACCACAGCCCCCGCCCCCGCTCCCCGCACCGCCGGCAGCAACTGCTCCTCCGCGCACGCCGCCGACACCTCGAAGTGCCCTTTCTCGAACCCGAAGTTGCCCGCGAGACCGCAACACCCGCCGCTCAGTTCCCCGGTGAGCCCCGCGGCCTCACGCAGCACGCGGTCGGCCGTGTCCCCCAGTACCGCGTGCTGATGGCAGTGGGTCTGCCCGACCACCGGCCGGTCCACGCGGGGCGGCGTCCAGTCGGGCGCCAGGCGCTCCAGCGTCTCCGCGAAGGTCAGGACGCGGTCGGCCAGGAGGCGGGCACGTGGGTCGTCGTGCAGCAGCTCCGGCAGGTCCGCGCGGAGGGCCGCCGCGCAGCTCGGCTCCAGGACGACCACCGGGGCGGCCGTCTCCAGCACCGGTTCCATGAGGTCGAGCGTGCGCCGCAGCACCGAACGGGCGCGGTCGAGCTGCCCCGTCGAGAGGTACGTCAACCCGCAGCAGACCCGACCCCGGCCCCGTAGGAGGGACACCGGGTCCAGCGGCACCGTCGTACCGTCGCCCTCCGGCGGCCTCTTCAGCCGCACCGTCGGCGGCAGCGCCACCCGCAGCCCCGCCGCCTCCAGCACCCGTACGGCCGCCTGCCCCACGGACGGCGAGAGGTGCTCGGTGAACGTGTCCGGCCACAGGATGACCAGGTCGCCGCCGCCCTCGCCGCCGCCACCGACGGCCATCTGCTCACGCCTCCGCTCCCACCACCCGCTGAACGTCCGCGTCGCCAACCGCGGAATGTCCCGCTCCGGCGCGATCCCGCCGAGCCGTTTCGCCGCCCGGGCCAAGGGCCGTACGGCGGCCAGGGCATTGACCAGGGACGCCGTACGCGTGCGTGCCACCGCGCGCAGCCACTGTGGCAGTCGCCCCATGCTGTAGTGCGCGGCCGGGCGTCGGCGGCCCTCGTAGTGGTGGTGCAGGAACTCCGCCTTGTACGTGGCCATGTCGACCTCGACCGGGCAGTCGGACCGGCACCCCTTGCAGGACAGGCACAGGTCCAGCGCGTCCCGCACTTCCGTCGAGCGCCATCCGTCGGTCACCAGTTCCCCGGCCAGCATCTCGTGCAGCAGCCGGGCACGCCCGCGCGTGGAGTGCTCCTCCTCGCCGGTCGCGCGGAACGAGGGGCACATGACGGAAGAGCCGGACACCGACGTCGTACGGCACTTGGCGACCCCGACGCACCGCCGTACGGCCGCCGAGAAGTCGCCGCCGTCGGCCGGGTAGCCGAAGGCCACGTCCACCGGTTTGCGGGGCAGGACGGAGAAGCGGAGGTTCGAGTCGAGGGGGGCCGGGCGCACCAGCATGCCCGGGTTGAGCAGGTCGTCCGGGTCCCAGACGCCCTTGGCCCGCTCGAACAGCCCGACCATCTCCGTGCCGTACATCTTCGGCAGCAGCTCCGCGCGCGCCTGCCCGTCCCCGTGCTCCCCGGACAGCGAACCGCCGTGCGCGACGACGACCTCGGCGAGTTCCTCCGAGAACCGCCGGAAGCGGCCGATGCCCGCCTCGGTCATCAGGTCGAAGTCGATACGGACGTGGATGCAGCCGTCGCCGAAGTGCCCGTACGGCGTGCCGCGCAGCCCGTGCTCGGTCAACAGCGCGCGGAAGTCCCGCAGGTAGGCCCCCAGCCGCTGCGGCGGCACCGCGCAGTCCTCCCAGCCGGGCCACGCCTCTCCCCCACTCTCGGCTTCGCTCGAGCGGGAGGTGCCCCCACCGTCCGGCATCCTGGTCGCCGTACCGCTCGCGTCCTCCCGGATGCGCCACAGCGCCCGTTGCCCGTCCGGATCGGTCACGACCAGCGCGTCGACGACATCGGCCGCCCGCACGACCGCCTCCGCACGCGCGCGTGCCTCACCCTCGGACTCCCCGCCCGTCTCGACGAACAGCCAGGCGCCGCCCGCCGGCAGCGAGGTCGGCGAGGGCACCAGGTCGACCGCCATGCCCTCCACCGTCAACGGCCCGTAAGGCAGCAGTCCGGCGGCCGCCTCCGCCGCCGCGCTCTCGTCGGCGTACGCCAGCACGGCGAGCGCACGCGCGCGGGGCGCCCGAACCAGCCGTACGGTCGCCTCGGTGAGGATCCCCAGGGTGCCCTCGCTGCCGCAGAAGGAACGGGCGACATCGGCGCCCTTCTCGGGCAGCAGGGCGTCGAGCGCGTATCCGGAGATACGGCGGGGCAGTTCGGGGAAGCCGGTGCGCAGCCGCGCCAGGTCCCCTTCCACCAGGTCCCGCAGCCCCTGCGGCGCTCCGGCCCACTCCCGCCCGAGCCGCGACCGCTCCCCTCGCGCGGTGATCACGTCCAGCTCCCGCACGCTGTCGGCGGTCGTCCCCCACGCCACCGAGTGCGAGCCGCACGAGTTGTTGCCGATCATTCCGCCGAGCGTGCACCGGCTGTGGGTGGAGGGGTCGGGGCCGAAGCGGAGCCCGTGCGGGGCGGCGGCGTCCTGGAGGCGGTCGAGGACGAGTCCGGGCTGGACGACGGCGGTGCGGGCCTCCGGGTCCAGGGACACGAGCCGGTTCATGTGGCGGGTGAAGTCCAGCACGATGCCGATGCCGGTGGCCTGACCGGCGATGGATGTGCCTCCGCCGCGGGCCACGACCGGCACCATGTGGTCGCGGCACACCTCCAGTACGGCAGCCACGTCATCGGCATCATGTGGTGCGACCACACCCAGGGGGACGCGTCGGTAGTTGGACGCGTCCATAGTGGTGAGCGCCCGGGAGGTGACGTCGAACCCGATCTCGCCCCGGACGACCTTGCGCAGCTCCGCCTCAAGTTCCGACATACGTCCACTACACCAGCCCGTCCGGCGTTTGAGGACAAGGCCCCTCAAGGGCCGAAGCGGGGGTCTGGGGGCGGCGGCCCCCAGCTCCGACGCCAGCCGAAACGCCGTCTCACCCGACGGACGAGGTTTCACCGAGGTTTCCAGAAACAGCTACGCTCCCCCCGTGGCTGAGATCCAGATTCCCGCTGACATCAAGCCCGCCGACGGACGTTTCGGCGCGGGCCCCTCCAAGGTGCGGACGGAAGCGCTGGACGCGCTGGCCGCCACCGGAACCTCCCTCCTCGGTACCTCCCACCGCCAGGCCCCGGTCAAGAACCTGGTCGGCCAGGTGCGCGAGGGCATCAGCGAGCTGTTCCAGCTCCCCGAGGGCTACGAGGTCGTCCTCGGCAACGGCGGCTCGACGGCCTTCTGGGACATCGCGACGCACGGCCTGATCGAGAACAAGTCGCAGCACCTCACCTTCGGTGAGTTCAGCTCGAAGTTCGCCAAGGCCGCCAAGCTCGCCCCGTGGCTCGCCGACCCGGACGTCATCTCCACCGACCCGGGCACGCACCCCGAGCCGGTCGCCCAGGCGGGCGTCGACGTCTACGCCTTCACGCACAACGAGACCTCCACCGGCGTCGCCATGCCGATCAAGCGTGTGGCCGGTGCCGACGAGGGCGCCCTGGTCCTGGTCGACGCCACCTCCGGCGCCGGCGGCCTGCCCGTCGACATCGCCGAGACCGACGTCTACTACTTCGCCCCGCAGAAGTCCTTCGCCTCCGACGGCGGCCTGTGGATCGGCGTCTTCTCCCCGGCCGCGATCGAGCGCGCCGAGCGCGTCCACGCGTCCGGCCGCCACATCCCGGAGTTCTTCAGCCTGCCCACGGCGATCGACAACTCCCGCAAGAACCAGACGTACAACACCCCGGCCCTCGCCACCCTCTTCCTGCTCAACCAGCAGCTGGAGTGGATCAACGGCCAGGGCGGCCTGGACTGGTCGGTCCGCCGCACGGCCACCTCCGCCCGCGCCCTGTACGGCTGGGCCGAGGACATCAAGTACGCCAACCCGTTCGTCACCGACCCGGCCAAGCGGTCCCAGGTCATCGGCACGATCGACTTCACGGACGAGATCGACGCCGCCGCCGTCGCCAAGGTCCTGCGCGCCAACGGCATCGTCGACACCGAGCCCTACCGCAAGCTCGGCCGCAACCAGCTCCGCGTCGCGATGTTCCCGGCGATCGACCCGGCGGACGTCGAGGCGCTGACGAAGTGCATCGACTACGTGATCGAGAAGCTCTGACCTCGACACCCGTACGACAGCGAAGGGCGCCCTGCGATGGTCCGCAGGGCGCCCTTCGTGTGCGCTGTGCGCCTACGCGAGCTGCCGGACGAAGGCCTGCCAGCTGTCGCGGGAGACGGTGAGCAGGGGACCGTCCTGCTGCTTGCTGTCGCGGACGGCTCGGCCGCCGGGGGTGGTGTCGGCGACCTCGACGCAGTTGGTCTCCGGCTGGGAGTACGACGACTTCCAGAAGGGGCTTACAACCTCGGTCACGATGCGTCTTCCTTCAAGCTCCGCAGTATGCCCCGGATGAGCTTCGCGCTCGCCTCCGGTGCCAGTGCCGACGATCGTAGTAGGTCGTACATATTGGCGTAAGCGGTGAGGTCTTCGGGGTTTTCGAGGACCGATGCCCCTCTCAGGTTCTCCAGGCTCACCGCTTCGACCACCGGCTCGGAGTCGAAGCTGAAGGCGGAGAAGTCGGACGTCACGGCTCCCAGTACGCCTGCGCTGTACGGCAGCACTCGCACGGTGACGTTCTTCCGCTTGCCGACCTCAAGGATTGCGGCCAGCTGCTCCCGATGGATCTCGACGCTCACCAACGGGTGTGCGATGACCGATTCCCAGAGGATGGCGGAGTACGTCGCCCCACCCTCCTCGATCTTGGCCTGCCGACTCTCGCGCACCTTCCCCAACTGGGCCGAGCGTTCCCGCGCGGCCGGCTATCGCTTGCCGTTTCCGCAGGACGAGGAGTGCTGGTCGGCCGCCCTCCCCTCGCAGGGGCCGCTCTGGGAGACCTCCGACGACGTGGTACGGCCGTACGTCCTCAGAGCTTGATGCTGCGGCGGACGCGGGCGATCACCTGCTGGGCGTCGGCGCCGTAGACGGCCGACTCGGCGAAGGTGTCCCAGACGCGACGGTAGAGAGCGATCGTTTCGGCGTCGTCGAGCCAGAGTTCGGCGTGCCAGTCCTCGACGACGACCAGCCGGTCGTCCAGCATGCAGAAGGAGTTACCGAGCGCCAGGGACAGGTTGGTATCCAGCGGCAGGATTCCCATGCGCACGGTGTCCATGCCCACCACGCCGAGCAGGCGATCGAGTTGGGCCACCAGTACCTCCGGTGGGCAGATGCGAGCCCACAGCACGCTCTCGTGCATGAGCAAATTCAACCGTTTGCCCGGCCGGTACAGCCACTCCTGCCGTTTCATGCGGGCTCGCACCGCGGCTTCCGTGTCCCGTGGCGCATTCTGGAGTGCGGAGTGACCCTCGAAGACGTACCGAGCGTAATCGGCTGTCTGGAGCATTCCGCTGATAGCGGCGTTGCTCAACATGTGCATGGCCTGGGCCTCGGAGACGAGAGTGTTCCAGGTCTCCTGGACCGGCCCGTGGCCTTCCGCGAGCTGTCGCCGCCAGGAGCGGATGTGGCTCTCGAAGCCCTTCAGACGGGCACGCAGTTCCGGGAACACGGCAGGCTGCCCCACGGCCTCGGTCCATGCTCGAAGGTCGTCGTCCGTGGGGGTCTGTCTACCTTTCTCCAGCTTGCTGACCTTCGACTGCGGCCACCCCAGCCGCTGGGCCAGTTCGGTACCGGTGAGCCGGCCATCGGGGCTCTCGACGCGCAGCTCCCGAAGCCTGCGGCCCAGTTCCGCGCGCGCCCTCTGATAGTCCGTGCTCACCGGTACCCGTTCATGCTCCTACGCGTCGCCGTGCATCTCCGCCGTGAACTGCTTCCACGGTACGGCGTGGTGCCAAGCAGCATCCCGGATCACGGCGCAACGCACCACCTCTGCCGGTTCCGTGATGAGGTCGACGTGGGTGAGCTGGTCGTCGTCATCGAACCGGAGAAGCGCGATGAGGCGGCTGTCGAACAGCCAGAAGTCCTCGGCGGGCAGGCGGAGTCGTTCCGCGTCGGCACGCCACATGTTGCGGATGTCCTCACCGGTCGCGATGTTCCACCTGGCACCATCGAGGAGGTAGCGCTGGCCGGTCGTGGCAGGCTGGTCCACGAGCCGCACCCGCTCGACACGCTTTCCCTGTGCGGTCTGCGCACGGATCGTGTCGCGGAACGCCTTGGCCGGCGAGCCTTCCGGCCAGTCCTCCACGACGCTGCCGGCCTCGATGAACGCGTCCCAGCGGTCGCTTGCCTCGTCACTCGCGTACCGCCGACGGGTCTCCAAGCGCCATGCCGTGTGCTCGAACTTGCCGAACAAGTCGCCGAACTCGTCCAGATCGATCGTCCGCACCTGCCGAGTCGCCTCCTTCGGCGCCCAGTCCACTAGCAGTTCACGAGGTACCACGACCGCAACCTCTCCATCCGAGAGGTGCTGAAGCTGCGCCACATCTCCGTCGTCGGTGAGCGGAGGCCCATGCACGATGATCTCCCCGCTGTCCAAGTCCTCGTGCAGGGACGGGCACCCGCCGACGTCGCTGCCCGTCCCGTTGAACCGCAACCTACGCGCCATGAACGACAACTCCCTTGGCTCTCGACGATGTTGCGGACCCAGCCTGCCGCTCTCTCTGAGTGAATGCCCATGCATCCAGAGTGACCGCACGAGAATAACGGCGAATATTCTCCCGTTGCTCTCTTCGACCCACCTACGGTCATCCCCGAAGCCACACCAACCCGGGGAGGCGCCCCATGACAACGCAGTTGCCCAGCGGCGTCGACGCGTGGTGCCGCGAACTGGCGCCAGCTGCTCGCCTGCAAGCAGTCCGGTGACATCCCGCAGGCCGCGCGCCACGCCACGGAAATCCGGGATCACGGCTCTGGCGTGCACGAAAAGCCCTAGGCCGGGCGCCGACGCCCGCCCCACTCCCCCCTCGAACAGGAAGGTGCAGCAATGCTGAACGAAAACGACCTGTACGCACTCGACATCAACGACGCCTCATTCGTGAAGGCTTGCGGAGGCCCCTGCAGCGAGGGGTGCGTGACCCTTGCCCGGATCGGCGACGACGCCTGGGCGCTCGGTGACAGCAAACGGCCGGACGCACAGCCCCTCCGCTTCTCCACGGAGGAACTGGCCGTGGCCGGCATCGACCCCGCGCGCTTCGGCCTGTCCGTCTGAGACACCCCTCCCACAGCCGGTCCTGGTTCGGGGCAGCCACGACCGGGACCGGCTGACTCGCACACGTCGACACCGAACCCGAACGGGACAACCCGTGCACCACCACGGCTACCTGTGGACCGGCCCAAAGGCCCGCTTCGACCAGGAGGCACTGCGGCGGCCGCCCCACCCCGAGCCGCCGCCGGCAGATAGCCGACCGGAACTGGTCCAGCGATACCGCGAGGTCGCCGCAGCGTTCCCCACCTCGGATCTGCCACCGCTGGAAACGGCGTACTGGCTCGTCAAACCACGCTCGCTGGTCCGTGGCACATGGCCGGACCCCTGGGCGGCGGCGGCATGGCTCAGTGACCGGTTGACCGAGTACGCGCCCCGGTTCGCTTCCCCGGCCCAGCGCGAGGTCCGTCACCTCACCGGCCTCGTGACCTCCGCCGGCGAGCGGCTGGCATCAGGCAGCGACGTGTCACTCGGCTTCTACCTCGAACACCCTTCATACCTGTCCCTGGCCGTGGTGATGTGCGACCCGAGTCATGAGCTCCGCAGCCTTCCGTGCCCGCTGGAAAGATGAGGGGCGCATAGGGCCTGACCTGCGGGATTTACGTCGGATGCAAATTCCGGGCCGGTCGAGTCTGGGTATCCGTGACATTGTCCGGGGCGCTCGTCGGCGGCGCCCGTCGCGGGCGCCCCGTCCGAGCCCTCCGTCGCGGGCGCCCCGTCCGACCAGCACTGCGGCGCCGGCGGCGTCCGCGAAGATCACGCAGGTCGACCGGTCCGACGGGTCCACCCAGGCCGACATCTTGTCCGAGCCGATCACCAGCGCGCCCCGGGCGGACCCCGCGCGCAGCGCGTCGGCGACACCGGCCAGCGCGTAGGAGAACCCGGCGCAGCCCGCGTTGATGTCGTAGGCCCCGGGCGCCTCGATGCCCAGCCGGTGTGCGACGCCGGGCGCCGCGACCGGGATCTGGGTCTCCTGGGTGCAGGTCGCCACGACCACCAGGTCGATCTCGTCGGACGGCAGTCCACTGGCGGCCAGTGCCTTCGCTCCGGCGTGGACGGCCATGTCCGTCACCGACTCCTGCGGAGCCGCGATGTGCCGGCGGGCGACCCCGACGCGGCTGCGGATCCACTCGTCGCTGGTGTCCACCCGGGCGGCGAGTTCCTCGTTGGTGACCACCCGCTCGGGCTGGTAGTGGCCGAACGCCAGGATCCGCGGCCCCGTCGCCGTCCGTCGTGTCTGTGCGCTCATCGATGCGCTCATCGATGCACCTGGCAAGTGATCATCTCGGCACGTCTCCCCGTTCGTCGTTCCTCGTGTCGACCGATGCGCCGGTCGACGTGTTGTTCGACGTGCTTCAGCCTCGCCGCGGGGAAGAGCCACGAGCAATATCACCGATGCCCAGACCGGTGTATGCAGGAACGGCCGCTCCATGACCGGGAACGCCATGAGCTCCACGGAGTCGGGGAGACGATCGCCGCGTCCGGTGGGCGCCCACCGACCCTGGTCGTCCTCCACAGCACGCTGCTCCTCGGGCACAGCGAAGCCCTCCGCTCCATGGACGAGAGCGGCTTCTCCGGGCCGGTGATGACCAGGCTGGAGCACCACGGGAAGCGGCTGCTGGACATCAGCGAGGAGATGGTCGGCCTCATCGCGGACGGGTATGCGGAACACCGCCGCGCCCGTCACGACGGTGGCGGGCATCATCGGCCGATCGACGCCCTGTGCACCCTCATCACCGAGCCGACCCAGTCATGGCGGCGCTCCTACCTGACCAAGCTGGTCCTGGAGAGCGAGCTGGACTCGTTCTTCCCCGCGTCCATCGCCGTGACCCGCGGCCACCTCTTGGAGCACACCGAGGCCACGACTCTCCGGATCGGCCGGTCCGTCGAGGTGATAGCCGCCCCGATCCCGGCTCCGGAGCCACGCACACTGCTGTTGTGCCCCGCCGGCGACATCGTTGCCTTCACCAAGTGGCTGCGCAGGACCGTCACCTCCACCACCGTGTACACCCGGGCCGTCACCTTCGAGGAGGCACCGGCCCGTTACACCGCGACCTGCGAGGTCCTCCCCCTCGGCGACTCGATCGACCAGGACGACCGGGTCATCGACGCCAAGAGGCTGCTGTGGCACCGCATGCTCGCGAACCAGCAGGTCGACTACGTCAGTGACTACGTCGAAGAGGTCATCGGCCCCATCCTGCGGCTCCCGGAGGGCCAACGGACCTCTCTGCTGGAAACCCTGCGGTCCCTGGACCGGCACGACGGATCCGTCCGTGCTGTCGCCGCCGCCCTCAACATCCACGAGAAGACGGTCCGGCACCGCACCGGCCGCATCGAGAGCCTCACCGGCCTGAACGCCCTCAGCAGAGCCCACTGGCCGCTGCTCCACCGCGCGGCACAGCTGTGCGCCATGTTCCCCGCGATCCTCGAACTGTGGGACTCCTTGTTCTGAGAACCCGGGCCCAGGGGCAGGCGCCCGGCGCACACCGGGCGCCTTCTCCCACGTCGCTTCTCTCACGTCCCCACGCAGCTCACGACCGGCACCCCACCACCCCCAGGCGCGCCCCCGAACCCGAATCTCGCCGAACCTCCCGCCGCGACCGCCCCGTTGTGACCCGCGTCGGTCGCCGTGACCGTGGACCCGGTCTGGGTGTACGACGCGTTCCACATGGACGTGACCTGCTGGGACCCGCTCCAGGTCCAGGTCACCTTCCAGGAGGCGAGCGGCGTGGTCCCCGTGTTGGTGACCTTCACCTCGGCATTGAAGCCGCCGCCCCAGTCGCTGCTGACGGTGTAGGCGGCGCTGCAGGTGGCCGTGCCCCCGCCCGGGTCGGGATCACCCCCGCCTCCGCTCCCCGGAAATCCCGGTGCCTTGATGCCCGCCAGATACCCGTCCTTCACGGTGTCCACGGTCGACCAGTCGTCCTTCAGGATCCCGCCCGTGTCACCGGAGTTGGGGTTCCAGGACCAGAACGTCCAGTGGAACGAGTCCGCCCCGTACGCCGACGTCGACCGCAGATACGTCACCAGCGCGGCCAGCCACTTCTGGTCCACCGTCGACTGGAGCGTCGTACCGAACTCGCCGAGCCACACGGGGGCGATGTTCTGCTTGAAGATGTAGCCCCAGTACCTGTCCCAGACGCCCGGCATGTTGTCCGGGAAGGCCGGGTCGCTGAACCAGGGCTGCTGGGCCACGCTGGTGGCGTAGTCGTGGGCCGAGTACACGAGCCGGTTCGGGACGTCGAGCTGGACCGGGTACTGGGCCACGCCCATGAGGTTGCCGCCCCACCAGCCGTTGACGCCGTCGTACGACTGGACGCCCTCGACCATGATCAGCAGCTCGGGGTTGACGGACAGGACGGCGTTCCCGGCCCGTTGCGCGGCGAGGCGCCAGTCGCGGGTCGTGTCGCCGCAGCCCCAACAGGCGGGGTCGTGCGGCTCGTTGTGCAGGTCGATGCCGATGACGGTGCTGTCGCCTTTGTAGCGCTGCGCCAGTGCCTTGAGGTTGGCGATCCACCTCGATTCCGGCACCGCGCTCGTGTACCAGAGCGCCGACTGCCCGCCCGCGTCCGGTCGGTGCCGGTCCAGGACGATCTTCAGGCCGGCCTGACCGGCGTACGCCACGATCTTGTCCATCACCTGCAACGACGTCAGCCCTTGCAGATCGGCGTTCTTGCCGTCGGCGAAGTTGATGCTGTCCGGCATGGTGCCGGCCTTGAGGATGTCGTCGCTGAAGGGCAGGCGGAGGGTGTTGTAGCCCAGCGATCGCATCTGGTCGAGCATGCTCTTGTAGTCGCGGGCCCACAGGCCGTGGACGACGTGGTTGCCTGTCTCGAAGCCGAACCAGTTGATCCCGGCGATACGGACCGGCTGCCCGGCCGCGTCCAGGATCTGCCGGCCGCTGGTGTGCCAGTATCCGGCGCCGGCCTCGGCGGCCGGTACGGCGCCGGGCTCCGCCGCGTGGGCGGTCTGCGCACCGGCCCCCAGCGGTAACAGAAGCGCCGCCGCGGCGGCACACAGCGCTCTTCGCAAGCTGCGGAACATGTCGCTGCTTCCTCTCGGGAGGCGCGGGCCGGAACCGGTGGGAGCGCTCCCACATCCCGCACCTCCCATGGAAGTCAGGTCACTTGGACACGTCAAGGACTAGGGCCTGTCGTCAAATTCCCGTCGTCCGCCCGAAGGGCGGGCCGCGCGGCGTCAGGTGCGTGCTCTCGGCGTGCCGCGCGGAAGCCCTCGTAGCGGAGCTACTTGGGCTTTCGCGCGGTGCGGCGAGTGGGGGTGCCCCCTCTGGGGGAGCGTGCATGGCGTCGCGCGGCAGGCGGGAATTTGACGACAGGGCCTAGGGCGTCACCGGCTCAGTTTCTGGAACCTGCGCACCGCGAGCGGCAGGAAGATCGCCGTCAGGATCACCGGCCACACCCCCGCCATCAGCAGCGCGTGCTGCTCGACCCAGGAGTCCCCGGCCACAGCCGCGCCCGGCACCCCGAACAGCTCACGAGTGGCCGCGGCCGTGGAGGAGATCGGGTTCCAGGCCGCCACCCAGCCGAGCCAGTCGGGCATCAGCTGCGGCGCGACGAAGATGCTGGAGATCATCGTGAGCGGGAAGGCGACGGCGAACAGACCGCCCGCGGCCTCCGGGTTGGGGACCAGCAGGCCCAGCCACACCCCGATCCAGATCAGCGCGAACCGCAGCCACAGCAGCAGCCCGAAGGCGCCCAGGAAGCCGAGGCCGCCGTCCGGGCGCCAGCCCATCGCGAAGGCCGTCAGCATCATGATCGCCAACTCCGCGCAGGCGGTGAGCAGATCGGTGATCCCGCGTCCGGCGACCACCGCGGAGGAGGCCATCGGCATGGAGCGGAAACGGTCGATGACACCCTTCGTGGAGTCGTAGACGACGAGCGTGGCGGTGTTGATGAAGCCGAACGCCATCGTCATCACGAACATGCCCGGCATCAGGAAGTCCTTGTAGTCCCCGCCGCCGGGCACCTTCATCGCGCTGCCGAAGACATAGCCGTAGAGCAGCACGGACAGGATCGGGAAGCCCAACTGCCAGGCGATGTTGACCGGTTGGCGCTGGTAGTGGGTCAGGCCGCGGCGGACGATGTTCCAGACGTCGGCGAGGGTCCAGTACAGGCGGCCGCGGGTGGCCGGGACGGTCAGGTCTACGGCGGTCATGCGACGGCCCCCTTCTCGGTCTTGTCGGTCTTCTCGGTGCGGTGTCCGGTCAGGCGCAGGAAGACGTCGTCGAGGCTCGGCCTGCGCAGCCCGATGTCCTCGACCTGGACGCCCTCGTCCTGCAGCGTCCGCGCGACCTCGGTCAGCGCGGACACCCGGTCGACCACGGGCGCGTGCACCCGCGACTCGCCCTCCTCCGTCTCGGGTTCGCCGTCCGAGACACGGGCGACCACCTTCACCACGCGCGGGATGTCGGACGGCTCGGCGACGACGACCTCGATGCGGTCGCCGCCGACGAGGTTCTTCAGCCCGTCCGGGGTGTCGTCGGCGATGGCGCGGCCCTGGTCGATGACGGTGATGCGCGAGGCCAGCTTGTCGGCCTCCTCCAGGTACTGCGTGGTCAGCAGCACGGTCGTACCGCCCGCCACCAACGCCCGTACGGACTCCCATACTTCGCCCCGGCTACGGGGGTCGAGTCCCGTCGTCGGCTCGTCGAGGAAGAGGACGGCCGGGGCGAGGATCATCGAGGCGGCGAGGTCGAGGCGGCGCCGCATACCGCCGCTGTACTTGCCGACGCCCTTGTCGGCGGCGTCGGCCAGGTCGAACTGCTCCAGGAGCTCCGCGGCGCGCACCTTCGCCCGCTTGCCGCCCAGGTGGAAGAGGCGGCCGAACATCTCCAGGTTCTGCCGGCCGGTGAGCACCTCGTCCACGGCCGCGTACTGCCCGGTGAGCCCGATGCGCGCCCGCACCTCGCGCGGCTGCCGGGCCACGTCGAGACCGGCCACCGTCGCCCGGCCGCCGTCCAGCCTGATCAGCGTGGACAGGATGCGTACGGCGGTGGTCTTGCCGGCGCCGTTCGGGCCGAGCAGGCCGTGCACCGTGCCCGCGCGGACGGCCAGGTCGAAGCCGCCGAGGGCGCGCTTCTCGCCGTAGCGCTTCTCCAGACCCTCGGCCCGGACCGCGTATCCGTCGTTCCCCTCGCTTCCCTCACCCATGGGGACCCCCTTTCGTTAACTGAGTACACCGTACCCGATTGCGCGTACGCCGTACTCAGTTTTTTTGGAAGGTCTTAAGCTGAATCGCATGACGAGCGGCAAGGGCAGCACCAGCGGTACCGGCAGCACGGAGACCAGCGGCAGCGGCGACATCGTGCGCACGCTGGAACTGCTGTGGGAGACGGGCCGGCGCCCGAGCCGCGGGCCCAAGCCGACCCTCACCCTGGACCAGATCGTGGAAGCGGCCGTCCGGGTCGCGGACGCCGAGGGCCTGGAGTCGGTGTCCATGCGCCGGGTCGCCGCCGAGCTGGGCACCGGCGCGATGTCGCTGTACCGGTACGTCCCCGGCAAGGCAGAGCTGCTCGACCTGATGCTGGACCGCGTCCAGCGCCCCTCCGAGAACCCGGCCGACCTCGGCGACGGCAGCTGGCGCTCGGCTCTGGAGGCGATGGGCCGCGCGACCCTCGACCTCTACCGCCGCCACCCCTGGCTGCTCCAGGTCAACCAGTCCCGCCCGATCCTCGGCCCGCGCGCCCTGGACGGCATGGAGAAGGTGCTCGACCGCATCAAGCCGATGGGCCTGACCGACCGCGAGCTGGTCTCGGCGATCATCATGATCGACGGGTACGTCGTCGGGGCCGCGCGCACCCAGCTGTACCACCAGGAGGCGGAGCGCCGGACGGGCCTGACGGACGGGGAGTTCTGGCAGGCCCAGGCGCCGATGCTGGAGAAGATCATGGCCTCCGGCCGCTACCCCCTCCTCGCCTCCCTCGACGAGAACACCTGGAACCCCGACTTCGACCACTTCGAGTTCGGGCTGCAACGGATCCTGGACGGACTCGAGGTCTTCGTCGCCCGGCGCGAAGAGCCCTCACCCCCGGCGCCCTGACCGCTCACGCTCACCTGTGGCGCACCAGCCGCCGGAACCCGAGGACGACGACGCAGGCGACGAGTACGGCGACGGCGCCGACCTTGAGGTCGCCGGTCCTGCCGCTGTCGCCGTCGCCGTCCCCGGAGGCCGAACTCCCGCCGCCGGACGAGGAGTCGGCGGACCCGGCGTCCCCGGGGGCGTCCTTCGCCACGACGCTGCTGTTGGCTCCCTCGCTGCCGAGCATGATCTTCGTGCCGTCGGTGGAGTAGGAGACGGACTCCCCCTGGCCCAGCGGCACGCTGATGCGCTCCAGCCGCTTGAGCCTGCCGCCGTTCCAGTCGTAGGCGATGCCGCCGAAGTAGCCGCGTACGGCGAGGGTTTCGCCGTCCGGGGAGAAGGCGGCGTCGGTGGCCCACAGGTCGACCGGGGTGATGGGCTTGAAGACGTTCGTGCCGGTGGCGGAGAGCTTGGCCGGCGCCTCGTACAGGTGCCCGCGGTCCTCCTGCTTGTCGATGATGTAGACGCGTCCGGTCTTGGGGTGCACGACGAGGGACTCGGCGTCGCGCGGCCCGTCGGAGTACTTCACCACGTACTGCGTGGCACGGATCGTCTGGTCCTTGAGCGTCTTCGGCTCGGGCAGCCGGTAGACCCACACATAGGGCCACTCCACACCGTCGTTGTCGCCGATGTCGCCGACGTAGATCTCGTTGTCCGGCCCCATGGAGATCGCCTCCACGTCGCGCGGGGTGCCCACGCCGGTCATGGTGATCGTCGCGACGGTCTCGCCGGTGCCGCTGTCGACGGCGTAGAGGTAGGCGCCCTTGTCCTGGTCGTTGTGCGTCCAGTAGATGCCCGGGTGCTGACGGGAGGCGGCGAGGCCGCTGGACTCCGTGATGCGCGGGTCCTTGATCGTGAAGTCCTCGTCGCCGTCGGCGGCGGAGGCGGGCAGGGCGCACGCGCCCGCGATCAGGAGTCCGGCGAGTAGGGCGATCGGTCGGCGCATGTCCCCAAGCCTGCCATCCGGCCCGGTGATTCGGAGTCCGGGTCGGCAGCGGGGTGAACCGCTCGGGAGTGTCAGGCTTCACACCCCGCCTCCCCCTACCGACAGGTAGCGATCGACCATCATGAGCGGATGCTCAGGTTCATGCCCGTCGGCGACTCCCAGACCATCGGCAGCGCCGGCGAACACACGTGGCGCTACCGCATGTGGCAGCACCTGCGTGAGACGTACGGCGGCCCCTTCGCCCTCGTCGGCCCGCGCGAGACGCTGTACGACAAGGCGACGGACGCGCCGACGTCGTACGAGTACGCCGACCCCGACTTCCCCCGCGCCCACCTCGCCGGCTGGGGCGAGGGCTGGCTGCACATGGCCCCGCTGATCGGCGAGGCGGTGCGGTCGTACCGGGCGGACGTCCTCCTGGTCTCCCTGGGCCTGATCGACCTGGGCTTCTACACGAACGCGGAGCAGACCGCGGAGAACGTACGGGGGTTCGTGGCGGCGGCAAGAGCGGCGAACCCGAAGGTGCGGATGGCCGTGCTGCCGGTGATCCCCAACGTCCGCGCCACCGCGGACGTCCCCTTCGCCGCCGAGGTCACCCGCTTCAACGAACTGCTGGCCAAGGCGGTGGCAGACCTGGACGAACCACGCTCACCCCTGCTCCTGGCGTCCCCTCCCCCGTCGTACGACATCCACCTCGACACCTACGACGGCACCCACCCGAACGCGAGCGGCGAGCACAAGATCGCGGAGGCGTTCGCGGACGCGATGTATCAGGCGTGGGGGTTGGGCAGGCCGTACGAGGCCCTCTGACGGTCGATGGCCGCGGCGAGGAAGTCGGCGCAGGGGCGGGCGCCGGGTAGCAGGTCGTCGTCCCAGCGCTCATCCCTGTCCCCGAGGTAGACGGCGCGGGCGCGGGCGAGGACCGGCCGGTGCTCGGCGGGGAGCCTGGGGCGGACCCAGTCGGCGGCCGTGTCCTTGGCGCGGATGGTCCCGGTGGCGAGGGACACCGACGTCACTGTGCGGGCGACTGGCGTCCCTCTCCACGCGCCCCCCTGAAGGCCAGCCCGACCGGCGGGCCGAAGAGCAGCTCATCGTCCGAGCTACGCTTCCCTCACGTTGATCAGAGAAGCGAGACGCGGAGAGCAGGTGCAGCCAATGAGGAAGGGCCGCTTGGGCATTTGGGTCGGTGGGGCACTGCTCGTGGGATGGCTCACCACCATTGTCGTCAGCATTAACAACGAGCCCCCCGGTGGAGCACCGAGCCTGAATGCCCTCGAAGAGCACACGATCACGGCATTGCACACCCAGGACGCGGATGAATTCCAGCTGCTCTTCACCGAGGACAGCATTGCCGACGACTACGCGGCGAGCTATCTGAATCGCCTCGGCAAAACGGCCGCAAAGAATTCCCGAGGATCTGTCAAAAAGTCCGCGGACGCCACCTTCCTCGTGGTCGACGGCCCCGGCACCTGCACGGCCTGGCAGGTGGTCGAAACGGAAAAGCGCTGGTATCTCGACGGAACGCCGCCCGTACTCAACACATTGTGCAGCGACAGTGAAAAGCGGCGATAACAACTTGCCGGGAAAGATCACCCATCAATAGCGTCGACTCCGACCGAGCAACACAATGACAACAACGGGGAGTTGACGTGCTCAATCGCACGCGTACCGCAATCATGGCCGGGGCCTGTCTGATCGGAGCCCTGGCCATGTCACCGCCCGCATACGCCTCCGGCAGCGGCTGCACCGGAAATGCGGGCAGCAGCGGATCCAAGTGCATATACGTCACGGGCACCAAGCTCAAGGTGAAGACAGTCAAGACCACCCTCACCAAGAACCACGCCGACGACTGCGGCAAGGCCACCATCACCATCGGCTCCTGGAAGAAGACCAGCGGCAAGATCTGCAAGGCCCGGAGCTTCTCCTGGGGCCCCATCACGGTCAACAAGTCCTTCAAGGACGGCACCAAGGCGTGCGCCAGCTGGTCCAACTACCCGCGCGGCAAGGCCTGCGTGACCATCCACGACTGATCCGAAACGGACCAGGCGCGGCATGGGGTGCGGGGCGGCCTCGACGGCCGCCCCGCACCCCATGCCCTTCGCATGCCCTCTTCTAGAACATCCCGTTGTCGTTCGCCGAAGTCTCCGGCACGTCCTGCAGCACGTCCCAGTGCTCGACGATCTTCCCGTTCCGCACCCGGAAGAGATCGACGACCGCCATGCCCCGCTCACCCGGCGCGTTCACATAGTGGCTGTGCACCGCCACCAGGTCACCCTCGGCGATCACCCGCTTCGGAGCGACCGTCAGCTGCGGGAACGCCTCGAAGTAACCGCCCAGCCCTGCCTTCACGCCCTCCACCCCGTCGGCGATCGTCGGGTTGTGCTGGTGATACTCGGAACCCCAGTACCGGTCGACGGCGGACAGGTCCTTGCGGACGAGGAGTTGGTCGAAGGCCTGGGTGACCAGCTCCTTGTTGTACGCCGTTAGCCAGGCCGGCCCCGGCTGCTCGGTCCGCGGCCGACTCACCGTGGAGAACATGTCGTTGCCGTTGGCGGAGCCCTCCGGCACGTTCTGCCCCACGTCCCAGTGCTCGGCGATCTTCCCGCCCTGGAAGCGGAAGATGTCGAACACGGCCTGGCCGCGCGTACCCGGCGCCAGGACCACGTTGGAGTGGACCAGCACGAGGTCGCCCTCGGAGATGACCCGCTTGACGTCGTACCGGGCGTCCGGGAACTGCTGATGGACGGACGTGCCCAGGTTCTTCAGCGCCTCGGCGCCGTCCGGCGCGAGCGGGTTGTGCTGGATGTAATCCGACCGCACGAACCGGTCCACGACCTCGGTGTCGCCCTGCTCGAACACGCCCTTGAGGACGCGGACGGCGACGGCCTTCTGGTAGCCGAGGCGCAGCATGGAGTCCGCGTGACCGGAGAAGGACGGGGCGGACGCGGTGGAAGCGGACCCGGAGGCGACAGCCGGCACAGCGGCGGCGGCGAGCAGGCCGGCCGAGGCGAGTACGGCGACGAGGGCCCTGCGGGCGGGGGTGGCAGTGGGGGTCACGACGCTCTCTTCCCAAGAAAATTGAAAGTTCAAGCTAGTGCTAACCAAAGGAAAGCACTAACCATTGGTTAGCGTCAAGCTCGCTTGCATAGAGCGCACTCCAAGACGTTGGCTGAGTGGTCATGAAGTACACGCAACTCGGACGCACGGGACTCAAGGTCAGCCGACTCGTCCTCGGCACCATGAACTTCGGTCCGCAGACCGACGAAGCGGACAGTCACGCGATCATGGACGCGGCGCTGGACGCGGGCATCAACTTCTTCGACACGGCGAACGTGTACGGCTGGGGCGAGAACAAGGGCCGTACCGAAAGCATCATCGGCAACTGGTTCGCGAAGGGCGGCGAGCGGCGCGACAAGGTCGTCCTCGCCACCAAGGTGTACGCCAACATGGCCGCGGACGGCGAGGCGTGGCCCAACCACGACAAACTGTCGGCGGTGAACATCCGGCGCGCCGTGGACGCCTCGCTCAAGCGGCTGCGGACCGACTACATCGACGTCTACCAGTTCCACCACATCGACCGCGCCACCCCCTTCGAGGAGATCTGGCAGGCGATCGACGTCCTCGTCCAGCAGGGCAAGATCCTGTACGTCGGCTCGTCCAACTTCCCCGGGTACAAGATCGCCCAGGCCAACGAGATCGCCGCCCGGCGCGGCGGCACCATCGGCCTCGTCAGCGAGCAGTGCCTCTACAACCTCTTCGAGCGCCGCGCCGAGATGGAGATCATCCCGGCAGCGCAGGACTACGGCCTCGGCGTCATCCCGTGGTCGCCGCTGCACGGCGGACTGCTCGGCGGCGTCATCAAGAAGGAGGTCGAGGGCGCACGGCGCACCTCCGGTCGAGCCGCCGAGGTCCTCGCCGACCCGGCCGTACGCGCGAAGATCCAGGCGTACGAGGACCTGCTCGACAAGCACGGCCTGGAGCCCGGCGAGGCCGCCCTGGCCTGGCTGCTCACCCGCCCCGGCGTGACCGGCCCGATCGTCGGCCCGCGCACCGCCGGGCAGCTGAAGTCCGCGCTGCGGGCGGCCGAACTGGAGCTGAGCGAAGGACTGCTGGCGGGGCTGGAGGAGATCTTCCCGGGGCCGGGGCCTTCTCCGGAGGCCTTCGCCTGGTGATCTGCCGGGGGTCCGGGGGTTGTCCCCCGGGAAAGCACAGCCCGGGTCCCGGGCCGTCCCCGGAGGCCTTCGCCTGGTGACGCCTGCTCGCCCATGACGCCGTTCCATCGAACGGTTGAACAAGAAGACAGCGGGCGGACGATGCGGAGCACCCCCTCCCGTAGGCAGACTTGCCGCGCCGCCGCGTATGGGATGCGGCGGCGCAACAGGCAGGGAGGACCCCCCACATGTCCAGGGACTTCAGCAGGCGCCGACTGCTCGCCACGGGAGCCGGTGTCGCGCTCGGCGGGGCCGCCGCGGTCTCGGCGACCACCGCGATGGCCGCCACGCCCACCTCGCAGGGCGGCACCGCCGACGCCGCTTGGTCGGGCCCCCGCGAGGAGACCCGCTCGCTCGACGAGCTGTACCAGGCCGCGGTCGCCGAGGGCGGCAAGCTCGTCCTGTACCAGGGCGGGGACGTCGACAGCCAGGCGGCCAGGGTGCGGGCCGACTTCGGGGCCCGTTTCCCCGACATCGACCTGACGGTCGCCGTCGACTACAGCAAGTACCACGACGTCCGCGTCGACAACCAGCTCGCGACCGGCAGCCTGGTCCCCGACGTCGTACAGCTCCAGACGCTCCAGGACTTCACCCGCTGGAAGCGGGAGGGCAAGTTGCTGCCCTACAAGCCCGCTGGGTTCTCCAAGGTCCACAAGGGGTTCAAGGACCCCGACGGCGCGTGGACCGCGTTGATGGTCATCGGCTTCAGCTTCATGTACGACATCCAGGCGGCCGGCGACAATGCGCCGAAGTCCCCCCTGGACCTCGTCGACCCGCGCTGGAAGGGCCAGATCGCCTCCTCCTACCCGCACGACGACGACGCGGTGCTCTACCTCTTCTCCCTCTACCAGCGGACGTACGGCTGGGACTGGGTGGCGAAGTTCGCCGCGCAGCAGCCGCAGTTCGCCCGTGGCTCGCACACGCCGGGTCTCGCGGTCAACGGCAAGCAGAAGGTCATCGGGGTCGGCGGGGGAGGCAGCTCGGTCTCCACGTCGACCGCCACGAAGTGGGTCGTGTCCGAGGGGCACCCCTTCATGGCGTGGGGGCAGCGGGCCGCGATCCTGAAGCAGGCCGCCAACCCGACGGCGGCCAAGCTGTACCTGAACTGGGTGCTGTCCGAGGAGCGCCAGAAGGCCAGCTCCAACGGCTGGTCGGTGCGCACGGACATCACCCCGTCCCCTGGCCTGAAGCCGGTGTGGGAGAACCCGGACGCCCACGTGGACGGCTTCCCGAAGTTCATGGAGGACCGCGCCGCGATCGAGCGGCTGAAGCAGACCTTCGCGCTGTACTTCGGCGAAGTGAAGGGCGACCCGTCGCCGGGCTGGCTGGGCCTCCACCCGGGACGCTGAGGCCCGGCCGACGGCGGCTCCTTCCCCGGCGGTCCTTACGACGGTCACACCGGCAACGCCTTAAACTCCTGACGGCATCGCCGAGTTCCGTTCGGCCCGTCCAGGGAGCCACCGTCGTGCCCGCCACCTTTCCCGCCGTACGCCGGCCCCGTATGTCGGCGCGGCGCCTCCCCCATCTGGTGTTCCTGGTCGTCGTCGCCGGAACCCTCGTACGGCTCTTCGCGCTGAACAACGAGCTGTGCTGGTCCATCGCGCCGCCCACCGCCGCGCTGGCCCTGCTGTACGTCGCCGGGCCGGCCCGGTGGGACCGGCTCGGCGGCGCGGGCCGGCCGGTCTGGCTCGGGACACTGCTGGCGCTGTGGTCCTGGGTCGCCTGGACCCTTCCGGCCCCGCTCACGTTCGCCTACGCGTGGCTGGCCGTCCCGTTTGCCGTCCTGGCCGTGCGGATGCCCACCCGCACGCTGCGCGCCGTGGCGCTCGGCGTCGTCACGGCACTGCTGGTGGCGGTCCTCGTGCGGGCCTGCGGCGGAGCCGACCCCGATGTACTCACCCCGCCGATCGCCGCCGTCTGGGCCACCGCCGTCCTCTACCGCAACCAGCAGCACCTGACGCGTGAACTGGCCGATACCCGGGGCGAGTTGGCGCGGCGGCAACGCGAGGCCGGGCGGCTCACCGAACGGGCCCGCATCGCGCGCGACCTGCACGACACCCTCGCCCAGGAACTCGCGGGCAGCCGCATGCTCCTGCAGGCCGCCGAACGGGACTGGGACCGCCGCCCGGACGCGGCCCGGCGGCAGGTGCGGGTGGTCACCGACGCGCTCGGCGAGCATCTCGCCCAGACCCGCGGCATCATCGACGACCTCACCCCGCCCGTCCTCGCCCGGGACGGCCTGGAGGCGGCGCTGCGTGAGCTGAGCGCCCGTACGGGCTGTGCCGCCGAGGCACCCCGGATCTCCTTCAGCGCCGAGCACGCCCCGCGCGCCCTGCCCACGGAGCAGGCCGTGGCCCTGCTGCGGGTGACGCAGGGCCTCCTCGCCAACGCGTGCGAACACGCGCGCGCCACGCACGTACACGTCACCCTGAGCTACGTCGGTGGGACGACGGCGGCCGTCGAGGTCCGCGACGACGGAGTGGGCTTCGACCCGGCCGTCGTGCGGTCGAACCTCGGGTCGACGGCCGTCGGCCGCGGATTCGGGCTGGCCGGAGCACGCGAGCGGCTCAGGGACCTCGGCGGCACACTCACCGTCGACACCGCGCCCGGCCACGGCACCCGCGTGCGGGCGGCCCTGCCGGCCGAGGACCGTGTGCCGGTCGGCGCCCGATGAGCGAGGCGGAGGCTCCGCCGCTGCGGATCCTGATCGTCGACGACCACACCGTCGTACGGGCGGGTCTGCGCGCCCTGCTGGAAGGCGAACCCGGCTTCGACGTCGTCGGCGAGACCGGCGACGGCACCGACGCCGTACGCCTGGTGACCCGGCTGCGCCCCGACGTCGTACTCATGGACCTCCGGCTCACCGACCCGGGCCCGCCGCGCACCGGCGTCACCGGGCTGGACCCCGTCGACGCCATCGACGGCATCGAGGCGACCCGCCGGATCCTCGGGGCCCGCGCCGACACCCGGGTCGTCGTGCTCACCAGCTACGGCAGCCAGGCCAATGTCCTGCGGGCCGTGGAAGCCGGCGCCCGCGGCTACGTCCTCAAGGCGGGGCCGCCCGACGAGCTGTTCCGCGCGGTCCGCGCCGCGGCGGCCGGGGGCATGGCCCTGGCGCCGGAGGCCGCCGCCCGTGTCGTCGGGCGCGCGGTCGAGCCGGGGCCGGTGCTCAGCGGGCGGGAGATCGAGGTCGTACGGCTCCTCGCCCGGGGACACAGCAACCGGGCCATCGCGAGCGCGCTGTTCCTGGCCGAGTCGACGGTCAAGACCCACCTCGTACGGATCTACCGCAAGCTCGGCACCGAGAACCGGGCCGCCACCGTCAGCGAAGCCGTCCGGCTGGGGCTGATCGAACTCACCTGACGGGTCTACCCTCCGAGCGCCGCCGCGACAGCCACCAGCACGAACATCAACACAAGCGCACCGGCCATGATCCGGTTCCGGGTTTTCGGGTCCACGCCACCGAGCCTAACCGGCCCCTGCGAGCGGCCAGCGGGCGACCGCCTCGTACCGGGGCTGCTCGCCCGCCACCCCCGACTTCGGCAGCCTGCTGCGCACCAGCACCAGTTCGTCCACGGTCCACGTGAGGCTCGTGAACGCCTGGAGGGCCGTGACATACGGCCGTACGTCCACCGCGTCCCGACTCCGCGCCACCGTCAGATGGGCCTTGTACCGCCGGTGCTCCCCCATCGGCACCCCGGCCTTGCGCGCCGCCGCCTCACTGCGGTCCGCCAGCAGCCCCAGTGTCGCCAGGTCCCCCTCCGCGCCCGCCCACAGGGCCCGCCCGTGCCCGAACTGCCCGCCACCGCTGAGCGCCAGCGGGAAGGACGGCGTACGGTGCGCGGCGCGCTCCAGGCGGGCCGACAGGTCGGGTACGAGGCCGTCGTCGACCTCGCCGTAGAAGGCGAGGGTGAAGTGCCAGCCGGGGCGACCGGTCCAGCGCAGCCCGTGCGCGCCGGGCAGCTTCTTCAACTCGGCGACTTCGGCGGCCAGTTCGTTGGTGACGTCCTGTGGTGGCAGCACGGCGGCGAAGAGTCTCATGGGATCCAGCCTGGCACCATGAGGAGATGGAGATCAGCATCAGGGACGGCGGACCCGACGACATGCCCGCGATACTCGCCATGCTCGACAGCGGCGTGGAGTGGCTGGTCGCGCAGGGCCGCACGGGGCAGTGGGGGACGAAGCCCCTGTCGGAGAACCCGAAGACGGCGGAGTCGATTGCCCGCCACATGGCCGAGGGCAACGTGTTCATCGCCGAGATCGACGGCGTGCCGGCCGCCGCGCTCACCCTCACCCACGGCCCCGGCGCCCAGCTGTCCCACCTCCCCCCGCCCGGCGAGCCCGAGCGGTACATCAACTGGCTCGCCTCCGACCGCCGCTTCAAGGGCCACGGCGTGGGCGGCGCCCTGCTCGCACACGCCGCCGAGGAGACCCGCAGGGCGGGCGTCTCGCTGCTGCGGGTGGACTGCTACGCGGGCGACGACGGCGGACTCGTCCGCTACTACGAGAGCCACGGCTTCGTCCGCACCGAGACCTACGAGGGGAAGGACGACTGGCCGGGGCAGGTGCTGGCCCGGAGGGTCTAGCCCCCCTTGTCCGTGAGCGTGACCATGCACACACGTGACACGGTCACCGTGCGTATCGTTGTACTGCGCGGCTGTCGTGACCGAGCGGCAGCCGGGGAGGAGCGCCACGATGACCGTCCTTGAAGACAGGATCGCGATGGCCCAGAGCGACGACACGTCCTGGCTCGACGACATGTTCGAGCGGCTCGAGAAGATGCCCGTCCCCGAGGGATACAAGGTCGAGATCGTCGAGGGGACCATCTACATGTCGCCACAGCGGGACATCCACTGGAAGACCATTCGAGCGATCATCTGGGCCATCGAGGACGCCTTTGGCAGGCACGCGGAAGTGTTCTCGGACGTCCGCATCGACTTCCCCGGCCGCAAGAACGGTCTCGCCCCGGACGTGGCGAAGCTGCGCGACGGCGCCCAGAAGAACTCCGAAGACCGCTGGCGCCACGAGGACGTCGAGTTCATCGCCGAGGTCATCTCCACGGACACGGCCAAGAACGACTACGGCCCCAAGAAGACCGCGTACGCCCTCGCCGAAGTCCCCGTCTACCTCATCGCCGACCCTTACACGGGCAAGTGCCACCTGTTCACCCAGCCCAAGGACGGCGACTACATGAGCGATACGTCGATCACGTACGGCGGGGACGTCGACATGACCAGCACCCTCCTTGGCCTCACTCTCAAGACCGACGAATTCCCCCGCGGCTGACCCGGACGCCCTTTCTACGCCACCGTCGCCAGCTGCTCCTCCCGCCGCTCACGGGGGACGAAACGGGCGTACGGGTGCCCCTGATTCCACCCCACCGACAGCCGCAGTCCGCCGACCCGGGCCAGGACCAGGGCGATGGTGACAGCCGCGGCAGCCGTGATCGCCCCGCCCACCGCCAGGCCCGCCCGGACGCCGTACGCGTCCGTGATCCAGCCGGCGATCGGTGCGCCCAGCGGCGCGCCGCCCATGAACACCATCATGTACAGGGCCATCACCCGACCCCGCATGCTCGGGTCGGTGGACATCTGGATGCTGCTGTTGGCGGTGACGTTCACCGTCATGCCGAGCATGCCGATGGGGACCATGAGCAGCGCGAACAGCCACAGGGAGGGCGCGAGCGCGGCCACCATCTCCATGGTGCCGAAGGCCACCGCCCCCGCGATCAGCACCCGCATCCGGGCCGTACCGCGCCGGGCCGCGAGCAGGGCGCCCGCCAGGGAGCCCACCGCCATCAGCGTGTTGAAGAGGCTGTAGGAACCGGCGCCCGCACGGAAGACGTCGTCGGCGAAGGCCGACAGATAGACGGGGAAGTTGAAGCCGAAGGTGGAGACGAACCCGGCGAGGGCGATGGTCCAGATCAGCTCCGGGCGCCCGGCGACATACCGCAGCCCCTCCCGCAGCTGCCCCTTGCCACGCGGGGCCCGCTCGACGACGTACAGCTCACGCGCCCGCATCAGCAGCAGTCCGGCGATGGGCGCGACGAAGGACAGGCCGTTGGCGAGGAACGCCCAGCCCGTGCCGACCCCGGTGATCATCAGGCCGGCGACGGCGGGGCCGACCAGGCGGGCGGACTGGAAGTTCGCCGAGTTGAGGCTGACCGCGTTCTGCAGTTGGTCGGGGCCGACCATCTCGGAGACGAAGGACTGGCGGGCCGGGTTGTCGACGACCGTGGCGAGGCCTACGGCGAAGGCCGCGAGGTAGACGTGCCAGACCTGGACGTGTCCGGTCAGGGTGAGGACGGCGAGCGCGATGCCGGTGAGGGCCATCGATGTCTGTGTGACGAGCAGCGTGCGGCGCTTGGGCAGACGGTCGACGAGGACGCCGCCGTAGAGGCCGAAGAGCAGCATCGGCAGGAACTGCAGTGCCGTCGTGATGCCGACGGCGGTGGCGGAGCCGGTGAGGCCGAGCACCAGCCAGTCCTGGGCGATGCGCTGCGTCCAGGTGCCGGTGTTGGAGACGACCTGGCCGAGGAAGAACAGACGGTAGTTCCTGACCTTCAGCGAGCTGAACATCGAGGACTTGCGGGTCTTGGAAACGGATACGGAGTCGTAGGTGTCTGGTGCGGGGGCGGAGTCTGCTCCGGATCCCGAACTCAAAAGTGTTCGCCTCCTCGCGAATACGGCTTACAGGTGTGCGAGCTTCTCCAGCACGGGGGCGGCGGCGCGCAGTTTCGCCCACTCGTCCTCGTCGAGGCCCTCGACCAGGGCGGCCAGGAAGGCGTTGCGCTTGCGGCGGCTCTCCTCGAGCATCGCCTCGGCCTGCTCGGTCTTCGTGACGACCTTCTGGCGCCGGTCCTCCGGGTGCGGCTCCAGACGGACCAGTCCCTTGGCCTCCAGCAGAGCGACGATGCGGGTCATCGACGGCGGCTGGACGTGCTCCTTGCGGGCCAGCTCACCGGGGGTGGCCTTGCCGCAGAGGGAGAGGGTGCCCAGCACCGACATCTCGGTGGGGCTCAGCGACTCGTCGACCCGCTGGTGCTTGAGTCGGCGTGACAGTCGCATCACAGCGGAGCGTAGAGAGTTCACGGCGGCAGTGTCGTCGCCATGGGTAAGGTCCGACATGTTCTTTAGGGTAACTCATTACCCTGACTAAAGACCACCGGGTTCAGCATCACTCATCCGGGTGATCCCGTGGTGGAACGTGACACGGCGGACCGGCGGGTACCGCAACCCTCGTGTCCATGGGGACCAGCGTGCTCAGCCTGCGGATAGACCACGAGCTGCTCGAACGACTCCGAGAGCATGCGGCGAAAAGAGGAATGAGCGTCCAGGACTACGTAGTCCGGACGCTCATCCGCGATGACTTCGACGAGCGGTTCCAGTCCGCGGTCGAGGAGACCGAGAAGTTCTACGGCCTTACGTGAGGCCCAGCGCCGGCATCAGGTAGTGGAAGCCGAACACCGCCGCCACGACATACATCGCGACCGGCACCTCACGGCCCCGCCCGGCGGCCAGCCGCAGCACCGCGAAGGTGATGAAGCCCATACCGATGCCGTTGGTGATCGAGTAGGTGAACGGCATCATCACCATCGTCACGAAGGCCGGGATCGCGACCGTGTAGTCGGCCCAGTCGATCTCCTTGACGGAGTTCGCCAGGATCAGGAAGCCGACGGCGAGCAGGGCCGGGGTGGCCGCCTGGGACGGGACCATCGTGGCCACGGGCGTCAGGAACAGCGCCACACCGAACAGGCCGCCGGTGACGACGTTCGCGAAACCGGTACGGGCGCCCTCGCCGACGCCGGCCGTGGACTCCACGAAGGCGGTGGTGGCCGAGGAGGAGCTCGCGCCGCCCGCGGCGACGGCGAGGCCGTCCACGAACAGGACCTTGTTGATGCCGGGCATCTGCCCCTGGGCGTCGGTCAGCTTGGCCTCGTCGCTGACGCCCATGATCGTGCCCATGGCGTCGAAGAAGCAGGACAGCAGGACCGTGAAGACGAAGAGGGTGCCGGTCAGCGCGCCGACCTTCTCGAAGCCGCCGAAGAGGCCGACCTGGCCGATCAGGCCGAAGTCGGGGCTCGCGACCGGGTTGCCGGGCCACTTCGGGGTCGTCAGACCCCAGGACGGCACCGTCACGACCGCCTCGATGACGACGGCGAGCACGGTCATCGCGACGATCGAGATGAGAATCGCGCCGGAGACCTTGCGCACGATGAGAGCGAGGGTGAGCAGCACACCGAGGATGAACACCAGGACCGGCCAGCCGTTGAGGTGACCGTCCCCGCCGAGCTGAAGGGGCACGGTCGTCTGGGCGACGTCCGGGATGCGGGAGACGAAGCCGGAGTCGACGAGGCCGATCAGCATGATGAACAGGCCGATGCCGATGGAGATGGCCTTGCGCAGGCTGTAGGGCACGGCGTTCATGACGCGCTCGCGCAGACCGGTGGCGACCAGCAGCATGACCACGAAGCCGGCGAGCACCACCATGCCCATGGCGTCCGGCCAGGACATCCGGGGCGCCAGCTGGAGCGCGACCACCGAGTTCACACCCAGACCGGCGGCCAGCGCGATCGGCACGTTGCCGATGACGCCCATCAGGAGCGTGGTGAACGCCGCCGTGACGGCCGTCGCGGTGACCAGCTGTCCGTTGTCGAGCTGGTGGCCGTACATGTCCTTCGCGCTGCCGAGGATGATCGGGTTCAGCACGATGATGTAGGCCATCGCGAAGAAGGTGGCGAAACCGCCGCGGATTTCACGGGGCAACGTGCTGCCGCGTTCGGAGATCTTGAAGAAGCGGTCGAGTGCGCCGTATGCGGGGCCGGCTCCCGGCTGTTCAGGGGCGGGGACCTTGGCGGGGGCCGAGGAGGGCATGTGTTCGGTGTTTCCTACGAAGAGAAGCAGTCAGACACAAACCGTTTCAGTATGAACATATAAGTGCGACATCGGCTATCTCCGCGCGTAGACCCGATCGCCTCGTAAGCTGTCCCCCATGGCGAAGTGGACCCCCAAGCACGAGGCGCCGGAGCCCCTGGAGGGCCCCGTGGTCGCCACCATCACCGGCGGCACGATCCTCTGGTTCGTCCTCTTCGTCGTCCAGCTGCCCTTCTACGGCTGGTTCGCCGACCACGAACTCACCAAGTGGGTGTGGACCTGCCTGGCCGGCGGCGGCCTCGGGCTGATCGGCATCTGGTACGTCCGCAGGCGCGACGCGGCGCTCAAGAGGGCGGCGGCGCCGGCGGAAGCCGACGAGACCAAGGCTCCCGCCACCGACTGAGGGCGTACAACCACGGCACCACATCGGGCCGTTCCGGTCCTCCCCACGTCGGAACTTCCGCCCACTCGGCGGGTGAAGCCGCACATCCGCACGTACCGTCGAATGCATGACGCATACCGACGCGGGCGCCGAAGTGGACACCCCGGTGCATCCCGCCTCCGTCACGGTGGCGACGGGTGGGCTGACCGCGGCCGAGGTGGCCGAGCGGGTCGCGCGGGGGCAGGTCAACGACGTGCCGGTGCGCAGCAGCCGGTCCCTGGCCGACATCGTCCGCGCCAACGTCTTCACCCGGTTCAACGCGATCATCGGCGTGCTCTGGGTGATCATGCTGTGCGTCGCGCCGATCCAGGACGGCCTGTTCGGCTTCGTGATCCTGGCCAACACCGGCATCGGGATCATCCAGGAGTGGCGGGCGAAGAAGACCCTCGACTCGCTCGCCGTGATCGGTGAGGCGCGGCCCACCGTGCGGCGGGACGGGGCCGCCGCCGAGGTCAGTACCTCGGAGATCGTGCTGGACGACCTGATAGAGATCGGGCCGGGTGACAAGGCGGTCGTGGACGGGGTGTGCGTCGAGGCCGACGGGCTGGAGATCGACGAGTCGCTGCTCACCGGGGAGGCGGACCCCGTCGTCAAGCGGCCGGGAGACCAGGTGCTGTCCGGCAGTTTCGTCGTCGCCGGGGGCGGCGCCTTCCAGGCCACCAAGGTCGGCCGCGAGGCCTACGCCGCCCAGCTCGCCGAGGAGGCCTCGCGCTTCACGCTCGTCCACTCCGAGCTGCGCTCCGGCATCTCCACCATCCTCAAGTACGTGACCTGGATGATGGTCCCGGCCGCGATCGGCCTGATCATCACCCAGTTGGTCGCCAAGGACAACGAGCTCGACGACTCGATCGCCCGGACCGTCGGCGGCATCGTCCCCATGGTCCCGGAGGGGCTTGTGCTCCTCACCTCGGTCGCCTTCGCCATCGGCGTCATCCGGCTCGGCCGCAAACAGTGCCTGGTGCAGGAGCTCCCCGCCATCGAGGGTCTCGCCCGCGTCGACACGGTCTGTCTCGACAAGACCGGCACCCTCACCGAGGGCGGCATGGACGTCACCGAGCTGCGCCCGCTGAGCGGCGGCGACGAGGAGTACATACGGAAAGTGCTGGGCGCCCTCGGCGAGTCCGACCCCCGCCCCAACGCCTCCCTCCAGGCCGTCATCGACGCCTACCCCGACGCCGAGGACTGGCGCTGCACCGAGTCCCTGCCCTTCTCCTCCGCCCGCAAGTACAGCGGCGCCACCTTCAGCGAGGGCAACGGCGAGGCCAGCACCTGGCTGCTGGGCGCCCCCGACGTGCTCCTGGCCGCCGACGACCCGGCCCTGGCCGAAACCGACCGGCTGAACGAACAGGGCCTACGGGTCCTGCTGCTCGCCCGCGCCGGCCGCGACCTCGACGATCCCGACGTCACGGACAGCGCCAAGCCCGCCGCCCTCGTCGTACTGGAACAGCGACTGCGGCCCGACGCCGCCGACACCCTGCGCTACTTCGCCGAGCAGAACGTCCGGGCGAAGGTGATCTCCGGCGACAACGCGGTGTCCGTGGGCGCGGTCGCGGACAAGCTCGGCCTGACCGGTACGACGCTCGACGCGCGCACGCTCCCCCACGACCAGGACGGCATGGCGACGGCCCTCGACGACGGCACGGTGTTCGGGCGGGTCACCCCGCAGCAGAAGCGGGACATGGTCGGCGCGCTCCAGTCCCACGGGCACACCGTCGCCATGACCGGCGACGGGGTGAACGACGTCCTGGCCCTGAAGGACGCCGACATCGGCGTGGCGATGGGCTCGGGCTCGGAGGCGACCCGGGCGGTCGCGCAGATCGTGCTGCTCAACAACAGCTTCGCGACGCTGCCCTCGGTGGTCGCGGAGGGGCGGCGGGTGATCGGCAACATCACGCGGGTGGCGACACTCTTCCTGGTGAAGACCGTCTACTCGGTGCTGCTGGCGCTGATGGTGGTGTTCTCGCAGGTGGAGTACCCCTTCCTGCCCCGCCATCTGACCCTGCTCTCCACCCTCACCATCGGCGTCCCGGCGTTCTTCCTGGCCCTCGCGCCCAACAAGGAACGCGCGAAACCCCATTTCGTACGGCGCGTGATGCGGTACTCGATCCCGGGCGGGCTGGTGGCCGCGGTGGCGACCTTCGCGACGTATCTGATCGCCCGTCACTACTACAGCGGGGACGGCGCGCTGGACGCAGAGACGAGCGTGGCGACGCTGACGCTGTTCCTGATCTCGATGTGGGTGCTGGCGATCATCGCCCGGCCGTACACCTGGTGGCGTCTGGCGCTGGTGGCCGCGATGGGCCTCGGGTTCCTGCTGGTGCTGGTGGTGCCGTGGCTGCAGGAGTTCTTCGCGCTGCGGCTGGTCGGGATGACGATGCCGTGGATCGCGGTGGGGGTGTCGGCGGTGGCGGCGGTCGCCCTGGAGTTCACATGGAAGTGGGTCGACCGCCGTTTCCCGGCGTAGTCGCTACGGCGGTTGCTACTGCACGTCGACGAAGTCACCCGTGGCGGTGGCCGCCGGGGTCGTCGTCGTGCCCGCGAAGGTGTAGCGGAAGTAGCCGTCCTCGGTGGCCTTGACCGTGGTCTTCAGCTCGCCCGTCGCGTTGGTCTTGATGGTCTTCACTGTGGTGTAGGTGTTGCTGTTCTTCTTGCGGAACTGCAGGTTCACCGGCTGCTCGACATAGCCGTTGTAGGTGCCGCGTTCCCAGTTGGCGCGGGACAGCTTGCCGGTGACGGTGATGGTCTTGCCCTTCTTCACCGGCTCCGGCGAGGCGTTCACCGTCAGCTTGGAGAAGCGCTGGATCAGCGTGGTGCCGAGGCCGCTCTGGCCCTTGTAGCCGACCTTGGTGATGTCGAAGGTCTCGCCGTCCGGGTCCTGGCCGTTGAAGGCGGTGGCCTCGGCCGCGGCGCGCCACGTCCCCGCGTCCGAGTTGATCAGCTCGTGGCTGCCCGGGTAGACGTCGATGGTGCCCTTGCAGTTGGCGGTGGTCGCCGAGGTCGCGGTGCACTTGGCCGGCTTGTTGCCGTAGAGCATGTTGTCCGGCGCGGTGGCGGAGCCCCGGTAGACGATGGGGTCGGTGACGAAGTCGGCGGCGGCGATGTCGACGTCCTCGCCGTGGGTCAGCGTGTACGTCACCGTGGTCGCGACGTGGTTGGTCGTGCCGACCTTGACCGCCTTGGCGATCTTGAAGTTGGAGAAGGTGACGTTCAGGGCGTACGGCTTGCCCTCCTCGGCCACGGCCCTGCCGGACGCCGCGTGCGCGGCCTGGCGGATCTTCGCGACGTCCGCGCGCTGGGCGGCGGCGGAGTCGTCGGCCTGCGCGGCCGGAACGGCGAGGGCGGAGAGGGCCAGGGCGCCGGAGACGGCGGCCACGGTGGCTCTGATGCGCATGCGTTCCCCTGGTACGGAAAGGGGCCCCGCTGGTCGTCGTTCCGTGCACTGCCGGTCACGTCGGGGCCCGGGTGATCGTGGGGCCTGTTGACCCATGTGATCAGATAGGCGACGGGGGTCACCGGTTGTGCGGCGGGTACGGAATCTTCGTGAGCTTCGTCACGAACTCCCGGCGGCGACCGGGAAGTTCGTGACGCCTGCCCTGTTTCTGCCGTGCTGCCCTACTGCCTACTGCCCCGCTGCCTACTGCACGTCGACGAAGTCACCCGTGGCGCTGACCGCCGGGGTGGTCGAGGTGCCCTCGAAGCGGTAGCGGAAGTAGCCGTCCGTGGACGCGGTGACCGTGGTCTTCAGGTCGCCGTAGGTGTTCGTCTTGATGGTCTTCAGCGTGGTGTAGGTGCTGGTGCCCTTCTTGCGGAACTGCAGCTTCACCGACTGGGTGGAGTAGCCCGCGTACTTGTGGGTCTCCCAGTTGGCGCGCGACAGCTTGCCGGTGACCGTGATGGTCTTGCCCTTCTTGACCGGCTCCGGCGAGGCGTTCACCGTCAGCTTGGAGTAACGCTGCAGCTTGGTGGAGCCCAGGCCGTCCTGCATGGCGAAGCCGACCTTGCTCCAGTCGATGTCCTCGGAGTCCGGGTCCTGGTCGTTCCAGTCGATCGCGTAGCCGCCGGCCTTCCACGTGGTGGCGTCGGCGTTCACCAGCTCGAACTCCGGGTAGACGGCGATGGTGCCCTTGCAGGTGTCGGTGGTCGACGAGGTGGGGGTGCAGACCGGCCAGTCGTCACCGTAGAGAACCTTGGTCGCGTCCTCGTACGTGGTGCCGCGGTAGATCTCGACGTCGAGCATGAGGTCGGCGGCGTTGAGGTCCATGCCCGCTTCGTGGGTGACCGTGTAGGTCACCGGGACGGTCACCGGGTTGCTGATGCCGGCGACGATCGGCTTACCGCTGTTGATCTTCACGTTGGAGAAGGAGAGGTCCAGGGCGTACGGCGTGCCCGTGTCCTCGGCGGCGAAGGTGCTGCGGGCGGCGCCGTCGGCGTCCGCCTGACGCGCCGCCTGCACGGCCGCCCGGACGTCTTCCTTGCTGTACGACGGGGCGTCGGCGGCCTGCGAGGCCGGCACAGCGAGGGCGGAGAGGGCCAGGGCGCCGGAGACGGCGGCCACGGTGGCACGAATGCGCATGCGATCTCCATAGGGAGAAAGGGACCCCGGCGATGGTCGTTCCCAACGGCTCGTCGTCTCGCGGGGCCCCAAGTGATCAAGGAGTCTGTTGACTCGCATGATCAGATCCGCGAAGGACACGAATGGTTGTACGGCCGGTGAAGAATTCGTGCGGACACGTCATCACCGGCCGGGCCCGCCCGGAGGGCTCAGTCGAACCAGCGGTCGCGGGCCAGTTCCGCCGTCCTGGACGGATCCTCCAGCAGGGCGGCGACCTCGAACCGCCGCGGCCACTGCCCGGCCGCCCACGCGAGCCCCGCGGCCACGCCCTCCAAGGTGGCGGCGTGCAGGACACCGTCGTTGGTCAGCCGCCAGTCGATCTCCACACCTTCGACGACGAGTTCCTCGTGTTCGACGTACGACTTGGGGGTCCGCGCGCCGAGCAGCACCCGTACCGACTCCGGTACGTCATGCTCGGTGCCCTCGCTCGTCACCTCCCCGGTGACGGACTCGCTCAGCCGCCGCACCTGGAACAGCTCGGCCAGCTCGGCGGCCCGGGACGGCCGTACGGGAAGCAGCGGCACACGGTCGGTGAAGGGCAGCAGGTCCGGCGAGTCCACGACCACCGCGTCGGCCGCGTCCACGACCTCCACCCGCCCGTCCACGACGGCCCGCAGCTCGTCCGGCAGGGTCACCTGCTCGGGGTCCAGATCGGCCAAGGCGCCGTACAGCGCGTGCAGTTGGGGCGAGGTGACGGGGCGCTCCGGGTCGGCGAGCCGGTCGAGGAGCTCGGCGGCGCCGCCCGGCTCGTCGAGCAGCGCGGCGACGGACGTCCGCACACCCAGCGCCCGCAGCACCTGCTCGTCCTCGAAGCCGGTCGCGTCCGCCTCGTCGTACAGGCCGCGCAGGAGCGGGTCGCCGCCGGAGGCCAGCAGGCCCGCCGGGCGGCGGCCGTCCAGCACCGGGTTGCCCCGTAGCCACCAGGCCGTGTACGGCCGTACGACCTCATGCGTGCCGTCGGGCAGCAGGATCCGTACCTGCTGGGTCAGCGCGTCACGGAGGGGCGGCTGGGCCAGCAGCGCGAGGGCCTGCGGCCACTTGTCGTCGTCGACGAGGTCGAGATCCCGTACGGCGATCAGCTCGGTGGCGACCGGCGGTACGGGCGTGTCCGGGAACCGGTCGAGGATGTCCTCGCTCCACACGTCGACGGCGTCCAGCAGACCCGCGTCGTCGGGCTCGGCGAAGTCCCCTTCGCGCGGCTCCAGTTCATCCGGGTCGAGGACGACGTCCGTGGCCCGGACGAGGGCGAAGTTGGCGAGGACGCCACAGGCGGCGAGAGGCTGCTCGCCCCACCTCTCGGCCAGCTCGGCGTCGACGGCGGCGAGCTCGTCCTCCCGCATGACCTGGGCGAAGGGGCTGCCGGGGAGGACGAGCTCACCGGCGGGCGCCAGCTCGCCGTCCTCGTCGGGGAGGGCGAGGGCGCCGAGCCACGGCTCGTCACCGGGCTCCAGACCCGCGTCCCGCACGAGCGCGAGGACGGTGTCGGCCAGTTCCTCGGCGTCGGGCGCCTCCTCCTCCCAGCTCACGCCACTGTCCTCATCCAGGGAGGCGGCGACGGCGGCACGCACCTGGGGCGTGGTGAGGACCGCGCGGGGCGTGGCCGGCAGGGCGCCGAGCTTCTCCAGGAGCGGGTGGACGGCGTCCGGGTGGGCGACCTTGAGCCCGAGGCGGGCGAGGACCTCGGGGTCGACGGAGGCGCCGTCGGGGGTGGGGAGCAGGACCTGCCGGGGCCCGATGGTGGTGCGCCCGTCGGCCAGCGGCACGGGCAGGCCGGACAGGCGGTCCGGGTCGACCCCGGCGAGGCTGTCGTAGAGCCGCCGCCACCAGCCCGGGTCCTTCTCCAGCCCGGCGAGCCGGTCGACGGCGTCGGTGAGCGGGACGCGGGCGACGCCCAGGGTCCGCAGCTCCACACGCCGTTCGAGCCCGGCGGGCAGGAGGGTGGGCAGCACCTCGGCGAGGACGCGCACCGTCTCGGCACCGGCGCCTTCGACGACCTCGGCGTCACGGGGCCGGAGCGACTCGGGCAACTCGTCGTCGTGCTCACGCGGCTCGACAGCCGGCGGGAGGAAGGCCGGGTGGGCGGGCGGGAGAAACGCAGTACGGGGCAGCCGCTCCAGGATCGCCTGGCGCAGGGCCCCGTCCAGCTCGCCCTTGCCGAGCGGCCCGGGCACGAGCCCGATGATGCCTTCGCTCACCGGGCGCCAGTCGGCGAGCAGTTCGGCGTACGCATCGGCCGCCCGCTGCACGAGGAAGTCGGTCAGCGGGCCGGGGGCGGCGTGGCGGCGGGTGGTGTCGAGGGGGAAGGAGGCGATGAGGAGGGCGGGGACGCCGAGGGGTTCGTCGCTGGGGGTGGGCGCGTGGACCACCGGAGCCGTGCGGGGCCGGTCGGGCGTGCTGTCGGCGGCGTTGACGGGGACGGCCCAGGTCAGCGACCAGTGGGGCCGCAGCCGCTCCTCCACCGGGCGGTCGGCGAGGAGCTCGGGCGTGAGCGGGCCGTGGGCGGCGGCCGTACGCCAGTGGGTGACGCCGTTGTGCGAGTCCTCCACGACAGTGAAGGGCCCGTCGGTACGACGCCGCAGCGTGCGCGGCTCGGCGTCGCCGACCTCGACCACGACCTCCTCAAGCCCGGGCAGGGCGAGGAGCAGCGCGTCGTCGACGGCGTGCAGCAGCCGCTCGGCGAGGTCGGCGGCCGCGGTGTCGCGCAGGGGGAGGATGACGGCGGTGTCGTACGGGTCCGGGGCGGTGCCCTCGGCGGCGAACGGCAGCCGCAGGAGCGGCACATGGCCGTCCCGCCGCCGGATTTCATCCCCCAGCCCCGGGCTGTGCCGCGCGGTGTCGTTCGCCATCTCCCGGGCCTCGGCGAGGGACCAGCGGATGCCGCCGTGCCGCCCGACGACGGCCGGCTCGTCGGTGACGGCGAGGACGGCGGCGAAGCCGACACCGAACCGGCCGACGGAGCCCTGCTGGGTGTCCCGCTTGGCGGAGGCACGGAGGGTGGACAGCGACTCGACGCCGGCGGCGTCCAGCGGGGCGCCGGTGTTGGCGGCGACGAGAACCCCGTCCCGCAGGGTGAGCCGAAGCCTGCCGGGCACCCCTGCCCTTGCTGCGGCATCGGCGGCGTTCTGAGCAAGCTCGACGACGAGCCGGTCCCGATACCCGCCGAGGACGAGATCCTCCTCGGCGTTGGCGTCCTCGCGGAAACGGGCGGGGCTGGTGGCCCAGGCGTCCAGCACACCGCGGCGCAGACGGGCCGTACCGAAGGGGTCGGCGCCTTCGGCTGCGGGCCGCACGAACTTGCTCACGTTGACTCTCCTCATCGGCTGACGATGAAGGTACCGCTTGGGAAGCGGGGCTCAGAGCACAGGATGCGCGCGCACCGGCCGGGCGCGCCCCGCGTCACTCGGCGGAGTTCCCGAGCCGGCGTGACCGGCTCAGCTGCGCGCCCAGATGCCGGGTTCTCGGCTGAAACCGACCGCCACCCCCCACGACTCCACTTACGCAACACCTCCACATCTACTCCACATACCTCCATACGTAGCCAGTTGTAACTCTGCCCACCCCTGTTACCTGCACTTTCAAGAAGATTGTCCGCACCGCACTCCAGACCGAGGCCCCCCCCCCACATGCCCAGCAACCCCCGCACGGCCACATCCGGTGGCCGTCACCGCAAGCCCAAGACGATGAGCCCGTCCGTCCGCCGCACGCTCGTGATGGCGGCGACCGCCCCCATAGCCGGGACGATCCTGACCGCTCCGTCCGCCTTCGCCGCCGACAAGGCCGACGCGAAGAGCGCCGCCACCGCACTCGACGCCGCCGAGCAGAAGATCGTGGACAACCTCACCACGCGGAGCCAGGACACGCGCCTCGGCAGCAACCTCAGCGGTATCGTCATCGACGCCAAGTCGGACAAGGTGATCTGGGGCCACAACGCGACGACGGCGCTGATGCCCGCGTCCAACACCAAACTCGCCACCGCCACGGCCGCGTTGACCGTCCTCGGTCCCGACCACCGGTTCACCACCAACGTCGTCTACGGCGACGGCACGCTCACCCTCGTCGGCGGGGGCGACCGCACCCTGACCACCGACGACCTCGACGCCCTGGCCAAGGCCGCGGTCGCGGGCCTGAAGAACGCCGGTCTGACCTCGGTGAAGGTCCGCGTCGACGACAGCCTCTTCCCCGAGCCCGCCCTCGCCACCGGCTGGAACGCCGACTACTACCCGAACGAGATCGCGCCCGTGCGGTCCCTCGTGGTGGACGGACACGCGGTCACGGACACCTCCCTGGACGCGGGGCAGGCCTTCGCCAAGCTTCTCGCCGACCGGGGTGTCACTGTCACCGGTGACGTCACCCGCGGCGCGGCCGGGACCGGAGACGTCCCCGTCGCCCAGCACCAGTCCGACAAGCTGAACAAGATCGTCAAGCACATGCTCAAGGTGAGCGACAACAACATCGCCGAGACGCTGCTGCGGATGACCGCGCTCGGCGCCGGCCGTCAGGCCACGTTCGAGGACGGGACGGCGGTCGTACGCGAGGTGCTCGGCCAGCGGTACGGCGTGTCTCTGGACAACTTCGAGATGTACGACGGCAGCGGGCTCTCCCGTTCCACCAGGATCCCGGCCCGGACCCTGGCGGAGATCCTCGACCTGAGCACCGAACCCCGTTACAGCCAGACCCTGAAGTCCATCAAGGACGGCCTTCCCATCGCGGGCAAGGCGGGCGAGACCCTCGGCCCCGAGTGGGGCCGCTTCGACACCGCGGACTCCCAGTGCGCCGTCGGAAAGGTCATGGGCAAGACCGGCACCCTCTCCGGCGCCATCGCCCTCAGCGGCATGACCAAGGCGGAGGACGGCCGCTGGAAGGTCTTCTCCTTCATCGAGAACGGCTCCACCGCCTCCCCGGGCGACACCAAGGACGCCCTGGACGGCCTCGCCGCGACGGTCAACGGCTGCTGGGCGTGACCCCGCTCCATCGGCCCTCGGCGAGCCGGGGCCGGGGTGAGAGCCTGATGCGCGGTTGATCATGTGGACATCTCGCGCGCCCGGGGGCGTCGAACAGTGCTGGAGTTGATCAGGGAGTCCCTCAGCGGACTGGCCTGGACGGTCTTCGCGATCATCGTCTTCCTCTGGTGGATCGGCGGTCCGGGGGTGACCGCCATCCTCTGGAGCGAGGGCGACAGGAACGACGCGCTTCGGTTCCTTGCGGCCTGGGCGTCCGTCACCGCGCTGTACTTCATCGCGTCCCGGCTGATCCGCCACGCGCTGCGTGCCCGGCGTTCTTGACCGCCTCTCGAGGGCGGAGGCACGCCTTCCCCGACCCGCCTGACCAGCGGTTCACCGATCGGGGCGTCTGTCGCGCATCTGTCTGACCAACAGAGCAAGAGGGGAACACGACGTGACACCGTGGATATCCACGCGCCGTCCCGCTGTCGACCCGGCCGCCGGAAAAGGGTACTCAAGGCGGCTGCTGTCATGGCTGCCGCAGCCGTGGCGCTGGGCGTAACCGCCCCCCTGGCGGCCGCGTCAGAGACGCGGGACTCCGCTGCGACCGCGAGCGGGTCCGTACTCCAGACCGCCGCGACCAACTCGTCGGACCTGGCTTTCACCGCGAGTTCGAGGCCTACGCCAACCATCTGGAGGGCAAGGCCGCGTCCCCGCGGTTCGGCTGGAGCACCATCGTGCGGAAGCTGGTGGTGGCCGGCTTCCGGCATGGCGGAACGTGGCTTGGCAAGGTGCTCAAGCACGTCTCGCCGAAGGCCTCGCGTACGCCTCCAGGTACGGCAACAAGATCGCCGACGCCGTCGACGCCGTCGAAAACTGGGGCGAGCACGCTCTCACCCATGCCCTGGTGAGGTCAGGGTTGCACCCCTGGCCAGGCGGGACGATGGAGGAACTGGAGGTGAGCACGGCGTGAACGCACGATCCGTACCGGCCGGAGACGAGGACCACAACGCGGAGGACGAGCCGTCAACTCCTGATGAGAAGCGGCTCGCCCGAGCCGTCATAGGCGGGTTGATCCTTTTGGTGACCGCGATGGTCGGCCTCGTGATGCTGCTCGCTCTGCTCGTCACGGTGGCAGTGTTTCCCGGGACGATCGAGATCGACGGACTTGCGTCGGTGTTCTGGGCACTGTTGCTTCTGGCGCCCTGCTCCGCTATCGCCGCTGCCGTCACCGTTCCCATACGCAGGCTGGTGCGCGCCTCGTTCGCCCACTCCGCGCCTACCGCCCGGCTCGCGGACGCTGCCTCTGGCTGGCTGTCGGCCTTCCTGGTCGGAGTGATGCTGCTGGAGTGGACGCCGGGGGTTCACTCCCACTCCGTCCTGCCGGCCGTTGCCGTGGCCACGGCCGGGCTCCTGACAGCACCCCTCGCGGAGCGAGCGGGACGCAAGAGCGCGGGGAACCGAGGCGGGTCGGGTCAGGCCTGGGCTGCGTACGTGACGAAAGAGGACCAGGCCTGCGGCGCGAGGGCGAGGCGGGGGCCGGCGTCACGGTACTTGGAGTCACGGACGTGGATGGTGCGGGGCGCTGCCGCTATCTCGACGCAGGAGTTGCCATCGGTGCCGCTGCTGTAGCTGCTCTTGAACCACGCCAGTTCGGAGGCCCCCCCGGCGAGTGCCCTGCGGATCACGCCGACCCCTCAGACGCGTACGTGACGAAAGCGGACCAGGCCTGGGGGGCGAGGGCGAGGCGGGGGCTGGTGTCGCGGTACTTGGAGTCGCGGATGTGGATGGTGGCGGGGGTGGGGGCGATCTCGACGCAGGAGTCGCCCTCGCTGCCGCTGCTGTAGCTGCTCTTGAACCACGCCAGCTCGGAGGCGTTCCCGGCCGAGGCGTTGCGGATCATGTTTCCCCCAGCAGTTGCAATGAAGGCCGTCGACTCACGTGGTGTGAGAGCCTGCGCCCGGATGATGCCATACCGCAGTTCAAGGATACGGAGCTGCTTGGGCTCGGTGACCGGGCGGCCGTTGGCCATGGCTGGCGAACGCCCCACTGCCGAGCCGTCCTCGAACTTCAGCACCTCGATCCCACCGTCCACCCCGGCATGCTCCTCGCGATCCATCGGCATCACCTGAAGCTCGACGTTCCGCAACTTCCCCGCCTCCAGCAGATGTTCGAGCTGACGACGCAACGCCATCCTGCCTCCGAGCGGACGCCGCAGCGTCCACTCCTCCAGGACGAAGCTGAGTTCAGGCGCCGGGTCGCGCTCGAATACGGTCTTGCGTGCCACGCGCGCCGCGATGAACCGCTCCACCTCGTCCTCGGTGTATGCGGGGCGCCGCATCAGGAGGAGCCCGCGTGCGTACTCCGGCGTCTGCAACAGACCGTGGACGTTCAGCGGATCGTAGAGCTGGAGCTCGACCGCCTTGGCCTCCATCTCCCCCAGCGCCCGCACCTTCTTCGGGTACCGGACCCTCTTCACGTCCTCCCACGCGGCGGCGATGAGCCCACCCGCGTCCAACACCTCGTCGGCCTTGTCCAGGTACTCCCGCTGAGGAATCCGCTTCCCGCCCTCGATCTTGTAGACCATGTCCTCGCCGTACCCGACCGCCCTCCCGAAGTCGGCAGCGCGCATCCCACCGCCTCCCGCCGCAGCTTCAGCTGCCGCCCAACCGTCGCGATGACCGCGACGCCCCACTCGTCGTCCGGATCGACCTCCCAACCCGGCTCATCTGCCTAGGTCTTGAGCCGTACGCCATCGCCGTCAACCGCAGTCATGCCTACCCCTCCGTCGTACCACCGCAGTGCAGCAGCGCCCCTACCCGCACGCCCGCCCGCCCCGACAGCCCGGACACGACCGGACAAGCTCCGGACAGTCACCGTACGCACCCGCTGAGTCACTGTTCACAGTAAGCACGCACGGCCACGCTGAGTGATGTGAATCAAGAAGCCGCCGCCCCCGCGACCCCGCTCCCCCAACTCAACAACCACATCCGTAACTTCAGCGTGCAACTGTCCCCCACCCCACGCGGAGCCCGCCTCGCCCGCCTCCTCGCCACCGAACAACTCCGCAACTGGGGCCTTCCCTTGGACCCGGCGAAGCACATCGTGGCCGAACTGGCAGCCAACGCCGCCACCCACGGCCGCATCCCCGGCCGGGACTTCTCGCTGCTCCTCCACGTCGTCGGCGACACCCTCCGTATCGAAGTCACCGACACCCGAGCCGACCGACTACCGCACCCCGAACAGCCCGCCCCGGAGGCGGAGTCGGGCCGCGGCCTCACCATCGTCGACGCATTGGCCGACCGCTGGGGCGTCGCCCCAGGACCACCCCCACGCAAAACGGTCTGGGCCGAAATCGACCTGTCACCGGCACCCGGAAACCCGTGCTCCGGCGCTACAGGCTTCCTCCTCCAAGAAACACGAGGGTGAAAGAACCCCACCAAACCCCACCCCGCCCTCCCGCCCACGGCGCAAACTCACCCAAGCGGGTGAACATCACCAACTCGGCTGGATTCGGGAGCTGTTGCCTGCCTTACGCTCGGCGCAACACAACCGCGAATATGCCCCAGACATACGACGGCCCTCGCCGGGACGGCAATCCCAGTGCGAGGGCCTGACCACCAAGGAAGTAAGCGCCTTCCCGATGGACACCCAAAACCCTAGCGCGCCCACGCGCGCCCAGTCCCGTATCGCGGGCAAAAACCACCCCCACCGAGAGACCCCCGCGGGCGGTCTCATCCACGACAACGCCCGCCACACCACCCGCTTCACGGTGATCGGCAACCACCTCGCCCAGCACCCGGAGCTGTCGGCCCTCGCCATCGGCCTGGCGGTCTACATCCAGTCGCTCCCCACAGGCGCCCGCACCGACATCAAGACCCTCGCCGCCCGCTTCCCCGAGGGCAGCACCCGCATCGCCGCAGCCCTACGCGAACTGGAAGCCCACGGCTACCTACGCCGCGAACGCCGACGCACCCCCAACGGCCGCATCGTCACCCGCACGATCTCCTGCAACCAGCCGGGCCGCCACCAGGACCACCCGGCCCCGCCCCGGAAGAAGCGCCCCCAGTCACCCCGCAAACCCCTCCCCGCCGTACCGCAACCCGCCTACCCGGCCCCCACCCTCCTCCAGACGGCAACCGACCTCCTCGCGGACCTCCGCCGCCACGACGACCCCCGCCTACTGCTCAGCCAGCACGACACAGCCCACCTGGCCCCCGGCGTCGCGGCCTGGCTGGAACGGGACGTGACACCCACCGCCGTACGCCACGCCCTGACCACCGACCTGCCACCCGGCCCCTTGTGCCGCCCGGCAGCCCTCCTGGCCCACCGCCTCACCACCCAACTGCCGCCCCCGCCACCATTCCGCGCCCCAGCACCACCGCCACCCGTCCGGCACCCCTTCCAGACCTGCGAAGGCTGCGACCGAGCCTTCCGCTCACCGCTGCCCGGCCGCTGCCGCGACTGCCGTATCCACGATCCCGTACCAGCCGCCTGAGCGGCAGCCCAGTCACAACACACCTACGAAAGGCCCGAAACCGCACCATGGTCAGCTCGTCCCACGAGGCGATGCACCGCATCTTCCAGGACTATCCGGGGCTCTTCTCCGGAGTCTCCGAGGTGCTGGGCATCGACTTCGCCCCACCCACCTCGGTCACCGTCCTGCCCAGCGACCTCACCGAGACCAGCCCGGTCGAACGCCGTGTGGACACACTCGTACGGTTGGAGACGGAGGACGACGAGCCGTTGCTCCTCGCGATCGAGGCCCAGGGCCAGAAGGACCCGGCCAAGCCGGCGAGCTGGGCGTACTACGCCTCGTACTTACTCACGAAGTACCGGCTGCAGCCGATGCTGCTGGTCGTCTGCCAGGACCGCGCCACCGCGGAATGGGCCGCGCGCGAGGTCAACTTCGGCCCTCGCCAGTGGCCTCTGCTCACCCTGCGCCCGCTGGTCGCGGGACCGCACAACATGCCGGTGATCACCGATCCGACCGAGGTCCGCAAGGACCTCGCGCTCGCCACACTGTCGGCGATCACCCACGCCAAGAATCCGGACGTCGGGGCCATACTGAAGGCAGTGACGACCGTGCTGCGGGACACCCCGCAGGCCATCGCCGAACCGATCACCGAACTCATCTCACAAGGCTTGGGCAAGCACCCGGCCGCGGAACTCTGGAGGAACCTGGTGGCCGTGGACCTCTCCTTCTACAAGTCGTACATCGCAGAAGAAATCCGCGACGAAGGCCGTGCCGAAGGCCGTGCCGAAGGCGAAGCACGACGCGCCGCCAAGGACATCCTGGCTGTCCTGGCAGAACGAGGCATCGACGTCCCGGAAGACGCCCGTCAGCGCATCACCAACTGCGGCGACCTGGAGACCCTGCACCGTTGGCTCCTGCGCGCCGTCACCGCTCCCTCCACCGACGAGATCTTCGCGGACGAGTAACCAGTAACCACGGTCGGCGGAGCTGACGTCGCTAAGAGTGCCCCAGCTCCGCCGAATCCTCGTCCGCCCCCACCAGCACCGACCCCGAATCCGCCGCCGGCCGCAGCGGGAACGGATCCACCCGTGTCTCGTCGATCACCGGCGGAGCCGGACGCGGTGGCTTGGGCATCACCGCGGCCTCGGAGTGGCCCCCGCAGCCGTACGTCAGGGACACCACCCGGCCGTCCGCCGGGGAGAACTCGTTCGCGCAGACTCCGAAGGCCTGGCCGAGCGAACCGCCGATGGGCGCCAGGAAGCCACACGTCACACACGACGCCGGGGCCGCCTGGGCCATGGGGGTCTTCGCGCCGTACGCCTCCTCCCAGCGGTCCGCGGCGATGTGCAGGCCGTAGCGGGACAGGACGCGGGCGCGGCGCATGCCCAGTTCCTCCGCCACCGCGGCGATGGAGCCACGGGAGGGGGCGACGAGAAGGTTCGCGGGGGCGCCGGCGGTGACCTCCGCGTCCTCCGCCTCCACCAGCTCCGCCATCTCCTCCGAGACGACCGAGCTCGGCACCGGCTCGTCCTCGCCGGAGAAGCCGGGCTCCAGGCGGAGGTCCTCGGCGTCCGTGGGGAGCAGGTCGCCGGGGCCCATGTCGCCGGGGCGCAGGCGCTCGCTCCACGGGACCCACTCGGGGGCCAACAGCGCGTCCGGCCCCGGCAGCAGCACCACCTCGTCCAGCGTCACGAGCTTCGCGCGCGACGCCCTCGCCACCGTCACCGCCCAGCGCCAGCCGCGGTATCCGAGTTCCTTGCACTCGAAGAAGTGCGTGACAACGCGGTCGCCTTCGGAGAGCAGGCCCGCGTGCTCTCCCACTACGCCGGGCGCGGCGGCCTCCTCGGCTGCGCTGCGGGCGAGGTCGACCGCCTCGGCGCACAGACGGTCGGGGGTGCGGCTTCGCGTTGTCGCTGCGCTCACAGGTATCGCTTCTCTCCTACGCCGTCTCTCGGGTGCGGTGCCTTGAGGCGGTGGAGCGAACGGAGCGGACCAGTGGGCCGCGTCGACGTCCGCATCCGAATCGCGCTCGGGCGCACCTACGTCATCCATTGTGCGGGATGGCTGAGATACGCACGCTACCTGTTCGCGAGCGCTGGGCCTACACCGACGGCCCTTTCACCGCTGCGCGGCGGGTGCCGGAACCGGGTCGGAACCGTGCCGGAACCGGGCCGAGACCGGGCCGCGACCCGTCGGTCACCCTCGGCCGACCCGAGACCGTGCCCTCCATACGCGCCGTAACCGCACTACCCACCCCCATCTCGGGGCACTATTGCGTCGTGGCAACCGCGAAGCCGCCCCAAGGAGCCACCGGTGTCGGTGGGGCCAAGGGGGGCCGGAATCGAGGTGGCGGATCGGGCCGGACGCGCGGCTCCTTCCGTGCGATCGGCCGTGCCCTGCACTTCCCGTTCACCGGCACCGCCCGCGGCATCCGCAAGGCGACCCACGCGCACGGCGCCGGTGAGTCCGGCCTCGGCAAGCTGATCGAACTGCACGCGGTGAACGGCGCCGGGGACATGATGATCACCGTCGCCCTCGCCTCCACCGTCTTCTTCTCCGTCCCGACCGACGAGGCCCGCGGCCGGGTCGCGCTCTACCTCGGCATCACCATGGCGCCGTTCACCGTCCTCGCGCCGGTGATCGGCCCGCTCCTCGACCGGGTTCCGCATGGCCGCCGCGCCGCGATGGCCGGGGCGATGTTCGCCCGGGCGATGCTCGCGCTGGTCCTGTCCGGGGCGGTCGTCACCGGCAGCATCGAGCTGTATCCGGCCGCGCTCGGGGTGCTGGTCGCCTCGAAGGCCTACGGCGTCGTCAGAAGCGCCGTGGTGCCCCGGCTGCTGCCACCCCGCTTCTCGTTGGTGAAGGCCAATTCCCGGGTCACGCTGGGCGGCCTCCTCGCCACCGGTATCGCGGCGCCCATAGGCGCGGGGCTCCAGGCACTGGGGCCGCGCTATCCGCTGTACGGCGCCTTCGTGATCTTCATCGCGGGTACGTTCCTGTCGTTCTCCCTGCCGCCGAAGGTCGACTCGGCCAAGGGCGAGGACACCGCGCTGCTGGCGGCCGACGAGCAGCATCTGCACGGGCCGCACCTCAAGCCGGTCAAGCGCCCCGGGCTGCGCACGGTCGGCATCGCCGTCACCCACGCCCTCGGCGCCAACGCCGCCCTGCGCTGCCTGTCCGGCTTCCTGATCTTCTTCCTCGCGTTCCTGCTGCGCGAGCACCCGATGTCCGGCCAGAGCGCGGCCGTGTCGCTGGGCATAGTGGCCGGCTCGGCCGGGGTCGGTAACGCGTGCGGTACGGCGGTGGGGGCGTGGCTGCGCTCCCGGGCGCCCGAGATCATCATCGTGACCGTCGTGGGGTTCGTGCTGCTGGCGGCGCTCACGGCCGCGGTCTTCTTCGGCGCGGTCCTGGTGGCGTTCCTCGCTGCGACCGCGGGGTTCGCGCAGGCGCTGGCCAAACTGTCGCTGGACGCGCTGATCCAGCGGGACGTGCCCGAACTGGTCCGTACGTCGGCGTTCGCGCGCTCCGAGACGCTGCTGCAGGTGTCCTGGGTGCTCGGCGGCGCGGTCGGCATCGTGCTGCCGCTGAGGGGCTCCCTGGGCCTGCTGGTCGGCGCGGCGATCGTCGCCGTCGGCTGGCTGACCACCATCAAGGGCCTGATCGGCTCGGCGCGGCACGGCGGCCACGCACGGCCGCGCGTGGACTGACGCGCTCGCCCGGCCCCTGACGTACGGCACGCCGCCCCCACATGGAGAGGGCGTCACATGGGCCCGATAACCTTCGCCCATGACCTCGATGCCACGCGGCGGAGCCGCTAATGTCCGCGCCGTTGTGCGACGCCACCGCGCGCTCGCCGCCGCCGGCGCCGTTTCCGCCGGACTGCTCGTCCTGTCGGCCTGCGACAAGCCGACGCCGATGGCGACGATCACCGTCGGCACCTCCTCCGTCAACGCGGAGGCCACCTGCGGTGGCGAGGGCGACGCCCTGAAGACCGCGGATCTGGCCAAGTGCCTGAAGGACAAGGACATCAAGTCCATCAAGGTGGACCCCGACGACACCGTGCGCTTCGGAGTCGACCCGGAGATCGCGGACAAGGGCTGGACCGTCCTCATGAACGGTCAGCCGCTCACCGACTCCAGCAAGAAGACGTACCGCACCATCCCGGGCAGCGTGTTCTTCAACGCCCAGTACGGCGCCAGCGGCGACTCCACGCTGGTGTCGATCAAGGAGGGCGAGCAGGACGTGACGGGTCTGTGGTCCTTCAAGCTCAAGAAGGACAGCTGACCACGTCTGCCGTACGTGTCCTGGTGGCCACCGCGGTCCCCGCTGAGCGGGACGCGGTGGCCCAGGCGCTCGACCTGCCCGGCATCGACGTGATCGCCGTCGGTGTGGGCCCCGCGCAGGCCGCCGCCGCCACCGCCACGGCCCTCACTCGGGCCGCCCTCGAAGGCGCCCCCTACGGCTTGGCCGTCTCCGCCGGCATCGCGGGCGGCTTCGCGCCCCACGCCCCCGTCGGCGCCCTCGTCGTCGCCGACGAGATCACCGTCGCCGACCTGGGCGCGCAGACCCCCGACGGCTTCCTGCCCGTCACCGAGCTGGGCTTCGGCACCGTCACCCACCGTCCTCCCGAAGCACTCGTACGAGAGGTGGCGACCGCCACCGGCGCGCGCCCCGGCGCGATCCTCACCGTCTCCACGGTGACCGGCACCGCCGTCCGCGCCGCCGAACTGCGCGAGCGCCACCCCACCGCCCTCGCGGAGGCCATGGAGGGCTTCGGCGTCGCCGAGGCCGCGGCCGCGCACCGCACGCCCGTGCTGGAGCTGCGCGCGGTCTCCAACCCCGTCGGCCCGCGCGACCGCGCCGCCTGGCGCATCGGCGAGGCGCTGGCGGCCCTCACGGAGGCCTTCGGGAAGCTCGCACCCGTCCTGGAAGGTTGGCACCCGCATGACCGGTGAGCAGCAGCGACAGCCCTTGCGGATCGCGTACTCCCCCTGCCCGAACGACACCTTCGTCTTCGACGCCCTCGCCCACGACCGCGTCCCCGGCGCCCCCGCCCTCGACGTCACCTTCGCCGACATCGACATCACCAACGGCATGGCCGAGCGCGGCGAGTTCGACGTGCTGAAGGTGTCGTACGCCGTGCTGCCGTACGTCCTCGGCGAGTACGCCCTGCTGCCCTGCGGCGGCGCGCTGGGCCGAGGCTGCGGCCCGCTGGTGCTGACGCTCCCCCACTCTCGGCTTCGCTCAAGCGGGGGGACCCCCATGGCGGGCGTGGACCTCGCTGGTCGTACGGTCGCCGTACCGAGCGAGAAGTCGACGGCGTACCTGCTGTTCCGCCTCTGGGCGGCGGACACGCTCCCGGGCGGGGTCGGCGAGATCGTGGTCATGCCGTTCCACGAGATCATGCCGGCCGTGCGGGACGGGAAGGTCGACGCGGGGCTCGTCATCCACGAGGCGCGCTTCACGTACCAGCACTACGGGCTGCACAAGCTCGCGGACATGGGCGAGCACTGGGAGGCCACCACCGGGCTGCCCATCCCGCTGGGCGCGATCATCGCGAAGAGGTCCCTGGGCACGGCCACTCTGACCCTGCTCGCCGACTCGATCCGCACCTCCGTCCGGGCCGCCTGGGACGACCCCGAGGCCTCCCGCGCGTATGTCATGGAGCACGCCCAGGAGATGGACCCGACCGTCGCCGACCAGCACATCGGCCTGTACGTCAACGAGTTCACCGCCGACCTCGGCGAGGACGGCTACGCGGCGGTGCGGGGGCTGCTCACACGCGCGGCGGCCGAGGGGCTGGTGCCGCCCCTCGGCCGTGCTGTGCTGGACTTCCCGTAAGTCCGTTAAGTCCGTCGATTCGGTTGAGTCAGTTGAGTCCCTATACGTCGAGCTGGTCGGCGACCGCCCGCAGCAGGCCGGCGATCTTCTTGCCTGCGGTCTTCTCGGGGTAGCGGCCTCGCTCCAGCATCGGCGTGATGTTCTCCAGGAGGGTCGTCAGATCCTGGACGATGGAGGCCAGTTCGTCCGGCTTCTTGCGGGTGGCGGCCGCGACCGAGGGGGTCGGGTCCAGGACCGTGACCGAGAGCGCCTGGTCGCCGCGCTGGCCGGCGACCACGCCGAACTCGACGCGCTGGCCCGGCTTGAGTGTCTCGACTCCGGCGGGGAGGACCGAGGAATGGACGAAGACGTCACCGCCGTCGTCGCGGGAGAGAAAGCCGAAGCCCTTCTCGCTGTTGAACCACTTGACCTTGCCGGTAGGCACGTCTGTCCTCGTCCTCGTACTCGTCGGAAAACTGCTTCTGAAAACGGCTCTTGATAGCACTACAGCGGGTCGACCATGACCCGCCGCTACCAAGGCTAATGCTCCCGGGGCCGGTGACAAGACGTCGCCCGGTTGTTCCTTCGCGCAGGGAACTACCCTGGTCCGGTGCGCGACACTCCTCCCTTCTGGGGGACATCCCCCAGACCCCCGGACCAAACGAATTCCGCCGCTCCCGGTGACCGACTGATCCGTGCCGGTGCGGTCGTGTTCTTCATCGGTGCCGTGGCCACTCTGGTCACTGTGGCCCCGTTCCTGCTCGGTACGACGCCATTTCCGACGTACATGTTCGGACTGAGCATGCTCATGGGCGTCGGATTCCTCGTCGCCGGCGCGGGGGTGTTCCGGTCGATCGCGGCCGGCCGGCGTCAGGCGCGCGGCGTCCCGTCGAGGTAGCCGGCGAGCCAGGCCGGGAACTCGGTCAGGTCCGTGAGCACGACGTCCGCGCCGAGCGCGCCGAGCTCATCGGCGCCGTACGGTCCGGTCGCCACGGTGACGGACAGGGCGTCGGCCGCGCGGGCGGCGCGGATGTCTCCCTGGTGGTCGCCGACGTAGACGCTCGCCGCGTACTCGCGCAGGGCCTCGGCCTTCTGCTCGGCCCAGAGGTTGCCGATGACCGCGTCCGGTGCCATGCCGAGGTGTTCCACGTGCAGCTTGGCGTTCGGCTCGTACTTGGCGGTGACGACGATCGCGCGCCCGCCCGTCTCCCGTACGGCGGCGATCGCCTCGCGGGCGCCGGGGAGGGCGGGCGTGGCGGCGATGGCGATCGTCGGGTACATCTCGCGGTACAGGTCGGCTGTCGCCGCGACCTGCTCCGCCGGGAACCAGTTGATCAGCTCCTCCTCCAGCGGTGGCCCGAGCCGGGTGATCGCCAGGTCGGCGTCGACGTATGTGCCCGTCCGCTCGGCCAGTGCCGTGTAGCAGGCGTGGATACCGGGGCGGGAGTCGATGAGGGTCATGTCGAGGTCGAAGCCGACGGTCAGCGGGAGCGGGGTTGTGTAGGCCATATGGGTCATTGTGCCCAGTAGCTCGGTCCTACTCGTTGTATGGCGGCTGCGGGTTGTGGGGGCTTGTCGCGCCCACGCGGCGGAGCCGCATATCGATACAGCCTCGCGCCCCTAAGGGCGTTTCTGCGACCGCCAGACGATGAACAGCGCCGACGCCACCGCCGCACCCCGCAGTACCCAGGGCCAGGTCTCGCTGAGCGCGGCGTTCATGTGGCCCTCGGCGATCGGAGTTCCCCAGCGGCCCTCCGTACGGCCCCACAGCCAGACCACGCCCGCGGTGAGGGAGAGGCCGGGCAGGATCACGACCGCCCACTTGGTCTCGGCGTCCGACAACCGTCGCGAGCCCCAGGCGATGAGCCAGCCGAGGAGCAGGGCGATGAGGTTGCCGAGGACGGCACCGGCGACGAGGAGGGCGGCGGCGAGCAGGAGCAGGGGGTTGCTCCAGCGGCCGGTGGGGAGGGCCGGGCGGCGCGGCAGGAGGCGGCGGCGACGGGGGGCGGCGGCGTCCGCCTCCGGGGCGTCGGCCTGCTCGACGGCGGCCGGGGCGGCGGCGTCCTCGGCGGGCTCCTTCTTCTTGAGCCGCGTCTCCTCCGGCGAGGGCGGGCGGCGGAGCATCTCCGGGATCTCGACGCCGCCGACGAATCCCGGGACGTCCTCGCCGGGCCCGAAGGGGCTGCTGTCCACCCGCCACCAGTCGGGCTGGGTCGCGCTGCCGCCCAGGTCCGCCGTGCCGGCGAGGTGGGGCGGCGGGGGCGCGGCGTCGGGTACCGCCGGTGTCTCGGCGAGGCGGGGGCGGGGGCGGGGCACGATACGGCGCAGCCCCTTGGGCCGTTCCTCGTCGGCCCGGCTGCCCCGGCTGTCCGGCTGGACGGGCACGGAGGTGACCGGCGCCTGGGGTGCGGGGGCGGCGTTGCCTCCCCCAGAGGGGGTACCCCCAGCGGCCGCGACGACCTCGTCCGGGGTGCCGAGGCGGGCGATGATGCGGCGGACGGCGGCGGGGCTGTCGACGGGGGCCTTCGCGCGCCGCCGGTCGATCTCGCCGCGCAGCTCGTTCACCAGGCGCATGCGGCTGGCCGACGGCAACTGCCGCTGCTGAGCCACGTCGCCGACGCGGCTCAGATACTCGTAGACGACCTGGTCGCTCTCGATCCCCACGAAGTCCCCTCCGGGGTGGGTGCGTTGAATGCCCGGTGGGACGACGTTAGCGCAGGACAGGGTGGGTGGGGCGGGTCGGACCGGTGGGCGGGGCGGTCAGAGCGGGCGGCACTCCCCCGAGTTCCGCGCTTCGGAGCAGAGGCCGTGGCCGTGGTCGCGGAGGATGTCGCGGCCGCTCTGCTGGGTGAGGAAGTTCAGGAAGGCCGCGGCGACGGAGCCGGCCGGGGCCTCGCCGTAGGTGTAGGCGAACTCGGTCTGCCAGTAGGGGTAGTCGGTGTCCTCGACGCCCTCCGCCGTCGGTTCCCGGCCGTCGATCGTCACTTTGACGAGTCCGCCGGCCGCCTTGTGGCCGTCGACGCCGCTGGTCTCGCTGTAGCCGATGGCGCCGGGGGTCGCGGCGGTGGTGTTCAGCATGGTGTCCGTGCTGGTGACCTCGCAGCGGCCGTACCGCTTCGGGTTGAGGGAGGCGCAGTCGGTCTCGGTGAACTGGGGCGGTTCCTTGCCGCCCAGGACCTTGCCGACGAGGGCGCTGCGGGTGCCCGAGCCGGGGTCGCGGTTGACGAGGTGGACGGGCACGTCGTTGCCGCCGACCTCGGACCAGTTCTGGATCCGGCCGGCGAAGATCTCGCGGATCTGGGCCAGTCTCAGGTTCTGCACGCCCGCGTCCTTGTTGACGACGAGGGTGAACACGGACAGCGCGACAGGTCGGGGGATCAGCCGGGGGTGGCCGTCGGAGGCCATGCCGTCGGTGAAGGCGATGTGGTGGCCGAGGCCCTCCCCGACCGGGATGCCGGCGTCCTTGCCTGCCCTGTCCAGGTCGGTGACGCCGTCGGTGCTGCCCTTGAAGGTGTCGTCCGCGAGCGGGATGTGCACATCGGCCCCCTCGCACCGCTTGAGGTAGTCCTCGGCGGCGGCCCGTACCGCGGGCGCGAAGGCGGTGGAGCCGTGCAGGTACAGGGTGCCGCCGACGCAGTCCAGCGGGGGCCGCCGGTCGCTGCGGAAGAAGAGCGTGAAGGAGGCCTGGACGACGACGGCCGTGATCAGGATCCAGATGGCCCACCAGGCGGGCCGGGACGCGAAGACATGGCTCTCGGTCCTGGTCGCCTTCAGCCGGAAGAACCTCACCAGCGGGTCGTACCAGCGGTCGTGCCCGTCGGTGCCCTGGACGACGGGGTCCGGGAAGTTGTCGGTGCTGTGGTCGTCGGGCCAGCGTTCCAGTACGACGAGCACCTTGTACTCGGCGCCCCGGGGCAGGGTCACCTTCGGCAGCCGGATGGTGCCGGTGCGCTCCCCCACGTGGTTGCTGCGGCGGAAGCCGGGTTTGGCGACGATACGAAGGTTGTCGCCTTCCGTCACCTCCTCGAAGAAGAAGTCGCGCAGCGCGTTGTTGCTCGGATCGGTGAGGACCACGGCCGCGACCCGGCGGTCCCGGAAGGTGACCTTGATGCCGTAGGGGTCGGCGGGGTCCGCCAGGTAGTCCTCGGAGACGATCTTGGCCGACCCGGCGTTCTCGATGCGCAGCAGGACGAACGAGGGGTCCCTGAGCTGGTGGCCGTCGTGCCGCATGTCCCCCAGGACGTCGGCGTACGGCTTGTCGGCCGCGTCCGCGGCCAGGGTGTCCATCTGCACCCGGTAGCCGAGCCGCTTGCGGCCGACGATGGCGAACTCCCACAGGAACGCCACCACGGGAAACCCGAGACTGAGGATCGCGATCCACTGCTCGACCCGTTCGCCCATCGCAGGATCCCCCGAATTCCCTTGAGCCGTGAAGCAGTTGGCAGGGAGCCCAGGGTGACCAGTGGGTGCGCGGTGTTGCCAGAGGCGTCGGAATCCTCCGGACGATGTTCATCCGGGGGTCATCTGCGAAACGTTCCGTTCGCCGTCGGACGGCGTTTCAGGCGTCCGGCACACCCCCTGCCCCGTCGCCCCACCCGCTAACGTGGGTCGGATGAGCGACCCGGCTACACCGCCCCGTTCCCTCGCGGAAGCCCTCCGTGCGCGGGACGACGCCTCCCTGGCCGTGCTCCTGCGCAGCCGCCCCGACCTCATCACCCCCGTCCCGACCGACCTCACGCAGCTGGCGACCCGCGCCGGTACGCGGGCCTCCGTGGTGCGCGCCCTGGAGCGGCTGGACCGTTTCGCGCTGCAGACGGCCCAGGCGCTGGCCGTGGCGGCGGATCCGGCGGCGTACGACGAACTGCTCGCGTTGATGGCGGGCGACGAAGGCGATCCGACCGTCGCCGGCGCGCTTCCGCACGCCCTGGGGGCCCTGCGCGACCAGGCCCTGGTGTGGGGCGCCGACGACCGGCTGCGGCTCGTCCGTACGGCACGTGAGCTGCTCGCGCCCTCCCCGCAGCACCCGTCCCCCACCGGACTGGGCCCGACCGTGCAGGAAGCCACCGCGGGCATGTCGCCGGGCCGTATCCAGGAGATCGTCACGGCGGCCGGGCTGCCCTCGACGCACGACGCCGTGTCCGCCGTGTCGTCGCTCACCGCCCTGTTCACCGACCGGCGGCGCATGGCGGCCCTGCTCGCCGACGCCCCGGAGGAGTCCCGGGAGGTCCTCACGCGCCTGGTCTGGGGGCCGCCGTACGGCCAGGTCACCGCCGACCCCGCGTCCCACCTGCGCTGGCTGCTGGACCGCGGCCTGCTCCTCCCGACGGCGCCCGGCACGGTCGTACTCCCCCGCGAGGTGGCCCTGCATCTGCGCGCCGGCCGCGCGCACCGCACCACCGAGCCGCTCCCGCCGCCCGTCGAGGCGAGCGCGACGCACCGTCCACAGATGGTGGACTCGACCGCGGCCGGGCAGGCGTACACGGCCCTGGCGACCGCAGAGGAGCTGCTGAAGGACTGGGACGAGGGCGGGCCGACCGTCCTGCGGGCGGGCGGCCTGAGCGTGCGCGATCTCAAGCGGACCGCGGTCGCGCTCGACGTCTCCGAGCCCATGGCCGCGTTCTGGGTCGAGCTCGCCTACGCCGCTGGGCTGCTGGCCGCCGACGGCGAGGCCGACGAGCGGTACGCGGCGACGCCCGCCTACGACGAGTGGCTGGAGCAGCCCCCCGCGCAGCGCTGGGTGCGGCTGGCGGAGGCGTGGCTGACGGCGACGCGTACGGCGGGCGTGGTCGGGGGGCGGGACGCGAAGGACCGTACGTTGTCGGCGCTGGGCCCGGGCCTGGACCGCTCCGCCGCGCCGGAGGTACGGCACCGGGTGCTGGCCCTGCTCGCCGGGCTCCCGGAGGGGGCGTCGCCGTCCGCCGAGTCGGTGCTGGCGCGGCTGCGCTGGGAGCGGCCGTTGCGGGGGCCGCAGCAGGACGACGACCTGCGCGGCCGCCTCGCCCGGTGGACGCTGAACGAGGCGGAGCTGCTGGGGGTGACGGGGCGGGGGGCGCTGTCGTCCCAGGGGCGGGCGTTGCTGGGCGCGCGGCTGCCGGAGCCGGCCGCCGGGGAGCCGGTCGGCCCCGGCGACAAACTCCCCGTGCACCACCACCGTCCGACCGCACCCCACGAGCCCCTCTCCCCCACCGAGCAGGCCGTCGCCTCCGCGGCCGCCGCCCGCCTGCTCACCCCCCTCCTTCCCGAGCCGCTCGACCACGTCCTCCTCCAGGCCGACCTCACGGCCGTGGCACCCGGCCCGCTGCGGCGCCCCCTGGCCGAGATGCTGGGCGTGCTCGCGGACGTGGAGTCCAAGGGCGGCGCGACGGTCTACCGCTTCACGCCCGGCTCGGTACGCCGCGCCCTCGACGCCGGCCGCAGCGCCTCCGACCTGCACGCCTTCCTCGCCGAGCACTCCCGTACGCCGGTGCCGCAGCCGCTGGCGTACCTGATCGACGACGTGGCCCGTAAGCACGGCCATCTGCGGGTGGGCGCCGCCTCGGCGTACGTCCGCTGCGACGACGACGCGCTGCTGAACGAGATCCTCGCCGACAAGCGGGCCGCTGCCCTGCACCTGCGCCGCCTGGCCCCGACAGTCCTGGCCACCCGTGCGGACCCGGCGGCGCTGCTCGACGGCCTGCGCGCGATGGGCTTCGCCCCGGCCGCCGAGTCGGCGGAGGGCGACGTCCTGATCACCCGCGCCGACGCCCACCGCACCCCACCGCGCACGGCCCCCGAGCCGGTCCCCGACGGCCCGCCGACACCGGACGCCACCCTGCTCGCGGCCGCGATCCGCGCCATCCGCGCGGGCGACCTGGCCTCCACGACACCGCGCAGGCCGAGCGGGGCCGCGGCTGCGGTGACCGGCGGCGACCTCCCCCGCACGACCTCCGCCGAGACCCTCGCCACCATGCAGGCCGCCGTCCTGACCGGCGACTCCCTGTGGATCGGCTACGTCAACGCCGAGGGCACCGCGAGCCAACGGGTCATCGCCCCGGTACGGGTCGAGGGCGGCTTCGTGACGGCGTACGACCACACCGCGGACGAGGTACGGACGTATCCGCTGCACCGGATCACGGGGGTCGCGGAGCTGGCGGACGACCAGATCTGACGGCCCACTCGTTCGGGTGTACGCGGCATTTCATGCACGCCACGCCGGGTGTTCCCCACTCATGAGGGAGCTTCAGGGCCTTTCCGCATCGCGCCGCGCGGCGCAGGGCAGCCACCCGTTGTCCTGATCACGCTCAAGTGAGCGCAAAAGAGAGGTACTTGTCCCATGCGTACTGCTCGTCGCATCGCCACCGTGCTGACCGCCACCGCCGCCATGGTCGGCGCCTTCGCCGCCCAGGCCGCGGCGATCGGCATCGATCTCGGCGGGGGCCTGACGCTCTGACGTCTCCCGTGCCCTCCCGGGCCGGTGCCGGCTCTGCCGGTCCGGCCCGGTCGTCAAGTCCCAGCCAGCGCCAGCTTGTGAAAGGCCGTCATACCCATGCGCACCACACGTGCCTGCCTCACCGTCGCCGCCGCCGTCCTCGTAGGCGTGCTCGCCGCCGGGGCCGCTCCGGCCTCCGCCCTGCCGCTGCCCGTCCCGGCGGCCGCCCCGGAGTCCCTGGTCACCGAGGGCGTCACCATCGAGGGACCGTTGATCAACAACTTCGGTCTGCCCATCCTGAAGTAGCCCGGCGCATCCGGTAGCTGTCGCCGTCGATCCGTACGAGTTCGGCGTGGTGGGCCAGCCGGTCCACCATCGCCGGCGCGGAGGGGCCGCCGAAGATCTCGTCCCAGCGGCCGAGCGGACGGTCGCTGGTCACGATCAGCGAGGCCCGTTCGTAGCGGTGCGCGACCAGTCGGAAGAAGAGGGCGGCGGTCTCCGCGTCGAAGGGGGTGTAGCCGACCTCGTCGACGATCAGCAGGGCGTGGTCGTCGAGCGCGGTGAGCTCCTCGGCGAGCCGGCCGGCGTCCTGGGCGTCGGCCAGCCGGGCGGCCCACTGCGCGGCCGTCGCGAACCGCACCGAGTGGCCGGCCTGACAGGCGCGCACGCCGAGGCCGACGGCCAGATGCGTCTTGCCGATGCCGGGCGGGCCGACGAAGACCACGTTCCGGCGGGCGGCGACGAAGTCGAGCTTGCCGAGCCGGGCCACGGCCTCCCGGTCGAAGGTGCGCGGGTGCGCCTCGTCGAAGTCCTCCAGGAGTTTGCGGGCGGGGAAACCGGCGGCGCGCACCCGCTCCTCGGCGCTCAGCTCGTCCTCGCGCGACACGGCCTGGGCCGGGACGAAGACCTTCTCGGCGGGCTCCTCGGGAGCGTGCTCCGTGCGGTGCGCCTGCTGGGCACCCCGCTCGCCGTGCACGGCCATCGGCCCGGACATGTACGCCAGGATCGCCGCCGAGAAGATGAACGCCATGTGGATCACCGTGCCCCACAGCAGTGCGTGGCGCGAGGTGTGGTGGACGTCCACGAACATCTGGAGCAGATGGACGGACGAGATGCCCACGATGGCGGTGGCGAGCTTGACCTTCAGCACGTTGGAGTTCACGTGCGAGAGCCATTCCGGCTGGTCGCGGTGGCCCTGCAGACCGATGCGCGAGACGAACGTCTCATAGCCGCCGACGATCACCATGATCAGCAGGTTGGCGATCATCACGACGTCGACCAGCTTGAGCACGGCGAGCATGACGTAGGTCTCGGTCGCCTGCCCGGTCACGCAGCGGAGCACTAACGTCCACAGCTCGTTGAAAAACTTGTAGACGTACACCCCCTGGGCGGCCACGAGACCGAAGTAGAGCGGGGCCTGCAGCCAGCGGGTGGCGAACAGGGCGTACCCAAGGGTGGTGGTCGTCGGGGAGGGGTCACGGCTGGTTGGCTGCACAGTCGGCAATTCTTCGCGGCCGTTGCCGTCCAGGTGAAAACCATGTCACTCACAAGAATGAAAAGACATCCTGTAGGACTCCGGCACGGCCCTACCTTGACCGAACCCGGGCGGCTCAGCCGTTGAGCCTGCCACCCTTGACGGCGGCGACGAACGAAGCCCAGCCGCCGGCCGGGAAGACGAGGGCCGGGCCGTGGGGCGTCTTGCTGTCACGGACGGGGATGACGGTGGGGAAGTTGTGGGCTACCTCGATGCAGTTGCCCGCACCCCCGTCGCTGTAGCTGGACTTGCGCCAGCAAGCAACTGTCAGGTCGATGCCGGGGGATCGCATGGGGCACTGTCCTCCATCACCTGCTCAATGAACGCCACGGAGTCCTGCGGCGAAAGGGCCACGTCTCGAAGTGCATCGTAGGACAACCGGAGTTGTTCGACTTCCCTGGCGTCTTCGAATAGCTCACCGCTCTTGCTGCTCTCCACCCAGACCGCGGTGCTTCCGTCGGGGCACCGAAGAAGAGTGACCAGTCCGCCCAGGAGATCATGCAACCCCACCGAGTACGGCAGAACCTGGACGGTCACATGCGGCTGGGATGCCATTTCGGCGATGTGGGCGAGTTGGCCGCGCCATTCCCCGGCGTCCAGGAGTGGCCGCCTCAGGACTGCCTCGTCGATGATCGCCCGCAGATGTGGCGGCGTCTCACTCAGCAGTAGCTCGTGCCTGCTCATACGACTCGCAAGCTGTTCCTCCAACTCCAATATTTGACTGGGAAGATGCGGCGTCGACCAGAGCAACTCCCGCGCGTACGCCTCGGTCTGAAACATGCCGTGCAGGAAGCTCCCCGCATAGTGCTCAATGACCGAGGCTTCCGCCTCCAGCTCCATGTACCGCACGTACTTGTCGCGGAACACGACCTGCTGCTTGGCGATCTCCCACAACCGCATCAGCAGCGGCTTCGTCCCGTAGACCGTGTCCAGCGCCTCGATGACCTCGGGGCCGCCGAGAGTCCTGCCGCGCTCCAGGCCGTGCAGCTGCGAGTGATCCCACCCGACCTTGTCGGCCAACTCCCGCAGGGACCAGCCTGATTCGGCCCGCAGCCGGGCCAACTCGGTGGCCAGCACCACGCGGGGTGACTGCCGCCCGGCCCCTGTGATCGGCTTCCGCGCCGGCATCGTGCGCCTCTCCGTCGATCGGCAATCCGACAGTGACTAGCTGTTCACGATAAGTGAAGAAGCAAAAGACTGAAGGCAGTTCGCCACCGGCCGGCCGTCACCTAACGTTGAGGCTCTGGCATCGGGCGAAGGCGAGGACCATGTGACCAGTCGGGAGGACAGCCACGGCGTCCGCAACCAGATCAGCGGTGGGCTGTACTTCAACGCCGTGATCCAGGGCGCCCATGTGACACTCCAGCTTCCCGCCACTGTCCCGCCCGCACTCACCGGCATGCCCACGCCATCCCCAGCGTTCACGGGCCGAATATCCGAACGGGACACTCTGCTCGCGGCGCTCCGGCCGGGCCGGGAGGGAAAAGGCACAAGCCACGTGATCGCCGGGCTGCCCGGGGTGGGGAAGACCGAACTCGCCCTTCAGGTTGCCCATCACGCGCTGAACAGCGCGAACTGTCTCCCAGGCGGAGTTCTCTTCATCGACCTCTTCGGCTACGACGACCGACGACGCGTCGGCCCGCACCGCGCCCTCGGCTCGCTGCTCCGCTCCCTGGCCGTGCCGGACGAGTACGTCCCGGACGACGTCGAGGACCGGGCGCGGCTGTACCGCTCGGTCCTTGCCGCCTACGCGGCGGAACAGCGGCGGATCCTGCTGATCCTCGACAATGCGATGAACAGCGCCCAGGTCCGTCCGCTGCTTCCCGGCGATCCGCGCATCCCTGTACTGATCACCTCCCGACACTCCCTGAGCGACCTCGGGGTCCGCCTGCTCGACCTGTCCGTCCTGGATCAACGGACTTCGGTGGAATTCATCGAACGGAGCCTCCGCGAGGTCGTCGGCCCTACGGACACCCGCGTGGCGGACGAGCCGGAAGCGGCCGGCGAGGTGGCGTCACTGTGCGGTCGGCTGCCCCTCGCGCTCTCGGTCGTCGCCGCCCTGCTCGCCGACATCCCTGCCCGGCCGCTGCACTCCATGGCGACGGCCCTGAGCAACGCGCGCCACCGACTGGAGCGGCTCAGCCGGGAGGACCTCGCCGTCCGCGCCGCCTTCGATCTCTCGTACCAGCACCTACGGCCGGACCAGGCCAGGCTCTTCCGGCTGTTGCCGCTCAATCCGGGGCCCGATCTCTCCACGGAGGCACTGTCCCGGATGGCCGGTCTGGCAGTCGATGACGCAGAACAGTTGCTGCTGTCTCTCGCCCGTGGCCACTTCATCGAGCCAGGATCGTCATACGGGCGCTGGCGCATGCATGACCTCATACGTCTGTTCGCGGACGATCTGGGCCGCGCTCAGGACGGACCGCGCGCACGGGAAGAGGCCGTGAACTGGTTGTTGCAGCACTACGTCACCACCACACACGCCGCCGACACCCACATCGACGTGGGAGTCCAGCCCGATCCCCACTTCCCTGACCTGGACGCCGCCCTCACCTGGCTGGACGCCGAGCGGCACAACCTGCTCGCCGCCGCCCTCGCCGCACCGGAGCTGGGACAGCCGGAGGCGCTGCTCCAACTGCACTTCTCACTGATCGACTACCAGTCCCTGCGTCGGCACTTCGACGAGCACGCCGAACTGGCCCTCGCGGCGCTTGCGGCAATCCGGTCACCGGCTCATCCGACGCTGCGGGTTTTCGAGGCGAGTGTCCTGAACAACCTGGCCACGGCCCAGCGCGAGCTGCGTCGATTCCAGGAAGCGGTGGCCTCGTACCAAGAAGCGCAGAGCCTGCACGCACTCAGGGGGGACACCCTCCACGTAGCCGCCACTCTCAACAATCTCGGCCTGACCTACCAGCAGATGAACCGGCCGGAGGAGGCTGTGGACGTCCTACGGCAGGCCCTGGCTCTGTATCCGCCGGAGACGGACCCTCGCGTCCGGGGCATGGCCTACACCAACCTCGGCAAGGCCTTGCACAGCCTGCGCAGACTCCAGGAGGCCGCCGAGGCCCTCACCGAGGACATCACCATCTGCCAGGAGATCGGTGACCGCGCAGGTGAGGGCGTGGCGCTCAACAACCTGGGGATGGTGTTGCGGGACATGGGGCAGCTCCCGGCTGCCGCCGATGCCCACAGACGCGCCCTCGCAGCCGCCAAGGAGGCCAAAGACCTGTACAGCGAGGGCCTGGCCCAGGCGAACCTCGGGCTGGTCCTCGCCCTGGGCCGCGAGGGTCCTGGACCGGGCGAGGCGATCAACCGGATCACGGCGGCCGTGGACATCCTGGACTCTCTGGGCGAGGAACACATGGCGGCTCTGGCGCGGAACCACCTTGGCATGGTCTTCCTGCAGACCAGCAGCCCGGAGGAAGCCATCGCGCCTCTGTCGTCAGTACTCGATGTGAGCCGCCGGGCCGGGGATCCGTACACCGAGGCGACGGCATTGACTAACCTGGGCACGGCACTGGAGCTGTCGGGCAGGTACAGCGAGGCCGTACAAGCACAGAGAGAGGCCGTCGCCCTCTGCAGGCACCTGGGTGAACGACACCGCGAAGCCCAGGCACTGTTCAACCTCGGCCTCGCCCTCCGGCGCACAGGCGACCTGCGAGCGGCGGACGACGCGTTCGGCGAGTCCGCCACCGCCTTCCAGGAGACCGGCGACGAGGCGCAACTCACCAAGGTCACACAGGTCCGAAACGAGACCGGGAAGTAGACTTTCTTATTTCGCGCGACAGGCCCAGGTAGATGCGGCGCGCCCGAGGGCGCACCGGCCGACACGCCTTTCGGGCGCCGGGTACGGGGCATAGCCCGGACCGTGGCAGGTGTGGTGCCTGCCACACTGCCGATCCAATCCGCGGAGGTACGTGTGTCCTGCCTAATCGTCCAGTCCGACAAGACCCTGCTCCTGGAGGTCGACCACGAGCAGGCCGGCGACTGCCGTCGGGCCATCGCGCCGTTCGCGGAGCTGGAGCGGGCGCCGGAGCACATCCACACGTACCGGGTGACGCCGCTGGGGCTGTGGAACGCGCGGGCGGCGGGGCACGACGCCGAGCAGGTCGTGGACGCGCTGGTGCAGTACAGCCGGTATCCGGTGCCGCACGCGCTGCTGGTCGACATCGCCGAGACGATGGACCGGTACGGCCGCCTGACCCTGAGCAAGCACCCGGCCCACGGGCTGGTCCTGACGAGCACCGACCGTCCGGTCCTGGAGGAGGTACTGCGCTCCAAGCGGATCGCGCCCCTCGTCGGCGCCCGTATCGACCCGGACACCGTCGTCGTCCATCCCTCCGAGCGGGGGCAGATCAAGCAGACCCTGCTGAAGCTGGGCTGGCCCGCCGAGGACCTCGCGGGGTACGTCGACGGCGAGGCGCATCCGATCGAGCTGGCCGAGGACGGGTGGGCGCTGCGGCCGTACCAGAAGCAGGCCGTGGAGAACTTCTGGCACGGCGGCAGTGGGGTCGTGGTCCTGCCCTGTGGTGCCGGAAAGACGCTGGTCGGCGCCGGGTCCATGGCTCAGGCCAAGTCGACGACGCTCATCCTCGTCACCAACACCGTCTCCGCCCGGCAGTGGAAGCACGAGCTGGTGAAGCGGACGTCACTGACCGAGGACGAGATCGGTGAGTACAGCGGGACGCGCAAGGAGATCCGGCCCGTCACCATCGCCACGTATCAGGTGCTCACCACCAGGCGGAAGGGTGTCTATCCGCACCTGGAGCTGTTCGACTCCCGGGACTGGGGTCTGATCGTCTACGACGAGGTGCATCTGCTGCCGGCGCCCGTCTTCAAGTTCACCGCCGATCTCCAGGCCCGGCGGCGGCTCGGGCTCACCGCGACCCTCGTGCGGGAGGACGGGCGGGAGTCCGACGTCTTCTCGCTCATCGGTCCCAAGCGGTTCGACGCGCCCTGGAAGGAGATCGAGGCGCAGGGCTACATCGCGCCCGCGGACTGCGTGGAGGTGCGGGTCAATCTGACGGACGCCGAGCGGCTCGCGTACGCCACCGCCGAGACCGAGGAGAAGTACCGCTACTGCGCGACGACCGACACCAAGCGGAAGGTCACGGAGGCCATCGTCCGGCGTTTCGCCGGGCAGCAGATCCTGGTCATCGGCCAGTACATCGACCAGCTCGACGAACTGGGCGAGCACCTCAACGCCCCGGTCATCAAGGGCGAGACCTCCAACGCCCAGCGCGAGAAGCTCTTCGACGCCTTCCGGCAGGGCGAGATCAGCGTCCTCGTCGTGTCCAAGGTCGCCAACTTCTCCATCGACCTGCCGGAGGCGACCGTCGCCATCCAGGTCTCCGGCACCTTCGGCTCCCGCCAGGAGGAGGCCCAGCGCCTCGGCCGGGTCCTGCGACCCAAGGCCGACGGGCACCAGGCCCACTTCTACTCGGTCGTCGCCCGCGACACGATCGACCAGGACTTCGCCGCCCACCGCCAGCGGTTCCTGGCGGAGCAGGGGTATGCGTACCGGATCATGGACGCGGACGACATCCTGGCCGAGAGCTGACCGGCCCCCTCCACGCGGCCCGGCTCAGGGCACGGGCAGCGTGAACACCAGCAGCAGCACGAAGAGCGACGGCAGCAGTGCGGCGACCGCGGCGCCGGCGCGCCAGGCCGACCAGCGGCGGTGCCAGGGGAGCACCCATGCGGTGACCCAGGCCGCGAGTGTGGGAAGGCTGCCGAAGGCGAGCGTTCCGTAGATCACGGACAGCTGCGTGTCGAGCGCGGACGGGCAGTTGTCAGGACCGCAACTGTCCGTCGCCATGACGGAGAGCCCGCCGAGCAGCAGCGCGGCGGGGCCCAGGAACGCCAGGAGGATCGTCGCGACGAGCGGCGCGATCCAGGCCCTGGGGTCCCGCTCAGCCATGTTCGGCGGGCTCGGGGGCTGTGCCGCGATGTGCTGTGTCGTCATGCGAGCAGTGAACCGGTCCGGCCGGTGCCAGGGCACCGGTTCGCGTACTCATCCGGCGGGCGATCACGTACTCAGCCGTCGGCAGCAGCAGCAACGGGTACGGTGACGCCAACGGCTGCTGCCACCAAGGCAGTTGAAGGTCCAGGTCCCCCTCGTGCGGCAGCAGCCACATCGTGCGGGCGGTGAAGACGAGGGCCACGAGCGCGGCCGTACGCGTACGGCCCTCTGCCAGCAGTACGGCGATCAGCGGGACGCACCACACCCAGTGGTGGGACCAGCTGATCGGTGAGACCAGCAGCGCCGTGAACGCCGTCAGCAGGATCGCGTGGCGGTCCTCGACGGCACGCGCGGCCAGCCACAGGCCCGTGAGCGCGACCGCCGCGCACGGCAGCGCCCAGACCGCCGGGCCCGGTGCCGGGTCGCCGAGGGCGCGCGCGATCACCCCCTGCAACGACTGGTTGTCGACGATCCAGGCCTTGCCCACGCGGTCCGTCTCATAGAGGCGGCGGGTCCAGAAGTCGAGGCTCGCGGAGGGGAGGGCGAGAGCGCCGAGCACGACCGTCCCGGCGCAGGCCGCCGTCGCCGTCCCCGCCTCCCGGCGTCGCCCGCGCACCAGCAGGTACGCGATGAAGATCGCCGGCGTCAGCTTGATGCCGGCCGCGATGCCCACGGCGGCGCCCTTGCAGCGGGCCCCCGACGGCCGGGTGAGGTCCCACAGGATCAGGCAGGCCAGGGCCAGGTTGATCTGGCCGAAGAGGACGGTCTGGAACACCGGCTCCAGCCAGAGGGCCGCGGCCGTGGCGGCGCAGAGGGCTGTTCGGCGCGGGAGGCGGATCGTCGCCAGGCCCGACAGCCGGGCGGAGAGATGGACGAGTACGGCGAGCAGGAGCGCGTTGCCCGCCAGGAAGGTCGCCTTGAGGGCCGTCACGGGGAGCAGCGCCGCCGGGACGAAGAGGAGGGCCGCGAAGGGCGGGTAGGTGGCGGGGAGCTGCCACTCGGTGACGGTGAAGCCGTAGAGGTCGTCGCCGCCGCGCAGGACCGCCTGCCCTTCCGCCCGGTAGACCAGCGCGTCGGCCATCGGGAGGCGCTGGTGGAGGCAGAGGGCGGTGAAGGCCGTCAGGGAGAGGCCGGAAACGATCAGCAGGAGACAGGGAGGAGTTGCGGAGCGTGATCGACGGGTCACGCGGTGACCCTAAGAGCTGTTCCGTAGGTACGCATAGTCGATCTTGAGGTTGTGGAGCACCCGCGACGGTGCGGGTGGTGTCGTTGATCGTCTCGTCACGTCGGCAGTGTCGGCGAAGGACTTCGAAGTCCTTGAGGCGGGCGATGCCGTGTTCGGCCCGCGCCCGGCGCTTGGCCAACGGCTTGCTCTTTGTCTTGCTGGTGATGACGGCGGGGTGGCTGCGGCACGCGCCGTCCCCGATGGCCAGCCGGTGTCCGGCGAGCTGGTCGGCCATGGTTTCGCGGAAGACGACGATGTCGTTGCGGTTTACGGTCCACGCGTCGCCGCCCGCGACCACGTGCCGGTCACGGGCGCGGAAGGTGAACTGCACGTTCACCGAACGCTGGTAGTTCTTGGAGCACTTGGTCTGCTTCTGGTCCTCGACGGGGATGAGTCTGCCGTCACGACCCACAGGTCCGAGCGGGAGCCGCCGGGCGGTTCGAGGAGTGCGGCAACCAGGGGCGTGAGCCGTTCGAGGATGCGGTGCACGGTCGCGACGCCGACGCCGAAGAGGTCGGCGAGTTGGCGGTGGGTGAGGTTGGTGCGCCATGCGATGGCGGCCAGGAGGACGCGGTTGTCCAGCAGGAGCATCCACGGCCGCCCGCGCCGGATCTCACTGGGTAGGAGCGCTGCGACGCGGGCGACCAAGGCGAGGAACGCCTTGACGGGAAGTCCGGTCCAGTGCAGCAGTCAGCGGGGCCGCAGGCCGGTGATGTTGATCTTCGACACGAACGGACACAACAACCCATTAGGTCACTTACTTCATGTTCGGGAAAAGGTCAGTTAATCCCCCCGCTTCGGGTGTGCCACCCGCCACGCGTCCAGCCGGTCAACCGGCCACAGCGGGGTGCGGCCGACGTATACGGCCTTGGGGAAGTCGTCGCGGCTGGAGTTGAGGTTGTAGATGTGCTGGACGGTCACCTTGAGTCGGGCCGCCGCCTGACGGGCATCTTCGAAACCAGGAATCTTAATCGCCATGGATCCCATTCTACCTCGGTTGTCATAGCTGAACTACTCACGTAGCATGTCGTAGGTCAGCTAATTTTATGATGGGAGGTGACGAGCGATACAGGCTGCCCAGACGCGGACGTTCCGGGGCAAGAACAAGGCCCCCAAGTGGAAGAAGCCCAACGACGGGCAGGTGTCCGTGATCGTGCTGCCGCTCGCCGTCACCGACCCCGGCGACCTCCGCCGCCTCGACGGCCTGTACGGGGCGATGTGGTCACTCAAGCGCGCCATCCAGCGCGACGCCCGCGCCAAGGTCGACACGTACTGGTCCGCTTTCCACGAGCGCAACGAGCACGGGGCGAAGGCTGTACGGCAGCGCCTCGGCCTCTCCCGTGAGGCCCTGGAACGCAGCGCCTACAAGCACCTCGAAGACTCCGGGCACTTGAAGCACCACGCCTCCAAGGCCCTGGCCATGCACATCGCCGACGAGGTGTGGAACGGCGTCTCCCGGCATCTGTTCCCCGACGCCACCGGCCACCGCTTCGGCCGCCCCAAGACCGGCCGGTACCACGACTTCACCCGCATCCCGGGCCGCGCCCGCTCCCACACCACCGAGAACAAGTGGGAGACCTTCCGCCTCGTCGGCACCCTCCACGGCCACGTCATGGCGTACACCGACGGCGGCCAGCACACGCTGATGCAGCCCCGAACGATGCCGAAGCCGACCCTGCCGGACGGCAAGGTCCCCACCGGCAAACTCACGGCCGCTGGGAAGCCGGGGATGCGCCGGGCGAACTGGTGGGACCACACCGGGCCGCTCGCCGTAGTGTTCGCGGGCGGCCCGCAGGGCAAGCGCGGTGATCTCGTTCTCCCGGTCCGCATCCCCCAGGGCGACGGGCAGTGGGAGCGCGTACAGCACTTCCTCTCGAACCCACTGGCCTGGCACAAGGTCGACCTCGTACGGCGTCGGAAGGCGTCGGCGCCGGGCGGCTGGGTGTACGAGGCGCACCTGATGGTGATCGGCCCCGGATACTCCTCCCCGGCCGTGCGGGAGATGCGCGACCAGGCCACCCGCCTCGACCGGGTCGGCGGGGTGGACGGCAACGTCTCCAACCTGTCGATCGTCTCCTTCCCTGCCCAGCTCGACGGCGGCAAGCCCGAGTCCACCGAGATCACGCTCTGCGAGGACGAGAAGCGGCTGATCGAGAAGCAGGCGAAGAAGCGGCGCGGTCGTGCGCGGGCGCTGGAGCGCTCCCGGCGGGCGACGAACGCCGGACAGTACGGGCTGTCGAAAAAGCAGGCCAAGCGCGCCGCCCGGCGGGAAGCCCAGGGCCTCAAGCCCAAGACGGTGACTGTGCCCGGCGGCGCCCGTGACGCACGGTCCGATGGCGTTCCGAAGCAGGCATTCCGCCGTGACCGGCTGTCCGTCAACTACCTCACCCAGCGCGCCCGCCAGGCCGAACACGCCGCCAGCATCGCCGAGCATCGCCGCCACCGCGCCCGGCTGGTGGCGCGGGAGATCATCACCACACACGGCCCCGTGCTCGTGGTCGAGGACTGCGACATCCGCACCTGGTACCGGCTGTGGGGCAAACGCCTCTCACAGACCACCCCCGGCATGCTCATCTCCGCTCTCAAGGTCGAGTGCGAAGCGGCGGGCGGGCGGCTGGTTCGGGCCTCCACCTGGTCAACGGCCCTGTCACAACACTGCCTGTGCGGCGAGCGCGTGAAGAAGACCCTCCGCGATCGTGAGCACAAATGCATCGCCTGCGGCCTCGTCGGCAAGCGCGACCTCGTGTCCGCCTCCCTGGCCGCCTTCGTCCGCTTCGAAGACGTGGACGACCCTAAGACCGCGTACCTGGACACCATGCTGTCCCGGCACGCCCAGATCTTTTATGCAGAAGCGCTGGAAGAAGCGCTGCGGGAGTCAACCAAACCGAGCCCGAAACCGCCCCGGCGGTCGGGACGCGTGGCAGTCCCACGGCAACGCCGTGAGACCTCTGCTCCCCGAACCGCCGGACAACGGAACCGAGCAACCCCGGATGAGTCACGACCCCGTGGCCACGCCGGAAAGCCCGGTCCCCGCACCGCGTGCAGTCCCCAGCTCACCCTCTGGTGAATTGCGGATCAAGTCTTAGACGGTCACTTGCGGCGGACGCCGCCGGACGCCCGCCTCCTCGCCGTACTCGCCGAGGATGATCACGTCGAAGGCCGCGCCCGCGAACACCTTGACGACACGCAGGGCTTCGCCGATGCGATGACGGTGGTGACTCCCCTGGAGCGCTGTCGCTCCGTGGGGGCCCACGGGGGCTGGGTTGATGGTTGCTGCGCTCATGTCTCCATGATGGATTCGCAGCCATGAAAAAGGCATCGGCCTGCGGACCGAAGCCGGCTACTACCCGCGTACGCCTCCGGACGGACCGCTTCCCCCAGGGAGGAGGGCCACATCCCCTAGGGGACGGAATCCGGGGCGAACAGGGGGCGAAATATTCGGTGGCGTTCGCCTTCCCCGCTCACCTAAAATCTCCGCTCTTGCCCGCCTCCCCCGCGGAGTGCCGCCGACCGGACGGAAACCGGTCGGCTCTCTCGATCACCTACCTGCGATCACCCACCCGTAGGTCCCCCCGGAGGCACCCCCTTGGCCACGCCCGCCGACGCCCCCCTCGATCCGGTCGATCCGGTCGATCCGCTCGACACCCTCGACCCGCTCTTCCGAGAGCGCTCCCACCTCGCCTCCTCCCGCGCCGCCCTCCGTGCCATGCGGGAGGACGTCGAGTCCCTCGACATCAGCGACGTGACCGCCAACTGGGTCAATGCCGAAGTCCTCGCCCGCCAGATCGACTTGCGCATCAAGGCCCTGGCCGACCTCAGCGACACCCCGCTGTTCTTCGGCCGGCTCGACTATCTGCACGCACCGGGCGCCGAGGAGGCGGAAGGCGCGGAAGGGGAACGCTTCTATATCGGGCGCCGGCATGTGCACGATGCCGACGGCGACCCGATGGTCATCGACTGGCGGGCTCCGGTGTCCCAGCCCTTCTACCGGGCGTCCAAGAAGGACCCGATGGACATCGGGCTGCGCCGCCGCTTCGGTTACACGGGCGGCGACCTCACGGCGTACGAGGACGAGCACCTCTCCGACCCGGCGGAGGGGGCGAGGACCAGCAAGCTGCTCCAGCAGGAGATCGAGCGCCCGCGTGTCGGCCCGATGCGCGACATCGTGGCGACGATCCAGCCGGAGCAGGACGAGATCGTACGGTCCGGGCTCGGCGGAACCGTGTGTGTGCAGGGCGGCCCGGGAACGGGGAAGACGGCGGTGGGCCTGCACCGGGTGGCGTATCTGCTGTACGCCCACCGCGAGCGGCTCGCCCGCACCGGCACCCTCGTCATCGGGCCGAACAAGTCCTTCCTGCACTACATCGAGCAAGTGCTCCCGGCACTGGGCGAGTTGGCTGTCCGTCAGGCGACGGTCGACGACCTCGTCGCCCACGTCGAGGTGCGCGGCACCGACGACGCGGCGGCCGCGGTCGTCAAGGGCGACGCGAGGATGGCGGAGGTGCTGCGGCGCGCCGTCTACTCGCATGTGACCATGCCGACGGAGGCGGTGGTCGTGGTACGCGGGTCGCGTAGGTGGCGCGTCCCGGCGTACGAAGTCGAGGAGATCGTCGGTGAGCTGCTCGCCCGCGACATCCGCTACGGCGCCGCCCGCGAGGCCCTTCCGCAGCGCATCGCGCACGCCGTGCTCGTCCAGATGGAGCGGTCGGGCGAGGCGCCGGACGACCGGGTGCAGGACGCGGTGGCCCGCAACAGCGCGGTGAAGGCGGCCGTCAAGGCGATCTGGCCGCCGGTCGACCCGGCGAAACTCGTCCTGCGCCTGCTCTCGGACGCGGACTTCCTCGCCGTACACGCTCAGGGGCTGCTGAGCGAGGACGAGCAGAAGACGATCCTGTGGGCGAAGCCGGCGCGGAGCGTCAAGGCCGCCAAGTGGTCCCCCGCCGACGCCGTGCTGATCGACGAGACGCACGACATCGTCGCGCGCACGCCCTCCCTCGGCCATGTCGTCCTCGACGAGGCGCAGGACCTGTCCCCCATGCAGTACCGGGCGGTGGGCCGCCGCTGTACGACCGGTTCGGCGACGGTCCTCGGTGACCTGGCGCAGGGCACGACTCCGTGGGCGACGCGGAGTTGGGACGAGGCGCTGGCGCACCTCGGCAAGTCGGAGGGGGTGATCGAGGAGCTGACGGCCGGCTTCCGCGTCCCGACGGACGTCATCACGTACGCCTCCCGTCTCCTCCCTTCCATCGCGCCGGGCCTGACGCCGGTGGCGTCGATCCGTGAGAACCCGGGGTTCTTCGAGGTCCGCGGAGTGTCGGAGACGGCCGAAGTCGTCGCCGCGTGCGAGGAGTTGCTGCGCCACGAGGGCTCGATCGGCCTGATCGCCGCGGACGCCCGGATCCCGGCCCTGTCGGAGGCGCTGGCGGGGGCGGGGATCACGTACCTGGCCCCGGGCGAGGAGACGACCCGGCAGACCCGCCTGACGCTGGTCCCGGCGTCGCTCGCGAAGGGCCTGGAGTACGACTACGTCGTCCTGGACGAGCCGCAGGCGGTGGTGAACGGGGAGCCGGACGAGCGGACGGGGTTGCGGCGTCTGTACGTGGCCCTGACCCGAGCGGTCTCGGGGCTGATCGTGACACACGCGGCGCCGCTGCCACCGCAGTTGGCCGAGTAAGGTGCTGTGCCGTTCTGGCATGTCCCCTCAGAAAGGCCCCCGTTGAGCACTCCGCCGCCCTCGCACTCCGCGTATCAGCCGGCACCGGGGCCGTACCAGCCCGCCCCCGCCTGGCCGCAGCAGTACGGCGGTGGCGGCCCCGTGCCGGTGGCGGCCTGCCAGGTGTGCGGGGCGGCCCCCGCCGCGCCGGTGACGGTCCGCGGCCACCAGGGCATGCTCGTGATCATGCGGTTCCTGAAGCGGGAGGGACTGTTCTGCCGCACCTGCGCGCTGGCGAGCTTCCGGGACATGCAGGCGGACACGATGGTGCTCGGCTGGTGGGGCCCGCTGTCGCTGCTCATCACGCCCGTCACCCTGCTGGCCAACCTCAGCGCCCTGTCCGGCATCCGCCGCATCCCCGAACCGGCCACCACCGGTTTCCGGCCACCGCTGGACCCGGGCAAGCCGGTGTTCCAGCGGCCGGCGGGGGTGTTGGCCCTGATCCCGCTGTGTCTGGTCGGCTTGGTGATGGTGGCATTTCCGGTGCTCGTGCTCACCGGCTGGCTGGTCGGGTCGGGCGACGGCGGTGACGCCCGCCCGACCCTCACGGTGGGCTCGTGCGCCCGCAACGACGCCACGTGGCCGGAGCAGGATCTCCGGCCCGTGGACTGCGGTTCCTCGGAGGCGGAGCTCAAGGTCGAGAAGCCCACGAACGGCTCGTGCCCGGAGGCGGGGGACTACGTGGCCTACGTGGCCTACCCGGAGTACAGCGAGGACGGCACCACGTCCCTGTGTCTGCTCCCCACCCCCTGAGGCAACCCCTCGCGGCACTCACCTGGCCGCGTCGACCACGGCCCGCCACGAAGCGACCGCCTCGGCCGAAACCGGCCTCCCCCACCCATCGGGACGAGCCGCCCCACCGATGTGGAACGCGTCGATGCCCGCGGCCCTCAGCTGCGGTACATGGTCCAAGCGCAGACCACCCCCCACCAGCAGCTGTTGCTCGTACCCGGCCTCCCCGCTCCTCGCCGCCTCGGCGACCAGTGTGGGAAGCCCGGCGTCCACCCCGCCCGCCGACCCGGCCGTGAGATACGTGTCCAGCCCCGGCATCCCGTCCAGCTGCTTGCGCAGGGCGTCCCGGTCGGCAGCCCGGTCGATGGCCCGATGGAAGGTCCACCGGCACCCGTCCAGCTCGCCCACGACCCGCTCGACGGCCGGGAGGTCCACCCCACCGTCGGCATCGAGGAACCCGAGCACGAACGCGTCGGCCCCGGCATCCCGCATCTCCCGGGCCGTCCGCACGAGCCGTTCGAGGTGGTCCCCCACCGCGAACCCGCCGGCCGGCCTGAGCATCACGCGCAGATCGATGTCGACGGCGGCACGGATCCCGGCGAAGGTCTCGACCGGCGGGGTGAGCCCGTCGGCCGCCATGTCGGTGACCAGTTCGAGCCGATCCGCACCCCCGGCCTGGGCGGCGACCGCGTCCTCGACCCCGAGGGCGATCACCTCCAGGACTGCACGCTTGCTCATGGGACCCCATTCCTCGGCATTCGACGGCGACTACAGGCCTTACAGGTCTAGTCCAATGCCAGCCTACGCCTGCCCGTCACGCGAAGATGCTCAGCTCCCCGGCCTCCACCCCCGCCAGCTCGTACGCCGCCCCCTCCACCGGCCGCCCCGCATACAGCCGTACGAGCACCTCCCGTACGTCCCCGGCGCGCACCCTCCCCCACTGCCTTGAAGGCGTGGGGGACCCCCGCCACCAGCGCGACGCCGTCCAGGGCCCCGCCGGCCTTGGCGATCACCGGCCCCGCCTCGGTCATCCCGCGCTCCAGCTCGTCGACGACCTGCGCGTCGGTCCAGTCGGCCCGCTCGGCGATGTCCCGCTCGTTGGACTCGGGCGAGAAGACGCCCTCCTCGAACCGGTTCTCCACCACCCGCATCAACGCGGCCGAACAGTGCGCCGGCACATCCCGCACCGACCACCCCGGACAGGCGACGGTCGGCAGCGCGGAGTCCGCCTCCGGCCTCCGCCGCAACAGCGGAACCGGCGCATCCCGCTCGACGACCAGCAACCGCCCCGGCAGCTCGGGATCCCGTACGTCGTGCACGTCAGCAGAAGTCATGTCCTCCACGCCAGGCGGCCGGGCACGCGCCCGGGAGATCGCCGACACACCCGCCACAATGACGCCATGGCCGATCTCGACACCCTCCGCGCCCGCTTCGCCCGAGCCCTCGACGCAACCCGCGCCCCCGCCACCACCCCCGACCCGACCCCGTACGCCGACAACCTCCTCACCCGCTGGCAGGAACCGCAGCGCCACTACCACACGCTCACCCACCTCACCGCGGTCCTCGACCACATCGACGAGCTGGCCGACCACGCCGACGACCCGGACGTCGTGCGCCTCGCCGCCTGGTTCCACGACGCCGTGTACCTCCCCGACCGCTCGGAGAACGAGGAGCGCTCCGCCCGCCTCGCCGAACGCGCCCTCCCGGAAGCCGGCGTCCCCGCGGAGCGGACCGCCGAGGTGGCCCGCCTGGTCCGCCTCACCACCACCCACGCCCCGGCACCGGACGACCGCGACGGCCAGGTCCTCTGCGACGCGGACCTCGCGATCCTCGCCGCCCCGCCCTCCGGGTACGCCGCCTACACGGCCGCCGTCCGCGAGGAGTACCACTTCGTCCCGAACGACGCCTTCCGCGAGGGCCGCGCCGCGATCCTGCGCCAACTCCTCGCTCTGCCAGACCTGTTCAGCACGCCGTACGGCAAGGAGAAGTGGGAGGCCACCGCCCGCTACAACCTCTCCTCCGAGCTGGAAATGCTGTCGCTCTGACCAACCCGCCGCCGTAGCCTGCACGGCATGCGAGACATCAGCGGGGAACGCGTACGACAGGCCGTGGCGAGCTGCGGGGCACTGCTGCGAACGGCGGCGGACCGGGACTGGACGGCCGTCGGTGCCGGACGGCTGGAGTGGGACTGCCACAAGACGGCGTTCCACATCGCCGAGGATCTCATCGCGTACGCGGGCCAGTTGGCGGGCCGCGCCCAGGACGACTACATCCCCTTCGAGATCACCCTCGACGACGGCACCGACAACCACGGCCTGGTCCAGGTCATCGAGACGACCGGCGCCCTCTTCGCCGCCACCATCCGCACCACACCCCCCGAGGTCCGCGCCTTCCACCCGTACCCCTTCCGCAGCGCGAACCGCGAGGGCTTCGCCGCGATGGGCATCGCGGAGGTCCTCCTCCACACGCACGACATCGCCGAGGGCCTGGGCCTGCCGTACGAACCGCCCGCCGAACTACCCGAGTTCGTCCTCACCCGGATCTTCCCGCACGTCCAGCCCGGCTCCGACCACTGGCGCACCCTGCTGTGGGCCACCGGCCGCGGCGACCTGCCCGGCCGCGCCCCGGTCACCGAGTGGCGCTGGCACAACAACCTCGTCCTCCCCACCGACCGCCTCACCCTGCAAGGCGTCACCCCCGCGGCCGCCGCCGACCTGAGCGCGGGCGGCGACGGCGGGTTCACCTGGGTCGTGGGCGGCCCCTTCGAGGGGACGAGGGAGGCGGCCGGGGTGACGCTGAAGGCCTACGAGGCGGGCGTGCACCGTCCCGAGTTCGGCCTGTTCGTCCTCGTCCGCAAGGAGGACGACCTCGCGGTCGGCGGCATGGGCTTCCACGGCGCCCCCGACGAGGAGGGCCGGGCGGAGGTCGGCTACGACCTCGTGGAGGGCGCCCGCGGCCGCGGCTACGCGAGCGAAGCCCTGGACGCCCTGTCCGAGTGGGCCCTGGCCAGGGACGACGTACGACTCCTCCGCGCCACCGTCGAAGCCGACAACCTCCCGTCGCAGGGCGTGGCCACCCGTGCCGGGTATGTACGGGCGACGGCCGAGGAGGAGCGGGCGGCACGGGAGGGGCAGGAGGGCCACGACATGGACGGGACGCTCCAGCTCTACGTCCGCAGGGGACGGCGGCAGGCGGCCTAGCCTGGGGGGAGTGAGGGGCGAGCCGACCCTCACCGCCGTAGGGAACGCCGTAGGGAGCCGCCATGTCGTTCACCGACGAGGAGATCGCCTACCTCACCACGAACCCGCTCGCCCGCCTCGCCAGCCTCTGCGCGGACGAGCAGCCCGACGTGGTCCCGGTGGCCCTGGAGTTCGACGGGAACCACTTCTGGGTCGGCGGCCCCGGCGCGGAGGTGCTCGGCACCCGTAAGTTCCGCAATGTCGCGCACGGCCGCGACAAGGTGGCCTTCGTCGTGGACGACCTGCTCTCCATCGAGCCCTTCGTCGCCCGTGGCGTCCGGGTGTACGGCGTCGCGGACGGCCCCGTGGAGCGGGTCGGCATGGTGGGTCCCGGTCACTATCTGCGCATCACGCCGACGCTCTCGTGGAGCTGGAACCTGTCCGACCCACCTCAGCCGACCGGAGACATCTGGTACCCCATGCGACGAGCCGAGCACGGTGAGCACAGCAAGGGGTGACCCACGCCACATTCGCTCACGTCACATCGCGCCTCGCCGTTCCGTCATGGCTGTGTAACCACCGAAACGGCAGAGGAGTTGGCTATGAGCGCCCGTCTGAACGCCTTCGAGATTCCGACCATGGGCAAGTTCGTGAAGCACATCGTCTCGGCGGGGAAGGTGGTGCAGGACTCGCCGCTTCCCCTCGCGACCCAGCACCTGGTGACGCTCCGCGCCAGCCAGATCAACGGCTGCGGCTTCTGCACCGACATGCACAGCAAGGACGCCGTCGCCGCCGGTGAGGACTGGCTGCGCCTCAACCTGGTCGCCGCGTGGCGGGAGGCCACCGTCTTCACCGAGGCCGAGCGCGCCGCCCTGGAGCTGACGGAGCAGGGCACCCGCATCGCGGACGCGGCCGGCGGGGTCTCGGACGAGGCCTGGGAGAACGCCGCCAAGCACTACGACGAGGAGCAGCTCGCCGCCCTCGTGGCCCTGATCGCCCTCATCAACGCCTTCAACCGGATGAACGTCCTCATCCAGCAGCCCGCGGGCAGCTACCAGCCCGGCCAGTTCGCCTAGCCGGGAGCGCCGCAGCCGAGGCCGAGGGGGCGCTAGCCGATCGCCCGCCCCTTCGGCCTCCGCAACCCCGCCGCCGTCAGCAACCGCACCACCTCACGACTGCTGACCTCCACGGCACCCGCGCGCACCACATCGGCGTACCGATGCGAGGGGATGTCGTAGTGATCCCGCTCGAAGGCGCGCCGCGGCACGCCCAACTCCTCGGCGAAGGCGTGCAGTTCGTCGTACGACACGTCGCTCACGAGGTGCGACCACATCCGCCCGTGCCCCGGCCAGGTCGGCGGGTCTATATAGATCGTCACGGCGTCACGCGCCTCACGAGGACGGCACCCCGCCGGGGCCGGCCAACCCCAGCGCTCCGACCGCCGCGACCTTCACCCCCGCCTGGTGGCACACCCAGTGCGGATCGGGCCCCAACTCCGGCTCGACGTCCAGCGCATGCGGGTCACCGGTGCCGCACACCGGGCACAGCGGCCAGCGCCCGTGCCGCTCCAGCAGCGCGTCCTGTACGTCCTGGGCGACCAGCCCCGCCACATACGCCGCGCCCTCCGGCCACTGCTCCACCCACCAGCGCCGCTGTACGACCGACTCCTCGACCAACGACACGACGTCCGCCTCGGCGACCCTGCCCGCGACCAGGTCGGCGAGCACGAGGGCGCGGGCGGCGTGCAGCGCCTGCTCCAGCGGACTGATGGGTTCCATGGACCTATTGTGCGCACTCTTGACCGAGACGCCGAGCCGAAAATATCTTTCACACGTGACCCAGAAAGTGAAGGAAAGTTTCGACGGCGGCCGCAGTGGCAGAGGAGGCGCCGGGTCGGGAGGAACCGGATCGGGCCCCGGAGGCCCCCCGCCCGCCCCCGCCGCCCTCGCCGCCAAGGTGCGCACACTCGCCCCGTCGATGACCCGCTCCATGCAGCGCGTCGCCGAAGCGGTCGCGGGCGACCCGGCGGGCTGCGCGGCCCTCACGGTCACCGGCCTCGCCGAACTCACCGGCACCAGCGAGGCCACGGTCGTACGCACCGCCCGCCTCCTCGGCTACCCCGGCTACCGCGACCTGCGCCTCGCCCTCGCCGGCCTCGCCGCCCAGCAGCAGTCGGGCCGCGCCCCCGCCATAACGACCGACATCGCGGTGGACGACCCCATCGCCGACGTGGTGGCGAAACTCGCCCACGACGAGCAGCAGACCCTCGCCGACACGGCCGCCGGCCTCGACACGGCCCAGCTGGGAGCGGCGGTGTCGGCCGCCGCCACGGCCCGCCGTATCGACGTGTACGGCGTCGGGGCGTCCGGGCTGGTCGCGCAGGACCTCACGCAGAAGCTCCTGCGCATAGGGCTGATAGCCCACGCGCACAGCGATCCGCACCTCGCCGTGACGAACGCCGTGCAGCTCCGTGCGGGTGACGTGGCGATCGCCATTACGCATTCCGGGTCGACGGGCGATGTCATCGAGCCGCTGCGGGTGGCTTTCGAGCACGGGGCGACTACCGTCGCGATCACGGGGCGCCCGGACGGGCCCGTCACCCAGTACGCCGATCACATCCTTACGACGTCCACGGCGCGGGAGAGCGAGCTGCGACCGGCGGCGATGTCGTCCCGGACCAGTCAGCTGCTGGTGGTGGACTGCCTGTTCGTGGGGGTCGCTCAGCGGACGTACGAGACGGCGGCACCGGCGTTGGCTGCCTCTTACGAGGCACTGGCGCATCGGCATCGTCGATAGACACACCGGAAACCGGAAAGAGCCGCTCCCCTCATGACCTCTGCATCCAACGCCCGTGATCTCCGCGCCGAGTTGGACTCCCTGACCACCGAGGCCTTCCGCCCCGAGCTCGCCGAGATCGATCAGCTCCCCACCCTCGACATCGCCCGCCTCATGAACGGCGAAGACACTTCCGTACCCGCCGCCGTCGCGTCGCGCCTCCCGCAGATCGCCGCCGCCATCGATGCCATCGCCGACCGGATGGCCCTCGGCGGCCGTCTCGTCTACGCCGGCGCGGGCACGGCCGGCCGCCTCGGCGTGCTCGACGCCTCCGAATGCCCGCCCACCTTCAACACCGACCCCACCCAGGTCGTCGGGCTCATCGCGGGCGGCCCGGCAGCGATGGTCACCTCGGTCGAGGGCGCCGAGGACTCCAAGGAGCTGGCCCGCGCCGACCTCGACGCCCTCGCGCTCACGGCCACCGACACGGTGGTCGGCATCTCGGCCTCCGGGCGCACCCCGTACGCGATCGGCGCGGTCGAACACGCCCGTGCCCGGGGCGCGTTGACGATCGGCCTGTCCTGCAACCCGGACAGCGCGCTGGCGGCGGCCGCCGAGCACGGCGTCGAGATCGTCGTGGGCCCGGAGCTGCTGACCGGCTCGACGCGCCTGAAGGCGGGAACGGCCCAGAAGCTGGTCCTCAACATGCTGTCGACGATCACGATGATCCGCCTGGGCAAGACGTACGGGAACCTGATGGTCGACGTCCGCGCCTCCAACGACAAGCTGAGGGCCCGCTCCCGCCGTATCGTCGCGCTGGCCACGGGCGCTGACGACGCCGACATCGAGCGGGCCCTGACCGAGGCGGGCGGCGAGGTGAAGACGGCGATCCTGATCCTGCTGGGCGATGTGGACGGGCCCACGGCCGCCCGCCTCCTGGAGGAGACCGGCGGCCACCTGCGCACCGCCCTCGCGGCGGCTACCTGACCTTTTCGCCGATGGGGCGGGCCTCCTCAGCCACTTCTCAGGCACAGCCATGCCGCCAACTCCCCTGTTAACGTGGCCACATGACGGCTCCGACGACATTCCGCATCGGCGGCGACCTGCAAGTACGGCGACTCGGATTCGGCGCGATGCACCTACGGCCGGACACCGCCGAGGCCCGCGCCGCCTGCCTCGCGGTCGCCCGGCGCGCCGTCGAACTGGGCGTCACACTGATCGACACGGCGCACATGTACGGCTGGGGAGCGAACGAGGATCTGCTGGCCGAGGCGCTGCACCCGTACCCCGCCGACGTCCTGATCGCCACGAAGGTCGGTATCCGCCGGACCACGTCCGGCGAGGGCTGGCGGCACGCGGGCGAACCCGCCGACCTCCGCGCCCAGGTCGACGAGGCCCTGCGCCGCCTCCGCCTCGACCGCATCGAACTGCTCCAACTCCACCGCCTCGACCCGGCCGTACCCCTCCCCGACCAGCTCGGCGCCCTCCGCGACCTGCGCGACGAGGGCAAGGTGGGCCATATCGGCCTGTCCGAGGTCACGGCCGCCGAGCTCGCCGAGGCCCGGACCGTCGTCGACATCGCGAGCGTCCAGAACCGCTACAACCTCCTCGACCGCGAGCACGAACCCGTACTGAAGGCCTGCGAGGCGGCGGGCGTCGCGTTCCTGCCGTGGCGGCCGGTGGCGGCGGGGACCTCGGGGGCCAGGTCGGAGATCGCCGCGGTGGCGAAGGAACTCGACGCGACTCCGACGCAGACCGTGCTGGCCTGGCTCCTCGCCCACTCCCCGGTGATCCTCCCGATCCCGGGGACGACGAGCGTCACACACCTGGAGGAGAACCTCGGGGCGGACGACGTGCGCCTCAGCCGGGACCAGTACGACCGCCTGACGGCCCTGTCGAAGACCTCCTGAACCTCCCTCACCTGCCGAACCTGCTGATCACAGAAACCCCGTACGTCGTGCACAACCCTCCCCCGGTCACGCTGGTCTTGCCTCCGTGAATCCTGCGCCGCAACCGGGCGCAGGGCGTTGAGCACAGGAGAAGCACCATGTCGGCCACTGCCATTCGTCGTACCGTCCTGACCGCCTCCGCGGTCTCCCTCGCGCTGCTGGTCACCGCCTGCGGTGGCGGTGAGGAGGGCGAGGCGAAGGGCGGCACCAAGTCCGAGCGGCCGGTGGCGAAGGCGCTCACCGCCGCCGAGCTGGAGAAGCTCGTGGTCGCCAAGGGCGATGTGAAGGGCCACGAGATCACGGTGCCGGGGAAGGAGGACGTCTTCGAGCCCGGTGCCGTCTCCGTCGACAAGGCCGAGTGCGAGGCCGTCGGCCAGGTGCTGTCGGCCCTGCCCGCGGGCAAGCCGGCGGCGAGCGTACAGCGGCTCGTGGTCCAGGAGCCCGACGCTGCCGAGCAGGAGATGCCGTCGGTGGAGGAACTCGCGAAGATGACGGAGGAGGAGGCCGAGGCCGCGACCCTCGCCACGCTCGACATCACCAAGACGATGACGTCCCTCTGGTCCTACGAGGCCGACGGCGCCGAGCAGGCCCTCGCCGCGCTGCGGGAGGCCGGCAAGAAGTGCGCCGGGGGCTTCTCCATGACGATCGACGGGGAGAAGCAGCAGGTCACCAAGGTCAGCGAGGAGAAGCTCTCGGCCGGCGAGGACGCCGTCGCCTGGACGGTGGCGACGAAGCAGGACGGCACCCCCGCCGAGACCAAGGTCGTCGTCTTCAAGCAGGGCACCACGCTCGCGGGCTTCTCGTCCTTCAACATCGCGGCGGTCACCCGGGGCGACACGTTCGAGCAGCCCACCGCCGTGATCGAGGCCCAGGCGGCCAAGCTCGGCTGAACCGCAGGCGGCACCCACCTCTCGAGGAACGGGTGGAGGGTGTCGGCCGGCCCTCCACCCGAGAGCGCCCTCAACAGGGCAACCGCCCCTCCTGATTGACGCACCTCACCTGCTCCCGCAGGACCTCCCCCCGCGGCGCGGGCCCCACCGCATCCGGCGGACAGTCCCACTCCCGCCCACCCCCGACGGGCCGCAACTGCACCTTGCCGCCCACGTGTCCCCTGACCTCGCCGATACGCCCGTCCCGCACATCCACGGCATGACTGCCGACGGCGGGCCGCTCCCCGCGCACCACGGAGGCCAGCTTCTCTGCGACACGGACATTGCAGCGCCCGAGGTCGACGAGCGGGAACGGCTCGTCACTGGCGCCGGTCACCGGATCCACGCACAGGGACGGCAGGACGACACCGGCGCCCACGAGGGCCTCCCGCAGAGACGCCACGACTTCTTCGGTCGACCGCACACTTGCCTCCATGTCCACGCTGAGTTTGCGATTCACAACACAGCGTGGCGACTGTGTGCCTAATCTGGCCATACGTGGCACGCCAACAACGTCGCCTGGTGGACCGGGAGTTGCACATGCCAGGACCGAAGGACCTCGACCCGTCGTCATCGCCGCGCGCACTACTGGGCGCCGAGTTGCGGCACGCGCGTGAGAAGGCCGGGCTCAGTCAGGAGAAGCTGGGACTGCTGCTGTTCGCCAGCGGCTCGTTCGTCGGGCAGCTGGAGGCGGGTACGCGGCGGATACAGCCGGAACACGCCAAGGTGTTGGACGAGGAGCTGGGGACGGGGGATTTCTTCCAGCGGAACTGCAAGGCGTCGGCCAAGTCCCGCTATCACGAGCAGTTCGCCGAGGCGGCGGAGGCGGAGGCACTGGCCACGGCGATCCGCCACTACGCGCCGCTGCTGATCCCTGGGCTGCTCCAGACGCCCGCATACGCACGGGCTGTGAACCGCGCGTACGACCCGACCGCACCAGAGGAGACCATCGACGAGTGGGTGGCGGGCCGGATGGAGCGGACCCGCCTGCTCGACCATCCAACAAAGCCGTTGTTGTGGACGGTGCTTGACGAAGCGGCGTTGCGCCGGCAGACCGGCGGCCGGGCGGTCATGGCGGAGGCGCTGCGCCACATCGCGGGCCTGATCCGCCGGAACCGGGTCATCGTGCAGGTGCTGCCCTTCAGCGCGGGAGCGCACAAGGCAATGGACGGCTCGCTGAAGCTGATGGACTTCGAGGACGCCCCTCCACTGGTCTACTTCGAAGGACCCAACACCGGACGGCTGGAGGACGACCCGGCCACCGTCGCCCGCCTGAGGCTTACCTTCGAGTTCCTCACAGCCTCCGCGCTCTCGCCGGAGAAGTCCCTAGCCTTGATCGAGGCGTTGGCGCAGGATTACACCCATGAGGAACATCCCTGACTACGACCTGAGCACGGCCACCTGGTACAAGTCGAGCTACAGCGGTGGCGGCGGCGACAACTGCCTGGAAGTCGCCCGCTGGCGCAAGTCGACGTACAGCGGCGGTGGCGGCAACGACTGCCTCGAAGTAGCCGACGGCCACCCCGCCCTCGTCCCCGTCCGCGACTCCAAGAACCCCCACGGCCCGAAGCTCGTGTTCCAAGCCCCGGCGTGGTCGGCCTTCGTCGAAGACCTCAAGCGGGGCCGGTGAAGTACAGCTCTTCCATCCTGGACGTGGCGAACTCGCTGTGCCGCGCGCGGAAGGCCGTGGTCTGAATCCGCCCCCACCCCCATGGGTCGGCCTCGCCCAGGGCCAGCGCGGCGAAGTCGGCCCATGCGACATCGGCCGGGTCCTCCTCGTGCACGCCGAGCTCTTCCAACGCCTCGGCGCTGACACCGAGGGCGGCGGCGATGGCGCCCGGGTCGCCGGTCACCTCGAAGGGCTCGTCCCCGCACCAGCCGGTGGCGTGGAACAGGGCGCCGTCGGGCAGCCAGACGAGGTCCTCGGTGTGGGTCATCCCGGTGGAGAAGTCGACGCGGCCGACGATGCGGGCGTCCGGGTAGCGCTCGCGCAGCGTACGGGCCTCCGTGAGGAGAGGCGTGTCGTTGCCGTCGTCGGCCAACGCCGGGTCGCTGAAGCCGAGGACATGCCCCCATGCCGCGGCCTGGACGACGTCCAGGCCGGCCCGCGTGTCCGGGTAGGGCACTTCGAGGACGGACCTGGGCCCGATCTCCTCCAGGACCTCGTCGACGGTTCCGAACGACGCGGCGAACTCCGCGGCCCGGGAAGGGTCGTTGGCGGGAAGTGCGCGGGCGTCCACGTCGAACGGCGGGAGGAGGACGGTGATGTTGCAGTGGCCCATGGAGCCGCGCACCATGCGGTCGGGTGGGAGCGTCCAGTAGCTGAGGTCGGTCACACGGGCCACCGTAGTCACACCTTCCCGCCGAAGAAGACCTTGCACGTGTCAATGAGGACAGGATCTGACCTCATTGGCTCCTAGCGTGACCCTCATGACTGAGACCAAGCACAACACCGTCACCGACACCGTCACCGACGAGCGCGCCGACCTCCTCGAAGCACTGGCCAAGCACCGCCACTTCCTCCGCTTTACCACCCGCGACCTCACCGACGAGCAGGCCGGTCAGCGCACGACCGTCAGCGAACTGTGTCTGGGCGGCCTGATCAAACACGTCACCTCGGTGGAGCGGCACTGGGCGGACTTCATCCTGGACGGCCCGTCGGCGATGCCCGACTTCACCGCCATGACCGAGGCCGACTTCGCGAAGCGCGCCGACGAGTTCCGGATGCTGCCCGGCGAGACACTGGCCGGCGTGCTGGCCGAGTACGAGGAAGTGGCCCGCCGGACGGACGAGTTGGTCGCGTCCCTCCCCGACCTGAACGCCGCACACCCGCTGCCCAAGGCCCCGTGGTTCGAGCCCGAGGCTCGATGGTCGGCCCGCAGGGTGCTGCTGCACATCGCCACCGAGACCGCCCAGCACGCGGGCCACGCCGACATCATCCGCGAGTCCCTGGACGGCGCGAAGAGCATGGGCTGACGCACCGATTCGACGGCCCCGAAGCTCAAGCGTCCAGCCCCGAGCCCTCTTTGCAAGGAATGACTGGAGGGCCCCAACCCGCCCTCCCACCCCGCGAGTTGACTTGGAGCGTTCGGCTTGCCACGCACAGTGATGGTCGTCTAGCGTGCCCGAATATACGAGGTCCGCGCCTACGACAAGGCGGGCAACGAGTCCGCGGGTACGGCGGACAAGGCCGTCACCACCGTCGACAAGAGCGCTCCCGCGGCGCCGACGGGGCTCGACGGCGCCTGGAAGCCCGACTACTCCGAGAAGGTCGGCCTCTCCTGGTACGCGAACACCGAGGCGGACCTCGCAGGGTACAACGTGTACCGCTCCACCGCCGGCAGGCCGGTCGCGCTCACCGCGGTGAACCGGCAGAACGGCGACACGCCGCTCAGCGGCACCTGGTTCGAGCAGCCGCTGCCGCAGACCGGGGACACGTACTACTACGTCGTCACGGCGGTCGACACGCACGGCAACGAGTCGGCTGCCTCCGGCACGGCGGAGTTCTACACGCGCGACAAGACGGGCCCCGTGGACACCGCGCACAACGCGACGGCGGTCGAGGACGAGCGCGGGGTCACGCTGACCTGGGGCAAGTCGGAGGCCACCAGCGAGGACTTCGTCGGGTACACGGTCCTGCGCTGCAACAAGCCGCGCACGGAGAGCGGACGCACGGTCGTGGAGGTCGCCAAGGGCATCCAGGGCACGTCCTTCACGGAGGCGGCCCCGCCGCCGGGCGCCACGTACTACTACACGGTCATAGCTGTGGACGACGCGGGCAACGGGGGCACCCCCTCTGTCGAGATGCCGGTCGCCGTCGCGGGGAACAGCACCCCGCCGCCCCCGGTGACGGGCCTGACCGCCACCGCCCGGGAGAACGGCGTCTCGCTGAGCTGGGACGCCAGTGACGACCCCGGTCTCGACCACTACCGCATCATCCGGGGCACCCTCGTCGACGGCGAGTGGGTCTACAAGCCGATCATCGACGGCTGGACCCTCGGGCCCCGGGAGTTGGCGGAGACCCACTACCTCGACCTTGCGGTCGCCGATGGCGAGCAGGTCCGCTACAGCGTCGTCGCCGTCGACCAGTACGGCAACCAGCTCACCCCCGAGACCGGCGCCTCCCTCCAGGACGTCACCGAGCTCGACCTGCGCCCCGCCGTCGACGCCGACCCGGCCGTGGGCGACAACCCGCTCGGCCACCTCAACGGCGACGGGTACGGCTCGGTCCGCTGGTGGCTGGGCAGCGATACGGGCGCCAACGGCAGCAAGGTGACCGGCTTCACCGTCTACCGCTGGAACCGGTCGACCCACGTCTTCGACAAAGTTGACGTCCAGACGCGCGGTGACAGCACCGGTTGGTCGTACGTGGACACCACCGTGCCCAAGGGCACGACCACGTACTACCGCGTGACCGCCACACTCGCCGACGGCACGGAGACGGCCGCCCGCGAGACGGCGATCGCCTCGGTGGACCAGCTCCCGCCAGGGGAAGCAGTGGAGGCGCCCGGCCGGAGTTCCCAGCCGGGCGCCTCGCTGTTTTGTGCCGCTGTATGCGTCAGAGCGAGCCGCGGGCCGCTGCCTCGACGAAGTCCGAGAACGCCTGCGGCACACCTTGAAGGCGGCCGCGCCACCACCCGCAGGCTGAAGTAACGCCTACTGCCGAACGAAGAATTACCGTGCCCTCAGGCTGCGCTTTCGGGCACGGCCGGTCCCTGCTCAGGCGGCCCTGGTCAGATCGCCAGGTAGAGCAGGTATGCGTACTTCCCGCCGGCCCCGGCGTTGAGGTCCTTGTCGAACCGGTGCCACGGCTTGGGCGGCTCGTCACTCGGGTCCGTGGTCAGGAGCACGTCGAGCGCGTGGATCGGCGCCCCTTCCTCGGGGTCGTACGTGTAGGCCGCGTAGATGTACTCGCCGCCGGCCCCCTTGTTGAGGTCCACGGGAATCGCGTCGTAGTTTCCGGGAACGTCAGAGAGGTTACTGACGAACATGACGTTCGTGATGGGCGAGTGGACGGTGTCGGTCTCGTAGGCGAAGTACAGGAAGTCGCCTCCGGCGCCGGCGTTCAAGTCCTTGTTGATCTTGGTCCAGCCGCGTGGGGCGAAGGCGTCCCTGCCGTCGAGGACCATGAGCCCAGTGATGGCCATGAAGACCACAACCCTTCCGGTTGGTCGAGTAATGGAAGCGCCCTGACGCTAGATCTGCGGCATCCCGGGGGTACACCCCACCATCCGGCCAGCGGAAGGCAATGCGTCATCCTGAAAATGCCGCTGGTGACCTGCGCTTTCCTGTCCAGGCGACAGACGGTGAGCGAATGGCAGTGCAAGCGCTTGCCGTGGATCTCGGCCGGATGACCACCACCTGCAATCGCGTGGGACGTGAGAGGTCACCGAATGGCCTGAACATCCCTAATAACCAGCTCTGAAAAGTTTCGACCGAATTCTGTGCTGGCGTAGAGCCTTTGCGGGTGAGTAGTTGGATGGATCCGGTCATGGTTGAGGGGGCGACCTCGTCGACTACCGCTTGGCCGTCAACATCGCGAGGTTCGCTTTAGTGCTGCCTTCCTGTCCGCGCACGCGTCCCCGCACCCGATGGCCGATCCGGGTTACGGGAAACGGTCGGCACCCGACCAACACCCCCGCACAAACCACGACTTCGCCGCCCTCCCACCCCGCGAAGCCGCCATCGCCGCCTACATCGACCGCCTCCCCGACGGCGCCGACATCTCCGTAAAAACGCTGGCCAAGCAGCTCCCGTACGGACAGTGCGCCCGATTGTCTCCCACCCCTGGGGAACCCCGGTGAAACTCCCCGAGCCTCTCGGCTTCACCTTGGATACCGAGGAACTCAAGGACTACGCAGACTGACACCCACCCGGACCGGGGCGAGCAGCCACATGGCCCAGTTGGAGGCAGCCAACCCTCCATGTGCATGCTGAAGGTCTACCGCACCACCTGACCAGGCCCCCGAAAATCCCCGGAGCCAACCCATGAACCACGCCCAGCTGACCGCCCTCGGCCGAGCCCTCCGCCTCCTCGGCGAACACGGCGAGTCCCTCACCGCCACCACCCCGGACGGCAAACTCCACGAGGTCAAGGCCGACCTCCGCCGCGCCCTCGACCTCCTCGACGAGAGCGTCACCGGCGCCGCCCCCACCACCCGCTGCCCGGAGCACCCCAACGGCCCGGTCGACACCGCCGCCCCCGACCTCTGCCTGCTCTGCGAGACCCGCCGCCGAGCAGCCCGCCGCTCCGAGTTCAACGGCCCGGCCCCCGACGTCCCCCGCGCCCCCGAGCACACCGCTCCCTCCCGCTACGGCGTCCGCGGCGACCGCCCCCAGCCCCAGCAGCGCTGGCTGCCGGAGCTGTGGAACGGCCAGGAGTGGCAGCTGTGCGGCACCCCGCGCCGCGACCGCCGCGAGGCCGAGCTGTATCTCGCCGCCCAGCGCCGCGGCCCACGCCCCGCCATGGCCTACCGCCTCGTGCACGAGTTCACCGACTACGAGGTCCTGCGCGTGTGGGGCACACCGGTGAAGGTCGACATCGAGCCGCTGGGCAACCTGTAGGAGCCAGTCCGCCCTTACGACTTCGCCGTCGCCCCCACCTGTTCCACCGCCCCCTCCGTCACCGGCTCCCCAGCGGCGGCAGCCCCCTGCTGCCTCGGGATGAACGACGCCACCACGAACGCCAGCAGCGCCGCCCCGGCGCCCACGGCCAGAACCACCCTGAAGGCGTTCTCGGACGGGAGGGCGTAACCACCGAGGTTCGTCGTCATCTGGGCAAGGATCACGCCCGCGACGGCACTCGCGGTGGACGTGCCGAGCGAGCGCATCAGCGTGTTGAGGCTGTTCGCCGCGGCCGTCTCCGAAGCAGGCACGGCGCTCATGATCAGCGCGGGCATCGAGCCGTAGCCGAAGCCGACACCGGCGCCGATGACGCAGGCCACGAGGATGAAGTGCCAGACCTCGGACATCAGGACGATGTTGAGGCCGTATCCGGCAGCGACGATCAGCACACCCACCATCAACGTGACCTTGGGCCCCTTGGCCCGCGAGACGGCGGCCGACACCGGCGCCGTAGCCATCATCACCAGGCCGGACGGCGCCATGCACAGGCCCGCGACCAGCATCGACTTGCCGAGGCCGTAGCCCGTCTGCGCGGGGAGCTGGAGGATCTGCGGGATGACCAGGCTCATCGCGAACATGGCGAAGCCGACCGCGATCGAGGCCAGGTTGGTGACCAGCACCTGACGGCGGGCCGTGGTCCGCAGGTCGACCAGCGGCTGCTCCACCCGCAGCTCCCACCAGCCCCACGCCGACAGGATGACTGCGGCCGCGGCGAACAGCCCCAGCGTCGTACCACTGCCCCAGCCCCAGTCGGCACCCTTGGAGACGGCCAGGAGCAGGCAGACCAGGCCGGCCGCCATGCCTGTGCCGCCGACCAGGTCGAACCGTCCGCCCGTGCGCACCTTCGACTCGGGCACGACCAGCAGCACGCACACCAGCGCCACGACACCCATACCGGCCGACGTCCAGAACAGGACGTGCCAGTCGAAGTTGTCCGCGATGAGCGCGGCGGCGGGCAGGCCGAGCGCGCCGCCGATGCCGAGGGAGGCGCTCATCAGGGCGGTGGCGGAGCCGAGGCGCTCGGCGGGGAGCTCGTCCCGCATGATGCTGATGCCGAGAGGGATCACGCCGGAGGCCAGCCCCTGGAGCACCCGCCCGGCGATCATCAGGACCAGCGACTCGCTCAGGGCACAGACCACGGAGCCGCTGACCAGCAGCACGACGCTGACCAGCAGCATCCGCCGCTTGCCGTACATGTCCCCGAGCCGCCCCATCACCGGCGTGGCCACGGCGGCGGCGAGCAGGGTCGCCGTGACGGCCCAGGCGGTGTCCGACGCCGGGGCGTCGAGCAGCCGGGGCAGCTCCGGGACGATCGGGATGACCAGGGTCTGCATCAGCGAGACGACGATCCCGGCGAAGGCCAGCACCGCCACCACCGCGTTCGACCTCGGCGGGGCGCCGCCCCCGGCCTCGGCGGGAGGGGCAGGGGTGTGGGGCATGGCAGGGCCTCCGTCGGCGGACGAGCACACAGGGATATGTAATTGACCAAGGCAACCTTAAGTCAGTTGATTGACTTACTCAAGCGACCCTGGTCACGCGCCGCCGCCCCGGAAGGCGCCTACGAAGGGCTCGTCACGCCTCCCGCTCCACGAACGCCCGCACCTGCTCCTCGTCCATCTCGTGCACCGTCTCGTGCGCCCGGGGGTCCCGCGCATGGAAGGTGTGGAACATCGGCCCCGTCGCCCCGCCCAGCTCCACGAGCGACGCCGAGGCGCCGCGCACCGCGCGCTCCGTCCCGGGTGCGGCCGTGAGGTCGACGCGGCTGACCACACCCGGCGTGACCCACACCGGCACCGACTCCAGCAGCCCGAAGAGCTGGAGGTGGTAGTGGCCGGTCAGCACGACCCGTACGTCACTCCCCCGGATCGCCTCCGCCAGCTCCTCCGGGTTCCGCAGCCCGAAGTGCGGCTGGGTCGCCGAGACGGCGAGGCTGATCGGCGGGTGGTGGAAGGCGAGGACGGTCCCCCGCTCGGACGACTGGCTCTGACCCAGCACCCCGCGCAGCCAGTCCAGTTGACGCCTGCTCAGCTCGCCGTAGACCTTCCCCGGCACCAGCGAGTCCAGCGTCACGAGGCGCCATCCGCCGACCGTGCTCACCGCGGCCCGCTCCGACGCCTCGGAGTCCAGGACCAGCTCCGGTTCCGGGTGCCCGCTCCCCAGCACCTTCCCGAAGGCGTCCCGCTCGTCGTGGTTGCCGGTCGTGTAGAACACCGGCGCCCCCAGCCGCCGCGCGAAGTCGCCCACCAGCTCGCGTACGGCCGTATACGCCTCCACGGCCCCGTCGTCGGCGATGTCGCCGGTGACGACCACCGCGTCGACATCCCGTTGATGCCGCAGCTCGGTGAGCATCAGGCGCAGGGAATCGGTGGCGTTGACGCCGTTCTTGTCGGGTGCGTCGGTGCGCTCGATGTGCGTGTCCGAGAGATGAAGAATCCTCATCTCTCGGACACTAGCCCGGAGTTGCCGCTCAGCTCAGGGTCTTCAGCGACTCCGCGTCGTACGCCGCCAGCTCCCCGAACCGTCCGTCCAGCACCTTCGCCGCCCACTCCGGGTCCTGAAGCAGGGCGCGACCGACGGCCACCATGTCGAACTCGTCGCGCTCCAGGCGGTCCAGGAGGTCGTCGATGCCCTTGACCGTGGAACCCTCCCCCGTGAAGGCGCCGATGAAGTCGCCGTCGAGGCCGACCGAGCCGACGGTGATGGCCGGCTTGCCGGTGAGCTTCTTGGTCCAGCCGGCCAGGTTGAGGTCGGAGCCGTCGAACTCCGGGATCCAGTAGCGGCGGGTGGAGGCGTGGAAGGCGTCGACGCCGGCCGCGGCGAGCGGGGCGAGGATGGCCTCCAGCTCCTCCGGGGTCTCGGCCAGCCGGGCGTCGTAGGCCTCCTGCTTCCACTGGGAGTAGCGGAAGATGACGGGGAAGGTCGCGGAGACCTTCTCACGTACGGCGGCGACGATCTCCGCGGCGAACTTCGTACGGGCCACCGGGTCACCGCCGTACGCGTCCGTGCGGCGGTTGGTGCCCGCCCAGAGGAACTGGTCGACGAGGTAGCCGTGGGCGCCGTGGATCTCCACGCCGTCGAATCCGATGCGCTCGGCGTCCGCGGCGGCCTGGGCGAACGCGCCGATGACGTCGTCCAGGTCGCTCTGGGTCATCGCCTTGCCGGTGACCTCGGTGTCGCCGATGCGGAGGCCGGAGGGGCCGACGGCGGGGGCGTCCGCGTAGGGCGGCTGGCCCTGCTTGCGGACCATGCCGATGTGCCACAGCTGCGGCACGATCGTGCCGCCCGCCGCGTGCACGGCCTCGGCGGCCTTCGCCCAGCCCGCGAGCTGCTCCTCGCCGTGGAACCGCGGGATCCGGCTGCTCTGCCCCGCGGACTCGTGGCCGACGTACGTACCCTCGGTGACGATCAGCCCGACACCGGCGGCGGCGCGGCGGGCGTAGTACGACACGACATCTTCACCGGGGACGCCGCCCGGCGAGAACATGCGCGTCATCGGTGCCATCGCGATGCGGTTGGGGACGGTCAGGCCGTTGATCGCGGTCGGCCGGGACAGGATCTGGGCCGCACGGGAGGCGGAGGTCGTGGTGACGGTCACGCGGGGGCTCCTGGGGTGAGGTTCGGTTGACCGGGTGGTATGTGCGTGTGCATTGTTGCACCCACTTAAGCAACCGATTATGCGGGCCCGCGCATTCCGTGGCTGCCGGATCCGTCCGTGATCCTGGCCACCCACCCCGCCCCGCGCCCCCCGACGGATAGTGAAAACGCCCGAGGGCGGCACCCCCTGTCGGAACAGGGAGTGCCGCCCTCGGTACTGACGGACCGGGTCCGAGCCTTCCTACGAGGAGGCTCAGAAGTCCATGTCACCGCCCGGCATGCCGCCGCCGGCGGGCGCGGCGGACTTCTCCGGCTTGTCGGCGATGACGGCCTCGGTGGTGAGGAACAGCGCGGCGATCGACGCGGCGTTCTGCAGCGCGGAACGCGTCACCTTCGCCGGGTCGATGATGCCCTCGGCGACCAGGTCGACGTACTCGCCGGTCGCGGCGTTCAGGCCGTGACCCGGGGTGAGGTTGCGGACCTTCTCCACCACGACGCCACCCTCGAGGCCGGCGTTGACGGCGATCTGCTTCAGCGGGGCCTCGAGCGCGAGCTTCACGGCGTTGGCGCCGGTCGCCTCGTCACCCTCGAGCTCCAGCTTCTCGAAGACGGCGGTGGCCTGGATGAGGGCCACGCCACCACCGGCGACGATGCCCTCCTCGACGGCCGCCTTGGCGTTGCGCACGGCGTCCTCGATGCGGTGCTTGCGCTCCTTGAGCTCCACCTCGGTGGCGGCACCGGCCTTGATCACGGCCACGCCACCCGCGAGCTTCGCCAGGCGCTCCTGGAGCTTCTCGCGGTCGTAGTCCGAGTCGCTGTTCTCGATCTCGGCGCGGATCTGGTTCACGCGGCCCGCGACCTGCTCCGAGGAGCCGGCACCGTCGACGATGGTGGTCTCGTCCTTGGTGATGACGACCTTGCGGGCCTTGCCCAGGAGGTCGAGGCTCGTGTTCTCGAGCTTGAGGCCGACCTCCTCGGAGATGACCTCGCCGCCCGTGAGGATGGCGATGTCGTTCAGCATCGCCTTGCGGCGGTCACCGAAGCCCGGGGCCTTGACCGCGACGGACTTGAAGGTGCCGCGGATCTTGTTGACGACCAGGGTCGACAGGGCCTCGCCCTCGACGTCCTCGGCGATGATCAGCAGCGGCTTGCCCGACTGCATGACCTTCTCCAGGAGCGGGAGCAGGTCCTTGACCGAGGAGATCTTGGAGTTGGCGATCAGGATGTACGGGTCGTCGAGGACGGCCTCCATACGCTCCATGTCGGTGGCGAAGTACGCCGAGATGTAGCCCTTGTCGAAGCGCATACCCTCGGTGAGCTCCAGCTCCAGACCGAAGGTCTGGGACTCCTCGACGGTGATGACGCCTTCCTTGCCGACCTTGTCCATCGCCTCGGCGATGAGCTCGCCGATCTGGGTGTCGGCGGCGGAGATGGAGGCCGTGGAGGCGATCTGCTCCTTGGTCTCGACATCCTTGGCCTGCTCAAGGAGAGCGGCGGAGACGGCCTCGACGGCCTTCTCGATACCGCGCTTGAGGGCCATCGGGTTGGCGCCGGCGGCTACGTTGCGCAGGCCCTCCTTGACCAGGGCCTGGGCGAGAACGGTCGCGGTGGTCGTACCGTCACCGGCGACGTCGTCCGTCTTCTTGGCGACTTCCTTGACCAGCTCGGCGCCGATCTTCTCGTACGGGTCCTCGAGCTCGATCTCCTTGGCGATGGAGACACCATCGTTGGTGATCGTGGGGGCGCCCCACTTCTTCTCGAGGACGACGTTGCGGCCCTTGGGGCCGAGCGTCACCTTCACGGCGTCCGCGAGCTGGTTCATGCCGCGCTCGAGGCCGCGCCGCGCCTCCTCGTCGAACGCGATGATCTTGGCCATGTGAAGTGGTCCCTCCAGGACTGGGGGTGATTCCTTCGGACCGCGCCCGCGCCCGCGACGGACGGCTCGCCTGCCTCGTGGTTCCTTGCCCCACCTGGCCTGCGGGCCTCACCGACCCGGTCCTTCGTTGTCACTCTCACCTTCAGAGTGCTAACGCCAATGATTAGCACTCGACCCATGCGAGTGCAAGCGGCTCTCGGGGATCGGGCGGGGCGCTCAGCCGGGCGCGAACAGGGCCCTGGCAGGGTCCGGGCAGGGTCCGGGCAGGTCCACGCAGGACGGAGGGCACACCCGACGGCACGGCGAAGGGCCCGCACCCCGGGAGGTGCGGGCCCTTCGAAGAAGAACGTCGCTGCTTTAAGTCGACGCGTGCTTCAGCTGGCCGCCAGCCGGACCATGTCCGCCTGCGGCCCCTTCTGACCCTGCGAGATCTCGAAATCGACTCGCTGGCCCTCTTCCAGGGTGCGGTACCCGTCCATCTGGATCGCGCTGTAGTGGACGAAAACATCCGCACCACCGTCGACCGCGATGAAGCCGTACCCCTTCTCCGCGTTGAACCACTTGACGGTGCCCTGAGCCATGCCTAACTCCCCTATTACTGGCCCTTGCACAGATCCACACTTCGCGGATCCGGGTCAGACCTCACCCCCCATTGGTCGGGGGCGTGCGCCGGAACGCGTCGACCGCGGCTGAATGTATCTGCCCAACTGCCGTCTGCAACAGGTCAATCGGACGAGAAATCCGGGCACGACCGGTCGGGAATGTGGGGACAATTCCGCTGACTTCAGGTCAAGTCGGACCCGGCAAAGGGAACAAAAGCCGCAAAAAACCCGCACACTTTGGCTACTTCTTGTCGGGGGTGCGGCAGAAATCAAGGGCCACCGACCCGTGAATCGGCGGCGCTTTCCCCAACTGTACCTCGCTCAACCACACAGAATTGCCCCCTCCGCTTCTCTCACGGAGGGGGCAATCCGATGAACTCTCGGTAATTGGCATTACCGAGGGTAATGATCGGTCATTCGGTCAGCCGCCGGCGACAGCCGGGATGATGGAAACGCCCGCACCGTCCGGCGTCGCCGTCTCCAGCCCCTGCTCGAAACGGACGTCGTCGTCATTGACGTACACATTGACGAACCGACGCAGCTTGCCCTGGTCGTCGAGCACCCGGGCGGCGATCCCGGTGTGGTTCTTCTCCAGGTCGGCGATGACCTCGCCGAGGGTGCCGCCTTCAGCGGCGACCTCAGCCTGCCCGCCGGTGTAGGTGCGCAGGATGGTCGGGATGCGGACGGTGACGCTCATACGGTGTGACCTCCGGTCGGGTATGCAGGTTCGGTGGGGCAGCGTCCCTAGGGGCGCGGGGAACTGCGCGACCAGCCCCCACCGGCCCGCAGCGAACAACGGTCTTAGACGAGCCCAGCCTCACGGAACGAGTCGAGGTTGGGACGAATGGTCGCAGTAAGCCCCGTACCGGCCACCGCATCCAGCGTCTTCAGACCATCACCGGTGTTCAGGACAACCGTCGTCTTCGTCGGGTCGAGGACACCGTTCTCGATCAGCTTGCGCGTCACACCCACGGTCACCCCACCGGCGGTCTCCGCGAAGATGCCCTCGGTCCGAGCGAGCACCTTGATCGCGTCCACGACCTGCTCGTCCGTCACGTCCTCCACCGCACCGCCGGTACGGCGAGCGATGTCCAGGACATACGGCCCGTCCGCCGGGTTGCCGATCGCCAGCGACTTGGCGATGGTGTTCGGCTTCTGCGGGCGGACGACATCGTGGCCGGCCTTGAAGGCGACGGACACCGGCGAGCAGCCCTCGGCCTGCGCTCCGAAGATCTTGTACGGCTTGTCCTCGACGAGGCCGAGCTTGATCAGCTCCTGCAGCCCCTTGTCGATCTTCGTGAGCTGCGAGCCGGAGGCGATCGGCACGACCAGCTGGTCCGGGATCTGCCAGCCGAGCTGCTCGCAGATCTCGTACGCCAGGGTCTTGGAGCCCTCCGCGTAGTACGGCCGCAGGTTGACGTTGACGAAGCCCCAGCCCTCGCCGGCCGGGTCGCCGATCAGCTCGGAGCAGAAACGGTTCACGTCGTCGTAGTTGCCCTCGATGCCGACGAGCTCACCGCCGTAGACCGCGGCCATGACGACCTTGCCCTGCTCCAGGTCGTGCGGGATGAACACGCAGGACCGGAAGCCGGCGCGGGCGGCGGCGGCGCCCACCGCACCGGCGAGGTTGCCGGTGGACGAGCAGGAGAGGGTCGTGAAGCCGAAGGCCCGCGCGGCCTCCAGGGCCTGGGCGACGACGCGGTCCTTGAAGGAGTGCGTCGGGTTGCCGGAGTCGTCCTTGATGAACAGCTTGCCGGCGTCGACCCCCAGCTCGCGCGCGAGGTTGTCGGCCTTGACGAGCTGGGTCCAGCCGGGGTTGATGTTCGGCTTGGTGGCCACGTCGGCGGGGACGGGCAGGAGGGGCGCGTAACGCCAGATGTTCGCGGGTCCCGCCTCGATCCGCTTGCGGAGCTCCTCGGCGTCGTAGGCCGAGAAGTCGTAGGCGATCTCCAGCGGGCCGAAACACTCCTCGCACGCGAAGACCGGTCCGAGGGGTACCCGGTGGCCACACTCGCGGCAGGACAGCGCCGCGGCGGGACCGAGGTCTACGGTGGATTCGGTGGTGCTTGCAACAGTCTGCGCAGCCATGTGAGGCGAGGCCCTTTCTCCTCATCTTCCTCACGACGCATCTCGCCGTGAGACGGATTTGGCACCTTCCCTAGCCGGGAGCCTCGCGGAGACGATCAGCGGTGATACGGCAGTGATCGCTACGAGAACCGACTGGAGGGTTGCCGGGGCTTCATCGGGCCGTTTCCCTCTGCCCCTCTGGATGAGCTGTATTCGGTTGTTAACGGCGGTTGACCCCGGACATGCGATGGTCATCCGCGTTGTTCAAGACTGTAACCGACGGCCAGGACAGTTGAGAGAGTCCGTCCGAACCGCGAGACAAACCGTGAGGAGCCGCCAACCGTGCTGGAAGAAGTCGAGCGCTGGCTGAGCACCCGCTCCTGGTCCGTGACCGATCGCCCGCTCCACCGGATCCTGGCCGCCAAGCAGCGTACGGGCCAGTCGGTCTCCGTCGTGCTGCCTGCGCTCAACGAGGAGGAGACGGTCGGCGACATCGTCGCGATCATCCGTCACGACCTCATGCAGCAGGTTCCGCTGGTCGACGAGATCGTCGTCGTCGACTCGGGATCCACCGACCGTACCTCCGAGGTGGCCGCCGCCGCGGGCGCCCGGGTCGTCCACCGCGACGACATCCTGCCCCGCATCCCGACCGTGCCCGGCAAGGGCGAGGTGCTGTGGCGCTCGCTGCTCGTCACGAGCGGCGACATCGTCTGCTTCATCGACGCGGACCTGAAGGAGTTCTCCTCCGACTTCGTCTCCGGCATCGTGGGCCCGCTGCTCACCGATCCCGAGGTCGACCTCGTCAAGGCCATGTACGACCGCCCCCTCGGCACTGAGTTGAATTCGCTCGCCTCCGGCAAGACGGCCGGGCAGGGCGGCCGGGTGACCGAGCTGATGGCGCGCCCGCTGCTGAACATGCACTGGCCGCAGCTGGCCGGTTTCGTGCAGCCGCTCGGCGGCGAGTACGCGGCCCGCCGCTCGCTGCTGGAACAGCTCCCCTTCCCCGTGGGCTACGGCGTCGAGCTCGGCATGCTGGTCGACGCCCTGCACCTGGTGGGCCTCGACGCCCTGGCCCAGGTGGACGTGGGCGTCCGCAAACACCGCCACCAGGACGGGCAGGCCCTCGGCCGGATGTCCGCCGCGATCTACCGCACGGCCCAGCTGCGGCTGGCCCGCGGCCATCTCATCCGCCCCGCCCTCACCCAGTTCGAGCGGGGCGAGGACGGTTTCGAGCCACGCACGTTCTCCGTGGACACGGAGGAGCGGCCGCCGATGGCGGAGATCGCGGAGTACGCCTCCCGCAAGGTGGCTTGAACGTCGTATACGGCCCCTGCCAGTGAGGTGAACCGCACGTTTGAGCGGTTCCGGGCCGGGCTAGGTTGAGGCGTATGGCTGCTACGTACGGTGCTGCGCGGGTGCTGGTCGCCTCCAACCGGGGCCCTGTCTCCTACACGGTGCGCGAGGACGGTTCACTGCACGCCAAACGCGGCGGCGGCGGGCTGGTCTCCGGCCTGTCGGCGATCGGCTCGCAGGCGGGCGCGCTGTGGGTGTGCTCGGCGTTGTCCGACGGCGACCGGGAGGCCGTACGGCGCGGGGTCGGCGAGGACGGCGTGCGGATGCTGGACATCCCGGCCGACGTGCATGCCGACGCGTACAACGGCATCGCCAACTCGGTGCTGTGGTTCGTGCACCACATGCTGTACCAGACGCCGCTTGAGCCGGTGTTCGATGCGGAGTTCCGGCGGCAGTGGGCGTCGTACGAGGCGTACAACCGGGCCTTCGCCGAGGCGCTGGCCGCGGAGGCGGCGCGGGGTGCTTCGGTGGTCGTGCAGGACTACCACCTGACCCTCGTTCCCGGGATGCTGCGCGAGCTGCGCCCGGACCTGCGGATCGGGCACTTTTCGCACACCCCGTGGGCGCCGCCGGAGTACTTCCGGATGCTGCCGGACGACATCGCCGGGCAGGTGCTGCGCGGGATGCTGGGTGCCGACCGGCTCGGTTTCCTCACCCGCCGCTGGGCGGACGCGTTCACCGCGTGCTGTGAGCAGTTCACGGGCGGGCTCGGGTCCACGCGGATCGGCGTGCACGGGCTGGGGGCGGACGCGGACTTCCTGCGGCGGCGGGCCCACGAGGCGGACGTCGAGGAGCGGATCCTGGCGCTGCGGGACGAGATCGGCGAGGGCCGCAAGACGATCGTGCGGGTCGACCGGACCGAGCTGTCCAAGAACATCGTGCGCGGCCTGCTGGCCTATCGGCAGCTGCTCGACGACCACCCCGAGTGGCGGGAGCGGGTGGTGCACGTGGCGTTCGCGTACCCCTCGCGCCAGGACCTCGCGGTGTACCGCGACTACACGGCCGAGGTCCAGAGAGTGGCGGATGAGATCAACTCCCGGTACGGGACGCCGGGTTGGACGCCGGTCGTGCTCCACGTCAAGGACGACTTCGCGCGGTCGCTGGCCGCGTACCGGCTGGCCGACGTGGCCCTCGTGAACCCCATCCGGGACGGCATGAACCTCGTCGCGAAGGAGGTGCCGGTCCTCTCCGACGAGGGATGCGTGCTGGTGCTGTCGCGGGAGGCCGGGGCGTTCGAGGAGCTGGGCGAGGACGCGATCGCCGTGAACCCGTACGACGTGATCGGCACGGCGCGGGCGCTGCACGAGGCGTTGTCCGTGGGGCCGGAGGAGCGGGCGGAACGGTCGAAGCGGCTGGCTGCGGCCGCGACCGCGCTCCCGCCGGCCCAGTGGTTCCTGGACCAGCTGCACGCGCTGGAGGAGGGGGCCGGCCGGCCCGCTTGAGCGCGGCCGGCTCGCCCGGTCGGACCGCCCGGTAGGCGCGCGCCTGGGCGGCGATCGCCGGATCAGTCTGCTCGACCAGCGATCGCCCGCAACAGTCGTACGACCCCCTGCGGACCGTCGACCACGAGGTCCGCCTTCTCCGACAGCTCGGTGACCTCCTCGCTGCCGCTGCACACCAGGAGGCCGGGGGTGCCGTCGGAGCGGAGTTCGCCGACGGCGGCGTACGCGGGGAGGTCGCCCAGGTCGTCGCCGGCGTAGAGGACGGACTCGGCGCCGAGTTCGCGGACGTACTCGCTCAGCGCCACGCCCTTGTCCATGCCGGGTGGGCGGAGTTCGAGGACCATGCGGCCCGGTTCGACGATGAGGCCGTTGCGGGTGGCGAGGTCGGTGAGGGGCTCGCGGAGGGCGTCGAAGGTGCCCTGGGGGTCGGCCGCGCGGCGCGTGTGCACGGCGATGGCATGGCCCTTGTCCTCGACCCAGGTGCCCTGTGTGCTGTCGAGGAGGTCCGGCAGTTCGACGCGTACGGCTGCGATGCCGGGGTGGGGGTCGGGGGCGGTGACCTCACCGCTGACGGCGTCCCAGCGCTCGGCGCCGTAGTGGCCGAGCACGACGAGGTGCTCCAGGCCTGGGGCTCCGGTGAAACCGCCGTACCGTACGGCGACGTCGGCCGGGCGGCCGGTGATCACCGCCACGGCGGCGACCTTCGGGGCGAGCGCGGTGAGGGCCGGCAGGGCGTCGGGGTGGGGGCGGGCCTGCTCGGGGTCCGGGACGATCGGTGCGAGTGTTCCGTCGAAGTCGAGGGCGATCAGTGCGCGTTCCGGGCGGGCGAGGATGGCGGCGAGGCCGGCGCGGCCGGGTTGGGTGGTGGGGGTCGGCAGGGGGTCCGTGGAGTTGGTCGAGTGACTGCCCATGGGGCGACCCTACCCAGCAGGGGTGCACGCCGGGGTGGCTGACGTACTCAGCCCGTCCGGCGTTTGAGGACGAGGCCCGTTCAGGGCCGAAGCGGGGGTCTGGGGGCGGCAGCCCCCAGGGATGGGACGGGTAGGGGCGGCGGGGGCGAAAACCTCCCGGCGCGCACCCGTCACCGTTCCGCCCGCCGCCCCTCCCGCACCCGCCGCAACCGGTTCACCGTCACCGGATCGTGCGCCAAGGCCCGGGCGTCATCCAGCAGGGCGTTCAACAGCTGGTAGTAGCGCACGGGCGCCAGGCCAAGCTCCTCGCGTATCGCCCGTTCCTTCGCACCGGGCCCCGGAAAACCCCGGCGTTCCAGGGCGAGGATGGCCTGCTCACGCTCCGCGAGGGCGGCGGGCTCGGACTGTTCCTGGCTCATGTCCCGCACACTAGCCCCCGCCACCGACACCACCGTTGCCCTGCCACCGCCATCACTCTCGCCCCGCCACCGACCAACCACCGGCGGAGCTACTCGGCACTCTCCGCCCGCGCAGCCGTCGACTGCAGCTGCCCCAGAATCGCCGAAGGGCTCCCCCCGGCCGAGACCGTCTTGCCGATCCGCTTCTTGATGTCCGCGCTGACCGCGGCCCACGAGGTCCGCCCCACCGGGTACAGCTCGGAGAGCGAGAGCTGCTCCAGGAAGGGCTGGAGGTCGGCGTCCTGCGGGGCCGCCGTCATCACGGTGGACGCGGAGTTCGTGACGGGCAGCAGGTCGTACTCACGGGAGAAGTCCAGGACGTTCTGCTGGTCGTAGACGAAGTCGAGGAACTCGCCCACCTGCTCGGCATGGCCGTTCTGCTTGAAGGCCATCATCCAGTCGGCCACGCCCATGGACATCTCGGTGGGACCGTCCAGCCCGGGCATGGGCACCATGCCGAACTTCACGCCCTTCTTCGCGGCCATCTGCATCAGCGAGGGGTGGCCGTTGAGCATGCCGACGTCCCCGGCCGCGAAGGCCGAGAACGCGTCGGCCCGGTTGAGCTCGCCGGGCTCGACCGGCCCCGTGAGCCCCTTGCCGACCAGGTTGTTCTTGAGCCAGTCGAAGGTGGCGACGTTCTCCGCGGAGTCGATGCTGTACGTGCCGTAGTCGGCGTCGGTGTAACCGCCCCCGCCACTGAGCAGCCACTGCATCGTCTCGGCCTGCGCCTCCTCGGGCCCGAGCGGCAGCGCGTACGGGTACTTCACGCCGTCCGCCTTGAGCACCGCGGCGTCGGCGGCCAGCTCCTTCCAGGTCGTCGGCGCGGTGAGGCCGGCCTTCTGGAAGAGGGTCTTGTTGTAGAAGAGCAGGCGCGTGGAGGAGGCGAACGGTATGCCGTACTGCACCCCGTCGACCTGCCCGGCGTCCGCGAGCTGCGCGACGAGGTCGGCCTGGACGGAGATGGAGAGCAGGTCGTCGGCCGAGTAGAGGAGGTCCTTCGCGGCGTAGTCCGCGTACGCGCCGATCTGCGCCATGTCCGGCGCCTTGCCGGCGTCGACCATCTGCTTGACCTTGGCGTCGACGTCGTTCCAGGAGTACACGCTGACATCGATCCGTACGCCGGGGTGCTCGGCCTCGTACGCCTTCACGAGCTTGTCCCAGTACTTCTCGGAGCTGTTCGCGGCGCTGTCCCCGTAGTCCGCGGCGACCAGCTTCAGCGTCACCTCGTCCGAACCACCGGTCAGCCCACAGCCGCCCAGAACCGCCGTCAGGCCCAGCGCGGACACCGCCGCGATCGTCCCCGTACGCCAGGTACGCCTCGTACGCCTACGCCGCTGCACGCAAAACCGCCCCACACCCATGTTCGAAACTTTCGAAACGTCATACATATTACCCCCATAAGGTCTACACCACGTAAGTGGACTAGACCTCTCGCGGGTGCGCAAGACACACTGTCCCCGTGAGACATGTCATCGCCCTCGATGTGGGCGGCACCGGGATGAAGGCCGCTCTGGCAGGGGCGAGCAGTGTGCCTTCCCGGGGGGCGCCCCCCAGAACCCCCGTGCTCCTCCATCAGGCCCGCCGCCCGACCGGGCGCGAGCGCGGGCCGGACGCGGTCGTCGAGGGCATCCTCGACTTCGCCGCCGAGCTGCGCGCGTACGGCGAACAGCACTTCGGCGAGCCCGCGGCCGCCGTCGGCGTCGCCGTCCCCGGGATCGTCGACGAGGAACGGGGCATCGCCACCTACGCGGCCAACCTGGCCTGGCGGGACGTACCCCTGCGGCAGCTGCTCACCGAACGGCTCGGCGGCATCCCCGTCGCCCTCGGCCACGACGTGCGCACCGGCGGTCTCGCGGAGGGCCGGATCGGCGCGGGCAGGGGCACCGACCGTTTCCTCTTCGTGCCGCTCGGCACCGGGATCGCCGGCGCCATCGGCATCGACGGCCGGGTGGAGGCGGGTGCGCACGGCTTCGCGGGCGAGATCGGCCACATCGTCGTACGGCCCGGCGGGCCCGCCTGTCCGTGCGGGCAGCACGGCTGTCTGGAGCGGTTCGCCTCCGCGGCGGCGGTGAGCAAGGCATGGGCCGCTGCCTGCGGGGACCCGGAGGCGGACGCGGCGGACTGCGCGAAGGCCGTCGCGTCCGGTGACCCGAACGCCGTACGGGTGTGGCAGGAGGCCGTGGACGCACTCGCCGACGGTCTGGTCACCGCCCTCACCCTGCTGGACCCCCGGATGTTGATCATCGGCGGCGGCCTCGCTGAGGCGGGGGAAACGTTGTTCACACCACTGCGGGACGCCGTCCGGCGGCGGGTGACTTTCCAGAAGCTGCCGGAGATCGTCCCCGCGGCCCTGGGCGATACGGCGGGATGCCTGGGCGCCGGGCTCCTGGCCTGGGATCTCCTCGACAAAACCGACCGTACGGAGGTATCTCCCTGATGGCAGCCCACCCAGGGGCGCGGGGAACTGCGCGACCAGCCACAGCGAACCCGCAGCCCGCAACAGGCAAAGTGCCCCTGATCCTCTCCGGCGCCAACGTGGTCATGCCCACGGGAACCCTCAAAGACGCCCAAGTGATCGTCGACGGCCCCCGCATCGCCGGCACAGCCCCAGAGAACGCCCACCTGATCGACGTATCCGGCCACTGGCTCCTGCCAGGCTTCGTAGACATCCACAACCACGGCGGCGGCGGAGCCTCGTTCACGTCAGGCACGGCGGACGACGTAGTCACCGGCATCCACACCCACCGCCTCCACGGCACCACCACCCTCGTCGCCTCCACGGTGACCGGCGACATGGACTTCCTGGCCCAGCGAGCCGGGCTCCTCTCCGAACTGGCCGAGCAGGGCGACATCGCCGGCATCCACTTCGAGGGCCCGTTCATCTCCCCGTGCCGCAAGGGCGCGCACTCCGAGGAGCTGCTGCGCGACCCGGACCCGGCGGAGGTCCGCAAGCTGATCGACGCGGCGCGCGGGCACGCCACGATGGTCACCCTCGCCACCGAGCTGCCGGGCGGCCTCGACTCCGTACGCCTCCTCGCCGAACACGGCGTCATCGCGGCGATCGGGCACACGGACGCGACGTACGAGCAGACGGTGGAGGCGATCGAGGCGGGCGCGACGGTCGCCACGCACCTGTTCAACGCGATGCCGCCGCTCGGCCACCGGGAGCCGGGCCCGATCGCGGCCCTGCTGGAGGACGAGCGGGTGACCGTCGAGCTGATCAACGACGGTACGCACCTGCACCCGGCGGCCCTGCAGCTGGCGTTCCGTCACGCGGGCGCGGACCGGGTCGCGTTCATCACGGACGCGATGGACGCGGCGGGCTTCGGCGACGGCCGCTACATGCTCGGCCCGCTGGAGGTGGAGGTGGCCGACGGGGTGGCACGCCTCGTCGAAGGCGGCTCGATCGCGGGGTCCACCCTGACCCTCGACCGCGCCTTCAAGCGGGCGGTGACCATCGACCGGCTGCCCGTCGAGGACGCGGTGGCGGCCCTGTCCGCCAACCCCGCCAAGCTGCTCGGCCGCTACGACCGCATCGGCTCCCTGGAGCCCGGCAAGGACGCCGACCTGGTGCTGCTGGACGCCGGCTTCGACCTCAAGGGCGTGATGCGCCGGGGCGAATGGGTGGTTGAACCCCAACTGGGTTGATGTGTCCTGCTGTTGAGGGCGGCGGTTGTCCTGGGAGACTGGGACGGCCGCCGCCCGTTTGGCATGATCGGGCTTCTTCGCATTTCTGAACTTCTTCGGGGGAGGTCGGCCCAGGTGATCCTCACGGTCACGCTGAACACCGCTCTCGACATCACCTATCGCGTACGGGCGCTGCGGCCCCACGCGTCCCACCGGGTCTCCGAGGTGACCGAGCGCCCCGGCGGGAAGGGCCTGAACGTGGCCCGCGTCCTCGCGGCCCTGGGCCATGAGGTGACGGTCACCGGCTTCGCGGGCGGCGCGACGGGCCGCGTCGTACAGGAGCGGCTCACGGCCACGCCGGGCGTGGTGGACGCCCTGGTCCCGGTGACCGGCGCGACCCGGCGCACGATCGCCGTGGTCGACGAGCGGACCGGCGACACCACCCAGCTCAACGAACCCGGCCCGACGATCTCCCCCGCCGAGTGGTCCGCCTTCCAGGAGGCGTACGAGGATCTCGTCCCGTCGGCCTCGGCGGTGGCCCTGTGCGGCAGCCTGCCGCCGGGCGTGCCGGTGGGGGCGTACGCCGGTCTGGTACGGGCCGCACGCGCGGCGGAGGTTCCGGTGCTGCTGGACACCAGCGGCGAGGCACTGCGCCGGGGCGTCGCCGCCCGCCCGGACATCATCAAGCCCAACGCCGACGAGCTGGCCGAACTCACCGGCTCCCACGAGCCGTTGCGCGCCACACAGGACGCCCGCAGGCGCGGCGCCCGAGCGGTGGTGGCCTCCCTCGGCGGGGCGGGCCTCCTGGCCCTGACCCCCGAGGGCCGCTGGCGAGCCACCCCGCCGGCCCGCCTCCGCGGCAACCCGACGGGCGCGGGCGACGCGACGGTCGCGGGCCTGTTGTCGGGGCTGGTGGAGCGGCTGCCGTGGCCGGACCGCCTGGCCCGCGCGTCGGCACTCAGCGCGGCGAGCGTGCTGGCGCCGGTGGCGGGGGAGTTCGAGCGGGGGGCGTACGAGGAGTTGCTGGGACGGGTGGCGGTGACCGGGGAGGTCACCGCCGCGTGATCAGGAGCTGGACTTGACCCAGCCCTTCACCAGCCACATCTGGTCGAGCAGGGCGTCGCACTGGTTGCCCTGCTCACAGGAGACCTTGATCGTGTTCGTGCCCTCGTTGAGCTGGACGTAGTTGTAGGTCTGCGTCCAGCCCTTCTCGTAGTCGCCCTCGCCGGCGTTCGCCCAGTTCTTCAGGTCGACCGGCGTGTTGGAGGCCGTACCGTTGACCGTGAGCGTGGCGTTCTGGTCCTTGCCCGGGACGCTGTAGCCGACGTACACGGTGTACTTCCCCTTCTTGGGGATGCCGTTGACCGTCCAGGTGACCGAGGAGCCGACCTGGTTGAAGCCGGTCACGTAGACACCGCCGTCCGCCTTGGCGCCCTTGACGTCGGACGCGGTGGCAACAGTGCCGCCGAGGGCCAGGGCCTTGGCGTCGATGGTCGGCAGGTCCTCTTCGGCCGCCTGGCTGTTGCTGTTCGACGGGCTCGGTGCGGTGCTCTGCTGGGACTGCGTCGGCGTCGAGCCGGCCTCGTTGCCCTTGTCGTCCTGGTCGCCGTCGCCGCCCAGCATCGCCACGCCGATGCCGATGACGACCGCCGCGACCACCGCGATCGCGCCGATCAGCAGGCCCTTGGTGTTGGGGCCCCCGCCGCGACCGGAGCCGCTGCCGCCGCTGTACGCAGGCTGCTGCTGGGCCGTCGGCGCCCCGCCGGGGTGCGTCTCCGGCGCCGCGTAGTGCGCGTTCGGCTGGCCGTACGCGCCCTGCTGTTGCGGTATCTGGCCGTAGGGCGCCGTCGGCTGCTGCTGGCCGTACTGGCGCTGGCCGACCGCTCGCACCCGGTTGACCGAGCCCGGGTAGCCGTAGCCCCCGCCACCGGAGGGCGGCTGGGCGCCGTTGGCCTGCCCGTCGGCGTAGAGGTAGCCGAACGGGTCGTCGTCCTCGGGCGTAGTGGCGCCGTTGTTGCCGGACGTCATCCCTTGGTACTCCTCACCAGGTGCGGGCGGATGCGATGCGTGGGGTCAGAATGGCGAGCCTACCCGCTCCTGCTGACCCAAACGGGTGACTCGGATCGCATCAGCTCGCTGACCTGGGAGTTACCCAGCGCGTCTGTGCTGTTTGGGACGAGATCGTTTCTCTACGTACATCCGCTCGTCAGCGGACTTCAACACTTCGTCCGCAGTCATCCCGCAGTGTGCCCACCCGATGCCGAAGCTGGCACCGACGCGGACCGCACGCCCCTCCGCCCGGATGGGCTGGATGATCTCGTTGCGCAGGCGTACGGCGAGGTCCTGGGCGTCGGCCCGGCCGAGGCCGTCGGCGAGGATCACGAACTCGTCACCGCCGAGCCGGGCGACGGTGTCGCCGTCGCGGACCCCGCGCGTCAGCCGCCGGGCCACCTCGATGAGAACCGCGTCACCCGCGTTGTGCCCGAACCGGTCGTTGATCGACTTGAAGCCGTCGAGGTCGCAGAAGAGGACCGCGAGCCCCTTGGCACCGTCGTCACGCCCGCCCTCGGCCGGGGCGACGGTGTGCTCGTGATGGTCGTAGGCGTCGTACACCGCCGCGCCGGGGAAGTCGAAGCCGTGGCCGTTGGCGTCGTAGACGGCGGGGTGGCCGTAGGCCGCGTCCGTGGACTGCAGGGCACCCGCGTGGGTGGGGCGCTCGCACAGGCGCGCGGAGAGGCGGGAGCGCAGCTCGGCGGAGTTCGGCAGGCCGGTGAGGGAGTCGTGGGAGGCGCGGTGGGCGAGCTGGAGCTCGCGGCGCTTGCGCTCCTCGATGTCCTCGACGTGGGTGAGCAGGAAGCGGGGGCCGTCGGCGGCGTCGGCGACGACGGAGTTGCGCAGCGAGACCCAGACGTAGGTGCCGTCGCGGCGGCCGAGGCGCAGCTCCGCGCGGCCGCCCTCCGCCGACGTACGCAGCAGGGTGCCGATGTCCTCGGGGTGGACGAGGTCGGAGAAGGAGTAGCGGCGCATCGCGGAGGCGGGGCGGCCGAGGAGGCGGCAGAGCGCGTCGTTGGTCCGGAGGATCCGCCCGTGCTGGTCGCCGCCCATCTCGGCGATGGCCATGCCGGAGGGGGCGTACTCGAAGGCCTGGCGGAAGCTTTCCTCGCTCGCCCGAAGGGCCTGCTGCTCGCGCTCCAGCCGGACCAGTGCCCGCTGCATATTCGCGCGTAGACGTGCGTTGCTGATGGCGATGGCGGCCTGGAACGCGTACATCTGGAGCGCCTCGCGCCCCCATGCGCCCGGCAGCCGGCCGTTGCGCGGCCGGTCCACGGACAGGACCCCGATCAGCTCACCGCACCCGGCGCCCTGCGCGCCCAGCGTGTACATCGGCGCGAAGAGCCGGTCCGAGGGGTGCCACTCGTCCTCGAAGCGGGGTGCGGGGCCGTCAGTGTACCACTGCGGTACGTCGTCGTCGTCGAGTATCCAGCCCTCGGTGTGCGGGATGAAGACCAGGTCGCCCCACCGCTCGCCCATGGCCAGCCGGCGGTCCCAGGACTCGCGGGAGCCGACGCGGCCGGTGATGAGGGCCTCGGCGGCGGGGTTGCCGGAGAACGCGGCGACGACGAGATCGCCGTCGGGACGCACGAGGTTGACGCACGCCAGCTCGTAGCCGAGGCCGACGACGACGCCGTCGGCAACGGTCTGCAGCGTGTCCGCCAGGCTGCGGGCGGTGTTCATGTCCGCCATGACCTGGTGCACTTGGCGCAAGGTCGCAAGACGGACGTACGGCTCCGACTCGGTCTCCATGCTCGCCCTCCCCCCGAGACCTCGCAGCGAATCAAGGGTGCTCTTCGGCGCTTCTCAGTCGATGCTTCTCAATCGATCGTGCCCTTGCAGCTTCCCCGCCACTGAATCACAGCGCGCTCCCCACTCGGTACACAGGGTCAACAATTAATGCCCCTTGTGACTCAAGTCACAGGGAAACGTGAACAATTGAGCGGCGTTTCTGCGTTTTTCCTGTGTGTTTACTGAACGCGAACTCTGTATGCCTGTGAGATGTCGCCAAACGGTTCTGAACAGGCGCGTCGGCCTCCGCCCGTAGTCCTAGGTCCGTTCTCGGGCGCAGGGCCGATGTGGCGTGTGCGGGGCCGACATTAGCGTTTTCGGCGTGCCGAACACTTCTCCCCCGCGCCGCCCGTGACCGCCGTCCTCCCCGCCGCCCGGAGCGCTTGCGGGCATGCTGAGGGAGTGAGCAACGACGAGTTCCGTGCCGCCATGGCGCGGCTGGCCGCGGGTGTGGTCCTGGTGACCGCGCTGGAGCCGCCGCTGGACCCGGACGACCCGCACGCGCCGGTCGGCGAGGACGTCGGCATGACGGCGACGGCTTTCATGTCGGTCTCCCTGGACCCGCCGTTGGTGCTGGTCAGCCTGCGTGAGGGCTCCCGTATGGACGACCTGCTCGCCGAGCAGCCCCTGTGGGCGGTCTCGGTCCTCGCCGAGAGCCAGCGCCACATCGCCGGCCGCTTCGCCATGAAGGGCCGCGTCAGCGACCGGCTGCTGTTCGCCGACATTCCGTACATCCGCGGCACGGAGACCGGCGCCCCCTTGGTGGGCGGCGCCCTGGCCACCCTGGAGTGCCGCACCGAGCAACGGGTGACGGCCGGCGACCACACTCTGGTGATCGGCCGCGTCCTGTCGGCCTCGCTGCCGAGTTCGGACGGAGGGCCGCTGACGTATTTCCGGGGCCGCTACCGGCAGTTGGGGTGAACTCCGCGGCCGGGGGCGGGAACAATTCCATGGCCGCCGACCGATCACCCGCCATAGCGTGCCGGGATGACATCGCCCACTTCAGCGCCCCGGCTCGAAAAGATCACACCCGGAAACTTCGAGGCCGCCACCGGCATAAGCGTCCGCCCCGACCAGGAACACGCGGTCTCCCCCGTCATGCAGTCCCTCGCCGAGGCATACGTCCACCCCGTCGGCGTCGCCTGGCCACGCCTGATCGTCGACGGCGACCGTCCCGTCGGGTTCCTGATGGCGTTCCTCGACATCGACTGGCGCGGCGACGGCACCGTCTTCCGTTCCGGACTGTGGCGGCTGAACATCGCCGCGCGGGAACAGGGCCGGGGATACGGACGGTTCGCGGTCGAGTCCGTGGCCGCGGAGATCCGCCGCAGGGGCGGCAAGCACCTCTACGTCACCTGGCACCCCGGCCCCGACGGTCCGGAGGGCTTCTACCTCGGGCTGGGCTTCCGCACCACCGGGGAGACGTCCGGGGGCCAGACGGTGGGCGTGCTGGAGCTGGACCAGATCCTCGACCAGGGCCTCGACTAGATCAGCGCCACTGGATCAGCGCCACGTCGAGCCGGGACACCCGCTCGGCGTCCGTCACGATGTCGATCGCGGCGATCCGATCCCGTACGAACGCAAACTTGAAGGCCCGTTCCACCCGCCCCTCGGCAAGCACCACGAACCCCAGCACGCCGTCGACCAGCGCGGGCCGCCCGACACCGGCGAGGGGCCCGAACGTCGCCGCGCCCCGCGCCACCGCCGCCGCGCCCGTGGCCACCCCGACCTCGGTGCGGGCGACGACGTCCGGGTCCAGGATGTCGAGCAGCCCCTCGAAGTCACCGTCCCGCGCGGCGGCGAGGAAGGCGTCCACGACCTGCCGCTGCCTGGCGCGGTCGCTCTCGGGCACCTGCGCCCCCCGCACCCGGCGCCGAGCGCGGCTGGCGAGCTGCCGGGCGGCGGCCGGCGTACGGTCCACGACGGCCGCGACCTCCTCGTACGACACCCCGAACAGGTCGTGCAGCACGAACGCCAGCCGCTCGGCAGGTGTCAGGGCGTCCAGTACGACGAGCAGGGCCACGCCCACCGAGTCGGCGAGGAGCGCGTCCTGCTCGGGGTCGGTCGCGGAGGCGGGTGTGAAGGCGGACGCGAAGGCGGCGGGTGTGACCGGATCGGCGGAGGCGGCGGAAGCGGGTGCCGTGGTGTCCAGGGGCTGCTCCGCGCGGGACTTGCGGGAGCGCAGCATGTCCAGGCAGACCCGGCCGACGACGGTCGTGAGCCAGCCGCCGAGGTTGTCGACACGGGTGGTGTCGGAGCGGCTCACCCGGAACCACGCCTCCTGCACCGCGTCCTCGGCCTCGGCGGCCGAGCCGAGCATGCGGTGGGCCACGGCGCGCAGGCGGGCGCGGTGCGCCTCGAAGCGCTGGGCAAGGAAGTCGGTGTCGTCGGTGTCACCGGCACCGGCACTCATCTGTCGCAGCCTCTCGTCGCGGTCCGTCCTCACTGGCATGACGGATCGCGCGCCGGGGATGTGACAGACGCGGTACGGGTGTGCGACGGGGCCGTGTGTGGCTCTACGCGGATGTGCGGGCGGGACGCGGAGATGTCGGCCGGGGAGATGTCGGCCAGGGGGAGCGGGAGCCCTTACCCCCAGTCCCGCCCGGACCGTCCCCGCTTGGTGTCCGAGCGCTGCTTCTTCTGCCTCAGCCGCCGCTCGTTGATCCCTCGGGGAATCCGGGTCGGCTTGCGCGGCTTCGGCGGCGGGGCCGTCGCCTCGGCGAGGAGGGCGGCGAGGCGTACGGCGGCGGTCTCGCGGTTGCGCCACTGGGAGCGGTGCTCGGAGGCGCGGACGGTGACGACGCCGTCGACGAGGCGGGACGCCAGCCGCTGCAGTGCCCGCTCCTTCCACACCTCGGGCAGCGCCTCGGTCCTCGCCAGGTCGAACCGCAGCTCGACCTGCGAGTCACTGGTGTTGACGTGCTGGCCGCCCGGGCCGCTCGACCGCGAGAAACGCCACATGAGCTCGGCCTCGGGAAGCGAGACGGAGCCGCGGACGACGTAGGGACCAGACATGCCGTCCATGTTCCCTGTCCTGTCCGGTCCACGTCACGCGAATATCGCCGCGTGCGGCCTACGAGTGCTCTTTGGCAAAGAAAGTAAAGACACCTGGAACTTGAGGTACCCCTCTCCGCGTTCATAGGGGTAGCTGTAGCTTCTAGCCGTACCGCAACGAGGGAAGGGACTCCCAAACAATGGCTGTAAGCCTGTCCAAGGGTGGCAACGTCTCGCTCACCAAGGAGGCTCCGGGCCTGACCGCCGTCACCGTGGGCCTCGGCTGGGACGTCCGCACCACCACCGGCACGGACTTCGACCTCGACGCCTCCGCGATCGCGGTCAACCCCACGGGCAAGGTCTACTCGGACGCCCACTTCGTCTTCTTCAACAACAAGCAGACCCCGGACAGCACCATCGTCCACACCGGTGACAACCGCACGGGTGAGGGCGCGGGCGACGACGAGGCGATCAACGTCAACCTGGCCGGTCTCCCGGCCGACGTCGACAAGATCGTCTTCCCGGTCTCGATCTACGACGCGGAGAACCGCTCGCAGAACTTCGGCCAGGTCCGCAACGCCTACATCCGCATCGTCAACCAGGCCGGCGGCGCCGAGATCGCCCGCTACGACCTCTCCGAGGACGCGGCCACCGAGACCGCCATGGTCTTCGGCGAGCTCTACCGCAACGGCGCCGAGTGGAAGTTCCGCGCGGTCGGCCAGGGCTACGCCTCTGGCCTGGTGGGCATCGCGCAGGACTTCGGCGTGAACGTCTGACGGACGCCGCGCTGAGCCGGAGCCCCTTGCCGCGGTACGCCGTGGCCGGGGGCTCCCCGCATCGGGGGGCTTGGTGCTCGGGCCGTTGGATAGGTTGCCCGAATGATCCTCGACCCCCTCCCCCTCACCCCCGGCCACGACATACCGGGCCCGCTCCTCACCGAACTCACCGCGCTCTACGCCTCCAACCGCGACTTCCACGCGCTCAGCGGTGACTTCCCGGACCCGGACGACATCCGCCCGGAGCAGGTGGCGGCCGCGCTGGCCGAGGAGGTGCGGGTCCCCGGGGCAGAGGTGCTGCTCGCGCGACGGGGGTCCCCCCGCCCGGGGGAAGCCGAGAGTGGGGGAGCCGGACAACTGGCCGGGATCGTGATCACGCTGGCCCGCCACCCGGACCCGTCCGACCCGGACCCCTGGATCGGACTCCTGATGGTGGACGCGGGCGCGCGACGCCAGGGGTACGGACGCCGGTTGGCCTCCCTCGTCGAGGACCGCTTCCGCGCGGCGGACCGCACCGCCGTACGCCTGGCCGTCCTCGACAACACCCCCGACGCCCTCGCCTTCTGGACGGCCCTCGGCTACGAGACCATCGCCTACGGGAGAGACCGCCAACTCGACCGGCCCTGCACGGTTCTGCGCAAACCGCTGCCCAGTCCCCCACGCACCCCACGCCGAGCCGCCCGCGTAGCCGTACTCGACCCGGAGGGCTCGGTCCTCCTCTTCCGGTACGACAACGTCGAGGTCGGCGTGCACTGGGCCCTGCCCGGCGGCGGCCTGGAGGCGGACGAGACACCCCGCGAGGGCGCCCTGCGCGAACTGCGCGAGGAGACCGGCTGGACGGACCTGGAACCGGGCCCCCTGCTGTGCACCTGGGAGCACGACTTCACGCACGCGTCCGTCCCCGTCCGCCAACACGAGCACATCTACGTCACCCAGGGCCCCCACCGCGACCCGACCGGCCCCCAACTCCCCGCAGCCCACGCAGCCGACGGCATCCTCAGCTGGCGCTGGTGGACCCGGGAGGAACTGGCGGCCGCACCGGAGCCGGTGTGGCCACCGGATCTGGCACGGCTGCTGGACGAGTGGGACGCGGGCAAGGAGGCCTGAACCGGCATGGACTGGACGACCCTGGCCGGCACCGCCCTGGGCGCCCTCGTCGGCGTCGGCTCGACGCTGCTCGCGGACCGGGCGCGCTGGCGCCGCGATCTGTCCGACCGGACCCGGCAGGAACGCGAACAGATCCATGTGACCGTCCTGACGAAGTACCAGCTGGCCTATGAGGGCATGCACGCGGCGGCCGTCACCGGTCGCGACCGGGCGGAGGGGGCCCGAGAGACGGCCGCGGCGGTACGGGAGGCGTTCCGGGCGTCGGGCTGCGACGAGGCCCGTGAGACCGCCCTGATCTGCGCCCCGCAGGAGATGTCGGACGTACTCGAGAAGGTCTACGCGACCCTGTGGGATCTCCAGGACGCGTTCGCCGCCGGTGATCCGCCGCTCGACTCCCCGGAGTCGCAGGAACGACGGCGCCGGCACGCCGAGGCGATATGGGCGGCGCGTGCGGCGATGCGACGGGATCTGGCGCGGGCGGCCTGACGGGCTGGCTGGGTGGCGGGACGGTCGGCATGACCGGGTGGCGGGACGGTCGGCATGACCGGGTGGCGGGACGGTCGGCATGACCGGGTGGCGGGACGGTCGGCATGACCGGGTGGCGGGACGGTCGGCATGACCGGGTGGCGGGGTGGCCGCCGGCCTGAAGGATTGAGGGGCAGCCGGCCCGACCGGGCGGCGGGACAGCCGGCCCGACCGGGCGGCGGGGCAGCCGGCCTGACCGGGCGGCGGGCGGTCGGCCTGAAGGCTTGCGGGGCGGGCGCCGTCAGGGCTGGTCGGGTTTTCCGTCGCCGTACAGCCAGTCCTCCCAGATGGGGGCGAAGTCCTCGTCCGGTGCCTTCTCCTCCACGTACGCCGTGAAGTCGTCGGTGTCCGCGTTGCCGTGCCGGTGGTCGGCCGCCCAGCCCTGGACGATGTCGTAGAAGGTGTCGTCGCCGACGGTCTGGCGGATCTTGTGCAGGACCATCGCGCCGCGCTCGTAGACGGGGTCGCCGGAGATGTGCGCGGCGCTCGTGGGCTTGGCGGGCGGGAAGTCCCAGAGGTCCTCGAAGTCGTCCTCGCCGTGGTCGTACCGGGCGTCGAAGATGTCCTGCGCGCTGTCGCCGCCGTCGTCCTCCTGCCACAGCCACTCCGCGTACGTCGCGAAGCTCTCGTTGAGCCACATGTCCCGCCAGCTCTTCGGTGTCACGGAGTTGCCGAACCACTGGTGGGCGAGTTCGTGGACGACCAGTTCGATGCCGGGGGCGCCGGGGAAGAGGGGCCGGTTCTGGGTCTCCAGGGCGTAGTCGGCGGCGTCCGCGTCGGCGACGATCGCGCCGGTGGAGGAGAAGGGGTACGGGCCGAAGTTCTCCTCCGCCCAGTCCATGATCTCGGGGAGCCGGGCGAGCACCTCGCGGCTGCCGTCGGCCTGCCCCGGCTCCACGGCGACGTACACGGGCAGGCCGCTGTCGGTGGTGGAGCGGCTGATCTTGTAGTCGCCGATGGCGAGCGTGGTGACGTAGCTCGCCATGGGTTCGGAGGCGTGCCAACGGAACGTCGTTCGACCGCCGCTGGTCGTCCGTTTCACCAACTCCCCGTTGGAGACGGCCTCCAGGCCCTCCGGCACGGTCACGTCGATGTCGTACGACGCCTTGTCGGACGGGTGGTGATTGCCGGGGAACCACGCCATGGAGCCCGTCGGCTCCCCGAGGGCGAGCGCGCCGTCGGCGGTGGGGAGCCAGCCCTCCTCGGAGCCGTCGGGGTCGGTGACGGTCTCGGGGGTGCCGGAGTAGCGGACGGTGAGCTGGAAGGTCTCGCCCTTGTCGAGCTCGTCGTGCGGACGGACGACGAGTTCCTGGCCGTTTCGGCTCCAGCGAGCGCGTTCGCCCTCCACGCCGACCCGCTCGACGTCCAGGCCCTTCAGATCGAGGTCGAAGGCGGAGAGGTCCTGGGTGGCCCGTGCGGTGATCTCCGCCGTGCCGGTGAGGTGGCGGTCGTCGGGGTCGTAGGCGAGGTCGAGGGCGTAGTGGGTGACGTCGTAGCCGCCGTTGCCGGCCTTGGGGAAGTACGGGTCGCGCACGCCGGAACCGCCGGGGGTGCCCTGGACGCCGCACGCGGTGAGGACGAGCAGGGCGGAGGTGACGGTCAGGGCAAGGGGCGCGAAACGGGACACGCCAGTGATCCTATGAGTTCGGCGTGACACCATCCCCTACGTGCTCGACATCGGCTACGCCCTCTCCAACCGTTTCCCGGATCCCCCGCAGACGGACTACCGCCGCGCGGACGTCCGCGCCCTGCGTCACGACCTGTTCTGCGGCGACGTCTACCTCGCCGACACCAAGGCGGACCGGGAGTTGTCCACAGCCTGGGGATGGGTGCCGGTGCTCGACTTCGCCTGGGCCCTGTGCGACATCGTCGAGCAGCTGGACCAGGACCCGGCCGGCTCCCGCGCCTCCCGTCCGCAACACGCGGAACTGGACTTCACCGAGTCCACGGACCGCATGCTCTTCGAGCGCCGCTTCGGCTGGGTGGACATCGAGTCGGACTGGATGCCGGCGGAGGAGCCCCCGCTCACCTTCTCGCACACCGAGCTGCGCCGCGAGGCCCGCGACTTCCTGCACGACCTGATCGCCGACCTCATCGACCTGCACGACGACCTGGCCGAGAACCCGGCCATCTGGACACTCCAGGCGCGGTTTCCGCGGGTGGGGTGAGCCGGGTGGGGTGAGCCGGGTGGGGTGACCCGGGTGGGGTGACCCGGGTGGGGTGACCCGGGTGGGGTGACCCGGGTGGGGTGACCCGGGTGGGGTGACCCGGGTGGGGTGACCCGGGTGGGGTGAGCCGGGTGGGGTGAGGGGGCCGGGCCGGTGTCGGCACCGGGCGGTTCCGCAGCGGCTGAGCCGGCCGGTGGTGCGCGAGGCGATACGCGACAACGCCGGCCTTCCAGTCCGCGATCAGGTCGTGAAGGCCGACGTCTTACGGGCTGTCCACAGCATTGGCCAACGCCGCCCCTCAGCCCCACCGACCTTCCGCAGACCCACCTCTAACCCTCCACCCGGATCCCCAACTGCGCCGCCAACACAGGTGCCAGATCCAGGAGTTGGCCCGGACTGATCACCGCCCCGGCCAGCCGGTCCACCCCCCGCGCGATGTCCAGCTCCGCCGTCCTGCGCAGATCCACCTCCGCCAGCGTCACCCCGGTGAGGTCCGCCCCCTTCACCGCGCAGTCCACGAACTCCACCCGCTCGAGGCGGGCGCCCCCGAAGTCCGGCTCGACCAGGACGCAGCCCTCGAAGACGACGTCCTTGAGCTTGGCCTTGCGCATGTTCAGGTAGTCGATCTTGCCGCCCCTGATCAGCACCCGCTCCAGCACGGCGCCGTGCAGCTGCACCCCGCCCAGGCGGGCGTCCACCAGCTCCACATCACGCAGGGTCGACTCGGCGAGATCGGTACCGACGCCCCGCGGTGCCGTGAGCACCGAGTCGAGGATCCGGGCGTGGTGCAGTCTCGTCTCGTCCAGGGCGCAGCCCCGCAGCGCGCAGTCCAGGAAGCGGGCGCCGCCGCCGTCCTGTCCGCCGAGGTCCTCCTCCCGGAACTCCAGGCCGTCGTAGTCCCCGTCCGGCTCCAACGCCCCGTCCCGGTACGGCTCCAGCGGCGGCAACCGCACCTCGGGCCGCCGCGCACCCTTCACGCCACCGCCACCGCCACCGCCACCGCCACCGCCACCGCTACCGGCACCCCTGCCCGCACCACCGCCCCTCCCCCGGCTGCCTCCCCTGCCCGCGCTGCCGCCCCTACCGGCACCGCCACCCTCACCCATCGCTCTCCTCGCCATGCCCCCATGCTGCACCCCACCACTGACAATCCCCCTGACCTGCGCCGACACCCCGCCACCCCCGCGCCGGCACAGCACCACCCCCGCCCCGCCGCCCCGCCAACACCCCCGCCAGCACCCCCACCGCCACCCCGATGTCACATTCCGAGTCCCCCGGACCGTCCTACTCACAGAGAAGGGACGAAAGGCGACCCCGACCACAAGGGAGACCCCAGCCATGCACCGCATCACCGTCATCGGCGGCGGCTTCGCCGGACTCACCGCGGCCATCACCGCCGCCGAGGCGGGCGCCAAGGTCACCGTGTACGAGGCCCACCACACCCTCGGCGGGCGGGCACGGACCGCCGAGGGGCCGTACCGGACGAACGAAGGCCCGCACGCCCTGTACAACGGCGGCCCGCACTGGGCCTGGCTCAAGCAGCGCGACCTGATCGGGCCGCTCGCGCCGCTCCCGCCCCTGGAGGCCGCCCGGCTGCGGCTGCGGCACCGCGGTGTCCTGCGCCGCACCCCGCCCTTCGCCATGCTCAAGCTGCTGCGGCGCGGCCTGCCGCAGGCGCCCGTCGACGTCGACTTCATGACCTGGGCCACGGACATCGCCGGCGAGGAGGGCGCCCGTGCCGCCGCCCACTACTCCGCCGTCGCCCTGTTCCACCACGACCCCGGCGCCCTGTCCGCCGCGTTCGTGCAGGAGCGGCTGCGCCGGGCCACCAAGCTGCCGCCGGAGGCGCACTATCCGCGGGGCGGATGGGCGACCATGATCGACCGGATGGCGGCCCGGGCCTGGAATCTCGGGGTGCGGATGGAGACCCTCTCCCGAATCGACAGCCTCGACGACCTCGATGACCGCGATGACCGCGATGACCGCGATGACCGCGATGACCGCGATGACCGCGACAGTCTGACGACCGGCACGCCCGTCATCGTCGCCACCTCCCTCGACGCCGCCCGCCGCCTCCTCAAGGACGACTCCCTGACGTGGACCAGCGGCCGTACGGCACTCATCGACCTCGCCGTGCGGACCCGGCGCGGGGACGCCTTCGCCGTCTCCGACCTCGACGAGACCGGTTGGCTGGAGCGGTTCACCGCGCAGGACCGGTCCCTGGCGCCGGCCGGTGAACAGCTGATCCAGGGCCAGATCCCCCTCGCCCCGCACGAGTCCAGGGCCGCCGGCATCGCCCGTGCCGAGCAGCTTCTCGACCTCGGCTTCCCCGGCTGGCGCGAACGCGTCACCTGGCGCCGGGAGTCCGTGGCGAACGGCCGTACCGGCGCCGTCGACCTGCCCGGCACCAGCTGGCGCGACCGCCCGGCCGTCGATCGCGGCAACGGGGTCTATCTGGCGGGCGATCAGGTCGCCGCCCCCGGCGTGCTGTCCGAGGTGTCCTTCAACAGCGCGCTCACGGCCGTGTCCCTGGCCCTCGGCCGGCACGCCCTTGACCTCAAGCAGGCTTGAGGTCGGAGCATCGATCACGGCATCCATCAGCCGCCCCCCGGCGACGGGGTGGATGCCTGACCACTTCCCAGCACATGGCCCAGCTCACCAGCACAGGGCCCAACCCATGGGGGGACCCGATGCACGCCATCCGCCTGCACGCCTTCGGCCCGGCCGAGAACCTCACCTACGAGCAGGTCGACGCCCCCGCCCCGGGCCCCGGCCAGGTCCGGATCGCCGTGGAAGCAGCCGGTGTCCACCTCCTCGACACGGCCCTGCGCCAGGGCATCCAGGGCCCGGCACCGCAGCCGCCCACGCTGCCCACGATTCCCGGCCGCGAGGTCGCCGGCGTCGTCGAGGCCCTCGGCGAGGGCGTCGCGGGGCTCTGGCTCGGCAAGCGCGTCGTCGCCCACCTGGGCTTCGCACCAGGCGGCTACGCCGAGCTGGCCGTCGCCGACGTGGACCGCGTCCACGAGGTCCCGGCGAACCTCGACTTCGCCGAGGCCGTCGCCATGATCGGCACGGGCCGTACGACGATGGGGGTCCTGCAGTTCGCCGAGCTCGGCCCGGACGCGGTCGCCGTGATCCCGGCGGCCGCCGGCGGCATCGGCACCCTGCTCGTGCAGTACGCCAGGAACGCCGGCTCCGTCGTCATCGGCCTCGCGGGAGGCCCCGAGAAGGTCGCCCGCGTGCGGGAGAACGGCGCCGACCTCGCCGTCGACTACACGGACCCGGCATGGCCCGAGAAGGTCCGTGCCTTCCTGGGCGGGCGACCGGCCACCGTCGTCTTCGACGGCGTCGGAGGCGACGTCGCCCGCGAGTGCGTCGCCCTGCTCGGGCCGGGCGGCCGGCACCTCGTCTTCGGCTGGGCCGGTGCAGGGCAGCACGACGGCAGGCCTTACTTCGTCGACGGCGTGTCCGAGCAGGTCCTCGGCCCCGTGATGATGCGGAAGACCGGAGGCCCCAACCCCGTACGCACCCTCGAACTGCGCGCCCTCACCGAAGCCGCCACGGGCCGCCTCATCCCGGCCGTCCAGCGCTTCCCGCTCGCCGAGGCGGCGGCCGCCCATCGCGCCCTCGAAACCCGCGGAACCACCGGAAAGGTGGTGCTGGAACCGTCGCCTCGTGAGATGGCGTGACTTTCACGCCACGGCCTCCACCAACGGGGGAAGGGGCCCCGCCGAACCGCGGAGCCCCTCCCCCACCCCTGCGCGAGGGCCGGCCGGCCCTCGCGGCGACGATCAGCCGGCGACCGCCTTCGTCGCCTTGCTCAGCGCCGACCCGTCCTTGTGACCCGTACGGTGCGCGATCACCTTCACGGTGATCTTCTTGCCCTTCTGCGCCGACTTCAGCACCAGCGACGACTTGGTCGCCCCGCTGATCGCCCTGCCGTTCGCGTACCACTGGTACGCGAACGACGTCGCCGCCGGAGACCAGGTCCCCTTGGACGTCTTCAGCGTCCTGCCGACCTTCACCGTCCCGCTGATCACCGGCAGCTTGGTCGCCTTGGGCGCGTCCCCCTTGGCCACGGTCACCGCCGCCGAGGTCGCCGACCCGCTCACCCAGCCCGACTTGACCGCGGTCACGGTCACGGTGAGCTTCTTGCCGACCATCGCGGCGGGGACGCTGTACGTCGACGCCGTCGCCCCGCTGATCGCCGTCCCGTTCGCCTTCCACTGGTACGTGTACGACGACGGGGTCGCCGACCAGCTCCCGGTCGTGGCCGTGACCTTGGCACCCGTCTTGGCGGTGCCGGTCACCTTGGGGGCCACCGTGTTCTCCAGCTCGGGCTGGGGGGTCACGGTGAAGGTGCCGCGCGGGAACTCCCAGCCGCGCGTGAGCACGCTGATGTTCCAGGTGCCGATGGCCGCGCCGGTCAGATCGAGGGTCGCGGTCACCGTCCGGTTGTCCGCGGAGACCGAGTCGGCCGCCGCCGTGATCGTCTTCCCGGCCTGGCTGATCCGGACGGTGACGTCCGGGCCGAGCGCGGTCCCGGTGACCGTGAGCCTCACCTTGCCGCCTGCGGCCCCGGTGTCGGGGCTGACCGCGGTGACGGCCGTCTCCTCGGTGCCGCACGGCGCGGACGTGCAGGTCAGCTTGGCGCTGTAGGCCGTCGTGGACGCCTTCTCGGGCAGGCCCAGCAGGAACAGCGTCGGCGTGCTCTGCTGGGACGAGCCGAGCGCGTCGCAGTCGTAGCCCTCCGGGATGTAGTGCGTGCAGCCGTTGGCCCAGGTCGACGTGTTGTACAGCACCGGCACCGCCGTGCTGGTGGCGCCGGCCGTGTCCTTGATGTCGGTCTCGAAGCGGTCGAACCCGGCGGTCGGCAGCGCCGCGCACACCGCGGTGTGCGACTCGTCCAGCGTGCCGGTGATCGGCCCGTACCCGTACGCCACCGACGGCACCTTGACGCACTCCGGCGCGGGCCCGTCGGCGGTCGCGACGCGCAGGGCGTCCAGGCGGTACTCGGGCGCGGCCTTGAGGTTGGCCGGGGTCTGCACGAGGACCTGGTGGGTGGTGGACCCGGTGACCGCGCAAGAGGTGTTGCGGAAGGAGCACTCCACGCGGCCGTCCCCGGCGACGACCGCGGAGTTGGCGGTGCCGAGGGCGTCCCGCACGTTGACGTGCACGATGTCGGTGTCCGCGGCGGTGGTCACCTGCCGGCAGTCGAGGGTGCCGGGGTCGCCGTACGCGCTCTTCACGGAGGGTCCGCCGACCTTGGCGGCCGCGGTCTTCACGCAGCCCGCCGAGGAGGCGCTCGCGGTGACGTCCCGCCGGGTCAGGGTGTAGGTGGCGGCCTCGTCGCGGCCGGTCACCAGCACGGTATGGGCCTTGCCCGGGGTCAGGGAGCAGATCGTCCAGCCGTTGGTGGTGGCGTAGCGCTCGCAGACCCGCTTGCCGTCGGAGTCCAGCACCGAGAACTCCGCGGAGGCGGTCCCGGCGGTGGCGATCAGCTGGAAGATCTCGGCGTCCGTGTGCGCGTCCGCCGGGATGCCCAGGCAGTGCGAGAAGACGCCGTCGCCGGTGGTCAGCGTGGCCTTCTTGCCGTCCGCTGCGAAACTTCCGGCGGGCAGGACGGGGCAGCCCTGCGCGACGTCGGTGCGGTGGAAGGCCACCGCGTAGGCGCCGGTCGCCGTGTCCCCGTCGTCGTCGGTGTGCACCAGCGCCCGGTAGGGGGCCTCGCCGGTGAGCGCGCAGTCGCCGCCCTTCAGCTTGTCCTCGTCGCACTGCGGGGTGCCGGCCCGGTCCAGGACCTCCACCTCGGGGGTGAGCCCGGCCGAGGAGAGCGAGGTGAGCGCGGCGATCCGGGCGCCTTGCGGGGCGTCCAGCGCCAGGCAGTCGTACTGACCGACCGCGCTCAGCTCGCCCTTGTGCAGGCCCGTCCCGGCCGCCACGCATCCGGCGTCGGAGGCACGGTCGAGGACGACCAGCCCGGCGCGCGTGTCACGGAAGGGATACGTGCCGTCGTCGAGCACAGCGGTGTAGGTGCCCGGCGTCTTGATCCGGCACGGGTCGGCCCCGTACCGGCACACGCTCAGCCCGGCCGCGTCGTACACCCGGGCCACCCCGACCTGCCGGTCCTCGCTCACGGAGTGCACGGTGTACGGGCCCGCCGCACCGGCGGTGAAGGTGAAGCACGGGTTGGTGGTGAGGTCCTGCCGCTCCAGCGGGCCGTACGCGCGGACCGGGGCGGTGGTGCAGCCCTGCGGGTCGCTGAGCCGGCGCGCCTTCACCGCGTACTCGGCGGGGAAGCCGTTCTCCGCGCGCGAGACCGTGGAGATCACCCGGTAGGGGCCGTCGCCGGGCAGCACACAGCTGTCCTCGTCGTTCGCCGGGAACTGCTCGCAGATCCGCTTGCCGGTCGCGTCGGTGATCCAGGCGAGGGAGTCGCCGTACGCCTTCGTGCCGTAGGTCAGCCGGACCCGGTCGCCGCGCGCGCCCTCGAAGGGCTGGCAGTCGACCTCCACTCGGCTCACGGTCGTCCGGGTGACGTCCGGCTGGTCCCAGTCGGTGCCGACGGGGTCCGCGCAGCCCTGGGTCGAGCCGAGCGGCACGAAGGTGACGGAGCCGGCCTTGTCCTGCCAGTCGTTGTTGAGCACCTTCAGCGTGTAGGTGCCGGCCGCGGGCACCGCGCACATGCCGTGCGTGGCGTACCCGTCGCCGTAGCAGTCCACCTCGCTGCCGTCGGCGGCGAGCAGCTGCCTGGTCATGGTGTTGCTGCTGTCGTCCAGCGCCGGTGCCAGATACAGGCCCGGCGTCTCGACGGTGACGGTGTAGCAGACGCTCGAGTCGGGTGCGACGGTCGCCTTGCCGACGGCGTCCCCCGGATCACCGAAGGACGCGAGCGCGAGCGGCGCGCACTCCTCGTCCGCGGCGACGGCGGGGCTCGCCCCGGTCAGGGCCAGAGTCGAGGCGAACAGCGAGACGACGGCGGCGAACACGGCCGGAATCACGGCCCGCCGCCTGCGTCTCGCACGCGGACAGAAGTCGTCGTCGGACATGGAATCCCCCCTGGATCACTGGTCGTCGAGGCGATAGTCGCACAGGGGTCCGACAACGCCCTCATGAGATTCCAGGGACGAAAGTTTCAGTGCCGCCCGGCCACCCGGTCGGCGATCCGCGCCAGCCGCGCCGACTCGGCGCTGTGGGTGAGGTGCTCCCGCCGGTCCGCGGCCCGGTACGTGGCGTACAGCCCGTGCACCCCGAGCCACCGCAGCGGCTCCGGCTCCCACTTGCGCACCTTGTGGCCGACCCACGGCAGCTCGGTCAGCTCGGTGCGCCCGCCCTGGCCCGAGTCCTGCTGCACCAGGTCCCGCAGCGTCCGGGCCGCCAGGTTGGCGGTGGCGACGCCGGAACCGACGTAACCACCCGCCCAGCCGAGCCCCGTCGACCGGTCCAGGGTGACCGTCGCGCACCAGTCGCGCGGCACGCCCAGCACCCCCGACCAGGCGTGCCCGATCCGGACCGGGGCCAGCTGTGGGAAGAACCGCACGAGGATCTCCCGCAGCGCCTCGACCGTCGCCTCCTGCGTGCGCCCGTCGTTGTCGGTCCGCGACCCGAAGCGGTACGGCACCCCGCGCCCGCCCAGCGCGATCCGCCCATCGGCGGTGCGCTGCGCGTACATGTAGGCGTGCGCCATGTCGCCCAGCGTCTCGCGCCCGCCCCAGCCCACCGACTCCCACTGCTCCTCGGTCAGCGGCTCGGTGGCGATCATCGAGGAGTTCATGGGCAGCCAGGTCCGCTGCTGCCCCTTCAGGGCGGCGGTGAACCCCTCGGTGCAGCGCAGGACATAGGGCGCGCGGACGGTGCCGTAAGGCGTGACGGCGTGCTTGGGCCGGATCTCCGTCACCGGCGTCAGCTCGTGGATCGTGACCCCGAGCGCCGCCACGGCCGCCGCGAGGCCCTTCACCAGCTTCACCGGGTGCACCCGCGCCCCGTGCGGCGTCCAGCTCGAACCGACCGCGTCCGCGACCTTGACGCGCTCGGCGGTCTCGCGGGCGCCGAACAGCTCGCGGTCCTTCTCGCCGTACGACAGCTCGTGCTCGTGGAAGGCCTTCAGCCGAGCCAACTGGGCGGGAGTGCGGGCTACTTCGAGGACACCGCCCTTGTGGACATCGGCGTCGATGCCCTCTTCCCCGGCGGCCCGTACGACCTCGTCGACGGTGTCGTTCATGGCCCGCTGCAGCCGTACGGCGGCCTCGTGGCCGTGCAGTTTCGCGTACCGGTCGCGCCCCGCGATGCCGTTGTACAGCCAGCCGCCGTTGCGCCCCGAGGCTCCGTACCCGCAGAACTTCTGCTCCAGGACGGTGATACGGAGGAAGGGGACCGCCTTCTTCAGGTAGTACGCGGTCCACAGTCCCGTGTACCCACCGCCCACGATCACCACGTCCGCGGAGGCGTCCCCCGCGAGCGGCTCACGCACCTCAGGGAGGCCGTCGTCCGCGTACCAGAAGGAGATGCCGCCGTTCACGGCACCACTCACCGAGCTGCTCATGCGAGGACGTTAATTCGAGTGAGCCGATTCCCCCACCCCGGTACGGTCACAAGGTGATCGACATTCCGCAGGAGCTCGCCGCATCACAGCAGGAGTACAACGGGGAGGCGGGCCGCGCCTTCATCGCCGGACTCCCGGACCTGACGGCCGACTTCCTCGACCACTGGGAGCTGACGCTCGACGGACGGCCGATGCACGGAGTCGCCGCCCTGGTCCTGCCCGTCCTCCGGCGCGACGGCACCCCGGCCGTCCTGAAGCTGCAACTCCTCGACGAGGAGAGCGAGGGCGAGCCGGTCGCCCTGCGCGTGTGGGACGGCGACGGGGCGGTGCGACTCCTCGACCACGACGAGCCCACCGGCACCATGCTCCTCGAACGCCTCGACTCGTCCCGCATGCTCGCGCACCACCCCGACCCGCACGAGTCCGTCCTGGTCATCGCCGGCCTGCTGGCCCACCTCACGTCCTTCCCCGCCCCCACCGGCCTGCGCCGCCTCGGCGACATCGCGCAGGACATGCTGGAGCAGGCGCCGTGGGCCCTGGAGCACATCCCGGACCCGCAGGCCCGCCGTATCGTCGCCGACTGCGCCGCCGCCGTACGGGAAGTCGTCGACGAGCCCGGCGACCGCCTCCTGCACTGGGACCTGCACGACGAGAACGTCCTCGCCTGCGTGCGCGCCCCCTGGCTCGCCATCGACCCCAAGCCCCTCGCCGGTGACCCCGGCTTCGAGCTGTGGCCCGCCCTCGACAACCGCTTCGACGCCGACGACGTCCGCTGGCGCTTCGACGCCATGACCGACGTACTCGGCCTGGGCCGGGCACGCGCGCGTGCATGGACGTACGGCCGACTCCTGCAGAACTGCCTCTGGGACATCGAGGACGGCCGCCCGCTTCAGGAGCGCCAACTGGAAATCGCCAGGCGCCTGAGGAACCACCCCGGCTAGCCTCACCCCATGATTCGCCCCGCCACCCCCGCCGACATCCCCGCCCTGCACACCCTGATCCGCGAACTCGCCGAGTACGAAAAGGCCCCGCACGAGGCGAAGGCCACCCCCGAACAGCTCCACGACGCCCTCTTCGGCGACCGCCCGGCCGCCTACGCGCACATCGCGGCCGACGACACGACCGGCGAGACCGTCGGCTGCGCGATCTGGTTCCTCAACTTCTCCACCTGGCGCGGCGTCCACGGCATCTACCTGGAGGACCTCTACGTCCGCCCCACCGCCCGCGGCGCCGGCCACGGCAAGGCCCTGCTCGCCGAACTGGCCCGGCTGTGCGTGGAGCGCGGCTACCAGCGCCTGGAGTGGTCCGTACTGAACTGGAACACCCCGTCCATCGCCTTCTACGAGGCCCTCGGCGCCCGCCCCCAGGACGAGTGGACGGTCTACCGCCTGACGGACGAGGCGCTCGCCGAACTGGGCACCGCACCGGAGCGCGGGACGGTGTGAACGTCCTGCGCATGACACACCACCGAATGGGCACGGCACCCTGGCATGAGCCCCACGCATATGCACCGCACGAACACCCCCGGCCCTGAGCCCGACTTCATCCCCGGCCTCGAACTCGCCCGCCGCTTCTACACCGACGCCGTACGCCCGTTGCTGGAGGAGGCCGCCCCCAAAATCCCCCACTCCGCCGCCCGCATGGGCAGCGGCTCCGAGGTCCTCGGCTACGACACCCCGCGCTCCGCCGACCATGAATGGGGCCCGCGCCTACAGGTCTTCCTCCGCCGCCACGACGTGTCCCGCCACGCCGCCCGCATCAGACACGTACTCGCCGAACGCCTCCCGAAGACGTTCCTCGGCCACCCGACGAACTTCGCCCCGACCGGCGAGAGTCGCGACATCCGCGTCATGCGGCTCACCGACGGCCCCGTCCACCACCGCGTCGAAGTCACCGGCACCTCCACCTGGTTCACCGACACCCTCGGCTTCGACCCGGCGCAGGGCATCACCCCGGCCGACTGGCTGGCCACCCCCACCCAGCTCCTCGCCGAGGTCACCGCGGGCGCCGTCTTCCACGACGGCCTGCACACCCTCACCCCCTTACGCCGCGCGCTGCGCTGGTATCCGCACGACGTCTGGCTGTACGTCCTGGCCTGCCAGTGGCAGCGCATCGCGCAGGAGGAGGCCTTCGTGGGCCGCTCGGGCGAGGTCGGCGACGAACTGGGCTCCGCCGTCACCGCCGCCCGCCTGGTCCGCGACCTGATGCGGCTCTGCCTCCTGATGGACCGCCGTTACCCGCCGTACGGCAAGTGGCTGGGCTGGGGGTGCCCCCACGCCCTTAAGGCAGTGGGGGAGCCTTCGCCCGCACCCGCGTCGGCCCCCGCCTGACCCCCGACCTCACGGCCGCGCTCGCCGCCACCGACTGGCACACCCGCGAACAGCACCTCGCCCACGCGTACGACATCGTCGCGCACCTGCACAACGAGCTCGCCCTGACCGACCGCGTCGACCCCACCACGCGCCCGTACCACTCCCGCCCCTTCCAGGTCCTGCGCGCCGACCGCTTCACCGAGGCCCTCACCGCCCGCATCACCGACCCGGTACTGCGCGATCTGCCGCTCGTCGGCGCGGTGGACCAGTTCCTCGACAGCACCGACGTCCTGTCCCGCCCCGAACTGACCAGGACCGCGAGCCAGGACATGCGAAAGCCCGGGTCAGAACGGATCTGACGCCGCGACCGCCTTCAGTTCCCGCTCCACGGCCTCCCCGATCGTCCCGGCGTCACCCCCACGCAGATGGCTGACGACGGTGAGGGTGTAGGCGTCGGCGGTGTGGACGAGGCAGAGGTTCGCCGTGCCCGGCGGGGAGAGCTGCGGCAGGGGGACGATGCGCGCCAGCGGACGACCGTGCAAGTGGCTGGGGTTGTCCCGCCACTTGAAAGCGGTGCACAGACTCGTGGTCAGCTCGGGACGCGCCAGGCGCTTGGCCATCACCCCGGCCAGCCACGGCACGGTACGGGCGATGGCCACCAACGGGGGAAGGATCGCGCGGTGGGCGTCACAGCGTCCGTCGAACGCCACGACCTCGTCCTGGCACGCCCGCAGACGCGCCACCGGGGATTCGAGGTCGACGGGCAGCGCCATGCGCAGCGCGGTGACGCCGTTGCCGAGGTGATGGGCGTTGTCGCGGGTCCGCAGGTCGACCGGCACCGTGGCGTAGAACGGCGTCGGTCCCTTCGGCCAGGACCGCAGGGGCCCGTGACAGGCGCGCAGGGCACCGGCGTACGTGCTCAGCAGCAGCTCGTTGAGTGTCGATCCGCGCCCGTCGACCGGCTGCCGGCGGGCCGTGCGCATGACCTGCGGGTCGAGCTCGACCACGGCCACCGACGGCCGCGGTTCGCCAAGGGGAGCCGGCGGAAGGGGCTGGCCCAGGACCGCGATGCGGCGCAACTCCCCGCACACGGCGGCGGGACCGACGGCAGGGCGCTGCCGCCCCCTGGCCAGCGGGTGTGCCGCGCCCTGTCCGAGTGGCCCCGGCGGTACGGCGTCGTCCATCAGCAGCCGGAAGAGGGTCTCCAGGGACCTGCCGTCCAGCAACGCGTGATGGGCGAGCAGCACGATGGCCTGCCGCGTGACCAGCAGCCGCCACAGGGGCCGTTCGGCCGGCAGCCGGTGACTGACACCGTCGGTGAGCAGGGACTCCAGGTCCTGGTCCGTGGCGGTGATGTGCGCGGCGGGATCGAACGGCCGGGCGGCCGACCACCGGTGGCCCGACAGCGCCGCCGGCCCGGAGGGGGGCTGGAGGACCAGGCTCATCCGGTCCAGTCCGCCCCACCGGTCACGTACCCGGGACCGTACCTGTGCCAGGTCGAACGGCCCTCCGGGAAACACCGCCGCGATGCCGATCGTCCCCGGCATTCCGTTGCGGAGGTGCCCTTCCTCGATGGCCGTCAGCCTCATGTCCCAGCCTCTCGTTCCCAAGCCCCCTGCGTACCCGCCTCCCGTGATCAGGCGTGGGGTGAATCGAACACGACACAGGCGTTGTGGCCGCCGAAGGCGAAGCTGTTGCTGATCACCGGCCCGTCCGGGATCTTGCGCGGCTCGGCGGTGACCACATCGAGTTCGCATCGTGGGTCCAGCCGCGTGAGATGAGCCGTCGGAGGCGCGAGTCCCTCATGCACGGACCACGCCGTGATCACGGCTTCCAGCGCCCCCGCCAGCCCCAACCCGTGCCCGGTCACGGCCTTGGGGGCGGTGACCGGCACCGCACGGGGCCCGAACACGGCGGTGATCGCCTGCGCTTCCGCGAGGTCGTTCAGCTCGGTGCCGGTGCCGTGCGCGTTGACATGGGTGACGGCCTCGGCGGTCGTGCCGGCGTCGGCGAGCGCCTGCTCCATGCACGCCCGGGCACCGAGACCGTCGGGATGCGGTGCCGTGAGGTGGTGGGCGTCGGAGGTACGGCCGTATCCGGTCAGGGTGGCGTAGATCCGGGCGCCCCGCGCGCGGGCGAGGTCCAGCCGTTCCAGCACCAGGAACGCCGCCCCTTCGGCGAGGACGAACCCCCGCCGCCCGGCGTCGAACGGCCGTGACGCGGCAGCGGGGTCCTCGCACTCGGTGACCATCGCACCGGCCCGCCCGAAGGCCAGCGCGGTCGTGGGCGTCAGGGGACTGTCATGGCCTCCCGCCACCACCACGTCCGCACACCCCGCCCGGATCATCTGCATCGCCTCACCCACCGCATGCGTCCCGGAGGCACACGCGGTGGACACCGTCAGACTCGGACCGGTGATCCCGAGCCGGGCACTGATCCAGTACGCCCCCGCGTTGTGCATCAGCCGAGGCGCGTACAGCACATCGGGATGCCCGATGCCGTTCTCCTGACTGATCACACCGCCGTAGCCGGTGCCGGTGACCACCGCCCGCCGGCCGGGACCGACGTGCAGTCCTCCGGCGTCCTCCACGGCGTCCGCGGCCGCGCACACGGCCAGCTGCACCGAACGGTCCGCCCGCCGCACCTCCTTGGGCGACAGATAGCCGCTCGGGTCGAAGTCGGGCATCGCACACGCCGGGTACACGACGGCGCCCTCGTCGTCGAACACATGCAGCGACGTCGCCGAACGGCACTCCGCCAGGCTCTCCCACAGCGCTGCCGGACTCGCACCGGCGGCGCACCGCACTCCCAGGCCGGTGACGGCGACAGCGGGTCGGCCGGTCATCGGGCGAGGGGGCTGCGGGCGGCATGGGTGCGCAGCCTCACGATGAGGTCGGCCACATCACCCACGGTGGACACTCCGGCCTTGTCGGTCCCTTTCAGGGACACGCCGAACAACTCCTCCGACGCCACTTCCAGTTCGGTGATGTCCAGGCTGTCGGCTCCCAGATCGGCCACCAGCCGGGCCTGCGGCACGACCGCCTCCGGTGGCACCGACATCACCCGCGCGCACAGCGGGCGCAGCGCTTCCCATACGTCGCCGTGTTCCACATCCATGCAACTGCCTCCATCTCCTGGTGCCGTCAGGGCCGACTCACACCGACGGCGTCGCCGTGCGGGCCCATGTCTCGAACTCCGTGACGACCGCGTCGGCGAGCCGTCCCGCGTCGTTCGGGCGCAGGTTGCACACCGCGGTGAGCGTGAACGCCTCCCCCGCCTGCGCCAGGGCGAAGCTGACCGTGCCCGGGTGCTGCAGGGGCGGCAGCCCGACCGTGCGCACCAGCTGCCGGCCCTGGAAGGTGCTCGATCCGCCGGGCCACTTCATGGCCGTGGTCGCGGTCGCCGCGAAGCAGGAGTGGCGGCCGCGGTCGGTCAGCAGCCTGGTCACCCAGGGGCCCGTCCGGCGTACCGCTTCCGCCGCGGGGAACAGCACGGTGGCGTGCGCCGCGGCCCGCTCCGGGACGGTGGCCATCGCGGCCTGACACGCCCGCAGCCGCGCCACGGCACCGTCCACGTCGACGGGCAACGGAACCCGAACGACCGTGAGCGTGTTCCCGAGTTCCCTCGGATTCGCCCGGGTGCGCAGGTCACACGGTACGGCCGTGTACACGGGCTCGTCCCGCTGCCGCCACCGCCGCACCGACCCGTACTGGGCCCGCAGCGCCCCGGCCACCGCGCCCACGAGCAGCTCGTTCAACGTCGCGCCCCGGCCGTCGGCCGGCTGCCGGCGCGCGGATCGGACCGTGTGCGCGGGCAGTTCGCTCACCGCGACCGAGGGATACGTCCGCTCGGACGGCCGCATCGGAAGGGCCTGTCCGGCGGCCGCCATCGCCCTGAGCTCCCTGCCCGCCGCCCGCGGCCCGGTACGCGACAGCGGCGCCGACCGGCCCGACTCCCTCGCTTCCACGGGGCTGTCCGTCAACAAGCGCATCAGCGTCGCCAGGGAGCGCCCGTCCAGCAGCACATGCTGGGCCACGAGCGCCAGCGCGAAGTCACCGCCGTGCGCCGCGTCCGGGACCACGAAGAGCCGCCACGGCGGCACACCGCCGACGAGCGGCCGGTCCACGCTCTGCGCCCACAGGTCGTCCAACTTGTGACGGGCCACGGTGACATGCACGGCCGGATCGAACGGCCCCGGCACGACCCACCGCACACGCCCCGGCCGTGCCGTCCCGCCCATGCCCGGTGAAGGGTCGAGCACGCGGTTCATCCGCTCCAGGCCCGTCCACCGCTCGACGACGCGCGCCCGCACCCGGTCCACATCGGGCTGCTCACCGGAGAAGACCGCCGCCAGTCCGATGACTCCCGGACACCCGTTGAGCAGCAGCATCTCCTCGGCACAGGACAGTCTCATGCCATACGTCGCCATCCTCTTCCTTTGCTGTCCGCCGCCGACGAGCTCCGACCCGACAGTCCGACGCCCGCCCCGTGGTGGAGCGGGCGTCGGACCTAACGCTTCACACGGACTACTTGACCGCGCTGTTGCAGCCCATGTCCGAACCGAGGTGGCTGGGCTGCGCACCCGGCGAGCCTTCGCCGTTGAGCGCGTTGGCCACCGCGCCGTTGAGGACGCCGAGGCTGCCGAGGACGTCGATGTTCATGTCGTGCGAGCGGCACTCGATGCCCTGCGTGATGTCGAGGTCGTGGGCGCCCGCCTCACCGTGGGCGAAGGCGGTGCCCACGCCGAGGGAACCGACACTGCCGAGGACGGCGCCCAGGAAGGCGACCTTCTGAAGCTTGTGCATTTCTTCTCCGTTGGTCGAGCAGATGTGCTGTGCAGCAGATCAAGTTGGGAGGATGGACACTTGCGGAAGAGCCCTCAGCCGAGGCGGGGCAGCCCCAACTGGCCCACGGGAGGCGCCGCGACCTGTCCGAGGCCGAGCCCGGGAACCTGCGGCGCGCTCGCCGGCGAGAGCAGCGGGTTGATGAGCGGGTTCACCTGGGGGTTGACCTGCGGGTTCACCTGCGGCGCGACACGCGGCGGGGGCTCCGGGTTGAAGACCTGAGGCGCGTTGACCTGCGGAGCGACCTGCGGCATGACCTGGGGCGCCGTCTGCGGGGTGACCTGCGGTACGACCTGCGACACCGGCGACTGCTGCGGGGCGGCCTGGGCGCGCGGCTGGCTGGAGGCTTCCGCGGCGCCACCCGAAGCGGCCGAGGCGGAGGCGTAGCCGGCCTGGTGCTGCGGGGCGGGCGCCGGAGCGGGCGCCGGGGCCGGAGCGGGGGCAGGGGCGGGGGCGGGGGCGGGGGCGGGGGCGGGGGCAGGCGCCGGGGGCTGGTAGTGAGGCGCGGGCTGCGAGTGGTGCTGCGGCCCCGTGGCCTGGGCGGTGCCGGTTGAACGGGCCTCGGCGACGGCCTGCTGAGGCGGCTGGTACTGAGGGGCGGGGGCCGCGTACTGGGGCGGCGCGTACTGGGGAGCGGGCGCCGGGGCGTACTGGGGCGGCGCGTACTGCGGAGCGGGCGCCGGGGCCGCGTACTGGGGCGGCGCGTAATAGGGGGCGGGCGCTGGGGCGTACTGAGGCGGGTACCCGGGAGCGGGCGCCGGGGCACCGTTGTACCCGGCGGGATAGTAGTCGGCGGCCTCGCTGACGCCGGCGCCGATGGCGGTCAGACCGCCGGCCGCCGCTACAACGAGCGCGGCCTTGTGAAGCTTGCGCATGGAACCCTCGGCCCTTCATTACCTGTGCAGGGAAATCCGTTGTATTTCAGTGCAATCTTGCGTGCGCTCAGTCTGATATTCGTACTGCGCCCTTACAGGGGTAATGCCTGAGCTGTCATGTGGACTTCACGCCGGAGCCGGCAGCAGATCCCGTCGCCCTCTCTCTGATTCCTGATCGCTGCCCTCTCTCAGCTGGCAACGACATTTGTCCGGCCAGGACACGGGATGCAAAAACCCGTCACTCCATTGCCATCGGTCGGATAACCGGCTCTACGGACCTGTCACCCCGTCAACGAAAGCGAATGGGTGACCGCACCCCGGCTCACGTGACCGGACCCGCACTTATCTCGTTCCGCACAGGGCCAGAGCGATGGCCCATCGCAGCCGTAGGGCGCAGAAAAGCTAAAGCTGCACCGACTCATCGCATTTCCATACGTTCCATGCACAGGTCAATGAAGGGCCGAGGTTCCATGCGCAAGCTTCACCAGGTCGCGCTCGTCGTCGCAGCAGCCAGTGGTCTGTCAGCCATCGGCGTCGGCCCCAGCGTCGCCGACGCTCCCGCCGGGTACGGCGGTGCCGCTCCGGCTCCCGCGCCGCGGCAGGACGCCCGGGCCGACACGTGGACCCGCTCGCAGACCAGCGTCCAGACTTCCAACGCACCGGCCCAGTACCGGCAGGCGCCGGCCCCCCAGCGGGGTGCCGAGGTCAGCCCGCAGCTCAACCCCCAGCTGAGCCCGCAGCTCAACCCGCAGATCTCCCCTCAGCCGGCCTCGCAGGAAGCCCCGCTGCACAACTCCAACCTCTTCCGCCCGTACCAGGAGTGCAGCCCGCAGTCCCTGCTCAACGCCGCCGTCCCGGTCGCCGTACTCGCCGCCGCCGAGAACCGTGGCATCGACTGCCGCCAGGCCAACAGCCAGGCGAACGCCGTCTCCAGCGCCCGCTCCGTCAGCTAGCGCGTGCGAGCGGATCCGACGAAGGTTCAGCGGGCCGCGCCGGACGCACCGTTGCCCCGGGGGCAGCGAGTCCGGCCGTCCGCCTGAGCAGACAACACGGCAGCCGATCAACAGGGCAGTGCGAGGCCTGCCCGCATCGCGCACGACTCGCGCGCGATGCGGCTTTTGGGTGCTTCCGTCATGAGAACACGCAATCCCGGCGCGTCGTCGGGACATTTACGGATACTTCGTATTAACTCTCATAACAGTACGAAGTCGATCTTTCACGGATCGCACCCACCTCACTCCACCGGAGATGACATGCACAAGCTTCGCAAGGCTGCCGTCCTGGTCGTCGCCCTCGGCAGCGTCGGACTTCTGGGCGCCGGCACTGCCACCGCGCACGGCAACGACGGGCACGGCGGCAAGGGCGGGGACAAGTTCAGCGTCCTGCAGAGCTCCTCCTGCAAGTCGCACGACCTGAACCTCGACGTCCTCGGCCAGGTCGGCATCCTCAACGGCCTGCTGGGCAACGCCCTCAACGGCGAGGGCAACGCCGGCGGGCAGGACACCCACCTGGGCTCGACCATGGGCTGCAACAACAGCGCCTTCTAAGAGCCTGACGGGTCGCACAGGCGGCCGATGACGGGAAACAGGTCCCGGTACCGAGCCTCATGGCACGGTACCGGGACCCCCTTTTTGTGTCGATATTCAACGCACCACCAGCATTTCCCGGCCATCGGCCAAGGCGGTGAGACTTTCCAGAATTCGGCGTGCCGCCCGATTGCTTTGGATTACTTCCTATTAGCCTCCGTAACTGTACGAAGTCGATCTGAAATAGATCGCACCCACTCCACTCCACCGGAGATGACATGCACAAGCTTCGCAAGGCTGCCGTCCTGGTCGCCGCCCTCGGGAGCGTCGGGCTCCTGACCGCCGGCGCCGCACACGCCGACCAGGGCGGCTGGGGCTCGAAGAGCAACGGCAAGAGCGGCTCGAACTTCAGCATCCTGCAGAGCACCACCTGCAAGTCGCACGACGCCAACGTCGACATCCTCGGCCAGGTCGGCATCGCCAACGGCCTGGGCGGCAACCTGCTGAACGGCGAGGGCAACCCGGGCGCGCAGGAGACCTCCCTGGGCTCGTCGATGGGCTGCAGCAACGCCGTCGGCAAGTGACGTAAGCCAAATCCTTCGCCCGGTGCCCCGGCCACACAGGCCGGGGCACCGGGCTTTTGTCGGCAGACCGCCGCCACGGAAAGCCGAAATGCCGGGCCGGGAGAATCCCGGTCCGGCATTCGCCTTGTCGCCCCTCAGAACTTGATCTTGGGCAGCTTGTACCCCTTGGGCAGCTTCGTCTTGTTGGAGCACTCCACAACCGGCCCGGACCTCACGTCCCCGCCGTTCAACAGGTTCCCCTCGGGATACACGAGGCGCGGCCGCTCGATCGTCTCGCAGTCCTGCTTCTGCTTGACGACATACTTGCCACGCTTGTCCTTGCGGATGACCTCGCTCTTCTTGACGCAGACGATGTCGCCCTGCTCGGAGATCGTGCAGTCACCCTTGGGGTCATCGGCATACGCCGGCGCGGCACCGCTGTAGAGCACGGCAAGAGCGCCGATCAGCCCCGAGACGGTTGCGATCCTCTGTCGACCGATCATGTGCTGCCTTCCTTTGCAAATCTAGGCCCGAACGCCTGCGCCGTTGACCGGCACGCGCTCGAGCCTGGGAGAGGGGCGAAATACGATTGGCTGCAGCCCGGCCGCGCACCCTGAGGGGTTCTGCTGCGCGTCCGGGCTGCTTTGCTAAGGGTGTTGTCCTGCACACCGTTGAACACGGTGCTCCGAGGGAATTCGATGCGCCTGTCGCGACGTTGCGAGGCGATGCCTATGGGGCCGACTGTGGAGCGAGTTCCCGAGCCAATACCGAGCCACTCGCCTCGCGGCCGTCACGACGACAACCGCAGTGCCCTGAAACTCGCGCACCGATCCCTCTGCATTTCCTTACTGAGCCGCGGTCGGAGCGGCGTACTCGCCGTAGCCGTACTCCGGAGCGACGGTCTTGGGAGCGGCCTCCGGAGCGGCGTGCGGGGCAGCCTCCGGCGCGGCCGCGGGGGCGGCGTGCGCCTTGTCGCCCGGAGCACCCCACGTGGCCACCGCGTTGGCCGTCGAGGTAGCCACCGCGGTCACGTTCTGACCGTCCCAGTCACCCTCGCCGGCAAAGGCGGCACCCGCACCGGCACCGAAGGACAGCCCTGCAACCGCCGCAGCTACGACCGCAACGCGCTGAAACCTGCGCATAGTTTGACCCTTTCTTCCCGGGCATGAACGCCCTGGTTGACTACTTAATGTGAGCATATACATGTGATCCGTAGCAATTTGGGATCTTTGCCCCTTCTCTGTGTCGTGTCGGCTCATGCCAAGGAACCTTTCCGTCCGCCTCGCCATGGACGTGAAAGGCACTGTTCTCCCTTGAGAGAAACGACAGTTCCCCGAGGGCGAGTCACGGGCGGCGCGGGGCGCTCACCCGTTTGCCGACGGGGCGTTGCAGGACGCGAAAGCGGCGGATGGCCGGACCAGGTCGCGCTGGTCCGGCCATCCGCCGCTCGATGCAGGGAAGTCGGGAGGTTCCGCCCCGGGGCTCAGAAAGGCAATCCGAGCTGTCCCAGGCGGGGTTCGGTGTTGTTGTCGCTCACGACCGCCGGCGCTTCGGGCGCCTCCTGGGCACAGGTGATCTCAGGACCGAGTTTTACGGTTCCGTGGTTCAGCAGGCCGGCAGCGGGCAAGGTCAGCGGCTTCGTCGGCTGGCAGGTCACCGACCGGCGCAGGGCGATGTCCTCGCCCTCCCTCGTTTCACCCACGATCCGCTGGGTGCAGATGATGTTGCCCTGGGCGTCGGTGCCACAGACGCCCGGCAGAGCCATGGCGTAAGCCTGGCCGGCGCCGATCCAGGTCATGGCGAGGCCGCCGAGAAGCCCCGAGACGGCCACGAACTTCTTTCCGTTGAACATGTCCTGCGTCTCCTTTGTGAGGGGTGCCCCCGGCTGCCGTGCACCGCGAACTGCCGCGGCGAGCCCCGGGGATGTCGGAGAGGCGGGCCCCGGCGCCCGACTCGTTGTCCGGGACGCGCGGGACCGCATTGCTTACGAAGTGAAGGACAGACCTGAAGTGAAGTGAAGGACCGACCTGCTGGAAGGCACTGGTGCCGCAACCCGCGCCCGAGCCGAGGGCTTCAGGGCGTCGAGGTCCAGGTCGGGCGCGCGCAACCGCTCATCGGGGCACCGGAGTCCAGTACCGTCGCGCACGCATACGGGCCCGAGGAGCGGTCTCGCGCTCCGGGCGGCCGCACATGAACGGGCCCCTTCGGGAGGTGACCCCGAAGGGGCCCGCGGAAGGCGTCGGCACGACTACGCCGCCGGCCTCAACCAGTGAAGGCGTTGTTGAACTGGCCGCAGGTGGTGTCGAAGGTCTCGGAGAGACCGAGCACGGCGATCGGGAGGTCACCCTCGGCCACCGTCTGCGGGCTGCACTCCTGGTAGGGGCGGTAGAGGTCGGTCGTGCTCGCCTCGTAGGCGACACCGGTACCGGCACCGATGGCGGACAGGCTGCCGGCCGCCGCCGCGACGATCATGACCTGGTGAAGCTTGCGCATGGAACCCTCGGTTTTCATTACCTATACATAGAGGCTGATTGCCTACTGTGACTGCACGAACACTAGCAGTAGCGATGCTATTCCATGCCGGCTCATCTCCCGTGTCCCAGTGGGGACATGGGGAGTTGCGCGAATGAAAAGAAGGAATGAAAAACGACCTGCGGGGCGGTGTCATCGACAACCGCCCCGCATATGGGAGCCCCCTGTCGGATTCGAACCGACGACCTGCTGTTTACAAGACAGCCGCTCTGGACCAGCTGAGCTAAGGAGGCATGCACGCGCTGTCACGCACGCGCCCGTGCAGTGTACCCAGGTTCCGAGGGGGCCCTGTCGAAAATTTCCGCGAAGTTCACATGCCTCCAGGTACTGACAGAACAGGCGAACGCCGGGTACCGTCCAGGTCCAGTCCGCACATGTGGACTAAAACAACCACCTTCCTACAACGGATCGTCCGGCACGTTCCTGCCGGTAGAAGGGGGCCCATTCACATGGCCACTGTCTCGTTCGACAAGGCGACCCGGATCTACCCGGGCACCGAGAAGCCCGCCGTGGACGCGCTCGACATCCACATCGAGGACGGAGAGTTCCTCGTTCTGGTCGGCCCGTCCGGCTGCGGCAAGTCCACCTCGCTCCGCATGCTGGCGGGGCTCGAGGACGTCAACGGCGGCGCCATCCGCATCGGTGACCGCGACGTCACGCACCTGCCGCCGAAGGACCGGGACATCGCCATGGTGTTCCAGAACTACGCGCTGTACCCGCACATGACCGTCGCCGACAACATGGGCTTCGCGCTCAAGATCGCCGGCGTGCCGAAGGCGGAGATCCGCCAGAAGGTCGAGGACGCGGCGAAGATCCTCGACCTCACCGAGTACCTCGGCCGCAAGCCGAAGGCCCTCTCCGGTGGTCAGCGTCAGCGTGTCGCCATGGGTCGCGCCATCGTGCGTGAGCCCCAGGTCTTCCTCATGGACGAGCCGCTGTCCAACCTGGACGCCAAGCTCCGTGTGTCGACCCGTACGCAGATCGCGTCGCTGCAGCGCCGTCTCGGCATCACCACCGTCTACGTCACCCACGACCAGGTCGAGGCCATGACGATGGGCGACCGTGTGGCGGTCCTCAAGGACGGTCTGCTCCAGCAGATCGACACCCCGCGCAACATGTACGACCGCCCGGCCAACCTCTTCGTCGCCGGCTTCATCGGCTCCCCGGCCATGAACCTGGTCGAGGTGCCGATCACCGACGGCGGCGTGAAGTTCGGCAACTCCGTCGTCCCGGTCGACCGTGACGCACTGGCCGCCGCCACCGACAAGACCGTCACCGTCGGTGTCCGTCCCGAGCACTTCGACGTCGCCGGTGCCGACTCGGACCAGGGCCTCGCGGTCACCGTGAACGTCGTCGAGGAGCTCGGCGCCGACGCGTACGTCTACGGCACCGCCAAGGTCGGCGGCGACGACGCCAAGGACCTCGTCGTCCGTGTCAGCGGTCGTGACGTCCCGGAGAAGGGCAGCACGCTGCACGTCGTCCCGCGCGCGGGCGAGACCCACGTGTTCTCGACCTCCACGGGGGCGCGGCTCTCCGACTGAGAGCGCGAACGACGGCAGGTACAGGCAGCACAACCCCGGGTAATTCACCCAGGTTGACGAAGAGGGCCCCGCAGATCCCTGCGGGGCCCTTCTCGTTGTCGACAAATACCCCGGCAGATCGGTCATTTCGAGCGCCGTACGTCAACGTAGCACCGGAAAATGGGGCTGCCGCGTCCCCCAAACCGGTGACCGAATGTCGCCACGTCAGTACCGAACGCTACCCTCACTCGCGTGAAGCACTCCACCACCCAACAGACACGACGCGGCCACCGGGGCCCCGCCCGCCAGCTCGGCCGCACTCTCGCCCTCGTCCTGCCCGTCGTCCTGGTGCTCTCCGGGACCCTCGCGGTCACCCGGGTCAACTGGTCGGGGAACCCCTCGGACTCGGTGCTCACCGCGACCGACGTCTCGAGCGCGGGCGCGAAGAACGCCGCCCCGCGTGCCCCCCAGGACGTGCTGCGCGACCAGCTCCTGACCGAGCTGCAGGCGGAGAACCCGGGCGTCGCCCTCACCCACCTCCAGCAGGCCGTCCACGACCGGCCGTCCCTGGCCCGGCACTGCGCCTCGATCGCCCGTGCCCTCGGCCGCGCCGCGGTCCGCATGTACGGTCCGACGCGTGCGCAGTCGTACGCCCGGCCCGTCTGCGACACGGCCTTCGCTTCGGGGGTGGCGGCAGCGCACAGCTAGCCCTTGTCGATCCTCTTCCAGGAACACTCCGGAACACTCCTCTTCCGGACGGTAACGGCTGATTGAGGAACGGTTGCCGGCGAATGCCGCGAGCGGGGCGCCGCGTACAGTTCGGTCATGACTGATCCGAACGCCGCGTCCCGCCCCGTTCAAGCCGTCATCCTGGCCGGTGGCCAGGGGTCTCGGCTGCGTCCGTACACCGACGACCGGCCCAAGCCGATGGTCGAGATCCCCGGTACGGGGACGCCGATCATCGGCCACCAGCTCGGCTGGCTCGCCGAAGAAGGCGTGACGGACGTGGTGGTCAGCTGTGGGCACCTCGCCGAGGTGCTGCGGGACTGGCTGAAGTCAGCCGATCTTCCGGTCCGTGTCACGACCGTCGTCGAGACGGAGCCGCTCGGGCGAGGCGGCGGCCTGAAGTACGCGGCCGCGCATCTTCCGCACCCGGACAAGGCCTGGTACGCCACCAACGGCGACATCTGGACCCGCTTCTCGCTGCGCGACATGGCGGACTTCCACACCGAGCGCGACGCGGTCGCGACGCTCGCCCTGGCTCGGCCTCGTATCCCGTGGGGTGCGGTGAAGACGGACGGCTTCGGCCACATCACGGACTTCATCGAGGCTCCGCCGTCGACCTTCGAGATCAACGCGGGCGTCTACGTCTTCTCGCCCGAGTTCGCCTCCCTCCTCCCCGAACGCGGCGACCACGAACGCACCACCTTCCCCCACCTGGCCCGGGAACGCCGCCTGGCCGGCTTCCCGATCCCCCAGGGGGCGTACTGGCGCGCCATCGACACGGCGAAGGACCTCACGGAGGCGGCGAGGGAACTGGCGGCTCTGGGACGCTGACGCCTCCGGCGGTTGGGCGGGGGTGCCTGCGGCGGCCTGTTGCTGTCCGGTGGGGGTGCGTGTAGCGCCTGCGGGTGGGTTGTGGGTCGGGGCCGTGCCGGGAGGTGTCCGTCCTCGGTCGGGCGGTGGGCGTTGCGCTAGAGGTGCCGTGCCTTGACGCCCGACTCTGCGGGCGGACACCCCCCGGCACGTCCCCTTCCCGCCGTACGCGACTGCGGGCCGTCCCGCCCAAGCCGGGGGGCCGTCCCGCGCCGCAGCCGGGAGCCGTCCCGCCCCGGCCGGGGGGGCCGTCGCGCGCCTCAGCCGCAGGCCGTCCCGCCCTAGCCGCGGGCAGTCCCACGCCCCAGCCGCAAGCCGTCCCGCCCTAGCCGGCGGCCCGTCCCACGCCCCAGCCGCGGCCGTCCTGCCCAATCCGCGGGCAGTCGTGCCGCTGGGGCGGCTCCCGACCCACACAGGGGCGGCACCCCGTCAGCGCCGGACCGCGCGACCCGCCCCCGCCCAGCCTCTGGGCCGGCACGGCACGGCGATGGGCCCCGGACGGGATCGTGTCCGGGGCCCATCGTCGTCGTAGCGGTCGGCGTTGTGTTCAGCCCAGCAGGCCGCCTACCAAGCCCGGTTCGTCGGGTGAGGAGCCGCCCGTTGAGCCGCCGCCGGAGGAGGGGCCTCCGGAGGTCGGGCCGGTGCTGGTGCTGGGGGCCTCATTGGTCGGGGTGGACTGCTGGGGCGGGGCCTGGCCGCCGGTGCCCTGCGTCTGGCTGGGCGTACCGGCGCCCGCGATGCCCGTGTCGCTGGTGGCACCCGGCGTCGTCGCGGCGCCCGCGCTGGGGCTCGCCGTGCCCGACGTGGCGCCCTGGGTGGGCGAGTTGGCGGCCGACGGCGTCCTCTTGTGCCGCTTGTCGGGCTCCTGCGGGAGAGGGGAGCCCGGCAGTTCGTTGCGGGGGGCCTCGCCGGGGCCGGGGACGACGACGCGGTCGGCGTCACGGACCGCACCGCCGAGGACGGAGCCGATGAGGAGGGTGAGGCCGGCGACGATCGCGGTGACGAGGGCGCCGCGGCGCAGGACGTAGCTGCGCAGCTCCCAGATGTCGGAGCGGGGGCCGAGGCGCCGCCAGGCCATACCGGCGAGGCGGCCGTCGATGGAGTAGACGGGGGCGCCGGCGATGATCAGCGGGGACCACGCGGCGAGATAGATGATGTCGGGGGCGTCGTAGGCGGGGACGCTCTTCCAGCTGACCGTGAGCAGCAGCGCGGCGGACAGCAGGGCACCGACGACCGCGGCGACCCGCTGCCAGCACCCCAGGACCGTGAGCACGCCCACGATGACCTGGAAGAAGGCGATGACCAGGCCGGAGCCGACCGGGTGCTCCAGTGCGAACTGGCGGAGGGGCTCGGCGACTTCCCACGGGTGCAGGGTGTTGAGCCACGTCACCATCGAGCCGCGCTTGCCGCCGTCGAAGTAGACGGGGTCGCAGAGCTTGCCCATGCCGGCGTAGATGGAGATGAAGCCGAGGAAGACCCGGAGCGGGAGCAGGACGACGCCGAGGTTCATGCGGCGGCCGGGGTAGTAGGCGTGCCGCGCGGCATCGTCGCCGCCGGGCCGCTTGAGCGGCGCGCCGGGTTCGTCGGCCGCTTCGGATTGCCCGAACTCCTCGTCCTCGTAGGGGAGTTCCTCGTCGTACGCGCTCTCGACCGTGCGCATGTTCGACAGGAGTCGGGCCTCGACGGACTCGTGCGTGCGCTGCGCGCCGACGATCGGGGTCTCGACGGTCTGCGCCAACTCGTCGTCGTAGCCGCCCTCGTAGCCCCGGTCGTAGCCGTCGAACTCGACGCGCGGGATGACCTGGGTGCCGCCGGGGAGCGGTTCCTCGCCGTGGCGGACACTGCCGTCCCGCACGGCCTGGAGCAGGCGGTGGGCGCCGGTGTCGTCGGGCGCGGACGTGCCGTTCCAGACGGCGACCCGGCGGCGGGCGCCGGGGGCCGCTCCCGCTCTGCCGGCCGCGTTGACGACGGGGATGCGGGTGGTGTTCTCGGTGGCGCTCAGGTTCCGTGCGATGCGCGGGGATTTCGTCCGCCCGGTCGACGCGCCCAACAGCACGCGGAAACTCGCGTGATTGACGATGATCTGCGCCGGATCGCTCGGCACCTTCACCATGCTCAGCGCGGGAGCGTCGTCGTATCCCGACGAGCGGTCCCCCGTGGGTGTGCGGGGTGTTCTGGTGTCCACACTCAACTAACCGAGTGACGTGTGGTTAGGACACTGCCTTGACTCGTCCGATCTGTCCGGACCCCGTCAAGGATGCGCAGGTCGCACCACTGTCCCCAGAATTAACCCGCACGGGTGACGTCACGGATGTCTGTTCAGCCGCGTCGACGAGCCGCCTCGTAGAGGACGATTCCTGCCGCCACACCGGCGTTGAGGGACTCCGCGCCGCCCGGCATCGGGATGCGTACGCGGTGGTCGCACGTCTCGCCCACGAGGCGGGACAGGCCCTTGCCCTCGCTGCCGACCACGATGACGACCGGGCCCTGCAGGGCCCGGAGGTCGCCGAGTTCGGCCTCGCCGTCGGCGGCGAGACCGACGACCACGATGCCCGCCTTCTTGTACGCCTCCAGGGCGCGGGTGAGGTTCGTGGCGCGGGCGACCGGGGTGCGGGCCGCCGTGCCGGCGGACGTCTTCCAGGCGCCCGCGGTCATGCCGGCCGCGCGGCGCTCGGGTACGACGACGCCGTGGCCGCCGAAGGCGGAGACCGAGCGGACCACGGCACCGAGGTTGCGCGGGTCGGTCACGCCGTCGAGGGCGACGATGAGCGGGTCCTCGCCATCGTCGTAGGCGGCGTTGGCCAGGTCCTCGGGGTGGGCGTACTCGTACGGCGGGACCTGGAGGACGAGGCCCTGGTGGTTGAGGCCGTTCGTCATGCGGTCCAGCTCGGGACGCGGGGCCTCCATGAGGTTGATGCCGCCGCGCTCGGCGGCGAGCTGGAGGGCCTCGCGGACGCGCTCGTCGTTGTCGATGAACTGCTGGACGTAGAGGGTGGAGGCCGGGACGCCCCCGCGCAGTGCCTCGACTACCGGGTTGCGGCCGACGACCAGCTCGGACGTCGACTTGCCGCCGCGGCCACGCGGCGTGGGACGGCGTACGGCCTGCTTCGCCTTGGCGCCCGCGATGCGGTTCTTCTTGTGCCCCTTGCGCATCTCGGCGGGCGGGGTCGGGCCCTTGCCCTCGAGAGCCTTGCGCCGCTGGCCGCCACTGCCGACCTGCGCGCCCTTCTTGCCGGACATGCGGCGGTTGTTCGCGGCCATGACCTACCTGTCTGTCGTGAGACTTTCGTACGTACGTTTATGCAGTGTGCCGCCCGGAGGGCCGGGCGGCACAATCGATCTTCCCGGACTCGGACTCCGTCAGCGCGGGCCGAGGCTCCAGCGGGGGCCCTGCGGGCCGTCCTCGATGACGAGGCCGGACTGGTTGAGCTGGTCGCGGAGGGCGTCCGCGGCGGCCCAGTCCTTGCGGGAGCGGGCCGCCTCGCGCTGGTCGAGGACCATGCGGACCAGGGTGTCGACCACGCCGTGCAGATCGTCGCCGCGGTCGGTCTCGCCGGCCCAGTGCTCGTCGAGCGGGTCCAGGCCGAGGACGCCGAGCATGGCCCGCACCTCGGCCAGGCGCGCCACGGCCGCTTCCTTGTCGTCGGCGGCCAGCGCGCTGTTGCCCTGGCGGACGGTGGTGTGCACGATGGCGAGCGCCTGCGGGACGCCCAGGTCGTCGTCCATCGCCTCGGCGAAGGCGAGCGGGACCTCGGCGGACGGCTCGACGACGCCCGCCTTCTCCACCACGCGCTGCACGAAGCCCTCGATGCGCGCGAAGGCGGACTCGGCCTCGCGCAGGGCTTCCTCGCTGTACTCGATGGTGGAGCGGTAGTGCGGGGTGCCGAGGTAGTAGCGCAGGACGATGGGGCGCCACTGCTTGACCATCTCGGACACGAGCACGCTGTTGCCGAGCGACTTGGACATCTTCTCGCCGCTCATGGTGACCCACGCGTTGTGCACCCAGTACCGGGCGAACTCGTCGCCGTAGGCCTTGGCCTGGGCGATCTCGTTCTCGTGGTGCGGGAAGATCAGGTCGAGTCCGCCGCCGTGGATGTCGAAGGCGGAGCCCAGGTACTTGTGCGCCATCGCCGAGCACTCCAGGTGCCAGCCCGGGCGGCCCCGGCCCCACGGCGTCTCCCAGTCGGGCTCGCCGGGCTTGGCGGCCTTCCACATCGCGAAGTCGCGCGGGTCCCGCTTGCCGGTGATGCCCTCCTCGGCGGGCTGCCGCATCTCGTCGAGGTCCTGCCGGGACAGCTCCAGGTAGGAGGGCCAGGAACGGACGTCGAAGTAGACGCTGCCGTCCGCCTCGTAGGCGTGTCCGCGCTCGATGAGACCGCGCATCATCTCGACCATCTCGGTGACATGGCCGGTGGCGCGGGGCTCGTACGTCGGCGGGAGGCAGCCGAGGGCGGTGTAGCCGTCGGTGAAGGCGCGCTCGTTCTCGTAGCCGATGGACCACCAGGGGCGGTCCTGGTCGGCGGACTTGGTGATGATCTTGTCGTCGATGTCCGTGACGTTCCGGATGAACGTCACGTCATAGCCGCGGTACGTGAACCAGCGGCGCATGATGTCGAAGTTGAGCCCGGAGCGGATGTGCCCGATGTGCGGTGCGGCCTGCACGGTGGCGCCACAGAGGTAGATCGAGACACAGCCCGGCGTGAGCGGGGTGAAGTCACGGATCTGCCGGGCGCTGGTGTCGTACAGGCGAATAGTCACGGCACCTAGGGTAGTAGGCCGAGGGGGATGCGTGGAGCAGTGCCTTGTTTGTCGGGTGCGGCTCGGTGGGGGGCTGGTCGCGCGTTCCCCACGCCCCCTCGGGTCGGCGCGCTCGCCCGGATACGAGCCCGACCCCTCAGCCGACCCGCACCACGAGCGCCGTGGCCACCGCCATCAGCCCTTCGTCACGGCCCGGGAAGCCCAGGCCGTCCGTCGTCGCGCCCGAGACCGACACCGGTGCGCCCGCCGCCTCCGACAGGATCTTCTGGGCCTCGTCGCGCCGTTTGCCGATCTTGGGGCGGGGGCCGACGACCTGGACGGCGATGTTGCCAATGCGGAAGCCCGCCTCGCGCACGATCCGGGCCGCCTCGGTGAGGAGTACGACGCCCGAGGCGCCCGACCACTCGGGCCGCCCCGTGCCGAAGTGCTGTCCCAGGTCGCCGAGGCCGGCCGCCGAGAACAGCGCGTTGCACGCGGCGTGCGCGACGACGTCCGCGTCGGAGTGCCCGGCGAGGCCCGGCCCTTCGCCCTCCCACTTCAGGCCGGCGCACCACAGCTCGCGGCCCTCCTCGAAGGCGTGGATGTCGGTGCCGATGCCCACCTGGGGCAGTACCGGGAGTGCCTCAGAAGCCATCGTTCAGCCTCCGGCGCGCCAGGACCGCCTCCGCCAGAACCAGGTCCAGCGGGCGCGTGACCTTGAAGGCCTCCTCGTGGCCGGGTACGACCACGACCGTCTCGCCCAGCTGCTCGACCATGCTCGCGTCGTCGGTGACGTTGTCGGTGACCGTCTCGTGGGCGCGAACCAGCGTCGCGCGGTCGAAGCCCTGCGGGGTCTGCACGGCCCGCAGCCGGGCCCGTTCGGGCGTCGCGACCACCGGCTCCGGCTCCCCCGCGGCAGCGGCGGGCTCGACTTCCTTCACCGTGTCCGCGAGGGGCAGCGCCGGAACGACCGCCAGGGCGCCTTCCCGTACGGCCTCGATGACGGCGTCGACCGTGTCGACCGGGACGAGCGGCCGGGCGGCGTCGTGCACCAGCACGATGTCGTACGCGGGCGGCAGCGCGGCCAGCCCCAGCTTCACGGACTCCTGGCGGCTCTCCCCGCCGGGCACGACGAGGAAGTCGGTGCGCTCGGGCAGCGCGTGCGCGTCGAGCAGCGACTTCACCTCACCTGCGCCGTCGGGCGGGGCCACGACGACCACCAGGGAAACGGCGCGGGACGCGGCCAGCGCGCGGACGGCGTGGATCAGCATGGGCGTGCCGTTCAGCGCGCGGAGCGCTTTGGGGGCGCCCGGACCCAGGCGTACGCCACGGCCGGCGGCCGGGATCACGGCGGCAGTACGGATTTCCGCGGGCGAAGGGCGCGAATCGTCAGACATCGGTTCCTGTCAGGTTTGTGTGCTCGGCCTACGTGGGTATGGCCTCAGCGTGCCGGGCGCGACGCCTTGACCGGACCCTTCCGTGACACCGGTCGAGCCAGCAGCCCGGGCCCGGCACGCCAAGTATCGGGGGGATCTCCCTCCGAGGGTGAACCCGCTTCACCCGCGTACGGCGTCCGAGGACATACGGCGACCGAGTGCGAACATGCCGCAGCGCCCGGCGACAAGAGATACGTCATCGGGCACCGCGGCATTTCTTTTAAAACAACACACAGCAGTGTGCTGAACCGAGGCGAATGGACCGCGTCAGGACGCGAGGACCTCGTCGAGCAGGGCCTCGGCCTTGTCCTCGTTGGTGTTCTCCGCGAGAGCGAGTTCGCTCACCAGGATCTGGCGGGCCTTGGCGAGCATGCGCTTCTCACCGGCGGAGAGTCCGCGCTCGCGCTCACGACGCCACAGGTCACGCACGACTTCCGCGACCTTGATGACATCGCCGGAGGCGAGCTTCTCCAGATTTGCCTTGTAACGACGCGACCAGTTCGTGGGCTCCTCGGCGTACGGCGCGCGCAGCACCTCGAAGACCCGGTCCAGCCCGTCCTGACCGACCACATCACGCACGCCGACGAACTCCGCATTGTCCGCTGGCACACGTACCGTCAGGTCACCCTGGGCGACCTTCAGCACCAAGTAGGTCTTGTCCACGCCTTTGATCTGGCGAGTTTCGATGGCCTCGATCAGCGCGGCCCCGTGATGGGGATAGACCACGGTGTCGCCAACCTTGAACGTCATGTGACAGGTACCCCTTCCGTGGCTATCCAGGGTAACACGGAAACTGCGGGTTCTGAATGGCGTTTTCGCAGGTCAGGGCATATCTCGGGGCTTGACAACTCCGACAGGAACGTGCTTCGCGGGCCGACCGGAAGAAAGTATTCGCAGGTCGGAGCGGCTCTGCGGGTGAGGTGAAACGCGTACGTTACACACATCCAGAGGCGCGTCCGGGTGGCCGAACATCCACATATGTCCGGTTCCAAGTGTGCGAGTTTCGCTACTCCGTTCGGCGTCCGGAGTCGGGTACCGGACGAATCCGGAATTGATCACGGCCAGGTCGGCAGCGCGGTCGGTGATCAATTTCGGGAGGGTCACGCATTCCTTCACGGAAATTTTGCGCCGGGCTTGGAAGGCGGCTCGGAAGGTGGCCTGGAAGGAAGCTTGGAAGGCGGCTCGGAAGCGGCCTTGGAACGGGGCTTATGTGAATGGCGGAGGAGCGCGGGCAATGTGACTCCCGGGTCACTTGTGGGTGAAGTGACGGGTGGTGGAAGAGGTACTTCGACGGCACATGGCCGCTCAGGGGAGGGTCGGGTGCGGTCGCGCGGGAACGGCTCGGTACCCTAAGGCCGCTGACAGACACTTAGGGCGGCTTTACGCGCCCGCCCCGTTCGAGTCAAGGAGTTGCCGCCGCCGTGAGCAGCAGCCTTCGACGCGGCGCCCTCGCCGCGGCCGCCATCGCGTTCTCCATCACGTCGCTCGGTGCGTGCGCCGCCGGCAACAACAGCCAGACGCTGGAGATCAAGCCGGACAACGCGGCCACCACGGTCGGCGACATCAAGATCCAGAACGCCATCGTCATCACCCAGCCCGACCTGGAGTCGACCGGTCCGGCCGCGATCTCCGCGACCCTGTTCAACTCCGGCCGCACCGCCCAGACGCTGGACGCCATCAAGGTCGACGGCACCGACAAGACCGCCGAGCTCAAGCCCGCCAAGGGCGGCGGCAGCCTGACCATCCCGGCCGGCGGCTCGCTGATCCTCGGCGGCAAGGACAACGCCTCCGCCGTGCTGTCCAGCAGCCGCGAGGCCATCAAGGACGGCAACGCGCAGAAGATCACCTTCACCTTCAGCAAGACCGGTGACGTGAGCCTGCGCGCGTTCGTCGTGCCGGCCGAGCACTACTTCGAGGGCTGGGGCCCGAGCGCGGTCCCGGCGGCGCCGGGCAAGACGTCCTCCCCGACCGGCTCGCCGACCGGCTCCCCGGCCGAGGGCACCCCGGCCGCGCCGAACGGCGAGGCCTCCGCGGGCGCGACGTCCACGGACGGCACCGCGGCCGGGACCGGTGCCGGGACCGGGACCGGGACCGGTGCCGACGCGGCGACCCCGTCCGACAGCGCCTCGCACACGGCAGCCGGTCACTGAGCGGTCGTACGGCACCGAGCGGTCGTACGGCATCTGCCCAGTCGTAGAGCGTGGAAGAAGGGCGGGCCCCCGAAACGGGGGCCCGCCCTTCGACGTGGTGCGCGTGTTGTTTACGGCTCGAACTTGTAGCCCAGGCCGCGCACCGTCACCAGGTACCGCGGCGCGCCCGGGTCCGGCTCGATCTTGGCGCGCAGGCGCTTGACGTGGACGTCGAGGGTCTTGGTGTCACCGACGTAGTCGGCGCCCCAGACGCGGTCGATGAGCTGCATGCGGGTGAGGACGCGGCCGGCGTTGCGCAGGAGCATCTCCAGGAGGTCGAACTCCTTGAGGGGGAGGTCGACCTTGGAGCCGGAGACCGTGACGACGTGGCGGTCGACGTCCATCCGGACCGGGCCCGCCTCCAGCGCGGCCGGGGTCACCTCCTCCGGCTCGCCGCGGCGGCGCAGGACGGCCCGGATACGGGCGACCAGCTCGCGCGAGGAGAACGGCTTGGTGACGTAGTCATCGGCTCCTATTTCCAGGCCGACCACCTTGTCGATCTCGCTGTCCTTGGCGGTGACCATGATCACCGGGACGTTGGAGCGGCCGCGCAGTTGACGGCAGACCTCCGTGCCCGGCAGGCCGGGCAGCATCAGGTCGAGGAGGACGAGGTCGGCGCCATTGCGCTCGAACTCGTCGAGTCCGTCGGGCCCGGTGGTCGCGACGGCGACCTCGAAGCCCTCCTTGCGGAGCATGTACGACAGGGCGTCGGAGAAGGACTCCTCGTCCTCGACGACGAGCACACGGGTTACGGAAGGACCTCCGGGGCGGAAAGCGTTTCGTACGCGGTTGAGTCAGGCGGTGAGTCGGGGGATCTGCGGGGATTCGATGCGGCGGACTGTCCGGCCTCGTCGTCGAGGTCGGGGTGCTGCTGTGCGCGGTCGCGGGCCGCACCGGCCTCCGGCAGCCGCAGGGTGAAGGTGGAGCCCTGTCCCTCGGAGCTCCACACCGTGACCTCCCCGCCGTGCGAGGCGGCCACGTGCTTGACGATCGCGAGACCGAGGCCGGTGCCACCGGTGGCACGGGAACGGGCCGGGTCGACGCGGTAGAAGCGCTCGAAGATGCGCTCCTTGTCCTTGTCCGAGATGCCGATGCCCTGATCGGTCACGGCGATCTCGACGAGGTCCCCGCCCGGGGCGCTGACCCGGCGGGCGGCGATGCCGACGCGGGTACGGGCGGGCGAGTAGTTGACGGCGTTCTCGACGAGGTTGCCGAGCGCGGCGGCGAGCTGGCCGCGGTTGCCCCAGATGCTGAGGTCCTCGGTGCCGCCGGCGGCCATGTTGATCTGCTTCGTCCCGGCGGCGTGCCGGCAGCGGTCCATGGCCTCGGCGACGAGTTCGTCCACGCGGACGGGCTCGGCGTCCTCCAGCGGATCGTCGTTCTGCACCCGGGAGAGGTCGATGAGCTCCTGCACCAGGCTGGTGAGCCGGGTCGCCTCGATCTGCATCCGCCCGGCGAAGCGCTCCACGGCCTCCGGGTCGTCGGAGGCGTCCATGACGGCCTCGGAGAGGAGGGAGAGGGCGCCGACCGGCGTCTTCAGTTCGTGGCTCACATTGGCGACGAAGTCGCGCCGCACCGCCTCTATGCGCCGGGCCTCGGTGAGGTCCTCGACGAGGAGGAGGACGAGGCGGGAGCCCAGGGGTGCGACGCGTGCGGACACGGCGAGGGCCTCGCCGCGTCCGGTGCCGCGCCGGGGCAGGTCCAGCTCGACCTGCCGTATCTCGCCGTCACGTCTGGTGTCCCGGGCCATCTGGAGCATGGGCTCGACGGAGAGCTTGCCGCCGCGCACCAGACCGAGGGCGTACGCCGCCGAGCTGGCCTTGACGACGGCGTCCCCCTCGTCGAGGACCACGGCGGAGGAGCGCAGCACCGACAGGACCGTGTCCACGCCGGGGGGCAGGACCGGGTCGGTGTGCAGGGAGGTTCGGGTGGGTCGCTTCAGGTCGCGTTCGCTCCAGCGGAACGCCAGCATGGCGATGACGCCGGTGAGTACCCCGGCGATCGCTGCCGCTGCGGCGACCGCCGCGTTCACGTCCATGCATCCAGGTTAGGCATGGCGCGGGCGGTGGCCACAGCCGTCGGAGGGCGAGCTCGAACACTCGTCGCCCAGAGTTCACCTTGGAGCCAGTATTGGTTCATTTGGGGTGGCGGAAACGGACGCGTGGCAGCCGGAAAGTAGGAGCGTGGGGTTCGCACAGGCGATTTCGGATGGCGTTCGATCGCGTGGGTGGTCGCTCGGCGATCGGGTGGACGATCGCATGGTGATCTCACTGGCGGTTTCATGACAGTCCGACTGTCGTTTTCACGGCAGTCTTATGGTCGGAGGTCACGACAGTAAGACTGCTGGTTCGGACGACAAGACTGCCGGTTCGACGACAGTCTCCTGGCCCCGGAACCCCCGAGGCAGACGTAAGAGAGGGACCCTGATGCGGGACGCGTACCACGAGGAACTGGACTCGATCGGCGACAGCCTGGTGGAGATGGCCCGGATGGTCGGGTCGGCGATCGGGCGCGCCACGACGGCGATCCTCGACTCCGACCTGAAGCTGGCCGAGAGCGTGATCGAGGCCGACCAGAAGGTCGACGACCTCCAGCACGAGCTGGAGGCGCGGGCCATAGCCCTGCTGGCACGCCAGCAGCCGGTGGCGACCGACCTGCGGATAGTCGTCACCTCGCTCCGAATGTCGGCCGACCTGGAGCGCTCCGGCGACCTCGCCCAGCACGTGGCGAAGCTCACGCGGCTGCGCTACCCCTCCCGTGCGATTCCGCAGGACCTGCACGCCACCATCCTGGAGATAGGCCAGCTCGCGCAGCGCCTGATGGCGAAGGCGGCCGAGGTGATCGTCACCAAGGACGTCGACCTCGCCCTCCAGCTGGAGCAGGACGACGACGCGATGGACCTCCTCCACCGCACGCTCTTCCAGCACCTGATGGACGAGCGCTGGAAGCACGGCATCGAGACGGCGGTCGACGTGACGCTGCTCGGCCGCTACTACGAGCGGTACGCCGACCACGCGGTCGCGGTCGCGAAGCGTGTGGTGTACCTGGTGACCGGTGAGCACGCTGATGAGCTGCAGGCCGACATCCAGCCGGAGATCCAGCCGGTTTCGGGGGCGGAGGGGGCGTAGGCCGCAGCCGTAAGGCCGTAGGCGGTACGCCGTACGCGGGCTTGCGGGGGGACTGTTCGAGGCGTGTGCAAGCCTCTGTGCGCCGTTGATGCGCCCAGCGGGGCGGGCATGGAATGGGCACAGGCACCAGCCTTGAGGAGGGACCATGGCCGAATCCCCCAGCACTCCCGGCACCACCCCCGACCCCACCCGGGAACGCCCGTCCGAGCAGCCCGCCGACATCAGGAGCCTCCCGCTCTTCGGCGCCTGCGGCTGCGGCTCGGGGTGCGGGTGCGGGTGCCAGTCGGGGAATCCTTGCCAGTGCGGGTGAGGGTGTAGGGCGCAGGGCGCGTACAGGTGCGGAAGTACTGCGGCGTATGACGCCGTGGATCTCGTACGACGGTGAAGGGCCTCGGCGTGAATGCCGGGGCCCTTCGTCGTGCTGGTCGCCCCGGACGGGCGCAGCATGGAAGGAGAGTGAGAGCAGGCGAGCGCACTCCGAGGACCAGAGGTCCGAGGATCGTCAGGAGGTGCGAGGCATGGCTCAGTACATGGACGTACACCACAACATGAAGGGCATCACGGCCGACCAGCTCAGGGAGGCCCACAACGCGGACCTCGCCATCGAGAAGGACGAGCGTGTGCACTTCGAGCGGGCGTGGGCCGACCCCGAGTCCGGCGTCGTCTACTGCCTCTCCGAGGCCCCCTCGGCGGAAGCGATCCAGCGCATCCACGAGCGCGCCGGCCACAAGGCCGACGAGATCCACCCGGTGCCGCTGTCGGTCTGAGACGCGGGTGGGACGAAGCTTCGGGGTGCATCGGGAAGGAGGTGCGAGGCCCATGACGCGCTTCATGGACGTCCACCACGGAATGCAGGGCATCACGGCCCAACAGCTGCAACAGGGCCACGACGCCACCGTCGCGGTCGAGCGGGAAGAAGGAGTTCACTTCGAACACGCCTGGGCGGACCCGGAGTCCGGCACGGTGTACTGCCTCAGCGAGGGTCCCTCGGCCGAGGCCGTCCAACGTGCTCACGAACGCGGGGGCGGCGGGGTGCCGGACGAGATCCATGCGGTGCCGCTGAGCGTGTGAGTTCGGCACGGCGGAGGAAGTGGACAGAGTCAGAGGAACAGTACGGAGGGGGAAACGGCCCCCGGGCTGCGGTGATGCAGGCCGGGGGTCGATGCGTGGGCTCGGGGGCGCCGTACGGGTCATGCGGGCCGTACGGGAAATCACCGGCGTCGTGCCGTGCGTGACGCCTCGGGGTACTCGCGCCGGCCCCCCGACAGGCGATCCGCGGGAAACGGACTTACGGTCGAGCGGTGGGTGCTGCACCGGGTGAGGTGCCCTCACGTGCCGGCGCCGACCGTCCACTTCCCTCACGACCCCAACAGGAGACGCCCTGCCATGGCCACAGCATCTGAAACCCCGGTACTGGACACCCTCGCCGCCATGACGGTCGACTCCGTCGAACGGTGCGGACTGGTCCCGGAAACCTTCATGCTCACCCGCATCGCGGCCCTCGCCGCTTCGGACGCCCCGCCGATCTCCTACGTCGCCCACATCGACCCTGCCATCCAGGCCGGGCTGACTGCCGAGCAGGTGCAGGATGTGCTGGTCGCCATCGCGCCGGTGGTGGGAACGGCGCGCGTCATGACGGCGGCCGGCAATATCGCCAAGGCGCTTGGCATCACGATTACGGTGGCGGACGCGGAGGCCGAGGCGGCTCAGGGGCGGGCGTAGAGACGGCGCCGGGACAGCGAGAAGCCATTTCTATGCGGTCCTGACGAGTACTGGGTCGGCTTCCACTCATGACGATGCGCCGACTGATCACCCGCACGAACGGCCGGCTCGCGGCCTCTTCGGGCTGTGGCGCCGTTCAGCTGAAGGGAACGGCGTCTGCCGGGGCCGTGTGCCAGTTGGTGACGACCGGCTTCTCGACCGTGATGGTGCCGACCGGCAGGGAAACCGGGTTGGGGTCGTCGTCACCGACGCCGACGATGATGCTGTCCAGTTCCTTGCCACCGTCTTCGTTGGTGGTCTTCGGGTTCACCCCGGCGTAGGCGGTGGTGCTCCCAGTCAGCTTTATCTGCTCGCCGACGGCCTGCTCCGCGGGACCCGCCTGGGTGCCGTCGGATCCGAACGCCACGGTCGGCAGCGCGGCGGGCAGGTAACAGGTGATCCCCGACTTCGCCTTCGCGGTGATCAGGATGTATCCGCCGGCCTGGGTCTCGGACTTGGTGCTCCAGGAGATGTCGTTGGCGCCGCAGCTCTGCCCGACCGGCTCCCGCTCACCGTTGCCGGTGTCGGCGCCGGAGCCGGCCCCGTCCTCGGTTCCCTTGCCCGACGCGTCGGAGCCCTTGTCGGCGCCCTGGCCGCTGCCCGCGGTCGCCGAGCCGGACGGGGTGGCCGCATCGCCGGCCGGGGTGGCGGACGACGAACCCTGCGCGGCGGCCGTGTCCGCGGCCGTGTCCTGGCATGCGGTCATCAGCATGGCGCCGCCCACGATGGCCGCGGAGACGAGGAAGGCCTTGCGAAGGTTGCCGGACATGAAATCCCCCTGGTGATCGGTCGGTTGAGGCCGAAGCGGCTTCGGCTGCTCGGTGCTGCTCGATCACTATGAGGGGGCTGCGAGCCGAAGGGATCCCGGCACCTTCGTTCCAGGACAACGCTGTCACAGGCTGGTGACATGACCACGAAGAGTTGAGGGAGCCCCTGCCGGGCTCGAAAGGGGGCGACCTGCGGTTTTCGAGCGGCTCCTCCGGGGCGCGGGTACGAATGGGTGGGCCCGGTGTGGATCCGTTGGCCTACGCTTCGGTTCATGGGGGCGAGGACGTGGCGCGGTGTCCGTGGGCGGGTGGAGGCTCTGGCCCGTGCTGACAAGGCGCGGGAAGTCTTCGGCGCGTGGGGACGGTACGGGGGAGCCGGGCATCGCTTCCGGCTTGCTGATCCACTGTCGGAGGCGGAGGTCGCCGAGGCGGAAGCGCAGTGGGGTGTCTCGTTGCCCGTGGACTACCGGGCCTTCCTCCTCGAAGTCGGTGCCGGCGGTGCCGGGCCGGGCTACGGACTCACCATCCTGAGCCGTACACCTGCCGGGTGGCTGTGGAGCGACCCGGGCGGCGGCACGGTCCACGAGCGATTGCGCTTCCCCTTTCCCGGTGTGGAGGAGAGCCTGCCTGTTCAGGCAGAGCATGAGCGCAAGGAGCCGGTCGAGCCCGACGTCGAGGACCAAGCAGCGTTCCATGAGGCGTATCGCGTCTGGCTGGAGGAGGACGAGAGGCTGTTCGACTGGTTCGCGTCCGGCGCCGTATGCCTCAGTCACGAGGGGTGCGGCTATTTCCATTGGCTGGTCGTCTCTGGTCCGCAGCGGGGGCAAGTGTGGCTTGACGAGCGTCCGGGGGACGGAAGGTTCAGTCCCCTCGGAGAGGTCGGGTTCGCTGATTGGTACCTCGACTGGGTCGAGAAGTCCGAGGCTGTCGTGCGGGGCGCCCACCAGGAGGGACAGTCAGGTGCGCCAGGCCTGAAAACGCATGCGCAGACCGGGAGTTCGGCACCTCGCTGGTGCGCGAGCGGCAGCGAGAAGCCCCCTACTCACGACCGCAGGCAGGGGGCTTGATCAGCTCGGGTTACTTCTTCTTGCCCTGGTTCTTGACCGCCTCAATAGCCGCCGCAGCAGCCTCGGGGTCCAGGTACTTCCCGCCCGGCGTCACCGGGTTGAAGTCGGCGTCGAGCTCGTAGTAGAGCGGGATGCCCGTCGGGATGTTCAGGCCCGCGATGTCCGCGTCGGAGATGCCGTCGAGGTGCTTGACGAGGGCGCGGAGGCTGTTGCCGTGGGCCGCGACCAGGACCGTGCGGCCGGTCAGGAGGTCGGGGACGATGCCGTCGTACCAGTACGGGAGCATGCGGACGACGACGTCCTTCAGGCACTCCGTGCGGGGGCGCAGCTCCGGGGGGATGGAGGAGTAGCGCGGGTCCGACGCCTGGGAGAACTCCGAGTCGTCCTCGAGCGGCGGGGGCGGGGTGTCGTAGGAGCGGCGCCACAGCATGAACTGCTCCTCGCCGAACTCGGCGAGGGTCTGGGCCTTGTCCTTGCCCTGGAGGGCGCCGTAGTGGCGCTCGTTCAGGCGCCACGAGCGGTGGACCGGGATCCAGTGGCGGTCGGCGGACTCCAGCGCCAGCTGGGCCGTGCGGATCGCGCGCTTCTGGAGGGACGTGTGGACCACGTCGGGGAGGAGGTCGGCGTCCTTCAGGAGCTCGCCGCCGCGGACTGCCTCCTTCTCGCCCTTCTCGTTGAGGTTGACGTCCACCCAGCCGGTGAACAGGTTCTTCGCGTTCCATTCGCTCTCGCCGTGGCGGAGGAGGATCAGCTTGTACGGTGCGTCGGCCATGCGTCAGAGCGTAATCCACGCCTTCGTCCCCTCGCGTGGCTGCCCGAAGACCGGACAGTCGACGGCATCTGTTAATTGAGTGGCCGGCGTGGAGTGGATATCCGTAAGTTGTGAGCACCGCCTGAGCCACTTACATCCGCGCCGCTTACATCCGTGGGGGATCCCGATGTCACTCGCCAGCCTGAGACGCGCCACCCGAGAAACCGTCTCCGGGCTCCCCCGCGAGTTCTGGTGGCTGTGGACCAGCACGCTCGTCAACCGGCTCGGTGCCTTCGTCGCCACCTTCATGGCCCTGTACCTGACCCTCGACCGCGGCTACTCCGCCTCCTACGCCGGTCTCGTCGCCTCGCTCCACGGGCTCGGCGGTGTCATCTCCTCCCTCGGGGCCGGGGTCATGACCGACCGGCTCGGGCGGCGGCCCACGCTCCTCGTGGCGCAGGCCTCCACCGCCCTGTCCGTCGCGCTGCTCGGGTTCATGCACGATCCCGTCGCGATCGCCGCCGTCGCGTTTCTCGTCGGCATGGCCTCCAACGCCTCCCGCCCGGCCGTGCAGGCGATGATGGCCGACATCGTGCGGCCCGAGGACCGGGTCCGCGCCTTCTCTCTCAACTACTGGGCCATCAACCTCGGCTTCGCCGTCTCCTCCATGGCCGCCGGGTTCATCGCCGAGGTCAGCTACCTCGCCGGGTTCCTGATCGAGGCGGGGATGACGGCCGTCTGCGCGGTCGTCGTGTTCGTCAAGCTGCCGGAGTCCAAGCCGGTCGCGACGGCCAAGGCCGCCGAGGCCGAGGTCGGGCTCGGCACCGTCCTGCGCGACCGGCGCTTCATGAGCGTCGTCGGGCTGTCGTTCCTGGTCGCCGTGATCTTCCAGCAGGGGTCGGTCGGGCTGCCCGTCGCGATGGGCGAGGCCGGGTTCACGCCCGCGGACTACGGTCTCGTGGTCGCCGTCAACGGCATCCTGATCGTCGCGCTGCAGATCCCCGTCACCCGGTTCATCGAACACCGCGATCCCGGGCGGCTGCTCGTCATCTCGTCCGTCCTCGCCGGGTACGGCTTCGGGCTCACCGCCTTCGCCGGGTCGGTCGGCGTCTTCGCGCTCACCGTGTGCGTGTGGACCCTCGCCGAGATCGTCAACGCGCCGACGCAGACCAGCATCGTCGTACGCCTCTCCCCTGTGCACGGGCGTGGCCGCTACCAGGGCATGTACACCATGTCCTGGTCCGTGGCCGCCCTGGTCGCCCCGCTGATGTCCGGCTTCGTCATCGACCGCTTCGGCGCGGAGTGGCTGTGGGGGCTGTGCGCGGTCGTCGGCACGGTGGCGGGGCTCGGGTACGGAGCGCTGATGCGGCGGTTGCCGGCCGACACCGGGGCGGAGGCATCCCCGGCCGCCGAATCCCCGGCCGGGACCGGGGCCCAGGCGGAGGCGGAGACGGGCGCGGCCTGACGCCCCCGTTCCCCCCTCTCCGGCCACCGCTCTTCTCCTACTCCCGCCTGCGTCGCGGCGCGTGCGGGGTATACAAGAGGTTGCGGTGCGGGGGCCGTTGGGGTCGCTGGGGTGGGAGTGGGGCATGACCGACAGTTCCGAGTTGATCTTCGTCAGTCATGCCGGACCCGACAGCCAGTGGGCGGAGTGGGTGGCGTGGCACCTCCAAGAAGCCGGATACGAGGTCGAGTTGGACCTCTGGCACTGGCGGACCGGCGATGACTTCGTCAAGAAGATGAACGACGCCCTGGCGCGCTGCTCCGCCGTCGTCGCCCTGTTCTCACCCGCCTACTTCGCCCCGGGCCGCTACACGGAGGAGGAGTGGACCGCCCCCGTCGCCCGGCGTGACCGCCTCGTCCCCGTGGTGGTCGAGCCGTTGGAGGAGGACCGGCTGCCGGCCATCCTTACCCCGCGGCTACGCAAGGACCTCCACGACCTGGACGAGGCCGACGCCCTCGCGGCGCTCCTGGAGGCGGTACGCGGACCTGCCCTGCCCGCCCGCAAACCCGACTTCCCCGGCACGCGCACCGCGAAATCGAGGTCCCGGCGGAGCAAGGCTCCGGTCGGCCCCCAGCCCCGTTTCCCGTCCGGCACCTCCGACCCCGCCGTGTGGGACCTGCGGCAGCGGCGACGCAATCCGCACTTCACCGGCCGGGACGCCGTCATCGAAGGGGTACGCCGCAAACTGCTCGCCGAACGCCAGGCCGCCGTCCAGGCGCTCAACGGAACCGGCGGCATCGGCAAGACCCAGGTCGCGCTGGAGTACGCGTACCGTTTCGCCGGCCAGTACGACCTCGTCTGGTGGGTCGACGCCGAACAGGGCGAGCAGGTCCCCGCCCGCTACGCCGAACTCGCCGCCCGCGTCGGCGTGGCCAAGCCGGACGCCGGCGTGGAGGTCAACGCGCGGTACGCCATGGAGTACCTGCGCACCCACGAGCGGTGGCTGATCGTCCTGGACAACGCGGAGGATCCCCAGCAGCTGCGGACCTGGCTGCCGGAGGGGCAGGGGCATGTGCTGATCACGGCCCGCAATCCGGACTGGCGCAAGGTCGTGCCGCGACTCCAACTGGGGGTGTTCAGCCGTGCCGAGTCACTGGACTACCTCACCGCTCAGCTGCCCACCCTGAACCCCGAGCACGCCGACGCACTGGCCGACGCCCTCGGCGACCTGCCGCTGGCGCTGGCGCAGGCGGCGGGCGTGATGAGCGAGGGGATGCCGCCGGAGCAGTACCTGCGCGTGCTGGAGACGCACACCACCAAGCTTCTCGATCGCGGTGAGGTGTACGACTATCCCGCCTCGCTCGCGGCCACGGTCACCATCGCGACGGACCGCCTCGACGCCGACCATCCAGAGGCGACTGCGGTGCTGCGGCTCGCGGCCTTTCTGGGGCCCGAGCGGATTCCGACGGCTTGGCTGGTGGCGGGGCGGGCGGAGCTGGCGACGGTTGGTGGAGACCCGGACGACTTCCTGTGGCCGCAGAGCGCCCTCAATCCGCTGGCCCGGTACGGGCTGGCCGTGGTGGAGCCGGACGCGTTTCAGGTGCACCGGCTGACTCAGGCGGTGGTGCGGGACAGGGCGGGTGGAGAGGCGACGGGTGCGCTGCAGGACGACGTGGCCGCTCTGCTGACCGCCATCGATCCGGGCGATCCGGATCTGCCCGAGACATGGCCGGGGTGGACGTCGCTGACGTCGCATCTGATGGCGACGGTCCGCCCCATGAGTGCCAGGGCGGAGCTGCGCCCTACGCTGCTGAGGGCCGCCGTGTATCTCGTACGAAGCGCTCAGCCTCTGGTTGCGCGCGACCTTGCCGCCGCCCTTCGCGAGGCATGGGCCGCTTCCCTGGGCGAGGACCATCCGGACACGCTGCGCGCCGCTCACATGGTGACCTGGGCACTGGACGGTATGTGGGCTTATGAGGAGGTCCTCCCCCTCGTCCAGGACGTCCTGGAGCGGCGCCGCAGGGTGCTGGGCGACAACGATCCGGAGACGCTCAGCTCAGCGCATGACCTCGCCATCACCTTGGGGCATCTGGGCCGACATGCCGAAGCGCTCGTCATGCACGAGGATCAGCTGGCAAGGCGCAGGGCAGAACTGGGCGACGATCATCCCGACACGCTCGACTCCGCTCACAGTTTCGGTGTCGCCCTGGGCAAACTGAACCGAGATGCCGCATCCCATCGCACGCTGGCAGACGTCCTGGAGCGACGCCGGAAGGTGCAGGGCAACGACCACCCCGACACCTTGCGCACGGTCGTGAGCCTCTCGCTCGCTCTCTGCCGCCTCGGCCGTTACGACGAAGCCCACCAGACGCTGACGGGGAACCTGGAACAGCGCCGGAAGGTACTCGGCAACGATCACCCCGACACCTTCACCTCCGCCAACTTCCTCGCCAGGACTCTTAACCACCTGCGTAGGCACTCCGAGGCGGAACGCCTCTTCAAGTCCACGAGACTCCGCGTTCGCGAAACCCTGGGAGCCGACCACCCCCTGTACCGCATCATCACCCGCGACCTGATCGAGACGCTCAAGGCCCAGGGCAAGACGTACGAAGCCCAGAAGCTGGCAAGGAAAGACCGCCGCCGCTGACCACGTCACGGATGCATCCGCGCCCCCTTCACCACCTTGTCCACCGCGTTCCGCGGCCCGTACACCGCCAGCCCCACCAGATCCAACTCCCCGGTCCCGACCGCCCGCACCGCCGCCCGGTTGTCCCGGTCGTTCCCCGTTCCGAACAGGTCGGAGGTGAACACCGCCCGCGGCAGCGCCCGCGACAGCACGCGCGCGTGCGCCGCCGTCAGGACCTCCTTCGTCCCCTCGAAGACCAGCACAGGCTGCCGGAACATCGGCAGGTAGCCCACCCCGTCCGCGTCCTCGTACGGCTCCCCGATCACCTCGGGAACCTGCGTCCCCAGCCCACTGACCAGGAACGCGGTCACATTCAGCCGCTGCCAGGACTCCAGGTCCTCCCTCAGCAGCACGGCGATCTTCGTGTCGAATCGGATGGGTCCGGTGCTCGTTTCGCTCGTCTCGCTCATACGACGAGACTGCCGACCGCCGTACGACGTCGTCTTGTACGTTCTTTGCATGGCCGCCCGGCAGGAAGTCACGCGGGAAGTCACCGCGTGGCGCCCCCGCGTCCCGGGCGTCACCGAGGTCTTCCACGCCCACTTCACCGAGTACGCCTACCCGATGCACGTCCACGAGGCCTGGACGCTGCTGATCGTCGACGACGGCGCCGTGCGCTACGACCTCGACCGGCACGAGCACGGCACCCCGCACGACACGGTCTCCCTCCTCCCGCCGCACGTCCCCCACAACGGCTCCCCCGCCACCCCGCGCGGCTTCCGCAAGCGCGTGTTGTACCTGGACGGCAGTCGGCTCGGCGACGACCTGATCGGCCGGGCCGTGGACTCCCCCGACCTGCGCGACCCCGTACTGCGGCTGCGGGTGGGCCAGTTGCACACCGCCCTCGCGCACCCCGGCGACGAACTGGAGGCGGACAGCAGGCTGACCCTCATCGGCGACCGGTTGCGCGCCCACCTGCGGCCCGAAGCCGTCAAGGACGACGTCCCGCGGCGCGACCCCGCCCTCGCCCGCCGGCTGCGCGAACTTCTCGACGAGCGTGTCGTACAGGGTCTTGCCCTCGACGAGGCGACCGGGCTTCTGCACGCCCATCCCGCCCATCTCGTACGGTCGTTCAGCACGGCGTACGGCATCGCCCCGCACCAGTACCTGATGTCCCGCCGCGTCGACCGCGCCCGGCGGCTGCTCCTGGAGGGCCGGTCACCGGCCGACGTGGCCACCGCGACCGGCTTCTACGACCAGGCCCATCTCTCCCGCCACTTCCGCAGGTTGGTGGGGGTGCCGCCCGGGCGCTACCGCAGCAGCGCGCGCTGAGCGTCGTAGGGATTGCGCGGCCGTTGATTTCAGTCGGCGGGACGCCGGGTCAGGTGGGCGAACGCGTCCAGGTTGCGCGTCGACTCGCCGCGCGCCACCCGCCACTCGTACTCCTTGCGGATCGCGGAGGCGAACCCGAGCTCCAGGAGGGTGTTGAAGGCGCCGTCCGCCGCCTCCAGGACCTGGCCGAGGAGGCGGTCGATCTCGTCGGGGGTGACGGCCGGCAGGGGGAGCTTGGCGGTGACGTAGATGTCGCCGAGCCGGTCGACGGCGTAACTCACGCCGTACAGCTTGAGGTTGCGCTCCAGGAGCCAGCGGTGGACGCCGGGCTCGTTCTCGTCGGGGTGGCGGATGACGAAGGCGTTCAGCGAGAGGGAGTGGCGGCCGATGAGGAGGGAGACCGTCGTCGACAGCTTGCGGGTGCCGGGGAGTTTGACGACGTAGTTGCCGGGGGCCGGACTCTCCCAGTCGAGTTCGGCGTCCTTCAGGGCTCCCTCGACGATCTGCGCCGCCTTCTGTGCGTCAGCCATGGTGGGAGCGTACGCGACGCCTGTAGGCCTGGGTCGCGGCCACGTAGACGTCCGCCGTGGCTGCCGCCGCGGTGTCCCAGCCGAAGGACAGGGCGTGCCGGGCCGCGGCCTCGCCCATCCGGGGGACAGGTGCGGGTCCTCCGCGAAAGCGTGCAGCACGCGCGCGTAGTCGGCCGGATTGTGGCCCTGCACCAGGAAGCCGGTGCGGCCGTCGCGGACCGCCACCGGCAGGCCGCCCACCGCAGCGGCCAGGACGGGGGTGCCGGCCGCCTGTGCCTCTATGGCCACCAGGCCGAAGGATTCGCTGTACGACGGCATGACCAGCACGGACGCCGCGCGGAACCAGTCCGCGAGCTGTTCCTGGCCGACCGGCGGGCGGAACCGTACGACATCCGCGATGCCCAGGCGGGCGGCCAGCTTCTGCAGGCCCTCGGGCTTGGCCATGCCGCTGCCGCTGGGGCCGCCGACGATCGGGACGAGGATGCGGGAGCGGAGGTGGGGGTGCTCGTCCAGGAGGACGGCCACCGCGCGCAGGAGGATGTCCGGCGCCTTCAGAGGCTGGATGCGGCCCGCGAACAGGGGGATCAGGGCATCCTGGGGGAGGCCCAGGCGGGCTCTGGCGGCGGCTCGGCCGTCGGCGGGCGAGAAGCGGTCGAGGTTCACGCCGGGGTGGACCACGGCGACCTTGTCGCGGTCGGCCGCGTAGTGGCGTACGAGCTCGTCGGCCTCCTCGGCCGTGTTGGCGATGAGGCGGTCGGCGGCCGTGACGATCTGGGTCTCGCCGATGACGCGGGCGGCGGGCTCGGGGGTGTCGCCGTCGGCCAGGTTGGCGTTCTTGACCTTGGCCATCGTGTGCATGGCGTGCACCAGGGGGGCGCCCCAGCGCTGGGCGGCGAGCCAGCCGACGTGGCCGGAGAGCCAGTAGTGGGAGTGGACCAGGTCGTAGTAGCCGGGGCGGTGGCCGGCCCAGGCCTGCATCACGCCGTGGGTGAAGGCGCAGAGCTGGGCGGGGAGGTCCTCCTTGTTGAGGCCCTCGTAGGGGCCCGCGTCGACGTGCCGGACGAGGACGCCGGGGGCCAGTTCCACGGTGGGTGGGAGGTCTGTGGCGGTCGTGCGCGTGAAGATCTCGACCTCGATGTTGATCGCGGCGAGGCGCTGCGCGAGCTCGACGATGTAGACGTTCATGCCGCCGGCGTCGCCTGTGCCGGGCTGGTGGAGCGGTGAGGTGTGCACGGAGAGCATGGCGATGCGGCGGGGGCGGCGGTGCAGGCGCAGCCGGTGGGGGGCGGCCGGGGAGCGACGCCCGAGCCTGCTGACGTACTGGCTCACGTGGCGTTCCTCCTTGCTGCGGGCATGCCGGACGGAGGGTTCTGGCGCCCTCCACGGCGGTGCAACGCTGGAGGGAGGGGTCCCATTCCTGGTGGGGTGGTTTTTGCCGAGATGTTACCGGGGGTCGCTCAACTGTTCGGGAGGTGGGTGCGTTGTGCCTCCGGCGGTTGAGCCGGGGTGCCTGCGGCGGCCTGTTGCTGTCCGGGGGGGTTCCTGTAGCGCCTGCGGGTGGGTTGTGGGTCGGGGCCGTGCCGGGGGGTGTCCGTCCTCGGTCGGGCGGTGGGCGTTGGGCTAGACGTGCTGTTTCTTGACGCCCGACTCTGCGGGCGGACACCCCCCGGCACGTCCCCTTGCCGCCGTACGCGGGTGCGGGCCGCCCTTACTCTCGTATGCATGACATCCCGCGCCTTCGCCCGACCCGTGGGCACCGTCACGCGTGGGACCACCAATCCCAATCGGCTGCGCCGTATGGACCGCTGGATCGCCGGCACGTATGGGGTCGAGTTGCGTCGTGCCGTCGATCCGGTTGCCGTGGATCTCGGGTACGGCGCCGCCCCCTGGACCGCGGTGGAGTTGCTCGGTCGGCTGCGGGCCGTCGCGCCCGGTGTGCGGGTGGTGGGGGTGGAGATCGAACCGGCGCGGGTCGCGGCCGCGAAGCCGTATGAGCGGGAGGGGCTCGTGTTTCGGCACGGGGGGTTCGAGATTCCTGTGGCGCGGCGGCCGGTGCTGGTGCGGGCGGCGAATGTGCTGCGGCAGTACGAGGAGGGCGAGGTCGCCGGGGTCTGGGAGCGGCTGTGTGCTCGGCTCGCGCCGGCCGATCCGGGGAGGGGGTGCCGTGGAGGGCTGCTCGTCGAGGGGACCTGCGACGAGATCGGGCGTCGGCATGTGTGGGTCGCGCTCGGGCCGGAAGGGCCTCGTACGGTGACCTTCGCGACCCGGCTGGGTTCGCTGGAGCGGCCTTCGGACCTTGCCGAGCGCTTGCCGAAGGCGCTCATCCATCGCAATGTTCCCGGCGAGCCTGTTCATGCCTTTTTGCGTGACTTCGACCGCGCCTGGGCCGCTGCCGCGCCCTATGCGTCGTACGGCGCACGTCAGCGGTGGATGAGGGCTGTGCGGGATCTCGCCGTCGACTGGCCGGTGGCGGACGGGCCGGTGCGGTGGCGGCAGGGTGAAGTGACCGTGCGGTGGGAGGCGTTGGCTCCGCGCGTCTGACTCCGTGGAATGGGGGAACGATCTCCGCGAGTCGTTCGTCACAAAGGCGGGGAGATCGTCATGACGGGGAGGGAACGGGGGAAGCAGACCTCTGTCACTTTGCGCGCCGACATGGCACGATCCCCCGGACGTTCGTAAGTTACTGACGGGACATCAGTTTGGGGGCAACAGGTATGGGTTCGGGCAAGCGCGGCCTGATCACTGCGGCTGTGACCGTCGTCTGTGCGGTCACCGTGCTGGCGGCGCCGGGTACGGCGTTCGCGGCGCCCTCCCCGTCACCGAGTGCCTCGTCCCCGACCACTGTGTCGAACAAGGACCTTGAGGTCGTTCGCAAGCGGCTCGAGAAGCTCTACCACGCCGCGGCCGTCGCCACCGACGAGTACAACGCCGCCGAGGAGGCGGCCGAGAAGCAGTCCGCCGAGATCGTCGCGCTGGCGAAGAGGATCGTCAAAGGGCAGGACCGGCTGGCCGAGTTGAAGAAGCGGGCAGGGGCCGCGGCTGCCGCGCAGTACCGGTCCGGCGGACTGCCCGACGAGGCGAAGCTGATGCTCAGTGACGACCCGCAGGCCTTCCTCGACGGCACGGGCCGGGTGCTGCAGGGTCAGCGCGCGACCAAGGGGCTGCTGGCGGAGATGACCCGCATCCAGCAGGACTTGGAGCTGTACGCCAAGGACGCCTCCGCCCAGTGGCAGAAGCTGGAGGCGGGGCGCAAGACCAAGGCCGCCGCCCAGAAGAGGATCGAGAAGCAGATCAAGGCGGCCGAACAGCTCGAATCCCGGCTGGAGGAGGAAGAGAAGGAGCGGCTCGCCGAGTTGGAGAAGGAGGCCGCCTACAAGGCGCAGACCGCCTGGCTGGACTCTGGCATCCTGGAGGACATCAAGGGCGAGGCGTCCGAAGAGGGGCGCAAGGCCGTCGAGTACGCCACGGAGCAGCTGGGCAAACCGTACGAATGGGGCGCCGAGGGGCCGAAGACGTACGACTGTTCCGGGCTTACGTCACAGGCGTGGGCCAGCGCCGGGCAGGGGATCCCGCGGACCTCGCAGGAGCAGTGGAAGCAGTTGGAGCGCATCGACATCGAGGACATGCGCCCCGGTGACCTCATCATCTACAACGCCGACGCCAGTCATGTGGCCATGTACATCGGCGACGGCGCCATCATCCACGCCCCGCGTCCGGGGCGGACCGTGACCGTCGCGGGGGCCGGTTCGATGCCGATTCTCGGGGTGGTTCGGCCCGATGCGTGAGGATTCGTCGACGTGCGGGGATTCCCTGGTGCGAGGGGATTCCGCGGTGCGTGCGGGTTCGGGGCGTTTCGTGGCCTCTGGGACGTGAGCCCCGCCACGTGACCCGCCCCACGTCACCTCGCTCCCAAACGCTGGGGGAACGTGACGTTCGTCATCCCTGACTCCCATCCAGCCTGTCCAACTGCGGTAGGGAACGCGGCATATGACAGTGGCCGACGCCCACGCGGCGTGGCTCACACCATTCCGTTGCGCCGCCGACTACCGCTATGGTCCCCGTCGGTGGATCGAGGTCCCTCGTTCCCACCATGCCCTCGGGGGAGGGAAGGAACTCAAGACGATGCCCGTACCCATACCGCGGCAGAGAGCGATCCCGGCCGTGGAGAGTGGTCAGGCGCAGGCCGCGTCCCCAGGCGGCGGCACCTCCCGGGAAGAGGCCCCGCGTAAGGAAGAGACGGTCGAGAACACCACCCACACCAACCTGACGCTGCTGTTGATCGAGGACGATCCCGGCGGCTCGGCGATCGTGCCCGAGCTGCTCGACTCGGCCGGCAACCCCATCCGGGTGCGCACCGCCCGCAACCTCACCGAGGCCGAGCGGCTGCTGACCGACGACGTCCACTGCATCCTGCTGGACCTCGCGCTCTCGGCGCCCGGCCGCCTCACCGACGACGACGAGCTGGCCGTGCTCAAGCACGTCCTGGAGCTCGCGCCCCGGCATGCCGTGCTCGCGCTCACCGCCTCCGGCGACGCCGAGCGCGGCGCGGAGGCCGTGCGCGTCGGTGCGCAGGACTACCTCTTCCGGGACGAGCTGGACGGGCGGCTGCTGAGCCGGGCGATCCGGTACGCCGTTGAGCGGAAACGTTCCGACACGGCCGAGCGGCGTCTTGCCGAGGGCCGGATGCGGGCGCAGGAGAACCGGCGGCTGGAGCGCGGTCTGCTGCCCACGCCGCTGCTGGAGGGCTCCTCGCTGCGGTTCGCCGCGCGGTACCGGCCGGGGCGCTCGCGTGCCCTGCTCGGTGGTGACTTCTACGACGTCGTCCGCACTGCCGACGGCACCGTGCACGCCATGATCGGCGACGTCTGCGGGCACGGGCCCGACGAGGCCGCGCTCGGTGTGGAGCTGCGGATCGCCTGGCGGGCGCTGACGCTGGCGGGACTGTGCGGGGACGCTCTGCTGGGCACGCTCCAGCAGGTCCTCGAACACGAGCGGGCCGACGACGAGATCTTCGCGACCCTCTGCACGGTGGACATCGCGCCGGACGGCCGACGGGCGGGGCTGTGCCTGGCGGGGCATCCGTCACCGCTGCTGGCCCGGCCCGGTCGGCCCGCGCAGTTGTTGCCGTACGACAACAACGGGCCCGCGCTCGGGCTGCTGCCCGGGGCTCGGTGGCCGCGGATGGAGGTCAAGCTGGGGGCGGAGTGGAGTCTGATGCTCTACACCGACGGCTTGATCGAGGGCCGTGTCGGTGAGGGCCGGGAACGGCTCGGCCAGGACGGCATGGTGGAGATGGTGCGCCGGCAGATCGACGAGGGGTTGCGCGGGGAGGCGCTGCTGCGGGCCTCGGTCAATGAGGTTCGGGACCTCAATGGCGGGGAGCTGACGGACGACGTGGCGGTGCTGTTGCTGGACCGGGCGGTATAAGCGCTGCTGGGCCGGGCCGCTTGAGTGCTGCTGGGCCGGGCCGCTTGAGTGCTGCTGGACCGGGCGGTTTGAGCGGGACTCGCCGTTACGGGGCAGCCCTCGCCGCTGAGGGCATGGGGTGCATGGGCGTAAGCCCGCCTGCTTACCTGCCGCCGTTCCACGGGCCGTACGGGCCGTCGCTGCTAGAACCCCGCCGGCTCCGGCCACCGCCCGGAAGACCCTTGATCGCGGGGCGTACGTCGACCATGTACACGATCGTCGCGATGAGGCCGATGATCGGCAGGAACGACAGGATGTTGAAGATCAGGTTCACGATGAAGGCGAGCCCGAGGATGATCAGCCAGAACGGCTTGGTCTTCTTGTCGGCCGCGCGGTAGGCGTCCTCGCGGCGCGTGGCGGCGTCGATCAGCGCGAAGCCGCTGAAAAGGATCAGGCCCATGCTCAGCAGCCACATGAACCCCGCGAAGCCCTGCATCAGCACAACGTCCACCACCCGATTCGGCTCGTACCTACGCGGTCACCGTACCCGCAACAGCGGACCCGCTACCCGAACAACGGGCCGAGCACTGTGTAAGTGCCCGGCCCGTGTCCAACCGCTCTTCTTCACTCGTCCGTGTTACCTGGCGGGCGGAGTCGTCTTCTTGGCGGTGGTCTTGCGGGGCGTGGTCTTCTTGGCGGCGGGCTTCTTCGCCGCGGCGGCCTCCGCGGCGAACGGGGTCTCGGCGGGCTTGGCCTCGGCCTTGTCCTCCTTGACCTCGACCGGCTCAGCCTTCGGCTCGACGGCGACCGCGAGCTCCTCGATCTCCTCGGCGGCCTCGCCGCGCCAGGTCTTCACGGCCTGCTCGCCGTGCTCGGCGACCTTCTCGTAGGTCTCGCGGGCCTTCACGGCGTACTCGGCGGCGACGCCGACGGTGCGCAGCGCGAGGTCCTGGGCGCTCTCGCCGAACTTCTTCAGGTCGGCGTCGATGCTGCTGCCGAACTTCTTGAAGTCCGCGTCCAGGTTGCTGCCGAACTTCTTGATGTCGGCGTCCAGGCTGCCGATGAGCTCGTTGACCTTGGCCTGGAGGGTCTCCTGCGCCCCCTTGGCCTTGGCGCCGGCCTCCTTGGCGCGGGCGGTGGCCTTCTCCTGGACGGCCTTGGGGTCGGTGTTGCGAACGGCCTCGATCCGGGCCGGCGCCTCGGCGCGCAGCTGGTCCACCAGGCCGGGCACCTTCTTGGCCTGCTGGAGAGCCAGGTCCGCGGTGCCGGCGGCGAAGTAGAAGGGGGTCGGGTCGCTGAAGGTCTTACGCAGGTCGTCGGTGATGGCCATGGTGATGGTCCTCCCGGGTTGCTTCGAGGTGAGGGTTTTGGGTCCCGCGGTCGGCCTGCCGGTGCGCGTGGTCAGCCGGCCGACTGCTGGGGGTCGTTCGGGTTCTGCGGGTCGGCGTCGTTGCCGTCGGACGTACGGGTGGTGCGGGTCGTGCGGGTCGCTCGCGTCGTGCGGGTACGGCGCGCGGCGGGCTTGCGGCGTACGGCGGTGTCACTGCCCTGAGCGTCAGCCGCACCGTCGGGGTGACCGTCGCTCGAAACGGCCTCGGCCGACGCGACGGCTTCCACTGCCTCGACAGCCTCGACCACCTCGGCAGCATCGCCCGCCTCGGGGGATATCCCGAACCCGTTCTCCTTGCGGAAGGATTCGTAGATCTGGAGCAGCACCTGCTTCTGCCGCTCGTTCAGCGTGGGATCGGCGAGGATGACGGCGCGCGTCTCCACCTCGTCCCGGTCCCGCTCGGCGTCGAGGATGCCGGCCCGGACGTACAGCGTCTCGGCGGAGATCCGCAGCGCCTTGGCGACCTGCTGCAACACCTCCGCGCTCGGCTTGCGCAGCCCGCGCTCGATCTGGCTCAGATACGGATTGGACACCCCCGCGGCATCCGCGAGTTGCCGCAGTGACAGCTGCGCGTTGCGCCGCTGCTCACGCAGATACTCACCGAGATTGCCGACGTTGAGCGATGCCATGCCTCCACCTTGCCTCACCCTCGCTAACTATTGCAAGCACCCGCTTGCAAAAGTGCGCCACGCCACGTGACGGGGGTTCAGGAACTGAGCAGGAGGTGTCCGTTCCCAACGAAACTGACAGAGTCCCAGGGGACCTGCCGCACGAGTTGAGCGGGTCCCGCCGGATCTGACATCGCCATTTGACCCACGGCGCGTCACGCCGAGGCAGCCGCGCCCGTCGACGCCCAACCGCGCGAACCGTGGCTCCCTACGCGCCCTATCAGAGTAATGTGCACACGGAGCCGCGCGAGTCGACCCCTCCCTCGCGCGCTCACGGCGCGGTAGGCCATCCATAAGCGTAGGGACGTGCTCCATGACCAACTTCCGAAGCGAGATCCGCGAAGGCGACATCCGGCGCCTCGAAGAGAAGGTCGCCTCGACCAACTACGGGGCTTACCTTCGCCGGATCACGCTGAAGCGAGTACGCGGGTTCAAAGATCGAGTTGTCAGCTTCGACTTTCCTGTCACCGCAGTAGTGGGACCCAACGGCGGCGGCAAGACGACCATCCTCGGAGCTGCGGGCATCGCCTACAAGGACATCGCCCCGGGCGAATTCTTCGCCAAGAGCGGCAAGTACGACGCCAGCATGAAGGACTGGGTCATCGAGTACGAGATCATCGACAAGAAACTCAACCCACGCCTTCCCCTGCAACGGACAGCGAGTTTCCCGCAGCTGAAGTGGAACCGCAAAGCGGTCGTACGTCCCGTGCTTCTCTTCGGAGTGTCGCGCACAGTACCCGCTACCGAGCGTAGGGAACTCGTCAAGGCCGTAGGCAACAAGTTCGTCGCTGAAAAAGAGGTAGCTCTTTCGGCTCCGGTAGTCGCTGCAGTGGAGAAGATCCTCGCCAAGGAGATGCAGGGCTGCAACCGCCTTTCGATCGACGCGCAGGGACGGGCAACGATGTTCGCGGCGCGAAATTCCGACGGCAGTGAGTACTCCGAATTTCACTTCGGGGCCGGCGAAGCCAGTGTTATCCGGATCGTCTCGGCCATCGAGGAGGCGCCCGATGGAGCCATGATCTTGATCGAGGAGATCGAGAACGGACTGCATCCCATCGCCACTCGCCGAATGGTCGAATACCTGATCGAAGTGGCCCTACGCAAGTCGTGCCAGGTCATCTTCTCAACGCACAGTAACGACGCCTTGGAGCCACTGCCGTCTAAGGCAATTTGGGCCGCCTACAACGGGGAGGTTCTCCAAGGGAAGCTGGACATCAAAGCGCTTCGAACCATCACTGGCCAGATTGATGCCAAGCTTGCGATCTTCGTTGAAGATAAGTTTGCCGAACTCCTGGTGACAACTGCACTTCGTTACCACGGAGGGATCGAGATCGATGCGGTCAAAATCCATGGAATGGGAGGAGCCGACCCCGCGATCAAAGTCAACGAGCAGCACAACCTTGACCCAACTTCAAGTTTCCCGTCTGTTTGCCTCGTCGACGGGGACCAGGCACACAAGACGGATCCCAATCGCCGAATCTTTACGCTGCCTGGTGAGGGAGATCCCGAGGCCCATATCTTTGACGTCGTACTAGGGAGACTGGAACACATCGCTGCAAGGCTTACGGTCTCCATGCAGCTCCCGACCAGCGCGCAGGAGCGGGTCAAGCAGGTAGTTTCCGATCGAGCCTTGACTAACCGCGATCGCCATGTCATTTTCGAACAGATCGGCGAGGATTTGGATTTCACAGCTGGAATGGTCGTCGCTAATGCATTCCTCGCCATCTGGGCACAGGAGCGCCCAGATGAAGTCAGCACCCTCGTAGGGAATTTCGATACCCTCATCCCCAAAAGGTGAAGCCAGCCAACGACACCCTCACAGTCGCATACGTGGAAGGTTCCTCCTACCGCTAACAGGAATTGCGTAATCGATCTTCCCTGAGTCACTCACACGAGCGGTTTTATCAGGAAGGATCTGGCACAGTCCCAGCGGTTCGGCACAGTGATCTACATGAAGCAGGGTGGACTTGCGGATACCGCACTGCCAAGAGGTGCCGACTTCGAGGTCAGCTGGCGGAATGCCGATGGTGAGCACCGATGTCCGCTGACCGAGGCGGACACCGTCGAGTTCGAGGCGGGGCTACCAGTGCGTGGGTTCCCGTCGTACCGGGGACAGCGGCACTTCCCGGGCTTGTACTGGTCGGCAACGACCGGCGGGCACGTGGGGTTCGAGTCCTGGCTGGAGCGGGATCACGCGATGCTGCTCGACTTCACGCCGCAGGTGACGGGGCTGCTGTCGCAGCCGTTGTGGCTGTTCTGGGAGGACGATCAGGGTAAGCGGGTCTCGCACGCTCCGGATTACTTCGCTCGGTTCGAGGACGGGCGCGGGCTGGTGGTGGACTGTCGGCCGTTGGACCGGATCGACGCACGGTCGGCGGCCAAGTTCGCGGCGGCGCAGGCGGCTTGTGAGGCGGTGGGGTGGGGATACCGCGTCGTCGGCGAGGTAGATCCGGTGCGGATGGTGAACGTCCGCTGGCTGGCGGGATACCGGCATCCACGGCACGGGGCCGATGACGGGCTCGCGGCCCGGTTGCTGGCGCTGTTCTCGGTGCCATCGCCGCTGGTGGCGCGGGCTGCGCTGCTCGGTGATCCGATCGCGGTGTTGCCGACGGTGTTCCATCTGCTCTGGCTGGGACAGCTGACAGCGGATCTGTCGCACCCCCTGTCGGATGCCACGCTGGTGTCGCGGACGGAGGCTCGGTGAGCGGGCGCCCAGGGGCACGGACAGCGTTAAGGGTCGGGGATCAGGTGCGCATGGATGACCGACTGCACACGGTCGTGGGCCTGTCCGGGACGGCAGTGCGGCTCCTCGACGAAGCCGGGTCGGTGAGCCTGGTGTTGCTGTCGCATCTGCTGATCTCGGAAGGCTTTGAGCTGATCGGCCATGGTGCCAATCAGGGCTGCATGCCGCCGTTCGCTCTGTTGGACATCGTGCCGGAGCGGGAAGCCGAGAAAGCGGTGGCCTGGGAACGGCATGTGACCGAGGTGGAGTTCGGCAGGCCGCTCGGTGCTGATCCCACGGCCCTGCCTCGTCCGGAATACGACCCGGCCCGCCACACAGTGGAGGAGCGGGTGGCGGCCAAGGCGGTGGAACTGCGAGCCATCGGCTGGCAGGCAAGTGTGGGGACCGTTCAGCGGATGCGCAGGCGCTACCGCGAGCAGGGGCTGTGGGGCCTGGTGGATCACCGTGCGACTCGTCTGTCCTCACCGACTGGACGGGCCGATGACCGGGTGGTGGCCGCCATCACGGAGATCCTGGCCGCGACGACGCACGAGTCCACTGGCACCCGCGGCCGACTGCGTCGGCGGGTGGAGGCGCTGCTGGCGGAACGGCATGGGCCGGGCACAGTGGCGATGCCGTCGAAGTCGGCGTTCTACCGGCTCGTCGAGGCGATGAGCGAGGGTACGCACGCCTTCGGCGAAGCCACATCCCGCAGGTCAGCGGCTCGCCGCCCGCCAGGAGCGTTCACCCCTTCCTCGGCCTGCCGCCCCGGCGAGATGGTGCAGATCGACACGACACCGCTGGACGTGCTCGTGGTCCTGGAGGACGGAGTGAGCGGACGCCCAGAACTCACGATCGCCGTCGACGTGGCAACGAGGTCGATCTGCGCCGCGGTGCTGCGCCCGGCAGGGACCAAGGCCGTGGACGCCGCGCTGCTGTTGGCCAAGATGCTGGTCCCGGAGCCGTTGCGGCCCGGCTGGTCGGACGCGCTGGCGATGTCGGCGACGCTGATCCCCTACCGAAGGCTGCTGGACATCGACGCCCGCCTGGAGCAGGCGGCCGCCAAGCCGGTGATCGTGCCGGAGACGATCGGCATCGATCACGGCAAGGTGTTCATCTCCGACACCTTCCGGACCGCCTGCCGGTCTTTGGGCATCTCCGTCCAGCCGTCCCGCCCGGCCACCCCGACTGACAAGGGAATCGTCGAGCGGACATTTTCGTCGATCAACACGCTGTTCTGCCAGCACATCGCTGGTTACACCGGTTCGAACACGACTCGCCGGGGCGCCGGGGTCGAGGCCGTATGGACGCTCGCGGAACTGGACGACCTGCTGCAGGAGTGGATCGTGGCCTGCTGGCAACAGCGGCCACACGAAGGACTGCGCAGCCCGTTCCTACCGGGCCAGCCCATGTCCCCCAACGATGCATATGCCCTGCTGATCTCCCGCACCGGCTACCTGCCGATGCCGCTGAGCGGCACCGACTACCTGGAGTTGCTGCCGGCACTCTGGCGTTCGGTCAACGACTACGGCATCCGCATCGACCACCGCACCTACAACTGCCCCGGACTGAACCCACTACGGCGCCGCTCCTCGAGAGTGACCGCCAAAGGCGGGCTCTGGGAAGTCCACTACGACCCCTACGACCTGTCCCAGGTCTGGGTACGCGACCCAAGCACCGGAGAGTGGACCACTGTTCCGTGGACACACCGGCACCTGGTCTCCGCGCCATTCGCGGACTTCACATGGCGCCGGGCCCGGGACTTGCTCGCGATGCGAGGGCGGGACGACACCGACCAGGCCGCCGTGGCCGCCGCAGTAGACCAGTTGCTAACCCGGGCAGAAAGCGGGCCGGACCGCCGAATCGCGGCTCGCACCCGCGCCGCCCTGGAGCCCGCTCGGCCCGTCGCCGCGCTGCCGCAGGCACCTGCTTCGGATGATGTCGAGGACGAGACCACCGCCCTGGAGCAGCCGTCGAACGTCATCCCCTTCGGCGTCTTCGACGCCTTCACTGACGGGAGCCGCCTGTGAGCCCGACCCCACCACAGGACATCGCCAATCCGCAGGCGTCGCTGACCACGAAGGAAGGCTGGCGGGCGTTCGTCGACGAGAACCCGGAGCCCCCGCCATCCCTCCCGTCCGGCGCCGTCCTGGACAAGGAGGAGCTGGAGTCCTACAAGGAAGCGCGAATCGACTACCACACACGGTCCGTCATCGTGAACACCCCCACGATCCGCGGTGTCGTCACTACCGGCCGCAAACGCATCGTGCTCAACCGGCACCAGGTCTCCGCCCGCCGCGGCCTGATCGTGTCCGGATCGGCTGGCACCGGCAAGACCACAGCGATCACTCAGCTGGGCAAGAACGTCGAACAGATCACCCGACGCCGCAACGCCGCTGCTGTCGGCGGACTGCCGGTCGTCTTCGTCACCGTACCCCCGGCCGCCACCCCGAAGATGCTCGCAGGCGAGTTCGCCCGATTCCTCGGCATCCCGCTGGAGTACCGCATGAGCCAGGTCCAGATCACCAATGCCGTCTGTGACCTGCTCGGCAAGCTCGGCACCACGCTCGTTCTGGTCGACGAGATCCACAACCTCGATCTGACGACCCGCAACGGAGCCGAGGCGTCCGACCAGCTGAAGTACCTCTCGGAGCGGATCGCGGCCACTTTCGTGCTTGCTGGTCTCGACGTCGAGACCAGCAGCCTGTTCCAGGGCACCCGCGGGCAGCAGATCGCCGGCCGCTACACGGTCGTCCCCTCCCGGTCCTTCGGCCACAAGAACCGCGCGGACAAGGAGCACTGGCAGGCCCTGGTGGCGACCATGGAGGACTCCCTGCGACTGCACTCTCACCGTCCCGGCACCTTGGTTGCCATGACCGGATACCTCCACGAACGCACCAGCGGGTTGATCGGCAGCCTTTCCCAGCTCATCCGGGAAGCCGCAGTCGACGCCATCGACACCGGCACAGAAAAGATCACCAAGCACATGCTCGACGAGATCGAGCTCGACCACGCCGTCCAGCAGCCCCAGCCTGATCACCTCCGCGCCAAGCGCGCCCGCAGGCCGAGAGCGGCCTGAGCGATGGAGCCCTGGGAAGCCCCGGTCCGGCTCCTGCCACTCCCTCTGCCACCGGTCCGCGGGGAGGTCTTCGGCTGGTATCTGCACCGTCTCGCCGCCGCCAACCAAGTCACGGCGGGCCAACTGGCTAAAACTCTGACGCCGTTCAAAAACGCGCAGGTGGGCAAGCGGACAGACACACTATGGCGCTGGACTCCGATGGTTCTGCCACGGCTGGCCATCCTGACGGGTCTTGCACCCGAGACCCTCCGGATGCTGCTACCAGCGATCGCCCGGATTGAGGCGCGCACCGCAGGTGACGTCGTCCGCTACCGTCGGCGTCTCTACGTCGCCTGCTCACACTGCATGCACCGCCGCGGGATCACCGGGCCCGTCCTCGCCCACCGCCCCGCCGATCTCCAGCTCTGCCGCCGACACGGCATCTGGGTCGACGGCAACCGCCACTACCGCGTCGGCCACCTCCCAGAGCTCGTCACCGCTGAGCACCGACACAAACGGATCGCCCGCCGCTTCCCCGACGCCCTGGAAGCAGCGACGAAGGAAGCGCAGCACTTGGTCCGCTCCTGGCTCCTGAACAAGAACCAACCTCATCTGCTCTCACGCTGGAATGACCGTCTCGCCCAACTCCCCGTCAAGGAAGCCATCTACGGGAACATCATCAGACGACGCGTCGACGAGCGGGAGTACATCGCCACCTATCCAGAGTTCGTCACGCTGCTGGGCATAGTGGCCGATCCTGCTTGGCGGGCACTACGGGCGCCTCGCCGATGGGCGAACCTCAGCCAGCATCGGCGCACAATCAACGCCGTCTACACAGAGGCCGAGCACCGGCTGAACGTACCTACTCTTCGCGAAAGGCTCCACTCCCACGCCTTCTCCAATGATGCTCTCTTTCGCTGGACCGATTCCTTGGGAAGGTCTCTGATGCTGGTGAAGACGCCTGATGACTACGGCGCCCTACGGGATGAGTCCCACCAGAACTGAAAACACCGGGCTGCGGCCATGCCGTTCGACAAAACAAATGGGACCGTCTCAGCTCGTGCTCAAGTAGACCTCGTTCGTGGTCCTCGATTCTCAACTGGCCGTCGATGCCTCGGCTTCGGCCTGCCGGGCGCGCCGCTGCGCGCGTACGCCGGTGCCAGGCTTGTCCTCGGCCGACCAGTCCGGCTCGTCCCCGGGATCCTTCGTCGCCACCTTGGTCACCTTCAGCCCGGCGGCCCGGCCTCGGGTGTGCTGGCTTGTATCGCACGTCAGCAACCGAACCTCGCGGCCGGCCAGGCCCTGGATGGCCACCGTCCGGTCGATGATCTCGACATCGGGCCGGTCCAAGCGCACGTGACCGGGTGCATCGAGGATGATCTCCACGTTGACTCTGCCCCGTGTCTCCCCATCCCGAGCGGTGTACTCCCCCTCACGCAGGATCCCGTGGGTGCCGCCGTTGAGAACCTCGTCGAGGCGACCGAGCGTGTGGGCGGCGCGCCAGCGGGCCCGTTTCTTGCTGGCGTCCTTGAGGTCGTCCAACTCGTCGACCACCACGATCGGGAACAGCAGGCGCACGTACTGCCAGCGCGGCACGTCGAGCACTTCGTGCAGGTCGACGTCGGCGAGCTTCATTTCGTTCTGGATGTAGAAGCTGGAGTCGGCCACGACGAATTCTTCCCGCTGGCTCCACCGGCCGATCCGTGTATCCAACGCGGCCACGGCCGCCTCGAACGCCTCGATCCGTTCGGCAACCTCAAGTTGGACCAGGCCGTTCACGAGGCGCTGCTGGGCGGTCCCCGCGAGCGTGCCGCAGCTGCCCAACAGCGCCCGATAGCGGTCAGTGAACACGAGCTGGTCCAGGTCCCGGTCGCTGATCTGGGAACGCAGCATCCGCGCGGACTCCGTGGCCCACTCCAGATACGTCAGCAGCCCCTCGAAGGCGCTGTCGTATGGCCGCCGCAGGTTCATCGCCGTGGTGTGGACGCCGCTGAGAGCCTGCCGGATGTTCTTCCGGTCTGCGCCGGGGCGCGGTGTGATGAGCATGCTGTGATCCTGCCAGCGCGGCCTGCTGGTGCGCCTTGAGTTTCCGACGGTGCGGCCACCACCAACAGCACGACCGCAGCTGAGTAGTTACTCAGCACTACGCCACTTGGCGGTAGCTGTACGAGAACAGGGGCAAATCCCGGTGAGTTTCCGGAAACTGAATGCTCTCCGTCTGAACCCGACGACGGGTTGCCATGTGCGGAGGCTGTCGTGCTCACCGAAATAATCGGCACAGATGTGTCGGACCCTCGTGGTACGACTGCAACTAAGCACGGTTCCAGCAGATGGGCGGTCAGCAGTGGGGCGACAAGAAGAAGCGATCCGCGTTGCGGACGAGCTCTTGGCCGACATCGAGCTCAAGCGGTTGAAGGCGTCCGAGGTTGTCCTGAAGGCGAGCAGGCTCGCCCGACTGGTCGGCCACACCGAGTTGATGGAGTTTCTCGGGTTCGAGCGCAACGGATACCCGACCGACGGTTCGGCGACGACGTGGATCGGACGGGCGGGCCGCTGGGCCGACCGGGAGAAGAAGACCTTCTACACCCACTCGATCGCGAAGGTGGAGGCCCAGGTTGAGTCCGCCCACCAGGCCATCGACGCCATGCGCGGCGGGGGCAATTATTCGGGCGACGCGGCCCTGATTGCGGCGCGCGACCATGACACGCGAATCCTCCAGTCCTCAGCCAACCTCAGCACGTGGACCGGGATCTGCGGACAAGTCGTCGCGACCGTCTACGACATGGCTACCGAGATCTACCACGAGCTACTGTTCAGCGAACTCCAGGCGAGTCTGTTTGCGGACACCCAGCAGAAGGTCGACGGGGCGTTGGCGGCAGCGAGCGGGACTGCTCTCGAAAAGATCGAGCGCATTTCTGACCGCCTCCGGGACGGCGACACCGAGTCTGTCAGCCAGGCCCTGACCACCTGCCGCCGGTTGATCGACTCGTCTGCGGACTACGTGTTCCCGGCCCGGGACGAGCTGTACAAGATCGGGGACGAGGTCGACCTGAAGGTTGGACCGCAGCAGGTGCTCAACCGGCTGCAGGCCCACACCCACGCCTGCGGGGCGTCCAAGAGTCGCAGGGACCGGCTACGTCGGACCCTGGCCGATCTCTACGCCCGGTGCTCCGCAGGCACTCACGCCGAGGTCACCTTCGACGAGGCCCGCTTCATCTTTCTGCAGACCTACATCGTCCTCGGCGAGATCCTGACCCTGAGCGCGCCAGAGGACTCCAAGTCCTGACACCACATCAGGTTGCAGGACGAACCCTGACAGCACGTAGGTCTCGAACCGTTCCGGTTCCTCTGCGGACGCGGGCACCAAGCGCTCATACAGGTCCGTACGACTGCCACCGCGGTCGATCCGAGCCTCCCCTGACCACGGGGCCAGGAACACTTAGCGGGGCTCGGGAGAACTCACGGGATGTCGCACAGTAGGCGCGCCACTGTTCAGATCCACTGGGCCGCCCGGCTTCGGAGGTGTCCCATCGAATCTGACAAAGACCAGATCAAAGGCACCTTAGCGATTCAGATCCTTTGGGAACGGACAGGAGGTGTCGTACTTGCAGGGCGACTGTCGTTGGACTGCCGAGGGTGGGACGGTGAACGGAGCCGGCAGACCAACGACCGGGATCTGGCGGTCTCCGCCGTGTTCCGGTCCGGTGGGCATGTCGGTCCGACCTGCACTCTGCGCCCGTGGCCGAACGCCGCGGGCGGCTGGAACGCCTCGGTGACCACGTGGCTGGAGGCCGGGGAGCAGATGTCGACCTTCGCGGCTGACATCCGGCGCTTGCTCGCTTCCTCGCTTCCTCGCTTCCTCGCTTCCTCGCCAAGGGTGAGTGGCCGTGACCGTCGGCCTTCGGATCATCCGGACGTCGGCTGGAACGCGGCCCGTCCGCATCCCGTACGTATCCCGTGGGCTGGACGGATGAAAGCGGTCTGCTCCATAAGTGGGGCCGCGAGCGGCTGTTGAGCACTGTGTGGATCCGCTCCTCGATCATCTTCGCGTCGGCGCCCGGCCGGCCTGAGGCGAGGAGTGGCGCGTGTCGGATCGGATTGTTACCCGGAGACGGTCGAACCTGCTGCGCGCCAGGTGGGCCGCGGTCTGTGCGGGGCTCGCCCTGTCGCTGGCCGGGGCTCTGCAGGGCGCGGCGGTCGCCTCCGGCGCGCCCGCGCCGCCGCGACCGCCGGGCCGGCTCCTCGATGTCCCCGCGGCGTTCGTCGGCGGATTCGTCCACCCGGACCTGCCCCCGGCAGGGGCCGACGACTGGAGCTGCCGGCCCACGCGTGAGCACCCGCGTCCGGTCGTACTGCTGCACGCGACCTGGACGAACGCCTATTCCGACTGGAGCATGCTGGCTCCGTGGCTGAAGCAGCAGGGCTACTGCGTCTTCACCCCCAACTACGGCGGCGCGCCGGGCAGTCCGTTCAAGGCCAGCGGGCCGATCCCGGACTCCGCACGGCAGATCGCCGGATACGTCGACCGCGTGCTCAAGGCCACCGGTGCCCGCCAGGTCGACCTCGTCGGGCACTCCCAGGGCGGCGGTGTGACGCCCCGCTGGTATCTGCGGTTCGAGGGCGGCACGGATCCAGGGCAGCCGAAGCGGAACAAGGTGCGCCGCCTCATCGGCCTGGCCCCGTCCAACCACGGCACGACCGCTCTGGGCCTCGGCACGCTGGCCACCAAGCTGGGTCTCAACCCGACCGTGTCCGCCCTGGTCGGCCAGGCATGGTCGGACCAGATGGTCGGCTCCGAGGTGAACAGGAGGCTGGACCGGGACGGGGACACACAGCCGGGCGTCCACTACACGGTCATCGCCACCCGGCTCGACGAGGTGGTCACCCCCTACACCAACCAGTTCCTGACCGCGGGACCGGGCGCGACCGTCCGGAACATCACGATCCAGGACGTCTGCCCCCAGGACCTCTCCGAGCACCTCTCGCTCGCCTACGACACCAACGCCGCCCAACTCGTCACGAACGCCCTCGACCCCGCCCACGCGAAGCCCGTCCGCTGCGGAGTCTCCCTGCCCGTACTCGGCGGCTGAAGCCAGGCGCACGTCACGGCCGGGCGGCGGGCGACCGCCGCCCGCTGGACGGTGACCGCTTCGCGAGCTCCCCCGACGCCCGTCATGTCACAGATCGGGCGAGTCCGCTCGTCCCGGGTTTCACAGACGTACTCCGGAATCGGGACGGTGAGTGTCATGCGGGTGTTCGTCGCAGGTGGGACCGCGGTGATCGGCGGCGGCTGGTGGAGCGGCTGGTGGAGCGCGGGCACCAGGTGACGGCACCGACGACCGGCGCGGCCAAGCTCGACCTGGTGAAGCGGATGGGCGCGGAGGGGGTCGTGTTGGACGGGCTCGACGGCCGGTCCGTCGGTGCGGCGGTGGCCGCGGCCCGGCCCGGCCCGGCCGGACGTGATCGTGCACCAGATGACGGCGATCTCCATGCCGCACTCCGGCAGGCCGGACATCCGGCACTTCGACCGGTGGTTCGCCACCACCAACCGGCTGCGCACCGAGGGGACGGATCACCTGCCGGCCGCCGCCGAGGCGACCGGCGTCCTCCACTTCGTCGCACAGAGCGCCGCCATCCGGAACGGCGTCCGCGAGGGCGGATGGGTGAAGACCGAGGAGGACCCGCTGCCCGTGGAGACGGGGAAGCTGCGGGCGCCGGCGGACGCGATCCGCCACGTCCAGGAGGTGGTCGTCAAGGCCGACGGGGCGGTTCTGCGATACGGCGGGTTCTACGGGCCGGGCGCCACCGACGACCAGGTCGAGCTCGTACGCAAGCGGCAGTTCCCGCTGGTCGGGGGCGGCACCGGCTACTGCTCCCGGGTGCACCTCGACGACGCGGCGAGCGCCACCGTCCTGGCCGTGGAGCAGCGGGCGAGGGGCGTGTTCAACATCGTCGACGACGAACCGGCGCCGGCCAGTGAGTGGCTGCCGTATCTGGCGGCGTGCGCGGGGGCGAAGCCTCCCCTTCGGGTGCCCAAGTGGCTGGCCCGGCTGCTGGCCGGGGACGTGGTGGTGACGATGATGACCGAGGGGCGCGGGTTCTCCAACGCCAAGGCCGGGCGGGAGCTCGGCTGGGAGCCGCGTCATCCGTCGTGGCGCCAGGGGTTCCGGGCGGAGCCGGCCTGAGCCGTACGGCTCGTACGCACTTTTTTGTGGGTACTTGGCAGCGCTCCGCCGCCGTCCGACCCTGGATACGGGTGATCGACGAGGCGCCGGACGCGCCCGGTCGTGCGACGGACGGAGGTGGCGTTCAGGTCAGGAGGCCGACTGGGCCTCGGTCAGCCGCTCCAGGCGGCGGTGGCCCCAGTCGGAGAGCGGGCCGAGAGCCTCGGCCAGATCACGGCCGAACCCGGTCAGGGAGTACACGGTCTTCAACGGCAGGACGTCGTACACCTCACGGTGCACCAGTCCGTCCGTCTCCATCTCGCGCAGCGCCTGAGTCAGCACCTTCTCGCTGAGGCCCGGCAGCCGACGGCGCAGTTCCGCCGGGCGCAGCGGGCCGGACTCCAGCAGCCACAGCAGCGACGTCTTCCACTTGCCGTCGATCACGGCGATCGCGGCGGTCACCCCGCACACATTCGGGTCGTGGCGCCGATGCGTCATGTCCCACCCCTCATGCGACACCCCTTTTGTCATCAATTATCGCCACCCTACAGGGAGTTGAGTCATGTCTACCTACGTCGGCGAACCCGCCGTCACCGTCCTCGGTCTCGGCCCGATGGGCCGGGCCCTGGCGGGCGCGTTCCTGGACGCGGGAGTGCGGGTCACCGTCTGGAACCGCACCCCGGGGCGGGACCGGGAGCTCCTCGACCGCGGTGCCACGGCCGCCGCGTCCCCGGCAGAGGCGGTCGCCGCCAGTGCGCTGACCGTCGTCTGCGTGGTGAACTACGACGCCGCCGACGCCGTCCTGCGACAGGACCCGGTCACCGACGCGCTCAAGGGCCGTACGGTCGTGAACCTGAGCGCCGACACCCCGGCCCGCGCCCGGGGCGCGGCGGAATGGGCGGACGCGCACGGCATCCGTTATCTGGACGGCGCGATCATGTCGATGACCACGACCATCGGGACACCCGAAGCAGTGGTCATCTACAGCGGTCCGGCGGATCTCTACCGCGAGCACCTGCCTGTGCTGGAGGCGCTCGGCGGCACCCACACCCACCTCGGCGAGGACTTCGGCCGGGCCGCCGCGTACGACATCGCCCTGCTCGACATCTTCTGGACGGCGATGTCGGGCTACGCGCACGCCCTGGCCATCGCCCGGGCCGAGGGCATCACCGCGCGGGAACTGCTCCCCCACGCGCAGGGCATCGGCGCGATCATGTCGCCGCTCTTCGAGGAGTTCGCGGGGGACGCCGACGACGGCACCTACTCCGGCGAGCTCAACCCGATCACCTCCGCCGTGTCCACCATGGCCCACATCATCGAGACCTCCGAGTCCCACGGGATCGACGCGAGCCTGATGCGCGCCGCCGAGGGTCAGGCGCGCCGGGTCGTCGGGCTCGGGCACGGGACGGACGGGATCACACGCGTCACCGAGCTGCTGGGCCGCCACCTGCGGTGACCCACTCCTCCAGGACGGCGAAGTCCCGGTCGGTGATCCCGTAGCGGTGGTCGACGCGGTGGACGAGGGCGGGCGCGGGGTGGTGGGCGGCCACCCAGGCCCGGTCGGCGTCGGTGATCTCGTCGTCGACCCAGACGAAGGGGCGGCCGGCAGCCCAGGCCACCAGGGGCCGCGTCTTCCAGTGCAGGCCGCGAGGCCCGAGCCGGGGTACCGCGCCGTCGTCCGGCCAGTCGACCCTCGGCAGCGAGGGCAGACCGAGCCAGGGTGCGAGGACGGCGTTCGCGTCGTCCAGCCAGGTCGTGGCCCACACCAGCTCGCACCCGAGCGCCGCGAGCCGCGCCAGCCGGACGCCGAGCGTGGGGTCGACGCGGGTGAGGAGGGGGTGGTCGGCGGCCGGCTCCGGCAGGGCGGAGCGGGGTTCGTACACCGGGTACGGCCGCTCCGCCCCGAAGGGGGTCAGGGTCCCGTCGACGTCGAGGAAGAGGAGCATCGGAGAACAGGATCTGCCCCTGGACGCCGTAGCGAAAGCACCCTGAGGAAAGGACCTGTTCAGCCTCGAACCCCACGACGCCCTCCTCGGAATGCCCTGAAAGTCGGTCGCGGCAGTCATACGAGGAAGCTACAGTCACGACCATGACTGCCGGGTCGGCCATGTGCCGTGAGCGAGTTGGGTGTTGCCCGGCCTCTGAGTGAGGTCGCGGCGGGCCAGGAGCCCGCCTCTTTCTCTTCGCCTTCCGTCCATGAGGAAACCAGCGACAGAGAAAGAGAAAGCATTGCCCAACGATTTCAACCAACACGTCATCGACGAGTTCCGCGCCAACAAGGGCCGCGTCGGCGGCTACTTCGAAGGCGCCCGCCTGATCCTCGTCACCACCACCGGCGCCCGCACCGGCCGCCCGCACACCACCCCCGTCGGCTACCTCCCCGACGGCGGCGACCGCGTCCTGGTCATCGCCTCGGCCGCCGGCGCCCCGAAGCACCCGGCCTGGTTCCACAACCTCGTCGCGAACCCCCGGGTCACCATCGAGAGCGGCGCGTTCACCTACGAGGCCCGGGCCGTCGTACTCGAGGGCGAGGAGCGTGACCAGGCCTTCGCGCGGGCCGTCGAGGCGGATCCGGGCTGGGCGGCGTACCAGGAGAAGACGGAGCGGGTGATTCCCGTGGTCGCCCTGTACGAGATCGCCCAGGGCGGCCCTCCGAACATCAACGCGTCCTCCATGGGCGAGGCCATCAAGGTCGTCCATGACGCCTTCCGCCGCGAACTCGCCCTGATCCGCGAGGAGATGAGCAAGAGCGGCGAGAAGGGCGGCTCCACCCTCGGCGCCCAGCTCCGCGTCAACTGCCTCACCTTCTGCGCCGGCCTCCACAACCACCACACCGGCGAGGATCTCGGCATGTTCCCGGTCCTGGCGGACCGCCGTCCCGAATTCGCGCCGGCCCTGGCCCGCCTCCGGGAGGAGCACGAGCGCATCGCCGCCCTCGTCGAGGACCTGCGTCGCGCCGTGACCGCCGAGCACCCGGACCCGGCCGCCGCCCGCACCGAGGTGGAGCGCCTCACGGCGGAGCTGGAGGCGCATCTGACGTACGAGGAGGAGCAGTTGATCCCGGTCCTGGACGCCATGTAACGGCCGACGGTGACGCACGGGAGCCCGCCGCCCGCACAACAGCCGAAGTGCCCGCACCACCGCTAGAACGGCAACGGCCTCCCGTGCACCACCTCCAACCCCGCCACCGCCCGCGTCACCACCACATACAGCCGCTGCAACCCCCGCTCCTCCGCCTCCACGATCGCCGCCGGCTCCACGGCGACGACATGGTCGTACTCCAGTCCCTTCACCACACTCGCCGGTACGACGGCCACCCGCGCCCCCAGCTCGTCCGCACCCCCCGCCTCGATCCCGGCGGCCGCCAGCGCCTCCCGCACCCGGGCCGCGTCCCCGTCGGCGGCGACGACCCCCACGGATCCCTCCCGGCCCAGCGCATCCCGTACGGCACCCACGACCGCACCCATCAGGTCACCGTCCACCGCTTCCCGGAACCGCAGCTCCCCGTCCCCCCGCAGCGACCGGGCCGGCGGCACCTCCACGTCCACCCGCTCCAGCAGCCGGTTGGCCAGCGCCAGCACCGCCCCCGGCACCCGGAACCCCGTCGTGAGCGGTACGACCACCGCGTCCGGCTTCCCCAGATGCCGCAGCACCGTCTCCCACGACCGCGCCGCCCAGGGCGTCGTCCCCTGCGCGAGATCCCCGAGGACGGTCAGCGACCCGAAGGCAGCCCGGCGCGCGATCGCCCGGCACTCCATCGGCGACAGGTCCTGCGCCTCGTCGACGACGAGATGGCCGTACCCCTGCGGATGCTCGATGAGCCCCGCCACCTCGTCGAGGAGCACGAGATCGGCGGCCGACCAGCGCGCCGACTTCCACGACCGCGGCGGCTTCGCCCACAGCAGCGCCTTCTGCTCCTCGGCGTCCAGCAGTCCGTCGGCGGCGTCCGCCAACACCCCCGGATCGCCGAGCAGTTCGGCCACCACCTCCTCCGGCCGCACCCGCGGCCACACGGCATCGACGTACGCCCCCACGGCCCGTGACCGCGAGACCTTCTGCACCCACGCGTTGCTCCGCACCCCGCTGCGCCGCTCGGCCTGGTCGCGGATGCACCGCACCACCCGGGTCCGCACCCGCTCCCGTCCGACGGCGTACGGCGGCTCCTCCTCCCGCACCCCCGCCACGATCCGCACGAGCTCGCCCGCCGAGACCCGCCACCGATACGAACCCTCCGCCAGCACAAGGGAGTTGACCCCTTCGGTACTCACCCGCGCGTACAACGCCCGACGCAGCACCTCGGCCATCCGTTCGTCGTGCTTCACGACGGCGGCCCGCCCCTCGTCATCCCCGGTGACCGGATGCCGGGCGATCTCGTCCCGCAGCGTGGACTGGCGTACGCCGGTCTCGCCGAGGGCGGGCAGCACCTCGGAGATGTACGACAGGAAGGTCCGGTTGGGCCCGAGGATCAGCAGTCCGCCGCGCCGGATGCGCTGCGGGTGGGTGTAGAGCAGATACGCGGCGCGGTGCAGGCCGACGGCGGTCTTGCCGGTGCCGGGAGCGCCTTGCACACACACCGACAGGGCGAGATCGCCTCGTACGAGATCGTCCTGCTCGGGCTGGATGGTGGCCGCGATGTCCCGCATGGGCCCGACGCGGGGCCGCTCGATCTCCCGGGCGACGATGTCGCTGGCCCGGGACTCGCCCCGGTCGAGGTGCTCGTCCTCCAGGCCGGTCAGGTCGGCGGAGTCGCCGCGGCTGCCGGGCGCCCAGCCGAACCGTCGCCGTACGGCCACGCCCTGCGGGTCGTGGGCGGAGGCCTGGTAGAAGGCACGGGAGACGGGGGCCCGCCAGTCCACGACAAGGGGCGGCGCGGCAGGGTGCTCGGTGATCCGCAGCCGCCCGACGCGGTAGCTCTGCCCGCCGTGTTCACCACCTTCGCCGAAGTCCAGCCGCCCGAAGGACAGGGGCCCTTCGGGCAACTCCCGGAGTTCCTTGGCCTGGCTACGCAGCCGATACCCGAGGACCTCGGCGTCGGCACCGGAGGCGGAGACGTCCTCGCCGATGACGACCTGTTCCTGGGCGCCGGCGACCATGGCGGCGAGGGCGGCGCGGCAGCGGTCGTGGTGGGCTCGTTCTTCGGTGAGGGCGTGCCGGAGGGCGGGTTCGGTTGACGTCATTCGAGCAAGCGTACCCAAATAACGTAACCGAGTTAAGTTTTTTACCGACTCTCACTCACTTGGACAGGTAGGGCAACCCCTTCGCCAGCAGGTCGAACGCCCGCTCGGCAGCGGCCACGGCATCGGCCCGTACGTCCTCCACCCGCTCCCCGCCGGCGATCCGCCGCCAGTTCTCCAGAGCGAGGATCCGCCGCACGGCGGCGATCTGCCCGGCGGCCAGCCGCGCGTCCAGGTCCCCGCCGAGCGCGTCGGCGAGCGCGGCCTCCGAGCGCTCCAGGTAGGCGTACATGCGGGCGGCCAGCGAGGGAGTCCCGTACAGCAGCGAGTGATAGTGGAGCACTTCGGGATGGTCGTTCAGCCCGGTGACGGGATCACACCGCTCCAGCCCGTCGAGGAAGTGCCGCCGCAGCGCACGAAGAGGCGAGCCCTGCGCCCCGGCCACGATCCGGGCGGCCTCCTGCTCGTGATCGGCGATCCGGTACAGGACGAGGTCCTCCTTCGCCGGGAAGTACCGGAACAGCGTCGGCTTGGAGATCTCGGCAGCGGCGGCCACCTCGGCCACGGATACGGCGTCGAAGCCCTTCTCCAGGAAGAGGCGGATGGCGGTCTCCGACACGGTCTCGTACATCCGCCGCTTCTTGCGCTCGCGCAGCCCGGGCTCGCCGGTGCCTGTGTCGCTCATGCGAGCGAGCCTACGCAGGAGCCAGGTGCGTATGGCGCTGCCGGCTCAGCAGCGCCCGTCGTGATCCGCGAGCAGGTCGGCACGTCCGCCAAGCCGAGCGGCACGATGGCCTGGCAGCGCTCCCGCGCCCCCACGCTCAGGAAGCGTCGGGTCGGGCGGGGAGTCGGGTCGCCGGCGCCGCTTCCTTCACCAGCCGCCGGACCAGATCGCCCACACCAGCGGTGGGGGGGCGCCACCCGCGCCGCGTCCTTCTCCCCCTGGACGAGACGGGCGTCCAGCTCGGCCACCAGCGCATCACCGGGACACGCTGCGTCCACGGCGCGCAGTACGACCTGGGGGTCGATGGACGGCAACACCGCAGGCGGCAACAGGGCCAGTGCGCCGCGCCTCGCGACGATCTCCCGCAGCTCGTCGGCGAGCGGTGCCGAGGAGGTACCGGGGAACAGCCGGCACAGCGGCCCGTCGAAGTCGAACAGCACGCACCGCCCCCGCACGATCTGCTCCGCCGCGGCCCGCAACAGTCCGGGTTCGTCGAGCGCCGCGATCTGCGCTCGCCCCGCCTGCGGCCCCTCCGTCTCCCGTCGCTCCCGCTCCCGCTCCCGTCGTACGGTCATGAAGCGGCCGTCGGCACGGCCAGGCTGTGCCACTTCCGCAGGGCTTCCACCATCTGTTCCATGTCCGGCACCTCCACGAGCCGCAGCGGCTGACGGGCCCGGCCCATGGCTCGGCTCACCCGCTCCGCCGCCGCCCGGAAGTGCCGCTCCTCGGCATCGTCCGGGAGTTCGAGTGCGGCGCGCATGACGTCCGGGAACACCGACTGCGCGTACTCGAAGGCCAGGTAGGTGTCGAGGTCCTTGTGCAGACCTGCGGTGAGCTCGGCGCAGCCGGCCTGCTCCATGGACTGGGCCCACAGTTCGACCATTCGGTCCTGTTCGGCCTTTCCATACCCCGTCCGCACGACATGAGTGGCGAGGTCGTGCAGGGGGTCCCCGTATATCGCCAGCTCCCAGTCGATCACCGCGATCCGCCCGCGGCGCACCACGACGTTGGCGCGGTGGACATCGGTGTGCAGGAGCTTGAAGGGACGCGAGGTCAGGCCGTGATGGTTCGCCTTGAACGCCGTCATCGCGTCCTGGGGAATCCCCACCGCGTCGAAGAGGTCGCCGAACCGGTCACGGTTGGGCTGGTGCACGCGCTGCTCGGTGAAGTCGGCCAGCCAGTGCAGGAACCCGTCGCTGTCGCCGTCGGCCGGCCAGTCCTGGGGAGGCGGCGGAAGCTCCTCGACCGGCACTTGGGCGGTTCTGACGAAGAACGCCGCGAACTCCCGCATCAGCTTCTCGTCGATGACACCGTCGGGGTTGCGCTCACTGAGCGCCTTGCCCCTGCGGTACCGGTGCAGGGAGCGGTCGCCGAGTTCCCCCAGTACGGCGAGACAGCGCGGCACCTCGCGCAGGTACCGGCAGACGACCTCGAGGACATCGGCCTCGCGCGGCCAGATGCGGGGGACGACCTCCACGGTGTCCAGCGGCACCCGGTACTTGAACCGCGTGTAGGGCACCACCCCGATGACCAGGGCCAGCAACAGCCCTACCCGCAGCACGTAGTTGGTGTTGTGGTGGCCCCTGAGCACCTCTCCCCTGCCTCGGAGTCGGCGGGACTCCAAAAGGCGGTGCGCGAGCGACAAGCGCGCTCCGTGTTGCAGAGGGGGCACGGTGGCCGAGATTAGCGCTTCGGGCTGAGGGGCATGCCAGCAGGTGCATAACTTTCCGACCCTTGTGACACGTTGCACAAAGGCATTCGCGCACGTCCGGGCGATGGCCGCCGGTTTGCCCCAGCCTGCTCGCTCTCGACAACGGCACGAACGAGACAACCCGTTCGGCGCCATTCGGGCGGCTCGCCGAGCAGAGTCCGTACCCGGGCGGCACCGAGCGCATCCCCGCCCACCCCTCACCCTCCCGCCCGCACCGCCACCAGCACCGGCTCCAACGACCCCACGATGTCCGTCGCCCCCGCCTCCTTCAGCAGCCTGCCCTTGCGCTCGTTACGCGCGTAGCCCAGGAACGGAACCCCGGCCTCGCGGGCGGCCTCGTAGTCCGTGGGGGTGTCGCCGATGAACAGGGCGGTGGACGAGGCGGCCCCCATCGCGGTCAGGGCGCGGTTGAGGTTGCGCGGGTGGGGCTTGAGGTACTGGAGGTCCTGGGTGCGGCCGTAGATGTGAGGGCCGAAGCAGGCGAGCAGGCCGCGGTCGGCCAGGTAGCCGGCGACCACTCTCGGAGAGTTGTTGGTGACGATGGCCAGCCGGGACCCCACCGCGGTCCACGTGCGTATCAGCGGGTCGGCGTACGCGGTGGGCATCGCCGACCGTACGGCCCGCAGCTCCTCCTGGGTGAGACGTTCCTCCACCTCCGTCACCAGGTCGCTGGCGGGCTGGCGCCGGTCGACGGCGCGCAGTACCTCATGGGGGTCCTCGGTCTTGCGCTCGTCCTCCGCCAGCAGGCCGTGCAGGCCGCGCCCTTCGAGCCAGTTCACCAGACCGGCCGCCACCCTCGCCGCCGAGTGGCCGGCGAACAGTCGGCAGATCGGCCCGTCGAAATCCCAGAGCACCACGCGGGCATGCGTGATCAGCTCCCGCAGGCGCTCCGGCGATGCCGTCACCAGTTCGGTCTGTGTCGTATCAGAAGTCACTAGGAGAGTGTCAGGTCAGTGGTGATGGTTTCCCAGAGGGCATCGAACCACTTCTGGGATTCCTCCACGAATGCGTCGTCGCGCTGGCCGGCCTGTCGCACGAAGGAGAAGAGGAGGGACCGCGAGCCGAGGGCGTCGTACATGTCCAGGGTCTGGCTCTCGTACTCCTCCTGGCGTTCGGTGAGGACGTAGTAGCCGATCAGCGCCTCGTCACCGTTGAGCAGGTACAGCTTCACCGGCGGTGTGAACGGCAGCGCGCGGAAGGCGACCCGGACGTCGATGCCGTGTGTGGAGCGGACCGCCTGGAGGTTGTGGCGCAGTACCTGGGCCTGGGCGTTGCGCATCTCCAGCCACCGCTTGTGGACCGGGTCGTCCTCTCCCCGCCCGTCCACCAGTACCGGAAAGGCGAGGTGGATGTCCCGGGACGGCAGCAGAATGCGGACGTCGATCGACTTGGGGTGGATCGAGCCCTCGTGGATCTGGCGGAGGGCCTCGCCCAGGGCCAGCATCAGGGTCTCGGAGGTGTGGCATACGACGTCCACGCGCACGTGCGGGGCCGCGAAGGCCTCCGTCAGGCGGGGTGCCAGGCTGACCATCGTCGGCTGGGGGGCGCCGCTCGCGGGGGCGGGGGCGGCGATCCGCGGCGGGCTTCCCTTGCTGACGTTGGTGAGGAAGCCGTCCCCCTGGAGCGCGCGCAGGGCCTGGCGTACGGTGCCGCGCTCGACGCCGAACTCCTCGGCCAGCTCGGCCTGGGTGGGCAGGCGGTCGCCCGCCTTGAGGTCACCGACGCGGATCCGTTCCCGCAGGATGTCGGCGATCTCCTGGGGCGAGAGTCTCCTGCTGCCGTTCACTGCCACGTTCTCCTGGGTCACGACCAAACGCTACAACTCTCACCCATCTAAAGGGAGTTGTTTGTAGCTTGTTTCAAAGTAGGGGCCAAGTGGGGACAACTTAGTCAGAGTTGGCGTCAAGTTGGTTGAGTTGGCGGAAGTAATCCTTCCATCCCCAGGAACCCGAAGGGGGAAACACAGATGCCCGTCCTCGCACTCCTCTCCGCCGTGTTCGTCGTCGGCGTCGAGCAGACCCTCCAGTGGAAGTACGGTGCCACCGGCATCATCGGCCTGCTGATGCTCACCATAGGCATCAAGGCCAAGAGTCCCGCGGTCAGTTCCGTCGGGGCCGTCGTCCTCGCGATCCTGGTCTCGGGCCCCGCCCTGTGAACCATGCGCGCCAGGGGCTCCCTGCACGCAACGAACCACCAGGTCAAACGCCGCGGGAGACGATCAGCTCGTGAGCACCAGCTCCGAACTGATCGTCTCCCACAGTGCGTTGAACCACACATGCGACTGCTCCACGAACGTCATGTCCCGCAGCCCGGACCCCTGCTCGAAGGCGAACAACATCGACCGGATGCCCGGGGCGTCGTACATCTCCAGGTGCTGATGGTCGATCTCCACCGCGCGGCGCGCCAGCGTGTAGTACGCGAAGAGCGCCTCCGCGCTGTTGAGCAGGTACAGCTTCACCGGCGGAGTGAACGGCAGCGCACGGAAGCCGACCCGCACATCGATGCCGTGCGTGGCACGCAGCGCCAGCAGATTGTGCTGGAGCACCTGGCCCTGGGCGTTGCGCTGGGTGAGCCAGCGCCGGCGCAGCCGTTCGTCGGCGTCGTCGGCCGAGGCGTCCACCGACGTCGGGAAGGCGAGCGAGATGTCGCGGCTGGGCAGCAGGACGCGGACGTCGACCTTGGCCGGTTTCAGCTGTCCGGCGTGGATCTGGCGGAGCGGTTCGCCGATGGCGAGCGTGAGGGAGACCGAGGTCAGGCAGAGGGCGTCGATCTCGACGTGCGGGGCCGCGAAGGCGGCGGCGACGCGCGGGGCGAGGGCCACCATGGTGGGCTGCGGCGGGGCTCCGGGGCCGGTCAGCGCCCTGCCGAGGTCGGGGGCGACGGTCGCCGGGGCCCCTTTGGACACGTTGGTGAGCAGGTGCTCCGACTGCAGGATGCGCAGGGCCTGCCGTACCGCTCCGCGCTCGACGCCGAACTCGTCGGCCAGCTTGGCCTGGGTGGGCATGCGCTGGCCGGGCTGCAACTGCCCCGAGGTGATCCGGGCGCGCAGCTCGTCGGCCACCTCCCGGTGTGACTTCTGTGGCCGCTGTGAACTCTTCCGCCCATTGACGGAGACGGGTTTCGGCTCCACGACAAAACACTACAACTTCCCGCCATCTTTGGGCAGTTCCAGGGAAGGTGGTTATAGGACGCTTCCAAGCGGTCATAAGTACAGTGAAGTTGGTCACCAACTTAAGCAACATGGTCAAACTTCAAGGAGGTTGGCCACATGCCGCTCGTCTACCTCGCCGTCGCCGCACTCGTCATCGGATTCGAACAGCTCATCCAGTGGAAGTACGGGCCGATGGGGATCATCGCCTTCCTCGCGCTGTCCATCGGCATCAAGGCCAAGAACACCCTGATCGGCGGCATCGGCGCGGTGATCCTCGTCATGTTGCTCGCCCACTAGGGCCTGGCGACCAGGTTCGGCCGGCCGGGCTCCCTTCCGGAGGGGAGCCGGGAGCCCGGGGCGGTCTGCACCAAAGGCACAGCCACAACTGAACAGCGGCTGTGGAACAGCCGCACCGCACAGCCACAACCGAACAGCGAACGCACAGCCACAACCGCATACGGGCGCACAGCCCACAACCACAACCGAACAGCTCGCTACGGATGAGCAGACCTGTCGCCGACTGAGAGGAGGATCAGAAGACGTCCGGGCACCAAGGCCGCCTGGACGTACGCAGCAGGGCGTCGGCCTCCCGGGCGGCGCCCGCTCGTTCTTCCCGCACCCGCCCCAGCGCGACGAGCCGCACCACGGACTCGTCACCGAGCCAGAGACGGCCCAAGTCGGCTACGTCGAGGGTGAGTTCGGCGGCATCCTTGGTCGGCGTGCACGAGGAGCCCTCCGCCGACGCCTCCAGCCGGTACCGCCCACCGGTCAGCCCGCCCGCGTCCACGACCTCGATGACCAGCGCCCCCTGTCCCTCGTACGTCCGCGCCTCCAGAGCCCGTACGACATCCAGGATCCGCACCCACAACCAGTCCGCCTGCGACGTGACCCCGGCGGCCCGCGGATCGGGCAGGAAGAAGGGCAGCAGGTCGTCGGGGGCCCGCCAGCCGCTCTTCACCGTCATGACCCAGTCGATCGAGCACAGGTAGCGCCACAGGGCGCGCTCGGCGTCCGGGGTCGCCGCGATCAGCCACTTGACGCTCGCCGTGTTCAACGGCTGCTTCTTGCCCTCGCTCCAGTGGTCGTCCGCCGTGTACGACACCAGCCCCTGGACCTCGCCGCCCGCCGACCGGTACACCGCGAAGAAGGGCTCGGTCCACGGAGACCTGTCCAGCCGCAGCACACCGGTGTTGACCAGCCACCAGCGCTCGTCCCGGTCGACGGCACCCGGCTGCGCGCGGCGTACCCGCTCGAACAGCTCAGGGCCGATCTTGCGTACGTCCGCCCCGTCCACGATGTCGATCCGGCCGCCGTCCTCGGGGCCGGCCCACCTCGGGTCGAGGCCGGTCCGGGGGACGTCGATCGTCCACTGGGTCGTCCAGGTGGCGGGGCCGAAGCCGTAGCGGCCGTAGATCGGGTACTCGGCGGCGATCAGGGTCGCGACGACGTCCCCGCGCTCCTTCGCGGCGGCCAGGTCCTGCGCCATCATGCGCGTGAGCAGGCCGCGGCGGCGGTGGGTGGGGGTGACGGTGACGTTGGAGATGGCGTCGGCGGGGACCGGGGCGCCGCCGACGGCGGTGATCTCCTGCGCGAACGACCGGAAGGTGGCGACGCAGCGCCCGGCGTCGAAGGCACCGAGGGTGCGGGCCGGGACTAAGTACGAGCCGCGGTCCGCGATCTCCGTCTCGGCAACGTCGGGGGTGCGCAGGAAGCCGGTGTTCAGGGCCCTGATCCAGTCGGGGAGGTCGGCCTCGGCGATCGGGCGGACGTCGATGTGGGGTTCGGGACGGCTCATGGGGCCACGGTAGGTGGGCGGGCGCGGGGTGTCGCCGAATTTTCCCGGCCCCCGCTCCCGCCCAGCCGCCTGCCCCGCCCCACTTGTCCACAGCCTGTGGACAAGTAACCCTCTGTACGAGGCGGGCTAAGTCAGCAGGTCGTCCACCTGTGCCTCCCCCTCCCGGTAGCGGCGCGTGATCTCGGCGCTGCAGTCGTCGGCCGTCCGCTGCAACCGCTGGCGGCGCCCCGACACCTGCTGCTCGTACCGCACGAGCCGCCCCATCGCGGTGTCCAGCTCGACGTCCGTCCGCGCCTCCAGGTCCGACAGCTCCACCTCGGCCAGCATCTCCGCCGCCAACCGCCGGTACTCCTCGCTCTGCGGGGTGCCCAGCGTCACATGGCGGGCCGAGGAGCGGTGGCGGGCCGGGGCGTCGGTCAGGATCTCCGAAAGGCGCTCCACGACGGACGCCGCGCCCGCCGGGGAACGCCGTGCCAGCTCCGCCCGCAGGATGTCGATACGCCCCTGCAGCAGTCGTCGTACATAACTCAGGTCCGCCTCGTCGCGCTGCGCGTCCCGGCGCAGGGTGCGCAGCTCTGGCAGGTTGAGCACGGTCAGATCGTGCTCGGGCGGTTCCACGGGCAGCCGCGGACCCGGACCAGGGCCCGGATCGTCGGCGGTGCGCTGCGTGGGCGGCCTGAGGCCGTCCAGTTGGCCCGCTTGGGTCCACAGGACAGCCCCGGGCGGCTGCCCGGTACTCGGTGTGCTCATGTGCCTCTACCGTCCCCTCGACCGGCGTGTGGGAAGCATCGTGCCATCCCAACTGGCAGCTATGTGACCGAGTGCCCATGAACAGCCCCAGATGGGGGCTTAAGGATCAAAAAAGAAGCCCCTTACGTGGCACTTTCGCGTTCACGGCATGATGGCGGCATGCGAGCTGTGGTGCAGAGGGTGGACGGCGCGAGTGTCGTCGTGGACGGTGCGACGGTCGGGGAGATCGTGGGCGAGGGGCTGTGCGTCCTCGTCGGGGTCACGCACGAGGACACCAAGGAGAAGGCGGCCCAACTCGCCCGCAAGCTCTGGTCGATCCGCATGCTGCACGACGAGAAGTCCTGCAGCGACATCGACGCCCCGCTCCTCGTCATCAGCCAGTTCACCCTCTACGGCGACGCCCGCAAGGGCCGCCGCCCCACCTGGAACGCCGCCGCCCCCGGCGACGTGGCCGAGCCCCTCGTGGACGAGGTGGTCGCGCAACTCCGCGCGCTTGGCGCCACGGTGGCGACGGGCCGCTTCGGCGCGCAGATGCGGGTGTCCCTGACGAACGACGGCCCGTTCACGGTGCTGCTGGAGATCTGAGGCCCAGGACCTCAGGGCTTTACGACGACCTCCTGCGCCGCGGCCGTGTCCCCCGCCACCAGCGGAGCGTCCATCGGCACGTTCCGCTTGACCAGCGCCAGCGCGACCGGGCCGAGCTCGTGGTGCCGTACCGACGTCGTGATGAAGCCGATCTTGCGGCCGTCGGGGCCCTCGTCCGCGAGGCGGAGCTCGGTGCCGTGGGTCGGCAGATGGACCTCGCTGCCGTCGAGGTGCAGGAAGACGAGCCGGCGCGGCGGCTTGCCCAGGTTCTGCACCCGGGCCACCGTCTCCTGGCCCCGGTAGCAGCCCTTCTGCAGATGCACCGCGGTGCCGATCCAGCCCAGCTCGTGCGGGATGGTGCGGTGGTCGGTCTCGAAGCCGAGGCGGGGGCGGTGGTGTTCGACGCGCAGTGCCTCGTACGCCAGGATCCCGGCCGCCGGGCCGGCCTTCCCCGCGTACGACTCCAGGTCGGCGCGCGGCAGGAACAGATCCCGGCCGTGCGCCGTCTCGCGTACGGCGACGCCCTCGGGCACCTCCGCGATGGACCCGGCGGGCAGGTGCACGAGCGCGAACTCGGCGGTCCGGTCGGTGACTTCGACCTGGTAGAAGAACTTCATCGACTCCAGGTACGCGATCAGCGCGTCCTGGGTGCCGGGTTCGACATGGGCCCAGACCGTCGCGCCGTCGTCGACGAGATACAGCGCGTGCTCGATGTGGCCGTGCGCGGAGAGGATCAGCGCCTCGGTGGCCTCGCCTGCCGGGAGGTCGCTGACGTGCTGGGTGAGCAGCAGGTGCAGCCAGCTCAGCCGGTCGTGGCCGGAGACGGTGATGACCCCGCGGTGCGAGAGGTCGACGAAACCGGTGCCGTCGGCGAGGGCGCGCTGCTCGCGAAAGAGGTCGCCGTAGTGGGCGGCGACGCCTTCGTCCACGCCCTCGGCGGGCACGGCGCCGGGCAGGGTCAGCAGGGGGCTCTTCATATGCCTAAGCCTACGACTCGGTAGTTGAACTCTTCAGAGAGCAGTCCTTGCAGCGGCCGAAGATCGCGAAGTGCTTCATGTCGGTCTCGAAGCCGAAGGTCCGGCTCAGCTTGGCCGTGAACTCCGCGGCCACCTGGACGTCCGCCTCGATGACGTTCTCGCAGTCCCGGCAGACCAGGTGGATGTGGTGGTGGCGGTCGGCGAGGTGATACGTCGGCGCACCGTGCCCGAGGTGGGCGTGGCTGACCAGCCCGAGCTCCTCCAGCAGCTCCAGGGTCCGGTAGACGGTGGAAATGTTGACCCCCGACGCCGTCTTCCTCACTTCCACGAGGATGTCGTCGGGGGTCGCGTGCTCAAGGGTGTCCACGGCTTCGAGCACGAGTTGCCGCTGCGGCGTCAGCCGGTAGCCGCGCTGCCTGAGGTCGCTCTTCCAGTCGGTGCTCACCACACCAGAAGTCTAGAGCCACTCGAACGGCTGCCTACTTGAAGAAGGCGATACCGTCGTCCGGCAGGTCGTCCGGCAGGGCCTTGGCCCAGCGCTCGACCTCCTCCGGGGTGACGACCTTCTTCAGGTGCGCCGACATGTAGGGGCGCAGCTCGACCTCGGGAGTCTGCTTCTCGCCGACCCACATCAGGTCGCTCTTGACGTAGCCGTAGAGCCGCTTGCCCCCGGTGTAGGGGCCGGAGGCGGCGGTCCGCGCCACGGCGTCCGTCACCAGGTCGATCTGCGGCTTCTTGTCGGCGAGCTCGCCGTACCAGACCTCGACGACGCCGTCGTGGCGGACCATCGTCACCTCGACCTTGCGGTCGGCGTCGATCCGCCAGAAGCCGTGCTCCGACTCCAGCGGCCTGACCTTGCTGCCGTCGTTGTCCAGCACCCAGGTGTGCGACCGGTACTCCAGGAAGTCCCGGCCGTCGTGCGTGAAGGTGACCTCCTGCCCGAAGTTGCACTTCTCGGAGCCGGGGAAGTCGTGCACACCCGCGCCCGCCCAGTTGCCGAGCAGGAAGGCGAGGGGGACGAGGTCCTTGTGGAGGTCGGACGGGATCTCGATCATGAGTAGCTCAGAAGCCTCGTACGTCGGTGATGGCGGTCAGCGCTGGCCCTGGTACAGCTTCTTCACGGTCAGCCCGGCGAAGGCGAGAACGCCGACGCAGACCAGGACCAGCAGGGCTTCGAAGAAGATCTCCACGGGGTGCTCCTCGATTGAGCGCGGGAATGCTTGCGTACACAGGGCCGGGCCCCAGCTTACGCGGCCGGGGCCCGACCCTCTGTGTGAGGTACACCCTCGCGGGCTCAGCCGAGCAGCTGGGTCTGGAGCATCACCGTCTGCTGGAAGGGGACGTGGTTCGCGTCACCCTTCCTGGACTGGATGATCACCGCGAGTACGTCACCGGCGGTCACGTACGCCTGCCGGACCTGCTCGGCTCCGGACGGCTCGACCTCGGCATAGGCGGTACGTTCGGTGTCCTCGTGCATGGGCACCTGTCCTGCCAGCCGTCCGCGCCCTCCAACCAGTCGGCGTCCTTCGCCCCGGCCAGCTTCTTCAGCAGCAGCTTGCGCAGGTCGCCGTCGGTCTTCACCCGACGGTCCCGGGCAGCCGACAGCGGCTCGGGCGCCTCGCCCCTGGACTGCTTCAGCGTCGGCTGGGAGAGCGAAGGCAGCTTCGTGGGCTCGCGGTCGGCCTGTACGACGTAGCCGGCGCACGTCCCGGCGACGAGCCCGAGCACGACGGCTCCGGCGATCAGCAGCGCCGTACGTCCACGACGACGAGGCCGGGGCCGGGGCGCGGCCTCTCCTACTTCTTCAGGTACATCCAAGACGTCCCCCCACGGAACGTGAAGCGCGCATTCCGTATGCGCGCGCACAGGAGACCCGTGGCCAACGCTTCAGGTTGCAAGGGAGTTGATTACGATTCGGCCATGGCGAAGAAGCTGGTGATCAAGGTGACGGCGGGGGCCGATGCCCCCGAACGGTGCTCACAGGCGTTCACGGTCGCGGCGGTGGCCGTGGCCAGCGGCGTCGACGTCTCCGTATGGCTGACCGGCGAGTCCGCGTGGTTCGCCCTCCCGGGCCGTGCCGCCGAGTTCGAGCTCCCGCACGCGGCCCCGCTCCCCGACCTGATCGACTCGATCCTGGCGACCGGCCGCCTCACCCTGTGCACCCAGTGCGCGGCCCGCAGGGACATCACGGAGAAGGACGTGATCGAGGGCGTACGCATCGCGGGCGCGCAGGTGTTCGTACAGGAGGCACTGGGGGACGGGACGCAGGCGCTCGTCTACTGAACCCCGCTGCCGAACCCCGCTACTGGGACCGCGGTCGCTTCTTGCCGTCCAGCTCGTCCCACCACTCGTCGGACTGAGGGTCACCGGACGGGTCGTCCCACCAGCGGTCCTCCGGCCCCCGCCGGTTGGCGACCATCGCGGCGAGCGGCGGGATGACCATGGCGACCACGCACATGCCCACGGCCACCGGGATCGACCAGAGGCGTACGACACCCCAGGCCAGGACGAAGAGCGTGATGCACGTCCCCATCATGACGAAGTACAGGTGACGTCGCCGCGCGTACATGCCTCCAGCGTAGGCCCGCACCGGACGGGCACGCCGAAGGGCCGCACCCCAGGCGTCCAACCCGCGGGGTGCGGCCCTCTTCTGCAGCCGGTGGGCTGCTGAGTCCGCTCAGACCGCGATCGCGACCTCGGCGAGCGCGCCCTTCTCGGCGACGACGACCGTGCGGTCGGCGGTGCCGCCGGGGACGAGTGCACGGACGGTCCAGGTGCCCTCGGCCGCGTAGAAGCGGAACTGGCCCGTGGCGGAGGTGGGGACCTCCGCGGTGAACTCGCCGGTCGAGTCCAGCAGACGGACGTAGCCCGTCACCGGCTCGCCGTCGCGGGTCACCTGACCCTGGATCGTGGTCTCACCGGGCTTGATCGTCGAGGCGTCGGGGCCGCCGGCCTTCGCTCCACACATGTCTTTCTCCAAGAGGGGTCTGACCGGAGGAAGGCCGGTCGGGAATTTGCGGGTCTGTTCGCTTACTACGGGGCTTACTTGTTGGCGCCGAGCTCGATCGGCACGCCGACGAGGGAGCCGTACTCGGTCCAGGAGCCGTCGTAGTTCTTGACGTTCTCCACGCCGAGCAGCTCGTGCAGGACGAACCAGGTCAGCGCGGAGCGCTCACCGATGCGGCAGTAGGCGATGGTGTCCTTCGCCAGGTCGACCTGCTCCTCGGCGTAGAGCTCCTTGAGCTCGTCGTCCGACTTGAAGGTGCCGTCGTCGTTGGCGTTCTTCGACCACGGGATGTTGCGGGCGGACGGGACGTGACCCGGACGCTGCGACTGCTCCTGCGGCAGGTGCGCGGGGGCGAGCAGCTTGCCGGAGAACTCGTCGGGCGACCGGACGTCGACCAGGTTCTGCGAGCCGATCGCGGCGACGACGTCGTCACGGAAGGCGCGGATGGAGGTGTCCTGGGGCTTGGCCTTGTACTCGGTCGTGGGGCGCTCGGGCACCTCCTCGACCAGCTCGCGGGCGTCCAGCTCCCACTTCTTGCGGCCGCCGTCGAGGAGCTTGACGTTCTCGTGGCCGTAGAGCTTGAAGTACCAGTAGGCGTAGGACGCGAACCAGTTGTTGTTGCCGCCGTAGAGGATCACCAGGGTGTCGTTGGCGATGCCCTTCGCCGACAGGAGCTTCTCGAAGCCCTCCTGGTCGATGAAGTCGCGGCGGACCGGGTCCTGCAGGTCCTTGGTCCAGTCGATGCGGATCGCGTTCTTGATGTGGTTCTTCTCGTAGGCGGACGTGTCTTCGTCCACCTCCACGATCGCGATGTTGGGGTCGTCCAGGTTCTCCTGGACCCAATCGGCGTCGACGAGGACGTCGCTGCGGCTCATGCTCTTCTCTCCTCCGGGGCAGTTGCGGCGGGGCGTGCGAGTGCGAGGGGGTGCGCGCGCTCGGGCCGAGACGGCGCACCTGTGCCCTGGTCAGGGCGCGGGGAAACGCAGAAGTCGGAGCTTCCGCTCAGAAGGTGCGACAGAGCATGGCGGCCACGCGGCACAGGTCTACTGCCCGCCGCTTCGTGAGATCCGCCTGTCGCTTCATGGCCTCGATCGTAGGGACGGACAGGCGGGCGTGTCACCGGTGTGTCGCATGCTGAGACAGGATCGTCCGGGATGCGGGATCGACTCACCACCGAGGGCGTCCTCGCACGGCCTGCGGGCCGATGTATCGGCGGTCACATCTACGGTACGGACGACGCCGTCTCGCCAGTCGGACACCCGGAGATGGGCATCGGGTTTCGGTGGCCGTCCTACCCGGCGAGGCGGACGTTCGAACCCTTCACCGTGATCTCGACGCCGTTCTTCGCCGCCTGGACCTTGTCGAGCTGGATGCCGCCGGGGAGGCCGTCGATCCGCTGCTCGAAGTCGGTGATCGCGCGGGCGCGGTCCTCGGCGATGTCGGCTCCGGCGAAGCTGGGCAGGGTGTCGGCGTGCACCTTCACGGTGTCGCCCTGGGTGGTGACCGAGCTGAGGACGTAGACCGGGTTCGGCAGCTTCTTGCCGAGGACGGTGGCCTCTACGGCGACCTTGATCTTGCCGTTGCCGCCGTCGGAGAGGCCGACGACACTGGCGGTCACGCCGGGGGCGACCTGGGTGGGCTCGGACTTGGCGGTCTTCAGCAGCTCGGCGTAGGTGATGGACGCGGTGCCGGTGGCGGTGGCCGCGGTGGCGGAGCTGTAGTCGCCGGAGAACTCGACGCCCTTCATGCTCGCCGTGAGGTCGTCGATGCGGATGGTCTTGCCGTCGGTGCCGGTGCCGGCCTCGTAGTCCTTGATGCCGACCTCGATGTCGTCCAGCGTGCCGCTCGCGACCTGGGTGAGGAAGGGGAAGCCCTTGATGGACACGTCGGGGGCCGCGTCGAGGTTCTCGGTGCTCTGGAGCTTGCCTGCGGCCTCGTCCTCGGCGAACCCGACGGCGAGGCGGTCGGCCAGCACGAAGAGGCCGCCGAGTATCACGACGACGATCAGCAGTATTCGAAGGGCGCGCATGTTGTGGTGTTCCCCCACCTCGGCGGTCATCGACGACCACGGTCACTGACGGCCGGGTGGCCGTCAGCGCGAGCGTAACTCCGCGGAAGGCGTGACCCGGCGAATTGTCGATCACCTGTGACAGGGGAGACGGACCGAGTTGGCGCAAGACCGACCTCGCGGTTGGCGCAACACCGACCACCAGCGCCATGACCCGGGTCCCTCTTGATCCGTACTGTCCAGGTGTCCAGGCGTCGAGTAGGAATGAGTTTCCCATGGGCGTTTCGTCGGATTACCCCGATGTTCCCGAATGGGTTTCGAAACCCGAGGGGTATCAGGCAGGAGCCGTCACCAAGTACAAGGGCAACATCTTCCGTGCCGCCTTCTGGGCTTCGGAGCCGGGAGTGGGTGATGCCAACACGAATGGTTGGCGGTTCTTCGACGAGTTGTACGACCAGAGCGCCCATACGCCGGTCCAGCAGTCGAAAATCATCGCCTACATACCTACCTGGCGAAAAGCGGAGGGATTCGACTACGGCAATGGCGAGATGTATCAGTACATCACGCATGGGATCATCGCGTTCTTGACGTTCAGCCAGAGCAGCCTCGGCGAGTTCGACTCCGCGTCGCTGGCGGAGATCAAGACGATTCTCCCGGATGTCGTCATCGCCGGGAATCTGTCCAACACCAAGATCATGGTCGCGCTGGGCGGCGCGAACGACTACGCCTTCCTGGACCTGATGACGGCGGTGGGAAACAATCCGGCCGCCCCGCAGCTCGACCAGGCCGTGCGTAATGTGGCCGACTTCGTCACCGCCAACGGCCTGGACGGTGTCGACCTCGATCTGGAGTGCTGGTGGGGCAAACCCGGTGAGCCGGACCAGGGCGGCCGGCTGAAGAGTGACGGGCCGCATCCCGCAGGGCGGGGTCTGACGCTGTTCGCTCAGAAACTGAAGCAGGCCATGCCCGGCAAAATCGTGTCGGCGGCCATTTTCGGCACCTCGTGGTACGGGAACAACTACGACCCGGCGGTCGCGGACCACGTCGACTGGCTCGGGATCATGACCTATGACCTCACCGGGTCATGGGACCGGTCTCCGGTGGGCCCGCACACCGCCCTGCTCAAGATCCGCGGCAAGGACACCGCGGACGTACGCGAGGCGGACGTCTACCAGGAGTCGTACCTTCCCGAACAGCAGGGCGCCTGGCCAGGGCCCCGAACGGGCGGTTCGGCCCCCTCGGGCGCGGACAACATGGAGAACAACCCGATCGGGTCGGTGGAGGACTCCCTCTGGTACTGGACGAACCCGCTCTTCGTGAACTGGCAGGGGACCGGGCACGGGGTGGCCCGCGACAAGATCGCGGCCGGGGTGCCGATCTACGGCTATGACTTCACCGCCGCCAAGGAGCCGGACGACCTGACCGGGGAGGTGCCCCCGGGATACAAGGTTCTGCGGTACAAGGAAATCCTGGACGCGTTCCCGGACGCGCACAAAGCCGCGAACGCGAACATCAAGACTCCCGGAACCACACCCCGGCCCGTCCTCGGCGAACCCCTGCCTCCGGGCGACTACCCGTACGCCCACAACATCTATTTCGAGACCCCGGACACCGCCGTCACCAAACTGAACTTCCTCAAGGACGTGGGAGCCCAGGGCGTCATCATCTGGGAACTCTCCAACGACGTCTGGGAAGACGGCAAGAGCATCATCAAGGCCCTCTACCGCGCCTCCGGCAACCCCGAGCCCGAGCCCGTCACGAACCCGCCGGTCCCGGTGGCCAGCCACTGCCTGTGGGACTCCGTCGGGTTCCTGGGCCACGCGACCGACTTCCTCCAGTTCCAGGACGACGGAGTCACCCGGCCCGGTGTGCGGCAGTTCTCGGCCCGGCTGTGGAACATCCCCGACGGCGAGGACTGGGTATCCGTCGCCAAACGCTCTCCGGCGGTGATCAGGAGGCAGTACTTCAACCGGCCGACCCGCATTGTGGACAAGGGGGCGCTGGGGCTCTGGGGCGAGTTCGACGTCGTCGAATCGGACGATGTTCCGGCCTGGGACTGGAGTCACATGCAAGCGGAGGACGGGGCGCCGTCCGGGTTCACGCGGTACAGCTCGCGCCTCATGGGCCTCTCGCTCAGTGATGACTGGAAGGCCGCCGCGCGACAGACCCCGGCACTCGTCGCAGGTCAGTACTTCGACCAGCCGACGGAAATCGACGACCAGGGAGTCGGCGGCCTCTGGGGCCTTTTCGACGTCAGCGACGAGCCGGCCACCATGCCCTCGCTCGTGACGCAGGCCGCCGGGCCCAACGACTGCTCCTACTGCCTGATCGACGACTTCCCCACCGAGCCCAACGTGGCACAGGTGAACCTGACGACCACGATGACCGTCGGGGAGGGAACGCCCTACCTCTACTCGGTGATCACTCGGAACGGCGAATCGACCGAGTTCCCCGAGGGCGTCGTCATGACCCTCCAGGACCCTGACGGGAACACCTACGACCGCGCCGTCGAGGACGCCAACCAGCTCGTCCTGATGTCCGGTTCCTCGGTGCGGTGCCTGATCGTCAAGGATCCGAAACCGGGCGACTGGACCATGCACATGAACGTGCCGAGTGGCGTCGATTTCCGCTGCGAATGCGACACCGTTCCGAATGCGGACGTCTTCGACTCCATGGTGGAAACCTGGCAGAAGCTCAGCAAATGGAGCGACATCGAGCCCCGGGACGTCAGCGTGGGCCAGGTCGCGGCATTCCTGGGAGTGTCGGCGATCACGCTCCTGGTCCCCTTCCCGCTGGGCATCGCCACCCGGGCCCTGATATTGGCCGTCACCGGGGTCGGCTGGCTCGGATTCTCAAATTCAGGCACCATGGATTCCGTCTCACGAAACATGGCGGAAGTCTCGGGAATCCTGGCGAAGGTGATGAAGGACCTGAAGGCAGATGGGTTCTCCGCCCTCGAAAAGTACCGCTACCTGGTCGGGAAGAACATTTCCTACGAGGAGTACCAGGTCATTCTCAAGTACCCCGCCAATCTCTTCCACTGGCTTGGGATCCACCGCAGGGTGTTCCAGGTGGTCGAACACATGACGGACGCCGAGGAGCAGAACGCCGTGCGCCATGTGTACTGGCAGTGTCTGCTCAAGAAGAGGCTGGGCGAAGAGTTCGCCGTCGCGATGGGTGAGGCACACGAGCTGGGCCGCCCGGGGTCCGAAGCGGACAACATGGCGGACGAGATCAACAACAGGATCGGTCTCCGGCTGGCGGACGACGTGGAGTCCGAGGAGGACTGCCTGACGCGTGCCCGCGAGATGTGGGCGGCGGGCGAGCTGGCCACGCGCATCGACCTGGAGACAGACCCGACCTGATTCCGGCGTACCGGTCAGGTAGCGGCGCGGGGGCGCCGCCCGTTCGTCGGGCGGCGCCCCCGTCGGCGCCCGTTTGAAGAGCCCGGCTCAGACCAAGGCCCGCCCCAGCAGGTACACCGCCGGTGCCGCAGCCGCCAACGGCAGCGCGACGCCCGCCGTGAAGTGCACGAACCTGGACGGATAGTCGTAGCCGGCCACCCGGTGCCCGATCAGCGCACACACCGCCGCACCGACACCGAGCAGAGCCCCGTCCGCCCCCACCCCGGCCATCGCACCGACCACAGCCCCGGCCCCCGCCGCCGCGAGCAACGAGACGACCACGGAGACCGGCGTCGGCAACGGCAACGCCCGCACCAGGACCGCGACCGCGACCGCCACCGCGCCCACCGTCACCGCGTCCCCCTCCGCCGCGAGGTACCCCGCCGCGACGATCGACAGCGCCGCCGAGGCGACCGTCGCCATCAGCCCGTACATCCGCTCGTCCGGATCAGCGTGCGAGCGAAGCTGCAGCACCAGCGTCAGCAGCACCCAGACCCCCAGCGTGCCGAGGATCGCCGCCGGCGCCCGGTCGGCCGCCAGCAGCGCCACATCCGCCGTCACCGCGCCCGCGAAGGCCAACGCGATGCCCTGCCGGGCCGGCCACATGCCGTTCAGCCGGAACCAGCCCGCCGCCGTCACCGCCTGAAGGGCGACGAGGGGGACGAGCAGGGCGTACGACCCGATCGCCGCCGTCCCCGAGAGCAGCAGCCCCAGCAACGCCGTGAGCGCGGCCGGCTGGATCCCGGGCTCGATGATCGGGGAACGCCCCTCCAGCCGGGCCCGCTGGGCGTCGGTCATCTGCGCGTCGCCGGAGAGGGTCGCGGGGCCGTAGCCGGGGTCGTTGCCGTCGCCCGCCTGGGCATCCGCCGCATCCGGGCCGGTCCCGGGAGCCTGGGCCCGCGCCTGGTGCTGCGCCTGCGCGGGGGACTGGAACGGGGCCTGGCCGTAAGCCTGGGCCTGGGGATGGCCGTGCGCCCGGCCTTGCGGCTGCGGCCGGATCTGCCCCTGCGTGTGAGGCTGCTGCCCGTGAGCGTGGGCCTGCTGCCCCTGACCATGAGGCTGCTGCCGCCGCCCCTGTCCCTGCGGCGCGCCCTCCCAGCCCCCGGCGCCCCCGGCCTGATACCCGGACGGCTCCCCGCCCCGGTACTCGGAAGTCGGCGGGGCCGGTGCGACCGGCGGCTGCACCTGGGTCTCCCAGGTCTGCCCCTGCCACTGCTGCGTGTACTGCTGGGCCGCCTGCGGATCGTCGTAAGCCTGCTGCCCGGGCCACCCCTGCTGCGCGGCCTGCTGGGCAGGCGGCTGGGCCTGCTGCTGATACGGGTCGTACCCGTCGTACCCCTGATACGGCTGGTCGGTCATCGTCACCCTCCTGCGAACGGCGGGAGCACCTCGACCGTGCCGCCGTCGGCCAGCCGTACCGTCTCATGTTCGCGGGTGCCCACGGGGTCACCGTCGACGAGGAACGAGCATCGCTGCAGGACGCGCACGAGTTCACCGGGGTGTCGCTCGCGGGCGGCGTCGAGCGCCTCGGCGAGCGTGGCCGCGTCGAACGGCTCCTCGGCGATCCCGGCCGCGGCCTTGGCGGCGGCCCAGTAGCGCACCGTGACCTTTGGCATCCGGTTCCTCAATCGATCGGCTGTGTACTCCGCCAGGCTAGCCCGCCCGACCGACAGCCCAGTCCCCGATCCGGCCCAGCAGTTCGTCGGCGGCCGCGTGCTCGGCGTGCCCCATCCCCGGCTCCAGCCAGAGTTCACCGTGGTCACCGGCTGCCGCGGCCAGCATGCGGGGGTGGTCGAGGGGGAAGTAGCCGTCCCGGTCACCGTGCACGACCAGCAGCGGCGTGGGCGCGATGAGCGGCGCGGCCTCGACCGGTGACATCGGCACCGGATGCCACTCCCGGTGGTGGATGCGCGTACGGAACCCGTAGCGGCCCACCAGGCGCCCCTCGGGCCGCGTCACCAGCCAGTGGAGCTTCCGCATGGGAGCCGTGCCCCGGTAGTACCAGCGCGCGGGCGCGCTCACCGACACGACCGCGTCCACCCCCGTACGCTCCCCCTCTCCTCCCGCTCGCCGTACAGCGCCGCATGCCGCAGCACCACCGAGCCGCCCATGGAGAAGCCCACGGTCGCCACGCGCGCGTGGCCGAGTTCGCGGGCCCACCGCACCGCGGCCGCCAGATCGAGCACCTCGCGGTCGCCGACCGTCGAACGGCCGCCCGACGCTCCATGGCCCCGGAAGGAGAAGGTGACGACGGCCCCGTGCCGGGTGAAGGCCTGCGCCACCCGTCGCACATGCGGCTTGTCCACGTCGCCGGTGAAGCCGTGGGCCACGACGAACGCCAGGTCACCGGCAGATGGACGGCAGGCGTCGTATACGACCGCACCCGGGTCGTATACGGAATCGATCGTCACACCGTCGTCAGTGTGCAGAAACGTCCGCAAAGGTGTACGTCTGGTTGTCTCAGAGTTCGGACGAACCGTCGATCGTGCCACATGACCTGCCGGACCGTTGCTCATGTGGGCTATTCTGCTGGGCAGAGGACTCGGGCAGCGTAGCCCCCGGGTCCTTTTGTGCTTTCGGAAGCGTTGTATACGACGCGGGAAACCCTCAGGTGACCGCAGGTGTACGGGGCCTTCGGGATCGCAGAGCAGTTCCGCACCGCACACGTCCTCGCAGGGACCGAGGAGGAACCAGACGTATGAGTTCTCTGCTGCTCCTGACCAATGCCCTCCAGCCGTCGACGGAGGTGCTCCCCGCCCTCGGCCTGCTGCTGCACAACGTGCGCGTGGCTCCGGCGGAAGGCCCCGCCCTCGTCGACACCCCGGGTGCCGACGCCATCCTCATCGACGGCCGGCGTGACCTGCCCCAGGTCCGCAGCCTCTGCCAGCTGCTGCGCTCGACCGGCCCCGGCTGTCCGCTCATCCTCGTCGTCACGGAGGGCGGCCTCGCCGCCGTCACCGCCGACTGGGGGATCGACGACGTCCTGCTGGACACCGCCGGCCCCGCCGAGGTCGAGGCGCGGCTGCGGCTCGCCATGGGCCGCCAGCAGATCGTCAACGACGACTCCCCCATGGAGATCCGCAACGGCGACCTGTCGGTGGACGAGGCGACGTACAGCGCCAAGCTCAAGGGCCGGGTCCTCGACCTCACCTTCAAGGAGTTCGAGCTCCTGAAGTACCTCGCCCAGCACCCCGGCCGCGTCTTCACGCGCGCGCAGCTGCTCCAGGAGGTCTGGGGGTACGACTACTTCGGCGGCACCCGGACCGTCGACGTCCACGTACGACGACTGCGCGCCAAGCTCGGGCCCGAGCACGAGTCACTCATCGGGACCGTCCGGAACGTCGGTTATCGATTCGTTACTCCCGAGAAGATCGACCGCGCCGCCGAGGAAGCCAAGGCCAAGGCTGACCGGTCAAAATCGGAGGATGCGGACGACACGGCCGCCCTGGACGACGCCGAAGTCCGGGCCGAGGCGTAGCGGACGCTCGGGCAGGGCATCGCTTTCTTGCCGCCGCACGGGAAAGCGGGAGTCCAGCAACTGGGATGCTCCTTCACGCCCTGCCCAGAGTGGGTCCATCCGCGTAGACTCCGCGCGTGGCCAAGGTGACTCGCGATGATGTGGCTCGGCTGGCAGGGACGTCCACTGCCGTCGTCAGCTATGTCATCAACAACGGACCCCGGCCGGTCGCCCCGGCCACGCGCGAGCGTGTCCTCGCCGCGATCAAGGAACTGGGGTACCGGCCCGACCGGGTCGCCCAGGCCATGGCCTCGCGGCGCACGGATCTCATAGGCCTGATCGTGCCGGACGCGCGCCAGCCCTTCTTCGGGGAGATGGCACACGCGGTCGAGTGGGCCGCCGCCGAGCGCGGAAAGATGGTCCTCGTCGGCAACTCCGACTACGTCGGCGAGCGCGAGGTCCACTATCTGCGGGCGTTCCTCGGGATGCGCGTCTCGGGGCTGATCCTCGTCTCCCACGCGCTGAACGACCTGGCCGCCGCCGAGATCGAGGCCTGGGACGCCCGGGTCGTCCTCCTCCACGAGCGGCCTGAGGCCATAGACGACGTCGCCGTCGTCACCGACGACCTGGGCGGCGCCCAGGTCGCCGTACGCCACCTGCTGGAGCACGGCTACGAGTACGTCGCCTGTATGGGCGGCACCGCCGAGACCCCGGCGGTCGGCGACCCGGTCTCCGACCACGTCGAGGGCTGGCGGCGCGCGATGGCCGAGGCCGGGGTGCCCACCGAGGGCCGACTGTTCGAGGCGCCGTACAACCGCTACGACGCGTATCGCATAGCGCTCGACATTCTCTCCGGCCCGAACCGGCCGCCCGCGGTCTTCTGCTCCACCGACGACCAGGCCATCGGCGTGCTGCGCGCGGCGCGCGAGCTGCGGATCGATGTGCCGGGGGAGCTTGCTGTCGCCGGGTTCGACGACATCAAGGAGGCGGCGCTGGCGGATCCGCCGCTGACCACTGTTGCTTCCGACCGGTCGGCCATGGCGCGGGCCGCCGTGGATCTGGTGCTCGATGACGGGTTGCGGGTGGCGGGGTCGCGGCGTGAGCGACTGAAGGTGTTTCCGTCGCGGCTGGTCACACGGAAGTCGTGTGGGTGCGCCTAAGAGCTCAACCCCACACCCCTGGAGACGTTGCAGTTTCACCTTGGCTTTCTGAGAGGTCTCTGAGGAGCCCCCGCCCAAGGCCAGGGGGAGCTTTATATCGGGCGAACGAGCTTCTGCCGGGCTTCTCAGGGAGGACTCAGGGAGCTCTCATGGTCGGGCGACAAGCTCATTGTCATGACCGAGAGCTTCCGCCGCGACGGCGAGTACGAGCAGTACACGAACCCCCACCAGGGCGCCCAGCAGCACGCCTCTTCCCCCGTGAACCCGGAGTGGCCGCCCCCGCCTGCGTACCAGCCGGCGGCGCATGAGCCGACGGGTGAGGCGGCCGGCGGAGCCCCCACCGCTCTCCTCACCGAGACCGTCGCCCAGCCGCCCAAGGCACGGCGCCGTAACCGCGGCCCGGTCGCCCTCCTCGCCGCCGTGGCGATCGTCGCCGCGGCGATCGGCGGGGGCACGGCGTACGGCATCCAGGAGCTGATCGGCAACGACACCGTCGCCGCCACCAGCTCCACCAGCACCAACGTCGTCCCCTCCAGCCAGAAGGGCACGGTCGCCGGGGTGGCCAAGGCGGTCAGCCCGAGCATCGTCGAGATCAACGCGACCTCGAACGCCGGGTCCTCCACCGGCTCGGGCGTGATCATCACCAGTGACGGCGAGATAGTCACCAACAACCACGTCGTCTCCGGCGCCTCGTCGATCAAGGTGACGACCAGCAACGGCAAGGAGTACACCGCCGAGGTCGTCGGCACCGACAGCAGCAAGGACCTCGCGCTGATCAAGCTGCAGAACGCCTCCGGGCTGACCGTGGCCACCCTCGGCGACTCCTCCGGCGTCCAGGTCGGCGACCAAGTCGTGGCGATCGGCTCCCCCGAGGGCCTGACCGGCACCGTCACCAGCGGCATCGTGTCCGCGCTCAACCGTGACGTGACCGTCTCGACGGACGAGAGCCAGGGCCGGCAGCAACAGCAGCAGGGCGGCGGCGGATGGCCGTTCGAGTTCGGCGGTCAGCAGTTCAACGGCGACACGGGGTCGTCGACGACGACGTACAAGGCGATCCAGACGGACGCGTCCCTGAACCCCGGCAACTCCGGCGGCGCGCTGATCGACATGAACGGCAACATCATCGGCATCAACTCCGCGATGTACTCGGCGTCCGGCTCGGGTTCGTCCGACGCCGGCAGCGTGGGCCTCGGCTTCACCATCCCGATCAACACCGTCAAGTCCGACCTGGCGAAGCTGCGGTCGGGTTCGCAGAACTGACTTCGCCGAAGCCCGAGCTGAAGGAGTACGTCATGATCCGGCAGGTTGAGCACACCACGACCGGCTTCGGTGCGGCCGACATCGCCCTGGCCCTGAACGTCGCGGGCGCCCTGCACGCGCCCACGGCCCCCTCCCGGGCGCCGGAACTGGCGACCGCCGGTCTCGGCGCGGGCCGCAGGGCCGCCCCGGCCCGCAGCCGCCGCCGTACCGTACGGGGCTGAGAAGCCGAGCAGGCCGAGCAGGCCGAGAAACATGCGAGGCTGAAGGCGTTGAGCCTCTCAGCTCCCGTCCCCACCACACCCGAGGATCCCGAGCCCATGAGCCCCGCCGATGGCGACCGTGACCCCCAGCGCATCCTGATCGTCGACGACGAGCCGGCGGTGCGCGAAGCACTCCAGCGCAGCCTCGCCTTCGAGGGATACGACACCGAGGTCGCGGTCGACGGCGCCGACGCCCTGGAAAAGGCGACCGCCTACCGGCCCGACCTGGTGATCCTCGACATCCAGATGCCCCGCATGGACGGCCTGACCGCCGCCCGCCGCATCCGTGGCGCCGGTGACACGACGCCGATCCTCATGCTGACGGCCCGCGACACGGTCGGTGACCGCGTGACGGGACTGGACGCCGGGGCCGACGACTACCTGGTCAAGCCCTTCGAACTGGACGAGCTGTTCGCCCGGGTCCGCGCCCTGCTGCGGCGCAGCTCGTACGCGGCGGCGGCCGGTGCGGGCGCGGTGGAGGAGGACGACGCGCTGACCTTCGCCGACCTGCGCATGGATCTCGCCACGCGTGAGGTGACGCGGGGTGGGCGACCGGTGGAGCTGACCCGTACGGAGTTCACGCTGCTGGAGATGTTCATGGCGCATCCGCGCCAGGTGCTGACCAGGGAGCAGATCCTGAAGGCGGTGTGGGGCTTCGACTTCGAGCCCTCCTCCAACTCCCTCGATGTGTACGTCATGTACCTGCGCCGCAAGACCGAGGCGGGCGGCGAGCCGCGGCTCGTGCACACGGTTCGGGGTGTGGGGTATGTGCTGCGGCAGGGTGGGGCGGAGTGAACAGGGTTCTACGCCGGTTCCGGTCGCGGCCGATCCGGTCGCGGCTGGCGCTCTTGGTGGCGGCGGCTGTGGCGTTCGCGGTGGCGGCGGTTTCGGTTACCTGTTGGTTCATCGTGCGGGGGCGGTTGGACGCCCAGGTGAACGACGACCTGGAGCAGGCCGCACGGCTGAAGCCCGGGCAGTGGGTGGACATGCAGAACGCGCTCGCCAACTGCACTCAGTCCCCGCAGAGCACGAAGCCCTTCCGGAACCTGTACTCCCAGGTCGTCAAGGCGGACGGAACCCCCTGCGTCACCGACGACTCCATCGGTGCGGTCAAGGTCACCCAGGCCGACAAGGACGTGATCAAGAACGGGGATTCCGGCGAGGGCATCATCCGCAACGGCACGGCCGACGACGGTACGCCGGTACGCGTGAGGACCGTGCCGCAGCCCGCACAGAACCCCGTCACGGGAGAGCAGTCCTACGTCGCCATCAGCATCGCGGTGTCGCTGGAGGGCACCAAGTCCACCCTCAACGACCTCGCCCTGATCCTCCTCCTCGTCTCGGGCGTAGGAGTCGTAGGCGCCGGAGCCGCAGGCCTCGCAGTAGCCCGCGCAGGCCTCCGCCCCGTCGACAAACTCACCGAGGCCGTCGAACATGTAGCCCGCACCGAGGACTTGAGCGTCCGCATCCCGGTGGAGGACGACGCCGAGGACGAGGTAGCCCGTCTCTCCCGCTCCTTCAACTCCATGACGTCCGCCCTGGCCAACTCCCGCGAACTCCAGCAACAGCTCATCGCCGACGCCGGCCACGAACTCCGCACCCCCCTCACCTCCCTCCGCACCAACATCGAACTCCTCACCCGCAGCGAGGAGACGGGCCGCCCCATCCCGGAGGCCGACCGCAAGGCGCTCCTCGCCTCGGTGAAGGCACAGATGACCGAACTGGCCGCCCTGATAGGCGACTTGCAGGAGCTGTCCCGCTCGGAGGGCCAGCGCGGCGAACGCGTCCAGGTGGTCTCCCTGGAGGACACCGTCGAGGCCGCCCTGCGCCGGGCACGGCTGCGCGGCCCGGAGCTGACGATCACGGCCGACCTCCAGCCCTGGTACGTCCGCGCGGAGCCGACGGCGCTGGAGCGCGCGGTGGTCAACATCCTCGACAACGCGGTGAAGTTCAGCCCGGAGAGCGGCACGATCGAGGTCGTACTGAACGACGGTGTCCTGACCGTCCGCGACCACGGCCCCGGCATCCCCGCCGACGAACTCCCCCACGTCTTCGACCGCTTCTGGCGCTCACCGAGCGCGCGGGCCCTTCCGGGCTCGGGACTGGGCCTGTCGATCGTGGCCCGTACCGTCGAGCAGGCCGGCGGCCAGGTCACCCTGGCTCGCGCGGAGGGCGGCGGGACGGTGGCGACCGTACGGCTGCCGGGGGCGCCGACGCCGCCGCCTGCGGAGCCGCAGGAGTCCTAGCTTCAACTCTGGGTTTGCTTGTCGAAGTTGCTTACCCAAAGCGGCCGGGAAAGGAGATCCACTTCCCAGCCGTTTCCCCTACGCTTTGAGGCGAGGGGGAGCCATGTTGAACAACTCGCGATCGAAAATCGCCCTGTGGACCACCTTGGGCGTCGTGTTCACGGGCGGTGCGGTTTCGCTCCTCGTCCTGGCGTTGGTGTCGGGTTCGGGGTCGGACGAGGAGCCGCACGCGCGGGCGACCGCGTCGACCAGCTGGTACACCACGCAGCCGCCGGAGACGTCCGACACTCCGATCGGAGAACCGAGCGATCCCGGCCAGGGCGCAACCCCGAAGCCGAGCGGCGGCGGGACCATCTCACCGACCGTAGACCCGACCGAGCCGGGTGAGCCGACCGAGCTCCCGACCCCGGTGACCGTCGTGACCCAGACCGTCGTCGCGGTGCCCCCGAGCGCTGGTGGCGACGGCCCCGGCTCGCTGATCACGGCCTTCGGCTCCCTGCTGAGCGGCGCCGCAGCGGTCGGCACCCTGCTTCACGCCGTCCACCTGAGCCGACAGAACCGCAGCGCCGTCGCGGCGACGGACGACGACGCGACTCCGGCGCCTAGTTCTTGAGGCCGGCGAGGAAGGACGCCCAGGGGGTCGTGCCGAAGACGAGTACCTGACCGTCCGGGTTCTTGCTGTCGCGGACGGGGACGACGGCGGGGTGGCCGTCGGCGACCTCGACGCAGTTCGACGCTCCCCCGTCGCTGTAGGACGACTTGCTCCACACGGCGGTGCTGAGGTCGGGAGTCACGCGGGGCCCTTCACTCCATACACGAACGCGGACCAGGACGACGCGCCGAAAACAAGGACGCCGCCGCCCGGGGCCTTGCTGTCCCGGACCGGGACTATGTCGGGGTAGCCGTCGGCGACCTCGACGCAGTTGTTGGCTCCCCCGTCGCTGTAGCTCGACTTGCGCCAGGCGGCGGTGCTGAAGTCGGGGGTGTGCTTCATGATCTGTGCTCCTCCAGTACGTCCCGGATGAACGTCAGCGAGTCCGACGGGGACAGCGCCAGATCCCGGAGCCGATCGTAGGACAAACGGTGCCGCAGGAAGTCATCTGGATCGTCCATCAGCAGACCGCTGCTGTCACCTTCCGTGTAGGCGACGGCACTTCCGTCCCTCTGCCACAGCAGGGTCAGCGATCCCCTTCCCATGAGGTGATGAACCCCGGCCGAGAACGTCAGCACCTGGACGACGACGTTGGGCCACTGCGAAACGGCCTCGAAGTGCAGCAACTGGTCTTCCCAGGTCTTCGCACTCGCTGAGGGACGACGGAACGCGAACTCGTCAATGATGAAACGGACGTGGGGCGCCGGGTTCCTGCGTAGCAGAAGCTGCCGTCCCAGGCGCGCGGCCACCTGCTCCTCGACCGCCTCGGCATCCTTGGGTGTTGTCTGGGGCTCAGACAACACCTCCCGGGCGAAGTCCTCGGTCTGCAAGAGCCCAGGCACGTTCGGCGTGTATACACGCATGACCCGGGCTGTCGCTTCCAACCGCATGTACTCCTTGTACTTGTCCTTGAAGGCGTCGATCCGCGCCATCTTCCACAGGCCGACCAGCAGGTCACCAGTGCCGTAATACCCGTCCAGGTCCACCATGACCGCCACCTTGGACAGCCGCTCCCCGGACTCCAACCGGCTCAGATAGCTCTTCTCGTAGCCGGATTCGTCGGCCAGCTGCCCCAGAGACTTCCCGGCCTTCTCTCGCAGGACCTTCAGCGTCTGCCCCAGCACCGCCCGCCCGGAAACCGGCTCGGCGTCAACCTTTTCTGCCACGTCACCCCTCCCCGTTGCCTGGCGCGCCAGACAACACCAAACCTCTTCCGCAGCGTACGCCGCACCTGTGACGATCGAGACACGAACGGTAATCACCGCTCGTCAGACCCCTGCCATGCCAAAACCCCCGCGACCGATGCAGCTCGGCCCGGGGGCGTGGCCGACGCTTAACAGGAGCGCCGACATGCGCGAACGTACCGCCGGACTCATGAAATCGCTACTGATCGCACTCGTACGGGTACTACTGCCCAGCCGAGGACGACACCGAGCCGCTCCCCCGCCCCAACCGCCGGTCATCACACAGCAGTTGGCCACCCCTCCCCGCTATCCCGTCCAGGCATGCCGCTGCGAGCGCGAACGCATCCTGCAACGCCGCCGCGCCCGCTGGATCGCCACCTACGGCATCGACGCCGAACTGCGCCGCAGGGACGGACAGGAGGTCTCCGCATGAGCGCCCCCGAAGAGCTCCGCCTCCTCCCCTGGACCACCCCCGACGGCAAACCCTGCTACCTCAGCACCGACACCGACCACAGCAGGCTCTCTCTGCTCGCCGACGACGTGGAAACGGCCCAGATGGACTCGGGCGAGCAGGTACTCGTCGGAGCCAGGGCCGTCCTCGCAGACGCCAAGGCCGGTGAACGCGCCGTACGCTTCGCGCTCACCCGCGCCACGGAGTCCCTGGAGGACGTACTCCGCATCGCGGTCAGCCGCGGTGAACGCACCAAAGCAGGTGACAGGTGACACGCCCGTCCACCGCCGCCAGACACCTCTGGCGTTCTACCGTGGACCTCCGGCCCTCACGTCTCACCCCAGCCGGAGAAGAGGAACCGATCATGGCCCACGAGGTGGATCCGAACTCCTGCGAGAGAACCCCCGAGGCCCTCCGCGCGGCCCTGCAGCGGCGCCCCGACTGGCTCCAGGCCTTCGAGCAGGACTGGCTCAGCGCGGCGGCCGACTTCGATCAGGCGGCGCTCGACGCCGTGACCGAGAAGTGGTTCCCCTTCGCCTGCGCCTGCGCCACGCCGGGCTATCTGGACGAAGTGGAGCAGACGGTGAAGCGGGTGGCCGAGGGCGACACCGAGGGCATGGTTTTCCGTGACGAGGACGGGAACGCCTACGGCGCCGACAACCGGCCCATTGACGCGGGCAGGTGTGGGTGAGCGCCTATGCGATCAGATACGCCGACCGCGCGGCCCAGCGGAAGGCCGCACTGAGCGCGCCACAGCACGCGTCGCTGGAAGATCTCGAGAAGCGGCTCAGCCTCAACCCGTTCGGCCCACCCGCGATCAGCAACCGTGACAACAGCTGGTCGGCCGCCTTCACGGGTGGCTTCATCACCTACGTCGTGTCCAACCGCCACGTCGTGATCAACGTCGTCGACCTGGTCGCCATCTGATCAGTCCAAGGTGCCCCCGGACGGCCGTCTCTCCCCCAACCACTCGGCGAAGGTCGGCCGTTCGGCCGAGGGCCGAGGTGAGAAGCAAGCCGAGCCTGGCCATTCGGCTGAGGTGCGGGAGACGTACGAGGCGCGACAGTAGAGGTGCGGCGCCCGGACCGACACTCCCCCCAATCCGGCCGGGCGCTCGCGCCGGCTCCCGCGGCCCGGCGGGCCACACCGTGCCGTGGGCCGAGGTCCTACGCCCGGCCCGCGTCGACTTCCGTGTACATCACCGCAGTTCCGTACCCGACGCCCCCTCAGCCGAAAAAGCCCCGTTCCCCGGCAACCCTTTCGCCCGTAGCGGCAACCGATCCTTGGACCATCCCCCGCACGGAACGGATCGCCGTATGAGTGAGCAGCACAGCAAGGCCCGTCACCGCAGAAGCAGGACGGCCCTGGCGGTCGGGGTGCCTTTGGCCCTGACCGCCTCCGGTGTCCTCGCCTACGGCACGGACTTCGGTCTCCTCGGCTCCGGTGCCCAGCAGCAGGCGTCCGCCGCGACCGCCGCCGCCCCCGCCTGGGCCACCGCCACCGCCGACGGCTTCGCGTCCGTCAACTCACTTGGGCAGAACGGCACTTATGGCGGGCGGGACGGGCAGATCGTCACCGTCAGGACGCAGGCCGACCTGGAGAAGTACGCGACGGCCGCCGAGCCGTACGTCATCGTCGTCGCCGGGACCATCAACATGAACCCGGTGGGCAAGGAGATCAAGGTCCAGTCGGACAAGACCATCGTCGGGTCCGGCACCTCCGGGCACATCGTCGGCGGTGGCTTCTTCCTCGGGTCCGGCGTGCACAACGTGATCATCCGGAACCTGACCATCCGGGACTCGTACCAGGGCGTCTGGAACGACAAGGACCACGACTTCGACGCCATCCAGATGGACGGCGCCCACCATGTGTGGATCGACCACAACGATCTGCGGCACATGGCCGACGGGCTCATCGACGTGCGCAAGGACAGCACGAACGTGACCGTGTCCTGGAACAAGCTGAGCCAGAACAACAAGACCTTCGGCATCGGCTGGACCGAGAACGTCAAGACGGACATCACGGTCCACCACAACTGGTTCCGCGAGACCGAGCAGCGCAACCCGTCCACCGACAACGCCGCCCACGCGCACCTCTACAACAACTTCCTGGAGGACGCGGCGGGCACCGGCATCAAGTCGTCGTACGGCAACTACTCGCGCGGCAAGACGAAGATGATCCTGGAGAACTCCTACTTCCAGGGCATGAACAACCCCGTCACCAAGGACGGCACCGCGACCGTCGTCCAGCGCGGCAACGTCTTCTCGGGGACGAGTGGCCGCAATGAGAGCGGCGGTACGGCGTTCGACCCGAAGACGTACTACGCGTACACGCTCGACGCGGCGGCGAACGTGCCGTCACTCCTCAAGTCGGGTGCGGGGCCGCGCAGTTCCATCGGTACGACGACTGCGGCGGCGAGCACCAAGGCCGCGACAACTCTCACCGTCGCCAAGGACGGCAGCGGTCAGTACACGACCGTGCAGGCGGCCGTGAACGCCGTGCCCGCGAACAACGCCTCCAGGGTCGTGATCGCGGTCAAGCCGGGTACGTACCGCGAGCTGGTCAAGGTCCCGGCGAACAAGCCGCACGTCACCATCCAGGGCACGGGCAGCAGCCGTAAGGACACGGTGATCGTCTACAACAACGCGGCCGGCACGCCCAAGCCGGGCGGCGGCACCTACGGCACGGGCGGCAGTGCCACCGTCGCCGTCGAGGCAGACGACTTCCAGGCCCGCAACCTGACGATCAACAACGACTTCGACGAGAAGGCGAACCAGAACCTGAGCGGCCACCAGGCCGTCGCCCTGCGCACCGCCGCCGACAAGGTGTTCCTCGACGGCGTCATCGTCGGCGGCGACCAGGACACCCTGCTCGTGGACACCGCGGCCAAGGACAAGCTGGGCCGCGTCTACATGCGGAACTCCTACGTCGTCGGCAACGTGGACTTCATCTTCGGCCGCGCGACCGCGGTGATCGACAGGTCCGTCATCACGCTGAAGAAGCGCTGGGACGGCACGTCGGCAGGTTACGTCACCGCTCCGTCGACCGCCGCGAACCGCAAGGGCATCCTCATCGCCAACTCCACCGTCAACGGCGACGTGTCCGACCGGAGCTTCTACCTCGGCCGCCCCTGGCACGCGGGCGGCGACGCGTCCCTCGATCCGCAGACGACGGTGCGCAACACCACCCTCAGCGCGGCGATCCGCACCACGCCCTGGACCGACATGAGCGGCTTCTCCTGGAAGGACGACCGCTTCGCCGAGTACAAGAACACCGGCGCCGGGGCGGGCAGCGCGAGCAGCGACCGCCCACAGCTGACCGACGCCCAGGCGACCGGGCAGGAGATCGCGGACTGGCTGGGTGACTGGACGCCGACGGCGTCCTGAACCCTGTGGAAACCGCTTAACGTCAAGGCCTGCGCGAGGGAACGTCAAGAGCCGACCAATGATCGATCATGACTTCACCCGCGCTCGGCCATGATTCAGCAAGGTGAATATTTGGTTCGAGTTTCGGGCGTACGTTCCAGTCCGTGAACTCTGACAGATCCGTCGGCTCCGGGCCGACCTCCTCCGCCCACAAGCGGTTCGCATTTCCCTCGCTCGCCCGCCGCACACTCCTGCGGGCCGGGCTGACCGGGGCCGCGGCACTGGGGGCCACCGCCGCCCTCGGTACGACCTCCGCCCCCGCCACCCCGACGGCCCCCACCGCCGGCGGCTCCGCTCGCCGCCCCAGCACTCCCGCGGAAGCCCTGCGTGAACTCGCCGCGGGCAACCAGCGCTGGCGCAGCTTCCGGGAGCGGCACCCCGACGAGTCGCCCACCGTACGGCAGGCCCTGACGTCGGCTCAGCACCCGTTCGCCGTCATCCTCGGCTGCATCGACTCCCGGGTGCCGCCGGAGCTGGTCTTCGACCAGGGTCTCGGTGACCTGTTCGTCGTGCGTTCCGCCGGCGAGGTCCTGGACGAGGCGGTCCTCGGCAGCCTCGCCTACGGGCCGCTCGAACTGGGGACGCCGCTGATCGTGGTGCTCGGGCACCAGTCGTGCGGTGCCGTGAAGGCCGCCGTCGAGGCGGACGAGTCCGGTGAGCGGCTGCCTGCCCACATCCAGTACCTGGCCGAGCAGATAGCCCCCAGCATCGACCACACGAAGGAGGGCACCGCTCGCATCGACGCGACCATCAACGCGAACGTACGGGCCGTCCGCGCACGTCTGGCCGCCGAGCCGGACTTCGCCGCGCGGATCAGCACCGGCGAACTGGCCATCGTCGGCGCCCGCTACGACCTGGACACGCAGGGCGTCCACCGGGTCGTCTGACACCCTCGAGCGGCGGTACCCGGCATGCCCGGCGTCAGTGGAAGCCGAGCATGCCGGGGGGTGGGGAGCCGAGGTCGACGCCCTCGCATTCACCGCCTGAGGACCAGCGTCTCCTCCGCCGACACCGCCGGCATCGGCCCCGCCAGCCGCGCGTAGACGCCTCCCCGCGCCACCAACTCCCCGTGCGTGCCCGCCTCGACCAGTCGGCCGCCGTCCACGACGAGCACCCGGTCCGCATCCGGCGCCAGGCTCAGATCGTGGGTGATCATGATCGTCGTACGGCCGGACATGAGCCGTCGCAGCGGCTGTACGACCTGGCGGGCGGCCACCGAGTCCAGCCCGGCGGTCGGCTCGTCGAGGATCAGGACGGGTGCGGCGCGCAGCATCGCGCGGGCGATGGTGATCCGCTTCAGCTGGCCGCCGGAGAGGGCCGCCGTGCCGGGGGCGACATGCGTGTCGTATCCGTCCGGGAGCGCGGCGATGAAGTCGTGCGCCGCCGCCGCACGCGCCGCCCGCTCGATGTCCTCGTCGCTCGCGCCCGGGCGGCCGCACTCGATGTTCTCGCGGATGGTGCCGTTGAGGATGAGGGTCTCCTGGGGCAGCAGCGCCACGTTCTCGCGCAGGAACTCCAGTCCCATGTTCGTCAGGGGCACGCCGTCCAGGGTGATGACGCCCGCTGCGGGGTCGTAGAAGCGGGTGAGGAGCTTGGCCGTCGTGGACTTGCCCGCGCCGCTCGGGCCCGTGATGATCACCAGCTCGCCGGGGCCGGCCGTGAAGGTCAGGTCGGTCAGCGACCGCCTGGCGGAACCCGGGTAGCGGAAGGACACCCCGTGGAAGCCGACCCAGCCCCGCACCGGCCACGGCGTGACGGGCTCGGCGGGGTCGGTGACGGCCGGCTCGGCGTCCAGGATCTCGCCGAGGCGCTGGGCGCCGACGGTGGCGGCGGTGAGGGTGAGGCCGAGCCGGCCGAGGTTGCGGATCGGCGGGTAGAGGTAGCCGATGAAGGCGGCGAAGGCGAGGAGCCGGCCGAGTGTCATACGGCCGGCCGAGATCTCCCAGACGCCGAGGCCGATCACGGTGAGCACGCAGATCGTCTCCACGACCTCGACGAACTGCTCGTACATCTCGCTCAGCCGCGCCCCGCGCACGGACGCCTTCATCCAGACCCGTGCCTCGCGGTCGAGCCGCCGCTGCTCGTCCCGGCTGCGGTTGTAGGCCTGGGTCAGCACCACATTGCCCAGCGACTCCTCCACCACCGACGTGATCGCGCCGTCGGCCACCCGCTCGTCCTGGGACGCCGTGCGGATACGGCCGGCGAAGCGGCGGGCGGCCAGCAGGAAGGGGCGCCAGGACGAAGGTGGCCAGCGCCAGGTCCCAGCGCAGGTACAGGGCGGCCGCCGAGTAGAAGACCGCCGAGAAGGCGGCGGAGACGGTGCCGACCACGCCTGAGACGACCATCTGCTCGATGGCCTCGACGTCCCCGGTGAGCCGCTCGACCAGGTCGCCCTGCCGGTGCTTCTCGAAGAAGTGCGGCGGCAGGTCCTGGACGTGCCGGAAGACCTTCGCGCGCAGCCGCAGCACGAATCTCTCGGCGGTCCAGGTGGCGAGCGAGTTGCCGAGGTAGCCGACGAGCGCGCCCAGCGCGGCGACGCCCAGCCAGGCCGCCGCCGGGCCCCAGAAGGCGGACAGCGAACCGGCCTTGAGCGCGTTGTCGGTGAGCTCGGCGAACAGCAGGATCGAGGCGGTCTCGGCCAGCGCGGCGACGACCACGCAGGCCACGATGACCGCCAGCCACTTGCGATCGCCGCGCGTCAGCGGCCAGAAACGCCGGAAGGCCTCCCGGACTTCCCTCATGCTCCACTCCCTGTGCGGTCCCTGCGGACATGGCCGAGGCGGGGCCCCGGAGCGCGGACGCTCCGGGGCCCCGCCTCGTGGCGGACCTCAGCCCTTGTTCGCGACCGGGCGGCGCTTCGGGGCCTGCTTCTTCGGCGCGGCCGGAACCTTCTGCTTCTTGGCTGCCGGGGCACCGGTCTTGCAGTTGTTCTTCTTCACGGGGGCGATCTTGTGGAAGCTCATGATGGTTTCTCTTTGTTTGCTTTCGTGTCGTTCGCTTGCGACATGGAAAAAATTACGGGACGCCGGAGCCGGAAAAAGCCAAAAACGGTGAGACCTCGATGAATTGAGACTGAGATCGATTTTCAGGAAGACCCGGGAACCGAACCGGAATTCACACAGTATTTATTCCGGACCTATTTCCCGCCGACCGCCAGCCCGGCCCCTTCCAACCGCACCCTGATCCCGTCCTCCTCCACCCGGACGTCCCGCAACCGCAGCGCCCCGCTGGGCGGCTCGGGCAGGCGGAAGCCCAGCGACAGCTGGTCGGCGAGGACCGGGCGGGTGAGCCGGGGCAGGGCGTCGAGCAGGGCGGGGTCGAAGCCCAGGCGCTTGAGCAGGGCGGGGTGGTCCAGGGCCAGGTCGATGAGGTTGAGGCGCATGGCCTGGTGCAGGAAGCGCGGGGTGCCGGTCAGGTCGGTGAGCTTGGCCTCGTCGCGCAGGGCCTCGCGGACGGCGGAGTCGGGCACTCCCAGGCGTCGTACGACCGACGGGATCGACAAAAGCGCCTTCGCCTTGCGGGTCTCGTGGGCGAGGCGGGCCGCCGACTCGCGGCTCAGGTGCAGGCCGTCCGCGGCCCGGGTGCCGGGGCGGTACGTGGCCAGGTCCCCTATGTCCAGGCGCATTCCGCCGATGTGCGTGGCGATGCCGCGGTCGCCGTCGCGCAGGATGCGGGCCTCGGCGCGCAGACGCAGGTCGTGTCCGGCGACCGGCAGGGTGCCGCGCGCCCGGACCCGGTCGCGGCCCTCTCCGGTGAACGTGACCTGGGACGCGCCGAGTTCGCGGTTGAGGTCGGCGAAGGAGAGGAGGACGTCGCCCTGCAGCGTCGGGATGTCGGCGCCGCGCACGGCCGTCGGGCCGTCGGTGTCCAGCCGTACGTCCTTCGCGGTCGCCGTCACCTGCGCGAGGGAGATCCGGTCGGCGGCCACGTCGGGGACGGTCACCCTCACCGAGTCCAGCCGCTCGTCGGCGAGTTGGGTGAGGAAGGGGAAGCCGCCGATCTCCACCTCGGGCGCGGCGGCCAGGTCGAAGCGGTCCTTGAGGGTGTCCGCCGCTCTGCGCTCGGCGTACAGCAGGGCCCAGCGGTCGGCGAGGGTGAGGAAGCAGGCGAGGACGACGAGGGCGATCACCGCCTTCAGCGCGAGGGGAAGCCCCGCGAAGCGACCTCGCCGGCGGCGCCGGCCGTTACGGCGGTGGTTGGGCGGGGCCCAGGGATCGTCCTGGGCCGCCGCCTCGTCCTGCTCGGTCTGTTCGGTCCGCTCGTCCCGTACGTCCTCGTGGAGGAACTCTTCCAACGGGCCGTCGTCCAGACCGGCCAGCTCCTCGTAGGGGTTTGTATAGGGATGCGTGGTTATGCGGTGGGGGGTACGCATCGATCCATCCGACCATGCGAACGCCCCCCACCCGCAACCGCAACCGGAGGTATGCGATCTACCTCACGGTCACTGGCTCACGACCGTGATCCGGTTCGCCGCCGGCGGCGCGATCGGGTTCGTCGCCGAGGAGTTGGCCGTCAGGTACTTCTCCAGCGCCGCCAGGTCGTCCGTGCCGACCAGGTCGTTCGTGCCCTGGCCCAGCGTGGTGATGCCGTCGCCGCCGCCCGCGAGGAAGCTGTTGGTCGCGACGCGGTAGGTGGCCGCGGGGTCGATGGCCGCGCCGTTCAGCTTGACGGAGTCGACGACGATGCGGTCCGCGCCGGTCTTCGTCAGGTCCAGCGTGTACGTCAGACCCGAGGACGGCGCGAGGATCTTCGGCGCGGCCGCGTTCGAGCCGCTGACCTGCTCCTGGAGGACCTTGATGAGCTGGGCTCCGGTGAAGTCCTGCAGGTTCACCGTGTTGGAGAACGGCTGGACGGTGAAGCCCTCGGCGTACGTCACCACGCCGTCGCCCTCACTGCCCTTCGCCGCGAAGGTGAGGCCCGCCCGGACGCCGCCCGGGTTCATCAGCGCCAGGTCGGTCTCCGGGTCGAGCTCCTTGCCGTACGCGAGCTGCGCATCGGCGATGAGGTCACCCATCGGGGACTCGGGGGCGGTGTTGGTGTTGGGGATGTCGGCGGAGATGTAGCCGATCGCACGGTTGCCGATGGGCGCCGCGAGGGTGTTCCACTTGCTGATCAGCTCGGTCATGTCCGGCGCCTTGGCGACGGTCCGGGTGACCACGTGGTTCGCCGACTGCACGGACGTACGCGCGATGTCGCCGGTGAAACGGTCGTACGTCAGCGTCGTGTCCGTGTAGAGGCGGCCGAAGGACGCCGCCGACGTCACCATGCGGGGGTTGCCCGCCGGGTCGTCGATCGTGCAGACGTACGCGGCGTGCGTGTGGCCGGTGACCAGCGCGTCGACCTGCGGCGTGATGTTCTTGGCGATGTCGACGATCGGGCCGGAGATGCCGTCGCCCGCGCCGGGCGCGTCACAGTCGTAGTTGTACGACGCCGAGGCCGGGGCACCGCCCTCGTGGATCAGCGCGACGATCGACTTCACGCCCTGGCGCTGGAGCACCTTGGCGTACTTGTTGATCGTCTCGGCCTCGTCCTTGAACTTCAGGCCCTTCACGCCGTCCGCGGAGACGACACCCGGGGTGTCCTCCAGGGTCACGCCGATGAAGCCGACCTTGACGTCCTTCTTCTTCCACACCCAGTAGGGCTTGAGGATCGGCTTGCCGGTCTTCTCGTCGAGGACGTTCGCGGCGAGGTACGGGAAGTCGGCGCCCTCGAACTCCTCGTCCGTGTAGCAGCCGGCCGTCGGGTGGCAGCCGCCGTTCTGCAGACGGGCCAGTTCCCTCGCGCCCTCGTCGAACTCGTGGTTGCCGACCGAGGTGACGTCCAGTTCGAGCTTGTTCAGCGCCTCGATGGTGGGCTCGTCGTGGAAGAGGCCCGAGATCAGCGGGGAGGCGCCGACCATGTCGCCGCCGGCCGCGGTGATGGAGTACTTGTTGCCCTCGCGGGCCTGGCGCAGGTGGGTGGCGAGGTACTCCACGCCGCCCGCGTCGATGGTCTTCGTCGTGCCGTCGTGCTGCAGCTCGGTGACCCGGCCGGAGGAGCCGGACGGCGGCTCCAGGTTGCCGTGCAGGTCGTTGAAGGACAGCAGCTGTACGTCCTGGTAGCGGTTGTAGCCGTAACCGCCCCCGTGCTTGGCGGAGCTCTCCTCCGCCGTCGCGGTCGCGGGGAGGGCCGCGGCCAGCGCGCCGGCGGCGGCGACACCGGCGGCTCCGGCGAGGAGAAGGTGAGTACGGCGTCTGCGGCGCTGGTGCGCCCGTGACTCGGCTGGCATACGCCCCCCTGTGGGTCGAAAGTGACATGGCCCCGTCGCGCGCAGCCTAGAGTCAACGCGCGTAGCGCGACAGGGGGTTCATGGTTACTTTCTGGTTTCCCTTTGCCCGCCCCTTTGCCGCCACATTGCCGGACGCTCCCCTTACCCTCGTACGCATGACCAGCGACGACACCGCACACCCCCTCCCGACCCGTTCCATCGAGACCCACTCCGCGCTCTCCCCGGAGCAGACCGAGGCCGTACTCGAACTGCTCGCGGAGGCCGCCCGGAACGACGGGCAGCAGGCGGTGTCCGAGCAGGGCCGGCTGCAACTGCGCGGAGGCGCGCGCGAAGGCGTGTCGCATCTGCTGCTGACCGTCGCCGGCGAACTCGTCGGCTACGCCCAGCTGGAGGACACCGACCCGGTGGAGGCCCCGGCCGCCGAGCTGGTCGTCCACCCCTCGCACCGCGGCCACGGTCACGGCCGCGCGCTCGGCTCGGCGCTCCTCGCCGCGTCCGGCAAGCGGCTGCGGGTGTGGGCCCACGGCGGCCACTCCGCCGCCCGGCATCTCTCCCAGGTCCTCGGTCTCACCCTGTTCCGCGAACTGCGCCAGATGCGCCGCTCGCTGGCGGACCTGAAGCTGGCGGACCCGGTACTCCCCGAGGGCGTGACGGTCCGCGCCTTCGTGCCCGGCCAGGACGACGCGGCCTGGCTCGCCGTGAACGCCGCCGCCTTCGCCCACCACCCCGAGCAGGGCTCCCTCACCCAGCGCGACCTCGACGACCGCAAGGCCGAGCCGTGGTTCGACCCGGCGGGGTTCTTCCTGGCGGAGCGGGCGGGCGAACTCATCGGCTTCCACTGGACGAAGGTCCACGCGGAGGAACGGCTCGGCGAGGTGTACGTCCTCGGCGTGCACCCGGGCGCGCAGGGCGGCGGCCTCGGCAAGGCCCTGACGACGATCGGGCTGCGGCATCTGGCCGCGCAGGGGCTGCCCACGGCGATGCTCTACGTCGACGCCGACAACAAGGCGGCGGTGTCGGTGTACGAGCGGCTGGGGTTCGTGACGTACGAGACGGACCTTATGTACCGGGCTGAGACGTGATGCACCGGGCGGACACGTGACGGCAAACCGAACATAACTCCTGTAAGGGGCGGCACCCTTGACGCCGCCCCTTCTCTTGCACCACCCTTTCACTACTCAATTAGTGAAAGGGTGGTGGAACGTGATGGTCGAGTACCGCATCGACCGGCGCTCCGGCGTCGCCACCTACGTGCAGATCGTCCAGCAGACCAAACAGGCCCTGCGCCTGGGCCTGTTGGAGCCGGGGGACAAGCTGCCGACGGCCCGTGAGGTCGTCGAGGCCACCGCCATCAACCCCAACACCGTCCTCAAGGCCTACCGCGAACTGGAACGCGAGGGCCTGGTCGAGGCGCGTCGGGGACTCGGCACATTCGTACGGCGCGCACTGAGCACCGCGCCGGCCGAATCGCCCCTGCGCACCGAACTGGACGCGTGGGCCGTACGGGCCCGCGAGGCGGGGTTGGACCGCGACGACGTGGACGCTCTGTTCACTTCTGTACTGGACACGCACTTCAAGGGGGACGAGTCATGACCGAGACCGCCATCGAGGCGGCCGCGCTGGGCAGGCTGTTCGGGCGGCGCCGCAAGGCCGCCCTGGACGACTGCTCCTTCCGGCTCCCCGTGGGCAGCGTCTGCGCCCTCGTCGGGCCGAACGGCGCGGGCAAGTCGACCCTGCTCTCCCTCGCCGCCGGGCTGCTGCGCCCCACCGACGGCACGGTCACCGTCCTCGGCCAGGCCCCCGCGGCGGCCCGCGAGCGCCTCGCGTACGTCGCCCAGGACAAGCCCCTGCACCCCCAGCTCACCGTCGCCGACACCCTGCGCCTCGGCCGTGAGCTGAACCCCCGCCGCTGGGACGCCCGGGTCGCCGAGCGGATCGTCGCCGAGGGCGACCTGGACCCGGACGCGAAGATCCGCACGCTCTCCGGCGGCCAGCGCACCCGCGTCGCGCTCGCCCTGGCCCTCGGCAAGCGCCCCGAACTGCTGCTCCTGGACGAGCCGATGGCCGACCTCGACCCGCTGGCCCGGCACCAGCTGATGGCCGCGCTCATGGCCGACGCCGCCGAACACGGCACCACGGTTGTCATGTCCTCGCACGTCGTCGCCGAGCTGGACGGCGCCTGCGACCACCTCCTGCTGCTCGGCGCCGGCCGCGTCCGCCTCGCCGGCCCGCTGGACGACCTGCTCGCCGCGCACCGGCTCGTCACGGGCCGGGCCGACACGTCCCTCGACGCGCACACCGTCATCGAGTCCCGCACGACGGGCCGTCAGATCACCGCACTCGTACGTCCCGAGGGCCCCCTCGGCGCCGACTGGCAGAGCACCGCCCCGACCCTGGAGGAGCTGGTCCTGGCCCACCTGCGCGCCCCCGGGGCGCCGGGCCTGCGGCTGGACTCCGTGCGGGAGGCCGCCGTATGACCACCGCCGTGACCATCGAGACGCCGCCCACCGGCGTCGCGCCCTCCCGGGGGCCGCGCGGACTGGTCTGGGCGATGCTGCGGGTGCACCGCTGGGCGCTGTGGTTCTGGGGGATGCTGGTGGCCGTCGGTGCCGGGGCGCTGCTGTTCGCGTACGGGCCGGGGACGGACGCCGCCTGGGCCGAATACCGGGCGATGGGCTGCCACTTGCCGGAGGCCGGCCCGGACTGCGACTACTCGGGTCCCGCCATCAGCCTCCTCAACCTGGCCAACAGTCTCGGCGACCCCCTCCTGAACTTCGTGCCGCTGCTCGTCGCGGCGTGGGCCGGCGCCGCGCTCATCGGGCGCGAACTGGAGAGTGGAACCGCCCAGTTGGCCTGGACCCAGTCCGTGTCCCCGGCCCGCTGGCTGGCCGCCAAGCTCGCCGTCCCGGCCGTCCTGCTGGTGGCGGGCACGACCATGCTCACGCTGCTGCACCGCATGGCGTGGTCGTCAACCGGCCGACTGCGGTCGATCACGCCCTGGCGGGAGTGGTACGAGGACGACATCTTCCTGGCCAACGGCACCCTCGCCACCGCCTACGCCCTCCTCGGCCTCACCGTCGGCGTCCTCGCGGGCCTGCTCCAGCGCCGGGCCCTACCCGCACTCGGCACGGCGGTCGTCGCCCAGGCGTTCCTGCTGACCACGCTCGGCACACTGCGCCCGCACCTGTGGCCGGTCGAGACCCTCACGAACAAGGACGAGTACCCGCCCTACACCGGCATGGTCCTCGACGAGGGCGCGCTCACCTCCACCGGCGCCCGCGTCCCGGACCCCATCTGCGTCGACGACGCCAAGTGCCTCGCCGAGCACGACATCGTCGGCTTCTACCTCGACTACCACCCGTCGTCGCACTTCTGGCCCCTTCAGCTGGTGGAGACGGGCATCGTCCTCGCCGTCGCGGCGCTGGCGGTCCTGATCGCCTTCCGACTGCTGAACCGCCGTACCGGAGCCGCCGTATGACCACCGCACTCACCACTACTGCGGCCCCCGCCACCAGCCGGCCGCCCCGCGGTCCCCGCGGCCTGATCTGGACCGTCCTGCGGCTGCACCGCGCGTCGATGATCGTGTGGGCGGTCGTCTTCCTCGGCGGAGCGGCGGTACTGCTGTGGGCATACGGACCGGGTGCCGACGCGGCCCAGGCAGAGTGGGACCGGGTGTGCGCCGGCCGCGAGGCCTGCGTGTGGGGCGACCCGATCTACGACTTCGACCGGGTCTTCAGGGCCGCCGGGTCCGGCCTCAACTGGCTCCCCGCGCTCGTCGCCGCCTGGGCGGGCGCCGCCCTCGTCGGCCGTGAGATGGAGAACGGCACCGCACGTCTCGCCTGGACCCAGGGCATCACCCCCACCCGCTGGCTGGCCGCCAAACTCGCCGTCCCGGCGGTCCTGCTCACGGTCGGCACGACTGTCCTCGCCCTCCTGCACCGCCTGGTGTCCGACGCGCACCCGCTCCCGCTGGGCCGGTGGTCCTGGTACACCGACGACAACCTCCAGGCCAACGGCACCGTCGCCATCGCCGCACCCCTGCTCGGCCTCGCCACCGGCGTCCTCGCGGGTCTGCTCCTGCGCCGCGCGCTCCCGGCACTCGCCGTCGCCCCGGTCGCCACCGGTGCACTGGAGGCCCTCGCCACCGTCGCGAGCCGCAACCTGGTGCCCTGGGAGACCGCGATCGGCACCCTGAAGACCGGCTACCAGTCACCCGTGCACATCCTCTACGGCGACCAGGGCGCCCTCACCTCCACAGGCGCCCGCGACCCCGACCCCCTGTGCGTCGACGACGCCAAGTGTCTCGCCGCCCACGACATCGTCGGCTTCTACACCGACTACCACCCCGCCTCGCACTTCTGGCCGCTCCATCTCGTCGAAACCGGCCTCCTGCTCGGCGCCGCCGCGCTGGCCACCGCCGCCGCCTTCCGGCTGCTGCGCCGCCGCACGCCCTGAGACCTCCGGCCCGTACGTCCCTCCACGGGGGAGGGACGTACGGGCCGGACATCCCGGCGGCTACGTAGTCGCCCGCGAGCCGCCCCCCGCTATCCCACACGCCATGTCTCCGTAACCATTGGTTCAGACAGCCTTGCGACGCTCAGGCAATGACCCCCGCCGTGCCAGAGCCTGCGCCGCCCCCAGGAGGGAGCGCGAGGAACGGGGACGCACGACGCCTCCCCGCCACGCTCCCGCCCGCGCTTTCCGACGCGCCCATAAGCCTCGCCACGCGGAACAATGGGCATATGAGCCAGTCCACGAACGCCCAGGCAAACGTCCAGCACGCACAGCCCTCCGTCGGCTCCATCGCGGCGCACCGCCCGCACACGGTCACCTCGGCGGTGGTCTCCGAGCTGGAGCCCGACATCGATGCCGACCTCGACGCGTACGAGGTCACCCAGGTCGACGGTGTCCAGTTGCCCCAGGGCCGCTTCCTGGACCGTGAGCGCAGCTGGCTCGCGTTCAACGAGCGCGTCCTGGAACTCGCCGAGGACCCGAACACCCCGCTCCTGGAGCGGGCGAACTTCCTGGCGATCTTCGCCAGCAACCTGGACGAGTTCTTCATGGTCCGCGTGGCCGGACTGAAGCGCCGTATCGCCACCGGTGTCGCCACCCGGTCCGCGTCCGGCCTGCAGCCCCGCGAGGTCCTGGAGATGATCTGGGCCCGCTCCCGCGAGCTGATGGCCCGGCACGCCGCCTGCTACCACGAGGACGTCGCCCCCGCCCTCGCGGAGGAGGGCATCCACCTGGTCCGCTGGAACGAGCTGCAGGAGAAGGAGCAGGCCCGCCTGTTCACCCTGTTCCGGCACCAGATCTTCCCGGTCCTTACCCCCCTCGCCGTCGACCCGGCGCACCCCTTCCCGTACATCTCCGGCCTGTCCCTCAACCTGGCCGTACGCGTACGGAACCCCGTCACCGGCACCCCGCACTTCGCCCGCGTCAAGGTGCCGCCGCTGCTCTCCCGCTTCCTGGAGGCCTCCCCCGGCCGGTTCGTCCCGCTGGAGGACGTCATCGCGGCCCACCTGGAGGAGCTGTTCCCGGGCATGGAGGTGCTGGAGCACCACGCCTTCCGGGTCACCCGCAACGAGGACCTGGAGGTCGAGGAGGACGACACCGAGAACCTGCTCCAGGCCCTGGAGAAGGAGCTCATGCGGCGCCGCTTCGGGCCGCCGGTGCGCCTGGAGGTCGAGGAGAACATCAACCAGGAGGTCCTGGACCTGCTGGTGCGCGAGCTGAAGATCAGCGAGGCCGAGGTGTATCCGCTGACCGGCCCGCTCGACCTCACCGGTCTCTTCCGCATCGCCTCGATCGACCGGCCCGAGCTGAAGTACCCGAAGTTCGTCGCGGGCACCCATCGCGATCTCGCCGAGGTCGAGTCGGCGTCCGCGCCGGACATCTTCGCGGCCCTGCGCAACCGGGACGTCCTCCTCCACCACCCGTACGACTCCTTCTCCACCTCCGTGCAGGCGTTCCTGGAGCAGGCGGCCGACGACCCGGACGTCCTCGCGATCAAGCAGACCCTGTACCGGACCTCCGGCGACTCCCCCATAGTCAACGCGCTCATCGACGCCGCCGAGGCCGGCAAGCAGGTGCTCGTCCTGGTCGAGATCAAGGCCCGCTTCGACGAGCACGCCAACATCAAGTGGGCGCGCAAGCTGGAGGAGGCCGGCTGCCATGTGGTGTACGGCCTCGTCGGCCTGAAGACCCACTGCAAGCTGTCGCTGGTGGTCCGCCAGGAGGGCGAGACGCTACGGCGCTACAGCCACGTCGGCACCGGCAACTACCACCCGAAGACGGCACGGCTCTACGAGGACCTGGGCCTGCTGACGGCCGACCCGCAGGTCGGCGCGGACCTGTCCGACCTGTTCAACCGCCTCTCCGGCTACTCGCGCCGGGAGACGTACCGCCGTCTGCTTGTGGCCCCCAAGTCCCTGCGCGACGGCCTGATCTCGCGGATCAACAAGGAGGTCCAGCACCACCGTGCCGGGCGTCCCGCCTACGTCCGCATCAAGGTCAACTCGATCGTCGACGAGGCGCTCATCGACGCCTGCTACGGCGCGTCCCAGGCGGGCGTGCCGGTCGACATCTGGGTCCGCGGCATCTGCGCGATCCGCCCGGGCGTGACAGGACTGTCGGAGAACATCCGCGTCCGCTCGGTCCTCGGCCGCTTCCTCGAACACTCCCGGGTCTTCGCCTTCGGCAACGGCGGCGAGCCCGAGGTGTGGTTCGGCAGCGCCGACATGATGCACCGCAATCTCGACCGTCGTATAGAAGCCCTGGTCAGGGTCACCGACCCGGCCCACCGCGCCGCGCTGAACCGGCTCATGGAGACCGGTATGTCCGACACCACCGCGTCCTGGCACCTCGGTCCGGACGGCGAGTGGACCCGGCACGCGACGGACGCGGACGGCCAGCCCCTGCGCAACGTCCAGGAGATGCTCATAGACGCCCGGAGGCGCCGGCGTGGCACAGCAACACCTTGATCCGACGGACCCCACGGCCGGGACCGTGACCGGGGACGCCCTCGCGGGCTACCTGCGTGCCCAGGCCACGGAGTTCCTCCGAGCCCTGCGCCAGCACCGGGAGACCGGCGGCGGCGACGGGGGTGCCCCCGCCCGAGCGAAGCCGAGAGCGGGGGACAACGGCTCGGAGCAGTCCGTCGACGCGGCCCGGGCCCTGCGCCGCTCGGCCCGCCGTATCAGCGCCAGCCTGCACACGTTCCGCCCCTTGCTGGACGCCGACTGGTCGGAGGCCATCCGCCCCGAACTGGCCTGGCTCTCGGGAACGCTGGCGATGGAACACGCCTACGCGGCCCGCCTGGAACGCCTGCTGCTGGCGCTGCACCGGTTGTCGGGAGCGGCGGTGCTGCCGACGCAGCCGGGGGCGGTCGGTGTGCAGGGCGCGGGTGCGGGCGGCGTGTCCGGCGCGGGTGCGGAGAACGGCGCGACCGAGGCAGCCGCGGGCAGCCGTACGAACGGAGCCGCGGGCAGTCGTGCCGCTGGGGCGGCGCCCGTCCCACAGAAAGCGGCACCCGGCACCGCCGGCCTCCCCACTCACCCGGCGGCCACCCCGGAGCGCGGCAACCTCACCGTCGGTGCGGCCAAAGCAGGCGCCCTGCTCGATCGCCAGCTCACCCTCGCCCGCACCCGGGCTCACTCCACCGCCCTCCAGGCCCTCGGCTCCTCCCGCTTTCACGCGGTAGCCGACAACATCGCCTTACTGGCCAGCGAGGTCCCCCTCACCCCCGCCGCGGCCACCGCCGACCTGCGCCCCCTCGCGGCCGCCGCCGAGGAACGCCTCAGCGACGCGGTGACGGCGCTGCCCCTGGTGACCGCGGGCCACCCCTACAACGCGACGGCCCTGATCCACGGCCTGTCCCCGGACCCGTCCCCGCACCCGCAGGACGCGCCCTGGCACCAGGTCCGGCTGCTGCTGCGCCTGCACCGCTACGCCCGCGAGGTCCTCCACGGCGACAGCACCCGGGTGGACGTACGGCTGCTGACGGCCGGCCAGGCCCTCAACCGGCACCGTGACGCCTCCGAGGCGGCGGCCGCCGCGGCCCAGGCGGCCCGCACCCCGCGGATCGCCCCGGCGACGGCCTACGCCCTCGGTGTGCTCCACGCCGACCAGCGGCACGAGGTGGAGGCGGCGCGGTTCGCGTTCCAGCAGTCCTGGCAGATCCAGACGGTGGGCGCGCCCTGAACCAGGGGCGGACACGCCCCGCATGACCGGGCAGGCATCCCCGAAGGAGGCACACCCAGGTGACTCACGCGAAGGACCTCACCACCGTCCACGCGGCGGGCTGCGTCCTGTGGCGCCGTTCGCCGGTAGCGGGTGGGCTGGAGATATGCCTGGTCCATCGGCCGAAATACGACGACTGGTCCCACCCCAAGGGCAAGCTGAAGCGCGGCGAGGCCCCGCTCGACGGTGCCCTGCGCGAGGTCGCGGAGGAGACGGGTCACCGCGCTCGGCCGGGTGCCGAGCTGCCGACCCTGCGCTACCTGGCGAACGGCCGACCCAAGGAGGTCCGCTACTGGGCGGCCGAGGCCGGCCCCGGCACCTTCACCCCGACCGACGAGGTGGACCGCCTGCTGTGGCTCTCCCCCACGGCCGCGCGGAGCCGCCTGACCCAGCCGAGGGACCGCGACCTCGTGGACGCCCTGCTGCGGTCGCTGCGCCTGGCATAGTCCGCTACAACCCACCCCAAAGCCTCGGAATGCACCCGTGTCCTCAACGTGAGCGTTCCGTGACCTCACCGCACCGTCCCCAGGGGTTCACCCCTCGTTCATTTACGTCCTTCGGCGCCTTCACCTGTCCTGCCTAATTTCGGCCTTGCACGGTGACGGACCACGCCCGACGGGACGCGTCCGCACCGCCCATTCTTCGCACGCCGCCGAATTCAGGACGGCGGCTCCTGGAAGGAACTCCCTCAAGTGAAGCTTCAGCGCAAGAACCGGCGGGCACTCGCTCTCGGCGCTCTCGCCGTCTCCGGCGCCCTGGCCCTCACGGCGTGCGGCTCCGACGACACCGGCAACGGCGGCGACTCCACCGCCGCCGCGCCCACCGGCAACATCGACTGTGGCGACGCCAGCGGCCAGCTGCAGGCTTCCGGCTCCTCCGCGCAGAAGAACGCGGTCGACGCCTGGGTCAAGCAGTACACCGCGGCGTGCAAGAGCGTGCAGGTCAACTACAACCCGACCGGTTCGGGTGCGGGCATCACCGCGTTCCTCCAGGGTCAGACCGCGTTCGCCGGTTCGGACTCCGCGCTGGACCCGGAGGAGGTCACCGAGTCCAAGAAGACCGCCTGCACCAACGGCGGCCAGGCCATCGACCTGCCGATGGTCGGCGGCCCGATCGCGGTCGGCTACAACGTCCCGGGCGTCGACAGCCTCGTCCTGGACTCCGCCACCCTCGCCAAGATCTTCGACAGCAAGATCACCAACTGGAACGACGCGGCCATCAAGAAGCTGAACCCCGACGCGAAGCTTCCCAACCTCAAGATCCAGGCGTTCCACCGCTCGGACGAGTCCGGCACCACGGACAACTTCACCAAGTACCTGGCCGCCGCGGCTGCCAACGACTGGAAGTACGAGCCGGGCAAGTCCTGGGAGGCCAAGGGCGGCCAGTCCGCCTCCGGCTCCTCCGGCCTGGCGCAGCAGGTGACGCAGACCGCGGGTGCGATCTCCTACTTCGAGCTGTCCTACGCCAAGGGCGGCATGAAGACGGTCAAGCTGGACACGGGCGCCGGCACGCCGGTCGAGGCCACCCTCGACAACGCCACCAAGGCCATCGCCGCCGCCAAGCGCGTCGGCACCGGCAAGGACATGGCTCTTGAGCTGGACTACGCGACCAAGGCCGAGGGCGCGTACCCGATCACGCTGGTCACGTACGAGATCGTCTGCGACAAGGGCAACAAGGCCGAGACCCTGCCCGCCGTCAAGTCCTTCCTCGGCTACATGGCGTCCGAGGACGGCCAGGGCGTGCTGACCGACGCCGACTACGCCCCGATGCCCACCGAGATCATCTCCGAGGTCCGCAAGACCATCGAGGGCCTGAGCTGACCTGAGTGCGGCCCGCTCCACACACCGGAGCGGGCCGCACCGTCCGGTGCACCGCCGCCAGGAGCCACCGCCCACCCGTGGTGGCTCCGCTTCAGAGCCGTCATCCCCGACGGCTCCGCAGACCGGAGAACCCGATGGATATATCAACGAAGAGCGTTACATCGCCCCCCGCTCCCGAGCCGCCCACGACCGAGCAGAAGCGTGCCGCCCGCGGCGCCACCCGCCCCGGAGACCGCGTCTTCCTCGCCCTCTCCCGCGGATCCGGCATCTTCCTGCTGGTGGTCATGGCGGCCATCGCCGTCTTCCTCAGCCTTCGCGCCGCCAACGCGATCAGCAAGGACGAGGCCAACTTCTTCACGACCTTCGAGTGGAACCCGACCGGCGACCCGCCGGTCTTCGGCATCGCCGTCCTGGCCTTCGGCACCGTCGTGTCGTCGATCATCGCGCTGGCCATCGCGGTTCCGGTCTCCATCGGCATCGCCCTGTTCATCACGCACTACGCCCCGCGCAAGCTCGGCGGCCCCATCGCGTACGTGATCGACCTGCTCGCCGCGGTGCCGTCCATCGTCTACGGCCTGTGGGGCGCCCTCGTCCTGGTCCCGAACCTGGACGGCCTGTACGGCTGGCTGGACGAGTACCTCGGCTGGACCGGCATCTTCGAGTGGAACGGCGGCGCCCCCCGCTCGATGTTCACCGTCGGCATCCTGCTCGCGATCATGATCCTGCCGATCATCACCAACGTGAGCCGCGAGGTCTTCCGCCAGGTCCCGCAGATGCACGAGGAGGCCGCGCTGGCCCTCGGTGCCACACGCTGGGAAGTCATCCGGATGTCGGTCCTCCCCTACGGCCGCTCCGGTGTCATCTCCGCGTCCATGCTGGGCCTCGGACGCGCGCTCGGCGAGACGATGGCGGTCGCCATGGTCCTGTCGCCGACCTTCGACATCAACGCCAGCCTGCTCGACCCGGGCGGCGGCACCTTCGCCCAGAACATCGCCAGCAAGTTCAACGAGGCCACCGAGAACGGCCGAGACGCGCTGATCGCGTCCGGTCTGGTGCTCTTCGTCATCACCCTGCTGGTCAATGGCACCGCCCGCATCATCATCGAGCGGCGCAAGGAGTTCTCGGGGGCCAACGCATGAGCAACGCAACTCTCTCCGACAACCGCCCGAGCAGCCTCAAGGGCGCCACGCTGCCCAAGTGGTTCGCCTGGGCCGTCGCCGCGGGCTCGATCGCCCTCGGCCTCGGCATCAGCGCGGCCGCCGGGCTGGACAGCAGCATCCAGTGGGCCCTGATCGCCGCGGTGCTGTTCATCATCGGGTCGTACGGCATCTCCGCACGCGTCGAGGGCGGCCGGCAGGCCAAGGACCGGATCGCCACCAGCCTGATCTGGGTCGCGTTCCTGCTCGCCGTCATCCCGCTGGCCTCCCTCATCTACGAGACCATCAAGCGCGGTGTGAAGGTCCTCGACGGCTACTTCCTCAGCCACTCGATGGGTGTGGTCGCCGACACCGAGCCCGGCGGCGGCATCTACCACGCCATCCTCGGCACCCTGGAGCAGGTCGGCATCGCCACCGTGATCTCCGTGCCGATCGGCGTGCTGACCGCCATCTACCTGGTCGAGTACGGCCGCGGCAAGCTCTCCAAGGCCATCACCTTCTTCGTCGACGTCATGACGGGCATCCCGTCGATCGTCGCGGGTCTGTTCATCCTCAGCCTGTGGATCGTGATCCTGGGCATGGGCTACTCCGGCTTCGCCGGCTCGATGGCCCTGTCCATCCTGATGCTGCCGGTCGTCGTCCGCTCCACCGAGGAGATGCTCAAGCTCGTCCCGAACGAGCTGCGCGAGGCCTCACTGGCGCTGGGCGTGCCCAAGTGGCGCACCATCATCAAGGTGGTCCTGCCGACCTCCATCGGCGGTATCACCACGGGCGTGATGCTCGCGGTCGCCCGTATCACCGGCGAGACCGCTCCGCTGCTGCTGCTGGTGTGGGTGACGAACTTCATCAACTCCAACCCGTTCCAGGACCCGCAGGGTTCGCTGCCGGTTTACATCTACCTGCAGTTCGCGAACAGTGGTGGTCTGGGTCCGGCGTACGACCGTGCCTGGGCGGCGGCACTGGTACTCATCGCCTTCATCATGATCCTCAACCTGGTGGCCCGCGGTATCGCCCGCTGGAAGGCCCCCAAGACGGGCCGCTGACGCGGCCAGATCAGCGACCCGAACCCCCTCGAAAGAAGCAGTGATTCACATGGCCAAGCGCATTGATGTCAGCGGCCTCAACGCCTACTACGGTTCCTTCCTGGCCGTCGAGGACATCTCGATGACCGTCGAGCCCCGTTCCGTCACCGCCTTCATCGGCCCCTCCGGCTGCGGCAAGTCCACCTTCCTGCGCACCCTCAACCGGATGCACGAGGTCACGCCGGGCGGCCGCGTCGAGGGCAAGGTGCTGCTCGACGACGAGAACCTCTACGGCGCCGGGATCGACCCGGTGGCCGTACGGCGTGAGGTCGGCATGGTCTTCCAGCGGCCGAACCCCTTCCCCACCATGTCCGTCTACGACAACGTGGCGGCCGGCCTGCGGCTCAACGGCAAGTACAAGAAGTCGCAGCTGGACGATGTCGTGGAGAAGTCCCTCAAGGGCGCGAACCTCTGGAACGAGGTGAAGGACCGCCTGAACAAGCCCGGCTCGGGCCTCTCCGGCGGCCAGCAGCAGCGCCTGTGCATCGCGCGGGCGATCGCGGTGGAGCCCAACGTCCTGCTGATGGACGAGCCCTGCTCGGCCCTGGACCCGATCTCCACGCTCGCCATCGAGGACCTGATCGGTGAGCTGAAGGAACGCTTCACGATCGTCATCGTGACGCACAACATGCAGCAGGCGGCGCGCGTCTCGGACCGCACGGCCTTCTTCAACCTCGCCGCCGTCGGCCAGCCCGGCAAGCTGATCGAGATAGACGACACGGAGCGCATCTTCTCCAACCCGTCGGTCCAGGCCACGGAGGACTACATCTCCGGCCGCTTCGGCTGATCCGCCACCAGGCGACACAAACCCCTCGCGGTGCTGCATGGCGGTGCCACCGCGAGGCAGATAAAGGGCCCGCCCCCCGGCTCCCGGGGGGCGGGCCCCTCTCTGTGTACGGGTCCCTAGGGCCCTACATGCCCTTTCGCGTCCGTCCGCGCCAGACTCCGCGCGCGTCTCGCCGGCCCTCGCCAGCCGCAGCTGCACTGAGCTGAGCAGAAAGGGCCCTTCTCCACCATGGTCATGCGGTGGTCCAGGGGGTCGCCGTGATTTCGGGAAGAGGTCGGTCCGTCCTTCTGCGCCACACCTGCAACGTTACCCAAGGCAAGTAAGGGCAACGCCCCGCCGTGCGTGACGAGGGCACCTACCCGTCGTTAACCGGAACGACAGGGGGCCCGTGACGGACGTACCGGCTGGGGGTAGGCAGGCGATGACGGAGCGGCAGCAGCACAAGCGGAGGCGCGGGGCGGGCGTTGCGGCCGGGATCCTGTGTGTCTGTCTGACGGGCAGCGGGTGCGCCCAGAGCGGCGCCGCCGCCGAGGACCCGCGCGAGGGCGAGGCCGTGCAGACCGTGCGGAGCGCCGCCGACGCGCTCGTCGGCGCCCGCAGTTCCAAGGCCCGTACGTCCATGGAGATGGCCACCGGCGGCACCCGCGTCACCATCCGCGGCGAGGGCGTGTACGACTTCGGCAAGCAGATCGGGCAGCTGAAGGTCCTGCTGCCGCAGGATCCGGCCGGCACCCCCGGCCAACGGCCGATCATGGAGCTCCTCGCTCCCGGGGCCCTGTTCATGAAGAACCGGGGCGCCGGTGTGCCCGCCGACAAATGGGTGCGCGTCGACACGCGGTCCCTCTCCGACGGCAACCTCGTCACCGGCGGGGCCACCGATCCGTTCGCCGCCGCCGAGGTGCTGCGCGGGGCGCGGACGGCGGCGTACGTGGGTGAGGACGAGATCGCCGGTACGCCGGTGCGGCACTACCGGGGGACGGCTGACCTGGGGATCGCCGCTCGGGACGCGTCCGAGGGGAACAAGGAGTCCCTGGCGGCGGCGGCGAAAGGGTTCGCCACGGATCAGGTGCCGTTCGACGTCTACCTCGACGAGGCCGGCCGGATCCGCAAGGTCCGGCACCGGTTCAGCTTCGTCAACGGACAGCAGAACAACGCCGTCGCCGTGGCCTCGACGACCTTCCTGTACGACTTCGGGGCCCCCGTCGACGTACGGCTGCCGGACGGCGACGACATCTACGCGGGCAAGATCGCCGAGGAGTGAGGGTCGGCGCGAGGGCCGGCGTATGCGTACGTGACGGGCGTCAAGAACTAGCCCGTCCGTGCCATGCGCGGCGTGTAGGCCGCTCCCTACTCTAGGAAGTCGGTAACGGCAGAGAAGAGGTGATGCACGTGGCTCCGGTCGGCGGTACGGCAGTTCAGGACCACGTCGCCCTCGCCGAGATCGAGCTGTGCGGAGAGCTGATCATCGCGGCGTCGACCGCCCGCGAGGACCGGCTCAGCCTGGAGAGCATCGACGAGGTCCTGAGAGTCGCGGAGGAACGCGACACGTCGGCCGAGTGACCATTCTCAGCCACTCCCAGGTCCGCAGCAGTCCCTCCCCGGGCCCGGCAGCCGCCCTCAGACCCACACCAGCCGCCCCGCCCTCACGTCCGCAGCAGCCGACCGATGGCCTTCGTCGCCTCTTCCACCTTGGCGTCGATCTCCGCACCGCCCTTGAGGGCCGCGTCGGCGACGCAGTGGCGGAGGTGCTCCTCCAGCAACTGCAGGGCGAAGGACTGCAGGGCCTTGGTGGAGGCGGACACCTGCGTGAGTATGTCGATGCAGTAGACGTCCTCGTCGACCATCCGCTGCAGACCCCGGATCTGGCCCTCGATCCGGCGCAGGCGCTTGAGGTGCTCGTCCTTCTGCTTGTGGTAGCCGTGGATGCCGCGGTCGTGGTCGGTCACGACGGCAGCTGTGCCCTCCGCCTCGGAGGGCGTGCCCGCGTCGGCCTCGGTGGTCGTCATCGCGTCCTCCAGACGTAAACCGCTTCATATACCCCTACTGGGTATATCGTACCGAACTTTGCTGGGTATAGGGCCTGTGGCCGACGCCGCGAACGGCCGCTGGACTGGACCACTGGGCAGCCCCTGTGCCGACCACTCTGCCTGATGGGCGACACTGGAGGACGGCCCATTAGCCGTGGCCGGATGATGCGCCTAGCATCAGCCTGACCGAAACCGATGCTTCCTGAGGACCCCACGTGCGATTTCGTCTGACCCCCCGGGAGACGAGCTTCTACGACATGTTCGCCGCGTCCGCGGACAACATCGTCACGGGCTCGAAACTCCTGATGGAACTGCTCGGGGCGGACACCGCCGGCCGGGCCGAGATCGCAGAGCGTATGCGGGCCGCGGAACACGCAGGTGACGACGCCACACACGCGATCTTCCACCAGCTGAACTCCTCGTTCATCACGCCGTTCGACCGCGAGGACATCTACAACCTCGCGTCCTGCCTCGACGACATCATGGACTTCATGGAGGAGGCCGTCGACCTCGTCGTCCTCTACAACGTCGAGGAACTGCCCAAGGGCGTCGAGCAGCAGATCGAGGTACTGGCGCGGGCCGCGGAGCTCACGGCCGAGGCCATGCCGAACCTGCGCACGATGGACAACCTCACCGAGTACTGGATCGAGGTCAACCGCCTCGAGAACCAGGCCGACCAGATACACCGCAAGCTCCTCGCCCACCTCTTCAACGGCAAGTACGACGCGATCGAGGTCCTCAAGCTCAAGCAGATCGTGGATGTGCTGGAGGAGGCGGCGGACGCCTTCGAGCACGTGGCGAACACGGTGGAGACCATCGCCGTCAAGGAGTCCTGAGACCCGCCCATGGACACCTTTGCGCTGGTCGCGACCATCGGAGTCGCGCTCTTCTTCACGTACACCAACGGCTTCCACGATTCCGCGAACGCGATCGCCACGTCCGTGTCGACGCGCGCGCTGACACCGCGGGCCGCGCTGCTGATGGCCGCGGTGATGAACCTCGGCGGCGCCTTCCTGGGTTCGGGCGTGGCCAAGACGGTCAGTGAGGGCCTGATCCAGACGCCCGAGGGCTCGAAGGGAATGGGCATCCTCTTCGCGGCCCTGGTGGGCGCGATCACCTGGAATCTCATCACCTGGTACTTCGGCCTGCCGTCCTCTTCCTCCCACGCCCTGTTCGGCGGCATGGTGGGAGCGGCCCTGGCCGGCGGAACGACGGTGTACTGGCACGGCGTCCTGGAGAAGATCGTCATCCCGATGTTCGTGTCACCGATCGTCGGCCTGTGCGCGGGCTACCTGGTGATGACGGCGATCATGTGGATCTTCCGACGCGCCAACCCGCACAAGGCGAAGCGGGGTTTCCGCATAGCGCAAACGGTCTCGGCCGCCGGCATGGCCCTCGGCCACGGCCTCCAGGACGCCCAGAAGACGATGGGCATCGTGGTGATGGCCCTGGTCATCGCCGACGTCGAGGACTACGGCGACCCGATCCCGGTGTGGGTCAAGATCGTGTGCGCCGTGATGCTGTCCCTCGGCACCTACGCGGGCGGCTGGCGCATCATGCGCACCCTGGGCCGCAAGATCATCGAACTGGACCCCCCGCAGGGCTTCGCCGCGGAGACGACCGGCGCGTCGATCATGTTCACCACGGCCTTCCTCTTCAAGGCCCCGATCTCCACGACCCACGTCATCACCTCCGCGATCATGGGCGTGGGCGCGACAAAGCGGGTGAACGCCGTGCGGTGGGGCGTGGCCAAGAACATCGTCCTGGGTTGGTTCATCACGATGCCTGCGGCGGCCGCGGTGGCGGCGGCGGCGTTCGGGGTTGTGCATCTGGCGTTCTTGTAGGCGGGGGTGGGGGCGGGGCGTTCGGGCTCGCGCGTCTGCCGTTCTCGCAGGCGGGGGCCGGAGGCGGAGACTCCGTCGGCGATCTGAGAGCTGCGGCTCTGGCGGCGGCGCCGCGTACAGGGTCGGGCTTCACCTCTCCACGCCGGACGGTCACCTTCCAGCGCCGGCCCGCGTCATCCAGCCCGTCCGGCGTTTGAGGACGAGGCCCGTTCAGGGCCGACAGGGGTCCAGGGGCGGAGCCCCCTGGCGGGGTCGAAGGGGCGGAGCCCCTTGAGGATGGGACGGGTAGGGGCGGCGGGGGCGAGAATCCCCAGGCCCGCACACGAAGTGGAACCCCACCCCCCGACACCCCGTCTCCCTCCACGAACCCCCAGGAGGCGACATGGAACGGCGTACCTTCATCGGCGGCGGCGCAGCAGCCCTCACCGCCCTGGCAGCAACCGCCTGCGAGAGCAACTCAGACACAGGCGCAGCCGCCACAAGCACAAGCCGAGGCACAGACACCCGCACACAAACCACCGCCACCCGATCCACCCCCGCCTCCGCCCGCGCCTCCGCCTCCGCCCCCGCCAACTGGACCGCCCTCGCCCAAGACCTCGACGGCCCCCTCATCCGCCCGGGCGACACTGACTGGAAGTCAGCCCACCAGCTCTACAACACCCGCTTCGACGCCCTGAAGCCCGCCGCAGTCGCCTACGTAGCCCACCCCGACGATGTCCGCACCACCCTCGCCTACGCCCGAGCCCACAACCTCCACGTAGCCATCCGCAACGGCGGCCACTCCTACGCCGGCTGGTCCTCCGGCAACAACCGCCTGATCATCGACGTCTCCAAGCTCAACCGCATCCGAGCCTCGGGCAACACCGCAGTAGTCGGCGCCGGCTCCAAACTCATCGACGTCTACCGAGCCCTCGCCGCGAAGGGCGTCACCATCCCCGCCGGCTCCTGCCCCACCGTCGGCGTCTCCGGCCTCACCCTCGGCGGCGGCCACGGCGTGACCTCCCGCGCCTACGGCCTGACCTGCGACAGCCTCACCCAGGCCACCCTGATCACCGCCGACGGCAAGCAGCTCACCGCCAACGCCACCACCCACAAGGACCTCTTCTGGGCCCTGCGAGGCGCCGGCAACGGCAACTTCGGCGTCGTGACGGAACTGCACTTCAAGACCCACCCCGCCCCCCAGGCCGTAACGGCGTTCATGACCTGGCCGTGGTCGAAGGCGGCCGCGCTGATCAAGGCCTGGCAGGAGTGGGGCCCGACCCAGCCCGACGAGATCTGGTCGGCCCTGAGCATCTCGAACCACGCGGGCGGCACCCCCACCATCTCCGTCGCCGCGTTCTCCCTGGGCACCTACGGCGAACTCCAGAACGCGGTGAACCGCCTGGCCGACCGCCCCGGCGGCCCCGGCCCCGCGACCAACGTCGCCCTCAAGCGCCGTTCGTACGAGGCGTCGATGGAGCTCTACGCGGGCTGTTCCTCCTTCACCACGGACGCGCAGTGCCACCTCCCCGGCTCCACCCCGGGCCGCTCCCCCCAGGGCGCGCTGGGCCGCGAAACGTACACGGCGAAGTCGGACTTCTTCGACCGTTCGCTCTCCTCCACCGGCATCCACACCCTGCTGAAGCAGATGGAGTCGGTCCGCGGCGGCTCCGGCAGCATCGCGCTCACCGCCCTCGGCGGAGCCGTCAACCGCGTCTCCCCCACAGCGACGGCCTTCGTGCACCGCCGTTCCCGCATGCTGGCCCAGTACATCGCCGCGTGGCGCGCCGGTACGACGGGTTCCACGGCCCAGGCGTGGCTGAAGTCGGCGCACGACGCGATGCGGCCGTACGCCTCGGGCGCCGCGTACCAGAACTACACCGACCCGACGCTGAGGGACTGGCGCAAGGCGTACTACGGGGACGCGGCGACGCGCCTGACGAAGCTGAAGAAGCAGTACGACCCGCAGGGCTTCTTCACGCACCCGCAAGCGCTGTAACCACCCACCCGCAGGCGCGGGAGCCGTCACAAAGGTCGGCCCGGTTGCCGTCACAAACGTCGGCGCGGTAGCCGTCAAAGACGTCGGCCCGCACCCACCGAGGACAACCGCGCCACCCCAGCGAAGCTAAGCCGCAAGATCCCGCTCCTCAGCCCCCGCCGACTCCTTCCGAGCCCCCGGAATCAACGCGTCCTGCCCACCCACCCGGGACAACCCCCGCGACCTGATCAGCCACCCACCCCTCGGCGACCGCTCGATCGCGGACATCACGGGCGTCAGCAGAGCCATGGCCAACGGCGACAGCAGCAGCACGACAGCCGTACCGAGCGCGAACCCGCCCACGACGTCGGTCGGATAGTGCACGCCCATATAGACCCGGCAGAACCCTTCGAGAAGCGCGAGCCCGACCCCGGCCAGCCCGAACTTCCGGTTCGCGACGAACAGCCCGACTCCCAGGGCCATGGCGATCGTCGCGTGATCACTCACGAACGAGTAGTCCGTCTTGCCGGACACCAGGACTTCGAGCCCTTGATGGTCGTTGAACGGCCGCGGCCGCTCGACGAACCCGCGTATGGGCACATTCACGAGCACCGCGATACCGGCGGCCAGCGGCGCCCACACGAGCGCGGCCACCGACGAGGCGGCGTCCTCCTCGCCCCGCCGCCGCACGGACCACCAGCACCACACCGCGAGCAGGATCAGGGCGAGCAGCAGCCCGTACTCACCGACGTACTCCATGACCCGGTCGAACCAGCGCGGCGCGTCCTTGGCCAGGCCATTGATGTCGAAGAGCAGCTCGACGTCGGGGTTCGACCCGGATTCTGCGAGTCCAGCCATGATGCCGCGGCCCCTTCGTCGTGTCTCCGGCGCATCTTGCGTACGCCGCTCCGCCCACCACCCCCGTGGTTGTAGATCCGGCTACGTCACCAGGAACGCACGGCTCCTGTTAATACGTTCCACACTCCACTGAATGATCACGCAGACGTTATCGAAGAGATACCCATCGCCGCAGCTCAGGGGGTGGGTTCACGCTCCGTCTACACCGTTGTGGGCAGCGCTTTCGCGCCATCTTCGGTGACCCGGGTGGCACCGAAGTACTTCGCGGTGTCGATCGGGTCGAACCGGATCACAGCACCCGTTCTCGGTGCGTCGATCATGTACCCGCCGCCCACATAAATCCCGACATGGTCGATGGCCCGCGAGTTGGTCGGGTCCGTCGAGAAGAAGACCAGATCGCCGGGGAGCAGCTCGCTCCTGGCCGGATGCGGTCCGGCGTTGTACTGATCGTTGGCGACGCGCGGCAGCGTGATCCCGACACTCTCGTAAGCGGCCTTGGTCAGCCCGGAGCAGTCGAACCGTCCCCCGTCCGCAGCAGTACCGTCTCCGCCCCACAGGTAGGGCGTGCCGAGCTTCTTCTGCGCGTAGTAGATGGCGCCGGCGGCCTGCTTGCTGGGGTCGACCCGGCTGACTGGCGCGGCGAAGCTCTCCTCCAGAGTCGTGATCGTCTTCACGTAGTTCTGGGTCTCCTTGTACGGCGGCACACCTCCGTACTTGATGACCGCGTACGCCCCGGCGTTGTAGGACGCGAGCATGTTCTTCGTCGGGTCGCCGGGGACGTCCTTCACGTACGAGGCGAGCTTGCAGTCGTACGACGCGGCCGATGGAATCGCGTCACTCGGGTCCCATACGTCGCGGTCGCCGTCACCGTCGCCGTCGACGCCGTGCGTGGCCCAGGTGCCCGGGATGAACTGAGCGATGCCCTGGGCGGCCGCCGGGCTCTGGGCCTTCGGGTTGAAGCCGCTCTCCTGGTACAGCTGGGCGGCGAGCAGCGCGGGGTTGATGGCGGAGCACAGATTGCCCCACTTCTGCACGAGCGGCTGATACGCGGCCGGCACAGCGCCCTTGGCGAGGGTCTTGGCCCCGCCGGCCACGCCGCCCGCGAGGTTCCCGGCGACGACGTAGACCCCGACGACGAGCAGCATCACGAAGCTGAGCCCGGCCGCGACAGCGGCACCCGCCACGATCCAAGCCTTACGCACCGTCAACCACCCCTCGCCCGCCGGGAGTCCGCCCGCGCCAGTTTAGGAGCTTCCCACGCGGAAGCCGTCGCAACCGATGCTCTCGTAGTCCGTCGGGCTGCCGTTGACGTGGTAGAAGACGACCGTCCAGTCACCGGGGTCGTTGGCGACGGGGATCGCGTCAATGGGCTTGCCCGTCTCCGAGTGCCACTGGAAGTCGTCAGGGTAGGTCAGCTCGATGAACCCCCCGGCCTTCCAGTGCGTGTAGATGTCCACCGGTCTGCTGGTGTAGCCGATGGTCTGGTTCGGCGCCTTGTACGGCATGCCCGTCGAGGGGGAGATGTCGTGCGGCGGCTTCACTCCGACAGAGACGTAGTACGGGTCGGGTCTCTTGGTCAGCATCTCCGCGTACTTGAACCGGACGGAGATCTTCGCCCTCTCCTGGACGGACGCGGCCGTGGGATCGTCCGCGTCGACCGCGCTGTACTGGAGTTCCTCGGGCGCGCTGGCCGCACCGACCTGCGCGCACTTGCGGTCGGTGCTGTTCCAGACATCGACGTTGCGGCGGTTCCGCACGATGTACTCCGGCGCTTTCCGTGCCGCGGATGTGCCACTCTCGGACGCCGACGCTGACGGAGATGCCGACGCCGAGCCGCCGCCCCGCGCCTGCGACCCGCCGCCCTCCTCCCCCTGCCCGTCCAGCACCCGCAAGGTCACAGCGGACGCCGTCCCCACCACCACCGCGACGGCGAGGGCCACGATCCAGGGCGTACGACGCGACCGGCCCCGCTCCGGTACGGCCGTCGGCGCCGAAGGCGCGAGCGTCGGTACGTACGCCGGGACGGCCGTCGGTACATAACCGGGCCCGGCGGTCGGCGGATACACCGGCGGTGTCGGCGCCCCGTGCCCCGGCGGCACCAGCCCCGCCGCCACCGCCGCCTGGAGGTCCTGCGGCACAGCCTCGGTATCGCCGCTGAGCCGCCCGTAGAACGGGTCCTCGGTGAGCGCGGAGGACACGGCACAGCGCGCGATGACCGCGTCCAGCCCCGGCCGTCCGGCAGGGTCCTTGGCCACGCACTCCCGTATGAGCTGGGCCAGTTCCGGTTCTACGCCGGCGATGTCGATGTCCTCGTGCACCGCCCGGTACGACACCGCGTGCATGGGCCCGGAACCGAACGGCGGACGGCCCGTCGCCGCGTAAGCGAGCGTCGCTCCGAGCGCGAACACGTCCGCCGCCGCCCCCACCTGATTGCTGATCAGCACCTCGGGCGCGGTGTACCCGGGCGTCCCCGGGGTGAGCCCGGTCTGGGTCAGGGCCGTGTCCGCCGCGCCACGGGCGATCCCGAAGTCGATGAGCAGCGGCCCCTGCGGCGAGAGGATCACGTTCTGCGGCTTGAGGTCCCGGTGCGTCACGCCGTACCCGTGCACGCTCGCCAGCGCCTCGGCCAGGGCCGCGAACAGCCGCCGAGCGCTGTCGGCCGGCAACGCCCCGCGCTCCCCCACCGCCCTGCCCAGCGTCGGCCCCGACACATACTCGGTGGCCAGCCAATACGGCGCCGCATCCAGCGAGGCGTCGATCAGGTTCGCCGTGTACGCGCTCCGCACGGCCCGCACGGTCTCGACTTCCCGCCGGAACCGCGCCAGCGCCTCCGGATGATCCGTGATCTCGTCCCGGATCACTTTGATCGCGACCAGCCGCCCACCCGGCGACCGAGCCAGATAGACCTGCCCCATACCGCCCGCCCCGAGCCGTGCGAGCAGCGTGTAGGCGCCTATGTGCGCCGGGTCCCGATCCTTCAGTGCGTCCACCGAACTGACCTTGCCACAGAGATCAGTTCGCCGGGGAACCCCTTTCCGCTTCCTGGTACAGCTCCGCCGCCTCCGCCCCGAACACCACACTGAACGACACGTCCGCCGTGGCCCCACCGCCCTCGTGCCCGCCCAGCACCCCGACGACCGCCCCGTCCCCGTTGACCCAAGGACTTCCGCTGGTCCCGCCGCTGAAGCCGGGACAGGAGATGCGCTGCTGCGTACGACTGTGAAGGCCCGGCTTGTTGGTGCAACTGATCGGCGCCTCCCGGGAGTTGAGGTATCCCGTGACGGTCACCGCCGTAGCCCCGGTGGCCGTGCCCGTGGCGAGCCGATCGCCCCCGACCACCTCCTCGACAGCTTCCCCATCCGCCCGCTCCCCCACGACCCCGAACGCCACGTCACTGTCCTCGTCCCGCCCCTTCGCCCACCCCTCCGGCAGGAACCACCTCCCGACCTTCCACACCCCGTACGGCGCCCTGCCGTTCCGGTACCCGGGTACGAACAGGAGCTCGTCCGCCCTGCCGTCCAGACAGTGGGCAGCGGTGACGACGAGGTTCCGGTGCGGGCTGTGCACGACGGACGCGGTGCAGAAGTGGCCGCCGCGGAGGTCGGCGCGACGGTCCGCCGCGAACAGGGCACCGACCCGCGCACTCCGAGCCGTCGCGACGGCGAAGGCGGTCACCCCGAAGGGACCGGTCCCGGCGTCGGCGGCCGCGGTGGAGGCCGACGTGACGGCGAGGAGGAGGGTGGCGGCGTACAGGGCGGGGCGGGAGGTGCGGGCTGTGCGTTTCATCGGGGGCATCGGCGCCACTGTGGCCGACGAAGGTGAGAGAAGCGTCAGACGCCATGCGGCGGAGCGCCGTACCCGGGGAGATCGTCGGTGACGATCTCGATGTCCAGCGGTGCGGGCAACCGCACGGATTCCCCGAACTTGCCCGGGAGTACGTCCCGATAAGCCCCGTTGTCCGGACGGGTGTGGAGGGCCCAGGTGCCTTTGCGCGGATCGACGACAAGAAGGACGGGGACCCGCGCCACGGCGTACCAGTCGGCCTTGTCCCTGATCTCGCGGGACTTCTCGGAGGGGGAGATGACTTCGACGGCCAGCGCGGCGTCCTCGGGGTCGGCCAGCCAGTTCTCGTCCTCCTCCCATTCCAGGGGCAGGACGATCAGGTCTGGCGTGACGTAGTCGTCCGGGTCTTCGGGCAGGCCGATGGAAGACACTTCATATACGTCCAGCCCCTCGGGCAGAGCCGCACTCTCAAGTTGGCGCCGCACCCGCTTCACCACGCCCGCGTGTTTCCCACGCGGAGTAGGGGACATCACAAGCTTTCCTCCCACGATCTGCACCCGCAGACCCGTCTCTGCCTCGATCTTCTCGGCGATGCGCCGCAGATGCCCCGGACGCGGACGTGGTTCGGGCCGGTGGCCCGGTGACACGGACATCGCTCGCTGCCTCCGTCCTTCCGATTCGTCGGCGTCTTCGACTGCGCGCGCGGGCTCGGTGGGAGGTCCGACATCCCGCTCGGCGTCGAATCCACCGTACTGTGCGCCCTCACCCTCTTCCGCGCCTTGCTCCCCACACGTGCGAACCACCCTCCTGACCCGCTGCTCAACCTTCGCCACGACACCCTCCACCTTTCACGTTTCGCATGCGATTCATCACAGTAGGTCACCCCACTGACACTCCGCCCACAGCAACTTCCCGCCCCCCGATGCCCCCGGCTCCCGCAACACCGAGACGCCGGTCGCCTCGGCGCAGGCGCGCACGAGATGCAGGCCCCGACCGTGCTCCGCGTCGCACGGAGGCACACCCCCGGCGGCACTCCCGGCAGCAAACCCGGGCGGAACCCTCGGGTCCGTGTCCCATACGGCGACCCGCAGGCGGCCGGGCTCCATCGGGCGGACCCGGAGGGCGTAGGGGCCCGCGGTGTGGCGGTGGGCGTTGGCGAGGAGTTCCGCGGCCAGGAGTTCGGCGGTGGGGGTGGCGTCGGCGAGGCCGTGGGCGGCGAGGACGGTACGGAGGGTCGCGCGGGCGATCCCCGGTGCGCGTGGATCGCGCGGGAGTTGGAGGGTGTAGGCCCAGGACGGGGATACGGTGGCCATGGAAGTCTCCGATCGCGGTGGGGAGTTGGGTGATGACCCAGTGGCGGTGCCGCCCCGTCGGGCGGTGCACTTCTGGGTGAGGGGCCCAGTTGTAAGCTAGCGGCATGGAGTGAAGGTCTTCACTGAAATACAGGAATCTCCTTCACTACCACCCGTGTGAGTGACAGCAAGGAGGGCGGCAGCCCGTGAGGAACCCGACGGGTCGCCAGCTCCGCTTCGGCGCAGAGCTGCGCAAACTGCGCGAGCGTGCAGGCTTGAGTTCCACCGACGCCGGTCAACTCCTCGGCATCAAGCAGGCGCAGGTCAGCAACATGGAGGCCGGTCGCGTAGGCGTGAGCGCCGCGCGGGTACGCACAATCGCCTGCCATTACGACTGCTCCGACAAGCCTCTCGTCGAGGCGCTCAGCGACATGACCTCCGAGCGCACACGCGGGTGGTGGGAGCAGTACCGCGAACTCCTGCCCAGCTCACTCCTCGACCTCGCCGAACTGGAGCACCACGCCCGGTCATTGCTCGCCGCCACCACGGCCCGCATCCCCGGCCTGCTCCAGACGCGCGAGTACGCCCTCGAAATCTTCCGTCAGGCCGTCACCGAACTACCGCCACCCGACATCGAGCACCGCCTCTCCTTCCGCATCAAGCGACAGGCGATCCTCTACCGCGAGGAAAACCCCACCCCTTACGAGGCGATCGTTCACGAGGCGGCCCTGCGCATGAAGGTCGGCGGGCCCACGATCGCCCGACAGCAGCTGCAGTACCTGCTCGACATGAGCGAGCGCGACCACATCACCCTTCGCGCCATCACCTTCGACGCCGGCGCCTACCCAGGGTCCGGACAGTCGATCTACTACGCGTACGGCCCGGTACCGCAGCTGGACACCGTGCAGCTCGACCAGTCCCACGGCGTCGCTTTTCTCGATGCAGAAGGCCAGCTACACAAGTATCGAACGCTCTTCGAACGAATCGACTCCGTGGCGCTGAGCCCGGACGAGACCCGATCCCTGATCCGCAACGTCATGCGAGAGCTGTGAGGAATCCATGACCTGGCAGAAGTCCTCCTACTGCAGCGAAGGCAACTCCTGCGTCCACGTCGCCACCACCACCGAAACGATCCATCTCACCGAAAGCGGCGACCCCACCGGCGCGATACTCACGGCCACCCCGGCCGCCTTCCACGCCCTGCTGACCACCCTCAAGAAAGAAACCTCCCGTGCCTGACATCCCCCCGAACCTCACCTGGGAACGCGCCGCCCCGCCGGAGGCAACCGGCCCGGGCCCCTGGATCGAGATCGCCTTCGGCGAGGGCGACGACGGCGACGCCCCCGTCTACATCCGCGAGACCAGCGATCCGGACAACGTGGTCACCACCAACCGCCGCAAGTGGGACGCGTTCGTACTCGGCGTACAGGCGGGAGAGTTCGACCACTTCGTCGAGGGGATCAGCTAGCCCCCCCCCCCGGCTGCATTACCCGGCAGGTAATCGCTACCGGCAACCCCCCATGCCACGCTCGTGAGAACAGGGAGCCCGACCGACCGGAAGGACACCATGCCCGCCTACGCGATAGCCCACCTCCGTAACGCGACCGCGCACCCGGAGGTCGCCGAGTACATCGAGCGCATCACCGCCACCTTCGAGCCGTACGGCGGCCGCTTCCTCGTGCACGCCACGCCGCACGAGACGAAGGAGGGCAGCTGGCCCGGGGACGTCGTGATGATCGGCTTCCCCGGCATCGCCGAGGCGCGGGCGTGGTGGGACTCGCCCGCCTACCAGGAGATCGCGCCCCTGCGCTCCCGGCACATCGAGGGCGACATCATCATGGTCGAAGGCGTCGCGGAGGACTACGACCCGGCCACCACGGCGAAGGCCATGCGGGAGGCACTGGCGGCCGAGTAGCGCTCAGCGTACGAAAACACCGGCACAAGGTCATCCCCCACGGCAGACTGTGGACGATCTGCGGACCGGCAGATCCAACTGACCAACAGGGGGAACAACCATGAGACGGACCAGTAGAGCCCTGGCCATGACCGCACTGGCGGCCTGCGCACTGACCGGCCTCGGGGCGGCGCCCGCCTCCGCGACGGACGATGTCCTGCTGCCCCACCCCGGGCCGGAGGGCCTGGTGTGGGTGGAGGAGTGGACGGGGGACGGCGGTGTCGTGTCGGCGGGCGTGTGGGAGAGCCTGCCGACCGTGCTCACCGTGGCGTGCGAGGGGGACGGCGATGTGCGGGTGACCATGCGGTCACAGGACGCCGAGGTCGCCGCGTTCTCCGTCGACTGTCCGGCCGGGGAGGCCGGGGTCGGCTCGGTGACCATGGACCCCGGCGTGGTGCGCGCCGGTTCCTTCCAGGTGTCCGTCGACGCGTCGGCGGACAACATCCGGTGGGCGCTGACCGTGACCCAGCCGGAGTCGTGACCCAGCCGGAGTCGTGACCTGACCGTGGCGGCCAGCGGCGCACTACCGCTCGGCCGCCACCACCTGCCCCACCGGCCAACGCACCCCGGTCAGCTCCTCCGACACCGTCCACAACCGCCGCGCCACGCCCGCATCACTCGCCGCCGCGGTCCGCCCCACCAGCGTCGGCGCCCCCCGCATCTCCCCGAGCCCGTCCGGACCGACGTAGCTCGCGCCGGGCAGATCCTGAGTCGCCGCGTACAACGTCGGCAGCGCACCGGCCTTGTCGTCCTGGGCGAAGAACCTGTTGCCGATCTTCATGAACCCGCGCATCACCGGGTTCGCCGCATGGCTCTGGAGGTTGGTGGCGGCGTAGCCGGGGTGGGCCGCCAGGGCACGCACCGAAGAACCGGCCTCCGCCAGACGGCGCTGGAGTTCCAGCGTGAAGAGCAGGTTCGCCAGCTTCGACTGGGCGTAGGCACGCTGCGGGTTGTAGTCCGACGAGAAGTCGAGGTCCTCGAAACGGATCCGGGCGTCGCCCCAGCGGTGGGCGCCGGACGACACCGTCACCACCCGGTCCGTGACGTACGGCAGCAGCAGGTTCGTCAGCGCGAAGTGGCCCAGGTGGTTCGTGCCGAACTGCATCTCGAAGCTGTCCGCCGTCCGCTGCTGCGGCACCATCATCACGCCCGCGTTGTTGATCAGCAGATCCAGCGGCCGCCCCCGCCACGCATCCGCGAACTCCCGCACGGAAGACAGATCCGCCAGATCCAGGCGCCGCACCTCGGTGCTGCCGTTCACCGTCGCAGCTGCCGCCCGGCCCCGCTCCGGATCCCGTACGGCGAACACGACGTGCGCACCCGCTCGCGCCAGGGCGTCCGCCGCCCTGAGACCGATCCCGCTGTTGGCGCCGGTGACGACGGCGGTGCGGCCGACGAGGTCGGGGAGGCTCGCCGCGTCCCATGTCTGCTTGCTCTTCGTCTTCTCAGCCATACCCTCGAATGTAGGCGCCGCCAACAATGCTGTCAATGACAACAATGGTGCCAACGACAACAATGCTGACGACGCCAACAAAGATGGCACCGCCAACATCAAGTTACGATGGTCCACATGCCCGAGAGCCGCCCCTATCACCACGGAGACCTGCGCGCCGCCCTGCTCGCGGCAGCGGAACGCACCCTGCGCGACAAGGGCGCCGGCTCCCTCTCACTGCGCGAACTGGCCCGCGAGGTCGGCGTCAGCCACGCCGCCCCCGGCCGCCACTTCAAGGACAAGCAGGCCCTGCTCAACGCCCTGGCCCTGACCGGATACGAGCGGCTCGCCCAGGCGCTGAACACAGCAGACGACGCCTCGCTCCCCCTGGAACCGCGCCTCACCGCCCTCGCACGGGCCTACCTCAGCTTCGCCATCGACAACGCCGAGCTCCTGGAGCTCATGTACGCCCGCAAGCACGACCCCGACGCCTCCGAGCAGATGGCCACCGCCGTCGAGCAGACGGTCGGCAGCATCGAACGGGTCCTCGCGGACGCCCAGACACGCGGCGAGATCATCGAGGGCGACCCCGAGGAACTCAACCTCGTCACGGGTGCGGCCCTGCACGGCGTGGCCGGCTTCATCGCCGGCGGCTGGCTGACCCCGGAAGCGGCCCTGGCGGGCGTGGAGGGCTTGGTCCACCACCTGCTGCACGGCTTGAAGCCCCGCTGACAGCAACAGCCCGAGGGTCAAGCCCGAGCCATCCCCCACCCATCCCCGCGCCATTGATCAGCAATCCCCAACGCCCCTGAGCAATGCAGAAGTCAGGATTCCGAAACCCACCTTGTTGTCACGTACTCAACAAGCAACAGTCGTCGGCGGGCCGCCGCCCCCACCGGGAACCACACCGGTGGACCCTCCACCCGCAGGCCTCTTCCCCCACTCACCGGAGGCTGTACGTTGCGTACGACGACCCCCAACCCACCCAAGACCCACGGCAGATGGCGCCGCATCACTTCCACGGCCGCCACCGCAGCGGCAACCGCCGCACTCGTCCTCACCGGACTCGGAAGCGCCGGCACCGCGAGCGCCACCCCGCAGAAGACCCCCGCCACCGCGAAGGTCACCTGGACCGCCACCCCCTGCGCCACGCCCAAACACAAGGGCGACCTGGCCTGCAACTCGGTCCGCGTGACCGGCGGCACCACGGCCTTCGAGAAACAGCGAGCGGCCAAGGACGGCACGACCCCCAAGGCCGGTGACGCCACCACCCCCTCCGGCTACGGCCCGTCCGACCTCCAGGACGCCTACGGCCTCACATCCGCCGCCGCCTCCAACGGCTCCGGCGAGACCATCGCGATCGTCGACGCGTACGACGACCCGAACGCCGAGGCCGACCTGGCCAAATACCGCTCGTACTACGGCCTCCCCGCCTGCACCACCTCCAACGGCTGCTTCAAGAAGGTCGGCCAGACCGGCTCCACCACCTCCCTCCCCTCCGCCGACAGCGGCTGGGCCCAGGAGATCTCCCTCGACGTCGACATGGCGAGCGCCACCTGCCCGAACTGCAACATCCTGCTGGTGGAGGCGTCCTCCGCGTCCATGGAAGACCTGGGCACAGCGGTGAACGAGGCGGTCAGACTGGGCGCCAAATACGTCTCCAACAGCTACGGCGGCTCGGAGTCCTCGTCGGACACCTCGTACGACTCGACGTACTTCAACCACCCGGGCGTCGCCATCACCGTCAGCGCCGGCGACTCGGCCTACGGCGCCGAGTACCCGGCCGCGTCCCGGTACGTCACCGCCGTGGGCGGCACGAAGCTGTCCACCTCCTCCACGTCCCGAGGCTGGACGGAATCCGTCTGGAAGACGAGCAGCACCGAAGGAACCGGCTCCGGCTGCTCCGCCTACGACGCGAAGCCCAGCTGGCAGACCGACAGCGGCTGCGGCAAGCGCACGATCGCGGACGTCTCGGCCGTCGCGGACCCGGCGACCGGCGTCTCGGTCTACGACTCCTACGGCGTCACCGCCGGCTGGTACACCTTCGGCGGCACAAGCGCCTCCGCCCCGATCATCGCGGGCGTCTACGCCCTCGCGGGCACGCCGGGCACCAGCGACTACCCCGCGCAGTACCCGTACAACGCGGCCGGAACGTCCGCCCTCAACGACGTCACCTCCGGCAACAACGGCACCTGCTCCACGTCGTACTTCTGCACCGCCGGTACCGGCTACGACGGCCCCACCGGCTGGGGCACCCCGCAGGGCCTGGACGCCTTCACCGGCTGACCCTCCGTCACCAGCCCTGACCAGTACGGGCCACGGCACCCCGCCATGGCCCGTTCGCCATGCCGGGATAGCCTTCACCCGCAGAACACGGGCACGACCACTCACCCGACCGGCCGTCAGAAACGGCCCCCGGCGTGAAAGAGGGCTAACGACGGAACCACACCACAGGTTCCGCTCAGGCATCATTGCCCGGGGTGACCTGCCGTGATACACAGAGTGACCGTACGAGGTATTCGTACGAATCCCGCCCATCAATGACGCCAAGTCGACATACGACGGCGCCATTGTCGGCGAGAATGAGGCCTGACCTCTGCGCACCGCAGGGGACTGCGGAACTACCCAACAGGGGCGGTGACTTACATGCTGTTTGCGGCCGACAAGGGCGACATCAACACCATCATCGGCGGGATCGCTCCGGACTGGGGCCCCTTCGGCAGCCTCGGCAACGAGGCGAAGGTGATGATCGAGGTCGTGATGGCGGTGGCCATCCTGCTCTGCCTCGGCATCGCCATCTGGGGTGCGGCCAAACAGCGCATCGGCGCCACGGCGCTGCGCGACACGTTCAGCGCGGAGCAGGGCAAGGGTCTGATCATCGCCGGCCTGACGGGCGTCTTCATCATCGGCTCACTGGGCACACTGTTCACCATCGTGTACGGCATGGCCGTCTAGGCGGCCGCGTCCCCTCCGTCCACTCCCTTCCCTCCGTCCGCTCCGGGCACGCCCGGTCCTCCCAGTCCCCCACCCACCCGTCGTGCTCACCGGCTGAGGTTGCGTTTCCCTGATGTCGAGTCACCACACCGCGCCCACGCGGGAACCAGCACGGCTACCGTCGTACTCCTACGTGTTTTCGTCCGACGTCGAGGGGGCGTACGCGGCATGACTCTCGGAGACGAACCGGAGACCTCCGGCGGTTACGCAGGCACCGGTCAGACCCGCACACGGCTGCCGGAGAGCGGCGCTGACGTGTACGGCGGCGCACGGCGAGGCGGCCGCTCGTCGTCCCGGAGCCTGGTCACCGTGGTCGGCGTGGTCGTCCTCCTCATCGCCGCGATCGCCTTCGCGAACCGTGGAGGCGATGACTCCGGTTCAACGGCGGGGGACGAAAACCAGCCGAATTCCTCGACTACGGCGGCGAGCGGTTCGCGCCCGGTGGCGGGGAAGGCCGGGGGGATTCCGGCGGGGTTCGCGCAGGATGAGCAAGGGGTGCAGAGCGCGGCGGCCAACTATGCGGTGTCGCTGGTCTCCGCCGACATCCTCAAGCCGGCCCGGCGGGCCGAGATCATCCAGCAGGTCTTCGTCGCCGACAAGCAGGCCGAGCTCGCGGCCAAGTTCGACAAGGCGTACTCCCAAGCATTCCTGAGCAGCATCGGCCTGGACGAGAACGGCAACGCGACGGCGGGCAACACCTACGTCTCACGCACCGTGCCGATCGGCACCAAGGTCACGAGCTACTCGGACTCCGCGGCGACCGTCGAGGTCTGGTGCACCGGGGTGTTCGGCATGGCCGGGGAGAACTCGACCAATCCCGCCAGCAGCGACTGGTTCACCATGACGCTCCAGCTTCGCTGGGCAAACAGTGACTGGAAGGTCGAGAGCTTCTCCCAGAAGGACGGCCCCGCACCCGTTCCCGGGGACAACAGGGCGTCCAGCGCCGATGAGATGGCCAAGGCCGTCGAGGAGTACGGAGGGTTCACGTATGCCCGATAACCCCGGCCGCGTACTCAAGGTCGCCGCCGCCTTCACCGCCGTACAGACCACAGTCGTACTGCTGGCCACGCGTGCCACCGCCGCGCCCACACCCTCACCGACCCCGTCGGGCGACAACTGCGACCTCATCGTCGGCCCCGCCAAGGACTACTGCGAAAAAGACGCCGGCTCAGGCAGCCGCACCGGCAACACCCCCTCCCTCACCGACCCCACCTCCACCCTCGACCCCCTCTCCTCCCTCGCCAAGGGCTGCGCCGACGCCGCCGGCTGGACCGTCAAGCAGCTCAGCGAGGCCGTGAAGGAGACCGCGAACGTCGACTTCACGAACACCAAGTTCCTCCAGCAGTACGCGGTCGTCTTCGCGGCATCGACGATCCTCACGCTCCTCCTCTGGCTCCTGGCCGTGGCCAAGCGAGCCGTCCGAGGCGTCCCCCTCACCACCGCGATCTCCGAGGCGATCGGCTTCCTCTGGCTCACCGTCCTCGCGTCCGCGTTCACACCGCTGATCCTCTACACGGTCGTATCGGCCACGGACGGCGTCACAGAGGTCCTCGCGAAGGCGACGGGCGACCAGACGGACACCTTCTTCGGCACCTTCGCCGGCGCCCTGGAGAAGGGCGAGGACATCGGCGGCGGCCCGATCATGCTGATCGTGGTGTCCCTGGTCTCCATCCTCGCCGCCGGCATCCTCTGGCTGGAGCTCGTCATCCGCGCCGCCCTGCTCTACGTCGGCGCCCTCCTCGGCACCGTCGTCTACGCGGGCCTGGTCGACAAGAACCTGTGGGGCCACGTCCGCCGCTGGGCGGGCATCATGATCGCCGTCATCCTCGTGAAGCCGGTCATCGTCATAGTGCTCGGCCTGGCCGGCGCGCTGTCCGCCGACGACGGCCCGGACGCCTTCTCGGCCGTCGTCTCCGGCCTGGCCATCATCCTGCTCGCCATCTTCGCCAGCGCGATGATCTACCGCTTCGTCCCGGGCTTCGGCGACGAGATCGCCGGCTCCCGCAACAACCGCATCATGCGCGGCGCCGAGGGCAAGGCCGCCGCGGTCATCAGCTCCCCGGCGTCCCTGGTCGCCCAGGGCATCAAGACACACAGCACCCGCGCGGACAACAACGGCGGCGGAAGCCAAGGCGGCTCCCGCCCGTCCAACCCCGTCTCCGGCGGCGTCGCCGCGCACAGCTCGCGCTCCTCGAACTCAGGCGGCGGATCTGTCCCCTCCGCCGCACCCGCACCCCGTTCGAGCAGCCCGGTGAACACCCCGCACGCCAGCAACACCCGTAACAGCAGCAGCAACCGTTCAGGAGGTGACGGGCGTTGACGACCGAGTCCCACGTGTCCCACGCGGTCACGCCCCGCCGTACATATCTGATCGGCCGCGCCCGGCCGAACGCGATCGTCGGCCGCAACCGCGAGACCGGCGAGATCGCGCTGATCATCGGGGGCGCGTTCCTCGGCATGATGTGCGGACTCCTCGTCCCCGTCCTGTCCCTGCGCATCGTGCTGCTGATGGGCTTCCCGATGCTCGCGCTGGCCGCGGTCTACGTGCCGTACAAGCAGCGGACCTTCTACAAGTGGTTCGAGATCAACCGCAGCTACAAGCGCACCCTCCGCCAGGGCACGACCTACCGCTCCGGCGCCGTCGAGGCCGGCACCCACCTCGACGGGCGCGAGGTCGAGGTCGGCCCGCCGCCCGGCATCGGCCGTATCACCTGGCTGGCCGCCCCCTTCGGGCCGGACGAGATCGCCGTGCTCCTGCACGCCGACCGCCGCACGGTCACGGCCGCGATCGAGATCGAGGGCCCCGGCGTGGGCCTGCGCGACTCCGAGGACCAGGAAGCCCTCGTCGACCGCTTCGGCACCCTCCTCAAGCACGTGGCCAACGGCGACGGCTTCGTCACCCGCCTCCAGATGCTCGCCCGCACCCTCCCCGCCGACCCCGACGCCCACGCCAAGGACGTCGCCGTACGCGGCGACGACCGGGCCCTGGGCTGGCTGCAGCAGTCGTACGACCAGCTCCAGTCGATGGTGTCGACGAGCAGCGAGCAGCACCGCGCCTACCTCGTCGCCTGCATGCACTTCACCCGCGAACTGGCCGCCGAGGCACAGGCGATGGCCCGCGCGGCCCGCCCGCACGGCGGCAAGGTCGACCGGGACGCCGGCCTCGCGGTCGTCATGGCCCGCGAGCTGACCGACATCTGCTCGCGCCTGCAGGAGGCGGACATCCGCGTCCGCCAGCCGCTCGGCCAGGGCCGTCTGGCCTCGCTCATCCACTCCATGTACGACCCGGACCACCCGATCGACCACATCCAGGCGATGACGAAGCGCAACGCCTGGCCGGCCGAGCTGGACGCCATGGAGCCCACGTTCCTGCAGGCCAAGACCCGGGAGTCCTCCACCCGCGCGCCCTGGTGCCACGCCACCGCCTGGGTGAAGGAGTGGCCGATGACCCCGGTCGGCGTCAACTTCCTGGCGCCGCTGCTGGTCCACACCCCGGACGTCATCCGAACGGTCGCCGTGACGATGGACCTCGAACCCACCGAGGTAGCCATCGAACGCATGCTGACCGAGAAGACCAACGACGAGGCGGAGGCCAGCCGCGCCGCCAAGATGAACCGCACCGTCGACCCGCGCGACATCGCCGCCCACAACCGCCTCGACCAGCGAGGCGAAGACCTCGCGAGCGGTGCCGCCGGCGTCAACCTGGTCGGCTACATCACCGTCTCCTCCCGCTCCCCCGAGGCCCTGGCCCGCGACAAGCGGACCATCCGGGCGTCGGCCGGAAAGTCGTATCTGAAGCTGGAGTGGTGCGACCGCGAGCATCACCGGGCATTCGTCAACACGCTCCCCTTCGCCACCGGCATTCGGAGGTAGGACCTGATGCGGGACCCGCTGTCCGTCCTCACCGACGCCTTCACGTCCTTCCTCTTCGGGAAGGTCGAGACGACCCGGCTGCCGGTGCGCACGTCGACGGGCCAGGCCCAGGCGGTCTACCTCCCGACCGCCGCGCCGGGTCTCGGTGACTCGGGGGTGATCATCGGCCGCGAGGTGTATTCCGGCAAGGGCTACATCTACGACCCCTTCCAGCTGTACGGCCAGCAGCTCCCCGCCCCGCACTGGCTGGTCCTCGGCGAGTCCGGAAACGGCAAGTCCGCGCTGGAGAAGACGTACGTCCTGCGCCAGCTGCGCTTCCGCGACCGCCAGGTCGTCGTCCTCGACGCCCAGGGCGAGGACGGCGTAGGCGAGTGGAACCTCATCGCGCAGGAGCTGGGAATAACCCCCATCCGCCTGGACCCGATGGCGGCCCTGGACATGGGCATCCGCCTCAACCCGCTCGACCCCGCGATCACGACGACGGGCCAGCTCGCCCTGCTCCGGACGATCATCGAGGTCGCGATGGGCCACGGCCTCGACGAGCGCTCGGGCTTCGCCCTGAAGGTCGCGCACGCCTACGTCAACGAAACGATCGTCGAGCGCCAGCCGGTGTTGAGCGACATCGTCGAGCAGCTACGACACCCCGAGCCGGAGTCGGCGGAGGCGATGAACGTCGCCATAGACGACGTACGGGCGTGGGGCCTGGACGTGGCGCTGGTGCTGGACCGTCTGGTCGACGGTGACCTGCGCGGCATGTTCGACGGCCCCACGACGGTCGGCATCGACCTCGACGCGCCGCTCATTGTGTTCGATTTGTCCCACATCGACCGCAACTCGATCGCCATGCCGATCCTGATGGCGATCGTCGGCGTTTGGCTGGAGCACACCTGGATCCGCCCCGACCGGAAGAAGCGCATCTTCCTGGTCGAGGAGGCCTGGCACATCATCAACAGCCCCTTCGTGGCCCAACTCTTCCAGCGCCTGCTGAAGTTCGGCCGACGCCTGGGCCTGTCCTTCGTCGCCGTCGTCCACCACCTGTCGGACGTCGTGGACGGAGCGGCGGCGAAGGAGGCGGCCGCGATCCTGAAGATGGCCTCGACCAGGACGATCTACGCCCAGAAGGCGGACGAGGCGAGGGCGACGGGCCGCGTGCTGGGCCTGCCGCGGTGGGCGGTGGAGATCATCCCCTCCCTCACTCCCGGCATCGCCGTCTGGGACGTCAACGGCAATGTCCAGGTCGTCAAACACCTGGTCACCGAGACGGAACGCCCGCTGGTCTTCACCGACCGCGCGATGACGGAGTCGTCCGCCGACCGCGACCTGGCCGACGACGCCCTGCGCGCCGCCGAGCTGGAGGCGGAGGAACGGGCGGCGGCCTTCGTGGAACAGCACCTCGGCGACTCCGAATCGACGGTGGCGTAGGGCGAAGGGAGCAGCGTGAGACCGGACGACCGACGAGCACACCGGGAGCACAGGGACCACCGGGACGGCCAAGGAGGCATCCCCGACGGCCTGCTCATCGGCCTACTCGCCTTCCTCCTCGGCATGACCCTGCTCGTCTGGACGGCCACGGGCCTCGCAGCCCTGTTCGCCCACGGCTCCTGGCCCTCCGGCGTCACGTTCACCCACACGCCCCTGGCCATGCGCTCCCTGATCGCACAGCCCCACGACATCCCGGGCGCATGGCCGGAGACACCGAGCGAGCAGCTCTCCGGGTACGGCCTGTTCTGGGGGCTGTTCATCGGCCAGCTGATGGTCCTGATCGTGCTGACCGTGTTCGTGCTGGGGACAGTGGCACGGTGGCGGGCGGTCAGAGCGGGGCGGCGCGAGGGAACAGCGGAGGGTACGGAGGCATCAGCACCGATACCGCACGACGTACCCGCACCACACGACGTACCCGCCCCACACGATGTACCCGCACCGCACGCCGTACCGGCGCCCAGAACGGAGCCCCAGCCGCAGTCGCAGCCGACGGGGCATCCCGATGCCGACCGGCCGACGACGGTCCCCACACCCCGCGGACTCAGCGAACCGGCGGCGCACAGGCTTGTGGTAGCCACAAGAGAAAGCCGCCAGTCAACCGCGACCCAGGCCGTACAGGACGCGGAAGGCCCCACCCTCGTAGTCACGTCGAACCCGGCGCTTTGGCAGGACACGAAGGACGCCCGCGCAAAACTGGGCCCGGTACTCCTCTACGACCCCACGCATCTCTGCGACACCCCGTCCCGCCTCCACTGGTCCCCCACCACGGGCTGCGAGGACAAACAAACAGCGGTCTCCAGAGCCACCGCACTCCTGACCCCGGTCCGCCCCACCTCCCGCCTCGACCAAGCGGTCAGTGACACGGCGGAAACGCTCCTGCGCAGCTACCTCCACGCCGCGGCGATCGACGGCCGCACCATCCGCCACGTCCACCGCTGGTCCCAGGGCGGCCAGATCCAGGACGCCGTACGCATCCTCCGAACCAACCCGAAGGCGGCCCCAGGCGCGGCGGGCGAACTCGAAGCCGCCCTCACAGCCCACCCCGAACGCCGGGACATGGCCCAGGAGCTGACGACCCGCGCCCTCTCCGCCCTCTCCATGGTCAACATCCGAGAGTCCTGCACTCCAAACCGAACTGATGCCCTCACCTTGGATTCCTTCGTCCATGAAGCGGGCACGCTTTATGTGGTGGGTGAATCCATCGAGGACCCCCGAGCCAACCCGGGCGCCATGCCACTCCTGACGGCCCTCGCCGCAAGCGTGGTCGAGCGCGGTCGGCGCATGGCCGAACGGTCATCCCCCGGTCGCCTCGACCCACCACTGACGCTCGTCCTGGACGACGTCGCCGCCGTGGCTCCGCTTCCCCAGCTCCCGGAGCTGCTGGCCACCGGAGCGGACCGGGGCATGCCGACCCTGGCCTTGCTCCGGTCCCGCGAACAGGCCCGCTCCCGCTGGCCACATGACGAACTCCCCGCCTGAACCACACAGTTGCCGGCTCAGCCCATCACGTCAGCCCCTCACGGCCGCTCGAGGACGAACTCCAGCTCGGACTCCCCCGGCTTCCCGGCGAGCGGCACCGTGAGCCCGCTCGGCACGAACCCGACCTTCCGGTAGAACCGCTGGGCCCGCCCGTTCTCCTCATGCACGATCAGCCGCACGCGCTCCGCACCGCGCGCCCACGACCACTGCAGAGCGGCGTCGAACAGCACCTCGGTCAGCCCGATCCCGCGCTCCTCGGGCCGTACGAACACAGCGACGACATGCCCCTGCTTACGCTCCACCGGAAACCCCGCCCAGTCGGTCGTCCCCGGCTCCTCGACCAGCACGGTCAGCGTCCCGACCCACCGCCCGTCCGGCCCCTCGGCGATGATGGTCTGCGCCTTCTCGGCCCCCTCGCAGGCCCCGGCGGCCCGCTCCTGCCAGAAGGCGTCGGGCTGGGCCACGGCCTCCTCATAGGTCGTCAGATAGGCGATCGGCGCGACCGGGTCCCGCAGCGCGGCAAGCCGCAGCTCCTTCGCGGCCGGCCACTCATCGGCGCGTATGGACCGGATGATGTAGGCCCCGGGATTCGTGGTGCTCATGACGGCCACCGTAGCAACACAAAAAGGCCCACACCGTAAGGTGTGGGCCTTTTCTAAAATTTGTTCGGCGGCGTCCTACTCTCCCACAGGGTCCCCCCTGCAGTACCATCGGCGCTGTAAGGCTTAGCTTCCGGGTTCGGAATGTAACCGGGCGTTTCCCTCACGCTATAACCACCGAAACACTATGAAGTTAAACCGGAAAAAACACGGTCGTTGCCTCAGAACTAACACAGTGGACGCGAACAACTGAGGACAAGCCCTCGGCCTATTAGTACCGGTCACCTCCACACCTCACGGTGCTTCCAGATCCGGCCTATCAACCCAGTCGTCTACTGGGAGCCTTACCCCATCAAGTGGGTGGGAGTCCTCATCTCGAAGCAGGCTTCCCGCTTAGATGCTTTCAGCGGTTATCCCTCCCGAACGTAGCCAACCAGCCATGCCCTTGGCAGAACAACTGGCACACCAGAGGTTCGTCCGTCCCGGTCCTCTCGTACTAGGGACAGCCCTTCTCAAGACTCCTACGCGCACAGCGGATAGGGACCGAACTGTCTCACGACGTTCTAAACCCAGCTCGCGTACCGCTTTAATGGGCGAACAGCCCAACCCTTGGGACCGACTCCAGCCCCAGGATGCGACGAGCCGACATCGAGGTGCCAAACCATCCCGTCGATATGGACTCTTGGGGAAGATCAGCCTGTTATCCCCGGGGTACCTTTTATCCGTTGAGCGACGGCGCTTCCACAAGCCACCGCCGGATCACTAGTCCCGACTTTCGTCCCTGCTCGACCCGTCGGTCTCACAGTCAAGCTCCCTTGTGCACTTACACTCAACACCTGATTGCCAACCAGGCTGAGGGAACCTTTGGGCGCCTCCGTTACTCTTTAGGAGGCAACCGCCCCAGTTAAACTACCCATCAGACACTGTCCCTGATCCGGATCACGGACCCAGGTTAGACATCCAGCACGACCAGAGTGGTATTTCAACGACGACTCCACGAACACTGGCGTGCCCGCTTCAAAGTCTCCCACCTATCCTACACAAGCCGAACCGAACACCAATATCAAACTGTAGTAAAGGTCCCGGGGTCTTTCCGTCCTGCTGCGCGAAACGAGCATCTTTACTCGTAGTGCAATTTCACCGGGCCTATGGTTGAGACAGTCGAGAAGTCGTTACGCCATTCGTGCAGGTCGGAACTTACCCGACAAGGAATTTCGCTACCTTAGGATGGTTATAGTTACCACCGCCGTTTACTGGCGCTTAAGTTCTCAGCTTCGCCACCCCGAAGAGTGACTAACCGGTCCCCTTAACGTTCCAGCACCGGGCAGGCGTCAGTCCGTATACATCGCCTTACGGCTTCGCACGGACCTGTGTTTTTAGTAAACAGTCGCTTCTCGCTGGTCTCTGCGGCCACCCCCAGCTCAGAGTGCAAGACTCATCACCAGGCGTGGCCCCCCTTCTCCCGAAGTTACGGGGGCATTTTGCCGAGTTCCTTAACCATAGTTCACCCGAACGCCTCGGTATTCTCTACCTGACCACCTGAGTCGGTTTAGGGTACGGGCCGCCATGAAACTCGCTAGAGGCTTTTCTCGACAGCATAGGATCATCCACTTCACCACAATCGGCTCGGCATCAGGTCTCAGACTATTGCCAGGCGGATTTACCTACCTGACGTCCTACACCCTTACCCCGGGACAACCACCGCCCGGGATGGACTACCTTCCTGCGTCACCCCATCACTCACCTACTACCAGATAGGTTCGTCGGCTCCACCACTCCCCTTTGCCCGAAGGCTCCAGGGCGGCTTCACGGACTTAGCATCATTGGATTCAATGTTTGACGCTTCACAGCGGGTACCGGAATATCAACCGGTTATCCATCGACTACGCCTGTCGGCCTCGCCTTAGGTCCCGACTTACCCTGGGCAGATCAGCTTGACCCAGGAACCCTTAGTCAATCGGCGCACACGTTTCTCACGTGTGTATCGCTACTCATGCCTGCATTCTCACTCGTCAACCGTCCACAACTACCTTCCGGTGCTGCTTCACCCGGCAGACGACGCTCCCCTACCCATCCACACAGGCGTTGGCCCTATTGTGTGAATGACACGACTTCGGCGGTACGCTTGAGCCCCGCTACATTGTCGGCGCGGAATCACTAGACCAGTGAGCTATTACGCACTCTTTCAAGGGTGACTGCTTCTAAGCCAACCTCCTGGTTGTCTCTGCGACTCCACATCCTTTCCCACTTAGCGTACGCTTAGGGGCCTTAGTCGATGCTCTGGGCTGTTTCCCTCTCGACCATGGAGCTTATCCCCCACAGTCTCACTGCCGCGCTCTCACTTACCGGCATTCGGAGTTTGGCTAAGGTCAGTAACCCGGTAGGGCCCATCGCCTATCCAGTGCTCTACCTCCGGCAAGAAACACACGACGCTGCACCTAAATGCATTTCGGGGAGAACCAGCTATCACGGAGTTTGATTGGCCTTTCACCCCTAACCACAGGTCATCCCCCAGGTTTTCAACCCTGGTGGGTTCGGTCCTCCACGAAGTCTTACCTCCGCTTCAACCTGCCCATGGCTAGATCACTCCGCTTCGGGTCTTGAGCGCGCTACTAAAACGCCCTATTCGGACTCGCTTTCGCTACGGCTTCCCCACACGGGTTAACCTCGCAACACACCGCAAACTCGCAGGCTCATTCTTCAAAAGGCACGCAGTCACGAGAAACAAGCAAGCTTGCTTCCGACGCTCCCACGGCTTGTAGGCACACGGTTTCAGGTACTATTTCACTCCCCTCCCGGGGTACTTTTCACCATTCCCTCACGGTACTATCCGCTATCGGTCACCAGGGAATATTTAGGCTTAGCGGGTGGTCCCGCCAGATTCACACGGGATTTCTCGGGCCCCGTGCTACTTGGGTGTCTCTCAAACGAGCCGCTGACGTTTCGACTACGGGGGTCTTACCCTCTACGCCGGACCTTTCGCATGTCCTTCGCCTACATCAACGGTTTCTGACTCGTCCTGTTGCCGGCAGACAACAGAAGAGAGATCCCACAACCCCGCATACGCAACCCCTGCCGGGTCTCACACGTATACGGTTTAGCCTCATCCAGTTTCGCTCGCCACTACTCCCGGAATCACGGTTGTTTTCTCTTCCTGCGGGTACTGAGATGTTTCACTTCCCCGCGTTCCCTCCACATACCCTATGTGTTCAGGTATGGGTGACAGCCCATGACGACTGCCGGGTTTCCCCATTCGGAAACCCCCGGATCAAAGCCTGGTTGACGACTCCCCGGGGACTATCGTGGCCTCCCACGTCCTTCATCGGTTCCTGGTGCCAAGGCATCCACCGTGCGCCCTTAAAAACTTGGCCACAGATGCTCGCGTCCACTGTGCAGTTCTCAAACAACGACCAGCCACCCATCACCCCCAACCAAAGGCTGGAGTGCACTGGGGCCGGCATCACGAGGGAAATCATTCCCTCAGATACCCAACAGCGTGCCCGGCCAGCTCCCGTCCGAAGATCATGCGTTCCACACTCTTGCGAGCAGTACTAGCAGCCTCCGACCCGTGAACCCGGCCGAATAATCAACGTTCCACCCATGAGCAACCACCGCAGAACGTTTGCCTGCGTAGTGGCCTCTGAACCAGGCAAGCCCGGCTAAGAAGTGCTCCTTAGAAAGGAGGTGATCCAGCCGCACCTTCCGGTACGGCTACCTTGTTACGACTTCGTCCCAATCGCCAGTCCCACCTTCGACAGCTCCCTCCCCACAAGGGGGTTGGGCCACCGGCTTCGGGTGTTACCGACTTTCGTGACGTGACGGGCGGTGTGTACAAGGCCCGGGAACGTATTCACCGCAGCAATGCTGATCTGCGATTACTAGCAACTCCGACTTCATGGGGTCGAGTTGCAGACCCCAATCCGAACTGAGACAGGCTTTTTGAGATTCGCTCCACCTCACGGTATCGCAGCTCATTGTACCTGCCATTGTAGCACGTGTGCAGCCCAAGACATAAGGGGCATGATGACTTGACGTCGTCCCCACCTTCCTCCGAGTTGACCCCGGCGGTCTCCTGTGAGTCCCCATCACCCCGAAGGGCATGCTGGCAACACAGGACAAGGGTTGCGCTCGTTGCGGGACTTAACCCAACATCTCACGACACGAGCTGACGACAGCCATGCACCACCTGTACACCGACCACAAGGGGGCGACCATCTCTGGCCGTTTCCGGTGTATGTCAAGCCTTGGTAAGGTTCTTCGCGTTGCGTCGAATTAAGCCACATGCTCCGCTGCTTGTGCGGGCCCCCGTCAATTCCTTTGAGTTTTAGCCTTGCGGCCGTACTCCCCAGGCGGGGAACTTAATGCGTTAGCTGCGGCACCGACGACGTGGAATGTCGCCAACACCTAGTTCCCACCGTTTACGGCGTGGACTACCAGGGTATCTAATCCTGTTCGCTCCCCACGCTTTCGCTCCTCAGCGTCAGTAATGGCCCAGAGATCCGCCTTCGCCACCGGTGTTCCTCCTGATATCTGCGCATTTCACCGCTACACCAGGAATTCCGATCTCCCCTACCACACTCTAGCTAGCCCGTATCGAATGCAGACCCGGGGTTAAGCCCCGGGCTTTCACACCCGACGTGACAAGCCGCCTACGAGCTCTTTACGCCCAATAATTCCGGACAACGCTTGCGCCCTACGTATTACCGCGGCTGCTGGCACGTAGTTAGCCGGCGCTTCTTCTGCAGGTACCGTCACTTTCGCTTCTTCCCTGCTGAAAGAGGTTTACAACCCGAAGGCCGTCATCCCTCACGCGGCGTCGCTGCATCAGGCTTTCGCCCATTGTGCAATATTCCCCACTGCTGCCTCCCGTAGGAGTCTGGGCCGTGTCTCAGTCCCAGTGTGGCCGGTCGCCCTCTCAGGCCGGCTACCCGTCGTCGCCTTGGTGAGCCATTACCTCACCAACAAGCTGATAGGCCGCGGGCTCATCCTGCACCGCCGGAGCTTTACACCATCAAGGATGCCCAAGACGGTCATATCCGGTATTAGACCCCGTTTCCAGGGCTTGTCCCAGAGTGCAGGGCAGATTGCCCACGTGTTACTCACCCGTTCGCCACTAATCCCCACCGAAGTGGTTCATCGTTCGACTTGCATGTGTTAAGCACGCCGCCAGCGTTCGTCCTGAGCCAGGATCAAACTCTCCGTGAATGTTTTCCCGTAATCGGGACGACACCACGAGAGCGGAACAGTCAGGCGGAATAAGCCCGACCGTTCACAGCGTCCTCGCTGTGTTTTTTCAAAGGAACCTCGCCCCGACCGTGATGGCCGGAGACGGGGTATCAACATATCTGGCGTTGATTTTTGGCACGCTGTTGAGTTCTCAAGGAACGGACGCTTCCTTTGTACTCACCCTCTCGGGCTTTCCTCCGGGCGCTTCCCTTCGGTCTTGCGTTTCCGACTCTATCAGATCCTTTTCCGATCCGATTTCCTCGGCGCTTTCCAGGTTCCCGCTCTCGCGTTTCCCTTTCCGGCGGTTCTGACTCTATCAGATCCTTTCGGGCCTGATTCCCGGTCAGCGGGGTTTGTCTTCGCGGCTGTTGGGCCGTTCCGACGTCCCAAACCTTAGCGGATCCTCTCGGCAAGTTCCTAATCGAGCTGCCGAACCCAAATCGAATTGAATTCGGGCACGCCGAATTCAACCCCGTTGGGAGGTCGTGCTTGTGGTTTGGGTTGCCGCTCTCGCGGCGGAAGGTGCTGTCGCAGAACCGTTACGGCTCCGCAGCAACCCGAAGAACTCTACGGATCGGGCAGGGGGCTGTCAAGCGTCCTCTGTCAAGATCTTTTGCCGCCGGTGGCGGCCGCGCATCAGTCCAGGTCGCTGAGGCGTCCGCCGGCGTCCGGCTGGGCGTGTTCCACCCTGCGGAGCAGGCGGGTGAGGACCTCGCCGAGGGCGGTGCGTTCATCCGCGGAGAGGTCCTGGAGGAGGTCCTCCTCGAAGACAGAGGCCAGACGCATCGCTTCGAGCCACTTCTCTCGGCCTTCCACGGTCAGCTCCACGATCACGCGGACGCGATTGGACTCGTCACGCTCCCTGGTGACCAGGCCCTCGGTGACCATGCGGTCGATTCGGTGGGTCATGGCGGCCGGGGTGAGGCCAAGGCGCTTGGCGATGTCGCTGGGGCCCATGCGATAGGGGGCGCCGGAAAGGACGAGGGCCTTGAGGACTTCCCACTCGGCGTTGCTGATGCCGAGGGCGGCGGTCTGGCGGCCGTAGGCGACGTTCATGCGGCGGTTCAGGCGGGACAGCGCGGAGACGATCTTCTCGACCTGGGGGTCGAGGTCCTGGAACTCCCGCTGGTAGGCGGCGATCTGTTCTTCGAGTGTCGGTTCGCTGATGTCCGGGGTGTCGCCCATGGGCCGAGTATCGCATGGGCTTGCTTGGCGTTGAAGTCCTTCGATGTGTACTGTTTAGCTTCGAAGTTTAGCTTTGAAGTCTTCAGGTCTACATACGAGAGAGGTGAACGTGACCAGGGCGATGGGCGCAGCGATGCGCCGGATCCACGTGGGCAACGCACTCAGCGCGTTCGGGCTCGGTTTCACCGTCCCCTACCTGTACGTCTATGTGGCGCAGGTGCGGGGGCTGGGTTCCATGACGGCGGGGCTCGTCCTCGCCGTCTTCGCCGTGGCCGCGCTGGTCGTGCTGCCGTTCGCCGGGCGGGCGATCGTCCGGCGTGGCCCGCTGCCGGTGCTGCTCGCCGCTCTGGTCACTGCCGCGGTCGGGTCGCTGAGCCTGGGGCTCGCGGGGGGTGCGTCGGCCGTACTGATGTCGGCGGTCGCGCTCGGGGCGGGGCAGGCCGTGATGCAGCCGGCGCTCGCGACGATGATCGTGGACTGCTCCTCTGCGGAGACTCGGTCGCGGGCGTTCGCGACGCAGTTCTTTCTGCAGAACCTGGGGCTGGGGGTCGGCGGTCTGATCGGTGGGCACCTCGTCGACGCGTCGAGTGTCTCGTCGTTCACGTTGTTGTTCGCTGTCGAGGCGGCGATGTTCCTGGTGCTCGTCGTGGTGATGTCGACTGTGCGGATGCCTCGTGCGCCGCGGATCGAGGGGGCGCCGGGGGGCCGGTCGGCGAAGGGGAGCTGGAAGCAGTTGCTCGGGAATCGGGCGATGGTGCAGCTGTGTGTGCTGGGGTTCGTGCTGTTCTTCGCTTGCTACGGGCAGTTCGAGTCGGGGCTCGCTGCGTACGGGGTCGAGGCGGCTGGGGTTTCCACGTCGGCGCTCGGTACCGCGCTGGCGGCCAACACCGCGATGATCGTGGTGGCTCAGTTCGCCGTGCTGAAGTTCGTCGAGCGGCGGAGGCGGTCGCGGGTGATCGCGGCTGTGGGGCTGATCTGGGCTGTGGCTTGGGTCGCGGCGGGGTATGCGGGGCTGGGGCACGGGAGTCAGGAGATGGCGACGGCTGCCTTCATCTCGACGTATGCGCTGTTCGGGCTGGGTGAGGCGATGTTGTCTCCTACGGTTGCTCCGCTGGTGGCGGACTTGGCTCCGGAGGGGATGGCTGGGCAGTACAACTCTGCGTTTGCCCTGGTGAAGCAGCTTGCGTTGGCGGTGGGGCCGGCGGTGGGTGGGCCCATGGGGGCGTCGCTGCATGGGCCGTATGTCGTGACGTTTCTGGTGTTCTCGTTGGGGATCACGTATCTCGCTGTGCGGCTGGGGCGTCGGCTCAGTGCCGTGCAGGATCAGCCGTGGTTGGGGAAGAGTCGGGTGGTGGCGCAGGGGGCTGCGGCGGCTGCGGGGGCGGCTCGCTCGCGTGCCTGAGTTTTTCTCGCCCCCGCCGCCCCTACCCGGCCCATCCCCAAGGGCGCTGCCCCTTCGACCCCGCCCCCTGGGGGCCTGCGGCCCCCAGACCCCCGCTTCGGCCCTGAACGGGCCTCGTCCTCAAACGCCGGACGGGCTGAAATGCCTGGGCCGGCGCTGAGGAGCGACAGCCGGCTCCGCACGGCCTAGCCCCCAACGGGTGGGTGGGGGCTAGGGGTGCCGGATGGGCTGGGGTCTTGGGGGCTCGGGGGGCTGTTTCGGTAGGGCGAACTCGCACCACACTGCCTTTCCGCCGCCCGGGGTTCTCCGTGAGCCCCAGGCGGAGGCCACGGTGGCGACGATGGCGATGCCTCGGCCTGATTCGTCGCCCGGTTCGGCGCGGCGGCGGCGTGGGAGGTGGTCGTCGCCGTCGGTGACCTCGATGATCAGGCGGCGGTCGGTTCGGCGCAGGCGTAGGCGCATGGGTGGGGTGCCGTGTTGGAGGGAGTTGGCGACGAGTTCGCTGGCCGCCAGGACGCCCAGGTCGTGGAGGTCGGTCGGGAAGCGCCAGCTCGTGAGGACGCCGGAGGCGAAGGCACGCGCGCGTGGGGCCGCTTCGATGCCGCCGAGGAGTTCCAGGGCCGCGTTGCGGAAGAGCTCGCTGTCGGGGCCCGTGCGGGCCGGGTGCTGGAGGACCAGGACTGCTACGTCGTCGTCGTGGTCTGCTGTCACGCCTGCTGTGCGGACCAGGCGGTCGCAGATGACCTGGGGGGTGCCGGTCGCGCCGGCCAGGGCTCGTTCCAGGGAGGCGATTCCCTCGTCCAGGTCCTCGTCCCTGCGTTCCACCAGGCCGTCGGTGTAGAGGACCGCCGTGGAGCCGGGGCCCAGGGCGATCGAGCCGGAGGCGTGCATCCAGCCGCCCGTGCCGAGGGGTGGGCCGGTCGGTTCGTCGGCGCGTTGGACCGCGCCGCTCTCGTCGCGGACCAGGATCGGGAGGTGGCCGGCGGAGGCGTACACCAGGCGGCCCTCGTTCGGGTCGTGGACGGCGTAGACGCAGGTGGCGATCTGGTTGGCGTCGATTTCCGTCGCCAGGCCGTCCAGTAGCTGCAACACCTCGTGCGGGGGGAGGTCCAGGCGGGCGTATGCCCTCACCGCCGTACGGAGTTGGCCCATGACCGCGGCTGCTCGTACGCCTCTGCCCATGACGTCGCCGATCACCAGGGCCGTACGGCCGCCGCCGAGGGTGATCACGTCGTACCAGTCGCCGCCGACCGCGGCCTCCGTGCCGCCGGGGTGGTAGGTGGCGGCGACGCGCAGGTCGTCCGGCTCTTCGAGCTCCTGGGGGAGGAGGGAGCGTTGGAGGGTGACGGCCGTTTCGCGTTGGCGGCGTTCGCTGGCGCGCAGGCGCTCGGCGGCTTCCGCGTGGTCGGTGACGTCCGTGGCGAAGACGAGGACGCCGCCGTCGCCCTCCGTCACGGGGGTGCAGGTGAAGGTGTAGGAGCGGCCGTCGGGGGCCTTGCGGGACTTGAGGGTGCGGGGCTTGCCGCTGCGCAGGACCTGGTCGAGGAGGGGGAGCAGGCCCAGTTCGGCCAGTTCGGGGAGGGCCTCGCGGGCCGGTTCGCCCGGGGGGCGCAGGCCGAAGGCTGCCACGTAGGCGTCGTTGACGTAGGCCAGGCGGTGGTCGGAGCCGTGGACCAGGGCGACCAGGGCCGGGACTCGGTCCAGGACCTCACGGACCGGCAGTTCGTCCACCGCGGGGATCGGCTCGGCCTCGTCGGTGAGTTGTTCGGCGCGGGCCGCGGGGACGGCGCCCGGGCTCTCTCCCCGGCGGTCCTGGGTGACCGCCGCGGGTTCGGTCCGCGCTGCGGCGCGGCGCTGCGTTCCGGGGAGCCGGGCGCTCCAGCGCGTGAAGTTCACGAATCCTTGCCTCGTGTCGTCGTCTGCGGCCAGCTCCGGACCCGGCCTGGGGTCTGAGGGGCATCAGCACCCCGGGGTTGCAGCACTGTGCGGAGAGCCTCGTGGTCGGGATCGGTTCGGGGATCAGTCTGGCAGGGCGGCCGACCTGGCCGACACCCGTCAGACGCCTGCCTCGTCGGTGGAGTTCCTGGGTCCGGTCAGGACGACCCCTTCGGGTCGCCTTCCGGGTTGTGAGGAGCCTTTCCACCGGCCGCGAGTTCGAACTCCGCTCGGGGATGTTCGAGCGAACCGAGGGAGACGACCTCCCTCTTGAAGAGCCCCGACAGGGTCCACTCGGCCAGGACGCGGGCCTTTCGGTTGAAGGTCGGCACCCTGCTCAGGTGGTAGACGCGGTGCATGAACCAGGCAGGGTAGCCCTTCAGCTTGCGTCCGTAGACGTGGGCGACGCCCTGGTGGAAGCCGAGGGAGGCGACCGACCCCGCGTACTTGTGGGCGTACGTCTCCAGGGGCTCGCCGCGCAGGGTGTGGGCGATGTTGTCGCCCAGCACCTTGGCCTGGCGCAGGGCGTGCTGGGCGTTGGGGGCGCACTCCTTGCCGGGATCGGCGGCGCTGACGTCGGGGACGGAGGCGGCGTCTCCCGCGGCCCACGCGTGCGTGGTGCCCTCGATGGTCAGCTCCGGGGTGCACTTCAGCCGACCGCGCTCATTGAGTGGCAGGTCGGTCGCGGCGAGGATCGGGTGCGGTTTGACGCCGGCCGTCCAGACGACCGTACGGGTCGGGAAGCGGGCGCCGTCGCTGAGGACGGCGACGCGGTCCACGCAGGATTCCAGGCGGGTGTGCAGGCGTACGTCGATGTTGCGGCGGCGCAGTTCGGTGACGGTGTAGCGGCCCATGTCCTCGCCGACCTCGGGCAGGATGCGGTCCGAGGCCTCGACGAGGATCCACTTCATGTCCTCGGGGCGGACGTTGTGGTAGTAGCGCGTGGCATAGCGGGCCATGTCCTCGAGTTCGCCGAGCGCCTCCACGCCCGCGTAGCCGCCGCCGACGAAGACGAAGGTGAGGGCCGCGTCGCGGATCGCCGGGTCGCGGGTGGAGGAGGCGATGTCCATCTGCTCGATGACGTGGTTGCGCAGGCCGATGGCCTCTTCGACGGTCTTGAAGCCGATGCCGTGGTCGGCGAGGCCGGGGATGGGGAGGGTGCGCGAGACGGAGCCGGGGGCGAGGACCAGTTCGTCGTAGGAGAGCTGTTCGCTGCCTGTGCCCTCCTCCTCCGAGGCCAGGGTGGAGAGGGTCGCGGTGCGCTTGGCGTGGTCGATGGCCGTGGCCTCGCCGATGATGATCCGGCACTGGGGCAGGACGCGGCGCAGCGGTACGACCACGTGGCGCGGGGAGATGGAGCCTGCGGCCGCTTCGGGGAGGAAAGGCTGATACGTCATGTATGGGTCGGGAGTGACGAGCGTGATCTCCGCTTCGCCCCGCCCCAGTTCCTGTTTCAGCCTCTGCTGGAGGCGCAGGGCCGTGTACATCCCGACGTAGCCGCCGCCGACAACGAGAATGCGCGCACGTTCCTTCACCATCCCATGACGCACCCGACGCTTGCGTTTGTCCACAGGCTCGGCAATTTGTGTGACCGGAGATCGGCGGCGCCGCGATTTGGCCGAATTGCCGGAGTGCGGGGAAGTTCCGCAGGTCAACGGGTGTGCGCCGGGGGATCGTCGGGGGTGAAATCTGGACGTAAACGACCCGTACTCCGATCGAGGGGCGCTCCGTGCGGAACGTGCCCCTTCTGAATTGACCCTCGCTCAACTATGTTCGTGTGTCGACGGGGTGTAGGGGGATGCGCTCTTCGGGTCCGCGACTCACACAGGGCGGGCTCGTGGTCTGGGCTTGTTCCGCGACGCTCCGGCTTTGCAATGACGGGGAGTGTCTCCGGGGGGAGACGTCATTACCGGGGGATCGCTTATGCATGTTCAGGATTCTCGTTGGTCTTCCGCGTCCGCCATCGCATCGGGCGGCGGAGCGGTGGGCGGCACGATGAGCGCGGCGGCGGGCAGTGTGCGCGGGGACAGCTCGCGTACGACGCCGCTGCGCGTGGACGCACAGCGCAATCTGGAGCACGTGCTGCGTGCGGCGCGTGAGGTCTTCGGCGAGCTGGGGTACGGCGCGCCGATGGAGGATGTGGCGCGGCGCGCGCGGGTCGGCGTCGGGACGGTGTACCGGCGTTTCCCGAGCAAGGACGTCCTGGTGCGCCGGATAGCCGAGGAGGAGACCTCCCGGCTGACCGACCAGGCGCGTGCGGCGCTCGGCCAGGAGGACGAGCCGTGGTCGGCGCTCTCGCGCTTCCTGCGCACGTCGGTGGCCTCGGGCGCCGGGCGGCTGCTGCCGCCGCAGGTGCTGCGGGTCGGGGTCGCCGAGGACGGCACCGTGCTGGAGGAGGCCCGGGTGCCGCAGCAGCGGACGCAGCCGGGCGCGGGTGAGCTGCGGTTGGTGCCGGAGCAGCCTGCGGCGGTGACGGCGAACGCGGTGGACGACGCCGGGGCGGCGGCACTGCTCGACGTGGTGGGCCAGCTCGTGCAGCGGGCGCGCGCGGCGGGCGAGCTGCGGGCCGACGTGTCGGTGTCGGACGTCCTGCTGGTGATCGCGACGGCGGCGCCCTCGCTGCCGGATGCGGCGCAGCAGGCGGCGGCCTCGGCGCGGTTGCTGGACATCCTGCTGGAGGGGTTGCGGTCGCGGCCTCAGGCGTGACTGTGACTTCGAAGGGGTGACCAGGAGGCGGGGTGTTGTGCTGTCCTCGCCTCGAACACCGTCGCGGAACATGCCGTACCTTCCGGCCTCACGCTCAACTCTCCGACGGCCCCCGCTGTTTGAGCTCTCCTTGTACGGGTGAGGCCTAGTACGGCGGTGCGGGAAGTGCCCACGGACGAGTGGATGGTCCGTATGGGTGGGTCCTGACCGAAAGCCAATATGGCACCCTGACCCGGTGTCCGGGACGGGTAGAGCTGGCGGCGGGGGCATCCGCGATGAGCGTTGACGGTCGGGACGAGTCACTCGGCGACGGTGACTCGGCGACTCCGCAGGTGCCGAGTCAGGGCGGACGGGCGGACCTGCCGCCGGGTGGCATGCCCGCGGGAGGCCGCTCTCAGGGGCGCGCGGAGGGCGGCGTCCCGGCTCAGCGCGACCGGCGCGAGGACAGCACGCTGCCGCCGCCGCGCGAGCTGCTGCCGTCGGACGCCGACCTGATCGGGCGGATGCGCTCCGGCGACGACACCGCCTACGAGGAGCTGTACCGGCGCCACGCGGGAGCGGTGCGCCGGTACGCGCGCACCTGCTGCCGTGACGCCCACACCGCGGACGACCTCACCGCCGAGGTCTTCGCCCGCATGCTCCAGGCGGTACGCGGCGGCTCCGGCCCCGAGCACGCCGTACGCGCGTATCTGCTCACCTCGATCCGGCGGGCCGCCGCGGACTGGACGAGGTCGGCGCGGCGGGAGCAGCTCGTCGACGACTTCGCGGTGTTCGCCGCGCAGTCCGCGCGCGTGTCCGAAGTGTCGGATGACGACACACTCGACCTCGGCGCGGACGTGCGGGCGTTGCACGAGGCCGAGCAGTCCCTGGCCATGCAGGCCTTCCGGTCACTACCGGAGCGCTGGCAGGCGGTGCTGTGGCACACCGAGGTCGAGGACGAGTCGCCGAGCGAGGTCGCCACGCTCTTCGGGCTCGACGCCAACGGCACGCGCGTGCTCGCCAGCCGCGCCCGCGAAGGGCTCAAGCAGGCCTACCTCCAGGCCCACGTCAGCGCCAGCCTCGCCGGCGACGAGGAGTGCGCCCGTTACGCCGACCGGCTCGGCGCCTACGCCCGCGGCAGCCTGCGCACCCGTGCCGAACGCGGTCTGCGCAAGCACCTGGACGAGTGCGCCAAGTGCCGGCTGGCCGCGGGCCAGATCAAGGAAGTCGCCAGCGGTATCCCCGCCGTCGTACCGATCGCGGTCATCGGCTGGTTCGGCGCCGCCGGGTACGCCAAGGCGGCCGGGCTCATCGCCGGTGGTGCCGGGGCGGGCGCGGCCGGTGCGGCGGGGGCGACCGCCGCGGCGGGCGGCGGTTCGTCGAGCGGTGCCGCGGGTGGGGCCGGGGCGGCGGGCGGCAGTTCCGGCGGGGCGAGCAGCGGGGGCGGCGCGGCCGCTTCCGAAGGGCTCGGCGCGCCGTTGAAGGCCGGTCTCGCGGCCGGTGTGGTCGCCGTTGGCGTGGCGGCGGCGATCGTGCTCGCGCTGGCCGGCAACGACCAACCGGCCGACAAGACGGACGCCAAGCAACCCCCCGTCCCCTCCCCCATCGTCGAGGAGACGCCGACGCCCGAACCGTCGAAGGAGGAGCCGGCCCCGGAGCCGCCGGCCCAAGAGCCACCGGCGATCGTCCCGGCCGCGGAGCCGAAGCCCGACCCGACACCCACTCCGACGCCTACGCCTACGCCGTCGCCCACACCCAGTCCGACGCCCAAGCCTTCCCCGACTCCGACCCCTGCCCCCACCCCGACGCCGACGCCGACACCGACTCCGCCGCCTCCGCCCGCCCCGGCCGTCTACCAGTGGAGCGAGCTGTCGTACGACCTCGCCGGCGACGGCACCGAGCCCGAGATGCGGCTCGGCGAGAGCAGCTGGATGTGGCAGCGGTACGGCGTGTCGATCGCCGACAAGCAGTACGCGCACGGCGTCACCGTGCACGGCCGGTCCTCCGTCACCATCGACCTCAACCGGGAGTGCTCCGCCTACGACGCGATGGTCGGCGTCGACGACACGAACCTGGGGCTCGGCGAGTTCTCCTTCTCGGTCTACGCCGACGGCGTCCGGCTGTGGCGGTCCGCGGTGCTCAAGGGCGGGGACGCGGCGGTGCCGGTCCATGTGAACCTCACCGGGCGCCGGACCGTACGGCTCGTGGTCGAGCCGCACAGCACCTTCGACACCCTGCTGCTGGCGGACTGGGCGGAGTCGAAGTTCAGCTGCGGGTAGGGCCGCGGAGGTCGCGCACGGCCTCGGCGAGGTCGCGCAGGACGTCGTCCCGGGTCAGGGCGGTGCCTCGGGTGTGCTCGTCGGTGAACCGCTCGGCGCCCAGTGCGGTGCGGGCGGCGGCCTCGGCCCGTTCGGCGTACGCGCGCTCCGGCAGCGGGCGTGGATGGCCGCGGCGCCAGTGCTCCGAGGCGGCGAGCAGGCGGACCGCGCACGGGTGGTCGCCGAGGCGGGTCAGCAGGTCCGCCGCGGCGTCCGTGAGGGTCGCCGTGATCACGTCGGCGCACCGGTTCTCCACGGCCACGCGCAGCGTGTCGGCCAGCAGGGGCAGTCCGTGCTGCGGGCCCGCCTCGGCCGTCACGACGAGGGCGTCGACCGCGTTCAGCATCGCGATGAACTGGGGCGGTGGCGTGCCGCGAGCCATCTCCGCGCGGGCCCCCTCGCACATCTCACGCGCGCGGGCGGTCTCCTGGTCGTCCAGCGCGATCTGGGCCCGCAGCAGCAGGACGAACGCCCGCGAGTCGGCCACGCCGTAACGGTCCGCCGCCGCGCTCGCCTCGTTCAACGCGGCCCGCGCGGCCGTACGGTCGCCCGAGCGGTAGGCGATCTCGGCGAGCCGGGCGACGAGGAACGGGGTCTCGGCGTACGCGCCCACCTCGTGGGCGAGCCGCAGCGCCTCCTCGTACTCGCCCTTGGCCTCCTTGAAGCGGCTGCGCGACATGGCCGTCTCGCCTGCCGCGCTGCACACCTGGGCCCACATCCAGCGGTCGCCGACGCGACGGCTGAGGATCCGCAGCTCCGCGAGGTCGTCGTCGATGCCCTCCAGGTCGCCGGGTGAGTCGACGGCCATGTGCGTACGGAACATCAGCGAGACGCCGACCTCCCAGTCGCCGCCGTGGGCGCGGCAGTTGGCGACCGCGACGTCCATGGCGGTCCGGATGTCCCGCGAGTCGCTCAGGAAGAAGGCGATCAACGGCCAGACGAGCCCCGGCAGCCGCGCCGACCGCGGGCCTCCCCGCTCGAAGAAGTCCCGCATCCGGATCATGTAGCGCCGCATCCGCTCGTCCAGCAGCGCGTCGAGCGGTTCGGTCTCGGACTTGAGGAAGAGGTGGAGCAGGCGGAGGTTCATTCGGGGGAGGTGCAGCGGGTGGTGCAGGGGGTGGTGGGTCTCCTCTTCGGGGGTGGCGAGGAAGGCGTCGATCGGGTCGACGGCGGCGATCCGGGAATCGAGGGCGGCGGCCCGGGGGCCGAAGGAGGCGGCCCGGGGGTCGAAGGAGGCCGTCGGCGCGTCGGTGCCGAGGGTGTCCAGGGCCGCCCCCAGTCGCAGGGTCCGGTCGATCCAGGCTGTGCCCTCTTGGCGGTAGTTGCGCAGCCACCAGAACCAGCCCATGGCGAGGGCGATGGACGTGGCATCCGGTTCGTCACCCGCCGTGAGGGCGCGGTCGAGGGCCGCCCTGATGTTGTCCAGCTCCGTCTCCAGGCGGGAGATCCACGGGAGTTGGTCGGCGGAACGCAGCAGTGGTTCGGCCTGCTCGACGAGCGCGCGCACCCATGCGCGGTGCTTGCGCTCGGCGGCGCGGCGCAGCTCGGGAACCTCGGCGGCGCGCTCGACGGCGTACTCGTGGATGGTCTCCAGCAGGCGGTACCGCATGACGTCGGAGCCGTCCCGCTCGCACGGGGTGGCCACGATCAGGGACTTGTCGACCAGCGCGCCCATGAGGTCCGCGACCGGCCCGGTGCACACGGCCTCCGCCGCCGCGAGGTCCCAGCCGCCCGCGAAGACGGACACCTCGCGCAGTACCGTGCGCTCCCGTTCGTCGAGCAGTTCCCAGGACCAGTCGACGACGGCGCGCAGGGTCTGCTGGCGGGGCAGGACCGTACGGCTTCCGGAGGTGAGGAGGCGGAAGCGGTCGTCGAGGCGGTCGGCGATCTGCCGCGGGGTGAGCAGCCGTAGCCGGGCCGCCGCCAGCTCGATGGCGAGCGGCAGGCCGTCGAGGCGGCGGCAGATCTCGGCGACGGCCTCCTGGACGCGCTCGTCGCGCAGCACGGCGTCGGGGCGGACGGCCGCCGCGCGCTCCGCGAAGAGGCGGTGTGCCTGGTCGGGGAGCAGGGGCTCGACCGGGCGCACCGACTCGCCGGGGATGCCCAGGGGTTCACGGCTGGTGGCGAGGATCGTGAGCCCTGGGCAGCGGGTGAGCAGGGTTTCGGCGAGGGTGGCGGCCGCGTCGATGACATGTTCGCAGTTGTCAAGGATCAGGGAGTCGGCTGCGCGGGGCGCAGTACTCGATCAGCAGGGCGACCGGGTCGTCCTGCGGGGCCGTCAGCTCGTTGGTCATGAGCACGGTCTTGCGCAGACCGAGTGCGTTGACCACCGCGCCCGGCACCGCCTCCGGCTGGTCGAGCGGGGCGAGCTCGACCAGCCATGCCTGTGGGAGCTCGGCGGCGGCTTCCTCGGCGAGGCGGGTCTTTCCAGAGCCGCCCGGTCCGGTGAGCGTGACCAGTCGGGCCCTGTGCAATTCGGAACGGATGGCGTCGAGTTCGAGTTCCCGGCCCACGAAAGAGGTAAGGCGGGGACGTAGGTTGCCGGCGCGTTCGGGGGGTTGGGGTTGGGAGGCCGGCGGGTTTGACGGGGTGGGCTGCGGTTGCGGTTGTGGTTGCGGTTCCGTTTGTGGTTGTGGTTGTGGTTGCGGTTCCGTTTGTGGTTGTGGTTGCGGCTGGGGTTCCGTCTCGGAGGGCTTCGGTGTCAGCAAGTCGGTGTGCAGGGCGCGGAGTTCGGGGCCGGGGTCGGTGCCGAGGCCTTCGGCGAGGGCTTGGCGGGCGGTTTCGTAGACCGTGAGGGCGTCGGCGGCTCGGCCCGTGTCGCGCAGGGCGCGGATGAGGAGGGCGTGCAGCGGCTCGTCATACGGGTGCGCCTCGGTCAGTTCTCTCAGTTCCGGTACGGCGTCCTGGGCGCGGCCGAGGCGCAGGTCCGCCTCGATGCGGGCCCGGGTCGCCTCCAGGCGCAGGGCCTCCGGGCGGGTCGCGGCGGCGGTGCGGGCGGGGAGGTCGACCAGGGCGGGGCCGCGCCACAGGGCGAGGGCGGCGGTGAGGTCGTGGGCGGCGGTGGCGGGGGCGCCGCTGTGGAGGGCGGTGGTGCCCTGGCGTACGAGGCGTTCGAAGACGAAGAGGTCTACGTCGTTCTTCGTGGCCGTGAGGCGGTAGCCGCCGGGGGCGGAGGTGATGGCGTCCTTGCCGAGTGTGCGGCGCAGGCGGCCGATCAGGGCCTGGAGGGCGGCGAGGGCGTCCTGGGGTGGGTCGTCGGGCCAGATCTCGTCGATCAGGGTGTCGGGGGTGGTGAGGTGGCCGGGGCGTAGGGCCAGGGCCGTGAGCAGGGCGCGTAGGCGGGGGCCGGCGATGGGTATGACGGTGCCCTGTTCGTCCTCCGCCTGGGTGATGCCCAGGATTCTGTACCGCACCGGGTCATTGTGGCGGGGGTGGCTGTGGGTGGCACGGGTTTTGGTGGCCGGGAGGGTCGGTTCGGCGGGGGGGCGGGTCGGGGGCTCGTGGTTGCGGTGGTCGTTCGGGTGCGGGCCGGGAGGGTTCTCGCCCCCGCCGCCCCTACCCGTCCCATCCCCCAGGGGCTCCGCCCCTTCGACCCCGCTGGGGCTGCCGCCCCAGACCCCGCTTCGGCCCTGAACGGGCCTCGTCCTCAAACGCCGGACGGGCTGGGGTGCCTGGACCGGCGCCGAGAGGCCACGCCCTCTACGGGTGGGTGGGGGCTAAGGATGGCGCGGCCTCGTCCTCAAGCGCCGGACGGGCTGGATGAAGCAGGCCGGGGTCGAGCAGTGCTCTTGCGTCACCCGAAGCACGCCCCCCGGTCGCCCGAAGCGAGCCCTACCGTCCTCCCGAGCGCCCCCTGCAGTCGCTCAGGACCCCTGCGTTCAAGTACTCGCCTACGCCCGCCCCGCCGCCCCCGCCCCCAGCGCCCCCCGCTGCGGCCTGATCCCCGCCGGTACCGCCCGCTGTCGGGCCGGTGTGCCCGTCCAGCAGGTGCCTCGGCGGGCCAGTAGGCGGCGTAGCCACAGTTCCAGGGAGACCAGGTCGGCCAGGCCGTCGAGGGGGAGGGGTTCGCCCTCGGCTGCCGCGCGGAGGGCCTTGCGGACCACGCGGGCCTCCACCAAGCCCGCTTGGGCGAGGAGAGGGGTGCCGAAGAGGGCCATCAACGAGTCCGCGGCCACCCTCAGGCCCGTTCGGGCCGCGACCGCCGTCGGCGCGTGTGACGGGGCGCCCCAGCCCGGGGGGAGGTCGGCGACTCCGGCGCCTTCCAGGACCGTACGGAGGATCGCGGCGCGGGCGCCGGGCTGGACGCGCAGGGCCTCGGGGAGGGCTCGGCAGGCGCGGACGACCTGGTTGTCGAGGAACGGGGTGTGGAGGCGCTGGAAGCGGATCTCAGCGGCTTGTTCCAGGACTCGTAGGTCGGACGCGTGGCGGGCCAGTGCCGCACGCGCGCGGTAGTCGCCGGGGCGTTGACCGGGGCCCACGCCGTTGCGGCTCGTCGCCGCTTGCAGACGAACCGATACTTCAGCCAGCGCCTCGCCGGTCAGCCAGCGGGCCGCCGGGCCCGGTCTGGCCCAGGTGAGCGCGGCGAGCGACGCCCCTACGGCACCTCCGGGTTCCTCGAAGCGGCGGTGGAGGAGGCGGTCCGCCAGGGATTCCAGGCCTGTTCGGTAGGGGGTGCGGGACAGTTTGCGTGCCGCGCCGTACACGCGCGCGGGGACCAGGACCGAGCCGTCCGCCTTCGCCAGGGCCGCGACCGGGCGGACCAGGTGGCGGCGTTTGCGGTCCATCAGGAGGTCGGCCAAGCGGGCCGGGTGGGCGTCCAGGACCTGGCGGGCGCCGTAACCGGTGAAGTGGTCCGCGCTGCCGGACGCCAGGCGTGCGCGGTGCCTCGCCGCCGTCACCAGGCTCGGGCCCGGCTCGTCCGTCAGCGGGCCGTCCAGGTCGGCGTACGGCAGCGTCTCCTCGCCGCCGGTGACCACTACGTGGTGCAGCCGGGGGTTGGCCGCCAAGGTGCCCGCGCGTTCCAGCTCCGCCTCGCGGCCCCCCACCGCCAAGTCGTTGAAGGTGACCGCCAGCAACCGCTCCCCCGCGCCCGTGCCGTGGCCCAGCACCGTCCCCGGCATTCCCGGGAGGCCGGCGGCCAGGAGGGCGAGAGTTCCTGAGGCCGGGCCGCCGGACAGGTCCGCGCCGATGCCCGGTACCGGCATCCCGCGCGCGGCACGCCGTTCGGCGGGGCCCATGCCCGGGACCGGGCCCGGGTCTATGTCGGCGCCGGGGACATGGCGAGGTGCGGACAGACGCGCGCGTACCGCCTCCACCAGGGCGTCCCGTACGGCGTCCACCGCGCTGTCCGGGTCCGCCGTCGGCGCCGCCACCGCCAGCGAGGCGACCGCTTCGTACCCGGCGATCTCGCGTGCCCCGGCGCGCAGGATCAGCGCATGCCCCGGCGGAATGCGTCGTACGCCGTCGTACGGGGTGGAGTCGTGCAGGGCCGCCGGTACGTCGGGGGCGGCGAGCAGTGCGGCGAGGTGGCCGAAGTCGAGGTTGGCCTCGATGAGGTCGGCGAGCGGGAGCGCGGCCGTCGAGTACGCCGTACCGCCCGCCCAGGGGGTGTAGAACACGGGCCGTGCGCCGGCCAGATCGCCGCACACGGTGACCCGGCGGCCGACCTGGACGACGGCCGTGTAGCTGCCGGACCACGCCGTCAGATGCCGAAGTGCCCCTCCGCGCGCGGCGAACAGGCCGACCCGCAGTTGCTCGTCGCTCGCCCCGCAGGTGCCGAGGACCGCGATCCGGGTCTGCTCGTCGGCCTTGACCACGCGCACCTCGTCCGGGCGCCAGTCGCCGACCGCCCACAGCGGATCCGGGTCGCCCCACAGCAGTTGGGACCCCACCGGGTGCACGGTCTCGCCGTCGCCTCCGGTGGCCCCCGCGGAGCCGATCGCGGCGGCCACCGCGGCGGTGCTGCTCCATCCCACCAACCACCGCATCGACGCCTCCACAGGCTGTGGACAACCAGTGCACCGCACGAACCGGTTCACCATGCTGCCATGAAGGACGCGCGGTGGAGGGGCGGCGGAGCCGCCCGAGATCCTGGAAATGCGCCCACGCGGGCGCCCACGCGCGGTCCGAACACCCGCGCGGGGCAAGGGGATCGCTCGACGCCTGCGACGCGAATGCGCCCCCGGTACGCTCCCTAAAAACGCCCCATGCGCCCTCAAGTTCCGTGGTGGGAGCGGTAAGTACCCGGAAGAGGCAGGGTCGATTTTCGGCCAAATCGGCGCTGCAGGGACAGGCTCGCGCACGCTCCGTGCAAGTCCTGCGCACTACTCGCCGTGCTCGGCGTGGGCGCAGTCCGGGGAACGCCGTACGCCCCCCGGACCGTTCCGCCGCCCGCGGGGATGTAGGCGGCGGAATCCCCCAGCCCACTGGATCCAGTACAGCGGGCCGACCCACGCAGAAGCCATGGAACCGCTCCCCCGGTGGCTGGAGAAGAGCGCACGGACAGGCGCACGGCCACACAACGGGAGCACGCCACAACTGTGCGTAGGGGGTGCGCACTTGAGTACGGACCACAATCCCGCCATCCGGAACAATGCCCCTTAACGCTTGGGATGCGGCGAACTACGCTGGGTTTACGAATGCCGCGTGGTTATGCCAGCGCGGCAGCCGTCTGTGTCGAGGGGTGGCGCATGTCCAGGGAGCAACGCGGGCCGAACGAAAAACTCGGCGCCGTTCTCGCCCTCGCGGGAATCAGCAACGCAGGACTCGCCCGACGCGTCAACGATCTTGGCGCTCAGCGGGGCCTGACTCTTCGCTACGACAAGACGTCGGTGGCGCGCTGGGTGTCGAAGGGCATGGTGCCGCAGGGCGCCGCGCCGCACCTCATCGCGGCCGCCATCGGCCAGAAGCTGGGCCGTCCGGTGCCGCTCCACGAGATCGGCCTGGCGGACGCGGACCCCGCACCCGAAGTGGGCCTCGCCTTCCCCCGGGACGTCGGACAGGCGGTGAAGTCGGCGACGGAGCTGTACCGTCTCGACCTCGCCGGGCGCCGCGCCGGCTCCGGCGGCATCTGGCAGTCGCTGGCCGGATCGTTCGCAGTAAGCGCATACGCAACGCCTGCCTCACGGTGGCTGATAACCCCGGCCGACAGCTCGGTCGCGCGCGAGGTGAGCCCCTCCGAGGGCTCCGGCGCACCGCTCAAAGTCGGCCACAGCGATGTGCAGAAGCTGCGCGAGGCCGCCGAGGACGCCAGGCGCTGGGACTCCAAGTACGGAGGCGGCGACTGGCGTTCGTCCATGGTGCCCGAGTGCTTACGGGTGGAGGCGGCACCGCTGCTGCTCGGCTCGTACTCCGACGAGGTGGGCCGGGCCCTGTTCGGGGCGAGTGCCGAACTCACGCGTCTCGCCGGGTGGATGGCCTTCGACACCGGGCAGCAGGAGGCCGCCCAGCGGTACTACATCCAGGCGCTGCGCCTCGCCCGCGCGGCCGCCGACGTGCCCCTCGGCGGGTACGTCCTGGCGTCGATGTCGCTCCAGGCGACCTACCGGGGCTTCGGCGACGAGGGCGTCGACCTCGCCCAGGCCGCCCTGGAGCGCAACCGGGGGCTCGCCACGGCCCGCACCATGAGCTTCTTCCGGCTCGTCGAGGCACGCGCGCACGCGCGCGCCAGTGACGCGCAGGCGGCCGGCGCGGCGCTGAAGGCGGCGGAGGGGTGGCTGGAGCGGTCCCGGGAGGGGGACAACGATCCGTCCTGGCTCGGGTTCTACTCCTACGACCGGTTCGCCGCGGACGCCGCCGAGTGCTACCGGGACCTGAAGGCGCCGCGGCAGGTGCGACGGTTCACGGAGCAGGCGCTGTCGAAGCCGACGGAGGAGTTCGTACGGTCGCACGGGCTGCGGCTCGTCGTTTCGGCGGTGGCCGAGCTCGAGTCGGGCAATCTCGATGCGGCGTGCGAGCAGGGGGTGCGGGCGGTGGAGGTCGCGGGGCGCATATCGTCGGCTCGCACCACGGAGTACGTAAAGGATCTCCTGCACCGTTTGGAGCCCTACGGGGACGAGCCGCGGGTCGTGGAGCTGCGGGAGCGGGCACGGCCGTTGCTGATGGCCCCCGCCTGAGCCGGAACGACCCCGTCTTCCCTGCGTTTGAACGCGTTGTCAGTGGCGCAGTGCACTATCGGATGCAGGAGGTGGTGCAGGTGCGGCCGGGGATCGTCTACGACTGTGACGTGCTCGTGATCGGTGGGGGGATCGTCGGGCTGTCCACCGCGTATGCGATCACGCGGGCCGCACCCGGCACGCGGGTGACCGTGCTGGAGAAGGAGCCGGGGCCCGCCCGGCATCAGACGGGGCGCAACAGCGGGGTCATCCACAGCGGGATCTACTACCGGCCGGGGTCGCTGAAGGCGCGGTACGCGGTGCGGGGCGCCGCCGAGATGGTCAAGTTCTGCGCGGAGTACGGCATCGCGCACGCCGTCACCGGCAAGCTGATCGTCGCGACCGAGCGGGAGGAGCTGCCGCGGCTGCACGCCCTGGTGCAGCGCGGGCGGGAGAACGGCATTCCGGTCCGGGAGCTGGGCGCCGCGCAGATCGCGGAGTACGAGCCCGAGGTGCGGGGGCTCGCCGCGATACACGTCGGGACGACGGGCGTGTGCGACTTCGTCGGGGTCGCCCGGCAGCTGGCCGAGGCGTCGGGGGCGGAGATCCGGTACGGCGCGCAGGTCGAGCGCGTCGACCGGCGGGCCGAGCTGGGGGTCGCCGTACGGACCACGCGCGGGGACGTGGTGCGGGGGCGGGTGCTGGTGAACTGTGCCGGGCTGTACTGCGACGAGGTGGCCCGGATGACGGGGGACGAGCCGGAGGTACGGATCGTGCCCTTCCGGGGGGAGTACTACTCGCTGGCGCGGCCCGAGCTGGTGCGGGGGCTGGTGTATCCGGTGCCGGATCCGGCGTTCCCGTTCCTCGGAGTGCACCTCACGCGTGGGATCGACGGGGATGTGCACATCGGGCCCAACGCGGTGCCGGCGCTGGCCCGGGAGGGCTACAGCTGGGGCGTCGTACGGCCTCGGGAGGCCGGGGCGACGGTGGCGTGGCCCGGGGTGTGGCGGATGGCGCGGCGGCACTGGCGGTACGGGGCCGGGGAGCTGCGGCGGTCGGTGTCCAAGGGGGCGTTCGGCGTGGCGGTGCGCAGGCTGTTGCCGGCGGTGACGGCGGACGATCTGGTGCCCGCGGCGGCCGGGGTGCGGGCGCAGGCGGTGTTGCGGGACGGGACGCTGGTGGACGACTTCCTGATCCGGGAGGGGCCACGGGCGGTGCATGTGCTGAACGCACCGAGCCCTGCGGCGACGGCTTCCCTGCCGATCGGGCGGGAGGTGGCGCGCAGAGCGTTGGCGGTGCTCGGGGAAGCTTGAGCGGCCGGCAGGGGGCGAGGGGGCGAGGGTGACGGCCGTGCCGGTCGTGGCCCGAAGGGGGACCGTGCGGAGCACGTAAAATCGACCCCACTGTGTCTGACTCCCTCAACGCCCCCGAAGTCCCCCAGCCCGGCATCCCCGGCATCCCCGGCGAGGACGATCCCGGCCACGTCCCCGGTGTCTCGGTTCGGCATACCCGGGCCAAGGGTGAGCCCCGGTTCCCGGACGGGCCCAAGGCCGACCCCGCCGGGTCGCACTTCGAGCGGCGGATCCGGAGCTTCCAGCCGCGGCGGAGCCGGGTGACCGCGGGGCAGGCGGACGCGTTGCAGCGGCTGTGGCCCAAGTGGGGGCTCGACATCGACGGCCGGCGCGTCGTGGACCTCGCCGAGCTGTTCGGGAACGACAACCCCGTCGTGCTGGAGATCGGCTTCGGGATGGGGGGGGCCACGGCCCAGATGGCCGCCGCCGACCCCGGCACCGACATCCTCGCCGTCGACGTCCACACCCCCGGGCAGGGAAACCTGCTCAATCTCGCCGACCAGAACGGGCTGTCCAACATCCGGGTCGGCAACGGGGACGCCATCATCCTGCTGCGCGAGATGCTCACGCCCGACTCGCTCGACGGGCTGCGCGTCTACTTCCCCGACCCCTGGCCCAAGAAGCGGCACCACAAGCGGCGGCTCATCCAGCCCGAGTTCCTCAGCCTCGCCGCGACCCGGCTGAAGCCCGGCGCTCTTCTGCACTGCGCCACCGACTGGGAGCCGTACGCCGAACAGATGCTCGAAGTGCTGACCGCGCACCCCGACTTCGAGAACACGCAGGAAGACGGCGGTTTCGCGCCCCGTCCCCCGTTCCGGCCGCTGACCCGTTTCGAGGGGCAGGGACTGGACAAGGGTCATGTGGTGAACGACCTGCTCTTCCGGCGCGTACAGCGGTAGGAGCAGCGGGAAGAACATCCGGCAGACAGCTGGAAGACAGCCGGAAGAACAGCACCGACCGACAAGAGCATCTACACCAGCACCGACACACAACCCCCCACCGGCGCCAGAGCCCCTCGCGCTGCTGCGGGCGGCGCCCCTGCCTCGTTAGGGTCAATGCCGTGGCCACCTGTCCCCCGTACCCGACGCCTCCCACCGGCCCCACCGGCGGCGCACTGCGGCACGCGCACTGGTGGCAGAAGCGGTGGGTGCGTTACGGCGCGCTCAGCACGCTGCTCGCGCTCTCCGGGCTGGTCATCCTCGCCCTGGTACGTGAGCAGACCGGCACCGAAGGGTTCCTGGTCGGGCTCGGGCTCGCCATCCTGCCCGTGCCGCTGCTCGTCGCCTCCTTCCGGTGGCTGGACCGGGTCGAGCCGGGGCCCTGGCGCAATCTGCTGTTCTCGTTCGCCTGGGGCGCCTGCGCGGCGGCGCTGATAGCGATCGTCGCCAACAGCTTCGCGACCAGATGGATAGCGACCGCGACGGCCGACCCGTCGCACGCGGACACCCTCGGCGCGACGGTCATAGCGCCCGTCGTGGAGGAGATGGCGAAGGCCGCCGCCGTCCTGCTCGTCTTCCTCTTCCGCCGACGGGACTTCACCGGGATGGTCGACGGCGTGGTGATAGCGGGGGTCACCGCCACCGGCTTCGCCTTCACCGAGAACATCCTCTACCTCGGCACCGCCTTCGGTACCGACCAGCTCTCCGGCGACAGCGGTATCGCCTCCGTCACGGCGGCGACCTTCTTCGTCCGCGTGATCATGTCGCCCTTCGCGCACCCGCTCTTCACCGTCCTCACCGGCATCGGCTTCGGCATCGCCGCGCTGTCGGGTGAGCGGCAGCATGTGCGCCGCGTCCTCCTCCCGCTCTCCGGGCTGCTGCTCGCCATGGGCATGCATGCCCTGTGGAACGGCTCGTCGGCCTTCGGGGAGTTCGGGTTCTTCGCCGTGTACGCGGCCTTCATGGTGCCCGCGTTCGGGCTGCTGACGTGGCTGGTGATCTGGACCCGGCAGCGTGAGCTGAGGACCGTGCGCGAGGAGTTGCCCGCCTACGTCGTCGCCGGGTGGCTGACGCCGGGCGAGCCCTTCGTGCTCGGCTCGATGCGGGCCAGGCGGATGGCACGGCAGTATGCGCGGCGCCGTGGGGGGCGGGCTGCGGCTCGGGGGGTGGCGCAGTACGAGGCGTACGCCACGTCGTTGGCCTTTCTACGGCATCGGGGGCGGCGTGGGCGGGCCGGGGCCGACTTCGTCGTACGGGAAAGGGAGTTGCTGCACGAGTTGTGGCTACGGCGGGAGCTGGCGCGGCCGGCGCTTGAGCAGGCGGGGGCCGCGCAGGCTTGGTCGGCGTACGGGTACGGGGCGCCGGTGCCGGTTTACTGGCCGGCGTATGGGCAGCCGTACGGGCCCAGGTATGGGGCGGCGCCGTATCCCGCGTACAACCCGTATCGGACGTGAGCGTCGGGGGGCGGAGTGGTTGGCTCGCCCCCGCCGCCCCTACCCGTCCCATCCCCCAGGGGCTCCGCCCCTTCGACCCCGCTGGGGCTGCCGCCCCAGACCCCGCTTCGGCCCTGAACGGGCCTCGTCCCCAAACGCCGGACGGGCTGAAATGCCGAGATGCCGGGCTCAGGCCGACGCCTCCGTCAGCCTCCCCAGTTCCTCGTCCGTCAGCCTCAGCTCCGCCATCCCCAGCAGCGCCGGTAGCTGTTCGAGTGTCCGGGACGAGGCGATCGGGGCCGCTACCGTCGGCTGGGTCGCCAGCCAGGCCAGGGCCACCGTGGCCACCGGGACCTCGTGGGCCTGGGCGACCTCGTCGAGCGCGGCCAGTACCCGTCGGCCCCGCTCCGTCTCCAGGTACTTGCCGGCGCCCTGGGCGCGCGGGCTCTGCACCGCCGTGCCGGCGCGGTACTTGCCCGTGAGGAAGCCGGACGCGAGGGCGTAGTACGGGACCGCGGCCAGGCCCTCCCGCTCGGCGAGGTTCTGGAGGTCGCCCTCGTAGGTGTCGCGGGAGACCAGGTTGTAGTGGGGCTGGAGGGCGACGTAGCGGGCCAGGCCCTCGCGGTCGGAGAAGGCCAGGGAGGCCGCCAGCCGCTCCGGCGAGATGTTGGACGCGGCGATGTGCCGGACCTTGCCCGCCTTCACCAGCTCGTCCAGTGCGCCGATGATCTCCTCGACCGGCACTTCCGGCTTGTCGAAGTGGGTGTAGTAGAGGTCGATGTAGTCGGTGCCGAGGCGGCGCAGGGAGGCTTCAGCGGCCGCCTTGATGTTGGCCGCGGTCAGGCCCTGGAAGTCGGGGTGCTGGCTGACCTTCGTGGCGATGACGACGTCGGAGCGGTTGGCGCGTGCCTTCACCCACTTGCCGATGATGGTCTCGGATTCGCCGCCCACGTTGCCCTCGACCCATGCCGAGTAAGAGTCGGCCGTGTCGATGAAGTTGCCGCCCGCCGCCGCGTAGGCGTCGAGGACGGCGAAGGACTGGGGCTCGTCCGCCGTCCAGCCGAAGACGTTGCCGCCGAGGGAGAGCGGGAAGACCTCGAGGTCGGAGGAGCCGAGCTTGCGCAGGGAAGCAGTCATGCTCCATAACAACGCCCTTGGCGGAGGCCGGTCTTCCGGGGCCGCCGCAAAGTTCCCGTAAACAAGCGGACCCCGGCGCTCCGAAAACCGGCAGCCCTGACGTCGGGGGGTTGCCGTCAGGACCGCCGGGGATCAGAAGTGGGGGAACCTCAGGGCGTAAGCCCCTTGCCGCGCAGCCACGCCAGCGGGTCGATGCCGCTCGTGCTGCCGTCGGGGTGCACCTCGAGGTGCAGGTGTGCGCCGGTCACGTTGCCCGTGGCGCCCACGCGGCCGATGACGTCGCCCGTGTTGACCTTCTGGCCGACGCTCACGCTGATCGAGGACTGGTGCGCGTACCAGAGCTCGGTGCCGTCGTCGAGGGTGAGCACCGTCTTGTAGCCGTACGACCCGTCCCAGCCGGCGAAGGTGATCGTGCCGGAGTGCACCGCCTTGATCAGCGTGCCGGTGGGGGCGGCGAAGTCGAGGCCCGTGTGGTAGCCGGAGGACCAGTAGGCGCCGGCCTGACCGAAGGTCGAGCTGATGGTGTACGAGGAGGTCGGCAGCGTGAACTGCTTGGCCAGCTCGGCCAGGCGCTCGGCCTCGGCCTTCTTGCGGGCCTCCTCCTCGGCCTTGGCCTTCGCGGCGGCGGCCTTGGCCTCGGCTTCCTCCTCCGCCTTGGCGGCCGCGGCGGCGGCCTCCTTCTCGGCGGCGGCGACGGCGGCCGCGGCGGCCTTGTTGTCGATCTGGTCCTGCTGCAGTTCGGCCTGCGCGATGATCCGGCTGCGCAGCGCCTCGCCGGCGTCGGTGGTGCCCTGCGTGGTCTCCTCGGTGGCCGTGCCCATGGTGCTGAGCGCGGTGGCCGTGTCCTCGGCGGGCTCGGCGGAGTCGTCGGAGATCAGGGGCAGGTCCGGCATGGTGATGGCGACCGGCGGCTTGCCGCTGTTCGCGCTGGCCATGCCGCCCGCGCCGACGGCGGCTATGACGCCGACGCCGAGAACCGTGGAGCTGCGGGCGAGTCCCCCGCCTCGCTGCTTGGAGACGCGATGCCTGCCGCGTACGGGACGAATGGACTCCGCGGTGGGGTTCCACTCCTCCAACGGGCCCTCGTCGGTGCGGTGGCGGTCGTAGCCAAAGGTGTCTGCACCGCGTTGACTCGGCACGAACGGGGCTTGCTGGGCAGGCCGGTTGGACGCCACGTGGGCGTGCTCCTTTCCTTCCTTCTCGCCTACCGGGTTAGCTGACGGGTTCGGAGCAGGAAGGTCTCCTACGCGCGTATACCGGCCGTGAGTTCACGGCGGCATCCATGCGATTCACCCCAAGGTGGTGGTTCCCCGGTTCCCTTGCGGGATTCGGCGCGTGCGCGCGGAGCCGCCTCTTGTGACGGCTGGGACGACCGCGCTGCGTTATCGAACGTTAATAGACGCGAGGTGCGGATTCCAAGCTGTTCCACTTGATCATTAACGATTCTCGCCTGGACTTACAGGTCATGAGCGTCCTAAATCGGGCGAGTTGGCCAGGGCTCAGGAATCACACAGGTATTGACGGTATGTCAGTTGTTATGCGGAGGGCGGTCGCCCGATCACGTCCGGTGACAACGATCACTGCCGTCGTACGGCGATGAGAGCCAGGTCGTCCGCCATGCCGCCCCCGGGGTGCCCGCGCGCCTCCGCCGCGAGCACGTCGAGCGGCGCGGCCGGCCTGCGACAGGCGTTGTCCCGTCCCGCGAGCCGCTCCTCAGCAGTGTGGCACCGCTCGGGAAGCCGGCCTCCTGGGCCCGGTCGGGCCAGGGCGCCGAGCTCGCCCATGCCGAGCGGCAGCGCGGGCTCGGGGGCGTGCAGCGAGCGCACGGTGCCGTCGGCGTACAGCAGCAGGGGCGGCGGATGTCCTCGCTCGACGAGGCGCACGGTCCCGTTGCCGTGCGGCAGCTCGGCGAGCACGACGGTGGTGAAGCCCTCGGAGGAGTCGATCCCCTCCCGCCGCGTGCGCTCACGCGGCAGCGCCCGCTGCAGCCGGTGCGCGACCGCCTCCAGCGTGGCCTCCTGCTCAGCGGCCTCCCGGAAGGCCCCGATGACGACGGCGACCGCCGCGACCGCCCCCATGCCCTTGCCGCGCACGTCCCCCACGAGGACCCGGACGCCGTGCGGAGTGTCCTGCACGGCGTCCAGGTCGCCGCCGATGGAGGCGCCCTCCTGCGCGGCCTCGTACCGTGCCGCGATCTGGAACCCGCCGATCCGCTCGGCGGGCTCGGGCAGTACGGCGCGCTGGGCGGCCTCGGCGATCTCACGGGCGGAGGCGAGGCGCTCGTCGCTGCGGCGGACGAGGACGTTGACGAGGACGGCGAGCGCGGAGACGGTGACCACGGTGGCCAGCTCGGTGATCACCTCTGCGCCGGGGGTGCCGCCGAGCGCGATGCGGAGCACGAGCAGTGCGGCGAAGGCGACGAGCCCCGTGAGCACCGTGCCGCGCAGCGAGTAGAGCGGGGCGGCGACGAGGGGTGCGGCGGTGGAGAAGGGAGCGCCGGTGAATTCGGTGGGCGTGGTGTAGTCGTACGCGCCCCCGGCCGCGATCAGCAGGGCGGGGAGCAGCCGGGCGAACCGGCGTGCGTGCGAGATCCGCCGTTCCTCCACCTCACCAGGGTTGCCGAAACGGGGTGGGGAGCGAGTGGTGAGGGCCGACCGGACGACGGGGGAAAGAGGGGCAAGCCCGTGGGCCGAACACCGGGAAAACACTCAGGGCCGGAACCAATTGGTTCCGGCCCTGAACTTTCAGTAGCGGGGACAGGATTTGAACCTGCGACCTCTGGGTTATGAGCCCAGCGAGCTACCGAGCTGCTCCACCCCGCGGCGATGACTCAATAGTACGCCATCCGCAGGACAGAAAGCACACGCCTTTCCCGGCGTCACGGCAGCAGGTGCCCATTCGGGGCTTTTGCCCGCTCTTCGTACTCCGGCAGGACCAGGACATCCACCCCCTCCCGCGCCAGCAGCCCGCTCCCGTCGGCGCCCACCACAAACGTGTCCGGCTCCCGCCAAGCCGTCACCACCCGCCGCACCCCGGCCTCCAGGATCAGCCGGGCGCAGGGCGCCGGCCGCGAGGCCCGCCGGGTGCACGGCTCCAGGCTGCTGTACACCGTCGCCGACGCCAGCCTCGGATCACCGGCCGCGATCTTCCCCAGCGCCGCCTCCTCCGCGTGCACCACGGGATCGTCGCCCTCCCTGGAGTGCCCCCGCGCCAGCTCCGTGCCGTCGGCCGCCACGACCACCGCCCCGACGCTGAAGGCCGTCTCCGACGGCGGGCACTGCGCGGCCAGGTCACACGCCAGTGCCAGCCAGTGCCGGTCCGCGGCGGAGGGAAGGGCGCCGACGCCGGGCGCCGTCGGCTCGTAGCGCATCAGGACGACGTCCTCGATCCGTCGCGTCTCCAGCAGCCGGAGCCGGCCGCCCTGGTACCCGCCCGGCCCGAACAGCCGCGGTGCGTCCGGGTCCCCGACGAACAGCGGCGCCAGCACCAGCTGGACCTCGTCCGCGAGGCCCTGCTGCAGCAGCTGCGTGTGGATCGTGCCGCCGCCCTCGACCATCAGCCGCTCGACGCCGTGCACCTCGCGCAGGTGCTCCAGCAGCGCCCGCCAGTCCAGGTCCGCGCCCAGTGCGACCACATCCGCCGCGACCGGCGTCCGCCGCAGCCGCTCCGCGCCCTTCTCCGTCGTATAGACGATCTTCTCGCCGCCCGTGTGCCAGAAGTTCGCCGCCGGATCCAGTTCGCCGGACGCGCTGACCGTGACCTTCAGCGGATACTCCGGTTTGCCCGCCGCCACCCGCGCGGCCCGCCGCTCGGCCGAGTTCACCAGCAGCCGGGGATTGTCCGCCCGGATCGTGCCGGCGCCGATGAGGATCGCGTCCACGCCAGCCCGCACCTCGTCGACGCGGTCGAAGTCGGCCGGGCTGGACAGGAGCAGGCGCTCGGGGGTGGTGTCGTCGAGGTAGCCGTCCAGGGAGACCGCGGCGGACAGCAGGACGTAGGGGTACGACGGCATCGGCGCGCTCTCCGGCTCGGTCGGGGAAACTCGGGCTTGGTTCAAGTTTGAAACAAACCTACACTGGGGGCATGACGACTCGCTGGCTCACCCCCGAGGAGCAGCGCGCCTGGCGCGCCTACATCGCCTCCGCCGCCCTCGTGGAGGACGCGCTGGACCGGCAGCTCCAGCAGGAAGCCGGCATGCCCCATCTGTATTACTCCATCCTCGCCACCCTGTCCGAGACTCCGGAGCGCCGGTTGCGCATGACCGATCTCGCGGAAGGGCTGAAGATCACCCGCAGCCGGCTGACGTACGCCGTGACGCGCCTGGAGAAGGACGGGCTGGTGCGGCGCGAGGACTGCCGCTGGGACAAGCGGGGCAGCATCGCGGCGATCACCGAGGAAGGGATGCGTGTCCTGGAGCGCACGGCTCCGGGGCACGTGGAGACCGTGCGGGCGCTGCTCTTCGACCGGCTGACCCCGGAGCAGGTCGGACAGCTGGAGGAGATCTTCACCGCGGTCGCCGAGGGCTTCCAGGGAGAGGACGCGCACGCCACCGCCGACGACGTGCCCTGGCGGCGGCGCTCCGGCAAGTCCTGTTCGTGAGGCACGAGTCCGGTCTGTGACGCGGGTCTGTGACGCGGCCGACAAACCTGTTGCTTCAAATTTAAAGCATGGGGTAGGGTCCTGGACCGAGGAGCTGCTTCAAATCTGAAGCAGCTGGCCCACGTACGGAACCCGGAGATCCCGCATGCCCGACTTCACCGCCGCCGCCACCCAGCGCGCCCGCGTCCGGGTCCCGCTGCGCTTCCACGACGGTTACTCCGTGGACGCCGAGCTGGTCACCTTCCACGGCCTGACCGACGGCCAGGAGCACGTGGCCGTCGTCCTCGGCGACCCGGCCCCCGGCACCACCCCCCTGGTCCGGCTGCACTCCGAGTGCCTGACCGGCGACGTCTTCGGCTCGGCCCGCTGCGACTGCGGCCCCCAGCTGCGCGAGGCCGTCGAGCGCATCGCCGAGCGCGGCGGGGTGCTGCTGTACCTGCGCCAGGAGGGCCGCGGCATCGGGCTCTACAACAAGCTGGACGCGTACGCCCTCCAGGACCAGGGCCTCGACACCTACGCCGCGAACGCCGCCCTCGGCCTGCCGGAGGACGCCCGCGACTACACGGCGGCCGCCCAGATGCTCACCGCCCTGGGCATCGGCGAACTGGACCTGCTCTCCAACAACCCCGACAAGGCCGACCAGTTGCGCGCCCTCGGCATCGAGGTCCAGGACCGCGTCCCCACCGGCGTCTTCGCCACCCCGGACAACGTCCGCTACCTGCGCGCGAAGGTCCTGCAGACCCAGCACACGCTGCCGCTGGGGGACCTCGCGGGGCTCAACGTGGGCTGAACGGGGGCAAGACGAAGGGGCGGGCGTCCGATGCCGGACACCCGCCCCTCAGTCGTACGTCGACCACAGCCTTACGACGACGGCAGCCTTACGACGACTACGGCGTGACCTTCTCGATCGTCACCCCGCCGACACCCGCGGTCGTCCCGCGCGTGTTCACCAGCCGTACCTCACCGAAGAGCTGCCGGCCCTCGGGCACGGCCCGCGCGACCGTGACGTTCGCCGCCACCTTCGCCGAGTCGCCCGTGCCGAGCTTCACCGGCGTCGAGTCGTCGGCCGTGATCGAGCCGAGCGCGGAGGAGAAGAACGCGTCCCGGTAGTCGTACGCGGTGGAGCCGGACGGCACCTTGAAGCCGACGACCTCGACGGTGTACTTGCCGGCGGCCGGGTTGGCGATGGAGACGGCCTCCTCGGAGTCGCCGTCCGCGGACTGGCCGACGAGCTTGCCCTCGGCGTCGTACACGTTCAGGTCGAGGTCGGAGGCCAGGTCGGAGACCTTGCCGATGGCGACGTCCAGCGACGTGGTGCCCTCGGGCACCTCGATGGTGCTGGTCTGCGTCTCACCGTCGGCGATGGTCGGCCGCGCGGTCTTCGACGAGCCGAGCGTGCCGCCCCTGAGGGTGCCCTCCACGGCCTCCAGCTTGTTGGTCACCGTCCAGGAGGCGGCGACCGGAGTACCGACCTTGGCCTCCGGCACGGTCACGGCCGCCGGGTCGAAGGACGCGCCGTACACGGTGGCGTTCAGCTTGTACGGGTTGTCCAGCAGGGCCGACGTACGGCGCGAGTCGACCTCGATCTCCCAGACGCCGGGCAGCGGGTCCTCGTAGGAGGCGATGTCCGGCGTGTTGGGGTCGTTGTCGGCGACCGGGGTGCCGTACGGGCTGATGGCGCTGAACAGCGTCCGGCTGCCCTCCGCCAGGCCGCCCAGCGTGACCTGGAGCGACTTCGTGCCCTCGGGGACGGTGACGAAGTACGACTTGACGTTGTTGCGCTGCACCGACCCGGACGCGGTGAAGGTGTGCTGGACCGGCGTGGAGACCACGACGGTGTTCAGGATCTGCTTGTCGACGCCCACGGTCCTCGGGTCGTCGGCCTCCAGGATCACGCTCTTGATGCCCGCGTGCTTCGGGGCGGCCTGGACCTTGACGGTCACCGCCTTGTTCAGCGGCAGGTCGACGACCCTCGGGCCGACGATCGAGAAGGTGCGGGCCTGGTTGTTCGCCAGGCGCAGGGTGTGCGGGAGCGAGCCGGCGGGACCGGACGTACGGGTGATCGTGACGTCGTACGTCTTCTTCTGCCCGGCCTTGAGGCCGCCCTCGCGGTCGTAGACGCCCGTGCCGAAGCCCGGCGTCTTCAGCGCCTGGTCGAGCGCGGTGTCGACCGGGGCTTTCACGGCGTAGTCGTGCGCGGTGGCGCCCGCCTTGATCGCCTTCCAGGCGTCGACGACGTCGATGAGGCCGGCACCCTCCTCGTACGCCTGAAGTCCCTCGATGTGGTGGGCGGTCGAGGTGAGCGCGGTGCGCAGCTTCTGGGGCGTCAGCTTGATGCCCTGCTGCTTGGCGGCGCTCAGCAGCAGCGCGCTCGCGCCCGCCGTCTGGGGGGACGCCATCGACGTGCCGTTGTACATGGCGTAGCCGGCCGGCAGCTTCCAGCCCGCCTCGGCGACCGGCGAGCCGGGCATCCAGGCCGGGATCGTGCTGACCGCGGAGCCGGGGGCGACGACCGTCGGCGTGAAGCCGCCGTCCTCACGCGGGCCGCGCGAGGAGAAGTTGAACAGCTGGTACTTGTTCTCGACGCCGGTGCCGTAGTTGGCGGCGAAGGTCTCCTTGGAGACACCGGCGCCGACCGAGATGACCTTGTCGGCCAGACCCGGGTCGGCGATGGTGTTGGCGCCGGGGCCGGAGTTGCCGCCGGAGAGGACGAGCTGGACGCCGTAGGTGTCGATCAGGCGGTTGTACAGCTCGGCGTCGGCGTTGTTGCCGTCGTTCAGGGGCGGCAAGCCGCCGATGGACATGTTGACGACGTCGACGCCGCGGTTGACGACGAGGTCGATCATGCCCTCGGTGATCGCGACGGTGGAGCAGCTGGGCCCGAAGAGGCAGGCGCGCGACGAGACGATCTTCGCGCCGGGGGCGGCGCCGTTCATCTTGCCGCCGAACATGCCGTTGGCGGCGGTGATGCCGGCCACGTGGCTGCTGTGCGAACCGGCGGTGAGGCCGATGTTGACGAAGTCGGCCTTCTTGCCGACCCAGTCGCCGCCCAGCGGATCCATCGGGACGTCCTTGCGGACCTCCACGACGAAGTCCTGGCTCTCGGGGATGTCCGTGGCCGGGTCGTCGGTGCCGAAGTGGCCGACCTGGTGGCCGTCCTTGTACGGCTTCATCGGGGTGTCGTCGGTGAAGTCGCCGTTGTCGTCGACGTCGACGGTGACCGTGCCGGCGGCGGCGTCGTACAGCACGCCCCAGTCGTCGGTGGTGTCGCCGTCGCGGTTGACGTCGCCGTCGGCGTCGCCCTCCGTGACCTTGCCCTGGTTGGTGACGGCCTCACGGAAGGTGCTGATCCCGTACGAGCCCGCAGGGGCCTTCCAGGTCTTCCCGCCGTACGTGAAGGAGGGCCCGGAGACGGAGGTGGTCATCGCCCGCCAGGTGCCGTCGCCGTCGACGATCGGGTCGGTGGCGGTCACCCAGTCGACGATCTTGCGCTCACCGGTGGTCGTCTTCTGCAGCGCCGGGCTCGCGAGGTCGACGCCGGTGTCGAGGACACCGATGGTCACGCCACGCCCGTCCGCCTTCGGGTTCTTCTTCACGAAGTCGACGGCGCCCGTCTCGAAGGACGGGTTGTACGGGTTCTTCGCGGGGGTGTTCTTGTCCGGGCCGGGGTAAGTGGCCGCGGAGGCGCTCGACTTGCCGCCGCTGTCGAGGCTCGGCTCCTCCAGGGGTATTTCGTCCCGCAGGTCGATGGCCTGCACGGAGGAGAGCTTGGCGGCGGCCGCAATGGCCGACTCCGCCTTGGCGGTCGGCACCGTGGCCCGTACGTAGCCGAGCTTGTCGTACGTACGGCCCACGGAGCCGCCCTTGACCGCGTCCAGCTCCTCGGCGAGCTTCTCGGTCTGTCCGGGTGCCGTGGCGATCATCATCGTGACGGTCTTGTCGCGCTGTGCCTTCGCCTCCGCGAGGAGGTCGGCGTCGTCCGAACCGAGCTTGTCGTGCGCGGACTTGACGCCGGGGTCGGCCGCGGTGGCGGTGGTGCCGTCCGCGGCGAGGGCGAGGGGTATGGGCCCGGCCGCGGAGAGCGCGGCGACGAGGCCTGCGGCCACGGCGATACGGGCGGCGCGTTTCGCCCCCGGTATCGGGGCCTGGTGGGGGGTGGTGGGCATGGTGATCCCTGGTGCTGAAGGAACGTAGACGTCGGCGGCCGTATCGAGCACCTTCGACCGCCGCGGTCCGGAATGTGATCCCGGATGATCGCCCAGCTTCCCTCAAGGGACCGATTTCTGTTGGTAGTTCAGAGAGCTGAGATCGCTGACTGGCACAAACTCGCCATGCGTCACGTAGGACTTATCGGACCAGGCTGTGACATTCCTGTGAGACGACGAGGCGGTGAGGCGGCGAGCCGGCCCCCTGGGCGCCGGTCAGCCCAGCTGGACCCGGTCGATCAGCCCCGCCTCGGTGAACGCGGCCACCAGCTCGTCGCGCCCCTCGGTGAAGTGGGCCCAACTGTCGAAGTGGACGGGGACGATCCGGCGCGCCCCGAGGATCCGGGCGGCCTCCACGGCCCGGACGCTGTCGAGGGTGAGCAACTGGCGATCGAGTACCGCCACGCGGGCGGCCCCGGCGAAGAGGACGGCCGTGTCCACCGGCCCGAACCGCTCGGCGATCTCCTTGACCGGCCCGAGCTGGGCGTTGTCGCCGCTGATGTACACCGTGGGCAGACCGTCCCCGGTCAGCACGAAGCCGACGACCTGCCCGACGACCGCTTCGAGCTCCTCGCGCTCCCCCGGGCCGTGCAGCGCCGGCACCCCGGTCACGGTGATCGCACCCCCGCCGGGCCGGTCCACCGTCACGGACTCCCAGTCCCCCAGCCCCCGAGCGGTACCGCCCAGCCGGCCCGCGCCGCTCGGCGTGGTCAAGGTCAACGGCACCTCGGCGAGCAGCGCGCGGCCGGAGACGTCGAGGTTGTCGGGGTGCTCGTCGTGCGAGAGCAGAACCACGTCGATCCGCCCGAGCTCGGCGGGCGATACGGAGGCGGCGGCGGTCTTGGTCAGGGCACGGCCGTCTCCCAGCGGGTAGTCGCCGGGGGCGTCGAAGGTGGGATCGGTGAGGAGGCGCAGGCCGCCGTACTCGATGAGGGCGGTCGGGCCGCCGAAGACGCGGACGGGGACTCGCTCGCTGGTGTTGCGGGCCGTGGTGCGAGGGGTGGTGCGAGGGGCAGCCATCGTCAAACCTCACGGTTAGGAGTGAACATATCCGTGAGACACAGCTAACCGCCTCTCACGGAAAGGCGCAAGCCAAAACATGAGAAGTCGAAGTACGCCCGGGGTTGCGGACATTGAGGCTCCGTCACAGCCGATTGACCCTCAGGACCCCCATATGGCAGTCCCGATGAGCGCGGCGGGAGATATCGGATTAGCCTCCGAAATGAGCGCAAAGTGGATCTATCGATGGTGCGCTCTACCCGACCCAAGGAGGAGCAATGCGCAAGCTTCAGAAGGCCGCTGTCGCGGCCGCCATCCTGGGGAGCTTCAGCTTCATAGCCACCGGCACTGCCAACGCATACGGCGGGCACGACCACGGAGGATGCAAGTCGCACGACCAGAACATCGACATCCTCGGCCAGGTCGGCGTGCTCAACGGTCTGCTGGGCAACGCACTCAATGGTGAAGGCAGCGCGGGCGGGCAAATCAACCACACCGGCTCGAGTTGTCACCACTAGCTGTCCCAGTTCACCGCACCAAGCCTCGGCGCCGGGCCCACCAGCCCGGCGCCGAGTCCGTCTGTGCCTGGTACCCGTGCCGAAAGCAACCCGAAAACGCCGCGAGCCCCAGTCCAGAAGTCGTCTGAACTGGGGCTCTCTTGTAGGCCCTGTGGGACTCGAACCCACAACCAATGGATTAAAAGTCCACTGCTCTGCCAATTGAGCTAAGGGCCCAGGCGATGTTGCCACCCTGAGCATAGCCGCCCGTGGCCGTGTCGCCGATCGGGTATCGGGGACACGGCCGCGTCGCCGGTGCGGACGGCGTCGGAATGAGCCTTCGCGCGCCTCCGCGCCACGGGTCCGCCGAGCCGCAGCCCTACGGATCCACCACTTCGGGCGCCCCCGCCCGAGCCGCCTCGCGGGCGATCGTCCGCTCGTGGTCGGGGTTGAGGAACCAGTGCCGGGCCGAGGCCAGCCACCAGGTCATGGCGAAGCCGAGGACGACGAGCACGGCGATGGGGGCGTAGTTGAAGGTCTCCCAGGTCACCGGGGACACCTGCGGCAGCATGAACAGCACCGTGATCACGCCGACCCACGCCACCGCCACCACACCCACGGCCCTCGACCAGCGGCCCAGATGCCACGGCCCCCGCTCGAAGGCCTCCCCCTTGCGCAGCCGCAGCAGCGTCGGGATGACGTACGCGATGTACAGGCCGATCACCGCGATCGAGGTCACCGCGGCGTACGCCGTCACGTTGATCAGATACGGCAGCCCGAGGAGCAGCGCCCCGCCCGCCGCCAGCCACACCGCCGCGACCGGCGTGCGGGTGCGCGGGCTGACCGTGTGCCAGATGTGGGAGAAGGGCAGCGCCCCGTCGCGCGAAAAGGCGTAGATCATGCGGCTGTTGGCCGTCACGGACGCCATCCCGCAGAACAGCTGCGCCCCGATGACGACCAGCAGGAGCAGCTTGCCCGCCGTCGCCCCGAGCGCGTCGAGCAGGATCTGCGCGGGCGGCGCGCCCGTCGGGGACGCCAGCGCACCCTCGTACGACTGGATGGCGAAGGTGAAGCCCAGGAGGAGGACGAATCCCGCGATCCATGACGTCCAGATCGACCGCACGATGCCCTTCGGGCCCGCCGTCGACGCGTCGTGGGTCTCCTCCGTCATATGGGCCGAGGCGTCGTACCCGGTGAAGGTGTACTGGGCCATCAGCAGCCCCAGCAGCACCACGTACACCCCGCTTCCCCAGCCCGTGTTGTTCACGAACTCGCCGAACACGAAGGAAGCGGACTGGTGCCTGTCCGGTACGAAGGCCAGCGCGCCGACGATCACCGCGACACCCAGCACGTGCCACCACACGCTGATGCTGTTGAGCAGGGCGACGACGCGCACACCGAAGGTGTTCAGCAGGCCGTGCAGCACCAGGATCCCCGCGAAGAGCAGGATCGTCCGGCCCGGCCTCACCTCGAAGCCGAACTGCAGGTTCAGATACGCACCCAGGAAGGACGCGGCCCCGAAGTCGATGCCGGCCGTCACCGCCACCTGGCCCAGCACGTTGAACCAGCCCGTGAACCACGCCCAGACGGCGGCCGTACGCGGCGGCGCGAGCCGGTGCGCCCAGAAGTACAGGCCCGCCGACGTCGGGTACGCCGAGCAGATCTCGGCCATCGACAGGCCGACGAAGAGGGTCATCAGACCCACGGCCACCCAGCCCCACATGATCACGGCGGGGCCGCCCGTGTTCATGCCGAAGAGGTAGAGGGTCAGGCAGCCCGACAGGACGGAGATGATCGTGAAGGAGACGGCGTAGTTGGAGAACGCCGACATACGGCGGGCGAGGACCTGGGTGTAACCGAGCTGGGCAAGCCGTTCCTCGTCCGACAGCCCACTCGCTATCGCGTCATCTGTCATGCCCCCAGCGATTCCCGCCCGAGCGGCGTGACATGCGTCACAGGCGACTGAAAAGGGCCCGTACGACAAAGTCGTACGGGCCCTCGCAGCTCACTCGGCGTCAGCCGTTGCGCTTCCAGCGCGGCTTGTCCTCGCGGCGCTGGAAGGAGCCGCCACCGCGGTGGTCGTCACGGCGGCCGTACGGCCGGTCGTGGCCGGGCCGGTCGTGGCCGGGCCGGTCGTGGCCGGGCCGGTCGTGGCCGGGCCGGTCGTGGCCGCCGGAGCGGAAGCCCGGACGGTCGTCGCGGCGGTCACGGTTGAAGGGGCGGTCGCTGCCGCGGTGCCCACCGCGCTCGTCCCGGCGCTCGAAGGAACGACCGGCCGGCCGGTCGTCCCGACGGAACCCACCCCGGTCGTCGCGGCGCTCGAAGGGACGGCCACCACGGTCGTCCCGACGCTCGAAGGAACGGCCACCGCGGTCGTCCCGACGGTCGTCGCGACGGAAGCCGCCACGGTCGTTGTCACGGCGCTCGAAACCACGCTCGCCACGGTCACGGTTGAACCCACCGCGGTCGTTGTCCCGACGCTCGAAGGAACGCCCACCCCGGTCGTCCCGACGGTCATCGCGGCGGTCGTCCCGACGGTCGTCGCGACGGAAGCCGCCACGGTCGTTGTCGCGACGCTCGAAACCACGCTCGCCACGGTCACGGTTGAACCCACCGCGGTCGTTGTCCCGACGCTCGAAGGAACGCCCACCCCGGTCGTCCCGACGGTCATCGCGGCGGTCGTCCCGACGGAAGCCACCACGGTCGTTGTCACGACGCTCACGACGCTCGTACGCCGGAGCCTCCGACCTGTCGGCGTCCTGCGCCACCGGCTGCTGCTCGGGCACGGCCACCTCGACGGTCTCGACCGTCGCCGAAGCCTGCGCGGCCTGCGACTCAACGACCGCTGCCTCGGGGTCCTCGCCCCGCTCGCGCGCGGCCCGGGCGACGAGCCGGTCGGCCTCCTCACGCAGCTCCGCGGCGCGCCGCTGCGCCCGCTCCAGCTGCTTGGTGAGGTGAGCCACCTCATGCTCGGCCTGCTGCGCGGCGTTGCCCGCGGACTCGGCCTGCACCTCGGTCATCGAACGGGCGCCGGTGATCTCGGCGACCTCCGGGTCGAAGGCGTTGCCGCCCTGGATGATGTGGCGCGAGGCGTCGACGCCCGCGTCCTCCATCAGCCGGAAGATCTGCCGGCGCTGGTGCGGCAGGGAGAGGGACACGACCGTGCCCGTACGCCCCGCACGCGCCGTACGGCCGGCCCGGTGCAGGTAGTCCTTGTGGTCGCCGGCCGGGTCCACGTTCAGGACCAGGTCGATGCCGTCGACGTGGATGCCGCGGGCGGCGACGTCAGTCGCGACGAGCGCGTTGACGTAGCCCTTCTTGAAGTCCTCCAGCACGCGGGTACGCGCGCCCTGCGTCATACCGCCGTGCAGCGCGTCGGCCTTCACACCGGAGTCGCACAGCTGCTCGGCGATACGGTCGGCGCCCAGCTGGGTGCGGACGAAGATGATCGTGCGGCCCTTGCGGGAGGCGATCGCGGCGGTGACCGGCGCCTTGTCCTTGGGCTTCACGATGAGGATGTGGTGCGACATGGTCGTGACGTTGCCCTGGGCGCTGTCGACCTCGTGCGTGACCGGGTTGGTCAGGTAGCGCTTGACCAGCGTGGAGATCTCGTTCTCCATCGTGGCCGAGAACAGCATGCGCTGACCGCCCGCCGGGATCTGGTCGAGCAGCTCGGTGACCTCGGGCAGGAAGCCCAGGTCCGACATCTGGTCGGCCTCGTCGAGGACGGCGATCTGCACGTTCTCCAGGGAGCACGCGCCGCGGTTGATGATGTCGCGCAGGCGGCCCGGGGTGGCGACGAGGACGTCGACACCGCGCTCCAGGGCGTAGATCTGGTTGCCCATGGACGTACCGCCGCAGACGACCTTCATCTTCAGGCCCAGGACGTCGCCGTAGGGCTGAAGCGCGTCGGCGACCTGCATGGCCAGCTCACGGGTCGGGGTGAGGATGACCGCGCGCGGCTTGTGCTTCTCGGTGCGGCCGCCGGCCAGCGTGGCCAGGGTCGGCAGACCGAAGGAGAGGGTCTTGCCGGAGCCGGTGCGGCCACGGCCGAGGATGTCCTTGCCGGCCAGGGCGTCCGGGATGGTCGCGGCCTGGATCGGGAAGGGGGTGGTCACGCCGTTCTGGGCGAGCTTGCGGACGACGCCCTCGGGGAGACCGAGGTCCGCGAAGGTCACCTCGGGAGTCTCCTCGACGGACGCGTTCTCCGCGTCCTCGGGCACCACGACGTGATCAGTACTGGAAATGGACATGCGTATGCGAAACCTTCCGGAGTCTCGTCGGCACGCGCCCGTCAACTCCGTGATTCGCAATACGACCGCCTCAATGCGGTCAGCCACGGCAAGGGAGAGAACGCGCCACACGGCGCGCTCTGCAGTGGCGCCGGGCAAATGGGATCAAACGATCTACCACCATACGCACCCCAGGCCCCCCAAGGCAAACTGGCCGTCGCCCGTGTAGGCAACGTCACTTGCCACCACCCCTCTCGACCCCGCGACGCCGAGCTGATCCAAACGACAGGCCCCAGGTCACGCGGGCGCCCCCGCAGTCGGCGCCGGCTCCCGCTGGGCCAGCTGCGGCCCCGTCTCCTCATGCGCCGACGACGACGGCTCGGCCTCCGTGGGCGTCGGCAGGGCCGACGTCGGCTCCTGGCTCGGCGTCGGCTCCGGATCCGGCGTCCGGGTGGGCGTCGGCTCCGCCGTACGGGTGGGCCCCGGCTTCTCGGTCTGCCCCGGCTTGGCCGGCGGCTTGCCCCCGCCGGGGCGGAAGCGCTCACGTCCGCGGACGGCGACGCCGAGGCGGACGCCGACTCCTCCGCCCCCTTCTCGCCCTTGCGCTTCCCCTTGCGCTTCTCCTTCTCCCGCTTGCGGTCGTCCACATGCGCCCCGTACCCGGTGCCGCCACCCGACACGGCCGACCCCCCGTCGGGCGCCTCACCACCACGCTGCCCCACGGAGTGCGACGGCTTCGCGCTCCCGCCTCCGCCGTCGTCACCCACGCTCATACAGCCGGATGCGGCGGCGACGGCCATCACCGTGGCAGCCAGACGGACAGGTACGTACAAGGGGCGCACGGGAGCCACCTCCATGGGCGGGCGAAGAAGTCAACCTGCCCAACTCCCGCCGCCCACAAGAGGACACGCGCCCCGCATTCACAGGTTCACAGGCCCCTCGGAGCCCCGCTCACCCGTACCCGAGCGCGTGCAACCGCGCGTCGTCGATCCCGAAGTGATGCGCGATCTCGTGCACCACCGTCACCTCGGTCTCCTCGACGACCTCCTCCCGCGACTCACACATCCGCAGCGTCGGCCCCCGGTAGATCGTGATCCGATCCGGCAGCACCCCGGCGTACCACTCCCCGCGCTCGGTCAGCGGAGTCCCCTCGTACAACCCGAGCAGCTCGGGATCGTCCGTCGGCGGTTCGTCCTCGACGAACACCGCGACGTTGTCCATCAGCCGCGTCAACTCCGGCGGAATCCGGTCCAGCGCCTCGGCGACCAGTTCCTCGAACTCCTCGCGCGTCATCTCCAGCACAGGCCCATTGTCGGGTACGAACCCCGGGCGCGAACCAGCCGTGAAGGAGCCGCCAACGGCCCCGCATACCCACCCCCGCACTTGGGCATACGGGACCAATGGCCCGCGTCCCCGCCGCAGTCCGGAAGGTTCTCGCCCCTCTCCCCAGGGCCCCACGCGCCCTCGCCCGCCGTTACGCCACCCGCCGCCCGCACCCCACCCCGGAACTCGTCTCCCAACCCCACCCGTGGACACGCGCCCTCGGCCTGGTCACCGTCGTCCTCCTCGGCGCCTGGCTCGGCCTGCTGATCGTCGGCAACGTACGGGTCCCGGTCGGCCCCATGAACACGACGATGACGCTGCGCCCGTCCGCCACCGGCGGCACGAAGATCAACGTCTCCCCGCTCGGCGCCCTCCAACTGGACAGCCACATCGCCCCCGTCCGCCTGGACGTCAACGTCGACCAGCTGGACCCCGCCCGCGCCCAGGCCCTCGTCGACCACCCCGAACGCCTCTCCGGCCTCCAGGACGAGGTCACCCAGGACGTCGCCCACGGCACCCGCGACCTGGCCGTACGCAGCTGCGTGGCCGTCGTCTCCGGAGCCACGGCCCTGGGCCTGGCGGTCTACCGCCGCCCCCGCCGCGCCCTGGCGGCCGGCGGCCTCGCCCTCACCCTCCTGGCGGCCTCGGGCGGCACGGCGTACGCCACCTGGAACCCCGAATCCGTCCTGGAGCCGAAGTTCTCGGGCCTGCTCTCCTCGGCGCCCTCCCTGGTCGGCAACGCGCGCAGCATCGTCACCGAATTCGACGTCTACCAAAAGGAGTTGGCCCGCCTGGTCACCAACGTGACCAAGCTCTACGACGCCACCTCCACGCTCCCCGCCTACGCACCCGACCCGAGCACCATCCGCGTCCTGCACGTGTCCGACATCCACCTCAACCCGGCGAGCTGGAAGATCATCGCCTCGCTCGTGGACCAGTACAAGGTCAACGTGATCGTCGACTCCGGCGACACCATGGACCACGGCACCGCCGCCGAGAACGGCTTCCTCGACCCCATCGAGGACCTCGGCGCCCCCTACGTCTGGGTCCGCGGCAACCACGACTCCCACGTGACCCAGCGCTACCTGGAGAACCTGAAGAACGTCCACGTCCTGGACGACGGCAAGGCCCAGACCGTCGCGGGCCTGCGCTTCGCCGGCATCGGCGACCCCCAGTTCACCCCCGACCGCTCAAAGGTCCCCGGCGGCGACGCGGCCAACGAACTGGCCGGCGCCCGCCTGGCCACGTCCCTGCGCGACCAGGAGACCGCCGGCACCCCCGTGGACGTCGCCATCGCCCACGAACCGGTCGCCGCCCGCCAGACCGACGGCGAGGTCCCCCTGGCCCTGGCCGGCCACATCCACCACCAGGAGATGGAGGTCCTCCCCTACGGCACCCGCCTGCGCGTCGAAGGCTCCACCGGGGGCAGCGGCCTGCGCGCGATCGAGGGCAAACACCCCGACCCCATCCAGACCTCGATCCTCTACTTCGACCGCGACACCCGCCGTCTCCAGGCCTGGGACGAGATCGAACTGGGCGGCCTGGGCCTGACGACGGCAGAGGTACGCCGCCACCTGGTGGAGGAGAACCAACCGGGCGCGACCGACTCACCGACCGGCTCGCCGACCCCGTCCCCGAGCCCCACCCCGTAAACCGTTTTGGCGATACCTCCCGCCATCCCATATGCTTCTCACGTCCCCGACGCGCTGAGAAGCGCCCAGGCGGGCCGATAGCCCTCATCGTCTAGCGGCCTAGGACGCCGCCCTTTCAAGGCGGTAGCACGGGTTCGAATCCCGTTGGGGGCACGCAGTACGGTGTGCGACACTGTCGTACGCATTGCTTGGTCCTGTGGAGCAGTTTGGAGTGCTCGCCACCCTGTCAAGGTGGAGGCCGCGGGTTCAAATCCCGTCAGGACCGCTGAGGCTTCTTGTAGGCCTCGCGGCTGGGTAGCTCAGTTGGTACGAGCGATCGCCTGAAAAGCGATAGGTCGCCGGTTCGACCCCGGCCCCAGCCACACAGTACGAAAACCCCCACCGGTCGCCGGTGGGGGTTTTCGTCGCTCATCACCGTGAAGGGCGTACTCCGGGAACGCGAGGTCGGCGCGTCGGCCTGGAAGGAGTAAGGAGGACGGCACCTGGGTGCCCGTCCACCTGACGCACGCGGGGGAGGCGGGCCCAAAAGGGCTCGCCCCTCTTTCCCCGGGATGAGATCCTGGATCGCGTATGTCTACGCACCCTGCCCCCGCCCTCGGCGCCCTCGCCCCCCGCCTGACCGAGCTCTCCCTGCGCGAAGCGCAGCGGCTGGGTCGGCGGCTCGAAGGTGCGCGCAAGATCCGTAAGCCGGAGGCGCGCGCCGCCGTGCTCGCCGAGATCGAGGCGGAGATCGCCAGGGGCGAGGAGCGTATCGCCACCCGGCGCGCCCGTGTGCCCGCCGTCACGTACCCCGAGCAGCTGCCGGTCAGCCAGAAGAAGAGCGACATCGCGGCCGCCATCCGCGACCACCAGGTGGTGATCGTCGCCGGTGAGACCGGGTCCGGCAAGACCACGCAGATCCCGAAGATCTGTCTCGAACTCGGGCGCGGCGTGCGCGGCATGATCGGGCACACGCAGCCCCGCCGTATCGCGGCCCGCACGGTCGCCGAGCGGGTGGCGGAGGAGCTGGACACGCCGCTCGGCGAGTCCGTCGGCTGGAAGGTCCGCTTCACCGACCAGGTGAACCCGGACGCCACCTTCATCAAGCTCATGACCGACGGCATCCTGCTCGCCGAGATCCAGACCGACCGCGAGCTGCGCGCCTACGACACGATCATCATCGACGAGGCCCATGAGCGGTCCCTCAACATCGACTTCCTGCTCGGCTATCTGGCGCAGCTGCTGCCGAAGCGGCCGGATCTGAAGGTCGTCATCACCTCGGCCACCATCGATCCCGAGCGGTTCTCCCGGCACTTCGGGGACGCCCCGATCATCGAGGTCAGCGGGCGGACGTATCCGGTGGAGGTGCGTTATCGCCCGCTCCTCGAGGAGGACGGTGACGATTCCGACCGCGACCAGATCACCGCGATCTGCGATGCGGTCGAGGAGCTTCAGGGGGAGGGCAAGGGCGACATCCTCGTCTTCCTCTCGGGTGAGAGGGAGATCCGGGACACGGCGGACGCGCTGGTCAAGAGGAACTACCGGTTCACCGAGGTTCTTCCCCTCTACGCCCGCCTCTCCCACGCGGAGCAGCATCGCGTCTTCCAGGCCCACACCGGCCGCAGGATCGTTCTGGCGACCAACGTCGCCGAGACCTCCCTCACCGTCCCGGGCATCAAGTACGTGATCGACCCCGGCTTCGCCCGGATCAGCCGGTACAGCCATCGCACCAAGGTGCAGCGGCTCCCCATCGAGCCGATCTCGCAGGCGAGCGCCAACCAGCGCAAGGGCCGCTGCGGCCGTACGTCGGACGGCATCTGCATCCGCCTGTACTCCGAGGACGACTTCCTCGCCCGCCCGGAGTTCACGGACGCGGAGATCCTGCGGACGAACCTCGCCTCCGTCATCCTGCAGATGACCGCGGCCGGCCTCGGCGACATCGAGAAGTTCCCGTTCATCGACCCGCCGGACCACCGCAACATCCGCGACGGCGTCCAGCTCCTGCAGGAGCTCGGCGCGCTGGACCCGACGCAGAAGGACGTACGCAAGCGGCTCACGGACAGCGGCCGCAAGCTCGCCCAGCTCCCCGTCGACCCGCGCCTGGCCCGCATGGTCCTGGAGGCCGACAAGAACGGCTGTGTCCGCGAGGTCATGGTCATAGCCGCCGCGCTCTCCATCCAGGATCCGCGCGAGCGCCCGGCCGACAAGCAGACCCAGGCCGACCAGCAGCACGCCCGCTTCAAGGACGAGACGAGCGACTTCCTCGCGTACCTCAACCTGTGGCGCTACATCCGCGAGCAGCAGAAGGAGCGGGGATCGAGCTCCTTCCGGCGCATGTGCAAGCAGGAGTACCTGAACTTCCTGCGCATCCGCGAGTGGCAGGACATCTACACGCAGCTCCGCACGGTCGCCAAGCAGATGGGCATCCACCTCAACGAGGACGACGCCCCCGCCGACCGCGTCCACGTCTCCCTCCTCGCCGGCCTCCTCTCCCACATCGGGATGAAGGACGTGAAGGAGGGCGCGAAGAACGAGTACCTCGGCGCCCGCAGCGCCAAGTTCGCGATCTTCCCGGGCTCGGCCCTCTTCAAGAAGCCCCCGCGCTTCGTGATGTCCGCCGAACTCGTCGAGACCTCCCGCCTCTGGGCCCGCGTCAACGCCAAGATCGAGCCCGAGTGGATCGAGCCGCTCGCCGAGCACCTGCTGAAGCGGACATACAGCGAACCGCACTGGGAGAAGGACCAGGCGGCCGTGATGGCGTACGAGAAGGTCACGCTGTACGGCGTCCCGATCATCGCCCAGCGCAAGGTGAACTACGGCCGTATCGACCCCGAGGTCAGCCGCGAGCTGTTCATCCGCAACGCCCTCGTCGAGGGCGACTGGCGCACCCACCACAAGTTCTTCGCCGACAACCGCAAACTCCTCAGCGAGGTCGAGGAGTTGGAGCATCGGGCGCGGCGCCGGGACATCGTCGTCGACGACGAGACGCTGTTCGACTTCTACGACGAGAAGGTCCCGGAACACGTCGTCTCCGGGGCCCACTTCGACTCCTGGTGGAAGCGCAAGCGGCACGAGCAGCCGGACTTCCTGGACTTCGAGCGCGAGATGCTCATCCGGGAGTCGGCCGAGGCGGTCACCAAGGCGGACTATCCGGACACCTGGCGGCAGGGAGCGCTGAAGTTCCGGGTGACGTACCAGTTCGAGCCGGGCGCGGACGCGGACGGCGTGACGGTCCATATCCCGCTCCAGGTCCTCAACCAGGTCACGGACGAGGGCTTCGACTGGCAGATCCCGGGCCTGCGCGAGGAGTTGGTGACGGAGCTGATCCGCTCGCTCCCCAAGCCGATCCGCCGCAACTACGTGCCGGCGCCGAACTTCGCGCAGCGGTTCCTCGACACGGCGGTGCCGTTGCAGGAGCCGCTGACGGTGACCATGGCGCGCGAACTGAAGCGCATGGTCGGGGTCCCGTTCACCGCGGACGACTTCGACTGGCCGAAGGTCCCGGACCACCTCCGTATCACCTTCCGGATCATCGACGAACGGCGCCGCAAGCTGGCGGAGGACAAGGACCTGGAGGCGCTGAAGCTGCGGCTGAAGCCGAAGGCGCGCAAGGCCCTCTCACAGGCCGCGGCGGCCACCGCCTCCCGCGAGGGCGGCGAGTCGCTGGAGCGCCAGGGCCTGACGGACTGGTCCATCGGCTCGCTCACCCGCGTCTTCGAGACCCGCCGCGCCGGCCAGCCGGTGAAGGCGTACCCGGCGCTGGTGGACGACGGCGACCTGGTCTCCGTACGCCTCTTCGACACGGAGGCGGAGCAGCAGCAGGCGATGTGGAAGGGCACGCGCCGGCTCATCCTCCGCAACATCCCGGTGAACCCGGCGAAATTCGCGAGCGACCGCCTGACGAACGCGCAGAAGCTGGCGCTGTCGGCGAACCCGCACGGCTCGATCCAGGCCCTCTTCGACGACTGCGCGATGGCGGCGGCGGACAAGCTGATCGGCGACTTCGGGGGGCCTGCGTGGGACGAGGAGTCGCACCGCAAGCTGTACGACAAGGTGCGCGCCGAGATCGTCGACACGACGGTCCGTACGGTGGCCCAAGTGCAGCAGGTCCTCGCCGCCTGGCAGGCCGCTGAGCGCCGTCTGAAGGCCGTACGGAGCCCTGCCCTACTGGCAAACCTCACGGACGTCCGTAAGCAGCTGGACGCCCTTGTGAAGCCCGGCTTCGTGACGGAGGCGGGGCTGCGGCGCATGCCGGATCTCGTGCGGTATCTGATCGCGGTGGACCGTCGGCTGCAGCAGATGCCGACGAACGTCCAGCGCGACACGACGCGCATGGAGAAGGTCCACGAGATGCAGGACGAGTACGTCTGGCTCCTGGAGCAGATGCCGCAGGGGCGCCCGGTCCCGCAGCAGGTGCTGGACGTCCGCTGGATGCTGGAGGAACTCCGCGTCAGCTATTTCGCCCACGCGCTCGGTACGGCGTATCCGATCTCCGACAAGCGGATCGTGAAGACGATCGACGCGCTGGCGCCGTAACAGGGCGTGCACGTTGGGTGAGTTCGACCAGGAGGCTCGCCCTCCTGTAGAGTCTCTTCTCGCAGCGCAACGCACGAATAGCGCAGCGAGACCTGGTCCTGTGGAGCAGTTTGGAGTGCTCGCCACCCTGTCAAGGTGGAGGCCGCGGGTTCAAATCCCGTCAGGACCGCAGCGATAGCGAGAGGCCCGCATCCCGACAAGGGGTGCGGGCCTTACTCATGCCCCACCCCCACCCCGCCAAGACGGAGGCCGCGCCCGCGGCGCAGCCGCAATCAGACGCAGCAAATCCCGTCAGGACCACAGCGACAGCGAGAAGCCCGCAGCCCGACAAGGGGTGCGGGCCTTACTCATGCCCCACCCCCACGCCCACCCCGCCAAGACGGAGGCCGCGCCCGCGGCGCAGCCGCAATCAGACGCAGCAAATCCCGTCAGGACCGCAGCGACAGCGAGAAGCCCGCATCCCGACAAGGGGTGCGGGCCTCACTCATCTCCGCGGGCAGGCCCTCTCGACGCCGGCCCAGGCATTCCAGCCCGTCCGGCGTTTGAGGACAAGGCCCGTTCAGGGCCGAAGCGGGGGTCTGGGGGCGGCAGCCCCCAGGGGACGGCAACCACAGCGCCGGGCACCCCCCACAGCACCGGGCGCACGCAACCCGGCGCCCTCAGCGGAGCGCCCGCCCACCTTGACGGAGTCACATTCGCTCGGTACCCAGAAGTCAGGGCACTTTCCCCGTGTGGCCCCTGGAGGTGGCGTATGCCGGCATCGGCTAGGCACGAAACGCGGGCGTTGCTCCGCGCACACCTGTCGGCCGCCTCGTCCTACCGGCATCTCACCCGCCACTGCCCGATCTGCCACCGCCTGCTGCGGCTGGCGACGGACTCCACACCGCGCACCCCCCAGGCGGCTCCGCGCGAGGTCAACGAGGACGAAACCGCTTCCACCGCGTGACCGCCCCGGACGTCAACTCCCGCGCCGCCGTGGGGAGCTGGAGCTCGCTCCTCCCCTTAGCGCACATAGTCCAGAGGCAACAAGCACCGCGCCATGTGACGGGTGTCACCGCATGAGTTTCCGGAAGCGCGGTACTTACACCTCACCTACACCTGGTCAATTTAATATGTGCAATTGCACCAGCTTCCGGGGATCGCCCCGCACAGTCCGAGGGACCCCCAGGGCGCGTCCACAGGAGATCCGACGCCCCTCCCCGGACTCCGACAAGCCCACCCACAGGACCACCGTCGGCACACGCTGCGCACACAAAAAAGATCGCGCTGGACCCGGCGGAGTCCAGCGCGATCTACGACGCACCCTTGTTACGTGCCTGCGAAGCTCTGATCGGCTCGGGCGTGGGCTCTGTTGGGGCAGAACCCGCGTCGCTTGGAGCTAGAGTTCGGGCGCCGCGGAAGTTGGGGAACCTCCGTTTTGCCCGGTTATGCGGTTGTTCAGGCCTCGCTGCGCTGCTGCGGGATGCCCGCGAGCAGAGCGCGGACCTCAGCCTCGCGGTAACGGCGGTGTCCGCCGAGCGTGCGGATGGACGTAAGCTTCCCGGCCTTCGCCCACCGCGTGACCGTCTTGGGGTCGACGCGGAACATCGTGGCGACCTCAGCCGGGGTCAGCAGCGGCTCGGCATCAGGGGTGCGAGCGGTCATGAGCGGCCTCCTCGGGAGAACCGAACCTTCTCGGTTCTTTCCTCTAAATTCTGCACCTTGACCCGCGTTGCCCGAAATGGCGGACGCGAGTCGAGTCGGTTATAGGACGAACGGCTTGTCCTCGGCACTACAACTACACCATCTGTCCAGCCGCGTCGGCCAAACCGATGGAATTGCCCTCCCAGGTGTTCATCAGCGACGGATGCCGATGGACCATGCCATAGCGGACAGTCACGCCACTGTGACGATCAGTCACAGTGGCACGCAGGAGTCTCAAGACCCCCCAAAGCGTGCAATGTCGAGAGAGAGCCCTCCCCGGACTCCTTGTCCTATTTTGGCACGAGGAGGGGTTAGGGATGCAAGGGCCGCGTACGTGCGGTCCGTCACGCTTGCGTGCGTTGACACACCCTTGATGCATACGCCCGGATCGGGACCTACGTCCGATGTTGACGAGGCATCAAGAACCCAGAGCGAGCACGAAACCCCAAATCGGGCGCCCCGTCAAACGCCAGTTCGTTACATAACCGAGTGTGCCAAGTCACACCGGACCGGCTCAGACCCCCGACCGCTCAGTTCGCCGACCGCCGGTCCCGCACCGCCCGCCACCGCTCCACGAGCCGCCCGTAGGCCTCCCCCGCGGCGCCCCCGTCGCCGTGCCGCAGCGCCTCGATGCCGTCGGCCACATCGGCCGCCGAGTGGTCGTCCTCCAGCTCGCCGGGCGGCAGGGTGTGCACCAGGCCGCCGTAGTCCAGCTCGACCAGCGAGCGCGGGTGGAACTCCTCCAGCCAGCGCCCGACGTCCACCAGGCCGTCGATGAGCGGCCCCTCGTCGATGGTGTCCTTGAGCGTCCTGAGGGCCCGCGCCACGCGCCGCCGCGCCTGCACCATGGGCGTGCGGTAGCGCAGCATCGGCGGGATCTCGCCCGAGCCCTTGTCGAAGCGCCGCTCCTCGTCCGACACCAGCACGAACCAGTGCAGCGGCACCTGCCAGGTCGAGGTGCGGATCCACGGCCGGGCGTCCGGATTGCGGGCCAGCCAGCGCTCGTAGTCCTGGGCCGCCTGGCGGCGTACGACCTCCGGCAGCGCCGCGTCCAGCACCGGCTTCGGCAGCTCCTCGGCCAGCTCCCCGAGCGCCTGCCAGCCGCGCAGCCGGGTGCGCCAGGGGCACACGCACACCACCCCGTCGACGTCCAGCACGAAGGCGTCGCTGCTCTCGTGCACCGGCACGGGGATCGGCGGGGTGGGCAGCAAGTCGGCCAGGGAGCGGCGCAGTTCGTCCTGGTACGAGGGCCGGTCGGGGCGGCGGGCGTAACGGTCCCAGTGGCCGCGCTCCGGCTCCGGGAAGGCGGCCAGCGGCTCGTAGACGCGCAGATAGGTCGCGTACGGGACGATCACCGAGGACACCTTGGGCACGCCTGCTCTCTCCCCCGCGGTCTGCCAGGAAAACCTGCGAAACCCGCTCACAAACGTGCGGGAAAACTATGCAAATCGTCGCACGGTTGTACTCCGCGAGTAGGTGATCCTGAGCACTGCGGGTTGGACGGGCTCTCACGGGTCTAATCTCATGCTCACAGCCCCCGCCACCCGTACGGGAGCTCGCTCCGATCGCCGCCAGTACTCAGGAGTCACCACAGTGACCGACGTAACACACGGCGTCCTGCACACCCTGTTCCACTCGGATCAGGGGGGTCATGAGCAAGTAGTGCTCTGCCAGGACCGCGCCAGCGGCCTCAAGGCCGTCATCGCCATCCACTCCACCGCTCTGGGCCCCGCCCTCGGCGGTACGCGCTTCTACCCGTACGCGACCGAGGAAGAGGCCGTCGCCGACGCGCTGAACCTCGCGCGCGGGATGTCGTACAAGAACGCCATGGCCGGTCTCGACCACGGCGGCGGCAAGGCCGTGATCATCGGTGATCCGGACCGGATCAAGTCCGAGGAGCTGCTGCTGGCCTACGGCCGGTTCGTGGCTTCGCTGGGCGGTCGGTACGTCACCGCGTGCGACGTCGGTACGTACGTCGCCGACATGGACGTCGTGGCGCGCGAGTGCCCCTGGACGACCGGACGCTCCCCGGAGAACGGCGGCGCGGGCGACTCCTCCGTGCTCACCGCCTTCGGCGTCTACCAGGGCATGCGGGCCTCCGCCCAGCACCTGTGGGGCGACCCCTCCCTGCGTGGCCGCAAGGTCGGCATCGCGGGCGTCGGCAAGGTCGGTCACCACCTGGTGGAGCACCTGCGGGCGGAGGGCGCCGAGGTCTTCATCACGGACGTCCGCGAGGAGGCCGTGGGCCGGATCCTCGCGGCCCATCCGACGGGCGTGACGGCCGTCGCCGACACCGCGACCCTGATCCGCGTGGAGGGCCTCGACATCTACGCCCCCTGCGCGCTCGGCGGGGCCCTGAACGACGACACCGTGCCGGTGCTGACCGCCACGGTGGTGTGCGGTGCGGCCAACAACCAGCTCGCCCACCCGGGCGTCGAGAAGGACCTCGCCGACCGCGGGATCCTCTACGCGCCCGACTACGTGGTGAACGCCGGCGGCGTCATCCAGGTCGCCGACGAGCTGCACGGCTTCGACTTCGAGCGGTGCAAGGCGAAGGCGGCGAAGATCTACGACACCACGCTGGCCATATTCGCACGTGCGAAGACGGATGGGATTCCGCCGGCCGCCGCGGCCGACCGGATCGCCGAGCAGCGGATGGCGGAGGCACGCGGAGCGCACTGAGCCGTCCGGGCAGGTCGACCGAAGCCGTTAACACGGGTTTGCCCGGTACCCGCCGGTGGGCAGTTGGAGAGAACTCTCACTCTTACCGGCGGGTCGACCGCCAATAAGTGGTTAAAATCGCGGTTGACCAGCGAGGACAGGGCGCCTCGAAGGTCCTGTGCACACGCCTGTGCTGCGGGCGACGTACCGTATGGGCGCGGGCTCAGGTACCGTGGAAGCCCTACGGACCGGCCTCTCCACGGAGAGTCCGTTCCGGATCATGAACGCGTGTCAGACTCTGGGGCCGTCGAGCCCCGTCGTTGAGGGGGTCGAGCCATGGGGCGCGGCCGGGCCAAGGCCAAGCAGACGAAGGTCGCCCGCCAGCTGAAGTACAACAGCGGTGGGACAGACCTCTCACGCCTGGCCGAGGAGCTGGGCGCATCGACGTCGAACCAGTCGCCGAACGGCGATCGTTTCGAGGACGATGAGCAGGACGACGACGACCTGTACTCGAAGTACGCCGACCTCTATGAGGACGACGACGACGATCAGGACGAGGACCCCTCGGAGCAGCGTCGCGGCGCTTGACTTTGCATTGAGCACTCACCCGGTCGGTGACCTCGGTCACCGACCGGGTTCTGTGCTGCCTGCAGGGGAGCAGCCGGCGGCGTGCTTAATTTGAATACGTACCCACGAGGGCCGCGCCCGTCTCGTGGTCGCCCCTGTCCGTGATCTCGCCCGCGACCCAGGCGTCCACGCCTCGGTCGGCCAGCGTCGCCAGGGCCACGTCCGCGGACTCCTCGGGCACGATCGCGATCATGCCGACGCCCATGTTCAGGGTCTTCTCCAGCTCCAGGCGCTCGACCTGACCCGTCTTGCCGACGAGGTCGAAGATCGGGGCCGGGGTCCAGGTGGTGCGGTCGACGATCGCGTGCAGGGTGTCCGGGATCACCCGGGCCAGGTTGGCGGCCAGACCGCCACCCGTGACGTGGCTGTACGCGTGTACGTCCGTGGTGCGGGTAAGGGCGAGGCAGTCCAGCGAGTAGATCTTCGTCGGCTCCAGCAGCTCCTTGCCGAGGGTGCGGCCGAGTTCGTCGATCTGTGCGTCCAGGGCCAGACCGGCCTGGTTCAGCAGCACGTGCCGGACGAGCGAGTACCCGTTCGAGTGAAGACCGGACGCCGCCATGGCGATCACCGCGTCACCCTTACGAATGCGATCCGGGCCCAGCAGCCGGTCGGCCTCCACGACGCCCGTACCGGCGCCGGCGACGTCGAAGTCGTCCTCGCCCAGCAGACCGGGGTGCTCGGCCGTCTCGCCGCCGACCAGGGCGCAGCCGGCGAGCACACAGCCCTCGGCGATGCCCTTGACGATGGCGGCGACGCGCTCGGGGTGGACCTTGCCGACGCAGATGTAGTCGGTCATGAACAGCGGCTCGGCACCGCACACCACGATGTCGTCCATGACCATGGCGACCAGGTCGTGGCCGATGGTGTCGTAGACGCCCATCTGGCGGGCGACGTCGACCTTCGTGCCGACGCCGTCCGTGGCGGAGGCGAGGAGGGGACGCTCGTAGCGCTTGAGGGCGGAGGCGTCGAAGAGGCCAGCGAAACCGCCGAGGCCGCCGAGGACCTCGGGGCGCTGGGTCTTCTTCACCCACTCCTTCATCAGCTCGACGGCGCGGTCGCCCGCTTCGATGTCGACGCCCGCGGCTGCGTAGCTGGCACCAGTTGTCTCAGACATGGCTAGTGAGAACCTTCGTGTCGTACGGCAGGTGTTACGGGGCCTCTACGGGCGGCGGATCGCGTCGGCGGCGGCCGTGGCGGCCGGGCCGGCGGCCAGCTCCGTCTCGAGGAGCTGCTTCCCGAGCAGTTCGGGGTCCGGGAGATCCATCGGGTACTCGCCGTCGAAGCAGGCACGGCAGAGGTTCGGCTTGGCGATGGTGGTCGCCTCGATCATGCCGTCGATCGAGATGTACGACAGCGAGTCGGCGCCGAGCGAGGTGCCGATCTCCTCGATGGTCATGCCGTTGGCGATGAGCTCGGCGCGGGTGGCGAAGTCGATGCCGAAGAAGCAGGGCCACTTCACGGGGGGCGAGGAGATCCGGATGTGGACCTCCGCCGCTCCCGCCTCGCGGAGCATGCGGACCAGGGCGCGCTGGGTGTTGCCGCGCACGATCGAGTCGTCGACGACGACCAGGCGCTTGCCCTTGATGACTTCCTTCAGCGGGTTCAGCTTCAGGCGGATGCCGAGCTGGCGGATGGTCTGCGAGGGCTGGATGAACGTACGTCCGACGTACGCGTTCTTCACCAGGCCCGCGCCGAACGGGATGCCGCTCGCCTCCGCGTAGCCGATGGCGGCCGGGGTGCCGGACTCCGGGGTCGCTATGACCAGGTCGGCCTCGACCGGGGCTTCCTTCGCGAGCTTGCGGCCCATCTCCACGCGGGAGAGGTAGACGTTCCGGCCGGCGATGTCGGTGTCCGGGCGGGCCAGGTACACGTACTCGAAGACACAGCCCTTGGGCTTCGCTTCCGCGAATCGGGAGGTGCGCAGGCCGTTCTCGTCGATGGCGATGAACTCGCCCGGCTCGACCTCACGGACGTAGCTGGCGCCGCAGATGTCGAGGGCCGCGGACTCGGAGGCGACGACCCAGCCGCGCTCCAGGCGGCCGAGGACCAGCGGGCGGATGCCCTGCGGGTCACGGGCGGCGTAAAGGGTGTGCTCGTCCATGAAGACGAGGGAGAAGGCGCCCTTGACCTGCGGGAGGACCTGGTGGGCGGCCTCCTCGATGGTCAGCGGGTTGCCGTCCTCGTCGACCTGGGCCGCGAGCAGCGCGGTGAGCAGGTCGGTGTCGTTGGTGGCCGCCACGCGCGGAGTGCGGCCGCCCTCCTGCTTGGGCAGGTCGGCGACCATCTCGGCGAGCTGGGCCGTGTTGACCAGGTTGCCGTTGTGGCCGAGCGCGATGGAGCCGTGCGCGGTGGCGCGGAAGGTCGGCTGGGCGTTCTCCCACACGGAGGCGCCGGTGGTCGAGTAGCGGGCGTGTCCGACCGCGATGTGACCCTGGAGCGAACCGAGCGAGGTCTCGTCGAAGACCTGGGAGACCAGGCCCATGTCCTTGAAGACGAGGATCTGGGAGCCGTTGCTGACCGCGATTCCCGCGGATTCCTGGCCCCGATGCTGGAGGGCGTAGAGCCCGAAGTACGTGAGCTTTGCGACCTCTTCGCCCGGAGCCCAGACACCGAAGACGCCACACGCGTCCTGGGGGCCTTTCTCGCCGGGAAGTAGATCGTGATTGAGTCGACCGTCACCACGTGGCACGCCACCGAGTGTAGGCGAGATCGACCACTGGTCCGAATTGGGGATACGCGCCTGTAAAGGATCACTCGGCGGCGGCCGCGTTGACGTGTTCGCCGTTTTCGCTGGTCAGGCTGAGGTTGCGGTGATCGAGTTCGTACTTCACCGTGCCATCGAAGAGGGCCAGGAGGGTCTTCTCCGTTTTCATGAGTGAGGTGTCGCACATCATTCGGGTGGTGGACGCGGTGCCCAGCGTGATACGGCCGTCGCTGACCGTCGCCTTCGCCCTCACCTTGTTGCAGCCGAGGCTGCCGCTGACCTGTCCGGTTTTCGCGTCGAAGGTGAGGTGGGCCTTGCCGTCGGTGTCCGGGCTGGTGATGTTCCACTTCGTGCCCTTGAGCGGGGCGGCCTCCTCCTTGGTGAGGGCGACGCGGTCGCCGTCCGCCGTGGTGAGGGTGAGCTTGTCGCCGTCGACCTCGGTGGTGAGGTCGCCGGCGGAGAGGGTGCGGGCGAGGGTCTGCTCGAAGTTCGCGGGAACGTCGTCGCAGGCCATCTCGGTCGACTGCATCTTGTCGAAGGTGACGTGGCTGTCGGCGAAGGCGGCGTCGGCGCCGAAGTTGTTGCAGCCGAGGTTGCCCTTGACCTCGCCGCCGTCGGCGATGCGCAGGTAGGCGTTGCTCGGGGCGGCGCTCTTCTTGCCGTCGACGGTCACGGCGTCGACCGCCCAGTAGGCGCCGGTGACGGAGGCCGAGGCCCCGGCACCGACCGAGTCACTTCCCGCGTCCTCGCTGCCGCAGGCGGCGGCGAGCGGAAGGAGGGCCAGCGCGGTGAGGGCGGCGGCCAGTCGCTGCTTGTCCTTGCCAAGGGTGCCGAGTGTGTTCATGCCGGTGGGACGGGAGGGACACGGGACTGGTTCCGCGCGATTCCGCTTGGGGGCGGGCTGGTGATGTCCGGCGGTCAGCTCAGGAGCGGCAGCAACCCGCCCAGGTCGGCCCGCTCCCCGCTCGCGCTCACCTTCGCCTCCGCCACCGCCTCCTGCCACGCCACCCGCCCGGTCGCGAGCCGGATCCAGGTCAGCGGGTCGGTCTCGACGACGTTGGGCGGGGTGCCCCGGGTGTGCCTCGGCCCCTCGACGCACTGCACCACGGCGTACGGCGGGATCCGCACCTCGGTCGAGCCGCCGGGCGCCCGCGCGGCGAGGGCGTCGGCGAGGAGGCGGGTGCAGGCGGCGAGGGCCTGACGGTCGTACGGGATGTCGAGGCCGGGGACGGCGGCGTTCAGGTCGTCGGTGTGGACGACGAGTTCGACGGTGCGGGTGACCAGGTAGTCGGCGAGGGTCATGGCGCCGGTGCGGGCGGCGAGGAGCCGGGCGCCGGGGGCGTCCGCCAGCTTCAGCGTGAGGCGTTCCTCGGTGCGGGCGTACAGGGCGTCGAGGTCGGGGTTGGCGGCGGCGAGGTCGCGGGTGCCGTCAGCGATGTCGCCGGCGCGGGCGGCGGTGGCGAAGGGCCAGTCCAGGAGGGTGAGCTCCGCCTTGGCGGGCTCGTCGCGGTCGAGGTTGCGGCTGACGGTCTCCACGGCCATGGTCACGTGTGCGGCCAGGTCCCGTACGGTCCAGTCGCCCAGCCGGGTGGGCAGCGCGAGTTGCTCGGGGGTCAGGGTGCGTACGGCCTGACGTACGTTCCCGAACTGGGCGAGGACCGCCGTGCGGATCTTGGCGGGGTCGTAGGTGCGGGCGCGCTTCTTGGCGGGCGGCATAGGGGCAGCCTATGCGGGCTACGATGCCGTCGCGGGCCCTGTCTGCCTCTACTGGCGAGGGCCTGCGGGCATCGCGGCGCACTCCGATGAGTTCGGCGACGGTGTCCAGTCGGCGGGCGGCACGGTCCTCGGCTGCCCAGCGATCAGCGGACAGTGATCGTGTAGAGGTAGTAGGTGGGGTTGCCGGTGTCGTCCGGGGTGGCTGTCTCAGCTGCCGTCGTGACCGGCACGGCGCTCCCCGGGGGGCTCGCCGTCACCTCGGCCGCGCTGTGGTGGTCGACGTCCCAGCGCTGCCTGTCCGTACGGGCAGTACAGCAGCTTCACCGTGGTCCTGCCGGGCGCCACCGCGGCGCCCGGCGCAGCGGCCTCGATGTTGATCGTCCCGTACGGATCAGTCCCCAGCCGGGTGAGCAGCCCATGCGGGCTGCGAGTCCGCCGTGGGCACCTCGAACGCCTCCTGGTTGCGCGGGACGCCGATGCCGCGCCAGGTGAAGGGGATGCCGCGGGCGCTGTCCGGGTCGGGGCCGTCCATCAGCTGGAAGTGGAGGTGGGGCTCGGTGGAGTTGCCGGAGTTTCCGCAGCGGGCCAGCGGCCGGCCGGCGGTCACCCGGTCGCCCTCGCGGACGGTGAGCGAGCCGCGCCGCAGGTGGGCGTAGAGCGCGTAGGTGCCGTCGCCGAGGTCGAGGATGACGTGGTTGCCGACGATCCGCTTGACCCCGAGCAGGTCGCGCACGGACCCCTCCACGAGCATCAGGTACAGCAGGGCGGGCAGCGAGGTGCGGCTCAGGTGGTCGCGCTGCCCGTCTGAGGCCCGTACGACGGTGGCGTCGGCGACCGCGAGAAGCGGGGCCCCGAAGGCGGGGAAGGCGCTGTTGCGGCGGGCGATCGGCCAGAGCGAGCGGAAACCGGGGCGGGCGCCGGGCTCGGGCTCGGCGACGACGTCGATGGCGAACGTCTGGCCGTACGCGTGCGTGCCGTGGCTCGGCGTGCGGTCGGCCGGGCTGTTCAGCGCGGTCCAGCGGCCGGTGACGGGCGGGGCGACCTCGACGGGCTCCCGGGCCGCGCGCGGGCTGTCCGGGGTGCCGCCCCACCGGTTGGCCACGATGACGAGGGCGTAGGCCAGGACGATCGGCAGGAAGTTCCACCACCACGGATACCCGAGGTCCAGTGAGAAGTGCGCGATCACCAGGCCGAGGAAGGCCAGTTGCAGCCCTCGGTAGGTGAGGGTGACCAGTTTGCGTGCGGACATCGTTCCCCCTTGCTCATGTCTTCTTCGCGTCACGGCCGGGCTGTCGACAGCGCCACCAGCAGCGGTACGACCCGCCCCGGCGGTACCTCGTAGCGGCCCCGGCCCGTCGTGTGCAGCCAGCCCGCGCCGGTCAGTTGGCGCAGGTGGTGGTAGATCTGGCCGGTCGTGCCGACCTCGTCCAGCTCGGCGAGTTCGGCCGCCGTGCGCCGGCCGCCGATGACCTCGCGCAGCAGCCGCAGCCGCACCGGATGCCCGAGCGCCGCGAACGACTCGGCGGACTCGGTCCAGTCGTCGTCCAGCAGCCCTTCGGTCAGCGCCCCGTGCTGCCACTCGTACTGCTCCCCGGTCGGCAGCCGCACGGCGCCGGTGAACAGCACCCCTCCATCGGCCGCCTTCAGCTGGGCCAACTGCTCCTTGAACCCCTGCAGGGCCCAGAAGTCGCCCTCACCGAGGCGGGGAGCGGTGTGCTGCGCGTTCTCCAGCGCCGCCAGCCGTCGCTCCAGGTCGGCGACGCGTTGCTCAAGTTCCACGCCCCGATATTACGGAACTACGTAATTACGTGCAACCAGAAGTCGGCGCACAGGTCAGCGCACGACGAAGCCCCCGCCCGGCGGACCGGACGGGGGCTTCGGGGGTACGGAACTCAGGCGAGCAGCGCCGGGATGGTCTCCTCGTGGGCCTTCCGCAGCTCCTCCAGGCTGAGCGCGAACTCGCCCTGGAGGTCGACGGAGTCGCCGTCCACGACACCGATACGGGTGGCCGGCAGGCCCCGCGCACCGCACATGTCGTTGAAGCGGACCTCCTCGGAGCGCGGCACGGCGACGATCGCGCGTCCCGCCGACTCGGAGAAGAGGAAGGTGAAGGCGTCCAGACCGTCCGGGACGACCAGACGCGCGCCCTTGCCGCCGAGCAGGGCCGACTCTACGACCGCCTGGATGAGGCCGCCGTCGGACAGGTCGTGCGCGGAGTCGATCATGCCGTCGCGGGAGGCGGAGATCAGGATCTCGGCGAGCAGGCGCTCGCGCTCCAGGTCCACCTGCGGGGGCAGACCGCCCAGGTGGTCGTGGACGACCTGCGACCAGGCAGAGCCGCTGAACTCCTCACGCGTGTCGCCGAGGAGGTACAGCAGCTGGCCCTCCTCCTGGAAAGCGACCGGCGTGCGCCGGGCCACGTCGTCGATGACGCCGAGGACCGCGACCACCGGGGTCGGGTGGATGGCGACCTCGCCGGTCTGGTTGTAGAGCGAGACGTTGCCGCCGGTCACCGGGGTGCCCAACTGCTGGCAGGCGTCCGCCAGTCCGCGTACCGCCTCCGCGAACTGCCACATGACCGCCGGGTCCTCGGGCGAGCCGAAGTTCAGGCAGTCGGAGACCGCGAGCGGCTTGGCACCGGTCGTGGCGACGTTGCGGTACGCCTCCGCGAGGGCCAGCTGGGCGCCGTGGTACGGGTCCAGCTTCGCGTACCGGCCGTTGCCGTCCGTCGCGATGGCGACGCCGAGGCCGGTCTCCTCGTCGATGCGGATCATGCCGGAGTCCTCGGGCTGGGCGAGGACGGTGTTGCCCTGCACGAAGTGGTCGTACTGGGACGTGACCCACTTCTTGGAGGCCTGGTTCGGGGACGCGACCAGCTTCAGGACCTGGTCCTTCAGCTCCTGCGACGTCTGCGGGCGCGGCAGCTTGTTCGCGTCGTCCGCCTGCAGCTCGTCCTGCCAGGACGGGCGGGCGTACGGGCGCTCGTAGACCGGGCCCTCGTGCGCCACCGTGCGCGGGTCGACGTCGACGATCTTGCCGCCGTGCCAGTAGATCTCCAGGCGGTCGCCTTCGGTCACCTCACCGATAACAGTGGCGATGACGTCCCACTTCTCGCAGATCTCCAGGAACCGGTCGACCTTCCCCGGCTCCACGACCGCGCACATGCGTTCCTGCGACTCGCTCATGAGGATTTCCTCGGGCGAGAGGGTCGAGTCACGCAGCGGTACGTCGTCCAGGGTCACGCGCATGCCGCCGGAGCCGTTCGAGGCCAGCTCGGACGTGGCGCAGGACAGGCCCGCCGCACCCAGGTCCTGGATGCCGACGACCAGCTTCTCCTTGAAGGCCTCCAGGGTGCACTCGATGAGCAGCTTCTCCTGGAAGGGGTCGCCGACCTGGACCGCCGGGCGCTTGGAGGGCTTGGCGTCGTCGAAGGTCTCGGACGCGAGGATCGAGGCACCACCGATGCCGTCACCACCCGTACGAGCCCCGTACAGGATGACCTTGTTGCCCGCGCCGGACGCCTTCGCCAGGTGGATGTCCTCGTGCCGCATCACACCGATGGCACCGGCGTTGACCAGCGGGTTGCCCTGGTAGCAAGCGTCGAAGACGACCTCGCCGCCGATATTCGGGAGGCCGAGGCAGTTGCCGTAACCGCCGATGCCGGCGACGACACCGGGGAGGACGCGCTTGGTGTCCGGGTGGTCGGCCGCACCGAACCGCAGCGGGTCGACCACGGCGACCGGCCGCGCGCCCATCGCGATGATGTCGCGCACGATGCCGCCGACACCCGTGGCCGCGCCCTGGTAGGGCTCGACGTACGACGGGTGGTTGTGCGACTCGACCTTGAAGGTGACCGCGTAACCCTGGCCGACGTCGACGACGCCCGCGTTCTCGCCGATGCCGACGAGCAGGGCGTCGGACTGCGGGGCCTTCTCACCGAACTGGCGCAGGTGCACCTTCGACGACTTGTACGAGCAGTGCTCGGACCACATGACGGAGTACATGGCCAGCTCGGCACCGGTGGGCCGACGGCCGAGGATCTCCACGACCCTCTCGTACTCGTCCTTCTTCAGACCGAGTTCGGCCCAGGGCAGCTCGACGTCGGGGGTCGCGGCCGCGTGCTCGACCGTGTCCAGAGGCGTCCGGCTCATGCGTTGACCAGCTTCTTGAGGATCGAGGTGAAGAAGGGGAGGCCGTCGGTGCGGCCGGTGCCGATGAGCGGCTCCACGGCGTGCTCCGGGTGCGGCATCAGGCCTACGACGTTGCCGGCCTCGTTGGTGATGCCGGCGATGTCGTTGAGCGAGCCGTTCGGGTTGAAGTCGAGGTAGCGGAAGGCGACGCGGCCCTCGGCCTCCAGCTTGTCCAGCGTGTACGGGTCGGCGACGTACCGGCCGTCCATGTTCTTCAGCGGGATGTGGATCTCCTGGCCGGCGCTGTAGTCGCTGGTCCAGGAGGTCTCCGCGTTCTCCACCCGCAGCTTCTGGTCACGGCAGATGAAGTGCAGGTGGTCGTTGCCGAGCATCCCGCCCGGGAGGAGGTGGGCCTCGGTGAGGATCTGGAAGCCGTTGCAGATGCCGAGGACCGGCAGACCGGCCTTCGCCTGCTCGATGACCGTGTCCATCACCGGCGAGAAGCGGGCGATGGCTCCGGCGCGCAGATAGTCGCCGTAGGAGAAACCGCCGCACAGAACCACCGCGTCGACCTGCTTGAGGTCCTTGTCCTTGTGCCACAGGGCGACCGGTTCGGCACCAGCGAGCCGGATCGCACGTTGCGTGTCCCGGTCGTCGAGAGAGCCCGGGAAAGTGACGACGCCAATACGAGCGGTCACTTCGCGGCCTCCGCGACTTCCTCGACCCGGACGGTGAAGTCCTCGATGACGGTGTTGGCGAGGAAGGATTCCGCAAGATCGTGGATGCGGGCGAGCGCGGCCTCGTCGACCGGCCCGTCAACTTCCAGTTCGAAACGCTTTCCCTGACGTACGTCCGAGATGCCTTCGAAACCCAGCCGCGGCAGTGCGCGCTGCACCGCCTGGCCCTGGGGGTCGAGGATCTCCGGCTTGAGCATGACGTCGACTACGACGCGTGCCACGTGCACTCCCGGTGGTGTGGTGCTGAGCAGGTTCCTGCAGTGGTTTCAGACTACCTGCACAAAATTTCTACGCGCGTCGACTTGTAGGAAGCTACGTGATGGCAGTCACGATCCGGAAGCACCGGCCTCCATCGACGAAAAGTTCCGGAAAAGATCCCGGATCGACACCCGATACCTATTGCGCCCGCCCGTCTCCCACCACCACCCTCAATCGAAGTCGCTTCGCTCCCTCTTGATTTTTGACACGCGGGAGGATTAAGTCGAACTTCACAATGCATTGTCGGGCACGGTACAAATGAATTGTCAACGTGCCGTACGAAGGGACCGATATTCGTGGCGCAGAAGGTCGTGGTCACTCTCTTTGACGACATCGACGGCTCGGAAGCGGCGGAAACGATCGCCTTCGGACTCGACGGCAAGTCGTACGAGATCGACCTGAATGAAGCCAATGCCAAGAAACTGCGTAAGGCGCTCGCGCCGTACGTGGAGGCCGGCCGCAAGCGGTCGAAGTCAGGCAAGACGTACAAGCAGACCGAGGTCGCTCCGGACCCGGCGGCCGTACGGGCCTGGGCCCAGGCCAACAAGATGGAGGTACCGGCCCGCGGCCGGATCCCCAAGAAGGTCTACGAGGCGTTCGCCTCGGCGCAGTGAGGCGGCCCGAGGGCTGCCCTCAGGGTCCGTCAGCGGGCCTTGAGGGCGGCCGACTTGGGCCGGTGCGACAACCGACTTGCGCTACCCCCCTGCTGATCAGCTAATGTCTGGAGCACGCCGCCGGGCGGGGCAGAAAAGCCCAGCTCGCCGAGCATGCGGGTGTAGTTCAGTAGTAGAACATCCCCCTTCCAGGGGGAAGGCGCAGTGTGCAATTCCTGTCACCCGCTCTGCACCGCCGGTCCGACCACCGATGTGGATCAGGTAGGCTGGTGCTCGCACCGATCGGTGAGAGCCGGTCGGGGGCAATGCGGACGTAGCTCAGTTGGTAGAGCGCAACCTTGCCAAGGTTGAGGTCGCGAGTTCGAGCCTCGTCGTCCGCTCGGGAATGAGACCCCGGTCCAATGGACCGGGGTCTTTCTTGTATCCGCGGCCGGTCCGCCTGACATTTGTCATGCGGAGTGGTGACAGCGCGCACTGCTGCCGGGCTCCCGTTGCCGGGACGCTGATGTCATGAACATCGACGAACACGAACACGTGATTGAGGTCACTGACCTGCGGCGTGTGTACGGGGGCGGGTTCGAGGCAGTGCGCGGAATCTCGTTCTCCGTGGACCGCGGCGAGGTCTTCGCGCTGCTCGGCACCAACGGTGCGGGCAAGACGTCGACCGTGGAATTGCTGGAAGGGCTCGCCCGGCCGGCCGGGGGGCGGGTCCGGGTGCTCGGGCACGACCCCTACACCGAGCGGGCCGTCGTACGGCCGCGGACCGGGGTGATGCTGCAGGAGGGCGGGTTTCCGTCCGAGCTGACCGTCGCCGAGACCGCGCGGATGTGGGCGGGGTGTGTGAGCGGGGGCCGGCCCGAGGGTGAGGTACTGGAGCTCGTCGGGCTCGCGGGAAAGGCCGGGGTACGCGTCAAGCAGTTGTCCGGGGGTGAGCGGCGGCGCCTGGATCTGGCGCTCGCGCTGCTCGGGGATCCCGAGGTGCTGTTCCTGGACGAGCCGACGACCGGCCTCGACGCCGAAGGGCGCCGGGACACCTGGGAGTTGGTGCGCGGGCTGCGTGACGCCGGTACGACCGTGCTGCTGACCACGCACTACCTGGAGGAGGCCGAGGGCCTCGCCGATCGGCTGGCGATCCTGCACGAGGGGCGCATCGCGGCCGCGGGGGCACCGGCCGAGGTGACCGCGACCCAGCCGTCGCGGATCACCTTCGAGCTGCCCGAGGGCTACTTCCTGGGCGACCTGCCGCCGCTCGCCGAGCTGGGGGTGAGCGGGCACGAGGTCGACGGGCGGGTCGTACGGCTGCGGACCCGTCAGCTGCAGCGGGCGGCGACCCGGCTGCTGGTGTGGGCCGAGGGGGCCGGGGTGGAGCTGCGGCGGCTGGATGTGCGGTCGGCCTCGCTGGAGGAGGCGTTCCTGGGCATCGCGCGGGAGGCGTCCGGCGCGGCGGAGAAGACGGCGAAGGAGTACGCGGCATGAACGGTACGGTCACCACCCCGGCGGGCCGGATGACGGCACTGGCCCGCGCCGAGCTGACGCTGCTCGGGCGCAGCAGGGGGACACTCGTCGCCGCCCTGTTCGTGCCGCTGGTTCTGCCGTTCAGCGTGTGGTCCGCGACCAAGGACATGGACCTCGAGGAGTCCGGGCTCACCCCCGGCACCGTCGTCCTGCCGGCCGCGGTCGGATTCTCGCTGCTCTTCGCGGTGTACGGGGCGCTCGTCGGCGTCTTCACCGCCCGGCGCGAGGAACTCGTCCTCAAGCGGCTGCGCACCGGTGAGCTGCGGGACACGGAGATACTCGCCGGGTCCGCGCTGCCGGCCGTCGCCACGGGCCTCGTGCAGTCCCTCCTCCTGGCGGTCGGCTGCGCGGTCCTCCTCGACCTGCCCGCGCCCCGCGCCCCTTATCTCGCCGTGATCGCGCTGCCGTTGGGCCTCGTGCTGTGCGCCTCCCTCGCGGCGGTCACCTCGGCGTTCACCCGCACCACCGAGAGCGCCCAGGTTACCACGCTGCCCGTGATGATGGTCTCGATGCTCGGCTCCGGCATGGCCGTCCCGCTCGAGGTCCTGCCCGACCGGGTGGCGTCGGTGTGCGAACTGCTGCCGCTGACCCCGGTGATCACGCTCGTGCGGGGCGGCTGGACCGGGGACCTGTCGGCGTACGAGGCCGTGGGTGCCGTACTCACCGCGCTGGCCTGGACGGTCCTGGGCGTGTTTGCTGTACGGCGGTGGTTCCGCTGGGAACCCAGGCGCTGACGTACGGGGAGCGGGGACATGCCCAAGGCGGGGGGATGGTGGCGGCGCAAGAGCACGCCGGAGAAGGTCGAGACGTACACGAGGTGGTCGTTCCACTTCTTCGCGGTGATGGAGGTCGCGACGGTCGGGCTGCCGGTCACCGGCGAGATGCCGTCCGAGCTGGGTGGCTGGCTGCTGCTCATGGTGTGCGCGCACGCGGTGGTCTGCGCCCTGACCGCGTCGCGAGCGGTGGACTGGGTGTGCGGTCGCCGTGAGCAGCCCGTACGGCTGCTGTGGACGCTCGGCGCCGTCACCACGGCCGTCGCCGCCACGGCTCTCGCCGTTGTCCAGTACGGTCCGGAGGGTGACGGCGTCGACTCCGCGGCGGGCAGCGTCTTCAGCGTCGTCATGTTCTTCGGGGCGAGCAACATCGCGCTGGGAGTGCGCGGCCGCAGGCGCGTGTCCGCCGTCGTCGCGGGCTTCGCGGCGGGTACGGGGCTCTTCGTGCTCCTACTGAGCCGGTCCGCCTTCGCCGCGCTGGTCATCGGTCTGATCACGCTGCTCGGCAGCGGTTTCTTCGCCTTCATCGGCGTCTTCTCCGCCTGGCTGCTCGAAGCCGTCTACGAACTCGACGAGGCCCGCGAGACCCGGGCCCGGCTCGCCGTCGCCGAGGAGCGGCTGCGGTTCGGGCGGGATCTGCACGATGTGATGGGGCGGAATCTGGCGGTCATCGCGTTGAAGAGCGAGCTCGCCGTGCAGCTGGCGCGGCGCGGGCAGCCCGAGGCCGTGGAGCAGATGATCGAGGTGCAGCGGATCGCGCAGGAGTCGCAGCGCGAGGTGCGGGAGGTCGTACGGGGATACCGGGAGGCTGATCTCGGGGTCGAACTCGCCGGTGCTCAGGGCGTGTTGACGGCGGCCGGGATCGAGTGCGAGGTGACCGGGGAGGCGGCCGGGCTACCCGCCGAGGTGCAGTCGGCGCTGGCGTGGGTGGTGCGGGAGGCGACCACCAATGTGCTGCGGCACGGGGATGCCGGGCAGTGCGCGGTGGGAGTGCGGGTGGCGGAGGGGCGCGTGGTGTTGACGGTGCAGAACGACGGGGTTGCCGAAGCCTCCGACGAAGGTGGCGGCTCCGGGCTGGCCGGGCTGCGGGAGCGGCTCGCCGCGGTGGACGGCACCTTGGCCGTCGGCCACGTCGGGGAGGGGATGTTCCGGCTGGTCGCTGAGGTGCCGCTGGCGGGAGCGGGCGTGCGGGAGGCCGCCGTATGACCGGGCCCGTACGGCTCCTGCTCGCCGACGACGAGCATCTGATCCGGGGTGCGCTCGCCACGCTGCTGTCGCTGGAGGACGACCTCGTGATCGTCGCCGAGGCGGCGAGCGGGCCGGAGGCGCTGGCGATGGCCCTCGCGCACGAACCCGATGTCGCCGTCCTCGATCTTCAGATGCCCGGCGCGGACGGTGTGAAGGTCGCCACATCCCTGCGGGCCGAGCTGCCCGGCTGCAAGGTGTTGATCGTGACCAGTCACGGGCGGCCCGGGCATCTGAAGCGGGCCCTTGAGGCGGGTGTGCGGGGGTTCGTCCCGAAGACCGTCAGCGCTCAGCGGCTCGCCGAGATCATCCGTACCGTGCACGCCGGAAACCGTTACGTCGATCCGGAGTTGGCCGCCGACGCCATCGCCGCCGGGGACTCGCCGCTGACCGCGCGGGAGGCCGAGGTGCTGGAACTCGCCGCCGACGGGGCGCCTGTCGCGGAGATCGCGGAGCGGGCCGCGCTGTCGCAGGGGACCGTGCGGAACTATCTGTCGTCGGCCGTCTCCAAGCTCGGGGCGGAGAACCGGCACGCGGCAGTGCGTCTCGCGCGGGAGCGAGGTTGGGTATAGTTGCTCTCGCGCCACGGCGCACTGCGGACGTAGCTCAGTTGGTAGAGCGCAACCTTGCCAAGGTTGAGGTCGCGAGTTCGAGCCTCGTCGTCCGCTCCAGACAAAAAGCCCCCGGTTTCGGCCGGGGGCTTCGCGGTTTCCGCGCTAGGACCAGCTCGTGCCCGTCAGGCGCTCGTATGCCTCCACGTACTTCGCCCGCGTCGCGTCCACGACCTCCTGGGGCAGCGGCGGCGGGGGCTGCTCGCTCTTGCGGTCCCAGCCGGAGGCCGGCGAGGTCAGCCAGTCGCGGACGAACTGCTTGTCGTACGACGGCTGCGCGCGGCCCGGCTCCCACTGGTCGGCCGGCCAGAAGCGGGACGAATCCGGAGTGAGGACCTCGTCGGCGATGACCAGCCTCTCCCCCTCGAAGCCGAACTCGAACTTGGTGTCCGCGAGGATGATGCCGCGGTCACGGGCGATGTCCCGGCCACGGGAGTAGACGGCGAGCGTCGCCTGGCGCAGCTGGGCGGCGGTGTCGGCGCCGACCTGGCGGGCGACCTCCTCGTAGGAGACGTTCTCGTCGTGCTCGCCGACGGCCGCCTTGGTGGCCGGGGTGAAGATCGGAGCGGGGAGCTCGGACCCGTCGACGAGGCCTTCGGGGAGGGCGAGGCCGCAGACGGTACGGGACTCTTTGTACTCGACCAGGCCGGAGCCGGTGAGGTAGCCGCGGGCCACGGCCTCCACGGGGACCATCTGGAGCGACTTGCAGACGAGGGTGCGGCCCGCCCAGTCGGCGGGGGCGCCGGCGGGCAGGTCGGTGCTCAGGACGTGGTTGGGGATCAGGTCGGCGATCTGGTCGAACCACCACAGGGAGAGCTGCGTGAGGACGCGGCCCTTGTCGGGGATCTCGGTGGGGAGCACCCAGTCGTACGCCGAGATGCGATCGCTGGCGACCATCACGAGGTCGCCCGCCTCGTTCTGGTACAGGTCGCGCACCTTGCCGGTGTGCAGGTGTACCAAGCCCGGAACCTGGAGCGGCTCGGGCTTTTCTACGAATCCGGACACGGTTCCTCCCCGTGGTTGAACGAAAGGGGCGCCCGCAGGGCTCGAATAGGGCGGTGGTGGGAGACGGGCGGGCCAAGTGGCTCGATTCTCCCGTATGCCGGGGATCGCCCTTGGGGTGGGGTGGGGTCGAAAGGGGCGGTGACGTGGGCGTACGTGAGCTCAGTCACGTTTACAGATGCGGTCCAGGAGGTTGGCGGTGGCGCGCTGGACACGGGCGTCTACGTGGCCCGGGCGGTCCAGCGCCGGGGACCAGGCGAAGGTTCCCGAGGCGAAGACCAGGGCGCCGGAGGGGGCGCGGTACAGGGACGTCTCCTGGTGGCGGAGGGCGCCCTCGCGGTCGGTGTACGGGGAGTGGGCGAGCAGGATGCGCTCGTCGTGGTCCGGGAGCGGGGTGCGCGGGAAGTAGCGGTCGGCCTCGCCGGCGACCAGGCCCGCGATCTCGTCGCCCTCGTGGGCGCCGGTCGCCTCCCACAGCCAGTGGTCGGCGTTGCGGACGATCAGGGGGTGCGGCTCGGGGACCTGGCCCGCGTACTGGATGCCGATCAGCTCCTGCTCGGGGCGGTCGATCTCGCGCCAGAGCACCGGGCGGCCCGGCCCCTGGCGTTTGCGGCAGGTCATCAGGCGGTCGGGGACGCCGGACGGGGACGGGCCCAACTCCACTTGCCAGTACATGGAGTTGGCGGAGAGGAAGACGAGCGACGTGCCGTTCTCCCGGGCGATCTCCACCGTGCGGCGCATGTTCGTCGACCAGTACTCGTCGTGGCCGGGGAAGACCAGGCCGCGGTAGCGGGTGGGGTCGACGTGGCCCGCGTGCAGGTCGCGGGCGTCGGCGTAGGCGATGTCGTAGCCGTAGCGCTCGGCCCAGCGGATGAAGTCGTAGGCGTGGCCGACGTGCAGGGGCAGGCCCGCGCCCGCGTACGGGCGGTCGAAGGAGACCGTCGTGGCGGCGTCGGCCTCGCCCAGCAGGCGGCCGTCCTCGTCCCAGGCGTGGTAGAGGCTGGCGCCGATGCGGCCGTCCTCGGGGTAGAGGTTGTACGCCTGCCAGGTGACGTCGGGGAGGAGCAGGAGCAGGTCAGCGGGGTGGTTGTCGCGCACGGTGAAGGGGATGTGGGAGCGGTAGCCGTCGGCCGTGGTGAGGACGGCGACGTAGGCGCCGATGCTCCAGTACGAGGGGACCTGGAGGCGCCAGGACAGCCACCAGTGGTGGCAGGACACCGTGCGGTCGGCGGTGAGCGGCGGGGGCTGGACGATGCCGGAGAGGCGGGGGCTGGTGGTGATCTTGGCGGCGCCGTCGCCGCCGTAGTGGCCGATGCGGTAGACGTCGACGGCGAATTCCTGGGGCGGGTCGACGGTGATGTGGAAGTCGACGGCCTCGCCGGGGGCGACCGCGCCGGTCGACGTGAAGCCCTTGATCTGGCGGTGTACGTCGTCGGCGGAGCGGGGGCCGGCGCTTCGGGGGGCGGGGACCCTCGGGGTGTCCGCGGTCGGCGGGTGGGCCTGGCCGTCGACGTACCAGGGGACGACCTGGCCGGTGTCGTCGAAGTACGTCACATTGCCGCGCAGCCAGGGGACGGGGCCCTGGCCGAAGGGGTCCGTCACGGCATGCGCGAGTGCTCCCGACTCCCAGCGGCGGATCTGCTCCCCCATGGCCCTACCCCTCCCTCGTTCCCCCGTGGTGGTGCATCGAGCGTTGTGTGTGGTGCGAGCGCTGTATGCGCTTGCGGCGTGCTCGCGGTCTGCTTGCGGTTTCCGTCATGTGACGCGGGCTTTTGTGCGGCTGTCGTATGTCGCAAGCCCTTGCCATGTGCGCTATCGATCCCAGCACATCACATTACGCACGCACGCTGTCACTATTCGTTGCGAATTGGCCGAAAGTGGAACCGGGGCTTCCGACCGCATACGGCGTGAAACAGCCGTCAGACCAGGCGCACCGGCTTCTCCGGGCGTATCCCCGACTCCACCAGCCAGGCGCGCAGCGGCACCGGATCGCCGTCCTCGATGAGGCTGAGGACTCTGGGGGTCAGGTCGGCCGCTCTCTCGCCGTCGATGAGGAGCGTGGGGCCGTCGAGCCAGTCCAGGCCCGGGGCGGCACCCGCGGTGTCCATCGCGGCGCAGCACACCATCGCCGTGACGTGGTCGGTGAGCAACTCGCGGGCGGTGCGGGGTGGCTGGAGCGGGAAGAGGGGGAGCGCGCCGATGTCCAGGAGGGTGCTGCCGGGGTCGGGGGACGCCGTCTGCTCCGCGGGCGCGGCGGCCTCTTCGCGGGCCAGTTCGGCGGTCAGACCGGCGGCGAGAGCGGAGCTCCGCTCGGTTTCCTGGTCGTCGGAGGAGTCGTCCTCGGACATGGCCGCGTAGGGGGCCTTGGGCGGCTTCGGGGGTCGGGGCGGGACGGCGGGGGCCTGGCCGGGGTCGGCGTCGGCATGGGTGTCGGCGGGCCGGGCGGTCCTGGAGTCCGGTGGGATCGCGAGGTGGTCGGCCGAGAGGTGGTCCATGACGCGGGCCAGGGTCGGGCCGCTCGCCTCCGGGGGTGTGCCGTCGGTGGTGCGGCGGACGCCGAGGGCGTCGAGGACGCGGTGGAGGCGGGCCGCGTCGGTGCGCCATTTCCGGTCGACGACCTCCTCCGGGTACTCCTGCCAGCCCACCGGGGACCAGTCCGGGCCGGACTCGGCCGGGCCGCCGTGGAAGAGGCGGGCCGCGAGGAGTGAGGCGGCCTCGTCGACCACGCCGGGCTCTTCGAGCAGGTCACACGCGGGGCGCTCGCCCAGCCGGGACGCGAAGCCCTCGGCCAGGCGGTCCCGGCGGGACAGCTCGGTGAGGGCAGCGACGACGCCCGCGTCCAGCCGGGACGGCCAGCGGCCCATCCGCCAGGCGGGCAGCGCCACGCGGGTGAGCAGCCGGTCCCAGCCGGCGTACGCCAGCCCGACCTGTTCCTGGGCGACGATCCGCAGTCCGTAATCCACAGCCTGTGCACGCTCGGCGGCGGCGCTGGCCACCCCCCGCTCCATCTGGGTGGCGTGCTCCCGGCTGCTGCGCAGCAGCAGCCGCGCGACCCAGCCGACGCCCGCGCACACCGCCCGCGAGCCGGGGCAACGGCCGCGCGTCGAGGCGACGGCCACGGCGGCGTCCAGGCCCCGGACGAAGCGCCGGGCCTGGGCTATGTCCGGGTGCGCGGAAGGTCCCGTACCGGCGACCACCGGAGCGAGGACCGCACGCAGCTCGCCGACGCGCATCCACCACAGGAACGGGGAGCCGATGACCAGGACGGGGGCGGCGGGCGTACGGCGGTGGGCGCCGTGGGTGCTTCCGCCGCGCAGGCCGTTGACCTCGTGCTCGTCGCGGTCCTCGGCCGGGGGCGGGCCGTGGGACGGATGGGTGCGGTCCTCCAGCCAGCTGTCGCAGTCCGGGGTGAGCGCTATCGCGGACGGGGCGGGGACGCCCAGGCGGTCGGCGAGGTCGCGCACCATCCGGTACAGGTCCGGGGCCTGCTCCTCGGCTATCGGGACCGTGGGGCTGACGGCGGGGCGGGCGCGGGCGACGACCAGGGCGATACCGGCGGCGGCGAGCAGGACGAGGACGGCGACGGGGGTCACCACCCAGCGGGCGGCGTGCCAGCCCGGGCCGACGAGGTGGCCGGTGGAGGCGCCGACGAGCAGCACCACGGCGACCGCCGCGGGGAGCAGGGCGACGGCGAGCGCGCGGCTGCGGATGCGCAGCACCGCGAGGGCCCGGGCACGCGCGGACTGCGCACCCACCTCCACACCGATACCGGTCACGGCCGGACCTCACCCCCTCCCCGCTGCCCTGGCTGTCCGAACTGTCCTGGCTTTGCTCACTCCCCCACTGTGGCACCCGCCACTGACATCGCAATGCCGGTGGGCCAAGTGCCGGAACGCTTGCGCCGCACCCTAGTTGGGGCTCCGGCCCACGTCAGCCGGATGGGGCAGCAGTCACTCGATGGAATGGCTTTGGGGAAAGGTGGATGACGGACAGCGAGGATCAGGCCCCTGATCCCGGCATGGACCAGGCCCCGAATCCTGAGACGGATTCGGGGCCTGCGGGGTTGTCTTGCGCGGGGGCGGATTGTCTGGATGCGGTGGGCGCGGGCGCTTTTTACGCCTCCTCCGCCGCCTTCGCCGCGATGTCCGTACGGTGCTGGGAGCCGTCGAGCTCGATACGGGCCACGGCCTTGTACGCGCGGTCGCGGGCCTGGGTGAGGTCCTTGCCGGTCGCCGTGACGGACAGGACGCGGCCGCCGGCGCTGACGATGGCGTCGCCGTCGCGCTTGGTGCCGGCGTGCAGGACGTAGGCGTGCGGGGCGTCCTCGGCGGCGACCTCGTCGAGGCCGGTGATCGGGTCGCCGGTGCGCGGGGTGCCGGGGTAGTTGTGCGAGGCGACGACCACGGTGACCGCGGCGTCGTCGCTCCAGCGCAGGGGCGCCAGATCGGCGAGGTCGCCCTTGGCGGCGGCCAGCAGGACGCCGGCCAGCGGCGTCTTCAGGCGGGCCAGGACGACCTGGGTCTCGGGGTCGCCGAAGCGGGCGTTGAACTCGATGACGCGGACGCCGCGCGAGGTGATCGCGAGCCCGGCGTAGAGCAGGCCGGAGAACGGGGCGCCGCGGCGGCGCATCTCGTCGACGGTCGGCTGCAGGACCGTCTCCATGACCTCCTCGACCAGCTTCGGGTCGGCCCACGGGAGCGGGGAGTACGCGCCCATGCCGCCGGTGTTCGGGCCCTCGTCGCCGTCCAGCGCCCGCTTGAAGTCCTGGGCGGGCTGGAGCGGGACGACTGTCTCGCCGTCGGTGATGGCGAAGAGGGAGACCTCGGGGCCGTCGAGGAACTCCTCGATGACGACGCGCTCGCACCCGGCGGCGTGCGCCTTGGCGGCCTCGATGTCACCGGTGACGACGACGCCCTTGCCGGCGGCGAGGCCGTCGTCCTTGACGACGTACGGAGCGCCGAAGGCGTCGAGGGCGTCGGCGACCTCGTCGGGCGTGGTGCAGACGTACGACCGTGCCGTGGGCACCCCGGCCGCCGCCATCACGTCCTTCGCGAACGCCTTGGAGCCCTCGAGCTGCGCCGCCTCCTTGGAGGGCCCGAAGACGGGGATGCCCGCCTCGCGTACGGCGTCGGCGACCCCGGCGACGAGCGGCGCCTCCGGCCCTACGACCACGAGGTCGGCGCCGAGCTCCGTGGCCAGCGCGGATACGGCCGCGCCGTCGAGGGCGTCGACCTGGTGCAGCTCGGCGACCTCGGCGATACCGGCGTTGCCGGGGGCGCAGTGCAGCGCGGTGACGTCGGGGGCGAGGGACAGGGAGCGGCACAGGGCGTGTTCGCGGGCGCCGTTACCGATGACGAGGACCTTCACGGGGGTCAGCCTAACGGGGTTTTTGTGCGGGGCGATGAGGGGCCGGGGGTTGGTGAGCTGTACGTTCCTCCAATTCCCGGGCGGTCCTGGATCGCCGGAGAGGCTGACCGGCCGGGCCGAAATGCCTGGGCCTGGTCCTCTTGGGCCAGGGCCCGAGAGGCCCCGCTAGTCGTTCGTGAACTGCTCCACCACCGTCGCCCCCAGCTCCCGCACGATCAGTTCGTAGCCGGACAGGGCCGACTCGTTGAGGTCGGGGTCGTCGTCCTCCGGGATGTCGTCCTCGATGGACACCGGGGGCCGGGGCTCCGGGGCGGAGGGAGGCTGGGGTGCCGAGGTGGGGGCAGCGTTCGGCGCCGGGGCCGCCGGGGCCGCGGGGGGCGGGGTGGGCGTCGGCTGGGGCGGAGCCGGGCGCTGGGTGGTCGTACCGCCACCGCCGTAGCCACTGTTGCCGCCACCGCCGTATCCGCCGGTGCCGCCTCCGCCGAAGCCGCCGCCGGCCCCGCCACCACCGCCGCCGAAGCCGGAGGAACCGCCCGGCGACGGGGGAGCCGAGCCTCCGCCCGACGGGTCGATGATCGCCTCGATCTTCCACTGGACGTTGAACTGCTCGGCCAGCGCCTGTCGCAGGACGTCCTCGCTGCCGCTGCTCACGAAGTTGTCGCGCGCGCCCGCGTTGACGAAGCCGAGTTGGAGGGTGGTGCCGTCGAAGCCGGTCACCTGGGCGTTCTGGCTGAGCAGGATCCAGGTGAAGCGGCGACGGTTCTTGACCGCCTCCAGGATGTTGGGCCAGAGCATGCGGGGGTCGAGGCCGCCGCTCGGGGCCGCGTAGGCCGGTGCCGCGCCGGGCGTGGGCGTGGGCGCCGCGGGCTGCGGTGTGGGTGGGGGCGTCGGGGTGCCGCTCGGCGCTGCCTGGGGGGACTGGGCGCCGCCGCCCGCCGGGGTTGCCGTGGGCCAGCCGCCGGGGCGCCGGCCACCACCTGTGGGGGCGGCTGTGGGCCATGCGCCGGGCGTGGCGGCCGGGGGCGGTGCGGCCGGTGCGGGCGCGGGCGCCCGGGTGGGCGGAGCCTGCGGTGGCTGAGGCTGCTGACCGCTCTGCGTCGGCGGCCGGCCGGGGGCCGAGGGCGGGGACATGGCCTGATCCGTGGGCGCACCCTGACCCGCCGGAGCGGGAGCGGCCGTACCGCCCGTACCGGCCGTCGGCGCACCGGCTCCGGCAGCGGGAGTCGCGGCGGCCGGGGGCGCGGCGGCGGGGGTCGCGGCGGCCGGGGTCGCGGGCGCCCCAGAAGCCCGTACGGCCGCCCGGGCCGCGGCAGGCCCGCCACCCGGCGGAACCGGCTCGGCGGCCGCTCCCGCGTGGGCGTCAGGACCGGGCACGTACCCCATCGGGGGCAGGCCAGCGCCCGCGGCCGGTGAGAAGTTCACGCCCCGCTCCAGCCGGTCGAGCCGGGCCATCACGGAACGCTCGTCCCCGTACGCCGCGGGCAGCATCACGCGCGCGCAGATCAGCTCGAGCTGGAGCCGGGGCGAGGTAGCCCCGCGCATCTCGGTCAGCCCCGCGTTGACGAGGTCGGCGGCACGGCTCAGTTCGGCGGCGCCGAAGGTGCCGGCCTGGGCCTGCATGCGCTCCAGGACATCGGCGGGGGCATCGATGAGCCCCTTCTCGACGGCATCCGGCACGGCGGCGAGGATGACGAGATCCCGCAGCCGCTCCAGCAGGTCGGCGACGAACCGCCGGGGATCGTTGCCCCCCTCGATGACACGGTCCACGACCTCGAAGGCGGCGGCGCCGTCACCGGTCGCGAAGGCTTCCACGACGGAGTCGAGCAGCGACCCGTCGGTGTACCCGAGCAGAGAGGTGGCCATGGCATACGTGACGCCCTCCTCCCTCGCTCCGGCGAGCAGCTGGTCCATGACGGACATGGAGTCACGCACGGACCCCGCTCCCGCGCGCACGACGAGCGGCAGCACACCTTCCTCGACCGGGATGTTCTCGCGGCCGCACACGTCGGCGAGGTAGTCCCGCAGAGTGCCCGGCGGGACGAGCCGGAAGGGGTAGTGATGGGTCCGCGACCGGATGGTCCCGATGACCTTCTCGGGCTCGGTCGTGGCGAAGATGAACTTCAGATGCTCGGGCGGCTCCTCGACGACCTTCAGCAGCGCGTTGAAGCCGGCCGACGTGACCATGTGGGCCTCGTCGATGATGTAGATCTTGTAGCGGCTGCTCGCGGGCCCGAAGAAGGCCTTCTCCCGCAGCTCACGCGCATCGTCCACACCACCGTGGGACGCCGCGTCGATCTCGATGACGTCGATGGAACCGGGCCCGTTGCGAGCCAGGTCCTGGCAGGACTGGCACTGGCCGCACGGGGTCGGCGTAGGGCCCTGTTCGCAGTTCAGACACCGCGCGAGGATCCGCGCGCTGGTCGTCTTGCCGCAGCCACGCGGCCCGCTGAACAGGTACGCGTGATTGACCCGGTTGTTCCGCAGCGCCTGCTGCAGCGGGTCGGTGACATGCTCCTGCCCGATGACCTCGGCGAACGACTCCGGGCGATAGCGGCGGTACAACGCGAGAGACGACACGCTTACGAGGTTATAGGCGCCCACTGACAACCCCACCCCGCAGCGGGAACGCAAACGCCCCCCACGCACCCGCCAGAGCCGACCTACCCTTGCTGCCTTCCGGCCCTGGGGGAGTTCAGTCAGATAGCGCCGCGTGAGGGGCTTCACGAAGAGTACCCGATGTCGGCCTGCGGGAACGAGTTCGCGAGCACTCCTCTCGGTCATGTAATGTTTCCGGCGGAGGATTCGCCTAGAGGCCTAGGGCGCACGCTTGGAAAGCGTGTTGGGGGCAACCCCTCACGAGTTCGAATCTCGTATCCTCCGCCAGTGCCTCACCGGGCACGATGTCGAAGGGCCCCACCGTTCGCGGTGGGGCCCTTCGACGTGTGTGGCAGTACGTGGCCGCACAGCGTCCGGACCTCGCCGTTCGAAGTCTGTGTGGCCGGCCACAGCGCAGTAGGGACACGTAGGCCCATACTGGGGGCAATGACAAAGCCTCTTGTACCGAAGCGTCACTTGCCCACCAGCCCCTTCAAGGCCCCGGTCGCGCCGGCTCCCAAGCACTTCGCCGTGGGTGACCAGGTCACCCATGACGTGCACGGCCTCGGCCGGGTCATCGGCATCGAGGACGGAATCGCGGCACTCGTGGATTTCGGCTCGGCGCAGATGCGGATCCTGAGCCCGTACGCCAAGATGACCAAGCTGTAGGACCGCTGTGCCCGGTCACGGCACGCCAGGCCCTCAGGGCCTGTATCGAAAGGCAGACCTCTCATCGACCTGACGTCGCTGTTCTCCGCTCCGGAAGGGCAACCCCGCCGTTCCGCCACGGCATCGCCGCCTCCGACGACAAGCCCCTTCCAAGCCCCTGACTTCGGGGAAGACGAGATCTTCCCGCTCGACGACGAACAGGAGCCGACCCCGGGCCTGCGTGCCGCGCGGCCCAAGGCCGCCTAGGGGTGTCTTCTGGATCGTGCCGGCGTCGCGGGCCTGGCACGCACTCCCCCACTGCCTCGAAGGCGTGGGGGCACCCCTTGGCGCACCCTGACGCGGGCAGCGTCAATCGCAGCGCTGTGCTTCCTCCCGGGTCGGCCGCGGCGGGACTCGCGCCGTAAGCGGCGCGACCTGGCGCGAGGTGGCCCGAGTGGTCCCTTCGAAGCGGCTCGGGAACGGGTACTTGCGTTCCAGGAACGTGCGGATGGCCGCCTCTGCCGCCGCTCTGGCCGCCGGGGCCGTGTCCACGTCGTTGAGGCAGAAGAAGTCGATGTCCTCGCCGGCCGCGAGGCAGGCCAGGCGGCGGTGCATGTCCGGGGTGCCGAGTTGGACGTAGCGGAAGCGGTAGTCGGCCGGGACGGCCCGGCCGGTCGCGATGGCCCAGTGGTGGTGGAGCGTGGAGGCCGGAGCGATGTCGGTGGTGGAGCGGAAGCGGGAGTAGCACGTCTGCTCCAGCTCCTCGATTCCCAGACTTTCCATCTCGCGCATGACCGAGAGGAGTTGGGGGTGCGGGGTGTGCAGTGATTTGTGGGTGATGTTTCTGCCGTGGAAGCGGCTGATCACCTCGCGGGCGTTCTTGCCGGCGGAGTTCGGGGCCGGTTCCAGGGGGTGCGGGGCGCCGAGTCCGAGCTTCAGGGGGGACAGGGGAATGCGGGCTATGCCGTTGCCGTGGAAGAAGTGCTCGGCCCCTACCGGGCGATTGATGAAGACGTCGTCGTTGAAGTAGAGGTAGTGGTCGGACAGGCCCGGGATGTGGTGCAGGCGGCTCTCGATCGCGTGTGAGTTGAAGACGGGGAGCGCGTCCGGCGGGAGGATGTCCCGGTGGTCCACCACCGTCAGGCCCTCCGCGTCCGGGTCCAGCCAGGCGGGGATCTGGGAGTCGGTCACCAGGTAGACGTGCCGGACGAAACCGGCGTACATCTCCAGGGAGCGCAGCGCGTACTTCAGTTCGTCGTGGCTGGTGTAGCGGGAGGCGCCGGTCTCGCGGGCGGCGATGACGTTCGAGGACAGGGCCTGATGGGCGCCGCGCTTCGCGGCCATCGCCGGGTCGTTCCCGTCGACCCACGTGTATACGGCGTCGACCGGGAAGCACACCTCGTCGATGCCCGGCTCGGCGAACGGGGCGAACGTCGGCACGCTGCGGCGGCGGCACACCACCGCGGCCGGCCGCTGCGCCGCCACCGGGAGCACTTCCGAGACGGCGTTGCGGCGCGGGGCGACCAGTGCCGGGCCGAACACGTCCAGCAGGCGGCTGCCGGGGACGGTGAGCCAGGAGGGGTCCGTGCCCGGGGTGGTGCCGAGGTCCCGGCCATGACGCCAGAACTCGATGTCGCACCCCGTCTCCAAGCCGGTGAGCACCTGCCCTTCCGGGCCCAGGCGCACCACGCCGGTACGGAGCACCGCGGCCCGCCCCAGCGCCCGCGGCAGCTTCCCGTCGGCCCACAGCGCCGCGGTCGTCACGGCGCCGTCCGGTCCTACGGCGCCGACGTACCCGACGGTGCCGGCGAAGCGCTGGGCGGCCCGGGAGAGAACCGCGCCGCGGTGCCTCTCCTCGACGCCGATGACCTGCCGCGGCGCGCCGTGCCCGTGGTCGGCGGGGACCAGGAAGTACGGGACGCCGAGCCCCTCCAGCAGGGTGCACACCCGCTCCAGATCGGCTTCGACGGCGTCGGCGGCGGTGTAGTCGGCGACCGTACGGCCGTAGAGCCGTATCGGTCCGAAGGTGATCCGGCGCAGGCCGGGTACGGCGGTCCGCAGGCGCCGTCGGGCCCGGGTCGCGTGCAGCGCCCAGAGCCGGGCCGTCAGCCAGAGCCGCGAGCGCGAAACAAGGTTCCGGGCCGCCCGGATGCCCCCCGGCAGTCCGAAGCGGTGACGGATGTGCGTGCCCCTCATGTCCATGCCCCCCATGTCCATGCCCCCCAGGCCCGTTACTTCTGCTTCTCGAAGGGGCTCGGGAAGGGGAAGTAGTTCTCCAGGAACTCGTCCATCCGACGGCCGACCTGCTCCCGTTCCTCGGGCGGTACGTCGACGTCGTTGAGGCAGAAGAAGTCGAAGCGGCGGTTGCGGCGCAGGTCGGTCAGGCGCTTCTCGGCATCCGGGCGGCTGATGTTCACGTACCGGAAGCTGTAGTTGCCCGGCACTCCACGGCCGGTCATCAGCGCGTACTGGTAGAGCAGCGGGGCCGTCACGGCGATGTCCTGCGGCGAGCGGAAGCGGGACGCCGTGGTGCGGCGGATGTCCGCCGGGAAGAGTTCCTCGAGGGCCCGCAGAGTTTCGCGCTGTTGCGGCAGGGGGGTGTGCATGAAGTTGTTCGTCGTCATCCGGCCGAACTTCTCCAGCAGCAGTCGGCGGACGTTCTTGCTCGCGGAGTTGGTGGCCGTCTCCTCGGCGTGCGGCTTGCCGACGCCTATCTTCAGCGGGGACACCGGGATCTTCATCAGGCCGCTGCCGTGGAAGAAGTGCTCCGCGGTGACGCGGCGGCCGACGAACACGTCGTCGTTGAAGTAGAGGTAGTGCTCCGACAGGCCCGGGATGTGGTGCAGCCGGGTCTCGATCGCGTGGGAGTTGAAGACGGGGAGGACCTCGGGCGGGAAGATGTCGCGGTGGTCCACGACCGTGATCCCGGGGGCCCGGTCGTCCAGCCAGTGCGGCTTCTGACCGTCGGTCACGAGGTAGATGTGCCGGACGAAGTCGGCGTACATCGCGAGCGAGCGCAGTGAGTACTTCAGCTCGTCGTGGCTGGTGTAGCGGGAGGCGTTGGTCTCCTTGTCCAGGATCTCGGCGATGCCCTGGCCCTGGTACCGGGCCCGCTTGGCCCTCATCTCCGGCTGCTCGCCGTCCACCCAGGTGTAGACGACGTCGACGGGGAAGGTGACGTCCGCCACGGTCGGCAGGGTGAGCGGGACGAAGCTCGGCAGCTCCCGGTCGCCGATCCGCACCGTGGCCGGCTTCTGCTCGGACACCGGCAGAACGTCCGTGATGCCGTTGTTGCGGGGCGCGACGAGGGACTCGGCGAAGATGTCCTCGGACGCCTGCGGCTGCACCTTGGCCAGGCGCCGGGGCCCGTCGTCGGAGGCGAGGAGGTGGGCGCCGTCCTCCCAGAACTCGACGTCGCAGGCGAGTTCCGGGCCGGCGAGCAGCTGGCCCGAGGGCCCGAGGTGGTTCTCCCCGATCCGCAGGACGGGGGCCGTGCGCAGCGGGGTCGGGAGTACGCCGTCCAGGAACAGGGCGGGGTTCTTGAGCTGTCCGCCGGGCAGCGGTCTGCCGATGAACACCGCCTTCCCCGCGTTCTGCGCCTCCAGGATGGTGAGGAAACGCTCCCGGTCGACGGCGTTCACACCGACCGTGTGGCGCGTACGCGAGGTCGGTACCAGGAAGTAGGGGATACCTTCCTGCTCCAGCGCGGCGACGACCAGGCCGAGGTTGGCGGCGGCCGCGTCGGCGGCGCTGAACCGGGTCACGATCCGGCCGTAGAGCTGCTGGCCGCGTACCGCGACCGGGCGGAGCGTCGGGTCCGTGACGGCTGCCGTGCGGCGGCGCCGCATGGTGCGCAGCTGCCACACCCTTTCGGCGGCCTTGCGCTCGACTCGCGGTCGCATCCGCCGGGTGAAGGAACGCACGGTCACGTTCTGAGCTCCTCTTCATGAACCCTCAGACATCCCTGTGTGTGAGAGCAGACCGACGCATGCGGCCGAAGGTTGTAGAAGAGTTCTCCGAGAATTAACAAACGGAGGGTCATATGCACAACTAGCCCTCAGCTGGGCGTGGTAAAGGGCTCAGGGCAGGCGAAAGGCCCCGGCCGTTCGCGGTCGGGGCCTTCGTCGTGGTCCACCAGGCCAGGGGCCCGATCCGGGAGAGTGGATCAGGCCCCTGGCTGGTTTCCGAGGTCGAGCACGGCCGGTCGGACACCGGTGCACTGCCATCGGCGGAACATCCCAGGGGCCGTCTGCGACGGCCCGTACTCCACCGGTAGGTCTCGCCATGGGACACCGGGGTCCGTACCGGCCAGGGCACCCCGTCGGTCGGCCTCCGTCGACATGCGGACGACCAGCCGGCCACGAGAGGCCCTGCTCTGAACCACGGGCTAGAACGCGCTGTTGTCGCAGCCCATGGCCGAGCCGATGTGGGTGTCCTGCCCACCCGAGTTGCCCTCGCCGTTGAGCGCGTTGCCCAGCACGCCGTTGAGCACGCCGACCTGGCCGAGGACGTCGACGTTCAGGTCGTGCGACTTGCAGGAGGAGCTCTGCAGGACGCTGGTCTTGCCGCCGTGGCCGTCCATGCCCTGGGCGGTGGCCGTGCCGGCGCTCAGGATGCCGACGCTGCCGAGGGCGACGACCACGACGGCAGCCTTGCGAAGGTTGTGCATGTCATCTCCGGTGAAGTGAGTTGATTGCGATCCGTGACAGATCGACTTCGTACAGTTATGGGAGGTTAATAGGAAAATGACCAATATGTCCCCGAGGCGCGCCGGGGTTCTTGATCGCGTTGCGGAACCGTCCGGACAACCGCAGGTCTTGTGGAGGGCGCAGCTGAGGGGTCATCAGGGTGCGGGCATCGCCGAGGCGGTGGCTGGTCTCGCGGGAAGGGCCAGGGCCTCGTGGCCGAGGGTTAGAGCCCTACGGCTGTGGCGGTGCCGCTTCGGGCCGCGCGATGCGGCACAGGGTCGACAGGGCCTGCGCCTCCACCGCCCGGAACGAGTGGGCGCGCGCCAGGCTCAGCGCCTGCTCGGCATCGCTGCGGGCCTGGTCGGGACGGGCCAGTTCTCGGTGGGCGGCGGTGACCTGCTCGTCGGTGGCAGCCGCCGTGTCGGCCTCCTTCTCCCGGGTACGGGCCCGGCCGGTCAGGTCACGGAACCGGTACAGGGCCCCGCACTCGGTGGGCGTACGAAGCGTGTGACCGCCTGAACTGCGGCCCCCCACCCGGTCGATGAGCAGGACCGCCGGCGCGCACCGCTGATGCCACCGGCCGAGGGCGGTCTCCGAACCGTCCGCCCTCGCCCGTACCGACCACAGCAACCGGATCTCCACCGGCCCGTCCTTCCGCCAAGGTCCATGCGGCGCCAGGTCTCGCACGCGCCCACCCCGCACCCCGCCCCCCTCCCGGCTCACCGCCCCCTCACCTCGCCACCACCTCGTCATCACCCCTGTCACACCGCAAACCCGAGTTTTCGCCAACTCTCCATCGGTTGACCGAATCACGACGGCGATGCGGCTCCTTGTTCGAGTGGTGTGTCTGACCTCACGATCATCCCCTCGGACGAGGGCGTGGCACCGGCGACCTGCGTCGGGTGGTGGTGGTCGGCGTGCGGCGGGGTGCGGGGCGGCAGGGCGACCAACCTGGCATTCCGCAACTACCGGCCAGTACCCCTGGTATGGCGCAATCCGCTCGGCCCGGAAGTTTGCCCTGCCACCATCAACACCCATCGAAATCCCAGGCGTCCGGAATGCGGCGGGGGGCTGGCCATGGGGCTGCTCGGCAATGAGCGGGCGTTCGCGCACACGTTGACTCCCCAGGAGCGCGAGAGCGTCATGGCCCTCGGCAATCGGAAGCACTACCCGGCCGACGCCCATCTCCTCACCGAGGGCGACCGGACCAGTCACGTCGTGATCATTCTTCAGGGGTGGGTGACCGTATCCGTGGTGACGGACCGTGGGGCCACCCGGCTGATACTCGGCCTGCGCGGCCCGGGCGAACTGCTCGGTGAGATGGCCGCGTTGGATCCGCATCCTCGGAGCGCCACCGTGCGTGCACTGGGCCCCATAGAGGCCCAAGTCATATCCGGGGATGCGTTTCGTCGTTTTCTCGCCCTGCATCCCCGCGTCAGCGGCCTGGTGATACGTCAGCTGACCTCCCGGCTCCGCAGCGCCGACCAGGAACGGTCCGCGCTCGCCTCGCTCACCGTGCTGCAACGCCTGGCCAGCCGGCTCACCGAACTCTCGGGAGCCGAGCCCTCCGGCCCGTACACCCCCACCGCGGCGGGCCCCACGCGCGCCCCCGCCACCGCCGGCCCCGTCGTCCACCTGGCCCAGGACGAACTGGCCGCCACGATAGGCGCCACCCGCGAAGCCGTCGCCAAGGCCCTACGGCTGCTGCGCGCCCAGAACATCGTGCGCACCGGCAACCGGATGGTGGAGATCCTCGATCCCGCGCTGCTCGCCCTCCTCGCGGACGGTCATCAGGAGTAAGCCCACGCACCGCCGTGTGTAAACGGCTACAGACGCCTCACGTCCCGGGCCTGACCCTGAGGGACGGGCCACCTCCGCGGACCACGTCCCCGGCAGGACGTACCACCTCTTCGGCAGCACGAACCACCTCTTCGGCAAGCGGAAAGAACATGCAGGGGGCATGGGTGAACCACGACGCTCTGGAACTCACCGAAGCGCACTACGAGTTGGTGATCAGCGTCGACGCCAGACGTTCCGGCGCGTACGACGACGTCGACAAGCCGCGCATGCGCGCCCGGATCTACCGGGTGCTGGAGACGGCCTTCGGCCACGCCAAGGTGGCTCGGGACGTGGTCCACACGGAGGACCGCGGCGACGGCGTGCTGCTGTCGGTGCCGGGCCGGATCGCGGCGAGCCGGCTGCTCGGGCTGTGGCTGATCGAGGTGCACGAGAAGCTGCGCGACGAGAACCGTGACCTGGCCGTCCCCCTCGGGCTGCGCATCGGCATGCACGTCGGCCCGGTCCGGCACGACGACCGGGGCATCAGCGGACGCGCCGTCGACCTCGCCTGCCGACTGGCCGACTCCCCCGTCGCCCGGCAGCTCCTCGACGCCGAGAAGGCCGACCTCGTGCTGGTGACCTCCCAGTCGCTGTACGAGGACGTGGTCAGCGGCGGCGGCAAGTTCATCGAGCCCGCGCACTACTCCCCGGCCCGGCTGGAGCTCAAGGAGGGCCCGGTCACCGCCTGGTTCCACCTGCCCGGGCGGCCGGCTCCGGAGATCCCCGGGGCCGGGCCGGTAGCCGCGTCGTCGCCGCCGTCCACACCGTCGACGCCCTCGCCCGCCGGTGGTCCGCTGTCCGCCTTCGACGACGAGTTCGACGAGTTCGACGACCTCCACGACAGCGACGACAGCGACGAGGACGAGTTCCCGGTCGTGGACACGTCCGGCCACCGGCCCCGTGACGTCGCCATTCATCAAAACGTCAAGGGCGACGCCTTCCATAACGAGCACAACGTCTACCACGGGCCCGTGCAGATGGGCGGGTCCCACAACCGCGTCACCGAGCAGGGGAAGGACTGAGCCGGGTGAGCGACGACGAGCAGGCGGGCGGCGTTGCCGTCGACACCTCTGAGCAGCCCGGCGGGGGACGGTCGTCCGACGACAAGAAGGCCGGGGACGACAGGAAGCAGGACCGGGACGACCGCGCCCGTGGCGACGACGGCAGGTCCGACGACGACAAGTCCAAGTCCGCGGAGGACGAGGAGTCGGAGAAGGAGAAAGAGAAGGAGCGGGAGAAGGAACGGGAGCGCGCCGCAGGGCGGTTCAAGGAGCGCACCCGTGACCCCCTGGCCGACGATTCCGGCGAGGACGGGCCCACCGATCTCGCCGCCGCCGCACGGACGCGCCTGGCCACCCGGCAGCTGTTCGACGTCCGCCGGGACCTGATCAGCTTCGCCCACTCACGGCTCCAGAGCGCCCACATCGGCGACAACTTCAACCTGCTGCTGGGCTCGCGCCCGCTCGGCCCCGGCATGCGCAGCGGCCCCGTGCCCGAGGAAGAGCTGCGCAGGCTCCGCCGGGACCATGTGGTGCCGCAGGGGTACATACGGCTGCGCGGCGCGCTGCGCGCCCGGCGGCTGCTGGTGCTGGGAGCCGCGCCGGGTACGGGACGTACGAGTACGGCGCTGTCGCTCCTCGACGAGGTCACCCGGCGCGCGACGGGCGACACCGGCGCCGAGCCCGCCGCCGGTCCCCGGGTGCTCCGGGTCGACCCGGAGGGCGGGCCACGTCAGCTGGCCCAGACGCTGGACGACGAGGGCGAGGAGGCCCGACGCGGTACCGGCTATCTGCTGGAGCTGTCCCTCACCCGGCCCGACGCGCTGCCCCCGGACGAGATGGACCTCGACGAGCTCGCCGCGGCCCTGGCCCGCCGCGAGGCCTTCGCGGTGATCGTCGTCACCGTCGGGTCGGCGGCGAACGCGCTGCTGGCCGGGCGGTACGGCATGCTCTGCCCGCCCGCGCCCACCCAGGAGCTGCTCGCCACCCGGCTGCGCGAGCGGCTGGAGGAGCGGGCCGACGAGGCCCGGGAGGGCGATCCCCCGCCGGCCGAGCTGCTGGCGCGGGCGGAGGACCTCTGGGAACGCGAGGAGGTCAAGGACGCGGTCGGGCTGAAGGATCTGCGCCCCGCCGAGGCCGAGTTGCTCGCCTCGCTGCTGGCCGGGCATGTGCTGGGGACCACCTCGTACGACGAGTTGCTGTCCGGCTGCCGCAGCATCGCCGCCGAGCAGGCCCAGGAGTGGTTCGCCGGGGTGGACCGGGCGCTCACCGCGCCGCCCCGCGCCGAGGGGGAGGGGAAGGGCCGGCGGTCGGACACGGCGACGCTGTTCCAGCCGGTGGCGTTCCGTATCGCGCTGGCCGTGCTGGGCGGGGCGTCGTACAGCGCCGTGGCCACCGCCGCACACCTGCTGACCTGGGAACTGTCCGTTCAGTGCGACCCGGACAACACACCGGCCCGCCCCCTGTTCTGCGACGACCCGGTGGTCGACACGGCACTCTCGCGCGCCGAACTCACCGACGGCAAGGTCGAGGTGGCCGGGCACGACGTCCCGGCGCGGCTGATCTGGTACCGGGGTTCCGCCCTGCCGTCCGCGGTGCTGACCGAGCTGTGGGACCGGCACTTCCCGGTCCGGGCGCCGGTGGTGCGCTGGCTGCGGCTGCTGGCGGACGATCCGCGCTCCCAGGTGTGGATGCGCGCCGCGGTCGCCGCCGGAGAACTGTGCGTACGGGACTTCGACCACGGCTACACCGAGCTGGTCCGGCCGCTCGCCGAGGCGTCCACGCCCCGTCGGCGGATCTTCGCGGCCACCACCATGGACCAGGCCGCCGGTCACGACTCCCATCGCAGGACGGTGCACAAGATCGTCGGGGACTGGAGCAGCAACGGCACCAAGTCGCTGCGCTGGACCGCCGCGATGGCGCTGGGCTACGGCAACGCCGCCGCCACGACGGACGACACCCTGGACGCCCTGGCCCGGATCGGGATCCGGGACGAGGGTGAGCAGCTCGCCGTCAGTTCCTTCAACGTCGTACGGCTGCTGACCCTCCCCGATGCCCCCCAGGTGCTGGAGCGGGTGGCCGAGTGGACCCACCACAAGAAGGAGCCGTACCAGGACCTGGGTCTGGTGACCACCGTCCGGCTGGCGCTGACCAGGGTGGACGAGGTCCTGACGGACGACCCCGAGTCCTCCCCGCTGGGCGACCGGGGTGACTGGCCGCTGCCGCTGGCCCTCGCCGCCACCCGGCCCGAACTCGTCGTCCCCATGGCCGACTTGCTGTGGACCACGCTGAACACGGCGCGCTCGAAGGACGTGGCGATGGACGCGCTGGAGGCGCTGCTGCGGTCGGCGGTGCGCAAGGACGGCACCGAGTGGACCCGGCCGGGGCTGGCGGCGCTGCTGCCCGCGCTGGCCACCGAGGCGACCGACCGGCGGCGGCTGGACTGGCTGTTGCGCCGAATGATGAACGACCCGGAGAAGCCGCTCCCCGAACCGAAGGCGCGCGACCTGTGGTGGCTCGCCGTCTCACCGGCGGAACGGACGGGCCAGGAGGAGAGGCATGGCTGACAACGACGACGCGAGGGCGCAGGCGAGGCAGCGGCTCCAGGCGAAACGGGCCGCCGCCGACTCGACCCCCACGGGCCCGTTCCTGAAGGAGTACACGCCGACGGGCGGGCTGCCGCCGATCAGTGCCGAGAAGACCTCGGTGGTGTTCTACCGCAACGGCGGCTACAGCCTGGTCACCGCCTTCGGTGTCCGGCACGTCGACAAGCGGGCGCTGGCCCGGCCGTACACCGCCTGCGAGATCGCGGTCGGCACCTTCGTGACGCCGCTGCGGATGGAGCTCCCGGCCGCCGGCAGCACCGCCTTCTTCAAGGCCGAGGTGGACATCGAGTGGGAGGTGACCGATCCCCATCTGGTCGCCGTACAGGCCGTGAAGGACGTCGCCAAGCGGCTCACGTCCCCGATCCTGGAACGGCTGCACGAGGTCACGCGGTCCTACCGGGTGACCGACGCCGAACAGGCCAACCGGGTCATCACGCGCGAGTGCGCCGGGGGCCGCTGGAGTGATCTGGGGGCCGAACTCGGCCTGCGGGTACGGCTGTACGTCCGGCTGGGGGTGGACGACGACGCTATCGAGCACGCGAAGAAGAAGCGGGACGTGGTGGCCGAGGCCGAGGTGACCCGGCAGCGTCAGGACGCGTTCCGGCGCATGCTGCAGGGCGGGGAACTCGCGCAGCTCAGCTTCATGCTGGCCGCCGATCCCGAGGGGGCCAAGGACTTCCTGGAGAAGATCCGCCAGGAGGGCAGACAGGACGAGCGGGAGCGGATCGACCGGCTCTACACCATGGCGCTCAGCGGAGAGCTCGCCTCCACCGACGTGGAGACACAGGTCCTGAACCTCATCAACCCGGACCGGCGCCGCCCCATCCAGGGCCCCCTCGGAACGCTGCCGCCCCGCCGCGAGCCCCGGCAGCTGGAGCCGTCCACGGACGGGGAGTTCACCCCGGACTGGGTGTCGGACGAACCGCCCCGACGGCGCTCCCACCGGCCCGAGCCCTCCCGGGACGAGCCCCGCCGACCGGGGTCCGGCCGCAGGGAGCCGTATGCCGGCGAGGACACCGACTCGCGACGCCGGCCCCACCGGGACCCCTACTCGGCGGACGACGACGGATACGCACCCGGCCCCCGGCACCGGACGCCCCGCCCGGATCCCTACTCCCCGGCAGCCGACGCCGACTACGACGACCCACGCACCCGCGACCGCCACCGGACCCACCGGCCCGAACCCCGCGACGAGGGCGACGACCCCTACTACGACGACCCACGCACCCGCGACCGCCACCGGACCCACCGGTCCGAGCCCTACGACGAGGGCGACGACCCCTACTACGACGACCCACGCACCCGCGACCGCGACCGGGCCCACCGGCCCGACCCCTACGCCCAGGACGACGACGCCCCCTACGACGACCGTCGTGCCGGGGTGCGGCGGCCCCCGCGCCGGCCGGAGCTCAGCTCCGCGGGACCGGTCCCCGGCCACGCCCCCGAGGATGAGTCGCGCTCCGGCGAGGGGCCCCGGACCTACCGGCCGGAGCCCTACCACCCGGACGACGAGCGGGACTGGGAGCGGCCGCGGCGTCGCAGACGAGATGAGGACGACGGATGGGCCTGGGCGGAAGAGGACCGATGACCGCCGACGGGGCGGCACAGACCTCCCCCGCCTCGGTCGCGCCTGTGCCGGACGGGGGTCGGCACTGCAACGACCGGGCGGGGGAGCGCATCGCCGAGCGACTGCTGGTCACGGTCCGCGAGGACCTCGGCCGGGCCGACTCCAAGGCGGCCGTGCTCCTGTCGGGGACGCTCGCGCTGCCCGCGTTCCTCGTCGGCTGGCACGGCACGCCCGGGTGGGACGGGCTCGCCGACGTGACGCTGGTCCTCTCCGGGGTGCTCTGGGCCGTCGCGGTGGCCGCGCTGGTCGCGGCGCTGATGCCGCGCACCGGCACGGTCCGCGGCCGGGACGAGGTGACCTACTTCGGCGATCTGGTGGCCGCCCGCGACATCGCGAGGCTGTCCGCCCGGGTCACCGAGGCGGCGCGCGACCCCGCCGGGTGGCTGCTCGTCCAGGCCGTGGACGTCAGCTCGATCCTGTCCGCCAAGTACCGGGCCATCCGCTGGGGCGTGGCCTCGCTCGCCCCGTCGGCGGGCCTGGCCGTGGCCTGGGGGCTGACCGCGGGCTGATCCAGAGGGCGCACGCGACACCGGCGTACCACCGCACACACGCCAACGCACCACCGCACACGACATCGGCGCGCACCAGGCACGAGGCACACGCGTCACCACGTACACGTCGCAAGGCGAATCAAGAACCACCAGCACGAACCGCCAGCACCAGCCTCAAGCACGAACCTCAAGCACCAACCTCAGAGACCTAGGGGACGGCCGTGGGAAGAGTCACGGGAAGACGGCAGACAGGAAGGGCCCGGGTGCGCCGCGCCGCGATCTCGGTGCTGGGCACCGCCGCGGTGTTCGTGTCCCTGTTGGCACCGGCCGGTCAGGATCCGGTGCCCGCGGCGGACTCCGAACCGGTGTTCCCGGCGGTCAACTACGCGGTGGCCGTGGACGAGTCGGCCAGCCTCGCGGCCGAGGACATGAAGGCCGAGAAGGCCGCCGCCAAGCGGATCGCGCTGGGCGACGTCTCCTCGTCGTCGCAGGTCACGGTGTTCGGCTTCGCCGCAGCCGAGAAGGCCGGCCAGCGCGTGGTGGACCCGGTGTGCCCGCGCACCACGCTGGACGCGGCGGGCCGCGAGGAGGTCGGCGGTTGCGTGGACAAGCTGCGCAAGCGCAAGGAGAGCGAGGGCACCGGCACCGACCTGCCGACCGCCATCCGGCAGGGCGTGGACGACCTGACCGACGGCTCCGACGCCTCGGTGCCCCGGGTGCTGTTCCTGCTGACCGACGGGAAGATGGACGTCGAGGACAGCTTCAAGTACGGCGATCCCTCGCACCGCGCGGCCGAGGGCGAACGGCAGTTGAAGCTGGCGCTGAAGGAAGCCGCCGAGCAGAACGTCCAGATCTGGCCGCTGGGCTTCGGACCCGACCCGGACAAGAAGCAGCTCGACCAGATCGCCGCCGGCGGCTACCAGAAGGGCTGCGTCGAGCTGCCCTCCGCGACTCCCAAGGCCCACAAGGTCTCCGGGGCGAAGGACGTCGGCACCACACTGGAGAAGATCTTCGCCGCCGCCCACTGCCTGCGCCACGAGGAGGGCCCCAGCAAGCGGCCGCCGGCCACCCTGGAGATCGGCATCTCCCCGCTGGCCACCGTCGGCAGCATCGTCGTCGACAAGGGCGACCCCGAGGTGAAGATCACCTACATCGACCCGGCCGGCGACAAGGTCCCCACCACCTCCGGGACGTACAAGAACTCCCGTTTCGAGCTGGCGGGCGGCTCCGGCACCGTCGAGGCGCTGAAGATCGTCGACCCGTTGCCCGGCACCTGGAAGGTGAAGGCCGAGGCCCCGGAGGGCCACCGCTCGCTGCCCGTCGCCGTCAGCGTGCTGTGGCAGGGCGAGCTGCGCGGCGCCATCACCATGGACCCGCCCTCACCGCAGGCCGGTGAGAAGGTCACCGTGACCATGCGGCTGCAGACCCGCGAGGGCTACGAGATCAAGGACCCGCGCGACTACGAGGGGCTGCGCGTGCGCAGCGAGCTGACCGGGGACGGCTTCTCCCCGCTCGCGCTCGACCTCGCCGACAACGGCAAGGGCTCCGACCCCGAGGCGAGCGACGGCTCCTTCACCGGCACCGTGACCATCCCCGAGGACGCCGACGGGGCGCTGACGGTGAGCGCCACGCTGACCGCCTCGGGCCTGAGCGCCGACACCCGCAGCGAGACCGGCGAGGTCGCGCCCGGCGAACTGCCCGTCAAGGCCCCGCTCGAACTGCCCGCCGGCAACACCCACCCCGGCGGCACCGTCACCGGCACCCTGGACGTCAGCAACACCACCGACTCCCCGCACACGCTGCGGCTGTCCATCGCCGACGTGAAGGACGGGCTGCTCTCCGTCGAGCCGAACGAGATCACGCTCAAGCCCGGTGAGCAGGGCACCCGGCAGGTCACCGTCAAGGTCTCCCCCGCGGACGCCTTCGGTGACCGCCTCGGCGACGGCCTCGACCTCTCCGGCACCTTCACCGTCGTCGACACCACCGACGACGACCGGCGGCTCGAAAGCACCCCGGTCTCGGTGCGGGTCACGCCTGAGCCCGGGATCTGGGAGAAGTACTGGTGGGCGTTCGTGTCCGGCGCCGTCGCGATCGCGCTGGCCGCCGTGGCCGTCGTCGCCTGGCTGGGGCTGCTCAGGCGCCGACGGGACCCCTACGGGCTGGTGCTGCAGCTCGTCTCCGAGGACGGCACCGTCCTCAACGAGCACAAGGCCGGGCACGGCAACAACAAGCAGTGGTACGAGTTCGCCGTCGCCGAGGCCCATCGCAGCCCGCGCATCGAGAAGCGCGCGCACGGCCCGTACGCCGTCCGGCGCAGCCGCGAGGGCGGCGCGGTGGTGCGCAAGGGCGGCAACCGGATCCCGCTGCCCGTCCGCGGCCAGGTCCAGCTGACCGACACCCTGAGCCTCACCCTCGGCGGGACCCCTCCGGCGACCGGCACGGTGCGGGGCACCTACACGGGCGCCCGCGCCGGCCGCACCCACGAGACGTCCCCCAGCCAGGGCAGCGCCTACGACGAGTTCCTGTGACGCGCGGGGCGACGTCCGGACACGTCACCGCCCGGCCCGCCCCACGCACCGCACCGCACCGCACCGCACCGCACCGCACCGCACCGCACCGCACAAGCACCACAACGCACCGCACCACATCGCACCGCACCGCACCGCCGCGCGGCCGTCCCGTCGCGCGGCACCACAGACGTACCGAGCACGAACCGGCGGCCGCGTCGGCCGTGAAGCGGGGAGGAAACCATGAAGATCTTCCAGCCGATGCTTTTCGTCGGCCTGGGCGGCACCGGAGGCCTGGTCGGCGCCGAGCTGGAACGCAGACTGCGCACCGAGCTGTGCGGTCCGGACGGCATGGCGCTCAGCCGGCAGAGCGGCCACGCCCCCTTCCAGCTGCCCGACTGCCTGCAGTTCGTGTACGCGGACTACAGCGAGAGCGATCTGCAGCGGCTGCCGCAGTTCAACGTGGACCCGTCCCTGCGGGCCGCGTACGCCCGCACGTCCCGGGCCACCCACGACCTGCTGCCGAACTTCGACGCCTCCCCGGAAGTGACCAAGATGCTCCGGGCGGTCCTGCGCGACGAGGTCGCCGACTGGCTGCCGCCGCGCATCGACGAGCCGAAGGTCACCCCGCTGCACGCCGGCGCGGGCCAGCTGCCCACCGTCGGCCGGGCCGCCCTGTTCGCCACCCTGCGGCACAGCCTCGCCCCGGTCCTGGAGCCGCTGCTCCAGGCGATCGACGCGATCGCCAAGTCGGCGGGCGAGCTCAGCGAACTCGGCGGCGGCAAGGTCAACGGCTGTGACGTGTTCGTCGCCTTCTCGGTGGCCGGCGGCACCGGCGCCGGGATCTTCCTGGACTATCTGCACCTGATCAACCACGCCTTCCAGCTGCGCCGCTTCGACGGCGTGAAGATCTACCCGCTGGTCGTCATGCCGTCGTCGTTCTCCGCCGCCACCGGTGGCGGACGCGAGGCGGAACTCAACGCCGCCCGGTCGCTGGTCGACCTGTTCCGGCTGGTGGACACGCAGAACGCGCCCTCGGAAGGCCACGAGATCGGCGATCTCGACCAGGAGCTCGGGCTCGGCATCCGCTACCCGGGCACCACGCCGATCCGGCTGCGCACCGGCATCCTGCCCACGGCGTTCCTGTTCAGCCCGACCGCCGGCATCCGCGCGGACGACCTGCGCCGCTCCATCGTCTCCCTGGTGATGTCGCTGATCGGCACCGAGCTGGGCGACGGCCGCGCCCGGGGCCGGAAGGTGGCGGCCGACGACGACTTCCAGACCTTCGCCGCGAGCTTCATCAACCGGGGCGTGCAACGCAGCGCGGTCTCCCCCACCGGCATCGGCCGGCAGGGCGTCTCCACCAGCCTGGTCGCCTCCATGACCGCGCCGATGGACCAGCTCGCCGACCTGGTGGCCGGGCGGCTGCTGCGGCTGGCGGTCACGGACCTCGTGGAGCGGCCGCGGGCGGTGCTGCGGGACGGGGCGGTGCCGATGATCCGGCAGCTGTTCGCCGACTCCCACCTCGAAGAGCTGTGGGAACGCAGGCAGTTGGCGGTCCCCGAGCCCGATCCGCTGCCGCGCGGTGGCCGCAACATCGAGCAGGCGCTCGGCGAACGCATCGCGGACATGCAGCGGCTGCTGTCCGACCTGCGGGTGGAGGCGGACCGCGCGGCCGCCGCGATGGCCGACCGGTTCGCCCCGCGCCCCGCCATCGACAAGCTGCTCCAGACCGTCGACCCCTTCCTCGCCGAACGCGTCGTCAGGGGCGTCCCGGACAGCGAGGAACAGATCGCCCGGCTCGGCTTCCTCGGCATGCTGGAGAACCGCGCCCGCAATCCGCAGCGCCCGCCCGGTGTGACCGAGCAGCCGCCCAAGATCCCCCGCATCAAGGGCCAGTTGGGCGGCCTGGCACCGGCCCGCTGGGGCGACGACGACGTGCAGGCGGCCATCCAGGAGCAGGACGCCTGGTACCAGTGGCGCTGCCGGATGGTGTGGCACGAGGCCTGGCGCGACCAGCAACAGCACTGGCAGCCGCAGGCCGACGCGGCCGGGACCGACCTCGGGCGGCTGGTGAACGCCTTCCGCAGGCACAGCGACCAGGAGCGCAAGACCGCCCAGCAAAAGGGCCTGGAACTGTACGAGGACCGCACCGGCATCTCGTATCTGCTGCCGCCGCAGCGCACCCTCAACCACTTCTACGAGGACGTCGTCGCCCGGCTGGTCCGCCGGGAGGGGCTGCGCGAGAACGACGACGAGGCGGCGCTGCTGCTCAAGCTGGTCGACGGGGACACCTGGCGCCAGGTCCACGGGCTCAGCCGGCGCGACCCCGAGGGCTCGGTGGCCCGGGTCAAGGGGCAGCTGGAGGCCCGGATCACCCGGCTGTTCGCCGAGAGCGGGGCGCATCTGGAGGAGCGGCCGCTGCTGCCGTCCATGGGCACGCTGCTGGCCGCGGCGGCCGGTGACGCGGACGCCAAGGACCAGGTCAGCAAGGAGGCGCTCGACCTGTTCGGCCGGAAGCTGGCCGGGCTGCTGCCGGTGGGGTTCACCCCTGAGGGCACCGGGCTGCTGCGGGTCCTGGTGACCTATCCGCGGGTGCAGGCCGTGGAGGAGGTGCAGGAGTACCTCGGCAAGACGCTGCGGCTGCCCTCGGACGCGAAGAACTCCGTGGAGTACCGGGGCGTGGAGAGCGACTCGATCACCGTGGTCCTCTTCCGCAGCGAGATGAGCCTCACCCAGGTGCCCGAGGCCCGCAAGGTACTGCGCCAGTGGGCCCGCGCGAAGGACAACGAGCAGGCCCAGGACGTCCTGCGGTGGCGGCAGCGGCTCGGCTACCGGGACAGCTGGATGGTCAGCAGCGAGGAGGACCGGCGGGTCATCCTGCACCGCCTCCTGTGCTGCATGTGGAACGGCCAGGTGGACGTGGTGGACGGCGACCCGGCGTCGCCGGACCGGGTCCGGCTGCGGCTGTCCCCCGACAAGGGCACGGACATCCCCGGCGTGCGGCTGCGGCTGGGTGACTACCCCGGGGGCGTGTCGAGCTGGGCCGAGCTGCTGCGCTCGTACGAACGCTGGACGGTCCTCGACGACGAGCGGATCGTCGAGGACTACTGCCGGGAGCTGATGCGGGCCCAGCCGCTGGGCCTGGCCCGCACCGGCAGCGAACCGCATCCGCTCTTCGTCGACCTGGTCGAGAAGGTCGCCCCGCGCCAGCTGGAGCTGCTCGCGGAGCGCCGGGAGCGGGGCGGCGAGCGGGTCGAGGGCTGGGTGCGCCCGCTGTGGGAGTTCTGGGCGGAGACCCTCCCCGCCGCGCTGGACACCCAGTTCGGCGACCAGCGCGCGGTCCAGCCGACCCTGCGCACCCTGCTGGAACACATCCGCGGCGGCAGCCCGGCCCGCCCCCGCGCCCGCGAGGACCTCTCGGAACCCCGGCGCCCCGCACCGGACGAGGACGACTGGGGGACCGCGCCCGTCACCCCGCGCGGCAGGGGCCGTCACGACGACTACGACAGGCCCTACGGCGACGAACGCGGCGACGAGGACCGGGACGGCCGCGACAGCTGGGGCGCCCGCCGCGACAGCGACACCGGCGCCCGCGCCGACGGCCGCCGTGACGACTACGACGACTACGACGTCTACGACCGGCCCGACCCCGACCGGCCCGGGCCTGAAACGGCAGAGCGCGGCGGGGAGCGCCCGAGGTACGACACCGGAAGCGGGGCCCCCGGCTCCGAGGCGCCGCGGCCGCCCTGGGACGACGACGAGCCCGGCGGTCGCGCCCCCTGGGACGGTGACGCGCAGTGAGCCGGTCCCAGGACTTCAGTACGGTCATTCATCTGGACCTGCGCGCCGGGGCGGCGGCGCTGCACAGTCCGTCCGCCCTGCGGGCCAGGGTCGCCCAGGAGTTGGGCCGGGCCGGGCTGCCGGAGCCGGACGAACCGCTGTTCCTGGTGGTCGACACCCCGGCCGGGCTCACGGACCACCAGCCGCAGTACGAGCTGCTCACCGGCTACCGGGCGGTGGGCGAGGTCAGGCTGCTGGTGCTGCTGGTCGGCAGCGCGCCGGGCGCGTTCGCCGGTGCGGAGGGCGGCTTCCAGCCCGACCGCCGGCTGCTGCGGCCCGCGGTGCTGCGCGCCTCGGGCACCGCACTGCTGTGGGCCGGCGATCTGCGCTCCGCCCGCACCGCGCTGGAGCAGCCCGAGCCGGACGACCCGGACGCGCTGGCGGTCCTGGTGGACGTGCTGTCGGTGCCGGACGTCTACCTAGAGGTGCTGGAGCGCATCCAGTCGCTGCCCGACGCCGTCGCCGCGCCCGGCGTACGGCTGCTGGAGCAGGACCTGCCGCCGGAGGTACGTGACCGGGCCTGGCGCGACGCGCTCACCCGGTTCGCCGGGGCGGACACCGAACTCGCCCCGGACGTGCTGCTGACCGCCTCCTCCGGAGCCGATCTGCCGGAGCCGCTGCGCGGCCTGGTCGCGGGCCGGGGCGGCCGGGGCCTGGGGCACCGGGAGCCCGGCGGCGTGGCCGACGACGCCTACCGTGCCTGTGCGGACGCCCTCGACTACGCCGAGGAGGCGCTGGCCGGGCTGCGGACCCTGCCCGGCCTGCTGCGGTCCTCCCGCCGGGAGGCGTTCGAGGCGGACGCCGACCAGGCCCGCCAAGCCCTCGACACCTACCGGGATCTCGTCGCCACGGCCCTGCGCAGCGGCGGCGGCAGCGCACCGTCGGCCGCCGAGTCGGCGACCCGGCTCGCGGCCCTCGGACTGCGGGTGCCCTCGGCCGAGGGCATCGGCGAGCGGATCGGCGAGGGGCTGCGGGAGTTCGCCCACAAACTGCTGGGCCAGCAGCTCGCCCTGCGGTCGGTGGCCCAGCGCTTCACCGGTCTGGCCGGGCGGGTGGAGCCGCTGCCCGGCTCGGCGCTGCTGCCGAAGCTCGCCCCCCACTCCGCCGAGGCCGTGGCCCGGCAGACGGGCGCGGCGGGCACGGCGGGCGCCGAGGTCTCCGGCGTCGCGGTGGCCGGCCCCTTCGCGGCGGCCGGGGCGGGGCTGCTCGGTGCGCTGTGGTCGGGGCCGTTCCTCGCGCTGGCGGTCGTCGTGCCGCTGCTGTTCGTCGGGATGGCGGTGCTCGGGTCGGCCCGGCTGAAGGGTGCGGGACGCCCGGGCCGCTGGGGCGTGGCCCCCACGGTCGCGGCGATCGCCGGCACGGTGGTCGGGGCGACGGTGGGGTACGCGACCGATTCGCCGGCCTGGGTCGGCACCATCGGACTGCTGGCCGCTCTCGGCGTCGCGGAGGAGACGGTCCGCCGGCTCTGGCGCGCGGCGGCCGCCGCCTGGGCCCCGGCCCACGCGACAGCCGTACTGCGCAGGGCACTTGAGGGCCTGGACGCGCTGCTGGCCGAGGCGGTCCGGGAGCACTGGGCCGTCGAGGAGCGGCTGTACTGCGCCGACGCCGCCCGCTCCGTGGCCGGCATGCTGCGGGCGACGGCGGCCGCGGCGGAGGCGGAGGCGGTGCCCGAGCCGGAGCGCCTCGTGGCCGCCGGGGTGTCCACGTCCTTCGGCGCGTCCGGCGCCGGAAGGTCCGTCGGGGGAGACTGGCTCGACGACGACACGGACCTGGAGCCGGACAACGCCCTCGCCGACTCCGACGACGGCGACTGGGCGAGCGTGTACGCCTGGGAGGACGAGCCGGCGCAGGAGGAGAAGGGGAAGGAGCCGGGCGGGGAGTCCGGAATCGCTCCAACCAGGCGGCGCGGCAAGGGAGTTGTCCCGCGCTGGCTGGAGCGGGAGAGCGGGGAGGGCGGGCCCGAACTGGTCGCCACCCTGTCCGCCGACCTGACGGACGCGGCCCTGGAGGCGATGAAGCAGTACTGGGGTGCCGTGGAACGCGGCCAGGCCGGTGCCCGCGCCGTCCTGCGCACCGAGGAACGGGTCCGCGAGCTGCTGTCGACGGCCCGCCACCACCTCCAGCACAACGGCGTGCTGGCCCCGCCTCCGTTCGCCGCCCCGCGCCGCGTCCGCGCCACCTCGGCGAGCCTGCTCGGCACCGACCCGCACGGACCGGCCGAACTGGTCGGCGCGGAGGCCGACCGGCAGTCCGTGGTGCAGCTGTCCACACCCGAGCAGGGCACCCTGCTCAGCCGCGACCCGGCGGCCGCGGTGTGGCTCAGGTTCGCCCCGAGGGCCGTACGCGACGAGGTCGAGAAGGCCTGGCGGACGAGCGGTTCGGTCCATCCGGAAGAGGTCCTGTGGACGTCGTCGGGCCGGTACGCCGGCCTGGTGCGGCTCACCCCGCTGCGCATGGGCGTGGTGCACACCGTCCGGCCCCGGCACGGCTCGGGGCCGGACGGGACGGACAGGGACGGGGACATGGGCCGGGACCCGGGCATGGCCAGGGACCACGGGATGGACGGGATGGAGGCGTACGGCTCGACGGACGCGTACGACCGGACTGAGCCGTACGACCGGACAGAGCCGTACGACCGGCCCGACCGGGGTGAGCCGGCGCACCCCTACGAGCGGACCGCCTCGCACGAGCCGCCCGCCCCGCACGAACCGCCCGCCTCGTACGACCGGACGGACTCCGGCGACTGGCTGAGCTCGGGCGACTGGACGCAGAGCGACGACCGAGGGGACGGCGACCGCTGGTGACGAGCACCACGCATTCCCCCCTGCCGGGGCCGGGCGGACCGGCTCCGGACAAGCTCACGTTCACCGTGCCGTCGGGGCGGCGGCGCGTCACCCCGGTCCGGGTCGGCCGCGAGTTCCGCCGCGACCGGCTGCTGCCCCAGCTGATCCGCAAGGCCGTCCTCGACGACGAGGGACAGCAGTGCGTGCAGGTACGCCTGAGCGCCAAGGAGGCGGCGAACCCGGCGGCGCGCGCCCTGCTGGACACCGAGGCGGGCACGGCACTGCAGCTGAACCAGCTGCTGGGCGGCACGGAGTACGCGGCCCTCTTCCCGAGGATCGTCGGCTACGAGCTGGACACCGCCGAGCCCTATCTGCTGTACGACCCGCCCCGCGGCACGCCCGTCGCCCGGATCCATGTGATGTCCGCGACCGACCAGGAGATCCTCACCCGCGATCTGATGCTGGCCCTGTGCCTGCTGGAGGGCCAGGGCCTGGTGCCGCGCGGCGTCTCGCCCGCCACCGTGTTCTGGGACGGCGCCAAGGTCCAGCTCTGGGGGCTGGAGTCGGTGACCCGGACCGGACGGCCGCGGCGCCCCTGGGGCCGCTCGCCCTTCTGCTCGCCCGAACAGCGCCGGGGCGAGGCCCTCGCCGACTCCCGGGACGCGGTGTGGAGCGCGGCCCAGGTTCTCTACCAGCTGGTGACGGGGCGGGCCGGCCCCGCCGACCGGCCGCCCGCCGACCTCGGCGAACACCGCAAGCTCGACCAGACGTTGCGGGACGCCTTCGCGCCGAGGGCGGCCGACCGGCCGACGCCCGCCCAGGTGCTCGGCCTCGTGGCGCCGGGTGCCGCGCGCCGCGTCCGGCTCGCCGTGCCCCCCGATGAGACGCGCCCGCACCACGAGGCCTTCGAGGAGGCGCTGCGGCTCAAACGGCAGGCACCCGCGGCCCGCCCCCGCAACGGCTCCACGTCCGGGTCGGGGTCGGGGTCGGGGTCGGCCGACGGCGAGGTGCTCTGCCCGTACTGCCTGGAGACCATCCGGCTCGACCTCACGAAGCTGTTCGTCACCGACAGCCGGATGCAGTACCAGCCGCTGGACCTGGCCGGCATCAAGAACCCCCTGCGGCGGACCGACATCATGCGCGGCGCCGTCCAGAAGTGCACGGCGGACCCGGAGTTCCCCGCGCACTACATCCCGGTGCCCTACCTGACGTACGGCCGGCCGCTGACCATCGCGATGGTCGGCCAGTCCTCCACCGGGAAGAGTCATCTGCTGGCCCAGATGATCGCGGCGATCACCGACGGCGGTCTGGAGCCGTTCGGCCTGAAATGGCAGTCCGTCAATCCGGAGCAGCACGCCCGCTATGTACGGGACCGGGTGCAGCCGCTGCGCAACGGCAAGGTGCTGGACCACACGGCGGCCCTGGGCATGGACGACTTCGCCCACTTCGTGGAGTCCCTGCTGATCACCGACGCCCGGGGGCAGGTGCGCCCGGTCGCCTTCTTCGACCTGGGCGGCGAGGACCTGGTACGGACCGACGCGGCGCTCAGGTTCCTGCTCGGGGTCGACGCCCTGGTCTTCGTCGTCGACCCGGCGCTGGCCCTGCCGCTGCCGCAGCTGGACCACGCCAGGGAACGCTGGGGCGTGGAGGTCAACCGGGACGGCGACCTCGCCTTCGGCACGGTCCTGGACCGGCTGCCGAAGAACGGCGGGTATCTGGACGTGCCGGCCGCGATGGTGCTCGGCAAGGCCGACCTGCTCAGGTTCCAGCCGCCCGTGGACCGCTGGCTGAGCCGGCCCCCGGCCACCTCGCTGGACCCCGAGCTGGTCCGCGAGGAGAGCCGGGACCTGTACGGGCTGCTGCGCCGGCACGCGGGCCAGGCATGGCTGCGCCCCTTCGACGCGATCCGCCGGTGCACCCTGCACATCGCGTCCGCCACCGGCGGCCAGGAGGACCACGGCCGCTACCCGGCGGGGGCGGGGCCCCGACGCGTCCTGGAACCGCTGCTGGCGCTGCTGGCCATGCACGGGCTGATCCAAGTGCTGGGCGGCGCCGAGGCGTTGGCGGTGGGAGAGGCACCGGCGCTCGAAGCGGTGCCGTGGGAAGAGGCCGCGGACGCCGGCGAAGCCGAGGAACCCGAGCGGTTCGAGAGGGCTTTCGAGAGGTCCGACGGGTCCGAGGAGCCCGAGGGATCCGAGGGAAGGGAACAGCAGTGAACGACTTCCAGGACCGGGGCTCGGTGCACCAGGTCGTCTTCCGGTGGGACGGCAACCACGGCCGCCAGGGCACCGGCATGAACGCCGTCGCCCACTCCTGCGAGGCCGAACGCGCCGAGGAACTGGGCCGGGAACTGGGCCCGTTGCTGTGGGTCTCCGGCACGGCGGCCGCCCGCCCGAGCGTCGTGCGCACCCTGTCCCGCGACGGCGACGTCCTGCTCGTCCAGCGCTGGCCCACGACCGACCGGGGCGGGCGGCCCAGCACGGTCAGCCATGTGCTGGTCGGCGACCGCGGGACCCTGCCGCCCGCGCGCTGCCTCGGGCTCGCGTACGGCGGCTGGCGCAAGCAGGAGAGGGCCGAGCAGGAGTCCGGCCGACTGACGAAGTTCGATCTCACGGACCTCCACGATCTGGCGAGGGGCCGGCTGCCCGGCATGGTGGAGCGGCTGCCGGAGATCGAGCGCGCGCTGATCCTCGCCGGCGCGGAATTGCTGCGCGATCCGAGGCAGCGGGTGTCGCTGCTGCTGGAGGAGAAGACACCGGAGAGCTGGCCGGACCCGGCCATGGTGCCGCTGGCCTATCTCGGGCTGTTCCTGATCTTCGGGTCCTGGCTTGACACGGAGTGGACGTTCGCCACGTACGACACGGTGGACAGCCATCCCCTGCGGCTGATGTCCGTCCCGCGCTGGGAGCCGGACTCGGGTGGCTCCGGCCCGCTGGCCCGGGTCGTGGGACGCCGGCCGGCCACCTTCCAGTTCGAGCACAGGGCGGCGGCGCAGCTGGTGGCTCACCTCGTCGCCCACCCGCAGGCGGCTCCCGGCGTACCGCAGCTGGTCAAGGAGCTCCCCGACGGTGCGGCACTGGACTGGGAGCGACGCCGCGACCGGCTCAGGAAGATCCTCGGCCCCGACCGACAGGAACGGCCCCGCTCCCGGGAGCGGGCCGGCGAGCGGGATCAGGAGCGGGATCGCGCCCGGGAACTCGACCGTGCCGGGCAGCCGGCCGGGCCCACGATCGCCACGGACCCGTACCCGGAGGCTCCGTACGCGGACCCGTACCCGGAAGCCCCGTACGCGGACACATACCGGGAAGCCCCGTACGCGGACTCTTACGGGCAGCCGTACCCGACCCCCTCACCCGCGCCCCCACCGCCCCCGCACGCACCCGCACCCGCACCCGCACCCGCACCCGCACCCACCTCGAACGGCCACGACCCGCACGACGCCCACGCCCTCCACCTGAAGCTGTGCGGCTACCGGCGCGGGGACGGGGACGGCAGTCGGCGCAGCTATCTGATGGCGGACCTGCGCATGCAGTCCGACGAACTGCTCCTGCGCGAGCTACGCTCCGGCGATCTGCCCGCGGAATCGGTCGAGTTGGTGCTGGACGAGCTGGGCAGGCCCGGCCGCATCGAGGTGCGTGATCCGGAGACGCGGCACGAGCTGTGCGCGGAGGTCCTCCGCAAGCGCCTGTACTTCAAGCCTGAGGAGCCGAGTCCGGAAGACACGTCGAAGATGGCCCTGGCCATCCGGGCGGCCAACCTCTTCACCTGGGCGGTCGCCCCGGTGGCCCGGGACCCGCGCCATTTCGCCCAACTGTCGAAGGTGTTGAACCTGATGAGCCAGAGCACCGAGGTGGCCGCGTCCACCTGGCTCCAGCGAAGCATCATCCGACCGGACAGCGACCAGATCCCCGACCTGCCGCCGGAGCTGTGGAGGCAGTTGCTGCTGAACGCGCTGAACCGCGACGGCAGACAGCCCGCCGCGCCCCAGCCGCCCCGCCCCGTTCAAGCGCCCACAGCGCCACCCCCACAGCGAACCGACCTCCCCTCGGACCCCGGCGGCATCCCGGACCGGCTCTTCATCGGAAGCCTCCTGGTTCTGGGCGCCGTACTGGTGGGACTCGTGCTGATGCTCATCGTCTGACGCGTCCCTGGTCACTCAGCCCGCGTGCGGCTCCCGCACCACCGCCACCTCCCCCGCCGCGACACTGACCGCCCCCGGCACCGCCCTGCCCGTCAGCAGTTCCGTGGCGTCCGCCGCGACCGCGATATGGGCGGGCCGGTCGGTGTGGTTGATCAGGAAGAGATAGTCGGCGTCCGGACCCCGCCGCAGGGCCGCCTCGACGCCCGGGGGAGTCGCGCGGACCGGCCGCACGCCCGCCTCCGTACGGATGCGGTCCAGCAACCCGGCCAGCGTCGCCGCGTCCGGCTGCGTGGCGAGGTACCAAGTGACGCCCTCACCACGGGAGTTGCGCGTCACCGCGGGCCCACCCGCCAGCGGGCCGGTCGTGTACGACTCGACCGGCTCGGCGCCGGCCAGGCCCACGCGCTCCGACCACAGCGTCCCCGTACCGCCCCCGCTGAGCCCCACGGACTCGCCGGGCAGCAGCGGGAACAGCTCGTCGGTCAGCACCCCCAGCGCCTCCCGGAACGCGCCCGGGTAACCGCCCAGCCGGACGTGGCAGTTCTCGTCGACCGCCCCGCTGTGGAAGCCGACGGCCAGCGTGCCGCCGCGCTCCGCGAAGCCGGTGAGATTGGCCGCGCCCTCGTCGTCCACCATGTACAGGCTCGGCGCCAGGACCAGGCGGTACGGCGACAGATCCGCGTCCGGGCGTACGAAGTCCACCGCGACGCCCGCGCGCCACAGCGGCTCGTACCAGGCGCGCACCAGGTCCTGGAAGCGCAGCTCGGCGCTCGGCTGGGAGGGGAGTTCCATCGCCCAGCGGGAGTTCCAGTCCCAGACGATCGCCACCTCGGCCGTACCGACGCTGCCGCGCACCTCGGCCAACGCCCGCAGGTCCGCGCCCAGTCGGACGACGTCCCGCCAGATCCGGCTGTCCGTACCGGCGTGCGGGAGCATCGCCGAGTGCCACTGTTCGGCGCCCGCCTTCGCCGCGCGCCACTGGAAGTAGGCGATGCCGTCCGCACCGCGGGCCACATGGGCCAGCGCGTTGCGCCGCAGCTCGCCGGGGCCCTTCGCCCGGTTCACCGGCTGCCAGTTCACCGCGCCCGTTGAGTGCTCCATCAGCAGCCACGGGCCGCCCGCGAGGGAGCGGACCAGGTCGCCGCTGAGCGCGATGTCGATCTGCGACTCGGGGTCGGCGGACTGGAGGTAGTGGTCGTTGGAGACGATGTCCAGCTTCGGGGCCCAGCGCCAGTAGTCCAGCGCGTCGAAGTTGTACATCACCATGAAGTTGGTGGTGGCGGGGACCGACGGGGCCGCCGCCAGCAGGACCTCGCGCTCCGCCTCGTACAGCGACAGCAGCTCGTCGCTGCAGAAGCGGCGCCAGTCCAGCTGGTGGGTGGGGTTCGGGACGGCGCCCGTCGGCCGCGGCGGGAGGATCTCGTCCCAGTCGTAGTACCACTGGCTCCAGAAGCGGGTGCCCCAGGCGTCGTTCAGGGCGGCCAGATCGTCCGCGTACCGCCTGCGCAGCCAGCGCCGGAAGGCGGCCGCGCTCTCGTCGCAGTAGCACTCCGCGTTGTGGCAGCCGTACTCGTTGTGGACGTGCCACATCGCCACGGCCGGGTGGTCCGCGTAACGCCGGGCGATCTCGCCCGCCATGCGCAGGGCCGCCTCGCGGTACGCCGGGCTGCTCGGGCAGAACGTCTGGCGGCTGCCGTACGACAGCCCCCTGCCGTCCTTGTCCACGGGCAGCGCCTCGGGGTGGGCGCGGAAGAACCAGGCCGGGGGCGCCGCCGTCGGGGTCGCGAGGTCGGCCGCGATGCCGTGGGCGTGCAGCAGGTCGAGGACGCGGTCCAGCAAGGTGAAGTCGTACGCGCCCTCCTTCGGCTCCAGCAGCGCCCAGGAGAAGATGCCGACGCTGACCATGGTCACCCCGGCCTCGCGCATCAGGCGCATGTCCTCGGCCCAGACCTCCTCGGGCCACTGCTCGGGGTTGTAGTCGCCGCCGTAGGCGATGCCGGGGACGGACAGTTCGCGCTTCACAGGTCGGCTCCCCCGAGGAGACGGCGGGTCGTGGCCACGCCCCACTCGTCCAGCGACAGCAGGCGGTCGCTGGACGCCATCAGGCCACCCGTCGCCTCGACGTGGGCCGCCCACTGCTCTCGGGTCTCCACCGCCGGGCGGGCCATCAGACAGTCGGGGTCGTTGACCCAGAGCCGGCCGTGCTGCCACTGACGGCCGACGCCGGTGAACTCGGCCGGGTCCTGGCCGGGCTGGCTGTAGTCGTCGGCCTCGGGGCGGCGGTGCGGGGCGGTGTCAGGGCTGACCCGCATCGCGTCGAACAGGCCGATGGACGCCAACAGGGGTGCTCCGCAGCCCAGCAGGTAGGCGTCCTCGCCGATCGCCTCGCGGATCAGCTGGATGCCCTCGCGGTACGCCGTCAGCGCGTCCATGTCCCCGTCGTGCCGTACGCCGTCCAGGGCGCCCGCGTAGAGGAAGTCGACCTTGAAGTAGTCGTAGCCCTCGGCGCGCAGCGTGCGGAACACGTCCGTCAGATACGCCGCCGCCTCGGGGTGCGTGGTGTCCAGGACGCGCAGGTCGTGGCCCCAGTTGCGGCCGGCGTGCGTGAAGCCGCCGTCCGTGTCCCGGACCAGCCACTCGGGGTGCTCGGCGGCCAGGTCGCTCGCCGGGTCGACCAGGAAGGGCGCGGTCCAGATGCCTGCCCGGCGGCCCCGTGCCCTGATCTCGTCCGCGATGCCCGCGCGGGAGCGGAAGCGGCCGGAGAGGGTGAGCCAGTCGCCGAGGGCCTTCTGGTAGCCGTCGTCGATCTGGACGACGTCGATGGGCAGGTCGAGGTTCTCCATCGCACGGAGGTTCTCGTGGATGTCGTCCTCGGTGACGGCGGTGAAGTACTCGTACCAGGAGCACCAGACCGTCGGGGCCGGGCGCGGGGCCGACAGCTGGAGGCTGTCGGCCCAGTCGCCCAGGACCGACTGCACGGTGGCGCCCGTCCACTCCTTCACCGGACCGTCGGCGCTGACCTCGGCCCGACCGTCCACCACGACCAGCCGGATCGACGGGACCTCACGTGTCGGATTGACCGCCGCCCACAGGCGGACCGGCGATCCGTCGCCCGGGTCGAGCGCCAGCAGGCCCTCGCCCTGGAACGTGCCCTCCGGGACGGTGACGCCCGGCCGGTAACAGACCGTCGCCCAGTTGTCGTTGGTGGGGCGGTACGGCTTGTCGCCGACGGCGTAGGCGCCGCTGGGGCTCCAGGACTGCCAGCCCTCCTCGTGGACGCGGGCGCGGGCCTCGTCCACGGGCACGGAGGCGACGGGGGTGAAGAGGTGGTGCACGGGTGTCTCTTTCAAGAAAGGGGCCGTCGGCTTCGGGAAGCGGGCCGTCAGCCCTTGTTGGCGCCGAGCGTGAGGCCGCTGACGAACTGGCGCTGGAGCAGGAAGTACACGGCCAGGACCGGGACCGCGGTGATCAGGGCGCCGGCCGCGATCAGGTTGGGGTCGGTGAAGTACTGCCCGGAGAGGTTGTTCAGCGCCGACGTGATCGGCATGTTCTCGCCGGTCGAGATCAGGACGAGAGCCCAGAAGAAGTCGTTGTAGATCCAGATGGACAGCAGGGTCCCGAGAGCCGCCATCGCCGGCTTGCACAGCGGCAGGGTGATCTGCCAGTACAGCCGCCACACCGAGGCGCCGTCGACGAGGGCCGCCTCGGTCAGCTCGTGCGGCAGCATCTTCATGTAGTTGCTCAGCACGAAGGCGCAGAAGCCCGACTGGAACGCCACGTGGATGAGGACCAGGCCCAGCGCGGAGTCGTAGAGCTTGCCGCTCATGGTGATGCCGGGCAGGTCGACGAGCAGGTACAGCCGGTACAGCGGGGTGATGATGACCTGCTGCGGCAGCAGGTTGCCGGCCGTGAAGACCAGCAGCAGGAACAGGTTGACGCGGAAGTCGAAGCGGCTGACGTAGAAGGCGACCATCGACGACAGGAACAGCGTCAGCAGCACGGCCGGGATCGCGATCAGCATCGTGTTGCCGAAGTAGTGCGTCATGTCCGACTGCGTGAAGGCGTTCGTGAAGTTCTCGAACGTCAGCTTGTCGGGCCAGGAGACATAGCCCTTCTCGGAGGTCTCGCCGTACGGGCGCAGGGCCGCGTAGACCGCCCAGAGCAGCGGGGCGAGCCAGGCCAGCGCCATGCTCGCGAGGAAGACGTGCAGCAGGATCCGGCCCGGGCGGACGGGGGTGCGCTGCTTGCCCAGCGCGCTCACGGAGCTCATGCGCGCCGCTCCTTCCGGAAGGTCGCGATCAGATACGGGATGATCACGGCGAGGGAGATCAGCAGCAGGACGACGGCGATCGCGGAGCCGTATCCGATGCGGCTGGACTCGCCGATGATGTTGTTGGTGACCAGGATCGACAGCAACTCGGTGCCCTCGGCACCCTTGTTGAAGACGAAGACCAGGTCGAACGCGCGCAGCGCCTCGATGATCGTCACCACCAGGACGATGGTGTTGGTCGGGCGCAGGGTGGGGAAGATGACGTTCTTGAACGTCTGCCACTCGCCCGCGCCGTCCAGGGCGGACGCCTCCCGCAGCGCGGGGTCGACGCCCTTGAGGCCGGCCAGGTACAGGATCATCATGTAGCCGGTGTGGCGCCAGGACGCGGCGATGAGGATCGCCCAGAGGTTGAGGTCCGGGTCGCCGATCCAGTCGATGTACTTGCCGGGCTCGTTGGCCCCGATGAGGCTGTTGATCAGGCCGGTGTCGGGGTTGTAGATCAGCTGCCAGACGAAGCCGATGACGGCCATGGACAGCACGACCGGCAGGAAGAACGCGGTCTGGTAGACGCGGCTGAAGCGGATCTTCTTGTCCAGCTGCACGGCCAGGAACAGCCCGAGCGGCGTCGGGATCAGGATGAGCACGACGAACCAGATGACGTTGTGCTCGACGGCCGGCCAGAACTGCGGGTTGTTGCTGAACAGTTCCTTGAAGTTCTCGAGGCCGACCCACTTGATCGAGTCGAAGCCGATGCCGTCCCAGGTGGTGAAGGCCAGCGCGATCGAGGCGAGGGCGGTGACCCAGACGAGGGCGATGTGCAGGATCGTGGGCAGGCCCGCCATCAGGCCGAGGGTCAGCCGGTCGCGGCGGGTCAGCAGGCGGCGGTGCCCCTGGGGCACCTTCTTGGCGGGGGCAGCGCCCGAAGGCGACTCGGCGGCCGCCTCCGGGATCTCCTTGGTGATGTCGGTCGTCATGACGAGGCGAAGATCGTCTTCTTCTGGCGCTCGATCGACGAGAGCAGGCTGTCGATCTGCTTGGGGTCGCGGATGAACTTCTGCAGCGCGGGCTGCATCACCGTGGAGGTGAAGTCCGGCCGGCTGTCCCGGTCCATGAACTGCGTCAGGCTCTTCGCACCCGAGATCATCTCGTACGCCTTCTTCTGCAGGGCGCTGTACGAGGAGGTGTCGGCCTTGGTGGAGGCGGCGACGACGTTCGGGTCGGACTTGAGGTAGATCTCCTCGGCGGCCGGGGAGCCCAGGTACTGCAGCAGCTTCACGGCACCGGCCTTGTTCTTCTGGGCCTTGGAGAGCATGAAGCCGTCGGTGGGCGCCTCGACGGTCTCCTGGCCGTACGCCGGGTCGATCTCCGGGAAGGCGAAGAAGTCCAGGTCCTCGCGGTCGGCCTCGTTGGTGAACTGCTGCCCCACGAAGGTGCCCAGCAGATACATGCCGGCCTTCTTGGACGCCAGCGTCTGGGCGGCGTCCTGCCAGGTACGGCCGGTGGCACCGTCCTGGTGGTAGGGGAGGATCTCCGTCCACAGGTCGAAGGCCTTGCGCACCTTGGCGTCGGTCCACGAGGCCTTGCCGGCCATCAGCTCGACGTGGAAGTCGTAGCCGTTGGCACGGAAGTTGATCTGGTCGAAGGTGCCGAGCGCGGGCCAGGCGTCCTTGTCACCGAAGGCGATCGGGACGAGCCCGTCCTTCTTCATCTGCTTGCACAGCGCGACGAAGTCGTCCCACTTGGTGGGAACCTCGTACCCCTTCTCCTTGAAGACGCTCTTGCGGTAGAAGAGCGCCCACGGGTACGTGTACAGCGGCACGAAGTAGTACTTGCCGTCCTCGCCCTTGCTGAGCTTGTGCATCGCGTCGGGGAAGTTGCCCCCGATGGTCTTCCACACGTCGTCGATCGGCGTGGCCAGTCCCTTGGCCGCGAAGAACTGCATGCGGTAGCCGGCGAACCAGTTGAACACGTCGTCCGGCGTGCCCTGCAGGTAGGAGTTGATCTGCTCCTGGAAGGTGTTGTGGTCCTTGGTGTTCACGTCGACCGTGAGCCCGGACTCCTTCTTGAACGCCGCGTAGATGTCGGCGAACGCCTTCTTCGGCACCGCGTCCGACGCGTTGGAGCCGACCGTGACGGTCTTCGGGTCACTCGCCGAGCCGCTGCCGCCGCAGGCGCTGAGCAAGGGAATGCCGGCGCCGAGAACTGCGGCGCCGCCCACGCCACGCAGCAGGGTGCGGCGGCTGGGCGAGGGGAGGGAAAGACCGGAGGGGGAGGAGGTGTGGTGCATCTGCGGCTCCTGAAGGCAAGGGGTGGCCGTGGCGGTGGCATGATCAAGCCGGACGTAACCGACCAGAAATCAACTTGACCGAACACGGTGGCGCAATAACAGCCGTATGTCAGGTCATGCGTCAAGAGATGTCGATCGCCGTTTCGGAAACGTGACCGATATCTCGAACGGATCTTGAGCGCTGAGCGCCCAGGAGGGGCCGACTCACGCCGTGCGCCCCCAGGGCCCTTCTGATGGCCCTAGCGCACGACGACCGACCTGGTCTCGGTCACCTGGTCGACCTCCGACGTCCGTACGGTGACCTTCATCTCCCATGTCCCGGCGATGGGCAGGTTGAGGAAGCTGTTGCTCCAGTAGCCGCCCTTGTCGGTGAGTTCGGCGTCGAGGGGGCCGATGTCCTTGGCCGGGAGAGTGAAGGAGATCCGCAGTTCGGGGACGATGGACACGCCGCCGTCGGGGCCGAAGACGAGGGCCTCGATCGAGTTGTCGCCGACCCGGCCGGGGTCGAGGGTGATCTGCACCTTGCCGTGACCGCCGGGGGTGCCGACGTCGAAGGGGACTTCGGTGACGGAGGCGCCGACCACTGCGGGCGCCACCGCCGCCGCCTCGGCCTGCGCCCGGCCGGGCAACGTGCTGGTGAGGATCGTGGTGACCGCCAGCACGGCGGCGCCGACGGCTGCTTCGGCGAGGACGGAACGGCGCAGGGCGCGGCGGTGGGGGTAGGTGGGGGGCGGCGGTACGTCGGCCGACGTCGGCTGCTCCGCCGACGACGGCCCACCGACCGACTCCGGAACCCGCTCCCGCTCCCGATCCCGCTCGTGCTCCCGATCCCGCTCCCATACGACCGTCTCCGCGTCCGCCGTCGCAAGGCGCGCCGTCCAGCGGCGCGACACGGCCGCCGCCCCGAGGAGCAGGGCCACCGCGGCCAGCTTGAGGGTCAGGAGCCTGCCGTACGTCGTGCCGGTGAGCGCGTCCCAGGAGCCGAGGCCGCGCCAGGACTGGTAGACGCCGGTGACGACCAGGACGGTCACGGAGGCGAAGGCGAGGCGGGAGAAGCGGGTGACCGTCGCCGGCGTCGGGGGGCTGCCCGGTACAGCGTCACGACCAGGGCCGCGAGGCCGCCCAGCCATACCGCCGTGGCCAGCAGGTGCAGCGCCGAGGACGCCATCGCGGCCGGTACCTGGATGCCCGCGGAGGCGTGCTCGCCGGCGGCCCAGGTCATGGCGAGGCCGACGGCGAGGACGGCACCGGCCCAGCCGTATGGCTTGCGCTGCCTGGCCAGTCGTACGAGATAGCCGGCGGCCACCGCCAGGAGGCCCAGCCGTGCCAGCAGGACCGCGCCCGGGCGGCTGGTCGGCGTGCGGGTCAGGGACTCGATGCCCAGGGACCCCAGCGGCCCCTCACCCGTCTCGTACGGGGCGCGCAGCACCAGCAGGGCGAGGGTGGCGGCGAGAAGGGTCCACCACCCGGTCCTGAGCAGCTTGTGCAGCACGGGGGCGTCCGGCGGACGGCAGACCGCCATGAACGTCGCCGTGCCGATGAGCAGGGCGGCGGCGAGGTAGGCGAGATAGCGGGCGATGTTGTAGAGGGCCTTGGTCGCCGGATCCTCGGTGGGGCCGGTGTCCACGGTGGCCGTGGTCAGGGAGCGCTTGCCGACGGAGAAGGTGAACGCGCCGGAGACCGGGTGGCTGTCGGCCGACACCACCCGCCAGGCGACGGTGTACGTCCCCTGGGCCAGCTTCGCGGGCAACGTCACCCTGGCCGTGTCACCCCCGCCCTGCGCGTGCTGCGGCTCGCCCGTGCGCAGGCGGCGCCCGTCGGGGTCCAGGACGCGGAAGGAGTCGTCGAGCAGGCCGACGGACTCCGTGAAGGTCAGGGTGAGATGGCGGGGGGCCGACTTGAGGAGGGTTCCGTCCTCGGGGTCGGTGGCCCGGAGTGCTGCGTGGGCCGACGCGGGGCCCGTAACGCCGAGGAGGAGCAGGACCAGCAGGGGGCCCAGCAGCACCAGCCTTTGAAGTCGCCGTTGCCTTCGACACCCTGGGTGTCCGCCGCCGCCATCACACCTCACGCCACTTCTCCGTCGTCGTCCGTGCCACCTCGCTGCTACGTACGGATGCGAAGGGTCCCACGCTCACTTGCCCGTCTCGAACCAGAGCAGCTTCCCGGCCCGCCGGTCGAAGGTGCCGTCACCGAGGGACACTCCGCCCCAGCAGTCGGCGTATTCCTGGACGAGGCGCAGGCCGCGACCACCCTCGGCATCCGGCGGGGCGGGCGGGACGTGGTCGTGGGGCGGTCGGCCGAAGGGTGCGGGAATACGGGGGTGGCTGTCCCAGACCCCGACGCGCGACGTCCGTCGGCAAGGGCGGTCAGGCGGAGGGATGCGGGGCCGTTGGTGTGCAGGTAGGTGTTCGTCACCATTTCGGACGTCAACAGCTCAACGGCGTCGAGGGCTTCGGGCCTGCCGTGGCTGGCGAGCACCGACCGTACGGTCATACGTGCGACCCGTGCCGCGCGGGGGTCGTGGGGGAGGCGGAGGGCGTACACCCAGGTGTCGGGCGGGGATACGGTGCGCATGGAAACCTCCGGGAGTCTCGCAAGGAAGGGAGTCTGAGCTCGCTCAACTGCCGCGCCGGGCGGTGGCATTGCCTGGGGTGGTGCGCTTCCGGCTCATGGGCGGGGGGAGTTGAGCTGCCAGCACGCACAACGTAGCGTGGAGATTGGAAGGTATTCCATCGAATCCACGAAGATCTACCAATAGCCACCCGTGTGAGTGACGCTGCACGCCCGCGCTGAGGAGAGAAACGACACGACATGTCTCCCGCCCTCATCACCACCCTGCGCCAGCAGCGCCTCGGCGCCGAGCTGCGTAAACTCCGCGAGCGCGCGGGCCTGACGTCGACCGCAGCCGCCGGGCTCCTGAGCGCACCGCAGGCTCGGATCAGCAACATCGAGGCCGGGCGGTACGCAGTGAGCGCCGACCGCGTACGCACGCTGGCGCGCAACTACAGCTGCGCCGAGGAGGCTTACGTCGACGCCCTCGCCGGCATGACGGGCGCCCGCACTCGGGGTTGGTGGGAGGAGTACCGCGACAACCTCCCATCGGGACTCCTCGATCTGGCGGAACTCGAATACCACGCCACGGCGATCCGCGTAGCCGTCACCGTGCACATGCCGGGACTGCTCCAGACCTCGGAGCACGCCCGCGCCACTATGCGGGAAGCCGTTCCGCCTCTACGTCCGTACGAAATCGAGCACCGCGTCTCCTACCGCGTGAAGCGCCAGGCCGTCCTGTTCGAGGGCACTCCGACCCCCTACACAGCCATCGTCCATGAGGCAGCCCTGCGCATGGGCTTCGGCGGCGCGGACATCGCCCGCGCCCAGCTGCGGTACCTACTGGAGATGAGCGAGCAGCCGACAGTCACCCTGCTGGTGCTGCCTTTCGGCCAGACCGGCTTCCCCGCGTCGGGCCAGCCCATCACATGCGCGAGCGGCCCTGTCCCACAGCTCGACACCGTGGTCCTGGACACCGACCATGGCTGCGAGTTCCTGGATGCCGAGGCTCAGTTGGACCGCTACCGCTCCGTACTGGACCGCATGGAGTCCCGCGCTCTTCCCGAGCCCGAATCCCGAGACCTGATCCACCGCATCGCCGCCGAGCTCTGAGGAACCCACCATGCCCGAACTGACCTGGCAGAGGTCCACATACAGCGCCGAAGCCGCCAACTGCGTCGAGATAGCCAGCACCCCCACCACCATGCACATCCGCGACTCCAAGAACCCGACCGGCTCCCACCTCACCTTCCGGCCCACCGCGTGGGCAGGCTTCCTCTCACACGCGATGACCGCGAAGCGGTAATCCGCGCGCAAGTTCTCGCAAGTTCCTGGCCTCCGTTCGACGTTGGGCACAAGATCGAGCACGGATGCCCAACGACAAGGGAGGCAGCGATGGCTCTGATCAAACTTGGCCAGGATCCCGAGAGCCCGGAAGGCAAGTCGCCCACCATCTACCTCGACGACGAGAAGGGCACCTACCTGGTGCAAGGCTGGAAGGTGGACGACGAGGCTCGGCGTTCGCAGCTGGACCTTCCGGGCCACGAGGACGTGATCGAGATCCCGAAGCGCATGGTGCAGTTCTTCCCGGAGGTGAAAGACGGTGGCCGTGCCGACTCTTGAGGACCGACTGCGGCGCTGCACCCGTTCCGCTGTCCATCTGGAGATGCGCGACGGGTACATGCGCTCGGACCCTCGATTCGCAGCCTGGCAGAACGGCGTCCGTAATGATCCCGCGGAGAGCGACCCGGAGCGTCGGCCGTGGCTGCGGCTCGTCGCCGACCTCGTAGCCCAAGGGGTCGAGGTACGCAGGGCCCGCATCGTGTCGGAGCCTGTATCGGACTACATCCGGTTCGAGCACCACCTGACCGGCCCCAACGTGGAGGCAGGCGAGCAAGTGCGCTGGCTGCCTCGCCGTCACGCATCCGGGCTGGCCCTGCCCGGCAACGACTTCTGGCTCTTCGACGACAGCTCCGTCGTCTTCAACCACTTCGCCGGTGATGGCGAACTCGCTCCGGACGACGAGGAGTTCACTGACGATCCGGGCGTCGTGAAGCTGTGTGCTGATGCCTTCGAGGCCGTCTGGGCCCTGGCAGTGCCACACGAGGACTACAGGCTCGCCTGATCCACAATCCCGGTGTGACTTCATCCAGTGTTCAGCAGGCACGGCAGGCCCTCGGCCGGCGTCTCCGCGAGATCCGCGTGGACGCCGGCCTTACGGCGCGAGAGCTGGCCAGGCGTGCCGACTGGCACGAGTCGAAGTGCTCGCGACTTGAGAACGGGCGCACGTCCCCGTCCGACGCGGACATTCGGACGTACACGACCCTCTGCGGTGCCCAGGACCAGACCGCCGACCTGATCGCCACGGCACGTGGAATAGAGGGCGCCTACATCCAATGGCGGCGCATGGAGCGCGCGGGCCTTCGACGCGTCCAACAATCTGTGGCGCCACTCTTCGAGCGCACCCGCCGCTTCCGCGTCTACCAATCCTGGGTGATTCCCGGCCTGCTCCAGTCGGCCGCCTACACCCGAGCCGTACTGAGCACCGTGGCCCACCTCCGGGACGTACCCGACGACATCGACGATGCCGTGGCCGTGCGCATGGACCGGCAGCGCATCCTGCACACCGGCGACCACCGTTTCGCCATGCTCGTCGAGGAGTGGGTACTGCGCACCGTCATAGGCGACCACGACACCATGGCCGGAGCCCTCGGCCACTTGATCTCTGTCGCCTCGCTCCCTTCCGTCAGCCTGGGCATCATCCCTCTCGGCACACTGCGCGGTGCCGGGTGGCCCGTCGAGTCGTTCACCATGTACGACGACACACAGGTGAACGTGGAACTCGTCTCCGCGCACCTGACCGTCACCCAACCCGGCGAGATCGCGGAGTACACGAAGGCATTCGCCGAGCTGTCCGCCCTCGCCGTGTACGGCACACAGGCCAGATCGCTCATCACCGCCGCCATCGACGCTCTCGGGTGATCGCGGCGCAAGCTCATGCAAGTCCGTGGATCGGCAACCCGCTGTCTCCATACGGTCGTTGAACCGAGAGCCGATAGGCCGTGGAGGCACCGCATGGAGACACTGAAGCCGCAGGATTACGGCCTGACCGAGCTGCCTACCGAGCCCTCCGCCGTACCTGGCTGCGCCGCGTGTCTGCCACTGGCCGTTGCCAGACAGAACGCCCGCTCCAGCGGTGACTACAGTGCCGTATCTGACGTGAATGTGGAGCTGCGCAAGCATCACGCAGCGGCACACACGTCATGAGCAGGGAATCGGGCTCAGGTCTCTTTGCCGACCGACCCTTGATGACCATGCGCGTCTCTCGTGACTCCGGTCGAACGTGGGGGCCTGAGCAGACCGTGCTCACCACGGATGACCTGCCGCCCCTGCTCACCACTGCATGGCCGCCCTGCCGGTGCTGGCGCTGCACCGAAAGCGGCAGGCGCCCCGGTCGCTGAAGCATCTCGAGGGCTCCGTGACCCTGGCCCGTATCGGCGACGACGCCTGGCGCCTCGACGACAGCAAGCAGCCCCGCACACAGGCGCGCCGCTGCATCACGGGTGAGTGTTCTCGCCAGACACCGTCTCGCGGACAGCGGGACGGCCGACAGACACCATCGACAATCAGGAGGTAACCAAGTGCCCAGCTGGTGGCTCAAGATGGCGGACGGCAACCCTCAGGACGACAGCGACAGCGGGAACAAGCACGGTGGGGGTGGGTCGGACGAGGGCGGCAACACCAACGACGGCCAGGGTCCGGCGGACGGCCGCTAGATGACCGAGCCGTACGAAGCGGAGGCCGGCCCCGAGCGGCTGGCCTCCGCGCTCATGCAGAAGGGCGCGCTGTCGTCCGACTGGCTTCCCGCGTTCCGCAGGGCACCGAGACATATGTTCGTGCCCGAAATGATCTGGCCAGGGACAGCCGGCGGCAACCGTCAGAAGAACCGGGTCATTCGCTCCGAGGAACCCCGCGCGTGGTGGGAGGCCGTTTACACAGACGCCCCGATCACGACTCAGTGGGACGACGGAGCCTACGTCGGTCCGGGGAAGGGCAGGATCCCGTCCTCCTCCAACTCGATGCCGACCATGGTCTTTTCGATGCTCGCCGCCCTGAGCGTCAGCGATGGCCATCGGGTCTTGGAGATCGGCACCGGCACAGGGTGGAATGCCGCACTGCTGTCCGCCCGCGTCGGCCCCGCGAATGTCACAACAGTCGAGGTGGATCAAGCCACTGCCGCAGCGGCCCGTAAGCGGCTCCAGGGCGCCGGATTCGCTCCCACGGTCGTCGTTGGTGATGGAGCGGACGGATACGCGCAGGGCACGCCGTACGACCGGCTGATGGCCACTTGCTCGATCGGCAGGATGCCTTACGCATGGGTTGAGCAGATGAGGCCCGGCGGTGTGATCGTGGCGCCGTGGGGACCGACGTACGGCGGAGAGGCAGTTGTGCGGCTCACCGCCAAGGGGGACGGGACTGCCTCGGGCAAGTTCCTCGGTTCCTCTGCGTTCATGCGGCTCCGCACCCAGCGCACCGAACGCAAGCACGTCCGCGAGTACCTGAAGGGCAAGCCGTGGCCCGCCGACGGCGCCACGTCCACCACGTCCCTTTCCCCCGACGACGTGGGCGACTGGCACGTCATGTTCGCTATCGGTGCCCAGGTCGGCGGCGCGTTCCCTTGGACGGAGTCGTACAAGGACGGCTCTTACACACTGTGGCTTCGGGACACGGCGGTCACCTCATGGGCAACGGCCGATTTCGAGAAGGACCGGGTGGAATTCGAAGTAGTGCAGTCGGGACCCCGGAGGCTGTGGGACGAAGTCGAAAAGGCGCACCAATGGTGGGAAGCTCAGGGGTGCCCCGGATTCGATCGCTTCGGGCTCACGGTGACCCCCGAGGCCGAGACCGTCTGGCTTGACGATCCGGGGAATCCAGTTCCGCCACTCCTCGGCTGAGGAAGCGGCGGTCCGGCTCGGGGAGCGGCCGGCCGAGTACGCGCATCGGTTCGCGTACGCGCCCACAGGGCGGTCTCAGATCACTCGGACAAGTCCTGGTCGACGCCGGGCGCGGAGCTCTCCCTTCCTCGCGCATCGGCGACGGCGTACGGCAGCCCGGGCAGGAGCAGTGCCAGGGCCGCCCAACAGTGGCAGGGTGAACAGCTCCCCGTGGCGCAAGATAACTACTGGCGCATGGGAATGAGTGGCTTCGACGGTGTAGGCAGGTGGCGGCAGCGCGGGTCACCACGTCGGTCGCGCCGACACCCCACCGTCCACCACCAGATCGTGCCCCGTCACCCACGACGCCAGCCCCGACGCCAGGAACACACACGCGTCCCCCACGTCCTCCGGCCGCCCCAGTCTCCCCACGGGAGCCGCCGCACGCCATCTCCGCACCCCCTCCGGCCAGGCCTCCTCCAGCCCTTCCCGGTGAATCAGCCCGGGCGAGACCGAGTTCACGCGGATCCCGAAACGCCCGTACTCCAGGGCGGCCGAGCGGGCGTGCAGCACCACCGCCGCCTTGGAGGCGGAGTAGTGGGCGTGCAGGGGCGCCGGCCGGCTCGCCTCGATGGAGGCGATGTGGGTCACCGAGCCGCCCCCGCTCTGCTCCCGCATGATCTCGGCCGCCGCCTGCGTGCACGCGAAGACGCTCGACAGGTTGGTGTCCACGACCACCCGCCACTCCGCCGCGCTCATGCCGCGCAGCTCCCGCGTCGGTTGCACGCCCGCGTTGTTGACCAGCGCGGTCAGGCGCCCGCCACCCCACTCGGCGGCCTCCCCCACCACCCGCCGGCACGCGTCCTCGTCGGTCAGATCTCCCCGCACCACCACGGCCCGCCCACCCGACTCCCGGACCCGGGACGCCACGTCGTCCGCCGCCTCCACCGCCGTACGGCAGTGCAACGCGACCGCCGCCCCCTCCTCGGCGAACCGCAGCGCGATCCCGCGCCCGATGCCGCCGCCCGCGCCCGTGACAAGGGCGACCTGTCCTTCGAGGAGCCCCCTGGGTCCGTTCATGGGCGGCACAGTCCCGCGATCCGGGCGGCTTCGGCAGGATAGCGCGCCGTCAGGTCCGTCAGGTCGCCGTGCTCGTAGCCCTCGTAGGTGAAGCCCGGTGCCATCGTGCAGCCGAAGAAGGTCCAAGACCCGCCGGTCACCACCCGCGCGCCCATCCAGGTACCGGCGGGCACGGTGAGCTGGATGTGCTGGCCGTTCAGCAGGGCGGGGCCGAGCACGGTGGTGCGTGACGTGCCGTCGGGGGCGAGGAGCAGCATCTCCAGGGGATCGCCCAGATAGAAGTGCCAGACCTCGTCGGACGGCAGGCGGTGCAGGGCCGAGAAGTCGTCCGAGGTGAGCAGGACGACTATCGCCGAGCCCTGTGGCCGTCCGTCGGCGAGTTCCGGTCCCGCCCAGGTACGGCGGAACAGCCCGCCCTCGCGCGGGATCGGCTCCAGTTCGTAGTGCGCGACGAGGTCTTCGGGAGTCACGCCGGGAAGGCTACCTCCCGGGTGAGGAAGGCGAGTTGGGCTTCCTTGCGCGGGATGTACACGTCCGGGAGGTCGACCTCCGGCAGCACGACCGCCGGGCCCGCCATGAAGCCCTGCCTGAGGAAGCGGGCGATGGCCTTCTCGTTGCGCACGTCGGGGTCGACGACGACCCGCCGGCGGCCCAGGGTGAGGAGGACGTAGGACGTGATGACGGTCAGGAGCGCCGACGTCCAGCCGGGTCGCGTCCCCTCCGCACCGGCCGGCGCGAGCAGCAGGTGGACGCCGATGTCTCCGGGGCGGACGTCGTAGCACTCGCTGACACGGTCGGCCTCCGGCTCGTACGTCTGGAGGAGCGCGACCGGGTCGCCGTCCCGCAGGACCAGGAAGGCGTGATGGGTGTCGAGGGTGTCCATGTGGGCGTAGATCTCGGCCACCTGGTCCCTGGTCACGCCGTTCATGCCCCAGAAGGAGGCCCGCTCCTCGCTGACCCAACCGTGCACGACCTCGGCGTCGGCCTGCGGATCGAGGGGCCGGATGCGGACGGTGCCGAAGCCGTCGACGGCCTGTTCATGGACGGGTTCGCGGACGCGGTCGCTGCCGACCGCAGGCAGCTCAGACATCGGACTCCTTCTCCAGCTGGGTGAAATCGGTGACGACGGGGGCCAGATCTCCCTTGAGCCACAAGGGGAGTTGGTCGCGGTGGTGGGGCGAGCCGGGGATGCCCGAGGCGCCGAGCGGGACCACCCAGCGGCTCGCCTCGCGGTCGGCCAGGTCCCAGACGTAGCGGGCGGCCGGGCCGCGTGCGCTCAGGTCGGTGAGGCCGGGTACGGCGGAGGTGCACAGCACGCAGTCGTGGTCGCCGGAGAGGGCGGGTTCGTCGTAGGGGGTCGTCGTGGCCCTCGCCCGCCAGGGGGCCAGGCGGTGGGTGTCGCCCCAGGTGCCGGTGGGCTGCGGGGCCGCCGCCACCTCCTCGACCGCCGCGCGGACGGTCTCGGCGCGGTCGATGCCGTACAACTCCGGGGCGCGCAGGAGGTGTTCGAGGGCGAAGCCGACGCGCGGGACCAGGGACAGCCAGGGGAGGAGGACCTCCGGGTAGGCGGGCGGGGCCGACAGCGCGGTGAAGGCCGGCTGGGCGGCGAGTCGCCGTACGACCGCCCCGCGCACCGCCGCGTACACGGCCGCGGCCTCGCTGCTCGCGTCCATGCGGCGGTCCCAGGCCAGGAGGGTCCGCCGGATGCGGGCGGCCTCGGGGGTGAGGGTGTCGACGGAGCGCAGGAGGTCCAACAGCGGCGTGGCGGAGGCCAGTTGTGTGTCCATGTGGATCGCCGGCATGTCGGCGGCCGACCAGTGCTCCTTCTCGCCCAGCAGTTCCGTGATGCGGTCGGCGCGATGGGGCGGGGCGAACTCGACGCCGAGCGGGGTGGCGAGGCCGCGCTGGTTGGCCATGGCGGCGACGCCGTCGGTGAGGCCGCCGCGGGGCGTCTCGCGCCAGCCCTGCCAGTCGTGCCCCGGCTCCCAGGCGGGCACGAGCCGCACCCGGTTGGCCTCGGCCCGCACCGGCACCTTCCCGGCGACGCGGTGCAGCAGCCCGCCCTCGGTGTCGGCGGCCTGGACGACGTTGACGGGCTCGGCCCACAGCTCGACGGCACGGTCGACGTCGGCGACGCGGCGGGCGCGCAGGAGGGGGAGGAGGGCGCTGAAGCCGAGGTCGCCGGTGACGCGGGGTGGGTAGCGGAGGGCGACGGCGAGGAGGGCGCCGTCGTCGAGGTCAGCCTGCGGGGTGTCGGGGAACGCATCGAGCAGCCCGCTGGAGAAACCTTCCTGTAGACCATCGGCAGAGCCACCGGACCCACCGGACCCACCGGAGCCACCGGACCCACCGGGCAACCCGTCCGGCCCCCCGATGATCACCGGCCCCCGCTCCGTCTCGATCACCTCGACCTCGACCGGCTCCTCCCCCGCCACCTCCACGACCTCGATGTGCCGCGAGGCCCGCCGCCACACCCCGTCCGGCCCGAGGGCCTCCACCCCCGCCCCCGTACGCCGCAACCGCTCCCGGTACAGGTCCTGGTAGTCGGCCATGGCGTTGGTGATGGCCCAGGCCACCGTGCCGGTGTGGCCGAAGTGGGCGATGCCGGGGATGCCGGGGACGGCGAGGCCGACGACGTCGAACTCGGGGCAGGAGAGGTGGATCTGCTGGTAGACGCCGGGCTCCTCGATGAACCGATGCGGGTCCCCCGCGATGATGGCGTGCCCGGTGACGGTCCGCTCCCCGCTCACCAGCCAGCCGTTGCTGCCGGAGGTGCCCGGCCCGTCGGTGGCGAACAACTTCACCGCGTCGGCGCCGAGATGCCGTACGACCTGCTCGCGCCAGAGCTTGGCCGGGAAGCCCGCGAAGAGGATGTGGACCGCGAGCCAGACGCCGAGCGGGGTCCACGGCTCCCAACGGCCGGGGGCCAGGCCGGTCCGCGCGAACTCCGGCGTACGACGAGCCCCCTCCGTCAGCCCCTCGTTCACGCCGTCGACATACGCCCGCACCCACGCCGCGGTCTCCGGATCCCGCCTCTCCAACTCGGCGAAGCAGCGTCTCGCCGTGTCGTCGAGGCGGGCCCGTCTCACGAACCGGTCCCAGGGCAGGACCTCGGCGCCGAGGAAGGACGCGGACGTGCCCTGCGCCCGGTGCCGCTCCACCTCCAGCTGCCAGGCCCGGTCGAGGGCGGTGACGCGGCCCTGTACGCGGGCGAGCTCTCTCGCGCCGTTCGCACGGAGATGCGGAATGCCCCAGGCATCACGGAAGATCTCGCCCGTCACCTGTGCCCCTCCTTTGCTTTAGGTTAGGCTTCCCTAAGTATTTGGTGGGGGAATCGTACGCGAAGGGTGCAGAGACCATGGGGCAGGGGCACGGCTGGGAGGGCGCGGTCCTGAAGCTGCTGCGCGCCAAGGACTTCGTGTTCACGGTGACGGACGCCGAGGACGTCACCGAGCACTACCGCCGCGTCCACCTCACGGACGGCGGCATGCTGGCCGCGACGGGCGTGCACCCGACCATGTGGGTCCGCCTGTGGTTCGACAACGCGGGCAGGCCCCACCAGCGCGCCTACACCCTGGTCGACCCGGACCCGGCGGCCGGCACCTTCAGCCTGGAGTTCGCGCTGCACGAGGGCTGCGCCAGCGACTGGGCGCGCACGGCGAAGCCCGGCGACACGATCGAGGCGACCCTTCACGGCACCGGGTTCACCGACCCCGACCCCGCCCCCTCCCACGTCTTCGCCGTCGCCGACCCCGCCTCGCTCCCCGCCCTCAACTCCCTGCTCACCACCCTGGCCTCGGCGCCGGCCACGGTCTGGTTCGAGGGCGAGCGGGACGACCTGCCCTTCCGCACCGAACCGTCCCGCCACGAGGTGCGAAAGGTCCCGCGCCGCGACTCCGGCGCCCACCTGGTCGCCCAGGTGAAGGACGCCCTGCCCGGCCTCCTCGACGGCACCCCGGACCCGTACGTCTGGATCGCCTGCGACACGGCGACGACCCGCGCCCTCACGTCGTACGTCCGCAGGGAGCTGGGCCTGCCGAAGCAGCGGGTGAACGCGCTGGGGTACTGGCGGCCCTGACCGGGCGCGCGGCTGCGGGGCGTGGGCGTACAACCGTTCGTGCGCCTGGTGCGTCAAGAGGGGCGTCTGTCGCACGAGTCGAGGAGCCCCTTTGCGCAGAGCAGTCACGGCCGCCGCGGTACTCACCGCGTCCGTCGCCGTCACCCTCACCCCCGTGACGTCCTCCGCCGCCGCCCCCTTCAAGGGCGCCAACACAGCCGCTGTGCAGGACGACTTCAACGGTGACGGCTACCGCGATCTGGCGGTCGGCGCGCCGGGCGCCGCCAACGGCACGGTGGAGGAGGCCGGTTCGGTCGTCGTGCTCTACGGCTCGGCGTCCTCGGTGAGCACCACCCGCCGCACGGTCATCACCCAGGCGACGACCGGGATCCCCGGTACCGCCGAGGAGTCCGACCGCTTCGGCAGGACGGTGGCCGCCGCCGACCTGGACCGGGACGGCTACGCCGACCTGCTCGTCGGCGCCCCGGGCGAGGATGTCGGCGACGCCGAGTCGCGGGGCTCGGTGACCGTGGTGTGGGGCGGGCCGAGCGGACTGAAGGGCGGCGCGAACATCGCCCCTCCGACCGGGTACGGCGAAGACAGGATCTACTGCCGCTTCGGCATGTCCCTCGCCGCCGGAGACATGAACGGCGACGGCGCCCCGGAGGTCGGCATCGGCTCGGGCTGCCACGTCGCGTCCTACAGCGGCCCCTTCACCCGCACCGGCCAGGCCGCCTCCCGCTATCTGGAGTGGCGGGAGAACGCCCGTGGCGTGGTGATGGGCGACGTGAACGGCGACGGCAAGGCCGAGCGCTTCTACCTGGCCGGCCCCACCGACGGCGACATCCGCGGACCGGTGACCCTCGACGCCGGCGCCCCCGGCTCCGAGGACCCTCTCGTCAACCAGGGCGTCGAGCTACCGTACGCCGACGGCCACGCGGGTCGGATCGGCGACATCAACGGCGACGGCTACGGCGACCTCGTCACCGGTATCGCGGGCGACGACTCCCACTTCAACGCGCCCACGCCGGCGGCCCGTCGCGGGGGCGAGATCCAGGTTCTCTACGGCAGCGCCCAGGGCATCACCGCCGAGCAGAAGCCGAAGGTCTTCCACCAGGACACGGCCGGTGTCCCCGGCAGCGCGGAGTGGGGCGACTGGTTCGGCCAGTCCCTGAGCGTGGGCGACGTCAACGCCGACGGGTACGCCGACGTCCTGGTCGGCTCCCCGGAGGAGGCGATCGGCTCGCGCGCCTCGGCGGGCACCGCCGTGCTGCTGCGCGGCTCCGCCACCGGCCTGACCACCACCAGGGCCGCCGGTTACACCCAGGACACGGCGGGTGTGCCCGGCTCCGTCGAGACGGGCGACCAGTTCGGCGGGACCGTCCATCTCGCCGACCTGAACAAGGACGGCAAGGCCGAGGCGGTGGTCGGCGCACCCGGCGAGAACAGCGACGGCTGCGTCTGGGTCGCCCGCGGCTCGGCCTCCGGCCCGGTCACGAGCGGCTCGGTCAACCTGTGCGGCAAGGGTGCCGGCGTCACGGTCCGGGGCATGGACGCCGGCTTCGGCGCCGCCCTCACCAGTCCTCACGTGGAGAACTGACGCCGGCCACGACATGATCGGGGTCATGGACGTCACCCTGCACCTCGCCCAGGACCCCGAGGCCGACGCACTCCTCGGCCGCAGCCCGCTCGCCGCGCTGGTCGGCATGCTGCTGGACCAGCAGGTTCCGATGGAGTGGGCGTTCAAGGGCCCCCGCACGATCGCGGACCGCCTCGGCACGGACGACCTGGACGCCCACGACATCGCCGCCCAGGCCCCGGAGGCGTTCGCGTCCCTCCTCTCCGAGAAGCCGGCCGTGCACCGCTACCCGGGCTCGATGGCCAAGCGGATCCAGCAGCTCTGCCAGTACCTCGTCGAGCACTACGACGGTGACGCCGAGCTCGTCTGGAAGGGCGTCGACGACGGCCGGGAACTGCTGCGCCGCCTGGAGGACCTGCCCGGCTTCGGCAAGCAGAAGGCCCAGATCTTCCTCGCCCTCCTGGGCAAGCAACTGAACATACGCCCCAAGGGCTGGCAGGAGGCCGCCGGCGCCTACGGCGAGCCGAAGTCCTTCCGCTCCGTCGCCGACATCACCGGCCCCGAGTCCCTGGCCAAGGTACGGGCCCACAAACAGGAACTGAAGGCAGCGGCCAAGGCAGCGAAGGCCTCCGGCAAGTAGCCCACCACCGCCCGCCCGGCCCGGGAGCGCCGGCCACGGTGATGGCCGGCAGGCGGAGCACCAGCCCGACAGTGACGATCGGCGGGGGCGCCGGCCCGACGGCAACCGTCCGGCACACGCGGCCGCGGGGCGGCTCCGGCCCGGGAGCGGCAGCCCGGCCGCCCCGACTACCCCGGCCGCCCCGGCCGCCCGCACGCTCGACATAGGGGCGCGCTGACCCGCGCCCCCTTCGCCGTACGCCTCCGACGCCGCCCCGCCCGACCAGGAGCAGCCCGGCCGCAGCCGACCGCCCCGTAAACACCCCCGCAGCAGACGTCAGTCGAGTGGACCCCTTCAGATGGCGGAGCCGGTGGCCTCGTTCGCAGCATGGAGCATGAGCGAGGCACCGACCGGCTCCCCCTACGGCCGGGACTACGACGACCGCCGGGTCCACGCCGGTCACCCACCCGGGCCCCCCGGGCCAGGGACGTCCCATGAGCCCGAGCCGCCGTTCGAGGGGCCGCTGCACGCTCTCTCCCGCGCCGCCTGGCAGATCGTTCTGCTCACCGGGGTCGCCTCCCTGGCCCTGGGCATCCTGGTCCTGGTCTGGCCGGGCGCCCCGCTCTTCGTCTCCGGTGTCCTCTTCGGCCTCTACCTCCTGATCAGCGGCGTGTTCCAGCTGGTCTCCGCCTTCGGCACGCACCGGACGACCTCGCTGCGGGTGCTGGCCTTCATCAGCGGCTCCCTGTCGGTGCTCCTCGGCCTGTTCTGCTTCCGCCGCCCGATGCAGTCGGTCCTGCTGCTCGCCCTGTGGATCGGCATCGGCTGGCTCATCCGCGGCATCACCCAGACCCTGGCCGCCGCCTCCGACAAGTCCATGCCGGCCCGCGGCTGGCAGATCTTCCTCGGGGGCATCACCTTCGTCGGCGGCATCGTGCTGATCGACTCCCCGATCGAGTCGGTCACCGTGCTCATGCTGCTCGCCGGATGGTGGCTCGTGGCGGTCGGCATCGTCGAGATCATCACCGGCCTCCGGATGCGGACGCGGGCCCGCCAGGTCCCGCACGAGCTGTGATACCCGCCGCGCCCCGGTACGCCGTGCGGGCGGATCTCACGTCCGACGCGGTGATCACCGTACGGCCGCCGGGGAGATGACCTTCCGTGAGCACCGCACGACGTCCCCTGCTCAGCCACGCCTGGCTGCGTGTCCTCGTGCTGCTGCTCGCCCTGCTGGTGCCGGGCGCGCACACGCAGGTGCACGCCGTGCCCCTGGCGGCCGGTGCCTCCGGCGCCTCCGGCGAGCTCGCCGAGCACGACGCCCTCGACACACTCCTGCGGCCCCTGGCCCGCCCCGACCGGCGCAACACCGTACGGCTGCGTCCCGCACCCCTGCCGAAGCAGGCGCCGCCCGGCGTCTCGGCCTGCCTCGCCCGCCCCGCGCCGCCCCGGCCGCCGTACGTGCCGTACATCCTGCGCACTGTGGTCCTGCGCTGCTGACAGACCCCGCGACGAGGTCAGCCGACACGACCACAAGGAGCACAGCAATGCCCACCGACCCTTACGCGGTCCTGCGCGCCCTGCTGCGCGCGGAGGCCGTACGCAACGCCCCGAAACCGCAGGTGCGGAAGGAGAACCCGCAGCAGCCCCCGAAGGAACGGGAGCGCCGCTGACGCCGATGTGGCGGAGGCGGGCCTCCTACGGGAACCCCGGCCTCCGCCACGTACCGATCGATCCCTGTCCACAGCCTGTGCACACCGCCCGCGCATCCCCGCCTCCTTTCGAGCGAATCAGGCGTTCGGCTCGGCCCCGGCCGCCGTCCGCGGCTTCCGTTCGGCGCCGTTCCGGCTTCCGATCGGGCCGCCGTTCCGCCACCCCCTCCCGGTCCGTCCCTTTTTGTCGCGTCTTTTCCAGTGCCGCACTCCGTCGCCATGGCTGCGCCCGGAAGGTCTTGACCGGTAGGCTTTCCGTGTGATCTTCAAGCGCATCGGAAACGGCCGGCCGTACCCCGACCACGGCCGGGAAAGCACCCGGCAGTGGGCGGACGTCGCGCCGCGCCCGGTCCGCCTCGATCAGCTCGTGACGACCAAGGGCCAGCTCGATCTGGAAACCCTGCTCGCCGAGGACTCGACGTTCTACGGCGACCTCTTCGCGCACGTCGTGAAGTGGCAGGGCGACCTGTATCTGGAGGACGGCCTCCACCGCGCGGTGCGCGCGGCGCTCCAGCAGCGCCAGGTGCTGCACGCGAGAGTCCTGGAACTGGACTGACCCGGGGGCCGACACCCCCACGCCCGCACAGTTGGCCCTTTCGGGTTGGACTGAGCGCCGTCGAATGATCATCTAGTAGGCATTGCCGCCCAGGAGCACTACGCTGCGCCCATGAGCATGCTGACTCCCCCTGGCATGGGCGGCCAGTACCGCATCAAGGGGGACAAGTACCCGCGGATGCGGCGCCGTCGGCGGCGCGGCAGGCTCGTCGCCGCCGCCGTCGCCTCCGTCGCCGTACTCGGCATGATCGGGTGGGGCACCCTGCAGCTCATCGACCTGTTCACCGGGGGCGGCGGAAAGGCTTCGGCAGCCGGCACCAAGGCCGGCTGCGGGACCAGGGCGACCCCCTCGGCCACGCCTACGGCCACGGGGCCACTGCCCGAGCCGGCCAAGATCACCGTCAACGTCTTCAACGCCACCACCCGCAGCGGCCTCGCCAAGCAGACCGCGGACGAGCTGAAGAAGCGCGGCTTCAAGATCGGTGACGTGGGCAACGCGACGAAGCAGTTCGACAAGAAGGTCAAGGGCACCGGGCTACTGCTCGGCCCGGACTCGGCCCTGGACACCTCGCTGCCCGTCCTCGCCACCCAGCTCGGCAACGCCGAATACCGCGCCGAAGCCGCCCGCAAGGGCACGGCCGTCGACCTGATCATCGGCGACAAGTTCAAGGGCCTGACAAAGAAGGCGGACGCCGACAAGGCGCTGACCGCACTGGCCAACCCCGAGCCGACGCCCGGTGCTTCAAAGAGGGGCTGCTGAGAAGCGCCCCAAAGGGGCGCGGGGCTGTGCCGATATGCGGCTCCGCCGCGTGGGCGCGACCAGCCACAACGAACCCGTAGCCGCCGACACACCGCACCCCTACGGCGAACAGGCGATCTGCCCCCTACTCGGCCGCGCCGTAAAGACGATCCCCCGCGTCCCCCAGCCCCGGCACGATGTACCCGTGCTCGTTCAGATGGTCATCCACCGCGGCCGTCACCACCGTCACCGGCGTCCCCGCCAGCTCCCGCTCCATCAGCTCCACACCCTCGGGCGCGGCCAGAAGCACCACGGCGGTCACGTCATCGGCACCCCGCTTGATGAGCTCCCGGATCGCCGCGACCAGCGTGCCACCCGTGGCCAGCATCGGGTCCAGCACGTATACCTGACGGCCGGAAAGGTCCTCCGGCATGCGCGAGGCGTACGTGGAGGCCTCAAGGGTCTCCTCGTTGCGGATCATGCCCAGGAAGCCCACCTCGGCGGTCGGCAGCAGCCGGACCATGCCGTCCAGCATGCCGAGACCGGCCCGCAGGATCGGCACCACCAGGGGCCGCGGGTGGGAGAGCTTGACGCCGGTGGTGTCGGTGACCGGGGTCGTGATGTCGACCGCTTCGGTGCGCACGTCCCGCGTGGCCTCGTAGGCGAGCAGGGTGACCAGTTCGTCGGCGAGCCGCCGGAAGGTCGCGGAGTCGGTGCGCTGGTCGCGCAGCGTGGTGAGTTTGTGGGCGACCAGAGGGTGGTCGACGACGTGGAGACGCATGTCCACAACAGTAACGGTGCTCGCACGCCCACCCGTCGCCCACCACCGCCCTGCTCGAGAGGGCTCCGCCCTCCCCCCTCTTGAATCCGAGTCGGCATCAAACCGCCCATCGGAGGGAAAGTGGGAGGGACGTACCCGGGGGTGGTGAGCCGATGCCTGATCCTGAGTCCCCAGCGGATCCCGCGCAGGACACGCCGGAGGAGACCGACGTCGCGCGCCGTCGGCGCCGGGACCGGTTCCTGCGGGAACTCGCCGAGGCCCGCGAACTGCGCGACCGCGTCCAGCCACGGCGCGCCAAGGTGGCCCGCCTGCGTCACGCGGTGCGTATGCGGACGTTCCGCTGGTAGAGGGAGGCGTCGGGGGAGATCCGCGGTCCGCGGGTGCGTTGCGGCGGTGGGCGTGCGTGGACACCTGGAAAAGCCGCGTACGATCCGCACGTGGCAGCAACGACTGTGCTGGTCGGTCCTTTGCGGAGGTGCTCGCGCCTCTCCCGGGACAACGCGATCAAAACTGCCGGACACAGGGAGCCGAAGACGTCCCCTGAACGCCTTGTTTCTGCCACGATTCCGAGTGGGTGGGCTCGGAGCACAGCTCTCCCCACCCCAACCTCCGCCGGGGGGACCCCCAACCGGCACGCCTATGACCAGTGGGAGAGTCACGGTGTACTTCGCCGCACTGCTCGCGCGCACCGAAGACGGGTGGGAAGCGAGCGACACAGAGCTCGACGATGTGGAAACCCTGTCGGACCTGGCCGAACTGGCCCGTGAAGCCTCCCCCGAGGACGACACGGTGCTGGTGCTCATCGAGCAGGAGGACGCCTGGTTCGGCGTCGTCCGGATCGACGGCGAGGACGACCCTCGGATCTACGTCTCGGACGCCGCCGCCGCTGCCCGCAGCAGTTACGGGGAGATCCTGCTCACCGACGAACTGCTCGGCAGGGAGCCCGGCGACGACGGCCCCGACCTGGACGCCCTCGACCTCGACGGTACGGAGGAGCCGGACGGCGACTCCGACGACGACGAGGACGGCGGCTCCGCGGAAGCCGTTCCGCACAGCCCCGTCGGCGATACCGAGATCCTCGACGACCTCGGCGTCAGCGAGAAGGAGCTGAAGGCCCTGGACGCCGACGACGCGCTGGGCGCGATCGCCGAGGCGCTGGGTGCCTCGGAGGTGCTGGAGACCGTCCGCTGACCTCGTTCGACCAGGAGTCGGCGCCCGAGGTGCCCGACCCGATACGCGACCGCTGGCGGGCCGCGATGCGGCTCGCCCTGGACGAGGCCGAACTGGCCGTCCGGGGCGGGGACGTACCCGTCGGCGCCGTCGTGCTGGCCGCCGACGGCCGGACGGTCCTCGGAGTCGGCCACAACGAACGCGAGGCGACCGGCGATCCGACCGCCCACGCCGAGGTCCTGGCGATCCGGCGGGCGGCGGCGAAGTTGGGAGGGGCGGCGCGAAGCGTCTCCGGCAAGGGCGGTGGTGGGCGACGGGCGGGCGAGTGGCGGCTCTCGGGCTGCACGCTCGTCGTCACGCTGGAGCCCTGCACGATGTGCGCCGGCGCGATCGTGCAGTCCCGGGTCGACCGGGTCGTCTACGGCGCCCGGGACGAGAAGGCCGGCGCGGCGGGCTCCCTCTGGGACGTCGTACGCGACCGGCGGCTCAACCACCGGCCCGAGGTGATCGAGGGCGTACTCGCCGAGGAGTGCGCGCAGATCCTTACCGACTTCTTCCGCGGCGGCCGCTGACCCGGTGCCGGGCTCCTGACCGGGGGCTCGTCGGGAAACGGATTTCAGAGCACGGCCGACCGTGCTGTAAGGTCTCCCTTGGTAGCGTGTCCGAGCGGCCGAAGGAGCTCGCCTCGAAAGCGAGTGTGGCGCAAGTCACCGAGGGTTCAAATCCCTCCGCTACCGCTCTCAGAAGGGCCCCGTCGAAAGACGGGGCCCTTCGTGCGATCATGTGCGGTCGATGGGGCAAAAGTGACAGGGGAGGCCGCGATGGCGGTGAATTCGAAGAAGGCCGCCGTCTATGTACTCGTGGTCTTCGTGCTCTACGTGATCATCACGGACCCGAAAGGGGCCGCCGGGTACGTCGAGATAGGGTTCGAGGGCATATCGGACGCCGCCAAGGCCATCGGCGACTTCATGACGTGGATCGCCAACAGCGGCGGCAGCTAGGGAGTACTCATGATCCGCCACCTCGTCCTCTTCAAGCTCAACGAGGGCGTCGAGCGCGACGACCCGCGCGTCGTGGAGGGCGTCGAGGCGTTCCGCTCGCTGGAGGGCAAGATCTCCGAGATCCGGCACTGGGAGCTCGGCTGGAACATCAGCGACCGCCCCATCGCCTACGACTTCGCGATCAACTCCGCCTTCGACGACGCGGCCGCCCTGCGTGCCTACGCGGAGCACCCCGAGCACCAGGCGGGCGTCACATTGTGGCGGGAGTTCGCCACCTGGGTGATCGCCGACTACGAATACTGAGCCCCAGCGCCCCGGATCCACCCGGATCCGCCCGGTCTTCCCGGAGCCCTCCGCCGGAACGGCGGGGGGCTTTCGCATGCCCGGCCCTCTGATCCGACCCCCGAACCATCCCCAACACGGCGTTATGCGGTGCTTGCACACGGTGGACATGTCTTGTGATGCTATGACCGCTTTTGACGGATGAGTTGATGTGAGTTGATGGATCACGAGGTGGAGTTGACCGTGCCGGCCAGTACTGCGCCTCAAGCCCCGGCCCAGGAGGACACTCCCGCGGACCCGCCCGCGCCCACACCGCCCCGCAGTCGCGGCGCCGACACCCGGGCGCTCACCCAGGTGCTCTTCGGCGAGCTGAAGGAGCTCCAGCCGGGCACTCCGGAGCACAACCGTGTGCGCGGGGCGCTCATCGAGGCGAACCTCCCGCTCGTGCGCTACGCGGCCGCCCGCTTCCGCTCCCGCAACGAGCCGATGGAGGACGTGATCCAGGTCGGCACCATCGGGCTCATCAACGCCATCGACCGCTTCGACCCGGACCGGGGCGTGCAGTTCCCGACCTTCGCGATGCCGACGGTCGTCGGCGAGATCAAGCGGTACTTCCGCGACAACGTCCGCACGGTCCACGTACCGCGCCGGCTGCACGAGCTGTGGGTCCAGGTCAACAGCGCGACCGAGGACCTGACGACCGCCTTCGGGCGCACCCCCACCACCGCCGAGATCGCCGAGCGGCTGCGCATCACCGAGGACGAGGTGCTGTCCTGTATCGAGGCCGGACGGTCGTACCACGCCACCTCGCTGGAGGCCGCGCAGGAGGGCGACGGGCTGCCCGGGCTGCTGGACCGGCTGGGCTACGAGGACCCGGCGCTGGACGGCGTGGAGCACCGGGACCTGGTCCGGCATCTGCTGGTGCAGCTCCCCGAACGCGAGCAGAGAATCCTGCTCCTGCGCTACTACAGCAACCTCACCCAATCGCAAATCAGTGCGGAACTCGGGGTCTCCCAGATGCACGTTTCGCGGCTACTCGCGCGTAGCTTCCAGCGGCTGCGTTCGGCGAACCGGATCGACGCGTAACCGCAAACAAGAGCGACCCGTAACCGTCCCGAGCGAATCGCTCACCAGGGCGGATCCCGACAGTTCTGCGTTGAAAGACCGTCAGACCCCCTTTATCCAGGGCGGATTCAAGTCTCACATGTCGACATGTCACTACAGCGTGTTGCCGACATGTGACATTCTTCGGGAAGCGCGTTTGCCGTGGCTTCGGCTCCGGTATTCAGGTGAAGGCTGGCGTTCCTCGATCGGAGCGTTCGCCGCGACCGTCCCGCGACCCAAAGGGGGTGGCATGTCCGCAGAACAGGGCAGCTCGAAGGTGCTCACGCTCACGAAGAGCGAGTCCGCGCCCGACGCCGCGCTCGACGATGTTCCGGCCCTTGAGGCCGTTCCGGCACCGGCCGTCCCGGTCGATGACGTCCCGGCCTGGCCGGCCACGGCGAATATCGACACCCGCACCCTCTCCCGCTCCCTGTTCCTGCGGCTCGCCACCCTGGACGAGAACAGTCCCGAGCGCGCGTACGTCCGGGACACCCTCATCGAGCTCAACCTCCCCCTCGTGCGCTACGCGGCGGCCCGTTTCCGCTCGCGCAACGAGCCGATGGAGGACATCGTCCAGGTCGGCACCATCGGCCTGATCAAGGCGATCGACCGCTTCGACTGCGAACGGGGCGTGGAGTTCCCGACGTTCGCGATGCCGACGGTCGTGGGCGAGATCAAGCGGTTCTTCCGCGACACCTCCTGGTCGGTGCGCGTGCCGCGCCGCCTGCAGGAGCTGCGCCTGGCCCTCACCAAGGCCAGCGACGAGCTCTCCCAGAAGCTGGACCGCTCTCCGACCGTCACCGAACTCGCCACCGTGCTGGGCGTCTCCGAGGAGGACGTCGTCGACGGCCTCGCGGTCGGCAACGCGTACACGGCCTCCTCGCTGGACTCCCCGGCCCCGGAGGACGACGGCGGCGAGGGCTCCCTGGCCGACCGGCTCGGCTACGAGGACACCGCCCTTGAGGGCGTCGAGTACCGCGAGTCCCTCAAGCCGCTGCTGGCCAAACTGCCGCCCCGCGAGCGGCGGATCATCATGCTGCGCTTCTTCGCCAACATGACCCAGTCGCAGATCGGCGAGGAGGTCGGCATCTCCCAGATGCACGTCTCCCGGCTGCTGACCCGGACCCTGGCGCAGCTGCGTGAGGGCCTCATCTCCGACTGACCCCTCCCGGCCTCTTCATAATTGACGGAGCGTCATCCACCATGGCCGGATGCTTCGCGCGACATGGTCGACGTGGACGACCTGGACACATGGCCGTCGGTGCGCCCTACTCGGCGCGTCGACGGCCGTCGTCTGCCTGGGCGGGGTACTGGCCGCGTGTGGGAGCGGCGGGAGCGGTGACGGCTACGTCGCCACGGGGGCGGCGGGAGGACCGCCCCGTGTCTCCGGTACGGCTGTCGCGCCGACGGGCGAGGTGACGCTGGTGCCGCTCGACGGGCCGGAGAGCAGCGGCGTCGGCGGCAGCGGTGAAGGGGGCGGTTCCGGCGATTCCCCCGGGCGGGACGGGAGCCGGGCGCCGGCACCCGCTCAGGGAACAGACCGCGAAGGGACGGAGAGTCCTGCCCGCCTCCCGAGCGGCACCCACAGCCCCGCGGCCACGCCGTCCGGTCCGGCCGCCCCGCCCAGCGGTTCACCCGCCCCCTCGACATCAGCGCCCGCGACATCCGCGCCCGCGAACCTCACCGTGAGCGACCCCGAACGGGAGCCCACCGACAAGCGCTGGTGCGAGAAGGTGACCCTCGACTTCCACAACGCGGGCGGCACAGCCGTGCGCTCCGGCACCGTCACCTTCGGCACCCACGTCATCGGCGCGCTCGGCATCGACTGGGCGACGGTCGAGTCCACGGAGGAACTCCCGGCGCCGATCGAAGCCGGGGCACGCAGGGAGAAGACCTGGACGGTGTGCGTGGACGCCTGGCGGGTGCCGCTGGGCATGCACATCGAGACGCGGGACGCCACCGTCCGATGGAAGTGACCCGGGAGTGAACCCGGAAGCGGGCCCGGCAGTGACTACTTGAGCGCCAGCCAGGCCACCGCCGCCACGATCACCACGGCGGCGATCACGCCGACGATCAGACCGATGCGCGGGCCCGAGGAGGCCTGCTGCTGCCGACCGCCCTGCGGGCCCTCGTCGACGAACGCGCGGAACATCTGGGTGCTGCCTGCGGGGTCGTGGTTGCCCTGGGGGCCCTGGGTGTTAGCCATGGCCTGAGACCCTAGCGAATCCGCCCGTTCGGCCCAAGTGGGGGCTCCCGCCCTGCACAGGGGGTCACAGGACCCACCCCACCTGCACATTTACGGTCGCAATACTTGCCTTTGCCAAGTTTTTGCGGCACGCCGAGCCCGTTCGTTTGCCTGTAGCAACCAATAACTCCTATGGTTGCCCTAAGCAACAAACGACGGAGGTGTGATGGCCCAGCAGGCGCAGTACGAGGAGCTGGTGCGCCAGTTCAGCGCCTTCGGCGCCGTGAAACGGGAGATGGGACGGACGCTGCCGTCCGACTGCCCCTCCGGTTCCGCCGCCGTACTGACGTTGCTGGCCCGCCACGGGGAGATGCGCATGAGCAAGCTCGCGGAGCTGCTCGCCGTGGACATGTCGGTCACCAGCCGCCATGTCGCCCACGTCGCCGAGCGCGGCTGGATCGAGCGCTCCCCCGACCCGGCGGACAAACGAAGCCGCATCCTCCGCCTCACCCCGGCCGGTGAGGGCCGGGTGCGGGAGATGTCCCGGCGGACCACGCAGCTGCTCGCCGAGCGGCTGAGCGACTGGACCGACGACGACGTCGCCGAACTCACCCGGCTCATGGCCCGGCTCAGGGCCAGCTTTGACGACTGCCGTACACCCGCGATCACCCAGTAGAAGCCTGTAAGAGAAGGAAGCCCATGGCAACGACCACACCAGCCGGTGTGCGGGCCCACGCCAAGCACTCGGGAGGCGCCCCCGCCGACGGCGCCCCGATGTCGCACCGGCAGATCCTGGAAGCGCTGACCGGGCTGCTGCTCGGCATGTTCGTCGCGATCCTGTCGTCGACGATCGTCTCCAACGCCCTGCCCGACATCATCAAGGACCTCGGCGGCGGCCAGAGCGCCTACACCTGGGTGGTCACCGCGTCGCTGCTGGCGATGACCGCGTCCACCCCGCTGTGGGGCAAGCTCGCCGACCTGTTCTCCAAGAAGCTGCTGGTCCAGCTGGCCCTCGTCATCTACGTCCTCGGTTCGGCGGCGGCCGGTCTGTCGCAGAACGCCGGCACGCTGATCACCTTCCGCGCGGTCCAGGGCATAGGCATGGGCGGTCTGTCCGCGCTGGCCCAGATCATCATGGCGGCGATGATCGCCCCGCGTGAGCGCGGCCGCTACAACGGCTACCTCGGCGCCACCTTCGCCACCGCCATGGTCGGCGGCCCGCTCATCGGCGGTGTCATCACCGACACCGACTGGCTCGGCTGGCGCTGGTGCTTCTACGTCGGCGTGCCCTTCGCCGTCATCGCCCTGATCGTGCTCCAGCGCACCCTGCACCTGCCGGTCGCCAGGCGGAAGGTCAAGGTCGACTGGGCGGGCGCCTTCTTCATCACCGCCGCGGTCTGCCTGCTGCTGATCTGGGTGACCTTCGCCGGTGACAAGTACGACTGGCTGTCCTGGCAGACGTACGCGATGACCGGCGGCGCGCTCGCCCTGCTGCTCGTCTTCGTGCTCGTCGAGACCCGGGCGAGCGAGCCGATCATCCCGCTGCGCCTGTTCCGCAACCGCACCATCACCCTCGCCTCGCTGGCCTCCCTCTTCGTCGGCGTCGCGATGTTCTCGGGCACCATCTTCTTCAGCCAGTACTTCCAGCTGGCCCGCGACAAGTCGCCGACCATGTCCGGCGTCATGACCATCCCGATGATCCTCGGCCTGTTCGTGTCGTCGACCGTCTCCGGCCAGGTCATCACCCGCACCGGACGCTGGAAGGCATGGCTGATCTCCGGCGGTGTCCTGGTCACCGCGGGCCTCGGCCTGCTGGGCACGATCCGCTACGACACCGAGTACTGGAAGGTCGGCGTCTTCATGGCGCTGCTGGGCCTCGGCATCGGCATGATGATGCAGAACCTGGTGCTCGCCACGCAGAACCAGGTGGCCCCGAGCGACCTGGGCGCCGCCAGCTCGGTGGTGAACTTCTTCCGCTCCCTCGGCGGTGCCATGGGCGTCTCGGCCCTGGGCGCGGTCCTCAGTCACCGGATCACGCACTACGCCGAGGAGGGCCTGACCAAGCTCGGCGTGCAGGGCTCGTCGGGCCACGGGGAGATCCCCGACCTCGACGCGCTGCCGGCTCCGGTGCGCACCGTCATCGAGAGCGCGTACGGCCACGGCGTCGCGGACGTCTTCCTGTACGCCGCGCCGATCGCCTTCCTCGCCCTCCTGTTCGCCCTGTTCATCAAGGAGGTCCCGTTGAAGACGAAGGGCGCCCTGGCCCAGGCCGCCGAGTCCGCGACTCCGCAGGCGCCGGAGGCTGCCGGGGCTGCCGCGCAGGCCGCCGCGCAGGAGCGGGTCCCGAGCTGGGCCGCCGCGTCCTCCGACACCGAGGCCGCTCCCGACGGCACCCAGAGGCTCGCCGCCGTGGCCACGGTGGCCCGTCCCGAGGAGACCACCGGTTCGTCCGGCGGCGTCCCGGTCCGCGGCTTCGTGCGGGGCGCCGAGAGTGCGCCCGTGCCGCAGGCGGCGGTCACGCTGATCTCGCTCGCCGGTCGGCAGCTCGGCCGCTCGGTGGCGCGGGCCGACGGGTCGTACGCCGTCGACGCCCCCGGCGCGGGGTCGTACGTCCTGATCGCCTCCGCCGACGGCTTCCAGCCGCAGGCCTCCACGGTCGTCGTCAACGGCGACGAGCCGGTGTCGTACGACGTCCTGCTCAGCGGTACGAGTGGCCTGACCGGTGTGGTGCGGGCCGCGCAGAACGCGCTGCCGGTGAAGGACGCGATGGTGATCGTCACCGACGTCCGCGGGGATCTGCTGGCCACCGCCGCCACCGGTGAACAGGGCGAGTTCGGCTTCGCCGAGCTGGTGCCGGGTGCCGTGACCGTCGCGGTGAACGCCGCCGGGTTCCGGCCGCGCGCCCTGCCCGTCGAGATCGGCGGCACCGGGGTCACCCGGATCGAGGTCGACCTCGAGTCGGGCGCCCAGGTCCAGGGCGTGGTCCGGGCACCGTACGGCGCGCTGGCCGACGCCCGCGTGAGCCTGGTCGACGCGGCGGGCAACGTCGTGGGCACCGCCACCACCGGCGCGGACGGGGCGTACGCCTTCACCGACCTGGACAGCGGCGAGTACACGGTCATCGCGACCGGTTACCCGCCGGTGGCGACGGCTCTGACGGTGACCGGCCGCGGCGTCGACGACCACGACATCGAACTCGCCCACCCCGGCGAGTAGCAGAACCCCGGCCCGTGGCGGGCGGCGCGCTCTGAGCGGAGGTGCGCCCGGCCACGGGCCGGTCTCTTTACGACCAATTTGTAAGTATTCGCAGGGAGTTGGACGGGATGGGACTGACCGCGAGGATCCGCACCCGGGACGGATGGGCCGTGTCGCACGCGGTCGTCACGGTGACCGACATGACCGGAACGCAGGTGCTGCGGGCGGAGGCGGACGCGGAGGGGGCCGTACGGGACGCCGATCCCCTGCCCCCGGGCGCGTACACCGTCATCGTCACCGCCGTCGGCTACGCGCCCGCCGCCGCGAGCGCGATCGTCACGGCGAGCGGACGGGCCGAGGTCGGCACGGTGACGCTGGCCCGGCAGGGCGGCACGGAACTGCCGCCACCGGGGCCCTGGACCATCGCCCCGGCGCACTCCAGCGTGGGCGCCGTCGCCCAGCACCTGGGCATCTCCAGCGTGCACGGCCGTTTCACCCACTTCTCCGGCACCATCGAGATCGCACCGGACGACGTCACCAAGTCCCGGGTGGAGGCGGCGATCCGGGCCGACTCGATCGACACGGGCAACGGCATGCGGGACGGGCATCTGAAGTCGCCGGACTTCCTGGATGTGGAGCAGTACCCCGAGATCACCTATCGGTCGACGGGGGTGACGGCGGCCGCGGGTCCGGACCGCTGGACGGTGCACGGCGAGCTGGGCATGCACGGTGTCGTACGGCCGGTGGACCTGGACCTGTCCTACCTCGGTACGGGGGCCGACCCGTGGGGCGGCACGCGGGCGGCGTTCCGGGCCACGGCGGAACTCCGTCGGGACGACTTCGCCATGAACTACAACCAGGTGGTGCAGGCGGGGATCGCGGCCATCGGTACGACACTGAAGGTGGAGCTCGACATCCAGGCGGTGCAAGGGGAATCGCTGCCCTCGGGCCTCTAGGCTGAGGCCATGGCACCGAACATCGCGACGAACACCCGAGTCTCGCTCGAAGAGTTGCTGGACTTCGTACGGCCCCGTCACCGGGCCATCCTGCTCACCCGGCGGGCGGACGGGAGCCCGCAGGCCTCGCCGCTGACCTGCGGGGTCGACGACTCGGGGCGGATCGTGGTCTCCACGTATCCCGAGCGGGCCAAGACGCGGAACGCGAAGCGGGATCCTCGGGTGAGTGTCCTGGTCATCAGCGATGACTGGAACGGGCCCTGGGTGCAGATCGAGGGTTCCGCGGAGGTGATCGACTCGCCGGAGTCCGTGGAGCCGCTCGTGGAGTACTACCGGAACATCGCCGGGGAGCATCCGGACTGGGACGAGTACCGGGCGGCGATGCTGAAGCAGGGGAAGTCGATCATTCGGGTCACGCCGGAGAAGTGGGGGCCGGTGGCCACCGGCGGCTTCCCGGCCCGCCTGGTGTCCGAGGACTAGTCACCGCCCGCCCAGCACCACTCGACGGACGGAGTCCGGCGCAGCGCTCCGAAGCCTGCCAAGCAGTGCGAGGAGCGCAGAAGGAAGGGGCCCGGGCGGCGATGCTGAAGCAGGGGAAGTCGATCATTCGGGTCACGCCGGAGAAGTGGGGGCCGGTGGCCACCGGCGGCTTCCCGGCCCGCCTGGTGTCCGAGGACTAGTCACCGCCCGCCCAGCACCACTCGACGGACGGAATCCGGCGCAGCGCTCCGAAGCCTGCCAAGCAGTGCGAGGAGCGCAGAAGGAAGGGGCCCGGGCGGCGATGCTGAAGCAGGGGAAGTCGATCATTCGGGTCACGCCGGAGAAGTGGGGGCCGGTGGCCACCGGTGGGTTTCCTTCGCGGCTTGTCGAGGGGGACGCCTGAGAGCTCGGGGCATACGGTTGTCGGGCGGCTGCGGGTGATCTGTGGTTTCTCGCGCCCACGCGGCGGAGCCGCATATCGATGCGGTCCCGCGCCCCTACGGGGCGCGCATCGCCTCGATGCCCGCCACCAGTAGGTCCAGGGCGAACTCGAAGTCCCGTCCCCACATCTCCTCGACCGTGTCGCCGCCTCGGGCCGCCATGAGTTCCGAGGCGTCCTGGACGATGTCGTCGGTGTCGGGAGCCTGCGAGACGGTGCTCATGGCGTGCTGGAAGTAGTCGTCCGGGGTCATGCCGAAGGCCGCGCTGCGGGTGATGAAGTGGCCCTCCATCGTGCCGAAGCCGTACACGAACTGGAAGACGGCGGAGATGGCGGCCACCAGACCGTGCGCCGGCAGGCCGGTTTCGCGGATGACGCGCTGGACGACCCGGGAGAAGGCGAGGCTGTTCGGACCGATGTTGACGTAGGTGCCGATCAGCGGCGACAGCCAAGGGTGGCGGACCAGCAGGTCACGGTAGCCGCGGGCCAGCGCGCGCAGTTGGTCGCGCCAGTCCTCGTCGGCCTCCGGATCGGGCAGGGTCAGTTCGCCGAACGCCGCGTCGAGGGCGAGTTCGAGGAGGTCGTCCTTGGTGTCGACGTACCAGTAGACGGACATCGCGGTCACGTTCAACTCGGCGGCCAGCCGCCGCATGGAGAACTTGGCCAGCCCGTCGGCGTCCAGCAGCCGAACGGTCACCGCGGTGATCCGGTCCCGGTCGAGCCCGGAGGGCTGTCCCCCACCACGCCCGCCCCGCCGCTCCTTGCCCTCCAACCAGACACTGGTCCGGGCGGACTGACGGGCTGCCCTGGCCATGGCGCACCTTCCTCGACTCCGTGAACTGATCAAGATGCTAGGCGGCAACGTCCCTCAGGGGCGCGGGGCTGCATCGATATGCGGCTCCGCCGCGTGGGCGCGATCAACCACGACGGACCCGCAGCCGCACACCGAGAGAGCCACCCGAGCTCTTAGGCCAACTCTGCCCGCTCAGCCCGCCGCAGCAACGCCCCCGCGACCAACCCCCCGGCCAACACAGCCCCCGCCCCCACCAACTGACTGGTCTCCAGCCCGGAGGCAAACGCCTCCGTGATCCGCACCCTCTCCGCATCCGATCCCGCCGCGGCCAACGCCCCCGGCAGGGACACCGCGGCGACCGGAATCAACGCCGCGAACCGCGAGTTCAGCACAGCGCCCAGCACCGCGACGCCCAGCCCCTGCCCGAACTCCGCCACGGTGCCGTTGATGCCCGCGCCGACCCCGGCCTTCTCCGGCGGAATCGCGCTCATGATCGCGTGCGCCATGGCGGGGCTGGCGATCGCGGCGCCCGCGCCGATCAGCACCAGGCCCAGCAGCGTGCCCGGGTACCCGTGCTCGGTGAGCGTGGCGATCGAGACGAGGCCGGCGGACATCGCCGTCATGCCCAGCCCTATGGAGAAGGGAGTTCCGAGCCTGCCCGACCACCTGGCCGACAGTCCGGTGAAGTTCAGGGCCACGATCATCAACGCGAGCGGCGCCGTGCGCAGCCCCGCCTCCAGCGGGCCGTAGCCGAGCACGAACTGCATGTGCTGGGTGAGCAGGAAGAGCGACCCGCCCATCCCGAAGGTGATCAGCACCGCCCCGGCCACCGCTCCCGTGAAACGGCGGTTCGTGAAGAAGTGCATGTCGAGCATGGGGTACGGGATCCGGCTCTCCCAGTACGCGAAGCCGGCCAGCACCACGACCGCGACGGCCGCCGACGCCAGCACACGGCCGGACGTCCAGCCGTGCTCGGGTCCGGAGATGATCGCGAAGACCAGGGAGGACATCCCGATCGTGGAGAGCAGGGCGCCGAACAGGTCGGGGCGGTCGCCCTGCGGGTTCTTGGACTCGGGGACCAGGATCACGACCGCGACCAGGGCGAGCGCGGCGACCGGCAGGTTGATGAGGAAGATCGCGCCCCACCAGAAGTGGTTCAGCATGAAGCCGCCGAGGAGGGGGCCGGCCGCGAAGCCCAGCGAGTTCACCGCCGCCCAGATCCCGATCGCCTTCGGCTGCTCCTCCGGCGAGAAGATCTGCATCGCCACGGCGAGCGTGGTGGTCATCAGCAACGCCCCGCCGACGCCCATCCCGGCCCGCGCCGCGATCAGCTGGCCGGTGGACTCCGCGAGGCCCGCGACCAGCGAGCCCACGCCGAACAGCACCAGTCCGGCGGCCAGCATCTTCTTGCGGCCGTAGCGGTCGGCCGCGCTGCCCGCGGTGAGCAGGAGCCCCGACTGCACCAGCGAGTACGCGTTGATCATCCACTGGATGTCCGAGGTCGCGGCGCCGAGTTCGCTGGTCAGCGAGGGGATCGCCACGTTCAGGATCGTGTTGTCGAGCAGCACGGTGAGCTGGGCGAGACAGATGACGCCGAGTATCAGCCAGCGCTGGGGATGGCCCTGGGAGACGGTGACGGAGGCGGGAGCGGTCATGCCGTACACCGTAGAACAGTTCCCATACGCTGTACAACGCGCTTTCCGGCCGTAGACAGCGGGAAGGGCCCGCGACAGGAGGAAGGGCGGCGACCCGAGCGGTCACCGCCCTTCCTCATCCAGCCTCAAGACCTACGTCAGCTGCTCGCCTTCTGCGTGAGGTCGTAGAAGGTGGCCGAACCGACCGTCACCTTCTTGAAGTTGGCCTCGACCCACGAGGTGATCTGCGAGGACGTACCGCTGCTGCTGCCGCCCATGCCGCCACCGGAGCCGCTGGAGATGAAGTAGTGGATCTTGCCATCCGCCACGTACTCCTTGAACTGCGCCAGCGTCGGGGACGGGTCGGTGCCGTTGAAGCCGCCGATCGCCATGACCGGGGCGCCGGTGGAGAGCTGGTAGCTCGCGGCGTTCTGGGCGCCGATGGCCGCGGCGGCCCAGGTGTAGTCGTCGACGTCGGTCTCCAGCAGCTTCTTGGCCTCGTCGCTGACGCTGGCGCCGTTGAGCAGACCGCCCACGCCGCCACCGCCGCCCATGCCGCCTTCGCCCCTCTGACCACCGCCGGGCATGCCGCCCTGCTGGCCCTGGCCCTGGCCCTGGCCCTGGCCCTGGCCCTGCTGGCGGGGCATGCCGCCACCGGGGAAGCCGTTGCCGTTCTGCTGGTTCTGGCCGCCCTGCTGGTTGTTCTGACCCTGCTGACCCTGCTGCCCCTGCTGGTTCTGCTGGTTCCGGCCGGGCATGCCGCCCCCGCCGGGGCCGCCCATGCCGCCACCGCCACCGCCACCGGGGCCGCCGCCACGGCCGCCCGCGACCGCGGGGCCGGCGGTGACGATCGAGCCGGTGTGGCCCTCGCTCAGCGTGGTGAGGGTGTACGCGGTCGGACCGGCCAGTGCCGCGGCGAGGCCCAAACCGACGACTCCCATGGTCAGTTGGCGTCCCAGCTTCGAGGCGAAGATCAGGCCCAGCGCGGCGGCCAGACCGCCGACCAGTACGACCCACTTCAGCCAGGGCAGATAGTCGGAGGAGCGGTTGAGCAGGACGTAGCCCCAGGCCGCGGTGGCCGTCATCGCGGCCGCCAGGGACAGCGACGCCCACATCTTGCCGCGCTCCTCCCAGAGCTTGGCCGCGCCCATGCCGATCAGCGGGGCGATGTAGGGGGCGAGGGCCACCGTGTAGTACTCGTGGAAGATGCCCTGCATGTAGCTGAAGACCAGCATGGTCGTGATCAGCGCGCCGCCCCAGACCAGGAACGAACCACGCGTCACCGACGTCCGCTTGGCCTTGCGCGTGGCCACCAGGCCCGCGATCAGCAGGATCAGCGCGGCCGGGATCAGCCAGGAGATCTGGCCGCCGATGCTGGAGCTGAACAGGCGGTCCCAGCCGGTCTCGCCCCAGTTGCCGCCACCGTTGCCACCGCCGCCGCCGACGCTGCCGGTCTCCTCGCCGTTGAGCCGGCCGAGGCCGTTGTAGCCGAAGGTCAGCTCCAGGAAGGAGTCGTTCTGAGAGCCGCCGATGTAGGGGCGGGAGGAGGCGGGCCACAGTTCGACGATCGCGACCCACCAGCCGCCGGAGACGACCAGTGCGAGCGTCGCCGCGGCCAGCTGTCCGAAGCGCTTCTTCACCGACACCGGCGCGCAGACCGCGTACACGATCGCCAGCGGCGGCAGGATCAGGAAGGCCTGCAGCGTCTTGGCGAGGAAGGCGAAGCCGATCGCGACACCGGCCCACACCAGCCACTTCGTACGGCCGTCCTCCAGAGCGCGGACCACGAAGTAGCAGGCCACGGCCATCAGCAGGGCCAGCATCGCGTCCGGGTTGTTGAACCGGAACATCAGCGCCGCGACGGGGGTGAGCGCGAGCACCGTGCCCGCGATCAGGCCGGCCACGGGGCTGAACCGGCGGCGTACGGAGGCGTAGACGACGGCGACCGTGCCGACGCCCATCAGGACCTCGGGCAGGAGGATCGCCCACGAGTGGAGGCCGAAGAGCCGCACCGACAGGGCCATCGGCCACAGCGCGGCCGGGGGCTTGTCGACGGTGATGGCGTTGGCCGCGTCCAGCGAGCCGAAGAAGAAGGCCTTCCAGGACTGGCTGCCGGCCTGGACGGCCGCCGAGTAGAAGGAGTTGGCGTAGCCGGAGGCGCTCAGGTTGTAGAGGTAGAGCAGGAGTGTGGCGAGCAGCAGGCCGAGGATGGCCGGGCGCGCCCAGCGCGGGTCCTCGGGGCGGCCGCGCCACAGCCGCCGTACGAAGGGCTGCTTGGGTTCACCGGCGTCGGGAACCGGGGCGGCGGGCGGGGGTGTCGGGGGCCGGTCCCAGGGGTCGGGACTCGCCTCTCTGTCGTGCGCGGTCTGGTCGTAGTGGGTCGTCATCGGGAGTCCCTCGAGTCGGTGTCGTGCGGGCGCACCGGCTGCGGCTGCATGGTGGCGTCCCGCCAGCTGCCGTCCGCGGCTTCACCGGCGCGGAACTGAGCGGTTTCGTACGGGTACTGGGGCGCGCGCTGGGCCACCGGACGCTGCGGGAGCGGGCCGTGGTGGCCGGAGGGCGCTGCGGAGACCGTGGAGTAGGTCCGCGAGGACGGGCTGGGGGCCGGGGCGTGCGGCGGGTGGTGCGAGGCGACCACCGTCGAACCGGTGTCGCCGTCGCTGTGGTCCGGGAACACCCACGCCCGGAAGAGCAGGAAGCGCAGCACCGTCGCGGCGAGGTTGGCGGCGATGAGGACCGCCAGTTCGGTGGAGTGCGCGGGGCTGCTGCCGGCCGCGTTCAGGGCGGCGAGCGAACCGCTGGTCAGGGCGAGGCCGATGCCGAAGACGACCAGGCCCTGCGCCTGGTGCCGTACGGCGCCGCTCCGGCCGCGCACCCCGAAGGTCAGGCGCCGGTTGGCCGCCGTGTTGGCGATCGCGGAGACCAGCAGGGCGAGCGCGTTGGCGATCTGCGAGCCGGTGAACACCCGGAAGCCGCTGTACAGCAGCAGGTAGAACAGGGTGGACAGGCCGCCGACGACGCAGAAGCCGACGAGCTGGCGGGCCAGGCCCTTGGGTACGTCCTTGATCTCGCGGTCGCGCGGGTCGTCGCCGAAGGGGCGGGTGAGCCGGTCCAGCGGGAGCGCACCGCCGGCCAGCGCCTTGCCGACCCGCCACACGCCCTTGAGGTCGTCGGTCGCCGTCTTCACGATGTGGACCGCGGAGTCCGGGTCGTCGACCCAGTCGACCGGCACCTCGTGGATCCGCAGTCCCGCGCGCTCGGCGAGCACCAGCATCTCCGTGTCGAAGAACCAGCCGGTGTCCTCCACCAGCGGCAGCAGCACCTGGGCCACGTCCCGGCGGATCGCCTTGAAGCCGCACTGGGCGTCGGAGAAGCGGGCCTGGAGCGAGCCGCGGAGGATGAGGTTGTAGGCGCGGCTGATGAACTCCCGCTTGGGTCCGCGTACGACGCGGGAGGTGCGGGCGAGCCGGGAGCCGATCGCCAGGTCCGAGTGACCGGAGATCAGCGGCGCCACCAGCGGCAGCAGGGCGTTGAGGTCGGTGGACAGGTCCACGTCCATGTAGGCGAGGACCGGGGAGTCCGAGGCGGACCAGACGGTCCGCAGCGCCCGGCCGCGGCCCTTCTGCTCCAGCCGGAAGGACTTGACCTCCGGTATCTCCGCCTCCAGCCGCGACGCCACCTGGGGGGTGGTGTCCGTCGACGCGTTGTCCGCGATCGTGATGCGGAACGCGTACGGGAAGGTGCGCTTGAGGTGATCATGCAGTCTCAGCACACACGGCTGGAGGTCCTTCTCCTCGTTGTAGACGGGGATCACTACGTCCAGGACAGGCGTACCGGCGTCGCCGGCCGGGAGGTGCTCCCGCGCCGGCAGGGTGCCGGGAGAAGAGTCGGTTCGCATGACACCGACTTTTGTCAGGCGCCCTGTTCCGCCGATGTGGTGACGCTGTGCTGTGCCTGTGAGTGCTGTTGCCAGCTCATTTCGGGGCTCGGCGGCGCGGGGAGCGCCGGCAGATGCACCGTGAAGACGGTGCGCCCGGGCACGCTGTCGACGGTCACGGCGCCGCCGTGCGCGGTCGCCACGGCCTGCACGATGGCCAGGCCGAGACCGGTCGAGCCGGAGGCACGCGAGCGCGAGGAGTCGCCGCGCGCGAACCGTTCGAAGACGTGCGGGAGCAGATCGGCCGGGATGCCCTGGCCGTTGTCCTCGACGTCCACGCACATCCATGGGCCGCGCCGCTGAACACGGGCAGTGACCGTCGTCCCGGGCGGGGTGTGGTTGCGGGCGTTGCCGAGCAGGTTGACGAGGACCTGTTGCAGCCGGGCCGCGTCCGCCGACACGAGCGCGGGCTCGTCCGGCAGGTCGAGGCGCCAGTTGTGATCCATGCCGGCCGCGCGGGCGTCGCTGATGGTGTCCACGACGAGCGGGATCAGGTCGGTCTGCTCGAACTGGAGCGGACGTCCGGCGTCGAGCCGGGCGAGCAGCAGCAGATCCTCCACGAGCAGCGTCATCCGGCCCGCCTCGGACTCGATACGGCCGAGCGCGTGCCGGGTGTCCGGCCCGACCTCTTCTCTGCCGCGTCTGGTCAGCTCGGCGTATCCGCGGATGGAGGCGAGGGGGGTGCGCAGCTCATGGCTGGCGTCGGCCACGAACTGCCGTACCCGCATCTCGCTCTGCTGGCGGGAGTGCAGGGCGGCGTGGACGTGGTCCAGCATGCGGTTCAGCGCGGCGCCGACCCGGCCGACCTCGGTGTGCGGGTCGGTCTCGGACTCGGGGACGCGCTCGCTGAGGTTGACCTCGCCGGTGTGGAGGGGGAGTTCGGAGACGCGGGTGGCGGTGGCCGCGACTCGGCGGAGGGGGCGGGTGGCTACGCCGACTATGACGGTGCCGGCGATGCCTGCGGCTACCAGGGCGGCGGCGGTGACGCTGGCTTCGATGAGCATCAGGGTGTTGAGGGTGCTGCTGACGTCCTTGGTGGGGATGGCGACGTAGTAGCTGCGGGTGCGGTCGGCGCTGGTCCGGTACAAGACGCGGTATTCGCCGAGGCTGCCCAGGTCGACGGTGTGCTGCTCGTCGTCCTGAGCGACCTTGTTGAGCGCCGCTTCCTGAGCGTCGGTGAGGTCGTTGGCCTCCATCCCGAAGTCGCCGGCGGCGGTGCTGTCGTTCGTCTTCTGCCCGACCTTGGCCTCGGTGATGACGCCGTTCCGGACCAAGGCGATGACCGTGCCGGACGACCCCGGGCCGCCTGCGCGCTTGGCGAACTCGCCGAGGTCGAAGGTCTGGGCGGCATTGTCAGGCTCGTCGTTCTTGTTGGGGTCACTCTTGTCGGGCTCGGCGCCGGGAGGCTTGCCTGCGGCCCGGTTGCCGACCTCGGTGAGCTGGGTGCCCAGTTGTTCGTACAGGTGCGAACGCAGCGCGAGCGTCGTCACCGTACCGATCACGGCGCACACGACAGCGATCAGCACCAGGGACGCGACGACGAGCCGCGCTCGCAGGGTGCGCGGCTGACCCGCTCGTCTCTTCTGCGTACGCGGTCGTCGTCGCCCGCTCATGACGCCGCGGGCTTGATCAGGTAACCGGCGCCACGCCGGGTGTGGATCATCGGCTCGCGACCGGCGTCGATCTTCCGGCGCAGGTAGGAGATGTACAGCTCGACGACATTGGCCTGCCCGCCGAAGTCGTACGACCACACGCGGTCGAGTATCTGGGCCTTGCTGAGCACGCGCCGCGGGTTGCGCATCAGGAAGCGCAGCAGTTCGAACTCGGTGGCGGTGAGGTGGATGTTCTCCCCGGCCCGCGAGACTTCGTGGCTGTCCTCGTCAAGCGTCAGGTCCCCGACGACCAGCACGGAGTCCGACCGCCGGTCGGCGGCACCGGAACGCCGGATGAGCCCACGCAGCCGGGCGACGACCTCCTCCAGGCTGAACGGCTTGGTGACGTAGTCGTCGCCACCGGCCGTGAGCCCGGCGATACGATCCTCGACCGCGTCCTTGGCCGTCAGGAACAGCACGGGCACGTCCGGCAGGTCCCGCCGCAGCCGCCCGAGGACGGCCAGCCCGTCCATGTCCGGCAGCATCATGTCCAGGACGACGGCGTCTGGCCGGAACTCACGCGCGGCCTGAACGGCACCCTGGCCGTCCCCCGCGCTGCGGATCTGCCAGCCCTCATAGCGAAGGGCCATCGACAGAAGTTCGGTGATCGACAGCTCGTCGTCCACCACAAGCACTCGGACGGGGCTCCCGTCCGGCCTCAGCAGTTCGGTGCGCCCCTGGGGCGAGGTCGTGGTCATGCTGGAAACTTTGTCTGAGTCCTCTGAGAACACGCTTTCTGCAACCTGTGATTTTCCTAAGAAACGCACAGGAGACTCTCAGGGGACGCTTGGGTCGACACCAGAGACCTGCGGGTCCGCGAGGACCCCAGAAGCCCTCTCACCCGGAAACCCGCAGGTCATTGGCGCGTCAGTGGTGGTGGCCGTGCCGACCGAGGGTCTTGACGGGGGTCGCGCCGGGGCGGGTCCACTGCGGCACGGGGCGGCTGGTCGGGCCCCAGGTGGCGTTCCCGTCCGCGTCCGAGCGCCAGGACCAGCACGGGCTGCCCCCCTCGGGCCAGTCCTCGGGCCAACCCTCGGGATTGTCCTCCCATGCCTCGCCGCGGCCGTAGGGCGTCATGTCGAGCAGGCCGAGGGACCCGTTGACCCGCTCGTTGCCACGGCCCGTCGTGGAGTAGGTGAGGAAGGCGCGGTCGCCGTCGCGCAGGAAGCAGGTGAGGTAACCCATCTCGCCGCCGACCGGCGCGTCCACGTCGAGCACCGAGTACCAGGGCTGGGTGTAGCCCATGAACTCGACATAGGCGGCCACCTCGTCCCAGGGGCCCGTGGTCAGGACGGCGAACGACACGCCACGGGCGTTGAGGTAGACGGCGTCCTGCAGATGCCAGGCCGTGGTGGTGCAGCCCTCGCACTGCCCCTGGTGCGGCGCGCCGTCGTACCACATGTGCTGGTAGACCACGAGCTCGTCGCGCCCCTGGAACAGGTCCAGGAACGGAACCGGGCCGTCGGCTCCGACGACCTCGACCGCCCCGTCGAACTCCACCATCGGCAGCCGACGGCGGGCCGCGGCGATGGCGTCGCCCTCGCGCGTGTGGGCCTTCTCGCGGATCAGCAGCTCGTCACGGGCGGTCTGCCAGGTGGCCAGGTCGACCACGGGTGGGCGGCCGGGCAGCGCGGTGGTCGGGTCGTCCGGCGTGGTCGTCATGGTGTCCTCCGTGATGTCTCGGGGCGGGCAGCGCCGTATGACGTCATGCGCGTCCCACGACACTCACCGGAACAGACTCCCGACCCGGCCGGAACTCATCGCTGCCGCGACTGATCAGTGGGCCGATCCCCATCGATCGGCCCACACCTCACCTCACCTCACCTCACCTCACCGCTGGACACCGTCCGGAGAGAGGAGCTCGCAGGACCCGGCGGTCAGGGTGCTCGCCCGCTCGAACCCACTGCTGTGCTCAACCCTGGCGATGTGCAGCGAGTAGCGCTCGTACCAGTGGGCACGCCCGTGCGCCTTGGCCGCGCGATGCTCCACGTGGCTTGACCAGTTCGCCCATCCGCTGGGCGGTCGCACCGTATCCGCCGTCGCCCTCTGTGCGTACGGAGGTGAACACCACGGCGTAGTACGGAGGTTCGTGAGCAGGAACAGGGACGACAGGTGCAATGCGGTGATCGCTCATGTCACCTACGGTCCGTTCCCGCACCCCACGGCGTCCAGGTTCCTTGCCGAAAGGGATCCCGGAGGGATCCAACTCTTTACCGTCCCCGTCCCCGTCCCCGCCCCTCCCGTCGGTCTCCCGGATCAGAACAAGCTGTCCTGTGCGCTCACCTCATGCTTGAACTCCCTTACGGGCAAGGTGAGTTCACCCCCTGCCACGAGTCCCTCGACAGCATTCAGCTCCCACCCCCGCATCAACCGCGTATCCAGCACGACGACCCCACCCCCGGCCGCCAGATGCAGATCCGGCCCCGCAGCCGCCACCAACCGCCCGCTCACCACCCCGCCCGCGACCAGCTCGGTCACCTCCCCCACCGCGTCCGGCAGCTCCGCGAGCCCGAACACCCCGGCGTGATCGACCGGTTGGCAGGGCTCACGGTCGAGTGACTCCGGCCAGCCGGGGAGGGCCACGGCCCGGGCGTGCAGGTCCTCCACGTCGGCGGCCCGCTCCGCCGCCGACGCCGGCAGCGCGGAGCGCACCGCCCGCTTGTGTGCGTACGGGATCCGGTCCGGCACCCGCAGGGCCGCGCGCAACAGCTCCTCGGCGCGCCGGGCCGCCATCAGTGGGCCGACGCCCAGCCAGGTGAAGCAGACGGCGCCCTGTTCCAGCAGCCGTGCCGAGCCGCGCTCAAGGCCGGTGATGCCGACTTTCACCATCCCGGGCCCGAACCACGCCAGATATACGTGGTACGGCCGGGGATCGTCCGCGATCGTGTCGGCCGCCACCGAGTGCGCCCGGTCCAGCCGCGCGCACTCCTCGCACCGCGCCCCCGTACTCCGCCCCGGCACGACCGCCCGTACCGGGCACGCATGCCCCCGTGCTCCCACGCATGTCCGCACGCCCCCTTCCGCGACCCCGAAGGCCACCCGTTTCCCCCAGGTCAGCGCGGAGCGCCGACCGCCGTCCCACGCCAGCTCGGGGCCGTCCGCGGACCACCGCAGCCCCTTGCATCTCCATGCCTGTGCCATCGCTCTTCGAGACTAGAGGCAGGCACTGACAACGGCGGTTCGGCGACTGGGGGCGCCGGTTCCGCAACCGACCTCGACGCCCCGACCTCGACGCCCCGACCTCAGCGGCCGGCCTCAGCGGCGGCGGGCTCGGGATCCCCGGTCACGACAACCACGTCGGACGCGGCGTCGGACGCCACCACGGACGCCACCACGGCCGTACGCCGTCGACCGCGCCCCGCCAGTCGGCACCCCCAACAATCCGCATGTCCGTCCCGCGCGGTCAGATCGCGCGACCCCATACGCCACTGACCGCGAGTCCGGACGCCCGGCGGCTTGCCCCAACCGGACAGGTGCAGGGCCCAGGTGACGAGGACGCTCGCCGCCAGGATCCCCAGCCCGCCCACCATCAGCGCAGCCGAAACCACACATGTCCCCGCCCCCAGCACAGCGGCGCCGACGCTCGCGATCGCGGTTCCGGTCCACCCCGCGACCGTGTGCCCCTCGTCATACTGACTCACGTGCCCACCTCCCGAGCATTTCGAGCATTCGGAGCATTCGGAGAATCTCTCACCTCGTGAGAAGTTTAGGCACTAAATCTCTCACAAGCTAAGGTAATCAGGAAGATGCAAGCCAAGCCGCGCCCCACCGCCACCCCGGCCCAGGCGCTGGAGGCGATGGACTCCCTCATCGCGGCCCACCTGCTCGGCCAGCAGGAAATGGCCCAGCGGCTGGGCCTGAACATCACCGACCTGCTCTGTTTCGCCTGCGTGCTGAAAGCCGGCGAGAACCTGCTCACGGCGGGCGACCTCGCGGAACACGCCCACGTCACGACCGGCGCGATGACCGGCATCCTCAACCGCCTGGAACGTGCCGGCTTCATCACCCGCCGCCCGGACCCGACCGACCGTCGCCGCGTCCGCGTGGCCGCCGTCCCAGCCGCGGTCACCCGGGTCGAGGAGCTCTACGGCCCCTACTACGCCCGCCTCAACGCCCTCTTCGCCGACTACTCCGCCGACGAGATCTCCGTACTCACGGACTGGTTCACCCGTACGACAGGGCTCGCGCAGGCCTACATCGACGAACTCCGCGACCAGGACAAGGCCTGATCAGCGACGGGCGTCGTACGCCGCCCGTGCCCGCTCGACCTCGGGCAGACGGGCGGACCACTCGGAGAGCGCGGCGAACAACGGCGCGAGGCTACGGCCGAGTTCGCTGATCTCGTACTCCACGCGGGGCGGCACTTCGGGGTGGTACGTGCGCACGACCAGGCCGTCCCGCTCCAGCTGCCGCAGTCGCTGGGTCAGCACCTTCGGTGTGATCGTGGCGATCCGGCGCTCCAGTTCGACGAAGCGCTGCCGGCCGTACTCGTGGAGCGCCCACAGGATCGGGGTGGTCCAGCGGCTGAAGACGATGTCGACGACGGGGGCGACCGGGCAGGCGTTCTCGGGATCGCCGCCGCGCGGGGCCCGCTTCTCCGACTTCCCTATGTCCTCGGTCACAACTACCCCCGTCTGCCAATACTTTCCTCTAGGTACCTACTACCTCCAGAACAGTAGCGTCGCCGTGCGAGACGAGAGCGAAAGACGAGATACGAGATCCGAGATCCGAGATCCGAACCTCGGCACCTCGGCACCTCGGAACCTCGGAAACCTCGGAACCGAACGGAGACCGATGATGATCGTGGTGACCGGAGCAACCGGCAATGTGGGACGGCCACTTGTGCGGGCCCTCGTCGAAGCGGGCGAGCAGGTGACGGCGGTCTCCCGCCGGATCTCCGCGCGGGACGTGCCGGAGGGGACCCGCCACCACCCGGCCGACCTCACCGAACCCGAACGCCTGGCACCCGCGCTCGACGGGGCCAAGGCCCTGTTCCTGCTGACCTCCGGCGACTTCATGGCGGCCGGCGGTGGCCTCGGGGCCGTCCTGGAGGTCGTACGGGGATCCGGCGTACGGCGTGTGGTCCTGCTGTCGTCCCAAGGGGTCGGCACCGGGGAGCACCCCTCGTTCCTGGAGGACGCCGTCAAGGCATCGGGCCTGGAGTGGACGGTGTTGCGCCCGGGTGGCTTCCACTCCAACGCCCTCCAGTGGGCCGACCTGATCCGCACCCGGCGGGAGGTGGCCGCCCCTTTCGGCGACGTGGCCCTGCCGACCGTCGACCCGGTCGACATCGCGGAGGTCGCGGCGTTGGCGCTGCGCGGGCCGGGCCACGACGGCGAGGTCTACGAACTGACCGGCCCCGCGCCCGTCTCGCCCCGGCAGCAGACGGCCGCGATCGAGGACGCCCTGGGTGAGGCCGTCCGGTTCGTCGAACTGACCCGCGCTGAGGCCCGGGAGCGGATGCTGGGGTTCATGCCCGAGCCGGTCGTGGAGAGCACGCTCGACATGCTCGGGGCTCCGGCGGCCGCGTTGCGACGGGTGAGCCCGGACGTGGAGCGCGTCCTCGGGCGGCCGGGCCGTGCGTTCGCGGACTGGGCCGGACGCAATGTCAGTGCCTACGCATAGCCTGCGGAGCAGTGCTGGACGGGGGCCGCGGAGTCGAGCTGGGCGCTGCCCCGACCTCCCATGGTGGAGCCTGCCCCACCTTCGGTCCGGTAGGTCACTCCATCGCTCCGACGTGCGGACAACGGCATCGTTGGCCTCAGTTGATCCCGGCTGAAATCCCGGCTGAGGCGCGGTCCGCACCGGCTGAAGCCCCGTCGAGACCGGCTGAAGCCCGACTGAGGCCCTGCTGAAGCCGTGCCGGGATGAGCTGAATCCGTCAGAGGTTCAGGTCAGCCCGGAAGGAAGCCGCCATGGAGTCGCAGCGCCCGTCGACGCCGGGCCCGTCGACACCGGGCCCCTTCTCCTCCTTCGCCCGGTTCGTGGTGTGCGGCGGCGGTGTCGGGCTCCTCTCCAGCGCAGCCGTCCCGCTGCTGGCCGCGGTGATGCCCTGGGCGCTCGCCAACGCCTTGATCACCGTCGCCGCCACCCTCCTGTGCACCGAGTTGCACGCCCTGTTCACCTTCGGCACCGGACGGCGCCCCGGCTGGCGGCAGCACCTGCAGTCCTCGGGGTCGGCCGTCGCCGCGTACCTGGCGACGACCGCCGCGATGCTCGTACTGCACGCCGTACGGCCGTCGCCCACCATGCTCCGCGAGCAGGCCGTCTACCTCACCGCCTCCGGGCTGGCCGGCATCGGCCGGTTCCTGGTCCTGCGGCTGTTCGTGTTCGCGGAGCGGAAGAAAGAGGCTGCCACGGCGAACGCCGGGCACCTCCCGGCCGCGACCCCGGCCCCAGCCCCCGTCCCGACGAACCTCGCGCACCCGGCGATCACGGCGACCCCAGCTCGGTCCCGCGGCCCCCTCTCCCTCGCCACCCGCGCCGCCGGAACCCTCGGCACCGACCCCCAGCGCTCCACGTACTCCCCGATGGTCCCGTCCGTCGCATAGCTGCTGTCCCTCAGATGCAGCGCGTCGAGAGTGCGCGAGGCGGATCACGGGCTGCCCGCAACCACCCCTGTCATCAAGGCCGTTCGTCTCCCCGCACGCCTCCGAGATACTCCTCCACCCGGCCCATCGGCCACACCTCACCGATCTTGTGCCGGATGTCGAAGAGGTTCGCCGCGTGCACGTCCGGATCCCGGTCACCCACCGCCTCCTCCACGACAACCGGGACGAACCCGTGCTGCATCGCGTCGAGCGCGGTGGCGCGCACGCAACCGCTCGTCGACAGCCCGCCGATGAGGAGCGTGTCGATGCGGTTGGCGGTGAGGTACGCCGCCAGGGACGTACCGAAGAAGGCGCTCGGGTACTGCTTCGTGACCGTCAACTCGGCTGCCGTCGGGGCCAGTCCGTCGATGAAGTCGCCGTACGGACTGCCCTCGGCGAACACCTTCAGCGTCGGCACCTTGCGGAAGAAGACGCCGCCGTCGCCGCCGTCGGGCCGGAACCGCACCCGCGTGACGACCACGGGGATGCCCGCTCGGCGGGCGCCCGCCAGCAGCTCCTTCATCGCCTCCACGGCCGGTTCGACCCCGGCATAGAGAGGGGAGTCGGGGTCCACGTAGGCCCGGGCGGGGTCCACCAGGAGCAGGGCCGGGGAGGTGCCGGGGGTGAGCCGGCCGCCCAAGCCGACCTGCTCGTAGTCGTCCTCGCGCTGCTGTAACCCGCTCATGCCCGCCGGCACTTCATCAGCGGCTGGATGCGCGTGCCGAAGTTCTCGATGCCCTCCAGGAAGTCGTCGAAGACCAGCATGATCCCCTTGGTGCCGTCGACTTCGGCGACCTCGTCGAGCATCTTCGCGACACTCTCGTACGACCCCACGAGCGTGCCCATGTTGAAGTTCACCGCGCCCTCGGGCAGCACGATGGTGCGGGCGGTCGAGGAGTCGTCGGCGGTCGTGTCCGAGGCGGACTCCCCGGCCATGTACGCCAGTGCCGCGCGGTCGGCGTTGTCGTGGTAGTCGCGCCACTTGGCCTGGGCGGCCTCGTCGGTCTCGTCCGCGATGACCATGAAGAGGGAGAGCGCGCCCACGTCCCGGCCGGTCTCCCGCGCCGCCTCCACCAGCGTGGCGGTGCTGTCCGAGAAGGCGAGCGGGGTGTTGACGCCGCTGCCGAGGATGAAGTTGTAGTCGGCGTGCTCGGCGGCGAACCGCATGCCCGTGCTGCTCTGGCCCGCGGCAACGATGTCGATGTGCCCGTTCGCCGGGCGCGGCGACAGCACGCAGTCGTCCATCTCGTAGAACTCGCCCTTGAAGTCGCTGACGCCCTCGCGCCACAGCTCCTTCATCACGGTGACGTACTCGACGGCCCGGGCGTAGCGGTTGCCGAAGTGCTCGTCGCCGGGCCACAGGCCCATCTGGGAGTACTCGCCGGGCGCCCAGCCGGTGACGATGTTGACGCCGAAGCGGCCGGGGGCGATCGAGTCGACCGTCGTGGCCATGCGGGCGACGATCGCCGGGGGCAGGACGAGGATGGGCGTGGAGGCGTACAGCTTGATCCGCTCGGTGACCGCGGCCAGGCCCGCCATCAGCGTGAACGACTCCAGACAGTGGTCCCAGAACTCGGTGTCGCCCCCGAACCCCTTCAGCTTGATCATCGACAGCGCGAAGTCGAGACCGTGCTCCTCGGCCTTCTGCACGATGGCCTTGTTGAGCTCGAAGGTCGGCAGGTACTGCGGGGAACTCTTCGATATGAGCCAGCCGTTGTTGCCGATGGGGATGAAGACACCGATGTCCATGCCGCTCCTCAAGGGGGTCGGGGGTCCCGGGTGATGCTAAGCCGTCGGTATCAACTCGACGTTAGGCCTCGGCTGTTGGCGTCCTGTCGACCGGCCGGGTGAGAGGCGTGAGGATCTTGCGAACCATCGAATCGGTTACGGCGGTGACGGTAAGGTCCCCGACATGAACGCTCGGCTGGCACTGCTCGGCACAGTGGCCCCCGGTGTCGCGGAAAGCGAGGTCTTCCGGCTGGCCCTGCAGCATGCGGTGGGCGAGCTGGGCGCCTTGGGCGGCATGATCCATCTCCGCGGCCCGATGTCCGCGCTGCGCCTGGTGTCGACGGCCGGGCTCCCCGCGGCCCTCACCCGCGACTGGGAGATCATCGACCAGGAAGGTCCGCTGGCCCCTGCCCGTGCACTGCACGAGGGCAGTGGGGTGTGGGTACCGCTGAAGCCGACCGAGCAGGCCACAGTCACCCTTTGCCCGAATGCCCTGAGCATCCAGGATGTCCTGAGTACTTCGCATGCCCCGAGCACCCCGCATGCCCCGAGCACCCCGCATGCCCTGAGCACTCCGCACACCCCGGACGCCGAGTGGCCCGGCACCGGCCTCGCCGCCTTACCGATGTACAGCGGCAACCGCACCACCGGCGCGCTCAGCGTCCTGATGGGCGACGGCGGCGAACCGGCCCCCGAACACTGGGAGTTCCTTCGGGCGGTGATCGCGTGGGCGCAGGACCGTATGGTCCACGCACGGCCACCGACGGGTCCCTCGCAGCTGGACGCGCCGAGCAGCGAGCGCGTGCGCCAGGCGCTGAAGGAGGTCAGCGTCGGCTCCTGGGACTGGAACATCCGCACCGGCGACCTGATCTGGGACGAGGCGGCTTTGGGGCTCTACGGCACCCGGCCGCAGGACTTCACCGGCAAGGTCGACGACTGGATGCGGTGCGTCCACCCCGACGACCTCGCGCCGACACTGGCGGCGGCGGACCGGGCGATCCGAGAGGGCGGCGTCTTCGAGGCCGAGTACCGGGTACGGAAACTGGACGGCGGCTGGGGCTGGACCCAGGCCCGCGGCAGGGCGACGTACGACGACCATGGCGAGCCCCTCCGGATGATCGGCGTGGGCTGGGACAGCGACGAGCCCCGTTCCGCCCGGGACGCGCTCGGCCGGGCCCTGCGCCACATGAGCGACGGCTTCCTCGCGGTGGACGACGACTGGCGGATCACCTTCGCCAACCTGGAGGCGGAACGCACCCTGGGCTACTCCGAGGAGGAGCTCTTCGGATGCCTGCTGTGGGACCTGCCCACCGCACAGCAGGTGCCCGGCCTGGAGATCCGCTGCCGGCAGGCCGCGGCCGCGGAGAAGTCGGTCGGTTTCGACGTACGGCTGCCGAACGGGCGCCTGTGCCACCTGCGGCTGGTGCCGGGCCCCGACGGCCGCACCATCTACTTCACGGACGTCACCGAGAAGCGGCGCCTGGAGGAGGACCGCCGCTCAGCCGAGCACGCGGCCGCCGAACGGGCGGCGCGGATAGGGGAGTTGACGGCCGCGCTCGCCAAGGCGACGACCTCGAAGGACGTGGTGGACGCGGTCGCCCGCCGGGTGCTGCCCCCGTTCGAGGCGACGGGACTGGTGGTGCAGACGGTGGAGTGCGACCGCCTGCACACCGTGGGCTCGGTCGGCTACCCGGAGGACATCCTCGCGCTACTGGACGGCCGCGAACGCACGGAACCCAGCCCGCTCTGGGACGCGATAGTGGCCGGCGCCCCGCTGTTCCTCTCCTCCCCCCGCGAGTTCGCCGCCCGCTACCCCGAACTCGCGGACCTCCCGGCCCGCGCCGGCAAGCAGGCCTGGGCATTGCTCCCCCTGACGGCCTCGGGCCACACCTTCGGCATCTGCGCGGTCACCTTCGACCACCCCCGCCGCCTCACCGACGAGGAACGCACCCTTCTCACCGCGACCAGCGCCCTGGTGGCCCAGGCCCTGGACCGGGCCCGCCTCTTCGACGCCGAGCACACCCGGTCCCGCGAACTCCAGCGCAGCCTGCTCCCTCGCGACCTGCCCACCGTCCCCGCCTGCACGGCAGCGGCCCGCTACCTGCCCGCCGGCCAGGGCATGGACGTGGGCGGCGACTGGTACGACATCATCCCGCTGTCGGGCGGCCAGGTGGCCCTCGTCGTCGGCGACGTCATGGGCCACGGCCTGCCGGAGGCCGCGACGATGGGCCGCCTGCGCACGGCGCTCCACACCCTGGCCGACCTCGAACTGCCCCCCGACGAGATCATGAGCCACCTCAACGACATCGTCGGCGCCATGGGCGAGGAGTCGTACGTGACGTGTCTGTACGCGCTGTACGACCCCACGACACGCGTCTGCTCCATAGCGAGGGCGGGCCACCCGCCGCCCGCCCTGCTCCACCCCGACGGCACCGTACTGTTCCCGGCCCTGGCGGCCGATCCGCCCCTGGGCGCGGCGGAACCCCCCTTCGAGACGACCGAGATCCCGGTCCCCGAAGGCAGCGTGCTGGCCCTGTACACCGACGGCCTGGTCGAGTCGTCGAAGCGCGAGATGGACGAGGGCATGGCGGCCCTCGCCGAAGTCCTGCGGACCTCGCACGCGGACGGCACCGCGAAGGACCTGGAGCACCTCTGCGAGCGGGTCACCTCCGCCCTCCTCCCCGCCGACCAGCAGGCGGCCGACGACGCGGCCTTCCTCCTGGCCCGCCTGCACGCCCTGCCCTCCTCCCGCATCGCCTCCTGGCCCCTCCCCGACGACCCCCGGGCAGCCGGCCAAGCCCGCAGCCTGATCCGCGACCAGCTGGCGGCCTGGGGCCTCCAGGCCCTGACCCCCACCACCGAACTCCTGGCCAGCGAACTCATAGGCAACGTCATCCGCCACGCCAAGGGCCCCCTGCGCCTACGGCTCCTCCACGGCGCCGACCTGATCTGCGAGGTCTTCGACGGCAGCCTGACGATGCCACGCATCCGCCGGGCGACGGACACCGACGAAGGGGGCCGGGGCCTGCAACTGGTCACCGCGCTCTCCCAGCGCTGGGGGACGCGCTACACCCCCACGGGCAAGTGCATCTGGACGGAACAGCCCCTCCGCACGACGCCGGACCCGACCGACGACGAACGGCCGTCCGACCACGCGCTGGAGCGGATGTTCCTGGGCCTGGCGGGCCTGGGGGAGGACTTCGACGGCGACTTGGACGCGCTGGCGTTCGGGGAGCAGGAGCTCTAGGTACGACGGCGGAGAGGCCCTGGACCACTCCAGGGCCCCGGTGACTAGGAACCGTCGGCGCGCACGGCGTAGACGTACCGCTTGCCGGTGTATTCGCTGACGTTCCAGATCACGGACTCGGCGAAGGCCCAGCCGGACGCCCCGCTGCTGTGGTAGCTGAGGTCCTCACAACCGATGGCCAGGTCACAGACGACGCTCGCGGTCGAGGCTCCGGACGTGAAGGTGCGCAGGGTGCCCTTGGTGGACGGTCCGGCGCTGGCCGCGAGGTAGTGCTTGCTGTTGCGGGAGACAACGCCCTGGATCTTCTGCTGGGCGACGGTCACGGCCTCCTTGGCGGTGAGCGAGCCCGGGTGCCGGTCGGTGTAGTCGAGCTCCCAACGGACCACCTTGGGCGTGGTGGTGGGCGCGCCCGTGCCGTTGAAGGTGCCGTCGGTGTAGCTGACGGTGCCGGAGAGGGAGTACTCGCTGACGACGAAGCTGTCCGGCGTGCTGGCGCGGTCGAGGCCGATGGTCGTGTAGCGCAGGTACTTCCCGGCGTTGTCGTAGGCGTGGCTCTGCGGCAGGACGTACTGGTAGCCGTAGCCGTAGTACGCGCCGTCGGTGTGCAGACCGCACACGTCCTTCTCACCGGTGGCGACCGTGAAAAGGGTGTTCAGGTCGAAGACCCGCAGCCCCTTGTACGTGTCGACGACGTACAGCAGGTTGCCGTACCACATGATCCCGCCCGCGTGCTTGCGGATGGGGTTGAAGGAGTACTCGCCGGTGCTGGTCCTGACGGGCTCGACGAGCAACACATGCCGATACGTCGGCGCGGTGGGGGTGTTGTAGTCGACGAAGGTGAGCCGCAGGCCCTTGTCGAGCGCGTACTCGTCCGCGTCCTCACCGTCGGGGTTCGTCTCGAAGTACCAGGAGACGAGAACGACCTTGTTGCTGCCGCCCTCCGGGTAGAGCCCGTTGCCGTAGGCGTCGGCGCTGGTGGTGACGCCCTGCGGAATCCAGTAGTCGACCGCCTGGTCGTCGGGGTCGAAGGCGAAGCCGGCCTGAAACGCCTCGGCCGTACTGGGGGCGCTGGTGAGCCGGGTGGCGCTGCGGTTGGTGTCGGCGAGGACGGCGGTCGCGTCCACCTCGGTGAGCTTGGTCGCCAACCCGGCGGTGAGGGCGGCGAATTCGCCGTGGCTGTTGGAGGAGCGGCTGGCGAGCGAGAACTGGCCGGCGTCAATGGTGGCCGCGTGGGCGGGAGTCGCGAGCACAGTGCCGGCGGCTGCGGCGAAGGGGGCGGCGGCTATGCCCTTGGTGATCGTTCTTCGTGACATGGTCATGCGCGGAAGCTATGGGGAGCCGAACACATGACACAAATACGTTTGTTCGCAAGCAGGTGGGGAGGACCCGAACACGGGGCGTCATCGGGCCCGCACCGCCGCTTGTGATCGCCGTGCGCTGAACGCCCGTCACCGGGGTGCCGTGCAGGCGGCGCATATGCCGCTCCGCAAGAACTCGGAGGACGGGCTGAAGAGGGTCGCCGACCCGTCGGCGACGCTCAGGCCCCCGACCCGGACGAGCCGGCCGCGCAGGTGATCAAGGTGGCGGGCCACACCAGCCGTCTTCAAGTGGTCCCCACGCAGTCCTCCCCGCTCGCGAGGTCCGCGACATCGCGCCGCCCCGTCATGCTTGGGTGAAGCTCAGGGCAAAGGCGCCGACGTCATCTACTCCAAGCGCCTCGGCTCGGCGAAGACCCGCCCCTGCATTCGCCTCGACGGCGATGCGCGAGTCCCGGGGCGCGAGTCACTTCGCATCGTCCGCCCCGACCAGCAGGGCTACGTCCTCCTCTGTGCATACTCCGCACTCAGCAACGGCTTCGGTTCCTTCCGCAGCTTCGGCGCAAAGGTCGTCATCACGGACGGACGCGGCTCCACCGTCACCGTCCCACTCTTCGAGAACACCAAGACCCGCTACCGGGTGGCCATCGCCCTCGTCGACTTCACCGCGCCCGACGGAGCAGCGATCCACCACATCGAGGCCTACAGCGCCCGCATGACCGAACGCCGCCCCGTCCTCCACCCGGACGGAACCATCGCGATGAACGCGGGACCAGTGGAGTTCAAGAGACGCTGACGGCCCAGAAACACCAGCACTCGCAGATCGCCATCACGTCGGAGGTGTACGCCGAAGCGGCCGAGGAAGATGTGCGCGCCGCCGCGTCCTTCGGGCTACTTCGATACGTCCTCGACGCTGAGGGAGTAGTCGACCCCGAGAGAGAAATCGCCGGACTCACCCCGGATCAACAGGGTGTGTTGCCCGGGGTCCAACGGCTGCATCTGAACCCACAGCCCACAACCGGTAGCCGTGAACGTTCCTGCGGATTGGGTGACAGGGTTGTCCGCAGCGCCCCGCACGGAGATCGTCACCCCCCGGTGTTCTTCCGGGTCGAGTTCCTTACCGTCCAGCACCGCGGTCCCCTCGGCCGCATCCATGAAGGCCGCGCAGTCCGAGGGCTCCCCTAATGAGGTTCACCAAGGGGAACGCGAGAGGCACTCCACCGGGGATGCTGCACGACCGCTTGACCTGCCCGCCGAAGGAGCCCGCCAAGAACCAGACGTCTGGTGCCTGGTTGCGCCCGCACGAGCTCCCATCCTGATCGGCGACGGGATTCGTCCCCTCCGGCTCCGAGGCCGCCCAGGTCCACCACCGGCGCTGCAGATCCTCGGAGGAGAGGCGCTCCTGTGCCGATGACGCCGCTGGAGAAGCAGAAGCCGTTTTATGCTCCGTTGCCGTTGATTCTGTGTTCTCGGCACCGCACCCCACGATCGCGGCGAACAGCACCCCCGTGACCACTGCTCTTCCAGCCTTGACCTTCATGAACGCCCCTCCCAGACGTCGCACGGATCCCTCGACTCCCCTGTCGATGTGCGACATGCGTGGACACCCTAGCGGCGGGCTCGGTGGCACTCGGGCTTCAGCCGGTTGCTGTACTTCGCTGCTGTAAGGCCCCAGAAACGCAAGGAGCCCCGGATCTCTCCGGGCTCCTTGCCTGTGTGCACTCGGCAGGATTCGAACCTGCAACCTTCTGATCCGTAGGATCGGGCAGGCGGTTGGGAGAGGGCTCCGCCTTCCTCCGGGCTGATCGCTGGTGGTCGTGATCAACGGTCTCTGTGTGCCGTCGTTGCCGTCAGGGTTGCCGTCATGGTCGAGCTTTGGGGTGTCCGGGCAAGGGTGCCCTTGCTCCTGCTGGACCCGGGCACTGCACGGGAGTCCCACGGCGAGACACTTCCGACCGACCCGCGGCTGCTTCATGTGCGGGTCGAAGTTCTCCTCGATGAAGATCAGCAGAAGCATCACAGAGCGATTCGGCCCTGATGCGGCTGTGACCAGCGACGATGAGGTCCGGGCGGGCATGATGGCCAAGTCCGCCGAGTTCGCCGCTCAGGGGAACCGGGTGTACCTACCAATTGCGGAGTGATCTTCTGGCCGGCTGAGTGTCCCCCGACATACGCGGGGGACACTCAGCTCGTTTGCATGCTGTCATCGCATGGCGTGGGTGCCAGACAGGACGGCCACGGACCAGTGCACATCGGTGCCGTCGACCTTTACGGACAGGTGCTTCCGCTCGTTGGGCGCGGTGTACACACGGCCGATGGTGACAGGACCCCCACACGCGATCTTGGAAGGATCTGAATCCTTGGGCCCGTACTGAATCGTCACGGTGCCCTTGCCCTTGCAGCGAGCGTGGATGGTGTAGACGTTTTCGGACGGTGTGAACGCGGGCAAAGCGCGACTGTCCGTGCCTTTGGTCACCGGAAGAAGGAAGTCGGGCTTCTCCGGTAGAGCCAGGGCGTCCTCTGATGCCTGCTTGGCGTTCGCCGCCGCAGTGCTCGGGGGCGAAGACGCCGAGGCCTTCGAGTTGACATCGCCATCATTAGCGGCGCACGCCGAGAGCAGGAGGGCGAGCAGGACCGGCGCGGCAAGATGTCGGCGCACGCGATGACTCCTTAGGTGGTTGGGATGCGCCTGGTGCCGCCGATCACGACAAGGCGCACAACTGTGGTGTAACCATCACTTGTGGATGTGCCAGCCCTCGCGGTACGGAGCCCATACGTTCATGTACTGCTTGTCGCCGATCCGGCAGTTGCTGTACTGCATCGCTACGTAGCCGTACACGTTCTCCTTCATGATGCCGTAGTCGCCCTTGACGGTTGAGTGGGCCTTCACTTTGCCGCCGGCTTCGACACCGAGCTCAGACGTCCAGCTCTTACTGACGTTGCCGTTGACCTCGACTTCCAGTTTGCCGAGCCACATCACCTTGACCGAGCCGCTGACGGTGATGGACGCACCCACGGTCGTTGTACCCGACTTCTTTGACGTGAACTTGAAGTCGATTGAGTGGTTCAAATCGTTCTTCACGAAGGTCGCGTACTTGACCGACATCGTGTTCTTAGTGTTCTTGGTGATGTCCACGAACTGGCCCGGCTCGCAAGCCGCTGCGTCGGGGTACAGCTCGTCGCCGGGCTTGCCCGGATATTCAAGCTCGGGAAGGGTGGTTTCCTCGGTCTCGCCCGGAATCGGGACGTCCTCCTCCAGTGCTTCACCACTGTCCGACCCGGTTACGGCGCCTGCGCTCGGATCGCTGGTCAAGCTTCCAGGTTCGACAGGCGCATCGTCTGTGACGACGGGCGGCGCCACTTGGCTGGTCCCGGTGGTCGACTCATCGGCCGCCAACGCTGGCGCGGTAGTCGCCATCAGGAGCAGCCCGGTAACGCCGACAAGCACGCTAGATCGTCTCCGCATGAATCCCCCTCAGGTGCGTCAACTATGTGAAGGTCGGTTGACGTTGAGGTGAAGCACATCATGTGCATGATCGACAGGAAAAGGGAGTTGAGCAACATCTGAGGAATGACCTGATGGGCAGTCAAAAACGCGTGCGGAACGGCAATGACACAGATGAAGACGGAGGCGTCTTGGTTCCTTGAGGGCGCAGGTGTCACTGTGGGCAGTCGGCTGACGAGGCGGCCACGGTTCACCGTCGTTTCCTTTCTTGGTGCCGTCGTGGTCGCGTCCTCGGGTGTCCCGTGCAGGCGGCCCTTGCTCGTGTTGGGCACTTCCTGCCCTGTGGCACTCCACACGGAGCGGGCGGTCTGGGTACCGTCAAGGGGAGAAGCCTCGACGGATGGAGCACGATGCCTCGCCGCCTGTTGGACCGCCGGCGCCTTACCGATAGGGGGGCGCGCTGATGCTGGAAGAAGCCGAAGAGATCGGCGACCGCGTACGCCGCGCCCGACTGCGTCTCGGCATGACTCAGGCTGATCTCGCTGCCGCCCTGGGCAAGACCCAGGGCTGGGTGTCCAAGATGGAACGCGGACACATCGAGCTGGATCGCGTCGGCCTGCTCAACCTGATCGCCTCGGAGCTGCACGTCCACCCGAACGACTTGATCGGACGGCCGTACAACAGCTCTCCGGCCGAGAACCAGTGGCAGGTCTCTGCCGCAGCGATCATGCGCGAACTGCGCCGCTACGACCTCGCTCCCGTCTTCGACGGGACACCCCGGCCCGCTCGTCAGCTGTGGCAGGAAACCACTCGGCTGCACCGCCTGCGCGATGCTGCGGCCAACACGGCCATCATGGAGGTACTCCCCGACCTCTTCCGTGAGACGCGCGCCCTGGCCGAAGTCGCCACGGGCCACGAGCGGGAAGAGGCGTACGCGATCTATGCGGTGTGCTGCAAGTTCGCTCACACGTCCGCGCACGCCCTGGGTCACCCTGAGCTGGTCGCCATGGCATGTGAACGGGCCGCTTGGTCCGCGCGGCTGTCGGGCGACCCGGTCATGCCTGCCGTCGCCGACTGGATGCGCGTGTGGGACATGTGGGCCACGGCGGACTGGGATGACGCCATTGCCCTGTCTGACCGAGCGCTCCGAAGCGTGCAGCAGGAATACGACCGCGGTGAGCCGCTGGCCGTGCGGGCGTGGGGGTCCCTGCAACTGCGTGCGGCTGTCTCGGCTGCGCGGGGTGGTCGCAAGGCCGAAGCGAAAGACCGGATCAAGCACGCGCGGGCTGCCGCCAAGCGGATGGTGGAGACCGTCGGCCCTCCGGTCTACGACCGCCACAGCCTCACCTTCTCGCCGGGCAACGTGCAGATCCACGCGATCAGCGTCGCCCTGGAGATGCACGAGCAACGCGAGGCGCTGTCGATAAACCGGCGCACGAGCAAGGAAGTGATCGAGTCGCTTCCCAACTCTCGTCAGGGACACCACCACATGGACCTGGCTCGGGCCTGGCTGTGGGACGGGAACCGCGACAAGGCGCTGAAGGAACTGGAGAAGGCCGAGCGCATCGCCCCCCAGCTCGTACGCAACCACCCCATCGCCCGGTCAACCCTGCGCAGCATCGTGTACGCCGAGCGGGCGAGCACCCGCGAGAAGCTGCGCCGCATGTCAAACCGCTTCCACCTCGACGGGTGAGGGTCGTATTCCTGCGGTTCATATTCAGCCCTGGAGATATTCCTAGCTTCGGGGCATGGCCGAACGAACCGCGAAGCAACTTCCCGCTCGTGGCGCTGAGTTAAGCGCTGGCGCCCCGTTCCACCCCCGCCTCGGCGACCTGGCACTCGACCTCGCCAAGGGCGGGAAGATCGGCGTATGCGTCGCCCTGCCGAGCGACACCTCGGCGTCGTACCACCTGCGCCCGCCGGGCGGGGGAGAAGACTGGCATGCCAAGTCGGACGGGACCACCCTGCGCCCCGTGCCGGTCCCGGTCACGCACGTCACGCCCATGCGGCGAGACGCCATCTACGACCACCGCGCCCAGCAGGCAGCGCTGCCCGTAACCGTCCACTACAAAGACGGCGGCGCCTGCGAGACGGTGCTCGTGCTCACCCCGGCGCAGGTTGAGCTGTACTCCATCCAGTTCACACAGCTCATTGCCGCGAGGGAATCGGCACGGGAGCACTCGCGGTGAGCCCGGCCCTGCTGACGCTCGTCCCGCCGGCCTCTGCACGTGCCCCGCTGCGGTCGCCCATAGCCTTCCGCTGCGAGGCGACCGCCCACGACCTCAGCGGTTCCCGCGAGTTCCTGCTCGCCACCTACCGTGGCCGCTCCCCGCGCCTCGCCACCCGCTGGCTCCGCGCGGAAGCTCACCGCCTCGCCGGGCTGCTGTCCCCGGCCCCTGATGCCGTGTTCCTCCAAGACGCGCCCCTCACAGCCGCTGGCCCGGACGTTCCTCGCCCTGACGTGGACCTGCGCGCGTGGGCCGACGACGACCGCGCCTACGAGTACGCGTTGCGCTCCCTCGCCACGGGCCGGGCGTTCGTGATCACCGTGACGGACTGCGACGCCCGCTACTCCCTCCGGGTGTATCCGTTGCCCACCCGCCGACCAGCGCCCCCGCAAGCTCCCGTCCCCGCCCGGTGCCCACATCACTCCCCGGCGGGGACGGGCCGCCATCGAAGACCTCGAGGGCGGCGCGCGTTCCGATGACTCCCGCCCCGCGCTTTTCCTGGTTCCCCCCAGCGCGGGGGCGGGTCCCTCACCGACCGCTCAAGCACACCCGCCGCTCTGCGGCGCAGTCCTGCCCATCTACCGAGGGGAAGACGCGGTGACCACCTATCCCGTATCGCCGAACACCGTGCTCGCCAACGCGCTCACAAGTGCGGAAGACCTGCTCAGGCCGTACATCGTCAACGCGGAGCCCGAGCGGATCGTGTTCGTGGTGGGAACGCAGATCAACGGAGCCCCGCACATCGGAACGTCCCTGGTCCAGTCGCTCACGTTCGCCACGGCGGCCCGCATCCGAGACCGGTTCGGCGTCCCGGCCGTTGTGCAGTTCGGTGCCCTCGACAACGCCCCGTACGCCCTCGTCACCGACAAGGAGAGCGGTCACCGCTACCAGCGCGCCTACGCTCACGCCCTCGGCGCGGCCGGTATCGCCGAGCAGATCGACAAGCTCTACCGACCGCTGTTCACCGCGCTCTCCGAGCGGCTGAAGCTGCCGTTCTCGGTCGAGACGTACTCCCAGCAGCAAGCGGCCCAGCACTTCCGGCGCACCTGGCTGCGCGTGCTGCCCCGCATGAACGCTGCCCGCTGGTACCTGTCCCCGTCGTCCGGCGTGCCCCATGTCCGCGTCCCCTGCCCGCGTCCCGGCTGCGGGTGGGCCGAGAAGTACGCCGAGCGCACCCGTGTACGTGACGACGGCTTCGAGCGGGCAACGGTCTCGGCCGTGTGCCTCCACCATGGCGAGTACGAGGTGGTCATCGAACCGGCGGACGGCGGCTACTTGGACCTGGCCACGCTCTACCGGAACCTGGTCAAGGAACTGATGATCAGCGGGGCAGCCGGCACGCTGTACGTCATGGTCAAGGGCAGCGACTGGATGCCTGGATGCATCCTCGTCGACGGTGCCCTACAGGCGGTCGGCCTCACCCGCGGGCAGTTGCCCGCCCGGCTGTTCTGCCCCCAGGTAGTCACGGATACGGGCGCGAAGCTGTCCAAGTCCCTCATCCGCGAGGGGCGCGCGCCCTTGCCGGACGGTGTGGCCCCCTGGATGCTCGACACCCGAGAGTGGCCCGGCTCGTTGGGTGAGTACGTCGACCGCTTGCTCGGTCTGGCTGACGTGTTACTCGCCGACCCTCGCCACTTCTTCCGCTCGTACTCGGCCGGTGAACTCGGCCGGCTCATGACCACTGCAACTGCTAGGAGCGTTCCCGCCCCATGACGGAAACTGCCGCCGCGCGCGTCCGCGAACTGAACCTCTACCGCCGGTACTTCGATCTCGTCGCCGCTGGTCAGAAGACGGTCGAGGTGCGGGTGAAGTACCCCCACCTCGAAGACTTGGCCGCCGGAGACGTCATCCGCTTCCGCATCAAGGGCACGGACGAGACCTGTGACGTCCTGGTGAAGAGGGTCACGGAGTACAAGACGTTCGAGGAACTGCTCGACGGGGAGGGCCCGGCGAACGTCAACCCGGCCTCCTCCCGCGAGCAGCAGCTCGCCAATATCCGCGAGATCTACCCGGCGGAGAAGGAAGCGCTCGGCGCGCTCGCCATCGAAATCGCGCTCCTGCCGGAGTAAGCCTGCCGTGCCGCCCTCGCTCCCCGAGAGGGCGATGCGGCTTCCCCGGGCGCCTGCCACTTGCGACCGTCCCGCGAGTGGCGGGCGCCCACAACAAACGACCGGACCACCCCCTCAGCCTGGACAGCAATCCGGGGTGGTCCGGTCTCGGAAGCCCTGTTCAGGACCCCGGTGCCGATGGTACCGGGGTGGTTGGCGTGCTCGAATGCGCGTGCGACTACAACCCCTGCTCTGAAATGGCGAGTTAGGGAGGATGCCTGTTGCCGTTCGATCGATGGATGCCCGGTTCTGAGCTGAGCCAGCGAAAGTCAGCCACGGTGGTGGGTGCGCCGACTGAGCACCCGTCACGTGTGCTTCCAGCAACCACGACCGGCCTCAACCACGCTTCTTCCATGCGTCACGGGCCGTACTTCGATCCGGTCTGGGCGTTGCCGACGGAGGTTGGGCGCTGGGCTCGGGCTGCGGCTCTGTGGGTCATGTGGTCTGGAGCGGTGGGCGGTTGGGTGGCGTGGCCGTGCTTGGTGGGTGTCGGCCTGGTCCTGGTGCTCGGACTGGTCGGGTTGCTTCCTGGTCTGTCTGTCCGCCTTGGTGGTGTCGCGCGCTGAGCGGGTGGGGGCCGCCGGAGCGGTGGCGGAGACATGGAGCGGCGGCGGCCCGTGGCCGCCAGCGCGCGCGGGCCGCCGTAGGCGGGCCGCCTTGATCCAGTAAAGAAACTCTGAACAGCTCCGCTGCGCTGGGCCCGTGGCCGGTTGCAGCGCCATGCGCTGTCCCCGTCTTCCCATCCGTTCCGCAGCTTCAATGCCCTTATGAACACTTGCAGCCGCATTTTCGCCTATTTGATCTGCGAGTCTGCGGAATTTACCCACAGGCTGGGGGCCGCATAGTTCCGGATGAGTGAAGCGCGATGAGCGGGCCACCTCTATCAAGTGACCCAGGCCACAAAGAGGAGTGTCACACGGACGGAGTTTTTGGCACCTGTAGCAAGTGAGTACGGGAGTCCGACCAGAGATGGAGAAGTGTCGTGGATCACAGAAATGGGGGTCACACCGATGCGGATTTCGGCACCCCTATAGGCGATCCAGGATGGGCCGAGCCGCGCAACATAGCACCGAAGTGCCGGTTACCCAAACCGGCGATTCTCCGGACTATTGATGCTCCTGGTCGACAGCTGGAAGGACGAGTGGCGTGCGCGCGCAGAATCGCGATTTCCCGCCTGCGGGGACGCTGACGAAATCGAAGGACGGATTCAGCCCGTCCGACGGGAGCGCGGCGCCGCAAGCCTCGTACGTGTCCAGTCCGGCCGGTAGACCTGTCGCAACAGCCGCGATGACGGCTTGCCGGGCGGTACGGGCAAGCCCAGATCCGGTGGCACATGGCCGCTGGGCAAGCCTTCGGGCAAGCCCCCGGCGGTTGGGTGAGGACCACACGAAACAACGGCACGCCAGTGAACGGGGAGAGATGACCGAGCAGATACCCAGCACAGGAAAGGAGCTGATCGAGATTCACAACCGGGAGTCGGTGGAGATGGCCGCACTGGTCCGCGAGATGACGGCCACAGTGGCAAGGCTCGGCCGTGAAGCGAGGGAAATGCGAGAAGAAGTCACGCGGCTCAGGAACGTGGCTGCTGCTGCGCCTTCTTCAACTCCTCGACCTCCCGGCGCAGTTCCTGATGCTCGGCGCTGAGCGCTCTGATCTCGTCGCGCAACGCGGTGAGCATGTCGGCGAGGGAGGGATCGGCGACGTTCGAGCTGCCGGCCTTCCCCTCACCGGAGTCACCGAAAGGAATCTTCTCGCCGGACGGCCAGACACGGGAGGAGCTGTCGGCAGCCTCCTCGGCAGGGGCCCCGGTCGAGTTCCGGAGGTACCAGGCCGGCGCGGTGTAGTCGACACCCGTGCCCTCGAAGTCACTGACGAAGCTGCCCCGGCCCTGGATGGTGTAGATCAGCCCTTCCTCCCGGAGCACCCCGAGTGCGCTGCGGGCGGTCATGTTCGCCACCCCGAAGCGCTCCTGCAACTCGCGGTAGGAGGGGAGCTGTTCGCCCGGCTTATAGCGGCCCGCCTTGATCTCGCGCCGGAGCTCGTCGGCCGCGTGCTGATAGGGCGGCCGACGGTCGGGCTTAGCAGAGCTAGCAGGCGTCATAGCTATCAGGGTAGCGAGATCTAGCTGCCCTAGCACACCCATCTGGCATACGCACACCTATAACCCAACCCACCTAGCACCCTCTACTCACTTGACACTGCTAGGTGAGCGAGGTTCTATTGATCACGCCCCGCCACCTGGCGGAGCACCTAGCGAAAGGACGTAACACCCATGGCTCGTATCCGTGTTGGCCTGCTCCCGTCCACGTCGTTCATGGTCGGCAACATGGCGGTTCCGAAGTACTCGGACGCCGAGAAGACCCAGTTCGCGACCGACCGTGAGACCGGCGCGAAGCTGTTCACGGTCACTCTCTTCCTCATGGAGGAGGACCGGGCGGAGGCCATGAAGGTCACCGTTCCGGAGACCGGTCTCCCCAACGGCCTCAAGCCCGGCGTGCCGGTCATCCCGGTGGAGCTGTTCGCCACCCCGTGGGCCCGGATCTTCAACGGGTCGCTCTCGGATGGCATCGCGTACCGCGCGGACCGTCTCGACCTGGTCGGCGGCTCGGCCCCGGCCGCTGAGACCGCGTGAGCGGCACCGACTTCTTCCGCACTGGCCGCGACACCCAGCTTCACAGTGTCGCGGCGGTGTGGGAGAGCGCGGGCTTTCCACCCACATCGGCTCTTCGTCATGCGGAGATCTGCCTGACGCTCGCCGGTCACGACGACAGGGTTCGCCTCGTCGCGGCGATGTGGGCGAACCACGGCTTTCCGCCTGCTGACGCGGTGCAGCGCGCGGAAATCTGTCTGATCCTCGCTGCGCCAACACCCTCAGCAGGCACCCGGAACCGGAATCGAAAGAAGGAAGCGAAGTGACCTTGAGCGACGTGAGTGAGGTGATGGGCTACGCCCCCGTTCTGGTCGGGGTGGGTCTGGCTGGCATCGCCGTGTGGGCGCTGGTGTGGGTGATCCGCTACCTGCGGGCCGACGCCATGACCCGGCAGTCGATTCGGCAGGCCGTTCGGGTTCGGCGGACCTGGAAGCGGCTCGCGCTGATGCTGGGCCTGTCGGCCACGGACAAGATGCCGACCGCCATGGCGTCGCTGGCGAACACGGACGGCAAGCCGATCAAGCCGCGCGTCCTGGTCCCGGCCCTGAAGGTCACGCATGACGCGTACGGGGTGATCGCGCGGGCGGGCTGCCTGCCAGGCGTCGGTCTGGCGGAGTTCCAGAAGGCCGCCCCCTACCTGGCGGACGCCTGGCGTATGACCCGTGTGTCAGCGCTGCCGGGGGACAGGCCCGGACAGGTCGTGTTGCGCGGGGTGCGCGTGGACCCGCTGATCACGCCGACGGTTCATGTGCCCACCGGACGCCCTCCGGAGGAGTACGCGAAGTGGGAGCTGGGGGTGGACGAGTACGGCATGCCCGTCTTCGTGCCCCTCAAGGAAGTGCCCGGGGTGGCGGTCGGCGGTCTGCCGGGCTTCGGGAAGACCTCGTGCGTGAACCGGCTGGTATGTGACTGGGCGCCCTCGCCGGCCGTTCAGTTCGTCTTCTTCGACGGGAAGGTCTCCCACGCCTACGAGGGCGACTACGCCGACCTCGTACACCGGGCGTTCGCCTTTTGCGGAGACGACCTGGAGGAAGCGAACAAGCTGTTCAAGGAGCTGGTGGAGCTGCGTCGCGCCCGCTCCGCGAACATCCGCAGCGTGCTGGGCAGGAAGAACATGTGGCACGTCGGCCCCTCGGCTGACTGGCCACTGGTCGTCATCGTCATCGACGAGGCCCACACCTACTTCCGCGACCACAAGGGCTCCGATCCGGTCACCAAGCGGCTGGCCGCGCTCGCGGCGGACAACGCCCGCCTCGTGGAGGACCTGGTCAAGAAGGGACGCTCAGTCGGCTTCCTGACCCTGCTCACCACGCAGAAGACCACCGGGGACGCCATCCCCACCTTCATCCGCGATGTCTGCCCGGTCGGCCTGTCCTTCGCGCAGAAGACCGCCGACGCCGCCGTGGCCGCCCTCGGCGACGACATCCGGGAGTGGCCCGACGCGAGCCCGGTCAACCTCCAAGACCCCGCGTACGTCGGTGTCGCGGTCATGTCCCAGCACGGCCGCCCCGGCTTCATCCGCATCCGTACCCCCTACGTCGGCGACGAGGACGCCGCCCACGTCGCCGCAGAAACCGGCCACCTGGTGCGTCACCCGGCCCGGCTCCTGGAGGACCTGACCGGACAGGACGTCGTGGACCTCACCAAGAACGACCCTGAGCCCCCGTCCATGGCGGCCTGACATGCGCCGCGTCGTGAGGATCTACATCCAGCACATGCGCAAGGCGATCACTGGCGGGGACCTCGACCGTGCCGGTCGGATCGGCATCGCCGCGTACCGCGTCGCGAACACCCACGACCGCCGAGTCCTGGAGACCTACCTCGGCCCGAACGCAGCTCACACGGCCGGCCTCACCCCGAAGCCCTGACCCAATCCCACCCAGCTTCCCCGCCGACACCGCGAAAGGAGGTGAACCCCCATGAGTGAGGACCGGATCACCCAGCGCACCGTGACCGTGGTCATGGGCATCATCGCCCTCCTGGCGTTCGTCTTCTCCTTCGGCAACGTCTGGGCCCTGGCCCTGCGCCTGGGCGTCCCCGCCCCCATCGCACCGTTGATCGCCCCCATGGTCGACCTGTCCGTGGTCGGGCTCCTGGTGGCCCTGCGCTACCTGTCCCTGCGCGGCGTCCCGCCCGAGCAGATGAAGGCGGCCACCCGGCTGATGCACGTCTCCGGCCTGCTGACCCTGGCCCTCAACATCGCCGAACCCGTCGTCGCCGGACACTACGGCCGCGCCGCCATCGACGCCGTGGCACCCCTGCTCCTCCTCGGCTGGGGAGCAGTTGGCCCACAGCTCCTCCGCTCGTTCCACGCGGTCGCCGCCCATGCAGCCGAACCGGCGCCCGCCACCGAGACGGAAGCGGCCCAAGAGCCCGCCCCGGCCCCCGCCGAGCCCGCGCACGTCGCAGCGACTGCCCCGCCAGTCGCGCCGGTACCGACCCCGGCCCCGGTCGCTCCGCTCACCGCTGCGGCTCCGGCCGGGCCTGCGGTCAAGGTCCCCGCACCGCTGCTGACCGAAGCACGGTCCATCGCGGCATCGCATTACGCCGAGCACGGAGAAACGATCACTCCGGCCCAGCTCAAGATGCGGCTCGGCATCGGTCTGCCCATGGCCACGGCCCTGCACGCCGCCCTGTAGAGCCGCGCTCTCCCCGCCGACCTTCCGGCACTTCCCACCCTCGCCCACTCCTGGGCCCGACCTGCCATGCCTGCGGGCAGCAGCCCGAGCGCTGATCGCTGCTGCCCGCAGGTCCCACCCTCACGCCAGAAGGGAGACCCCGCCACCCATGCGCCACCCCCTCGACCTGCGCCACGTGATCAGCCCCGGCCTGCGGGACCTGATCGAACTGGCCAACACCCACGACTTCGACCGCGTCACCGAACAGGTCCGCGACCTGCACGGCTGCACCAGCCCCGTCAACCTCCACGGCTGGTCAGTCACCACCGACCAGACCACCAAGCAAGTGGTCCGCTCCTACCGCTCCGAAGACGAGCCTTCCGGTCGCCTCCTGACCACCTGCGGCAACCGCCGCTCCTCCCGCTGCCCCGCCTGCTCCCGCGTCTACGCCGCCGACACCTACCACCTCATCAAGGCCGGACTGTCCGGCGGCAAGAACGTCGCCGAAACCGTCCGCGACCACCCCCGTGCCTTCGTCACCCTCACCGCCCCCTCGTTCGGCCCCGTCCACAACCGCAAGACCGACAGCACGGGCAAGGCCCGCTCCTGCGGCTGCGGCGCCCACCACGCCGAGGACGACCCGGCGTTGGGCACTCCGCTCGACCCGGCCACGTACGACTACACCGGCGCCGTGCTCTGGAACGCCCACGCCGGACAGCTCTGGGCACGCTTCACCACCTACCTGCGCCGCGCCTTGGCCGAACACCTCGGAATGACGCAGAAGGCACTCAACGCCGCCCTGCGCGTCTCCTTCGCCAAGGTCGCCGAGTACCAGAAGCGCGGCCTGGTCCACTTCCACGCCGTGATCCGCTTCGACGGACCCGACGGCCACACCACCGAGCCCCCGCCCTGGGCCACCTTCGACGCCCTGGGCGCCGCCGTGCGCCTGGCCGTCAAGCGCGCCCGCCTCACCATCGCCTCCGACGCCATCGGCGAACGCGTCATCGCCTGGGGCCGCCGGTTCAAGGTCGACCCCATCACCGCCTTGGGCAATGGCGAACTCACCGACGCCCGGGTTGCCGAGTACACAGACGCCAAGGTCGCCGGATACATCGCCAAGTACGCCACCAAGAACGCCGAAGGCACTGGCACCGTAGACCGCACCCTGATGTGCCGCCCCTGCGCCGGACGCGGCTACGTACACGGCCCGGACGGCTTCCACGACCGGTGCGCCAACTGTGACGGCACCGGGCAAGCCGAACCCATCAAGGCCCTGCCCGTGCAACAGCACGTACGCCAGATGATCCGCACGGCATGGGACCTCGGCCACCTCCCCGAGTTCGCCCACCTCAAGCTCTGGAAGTGGGCTCACATGCTCGGCTTCCGCGGCCACTTCTCCACCAAATCCCGCGCCTACTCCACCACCCTCGGCGCCCTTCGCGACGTACGCCGAGCCTGGCGCCTCGCCCAAGCCGAAGCCGTCCGCGCACGCGCCGGCCACCCCACCACCGACGAGACCACCACCCTCGTCACTGCCTCCTCGTGGACCTACCTAAGCAGCGGCTACCGCCCGGGTGAGGAACTCCTCGCCGCCCAGGTCCGCCACGACATCGCCAACACCCAACGCCTCAAGCACGAAGGGCTGGTGCCTGCATGACGACTGCCGTGCTCACCGTGGACCAGGTCGCCGAGCGTCTCGGCATCAGCCGCTGGAAGGTCCACGACCTGATCCGCTCGCGCGAACTCGCCTCCTTCAAGATCGGCCGCTGCCGCCGTATCAGCGAATCCGCCGTGCACGCCTACATATCCCTCCAGACCGAACAGGAAGCTGCCTGATGGCCACGCCGAAGAAGAACGCCAACAACGAGGGCACCATCTACCAGCGCAAGGACGGCCGTTGGGAGGGCAGTGCGTACGTCCTGACGACGGACGGCACGTACAAGCGGCGCAGCGTCTACGGCAAGACCTGGGACGAGGCGCACGAGAAGCTGACCAAGCTCAAGGCCGACTCCCTCAACGGCCTGCCCATCGCCACCAACAAGATGACGATCGCCGAGTACCTGGCGTACTGGCTGACGAACGTGGCCAAGGGAAAGGTCCGCCGGACGACCTACGTCAACTACGAATCCCTCGTCCGCAACTACGTCACCACGGAGTTCGGCAAGAAGAAGCTGGTCCGGCTCACCGCTCGCGACATCCGCGCCTTCCTCGCGAAGACGGCGGTCACCTGCCAGTGCTGCGCGCAGGGCAAGGACAAGAAGCGGCCGGAGCACAAGCGGCGCTGCTGCGCCCTCCGGAAGTGCTGCAAGAAGCTCCCGTCTGACCGGACCGTGCGCTTCCTGCTGGTGATCCTGCGTGCCGCCCTCCAGCACGCCGTACGCGAAGACGAGTTGCCCCGCAACGTGGCCCGGAACGTGGAGCTGAGCATGGGAACCAAGCGCGAGATCGAACCGCTCACCGCCAAGGAGGGGCGTCAGCTCCTGGCGGCGGCTCGGGACAACCGGCTGTGGGCCGCGTACGAACTGGCGGTCCGTATCGGCCTCCGGCGTGGTGAGCTGCTGGGGCTGCGCTGGTCGGACGTGGACCTTCACGAAGGCGTTCTCACTGTTCGGCAGGCCCTACAGCGAGTCGGCGGTGAACTGCTGATCGTCGCACCGAAGACTCAGCGCTCGGCTCGTCGCGTGGCCCTGCCGGCCGAGTGCGTGACCGCGCTCCGTGCCCAGCGCGCGCAGCAGATCGCCGACCGGAATGCGGCTGGTGCCAACTGGAAGGGGACGGGTCAGGGCCTCGTCTTCACCACCAAGAACGGGACCCCCATCGAGCCGCGCAACCTGAACCGCTCCTTCGAGGTTCTGTGCATCCGCGCCGGCGTCCGCAAGGTCCGCTTTCACGACCTGCGCCACACCTGCGCTTCGCTCCTCCACGAACAGGGCGCCGATGCCCGCATGATCATGGAAGTCCTCGGTCACAGCTCGATCCGCGTGACCATGGACATCTACACCTTCGTGCGGCTCGACTCCCAACGCTCCGCCTTCGACCGCGTGGGCGAGGCTCTCCGAGATCACGGTGGCAACGACCCGGGCGACGACGGGAGTCCTGCGAAGCCGAAGCCCTGAGTGCGCACGGTCTAGCTCCCCTACCCCAGTGATAAATCGAGGAGCTCCCGCCGACTCGGCAGGAGCTCCTCTTTGTTGTACTGCCTATGCGTCAGGCAGTGATCCGCTCGATGGTCTCCACTCGGGAAGCTCGGATCCTGAGCGTCACCACCGTGTCGCCGTGGCCGTCGACCTCATAGAAGTCGATGAACTCCCCAATAGTGGTGTACGCAGTGGCCTCGACCTCGCGCTCGCCTCCGAAGCCCTTGTTGATCACATACTTGTCCATCGTGATCAGCCCTTCGATCGCTTCGGGTCGTTGCCCGGCGGAACCGTGTTCTGCTCCCGCACCTGGCCGTTCCTGCCCCGGACCCTCAGTTCACCGCCACCGTCGTTGGCCAGGATTTCCTTGGCGCGCTCGACAGCTGCAGCCTGGGTAGGCAGAACGGCACTCGCCCTGTCGGCTCCGGGCCTCGTCACGGCCCAGCCGTCGTCGCGCGGCGATACATCCCGAGTATTGGGTCGCCCTGTCATCACACATCCGTTTCCGCGGAGGGACGCACGAGATGCCCTCTTGGAGTATCCAAGCGAGGGCGATAGGGTCCCAAGGCGCGACCAACGCATCAGGCCCCATGCCATGCGCCCAACCTCAAGTTGGGCCCCAGCTGGGGCCTGCTTTGGTTTGGCGGATCAAGTGAAGCACCACAGACGCCCCGTCAGCAAGCAAGGAACCCCTACATATACGGGGGTGTCAGCGAAATGCCACAACATCTTGTGCCTGACAGAGAGCTCAACACCAGACTACCGGCACCCACTGACAGTCCGGAGTCCCCGACAGGGACGATCCGACCGCGAAGCCCCCGGCACACCCGCACGCCGTCGATCGCGGAAGTCGAGGATCGGGCCTGGCGGCCGAGGACAGGATGGCGCCCCGCCGAGGACAGGGGCCGGCCCGCTAGACACCCACCATCCGCACTCCGGCATGACGGTCATGATCAAGGTCGACGGCTCCACGAATCCGAGGCGGAGGCGGTTGCCGTCAAACACTGCTGTCAAGGCATAAAGCAAAGGCCCTGTGGATCACTCCACAGGGCCTTTGACGTGCTGTGCACTCGGCAGGATTCGAACCTGCAACCTTCTGATCCGTAGTCAGATGCTCTATCCGTTAAGCTACGAGTGCTTGTTCTGTTTTCCCGCCGCTCCCGGCCCTTCCGGCCCGCTCGCGGCGACAGGAAGAACATTACATGACTGCCGCCGCCATGTGAAATCCGTTTGCCGCACCCCTTGTGACCTGCGGAAATGCCCCAAACTGCCCCTCTTCGGCCGCATGGCGTCGCACCGCCGAACGAACGAAACCAACGAAGCCCCGGTCCAGTGACCGGGGCTTCGTGATCAGGCGCGGAGGCGGAGGGATTTGAACCCTCGATGGGCTTTAAGGCCCAAACCGCATTAGCAGTGCGGCGCCATAGACCGGACTAGGCGACGCCTCCAGCACAGCCGCTCGCGCGAGCGCGAGTGGTGCGTGCAGATGATGACACAGTCGAGCGTGGTGTCACCAATCGGCTCCCACGGTACTAGGCAGGGAGGCCGCAGGGCAAAGCCCTTCCCGGCGTGCGTCGGGAGACTTCGGGCCGGTGGGGCGGTGCGCAACATCCGGGGGCGTACGGCGTTAGTCAGGTCATGTTGCAGGCCAACCGTTCCGCCCCGGCCCGGCGCCTTCGCCGGGTTCTCCTCGTCGCCGTCGGCTCCCTCGCGGCCGTCGGCTCCACCGCCGTCGTGCCCGCCTCCGCGCACGCCCAGGCCGCGCCCCTTCCCCTCGCGCCCCCGGCCCTGAAGGACCTGGGCCGCTCCGGCGATCACCTCACCGTCACCGTCCGCAACACCGTCCGCAACACCGGCGGCAGCGGCGGCGGCACCGGTGGCGGTGATCGGACCTATTCGCTGTCCTGCCATCCGGCGGGCGGCGATCACCCCGACGCCCACGGCGCCTGTGCCGCGCTCGACCGCGGTACTCGGTGGGGCAGGGACGTCTTCGCGCCCCCGTCGCAGGACGGTTTCTGCACCATGCAGTACGGCGGGCCGGCCACCGCGCATGTCACCGGGACCTGGGCCGGGCGCCCCGTCGACGCTCGGTACGACCGCAGTGACGGGTGCCAGATCGCCCGCTGGGACCGGCTCGTGCCGCTCCTTCCCGACCTGCGGGCGGAAGGGCAGCGGTCGTAGGACGGGGATGAGGGCTGCTGTGCGGTCGGCGGACCCGCGTTTCGTCATCGGTCGCACAGACTTTCCATACCGGACGCACCGAGTCCGTAAAACTCCCGCGAAGGTCTCGCAAAAGCTGGAGGGAAGCCGAAGGGGAGCTGGGGGGACGTCTACACAGGCGGTCATACGTTCTGGGTCACTTCGTCGTGCGACCTCTCTCTCATCCGGCGTCGCGAGCGCAACCCCAGCCCTTAGACTCCCTCGCGTGACACGCTGCGGGCCGGTTGGCAAGATGGCTTGAGCGGTCGGCAAGGTGCGGTAACAGGGAGGAAGCGTCTCGTGAGCAGCAGGCCATCCCGAGGCGCTGCTCGCCTCGCAGCCATACTCGACGCGCTTCCCGACGCATTGGTGCTGGTCAACGCCAATGGGACCGTCGTCAACGCCAACACCATCGCCCTGGAGACCTTCGAGGCACCGGGGACCGCTCTGGTCGGTCGCGGGCTGCTCGATCTGCTGCCCCACTTCGACTCCAAGCTGATCCCGGGGTCCATGCGGCGGCCCGAACACATGGATCCGCAGGGGCGGACCAAGCCGACCCGGATGATGGCCCGGCGGACCGACGGGAGCGAGTTCCCGGTCGAGGTCACGTCCGCGAATCTCGAGAACGGCCAGCAGGCCTACGACGGCTACGGCTACACGGGTGACGAGCTGCTCATGCTCGTCGTGCGGGATCTCTCCGGGACCGTCGACACCGAGGCGGAGCTGGCGCGTTCGCAGCGGCAGACCGAGATGATCCTGCGGGCCGCGTCGGAAGGTGTCGTGGGGACCGACACCGACGGGCGGATCGTCCTCGTCAATCCGGCCGCCGCTCAGATACTGGGTTATCGGGCCAGCGAGCTCGGTGGGCGTGAGCTGCACACGCTCGCCGTGCACTCCCGTGCCGACGGGTCCCCCTTCCCGTACGAGGAGTCTCCGCTCGCCGACACCCTGCGCTCGGGGCGCAAGCACCGGGTGCGTGGGCAGGTGCTGTGGTCCAAGGGCGGGGACAAGGTGTCCGTCGACCTGACGACCGCGCCCGTCCGCGACGGCGACCAGCTCGTCGGTGCCGTGATGACCTTCAGCGACCGGCGGCCCTACGACGCCCTCGCCGAGGAGAAGGCGGCAGAGGACGAGCGGCACGCTCAGGAACTGGAGCGGCTCGCCGAGGAGCACGCCTCCGAGCTGACCGCCCTGCGGCAGAAGCACGTGGCCGAACTCGAGGAGCTCAAGGAGCGGCACGAGGAGGAGCTCGCCGCGGGCGAGGAGCGGTACGCCGCGCTCGGGGAGCGGGAGAAGGACCGGTACGAGGCGCTTGCGGGCCGGCATGAGCAGTTGCTGACGCTGCTCGCGCGTTCGCTGCGGGGTCCGCTCGACGAACTCCGTCGTGAGCTGGCCGCACTCGCCGCGGACGACGCGGGGCAGTTGTGGCCCGAGGCCAACCAGGTGCTGCATCACCTGTCGGCCGGTTATTCGCGCATCACGACGCTGATCGACAACGTCCTCGGGTACCAGCGGCTCGACTCGGGCGGCGAGGGGGTCACCCGTACGAAGGTGATGCTCGACGCCGTCGTCGCCGCGGGTGTCGACGGGGCCGTCGAGCTCATCGGGCCGGGGCGGGTGCAGTTCGCCGTGCACGCGCCGCCCATCGAGGCCGAGGTCGACCCGCAGCGCCTCGCCACGGCACTCGCGCATCTCGTCGCGGATGTCGCCGGCGTCGACGCGACCGGCAACTCGCCCGTGTCGGCGGGCGGTTACATGGACAACACCGTCGTCGTCGCGGCGGCGCAGCGCGGCGAGGTCGTACGGATCGAGGTGCGTGGGCCGTACACCGGGGGAGACCCGGTGCACGAGCCGATCGTGCGCGGGATCGTGCGGGCTCACGGCGGTGTGCTCCAGACGCACGAGGTGCCGGGGATGAGCGGCAGTGCGTACGTCCTCGAAGTGCCGATCGGCGGTGGGGCCGGGGCCGTTCCCGCAGCTCCCGTCGAGGCCGCCCCCGCTGAGGCCGGTGACGGGGCCGAGGGTGCCGCCGAGGACGGCGAGCAGGGTGCCGGGGGCGGTCGGCGGCGGGCCCGGCGGTCCTCCGTCGACGCCTTCCTGGAGAGCGATACGCCCGGCGCCGAGGCCGAGGCCTCCGACGCCGAGGGCGCGGCGCCCACCGGACGGCGGCGCAGGCGCGCGGCCCCGCCTGCGCTGGAGCTCGCGCAGGGTGCGGGGGACGCCGGCGCCGAGGCCTCCGGCGGTACCGGGCGGCGACGCGGGCGACCGGCCGAGAGCGGTGACGGTGGCGAGGGCGGCCTGCACGGCCAGGACGGCCAGGACGGTCGGCACGGTGTCGCCGAGGGAGCCGTCGTCATGGCCGGCGAGCACGCTGCGGGGACCGCGGCCGCCGGGAACGGGCTCGGCGGGACCGTACCCCCGCAAGGTGTGCCCGCACCCAGTGGGCGACGTGCCCGGCGGGACGGCGGAGAGCAGCACGCGCTGCCGCCCGCGTTGCCTGCGGGCGGTGACGCCGCTCAGCCGGGTTCCGAGGCCGGTACGGCCGGTACGGGTGAGGGTCCTCAGCCGTCCGGGCGTCGGCGGCGTGCCCTGGCCGCGGCGGCCGAGCGTGGTGCCGCGCAGGCGCAGGCGCAGGAGGCGGGGCCCCGTCAGGTGTTCGCGCTGCCGCCCGCCGCGGCGGACCGGACTGCCGCCGCCGACGGTGTGGACGCTGTGGACGGTGTGGAGGGGCAGGGCGGCGCGGAGCCGACTCCGGCGCCGGGTTCGGCTCCGGGTTCGTCTCCGGGTTCGTCTCCGACCACGGGTGCGGGGGCGGATGCGGGTGCGGCCATGACTCCGGCTTCGCCTGTGGCTCCTGGGCAGATGCCGGGTGCGGTTCCGGTTCCGGTTCCGGGGCAGGTGCCGGCTCCTGTGCAGGGTCAGGCCCCGGGCCAGGCCCAGGTTCCGGGCCAGGCCCAGATTCCGGGTCAGGCCCAGATTCCGGGCCAGGTCCAGATTCCGGGCCAGGTCCAGGTTCCCGGCCAGGGAACCCCCGGTGACGTTCCCGTCGACGAAGGCCGGCACGATGCCGTGCCGCACGACCAGTCCGAGGATCACACCCCGCCGCAGCCGCATCCGACCAGCGCGCCGACCGGACGTCGTCGCCGGGCCATGGGCCAGCCGGCGGAAGCCGCCGGGGCGCCGGCGCAGAGCGTGCCCGTGCAGGGCGCTGCGGGGCAGGCGGCTCCGGCTGTTCCAGGGCAAGCGGCTCCGGGCCGGCCGGTTCCGGTGCAGCAGGGTCAGCCCCAGCCGGTACCTGGCCACCCCGCCCCCGCGCAGCCGGTGCCTGGCCAGCCCCTCCCCACCGAGGCAGCCCCGACGCAGGGCACCCCGGCCCCCCAGCCGTGGCCCGCTGCCGACGACACCTCCGGTGCCGGGACAGCCGTACCGGCGAACGTCGCTGCGGCGACCCCCGCGCCCCCGCACGCGGCCGGCGCTCCCGTCCCGCCGCAGGGCGCCGCCACCCCCGTACCGCCGAATCCGAACGCCCCCCAGCAGGCGCAGCCCCAGCCCGCCCCCGGTACGCCTGCTCCGGGCACCCCGCTGCCTCCCGAGGCGGCCGCGGCGGCCCAGGCCACCCAGCAGCAGCGTGCGGCGCAGCCTCTGCCTGCCGAAGCCGCCGCCGCTCCCGGCGCCCCCGTCGACCCGAACTCGACGCAGGGGCGGGCGATCAGTGTGCGGACGTTGGGGCAGGGGGTGCCCTTCACGCGGCAGGCGGCGCAGGTGCAGCAGCCGTCGGCGACGCCTCCCCCGCATCAGACCAACGGGGGACGGCGCCGCAAGCTGGGTACGCCGCCCGATCCCGCCACCCGGACCGGCGCGGCGGCGGAGCAGGCGGCACGGCCGCATCCGCAGGCCGAGCAGCCGACGCCCGCGCAGCCGGTTCCCTCCCCGGCGCCGCAGCCGTCGCTCGGCGGGCAGCCCCAGCCGTCGCAGGCCGGGCAGTCGCGGCTGGCGCCGATGACCGAGGGCGCCGGGCGGTCGTACGCCATAGGCGCGCCGGACGAGAACGCCGCCGAGGGGCCCGAGCCGTTGGACGGGCCGGGCGGCGCCATCGAGGTCGCCGACACGCCGCGCCCGCAGCCGATGGACGACGAGTTGCCGCCGGAGCCGCTCGACAACCCGCGGCGGCTGCTGGTGTGGCCGGCGCCGGACGTGACGACCCAGCAGGCGCTGAGCGACCGCGGCTACCGGCCCGTCATCGTGCACTCTCGCGAGGAGGTCGACGCGCAGATCGCGGCGTTCCCGGCCGCGCTGTTCGTCGACCCGCTGACCGGGCCGATCACGCGGACCGCGCTGCAGTCGCTGCGGCAGGCGGCGGTGGCCGCCGAGGTGCCGGTGATGGTGACGGCGGGGCTCGGACAGGCCTCGCGGGAGGCGGCGTACGGCGCCGATCCCGCCGTACTGCTGAAGGCGCTCGCGCCCCGGGACACCGAGCAGCACCCGCCGCGCGTCCTGCTCATCGAGGAGCACGCCGAGATCGCGCTGGCGTTGACCGCGACGCTGGAGCGGCGCGGGATGCAGGTGGCGCGGGCCGCGAGTGATGCCGACGCGGTGGCGCTGGCGGGCGACTTCCGGCCGAACCTGGTCGTGATGGACCTGATGCAGGTGCATCGGCGCCGGGCCGGGATCGTGGACTGGCTGCGTGCGAACGGGCAGCTCAACCGCACCCCGCTCGTCGTCTACACGGCCGCCGTCGACCAGGCCGACCTGCCGCGGCTGGCCTCCGGCGAGACCGTGCTGTTCCTCGCCGAGCGGTCCACCAGCGGTGAGGTGCAGTCCCGGATCGTGGACCTGCTGTCGCGGATCGGGACCAACTGACGACGCACGTCGTTGACGCGGTACCGGCTGGCGTACGTCAGCGCGCGATGAGCCTGCGCGCCGCCTCCTTGACCGAGGCGCGCAGGCGGTCCCGGTCGTCGTCCTCGCCGCCCACCAGGATGCGGCTCATCTGCGGCACGACGGTGGCCCAGTTGGCCATCGCGACCAGTAGGAACAGCAGGTCCTGGGGCGGGATCGCGTCGGTGATCACGCCGCGCTCCTGGCCGTCCCGGACCGCGGCGACCTTGTGGGCGTAGTGCTCCTGGCGCTCGGTCTCGTCGGGCAGTTCGGTGCTGCCGTACTGGATGCCCTCCCCGTAGAGGAGGCGCAGCAGTTCGGGGTGGGCGGCGTGGTAGTCCATCAGCCGGTCCAGCCAGCCCTCGATGTCTTCCGGGTTGGAGGGGGCGTGAGTCCTACGGCGGTGAAGGTGCCGTACCTCAGTGAAGTACTCGGCGGCCGGGACGAACCCATCTCGTCCCGGCCGCCGTATACCTGTCAGAGCTGGGTGACGTCCAGGCCGCCCTCGGCGTACTGCCTGCGCAGCACCTTCTTGTCGAACTTGCCGACGCTCGTCTTCGGCACCGCCGGGATGACCGTCCAGCGCTCCGGGAGCTGCCACTTGGCGATCTTGCCCTCGTCGGCGAGGAAGGCGCGCAGGGTCTCGAAGTCGGCGGTGGCGCCCTCCTTGAGGACGACCGTGGCCAACGGACGCTCGCCCCACTTGTCGTCGGGGACGGCGACGACGGCGGCCTCGGCTACGTCCGGGTGGGACATCAGCGCGTTCTCCAGCTCGACCGAGGAGATCCACTCGCCGCCGGACTTGATGACGTCCTTGGCGCGGTCGGTGAGGGTGAGGAAGCCGTCGGGGGAGATGGTGCCGACGTCGCCGGTCTTCAGCCAGCCGTCCTCGCTGAACTTGTCGGCGGGGCGCAGCAGTTCGGCGTCGGGGCCGTTGTAGTAGGCACCGGCGATCCAGGGGCCGCGCACCTCCAGCTCGCCGGCCGACTCGCCGTCCCAGGGGATGCGTTCGCCGCCGGGGCCGGTGAGGCGGGCCTCGACGCTCGTCGGGAAACGGCCCTGGGTGAGGCGGTACGCGAACTCCTCGGCCGTGCCGACCGCGTGGGCCGGCGGGCGGGCGACCGTGCCGAGCGGTGAGGTCTCCGTCATGCCCCAGGCGTGGCAGACCCGCATGCCCAGCTTGTCGAACGCCTCCATGAGCGAGGGCGGGCAGGCCGAGCCGCCGATCGTGACCTGGCCGAGGGTGGAGACGTCCCGCGGCTTCGCGGTGAGCTCGGCGAGCAGGCCCTGCCAGATGGTGGGCACGGCGGCCGCGTGGGTCGGCTTCTCGCCCTCGATCATCTCGGCGAGGGGGGCGGGCTGGAGGAAGCGGTCCGGCATCAGCATGTTGACGCCGGTCATGAAGGTGGCGTGCGGCAGGCCCCAGGCGTTGACGTGGAACTGCGGGACCACGATCAGCGACGTGTCCTGGTCCGTCAGGCCCATCGACTGGGTCATGTTGACCTGCATGGAGTGCAGGTAGACGGAGCGGTGGGAGTAGAGGACGCCCTTCGGGTCCCCGGTCGTCCCGGAGGTGTAGCACATGGAGGCGGCCTGACGCTCGTCCAGCTCCGGCCAGTCGTACGTGGTCGGCTTGCCGGCGATCAGTTCCTCGTACTCGTGCACCTGCACGGACGCGCCCGCCAGAGCGGAACGGTCACCCGGCCCCGACACGACCACATGCTCGACCGTCCTGAGGTGCGGCAGCAGCGGGGCGAGGAGGGGGAGGAGCGAACCGTTGGCGATGACCACCCGGTCGGCCGCGTGGTTGACGATCCAGGCCAGTTGCTCGGCCGGGAGGCGGAGGTTGAGGGTGTGCAGGATCGCGCCCATGGAGGGGATCGCGAAGTACGCCTCGACGTGCTCGGCGTTGTTCCACATCAGTGTGCCCAAAACATCGTCCTCACGTACTCCCAAATCGTCGCGGAGTGCGTGAGCCAGCTGGGCGGCTCGGTTGCCGATCTCGGCAAAGCTACGGCGGTGCGGTTCGGGCTCGCCGGTCCACGTGGTGACCTGCGACGAACCGTGGATCTGTCGGCCGTGCTCCAGAATTCGCGAGATCAGCAGCGGTACATCTTGCATTGTGCCGTACACCGGTGGGCCTCCCCATTGAGTTACGCGGCGGTAGTACCTGGCCGCGATTCTCGGGGCATACCACTCGGTATGTCACTACCTCGGGGGAATCTGTTCCCACGTGTCCGGACGTGTCCAGAGTTCGGCAGCGAGCCACAGGCCAGCCGTGACGGTACCGAACGGCCTTCGGCAGATGTGGGCCGGCTTCGGTAGTTGTCGCGTGCGCGCTCGAACGCTCCCGGTGGGTACTTCTTGGGGTTCTCGTTGGCGTCCATGATCAAGCGGGTGAGCGCGCCCTCGATCGTGTCGTACTCCCCTTTCAGCTTGGCCTGCGCCTGCTTGGCGAGGGCCCGCTCGTCGATCTGTGGCTCGTCGGTGCCCTCGGCGGGTGGCGCGGTGTCGATGCCGGGTGCGGCTTCGCGCATGAGCCACTCTGTGACCTCGCGCTCTACGTCCGCGCGAGGAATCCAGATGCCGTCGCATGCGGTGCTGCCGGACTGCGCACGCAGCGTGCAGCGTGCAGCGTGCAGCGTGCAGCGGTAGGCGTGTCCGGGCTTGTTGATGTACTTGCCGCCGGTGGTCGTGTGCCGGTGGTCATGCTGGTGCCGCCTCGGCATTGACCGTGCCGCGGGAGGCCGGTGAGTTCGTAGAGGGTGTCCATCTGGTGGGGCGGCATCCTGTGGTCGACCGTCTCGAAGGTCGACGAGCGCGGGTTCGCCTCCATTGAAGTGCAGGCCGGCACCTTCGACACCTACCTCGAACACCGCCGGCTGTTCGAGACGCTGAGCGCCGAGGCAATCGACCAACTCGACATAGCCCGCAACCTGGTCGACTACGCACAGTCGCTGCCGGGCGGCGACACCGGCATCGAGTACGACACCCACCTCTCGGGTGTGAAGCGGTCGCGCAGCTTCAGCAAGCACGATCAGCCGAGCGTTCGCGAACTGCTCGACAAGCTCGCCGCCGTCGACAACGGGTTCGAGTGGCGCATCCGCTGCGACCGCGGCCCCGAGACCGGCCACCGGCGCAAGCTGCTCGAACTCGGATACCCGCGCATCACCCGCGGCGAGGCCGACGTCGTGCTCACCCACCCCGGACCCGTGCTCACCTACGAACGCCCCCGAGGACGCGACCACCCTCGCCAACGTGTGGCAGGCCCGCGGCGCCTCGGACAACAGCAACCAGGCCGCCGCAAGCAAGCCCCTGCTGTCCGACCTCCGCATCGATGAGCAGGCCCTCGCCGACGGCTGGCCGCGCCTCGACGCCACGAGCGATCACTCAAGCGTGGACGACGCCGAAACCCTCGGCCAACGCGCGCGCCGAGGCCGCCGCCGCACGCACGCCCCAGGTGATTCCCGCGGTGACCGTGCGCCTCGACCAGGACGTCACCCCGACCTGCTCGGCCGCACGATCCGCTTGCGCATCCGCGACCTGCTCAACCCCGACGGCTACGACACCCGGCACCGCGTCGTCGGCATCTCCGTCACACCGCCCACCCGCGACCAAGGCGAAACCGCAACCCTGACTTTGGAGGCCGCCGCCTGATGGCTACCGTCCCGAACGACCTGCTCGACCGCATCCGCGACCTCGAACGCAAGGTGCGCGAGATCGCCGGCCGCGCGCAAACCCGCCCCGCCCTCGACGAGATCCGCGACGGCGGATGTGCGCATGGCCGGACTCGCCGCGAACGGCCCCGTCATCGCCGAGTGGGCCCGCACCCTGACCGGCTACCCGGGCGTGGTCGTGATGGTCACCAACCCGGTGGACATCTTCGCCCGCTACTTCGCCGATCTGTCCGGCGCGCGCCGCCAACCCCGATGAAGCCGTGTGGTTCCTGTGGAGTGAAACCGACCACCAATTCGTCACGCTCAGTTGGTGCCCGGACGAACGGGCCAATGGCGACGCATGCGGGCTGTACGCCGAGCATCCGTGGCCACACTCCTGGGGCGCGGTTGATCCCACGGTGAAAGCATTGAAGGCAGACGTCACCGCTAACCCGGAACGATGGAGTTTGCCCCGCAGGTACTAGCCGTCCTCACCCCGCCCGGAGACCACGGGCAGGGCGGGCGGATTGCGAATACGTGTCGAACCTGGGGCGCAAGCGTGAAGGCCCGACATTCCTGCCGCTAACCGGCACGAACATCAAGTCAGAAAAGGCCCAGTCTCAAATCCCAGTCAAATCCCTTCAGGCCCGAGCGATCTTGTGCGTAGGGTCATGCATGACCGGAAGGCGCGACTCCGGACCAGAGTCCGCCTGCCAAGCAAGAAGAATCGGGGATTCTCCAAAATGAAGCGCGTCATATCGAGCACGCTGTCCGCCGCCCTCCTCAGTGGCGCCCTCATAATGGGTGCGGGTACCGCGTCAGCCGCCACACAGTCGCAGCCTGTCGCCAAGGCTCCGACGGCCCACATTATGGTCGACCCGATCGGAGAACAGCGGTCGATGTGCACGGTCTACCACAGCAAGACTGCCTGCGCCTCACTTCTGCACAACAACAAGATGACCAAGATCGTCAAGAACTGCCTGGTCAAGGCCGCAATTGGCGGGGCAGCTGCGTTGGTCGTCGGCAAGTTCATCAGTAAGGACGCGGCCAAGGACATTGCCGGCAAGGTCGTCGTCGCAGGGGCGGCGGCCTGCCTTTCGTCCTTCGCGTAAAGCTAGGAGCACACCAATGACGGCCAAGATTCTTGTCACGCTCGCCTGGGCCGCCGTGCTCGTAGGAGCGAACAAACTACTCGCCGGCACCGAATGGGCTCAGTACGTGGCCACATTCGTTCTAGGCGGCGCCTACGTCCTGCTGATAAACAAAGTCAGCAAGCCCCCTGCGCGGAACGATCAAAACTAAAGGGTCGTTTTCAAATGAGTCTTGCACAAAGCAGGAATGACGCGGGCCGCTCTGCCCTTTAGAGCCACTGACATGAATGGACGTCTACACCTGTAGCAGAGCAGGCAAGCAGCCCCAGCTGGACGCCATGCGCCTGCCCCGCCCGGAAGCCCCGGGCGGGGCTTCGTCGTCTCCTCCGCCCTGCGCCTGCCCTCCCACGCGACACGGCGCCCAACAGACTGGGGCCCCGGTGTCCATGGGCATGGACACCGGGGCCCCTTGCCCCTCACTCGCGTTTCCGCAGGTCAAGCCGCGAGTGTTTTAGGCACGCCGCTCCACATCAGGGTCGCGACCCGCTCGTCGCCGGCCACACCCAGGTCCTCGCGCAGAGCGTGCGCCAGCTGCGCCGCACGCGCACCGACCTCCGCGAAGGAACAGCGGTGCGGCTCGGCCTCTCCGGTCCAGGTGATGACCTGCGATGAGCCGTAGATCGTCGACCCGTGGGTCAGGATTCTCGAGATCAGCAGCGGTACGTCCTGCATCGTGCTCAGCACGGCGTCCTCCCGGGGGCGACATTGCCTACGCGGCAGTAAGAGCTGCGCAGATTCTGCGCGCATACCGCGCGGTATGTCACTAGGGGGGCGATCGATCATGTCACGTTGCGTTCATGGGGCGTGACGATAACGAGGGAGGCGGGTTCGCCCTGAGCCACGCCTAGCGGACCAGCCCCAGCTCAGGATCCTCGCGCAGCTTCCCGAGCGCTCGGGACACCGCCGACTTCACCGTGCCGACGGAGACCCCGAGCACCTCGGCCGTCTGGACCTCGCTGAGATCCTCGTAGTACCGCAGGACGACCATCGCCCGCTGCCGCGCCGGCAGCCGCATGATCGCGCGCCACATCGCGTCGTGCAGCGCCTGCTTCTCCGCCGGGTCGTCGTGGCCGGGGGTGGGCTCCGGCTCGGGCAGTTCGTCGCAGGCGAACTCGTCGACCTTGCGCTTGCGCCACTGCGACGTCCGCGTGTTCAGCAGCGCCCTGCGCACATAGCCGTCGAGCGCGCGATGGTCCTCGATGCGCTCCCAGGCGACGTAGGTCTTGGTGAGCGCGGTCTGCAGCAGGTCCTCCGCGTCGCTCGGGTTCGCGGTCAGCGAGCGGGCGGTACGCAACAGCACCGGCTGGCGGGCCCGCACGTACGAGGCGAAGGAGGGATACGTCGCATTCGGCAGGGACCGCGTCGCGGCGTCGGAAGCGCTGGTGCAGACGGGTGTGGTCATGGCTCCACGCTATGAGCGGCCCCTGCTCCAGCGGATCGGCCGCAGGTGCCGAAGCGACGTCCGCCTCAGGTTGTAGGGGTGGTGCTGACTCCACCTCCTGAAGGTGGACGAGCGGGGGACGGATACTGCGGGATTACCCCTGGGGGTCACCCGTCGGCAGCAAGGACCAGACCCGACGTCGGCACGCCCGTACCCGCCGTCACCAGCACCCGCCCGGCCCCGGATATCTGGTTCACGGACGTCCCCCGCACCTGCCTCACCCCCTCCGCGATGCCGTTCATCCCGTGCAGATACGCCTCCCCCAGCTGCCCCCCGTGCGTGTTGAGCGGCAGCCGCTCCTCGGCCACGAAGGCCCCGGCCTCCCCCTTTCCGCAGAACCCGAACTCCTCCAACTGCATCAGCACGAAAGGAGTGAAGTGGTCGTACAGGATGCCCACGTCGATCTCCCCCGGCCCCAGCCCCGCCGTCCGCCACAGCTGCCGCGCCACCACGGCCATCTCCGGCAGACCGGTGAGGTCGTCCCGGTAGAAGCTCGTCATCTGCTCCTGCCCTCGGCCGGCGCCCTGGGCCGCCGCCGCTATGACGGCCGGGGGGCGGGGCAGGTCACGGGCCCGTTCGACGGACGTGACGACGAGTGCCTGGCCGCCGTCCGTCTCCTGGCAGCAGTCCAGCAGCCGCAGCGGCTCGACGATCCAGCGCGAGGCCGCGTGGTCGGCGAGGGTGATGGGTCTGCCGTGGAAGTACGCGGCCGGGTTGGTCGCCGCGTACTTGCGGTCGACGACGGCCACATGCCCGAACACCTCCGGCGTCAGCCCGTACGTATGCAGATACCGCTGGGCCGCCATCGCCACCCACGATGCGGGCGTGAGCAGCCCGAACGGCAGCGACCAGCCGAGCGCCGCACCCTCCGCCGACGGCTCCCGATGCCGCACCCCCGACCCGAAGCGCCGCCCCGACCGCTCGTTGAACGCGCGATAGCAGACCACCACCTCCGCGACGCCCGTCGCGACGGCGAGCGCCGCCTGCTGGACGGTCGCGCAGGCCGCGCCGCCGCCGTAGTGGACCCGGGAGAAGAAGGACAGCTCACCCATCCCGCAGGCCTGGGCCACGGTGATCTCCGGGCTGGTGTCCATCGTGAACGTCACCATCCCGTCCACGTCCCCGGGCGTCAGCCCCGCGTCGTCCAGCGCGGCCCGCACCGCCTCCACGGCCAGCCGGAGCTCACTGCGCCCCGAGTCCTTGGAGAACTCGGTGGCCCCGACACCGACAATCGCCGCCCGACCGGCGAGGGCGTCCCGCGCGCGAACGCTCATGCCGGGCCCTCCGACGACGCGGTGACCGCAGCCCCGGCCGGGACGGTCACCGTCACCGTGCCGGTCACGTGTCTGCCGATGCCGTTCGCGCCGACCACCCGTACCGTCACCGTGTCGCCGTCGACCTCCTCGACCGTGCCCGTCAACACCATCGCGTCTCCGGGGTAGTTGGGCGCCCCGAGTCGTATGGCCACCTTGCGCAGTACGGCCGTCGGTCCGAAGTGGTCGGTGATGTAGCGGCCGACCAGGCCATTGGTCGTGAGGATGTTCATGAAGATGTCGGGAGCGCCCTTCTGGCGGGCCAACTCGGCGTCGTGGTGCACGTCCTGGTAGTCGCGCGAGGCGATGGCCCCCGCGACGATCAGGGTGCGGGTGATCGGGACCTCCAGCGGCGGCAGTTCGTCACCGGCCTTGATACGGTTCCCCGCCACGCCCTCACCGGCCCTCATGCGACAACCTCCCCGAGGTGCTGGGACTCCTGAGCGCGCCAGACCGGCAGCACCAACCCCTCGTCGTGCTCCTGGAATTCGAGCCGCACCGGCAGCCCGATCCGCACCTTGTCGTACGGCACCCCCACCACGTTGCCGATCATCCGCACGCCCTCGGCCAGTTCGATCAGGCCGACCGCGTAGGGCGGGTCGAAGGCGGGGAACGGCGGGTGGTGCATCACGACGTACGAATAGACAGTCCCCTCGCCGCTCGCCTCGACCTTGTCCCACTCCAGGCCGCCGCAGGCGTTGCAGCCGGGCAGCCAGGGGTGGCGCAGGGTGCCGCAGCCGGTGCAGCGCTGAATGAGCAGGCTGTGCCGCTGGACGCCCTCCCAGAAGGCGGCGTTGTCACGGTTGACCACGGGGCGGGGGCGAGCGGGCTTGTTGCGTGGCCCCGACTGACCGGAGTGACGTGACTGACCGGACTGGCCGGCCAGACGTGACTGACCGGCGGGGCCTGACTGACCGGCGGGACGTGGCTGACCGGCGGGACGTATGGGTGCGTACTTGAGGATGCGGAAGCGGTGGGTGCCCGCCAGGTCGGTGCCGACGCGGATGTCCATGCGGGTCGTGACGAAGTACCCCGTGCCGAGCTTCGTCGTCTTCCTCTCCGACACCGACTCGATCACCGAGTCGAAGGTGATCTCGTCCCCGGGCCGCAGGGGCCGTAGATACTCCTGCTCGCAGTCGGTGGCGACCACCGAGGTGCAGCCCGCCTCGTCGAGCAGGCCGAGCAGCTCCTCGTACGCGTGCGCGCGGCCCGTATGGCCGGAGAGGCCGCTCATGGTCCACACCTGGAGCATGGTGGGCGGAGCGATGGCGTCCGGTCCCGAGTACGCCGGGTTGGTGTCGCCCATGGCCTCGCACCAGTGCCGGATCATGGGCGCGTTGACGGCGTCCTTGCCCGCACGCGACACAGCGGCGCGCTGCCCCTCGTAGGCCTTCAGCCGCGTCTCGAACTCCTCGCGCGCTTCCGCTTCATGGCTCACCACGGGCTCGTAGCCCACCGTCGCCCCCTCGTCCTCATCGCCCCACGGCGCATCGCACTGACGAAGATTTCTGACTGTCCGTCAGATGTGCAGCACTGTCAAGGCCGCAGCGGGCCGTCACAGGTCACCAGAAGGCCGTCGGAGGTCACCGGAAGGCCGCGAAAAGGCCAGGAGGGACACGGAAAGCCAGGAGGAACACGGAAAACGCCTGCGCGGCGGCACCGAAGTACCGCCGCGCAGACGCGTTGCACCCCACAGCACACCCCACAGATCCGAGAGGGCCGGCGCCTGAGCACCGGGGCGCCGGCCCCCTCAGCTCACCACCAGAGCGGAGTGAAGTTGACGGCCGTGTTGTCGTTGCCCTGGTTGACGGCCGTGAACGCCGAGCCGTTGACCTGGGCCGTGTTGCTCTGGTTCGAGGCACCGGAGCCGGTCGCCTGCTGCTGTGTGGTGGACGAGGTGCCGTAGTTGTCGCCGCCGACCCCGCTGCCGATGAGGCCCTGGGCGGCGTTCGTGACGGCCACGCTGGATCCGTCGTCCGCGAAGGCGCCGCTGTCCGCCGTCGCGACGCCGGTGAACAGTACGGCGGCGAGCGGGAGTGCGGAGACGGCTGCGATGACGCGGGCGGTACGGATGCTTGCCATGTTGTTCCTCCAGAACAGGTGCGCCCAGGCTCCCCAGCCGGACGCATAGGTAGTGCATGAAGTACTGCTTCTTCCAAGGCAGTTGGCCGACCACCCTGGAGCTGTGCACGACGTCGCGAGTTCAGAGTTGCCCACCGAATCCCCGGCGAACCACCCCGGAAGCGCCCATTCGCCCTGAAGCGTGATGACAAGTCGATAAACCCTTTCGCCACTTCTAGCCGCCCAAGACGGGCGGTACGGACAGCACCGCCTCAAGCCCCACAAGGGGCGAAAGGTTCCAGCAGTCCGCGGCGAACCCCCGCCGAACCGGCGAGTCGCCCGGCGAGTCGTCCGGCGAGTCGTCCGTCGGGTCACACCCCTCCCCCCTTTCTTTCTTCGAACATTCGTACGAACATAGAGTCATGGCCACCACCGACCGGCAGGCCACGACTCTGGCCCTCGCACACGCCCTGTCAGCCGCCGAACGCGGACTGGCCGTCATCCCCCTGTCCCGGACGAAGCTCCCGGCCCTGCGCTCCCCGCACCGCGACGACCCCGGCCCCGCCCCCTGCCACGGCGAGTGCGGCCGCTTCGGGCACGGGGTCTACGACGCCTCCACCGACCCCGCCCGCATCCGCGAACTCTTCGCGGCCGCCCCCTGGGCCACGGGCTACGGCATCGCGTGCGGCCTGCCGCCGCACCACCTGATCGGCATCGACCTCGACACCAAATCCGGTACGGACTCCTCGGCCGCCCTGCGCGAACTGGCGCTGCGCCACCTGTTCACGATTCCGCCCACGGTGGTCGTCCTGACCCCCAGCGGCGGCCGCCACCTCTGGCTGACCGGCCCGCCCGACGTCGTCGTCCCCAACTCGGCGGGCCGCCTCGCACCCGGCATCGACATCCGCGGCGCCGGCGGCTACCTCGTCGGCCCCGGCTCCCGCACCGACCACGGCGTCTACAGCACCGCCCCCGGCACCTCCCACATCACCCCCGCGCCCTGTCCGCGCGCCCTCCTGCGCCTTCTGCTCCCTCCGCCCCGCACGCACCACCCCACGCCCCCGTCGACCGGCGGTCACGGGCAAGGACTCGTCCAGTTCGTGCTCGCCGCCCACGAGGGCCAGCGCAACACCCGCCTGTTCTGGGCCGCCTGCCGCGCCTACGAGGACGGCATCGGCCCCGCCCTCACCGACCCCCTCGTCGAGGCGGCCCTCAACACCGGCCTGACCGAGCGCGAGGCCCGCGCGACGATCGCGTCGGCTGCGCGGATGACGGCGCACCGGCCCTGACGGGCGCGCCCGGGGTCCGGCACGCCCGACGGGGTGCCCGGGCCTCTCAGGCGCCGACAGGACAACCGAGGCTCGCAGGCGCCTGACAGACCTTGAAACGCACGGGAGCCAGATGCACCACCGCCCTGGAGTGCCGACCATGTCGCTGACCCGCGTCGTCCTCACGTCCGGCCGCTCGCTCGACCTCTCCGAGCTGCGGTTCTCCTCGACGTACGGCGGAATGCTGGAGGGCTACCCGTGCAAGCCGGTCAACGACATGAAGATCAAGGGCCTCCTCCGCGCCGCGGAGCACGCCCACCCCGCCGTGCCGGTGCACCTCGTTCCGCCGCCGCGCGAGTATCCCGACCAGTACGCGGGCGCGTTCGGCCCGGTCGAGGTGCTGCCGTGGGTGGCCTGCGTGGGCGCCTTCCACTCCACGGCCCTCGACCGCGACCGCGACCCGGTCCTGTATCGCTCCGCCCTCACGATCATCTGGTTCCAGCCCACCGCACGCGTGCCGTCCGGCTGCGACGCGGAGGAGGCACTGCGGGAAGTCGAGTGGGAGGGGCTGGCTCGGGACTACGAGCTCTGGACGGACTGCGAACTCCAGACGGGACTACGAGCTCCAGACGACCCTACGAGCCCCAGACCGGGCCTACCGCCTGGAACGGGACTACGACCTCTGGCCCCACGCCCCTCCAACGACAGCCGTGGCGGAGAAATCGACTTGCCCCGAGGGGGAACCCGTCTGCCAGGGTCGGCCGATGAGCATTTCCCGACGTGACCTGATGCGCTGGCAGTCCGATCTCACCTGGGCGTTGTTCGAGTACCACCTCGAACGGCTCCGCCCCGAGGACTTCCTGTGGGAACCGGGGCCGCACTGCTGGACGGTGCGTCCGGCAGCCGACGGCACCTGGGTACCGGACTGGGCGGACACCGAGCCCGATCCCGTCCCCGTGCCGACCATCGCCTGGGTGAGCTGGCACATCGGCTGGTGGTGGAGCGTGGCCACCGACCATCTGCGGGGCCGCCCGCCCCGGGAGCGGACCGACGTCACCTGGCCCGACGACGGGATGGCGACCGTCGCCTGGCTTCGGGACCTGCGTGCGGACTGGCTGGCCGCGCTGGAACGGCTCGACGACACGGACCTGGACGCCACGGCGCCGTTCCCCTGGCCGAACGACCCGCAGTACACCGTCGCCCACATGATCGGCTGGGTGAACGCCGAACTGATGAAGAACGTCGCGGAGATCGGGCAGTTGAGGCTGCTACGGGCGCAGCAGCCGGGACACTGATCCGTCGCCGCCGACGCCGCACCGGTGGGTGTGTCCCGGCAAGATGTCCGGCTTGGCAATCAGCACCAAAATGGTCTCTATCTGCTTGCTTTGCGCTGGATCGGAGACGCCATGCAGGTTCTCAAGCTTGAGCAGAAGCGCTCGCTGTCCCGCCTTGAGGCGGCCGATCAGCTCGATGCGCTCGCGACCGCACTGCGGGAAGGCGGGGATGCCGAACTGGAACTCGCCCCTTGGAAGCTGAGCCTGCCGATACCGGACGACCTTCGCGGCGAGATCGAGGTCGAGGTCAGTGACGGAGAGATCGAGCTGGAGATCGAGTTCAAGTGGCCGACCGCTCCAGGCCCAGCGAAGGCCGGAGGCAGCCGGAAGAACACGGCCGCCGGTCCCCCCGGGCGAACCCGCACCGGCGGAGGCAGAACCTCGAAGCGGACTACCGCGACGAAGTCGTGAGCCACACCAAAGCCCGCCTTCATGCTGTTGCCCGGCATACATGACGTGCCCAGCATGCGAACCGCTTCGGCCACTCCACGCGGCCCGACTGCAAGAAGGGGCGCCCGAAAATCCGGGCCCCCCTTCTCACCTGGCCTTATGCCGCCTGACAAGCGGTGGGTGTGGGATTTGAACCCACGGTGACTCGCGCCACGACGGTTTTCAAGACCGTTCCCTTAGGCCGCTCGGGCAACCCACCTGCGCACCGCCCACCAGGGGCGGAGCGGGTACAGCGTACCGGGCGCGGACGCCGCTCGGGGTACGTGGTCCACACGGGGTCCACTTGCCCTGCTCTCGGCCGCCAGTGATCAGCACACCGTCCACGGCCTCACGCCAGCATAGGGAAAGCACCGTACTCGCGGCGCTGGCACAGAGCAGGACTCCTCAGCGGCGCCGCCATGATCTTTCTCGTGGAGCACGACCTTCTGATCCGTAGGATCGGGCACCCCGTTGGGCTGGGACTTTACTTACATTCGCGCTGGTCACTGACCGTCGTGATCGTCAACCTCGGTGTGCTGTCGTTGCCGTCAATGCTGCCGTCAAACGGATCACGCCCAGACCCACTAACCCGGGCGGGCTGTGGAGCTGCCTGAGCGTGGCACGACGGGCCCGCCTGGTCTCGCCCCACGCTGGCCCCAGCCCGAACAGGTGGATAAGGACCGGGTCTGCGCCCCAGCCAGGGAATGCAGGAGTGCGCTGGCAACTGAATTGATTGGTGGTTGGAGGGCGGGCTGCCCATCAATGAACCGGCTGATTGGGTCAGGTCGACATCGACCTGACCTCGACGAAAGCCGGTCCGCCATTTCCGTCTCGCAGGCACTCCGCCCCATCTCCGGATCGCCGCCGTCCACCCGCTTGCTGGCACAGCGCTCACGTGGCCGAGTTGCTCGGCGGCTGGATCTCCTCGTCCCGTTCGTCCTCACCTTGGTCAGTGGGCTCTGGGGGATCCGGCGGCAGGGATCGTTGTGGATGGACGAGGCAGTCACATACGACATGGCCCACCGGCCACTGTCAGTGTTGTGGGCGACATTGGGTCATGCCGACGCCGTTCACGGTTTGTACTACCTGTTGATGCACGGCGTGTTCCGACTGTGGGAGGGCGGTGTCGTCGCCCTCCGGCTGCCGTCCGTAGTCGCTATGGCGTGTGCCGCGGCCGGGGTTGCCGCCATCGGCCGGCGGCTGGTTGGGCCGAGCTGCGGCTTATTGGCTGGCGTCGTGTTCACCCTCCTGCCAGTGGTTCAGCGCTATACGCAGGAGGGACGCTCCTACGCCCTCGTGACGGCACTGGTGGTCGCTGCCACCTGGGCTCTACTGAGAGCCTGCACGCGTCCCCGTTTCGCCGCATGGGTGGGATACGGACTGTTGACCTCTCTGGCGATTCTGTTGCACGAATTCGCCATTCTCGCTTTGGCCGCGCACGGTGTGACGCTGCTCGTCGCTCACGTGCCGCGTGCTGTGACCCGGGCTTGGGGAACAGTGGCCGCTTGTTCTGTCATGCTCGCCGCTCCACTGATGTTGTTGAGCATGCGGCAGGCACAGCAGGTCGCTTGGATCGAAGTGTCCTTTGCAAGCGATGTGGCCGGGTTCGCGCTGTTGGCCGTCGTCGGACTCGTCTGCGCGGCGCTGCTGACCCGGCTCGGCATGAGTGGACCTCGTGTACAGCCCGCGGCGTTGGACCTGCCGTCGCTCAGTCTGCCCCTGCTGCTGGTCCCGCCCGCGCTGCTCCTGCTGGCGTCCACGGTGAAGCCCCTCTATGTCGATCGGTACGTGCTGTATGCCCAGGCCGGGCTGGCTCTGTTGGCAGGTACGGCGCTGGAGGCGCTGTGGGGGGCGCTGCATCGTCGCCGCGAAATCATCCTTGTAACGGTGGTCGCCGCAGCTCTGGCAGTGGAGGTGCCAGCCGTTTCGCACCTGCGGAGTCCGGCCAGCCGCGCTGACGATGTCACGGCTATCTCACATGCGTTGGAGCAGGCTGCCAGGCTCGGTGACGGGGTGCTCTTTGTCCCCGGAAGTCGGCGGGTGTGGGCACTGCAACGAACTCCCAGGTCACTCGGGCTCACTGACCTCTCCGTGGCTTCATCCCCTCATGCCTCGCGCACTCTCTATGGCGCTGAAGCACCTCCCGAAGAGCTCCGACAGCGCATGTTGCATGCGTCACGCATTGTGGTGCTGCGTGAACCGGCGCGCGAGGCTGCTGAGTCAACTGAGGGGGAGCGTGTCAAACAGCGCCTGTTGAAACGGTGGTTCACACCGTGCAGCAGCCGAGCCCTGGGCACAGCCCGCATCGAGGTACACGTGCGCAAGGGGAAGTGCTGACCGACGGCTCCGCACGACCAGCCGCAGCAGCAGAGTCACACCGGCCCCGGGAGGGAATCATCAGCCAGCAGACGGAACGGAGTTCATCCTCCGCTGACAGCACTGGGACCGTCGTGCTTCGACCGTCACCACGTCACCGGCGTCTTGCCCTACGCCGACTCGCGCCGATGGGAATTCCCTTCGCAGCTTCTCTGGTCGTGGGAATGTGGGGAATTGACCGCCAGAACAGCATGTGGCGAGACGAGTCCGTTACGTACCAGGTGGCGCATCGGTCACTGAGCGACATCTGGACGCTGCTCGGGCACATTGATGCTGTGCACGGCTTGTACTACCTCGTCATGCACGTGGTCTTCAGCATGTGGGACGGAGGACTCGTCGCCCTTCGGGCGCCTTCGGTAGTGGCAGTGTCGATGGCCGCGGCCGGAGTAGGGGCGCTCGGGGCCCGTTTAGCCGGCTATCGGGTCGGTACCCTCGCCGGGCTGGTCTCTGCGGTGTTGCCGATGGTGCAGCAGTACGCTCAGGAGGGGCGCTCGTACGCGTTGGTGTACGCAGTAGTCGTCTGGTCAACGTACTTCGTCGTCCGCGCGTTGGCCCAACCGAAGAGTCGTTGGTGGTGGAGCTATGCCGGGGCTCTGATCCTGGCCTGTTGGCTCCATGAGTTCGCCGCGCTGGCCATGGTCGCGCATGGGGTAGCACTGTGGTTGCTGCACGCGACGCGTACGGTCTGGCATCGATGGTCCGCCTGTGGTGTCGGGGTACTCGTGGCAACTATCCCGCTGGCCGTGGTGAGCGCTGGACAATCCGAACGGCAACTGGGTTGGCTAGGTCGCCCGAGCCTCACGTCGTGGTGGCACTACGCCGCGATCTCAGGAGCCGGGTTGCTCCTTGCATGGGTGCTTCGGCGGGCACGTGCGACTCAAGACTCAGATGCCTCACGCCGCGTGCTGATTGTCTTCTCCGCCTCGTTGCTGGTCGTCCCATCCGGCTTGCTGATGACGGTGTCTCTAGTGAAGCCGTGGTATGTCGACCGCTACGTCATCTACACCATGGCGGGGCTGGCGCTACTTGTAGGGGCTGGACTGGACCTAGCGATCAGTCGGCGGCATCTGTTCTCTCGGCTTTGGCAGGTAGGTGTTGCCATTGTGGCGGTTGCAGCGGCATTGGCGATCCTGGTGCCGTGGTCCCTTCTTATGCGGACGCCGGAGAGCCGCAAGGACGATGTTGTCGCCATTGCAGAGGCCGTGGATCGTAGCGCAGCCGAAGGAGACGGAGTCCTGTTCATGCCGTCGCGGCGCCGCGAGTGGCTGCTGTCGCACCCCTCGGTGTACCAGCGGCTGAATGACTTGGCACTCGCTCAATCCCCTGCGGCCTCCGGCACGTTGCAAGGAACCGAGGACAGTGCAGCTGGGATCCGTCGGCAGATGCTGGCCTCTGGCCGGATCCTCGCGCTGATGGACCCCGCAGGCCAGCCCCTCGATCCGTATCCGCAGGAGGTGGTGAAGCGGAAGACGCTCAAGGACGACTTCCAGGTCTGCGAACGCACGCAGCTTCGGGGTGCTCAACTCGTGGTGTACGCCCGTCCCGGCAAGTGCGGGAAGGCGTGACTCCGTGGGTATGGGAGAAGAACCGAGTGGGCCCCGCCGTCGGACAAGGTGTTCTGCCCAAGCGACCTGTACAGGGATACCCTGCCGGCAGAACGCAGGGCACCTGTGCAGCGCCACACACCGACAGACAGGCGGGATGACGAAGTGGCCGGACGATTTATCGTGATTGCCCTGTTCGGGTGGGCCCTGGTCGGCACAGTGCTGGCCTTCGTGCTGAGCAGTCGACTGATCTCGAAGTTCGCGGAGTCAGCGCGCGCTCTACCGGACGATGTGGGCAACGACGTGCGTCAGCAGCGAAGTCGCCAACTATCACGCGAGATTGCCCCAGCTCGTAGGGTCCTGACTTCGGCACTCGTGTGCCTGCTCGCCGCGATCGCGATCACACTGCTGACCTGAGTGGGAGCGCATGCCGTGGGTGTCGGCTCACGGCATGCCCTTTTCCTCGATCACTTCGTTGACATGGTCGAGGTACTTGGTGCGGGCCTCCGCGAGCTTGTCAAAATATGCATCGTGCTGCTTGATAGCCTGATTCTGCAGTTTCGTCTCGGCCTCGAACAACGCACTCACCAGGTTCACGTGGCTCTTGCACTGAACATCCGCGACCGCTACCGCCTTTTCAGTGGATGAGGCGTCTTCCGATTCCTTCTTCCACCAGCGAGGGTCACCAATCGCCTCATCAGGCGTCCCGTATACGTATCCCTGACTCTTCATGCATTCAGACCACCGGCGGGTGATCCGCAGGACACCCGGATCCTTCTTCGCCGCGGTAAGTAGTTCTGAACTCAGCCGGTTGAAGAGGTGATAATCGGCGCTTACGCCACCGCGTTCTAGAACATTATTGGCCTTGTAGCCGCAACCGCTCTTCTCTTTGTATGCCGCCTGCATTCCGTCGCGGTCAAGATGCTTGTCGCGCTCATCGCGCTGCTGTTGGACATCTTGATTCCCAGAGAGGATGGCCGAGTTCGCATGGTAGCCAAATTCTCGCGCCACCTGCACTTCAATAACGCCATATCGGCGCCGATTCTTTATCTCATCTACCCGCGAGGGGTAGTGCAACATATTCCATTCCTGGCCGCGCTTCTCCATGCATTCCCCGATGAGGAAGTCGCGAGCCTTCGCTACTGTGTAGTTTTCCTGTTGGGTGAGCTCGTACTTGTCGAACGGCAGGACCAGGTCGAGCACTTCCCTGGTCGGTTTGGGCGCCCCTGCCTGCTGAAATGCTGCATCGGTAGGGCCTTCGGACGTGCAACCCGCCGTGAGCGTGAGACAGCCGAGCAGCAGGGCTGCATATCTCTTCTTCATCGAACACCTTGCGCGTGATCCGATAGCTGGCCTCAAGGGAGCGGGTGGTGCCGACAAAACGTCTGCACCACCCGTGGCATGCGATTAGCGGAAGTCCACGCAGCTGGCCTTGTTGTCGAAGCCGTTGTTGCTGAAATCCGAGTCGACGGAGTTCGGCCTCGCGAAGTACTGGTCACCGGAGCAGCCGTTGTCCTGCCACAGCACAACGTCGCTGCCCGTCTGGTTCTTCATCGAGCTGGCGCCGTTGTCGACGAGGCTGCTGGTGCCATTCCAGTAGGTGTTGTTGAGGTACCGGTCGTCACCGGAGAAGTTCTTGCTGGAGCCGCCGTAGCTGTCGTGCTGGAAGAGCCAGAAGTAGGTGGCCTGGACACCGGTCTCGCTGGCGTTGGCCGTCTGGGCGACACCCATCAGTGCCGCGCCGGCGAGCGCAACGGAGCTGAGACCAGCGATTATCGCTTTGCGCATTTGATTCTCCCGTTTTGATTGGCATCGGTCAGCGACCGCGCGCTGGCACAATGCGAAATGCATGCACCTTGCCCGTAGAACGAGCAATTGCGAGGTCTTTTCTTGCCGCCAACAATCCAATGCGAATGTCGCGATCACGTCAATGATCTATGGCTCAGATGGCTAAATCCGATAAGCAGGCCCAGCTGGATCAATGAGTCTGACTGGATGCGTGATCAGCGCATATATGACGGAATTACACATTCCGGATTACTGCGTTCCGGATCATCGTTGGCCAGATGAGGCGCTTGAGCAGCATGGGGCGAGCGAGCTGACGGCGACATAGGTGGCGATCCCAAGGTCGTGGTCAGGCGGGGACTGACGGACAGCGAACAGCTGTCACGGGTGCTCTCGGTTGAAGTACCACATGATCCAGATACTCAGCCCGCTCGCGACGAGAACTACAAGCAGGATCGTCAGAGCCTGCATGCGGCGAGCAGTCCGCGCGATTTCCGCCGCGGCACGGTCATGCTCGGTGATGCTGGCCATGAGGAAGTCGGCTTCGAGATCATTAAGGATCTCGGCAGGACGATTCTCTGGCGTCGCGAACTCTGTACGTGCCGCACTCAGGAGTATGCCTCGGTACAGGGCGCCGGGGTCCTCCCCGAGCACTTTCCAGGTCTGAGCCGCCTCGGTCAGTCGCCGATGGAGGTGCAGCCGCTCACGCTCCTCGTCCACCCAGCGTTTCAGCCGCGGCCATGCCGTGATCAGTGCTTCGTGGGCGAGCTCCACGCTGTCATCATCGACCGTCAACAACCTTGCTGCGATGAGCTGTTCCAAGACCTCCGCATGGACTTCGTTGGTCTGGAGCTCCGTCCGAGAAACTGGGCGCCGCGTGTCCGGGGCCCCTTCTCCCGGAGACACCAATCTGAGAAGCATGGCGCGAGCAGCGCTCGCCTGTTCCGGCCCGAGGCCAGTGAACACCCCCTCGGCTGTGTGCGCGACAGCCCCTCGAATGCCGCCGATCGCCTGGTAGGCAGCCAGGGTCAGGCGCCTTCCCGTACGACGCCGCCACAGCTCAAGCAACGTATGCGACATCAGCGGCAGCCCACCTGGTTCGTCCGTGACCTCCTCAAGGAGCTGATCAGTCACCATGCGTTCCACGAGGAGTCCAGCCTGTTGCGCCGGCCGGACAATCGCCTCACGCAATCGTTCCGGTGGCATCGACGAGATGAGCAAATGAGCCCTGTTCACCGCATCAGCCAGGCCCTGGTGGTCTGCGCAGTGCCCATAGAAGTCGGCCCGTACCGCGATGAGGACGCGCAGTTGGTTACGCGTCTTCTGTGCAGTCAGCAGCAGGTCGATGAACTCGACACGCTCCTGGGGGCTATGGCAAAGGGTGAAAATTTCCTCAAACTGGTCCACCAACAGGACAGTGTCGCGCCCTTCCTGGTCAGGTAGAGCTAGGAGAGAGCGAAGCGCGTGCACCGGGTCTGGCCCAGGGGTACAGATTCGAATGGCCCCCGGCTGTAAGCCATCTGCAGCACGCTGGAGTTGAGATACAAGACCCGCTCGCAGCAGCGAAGACTTACCACTGCCAGAGGCACCCACCAGGGCAACGACCCGGTGCTGGGCGATCAGATGGGCCAACCGCTCGACTTCGGGCGTGCGTCCGAAGAAGAGGTGTCGATCATCCGCGCCATAGCGGGTGAGTCCTCGGTACGGCGCTTCGCCGTCATCGTCATCTGCACTCTGCCCTGCGTGGGCGTCTGCTGCTGCCTGCCAGCGCCGGGCCCACTCGCCCTCGTCTCCGCCACACGCATGGACGTACGCGAGCGTAACGGGCAGGGTGGGGAGTTTGCGTCCTGCTGCTGCCTCGGACAATGTGGGCGCAGAGTAGCCAGCACGATGGGCTAGCTCTCGATACGTGGGACTTCCGGCCTCGGCTCTGAGCTGGCGCAGCTCATAGGCCAACCGCTGAACTGGTCCGTCGACATGATCAAGAGCCTTCTCCCGGCGCCCCACGTCACTCCACTCCCCTTATCGGCGCCTGCGGCGCCTTCACGGCAGACGCTTATGTCAACACACTCAATGACAAGTAGGCGCCAGCGATCGAGATACTGTCATCTTGACGCGAATAGCGTGCTGAGCTCCGGCCTGGTCTGAGATGCTGGACGCATCGCGTGAGAGGGGCGGCGTTCATGCAATGGAAGACCCATGGCGAGCGGCAGATCTACACCAACAAGTGGGTGAATCTGTGCTTGGTCGACGTCCAGCAGCCGGATGGACGCAGGTGGGAGTACCACGTTGTTCGTCTCCGGCACCTGGCCGTGGCTGCGGTGGTCAATGACCGAAAAGAGGTCCTGCTGATGTGGCGGCACCGCTTCATCACGGACTCGTGGGCCTGGGAGTTGCCCATGGGCCTCGTCGAGGAGGGCGAGACCCCGGAGGAGGCAGCGGCACGTGAAGTGCTGGAGGAGACGGGCTGGCGCCCGGGCCCCATCAAGCCCCTGATCTACGCCGAGCCGGCCAACGGGATCACCGACTCCCAGCACCACGTTTTCCGGATGGACGGCGCGACCTACGCCGGTCCGCCCACGGAGAAGAACGAGTCGGACCGCATCGAGTGGGTTCCTCTCTCAGAGGTGCGGGGCATGATCGACCGCCAGGAGGTCGTGAGCAGTGGTTCGCTGGTCGGTCTGCTGTACCTGCTCATGGATGAAGCGATCCGCTGACTGGCGGGAGGAGTGCCCGTAGTCGTGCCTCGAGGCCAGGGCTACGGGCTCCTGCCGATGTGGAGCCAACTGGTCGTAGAACTCCCGGAGATGGCCTGAGACTCGCTCGGAGGCTACTGCCGATGCTGGCTCCAGAGCTTGGGTGGCGGTGTTGCACGCCTGGTCGAGCTTGCCTTGATCCAGCTGCGTACGGGCAAGCCAGAACGAGTGGAATGCCCGGCCGCGCTGGTTGGTGTGGGCCTCTCGTCGTAACGCTTCCGCGATCAGGGGTTCGGCGGTGGCTGCTTCGCCCAGTCGGCCGTGGGCGATGCCCGTGTCCACGATCAGCTTCGTCTCGTCGAAGTACGCCACCCAGGACGGGTCCGGGTCGCTCGCCCGAATCCGCTCGAAATGGCAGTGCGCCTCCCCGATTGCCTGGTGTGTGGAGTCCCGGTTGCCAAGGGTGGCGTGAGCGAAGGCTTCGCGCATCGACAGCATCGACAGGACCCGCGGTGTGGTGTCGACGGCCGAGCGGGCCTGGTCCTGGGCGGCCGTCACGAAGGCCAGCGAGTCAGCGGGCTTGTCCTGGTACGTGCCCTGCAAGCTCATGCAGGCAAGGACGTTGGCCATGAATTGGCGGTCGTCGATCTCCTTGGCCAGTTGCAGGGCCTCGGTGAAGTACGCACGGGCTTGGTTGTACTGGCGGGCGTCGAAGTAGGTCCAGCCGGTGAGTCGTGCCAGCTCGGCGGCGATTCCGTACAGGCTCTTCTGGATGGACGGCGGCCGGTTTTCCTTTAAGAGACCGACGAGGTGGCGCAGTTGTCCGACGATGGCCGGCCGTAGTGCCTCCCCTCCGTGCTGGTCGTCTCGTCGCCAGTAGTCCTCAATAGAGGAGCGGAAGGCTTCAAGCGTGGCTGCGTTCAGGCTCGTTCGTGTGGCCAGCGCCAGGATGCTGTCCACATCGGGGCCAGGTAGGGCCGCGGGAGTCTGCGACTCAGGCTCCGGCTCCTGCGGCGCCTCTCGCTCGGTGACCACGAGGGCTTGAGGTGTCTCCCACACTCGACGGGCAAGCCCAGCATGTGTCCTGGGATGCGCAAACCATCTGCGATGCGCTCGATGACGTCCATGTGTTGCAACTGACGCTGCCCGGCGATGACTTCGCCGACTCGGCTGGGAGTCAGCTCACAGCGTCTGGCGATCATGGATGGGTAGATGCCCGCCTTGATCTTCACCAGCCGGAAGACTCGGGCGAAGTCCCGCACTCGACACGCGTCGATCATCTCGGGATCGGTGAGCAGCCTGGCTGGCAGTTCCTGCGGCCGGTCTGCGTCGGGCATCGGCAAGCTCCCACACTGCGAGGGCTACGCAACGTCGCTGGTTCTCTACTTGCCGCGATGTTACCCAAGTTGGGTAATCAGCCTGACCTTTTGGCAAGGGCCCTGGGATCGCGATGCTCCTTTCCATGGCGAGCAACCAGCAGACCAGACCAGGCATCGGTGCACTGGCGAAGGACAGTGCCCGAGACCGGATCGGCGTCGTCATGGGTGAGGTCGGCGGTCGGGTGCAGATAAGGCCGATCGGCGGCGGCACGGAATGGGATGCCATGCCGGACAACGTGGTGACGCCGACTGCGCGGGAGGAACTCAGCGCACGCCTGGCCATCGGGAACCGCAACAGTCGGAATGGACTGTGATGCGCACAATCGGCCGGTACGCAGGAGTCCTGTTCGTCATCGTGATCAGCGCCTCGTGCGGCCTGGTGATCGGCATGGCTCTCGCCATGGGCCAGTAGACGGGTCGCCCCGGACGGGTGCCAACTCCCCGGTTCCCTCTGCCCCGTTCGGGGCGGCCATCCAACCCACGCAGCGCCACAGACAAGGAGTATTCGCATGACGGCAACGGCGAAGGATCTGAAGACCGGTCGCGCGGTGGCTGGTGAGGAGTTGTTCGAGAGCCTCGCCCACTTCGTGGTCGTTCACAACGGGCAGTCGCGCGAGCGTGCCGAGCGGATCGCGGATCAGGCGGTCGCCTTCCTGGTCACCGCTGCCACGGCCACCGTCCCCATGGTCCCGTCGGACGACGTGGACCTCGGCCTGCACGCGCTCATCCTGCACACGAAGGAATACGCGAAGCTGTGCGAGCGGTACGCGGGCCGCTTCCTGCACCACAACCCGAAGCCGGGCGGCGGGCCCCGCGACCCGGAGAAGGTGATCACGTCGGCACGCGCCATGAAGGCGGCCGGGTTCATGGTCTTCGACGACCTGTGGACCATGGACGGCACGAACCTCGCGCAGTGCGACTCGGACTGCGGCCGACCGTACGGTCAGGACTTCCAGGACTAGCACAGGACAACAGCGGCGCGGCCGGCCTCGACTCGTGGTCGGCCGCGTTCGCCCGGAAGGAGAACAGACGTTGTCCGGGTCACCCCCTGAACTGCCGATCGTGGTGCTCGATGCGCTCATGCCCACAGCCCAACGTTTGGTCCTCAACCGCCGAGGCTCCATGGTCTGGGAGGTGGAGAGCCATCGGGGTCACTACGCCGGGAAGGTCGGCTATCCGATCGAGGCCACGGCCGACTGGTCCGCCCAACCCTGGACTGCCCTCGCGCCCGCACGCGAAGGGGCCGTGCTGCTTCGCCTCGGCCTGGTCGACCTCGCATACGGCGAATGGGAGCGCGGAACGTGGAACTTCCAGCCGTGGCACGAAGGACCGAACCTGTACCAGCTGTGGGAGCCGTGCCGTAGGCCGGGGTCGTCCATCACACCGCACACCAGCGTGGCGTTGGGTTGCGTCGAGGCACTGGCCGAACTCCACGCCAAGGGCTGGGCGCACGGTGATGTGCAGCCCGCCCACTTCATGTTCCTCGGAGAACGAAGGGAGATGTGTGATGTTGGCCGCGAAGTGCGGGGGCGGTGGGGCGTCCGTTCGGATTCAAGCGAAGCGCACTGGATGCAATCCGACTTCTTCGCCTCGCCGTGGGCCTGGATCTCCCGGTTCGCCCTGTCCGCCGAGTGGGGCGCCAGTTGGTCATGCCTCCCGCCATGCGGGCCGCGCAGAAAGGTTCTTGCCCGCTGGACGGGAGCGTGAGGCCGGAGCCTTCGAACGTGTCCGGTCGGAGCGGTAGACCTGACTCACCAGGCGCGATGGCTGCTAGTTGGCCTGCGCGGGCAAGCCCGGATTCGGCTGACTCTGGATGGCGCGATGACACGGAATAGGCACGGAAGCAAGGCGGGGAGCGGGAAATGACCGAGCATGAAATAGCCGTGCTGGATGCGGAGTTGACCGACGTGTGCGCGGCGGTTGCCCGGTTGGATGCAATGGTGCAGCGGTTGGCGACCGCTATTTCCGCTGCTGAGCCTCCACGATCTCCAGAAGCCGAGTCACCGTCTCCTCAAGCCGCTTGATGTCGGCCTTCATGGCCTTCATGTCCTCGGCGAGGGATTCCGCGCTGAGGCCGGGAGCGTCGCCGGCTGTCTCAGCCTGCTCCTCCTGGTCCTGCTCGCCGGGGGCTGCGTCGGCCGACGCGGTGGCGACGCTGTTGCGGACGAAGCTGCCCCGGCCCTGAACGCTGTAGACCAGCCCTTCGCTCTTGAGTAGCCGTAGCGCGTTCTGCACGGTGCTGCTGGCGATGCCGTAACGGTCCTGGAGGGCTCGAGACGAGGGCAGCTTGTCGCCGGGCTTCAGTCGCCCACTGCTGATCTCCCTGCGCAGGACCTCGGCCGCCTGGACGTAAGGCGGCCGGGAGTCGTCTTCAAGCGGCAGTGTCATGCCCGCAGGATACGGCGCTTACCCCACACGCGATACACCTGCGTCACCCTTGCGGCACGTGTGTAGCGCGTCAGTCGCTGTGCGGATGTTGCGCCTGTAGCGGGTGTCGTGGTTATGTAGTGACGCGGCCGGACCTACCGGCCCAGCTCGAAAGGAAGTGCACCCATGGCTCGTATCCGCGTTGGCCTGCTCCCGTCCGCGTCGTTCATGGTCGGCAACCTGCCCGTGCCGAAGTACGCGGACGCCGAGAAGACCCAGTTCGCCGTGGACCGCGAAACCGGCGCGAAGCTGTTCACGGTCACCCTCTTCTTCATGGAGGACGACCGCGCCGAAGCCCTGAAGATCACCGTCCCGGAGACCGGTCTCCCCAACGGCCTCAAGCCCGGTGTGCCGGTCATGCCGGTGGAGCTGTTCGCCACTCCGTGGGCCCGGATCTTCAACGGATCGCTCTCGGACGGCATCGCCTACCGCGCGGACCGCCTGGACCTGGTCGGCGGGTCCTCCTCGGCCGCTGAGGCAGCGTGAGCAGCACTGCTTTCCGGTCCGGCGTCGAGTGCAGCTACCCACTGCCTCACGCCGGGCCGGATGCCCGGCTCAGTGACTTCCTCATCAACTCGGTGGCGGCCGTGCTCGTCGGCTACGGCTTCCCCCGCCTCGCCGCCCCGGATCGGGCGGCTCTCGAAACGGCCCTCGTGCCCTTCCTCTACAACTCTCAGGAGAGCAGCACATGAAGGACAACGACCCGACGGGAGGGGCCTTCGGCTACGGCGCCCTGGTCGTCGGCGTGGTGCTGGCCGTGCTGGTCGGCTGGTCGGTGTGGTGGGTGGTCCGCTACCTGCGGGCCGATGCCATGACCCGGCAGTCCATCCGCCAGGCCGTGCGGGTACGGCGGACCTGGAAGCGGCTCGCGCAGATGCTGAAGCTGTGCGCCACGGACAAGATGCCGACCGCGCTGGGCTCGCTGGCGAACGCGGACGGCAAGCCCATCAAGCCCCGCATCCTGGTCCCCACGCTGAAGGTCACGCATGACGCGTACGGGGTGATCGCACGGGCGGCCTGCCTGCCCGGGGTCGGCCTGGAGCAGTACCAGAAGGCGGCCCCACATTTGGCGGACGCCTGGCGATGCACGCGCGTGGCGGTCACCCAGGATGAGCCGGGATCGGTTGTCATCCGGGGTGTGCGGCTCGATCCGCTGAAGTTCCCCACCGAACACCGTCCCACGGGCAAGGTGCCGGAGAAGGTGGCCCAGTTGGACCTTGGCGTGGACGAGTACGCACAGCCGGTGTCCGTCGACCTCAGGCATGTGCCCGGAATGGGTGTGGCCGGCCTTCCTGGCAAGGGCAAGACCCAACTGATCAACCGACTTCTGTCGGATTGGGCGCCCGCGCCGTGGGTTCAGTTCGCCTGCGCGGACGGCAAGGTGTCCGCCGCGTACATCATCGCCGCTCTGGCGTTCGTCTTCTCCTTCGGCAATGTCTGGGCCCTGGCCCTGCGCCTGGGCGTCCCCGCCCCTATCGCACCCCTGATCGCCCCCATGGTTGACCTGTCCGTGGTCGGGCTCCTGGTCGCCCTGCGCTACCTCTCCCTGCGGGGCGTCCCGCCTGAGCAGATGAAGGCGGCCACTCGGCTGATGCACTTCTCGGGGCTGCTGACCCTGGCCCTCAACGTCGCCGAACCCATCGTCGCCGGGCACTACGGCCGCGCCGCTGTCGACGCCGTGGCCCCGCTGCTGCTGCTCGGCTGGGGAGCGGTCGGCCCGCAGCTCCTACGCTCCTTCCACGCGGTCGCAAGCGATGCCACCGACCCGGCCCCCGCTGTCGACACGGATCCGGCCGAAGAGCCCGCCGCCTCATCCGTCGAGACGGAACCCGCGCCGACGCCTGCCCCGTCCGTGACGACCGACCCGGCTCCAGCCGCTCCGATCACCACCCCGGCCCCCGCCGCACCTGTGGCTGCCGTGACTGCGCCTGGGATCAAGGTCCCTGAGCCGCTGCTGACGGAAGCACGCTCCATCGCCGCGTCCCACCACGCCGAGCACGGCGAACCCATCACAGCGGCCCAGCTCAAGAGGCGACTCGGCATCGGCCTCTCCATGGCCACCGCCCTCCACGCCGCTCTGTAGGGCCGCGCCCTCCGCCGGCCTCCCCGGCACCTCCCACCCTCGCCCATACGTGGGCCGACCCGTCATGCCTGCGGGCAGCAGCCCGAGCGCACTGTTTGCTGCTGCCCGCAGGTCCCACCCTCGCGCCGGAAAGGAGACTCCGCCACCAATGCGCCGCCCCCTCGACCTGCGGCACGTCATCAGCCCCGGCCTGCGGGACCTGATCGAACTGGCCAACACCCACGACTTCGACCGCGTACAGCAGCAAGTCCGCGACCTGCGCGGCTGCACCAGCCCCATCAACCTCCACGGCTTCACCATCACCACCGACCCGGCCACCAAGGAAGTGGTCCGCTCCTACCACTCCGAAGACGAACCCACCGGACGGCTCCTGACCACCTGCGGCAACCGCCGCGCCTCCCGCTGCCCCGCCTGCTCCCGCGTCTACGCCGCCGACACCTACCACCTGATCAAGGCCGGACTGTCCGGCGGCAAGAACGTCGCCGAAACCGTCCGCGACCACCCCCGCGCCTTCGTCACCCTCACCGCCCCCTCCTTCGGCCCCGTCCACCGCAGCACCGACAGTGCAGGCCAGCCCCGCCGCTGCCGCTGCGGCGCCCAGCACGCCGACAACGACCCGGTTCTGAGCACCCCGCTGGACCCGGCCACGTACGACTACACGGGCGCCGTGCTCTGGAACGCACACGCAGGACAGCTGTGGGCACGCTTCACCACCTACCTGCGCCGCGCCCTGGCCAAGCACTTCGGTATGACCCAGAAGGCGCTGAACGCTGCTCTCCGCGTCTCCTTCGCCAAGGTCGCCGAGTACCAGAAGCGCGGTCTGGTCCACTTCCACGCCGTGATCCGCTTCGACGGACCCGACGGCCACACCACCCCGCCCCCGCCCTGGGCCACCTTCAACGCCCTCCGCGCCGCCGTGGGCCTGGCCGTCGACCGCGCACAGCTCACCATCGAGTCCGACTCCATCGGCGAGCGCGTCATCAGTTGGGGCAAGCGGTTCAAGGTCGACCCCATCTCGGCCCTGGGCAACGGCGAACTCACCGATGCCAAGGTCGCCGGATACGTCGCCAAGTACGCCACCAAGAACGCTGAAGGCGCGGGCACCGTGGACCGCACGCTCATGTGCCGCCCTTGCGCCGGACGTGGCTACGTACGCGGCCCCGACCGCTTCCACGACCGGTGCCCCGACTGCGACGGCACCGGACAGGCCCAACCCATCAAGGCCCTGCCCGTCCAGCAGCACGTACGGCAGATGATCCGCACCGCCTGGGCCCTCGGCCACCTGCCAGAGTTCGCCGAACTCAAGCTCTGGAAGTGGGCCCACATGCTCGGCTTCCGCGGCCACTTCTCCAGCAAATCCCGCGCTTACTCCACCACCCTCGGCGCCCTCCGCGACGTACGCCGCGCCTGGCGCCTCGTCCAGGCCGACGCCGCCCGCGCTCGCGCCGGCCACCCCACCACCCACGAGACCACGCTCGTCACCACCTCCTCCTGGACCTACCTCAGCAGCGGCTACCGCCCCGGAGAAGAACTCCTTGCCGCTCAGGTCCGCCACGACATCGCCCACGTCGAACGCATCAAGTCCGAAGGAGAACCCTGGCTGTGACCACTCCGACCAAGGCCGACAGGCAGACGCTGAAGCTGGTCGATGCGCTGGCTGAGATCGGGGTGTCCCGCGCAGCCTTCTACCGCATGCGCGCTCGGGGCCAGGCGCCCAGGCACCTAAAGCTTCCCAACGGGCAGATCCGCATACGCCGGGCCGACCTCGACGCCTGGTTCGACGCCTGCGAGGTGCAGGAAGCGTGCTGACCTACGACGTTCAGATCTGGGGCATCCGCAAGCGGCCCAACCGCGCGGCTGCCTATCAGCTCCGGTGGCGCGTCGGTCCCCGGCCCTTCTCCAAGAGCTACAAGATCAAGGCTCAGGCTGACGGTCGACGCTCGGAGCTGCTGACCGCGCTGCGCAACCGCGAGCAGTTCGACACGGAAACCGGCCTGCCCGCCTCGGAGGCACAGGCGCTCAACTCCACCACCTGGTACGCCCATACTCGCGCGTACGCGGAGATGAAGTGGCCCGGCGCTTCAGCCAAGCACCGCGCGAGCATCGCCGACACGCTGGCCACCATCACGCCGAAGCTGGTCAAGGACAACCGTGGGGCTCCGGCTCCAAAGGTCCTCCGCATCGCCCTCTACTCGTGGGTCTACCGCTTCATCCTCGGCGACGACGGGACGCTGAAGCCCCGTATCGTCGTCGAGCAGCCGCCCGCTGACATCGTGTCGGCGCTGGACTGGATCAGCCGGAAGTCCGTCGACATCACCGCGCTCAATACGCCCTCGGTGGTGCGCACAGCGCTCGACGCTCTGAAGCTGAAGCAAGACGGCACGGCCGCTGCCGAGAACACGGTGAATCGCAAGCGAACGGTCTTCAGCAACTGCCTCCGGTACGCGGTGGAACGGGAGTTGCTAGCAACCATGCCCCTCGACAAGGTCGACTGGACCCCGCCCGAAACTGACGACGAGATCGACTTCCGGTTCGTCCCCGGCCCCAAGCTGGCGAAGGCGCTGATCGACGCTGTAGGCGAGCAGGGGGCACGCGGACGCCACCTGATGGCGTTCTTCGGCTGCCTCTACTACGCGGCCAACCGCCCTGGGGAGGCGGCCAATCTCCGGGAAGAAGACTTCACCTTGCCCGAAGAGGGCTGGGGAGAAGTGCTGCTGTCCACGAGCACGCCCCGCGTCGGCTCCGGGTGGACCGACACGGGCGAGTCGTTCGATACGCGCGGCCTGAAGAAGCGGGCCCGCAAGGCGACCCGGCCCGTGCCGATTCCCCCCGTCCTCGTGCGCCTGGTCCGCGAGCACATCAAGGAGTTCGGTACCGCTGAAGACGGCCGGCTGTTCCGCGCAGCCCAGGGCGGCGGCCTGCTGTCCAAGGAGTACGGGGAGGCTTGGAAGGCGGCTCGACTCGCAGTGCTGACCGAATCTGAAGCGGCTTCCCCCTGGCTCACGTGCCGTACTCCCTGCGTCACGCGGGCGTCTCACTCTGGCTTGAGTCCGGAGTCTCCCCGGCTGAGGTCGCGCGGCGGGCTGGCCACAGCATCGCTGTCCTCTTCCGCTTCTACGCCAAAGCGATTCACCGGAACCAGCAGTGTTCGAACGAACAGATCGAGCGCGCCCTTGACGCTGCTGACGAGCAGTAACCTCGCCCTTCTACCGAAGTAACAGCGGCGCCGCTCTGCCCGCCCCGGCAGGGTGGCGCCCACGCACGCACCATGGATGTCAGACCCTCGTGGCACAGTCACCGCGAGGTGATGATCCGGTGATCGACGATTTCCCACCCCCAAAGGGCCTGCCCGCATGGGCCCGAGGCAGCACTCCCCGCCACTTCCAAGAGGACCTGCTGTTGCCCTCAAGCGCCCGTCAGCCAGGCTTTCCGAGTCGTGCCGTGATTCAAATGGCTACGGGCGCCGGTAAGACACGTGCCACTCTCGCGACGTACCACCGCTGGCTGTGCGAAGACCAGGGCATGCCTGTCCTGCTGCTCGATGAGGCCCACCGTCTGGTGATCCGAGACGGCAATACCCGAACAGCAGCAGCCTTTCGGCAACTAGCGTCGATTCCGCAGCCCTTGGCTCCGCCCAAGATGATCGCCCTGCCGTTCCAGCCACGCCGGCTTCGCGTCCTGAACGATGACGAGCTGTATGCGAAGTGGATGACGCAGGCTGAGGAGTGGGAGCACACGGGACGTGATCAGAGGCGCACTGAGAGCACCACCGTTCACAGAGTCCGCAACCCTCTCGTACGCAGGGCTGTGCTGAAGCGGTCAAAGGGGCGTTGCGAGAACCCGCGATGCATGAACCCTGAACCCGTCGGCTACACCGACAACGGCGATCCCATCCTGGAGGTCGACCACGTCGTCGAGCACGCGCAAGGCGGCCGGGATCACGGCAGCAACACAATCGCCCTATGCCCCAACTGCCATGCGCTGAAGACTCGGGGCAGGGACCGACATGAACTTGGGGCATTCCTCCAAGAAGTCGCCCAACGGCTCCACCAAGATCCTTCCGCACGCAACCGATAGGCAGCCTGTCAGCGAGCGGTCCAAAACGCCTGGTGGAAGACCTGGCGCGGGCAGCGATCTGGTCCACGCCTGGTCCACACGCACTGATCCACAACGCGACAGGGCCGGATCAAGGTGAGACAGGCCCCATGCAGAAGGGGCGCCTTCATCAAGGGACACCGTTCTGACCAGCACGTCTCTGACCTGCGGAGGCGGTGGGATTCGAACCCACGGTGACGCTTTCACGTCACTACGGTTTTCAAGACCGTTCCCTTAGGCCGCTCGGGCAACCCACCTGCGCACCGCCCACCAGGGGCGGAGCGGGTACAGCGTACCGGCCGCGAGCGTGTCGCGGGGGTCGTGGTCCGTGTGGGGTGCGGTTGCTCCGGTGCCGGGGGGACTGGGCGGGCCGGCAAGGGCGCGCCGTCAGCCGTCGTCGCTCAGGCGGACCCCGTTGACGGCGGTGTCGAAGACCGGCCGGTACTCGTGCCATTGCCCGTCCGGCGCGGAGAGGTAGATCACGTACTGGGTGCCGTCGGAGCTCGCGAAGGCCAGCTCCGCCGCGCGGTACTTCCGTGCTCTGCCGTCGAAGGTGAACTCCCAGTACCCGGCAGGCCGTCCCCGGAAGGTCGTTTCGGCCATCCTCACCCGTTCATAGCCGGGATTGTCGCGGGCGGTCTGTTCCTCTTCCGTCTCACGCCAGTGCCGCAGCGGATCGGTGCCCGCGAACTCGACGACGTTGACGCGCAGGCCCACCAGTTCCGACGGGTCTATGTAGCCCACTTCGCCGCCGGGCAACGTCTTGCGGGTCCAGCCGTCCCGCACGGGCACGGAGATGCCGGTGTCCGGCTTCTCGAGGTGGTAACCGGCGGGCACCGGCGGCACGGTGGGGCTGGGACTGGGACGGGGGCCGGTGGGGGAGGGAGTGGACGCCTCGGAGCCGGACGCGTGCGTGCTCGGATCGCCGGCGCTGTCCTTGAGCCACCACAGTGCGCCGCCCGCCAGACAGGCGGCGAGTGTCACCGCCAGGACCGACCGCATCACCGTACGGCGGCGGTTGCCCTTGCCGTTGCCCTTGCCGCCGGGAGGCGCGAGACCCTCGGCGCGGTCCGGTCGCGTGGGTGCGTCGAGGCGGGCGGTCTGGCGGCCGGTCACCTCGCCCAGGTGGCGTTCGACCTCGTGTACGTCCATGCGCTGTTCGGGATCCTTGACGAGCAGACCCTCGATCACCGGGGTCAGTTCCCCGGCCCTGCGCGAGGGCTCGTACGGATCGGTGGCGATGGCGTACGCCGTCTCGATCGGGGTGTCGCGGCGGAACGGGTCCCGCCCCTCGACCGCCTGGTACAGCGTCGCCCCCAGGGCCCACAGATCACTGGCGGGACCGGTCTCGGGATGCGCGCCCCTGAGCCGTTCGGGGGCCAGGTAGCAGATGGAGCCGATCAACTCGCCGGGCTTGGTCAGCGAGGACGTACCCGCCTCCATGGCGATCCCGAAGTCGGTGAGGACGATCCGCCCGTCGTCGCCGAGCAGAACGTTGGCGGGTTTGACGTCCCGGTGCAGGACCCCGGCGTCATGGGCGGCGCGCAATGCGGCGGCCATGGCCATGCCGATCCGGGCTGCCTCCTCGGGTGGCAACGCACCCCGCCGCTCCAGTACGTCGCTCAGCGTGACCGAGGGGATGTACTCCATGACGATGCACGGCAGGCCCTCGTCATCGACGACGTCGTGCACCACGATCACGTTGGGGTGGGTGATCCGGGCGGCGCTGCGGGCCTCGCGGCGGGTGCGCTCGTAGAGCGTGCGGACCTCGTCGTCCTGCAGGTGCGGTGGGATGTGCAGCTTCTTCACGGCGACGTGGCGGCCGAGCAGTTTGTCCTCGGCACGCCAGACGGTTCCCATACCGCCGCTGCCCACCCGCTCCACCAGCAGGTACCTGCCGGCGACGAGCCGCCCGAGATCGGACACCGCGAGACCGCCCCCTTGTCTGCTTACCATTCGCGGCTCCGCTTCCCATTCGCGAACAGTCGAGGTCGAGAAGGCACCATAGCCCATCCGAACGTGTGGACACCGTCGCCCCCGAACGGCAACTCCCCGCGCGCGCAACGCAATCCACACCCGTTGTCGGCCGCCGAGCAGCTCCCTGGCCGGCCGTCCATGCCGTCGCCTCGGCGAACGACAGTGCGGGCGCCCTCCCGGCGGCGAGGACGCCGGTGCACCGCGTCCTGGTTCCCGCCCATCGGCGCCCTCCCGAAGGCGCCCGCCCCTCCCCAGCACCAGGGCGGCAAACAGGGCAACAAACGAACACGCGCGCGTGCCGTCGGCTCTGGTCGGAGCCGGACGTACGCGCGCGCGTGGCCGTGGTGTCAGCTGTCGCCCGTGCGGGAGCCCAGGGTGAGTTCGACCGTGTGGGACTGGCCGCCGCGTTCGTAGGTGATCGTCACCTTGTCGCCGGGCTTGTGGGTCCAGATCTCGCCGATCAGGGTGGGGCCGGAGTCGATCACCCTGTCGTCGAGCTTGGTGATGACGTCGCCCGGCTTGAGGCCGGCCTTGGCGGCGGGGCCGCCCGCCTCTACGGCGTCCGAGCCGCTGGCGCCCTGTTCGGTGATCTTGGCGCCGTCGGTGGTGTCCTCCAGGGAGACGGAGGCGCCGATCTTGGCGTACACCGGCTTGCCGGTCTTGATCAGCTGCTGGGCGACGTACTTGGCCTGGTTGATCGGGATGGCGAAGCCAAGGCCGATCGAGCCGGACTGGCTGGTGCCGCCCAGGCCGTTGGCGGAGGACTGGATCGCGGAGTTGATGCCGATGACGTTGCCCTGCGCGTCCAGCAGCGGGCCGCCGGAGTTGCCGGGGTTGATCGAGGCGTCCGTCTGCAGGGCGCTCATGTAGGAGGCGTTGCTGCCGGTGCCGTCGCTGGAGGCCACCGGGCGGTTCTTGGCGCTGATGATGCCCGTCGTGACCGTGTTGGAGAGGCCGAAGGGGGCGCCGATCGCGATCGTCGAGTCGCCGACCGCCACGTCGTCGGAGTTGCCCAGCGTCAGCGGCTTGAGGTCCGACGGGGCGTTCTTGAGCTTGATCACCGCCACGTCGTAGCCCTGCGCGTGGCCGACGACCTCGGCGTCGTACTTCTTGCCGTTCGGGAACGTCGCCGTGAGCTTGCCGCCGTCCACCGCGTCGGCCACCACGTGGTTGTTGGTGACGATGTGGCCCTCGGTGTCGAAGACGAAGCCGGTGCCGGTGCCGCCCTCGCCGCTGCTGCTCTCGGCCTCGATGGTGACGGTGCTCGGCAGTGCCTTGGCGGTCACGGACGCGACCGTGCCCGGGTCACGCTTGATGTCGCCACCGCTGTCGGCGGCGGAGACGGTCGTCGAGGAGCTGTTGTCGTCGTTCTTCGCCAGGGTGTAGCCGAGGCCGCCACCGAGGCCGCCCGCGACCAGCGCGGCGATGAGGACCGCGGCGAGCAGTCCGCCGCGCCCGCGGCCGGACTTCGGCGCCGGCTGCTGGTAGGTGGCACCCCAGCCGGAGCCCGCACCGTCACCGGCACCAGAACCGGCACCGGCATCACCGGCGGCACCGCTGTCGGCGTACGGCGGGGTGGGCGGCGGCGGAGGCGGCCAGGAGGCGTCGGGGGCCGAACCCTGGGCGGCGGGCGGCTGGGCGCCGTTCGAAGCCGCTTCGGCGGCGTACGGCTGAGACCCGTTCGCGGCAGCGTCGGCGGCGTACGGCTGCAGGCCGTTCGAGTTCGCCGGGGCGCCGTTCGGCACCGGTGGGAGCGGAGTGGTCGGTGCGGCATCGCCCTCGGGAGCCGGGCGCTCCTGGGGTGCCGAAGCAGCAGGAGCATCCACCGGCACGGGAGGTGCGGACGGGGCCGGGGGTACCGCGGCGCCCTCGTTCTCGGTGCTCACAGCTTCTCTCCTCGATCCACGGCTGTAGTTTTCGGTCGCACTCGGTCACGCCCGTTCACGCCGACCAGTACTCGTCGGCGGTAGGTGCGCTTCAGCTGTGCATGTCTTTTTGTATGCCGTCAGCTTTTCCCACAAGCCGTCAGAGCACCATAAGCGGTGGCTGTGGGCCCACGGCCACTCCTTATACAGGGCACCTACGACTAAACAGGAACAATCCCAGCATCCTCAAGACTGCTCCGGCCGCACGTCTACCCGGCTGCGGTGGGACCATGACGCGGTGACCCACGCACGGCAGCAGCAGATCCAAGTCGTCGCTCATCGCGGAGCCTCCGAAGACGCTCCCGAGCACACCCTGGCCGCGTACAAGAAGGCGATCGAGGACGGTGCGGACGCCCTCGAGTGCGACGTACGCCTCACCGCGGACGGTCATCTCGTCTGTGTCCACGACCGCCGCGTCAACCGTACGTCCAACGGCCGCGGCGCGGTCTCCGCCCTGGAGCTCGCCGAGCTCGCCGCCCTGGACTTCGGCTCCCGCAAGAACCGCGACTCGTGGAAGAACCGGACCGAGGAGCCCGACTGGGAGTTCCGGCCGGAGGACCCCGAGGACACCTCCGTACTCACCCTGGAGCGACTGCTGGAGCTCGTCGCCGACGCGGGGCGGCGCGTGGAGATGGCGATCGAGACCAAGCATCCGACCCGGTGGGCAGGGCAGGTCGAGGAGCGGTTGCTGGTCCTGCTGAAGCGGTTCGGGCTCGACGCGCCCGTCTCGGCCGACGAGTCCCCGGTGCGGGTCATGAGCTTCTCGGCGCGCTCGCTGCATCGCGTGCGTGCCGCCTCGCCGACGCTGCCGACCGTCTATCTGATGCAGTTCGTCTCGCCCAGACTCCGGGACGGACGGTTGCCCGCCGGCGTCGGTATCGCCGGTCCCTCGATCCGGATCGTGCGCAGTCACCCGGCGTATGTGGAGCGCCTGAAGCGGGCCGGCCACCAGGTGCACGTCTGGACCGTGAACGAGCCCCAGGACGTCGACCTCTGCGTCGAACTGGGCGTCGACGCCATCATCACCAACCGCCCGCGCGCGGTGCTGCGCCAGCTCGGCCGCTGACACACGCGCGCGTGGCCGACGTACGACCAAACACGACCAAAAGCGTGGTCGGCGCCCGGACCAGAGCAAGTGGCCCCGGCAAACCGCACACCCGGAAACCCCTAAAACCTCATCAACCTCTGCACAACCTCTTGACCCCGGAGTCCCTTCAGCTCCATCCTCCACTCTCGCTCACACCGTCGAATTCCAGCCATCCCGATTACAGGGAGTGCTCCGGCGCGTTCGGTCCGTATTCGATCGTTGCGAGTGCGTCACCGGACGTTGATTGGCCGGTTTCCGGTACAGGCCAATGGGGCATCCACTCCGTGGCGTGGGGCAAAGGAGGTCTCGGGGGTGGCGTTGGTGGTGGCACAGGAGGTGCCCACGTCGTCGAGCATGGCCGTACCCCATGGCCCTGCGGGCGTGGGGAAGGCGAGACACCGTATGCGCTCGCAGTTGCGCAGGGGTGGCGTGTCGGAATCGGTCATCGACGATGCCGTACTGATTCTTTCCGAACTCTTGAGCAACGCCTGCAAACACGGCCGGCCGCTCGGTGACGCACTGTCCGGGGACGGTGACGTACGGGCCGCCTGGCGCGTGGACGCGGGCGGCAGGCTCACCGTGGAGGTGACGGACGGCGGCGGGCCCACCCGCCCCGCTCCGGCCACACCCTCGGTCACCGCGCACGGCGGCCGCGGGCTGAACATCATCACCGCCCTCGCCGACGACTGGGGCATACGGGACGACCCCCGGGGTGAGGTCACGGTCTGGGTCGTGGTCCACGACGACGTTCATGATCCGGATGCCGGGCACCGCCGCGACGACTTCGCTACGCGCGTCGCAGCGCCGACGGTGGGCGCGATATCCGGCCTCGACTTCGCGGACGCCTTCGACGACCTGGACTGACGGGGCGACCTGACCCGACGGAACGACCTGGTCTGACGGCACGGGTTCCGGCACAGGCACTGCTCCGCCAGAGGCCCTGCTTCCGGCACGACCCGGTGGGTTGTCCACAGGCTCCCGTCGCGCATGGTGGGAACGGCTAGGCTCGCGCCGTACGAGACGAGCCGTAACCGGGAGACACCCACGATGGCCAAGAAGCGACCCCAGACCAAGGCCCGCCCGCAGCTCAGCGATGGAGAGATCCCGGTTGTCGGCGCACGCGAGCCGTGCCCCTGCGGCAGCGACCGTCGCTACAAGGCCTGCCACGGCCGGGCCGCCGCGCACGCGGTGACCGAGCTGGTGCACCGCCCGTTCGAAGGGCTGCCGGGCGAGTGCGACTGGGTGGCACTGCGCGAACTGGTGCCGGCCGCCACCGTCGAGCTGCCCCTGAAGGGCGGCCTCCCCGAGGGCGTCCCGTCCGTCACCCTGGCCACGGTCCTGCCGATGGCCTGGCCGGCCCTGCGCCGCGACGACGGCTCGGTCCTGCTCGGCCTGCAGAACGACACGGCATCGGGCGACATCAGCCGCGACCTCGCCGACACGCTCCAGCAGGCCCTCATCGCACCGCCCGGCACCCCGGTCCAGGGCCGCCGTGCCCCGGCCGACGGTCCGCGGCTGCAGGATCTGCTCGACCCCGAAGGCGCGTTCGAGCCAGTTGTGCACGCGGGCTTCGAGTTCTGGGTGCCGGACGCGGAGAACGCCACCCCGGAGGTGGCCGCCTCCCTGGAGCGGGCCAACGCCGCGGCCATCCCGACCGTGCGGCTGACCGGCGTGGACTCCGCCTACTGGTGCGAGACGCCGGACAAGAACCACCTGCGCTGGGTCATGCCGCACCCCGAGGAGCAGCTTCTGGACGCCCTCGCGCGGCTGCACGCGGCAGGGAAGTCGAACCTCGGCGAAGGCACCCGTCTCGTGGGCTCCTTCCGCGCTCACGGCCTCACCGTGCCGGTCTGGGACCTGCCGAGCGGCGTCGGCGCGGAGGACGTGGAGAAGCCGGCGGCGGAGTTCGCCGAGCGCCTCGCCGCGGCCCTGGCCACCGACGCGCCGCTCACCGCGGACGAGCGGCGCGCGCGTGGCGGCCTGACCAACCGGCAGGTCACGCTCAGCTGACGAGCGCTGCGGAGATCGGGTTCGGCTGAACGGCCGTTCAGCCGAACCGGCTCGCGCGGGAAGGGTGAGTCACCTCACAACTCCCATGCGGAGCAAGGGAATCCGTGACTGGAAAGCCCGGATCGAATTTGCGAACCGCCGATCTCTTGTTACCGTTCCAGTAGCCCGGTTGCTGGTGCATCCCCCGTCGCCAGCAACCGGGTCTTTCCATGTGCGCACTCCTTTACGGAATGACGCCGCCTGTCAACTGCCCGCGGCCCTCTAGGAATTGTCCGGCGAGGAGTTGCTCGCGGAGCGCAGCAGCAGCGGCCCGCTCCCGGCCCGGGACGCGAACTCCGCGACCGCCGTGTAGGCGTCCAGGTTCCCCCGAGTGCGCTCCCGGGGCGTCTCACACGTCCCCGGCTCGTCCTCGGCGCCCCCGCCGCAGCGCATCTGCACCGTGCGGCCACCGGGCCCCATGAGGCTCAGTACGGAGTCCAGCGCGCCGCCGGTCGCGTTGCGGAAGTAGGTGCGCGCCCAGGTCTCGTCGCCCTGCGTGAGGACGCAGGTCTGCGCCTCGACGCCTTCGGGGGAGGTGAGTTCGGGACCGCAGCGGGCGGCGGTGGCAAGGCCCAGGCCGAGCAGCAGCGAGGAGTCGACGGGCTCGGCGGCGGGCGCCTTGGCGTCGGTGGGGCGGGACGGGCGTACGGCACCGTCCTCAGGAGCATGGGGGGAGGGCCGTACGGCCTCACGAGCGGACGTGCGTCCGGCGGCCCGGCTCGCCTCGACGACCTGGCCGGCGGCCGCCCAGGCCAGCGGCAGGGCGACCGCGGCCGCCGCGACGGACGCGAAGGCGATCAGACGGACTCTTCTACGATTCGGCCCGCGGCGATGCGACGACGGTGCCCTATTTCCCCTGGTTTGACGCGGCATACAGCGGAATGTAACGACCGCTCGGGCATGTGCCGTTCCACGCGCGCCGTTCGGCCCTACAACTCGGGCGCGCTCACACCCGTACGAGTGAGGGCCTCAACCACGGCGTCCACCACCGCCTCCACGTCCGGCACCCACGGGGAGGCCGAGCCGGGCAGCGGGGCGCGCTGCCAGGTGATGGGGCCCTGGCCCGTCTCGGACGGGGGAAGGGCGATGTAGCCGCCCTCGCCGTGGAAGCGGAGGGAACCGGGGACGAAGTCCTTGGCGTAGAGCAGTTCGCCCAGCTGCTCCATGGAGTACGGCTTCACCAGGATCGCCCAGCGGGCGGGCGAGGCGACGACCGGGCCGAGGCGCATGCCCATGCGGTCGAGTGCGGTGAGGGCGTGAGCGGCCGGCAGCGCGGGGAGGCTGACCGCGCAGGGTGCCGTGCCGCCGGTGGCGAGGATGATCGGCGCCGCGGGCCGGTTGGTCCACCACCAGCGCACCATGCGCTCGTCGGTGGTGGCCGCGAGGAGGCCGGGGTCGAAGGGGTGGGCGCCGGGCACCGTGCACTCCGGGTCGGGGCAGCCGCAGCGGGCATGCCCCTGCGGGTGCGTCGTCACGCCCGGGAGTACCGGCCAGCGCCATTCCGTCGCGAAGGACAGGGCCGCGCTGATCAATTCAGGCCTCCCGTCGCCGCGCAGGAGCCTGCGTCGCCTTCCGAGGATCTCGCGCATGAGCGCTCGTTCCTTTCCGTTGCACCGCTGGCAACACCGTGGTCACATCACACCATGTGTCGATCACTTCACTGTGCGTACCTGTTGGCGCATCACACCCCCTGCCTTGGGCAAGGGAAACCCCTATGGGCCGAGCGTTGACTGCTTCCGCGGCCACCTCGTCCATACCGCTTCTGTCAAAAGCATGGGCGTGGCGTGGGGTGGCGAAGTCTGGCGTTTAGCGTCGCGCGTATTTCTCTTCGCCTCCGCCGCGGGAGGATGGGGCCGGCCGTCGGTGGCTAAGACGCCCGGGTCCGTCACCAGGTTCCGGGTGGTTGTCAACCACCCCTGGTCTTCACCGAGTACGTACCCATCACGACCGCTGTGACGCTCCGTGGAGCGAAACCAGTCGACCGCAATACCCTGTTCCCTGAGGCAGTTTTAGGCCAACTTTGCCTTTATGCAAGAGGTCTACGCCGAGTGCTCTGGTTACCCACGGACACCAGGAATCCCGGCAGGACAATGCTGGACATCCCCTCACGAGTGCGTGTACATGTGGAGACACTGCTACCGGCGCAGAATGACATGGGGGTTTGCGATGCCTTTGAGCAATACGCACCGGCCGGAAAGCCGGACGCCATGAACGCCCCTCACCCTCCGAAAGTGGCCGGAATCGATTCAACGGTTCCCTCGCCCGCACACACTGTCGCGCCCGCGCCCGCGGCCTCGGGAACCTCAGCGGTCCCGCCACCTCACGCACCAGGGGCGCTGCTTCAGGACCGTCTCGCCGGGTGGGTCTCGGACCTCACGACACTCCACGAGCTCACCGAGCGCCTGGCCCGCACGGACGCACTCGCCGAAGCCCTCCAGGAACTGCTGCGCGCCGGAGCCGCCCTCGTGGGTGCCCGGCGCGGCCTCGTCGTGCTGGAACCGGCCGACGGGCTCGGCCCGGACAAGACGATCGGACTGGGCCTCGCCCGCGCCGACCTCGGCCACCTCGAGACCGTCCCGCGCAGCTCCCTGTCGTTCGGCAGGATCCTCGACGGCCTTCCGGGTGGTGACGGCGAGATCGCCGAGCCCGACCTGTTCGCCGCGGACGGACTCGACCCGCGCCACCGCGAGGTGGCCGCACGCCTCGGCTACGCCGCGAGCTACGCGCTCCCCCTGTCCACCGAGGCCGCCGGCCGTCTCGGCGCCGCCGTGTGGCTGTACGACGAGCCCGCCGAACCGGCCGAACGCCAACGCCACCTCATCGGTCTGTACGCCCGCTACGCCACCGAGCACCTCGCCCGGCTCCTCGAAGTCGAGCGCACACGCGCGTGCATGAAGACGATGGCCGAGGAACTGCTCCCCTCCCGCCTGCCCCGCATGGCCGGCGTGCAGCTCGCCGCGCGGCACCGCACCGGCCCGCGCGGCGGCGGCGACTGGTACGACGCGCTGCCGCTGCCGGACGCCGCGCTCGGCCTGGCGGTCGGCTCGGTGACCGGGTCCGGGCCCAGCGCCATCGCCGCGATGGGACGACTGAGGGCCAGCCTGCGGGCGTACGCCGTCATGGAGGGCGAGGACCCGGTCGCGGTCCTGTCCGACCTGGAACTGCTGCTCAGACTCACCGAGCCGGCCCGCTGCGCCACCGCCCTGTTCGCCTACTGCGAGCCCGCCCTGCGCAAGATCACGCTCGCGGGCGCCGGGCACACCCCGCCGCTGCTGATCGGTGATCGGCGCACGGAGTTCGTGGAGACCTCCGTGTCCGCGCCGCTGGGCATGCTGGCCTGCTGGGAGGCGCCGAGCGTGGAGCTGACGGCGGAAGCCGGAGAGACGGTTCTGCTCTACACCGACGGGCTGCTGCACCGCACCGGCGACCCCACCGACCGGGCGTTCACCCGGCTGCACGCGGCGGCGGCCGGGGTGCCGAGGGCCCTGCGGCACGATCCGGACGCGGTCGTCGACCACGTCCTGCGGACGGTCCTGCCGAACGGGCTGGACCGGGCGGACAGCGAGGAGGACGTGGTGCTGCTGGCGGCTCGGTTCGAGTAGCCGGCCATAACAGGGTCCGAGGTCGTCGGCATAGCAGCTCTCGGTAATGGTCCTTTCCCCCCGGGGCCCCCTTCTGTACGACCGTACGATGGACGGGGTCCAGTGCCGTATCGAGGAGGATGACCGCCGTGGCAGAAGAGCTCTCGGACTCTGTTGATCTTGCTGCTACCGCAGCGGGGCCGGAGACTGCCGAAGAGGAGCCCATCAAGCAGCGCAAGAACGGCCTGTACCCGGGCGTGTCCGACGAGCTCGCCGAGAACATGAAGTCCGGCTGGGCCGACACGGAGCTGCGCGGCCTGGAGCCGATCCCCCAGGCCACCCAGACCGCCGCGCGGCGCGCCGCGCTGTCCGCGCACTTCCCGGGTGAGCGTCTGGTGATTCCCGCGGGCAATCTGAAGACCCGCTCGAACGACACCGAGTACGCCTTCCGGGCGTCGGTCGAGTACGCGTATCTCACTGGCGGCCGGCCCGATGAAAGCGCAGACGGCGTCCTCGTCCTGGAGCCCGTCGCCGACGGGCACAAGGCGACGATCTACCTCCTGCCGCGCTCCGACCGGGAGAACGGCGAGTTCTGGCTGTCCGGCCAGGGCGAGCTGTGGGTCGGCCGCCGGCACTCGCTCACCGAGGCGGAGAAGCTGTACGGCATCCCGGCCGCCGACGTGCGCGAGCTGACGGACAAGCTCCGCGAGGCGACGGGGCCCGTGCGCGTCGTGCGCGGCTACGACGCCGGCATCGAGGCCGCGCTGACCGACAAGGTCACCGCCGAGCGGGACGAGGAGCTGCGGGTCTTCCTGTCCGAGGCGCGGCTGGTCAAGGACGACTTCGAGATCGGCGAGCTGCAGAAGGCCGTCGACTCGACCGTGCGCGGCTTCGAGGACGTCGTGAAGGTCCTCGACAAGGCCGAGGCGACCTCCGAGCGCTACATCGAGGGCACGTTCTTCCTCCGCGCGCGCGTGGAGGGCAACGACGTCGGCTACGGCTCCATCTGCGCGGCCGGTCCGCACGCCTGCACGCTGCACTGGGTGCGCAACGACGGGCCCGTGCGTTCGGGTGATCTGCTGCTGCTCGACGCGGGCGTCGAAACGCACACGTACTACACCGCCGACGTCACGCGGACGCTGCCGATCAACGGCCGGTACAGCGAGATCCAGAAGAAGATCTACGACGCCGTGTACGAGGCGCAGGAGGCCGGTATCGCGGCGGTGAAGCCGGGTGCGAAGTACCGGGACTTCCATGACGCGGCCCAGCGTGTGCTGACCGAACGGCTCGTCGAGTGGGGGCTCGTCAAGGGGCCCGTGGAGCGGGTGCTGGAGCTGGGGCTGCAGCGGCGGTGGACGCTGCACGGGACGGGGCACATGCTCGGCATGGACGTCCATGACTGCTCTGCGGCGCGGACGGAGACGTATGTGGAGGGTGTGCTGGAGCCGGGGATGGTGCTGACCGTCGAGCCCGGGCTGTACTTCCAGGCCGATGACCTCACGGTCCCCGAGGAGTACCGGGGCATTGGGGTGCGGATCGAGGACGACATTCTGGTGACCGAGGACGGGAACCGGAATCTGTCGGCTGGGCTGCCTCGGCGGTCGGACGAGGTTGAGAGCTGGATGGCCGCGCTGAAGGGCTGAACGTCGCATTGTTGGCCGGGGACCGAAGGGGTGTCCGGCCATCGATGCGGTCTGCGGGGTGTGGGGGCTGGTCGCGCCCACGCGGCGGAGCCGCATATCGATCCAGCCCCGCGCCCCTAGGGGGTTGGGGTGGACCTGCATCTGGAACTGGCCGTCGGTGACGGTCGTCGTGCGGGGCTTGAGCGGGCGCTGCGGGATGCCGTGCGGGACGGGCGGCTCACGCCCGGCGAGCGGTTGCCTGCCACTCGGCAGCTCGCCTGTGAGCTCGGGATCTCTCGGAACACCGTGAAGGCGGCGTACGACCAGCTTGTCGCCGAGGGGTATCTCACCGCCCGGCAGGGGTCCGGTACGCGAGTCGCCTCCTTGCCTCCCGTCGGCTCCGAAGCGCCGGAGGCCGTCGCACGCGCGCGTACGCCGGACCCCACTCGCCCCGCGCGTGCGCCGCGTTTCGATCTGCGCCCCGGGAGTCCGGACGTGGGGGCGTTTCCGGCAGCCGCCTGGCTGCGGGCGTTGCGCAGGGCCATCGCCACGGCGCCCTCGCGGGCGTACGACTACGGCGATCCGCGCGGTCGGACGAGCTGCGGACCGCGCTGTCGGGGTATCTGGGGCGGGCGCGTGGGGTGATCGCGCCGCCGGAGCGGATCGTGATCACCTCCGGGTATGTGCAGGGGCCGGCGCTCCTCACGCGCGTGCTGGAGGGCGGCGGCGTCGCCATGGAGGATCCGGGGCTGCCGTTCCATCGCGAGGTGGTGCGGCGGGGCGGGGGCGCCGTCGTGCCCGTGCGGGTGGACGAACGGGGTGTGTGTGCCGAGGAGTTGGGGGACTGCGCGGCCGTTGTCGTCACGCCCGCGCATCAGTACCCGACCGGCGTGACCCTGCACCCGGAGCGGCGCCGGGCGATCGGCGACTGGGCACGCGCGCGTGGAGGGCTGATCGTCGAGGACGACTACGACGGGGAGTTCCGATACGACCGTCAGCCCGTCGGCGCGCTGCAGGGGATGGCGCCGGGGCAGGTGGTGTACCTGGGCACGGCCTCGAAGACTGTCGGGCCCGCGCTGCGGCTCGGCTGGATGGTGCTGCCGCCGCACCTGGTCGACGCCGTGGCCGACGCCAAGCTGCACAGTGACCATCACACCGAGTCCCTCGGCCAGTTGGCGCTCGCCGAGCTGATCGACAGCCACGCGTACGACCGTCATGTGCGTGCCTGCCGGCTGCGGTACCGGCGCCGGGACCAGCTCCTGGATCGGCTGGGGGCGCGTTGGCATGTGCGGGGAATCGCGGCCGGGCTGCACGCGCTGGTGAGGTCGACGACGAGGCGCGGGTGCTGGCGCGGGCGGAGGAGGAGGGGCTCGCGGTGGGGCATCTGGGGGAGCACTGGCATACGCCGGGCGGCGGCGAGGGGCGGCCGCAGGGGCTCGTCGTGGGGTACGGGACGCCTCGGGAGCGGGTGTATCCGCAGGCGTTGGAGGTGCTGGGGAAAGTACTGGGGAAAGTGCCGGAGAGCGGTTGAATCGGGGCAGTGAAAGGGTCGGCGATTGGGCCTGATGAAGGGCCCACAGCTTCCCTGGCGTCGTCTGCGTGACGAACTTCCTCGTACCGCCCGCAGGTCCCCGACGTCTCCTCGCCCTCGCCCAGTTGAGCAACTCTGTCGGGGATGGCGCCTACTACACGACATCGGCCCTGTACTTCACCCAGGTCGTGGGCCTCGCCCCCGCGCGCGTGGGGCTCGGGCTGACCGTCGGGTGGGCCGTCGGCTCGCTGGTCGGGGTTCCGCTGGGGCGGCTCGCCGATCGGCGTGGTCCGCGCGGTACGGCGGTGCTGCTGGCCCTCGCGACGGGGCTCGCGGTGGCGTCCTTCACGGTCGTGCGCGGCTTCGTGCCCTTCGTGCCGGCCGCGTGCGCGTACGCCGCCGCGCAGTCCGGGCTCGGGGCCGCCCGGCAGGCGTTGCTGGCGGGGCTGGTGCCCGCCGGGGAGCGGACCGGGCTGCTCGCGCATCTGCAGGCGACGCTCAACGCCGGGCTCGCGGTGGGTGCGGGGCTGGGCGGGCTGGCGTTGCATGCCGGGACGCGAGCGGCGTATCTCGGGGTGTTCGCGCTGGACGCGGTGAGCTTCGTGGTGTGTGCGGGGCTGTTGACGCGGGTGCCGGCCGTGCGGCCGGGGCCGGTGCGGAAACGTCCCAGCGGCGGCGTCCTGCGCGAACGGCCGTACGCCCTCGTCGCACTCCTCAACACCGTGCTGCTGCTCCGGCTGCCGCTGCTCAGCCTCGTGCTGCCGCTGTGGATCACCCGCAGGACCGACGCGCCCGCCTGGCTGGTCTCCGCGCTGTTCGTGCTCAACACCGGTGCGGTGATGGTCTTCCAGGTCAGGGCGGCGCGCGGCGTCACGGGCCTGGCCACCGCCACGCGCGCGGTGCGGCGTGCGGGCTGGGTGATGCTCGCCGCGTGCGTGGTGTTCGCGCTGTCGGCGGGCGCCTCGCTGTGGGTGGCCGTCGGTTTCCTGGTGGTGGGCGCGGTGCTTCAAGTGGTCGCCGAGATGGGGCAGTCGGCGGGTTCCTGGCAGCTGTCGTTCGACCTGGCTCCGGAGAGTCGCGTCGGCGAGTACCAGGGCCTGTTCGGGACCGGCGTCACGATCGCCCGCACCCTCGGCCCGCTCCTGCTGACGGCCCTGCTCGTGGAGTGGGGGACGCCGGGCTGGCTGCTGCTGGGCGGCGCGATGCCGGCGGCGTCGTACGCGATGGGACCGGCGGCTCGGTGGGCCGCCGGTCGCCGGGCGCGAGAGGCCGTCAGGCGGCCCGTGCTCGTGCCGTGACGGGCAGCGCGTCCAGGAACAGCGCCCCCGCGAGCAGCCCCGCGCTCCCCCGTGGGCTCCACGCGCGCGTGTGCAGGTCGGTGTCGAGGGCGACCAGGGCCGCCGCGCCGGCCTCGGTGGCCGTACCGCCCGCTTCCAGGACCGCGCGGGCGCCCGCCTGGACCTGCCGTAGGCCGAGGGGGCCCGCGGTGTAGAGCAGTTCGGTGTCCTGGAGGGTGGACATCACGGTGAGCAGGGCGTCCAGGCGGGCCTGCTCCTCCGTGGCACCGGCCGAGCGGGCGGTGGCCAGCGCGTCCAGCGCCCGCCGTACGTGCGGGAATCCGGCCCGCGCCTCGCCCCGGGCCCCGGCGGCGCCGTACTTCGCGGACACCGAGGAGCCCCTGGAGGGCCTGCGCGGGGAGCGTTTGTCGGTGTGGGCGGCGATCCGCTTGGCGGTGGCGGCTACGTCCCGCGCCCCGGCCCGGGGGTCGAGCGCGGCTGCGGCGACCAGGAGGCCGAGCGCCCAGAGCGCGCCCCGGTGGCCGCCGCCCGCCAGGTGCACCGAGTGCCCGGTGCACCTGCCGATCGCGCCCAGTTCGCTGCGGAGCCCGGGCGTCGGCTCGCCCGTGCGCCGGGCCGCGGCGGCCATCGCCGTGAGGCCCGGTGCGAGCGCCTTGGCCGACCAGCGCAGCAGGCGGTGGTCCCGGCGGGTAGCGCGGGCGCCGAGGTCGCGCGGGTCGGGCAGGCCCGGCTTGGGAGCCAGGGCCAGCTGCCCGGTCAGCGCGGTCACGGCGGCCCGCGCCAGCGCCTCGTCCTCGCGGCTGCTCATGGCCGTACCCCCTACGAGGAGGCCGAGGCCGACGGGGCGTCGCTGGGCGGGGTGCCCGTCGGGGCACCGCTCGGCGGCGTACCGCCCTCGCCGCCACCGCCGCCGCTGCCCGCGCCGGTTCTCGGCGTCCGGGTCGACGCCGATGGTCAGGAAGCCCTTGTAGCCCTTGGAGGGGTCCTTCTTGTGCACGGCCTTGAGAGTGAGCAGGCCGCTGGAGGCGCCGCCGTCGTAGACCATGTCGTTGTCGAGGGTGGTGTAACTGCCGGAGTGCTTCGAGTAGGGCTCCAGCGTGAAGATCTCCTCGGCGTAGGGGCCTTCGGTGACGCTCGACATCAGCGTCATGCAGTGGCCGGCGCTCTCCGAGGCGGTGGTGGAGGCTGTCGTCGCGGCGTCGGCCGTGGTCGTCGTCGTGCCGGTGTCGGCGAAGGCCGCCTGATAACCGGCGACGGCGAGCCCGCCCGCCGCGACCGTCCCTCCGGTCACCGCGATCGCGCGGCGCCGGGTGATCGACTTGTCCTTGGGGTTTCCCGTCATGACCAGGAAATTAGGGACGCCGTCCGTCAGGAGCATGGGGTGGCGCTGTGTGGGGGCTGTGAGTCCTGAGGAAGCTGAAGTCGGCGGCGCGCACTGGCCGTTTGCGGGTCGGTCACCGGAGAACTCACCGATTGATCCGACCCGTCCAGCGGCCGCACGCGGTGGCGCGCGCTACACCGCCACCAGCGGAGCGTCTTCCCTCCATTTGAGGATCTTGTCGAAGCTCACCACCGCCCCGCCCCGCCCCGGCTTGTTGCCGATCTGGACGTGGTCGGCGAGTTCCGCGATGAGGCAGAGTCCCCGGCCATGCTCGGCGTCGCTGGCCACCGGGCGCGGGGCGCGGGACGGTGCGGCGAAGCCGGGGCCCGAGTCGGTGACCTCGATGTGGCACTTCTCGCCGTCGAGATAGGCCGTGACGCGGTAGGCCTGGGGGGAGCCGTCGGGCGCGGTGTCGCCGCCGTGCTCGACGGCGTTCGCGCAGGCCTCGCTGAGGGCGACGGAGAGGTCGTACGACACATCGGGGTCGACGCCCGCGGTCTCCATGGTGCCGATCAGCAACCGCCGGGCGAGCGGCACGCTCGCGGCTTCCCGCCGCAGATGGAGTGACCACCAGATGCTCATGCTCCAGCCTCCTGGCCGCGGCTCGACATACCGTTACGTATTGCCGCGAGTGCCCCGCTGTAAGCACATCATTGACGTGATGCCGCCCATATGGTCGATGCGCCCACACCGGAATCGGTGTATGTCGGGGCGCCTCACACCAGAGGGTGATCTTCCGGTCGTACGGCCCCTATCGCCTCCTACGTCCTCAACCGCCCGTACGTCATCTTGCGGACCTGCCGTATGGCGGCCATAAGGCCAGTGCGATGATGACCCCGCCATGACTGCCCCCCACCCGCGCACGGCGCGCTCCGGAAGTGATCTCCGGATCCTGCGGGCCGCGGTGTTCGCCGCGGTCTGCGTCGTGCTGGCCGCGGTGGGGCACGTGCTGGGCTCCTGCGCCACGATCCCGCTGTGGACCCTGGGCGCCGGGTTCCTCGGTGTGCTTCTGGTCACGGTGCCGTTCGCGGGACGTGAGCGTTCGCTGCCCGGGATCGCGGTGCTGCTCGCGGTCGGTCAGACCGCCCTGCACACGCTGTTCGGGCTCGGACAGCACGGGGCGAGTGCCGGGGCGGCCACCGGAGCCTCCTCCGTGTCCGGGGCCGCGTCCGACGCCGCGCTCGTGGAGCAGGCGGCGCGGCTCCTCTGCGGTACCGCCGCGGCGGCGATCAGCCCGGCCCAGGCCCAGCGGATCCTCACCGAGGCGCGGATCGGCCCGGCCACCGGGGCGCATGCCTCACACCCGTCGATGGACGCTCTGTCGACCGTCACGGACTCCGCCACCGGCTCCAGCGCTTCGCTGCTGCCGTCCCTGCCCATGGTGCTCGCCCACGTTCTCGCGGCGGTCGTCGCGGGGTGGCTGCTGCGGCGCGGGGACCTGGCCCTGCTGCGGATCGTCGAGATGTCCGCGCTGTCGGCGCATTCGGTCGCCGAGGGGGCGTCCGTACGATCCCTGCGCGGGGCGCTCGCGCTGGTGCGCGCCCTGCGTGCCGGGCTGCCGGGCGCGCCCGAGGCGGGCCCGCGCATCCAGTGCGCCGACTGGTTCGGCCCGTCCGAGCCCCGCACCCTCGCACTCCAGCACACGGTGGTCAGGCGGGGCCCGCCGGCCACCGCACTCGTCCTCGCCGCCTGACACGACGCGACCGCCACTCCACCGAGGTGGGGTTGAGGGACCGCCGTCGTGCGGCACGCGCGTGTGCCCGAGTTTCCGATCGAGGGACAGCTCCTTTCCGCCGTTCCGCTGCTTTCCCGCCCGATCGGGCACCCCTGCGCACGCGTACTCCTCTTCACCACCGGAATCTCGAATCTCACCCACAGTGGAGTGCTCCGAATGAAGGCCTCTCGCATCGCCGCCGCAGGCGCCCTCGCCGGCACGGCCGTGCTCGCCCTGTCCGTCCCCGCCTTCGCCCACGTCAGCGTGCAGCCGGAGGGAACCGCCGCCAAGGGCGGTTACGCGGTCGTCGACTTCAAGGTGCCCAACGAACGCGACAACGCCTCGACCACCAAGCTCGAGGTCACCTTCCCGACCGACCACCCGCTGGCCTCGGCGATGCCTGAGGCGATCAACGGCTGGGACATCAAGGTCACCAAGTCCACGCTGGACAAGCCGATCGAGATGCACGGCGAGAAGATCTCCGAGGCGGTCACCAAGATCACCTGGACGGCCACCGGAGACGGCATCGAGGCGGGCTTCTTCCAGAAGTTCCCGGTCGCCGTCGGCCAGCTCCCCGAGGACGCCGACGAACTGGTCTTCAAGGCGATCCAGACGTACTCCAACAAGGAGGTCGTGCGCTGGATCGAGGTCCCGCAGGACGGCCAGGAGGAGCCGGAGAACCCGGCCCCGGTGCTCGAACTGTCGGCCGCCGAGGACAGCCACCACGGCTCGTCGTCGTCCGACGAGGCCTCCGACTCCGACGACGCCGAGGCCGCCTCCGCGAAGACCTCCGCCGCCGAACCCGCCGACAGCAGTGACACCACCGCCCGCGTCCTGGGCGTGGTCGGCATCGTCGTCGGCGCGCTGGGCGTGGCGTACGGCGTGGTCGCCGGCCGTCGGCGCACCGACGCCTGACGCCCCCTTCGGTTCACGGTGCGCGCCGGGGCACGCCCCCGGTGCGCGCCGGAGCTCTCACTACCGGGACATTTTTTTCTATGTGTAAGAAGACTCGTCATGCGTAAGAAGACCTTCGCCGCGGCCGCACTGCTCGCCGCCGCCACCCTGACCCTCTCCGCCTGCGGCAGCGGCTCCGACAGCAGCGACTCGCCCGTCTCCGTGGTCTCCGAGGACACCGGCTCGGACAAGGCCGCCATCGTCCTCGACAAGCCGTTCGAGAAGCCCGACCTGGTCCTCACCGACACGAACGGCAAGAAGTACGACCTCCGCAAGGAGACCCAGGGCAAGCCGACGTTGATCTACTTCGGCTACACCAACTGCCCCGACGTCTGCCCGCTGACGATGAACAACGTCGCCGTCGCCAAGAAGCAGCTGCCCAAGGCTCAGCAGGACGAGCTGCGCGTGGTGTTCGTCACCACCGACCCGGAGCGCGACACCCCGTCCGCGCTCGGCAAGTGGCTCAAGGGCATCGACCCGCAGGTCGTCGGGCTGACCGGCGACTTCGCCACCATCCAGGCCGGCGCCCGCACCCTCGGCATCACCATCGAGCCGCCGCACAAGGACAAGAACGGCAAGATGGTCTCCACCCACGGCACCCAGGTCGTCGCGTTCTCACCGAAGACCGACGCCGGCTACGTCCTCTACACCGAGGACGCCACCGTCGACGACTACACCAAGGACCTCCCCAAGCTCATCAAGGGGGAGAAGCCGTGAGGCGGTTCGCCCCGGTGACCGTGGTGATGAGCGCAGCCCTCGTCCTGGCGGGCTGCGGCTCCGGCGATTCCAAGGCCGAACTGTCCGTCAGCGGCGCCTACATGCCGCAGCCGGTCTCCGACTCCATGGCGGCCGGCTTTCTGACGGTCACCAACAAGGGCGGTACGAAGGACGAGTTGACCTCCGTCACCAGTGACGTCGGCGAGGTGACCGCCCACGAGACCGTCGGTTCGTCGATGCGGGAGGTCAAGGACATCGATGTCCCCGCGCACGGCCGGCTCGTGTTCAAGAGCGGCGGCAACCACCTGATGTTCGAGAACCTGAAGCGGAAGCCGAAGCAGGGCGAGAAGGTGACCGTGCAGCTCCACTTCGCCGAGTCCGGCACGGTGACGGTCGAGATACCGGTGAAGTCGGCGACGTACAGCCCGAAGACCGGACACTGAGGGAGAGACCGCCTTGACCCAGACCATCGCCCCCCGCGTCCGGACCCTCGTGCTGCTCTCCCGTGCCCGGACCCTGGTGCTGCTCTCGCGTGCCCGGACCCTGGTGCTGCTGCTCCTGGCCGCCACGGGGCTGCTCCTCGCCGGTGCCGGGCCGGTCTCCGCGCACGCCGCGCTGACCGGCAGCGACCCCCAGCAGGGGGCGGTGGTCGACAAGGCCCCGACGCAGGTCTCGCTGACCTTCTCCGAGAAGGTCGCCCTGTCCGACGACTCCCTGCGCGTGCTCGACCCCAAGGGCAAGCGCATCGACCGCGGCGCCCCGGCCAACCTGAGCGGCACGACGTACGCCGTGAAACTCCACAGCGGCCTGCCCGACGGCACGTACACCGTCACCTACCAGGTGGTGTCCGAGGACAGCCATCCCGTCGCCGGCGCCTACACCTTCTCCATCGGCGCCCCCTCCCAGACCACCGTCTCCGTCTCCGGCCAGACGGCGGGCGGCGGGATCGTCGGCGCCCTCTACGGGTTCGGGCGGTACGTGTCGTACGCCGGCTTCATCGTCATGGTCGGCGCCGCCGCCTTCGTGCTCGCCTGCTGGCAGCGCGGGTCGGGGGTGCGGGCGCTGCAGCGGCTCGTCGTCTCCGGCTGGCTGGCGCTGACCGCCGCCACGCTCGGGCTGCTGCTCCTGCGTGGCTCGTACACCAGCACCGGGAAGATCGGCGACCTCTTCGACCTGGACCTGCTCGGACAGGTGCTGCAGACCAAGACGGGTGCGGCGCTGGTCTCCCGGCTGCTGCTGCTCGCCGCTGCGGCGCTGTTCATCGCCGTGCTGTTCGGGGCGTACGACAAGCAGGAGGACGAGGAGAAGCGGGACCTCACCTTCGGGCTCGCGATCGGCGGGACCGTCGTGGCGGCGGGGCTCGCGGCGAGCTGGGCGATGTCCGAGCACGCCTCGACCGGGCTCCAGGCCGGGATCGCGATGCCGGTCGACGTCGTCCACCTGCTGGCCGTCGCGGGCTGGCTCGGCGGGCTCGCCGCGCTGCTCGTGGCGCTCTACCGGGCGCCCGCGGACACACCGCTCGACGCCTCCGCCGTACGACGGTTCTCCCGCGTCGCCTTCGGCAGCGTGCTCGCGCTGGTCGCGACCGGGATCTACCAGTCGTGGCGGCAACTCGGGTCATGGTCGGCGTTCACCGGGACGCGGTACGGGCAGTTGCTGCTGGTCAAGATCGGGCTCGTGGTGCTGCTGGTCGGGATCGCGTGGATCTCGCGGCGGTGGACGGCGCGGCTGACCGAGGCAGTCGTGGTGAAGCCGCGGAAGGCGGAGAGTGCGGCTGAGGGCGGGAAGGGAGCGGTCGAGGACGGGGCGGACACGGCCGAGGGGGAAGCCGGCGAGAACGGGACGGACACAGTCGAGGGCGTCGAGGGCGAGGACAAGGCTGGCGAGGGCGAGGCTGGCGAGGGCGAGCGGGAGCACGCCACCGCGCGGGCCACCACCTCCGCCTCCGACAACCGGGACTCCGCTTCCGCTTCCGCTTCCGGCAAGGAGGGCGCCTCGGCCGCCACCCCCGGCAAGAACGGCGGCGAATCCAAGGCGGGCGACTCCCAGCGCGCCGCCCAGCTCGCCCGGCAGCAGGCCGCGATCGACACGGCACGGCAGAAGCAGCAGCGGGACGCCGACCCGAACCGGTTCGGACTGCGCCGCTCGGTGCTCGCCGAGGCAGGGGTCGCCGTCGTCCTGCTCGCCGTCACCACCATGCTGACGTCGACCGAACCGGGGCGAACGGAAGAGGAGGCCAGGGCGGCCACGTCGGCCTCTTCCGCCGACGCCTCGGCGGCCGGGGCGCTGACCCTGGACATGTCGTTCGACACCGGCGGCGAGGACGGCAAGGGCGTCGTACGGGTCGACCTCGATCCCGCGCGCGTGGGCGGCAACGAGATGCACGTCTACGCGGAGCGGCCCAACGGCCGCGCCTTCGACGTCCCCGAGGTGAAGGTCGCCTTCACCCTTGAGTCCCAGGACATCGGTCCGCTGCCCGTGGTCCCCGACCACATCACCACCGGACACTGGTCGGCGAACGGAGTGCAGATCCCCATGGCGGGCGAGTGGAAGATCGCCGTCACCGTGCGGACCTCCGACATCGACCAGACCACCGTTTCCAAGAACGCGCAGATCGGCTGAACCGCACCATGGCTGACCAGTCCATTCCGGAGGCCCGTCGCCCCGAGAAGGCACTTAATGACGGCGTTTGGGAAAGCGCCTCTCCAGGGGACGGCGCCTCCCCCAAGGAGGGCGTCTCGCGGCGTCGGCTGCTCGGGACCGCCGGTGCCACCGGGCTGGTACTCGGTGCGGCCGGCGGCACCGTGGGATACGCCGCCCGGCCGGCCGAGGCGACACCGCTCGCCTCTCTGGGCGCCGGTCAGGTGATGTTTCACGGGAAACATCAGCCCGGCATCCTCCAGCTGCTCCAGGCGCGCGGCCACGTCGTCGCCTTCGACCTGACGGCGGGCGCGGGCCGCAAGGAAGCCGCGGCATTGCTGCGCCGCTGGTCGGAGACGGCGCGGCGGCTGATGGCGGGCGAGGCGGCCAAGCAGGACGACACGGATGTGGCCCGGGACGCCGGGCCGTCGTCGCTGACGATCACCTTCGGCTTCGGGTACAGCTTCTTCGCGCGGACCAGCCTGGAGAAGCAGCGGCCGGTCTCCCTGGACCCGCTGCCCGACTTCTCCTCCGACCAGCTCGACAAGGCGCGCAGCAACGGCGACCTGTGGGTGCAGATCGGCGCCAACGACGCCCTGGTCGCCTTCCACGCCCTGCGCGCGATCCAGAAGGACGCCGGCCAGGCCGCCAAGGTGCGCTGGCAGATGAACGGCTTCAACCGGTCGCCGGGCGCCACCGCTCATCCGATGACGGCGCGCAACCTGATGGGCCAGATGGACGGCACGCGCAACCCGAAGCCGACGGACGCCGACTTCGACCAGCGCATCTTCGTGCCGGAGTCCGGTTCGAAGGACCCGGCCTGGATGGCGAACGGCTCCTACGCCGTCGTACGCCGTATCCGCATGCTCCTCGACGACTGGGAGCAGCTCTCGGTCAAGGAGCAGGAGGACGTCATCGGGCGCCGCAAGTCCGACGGGGCACCGCTGTCCGGGGGCGCCGAGACGACCGAGATGGACCTGGAGAAGACGGACAAGGCAGGGAACCTGGTCGTTCCCATCAACGCCCACGCGCGCATCACCCGCCCCGACCAGAACGGCGGCGCGGCGATGCTGCGGCGCCCCTTCTCGTACCACGACGGCATCGACGCGGACGGGGTACCCGACGCGGGGCTGCTGTTCATCTGCTGGCAGGCCGACCCCCTGCGCGGCTTCGTCACCGTCCAGCGCAAGCTCGACCGCGGCGACGCGCTGTCGAAGTTCATCCGGCACGAGGCGAGCGGGCTGTTCGCGGTGCCGGGCGGGGCGGCGGAGGGCGAGTACGTGGGGCAGCGGTTGCTGGAAGGGTGACGCCGGGGGCGGGGCAGGCAAGGCTGCTGGGGTGAGCTGGACTTGGGTAGGGGTCAGCCAGGCCGGGCCGGGCTTGGCGCATCCCGTGAGCCGGCGTCCGGATCCCCTTGGTGCGGCCGGGTGAGATATGTCCACCGCGTTTCGCAAGGCCCATTAGGGTGAGGTCATGCCAGCGAGCTATGCCTATCTCGGCCCCGAGGGCACCTTCACCGAGGTCGCCCTGCGCACGCTTCCCGAGGCCGCGACCCGGGAGCTGATCCCGTACGTGTCCGTCCAGTCCGCGCTCGACGCGGTGCGCGTCGGCGAGGCCGAGGCCGCGTTCGTACCGATCGAGAACTCCGTCGAGGGCGGGATCACGACCACGCTCGACGAGCTGGTCGCGGGCAAGCCGTTGATGATCTACCGCGAGGTGCTGCTGTCGATCACCTTCGCGCTGCTGGTCAGGCCCGGCACCAAGCTGTCGGACATCAAGACGGTCTCCGCACACCCGGCCGCCCAGCCGCAGGTGCGCAACTGGCTGAAGAAGAACCTCCCGGACGCCCACTGGGAGTCCGCCGCCTCGAACGCGGACGCCGCGCGCCTGGTCCAGGAGGGCCAGTACGACGCCGCCTTCGCGGGCGAGTTCGCGGCTGCCCGGTACGGCCTGGAGGCCCTGGAGACCGAGATCCACGACGCGGAGAACGCCCAGACACGGTTCGTGCTGGTGGGCCGGCCGGCCCGGCCCGCGGCGCCGACCGGCGCGGACAAGACCTCCGTCGTGCTGTGGCAGCGCGACGACCATCCCGGCGGGCTGCGCGACCTCCTGGGCGAGTTCGCCACGCGCGGCATCAACCTGATGCTGCTGCAGTCCCGGCCCACCGGCGCGGGCATCGGCAACTATTGCTTCTGCATCGACGCCGAGGGGCACATCTCCGACCGTCGGGTGGCCGAGGCGCTGATGGGGCTGAAGCGGATCTGCCTGGAGGTGCGGTTCCTGGGCTCGTATCCGCGCGCGGACATGACGCCGGGAGATGTACGGCCGCCGCGCCTGGGGACGTCGGACGAGGCGTTCGTGTCTGCGGCGGACTGGGTGACGCGGTGCCAGGACGGGCGGTTCTGAGCGGCCCGTGACGAGCGCTTGGGACCGGCCCGGTGGCGGCCGGTTCCGACGGCTCCCGCGCAGGTTTCACGCCAGTACTACCAGCTGATTGTCGTTATCCACAGGCGTTATCCACAGGTACTCTTCTCGACCTGGGGACAAGTCGACAAGCAAGGGTGAGTCTGTCGACAAATCGGTCCCCTGGGGGCCTCGGCGTCCACCCTTGCGCAAGTCACCCTTCGTCCACTCTTTTCCTTTGGGCAATCCTTTGGGGCGACCGCTTTCCACTCGAAAGTGCGGATGGATAGAGTTTGTCCTGGGAATCCTCGACTTGCTCGACACGTTGTGGAGTGATCGATTCCGGCATCCACAGCCCATCCACACACCCTGTGGATAACTCTTCCCCGGCTGGGGATTCCTGTGGACAACGGCGGCCCAAATCCCGTTCTCCACAAGGGAATCGAGTCAACCGGCCGCCTCGCGCCTGCCCCGTTCCAGGGAGTGAGACGCCTTTTATTGACACAGCTCGCAATTCACCCATAACGGCACGTAAGCCATGGTCCGGATAGTGAGTCGTGGGCTGTCACCCCGCCCCGGTAGCCTTGAGCGCGTGATTGACCTTCGCCTGCTCCGTGAGGACCCCGACCGAGTGCGCGCCTCGCAGCGCGCCCGTGGAGAGGACGTCGCGCTCGTCGACGCCCTCCTGTCTGCCGACGAGCGGCGCAGGTCGTCCGGCGTCCGCTTCGACGAGCTGCGTTCCGAGCAGAAGAACCTCGGCAAGCTCATCCCCAAGGCCTCCGGCGACGAGAAGGCCGAGCTGCTGAAGAAGGCGAGCCAGCTGGCCGCCGACGTCAAGGCGGCCGACGCCGAGCAGACCGAGGCCGACGAGGAGACCAAGCGCCTCGCGCTCCAGCTCGGCAACCTCGTGCACCCCGACGTCCCGGTCGGCGGCGAGGAGGACTTCGTCGTCCTGGAGACGCACGGCACCATCCGCGACTTCGGCGCCGAGGGCTTCGAGCCCAAGGACCACCTGGAGCTCGGCGAGGCGCTGGGCGCCATCGACGTCGAGCGCGGCGCCAAGGTGTCCGGCTCGCGCTTCTACTACCTGACCGGCGTCGGCGCCCTGCTGGAACTGGCCCTGGTCAACGCGGCGATCGCCCAGGCCACCGAGGCCGGCTTCACTCCGATGCTCACCCCCGCGCTGGTCCGCCCGCGCGCCATGGAGGGCACCGGCTTCCTCGGCCAGGCCGCGGAGAACGTCTACCACCTGGAGAAGGACGACTACTACCTGGTCGGCACCTCCGAGGTCCCGCTCGCCGCGTACCACATGGACGAGATCCTCGACGCCGAGAAGCTGCCGCTGCGCTACGCGGGCTTCTCGCCCTGCTTCCGCCGCGAGGCCGGAACATACGGCAAGGACACGCGCGGCATCTTCCGCGTGCACCAGTTCGGCAAGGTCGAGATGTTCTCGTACGTCGCCCCCGAGGACGCGGAGAACGAGCACAAGCGGCTCCTGGACTGGGAGAAGCAGTGGCTCACCGGCCTCGAGCTGCCCTTCCAGGTCATCGACGTGGCCTCGGGCGACCTGGGCGCGTCGGCCTCCCGCAAGTTCGACTGCGAGGCGTGGATCCCCACCCAGGGCAAGTACCGCGAGCTGACCTCGGCCTCCAACTGCGACGGCTTCCAGGCGCGCCGGCTGTCCGTCCGCATGCGTGACGGCAAGAAGGTGCAGCCGCTGGCGACGCTCAACGGCACGCTGTGCGCCGTACCGCGCACGATTGTGGCGATCCTGGAGAACCACCAGCAGGCCGACGGCTCCGTCCGGGTCCCCGAGGTGCTGCGCCCGTATCTGGGCGGCCGGGAAGTCCTGGAGCCGGTGGCCAAGTGAGCGAGGCGGCCCCCGAGGCTTCCGGCGAGGTATCCGGGGGCTTCCCGTACAAGCTGATCGCGACCGACCTCGACGGAACGCTCCTGCGCTCCGACGAGTCGGTCTCGCAGCGCACCCGTGACGCCCTCACCGCGGCCACCGCGGCGGGCGCCGCACACATCGTCGTGACGGGCCGCTCGGCTCCGTGGACGCGGCACATCCTCGACGACCTCGGCTACCGGGGCCTCGCGGTGTGCGGCCAGGGAGCACAGGTCTACGACGCCGGCGAGCACCGCCTGCTGACGTCGGTGACCCTGGACCGCCAACTGGCGGGTGTGGCGCTGGCCAAGATCGAGGCGGAGGTCGGGCCGCTGTTCCTGGCGGCGAGCCGCGACGGCCTGGACGGCGCTGTCCTGGTGGGACCCGGCTACGCGGTGACCGGCGCGCTCCCGTCGACTCCGTTCACGGACGCGTCGGATCTGTGGTCCGCCCCGCTGAACAAGATCTACATACAGCATCCGGACCTGTCGGACGACGAGCTGGCAGAGGCCGCCCGCCAGGCCGCCGGCGGCTTCGTCACGGTGGCCATGGCGGGCGAGGGCATCGTCGAGCTGCTGCCGCTTGGCCTGTCCAAGGCCACGGGCCTGTCGCTGGCGACCCGGCGCCTGGGCCTGAAGGCCGCCGACACGATCGCCTTCGGCGACATGCCGAACGACATCCCGATGTTCGCGTGGTCGGCCCGGGGCGTGGCGATGGCCAACGCCCATGAGGAGCTCAGGGCCGTGGCGGACGAGGTGACGTCTTCCAACGAGGAGGACGGGATCGCGGTGGTGCTGGAGCGGTTGCTGGGCTGACTGCGGCCGGCGGTTGCTGGACTGGCGCTGGCCGGCGGTTGCTGGACTGGCGCTGGCCGGCGGCCGCGCGGCTGTCGACCGTCGTAGCTGCGCGGCTGCGAGCAGAGCCGTTCGCTCGCGTAGCTGCGGGCAGTGGTGCCGCTGGGGCGGCACGGGTGGGCGCAGCGGCACCTCGTAGCGCCGAGTTACGCGACCCACCCGCCCGGCCCAGCGCAGGTCGCCCCTTTTGAGAGGCGGAAGTTGGGAAGGCGGCCCACGTCGGCGCAGCGCGCCGCGTGCTCGAAGCGGCCGCCCGGGCAGCTCCCCGTGCGGTACGGACTCTACGGAGGGGTAGCGATTACTCCGGGGTCCGCCGCCGACTGCCCTGTCGGGAGCTCGACGTACTGCCGTGCATGGACATCGTCGAACTCCTCTCCCAGTACGTGGCGCCGAACTCGTCGTCCGGCGGTGTGGACACAACCACTGTGCCTGTACGACGAGTTGGGCGCCACTGATTAAAGCCCTGGTAAGGCGCCGCACGCCCCTTACCGGCGGCGCTCCTCACCGGCGGCGCCACTTGCGTCGGCGCCCCTTGCTGAAGAACCATCCGGCGGGCGGCTCGTCGGAGCGCCACGGCTGCGGCTCGGGCTTCTCGCGGCGCCAGCGGGCGGCCAGCATGCGGGCCCGGGCGGACGGTTCGGACGTCTCGGCGGACCGTATGAAGTCCTCGTCCAGGACGAGGTCGTCCCAGTCGTCTGCCATCCCCGTTCCTCTCAGCCGGCCATTCCCATGTACTCAGTGTGCCCGGACAGCGGTGAAGCCTCCGTCAAGAGCGGGCCCGGTCAGGGGCCCGGCTCTTTACGTCTCACGGACGTGTCACTCTTCCCCGGCGAGCGTCAGCGACCGCAGCTTCTGCCCGGCGTACCAGGTCGCCACCACCGTGACCACGGCCAGCAGCACCGTCGCCGTCGTCAGGCCGACGTCCGACGTCACCATCTCCCCGCCTGCGACCTTCTGCGCCACCGCCAGCGCCCACTGCTGGACGCTCAGCGTGCGCGCCCCCTCCACCAGGGAGCCGAACAGCGCCTCCCAGACGAGCGCGTAGACGAGCCCGAAGACCACGGCGTGCCGGGACACCGTGCCGAGCAGCAGGAAGAGGGCGGCGTAGGCGATGGAGGCGACCAGCGCGGCCACCGTGTAGGCGACGGCGATCTGCTGGCCGTTGCCGTTCAGGATGAACCCGGCGATGAAGGTGGGCAGCGCCGAGAACACCATCGTCACGGCGATCGCCACGATCAGCTTGGTGAAGATGATCGTCGACCGTTTCACCGGCTTGGACAGCAGGTACACCACCGAGCCGTCGTCGATCTCGGGCCCGATCGCGCCCGTGCCGGCGATGACACCGATGATCGGCACCATGGTGGCAAGGGCGAGCCCGCCGAGCAGGTCCGACGCGGTCTGGTCGTCGGCTCCGGCGAGACCGCGCACCACCACGGAGACGGCGATGAGCAGCAGCGGCAGCGCGCCCAGGATGAGGGCCCGGCGGCGGCCGAGCAGGGCCCGGTAGGTGAGTCGGGCGACTGTGGGGTCGTACATCTTTCGGCCTCCTACGCCGCGACGAGATACGAGAAGACGGACTCGAGGGACTCGTCGGACGGCGAGACCGTGAGCAGACGGATGCCGTGGTCGCGCGCCACCCTCGGCAGCAGGGCCGTGAAGCGGCCGAAGTCGACGGCCTGGATGTGCAACACGCCCTCGGCCAGGTCGACCTCGATCCCGGACGTCGACGGGTCGGCGATCAGCGCGGCCGCGAGGGCGCGGTCGTCGCTGGAGCGCACCAGGTAGCGGTGCGGGCGGTCGGTCATCAGGCGGCGGATCTTGCGGAAGTCGCCGCTGGCGGCGTGCCGCCCGGCGACGACGACCTCGATGTGCCAGGCGAGTTGCTCGACCTCTTCGAGGATGTGGGAGGAGAACAGCACCGTGCGGCCCTCGTCGCCCATGCGGCGCAGCAGGTCCATGAGCTGCATGCGCTGGCGCGGGTCCATGCCGTTGAAGGGCTCGTCGAGCAGGAGCAGCGAGGGGGCGTGCACGAGGGCGCTCGCCATCTTCACGCGCTGGCGCATGCCCTTGGAGTACGTGGAGATCTTGCGGTCCTGCGCGTACTCCATCTCGACCGTGGCCAGGGCATTTTGGGCGGCCTTGGCGCCCAGGCCGTGCAACTCGGCGTTGGCGACGACGAATTCGCGGCCGGTGAGGAAGTCGTACATCGCCTCGCGTTCGGGGACGATGCCGATGTGCTTGTAGATCGCCTCGTTGCGCCAGACCGGCTGTCCGTCGAGGGTGACGGTGCCGGTGGAGGGGGCGAGGAAGCCGCCCATCATGTTGATGAGGGTGGACTTTCCGGCGCCGTTGGGGCCGAGGAGGCCGGTGACGCCGGGGCCGATCGTCATGGTGATGTCGTTGACGGCGACCACGTTGCCGAACCAGCGGGAGACGTGGTCGATGGAGAGCGTGGTCACAGTCCGACCTTTCGGTAGCGGCGCATCAGGAGGCCGTAACTCGCGGCGATCAGGCCGAGGGTGACGAGGACGTAGACGACGCCGACGCCGTTGCTCGGGCCCACCGCGCCGGGGAACGCGGAGCTCGCGCCCAGGAAGGCCGACTGCACCCCGTCGATGAGTGTGACCGGCGAGAACAGGCCGATCCAGGCGATGGCGCCGCTGCTGCCCCCGCCGTCGCCGAGGGACTGGGCGTCGGCGATGGCCTGGAGGGTGGACACCGCACCGTAGGAGATGGTCAGGACGGCGATCACGGCCGCGATGCCGAAGCCCCGGCGCGGGGTGACGGATGCGATGACCAGGCCGAGGCCGGCGAAGAGCAGCGAGAGCAGTGCCACGGAGACGAGCCCCTGTGCGAATCCCTTGGTCTGGTCGGCGAAGTCGAGCTTGGCCAGCAGCGCGCCCACGTAGAGCACGATCAGCGGGGCCGCGGTGAGGATGAACAGCGCGGAGGCCAGCGCCGCGAACTTCGCCCGTACGTAGTCGGCGGTCTCGATGGGCCGCGAGAAGTACAGCGGTACGGTCTTGAAGCGCAGGTCGCGGGAGACGGACTGGGGTGCCTGCGAGGCGACGTACAGGCTGATCACGGCCTGCATGATGATCGCGTAGCGCGTGTAGTCGACGGGCAGGTCCTTGGCCTTGGTGGCGACCGCGACGGCGACCATGATGGCCGCGGGCACGCACATCACCACGAACAGCAGCATCGGCAGCACCTTGGACTTCACCGAGCGGCCGAGGCCGTAGGCGCCGCGCAGGGACTGCGAGTAGAGGGACCGCGTGGCGTAGGAGCGGCCGAGGCGGGGGCCGTCGTAGGTGCGGTAGCCGATGTTGTGGATGCGGGTCTGGTCACCCGACTGGGTGGCTACGGGATGCTCAACCGCCATGGCCGACGGCCTCCTTCCGCTGTGCGTCGGTGCTCTGCTCGCTGCCGTGCTCGCTGTCCGTGAAGACCTCCGCGATGTGGTGCCGGCGCTGTTCCATGCGCACCAGGCCGAGGCCGAGGTCGGCGACCACGTCGCGCACCAGGTCGTAGGTCTCGTCGCCCTGCGCGGTGAGCAGCAGGATGTGACCGGCGCCCGGGAGGCCGCCGTTGCCGTCGAGAACGTCCACCCCGCGCGCGTGGAGCGCGTCGCGCACCGCGCGGGTGCCGTCCGGGTGGTCGTCGGTGTCGGTGACCTCGATGGCGAGGGTCGTCGTGGTCTGGGTGAAGTCGGTGGTGGAGCTGGAGCGCAGGAGCTTGCCGCCGTCGATGATGACGACGTGGTCGCAGGTGCGCTCCAGTTCGCCCAGGAGGTGCGAGGTGACCAGGACCGAGATGCCGAAGTCGGTGTGGATGCGGCGGATGAGGCCGAGCATCTCGTCGCGGCCGACCGGGTCGAGGCCGTTGGTCGGCTCGTCCAGGAAGACCAGCTGCGGGTCGTGCACCAGGGCCTGTGCCAGCTTCACGCGCTGCTTCATGCCGGTCGAGTAGCCGCCGATGGGGCGGTAGCGCTCCTCGTACAGACCGACGTGGCGCAGCGTGTCCGCGGTGCGCTCGCGCGCGGCGGTGGGCGGCAGGCCGGACATGCGGGCCATGTGCACGACGAACTCGGTGGCCGAGACGTCGGGCGGCAGGCAGTCGTGCTCCGGCATGTACCCGACGCGCTCGCGGATGGCGCCGCCCTTGGTGGCGACGTCGAGGCCGAGCACTTCGGCGCGGCCCTCGGTGGCGGGGGACAGACCCAGCAGGATCTTGATCAGTGTGGACTTGCCGGCTCCATTGGCTCCGACGAGTCCGGTCACACCGGGCCCGACGTCCACGGAGAGCCGGTCAAGCGCGGTCACCCTGGGGAACCGCTTGCTCAGGCTTTCGGTCGCGATCACAGTCACGCTTCGAAGGTAGTCACGCGGGCCACGCCGGTCGTCACCCCGCAGAGCTGTCTTGGGGTCAGACTCCAGGACTACGGGACCCTAGGGGTCACCCTGAAGTCGAACAACGCGGCCCAGGTTTTCCACATCGGCGGAGACGTCGGCGGGGCATCGGCGGGGGCATCGGCGGCGATATCAGCGAGGTTTTCCACAGCCCTCGGCAGCCCTATTGACGCAGCCTCTAACAACTGTCACATTCGCCAGTGTCAAGTTACGGGCACGTACCGCAGTCGGCGTGGACGAAGTGGGGCGGTGGCATGACTACGGCGGTGACAGGCGAACTCCGTGCGGATTCCGCGGAATTGCGGGGGTTCAGGCAGGTCCAGCGAATGGCGTACGAGTGCGCCGAGGCCGTCGCCGCGCGGCTGGAACCGGGGATCACCGAGCGTGAGGCGGCGCGCATGCAGCGCGAGTGGCTGCGTGAGCGCGGTGTGCGGGACTGGTTCCATCTCCCCTTCGCCTGGTTCGGGGACCGCACGGCGTTCGTGAACTTCCGCATCCCGCTGCAGTTCTTCCCCACCAACCGCCGGCTGGAGCCCGGGATGCCGTTCATCCTGGACATGGCCCCTGTGTACGACGGCTACACGGCCGACATCGGCTACTCGGGCTCACTCGGCATCAACCCCGTACAGGACAAGCTGATGGCCGACCTGGAGGCGCATCGCGAACTGATCCTGCGCGAGGTGCGTGAGCGGCGGCCGCTGCGGGAGATCTACGAGGACGTGGACCGGCTCATGGTCCGCCAGGGCTACGCCAACCGGCACCGCGCCTATCCCTTCGGCGTGATCGCGCACAAGGTCGACCGGGTGAAGCAGCGCCGCTGGTCAGCGCATGTCTTCGGGTTCGGCACGCAGTCCCTGAAAGGGCTGGCGAGCGACGCGCTGCACGGTCACCGTGAGGGCTGGTCCCCGCTGTGGTCGCCGTACCGCTTCTCGGACCACCCGCCGCAGCCGGGCCTGTGGGCGGTCGAACCGCACCTGGGCTTTAGGGGTACGGGCGCGAAGTTCGAGGAGATCCTGGTCGTCACCGATTCCGCGGATCCCGAGGAGAGCGCCTTCTGGCTGGACGACGATCTGCCATGGGGGTCCCCCCGCGCGAGGTCGTTCGAGCGTGGGGGAGTGCGGCGTTGGGCGGAGGAGAAGTGACGGTGCCGGTGACTCTTCAGGGCGCGCGCGAACGCCGGGTGCGGACCGGCGGGGTCGAGCTGTGCGTCGCCGAGCTGGGCGACCCCGGGCAGCCGACAGTGATCCTCCTGCACGGCTATCCGGACAGCAAGGAGGTGTGGTCCGAGATCGCGCCGCGGCTGGCCGACCGCTTCCATGTCGTGCTGTACGACGTCCGGGGCCACGGCCGCTCCACGGCGCCGAAGCCGCTGCGGGGCGGCTTCACGCTGGAGAAGCTGACGGACGACTTCCTGGCCGTAGTGGCCGCGGTCAGTCCGGACCGGCCCGTGCATCTGGTGGGGCACGACTGGGGCTCGGTGCAGTCCTGGGAGTTCGCCACCGTCAAGCGCACCGAGGGCCGGATCGCCTCCTTCACCTCCATGTCCGGCCCGTCCCTCGACCACTTCGGTCACTGGATCAACAAGCGCCTCAAGCACCCCACTCCGCGCCGGGTCGGCCAACTCCTCGGCCAGGGAGCCAAGTCCTGGTACGTGTACCTGCTGCACACGCCCGTGCTGCCCGAACTGGCCTGGCGCGGACCTCTCGGCAAGAGCTGGCCGCGCATCCTGGAGCGCATGGAGAAGGTCCCGGGCGCCGGCTACCCGACCTCGTCCCTGCCGACGGACGCGGCGCACGGGGCGTGGCTGTACCGCGACAACGTACGGGCCCGGCTGCGCCGTCCACGTACGGACGCGTATGCGCACGCGCCCGTGCAGCTCATCACGCCCCTCGGGGACGCCTTCCTGTCGGAAAGGCTCTACGACGAACTGGAGCTGTGGGTTCCGCAGTTGACCCGGCGCACGCTTGCGGCGAAGCACTGGATCCCGCGCAGCCGCCCCGACCAACTCGCCGCCTGGATCACGGAGTTCGTGACGTCCGTGGAGGGCGGGCGGCCGGAAGCGGTGACGGCGACCGGGAAGTACGCCGACCGCTTCGGCGGGCAGCTCGTCCTGGTCACCGGCGCCGGCAGCGGCATCGGACGGGCGACGGCGTACGCGTTCGCCGAGGCAGGCGCGCGCGTGGTGGCCGTCGACCGGGACGCCGAGGCCGCGGCCCGCACGGCCGAGATGTCCCGTCTGATCGGCGCCCCCGCGGCCTGGGCGGAGACGGTCGACGTCTCCGACGAGCAGGCCATGGAGAAGCTCGCCGAGAAGGTCGCCACCGAGTACGGCGTGGTGGACGTCCTGGTCAACAATGCCGGGATCGGCCTGTCGGGCTCCTTCTTCGACACCACGCCGGAGGACTGGAAGAAGGTCCTCGACGTCAACCTGTGGGGCGTCATCCACGGCTGCCGCCTGTTCGGGAAGCAGATGGCCGAGCGCGGCCAGGGCGGCCATATCGTCAACACCGCGTCGGCGGCGGCGTACCAGCCCTCCAAGGCACTGCCCGCCTACAGCACCTCCAAGGCAGCCGTACTGATGCTGAGCGAGTGCCTGCGCGCGGAGCTGGCCGGCCGGGGCATCGGCGTCACCGCGATCTGCCCCGGCTTCGTCAACACCAACATCACCTCGACCGCGCACTTCGCCGGGGTCGACGCCGAGGAGGAGAAACGGCGCCAGAAGAAGTCCGCGCGGCTGTACGGGCTGCGGAACTATCCGCCGGAGAAGGTCGCCGACGCCATCCTGCGGGCGGTGGTGCGGGGTGAGGCCGTGGTTCCGGTGACGCCGGAGGCACGCGGGGCGTATCTCATGTCGAGGTTCACGCCGAGGGCGCTGCGCAGGATCGCGCGGTTGGAGCCGCCGCTATGAGTGGGGAGCACCACTATGAGTGAGGTCGGCCGGGTGGCCGGTCAGCGCGGTGAGGTCGGCCGCCTGGCGGACCAGCGCGGTGAGGTCGGCCACGCGGCCGACGGGCCGGCCCCTCCCGCCCACCGGATCGAGGACCTCGCGCACCTCAGCGGTGCCACCGTCCGCACCATCCGCGCCTACCAGGACCGGGGCCTGCTCCCCCGCCCCGAGCGCCGCGGCCGGGCCAACGTCTACTCCGACGCCCACCTCGTCCGCCTGCGCCAGATCGCCGATCTCCTCGACCGCGGCTACACCCTGGCCTCCATCAAGGAGCTCCTGGAGGCCTGGGACGCCGGACGGGGCCTCGGTGGGGTGCTCGGGCTGGTCGCCGAGGTGGACGGGCCGTGGACCGACGAGGAGGCGGTACGGATCTCGCGCGCCGAGCTGGACGAGCGCTTCGGCGGCACCCCGGACGACGCCGCCGTGGCCGATGCCGTGGAGCTCGGCGTGCTGGAGCCGGTCCCCGGCGACGAGGACTCGTTCCTCGTGCCGAGCCCTCAAGAACTCACTGTGGCAGTCGAGTTGCATGCGGCCGGGGTTCCGCTGTCCGCGATCTCGGGCCACCTAAGGGAGTTGAGAGGTCAGGTCGAGCACATAGCCGCCCGCTTCCTGGAGTTCACCACCGAACACGTCTTCGCCCGCTACCTCGACGGTCGACACCGTCCGACCGACGCCGAAGCAGCCGAGGCGGCCTCTCTCGTACGGCGGCTGCGCCCGCTCGCCCAGCAGACAGTGGACGCGGAACTCGCGCGCGCCATGCGCCTGTTGGCGGTTCAGCACCTGCGTCAGCACCTGGACTCGGGCGAGACCCCGGATCTGCGGAATCGGACGCGTTCCGTGACCCTCCCCGCCGACACGATGGCGGCCGTGGAAAGGCTCGTTGGCCCGGAGCAGGCTTCGCCCTTCATCGCACTGGCCGCCGAACGGGAGGTGCGCGCCCGCGTCTTGGACCGGCTCGCCGCAAGTCACGCCGCGTCAACTGATCTTGACGAAACCTCTTGAGTCGACGGGTCGTTGTCCACAGAATCGCCAATTCCCCTGTGGATAACCGCACTTGGTTGTGGATCAAACATCCGGAGCGAAATCATTCGCGTGATTCACACCTCTCCCGGCACGCTGGTCGCATGGACGAAAGACGCACCGTGAAGGTGTCGAAGTACCTCTCGAAGCACCTGCGCCATCAGCCCGAGCGCATCGGGCTCACGCTCGACGAGGCCGGCTGGGTCGAGATCGACACGCTGATCGCCGCCGCGGCCGCGCACGGATTCCGGTTCACCCGGGAAGAGCTGGACCACGTGGTCGCCGCCAATGACAAGCAGCGTTTCGCGATCGAAGGCACCCGGATCCGCGCCAACCAGGGCCACAGCATCGATGTGGACCTCGGACTGCCCCCGGCGACGCCACCGCCGTACCTCTACCACGGCACCGTCGCCGGCAACCTGGACGCGATCCGCGCCGAAGGACTGCGGCCCATGAACAGGCACGACGTGCACCTCTCACCCGACCGCGAGACCGCCACGCGGGTCGGCGCCCGGCGCGGCCGCCCCGTGGTGCTCTCCGTGGACGCCGGCGCCATGCACCGCGACGGCCATGTCTTCCACGTCAGCGCGAACGGCGTGTGGCTGACGAAGGCGGTGCCGCCGGAGTACCTGCGCTTTCCCGAGTCGCACTGATCCTACGTCCGGCAAGATCAGTGGTATGGACCATTACAAGAACCGCCACAGGGATCGCCTCACCACCACCGAGGCCGCCGTCACCGCACTCCGAGCCGTCGCCGCGGAGTACGCGCGCGAGATCGAGGTGAGCCATGACATCGGCGCCGACCAGACCTCCCGCCGCAGCGCCGCGGGCGTCGGAGTCACCACGGACCGGGACGGCTCACTGCCCCACGAGGCGTACGTCGAATTGGGCGGCCTGCCCCGGGTGAGCGTGCGGCTCTATCCGGAGGACGACGCGCTGATCACCGTCGAGGGCGTCGAATGCCCCGACGTCCGGCGCGACGATGTGCCCGCCTTCCTCCGCTCCCTCTACGACGGCCTGGCCCACGTCAAGGCGCGCCGCTTCCCGCCGGGCCACTTCTTGATCGTGCCGCTGCCGGGCGACCGTACATACCGGGAGTACATGCCGTTGATCGGCCTCACTCCGTGGCTGAGCGGCCGCGTGCGGTGACTGTTTCACGTGAAACCGTGCGGCCACTTAGGCTCGACCACATGAGTCTGCGCCTGAGCACCGTGATCCTCCCGTACCGCCGCTGGTCCGAGGGGGGCCGCGAGGCATGGCAGCGCGCGGAGCAGCTCGGCTTCCACACCGCTTACACCTACGACCACCTGTCCTGGCGCAGCTTCCGGGACGGCCCGTGGTTCGGTGCCGTGCCTACACTGACCGCCGCCGCGGCCGTCACCGACCGTCTCAGGCTCGGCACTCTGGTGACCTCGCCGAACTTCCGGCATCCGGTGCCCTACGCCAAGGAACTCATCTCCCTCGACGACATCTCCGGCGGTCGCTTCACGCTCGGCGTCGGTGCGGGCGGCTCCGGGTTCGACGCCACCGTGCTCGGCCAGGACCCGTGGACGCCGCGCGAGCGGGCCGACCGGTTCGCCGAGTTCGTCCAGCTCTTGGACCGACTGCTGACCGAGGACTCGGTGTCATACGAAGGCGACTTCTATTCGGCGCACGAGGCGCGTGACATCCCGGGGTGTGTGCAGCGCCCCCGGCTGCCCTTCGCGGTCGCCGCGACGGGACCGCGCGGACTGCGGCTCGCGGCACGCTACGGGCAGGCGTGGGTGACCACGGGCGACCCCAAGCTGTACGAGAACGGCACTCCTGAACAGTCGATTCAAGCCATTCGTGGACAGGCCGAGAAGCTGGCCGACGCCTGCGCCGAGATCGGCCGGGACACCGCCGGCCTCGACATGGTCCTGCTCACCGGTTTCACCCCGGACCGAGGCCGTCCGCTGGAGTCCCTCGACGCGTTCGTGGACTTCGCGGGGCGCCATCAGGAACTGGGATTCACCGAGATCGTGGTCCACTGGCCGATCCCCGACTCCGACTTCGCGGCCGACGAGAAGGTGTTCGAGCAGATCGCCATGGAAGCGGCGGCTCAGCTGCGGTGAGCCGGTCGCGCGCGACAGTGCTGGTCAGGGCTGTGTGGGCGGTGGTCTCAGGGGCGGTTTCTCCTCAGGTGCGGCCTCAGATGTGCGGACTGCCGCACGGCCGTGCGGGCATATGCGGGAGAATGACCCGGTGACCTCAGCGACTCGACAGCCCCAGACCCCGGCCGCCGCCGCTGTCCGCCCGCGGCTCATCGCCACCGACCTGGACGGCACCCTTCTGCGGGACGACAAGTCGGTCTCCCCCCGCACGGTGGCCGCGCTGGCCGCCGCCGAGGAGGCGGGCATCGAGGTGTTCTTCGTCACCGGCCGCCCGGCCCGCTGGATGGACGTCGTCAGCGACCACGTCCACGGTCACGGCCTCGCGATCTGCGGTAACGGCGCCGCGGTGGTCGACCTGCACGGCGGCCCCGGCGCCCACCGGTTCGTGAAGGTGCGTGAGCTGGCGCGGGAGAACGCGCTGGACGCCGTACGGCTGCTGCGCGAGGCGGCTCCGGGCACCGTGTACGCGGTGGAGCAGACCTACGGCTTCTACCAGGAGCCGGACTATCCCAAGCTGCACATGGAGATACCGGACGAGCTCGCGCCCGCCGAGGACCTCCTGGCGTCGGACGCCCCGGGGGCCGGCGAGCCCGTGCTCAAGATCCTCGCCTACCACCACACCCTCGACCCCGACGCCTTCCTCACCCTCGCCCGCCTCGCCATCGGCGACCGCGCCAATGTCACCCGCTCCAGCCCCAGCGCCCTGCTGGAGATCAGCGGCCCCGGCGTCTCCAAGGCCAGCACGCTCGCCCTGTGCTGCGCCGAGCGCGGTATCTCGCACGAGGAGGTCGTGGCCTTCGGGGACATGCCGAACGACGTGGAGATGCTGACGTGGGCGGGCCAGTCGTACGCGATGGGCAACGCGCACCCGGATGTCATCGCCGCCGCGTCGGGGCGGACGGTCGCCAACAACGAGGACGGCGTGGCGGTCGTGATCGAGCAGCTGCTGGCCCGGCGGGACTAGGCCCGGGCCGACCTCCTACCCCACCTGCACCCCGCGAGCCGACAGCCATGGCACCGGATCCACCGCCGAGCCCATCTCCGCGGTGACCCGTACCTCGAAGTGCAGGTGGGGGCCGGTGGAGTTGCCGGTCGTGCCCGTCTGGCCGATCCACTGCCCGGTGTCCACGCGCTCGCCCTGGTCGACGGCGGCGGAGGCGAGGTGGGCGTACTGCGTGAAGTAGCCGTCCGCGTGCCGGACGACGATCTCCATACCGAAGGCGCCCCCGCACGAGACCCTGACCACACGCCCGTCCCCGACCGCCCGCACCGGCGTGCCGATCGGCACCGCGAAGTCCTGCCCGGTGTGCTGGTTCGCCCACCGCGCCCCGCCGCTGCCGAACGCCGCGGACAGCTCGTACGACTCCACCGGCGCGACCCACTCGGTGGTGAAGTCCGTCTGCGGTTGGTCGAGCCGAACGGCACCGGCGCAGGATCCGGCGGCCACGGAGGCGTCGGCCTGCCCCTGCAACTGCCACCGTGCCGCTTCGAGCTTCTGCTCGATGCCCTTCTTCAGCTCGGCGAGCTCGGCGTTGCGCTTGTCCAGGCTCTGCCAGGCCGCCTCGGCTCTGTCCTCGTCCGCGGCCAGCCGGGCCTCGGCGCGACGGTTCTTCTCGATGGCGTTGTTGACGGCCAGGTTCGTCTGCGAGAAGACGTGCTGACCGCGCATCAACTGGTCCGGACTCTTGGCGAGGATCAACTGCGCGGTGAGCGGCATCCCGCCGCTGCTGCGGTACTGGGCGCGCGCGATCCGGCCCAGGTCCTCGTGCAGGATGCCGATCTGCCGCCGCTCGCGTTCGAGCAGCGCCTCGATCCGCTGTGCCTTCGCCCGCTGCACCTCGGCCTCCTGCCGCCCCTCCTCGTACCGCTGCGTCGCCAGAGCCGCGTCCTCGTACAGCCGCGCCACCTGCGCACCGAGGCCCAAGTCACCGCCGGTTCCCCCGCCGTCGCGGGCGGGGGTGTCCTTCCCGTCACCGGTGGCGTCGGCGGCCGGGGCGACGAGGAGGGCGAGCGCGCACAGCAGCGCCGGAACGAGCAGGCGTTTGCGGCGATATGAGCGCATGTCAGCGATCCTGGCCTGCGGACCGGGTCCGGGTCTTGTTCGGGTCGTACGCCTGGGGGACTTGTTGCTGCGGACGGGTCAGTACGGCTGTTGACGCGGGCGTCGACGAGCGGTCCCCACCGGAGAACATCACCCACGGCCACGGGCCGGTCGCGCGCTACGGCGCCCCCACCAGCGAATCCGCCTCCTCCTCCCGCTCCACCATCCCCCGCAGCGGCCCGTCCACAGCGGCCAGCTCCGCGAAGGTCCCCCGCTGCACCACACGCCCCTCGTTCAGGACGACAACCTCGTCCACCGCTTCCAGACCGGCCAGTCGATGGGTGATGAGCAGGGTCGTACGGCCCTCGGTGGCGGCCAGCAGGTCGGCGGTGAGGGCGTCGGCGGTGGGCAGGTCGAGGTGCTCGGCGGGCTCGTCGAGCACGAGGACGGGGAAGTCGGCGAGCAGTGCACGGGCCAGCGCGAGCCGCTGCCGCTGCCCGCCCGACAGCCGCGTCCCGTGCTCGCCCACGAGCGTGTCCAGCCCGTCGGGCAGGCTGTCGGCCCAGTCGAGCAACCGGGCGCGCTCGAGGGCGTCGCGCAGTTCGGCCTCGGTGGCGTCCTTCTTGGCGAGGAGCAGATTCTCGCGCACGGAGCTGTCGAAGAGGTGCGCGTCCTGCGCGCACAGGCCGACGAGCCGCCGTACGTCGTCGCCGTCCAGCGCGTACGCGTCCACGCCGCCCAGCGTGTACGAGCCCGCGTCCGCGTCCAGGAAGCGCAGCAGGACCTGCGCCAGCGTCGTCTTACCGGACCCGGACGGGCCGACCACGGCGATCCGGCGCCCCTCGTCCAGGGTCAGGTCGAGGCCGGCGAGCGCGTCCCTCTCCTGCCCCGCGTGACGGGCGGTCAGGTCCCTGACGGCGACCGGGAAGGGCGACGCGGGCGCCTGCCGGGGCCGCTCCGGCTCCCGTACGGGCTCAGGGGCGTCCAGCACCTCGTACACGCGCTCCGCGCTCTTGCCCACCCGCTGCCGGTACTGCACGGCGAGCGGCAGCCCCAGGACGGCCTCGAAGGCAGCCAGGGGGGTCAGGACGACGACCGCCATCGCCACGCCGCCCAGCCGCCCGTCGGCGACCCCCTGGGCACCCACGAGGGCGGTGGCGGCGACGGTGAGCCCGGAGATCAGCGCGATGAGTCCGTCGCCGAGCGCGGTGGCGGTGGCGGCCCGCGAGGCGATCCGGGTGAGCACCCCGTCGGCCCGCCGCGCTTCGGCCGTACGGCTGGGCAGGGCGCCGGCGACGGTGAGTTCCGCGGTGCCGGTGAGCAGATCCGTCACGCGGGTCGCGAGCACTCCGCGGGCAGGGGCCAGCCTGCGCTCGGCACGGCGGGCGACGGCACCCGTGACGAGCGGGACACCGGCCCCGGCCGCCAGAAGCCCCACCGCGAGCACAGCACCGGCCTCGGGCAGCAGCCACGCGGTGAAGCCGACGGCCCCGGCGGACACCACGGTCGCCGCGGCCGCGGGCATCAGCCACCGCAACCAGTAGTCCTGCAGCGCGTCCACATCGGCGACGAGCCGCGACAGCAGATCACCTCGACGCGTACGACGCAGCCCGGCGGGCGCCAGCCGCTCCAGCCGCCGGTACACGGCGACCCGGGTGTCGGCCAGCATGCGCAGCACCGCGTCGTGCGACACCAGCCGCTCGGCGTACCGGAACACGGCCCGCCCGATGCCAAAGGCCCGCGTCGCCGTCACGGCCACCATCAGGTACAACACGGGCGGCTGCTGCGAGGCCCGCGAGATGAGCCACCCGGAGGTCGCCATGAGCCCGACGGCACTGCCGAGCGCGAGGCTCCCGAGCAGCAGCGCGAGGGCGAGGCGACCGCGCCGGGGACCGGACATGGCGCGGACACGGGCAAGGACACCCCGTGCGTCCGTCGCAGGAGGCACGGCCTCGGCGTCGTCCGCAGCGGAACCGCCGTGCGCTTCCTGCTCGATCGGACGAATGGCAGACGCCCTCGGCAAGGCCTCTGCCTGCACAGGTGCCACGGCTTCCGCGAGCCGCACCACCCGGTCCGCCACGCCCAGCAGCGCCGGCCGATGCACCACCAGCAGCACCGTCCGCCCCACGGCCAGCCTCCGCACGGCCTCCACGACCGCGGCCTCGGTGGCCCCGTCGAGCGCGGCCGTCGGCTCGTCGAGCAGCAGTACGGGCCGGTCCGCGAGAAACGCCCGGGCCAGCGCGAGCCGCTGCCGCTGCCCTGCGGACAGCCCGGTCCCGTCTTCACCCAGCACGGTGTCGACGCCCCGGGGCAGCGCGTCCACGAACTCCAGCGCCCCGGCGTCCCTCAGCGCGCGTCGTACGGCGGCGTCGTCCGCGTCGGGACGCGCCAGCCGTACGTTCTCGGCGATCGTCCCGGCATACAGATGTGGCCGCTGCGGCACCCAGGCGATGCGTGAGCGCCATTCCCGCAGATCGAGTTCGGCGAGATCGACTCCCCCGACCAGCACCCGCCCCTCGGCCGGCCGCACGAATCCCAGCAGCACGTTCAGCAGCGTCGACTTGCCCGCGCCGCTCGGCCCGACGAGCGCGACCGTCTCTCCGGGCTCGACGGAGAGGGACACGTCCGACACGGCGTCGGTGGACCGTCCGGGGTAGCGGACGGAGACGCCCTCGAACGACACCGTCCCCGTCGGCACCGCGGCGGTCCCCGAGGCCGGCACCGGAGTCTCCAGCACCTCGAAGATCTCCTCGGCCGCAGCCAGCCCCTCGGCCGCCGCGTGGTACTGCGCGCCCACCTGACGCAGCGGGAGGTAGGCCTCGGGCGCCAGCACAAGGACGACCAGGCCGTCGTACAGATGCATCTCGCCGTGGACGAGCCGCATGCCGATCGTCACGGCGACCAGGGCCACCGAGAGCGTCGAGAGCAACTCCAGTGCGAAGGAGGAGATGAACGCGATCCGCAGGGTCCGCATCGTCGCCCTGCGGTACTCGCCGGTGATCCGCCGAATCGACTCGGCCTGCGCCTTGGCCCGCCCGAACACCTTCAGGGTCGGCAGCCCGGCGACGACGTCCAAGAAATGCCCGGACAGCCGGGACAGCAGCCGCCACTGACGGTCCATCCGGGACTGCGTCGCCCAGCCGATCAACATCATGAAGATCGGAATCAGCGGCAGGGTACCGACGATGATCGCCGCCGAGACCCAGTCCTCGGTCACGATCCGGGCCAGCACAGCCACGGGCACGACCACCGCGAGCCCCAACTGCGGCAGATAGCGCGAGAAGTAGTCGTCGAGGGCGTCGACACCTCGCGTGGCGAGGGAGACGAGCGAGCCGGTTCGCTGTCCGCTCAGCCAGCCGGGCCCCAGCTCGGCCGCCCGCCCCAGCAGCCGCCCCCGTAGCTCCGACTTCACCGCCGCGCTCGCGCGGTGGGCGGCGAGCTCGGTAAGCCACGCGACGACCGCACGGCCGACCGCCACGGCCGCCAACAGCAGCAGGGGACTACGCAGTTCGGCGGCGGACATCCCGTGCTCGAACGCGCCTACCACCGCCTCGGCGATGAGCATCGCCTGCGCGATGACCAGCACCGCACCGACGGCACCCAAGCCGACGACCGCGATCAGGAAGAGGCGAGTGGTGCGGGCGTATCGGAGGAGACGCGGATCGATCGGTTTCACGTGAAACATGCCCTTCGGTCCAGGGCGGGGTGTTTCACGTGAAACATCGTGAACCACCCCGCCCGCAGCGGACTCAGTGCGTGGCCCCCGCAGCGGCGTCCGCGGCAATGTGCTGCGTGCCGATCCGCTTGCGGAACACCCAGTAGGTCCAGCCCTGGTAGAGCATGACGATCGGTGTGGCGATCACCGCACACCAGGTCATGATTTTCAGGGTGTAGGGGCTCGACGAGGCGTTGGTGACCGTGAGGCTCCACTCGTCATTGAGCGAGGACGGCATGACGTTCGGGAAGAGCGTCAGGAAGAGCATCGCCACGGCCGCCACGATGGTCACGCCGGAGAGGGCGAACGACCATCCCTCGCGCCCGGCCTGGTTCGCCAGCAACGCCGCCACCAGCGCGGCCACGGCCACCACGAGAGCGACCAGGCTCTGCCCGTCGCCGTTCTCAACCTGCGTCCAGAGCAGGAAGAGCAGCGCCAGCCCAGCCGCGACGAGACCGACCCACAGGGCCAGAGTCCGCGCCCGCTCCCGGATCTCCCCGACGGTCTTGAGTGCGGTGAACACCGCCCCGTGGAACGTGAACAGCGTCAGTGTCACCAGGCCACCGAGCAGCGCATACGGGTTGAGCAGGTCCAGGACGCTGCCGACGTACTCATGACGCTGGTCGAGCTTCACGCCCCGCACGATGTTGCCGAAGGCCACACCCCACAGGAACGCCGGGATCAGCGAGCACCAGAAGATCGCGTGCTCCCAGTTGCGCTGCCAGTTCTCCTCGGGCCGCTTGGCCCGGTACTCGAAGGCGACACCCCGGACGATCAGGCTGACCAGGATGAGCAACAGCGGCAGATAAAAGCCCGAGAAGAGCGTGGCGTACCACTCGGGGAAGGCCGCGAAGGTCGCACCGCCGGCCGAGAGCAGCCACACCTCGTTGCCGTCCCAGACGGGGCCGATGGTGTTGATCAGCACCCGACGCTCGGGCCGGTTCCGGGCGAGCAGCTTGGTGAGGACGCCGACCCCGAAGTCGAAGCCCTCCAGGAAGAAGTAGCCGATCCACAGGACGGCGATCAGGACGAACCAGACGTCGTGAAGTTCCATGACTGTGCAGCTCCCTCGGCCTAGTACGAGAAGGCCATCGGCTTGTCGGCGTCACGGGAGTCGCCGCCGATCTTCGTGGGCGGGTTCAGGTCGGCCTCCGTCAGCTCGGGCGGGCCGGCCTTGACGTACTTCGCGAGCAGCTTGACCTCGACGACGGCGAGAATGGCGTAGAGCGTGGTGAAGACGATCATCGAGGTGATGACCTCGCCCTGGGAGACGCTGGGGGAGACCGCGTCACGGGTGCGCAGGACGCCGTAGACGACCCACGGCTGGCGGCCCATCTCGGTGAAGATCCAGCCCCAGGAGTTGGCGATCAGCGGGAAGGCCAGGGTCCAGATCGCGATGTGCCAATACCACTTCGTCAGCTTCGGGCCGAGCGCCTTCTTCGGGAGCAGCACCAGAAGCGGCACCTCGTCGTCCCCGACCCTCAGGTGCTGCGGCAGCATGAACTTCTTGCGGGTCAGCCAGAGTCCGACCATGCCGATGGTGAACGACGCCATGCCGAAGCCGATCATCCAGCGGAAGCCCCAGTAGGCGACGGGGATGTTGGGCCGGTAGTCACCAGGACCGTACTTCTCCTGCTCGGCCTTGTTGACGTCGTTGATGCCGGGGACGTACGAGGTGAAGTCGTCCTTGGCCAGGAAGGACAGCAGGCCGGGGATCTCGATCGCGACCTTGTTGTGGCCCTTGTCGACGTCGCCGACGGCGAAGACCGAGAAGGGCGCCGGCTCCTCGCCGTCCCACAGTGCCTCGGCCGCGGCCATCTTCATCGGCTGCTGCTCGTACATGATCTTGCCGAGGACGTCACCGCTGATCGCGGTGAGCATGCCGCCGATGACGACGGTGACCAGGCCGAGCCGCAGCGAGGTCTTCATGTCACGGATGTGCTTCTTGCGGAGCAGATGGAAGGCGGAGATGCCGACCATGAACGCGCCACCGGTGAGAAAGGCCGCGGAGAGGGTGTGGAAGGCCTGGGCGAGCGCGGTGTTCTGGGTCAGCACGAGCCAGAAGTCGGTGAGCTCGGCCCGCCCCTTCGCCTCGTTGATCCGGTAGCCGACCGGGTGCTGCATCCACGAGTTGGCCGCGAGGATGAAGTACGCCGACAGGATCGTGCCTATGGAGACCATCCACATACAGGCCAGGTGGATCTTCTTCGGCAGCTTGTCCCAGCCGAAGATCCACAGACCGATGAAGGTGGACTCGAAGAAGAAGGCGATCAGAGCCTCGAAGGCGAGCGGAGCGCCGAAGACGTCACCGACGAAGCGGGAGTAGTCGGACCAGTTCATGCCGAACTGGAACTCCTGCACGATGCCGGTGACCACACCCATCGCGATGTTGATCAGGAAGAGCTTGCCCCAGAACTTCGTCGCTCTGAGGTACTTCTCCTTCTCCGTGCGCACCCAGGCGGTCTGCAGCCCGGCCGTGAGAGCGGCCAGGGAGATCGTCAGGGGGACGAACAGAAAGTGGTAGACGGTGGTGATACCGAACTGCCAGCGCGCCAGAGTCTCCGGCGCCAAAGCCAGGTCCACGTCGCCGCTCCTTACTACGCTTGTGAAAGCGTTCACATTCACAAGCAATTATGCAGCACCCACTTTCCGGCCTCCGCGGGGGGTCCCTCATTAAGGTCACCCTCTTGGCGCGAACTTCAACATATTGTTGAATCGCCTGCATGCAGACACCGACACCACTCCGGATACGGATCTCCTGGCCCGCGGGGCACCTCACCGCGGCCCTCGACGACACCCCGACCACGCAGGCCCTCGCCAAGGTCCTGCCCCTCGTCTCCACCGCCCGCACCTGGGGCGAAGAGGTCTACTTCGACACGGGCGTCGCCGTTCCACGTGAAACCAACGCCCGGCAGGTCGTCCACCCGGGCACGGTCGCCTTCTGGACGGACGGCGACGCGCTCGCCCTCCCCTATGGACCCACACCGATCTCGCAGGGCGACGAGTGCCGCCTCGCGAGCCCGTGCAACGTCCTCGGCCGCATAGACGGCGACCCCCGCCTACTGGCGACCGTCCGCGCCGGTGACCCTGTGCGCGTGGAATTCATGGACGCCTGACCCTGCTCGCGGAGCCCTACAGCTCCTTGCCTGCTTGCGGAGCCCTACAGCTCCTTGCGGAACCCTTCCGCCACCTTCAGGAAGATGTCGTTCGCCTCGGCCTCCCCGACCGTCACCCGCACACCCTCGCCCGGGAACGGTCGGACCACCACGCCATGCTGCTCGCACGCCGCCGCGAAGTCGGCCGTGCGCTCCCCCAGCCGCAGCCACACGAAGTTGGCCTGAGTCTCGGGCACCGTCCAGCCCTGGGCACGCAGCCCGTCAACCACGCGGTTGCGCTCGCACACCAACGAGCCGACCCGGCCGAGCAGTTCGTCCTCCGCGCGCAGCGAGGCGATGGCCGCGTCCTGCGCGAGCTGGCTCACCCCGAAGGGCACGGCCGTCTTGCGCAGCGCCGCCGCGACCGGCTCCTGGGCGATCGCGAAGCCGACGCGGAGACCGGCGAGGCCGTACGCCTTGGAAAACGTCCGCAGGACACAGACGTTCGACCGCTCACGGTAGATCTCCACACCGTCCGGCACCTCGAGATCGCGGATGAACTCGCGGTACGCCTCGTCGAGCACCACCAGCACATCGCCGGGCACCCGGTCGAGGAACCGCTCCAGCTCGGCCCGCTTCACGACCGTGCCCGTCGGGTTGTTGGGGTTGCAGACGAAAATCAGCCGGGTGCGGTCGGTGATGGAGGCGGCCATCGCGTCCAGGTCGTGCACATCACCCGGGGTCAGCGGCACCTTCACGGATGTGGCACCGCTGATCTGCGTGATGATCGGGTACGCCTCGAAGGACCGCCAGGCGTAGATGACCTCGTCGCCGGGTCCGGAGGTGGCCTGCAGCAGTTGCTGGGCCACGCCGACCGAGCCGGTGCCGGTGGCCAGGTGGGAGGCCGGGACGCCGAAGCGCTCGGACAGCTCGTTCATCAGCGCCGTGCACATCATGTCCGGGTAGCGGTTGAAGGACGAGGCGGCGGCCGTCACGGTCTCCATCACGCCGGGCAGCGGCGGATAGGGGTTCTCGTTGGAGGACAGCTTGTAGGCCACCGGACCACCGGCCGCGGCGGGCTTGCCGGGCTTGTAGGTCGGGATCCCCTCCAGCTCGGCGCGCAGCTTGGGGCTCGTCTCGCTCACCGCAGTCCTCCTCGCGACCACCGGCGGCCCATCACCACCGCCGGCTCCAATACTCCTCACCTTATGAGGATTCGGCGCCGATGCGTACAGGTGTGACGCCCTCGAGTGCGGGCCCCTTCTGTCACACCTGCATCAGGGGCATCGTCATACGAAGTTGTACGAATTGGGGGGCGCGTCACACATATATCTACGCGCCGGTGGCTCGCGCCGTGGCGCGCATCCCCCGTGAAGGTGAGTTGAGACCTCTTCGAAACATCGGGCACTTGGCAGGCCCATGCGCGCCGACAAGTCAGGTCTTACCATTGGATCGTTCAACTCCCTTGGTTTCCAAGGTTCTTGACGCTCTATGACCATGCAGAAACGTGCCTGTCAACGCGTGCATATGCGTCCGCACTACCCCACCGCATGAGCCCTACTATCGGCTCGCCATGACAGCAGCAGGGAAGCACCAGGTGAGCCGCGCGGAAACCTCACGCCGAGGCAGTCGACCCGGCCGGGCCGGCATCAGAGACGTGGCCGCCGCTGCCGGAGTCTCCATCACGACCGTCTCCGACGCCCTCAACGGCAAGGGCCGGCTCCCGGACGCCACCCGACGCCATGTCCGCGAGGTCGCCGACCGGCTGGGCTATCGCCCTTCGGCCGCCGCCCGGACACTCCGTACCGGCAAGTCAGGACTCATCGGCCTGACCGTGACTACATACGGGGATGAACCTTTCACCTTCACCGAGTTCGCGTACTTCGCCGAGATGGCCCGCGCGGCCACCTCGGCCGCGCTCGCCCGCGGCTACGCCCTCGTGATCCTCCCCGCGACCTCGCGCCACGACGTCTGGTCGAACGTCGCCCTCGACGGCACGGTCGTCATCGACCCGTCCGACCAGGATCCGGTCGTCAGCGAGCTGGTCAGGCAGGGTCTGCCGGTCGTCTCCGACGGCCGCCCGGCGGGTTCGCTCCCCGTCACCGCCTGGGTCGACAACGACCACGAAGCCGCCGTGCTCGGCATCCTCGACCACCTGGCCGACGCCGGCGCCCGCCGGATCGGACTGCTGACGGGCACCACGACGGACACGTACACCCACCTGTCGACCACCGCGTACCTGCGCTGGTGCGAGCGGGTCGGCCAGGATCCGGTGTACGAGGCCTACCCGGCGCACGACCCGTGCGCGGGCGCCGTGGCCGCCGACCGGCTGCTCGCCCGCCCCGACCGCCCCGACGCCGTCTACGGCCTGTTCGACCCGAACGGCACCGACCTGCTCGCCGCCGCCCGCCGCTACGGCATGCGCGTACCGGACGACCTGCTTCTGGTCTGCTGCAGCGAGTCCACGGTGTACGCCAACACCGAGCCGCCCGTCACCACGCTCTCCCTCAAGCCCCGCCGCATCGGCACGGCCGTGGTCCAGCTCCTCATCGACGCCATCGAGGGGGTCGAGTCGGACCGACCGGTCGAGCAGGTGATACCGACCGAGCTGATCGTGCGTACCTCGTCCCAGCGACGTCCGCCGCGTACGACGGTCAGCCCGCCTCGGTCGCCCGAGGAGCGGTAGGAGCAGGTCGGGGGAGGGCACAAGCAGGTCGAGGAGCGAAAGAAAGCGCGGTCATCGGGCGGCCGAAGCCGTGCCCAATCGGGGCGAAAGCCGCGGTGAACAGGAGTCCTGCTCCGATTCACCACCCCTGGGTCATCACATGGCGCGATCGGCATTCCTATGATGGGCCCACGACACCCGCGGGCCGCTGCGACCAGGCAGTCCGATGCGGTGCAGCTGCGGCGCGATGGTGGAGGGGTCTGATGACTCAGGGGGCCGGTCAGGGACCCGAGATGGAGCGGACGGCGACGTTGCGCGACTTCCGAGTGCCCGCTTACGTCCACGAGACCGGTCCGTACGCCCACAGCACGCACCCGGGCGACGTCGCCCCGCCCCTCGACGATGCCTATCCGGAGGGCTACACGCCCACGCAGCGCGATCTGCCCGTGATCAACCGCGGTGACACCCTTCAGGTGACCGTCGATCCCGCGTCCGTGCCGGCTCCGCAGTCGGCGGACAGTCCGGGTCCGCTGTTCGTCGTCGGCGACGTGCACGGCTATCTCGACGAGTTGGTCGCCGCCCTCCAGGAGAAGGGCCTCATCGACTCGGCGGGCAACTGGTGCGCGGGCACCGCCCGGCTGTGGTTCCTCGGCGACTTCACCGACCGCGGCCCCGACGGCATCGGCGTCATCGACCTCGTGATGCGACTGTCGGCGGAGGCCGCCGCGGCCGGCGGCTACTGCAAGGCCCTGATGGGCAACCACGAGCTGCTGCTGATCGGCGCCAAGCGGTTCGGCGACACTCCCGTCAACTCCGGCGCGGGCACCGCCACCTTCCAGGCCGCTTGGCTGCTCAACGGCGGCCAGAAGACCGACATGGACCGTCTCCAGGACCACCACCTGCAGTGGATGTCCCGGCTGGACGCCATGGAGCAGGTCGACGGCCATCTGCTCGTTCACTCGGACACCACCGCCTATCTCGACTACGGCGACTCGATCGAGGCGGTCAACGACACCGTCCGCGAGACCCTCACGCGCAACGACGCCGACGAAGTCTGGGACCTGTTCCGCAAGTTCACCAAGCGGTTCTCCTTCCGCGACGAGGGCGGCGCCGACCATGTTCGTTCCCTGCTCGATACGTACGGCGGCACCCGCATCGTTCACGGCCACAGCCCCATTCCGTACCTGCTGGGCGAGGTCGGCTCCGAGGAGGGCGAGGACAGCGCCGGCCCTGTGATCGAGGGGCCGCACGTCTACGCCGATCGTCTCGCGATCGCGATGGACGGCGGCGTGACCATGGCCGGAAAGCTGCTGGTCCAGCAACTTCCCCTGGATATCTGAACGTTCGCCGGGCAGACGTCCCCCCATGGCGCAGTGACGGAAGACGGCGCAGGCCAGGGCCCAATTTTGTCAAACCCCCTGTCACCGTGTGCCGTCACCGCTCTACCATCGGCTTATCCGTAGCAGGCTCCCCTCCGTTTCTGCCCGACGGCTCGTTGGCATGCGAGCCCCAAGCCCTACGGAGCATCGGGGGATGCACATGAACAGCGTTCCGCAGCACCTGCACAGCGAGGACCGCCAAGAGTACGAGCGGATCCTCGATGAGGCGCTGCGCTCCGCACCACACCGCCCGGAACTGGCCGCTGTCGGACAGCGGCTCAACTCCGAACAGCTGCGCACCATGGCGCTCAACGCCACCGCACTCATCACGGCGGCCGCGGCGACCGAGTACCAGCACTATGTGAAGGTTCGCGAGGAACTGCGCCAGCCGGCGCCGTCCACCCCGTCGTCCAGCCGCGAGTCCAGCTCCACCGAGCCGGGCACGGGAGCGATGGGGCTCGCCACCACCGTGGGAGAAGTCGCCGAGACCGCCGGCCCCGGCGTCGTCGCCGTGGTCGCCGTCCTGGCACCCGTCCTCGCCGGCACCGCCGCGGCGATCTTCCTGCTCGTCGGCTACATCCTGAAGATGCTCGACCCCGAGCCGGCCTTCGCCCAGACGATGCTGACCACCGGGTGGGTGTTCGGCGCCGTGGCGGCGGCCGCGATCCTGGTCGCCGCCGTCGGACTCCTGCTCACCGCCCTGCGCAACCGGCCGGCATTCGACGGCGGTCCGTACGGCGAACTGAGCGAGGAGGTGGCCCGGGCCAGGGAAGCCTGGCGCGAGGCCCTGCTGGAGCGCGGCATCCTGCCCTTCCTGCGGGAGGCGCTCGCCGACCCAGGCACGGCATCGGCACTGCACCGCACGCCACCGTCGACGCCGGCCGGCCGTATCCCGAACCTCGGCTACGACCGCCCGGGTTTCAGCAGCCCGGACGACGGTGGCTCCCGGGGCTCCCGGCCGAGCTTCTGCAGCCCGGACTACACGAGCCCGGACTTCGGAGGGCCGGAACACCATCCGGAGTAGCCCCTCGGCTTGCGCCCCCGCCAGGGGAGAGCCCCCGCCAGGGGACCCTCCTCCACGACGGAGCCCCGGGGAGACCTCCTCGGGGAGGCGCAAGCCGAGCACCTGGCAGCACGCCCGACAGCGGGACAGCACGCCAGGCGCCGGGGCATGGCGCCCTGGGTCAGGACGTCGACGTCAGTCCGCCATCGGCAGGTAGACCCGGTTGCCCGCCGCCGCGAACTCCTTCGACTTCTGAGCCATGCCCTCCTCGATCTCCTCCTGGGACCCGCCGTGTTGGCGACGGATGTCCTGGGAGATCTTCATCGAGCAGAACTTCGGCCCGCACATGGAGCAGAAGTGGGCCGTCTTGGCGGGCTCGGCCGGCAGGGTCTCGTCGTGGAACTCCCGTGCGGTGTCCGGGTCGAGAGCCAGGTTGAACTGGTCCTCCCACCGGAACTCGAAGCGGGCGTCGGACAGCGCGTCGTCCCACTCCTGTGCACCGGGGTGCCCCTTGGCGAGATCGGCCGCATGGGCGGCGATCTTGTAGGTGATGACGCCGGTCTTGACGTCGTCACGGTTGGGCAGGCCCAGGTGCTCCTTGGGCGTGACGTAGCAGAGCATCGCCGTGCCCCACCAGGCGATCATCGCGGCACCGATGCCGGACGTGATGTGGTCGTACGCCGGCGCGACGTCCGTCGTCAGTGGGCCGAGCGTATAGAACGGAGCTTCATCGCAGATCTCCTGCTGAAGGTCGATGTTCTCCTTGATCTTGTGCATCGGGACATGTCCCGGGCCCTCGATCATGGTCTGAACATTGAAACGCTTCGCGATCCGGTTGAGTTCCCCGAGCGTCCTCAACTCCGCGAACTGCGCCTCGTCGTTGGCGTCCGCGATCGAGCCCGGCCGGAGGCCGTCGCCCAGCGAGTACGTGACGTCGTACGCCGCGAGAATCTCGCAGAGCTCCTCGAAGTTGTCGTACAGGAAGCTCTCCTTGTGGTGCGCCAGGCACCACGCCGCCATGATCGAGCCGCCGCGGGAGACGATGCCGGTCTTGCGGTTGGCGGTGAGCGGTACGTACGGCAGGCGCACGCCCGCGTGGACGGTCATGTAGTCCACGCCCTGCTCGGCCTGTTCGATGACCGTATCCTTGTAGATCTCCCAGGTCAGCTCCTCGGCCCTGCCGTCGACCTTCTCCAGCGCCTGGTACAGCGGCACGGTGCCGATCGGCACGGGGGAGTTGCGCAGCACCCACTCGCGCGTGGTGTGGATGTTGCGGCCGGTCGACAGGTCCATGACCGTGTCGGCGCCCCAGCGGGTCGCCCAAGTCATCTTCTCGACCTCCTCCTCGATGGAGGAGGTGACCGCGGAGTTGCCGATGTTGGCGTTGACCTTCACCAGGAACCGCTTCCCGATGATCATCGGCTCGATCTCCGGGTGGTTGACGTTGGCGGGCAGCACGGCCCGGCCTGCCGCGATCTCTTCGCGGACCACTTCCGGAGAAACGTTCTCCCGGATGGCCACGTACTCCATCTCGGGCGTGATCTCGCCGCGGCGCGCATAGGCGAGCTGCGTGACCGCCCCGCCGTCACGGCTCCGGCGCGGCTGGCGAGGCCGTCCGGGGAAGACCGCGTCGAGGTTGCGCAGGCCGCCGCGCGGCGAGGTGTGCTTGATCCCGTCGTCCTCAGGGCGGACGGGACGGCCCGCGTACTCCTCCGTGTCGCCGCGGCCGATGATCCAGTTCTCGCGCAGCGGGGGCAGCCCCCTGCGAACGTCGGTGTCGGCGAGTGGATCGGTGTACGGGCCCGATGTGTCGTACAGCGTGACCGACTGCCCGTTGGTGAGGTGCACCTGGCGGACCGGCACCCGCAGATCGGGGCGTGAGCCCTCGATGTACGCCTTGTGCCAGCCGATGGACTTCCCGGCCTCCTCGGACTTGTCGTCCTGAGCGGAGGCAGGCGTGCGCGCGTCCTTGATGGTCATGAGACCTACTCCCTACGCCGGCATTACCCGGTAACAGGTTCGGCGGTCGACGCAGCGGTTTCCGTCTGCCGACGTTTCGTGGGGAACGTCACTCTCTTCGGATGATGTTCCACGTGAAACATCGCAGGGACGGAGGTCAGCGCCCTCTCAGCCCGGTGCTCCGAGCTCCCGCGTGTACAAAGGTGGCTCCACGCTAGCGTCAATTCGGGCGCGGTGAACAGAGGGCCCCGGTCGTTCTTGCGATGATCGGTCGGTGACCACGACGCATGAGCCTCCGTACCCACCGCCCGAGCCGCCCCGCGGCTCCGGCTTCGGAAACGGCCCCCGAAACGGCCCCACACGGGGCAACGGCCGTACAGACGGCCGCGGTTCGGGAGTTGCCGGAGGTAGATACGGCGGTGGATACGGGCCTGGTTCCGGCGGCGACGACGATCACGCGACTGGTTCCGGCGGCTGGCACGAACACGGGACCGGGGCCAGCGGGATGCAGGGGCACGGGAGCGGGGGCAGCGGGGGGCCTGGGCGCGGGCCCGGCTCCGGCGGCTCAGCGGAGCAGGGGCCCGGACCGAGTGACGGTCACGACTCCGGGGGTGGCCACGGGCACGGGCCCGGATCCGGCGGATCGCGTGGCGGCGGTAAGGGCGGCGACGGCGGTGGCGGGCACGGGCACTCCCACAGTCACGCCCACGGTCCCGCGGCGCCTGTCTCCCGGCACCTGCGCAAGGTCATCGCGGCGGTCCTGATCCCGTTCGCCGCGGCGGTGGTGGTGGGGCTCGCTGTGCTGTGGCCGGGCGGTGCCCCGCCGCACGAGCGCACGGGGGTCGGCTTCGACCGGCAGACGCACAACGCCACGGTCACCAAGGTGGTCGAGGTCAGCTGCAAGGACGTCGGCGCCTCGGGAGTGCCCCCGACCGGCGACACCTCCACTGCCGAGGGTTCCTCCGCGGTGCAGCAGGAGAGCGGCACCTGCAAGAGAGCGACGATCCGCGTCGATACGGGCAAGGACAAGGGCCGCACTTTCACGGAGATCGTGCAGCCTGACCAGTCACGCCAGTTGCACGAGGGCCAGGACGTCGTGGTCGCCTATGAGCCCTCCGCGCCCAGGGACCTGCAGTACTCGGTCACCGACGTGAACCGCAGGATCCCGATGGCGCTGCTCGCCGGCATCTTCGCGCTCGCCGTCGTGCTGGTGGGCCGGATGCGCGGTGTCATGGCGCTGGTCGCGCTGGCCATCAGCTTCCTGGTGCTGACCTTCTTCATCCTCCCGGCGATCCTGCAGGGATCGAACCCGCTGGTCGTAGCGGTGGTGGGGGCGAGCGCGATCATGCTGATCGCCCTCTACATGTGCCATGGCCTGTCGGCCCGTACATCCGTGGCCGTGCTCGGCACACTGCTCTCGCTGCTGCTGATCGGCCTTCTGGGCTCGGGGTTCATCGACTGGGCCGCGCTCACCGGCAATACGGACGACAACACCGGTCTGATCCACGGGCTGTACCCGTCGATCGACATGAGCGGTCTGCTGCTCGCCGGCGTCATCATCGGTTCGCTCGGTGTCCTCGACGACGTGACGGTCACCCAGACGTCCGCGGTCTGGGAACTGCACGAGGCCAACCCGACGATGGGCTGGCGCGGGCTGTACCGCGCGGGTATCCGGATCGGCCGCGACCACATCGCGTCCGTCGTCAACACACTGGTCCTCGCCTACGCCGGCGCCGCGCTGCCGTTGCTGCTGCTCTTCTCGATCGCGCAGAGCAGCGTCGGCACGGTCGCCAACAGTGAGTTGGTGGCGGAGGAGATCGTGCGCACGCTGGTGGGCTCCATCGGCCTGGTCGCGTCGGTGCCGGTCACCACGGCTCTCGCGGCCCTGGTGGTCTCGGCCGACCGTCCGGAGAAGGGGGCGGTGTCTGCGGGTGCCCAGCCGGTGCCGGCGGGCGGGCAGTCGGGTCCGGGGCAGCCGGCTCCGGGACGGGGCGGGCGAGGACGACGCCGGAAGCGGTGACGGACACGGCCGCCGATCTCGCGTAGCCGGCGGCCCTGCCCATCCGACGGAACACGACGCACGCCCGCGAAGAAGAAGCGTTCCCGCGCGCCCCCTCAGCGTCCCGGCGAAGCGTTACGCCACCCCTCGCTGCCTTAGCGCTTCAGCCCGCGCTCTGCTCCTCCGCCAGGATGCGGTCCAGGGCCTCGTCGAGGTGGGCGTCGAAGTCGGCGAGCGCACCCTCCTGCCCGAGCGGCACAAGCTTGTCGGTGCGGTCGAGGAAGGCCACGAGGGGCGCCACCGAGGAGCGGAACAGGGCCTGGTCGGCACCGACCTGAAGCCGGATCAGGACGTCGCCCAGCGTCTCGGAACCGGCCGGTGAGACCCGTACATCTCCCTCCCCGCACGGTCTGCCCACCCCGTCGACCAGCAGCTCGCGGCCGAAGGCCCAGGTCACGGGGGCATCACCGGGCAGGTGGAAGGTCAGCCGTACGGCGTAGGGATCACAGGTCTCGTAGCGCAGCTCCACCGGGATGCGGAAGGAGAGCTCCTCGGACACGAGAAAGCTCATCATGACCTCTGCCTGTACGGACTCGCGCATCGCCTACCCCGTCGTTTGCCTTCGACTGGCCGGGAACGGACCCGACACTGTGGAATCTTGCTGAACGTACACGAGAGATCACAAGGAGTGAGTTTTCAGATACTGATAGAGATCGCCAGTGACCCTAGGAGCCGCCCGACCTCGTCCTGCAGCTGCCGTGCCGCCGACAACAGCCGGTCGTCCTGATGAGCGGGCAGGGAAATGGCCATCGTCGCGGCCGTGGTGCCCACCGTGATCGGAATCGCCGCGCACACCGTGCCCAGCGCGTACTCCTGACGTTCGGTCACCGGCTCCATCCGACGCGTCCGTTCGAGGCGTTGCAGCAGCGTGCGGCTGTCGCGCACCGTGTACGGGGTGATGGACTGCACGGGATGGCGGTCGAGGTGATCGCGGCGGGCGTCCTCGTCCAGCTGGGACAACAGGCACTGACCGATGGCGTGCGCGTGGCCGGTCTCACGGAAGTCGGCCCATTCCTCGACCGCCGGATTGCCCGGGGTGTCGGAGACGCACATGACCTCGATCTCGCCGTCGCGGTACTGGGCGTAGTAAACGGGGACACCGATGGCATCACGCCATTGGGCGAGTGCTTCGGCGACCGTGCTGCGACGTTTCTGCTGGGCTCCGCTGCTGCCCAGCCGAACCGCCGCCTCGCCGAGGAAGAACAGGCCCTTGTCTCGGCGCAGATAGCCCTCGTGGACCAGCGTCCGCAACAGGTGGTACGCGGTGGGCAGCGCCAGGCCCGTCTCGCGGGCGAGCTGCTTCGCGGGAGCGCCGTACTCGTGCTCGGCGACGCATTCCAGCAGGCGCATCGCACGCTGGACGGATCCGATGAGCGTCGCGGAATGCGGCTGCTCGGGGGATGTCGGGGAGGCCTGCCTCGGCACCTTGGGCACGGAGGAGTGCGGCCGTCCGAGGGGGGCGTGGGGGTCTGAGGGTGCGGTGTCAACCGTGGCCAAGGGTCACTCCCAAAGGCGCGAGGGGGGAGCCCGTGCTGGGGAACACGGGAGGGGGTGCACGCCGCTCGCGGGGACGTCCCCGCGTCGATTTCCGGACTCTATTCGTCCATCACCGCTCGCAGGCGCCCTGCCCGGAAAACTTCCCTCGCCCGAGGGAACCAGTGATTCCTGTTACCGCCTCCCCGTCCCCACGGCCCTCATCAGCCGCTGCAGGCCCTCACCAGTCGCTGCGCGACGAGGAGCTCGACGTGAACTTCCGTACGACGTAGATCAGTCCACCGACCAGTGCCACGAAGACCAGCACCTTGAAGAGCAGCCCGATGACGAACCCGACGACGCTGGCTATCAACCCGCCGAACACGACCAGGGCGATGACAGGCACCGCGATCCACTTCACCCACCACGGCAGTCCTGCGAAGATCTCACGCATCGCCCTCGTCCTTACCTCTCCGCCCGTCACAGTGCCGGGTCCGATCCTTCGAAATCTGCTGATTCCCTGCACTCGATGCTAGGACGGGCAGGTGCCCGGTGGGGGCCTCGCAGCCCTTGTCCTCCCCTGATCGATCCCCTAGGGAACCCCGAGGCCAAAGGTCAGCTTTCTGGCGGAGAGAACACCACGAGCACCCGAAGGTCCTCACTGATGTGGTGGAACTTGTGGGCGACTCCGGCCGGCACGTACACCACGCTGCCGCGCGCCACCTGCGTGGTCTCCATGCCGACGGTGATCTGGGCGCGCCCGCTCACAACGAAGTAGACCTCGTCCTGGTTGTGCGGCTTCTGTGGATCGTGCTCGCCGGCGTTGAGCGCGTACAGACCGACCGACATGTTCCGCTCCCGCAGAAACTGCAGGTAGGCGCCCTCATTGGCGGCGCGCTCCGCCTCCAGTTCGTCCAGCCGGAATGCCTTCATCGCTGTCGTCCGCCCTTGTCCCAGTGCCCGTGGCCGATCTCGTCTGCCACGATCAGACACATGAAGAATTTCGTAGTCAAGACGATCGCCAACGCGGGGGCCCTGGCGGTCGCTGTGTGGCTGCTCGACAAGATCACCCTCACCGGTGACAGCACGGGCAAGAAGGTCGGCACCCTACTCGTCGTCGCGCTGATCTTCGGCGTGGTGAACTTCCTGGTCAAGCCGATAGTCAAGCTCCTGAGCCTCCCGCTGCTCATCCTGACGCTCGGCCTGTTCACGCTGGTCGTCAACGCGCTCATGCTGCTGCTGACCTCGTGGCTCGCCGACAAGCTCGACCTGAGCTTCCATGTCGAGGGCTTCTGGACCGCCGTGCTCGGCGGCCTGATCATCTCGATCGTCTCCTGGGCGCTCAACGTCGTCCTGCCCGACGGGGACTGAGCATCCGATGACCTACCGCGTCTGCTTCGTGTGCACCGGCAACATCTGCCGCTCCCCGATGGCCGAGTCCGTCTTCCGCGCCCGCGTGGCGGAGGCCGGGCTCGACGGCTTGGTCGAGGTCGACAGCGCCGGCACCGGCGGCTGGCACGAGGGCGACCCGGCCGACCCGCGCACCGTCTCCGTCCTCGAGGAGCACGGCTACGAAGGCGGCCACACGGCCCGGCAGTTCCAATCGTCCTGGTTCGCCCGCCTCGACCTCGTCGTCGCGCTCGACTCCGGGCACCTCAAGGCGCTGCGCCGCCTCGCGCCCTCGCCACAGGACGCGGCGAAGGTGCGGTTGCTGCGTTCGTATGACCCCGCCGCGGGCGAGGACCTCGATGTACCCGACCCGTACTACGGGGGCCGGGACGGCTTCGAGGAGTGCCTCGAGATGGTGGAGGCGGCAAGCACAGGCCTCCTGGCGGCGGTCCGCGAGCAGGCGGAGGGGAAGGCAGCATGAGCGGTACGGGTCCTCAGGGGCTGCCTTCCGGGGGCGGAGACGGCACGCGCGCGGTGCGGGCCGGGCTGCCCGAGCCGGTCAAGTACGAGCCGACCCTGCCGGGTCCGGTGTTCGCCGCCCACTACCACCTGCCGGGCGAGCCCACGGGGCCGTACACCTACGGTCGCGACGAGAACCCGACCTGGACCCACCTGGAGCGCGCCATCGGCGAGCTGGAGGCGCCTGGGGAGGACGGTGTCGAGACGCTGGTCTTCGCGTCGGGCATGGCCGCCGCCTCGTCGGTGCTCTTCTCCCAGCTGCGCGCCGGGGACGCGGTCGTCCTGCCCAGCGACGGCTACCAGGCACTGCCCCTGGCACGGGCGCAGCTGGAGGCGTACGGCATCGAGGTGCGCACGGCGCCGACCGGCGGGGACGCACAGCTCGGCGTCCTGGACGGCGCGAAGCTGCTGTGGATCGAGAGCCCGTCGAACCCCGGCCTCGACGTGTGCGACATCCGACGGCTCGTCGAAGCGGCACACGCGCGTGGCGCGCTCGTCGCCGTCGACAACACGCTCGCGACGCCGCTCGGGCAGCGGCCACTGGAGCTCGGCGCCGACTTCTCGGTGGCCAGCGGCACCAAGCAGCTGACGGGGCACGGCGACGTGCTGCTGGGATACGTCACCGGCCGCGACGCCGATGCCATGGCCGCCGTACGGCGCTGGCGCAAGATCGTCGGGGCGATTCCCGGGCCCATGGAGGCCTGGCTGGCGCACCGTTCCCTCGCCACGCTCCAGCTGCGTGTGGAGCGGCAGAACGCCAATGCCCTGGCAGTCGCCGAAGCGCTGCGGAACTGGCCGGAGGAGCTCGGGGTGCGTTATCCGGGGCTGCCCGGCGACACCTCTCACAAGGTCGCCTCGCAGCAGATGCGGGCTTACGGGTGCGTGGTGTCCTTCACGCTGCCCACGCGCGCGCGTGCCGAGCGCTTTCTCGGCGCCCTGCGTCTGGTCGACGACGCGACCAGCTTCGGCGGGGTGCGATCCACGGCGGAGCGGCGGGGACGCTGGGGCGGCGACGCCGTACCGGAGGGCTTCATTCGTATGTCGGTCGGTGCGGAGGATCCCGAGGATCTGGTGGCCGATGTGCTGCGTGCCCTGGACGAATCGGCGGAGTGATCGGGTTCGCCCCTGCGGCCGTCGGTGTCCGGCTACGCAGAACGGACGGTCCGAACCTGCCCCCTCGTGGCTCGGACCGTCCTCGGTTCTGCGCGCGAAGAACCGCGCGAACAAGGCTAGTTGACTCTCTGTCAGTGTCCAATCACAGTAGCGACAGCGACCTATCGACTTATTTATAGTTGGGCCCTGCCCTGGGGGTGGGGAGAAGGGCGGGGAAGGGGAGGATGCGGCATGGATCTGGCCTTGTTGCGCACTTTTGTGACGGTGCACCGGGCCGGCTCCTTCACCCGTGCCGCCGCGCTGCTCGGGCTGTCACAGCCGGCCGTGACCTCGCAGATACGCACCCTGGAACGGCAGTTGGGCCGCCCCCTGTTCCTGCGGCAGGCCCGCGGAGTGACACCGACGACCATCGGAGACGAACTCGCCCACAAGGCGGCACCGCACCTCGACGCCCTGGTGGAGATCGCCGAGACGGGTCTGGACGACGAGTCCTCCTTACGTACCCTGCACCTCGCCGGCCCTCCTGAGTTCACCGCCGAGCGGGCACTGCCCGCCCTCACCGAGCTGACCGGCGACGACGGCCAAGGCTTCGCCCTGCGCACATCTTTCGGAAATGCCGAGGAGACCCTCGAAGGGCTGGCCGCCGGGCATCACGATCTGGCCATCTGTACGGCCCGTCCACGAGGCGCTCTGCTCACGGCGGCTCCGCTCTGCGACGAGGAGCACGTCCTCGTCGCCGCTCCCCGCTGGGCCGAGCGGATCGGTTCGGGGACGCTGCGTCTCAAGGGAGCACACGCGCTGGAGGAGATCCCAGTGGTGGAGGTGCATGAGTCCTTGCCCTTCGTCTCCCGCTACTGGGCTTCGGTCTACGACTCCCGGCCCGCTGCTCCGGGCACCGTGATCGTCCCCGACCTGCGCGCGGTACTCGCCTGCGCGGCCGCGGGGGCAGGGCTTGCGGTGTTGCCCCGCTATCTGTGCGCGGCCGCCCTGGAGCGCGGCGACGTCGTCGCCCTGCACGATCCGCCGGTGCCGCCCCTGCGGACGTACTTCCTGGTGGTCCGCACGGGCACGCTGGCGATGCCGCACGTCGCGCGGGCCCACGAGTGGTTGCTGCAAGCGGCTTCCGACTGGGCCTGAGCAGGGCATTCAGGTCCATCACACCGTGGGCTCGACCGGTGACGTCTTGCGATGTTTCACGTGGAACCAGCCGGGCCACATTTCTCCCATGACCGTCCGACCCGTGGTCAAGCGCACCGCACGCGCCGTTCTCCTGGACGGCGACGATCTGATCCTGATCAAGCGCACCAAGCCTGGTCTGGATCCCTACTGGCTCACTCCCGGTGGTGGGGTCGAGCCGACGGACACGACCGTCGTCGAGGCCCTGCATCGCGAGGTGTACGAGGAGCTCGGCGCCAAGATCATCGACGTGGTGCCCTGCTTCGTCGACACCGTCGAGCACATAGGCGAGGACGGCGGCGCGACCGGTGTGAAGGTGCAGCACTTCTTCGTCTGCCGCCTGGAGTCGATGGACACGTCCTTGCGGCACGGGCCCGAGGTGGACGAGCCCGTCGGCGAGTACGAGATCGTACGGGTGCCGTTCACTCGGGTCGGGATCGCCTCCGTCCATCTCGTACCGCTGTCACTACGGCACTACCTGGACGGGAACATCGAGGGCGTCCGCGCCATGCACGCCCCCGACCTGGGCTGATACCGACGGCCTGCCTCGGCTTCGGCGACGCTCGTCAGTCCCCGGTGGCGACGAGTTCCTCCACCGAGTCATGGCGTATGCGCTCGGACGGAATGCCGATGTCCCTCAGCGCATCCACACCGCTGCGGATCATGCCAGGCGGTCCGGAGACATAGGCGTCGTACTCGGTCCAGGGTCCGTACTCGCGTATGGCATCGGGAAGCTGGAGCAGTCCGTGCCGGTCCACGACGGGGCGGACCTCCAGCCAGGGGTGGGACTGCTGGAGTCGGAGCATCGTGTCGATGTCGTACAGGTCCTGGTTGGTACGGGCGCCGTAGAAGACCTCTACCGGTCGCCGTTCGCCGTGCTCGGCGACGTCCTCGACGAGTGCCTTGATGGGCGCTATGCCGGTGCCTCCGCCCACGCAGAGCAGACCGCTGTCGGTGGTGTGGTCCACGGTCATCGAACCGGTCGGCGGGCCGAGCCGGATGATGTCCCCCGGCCGGGCTCGGTGCACCAGCGCGTTGGAGACCCAGCCCGCGGGCACGGCCTTCACATGGAACGTCAGCAGGCCGTCGGAGCGGGGTGCGGAGGCGAAGGAATAGTGCCGCCAGATCCGCGGCCACCAAGGCGTCTCCAGGCTCGTGTACTGCCCGGCGAGGAAGGGGTAGGGCTGGTCGGGGCGGACCGTGACGACGGCGATGTCCGAGGTCCTGAGGTCGTGCGACACGACCTCCGCGTACCACCAGGCTGGGGCGCGCAGTTCGTCTGCGGCCGCCGCGTCGATCATGACCTGCGAGATCGTCGTGTACGCCCGCACCCAGGCGGCCTCCGTCTCCGCGTCCCAGACGCCGGCGGCGTACTTGTTCAGGGCGCCGATGAGGCACTCGCCGACGGCCGGGTAGTGCTCGGCGCGGGTGCCGTACTTGCGGTGGCCCCGGCCGAGGTTCTGCAGGTACTCGACGAGGACGGGCGTGTTGTCGATGTGCTCGGCTGCGGTGAGCAGCGCCTTGAGCAGCCGGTCGCGCTGAGTGTCCATCGCGGCCGGGAACAGGGAGCGCAGGTCGGGGTGGCGTACGAAGAGCAGCGCGTAGAAGTACGAGGTGACCTTGTCGGCCACGGGAGCGACCTCGGCCATCGTCCGGCGGATCAGGATGGCGTCCGGGGAGGCGGGTTGGGCCGGGGCGGGGCGCTGGGTGGGTACGCGCAGTTGGGGGGAGGGCGGGGATATGGGGCTGGGGCCTGATATCCCCGGGTGGGCGGTGGACGCCTGGGCGGCGGCGGGGGCAGGTGGCGCTTGGCTTGGGGTTGGGGCAGGTGCAGCCGGCGCTTGAGTTCTGGCCGGGGCCGAGGCGGGAGCAGGAGCGGGGGCGGGCCCAGGACTCCAGGTCGGGTCAGCGGAGGCGTTCGACGCCCGGCCGGGTTCGCCGGCGCCGTATCCGGGGCCGGCGGGCGTCCATTCCGGGGCCGGGCGGGAGGCGGGGTCCGGTGTTCCGGGACCGGCGCCGGGGTCTACGGGGGTGGGGATGGGCGCTGCCGGGCCGACCGTCGTGGCAGGCTGTGTGCCGTCCTGGGCCGAGGGGGACGTGTCGTCGCCCGTCGACGTCCTGCCGACCGGGCGCATCGCGGCCAGGCGGCGACCGTCGGCCGTCTCCTGTTCGCTGCCCGGAGTCGTCGCCGGCTGCTTGCGCGGCGTGAACCAGCCGCCCCCGCCGCCGGAAGTGCCGTTGTCGGCCGACGTGGTGGTCGGAGCGTCCATGGTGTGCCTCGCCTCGAACATCTTTCGGTCGGTCTGCGCACTTCCTCGGTCGGAATGTGCCTGCTTCCCCCGCGACGGCTTGCTTTTCCCCGTTCGTTGCCGCGACCAGTACGGCCACATTCAACCCGTATGCATACTCGGTACGGACAAGTAAGGCGAGAGTGTGACATTGGCCGCAGTACTCTCACCGCAGCATCCCACCGCGCGTGGGCGCCCCGGCCGCATACCCGTGAATGCGGGTCTTCGATCTCTCCGTCCCGTTAGGCTGCATTGCCTTGCGCTCGGTCCGCGCCGGGAGTCTGCATCACAGCTCGGACACGAACCGGAGTCGACCCTACCGGCCGATGCCCCGATCACAAGTCCCCCCTGCCTCCCTCACGAATTGGGCGAGGCAGCGAACGACTAATTCCTGCAATTACCGGCTGCTGCGCACCAATTCATAGGCTTCCCACAGATCCATCCCCATGTAGGAGTGGGTCGCGAGTCCGGCCAGATGTCTGTCGGCGTTGACGGCGACGGAGACCGGGACGGCACCGAACAGGTCCTTGTCCGACAGCGAGTCGCCATAAGCGACGCAATCGGCCCGCGTCACCCCGAACTCCTCACAGAGCCGGTCGGCGATGAGGACCTTGGCCGCGGCACTGAGAACTCCGGCCGGGTCGACGGGCTCGGTGAACGGCACAGCTGGAAAGCGGGAGCCGTACGCCGCGTGCGCGCCCCAGCCCGTCAGCCGCTCCACGAAGAAGGAGGGCGAGAGCGATATGACCGCGCAGTAGTCGCCCTGTCCCCTGATCTCCGCCCAGACTTCATGGATCCGGGCCAGCCAAGGAGCGCCCTCGAAAGCGGCCGCCACATGAGCCTCGGTGAGATCCACCCAAAGCTTGTGCACCCGCGCCGCATACTCAGGTGACCCGATCAGCCCTGCCGAGATTTCCCGGTCGAGCGCCACGGTCTCGGCTTCCAGCCCGAGTTGTCGCGAGATCTCGACGGGGGCGGAAGTTCCATGCAGAAGCGTGCCGTCGAGGTCGAAGAGGTGAAGTCTCGCCATGGGCCTTGAGGCTAATGGGATGTGCTGTAGCCCCCTTGCCGGGGACCGTCTTGACCGGAGACCGCCCTGGCCGAAGACTCCCGCACTTGATGATCGCTCGCCTGCTGGACTCCAGCCGTTTCTCCATGTTTCACGTGAAACACCCAGCGTCCATAGGCGCGCTGTGCGTCGGCCCATGACACGGCCAAAAGCTCGTACGTCTCGCTGGAAACGGCTGGACGACCAGGGCAGTCGTCAGACAGCCTGACCTGCGTGCCGACTCCTTCCCTCGCCGCTCTGCCCATCCGCCGTCTGACGCCTCGCGATCTCACCGCCTGCGCCGACTTGTCCGAGGATCGGGGCTGGCCCCGTGAGGAACACAAGTGGGGGTTCCTCCTCACAGCCGGGAAGGGCTACGGCATCGACGACCCCGACGGCGGGCTCGTCAGCGCCTGCGTCGTCACGGAGTACGGGCCGCACGACCGCCTCGACCTGGGCGCCATCGGCATGGTCCTGGTCGCCGAGCGGCATTCCCGCCAGGGAATCGGGCGTCGCCTGATGCGTCACGTCGTCTCCGCGATGGGCACGACACCGCTGACGCTGCATGCGACGCCGAACGGCCAACCGCTCTACGAGGAACTCGGCTTCAAGGTCACCGGCCGGGCGGAGATGCTGTGCGGGCACTTCACGCCCGGCCCCTCGCCGTCGGTCGTCACGCGCGGCGCCACCGCCGCGGACCTCACCGCGATCCTGCGGCTCGACGAGGACGTGTTCGGCGCCGACCGAACGCACATCATCACGCGGCTACCCGCATTCGCCGATCAGCTGCGCGTCGCCGAGGAGAACGGCCGGATCATCGGATACGCGGGGGCCTGGCCCAACATGGCCACGCAGGTCGTGGGCCCACTGATCGCCCGCGACACGGAGACCGCCAAGGCGCTCATCGCCTCCCTCGCCGCTCACACCGACCGCCCGTTGCGCACCGACATCGACGTACGCCACGAGGAGTTGCTGACCTGGGCGAAGGAACGCGGTCTGGCCTCCGTCGCCTTCAACGCGGTCATGACGTACGGCATCTCGGAACTGCCCGGCGACTGGACCCGGCGGTTCGCTCCCCTGACGGTCGCGGCGGGCTGAGACGTTCATGGGCGACGCCGGTCCCGTCGGGGACCGGCGTCTCGTTGTCGGCGTTTACAGTCGACGCCTTCGTAATCGATGCCTTCGTAATCCAGGGCGGCCGAGAGGAGGGCCAGCAGCAGCGCGGCCGCGGCCAGGGCGGCGCCGACCCAGTTGGGGGACGTGTAGCCGAAGCCTGCCGCGATGACGATGCCGCCGAGCCAGGCGGAGAGGGCGTTGCCGAGGTTGAAGGCGCCGATGTTCACCGCCGAGGCCAGCGTCGGGGCACCGTGTGCCTGGTCGAGGACGCGCTTCTGCAGCGGGGGGACGGTGGCGAAGCCCAGGGCGCCGATCAGCGCGATGGTGACGGCCGCGAGGACCTTGTTCTGGGCCGTGAGCGTAAAGAGCGCGAGCACGACGGCGAGGGCGCCCAGGGAGACGTACAGCATGGGCATCAGCGCGCGGTCGGCGTACATACCGCCGACGAGGTTTCCGCCGACCATGCCGAGCCCGAAGAGGACCAGCAGCCAGGTGACAGAGCCGTCGGCGAAGCCGGCGACATGCGTCATCATCGGTGCGATGTAGGTGATGGCCGCGAAGACGCCGCCGAAGCCGAGGACCGTCATCGCCATGGCGAGCAGGACCTGGGCGTTCTTGAATGCGGCCAGTTCGTGGCGCAGGCGTACGCCCTGGGGCTGGGACAGGTCGGGGACGAGCTTGGCGATGCCGACCAGGCCGACGACGCCGAGGGCGGCGACGATGCCGAAGGTGACGCGCCAGCCGGCGGCCTGTCCGACGAACGTGCCCAGCGGGACGCCGACGACGTTGGCGACGGTCAGGCCGGTGAACATCATCGCGATGGCCCCGGCCTTCTTGTCCGGCGCGACCAGGTCTGCCGCGACGACCGAGCCGATACCGAAGAAGGCGCCGTGGGCGAGCGAGGCGACCACACGGCCGATCAGCATGACGCCGAAGGTGGGGGCGAAAGCGGAGAGCAGGTTGCCGGCGCTGAACAGTCCCATCAGCAGCATCAGCATCCGCTTGCGGGAGACCTTGGTGCCGAGCACGGTCATCAGAGGAGCGCCGAGGACCACGCCGAGCGCGTAGCCGGTCACGAGCAGCCCCGCCGTGGGGATGGAGACCCCGAAGTCGCCCGCGACCTCGGGCAGCAAGCCCATGATCACGAACTCGGTCGTTCCGATTCCGAAGGCCCCGATCGCGAGGGCCAGAAGCGCGAGAGGCATGTAGGGGTACACCTTCCCAGAAGATTGCAGGAGCGTTTTACGACTGGAGACAATACTTGCACACGCTCCATACTTGCAAGCGCAGGCTATTTCGCTTCTGCCCTACTCAGGCCTGGAAACCGCTCAGCCCGGAGGAAAAGCCATGACCGCCACGGACCCCGCGCTCACCGCCCTCGCCCAGGGCTGGTGCGCCCTCTCCCTGCTGTACGGCAGGATCGAGGCGCACATCGAGCGCGCTCTGCAGAGCAAGCACGACCTGAGCGTGCGCGAGTACTCCCTGCTCGACGTGCTCGGCCGCCAGCACGACGGCGAAGGCGGGCATCTGCAGATGAAGCAGGTCGCCGACGCCGTCGTCCTCAGCCAGAGCGCCACCACCCGGCTCGTCACCCGCCTCGAGGACCGCGGCCTGCTCTCCCGCTACCTCTGCCCCACCGACCGCCGCGGCATCTACACCGACCTCACCGACGCAGGCCGCAACCTCCTCGAAGAAGCCCGCCCCACCAACGACACAGCCCTGCGCCAAGCCCTCGACGAAGCCGCGAAGAACCCCGAACTCGCCCCACTGGTCCGGGCCGTGGAGACGCTTCCGACCCCCGCGTAGGGTGCGAATATGGGAGATCTTGAAATACGAGCCGCCGTCGCCGATGACATCCCCGCGATCGTCGGCATGCTCGCAGACGATCCACTGGGCGCCCAGCGTGAATCACCGCACGACCTGACGCCTTACCTGGCCGCACTCGACCAGCTCAGCAGCGACCCGAACCAGCACCTGGTCGTCGCGGTCCGTGAGGGCCGAGTCGTCGGCACGCTCCAGCTCACAGTCATTCCGGGTCTGTCCCGCAAAGGCGCGACCCGCTCCATCATCGAAGGTGTACGCATCCACGCCGATGAACGCGGCAGCGGCCTCGGCACACAGCTCATCGAGTGGGCGGTCGCCGAATCCAGGCGCCAGAACTGCCAGTTGGTGCAGCTGACCTCCGACAACACCCGTACGGACGCCCATCGCTTCTATGAGCGGCTCGGCTTCACGGCCTCGCACGTGGGCTTCAAGCTCACGCTGTGACGGCGAAGCGCCTGTTTCACGTGAAACAGGCGCCGTCACCAGGCGGTCAGAACGAGCCGGTCCCCCGCCACCCATCGGGATCCACGCCGCCGGGTACGGCAGCTCCCTCGTCGTACGGCTGACGCGTGAAGACGAACGACCCGAGGTCCAGATGGTCCACGGCGCCATTCGGGCGTCGTACGGCCTTCAGGAGCTCGCCTGCGTAGTAGCCCTCCAAGCCCGTCCATGTGCCGTCACCATTGGCCCGGAACCGGGAACGGCGACCCTTGCCGGACAACGGCTCCAACGACACCAGCCCGTCGGCCGTCAGCCGCAGACCGAAGGCGTGGGTTCCCCAGTACCACTGACCCGCCAACTCCAGTGCCGCTGATTCGACTTCGGGCATCGGACGCCACGGCTCGGGGATGCGTGGCTCGGCCTCGGCGACGATGCGGACGAGGTCGGCGGCAACAGAGAACAGCAGAGGCCCAGAGGTGCAGTTGGCCAGGACGACGACGGCCACATCGTCCTCCACACCGATGGCGAGGCAGGCAAGGAAACCCGGCAGGGAGCCCGTGTGTCCGACCAGAGTCCTGCCGTCCTGGTGCCGGATCTCCAGCCCCAGGCAGTACGCATAGCCACTCGCCACGTCCGCCGCCTCCGGCGGAGCCGCCGGCGTCCTCATCTCACGCAGCGACTCGGCCCTCAGCACACGGTCGTCGCCCTTGGCCAGAAAGGCCGCGAACCTCGCCAAGTCGCCGGTTGTCGACCACAGTTGACCAGCCGGCGCCATCAGGCCGAGGTCCTCGACGGGCTCGGGAAGCATCACGTCGGCCCAGGGATGGACCGCCCAGCCTCCCGCGTGCGGCGCCTGCGGCCGCATACTCGTGCGATTCAGACCCAGGGGTTCGAGCACTTCACGCCGGAGTACGTCCTCCCAGGAAGCCCCCCGAAGCTTCTCGACCAGCGCGCCCAGCAGCGCGTAGCCGGGGTTCGAGTAATGGAATCGACGGCCGGACGGGTGCAGGAGGGGCTGCTCACCCAGCACGTCGGAGAGCTCGGGTCGCAGTGATGCGGGGCTCCGCTCCCACCACGGTCCCGGCGTCTCAGCCGCCAGCCCACTCGTGTGCGCGAGCAGTTCGGCGATGGTGACCTCCCCCACACCTGTCCGCGGCAGATGCTTCTCCAGCGGGTCACCGAGGTCGAGCAGTCCCTCGTCCCGCAGGCGCAGGACGAGAAGCGCCGTGAAGGTCTTGGTGATCGAGCCGATGCGGTACTGCACGTTCTCGTCCGGCGCGTGCCCGTCCACCGAGGTACGCGAGCCGTGCCACACGGTCCGGCCGTCCCGTACGACAGCGGCGACCAGCGAGGGCGCACGCCCTTCGGACTGTGCCACGGCGATGCGGTGCAGCAGCGCCCGCGGGTGGCGGGGAGCAGCTCTTCCTGAGATGTCGTCATGCCCCCAGTCCACCCCGGTGGACTCTCGGGAGTCGAGCGCATATCCCTGAGTGAGGGGGATCAGGTCTGCGCCATGTCCACGAACCGCGAGTAGTGGCCCTGGAAGGCCACTGTGATCGTCGCCGTCGGGCCGTTACGGTGCTTGCCCACGATGATGTCCGCCTCACCGGCGCGCGGCGACTCCTTCTCGTAGGCGTCCTCGCGGTGCAGCAGGATCACCATGTCGGCGTCCTGCTCGATGGAGCCGGACTCACGCAGGTCGGACACCATCGGTTTCTTGTCCGTGCGCTGCTCGGGACCACGGTTGAGCTGTGAGAGCGCGATCACCGGGACCTCCAGCTCCTTGGCCAGGAGCTTGAGATTACGGGACATGTCCGAGACCTCCTGCTGACGGCTCTCGGAGCGCTTCGAACCACCGGCCTGCATCAGCTGCAGATAGTCGATGATCACGAGCTTGATGTCATTGCGCTGCTTCAGCCGGCGGCACTTCGCACGGATCTCCATCATCGACAGGTTCGGGGAGTCGTCGATGTAGAGCGGCGCCGCCGAGACCTCGGGCATGCGCCGCGCCAAGCGTGTCCAGTCCTCGTCCGTCATGGTGCCGGAGCGCATGTGGTGCAGGGCCACCCGCGCCTCGGCCGACAGCAGACGCATCGCGATCTCGTTGCGCCCCATTTCCAGGGAGAAGATGACGCTCGCCAGGTTGTGCTTGATCGACGCCGCCCGCGCGAAGTCCAGCGCCAGCGTGGACTTACCCATGGCAGGACGTGCCGCGATGACGATCATCTGGCCCGGGTGCAGACCGTTGGTGAGTGAGTCGAGGTCCGTGAACCCGGTGGGCACACCCGTCATCTCGCCGCTGCGCGAGCCGATCGCCTCGATCTCGTCGAGCGCGCCCTCCATGATGTCGCCGAGCGGCAGATAGTCCTCGCTGGTGCGCTGCTCGGTGACCGCGTAGATCTCGGCCTGGGCGCGGTTGACGATCTCGTCGACGTCGTCGTCGGCCGCGTATCCCATCTGCGTGATGCGGGTGCCGGCCTCGACCAGGCGGCGCAGGACGGCGCGCTCATGGACGATCTCCGCGTAGTACTCCGCGTTCGCCGCCGTCGGCACCGTCTGGACGAGCGTATGGAGATACGACGCGCCGCCGACCTTGTTGATCTCGCCGCGCTTGGTGAGCTCAGCGGCGATCGTGATGGGGTCGGCCGGCTCGCCCTTGGCGTAGACGTCGAGGATCGCCTGGAAGATCGTCTCGTGCGCGGGCTTATAGAAGTCGTGGCCCTTGAGGACCTCGACGACATCGGCGATGGCGTCCTTGGACAGAAGCATGCCGCCGAGGACGGACTGCTCGGCGTCGAGATCCTGCGGCGGAACCCGCTCGAAGGCCGAACCACCGCCGTCCCACTCGCCATCGTCCCGGCCGCGATCATGCTGCTCGCCGCGTCCCCGGCCACCATCACCGCGTCGGCGGGAGGCAGGTAGACGATCACTGGGACCGCTGTCGGCCCACGGGTCGTCCAAGGGCTCGGAAATGCTCAACCGAGCCACCTCCTCCCGTCCGCCGAGCGGACCTCGCCGTGCCCCTCAGTTCTACGGCACGCCACTGACAAATAAGAGGCCCAACTCCGGTTCTGGCTCGCCGGTTTTGTGAGGGTTTCACGGTCGGCGGACGGAGTGGGCGCCGGACCACGGTAGGCCCGCGGGCACCGTCAGCCAATCTGGTTATCCACAGGCCATGTGGACGACGGCCCGGATGCTGTGGAGAACTCCGCAAAACCTGTGCACGAGGCGGTGGACAGCCCTGTGAACAAGCTCCGCAAGAATTCCGCACACCTACCCTGACCTGCAAATTCACCGTCCACCGGCTGTGCAGAAGAAAAACTTCCCCAGTCGGACCAAGATCGCTTCGAACGGTACACAGAAGCACACACCACGAGACGGTCAGTAAGGGTCAATACTCCATTGCATCTCTTACCTGTGGACGATTAGATTGGTGGCCATGACACAGGCTCCCGCGACTCCTACGGCCACACGGCGAAAGCACGACCGCGAGATCGTCGCACTCGCCGTCCCGGCCTTCGGCGCGCTCGTCGCCGAGCCCCTCTTCGTCATGGCCGACAGTGCGATCGTCGGCCATCTCGGCACCGCACAGCTCGCCGGACTCGGGGTCGCCTCGGCTCTCCTCATGACAGGCGTCAGCGTCTTCGTCTTCCTTGCCTACGCCACCACTGCCGCCGTGGCCCGACGCGTCGGCGCGGGTGACCTCCAGGCCGCCATCCGCCAGGGCATGGACGGCATCTGGCTGGCTCTCCTGCTCGGTGCCGCCGTCATTGCAGTTCTCCTGCCGACCGCACCGTATCTCGTGGAACTCTTCGGCGCCTCGGACACAGCAGCCCCCTACGCCACCACCTATCTGCGGATCTCGGCACTCGGCATACCGGCCATGCTCGTCGTACTCGCTGCCACCGGCGTCCTACGCGGACTGCAGGACACCAAGACACCGCTCTACGTCGCCGTCGCGGGCTTCGTCGCCAACGCCGCCCTCAACGCGGGCCTCGTCTACGGCGCCGACCTCGGCATCGCGGGCTCCGCCTGGGGCACCGTCATCGCCCAGTGCGGCATGGCCGCGGCCTATCTCGTGGTCGTCGTCCGCGGGGCACGCAAGCACGATGCTTCCCTGCGCCCCGACGCGGCCGGGATAAGGGCCTCCGCACAGGCCGGAGTGCCCCTGTTGGTCCGCACCCTCTCGCTGCGGGCGATTCTGATGATCGCCACAGCTGTCGCAGCCCGCCTCGGGGACGCCGACATCGCGGCGCACCAGATCGTCCTGTCGCTGTGGAGCCTGCTCGCTTTCGCACTGGACGCCATCGCCATTGCCGGGCAAGCCATCATCGGGCGGTATCTCGGTGCCGACGACACCGAGGGCGCCCGGGCCGCCTGCCGCCGCATGGTGGAGTGGGGCATCGCAGCCGGCGTCGTACTCGGGCTGCTCGTGGTGCTCGCCCGACCACTCTTCCTGCCGCTGTTCACCAGTGACACGGTCGTCAAGGAAACGGCGCTTCCCGCCCTGCTCATGGTGGCGCTCTCCCAACCGATCTGCGGCGTCGTCTTCATCCTGGACGGTGTCCTGATGGGGGCAGGCGACGGTCCCTACCTAGCATGGGCCATGGTGCTCACCCTGGCGGTGTTCACCCCAGTGGCCCTGCTCGTCCCCGCGTTCGGCGGCGGCCTCACCACAGTCTGGGCGGCCATGACGCTCATGATGACGGTGCGCATGCTGACGCTCTGGGCGCGCACGCGTTCGGGCCGCTGGATCGTCACCGGCGCGACGCGCTGAATGTTTCACGTGAAACACGCTGTTTCACGTGAAACGGGCCGGATCCGCTCTCTGTACAGCGAAGGGGCCGCACCCCACTGGGTACGGCCCCTTCATTCAGCTGTTCAAGCCGAGCGCAGCGATCAGGCCGCGACGACCTCGATGTTGACCTTGGCGGCAACCTCGGGGTGCAGACGCACGGACGTCTCGTGGGCGCCCAGGGTCTTGATCGGCGCACCGAGCTCGATGCGGCGCTTGTCGACCTCGGGGCCACCGGCAGCCTTGATCGCCGAGGCGACGTCGGCCGGGGTGACGGAACCGAAGAGACGGCCGGCCTCGCCGGAACGGACAGCCAGACGGACCTTGACCGCCTCGAGCTGGCCCTTGACCTGGTTGGCCTGCTCGATGGTCTGGATCTCGTGGATCTTGCGAGCGCGACGGATCTGCTCGACGTCCTTCTCGCCGCCCTTGGTCCAGCGGATAGCGAACTTCCGCGGGATCAGGTAGTTGCGAGCGTAACCGTCCTTGACGTCGACGACGTCGCCCGCGGCACCGAGGCCGGAGACCTCGTGGGTGAGGATGATCTTCATGTGTCGGTCGCCCTTCCCTTATCGCGCGGTGGAGGTGTAGGGCAGCAGCGCCATCTCACGGCTGTTCTTCACGGCCGTGGCGACGTCACGCTGGTGCTGCGTGCAGTTGCCGGTCACGCGGCGGGCACGGATCTTGCCGCGGTCGGAAATGAACTTCCGCAGCATGTTCGTGTCCTTGTAGTCCACGTACGTGACCTTGTCCTTGCAGAAAGCGCAGACCTTCTTCTTCGGCTTGCGCACAGGCGGCTTCGCCATGGTGTATCTCCTGTGTGATCAAGAAGTTTGGGTACGACCCGCCCCTCGGCCCAAGGCCTAGAAAGGGGGCTCGTCCGAGTAGCCGCCGCCGCTGCCGCTGCCGCCGGAGTTTCCACCCCAGCCGCCGCCACCGCCACCGCCCTGCTGGCCACCGGCGGGAGCACTGGTCGCCCACGGGTCGTCAGCGGGAGCGCCGCCGCCCTGCTGACCGCCGCCGGGGCCACCGCCCCAGCCGCCGCCACCCTGGCCGCCACCGCCACCGCCGCCATAACCACCCTGGCCACCGCGGCCGGCGGTCTTGGTGACCTTGGCCGTGGCATTGCGCAGGCTGGCGCCGACTTCCTCGACGTCCAGCTCGTAGACCGTGCGCTTGACGCCCTCACGGTCCTCGTAGGACCGCTGCTTCAGCCGACCCTGCACGATGACGCGCATGCCTCGCTGGAGCGACTCTGCGACGTTCTCCGCCGCCTGACGCCAGACCGAGCAGGTCAGGAACAGGCTCTCGCCGTCCTTCCACTCGTTCGTCTGACGGTCGAAGGTCCGGGGCGTGGACGCGACACGGAACTTCGCGACGGCCGCACCGGAAGGGGTGAAGCGCAGCTCGGGGTCATCGACAAGATTGCCGACGACCGTGATGACGGTCTCGCCTGCCATGGGGGAACCTCTCGGCGGGTTTGCTGCTGGCTGCTTGTGCTGCTACTCGAATCCCGAGATGAGCTGAGCGGGAGAGCTCAGTGGGTCTCGGGGCGGAGGACCTTGGTCCGGAGGACCGACTCGTTCAGGTTCATCTGGCGGTCGAGCTCCTTGACGACCGCAGGCTCGGCCTGCAGGTCGATGACCGAGTAGATGCCCTCGGGCTTCTTCTTGATCTCGTACGACAGACGACGACGGCCCCAGGTGTCGACCTTCTCGACCTTTCCGTTGCCCTCACGGACGACGGAGAGGAAGTTCTCGATCAGGGGGGCGACAGCGCGCTCCTCCAGATCGGGGTCGAGGATGACCATCACCTCGTAGTGACGCATGTGGAACCCACCTCCTTTGGACTCAGCGGCCACGGTCGTTCCGTGGCAGGAGGGTTGTGATGCGTACGCAACGGTATCGGCCGCCACTGACAATCGGAGGTGACCTCACGGTTCTCCGAGCTGGCCCGGGCAGACACCGGTGCAGACGGTACACAGTACCTGCACACCGGCGTCCGGTTGAAATCCGGGCGCCGTCACCGACAATCTGTACACATCGGGTGTGTATGGCGCTACGATGCGCCGCCTTTCGCAGGAGGTGCCCTATGGCACAGGCAATGCGACCCAACACCGTCGGAGGCCTTTTCGCCACGGACGGAAAGCCCCACCCTCTCCAGGACACCCTGCTCGCGGTGACCCTGGTGCTGGGCATCACGGCCTTCGTCACGGCGATGTTCCACAACCTGCACCTGCTCAGCTCCTGGACCGGTCTGGTGGGGATCCTCACCGGCGCTTACGGCCAGTGGATCTCGGAGACGACCCGCGAGCGCTTCGGGCTGATCATCGGCCTCGGCGCCGCGGCGGTCGGCTTCTTCCTCGGCATGGCGCACGGCGGCCTCTTCGGGGGGTTCTTCTGACGCCAGGGCATCGTCCTCCGAAGAACCGGCCACGGAGACTGGCCTCCGAACACCGGTAGAACAGCGCATAGAACACCACCGAACGCCTCGGTGGCCCACAGGGCCGGGGCGAAGCTTCCATACGCCCAGTCGGGGCGCTCCCAAGGCGCAGTAGGCTTCGGCGCGAGAGCCGGAGCCCCTGTACCCATGGGGACACACCAGCCCGAGGAGCGCCCCGAATGAGCCTGACCCTGAGGACGATCAGTCGCGAGCAGCATCTGGCATACATCCAGAGCCTGCCGTCGGCGAGCCACATGCAGGTTCCGGCCTGGGCGGACGTCAAGGCGGAGTGGCGCTCGGAGAGCCTCGGCTGGTTCGACAAGAGCGGCGAACTCGTGGGCGCGGGCCTCGTCCTCTACCGACAGCTACCCAAGATCAAGCGCTATCTCGCCTATCTTCCCGAGGGCCCGGTCATCAACTGGTTCGCGCCGAATCTGACCGACTGGCTGGAACCGATGCTCGCGCATCTGAAGCACCAGGGCGCCTTCTCCGTGAAGATGGGCCCACCGGTGATCATCCGGCGCTGGGAGGCCACCTCGATCAAGGCGGGCATCCAGAACCCGGATGTGAAGCGGCTGAGGGACATCGAGGCCGACTTCATCGAGCCGCGCGCCTTCGAGGTCGCCGACAAACTGCGCCGTATGGGCTGGCAGCAGGGCGAGGACGGTGGCGCCGGCTTCGGCGACGTCCAGCCGCGCTACGTCTACCAGGTGCCGCTGGCCAACCGGTCCCTCGAAGAGGTCCACAAGAACTTCAACCAGCTGTGGCGCCGCAACATCAAGAAGGCCGAGAAGGCCGGCGTCGAGGTCGTCCAGGGCGGTTACCAGGACCTCGCGGAGTGGCAGCGCCTGTACGAGATCACGGCCGTACGCGACCATTTCCGGCCGCGTCCGCTGTCGTACTTCCAGCGTATGTGGACGGCCCTCAACACCGAGGACCCCAACCGCATGCGGCTGTACTTCGCCCGCCACAACGGTGTGAACCTGTCGGCGGCGACGATGCTGATCGTCGGCGGGCACGTCTGGTACTCCTACGGCGCCTCCGACAACATCGGCCGTGAGGTCCGGCCCTCGAACGCGATGCAGTGGCGGATGCTGCGTGACGCCTACGCGCTCGGCGCGACCGTCTACGACCTGCGCGGCATCTCCGACTCACTGGACGAGACCGACCACCTCTTCGGCCTGATCCAGTTCAAGGTGGGCACGGGCGGGCAGGCCGCCGAGTATCTCGGGGAGTGGGACTTCCCGCTGAACAAGTTGCTCCACAAGGCGCTCGACATCTACATGTCGCGCCGCTGACCTCCCGTTCTCTGCTTCGATACCGTCAACTGCTGCACCGTCGATAGCTTCCATACCTCTGATACACCGCAGCCACGAGAAAGGTTCCAGGTCCGGCCATGGCGCTCACGCTCTACGTCGACACCGCGCGCTGGCGGGCGCACCACAAGCACGTGCAGGAGCAGTTCCCGGGGCTCGTCCCGGTCTGCAAAGGCAACGGCTACGGGTTCGGGCACGAGCGGCTGGCGGAAGAGGCCACGCGTCTGGGTTCCGAGGTCCTCGCCGTCGGCACGACATACGAGGCCGCGCGCATCAAGGACTGGTTCGGCGGCGACCTGCTGGTGCTGACGCCGTACCGGCGCGGCGAGGAGCCGGTGCCGCTGCCCGACCGGGTCATCCGCTCGGTGTCGTCGGTGGACGGCGTGTACGGCCTCGTCGGCGCCCGCGTCGTCATCGAGGTGATGTCCTCGATGAAGCGGCACGGTGTGAGCGAGCGCGACCTGCCGCAGCTGCACGCCGCCATAGAGAACGTCCGGCTCGAGGGTTTCGCCATCCACCTGCCGCTGGACCGCACCGACGGCTCGGACGCCGTCGAGGAGGTCATCGGCTGGATGGACCGTCTGCGTGCCGCGCGGCTGCCACTGCACACGATGTTCGTCAGCCACCTCAAGGCCGAGGAACTCGCCCGCCTGCAGCAGCAGTTCCCGCAGACCCGCTTCCGCGCCCGTATCGGCACCCGGCTGTGGCTGGGGGACCACGAGGCCACCGAGTACCGCGGCGCGGTCCTGGACGTCACGCGCGTCTCCAAGGGCGACCGCTTCGGTTACCGGCAGCAGAAGGCAGCCTCCGACGGCTTCCTGGTGGTCGTGGCGGGCGGTACGTCGCACGGGGTGGGTCTGGAGGCCCCCAAGGCCCTGCACGGCGTCATGCCGCGCGCCAAGGGCGTCGCCCGGGCCGGCCTCGCCACCGTCAACCGGAACCTTTCTCCCTTCGTATGGGGCGGCAAGCAGCGCTGGTTCGCGGAGCCGCCGCACATGCAGGTCTCCATCTTGTTCGTCCCCTCGGACGCTCCCGAGCCGAAGGTCGGCGACGAGTTGGTCGCCCATCTGCGGCACACCACCACGCAGTTCGACCGGCTCGTCGACCGCTGAACGAACGCCGCTGGCACTGAAGCGACCACCGCTCGGCACTCCGAACGGGGAAAGGCCGTACACGGACTCTTCCGTGTACGGCCTTTCGCGTGCCCTGCCTACGCCCTGTTCGCTCAGAGCGAACCGCCGGTCGTCCCCTGCTTGCCCCACTCCACTTGCGGCCCGTCGAAGTGGGCCGCGTGCCGCGGTGGATGTGCTGCGGGGCCGAGCACGAACACGTCGTCCACCCGGTCGAGCACGCCGCCCGAGGGATCGTCGTCACCACCCCGGCGCACCGGGTCCCGTTCCGGCATGAGGATGTCCCGTACGACGACGGCGCACAGGTACAGCGTCCCGAGCAGGTGCACGCCGATGGCCCAGTGGTAGCCGTCGGGCGGCAGTCCCTTGTGGGCGTCCCCGCTGGTCGTGTACGCGAGATATAGCCAGATCCCGAGGAAGTACGCCACCTCGCCCGCCTGCCAGATGAGGAAGTCCCGCCACCTCGGCCGGGCCAGCACGGCCAGGGGCACCAGCCACAGCACGTACTGAGGCGAGTAGACCTTGTTGGTGAGGATGAACGCCGCGATGATCAGGAAGGCCAGCTGGGCGAACCGCGGACGTCGCGGTGCGGTGAGCGTGAGGGCCGCAATGCCGGCGCAGCACAGCAGCATCAGCAGAGTGGCAAGCGTGTTGACGGTCTCCGTACTCAGTGGGTCGGTGGAGTTCTGGGCCATGATCAGCCAGAAGGAGCCGAAGTCGACGCCCCGTTCCTGACTGAACCGATAGAACTGCGACCACCCGTCCCAGGCAAGCAGCATCACCGGAAGGTTCACGACCAGCCAGGCGACGACGGTGCCGCCCAGCGCCTTCCCGAAGTCCCGCCACTTGCCGGCACGCCAGCACAGGACAAACAACGGGCCGAGCAGGAAGACGGGGTAGAGCTTCGCGGCCGTGGCGAGCCCCAGCAGGATGCCGAAAGCAAGGGAGCGGCCGCGCGACCACATCAGCATCGCTGCGGCCGTCAGGGCGACGGCCAGCAGGTCCCAGTTAATGGTCGCGGTCAGCGCGAAGGCGGGCGCGAGGGCGACCAGTAGTCCGTCCCAGGGGCGCCGGGCGTGCGTGCGGGTCACACAGACGGCGATGACGGCCGCGCACACCATCAGCATCCCGGCGTTGACCATCCAGTACCACTGCTCCTGGTCCTGGATGCTGCCGCTGCCCGGCGTGAGCCAGGAGGCGACCTCCATGAACACACCGGTCAGCACCGGGTATTCGAGGTACTGCATGTCGCCGGGGAGCTTGTCGAAGTACGGCACCAGCCCGTCGGCGAAGCCGCGCCCCTGGTAGAGGTGCGGGATGTCCGAGTAGCAGGCATGTGTGTACTGCGAGCTGGCGCCGAAGAACCAGGCGCCGTTGTAGCAGGGTGCCTTCTGGACCAGACCGAGGGCGAACATGCCGATCGCCACGAGAGCGACGATCCGCACGGGAGTCCACCAGGACGTCCCGAGCAGGGCGCGCCGTCCGATGGGGCCACCGATCAGCTCACTCCCGCTCGCGGCGACCTCGTCCTCCTTGGTCGGCCGCACCGGGTCCGGCTCGTGCACGCTCGTGGGCGTCGTCTCTGCACTGGGCATGGGGCACATCCTGCCGTACGCGAACCGAGCACCGAACTGATGCTCGTCCGACCGGCCGCCTGCTGATCACCCACCAGCCAGTCCGCCAGGCCAACCACAGGTTCGTACCGCCAGGTTAGAAAGGGGCCAATAACCACGTGAACTGACACAAAACAATTTCGCGAGACACCCGGAGCGCCAGAACCCCGACATCCCTCATCAGGTACACTTCAAACGATCGTCATAGAGTTACGCGATCTCATAAGTAATGGTGCACCAAGTGCTGGCGGCAGATGAGAACTCGCCTGCATCGGACTTGTTCTATCTTTCCGTAGACCATCGACGCCATGCAGTTTCCACACGCATTGCTCCAGGATCAAAATACCTGCCGAAAACGAGAGACTTGATGAAGTCAAAGATTTCTCGCCGTGCCACCGTGCTAGCAGCTTCAGCACTGGCTGTCGCCAGCTCGCTCGTTCTAAACACTCCTGCTCAGGCGCTTGGCGGCTGCGGCTCTGAGCAGCATAGGGAGTTCGGAACTTCAGGTTACAATACTGACGTATACATCCAGATGTGCGTGACCCGCGAGAGAAGTAACCCCGATAAATTCTGGGCGAGCGCCGAGGGATACTGGATCGACGGTGGCGGAGCCCGGAAGTTCGACAATTTTGACATAAAGGTCCGTCTTGAGCGGAACGACTCGGCCATCCTGACGGCTACGTGTGATTACACTGCGGAAATCAATGGGGCCTCTTCCGGTACGATCCAGTGTAAGACCGGAAGTCACTACACCACTTCGCAAACTGGACTGAGCGGCGACGGTTGGGTGAATTTCGACCTCGACGCTGACGGCCTTGGCGGGGACACCTGGGAACTTACGGGGTCACCACGCTTCTAGTGACTCCGGTCTCCACTCTCCTAAACAGCCCGCCATTCACTTCGGCAGGCCGTTTAGCCTTCAGCTGAGCGGAAACTTCAGGTCCCTATCGCATCACGCGGTGGGGACCTTCTGCCTCCCGACTCAGCACTTCAGGTGTAGATCATAATCTTGCTGGTCGGGGCCGGTGCGGAGATGGCCATGGGCCGGATTGCGGGCCCGTTCTCCCGGGTTGATGCCCGGGTAGGGGGCAGAGCGGTTGGTGCTGGGGCTGCTGTCGGACCTGCCGGGCGCGAAATTGCCGGACGAGACCGGCAACGTGAAGAAGGGCATCCATACCGTCAGGGTCCAAAGCCGGTACACCGACACCGCTGGCCGAATCGAGAACTCCCAGGTCGTCGTCTACGCCGGGCGAGCGAGGACACGCGGCGGTAGACCGGGAGCTGCACATCCCGTGCTCCTGGACGTGCGCCCCCGGAAGGAACGCTCCCGGGCCGCGGGCCTTGGCCAAGACGCCCTCTTCACGACCAAGCCGGAACCGGCCTGGGTGATGATCGAACAGTCCCTTCATGCCGGACACCGCGTCGGCTGGGTCACGGGTGACGAGGCCTACGGCGGCAACGAATACTGCGAACGACTTTGGAGAATCGCGGCATCGGTTACGTCCTCGCGGCGGCCAGTTCGGCCGAAGTGCCCACCGGTGCAGGCACGTTCTGCACCGACGCCCTGGTGAGGAAGGTGCCGATGTGGGCCTTGGCAGAAACCCTCGGCCCGACGCGGAGCAATGGGGCAGGAGTTCTACGACTGGGCCGTCATCGATCTCGCCGCCCCGTCGCCGGGCCGTCACCAGTTGCTCATCCGCCGCAACCGCACCACAGGTGAACCCGCCTGCTAACACTGTCACTCCACCACACCGGCGTCCCTGGTCACTCTGGTCAAGGGGGGCAGGTTCCAGATGGCGGATGGAGGAGACCTTCCCGAGTGAGAAAGGGCTGGCTGGGCTGGATGAGCACCAGGTCCGCCGCTATCCCTCCTGGAGCCGCTGGGTAGCCCTCGCGATGCTGGGCCCGTGCCTTCCTCGCCGTCATCCGCGCCGACGAGCACGCACACCGACCCACACCGGACGAACCGATCCCGCTGACCTGCAACGACAACCAGCGCCTGTTTCATCACTGGCGCCGTCCGACCCGATCACGGCCCGGCGCACCGGCTCCACTGGTCCGCCTGGCGACGCCGCCACCAGGCGGACCACGAGCGAGTCATTACTGACGGCGAGCCCCACCCCAGACATGAAGATCACGATCTACAGCTGGAGCATCGGGACTACTGACCGTTCGCACCTCCGAAGATGCCTCCGTTGCCGTTGGCATTCCCTCCGTTACTATCCGTCTCCGTTTCCGTGGGTGTCGCTGACGAGGTCACGCCGCCGTCCGTGCCACCGTTCTGTCCGCCGTTGGCGGTGTCGCACTGCCAGCTGATCTGGCAGGTCTCACTCGCCGAAGGTGTCGGAGAGACGGCACTCTCACTGGGCGACGCACTCGGCGTCGGGGAAGCCGACTCGCTCGGCTCCGGAGTGAAGGACGGCGTCGGCGACGGCGCGCCCACGGCGTCGGCGATCTCGCCGATCTCCTCGGCCTCCGGGAAGCCGGGGTCGCTCTTGCCCTTGAGCGCGGCCTTCATGTACTCGGTCCACACCTCCGTGGGGACGTCACCACCGTGGATGGAATCCTCGCCGGCCGTGCCGTTCATGGAGAGCAACCTGTGGTCCTTCGGATTCTCCCGGAACATCGCGACCGCGGTCGAGAGCTGCTGGGTGTAGCCGACGAACCAGGCCGACTTGTTCTCGTCGGTGGTACCGGTCTTACCGGCCGCCGTACGGCCCAGGGCCTTGGCGTTCTGGCCTGTACCGTTCTCGATGACGTTCTCGAGGGTGTCCGTGACGTTGTTTGCCACGTTCTCGGGCATCGCCTGAGTGGCCTTCGGCTTGGTGAATCCAGAAAGCGGTTGGCCGTCCTTCTTGACCTCGACGACCGAGTACGGATCGGTGTGCTGACCTGACGCGGCGAACGTCGCGTAGGCGTCCGCCATGCGAATCGCACTGGGAGTCGACGTGCCGAGTGCAAAGGACGGGTTAAGCGTGGCAAAGCTGTCCTTCAGGATGCCGGACTTCTGGGCGACATCCCGCACCTTCGACATCCCGACGTCCCAGCCGAGTTGTACGAACGGCGTGTTGATCGACTGCTCCATCGCCTTGCGCAAGGTGATGTAACCCCAGGCACGAGTGCTCTCATTGCGCTGCAGGAAGACCTGGTCATCCTTGTCCAGGACATAACTGCCGTCCGCGTTCCTGACCTTGAGCTTGTCGTTGCCGTTGTACTTACTCATCGGCGACAGAGCCTCGCCGTTGGTGTCGTACCGGCCGTACTGCATGGCCGCGGCTAGCACGAACGGCTTCCACGTCGAACCGACCGGTACACCTGAGGTGTCAGCATTGTTGGTGAAGTGGTCGTTCTCGTAACCGGCGCCGCCGTAGATAGCGACGATGGCACCGTCATTGGGCTTCACCGACGCCGCACCGAACTGGACGTACTTGTCCAGTTCACGCTTCTCTGGGTCGAGGCGCTCACTCTCGATCTTCTTGACGGCCTTGGTCAGGGCATTGACCTTGTCCTTCTCGAAGGTCGTGGTGATCTGGAAACCGCCCTTGTCGAACTCCGTCTGCGTGATGTCCGAGTGGCTGAGGACGTACTTCTTGGCCGTGTCGACCAGGTAGCTGATCTGGCCGGTCATGCCCTTGGTTGCCTTGAGGCCCTGAGGCGTGGGGTACTTCTTGATGGCCTCCTGGTACTGCGCCTCCGTCAGATGGTCGTCCTTGCGCATCTCGCCGAGGATCCATCCCCAGCGCTCCTGGGAACGCTTTTTGTTAGCCGCAGGAGTCGCCGACCGGTCAAGGTTCGTGTTGCCCTCAGGGTCGTAGTACGTCGGGCCTTTGAGTAGCGCGGCAAGGAAGGCACACTCGCTCGGCGTGAGCTTGACCGCGTCCTTGCCGTAGTAGGTCTGGGCCGCAGCCTGGATACCGTAGGCGCCACGGCCGTAGTACGAAGTGTTCAGGTAGCCCTGGAGGATCTCGTCCTTGGTGAGTTCACCCCCCACCTTGATCGAGATGAACATCTCCTTGAACTTCCGGGAGAGCGTCTGCTCCTGGCTCAGGTAGGTGTTCTTGACGAACTGCTGAGTGATCGTCGAACCGCCCTGCGTGTCACCGCCCCGGGCCATGTTGGCCAGCGCTCGGGCGATGCCCGCGGGGTCGATGCCCGAGTCCTCGTAGAAGGTCTTGTTCTCGGCGGAGATCACCGCGTACCGCATGGCCTTCGGGATCTTGTCGATCGTGATGTTCTGACGGTTCTGGCCGCTACCCGTAGCGACCATCTGAGTGCCGTCTGCCCAGTAGTAGACGTTGTTCTCAGACTTGGCCGCCGCGTCCTCCTTGGGAATGCCGACCATCGCGTACCCGATACCCGCAACGGCCACGAGGCTGCCGAGGAAGCCGATGAACAGGCCGGTGACGAGCCGCCACGACGGCACCCACCGCGCCACTCCGTACTTGCCCGCGCGCGGATAGTCGACGAACCGCCTACTGCCGGGTGGGGCCGCGCGCCCTCTGCCGCGCCCAGGGCCGTTCGGCCCGCCGGGAGCGGCACGGCGGCCGCCTCTGCCCGGTTCGGCCGCTCTGCGGCGGCCGCCTCCACTTCTCTGGGCCGCGCGGCGTGCCTCGGCGCGGCCGCCGTACGGCCGTTCCTCGCCTCCCGAACCGCTGGAACCCGACCCGTACGAGTCGGAAGGAGATCCGGTGGCGCCTCGCGGTGCCGCTCGGCGGCCGGCGGACGAGCCGGGCTGGCCGCGTCGGGCCGCGGCACGTCCGCCTCCCTGCGGCTGCGGCGGTTTGCGACGGTGCTCGCTCATCGAACGACTACTCCTCGGGCAGGCGCACCCCTGCGCGCCTGGCAACGGCGGCTGATTTCCGGTCCCCCCGAAGTACGGATGCGGTCGGTTCCGCATTCACCCGTACTGCACCAAGGACGACGACGCCCTCAGGTGTCACTCGGTTCCCGGTGGTGTGCATGGCGCACAGACTACGCACCGTCAAAGCCCACCTAGCCCCGAACTTCACCCCAAATCAGGCAACTCGCTCCACATGAATCGTTGATGTGATCCCGTTCACCGTCCCCCCACTTGTCGCATCCGGAAGGCCGTTCTATCGTCGTGATGTATCGAGTCGATACATCAGCGCGAGATATGACGAGGAGGCGAGGGGATGAGCCGACGTTCCGGGATCCTCGAGTTCGCCGTCCTCGGACTGCTCCGCGAGTCCCCGATGCACGGCTATGAGCTGCGCAAACGACTCAATACGTCACTGGGTGTGTTCCGTGCGTTCAGCTACGGCACGCTCTATCCCTGCCTCAAGACGCTGGTCGCCAACGGCTGGTTGATCGAGGAACCGGGGAACACCGTCGAGGACGCCCTCGCCGCACCACTCACGGGGCGCCGCGCCAAGATCGTCTACCGGTTGACGGCGGAAGGTAAGGAGCACTTCGAGGAACTGCTCTCACAGACCGGCCCCGACGCGTACGAGGACGAGCACTTCGCTGCCCGATTTGCCTTCTTCGGACGCACGCCGCAGGACGTACGCATGCGCGTACTGGAGGGCCGCCGCAGCCGGCTGGAGGAGCGCCTGGAGAAGATGCGCGCCTCCCTGGCACGCACCCGGGAGCGCCTCGACGACTACACGCTTGAGCTCCAGCGCCACGGGATGGAGTCCGTGGAGCGCGAAGTGCGCTGGCTGAACGAGCTCATCGAGAGCGAGCGGGCCGGGCGGGACCTGAAGGGTTCCGCTTCCGGGGGGTCCGCTCAGCAGGATACCACATCTGGAGAGCCGGGCGATCTGCCCCGGCCCGGGGGCACCCCCGGGCCGGATTCGCCCGGCGACACCGCCACGTGAGAGCCCAGTCAGGGCCTCACTCGTACACACAGGGAGCAACCGGAATGGGTTCGGTTCGCGTAGCCGTCGTCGGCGTGGGCAACTGCGCCGCGTCGCTGGTTCAGGGAGTCGAGTACTACAAGGACGCCGACCCGGCGTCCAAGGTCCCCGGCCTGATGCACGTGCAGTTCGGCGACTACCACGTCCGTGACGTCGAGTTCGTCGCCGCCTTCGATGTCGACGCGAAGAAGGTCGGCCTCGACCTCGCGGACGCCATCGGCGCCAGCGAGAACAACACCATCAAGATCTGCGACGTGCCGAACACCGGCGTGACCGTGCAGCGCGGCCACACCCTCGACGGCCTCGGCAAGTACTACCGCGAGACCATCGAGGAGTCCGCCGAGGCCCCGGTCGACGTGGTCCAGGTCCTCAAGGACAAGCAGGTCGACGTCCTCGTCTGCTACCTGCCCGTGGGCTCCGAGGACGCGGCGAAGTTCTACGCCCAGTGCGCCATCGACGCCAAGGTCGCCTTCGTCAACGCCCTGCCGGTCTTCATCGCCGGTACGAAGGAGTGGGCGGACAAGTTCACCGAGGCGGGCGTCCCGATCGTCGGCGACGACATCAAGTCCCAGGTCGGCGCCACCATCACGCACCGCGTCATGGCGAAGCTGTTCGAGGACCGCGGCGTCGTCCTGGACCGCACGATGCAGCTGAACGTCGGCGGCAACATGGACTTCAAGAACATGCTCGAGCGCGACCGCCTCGAGTCGAAGAAGATCTCCAAGACGCAGGCCGTCACCTCCCAGATCCCCGACCGGGACCTCGGCGAGAAGAACGTCCACATCGGCCCGTCCGACTACGTCGCCTGGCTCGACGACCGCAAGTGGGCCTACGTCCGCCTTGAGGGCCGCGCCTTCGGTGACGTCCCGCTGAACCTGGAGTACAAGCTCGAGGTCTGGGACTCCCCGAACTCCGCCGGCGTCATCATCGACGCCCTGCGCGCCGCGAAGATCGCCAAGGACCGCGGCATCGGCGGCCCGATCCTGTCCGCGTCCTCGTACTTCATGAAGTCCCCGCCGGTCCAGTACTTCGACGACGAGGCCCGCGAGAACGTCGAGAAGTTCATCAAGGGTGAGGTCGAGCGTTAAGCAGACGGCGCCGCACTAAAAACGCTCCTGCCAGAGCTGCTGAGGGTCCCCGGGTTGCACCGCCCGGGGACCCTCCCCATATGTGAGGCTGTGCCCCATGTCCGTCGTACGCGACCTGCGGGTCCTGCTGCGCTTTGGGAACTTCCGGCGCCTGCTCGTCGTACGCCTGCTCTCACAGGGCGCCGACGGCGTCTACCAGACCGCGCTCGCCACGTACGTCGTCTTCTCTCCGGAGAAGCAGACCTCGGCCGCCGCGATCGCCTCCGCGATGGCGGTACTGCTCCTGCCGTACTCCCTGGTGGGCCCTTTCTCCGGCGTCCTGCTGGACCGCTGGCGCCGCCGCCAGGTCCTTCTGTACGGCAGCCTGCTGCGCACGGTACTGGCCTCGGTGACAGCCATCCTGATCATCACCGAGGTTCCGGACTGGCTCTTCTACGTCTCCGCCCTATGCGTCACCGCCGTCAACCGCTTCGTCCTTTCCGGCCTCTCCGCCGCGCTGCCACGCGTGGTCGACGACGAGCGTCTGGTGATCGCCAACTCCCTTTCCCCGACCGCCGGAACGCTCGCCGCGAGCATGGGCGCCGGTCTGGCCTTCCTCGTACGGCTGGTGGCCTGGGACTCCGATGCCGCCGTGGTCCTCATGGGAGCCGCCCTGTATCTGTGCGCGGGGCTGGCGGCACTGCGCATGTCACGAGAACTGCTGGGTCCTGATCGAGAGTTGGTGCAGCCGCGCCTCGCGGCGGCGATCTCCGGCACCGCGCGCGACCTGGCGGCAGGGGTACGCCATCTCGCCACGCCGCCGCGGAGAGAGGCCGTCTGGGCACTGCTCACGATGACCCTTATGCGCTTCTGCTACGGCGCCCTGCTGGTCACGCTGCTGATGCTCTGCCGGTACGCCTTCTCTTCGAACGCCGATGACGGACTCGCCCTACTGGGGCTGGCGTTGGGAATCTCCGCCGCCGGATTCTTCGCGGCGGCCGTGGCAACCCCCTGGGCGGCGGCACGGCTGGGCTCCGGCCGCTGGATCGCCATGTGCGCGGGGGCTGCCGCGGTCCTGGTGCCCGCGCTCGGCCTCCCGTTCGCCACAACTCCCATGCTGGTGGCGGCATTCGTCCTTGGCCTGACGACGCAGGGGGCGAAGATCGCGACGGACACGATCGTGCAGGCCTCGGTCGAGGACGGCTTCCGCGGCCGGATCTTCTCCATGTACGACGTGCTGTTCAACGTCGCCTTCGTCGGTGCCGCCGGCGTCGCCGCCCTGATACTGCCGCCGGACGGCCGCTCGACACCGCTCGTTGTCGCAGTCGCCGTTATCTACGCGGCAGTTGCTGGGGCTATGGGCCGCTTTGAACGCCGCTCTGTGTCACATCAATGACACAGGGCCGCTCCCGGCCGCTCGGGTGTCAGTGGGGACCGATAACTTACGTGCGTCTTATTTCCGCGCTTAGTTCGCGCCACGCACCCAAGTTCTAGGGGGACCCTCAAGTGACAACTCCGCCGCCCCAGGGCAACCCGTACACCCAGGGCCAGAACCCGTACGCCCAGGCTCAGCAGCCCTACGGCCAGCCCCAGGGCCAGGCCCCGTACCCGCCCCAGGGCGGCTACCCGCAGCAGCCTGGCCAGCCCGGGTTCCCCCCGCAGGGGGCGGCGCCGTACGCGCCGGTTCCGCCGCAGCCTCGCCGCAAGCTCAGTTTCAAGACGATCAAGAACATCCTCATCGTCGTGGCCGCCGTGACTGTGGCCATCGGGGGCTACATAGCCAGCCGGGACGATGCCGAGACGGCGGCGGTCGGTGACTGCATGCACCGCGGCAGCACCAGTGACACCCGCCCGGACCTCGAGGTCGTCGACTGCAGCTCTTCGGAGGCCCAGTACGTGGTGCTGGCCAAGATCGAAGGCTCGTACACCACCGAGCTCTCGGCCAGCAATAAGTGCGCAAGCGAGGCCAAGGACTTCCAGTACACGTACACGGAGAGCAGGAAGAGCAGCGACTTCCTGCTCTGCCTGAAGGAGTACGAGAAGTAAGCAGACGCAAGGGGGGCGGTGTTTCACGTGAAACACCGCCCCTCAACACGTCCCCGGGGAGCATGTTTCACGTGAAACATGCCCCCGTTTCACAGCCTCAGCCTTGCTCGGCCCACCACTCCTTGAGCGCCGCAACCGCCTCGTCGTGCGCCATCGGCCCGTTCTCCAGCCGCAACTCCAGCATGTGCTTGTAAGCGCGACCGATGACCGGCCCAGGCCCGACGTCGAGGATCTCCATGATCTGGTTGCCGTCGAGGTCGGGCCGGATGGCGTCCAGCTCCTCCTGCTCCTGGAGTTGAGCGATCCGCTCCTCCAGGCCGTCATAGGCGCGGGACAACGCAGCGGCCTTGCGCTTGTTGCGCGTGGTGCAGTCCGAGCGGGTCAGCTTGTGGAGGCGGTCCAGGAGCGGACCGGCATCACGGACGTAGCGGCGGACAGCGGAGTCCGTCCACTCTCCGGTGCCGTATCCGTGGAAGCGCAGATGGAGTTCGACCAGATGTGAGACGTCCTTCACCAACTCGTTGGAGTACTTGAGCGCCGTCATGCGCTTCTTCGTCATCTTCGCGCCGACCACCTCATGGTGGTGGAACGAGACCCGGCCGTCCTTCTCGAAGCGGCGCGTGCGCGGCTTACCGATGTCGTGCAGCAGCGCGGCCAGCCGGAGGGTCAGGTCGGCGCCGTCCTCCTCCAGTGCCATCGCCTGCTCCAGGACGATCAGCGTGTGCTCGTAGACGTCCTTGTGCCGATGGTGCTCGTCGCTCTCCAGGCGCAGCGCCGGCAGCTCGGGCAGCACATGATCCGCGATCCCGGTGTCCACCAGCAAGGTCAGCCCCTTGCGGGGGTACGCGGACAGGATCAGCTTGTTCAGCTCGTCCCGCACCCGCTCCGCCGAGACGATCTCGATGCGCCCGGCCATCTCCTTCATGGCCATCACCACCTCGGGAGCCACCTCGAAGTCGAGCTGCGCCGCGAAGCGCGCCGCCCGCATCATGCGCAGCGGGTCGTCCGAGAAGGACGACTCCGGCGTACCCGGGGTCCGCAGCACCCGCGCCGCGAGGTCCTCCAGCCCGCCGTGCGGATCGATGAACTCCTTCTCCGGCAGCGCGACGGCCATCGCGTTCACCGTGAAGTCGCGCCGGACGAGGTCCTCCTCGATGGAGTCGCCGTACGACACCTCGGGCTTGCGCGAGGTCCGGTCGTAAGCCTCCGACCGGTAGGTCGTCACCTCGATCTGGTAGCCGCTCTTCTGCGCCCCCACGGTGCCGAAGGCGATCCCGACCTCCCACACGGCGTCGGCCCAGGGGCGCACGATCTTCAGTACGTCCTCAGGGTGGGCGTCGGTCGTGAAGTCCAGGTCGTTGCCGAGCCGGCCGAGCAGCGCGTCCCGGACCGACCCGCCGACCAGGGCGAGTGAGAACCCGGCCTCCTGAAAACGGCGGGCGAGGTCGTCAGCGACAGGGGCAACCCGCAGCAGTTCACTCACCGCGCGGTGCTGCGCCTGGCTCAGGGCGCTGGGCTTGTCTTCGTAGGCGTTCGGCACAACATAAGAGGGTACGTGGCCCGGGCGACCGGGACCGCCTCCATTAAACGTGCACATCCGAGGGCACAGACAGCTCCGTCAATACGCGCACAAGGCCTGCCCTTACGACGTACGAAAACGCTCCCCTTTATAGGGGCACATACGGGACAGGCCGACGGTCTGAACCGATCTTGTGGAGGAGACCGCGGCACTTCCCCTCAGCGCGCATCGTTACCATGCGTGGACGCACATTCCGACGACCACTGACGACGACGAGGGACGGGCGAGCGCGTGGCCGAGGCGGCAGACTTCCAGGGGATGAGTCCCTCACCTGCCCGCCGGTGGCTGCGGCGCACCGGAGCACTGTTCGCCGGGGCGCCTCTGCTGGCCGGCCTGCTCCAGCTGCCCGCGGCCACGCCTTCGCACGCCGCCGGGCAGGACTCCCTGAAAGCCGCCTCCGACTCGGGCACGGTGGCCGTCGCTGTGGACTCGCTCACCCCCTCTGTCCCCGGCGACGGCGACACGCTGACCGTGTCCGGCACGGTGACCAACAAGGGCAAGCAGGCGGTCACCGACGCGCAGGTGGACCTGCGCCTGGGGTCCGCGCTGAACACGCGCTCGGCCATCGACACGGTCGCCGGGCGCACCGGCTACCAGGGCAGCCTGGACGGGGCACCGGTGGGCGGGAAGTACGTCAAGGAGTTCTCCAAGCTCACCCCGGGCGTCTCCCAGCGCTTCAGCATCTCCGTGCCGGTCGACGATCTGGACCTCGGGGGAGACGGGGTCTACCCACTCGCCGTCTCCCTGTCCGGCGAGACGTCCACGCAGCCCTGGGATCAGGTGCTCGGCATCCAGCGGACCTTCCTGCCGTGGCAGCCCGACGGGGCCGACACGAAGACCCGGACGACGGTGCTGTGGCCGCTCATCTCCACCGCGCACATGACGGCACAGACGGGATCGAACGAGTCGCAGACGCCGGTCTTCCGCGACGACGACCTCGCCAAGGAGATCTCCCCCGGCGGCCGTCTGCAGCAGCTCGTGTCGCTGGGCAGGGAGCTCGACGTCACCTGGGTGATCGACCCCGACCTGCTGGCCTCCGTGGACGCGATGACGGACAACTACCGCGTGCAGGGCGAGGGTGACACGACCACGGCGGGCACCCATCAGGCGGTCGCCAACCAGTGGCTGGCCGAGTTGCAGGCGGCGGTGCAGGACAAGGAGGTCGTCGCCCTGCCCTTCGCCGACCCCGACCTGGCCTCACTGGCGCACAACGGCACGAACGTCACCGGCTCGCTGAACCACCTCAAGGAGGCCGCCGACGTCGCCACCGACACGGTCGAGTCGATCCTTCACGTGGAGCCGACCACCGACTTCGCCTGGCCCGTGAACGGCGCCGTCGACCCGTCCATCGTCAAGGTCGCCACGTCCGCCGGCGCGGACAAGGTGATCACCCGCAGCGACAGCCTGGTGGAGACGGGCGGCCTGCCCTACACGCCCTCCGCGGCCCGCCCCATCGGCGGCGGCACGACGGCGGTCGTCGCGGACGCCAGGATGTCCACGTTGTTCCAGGGGAACCTGACAAGGGCGTCGAGCTCGACGCTCGCCGTGCAGAGGTTCCTGGCCCAGAGCCTGGCCCTCAACCTCCAGTCGGACAAGCAGCGCAGCATCGTCGTCGCCCCGCAGCGGATGCCGACGGCGAGCCAGGCCCAGGCGATGGCGGAGGCGGTGACGGCGCTCCAGGACGGCACGTGGTCCCAGTCCCAGGAGCTCACGACCGCGGCCACGGCCAAGCCCGACTCCGGCGCCGCCACGAACGTGCCGGCGGCCTCCAAGTACCCCTCCTCGCTGCGTAAGCAGGAGCTGCCGCGATCGGCCTATGAGCAGATCGCGACCACCCAGGACAAGCTCGACAAGTTCAAGGTCATCCTCAGCAAGGAGGCCCGCGTGGTGACGCCCTTCGGGCGTGCCATGAACCGCGAGATGTCCACGTCGTGGCGCGGCCGCTCCGGGGAGGCGGCGGACTATCGCAATGCCGTGGAGGCGTACATCGATTCCCTGGCCGGCCAGGTCACGCTGATCGACAAGTCGGAGACCAAGCTCTCCGGCCGCAGCGCCACGATCCCCGTGACGGTGCAGAACAACCTGGTGCAGGGCGTCGAGCACCTGGTGCTCCGGCTTACCTCGAAGAGCCCCAGGCGGCTTGAGATCGGTGGCGAGCGCTTCTACGAACAGGACGTCGCGGTGTCCGGCGGGCACAGCCAGACGGTGAAGTTCACCACGTCGGCTCAGGCCAACGGTCAGGCGACGGTGGTCGCCCAGCTGTTCACGGAGGACGGCCAGCCGTACGGCGCACCCGTCACCTTCGACGTGAAGGTCACCGAGTTCACGGCCACGGTGATGCTGGTCATCGGCGGCGGCTTCCTCCTGCTCGTCCTTGCCGGATTCCGGATGTACACGCAGCGCAAGCGTGCGGCCGCGCGTGCGGCAGAGGATAACGACGCCACGGAGACGAGCGAGGCCGACGGCGGGCCGGAGAACCAGGAAGGCCCCGAGGACCGTCTCACGCCCGAGGACTTCCCTGAGGAGGAATCCGGCACCGGTACCCGGGCAGACGCCCCGGAGCAGCCGAGTGACCTGACACCGGACACCGCAACGGAAAGCGCCGACCCGTCCGGCACGGGTGAGAGAGTGGACCGTTGAGCGATGTCGTGGCCGGTGGGCCCGGGACGATGAGGTGGGGTAACCATGAACGCGCCGTACGACGGTGACCGCGGCCAGGCCGCGGGCAGCTCGGGGCACCCCGAGGGCCCGCCGCCCGAGCACGGCCAGGTACCGCCGCAGCACCCCGCGGACATGTACCTCCAGGACGCCTACGACCAGGATCCCTACCGGGCCCAGGACCTCACCGCCCAGGACCCGGTCGCCGAGGCGCTGTACGACCGTGCCGCCCACCCGCCGCCCCCTCCGGGCACGTACCAGCCGCAGCAGCCGCTGTACGGCCCGCCGCCCCAGTCGCCGTACGCCCCCGACCCGCACGTGTGGGCCCAGACCCCGGCGCCCGAGCCGGACGGCCCGAACCAGTACATGCCGTACGGCGACGACCCCCGCACGACCCAATACGTGGGCGTCGACGACCTCGTCACACACTCCACCGAGGAGCGCCCCGAGCACGACGCCTTCGCGCACCTCTTCCGCGACCAGCAGCAGGGCGGGCATCCGCAGTACCAGCCGCCGACGGTCCCGGGACCTTCCCCGGCACCGGCCGCGGGCCCGGCTGCGGGCCCGTACGAGGCTCCTACGCCACCTGCGGCAGCCGAGGCGACCGCGGCATCGCCCGCTCCTGCCCCGGCGCCTGTCCCGAAAAAGGGTGGGCGAGCCGGTGGGCTGCTGAAGTCGAGCGCTGTGATGGCGGCCGGGACGATGGTCTCCCGGCTCACCGGGTTCGTCCGCTCCATGATGATCGTCTCTGCGCTGGGCCTCGGTCTGCTCGGTGACTCCTTCCAGGTCGCCTACACGTTGCCGACGATGATCTACATCCTGACTGTCGGCGGCGGCCTCAACTCCGTCTTCGTGCCCCAGCTGGTGCGAGCGATGAAGGACGACGAGGACGGCGGCGAGGCGTACGCGAACCGTCTGCTGACACTGGTGATGGTGGCTCTGGCCACGCTCACCACTCTGGCGTGGTTCGGCGCGCCGCTCCTGGTCCGCGCACTGTCCAACCCCGTGGCCAACGACACCGCGGCCAACGAGGTCGCCATCACCTTCACCCGCTTCTTCCTGCCCTCGATCTTCTTCATGGGCGTCCACGTGGTGATGGGTCAGATCCTCAACGCCCGCGGCAGGTTCGGCGCGATGATGTGGACACCGGTCCTGAACAACATCGTCATCATCGTGACGCTCGGCATGTTCCTCTGGGTGTACGGCACTGCGGAGCACTCCGGTATGGAGGTCTCGACCATCCCGCCGGAGGGGCAGAGGCTTCTCGGCGTCGGTGTTCTGCTCGGCCTGGTCGTCCAGGCTCTCGCCATGATCCCGTACCTGCGCGAGACCGGGTTCCGGCTGCGGCTGCGCTTCGACTGGAAGGGCCACGGCCTCGGCAAGGCCGCCATGCTGGCCAAGTGGACGATCCTGTTCGTCCTGGCCAACCAGGCGGGTGCGCTCGTGGTGACCCAGTTGTCCACTTCGGCCGGCATCGACTCCCGCGTCGACGGCACCGGCTACGCCGCCTATGCCAACGCCCAGCTCATCTGGGGCCTCCCGCAGGCCATCATCACCGTCTCTCTGATGGCCGCCCTGCTGCCCCGTATCTCCCGCTCGGCCGCCGAGGACGACGCCGGCGCGGTGCGCGACGACATCTCCCAGGGCCTGCGCACCACGGCGGTCGCGATCGTGCCGCTCGCCTTCGGATTCGTCTCGCTCGGCGTCCCGATGTGCACGCTGATGTTCGGCTCCTCGGGCACGAGCGAGGCCACGAACATGGGCTTCATGCTGATGGCCTTCGGTCTCGGCCTGATCCCGTACTCCGTGCAGTACGTCGTCCTGCGTGCCTTCTACGCCTACGAGGACACCCGCACCCCCTTCTACAACACGGTCATCGTGGCGGCTGGCAACGCCATCGCTTCTGCCATCTGCTACTTCGTCCTTCCGCCCCGCTGGGCCGTGGTCGGCATGGCCGCCTCGTACGGCGTGGCCTACGCGATCGGCGTCGGCGTCGCCTGGAACCGGCTGCGCAAGAAGCTGGGCGGCGACCTGGACGGCGCCCGGGTGATGCGGACGTACGCAAGACTCTGCATCGCCTCGGTGCCCGCAGCCCTGCTGAGCGGGGCGGCCTGCTACGGGATCGCCCGGACCCTCGGTCAGGGCGTCCTCGGCTCCTCCGCCGCCCTGCTGGCCGGCGGAGCCGTGCTGCTCGGCATCTTCTTCGTCGCCGCCCGTCGGATGCGCATCGAAGAGCTGAACTCACTGGTCGGCATGGTCCGCGGGCGCCTGGGTCGCTGAAGCTGGGGTATCCGCACAACCATCGTCCGCCACCGTGTGTCGTGCATAGCGGCGGACTGTGGGCACAATTGGTTCGGCGTCGGACGGCGCGCACGGAGTCGTACGGCGCGCAATAGATGGGGAGGCAGGAACGACGGTGGCGGAACGGAGCACGGCTGCCGTCGACGTGGCAGACAACAGCGGCGACGAGCCGCTGACCGCACAGGCGGACCAGTCCACGGCCGACGGGGTGGCCAAGAATCGGGAGCGGGACACGGACACCGACGAGGCACAGGGGAGTGGCGGGACCGAGGGTCCCGGAAAGGCCTCACCACCCGAGCTGCACAGCGGCCACAAGCTCGCCAGACGCTATCGCCTGGAGGAGTGCGTCACCCGTCTGGACGGTTTCAGCAGTTGGCGTGCGGTCGACGAGAAACTCCGTCGCGCCGTCGGCGTCCACATCCTGCCTGCGGACCATGCGCGGGCCCGTTCCGTGCTGGCCGCGGCCCGCTCCTCCGCGCTGCTCGGTGACCCCCGCTTCGTCCAGGTCCTCGACGCGGTCGAGGAGAACGACCTGGTCTACGTCGTCCACGAGTGGCTCCCCGACGCGACCGAACTGACGACGCTGCTCGCCTCCGGCCCGCTGGAGGCGTACGAGACCCATCAGATGGTCACGCAGGTGTCCGCCGCCATGGCCGCCGCCCACCGCGAGGGCCTGGCCCACCTCCGTCTCAACCCGAACGCCGTACTGCGCACCTCCTCCGGCCAGTGGCGCATCCGCGGCCTCGCGGTGAACGCCGCGCTGCGCGGCATCAACTCCGACACCCCGCAGCGCACCGACACGGAGGCCATCGGGGCGCTGCTGTACGCCGCGCTCACCCAGCGGTGGCCGTACGAGAGCGACGCCTACGGCTTGTCCGGGCTGCCCAAGGACGTCGGCCTGATCGCCCCCGACCAGGTGCGTGCCGGCGTCCACCGCGGCCTGTCCGAACTCGCCATGCGCGCGCTGGTCAACGACGGCGCGACAGCGTCCCGGCACGAGTCCGCGTGTACGACGCCGGAGGAGTTGGTGAAGGCGATCGGCGAGATGCCTCGCATCCGCCCGCCGGAGCCCGCGTTCACGGCCCCGCCGGACTATCAGCGCACGACGTACCAGCAGGGCACGTACGGCCGCCAAGCCCCGCATCCTGGCGCCACCCAGCCGGTACCGCCCCCGCCGCCCCCGCTGCAGAGCCGCACCGGCAAGGCCCTGAAGTGGGCCGTCTCGGCCCTTCTGATCGCCGCCCTCGGTCTTGGCAGCTGGCAGCTGGCGGATGCGCTCATGGACCAGGGCAACAAGTCCGAGGACAGCAACCAGACGCAGACGACGGAAGACAACGACAAGGGCCAGACGAAGCCGGTCAGCAAGCCGATCGCCATCGAAGGCGTCAGCGACTTCGACCCGCTCGGCTCGGACGGCTCCGAGAACCCGAGGGACATAGACAAGATCTACGACACCGCTCCGAACACGTACTGGCAGACAAGCTTCTACACCAGCTCCGACTTCGGACGGCTGAAGTCGGGCGTCGGAGTCATCCTCGATCTCGGCAAGATCCAGCAGGTCGGAAAGGTGACCATCACCTTCGTCGGCGACACCTCCGTCGAACTCCGCGCCGCTTCTGGTGACACCGGTAGCGAACCGACGTCCCTCGAAAGCTACGCCAAGGTGGCCGAGGGCTCCGGAGCGAGCGTGACGCTCAAGCCCGGCGAGTCCCTCAAGGCCCGCTATCTTCTGGTCTGGCTGACCGATCTGCCGCGACAGGCCGACGACGGCAAATTCCGGGGCAGAGTGGTGGACGTCAAGGTGAGCAGCTGAGAGTGAGGGGGAGGGGGTCCGATGGCAGATGGCAACGCATTCGGTGACACAAGCGATCAGGACCTTCTCGCCTGCCATGTAGAGGGCGACCCCGACGCCTTCGGTGAGCTCGTGCGGCGTCACCGCGATCGGCTCTGGGCGGTGGCGTTGCGGACGCTCGGCGACCGTGAGGAGGCCGCTGACGCCGTGCAGGACGCCCTCGTCTCCGCCTACCGGGCCGCGCACACGTTCAGGGGCCAGTCGGCCGTCACGACCTGGCTGCACCGGATCACGGTGAACGCCTGCCTGGACCGCGCCCGCAAGGCCGCCTCCCGGAAGACCTCCCCCGTCGACGACACCGAGCGCCTGGAGCAGTTGCTGGAGCCCCACGAGGAGGCCTCCGCTCCGGCAGAGCGCAACGATCTGCACCGCCAGCTGCTGGAGGCCCTCGGCACGCTGCCTCCGGACCAGCGTGCGGCCCTCGTCCTGGTGGACATGCAGGGATACCCCGTCGCGGAGGCCGCGCGGGTCCTCGATGTGCCGACCGGCACGGTCAAGAGCCGATGTGCGCGCGGCAGAGCCAGACTCCTGCCTCTCCTCAAGCATCTGCGCCCGGAAAGCGGCAGTGACGGCAAGGATCGTGGCGACAGGCGGAACCGGACGCAGGGGACATCCGTCCCACCGGCAGCGGGTCCACAGAGCACGGAGCAAGCCACGGATCCGCGCGATACCGGGCCGAGTGATTCAGCTGCAGTGAAGGGCGGAGGTGGGCGAGCGTGACTTCCACGACAGACACGGCCGGGCACCCGGACGTCGCCGAGATCTCCGACCTCACCGAGGGTCTTCTCCCCCGTCCAGGACCGCCGACGTACGGCGGCATCTGGACGAGTGCGAGCTGTGCGCGGACGTCCACGCATCACTTGAGGAGATCCGGGGGCTACTCGGCGCTCTGCCCGGACCGGCGCACATGCCCGCTGATGTCGCGGGACGGATCGACGCCGCCCTCGCCGCAGAGGCACTGCTCAACGCCACGGCGCCCGATGACGTCGACCAGCCGAAGTTCGCCAGCGCCGCCCGCTCGGTCTCGGAAGCGGACGACAGCGCGCATGTTTCACGTGAAACATCGGCAACGACAGACCGTCCGGCAGGCCACGCCCGCTCCTCGACCACCGGCCCCGGCCGGAAGGACCGCAAGAAGGCCGGCCGACGCAAGGTCGCCGTCCTCAGCGCCGCTTTCACGGCCGCCGCCCTGGGTCTCGGCTCTGTGCTGCTGACCTCTTTGATGGGCGGCGGAGCCGGTCCATCGGCCAACGGTGAGCAGACCTCCGCCGACACCTTCTCCGCAGCGAAACTGGAGAAGCAGGTCGCAGATCTCCTGGCCAAGAGCGAGAGCTCCCCAGGTAGCTCCCGCGGCCCGGAGCGGAGCCTGGGCGTGGAAGGCGGACCGGACACCAAGAGTCCCCAGATCCTGCGCGAGATCACGGTGCCCGACTGCATCAAGAAAGGCATCGGCCGCAACGACGCGGCGCTCGCCGCTGAGGAAGGTGTCTACCAAGGCAAGGACGCCCTGCTCGTCGTCCTGCGCGATGCCTCGGACAACACCCGGGTCACCGTCTACGTCATGGACGCGACCTGCGTGAAGCAGCCGTCGTCAGCCACGGCCAAGGTTCTCCTGAAGGACTCCTACACGCTCTCCTGAGAATCCGGCGCTTCGTCTCCCTCAGGCGTGACAACCCCTACAGTGTGGCGTCACCGTGTGCCCGGACACAGTGGGAATGCGCGCCCCTTAGGATCCGTTGGGTGGGGTGAGAGTTCTGAAAGGGCTCCCCCGGTCCGACGACGCAGTCCAGAGACGAGGAATCAAGCCGTGAGCGACGTCCGTAACGTGATCATCATCGGCTCCGGGCCCGCCGGCTACACGGCAGCGCTCTACACCGCGCGCGCGTCGCTGAAGCCGCTTGTGTTCGAGGGAGCCGTCACCGCTGGCGGTGCGCTCATGAACACGACCGAGGTGGAGAACTTCCCGGGCTTCCAGGACGGCATCATGGGCCCCGAGCTCATGGACAACATGCGCGCCCAGGCCGAGCGCTTCGGCGCCGAGCTCGTCCCGGACGACATCGTCAACGTCGACCTGAGCGGTGAGATCAAGACCGTCACCGACACCGCGGGCACGGTCCACCAGGCGAAGGCCGTCATCGTCACCACCGGCTCGCAGCACCGCAAGCTCGGCCTGCCGAACGAGGACGCGCTCTCCGGCCGCGGTGTCTCCTGGTGCGCCACCTGTGACGGCTTCTTCTTCAAGGACCAGGACATCGCCGTGATCGGCGGCGGCGACACCGCGATGGAGGAGGCCACCTTCCTCTCCCGCTTCGCCAAGTCCGTGACCATCGTCCACCGCCGTGACACCCTGCGCGCCTCCAAGGCGATGCAGGACCGCGCCTTCGCCGACCCGAAGATCAAGTTCGTCTGGGACAGCGAGGTGGCCGAAGTCCAGGGCGAGCAGAAGCTCTCCGGCCTGAAGCTGCGCAACGTCAAGACCGGCGAGCTCTCGGACCTGGCGGTCACCGGCCTGTTCATCGCGATCGGCCACGACCCGCGCACCGAGCTGTTCAAGGGCCAGCTGGAGCTGGACGAGGAGGGCTACCTCAAGGTCGACGCGCCCTCCACCCGCACCAACCTGACCGGTGTCTTCGGCGCCGGCGACGTGGTGGACCACACCTACCGCCAGGCCATCACCGCGGCCGGCACCGGCTGCTCCGCCGCCCTCGACGCCGAGCGTTTCCTCGCCGCCCTCGCGGACGAGGAGCAGGCCGAGCCCGAGAAGACCTCTGTCTGACCCTCACCCACCCCACCACGCACCAAAGTTAAGGAGCCCGCCGTGGCCGGCACCCTGAAGAACGTGACCGACGACTCCTTCGAGCAGGACGTCCTCAAGAGCGACAAGCCCGTCCTGGTGGACTTCTGGGCCGCCTGGTGCGGGCCGTGCCGCCAGATCGCGCCGTCCCTCGAGGCGATCGCCGCCGAGTACGGTGACAAGATCGAGATCGTCAAGCTGAACATCGACGAGAACCCGGGTACGGCCGCCAAGTACGGCGTCATGTCCATCCCGACGCTGAACGTCTACCACAACGGCGAGGTCGCCAAGACCATCGTCGGCGCCAAGCCGAAGGCCGCGATCGTCCGCGACCTCGAGGACTTCATCGCCGAGTGACGTTTCACGTGAAACACGAATGGGCCAACCCGAGGGGGTTGGCCCATTCGCTTTAAGAGGCAGCTCGCTCTACAGCGGCCTCAGCGCCGGTTCCTTCTGCACCGCTCCCAAAAGACGGTCGATCGCCATCTCCACGTCTTCCTTCCAGGACAGCGTCGTCCGCAGCTCCAACCGCAAGCGCGGCGAGGTCGGGTGAGGGCGAACCGTCTTGAATCCCACGGCCAACAGATGGTCCGCAGGCAGAACACACGCAGGCTCTTTCCAGCGCGCATCTCCGAAGGCCTCGATCGCCTTGAAGCCCCGCCGCAGCAGATCCTTGGCGACCGTCTGGACCATCACGCGACCCAGTCCCTGCCCCTGATAGCCCGGCATGATGAATGCGGTCATCAACTGCACCGCGTCCGGTGAGACAGGGCTCGTGGGGAAGGCCGTCGAGCGGGGGACGTAAGCAGGTGGGGCGTACAGCACGAAGCCGACCGGTACGTCGTCGACGTAGACGACCCGACCGCAGGAGCCCCAGTCCAGCAGGACGGCGGAGATCCAGGCTTCCTTCTCCAGGGCTGCAGTGCCGGCTTTTACCGCGGCTTCACCACTGACCGGGTCCAACTCCCAGAAGACACACGCCCGGCAGCGCTTGGGAAGGTCCTGAAGGTTGTCCAGCGTGAGCGGTACGAGCCGACGCCCCATGAAGGCTGTTCCTCGCTTCCTTCGCCCGCGGCGTCGCGAGCGGCTGTCAGGGCGCTTCGTTCCCTGAGCAGGCTGCCGACGAACCCGCCGACTACGCCCAGCAGCCCAAGGCCCGCGCTCACCAGTCCGGTGCGGCTCACCGTTCGCATGGACCCCGCCTCCCCTAAGAGGTCTGCCAGGTGGATGCGCCATACCCGAACGCATCGTATCCATGATGCGATTCCATCGATACCGTCAGAAAGCAAAGAGCGGGCCGTGTTCCGGTACACACCGGACACGGCCCGCGTGGGTAAGCCGGGAAGCAAAACCGGCCTGCCGGCCTCAGGCTTCAGTCTCCTCCGCGTCATCGTCCAGGAGACTCTTCTGCAGAGCCAGCCTCTCGCCCGGAGCGAGCGTGCTGAGAATCCTCTCGAGGTCCTCCGGAGAGGCGAACTCGACGGTGATCTTGCCCTTCTTCTGGCCCAGTTCGACCTTCACCCGAGTCTCGAAGCGGTCCGAGAGGCGGGTCGCGAGATCAGACAGCGCCGGGGAAGGAACAGAGCCGGCCCTCGGCCCCCTGGAACGCTGGGTCTTCTGCGGGCGGGAGCCCATCAGGGTCACGATCTCCTCGACGGACCGGACCGAAAGCCCCTCGGCCACCACCCGGTACGCGAGCCGCTCCTGCTCCTCCGGATCCTCGACGGAGAGGAGCGCCCTCGCGTGGCCGGCGGAGAGCACCCCGGCGGCGACCCGGTTCTGCACCTTGGGCGAGAGCTTCAACAGGCGCAGGGTGTTGGAGACCTGCGGACGGGAACGGCCGATGCGGTCCGCCAGCTGGTCGTGCGTGCAGTTGAAGTCCTTCAGCAGCTGATCGTAGGCGGCCGCCTCTTCGATCGGATTCAGCTGAGCGCGGTGCAGGTTCTCCAGGAGCGCATCCAGGAGGAGCTTCTCGTCGTCCGTGGCCCGCACGATCGCAGGGATCGCATCAAGACCGGCCTCACGGCAGGCCCGCCAGCGCCGCTCGCCCATGATGAGCTCGTACTGTGCGGGGCCGATCTGCCGCACGACGATCGGCTGGAGGAGACCGACCTCCTGGATGGAGGTGACGAGTTCCTGCAGGGCGTCATCGTCGAAGACCTCACGCGGCTGCCGCGGGTTCGGCTTGATCGCATCGAGGGGGATCTCCGCGAAGTGGGCGCCCATGGGAGGTGCGGGCGTCTCCACGGCGCCGTTCGGCGACGGCTCCTCGGTTTCACGTGAAACAGGCGGCAGTGTGGCCACCTTCGCCGCGGCCACCCCGCGGTCGGTCAGCACCGGGACAGCGGCCGGAGACGCGGAAGCAGCGCCCCCCACTGCGGCCGGGGCCACCGTCTTCTCCGTCGGTGCAGCAGGGATCAGTGCGCCGAGGCCACGACCCAAACCCCTCCGTCGCTCGCTCACTGGATCCCCTCCACCATGCTCGGGTTGCTCTGGGCGCCGATATGGGCGTGCGTCGGGTCGTAACTGACGCCGACACCCCTCAGCGCGATTTCTCGTGCCGCCTCAAGATAGGACAGGGCACCGCTCGATCCTGGATCGTAGGTCAGCACCGTCTGTCCATAGCTCGGCGCCTCGGAGATACGGACCGAGCGGGGAATGCTCGTCCGCAGCACCTCTTCGCCGAAGTGGTTGCGCACCTCGTCCGCGACCTGGGACGCGAGCCGGGTCCGGCCGTCGTACATGGTCAGCAGGATCGTCGAGACGTGCAGGGCGGGGTTGAGGTGCCCCCGCACCAGGTCGACGTTGCGCAGCAGCTGGCCGAGGCCCTCCAGCGCGTAGTACTCGCACTGGATCGGGATCAGGACCTCCTGCCCGGCCACCAACGCATTGACCGTCAGCAGACCGAGCGAGGGCGGGCAGTCGATGAGGATGTAGTCCAGCGGCTGCTCGTAGGCCTGGATGGCCCGCTGCAGTCGGCTCTCGCGTGCCACCAGGGACACCAGCTCGATCTCCGCACCGGCGAGATCGATCGTGGCGGGGGCGCAGAAGAGTCCCTCGACGTCGGGGACCGGCTGGACGACTTCCGCGAGCGGCCTGCTCTCGACCAACACGTCGTAGATGGAAGGCACTTCGGCGTGATGATCGATCCCCAGGGCCGTGGACGCGTTGCCCTGCGGGTCAAGGTCGATGACCAGCACACGGGCGCCATGCAGGGCCAGTGACGCGGCAAGGTTGACGGTCGTTGTCGTCTTGCCCACGCCCCCCTTCTGGTTGGCGACCACCATCACGCGGGTCTGCTCGGGCCGTGGCAGGCCCTCGCCGGCGCGGCCTAGAGCCTCCACCGCCAGTTGGGCAGCACGACCGATGGGAGTGTCGTCCATCGGGGGCGGTGTTTCACGTGAAACATCCTCCCCCATCGACTCGGTACGGGGACCGGGGACCGGATCGGTCATCGGTCCCGCGATGTTGGCGTCGGACCGCAAGGATTCACTCTCCTCGACTTCAGGCTCGCAATGAACAGAGCCTCCCATGTCTTCGGGGTCGCGAACCAGTGAGGCCTGTTGTTCTGTGGAGAAATCCACCTCTGTGGACAACTCCGTGCCCCTCAAGGGGGACGGAGCGTCATCGGAGGCACCTTCTCTAAGGGATCCGAGGGGCTTTCGGTCGCGGGGTTCGGCCGCAGCGCGGCCGCGACTGATGATGCCGTGCAGCAGTGAGCGACGTTTCACGTGAAACACGATGCACAGCAGCAGTGGCCGAACTGTCGCGACACTCCGGCGTGCGTAGGTTTGCCAGCTTGTGTGGAGTACGTCTCGTCGTCAGGACGGATCAGCGTCGCCGACGAGCGCGACCCGTCCTGGCCGCCTTCGCCCTCTTCGCAGCGAAGCGCACACCGCCCGGGCTCTCCCCGACCTCGACGCGCACGACCGTGGACATCGGGTCCACCACGCCCTCCCCGACATGGAGGATCGACGTCTCGACCGCGCCCAGCTTGCTCAGAGCCGTCGCCGCGCTCTTCAGCTCCTCTTCCGCCGTGTCGCCCTTGAGGGCGAGCATCTCACCGTAGGGACGCAGCAGCGGGATGCCCCAGGTGGCCAGCCGGTCCAGTGGTGCCACCGCACGTGCGGTGACGACATGCACCGGCGTCAGCTTCCCCATGACCTCTTCGGCACGACCACGGACGACCGTCACATGGTCCAGCCCCAGCAGCTCCACGACCTCCGTCAGGAAGTTCGTACGGCGCAGCAGGGGCTCCAGGAGCGTGATCTTCAGGTCCTCCCGGACAAGCGCCAGGGGAATGCCGGGCAGTCCGGCGCCCGAGCCGACATCGCACACCGTCACGCCCTCGGGAACCACCTCGGAGAGCACCGCGCAGTTCAGCAGATGCCGCTCCCACAAGCGGGGCACCTCACGCGGGCCGATCAGGCCGCGCTGCACACCCGCCTCGGCGAGCAGTTCGGCGTAGCGGACCGCATCAGCGTAGCGATCGCCGAACACCGCACGCGCCTGCTCAGGAGCAGGGGGAAGCTCCGCTGCCTCCGTCACGGGGACCGTCCTTCCGTACCGCCGACGCCCGGGCGCCGGCCACCAGAACCACCAGAACTATCAGGCTGACAAAGTTCGGCCCCGCCTGCGGGCAGACGGGGCCGGGGGAACGTACGGGCCGATCAGGCGGGAAGCACGACGACGAACCGCTGCGGCTCCTCGCCCTCGGACTCGCTGCGCAGGCCCACGGCCTTGACCGCGTCGTGCACGACCTTGCGCTCGAACGGCGTCATCGGCTTCAGCTTCACGGGCTCACCGGAGCTCTTGACCTCGGCGGCGGCCTTGGCACCGAGCTCGGACAGCTCGGCACGCTTCTGAGCCCGGTAGCCCGCGATGTCCAGCATGAGCCGACTGCGGTCCCCGGTCTCCCGGTGCACGGCCAGACGCGTGAGTTCCTGCAGCGCCTCCAGCACCTCGCCGTCACGCCCCACCAGCTTCTGCAGGTCTCGGCCGCCCGCGTCGCTGATGATCGAGACAGCGGCGCGGTCGGCCTCGACGTCCATGTCGATGTCGCCGTCGAGATCGGCGATGTCGAGCAGACCCTCGAGGTAGTCCGCCGCGATCTCACCCTCCTGCTCCAGGCGGGTCAGGGTGTCTACACCCTCGGCAGCGGCGGAGGTGGTGCCTTCCGTCACGGGATGGGCTCCTTCTTACTTCTTGGACGGGGACTTGGGACGCTGCGGGCCGCCCTTGCGCTGCCCGGACTGGGCCTTGCTGCGGGTGCCGCCGCCGGCCTTCTGCGCGGCCTTCTTGGCGCCCTCGGGCTTGGCGTCCTCGGGCTTGGCGTCCTCGGGCTCGTCGGACTTCTCCAGCGACGTCGGCTCACCAGCCTGCTTCGGACCGCCACCCTGACGCTGAGACTTGCTCTGCCGCTTCGGCTGCTGACGCTTGGGGGCAGCAGCAGCGGTCGGCGTACCGTCCTCGGTCACGGTGGCAACAGCACCCTCGCTCTTCACCACGGTGCCGTCGGCCTGCGCCGCGAGACCGGCCTTGCTCAGGCCATTGATGAACTTGCGCTCGAACTCGTTGCGGTCGCGGCCCTTGGCCACGATGGCCTTGACGATGGCGCGCTCGCCACGGCCGCGGGTCTTGCCGTGGTGCGTGACATGCTTGGTCAGCCGCTCCAGGTACGCGGCCTGAGCCTTGGAACCCGGGGTCGGGTTGTTGTGGATGACGTACATCTGCTGGCCCATGGTCCACACGTTGGTGGTCAGCCAGTAGACGAGAACACCGACGGGGAAGTTGATACCGAAGACGGCGAACATGATGGGGAAGACGTACATCAGCATCTTCTGCTGCTGCATGAACGGCGTCTTCACCGTGGTGTCGACGTTCTTCGTCATCAGCTGGCGCTGCGTGTAGAACTGCGACGCCGACATCAGGATGATCATGACCGCGGTGACGATGCGGACCGTGGTCAGCGAGGCTTCGAGCGCCGCGACGTCCGAGGAGCTGTCGGTGAACTTCGCAGCCAGCGGGGCCCCGAAGATGTGCGCCTTCTGCGCGCTCTGCAACAGGCTCTGGTTGATGACACCGATGGTGTCGTTGTTCGCGATGCTGTTGAGCACGTGGTACAGGGCGAAGAAGAACGGCGACTGCGCCAGGATGGGAAGGCACGAGGAGAGCGGGTTGGTGCCCGTCTCCTTGTACAGCTTCATCATCTCTTCGGACTGACGCTGCTTGTCGTTCTTGTAGCGCTCCTGGATCTTCTTCATCTCAGGCTGGAGCGTCTGCATGGCCCGGGTCGCCTTGATCTGCTTCACGAAGAGCGGAATCAGGCAGATACGGATCAGAATCACCAGGGACACGATGGACAGGCCCCAGGCCCACCCGGTGTCATCGCCGAAGAGAGCGCCGTACACCTTGTGGAACTGGACGATGACCCAGGAAACGGGTGTCGTGATGAAGCTGAAGAGGCTGGCAATCGTGTCCACTAATCATGCTCCTTGGACATGGGACGGGGTCTCTGCGGCCGGGCTCGGAGGGACTTTCCCTTCGGTGGCCGTTTCGGCGGCGGAGTGCCCGCCCTTGCGTGCGCGCCAAGCGTTGCGCAGCAACTCGTGCCACCGAGGACGCTTGCGGGGCGGGACATGGTCCACCCCGCCCAGCGACCACGGATTGCACCGCAGGATGCGCCAGGCGGTGAGCGCCGTGCCCTTGATCGCACCGTGCCGGTCGATGGCGGTATAGCCGTAGTGAGAGCACGACGGGTAGTACTTGCACACCGGCCCGAGCAGCGGACTGATCGTCCACTGGTACAGCTTGATCAGAGCCAGCAGCGGGTACTTCATCGCGCGCCCCCTCCCAGCAGCCGCTGCAGAGCGGCATCCAGGTCTTGGGCCAGCTGTGCATGGTCGGCGTCACCCGCACCGGGCAGCGCTCGTACGACTACCAGGCTACCGGGGGGCAACTGGTCGACTCGGTCGCGCATCAGATGACGAAGCCTGCGCTTCACCTTGTTCCGCACCACCGCGCCGCCCACTGCCTTGCTCACGACGAAACCCGCACGCGTCGGGGAGCGCTCTCCCCAGGCGCGTGCGGGTCCGTGGCACCGCTACGAAGGTGGACGACGAGGTGCTGGCGTCCTGCTCGGCGTCCTCGTCGTACCGCGGTCGCGAAGTCCTCGCGCCGCCTCAGCCGGTTCTCGGTGGGCAGCACGACGTCATGACCTGACCGGGATCAGGCGGACAGACGGGCGCGACCCTTGCTACGGCGGGACGCGAGAATCGCGCGGCCGGCACGGGTGCGCATACGCAGCCGGAAGCCGTGGGTCTTCGCGCGACGACGGTTGTTCGGCTGGAAGGTGCGCTTGCTCACTCGGGGGCTCCAGAAATAAATCGGTAGTTGCGGGGTGCCGTCCTGGCTGTCACCGTGCGCCCACGAGTAGCTCGCAGTAACGCCCGAGTGCACCGCTTCCCGATCACCGAAACGCGATCTGTGCCCATCGGAGGCAGGCGGCAGCAGCCATCGACAACTCGACCTGGTTACGGTACGCGCGGCTGCGCCATCCGGTCAAACCAGCGGTCACCAGGAGACACTATCCACAGGCTGGGGACAACAACTTGAACCGCAGCCGCCGCCCTGACTACCGTGGCTGAACTCCGATTCGTTCCCTTGTCCCCTTGATTCGGGCTCCACCCGATTTGAATCCCGACCCGTCCCACAATCACACGTTCGTGGGACCCGTGAGAGAGCGTGCCCTGTGGCTGACGTACCTGCCGATCTTGCCGCAGTGTGGCCACGAGTACTGGAGCAGCTCCTCGGTGAGGGCCGCGGACAGGGTGTCGAGGTGAAGGACGAGCACTGGATCCGGCGCTGCCAGCCGCTCGCGCTGGTCGCCGACACCGCTCTGCTCGCCGTACCGAACGAGTTCGCGAAGGGCGTACTGGAGGGCCGTCTGGCCCCGATCGTCAGCGAGACCCTGAGCCGCGAATGCGGCCGCCCCATCCGCATCGCGATCACCGTCGACGACTCCGCCGGCGAACCCCCGGCCCCGCCGGCGCCCCCCACACCACCCCAGTCCCGCTACGAGGAGCCGGAGCTGCCCTCGTACGACGGCTACGGCCGCCACCGCGCCGACGACCACCGGTCCGGCGGCTCCAACGACCCCCTGCCGACCGCCCGCCCGGCCTACCCGAGCGAGTACCAGCGCCCCGAACCCAACCCCGGCAGCTGGCCGCGCCCGACACAGGACGAGTACGGCTGGCAGCAGCAACGGCTCGGCTTCCCGGAGCGGGACCCGTACGCATCGCCGTCGCAGGACTCCTACGCACAGGACTCGTACGCACAGGACTCCTACGGCCCGCCCTCCCAGGACTACCGCCCGCAGCCCATGGAGCGGCCGTCGTACGACGGACACCGCCCCGACTACGAGCAGCAGCGGCCCGACTACGACCAGCCGCGCGGCGACTACGACCGTGACGGCCGTCGCGACCTGCCCGAGCCGCCCCGCGGCTCCGGCCATGTGCACCGCGGCGGCCCCGTAGGCGCGAACCTGCCCACCACCGGCGCCCCCGGCCCCCTGGCCGCACAGCCCGCGCCGGCACCCGGGCCCGGCGAACCGACCGCGCGCCTGAACCCGAAGTACCTCTTCGACACGTTCGTCATCGGCGCCTCCAACCGCTTCGCGCACGCGGCCGCCGTCGCCGTCGCCGAGGCTCCCGCGAAGGCCTACAACCCCCTCTTCATCTACGGGGAGTCGGGCCTGGGCAAGACCCACCTGCTGCACGCGATCGGGCACTACGCGCGCAGCCTGTACCCCGGCACCCGCGTGCGGTACGTGAGCTCGGAGGAGTTCACCAACGAGTTCATCAACTCCATCCGCGACGGCAAGGGCGACAGCTTCCGCAAGCGCTACCGCGAGATGGACATCCTGCTCGTCGACGACATCCAGTTCCTCGCGGACAAGGAGTCGACGCAGGAGGAGTTCTTCCACACCTTCAACACGCTCCACAACGCCAACAAGCAGATCGTGCTCTCCAGCGACCGGCCGCCCAAGCAGCTGGTCACGCTGGAGGACCGGCTGCGGAACCGTTTCGAGTGGGGTCTGATCACCGACGTCCAGCCGCCCGAGCTGGAGACACGGATCGCGATCCTCCGCAAGAAGGCGGTCCAGGAGCAGCTCAACGCCCCGCCGGAGGTTCTGGAGTTCATCGCCTCCCGCATCTCGCGCAACATCCGCGAGCTGGAGGGCGCGCTGATCCGGGTGACGGCGTTCGCCTCGCTCAACCGGCAGCCGGTGGACCTGGGCCTCACCGAGATCGTCCTCAAGGACCTGATCCCCGGCGGCGACGACGCGACGCCGGAGATCACCTCGACGGCCATCATGGGGGCGACCGCCGACTACTTCGGCCTCACGGTCGAGGACCTGTGCGGCAGCTCGCGCGGCCGCCAGCTCGTCACGGCCCGCCAGATCGCCATGTACCTGTGCCGCGAGCTGACGGACCTGTCGCTGCCGAAGATCGGCGCACTGTTCGGCGGCCGCGACCACACCACGGTGATGCACGCCGACCGCAAGATCCGCAACCTGATGGCCGAGCGACGCTCCATCTACAACCAGGTCACCGAGCTGACCAACCGCATCAAGAACGGCTGACAGAGACAGAGCCACGACGCCGAGGGCGCCCCCGGGACGAGTTCCCGGGGGCGCCCTTCTTCGTCCCGCGGCCACCCGCTGTTCGATTACCTGCCGCGTTACGGCCTCTCTCCACAGATTCGGTGACTTTTTCCCGTCCACATCCTGGGGACTGGGAAGTTGTCCAGAGTGTGTCCACAGCCCCCTCTGCCGAGAGACCATCCAGCGAGGTCAGCCGCCTGTGGATTGGTGGACGAAGGATCTCCACAGACTGTGGACAGCGCGGTGATCCACAAGCTGTGCATGAAGTTGTCCACCGACAACCCACAGGCTGAGGACAGTTGTCCCCAGTGATCCCCAGCTTCTCCACATCGCTGTCCACTGTTCGGCAACGCGACGCGCCTCCTCACCGTGTCGAGTGAAAGGCGTCACATGAAGTTGCCTGGTTGGGCTGTGGGAAAGGTGGGTAAAGCTGGGGACGGCACTGGGGAGAAGTCGCCCCATCCTGTGCACGGCGTGTGCAGAACTTTCCGTTCTCCACAGAGACGCCCAGTTGTCCACCGCCTCCGCCCACAGGGTCCGTGGACAAAATTTCCTGCCTGACCTGCGAAAACAAGGTTATCCACGGTTTCCACAGGCCCTACTACTACTCCCAACTAGAGAGAGCTGGGAATCCGTTTCGAAGTGGGCCCTGTGCACAACTCGCTGTCCGGCTCCTGGCTGCCCCTCGTCACGACTTGACCCCGAGAGGCACCTACTGTCAGTGGGGTGCGTCAGACTGGTCCCGGTGTCCTTCCCCTCACTGGGGCCGACGACACCGAGACAGACGACGAAGCCAGGCAGGCCGAGAAGCGCCGGCAACAGCAGGAGGCGGCAACAGTGAAGATCCGGGTGGAACGCGACGTACTCGCGGAGGCCGTGGCCTGGGCGGCGCGCAGCCTCCCGGCCCGTCCGCCGGCGCCTGTCCTCGCCGGCCTCCTGCTCAAGGCCGAGGACGGCCAGCTGAGCCTGTCCAGCTTCGACTACGAGGTCTCCGCGCGTGTGTCGGTGGAGACCGAGGTCGAGGAGGAGGGCACGGTCCTGGTCTCCGGCCGCCTGCTCGCCGACATCTGCCGCGCTCTCCCCAACCGGCCGGTGGAGATTTCCACAGACGGTGTACGGGCGACCGTGGTCTGCGGCTCCTCGCGGTTCACACTCCACACCCTGCCTGTGGAGGAGTACCCGGCACTGCCGCAGATGCCGAACGCCACGGGCACCGTGCCCGGCGAGGTCTTCGCGTCCGCGGCCGCCCAGGTCGCCATCGCGGCCGGCCGTGACGACACGCTGCCCGTTCTCACCGGTGTGCGGATCGAGATCGAGGGCGACACGGTGACGCTGGCGTCCACCGACCGCTACCGCTTCGCGGTCCGCGAGTTCCTGTGGAAGCCGGAGAACCCGGAGGCCTCGGCCGTCGCCCTGGTCCCGGCCAAGACGCTCCTGGACACCGCCAAGGCGCTCACCAGCGGCGACAGTGTCACGCTGGCGCTGTCGGGCTCGGGTGCGGGCGAGGGCCTGATCGGTTTCGAAGGCGCCGGGCGTCGTACGACGACCCGCCTCCTGGAGGGTGACCTCCCGAAGTACCGCACGCTGTTCCCGACGGAGTTCAACAGCGTCGCCGTGATCGAGACGGCCCCCTTCGTGGAGGCCGTCAAGCGCGTGGCCCTGGTCGCCGAGCGCAACACCCCGGTGCGGCTGAGCTTCGAGCAGGGCGTGCTCATCCTGGAGGCCGGCTCCAGCGACGACGCACAGGCTGTGGAAAGGGTCGACGCCCAGCTGGAGGGCGACGACATCTCGATCGCCTTCAACCCGACGTTCCTGCTGGACGGCCTGAGCGCCATCGATTCCCCGGTCGCCCAGCTGTCCTTCACGACGTCCACGAAGCCCGCGCTGCTGAGCGGCAAGCCGGCGGTGGACGCGGAGGCGGACGAGGCCTACAAGTACCTGATCATGCCGGTGCGGCTGAGCGGCTGAGCGTCCCGCTCGCCGTGAGTTGTCCACAGGCCGGTGGAGAAGTATCCCCGGCCTGTGGGGGGAACCGCAGGTGAGGGCGTACGTATGAGCGCGTATGCCCACAGCTGTGCGCGGACGTCCGGGTTTAGGCTCGGACGCGGGTACGAAGGTGCCCCAGGGGTGCGAGGGCGCCCCGCACGCCACACAGCGACCTAAGGAACACAACTGATGGAGCTCGGTCTCGTCGGCCTCGGCAAGATGGGCGGCAACATGCGCGAGCGGATCCGCCGCGCCGGCCACACCGTCGTCGGATACGACCGCAACGCGGACCTCGCGGATGTCCACAGCCTGGAAGAGCTTGTGGGCAAGCTCTCGGGCCCGCGGGTGGTCTGGGTGATGGTCCCGGCCGGTGCCCCGACCCAGTCGACGATCGACGAGCTCGCCGAGCTGCTGGAGCCCGGTGACGTCGTGGTGGACGGCGGGAACTCCCGCTGGACGGACGACGAGCGGCACGCCGAGGAGCTGGCGGCCAAGGGCATCGGCTTCGTCGACTGCGGCGTCTCCGGCGGCGTCTGGGGCCTGGAGAACGGCTACGCGCTGATGTACGGCGGCGACGCGGAGAACGTCGCCAAGGTGCAGCCGATCTTCGACGCCCTCAAGCCCGAGGGTGACGTCGGCTCGGTGCACGCCGGCAAGGTGGGCGCGGGGCACTTCGCGAAGATGGTCCACAACGGCATCGAGTACGCGATGATGCAGGCCTACGCCGAGGGCTGGGAGCTGCTGGAGAAGGTCGACTCCGTGACCGACGTCCGGGAGGTCTTCCGATCCTGGCAGGAGGGCACGGTCATCCGTTCCTGGCTGCTGGACCTCGCGGTGAACGCCCTCGACGAGGACGAGCACCTGGACAAGCTCAGGGGTTATGCACAGGACTCCGGTGAGGGACGCTGGACTGTGGAAGCCGCCATCGACCACGCGGTGCCGCTGCCGGCGATCACCGCGTCGCTGTTCGCGCGGTTCGCGTCCCGCCAGGACGACTCCCCGCAGATGAAGATGATCGCCGCGCTGCGGAACCAGTTCGGCGGCCACGCGGTCGAGACGAAGTAGCCGTCGAGAACGACCGCTGGAAACGGCCGTCGAGAACAACAGTCGGAAACGGCCGTCGGAAACGAGAAGAAGTAATCCACACCCTGGGGATGGCACCCTGGCACCTTCAGGAGTGACCCGGTTGTCCACAACTGGGGAAAGTTGAAGCACACGTTGGGGGAGGTCGGCGAACGACCATGCACGTCACGCATCTGTCGCTGGCCGACTTCCGCTCGTACGCCCGGGTCGAAGTCCCGCTCGACCCGGGCGTCACCGCCTTCGTGGGGCCCAACGGCCAGGGCAAGACGAACCTCGTCGAGGCCGTCGGCTATCTCGCGACCCTCGGCAGCCATCGCGTCGCCTCCGACGCCCCCCTCGTCCGTATGGGTGCCGACCGCGCGATCATCCGGGCCCAGGTCAAACAGGGCGAGCGGCAGCAGCTGGTCGAGCTGGAGCTGAACCCGGGCAAGGCCAACCGGGCCCGCATCAACAGGTCTTCGCAGGTCAGACCCCGTGACGTGCTCGGCATCGTGCGGACCGTCCTGTTCGCCCCGGAGGACCTCGCCCTGATCAAGGGCGACCCCGGCGAGCGGCGCCGTTTCCTAGACGAGCTGATCACCGCCCGCTCCCCGCGCATGGCGGGCGTCCGCTCCGACTACGAGCGGGTCCTCAAACAGCGCAACACCCTCCTCAAGACGGCCGCGCTGGCCCGTCGGCACGGCGGCCGCACGATGGACCTGTCCACCCTCGACGTCTGGGACCAGCACCTCGCGCGCGCGGGCGCCGAGTTGCTCGCCCAGCGCCTGGACCTGATCGCGACGATCCAGCCGCTGGCCGACAAGGCGTACGAGCAACTGGCCCCTGGCGGCGGCCCTGTCGCCCTGGAGTACAAGCCGTCGGCTCCCGGCGAGGCGCACACGCGGGACGACCTCTTCGAGCAGCTGATGGCGGCGCTCGCCGACGCCCGCAAGCAGGAGATCGAGCGCGGTGTCACCCTCGTAGGCCCTCATCGGGACGATTTGGTTCTCAAACTCGGTCAGCTGCCCGCCAAGGGATACGCCTCGCACGGCGAGTCCTGGTCCTACGCGCTGGCGCTCCGTCTGGCCTCGTACGACCTGCTCAGGGCCGAAGGAAACGAACCGGTGCTGGTCCTGGACGACGTCTTCGCCGAGCTGGACAGCCGGCGCCGCGAGCGCCTGGCCGAGCTGGTCGCGCCCGGTGAGCAGGTCCTGGTGACCGCCGCGGTCGACGACGACGTACCGCATGTGCTGGCGGGGGCGCGGTATGCCGTGGCGGAGGGGACAGTGGAGCGCGTATGAGCGAGAAGCCGTCCGAGAACCCGTCCGAGAACGCCCCCAAGAAGGCGCCCGAACCTTCCGGCGTCGACCTCGCGCGCGTGGCGCTGCGGGCGGCCAAGGAGCAGGCACGCGCGCGTGGGGACGCGGCGCGGCAGAAGAAGCAGGCCCGGCGCGGAGGCCTGCGCTCCGGCGCGCGGGCGGACGGCCGCGACCCCTTGGCGCTCGGCGCTGCCATTAACCGCTTGATCACCGAGCGGGGTTGGGAGACCCCGGCGGCGGTGGGCGGTGTGATGGGCCGTTGGCCGCAGATCGTCGGCGAGGACGTCGCCAAGCACTGTGTGCCGGAGAAGTACGACGAGGACGAGCGGGTTCTGATCGTGCGCTGCGACTCGACGGCCTGGGCGACGAATCTGCGGCTGCTCACCCCGATGCTGGTCGCCCGCCTCAATGAGGACCTCGGCCACGGCGCGGTGCGGCAGATCAAGGTGAACGGCCCCGGCGGCCCCGCACGCCGTTACGGCCCCCTGCGCGCGCCCGGCAGCACCGGCCCCGGCGACACCTACGGCTGATCGGATCGGCCCGCACGCGCGTGTGTCCGACGTCGGTGCGAGGGGCGAGCGGCGGCGTCCGAGTCGCCGTGATCCGGGCTGCGGAGCCGCCGTCACAGCAGTCCCACCGGCCCCGTTTTCCACAGGTGATGGACATCACATCAGTGGTCGTCGGCGGTCCCGGCGTACGGTCGGCGACCCCCTCGTCGTACAACCGCACGCGGTTGCGAATCACGACCTGACTCCGAAGTAGCCAAGGGTTGACGGCCGGAAGCGCTGAGTGCCTCCCTGAGCCTCTTGGAGCCCCCATCCGTATATCGGGAGTCGGCCGAGCCGGGTTCAGGGCGCCACATGCGGACTCAGGTACCGGCAAACCCCCATCACTGTCGGCGCAACCGGTAGACTGGAGGCCAATCCCGCCCCAATCGTGGGGACCGTCCGGGAAAAGCTGAGCAACGCTGATCAAGGCTTACCAACGCAACATGCCGCAGCCGCTCCGGCAACCCGCCGACGAGCCTGGCTCGTGCTGTGCCAGAAAGGGCGCTTCGTGGCCGATTCCGGCAACCCCAACGAGAACATCCCGTCCACCGACGCCGGCGCCAACGGCGCGGTGACCCCGTCGAACGGCGAGGTCACCGCCTCGTACGACGCCAGCGCCATCACCGTCCTCGAGGGTCTGGACGCGGTCCGCAAGCGACCCGGCATGTACATCGGCTCGACCGGTGAGCGCGGACTCCACCACCTGGTGCAGGAGGTCGTCGACAACTCCGTCGACGAGGCGCTGGCCGGCCACGCGGACACCATCGACGTGACGATCCTGGCCGACGGCGGCGTCCGGGTCGTCGACAACGGCCGCGGCATCCCGGTGGGCATCGTGCCGTCCGAGGGCAAGCCGGCCGTCGAGGTCGTGCTGACCGTCCTGCACGCGGGCGGCAAGTTCGGCGGCGGCGGCTACGCGGTCTCCGGCGGTCTGCACGGCGTCGGCGTCTCCGTGGTGAACGCCCTGTCGACGAAGGTCGCCGTCGAGGTCAAGACCGACGGCTACCGGTGGACGCAGGACTACAAGCTGGGCGTCCCGACCGCCCCGCTCGCCAAGCACGAGGCCACGGAGGAGCACGGCACCTCGGTCACCTTCTGGGCCGACCCGGACATCTTCGAGACCACCGACTACTCCTTCGAGACGCTCTCGCGGCGCTTCCAGGAGATGGCGTTCCTCAACAAGGGTCTGCGGATCAACCTCACCGACGAGCGTGAGTCGGCGAAGGCCACGGCCGGTGCGGACGAGGCGGGCGAGGACGAGAAGCACGAGGTCAAGCACGTCTCGTACCACTACGAGGGCGGCATCGTCGACTTCGTGAAGTACCTCAACTCCCGCAAGGGAGAAGTGGTGCACCCCACCGTGATCGACCTTGAGGCCGAGGACAAGGACAAGCACCTGTCCCTCGAGGTCGCCATGCAGTGGAACGGCGGCTACACCGAGGGTGTGTACTCCTTCGCCAACATCATCCACACCCACGAGGGCGGTACGCACGAAGAGGGCTTCCGCGCCGCGATGACCTCGCTGATCAACAAGTACGCGCGCGACAAGAAGCTGCTGCGCGAGAAGGACGACAACCTCACGGGTGACGACATCCGCGAGGGTCTGACCGCGATCATCTCGGTGAAGCTGAGCGAGCCGCAGTTCGAGGGCCAGACGAAGACCAAGTTGGGCAACACGGAGGTCAAGACCTTCGTGCAGAAGGTCGTCTACGAGCACCTCGCGGACTGGCTGGACCGCAACCCGAACGAGGCGGCGGACATCATCCGCAAGGGCATCCAGGCGGCCACCGCGCGCGTGGCGGCCCGCAAAGCCCGTGACCTGACGCGTCGTAAGGGCCTGCTGGAGACGGCGTCCCTGCCGGGCAAGCTCTCCGACTGCCAGTCGAACGACCCCACCAAGTGCGAGATCTTCATCGTCGAGGGTGACTCCGCCGGCGGCTCGGCCAAGTCCGGCCGCAACCCGGAGTACCAGGCGATCCTCCCGATCCGAGGCAAGATCCTCAACGTCGAGAAGGCGCGGATCGACAAGATCCTGCAGAACCAGGAGATCCAGGCGCTGATCTCCGCCTTCGGCACGGGCGTGCACGAGGACTTCGACATCGAGAAGCTCCGCTATCACAAGATCATCCTGATGGCGGACGCCGACGTCGACGGCCAGCACATCAGCACACTGCTGCTGACCTTCCTGTTCCGCTTCATGCGGCCGCTGGTCGAGGCCGGGCACGTGTACCTCTCCCGCCCCCCGCTGTACAAGATCAAGTGGGGCCGGGACGACATCGAGTACGCGTACTCGGACCGTGAGCGTGACGCGCTGCTGGAGATGGGCCGTCAGCGCGGCAAGCGTGTCCGCGAGGACTCCATCCAGCGCTTCAAGGGTCTCGGCGAGATGAACGCCGAGGAGCTGCGCGTGACCACGATGGACCAGGAGCACCGCGTCCTCGGCCAGGTCACCCTCGACGACGCCGCCCAGGCCGACGACCTGTTCTCGGTCCTGATGGGCGAGGACGTCGAGGCCCGCCGCCAGTTCATCCAGCGCAACGCCAAGGACGTCCGCTTCCTCGACATCTGAGTCGGTCTCAGCTGACCGCACCAGGAAGGACCTTCACCAGCAATGACCGACGAGAACACTCCCGTCACTCCTGACGAGGGACAGACCCTGCGTGTCGAGCCCGTCGGGCTCGAGACGGAGATGCAGCGCTCGTACCTCGACTACGCGATGTCCGTCATCGTCTCGCGTGCGCTGCCCGACGTCCGCGACGGCCTCAAGCCCGTCCACCGCCGCGTGCTGTACGCGATGTACGACGGCGGCTACCGCCCCGAGCGCGGCTTCTACAAGTGCGCCCGCGTGGTCGGCGACGTCATGGGCAACTACCACCCGCACGGCGACAGTTCGATCTACGACGCGCTGGTCCGCCTCGCCCAGCCGTGGTCGATGCGGATGCCGCTGGTGGACTCCAACGGCAACTTCGGCTCCCCGGGCAACGACCCGGCGGCGGCGATGCGCTACACCGAGTGCAAGATGGCGCCGCTGTCGATGGAGATGGTCCGTGACATCGACGAGGAGACCGTCGACTTCACGGACAACTACGACGGCCGCTCCCAGGAGCCGACCGTCCTGCCGGCCCGCTTCCCGAACCTGCTGATCAACGGTTCGGCCGGTATCGCGGTCGGCATGGCGACCAACATCCCGCCGCACAACCTGCGCGAGGTCGCGGCCGGCGCCCAGTGGTACCTGGAGAACCCCGAGGTCTCGCACGAGGAGCTCCTGGACGCGCTCATGGAGCGCATCAAGGGCCCCGACTTCCCGACCGGCGCCCTGGTGGTGGGCCGCAAGGGCATCGAAGAGGCGTACCGCACCGGCCGCGGTTCGATCACCATGCGCGCGGTCGTCGAGGTCGAGGAGATCCAGAACCGCCAGTGCCTGGTGGTCACCGAGCTGCCCTACCAGGTCAACCCCGACAACCTCGCGCAGAAGATCGCCGACCTGGTGAAGGACGGCAAGATCGGCGGCATCGCGGACGTCCGCGACGAGACGTCGTCCCGCACCGGCCAGCGCCTGGTCATCGTGCTGAAGCGCGACGGCGTCGCCAAGGTCGTCCTGAACAACCTCTACAAGCACACGGACCTGCAGACGAACTTCGGCGCCAACATGCTGGCGCTCGTCGACGGCGTCCCGCGCACCCTCTCCCTGGACGCGTTCATCCGCCACTGGGTGACGCACCAGATCGAGGTCATCGTCCGCCGTACGCGCTTCCGCCTGCGCAAGGCCGAGGAGCGGGCGCACATCCTGCGCGGCCTGCTGAAGGCCCTGGACGCCATCGACGAGGTCATCGCGCTGATCCGGCGCAGCGACACCGTCGACATCGCGCGCACGGGCCTGATGGACCTCCTGGAGATCGACGAGATCCAGGCCAACGCCATCCTCGAGATGCAGCTGCGCCGACTGGCCGCCCTGGAGCGCCAGAAGATCGTCCAGGAGCACGACGAACTCCAGGCGAAGATCACCGAGTACAACGAGATCCTCGCCTCGCCGGTCCGCCAGCGCGGCATCGTCAGCGCGGAACTCGCCGCGATCGTCGAGAAGTACGGCGACGACCGCAAGACCATGCTGGTGCCCTACGACGGCGACATGTCCATCGAGGACCTGATCGCCGAGGAGGACATCGTCGTCACGGTCTCGCGCGGCGGCTACGTCAAGCGCACCAAGACCGTCGACTACCGCGCGCAGAAGCGCGGCGGCAAGGGTGTACGCGGCACGAAGCTGAAGGAAGACGACATCGTCGACCACTTCTTCGTCTCGACCACGCACCACTGGCTGCTGTTCTTCACCAACAAGGGCCGCGTGTACCGGGCGAAGGCGTACGAACTGCCGGACGCCGGACGTGAGGCGCGCGGCCAGCACGTCGCCAACCTGCTGGCCTTCCAGCCGGACGAGGCGATCGCCGAGATCCTCGCGATCCGCGACTACGAGGCGGCGCCGTACCTGGTGCTCGCCACGAAGGCCGGACTTGTGAAGAAGACGCCGCTGAAGGATTACGATTCGCCCCGCTCCGGCGGCGTGATCGCGATCAACTTGCGTGAGCGCGAGGACGGTTCCGACGACGAACTGATCGGCGCCGAGCTCGTCTCGCCCGACGACGATCTGCTTCTGATCAGCAAAAAGGCACAGTCTATCAGGTTCACCGCCACCGACGAGTCGCTGCGCCCCATGGGCCGTGCCACCTCCGGTGTCAAGGGCATGAGCTTCCGCGAGGGAGACGAGCTGCTCTCGATGAATGTTGTTCGAACCGGTACGTTCGTGTTCACTGCCACCGACGGTGGGTACGCGAAGCGGACCCCTGTCGACGAGTACCGCGTCCAGGGCCGCGGCGGCCTCGGTATCAAGGCCGCCAAGATCGTGGAGGACCGCGGCTCGCTCGTCGGGGCGCTGGTGGTCGAGGAGACCGACGAGATCCTCGCCATCACGCTGGGCGGCGGTGTGATTCGTACGCGAGTCAACGAGGTCAGGGAGACGGGCCGTGACACCATGGGCGTCCAACTGATCAACCTGGGCAAGCGCGATGCCGTGGTCGGTATCGCTCGTAACGCCGAGGCGGGACGCGAGGCGGAGGAGGTCGACGGCGATGTGGCCGTCGACGAGACCGCCGAGGGTGTCGCGACCACCGGCATGGACGAGGGTGAGGCACCCTCGGCCGAGTAGCACGAGGAGAGAGTCATCGTGAGCGGAGCCACGGGCGCCGGATCGTCCGGTACCTCGACCGGTTCTACGGCCGGCAAGGACACGGACGGCGGCGGCCGTGGCTCCGCCGCGCGTGCGGCGGACACGCACACGACCCAGCTGAAGGCGATCAAGTCGCCGGCGAAGGACTCGCCCTCGCCGGACGCACCTGGATCCCAGGGGGGAACCGTGTCGGACACCCGAGGCTCGCAGCCCCAGCAGTACGCGGCCGGCGCGGGCTCGGCTGCTCCGGGCGCCCAGCCGCAGCCGCAGCCGCAACCCGCGCCCACAGGGGCGCAGCAGGCGGCCTCCGCGCCGCCGGCGTCGCCGCTGCCGGGGGAACGGCAGACGCAGCAGCCCTCCGGGCCGTACCACCCGCCGCAGGCCTACCAGACGCCCGCTCCGGCGAGCACGGCACGCCGGCCGCGCACGGGGGCGAGTACGACGCCCCGCACCCGCAAGGCGCGCCTGCGCGTGGCCAAGGCCGACCCGTGGTCGGTGATGAAGGTCAGTTTCCTGCTCTCCATCGCGCTGGGCATCTGCACCATCGTCGCGTCCGCGGTGCTCTGGATGGTCATGGACGCGATGGGCGTCTTCTCGACGGTGGGCGGCACGATCTCCGAGGCGACCGGCTCGAACGAGTCGAACGGCTTCGACCTGCAGTCCTTCCTGTCGCTGCCGCACGTGCTGATGTTCACGTCGATCATCGCGGTCATCGACGTCGTCCTCGCGACGGCGCTGGCGACGCTCGGCGCGTTCATCTACAACCTCTCCGCCGGCTTCGTAGGCGGCGTCGAGCTGACGCTCGCGGAGGACGAGTGAGGGTGACCGAGGCCGGATGACGGTTGCCGCCCGGAGACGGTTTCAAACCTCTCCTGACGGTCCCCCGACAACCGATTTTGGGACTGCCCATGTCGTGCGCTAATCTTCAAGAGTCAGCGCGCGGGACACACACCGCAGAGCGCGGCGGGGCTATAGCTCAGTTGGTTAGAGCGCATCCCTGATAAGGATGAGGCCACAGGTTCAAATCCTGTTAGCCCCACCAGCGAAAAGACCCCCGGATCATCGGTCCGGGGGTCTTTTGACACCATCAGTTGACACCAACAGCGGCGGTCAGCCGATGAGCGGATCTTCCAGCAGCTCCGCGAGCATGCCGACCGCTTCACGCTCACTGTCGCCGACGACGTGCGTGTACACGTCCATGGTCATGCTGATCTGGCTGTGCCGGAGGATCGCCTGAGCCACCTTGGGGTGCACCTTCAGGAAGGCGAGCAGGGTCCCGCAGGTGTGCCGGGCGAGCCGCACCGTGATGCGGCGGACGCCGGCGCGCTTGACGAGGCGATCAAAGGTGCGGGAGAAGCCCACCGGGTCGATCATGCCGCCATGCTCCGAGGAGAAGATCAGGTCATGGTCCGGCTCCTGTGACCAGTGCTCACCGGCGATCTTCTGTTCCAGCTCTTGCAGCTCCCGACGCTCTTCCAGGGCGCGGGCGCAGAACTCCGGCAGGGGAAGCACGGCCTGTGACGACTCGGTCTTGAGGTCTTTGAGGACCAGGCCGACGCCCTTCACGCGCTGCACCTGCTTGACCGGCGTGAACTGCCTCGCCTCGAAGTCGACATCCTGCCAGCGCAGGCCCAGCACCTCACTCCGGCGGAGACCAAGCACCAGGACGAGCACGCAGGCCGCGTAGAGGCGGTGGGAACGAGTCGCGCGGAGGAACGTGATCGCTTCACGTGCATTCCATGCCGTGCCCTTGTCCTTGCTGACCTTGGGCATGTCGACCAGGAGAGCGACGTTGCGCGTCAGGATCTCCTCTCGGATGGCTCGGTTGAGCGCGTTGCGGAGGACGCGGAGCACCTCGAAGCGAGTGGACGCCCCGACCTTTTCGCGCTTCAGGCCGGCCATGAACGTACGGATCTGGGCGGGGGTGAGCTTGACCAGCGGCTTCTTACCGAGGTGCGGCAGCAGATACAGCCTCACCTTGGACTCGTACTTGACGTACGTGTTGTGCTCGGAGTCCGGCTCAACGATGTGCTCAAGCCAGTACGCCAGCCACTCGCCGAGCGTCCAGGAGCGGGAGGGCACCGGTACGCCGTTGCGTTCCTGGTCTTGAAGCTTGCCGAGCTTCTCGTTGGCTTCGTCCCATGTGGCGCCGTACACGGTCTTGCGGACGCGGTTGCCGTCCGTGTTGGTGACGTACGCGCGGCCCATGTATCGGCCGTCCGCTCGCTTTGAGATCGTGCCGCCGCCGTTGGGGCGCCTCTTGGTCATCAGGCACCCCTCTCGATCTGCCCGCGGATGAAGTCCCCGACCGAGTCAGCCGGGATACGACGGCAGCCGTCGACTTTGATCGAGACCAGGCGGTGAGTGCGGATCAGGTCGTAGACCTTGGTCCGGCCGACCTTGAGACTCGCCATGACCTCCGGCACAGTCAGCAACTCGGGGGCGGCGGTGGTCATGCGGCAGCTCCTTCCAGGTCGAGCAGGGCGGGTAGTTCCTCGCGGGCGGTTTCGCGGTTGTGCTGGATGTCGCGGCGGACGTTGGCGGCTAGCCAGGATTCGCCGGGAGTGTGGCCGTGGCCGGCGTAGGCCCAGTGGGCGAGGGTGAGCGTGGTGGCCTCTTCGTCGTCGGGGTCCGGCAGGCCGAGGGCGGCGCGTTGCTGGGCGGCGCGGTAGTCGGCGCGGGTCTGGCGGAGGGCGCCGAGGGTGGTGGAGTAGCGGCGGGACTTGGTGGAGAAGTGGCCCCGGAAGCCGAGCATGTGAGCCCAGTCCCGAAGCTTTCGGTCCGGGTAGAGGGCGTGCAGGTCGAGGCACGCGGCGATGAGCCGGGCAGGGTGGTCGGGTACGCCGAGCAACGCCAGGGCCTCTTTGTTGCCGATGCGGCGATCCACGGTGCCGGTCGTTTCGGCGGCCTTGGTGGCGTACTTGGCCACGTAGGAGGCGACGGCCTGTTCGGTGATCTCTTCGCCGTGGCCGAAGGCGCCGATCGGCTGGACATCGAGCTGTGTGCCCCAGTGCAGGGTGCGGGCGGGCTGGTCTCCCGCGGGCGGTACGTCGACAGCGACGCGGCCGGCGGCGGCGCGGATAGCGTCGGTGAGCAGGTCGAGGGTTGCCCAGGCCGGCGGCGGACTGTCGGGCCCGTCGGGACCGTCGAAGCGGACCACGGCATGGAAGTGCACGGCACCGCGCTTCTGGTACTCGGCGACCTTGCCGAAGGACACACGGGACTGTTCGTGGGCGTCCTTCTGCGTGAGGCCGGCCCGGCGGGCGATCTCGCGGCGCAGGTAGATCGTGAAGTAGCGCCACAGGTCGGAGGCATGGTTGTTCCACAGCACCGCGCCCGCGTAGTCGTACGTGTCCGGGTCGAGTGGCGTGCCGAGTTCGGGTGCGTCCTCAGCGTGGCGGGTGCCGCAGGCGCACGGGCGGTTGCCGGGGCGGTTGTGAACGCGGCCGAACGAGGGCGCGGTGAGCGTGGCGAAGACGCGGGGGTGATCCCGGATGGTGTGCGGGGTGCCCTTGTCGGGGTCGCCGACGAGGCCGGCGCGGATCAGGTGGTAGGTGTCGCCGGCGTACGTCCAGGCGCAGGACGGGCAGCGCGAGGCACGGCGGTTACCGCAGGCGATACGGAGCCGTCCGCCCGGTTCGGTGTCGGTCGAGTAGGAGTGCAGCACGTAGCCCGTGGCAGCGTCGCGGGTGACGGTGGAGCCTTGCAGGTGGATCGGGTCGGAGCAGCCGCCGGTACGGCGGATCTGTTCTTGGATGCGGTCGAGGTCCGAAGACCCGGCCAGCCTCAGCACGTCAGCGAGGGTGGCCGGGTCCAGGCCCGCCATGGTGGCGGTATCAGTCAAGGTGTCACCTCCTGCCGTGGGCAGGGCCGTGGTTGGCGGTGTAGCCGTCGACCAGCGCCTTGACCTGGGCGTCACCCTTAGCGGTGGCGCTTGCACCGCAGTGGCAGACGGCCGATGCGGTGGCGGGGGCGGACGGGGACGGCTTGCTGACGTGCAGGCCGGGGCGGTCCGGGGTCGGGGTGAGGTCAGCCACGGCGGTCACCGCCCGGCGCGGGCGAGGGCGGAGGCGGGGGCGGTGTGACCGGTGCCCTTGCAGGTCGGGCAGGTGACGCGGAGGGTGGCGCGGGTGCCGTCGGCGTGGCGGGTGCCGGTGGTGATGGCGGCGGTGGCGAAGCCGTCGCAGTCGCGGCAGACGCGCGTGTTCTGGGCGTGCTGGGGCATCATGAGGCTTCCCTTTCGGGTCCGATGGATCTGGAAGAGGTGCAGGCGTCCGGGGCGGCGGTTCTTTGGCGAGAGAGCCGCCCCGGGGGCCGTTAGCGGTGCTTGTCGAGGTCCTTGAGCAGCGAGCGGAGGACGACCGCGACCACGGCCACGGACATGCCGGTGATGGCGACCGCGAGTAGGAGCGAGACCAGGACCGCGCCGACGACGAGGACCACGGCGCCGCCGCCGGCGGCGAGGGCGAGCGCACTACCGGGAGTGAGCTGGACGGTGGGCCGGTTCGAGGCCGGGGCGACCGGGACCGGCGCCGGGGCCGACGGCTGGATGGGCGCCGGGGTGTAGGCGGTCGGGGCGGTGGCCGTGGCGGGCGGTGCGGTGTCCTGAGGCGGGTACTTCGGCGTGAACACGAGGGTGATCCCTTCTACTTGAGGACGGTGCCGAGGGCGGGGGCGAGGAAGCTTCCGGCGACGAGGTAGCCGCCGACCAGGAGCACGGCGACCAGCCACCACGGCGGGCGGGCGAGCTTGACGCCGAGCCATCCGACGATGAGCAGGGCGAGCCAAAGCGGTACGTCCATGGCGATCTCCTGTCAGGCCTTGCAGCGGTGGGTGCGGGCGGCGAGTTCGGCGCCGGCGCGGGTGTCGTAGTCGGCGGCGAAGCCGCAGCCGGGGGCGGTGCAGGCGGCGGTGTGCTTGTCGCGGCCACGGCCGTCATAGGACGTGGCGACCTGCACAGGGCCGATGCGGATCACGTTGCGGAAGCGGCGGTAGGCGGTCACGGGCGGTTTCTCCCTTCCTGGTCAGGTGAGTTGGAGTTCAGCGGCGATGGCGTCGGCCATCGGGGCGGGCAGTTGGAGCCGGGCGGACAGGGCGTCGGCGGGCATCGGGGACCCGGTGGAGGCCTGGTGGGCGTCGGCGATCTTCCGCGCGTGGTCGAGCAGCGCGACCGGAACAGCGGGGGCGCCGGGCGCGGGCTTGGGCGGTGCGGGGGTCAGCTCCGGCACGGTCGCAGCGGGGGCCGGTTCGGGTGCGGGTTCGTCGGTGCGGTGCATCTCGACTTCCGGCGCGGTCACCTCTTCCACAGGCTGTGGAGGAGTGGCCGCGTCGGTGGGCGAGTGGACCAGGAGGGTTCCGCCGAGGAAGGCCAGGGCGGGCCAGCCGGCGACGAGGATGCACAGCCACGCGGGCACGTGGGCCAGGTCGAGGAGTCCGGCGGTGGCGATGTTCGCGCCGAGCGAGGCGAACAGGGCGATCACGAACCAGGTCCAGGCGGACCGGTCGCGGCGAGCCGTGCGCAGCCGACGCCAGGCGGCGACCAACAGCAGGTCGACCGAGACCGGGTAGGCCCAGGCCTTCCAGCCGGTCTGTCCGGCGGCTTCGGCCAAGTCGTGCAGGTGGGCGAAGGACAGCGCGCCGGCGATGACAGCCTGTACGAGTACGGCATCCGGGCGGATCGGTCGGGACATGCGGGGCACCTCCCTTCAGGGAGTCGGGCCAGGGGCGGGCGGGGAACGGTGTCTGGGCGGCCCAGCCCCGGCGGGGGTTCAGTCGGTGGGGGCTTCGCCGGACCCGAGGCAGGCCAGGCACAGGCCGGTCTGCCGGCCGACGGTGCGGCGCTTGCGGCCGACGCGGACGGTTCGGGAGACCTCCCCGGAGCCGTGGCACGTCGGGCACTTCGCGGGCTCCGGGTCGGCGGTCACCGGGGCGGGGGTCTTCCGTGCGGCCACGGCGATCACCCGTCCTGCGTGGTCGCGGTGTCGGCACTCTGCGCGGCGGCCCAGCGGTCCACGGCCGCGAGGTAGCCGGTCACCGTCCGGGCGAGGCTCTCGGCGAACGCCTTGTGGTCGGCGGGCGAGCGGCTCTCGAAGACCGAGATGGTCAGGTGGTAGCCGTCTCCGTCGAGGGCCAGGATGGGCGGGTGGACGGTGCCGTAGTCGTGAACGTGGACCCAGGTGGAGGGCTCCCCGTGGAAGGACATAGAGGCGGACATCGTGCGTACCTCCCTGCGTTCGGGCATGGCTCGGGTAGGGACCTGGCGCGATGCGGTCGCGCCGACCGGGGTGGAGCGGGGTGCTAGTCGGTGACCGGGCGGGGCTTGACCAGCGACGGACCGGCCGCCGGCGCGGGGGCGGGCACGTAAGGGCGGAACGGGCCGAGGAACGGCAGCTCCGGGACCAGGTGGGCGAACTCCCGGCAGACCGCCACGACTTCATCCCGGCTGGTGTTCGGGGTGCGGATCTTCGACCAGCCGCCCGAGGAGTCCGCCGCGACAGCCGTGCCGGGGCGGTTCATCGGGATCAGGCTCGCGGCCGGCACAGCGTCCGGGGCCACGTCCGCCAGGCCCATTTCGGCGGTCTGCTTGTCGTTGACGCGGTGCACCACGCGGCCGGTGAGCTGAGCGCGGAGCATGGTGGCGCCCTTGCCCAGGTCGGAGCCGAAGCGCTGCCCGCAGATCTCCAGATAGATGCCGATCGCGCGGGCCATCTGCGCGAGGCGGATCAGCGCGGTGACGATCCGTTCCCGGCGCTCCTCATCCTTCTTGGAGGAGATCAGGAACAGTTCCGCCACCTCGTCGACCAGGACGACCACCGGCACCGGGCGCAGCTCTGCGGGGAGTTCCCACAGGTCCGAGACGCCGTGACGGCTCAGCAGGTCGAAGCGGTCTTCCATCTCCGCGACCAGGACGCCGAGCAGTGAGCTGGCATCGTCGGGGTTGGTGACCAGAGCCGACAGACGAGGCGCGAAGGCGGACTGTTCCACCCCTCGCTTGCAGTCGACCCCGACCAGGGCCACCGGCAGTTGCGCCAGTCCCTTGATCAGGTTGCGCTGATACATGGACTTGCCGGAGTGGTTGGCGCCCAGGGTGAGCGCCATCGGTGCCTTGCGGTAGTCCCGCTCGAACGCGGTCCCGTCCTCCCGCACCGCGACCGGAACGGCCATGTCGTGGGGTACGGCCTTGCGGGGCATCTTCACCCGGCGCAGCACGTCGTAGCCGGTCATCCGCAGTTCGACGAAGCCGGGCTTCGTCTCGACCACGGTCACGGAGTGGACGCCCCAGGCGTGCCGGAGCCGTTCCGAGGAGGCGATCACGTCGGCGGGCTCCAGGCCGGCGGGAAGCCGCAGGGTCACCCGCAGTCCGGTCGACGTGCCGCGTACCCGGCGGATCTTCGGCGGGACCGGCTGAACCTCACGACGGGCAACGCTGCGCGTCATGAACGCCCGCAGACCCGACGGCTGCACCGTCAGCCCGCACACGTCCATGGTCGACCGGTACGAGAGGGTGAAGCGGCCCCACGTCACCGGCATCCCGACCAGCGACCAGTACACACGCGGTGCGCGGTACTTCGCGTAGCCGAGACCGCCGGCACCGGCCAGGGCTCCCGTGGCCTCCAGCCACATCGTCAGGTCGGTCATGGTCAGGCCGCCGGGGTGATCGCGACCGCGCGGAACGAGATCCCGTGCCGCTTCTGGCCGTTGAACTCGTTCTCCCAGTCACGGGCCTTCAGGCCGATGACCTTGACCGGCATGCCCGGCGCCAGACCCTCGGGGAGGCCGGTCTCCGGCACGGTCACCTGGTAGAGGTTCCCCTCCCCCTCGTCCGAGACCAGCAGACCCACGGTCGAGAGGCTCGCGTTGGTCTCCCGGTCCACGGCCCGCTCGCCGGTCTTCTTGTTGACCATCTTCGGTTCCGGCGCGGTCGCCACGAACACTACGGCGGTCGAGGTGTCGATCTTGAAAGACGGCATCAGCACATCCCTCGTTCTGTGAGGTCACCTTGCGCGACCTCTCTAGACATATCCATGGGAGCACATCTCTAGAGATGCCGTCAAGGGAGATGTCTAGAGATGTTGTCGGCGAAGGATTGCGGATACACGCACAGAGCGAGCGACTTACCCATGGCCTAGGCTGTCTAGAGAAGAGAGGAGGGCTCCCGAATGGCCACCACCGACGACGACCGTCGGCCGAAGTACCAGCGGATTGCGGACTCTCTACGAGAAGCGATCCAGTCGGGCGAGTACGGTCCTGGTGATCGGCTTCCGGGGGAGAACGACCTGATGGCCGCGCATGGCGTGGCTCGCATGACAGCGCGCCAGGCGTTGAGCGTGCTCAAGGATGAGGGCGTTGCCGAATCCCGCAAGGGCGCTGGCGTCTTCGTTCGATCCTTCCGCCCGTTGAGGCGCCGAGGCATCCAGCGGCTTGCACAGGAGCAGTGGGGCAGCGGCCGGTCCATCTGGTCTGCCGACATCGAGAACCGCACCCTTTTGGTGGATCAAGTGACGGTGTCGGAGGAAGCCGCACCGGAGCAGATCGGGCAGGTGTTGGACCTGAGCGAAGGGGACACCGTCTGCGTCCGACGCCGGCGGTTTGTCTTGGACGGGAAGCCTGTTCTTCTCGCGACGAGCTATCTCCCCACGGCGGTGGTCGCAGGGTCGGCGATCACTCAGGAGGACACGGGGCCCGGCGGAACGTACGCCCGCCTTGCTGAACTCGGCTACAAGCCAGTGCACTTCCGCGAAGAGATCCGCTCACGCATGCCCACGAGGGACGAGGCAGCACAGTTGAGCATCTCCGCAGGTACGCCGGTCATACTCATCTGCCGAACCGCGTTCGCAGACGAGGGGCGTCCCGTGGAGATCAACGAAATGACGCTTGACGCAGCCTCTTACGTCCTTGAGTACGACTTCGACGCCTGATCAGCCAGACCAGATTTGAGCCCGCCGTGCGACTCCGTAGATGTGGGACACCTGGTCGGCTGACAGCGTCGGTGTCAGCCCGGACAGAACTCGGTCGAGTTGATCGACAGCGAGGACGAGCACCGGCGGATTGGCGCTCTTGACGGTGAGCTTCCCCGCGTGCACGACAGAGATCACGGGGCGGACTGGCACATCGAATCCGCAGTGTTCGGACAGGGTGCGGGAGACTCGACGCGCTTCGGACTGACTGGCCGCGATGTGGCGGGTAGGAGTGCCGTTCACAGTGATGGCCCTGTCTCCGTACCAGACCGTCTTTCCCCGGTGCCGCTTGGAGTTGATGGAGAAGACGCCGGCTGGCCCGATGGTGAGGTGATCGATGTCCGTGCCGGTCACCCACTGGACAGCGTGAAGGGTGAACCATCCATGGCCACGGAGCCTGCTCAGTCGCCGGGCGGTGAGCAGTTCACCACGGAGGCCGACAGCCCAGTTGTAGACGTCCGTATCGGGCCGCCACCGATCGACCAGTCTCAGCAGAGGGTTCGGCTGCAACTCCCGGATCTTGCGGCGCACCGCGTCGCCGGGCCGATTACGTGCCAAGTCATCTGCCAACGGCTGCACACCTGCCCCCTCGCGTGTGACTGAACTGCCAGATCACCACGGAGACGGCTTCTCTGCCCAGGCCCGGACAGGCCATGAGCTGTTACAGGTTTCTCTACCTCATCAAGGCACCCGGCTGCGCTCCGCTCCGCCGGGCGCGCTTCCCGGCTCCGCTCCGGGCGCCGCTCCTGCCTTCGGCCCGCTCCGCCCGCGCTGCGCCGACGCGCGCCCACACGTGGATAGGGCCGGTAGCCATGAGTCGATCACCGCACATAACGCCCGCGGGTTAGAACAGTGCCTCCGGCGGGGGATCGGCCGGCACCGGGATGGAGGGGGCGCCGTTCCCGACCGCGGGTCCATAGTGGCGTGCGCGGGAGGCTCCCATCCCGTACGCCATCGACCCAGGCAGAGCCGAGCAGGCGCGGCCCATGGCGTCCAGGTCGTTCGTACAGTGGCGCGCTCCACCTGGACGCCATGAACCACGCCTGCTCCACGGTGTGTGGGTCGACGGCGTACGGGATGGGAGCTGGGGAGAGTGGTGGGTTGCTGAAGCCCGTAGCGCGACGTACCGCGATGAAGCCGCTAACGGCATCCAGAACCATCTAGGGGTAACTGGAGGCAAGACAGATATAGTGGGTTGACATTGCAATCTCGGGTTGCAACTTCGGATTGCAAGCCCGCAGCGCACCTAGGCTCTCCAGCACGGAGGCCCGGCCCAGGTTTGCCGACCAGGACCGGGCTCGTGCGTGGAGTAATCGAAGCGGGTCCGGCCGAGTATCAGACGGTCGGACCCGCTTCGTTGCGGTCCACCATCGCCCGGCACCACTTCAACTCGCGGCTCTAGAGCCGCGCCAGCTGCTCCACACAGGCTGCGATAGCCGCCGCAGCGGTCAGAGTAGCGATCAGGAGCCGGAACCACCGTGGGTCCGGGCCGCGATCAGACTTCTCTTCCTGCTCCTCAGGCTCTCGCTTCTCCATCTCTTCTCCTCACCTGAGTGGTGGGACCCGGCGAACCTGGGCCCCCTCGACCATGTGCAGGTCAAGAGCAGGGATCGGTGAGAAGTCAGATGGCGACAGCTTACCTGCCGCTTCTAATGCTCCACGGAGCGTAATTAGTAGAGCGAATTAGCAAGCCGCGCAGATCAATTCATTCCTTCCAAAGCTCGTCACAGGTTCGTCGTCGTGGCACGCCCTGTCCGAATCGGATACCGAAATCACGCATCCGATTCCTGTGTCTGATTCACATCCGTCCCGGACAGCGTACAGTACGACGAGCCGTAGTAGACGCGGCTGGACTGAGGAGGCGAGCAACCGTGACGGAGGTGAGCTCCGCGGAGCACGAGGCCATCGAGTGGGATCTCGAACCAGGTGCTGTGATCGAGCGCAAGCAACTGCACGTCAAGTACGGCGGACGGACGCAGGGCGGCATCGGACCCTCGGCGAAGACGCCGAACGTGATGATCTTTACGGATCCGATCGCTGGCGAGAAGCATGGGTATTACGACGGCTGGATGCCCGATGGGCTCTTCCACTACAGCGGGGAAGGGCAGTACGGAGACCAGCGGATGCTCTCCGGAAACGCCAGCATCCTGAACCATGAGGCCGAGGGGCGAGCCCTGCGCGTCTTCCAGGGCGCCCGCGGCAACGTGACCTACCTCGGCCGTTTTGCCGTCGCGGGATGGTACGAAGCAGACGCGCCGGAGACGGGAGACGGCCCGCTGCGCAAGGTCATTGTCTTCAAGCTTCACCCCTTGGACATCCCAGCCAAGCACCCTGGCACGAAGTTGGGCCGGCTACTCGCGGAGCAGCGTGGTGAGACGGTCACCGAGATCGACATCGAGCGGCTCGAAACCGAGAAGACGTTCGTTGACCCGAACCGCGAGCCGTACGAGGCCGAGCGCCGAGAAAGCAAGCTGGTGCTGGACTTCAGCGCGTACCTGCGCACCAAGGGCTACCGCGTGCACCGCCAACGCATCCTGCCAGAAGGGGAGACTAGGCCCCTCCTCACAGACCTCTACGTGCCAGACCTAGACGTTTTGATCGAGGCCAAAGGCAGCGTGACGAGGGAAAATATGCGTATGGCCCTGGGTCAGCTGATCGACTACAACCGCTTCGTGGGCGCCAAGTATCAAGCCGTTCTATTGCCGAGCAAGCCCCGAGCTGACCTCATTGGGCTCGCGAACGCTGCTGGGCAGGCGATCATCTGGCCTCATGGGAGCGGCTACCAGTGCTCGGACGCTGACCTACTACCCCACCCTTGATCACCCTTCACGGGTTCCCAACGCAGTTCTTCGGCGCAGATGTCAAGGGGAGCCCTAGCATCTGACACCAGTGGCTGACACCAACAGACCCGGACGCGAGCGGTCAGACCCGGCTCTCAGCGGAAGCGCATCCGAGGCCGGGAGCTCGTGAGCCGGTACCGTCAGCTCGCCGTGATCGACCTGATAAGGATGAGGCCACAGGTTCAAATCCTGTTAGCCCCACCAGCCAGAAGACCCCCGGACCATCGGTCCGGGGGTTTTTGACATCAACAGCTGACACCACCAGTTGACACCAACGGCGGTGAACGGCTGCGGTCAGCCGATTAGCGGGTCCTCCATCCGGCGTGGTTGAGACGGTCGTTCCTGACCCACCGTCGGGTGGGGACCCGATCGCCTCGCCCGGCCAGTCCTGCCCTTTCGGGCGCCGCCCGCGTTCTGGTACCCCGCAAGGTGATGGAGTCCACGCGCACGGGTCTGCCTCCCCGCCTCTGCTCTGGCCGCCTCTGCTCTGGTCGACGGCGCAAGCCGGTAGCGAGGCCGAGGCCGAGGCCGGTGGGGGTGCAGCGAGGCATACGCGCGCCTGACCGGCCGACGAACCCGCCGTTGTGGCTGGCTGTTGTTGGCCTCACCAGTGAAAAGGCCCCCAGTCCACACGGACTGGGGGTCCTTCGCACGCACGATTGTCAGTGCCGGATGAGAGCCTGGCGGCATGATCGTCGAACGGGCATACGCGCATGTTGCCGAGGGCGAGCTGGGCGAGGAGAGCCAGTGGCCGTGGTCGGTGCCGTGCGTGCGGCAGCTGCTCGACGACGGCCTGAAGTTCACCGCGCCGGTCACGTTCCTGGTGGGGGAGAACGGCTCGGGCAAGTCGACGCTCGTCGAGGCGCTGGCGGAGGGGTTCGGCCTGGACTCCTGGGGCGGATCCGCGGGCTACCGATACGCCAGTGGGCGTGAGCCGTCGGCGTTGGGCGGGCGGATACGGTTCGAGGCGACGGCGGCCGGCCGCCGCATGCTGCGCGGGCCGCGTACACGCCGTAGAGGCTTCTTCCTGCGGGCGGAGACCGCGCTCGAAGCGCTGGGCCGGGAGCAGGAGACGGGGCGGCTGTCCGGGGCCGCGGACGAGATGAGCCACGGCGAAGGCTTTCTGATGGCCTTCCGAGAGCGGTTCCAGGAGCTGGGGCTGTACGTCCTGGACGAGCCCGAGGCCGCGCTGTCCTTCGCTTCTTGTCTTCAACTCGTCGGGCTGCTGCATGAACTGGGGCGTTCCGGCGCGCAGATCATCTGCGCCACGCACTCACCCGTGCTGACGGCGCTGCCCGGCGCCGAGATCATCGAGGTGGGCGACCACGGAATGCGTCCCGCCGACTGGCGGGAACTGGAACTCGTCGACCACTGGCGGCGTTACCTCAACGACCCTTGGGCCTATCTCCGGCACATCGTCGAAGGGGGATGAGGTACGTCGTAGGGGCCGGCGTCCTGAGCGGTGCTGTGTATGAGCGGTGCTGTGCTTGAGCGGTGCTGTGCTTGAGCGGTACTGACTGTGTGCGGTGCTGTGTACGCAAGCTCGCCGTGGCGGTGCGGTCTGGACAATGGGATTACGCGGTTACGGCTCGGGGCGAGCCGTGGGCTCAGCGCTGGTGCGGGACCAGGGGCTGGGCCGGGGGCGCGGCGGAGTCGCAGGCGCCGACGGCCGAGGTGGGAGGGGCCGCTTCGGTGTCCGTGAGCGGACGGTGGCGGCAGCTGGGGGTCTTGCCGTGCGCCTCGGCGCGGATGCGCTGCTTCATAGTGGGGGGCAGTGCTCTGGCGTAGGACCAAGCCCACTGGGGCATCGCCGGCACTGTCAGCTGGGTGCTGGTGTCACGCTCGCTGTCGCTCTTGCGCGCCGCCTCCTTGTGCGGTGCGGCCGCGGCGGCGGTCGTCGTGACGAATCCGAGCGCCGTGCAGAGCGCGAGGAAGGCAGTGACGATGGTGGTCCACAGGTTCATGACCTTGTTCCGGGCCATGGCCCCTCACTTTCGGGTTGGGCGATTTGCGTACTTTCCTCATGATGTGTATGGGGGCCGAGAAGTCATGGACCGACGCCCATGAAGCGCCGATCTTCAGATGAACACCACACGAATGGGCGCATCAGACCTGAAAAGTGCCGGAAGTGAAGGAAGGGGAGCAAAGTCACCATCTGTCGAGGCGTCATCACTCTCCGATCACAGCGCCGTCGTCCGCTTCTACTGCGCTGTACCGGACGGCAGTTGAGCCCCGGCGCAGGTCACCGATCGATATCGGTCGGTGTGTATAGTCGGGCGCCAGAGGTCCCCTACGTCAAGGAAAGACGAGGTCGCGCGGTGAAGAAGCTTCTCCTGGTCGCACTGGCCGCCATCGGCGGGCTCCTCGTGTACCGCCAGATCCAGGCGGATCGCGCCGAGCAGGATCTGTGGACGGAGGCGACTGACTCCGTGCCCACGGGTTCGTGAGTCACCACAGCGGAATCTGAACAGACCCCGGCCGCCCTCGCGGTCGGGGTTTTGTGTGCTCGCCGAGAGCTCGCCGCGTTCGCGCCGGGTTCGCGCCGTCCCTTGTCGTGTCGCGGAGTGCCGTGGCTTCGAGTTGCGGGAGCGGCGCGGAGGTCCTAGAGCCGGGCGTTTCGGACGGTCGTACGGATTGCGCGGGTGACGAGCGGCCGGGCTGGGCAGGATGGGCGACGGTCGATGGTCCGGTGACGACGAGGAGCGGCGCGTGATGGGGCGGCGGCGTACGGCGCGGTGGCGTCGCGCGGGGATGAGGCACGGACATCGCTCGGCACGCGCGCGTACGGCTGTCGTAGCCGCACTGCTGCTGTGTACGACGGCCGCCCTGCCGGGCCGGCCCGCCCTCGCGGCCGGAACGCCGAGCCCTTACGCCATCGCTCCGGACGCCCGCCCCGTCGCCGGCGCGACGGACGCCGCGGACGCCGCACCCCTTGTGCCCGGCACGACGTACAAGAGCTCCCTGCCGAGCGGCGCGAAGAGCTACTACCGCCTCGACCTCGACGCCACCTCCGACGCGTACGTCTCCGCGACGGCCATCCCCGCCCCCGGCACCTCCGTCGCCGCGGGCGACGGCATCAAGGTGTCCGTGCAGAACGCGGACGGCCGCGACTGCTCCTCCGGCACCAAGACCTTCGGCGTCGTCCACACACCACGCCCGATCGCGGCGTGGGCCGCACGCGAGGTCTCCTCCAAGCGGCCTCGCTGCGAGGGCGCGGGTACCTATTACGTGCTCGTCGAGCGCATCGGTACGGCGGTTTCCGCCCAGGACACCTGGGACCTGGAGCTCTTCGCCACCGCTGAGCCGGCCCTGAAACAGGCCGGAGCCACGAGCTCCCCCGAAGCCTGGAACTCCACCTCACCAGAGCCCGTCACCGGCGAGGGCGTGCGCCGCGCCGGCGGCTCCGGATTCGCCTCGGCGGCACCCGTGGGGCAGGGCGTCTGGAACTCCGGCATCGAGCCCGGCCGGACGTTGGTCTACGAGGTGCCGCTCGACTGGGGCCGGCAGCTGTCCGTCACCGCCGAACTGGGCGGTTCGAACGGCCGCGACGGCTACGTGGCCGGTGCGCTGAACCTCTCGCTCTACAACCCCGTACGTGGCTTCGTCGACGATGCCAGCACCAGTTACAACGGCAGCCAAGAGGCCGTCGAGATCGGTCCCCTGCCGCCGGTCGCGTACGAGAACCGGTACGCCGTTCCCAAACGGTTCAAAGGCATGCGGTTCGCCGGTTCCTACTACCTCGTGGTGCACCTCGCGGCCGACGTGGCCGAGAACTACGGCGACGGGCCGCTCCAGCTGACGTTGCGCCTGCGGGTGGGGGGTGCGGCGGAGGCTGGGCCCGGCTATGCGGGGGAGCCGGAGCCCGGAGACGTCTTTCAGGTCGTGGAAGGCGATCGGTGGGTGGCTGCGGGAGGCGGGGCGGCCGGGGGTGGCGGTGACGCTGCGATGACCGTGCTCGCGGTGAGCGGGATCGGAACGGGGACTTTGGTGCTGGTGGTGCTGGGGGTGTGGGCTGTGGTGGCTCGGCGGAGGGTTGGGGCCTGGTAGGGCGTGGTCCTGGCCGGGAGGGTGCCGGCTCGGGGTCCGGAGCGCGCCGACTGGGCCACTCGGGCAGCTGCGCTCGGGGCGGCCTTGGCCGTCGGCAGCGGCTCAGATGCGGGTCAGTGCCCAGAAACCCACGGCGTAGCAGGCCAGCGCCAGCAGCAGGAGGGGGACGGTCACCTTGGCGGGCGGGCCGGGCCGTCGTGCGAGGCCGTGGGAGGCGCGCCGGGTGGCACGGTGGCCGCCGCGGCGGCGAGGCTGCCGAATCGGGGGCTCCGAAGACGGAACCTGAGGGCTCTGAGCGGTGTACGAAGCGGTAGAGGCATCGACGCGCTGGTGCTGCGCCGGCGTCGGGGGCTGAGCCGGGTACTGAGGCGCGTGCGAGTGAGGGGAGGACAGGACGTGTGTGTTGTCGTAGGGGGAGATGTGAGCGGAGTGATGCTGCGCGCCATGGTGTGACTGGCCCCCCGGTCTCCGATCCTGTGCCTGTGCCGGTGCATGTGCCTGCATGCGGGCTGGTGCCTGCGCCACGTGTGGCTGTGACGGGGGCGTTTGGGTCCGGGGGGAGGAGCCTGTGGCGTCAGGCGGGGGCAGGTGGAAGCTGCCGGTGTCCGACATGGGGAGAGGAGCGTCCCCGTCGCTGGGCTGCGAAGGGATGGACGGCTCCTGAGCGACGGGTGGCTGGGACCCGGGTCGGGGCGTCGGCGGGGCGGGCGTGGAGGGGGGCGCCGAGACCTCCGAGGCCGGGATCGGCCCCGCCACGCTGTGCCGTGGATCGCTCGGTACGGAGCCGGTGCCCGTCAGCCCCGAGCCGGTGACACCAGCACCCGCGGTGCCCGTGCCGAACTGCCCGGAGCCACCCCTGCCCCGGTCGACTCCTGGCGCCGGTTTGAGCGGCCCGCCCGCCTCGAACCCCGGTGGCAGCGGTCCGAGTTGGTCGAAGATCTCGATCAGCTCGTCGTCGGGGCCCGGTTCCGGCAGGAGCTCGGCGGCCGAGGCGAGAGCCTTGCGTGCCCCGGTGGCCGTGCGGAACCGGGCCTGCGGATCCGGCTGCACCAGCGAGGCCACGACCTGCCACAGTGGTTCGGGAATTCCCTTGGGCGCACCGGGTGTTCCGTGCGCGGCGAAGTACTGGACGAGCGCCTTGGTGTCCGGCTTGGCGCCCTCCAGCAGATACAGCGCGACCAGTCCTACGGCGAACAGGTCGGCGGGGAAGTCCGGTTCCGCGCCCATGAGTTGCTCGGGCGCGAGGTAACCGGGCGTTCCCACCACGAGGTTGGTCTCGGTCAGGCGGGGTTCGCCCAGCCGCATGGCGATGCCGAAGTCGGACAGGCGAAGCCGCGGGCGAGCAGTGCCGGTGGCCTCGAGGAGCAGGTTGGCGGGCTTGATGTCCCGGTGGACGACGCCCTCCGCGTGCACGGCGGCCAGACCGGCGAGGAGCTGGTCGAGGAGCGTGCAGACGAAGGAGGGCGGCAAGGGGCCGTAGTCCCCGACGAGATGGACCAGTGAACCGCCGGCCACCAGGTCCATGGTGAACAGGACCTTGTCGTCGTCGGCGGCCCAGCTGGCGGGCGCGAGCACATGGGGATGATCGATCCGCAGGGCCTGTTCGCGGACGAACCGCAGCAGGGAGTGCGCGTCGCTCTGCTGCAGGACCTTGGCGGCCACGTACCGGCGGCGGCGGTGGTCCCAGGCGCGCCAGACGGCGCCGACGCCTCCGCGTCCGATCGGGTCGACCAGTTCGTACCGGCCGGCGAAGACCTCACCCATGGCTGTGCGTCGCTCCTCCCCCTTCGGTTACCCCCCTTGCTTCCCCCTCGACGAGCGATACGACTCCCCTCGCAGTCCCCTCCCTTTGCGGACTCCCCTGTCGGCCCCCCGTGAACCCCTTCGCGGGCTCCCCCGTTGCTGCCTGCCCCGCGCGCCCTTCCCTGTGAGGGACACGCCCCCGTCGTAGTCCCACCGTGAACGGCCGGCCAGTTTCCCCGCGTGGTCGCGCCGGTGAACCGTACGGCCTGCTCATCACGGCCTGCTCATGACCGCCCAGAACCTGGGCCGTCGGCCCGGCTGCCGAACCCCCTTCGGCGACCGGGCCCCGGGGTCAGTTCTGGTGGGACTGGTAGTGCGTGACCGCGTCGGAGGTGCGGCCGGCGCCGTACACCCGAAGGAACTCTGCCAGTTCCGGGTGGGTGGGGGCGAGGGTGTCCGCGGCCTCGATGATGTCCCCCGCAGCGGCCACCGAGCGCAGCAGCGACTGGATCTCGCGGACCACCCGCTTGACCGTGGGCGCCCCCGAACTGCTTGTTGTCTGCGTCGTGTTGCTGAGCACCGAGCCCCCCTGCGACTTCTTGATCTCCTCCATGCGGTCGGTGGCCTCGGCCGCGCTCACGCTGCCGTCCGCGACCTGCCCTGCCAGGTCCTGCAGCAGCTGCACCCGCTGGACCACGGCGGGATTGCCGATCTTCGCCCGCTGGCCGCTCATCAGCTGCGACAGCATCGGTGCGGACAGTCCCAGTACCCCCGCGAGACGAGCCTGGTTGAGACCAAGATCGTCGATGAGCTTACGGAAGAGCGCCCCCAGCGGCTCCCCGTACCAGTTCCGCTGCAGTTCCCGCGCTCTTGCGGTCGCTTCCTGCTGTGCGGCGTCCATTGCGTCTCCCCATCGCTTCCCCAAAAACCGTGGTTCGCTGTAGCGAACCACGCCGAGCATCTTACGGAGAGTGGTCGTTCATCGGGACCCCCAATCTTTTTGCGAGATCAGGGGGGCGACCCGGTAGTCTGGTCTGCGGCACCTGCCGGTACGTGGTTCTTCCGGTGGGATGCTTCCCTTCCGGGGCCTTAGCTCAGTTGGTAGAGCGCTGTCTTTGCATGGCAGATGTCAGGGGTTCGACTCCCCTAGGCTCCACACCTCGGACCGGTCAGACGCCCTCGCGGCCTCTGGCCGGTTTTGCATTCCGCAGGCACCGACGGAGCCCCCTGGGTGACCTGCATCACGTGACGGGCGGTGGCGTCGTTGCGGATGTTTGCGCAAACCGGTGCGGTGAACGCAGCGCGGGGGATGGTCGGACCGGTGTCCCACACGGCGCCAGGGTCACGCGCTCCACTGCGGAGACCTTGTGTGAGCTGGCATGAACGCAGACGGGTAACCAGAAGGATGCGCCCCGTTAAGAAAGTCTGTGCGGGACCCGCACAGACGGCCCGTTGCAAACGTCATCGCGGAGGCAGGGCGTAAACACGCGCCGTCCCGAGGTCGCCGGGGGCGCTGACAGCCTCGGGGAAAGCCTCGACCTCTGCGCAGCGATCGGGCGACTGCCGCCGCGTCAGACGGACGTCACCTTCCTGCGCTTCGGCCCCGGCGAAAGAGGCGGCCTTACCGCGAGCACGGGAGATGTTCCACGTGAAACATCGCTGTGGGGCGGAGGACCCTCAAGTCCTCCGCCCCACAGCGCAGTTCGGCGTGCAGGCCGTCACCGGCCCTCACACATCAGCTGCCCTCACATCACCGGCCCTCGTCGCGCCGGGCAGCCTCCTCCTCGGCCTCCTTCACCTGGACCTCAGGATCGAGAGCGGACTGGCCGCTGCCGTCCACCGAAGAAAGACGGCTCGACTCCGGCACCTCGGTCGCGGCAGGGGGCTCGACCAGCCAGTCCGGGTTGGCCTGCTTGTCCCACCACTTCCAGGCGGCGAAGGCACCACCTGCGAGAACACCGACCACCGCCAGCACCCTCGCGGCACGGCCGGCCTTCGCACGCCGCTGATGCTTGCGTACCAGTTTCTCGATCTCCTTCGGCGAGACCTGACCGCGCAGCGCAGCCAGCGCGGCGGCGCCACGCGCAGCGGCCTCGCCCCTGACGGGCCCGGCCGCGGCCACCGCCTGCTCGATCCTCGGCCGGGAATAGTCGGCGGCCTGCCGGGCCGCCTTGCGTGTACGGGCGGCCGCCTCATGAGCGGCCAGGTCGACCTTCAGCGGCACATGTGAACGGGCCTGCTCCAGACGCGGCGCGACATACGCCCCGTATTGCAGCAGGGCTTGCGCGCGAGCCTGCTCGGTGGCCTGCGTCACCTTCGGCGCGAGCCGTACGCGTGCCTCGTGTGCGTAGTGCGCGGCCCTGTCCTTGGCGGTGTCGGCGTAGGGCGCCACCACTTCCGCGGCGTGCAGCACGCTGTCCTTCGCCGAGCCGGTCGCGGCGCGCACGCTGTCGATGCGGGTCACGGGATCCTCCTCCTCGGTGGCGTACGGTATTTCGACTCTCCACCCTTTTACGGATCATGCCTCCCCGACCGCTCCGCAGCATGCGAAGGCAGGCATATGGGTGCGGATCGAGTTGATCGACTGCAATAGCGGATCAATAAGGGACAACGGGAGCTTGTCGTCGACAATGCCACGGATCCCCGCGCCGCGCGCCCCGTCCCGGGACTACTCGCGCAGTTTTCTGCAAGGGATCGCCCAGGTTGCGTGCCCATGAACGAGCGACGGGGGACGTGAGCCACCGTCCATGCGAGGATCGGGGAGTCACAGAAAGACAACGGAAGGCAGATCGTGGCCGAGCAGCTCTACGCCACCCTGAAGACCAACCACGGCGACATCCAGGTCCGGCTCCTCCCGAACCACGCGCCGATCACGGTCAAGAACTTCGTCGAGCTAGCCAAGGGCGAGCGTGAGTGGACGAACCCCACCACCGGTGAGAAGTCCGCCGCCAAGCTCTACGACGGCACGGTCTTCCATCGCGTCATCAGCGGCTTCATGATCCAGGGCGGCGACCCGCTCGGCAACGGCACCGGCGGCCCCGGCTACCAGTTCCAGGACGAGTTCCACCCGGACCTCCGCTTCGACAAGCCCTACCTGCTCGCCATGGCCAACGCAGGCCCGGGCACCAACGGCTCGCAGTTCTTCATCACCGTCTCCCCGACGACCTGGCTGAACCGCAAGCACACCATCTTCGGCGAGGTCACCGATCCCGCCAGCCAGAAGGTCGTCGACGCCATCGCGACCGTCCAGACCAACCCGCGCACCGACCGCCCGCTGAGCGACGTCGTCATCGAGTCGGTGGTCGTCGAGACCCGCGAAGGCTGAGTCCGAGACGCAGCTGAGTCCGACACCTCCCACAGGGAACCAAACGCCCCGCTCGTCCGTAAGGATGAGCGGGGGCGGTGCATTGAGGACGTGCACCGCGTAAAACGACCTAGGGGACCTCATGGACCAGCCGGCAGGCAGCCCGCAGGACGCGCAGAGCCTGCCCGTCTGCTACCGCCACCCCGACCGAGAGACCGGCGTGCGCTGCACCCGCTGCGAGCGCCCTATCTGCCCGGACTGCATGGTCAGCGCTTCCGTCGGCTTCCAGTGCCCCCATTGCGTCCGTAGCGGCTCCGGCACGGGACACGCCCCCACCGCCTCCCAGCCCCGCACTCTGGCCGGCGGCACCATCACGGCCGACCCTCGGCTGTTCACCAAGATCCTCATCGGGATCAACGTCGCGGTCTTCATCGCCGTGCACGCGCGGTCGTCACTACTCACCGACCTGGTCCTCCTCGGCGCGTGGCCGCCGGCCCCGTTCACGCCCACCGAGGGCGTCGCCGGAGGCGAGTGGTACCGCCTGGTCACCTCGATGTTCACGCACGAGGAGCCATGGCACATCGGCTTCAACATGCTCAGCCTGTGGTTTCTCGGCGGCCCTCTGGAAGCCGCCCTCGGCCGGGCCCGCTACCTCACGGTCTACTTCGTCTCGGGCCTGGCGGGCAGCGCCCTCGCCTATCTGCTGGCCTCTCCGACCACGGCCACCCTCGGCGCCTCCGGTGCCATCTTCGGCCTGTTCGGCGCCACCGCCGTCCTGATGCGGCGGCTCAATTACGACATGCGGCCGATCATCGCCCTGCTGGTGATCAACCTGATCTTCACCTTCAGCCCAGGCTTCAACATCTCCTGGCAGGCCCACATCGGCGGCCTCGTCGCCGGTGTCATCACGGGGTATGCGATGGTCCACGCCCCGCGCGAACACCGCGCTCTCGTACAGTACGGGGCTGCCGCTCTCGTACTGGCTGTCGTAGTGCTCCTGACCCTGCTCAGGACCGCGCAGCTCACCTGACGCGTCCTGTTGTCCACAGCGTGTGCCGGATCTTGTGCACGCTGTGTGGGAACAACTGTGCCCCCTGTCCGAGACTGCCGTTTCCGCAGGTCAGACAGGGGGCGAACAAGCTTTCGGCAAGTCGCGATTGACCGGTAGTTCCGTCACACCGGCGTCAACTGCCGATGGGTTATCCACAGATCGTCTTTCTTTTTCAACACTGTGGAAAACGGCTGTGGATAACTCACCGGATAGCCCTGGGCAGAGCTGCGTTCACCGCTGCTTCCGCGCTACTTCCACTGCGTGGAGACGCCGAATCCGGCGGCGATGAAGCCAAAGCCCACCACGATGTTCCAGTTGCCCAGCGCGTCGATGGGCAGCGAACCGTCGGTCACGTAGAAGACGACGATCCAGGCGAGGCCGATGAGGAACATGGCCAGCATCACGGGGGCGACCCACGCGCGGCTGTTCAGCTTGATGGCGGTCGCCTGCTTGGACGGCGGCGGCGTGTAGTCGGCCTTCTTGCGGATACGTGACTTCGGCACGAGGGTCTCTCCTGTCGATGCGCTGCGTGGCCGCGCAGGGAACTGTGGCTGGCTCGGGGCAGCGTACAAGGGGACTCTGATTGCTCCCCCGGGCGTCCGTTAGCGTAGTGCTTCCGCGGCGCCGAAGGAGATAAGGGTACGTTGAGCAATTCTGCCGACTCTCCCGGGTCAGGATCCAGTCCTGTCCGCAGCCGTTTTCGGCCGGTGTGGGTGCTGACCGCGGCTGTCTTCGCTCTTGCGGGGCTCATATTCTGCACGAGCTTCAACACGGCCAAGGGCACCAACATCCGCACGGACGCCTCGCTCCTGAAGCTTTCGGACCTGATTCAGGAGCGCAGCCACGAGAACGGCGAGCTCAACGAGTCCAACGCGGCCCTGCGGGACGACGTGGAGGCGCTCGCCGAGCGGGACGACGGCAGCACCAAGGCCGAGGACGACAAGCTGGCGGCGCTGGAGCGGCGTGCGGGGACGCAGAAGCTCACGGGCGAGGCGATCACGGTGACGCTGAACGACGCCCCGCCGGACGCCACGGCCAAGCTCCCCGGTTATCCCGAGCCGCAGCCGGACTATCTGGTCATTCACCAGCAGGATCTCCAGGCCGTGGTCAACGCATTGTGGCAGAGCGGTGCCAGGGGCATCAAGGTCATGGACCAGCGGCTGATCTCCACCAGCGCGGTGCGCTGCGTGGGCAACACCCTGATTCTCCAGGGCCGGGTCTACTCTCCGCCGTACAAGATCACGGCGGTCGGTGATCCGGAGAAGATGCAGAAGGCGCTCGCGGCTTCGTCGGCGATCCAGAACTACATGGTGTACGTCAATGTCTACGGTCTCGGCTGGAAAGTGACCGAGGACGGGACGGTGACTCTGCCGGGCTACTCCGGCACAGTGGATCTGCAGTACGCCAAGCCCGTGGAGTGAGCCTTCTCTGGAGCTGCCGGTGCGTGTCGTGGTCAGGACCGTCAGCGAGCTGTGTATCACCGTGGGCACGGTGATCGTTCTTTTTGTCGTCTATGTGCTGTTCTGGACGGGCGTGAAGGCCGACCATGTCATGGACGATCAGATCGATCGGTTACAGGAGCAGTGGGCGCAGGGGGCGGTGCGGCCGACGGGTGCGGCATCCGGTGGCGCCGCGAGTCCGGGTGAGAGTTCGCAGTCGAGTCCGCCGAAGCCGGGGCCGTACACCGCGGACGAGCCCTTCGCGATCATGTACATCCCGCGTCTTGGTTTCACGTGGAACAAGCCGGTTCTCGAAGGCACCGCCGCCAAGACCCTGAAGAAGGGGCTGGGCCACTACGCGAACACCGCCGAGCTCGGTCAGAAGGGCAACTTCTCGGTGGCCGGCCACCGGCGTACGTACGGTGATCCGTTCAAGGACTTCCCCAGGCTGCGTCCCGGTGACGCGGTGGTGCTGACGGACGGGGCGTCCTGGTTCACGTATCGGATCGACAAAGGCCCTTACAAAACACTGCCCACGGACATTGAGGTGATCGACCCTGTGCCTCGTAAGTCGGGGTACACGAGGGAGGGCCGTTATCTGACCCTGACCACGTGTGATCCGGAGTGGGGGCACAGTCACCGGCTGATCGTGTGGGCGCATCTGGACTCCGTCCAGCCTGTGGAGGCCGGGATACCGGAGGCGTTGCGCCGTTAGTCTGTTGGCTGTACGGCGTGAGTCTGGTGCCGTGGTGCGACGGAAGGGACGGCATGTACGGCTGGATCTGGCGGCATCTGCCGGGGAATGCGTGGGTGAGGGCGCTGATCTCGCTCGCTCTGGTCGTGGCCGTGGTCTACGTCCTGTTCAACTACGTCTTCCCGTGGGCCGAACCGCTGCTGCCCTTCAACGATGTGACGGTGGACAACCAGTGAGCGCGCGCATCCTTGTCGTGGACAACTACGACAGCTTCGTCTTCAACCTGGTCCAGTACCTGTACCAGCTGGGCGCCGAGTGCGAGGTGCTGCGCAACGACGAGGTGTCGACGGCGCACGCCCAGGACGGCTTCGACGGCGTGCTGCTGTCGCCGGGCCCGGGTACGCCGGAGGAGGCCGGGGTCTGCATCGAGATGGTGCGGCACTGTGCCTCGACCGGGGTGCCGGTCTTCGGTGTCTGTCTCGGCATGCAGTCGATGCAGGTGGCGTACGGCGGTGTGGTGGACCGTGCGCCGGAGTTGCTGCACGGCAAGACCTCGCTGGTGGAGCACGCGGGCAGGGGTGTCTTCGCGGGCCTCCCGACGCCGTTCACGGCGACGCGCTACCACTCCCTCGCCGCCGAGCCGGAGACGGTGCCGACCGAGCTGGAGGTGACCGCGCGCACGCACGACGGCATCATCATGGGCCTGCGTCACCGTGAACTTCCGGTCGAGGGTGTGCAGTTCCACCCCGAGTCGGTGTTGACCGAGCACGGGCACCGGATGCTGGCCAACTGGCTGGTGGAGTGCGGCGACCAGGGTGCGGTGGCGAGGTCGGCGGGGCTCGCCCCGGTGGTGGGCAGGGCCACGGCGTGACCGCGCTGCGCCCCGAGCGCGAGTCCGGCGCCGCGTACGGGGAGTCCTTCACGGATTCCTACGGCGGCGCCGGCGGCCAGGGCACCTCGTACGGGCAGCAGCCGTACGAGGAGTCCGGTGCGCTCGGGGAGTGGTACGGCGGGGAGACTCACGTCGCTCAGGGGCGGGGCGCCGAGGGGTATGGCGCTGACGGTTACGGCAGCGATGGCTATGGGGGCGAGGGCTACGGCGCTGGCGGTTACGGCGCCGAGGGGGCTGCCGCGTCCCAAGAGCCGTATGCGGAACCGCGTGTGGAACCGTACGCCGAGCCGCCCGTGGAACCGTACGCGGAGCCGTATGTACCCCCTCCCGACGACGAGACCGTGGCGTTGCGGATAGCCGATCCGCCCGTCGGCGGGTCCATATCGGCCTCTCCGGCCACCTCCGCCCCTTCGGCCACAGGAACCCCTACGGGCGGCCGTGCGGCCCGTAGAAAGGCCGCCAAGCGGCGTCACGGGCGTCATGGCGGCTCCCGTCAGGAGTCCGAGGCCGGTGAGGCGGCCGAGAGTGGCTCGGAGGCCTCTCAGGCCCCCCTCTCGCGTCTGGAGGCCCGTAGGCAGGCGCGGGCGCGCAGGCCCAGCCCGGCCGTCCTTGCCAGCCGGGCGATCGGTGAGGTGTTCATCACCACCGGTGTGCTGATGCTGCTGTTCGTGAGCTACCAGCTGTGGTGGACGAACGTCCGGGCGCATGCGCAGGCGGACAAGGAGGCGAGCAGCCTCCAGGACGACTGGGCGAGCGGCAAGCGCAACCCGGGGACGTTCGAGCCGGGGCAGGGTTTCGCCATCCTGCACATTCCGAAGCTGGACGTCGTCGTTCCGATCGCGGAGGGCGTCAGCAACAAGAAGGTGCTCGACCGGGGCATGGTCGGTCACTACGGCGAGGGCAAGCTGAAGACGGCGATGCCGGATGCCAAGACCGGGAACTTCGGGCTGGCGGGGCATCGTAATACGCACGGCGAACCGTTCCGGTACATCAACCGGCTCACGCCCGGTGATGAGATCGTCGTGGAGACGCAGGACAAGTATTTCGTCTACAAGATGGCGTCGATCCTGCCGGTGACGTCGCCGAGCAATGTGAGCGTGCTGGATCCGGTTCCGCGGGACTCGGGTTTCACCAAGGCGGGCCGTTACATCACGCTCACCACGTGCACGCCGGAGTTCACCAGCAAGTACCGGTTGATCGTCTGGGGCAAGATGGTCGAGGAACGGCCGCGCAGCAAGGGCAAGCCGGATGCGCTCGTCAGTTAAGGGCAGATGAACGTGGCAGCGACCACCGACGACACCGAGCACACGGAGCGCACCGCCGCGACCGAGTCCACGCGCCGGCCGGCTCGCCGCCGCGGCATGGGCCGGATCGCGACGGCGATCAGCGTTTTCGGCGAACTCCTCATCACGGCGGGCCTGGTGCTGGGCCTGTTCGTCGTCTACTCCCTGTGGTGGACGAACGTCGTCGCCGACCGTGAGGCGAGCAAACAGGCCGACAAGGTGCGTGACATCTGGGCCCACCAGGACGACGGGGACTCCGGCCGTCCCGCCGAGTTCGACTCGAAGAACGGCATCGGCTTCCTGCATGTGCCGACGATGAGCGGGGACGACATCCTGGTCGAGAAGGGCACGTCGTCGAAGATCCTCAACGACGGCGTGGCCGGCTACTACACCGACCCGGTCAAGGCGACTCTGCCGACCTCGGGCAAGAAGGGCAACTTCTCCCTCGCCGCCCACCGCGACGGCCATGGCGCGGAGTTCCACAACATCCACAAGATCGGGAAGGGTGACCCGATCGTCTTCGAGACGAAGGACAAGTGGTACGTCTACAAGGTCTACGCCGTCCTTCCCGAGACCTCGAAGTACAACGTCAAGGTCCTCTCCGCCGTCCCGAAGGAGTCGGGTAAGACGAAGGCGGGCCACTACATCACACTGACGACGTGTACGCCGGTGTATACGAGCCGGTACCGGTACATCGTGTGGGGGGAGTTGGAGCGGGTGGAGAAGGTGGATGCGGAGCGGACGTTGCCGGAGGAACTGCGCGGCTGACAGAGGTTCTTCGAGGACCTCTGTCCCCTAACATGGCGGAGGCCCGAAGCCGCAACTTGCTCTTGCGGCTTCGGGCCTTTGCGCGTGGTGCCTATCGCAGTGCCTTGAGCCGCACTCCGGCGCTCCATGCCTCCAGCTCGTCGCGGTTCACAGTGATGACGCCGCTCAGGTCGGCGATCGCCTGTGCTTCCAGGCTGAAGTTGCAGGTGGCGACGAACAGTGCGATGTCGACGCGGTCGACGGCTCGGGCGGCGCCGGCGAACTTCTGCATGTCAGCGCTGGGGACGGACGATCGACCAGCCCGGTTCTTGCACTGGACGGCCACGCTGCGTCCGTCGGCCGTGCGCCCGGTGATGTCGATGCCGCGGTCGCTGCGGGCCTGCCGTACGACGACGTCCGTGCAGCCGTCCCGGCGCAGCAGGTCGGCGACGTGGCGCTCGAACGCCTGCCAGGTCATGGCCGCGATGGAGGCCCTGATCTGGTCCGTCGGGGCTTCTCCTTCCAGGGTGCTGATCCGCCGGTGATGCCAGCAGAGCTTGCGCTCGACGTTCTCGATGTCCTCGCGGAGCTCGATGAGTTCGCGGCGGTGTTCGCCGGCGGTGGCGATCAGGGCGTTGAACATGGGGACGACGGTCTTGCCGAGGATGTGGGTGATGTGTTGGCCGACGCGGTCGTCGAGGGAGATGACGTCAGCGGGGGCTGGGTTTTCCACAGGCTGTGTGCGGGCCAGGTACTCCATGTCGAGGAGGTACGTGCGTACCTGACGGGCGACGTTGCTGTCTCGGAGGAGCATGGCGACGTTGAGGACTGCGCGGCGCGGGTAGAGAGTGAGGCTCGACCGAGGCTGTGGATAACCTCCCGGAAAGCGTGACAAGACGTCACGCTTGAATTCTGCGAGCTCAGAGCCCTGGAGCGTCACCATTCCATTGCACGACAGCTCCTCGTGGTGGCGTGCCTTGAGCTGGCGGATCGCCTCGGCGCTTACCCCGAAGTACGCCGCCACCATCGCCGTCGTCACATGCATCCCGTCCGGCAGAAGCGACAGCGCCTTCACTTTGTCGAGGACGTCGGTTCGTTCCAGCACGCTGTCGCGCAGGCTCTTCGATTCCAGCAGTGCCGATTCGTTGATCACGTTCTGCCCCTCTGTTCGCGGTGTGGCCGTATGGCCGGGGCAGAGCTCTGACTCCCCACCCCACCCGATCAACGAGTCGTGAAATGGGAAGACACGATCGACGTAGGAACGATTGACCTACAGCTCGGTGGTCATGGCAGCCCGACATGGCTGAGCCCCGGCACCCTGCTCAGGGCGCCGGGGCTCAGCCAGGTAGGCCGGGGTCAGTCCTCCGTGCGGGCGGACGTTCCGGTTACGCCGCCGAAGATCTGGCCGCCATTGTCGCCGCCGCCGCCGTTGTTGTTGCCGTTCTGGTCGAGGGCGATCAGGTTGACCGCGGTGCCCTGGGCGACCTGGGTGTTCGGCTGCGGGTCCTGGGTGATGACGACGGCGTTGTCGTCCTGGGAACCCTGGATGCTGCCCACGGTCAGCCCCGCGTCCTCGATGGCCTTCTTGGCGTCCTTCAGCGACAGCTGGGTCACGGTCGGCACCGTCACCTGCTGCTGCTCGGCGGCCTTGCCGATCTGGATGTTCACAGAGGAGTTCTTGTTGGCCGGCGTTCCCGCCTCCGGCGAGGTCGCGATGACCTTGCCGACCTGGTTCGGGTCCTGGGTCTCCACCTCGGTGCAGTTGCCGACCAGCTCGTTGGCCGTCATCTGGGCCTTCGCCTCGTCGCAGGACTTGCCGAGGACGTCCGGCACGGTGGCCTTCTCTTCCTCCTTGGCGACGGTGAGGGTGATCGTCGTGCCCTTCTCCTGCTCCGTGTCACCCTGGGGGTCCTGGCTGATGACGACGCCTGGAGTCCGGTCGGATTCCTCGGTCTTCTGGTCGACGGTGAATCCCTTGTCCTCGAGCTGGGCCTTCGCCTTGTCGAAGGTCAGGCCCGTGACATCCGGCACAGTCACCTTCGGCGCACCGGTCGACACCACGATGTTGACCGTGGAGTTCTTCTCGACGTTGGTCTTGAAATCAGGGTCCTGGTCGCAGATCTTGCCTGCGGGCTGGTCCTCGCACTCCTTCTTCGTGACCGTGCCCATTTTGAGGTCGACGTTGCCCAGCAGTTCCCTCGCAGTGCTCTCGGACTCGCCGACAAGGCTCGGGACGGCCACGGTGTCGTTGCTCGCGCCCTGCCCGTCGAACACCCACTTGCCGATCAGGACCGCGCCCACCAGGACCAGTACAGCCGCGACGACCAGCAGGATCGTCGAGGTGTTGGACTTCTTCTGGCGGCGTCGGTCGACGCGGTCGTCGTAGCCGTAGCCGCCGTCGTCGGGGTTCATGGGCGGCAGCATCGACGTAGCGCCGGCGTCCGTGGCGCGCAGGGCCGTGGTCGGCTGGTCGTCGGGGTAGCCGCCGTAGCCGACGGAGCCCATGGCCGCGGTCGCCGCCACCGGCTGGCCGTCGAGGCAGGCCTCGATGTCGGCGCGCATCTCGTCGGCCGACTGATAGCGGTAGTCGGGGTCCTTGGTGAGGGCCTTCAACACGATCGCGTCCATCTCGGGCGTGATCTCGGGGTCGAAGACGGACGGGGCCTGCGCTTCCTCGCGGACGTGCTGGTAGGCGACCGCGACCGGGGAGTCGCCGACGAAGGGCGGGCGGACCGTCAGGAGCTCGTAGAGCAGACAGCCGGTCGAGTACAGGTCCGAGCGGGCATCCACCTGCTCGCCCTTCGCCTGCTCCGGCGAGAGGTACTGGGCGGTGCCGATGACGGCCGCGGTCTGGGTCATCGTCATGCCGGAGTCGCCCATGGCGCGGGCGATGCCGAAGTCCATGACCTTGACCTGGCCGTTGCGCGTCAGCATGACGTTCGCGGGCTTGATGTCGCGGTGGACGATGCCGTTGCGGTGGGCGTACTCGAGGCCCTGGAGGATGCCGATGGTCATCTCCATGGCGCGCTCCGGCAGCAGCTTGCGGCCGGAGTGGAGCAGCTCACGCAGCGTGGAGCCGTCTACGTACTCCATGACGATGTACGGGATCGACACGTTGTCGATGTAGTCCTCGCCCGTGTCGTAGACCGCGACGATCGCGGGATGGTTGAGCGAGGCGGCCGACTGGGCCTCCCGGCGGAACCGGGCCTGGAAGGACGGGTCGCGCGCGAGGTCCGCTCGCAGCGTCTTCACCGCCACGGTGCGGCCGAGGCGGGTGTCATGCGCGAGGTAGACCTCCGCCATGCCACCACGACCGAGCACCTGGCCCAGTTCGTACCGGCCGCCGAGGCGACGCGGCTCTTCCATAGCTACCTACCAGCCCTCTCCGTCGGTCCCGCCGTCACCCTTGCGGGTGTGGCGGTGGTCCGTCCGGGCATACCGTACCCGGCTCATCTTGTGTGACCTGGCCAAGCCCGTAACCCGATACAGGACCGGTATCGCAACGTGCACCGATGTGAAGGGGGCGTGAGCGGGGTCACTTCCTGTTGCCGATGACCGCCTCCATGACCTTCTTCGCGATGGGGGCCGCGAGGCCGCCGCCGGAGATGTCGTCGCGGACCGCGTTCTCGTCCTCGACGACCACGGCCACGGCGACGGGTGAGCTGTTGTCGCTGAGCTTGGCGTAGGAGATGAACCACGCGTAGGGGTTCTCGCTGTTGTCCACGCCGTGCTGGGCGGTGCCGGTCTTGCCGCCCACCTTGACGCCGTCGATCTGGGCGTTCTTACCCGTGCCCTCATCGACGACCGTCTCCATCATCGACTGCAGGATCTCCGCGTTCGCCGCCGAGAGCGGCTTGCTCATCTCCTCGGGGGTGGTCTTCTCGAGGGGGTCGAGGTTGTGCGTCTGGACCTCGTCGACCATGTACGGCTTCATCAGCGTGCCGTCGTTGGCGACGGCCGAGGCGACCATGGCCATCTGCAGGGGCGTGGCGGCGGTGTTGAACTGGCCGATGGAGGACAGCGCGGTCTGCGAGGGGTTCATGTCGTCGGAGAAGACCGATGCGCTGGTGCGGACCGGCGTGAACTGCTCCTCGGTGAAGCCGAACTTCTTGGCTTCCTCCAGCATTTTGTCGTTGCCGAGGTCGGAGCCGATCTTGCCGAAGACGGTGTTGCAGGAGTACTGCAGGGCGACCCGCAGCTTGGCGTTCTTGCAGGGGATGTTGCCCTCGTTCTTCAGCACGGTCGTGGTGCCCGGCATGGTCCACGGCAGCGGCGTCCTGGTGTTCTGGTCCGCGTCCGTGTAGAGGCCGTTCTCCAGGGCCGCGGCCGCGGTGACGACCTTGAAGGTCGAGCCGGGCGGGTAGACCTCGCGCAGCGCCCGGTTGAGCATCGGGTCGTCGGGGTTGTTCTTCTTCTGGAGCTTCTTCCAGGCCTCTTCGTCGGAGGTGCTGCCGCCGGCGATCGTGCCGGGGTCGTACGACGGGTAGGAGGCCAGCGCCAGGATCTTGCCGGTGGACGGCTCGATGGCGGCCACGGCGCCCTTGCCGCCCTGCGCCTTCAGGCCGTTGTACGCGGCCTTCTGCGCGGCGGCGTTGAGGGTGGTGACGACGTTGCCGCCTTCCCTCTCCTTGCCCGTGATCATGTCGAGGGTGTTGCGGAAGAAGAGGCGGTCGTCGGTGCCGCTGAGGATGCCGTCCTCGATGGACTCCAGCTGGTTGGCGCCGTAGGCCTGCGAGACGAAGCCGGTGACGGGCGCCCACATCGCGCCGTTCTTGTACGTGCGCTTGTACTTGAAGTCGCCCGTCGTCGTCTCCGCGTACCCGGTGATCGGGTTTCCGCCGACGATGATGTCGCCGCGCGGCGTGGCATAGCGCTCGATGGCGACCCGGCGGTTCTTGGGGTCGTCCTTGAGGCTGTCGGCCTTGACGTACTGGAGCCAGTTGTCCCGGATGAGCAGGGCGAGGATGAGGAGGCCACAGAAGATCGCGATCCGGCGCAGGGGCTTGTTCATGACGGTCGGACCACCTGGGTCATCTCGGCGTCGGGGTTGGGGGCGGGGGCGGGGGCGGGGCGGCGGGCGGTGTCGCTGATGCGGATGAGCACGCCGATGAGTGCCCAGTTGGCGATGACGGAGGAGCCGCCGTACGCCAGGAACGGCATCGTCATACCGGTCAGCGGGATCAGGCCCATCACACCGCCGGCCACGACGAAGACCTGGAGCGCGAAGGCGCCGGAGAGGCCGATGGCGAGCAGCTTGCCGAAGGGGTCGCGGGCGGCGAGGGCGGTGCGCACGCCGCGCTCCACGATCAGGCCGTAGATCAGCAGGATCGCCATGACGCCGGCGAGGCCCAGCTCCTCGCCGAAGGTGGCGAGGATGAAGTCGGAGTTGGCGGCGAACCGGATGAGCTCGGAGTGGCCCTGGCCCCAGCCGGTGCCGAGGGTGCCGCCGGAGCCGAAGGCCCACAGGGCCTGCATCGACTGCTCGGAGTGTCCGCCGACTCCCTGCTGGCTGAGGGTGTACTCGCGCATCGGGTCGAGCCAGGCGGCGACGCGCTGCTGGACGTGCGGTTCGAAGCTCGCCACGCCGACGGCGCCGGCCCCGGACATCAGCAGACCGAAGACGATCCAGCTGGTCCGCTCGGTGGCGACGTACAGCATGATGACGAACATTCCGAAGAACAGCAGGGACGTACCCAGGTCGGTCTCGAACACCAGGATGAGGATCGAGATCATCCAGACGACGATGATCGGGCCGAGGTCGCGGCCGCGCGGCAGGTACAGGCCCATGAAGCGGCGGCTGGCGAGGGCCAGCGCGTCGCGCTTCACCATGAGGTAGCCGGCGAAGAAGACCGCCAGCACGATCTTGGCGAACTCACCGGGCTGGATGGTGAAGCTGCCGACCTGGATCCAGATCTTGGCTCCGTAGGTGAGTTCGGCGCCGAGACCCGGGACGAGCGGTAGCAGCAGGAGGATCAGCGCGCCGACCATGGAGATGTAGGTGTAGCGCTGCAGCGTGCGGTGGTCCTTGAGGAAGATCAGCACCACGATGAACAGGGCGATCCCCATCGCCGTGTAGATCAGCTGGTTGGTGGCCTTGCCGCCGGCCTGCCCGATCTGTTGCAGCAGCTTCGACTGGTCCAGCCGCCAGATGGCCACCAGCCCCAGTCCGTTCAGCAGCGTCGCCAGCGGCAGCAGCAGCGGGTCCGCGTAGGGCGCGAACTTCCGTACGGCGAGATGGCCCACGCCGGCCAGCAGGCCGAGCCCCACGCCGTAGCTGAGCAGCCCGGCCGGCACCTGGTCGTCGATCGCCAACCCCACGTTGGCGTAGGCGAACACCGGGATGAGGACCGCGAAGACCAGCAGCGCGAGCTCGGTGTTGCGCCGGCTCGGCGCGCCGATCGCGCCGATCGTGGATGTGTGGTGCGTCGGCGAGTTCGTTGAATTCGTACCGCTCATGGATGTGACGGGGCCTCTCACGGCTTGCCTACTGCGTACCGCAGTTCGAGACGACCTTCTGCTCTTCCTCCGAGAGAGTCGGGCCGGGGTTTGGCGTCGCAGTCGGTGTCGGGGAGGTGGACGGGTTCGGGGAGTTGGTGGCCGACGGATTCGGCGTGGGTGTCGCCTTGGACGTAAGAGAGGTACGGGTGGTTCCCATGGTGCCTCCGGCCTCGCCCTCGCCCGTCCTGGAGTTCTTCTCGCTCTCGGTGGCCTGCTGCTCGGCCCGCTTCTGGCACGCGGAGGCCTGCAGGGCGAGCTCGTCGATCTTCGCCTGGGCGTCCTTCAGGCCGCCCTCGGTGATGGTCCCCTCGACCAGCTTCCTCTGATATGGCGGCAGGTACTTGAGTTCGATCTCGGGGTGGTCCTTCTCCACCTTCGAGAGCGAGACCCAGGCCAGGTCCTGGCTGATCCCCCGGTACAGCGCGACGTGTTCCTCGTTGGCGCCGACGTAGTACTGGGTCTGCGTCCAGCGCCAGCCGCCGTACAGACCGCCGCCGATCACGCCGAGCGCGAGGGCGATGTAGAAGGATCTCTTCAGCCACTTGCGGCCCTTGCGGGGCTTGACGAAGTCGTCGTCGCCGTAGTCGCCGAAGCTGCCCGCCGGGATGTAGCCGGTGGTGTCGCCGGAGCCGGGCGGGCCGAACTCGCCGCCTCCGCCGCTCTGCCCGGGCACCTGGCGGCCGAGCCCGGAGGCGCGTCCGGCGGGGGTCTGCATGATGCCGTTGTCGTGCAGCTGGTGCTGGTTCTCGGCGACGGCGCCGACCACGACCGGGGTGTCGGACAGCTGCCCGGCGAGGGTGTCGCCGGTGTCCAGGTCGAGGACGTCCGCGATGATCACGGTGATGTTGTCGGGGCCGCCGCCGCGCAGCGCGAGCTGGATGAGCTCCTGGACGGTCTCCTGGGGGCCCTGGTAGCTGGCGAGGGTGTCCTCCAGGGTCTGGTGGGACACCACCCCGGACAGGCCGTCGGAGCAGATCAAGTACCGGTCGCCGGCGCGGACTTCGCGGATCGACAGGTCGGGCTCGACGTGGTCGCCGCTGCCCAGTGCGCGCATCAGCAGGGAGCGCTGCGGGTGGGTGGTGGCTTCCTCTTCGGTGATGCGGCCTTCGTCGACGAGGCGCTGCACCCACGTGTGGTCCTGCGTGATCTGCGTGAGGACGCCGTCGCGGAGCAGGTAGGCGCGCGAGTCGCCGACGTGGACGAGGCCGAGGCGCTGACCGGTCCACAGCAGGGCCGTCAGGGTCGTCCCCATGCCTTCGAGCTGGGGGTCCTCCTCGACCATCGAGCGCAGCTGGTCGTTGGCGCGCTGTACGGCGGTGCCGAGCGAGGTGAGGATGTCCGAGCCGGGGACGTCGTCGTCGAGCGCGACGATGGTGGAGATGGCCTCGGAGGAGGCGACCTCGCCCGCGGCCGCGCCGCCCATGCCGTCGGCGATGGCGAGCAGGCGGGGTCCGGCGTATCCGGAGTCCTCGTTGCCCTCCCGGATCATGCCTTTGTGCGATCCGGCGGCGAAGCGCAGTGACAGACTCATGCGCACCTCGCCCGTCGGCTCCGGGTACATCCGCACGGTGCCCACCCTCCGGTCGGGAGCGCGCCGGGGCCCGGGGTGGGGGCCCACGCCGCGTGCTCGCTCCGCTCGCGCCTATTCATGATGTAGCACTACTTCCGCAGCTCGATGACGGTCTTGCCGATGCGGATCGGCGCGCCCAGCGGAATCGGTGTGGGGGTCGTCAGCCGCGTTCGGTCGAGGTACGTGCCGTTGGTGGAGCCCAGGTCCTCGACGATCCACTGGCCGTCGCGGTCCGGGTAGATCCTGGCATGTCGGCTGGAGGCGTAGTCGTCGTCCAGCACGATGGTGCTGTCGTGCGCCCGGCCCAGGGTGATGGTCTGGCCCTGGAGCGCGACGGTGGTGCCGGTCAGGGTGCCCTCGGACACGACCAGCTTGGAGGGGGCGTTACGGCGCTGGCGGCCGCCGCCCTGCTGGCCGCGCTGCTGCGGCGGCGCCGCTTGCCGGGCCGCCTGCTGCGCCCGGCCGGCCTCGCGCCTGGAGCCGCGCTGGGTGACGCGCGTACCGAACAGGTCGCTGCGGATGACCTGCACGGCCACGATCACGAACAGCCACAGTACGGCCAGGAAACCCAGCCGCATGACCGTGAGGGTCAGCTCTGACATTGCCCCCGCTTCACCCTTCGGCTTGCCGGTAAATGATGGTGGTGCTGCCCACGACGATCCGCGAGCCGTCGCGGAGCGTAGCGCGGGTGGTGTGCTGCCCGTCCACCACGATGCCGTTGGTGGACCCGAGATCCTGGATCGTCGAGGGCGTTCCGGTCCGGATCTCACAGTGCCGGCGCGAGACGCCGGGGTCGTCGATCCGCACGTCGGCTTCGGTGCTGCGGCCCAGCACCAGCGTCGGGCGGGAGATCTGATGGCGGGTGCCGTTGATCTCGATCCAGTAGCGGGTGCGTCCGGCGGCCGCGGGAGCCGCGGGGCGCTGGCCGCCCGCGGGCTGCGGGTAGCCGTAGCCGCCGGGGCGACCGCCCGGGGGCGGCGCGGTCGGCATGGGCGGGGCCCCCGCGGGTGCGGCGGCCGGCGGATAGCCGTAGCCGCCCTGGCCCTGGGCGCCGCCGGGCCGCCCGGCCGGGGCGGCGGGTGCGGGAGCCGGTCGGCCGCCGCTCTGCTGGTCGGTGGAGCCGGCGAGGGTACGGCTGCGTACGCGGTACAGGCCGGTGTCGAGGTCGTCGGCCTTCTCCAGGTTGACCTTGATCGGGCCCATGAAGGTGTAGCGCTGCTGCTTGGCGTAGTCGCGGACCATGCCGGCGAGCTCGTCGCCGAGCTGGCCGGAGTAGGGGCTCAGGCGCTCGTGGTCCGGCGCGCTCAGCTCCACGATGAAGTCGTTGGGGACGACCGTACGGTCGCGGTTCCAGATGGTCGCGTTGTTGTCGCACTCGCGCTGGAGCGCTCCCGCGATCTCCACGGGCTGGACCTCTGACTTGAACACCTTGGCGAAGGTGCCGTTGACCAGACCTTCGAGACGCTGCTCGAACTTCTTCAGGACTCCCATGGGGCACCTCCTCCGTCGCCTGTTTCGTCCTGCATCCCGCGGGGCGGGCACTGCTTCACCTGGTACTGCTTACTGATCGTATCCACGCAGCCGGTCAATCGGCTGGTTCCCCCTGTCGGCCCGGTCGACGGGTGTCGACGCCCTCGAAGTTCCCTGTGGGGCTCTGCTTCGAACTCCTCGCTTCGAACTCCTCAGGGACATCGTCCTGCCATGGATCGTAGAGGCGGCCGCAAACCAGTGTCCCGCACCTGACTGTGGACCCCTACCGGCTCCTGGACAGATACGTGGTACCGGTACGAGGTTGATACGTGAACAGGTACTCGTTGATACGGAACGGCGGGCGCCGCGGGTTTGTCGGTGTTGTCGGGGGCTGTCGGCGGGAGTGCCGACGGTGCTGGTGGGCGGCTGTGGGGCGGCTGCCCGGGGGTAAGGGATGTGAACCCACCCTGGCCGGCGTGCTAATGTTCTGCGTGTCGGAAGGCGCCGGACCGCAAGGAAAGAAGCCCGAAGACACACCCAATGCGCGGGTGGCGGAATAGGCAGACGCGCTGGATTCAGGTTCCAGTGCCCGCAAGGGCGTGGGGGTTCAACTCCCCCCTCGCGCACGCTCGAAGAGGCGGCATCGTAATCACGATGCCGCCTCTTCTGTTGTGTTCCGGTGTTCTGTTGCGTTCGACACGTTGTGCTTCGGTACGGGGTCCTCGGCGGCCATGACCTGTGACGAAGCTCTCAGGTCACGGCACGGGACTCAGCCGGCCGCGATGACCGTGGCGAGGGTCACGGGCCGGGCAGGGCCTGGGCGAAGAGGATGCGGCGGTTGGCGGTGGCCGCGCCGTAGAGGCCCGCGACGATGATGCAGGACAGGAAGAAGATCTGGACGCGGTAGCCCGTCGGGTCGTCGGCGATGAGGCCCCAGACCAGGCCCGCGGCCAAGAAGCCGTTGCAGAGGCCCTGGTTGGCCGCCAGCGCCGCGGTGGAACGGGCCAGCTCGGCGTCGAAGCCGGAGAAGCGGCGGCCCGGGCCGCGCTGCCACAGGAACATCTCCAGGACCAGGATGTAGGCGTGCAGCAGCGCCATGAGGGCGACGAGGACGACAGAGATCAGATGCATGCGGTGATGGTGCCGGTGCGGTGTCTGTGGTTGATCGGTCGTTCGGCTGAGCTGCCCGGCGCGAGGGTGGTGAACGGTGGCCGTTCGGCCGAGGTGGCCGCTGGGGGCTCGGCGCGAGATTGGAGCTCCCCTCCCCCAGGAGCCCACCGATGCCACCCGAGTCAATCGCCTTCGTCGCCGCAGTCAGGCCCGGCGTTGCCCTGCCTGTCCCCGCCCCCGCACGGCAGGCGTCCTCCCAAGGCAGCCGTAAGCCGCCCGGCAGGGCTCGCCGTGTGGCGCCCCGTGTGCGCCGGGACGTGCTGTTCTGGCTCGGCTGCGCGGGTTTCGCGCTGTCGCTTGCCCTGGTCACGACCCTCACCCCGCACCGGATCTGGGGTGCCTGCGCCGCTGTTGGATACGTCGTCGCGGCGGAGTTCGCCCGCCGGGCGCCGCGCCCCTGGGGCGGCCGCAGTGCGGTCGCGGCGCTGCTCGGAGCCGTCGTGGTCCCGCTGGCGTTCGTGATCGTCGCTGGCGGCGCGCAGTCGGAGGTGCGGGTCGTCGAGCACTCGGGCGGTCTGCTGCTGCACTCGGGCAGCCCGTACCTGCCGCATCCGGCCGGCGTCGACGACTACAACCCCTACCTGCCCGGCATGGCGCTGTTCGGGATACCCCACGCGCTGTTCGGCGGCACGCCGCTCGCGGACGCCCGGGTGTGGTTCTGCGCGGCGTTCCTGGCGAGCATGCTCGTCGCCGCCCGGCGCTCGGGGCGCGTCTCCCTGGGAGCGGACGGGGAGTCGAGGGCGCGCGCCGCCGTGCTGCTCCTCGCGGCCTTCCCGGCCGTAGCGCTGCCTCTGGCTGTCGGTGGCGTCGACCTTCCGGTGATCGGGCTGATGTGCCTGGGGCTGGCGCTCGCCGGCCGGAAGGGGTCCGGTACGGCGGCCGGGCTGGCGATGGGGGCCGCGGCCGCGCTGAAGTGGACGGCTTGGCCGCTGCTGCCGGTGGGGTTGGTGCTGCTCGCGGTGACGGCGGGGCGGCGGGCGGCGGTACGGGCCGGTGTGGTCGCCGTGCTGGTGGCCGCGGCCGCGGTGGTGCCGGTGGCCCTGGCCGACCCGCACGCCTTCGTCGAGCACGTGGTGCTCTTCCCGCTCGGCGAGGGCGGGGTGCGCTCGCCGGCGGCCAGCCCGCTGCCGGGGTACCTGCTGGCCACGTACGTCCCCGGCGGTTCCGTCCTCGCCATGGCAGCCCTCGCGGCCGCCGCCGTCGGCGTGGCGGTGTCGTTGGCGGTACGCCCGCCCCGGACCGTGGTCGCGGCGGCGGACCGGTTGGCGGTCGGCTTGGGGCTGGCGATGTGCCTGATCCCGGCGACGCGGTTCGGGTACCTGGTCTATCCCCTGGTGCTGGCCACCTGGTTCCGGCGTACGGAGCTGGTGGCGGCTGCTCGTCGGGTCGGGTGGGTGGTGGGGGCGGGTGTCGGGCGTGGGTGAGGGACGGGGCGGGCGTTCGTGGGGAGTGGCGGAGCGCCGGGGCGGGCGTTCGTGGGGAGTGACGGAGCGCCGAGGCGCGTATTTGGCGCGGGTCACCGTGCTCGCGGTGGTCGGGCTGGTCGTGGCGCTGTGCCTGCCGTCGGTGGGGCAGTCCGCGGCGGGGGCCTCGCGGGGGAGCTCGTCGGGGAATCCGCCGGGGTACGCAACCGGTGTTTCGGTGCGGGGAGTCGACGACGCTCGGTGAAGCGTCGTGGCCGATTCCGATTCCGATTCCGATTCCGGCTCCGGCTCGAACTCCCTGCCACGCGCGCGTAGGGACGCCTTGGAACCCGCACTGCTGGAACGGGCCCCTACGCGCGCGTGCGGCCGCCGACCGTGCCGCGCCGACGCCGGACCCGGGCCTTGGCTACGCCGTGAGCCGCTGGGCCAGCTGCTTCGCCTTCGTGGCGGCCTCGTCGAGGGCGCGCTCGCGGGAGGCCTCGAAGAGGGGGACCAGGTCGGCCATCTCCGGGTTGGCCGGGGCCATCGTGAGCTCCGGGACGATGAAGTCGAGGTCGGCGCCGAGGAAGTCGGCCAGGATCGCCGACAGGTAGTTCTGCACGTACTCGTAGCCCTCGCGCGGCGTCCCCGGCCCGTAGGCGCCGCCGCGGCTCGCGATGACGGTGACGGGGGTGCCCTTGACCGACTGGGCGGCGCCCGCCGTACGGCCGAACAGGACCACGTTGTCCAGCCAGGCCTTCAGCGTCGACGGGATCGTCAGGTTGTACATCGGGGCGCCGATCAGCACCGCGTCCGCACGCTCCAGCTCCTCGATCAGCTGCACGCGCTCGGCGAAGGCCGCGGCCTGTTCAGGGGTGTGCGTGGCCGGATCGGAGAACCCGGCCGTGTGGGCGTGGGCGGAGATGTGCGGCACGGGGTTCATGGCTAGGTCGCGGTGGATCACCGTGCCCTCGGGGTGCTGTTCCTGCCAGGTGCGGCGGAAGGCGTCGGTGACGGTGCGGGAGGTGGAGGCGTCGGCGGGGAAGACCGAGGAGTCGATGTGCAGGAGCGTTGCCATGAGGTCTCCAAAAGGGGACGGCAGCGGCCGGGGCTCCGGCCACGGGCTGAGGATTCGTACCCGACTATGAATAACACAGTCGCTTACTTTTTTTCATCCCCGTACGGCAGGGCAGTACCCTGAAGGCATGGCGGCTGAGCAGAGTCACGACGTAGCGGCGTGCAAGCGGGTCGACGACGGCATCACCCGCGTCTTCCAGCTGCTCGGCAAGCGCTGGACCGGCCCGATCGTGTCCGTCCTGACCACCGGGCCCGCGCACTTCGTCTCCTTGCGCCGGGCGATTCCCGGTATCAGCGAGCGCATGCTCTCCGACCGGCTCACCGAGCTGGCCGCCGCCGGACTCGTCGTGCGCGAGGTGTACGACGGGCCGCCGCTGCGGGTGGTGTACCGGTTGACGGAGGCGGGCGCCGCGCTGGAGCCCGCGCTGACCGAACTGGGTGGGTGGGCGAAGAAGTATCTGGCGGACGGGGCGGGGCCCGAGGGCTGCTGAGGTCGGTGATTCGGCGGGGTTCTCCGCGAGCCGCTACCGATACGAAGCCGCTACCGGCAGGAAGCCGTTGCCAGTACGAAGCCGTTGCCAGTACGAAGCCGCTGTCGGTACGAAGCCGCTGTCGGTACGAAGCCGCTGTCAGCACGGGCGTTTTCCACAGGCCGGGCCGCCGAGCCACGTTTTCCACAAGCTGTGGAGTCGGGAACAGTCGGCGAGTTGTCCACAGCCGTGGAGTTGTCCACAGGGTGTGACGCGTTTCGGCCACCGGCTGTACCGTCGGCACGAGTTGATGTTCGTGTGTGAGCGGGGGAGGCGGTCGGTATGACCGAGGTCGGTGGCGGGGCTACGGCGGAGGCGGCTGCGGGGGCGTCGGAGTCGGCGCCGGCATCTGAATCCGCGGCGTCGGAATCCGTGGCGCGCCGGCTCCCCCGGGTGCGCGGCTTCGCGCAGTGGCCCGGCGGTGGGTCGCCCAAGGAGGAGGGCAAGGCGCTGCGCAGGCGGGTGCCGCGCGGTGAGCACGCGCTCTTCGACCTCGATGCCGACCGTCCCGACGCCGTGGCGGCCGTCGAGGAGTCCAACCTCGGCCGGCTTCCCGAGCTCACCCCGATAAGGGTGGGCCGGATGGCGGCGACGCCCTTCGCGTTTCTGCGCGGCTCGGCGGGGCTCATGGCGTACGACCTCGCCCGCACTCCAATGACCCGGATCCGCGCCCAGATCTGCGGCGACGCACACGCGGCGAACTTCGGTCTGTACGGCGACGCGCGCGGCGGCCTGGTCATCGATCTGAACGACTTCGACGAGACGCTGCACGGCCCCTGGGAGTGGGACCTCAAGCGGCTCGCCGTCTCGCTCGTGCTCGCGGGCCGGGAGGCGGGCGCGGACGAGGACGCGTGCCGCAAGGCGGCGCACGACACGGTCGGTGCCTATCGGCGCACCATGCGGCTGCTGGCCAAGCTCCCGGTGCTGGACGCGTGGAACGCGATCGCGGACGAGGAGCTCGTCTCCCACACCGACGCCCATGACCTGCTCGGCACGCTGGAACGGGTCGCGGAGAAGGCGCGGGCCAACACCAGCGGGCGCTTCGCGGCGAAGTCGACGGAGCCGACCGAGGACGGCGGCCGCCGCTTCGTCGACGCCCCGCCGGTACTGCGCCGGGTACCGGACGCGGAGGCGGCGGCGGTGGCGGCGTCGCTGGAGGGCTGGGTCACCACGCTCTCCGAGGACCGCCATCCCCTCGTGTCCCGCCACTCGGTGCACGACGTGGCATTCCGTGTGGTGGGCACGGGCAGCGTGGGCACGCGCTCGTACGTCGTCCTCCTCCTGGACCACCGTGGCGAACCCCTGGTCCTCCAGGTGAAGGAGGCCCGCCCCTCGGCTCTCGTCCCGCACCTGGTGACGGCCGGCTTCGAGGCGCCGCAGACGGAGCACGAGGGACGGCGCGTGGTCCTCGGGCAGAAGCGCATGCAGGTGGTCAGCGACATACTGCTGGGCTGGACGACGGTCGACGGACTCCCCTTCCAGGTACGCCAGTTCCGCAACCGCAAGGGCAGCGTCGACCCGGCCGCGCTGGCCGCCGACCAGATAGACGACTACGCCCGCATGACCGGCGCCCTCCTGGCCCGCGCCCACTCCCACAGCGCCGACCCCCGCCTGATCTCCGGCTACTGCGGCAGGAACGAGGAACTGGACGAGGCGATCGCCACGTTCGCCGTCACCTACGCCGACCGCACGGAGGCGGACCACGCGGCACTGGTGATGGCGGTGCGGGCGGGGCGGATCGCGGCGGAGGTGGGGGTGTGACGTAGGGCGGGTGCGGGTGCGGGTGCGTGGGCGGGAGGATGCCTGGATGCCTGCGGTGGCCTGTGCGGGTGCGGTGGGGTACGCGCAGCGTTTACGGGTGGGCGCTGGTGGCACCCCGTGGGCGCCGGGGCGGCAGCCCCAGCTGGGCCTGCGACAACGCCGGGTCTCTTCCGGGCGGCGGTGCCCGGGGGCTCGGCTCAGCCGACGCGGTCACGGCGTGGCCTAGGCTGGTCGGGTGACGACGCCGGAAGCTGAGCAGTCCCAGGCCGAGCCCGCTGGTGCGGGGACGCGGGGCGGTGCCGAGGTGCCCGCCGGTGGAGCTGAGCAGGGTGGTGAGGCGCAGGTGACCGCCGAGGACGGTGCGGGGCGACCCAAGGAGCGGCTGGAGCGGGCCGTGCGGGCCGCCGAGCAGGCGTTGATCGAGTACGAGATCGCGGTGGAGACCTTCCGCGTCGAGGTGGACAACTTCTCCCGCCTGCACCACCAGAAGCTCGGCCCGATGTATGCCCGCCTCGACGAGCTGGACGCCCGGATCGCGGAAGCCACGGCCGCCCGCACCGGCGATCCCGAGGACATCCGCAAGGCCGACGAGGCACGTGCCCGGGTGTTGCCGATGCCCGGCGTCGAGGAACTGTTCCACGGCTGGATGGACGGCGGGGGGCTGTTCCCGGAGGCCGCCGCGATGCTCACGGACCAGCCCGTTCGACCCCCGGAGCGGGTGCGCCCCAGCGACGAGGCCCGCAAGCTCTACCGCGAGCTGGCCCGCAAGGCCCACCCCGACCTGGCGCAGGAAGACGCCGAGCGGTCCCGGCGTGAGGAGTTCATCACCCGCGTCAACGCCGCCTACGCCCGTGGCGACGAGGCGCTGCTGCGGGAGCTGGCCGAGGAATGGGCCGCGGGACCGGCGCCCAAGGAACAGGGCCCGACCCCTGCGGAGGAGCTCTACGCCCGCCTCGAATGGCTCGCCCAGCGCAAGGAGATGCTCGCCTTCGTCGCGAAGGAGCTGGAGGAGAGCGCGATCGGCGCGATGCTCCGCCTGGCCCCGGACGACCCGGACCGCCTCCTGGACGAGATCGCCGATCAGCTCCTGGCCCAGGTGACGGAGCGGGAGGCGGAGCTCGCGGCACTGCTCGGTTAGGGGGACGGAATCGCCTGAGAGGCGCGGGACGGAATCGCCTGAGGGGCGCGGGACGGTATCGATGTGCGGTTCCGCCGCGTGGGCGCGAACGACCACGGCGAACCCTGCACCACCCGTCAGGTAGCGTCGGAGTCATGAATTTCGGATCTGCCGTGCCCGCAGTCGAGGTCACCGACCTCAAGGACGACGACTTCCTCCTGGACGTCCGCGAGGCCGACGAATGGCAGGCGGGTCACGCCGAGGGCGCCCTGCACATCCCCATCAGCGAGTTCGTCGCCCGCTACGGCGAGCTGGCCGAGGCCGCCCCGCAGGACGGCCGCGTCCATGTGATCTGCCGCTCCGGTGGCCGCTCGGCGCAGGTCACGATGTACCTCGTCCAGCAGGGCATCGACGCCGTGAACGTCGACGGTGGCATGCAGGTGTGGGCAGCAGCGGGACGCCCCGTGGTGAACGACGAGGGACAGCCCGGGTACGTGCTGTAGGCACCCGGTGTCCGCGGGTCACCCCAGCGGATGCGCCGCCAGCAGGTCCCCCAGCGCCTCCTCGTACGCCGCCGCCGGGCCGAGCGCCAGCTCCAGGTGCTTGGCCCAGGCGTGGTACCGGTGCAGCGGATAGTCGACGTCCGCGCCGAAGCCGCCGTGCAGATGCTGGGCCGTCTGCACGATCCGCCGTACGCCCTCCGAGGCCCAGATCTTGGCCACGGCCACGTCTCCGGAGGCAGGCAGCGCCCCCGGCGCCCCGGAGGTGATCCGCCACGCGGCCTGCCACAGCGCGGCCTCCATCGCGCGCAGGTCGATGTAGCGGTCGGCGGACTGCACGGCGACCGCCTGGAACGTGGCGATCGGATGCCCGAACTGCTCCCGCTTGCTCGCATACTCCGAGGTCATCCCCAGCACCCGCTCGCCCAGCCCGAGGGCCAGCGCACACGTCCCGGTGGCCAGCAGTTCCCGCAGCCACTCCCACGCCCCCTCCGCGTCGACGACGTCCCGAGCCGCGAGCCGCACCGACTCCAGCCGCAGCTCCCCCAGCCGCTCCCCGCTGGTCGAGAACTGCTCGGCGAGCGTGGCCCCCTCCGCATCGCGCCGCACCAGCGCGAGGACGGTCCGGTCGGCGGCCGTACGGGCCGGCACGAGGACGAGATCGGCGTCGTAGGCCCAAGGCACCGCCGTCTGCACCCCGTCCAGCACCCACCCCGAACCGTCCTGCCGCGCGGTCACCGCGAGTTCCGCCGGGTCGTGGCCGGTGCGGCCGTGTGCGGCGACCGTCAGCACCACCTCGCCGCGCCCCGCACGGGCGAGCAGCTCGGCTTTCAGCTCCGGGCCGCCGTACGCCTGGACCGCCGCCATCGCCGCACTGCTCTCCAGCAGCGGCACCCGGGCCAGTACCTTCGCCGACTCGCGCAGCACCAGGCACAGCGCGATGGCGTCGAGGCCCGCCCCGCCGTACTCCTCGGCGAGCAGCAGACTCAGCAGGTCCGCATCCGCGAGGCGGTCCCACAGTGGGCGGTCGAAGCCGTCGGCGACGGCGCCCGGGGTGAGCGCGGGAGAGGGCACCGCGTCCGGCGCGACCCCGGCGAACACTCCGCGCGCCGCCTCGGCCGCCGCCTGCTGCTCCTCGGTGAAGGTGAAGTCCACGATGCCTGCCCTTCCACACCCACGCACACTCACGGCGATCTGACGGAGCGTCAAGATAGAACAGGTTCTAGAAGAAGGGAATGGTCCTCGGCGGACCCCCGTAAGGTCTCGTAGGGCCCCCGTAAGGTGTGGGCAACGGCGGCCCGGCAGGGGCTGTGCCCGGCGGGTGGGCCTGAGTACCGTTCCCGTGCGAGCGCTGAGGGAAGACGAACCGGAATCAGGGAACGGGGCAGAATGGACGCCTACGACGCAGGCTCGGCCGCCCGCCGGCCGGACGAGGAGCCGCAGGACGCCCCGTCCGCCATCGCGGCCCCGCCTGCCCCACCCCCGCCGGCCCCGGAACCCCGCACCGGCGTGGCCGCCCTGTCCCTGCGGTACCAGATCGGCGCCGCCCTCGCGCTCGCGGTCGTGGCGATCGCCGTCTGTGTCCACATAGGCATGGTCTTCCTGCACGTCGCGCCGCCGAACACGGTCACCAAGCAGCACGGCAAGGCGATCGACGACTGGATATACCCGGAGTTCGAGCAGAACTGGAAGCTGTTCGCCCCGAACCCCTTGCAGCAGAACATCGCCGTGCAGGTCCGTGCCCAGGTCGCCGCGGCCGACGGCGGCACCCGCACCACCGGCTGGTACGACCTGTCCGCCCAGGACGGCCGGGCCATCGACGGCAATCTGCTGCCCAGCCACACCCAGCAGAACGAGCTGCGCCGGGCCTGGGACTTCTTCCTCGCCACGCATGACGCCCAGAACCGTCCCGTGGGTCTGCGCGGCGCCCTGTCCGAGACGTATCTGCGGCACATCGTGCAGCTGCGCCTCGACCGTGCGAACGCGGCCGGCGACGGCGGCGTCGTCGAACGCGTCCAGGTCCGCTCCCGCACCACCCATGTGCGCCCGCCCAAGTGGAGCGAGGAGCAGGTCTCGGACAAGCCGACCTACCGCGTGCTGCCGTGGTGGTGGGTGCCGAAGGACGGGACCGCCCCTGAGGCCGCCACCCAGGAGGGCGCCCGGTGAACCGCTTCACCCTCGCGATCTCCTCGGGCATCGCCCGCGTCACCGAGTCCGCCCTCGGCCCGTACCAGACGGCCGTGATCCGCATCGGCTTCACCGCGACCTGGCTGCTGTTCCTGCTGCGCGAGTTCCCCCACCGCCAGGAGCTGTACGGCCCCGACGGCCCGTGGGACTTCGACCTCGCCCAGCAGCTGATCGGGACGAACGGCTCGTTCACCGCGCTGATGTGGTCGAGCAGCCGGTTCTGGTTCGAGTCCGTGTACGCCCTCGCCGTCCTGGCCGGCGTTCTGCTGCTGCTCGGCTGGCGCACCCGCACGATGTCCGTGCTGTTCATGGTCGGGGTGCTCTCGCTGCAGAACCGCTCCATCTTCATGGGCGACGGCGGTGACAACGTCCTGCACCTGATGTGCGTCTACCTGGTGTTCACGCGCTGCGGCCAGGTCTGGTCGCTGGACGAGCGCCGGGCACGGCTCGCACGCGAGGCACACGCGCGTGGCGAGCGGATCGGGCCCGACCGGGTGGGCCCGGCCCTGTGGGGCGTGTTCGGGTTCGCGCTGGTCGCGGTGACCGCGGCGGGCCGCCTCGACGGCGACCTGACCGTGCCGGTGATCCTGTGGGGCGTCTGGCTGGGGCAGGCCGTGTGGTGGATCGTGGGCCGCCGTGCCCGGACCCCCCAGCCCCGCATCCTGCTCGACGTCATCGGCAACATCGTGCACAACGGCGCCCTGCTCGTGATCATGGCCGAGGCCTGCCTGATCTACGCGACGGCCGGCTGGTACAAGATCCAGGGCTCCCGCTGGCAGGACGGCACAGCTGTCTACTACCCGCTGCACCTCGACTACTTCTCGCCCTGGCCCGCCCTCGCCGATGTGCTGTCGTCCAGCGGCACGATGGTGATGCTCATCACCTACGGCACGGTCGTCGTGCAGGTCGCCTTCCCGTTCACGCTGTTCAACCGGCGGGTCAAGAACGTCCTCCTCGCCGCGATGATCACCGAGCACGCCGTGATCGCCGTCGTCCTCGGCCTGCCCTTCTTCTCGCTCGCGATGATCGCGGCGGACGCGGTCTTTTTGCCGACGTCGTTCCTGCGCCGCCTGGGCGAGTGGGCGGCACGCGCGCGTGGACGGCTGTCCGGGCGGGGCGGCTCCCGTGTGCTGCCGTTGCCCCGCGTCCCCGATGACGAGCGGGCCACCAGTGGGATTAGCGGTCCGTAGTGATGCTGTGCAGACTGTCACGCGCGCGGCCGGCGCCCAGGCGACGTCGGGCACCCTCCTCGATGAGGTCGTGCGGCCTCATCGACCAGCGTCCGGAGGGACGTGCCACGAGGGCTGACGGCTCGCGCCGTTCAGCACCAGGGCACGAAGGCGATGGGCTCACATCCCTGAGCAACATTGGGGATCACTAAGCCAATCTGAGACGCTTCACGGCATGACCGATCCCGTGACCCGCTGGCGCGAGCGCGCCGACGGTGCCGTGTTGCTCGACGGCTTCCACACCCTTAAACACGCGCTGCGCTTCGGCGCCGAGGTCCCCGTGGCGGTCGCTGTCGACCGGGAAGCCGTGCTCGCCCTCGCCGAGCAGCTGGCGCCGGACGTACGGGAGACGCTGGACGCGCTGCTGACGGAGGTCCCCGAGACGACGTACGCCTCGCTCGTTCCGCGCCCGCACCCCACCGCGGTGGCCGCCTTGGCGGTACGTCCGTCCCGCGCGGCCAACCTCGAGAAGCTGGCGCATACCCCCCGTACCGCCCCCGTCGTGGTCCTCGACAACCCGCGCAACCTCGGCAACGCGGGAGCCGTGATCCGCCTGGCCGCCGGTTTCGGCGCGACGGGCGTGGTCACGACAGGCACCCTCGACCCGTGGCATCCGACGGTCGTACGAGGCGGGGCGGGCCTGCATTTCGCGACGGCGGTGGAGCGGCTGGACGTGGACGAGCTGCCGCCCGGGCCGGTCTTCGCGCTGGACCCGGAGGGCGACGACATCCGGGGCAGCAAGCTCCCGGACGACGCCGTCCTCGCCTTCGGGTCGGAGCGAAGTGGCCTCTCGGCCGAACTACGCGCGCGTGCCGACCATTTGGTGTCCTTGCCGATGCGTCCTCAGGTCTCCAGCTACAACCTCGCGACCAGCGTGGCGATGACGCTGTACCACTGGAGTCTCACCGGGGGCGCGTCCCGGGCTTAGGCCTCCCGACGCACCTCGACAACCCGGAACCGGTTGGCGACGAACGCCCCGTCGCACAGCGCCGAGTTGGCCGCGGGGTTACCCCCCGACCCATGGAAGTCGGAGAACGCGGCCGTCTGGTTCACGTACACCCCGCCCGTCAGATTCAGCGACAGCTGGGCCGCCTCTTCCAGGCAGGCCTCCTGTACGGCCTGCTCGACCTCCTCGTCGGTGGTGTACGCACCGACCGTCATCGCGCCCTTCTCCCGCACCGTCCGCCGCAGCAGCTCCACCGCCTCCGTCGCCGAGTCGACCGCGACGGCGAACGAGACCGGCCCGAAGCACTCGCTCATGTAGGCGGCCTCGTCGTCCGGCTTGGCCCCGTCCAGCTTGACGATCACCGGCGTACGGACCACCGCGTCCGGGAACTCCGGGTTGCTGATCTCGCGGGAGGCGAGGGCGACTTCGCCGAGCCCTGCCGCGGCCTCCAAGCGGGCCTTGACGTCGGGGTTGACGATCGCGCCGAGCAGGGCGTTCGCGCGGGCGTCGTCGCCGAGGAGGCCGTCGACCGAGCGGGCGAGGTCGGCGACGACCTCGTCGAAGGTCCGGGGGCCCTCCTCGGTGCGGATGCCGTCGCGGGGGATGAGCAGGTTCTGCGGCGTGGTGCACATCTGGCCGCTGTACAGGGAGAGGGAGAAGGCCAGGTTGGACAGCATCCCCTTGTAGTCGTCCGTCGAGTCGACGATCACCGTGTTGACGCCGGCCTTCTCCGTGTAGACCTGCGCCTGGCGGGCGTTGGCCTCCAGCCAGTCGCCGAACACGGTCGAGCCGGTGTAGTCGATGATCCGGATCTCCGGGCGGAGAGCCAGCGTCTTGGCGATGCCCTCGCCGGGTCGCTCGGCCGCCAGCGCCACCAGGTTCGGGTCGAAGCCGGCCTCGGTCAGCACCTGCCGCGCGACCTGCACGGTGAGCGCGAGCGGCAGTACCGCGCGCGGGTGGGGCTTCACCAGGACCGCGTTGCCGGTGGCGAGGGAGGCGAACAGGCCCGGGTAGCCGTTCCAGGTCGGGAAGGTGTTGCAGCCGATGACCATCGCGATCCCGCGCGGGACCGGCGTGAACTGCTTGTTCAGGGCGAGCGGGTCGCGCTTGCCCTGCGGCTTGGTCCACTCCGCCGTGTCGGGGGTGCGGGCCTGCTCGACGTATGCGTACGCCACCGCCTCCAGGCCACGGTCCTGCGCGTGCGGGCCGCCCGCCTGGAAGGCCATCATGAAGGCCTGGCCGGAGGTGTGCATGACCGCGTGCGCGAACTCGTGCGTCCGGTCGCTGATCCGCTTGAGGATCTCCAGACAGACCACGGCGCGCACCTCCGCGCCCGCGTCCCGCCACTCGCGCTGGCCGGACTTCATGGCGGCCAGTAGTACGTCGATGTCCGCGTGCGGGTACTCGACGCCCAACTCGATGCCGTACGGGGACACTTCGCCGCCCACCCAGTCGTCCGTGCCGGCCTGGCCGAGGTCGAGGCGGTTGCCCAGCAGGGCGTCGAAGGCGGCCTTGCCCGCTGCCGCGTCCAGGCTGCCGTTCTCGCCGTAGGCCTTGGGGTGCTCCGGGTGCGGGGACCAGTACGCGCGGGTGCGGATCGCCTCCAGCGCCTGGTCGAGGGTGGGCCGGTGCTTGGCGATCAGCTCGTGGGTGGTCAGTTCGGCGGTGGCCATGCGGGACCAACTCCTCGTCTGAAGAGCTCTTCGTTGAGCTCATGACCTGGGCAGAAACATGGGCAGGAACAGGCGGTCAGAGTTAGAGTAACCGAACGATCGGTCGGTTCAAGGGGGTCCGCCGCATCTGTGGAAAACCCCGTGCGGGAGGATCGCGCACATGACAGCACTCGACCTCAGCAGCCCCGTGGCCGTTGTCGGCACCGGCACCATGGGCCAGGGCATCGCCCAGGTCGCGTTGGTCGCGGGCCATCCCGTACGGCTGTACGACGCCGCTCCCGGGCGCGCCCAGGCAGCGGCCGACGCGATCGGCGCGCGCCTCGACCGGCTCGTCGAGAAGGACCGCCTCACCGGCGCCGACCTCCCCCACGCTCGAACAACCTCGCGCGGGGGCACCCCCATCGCCGCCCGCGCCCGGCTGCTGCCCGCCGAGTCACTCGCCGACCTCGCGGACTGCGCCCTGGTCGTCGAGGCCGTCCTGGAGCGCCTGGACGTCAAGCAGGAGCTGTTCCGGGAGCTGGAGGGCATCGTCGGCGAGGACTGCCTGCTCGCCACCAACACCTCGTCCCTGTCCGTCACGGCCATCGGCGGCGCCCTCGCCAACCCGGGCCGCTTCGTCGGCCTGCACTTCTTCAACCCGGCGCCACTGCTGCCGCTCGTCGAGGTGGTCTCCGGGTTCGCCACCGACGTCACGTCGGCCACGCGCGCGTACGAGACGGCACGCGCCTGGGGCAAGACGCCGGTCGCCTGCGCCGACACCCCCGGGTTCATCGTCAACCGCATCGCCCGGCCCTTCTACGCCGAGGCCTTCGCCGTCTACGAGGCGCAAGGCGCGGACCCCGCCACCATCGACGCCGTCCTGCGCGAGTGCGGCGGCTTCAAGATGGGCGCCTTCGAACTCACCGACCTCATCGGCCAGGACGTCAACGAGTCGGTCACCCACTCCGTCTGGCAGTCCTTCTTCCAGGACGTGCGCTTCACGCCCTCGCTCGCCCAGCGCCGCCTGGTGGAGTCCGGCCGGCTCGGCCGCAAGAGCGGGCGCGGCTGGTACGACTACTCCGATGAGAACGGGGCTGCCGAGCGCGACGAGCCGCACACCGCGGAGAAGGGCCGGACGCCCGCCTATGTCGTCGCCGAGGGCGACCTGGGCCCGGCCTCCGAGCTGCTCGCGCTGATCCGCGAGGCGGGCATCCCGGTGCGCGAGGAGGACGAGGACCACGGCACCCGCTTGGTGCTGCCCAGTGGTGGCCAGCTCGCGCTCGCCGACGGCCAGACGTCGGTGGAGTTCCGGGACGTCGTCTACTTCGACCTCGCCCTCGACTACCGCCGGGCCACCCGCATCGCCCTGTCCGCCTCCCAGGACACCGCGCCGCAGACCCTCGCCGAGGCCACCGGCCTCTTCCAGGCGCTCGGCAAGGACGTCAGCGTCATCGGCGACGTCCCCGGCATGATCGTCGCCCGCACGGTCGCCCGGATCGTCGACCTCGCGCACGACGCCGTCGCCAAGGGCGTGGCCACCGAGGAGGACATCGACACCGCGATGCGTCTCGGCGTGAACTACCCGCTCGGCCCCTTCGAGTGGAGCCGCCGGCTCGGCCGCAACTGGGCGTACGCCCTCCTCGACGACCTGCACCTGCGCGACCCCTCCGGGCGCTACGCGCCGTCCCTCGCGCTGTACCGCCACGCGTACGCCTCCGACAAGCGCGAGGGCAGCACCTCATGACCCGGGAGGGCAGCACCGAATGACCACCGCCAAGCGCGACACGTACACGCCCGAGACACTGCTCTCCGTCGCCGTGCGGATCTTCAACGAGCGCGGTTACGACGGCACCTCCATGGAGCATCTCTCCAAGGCGGCCGGCATCTCCAAGTCGTCGATCTACCACCACGTCTCGGGCAAGGAGGAGCTGCTGCGCCGCGCCGTCAGCCGGGCGCTCGACGGGCTCTTCGGGATCCTCGACGAGGAGCACGCGCGCGAGGGGCACGCCGCCGACCGCCTGGAGTACGTCGTACGGCGCATGGTCGAGGTGCTCATAGGCGACCTGCCCTATGTGACGCTGCTGCTGCGCGTGCGCGGCAACACCGACACCGAGCGGTGGGCCCTGGACCGGCGCCGCGACTTCGACCACCAGGTCGCCGCACTGCTCAAGGCGGCCGCCGCCGACGGGGAGGTGCGCGCCGACGTGGAGGTGCGGCTGGCGACGCGGCTCGTCTTCGGGATGATCAACTCGATCGTGGAGTGGTACCGGCCGGACGGCCGCGGCATGAACGAGCGCGAGGTCGCCGACACGGTGGTGCGGCTGGTCTTCGGGGGACTGCGGCAGGCGGGCTGACCGCCCCTGGTGCGGCGGCGGGTTGAGTACGCGCGCGTGGACGGATGAGTGCGCCGCCCGATGTCCGCGGGCGTTCCCGGCCGGTGGGCTGTGACGCATGATCGAGAACGACGCGGAGCTCGCAGCCGACCCGACGGGGTGGACGGCGCCTTTCGTGGCCACGCTGGCCGGACTGCCGCTCCTCGTGGGGGAGTGCATCATTTTCGGCATCGACAGCTACGTCAGCAGCCTCGACGTGATGGTCTACGGGGGACTCCGCCGGTCGGCGCGGATGCTGCTCATGGGCACGGCGATGGCCTCCGGCTGACCCCCGGGACGGATGCTCAGCCCTGCGGCTCCAGGTCCTCCTCCTCGAACACCAGCAGCGTGCGCGAGCTGAGCACCTCGGGGATCGCCTGGAGCCGGGTGAGGACCAGCTCGCGCAGTGCCCTGTTGTCGGGGGTGTGGACCAGCAGCAGCACATCGAAATCGCCCCCGACGAGGGCGATGTGAGAGGCGCCGGGGAGCTGTCTGAGCTGCTCGCGCACCGTGCGCCAGGAGTTCTGGACGATCTTCAGGGTGATGTACGCCGAGGTGCCCTGGCCTGCGCGTTCGTGGTCGACGCGGGCGCCGAAACCCCGGATGACACCGTCCTCGATGAGGCGGTTGATGCGCGCGTAGGCGTTGGCACGGGAGACATGGACCCGCTCGGCGACCGACCGTATCGAGGCGCGGCCGTCCGCCTGGAGCATCTGGAGGATGTCCTGATCGATGGCGTCGAGCGGGCGCGGGGGCGGCAAGGGGGTGCCGCTGTCCGGGCTCTCGGCCATTTGTTCAGGCGCCATGTCCCCCCACCTTCCTGCCGTGGACGTACTGCGTTCATTGCAGGCTGTGGAGAACCGTTTGTCCACAGCCTGAGGGTGCCTGTAGCCAAAATGTGCCGACGACCGAACAATCGGTAGGTGAGGCGCATCACAAGAGCTGCGCCTTCCGTAGCCGCTCCCACGAGGAGGTGCCGTCATGACGGTCATGGAGCAGCGAGGCGCGTACCGGCCATCGCCGCCGCCCGCCTGGCAGCCCCGCATGGACCCCGCGCCGCTGCTGCCCGACGCGGAGCCGTACCGCGTCCTCGGCACCGAGGCCGCCGCGAAGGCCGATCCGGGCCTGCTGCGCCGGCTCTACGCCGAGCTGGTGCGGGGCCGTCGGTACAACGCGCAGGCGACCGCGCTCACGAAGCAGGGTCGCCTCGCCGTGTACCCGTCCAGCACCGGCCAGGAGGCCTGCGAGGTCGCCGCCGCGCTGGCGCTGGAGGACCGCGACTGGTTGTTCCCCAGCTACCGTGACACCCTCGCCGCCGTGGCCCGCGGCCTGGACCCCGTCCAGGCGCTGACCCTGCTGCGCGGCGACTGGCACACCGGCTACGACCCGCACGAGCACCGCGTGGCCCCCCTGTGCACCCCGCTCGCCACCCAGCTCCCGCACGCCGTCGGCCTCGCGCACGCCGCCCGCCTCAAGGGCGACGACGTGGTCGCGCTCGCCATGGTCGGCGACGGCGGTTCCAGCGAGGGCGACTTCCACGAGGCGCTGAACTTCGCCGCCGTGTGGCAGGCGCCGGTCGTCTTCCTGGTCCAGAACAACGGCTTCGCGATCTCCGTCCCGCTCGCCAAGCAGACCGCGGCCCCGTCGCTGGCCCACAAGGCAGTCGGCTACGGCATGCCCGGCCGCCTGGTCGACGGCAACGACGCGGCCGCCGTGCACGAGGTGCTGAGCGACGCCGTACGGCACGCCCGCGCGGGCGGCGGACCGACGCTGATCGAGGCGATCACCTACCGCATCGACGCCCACACCAACGCCGACGACGCGACCCGCTACCGCGGCGACTCCGAGGTGGAGACCTGGCGCGGGCACGACCCGCTCGCCCTCCTGGAGCACGAGCTGACCGAGCGCGGCCTCCTCGACGAGGCCGGCAAGCAGGCCGCGCGGGACGCCGCCGAGGCGATGGCCGCCGACCTGCGCGAGCGCATGAACCAGGACCCGGTGCTCGACCCGATGGACCTGTTCGCCCACGTGTACGCCGAGCCCACCCCGCAACTGCGCGAACAGCAGGCCCAGTTGCGTGCCGAGCTCGACGCCGAGTCGGAAGGGTCGCACCGATGACCACCGTCGCCGTCAAGCCGGCCACCATGGCGCAGGCCCTCACGCGCGCGCTGCGCGACGCCATGGCGGACGACCCCACCGTGCACGTCATGGGCGAGGACGTCGGCACCCTCGGCGGCGTCTTCCGCGTCACCGACGGACTCGCCAAGGAGTTCGGCGAGGACCGCTGCACGGACACGCCGCTGGCCGAGGCGGGGATTCTGGGCACGGCGGTGGGCATGGCCATGTACGGCCTGCGCCCGGTCGTGGAGATGCAGTTCGACGCGTTCGCCTACCCGGCGTTCGAGCAGCTCATCTCGCACGTGGCACGCATGCGCAACCGCACGCGCGGCACGATGCCGCTGCCGATCACCGTCCGCGTCCCCTACGGCGGCGGCATCGGCGGCGTCGAGCACCACAGCGACTCCTCCGAGGCGTACTACATGGCGACTCCGGGGCTCCATGTCGTCACGCCCGCGACCGTCGCCGACGCCTACGGGCTGCTGCGCTCCGCCATCGCCTCCGACGACCCGGTCGTCTTCCTGGAGCCCAAGCGCCTGTACTGGTCGAAGGACTCCTGGAACCCGGAACACCCGACGGACGTTGAACCGATTGGCCGCGCGGTGGTGCGGCGCTCGGGCCGGAGCGCCACGCTCATCACGTACGGACCGTCCGTGCCCGTCTGCCTCGAAGCCGCCGAGGCGGCGCGCGAGGAGGGGTGGGACCTGGAAGTCGTCGACCTGCGCTCGCTGGTGCCGTTCGACGACGAGACGGTCGCCGCCTCGGTACGGCGGACCGGGCGAGCGGTCGTCGTGCACGAGTCGGGCGGGTTCGGCGGCCCGGGAGGGGAGATCGCGGCCCGGATCACGGAGCGCTGCTTCCACCACCTGGAGGCGCCGGTGCTGCGCGTGGCCGGGTTCGACATCCCCTACCCGCCGCCGATGCTGGAGCGTCACCACCTGCCCGGCGTGGACCGGATCCTGGACGCCGTGGGGCGTCTGCAGTGGGAGGCGGAGGGCTGATGCCACAGGTGCTGGAGTTCAAGCTTCCCGACCTCGGGGAGGGGCTCACCGGGGCGGAGATCGTCCGCTGGCTGGTGGAGGTGGGTGACGTCGTCACCGTCGACCAGCCGGTCGTCGAGGTCGAGACGGCCAAGGCGATGGTCGACATCCCCTGCCCCTACGGCGGCGTGGTCACGGCTCGCTTCGGCGAGGAGGGCACGGAGCTGCCCGTCGGGGCGCCGCTGCTCACGGTGGCGGTGGGGGCGCCTGCCTCCGGCGGACCGGCAGAGAGTCCGGGCGAGGGCACGGCCCGGGGCGCGGCCGAGAGCGCGGCCGCCTTCGGCGGTACGACCGAGGGCTCCGGAAACGTGCTGGTGGGATACGGCACCTCCGAGGCGCCCTCGCGGCGGCGCAGGGTACGGCCGACGGCTCCGGTGCGGCCACAGGCGGCCGGTCCCGCGTCCGCCACCGCACCCGCCGGCCCGGACCGGGCCGACGCCCGCAACGGCAACCACGAGGGCCCTGTTCCGGTGATCTCCCCCCTGGTGCGCCGCCTCGCCCGCGAGAACGGATTGGACCTGCGGGAGTTGCACGGTTCCGGACCCGAGGGGCTGATCCTGCGGGCGGATGTGGAGTACGCGCTGCGGGCCGCCTCCGCGCAGGAGCGCGTGGCCAAGGCACCGGCAGTCACACCGGCACCTGCTCCCCCTGCCCACGCCAAGGCCGCCCCTGAAGGCATCCGTACCCCCCTCAAGGGCATCCGCGGCGCCGTCGCCGACAAGCTCTCCCGCAGCCGGCGGGAGATCCCCGACGCGACCTGCTGGGTGGACGCCGACGCCACGGAGCTCATGAGGGCGCGGACCGCGATGAACGCCGCCGGTGGGCCGAAGATCTCCCTCCTCGCCCTGCTGGCCCGCATCTGCACCGCCGCCCTGGCCCGGTTCCCCGAGCTCAACTCCACGGTGGACATGGAGGCCCGGGAGGTCATCCAGCTCGACCAGGTGCACCTTGGGTTCGCGGCGCAGACCGAGCGGGGCCTGGTCGTCCCGGTCGTACGGGACGCGCACGCGCGGGACGCGGAGTCGCTGACCGCGGAGTTCGCCCGGCTGACCGAGGCGGCCCGCACGGGCACCCTCACGCCCGCGGAACTCACCGGCGGCACCTTCACCTTGAACAACTACGGCGTGTTCGGCGTCGACGGCTCCACGCCGATCATCAACCACCCCGAGGCCGCGATGCTCGGCGTCGGCCGCATCATCCCCAAGCCGTGGGTGCACGAGGGCGAACTGGCGGTGCGCCAGGTCGTGGAGCTCTCGCTCACCTTCGATCACCGGGTCTGCGACGGCGGCACGGCAGGCGGCTTCCTGCGGTATGTGGCGGACTGCGTGGAACAGCCGGCGGTGCTGCTGCGCACGCTGTGACACAGCCACCACGGCCGGCCGCCTCCCCTGCGTTCCCTGTGATCGTGGAGGCACGCATACTCGGGGGGTGACCGCGTACGAACCGCCGGGCGGGCAAGGCGCCGCCGACGCCCAGCAGGAGGCCGGGCACGACGTCGCGTACGACGCCGTCGTGCTCGCCGGAGGTGCGGCGCGGCGGCTCGGCGGCGCGGACAAGCCGGGGGTGCGCGTCGGCGGGCGGGCCCTGCTCGACCGCGTCCTCGCCGCCTGCGCCGACGCGCGGTCCACCGTCGTCGTCGCCGACCCCCGCCCGACCGCGCGCCCGGTCACCTGGGCGCGCGAGGACCCACCCGGCGGCGGCCCGCTGGCCGCACTCGACGCCGGGCTGCGCCACACCACGGCACAGCGGGTCGTCGTCCTCTCCGCCGACCTGCCGTTCCTCGACGACGGCACGGTACGGCGGCTGCTGGCCGCCCTGCGCACCAGCGGCGCCGACGGTGCGCTGCTCACCGACGCCGACGGCCGCGACCAGCCGCTCGTCGCCGCGTACCGCGCGCCCGCGCTGCGCCGCGAACTGGAGGCGCTCGCCCAAGGGCGGGACGGCCTCACCGGCCTCCCCCTGCGCCGGCTGACCGGCGCGCTCGGCCTCACCCGCGTCCCCGACCCCGTCGCGTCCTTCGACTGCGACACCTGGGACGACATCGCCACCGCCAGGGCACGCATCAGGGAGCATGGGCACGTGTTGGATGAATGGATTTCCGCAGTCAAGGACGAGCTCGGCATCGAGCTCGACGTCGACACCAAGGTCCTGCTCGATCTCGCCCGCGACGCCGCCCACGGGGTGGCGCGCCCCGCGGCCCCGCTGACGACCTTCCTCGTCGGGTACGCGGCAGCGCAGGCCAAGGGAGGCGAAGGCGGCCCCGAAGCCGTCGCCGAGGCCTCCCGCAAGGCCACCGCCCTCGCCCTGCGCTGGGCGGAGGAGGCGGCCGCCGCGAAGTCCGACGCGGCCCCCGACGCCACGCCCGACACCCGCCCGGACGCCGGATGACCGCCCGCGGCGTCCAGGCGGACGAGGACGCCGAGGACCTCGACGTCGAGGAGGTGCTCGCCCTCGTGAACGAACACAACGGCCCCCACACCCCCGGCGACCACGGGCCCGCACCCGGCGCACCCGCCCCGGGCTCCCCCCACCCGGACCGCCACCACCAGGCCACCCCCTGGCGCGAGGCCCGCGAGACCGCCGCCCGTGCCGCGCGTGCCGCCACCCGGGCCGCCGGCCGCGCTCCCGTCTCCGTCCCCCTCGACGCGGCCCTCGGCCTCACCCTGGCCGCCCCCCTCACCGCCCTCACCGACCTGCCCTCCTTCGACACCTCGGCCATGGACGGCTGGGCGGTCGCGGGCCCCGGCCCCTGGGACGTACGGGACGAGGGAGTGCTGGCCGGGCACGCCGAGCCCGAGCCGCTCACCGACGGAGAAGCCGTCCGGATCGCGACCGGCGCCCGGATCCCGCCGGACACCACCGCCGTCCTGCGCAGCGAGCACGGCCGCACGGACGCCAAGGACCGTCTGCACGCCACCCGGGAGATCCAGCCCGGCCAGGACATCCGCCCACGCGGCCAGGAATGCCGTAACGGCGACCAACTGCTCGCCGTCGGCACCCTCGTGACCCCGGCCGTCCTCGGCCTGGCCTCCGCCGCCGGATACGACACCGTGACCGCCGTACCGCGTCCCCGCGTCGAAGTCCTCGTCCTCGGCGACGAGTTGCTCACCGCGGGGCTTCCGCGCGACGGGCTGATCCGCGACGCCCTCGGCCCGATGCTGCCGCCCTGGCTGCGCGCACTCGGCGCCGACGTCACCTCCGTGCGCCGGCTCGGTGACGACGCCAAGGCCCTGCACAAGGCCCTCACCCGCTCCGACGCCGACCTCATCGTCACCACCGGCGGCACCGCGGCCGGCCCCGTCGACCACGTCCACCCCACGCTGCGGCGCATCGGCGCCGAACTCCTGGTGGACGGCGTCAAGGTACGGCCCGGCCACCCCATGCTGCTGGCCCGCACCAAGGAGAACCAGCACTTCGTCGGCCTGCCCGGCAACCCCCTCGCCGCCGTCTCCGGCCTGCTCACCCTCGCCGAACCCCTGCTGCGCACGCTCGCCGCCCACCCGTCCCCGGAGCCGTACACACTCCCCCTGAAGGAGGCGGCCCACGGGCATCCGTACGACACCCGGCTCATCCCCGTCGTGCTGCGCGGCGACCACGCCGTGCCGTTGCACTACCACGGGCCGGCCATGCTGCGGGGCATGGCGGCGGCCGACGCCGTCGCCGTCGTACCGCCGGGCGGTGTCCGCGCAGGTCAGGAGACCGAACTGCTCGACCTGCCCTGGGCGAGTGCCGGCATCGAGGTGTGTTTCACGTGAAACTTCCGGGCCAGGACGCGATCGCCCGTCGGGCGGACGAGCGCGTCGCGACCTACCGGGTGAAGCTCCCGAAGAAGATCGTGGAGCATCCGTTCCGGCAGGTTGCCAAGCGGGTCGTGCTGGCCCTGACGCTGCTCGTGGCGACCGCCTTGATCGTCTACGCCGACCACGACGGCTACAACGACAACTCCGACGGTTCCGTCGACCTCCTCGACGCCTTCTACTACGCGACCGTCAGCCTCTCCACCACCGGATACGGCGACATCACCCCCGTCAGTGACGCCGCCCGGCTCACCAACATCTTCGTCATCACGCCCATGCGCGTGCTGTTCCTGATCATCCTGGTCGGCACCACGCTCGAGGTCCTCACCGAACGGACCCGGGAGGAGTGGCGTCTGAACCGCTGGAGGTCCACCTTGCGCGACCACACCGTCGTCATCGGCTTCGGAACGAAGGGGCGTTCGGCGATCCAGACCGTCTGCGCCACCGGCCTGAGGAAGGACCAGGTCGTCGTGGTCGACCCGAGTTCCAAGGTGATCGATGCGGCGGTCGGGGACGGGTACGCCGGGGTCACCGGGGACGCCACGCGCAGTGACGTCCTGATGCGGGCCGAGGTGCACAAGGCGCGGAAGATCATCATCGCGACCCAGCGCGACGACACCGCCGTCCTGGTGACGCTGACGGCCCGGCAGCTCAACCGCGGCGCGAAGATCGTGGCCGCGGTGCGCGAGGAGGAGAACGCGCCGCTGCTGAAGCAGTCCGGCGCCGACGCGGTCATCACCAGCGCCAGCGCGGCCGGTCGGCTCCTCGGCCTCTCCGTGCTCAGCCCCGCCGCCGGGATGGTCCTGGAGGACCTGATCCAGCAGGGCAGCGGGCTCGACATCGTCGAACGACCGGTCATAAAGGCCGAGGTGGGCAAGAGCCCACGGCAGACGGACGACCTGGTGGTGAGCGTCGTACGGGGGCACCGGGTGCTCGGATACGACGATCCGGCCGTGGGGACGCTGGAGTTGACGGACCGGCTCATCACCATCGTGCGGGCGACGCCGGGCACTCAGGTGGCACCCGATGACCGGCGTCTGCCCCCAGGGATGAAGCCCATCTGACGGGCCGCTTCGACTACTTGCGGTTGTACAGCCGCATCGTGATCGGCCCGAAGACCAGCACGAACAGGCCCGCCCACCCCAGCGACCAGGCCACCTCGGCCGCCGGCCAGTCACCGGCCATCAACCCCCGTACCGCCGAGGACAGATGAGTGATCGGGCTGTTGTTGACGAAGGCCTGGAGCCAGCCCGGCATGGTCTTCGGGTCGACGAAGACGTTGGACAGGAACGTCAGCGGGAAGATCACCATCATGCTGACGCCCATCACCGACTTCTCGGTGCGCAGCATCAGCCCGAACATCGTCCAGATCCACGAGAACGCGAACGAAAAGGCGACCAGCAGCGCGATCCCCGCGAGCACCCCGACGACCCCGCCGTCCGGGCGGTAGCCCAGGATCATGCCGACGGTGAGCATCACCACGGACGCGATCGTGTAGCGCAGGGCGTCGCCCAGCAGATAGCCGACCATGGTCGACGGCCGCCAGATGGGCAGCGACCGGAACCGGTCGAAGACGCCCTTCTCGATGTCGGTGTTCACCGAGACGCCGGTGTACATCGTGATCATCACGACCGACATCACCAGGATGCCCGGCAGCAGGAACTGGATGTACTCCCTCGGGGACCCGGCCAGGGCGCCCCCGAACAGGTACGTGTACATCAGCACCATCATGATCGGGAACGCGGTGACGTCGAAGAGCTGCTCGGGTACGTGCTTGATCTTCAGGATCGCCCGCCAGCCGAACGTCATCGAGGCCGACCAGGCGCTGGGCCGCGGCGGCCGCTCCCCGGAGACGAGCAGCGCGGCGAGCGACTCGGCGCTGACGGGGGCGAGTTCCTTGCTCTCGGTCTGCGTCACGGTGCTCATGCCGCCACCTCGTCCTTGTCGTCGTTGCCGGGCTCGTCGTGGGTGTCGTGGGTGTCGTGTCCGGTGAGGGCGAGGAACACCTCGTCCAGGCTGGGCTGGCCCAGCGAGAAGTTGTCGACGGTGATGCCGGTGCGGGCCAGTTCGGCGAGCGCGCGGGCGGCCTGCTCCGCCGCGCCCTGTCCATTGGCCGCCCCGGAGCCGACGCGGGCGGTGAGGGCCACGGGATCCGGCTCCAGCTGCACGTCCGCGTCGAGCGTCAGCCGCAGCACGCGCTCGGCGTCCGGCCGCTGCGCCGCGTCACGCAGCCGCAGATGGACGGACCCGGCGCCGACGGACGCCTTGAGCTCGCCCTTGGTCCCCTCGGCGATCACCTTGCCGCGGTCGATGACGGCGATCCGGGACGCCAACTGATCGGCCTCGTCCAGGTACTGCGTGGTCAGCAGCACGGTGGTGCCCTGGGCGACGACGGCGCGCACGATGTCCCACACCTGGTTGCGGCTGCGCGGATCGAGGCCGGTCGTCGGCTCGTCGAGGAAGAGCAGGTCGGGGGTGTTGAGGATGGACGCGGCGATGTCGATACGGCGCCGCATGCCGCCGGAGTAGTTCTTGACCTGCTTCCCGGCCGCGTCCGAAAGCCCGAAGGCCTCCAGCAGCTGCGCGGCACGCTCCCGCGCGGCGGGCTTGCCGTGGCCGAGGAGCCGGGCCAGCAGGACCAGGTTCTCGGTGCCGGTGAGGTCCTCGTCCACGGAGGCGTACTGGCCGGTGAGGCTCACCCGGCCGCGCACCTCGTCGGCCTCACGCACGATGTCGTGGCCGAAGACGTGGGCCTCGCCGCCGTCGGGTCGTAGGAGGGTGGCGAGCATCTTCACCGTGGTCGTCTTGCCGGCGCCGTTCGGGCCGAGGACGCCGTAGACCGTGCCGGCCGGAACCGCGAGGTCCACGCCGTCGACGGCCCGTGTCTCACCGAACGTCTTCACCAGGCCTGCCGTCTCGATCGCGAGACCGGACGTCGTCTGCGTGCTCATGCTTCGGGTCCTTCCGAGTGGTCCTTCCGCGTTCTTGGGCTGCGTATGGGGAGACCTTTACGGTCGCGCAAACTCATCGGTGCCGCACCGGATTTTCCGTCCGAACCCGTCCAAGGACCGAGGGGCAGGGGGTCGGAGGCCGGGGAGTAGCGTCCGTGCCATGCATACGATCACGATTCCCGAACCTGGTGGGCCCGAGGCGCTGGTGTGGGACGAGGTCCCCGATCCCGTGCCCGGTGAGGGCGAGGTGCTGGTCGAGGTGGTGGCCGGGGCCGTCAACCGCGCCGACATCCTGCAACGCCAGGGCTTCTACAACCCGCCGCCCGGCGCCTCCCCCTACCCCGGCCTGGAGTGCTCCGGCCGGATCGCCGAGCTCGGCCCCGGCGTCTCCGGCTGGGCCGTGGGCGACGAGGTGTGCGCGCTGCTCTCGGGCGGCGGCTACGCCGAGAAGGTCGCCGTGCCGGCCGGCCAGCTGCTGCCCGTACCCAAGGGCGTGAGCCTGACGCGGGCCGCTGCCCTGCCCGAGGTGGTCTGCACGGTCTGGTCCAACGTCTTCATGATCTCCCACCTCCGCCCGGGCGAGACCCTGCTCGTGCACGGTGGCTCCAGCGGCATCGGCACCATGGCCATCCAGCTCGCCAAGGCCGTCGGCGCCAAGGTCGCCGTCACGGCGGGCACGCCGGAGAAGCTGGACCGGTGCGCCGAGCTGGGCGCCGACGTCCTGATCAACTACCGGGAGCAGGACTTCGTCGACGAGGTCAAGAAGGCCACCGACGGGGCCGGAGCCGACGTCATTCTCGACAACATGGGCGCCAAGTACCTCGACCGCAACGTCCGGGCCCTCGCCGTCAGCGGGCGCCTGGCGATCATCGGCATGCAGGGCGGCGTCAAGGGCGAACTCAACATCGGCGCGCTCCTGGCCAAGCGCGGCGCCATCAGCGCGACCTCGCTGCGGGCCCGTCCGCTCGGCGAGAAGGCGGCGATCGTCGCGGCCGTACGCGAGCATGTGTGGCCCCTGGTGGACGCCGGCCATGTACGTCCGGTCGTCGACCGCGAGATCCCGATGAACGACGCGGCCGAGGCCCACCGGGTGGTGGAGGAGAGCGGGCACGTCGGGAAGGTGCTCCTGGTCGCGCCGTAAGGCTGGCGCGGTGCAGGAACCCCCTAGGCTCTGTCGTCAAATTCCCGCCTGCCGCGCGACGCCATGCACGCTCCCCCAGAGGGGGCACCCCCCACGCGGCACGCCGAGAGCACGCACCTCACGCCGCGCGGCCCGCCCTTCGGGCGGACGACGGGAATTTGACGACAGGGCCTAGCCGCGCCGCAACCGCAGACCGACGAAGGCGAGCCCCAGACCGAGCCCGATGAGCACCAGCCCGCTGCCGAGGGGCAGGACCTGCAGCACGGGCTCGGTCGGGCTCTCGGCATGCGGGACGGGCTGCCGTGCGGGACGGTTCGACGGGGCCGAGGGCACCGTGGCGGAGTCCGCGGCGGAGTCACCGGCGCCGTCCGGACGCTCGGCCACGCCCCCGCCGTCGTCCTCACCCTCACCCTCGTCCTCCGGCAACGCCGAGCCCTCCCCGTCCTCGTCGCCCGTGCCGCCGTCCGGCTCCTCCTCCGCTGCTTCCTCCTCCGTGGCTTCGTCGTCCGCCGCTTCCTTGTCCGCAGCTTCCTCGTCCTCCAGTGGCCCTTTCTCCCGCCCCGGCCGCTCCCGCCCCTCACCGGCCCTGCTCCCGGCCCGGGACGGCTTGTCGGAGGGGGCCGGAGGGGCGGGAGGGGCGGGAGGGGAGGCGGTGGGCGCGTGGGCGGGAGAGGTGGCCGAGGCCTGGGACGCCCGGGACTCCCCGGAAGGGGCGGGGGAGGCGGAGGGCGCCCCGGACGGAGTCTCGGCGGCGGAGGAAGGCAGGGGCTCGACCGAGGAGCTGGCGGAAGCCTCGGAGTCAGCCACGGACGCGGAGGGGGACGCGGCCGCACGGGGGGAGACGGGCGAGGGCGAACCCGGGGAGCCGGAGGAATCGCCGGATGCGACAGCACCACGCGGGCCATCAAGGCCGTACGACACCCCACCCCCACCCCACCCGACGACCAACCCCGCCACCAGCACCACCAGCGTCCCCGCCCTGAGCCCAGGCGCAGCCCCCGGCGACGACGAACGCGCGAGCCCGCGCCCCGCGCCCGGCGAGGTCAGGAACCCGCTACCCGGGACGAACCGCCACCCCCGCGTCGCCCCCAGCAATGAAGTCACGGCACAAGCCTCACAGCACCGAACGCACCCGGCATTCCGGACTCCGCCACCCGACCGAATCGGGCGCACAATCCGGTTATGTCGATACGACACGGACTGCTGGCGCTCCTGGAAGCCGGCCCCCGCTACGGCTCGCGGCTGCGTGCCGAGTTCGAGACGCGTGCCGACGGGACCTGGCCGCTGAATAGGGCGGCGTGGACGAGGCGGGGCGGGTGCTGTACGCGCTGGCGGGGGCGGGCCGAGGTCGTGGGGGCGCAGCGCAGGCATGTGACCCGGACCCCGCACGGTTACGTACGGCGGAGGGCCGAGGGGCCGGCGCGGGCGCGGGCGCACGAGCACCCCGACGAGATGGCCCGGCTGCTGGTCCTGGAACAAAGAGCGACAGCGTGACTGGGCGACTGACGGAATCTCCCCCGGCCTAAACGGTGGATCACCCCACACGGGGGGCACCACGATGATGAGCTGTACGGGTGCGAGAGAATGGCGGCATGGAGATGCCGAGGAACGAAAGGCCGTCCGAGAACCCCCAGATCCTGGTCGTGGGCCAGGACGGGATGGCGCTCACCGGCGGCAACGGAGACGAGGACTCCCGCGAGATCCCGGTGACGGAGCAGGTCGAGCAGCCGGCGAAGGTCATGCGGATCGGCAGCATGATCAAGCAGCTGCTCGAAGAAGTGCGCGTGGCTCCCCTGGACGAGGCGAGCCGGGTCCGGCTGAAGGAGATCCACGCCAGTTCCGTGAAGGAACTGGAGGACGGCCTGGCACCGGAACTCGTCGAGGAGCTGGAGCGGCTCTCCCTGCCGTTCACGGACGAGGCGACCCCGAGCGACGCGGAACTGCGCATCGCGCAGGCCCAGCTGGTCGGCTGGCTGGAGGGCCTCTTCCACGGCATCCAGACCACGCTCTTCGCCCAGCAGATGGCCGCCCGGGCCCAGTTGGAGCAGATGCGCCGCGCCCTGCCGCCGGGAGTCGGCGGTCACGAGGACGGCGATCAGCACCAGGCGGGCCGCACCGGCGGGCCGTACCTGTAAACCCCACCCGCACGCGAAGGGCCCGGCAGCCAGCGCTGCCGGGCCCTTTCACATGGGCGTCACTCCGGATTGCCCGTCGAGACCGTGAACTTCATCGTCGGCGGGTTCTCCGGATCGAAGTCAGTGCCCGTCTCGGGGGACTGCACCAGCACCGTGCCGTCGCCGTACGTGTTCTCGTCCTTGGAGGTCTTCTCGTACTTCCAGTCGGCAGCCTTGAGACACTCGACGACCGAAGGCCAGTACTGGTACGAGAAGTCCGGCATCCGTACCTTGTCGGGGTCGAGGAACGACTCCCGCGGCTCGGTGCACGTGGTCGTCTCGACCGTCCTCGAACTGTCCCCCGCCCGGTATCCGGCCGCCTTCGTGGCCGGCGCCGACGTGCTCGTGCCGCCCCCGCCCTCGTCGTCCTCGGTGCCGCCGCCGGTCAGTGTCAGTGCGGCGATCAGGCCGCCCACGGCGACGAGGGACACGACGATCGAGCCGATGATCACCGCGCGGTTGTTCTTGCCGCCGCCCGACGTGGGCTGCGGCTGGGGCGAGAGGGTGTACGGCGGCGGGGTCGGATGGCCCGGCTGCGGGGAGTACGCCGCCGGCGGCGGTGTCTGGTAGCCGGGCTGCTGCGGGTAGCCGTACCCCGGCGGGGGCGTCCCGGGCGGCGGGGTGCCGTACGGGTTCGGGGCCGGGGTCGGCTGGTACGGCGTCTGGACCGGGCCCCCGGGCGGCGGCGTCTGGCCGACCGGCGGGAACACCGAGGCGCCGACGCCCTGGCCGCTCTGCGCCTGTGAGCCCGGCACGATGCTCGGCGGGGCCGCCTGGAAGGACGCGGCCACGCGCAGGCACTCGTCGCGCATGGCCTCGGCGCTCGGGAAGCGCTCGTTCGGGTTCTTCCTCAGGGCGCGGGCGACCAGCGCGTCCACGGCGGGCGGCAGGGCGCGGTTGATGGAGGACGGAGCGGTCGGCTCCTCCTGCACATGCGCGTACGCGATCGCCAGCGGCGAGTCCGCGTCGAACGGCAGCCGCCCGGTGACGAGTTGGAACAGCATGATGCCGACCGAGTAGAGGTCGGAGCGGGCGTCCACGGCCCGGCCCAGCGCCTGCTCGGGCGAGAGGTACTGCGGCGTGCCGACCACCATGCCGGTCTGTGTCATCGACGTCACACCGGACTGCATGGCGCGCGCGATGCCGAAGTCCATGACCTTGACGACGCCGCGCTTGTTCATCATCACGTTGCCCGGCTTGATGTCCCGGTGCACCAGCCCCATCTCGTGGCTGATCTCCAGCGCCGCGAGCACGTCCGCGGTGATCTTCAGCGCCTTGTCGGCGGGCACCGCTCCGAACTGCCGTACGTCCTCGTCGAAGACCGAGCTGAGCGGCCGGCCCTCGATGTACTCCATGACGATGTACGGCGTCGTCATGCCGTCGAGCTCGTCCTCGCCGGTGTCGAAGACGGAGACGATGTTGGTGTGCGTGAGCTTGGCCACGGCCTGGGCCTCGCGGCGGAAGCGCTCGCGGAACGCCTGCTCGCGGCCGAGTTCGGTGTGCAGGGTCTTGACCGCGACCTGCCGGTCGAGCACGGCGTCGTAGGCGAGGTGCACCGAGGCCATGCCGCCCTCGCCGAGCAAGTCGCGCAGCTGATAGCGGCCGCCGGCGAGCGCCCGCCCCGCGTACCGGCCCTGTGCGCCGTCCTGGCTCATGTGCTGCGTCCCCCGTAGCCTCTTAGGCGCCTGCGATTGCCGTGGATTGTCGTGGATCGGGTTTGATCCCGAGTGATCCAACTGCTATTCCCGGCCAAGTCTGCCCCACGGCACTGACAGGTCAAGCGCGGTGCCCGTTCCGTGACCGTACGCGAAAGAAGCGTCGCGGAAGAGTTACCGGGGCAGTACGGGCGGTACACAGAATTTGCACGAGCGGACGCGGTGCCGGTTTGATGGCCGGTCCGTCTCCCTCCGGTTGGGGCGGCCGTCTCGGACCGACGGCTTGCGTGGAGGCTGTAGCGTGGCCGACGGAGACCGTAACAACACCGCGCGCACCGCGGGCAGAAACGACGGCGAGGACTGATGGCACAGCAGCAGCGCGCTCAGGGCCCGTCCGACCCCGAGGCGGCTGGCGGCGGTATGTCAGACGCGCCGGAGATGTGGGGTAACGGCGGGCTTGTCGGGGACGGCCGTTATCGGCTGACCCGCAGACTCGGCCGGGGCGGTATGGCCGAGGTGTTCGCGGCCGAGGACGTGCGCCTCGGCCGCACCGTGGCGGTCAAGCTGCTGCGTTCCGACCTCGCCGAGGACCCGGTGTCCAAGGCCCGCTTCACGCGCGAGGCCCAGTCGGTGGCCGGCCTCAACCACCACGCGATCGTCGCCGTGTACGACTCCGGCGAGGACTTCGTGGGCGGCCACAGCGTGCCGTACATCGTGATGGAGATCGTCGAGGGGCGGACCATCCGCGACCTGCTCCTCAACGCCGAGGCGCCCGGCCCCGAGCAGGCCCTGATCATCGTCTCCGGCGTCCTGGAGGCGCTCGCCTATTCGCACCAGCACGGCATCGTGCACCGCGACATCAAGCCCGCCAACGTCATCATCACCCACAACGGCGCTGTGAAGGTGATGGACTTCGGCATCGCCCGCGCCCTGCACGGCGCGCAGTCGACGATGACGCAGACCGGCATGGTCATGGGCACCCCGCAGTACCTCTCGCCCGAGCAGGCGCTCGGCAAGGCGGTCGACCACCGCTCCGACCTGTACGCGACGGGCTGCCTGCTCTACGAACTCCTCGCGCTGCGCCCGCCGTTCACCGGCGAGACCCCGCTGTCGGTGGTCTACCAGCACGTCCAGGACATCCCGACGCCCCCGTCCGAGTTCTCCGACGGCTGCCCGCCGGAGCTCGACGGCCTGGTCATGCGCTCGCTCGCCAAGGAGCCGGACGACCGGTTCCAGACGGCCGAGGAGATGCGCGGCCTCGTCCAGTACGGCCTGCAGATGCTGTACGACCAGGGCGGCCACACCGGCACCTGGAACACCGGCCCGGTGACGATGCACGACGGCCGGCACACCCCGGCGGCGGGCTTCGCGAACACGACCGTCATGGGGCACCCCTCGGACTCCGGTTCCGGTACGACGCAGGTCCCGCAGCCGATCCTGCCCGCCGGGTACGGCGGCGGGGACGACGGCGGCTTCGAGGGGCACGGCAACAGGGGCAGCGGTCGCGGCAAACTGTGGATCCTCGCCGTCCTCGCGGTGATCGCGATCGCGGCGGGCGTCGCGCTGGCGCTCAAGGACACCGGCTCGGGCGGCGGCACCGACACCACGCCGACGCCCACCACCTCGCAGAACGCCGACAAGGACACGCCCAGCGAGACGCCGAGCGACGAGGCGACCGAGGAGCCGACCGACGAGTACACGGACGACAGCACCGGTACGGGCACCGACCCGGACTACACGCCGTCGTACGAGCCCTCCTACACGCCGACCGAGGACCCGACCACGGCCGAGCCGACCGAGACCCCGACCACGGCCGAGCCGACCGAGGGCCCGACGGAGGACCCCACCGAGGACCCGACGGAGGACCCCACGGAGGACCCGACGCTGCCGACACCGACGGACGACGGCCTCTGACCGGCCTCGCGGCACCGTCTCACTGAAGAAGTCAGCCCCACGCGCGCGTGCGGCCCGGAAACGGGCTCCACGCGCGCGTGCCGTTTACGGCGGGTGGCTGGATCGTTCTGCTGGCATAACCTGACTTATCCGCCTTCGTGCACGAGATCAGCGTCACGCCAGTTCAGTGACCTCGCCCTCGGCGGCTCTTCCCGTGACCTGGGTCACCGATATAACGTGCCGTTGTTCCGGCCCCCTGCAAGGCTGTGACCAGGAGTTGTTCCGGACTTTGGCGATTTACTTGGATATCCAAGCAAAATCGCAGGTCAGGAGGGGTTTCACAGAAATGTGGAGCACTGGGTAACGTGCCTATTGCAGGGCGCTCGCCGGGGCACCTGTCACGCCTGTTCCCGCACGAGCCGCACCCACCCTGTGCGTCCGTAGGGCTTCAGGTGAGCCGCACTGGCACCCGGCGAACCCGGGTAGCCGGACCGACGGAGGAGCACACGTGACCGTGGAGAGCACTGCCGCGCCAAAGCCGCGACGCAGCGCCGGTACCAAGAGCACGGCCGGCAAGCGCACAACCGCAAGGAAATCGCCAGGCACCGACCCCGAACTCGTCCAGCTGCTGACGCCCGAGGGCAAGCGCGTCAAGAACGCCGAGTTCGACAAGTACGTCGCCGGCATCACCCCCGACGAGCTCCGCGGCCTCTACCGCGACATGGTGCTCACCCGCCGCTTCGACGCCGAGGCCACCTCGCTGCAGCGCCAGGGCGAGCTGGGCCTGTGGGCCTCGCTGCTCGGCCAGGAGGCCGCCCAGATCGGCTCCGGCCGGGCCACCCGCGAGGACGACTACGTCTTCCCGACCTACCGCGAGCACGGCGTCGCCTGGTGCCGCGGGGTCGACCCGAGCAACCTGCTCGGCATGTTCCGCGGCGTGAACAACGGCGGCTGGGACCCGAACAGCAACAACTTCCAGCTCTACACGATCGTCATCGGCTCCCAGACGCTGCACGCCACCGGCTATGCGATGGGCATCGCCAAGGACGGCGCCGACAGCGCGGTGATCGCGTACTTCGGCGACGGCGCTTCCAGCCAGGGCGACGTCGCGGAATCGTTCACCTTCTCCGCGGTCTACAACGCCCCCGTCGTGTTCTTCTGCCAGAACAACCAGTGGGCGATCTCCGAGCCGACCGAGAAGCAGACCCGGGTGCCGCTCTACCAGCGTGCGCAGGGCTACGGCTTCCCGGGCGTCCGCGTCGACGGCAACGACGTCCTGGCCTGCCTGGCCGTGACGAAGTGGGCGCTGGAGCGTGCCCGCAGCGGCGAGGGACCGACGCTGGTCGAGGCGTACACGTACCGCATGGGCGCCCACACCACCTCCGACGACCCCACCCGCTACCGCGGTGACGAGGAGCGTCTGGCCTGGGAGGCGAAGGACCCGATCCTGCGCCTTCGCCGCTACCTGGAGGCTTCAAACCACACGGACGACGGATTCTTCGCGGAACTGGAGGCGGAGAGCGAGGCGTTGGGCAAACGAGTGCGCGAAGCGGTCCGCGCCATGCCGGACCCGGACCACTTCGCCATCTTCGAGAACGTGTACGCGGACGGGCATGCGCTCGTCGACGAGGAGCGCGCCCAGTTCGCCGCCTACCAGGCGTCGTTCGCGGACGTAGAGGGGGTCTGACATGGCAGCGGAAGCTGGGACGTTCAAAAGCATGGCCCTGGCCAAGGCGATCAACGAGTCGCTGCGCCGCGCCCTGGACACGGACCCCAAGGTCCTCATCATGGGCGAGGACGTCGGCAAGCTCGGCGGTGTCTTCCGGGTGACGGACGGCCTGCAGAAGGACTTCGGAGAGAGCCGCGTCATCGACACCCCGCTGGCCGAGTCGGGCATCGTGGGCACGGCGATCGGCCTGGCCCTGCGCGGCTACCGCCCGGTCGTGGAGATCCAGTTCGACGGCTTCGTCTTCCCGGCCTACGACCAGATCGTCACGCAGCTGGCGAAGATGCACGCGCGCTCGCTGGGCAAGGTCAAGCTCCCGATCGTCGTCCGCATCCCCTACGGCGGCGGCATCGGCGCGGTGGAGCACCACTCGGAGTCCCCCGAGTCGCTCTTCGCGCACGTGGCCGGTCTGAAGGTCGTCAGCCCCTCCAACCCGTCGGACGCCTACTGGATGATGCAGCAGGCCATCCAGAGCGACGACCCGGTGATCTTCTTCGAGCCGAAGCGGCGGTACTGGGACAAGGGCGAGGTCAACCCCGAGGCGATCCCGGGCCCGCTGCACAAGGCGCAGGTCGTCCGCGAGGGCACGGACCTCACGCTGGCCGCCTACGGCCCGATGGTGAAGCTGTGCCGGGAGGTCGCCGACGCGGCCGCCGAGGAAGGCCGGAACCTGGAGGTCCTGGACCTGCGCTCGGTCTCCCCGCTCGACTTCGACTCCATCCAGGCCTCCGTCGAGAAGACCCGCCGCCTGGTCGTGGTCCACGAGGCCCCGGTGTTCTTCGGCTCGGGTGCGGAGATCGCCGCCCGGATCACGGAGCGCTGCTTCTACCACCTGGAGGCCCCGGTGCTGCGGGTGGGCGGCTATCACGCCCCGTATCCGCCGGCGCGTCTGGAGGAGGAGTACCTGCCGGGCCTGGACCGGGTGCTCGACGCCGTCGACCGTGCCCTGGCGTACTGAGGAGAGGGTCGTGACGACGATGACTCAAGCGTCCGTGCGCGAGTTCAAGATGCCCGACGTGGGCGAGGGACTCACCGAGGCCGAGATCCTCAAGTGGTACGTCCAGCCGGGCGACACGGTCACCGACGGTCAGGTGGTGTGCGAGGTCGAGACGGCCAAGGCGGCCGTCGAGCTGCCCATCCCGTACGACGGGGTGGTCCGGGAGCTGCACTTCCCCGAGGGCACGACGGTGGACGTCGGTACGGCGATCATCGCGGTGGACGTGGCGGGAGGGGCGGGCGGGGCGACCCCGGTCGCCGAGGCGCCGGCTCAGGCCCAGGTTCCCGCCGAGAAGCAGCCGGAGGAGGCCAAGCCGCAGGGCCGCCAGCCGGTGCTGGTCGGCTACGGCGTGGCCGCGTCCTCGACCAAGCGCCGCCCGCGCAAGGGGGCCGACGTCCCGCCTCAGGAGCCCTCGACGGCGGCGCAGGCCCTGCAGTCCGAGCTGAACGGCCATGGCCCCGCCGCGGCGGTGAAGCCTCCCCGGCCGCTGGCGAAGCCGCCGGTGCGCAAGCTGGCGAAGGACCTGGGCGTCGACCTGGCCACGGTGACCCCCACCGGCCCCGACGGCATCATCACGCGGGAGGACGTCCACGCGGCGGTGGCCCCGCCGGCCCCGGCTCCCGAGCCGGGGCCCCAGCCCGCCCCGGTCGCCGCCCCGGCGGCCACGTCGGCGCCGGTGGCCACGTACGACGCGGCCCGCGAGACCCGTATCCCGGTGAAGGGCGTCCGCAAGGCGACGGCGGCGGCGATGGTCGGCTCGGCGTTCACGGCGCCGCATGTCACGGAGTTCGTGACGGTGGACGTGACGCGCACGATGAAGCTGGTCGAGGAGCTCAAGCAGGACAGGGAGTTCGCGGGCCTGCGCGTGAACCCCCTGCTGCTGATCTCCAAGGCTCTCCTGGTCGCCATCAAGCGCAACCCGGAGGTGAACGCCTCCTGGGACGAGGCGGCCCAGGAGATCGTGCGGAAGCACTACGTCAACCTGGGCATCGCGGCGGCGACCCCGCGCGGCCTGATCGTCCCGAACATCAAGGACGCCCACACCAAGACGCTCCCGCAACTGGCCGGGGCGCTGGGCGAGTTGGTGTCGACGGCGAAGGAGGGCAAGACGTCCCCCGCCGCGATGCAGGGCGGCACCGTCACCATCACCAACGTCGGCGTCTTCGGCGTCGACACCGGCACCCCGATCCTCAACCCCGGCGAGTCCGCGATCCTCGCGGTCGGCGCGATCAAGCTCCAGCCGTGGGTCCACAAGGGCAAGGTGAAGCCCCGTCAGGTCACCACGCTGGCGCTCAGCTTCGACCACCGGTTGGTGGACGGCGAGTTGGGCTCCAAGGTGCTGGCCGACGTGGCGGCGATCCTGGAGCAGCCGAAGCGGCTGATCAGCTGGGCGTGAGCCACGCGCGGTGACGAAAGGTGACGGAAAGGGGGCGGCCACTGTCGAGTGGCCGCCCCCTTTCGTCGAGCCGGGGCGTCAGCGGTCAGCCGGAGTCAGCTGATCTTCGCGTAGCCGTAGTTGATCAGCTTCTTCACGTCCGTCGTGCGGTCGGTCGCAGAGGGGGAGGTCATGACGGTCCCCATCACCGACTCCCCGTTGAGAGTGGCCGCGAAGACGAGGCAGTACTTGGCCTCGGTGCCCGAGCCGGTCTTGATGCCGAGCGTGCCGTTCCAGCCGAGCAGCGTGTTGGTGTTGGTCCAGGCCCCCATCGTGCGGGTGGAGCCGCTGCTGGTGATCGTCTTGGCCGTGTACGACTTGGTCTTCACGACGGTCTTGAACGTCGTGCTCTTCATCGCGCTCCGGGCGAGCTTCGTCAGGTCGCGCGGCGTCGAGTAGTTGGACCCGTTGCTGATGCCGTCGAACGAATCGAAGTGCGTGTTCGTCATGCCAAGGTTCTTGGCCATGGTGTTCATCTTGCCGATGAACGACTTCACGCGAGCGTTGACCGTCGTACCGGTACCGAACTTGTCGGCGAGGGCCATCGCGGCGTCGCAGCCGGACGGCAGCATCATCCCGTACAGCAGCTGGCGGACGGTGACCTTGTCGCCGACGATCAGCCTGGCCGACGAGGCGCCCTTGGAGACGATGTAGTCGCTGACTGCCTTCTTGATCGTGACCTTGGTGTCCAGGTTCAGGTTCGTCTGCGAGAGCACGACCTTCGCGGTCATGATCTTCGTGGTGGAGGCGGTGAGCCTCTTGGTGTCAGCGGCCTTGGTGAACAGGGTCGTGCCGGTGGCGCTGTTCATCAGGAACCCGCCCTTGGCGGTGATGGTGGGCGCCGTCACAGCCTGCGCGGGTGCCGCGGTGAGGGCGCCGGTGACGAGCACCGCGCCGGTCGTCACGGCGACGGCTGCGGCTCTGCGGACACGGAAGCCCTTGGTGGCGGTTATCAACTGAAATACCCCGATTACGTCGAATGCCCTTGTGTGCGGCCGAGTTGGAGGGGAAGACAGGTGGGCCGCACATGTGTGACACGTAAGTAGCACAGAAGGTTGTGGGACGTGTGTCGCGGGTCCCCGTGTCTGACTCCTGATCAGGTTTCTCGTCCGCATGCTGGACGAGCGTCCTCATGCGTACGTGTTGTATCTATGCTGTGGGCATGCCCTCAGCCCCGCCCGCCCCCGTGAAGCAGCAGTCCATGAAGCAGCCCCCCGCCGCCGACCGCGTCTACACCCACGTCAAGCAGGGCGTCCTGGAGCGCCGCTACGAGGGCGGGACCCTCCTCACCGAGGGCGAGCTCGCCGAGGCCGTCGGGGTCTCACGGACGCCGGTGCGGGAGGCGCTGCTGCGGCTGGAGGTCGAGGGGCTGATCAAGCTCTATCCGAAGAAGGGCGCACTGGTCCTGCCGGTCTCCGCACAGGAGATCAAGGACGTGGTCGAGACGCGGATGCTCGTCGAGGAGCACGCGGCGCGCAAGGCCGTACCCGCGCCCCCCGGCCTCATCGCGCGCCTGGAGGAACTGCTCGCCCAGCAGAAGGCCCAGGCCGCCGCCGGCGATCTCGCCGGAGCAGCCGTCACCGACCGGTGCTTCCACGCGGAGATCGTCCGCAGCGGCGGCAACGAGATCCTGTCGCGGCTCTACGACCAGCTCCGCGACCGGCAACTGCGCATGGGCGTCGCCGTCCTGCACTCCCACCCCGACCGGATCGCCAAGACCCTCGTCGAGCACGAGGAGATCCTTCAGGCCCTGCGTTCCGGAGACGCCGAGGCCGCCGTCGGGATGGTTCACCGGCACATCGGCTGGTTCTCGCACCTGGCGCGGGGTGAAGAGCGATGAAGACCGTGCTGCCGGGTGACCCTCCGGGCGGCCGCCGCGCCGCCGCAGTCTGGGGCATAGGCGTCTCGGTCTACTTCGTCGCCGTCATCTTCCGTACGTCCCTCGGGGTCGCCGGCCTCGACGCGGCGGACCGCTTCGACGTGAACGCCTCGGCCCTGTCGACCTTCTCGATCCTCCAACTGTTCGTCTACGCCGGCATGCAGATACCCGTCGGCCTGCTCGTCGACCAGCTCGGCACCAAGAAGGTGCTGACCATCGGCGTGGTGCTGTTCACGGCGGGCCAGCTGGGCTTCGCCTTCTCGCCGTCGTACGGCATGGCTCTCGCCTCGCGTGCGCTGCTGGGCTGCGGCGACGCGATGACCTTCATCAGTGTGCTGCGGCTCGGCACCCGCTGGTTCCCGGCCCGGCGCGGGCCGCTGATCGCGCAGCTCGCGGGGCTCGCGGGCATGGCCGGCAACCTCGTCTCCACGCTGGTGCTGGCCCGGCTGCTGCACGGCGTGGGCTGGACGGCGGCCTTCGCGGGCAGCGCGGCGGCGGGCGTCGTCGTACTGGTCCTGCTGCTGTTGTTCCTGAAGGACCACCCCGAGGGGCACGAGCCGGAGCCGCTGCCGCATCTGGGCACGGCCTACGTACGCCGTCAGATCGCCGCGTCCTGGCGGGAGCCGGGCACGCGGCTGGGGCTGTGGGTGCACTTCACGACGCAGTTCCCGGCGATGGTGTTCCTGCTGCTGTGGGGGATGCCGTTCCTGGTGGAGGCACAGGGGCTGTCCCGGGCGACGGCCGGTGAACTGCTCACTCTGGTCGTCCTGTCCAACATGGTCGTGGGCCTGGTCTACGGCCAGGTCGTCGCCCGGCACCACGGGGCGCGGCTGCCGCTGGCGCTCGGGACCGTCGGGGCGACGGCGGTGCTGTGGGCGACGACGCTGGCCTGGCCCGGCGATACGGCGCCGATGTGGCTGCTGATCGTGCTGTGCGCGGTGCTCGGGGCGTGCGGGCCGGCCTCGATGCTCGGCTTCGACTTCGCGCGGCCGGCGAATCCGCCGGAGCGGCAGGGGACGGCGTCCGGCATCACCAACATGGGCGGTTTCGTCGCCTCGATGACGACGCTGTTCGCGATCGGGGTGCTGCTGGACGCGACGGGGGACGACTACGCCGTCGCCTTCTCGGCGGTGTTCGTCCTCCAGGCGCTGGGAGTCAGCCAGATCCTGCGGCTGCGCAAGCGGGCGGCGCGCAGGGAGCGGGAACGGCTGGTCGCCAGCAGGGTGGAGACCGTGCACGTTCCCGCGTGAGCCGCGTGAGCCGCGTGAGCCGCGTGAGCCGCGTGAGCCGGTGAGGCGGCGAGGCGGTGCGTCAGAGGGCTGGGACGAGTGTGAGGTACGCGAGTCCCAGGACCCCGCGGTAGCTCATCCACTGGGCGCGATGGCGGTCGAGGCGCTCGCGTGTCTCGGCCGCGAGCGGGTGGTCGGGGTGCTCGGCCAGCCATATCTCGACGTCCGCCTGGTACGCCGACTCGAACTCCTCCCACTCGTCGAGGCTCGCCGTCTCGGTCCACTCCGGGCGGAAACCGGCGTCGACCGCGAGGTCGAGCAGGGTGGCGAGGTCGTGGTGGTCCGTGGCGGCGGCTTGCGGCCACATGCCGGAGAGTTCGGCGGGGGTCGGGGGGCGCTGCCAGAAGCCCTCCCCGAGCAGTACGCGGCCGCCGTCGGTGACCAGGCGGCGCAGTGCGCGCAGCGCCTCGGTGGTGTGGTCCGGGGGCTCGGCCGTGCTCAGGGCTTGGCTCGCTCCGACGCACAGGACCAGGTCGGCGGGGCCGTGCGAGGTCGCTGCGGCGGACTCCTCGACGAACGTGGCCCTTTGTGCCAGGCCTCGGGCCTCGGCGTTGCGGCGGCCGCGGGCGAGGTCTTCGGCCTTGATGTCGATGCCGGTTCCTGTCGCTTCGGGGGCGGCGGCCAGGATGCGGAGCATCAACTCGGCCCAGCCGCAGCCGATGTCCAGGACTGTGGCGGGGTTCGTGCGGGTGAGTCGCTGGACGAGGCTGTGCGCTCGTGCCTCGGAGAGGGGGCCGTGGAAGGTCAGGCGGGTCAGGCGTGGGGGGCGGGTGGTCGCTGGGGCGGTGTCGGTCACAGCGGGACGTTAGCCTCGGGCGCCGGGTGGGCGACAGTGGATTTCGCCCCCGCCGCCCCTACCCGTCCCATCCTTAAGGGGCTCCGCCCCTTCGCCCCGCCTCTGGGGGCCTGCGGCCCCCAGACCCCCGCTTCGGCCCTGAACGGGCTTCGTCCTCAAACGCCGGACGGGCTGAATGACGCGGGCCGGCCTCGCCCTCAAACGCCGGACGGGCTGGAATTGCCTGGACCGGCGTCGAAAGGGCGCTGTGCCTACGGCGTCACCGTGAAGTTGCGCAGGATCGCTGCCGTCAGGTCCGGGTCGCCCTCTGCCTTTACCCGGTCCGCCGCCGCCTCCGGCGTGACGCGGCCGCAGGCGAGGCGGACGTAGGTTTCCCAGTCGAGGGTGAGGGTGGCGGCGGGGCCCAGGGCGGGGGCCGTTTCGAGGGTGCCTCGGCCCTGGATGTCGACGCGGATCGTGCGGAGGAACTCGATCGGGCCGTGGACGTCGAAGACGATCGCCGAGCTGCGGGGGGCGTCGGCCCGGACGGCGACGATGTCGGGCAGCTGGGCCAGCAGGACGTCGCGGGCGACGTGCGCGCCGGGGGAGTCGAGGTTGCCGGGGCGGCCGAGGGCGGTGCGCAGGTCCTGCTCGTGCACCCATACGTCGAAGGCGTGGGCCCGCATGGACTCTTCGAGGGTGAGCTCCGTCCCGAGCGGGCCGCGTACCTTCGTGCCGGGGTCACGGGACTCGTTGCGCAGCTGGCGGTTGCGGCGGATGACCGTGTACTCCAGCTCGGACGTCATCTCCGGCGCCGTGTGGTGGCGGCGGACGTCGACCTGCATCTCCATATAGCGCTGGTGGTCGTTCGTGACGTGGAAGAGGTCGCGCGGGAGCGTGTGGATGGGACGCGGGTCGCCGAGCATCTCGCAGTCCAGGCCGATGACATGGGACACCACGTCGCGCACCGACCAGCCGGGGCAGGGGGTACGCCGGTTCCACTCGCCCTCCACTAGCGGTGTCACCAGCTCGGATATCGCTTCGATGGAGTGGGTCCAGGCGTCGGCGTAGGGCTGGAGGGTGGGATGCAGACTCACGGAACGGGACCCCTCGGCGGTTGGAACGTCGGTACGCGGGCGGTTTCTGGCGGCGGTGCCAGTGGGCGGCGGCTGCTGTCGGCGGGTGTCTTGGAACGCTAAGTTACGCTGCTGTGAGGCACCCCGGCAGTGCTTTCGTGTGACGATCGTAGGCCTGTGTGGAAGCCCGTGTGGACCGCTCGAATGCCAGGACGGTGGTAGTGTGCGCGCCTCTTTGCTCCAGATCGATGTCAATGAGGGCGAATCGGTCGAATCGCGTCGGGTGAGGGTTGCCTCGCTGGTACGGGAACAGGCCGGGGCGGCGGATCTGGTCGTCCTCCCCGAGCTGTGGACGACCGGGGCGTTCGCCTACGAGGAGTTCGGCAGCGAGGCCGAGCCGCTCGAAGGGCCGACGTACGAGGCGATGGCGAAGGCGGCGAGCGACGCGGGCGTGTGGCTGCACGCGGGCTCGATTCCCGAGCGTGACCCTGAGGGTCCCCTCTACAACACCTCTCTCGTCTTCTCCCCCTCCGGTGATCTGGCCGCCGCGTACCGAAAGATCCATCGGTTCGGCTTCGACAAGGGCGAGGCCGTGCTGATGGGCGCGGGCGAGGAACTGGTGACGGTGCGTCTGCCCAAGACGGTCCTGGGTGTGGCCACTTGCTACGACCTCCGTTTCCCCGAGTTGTTCCGCGGCCTCGTCGACGCCGGCGCCGAGACCCTGGTCCTCCCGGCGGGCTGGCCGGAGCGCCGCCGGGCGCACTGGACGCTGCTGGCTCAGGCGCGGGCGGTGGAGAACCAGGCGTTCGTGCTCGCCTGTGGAACGGCCGGGACGCACGCGGGAGTTCCGCAGGCCGGTCACTCGATCGTGGTGGATCCGTGGGGCGAGGTGCTGGCGCAGGCCGGCGCGGGGGAGCAGGTCCTCACGGTGGAGTTCGACCCGGCGAAGGTCGCGGCGACGCGGGATCAGTTCCCGGCGCTGAAGGACCGGGTGCTGGGGCTGGCGGCGCCGCGCCGCTGACGGCCGCCGAGGCGGCGGTGGTGGTGGCGGTGGTGGCGGTGGCGGATTGCCCCCGCCCCACAGCACAGTCGCCCGCGTGCGCTTCAGCCATTCGCGCGCCCCTCAGTCGTCCACGTGTTCCTTCTCCGCGAGGTGGATCACGCACACCGCCACCGCGATCAGCAGCGCCGGGTCCGCTTCGTCCCGTACGACGTCCACGCCGTACGTCTCCCGGACGTGCAGCCAGCGCCGGGAGACGACGGCCAGCAGTTCGCCGTCGTACTCGACGGCGAACTCCCGGTCGAGGATCTTGCCGCTGACGTCGAGTTCCGTGCTGCCGTCGGCGAGGGACACCCGGTAGTGGTTGCGCAGCAGGGACAGCCGCTTGCGGCGGATCTTCGCGAGCGGCTCGCCGTCCCGCTCGATCACCATCGTGTCGCGCAGGGAGAGCATCTTCTGGTGGATGTCGATGAGGACGCGCCCCTGCGTGTCCTTCAGCTCGAAGGTGTCCCGCAGCCGCATCGCCTTGCCGTCGACGAGGAACACCTTGTTGCCCCGGTCGTCCTCGATCCAGTAGTCGTCGCCGATGCCTAGGAGCCGGTCGCGTACGAGGAATCTCATGAGACGAGGGGTTCCCCGCTGCCCGGCCCGAAACGCCGCCTGTAGGCCGACGGACTGAGCCCCGTCTCGCGCCGCACGCGCGCGCGGAGGTTCGCCGCGGTGCCGAGTCCGCTCCTCGCCGCGACCACGTCCAGCCGTTCTTCCCCGCGCTCGATCAGCCGGCACGCCAGCGCCACCCGCTCCCCCGTCAGCCAGGCCAGCGGCGTAGTCCCCAGCTGCGCCCGGAAGCGGCGGTGCAGGGTGGCCGGCGACACCGACGCGCGCGCCGCCAGGTCCGCCACCGTCAGCGACTCGCCCAGCCGTTCCTGCGCCCACGCCAGCAGGGGCCCCAGCGACGCGTCCGGCACGTCCGGCACCGGCCGTTCCACGAACTGCTTCTGCCCGCCGTCCCGGTGCGCGGCGAACACGAGTCTCCGCGAGACCGCGTTGGCGACCTCGGCACCGTGGTCGCGCCGTACGACATGCAGGCAGAGGTCGAGCGCGGCGGCGCTGCCCGCGGCCGTCAGGAGGTCGCCCTCGTCGACGAAGAGCACGTCCGGTTCCAGCAGCACCTTCGGATGCAGTTCGCGGAAGATGTCGGCCCAGCGCCAGTGGGTGGTCGCCCGACGCCCGTCGAGCAGTCCGGCCTCGGCGAGCGCGAAGCTGCCGGTGCACAGGCTGATGACGCGGGCGCCGCGCGAGTGGGTGCGCCGGATGGCGTCGAGTACGGCGGCGCCGCGCGGCACGACGTTGTCCGGGCGGCCGGGGACGACGAGGGTGTCCGCCTCGTCCACCACCTCCAGCCCGGGCACGCCGGTCAGGGTGAAGAAGCCGTGGTTCATCCGAACCTCGGGCGTGGGCGTGCACAGTGTCACGTCGTACAGCGGCCCGGGGAGGCCGAGCTCCGGACGCGGCAGCCCGAACAACTCGGTTGCCACGCCGACCTCGAAGGGGTTGGTGCCCTCGTCGACGATCACGGCGACACGATGGGTTCGCACCGGCTGAGAGGATCCTTGCGCCATATGCGATTCCTAGCACTCGTACGGCTGCGCAGTCACCCGCACGATGAGCGCATGGAACCCATATCCCTCGACGACGCCCTCGCCTCCTTCACGGCGACCTGGAGCCCTCGCATCGTGACGGCCGTCAACGACTACGACGTCCGCGTGGCCAAGGTCGACGGCGAGCACGTCTGGCACGTCCACGACCACACCGACGAGTTCTTCCTGGTCCTCGGCGGCGAACTGCACATCTCCCTGCGGGAACCGGCGGGCGAGCGCACGGTCGTCCTCCCCAAGGGCTCCGTCTTCACCGTCCCCCGCGGCACCGAGCACAAGCCGTACGCCCCGACGCCCTCCGCGATCCTGGTCCTGGAACCCACCGGCACCCTCACCGTCGGCGACCGCCACGACGACGTACCGGACCACGTGGACGCCACCACGGGGCACGCGCTGAGGTGACTGTCAGTGCCGGGTGGCACGCTTGATCCATGACCGAGTCATCCCCGGCCCCGACCCCCCGTCGCGTCCGCGTCCGCGCCCCCGAGCTGATCGGCAAGGGCGGCTGGCTGAACACGGGCGGCCGCCCGTACGGCCTCGCCGACCTGCGGGGACGCATAGTGATCCTGGACTTCTGGACGTTCTGCTGCATCAACTGCCTGCATGTCCTGGACGAGCTCAGAGAGCTGGAGGAGAAGCACCGGGACACCGTGGTGGTCATCGGGGTGCACTCGCCGAAGTTCGCGCACGAGGCCGACCACCGGGCGGTCGTCGACGCCGTGGAGCGGTACGGCGTCGAGCATCCGGTCCTCGACGACCCCGAGCTCGCCACCTGGAAGCAGTACGCGGTGCGGGCCTGGCCGACGCTCGTCGTGATCGACCCGGAGGGGTACGTCGTCGCGCAGCACGCCGGTGAGGGCCATGTGCACGCCATCGAGCGGCTGGTGACGGAGCTGGAGACCGAGCACGAGGCGAAGGGCACCCTGCGCCGCGGTGACGGGCCGTATGTGGCACCGGAGCCGGAGCCGACGGTGCTGCGCTTCCCGGGCAAGGCGCTGCGTCTGCCCTCCGGGAACTTCTTGGTCAGCGACACGACCCGGCACCAGTTGGTGGAGTTGGCAGAGGACGGGGAGACGGTCGTACGGCGGATCGGTCAGGGCAGTCGTGGTGCCACGGACGGCTCCCCGGACCGAGCGCGGTTCCAGGAGCCGCAGGGGCTCGACCTCCTGCCGGACGGGACGGTGGCGATCGCCGACACGGTGAACCATCTGATCCGGCGCTTCGATCCCGGGACGGGCCGGACCACGACTCTTGCGGGGACGGGTTGGCAGTGGATGCAGGGAGAGGCCACCTCGGGCCCAGGGAGGGACGTCAAACTCTCCTCACCGTGGGACGTGGCCTGGTGGAACGACCGGCTCTGGGTCGCCATGGCCGGCGTCCACCAGCTCTGGGCGTACGACCCGGCCGACGGCACGGTGGCCGTCACCGCCGGCACCACCAACGAGGGCCTCGTCGACGGCCCGGCAGCCGAGGCCTGGTTCGCCCAGCCGTCCGGCCTCGCCGTCTCCCTCGACGGGGAGCGGCTGTGGCTGGCCGACTCCGAGACGTCCGCCCTGCGCTGGGTGGACCGCGACGGCACCGTCCACACCGCCGTAGGCACCGGCCTCTTCGACTTCGGCCACCGCGACGGCGCCGCCGAACAGGCCCTGCTGCAGCACCCGTTGGGCGTCACCGCCCTCCCCGACGGCTCGGTGGCGGTCAGCGACACCTACAACCACGCCCTGCGCCGCTACGACCCCGCGACCGGCGAGGTCACCACCCTGGCCACGGATCTGCGGGAGCCGTCGGACGCGGTCCTGGTCGGCGACGACATCGTGGTCGTGGAGTCGGCCCGGCACCGGCTGACCCGGCTGCGCCTGCCGGAGGAGGCCGTACGCGTCGAGGCGGTCGCCCACCGCACGCAGCGCGCCGCCACCGAAGTCGCCCCCGGCAAGCTGCAGTTGGACGTGATCTTCCAGGCCCCGGCGGGCCAGAAGCTCGACACCCGGTACGGTCCCTCGACTCGCCTCCTGGTCTCCTCCACCCCGCCCGAGCTGCTGCTCGCCGGTGAGGGCGCGGACACGGACCTCGCCCGCACGCTGGAGATCAACCCGGCGGTCCCCGAAGGCGTCCGGCACGTCTCCGCCATGGCGGCGTCATGCGACGACGACCCTTCGAACGAGTACCCGGCCTGCCATGTCCACCAGCAGGACTGGGGCGTGCCGGTCCGCCTCACGCGGACCGGCACGCCCCGCCTGCCGTTGGTGCTCGCGGGGATGGACGCTCAGACGCCGTAACCGTCGCTGTAGCCGTCCCGCCTGTGGTGGTGTCCGGTCTCGTCGACGACCGGCGTCGACGGCGGGACCACCACGCGTCGGCGCCTGGCGATGCTGCTGAACGTCGTGGTTCCGATCAGTCCGACGATCATCAGGATGATGCCGACGAGGTCGAGATTGACACCCTGCATGTCCCAGTCGGTCGCGAACGTGAGGATGGCTCCCACGGCGATGAGGATGATGCACCCGCCGAGGCCCATGAGTTGTCGCCTCCCTGTCCGGTGGTTCCGGTCAGAGGCGGGTACCCCGGCCCCGCGGGGCTACCCCTCCAAGAACGCCACCAACGAGTTCGCCAGCAGGTGCGGGTCGTCCGCGCCGCACAACTCCCGCGCGCTGTGCATCGAGAGGATCGCCACGCCGATGTCGACCGTCTTGATGCCGTGCCGGGCCGCGGTGATCGGGCCGATCGTCGTGCCGCAGGGCATGGAGTTGTTGGAGACGAAGGACTGGAAGGGCACGTCGGCCTTCTCGCAGGCGGCGGCCCACACCGCGCGGCCCGAACCGTCGGTGGCGTAGCGGTTGTTGACGTTGACCTTCAGGATCGGCCCGCCGTTGACGCGCGGGTGGTGCGTCGGGTCGTGGCGCTCGGCGTAGTTGGGGTGGACCGCGTGGCCCGTGTCGGAGGAGAGGCAGACCGTGGCCGCGAAGGCACGTGCCTTGTCCTCGTACGCCCCCCCGCGCGCGAACACCGAACGCTCCAGGATGCCGCCCAGCAGCGGACCGTCGGCGCCGGTGTCGCTCTGCGAGCCGTTCTCCTCGTGGTCGAAGGCGGCCAGCACCGGGATGTACGGCAGTCCGGCGCCCGAGCCGGCCACCGCGGTCAGTGCCGCCGCGCCCGCGTGCACGGACAGCAGGTTGTCCATGCGCGGGCCGGCGACCAGTTCCTTGTCCCGGCCGAGGTACGCCGGCGGCTCCACGGAGTGCACCATCAGGTCCCAGCCGGTGACCTCGCCCGCCGCCAGCCCGGCCGTCTCCTCCAGGAAGGCGATCAGGTCGCCGTCCCGCACGTCGTTGCCCAGGCCCCAGATGGGCTGCAGATGCCGCTGCTTGTCGAGCTTGAGCCCCTCCGCCGACACGGCACGGTCCAAGTGGATGGCGAGTTGGGGGACACGCAGCAGCGGACGGTCCACGTTCACCAGTCGCGTCGTGCCGTCCCGCAGCGTCAGCCGGCCCGCCAGGCCCAGGTCGCGGTCGAGCCAGGAGTTGAGCAGCGGTCCGCCGTAGATCTCCACGGCCACCTGCCGCCAGCCGTGCGCCCCGGTGTCCGGCAGCGGCTTCACCCGCAGGTTGGGGGAGTCCGTGTGCGCGCCGACGATCCGGAACGGCGTGTGGGGCGCCGCGCCCTCGGGGACGTACCAGGCCACGATCGCGCCACCGCGCAGCACGTACTTGCCGCCGCTCGTCCCGTCCCAGGCGTCCGTCTCCCCGACCTGTCGGAAACCGGCCTTTTCCAGCCGCTCGGCGGTGTTCGCCACGGCGTGGTACGGCGACGGGCTTGCCGCGAGGAAGGACATGAGGTCGTCGGTGTGGCCGCGGTCGAAGCGGGGGGGTTCGCTCATGGGGTTCACCTTAACGACGTACGAGGGCCCGCTCCCGGTGATGGGGAGCGGGCCCTCGCAAGGGCGATGTGGGTTTCTGCCGCTTGGAACCGAGTTGACTGGAACGAGCTGACTAGAACGCCGCCTCGTCCAGCTCCATCAGCTCCAGGTCGATGCCCTCGGCGAGCTTGCGCGCACCGGTGACACCCGGCAGGACGTTGGCCGCGAAGAACTTCGCCGCCGCGATCTTGCCCGTGTAGAAGGCCACATCTTTAGAAGACACAGCCTTGGCGGAGGCCGTCTCCAGCTTCTCGGCGGCGATCGCGGCGCCCTTGAGGAGCAGGTAGCCGACGACGACGTCACCGGTGGCCAGCAGCAGGCGGGTGGTGTTCAGGCCCACCTTGTAGATGTTCTTGACGTCCTGCTCGGTGGCCGCGAGGTCGGTCAGCATCAGGCCGACGATCGCCTCCAGCTCGACGGCCGCCTTCGCGAGGTGCTCGCGGGCGCCGGCCAGTTCCTCGCCGCCCTCGCCGAGCGCCAGGAACTTCTTGATGTCCTCGGCGAGCGAGTTCAGCGCGGCGCCCTGGTTGCGGACGATCTTCCGGAAGAAGAAGTCCTGGCCCTGGATCGCGGTGGTGCCCTCGTACAGGGTGTCGATCTTGGCGTCGCGGATGTACTGCTCGATCGGGTACTCCTGCAGGAAGCCGGAGCCGCCGAAGGTCTGCAGCGACTGGGCGAGCTGCTCGTAGCCCTTCTCGGAGCCGTAGCCCTTGACGATCGGCAGGAGCAGGTCGTTGAGCGCGTGCTCGGCCTTGGCGTCCTCGCCGGCCGCCTCCTTGACCGCGATCGCGTCCTGGATCGAGGCCGTGTACAGCACCAGGGCACGCATGCCCTCCGCGTACGCCTTCTGCGTCATCAGCGAGCGGCGCACGTCCGGGTGGTGGGTGATGGTGACCTTGGGCGCGGTCTTGTCCATGAAGTTCGCGAGGTCCGGACCCTGGACGCGCTCCTTGGCGTACTCCAGCGCGTTCAGGTAGCCCGTCGACAGCGTGGAGATCGCCTTCGTGCCGACCATCATGCGGGCGAACTCGATGATGCGGAACATCTGGCGGATGCCGTCGTGCTTGTCGCCGATCAGCCAGCCCTTCGCGGGGTGCTGGTCGCCGAAGGTCATCTCGCAGGTGTTGGAGGCCTTCAGGCCCATCTTGTGCTCGACGTTCGTGGCGTAGACGCCGTTGCGCTCGCCCAGCTCACCGGTCTCGAAGTCGAAGAGGTACTTCGGGACGAGGAAGAGGGACAGGCCCTTGGTGCCCGGACCGGCACCTTCCGGCCGCGCGAGCACGTAGTGAAGGATGTTCTCCTCCATGTCGTGCTCACCGGAGGTGATGAAGCGCTTCACGCCCTCGATGTGCCAGGAGCCGTCCTCCTGCTGGATCGCCTTGGTGCGGCCGGCGCCCACGTCCGAGCCGGCGTCCGGCTCGGTGAGGACCATGGTGGAGCCCCAGGTCTTCTCGACGGCGATCTGCGCGATCTTCTTCTGGACCTCGTTGCCCTCGTCGTAGAGGATCCCGGCGAACGCCGGGCCGGAGGAGTACATCCACACGGCCGGGTTCGCGCCGAGGATCAGCTCCGCGTACGACCAGATCAGCGACGGGGGTGCCGTCGTGCCGCCGATCGCCTCGGGCAGGCCGAGACGCCAGTACTCGGAGTCCATGAAGGCCTTGTAGCTCTTCTTGAAGGACGCCGGGACCGGCGCGGTGTTCGTCTCGGGGTCGAAGACCGGCGGGTTGCGGTCGGCGTCGGCGAAGGACTCCGCCAGTTCGTTCTCGGCGAGGCGGGTGAGCTCCTCGAGGATGCTCTTCGCGGTCTCGGTGTCCATCTCCTCGAACGGGCCGGTGCCGTACAGCTTGTCGCGCCCGAGTACTTCGAAGAGATTGAACTCGATGTCGCGGAGATTCGACTTGTAGTGCCCCATGGCGACGGCTCCGTTAGAGAGATCGGCGAGGCACTGGGTGTGCATCCTCGCGCTAGTTCACGTACCAACAAGTAGCTACGATGATGCTACCCGCCAGTAATAAGACGCAACCCCGATCCGCAATCTGTGACAGGTCACACCGGAACCGTCAGCGTCGCCGTGTACCCCTCCGCCGGGCTCCCCTTCATGGTGGCCATCTGCTGGTCGTAGCCGTCGCTGAAAATGCCGTCCGTCTCCAGGGACAGCTCGCTCAGGTTCGTCACGCTCCGGCGGTAGCCGTCCGTGGCGTACACCGTGTCGCAGACGTCCTTCGGGAACGCGAGCTGTGAGGTGTTGGTGATGGAGGTCGCGGCCGTGGCGTCGGCCAGGCTGCCGTAGACCTCGAAGTGGATGTGCGGCCAGCGGCCCGTGTAGCAGCCCGGGAAGATGCTCTTGAAGGTGACCTGGCCCTTGTCGTCGGTCTCCTGGACGCCCCGCAGGTAGTTCTCGTCGGTGACGCCCTCGGAGTAGAGGGAGTAGTTGCCGTCCCGGTCGCAGTGCCAGATATAGACGGCGGCGCCCTTCTTCGGCGTCCCGCAGCCGGAGGCGGCGTCCACGACCGTGAGGGTGACGGTCAGGGGGACGCCCTCGGCGGTGCCGCCCGCGGAGTCGCCGAAGCTCTTGGTGATGTCGCTGCGGACGACACCGCTCTCCTTCAGGACGTTCACGCCGTTCGAGCCGTCGCCGGGGAAGGGGCCGGCGGTCTCGTCGGGAATGGTGGCGCACTCGGCGGACGAGGAGTCGGAGGTGGGCGCCGAGGATGACGTCGAGGTCTCCTCCTCGGAGGTGCAGCCCACCAGCGGTACCAGGCTCGCGCCCGCCATGAGCCGGATCATCCGGCGGCGGGCGAGGACGGGAAGGTCGTACGAGAGTCCTCTGTCGTGCTCGTGGACCTCGTCGTCGTGATGTCGGCTCATGGTCTGACGCTAATGAAGGGCAGCTGTCGGAAACCAGGCCAGTCGCTGTCGAGTCGCTGTCGGTTTGCCAGGGCCCCGTTCCGGCCTCCCGTATTGGTCCCCCGTACCGGCCCGCCGTCCCCGCGCTCTCGGTACGCTTGCGCCCATGTACGGCTACGACCAGAACGTCGGCGCACAGCAGGGGTACGCCCCGCCGCAGCAGCCCATGGCCGGCGGCGTCGGCGGGTACGGCCAGCAGCCCCCGCTCTACCCCGAGCCGTCCCCGCCCTCGCTCGCGGACGCGGTGCGGGCCTTCACCACCGGGCAGATGTCCGCCGAGGACTTCCAGCAGGTCTTCGCCACGTCGAAGGTCTACTGCCCGCGCGGCGACAACCCCGGCTTCCTCGCCCTGCACAACACCCAGCAGCCGGTGATCCCGATGTTCACCTCGCTCAAGGAGCTGCGGCGGTACGCGGGCAAGGAGTCCAAGTACTTCGTCATCACCGGCGCCGAGGTGATCGACCTGCTGCCGACCGGCTACGGCTTCGTCCTGGACATGGAGGGCGAGCACCGCATGGTCTTCGACGCGAAGGCCGTGGAGCAGATGGTCGAGTTCGCGATGCGCCGGATGTACGGCTAGTCGGACTTCGCAGGGCCGGGCCGGAATATCCCTCCCTGGTTGTCACAGCCATGCCATAGAGTGCCCCCTGGCAGCCGCGCCCCGCATGCCACCGCCTTCCCGCGGTCCGCGTCCGGGTGCCGCGCGGCGCTCTCATCTCCCGGCAACCCCGGGATTCCTTGTGGGGGTTCATCACTGTGCGCATGCGCAGCACCTCGGCCGCGACGGCGCTCGCGGTCCTCTTCAGCTCGGCGGCGCTGAGCGTCGTGGCGGCGGGGCCGGCGTCGGCCGCGTCCGCCGTCGTCACCCAGCCCGTCGGTCTGGTCGCGGACGGCGCGCTTCAGCGCGTCTTCGTGGCGGACCAGGACAACGGACGGATCCTGGCCACCGACTACAGCGGCACCCTGGTCGACGTGAACGTCGGCTTCGGCCGCCCCAGCGACCTCGCGCTCTCGGACGACGGTCTCACCCTGTACGCGGTCCTGCCGACGACCCACGAGATCGTGGCCGTCGACGCGGCCACGCTGGACGTCAGGACCCGCTACGACCTCGGCGCCGGCGTCGACCCGCGTGAGGCCGCCTTCGCGGGCGGGCGACTGTGGTTCTCGTACCGGACGACGGACGAGAGCGGCTTCCACGGCAACCTGGGCGTCATCGACCCCGCCGCCCCCGACGCGGCCGCCGCGGTGACCCTCGGACAGCTCCCGGAGGGTGTCGCCCCGTACTACAACGCGGGCATCCTCGACGCGGACCCGTCCTCACCCGGTCTGCTCGCCTTCCACGACAGCGGCGACCGCGCGGGCGCGATCAACCTCCTCGACGTCTCCGGCGCCACCCCGCAGGTGGTCGCCAAGACGGACAGCGATCGCTGGACCCTGGACATCGACCTGATGCCCGGCGCCTCCCAGGTGCTGTGGAACGGCTACCGGAAGCTGAACTACGCCGACGGCGCCTTCACGGAGGTCGCGGGCCTCACGGAGACCGGCTGGCACGGCGACGTCTCGCCGGGCGGCCTGATCGCCCAGGCCTACGACCGCCACGTCAACATCTACAAGGCGGGCTCCGCCACGCCGGTACGCCGCTTCGACGCCGGGACCTCCAGCATGGGCGAGGTGACCTGGGCCCCCGACTCCTCCCGGGTGTTCGCCCTGGCCGGCAACTCGGACAACACGTACACCCTGAAGGCGTTCACGGGCCCGGCGCTCAGCGTGCCGACCCTCACGGTCAACGCGCCCGCGTCCGCGACCCGCGCCAAGCAGCTCACGGTCACCGGCAAACTCACGGCGAACGTGCCGTTCGCGGCCGGCACCCGGCTGACCGTCACCCGCACCGACCTGGAGAGCCCGAATGGCAAGGCGCTGCCCGCGGTCACGGTCAAGGCGGACGGCACCTACTCCTTCACCGACACACCGCCGGCCGGCGGCAAGGTCAAGTACACGGTGAAGTACGCGGGCGACGCCGAGCACACGGCGGCGAGCGCCTCCGACACCGTCGAGGTCTCCCGCGCCACGACCTCGCTCAGCCTGAACAACAACGGCAAGCTGTACAGCTACGGCACCGACGTCAAGTTCACCGCGCACCTCGGCACGACGTACAAGAACCGCTCGGTGGAGATCTGGGCCGACCCGTTCGGCGGGGACAAGCCCAAGAAGCTGATCAGGAGCGGGACGGTCAACTCCGACGGCAACATCGCCGCCTGGGTGGACATGACCCGGGACACCGCCGTCACGGCCGTCTTCAAGGGCGACGCGCGGTACAAGCCGAAGACGGTGAAGGTCACCGCGTACGCCAAGGTGAAGGTCTCCACCGCCGTCTCCAGGCACTACAAGACGGCGAAGATCGGCACGAGGACGTACTACTGGTTCCGCAAGAGCACCGACCCGCTGCTCACCACGACGATGACCTACTACCCGGGCCGCCAGCAGCGCTTCGACCTGCAGGTCTACTACCAGGGCTCGTGGTACTCGGCGGACTCGCAGTACTTCCCGCTCGGTACGAACGGGAAGTCGGCCGTGACCCTGGAGGCGCCCGGTGAGTCGGGCATCCGGGCGCGGATGCGGTCGGTGTACGTCAACGGCTCGTCCGGCGACAGCGTGAACTCGACGACGTACGGGTCCTGGAAGTACCTGTACTTCAGCAACTGACCCACCGGTCCGCTCGGACGGGGGAAGCCCGGAGGGAATGTCCTCCGGGCTTTTCCTGTTCGAGGTAGCAAGAAGTTCAATACTCAACTAAACTGTCGCACAAGGAGGTACCGACATGCCTGCAGTGACCGTCGAGAACCCGCTGACGCTGCCGCGCGTCGCCGCGCCCGCGGAGGCAGTGGCCCGTCCCGTGCTCGCCGTCACGACCGCGCCGAGCGGTTTCGAGGGCGAGGGCTTCCCGGTGCGCCGGGCGTTCGCCGGGATCAACTACCGCCACCTGGACCCGTTCATCATGATGGACCAGATGGGCGAGGTGGACTACGCGCCGGGCGAGCCCAAGGGCACCCCCTGGCACCCGCACCGCGGCTTCGAGACCGTCACGTACATCATCGACGGGATCTTCGACCACCAGGACTCCAACGGCGGCGGTGGAACCATCACCAACGGCGACACGCAGTGGATGACCGCGGGTTCGGGCCTCCTGCACATCGAGGCCCCGCCGGAGGCGCTCGTCATGTCCGGCGGTCTCTTCCACGGCCTGCAGCTGTGGGTGAACCTCCCGGCCAGGGACAAGATGATGGCGCCGCGCTACCAGGACATCCGCGGCGGCAACGTCCAGCTGCTGACGTCCCCGGACGGCGGTGCGCTGCTGCGCGTCATCGCGGGTGAGCTGGACGGCCACCAGGGCCCCGGTATCACCCACACCCCGATCACGATGATCCACGCGAGCCTCGCCCCGGGCGCGGAGATCAGCCTGCCGTGGCGCGAGGACTTCAACGGCCTCGCGTACGTCCTCGCCGGACGGGGTGCGGTGGGTGCGGAACGCCGCCCGATCCACCTCGGCCAGACCGCGGTCTTCGGTGACGGCGGCTCGCTGACGGTCCGCGCCGACGAGAAGCAGGACTCCCACACGCCGGGCCTGGAGGTCGTGCTGCTGGGCGGGCAGCCGATCCGCGAGCCGATGGCCCACTACGGCCCGTTCGTGATGAACACGCGGGAAGAGCTCCAGCAGGCCTTCGAGGACTTCCAGAAGGGTCGGCTGGGGACGATCCCCGCCGTCCACGGAATGACCGAGGGCGGGCCGCGGAGCTGACACGCACGAGGTCCCCGTCCGCGTGGACGGGGACCTCCCTCCGGAATGTTCACGTGGATCGTGAGAACTGCTCGACGTAGAAGTCGCTGAGCCGGACCACCGGTTCCGTCCGGGCCGTCGTCGAGCTTCCGGTTCACCTGCCATGAGGCGGCCAGCTCGGCCTTCCCGGGAACCAGCCGCACGGGGTACTCACCGCCCGCGAGTGCGCGCCGTGGTCGGAGGAGACGCCGGCCAGCGAGGGGGCACCCCCTGGTCTGCGCCAATCAATGGGGGTGGCCAACAGCCGATCAACGGCCGGGCACTGACCGGTCGACGCGTGTCCCGGTCACCCGGCCGGGCCGTCCGCGGGGGACACCGAGCCTGGCGCGTGATCATCTGGAGGCGTGCAGGATTCCGCCCCGCTGCTCTCCGACCCCGTCCGGCGGCTCGCCGCCTGGTGTGTCGTCGTGCTGTTGGTCGCCGGGGTCGTCTATGTCGGGATCCGGCTGGCCGTGGAGTTCCGTACGGCCGTCGTGCCCGTGCTGCTCGCGCTGCTCGGGACGGCGCTGCTCGGGCCGCTGCACCGGCGGCTGGTGAAGGCCAAGGTGAACCGGTCCGTCGCCGCCGGGCTCACCTGTGTGGCCGTCGTGGCCGTCGTCGGCGGAGCCGTGTACATCGTCGTCGCCGCGATCGTCGACACCGGCGACCAGATCGTCGCCGCGCTCAAGCAGGCGGCCAAGGATCTCGCCGAGCACTTCGGGGCCGCCGGGACCTCGCTGGACGACCTCGCCACCAACGCCAAGGAGCTGCTCACCGACTTCGGGGGGACGGCCGCATCCGGGGTCATCAGCGGGGTGAGTGTCGTCGGGGAGAGCATCGCCATGGCCGTGCTCGCGCTGCTGCTCGTCTTCTTCTTCCTGCGGGACTCCGACCGGGCCGCCGGCACCTTGCGGTCCGTCGTTCCGCGTGGGGGCGGGGACGTCGTCGAGGCCATGGCCAGGCGGGCCTTCCAGGCGGTGGAGGGGTTCATGCGGGGAACCACCTTCATCGCCCTCATCGACGCCCTGTGCATCACCGTCGGGCTGCTCGTCCTCGACGTCCCTGGTGCGGTCGGGCTCGGTGCGTTCGTCTTCGTCGGGGCCTACATCCCCTATCTCGGCGCCTTCGTCTCGGGGGCCGTCGCCGTGCTGGTCGCGCTCGCCGACCGGGGGTTCGTCATCGCGCTGTGGGTGCTGGGGCTCGTGCTCGCCGTGCAGGTCCTGGAAGGGCATGTGCTGCAGCCCGTGATCCAGAGCCGGACCGTGCAGATGCACCCGGCCGTCGTCATGGTGGCGATCACCGCGGGGGCGTCCGTGGCCGGAGTCCTCGGCATGCTGCTGGCCGTACCGCTGACCGCCGCGGCCTTCGGCGTCGTACGCGAACTGCAGGACCGTTACGCGAGCCCGGAGCCGCCCGAGCCGTCCGCGCCCCCGGAACCGTCCGCGCCCACCGAACCATCGGCGCCCACGGCCTCGTAGAGCTCGAACCAGATGCTCTTGCCCTCGCCCCGGGGGTCCACTCCCCACGCCTGGGCCAGCAGCTCGATCAGCATCAGGCCCCGCCCGGACGACGCCAGTTCCCCGGGGCGGCGCTTGTGCGGCAGGTCGTCGCTGGTGTCCGTCACCTCGACCCGGATCCGGCGGTCCCCCGGCTCGCCCCGCACCTCGGCGAGGAGCAGGGCGTCGGCGTCGGTGTGCACGAGGACGTTCGTGAGCGTCTCGGACAGGAGCAGGACGGCCGAGTCCACCTGGTCCTCGGACGCCCAGTCGTGCAGCAGCTCCCGCAGCTGCTGCCGGGCCACCGCCACCCGCTCCGGCTCCGCCTGGGCCACCGACATCATGGTGCGGCGGATCGTCGGCCGGACGGCCACCGGGGCGCCGCAGCCGCAGCCCTCTCCCTCCCGGCACAGCAGCAGCACCGCTATGTCGTCCTCGCGCCGGTCGGCGAGCGGGCCGGTGGTGTGGTGGGAGGACGGACCGTGCACGGCCTGGACAAGGGCGTCGGCGAGCGCTTCCAGGTCGCCGTCGTGCTCCTCGAGGATCGCGCGGATGCGCTTCCAGCCGGTCTCCAGGTCGTGGCCGCCGGTCTCGATCAGGCCGTCCGTGCAGATCAGCATGGTCTCGCCGGGTTCCAGGGAGATCCTGGTCGTCGGGTAGTCGGCGTCCGGATCGATGCCGAGCGGGAGGCCGCCGGCCGTCGGGCGGGCCAGCACCGTGCCGTCGCTCATACGGATCGCCGGGTCCGGGTGGCCGGCGCGGGCGATGTCCAGCAGACCGGTCGTGGGGTCGACCTCGACGTACAGGCAGGTCGCGAAGCGCAGGTCGGACGGGTCCTCGTCGAGGGAGCCGAACGTCATGCCGTGCAGGAAGCGGGAGGCGCGGGAGAGGACGGCGTCGGGGCGATGGCCCTCGGAGGCGTAGGCGCGCAGCGCGATGCGGAGCTGGCCCATCAGGCCCGCCGCGCGGACGTCATGGCCCTGGACGTCGCCGATGACCAGGGCGAAGCGGCCGCTCGGGAGCGGGATCATGTCGTACCAGTCGCCGCCGACCTGGAGCCCGCCGCCGGTCGGGACATAGCGGGCGGCGATGCTCATGCCCGGTATCTCGGGGCCCAGCTTGGGCAGCATCGAGCGCTGGAGGCCGTCCGTCAGTTCCCGTGCGGACTCGGCGGCCTCGGCGCGGGACAGGGCCTGGGCGAGCATCCGGGCCACCGTCGTCAGCACCGACCGCTCGTCCGGCGTGAACGCCACCGGATAGGTGAAGGCCGCCATCCAGGCGCCCATCGTGCGGCCGGCCACGGTCAGCGGCAGGAAGGCCCAGGACTGGCGGTTGAAGTGCGCGGCGAGCGGCCAGGTGACCGGATAGCGCTCCTTGTACTTCTCGGGCGAGGAGAGGTAGACGGCACGGCCGGTGCGGACGACCTCGGCGGCCGGGTAGTCCGTGTCCAGGGCCATGTGTGTGAAGGGGCTCTCGTCGCCGGGCTGGTGGCCGTGGTGGCCGATGATCGTCAGGCGGTCGCCCGTGACCCCGAACACCGCGAGGCCGTCCGGTGAGAAGCCCGGCATCGACAGACCGGCCGCGACCCGCAGCACCTCCGCCGTGGACCGGGCCTCGGCCAGCGCCCGGCCCGCGTCCAGCAGGAACGCCTCCCGCGAGCGCCGCCAGTCGCCGGTGACCGCCGTACGCCCGGCGGGGGTGCCCGGCGTCGGTTCGGTGACCTCCTGGAGGGAGCCCGTCACCTCGTACGACCGCTTCTCGCGGTCGAAGGAGGCGTGGAAGCGGCTGCGGCCGACCCGGACGACCCGGCCCCGCTCGTCCATGATCCGTACCCGCACCTCGCCGAGGGTGCCTTCGGCGACGGCGAGCTGGATCACTCCGCTGATCTCGTTCCAGTCCACCGGGTGCAGGCGGGAGCGCACCTGGGCCTGGCTGAGCGTGGCCTGCTCGGCGGGCAGCCCGAGCAGCCGTGCCGCCTCCGCGTCGACTGTGACCAGTCCCGTGGCGGTGTTCCAGTGCCACAGTCCGGTCGCGAGGGCGGCGAGAACCTCCCCCACGGCGGGCAGGGCCTCACCAGTGCGCATTGCCCCACTGTAAGAAGAGGTGATCGCACACTGCCACCGAAGCTGTACGGGGCATCTGGTCGGCGGGGTCCCCGGAGCGCCGCGAAACGGTGGGGAGGCGATCTCGGGGTCCCCGGTAGGCTTGGGGGAAGTTTCACGTGAAACACGCCCCCCGATCCGCGAAGACTGGATGAACGACGATGCATCGGTACAGGTCCCACACCTGCGGCGAGCTCCGCTCCTCTGACGTCGGCACCGACGTCCGGCTGAGTGGCTGGCTGCACAATCGGCGCGACCTGGGCGGCATCCTCTTCATCGATCTGCGCGACCACTACGGCATCACGCAGCTCGTCGCCCGTCCCGGCACGCCCGCGTACGAGGCCCTCGACAAGCTCTCCAAGGAGTCGACCCTCCGCGTCGACGGCAAGGTCGTCTCCCGCGGCGCCGAGAACATCAACCCCGACCTGCCGACCGGTGAGATCGAGGTCGAGGTCGGCGAGGTCGAGCTGCTCGGCGCGGCCGCCCCGCTGCCCTTCACGATCAACACCGAGGACGGGGTCAACGAGGAGCGGCGCCTGGAGTACCGCTTCCTGGACCTGCGCCGCGAGCGCATGCACCGCAACATCCTGCTGCGTACGTCGGTCATCTCGGCGATCCGGCACAAGATGACGGCGCTGGGCTTCAATGAGATGGCGACGCCGATCCTGTCCGCGACCTCCCCCGAGGGCGCCCGTGACTTCGTCGTCCCCTCCCGCCTGAACCCGGGCAAGTTCTACGCCCTGCCGCAGGCCCCGCAGCAGTTCAAGCAGCTGCTGATGATCTCCGGATTCGACCGCTACTTCCAGATCGCGCCCTGCTTCCGCGACGAGGACGCCCGTGCGGACCGCTCGCCGGGCGAGTTCTACCAGCTCGACGTCGAGATGAGCTTCGTCGAGCAGGAGGACGTCTTCCGTCCGATCGAGCAGTTGATGACCGAGCTGTTCGAGGAGTTCGGCGGCGGCCGCCACGTCACCTCGCCGTTCCCGCGGATCCCGTTCCGCGAGGCGATGCTGAAGTACGGCTCCGACAAGCCGGACCTGCGCGCCCAGCTGGAGCTCGTCGACATCACCGACATCTTCGAGGGCTCGGAGTTCAAGGCGTTCGCCGGCAAGCACGTGCGGGCGCTGGCGGTGCCGGACGTCTCCGCGCAGCCCCGGAAGTTCTTCGACCAGCTCGGTGACTTCGCGGTCTCGCAGGGCGCGAAGGGCCTGGCCTGGGTGCGGGTGGCCGAGGACGGCTCGCTGTCCGGCCCGATCGCCAAGTTCCTCACCGAGGAGAACGTCGCCGAGCTGACCAAGCGCCTCTCGCTCGCCGCCGGTCATGCCGTGTTCTTCGGCGCGGGCGAGTTCGACGAGGTCTCGAAGATCATGGGCGCGGTGCGGGTCGAGGCCGCCAAGCGTGCCGGGCACTTCGAGGAGGGCGTCTTCCGGTTCTGCTGGATCGTCGACTTCCCGATGTACGAGAAGGACGAGGAGACCGGCGCGATCGACTTCTCGCACAACCCGTTCTCCATGCCGCAGGGCGGTCTGGAGGCCCTGGAGACCCAGGACCCGCTGGACATCCTGGGCTGGCAGTACGACATCGTCTGCAACGGTGTCGAGCTGTCCTCCGGCGCGATCCGGAACCACGAGCCCGAGATCATGCTCAAGGCCTTCGAGATCGCGGGTTACGACCGCGAGACCGTCGAGGAGAAGTTCGCCGGCATGCTGCGCGCCTTCCGCTTCGGCGCCCCGCCGCACGGCGGTATCGCCCCCGGCGTCGACCGCATCGTGATGCTGCTGGCCGACGAGCCCAACATCCGCGAGACCATCGCCTTCCCGCTCAACGGCAACGCCCAGGACCTGATGATGGGCGCGCCGACGGAGCTGGAGGAGGCGCGGCTGAAGGAGCTGCACCTGTCGGTGCGCAAGCCGCAGCCGAAGTAGGTCTTTGAAGCGGTGGGTGGCTCGGAACCGGCGTCGGTTCCGAGCCACTTTCGTTTACGGCGCTCATGCAGGGCTCTCACCCAGCTCTTACCCAACCTCCTGACAGGCGCGGTCCCTGGCTTCCTTCCCCATGACGGGAAACCACACGGCCGAAGGGCCGAAACACAAGCGGGACCTCACGCGTCGCAAGGTCGTCGTGGCCGGTGCGGGAGCCGCGGCGGCGGTGGGCATGGGCGGGACGCTCGCGGCGGGTGCCTTCGCGGGTAAGACGAGCGGGTCCGCGTCTACGGGCGCCACCGCGTCGAGCAGCTCGTCGAGCGCCGAGGTCTGCTACAAGCTCACCTCCGAGACGACCGAGGGCCCCTACTACATCGACGCGGACAAGCTCCGCCAGGACGTGACCGAGGACCAGGAGGGCATCCCGCTCACCCTTCGCCTCAAGGTGATCGACTCCGAGACCTGCAAGCCGATCAGGAACGCCGCGGTCGACATCTGGCACTGCAACGCGCTGGGCGTGTATTCGGGCTATGAGGACATGGGCAGCGGCGGCGGTGGCGGGGGCGGCACCCCGCCGTCCGGTGAGCCGACGGGCGAGCCCCCCTCCGGCGAGCCGTCGGGTGAGCCGGGTGGCGGAGGCGGCGGCCACCAGGAGCCGACGGACGACGAGCGGTATCTGCGCGGCACGTGGAAGACGGACAGGAACGGCCAGGTGGTGTTCAGGACGGTCTTCCCGGGCTGGTACCAGGGCCGCTGCGCTCATATCCACACCAAGGTGCATGTGAACGGCACGTGGACGGACGCCGGTTACGAGGGCGGCACCACCTGCCACACCGGTCAGTTCTTCTTCGACGAGGAGAGCGTGCTGGCCTCCGCCGAGGTCGAGCCGTACTCCACCAACACCACCACCCGCACCACGCTCGACGAGGACACCATCTACCCGGGCAACGGGACCGAGGGTGGTCTGCTGAAGCTGAAGTACAAGAAGAACGACATCGCCAAGGGTGTGATCGCCACGATCACGATGGGCGTCGACCCGGAGGCGACCCACACGGGTCAGGACATCTGACGGACAGAGTGGTCGGGGAGGGACGTGTGTCCGCACGTCCCTCCCTCATTCACATGTATGGACATCTGCTCAACCCGTTGACCCGGAAGACCCGCCTCCGTAACGTTCCCCGGACCCGCGTACGTGATGAGAGTTCACGTATGTGCACAACCGAGGGGAGACAACGATGTCGGAAGCCGTGGTACCCGACGCCGAACGCCGCGCGGTCGGCAAGTTCCTGCGCCGGATGCTGCCGATCCTCGTCCTGATGTTGCTGGTCAACCAGATGGACCGGACGAACGTCGGCTTCGTCCAGGACGAACTCAGGGCCGACGTCGGGGTGAGCGCCACGGCGTACGGCCTCGGCGCCGGGCTGTTCTTCATCGGGTACGCCCTGTTCGAGGTCCCCAGCAACATGCTCCTAGAGCGGTTCGGCGCCCGGGTCTGGCTGACCCGCATCATGATCACCTGGGGCGCGGTGATCGTGGCCATGTGCTTTATCCACAACGTGTGGATGTTCTACGGCCTGCGCTTCCTCCTCGGCGTCGCGGAGGCCGGCTTCTTCCCCGGTGTGCTCCTCTACTTCACCCAGTGGCTGCCGGACTCCAGCCGGGGCCGGGCGAGCGCGATCTTCCTGGGCGGTTCGGCCACCGCGTACATCGTGACCGGGCCCATCACCGGCGCGCTGCTGGAACTGCACGGGGCGGGCGGGATCGCCGGCTGGCGCTGGATGTTCGCGCTGGAGGGGGTCTTCTCGATCCTGGTCGGATTCATCGCCGGCTTCTTCCTCGTCTCCCGTATCCAGGACGCCCGTTGGCTCACCCAGGAGGAGAGGGACGCGCTCAGCGAAGCGGTGGCCCGGGACAAGGAGGCGCGTGACCGTGCGCCCAGGACGTCCCGGCTGAAGCTGATCCTCCATCCCCAGGTCGCCCTGCTGACCACGGTGTTCTTCGCGATGGCCCTCACCGGGTACGCGATCACCTTCTGGCTGCCGAGCCTGGTCGACGACATCGGCGGGCTGTCGTCCTTCGAGGTCGGGCTGCTCACGGCCGTGCCGTGGATCTGCGCGGTGATCGCGATGTACACGATGGCCCACTTCACCGACCGGGCCCCGGACCGCCGCCCGTACCTGGCGATCGCCCTCGTCCTGTCCGCGGCGGGCACCTTCCTGGCCACCCTCGGCTCCCCCTGGTTCGGCCTCGCCGCCCTCACGCTGGCCGCGGTCGGCGGGAAGTGCGCGGCCACGCTGTTCTGGCCGATGGCCCAGTCGGGGCTCGACCTGAAGATCGCGGCGCCCGGGCTCGCCCTGGTCAACTCCCTGGGAAATCTGGGCGGTTTCGTCTCGCCGACCCTCTTCGGCTATCTGCAGGACACCACGGGCAGCACGAACGGGGGCCTGTACACCCTCTCCGCGGCCTCCGTCCTCGCGGTGTGCGGCGTGGCGTTCATCCGCCGGTCGCGGACGGCGGCCGTGCCGGCCCCGGAGACGGCGACGACGCGGGCGTGAACGCGGAAGGGGGCGGCCCCGAAGGACCGCCCCCTCCACCAACGCCCTGTCAGGTCAGGGACCTGTACCCGCAACGCCCTGTCACGTCAGGGACCTGTACCCGCAACGCCCTGTCACGTCAGGGACCTGTACCCGCTCCACCCGGTCGCGATCTTGACCCGCGAGCCGAAGGACCCCTTCCCGTCCCCGCTGTTGCGCCACACGTTGCCGCTGGTGTCGCGGGAGACGAGGTCCGGGCGGCCGTCGTCCGTGATGTCGCCGATGCCGACGACGACGTTGTAGCTGCCGCCCCAGTCGGCGAACACCTTCACACGGGCGGCGAAGGTGCCGTCGCCCTTGCCGTTGTAGCGCCACAGGGTGTTCGCGGTGTCCTGGGCGAGCAGGTCGGGCCTGCCGTCGCCGGTGATGTCGCCGACGCCGACGATCTTCCGGTAGCCCTTCCAGTTGTCGTACAGCTTCACGCGGGCGGCCAGCTTGCCGGTGCTCGTGCCCTTGTAGAGGTAGACCGTGCCGGTGGACGCCTGGCGGACGATCAGGTCCGGCCGTCCGTCACCGCTCACGTCACCGGGCGAGGTGAGCGCGTTGTACTGGGTCCAGCCGCTGCTCGCGAGGGTCGTGTACGACGTCGACGGCTTGACCGCCGCACCGCAGCCCGGCTTGTACAGGCGCAGGGCGCCGCTGCTGTAGCGCACGAGGACGTCGTTGCAGCGGTCGCCGCTCAGGTCGCCGCTCAGGTCGCCGAAGGGGACGGCCGTGACGGTGGTGGGCCAGCCGGTGCCGGTGTACTTGGAGTTGACCTTGCCCGTGCCGGTGCCGCTGTGGAAGGTCAGGCCGCCGGAGGAGCTCAGGGTGAGCAGGTCGCCGCGGCCGTCGGGCCCGTCGGGGCTGGTGAAGTCGCGGCGTACGGCGGCACCCCGCATGAGGTACCCCTCGCCGCTGGTGACCGTGGCCGCGGTGGAGGTGCCGAGGCCGGTCGCCCTGAGGGTCCAGGTGAACCCGCCGTTCGGGAAGTAGCCCCCGCTCGCCGTCCTGCCGTCCCAGGCCGCCTCCACCAGGCCCGTGCTCGCGCCGCCGCTGATCGCGCGGGTCGCCTTGCCGCCCGCGCCGCTCTGGACCGAGGTGAGGGTGAGGGACCAGGAGGTGACCGGGCGGGACAGGAACCACAGGCCGTTCCAGGGATCCGAGCCGGGCGGATACGCGGAGCTCTCGGCGTCCGTGTGCAGGGCCGTCGGCGCGGACGGGGTGACGCCGGTCGTGGCGACGTGCGTCTGCTCGTACGTGTCGAACCAGGCGACCAGGCCCGTGTACTCGTCGACCGTCCAGCGGAAGCGGCGGTCCTCGGCGAGGCCCGTGTCGGGCAGCCCGGACGCGAGCACCCGGGTGTCGCCCGTGGCCGCCTCGGTCAGGACCAGCTGGTCGGCGCCATGGTCGTGGCGGACGGTGAAGCCGTCGCCGAGGAGGACGTCACCGGGGGTCACCGACCGCGCCGTACCGGTCTTGGTGTCGTACACCCCGGCCGAAGCGGTTCCGCACGCCCAGTACAGCCAGCGGCCCGCCGCCTGCAGCTCGCTCGGCACGCAGGCGAGGCCCGGGACCGTCACCGTGGCGAGGGTCCTGTTCTCGGTGAGGCTGTACGAGGTCAGCTTGCCGGCGGTCGTGGTGGCGCTCCACAGGGTGGGACCGTTCAGGGCGGCGGCGCGGAGGGAGCGCTTCAGCCGCTGTCCCTGGCCGAACTCGCCGACGTACTGCGCCGGGGTGGCGCCGCCGGAGTTGTAGACGGCGTAGTCGTCGGAGACGTCCACGATGGCGCCGGCCTCGGTGTGGAACTCCAGGCGATGGCCGCCGATGGAGACCAGCGCGTCCGCGTGCTCCAGGCCGCTGCCGCCCTCGTCGCTGTCGTAGTACGTGTCGAGATAGACGTCCCTGGCACTGTCCCCGTCGTGCATGCCCCACAGTGCCGAGCAGGTGGCGCCCGGGTAGGGGCACTCCGGGCTGATCGAGGCGCTGTCCGTGGCGGTGGACGCGGTGAGTTCGGTGCTGCCGTTCGTGGTGAGCGTGCGCAGCGAGGTCGTGTCGGAGCCGCTGCTCGGGTTGTCCTCCGCGACGCGCAGACTGCCGCGGCTGAGCGCGAGTCCGGTCTTGGCGTTCTCGTACGGCGCGACCTTGTACAGCTTCTTCAGCTGCGGGGCACCGTCGGCGCCGATCGACACCCGCTGGACCCACCAGTCGGCGGCGCCGGTGCCGCCGGTGACGAGGGCGTTGCCGTCGGGGGTGGCCAGCGGGGTGCCGTACGACCTGGTCAGCAGCGTCTTGTTGGTGCCGTCGGTCAGGGACACGGCGTACACCCGGCTGGCGGAGGTGATGACGAGCCAGTCGCCGACGAGGGTGGGGTAGCCGTCTCCCGCGAACCCGGCGGGCACCGGCACCGTCTCCTCGGCGGTGAGGTCGGCGCGCGGCTTCAGGTGCAGGCCGCCGGTGACGGTGTACCAGCCGATGCGGTCGTCGGTGAGGACGAGCTCGGGCTTGGTGGGCAGATCGGTGAAGACGGTGGTGAACTGCGCGGTGGCGAAGTCCACATAGCCGACGGAGTACGACTCGACGCCGCCGATCCCGTCGGGGTTGGGGTGGGCTAGCAGCATGCCGGTCTCGTCGCCGGTGCGGGGATTGTCCGTCCACCAGGACTGCTGGGACGGATAGCCGGTCACCGGGCGCTGCCGCGTCTCGCCGTCGACGAGGTCGAAGAGGTGCAGCCAGGTGCCGTCGAAGCTCTGGCCGTCGAAGGACCCCCGGAAGTCGGCCGCGACGACCGTGTCGCCGTACGTCCCGACGTAGGTGTCGGTGGACCCCGTGTCGACGGTCCGCAGCGCGCTGCCGTCCGGGCGCCACAGCGACACCGGGTCGGTGTAGGTGGTGTGCGGCAGCGCCACGGTGTCGGTGGCCTGCCCGTACATGCCCGAGGCGCAGCGCGCGGAGATGTCGTAGCAGCTGGTGGTCGTCGGCTTGTAGACGCCGGACGGGCCCTCGACGGTGACGGTCGTGCCGTCGTCGTAGTCCGTCCACAGCAGCCCCGCGACCCCGGCCTGGCGGTGCAGGAACCCGGTCTCGCCGGCCGAGAGGAGCCGGTCGGAGCGGGTGGTGTCGTTGCGTGGATCGTCCAGGACGATCTCGGTGGTCCCGGCGGCCGATACGGCGGCCGTCGTGGCGGCCTGCGCGGTGCCGCCGCCCTCGGTACCGGAGAAAAAGGTGATGGATCCGGCCGCTACGGCGACCGCGAGCGCGGAGACGAGGACGGCGGACCCGCCCCGTCTCGGGGCGTGTCTGCCCACGTGAGTTCCCTCCCCTGCGAGGGTCCCCGCCCTCGCACAAGTGGCCGGATCGTACCAGGGTGGCCGGTGTCACCGGCGCTACTCCCCGCACGGCCCGACGCCCCGGAAGGCAGAGCGCCCGAGACCGTGAAGTCCCGGGCGCCCTGGCGATGTCGCGGATATGGCGGACCGTCAGGAGACGCTCTTGTAGCCGCTCCATCCGGTGGCGATCCGCGTACGGGAGCCGAAGGATCCCTTGCCGTCGCCGTTGTTGCGGTAGAGGTTGCCGCTGGTGTCGCGGGAGACCAGGTCGGCCTTGCCGTCGCCGGTGATGTCCCCGGCGCCCACCACGACGTTGTACGAGCCGCCCCAGTCGGCGAACACCTTGGTGCGGGCCTTGAAGGTGCCGCTGCCGGTGCCGTTGTAGCGGTACAGGGTGTCGGACGAGTCCTGCGCGAGGAGGTCGCCGATGCCGTCGCCGGTGATGTCGCCGACGCCGACGATCTTCTTGTAGCCCTTCCAGTTGTCGTACAGCTTGACGCGAGCGGCCGGCTTGCCGGTGCTGGTGCCCTTGTAGAGGTACACGGCTCCGGTGGAGGAGTTGCGTGCGATCAGGTCGGGCCGTCCGTCACCGCTCACGTCACCGGGCGAGGTCAGGACGTTGTACTGGGTCCAGCCGCTGGTGGCGAGCGTGGTGTACGACGTCGAGGGTGTCACCGCCTTGCCGCAGCCCGGCTTGTACAGCCGCAGCGCGCCGCTGCTGTACCGCACGAGGACGTCGTTGCAGCGGTCGCCGCTCAGGTCCCCGATCGGCACCGCCTTGATGGTGGTGGCCCAACCGCTGCCGCTGACCTTGCCGGACAGGGTGCCCGTGGACGCCTTGCCGAACTGCCAGGTCAGAGCGCCGGAGGAGTTGAGGGTGAGGAGGTCGCCGGTGCCGTCGGGGGTGGCGGAGGCGCCGCCGAAGTCGCGGGGGACGGCGGCGCCGCCGGTGACGGTGACCGTGCCGGTCTCGAGCACGACAGGGCTGTCGCCCTCCTCCGCGGTGGCGGACAGCTTCCAGCGCAGGAGGCCGTTGGGGGCGTAACCCCCGGAGGTGGTGCGGCCGTTCCAGACCGGTGCGATGGTCCGGCCGTCCGGGGTGCCGGTGAGGGTGCGGACGGTCCGGCCGGCGGTGTCGGTGAGCGTGAGGCTCCAGGAGACGGCCGGGCGGTTGATCTCGAACTCAGGGGCCCACGCGCTGCTGGAGGCGGTGGTTCCGCGCAGGGCCGCCGTGTTCGGCCAGGTCGCCTGGGCGAGGCTCAGCAAGGGCCACGCCGTACGGGCTCCATAGGTCCTCCAGACGTCGCCGTCACCGTCGTCGTCCGTGTCGGCGAGCCCCGAGAACACGGCGACGGCAGCACCGTCGGCACCGGCCGCGACCTGGCCGTACACGGATTCCTGGGCGTCGTCGGAGAGCGCCTCGGACGTGCTCCAGGCGTCGCCGGTACGGGTGGCCGTGTACAGCTCGCGCTTCCCGGTCGAGCCGTGGTTCTGGGTCCAGATGGCGCGTACGACACCGTCCGGACCGATCGTCGAGTCGTACTGCTCGGGCACGTATGCCGTCGAGAGCGTGCGCACGGACGACCAGGTGCCGTTGGTGCGCGTGGCGGTGCGGGTGCCGAACGCCGAGGTGTGGTCGACCCAGACGAGCGTGACGTCACCGTCCGGGGCGACGAGCGGCTCGGGAGTGTCGACGAGGCTGTCGGTGCCGGTCACGGTCTCGGTGGCGCCCCACGTGGTGGCGGAGGCGGCGCGGGTGGCGCTGAGGATCGAGCCGCCCGCACGCCAGACCAGGGTCAGCGCACCGTCGTCGCCCGCGCCCGGCTCGGGCCCGCTGTTCGACTCGGTCTCGTCGGTGACGCGCACGGGGGCGGACCAGTCGGCGGCGCCGGCCGCGCGGGACACCGTACGGACGGAGCCGAGCCCGGCGTTCCACTGCCGGTAGGCGACGGTCGTCACGCCCGCCGCGTCCACGACGACGGACGGCGCGTCGGCGGCCTCGCCGCCGGCCTCGGCCGCGACGGTGCTGAGCCGGACCGGGCCGGACCAGGTGCCGTCGGCGGCGCGGACGGCGGTGCCGATCTCGTACGGCGCGGAGGCCGAGGCGCGGGCCGACCACACGGCGGTGACGGTGCCGTCCGGGCCCTCGGCCAAATCGATGTCGTGGACGTCCACGGCCTGGTCGGCGGAGACGACCTCGACCGGCCGGCTCCAACCGCCCTGGTCGGTCAGGTACTTCGCGCTCACGAGACGGCTCTCGGCGGATCCCGAGCCGGGAGCGGTCTCGTTCGGGAACTCGGTCCACAGCGCGAAGATGCCGCCGTTCGCGGTGGTCAGCAGCCGAGCCTCGCCGCGCTCGGTGGGCGTGACGGTGAGTTCCTGCGACCGACTGGCGTGGAGACCGGTGTCCGGGTCGTCGTCGACCGTCGCGTACAGATGCCGGGATCCACCGCCCTGTGGATCCCCCTGGTTCCACAGGGTCACGGCGGAGCCGTCGGCGGCGATGGCGACATCGAGCACGGCCGTGTCCTGGTCCGTGAAGACCATCTGGCTTCCGGTCTGCCAGGGGGTGAGCTCCGCGGCGGACGCCGCCGACGGCAACGCGCCCGTCCCGGCGACGACGAGCGCGACGACAGCGGCGGCCGCGGCCCCCCGGCCACGGCTGGGGGCGTATCTGCCCACGGGTTCTTCCCTCCCCGCGAGAGCCCACGCCCTCGCACAAGTGGGCGGATGCTAACAGTGGGGTCTGTGGTCGGACCGGGGCGGGCCGTCACTCATCCGCATCCGCCGGCGGCCTGAGCGCCTCCTCCTCCAGCAGCCGTTCCGCGATGTCGTCCGCCCATGCCCGAACCCACCGGCGGAGCACCGGCACCAACTCCTCGTCGAGACCCCGCGCGGTGAACTCCCGGTCGTCCAGCAGCTCCGTGGCCTCCAGACGGGACTGGAGATCCGCCAGGTCGAGGTCGTCCCAGGCGTGGCGGCGGCCGAGTTCCTCCAGGTCGGGGTAGCTCCAGTGGGCCGCGGCCAGGTAGATGTGGACCACGTCGCGCGCGGCACCGCGGTCGGTCAGGGCGCGGACCTTCGTGCCGATGAGGTCCTCCAGGGAGAGGGCGGGGCCCAGGCCGGTCAACACCGGCGGACGCCAGAAGGTCTCCTTCAGCAGGTCGACCGTGCCTTCCGCACCCGTGTCGGGGTCCGTGACGAGCAGGCGGGCGGAGAGCGGGTCGGTCTCCACAGGGCGTACCCGCCAGCCGCGTTCCGTCAGACCGAACCGGACCATCGCCGCGATCTGGTCCATGGGCTCGGGGTTCTCGGTCGCCACCTCCACCGACGTCACATGCCGTGCGGTGAGGTCATGCGCCCGGGCCGCGCAGTCGCCGGCCAGGACGAGCGGGTAACGGGCGCCGACGACGAGGACGTCGGGCAGGAGATCGCGGGGCGGGGGCAGCATAGTGGCCCCGATTATCGCGTCCGTGTCCGAATCTTCCCGCCGTCACCATGCCGCCGTACAGGTGTAGTTCACCTCACGGACTCCTCCTGTATTTCTCAAGACTGGTTAAAGAAACCCAAAGGCTTCTCACAGACCGCTCCCCGATCGTCCTGGACATGAGCGCGCCGCCGACGACGGCATCCGCGGCAAGGACTACCTCGTGGTGAGCGGTGGCACGGTCGCCGTCACGGCGGGTGGCGACGGGCTCAAGGCCGACAACACCGAGGACGCGGACCGGGGTTACCTGGCCGTCAGTGGCGGCACCGTGAAGGTCACCGCCGAGGGCGACGGCGTCGACGCGGCCACCGACCTGGTGGTCACCGGCGGCAAGCTCACCGTCGGCAGCGAGGCCTCCGACGACTCCTCCGCGCACGGCCTGAAGTCGGGCGTGATCACGGTCCTGGAGGGCGGCACGATCGACGTCGACTCCTCCGCGGACGCCCTGCACAGCGACGGGGCCGTCCACCTGGCCGGCGCGACCGTCAAGGCCGCCGCCGGTGACGACGGCGTCCACGCCGAGGGCGACCTGGTGATCAGCGCGGGCACGCTGGAGATCACGGAGGCGAACGAAGGCCTGGAGGGCAAGGACATCCTGGTCAGCGGCGGCTCGACGACGGTCACGTCCAGCGACGACGGCGTCAACGCGTCCGGCGGCGAGAGCTCATCGAACGATCAGGGCGGCTTCGGTGGCGGCCCCGGTGGCGGCGGTGGTGAGAACGTCGGCGACTACACCGCCAAGGTCACCGGCGGCACCCTCGTCATCAACGCCGACGGCGACGGCTTCGACTCCAACGGCACGGCCGAGATCAGCGGCGGCACGGTCGTCGTCAACGGCCCGGAGAGGAACGGCAACGGCGCGCTGGACGTCAACGGCGGCTTCACCGTGAGCGGCGGCACGCTGCTCGCGGCCGGCAGCGCGGGCATGGTGGTCGCCCCGGACACCGAGTCCGGACAGGGCTGGCTCTCGGCCACGCTCGACTCGTCCGTCCCGTCGGGCACGACCCTGCATGTCGTGGACTCCGACGGCAAGGTGGTGGCGACGTATGTGACATCGAGGACGATCCAGAACGTCGTCTTCTCGTCCTCCGCGATCAAGAGCGGCGAGGAGTACCGGATCCACTCCGGCGGCTCGGCGTCCGGGGACTCCACCGGCGGCCTCGCCGAGGCGGGTGACCTCGGCTCGGCCGACGAGATCGCCACGGTCACCGCGGGCGAGGCCCCTGAGGGCGGCTTCGGCGGCGGACCGGGCGGACGGCGGTAGAGAACGGCCGTGGAGAAACGGCCGTGGAGAAACGGCCGTGGAGAAACGGCCGTGGAGAACGGGCTACTTGGCCACGAACTGCGTCAGGATCGCCTGCACCTCGTAGATGTCGACGCCCTTGGTGAACGTCTTCTGGATCGGCGTCGCCGACCCCGAGAGCCAGATCTTCAGCTCGGCGTCCAGGTCGAAGGTGCCGGCGGTCTCGACCGCGAAGTGAGTGATGCTGCGGTAAGGGATGGAGTGGTACTCCACCTTCTTGCCGGTGATGCCCTGCTTGTCGACCAGGATCAGACGGCGGTCGGTGAACAGGATGGTGTCGCGTATCAGCAGGTACGCGGCGTGCACCTGCTCCCCGTGGCCCAGCAGGCGGGCGTAGTCCCGCTGGGCCTGCCCCTGGTCGACGGTGTGCGCGTTCCCGAACAGTGCCATAAAGGGATCCCCCACTCATTTGCGTGCAATGGCTAGCAGCGTAAGGGATCAGGCGTCGTACGAACCGTCCCAGGGCGCGCCGAAGCCGAGGAGGTCCGGGTAGAGCTCGGCCCAGGCCTCGCCGTCGTCCTCTCCGGTCAGCAGGCCGAACAGCACGCCGTCGACGGTGAGTTGGAAGGGGCGGATCGCGATGTCCGTGTAGGTGCGCCGGGGGAGGCTGCGCAGTCCGGTGGCCAGTCGGGCGCGGGCGCGGGCGAGGACCGAGTCGGGTCCGTGCGGGGCGCGCTGCTGCTCGGCCCAGGTGCCGGCGCACCAGATCTCCGAGTCGCGGTATCCGCCGTCGGCGTCGAAGGTGTGGAGGACCGAGTAGAGGCGTTTGTGCCCTTCCCAGCCGGTGCCGAGGTCGAAGCCCTTGGGGAAGGCGTACGTGACCGAACCCATGAACTGCCCGTCCGCGTAACGGCCGATCGCCTCGGTACGGCCATGCGGCGCGTAGGCGATCGGAATGACCTCAGGGACTGCCATGGCGGAAACCATACGGTCGTGCCGAGGGGCATGGTGGCGGTGGGGCGCGATCGATGCCAACCGGATGGGCAACATCCGCGTGATGTCCCCGAGTTGGGCACCAGTCAGCCAAAAAATTCACGGCAACCTTTCAGATCTCCGCGACCACACACCGGTCGGAAGCCCGCTCACGCGGGCTCGCTCGCCGGCGCGCGAGCCTCACCGAGGTATGTAAGGACTCATTCGTGGCATCCCCTTCCCACCGCCCCACCCACCGTCGTTCCCTCCGCGGTCGCCGCACCGCCGTCATCACCGCCGCAGCCCTGGCCGCCGGCGCGGGTGCCGGGGTGTTCGTGATGAACGCGAACGCCGGCGCGGTCGACCTGTACCACGAGTCGCTGCCCGCCAAGGACGGCTGGGCGGCCTCCGGCTCCGGTACGACGGGCGGTTCGAAGGCGGACTCCGCGCACACGTTCACCGTCAGCACCCGCGCGCAGTTGGTGAAGGCGCTGGGGTCCGTCTCCGACACCACGCCCCGGATCATCAAGGTCAAGGGCACCATCGACGCCAACACCAGCGATGCCGGCAAGAAGCTGACCTGCGCCGACTACGCCTCCGGCACCGGCTACTCGCTCTCCGCCTACCTCAAGGCCTACGACCCGGCGACCTACGGCAAGAAGGCGCCGTCCGGCACGCAGGAGAACGCCCGCAAGGCCGCCGCGGACAAGCAGAAGAAGAACATCGTCTTCCGGGTGCCCGCCAACACCACCATCGTCGGCGTCCCCGGCACGAACGCCGGCATCAAGGGCGGCAGCCTGCAGGTGCAGAACGTGCGGAATGTCATCGTCCGCAACCTGACGTTCTCGGCGACGGAGGACTGCTTCCCGCAGTGGGACCCGACGGACGGCTCGTCGGGCGAGTGGAACTCCAACTACGACTCCGTCACCCTGCGCGGCGCGACGAACGTCTGGGCCGATCACAACACGTTCACCGACGCCCCGAACTTCGACAAGTCGCTGAAGACGTACTTCGGGCGCAAGTACCAGGTCCACGACGGCGCCCTCGACATCACCAACGGCTCCGACCTGGTCACCGTCGAGCGCAACCTCTTCAACTGCCACGACAAGACGATGCTGATCGGCAGCAGCGACACCGACAGCACGGGCAAGCTGCGGGTCACCCTCCACCACAACGTGTGGAAGGGGATCGTGCAGCGGGCGCCCCTGGCCCGCATCGGTCAGATCCACCTCTACAACAACGTCTACGACACCACCACGCTCAACGGCTACGCGCCGAAGTACAGCATCGACTCCCGCGCCAAGGCCCAGGTCGTCGCCGAGCACAACGCCTGGAAGCTGCCGTCCGGCACCAAGCTCGCCAAGCTGCTGAGCGGCGACGGCACCGGCTCGATCGCCGGCGGCGGCAACCTCGTCAACGGCACGACGACCGACCTCGTGGCCGCCTACAACGCCGCGAGCTCGAAGAAGATCAAGACGACGGTGAACTGGAAGCCGGCGCTGACGGCGGGCCTGCAGTCCTCCGCGAAGAACCTGGTGGCGGAGCTGGCGACGACGACCGGCGCCGGGGCGCTGTCCTGACGCCGGGCTGACGTACGGCTGAGGAACTCTCCTGGTCGGCTGCTGTCACACTTCCGCGGCGCCCGGCGTCAGGCAGGCAGTGGACCCGCCGCGCGGCCCCCGCCGTGCGGTTCCGACCGCAGCTGACCAGGAGTTCCTCATGCAGACCGCCTATGTCGTCGTCACCGTCGTGGCCGCCCTGATGGCCGGATTCTCCGGCACCGTCCTGCTCCTGCGGGCCCAGTGGATCGTGCGGGCACTCACCGACTACTCCGTGCCCCGGTCGTGGTGGACCTGGCTCGGGCTGGCGAAGGTGGCCGGGGCCGTGGGGCTGGTGGCCGGGCTGTTCCTGCCGGTGATCGGGGTGCTCGCGGGGGTCGGGCTGGTGCTGTACTTCCTCGGGGCCGCGGTGACGGTGGCGCGGGCCCGGTGGTACGCGCACATTCCGTTCCCGCTGGTCTACGCCGCCCCGGTCATCGGCGCACTCGCTCTCGGGTACGCCGCCTGAACCGGGACGCGCCCGTCTCGTACTAGGCGGTCGGCTTCTCTTCCAGGCGCGGGAACAGGGCCGCCCCCTTCGTGACCGTCGCACCGACCGGGAGCCGGCCCCAGTGGCCGGCCTCCTGGACCCGTTGGTCCGCCAGAGCGCCGAGCGACGCCTCCGCGCCCAGGGAGTCCCAGAGCTTCCGGGAGGTCTCCGGCATGATCGGGTCGAGGAGGACCGCGACGGCGCGGAGGGACTCCGCGGCGGTGTAGAGGATGGTCGCCAGTCGGGCGCGGCCGGCCTCGGAACCGTCCTTGGCGACCTTCCAGGGCTCCTGCTCCGTGAGGTAGCCGTTGACCTGCTTGACGAAGTCGAAGACGGCCAGGATGCCGCCCTGGAAGTCCAGCTCGTCGCCGATCTTCCGGTCGGCCGCCGCGGCCGCCTTGGCCAGGCCGTCGTGGATCGCCTTCTCCGCCTCGCCGTCGGCCGTCGCCGCCGGCAGTTCGCCGCCGAAGTACTTGCCGACCATGGCCGCCACACGGGAGGCGAGGTTGCCGTAGTCGTTCGCCAGCTCGCTGGTGTAGCGGGCGGAGAAGTCCTCCCAGGAGAACGAGCCGTCCTGGCCGAAGGCGATCGCGCGCAGGAAGTACCAGCGGTAGGCGTCCACGCCGAAGTGCGAGGTCAGGTCCTGCGGCTTGATGCCGGTCAGGTTGGACTTCGACATCTTCTCGCCGCCGACCATCAGCCAGCCGTTGGCCGCGATCCTGCCCGGCAGCGGGAGGCCGTTCGCCATCAGCATGGCCGGCCAGATGATCGCGTGGAAGCGGAGGATGTCCTTGCCGACGAGGTGGACGTCGGCGGGGAAGGTCGACGCGAACTTCTCGGGGTTCTCGTTGTAGCCGACGGCCGTCGCGTAGTTGAGGAGGGCGTCCGCCCAGACGTAGATGACGTGGCCGTCGTCCCAGGGGACCTTGACACCCCAGTCGAACGTCGAGCGGGAGACGGACAGGTCCTGGAGGCCGCCGCGGACGAAGTTCACCACCTCGTTGCGGGCCGACTCCGGCTGGATGAAGTCGGGGTTGGCCTCGTAGTGGGCGAGAAGGCGGTCACCGTACTCGCTGAGCTTGAAGAAGTAGTTCTCCTCCTTGAGGAGGTCCACCGGGCGCTTGTGGATCGCGCAGAGAGGAGTGCCGTCCTCCGTGACGTAGTACGTCATGACCTCACTCCATCACACCCGCACCAGGGCCTTCACGCCGTTTACGCCGCCTCGCCGCCGAAGCGCTCCTTGTACGCCTCCAGGTCGTCGTCCGTGAGCTTGGCGAACAGGACCGGGGGGACGGTGAAGGGGGTGCCGGCGGGGACGGACGTGAGGGAGCGGGCCTCGTCCGCGCTCACCCACGTCGCACGCTTTTGATCAGACGCAGTGTCGGCGAGGGCGAACGCCTGGCGCATGGCGGCGGCCGTCGTCGGGATGAACGGCTCCGAGACCACCGCGTAGAGGTGGATCAGGTTCATCGCCGTACGGAGGGTGAGGGCGGCGGCGTCCTTGTCGGTCTTGATCTCCAGCCAGGGGGCCTTCTCCTCCAGGTAGGAGTTGCCCGCGGACCACAGGGCGCGCAGGGCGGCGGCCGCCTTGCGGAACTGGAGGGCCTCCATGTGCTGCTCGTACTCGGCGAGCAGCTCGGCGATCTGCTCGCCCAGCTTCGCCTCCGCCTCGCCGGCCTCGGCGCCCGCCGGGACCTCCTCGCCGAAGCGCTTCCTGGAGAAGGACAGGACGCGGTTGACGAAGTTGCCGAGGGTGTCGGCGAGGTCCTTGTTCACCGTGGCCGTGAAGTGCTCCCACGTGAAGGACGAGTCGTCCGACTCGGGGGCGTTGGCGATCAGGAAGTAGCGCCAGTAGTCGGCGGGGAGGATCTCCAGCGCCTGGTCGGTGAAGACGCCGCGCTTCTGGGAGGTGGAGAACTTACCGCCGTAGTACGTCAGCCAGTTGAAGGCCTTGACGAAGTCGACCTTCTTCCACGGCTCGCGGATGCCGAGTTCCGTGGCCGGGAACATCACGGTGTGGAAGGGGACGTTGTCCTTCGCCATGAACTGCGTGTAGCGGACGTCGGTGTCGACGTCGTACCACCACGACTTCCAGTCGCGGTTCTCCGGGTCCAGGTCGGACCACTCCTTCGTCGCGCCGAGATACTCGATCGGCGCGTCGAACCAGACGTAGAAGACCTTGCCCTCGGCCGCCAGCTCCGGCCAGGTGTCCGCCGGGACCGGGACGCCCCAGTCCAGGTCACGGGTGATCGCGCGGTCGTGCAGGCCCTCGTTCAGCCACTTGTGGGCGATGGAGGAGGCCAGGTGCGGCCAGACGTCGTCGTGCCGGGCGACCCACTCCATGACCTCGCGCTGGAGCTTGGACTGGAGGAGGAAGAGGTGCTTGGTCTCGCGGACCTCCAGGTCCGTGGAGCCGGAGATCGCGGAGCGGGGGTCGATCAGGTCCGTGGGGTCGAGTACGCGGGTGCAGTTCTCGCACTGGTCGCCGCGGGCCTTGTCGTAGCCGCAGTGGGGGCAGGTGCCCTCGACGTAGCGGTCCGGGAGGAAGCGGCTGTCGGCCGGCGAGTACACCTGGCGGATGGCGCGCTCTTCGATGAAGCCGTTCTCGTGCAGCTTGCGGGCGAAGTGCTGGGTGATCTCGACGTTCTGCGGGCTGGAACTGCGGCCGAAGTAGTCGAAGGCCAGCGCGAAGCCGTCGTAGACCGCCTTCTGCGCGTCGTGCGCCTGCGCGCAGAATTCCGCCACGGGCAGGCCCTGCTCCTTCGCCGCCAGCTCGGCCGGGGTGCCGTGCTCGTCCGTCGCGCAGATGTACAGGACGTCGTGGCCGCGCTGGCGGAGGTACCTGGAGTACACGTCCGCCGGGAGCATGGACCCCACCATGTTGCCCAGGTGCTTGATTCCGTTGATGTACGGAAGGGCGCTGGTGATGAGGTGTCGAGCCATCGCGGGCTGCTCCCAAGTCGCTACGTGGGGTGACGGGCGCCGGGTCGTGGGGCGTCTGTCGTCGGTTTGGAACCTTGAAATCGTATCCGACATGGGTGGGCCGCCCGCTTTCCGTTTTACGTGGTGGAAAGCGGGCGGCCCGGGTTCGCTGCGGTGCGTTACGGACGCCAGTTCGCCAGGATGCCCTCGTAGACCTGCTGGTCGGTCAGCTCCAGCGGGGTCTTGCCGGCCAGGAAGTGAGCGGTGTTGGCCGTCTTGAGCTTGCGGAGGTAGTCGAAGGCCTTCTGCTCGGGGTCGCCGAAGGCGACGAAGGAGAAGAACACGGAGGGGTGGTTCTTCGCGGCGTCCGTGAGGGCCTGGGTGGCCGGGGTCTTGGCGTCGGGGGCGCCGTCGGTCTGGAACACCACCAGGGCGGGGGTGTCGGGGGCCGTCTTCCGGTGGTGCGTGACGACTTCTTCGACGGCTGCGTGGTAGCTGGTACGGCCCATGCGGCCGAGGCCGGCGTGCAGCTCGTCGATCTTGGTCTCGTGGTCGGTGAGGGTGAGGTCGGCGGTGCCGTCGAGTTCCGTGGAGAAGAAGACGACGTGGACCGTGGGGTTGGCGGTCTCGGGGTCGAGGTGGGCGGCGAGGGCGAGGGTCTGGTCGCCGAGGGCCTGGGCGGAGCCGTCCTTGTAGTACGGGCGCATGGAGGCGGAGCGGTCGAGGACGAGGTAGACCTTGGCGCGGGTGCCGGTGAGGTTGAGCTTGTCGAGGGTGGTGGCGGCGGACTTGTAGGCGGTGACGAGGCCTGGGGGGAGGGTGGGGGTGGTGCCGGTGGCTGCGGCGGTGGCTGCGCCGGTGGCGGTGGCGGTGGCGGTGGCGGTGGCGGTGGCCTCGGCTTCGCCTTCGGCGTCCGTGTTCCCGCCCGCACCACCCGTGCTGCTTTCGTCGTCGGCTGCGAGTGGCCCCTGTGGGGCTTCCCCGCCATCGGCGGCCGCGGGCTCGTCGGTCGCCGGCTCCGCGACCGGTTCGGGGGTGGCCTCGGCGGCTACGGGCTCCGCGACCGGTTCGGGAGAGGCTCCGGCGGCTACCGGCTCAGGGTCCGGTGTGACCTCGGCGGACACCTCGGGCTCGGCGACCGCCTCCGGCGTGACCTCGGCGCTTGCCTCCGGCTCGGATGCCGACTCCTCGCCGGCCGCCACCGACGCGGGCTCCTCGGCCACCGGCTCCTGCTCGTCCGGCACCGGCACCTCGTCCGGCGTCTCCGCGACGGGCTCTGCCTGTACGGGCTCCTCGGCCGCGGGCGTTTCAGCGACAGTCTCTGCCTCGGCGGGCTCTTCGGCGACGGGCTCTTCCGCGACGGGTTCCTCAGCGACCGGCGCCTCGGCAACGGGCTCTGCCTCGGCGGGCTCCTCGGCGACGGGCGTTTCAGCCACCGGCTCCTCGGCCGCAGGCGTCTCGACGACGGCCTCTTCGGCGGCGGGCGTCTCGGCAACAGGCGCCGCCTCGACCGCTTCCTCGGCGACCGGCGCTTCCGCCGCAGGCTCCTCGGCCGCAGGCTCCTCGGCCGCAGGCGCCTCGGCAACGGGCTCTGCCTCGGCGGGCTCCTCGGCGACGGGCGTTTCAGCCGCCGGCTCCTCGGCCGCAGGCGTCTCCGCGGCAGCCTCTTCGGCGACCGGCGCTTCCGCCGCAGGCTCCTCGTCCGCCGGTGTCTCAGCCACCGGCTCCGCCTCGGCAAGGCTCTCGGCGACCGGCGCTTCCACTCCCGCCTCTTCGGCGACCGGCGTCTCCACTCCCGCCTCTTCGGCGACCGGCGTCTCCACTCCCGCCTCTTCGGCGACCGGCGTCTCCACTCCCGCCTCTTCGGCGACCGGCGTCTCCGCCCCCGCCGTCTCCGCGACGGCTTCCTCGGCGACCGGCGTCTCCGCCCCCGCCGTCTCCGCGGCAGCCTCCTCGGCGACCGGCGCTTCCGCCCGCGCCCCCTCGTCGACCGCCGTCTCCCCCCGCGTCTCCACCGACCCGGTCGGCTTGGGCACCGTGACGTTGTCGAACGCGGCCGAGACCAGCTCGTGCGCTGCGTCCTCCGTCTGCTCGGGCCTGCCGAGGTTGTCGGACTTCTCGGACTTGTCCGTGCCCTCCGGCTTTGTCGACCCCTCCGACACCCGCGGTTCCGGGACCTGGGCGGTGGCCGCCGGCTGGGGTTCCGGGGAGGGGGAGGGGATCGTCGGCTGTGGCTCCGGCGAAGGAGTCGCACCCTCTGCTTCGGCGGTACGTACCTTGCGTGACCGGCCGAACGCGTTCCGCAGGAGAGTGAGAATGCCCATGTGCGCAACCCTTCGCGTGAGTTGATGCCCGTAATCCCTGGCCAGGACGGACACGTAAGGTTAGCGGCCCCAGATGGTGATCTTGGGGAGGGGCGGACACAGGGGCTCCCGGTACGTCAAGGGCGGCATCGAGCCGAGTCCGGCCGCGGACTCAACTGCCGTACGTCCACCCCTGATTCACCTGTCGTTCATGCGGTCGCCCCGCTCCCGCACAAACGTGCCCCTACCGTCCGTCACGCTGCACTCAAGGGGAAGCAAGGGGAGTACAAAAACGCCATGCGCATCCAGCTACCGATCATCCGGACCAACAGTGACTCGCACCCTGGTGGCCGATCCGCCCTGACCTGTCGGTTCCGGTGTGGTGACGCCTGTTTCCACGAGGTGCCGAACACCACCACGAACCCGTACGTCGGTGACGTCATCGCCGAGGCCGTGAGCCGCCGTACCACGCTGCGCGCCGCCGCCGTCGTCACCGCGGCCGCCGCCGTGGGCGCCACCACCACCGTCGCCGCGCCGAAGGCGGGCGCCGCCGAGGCCGCTGCCGGGGACGCCGCCGCGGCCGAGCGGACCGGCGGCACCTTCTCCCGGGGCGCCCGTGGTCTCCGGTTCAACCCCGTCGCGCCGAACACCGCCGACACCGTGACGATTCCGGACGGTTACGCGCAGAACATCGTCATCCGCTGGGGCGAGCCCATCCTGCGCGGTGCCCCCGCGTTCGACCCGGAGAACCAGACCGGCGCCGCGCAGTCCCAGCAGTTCGGGTACAACAACGACTTCCTCGCCCTGCTCCCGCTGCCCGGCGAGCGCAACCGGCAGATCCTCGTCGCCAACCACGAGTACACCGACGAAGTGCTCATGTTCCGTGGGTACGACGCCGACAACCCGACCAAGCAGCAGGTCGAGGTCGCCTGGGCCGCGCACGGGCTGTCCGCCGTCGTCGTGGAGGCGGACCGGAGGACCGGGAAGCTGACCGCCGTGCCTCGGCATCCGCTCAACCGGCGCGTCACCGCCACCAGCGAGTTCAAGGTCACCGGGCCCGCCGCCGGCTCCGACCTGCTGAAGACCTCCGCCGACCCGACCGGCACCAAGGCCCTGGGGACTCTGAACAACTGCTCCGGTGGCGTCACCCCCTGGGGCACCACCCTCCACGGCGAGGAGAACTTCAACCAGTACTTCGCCAACGCCACCCGCGCGACGGACAAGCGCTACGGCCTCGGGACCGGTGCGAGCGAGCGCAAGTGGGAGCGGTTCGACAAGCGGTTCGACGTCGCCCAGGAGCCGAACGAGCCGCACCGGTTCGGGTACGTCGTCGAGCTCGACCCGTACGACCCGACCTCCAAGCCGCGCAAGCACACCGCGCTCGGCCGCTTCAAGCACGAGGGTGCGACCGTGCGGCTGACCGAGGACGGGCGGCCCGTCGTCTACTCCGGTGACGACGAGCGCTTCGACTACTTCTACAAGTTCATCGGCAGCAAGCGGATGAAGAAGGGGACCAGCCGGGCCGTGCGGGAGCACAACCTCTCGCTGCTCGACGAGGGGACCCTGTACGTCGCCAAGCTCACCGGTGACTCCCCCGCCATCGAGATCGACGGGAGCGGGAAGCTTCCGGCCGACGGCGAGTTCGACGGCAGCGGCGAGTGGGTCCCGCTGGCCACCGCCACCGCCGACGGCGCCGTCTCGCACGTCGAGGGGATGACCGCGGACGAGGTGTTCGTGTTCACGCGTCTCGCCGGGGACAAGGTCGGCGCCACGAAGATGGACCGGCCCGAGGACATCGAGCCGAACCCGTACTCCGGCAAGGTGTACGTCGCCCTCACCAACAACGTCAACCGCGGTGTCGGTACGAACGCCAAGGCCGACGAGGCCAACCCGCGCAACGCCAACAAGCACGGCCAGGTCCTGGAGCTGACCGAGCGCTGGAACCGCGCCGACAGCAAGAAGTTCGCCTGGACGCTGTTCCTGGTGGCGGGTGACCCGGAGGACCCGGCCACCTACTTCGCCGGGTTCCCGAAGGAGGACGTCTCCCCGATCTCCTGCCCGGACAACGTCGCCTTCGACTCGTACGGCAACCTGTGGATCTCCACCGACGGCAACCAGCTCGGCTCGCACGACGGCCTCTTCGGCGTCGCCACGCGCGGTGACCGGCGCGGTGAGCTCAAGCAGTTCCTGACGATGCCGAAGGGCGCGGAGACCTGCGGCCCGGTCATCCAGGACCGCCGCGTGCTCGTCGCCGTGCAGCACCCGGGCGAGATCGACGGCGCGACGGTGGAGAAGCCGCTGAGCGCCTGGCCCGACGGCGCCGGCAAGATCAACCGGCCGGCCGTCGTGGCGGTCTGGCGCAAGGACGGCTGCGACATCGGCGTCTGAGGCATCTGAGGTATCTGAGGCGCCTGAGCCGCCTGATCGCACAGGCACCCATACGCATGCGGGCCGCCCTCCTCACGAGAGCGGCCCGCATACGTTGTGGCAGAGCTCAGGGGGCGAGGCAGCTCACGCCCGGGGCCGCGGTCGGGTCCAGGAGCGCGGCGGGGTCGAGCAGGGCGGCCGGGTCGGCGAGCTCGGGCACGGCGGCGGGGGTCTCGGCCAGGCAGGTGACGGTGCCCACCGGGTCCGGCACGGCGTTGGCCGCCGGGGCGAGGGTTCCGGCGAGGGCGAGGGTTCCGAGCAGGACGACAGCGGTACGGCGCATGAAAAATCCCCTTATCGGGAGGCCAGTTGAACTGGATAGATCATTGCCTCTGCCCGCCCCTGACCTCGTCCTCCGTCACCCGCACGAGGATGAAGTAACGATTTACCGCCTGCGCGGGGTTGACCATGGCGGGGTCGCTCACGGCAGTGCCGGGACCGGTGGCCGGCCCGCACCGTCGCGTTCCAGCCACTCCCGGTACGCCGGTGCCTGCCGCGCCGCCTCCCAGTACGCCTCCTCCAGGGCGGGATAGACGCCGTCCAGGTCCGTCTCGGTGCGAGCCGCGAGGAGCAGTCGTACGCCGAGCGGGTCGCCGTGCAGGCGCCGTACCGCCATCGTGGGGCTGTCGGCGTGGGTCGGCTGGCAGACGGCGACCACCTCGCCGGTGGCGACCAGGGCGTCCGCCGTGTAGTAGTCGCCGTGCAGGACATGGGGGTTGACGCCGGCCGCGCGGAACATCCGCTGCACGGCGTCCCACTCGCCGTCCACCGTCGGGTCGACCATCCAGCGGTCGTCGGCCAGGTCGGGGAGGGTGACCTCCGGTTTCGCCGCCGCCGGGTGGTCGGTCGGCAGCGACACGAACTGCGGCTCGCGTTCCATCAGCACGCGCAGGCGGAGTTCGGGAGGGATGCGCAGGGGAGAGCCCTCCACCTCGTGCACGAAGGCGACGTCCAGCTGGCCGTCGGCGACCATGCGGAGCAGGGCGTTCGGGGAGACGTTCATATGGAGGGTCGGGTCCTGGCCGTGGCCGCGCAGCCGGCGCAGCCAGCCCGCCAGGGCCTTGCTCGCCGTCGAGCCGACCCGCAGCTCCGCACCGCCCGCCGCGGCCGCCCTCGCCTCGGCGGCCAGGGCACGCATGTCGGCCACCAACGGGCGGGCACGGCTGAGGACCAGACGGCCGAGCGGGGTGGGGCGGCAGCCGGATCTCGCGCGCACGAAGAGTGCGCCGCCGAGCTCCTGCTCGATCCGCCGCAGCTGTGTGCTGAGCGACGGCTGGGCGACGCCCAGCTGGCGGGCCGCCCGGTGCAGACTGCCGGTGTCGGCTATGGCGCACAGCGCGCGGAGGTGTCTCACCTCGAGGTCCATGCACTCGGAGACTAAAGCGGAATCAAGGCTTTCACCAGCCGCACAAATCCGCCCCGAACCTTGCCGATTGGGGCCCTGATAGGGCCGTCCTATCACCGGTTGCCATCATCACAGCCGCCGCACAGGCGCCGACACTCGCCTTGACGACTCACCCCCCACCTAGGAGTCATCAATGCGTACGTCCTTTTCCCTGTCCGCCCGTTCGGCGGTGACAGTCGGTCTCGGTGTCGCGGCCCTCGGCTTCGGCACGGTCGCTCCGGCGACGGCGGCCCCGGCCGCCCCCGTGCAGGCCGGTTACGTCGTCAAGTCAGTTGAATCCGACGGCAGTCGGGCCTTCTTCGAGGCCGTCCTGAAGTCGGTCGCCGAGAAGCGCGCCGCGAACCCGAGGGCCGCGGCCGTCACCGTCACCTACGACGCGTCCGCCGCGCCCACGTTCAGCGCCCAGATAGCCCGCAGCACCGATATATGGAACGGCTCGGTGTCCAACGTGAAGTTCCAGGAGGGCTCCGACGCCGACTTCACCTACCGCGAGGGCAACGACTCGCGCGGCTCCTACGCCTCGACCGACGGTCACGGCAACGGCTACATCTTCCTCGACTACGCGCAGAACAAGGAGTACGACTCGACTCGCGTCACCGCGCACGAGACGGGGCATGTGCTGGGGCTGCCGGACCACTACGAGGGGCCGTGCAGCGAGCTGATGTCGGGCGGCGGGCCCGGCCCGTCCTGCACGAACTCCGTCCCGGATGCCAACGAGAAGGCCAAGGTCGAGCAGCTGTGGGCCAACGGGTTCGCTGCCGCGATGGACAAGGCTCTGCACAAGGCCGGTCGCTAGCAGCGCCGGTTCTCCAGGACCCACCCCCCACATGGCGCGGTCGCCCTCCTGCACGGGGCGGCCGCGCCGGCTTGTGGTTCGCCCAATAGCTCGGGTGGCTTGTGTGGTCGTGCGGCTCCGGGTTGTTCGTGGTTGATCGCGCAGTTCCCCGCGCCCTTTGGGGCGCTTCAGTGCGGGGACGCGATCGCGCGTGCCGCTGCTACCTCTTGCCGTAGGGGCTCCAGGACGCTGTCCGCCGGGCCGGTCAGGTCGGTGCGGACCTCGTACAGTGTCTCGGCATTCCGTACCCCCTCCGCCAACTCCCGCAGCTGACGCACCACTTGGGTCACCTCCGCCGCTGATGGCCGAGTCGCGCCGTATTTCACCCGTACCCGTGCCGCCGTCGTCGCGTCCACGATGCGTTCCACGGCGACGACCAGGGGCCACCAAGCGGCGGCGCGGCGGCCGGTGGGCGGGGGTTCGGTCAGGGCGCGTTGGAATTCTGTGCGGATGGCGGAGAGATCGCGGTAGAGGCGGCGGCGCATGCGGGCGCGGGCCGGGGGGTCGACGGCGTCCGGGCCGAAGGCGCCCTCCACATAGCGCGCCGTGTCCTCCACGGCGTCCGCGAGCCGGTCGCCGACACGGGTGTGCCAGCTCTCCGGCCAGAGTAGATATCCGGCGACGAGGGCGATCGCGCATCCCATGAGGGAGTCGACGAGGCGGGGCAGCAGCAGGGCGGTGCCCTGGCGGTTCAGGACGTCCGACAGGAGCAGGATCACCGGGGTGATGGCGGCCGTCTGGTAGCCGTACCCGCGCGGGGTGAACGCCGGGATCAGCGGGGCGAGCAGGAGCAGCACCGGTACGTCCCACCAGCCGCGCGGCACCTCCGCGAGCACCGCCGCCGCGATCACCAGCCCGCCGACCGTGCCGAGGGCGCGCAGCAGCGCGCGGGAGAAGACCGAGCCGAAGTCGGGCTTGAGGACGAAGGTGATGGTGAGGGCGACCCAGTAGGAGCGGGGGACCGGGATGAGGGACACCAGGATCTGGGCCAGCCCGATGCACAGGGCGAGGCGCAGGCCGTAGCGCCAGGAGGCGGCGGAGAGCGTCACGCCCCGCAGGGCGCGGGCGGCGCGGGTGCCGAGTGTGGCCGGCCGGCCGAGGCGGTCGTCGATGCCGCGCGGGTCGACGTCCGGGCTGGTGACGACCTCGGCGGCGTGGCGCAGGGCGTGGTCGACGGCGCGGGCGGTCTCGGTGGTCGGGGTGGGGAGCTTCGGGCCGGTCGGTCCCGGGTGGCCGGTCTCGACGGCGGCGGCGAGGTGCCGTACGGCGTCCGGGACCTCGGGTGGGAGCGGGGTGCCGCTGAGGTGCGCGGCGGGGGCGGCCTCGACGACGGGGGTGATGGCGTTCAACTGGGCCAGCAGCCGGGTCAGTTCGGGGCTGCGGCCGTGGTGGCGGGCGCGGTGGGCGAGGACGATGTCGTACGACTGGTTCAGGGACCGGGTGACGTTGTGCCGGGCGTCGTCGTACGCCTGCGTGCTGCCGCCGCCGCACGTCGCCAGCAGCTCGGCGACCGTCCGGTAGGTGTCCGCGACCGCGGCCCGCTCCGGCACCCCCGACCGGAGCGGCCAGGCGAGCAGGGCGAGGAGCAGGACGAGCAGGCCGCCGCCGGACATCAGCAGCGGCGCGAGCCACCAGTCGCCCGGCATCGGCAGGCCCGCGCCGACCACGCAGGTCAGCAGCAGCACCAGGCCCGCCGCGGAGGCGACCGCGCCGATCGTCGAGATCATCCCGGAGACCAGCGCGACACCGGTGACCGCGGCGACGGCGACCCAGCCGTGCCCGTACACCAGGGAACCGACGGTGACGCCGACGGCGCCGAAGAGCTGCGGGATCGCGATGGTGGGGATACGGACGCGGTACGCGGCGGCGGTGTCGCTGATGACGCCGTTGAGGGCGCCCATGGCGGCGAGGGCGCCGTAGGAGGGGCGGTCGACGGCCAGCCCGATGGCCAGTGGGAGGGCCATCGCGAGCGCGGCGCGGGCCACGGCCGGCCAGTTGACGGGGGCCGGCTGGGGCCGGAGGTTCCGCACCAGCCAGTCGGGGGGTGTGCGGCCGATGGGGAACTCGCGGGACATGCGGCCCATTATGAGCACCCTCGTTCAGCTCGTCGTCGACGTCATCCGCGCTGGTGAAGCGTGACGTCTACGAGCAGCGCGCGATGGTCGGTGCCGGGCAGGTCGAGGAAGCGGGCGGTGCGGGCGGAGAGGTCGGCGGTCAGGAGCACGTGGTCGATCTGCACGCCGAAGGCCGGTGTCGTGCGGGCCGGCCAGGTCGGTGTGCGGTCGTGGCCGGTGAGCCGGGCGGCGTCGCGCAGGCCGGTGTCGAGGATGCGGCGGAAGGCGGCGTGGTCCTGGGAGGCGTTGAAGTCGCCGGCGAGGACGAGGGGCGTCCCGCCGTCCCCGGCGTTCCCGGCGGCGAAGTCGCGCAGCTCGCCGAGCTCCCGGCGCCACAGGTCGGTCCGGCCGGGCAGCGGCGGCACGGGGTGTGCGAGCTGGAGCCGTACGACATGCCCGCGTACGTCGGCGACGGCGCCCGGCATGGCCATGGTGCCGGGGACCGGGTCGGTGGGGTCGAGCGGGAAGCGGCTGAGGACCACCGACCCCGCCGAGCCGCCCGCCACCTGTGCCGCCCGGTGCGGATAGCCGGTGCCCAGGGCTTCCCGGAGCGTGGCGTCGCAGGTGTACTCGCACTCCTGGACGAACACCAGGTCCGGCTTCTCCCGGCGGACGGCCGAGACGAGGGCGTCGGTCGCGTGCCCGAACTCGACGTTCGAGGTCAGCACCCGGAAGGAGACGAGCGCGGGCCCGCCCGGCTCACCGGTCTTCCCGTACGGCTCGATGAACCAGGCCAGCAGCCCGCACAGGGCGACGGCCCACACCACGCCGAACCACCGGCGCGAGAACAGCGCGAGCAGCAGCCCGAGTCCGGTGGGCACCAGCAGCCACGGCAGGAAGGCGAGGAGCTGCGGGACGGGGGTGATGCCGTCGGTGCCGGCGACCCGGCAGCCGACGACCACGCTGACGCCCAGGAACAGCAGACCGGCCGACCAGGTAGCCGCATTCTTCAAGGCCCGGCCTCCGCTCACGGGTGGGATGCCCGAATCCTCCCTCAAGGACGAGGGTTGTGGGGCGAAGGTTGCGCGGAGGCGGATCGGAGGTGCCGTATCGGAGGTGCCGTATCGGAGGTGGCGGATCGGAGGCGGCGGGATCGGCGGAGGCGGAGCGGGAGGGGTCCCGGCCGTGCGTGCCGATGATGAGCCGTCGGTCACCGCTGTGGAACAAGGAGATCCGCGATGACGCCCGTACAGGTCAACTGGCTGACCCTGGTACTCGCCCCCCTCGCCGTCGTCGGGCTGGTGGTCGCCTTCACGGCGGCCCGGTCGGCGGCCAAGAGGGGCGAGCCGATGCCCGGCTGGGGGAAGGCCGTCCAGGGGGTGGCGATCGCCTTCGTGCTGCTCGTGGCCCTGATGAACATGACCGCGAGCGGGTCGTGAGGGGGCGGGACAGCACGTGGGGCAGCACGCGCAGCGTCATGCGTCGACGCGGGCCAGGAACGCTCGCAGCGCCTCGTTGAACGGGTAGGCGTCGTCGGCGCCCACGACGACCAGGGGGGCCGTGACCCACAGGTCGAGGGCCCCGGAGAGATCCGGAGCCCTCGACGTTGCGGCTGCTTGTCAGTTCAGGTGGTTCAGGCGGCGGCCTCGGCTTTCGGCGATGCGTAGGGCGTCCCGCAGTGCCTCGGTCAGGCGCTCGGCGAGGTAGCGGAGGTCGCCGGGCTGGGTGTGGGGGAGCAAGGCGAGGGCGTGGTCGACGAGTTCCTGGCCCATGTCGAGCTGAATCGACTCCGTGACGTCGGCACATCGGGAGACCGGTCCGCCGTCGTCATCGGTGACCAGGTAGCAGTGCTTGCCGCCGGGGCCGGACCTGGGAAGCAGACGGGGTTCTTGCGGCATCAGGCCACCTCCAGCCCGTGAATCCCATACGGGCCGGGCATGTCCTGGCCCAGCGCGGCGATGGCCAGTTCCCGCCGGCGCTGACGTTGCTCATGAGCGGCCAGATACGGACGTACGGATCTGACCGCCGAAGCGTCCAGCGGGGTGTCGTCCTGGGCGTAGGGGCTGCGGTGGGGTGGGAGCGGCGGGGGGCAGGTGCCGAGGGAGGTCGACGGGCAGGACCCCGGGTGGCGACGGCATGGGGCCGGGCGGCGCGGCGTGCCCCGTCAGCAGGAGGGACGTCCAGGTGACGAGTCGACGGACAAGGTCGGTCATGTCATCCGCTCCGAATCGCTTTGGCTGGTGGCCGCGCCCCCGGACGGCAGCATCCGTCGCGGGGGTCTCGCATGCCCGGCGAACGATGGGTTCGTCCGAGCCGAGGTCGGCCTGGGTTCGTTCGTTGCCGAGCGGCCCGAGAATGCGGGCACTGGAGGAGACGCGTAGGCAGGGCGGCGCACAGAGGGACCGGCTCAGCTCAAGGCCTTGCCCACCTCGTAGATCGTCGGCCGGTCCTCCGGAGCATGGCTGAGCATCGCCTCGATCAATTCGCCCAGCTCGCCGGGTGCCTTCACCGGTCGGCGGCGGCCGCCTGCCACAGCTTCTCTCTGGACGGGACGTGGAGCGTCGTCCGGGTACTCGACCGCCCGCCGGCCGGTGGCGGAGATGAGCAGGGAGGCGCCGAGCGCGTAGACGTCGGCTTCCTGCGTCGGCTCGGCTTCCCCGATGGCGAGCACGCTGCGGGCGATCTCCGGTGCCTCGTAGTGCACGAGGCAGCCGCGGAACGGGAAGTCGTACGCCTCGGGCACCTGTCCGCCCCTCGCAAGGGCGAGGTCGATGAGGTGAGTCCGCTCCGGCCCGATGATGAAGTGGGCGGGCTGTACGTCACCATGCGCCCAGCCCTTGGCATGGAGTCCGGCCAGCGCCTCGACACAGCTCAATGCCACGCCGGTGTGCGGTGCGACGGATGAGCCCTGCCTACGGCAGGGCTCCCACAACCCGTACAGGTCCGGCCCTTCACACCACGGCTGGAAGCTCCACGTCCCGCCCTCCCACTCGCCGTACGCGAAGTCGGCGAAGCCGAGGTGATACAGCACGGCACCCTCGCGCGCAGGCGCAAGAGCGGTCCAGGGCTGGGCGGGCCAGTCGGCCGTGGCTTCGATCGGATAGCCGACTTTCACGGCGTGGTGGCCCCGAGGACCCTCCACCTCCCAGACCATGGAGCCCCGACGATTGAGCACCAGGCGCCAAGCCGTGGGCATGAGCGCGTCGAGCACCACGATCGGCAGTTCAGGGGTTGAGCCGGACAGCGTCTCTTCTCCTTCCGAGCGAACGCGGCCGACCACGAGTCGAGGCCGGCCGCGTGGCTGATGTCGTGGGCTACGCCTGACCGTACGGGCGGCCACAGTCCGAGTCGCACTGAGCGAGGTTCGCGCCGTCAACGGTCCACAGGTCATCGAAGACCATGCACCCAGCCGCCTTCATGGCACGCACCGAGACGGCCACCATCTCTTGGCCTGGGCGCCGTCTGCTGTCCGAACGTGATCATTTGGTTCGTCGCAGTCGTGTAGGTGGTGCCTGGTGCCGGAGGTGCTCGGTTTGCTGGAGGCCAGAGAGAAGAGCGGTCCGTGATGGCCCGCCGCCACTGGCGGAGCCGCCCTGAACTGGCGCGGAACTTCGCGGTAGTGGAACCTGCCGCTCACCAGAACAAACGCCCAGTTGCGACGTCTGGTTGGCATTGCCGTGCAGCCGATCGACTGTCCGCAGTGTGGACGCTTTCGCGGTAGTGGAACCTGCACACCTCCGTCATCATCTATGCCATTGCCTTTTCCTGCCCATTTTGATGGTGCATCAGATCTTCGCTCAGATGTTGCTCAACTCCCGTGATCTTTGATCACGGCCATGATGCAGTTCACCTCAAACGCCAGCCCGCATTCGCAAAGCTGGCGGAACTGAGGGGGCTTCATGCAGAGAAGATCCAGCGTGCTTGTCGGCGTCACCGGGCTGCTCATGTTGGCGACCTCCGTGCCGGCCTTCGCCGCTGATGAGCCCACGGCCGGGACCAGCCGTGTGGCGCCGCCCATAGTCGCGGACGATGCGCCTGTCGAGCCGGGAAGCGTGACCGACAATCCGAGTGCAGGCGCGGTGACCGGATCGGACAGCAGCGGAGCGCTTGAGGAGGACGCCCCGATTCCGGGCGAGACCGAAGAGGCCATCGAGGCCACCGATCCCGTATTCCCGGGCAAGCCCGGCGACGAGCTGTTCCCCAATGGGCCAGTCTGCGATAGACAACAGTTCGTGCACGTCACCAAGAACACGAAGAACACGATGTCGGTCAAGTACAAGACCTTCGTGAAGGAATGACCTGTCCTATTCGGTCGACTTCAAGTTCACGTCCAAGAAGTCGGGCACGACAACCATGGGTGCGTCGATCACCGTCAGTGGCTCGGTCAAGGTGTTGTGGCTCGGCAAGTTGGAGGTCGACGTCAACGGCAGCGTCAGTAAGAGTTGGACATCTGAGCTCGGCATCGAGACCGGCGGCAAGGTGAAGGCCCGCTCAACGGTCAAGGGCGACTACGGCATCATGAAGGAGAACGTGTATGGCTACGTCGCGACGCGGTACGGCAACTGCCAGCTCAGCGACAAGCAATACATGAACGTATGGGCTCCCTATCGCGAGGGTTGGCGCCTCTACAGCTGACCCGCACGCCGCCACTGAGCGCCTCGTCGTGACCGTTGGTACCAGGACGCGTCCACGCCTACCTCAAGGATTCATCGCATGCGCCGACATGTTGCCGCGCCGGTCCTGCTGGCCTTTCTGATCGCCGGGTGCGCAGCTGACGATGGTGACGCCAGCTCGCAGGCCCCAGCCTCTTCGCCGTCGAGCGCTGCAGCGGCGAGCCCCGGCAAGGCCCCCCGAGACCCCCTGGCCCTGCCAGAGAAGCCTGATTTCCTGCTGCCGGTGACCAATGGCACGGACAGCCGCGCGTTGCCGGTGTTCACACCGGCCGAGAAGGTCTATACCATCCACGCCCTCTGTACAGGCAGGGGCACCGTGACGATTCAGTACGGTCCCAGGGATTCAGACCCTTCCAAGATCACATGCGGTGACCCGGTCACCATAGGACGCGTCTACACCGCGCCCAGCGAACAGAAACACCTGTCCGTAAAGGTCAACGGCACCGGTGTGCACTGGTCCATGGCCATCCTGTCTGGCACTCACGCCATGTGATGACCGAAGACGGTACTGCTCCGAATGACGGCCACGCTGACGGCAACGACGGCATACGGGGACCGACGACCATGAGCGTCAGCGACCAGCCCGGAACAGGGCGGAGCCCTCGCCTAACCAGCTGCCCGAGCCTACGGATCAGAAGGTTGCAAGTTGGAATCCGGCCGCGTGAGCCAGGCGAGGGGGGCGCCGGAGGGGTCTGGGGCCTCAGGTGTTGACCAATGAGCCGCTGGTTCAGTCGGTTCGGTTCCCGTGGCCGTCTGCCGTGGCTTTCGGCAATGTGGAGTGCCTTGGTCAGCTCTCGGCCAGGAACCGGAGTTCGCCCACCGGGGTGGCGGGAGCATCTCGCCGACGTGGGAGAGAAGCTCACGGCCCATGGCCAACTGGATGAACCCGTGACGTCGGCGAGGCGGGACGCCGGTCCGTCGTTTGTGTCGGTGAGTAGGTAGCAGGGCTTGTCTTCGGGGGCGAACCACGGCAGGGGGCGGGATGCGCGGGTCATGAGGCGACGTTCCGCCCCATGGGTCGAGTAGGGGCCGAGCATGTTCTGGCCCAGTGGCTGCCAGGGGCACTTCGCGGCGCCGCTGTCCGGTAAGTGACCGTTCCCCTGTTATCGGCTGTCGTCGACGCAGGTCAGAAACTCCCCCAGTGCCGCGTTGAACTCCCCCGCCCGCTCCAGGTTCGGCATGTGTGCCGCCCCCTCGATCACCCGCAGTGTCGAGTCGGGGAGCGCCGCGTGCATCGCCTCCGCGTCCGTTACGGGCGTGTAGGCGTCGTCGGCGCCCACGACGACCAGGGCGGGGACCGTGACCCGGGTCAGGAGGTCGCGGTAGTCGGGGCGTTCGGCGCGGCCGCGCAGGGCCGCCGCGGCGCCCTCGGGGGGCGTCGCCGTCATCATGCGGTGGACGTGGGCCTTGACCTCGGCGTCCGCGTACGGCGCGACCATCTTCTCCAGCACCTCGTCGGCGTATCCGCGCATGCCCTCGCGCAGCAGCCGGTCCGCCATGGCGTTCCGCGCCCGCTTGCCCTCGGTCGTCTCCGCCGCCGGGAAGGTGTCCGCGAGGACCAGGCCCCGGATGCGGTCGGGAAAGCGGTCGTAGCACTCCATGACGATCTGGCCGCCCATCGAGAGGCCGGCGAGGACGAAGGTGTCCACCTTCAGGTCGTCCAGCAGGGCCTCGATGTCCCGGGCGAAGTCGGAGAGGGGGGTGATGCCGGGGACGACCGGGGAGGCGCCGTAGCCGCGCAGGTCGGGGGCGACGACCCGGCGGTCGGCGGAGAACGTCTCGATCTGAGGGGTCCACATCGTGCGGTCGAAGGGGTGGCCGTGGACGAGGACGAGGGGGACGAGGGGAGTCGGTGAGCTATCGACGCCTTTGTCCTCGAATGCGAGGAAGGGGCTCATGTGGACGACCCTAGATCGGCTCAACTCCTCGGTGCAATAAGATCTTTGCCCTCGGTGCAATGTCAGGGTGTCAGGGTGTCAGGGTGTCAGGGGGATGGCTCGTGGACGACTACCGGCGCCTCGCCGACCGCATAGCCGACGACATCACCGCCGGACGGCTTGAGCCGGGTCAACGGCTGCCTCCGCAGCGGGTGTTCGCGCGGCGGCGCGGGATCGCCGGGTCGACGGCGGGGCGGGTGTACGCCGAACTCGTCCGGCGGGGGCTGGTCGTCGGCGAGGTCGGCCGCGGCACCTTCGTACGGGCCGCTCCGGCGGGGACGGGGCGGGCGCTCGTCGAGACCGGAGCCACCGAGGCGCCGGTCAACCTGGAGCTCAACTACCCCTCCGCACCCGGCCAGTCGGAGCTTCTCGCCCCGGCCCTCGCCCCGCTCCAGCGCCCCGACGTCCTGACCGAGGCCCTGCGCCCGGCCGCAGCCAACGGCACCCCCGCGGCCAGACAGGCGGCGGCCGCCCTCCTCGCCACCCCCGGCCGGCGCCCCGCCCCCGACCGGATCCTGTTCACCGGCAACGCCCGCCAGGCCATCGCCGCCACCCTCGCCTCCCTGGTCCGGCCCGGCGGGCGCCTCGGTGTCGAGCCGCTGACGTATCCCCTGGTCAAGGAGATCGCCGCCCGGCTCGGCATCGCCCTGGTCCCGCTGGCGGCGGACGAGGGCGGGGTGCGCCCGGAGTCCGTCGCCGCCGTGCACCGCCGTACCCCGCTGTCCGCGCTCTACCTCCAGCCGACGCTGCACAATCCGACGTCCCTGACCACGAGCGGCGAGCGGCTGCGCCAACTGGCCGCCGCCGTCCGCGCCCTGGACATCCCCGTCGTCGAGGACCGCATCTGGTCCTTCCTCACCGACGACGACCCCCTCGCGGCCCACGCGCCCGACCTCACCCACGTCGTCGACGGCCTCTCCAAGCGCGTCGCCCCCGGCCTCACCGTCGGCTTCGTCGTCGTACCCGAGGCGCGCCTCGGGGCGGTGGCGGCGGCCGTACGGTCCGGTGGGTGGAGTGCGGGGCGGTTCGCGGTGGAGGCGGCCACGCGGTGGATCGGGGACGGGACGGTGCAGCGGCTGGTCGCGGCGAAGCGGGCGGACGCGGCGCGCCGACAGCGGATCGTGGGCGAGGAGCTGCGCGGATTCGTCGTACGGTCCGATCCGCGCGCCTATTTCGCCTGGTGGGAGCTGCCCGCCCCGTGGCGCGCGGACACCTTCACGGCCGCCGCGGCCGCGCACGGCATCGCGGTGACGCCGGGCCCCGCCTTCGTCGTCGACCCGAACCGCACCCCGGACGCCGTCAGGCTCGGGCTCGCGTCGGTTCCCGAGCCGGATCTGCGGCGGGCGCTGCGCACGCTCGCCGGCGTCGCGCGAGGTACTCCGTGAGCCGGCAGACCAGGGCCACCGCCAGGCCGAGGGCGATCAGCAGCCAGGACACCGTGCGCAGGGTCTGCGTCAAGGCGTCGTAGACCGCGCCCGCCGCCGGGCGGTGGGCCGCCTCGGGCAGGTCGGCCAGCGTGAACCGGCGGCCGATCGCCACCGCCAGGGCCAGGAACGCGCCGCCGAGGGCCGTGCCCAGCGCGGTCGCCGTGACCGCGCGGCGGCGACAGGCGGCGACGGCGATGCCGGTCGCGGCGAGCACGGCGGCCGAGACGGGCAGCCAGAAACCGGCGACTTCGAGCACGGCGTACCCCTTTCGGAGCCGGTCCAGTCGGTGGGCCGGGAGCACCGGGACCTCGGTGTGCTCGACCGGGATGCGGTGCGCCAACGAGACGTGGTCGGCGATGAGCTGGTGTTTGACCTGGGCGGTGATGGGGGCGACGTCGACCGTGACGGTGCGGTCGCGGCCGTCCCGCAGGGCGCTCAGGACGGCGTCGTGGACCGCCCTGTTGCCCGCGTCCCACGCCGTGCGGAAGGCCTCGGTCCGGGTGAACGAGCGCACCGCGTCGTGCACGAAGGGCCGCATGGTGCGCAGCTCGGGCGAGACGGTGGATTCGGCCAGCCTGCGGTCGACCTCCTGCGTGATCCCGGCCCCGACGGTGTCCGCGACCGCGCTCTGCACGGCCGGATCCGCGGCGAGCGGCGCCATCGCGGTGACGTACCGGCCGGTGTCGGCCAGCCCGTACGTCACCCAGGCCGCCAGGACGCCGAACGGCACGAGGAGGCACGACAGGGCGATCAGCGCTGCCGACAGGGCGTTCCGCAGACGGGTGAGACGGGTGGGCACGTCTTCAGGCAAGGGCCATCCGGGCGGGCGGGCCAGCGGTGTGCCTGCATACGGCGGCACTGTTCCGCTCTCCGGTGGAGCGTTCACCCGAACGGGTGTCTCATGGAGCAGAGGAGCCAGGAGCGCGAGGAGTGCGAGGACGCTCCCGGTTCCGTGGGTGGATGAAGGGGAACGGGTCGGCCCCGGCCCAGTGATGGCCGGGGCCGATCTGTGCTTGCGTGCGTCAGCCGCGTATGTCGTCCACGTCCGTCAGCCGATGTCCGTCAGCCGATACGGCGGCCCTGTGCGTCCTCGTGCGTGTAGTAGCGGTAGAACAGCACGGCGAAGAAGACCGCGCCGATCACCAGCCCCATGAGCGCGGACCTGAGGGCGGTCTTGTCGGTCTCGCTGTACAGGAACCCGAACGCGCTGCCCGCGAACGCGGCCCACAGGATCGCGTGCACCTCGCGGATGGAGCGTTCGGCGATCCAGCGCACGGCGACGTACAGCACCATGAACACGGCCGCGGTGACGAAACCGAAGAGCAGGTTCCAGCCGGTGATCTCACCGCCGGAGCGCCGGTTCGCCGCGGCCCAGTAGCCGTAGACGAGCCCGAGGACGATCGGTACGGCGATGCTCGCGGCGCGGTGCGTCCGCGCGCTGAAGACGTCGGGCAGGCCGCTGGTGCCGCTCGTGCCCGTCCTCGCGGTCCTCCTGCCGGGTGCGGGTGCCGCATGAGCCATGAGAGCACTCCTCTCTCCTCGCCCCCGCCATCCAGGGCACACCTGAGGGCCGCCCTTCGGCAAGTCGTGGGAAGCCCGGGTACCCGGATGCGGCCCGCCGAACGCCGTGCTTCGCTGAAGCCCATGAGGGCCGTAAGCGACGGTGGAGCCGGCCCGCGGGGCGAGGGGCGTCGGCCGCAGCTGCTGCGCGTGCGCGGCCGCAGCGTCGCCTGGGTGCCGCCGCTGCTGTTGCTCGTCGGCATCGTGGCGGTCGACTTCGAGACCAGCAGCGACTTCCGGATCCTGTCCTGGATGGTGCTGGTGCCCGGTATCGCCGCCGCGATCTGCGGGGTGTGGGGGACGGCCGTGTTCGCGTTGCTCGCGCCCGCCACGTACGTCGCCGCGGACGCCGTGCTGCCGCACGAGTACCAGGCCGGCCTGCCCGACCTCGTCCTCGCCGGCATCGGCGGTGTCCTCGCCACGCTGGCCTGCGCGGTCCGGGTGCGCGGGGAGCAGCGCATGCTGCACATGCAGGACGTCGCCGAGACGATCCGGCGTACCGTGCTGCGTCCGTTGCCGGCGGGTTGGGGCGGCCTGGACCACGCGGCGGTGTATCTCGCGGCCGACAGCGAGGCCAAGGTCGGCGGCGACTTCTACGACATCCAGATCGGCCTGCACGGCACCCGCGTCATCCTCGGCGACGTGCAGGGCAAGGGGCTCGGCGCGGTGGAGGCGGCGGCCGCGCTGCTCGGCACGTTTCGTGAGGCCGCCTATCACGAGCCGGATCTGACGACGGTCGCCGTACGTCTGGAGCTGCGCATGCAGCGGCACATCCGGATGGGGACGGCGCTCGGCAAGGAGGAGGGCGACCGTTTCGCCACCGCCGTCCTGCTCGGCTTCCCCGAGGAGCGGCGGGACGCCATGGACGCCGTGGTCCTCGGCCACGAGACCCCGCTCGTGGTCTGTCCCGACGGTGTACGGTCCCTGCCGCCCGACCGCGGACTTCCCCTCGGCTACGGCGGACTCGCCCCCGCCGACGGGCCGCCGCCGGTGCTGCGGGTGCACCTGGCACCCGGCGAGACGCTGCTGCTGACCACGGACGGCGTCACCGAGGCCCGGAACGGGGACGGCGCCTTCTATCCGCTCGCCGACGAGGTCGCCGCCGCCGTCGCGGCCGACCCGGGGCTCGCGCAGCCGCGGCGCCTGGTCGCCTTCGTGCGGGAGCGCACGCTGCGGCACTGCGGGGGGCATTTGGAGGACGACACGACCGTGTTCGCGGTGCGGCGGGGGGACGGGGCGCGGGGGAACGGGATGCGGGGGAACGGGATGCGAGGGGACGGGGCGCGGGGGAACGGGATGCGGGGGAACGGGATGCGAGGGGACGGGGCGCGGGGGAACGGGATGCGAGGGGACGGGGCGCGGGGGAACGGGATGCGAGGGGACGGGGCGCGGGGGAACGGGATGCGAGGGGACGGGATGTGAGGGGACGGGATGTGAGGGGACGGGATGCGGGGGAATGGGGACGGAAATGGACGTTTGCGGTCCTGAGATCCCCCGTTCGCAGCCGCAGCGGTTACGGTGCTGCCGTACGTGATCGACGGGGGATGGGGAGGGACCGATGCCCGGAACCGTGCTGCTGCTGGCCGCCGCACCGGCGGCCAAGGGCTGTCTGGTGGACGCCGCCTCCGTGCTCCCCGTCCTCGCCGCGGTCCCGCCGACGGTGCTGTCCGGCACGGACACGGCGAACGTCGTGGAACTCGCCGACCCCCTGGAACCGCAGGCCGTCCTCACCCGCCTGCGGGCCGCCGCGGCCGCCCCCGCCCCGCTCACCGTCTTCGTCACCGGCCAGCTGCAACTGGACCGCCGCCAGCACCTGCCCCACCTCGCGCTGGCCCGTACGACGCCCGCGACCGTCCGCTACACCGGCTTCCCCTGGCACTGGTTCCGCGAGGAACTGCGTCTGCGCGCACCGGGCTCGACCACCCTCCTCCTCGACCTGCACGCCGACGCCGAGGCCTGGGAGTGGCTCCTCGCCCACCCCCTCGACTCGGGCCGCAACAACACGGTGTACGGCCGCATCGCGCCCCCGCCGAACCGCCGCACGGTGGCGACGCCGGCCTACATGAAGGCCGTCGCCACCCTCCTGCGCAGCGGCCTCCGCCCACCCCTCGACCAACTGCACCAACAGGCCCTGTCCCGAATCGCCCCCGACTCCGGCCCGGGCACCGACATCATCCTGACCGCCCAGGGCCCGACCCAGTTCCCTGCACCGACCCGCGCAGCGACCCCTGCACCGAATGCCGCGCACAGCTCCACGCCGGTGCCGGGTGCTGCGCAGAGTTCGGTGCCGGTACTGGTGCCGGTGGCGGTGGCGGTGGCGGGGGCTGGTCAGAGTTCCGGGCGGATGCCGGTGGCGGGTGGTGGGCAGAGTTCCGTGCCGATGCCGATGCCGGGTGGGCAGAGTTCCGCGCAGGGCCCGGTGCCGGGTGGCGCGCAAAGCCCTGTGTCGGCCCCCATGCCGGGCCCCGCCCAGAATCCCCCGCCGGCGCCTGCGCAGAGTCCCGCACCGGGCCCTGCGTCGAGCACCGAGCAGAACCTCCCGCCGATGCCAGGGCAGGCCCCTGCCCACAGCCCTGCATCGCCTGCGGGACCGATCTCCACGCCGAGCTCCGCGTCGGCTTCTGCGCCGAGTCCCGTGTCGAGCCCCGCGTCGGCTTCCGCGTCGGCTTCCGCGCCGAGTTCCGCGTCGAGTCCCGCGCAGAGTCTCCCGCCAGTCGCGGGGCAGAGCCTCCCGCAGGCGTCTGCCCACAGCTCTACCTCGGCTTCTGTGGCGAATGCGGTGTCCCCTTCCGTGGCGGCTAGCGGGTCGAGTCCCACCCCGGATTCTGCGCCGGGCTCCGCCCCGGATTCTGCGCCGAGCTCCGCCCCGGCTCCCGCGGCGGCTTCCGTGCCGAGCCCCGCGCCGGCTTCTGCGCCCAGTTCCGCGCAGAATCTGCCGCTGGTCCCGGGGCAGAGTCCCCCGCAGGCGTCTGCCCACGGCTCCGCCTCGACTTCTGCGCCGAACGCGGTGCCGACGTCCGTGGGGGCTTCCGCGCCAGGCTCCGCCCCGGCTCCCGCGGCGGTTTCCGCGCCGAGCCCCGCGCCGGCTTCTGTGCCCAGTTCCGCGCAGAATCTGCCGCTGGTCCCGGGGCAGAGTCCCCCGCAGGCGTCTGCCCACGGCTCCGCCTCGACTTCTGCGCCGAACGCGGTGCCGACGTCCGTGGGGGCTTCCGCGCCAGGCTCCGCCCCGGCTCCCGCGGCGGTTTCCGCGCCGAGCCCCGCGCCGGCTTCTGTGCCCAGTTCCACGCAGAACCTCCCGCCGATCCCGGCGCAGAGTCCCCCGCAGATCCCTGCCCACAGCCCCGCATCGGCTTCCGCGTCGAGTCCCATGCCGACCGCCGCGCCCGGCCCCATGCCGACTTCCGCGCCCACCCCCGCATCGGCTTCCGCGCCCAGCCCCATGCCGGCCGTGGCCCCCAACCCCACGCCACCCCCCGCCCCCAACCCCACGCCACCCCCCGCCCCCAACCCCATGCCAACCCTCGCCCCCAACCCCGCCCTCGCTTTCGCCCCCAGCCCGGCGTGGGCCCCCGCCCACACCCCCCTGCCGAGTGACCCGCACGGCGACATCGCTGCCGCTGTCGAGGCGGGGCGGGCCGGGGAGGCTGATGCGTTGGCTGCGCATCATGAGCAGGTTGCTGTGCGTAGTCATGGGCCGTACTCGGAAGAGGCCCTGCACTGGATCGAGGTCCGGGCGGATCTGGCGATGCTGGCGGGAGACCCGGTGCGCAGTTGCCGGACCTGGCTGACGGTCGCCTCGGCGCGGCTCTCCGCGGGGCAGGCCCCGGACGCGCCCGCCGTGGAGGCCGCCGTGGATCGGGCCCATCATCAGTGGGGGCAGATCCATGAAACGGCCGCGGTACGCGAACTGGGGTCCGCCCTCGCGGAGTTGAGGGGCCGGGTGCCGGGCCGCCGACGGGGTGCTCTGGAGAACGTCCATCAGCGGCTGCGGCAGTTGCAGGTCAGCGGGTGAAGGTGAAGTACTTCCAGCCGCCGTACGTCGTCGCGTTGACGTTGTCGCCCGACGTCGTGTCGATGTAGGAGGAGCGGAGCCGGAAGCGGACGCCCGTGGGCGGGTTGTCGTCCAGGAGGACGGAGTCCTTGCCGTAGCTGTCCAGCCCGAAGTACTCGGTGGTCGTCGTGTGCCAGGCTCCGCTGTAGAACTGCTGGATCTGGAACTGGTACTTGCGGCCCGGGTACATCGTCATCGTCGTGTTGTAGACGGGGTCCTTGGACTGGCGGAAGTAGTAGTACTTCGCGTTCCAGGCGGTGGCCGTCTTGTAGGCCCCGGTCAGCGAGGTCGAGATCGCCACCTTGGTGTAGACGGTGTTGGTCGTCGTCTTCGCGGAGTAGCGCGTGTCCCCCGTGAACCTGGCGCTGACCTTGGTGTCCCGGGTGAGGTGGACGGTCGCCGTCAGGTTGCCCGCCGAGTCGACCGTGCCCTTCCTGACCAGCGTGTTGGGCTTGTCGGAGCCGTAGGGATCGGCCCAGATCTCCACGGTGCGGTTCTTGTACGTGGTGCCGAGGTGCGCGGTGAAGCTGACGTTGCTGCCGTAGCCGTACACCTTGAGGTTGTTGTTCAGCGTCAGCGTGGTCGCCGTTTTGGCGACGGTCACCGAGTCGGCGGCCGTGGCGCCCGCGTGGTCGGCGTCGCCCGCGTAGGTCACGGTGTAGGTCACCTTGCCACCGGCCGGCGGGGTGTCCGTGAAGGAGTACGAGCCGTCCGCGGCGACGGTCGCCGTGCCGAGGGACTTGCCGGCGGGCGACTCGTCGTCCGTGCGGGTGACCGAGAGCGTCGTGCCCGCCGGGAACGCCACCGGGGAACTCAGCGCGCCGGTCACGGTCAGGGGCTTGGCGCGGGTCGCCGTGGCGGGGGCGTCGGCCGTGAGGGTGGTGGACGCCTTCGTCGGGGCGTCGAAGACGCGCAGCGAGTAGGCGTCGCTGTCGTTCTTCGACACCGCGAACAGCTTGCTCTCGTCCGGCGCCCAGGCCAGGCCGCGCGCGGCGAGGGTGTCGGTGCCGCTGCTGGTGCCGGTGTTGGGGAAGTCGTACTGCTTCAGCGGGGTCGACACACCCTGCTTGAAGACGTGCACGTCCGGGTCGTACCAGGAGAAGGTGCCCGCCGCGACGTCGCCGTTCGGGGCGATGTCGACCGCGTTCGGGTAGGTGTTGGTGACGTACTTGCCGTCCGCCGAGAGGTCGGAGAGCTTGTAGGCCGCCTGGTAGTACGGGGCCCCGCTGGCCGTGATGACGTCCTTGCCGTCCGGCGTGACCGCGAGGTCGGCGAGGTTGCCGCCGCCGGTGTTGCCCGGGTCGAAGGCGTACGCCGTCCGGCTCGCGGTGCCTGAGGAGACGTCGTACACGGCGAGTACGACCGGGCTCTGGCTCGGCGCACCCGCGACCAGTGTGCCCGGGGCGCCCGCGGAGGCGTCCAGGATCGGAGCGTCGTAGAAGGTGCGGCTCGTGTCCTGGCCCAGGGTGACGACCGGGTCGGTGCCGCTCAGGTCGAGCGAGCCGATGTTGCCGTCGCCCCCGGCGCCGTAGCTGAACCAGATCTTGCCGCCGGTGAGGGCCACGTACTCGGGGCCGGCCGTGCCGGTGGCGTAGCGGTGGGCCTCCGTCGCGGTGGCCGTGTCGATCGCCACGACCGCGTCGGCGTCCGCGACGGCCGCGTACAGGGTGCCCGAGTCGGGCGACAGCTCCAGGCCGTGGACGCCGGGCAGTGAGCCGACGGTCCCGACGACCGTGCCGGCGTAGTCGGTGACCAGGACCTGGCCGGCGGTCGGGTCGCTGATGAAGACCCGCTGGTGGACCCCGTCGACGACGACGTCGCCGGTCGACTTCAGTGGCAGGGACGTGCTGGAGTCGGCGGCGGCCGACCCGGCGCCGGTCGCGACCAGGGCGACCGAGCTGAAGAGGACCGCGAGTGCCGTCGCGGTCGGAAGAGTGTGTCTGCGCACGGTTTTTCGAACCCCCCGGAACGAAAAGAAGCGAAAGAAGCGATGAGAGCGGACGCGGCAGCAGGGGCGCGCGTGCACCGCAGCCAGTAAGCGATCGCAGGCTAGGTCATCGCACTGACAGCAGGGTTAAGCCGTGTGTAAGAGCCGGGTGTGAACGAGCCGGTGTGAATGAGCCGGTGGGCATGGGGAAGCCCCCGGCGGGACAGGGGGGAGTGTCCCCGCCGGGGGCGGCTGTGGGCGCCGGGTGTCAGCTCCAGGCGTTGAAGCTGATGCCGGACGGCTTGGCCGCGTTCAGGGTGCCGCGGAAGTGGTCGTCCCTGTCCTGCAGGGGGAAGTTGGCATTGCCCCAGTTGGAGCCCGCCAGCGCGTTCCAGGCCGTCCGGTTCTTGCTCCACAGGGTGTCGTAGGGGACCAGGGCCGGACGGTCCCAGCTCCCGTTGCCCCACGCCTCCGCCCGCTCTCCCGCCTTGGCGAAGCGGAAGGAGTGTGTTCCGAAGGCGCCGCGCGGGAGGCTTCCGTCCTTGTGGTAGACGGCCTTGAAGCGCTTGCCCTCCCGCTCCACGTCGTTGAACCGCTTGGTGGTGTAGTTGCCGTGGGCGGAGACGGACACGTAGCTGGGCCACTGGTCATTGCCGTGGTACCAGACCACGGTGGCCTCGAAGTCGTGCCGGTGCCCGAACTTGTCGACGGCGCCGGCGACGCCCTGGTCCTTCTCGAAGTACAGGGTGTAGACGACGCCGCACCAGCCGGAGCCCTTGTCGCACTTGGCCCGCGAGTAGGTGTTGGCCTGGCCGAGGTGCTTGCTCTTGCATCCGCCGCCGAGCGACCCGCTGTTGTTGAGGCCGCCGTTGAGTCTGCCGCTCGCGTCGACGGCGGCCGCGGGGTAGCAGCCGTCCTCGTCGTAGTCGAAGAGCGGCTGGAACATCTCCTGCTTCACGGCGCCGTCGCCCATGTAGCCGAAGGGCTTCAGCAGGGCGGCGTTGGCGCTGCCGGTCACGCCGACGGTCAGCGCGGCGACGCTGCCCAGGACGAGGGCGGCCTTGCCCAGGCGGGACGTCCTCTTGGTCTTGCCCTTGGTCTTGACTGCCTGCGACACGAGGGTCTCCTGCATGCTCGGTCTGCCGGGAATCCGGCGGTGCGAGATCGAGACTGGAGAGCGGAAAATTGTTCGGTACCCCTTCTGACCAGGGCAATCAATTCCTCTCGGCGTTTTGGAGGGCTGTTCGCCCGGGCGTCATGACCGCCGCTGACTCGTTTCTGTGTCGTTCACCCCGCGTTTTACGGCCGCCGCGCGACAGCCGACCTCCGCGACCGACTCCTGGGACCGGAGAATTGATTGACGCGTCTCCTTTGTCAGGACAATTAAATTCCATGATCAGTGGTGATTTGTCCGGTGATGCGCGTCCTGTTGCCTTTCATTTGCCTGCACGTCGCCGAGGGCGTGCTCGGGCGAAAGGTTCCGCGACGTATGGTCACCGCTCTGACGTCGGTTTCGTCGGCTGTGTGGAGGTACGTGCGCATGGGCCGCCCTGAAAGACCCCTGGACCCGGAAGCCGGTCCCATAGCCCGGCTCGCCCACGATCTCCGCGAGGTGCGCAAGGCCGCCGGCACTCCCTCGTACCGGCGCATGGCCGAGGCGGCCGGGTTCTCCGCGACAACGCTGTCCCAGGCCGCGGCCGGCGAACGGCTGCCGTCCCTCGCCGTCGTCCAGGGCTACGTCAAGGCCTGCGGCGGCGACCCCGCGGAGTGGGAGCCCCGCTGGAAGGAGGCGGACGCGGAGGTCGCCGAGGCGGTGTGCCAGGAGTCGGCGGACACCGCACCGCCGTACCGGGGCCTGGCCCGCTTCGAGCCCGGCGACCGGCACCTCTTCTTCGGCCGGGACCGGATGGTCGAGGAACTGCACCGTCTGGTGTGCGACCACCGGTTCGCGGTGCTGTTCGGGGCGTCCGGCAGCGGCAAGTCCTCGCTGCTGCGGGCCGGGCTGATCCCCGCCCTGCGCGAGGAGATCGCCCGTGGGATCCGGCCGGCGGTGCTGCGGGTGCTCACCCCGGGAGCGCGGCCGGCCGAGACGTACGGACGCCTGCTGACCCCCGCCGAGGACGAGCCGGAGAGCTGGGTCGTGGTCGACCAGTTCGAGGAGGCCTTCACCCTGTGCCGGGACCGCGAGGAACGGGCCCGCTTCATCGACCTGCTGCTCGCCGCCCGGTACCCGGGCAGCCGACTGCGCGTCCTGATCACCGTACGGGCCGACTTCTACGCCCGCTGCTCCGAGCACCGGGGCCTGGCCGACGCGGTCTCCGGCGCCGGGCTGCTGCTCGGGCCGATGACGGCGGACGAGCTGCGCGAGGCGGTGACCAAGCCGGCGCAGGCCGCCGGGCTGCTGGTGGAGCGGGAGCTGGCGGCGCGGATCGTCGGCGAGGTCGTCGACCAGCCGGGCGGACTGCCCATGCTCTCGCACGTCCTCCTGGAGACCTGGCGGCGGCGCAAGGGCCGGGTGCTCACCCTGGCCGCGTACCAGGCGGCCGGCGGGGTGCGCGGCGCGATCGCGGCGACGGCGGAGGAGGTGTACGAGCAGCTGACCGAGGACCAGGCGCGCACGGCCCGCCAGCTGCTGCTGCGGCTGGTCGAGCCGGGCCGGGGCACCCCCGACACCCGGCGCCCGCTGACCCGTGCCGACCTGGCGGAGTGGACCGGTCCCGACGTGCCGGAGGTGGTCGAGCGGCTGGCCCGCGCCCGCCTGCTCACCGCCGACGAGGACGGCGTCCAGCTCGCCCACGAGGCCCTGATCACCTGCTGGCCGCGCCTGTCCGGCTGGCTGGACGAGGACCGCGAACGGCTGCGCCACCACCGGCGCCTGACCGAGGCCGCCCGCGCCTGGCTGGAGCACGATCGCGACCCGGGCGGGCTGTACCGGGGCAGCAGGCTGGCGCGGGCCGAGGAGCTGTTCGGGGACGACGACGGCACGCTCACCGTGTCGGAGCGGGGGTTCCTCGTCGCCGCGCTGGAGGCCCGGGAGGCCGAGCAGCGGGCCGCCGCGCGGACCGCCCGAAGATCCCGGGCACTGGTCACCGCCCTGTCCGCCGTCCTGGCGGTGGCGCTCGTGGTGAGCCTGGCCGCGTGGAGCCAGCACCGCGACAACGAGCGGCAGCGCACCGACACCGCCGCCCGCCGCATCGCCGCCGTCGCCGACTCGCTGCGCACCACCGACCCGCGCGCCGCGATGCTGCTGGGGGTCGCCGCCTGGCGCGTCTCCCCGCTCCCCGAGTCCCGCCGGGCCCTGCTCGGCGCCCTCGCCCAGCCCGAACAGGACATCTTCTCCGACCCCGCCCCCGGCGAGACCCCTTTCCGCTACCTCACCGCCTCCGGCCGCACGCTGCTGAACATCGAGGACCGCACCTGGCGGACCTACGACGTGGCCACGCACCGCCGCACCGGCTCGGGCCGGCTGCCGGTCGAGGACCACGAGGTGGTGGCGGTCTCTCCGGACGCCAAGGTCATGGCGGTGAGCGGAGCGGACGGCATCCGGCTGTGGGACACGGCCACAGGACGCTGGACCGGCGGTGGACCGTGGCCGCTGCTCTCCGACGTCGTCATCGGGGACCACGCCTATCTGGTGACCGGCCCCGAAGGCGAACGGGCTCGCGTGCGCTCCGTCACCGACGGCAAGTCGATGTTCGAGAGCCCGGCGGCCGACCGCACGGACATGGCCCCCGACGCACGCACGGTCGCCTTCTGCCCCACGGGCGGCCAGGGCGCAAAGCCACCACAGGTGTGGGACACCGCCCGCCACCGGCCGCTGCCCGGCGAGTGGACGCAGGACCAGAACGTCTGCGCCGACAACGACTCGTCGCTGATCATGGGCGCCGGGCAGCGGATGGCCGCCGTCTCCGCGTCCGGCATCCGCGTCTGGGACACCGGCTCCGGGCGGCTGCTGGCCGATCTCACGGCCCCGGGCGTCGAGTACACCTCCTTCAGCAGGGACGGCAAGTTCCTGGCGGCGGCCGACGGTACGGAGATCAAGGTGTGGCGGCTGTCGTACCCCGACGCCCCGGTCTACCGGCATTCCCTCAACAACCAGTACGCGTACGGCGGCCTCGCCTGGGACCCCGAACAGCCCGTCCTGCGCTACCTGGAGGCCGGTACGGTCCACTCGCTCGACGTGGCGACGGCGGTGACGCCGGCCTGGCACGACGACGACAGTGCCCTGTCCGGCGTCCGCCTCGCCCCGGACGGCCGCGCCCTCGCCACCGCCGAAGTCAAGGACAACGGCTACCGCTTCCAGCTGCGCGACACCCGCGACGGCCATGTCGTACGGACGCTGCCGTCGCCGCCGGTGCCCGCCTCCCTGGCGGGTACAGACCGGGCCGCCGCTCAGGCAGGCACAGACCAGGCCGCCGCTCAGGAGGGCACAGACCAGGTCATACTCGGCGACACCCAGGCCCTGACGGCGTTCAGCCCGGACGGCGGGTTGCTCGTCTACGGCGTCTCGGCGCCGGGCCGAGAGGCGGCCCCACAGCGGATCACGATCTGGGACCTGCGCCACAACAGGGTCCGGGACACCCTGGACCTGGCCACCGCCGACTCGGATGGGGCGGTCATCGACCTCGCCCTGGGCTCCGGCGGCCGCACGCTGTACGCCGTGCGCACGCCCGCTGTCGGAGAATTGCGCGACGAGGTGTGGGACACGGAGAGCCACCGCCGCCGTTCCGTGGTGACCGGCCTGGACAGCGGCAACCTGGCCGTCCGCCCCGACGATGGACTGCTGGTCGGCGACAACCGCGTCGCCCGCCTCCCGAACGGGTCGGTGACCGGAAAGGACCTCGTCCAGGGCGACCAGATCGGCGCCATCACCTTCAGCGCGGACGGCTCACGGCTGGCGGTGGGCGACGGGACCGGACGGGTCGCGCTGTGGGACGGGGACGTGCGGCACAAGGCCGGGGTCCTGCGCAACGTCTTCCCGGCCCGGCTCGGCGACACCCCGGAGGGCGTCAGCGCGCTGGCGCTCAGCCCCGACGGCCGCACGCTCGCCGTGGGCGGCAGCTCGGGCACGCTCCAGCTGTGGGACGTCGCCACGCAGCAGCCGCTCGGCGACCCCCTGCCGACGCCGGGCGAGGAGATCGTCTCGGTGGCGTTCAGCGAGGACAGCGGCACGGTGTACGCGGCGGGGACCCATGTGCCGCTCCAGCGGTACGTCGTCGGCCCCGAGCGGGTGGCCGAGCGGGTGTGTGCCCGGGTGGGCGGGCAGCAGCTGACGCGGGCGCAGTGGCGGACGTATGTGCCGGACGCGGCATACCGGAAGGTGTGCGGGGACTGACGCCCTGAGCTGTCCATTGGTTGATTGCCCTGATGAGACGGGCTGCCCATCAATTCCCCGGCCTGTCAGCCTCGTTCCAGCCGTGGCGCGGGCAACCTCCTCCGCTCGCGCCGCGGCGGGCTGCCCCGATCAGGGCCGCGAAGGGCAGCGCCCGACACGACCGAACCGGGAGATCCCTCCACAGGAAGTCCATCAAGAGCGGCGGCCGACGCCTCGCCGTGCTCGCTCCCGCCCTCGCGCTCGCCCTGATCCCCTTCTCCACGGGCACGGCCAACGCGGCCACCCCGGCTGGGGCTCCGACAAGCCCGACGTGATCGGCGACTGCAACGCCGGCACGCCCGACCTAACGTGTTCAACGACTGCCAGGGCACCGACAACGCCACGTACGCGCGTGCCGCCGCCTACGAGACCAACACCTCCTACTCCTACGGCACGAAGCAGACCGTGGAGGTCAGCGCCGGTTTCTCTCCGACGAGATCCAGTCGGGCATGAAGGCCGGCGTGGAGAGCAACGAGACCTGGACCGTGGGCGACAGGCGCACCGTCACCGAGACCCTCACCAACACCGTCCGGCCCGGCTACAAGGGCCAGTACTGGTACCAGCCGCTCATCCACCACTCGCAGGGCGGCAGGGGCCTACCGACAGGGCAGGGACCTACCGACCGGGCGAGGACGGGCGCGTGCCAGAACCAGCGGAGCGTGGCCGACGGGCTGCGGCTCGGCGTGCGCGCGCTCGTGTACGCCCTGCTCGGCGGCGCCGCCCTCATCGCCATCGCCACGGTCGTCTCGGTCCTCGGGCCGATGCTCGCTCTCCTCCTCTTCCCCCGCCCTCGGCTCCTACAGCGCCGAGCGCGAGGCGGCGCAGCGAGCGGCGCAAGGGTCGGGGCCTTCCCGGCGCTGGCGGCCGGGAACCCGGTGGAGCTGACGGTGGCGGAGTTCGGTTCCCGGGCGATCCACGACAGCGGACGGTCGCTGGCGGGCCGCACGGTCCGGCTGACCGGCTTCGTCACCCGCGACGACGACGGCGCCTGGTACGTCACCCGCCTCCTCGTCGCCTGCTGCGCCGCCGACGCCACCACCGGCAAGGTCGAGATCGGGACGCGGACGCCCCGCCCGTCGACGCCTGGGTCACCGTCACCGGCACCTGGCACCCCAAGGGCGCGCTCGGCACGCACGCGGCATGGCCGCCGGTCCTGGACGCGGCGTCGTGCGGCGGATCGCGCAGCCCGCGAACCCGTACGAGAAACGGTAGAGGCGGTCGCCGCGCGGCGGCCGGCGGGGTTTCGCGGGGCGTGCCACGGGTAGTCGGGCGGCGTCCGGGCGAGCGGTGGAAGGACCACCCGAGGGCCCTGGACAAGCAGGCCGCTCTCACGATGAGGAGGCTGCCGTGCGGCCCGAAGACGGTCATCCTGATGAGCGGGGACGAGAGCGGACCGGTGCCACGGACGCGATCGCCGAAGGCGTACGCGGTGCGGGCCCCGGCGAGATCCCGGCGCGGCTGTGCGACGTCGCCGTGGAGCTGCTGCCCGTGACCGGCGCGAGCGTGTCGCTGCACAGTGACGGCATGCCCGTCCAGCTGGGCGCGAGCAGTGCGCAGGCCGCGTTTGTGACCGAGATCCAGGCCACCTTGGGCGACGGCCCCTGCCAGTCCGCCGCACAGAGCGGTGCGCCGGTGCTGGCCTGCGACCTGACGGCCGGGCGGGACGTCCTGCGCTGGCCGGTCTTCGCCCAGCAGGCCACGGCCGCCGGGGTGCGGGCGGTGTACTCGATGCCGCTCGGCAACGACACGGTGTGCGTGGGCACGCTCGACCTCTACCGGGACACCCCCGGCGACCTCACCGACCGGGACCTGCGGACGGCACGGCTGGTGGCCGGGATGATGACGGTGGCGCTGATGGCACTGCCGCGCGCGGAGGACGCGGGCGACCAGGACGAACAGTGGCTGAGCGGCCTCGCCGCCGACCACGACCAGGTCTACCAAGCCACCGGCATGATCATGGCCCAGCTGGGCGTCGGCACGGACGAGGCACTGGCACGGCTACGGGCCCACGCCTTCGCCGACGGAAGCACGGCACTCGACGCGGCACGGGACGTGGTGGAACACCGGTTGCGGTTCGACCGGGAGTAGGCCGGAGTGAGCCCTGCGGGCCCTGCGGGCTCACCTATGATCGTCGATCATGGACATAGTGGGTCTCTTCTTCGTGCTGGCCGCGTTCGCGGGCATCATCACCATCCAGAGCAGGATTTCCCGGACGGATCAGCGAGTTGCCCGGGTCGAGCGCAAACTCGACCTGGTTCTCGACCACTTGGGGCTGCAGGAGGACGAGCCCCGCATGGACGAGGTCCTCGTGCTCCTGCGGAACGGCAAGAAGATCGAGGCGATCAAGGTCTATCGGGAGATCACCGGGGAGGGCCTGAAGGAGGCCAAGGAGGCGGTCGAGCGTCTCGCCGAGCGCATGGTCTGACCGAGCGCATGGCCTGACCGAGCGGTCAGACCTCCACCCGACCCCGTTTCCTGACCTCCGCCAGGCGCTGGGCGCCCAGTTCGACGGCGGCCAGGGTGGCGTCGCCCGGCACCTCGCCGAGGCCGCCGTTGGTGACGGTGATCGCGTCGTCGCCGACGCGGACGACGGCGACGTGGAGGGTGAGCGTGGGCGCCTCCTCGTCCTCGGAGACGCCGCTGAGGACGATGTGCAGGCCCCGCCGGGCGTCGCCGACCTCCGGCATCTGCGCTTCGCCGACCTCCACGGTCATCATCCCGCCGCGCGCGGTCCTCGCCATGAACTGCCCGCACGTGTCCGGCAGGCTGCCGAGCCACTCCAGCGTCCGGTCCACCTCGTCCGGCCGGTGGGCCACGACCTGGTAGCGCAGCTGGGCCTCGTCGTACTCGTCGTCCAGCCCGACCGAGGCGCGCGTACGGGCGTCCGGCCCGAACAGCTCCTCCGCGTACAGGGCGTCGAGCAGCCGCCGGCACTCGGCCGACTCGGCGCTCGCCTTCAGCATGGAGTCCCGCCAGGTGGCGACGCCCTGGGTGGGGACCCAGGGTTCCCCGAGATCGGCCTCGCTGATGAGGGCGGCCCGCGCCTGCGCCTCGGTGAGGGTCGGGGCGGCCGCCGGGGTCGGGGGCCCGGTGGCCGTGTCCGCGGGCGAGACCGCGGCGGGGACACCCGAGACCGTCCTCTCCGGCTGGGCGAGGGAGCAGGCGGAGGCGGTGGTCAGCAGGCTGGCTGCCGAGAGCGTCGAGGCGATGACGGCGCGGGCCGGGGGACGGGGCATCGCGGGCCTCCTGTGCTGGGTCAGGCGTGCACTCAAGATCGGTGCGTGCTCTTAAGGCATCACCCCACGAGTACGACCACCAGCGCGCCGAGCCGTCCGGGTGACGTGGTCCGCTCCCCCCGCGGGCGGGCCGGATCGCCGATTCGGGCCACGCGGAGGCGGGCGGGCGGGGAGGATGCGCGGGTGACGACGGAGATGTGGCGGAACGTGGCGGTCGAGGACGACGCCCGGTCCGTCCTCTCCGCGCAGACCCGGTACGCCGCCACGCTGGGCGGCACCGATGCGCCCCGCGCCGCCCGGTGGATCGCCGACGCGTCGCAGGCCCCCGTCACCGCCGACGAGTGGGAGGCCGCCATCAGAGTCGTCCCGTACATCGACTCCGACCAGTACGACGTGGCGCACGCCGTGACCCAGGTACGCGCCTATCTGGCCCTCGAGCCGTGAACCGCTACCGCGCCGAGATACCGGGCCTCGCACCGTTGCCCGAGCCGACATAGCCTACGAAGGCGCCGTATGCCTCCGGCGAGAGCGTGAGGGTGCCGACCTCGGGGTTCTTGGAGTCGCGGACGGCGATGCAGGGGGTGAGGTCGGCGACCTCGACGCATTCGCCGCCGCTGGTGCCGCTGTAGGAGGACTTGCGCCAGGCGGCGGTGCCGAGTGGGGCGCACTCGACGCAGTCGCCGCCGTTGGTGCCGCTGTAGCTGGACTTACGCCACGTCGCGGCCTTCCGCTGCTTGCTGGTGTCCATAGCGTTCCTCCATCACGCGGGCGATCAGGTCGGCCGACTCATCGAGTGAGAGGGCGGCGGCCTGCAAGCGAGCGTAACCGACCGAACGTTCCCTGATTACCTGCGGGTTGGCAGTCATGTGGCCCTGGTCGTAACTCTCGCTGTAGAAGAGGTCCGGGTGCTCATCGAAGCGCAGGAGGTTGAATGAGCCCACCATCCCGGTGTGCGCACCCGCGGAGTACGGCAGCACCTGGATGTGCACCGACGGGTTGTTCCGGAAGCTCAGCAGGTGGGCGAGTTGCTCGCGCATGACGTTCCGGTCGCCGACCATCCGGTACAGCACCGACTCGTCCAGGACCACCCACAGCGCGGGCGGTTGTTCACGCTCCAGGACGCGCTGCCGTTCCATGCGGGCGGCGACCATGTCCTCAACCTGGTCCGGTTGATCCACGCACAGCAGCGCCGCCGCGTACGCCTTCGTCTGCAGCAGCCCGTACACCAGCTGGCACTGGTACGTGGAGATGTACGTCGCCTTCGCCTCCATGTCGGCGTACGGCTGGAACCAGGTCGGCAGCTGGCTGCGCAGCACCAGCCCCACCAGCCGCGAGAAACACCCGTCCGTTCCCAGCGCGACGTCCACCCGCTCGGAGAACGGTCGCGTCGGCACCTTCAGCGTCGTCTCGATCTGGCCGATCAACGACCCCGTGCAGAAGACGATCGAGCCCAACTGCTTCAGGGTCAGCCCCGCTTCCTCCCTCCTTCTCCTCAGCTCCCAGCCGTAGTAGTCCAATGGCGAGGCCGTGGGATCGAGTTGACGAATGTGAACCAAGGCGTACACCCCCAGAGTCCGGTCTGTAGCTGAGCGTAACCGCACGGCTTCACAGTGGTGATGTGAATCGGGAAATCACCGCGACCTCCCCGCCGACCCCCTGTTACGGTCCCGGCATGCAGCGCGCCATCCCGTCTCTCACGACGACGCCGGACCCCGTCCCGGCGCGCTGACACCTGAGCGAATCCGAAGCCCCGGGGCGAGTGCCCCGGGGTTTTGTCGTGGGTGCTCGTCCGTATCCCCTGGAGGAGCAGCCATGCACGACCACCGCCGCCTCGGCCGCGAACTCGACCTCTTCGACACCGACCCGCTGATGGGCGCGGGCCTGCCCTACTGGCTGCCCGACGGGGCGATCGTCCGGCACGTGCTGGAGGAGTACATCCGCGAGGCGGAACGCGAGGCCGGGTATCGGCACGTCTACTCGCCGGTCCTCGGCAAGCGCGAGCTGTACGAGATCTCCGGGCACTGGGACCACTACAGCGACGACATGTTCCCGCCGATGGAGCTCGGTGCCGAACAGGTCGTCCTGCGCCCCAGCCTCTGCCCCCACCACGCCCTGATCTACCGCTCCCGCTCCCACAGCTACCGCGAACTTCCCCTCCGCATGGCCGAGTTGGGCGGCATGTACCGCTCTGAGCTGTCCGGCGTCCTGGGCGGCCTCACCCGCGTACGGTCGATCCAGCTCAACGACGCGCACATCTTCTGCACCCTGGAGCAGGCGGTGGAGGAGGCCCGCGCCGCCCTGCGACTCATCGCCCGCGCTTACGCCGATCTGGGGATCCGGGCCGCCCGCCACCGCCTCTCCCTCCCCGGCGAGGGCGAAGGCGGCGGCAAATACGTCGCCGATCCCGAGCTGTGGCGGCGAGCCACCGCGCTGCTGCGCGAGGTCCTCGACGGCTCCGGCATCCCGTACGAGGCGGCCGAGGGCGAGGCGGCCTTCTACGGCCCCAAGATCGACGTCCAGATCACCGACCCGGCGGGCCGCGAGGCGACCCTCTCCACCGTGCAGATCGACTTCCACCAGCCCGAACGCTTCGACCTGCACTACATCGGCCCCGACGGGGCCAAGCACCGCCCGGTCATGGTCCACCGCGGCATCATCGGCAGTGTGGAGCGTGCGGTCGCCCACCTCATCGAACAGCACGGCGGCGCTTTCCCGGCCTGGCTCGCGCCGGTGCAACTGCTGATCCTGCCCGTGTCGGAGGCCCAGCTCGCCCCGGCCCAGCGGCTGCTGCGCCGGGCCCTGGACCAGGGCCTGCGCGCGGAACTCGCCGGTCCCGAGCACGGCACCCTGGGTGCCCGCATCCGCGCGGCACGCCTCGTGCCGTACCAGGCGGTCATCGGAGAGCGGGAGGCCGCGGCGGACGGTGACCTCGTGGCCGTACGACTGCGGGACGGGCGCAGGCCGGGCGCCGTACCCGCCGCGGAGCTGCTCGGCCGGATCGCCGCTCGGGTGGCGGCGCGCGGCCCGGAGCTGTGGGACGCGGTGGTGGACGCCGCATGACGCCGCACGCACGAGCCGCACGACGACGCCATACGGCGACGCACTCCACCTGCATCACACCGTAAGGTCGCTTTCTCGGACCCCGCCACCGCACAGCCGCCGCCCGTGAGAGGAACCCCGCCGTGACGAACGCCGAAGGGCAGCCCATCCCGGTGATCATCGACTGTGACACCGGTGTCGACGACGCCCTGGCGCTGCTGTTCGCCGTACGCCATCCGGGGCTCGACGTGCGCGCGGTCACCTGTGTGGCGGGCAACACGGACGTGGACGGCGTCGTACGCAACACCCTCACCGTCCTGGAGCAGGCCGGCGCCCCCGACATCCCCGTCGCGCGGGGCGCCGGCGTCCCGCTGATCGAGCTCGCCCGCTCGGCGCGGCATGTGCACGGCGACGACGGCATGGGCGACCTCGGCCTGCCCGCCCCGACCCGCGCCCCGGCCGACGTGGACGCGGTGACGCTGCTGCGCCGCGAGATCCTGGCGTCCCCGCGCCCGGTCACCCTCGTCCCCACCGCGCCCCTCACCAACATCGCCCTGCTGCTGCGCACGCACCCGGAGGTGACCGACAACATCGAGCGGATCGTCTTCATGGGCGGCGCGGTGGCCTGCGGGAACGCCACGCCGGTCGCGGAGTTCAACGTGTGGCACGACCCGGAGGCGGCCGCGATCCTGCTCACCGCCGGGGTGCCGATCACCATGTACGGGCTGGACGTCTTCCAGCGGGTCGTGGTCCCCGGGGCGGACGTACGGCGCCTGCGGGCGAGCACGGAACCCGGCGCCCGGCTCGCCGGCGACCTGCTGGCCCACCGCCCGGCCACGCCGGACGTCGACGCCGACTCCGAGGCCGGCGGCATCGGCGACGCGGGCGCGGTCTGTACGGTCGTGGACCCGGCGGGCATCACCACCCGCCTCCTCCCCGTCGAGGTCTCCCTCGCCCCCGGCCCCACCCGAGGCCAGACCCTCGTCGACCGCCGCCCCCGCCCCGGCGAGTCCGAGATCCACACCGGCATGCGCGAACAGGCCCTGGTGGACGTGGCGTTGGACGTGGACGTGGCCCGCTTCGTGCAGCTGTACCTGGCGACGGTGGAAGGCGTCTGACGGCCGTTCCCATCGTCTGCCGAGCGTCTGGCCGATCGCCTGTCGAAAAAAAGTTGCCAATTAAATTGAATTGGCGCATTGCTTTTACATGTCCCGCACGCGCAAACACGGTTTCTGGCCAAGTGGCCTCAGGCTGTGTTATTTTCTCTCTGCGTCGAACACCCGTCCTGACCAGCGGCGTTGAGACGCAAGGACCCCGTAATCCAGCACCCGTGGGTTTGGCCTTACCGGCCCCCTATGGGGCTTTTTTCGGCGTGTCCGCAGAGAAGTAATCGGGGGAAGAAGTCCGGGGGGACCCTTTTCGGTTTCCACGCCTGTTCAGGTCGCCCGCACGGGCTTCCTCCCCTTGCGATTGAACGCAAGGGAGATTCTACATGACCCGCAATACATTGCGTATGGCGGCGGTTTCCGCCATGGCCGCGGTGGCGCTCGGCTCCGGTGCCGCTCTGGCGCAGGCCGCGGAGGCCACCCACGCCCGTACGGCGTCCACCGCTGAGGTGAGCCTGTCCGCGGCTCAGGCCCGCACGTTTCTCGCCAACCCGACCGTCAAGGCCGAACTGAGCACGCAGGACGTGCAGTCGGTGCGCGCGGTGGCCGACGGCAAGGCGACCAAGGCCCAGACCCGTGGTGCCGCCAGCAGCGCCGTCAAGGCCCTGTACAACCTGATGAAGCGGCACGGCGGCAAGCTCTACGACGACGCGGTCAAGGCCGCCAAGGCGGGCTGGGGCAAGTTCCGCGGGTACATGAACGGCCTGCCCTGGTACCACCCGGTCCGTATCGCCTGGGTCGCTGCCGGCGGTGAAGTGCAGTACGCGCTGTGGAGCTACATCAACAGCCTGTTCTAGAAGTCGAGGTGGCGTCCGGGGGCCGGTCGGAGAAACGGCCGACCCCCGGGTGCCCCGCCCAATAGCGAGGAAGAACTCATGGCCTCCACCACCGAAATGTCCTCCGCCCTCAAGAACCTGTGGGCCTCGCCCTTCTGCTTCATCACGGCAGCGTTCATCGCATTCCACGTGGTCGGAAACAAAGACGCGGGCTGGGCTCTGATGGCCGCCGGGCTCATTGGGCCGCTTGTCGCCCTCGTCTGGGGCGCGGCCCGGCGCGAACGGCCCGACTCGTTCGTGATCGTTCCGATGGGAGCAATGGTGCTGTTCACCGTTCTCTTCATCATCAACAAAGGATTTCCCTGGTCCTGACGCTCCGTCAGGGACAGGTTCGTAGGTTGGGTCCACGCACGGAGGAACACGCTGTGCCAAAAGGCGACGTACTGGCCGAAGCACGGGACCTGAGACGCTCGTTCGGCAGCAGAACGGTCCTCGACGACGTGTCGCTGACACTGCGCTCCGGCGAGGTCACCGGCTTCGTCGGCGCCAACGGCGCGGGCAAGACCACCACCATCCGCCTGATGCTGGGCCTCGCCCACGGCGAGGGCACCAGTCACTTCCTCGGCCGCCCGCTGCACGCCTGGGGCTCCCCGGGCGCGGTCGTGGGCGCAGTCCTCGGCGGCATCGTCGGCCACCCCAAGCACCGGGTGCGGTCCCATCTGCGGATGGTGGCCGCCGGGTGCGGCGCGTCGGACCGGCGCGTCGACGACATGCTGGAGCTGGTGGGCCTCACTCAGGCGGGCCGGCTGCGACTGTCCCAGCTGTCCCTGGGAATGGCCCAGCGCGTGGGCATCGCGCAGGCGTTGCTCGGCGATCCGCCGGTGCTCATCCTCGACGAGCCCGCGAACGGACTCGACCCGCACGCGATCCGCTGGCTACGGGACTTCCTGCGGGACCAGGCCGCGCAGGGCAGGGCCGTCATGGTGTCCAGCCACCTGCTGGGCGAGATGGAGCAGCTCGCGGACCGAGTGGTCGTGCTGTCGCGCGGCCGTGTCGTGGCCGACTCGCCGATCGCGGAGCTGCTGTCCCGGGCGGGCAGCCGGAGCGTGGTGACCGTGCAGACGCCGGACCTGCCGAAGCTCACGCGTCTGGTGGAGGAGCAGGGCGGGCGGCTGAGCCCGGCGGGCGGGCCGAGCGCACACGTCACCGGACTGGACCGGATCCGGATCGCCACCCTCGCGGCGGACGGCGGCGTGCCATTGCACTGGCTGTCCGAGGACATGCCTTCGCTGGAGGACTTCTACCTGTCCATCGCGGAAGAGGAGTTCAGGATCTCGTGACCCCTGACGTGACACACACCCCTCGGACGGTTCCCGCCGGTGAGGCGTTGCGCAACGCGTGCCGGTACGAGTGGCGGCATCTCACCGCGCTGCGGTCCACCTGGGTGTTGCTCGCCGTGGTGGCCGTGCTGAGCCTGCTCACCGGCCCGGGGATGCTGTTCGACCTGGACAGGACGCGGCCCATGGGTGCCGCGGCGATGGGCGACCTGCTGGCATGGGCGCCGATGACGACCCAGATCCCCATGCTGTGCTTCCTCGTGCTGATCCTCGGCACAGGCCCGGTCTCCACCGACCTGGTGCGGGGCGCGGCGCGTACGACGTGGCTCGCAGTCAACGGCCGGCGGACCGCGTACCTAGCGAAGAGCGTGGTCGGGTTCCTGGTGGGTGCCGGGACGGCGGCGACGAGTGCGCTGGTGGGCGGGGTGTCGGCGGCGGTCGTCCTCGCCGTGTCGGGCGCGCCGCAGCCGGCGTGGGGTGCGGTTCTGGTGCCGATGCTGCGGTTCGTGCTGTGGATGGGCTGCTGGGCGCTGGTGTGCATGGCGCTGGTGGCGCTGATGCGGAGCAGGACCGTGCCGGTGGTGGTGCTGTGCCTGTGGCCCATGCTGGGCGAGCGGCTGACCGGGCTGCTGCTGGGATACATCCCGGGGCTGGACGGGGTGGGCAACTGGCTGCCGTTCTCGGCCGGCCGGGCGATGCTCACCGATGTATCGGCGTTTGCGGGCGATGAGCGAACCTTCGTGGAAGCAATGGTCGGGTCGGATCTGTCGACCCCGGTGGCCCTGGTGGTCTACCTGCTCTACACGGCCGCGCTGACCGCGGCGGGCTACTGGGCGTACTCGCGCCGGGAGGCCCCGACCGGCTGAGGCGAGACTGTGCGGAACAGAAAGGGGCCCAGGGAATCACCCCGGGCCCCTTCACATTGCCGTTGATCAGGAACGCGCCGTACGCCGCCGCTTCGACGCCACGACGAACGCCGCGCCGCCCGCCAGCAGCACCACCGCGCCGATGGCGATCGGGCCGGTCGCGCTGCTGCCGCCGGTCTCGGCGAGGTCACCGCCGCCGCCGTTGGGGGAGGGCGCCGGGGCGGACGTCGACTCGGAGGGCTCCGGGGTCGGGGTCTCGGTCGACGGGGTCTCCGAGGCCGGCGGCGTCGTCTCCTCAGCCGGGGTCGACGGCTCCTCGGACTCCGGCTGAGACGGCTCGACCGGCGGCGTGGTCGGCGGCTCCTCGGTCGCCGGCGGCTCCGTCGTGCAGTCCTTCGTGCCGCCGTTCCAGGCCGCGATCAGCTTGTCCTTGATGACCGGGCGGTCCGGGCCCTTGGGCAGGTCACCGTGGACGAAGCCGTCGTTCGCGTCGAGCTTGCCGTCGAACTTCACCGCGCCCCGGTACAGGTCGATCTGCGCGAAGCAGCCCGCGTCCGGGACGGCGATGTCGAGGGTGTCGGTGCCGCCGGGCTTGACCGTGACGGTGTCGAAGTCGACGAAGACCTGCTCGCCGGAGGTGGCGAAGGTCGGGCCGTGGGCGAGGTAGGAGGCGAGCGAGGCGGTGCAGGTCGTGGCGTCGGCGGCGGCGCGGACCGTGATGTGGACCTTGCCGTCGTCGGTGACCTTCAGGTTCTGGTCGTCGACCTTGACGGAGTCGTAGAAGTTCGCACCGTCGAGCGAGAACTGGCAGCGGTCGGTGGCCGTCTCCGTGCCGGCGCCGGTGCCGGGCTGGTAGGTGCCGCCGGACTTCCAGCCGTCGCCGCCGTGCGACCCGGTGGCCCAGGCGCCGGAGGCGGAGGCGACACCGGCAGCGCAGAGAACGAGCGACGCGGCGCCCGTCCCCAGTAGGCGTCGCGCCATGACACGTCTCGCTATGGACATGCGTATCCCATCGTGGGGTGAGTGGTCGAAGAAGCATCGACGAAGTGGAATCACAGAATCGCTGGGCTCATTGGTCACATGCGCCACAGTGGTGAGCACATCGTCGGGTGGCGGAAGAGCACTGTCAACCTGCGAGAACGCAACGGAACTTCAAAGCGAAATCACGATTCCGTCACACAGGGAACGAGCTGATCCGCTCTTCGTGGTGTTCGCTTTCCCGGCGAAGTGGACAGAGTTCTCACCTGGTCTCTTGTGGGGAGGCCCCCGGCGTTCACGCCGGGGAGGAATCGCATCCCGTGACAGTGACGCGGAGCGTCGCCGTATCCGGCTTCCCAGGCGTGGAGCGCCGCTGCGGTCTGCCCGGCGGAGTCCGGTGAAGGCGAACGCGCGTGCCCGTGTTCGCCGATTGGGGTGATCGTGGCGAGAGACAGGTGCGGGTGTGCGGATCTCCGTCAGATCACGAAGTGCGCCTGGAGTACTGGCTGCGAGACATCTTCGAACAGCTTGGTCGGCGCCACCATCTGAACGATCACGCAACGTCGTGTGATCCATTACTGGCAAAGACTCAACGCATCCCTTGAACTCTCAATCTGTCATGACATACTCACCTCCTCCATGCAGTTCGTCCCGAATCGTTTGCGAGAGCGAATTCCTGTGAACGTGAGATGCCATGTGCAGGAGCGGCCGTGAGCAGCCGACAGCGGGGACGCCCCGAGCGGCTGCTCGATCCCGACGCGGGGCCGGTGCAGCGCTTCGCCCACGAGCTGCGGTCACTACGTGCGCGGGCCGGCTCCCCGTCGTACCGGACGATGTCCGAACAGGCCCGCGTCTCGGTGGCCGCCCTGTCACGGGCGGCCTCGGGCGAGCGGCTGCCGTCGGTGGCGGTCGTGCGCGCGTACGCGCGGGCCTGCGAGGCCGATCCGGACGAGTGGGAGAGCCGGCTGGCGGCGGCCACCGACGTCGCGGCCCGCGGAACCGAGGGCGGCGAGTCACCGTACAAGGGACTCACCCAGTTCGAACCGGCCGACCAGGAGCTGTTCTTCGGCCGGGCCGAGCTCGCCGAGGACACGGTGAGGCTGATGAAGGAGCACCTGTTCGCGGTGCTCGTCGGCGCATCCGGCAGCGGCAAGTCCTCCCTGCTGCGGGCCGGCGTGCTGCCCCTGCTGGAGAAGGTCGTCCAGGAGGCGGGCTGTGCGGCGGAGTTGCGGCTGATCACACCCGGCTCGCGGCCGGTCGCCACGCACGGCCGACTTCTGGCGCCGGGACCGGGCGAGCCGTACCGCATCGTCGTGGTCGACCAGTTCGAGGAGATCTTCACGCTCTGCCGCGACCGGGCCGAACGGTGGCTGTTCGTCGAGCAGCTGCTCGCCGCCAAGGACTCCGGCGGCCGCCTGCGCGTGGTCGTGGCGGTGGGCGCCGGCTTCCACGGCCGGTGCGCCGAGCACCCCGGCCTCGCCGAGGCACTGCGGCACACGAGCCTGACGGTCGGCCCGATGACCCGGGACCAACTGCGGGACGCCATCGTCAAACCGGCCACGGCGGCCGGCCTGCGGGTCGAACGGGAACTCACCGCCCGCATCGTCGAGGAGGTGTACGGCCAGCCCGGCGCGCTGCCGCTGCTCTCGCACGCCCTGCGCGAGACCTGGCGCCGCAGACGCAGCGGAGTGCTGACGCTCGCTGCCTACGAGGAGACGGGCGGCGTCCACGGAGCGATCGCCGCGGCGGCCGAGGAGGTCTACGGCAGCCTGTCGCCCGACCAGGCCGGCACCGCCCGCCGGCTCCTGCTCGCCCTCATCGCCCCCGGCGACGGCACGCCCGACAGCCGCCGCCCGGTCAGACGGGCCGACCTGCGCGAATGGCCCGACCCCGAGGTGCCCTTCGTCCTCGAACGGCTCTCCCAGGCCCGGCTCGTCACCGTGGACGAGGAGAACGTCGAACTCGCCCACGAGGCCCTCATCACCGGCTGGCCCCGGCTGCAGTGCTGGCTCGAGGAGAACCGCGAGCGGCTGCGCATGCACCGCCACCTCACCGAGGCCGCCCGCAACTGGCAGGAGCACGGCCGCGACCCCGGCACCCTGTACCGGGGGATCAACCTCGCCCTGGCCGACGTGCTGTTCACCCGCGAACAGCAGGACGACGACCTCGCCGCACGGGAGCGCGCCTTCCTCAGCGCCTCTCGGGTGGCCCACCGCATGGAGCGCTGGACGGCCGCCCGGGCGCAGCGCCACATGCGAAGACTCGTCGGGGCGCTCATCTTCGTCGTGTGCGGGATCCTGGTCGCCGGGCAGATCGCCTGGCACGAGAGCGACGTGGCGGAGAGGGAGCGCAGCCTGGCCGGAGCCCGCCAGGCCGCCGGCCTCGTCGGCGGGGAACGGGTGACCGATCCCCGCACCAGGACCCTGCTCGGCATCGCCGCCTGGCGGCTCGCCCCGCTGCCCGAGAGCCGCGCCGCCCTCTTCGACGCCCTCGCCGAACCCGAACGCGACGCCTTCACCGACCCCGACCAGAACGACGACACCCGCGACTTCCTCGCCGACTCCGGGCGCACCCTGCTCGGCGTCGGCGGCGGCCGGTGGTCGGCCTGGGACGTGGCCACACATCGCCGTACCGGATCGGGACGCCTGCCGGACCGTGCGGTGACCGCGGTCAGCCTCGACGGGCGGACCCTCGCCCTGGCCGGTACTGACGGTGACGGCGCCTCCCGGCTGTGGCGGCTGCCGGCGGGGACGGAGGACCCCGTCGGGTATCACGGGGCGGCCGACTCGGAGCTCGGCGTCGGCGCGTACGTCGTGAACGGCCCCGATACGACGGCGCAGTTGAGCGCGTTCACGGACGACCCGGTGGTGCTGGAGCGTTCCGCCGCAGGTGCCGCCAGTGCCATGGACGTCGTCGTGCCGAGTGCGGACGGGCGCCTGGCGGCCGTGTGCGCACAGGGCCAGCCGCTCATGCTGCGGGACATCGTCCGCCACCGCACGGTCACCGGCGCCTGGCAGGACTCGTCGGCGGTGGAGTGCTCGTCCGCCGCCCTCGTCTTCGACCGGGCCGGGACGCGCTTCGCGGCGGTCTCCGACGCTGCGATACGCGTCTGGGACACGGCCTCGGGCCGGGAGCTCGCGGACATCGCCCAACCCGGCGTGTCCCACCTCGCCTTCACCCCGGACGGGCGGTTCCTCGCGGTGGCCGGCCCGGACGGGACGACGGTCTGGCGCATATCGGCGGCGGGGGCACCGGTGTTCCGCCACGCCCTCTCCGACGGGCCCGTCACCGCCCTCGCCTGGGATCCGGACGGCCCGACCCTGCGCTACCTGGCCGACGGCACCGTGCACTCCCTCGACCTCGCGGTGCCCCTCACCTCTCCGTGGCTCGAACGGCCGCTGGACCGCGAGACGTTCAGCCCGGACGGCCGCCTGCTGGCCACCGCCGAACGGCACGGCGACCACTACCGCTTCAGCCTGCGCGACACCCGGACGGGTCGTGTCCTCGCCCGGCTGCCCTCACTCGCGGCAGCCGACGGCCGGAGTGGGGCCGGGGGCGTCGGGCCGCTGATGACGTTCAGTCCGGACGAGCGGGACTTCGCGTACGGCGTGGGGGAGCCGGAAGCGTCCGGCGCGCGGTTCGTCGTATGGAATGTGACAGATCACCGAGTGCGGGCGGTCCTTCAGCCTGGCGGATCGTCCCCGGTCCGCTCCATCGCGCTCACCCCGGGCGGCGGGAAACTGCTCCTCTCCCGGGCGACGGCCGCCGGCTCGCCCACCGGAGAGGTGTGGAACACCGCCCGCGGAACGCGGACCGACCGGCCCGAAGCCCTGACCGCGACCCTGAAGTCCGCCCTGGCCTCCGGTTTCACCGGCCCGGCCTCCGCGCTGCCGTTCGGCCTGGACACCGACGTACCGCTCGGCCCGGACGGCGGCGCGGAGGTTCTCGCTCTCAGCCCCGACGGCGTCCACCTCGCCACCGGTGGCGGCTTCGGCAGCGTCACGGTCTGGCACGGCCGTACCGAACGCCACCGGGAGGCCGTCATCCCGCCCGTCGCCGGAGTGGCCGGCGACGGAGCGATCGGCGCCCGGGTCACCGCGCTCGCCTTCAGCTCCGACGGCCGCACCCTCGCGGTGGGTTACGCCTCCGGCGCGCTCCGGCTGTGGGACACCGCCACCCGGCAGCCTCTCGGTGGCAGCCTCACCACGCCCGGCGAGGCGATCCGTTCGCTCGCCTTCGACGGGCACGGCGACTCCGTCCACGCCAGCAGCGCCCATGTCCCCGTCCAGCGGTACGCCGTCGGAGCCGCCCAGGTGGTCAGCCGGCTCTGTGCGCGCGCCGGCCGCAACCTGACCGCCGACGAATGGCGGACCTACCTCCCCGATGTGCCCTACCGGCGCCTGTGCGCCGTGTCCGGCACCGCCGACCCGGTCGCGGAAGTCGGCCCCGCCCCAGCCGCTTCGCCGAAGCCGACCGGGACTCCGGCGCCGGCGCGCACCACCTCGTCGCCGCCCGTCGCTCGGCAGCACGCGTCCCGGAAGCCCGGCGCGTCCGCGCACGGCATCGTGACGCCGGAGGCCGTGCCGCCTCCCGGAGCACGGCGCGAAGCCGCGTCTCCCTCGGCCGACGAGGCACATCCGCGCTCCAGGCCAGGCAAGACCGCACGCCGGCCGCTCGTAGGAAAGGCCCCCGGTTAATGGAGCGTGAACGGGTTGTAACGTGTCCCGTTTCCGTCCTCCAATGGGTTGTTTACGCCTCTGACCTGCATTGATAGACAAATCCAGGGCGCCAAAAGTGGGGCTCACCCGGTTCGCTGCACCCCCCCGGTCAGTGAAACCGGCGGGCAGCCGACGGCGATCCCGTCGGCTGCCCGGAAAACAGACCGACCGCTTCATCCCCCCCTCTTCATCCCCGTCACTGGAGTCACCGATGGCATTCGCCCGCCGCAAGACCTCCTCCTCGTCCCCCAAGCGCGCCCTCCGCACCGCCGGGGCCGTCGCGGCTCTCGCCCTGGGCGCCTCGCTGATGGCCGCCCCGCAGGCCTCCGCCGCCGACAGCCCCACCACGAAGCAGCTGCTGGACGCGTGTGGCCACAGCACGGACCTCTGCGAGTTCCACGCCACCGACTACTGGACCTACACCGGTCCCAAGCACCAGGTCGGCTCCACCGCCTACAACTGCGGGAGTCAGACCAACCAGCACACCGTCGGCGGGATGGACACGACCGGCTCGACCAACACCTTCGGCATCGCGATCAGCGCCGAGTACAAGTGGTTCGAGACGTTCTCCACCGAGGTCACGGCCAGCTACAGCCACAGCTGGGTGGCCTCGCACACCGACACCGTGACCGACACCGTCAACATCCCGTCCGGCTACAAGGGCTGGCTCGAGCGCGGCACCTCCAAGCAGCAGGCCAAGGGCTGGTACGAGCTGCACTTCGGCAAGCGCTACTACGGCCACTACATCTGGTACATCAACAACTACCAGTCGGCCGGCTTCAACGCCGACCAGCCCAAGTCGGGCTATGTCAACTTCAAGGACGCGCCGATGAACTCGGGCGACCGCGCAGCCCACTGCCGCTGAGCCAGGACGGACAACGGCATGTGGTGCTCCGCGACCTCGGCAACCCGCTCCCGCTCCCGGCTCCGGCTCGCTGCCGCCGCCGTATGCTCGCTGGTCCTCCTGACCGGCTGTGCGGCGGGGGCGACGAGCAAGCCCGACACCGTGTACGCGGACGCTGTCGGACCGACGGTGATCGGCACCGACACCTCGGCGGAGAGCCGGGTGGTGGCGGCCATGTACGGCGAACTCCTCACCGGGGCCGGGCAGAAGGTGCGGATGGCGACGACGAGCTACGCCTCGCCCTCCGCCACCGCCAAGGCCGTGGTGGCGGGCAAGCTCGGGCTGGCGCCGGCGTACGAGAGCACCCTGCTGCGCACGTTCCCGGGCGGGGACACCCTGCCCGGGAACGTGTCGACGACGCTGAGCATGGCGCTGCCGATGGGCATCACCGCCCTGCCCCCGGCCGCGGCCGACCGCGGTGTCGTCCTCGCGGTCACCAGGGCCACCGCCCAGGCCCATGACCTGCACAGCCTCGCCGACCTCCCCAAGGCCGGCAGCCGCCTCACCCTCGGCGGCGCCGCCTCGAAGGACCCCGACGCCCCGACACCCTCGTCACTGAAGAAGGCGTACGGCGTCACTCTCACCACCGCCGGCACCTCGGCCACCGCCGACGTACTGGCCCTGCGCAGCACGGACCCGTCCCTCACCGAGGACAAGCTGGTCGTGCTGACCGACCCCGAGGCCGTCATCCCGCCCGAGCACGTCTTCCCTCTCATCCAGGCCCCGTACGCGGGCCTGGCCGCGAGAAAAGCCCTGGCCCGAGTCAACTCGGCGCTGACGACAGATCAGTTGGCCGCGCTCGCCTCCTCCGTCGACGCGGGCGAGTCCCCCGCGAAGGCGGCGCGGACCTGGCTGCGCTCCAAAGGGCTGCTCAGCTGATCCCCCTCACTCGAACAGAATGGTGACAGTGAAATGCGTGATATCAGAAGGAAGTTCGCCGTAACCGCGCTCACTGCGGCCGCCGTCCTCGGCGGCCTGGCCCTCCCCACAACGGCCAGCGCCGCCGACGGGGTCCCCGCCATACAGATCACGGTCTGCAACGACTCGAACTCGAACCTGCGGTTCTGGGTCAGGGGCTACAACCAGCACAACGAGTGGGACGACTCCCCGGTCTGGGACGCCTGGGCCCACACCTGCGCCACCATGTGGGACTACTGGTGGAAGAAGAACTCCTCGGTCGAACTCCACTCCAAGTTCGGCAGCGGCGCCTGGACCTGGAAGCAGAAGTACGTCCCCAATACGAAGGGCCGGACGACGACGTTCCACGTGTCGTAGACCGCATGGGCGGGACTCGAAAGGGTCCCGCCCCCCTGCTCGTCGAGACGGCATGGGCGGAAACCCGTACGGAGATGAGCACCCGCACTCATGCCTGAGCGCGCCCCCCGGTCCACCGTGGAGAACACCCCTCACGGACCGATCCGCAGGGACCCGCCATGTCGAACGCCTCCCGCCCGCGCCCCTCTCCCACGGCTGCACCGACTACTCGCGCTCGCCACGGACAACCGGCCCGTCCGCGGCTGTCTGGCCGTCTTCGCCTCCTCCGTGCCGATCGCTTTCGCTTTCTCGGGAAGCGTGTACGCCACGATCCCGCTCCTGCTCACGGAGCCGCTCTCCCTCCTTGGCGCGGTCCTCCCGTCGGCCCCGGCAGCGTGGAGGGCAGCGGACCGGCTGCGGTGCTCGCCGCCGGGGTCTTGGGTGTCCGGGTCCTCCTCTGCGCCCTGGTGAACGCCGCCGTAATCGGCGCCCTGGCCCACCACCTCCGCGCCACCCGGCACGCGTGTCCCACCGCGGTGTTCCCGCCCACCCGGCGGTCACGCCGGCACGGTGCGGGAGCCCGCTGAAAGCGTCTCGGCCCCGATGCTCGCAGCTCGCCTCAGCCCCACCCCGGCTCAGCGAATACCCGGCACCGAACCTGCTTCCCGATCGCCGACCCCCGCACATGCCACCCCGGTGCCGGCAGCTCGACCAGGCCGGGCCTCCGTCCGCTCTCGGCGTCCGCACTGTCGAGCACCGTCGCCCGGGGCCTCGGCAACGCGCCGGGGTCCGGATCGTGCACGTTCACGGCGATCCCGTACGACGTCACGTACACCTCCACCACGAACGGCACGTGCTCACCGCAGGCCCGCACCGAGTCGCCGACGAGTTCGGAGTGAACGAGCTGCGCGGAGTCGACGGCGTCGTCCGCGATACCGTGGGCGAGGAGTTCGGTTCGGGTCAACGCCCGTACAGTGCGGCCGCTCAGCGAACTACGGTGCCGGATGCCTGGTCGACGACGGCGACCAGGTGCGGCTGCCGGGTCCCGGCACGGGCCGCACCCCGCATGATCTTGCCGTCGAAGGCCACGGCTGCCGGCGTGTTCCCCGCGACCGCCGGATCCGCGCTCAGCACCTGGGCCACCCAGAGCACAGCGCGTCGTCCAGGACGTCGGAATCGATGCCGCGTCAGGCCCGCCCGAGCGTGCTGTCCACCGACGCCCGCCACACCGCGTGCCGGCCCAGGCCGAGGCGCTCCAGTACCGCCCGGTGCGCCGCGGATCCAGCGGGCCAGGCCGAGCAGGGAACGTGCGCCGCACACCACCGCGACCGCCGAAGCCGCCGGCAGGAAGCCGAACTCGTAGCGGGTCCTGCGCCGCCCGCGCGGATCAGGCACCCGCGCCAACACATCCACACCTCCCCCACTGCCTTAAGGGCGTGGGGGGACCCCAGCCGCTGGGAGAGCGCACCTACACCTGCACCGCATGCGGAACCGTGAGCCCACGGGACAAGAACTCCGCACGCGTGATGCTCATCCGGGCTGGTCTCAACCCGGCTGGCGCTGAGGGCATAAGACCACCAGGGGCGCTGCCTCAGGTGGCTTCCTGAGCCAGGAATCCCCTCCCGTCAGGGAGGGGAGGATTCAATGTCGCCCGTACGCACCCGTGAGGAGTCCGCGTGACCGTCCGCACCACCACGCCCGACACCCCCGACCTCTCGTCCCGCAACCCCGACTGGTGGCGCCAGGCCGTCATCTACCAGGTCTACCCCCGCAGCTTCGCCGACGGCGACGGCGACGGGCTCGGTGACCTCAAGGGCGTCACCCAGCGCCTGAACCACCTCGCCGCCCTCGGCGTGGACGCCCTGTGGCTCAGCCCCTTCTACCCCTCGGAACTGGCCGACGGCGGCTACGACGTAGCCGACTACCGCGACGTCGACCCGCGCCTGGGCACCCTCGACGACTTCGACGCCATGACCGCCGAGGCCCACCGCCTCGGCCTGAAAGTCATCGTCGACCTGGTCCCCAACCACACCTCGCACCAGCACGTCTGGTTCCAGGAGGCGCTGCGGGCCGGCCCCGGCTCACCCGCCCGCGACCGCTACGTCTTCCGCGACGGCCGCGGCCCGCACGGCGAACTCCCGCCCACCGACTGGCAGTCCGTCTTCGGCGGCAGCGCCTGGCGCCGCGTCCCCGACGGCCAGTGGTACCTGCACCTCTTCACCCCCCAACAACCGGACCTGAACTGGGAGAACGACGATGTCCGCGCCGACTTCCGCACCACCCTGCGCTTCTGGTCCGACCGCGGCGTCGACGGCTTCCGCGTCGACGTGGCCCACGCGCTCGCCAAGGACCTGAGCGAGCCGCTACGAGACCTGGGCGCCCCGGAACTGAGCCGAGAGGAGGCACTCCCCGCCTTCCCGCCCGGCACCCACCCCTTCTACGACCGCGACGAGGTCCACGAGATCTACCGCGACTGGCGCAAGATCCTCGACGCCTACCGCCCGCCCCGCATGGCGGTCGCCAAGGCCTGGGTGAACCCGTCCTCCCGCCGCGCCCTGTACGCCCGCCCGGACGAACTGGGCCAGGCGTTCAACTTCGAGTACCTGCAAGCCGGTTGGGACGCCGAGGCGCTGAAGCGGGTCATCACCGACTCCCTCGCCACGGCCCGCGCGGCGGGCGCCTCCGCCACCTGGGTCCTGTCCAACCACGACGTCGTTCGCCACCCCTCCCGCCTGATGCTCCCGCCCGGCACCGACGACAACGCCTGGCTCCTCTCCGGCGGCCGCGCACCCGCCGTCGACGAGTCCGCCGGCCTGCGCCGCGCCCGCGCCGCGACCCTCCTCATGCTCGCGCTGCCCGGTTCGTCGTACGTCTACCAGGGCGAGGAACTCGGCCTGCCCGAGGTCGCCGACCTGCCCGCCGAGGTCCTCCAGGACCCGATCTGGGAACAGACGGGGCGCGTCCGCAAGGGCCGCGACGGCTGCCGGGTGCCGCTGCCGTGGACGACGACGGGGCCGTCGTACGGCTTCGGCGCGGGCGGCTCCTGGCTGCCCCAGCCGTCGGGCTTCGCGGCGTACGCCGTGGAGGCCCAGGACGGCGTCGAGGGCTCCACCCTGGAGCTCTACCGCCGGGCCCTGCGCCTGCGCCGCAAGCTCCTGGCGGGGGAGGAACTGGAGTGGGCCCCGGACAGCCCACCCGGCGTCCTGCACTTCGTCCGCTCCGACGGCTGGCGGTGCGTGGCCAACCTCTCCGCCACGGCGGTCGAGCTGCCGCCGGGGGAGGTGCTGATCGGCAGCGGGCCGCTGGAGGGGCGCCTGCTGGGGCCGGACATGACGGTCTGGCTGGCGTAAGAGGTCGCGCGGACAGGCGCGGTGGTGGCACCCGGCAGCAGGACAGGCAGCAGCGGCTGCCGGGCAGGCCCGTCCAGGCCCGGCCGGCGGCACGCGCCGACGCCGTCCGAGTGAGAGGCGCGGGTCGCTCGCGTGGCGAACCGGGCAGCGCCCGCCCGCTGCCCAAGGATCCGGACGCGTGGCACGCACCTTCGACGAACTGGTCGCCATGCAACGGGCGGCGGACCAGGCACACAGCAGGGTGGAGGAGCTACGGGACCACTACGGGCCACCCGCCCACACACCGTGGACCGAGCTCCAGACCGACACGTACGAGACCGCCTGGCGCGCCTGGCGCGACCTCGCCCGTGACGTCCAGAGCGCGGTGACCGAGTACGCGAAGGAGCAGGGCGCCGCGCGCAACCAGGTCGAGGAGGACGTGAGGAGGGCGGTACGGCACCCGGAGCCGGACGCGGAGACGGACGAGTGACACTGAGGCAGGGCGGTGTACGCCTACGGTTCGCCGCCCGGACGGGTGGTGCGCGGCGCGTACGGCCGAACAGCGCGCGTCACCCGCGGAGCGGGCCGCGAGAATCGCGGGCAGGGGTGCCGCCGATGTACGTGTGAGGAGCTCCGCCGACGATGAGCAGGTCCTGGAAGACGACGATCTTTGGGTTGCTCGCCGCTGCGGGCGTGGTGACCACGGCCGGAATGGCAGCTGCGGCCGGGACGGCCTACGGCGGTGAAGGCCCGACCCGAACGGTCGGCCGTGACCTGTGGGCGACCGCGACCATCGAGCCCGGGCGGGAGGGCATCGTCGAGGTCGGGGGTTACGAGGGGATGCCGCTGGGCGAGGGCTCGGTACTGACCCTGACGGCGCCGGCGCAGACGAGGGTGACGGGTACGCCGTTCGCCGCGGGCGGGTACCGGGGGGCGGTGGCTCTGGGCGGAATCAGCGGGACGTACACCTTTGTGGGGTCGCCTGCCGCGGCTGAGGGGTCGGCAGCCGATGGATCGACGGCAGATGAGCCGGCGACGGACGAATCGGTGGCTGACGAGTCGGGGGCTGACCAGTCCGCATTGGCGACCTGGAAGGGCCGTACGTTCCCCTTCGTCCTGTCGGTCCCCGCGAACGCCGAGCCCGGCACCCGGCTCCCCGACTGTGCCCTGGTCCTGCGGGACGCGGACGGCACGGTGCGGCAGAAGGGCACCTGCACCGTGACGGTCGGGCTGCCCGCGCCGGTCCTGTCCCGCCCCCAGTCGGGCGTGCCGCTGGGCGCGTTGCCGAAGATGTCGGGGTCGGCCTACCCGGGAGCCCAGGTCACCGTGCGCGACGCGCAGGAGGAGGAGGTCTGCTCGACCACTGCCGCGCCCGCCGGCACATGGTTCTGCGTACCGTCCCACCCCCTCCCGCCCGGCCAGGGCCGCCTCCAGGCGACGGCCGCGTTCAACGGGGTGAGCGCGACGAGCGAGCAGATCGACATCATCGTGACGGGCTCGGCGGACGCCCAGCCGGACACGGCGTCGAACGCTGGGGGCGGACCGCTTTAGACGCTGCGCGATCGCATGACGAAGAACACCGTCGTCCGCCACAGCGGCGACACGAGGCGCACCGTGCTCATGGGATCGAACCGCTCCCACGTCCCCTCGGGGATGTGGAAAAGGGATCCGGGGCCCACACTGGGCGCCGGTCAGTAGCGCACGGCCCTGGCCACCTCCGTCCTCACCTCGCCGTCCAGGTCACGCGTGCTGCGCGCGGTGGCCTTTCCGGTCCCGCTCGCCGGCACGTCCGACACGGTCACCACCGTCGCGTCCAGCAGGTTGCCGTCCCCGTCGCGGAAGTTGATCTGCGCGGCGAAGGACTTCGTCGCGTCGGTCGTGTTCCGCGCCGCGACCTCCACGGTCGTACGGCCGTCCGCGTCGGTGCTCGGATCGCCCAGGCTCACCGCGTCCTTGGCGTCGATGCCGCCCTTGATGTCGTCCAGTTGGCGGCCCGCCTCCGCCGTCGCCGAGGCGAAGGCCGATGCCGCCTTGCCGGCCACCGAGGAGGGCGTGTCGTCGTCGGTGCAGGAGGTCGTCAGGGCGAGGGTGGCGGCCACGATGGCGGTCGTCGTGAGGATCGCGGTTGTGTTCCACCGCGTTCGGTGACCGGGCATGGCGCCTCCAGCGGGTCGGTTCCGGTCCGGTTCCCTCAGTGAAGATCCGTGCGCTGCTGTCCGCACCTCAGGGGCACTCCAGGGCGCTCCAGGGGACCGGGCTCACCCGATCGGCCCGTCTCCCGTGGTGGCCGCCCCGGGGCCCACCCATCGTCGTACCGACCGCAGAACCCGATCGTGGAACACGCGAGAAGTGGGGTACGGCAGCCATGAGCCAGCAGCAACAGCCGCAGTCGCCGTCGCACGCGACCGACGCGGCACACAGCCCCGCTGGATCCCCGGGGTCCGCTGGAATGCCTGCGTCCCAGGCGACCTGGCCTTCGGCCGGCCCCGGTCCCGGCCCCGGTCCCGGCCCCGGTCCCGGCGGATATCAGCCCGCCCCCGGCTGGGCCGCCGGCGGGCTCGTCTTCGCCGGTGTGCTGATGCTGGTGAACGGTCTGCTGGCCATCCTCCAGGGCATCTCCGCGATCGCCGGGGACGACGTCTACGGCCGTATCGGCGACTACGTCTTCGAGATCAACCTCACGGCCTGGGGCTGGGTCCTGCTCGCCCTCGGTGTCGTGGTCGCCTGCGTCGGCTACGGCATCCTCAAGGGCGCCTGGTGGGCTCGGATCACCGGCATCTTCGTGGCGTCCCTCAGCATGGTGCTCCACTTCCTGTTCCTGCCGTACACGCCGGTGTGGTCGGTGATCATGGTGGGGGTCGACTTCTTCGTGATCCTGGCGCTCGCCACGGCCCCGGACGTCCCCAGGGCCGGCGCTAGCGCTTCAACGCGCGGTAGCGCCTCAGCAGCGCGCTGATCCGGGTCGGGTCCTTGCCGCCGTTGAGCTCGGCCAGCAGGTCGTCGGGGCAGAGTTCGTAGAGGTCGCCCCAGAAACGGCGGCCGTGGTTGTCCCAGATGCGGTAGCCGCCGGGGACGCCCCTGGCCACGTAGCGTCGTCCGCTCGATCCGCTCCCCTGCCCGGACCCGGACCCGGACACGTACACGCACGTGCGGGTCCGGGCAGGATGGCATCGGGCAGCCGCTCCCGTCGCCTGGATTTCCAGGCTCAGCCGTGCCCCAGACCGCCCCCGCCGAAGGCCCCGCTCTTTCCGGGCAGCCAGCGTTTGCGGTGCTGGTCCTCGCTGCGCCTGCTGCCCGCGTGGTGCAGCTCGTGCGGCAGGAGCCGTTCCTTGCCCACCGCGTGCGGTACTTCGTCCGGCTCCCTGATCTCGCGCTCCTCATGGACCGGACCGGTGTCGGGGAGGTGCGGCTGCTCGTCGGGCGTGGGCCGGGGCAGCTCTTTGTCACGGACCCGCATGCCGAGCTGCACGGCCCAGATCAGGGCGCCGGCGATGAACAGGCCACCCACAAAGGCGGCGACCACGTTGAGTACTTCGCTCGACGCGGCCGCTAGTACAAACGTCGCTGTACTCATGCCCCAATTATCACCGAAACGGGCGAATAAGCTCCTCCGGAAGCGTCAAACCGGCGTCCGCTTTCGCCGTCTACGCGCGTTTCGCCCCGTCGCCCGCGACAGCGGTTCCGGACGGATCGGGCATCGGGGCCGGCAGCACGACAGCCCGGTCGGCAGCCCGAGCACCGGAAGCGTGCGCCACGGTCCCGGCATCGGGAGCCGCGGCGCACGGTGCCGCTGTGGGGCGGGCTGTCACGCCCTCTCGGTACGCATGCCGCCCGTGGCCCGCTCAGCCGCCGGTCACGGGGTGACCTGGGTGCCGCCGAAGGTCACCACGAGACGCCCGTCCGAGGCGAAGGACCAGCCCAGGGCGCCGCTGTACGACGAGCACCGGGAGCCGTTCGTGCCCGACCAGAACTGGTTGGAGCTGTCGGAGTCGCCGATGATCCGGTCGTTCGTGCCGCTGCCGCTGCGGCACGAGGTGTTGCCGCGGAACACCGACGTGCCCGCGTCGAAGTTGAAGTTGCGTTCGGTGCTGTCGATGCTCACGTTGTTCGAGATGGTCATCGATCCCGGGTTGCTGTTGTACGTGAACCCGTGCTTGCCGTTGTCGTAGGCGATGCTGCGCCGCACGACATGGTTGATGGGCACGTCCTCGCCGCCGAGCTTGTAGCCGTTGCGGTCGCCGTTGCCGGCCTGCGAGCCGTCGCTGAGGGTGCCGTTCTCGTAGGAGAGGGAGTCCTCGATGGTCACCACGCCGATGGGGTCGTAGTCGGAGTAGGTGTAGAGGTCCCAGCCGTCGTCGATGTTGTTGTGCGCGACGGCGTAGCGGAAGACGTTGCCGCCGCCGACGGTCAGCTTCGCCGCGAAGCCGTCGGCGTCCTCGCCGTCGGAGTCGGCGTTGTCGTGCGACTCGGCGCTGAGGACGAGGTTGTTGGAGGGCCACTGGCTGGTCGGCGTGGAGGAGGCGATCCGGCCGAGCTGGAGCCCGGTGTCGCGGTTGAAGCGGGTCACCGTGCGCTCGATGACGTTGTTGCTGCCGCCGACGAAGATGCCGTTGTCACCGGCCCGCTCGACGACGATGCCGTAGACGTGCCAGTACGACCCCATCACCTGCAGCCCGCGGTTGGACGAACTCTCGCTCTGCGCCGAGAAGTTCAGCACCGGCTTCTCGCCGGGATAGGCGGACAGCTTCGTACGGGCACTGGACGTGCCGTTGTTGCCCACCGGGATGGTGACGGTGGAGGACTGGTTGTACGTCCCCCCGCGCAGGTAGATCGTGCCGCCCGCGGCGATACGGCTGATCGCCGAGGTGAGCGTGGTGGGCGCCGACTCCGTGCCGGCCGCGCCGTCGGTGCCGTTCGGCGCCACGTACAGGACGGGGCCGGTCGGTGCGGGGGTCGTGTCGCTCGTCACCACGTCGGCGTAGTCGATGTTGGGGAGGCCGCCGGAGGTGGTCGGGTTGAGCCGGATGGTGTTGCTGCCCGCGTTGACGGGGACGGTGAGCGTCTTCGTCGTCCAGGTCGTCCAGGCGCCCGTGCCCTCGAAGGACGGTGTCTGGACGGTGGTCCCGTTGACGATCAGGGAGGCGGGGCGGGCGGTGGTGGTGCCGTTGGCGAAGCGGATGTTCAGGGTCGCGGTACCGGCCGCGGGGGCGTTCACCGTGAACTGGGCGTAGGCGCCGGTGGCGTTGGTGCCGTTGCAGAACCCGGTGCCGGAGTAACCGGCCCAGTCGGAGTCGATGGTGCCGGTGCAGACCGCCGGGGAGGTCTCGGCCTCGTAGCGGGTGGTCGCGGCCTCGGCGGTGGTGCCGGTGAGCGCGACGAGGGTGGTGGTGAGGAGGGCGGCGGCGGCCAGGGCCGGAGTGCTGCGTCTGACGGAGTGCGGGTGCATGGGCTGACCCCTTTCTGTTACACGTCGTGGCAGATAGGGAAAGCGCTTTCTCAAGATGGGACGTTCGGGACCGTATGGGCCTGCCGCATACACGTCAATAGATGTGTACGTGATTCAAATTCACGACCATGAACAACTTGGGGCCGGGGCTGTTGTCGACGGCCCCTCGCATGACTTTGCCTTCTCTTTACAACCCGCCCCACTGCCGCGTCGTCTCTCCGCTCGACCGTCACCCAGCCCGTCCCGTACGCGAGTACGGCCGGGCCGACGAAAGAGAGCGACTCAATGCGCCGAACCGTCCTCAGCGCCATGGCACTGACCTGCACGGCCCTGCTGGCAGGCAGCACGCCCGCGTTCGCCGACAGCGCTGCCCCGACCCCGGTCCCCAGCCCGACGGTCACCGTCCCCTCGGAGACGGCCGTCCCGACGCCCAGCGCCACCGAGCCGCCCCGGGAAGCGACCCCCGCCCCCTCGCAGCCGTCGGCCGAGCCGACCCGCGCGCCGGACGGCGGCCAGGTCTCCGTCGTACCGTCGGGGGCGCCCGACACCGGAGTCACGGCGCCGGCTTCGGGTTCCGGGAACGGACAGAGCGGGCTGATCGGCGGGGGAGTCGCCGCGGTGCTCCTCGCCGGAGGCGCGACGGCCTTCGTCGTACGGCGTCGGCGGACGAACGGCGCATGATGCCGCTGTCCAGGCGCGCGTTCGCCACGGCGGCGATGGCCTCGCTGCTGGTGGGCTGCGGCGGCCACGAGGCGGGGCAGGCCGCGAGCGCGCACTCCCGGCGGACGAGGGGTGCGGAGGGCAGCGCGGCCGGCACGGCGACGACTCCGCGGCCTTCCGCCTCCGCGAACCCGCCGCATCCCCTTGGCCGTTCGGCCCCGGTCGGACTGCGGATCCCGGCGATCGAGGTCGACACCCCGGTCATGCGGCTGGGGCTGGCGCCGGACGGCACCGTGCAGGTGCCGCCGATCACGGCCGACGACCGGGCGGGCTGGTACCGGCACTCGCCGACGCCGGGTCAGGTCGGCCCGTCGGTCATCCTCGGCCATGTCACCGTGGGCGCCTACGGGGACGGGGTGTTCCGCCACCTCGCCCGGCTGCACCGGGGCGACCGGATCGTGGCGCGCAGGCAGGACGGCACGTCGGCGGAGTTCGCGGTCAGTGCCGTACGGACGGTCGCCAAGGCGGACTTTCCGGCGGACGACGTGTACGGGGACGTGGACCACCCGGAGCTGCGGTTGATCACGTGCGGAGGGCCGCGGGCCGGGGACGAGTACCGCGACAACGTGATCGTGTTCGCGAAGTTGAGGGCTGCGACGAGTTGAACGCTACGACGAGTTGAGGGCCGCGACGAGTGGAGTGCTACGGCCCCCTGACGGCCCGTGGAACGCATGCCGACGGTCCGGCATCCCCCCGAGCGACAGTGCCAGCCCAAGCGACAGTGCAAGCCCAAGCGACAGTGCAAGCTTCCGCACGACCATGGAGAGCGTTGTAGAGCGTTGAAACGGTCCCGAGACAGGGCGGCGTCCGAGCTGTTCGCCGCCCTCTATCCGCGCCTCGCCGGCTGGTGCCGCCGGCTCGTCGACGATGACGAGACGGCCCACGAGATCGCCTCCGAGGCCTTCACCCGGCTCTGGGCCCGTTGGAGCCGGGTGGAGGAGCCGCGCGGTTTCCTCTACGTCACGGCGGCGAACCTGGTCCGGGACCACTGGCGCAAGCTGGAGCGGGAGCGCAGGGCGATGCGCCGGGTCACCACGGAAGCGGCGGTCAACTCCCGTACGGAGCAGGCGGACCCGTCCGTACGCCTGCTGGTCCAGTCCCTCCCCGAACGCCTGCGCACCCCGATCCTCCTGCACTACTACGCTGACATGCCGATCCGGGAGGTGTCCGTGCTGACCGGGCGCAAGGAAGGGACCGTCAAGGCCGACCTCCACGCGGCCCGCGAACTGCTCCGCGTTCATCTGAGGAGAAGCCTTGACCACACGCTTTGACGACGACGCGGACGGCCCGGAGTCGTCCCCCGACGACCCTCTCGCGGTGATCCTCCGCCCGTCCTCGGACCACCTCGCCCCACCCCCCGGCAGCTACGCGGCCATCCGCCGCCGGGCATCCCGCCGACGACTGGTGCGTACGGCGATCGGGGCGGGCGTGACCTGCGCCGTCGCGGTGCTCGTCGCGCTGCCGCTCCACCTGGGGACCTCGCCGGGACCGGCCTCCCCCGCGCCCCCTCTCGCCCCTCCGCCCGCGAGCGGCCGTACGACGCCTCCCGCCCCGTCGGCGATCCCGACCCCGTCGGCGTCGTCGCCCCGATCGGCGTCGCCGACTCCGACGGTGCCGTCCGAATCCGCCACGTCCGAGCCCGCCGCCGACTCCCGGACCGACGAGTCCCGTACGCCGAGCAGTCCGGCGGCCCCGACCAGCGCGCCGTCGGCGACACCGACGTCGCAGGGGGCGGGACCGTCACCGGATCCGGCGAGGGGCGTCACGGCGACGGAGACGGGCACGCCTCGTTCGTAGGCGGCCGAGGGGCGGGAAAGTGGCGCGATCCGGCGTTGCGGAGGGGGCATGTGGGGGCGCAGCCTGGCTGTGATGGGAGCGCTCCCACACTGGCTCTCGCACCTTTGCGTCACCAGCACCCCTGTACCACCCACACCCCCATCCCCCCACCTTGAAAGAGGGAGACCGTGCTGCAACATCAAGCTTGTCATGATCACATCACAAACCCCCTCGCGCCTGCCCCCACACGGCGCCCCGTGCCCCGCCCGGCGCTCCTCCTGACCGTGCTCGCCGCACTGCTCCTCTGCCTGATCCCGGGGAGCGGGACGGCTGCCGCTCACGGCTCGGTCGTCGACCCGGCGTCCCGCAACTACGGCTGCTGGCTACGCTGGGGCAGCGACTTCCAGAACCCGGCCATGGAGCAGGAAGACCCCATGTGCTGGCAGGCCTGGCAGGACAACCCGAACGCCATGTGGAACTGGAACGGCCTGTACCGCAACGGCTCCGCGGGCGACTTCCAGGCGGTCATCCCCGACGGCCGGCTGTGCAGCGGGGGTCGGACCGAAGGCGGACGCTACAACTCGCTCGACGCCGTGGGCGCCTGGAAGACGACGGACGTGGCGAGCGACTTCACCGTGCGGCTCTACGACCAGGCCAGCCACGGCGCGGACTACTTCCTGGTGTACGTCACCCGCCAGGGCTTCGACCCCACCACCCAGCCACTGCGCTGGAGCGACCTCCAACTGGTCGCCCGCACCGGGGAGTACGCCCCGAGCCAGAACTACTCGATCGACGTGAGCACGTCCGGCCTCAGCGGCCGCCACGTCGTCTACACCATCTGGCAGGCGTCACACATGGACCAGACGTACTTCCTGTGCAGCGATGTGAACTTCCGCTGAGCTGTGGGCGTCCGGAGCCGGCGGTTCCCATCGGATGCGGTGCGTCCGGTGGGAACCGCGCCCTGCGGCGCTGCTGCCCGCTCGCTCAGGGGTGCTGAGGTGCGATGCTCACGGCGCGGTAGTCGTACCCGTCCTGGGAGAAGCCAGGGGCTTCCCATGTGAGGTCCACCTTCTGTCCTGGTGACAGCGTGGCGAACCCGTCCGTCTGGATGGCGGAGAAGTGCCCCCAGCAACCACCGGGGGTTTCAGGGGAGTCGAGCACGCCCCACCCTTCCTCGTCGTGCCACTCGCGGACCGTCGCAGTCACCATGAACCAGACCCTACGTCGCCGTCCGCGCCGACGTGCCCGGCGCCCTGGTCAGCCGCAGCCGCACCCCGCCGCGGCGGGTGCCGGTTCCGCTTCGCCGGCCTGGCTGGTGCAGCAGCCGTCCCCGGTGGCCTCGGGGTCGGTGCTCTTGCCGAGCGTGTCGGCGTCGGCCTTGACCACGTAGACCTCCCAGGGTTCCCGGCCGGGGCCGTGCACCCACACCTTGTCCTGGAGGGCGTAGCAGCAGGAGGTGTCGTTCTCCTCGAAGGTGGCGAGGCCGGCGTCCTTCAGCCGGGTGGTGGCGGCGGTGACCTGCTCGGCGGATTCGACTTCGACGCCGAGGTGGTCCAGGCGGGTCTCCTCGCCGGGCTCGCCCTCGATCAGTACGAGCTTGAGCGGGGGCTCGGCGATGGCGAAGTTGGCGTAACCCGCACGCCGCTTGGCCGGTTCGGCGCCGAAGAGCTTCGCGTAGAAGGCGATCGACGCTTCGAGGTCACTGACGCGCAGAGCGAGCTGTGCTCGGGACATGATGCCCCTCCCATCTGCATGCATTGGTGTTTGTCAATACAGAGCTTGCGCCTTGGATCGATGTTTGTCAACATAGAAGAATGTCGAAGCAGGAGTTTGTGGTGCTCGGGCAGGACGACCGGCCCGCCGCCTGCTGCCCGGGGCTGGTGGCCGCGCCTCTGGAGGAGGACCAGGCGGCCGAGCTGGCGAAGACCTTCAAGGCGCTGGGCGACCCGGTGCGGCTGCGCCTGCTGTCGCTGATCGCGTCGCGGGCGGGTGGCGAGGTCTGTGTGTGCGACCTGACCCCGGCCTTCGATCTGTCCCAGCCGACCATCTCGCACCACCTCAAGCTGCTCCGACAGGCGGGTCTGATCGACTGCGAGCGCCGCGGCACGTGGGTCTACTACTGGGTGCTCCCCGCCGCCCTGGACCGCCTCTCGACGTTCCTGACCCCCGCGCAGAAGGCAGGGACGACCGCGTGAGCGCGTCGCTCGGGCGCCGGGCCCTCGCCGAGGCCGTCGGCTCGGCCGCCCTGGTCGCGGTGGTGGTCGGCTCCGGCATCCAGGCCACCGAGCTGACCGACGACGTCGGCGTGCAGCTGCTGGCCAACTCCCTGGCCACCGTGTTCGGCCTGGGCGTGCTCATCGCGCTGCTCGGCCCCGTCTCCGGCGCGCACGTCAACCCCGTCGTCACGCTCGCGGCCTGGTTCACCGGCCGCCGCACCCCGACGGACCGACCCTTCGGGACGTGGCCGTGTACCTCCCCGCCCAGACGGCCGGGGCGATCGGCGGCGCCGTCCTGGCCGACGCCATGTTCGCCAAGCCCTTGGTGCAGTGGTCCACCCATGACCGCTCGGCCGGCCACCTGTGGCTCGGCGAGCTGGTCGCGACAGCGGGCCTCGTCTTTCTGATCTTCGGGCTCACCCGTAGCGGCCGGGCCCACCTCGCCGCGGCGGCCGTGGCGTCCTACATCGGAGCGGCGTACTGGTTCACGTCCTCCACGTCGTTCGCCAACCCGGCCGTCACCGTCGGCCGCGCCTTCACCGACACCTTCGCGGGCATCGCGCCCGCCTCCGTCGGGCCGTTCATCGCGGCGCAGATCGCCGGTGCCGTACTCGGCCTCGGTCTGATGGCCGCCGTGTTCGCCCAGTCCGCACGCCCGCCCGCCCCCGCATCGGAGGCCGTGCCCGCATCGGGTGCCGTGCCCGCCCAGGGCGAACCCGAACTCGCCGCTCCCTCCGGCTCCTGAGCCGTCCCGCCCAGAAAGACACCGCCATGACCACTCCCGCCGAGCGCCCGACCGTCCTGTTCGTCTGCGTCCACAACGCCGGGCGCTCACAGATGGCCGCCGCCTTCCTCACCCACCTGGCAGGCGACCGCGTCCAGGTCCGCTCCGCCGGCTCCGCCCCCGCCGACACCGTCAACCCCGCCGTCGTCGAAGCCATGGCCGAAGCGGGCATCGACATCTCCGCCGAGGTCCCCAAGGTGCTCACCGTGGAGGCGGTCCAGGCGTCCGACGTCGTCATCACGATGGGCTGCGGCGACACCTGCCCGGTCTTCCCCGGCAAGCGTTACCTCGACTGGCAGCTCACCGACCCCGCCGGGCAAGGGGTCGAAGCCGTCCGCCCGATCCGCGACGAGATCGAGCAGCGCATCCGGGGTCTGATCGAGGAGATCGCCCCGGCGAGCTGACCTGACTCGGGCTGCCGGGATCCGGCCGGCATGCCGTCACGAGATCAACCGTCCCTGCCAGGACCCGAGGCAGAGCTGACACGGCCGGTCGCCGGGGGGTCGGTCATGCGCCCGGTACGGAAAGATCGCGGGACCGTCGCTGGATTGTCGCGGGACTGAGGGAGGGCCATGACTCCGCGCTTGGGGCCACTGGAGCTGGTCGGGGACCGGTGGGTGATCGGGGATCCGGCGCGCAAGGACGGCCTGTGCGTCGAGCTCACCCCCGAGGGCCTGGAGCACCACCGGCGCGGGGAGACGGCACCCCAGCTCGTGCTCCCGTGGTCCCGGTTCGTCGAGCTGAAGGTGCGGGCCGCCTACGTGAGGTGGCACGCCACCCCCGCCGGGGGCTTCGTCGGAGCGTTTGCCCCCGGCGCCGACATGGGCCGCGACTGCTGCTCCCTGTACGGCATCCTGCGCCATCCGTACGAGCTGTGGAAGGTCCGCTACACGCATCACGAGCGCCGCTATGCGGCCGGCCACGCCATCGTGCTGAAGGCCCTGTTCGACCAGCTCACCGAGGCGAGGGCGCTGGACCGGCTCGGCGATCCCGAGTGGCTGGGAGCGGCGGTCGCCAAGCTGTCGCCGTACACCTCGTGGTACGCCCCCAAGGGCGACCGTCTCGTGGAGGCGACCATCCGGAGCCTCGGCACCTGAGCGGTCAGCGCGCCGCGAACTGGAGCCGGGTCGGCTGCAGGGCGTCCGGCCGGATCGCCAGGCCCTCGACCGCCAGCGCCTCTCCGTAGATGTCGGTGACTCTGATCTCGCCGCCGCAGCCGCTGCCCTGCTCGGAGAGGAAGTAGTTGTACTCGGCGCGCGGCAGTTGACGCCAGCCGCTGCCGTCGCGAACCTCCAGCCGGGCCAGGGGGTTGCGGTGCCCCACCGCCTGGATGCCGCACCAGTGGCGGCTGGACCCCGTCTTGTAGCGGATCGAGATCGTGTCGGACGTGCTGGGGCTCAGCAGGCTCCAGGTGACCGGGATCCGACCGGCCGAGGGCGCGGCGAGCTCGGCGAACGCCTCGGCGCTCAGGTCGAGTTGGCCGGGGGCGCAGGGTAGGGGGCACTCGTTGGTGACGCGGACCGTGACGGAGGCGCCGTTCGCCGCGCGGACACGTACGTACGCGCCGCACGCCTTGGACGTCTCGTAGTCCGTGTGGTTCATCGCCGCGGTCATGACGTCGTCGGTCGGGCCGTAGAGGCAGGCGCCGTCGCCGTTGCCGGTGTCGTAGAAGGTGGCGACTCCTTCGTAGGTGACGTCGGGGCGTAGCCGTCCCGCCAGCGGGGCCGTGGCCGACGCCGGTCGGGGCGTCGCCTTGGCCGAGGGGCGTGCCGTTGTGGGGGTCGCACGAGGTCGTGGGGTGGTCGTGGCGGGCGTTGCGGCGGGGGTGGTCGCCTTGGTGGGCTTCGGCTTCCGCGTCGGATGGGGCATCGGCGTCTTCCGTGGGGACGTCGACTGCGTGGCGGCTGCGGGGGCGCCCGCCGCGTGACCGGCCGTCGTCTCCCCATCGGGGCGTAGGACCATGAGCAGGGATGCCGCGAGTGCGACGGCCGCCACGACCGCGGCGGGGACGAGGGCCGTGTGCCACTTGCGCGGGGATCGGCGGTGGGAGCGGGATGCCACGGATGAGTCCTTACGTGGTTCGGCGGAAGCAGAGCACGTGGTTCTTGCGAGGCCGCCCCAGCCGTACGGCAGAGGGCCTCACGCGTATCGGTGGTCGCGCAAGCCGGAAAGGTTGCCGCGTGCGAGCGGCGTACTTTCGGCAGGCGTACCTCCGGCGTACCTCCGGCGTGCTTCGGCGTACGTCGGTGTCGGGTTTCGAAAGGCGCCCGCGGCGGTGGTCGTGTCGGTCGGGGCAGAACTCGTGCTTCCGGCTGGAGAGTCGGGGACAACCGGTTGCCACACGGCGGGTCGGGTCGGCTCCCCGATTGTTTTCGAAAATCGGTCCTTTCCCTTGACCAGGCCTCCCATACGGCCACAAGATCGGGCCCGCCTCATCTCGGCAACCGGTTGCCATCACCGAGGAGTCCTCATGACCTCACCCCTCTCCCGCCGATCCACTCTCCAGGCCGCCGGAGTCCTCGCGGCCGCCGGTCTCGCGAACAGCCTCGCCGGTACGGCGAACGCGGCCACCGCCTCCGCCACTGCCGCCTCCGCCGGGGACGAGGCCGCCGGGAACATCGTTGTCGCCCACCCCACGCTGCCGTCCGTCCCCGTCAACAACGCCTTCACCGTCAAGGTCCGGGCCGCCGGCGGCAGTTGGCAGAGACTCGACGTCTACCTGGCCAAGCTCGCGCTCATCGACCCCGTCACCGGCAGCAACAGGGCGCAGAACTCCTCCTGGGCCGCCTTCGACTTCTCCGGCACCGTCGAGGTCGAGGTCACCTACAACCCGGGCAGCGCCGAGAAGTTCCGCATCCGCCCGGACTCGTACGGCATCAAGCCCGAGGTGCTCGGCAGCACCGCGCGCTTCACCCTGGACCGGCCCCGCAACGTCGTCGTCCAGGTCGACGACAAGATCTTCGACTGCCTGCACCTGTTCGCGAACCCCGTCGAGCAGAACCCGCCCGCCGAGGGCGACAAGAACGTCATGTACTTCGGGCCCGGTCTGCACACCACCTCCGACCGGTTGCTGAAGGTGCCCAGCGGCACCACCGTCTATCTGGCCCCCGGCGCCGTCCTCACCTCTCAGGTGATCTTCGAGAACGTGGAGAACTCCCGGCTGACCGGCCGCGGCGTGCTCTACAACTCCCCGAACGGGGCGCTCTTCGTCCGCAAGACCGAGAACGTCACCATCGACGGTGTCACGATCCTCAACCCCCGCTACGAGAACGTCCGGGTCGCCGAGTCGCAGAACCTCACCATCAAGAACCTGCGCGCCTTCAGCCACCAGGGCTGGGGAGACGGCATCCAGCTCTACTGCTCCGAGAACATCACCATCGACGGCTGCTTCCTGCGTACGTCCGACGACTCCGTCGCCCTCTACACCCACCGCTGGGACTTCTACGGCGACACCCGCAACATCACGGTCAAGAACTGCAGCCTGTGGGCCGACGTCGCCCACCCGATCAACATCGGTGTGCACGGCAACTCGGACACCCCCGAGATGCTGGAGAACCTGACCTTCGAGAACATCGACATCCTCGACCACCGTGAGCCGCAGGTGACCTACCAGGGCGCCATCGCGTTCATGGTCGGCGACAGCAACCTCGTCCGGGACGTGAAGTTCGACAACATCCGCGTGGAGGACTTCCGCTGGGGCCAGCTCATCCACATGCGGGTCGAGTACAACCCGAAGTACAACACCTCGCCCGGCCGCGGCATCGAGTCCGTCTACGTCAAGGACCTCAGCTACAACGGCAAGAACGCCGACCTCTCGGTGATGATGGGCCTCGGCGAGGACCGTCTCGTCAAGGACGTCACCTTCGAGAACCTGCGCGTCAACGGCCGCGTGATCGCCGACAGCACGGGCAAGCCGAGGTGGTACCTGGCCTCCGACGGCGTGCCCATGCTGGTCAACGAGTACGTGCAGAACCTGCGGTTCCTGACCACCGAGGAGGCCGCGGCTCTTTGATCCTCGGCGGATCGCGGGCGAGTGGGGTGACGCTCGCCCGCGAACTGCCTTGACTCGGCGGGCCCGTGGAAGACGACGGACGTCACGAGCAACTTCACTGTCCGTCTTGTACGACCAGGCCGGCCACGGCCCGGACCATTTCGAGCGACGTGAGCCCGTCGGGCCTCGCCGGCCGCGACCGGCAACCGCGTTGCCCGCCTCGGCCGTTCGGCCGGAACCGGCCGGGATCCGGGCCACCGCCCTCGGCCGTTCGGCCCATCCACAGGGCACCCGGTGCCATCTACAGTGCTCCGCGTAATCTTCCTGATGTCCCTGGCTGTTGGCCATGGACCGGGGGGGGGTGCCCCTATGGGTTTCGTCAAGCTGATGGGGCGGGTTGGGGGTCGTAGAAGGTGCCGTCGCGGAGCATCGCGAAGAGCACGTCGGCTCGTCGTCTCGCGAGGCAGAGGAGGGCTTGGGTGTGGTGTTTTCCCTGGCTGATCTTCTTGTCGTAGTAGGTCCGGGAGGCCGGGTCGGCCAGAGCCGCGAACGCGGACAGGAAGAAGGCCCGTTTGAGCTGCTTGTTTCCGCGGCGGGATGGTTGTTCGCCGCGGATCGAGGAGCCAGAACTGCGGGTTGTGGGGGCGAGGCCGGCGTAGGCGGCGAGGTGGGCGGCGGTCGGGAACGAACGGCCGTCGCCGACGTCGATGAGGATGCGGGCTCCGGTCCTGACGCCGATCCCCGGCATGGACGTCAGGACCTTGGAAAGAGGGTGGTTCTCCAGCAGTTCCTCGATCCGGGTGGCCAAGAGTTTCCGCTGGTCAAGCACCGCTCGGAGCGAGTTGGCGAGGCTGGGGACGATCAGAGCGGCCGCGTCGGTGCCCGGGACGACGACGGTCTGTTCGTCCAGTGCGGTGAAGATGTCCTCGACGAGCCGCTCGGCCATCCGCGGTGCCTTCGGGCGTATCAACGCAATGAGCCGTCGGCGTCCGGCTTTGCGGATCTGGGCCGGGGAGCCGAACTGGTCGAGGAGCTTGAGCACGGCCGGGTGTTGGACGCGTGGGCCCAGGATCCGTTCCAGCGACGGGTGGATCTGGGTGAGCAGGCCCCGCAGGCGGTTGCTGATGCGGGTTGCTTCGCCGGCCAGGTCGTCGTCGAAGCCGACGATCATCTCCAGCTCGGCGATGGTCTCGTCCTGGAGGTCGACCGAGCGGAGCGTGTGAGGCATGACGCGGGCCGCGTCTGCGATGACGAACGCGTCGCGGGCATCTGTCTTGGCCTCGCCGGGATAGAGGTCGGCGATCCGCCGCATCGTCAGGCCGGGCAGATAGGCGACCGGGCAGCCCATGTCCCGGGCCACCGCCAGCGGCAGAGCCCCGATCGAGGCCGGCTGGTCGACCACCACGAGCACGGTCCCGTGCTTGGCCTGCAGTTTGCCGAACACTTCGCGGAGCTTCGGCTCGCTGTTGGGCAGCCGCTTGTCGAAGGCCTTCTTCCCGGCCGGGGTGACGGCGGTGGCGTGGTGTTCGCCCTTGCCGACGTCCAGGCCGAGGAAAGCGCCGATGTCACTGACGTCGATCACGTGCGTCCTTCGGTCGTCCTCGCCCGGCCGTCCCACGGCACCGATCGCCACATCCACATTACGAAGAGCCTCCCGACCTGCGAAGAAGCCGGTGGTCATGCCCCTAATCAGCGGTCTGTCGATGCCTCCGGAGCCGGTGACACCACCCCCCAAGACATGCGATCGACAGGGGGAGAAAGTCATGCCAACTCCGAAGGCCGGGCGCCCCATTGCGGGGCTACCAAAAAGGTAATGGGGGGGACACCAGTCACCCGAGTCACCGAGCGAATCCGAAGGATCAGCGAACGTGTCATTGAAGAAAATCCGCCCCAGCGTCGCCGCCCTGGCCCTCATGGTGGCGCTCGCCGGCCTCGCCACGGCAGGACCAGCCGCAGCAGCCACGTCCCAGACCACCACGGCGACGTCCACGGCCCTGACCAGCCAGACGCCCGCCATACCGACCGAGTTCGTGGACCTGCCCACGAGCACCCTCGTCGCCGACGACGACGGTCACGAGGTCACGGTCACCTACCGCAACGCATCGTCGGCGGACCGCACGGTCGCCCCGCAGCTCCTGGTGGAGTCCCCGGACGCCGGGCCCTTCCTGGACCCGTCGGACATCCGGGTCGAGCGGCGCACCGCCACCGGCTGCTGGGAGCCCGTGACCCTCGGCACCCAGACCGGCACCCTGTTCACCGACCTCACCACCGCCCAGCGCACGCTGCACGCGGGGGGCACCCTCACCGAGGTCTACCGGATCACCGTCCTCGACCCGGAGGCCGAGGGCACGGTGCATCCGCGGGTGGCGCTCTACGCCTGACCCCTCAGCCATCACCTGCACCACGTCGTGACATCGCCGGCCCCGAGGCCCTCGCCTCGGGGCCGGCGATGTCACGGGCGGATGCCATCCCCGCGGTGGACCTGCACCCCGGCCCGTACTGCGTTCTCAGTAGCCGGGATTGTCGGCAGCCGCACGACGACAGGGCACCCCCGCTCCGAACAGTCTGGGCAGACGTTCGAGTCCCAGATGCGGAGACCCCCTGCCGTGGCTACTTTCCTTTATCGAGTGGGCCGTCTGGCCTTCCGGCGGCGCTGGTACGTCGCCCTGGTCTGGGCGGCCGTTCTGGCCGCCGTCGGCCTGGGTGCCGTGAGGGCGCCGGGAGCCTCCGACGAGGAGTTCTCCATGCCGGGCAGGGCTGGACCGGATCCTGCCCCGGGTGGATGTGGAGGGCGAGGCGCTGAGCCGACGGCCCGAGACCCCGGATTCCGTACCCGCCGACCTGGAACCGGCGCGCACCTGATCCGGTCGCCCCACCCCCGCAGGGACCGCCCGTGACGAAGGACACGGGCGGTCCCGTCGGCCGTTCGTTCCCGGAGACGCCCACCATGGACCCAGCCCACCGACCGGAGAGCCGGAGAGCCGGATGAGCACCAGCCCGGAGCGGCGTTACGCGGACCGCCTCGACGAGTTCGCGGGCCGTCACCCCTTCGTCGTCGACCTGGCACTGGTCATGGCGCTGATGGGCTGCGCCACCCTCGGCAGCATGCTCACCCTGCCCGGTGCCGACCCGCCGGACCAGGACAGGACGGCCTCCGTCCTCCTCGGCGTGGCCTGCCTCGCCCTGCTGAGGTACCGCACGCACCCGCGCGCCGCCGTCGTCGTGAACGCGGCCTGCACCACGGCCGTGATCGGGCTGGGATACCTGCTCACCCCCCTGCTGCTGGCACCCGTCATGGCGGCGCTGTACTGGCTGGCCACCCTCACCGACCGCGCTACCACCCGCGCCTACGGCATCGCCACCATGGTGGCGGTGACCATCGCGGCGGCGATCTCCGACTCCATGGACCATGTGTCGCTGCTGCTCAGGACGATCGGCCCGTTCTTCTGGCTGCTGCTGCCCCTCGCCGCCGGCAGCATGACGCGGCTGCGGCGCGCCTACCTCCAGGCCGTGCAGGCCCGCGCCGAGCACGCCGAGCGCACCCGGGAGGAGGAGGCCCGCCTGCGCGTCACCGAGGAGCGCATGCGTATCGCGCGTGAGCTGCACGACGTCGTCGCCCACCACTTGGCCCTGGCCAACGCCCAGGTCGGTACGGCCGCGCACCTCGCCCTCGACAACCCGCCGCAGACCAAGAAGATCCTCACCGATCTGACCGGCACCACCTCCTCGGCGCTGCGCGAGCTGAAGGCCACGCTGGGGCTGCTGCGGCAGAACGACGACCCGGCCTCCGCCCCGCTGGAGCCGTCGCCGGGCCTCGCCCGCCTGCCCGAACTGGTCTCGGCGTGCCGGTCCGCCGGACTCACGGTCACGGTCACCACCGAAGGGGAGCCGCAGTCCCTGTCACCGGGCGTCGACCTGACCGCGTTCCGGATCGTGCAGGAGGCGCTCACCAACGTCACCAAGCACGCCGCCGCGGAAGCCGCGCACGTACGGTTCGAGTACTCCGGCTCCCGCCTGATGATCACGGTCAGCAACGACGGCCCCGCGGCCCCCGCGTACTCCGAGGCCGCGCAGAACCGGGGCTTCGGCGTCATGGGTATGCGCGAACGCGCCCGCTCCGTCGGCGGCGAACTCTGCGCCGGTCACCGCCCCGAAGGCGGCTTCGAAGTCTCCACGGCACTGCCCCTCCACCCGCACGCCGCCGAAGGCGAGGGAACCCCTTGACCCGGAGGGGCTGTGAGCGGGCGGTCGGGGCGGTCTGCCCGAACGCGTGTCCGTCCGTGTACAACCCTTGGCTCCCCTCGTGCGTCATGTACACGGCCCCCCACGCCTACCTCTGCCCTCCGAAACTGGAGCAGTCTTGCGCCTACGCACCATGTCCGTCGCCGTGGCCGTCGCCGCGGCGGCCGCGGGCCTGTCCCTCACCCTCGTCCCCACGGCGAGCGCGGTCACCCCCAAGGCCGACGACTTCAACGGCGACGGTGTCGCCGACCTCGTCGTGGCCACGCCCGGCGCCCCCGTCGGCAGCTACCCGGCCGCCGGTTCGGTCACCGTCCTCTACGGCTCCGCCAACGGCGTGTCCCCCGCCCGTTCGGCGACCCTCACCCAGAACTCCCCCGGCGTCCCGGGTGACGCCTGGTCCAACGAGCTCTTCGGCAGCACCTACGCCACCGGTGACCTCGACGGCGACGGCTACACCGACCTCGTCGTCGGCGCGCCCGGCGAGCGGGCGCCCAACAGCAGTTCCTACGGCACCCTCACCGTCCTGTGGGGCGGCGCGAACGGCCTGAGCGGCGACGGCATCACGCTCGCCAGCCCGCTCGCCACCAGCCAGTGGGACGCCGAGAAGGACTACGGCAAGAAGGTCGTCGTCGCCGACCTCGACGGCGACGGCACCCCGCAGCTCGCCGCGCTCAGCCGCAACAAGCTGTGGGTGTACGACGACCTGGCAGGCCGTACGGCGCCGACCGGCGCCCGGTACTCCGAGAACTTCAACGCCTACATCGAGCCCCGCACCCTCACCGCCGGAGACTTCACGGGTGCCGGGCGCGCCCAGCTCGTCGTCACCGGTCCCGAGAACTGCGACGGCACCACGGGCGGCTGCCAGCACACCGGCGTCTACACCTGGGGCGCCGAGAGCCTCGACGAGGTCTGGGTGACCGACCCGGCCTCCGGCACCGCCGACGCGACCGAGGCCCCCACCGTCGCGGCCGCCGCCGGCGACATCGACCGCGACGGCTACGCCGACCTCGTCACCGGCCACATCCCCGCGTCGGCGACCGGCACGGGCGAGTACTCGGACGCCGTGGGCTTCGTCCACGTCCGCTACGGCAGCCCGGAGGGCCTCGGCGCCCACCGCACCGCCACCCTCGACCAGAACACCGCCGGCGTCCCCGGCTCGAACGAGCCCGGCGACAACTTCGGCGCGTCCCTCGCGGTCGGCGACGTCACGGGCGACGGCTACGCGGATGTGGCGGTCGGCGTGCCGGGCGAGGCGGTCGGCGACGTGGCGCAGACCGGCGGGGCGGCCCTGCTCAAGGGCACGGCGACCGGCCTGACCGGCACCGGAGCGCAGGCGTTCTACCAGACCACCAGCGGTGTGCCCGGTGCCGCCGAGGCGGACGACTGGTTCGGTTCCGCCGTGCGGATCGCCGACGTCGACGGCAACGGAGCGGCCGACGTGGCGATCGCCGCGAAGGGCGAGGACGTCTTCGCCGGGTCGACGCGGGACGGCGGTGACTGGGTGCTGCGCGGCTCGGCCACCGGACTGACGACAACCGGCGCGCTCTCCTTCAGCGAGCGGGCTTTCGGCTTCACCTACCCGAACGCCGAGTTCGGCTCGGTCCTGGGCAGCTGAGTCCCGGCTCACCAACCAGGCCGGTGGTGAAAAGCGCGTGGGGGCGTCCGGCAATGTGCCGGACGCCCCCACGATGCCGTGTGGCCCCTTCGGGCCGTACGGGCTACTTCGTGGCCGTCACCCGCAGGGAGTCGAGGTCCGGGCTCGGAGCCGACCCGGCCCCGGCGGACTGCGGCTGAGCAGCCGTGGTCTGCGGCGCCACGCCCTTGTAGTACGGCGTGTAGACGTAGTGGGTACCCACGCCGATGGCCGCACCGATCTGGGGAAGGACGGACGCGTCGACCGATCCGCTGCCGCCGAAGACGGCCACGTGGTGCAGGCTCGACGACATCCCCATCAGGTACCGCTTGGTGTCGTACGGCAGTGAAGTCACGTCCGTCCACAGCAGTGGACCGTAGGTGGTCATCGCCGACGCCGCGGAGACGCCGCCGCGCCAGCTGCCCACGGAGGCGACCGCGGCGTCGGACGGCAGCGACCACCAGAACCGGGCGAGGCGTGCGGCGTTCGACTGCGGTGTGCCGCCGGCCACCCGGTAATAGGTGTAGGTCCTGGGCCAGTTCGGCATCTTGCCGGCGTTGTACGCCTTGGTCAGCGCCGACTCCGCGTCGGTCCCCACCGTGATGATCTTCGTCGTGCTCGGGCTGTACTTGTTGAGGTAGCCGTAGACCGACGCGGTCATGGTCGACCCCTCGGTCAGCAGGACGACGGCGGTCCCCGAACCGCCCATGGAACCGGCGGCGGAGCTCGCCGCGAGGGCGTTGTGGTAGGTGGTGCCCGTCGCCAGGAAGACGTACTTCGGCGTGCCGGTGACGGCCTTGGCCACGGCCACCGAGGTGGAGTAGCGCGAGACGTCGGACAGCCGCTTGGCCACGTACCCGAGCGCGGTCACCTTGGACGCCACCGCGCTGCTGAGGATCTTGGTGCCGCCGATCAGATAGACGGTCTTCCCCTTCGGCAGCATGCGCTTGAGCTCCGTCTGCACCGAGGAGTCCACCGCCGTGCCGGAGGTCATCAGCACCGGCCCCCGCTTCTTGCCGGCCAGTGACGTCGCCGTGGTGGCGTACGCCGCGTCGGACTTGCTGATGAGCACGGCCGCGCCCGCGTTGCTCAGGCCGGGCTTGGTGGTGCCGACCGTGTTCCAGGTCCACTTGGACGCGGCGATGTTGGTGTCGTAGGTATCGGCGCCCCAGACGCGGGAGATCGCGTTGTCACGGAGCGGCTGCCAGGCCACGTCGGTGCCGTTGGCCTGGGGAACCTGCGTCCGCGTGCCCGTGCCGAGGTCGTGGATCCACACCTGCGGGCCGCTCGGGCCGGTGTCCGGGCCGCCGGTGAAGTGGATGTCGTACGCGATCCGGTCGCCCCGCGGCGACCAGGCGGGCCGGTTGTGGTCGACGGCGTCCGTGGTGAGCTGGGTCAGCCCGGTGCCGTCCGTCCTGACCGTGAAGAGCTGCCTGTGTCCGTCGACGGACCGTGTGAAGGCCACCGACTGGCCGTCCGGGGAGATGCTCGGCTCGCTCGCGTCGTCGGCCAGCTTGGTGAACGCGCCGGTACGGCCGTTGTGGACCCACACGGCGGGAGTGCCGGCGGTGCCGCAGTCCGTGCCGGTGCGTACGAAGGCCAGCATGCCGTTGACGGCGCCGCTGGGCTTGGAGTCGCAGCCGTCGACGTCGGTACCGAACAGCGCCTTGGGCGCGCGGGTTCCGTCGGCCGCGGTCAGCCGCAGTCGGCCGCCCGCCGCGAAGACGATCTCGCCGCCGCCGTACCGGAAGGTCGGGTCGGTCGGATGCCATCCGCTGCCCGTCGGCATGGCGATGTCGACGCCGGTGCCCTCCGAGTCGGCCCACGCCGTGCGGATGTGGTCGTCGTACGGGTTCACGAACGCGACCTGGCTGCCGTCCGCGGACCAGGTGCCCTGGTCGCCGGTCGGGCTGAACGAGCGCCATGCGGTGCCGTCGGGGTTGACGAACGCCATCTCCCCGCGGAACTCGGTGTACAGCAGCTTCCCGTCGCTGGCCGGCCAGCTGCCGGAGGCGGCCACCGCCGACCCCGGAACCGTCGTGACGAGGCCCGCCGCGAGCGCGGCGACGCCGGTGAGCGCCGCGAGTGTGCGGCGCGTACGCGTGTTCAATGTGCCCCCACAAGTGAATGGATGGCCGCCGGACCTCTCCCCCGAGGTGAAGGGACGGCGTCATCACTCATCCACACGGCAGCGGCGACACATTAATGGGCGGCCGGTCGGCTGTGAAGATCAGGGCGGGCACTCCGATCGGGGACTGCTGTCACCCGGGTCGCCGCCCCGATTCGGGGTGAACAGATCAAAGACGGTCGACCGGAGATCTCAGCGCGTTCTCTCCCGTCTCGATATCGATCGCCACCCTGGTCAACGCTGTGTGAGTGACGGTCAGAGGCCGAACTCCTGGGGAGACAGGTTGAGCACCGAGCACGCCTCACGCAGGACCTGCTCCTCCGCCGGCGCGATGTACCCGTCCGCACCCGCGACGACGAACCCGGTCTGTACGACCGCCCTGGCCTCGGTCGGCTTCTTCGCGGCCTTGGCGATCTCCTGCAGGGCCTCGGCCTTGCCCTGCTGGAAGTTGAACCCCATCTGGTCGACATGCTTGTTGAAGCGCTGCCGCAGCTGTTCGGACGGGAAGTTCTGCAGGACGTCGTTGTTCAGGATCAGCGACTCCACATGCTGCCGCTCGGCCGGGTCGACCTGCCCGTCGGCCGCGGCGACCAGGGCGCACATGGCCATGCTGGCGTCCCGGTAGGCACCGCTCTTCAGCTCCGTCTTCAGCGAGGTGAGCTGGGACTTGAGCGCGCTCACCAGCTGAGCCTTCGATCCCCCGGAGGACCCCGAACCCGGCCGCCCGTGCCCACCGGCGGACGCGCCCCGCGCCCCCTGCGCCTGCTGCAGACCCTTCGCCTGGTCCTTGATCCGATCCCACATCGCCATCCGTGCCACCTCGGCTTCAGCCCGTGTCGTTCCGGTCGTCCGCGTGAGTTCCACGCGTCCTCCTGCCAACTCCTGCGAGCCCGCCGAAGTTCCAGCCACCGATCACCGTTCACCGATCCAGCCACCGATCACCGATCCGGTCACCGATCACCGATCCGATCGACGACCGGCCGGGTTGCGGTTGCGGTTGCGGTGATCGTCCCCGGCGCCAAGCATGGGGGCAGGGCAGGTGAACGCGACAGAGCCTTCGGGCGCGGCACGTCCCGGGGAGAAGCGACGCATGATCGACGACGACCGGCCGCTGCGTTGTCTGGTCACCGGCGCCACCGGTTACCTGGGCGGCAGACTGGTGCCGGAGTTGCTGGCCGCCGGGCATGGCGTGCGCTGTCTGGCCCGCTCGCCCGGCAGGCTGCGCGACCATCCGTGGGCCGGGCAGGTTCAGGCCATGCGTGGGGACGTCACGGACGAGGGGTCCGTGCGCGCGGCGATGGAGGGCATGGACGTCGCGTACTACCTGGTGCACGCGCTGGGCACAGGGCGGGGTTTCGAGGAGACCGACCGGCACGCGGCCAGGATCTTCGGCGAACAGGCGCGCGCCGCCGGGGTCCGCCGGATCGTCTACCTCGGCGGGCTGACCCCGTCCGGCGTACCCGAGCACGCGCTCTCACCCCACCTGCGCTCCCGCGCCGAAGTGGGCCGCATCCTGCTGGCCTCGGGCGTGCCGACCGCCGTACTGCGGGCAGCGGTGATCATCGGTTCGGGCTCGGCCTCCTTCGAGATGCTGCGGTACCTGACCGAGCGGCTCCCCGTGATGGTGACCCCCAGCTGGGTGCGCACCCGCATCCAGCCGATCGCCGTCCGCGACGTGCTCCGCCTGCTCGTGGGGTGCGCGCGGCTGCCGTACGACGTGAACCGTGCCTTCGACATCGGCGGGCCGGACATCCTCACGTACGAGGACATGATGCGGCGGTACGCCGCCGTAGCCGGGCTGCCCAGGCGGGTCATCCTCCCCGTGCCGCTGCTCACCCCCCGGCTGTCCAGCCTCTGGGTCGGCCTGATCACGCCGGTGCCGGGCGCCCTCGCCCGCCCGCTGGTCGAGTCGTTGAAGCACGAGGTGGTCTGCGCCGAGCGGGACATCGTCCACTACCTGCCGGACCCGCCGGAGGGACCGGTCGGCCTCGACCGGGCGATCCGGCTGGCCCTGCGGCGTGTGCGGGACGCGGACGTCGCCACCAGGTGGTCCTCGGCCTCGACACCCCGCGCCCCCAGCGATCCACTGCCGACCGACCCCGACTGGGCCGGCGGAAGCCTCTACACCGATCACCGTGAGCGCACGGTCGCCGCGTCGCCGCAGGAACTGTGGCGGGTGGTCGAGGCGATCGGCGGCGAGAACGGCTGGTACTCCTCGCCGCTGGCCTGGTCCCTGCGCGGCTGGCTGGACACGCTGGTGGGCGGGGTCGGTCTGCGCAGGGGCCGCCGGGACGCGACCCGGCTCAGGGCCGGCGACAGCCTGGACTTCTGGCGGGTGGAGGAGATCGAGCCGGGCCGGCTGCTCCGGCTGCGCGCGGAGATGCGGCTGCCGGGCCTGGCCTGGCTGGAGATGACCGTGGACCGGGATCAGCGGGGACACACGGTGTACCGGCAGCGGGCACTGTTCCACCCGCACGGACTGGCCGGGCACGCCTACTGGTGGGGCGTGGCCCCCTTCCACGCCGCGGTCTTCGGCGGCATGACCCGCAACATCGCCGCCGCGGCCGAGTCGGCCGCCCAGGAACCCGCCCGTACCCACTGAGGGAGGTCGAGGAACCGTGCGCGTCTCGGTCGCCCTGTTCACCGCCGACCTGCGGGTGCACGACAACCCGGTCCTGGTGGCCGCCCTGAAGGACGCCGAGCGCGTGGTCCCGCTCTTCGTCGTCGACACCGGCATCCGCCGCACCGGCTTCGCCGTCCCCAACCGGGCGGCGTTCCTCGCCGACAGCCTGGCCGACCTCGACGCGGCCCTGCGCGCCCGGGGCGGCCGGCTGGTGGTGCGCGTCGGCGACGTGGTCGAGGAGACCTGCCGGGTGGCGACGGAGACCGGGGCGGCGGTGGTGCACCTCGCGGGCGGGGTGAGTCGCTACGCGATGCGGCGTGAGGAGCGGCTGCGCGCGGAGCTGGCCGGTGACCGACGTGAACTGCACGTCCACGAAGCGTCGTTGACGGTCGTACCGCCCGGGGCGCTGACGCCCGCGGGCAAGGACAAGGACCACTTCGCGGTCTTCACCCCGTACTTCCGCCGCTGGGAGGGCTTCTCCGTACGCGGTGTCCTCCCGGCCCCGGACACCGTACGGCTGCCGGACGTACGCACGGCCGGCCTGCCCGGCCCGCAGTCCCTGGCGTCGGGCCCCACCTCGCCGGGCCTGCCCACCGGCGGTGAGTCCGAGGCCCGCCGCAGGCTGCGCTCCTGGCTGGCGGGCCCCCTCTGCGCATACGACGACCAGCACGACGACCTCGCCGCCGACGCGACCTCCAGGCTCTCCCCCTACCTGCACTTCGGCTGTCTGTCACCGACCGAACTGCTGCACCGGGCGCGCGAACAGCACAACCCCGGTGCGTATGCGTTCGTCCGCCAACTGGCCTGGCGGGACTTCCACCACCAGGTCCTGGCGGCCCGCCCCGACGCCGCCGACCACGACTACCGTCCCCGGCACGACCGCTGGCGCCGCGGCGCGTTGGAGACCGAGGCCTGGAAGGAGGGCCGCACGGGCTACCCCGTCGTCGACGCGGCCCTGCGGCAGCTGGGCCACGAGGGCTGGATGCCGGGCCGCGCCCGCATGCTCGCGGCGAGCTTCCTCACCAAGACGCTGTACGTGGACTGGCGGGTGGGGGCCCGCCACTTCCTGGACCTCCTCGTCGACGGCGACATCGCCGACAACCAGCTCAACTGGCAGTGGGTGGCCGGTACCGGCACGGACACCCGCCCGAACCGGGTCCTCAACCCACTCGTCCAGGCCCGCCGCTTCGACCCGCACGGGGAGTACGTACGCCGCTGGCTCCCCGAACTCCGCGGCCTCGACGCCGCGACGATCCACCGCCTCCCGGACCTCGACGACGCCACCCGCGCGGACCTGGACTACCCCGCCCGGATCGTGGATCTCGCGGAGGGCGCCGCCCGGTTCAGGGAGGGGCGGGGGATTGGGCGGGAGACGTCCTAGCCGCCCCGGCGCTCAGGCCGCGGTGCCGTGCTCCGGCGTGGCACGAGGCGGGTCGGGACGAGGGTGGTGCCGTGCGCGGTGCCGGCGTGCCGCATCTTGCCGATGACGCCCTCGACGCAGAGGCGGCCCACTTCCGCGAAGTCCTGGTGGATGGTGGTGAGCGGGGGCAGGAAGGACGCGGACTCGGGGATGTCGTCGAAGCCGATGACGCTGACGTCGTCGGGGACCCTCAGGCCGCTTTCGTGCAGGGCACGCAGCAGGCCCAGCGCCATCTGGTCGTTGGCGGCGAACACGGCCGTGCAGTCCTGCTGTTCGGCGAGTCGCAGACCGGCCCGGTAACCGGATTCGGCCGACCAGTCGCCGCGCACCAGGGGCGGCGGGACCGCGCCCGCCTCCGTGAGGGTGGCGCGCCAGGCGTTGGCACGGCGCTGGGCGGCGAAGGAGTCCTCCGGCCCGGCCAGGTGCCACACCGTGTCGTGGCCGAGGTCCAGCAGATGCCGTACGGCGTCGCGGGCGCCGCCCGCCTGGTCGGTGTCGACGACGGTGTAGCGGTCGCCGGCGTCCGAGTCGGCCACCACGACCTGCACGCCGGGCGGCAGGGAGACCGTCGCCGCGTCGAGCAGATGGATCTCCATGATGACGATGACCGCGTCCACGGCGAGTTCCCCGAGCCGGGAGAAGGCGCCGTTCACCTCGTCCTGGGTGGGGACGGCCACGGGCAGCAGCGTGACGGCGTAACCGTGCTGGGCGGCGGCGGTCGCGATCGCCTCCAGCGTGCGGATGTTGCCCATGGTGGACAGGGAGAAGGTGATCACGCCGAGGGTGCGGAACTCGCCGCGCTTGAGCGCCCGCGCGGCGCTGTTGGGCCGGTAGCCCAGCTCCCGCATCGCGGCCATGACCTGCTGCCGGGTCTCCTCGGTCACGCCCGGGAAGCCGTTGGAGACACGGGAGACGGTCTGGGAGGAGACGCCGGCGAGGCGGGCGACGTCGGCCATGGAGGCGCCCTGGCGGGGGCGGGCGGCGCGCTTGCGCGTACGTCCTCCCGCGGTTGGCGTGTCCATCCGTGCGCCGCTTTTGTCGGTCGTGTCCACTCCGCCCCCTGGCTGCGCAACTTTCGGCCCGGACGACTCCTTGACCGCTGAGATTCGCACAGTGTAGACATCCCGCCAGCGGATGTTTACGTAAACATTACGAGCCAAAACCATACGAGAACGCACCGAACCGCACCGAACCGCACCCTGCGGTCCCGATCTCTGTGCCCCGCCGGGACGCGCGGCGCACAGAAGAGCTGGAGTACTCGAGATGGCACACCGCACCCTTAGGGCCCTTCTGATGGATCTCCGCGGCGTCGCGGCGTCCGGCACGCACTCTCGCCGCACGGCGCGAAGGGACAGGTGGCTCCGCCACATGACCCTTCACACCGCACGCCGAGAGCACGCACCGGACGCCGCTCCTTCCTCCGCGGAGATCCATCAGAAGGGCCCTAAGAGAAGCCTCCTGGGGATCGGCGTCACGGCCCTCGCGACCGGGACCGTTCTGGCCGCCACCGCACTGCCCGCCGCGCACGCGGACACGACCGCGACCGCTGCGGTCACCGTCCAGCCCGACCCCTCCTACAAGCACGAGAAGTTCGAGGGCTGGGGCACCAGCCTGGTCTGGTTCGCCAACGCCACCGGCGACTACCCGCCCGCGGTACGCGAGAAGCTGGCGAAGCTCCTCTTCGGGGACGACGGGCTCGCGCTGAACATCGCCCGCTACAACATCGGCGGCGGCAACGCCCCGGACGTCAAGGACTACCTGCGCGCCGGCGGCGCGGTCGAGGGCTGGTGGAAGGCCCCGGCGGGCACCACCCGCGAGGACGTCGACTGGTGGGACGCCGACGACCCCGCCGACTGGAACGACAAGGCCGACAAGACGCAGCGCTGGTGGGTCGACCGCATCAAGAAGGACATCACCCACTGGGAGACCTTCAGCAACTCCCCGCCGTGGTTCATGACCGAGAGCGGCTACGTCTCCGGCAACTTCGACGCGGGCAAGGACCAGCTCAAGACCGAGTCCGTCGACGACTTCGCCAAGTACCTGGTGGGTGCCACCGAACGCCTGGAGAAGGCGCACGGCATCAAGGTCGACACCCTGGACCCGTTCAACGAGCCGAACACCAACTACTGGGGCACCAAGCTCGGCGCGGACGGCGAGCCCGTCGGCGGCCGTCAGGAGGGCGCCCACATGGGCCCCGAACTCCAGCAGAAGGTACTGCGCGCGCTGGCCCCGACCCTGGAGCAGTCCAAGAGCGGCGCGGAGATCTCCGCGATGGACGAGACCAACCCCGGTACGTTCGCCACCAACTGGAACTCCTACCCCCAGGAGGTCCGCGACCTCGTCGGCCAGATGAACGTCCACACCTACGGCACCGGCCAGCGCACCACCGTGCGCGACCTGGCCAAGGCCGCCGACAAGCCGCTGTGGATGAGCGAGGTCGAGGGCGACTGGGGCGACGGCCAGAGCTTCACCGACATGCGGCCCGGCCTCGGCCTCGCCCAGCGCATCGTCGACGACCTGCGCGAACTGGAGCCCCGCGCCTGGGTGTTCTGGCAGCCCGTCGAGGACTACGACAACATGAAGCCGGGCGGCGAGTCCGCGAAGGGCGGCAACTGGGGCGAGATCCAGCTGTCGTTCAGCTGCACCTCGAAGGACACCCTGGAGTCCTGCCCGATCTACACCAACACCAAGTTCGACACGGCCCGTAACTTCACCCACTACATCAAGCCCGGCGACCGGCTGATCAAGACGAACGACACCTCCAGCACCGCGGCGATCGCCAAGAAGGGCGACGCGGCGACCGTCGTCCACGTCAACAGCACCACCGAGGCGCGCGAGGTCACCCTCGACCTGTCGAAGTTCGGCCGTATCTCCTCCCGCGCCACCGTCACCCCGGTGGTGACCAGCGCCGACGGCAAGCTGGAGCGGCAGCAGGCGGTCCGGGTCACCGGCAAGCAGGCCACGCTCACCGTGCCCGCCCAGTCCGTGACGTCGTTCCTCGTCAAGGGCGTGTCCGGCGTCGCGAAGGACGCGGCCGAGCTGCGCGCCGGTCACACCTACCGGCTGACCGGCGTCCAGAGCGGCAAGGACCTCACCATCGCCGACAACGGCACCGGCCTGGTCATCAAGACCGCCGACGCCGCCGACCCCAGCGGTCAGCAGTGGCGGCTGGAGCAGATCAGCGGCACCGACAACCGCAAGCGGTACGCCTTCACCGAGGCGACCGCGGGCAAGCGCCTGGCCGTGCGCGACGGCGCCCTGGTGGCCGAGCCCGACGAGGACACCCGCGACAGCGCCGCCCAGTGGATCATGTCGTCGACCGGGGACGGCACCTGGACCCTCGTCAACGCCGCCACCGGCCGCCTCGCGGACGTCTCCGGCCAGTCCACGAGCGACGGCGCCTCCGTCGGCGTATGGCTCGCGAACTCAGGCGCCAACCAGCGCTGGACGGTGACCGACGTGACGGGTGACGACGCCACGCGAACCGAGTAGCGCGTCAGCCCCCGGCTCCTTCCCGCATACAGCGGGGAGGGGCCGGGGGCTTCTTCACAGGCTCTTACTGGTCCGAATAGCCGATGTCCCCGATGGTCCAGGCGCTCACGTCCTCCAGCGCGACGCGGTACATGCCACCCGTGTCGGGGATGCCGAAGCTGCCCTGGAGAATCCGGGCGACGTGGAAGTGCAGGTGGGTGGGCCGGCTGTCGTGCTCCGGCGGGCGGTCGCCGCCTGCCTGGTGCGAGGTGAACGCGGCGGCGAACTGCCCCAGGTGCGCTGAGTCCCGCAGGACTTCGGCCACCCGCTCCTTCCACAGAGCTTCCGGGGCCAGCCGTCCCGTGATGACGGCTCCCGGGATCACCACGGTCAGGGACATCTGGCTGCTGTGCCGCGACTCCACCATCGCGGCGATCGAGACGAGCAGGTCGTCAGGGTGCGTCATGTCTCAGGAGCCTAGCCCGACCACGGGTCCCGCGGCGGGTCGGGACCCCAGACGTCACCAGCCGAGCGCACCTTCGTCAGCCTGCGCGGCCTGGGCCGGCCTGGCGGGAGCCGCGTCGTGGCAGGTGAAGCCGAGGCGGGTCAGTGCGCGGCGCATCTCACCCGTGGTGAAGTCGCGGCGGTTCTGCCTGGTGATCACTTCGCCGACCTGCATCACGGGGTAGACGCGCTGCTCGATGGTCACGGCCACGCCGGTGACGGGTTCGGGCGTCACGCCGCTCATCGAGTGCTCGACCTCGCTCTTGGTCAGGTCGAAGGGGAAACGGGCGATGACACAACGCATGGTTGCCTCCACAGAGTTGGGCGAGAAACGCCGTAGGGGTCGACCGCGCGAAGGCGGTCAGCAGATCCGAGCGAGGACGCCCAGGGCGTAGCCGTGCTCGTCGATCACGGGTGACACATCCAGGGTCCGCACCCGCATGGCGGCGTCCGCCTCGCTGAGTACGGCCACGGACGAGGTGAACGGTCCGCGGTCGAGCGGGATGTCCCGCAGCCGCGTCCGGTCGCTGTACCACGAGCCACCACCGCGGTGCGCGGCGAGCTGGGCCCGGGTGACCAGGCCCGTGCACCGCCCGTCCTCGTCCTGGAGGAGCAGGTGCGGGACGCGGGCGCTGATCAGCATGGACAGGGCCACGTCGACGGTCATGTGGTCGTCTACGTGGGGTCCGGGCGCGTGCATGGCGTCACTGGCGGTCAGGCCGGTGCCGTCGGCGGTGCGGGCCCGCCGTGTGTGCGCAGCGGTCGGCGTCAAGGGCTTCTCCTCTTCGTCGGGGCGGGCAGGACGGGCGAGGGCTCGCCCCGACCGCCGGGAGTTGAGTCCCGGTGCCTTGGCTATGGGTTGTTCCTCGGCGCGGAGCGACGGGGCCGGCCGGCGCCCCGCCCGCTACCGCCACGGCCGGCGCCCCGCCCGCCTTCACCGCGGCCGGCGCCCCGCCCGCCTTCACCGCGGCCGGCGGCCTGTCCCCTGCGCCCGCGGCCGGCGGACTTCGGGCGCTCGCTCTGCTCCGGGACCGGTGCGGGGAGGGTGACGGGCACACCGGAGGGGGTACGGGCGCCGGTGATGCGCTGCAGTTCGGCCTCGCCGGGGCGGACCCGGGCGGAACGCGGCGTGATGCCGGCGTCGGCCATCAGACGGTCCATCGCGCGCCGCTGGTGCGGCAGGACGAGGGTGACGACGGTGCCGGACTCGCCGGCACGTGCGGTACGGCCGCCGCGGTGCAGGTAGTCCTTGTGGTCGCCGGGAGGGTCGACGTTCACGACGAGGTCGAGGTCGTCGACGTGGATCCCGCGGGCGGCGACGTTGGTGGCCACCAGGACCGTGACGTGGCCGTCCTTGAACCGGGCGAGCGTCCGGTTGCGCTGCGGCTGGGACTTGCCGCCGTGCAGGGCCGAGGCGCGCACGCCGACGGACAGCAGGTGCTTGGCCAGCCGGTCGGCCGCGTGCTTGGTGTCCAGGAACATGATCACCCGTCCGTCACGGGCGGCGATCTCGGTCGCGGTGGCGTGCTTGTCGTCGTCGTGCACGTGCAGCAGATGGTGCTCCATGGTGCTGACGGCGCCGGCGGACGGGTCGACCGAGTGGACCACGGGGTCGTGGAGGTAGCGGCGTACCAGGAGGTCGATGTTGCGGTCCAGGGTGGCCGAGAACAGCAACCGCTGGCCGTCGGGACCGACTTGGTCGAGCAGCGCGGTGACCTGCGGCATGAAGCCCATGTCGGCCATCTGGTCGGCCTCGTCCAGGACGGTGACGACAACCTGGTCCAGCCGGCAGTCGCCCCGTTCGATGAGGTCCTTGAGGCGGCCGGGCGTCGCCACGACGACCTCGGCGCCGCCGCGCAGCGCACTCGCCTGGCGGCCGATCGCCATGCCGCCCACCACGGTGGCGAGGCGCAGGCGCAGGGCGCGGGCGTAGGGGGTGAGCGCGTCGGTGACCTGCTGGGCCAGTTCCCGGGTGGGTACGAGGACGAGGGCGAGCGGCTGTCGGGGCTGGGCCCGCTGTCCCTCGAGCCGGGCCAGCACGGGCAGGCCGAAGGCGAGCGTCTTGCCCGAACCGGTGCGCCCTCGGCCGAGCACGTCCCGCCCAGCGAGCGCGTTCGGCAGCGTGGCCGCCTGGATCGGGAAGGGCACGGTCACGCCCTCGGCGCCGAGCGCGGCCAGCAGACGGTCGGGCAGCGCCAGTTCGGCGAACGTCTCGACCGCCGGGAGCGGCTCGGTGAGGGTGACCGGCAGGGTGAACTCCTGCGGCCGTGCGGCGGAGCGCGCGCGAGGGCTCTGCCGACCGGTCTCCTGCGCGCGCGAACGGCTGCCGCGAGCGCTGCCTGCCGAGCGGGTGGAGTTTCTACCGGTACGGAAGCGACCTGAGCTGCTGCCGGTACTACGGGTGCGGTTCATTGAGGAACCTTCCTCGATACGGCGTATCGAGGAAGTCCGACCGAGCGATGACGAGCCGCGCGCGGATTCACAAGAATGAGCCGAGGGAATGCGAAAGGCCGCTCGGCGCTGAAGCCGGGGCGTCAATAATCCGGGAACTCCGGGTACTCCGGGAACAACGGGTACTCCGGGAACGCGGGGATAGCAATGAGCTGGGACCCGCACCCCAAGAGCGCGGGCCCCAGCCACATTGGAACGCGTCAGCGTCAGGCGGGAACGATGTTCTCGGCCTGCGGGCCCTTCTGGCCCTGCGTGACGTCGAAGGTAACCTTCTGGCCTTCCTGAAGCTCGCGGAAGCCGGAGGTGGCGATGTTCGAGTAGTGGGCGAACACGTCAGCGCCGCCGCCGTCCTGCTCGATGAAGCCGAAGCCCTTTTCCGCGTTGAACCACTTCACGGTGCCAGATGCCATATTGAATCTCCCTTGGGGGGCAGTGCCGGATTCCGCACTTTACGGATCCGAGTCGCCGCGATGATCACCCCTCCGGAAAGATCCGGAAAGCTCTGCAAAGAAACAAGTCTCTGGCAACCAAAACTGCAACTGCTATCACGCTAACACAGGTCGGGTGCCGGGCGCCCGTACGTTTTCGGGCCCGTTCGGGAATTCTCATCCGGCCGGGGCCCCTAATTCTGTATCGGCGGGACTAGGTATTCGCGCCGTGCTCGTCCAGCTTCCGGCGCATCTCGCGGTTGCGGCGGAGGGCGTCGTCGAGCTGGTCCTCGAGCGAGACGATGCGGCAGGCGGCCTCGACGGGGGTGCCCTGGTCGACGAGCTCCCGGGCGCGGGCGGCGATCCGCAACTGGCGGCGGGAGTACCGGCGGTGGCCGCCCTCCGAACGCAGGGGGGTGATCAGCTCGGCTTCCCCGAGGGCCCGGAGGAAGGCGGGGGTGGCGCCGAGGAGGTCGGCGGCTCGTCCCATGGTGTAGGCGGGGTAGTCGTCGTCGTCGAGGTTTCCGGCGGCGGAGGCGGTCTCAGCGGGCATGGCACCTTCGTTTCGCGGACGCGGGACAACCCTATCTCCGGCAGGCGGAGAATGTGGTCCTGCCGCGACAGACTTTCTCCCGCCGTGCGGGTCGGAACGCTCGCGGGTCAGCGCACGGGGCGTCGGCGGGCGCGCCGGAATCCCACCACTGCGAAGAACGCCACATCGGCCACGAAGAGCACGACCCCGATGGCCAGCAGATAGCCCAGCCCGTCCGCCGCCGCACCGATGATGCCCAGGGCCACGGCCACCAGCAGGAGCAGCAGAAACGTCACCATCGACCGATCACCTCCTGGCGGTCAGCGGCGCGCGAGTTGACGTTCGCCATGGACACCCGGCCGGTAGGCGAGGTCGTAGTAGCGGAAGATCGTCTCCTCCTGCTCGGCGGGCAGGACGTCGTCCGTCCCGATCGAAGGCGCCTTCCGTACCGTCCCCTTGGCATGGGGCACCTCGACGTAGCCGGGCCCCAGCACCGCCTCGTCGAGCGGGACGAAGACCAGACGCTGACGGGTGGGCAGCCCCGTACGGACGGTGGCCATGGCCGGTTCGTCCGTGGCCGTGTCGACGTAGACGGCTTCGAGTGTGCCGATCTTGTGCCCCTCGGGGTCGACCACGTCTTGTTCGCGCCACTCCCGGACATCGGCCGCGTGGATCATGGCTGCCCCGTGTCCGCGCTGCCGAAGGGGGCCGAGAAGCGCTCGGCACCGGTGTCGACGAGGATCTGCCGGGCCCCTTTGAGGTTGTCGGCGCGCACCGCCTGGGCCATCGCCGCCCGCGCCGCGTCGGGCGCGCTGTCCGGCGGTACGACGAGCAGGGAGAAGAGGTCCTGGTCGCCCCGGGTGACCAGGACGGTGTCGTCGCCCACGGACGAGGCGTCGATGTGCACGACCCGGCCGTCGACGACCAGGCGCGTCGTCAGTCCGTCCCAGGCGGCGGAGTCCAGGCCGATCCGGGCGATCGGCCCGAGGTGTTCGGTCAGCGCGCCGACCAGACCGGGCAGTTCGACCGCGATGTCACGGGAGCGCGGCCACCACGCGCCGTCGAGGACGCCCTGGCGGTCGCGTGTCGTCTCCAACCGGAGAAGTGCCGTCCCGGGACGTATGGACTCGTGGACGCCGTCCGCGAGCAGTCCCGTGGCGGGTGGGGGATCGGTACCGGGCACTGTGCTCACCTTGTCCTGGTCTTCCCGTCCCACGCTACTCCTGCGCCCGGCCCCCGGCCCGGCTCGCGGATGCGCCTGCGCGGACGCTCCTGGCCGGACCTGGGCGGGAGTACGGTGAAAGTGCCGAGGGCTCTTCGCGCGCCCGCTGCCACGCGGTGCCGTTCTCGGCGAGCCACGACGCCGGGCCGGCCCTGTCCGGGCCCGGGGCAGGATCCGCCTCATGGCCGTGAACACGCCCGACCACAGGGGCCGGCAAGCGCCGTCGCCCCTGGAAGGGGAACGAATCCGCCCGCTGTCCCGAGGGCAGATCGAGGACCGGCACAAGGAACTCGGCGACCTGTACGCGCAGACCTCCGGGGGCGATCCGCAGGCGTGGAACCTGGAGCGCGAGCTGTTCCTGCGGCGGCTCACCGTCGAGGTGCAGCGGCCGGGTTTCGCCCTGCTGGTGGCGGAGCGGGAAGGCGTCGTACTGACGGGGTGCGCCTACGGCTTTCCGGTGACCGCGCACGGGCCCTGGTGGCGAGGCCTGGACGGGTATCTCCCCCGGGATCTGCTCGGGATCGCCGCCTCGGGGCGGCTCTTCGCGGTCTCCGGGCTCCTGGTCGACTCCCTGGTGCGCACCCAGAACCCGGGCCGCGACTGGAACCTCGCCCGGCGCCTGCAGCGGCGGTTGCTCACCGACCGCGCCGCCGGTCTCGCCGGCCATCCCGCCGTGTTCGGCGTCACGCTGGTCGACCGTGGCGATACCGCGACCCTCGGGGCCCTGCGGTCCTGGGGCTGGCGCTCGGTGTGGGCCGATGCCCGGGACGCGCCTCTGACGGCGCCGTGCCGGGCCCTGGTCGTCGGTCCGTGACGGCGTTCGCGGCGTCGGTGTCACCAGACAGCCCGAGGAGGGCCTCGGGCGCCGCAGGGCGAACTCGGCGATCAGCAGGCGGTGATGGCGGGTGCCGGCATCGCGTCATCGGCGGCCGCGACCCGTACCGCGTTCAGCAGTTCCGGAAAGGCGGCGGCACCGGCTCCCCGGCGGCCGCCCGCTGCCCGGTCACCTCCTGGCCCGTCATGTCCCGGGCGGCTTCGTCCTCGCGGTCGTGGCGCTCGTGGTGAGCGCGGTCGCGGTGGCCGTGTCGCTCGTCGCTGGTTCCGTCTCGCCCCGCCCGGCTCCGCGAACGCCGTGTGCGCGGCCCGAGGCACCTCAGGCGGTGGCGTGGATGAGGAGCAGGGCGATGTCGTCGCTGCGGTGCGCGTACTCCCGGGCGGTGTGGACGAGGGTGTCGGCGAGGGCTTCCATCTCCCTGGCGTCGGCCCCTGCCAGCCGGGTGGCGAGCGCGTCGGTGACCTCGTCGAGGTCGACGCCGGGGACCTCGACCAGGCCGTCGGTGTAGAGCAGGAGGACGGCGCCCGGCCCCGGCAGTACGGGGCGGCCGCTGTCGGCGGCGGCCCGCAGCAGCAGGCCCAGACGGTGGCAGACGTCGCCGATCGCGTCACGTTCCTCCGGGCGCAGCTCCGGGGGGGGGTGCCCCTATGGGTTTCGTCAAGCTGATGGGGCGGGTTGGGGGTCGTAGAAGGTGCCGTCGCGGAGCATCGCGAAGAGCACGTCGGCTCGTCGTCTCGCGAGGCAGAGGAGGGCTTGGGTGTGGTGTTTTCCCTGGCTGATCTTCTTGTCGTAGTAGGTCCGGGAGGCCGGGTCGGCCAGAGCCGCGAACGCGGACAGGAAGAAGGCCCGTTTGAGCTGCTTGTTTCCGCGGCGGGATGGTTGTTCGCCGCGGATCGAGGAGCCAGAACTGCGGGTTGTGGGGGCGAGGCCGGCGTAGGCGGCGAGGTGGGCGGCGGTCGGGAACGAACGGCCGTCGCCGACGTCGATGAGGATGCGGGCTCCGGTCCTGACGCCGATCCCCGGCATGGACGTCAGGACCTTGGAAAGAGGGTGGTTCTCCAGCAGTTCCTCGATCCGGGTGGCCAAGAGTTTCCGCTGGTCAAGCACCGCTCGGAGCGAGTTGGCGAGGCTGGGGACGATCAGAGCGGCCGCGTCGGTGCCCGGGACGACGACGGTCTGTTCGTCCAGTGCGGTGAAGATGTCCTCGACGAGCCGCTCGGCCATCCGCGGTGCCTTCGGGCGTATCAACGCAATGAGCCGTCGGCGTCCGGCTTTGCGGATCTGGGCCGGGGAGCCGAACTGGTCGAGGAGCTTGAGCACGGCCGGGTGTTGGACGCGTGGGCCCAGGATCCGTTCCAGCGACGGGTGGATCTGGGTGAGCAGGCCCCGCAGGCGGTTGCTGATGCGGGTTGCTTCGCCGGCCAGGTCGTCGTCGAAGCCGACGATCATCTCCAGCTCGGCGATGGTCTCGTCCTGGAGGTCGACCGAGCGGAGCGTGTGAGGCATGACGCGGGCCGCGTCTGCGATGACGAACGCGTCGCGGGCATCTGTCTTGGCCTCGCCGGGATAGAGGTCGGCGATCCGCCGCATCGTCAGGCCGGGCAGATAGGCGACCGGGCAGCCCATGTCCCGGGCCACCGCCAGCGGCAGAGCCCCGATCGAGGCCGGCTGGTCGACCACCACGAGCACGGTCCCGTGCTTGGCCTGCAGTTTGCCGAACACTTCGCGGAGCTTCGGCTCGCTGTTGGGCAGCCGCTTGTCGAAGGCCTTCTTCCCGGCCGGGGTGACGGCGGTGGCGTGGTGTTCGCCCTTGCCGACGTCCAGGCCGAGGAAAGCGCCGATGTCACTGACGTCGATCACGTGCGTCCTTCGGTCGTCCTCGCCCGGCCGTCCCACGGCACCGATCGCCACATCCACATTACGAAGAGCCTCCCGACCTGCGAAGAAGCCGGTGGTCATGCCCCTAATCAGCGGTCTGTCGATGCCTCCGGAGCCGGTGACACCACCCCCCAAGACATGCGATCGACAGGGGGAGAAAGTCATGCCAACTCCGAAGGCCGGGCGCCCCATTGCGGGGCTACCAAAAAGGTAATGGGGGGGCGAGCCGGGCCACTGGAGCACGAGTCCGCCCCACTGTGTGCCGCCGGTGGTGATCGCGGCGGCGGCCAGCGTGAAGGGGTACGGCAGTACGAGGGCCATCTGCGGGTAGCGGCGGGCCAGCTCCTCCTGACCGCCGAGCCACACCGGGCGACGCTCCCGCAGGGCGTCCGTCACCGGCGTCGGAACTCCCAGGCCGGCCCTCGCCCACGGCGCGGCGATCTCCCACGGGACTCCGCTCAGCAGGGCCGGCGTCAGCACCCGCTCGTCCGGCCGCAGCAGATACACCGCGCCCACACAGGCACCCGTGTCCCGCATGGCCTCCACCAGGACGGGCGCCAGCACCTGCGGCCCGGAGCCCGGGTCGGCCAGGGCGCGGGCGGCGCCCCCCATGCCCTCGCCCCTGGCCGTCGGCGACATCCGGGGAGCCATAAGCGGACAATACGCCCGCATGAGTGAGGTGACATCCCACCCACCGCCGGGTCCGTTCGGCCCCGGGCCAAGGCCTGCCGCCGCCGGACCGGCCTTCGCCCGCTCAACAAGGTCGGTTACTGTGCAGGGCGAAGTGGCATGAAGGGGGCAGAGCAAGGCGGAGGACAGGGCTGTGGCGGACGAGGGGCGGCTGGTCGCCGGGCGTTACCGGCTCGTCGAGCCCGTCGGCAGTGGCGGTATGGGCACCGTCTGGCTGGCCGAGGACGAGGTGCTCGCACGCAGGGTCGCGCTCAAGCGACTGCACACGCAGCCGCATCTGTCCGACGCCGAGGTCGACACGCTGTACGAGCGCACCCGCCGCGAGGCACGCAGTGCCGCCCGGGTGGTCCACCCCAACGTGGTCGTCGTGCACGACGTCGTCGAGGACGACGGCCGGCCCTGCATCGTCATGGAGTACGTCCCCGCGCCCACCCTCGGCGACGTCCTCAAGGGCGGACACACCCTGCCGCCCGAGGAGGCCGCCCGCATCGGCCTCGGCATGATCGCCGCCGTGCGGGCCGCGCACGCCGCCGGCGTCCTGCACCGCGACATCAAGCCCGGCAACGTCCTGCTCGGCGCCGGCGGCCGGGTCGTCCTGACCGACTTCGGCATCGCGCAGACCGTCGGCACCTCGACGCTCACGCAGACCGGGGAGATGGTCGGCTCCATCGACTTCATGGCCCCGGAGCGGATCCGCGGCCACAAGCCCGGCCCCTCCTCCGACCTGTGGTCGCTGGGCGCGACGCTGTACCAGGCGGTCGAGGGGAGGCCGCCGTACCGCCGGGACACCGCCATGGAGACGGCGTACGCCATCGCCGTGGACCCGCTGCAGCCGATGCGGCAGGCCGGCCCGCTGGAACCGCTCATCGAGGTCCTGCTGTCGAAGGAGCCCGAGGACCGGCCCACGGCGGAGCAGACGGAACGGGCCCTGCGGGCCACCTGGTCCGGCGGCGCGACGACCACGCTGTCGACCGGGGCCGCCCACGACGCCCACGACGACGGCGCCGCGGACGCGGCATCGATGTCCTCGACGCGGACCTCTCCGCCGCAGCCGACCCCGCCCGTGCCGCCGCGGAAGGCCGGCCGGGGCGGCCGGAAGCGAGGACGGCGCACCCTCGGGGTCGTCGCCGTCGCCCTGGCCGCGCTCGCCGCCGCCGGCACGCTCTACGTGTCCTCGCAGGGCGGCGACGGTGACGCGGCCGACACGCGCAGGACCAGCAGCGCCCCCACCCCGTCGACCTCCCTCTCGCCCGTCCCCGACGGCTACCACCTGGTCCGCGACAAGCAGCTCGGCGTCTCCTTCCCCGTGCCGGACGGCTGGAAGCGGAAGAAGGGCGCGGCCGACGAGGTCACCTACACCGATCCGACCGGCCTGGCCGGCATCACCATCGGCATGGTGGACCCGGCCGGCTCGCACCCCATCGAGCACTTCAAGGACATCGAGGCGAACACCAAGGTCAACTACCCCACGACCTACCGCAGGCTGCGGATGCAGAAGACCACCTTCAAGGACAAGCCGGCCGCGGTGTGGGAGTTCACCTTCCACGGCCGGGCCCGCGTCTTCCGCGCCATCGACCTCGGATACGGCGAGGCGGGCGGCCGGGAGTACGACATCTACCTGTCGGCCCCGGACGCCGAATGGGACACCTACCGCCCCGTCTTCGACAACGTGCGCGACGGGTTCGCCGACTAGGCCTACGACAGGGCCCGGCTCTGGAGAACAGCAGGCGCCAGGTCAGCGGTCCGGGGCTGCCGTCGGCGTCGCCGCGCGGTTCCTTGCGGGATTTCTGGAAGTCGCGCACGTTGAGGCGGTCCGCCTCGCCCCAGCTCCTGCTCGGGCCGACCTTGCAGTGGTCACCGAAGCGCGCGCGACCAGCTGCTTGCCCGGCTGCTGATCGAGGACGTCCGCCCCCGCCGAGCGGGCCCGCGCTGTCGCCGCCCGGCCGCAGCCGGCGCCCGGATGGTTTCCGCCGCTTCAGGGGGTGCTCTTCGCGGGATTCACGATCGGGATCTTCGGTTTCTCGGGGCCGGATGACCCGGCCGGCGGCCTGTGGGGGAGCGTCGGTGGCTGCGTAGCCACCGACGCCTACCTCCTCCTGCACCTGCTCGTGGTGCGGCGCTCCGGCGTCGTGCTGCGGCCGGAGCAGGACCGCGGGGCCCTGCTCGCCGTCTTCGCCGCCGGATGGCCGGCCGCCCTCCCCGCCGGCCGGACCGTGGGCGCTGTGGTCTCCGGGCTGCTGGGCGGAGCCGCGCCGGCCGTGATGACGGCGCGGTACGGTCGTGGAGAAGGTGCGTCCGGTGAGTGACAGAGGACTGCCGGCGCTCGACGAGGTGATCCACCACCCCACCCGGCTGGCGCTGATGGCGTTTCCGTCGGGGTGCGCCGAGGCCGAGTTCGGGGCCGTACGCGACTACTGCCAGGTCTCCGACGCCAGCGTCAGCCGGATCACCTCCGCACTGGAGGCGGCTGGATATGTATCGGTGCGCAAAGGCGACGTCGGCAAACGTCCACGGACCTGGCTCGCTCTCACGCCAGGCCGGAATGCGCAACTCCGCGCCCCGGACAGGGACTGAGCCGGCACGGACCGTGATGTGCGCGTACGGGAATCGCGCTCGGCGTGCGCTCGGTCATCGGCGTCGGCGTGGTGCAGTCGGCGGTGACCGCGCTGGGGTCCGTGCTCCGGTCCGGCAGGGTCTCGGTCTCAGTAGAGGATCGAGGGCAGATACGCCCCGGTGGGCTCGTTGTAGAGCCCGACCGTCATCAAGCTCAGCAGTTGCACCACCCTGAGGCCGTTGGCGAGGCACCATCCCAGCAGCAGGCTGTTGCGCGCGGGGACGAGGATGCCGGGGCCGCCGAAGGCGGAAGCCGAGCCGATCAGGGCCTGGAGGTCGCTGTTGGTCTCGCCCACCGCGTGCGCGAAGAACGCCAGATCCGTGGCATAACCCGTGACGCGCCCCTGGTGCTCGACGACCCGGGCCGTACCTTGCTTGAGCGCGTCGACGACCTCGCCGCCCCGGTCGACGCCGTGGACCATCCGGCACAGTTCGTTGCACGCTCCGAGGTCCGAGTCCGTGGCCTCGCGGACGGTGTGTCCGGGCACCGCACGCGAAAACGCGGGCCCCTGCATGCACGCCACCGTCTCCCGGAGCGCGAACCCCAGGCTCGCGTACAGCGAGAACGATCTGTTGTGGTACCCGCTCTGCAACAGCCGGATCCCCGGCACTCTGCGCTCGGCGGCCCGGCCCATCACGTCCAGCATCAGCCGGCGGCCCACACCCCGGTTCTGCACGGCGGGATCGATGGTGACGGGCCCGACCCCGACGACGGCCGAGCGCTCGTCGAGGAAGTTGCTCCCCACGATCCGCCCGTCGAGTTCGGCGACGACGCTGTAGAACCCCGGGTGGCTCAGGCCCGCCTCGATCAGGGCGACACCTACCTCGAGGTTGGGAACATCGGGCGGAAAAGCATGCTCACGGGCGATGTCGGCGAAAGCCTCGAAGCAGATCCTGCCGCACTCGGCGGCGTCGTCCGTGGTGCCTGGGCGCAGTACGAGATCCACGACCGCCATCCCCTTCCTCGCATCACCCCGACCGGCATTCCTCAGCTTTCTCCCATTTTCCTCCCTAGGGTGCGGCCCTGCGCGTTGCCGTCGGGGAGGCCACGGTGGCCTCAGAAGGCGACTTCCTTCGCCGTGAGGATGCGGGCGCCCATGTTGCGCTCCATCATCTCCAGGGCGGCGGACGCCAGATGGGGATGGATGGAGGCGACGGCGTCCTTGGGCACCGTGACCTCCAGATGGCGGATGTGCGCGTCCAGCGCGGAGTACAGGACGCACTGCTCGGTGACCTGACCGGTCAGCACCACTTGCCCGACGCCCAGTCGCCACAGGAGGTAGCCCAGGGGCGTCTCGTAGAAGACGGAATGGCGGGCCTTCACCACGAACAGCGACTCGTCGTCGGGCCGTATCGGCTCGATCAGGTCGGCGTGCGGCCGGGCCAGCGCGGTCCGAACGAGTTCCCCGTGGTGGGAGCGCCACGAGCCGAAGTTGTCGTTCGCGTAGATCACCGGTACGTCCGCCTCGCGGGCCCGGTCGATCAGCTCCGCCAGGACGGGAACGACCCGCCGGACGGACGGCACGAGCAGCTCGGCGTCCTCGTGGTCGTAGGTGTTGATCATGTCGACCACGATGAGAGCGAGCCCCGTCGGGTCCGTCCGCCGCTCCACGACCTGAGCCGTCCGTCCCGTGCCGTCAGCCACGCAGCCGCGGGAGGATCTTCGTGCGGTAGAAGTCGAAGAAGCCGCGCTGCTCCTTGCCGATCTGGCTGACGTACACCGTGTCGAAGCCCGCGTCGATGAACGCGGTCAGGGCCTCGATGTGCGTATCCGGATCGTCACCGCACGGTACGGCCGACGCCACCTGCTCCTCCGTGACCAGCTCGGACGCCTGCTCGAAGTGGCGCGGGGTGGGGAGGAGCTGGGCGAGTTCACCGGGGAGCTGCTCGTTCGCCCACAGGCGGTGCGCGGTGCGCAGCGCCTCCTGCCGGTCCGTGCCCCAGCACACCTTGAGACCGCCGTACACCGGCCTGGTGCCGCCGCCGGCGCGGCGGAAGCGCTCGATCAGGGCGGTGTCGGGGGTGGTCGTGATCAGCCCGCCGCCGATGCGTGCCGCCGTCTCCGCGGCCAGGGGGCCGAAGGCGGAGACGTCGATGGGTACCGGCTCGTCGGGGAGGGTGTAGAGGCGGGCGTTCTCCACGGTGTAGTGCTTGCCGTAGTGGCTCGTCTCCTCGCCGGTGAACAACTGCCGCATGATCTGCACCGCCTCGGCCAGCATCTCCAGGCGTACCGCTGCCTCGGGCCAGTGGGTGCCCAGGATGTGCTCGTTGAGGGCCTCGCCGGTGCCGACTCCCAGCCGGAAACGGCCGCCCAGCTGGACGGCGCAGGTGGCGGCCGCCTGGGCGATCACCGCGGGGTGGGTGCGCACCATGGGGCAGGTCACGGCCGTCTCCACGGGCAGCGAGACGGCCTGGGACAGCGCGCCGATCACCGTCCACACGAACGGACTCTGGCCCTGGTTGTCGTTCCACGGGTGGTAGTGGTCCGAGATCCACAGGGAGTCGAAGCCCGCCTGCTCGGCCATCCGCGCCTGATCGACGAGCTCTGCCGGACTGTGTTCCTCGCACGACAGGAAGTATCCGAAGTCAGGCATCGCCTCTCCCGGGTGGAACGTGTGGTGCGGTACTGCGAGCGCGCTGGCGAGTACCCGGCGGCCCGACGGGCGTAACAAACGGTGGGCGGGTGTTCCGGTCGTGCGGGAGGGGACTGGGAGGCGGGCTCGACGGGTCGAAGATCCGGACCGTTCACAGGAGGTGTCATGGGAGCGGCGCAATGACCGAGGCCGGCGTACCGGTCGTCATCGGGTTGCTCGCCCGCGTCAATCCCCTGGTGCTCACCACGATGGGCGCGTCCGCCGTGGCGCACGGTGCCACCGCGCTGTACGACGTGTCGCTGGCCACCGGCCGACGCGAGATCCACCCCGTCGAGCAGGACATCCGCCAGGCCCATGGCACGGACAAGGGCGACAAGGGCGACAAGGGCGGCGGCGGAGGCGGGGAAGTCCCCCCGGATCAGCGGTCCGAGCACCCGGGATGAGGAGTTGACCGCCGGTCGCTTCGGGGTTTCGTGGTGAGGTCCGCCGACGCGGCAGCTCACCACTGTCCGTGCCGACGGCACCTCACCACTGTCCGTTCAGGGCGCACAGTCCGTTCAGGGCGCCGCCCCAGGTCGTCGTGCCGCACCACGTCGGCCCACCACCCAGTCGGCCCCGTTCTCCAGATGGCGCAGAAGGACCCCCTCACGCAGGGCCCACGGGCAGATCATCACGATCTTCACGTCGCTGAGTTTCATCGCGGCGTGCCCGGCGACCGCTCCCGCCAGGCTCTGCCCGGCCCGCGGAGTGCAGCTGCCGGGCAGCCCCGCCCGCTCGGCGGCGGACAGCGCGGACAGCCGGTCGACCGGCCGGCGCAGGTCACGTCGGCACAGGACCCGCTCGACGAACGGGCCGCGACGTCCCGGAGCGGCGCCGCACAACCGGGCCGGTCGCTGGAACGTGCGAGAGGTCGCGACGGCCGTCTGTGGATGCTCCCAGCGGATGCGGGCGGAGACGTCACGCCACTGATGGCGCACCTTGCGGCGCAGGGCGACCACGTCGGACGGCGGGCGAGGGTCCGCCGAGCCGAGGAACTCGCGGGTCGGACGGTTGGCGCCGAGCGGCAGCAAGGCCGCGAAGTCCGGTGCCCTGCCCCGGCCGAAGGCCACCTCAAGGGAACAGCCGCCGATGTCGAAGACAGCCAGCGGGCCCGAGCGCCTTGCCCGTCCAGCGCCGGGCCCCCAGGAACGTCAGCCGGGCCTCCGCCTCACCCGGCAGTACGCGCAGCCGCAGGCCGGTCCGGCTGTGCACGGCCCGCAGCACGTCCGCCCGGTCGGGCGCGTCGCGCACCACGGCGGTCGCGAACGCCAGGGGCTCCGGCGCGTCCCACTGCCGGGCCGGCGCGGAGGCTGCGCTCAACGCCTTCACCAGTGTGGGAGCCGACGTCCAGCGCGCTGACTCTCATGGCCCCGGGGTAACCCCGGCGGGGCACGTGAAGCGTCGGGTTTCCCGGGTACCCGGCGCTTCGCACACGCACAGCGAGGTCGGCCCGCCCGCCGCAGGTCGGCCTCGGTGAAGAGCGGACAAGGAGGCATCAATGAGCACGGTCAAGGAAACAGTCGACGTGGACGTCTCGCTCCGCAGGGCATACGACCAGTGGACGCAGTTCGAGGACTTCCCGAACTTCATGGAGGGGGTCGACGAGGTCAGGCAGCTCGACGACCGGCACAACCACTGGACCACCAGCATCGGTGGCATCCGGCGCGAGTTCGACACGGAGATCGTCGACCAGATGGCGGACGACCGGATCACCTGGCGGTCTATCGGCGGTGACACCGAGCAGCGCGGCTCGGTCCGCTTCGAGCGCCTCGACGACACGCACACCCGGGTGGAGCTCACGATGGACGTCGAGCCCACCGGCGTCGCCGAGAAGGGCGCGGACGCCCTGGGCATGATCGACCGGCGGGTGAAGGGCGACCTACGTCGGTTCAAGGACTACGTCGAGAGCGGCGGCGGCCCGAGCGGCGGCTGGCGCGGACGCATCCGCCCGGGGGACCCGGGCACCACCCTCTGACCCAGCCGGCCGGTCCCGCGCTCCAGCGGGGCCGGCCGGGAAGCGTGCCCGGCGAGGGCAGGCGTACACGGTCCGGCCGGTGCGGCCGGTGGGTGAACTCCCTGGACTGGGAGATGCTCGCTCAGGCGGCGCGGGCCACCGGCGACGACGGCCTGCTCGACCTCGCCACGGCTGCCACCCCCCCCAGACCCTGCGCCAGAGCATCCCCCCGTCACTCGATGAGCCCGGCCCTCTCGCAAGCGGACGCGAACCTCGGGGTGCAGATCTGGTCGGTCGTGTACACGCCGTCCTTGACCACGGTGTCCTCGATGTCGTCGACGGTCACGGGGATGGGGTCGAGCAGGACGGCGGGGATGTCCTTGGTGGTGGCCGTGTCGACCGTGGTCTCGGCGATGTCGTCGAGGTTCTCGCCGCGGCCCAGGGCGACGGCCATCTCGGCGGCCGCGTCGGCCTCGGCCTTGAAGGGCTTGTAGACGCTCATGTACTGCTCGCCGCTGATGATGTGCCGCACGGCCGGGAGGTCGGCGTCCTGGCCGGTGACAGGGGGCAGCGGCTCGATATCGGAGGCCTTGAGGGCGGAGATGACGCCGGAGGCGAGACCGTCGTTGGCGGCGTAGACGCCGTCGATGCCGTCGGCGCCCAGGGCGGCGACGGCGCGGACCATGTTGGCGTGGGCGCTCTCCTGCTTCCAGCCCTGGATGTCGTACGTCTTGCCGATCTCGACCTTGCCCTGGAGGGCGGACAGCGCGCCCTTCTTGAAGGCGATGTTGGTCGGGCTGGTCTGGGGACCGTTCATCATGACGATCCGGCCGCCGTCCGCGCGGTCGCCCATGGCCTTGAGGAGCGCCTCGCCCTGGAGCTTGCCGACCCGTTCGTTGTCGAAGGAGACGTAGCCCGAGATCGGGCCCTCGACGAGGCCGTCGTAGGCGACGACCGGGATGCCCGCGTCGTGTGCCCGCTCGACCGCGGAACGCAGGGACCTGAAGTTCACGGCGCTGAGGATCAGGACCTCGACGTCCTTGTTGATCAGGGTGTCCACCAGCTGCTGCTGGGTGGCCACGTCGCCCTCGGCGTTGCCGTACTCCACCCTGCAGTCCTCGCACAGCTCCTTGAGCTTCCGCTCGATCAGGGGCTTGTCGAACTTCTCCCAGCGGGTCTGGACGATCTGGCTGAACAACAGTCCGACCGTGAAGCCGCCCTCGCCGGAGTCAGCCCCGCCCGACCCGGCGGACTCCCCGGCCGTACCGCAGGCCGTCAGGGACACGGCCAGTGACAGTGCGGCCGCGGCGATGGCCGTACGACCCCGATACACACTCACACGGGGACCTCCTGGCGCGTCCGAGAACCCCCTGACCGTCCGCGTCGGCCACTCACTGCCAGGATAGGCCGGGCGGTACGTCCATGTGTGGCGGGACGGGGCGGCGCCCGGGTAGGCCGCATCCCCGACGCGCTGACGCCCTCCCCGCCGCATACGGCGGCCGGAGGGCGAAGGCCCGCTGTCGTTATGGCAGGCGGAGCGTGGTCGTCGCCGCGTCGGTCCTTGGGATGTACTGCGGCTTCCAGGTCCACGCGGCGCTGCCGCGCTGGTAGTGGAGCTCCACGGAGGAGCGACTTCGCTTCCCCGCCCTGCGCGACGTGACCGCTCCCGTCGCCGGTGAAGGCGAGCACCTGACCGGCCGCCGTCGGGCCCTGCTCCCGCGTGGGCAGCCGCCACAGCCGCGAGCCGTCGGTTCCGGTCAGGGCGACGGTCCGGCCGTCCGGGCTCACCGCGGCGGCGGGGTTGTCCGGGAGCCGTCCGGAGCCGGTACGGCGGTGGGTGGCGACGTCCCAGGACGACCATGCGCCGCCGCCCACACTGAGGAGGGTGCGCCCGGAGCCGGTGAGGAAGTCCGGGGTGTCGTAGCGCTGTTCGAGGTTGGTGAAGACGTCCCGCTCGGGTCCGGCCTGGGCGTCGAGCAGGGCCTGGCGGCTCTCCGGCAGCGGGGCGAGCCGCCGGGCGGCGACGCTGAGCAGCATCCCGGCGCGGGGGTCGGTGGCCTGGTCCCGGTCGGCGAGGGCGGCGGCCTGGCGGGCGGCGGCCGGCACGCGCTCCTGGTCCGCCGCCCAGCGCGGCGATCAGCGTCCGCCGCGCCTCATATGTGCTCCTGTGCCACAGAAGACAGTTTCCGGGGTTCACGGCGTCGCTTTCGCAAGGAGCAACGAACCCGATGGCGAAACACGGGCCACGCGCACGAGCCGGGCCACGCGCGCGGGTGAGTATGTCATGACAGCTTGAGAGTAAAAGGCAGACCGGCGGTAAGGTGACGAACGACTCCACCGCCACGGCGCGGACGTCCAAGCGCCTCTACGGCCCGGATCTTCACTGGAGCGAACACTCCACCGGCCCGCTGCTACACACAGGCCCACTGCGTCGCGACCCGTCTCACGCCCGCGTGGTCAGCCCGAACCGGTACCGGAACGGTCGGACCCCGCGTTCGCGGCACGGCGGTACTCGGCGTTGATGCGCTGAGCTTCCTCGAGCTGGTCCTCGAGGATGACGATGCGGCAAGCAGCCTCGATCGGGGTTCCCCTGTCGACGAGCTCGCGGGCGCGAGCGGCGACCCGCAGTTGGTAGCGGGAGTACCGGCGATGTCCGCCCTCCGAGCGCAGCGGAGTGATCAGACGAGCCTCACCGATGGCTCGGAGGAAGGCGGGGGTGGTGCCGAGCATTTCGGCGGCCCGGCCCATGGTGTACGCGGGGTAGTCGTCGTCGTCCAGACGATCGCTGAGCGGATTATCTGCTGCCATGTCACCTCGTTGTGCAACGCGTCGAGGGGCCCCGATGCCGTACGGCACCAGGGCCCCGAAGGGAATTCAACACCATCGGTCGGCCCTCATGCTGTGCCGACCTTCTGTTTCCGCTACCCGGCCCGACAAGGGGAGGGGTGCGGGGATCGCGGCTGCGTGACCGGGGACCACCATCCATTCCGGGGTCTTGCGGTACCCGGACCGAGCGCTTGCCTGGGCCGGGCGATCCTGATGGCGTCTGCTCCTCCGTTTCTTCCTCTGAACCAACCACTTTGGTGAAGGGGTACTGCTCGGTACTGCTTTGGCAGCCCCTCGATCTGCGGGCTGCCCAGTGCGGCTCCCAGCCCCGTCACCGTGCTGCGAAAACCGTGGCTTCGGGACTCCGGAGCCGCACTGACCTGCGAACTTCAGGTACTGCTACCCGCCAGTTCGTCTCTGCCGGGTCTCACTTGACCGTGTCAACGAGAAAAAGCGTAACCACGTCAGGGGCCAATGTCTACTCTGGCAAGAGTAGATTTTGGCGTTCAGGTGACACAGGCATCCTGGGCCTGTGACGGCGGTTGGAAGAAGCCCTCGTGGGCGGGAGGCGGCTGCCGGCTGATCCGCATGTGGGGGTGCGTGTGCCCGCGCTCCTGAAGGACCGCGTCCGTCTCGGCCACTGCGGGCGGTGAGGACGCTGCTTCGCCCTTCTCCGCTGGGTCAGGAGACTTCGCCCGGACAGCGAGGTGGCGAGGGCGGCGATACGGCTGGGCGGCGAGGGCGGCGACACAGTTAGGCGGCCATACGACGGTGAGGGCCTTGCCGACGCGCGTCGGCAAGGCCCTCACCGGGTCTCTGGTGGCGGTTCTCCGCCGGTCCTTCACCTCTCCGCAGAGGCGGTGCCTCCGAGCAGCGCCGACGCGGTCAGGAACGGAGTGGGGGCGCTCACCGGCGCGGTCCCGGGCTGCTCGTGGCAGGTGAAGCCGAGGCGGATCATGGCCCGGACGACCTCGCCGCTGGTGAAGTCGCGGCGGTCCTGTCGGGTGATGATCTGGCCCACCTGCTTGACCGGGTAGCGGCGGCGGCCGACGGTCACGGACTCACCCGTGACGAGCTCGGGCGTGACGCCCTTCATCGAGGCCAGCACCCCGTTCTTGGTCAGCTCGAACGGGTACCGGGCGATGACACAGCGCATGATGCCTCACAGGGGAGAGGGAGGACGGGCTGATCGGCGAGGGGGTCAGCGGGCCAGGGCGATCAGTGCCAGGGGGATCAGTGAGCGAGGGTGAGGGCGCCCGGGGTCCGGAGACGCTCGCCGACGGCGCCGGACCGGGCGCCGGGCGAGGTGAACGGAGCGTCGAGGACGTCCCGTAGCCGGAGCCGGTCCGTGTAGGTGGGGCTGCCGCGGAGGACGGCGAGCCCGGCCAGGGTGATCAGGCCCGTGCTCTGCTCGTCCTCGTCGCACAGGACGAGGTGATCGACACGGGCACCGGCCATGAGGGACAGAGCCACCTCGACCGTCATGTCGTCACAGACCCGAGGTCCGGAGACGTCCCTGTCGTCGGCCACGAACTGGGAGGAGGAATCCACTCGGTGGTGCTGCATCTGAGCCGGCGTCATAGGTGCCTCCTACTGGAAAGCGATGGGCCTGTGCTGGGCCTGTGATGGGCAGGGAGGGGCGGGCTGGTGAACGCCGGCTCTAGGCAGCCGAGCCGAAGCCGGTCCGCCGCGGTGCCCTGCGGCGCGCCGCTTCCCCGACGGGCCGGCCCTGCCCGGCCTGGCCCCGGCGCCCCCGACGGCCCCGGGAGGGGGACGAGGAAGACGCGCCGCGGGGACGTTCCACGGCCGGCGCGGTGATGACGACCGGGACACCGGAAGGGGCCTGGGCCCCTGTGATGCGGCTCAACTCCGCCTCGCCCGACCGCACCTGGGCGATCTGGGGGGTGATGCCCGCCGAAGCCATCAGCCGGCTCACCTCGCGACGCTGGTCACGGGTCACCAGGGTGACGACGCTGCCGGACTCACCGGCGCGGGCCGTACGTCCGCCACGGTGCAGGTAGTCCTTGTGGTCAGTGGGCGGATCGACATTGACGACCAGGTCGAGATTGTCGACGTGGATCCCGCGCGCCGCGACGTTGGTCGCCACCAGCACCGTCACATGCCCGCTCTTGAACTGGGCCAGGGTCCGCGTGCGCTGCGGCTGGGACTTGCCACCGTGCAGGGCCGCGGCGCGGACACCGCTGCTCAGCAGGTGCTTGGTCAGCCGGTCCACGGCGTGCTTGGTGTCGAGGAACATGATCACTCGGCCGTCTCGTGCCGCGATCTCGGTCGTCGTCCGGTGCTTGTCCGTGTCGTGCACATGGAGCACGTGGTGCTCCATCGTGGTGACCGCGCCGGCGGAGGGGTCGACCGAGTGGACGACGGGGTCGTGCAGGTAGTTCCGGACCAGCCGGTCGACGTTGCGGTCCAGGGTGGCCGAGAAGAGCATCCGCTGGCCGTCGGGACGCACCTGGTCGAGCAGGGCGGTGACCTGGGGCATGAAGCCCATGTCGGCCATCTGGTCGGCCTCGTCGAGGACCGTGATGCCGACATCGTCCAGTCGGCAGTCGCCCCGGTCGATGAGGTCCTTGAGCCGCCCGGGCGTCGCGACGACCACCTCGGCCCCGGCGCGCAGCGCACCGGCCTGCCTGCCGATGGACATCCCCCCGACGACGGTGGCCAGTCGCAGGCTCACGGAGCGGGCGTACGGAGTGAGCGCGTCGGTGACCTGCTGGGCGAGCTCGCGGGTGGGGACGAGGACGAGGACGAGCGGCTGCCGCGGCTCGGCACGCCGCCCCGCCGTACGGGCCAGTGCGGCGAGTCCGAAAGCGAGGGTCTTGCCCGAGCCGGTGCGGCCACGGCCGAGTACGTCACGGCCGGCCAGGGAGTTCGGCAGGGTCGCCGCCTGGATCGGGAAGGGCACGGTCACGCCTTCGTGGCCGAGCGTGGCCAACAGCCGTGCGGGCATGGCGAGTTCGGCGAACGACTCGACGGCGGGCAGCGCGGGCGTGATGGTCTTCGGCGGTGCGAACTCGCCCTGTACGGCCGGTCGATTTCCGTAGCTCTTGGAACGGCGCGGAACGCCGGAGCGGTTGGCGGCAGATCCTCCGCCGGAGCGGCCACGGGCGGTGCCGGTGGTACGGGTGGTGCTGGTTGTGCGCGTGCGATTCATGCGGAACCTTCCTTGATGTGGCGCGTATCAAGGAATTCCCGCAGCAGATGAGCGGCGCAGAGAATTGCGAGAACGAGCCAGATGTGATGTGTGATGCGCCCTGAAATGCAGCGAGCTGGGGCCCGCACCCCAAGGTGCGGGCCCCAGCTGTGAAGTATGCGCGTCGGCGTCAGTGCCGACGTCAGCGTCAGGCGGGAACGATGTTCTCGGCCGTCGGGCCCTTCTGGCCCTGCGCGATGTCGAACGACACCTTCTGGCCTTCCAGCAGCTCGCGGAAGCCCTGGGCGGCGATGTTCGAGTAGTGGGCGAAGACGTCGGGGCCGCCGCCGTCCTGCTCGATGAAGCCGAAGCCCTTTTCCGCGTTGAACCACTTCACGGTGCCAGTAGCCATGTCATTTCTCCTTCGGAGGCGGATTCAGGAATTCACCCTGTGCGAATTCCGTGTCGCCGTGCTGATTAACCCGTCGGAAATGAACCTTCTGGCAACCACACCTGCAACTGAGATCGACAGTAGCACGGTGCGATCGGCCCTGCACGGCCGATAATTCCGATCCGGTCGACGGCCGAGGAATACTTGCCGTGCCCCGCATCAATTTCTCATTCCGCGGGAACAGATATTGCTCTCCGCGGGCGCGGCCTTCCCGCCGCGCGCTTCCGTCCACAGCCCTGTGACCTCCGTCTATGGGAGATGGGCCGCTGCCACAGTCGTCGGCGGATGACACAGCGGCGACGCCCTGAAACCGCACTACCGCGATGAAGGTCACATCCTTCGCGAAGGGCGCGCCGGGGCTCAGCGCACCGGGAAGCCGAAGGAGTAGCCCTGCTCCTTCAGCCGGGGGAGGACCCGGCGCAGGGCCTCGACGGTCTGGGAGCGGTCGCCTCCCGCATCGTGGAAGAGGAGCGTCGGCCCGTTGGGCAGTTCCCGCTCGACGGTGGCGACGATGGCGTCCGTGCCCGGCTGCTCGAAGTCCTTGGTGTCCACGTTCCAGCCCAGCGGGCGCATGCCCCGGGAGGCGGCGAGCTTGCGGCTGTAGGGGGTGAAGGCTCCGCCGGGCGCCCGGTAGTACATCGGCCGTACGCCCCCGGACGCCTCGGTGATCATGCGTTCGGCGTCGAGTATCTGCTGCGACTGGTAGGCCTGGGACTTCTTGTCCATGGTGGTGTCGTGCGACACGGAGTGGTCGCACAGCCGGTGCCCGGCCGCGACCACCTTCTTCACGAGGTCCGGGTGGGCCTGGGCCTGCGTCCCCACGATGCAGAACGTGGCCTTCACCCCGTACTCCCGCAGCACGTCGAGGACTTGAGGGGTCCACACGGGGTCGGGACCGTCATCGATGGTGATGTTGACGCCGCGCGCCCCCTTGTCCGAGGCGTGCACGATGGTCACCGCGACCGGCTTGACGTCACTGCCCGGCTTGGCCGACGCGGTCGCCTTCGGTGCCGAGCCGCCCACGGCACCGGCCTGCGCGGTCCACACCGCGGCACCGGCGGCCAGCACCGTCACCCCGAGCGCCGCCCCGACCACCTTGCCGTACCAGCCCCGCCCACCGCCGTGCCGTGCCATGTCCGCCCCGCTCTCCCGCAGTTCCTCGCCGAATCCCCGGTCACCTCGCGACCACCTGGCAGGACGAGGGGCGGCGGCCACGGGATGCGTCCGTTACCGATCACGGACAATTCCGGGGGAGTTCACGGACAACAAGGCGATCAGCGTCCGGAACCGGGCCGGTCCCTCAGCTGAGCGGAGTGCCATTCACGTCGATGAGACCGGCGAGGCGAGCCGGAGCGCGCTCGCGCCGGGGCCGTCCCGGACGGTTCCTGGACGGTTCCTGGACGGTTCCTACGGCGTTGGCCGCTCGGGCGCCGGTTACGCCCTCCTCGGCTTGGGAAGCGACGCTGCCTACGCGGCTGCGCGGGAGCTGACCTGCGTCTCGGCCGGTGACCGGGCCGGTGACCGGGCCTTGGCCGAACCGCCGATCTCGATCGTCGTCGTCCCTGCCCGAGCGCTCCTCCCCGCAGCCGGTGGGCCCGCGCCGCCCGCCACCCGGGGACCCTGCTCGGCGCCCCCGTGCCCGGGACCCGCCTCCTCGCCCCGTCCTTCACCACCGACCACCGCGTCGACCCCGTCCGCGCCTCGACCCCGTCCGCGCCTCAACGGCGTCGCACTCGTCTACTTCGCCGCATACTTCGCCATCGTCGACGCCGTCCTCGCGTACTGGCGCCACCTCGGCCGCACCGACGCGGCTTTCCTACGACGTCGCGTAACCGACCAACGGCTCCGCCGCTTCGGCAACGTCGACACCAGCCCGCCCTCCCGCCCGCGGGCCACCACCGCCCTGCGGCATCAGCCGGACGGTTCCGGCCTGGGTTGCCACAGGTGAAGTGAGCCACCCGCGGCTCGTTCGGGCGGGACGCGACATGCTACGAGCGAAGAGAGACGTAACCCTTGATGCCGGCCTGTCTCGCCTTCGCGATGCGGTCCGCCGGGGCGTTTGCTCGCTGTTCGGACGTCAGTGGCCAGTCGTGAGGCTGCATGAACAGCAGTTCGCCGGTGATCGGGACGAGGGCGGCGCCTCCGAAGAGATCGTCGCCGGCGAACCAGACGCCTGCGGAGCCGCTCGCCGGCCACCCCTTGCCCGACAGGTTTGTGCCCGCCATCGTGGGAGAGCCCGAGCCTTCCCTTCCGATCCTGACGGTGAAGCAGTTGTTCCTCTCCACGCTTGTCTGCTGGACCGGGCCGCGGAAAACAACCGGGTAGGTACGGAAGAGTCGGGAGCACCTCCGGGTCCAGGAAAGGGAACTCGCGAGGCGGATCATCGAGATGAGGAGGCCGAGGAACCCCACTATCGCGATGGGGAGCAGATAGTCGGTGCGTGTCACGAAGATCTGCAACCACATGGGCCCGAGGATTGCCGCCCGTTTCGCGAAACGCTTCAGTGCCATGGTGCGGTGATGCTTCAAAGCGCCCTGGAAGTCGGTTCCGTCGGTCGCGTAGGGTGCGCGAGTCTCCTCCTGCACGGCGATCCTTCCCGCCTTTTCCGTGATCACCCGAAGTCGGACTGCATGGCTTGCGCCGCGGAACCGGGAACCACCGGCCCGGGCCCTTGCTCCGCTTCCGCCGTCGGATTCGTGAACGTCAGCGTCCGGGCAGTGCCGAGCAGCACCGAGCGGTAGTCGTCGGCGAGTTCGACCGCCGAGGTCACCAGTTGCACGGTGATGATCGACGACGTACGGGGCTCCGGCACCGCCACTGTTCCCTGCCAGACCGAACCCTCCAAGGGCCCCTCCTGACCTTCGGGAGGGACGCCGGGCGCCACCGTCTTACGCACCTGCTCCATCAGGAACCCGATACCCACGGGCAGTTCGATGGGCTGCATGCCGTTGTTCGTGTTCCCACCCGCATTGCCGCCCACCATGCCGGCGAGGACGCGCATGGGGCTCGCACCACCGGACGGGAAGGCTGAAATAGTCAGGACCGACAGCGAAGCCTCTCCGTCGCCGTCGGGGTGCATGCCGAGCGCGCAGACAGCCACCGGCTGCTTCTGCAGGAGCATCGCGGTCATGGCGTACAGGCGGAATGCCTGGTCGGCCCGGTCGCGGGCTTCCTCGGGAAGTCCGTTGATCTGTCGGGCCAGTTCCGCGACTCCCTCCTCCGTCGGGTTGAAATCCAATTCCAGATACCCGTGGGGGAGCCCGTACCAGAAATTCGGCTTCGGCGTGGTGTCCGTTGCCGCCGTGACGCCGAGTTGATTGTTCACAGCCGGATACTCCCCGCCAGTTCAACGATGTCCGTGCCGAAGGTCCCGAGCGTGCCCGCCGCGCCGGACAGGGCCACGCCCGCCTTGGTGGCCTCAGTGGAGTCATGACCGATGCCGTCTTCCGGCAGCAGTCCGGCTGTCTCCGCCGAGGAGACCACGTTCGCGGTCGCGTTGACACCGTTGAGGGCCCAGTCGCGCAGCTTGCTGGGGGCGGTGGCGACATCCACGGCCCTGTCCCAGTTGACGGCCTTCACTTCGCTGGCGAAGGAAGTGACCTTCGAACCCAGCGACATGGCTTCACCGCCCTCCCTGGCAACCGCTGCCGCCAGGCCCACCTCGCTTCCCGCCCGGGCCAGGATGCCGACTCCAGGTACGACGCCCAAGGTGTCGCCGACGACGGAACCCCATGCGGTCAGACCCGCTTTCCATCCGTGCTCACCCATGAGCGAGTCCCTGAAGTCCTCGCTCGCGAGATTCTTGCTCAGCGCAGCCGCGCTGGCCACGATGGCGATGGCGGCGAAGGCGGGAGCGAGGGGGGTCGGGAAGAGCGCGAGGAGGCCGGCGATGGCGCCGATGGTTCCGGCGTGGTCCAGCAGGAACTGTCCCACCGCCTTGAGGCCCTCCCCGATGGCCTCAAGGGTCTTGCCGAACCACCCCGGCTCCTTGGGCGCCAGCTTGTCGTCCGCCTCGTCGAGCTTCTTGGCGACGGCTTCGGCCTTTTCCTTGTTCTCGCCTTCCAAGGTGCGGGCCTTGGTGAGGACGTCCTCGTACGCCTGGTTGGCGTTGTTGAGCTGGGTGGTCGCCTCGTTCAGCGAGCGCTCGGCCGCGCGCAGGCGCGCTGTCGCGGCGTCGGCCTCCTGCTGACTGGGGTATTCCCTCCCGGCCAGTTGGAGGTCGGGGTGCTTGGCGGCCTCGTCATGGTGCTGCTTCGCCTTCTCGGCGGCGGACTTCTTCTCGCCGGCTTCCTCGTCGTACTTCTTCGCGAGGTCGCGGTGAGAGGAGAGGTCGCCGTTCCAGCCGTCCAGCGACGCCGCTGCCTTGTCGAGCGAACGCGCCGCGTTCTTCATGTACTTCGGCAGTTCGCCGTCGAGCGCGTCCCGGAAGGCGTCCGCCGCGTCACCCTCCCAGTGCGCGCTTTCCCCGAGCAGCCTCTCGATCTGGCGGTGGGAGCTGTCCAGCGCGTTCGCCGCGGCCTTCACCTTCTGCTGCAGCGCGGCAACCTCAGCGGGGATGCCGGGGACGGGATTCCAGCCGAGATTCGGATACGGGTTCGTAGCCATCAGTTCTTCCCCCCGCCACCCGAAGTAGCCGAATCCGCCATCTGCTTCAGGGTTTTTTCGAGATTCTCCTCGAACTCCTCATAGCTCAGCTTGTTGGCCTTCACGCCCTTGCTGATGGCACCGATCATCTCGCTCAACTGCTCGGACCCGTACTTCCATCGCTCCTGGAACGTGTCACAGGCCTCGTCCAGTCGCGCAGTGCCAATCTCGGCGCTGCGGACATGTGAAAGCGCCTTACGAGCCTCGTCGAGGTCCTTTGTCGCCTGCTGAAGCGACTTGACGAATCGGTCCAACTGGTCGATGTCGACTTTGAAGTGGTCCCCCACCTAGCACCCCCATAGTGGCGGAAGAAGGGAATTTGGGACAATACGGGCAGACGGGCTTCCCTTGTGCTGCCCGGCTGGATGGCAGCTTATATATCAGTAGAGTGGTGCGTCGATCGCGATCTCGTGAGCTTTCGAATCCACATACGAGGAGAACTTGTGAAAGAGAGCGGTGCGGGTCTTCCCTTCGACAAGCCCGGCACGCAGGCCGATCGGGGCCAAGCCGATGCGCACGCCCCTCTGCATAAATGTGCTTTCGACCACCCTGAAACTCGGGCGGCATGGGAGAAGGCTCGAAGTAAAGCGAAGAGAGGGCGCTGGATCTGGCACTCCTTGTATGCCCTCTCCTGGGTGGCGTACTTCGTGCTCTTTGGGAATCTCTCCAGCGAAAACGCCAAGGAGCGGGCTGCTGGAGGCATTGTCCTGGTGTCATTTGGCTATCTGACTCTTCTCTACCTGCGCCGCGATGTAATGGGGTCCCTGAAGCGCATCCGGCGTGTGCTCGAGCAGCATCCGTGGCAGCCCATCCCCGCGGCGCACAGGCCCGACGGTGTCAAGGACGTCATGGGTGTGCCCGTCCAACTGCGGTACCGCGAAGGCGAAGAGCTGACCGGTCTCGATGTCCGCCCGGAATCCGCTTCGCCGGCGTCACTGGCCCGAGGAACTAGAGCACGGTGCCTGGTACGCCGGTGAGGTCTGGCAGGCAGGAGGCGCCAGGACGCGTGGATTCGGTGTCCTCGCCGTCCCCGGGGGTGGCGGCGAGCTCATGGAGGTGTCGCGAGAGACGGCGGTGCGGCGGTAAGCGGTAAGCGGTACTGAGGAGCGCGGCACCGCCGGTGACCATGGGCGTCCGCTCCTACGGTGACGACGCTCGGCTCACTTGCCTGGCCTCGGGCCTGCCCGTACCGCCCCCGAAGTTCCGGTCGCGGTGAGGCCGTGCCGGAGATCACGGAGGACCACGTGGGCGCAGCCCAGTCCTTCGCGTCCGCTACGACGACACGGACGCGATTGGCATCGTCGGCGGCAACCCCGCCCGTCTCATCCGCTGCCGCTACAGCGACCGCCTCCTGGCCATGGCCTGGTGGGCCTGGCCGCTCCAGCACATCACCGAACACCTCCGCACGATCATGTCCGGCAGCATCGACGACCTGGAGAACGCGGCGCCCGACCCCTCGTAGAGGCACCTCAGGAGCCGGCCACCGCCTGGCAGCGCAACGGGCCGTTGAACGAACCCGGCACAGGGACGACGGGCCGGCGGGGGCCGATCTGCGCCAAGCGACAATCCTCGCGGCTCACCGGCTCTCCCCCCAACCGCTCCACCGCTCCACTTCCTTCGGGAGACGCCGCGCGCAGTGCACGCAAGGCTGTTCTCGGGGGCGTGCGGTGCTGCACGGTCAGCTGCCCGGAGGGACCATGTTCTGAGGGACGTCGCGGCCGACTCGCCGAGCGGGTGGATCGGCGGGTGAGAGAGGACGTACCGATGCCTGAGCTGCCGGACGTCGAGGGATTCCGGAAGGTGCTCAAGTCCTGCGCGAAGGGCAGGATCATCCAACGCGTCGACGTACGCGACACCGGCGTACTGCACGGCGTGAGCACGAGACAGCTGCGTGACGCGGTGGAGGGCCGGCGTTTCACCGAGCCGGAGCGGCACGGGAAGTGGCTGCTCGCCCGCACCGGCGGCCCCACCCTCATGCTGCACTTCGGCATGACCGGCGAACTGCTCTGCGGTCACCCCGACGACACGGTCGAGGCGCACGACCGCGTCCTGTTCACCGTGGCCCGTGACCGTCAGCTCCGCTACCGCGACCAGCGCAAGCTGCAGGGCCTCTGGCTGGCCTACGACGAGTCGGAGGTCGCACGGCGCCTGGAGCGCCAGGGGCCCGACGCGATGGCGGTGAGCCGCAAGGAGTTCGAGGACGCGCTCGCTGCACGTCGCGGCAGCGTCAAAACGGCCCTCACCGACCAGTCCGTCCTCGCCGGACTCGGCAACCTACTGGCCGACGAGATCCTGTGGCGGGCGAGACTGCGCCCCACGAGCCGGGCGAACGACCTCACCGAGGCCGACTGCCGTCGCCTGTACACGCACATGCGCCGTACCCTGCGCTCCGCGGTCACCGCCGGCTGGCGTCCCGCCGCGCGACTCCTGGCTCACCGGCCACCGCGACGACCCCGCTCCGGCCTGCCCCCGCTGTGGCAACTCCCTACGCCGGTCCCGTATGGCAGGCCGCGGCACGGTGTGGTGTCCGCAATGCCAGTAGCCCGGACCCACGCAGCTCCGGGCAGCACCCGCATCGCCGCCTACCCGCCGGGGCCGTCGGCGCCGCATTGGACCAGTGCCCTTCGACGTGGCCACCCGGCACACCCAGCACAGCCGCGACGCCCAGACGACTGCCCGGCGCGAGGGTCTGATCGACGTCGGACCCGACCGCGCATGGATCCGTTCCGTGAGTTGTTCATCGGACACAACCCGGCAACTGATCAAAGGTTGGTCGATTTGACCTTCCCCTTCGAGACGAAGAAGGCTCTGTCGTCGCCGGCATGACGGCAGTGCACACGGCATGGATGCCTTCGGCGGTACCGACCGCTTGGCCGGCTCCGACGGCCTGGCCAGGCTTCGACGAGAGCTCCCGGGTAGCCGGCAGTAGCTGCCCACTGAGCCAGGGTCATAGGGAATGCCGGGGACGGGCCGAGCCTGCGTCCGCGATCGGCGGCGTGGCGCGTGGGCGTCTGAACCGTGTCCCCGTTCCTCATGGGCGTCTCACTTGGGTGGCAGGCTCGCGGCGAATGCGCGTCCCTCGTCGAGCCATGCGCCGAGTGTGTCGTCCTCCGCGACCGCCGCGCCGTCGACGACGACCCAGCCGCGCATCGGCCGGCCGGTCATGTCGAAGACGCGCGTCCCCGGCCGGGCGAGCGCCGCGTCGGCCGCCTCCGGACCGACCCTGACCATGAGGTCGTCGCCGGTGACGCCGACGGCCGTGTTGCCCCGGTACAGGAACGCCACCCCGCCGAACATGTGCTTCTCGCCGACCTCCGGGTCAGCCGCCCAGCGCTCCCGGATCCGGTGCGCGAGCCCTTCGTCGTACGCCATCGCGGTCTCACCCCTGTTCCAGGAGTCTCGCCTCGAGGTCGCGCAGGTCCTTGGCGAGGTCGGCGCGGACCTGGCGGGCCAGCAGCGGTGCCGCCAGCCGGTAGAACCCTCCCTCACCGCCCCGGACGCGGATGCGGGCGAGGGTGCCGTCCTGGTGGGGCTCGAAGGTGTACGTGACGTGCATCGGCATCGGGCCCGCCACGGAGACCATGTCCAGCAGCCTGGGCGGGTCGTACGCGGCCACCCGCAGGACGTAGTCGATGCGCCGGCCCAGGAAATACGCCGTACGGGTCACCTCAGCCCCGGTTCCGAAGCCGCCCCCGTCGGCCTCCGAGGTGAGTTCCGCCGTGCGGATGCCCTGGGTCCAGTCGGCGTCGTGACGCCAGTCCATGGCATACCCGGCCACGCGTTCGGTCGGCAGCGGGATGACGCGCTCGGCCGTCACGTCGATCGTCACATCCCCAAGCATCCGCCTCCCCGGGAGCGGTCACCACCCGATGAGAAGCAGACGGGCATCAGCAGCAGCGCGGACACCGCCTGGGCGGCGAGCCAGGTGCGGGGGCGCGTGCGGAGAGCGCAGGCGGGGAGGAGTCCCGGCGCGAACGGCAGCCGGACGCGTTCCGTCTCCGCCTTGCTCATGCCGGACAGCTCGGCGACCAGCAGGGCGAGAAGGGCGCCGCTGTCGCCAGGCCCCTGACGATCGCCGCGGGCCAGGCCGGTCCACACCCGGTAGCCGTAGGGACGGATGCCGCCCACGCCTGTGCGTCATGACTCCGTAAGGCACCCGTGGGTGCGTCGGACCGGGACAAACCGGGATCCGCGCGAGACGCTGCCCCCATGGCAGCCCCACCTTCCACCGATGCCCGATACCGCTTCGACGACCTTACGGCCCTCTACATCAACTGCACCCTCAAGCCGTCCCCGCAGCTCAGCCACACCCAGGGCCTGATCGACAAGAGCGCGGAGATCATGATGTCGCGCGGGGTCACCACATCCGAGGTCCGCGCCGTCGACCACGACATCGCGCCCGGCGTCTACCCGGACATGACCGAGCACGGCTTCGCGACAGACGAGTGGCCCGACCTGTACGAGCAGGTGATGGCCGCGGACATCCTGGTCATTGCCGGGCCGATCTGGCTCGGCGACAACGGCTCGGTGACGAAGAAGGTGATCGAGCGCCTCTACGCCTGCTCCTCGCTGCTCAACTCCCAGGGCCAGTACGCCTACTACGGCCGCGTCGGCGGCTGTCTGATCACCGGCAACGAGGACGGGGTGAAGCACTGCGCGATGAACGTCCTCTACAGCCTCCAGCACCTCGGCTACACGATCCCGCCCCAAGCGGACGCGGGCTGGATCGGCGCGGCCGGCCCCGGGCCGTCGTACCTGGACCAGGGTTCGGGTGGCCCGGAGAACGACTTCACCAACCGCAACACCTCCTTCATGACCTGGAACCTGATGCACCTCGCCGCCCTGCTGAAGCGGGCCGGCGGCGTCCCCGCATACGGCAACCAGCGCTCGGAGTGGGACGCCGGCTGCCGCCCGGGTGCGGACAACCCCGAGCACCGTTGACCCGGTCCGCGGCGGGACGTAAGGATTTCGTCATCCGCCGGGCAGCCCAGAACGGCCGTTCAGTCCGTTGAATGGGAGCGAGAACGGGTGACTCCCAGGAGGTGGGCGCTATGGGGCGGGGACGACGCGCGATGGTCAGGCCGTGGATGGTCGGCGTGCTGGTGGTGGTGCTCGCCGGGGTCGGCTTCGGGCTGTACTGGTTCCAGCCGTGGAAGCTGTGGCAGGACGAGACGGTCCAGGAGGCGCTGCCCGTGACCGTGGACGTCTCGAAGACGCCCGCCGAGGCGCCGCCGTCCGGGGAAACCTCCGCGGCGCCTGCCCCGGCCGGACCGGTGACGCTGGCGAGCGGCGAGCTGATCAGTCACGAGCACACGACGTCCGGCACGGTGAGGCTCGTACGGCTGGCCGACGGCTCCCACGTCGTCCGGCTGGAGAACCTCGACACCAGCAACGGCCCCGACCTGCGCGTCTGGCTGACCGACGCACCGGTCAAGGAAGGCCGGGCCGGCTGGGGCGTGTTCGACGACGGCGCCTACGTCAGCCTCGGCAAGCTCAAGGGCAACAAAGGCAGCCAGAACTACACCGTGCCCGAGGACATCGACCCGGCCCGGTACAGCAGCGTCAGCATCTGGTGCGACCGCTTCGACGTCTCCTTCGGCGCGGCGGAACTCGCCCGCGGCTGACGCGGAGGCGTGAGTCCCTGTGCGGGCCGTCAGGACAGTACGTCGGGACGCACTACGAGAACCCCACGAGGACAGACGGTCGCCGTCGACTTCCGGCTGCTGGACGGCATCTGGATCCCAAGTACGGCACGGTCTGCCGAGTCAACGGCGAAGGCGTGCTCGGCGGCGTCAAGAGGTCGCCGGTTCCGTAGCGGCCGATCTCCGGCGCTGACCTGCGAGGATGCCCGCTTCTTACGGAGGCCGTGTGTCGGTGGATCTCCTCCCTGGCACACACCCCTCTACGACGCGCTCAGCAGCTGGTTCGTCGTGATGCCCTCGGTGTACCTGGCCGAGCACGCTCACCGGGCCGGCGCCCGCGTGCGGCAGTACACCTTCGACTACGCAGGAGCCGGTCCCAACGGGGCCTGACACGGTACCGACGTCCCGTTCACCTTCGGCAACTTCGGCCCTGGGAAGCTGCCCGGCCGCGGTCGGCTCAGCTCGTCTTCCGCTCCTGCGGCCCCTCCGTGCCGTACACCTTTGCCGAGGCGTCCACATGGGCCAGCCTCCGCAGCGCGTTGAACACCGCCTCACCCAGTACGGTCCCGACCACCACGGCCTCCACCATGTCCTCGACCGCCACCCGCCGGTCCACGTAACGGAGGTCGGCGCGGGCGACCTGCTCGGCTGCGTCGGCGTAGTCGTCGAGCACTTCGACGAACGCCCCGTGGCCCAACCGGCCCATGGCGGCAAGGACCTTGGACAGGTCGGTGGCGGCGGGGTTCGACTCGTGCGTCCGCCAGCCGCGCCGGGAGATGAGGTCGGCGACGACGGCCCGGGCGGCCGTCGACTCGGCGTCGTCATGCTCGATGTCCCCGCTGCCGAGGCGGTCCGCGGCAGCGCCGAGCACTTTGTGCAGAGGACGCTCCGGGTCGTCGAGGGCCGCCAGTACGTCCGCGATCTCGGCGACCTTCATGCCGCCCACATCGAGCAGGGCTCGGATCAGCTGCAGCCGGCGCTCGTGCGCCTCGCCGTAGGTCGCCTGGTTCGGGCTGGTCAGCTCGCCCGGAGGCAGCAGGCCCTCACGGACGTAGTACTTGATCGTCGGCACCGGCACCCCGGTCTTGCGGCTCAACTCCCCAATACGCACTGCCGGTTCACTCCTTGACCTTCGCCCTGAGGCTCGGCCGGCCCTTGCCGACCCGTCTCCCATCATAGATAGTTGGGATATCGGATAGCGGATAGTGCCGCTATCCGCTTCTAGGGGGTAGCCATGTCTTCTTCACGTCCGCCTTCCCGGCCTGCGCCGTTGTGGTCGCCGTCGGCGCCATGGCGGTCATGGCATCGGCCGCTGGTGCTGTTCGCGGCGGCGATGGCGCTGATGGCGGTCATGTCCGCGGTGGGACTCGCCGTCGACGACCGCGTCCTGGCGGGTGCGCCGATCTGGTTCAAGCCGTTCAAGTTCTCGGTCTCGTTCGTGGCGTACTGCCTCTCCCTGGCCTGGATGCTGTCGCTCCTCCCCAGCGGACGACGCGCGGGCTGGTGGGCGGGGACGGTCGTCGCGCTGGCGAGCCTCGTCGAGATGGTGATCATCGCCGGGCAGGCGGCGCGCGGGAAGCGCAGCCACTTCAACCACGAAACACCCTTCGACGAGGCGCTGTTCAATGCGATGGCCGTCACGGTCGTGATCCTGTGGCTCGGCACACTCGCCGTCGCCGTGCTGCTGCTCCGCGCCCGAATCGCCGACCGTGCGTCCGCCTGGGCGATGCGCTCCGGCATCGTCCTGGCGCTGGCGGGGGCCGGTGTCGGCTTCCTGATGACCCAACCCGCGCCGGGGCAGCGGCGTGGTGTCTCCAAGGTGGTCGGTGCGCACAGCGTGGGCGTGCCGGACGGCGGTCCGTCGATGGCGCTGACCGGCTGGTCGACGACCGGAGGCGATCTGCGGATCCCGCACTTCGTCGGCATGCACGCGCTGCAACTCCTGCCACTGCTGGTCATGGTGCTGACCGCCCTCGGGCCACGCTTCGCTCGACTTACCGACGACCGGGTACGGCTGCGCCTGGTGCTGCTCGCCTCGGGAACGTACGCCGCCGCCTTCGCGCTGGTTCTCTGGCAGGCGTTGCGGGGCCAGCCGCTGATCCACCCGGACGGCGCGACGCTGGGGGTGGCCGGACTGATCCTGGCGGCCGGTGCTCTCGGGACGTACGCATCCCTGAGGGCTCCGACTCCCTCTCCACTCAAGGCAAATGGCGCGGAAGACGCCCCCACCCCGAAGGATCTCGTGGCATGACCGGATTCCTCTTCGAGCTCTCCTTCTGGCTCGCCGCACCCGTATGGCTGCTCATGATCTTCGCGCCGGGGTGGGGGCCGACCGCCCGCATCGCCGTGTCACCGTGGACCGTGGTGCCCGTACTGCTCGTCTATCTCGCCCTGGCGGTCCCGGTATTCCCCGAGCTCTGGGCCGCGGTCCGCAGCCCGGATCTGGACACCTTCCGCGATCTGACGGCCCTCGCGGACGGAGCGGGGGCCATCTGGGCACAGGTCATCGCCTGGGATCTGCTGATCGGCCAGTGGATGTACCGGGAGGCCAGGCGACTGGGGATCTCCGCCCTGCTGATGGGGCCGCTGCTGGTCCTCACGATCTTGCTGTCACCGTTCGGCCTACTGGTGTTCCTGGGGCTGCGCGCGGCAAGGTCATGGCGTGCGCCCCGCGAAGACCTCGCGGCTACCGTGACCGACGGCGCCACGTAATCGGCGCTCGGGATCCGTGGGTGCCAATCGGCGCTCGGGAGGCGTGGGTTCCGACCGCAACAAGTCGCAGCGTTGTGGTGCGGATCTGGAGCGCGCGCCACCTGCCGGTCTGGACGGCGACTTTCCCCATCCAAGGTGACCTGATGGCGATCGGCACGGAGGGCGAGGCCACCCTGTGGGACCTCTCCCGGGCCGGTCGCCCCCGGCAGCTGAGCGTCGTCAAGACGAAGGGGGAGAGCACCCCAGACGTCCTGTTCGCGCATTCGCCCCCGACGGCAGGACTCTCCTGGCGACGGACTACGGCGAGGAGGGAGGTCTCCTCTTCGATGTGTCCGACCCCGGACGGCCCCGCTTCCCGAGCCGGCTCCCGAACGGCAGTGACTCGGGGCCCTACTCGTTCAGCGAGGACGGCAGACTGCCGACCGGCAGCGGCTCCGGCACCCAGGTGCTCGTCTGGGACGTGTGGGATCCGCTGCTCCGCACCTCGTCACGCCGCTCACACTGGACGCAGCGGCGTCGGCGCTCGGGGTTTCCTCCGACGGCGCCAACCTGACCACGTACAACTACCCGGGCGCCGTCATCCGCTGGAACATCGCGCGACTCAGTGCGACGCTCCGCGATCCCGTCGCCCGTGCATGCCGTCTCGCCGCGGCGAACCCCACCGCCGCGGAATGGGCGGAGATCGCCCCGGGCGTGCCCTTCCAGCGTGTCTGCCCCGACCTCGCCGCCGCGCCCTCCCCGCCCCCGCCGGACGGGTTCCCCAGCTCCCCCTCTTCTCGACGCCGGTCCCTGCCGGAAACTGATCCAAAGGCTTGCAGTGAGCCTCGGCCGGCGCATGTGGCCGGCCTCCCCAGACAAGGACCGCGAGCGCGCGATGACGTTGCCGACGCAACGGCACCGCTGAGGCGCGGGTACGCCATGGCATGGCGGAGGGCTGCCGTCACAGCCACCGGAACGTCCGCGCGGCCCGTGTCACGACCGCCGCGTAACCGACGCCGACCGCGAGGGAGGCGAACAGGGCGGTGAGCGGGAAGTCCTCCTGGAGGTACGGATAGACCTGGTAGTGCGTCAGGTATATGTACAGGGAACCGCTCGCCAGGACGCCCGCGAGCGCGCTGATCGGGCCGATGCTGGGCAGGGTCGGCACCCAGATCAGCAGGCCCAACCCGGCGATGACGAGGGCCGTGCGCAGGGGCTGGTCCTGGAACAGGCCGGGCACGGTGAGCAGCAGCACGGCCGTGAGCAGGGCCCGTTGCCGCACGGTGCCCGCCCGCGCGGCGGCCCACCCCAGCGCGAACAGCCAGAACACCACTGAGGGGCTCAGCTGGGGACGTTCGGATGCCAGACCCGGCAGGGCGTAGCGGCCGACCAGGCCGACGGCCATGAGCGCCAGCGGCACCCCGAACACATACCGCCGCTCCAGCCGGTCCAGCAGCGGTACGGCCATGAGGGCGGCGAGGACGACGAGGTAGTAGACCAGGGCCTCCACGAACCAGTAGGCCCAGTCGAAGCGGTCGTTGCCCTGGGAGAGCAGGCTGTTGAGCAGCAGGGCGTTGGCGGGGTCGTAGAAGTCGGTCAGGACCACTGCTCCGGTGATCCACACCATGCTCGGTATCGCGATGCGGGCGATGCTGCGCCACAGGCGCCGTACGCGCTCGCGGCGTGCGGCGTCGGTCAGTTGGAAGCGGGCGAAGTTGTAGCCCGCGACGCCGATGAGGATGTGGGCGAAGCCCTTGATGCTGAAGATCTGGACGTGTGAGCCGACGATGAGGACGATCCCGACCGCGCGCAGGGCGATGCCGGTCTCCAGAGTGCGGCGGGTCCTCCAGGACTGTGGAGTCGTCCAGGAGCGCAGCGCTGTGCGCACTCCCGGTGTCGGCCGGGCCCGCCGCGGCTGCGGCCCGCCCTGCCCGTGCGGCCCTTCCGCCACGGGTGCGGCCGGCGTGCGCAGTTCGCGGATCGTCCTCGTGTGCCAGTCGGTGGGCAGGTGGCCCAGCGCCTCCTCCAGGCGCAGGGACATCTCGACGTAGCAGAGGGAGTCGCCGCCCAGGCTGACGAAGCTGCTGTCCTCGGTGACGTCGGTGTGGCCGAGGATCTCCGTGTAGAGGAGGAGGAGATCCTCACCGGTGCCGGGCGCCTCCTCCTGTTCCGGGCGCGTCAGCCGTCGTACGGCCTCGTAGTCGGGCTTTCCCGAGGTCAGGCGGGGGAGTTCGGCGAGCACCCGGACCCGTATCGCGCGGGCCGGGAGCCCGCACTGCTCCGCGACCAGCCGCCGGATCCGCGCCTCGTCATCGGCGCCTTCGGGGCCGGCGCCTTCGGGGCCGGCGCCTTCGAGTGCGGCCACCGCCAGCGCCTCGCCGTCCCCCGCGCAGTACGCGGTGACCCCATGAGCAGCCAGCAAGCTCTCCACCTGCTGTGGATCGATCCGCAGTCCGAGGATCTTCGCGAAGCGGCTGCGGCGGCCCACGATCTCGTACAGCCCGTCGGACGCGCGCCGGGCGAGGTCGCCGGTGTGCAGTTCCTCCACCGTCCGGCCCAGGGTGAGGTCGGTCGGGCTCTCGGCGTAACCGAGCATCACGTTCGGGCCCGAGTAGACCAGTTCGCCCACGTCCGGGCCATGGCCGTCGACCGGTTTCAGCCGGAAGGAGCCGCCGGGTATCGGCACACCGACGGCCTCGGGCCGCTCGGCGGCGAGGTGCGGAGGGAGGTAGGCCATGCGGGCCGTGGCCTCGGTCTGGCCGTACATCACGAAGAACTGCCACCCGGAGCGGCGCCCCAACTCGGCGTAGCGCGCCGCCCGTTCCGGTGCCAGCCGACCCCCGGCCTGGGTGACGCGGCGCAGGTGCGGCAGCTCCATCCGCTCGAAGCCGATCCGGTCGAGCAGGTCGAACGTGTACGGCACCCCGGCGAGCGAGGTGCCGCGCGTGGCGCGGAACTCCTCCCAGAAGGCGGCGTCGGACACCGACCGCTCGGTGAGGATCAGGCCGGCGCCGCGCAGCAGGTGGCTGTGGATGACGGAGAGGCCGTAGCAGTAGTGCATGGGCAGCGTGGTGGCCGCGCGGTCGGTGTCGTCGATGCCGAGATACAGGGCGATGGACTCGGCGTTCGCCTGAAGGTTCTCGTGGGAGAGCCGCACCAGCTTGGGCGAGCCGGTCGAGCCGGATGTGCTCAGCAGCAGGGCGAGGTCCGGGTGGAGGGTGTGGGCGCTGCCGGGGTGACGTTCGTCGAGGCTCCAGGTTCCGTCGGTGTGCGGGCGGGCCACGACGTCGGGGGCGTACGCCTCGGTCAGTGAGCGGATGGTGTTCTCGCTGTCGCCGGGGACGAGCAGGACGGGGTGCCCGGCGGAGAGGGCGGCCAGGTGCGTGACGAGCGCGTCGGCGCGGTTGGCGCCGGCCAGCAGCACCAGCCGCCGTGTCGGCCCGAGGCGCGCGGCGGTGGCGGTCACCCGTTCGGCCAGTTCGCGATACGACAGGTCTCCGTCCGGCGTGATGAGCGCGACGCGGTCCCCGTACGCCGCGAGTCCGCGCGTGAACGGCACGGTTTTCGGCCACGGCCTCGGGGGCGAGTTCGGGACGGCGGGTGCCGGGACGGATCCGGAGAGGTGGATCACGGGGCGCGCCCTTTCCGCGGCAACGTCCGCTGCTAGCACAGAACCCTTGACGGTTAGGTGAGCTTTACCTTATTCATAGCATGGTCATAATCAAGCCACAGGAAAGTCACAGATCGCATCGCCCCTCGCTCCGCACCGACATGCCCGGCTGCGTGAAGGCGAGCCCCGTAGGAAGGCACACACCATGCGACGCCCCTCGGTTCGCCGGATCACTGCGCTGGTTGCGGCCGGCCTGTTGCTCCCCGCCCTCGCGGCGTGCGGCTCCGACGACAAGGACAGCGGGGGCGAGGGCGGCGACTCCGCCCTCGTCATCTACTCCGGCCGCAACGAGAAGCTGGTCAAGCCGCTGCTGGACAAGCTGGAGCAGGCCGTGGGCGCCAAGGTCGAGGTGCGCTACGGCGACAGTGCGGAACTGGCCGCGCAGATCCTGGAGGAGGGCGACCGCACGAAGGCTGGGCTGTTCTTCTCGCAGGACGCGGGCGCGCTGGGTGCCCTGTCCAAGGAAGGCATGCTGCAGAAGCTGCCTTCGGCCACCCTCGACGAGGTCGACGAGGCGTACCGCGGCTCCGGCGGCGACTGGGTCGGTCTCTCGGGGCGCGTCCGCGTGATCGCCTACAACCCGGACAAGGTCGCCGAGGGCAAGGTCCCGGACAGCGTCTTCGACGTCGTCGAGCCGGAGTGGAAGGGCAAGGTCGGCTTCGCGCCCACCAACGCCTCCTTCCAGGCGTTCGTCACCGGCATGCGCGTGCTGAAGGGCGACGACGTCACCCGCAAGTGGCTTCAGGACCTGAAGGCGAACGGCGCCAAGACCTACGCCCACAACCTCGCCACCCTGGACGCCGTCGAGGCCGGGGAGGTCTCCCTCGGCCTGGTCAACCACTACTACTGGTACGAGCGCGTCGCCGAGAAGGGCGAGGACAAGATCGACTCCGAGCTGCACTTCCTGCCCGGCAAGGACCCCGGCGCGCTGATCAACGTCGCCGGCGCCGGCATCCTCAAGGACAGCGGGCAGAGCGCGACCGCCCAGAAGGCCGTGGACTATCTGCTGTCGAAGGAGGCACAGACCTACTTCGCGGACACCACGAAGGAGTACCCGCTGGCCGCGGGCGTCACCAGCACCGTCGAGGGCCTGCCGGCGTTCGACTCGCTCGAATCGCCCGACATCGACCTCGGCGAGCTGGAGTCCCTCCGGGAGACGCTGGCCATGCTCCAGGACGTCGGACTGGTCTGACCCGTCGTGCCCACATCGCCGTCCGCCTCGCGCCCGACCGGAGCCCCGGCACCGGCCGGGGACGAGCACGTGCGCGAGGCAACCGGGGGCCGTACGTCTCGCTCGTTCCGTACGCCGGTCAGGGCACCGCGTACGCCGGTCAAGGCCCGCACGCCCGACCGCAGACCGCCCCTGATCCTGCTGATTCCCGCCTGCGTCGCCGCCCTGTTCGCCCTGCTGCCCCTCGGCTACCTCGCCGTCCGCGCCCTGGAACGCGGCCCGGCCTTCGCCTGGGACGTCGTCGCCGACGAGCGGACGCTCGACCTCCTCGGCCGCAGCCTCGGCCTGACCGCGGTGGTCGTGGCGGCGTGCCTGGTCCTGGGAGTCTCCCTGGCCTGGCTGACCGTGCGCACCGCGCTGCCCGGCGCCCGCGCCTGGTCGGTGCTGGCCACGCTGCCGCTCGCGGTGCCGAGTTACGTGGCCGCGTTCGCCTGGCTGTCGGCCGAGCCGGGGCTGGCCGGCTTCGGCGGGGCCGCCCTCGCCCTGACGCTGGTCAGCTTCCCGTACGTCCATCTGCCGGTCGCCGCCGCGCTGCGGGGCATCGACCCGGCGCAGGAGGAGGCCGCGCGTTCCCTCGGCCACGGCCCGCTGGGGACGTTCGTCCGCGTCACGCTCCCGCAGCTGCGACCGGCGGCCGCGGGCGGGGCACTGCTCGTCGCGCTGTACGTGCTCTCCGACTTCGGCGCGGTCTCGCTGATGCGCTACGACACCTTCACCCGGGCCATCCACACCTCCTACCGCGCCTCCTTCGACCGCACCCCGGCTGCCGCGCTCAGCGTCGTCCTGGTGGTCATGACGGTCGCCCTGGTCGCCGCCGAGGCCCGCACCCGGGGCCGCGCCGGGCACGCCAGAACCGGAACGGGGACCGCCCGCCCGGCGGTTCCGATCGGCCTCGGCCGGTGGCGGCCACTCGCCCTGCTGTGGTGCGCCGCGGTCACGGCCGTCGCCGTGGCCTTCCCGCTGGGCACCCTCGGCTACTGGCTCGCCGTCGGCACCTCGGCCACCTGGGACCTGGGCGGGCTCGCGGAGACCGCTTGGGGCACCTTCGGGGTCGCGGCGGCGGGCGCGGGCCTCACCACGGTCCTCGCCCTGCCGGTCGGGGTGATCGCCGCCCGGCACCGGGGCCGTGGCGCCCGCCTGCTGGAGCAGGCGGCGTACGCGGGGCACGCGCTGCCCGGCATCACGGTCGCCCTCGCGCTGGTGTTCTTCGCCGTGCGCTACGCCTACCCGCTCTACCAGCAACTCCCGCTGCTGGTCTGCGCGTACGCGGTCCTCTTCCTGCCGGTCGCGGTGGCCGCCACCCGTGCGGCCGTGCTCCAGGCACCGCCCGTCCTGGAGGACGTGGCCCGCTCGCTCGGGCGACGGCCCTGGCAGGTATTGCGCGAGGTGACCGTCCCGCTGGCCGCACCCGGAGTGGCCGCCGGGGCCGCGCTCACCTTCGTGGTCTGCATGAAGGAACTCCCCGCGACCCTGCTGCTGCGCCCCACCGGCATGGACACCCTCGCCACCCGGCTGTGGACCGAGACCGGCGCCGGATCCTTCGCGGCGGCCGCCCCCTACGCCGCCGCGCTGATCCTGCTGGCCGCCGTCCCCTCGTACCTCCTAGGCAGGCACCGGACATGAACGAACTGCACGTGGAAGGACTCACCAAGTCCTACGGAGCCGGAGCGGGGGCCGGAGAGCCGGTCCTGCGGGAACTGCAACTCACCGTCCCGGCAGGCGCGTTGGCCGCCGTACTCGGCCCCTCCGGCTGCGGCAAGACCACCATGCTGCGGATCGTCGCCGGGTTCCTGCGCGCCGACGCGGGCACGGTCCGGCTCGGCGACCGGGTGCTTGCCGGGCCGGGCGTCCATCTGCCGCCGGAGCGCCGCCGTATCGGCATCGTGCCCCAGGAGGGCGCCCTCTTCCCGCATCTGAGCGTGGCCCGCAACGTCGCCTTCGGGCTGAAGGGCCTCGACCGGGCCGAACGGCGGCGCCGCACAGAGGAGTTGCTGGAACTGGTCGGCCTCGCCGGATACGGCGACCGCATGCCGCACGAACTGTCCGGCGGTCAGCAACAGCGCGTCGCGCTGGCCCGCGCGCTCGCCCCGCGCCCCCGACTCGTGCTTCTGGACGAGCCGTTCAACGCCCTCGACAGCGCGCTGCGGACGGGAGTGCGGTCCGACGTACGGGCCGCGCTGCGGACGACCGGCGCCACGGCGGTCCTCGTCACCCACGACCAGCAGGAGGCCCTGTCCACCGCTGACCTCGTCGCCGTCGTACGGGACGGCCGGGTCGCCCAGTGCGCCACCCCACAGGACCTCTACCGCCGCCCCGCCGACCCCTGGATCGCCGACTTCGTCGGCGACGCCGTCCTGCTCCCCGGCACCATCGACAACGACAGCGACGGCACGGCCCGGACCGTCCTGGGCCCCGTGCCCCTCGCCACCCCGCCGGGCGGCGTGCGCGCCGGCACGGTCCTGCTCCGTCCGGAACAGCTCCGGCTGACCGACGTGGACAGCGAGGGCGCGGTCAGGGGCACGGTGACCGACGTCTGCTACTACGGCCACGACGCCATGGTCACCGTGGCGGTCGAGGGCCACGGCATCCCGGTCGCCATCCGCGTCGCGGGCCCGCTCGCGGTCCGTCCCGGGGAGGAGACGGGCATCCGTGTGGTGGGAGAGGCGGGCCTTCACGCATAGCGGCGTTCTCTGACGTCCTTGCTCTACGGCATCGGAGAATTGCGGATCTCGGACACCTTCGAGCCGAACGGTGTCGCCCCGGGAGGCTTCGCGGGCACACGCCCGAATTGCAGAGATACCGCCGTGATGGCGGGTCGCAAGGCTTGGCTGTACCGCTGTTGACCGTAGTTGTCCGCTCTTATGGGCACGCGGAGGGCACGGCGCAGCGGGGAGTGGCAAGGCGGAGTGCACGCCGCCCACATTGAGTTCGGACTGCGTCGACTCGAAGGTCTGCTCAGGTGCGCAATCGCGGATGCGCACGCGGGGGCAGTGCGTGCCACCTCGGCCTGTCGGCCCGCTTGGCCGGTCTCGTCGGCAGCCATGAACTTGTCGAATATCGATATGCTCCGCTAGCCTTGAGCATATCGAAAATCGATGGGGTGGATGAGATGGACACGCGACTCACGAGGGCCCTGGCCTCGGTGACCTCTGCGCTGGCGGTGCTCTGCGGACTCGCCTTCATAGGCACGGGGGCCACGCACATGCTCGACGACGGGGCGGTCTGCGTGCAGACGGACTTCTGGCGCAACGCCTCGCTGGCGGACTCACTGCCGGTGGGCGCGGGCGTGGAGGTGTCCAGCAGCGCCACGCGCCTGTGCCAGGACAGTCCCTCTGTGGGGCAGCGCGCCGCCGATCTCGGGGGCGAACTGCCCTGGCTGCTGTTCGGTGCGCTCGCGCTGCTGCTCTTCTCCCGACTGCTGAAGGCCGTCCTGCTGCAGGGGCCGTTCACCGAGGCGGTGGCGCAACGGCTCTCCGTTCTCGGCTGGTTCGTCGCCGTGGGTACGCCGCTGGCCGGCCTCACCGCCGGCTGGTCGCGATCCTGGCTCGTCGGGAGCATGGCGCCGATCGTCGGTTCTGGCCCTGCGGTCTCCGGGCCGCTGGTGCTCGTCCTCGCCGGCCTCGCCGCGGTGATCATGGGGAAGATCATGCGCGAGGGCGTGCGCATGCGAGAGGACCTCGAAGGGACCATCTGATGTCCGAAGAGGAACCTCACGCGATCCGGATCCACCTCGACCGCCTTCTCGCCGAGCGCGGCATGACCCTTACCGAGCTGGCCGCGCAAGTGGGTATCACCGTCGTCAACCTGTCCGTACTGAAAAACGGACGGGCCAAGGCCATCCGCTTCTCGACCCTGTCGAGGATCTGCGATGTCCTCCGGTGCCAGCCGGGAGACCTGATCACCCACGACCCCGCCGAGCCGGGGCCATAGCCGACCTCTCTCACAGCCGATCTCCTCCGCAGACTCCTGCCCACGACCAGCGTGAGCACTCAAGTGGGCGGAGGCTCATCGCTGATCTCGCTGCCGCTATCCGCCGCTTCCGCTCGCCGACAACGCGCTTCGGGCCGAGGTGGCCGACGGCGGCAACCACAGCGCCACAGGTCTCGGGTAGTTCGAGCGCGTCGAGGACTCCGTACTCGGAGAGGCAGCCGACGAGCGACGCGTGACGGGCCAGGCCGCCGTTGTCCACAGCGTCGACCGCTGCGAACGGCCTTGGAGTGACCTGCTGTTGTACTTCCGTCGCACTTCCCGCCACGCGCGCTTTCGTCGAGCACCTCGGTGGCGCGCCGCGCACCGTCGCCGAGTGGGAGAGCCGTCGAAGGCCCCTTCGGCCGCCTCTTCGAGGTCACGCCGGACGGCGACGTCGTCTGGGAGTACGTCGTGCCCCACTTCGGTGCCTTCGGCGCGGGGTCGGCATGGAGCCCGCCCGCGACGCCCGGAACTCGGTCTTCCGCCTGCCGCTATGGGCCGGAGCACGTGTCCTGGCTCCGGCGTGAACGGGACTGACGAGCTCGGCCGCGGAGGCGTCACCGGTCGAGGTCCTCGTACTCCGTCTCGGGTACGCCGACGTCCGAGAAGATGTCCCGTGCCTGCCGCTTCATCAGTTCGGCGGCAGCGGGGTCGGTCTTCCGGTGGGCGCGGGCGAGGGCCATGAGGGTGCGGGCTTCGCCGAGGCGGTGTCCGGTTTCGCGGTGTACGGCCAGGGCCTCTCGACCGAGGGCGACGGCTGCGGCGTCCGCGGACCCGGCCTCCGCCGTGCGACACAGGACGGTCAGGGCCTGGCCCTCCACCACACCGAACCCGTACTCACGGGCCAGGCACAGTGCTTGCTCGGCATGACTGCGGGCCTCTTCGTGGTGGCCCAGCTGCTGGTGGGTGAGGGACAGCCCCAGGACGCTGTCCGCCTCGGCTCGTTTGAATCTTGCCTTCTGGGCCAGCGCGAGGGCTTGCGTGTCGGCATCGAGGGAGCGGTCGAAGTGGGCCAGACGTCGGTGGGCAGCGGCGACCGTGTTGAGGATGCCGGCCTGAATCCAGGGCCGTCCCAGGTCCCTCACCATGGCGAGGGCGCGGTCGGTCTGTGCCAACGCCTTGTCGTGGTGCCCGAGTTCGACGTTGATCTTTGCGACGGCATCGAGCATCATCGCGCGGCCGTTGCGGTATCCGCCCCGGTCGTCAGTGGCCACCTTGGGGCCGAGGACGCGCAGCCCGTCACTGAGACGGCCGAGTTCCCAGTAGACCCAGCCCAGAATCTGCAACGCCAGGCTGTCGTCCCACCAGCTGATTCCCGCATTGCGGCGGACGACCAGTTCGAGGTGGTCCGCGGCCTCCCGCAGTCGGCCCAGGTCCCGGGAGACCATACCGAGGCCGTTCAGCCCGAACGCTTCGAGGTAACGGTTCCCGGTTTCACGGGTGATCAGCAGACCGGCGGTGAGACCCTCGTGCGCTCTGTCGAGACGCGCCATGCTCCATTCCAAGAAGCCTCCGACGCCCAGAGCACCGGCCTTTCCTGTCCGCCAGTCGAGCTCCCGGCTGATCGCCAGTTCGCGCGTGTTGTGATCCGCCGCCTCCCTGACATGACCCCAGTCCCACTGGATCACCGCGAGGCTGTGGTGCATGGCTGCCTGGCCGAACAGGTCGCCCTCGGCCACGGCCGCGTCCAGCGCAGTCCGTGCAAGGGCCTGCCACGTCGCCCGCGGCAGATGAAGCCAGAAGTAGCCGAACAGTGCGGAGACCAGGTGCCAGGCGACGGGGCGGGGACCGTAGTGGGCGGCATGGTTGATGACGGCGAGCAGATTCGCCCGCTCGGCCTCCAGCCACCGTCCGGCTTCGGTAGCCGACAACGAGCCCGCTTGATCACCGGATGCGAGGTCGTCGGGCAGTTCCGGGAAGTGCCAGGTGCCGGCGACGGCACGAGTGGTGTGCAGGTACCGGAGCAGGACGCGTTTCAACGCGGCTTCGCGATCCGCCACCGCCTCTTCCACCTGCGCACGCTCCTGCGCGTACTCACGAAGCAGATCATGGAACCGGTACCGGCCCGCCGTCGGGGCTTCGATCAGATGCGCCGCGGCCAGCGCACCGAGCAGCCGCCGGGCCCGCGACAGCGATACGTCAAGAAGAGCCGCCGCGGCCTCGACCGTGAACTCCGCCCCCGGGAACAGGCCGAGCAGCCGGAACAGTCGGCGCGCACCGGGTGACAGGACGCGATACGACACCGAAAAGGCCGTACGCAAAGGAGAGCCGGCGTCACCGTCCGGCTCCAGTGCCTCCAGCCTGTTGCCCTCGGTCATCTCGGCGACGAGGTCAGCCGTCCGCAGGGCCGGATCGCCCGCGAGCCTGGCAGCGGCCACGCGCAGGGCCAGCGGAAGACTGCCGCACAACCGGATCAGCTCGTCTACGGCCATGTCGTCGGCGTCGACCCGGTCCGCACCGAGGGCCCGGCTCAGCAGTGCGCGGGCCTCGTCCGGCTGAAGAAGGTCCAGACGCAGGGCGTGGGCCCCGTCGCGGGCGATGAGGTCGCCGAGGCGGTTGCGGCTGGTGACGACGACGCAGCAGGTCGCGCTGCCCGGGAGCAGCGGACGTACCTGCTCGGCGGAGGCCGCGTTGTCCAGCAGGACGAACATGCGCCGGCCTGCCAGCAGGGTCCGGAACACACGGCCCTGGGCCTCGTGGTTCGCGGGGATCTCCGACGCCGCGAGCCCCAGGCTGCGCAGCAGCAGTTCAAGGGCCTCGCCGGGTTCGAGGGGGCTGCGGTCGTAGTCGAAGCCGTGCAGGTTGATGTAGAGCTGGCCGTCAGGGAAACGGTCGCGTACCTGATGTGCCCAGTGCACGGCCAGCGCGGTCTTGCCGATGCCGGCGGCGCCGCCGATGGCGGAGATGACCACGGTGCCCGCCCGTCCCGGCTCCCGCTCGGATGGAAGCAGCCGGTGGAGTCTGACGAGTTCGTCGGTTCGGCCGGCGAACCCCGCCGCGTCATGGGGCAGTTCGGCGGGTGCGCTCGAAGTGCTCTCGCGTGGCTTGGGGGGAGGAGGCGGGGGAGGGAGGAGGTAGGTGTCGTCCTGGCGCAGCACCGCTTCGTGCACCCGGCGAAGTTCCTCACGGGGACTGGTTCCGAGTTCGTCGCGCAGTCGTCGGCGCATGCCCTCATAGGCCTTGAGCGCTTCCGCCTGACGTCCGACGCCGTACAGGGCCCGCATGCGCAGGGCCACCAGGGACTCGTCGTAGAGGTCGGACGCGGACAGGCCGTCGAAGTCGTCGAGGGCGTCGCCGAACCGCCGTAGCAGAAGAAGGCACTTGAGCCGCTCCTGTCGGAGCACCCGCCGACGCTCCAGCAACCGCCGCCGCTCGCCCTGCGCGAAGGGTCCCGGCAGGTTGGCCAGGGGCTCTCCCCGGAACAGCTCGACGGCAGCGGCGAACTGGTCGGTCGCGGTGGCCAGGTCGCCGGACGCCAGGGTGTGCAGCGCCTCGTCGGCCCGCTCGGCCAGGTCCGCCGTGTCGAGCCGGACGCCCTCGGCCACGAAGCGGTACCAGCCCTTGCCGCTGCGGATCACCGACTCCGTGGGCCGGGTGCCTTCCGGATCGAGCGCCCTGCGCAGCGAGTTGACGTGAGTCGGCAACACCTTGCGACCACCCGCGGGCGGCTCCGAACCCCACACCGAGTCGAGCAGTTGGTCATGGCCGACCACGGCCCCTTGGCGGAGCAGCAGCGCGGCCAGCACGGTCTGGCGCTTGACGGGTCCCAGATCCACTGGAGTTCCGCCCCGCCATGCCCGTAACGGTCCGAGCACCTCGAACCGCAGCAGCTCTGGAGATCCGCCGTCCACCTGAAGCCTCCGCCTCCGCACACCATCGGAAATTCATCGTCATTGCAGCACCCCCGGCCATGGTGAGGGCCATGACATCGCACAACCCGCACAACTGAAGGGGGTCCCGTGACCGAAGTGGAGTTGGTGGCCGTCGCGCTGGCCACAGGGGCGGCGCCCGGACTCACGGATTCCGTACGCGGAGCCGTCCACGACCTGTACACCACGCTCAGGGTGGCGGTCCGCCGACGGCTGGGCGGGACCGGCGGCGGCAACGGTGTGGGTGGCTACGCCGTACGCGTACTGGACGCGTACGAGGCGGATCCCGATGTGTGGCACACCCGGCTGATCCACGTCCTGACGGGCTCCGGCGTGGAAACGGACGAGGAAATTCTCGCGGCGGCCCGCGCCGTACTCCGCGCCGAGCGCCGGAGGGGGCAGGTCGTCATCGCCGGCCGATGAACCACGAACTGTTTCTGAAGTCACGGGCCCGGTGTTGCCGTCAGTTGAAGCGACTCGTCGAATCGGTAGGGCGTCACCATGGTCGGAAGCGCCCTGGAGCGGGCGTAGTTGAGGGTGAACGGTCGCACCCGAAACCTCCGGGATTCATCACCTCCGCCGCGTCCGGGGAAGGACGTCACATCTCCGCCATCTCTCATGCTTCCTGTGCATGACCGACAGATCGAAATGGACGCCGCAAGCGTCACAGGAACATGCTTCGTACCGGCTCACGTGAGGTACGCGGGCACCACGACGGGCGAACGAGACCGTCACGCCGCGAACGGCGAGCGGTCCGGCCGATGGGCGCGGGCGCTACTCGCCCTTCCTGCCGCTTGCTTGGCCGTTGCGGGCCGTATTGCCGGCGCTCCCGGGGCCGTTGCCGGGATTCCCGTTGCCCGACGTGCCGGCGTTCGCCGCCGTGCCGGTGCCGGCGTCTGTAGTCCCTTGCCGGGGTTGCCCGTGTCTCCGGACCTGCTGGGCACCGCTGTCGCCCGCGCGAGCTGCTCGGAGCAGTACGCGGTGACCATGGTCACCGCGGGCGCGGAAGGACGCGCCGCACGCCAGGTGGCGTATGCCACCGCAAGGTTCAGCGCTGCGATTCTGGCCCAGCGCGAGCTCGATGATCCCTCGCGCCTGGTTCGCCACGGCTCTGGAGACTGAGCGCCTCCACCTCCCGCCGGAACTCCGCCGGTGTCGTCCTGCTCGTCAGAACCGATGGTGATGCGGACCAAGCCTCCCCCCCACTTTGTGCGCGCCGAGTGCAATGACGCGCACCACGTCCGGACGGACGCTACAGAGAACGCACAAGTCGCTGATCGAATACGCCACCCCCGAGGCGCTACCCCGAGTACGCGCCGGTCCTGCGGTACGACTTCGTCGACAGCGCAGGGAGCTCGTCCGCCGGCTGGTGAAGGGCGACGAGCAGGTGATCCGCCCTACCTCCGCCCCTGATCAGAAAGGTGTGCTCCTCGGCCCCGTCAACCGGCGATCGCCGAGTTCGCGCGCACGGGCTACCACGGCACCTCCACCGCGGCGATCGCCAAGCGGGTGGGCGTCACGCAGCCGTATCTCTTCCGGCTCTTCCCGGACTAGAAGGCGATCTTCGTCGCCGCTCTGGTGCGGAGCATGGACGACACCCGCCTGGCTTTCGAGAGGGCGGCCGCCGAGGCGCAGGGCGATGACCTGATCGGTGAGGTCGTCCGGGCCGGCTGGATGAGGATCTGGGAAACCGTGCACCTGTCGCTGGGCGCCGATGCCGACGAGACCGCAAGCTTCTTCGCTTGCGGCATGCTCGGCAACACGCTTACGGCCATCGGGCTTCCCTCGGGTGCCGGGAGGTGAGGGAGTTTTCTGGACGGGCGATGCGTCAGCGCACGCCTGCCGCGTCGAGCAGGGTGGTTACCGTGGGTGCGATGAGCCCGGTCAGGTTGTCGGCCTGGATTCCCGCGCGGGCGCTGGCGCCGTCGAAGACCAGGCTGAGCTGCCGGGCCAGCAGATCGGGATCGCCCGCCCCGCCCTGCTCGGCCTCGGCGCGGAAGAAGGCGGTCAGGTTCGCCTTGACCTGATGGGCGACCCGGCTCGCGGGGTGACTCTGGTCCTTGAGTTCGATCTGCACGGCCAGGTACCGGCAGCCGCGGAACTCGGGGGCGCCGGCCTGTGATTCCACCTGCTCGAAGACGTGCAGGATCCGCTCGCGGGGTGACCGGCCGCCGTCGTCCGCCGCGGGCAGGAGAGTCGCCACGTAGGCGGAGGCGCGCTCCTTCAGGCTTGCTGCCAGGAGTTCGTCCTTGCTCTCGAACAGCTGGTACATGGAGCGCTTCGACACCCCCGCCGCCTTGCACAGCGCCTCGACGCCGATGCTGACGCCGTCTCGGTAGGTGAGCGTGGCCGCCGCTTCCAGCAACCGCTCCCTGGGGCTCAGCTTCACTTCGGTGGTCATGCGGCGAGGTTAACCCGAAGGGGACGAAATGAAAACCGATCGGTTTTCAGGGGCTCCGGGCAGAGGCTTGGCGACGGCCTGGGGGAAAGACCGTCGCCAAGCCATGATGGTGTGCGCGTCTGTCGTCCTCGGCAGGCGACACACACCGGGGCCACTCCGAGTAATGGCCCCGTTCTGGGTGGCTGCGTTCCGCTACGCGGGGACGGTGGCCTTCTCGGGTGTCGTCTCCACTGGAATGCGGTGCAGCCCCTTGCGGTCGTACCACCCGAGTACGCCGAAGCCGAACAGCGCGGCCAGCGCGAGGGCGGCGGTCATCATGACCCAGCCGCGGGTGAGACCCGCGTCGCCCTGGGCGTCGTAGTAGAGGATCGAGCGGATGCCGCCGGTGATCTGCCGCAGCGGCTCGAACTCCGAGAGGAAGCGGTAGAAGCCGGGCAGCGCCTCGATGGGGGTGGTGGCCCCGGCCGTGGGTACCGCCATCCCGATGAAGACCAGCGTGACCACCAGCATGCCGGGCGTGCCGAAGACGGCGAGGAGAGTGAGCGCGCCGATCCCGGTGACGGCGATGGCGCACACCGAGTACAGCCACAGCAGGGGCAGGTGGGCGGCGTCCATGCCCATGATGCCGACCGCGCCGACCATGACCAGGGTGCCCGTCAGCAGGGACAGGCCGGTCATGAGGGTGCTGCTGATGGCGAAGGTCTGGACCCGGGTCGCCCGTATCAGCGGGCGGTGCAGGCGCAGCGGGCCCATGTCGTTGTGGGTGTAGCCGAGGGCGTGGTCGACCTGGCCGCTGATGACGTTGGCGGAGAGCATGCCGACGACCACGAGGGTGAGTGCGTAGTAGAACGCCGTCAGGCCCAGGCCGCTGCGTGAGTCGAGGGGGTGGCCGTCCTCGACCGTGACGGCGGCCGGGTCGGCGAGCAGGACGCGTGCCGCTGCGGGCAGCTTCGCCTGCGCAGTCCCGATCTGGGCGGTCAGCTCCTTGCCCACCTGGAGCGAGGCGTTCTCGGCCGCCTGGGTCGTCGCCGTCCGGGCCAGGCCGGAGCCCAGGCTGCCGGCGGACTGGTTGGTCAGCACCGTCAGTGTCGGGCGGGCCGGGGTCCCGGCGGGCGCGGTGCCGGTCAGTGCGGTGGCGGAGGAGGTGAAGTCGGCGGGGACGACGAGCGCGCCGAACAGCTTGCCCTTGCCGAGCTGCTCCTTCATCTCCCCGCGCGTACTTCGGCGGCGAGTCGGCGGTCTACGACGACACCCTGGACGCACTGGGCGAGACCCTGCCGTGGATGCTGCTCTACATCGCGGTGATGACGTACCTCCTGCTGTTCCTCGCGTTCGGCTCGGTGCTGCTGCCGCTGAAGGCCATCGCGATGAACATGCTGTCGCTGACCGCGACCTTCGGCGTCCTGGTCTGGATCTTCCAGGACGGCCATCCGCACAACCCGCTCGGCTTCGATCCGACGGGCAACATCGAGCCCAACCTGCCGATCATGCTGTTCGCGCTGATCTTCGGACTCTCCCTGGACTACGAGGTGTTCCTGGTGTCCCGGATGCGGGAGCAGTACGACAAGCAGGGCGACAGCACGGAAGCCGTGGCGACCGGGCTGCAGGTCATCGGCCGCCTGGTCGTGAGCGCGGCGCTGCTGATGTGCGTGCCGCTCGCGGCGATCGGGATGAGCGATGTGCTGACCATCAAGCTCTTCGGTGTCGGCATGGTGTTCGCGGTCCTGGTGGATGTGCTGGTGGTGCGCATCCTGCTGGGAACGGCCGTCATGAGGCTGCTGGGCAGAGCGGCCTGGTGGGCTCCGGGCCCACTCGCTCGCTTCTGCGACCGGTTCGGCATCAAGGAGGCCGACCTGCCGGCCGACGACACCGCCGACAAGCCGGTACCCGTCGCCGTGCGCTGAACCCTGCGAGCGGGGTGCCGGTGACACGTCGGCACCCCGCAGGGGACTCACTCCGCCGGCTGCTCCCCCGCCCGCACGCACGCCCGCACGCCCGGCGACCGTGGCGACGATGGTTCGCGTCCTCCTGGGCCAGGCGCCGCAGCAGCCTGACGACCGGTGCGAACAGCACTCCGCGGCGACACCGGGCAGCAGAGTCCGGCACCCGACACGAGTCCCTCGCTGAGCCTGGCCGCTCCGACGCCGACGCCGACGACCGCGGAACCATCCGACGCGCCACCGGCCGCACCTCACACGTCACCCACCCCCGGCCGTCGGCCCACGGCGCCGTCGTCCCAACCGGCGCCCACCACAGGGGCCGCCCGCACCTGTGACATCAGCGATCTCAAGGCTCCCGAGGACACGAGCGCCGGTCGATTCGCCGCCGAGTCCTGGAACATGAAGGGAAGCCGCCTCGAACTGCGCGACCTCGTCTTCGGTGGAGTGGTGACCGGGGACACGGCCGGCGGGCCCAAGGGGTCCTCAAGTGTTCCGCAGCGGCCGTCACGATCCGCGACCTGAAGACGGCCGTACCCGTCGGCCCGCAGATCCAGCACATCGACGGAGCGCCCGGCTCGACGTCCACGCTGCGAGGCGACCACATCACCATGTACGTCGAGAGCCTGACGGGCACCCTCTCCGGCGTCGAAGGCCTCCCCCTGCCCCCAGCCCTCCGCCTCCACCTCACGCCCGACACCGTCCCGGACTGGCTCTGCGACACGGTCGGGAAACCAGGCCGGACAGACAGGTGGAGAGCTCGTCACCCCGGGGATCCACGAGGTGACGGAACGCCCCGGTGAAGCCGGGGACCCTGTTGGGCTTGCGCCTGGAAACCGATCGGTTTATCTTAGTGGAAACCGATCGGTTTCTCATTTTGTGGAGGCAGTCATGACCGCACTCAAGGGCGCCAACGTCTTCGTCACCGGCGGCAGCCGAGGCATAGGCAAGGCGCTGGTGGAGGAGCTGTACGCGCGCGGTGCCGGCAAGGTCTACGCCACGGCCCGCGACCCGCGCACGGTGACGCACCCCGACGCGGTCCCGGTGGCGCTGGAGGTCACCGACCCGGCCTCCGTGGCGGCCGCCGCCGCGCAGGCGCAAGACGTGACCGTGCTGATCAACAACGCCGGTGCCTCGGTCGGCGCGTCCTTCCTCGACTCCCCGGTCGACGACGTCCGCCGGGAGTTCGAGACCAACTTCTACGGCCCGCTGCTTCTCACCCGCGCCTTCGTGCCCCTCATCGAGCGCAACGGCGGCGGCCACCTCCTCAACGTGCACTCCGTGCTCTCCTGGCTGGCCCTCGGCGGCTCCTACAGCGCCTCCAAGGCCGCCCTGTGGTCGCAGACCAACTCCCTGCGCCTGGAGCTGCAGCCGCGCGGCATCGCCGTCACCGGACTTCACGTCGGCTACGTCGACACGGACCTCGCGGCGGGCGTCGACGCACCCAAGTCCGACCCCCGTGACGTCGCCGCACTCGCCCTCGACGGCGTCGAGACGGGCGCGTACGAGGTGCTCGCCGACGACATCTCGCGGCAGGTCAAGGCCGGCCTGGCCGGCGACCTGGGCGGCCTGTACGCCCAGCTGGCGAAGTAACCCCCTTCACACACGAGGAGTCGGCGAGATGCCCGACCACGAGTCACGTCCCACGATCCACATTCCGGGGACCACCAGCCACACCCTCGCCCCGCGCGTGGGACTCGACGGCCGCGAGGGAACCCTGCGTTACCTCAAGGCGGGCACCGGCGCCCCCCTGGTCCTGCTGCACACCGTGCGCACGCAGGCCGAGCACTTCCGCCACCTCATCCCGCTGATCGCGGACCACTACACCGTGTACGCCCTCGACCTGCCGGGGATGGGCTACTCCGAGATCGTGCCCGGGGCGTCGTACGACGAGCCGGCCATGCGCGCGGGCGTCGAGCGGCTCCTGACCGAACTCGACCTCCACGACGTGACGTTGGTCGGGGAGTCCATGGGGGCGGTGCTCGCCCTGACCACAGCGGCCGATCTCCCGGAGCGGGTCCGGCGCGTCGTGGCGGTCAACACCTACGACTTCCGCGGCGGAATCGCCCGGTCCAGCCTCCTCGCCCGTGTGGTGATCAGCGGTGTTCTCGCCCCGGGGGTGGGCCCGGTGATTGCCGGGGTGGAGCCCAGGCCCGCCCTCCGCAAGATCCTGCAGGGCGGCCTCGGCGACGAGAGCGCGCTGCGGGAGGACTACGTGGACGAGCTCCTCCAGGTGGGCAGCCGCCCCGGCTACCCGACCGTCGCCCGGGCCGTGTACCAAAACCTGCCCAGCCTCATCGCCGCCCGCTCGCGCTATCCCGAGGTCAAGGCCCCCATCCACCTCGTCTACGGCGAGAAGGACTGGTCCCGTCCCTCGGACCGGCAAGCCAACAAGGAGTTGCTGCCGGCCGCCGACTTCACGCAGGTCCCCAAGGCCGGCCACTTCATCGCCCTGGAACGGCCCGACGTGCTGGCCGACCTGTTGAACGCCGTGGCCTGACCCCCGGGACCACTGACCTGAGGAGCAGTGCGCGGCGGGGATCCAGATCGAGGTCGACGTTCCGGCGCAGATGCGTGATGGCACGGTGCTGCGCGCGGATGTGTACCGTCCCGGCGGCACGGGCCGTGGCCGGTGCTGCTGAGTCGGCTGCCGTACGGCAAGCAGACCCCCATGATGACCGTCATGCTCGATCCGCCGGCGGCTGCCCGGCGCGGGTTCATGGTGGTCGTCCAGGACACCCGCGGCCGGTTCGCCTCCGAGGGGGAGTGGGAGCCGTTCACGTACGAGGAGAGCGACGGCTACGACACCGTACGGTGGGCCGCCGCCCTCCCCGGCTCCAACGGTTCGGTCGGCATGGTCGGGGGGCAGCTACTTCGGCAACACCCAGTGGATGGCGGCGCTGTCGAAGCCGCCGGAGCTGAAGGCCATCGCGCCGGTGATCACGTGGTCCGACCCGGACGACGGGCTGTGGACGCGCGGCGGCGCGATCGAACTCGGCCTCACCGTCCCCTGGTCCCTCCTGCAGGGCGCCGACACCCTGATGCGCCGTCCCAGCACCGACCTCGACGGGCTCGTGAGCGGCATCACCGGGCTCGTGCAGGATTTTGACGGCCTGGCGAACGGCGGTTACGGGGAGCTGCCCATCGGGCGGTTTCCCGCGTTCGCCCGGCACGACCTGCCCGAGCTCGGCTACGAACGCTCCCGCCGCGAGCCCGAGTGGGCGGCGTCCTGCCGCGTCGCGGGTCGGCACGACGAGGTCGATCTGCCCACCTTCCAGTTCCAGGTCGGTGGCTGGTTCGACATCTTCAGTCAGGGCACGCTCGACAACTTCACCGCCATGCGGCGGGCCGGCCGGTCCGCCACGCTGATCACGGGCCCCTGGACCCACACCAACTGGCGGCACGTGGTCGGGGACGTCAACTTCGGGTTCGGCGCGGACTCCGATTTCATGGCCATGCGCGGGCGCCTGGCGGACATGCAGTTCGACTGGTTCCGGCGCACGATCGGCGACGGCGAGGCTGAGGCGCCGGACGCGGGCAAGGTGCTGCTGTTCGTCATGGGCGTCAACCAGTGGCGCGAGGAGACGGAATGGCCCCTGTCGCGGGCCGTGGACACGGACTTCCACCTGCGCGCGGACGGACGCCTGACCCCTGAACCGCCGTCCACCGCCGAGCAGGCCGAGGAGTTCTCCTACGACCCCATGGACCCGGTACCCACCACCGGCGGCGCGCTCCGACGCGGCGGTCCGGGACAGCATGGCAGAGCGCTTCGCCGCCCTCGGTGCCGAGCCCACCCTGGAGGACGTCGTCGAGCTGAACCGCGCCGCCCACAGGTGACCACGCTGCCGCCGCCCCGCGGCGCACACCCCGTACGAGAAGTCCCCGACAACTCCTCTCGTGCGGAGCGCCGCGGCCGGGCTCTCCACGGCACCCCTGCTCTCCACTGATGCGCATGGGCCCTCTCCTAAGCGCCCTGGCATACGCCATGCACCATTCCGCCTCGTTGGAGGAGCGACCATGACAAGCCAACAGATGCTCCTGTGCATGCAGTTCACCAGCGGCTACGGAGCCGAACCCGGTGCATGGCGCCTGCCGGGCGCGAACCTGTCCACTACACGGACATGGACCAGTTCGTGCGCTACGCGCAGGCGGCCGAGCGCGGCAAGATCCAGCTGCTGTTCTTCGCGGACACCCGGTCCTGGACGTGGACCTCGAAGCTCAGGCCCCGCACTTCCCGATCGACCCGCTGCTGGTCATGACGGCCATCGCACGCGAGACCGAACGGATCGGCCTTGTCGCCACCGCCTCCACCACCTTCAACGAGCCCTACACCCGTGCCCGGCAGTTCAAGGCGCTCGACGTGATCAGCCACGGCCGGGCCGGCTGGAACGCGGTCACCACCTCGGACCCTGCCGCCGCGGCGAACTTCGGCCGTCCCATACATCGACGGCTCCTTCCCGCTGCGGGCGCAGTGGGAAGGAGCCGTCGGTCGGCCGCCGGGACCGCTCGCGTCAGCGGGTGCCGAGCAGGGCGCGCCAGGTCTCCGGGCCGATGACGCCGTCGGCCTGCAAGTGGTGGTTCTTCTGGAAGGCGACCGTCGCAGACTTCGTCTTCGAGCCGAACCTGCCGTCGGTCGCGAGGCCGTAGCCGTAGACGTTCAGCTGCGTCTGTGCTGCCGTCACCGCTTGGCCGGACGAGCCGTACTGCACCGCCGTGATCAGCTTTGACCAGGTGTCCGGGCCGATGACGCCGTCAGCGGCCAGGGAGCGGGACTTCTGGAACTGGATCACCGCGGAGCGGGTATTCGGGCCGAAGAGGCCGTCGGCCTCGACCGTGTAGCCCCGCGCGGTCAGCAGCTGCTGGGCGGACCGCACGTCCGCGCCCTTGGAACCGCTCTGGAGGATCGGCCAGGAGACACCCGGGGAGGGGAGCTGTCCGCCGCCACCGCCGTCACCCAGGTTGACCGGGCGGAAGGGGTCGTAGTTGTCACTGCCGATCCCGTACTTGAGCTGCCGGTGGGTCGTGCCGTACGTACCGCGCTGTTCGTACGCCCAGTAGGCGCTGTGCGACGTGTCGGCCCACTTCTCGAAGATCACTACGTGACGGAAATCGCCGTCAGTGGTGCTGTAGTCGATCAGCAGGTCACCCTTCTTGAGCTGACTCATGCTGCTGAGCCGTGTGGTGACGCCGTTTCGCGAGTCGGCCAGCCCGACGGTGTTCAGGCCGGGCTTCCCCAGCCCGAGCGCCATGGAGACATAGCCGGAGCAGTCCTGGCGGTAGCCGTCCTTCCAAGTGCGCTCCATGCTGTAGGGGACCGGGGCTCCATTGTTGGCCGTGAGCCAGGTACGGGCCCGGTTGATCATCGTGTCGCGCGAGAGCGTGGCCGTGGCCATGGTCGACAGCTCGCCGGCCTGGGTGACGAGCTTGCTGTCGGCCTCGGGCTCGGGCCCGTAGTCGGTCTCCTTCTGGGCGGCGACCGTCGCCGGCTCCGAGGAGTCGCTGTCGGCGAACGACGGTACGACGGCGATTGCGGCCGCGACACCTCCGGCGGCGACGCCTATGAGAGTGACCTGCGCGCGGCGCGTGAGTCGGCTGCGAAGAGACATGATTCCCCGTATTTCCCTTTGTTGTGGCACGCCGAGCCGAGTGGGCCGACCAGGACTTGGAGTGCTTGTCATTCATCGAGTGCCGCCTGCGGCCCTTGACGGGCCCGGCGTTGTTGCGAAGGACGGGACTGGACAGGCGGTTTCGTCCGGATCACTGGGTGGACCGGAGGGGACGCACGCGGCCTGTCTCCTCCTGCCCGAGGGAACGGGCCGCGTGTGTCAGGGGCGCCGGCCAGCCGTCCTTGATGCGGCCCTGCTGTGCCTTCCAGGTGCCGCTGCGCTTGCCGGCATCGGGGTCGCGCCAGATCTTGATGGCGTCGGCGTCGTTCGCCCAGCTGCCGACCGACGGTCCCCGGTAGGACGTGTGGTCAGCTGCAGCTGCGGTAGTTGTAGCCCGCGAGACGCCAGACACCCTCCTGGTAGAACCTGTACTGGTTGCTGTCGGAGCGCGTCATGGTGAAGTCGTGGGAAATGCCGTCGTACGTGAGGGTGAGCGTCCCGGAGGACGTGCTGCCCGAGCTGTACCGCAGCTTGTTGTCCGCTGCGCTGAGCGTCTGGGGGCCGACCAGTCCGTCGTCGTCCAGGCCCCAGCGCGTCTGAAGCCGCTTGGTGGCGTAGGTGGTGTTGGAGCCGAAGATGCCGTCGATGTCCGCGGAGTCGTAGGCGGTGCCGTTGCTCTCCGTCGCGCCCTCGGCCCAGAGGATCTTCTGCCACAGGCAGGTGGCGTTGGACCTGGCGTAGCTGCTGGACGACAGTGTTCCCTCGTTGCTCCAGTCGTCCGTCCATGTGGTGCCGTAACCGGTGAAGTACCCCTGGGAGGAGGTGGCCGAGGCGGGCGAGGCGCTCACGGCCAGCGCGCCCGTCGCGACGGCGGCTGCGACGGCAGCTGCGAGGCGGGTCCGAGTCGTACCGAAGTTCATTGTGTTCCTTCCCCAATTGGCGTGCGTTTGCCGGAGCCGACCGCACCGGCCGGCTCCGCGACGAGACTGCGGGTTCGGCGTGATGTTCGGCCACAGCTGGCGCGGAAGTGACCTCATCCCGAGACGTCCCGCGCGCTGACCTGCGGAGACGCCGCCCGCCGAGTCCCTGCGGCGGGACTGCGACGAGGGGATGGCTGACTCCGCGCCAGGGCGGGGTCGCACCGGGGCGGGGTGGCCGCTCTGTGATCCCCGTGACAGCTGATGCAGAATGAGACGGGGACACGGGGGGCGGGCCTGCGGTCCCGAACGCGAGTGGGGGAAGCGTGTCGCGCTGGAAGGCACTGCCTGTAGAACTGCATCCACACGCCCATCAGTTGATCGTGCGACTGCGCAGGCTGAAGGACCACAGCGAACTGAGCACGCGGCAACTGGCCGCCAGGACCGGGTACAGCGCGAAGTCGTGGCAGCGATATCTGAACGGCAGGTCTCTGCCGCCCCGGGAGGCCGTCGAGGCGATGGCCCGCGTCGGCGGTGACGATCCGCACCGGCTGCTGGCGATGCACGAGATCGCCGCCCAACGCTGGGCGGAGGGACGGGCGGTCACCACCGACACCCCCGAGGACTTCTCCGCGACACCGGAACGCACCCCCACGGAGCAGCAGCCGTACGGGCGACACCTGCGCGTCGCGCTCACGGCGGGAGCCGTGGTCACGGCGCTGTCCGTCTCCGCCGCGCTCCTGCTGGCCGTGCGGCTCACCGAGGCCCGTGCCCAGCTCGCGCACGACCGCGGCGATGCTGTCGCGACGGCCCCGGCCACCGTGTCGGAGTCCCTGGTGCCGGTCATCTACACCTGCCGGCTGGAGCAGCGTGACGGCCGCTGGTACGCGGGCCTGAGCCGGACCACGGACATCCTCCTGTCCAACACCCACGTGGGGCTCGAAGTGGCCGAGGCGCAGTGCCTGCTGCACCGGGCGGGCACCGCGCCAGGGGACATCGACGGCGTCTTCGGCCCCAAGACGCGGCGAGCGGTCGAGCGCATGCAGAAGCAGAACGGGCTGATCGTGAACGGAGTCATCGACCCGCCCACCTGGCAGGCCCTGCGGGAGGCGGATCCGAAGTGACCGCGGAACACACCCGGCTGGCCGCGGCGCTGCGGGAGCTGCGGGCCGGTGCGGGGCTGAGCCTGGCGGCGCTGGCTGAGCGGACGGCGTACAGCAAGTCCTCGTGGGAGCGTTACCTCAACGGCAAGAGCCTGCCTCCTCGCCAGGCCGTACGGGAACTGTGCCGGCTCGCGAACGAACCGGACGGGCGGCTGCTGGCCCTGTGGGAGATCGCCGAGTCACACTGGAGCGGACGCGCGGTGGCCCCCGCACCCGCCCCTCCCACGGACGAGTCGCCGCGGCCACAACCTCAGGAGGCGCCACCACCCGCCGGGACCGGGCGGCGGCGACGTGGCGGGAGCAGGCTCCTGGTGGTGCTGGCGTCGGCGTACACAGTGATCGTCGGTGGTGCTGCGGCCCTGCTGTTCCTCCTGCTGCCGGACTCGGAGGCTCAGGAGGACGAACCACTACAGGCCTCCGTCCCGTTCTCCCTCGCTCCCCAATGCCACGGAGCCGCCTGCGAGGGCCGGGACCCGATGCGCCTGATCTGCGGCATCGGCCCCGACACCCTCGCCTCGTACCCCACTGCCACCGGCGCCCACGTCGAGCTGCGCCACAGCAAGAAGTGCGGTGCGAGCTGGGCCCGGACCTGGGGGACCGAGATCGGCGACCGGGTGGACGTCACGGCAGGCGGCCCGACCCACAGCGTGCGCATCAGGAACAAGGACGACGCGGCAACCTTCATCTATACGGAGATGACCGAAGTCCGTCCCGGCAGCACCGTCCGGGCCTGCTTCCGGCCCGCGTCGGCCGACGGCGAACGGGAGTGCTTCGAGGCCCGCGTGGGCGGGGCCGCCACCACGACCCGGCTGCCCTCACCTCCAGTGGCGTCAGGCTCTCGCGAGTAGCGTCCGGCCCTCGGACGTGTCGATGCCGAAGTCGGGAATTCCTAGTGGGGGGGTAGGCGGGTGGGGAGGCCGTCGGTGGTGGTCGGAAGAGCTCGGCGTCGGGGCCCGGGGGTTGCGCGTGAGTCGCTGACTTCTTGTGGTTCGAGGGAGTCGATGCGAGGGAGCCAAGTGGCACGGCGCAGCGTGACCAGAGAGGCATGCGACCACCAGCTGAACCGCGCGGCGGCCAGGGTGCGGACGAGCACGAGTTCGACGCCTTTTACGCCGCGGGCGTCGGCCGACTCATCGGTCGGCTGTATGCGATGACAGGCGACCTCGCCGAGGCGCAGGATGTGGTCCAGGAGGGTTTCGTCCGGACCTGGGAACGCCGGGCCGAACGGGACTTGAACGGCGCCGGAGGCTGTCGCCCTGTACGTCCGGAGGAACGGTTCCAGCCTGGCCGGCCCTCCGACCGGCGGTCTGGAGATGTGCTGGACGCCTGCGGAGCAGGCCGGGGACGCGACCCCGTACGGCCTGCAGCACCTGCTGTCGAGGGCCAGGTGGGATGCCGACGCGGTACGTGACGACATCCGCGGCTTTGTCGTCGAGCGTCTGCGCCACGAGGACGGCCGGACGCACACCTTTGCCTTCGGCCGTCAGCTCGACGTCCGCACGATCCGCTCGGCCGGCTTCGAGGGCGGCCAGGAGCTCACTGAGCGGGCGGTGGCCGCGTACATCGCGAAGTACGCCACCAAGGGCGCCGAGACAGCGACCGGCACCCTGGACCGGCCGATCAAGTTCCTCGCCGAGCCGGCCGGGGCCCGGATCACCGACCATGCCCATCGCATGATCCGCACCGCCTGGGACCTCGGCGCACGCCCCGAGCCGGCAGACCTCCGGCTCCGCGCCTGGGCCCACATGCTCGGATTCCGCGGCCACTTCTCCACCAAGTCCCGCCGCTACTCCACCACCCTCGGCGCCCTCCGCGACGCCCGCGCCGACTGGCGCCGCGCCCAAGTCGCCCCGGCCGTCCCGCAGGACGACGAAACCACGCTCGTCCTCGCCCACCGGGTCTTCGCCGGAACTGGTCTCAGCAGTGGTGAGCAGTGGCTGGGCCGCATCCCTCGAACCCGCCGCCGGAACGGAAGGAGAGCCGACCACATGAACGACCGCTACCTGTCCGTCGACCAGGTTGCCGAGCTGCTCGGTACGACCACCCGCTTCCCCCGGCGGCTCATCAAGGAGCGGCGCATCCGGTACGTGAAGGTCGGTCGGCACGTCCGCATCCCCGAGAGCGCGGTCGCGGAGTTCATCTCGTCTCGCACCGTCGAGCCGCTCAGGCGACCCCGTGCGCGTTACAGGAGGGTTCCCTGATGGCCAACAGCAAAGGCAGGCGGCGCCGTTTCGGGGCGATCAGACGGCTTCCGTCCGGCCGGTACCAGGCGCGCCATCCGGGGCCTGACGGCGTGATGCGCCCGGCGCCCGTCACCTTCGAGACGACGGCTGACGCGGACGACTGGCTTGCTGAAAAGCGGACAGAGGTCCGCCGTGGCGAGTGGCGTGCCCCGGATGCCGGGGCTGTGAGCTTCCGTGCCTACGCCGACAAGTGGGTGGAGGAACGAGAGCTCGCTGCACTGACCCAGGACCTGTACCGCTACCTCCTCGACAAACACCTGTTCGCCTTCGCCGAGTTGGACTTGGACGAGATCACCGCCCCGCGCGTCCGCGAGTGGCGGGCCGAACGCCTGCGCATCACAGGGGCCAAGACGATCACGGCCAAGGCGTACCGGCTCCTCAAGGCAATCATGGAGACGGCCGTGGATGACGAACTGATCCAGCGCAACCCGTGCCGGATCAACGTTGAACTCTCCTTGGGCCAAGGCCCCCTCAGCACTCAGCCGCAGCCGGCCGGATTCCGCTCCATGTGTGCTGTTGCCAGGAGGGCGAAGCGGCTGGTGTCCGACCCGTCGGCCCGTGCCAAGTTGTTTGCCCTGGTGAAAGGGGGTGCCAAACAACACTCGGGTGGCCAGTCTTGGTGATGGCATCGGGCTGACGCCCCGCGACCGCGGGATGTCGATCACCGTCGCGGCGCCTATGGAGACGACCGCACAGCGCGCCCGGATTCCGGTAACCGAGCGACTGAACGACCGCTTCATGCCCGCTGCCGGCAAGGCGGCTCGGTTGCGGCAGTGGCGCGCACCGCTGCGCGCACTGTTCCCTCAGACCCGCTGGTCCGGGGTGGAACGGCCGCGACAAAAACCACCTGATCAACGGTCATCAAAGAAAGCTGTCCATGAAGAGCAACAGAAAACTGCAGGGCACTCTGTCCCTGATCGCCGCGGGCCTGCTCGTCGGCGCGTCGGCCGCCACCGCGAACGCGGCACCAGCGCGGAGCGGTGCTCCGGCACAGGCCGCGGCAGCGCATGCCAAGGTGTCCTTCCCGAAGCAGGATCCGGCGCAGTGCACGGCTTTCGGCAAGAAGGCGGACGCGCGGAAGGCGCTCGCCGCCGGCCAGGAGGTGATCGGCCTGTGGACCGATATCTTCGACATGCCCGAAGCCCAGAAGCTGTACGACACCTATCTCACTCCTGGCCCGGTGACGCACCAGCGGACCAAGGTCGGCGGCAAGCAGGTCAGCGCCGACTTCCGTAACGCCGCCGAGACGAAGAAGGCCGTCAGCGGGATCGTCGACAGCCTCAAGGACAAGCTCCCCACCGCCTCCCCCGCGTTCGGGAAGAACTACAGCCTCAAGAAGGCGGGCCTGGGAACGGACCTGCGCATCGCCTGGAGCGACCTGGGAACCACCCCGGGATTCGTCGCGGGCGGTCTCAGCGGCGTGGAACTCGCCGACGGGACCTTCGTACCGGACCAGCGGAAGATCACCGGGAGGTACTCACTGGCCCGGACGACCTCGAACGGCAAGACGAAGGTCACCCTCAACGTGCGCGGACTGACCCTCGACGTGCGCGACGCGGTCGACTTCTGCCCCGGCAACCTCGGCAGCGGCATGATCCGCGACGTGGCGCTGGGTATGAGCCGCCTCGAACGGACTCCGTACCAGGATGGGAAGGAGTGCGACGCCAAGGCGGAGTGCTTCTACGCGCGGCCGGTGCTCTTCAACGTCACCGTGCCGTTGAACGACGTCTCCGTCGACGTGACGGACGTGTTTTCCCGAAAGGCCGGTACCACCCGGTGACCTGGTCCCCATGAAGTACGGGGCCCGGACGGCGGTGGTCGCTTTCGCGAGTTCTGGTGCGTGACCCTGGACAAGCGAAAGGTGAGTACACCGCTGGAGGAGCACTGAGGGCCGGAGATCCGGAAAGGCCCTTCCCCGCTCACAGCGCCGGCCGAGAAGCCGGGGTTGCACACGGTGGCGGGGCCGGGATCCGGTGCTGTCCACCGGACGGCGCCTGCCGCGATGAGCAGCCTGCGGTGTCTTTCGTCGTCCGGGCCCTCGGCCGCTGGATTTCCGGTGCCCTCAGTCCGAGCAGAGCTTGCGGTACGGCACGTCCGGGATGTGAGTGCGCCACTGGTCCCTGGTGAGGTCCGCGCCGCCTGCGCGCTCACAGACCCGTGTGACGGCGCGCTCGGCGTCCACGGTGTACCGCTGGAGCGGGATGTGGGCGCTGCCGGCATAGAGGGTGCCGCTGTCACTGCTGAACGCGAGGGTGTCGATGCTGTCGCCGGCTGTGGTCAGCGGTCCGCCGAGGGGCTGCTGGGTGGCGGTGTCCCAGAGCTGGAGGCTGCCCCCTGCGCCGCCCACGGCCAGGGTGTGGCCGTCGGGGCTGAACGCGAGGGCGCTGACCGATTCCGGCAAGTCGCCGAGCGGGGCGGGGAAGACGTTCCGCAGGATGCCCGCGCGGTGGCGGAGCGTGCCGTCCCACAGCGCCACACGGCCCGTCAGATCGCCGGCCGCCAGACGGGAGCCGTCGGCGGCGAAGGCGAGGGCGCCGATCAGGTCGCCCTGGACCAGGTCGTGGGCGACGGCCTTGCCCGCACGCACGATTCGGTCGTCGGTGACGAGGAGGCGGCCGTCGGGGTGCACGGCCAGGTGGGAGCCGGCCCGGCCGGGGAGGACCGCGGTTCTGCGGTGACGGGCCATGTCCCACGTCTCGTTGCGCAGTTCGCCGATGCCCGGTGCGCGGGCGGTGTAGAGGGTGCGGCCGTCGGAGCCCAGGGCGAGTGCGACCGTGCCCGCGGCGGATGCCGGGGTCGCCAGGTCCAGGGTGGTGCGGGCGCGGTCGTGCGGCACGTCCCAGACCGTGAAGCGTTGCGATACCGCCTCCACGACGGGAGTGGAGACGCCGTAGACGAGCGTGGTGCTGTCGGGGCTGAACGCCATCAGGGCCTCTTTGTCCTGCGCGACGAGCGGCCGCGTACGGTCGCGGGGGACCGGTGGCGGCGGGGTCGGCAGCGTCCGCAGGACGCGGCCGTCGCGGCCGTCGCGGAGCTGGAAGCGGTAGTGGCCGCCGGAGAGTTCGGCGGTGGCGAGCGTACGGCCGTCCGGGCTGAGCACCTCTGCGGCGAGGGGGTGGGCGCGCCAGGCGGAGGTGACGGCCGCGGTGAGGTCGAGGGAGTGGACGGTGCCGCCTTCGAGGTAGCGCAGGACGGGGCGGGTGGGGTCCCAAGCGAGGCCGTACAGCAGCAGTTGGTTGTTCAGGGCGTGCCGGAACACCGGGGCGTCGGGTGCCGACAGGCGCCACACCTTGATTTCCTGGCCGTCGACGGTGGCGAGGAAGTCGCTGCCCTTGCTGAAGACGGCGAACTGCACGCCCGGGACGTCGAGATCGGCGACCCGGCGTCCGGAAGCGGTGTCCCAGACGCGCACCCCCTTCGCGGACACGGCCGCGAGCCGGGCGCTGTCGAACACGATGGAGTCGTGGGTGTCGTCACAGGCGCCGCGGGCTTCTTCCCAGGCACCGGGCAGGGGGCGGTGCCTGCCGGTGTCCCAGACCTGCGGGGTCTTCCCGGTGGGGCAGACGGCCACCAGCCGGGCGTCGGCACCGGGGACCACTCTTCCCTGAGAGGCCCCCCGGGTCTCGAAGAGCACCCTGCCGTCCGCGACGGAGAGCAGCTGTACGCGGTCGTCATCGATGCCGATCGTCACGTAGCCGCGGCCGCTGGCCCCGAGGTCCACGATGGCGGACGTCACCTTCGGGGCGCCGGTCCAGCGGCCGGCGGCCGTGTCCCAGAGGCGTACGCCGTCGCCCGTGTCGATGGCGAGCAGGCGGGCGTCCGGACCGGCCCCCAGCACGCTGCTGCCCTCCGGCAGCCGGCCCGAGGCGGCAAGGCGGCCGGTGGTGACGTCCCATCTGCGCCAGGTACGGCCGTCGACGCCGAGCAGCGTGCGGCCGGAGTCGGCGAGAAAACGCGTGGAGCCCTCGCTCGGTGAGGGGTCGGTGAAAATGCCCAGTTCGGGCTGGGCGAGGGAGCCGAGCAGGGCACGGCGGGACTCGGGCAGCGGGGATATGCGCCAGGCGGCGACGCCGAGGAGCATCGCGGTCCGTGGGTCGGTGGTCCGCAGGGCGTCGGCGACGGCGGCGACGCGGCGTGCCGCGGTGTCGGTGCGCTGCCGCTCGTTGTCACGATGCTGCTGCCAGGCGGCCAGGCCGGCGAGGAGCGCCACCGCCAGCACGGCGGACAGCGTGGTGAGCAGCAGCCGGGAGCGCCGAGCGGTGCGGACGGCGGCCCGTCGCTCCGCCTCGCGGGCCTCCAGCGCAGCCAGCAGGAACGACCGCTCGGAGACGGTCAGCGAGTCGTCGTCCGCGAAGAGCTCCTGCGCGCGGGCCAGGCGCGTGCCTTGGTACAGGGTGCCGGGGTCGCGGTCCTGCTCCAGCCAGGTGCGGGCGGCTTCGGTCAGGTGCCGGTGCTGCCGCAGCCGTTCCCGGTCCTCGTCGAGCCAGCCCTGCAACCGGGGCCAGCTGGTGATCAGCGCCTCGTGAGCGAGCTGGACGCCGTCCTCGTCCACGGTCAGCAGCCGGGCACCGGCCAGCCGCTCCACCACCGGCGGCACCTCGGGATCCGCCCACTCGTCCAGCTCGGCCCGGGGCAGCGGGCGCCGGGTGTCCGGGGTGCCCCGGCCGGGCTCGATCAGCCGCAGCAGCAGCTGCCGGGCGGTGCGTCTGCGGCCGGGGGACAGCTGGGCGTACGCCTCCTCGGCGGTGGCCGCGATCGCGCCGCGCATCCCGCCGGCCGCCTCGTACGCGGCGAGGCTGAGCAGTCGGCCTCTGCGGCGCCGCCAGGTCTCCAGCAGGGCGTGCGAGAGCATCGGCAGGGCGCCGGGCTGGTCGAGGACGTCCTCGACGATCCGCGCGGTCAGTTCCCGTTCCACCTGGAGCCCGACCGCCTGCGCCGGTCTGACGACCGCCTCGCGCAGTTCGTCCGCGGTCATCGGTCCGACCGGAAGTCCGGCACCGCGCAGGGAGTCCGCCAGGCCCCGGTGCTCGGTGCACCGGGGGTAGAAGTCGGCGCGTACGGCGATGAGCACCCGCAGCCGGGTGTCCGGGTCACGGGAGGCGAGCAGCAGGTCGAGGAACCGGGCCCGCTCGGCACGGTCCCGGCACAGGGTGAAGACCTCTTCGAACTGGTCCACCACCACCCAGCTCTCCGGCTCGCCCTCCGCCGGTGCCAGCAGGTGCCCGTACGTCGCAGCGGGCCTGGCCCCGGGAGTGAGGACCCGCAGCACCGCCGGGCGGTCGCGGCGCGCGATCTCCTCCCGGATACGGGGGATCAACCCTGCGCGCAGCAGCGACGACTTCCCGCTGCCGGATGCCCCGAACAACACCGCGAACCGGTGCCCGGACACCAGCTCGCACAGCTCGTCGACCAGCCGGTCCCGGCCGAAGAACAGCTCACGGTCGGCCGGCTCGAACCGTGCCAGCCCCCGGTACGGCGGCGACGCGTCCCCCTCGCCGCGCACCGGCACCTGTGCCGCCTCGGCCTCCGCCGCCTTCCAGCGCAGTTCCCACTCCGCCGGATCGCCACCGCACGCCCGCACATACCCCTGGAGGACGGCCGGCGACGGCAGCCGCTCCCCACCCGCCGCCTGGGACAGGGTCGTCACCGAAAAGCCCGCCACCCGGGCCATGCTCCGGTACGGCGGGCTGCCGGCGGCCCGGCGCAACTCGCGCAGCTCATGGGCGAGCCGCTGCACAGGACCGCCATCGGGATCCACCGGTCTTTCGGGACGCCCCACAGATCAGCCCATTCCCCGCAGAGGACAACGCTCGGCAGCCAGCGTACGACCCGGCGGCCGGCATGGAGTTGTCCGGGCTGTCGTCTTCTCCGCCGGCCCCTACGACACGGCCCGCCTACTCGCCCTGTGCTCCGGCTCGATCGACGGCGGCCCGGTCACCGACCGCAAGAACGCCGCCCAGTGGAAGGCCGTACCCGGCGCGACGGTCCACGCCTCTGTGTCCCTGGCCCATGACCTCCTGGCCGATGCGGGTGGCGATCAGCACGCCGGGGCGCGGGTCTGCGCACGGGCCGGCGGAGCGGATCTCACCAGGGACCAGTGGCGTACGTACGTCCCGGACGCGCCGTACCGCAAGGTCTGCGGGGGCTGAGGGACCGGCGGAGAGCGACGCGTTTACGTCGGGGTGACGCCAGGCAGACGAAGCGCGGGGACATGACACACTCTTGTGGAGTGTCATGTCCCCGCAGGGCAGAGCCAGTGTTCAGGCGACGACCGATGGCGCACCGGCCGTGCCTCGCCCGCTAGTTGGGCATGTGCGCCAGATCCTTCGCCCAGGTGGACACCTTGGTGTAGACGCCGGGGCCGTCCGCCCGAGCGCATCCGTCGGCCCAGGAGACGATGCCCGCCAGGCGCTCTTCCTTCCCGTCCGAGATGAGCAGCGGCCCGCCCCTGTCGTGCTTGCACGCGTCGACGCCGCCGTCCGGCTTTCCGGCGCAGACCATCTTCCCGGACTTGTAGTCGTCCTTGTAGACGCTCTGGCAGTCGGAGTTGGGCAGGACCTCGATGTTCGCTTCCCGCAGCTCGCCCGTTGTCTCCTCCTGCTCTTCGGACGTGGTGCCCCAGCCGAGGATACGGGCCGGGGTACCGGCCTTGTACTTGAAGCCGGACGGGACCCAGTCGACCGTCTTGTAGTCGCTGGGCAGGGGCTCGGAGAGGTGGATAGCGGCGATGTCGTTGGTGGGCACGTCGCTGAACTTGCCCTTGTTGTCGCTCCAGCTGTAGTCGCTGTACTTCGCGGGGAGCCACCAACCGTCGGGCGTCCGCTTTATGCCCTGCTTCTCGTCAAGTGCGTTGTCGCGGCCGGCGATCACCGTAATGTTCGACAACTCTTCCGAACCAAGGAGGCACGCGCCACTGGTGACGATCACCGTGTGCGATATGGCCGAACCGGTGCAGAAGTAGCCGTCGCTGTACTGGATCATCACCAGGGCCGAATTCTTCTCGACCTCGGTGGTCTCGCCACCGACGATGGCCTGCGAGGACGTTGCGGCGACGACCGCGGCGACCGCGACTCCGGTCGCCGCAAGACCGAATATCGTCGCCTTCTTCTTACCGGACGCTCTGCGCTTGTGCTTGAACACGGACTGAAACTCCTCGGGGAGTTGTGGAGGGATTTGGATGTGCGGACCCACAGAAGTTCAGAGAACTTCAACGAGGGGGGAATTTGGTTAACGTGACGGACCGTCAACTGCTCCGGGCAACATAGCAACTTTCAATATCGCCGCGCATTACGCGAATTCAGCGACGAAGTAAAGGTGAATCCTTTTCGGGAGCATGAAAAGGTACCCGGCGCCTATGGTCGGCGGCGCGGGGTGCGGGAGTGACCGCGGAGCGGCGTACGCCTCGCCGGGACGGTCGTTCCGGGCGGGCCAGTGCCCATCTGGGCTACGGGACCAGCGTCAGCATCGTGCGGCCCCGCGGTCGTGGAGCCGTCGCCGTACGCCACGGCTCCCAGGCACCGCTCACAGGACGTACCGGAGCCAGGTCGTAACCGCCCGGCCGTGTACGGGTGTCCGGCACGATGGCCGCGAGCGGCGATGAGGACGGCGTCGGGGCGCGGCTTCGGCGGCGGCGCGGACATCGGGTGGTGCGGGTCGAAGCCGCTGTCGGGCAGCGGGGCGGTCGGGGATGCCTTGCCCGTGGCGGCGGAGCCCTGTCGTCGCGGTGCTCGCGCCCCGACGGCAGCCCCAGGCGGTTGCACCGAAGCCGCCGGCCGGGCATCGGAGGGTACAGCGCCGGTCCCGGCGCTTGCGGCCCAGTACAGCCTCTTGATCCCTGGAACGGGACCGAGCACCGCGTCCCGGCGCGGTTCCAGGTACTGCGGATACGACTTGGCCGTGGCGGTCGGAGCCAAAGCGCGTGAGACGAAAGGCCCGGAGGAGTCCGAGGCTCCGGGCGCTTCCTCGATGATGTATCAACAAGGCCTCATGTGATGGTCGATGGTGTCAGGCCGTCCCCCGGCAGCTCATCTCACCCGCTACCGTGCGGTAAGAGAATCTCGAAGCCTCGAGTTCCATCCGGTTTCACGGGACTTCTACACTGGGCACGCCGGGCCTGGGCGTTGTGCGCTTTGGGTGGCGACCGCCGGGTCGACCACTGAGATCCCTTCACTGTTCGAACACCTCGGAGTGCCGCCTCCCTGTCGCATACGGGTTCTCCTCGCCCTCCGCCAGAATGCCGACGAACGGCTCACCCTCCCCCGCGGACGTGTACGCCCCCCACGGACGCGCTCGATGAGACCCCGGGTCCAAGGGCGCTCGGCGCCGGTGTCGGCCGCCGTCGATGACGACCTCATCAGTCGCAACCGGTGCCGGATCAAGGGTGCGGGCAAGGAGTCCGCTGCTGAGCGCCGGATCGCCACCGTCGTCCAGGTCGACGCCATCGCCGAAGCGATCGGTATCCGCTGGCGCCTCATGGTCTACCTCGGGGCGTACGGGCCGATGCGACCCGAAGAACTGGCCGGCCTCCGGCGCCGAGACGTCGACCTCGGCAACCTTGTGATCCGTGTCCGCGTCGCCGAGGAGTCGAGCGGACGAACGGGAAACGCGCTCCCGGAGCCACCAAGTCCGATGCGGGCGCCCGTCTCGTCGTCCTGCCGGCCTTCCTGGACAAGGACCGTGAAGTGCCACCTCGCCTGGTACGCGGAGAAGGGGCCCGATGGACTTCTCTTCGTCGGGGAGAAGGGCGCTGCCTTCCGCCGCACACCCTTCGGCCGGAAGTGGCGTCGTGCCCGTGCCGCCGCGGGGCTGCCGGACGGCTTCCGCTTCTACGACCTACGCCACACCGGGCACACGCTGTCCACGCGCTCCGGTGCCACGCTCAAAGACACCATGGTTCGGGCGGGACAGTCCTCAGAGAAGGCCGCGCTGATCTAACCAGCACTCCGACGACGAGCGGCAGCGCGACTTGGCGGCGGGCCTTGACGAGATGGTGCGCGCCGAGCGTGCGAAGAACCACACGGGCGACTCGGCGCACCACAAGGAGGAGGCCACCGGTACCTAGCCGAGTCCTTATGGTGCGGTTGTGGTGCGCCACCCGCGCACCGATCTAGACAACAAAGAACCCCCGGGCTGCTGGCCTGGGGGTTTTACGTGGAGCGGGTGACGAGAATCGAACTCGCGCTCTCAGCTTGGGAAGCTGATGTTCTACCATTAAACTACACCCGCGTAAGACGCCTGCCCCGAGATTATCCGGAGGCGGTGTCCGATCGCCTGGTCACTGTACCTCATCACCGGCCCCCGGCGCTGACGCCGTGGGGCCTGAGTGCGTTTCAGGGGGCGGGATGTGGCTGCGGGGTACCGGAGTTGGGGCGTACGGTGGAGGGGTCGGAGAGGGTCCGGGCGGGGGCGGAGTGCCGCCTGGAGGGCCGTCCCTTTGATCCCGTAATGTGGCCTCTCGTCGTCAGGCAGGTAGCAGCCGACGCGGCTCTTGGGGAAGGGACTCTAGGACTTGATGGAGCGCACCGTCGTCCGTTGTGCCGATGGGCACGTGTTCAGCACCGCTTCGTTCCCGATGCAGCAGGCCGAGCGACTCGGCCCAGGCCGGCTCCTTCGGTGTCCCCGGTGTGCCCGGCTCCGCAGTGTGGTGCCGGTGGCGTTGGAGAAGCGGTAGCCGTAAGGGATAGCGGTAAGGGGTAGCGGGAGCAGGTGCCGCAGTAGCAGTACCAGCAGGTGCAGTGCCGGGCGCGCGGGTGGTCGCGATTGTGGCCGTTCCGCGCGCCTTGCGTATCCTCGGGGCGTGCTTCTCTCAGACAAGGACATCCGGGCCGAGATCGACGCCGGGCGGGTACGGATCGATCCCTATGACCAGACCATGGTGCAGCCGTCCAGCATCGACGTGCGGCTGGACCGTTACTTCCGGGTGTTCGAGAACCACCGGTACCCGCACATCGACCCCTCCATCGAGCAGGCGGACCTGACCCGGCTCGTGGAGCCCGAGGGCGACGAGCCGTTCATCCTGCACCCCGGGGAGTTCGTGCTGGCCTCTACGTACGAGGTCATCACGCTGCCCGATGATCTCGCCTCCCGGCTTGAGGGCAAGTCCTCGCTCGGGCGGCTCGGGCTGGTCACCCACTCCACCGCCGGGTTCATCGACCCGGGCTTCAGCGGGCACGTCACCCTTGAGCTGTCCAACCTCGCCACGCTCCCGATCAAACTCTGGCCCGGCATGAAGATCGGGCAGCTGTGCATGTTCCGGCTCAGCTCGCCCGCCGAGTTCCCGTACGGGAGCGAGCGGTACGGGTCCCGGTACCAGGGGCAGCGCGGGCCCACCGCCTCCCGGTCCTTCCAGAACTTCCATCGGACCCAGGTGTGAGCAGCGGCATGAGTGACACAGCGGCAGCGGGCGTGCGGGAAAACCTGACCTACGAGCGGTTCGGTGTCGCCGTTCGTGAGCTCGCGCAGACCATCGCCGACGACGGGTACGAGCCGGACATCGTGCTCAGCATCGCCCGCGGTGGCGTGTTCGTCGCCGGGGGGCTCGCCTACGCGCTCGACTGCAAGAACCTCCACCTCGTGAATATCGAGTTCTATACCGGTGTGGGGACCACCCTCGACATGCCCGTCATGCTCGCTCCCGTCCCCAACGCGATCGACTTCACCGACAAGAAGGTCCTGATCGCCGACGACGTCGCCGACACCGGCAAGACGCTGAAGCTCGTGCACGACTTCTGCCTCGACCATGTCGCCGAGGTGCGGTCCGCCGTGATCTATGAGAAGTCCCACTCCCTGGTGAAGTGCGAGTACGTGTGGAAGCGCACCGATGACTCGATCTGGATTAATTTCCCGTGGAGCGTTGAGCCCCCAGTGGTCCAGCACCACACCACCGTCTTGGACGCGTGAGACCAGGTCACAGCCCCTGGCCTCCATCCTCGGGGAACCTAGGGGCCCGTCACGCGACGCCGCCTAGCACCGCCCGCCCCTCGGGCACGTCCGCGTACTCGGCGAGTCGTGCCAGCACCCCGAGCGGGGGCCTGGCTCGTCTCAACGGCCCCCTGACCCCCTCACGGAGCCCCCGGTACTCGCTGGGGCTCCACCGTTACCCATGACCTCGACGCCCACCGCACGGGCCTGGTGGGCTAGCGGTACCTCGGCGTACCCGACAACGCAAATATTGGCGGTGCCGCATAGACGACCACGTACAACCCTCGTACCGTCTCGTTCAAGGGCCCCAACAGGGGCCAGACGCAAAGGGGTTCGGCATGGCGCGCGAGGAACTGACCCGCCTTACCGGCAACGGGAACGGGGAGTGCGGACAGGGGGACTGCCCGAACGTGTACCGCACCGGAAAGGGAACGTTCGTCGTGCAGGGCGACGTGTCCGACGCCTTCCAGCCGCCCACGGGTGAAGGGCTGGTTGAGATCCCGGAAAGCGTGCTGAGGGAGGCATTCAATGCTCTTGGCTGGTGAAGCCTGGCAAGCCAAGTTCCGGGACTTCCAGAGCGAGGCGTGGCGACTGGAAACCCTGCCCGCTTACCGCGTACAGCAAGAGGCCGAAGAGTTCTCGCGCTTCCTGGCAGGCGAACGGTTCCCGGGACCGTACGAGGATTCATGGACGGCCATGATTTGGAACCGTAAGGAATCCGGGGGAAGTGTCGGGAGAGTGCATATCCTGACTCGGCCTCTCTCCGACTATCTACGCTTCGAGTTCGAGCGGTACTACCGCCATCAGGCCCCCATCGGGGAAGACATCCGCATCATGGACGTGACCGACAGGGACAACCCCCTGGCGGGCGTTCAAGACTTCTGGATGTTCGGAAAAACAGAAGTCGTCCTCATGAACTATGAGGCGGACGGAACACAGATCAACCGCGAACTGTACGAGGGCGATGTGAAGCCGTTCCTCGAATATCAGCGCATTGCGCTGGCTGAGTCTGTGCCCTTCGAGGAGTACGTGAAGGGCATTGACCTTTGAGCCGGAAGAGCTAGGCCAGTCGAGAGCGGACCTAGCTGAGACCCTGAAGACGCTCCGCAAGCGGGCCGGGATCACACAAACCCGGCTCGCTCAGCGGTGCGCCATGAGCCAAACAAAGATCAGCAACATTGAAGGGGCCAAGCTAACTCCGACCCTTGTTGACGTTGAGCTGATTCTCAGAGCATTGGATGCGCCCCCGGACCTCGTTTCCCGAGTGGCGGCCCTTGCGCGTAACGCTAACAGCGAGTGGCAAGACGCTTGGTCGCAACGCCGTACCGGGTTGGAGAAGAAACAGAATGAGCTAGCGGGGTTCGAGAAGTCATCCACAGAGTTCCGGTATTTCCTGTTGTCCATGATTACCGGGCTACTCGCGACGCCCGAATACGTGAGAGCGAGCCTTGCTCAAATTCCCGGCGACCACAGTAAGGCCATTGCGAAGAAGCTAGAACGACAGTCGGTCCTCTACGACACATCGAAACGCTTTACGTTCATCCTCACCGAGCAGGCCGTTCGATGGCCATTCTTGCCCCCGGCAGCCATGGCCATGCAGATCGACCGACTGATTTCGATTAGCCTGCTGCCGAATATCCAGCTCGGAGTCATCCCCTTGGATGGTCATATGGCGACCGCGCCCCTGAACACCTTCACCATCTATGACACGCGGATAGCCACAGTGGAGACACAGACGGGAGTAATGGTCTTCCGGGATCACCGGGACGTGTCGGCTTACCTCAATGAGTTCGGAACCTACGAAGGTTACGCCCTGTTCGGAGAAGAAGGCAGGGAACGTCTGTCCGATTGGGCCACCCGCTTCCGATCATGATCTTCTACCCGATCACGCAAATAAACGGCCTAATCGCGAACCCCCCTTGGCATCATGACGTGACAGACATGGAGCCGAGGGGCGATCGATGCTGGAGCATAAGCCGCACGCTGAATCCCGTTCCGGACCCGTAGCGAGGAACATTCCTGGACTTGAACCGGTCGGGGTCGAGGGGTGCATGACGTGCGCCGCGCTTTCTCACTCCCGCGAAGACGCCCGTGAAGCGGGCGTAACTGAAGCCGTGGCGAGTGCCAATCGGGAAATCAGCAACCATCCGCATAGCGCCGTGGGCAAAGGCCGAAGGCTCCCCGCCGTGACCGTGTGGGGGGTGGCCGTGTGAGTCCGCAGAGGGTTCCCCTCGGGGCGCTGGATGACTGGCTGTACGAAGCCAAGCCGAAGGCTGATTGCCCTCGGTGCGCCTCGGAGAAAGTAAAGCTCGACGATGCCGCGAAGTCCGGCGATGCGAACGCGCGGTTCGACGCGGCCCGCAACATTCGGCAGTGCAAGCACGGGGCCAGGGCGTGACCGTCGCCCCAGAGCGGCCCCCGAGGCGCGGAGGCCTGCCGAGGATTCGACCTCGGAAAGCCTTCGCTGTTGGAGTTCCTGAACGAGATCTCAACCATTTGCGGGATGTGCTTCGGGCACCGGGAATTTTGGTGCCCCCTCTGCGGGGGCCTGGATGGCTGCGAGACGTGCAATGAACGGCTGAAGGTTCCTTGCCCCGAGTGCGCGGGCGGGAACTGGTCCTACTGGCTCTGACGGCTTCCCTATCCTGCGAATGGGCTTCAAGTGCTGCAACCGACTTACAACCCGACAGACCCGCAGAGCGGCCCCACCGTGGTCACACATGACTTGGATAAGCTCGGGATCGGCCAGCATTGGGCGCGAGTAGGCGGGCAGGCGGGATTGCCAATCTTTAGCCGCCAAATTCCACCCGGGCACGGCTGGTGTCGCGCTCTCTACGTAGCCGAGGCTCATTGGCCGGACGGTGCGGAACTCTGCGTCGAAGTGGAATGGCACCCCGACCAGAAGATCAGAGAAGGGTCCAAGGCTGAAAACGAAGACCACTGGCGCACTCGGCTGAGTGCCGTAGCTGAAGCATTGGAGTCTGTCGGCTACGTCGTCCAGATGCCTGGCCCTCGGCTCTCTCCCGTGCGCGATACGCGGGCTTCCCTTCTCGTCTACCGTATTCGGGATGGGGTGCAGCCGGCCGCATGCCCAAAAGACGGTTGGGACCATTTGGAAGAACGATATCCGGAGCGCCCCCACTGGCCAGATAGAAGCCCCGAAGCTGAGCTTCGGCACCTACTTCGGGAAGCCGGTCTTACGAACTGGTCGGAACGAAGTGGATACTTCGTCGGGAACATTGACCGGTTTTTCTGGCCTCCTTACTCCTCCGTCTGCTGCTTTGTGGGATGGCATCCACCCAAGCACGCTACCGGCGAAGATCAGGGAAAGGCTCTGTCGGATCTAAAGCGGTTCCTTGCGGGGGCCGGTTACAGCCTCAAGAGGCGTACCGGGTTTTGGCGCTCGACCGATTGGCCAGGCGTCTATGCCTATCTGCCCATGACCTCAGAGAATCCCGTAGCTCGGTAAGCCACTAAGCCTTGGCACCCGATCCCTGAAACCTCTAGACCTGAAACGCGGAAATCCCCCCGCACCCGGAATGGGTGCGAGGGGATGAGGCACAGCTAATCTCAGCTAGCGGCAGCCTTGACGATCTGAGCCGAGGAAGCCTCGGCCAGAGAGACACCAGCAAGACGCATAGTCAGCTTGAAGCCCACCTGATCCTTGTCGAAGCGGGCATCTTCGCTCACGCGCACCGTGGCGTTTCGACGAACGCCAACAACGATCCGTGAAGCGTCGGCGACCACAATCGTCTTGCTGGGCAGGAACGCGCTAGCGAGAATCGGAAGTTCCCAGGCCGTAGAAGCCGGGGAATCCGTGGGGGAGCCAGCCTGATAGGTGCCCGACCCGGCGGCCTTCTCCTTACGGAGAGCCGCAGCCATATCGACGGAAGCCCACACGACCGACGGAGTGCCGTTCATGGCCTCAATGCGGGCTACAGCGTCGGCCAGGTCGTCATAGGTGACGGTGACCTTTCCAGTGCCGAGAGTCGTAGAGACACCCTGGGAGACAATACCCTTGATCGGGTTGGCACCGGAGCCGACAAAGGCGTCGGCATCGAACTTCAGGGAAGCGTCACGCAGAAGGTTATTCGCAATCGAGTTACGCAGATCGATAGCGGAGTCTTCCAAAATCTCAGTGCTTGCCCACTGAATCCGGCCGATCTTCTTCGGCTCGAACTTGACCTCACCCCAGACCATGTCTCCCTCGGGGAGAGACTGGCCTTCCTCGACGTAATCCATGCCGTCCGAGGACACAAGCTGCGGGACAGAGAAAGTCGCCGAGGTGAAGGGAACGATGCTCTCGGCCGGAAGGCCGCGCAGGAACGTCGACTTGGCCTTGAGAGCGTCGATGTACTTCGTAGCCGTCTGCTGGGAGACGGTGTAACCGCCGTCGCCCGGAACGCCCTCGGCCACCAGGGCGCGGTACTCGCTGAGCGACGGCATCAGAGCCCGCCAGGAGCCCTCGTCACTGGCCGGGGGAGCCGCAGGCGTGAGCACGCCCAGCCCGCCCGCCAGAGAGCGAACCTCGGCTTCCCGCTCACCGCGCTCGACAGCGTCTCGGGCCTCGGCCTCCAGACGCATGATGTCCCGGTCGAGCCGCTCGACGCGCGTTCGCTTCGCAGCGTCACTCAGGGACGAGTCACCCTCGACGGAGCGAAGCTCGGTTACCAGCTTCTTCCGATCTTCAAGGGCGCTCATTGCCTGGCGCTTGAATATGTCGACGCAGTCAGTCATTGGTATTCCTTCATTGTTCGGGGCCGGAAGCGGCCAGGAATGCAAAAACCGCCCAACACCCGGAAATGGGTGGGGCGGCTTGAGGGCGGCTGTAATACGCTAGTTAGCGGAGTTGTTCTCTATGCTCGACGTCTCAGCGCGTGTCGCGCGCTGTTGCTTAATGCGTTCCACGTAGCGGACTCGGCGCGCAATGGCGCGGGCTAGGTTCTTACAGGGAGGGCCGCAATACCGGGGCGGCCTACCAGGACCGTACTGAATATTGAATGGCTTCTCACAAGCCCAGCACTTCAGCTCGACTGTGTTGTTCATGTCCCATGTCTCTTCGAGATCGTTCGAGGGGAGCGCAGCGTTCGGCGACCGAACGGAAGACAGCCCGACCCCACGGCCACATTTGGAAACATGCCGTGAAGCCGGGCCGTCGTCTTCGCACCGCCCCGTGCGCTTCCTCCCCCGACCCCCGAAGGGTCGAAGTCGCTGTTGCATGAGTAGAAGACCTGTTAAAGCGCGCGAAACCCCACGCGTCACCCCGCGCGATACATGGTGCGATTCGAAGCCCTGGCCGGATAGCGGGCCGGGTTCCGGTCCCACGACTTCTAGCTAACCCCCGCGCGTTCAAAGAGAGGGAAGGCTGCGGGTGTGGGGAAGGATTCGCTAGAAGTTTTGGACCTCCCCTCCCTCTGCGTCTCGATCGCCTGGGCCCTTGAAGGGGCCTGAGTGGCCGTGAGGGCTACGTAGAAAGCCCGCGAGTCACCTCGGCCGTGGTGGGCCGAGTTGGTTCGGCCTAGGCCGTTCTGTTGCCTCGACTGAAGTTGCACGGCCCGCAGGCCGGGCGAAGGTTCTCTATGCCATTCGTTCCGCCTCGACTGAGCGGAATAATGTGATCGGCCGTCTCAGCCGGCCGGGAATAGCAGATAGAGCAGACTGGATTATCCGCGAGGATCGCGGCTCTGGCTTTCCGATATTGAGTGTTGTATCCACGCGCCCAGGCCGAAGGGCGCGTGTGCTTTCTCTTCTGTTCCCGTCGCTTCGCTCCGGCCGAGGTGCACGGCTCACAGCGGGAGCCGAGCGGATAGAGCCACTTACAGCGGCTGCACATAGACATAGGCATAGCTACTCCAAGAGAGCGCCCCTATAGGGGGCGCTTCTAGATAGAAAGAGTTAGGGCACCCTCGGCGGGGTGCCCGTAGTGAGGTTGTCTTGCCTGGCCTCCGTTACTCGGCCAGGGCGAGAAGCGAGCGGCAGTGAGCTTCTATAGAGCAGCGCCCTTCGAGGGGCGCTGCCTCTCTAAGGCCATAACTTCTCCTGGCCTTGATCGGCCAGGGCATAGCTGCGTAGCGGAGCGCAGCAGCTAACGGCGGCCCCCGAGGGGGCCTTACTAAGGCCATAAGTCGCCGAGGGCCGTTCAGGCTGCCTCGGCGAACCACTCCGCATCATCGATCCATCCCAGGCATTCCGAGGAACGCTCACCGGGAAGGAGTCGGAACGTCGTCTTCGCTCCACGCTTGCTCCCGACCGTTTCAACTTCCAGCCATCCGGCATCGGTTAGAGCTTTTGCCCCGCGTTCGGTGTAGCGGCGCAGGTTCCCGGCCCGGTCGCGCACGCCAACGGCATCGGCGAGCGAACGCCACGGAATGGTGACCTCGGATTCGTCGCCGCACAGTCGGGCTATCTGCCTGGCCACGGCCTGACCGCTGCGCGGGACGCACTGAACCGCGTCGGCGTACCACAGGGCGGCTTGCCCGGTCGGTAGTGCCGTCTCAGCCGCGAGGGCAACTCCGCGCTTCCGTAGCTTCACTCTGCTGATCTCGATAGCGTCCGCGTACCGTTCGAGAAACGTCATTCACGTAGCTCCCTTTCAGGTGGGGCATAAGGAAGTCCCCCGACTTAAGTGCTGGGCTGTGATCTGGTTGTACGTCAGGGAGGGTGGCGGAATCAAAGGTGGTTGCGACATAACATCAAAAGACCGGCGGTTTCAAGGCAGGGCGTTTAAACGGGCAGGGGCCGAGTGCGGACATGGAAAAGCCCCGGTCGAAGACCGGGGCCAATGTAGGGGGCAGCGTTCCCCCCTCTGCCTATTCCTTGTCGGTCGCTACCAGTTTGCCGAGGTGCACTATCGTTTTGATCGCGTGCTGGTGAATGCTTTGGTTGTATTCCTTTGAGGTGTATTCGGCTTTCTCGTCACCGGCGTCCTCGGGGGCCATCAGCATGAAGATCGGTTCGTGGCCACCGCCATCCATGGGAATCATTCGGAAACCGGACCGGTGCAAGAACGGGCCGCGTTCCTCCCAGGTTTCCATAGCTTGCCACTTCTGTCGGTAGGTCGTTCCGGTGCCGTGGTATTCCCAGTGGCCAGGCTTGTATGGCTCGGCCTCCAGCTTCGTCAGGAGCGATGCATTCTCTTCCTGTGATTCAACGAGGGAAGTTACGACTATGGGATTCTTGGCCGCCTTGATGGCCGTAAGTAGATTGTGATTGGCTGCCTTAAGTTCTTCGATCTGCTTCCGGTGATCAATGCCCGGAATCCATGCGCGAGTTGTTACTTCCTTATCCCCGATCCGATGCAGGAACCCTGATTCGAGTTCTGAGAGGAGCAGTTCCCGAGGCCATGACGCCCGATATTCGCAAGCTTTGCCGTTAAGGATTCGAGAGCCGCACCGATAGTAGTGGCTTATCCGGGTGCCGACCGCAACCCCCTTACGGGTCTGCTTGTTTACCCTCTTGTCTGGGTACAGCTTGATTCCGCAGGGGCAGAGAAACAGGCCGGAAGTCGGATCGGAGTTCCGCCTAGTCCCATTCTTGGCTTCCTTATATTCGTCCAGGATCTTTTGGAGGCTTGCGTATTCCTCGTCTGTGAGAATCGGCTCAGCCCACTGGACGGGCCTCCCCTTCTTTAGCAGAGGCTCGCCTTTGTGCATTGCGAGTCCCTTGAGGGCCGGCTTTCGGAGGATGGCACCCAGAGCCGAGGATGCCCAGACACTTCCCTTGAGTTTGGTTTGAGCGCCCGCCTTCTGCTCGGTGGCGTTTACGGACCGCTGATAGTCCTTCGAGGTGAGTACGCCCCGGTCATTCCAGTCGCGGCAGATCTTGCCCATAGAATCGCCTTGAACGACGATCCGGTCGTATGCCTCTCGAACCAGCTTGGAAGTAACCGGGTCAAGGAAGAGCTTGTATCTGATCTTCCCGTCTTCCATCGGCACTGGGAATGGCCGGTACCCGAAGGGCCAAATTCCCCCGCCCCAGAGTTCAGCCTGCCGGAAAGACTCGGCCTGTCCCTTTCGTTTCCGGGAAACTGCCTGCCTGTACTCGGCGGCCTGGGATGCCTTGACGTAGGCAATCAGGCGTCCGGTAGTCGTGTGGATGTCCAAGGCTGGGTCATCAAGGCAGATGATCTCTTTGCCGCCCTGGTGGCACTTCTCCGCGAACTGTTCCCAGTGCCACTGTTCCCGAGTGATTCGGTCCAGTGCCGTCACGACAATGGCGTCCCACTCATGCCAGAGGGGTTCTCTCATCCACTGACCCAGCTTCGGCCGTGCATCGAGGTTCACGGCCCCGGAGACGGTGGTGTCGACCACATCGGCCACGGTCACGGTCCCAGTCCCGGCGAGTGCTTCGTCTATCTCGGTTCCCTGTCTATCGAGGGCCGAGCTTGTCTCTGTGTCGCGGCTGATCCGTCGAGCCTTGAGAACCCTCATGCCAGTCTGTAGACGCGGGTACATCCTTGCCATGCCTGACCCCCCTGCGGCGTCCGCTCCCTGGTGGTGCGGACTGGTCGAGGGGTCATGGTAAGTCATTCAGACCGACGAGTGGATCAACTTCCCGTGGAGTGTGCTGCCTCCCGTGCAGAAGCCGGGAGAGGCGCCCAGGGAGAACAAGGAAGCCCTCTGACCTGCGTACGGGCCGTCGTCAGTGGGGGCGCCGGGCGTTGAGCCGGGCGGCCTGGCGGGTCAGGTGTTCGCGTTCGGCGAGGTTGGGTGCCTTGTGGGCCGCCTCGGCGTACAGGCGTGCCGCCGTCGGAAGGTCGCCGTCGCGCTCGTGGAGGTACGCCGCCACCGCGGCATAGCGGGGCAGTGAGGCGTCCAGCGTCGACAGTGCCGCCAGGCCGGCACGGGGGCCGTCTGCCTCGCCGACGGCCACCGCGCGGTTGAGCCGGACGACAGGGCTGTCCGTCAGGCGCGTGAGCTCGTCGTACCACTCGACGATCTGCACCCAGTCGGTCTCCTCGGCGGTGGGCGCGTCGGCGTGGAGGGCCGCGATGGCGGCCTGCGCCTGGAACTCGCCCAGCCGGTCGCGGGCGAGGGCGGACTGGAGGATCTCGATGCCCTCGGCGATCGACTCCGTGTCCCAGCGGCTCCGGTCCTGCTCGGCGAGCGGCACCAGGCTGCCGTCGGGCGCGGTCCGGGCGGCGCGCCGGGCGTGGTGGAGCAGCATGAGGGCGAGCAGCCCCGCCACCTCGGGGTGGTCGATCGCGGCCGCGAGCTGCCGGGTGAGCCGGATGGCCTCGGCGGCGAGGTCGACGTCCCCGGAGTAGCCCTCGTTGAAGACCAGGTAGAGGACGCGCAGCACGGTGGCGACGTCGCCGGGCTGGTCGAACCGCACGCCGGAGACGGTGCGCTTGGCCCTGCTGATGCGTTGCGCCATGGTCGCCTCCGGCACCAGGTAGGCCTGGGCGATCTGGCGGGTGGTGAGCCCGCCGACCGCGCGCAGCGTGAGCGCGACGGCGGACGACGGGGTCAGCGACGGGTGGGCGCACAGGAAGTAGAGCTGGAGGGTGTCGTCGACGTCGGGGGCGGGTCCGGGCGCCGGTTCCTCGTCGACGAGGTCCTCACGTCGGCGGCGGGCCTTCTCCGCCCGGGCCTGGTCGAGGAACTTGTGCCAGGCGACCGTGACCAGCCAGCCCTTCGGGTCGCGTGGCGGGTCGGCGGGCCAGACACGGACCGCCTCGACCAGCGCGTCCTGTACGGCGTCCTCGGCCGCCGCGAAGTCGGCTCCGCGGCGGACGAGGACGGCGAGCACGCTCGGCGTGAGGCTCCTCAGCAGGGCCTCGTTCATCAATGGCACTCGGTGATGTTGGGCGTCGCGGTCAGGAACGGGCGCAGCTCCAGCCACTCGTGGATCGGCTTCCCGCCCGCTCCTGGGGCCGCCGACAGCTCCCCGGCCAGCTCGACGGCGCGCTCGTAGCTGTCGACGTCGATGACCATCCAGCCGGCGATGAGGTCCTTGGTCTCGGCGAACGGGCCGTCGGTGACCGGCGGGCGCCCCTCACCGTCGTACCGGACCCACGCTCCCTCGGGGGCGAGCGCCTGACCGTCGACGAACTCGCCGGTCTTCTCCAGCCGGGCCGCGAAGTCGTTCATGTACTGCACGTGCGCCGAGATCTCCTGCGGCGTCCACTGGTCCATCGGCACGTCGTTGACCGCCGCCGGAGCGCCACGGTAGTGCTTGAGCAGCAAGTACTTGGCCATCGTGTTTCTCCTCGGTACTGGTGCGACCCATCTTGGCCGCGTTCACCCCGGGGACGGAGCCAGGCACGGGTTCTCGACATCGCCGCCCGAGATTTTTTGAGGAATCCGGGATTTTTTGAGAAAAGGGCCCCCGGCGTCCGCGCCGGGGGCCCTTACGTACCTCGGTGGGCCCTAGAACGTGCCCAGCTTCACGATCGACAGCAGCGCGACCAGCTGGATCGCGCTCGCGCCCAGGGCCTTCGGCCAGGGCAGGTCGTGGGACTTGGAGACCATCACGGTCAGCAGCGCGCCCGCCGCCACCCAGGTCACCCAGCCCAGGATCTGGACGAACGTCGCGTCGCCGCCGGCGAACATCGCGAAGACCAGGCGGGGCGCGTCGGTCAGGGACATGACCAGCATGGAGAGGCCGACCGTGGGCTGCCAGGCGCCGTCGCCGCCCAGCTGGCGGGCCAGGGTGTGGGTGACCACGCCCAGGACGAAGGACGACAGGACCATCGCCACGGCCGTCGTCAGGACGATCGGGACCGCGTTCGACAGGGTCGCGTTGATCGCGTCGTTGCGTGCGCCGTCGAAGCCGAAGACCGCCAGCAGGCCGTACAGGAAGGTCACGACGAGGGCGGGGCCCCACATCGTGTAGTCCCGCATCTGGAGGAACGTCTGGGCGGGGGACAGGACGATCCCGCGCAGCAGCTGCTTCCAGTGCAGGCGCGGGCCGATCGGGGCGGCCGGGGCCGCGCCCGCCTGGTAGGTCTCGCCCTGGCTGTAGGGGTCGTCGCCGACCGAGAACGCCTGGGTGTGGCCCGGGTTGTTCGCCGCGTACGGGTCCGGGGCGCCGCCCGGGCCGTGCGGGTAGCCGCCGTCGCCGAAGTACTCCGGCTCGTCGGGGCCTCCCTGACCACCCTGACCACCCTGACCACCCTGACCGCCGTGGCCACCGGGGCCGTAACCGCCATGGCCTCCGCCGCCGTTCGCCTGCGGCCAGCCGCCTGCGCCGCCGCCCGAGCCGCCGTACGGCTGCTGCGGCGGCGGGGGATAGCCGTACGACGGTCCCTGGGGCGCCTGCTGCCCGTACGGAGGTTGTTGGGGGCGCGTTTGCGGGGTGCCGTCGTTCCGGCTGCCCCGTCCGATCCTGAATCCAGCCACGTCTTCGAACGTACCTGGTCCCGGAGAGTCGCGTGCCGGACCCTGCGGTTCGGGCCCGGCTTTGCGGCCGAGCTGTGACATCCCCTAAGGGGCCAATCAGGGATGGCCAAGGGTCGGTTCAGGGAGCCGGTCAGGGTGCAGGTCAGGGAGCCCGGTCAGGGATGCCGTCAGGGAGCCGCTAGCGCAGCATCACCTGGCCCAGCCTCAGGTAGCCGGACGTCGGCAGGCCCGTCGAGCCCGGGCCGAAGCTGATCGCCTTGTTGGTGGTCACGCCCGAGGCCGAGCCGCGCAGGCTGTAGAGGGAGCCCGCGGGGTGGTTCTCGCCGTCGGCGCCGACGGACAGGTCCGCCTTGCGGTCGCCGTTGAGGTCGGACAGCCGTACCGACGCGCCGAAGCGGTCGGCGGACTCGGCGGTGCCGGGGACGCCGGCCGTGTTCTGGGTGAAGGACTGGGCGCCGGTGGTGGTCAGGCCGGTGGCCGAGCCGCGCAGGACGGTGACGCTGCCGGCGATCTTGGCGGCGCCGATGGTCTCGTGGATCGTGCCGACGGCCAGGTCTCCGTAGCCGTCGCCGTTGATGTCGGCGATGGACAGGGCGTTGCCGAACCAGTCGCCTTCCTCGTCCGAGCCGGGGACGCCGGGGGTGTTCTGGGTGATCGTAGTCTGCGGTCGGGTGCGGACGCCGTCCGCGCTGCCGAGGTAGGCGTTGACGGAGCCGCCGACGCTGGTCACGCCGTCGTCGCCGAACGTCGACGTGACCACGTCGGCGTAGCCGTCGCCGTTCAGGTCGCCGACGGCCGCCAGCTCGTAGGCGCCGTTCTTGAGGAACGTCTGGCGGGTGAGGCCGGCGGTGGAGCCCAGGTAGACGAAGGCGCCGTCGTCGTACGTCTCCGCCTGGGTGCCGCTGACGACCAGATCGGCGATGCCGTCGCCGTTCACGTCACCGGCGGCGAGGCTCTGGGCGCCGTAGATGATGCCGGAGTACAGGTCGGTGGCGAGCTCGTAGCGGGACGCGGCGCCGGAGGCCTTGGTGAAGCCGCCCCTGTGGATCCAGACGTCGCTGCCGGTGCTGCCGACGGCGAGGTCGGCCCGGCCGTCCCCGCTGAAGTCGCCGACGGCCAGGGACATGCCGTACTCGTCGTGGGCCGAGGGGGCGGGGTCGGGGACGACCTGGCCGCCGGAGAGGCCGCTCCGGCCGCCCCAGACGATCACCACGGCGCCGGCCTCGGCGTTCTCGCCGTTGCTGCCGATCACGAGGTCGGCGTACCCGTCCCGGTTCAGGTCGCCGGACGTGAGGGAGGTGCCGAACTCGTCGCCCTGCTCGGCGGCGCCCGGGATGCCGGCCGTGTTCTGGGTGAGCACGGTGCGGCGCGAGGCGCTGATGCCGTTCGCCGAGCCGTAGTTGACGACGACGGCGCCCGCGTCGGTCTTGCCGCCGACCGGGGTGTAGGGCGCGGCGGTGGCGAGGTCGCGGTAGCCGTCGCCGTTGAAGTCGTCGGCGTACTTGGCGGGGGCCGCGGCGGCCGGTACGGCGGTGAGCAGCGGGCCCGCCGTCAGCGCGGCGGCGACGGTGGCCGTGGCGAGGGCGAGGGCGGGGAGGCGTTCGCGGCGGTGGTGCCGGAGCATGTGGGGTTCTCCTGCGGTCGGGTCAGGTGGTCCAGGGCGTGGGCCGGGGGTGGAGGCGGTCAGCCCGCCAGTACGTCGCCGAAGTAGGCGTCGCCCGTCGGGCCGCCCACCGTGGTGGCGCCGAAGGACCTGGCGCCGGTGGCGGTGATGCCGGAGGTGGTGGACTTGAAGAGCCAGACGGCGCCGTCGCCGGTGTTCTCGTGCGCGGCGCTCACGACGAGTTCCGCGCGGCCGTTGCCGTCGACGTCCGTGAGGTGGACCGCGCCGCCGAAGTTGTCCAGCCGCTCGGCGGTGCCGGGCACACCCGAGCTGTCCTGGCTGAAGACCTTGGCGCCGCTGCCCGTCAGGCCGGACGCCGAGCCGCGCAGGACCGCGAACGAGCCCGCCTTGTACACCGAGCCGACGGCCTCGTTCTCGATGCCGACCGCGATGTCCGGGTAGCCGTCGCCGTTGGTGTCGCCCGCCGCGAGGCTCCAGCCGAAGCCGTCGCCCTTCTCGGCGGTCCCGGGCACGCCCGTGGTGTCCTGGGTGATGCGGACCGGGGTGCGCGAGCTCAGGCCGGTGGACGCGCCGTAGGTCACCGTCACCGCGCCGCCGAGGCCACCGGTGGGCTCTGTGGTCGACTTCTCCATGAAGTTGCCGGTGACGATGTCGCCGTAGCCGTCCTTGTCGACGTCGGCGATGACCGCGTCGTAGCCGCCCGCGACCTTGCTGCCGGCCGTCAGGCCGGAGGCCGTGCCCTTGTAGAGGACGCTGCGGGTGCGGTAGCCGCCTTCGGGGATCGCCTCCCCGCCCATGACCAGCAGGTCGGTCTTTCCGTCGCCCGTGACGTCGCCGGCGATGAGCTTGTCGGCGTTGATGCCGGTCTGCTCCTGCGTGTCGATGCCGACGAGCTCCGTGGCCGCGCCGGCGCGGGTGAACGGGCCCTTGAAGATGTTCAGTTCGGGGAAGGCGATGTTCGCCGCCGCGAGGTCGGTGTCGCCGTCGCCGTCGAAGTCGCCGGTGGCGACGGACCAGCCGAGCTCGTTGCGGTTCTCGGGGAGGGGCGAGGAGATGTCGGTGGCGGTCTTCAGGCCGGTCGAGCCGCCCCAGATCACCGTCAGCACGCCGGAGTCGCCGGTCGAGCCGATCTGCTCGCCGTGCACGCCCACGATCAGGTCCGTGTAGCCGTCGGCGTCCAGGTCGCCGGTGGTCAGGCGGTCGCCGAAGTAGTCGTACGACTCCGGGACGCCCGGGATGCCGTCGGTGGCCTGGCTGATGATCTGCCGCTTGCCGGTGTCGAGGCCGCTCGCGGTGCCGTAGACGACGGCGACGTATCCGGCGCCCGTCCTGCCGCCGGCCTGGCCGATGGGCGCGGCGATGGCGACGTCGCGGTAGCCGTCGCCGTTGAAGTCGCCGGACAGGCCCGAGGGGGCGGCGGAGGCGCCGGTGGCGGGCAGGGCGCACAGCAGGCCCGTGGTGAGGGTGGCCGCCAGCAGCAGGGTGCGCTTGCGCATCGTGAAGTCCCTTTCGAAGCTCAGGAGTTGAGAGCCGTGCCGTAGCCCGGGCCGCCGGCCGTGGACACGCCTGTCGTCGCCGGGCCGAAGCTCGCCGCCCCGCTGGTCGTCACGCCGCCCGTCGCGCCGCGCAGGGACCAGATCGCGCCGTCGCCGTTCTCGCCGGTCGCGGAGACGGTGAGCTCGGCGCGGCCGTCACCGGAGTGGTCGGCGAGCAGGACACGGGCGCCGAAGCGGTCGTTCGACTCGGAGGTGCCGGGCACCCCGGCGGTGTTCTGCGTGAAGGACTGGACGCCGGTCGTCCTCAGGCCGGAGGCCGAGCCGTACAGGACGGTCACCGCGCCGGCCCCGGAGTTCTCGCCGGACGCGCCGACGGCCAGGTCGGCGTAGCCGTCGCCGTTGATGTCGCCCAGGGAGACATGGCTGCCGAAACGGTCGCCGGACTCGGCGGCGCCGGGGACACCGGCGGTGTCCTGGGTGAGGACGAGCGGGGCGCGGTCGGAGTCCAGGCCCGCCGGGCCGCCGTAGCGGACCGTGACCTTGCCGCCCTTGGCGCCGGCCGGGTCGGCGGAGGTCTCGCGTTCGTTGCCGATCGCGATGTCCCCGTGCCCGTCCTTGTCGATGTCGCCGATCGCGGAGACGTAGCCGGCGGGCAGATCCTGCATCCAGTCACCGAAGTTGCCGACGTACGGCTCGGTCACCAGGTGGGTGATCGCGTCGTCGGTGCCCGCCCTGCGGCCGTGCAGGACCAGGTTGGTCTCCGAGGCGGCCGTGACGTGCCCGACGGTCACGGACGTGATGCCGTACGAGGCGGAGTACTGGCCGGCGAAGCTCTGGCCGGAGCCGCCCTGGAAGGAACTGGTCCTGGTGAACGGTCCGTTGATGAAGGCCAGCTTCACCGGGCCGTTGGAGCCGATCACGAGGTCCGGGTCGCCGTCGGCCTCGACGTCGCCCGCCGCGAGGGACTGCCCGTAGCGGTCCACGTCCGTGGCGAAGGGGTTGGGCACCGCACGGGCCCCGGACAGCCCGGACGCGGAGCCCCAGATGACGACGACCGTGCCGTCGTTGGTGTCCCCGTTGACGTCCTCGCCGGGCGCCCCGATGAGGAGGTCGGCATGGCCGTCGGTGTCGAGGTCGGCGGAGGCGACGGCGGACCCGAAGGCGTCCTCGGCCTCGGCGGCGCCGGGGACGCCGGCCGTGTTCTGGGTGATCAGCGTCCGCGTCGAGGTCTTCAGCCCGCCGGAGCTGCCGTAGACCACGGACACGGCGCCCGCCTCGGCCTTGCCTCCGACCGTGGCGCCGGGTGCGCCGATCGCGAGGTCGACGCGGCCGTCGCCGTTGAAGTCGTACGGCTTGGCGGCCGTGGCGGCGTGGGCGGCCGGGGCGGCGTGGGCGGCCGGGGCGCTGAGGCTGAGCGCGAGCGGGGTCAGGGCCGCCGCGAGGACGGTGGCGGTGATACGGGTGCGCACGGAGGCTCCGCCCCTGAGCTGACGATGTGTCACTGAGCGATCACCGAGCCGAAGTTGGCGGCGTACTTGAGGGAGACGTCGGCGGCGGTCAGTCCCTTGGCGCCCGTGGTGGTCGGGCCGGTGGAGGTGCCGCGCAGGGTCCAGACGCCGCCGACGGAGTTCTCGCCGTCGACGCCGATGACGAGTTCGGCCTTGCCGTCCTTGGTCAGGTCGGTCAGGTCGACGGCGGAGCCGAAGCGGTCCCAGGCCTCGGCGGTGCCGGGCACGCCGGAGGTGTTCTGGGTGTACGACTTGGCGCCGCTGGTCCTCAGGCCGGAGGCCGAGCCGAACAGCACGGTCACCGAGCCCGCCTCGTTCGCCGAGCCGAGGTCCTCGCCGGGGGCGCCGACCGCGACGTCGGCGTATCCGTCGCCGTTGATGTCGCCGGTGCCGACGGTCGCGCCGAAGGCGTCGTCGGCCTCGCCCGAGCCGGGCACACCGGTGGTGTCCTGGTGGACGACGGTCGGCGTCTGCGCGGGGTCGGGGCCGTTCGGGCCGCCGTACCAGACGGTGATCCGGCCGCCCTTGTGGCCGCCGGGCTTGTAGCTGGAGGGGTCCGTGTAGTCGCCGAGGACGAGGTCGCCGTATCCGTCGCCGTCGATGTCGGCGATCGAGCCGGGGAAGCCGTCGGCGTTCGGCAGCTCGGTCAGGGTGGAGTTGCCCGTGCCGCTCGTGCGGTAGTAGAGGATCTGGCCGCCGGTGTCGCCGTCCACGGCGTGCGGGTAGACGCGTTCGGCCGCGCCGTCGCCGTTCATGTCGCCCGCGATCGCCTCGTAGCTGGTGCCGAGTTCGCCGACGCGGTAGTGGCTCAGCGGGCCGCCGGTGCGGGTGAAGGGGCCCAGGTACAGGCGGGTGTGGCTCTGGCCGGTGAGCGTGACGTCCGTGTCGCCGTCGCCGTCGAAGTCGCCGGCCGCGATGCCCCGGGAGAAGCCGCCCCACTCGGCGAGCGTGGACGGCTGCGGCAGCCCCTTCCCACCGGACAGACCGGACGGGCCGCCCCACAGGACGGTGCCGGAGCCGACGCCGTCCCGGTCGCCGATGCTCTCGCCCGTGGCGCCGACCACGAGATCGGAGTAGCCGTCGCGGTCCAGGTCGGCCGCGGCGAGGGCGGCGCCGAACACGTCTCCCGACTCGGCGGTGCCCGGCACCCCGGCGGAGTTCTGGGTGATCACGGCCTTGCGGGTGGCCGAGACACCGGACGACGAGCCGTAGAGCACGACGACGGCGCCGGCGCAGGACGCGGAGCCGACATTGGTGCAGGGGGCGCCGACCGCGACGTCACGGTAGCCGTCGCCGTTGAAGTCGCCGGCCAGCCTGGAGGGGGCGGCGGAGGCGGTGGCCGCCGGGAGGGCGGTGAGCAGGCCGGTGGTGAGGGCGGCGGCGAGGAGGAGGGGGCGCTTGCGCAAGGTGGGTGCTCCTGGGAAAGGGTGCCGGGCCCGTGGGGATGAACGGGCCCGGCATGTCGAGTGCTACGGCTGCTCAGTCCGCGAAGTTGGCGCCGAAGTACGGCGTGCCCGTCGTCGAGACGCCCGAGGTGCTCGGGGCGATGGAACGGGAGCCGGTGGTGATGATCTTCGAGCCGCTGGAGGGCAGGTAGGTGACCCCGCCGTTGCCGGCGTTCTCCATGGAGCCCACGACCAGGTCGGCCTTGCCGTCGCCGGTGACGTCGTCGAGCTTGACGTCCAGGCCGAAGGAGTCGTCGTCCTCGTCGTCGCCGGGGACGCCCGCGGTGCTCTGGGCGAAGCCCTGGGTGCCGGAGGTGGTGTTCAGGCCGTCGGCGGTGCCGTAGAGGATCGTGACCGCGCCGGTGTTGGCGGCGCTGCCGATGTTCTCGCCGGCGACGCCGATCGCGAGGTCGAGGAAGCCGTCGCCGTTGATGTCGCCGAGGTCGAGCTCGTGGCCGAAGTTGTCGTTGGTCTCGGCGGCGCCGGGGACGTTGCCGGTGTCCTGGGTGATGCCGGTGGCGTACGAGGTGAGGGGGCCGTCGTCCGAGCCGTAGGTGACCCAGACCTTGCCGCCCTTGCCGGAGTCCGGGATCGAGGTGCCGTCGCTGGTGGTGGTGTTCCAGTAGGCACCGCTGACGACGTCGCCGTATGCGTCGCCGTCGATGTCGCCGATCGCGGTGATCACGCCGGGCTTGAGGGTCTTGGCGCCCGCGGTGCTCAGGCCGGTGGGGCCGCCGGGGATGAAGTAGTTGCGGTTCCAGCCGTTGTCGGTCTCGGTCTCGTAGCCGTCGACGACCAGGTCGGTCTCGCCGCCGTTGATGTCGCCGGCGGTCAGGTTGACCGGGCCGCCGGCGTCACTGCCCACGATCGAGGGCTTGATGGTGTAGCGGCCGCCCGCTACGCCGGAGAGGTTGAAGCCTCCCTTGAAGACGTGGATGGTGGCGGTGCTGTTGCCGACGGCCAGGTCGGCCTTGCCGTCCCCGTCGAAGTCGCCGGCGGCGAGGTTCTTGCCCCACCAGTCGTGCGAGGACGGTGCCGGGTCGGCGACCGTCACGCCCTTGCCGGTGATGCCGGAGGCCGAGCCCCACAGGATGGCCAGCCCGCCGCCGTCGACGTCGCTGCCGACGTCCTCACCCCAGGCGCTGACGGCGATGTCGTCGTAGCCGTCGCCGTTGAAGTCGGCGTACGCGGTCTCCGCGCCGAAGTTGTCCCCGGCCTCGGCGGTGCCCGGGCTGCCCGTGGTGTTCTGGCTGATCGTGTGGCGCTTGGCGGACGAGACGCCGCTCGCGGTGCCGTAGAGGACGACGAGCTGGCCGGCCGCCTTCTTGCCGCTCACGTAGGCGCCCTGGGCGGAGAAGGCGACGTCACCGATGCCGTCGCCGTTGAAGTCGGCGTGCGGGACGTCGGTGGAGTCGGCGGCGGTCGCCGTGGACGCCGCGAAGGTGAGCAGACCGCCGGTCAGCGCGGCCGCGGTGGCCGTCGCGAGGGCGACTCTTGCCGTGCGGCGCGGGTGGTGCTTGTGCATGCGGGTTCTCCTGCTGCATGCGGGGATGCCTGGCGGACATCCGCAGCCAATGGGGTGCGACTGTGCGCGTTTGCCCGGAGTTGTCCTCGGGTTCATGGCACGGTCAGCGATCAGGAGACCGGCGAGGAGGCGTAAGGGTTGTACGTGAGTTCGGTAATTGTTTGAGGCGGTTGTGGTCGGGGGGACCGGTGGTGGTCGGCCGGACCCGGATTCCTGAGGTCCGTCCACCCCTGCGCGCTGTGGGCGCCGATGCCCCGCCCGAAACTGCCAACGGCTACCGGCTACCGGCTACCGGCTACCGGCTACCGGCTACCGGCTACCGGCTCCCGGCCCGGGCTCATCAACGCCGTGGTCTGGTACGCCTGGTGATGCGGACGCGCGTCGCCGCCGCTGCCGGACAGGGCGCCACGGCGGGCGTGCCGGCCGCGGCGCCGGAGGGGCAGGCCCTGTACGAGACTCGGGCGAGGCCCTCAGGCGAGGCCCTCAAGGAACACCGAGAGCGCGGTGTGCAAGGTTTCCGGCTGTTCCAGGTGCAGGTAGTGGCCGGTGCCGGGGATGCTCAGTGACACGGTCTCGGGTCGCTGCCGGAGCATCTCGTCGGCTTCCCGCGCAGGGATGAAGCCGGACTGGGCCAGGACGGCGAGGGTGGGGCACACGACCTGTTCCCACTCGTGCCAGAAGGAACGCCGGGCGTTCTCCGCCAGCGAGCGGACCATCACGTCCCGGTCGAAGCGAGGCCACCACCCGCCCTCGCCGCCCTTACCGCCCGCGCGTTCCTCCAGCCCGGCCGCCCAGCCCGCGCCGACCCGTCCGCCGCCGAGGAACGCGGCTGCCGCTTCGCGCGAGGGAAACGGCGTCGGCCACGAGTCGAGCCATCCGCCGATGTCCACCGGCCCGTCGGGGTTCGGTCCGCCGGGGCCGGCCTCGATGAGCACGAGCGCGCGGACCAGTCCGGGATGCGCGGCGGCGGTGAGCATCGCCGTGTGCCCGCCCAACGACTGGCCGACCAGGGCAGGTCGCCGCAGCGCCGGTTGCTCGACCACCGCGACGACGTCGGCGACGCAGGCGGCGCGCGAGACGTCCCGCGGGTGCCGCTCACTGGCGCCGTGCCCGCGCTGGTCGACCGCGACGACCCGGTAGCGGGAACTCAAACGCCGTGCCGGCCCGTCCCATTCACCCGCGTGACCGGCGAGGCCGTGCGGCAACACGAGGGGCTGCCCCGGCCCGCCCCAGTCCCGGCAGACACGCCGGACACCGTCTCGCACCACCACGCGTTCGGACCATGCCACGTCGGGCCTCCGGGAGACGCTGATACGAAGGTTCAGTCGAGGCCGGTCTCCACGGGGTGGGCCATCGGCCCTGAGCCACATGGCGAACGTGGCCGCCGGACCAGCTGTGCGGTCCATGACGGCCACGCCCTCGTGCGTCAGGCCCCAGCTCTGCGCTGCGCCTCTGTGGCGCGGCGTCACGTCCTACTCCTCCGGCTCCCAGGCCTGGAGCAGGTCGAAGAGATGCCGGTCGCCGTCGAGCTTCAGGGAGTCCACCGGAATACGGCCGTACAGGGCGAGGACCAGGTCACTGGCCGCGCCCCGGGCGGAGGCGGCGGCCGTGTCCGGGTCCTCGCCGGCAGCGGTGGCGGGCATGGTGCCGGACGTGGGGAGACGGGTGGCCCGTGCGCCGTCGGCGGAGAGCGAGAGGCGCCAGGAGTGGCCCTCGGTGGCGTGGAAGTCGACGGCGGCGGGCTTGTGCGGCCAGGCACTCGTCGTCGCGCAGCAGGTGGACAGGAACTCGTCGACACCGTCCAGTGCCACCTCGTCCGGCACCTGCGGCGGCTGCGGGGCGCCCACGGTGACCTGGGCGTCGTAGGTGTGCAGCGCGATCTCCTGGAGCTGGTGCCGGGCAACGGCACCGCAGGTCTGCGGCGACTGCGACGTACCCCACCACGTCCAGCAACCGCGATCCGGGCCGGCCTCGCGCAGTGCGTCCGGTAGCTGCTGCGTCGATGCCGCGAACCAGGCCGGCAGGGCCTCGCGCTCCCGAGGCGCTGCCGGGCCCTCCGACGCGGACTTGGCCGCGGCGGCAGGCCCTGCGGCGATGGTGGCGGCCCAGGAGCGGCGCCCGTCGCCCAGGTGCTGCGCCAGATCGAACAACGTCCACTCGGGGCAGGTCGGCACCCGCACATCGAGGCAGCGGGCCCGATTGTCGTGCGCGGAGGCGAGCCATAGTGAAACTTTGTGTGCTGATGTGTTGACCTCTGTTCGGATCGTCTTCTAGTTTGCGGGAGCTATCCAACCGCCGCCCACGTCTGCGGCTTTTCCCGAACGCAACCGCTCAGAAGGAGACGCCGTGACACGAAAGAACCATCGCCGGACAGCCTGCCTCGGTGCATTGCTGGCCTGCGCCACGGCGTTCGGGGGAGCACTCGCCTCCCCCGCATCCGCCTCCCCCGAATCCGGCTCCTCCCCATCCGGCAAGGCGGCTGTGATCCCCGTCAGCGACTTCCGTGGGGTCAACTGGGCCGACCCGCGGGACAACTACGCCGACGACGCGGTCGTGCCTTCGGGGCTGTCGACCTCCGACAGTTACGCCACCACCTACGCCAAGTCCCAGGCGATAGTCGGCGGGTTCGCCAAGCTGGGGGCCAACACCGTACGGCTGCCGGTAAATCCGACCTCCGTCACCGGCCCGTTCTGGAAGTCGTACAAGGGAGCGATCGACGCCGCCACCGCCAAGGGGTTCAAGGTCATCCTGGGCTACTGGGAGGCCGACAACGCCAAGGACGGCAAGATCGACAACCAGGCCGCCTACGACCAGATGTGGGCGCGGATCACCTCCGCCTACGTGGGCAACTCCCGGGTGTACTTCGAGCCGATGAACGAGCCGTTCGGCTACACCTCCCAGGAGTGGCGCGACATCGCCGCCCGCTGGGTGACGACCCACCGCTCCGTGCCCCGCGACCGGGTCCTCATCGGAGGGGTCAAGTACAGCGAGGACGTCAAGCCCGTGTGCGCCGACAGCCGGCTGGACGGCACCCGGCTGGCCCTGCACAACTACGGCTTCTGGCACACCGACTGGACCAGCGCCGACCAGTGGAAGCAGGACTTCAAGGCGCGCATCGGCGACTGCGCCTCGCGCACCGTCCTGGACGAGTTCGGCGCCACCATGACCTCCGGACTGAACTACAACGGGCCGATCAACGGCTCCAACGAGATCGCCTACATCCAGGCGGCGACCGACACCATCCGTGAACTGGGCCTCGGCTCGGTCTACTGGCCCGGCCTGCGCAACGGAGACACCTACTCCCTCACCACCCTCCAGGGCACGGGCACCGACCTCAGCCTGCGGGTGAACAACCAGAGCGGGCTCGACCGCCTGCACTGGGCCTGGCGCCAGTAACCGGCGGACCCGCAGGAGCGCCCTCGTGTTTGAGCCATGAGGGCGCTCCGGCGCGTGTGCGACGGACGGACAAGCCCTAGGCGTCGTCGGCTTCCGGCTCGTGGAGGGTGATCGTCCCGGAGGGGCAGACCCCGGCGGCCATCCGTGCGGCCGCGCGATGGGCGGTGGGCGGCTCGGCGTGCAGCAGGAGCACGCGGCCGTCGTCGGGATCCTGGTCGAAGACCTCGGGGGCGGTCAGGGCGCACATCCCGGCGCCGATGCAGCGCTCACGGTCGATGTGCAGGCGGGTCGGTGTCATGACCCTTCCTTGTCCCAGGTGACCGGGAGGCTTCGCACCCCGTAGATGTCCGCGGCCTCCGGGCGCAGACCGACCTCCTCGGCCGGTACGGCCAGACGCAGCGTGGGGAAGCGGTCGAGCAGCGCGCGGAACGCGACCCGCATCTCGATACGGGCCAGTTGCTGGCCCAGGCACTGGTGGATGCCGTGGCTGAAGGCCAGGTGCCCGTCGTACGGCCTGCGCACGTCGAGCACATGAGGGTCGGTGAAGCGCTCCGGGTCGCGGTTGGCGGTGTTGTACGACAGGACGACCGTGGTGCCGGCCTCGATGGTCTGGCCGCCCACCTCCACGTCCTCAAGGGCCGTCCGCATGAACGTCTTGGCGACGCTCAGATACCGCAGCAGCTCCTCCACGGCCCCGTCGGTCAGCGCGGGGTCGGCGCGCAGCGCGGCCAGTTGCTCCGGGTGCTGCAGCAACGCGAAGGTGCCGAGGGACAGCATGTTCGCGGTGGTGTCGAACCCGGCCGCCAGCAGGATCAGGCTGATCCCCCGCAGCTCCTCGTCGGTCAGATCGCTGTCGGTGAGTTCGCTGAGCACGTCGTCGGTGGGGTTCGCACGCTTGGCGGCCACCAGCTTCGCGAGGTACTCCTGGGTCGCGGTGTAGGCCGCTATCAGCGCCTCTTCGTCCGTCTCCCCGCCCATGAAGGTGTCGATCTGCTCCTGGAAGGAGCCCCGGTCCTCGTACGGCACCCCCAGCAGCTCGCAGATGACGACGGTGGGGATGGGCTTGGCGAACGCCGTCACCAGGTCCGTCGGCGGCCCGGCCTTCTCCATGGCGTCCAGGCGGTCGGCGGTGATCTGCTCGATGCGCTCGGTGAGCAGTCGCATGCGCCGTACGGTGAACTTGCCCACCAGCGGCTTCCGGTAGCGCCCGTGCTGCGGCTCGTCCATGAGGAGGAACTCGCCGGGCGGCGCCGGAGGAAGCTCGAAGTCGACGACGTTCATGAGCTCCTTGCGCGAGCTGAACCGCGCGTCGGCGAGGACCGACCTGACCAGGTCGTACCCGGTGATCAGCCAGCCGGGTTTGCCGCCGGGGTGCGTTAAACGGCTGATGGGACCGTGCCGAAGGGCGTATGACCACGTCCAGGCCCGGAAATTGATGCAATGACGCTGAAGGTGAAGGCAATATCGCGTTGCAATGAATGACAGCGAAGGCGCAACGGCATGCGGTGCCTGCGGCGCCCACGACGGCTACCGCGTCAGAAACCCCGAGCTGGAGAACTCGACCGACGGCTCCGCCGCGACCAGTCCCTGCTTCCTCCCCGGATACACGGCCACCGTGTCCTTCGTCTCGCCGGCGGACGTCCGCACCACCAGGTCCGCTCGCCCGTCCTCGTCGAAGTCGCCGACCGTCACGACGCGCGTGGTGCCCTGCGCGGGCGGCTCCACGGTCACCATGCCCGCCGCCGCGATTCCTGTCGTACGGCCGCGGAAGACGCGCAACTGCGAGCCGCTGGAGACGAGTTCGCTCCGCCCGTCGCCGTCGAAGTCGGCGGCGTCGAGCACGGAGCCGGGGACGTCGAGGGTTCCGCGTACGGTCGCGGCCGGGAGGTCGTAGCGCAGGAAGGTTCCGTCCATCGTGCCGACCGCCGCGTCCAGGTCGGCCTTGTCCTTGCCGAAGGCGCCGAGAGCCACGTCGATGCCGGCGGGCAGGACGACTCCGGTGCGGGTGGGTCCGCTCGGGCCGCCGAGGACCACCGCTGATGTGCCCGCGCCCTGTGCCGTACGGACCACCAGGTCGTCGTATCCGTCGTGGTCGACGTCGGCTGCGGGGCCCGTGGGGGCGTTGCCGGGGGCCGGGATGGGGGCGGCCGCGGCCTTGGGCTTGCCCTTGCGGCTGAACGGGCCCCGGAGAAAGGTCAGTTGGACGTCCGAGGCGTGGACGACCAGGTCCTGCGCGCCGTCGCCGTCGAAGTCGCCGCACACCGGCTGGTCGGGCCAGTCGTTGCCGGCGCGGGCGGAGGCGGGGATGGTGAGTGTGACCGCCTTGCCGGTGAGGCCGTTCGGGGAGCCGAAGAGGAGTTGGAGGGGGACCGGGGGCCGGCCCTGGCCGTCGTAGGGCGGGTCGGTGGAGACGACCAGGTCGGTGAAGCCGTCGCCGTTCAGGTCGCAGGTCTCCTCCGCGTCGAAGACCGCGGGGAGTTGGCCCTTCGTCGGGGCCGCCTGGCGTTGCGGGCTGAGCAACTGCCGTGCGCCCGCGGCGAGTCCGCGGTCACCGCCGTAGACGATGCCGATGCCCGGGTCGTCGGCGTGGGCCTGGGACTTGACCAGGTCGTTGAGGACGAGGTCGCGGTGGCCGTCGCCGTTGAAGTCGTCGGAGGTCTTGCTGCCCTTGCCGTGCGGGACGGGAAGTCGGGCGGGGGCGTCGGCTATCTGGACGGGGGTGTGCGGGGCCGGTCCGGCGTTGTCGCTGTGCCGGTCGGGACCGCAGGCGGCCAGGGCGAGGACGCCGAGGACGCCGAGGGTGCCGGTCCTGGCCGCCGTACACTTCCCGCTTCTTCGCGCGCGCACCGCTCACCTCGTCAGCACCAGGGGCAACAACTGGGTAATCATGCACGCGTTCGAGGGGGGGGCGACAGTCCCTTTGCCGGGATGGGTGCGGTCGCGGCGCGGCGTCGAACGGCCCCTCGAAATCGATCTCCGCTGTCGTCACGCGCGTGACCTGCCGATCTTTACGAGCGCGACCGTTTTCATCTCCAACCCACGAGGTGTCCGCCAGGTGCGCCCGCCGGACGACTGCCGGTCCGTTTCGGGGAAAGCCTCCGCCTGTCCGGAGCTAGCGGAACTGGTCCCACTTCGGGCTGAGTGCGATTTCCCGCAGCTGCTCGATCGTCAGAGCCGGGGTCGAGCGGATCCCCTCGACGCCCTTGTCGTCCGGTTCCTGGCGGGTGGCGACCTTGGTTCCGTCGGGCAGGGTCTCGGCGTCGGCGCCGTACAGCTCGTCGGCGGCGTCGGACATGTCGCGCTGGACGTCGATCCGGACCGTGCTGTCGAACTGGGCCACATCGTCGTTCTTGGCGTCGCGGACGTCGACGTACGGGTAGTCGTGGCCCTGGTTGGACACCGCGAGGTTCTTGGGGAGGAGCGGAACGAGGGTGCCCAGGACAGCGGCAACGGTCGGCCCCTCGCCCTCGCTCGGCGTGGGTGTCTGCGCCCACCGCTTCCCCTGGTCCTCGACGACGGCGTCGACGACCCGCCGCCACACCCCGGCCGTGACCAGCCTTTTCAACTGGGCACCGGACAGCGGGGGTTCGGCCCTGCTGATCGGAGCGCCGTGCCGGGCGGAGGAGTTCCATTCCCACGCGGAGATGTAATGCCGCTCGGGGTGAGCAGGGCGGCTGACCAGACCTTGGTGTCCGTGCGGCGGTCGTCGGGATACACGTACGTCTTGAGCAGCGTCAGGCGCGACCGGTCGGGCAGTCGAGTGGTGACGCAGTTGTTGAACTCCGACTGGGCCATGGTCGGACAGCCGATGGTCAGCTCGGACTGGGCGCCCGGCTCGAAGTGCTGAAGCCGATGCCGATGGCCGCCGGGCCCTTGCCGTCGTCGTAGACGACCTCCGCCTCGAAGGGACTGGCCGCGGCGTCCAGTCCGTTCGGTTCGGTGACCCTGCCCTTGGGCAGCAGACCTTTGAGCGTGGAGACGAGGTCGGCCCTGGAGGTGGGGTCGGGAGCCGACGTCGCGGAGGAGTGCTGCGGGTCGTCGCCCCAGGGCCCGAGCAGCGCCCCGCCCACCCCGACGAGCGCGATGCCGACAGCGCCGGCCACTACTGCGGCCTGCCGCCGCAGCCGCCGCCCGCGCGCCGTCCCCGCGGTGACGAGCGCGGTCCGGTCGTTGTCGGAACCGGCGCCGACGTCCTGCGGGGCAGGACTGAGCCGCCCTTCGAACTGGTTCTTGTCGTGCTCTTCGGACATGGAGGAACCACCGTTTCTCGAAGCGCAGGCATGTACGTCGCGGCCGTCCACACCAGTCCGACCCACGGCACATGGCACAGGTGGCGTGCTCCTGGCGAGACGCCGGGTCACATCCGTGTGCCGGGACGGGTGGTGGCGTACGGGTGTGATGACCGGGAACATTCCGGCAGACCGCCTCGTTGACCTCAGGTCCGCAGCCACCGCCACCGCCACCGCCACCGCCACCGCGAACCGCGAACCGAGGAGTCCTGTGCCCGACAGTGCGTCCAACGCCACCGTGACCTCGCTCCCGCCGCTCACCACCCAGGCGGAACACCTGATCGAGCTCGGGGTGCACGAGCTCGCGGGGATATCCGCCGACGAGATCCGCACCTTCGCGCGGGACGCCGGCAGCGCAGGCAGCGACGCGCTGCTCGCCGTCCACCCGGACCGCGCCCCCGCGTCCGCCCTCGCCCCGCTGCTCCGGCACGACGGCAAGCCCGGCTTCGTGGTCGTCGACATGCCCGACGTCGACCGTTTCGCGCCCGACGCCGTCGAACTGCCCGACGCCCCCCTCTACGTCGTCACCGGCATCGACCGCGGCGACCGCATGGCCAACTGGAGCCCGGAAGAGGCGCTGCCGGCCCTCACGAAGGAGGACCGCACCCCGCTGCTGCTCACCGAAGGCATCCACTGGGTGCTCCAGCAGCCGCCGATCCTCGAGCGCAACCGCTGCTTCATGACCATCGGCTCCCGGCTGCGCAAGCCGAACGGCGACCTGGACGCCCGTACCCCGGCGATCTGGATCAGCAACGGCACGGGCCGCGACGGCCGCGAGCGGCGCAACGCCCCCAAGGTCGGCTGGTGCTGGTGGGGCAACCGCCACACATGGCTGGGCTTCGCCTCCGCTACGGGTCGCAGGGGCTAGCCAGTAGCTACAGGCGCCGGCGAAACGGCCGCGCTCTCAGCCCTGCGACGGCCGCGCTCTCAGCCCTGCGACGACGTGGTCAGCCACGCGCCGACGCGGGTCAGCGCGGCGGGGCCGGACGTGGCGCCGACGTCCTGGACGAGATCGGCGATCGAGACGGCCCGTAGCGCTTCTCGCCAGGCCGTGTCCGCCCCGGCCATCGCGCGGGCGATCGGGCAGGGTGTGGTGCACGCCTCGGCCGGGGTGGCCAGGGGGCCCCGCTGCCGGATCTCCGTGCAGGTGAAAGCCGGGCCGGGGCCGTCGACCGCTTCGACCACGTCGAGCACCGTGATCGAGGCGGCGTCCCGGGTGAGTACGTAGCCGCCCGCCTTGCCCTGGACCGAGCGCACGAGCCCGGCCCGGGAGAGAGCCTGCAGCTGTTTGGCCAGGTAGCTCGGCGACACGTCGTGCAGCTCCGCCAGCTTGGTCGCCGGGACGGGCTCGTCGACCGACGTGAGCACGACGCAGCAGTGCAGGGCCCACTCGACACCGCCGGACATCTTCACTCGACCACTCTAATCAGGCGCACTCTTCAGGCTTTCCCGGTCCCGCCGCTTGACTCGGACAGGAGGTGTCCGAGTATTGTCTCGGACATAAAGTATCCGAGTTTGGTGGATGTCACGTCCACGCGGTGGTTCATATGCCACATTGCGGATATCCCACCGACGAAAGGCATGTCATGAAGTTCGCGGTCATCGGCGGCACCGGACTCATCGGGTCGCAGGTCGTCAGGGACCTGAACGCCGCCGGGCACGAGGCGGTCCCGCACTCGCAGTCCACCGGAGTCGACGTCATCACCGGCCAAGGGCTGGACGAGGCCGTGGCGGGAGCGGACGTCGTCGTCAACCTGACGAACTCCCCGACGTTCGACGGAACTTCCCCGGCCTTCTTCCAGACCTCGATGGACAACCTCCTGGCCGCGGCCCACAAGGGCGGCGTCGGCCACTTCGTCATCCTTTCGATCGTCGGCGTGGACCAGGTGCCGGAGCTGGACTACTACCGCGCCAAGACGCTCCAGGAGACCGTCCTCGCGGCCGGGCCGATCCCTTACTCCATCGTCCGGGCGACGCAGTTCATGGAGTTCATGGACGCCGTCCTGTCCTGGACCGCCGACGGCGACACCGTCCGCCTGCCCGCCACCCCGATCCAGCCGATCGCCGCCAAGGACGTGGCCCGGGCCGTGACGGAGGCCGCCGTCGGCGCCCCGCTGAACGGCATCCGCGACATCGGCGGCCCCGAGATCTTCCCCCTGGACGAGCTGGGCCGGATCACCCTGTCCCACAAGGGGGACAGCCGTACGGTCGTCACCGACCCCACCGCCGGCATGTTCGCCGCCGTCAAGGGCGACGTCCTCACCGACAAGAACGCTCACCTCGCCCCCACGCGCTACACCGACTGGCTCTCCTGACATGGGCTCAGGGATGGCCGCGCCGGATCCCGACAGCGCGTTCGACGGCGGCTGGATCGTCGATGTCAATCTGCGGCCGTTGTGTGAATCGGTCGCCAGGTTCGCGGGATACGAGTTCGACGACTCGGACTGGCAGGCCATCGAAACCGCCCTGCCGGGGACGGATGTCGAGCGGTCCGACTGGTACGACTACCCGCTGCTGGGCCGGGTGCCGTTGACCCTGTTCGTCGCGGCCGATCCCGGGTCCGGCGTGGTCTTCGTCAGGTTCGCGGGGGAGGTCGACGACCGTACGAAGGCACAGATCGAGGCGGCGCTGTACATCTTCGTGATGTGGGAGGTGGCCTGACGGCGCCGCAGCCGGTCCCCGCTGACCGCCGTCAGCACAGCTCGCGCACCATGAACACGTCCACCGCGTCCTCGGTCTCGACGGTGAACCCGTGCCGCTCGTACAGCCGTTGCGCCGCACTGCCCCGCAGGACGTTCAACCGGACGAGGACACCGCGGCGGTCGCACCGCTCCAGCAGCTCGCGCAGCACTCCCGAGCCGATACCGCTGCCCTGAAGGTGCGGGGCCAGATAGAAGTGCTCCAGCCAGTGGGCGTCCTCGGCCGGCCGCAGCGCCACACAGCCGGCGAACGCCGCGCCCACCTCGATCACCCAGGTGTGGGCCGGATCGAAGCCGTCCCGCAGCCGCTGCCGCACCCGCTGCTCGTCGTACCGCCCGAGCCGTTCCAGATCCGCCCGCAGCACCACGGCACGCAACTCGGCCACCGCCTCGACGTCCGACACCGAGGCCTGCCGAATCCCATAGTCCGCCATGATCACCACGCTAGCGCGCACGACGGTTCCTGCCCGGCCGTACCCCTCCCCTGGGGGATGGAACGGTTGCTACGTTCCGCTGTGTGACCAGGAACGCCGGAGGCCGTGGCGGACGGCGAGCGGCTCAAGGGCTGCCCGGGCAACCCGCCCCAGCCCATGCCGCCACCCCCGCCCCCCAGATGTGGCCCCTCTACGCCGCCGGCTTCACCACCGCCTTCGGTGCGCACGGCATCGCCGCCAACCTCGGCGGGTACTCCGACGACGCCGTGACCTCCCTGCTGGTCCTCGGCGGCCTGCTCGCGCTGTACGACGGTGCCGAGGTCGTGCTCAAGCCGCTCTTCGGCACGCTCGCCGACCGGATCGGGGCGCGTCCGGTGCTGCTCGGCGGCCTCGTCGCGTTCGCGCTGGCCTCCGCCGCGTACGTCGTCGCCGACAGCCCCGGCTGGCTCTGGGCCGCCCGGCTCGGTCAGGGCGCCGCGGCCTCGGCGTTCTCACCGTCCGCGTCCGCGCTGGTCGCCCGGCTGAACCCGGCGGCCAAGCACGGGCGGGCGTTCGGCAGTTACGGCTTCTACAAGTCCATCGGCTACACCCTGGGCCCGCTGCTCGGCGGCGTCCTGGTGTGGGCCGGCGGCCTACGACTGCTGTTCACCGTGCTCGCGGTACTCGGCGCGGCGGTCGCGCTCTGGGCCGCGCTCGCCGTCCCGCACGTCCCCCCGCTGCCCAAGCAGCGGCAGACGGTACTGGACCTGGCCCGGCGCCTGGCCGACCCGGCCTTCGTCCGTCCCACGGCCGCCCTGGCCGGTGCGACCGCCGCCCTCTCCGTCGGCGTCGGTTTCCTGCCGGTCTCCGGCGCCGCCGCCGGGCTCGGCACGGTCGCGACCGGCGCCGCGGTGTCGGTACTGGCGGCCTGCGCGGCCGTCGTACAGCCGAAGGCCGGGCGGGCCCTGGACGACGGCCGCCTCACCGCACGCACCGGCCTCACCGCCGGGCTGCTGATCACGGCGGCGGGACTGGCCTCGGCGATGCTGCCCGGCCTGGCCGGCGTCCTCCTCGCCGCCACGCTGATCGGCGTCGGCACCGGCCTGATCACCCCGCTCGGGTTCGCCGCCCTGGCCGCCTCCACGCCCGCCGAACGGCTCGGCCAGACCATGGGCTCCGCCGAGCTGGGCCGCGAACTCGGCGACGCGGGCGGCCCGCTGCTGGTCGCCGCCGTCGCCTCCCTGGCCACCCTCACCCACGGCTACGCCGCCCTCGCCCTCCTCCTCGCCACCGGCCCCGCCCTCGCCGTGATCTTCCGGAACCGGACTGCCGGATATCAATAACACCGCATCACACATATTCTTAATTTCACCGTCCGGGCCCTGCCGCGGATATTCCAGATAATCACCGTTGACGGATATTCCCCCGAATGCCAGATGTCCTGCACGGCGTGGCGCTCGTTGAGTGGGCGTGACTTGGCGGGAAACACATGCAGATGATGATCATCCGTTCCGCTTGCGGCAGGCGGTTGATCAGACCGCTGCGGAAGGCATCACGCACTGCTCCGATCTGCTCGACGACTTTCTCAGAACCATCAGCCGTATGGAGAGTGAATATCTTCGGGCCGCGATGGAGGGGGAGGGGTTCTAGAAATGCGCACCGACTACGAGGCGGTCGACGAACAGCCTCATTACACGCAACAGCTCGACATGCAGAACCTGTGGCACGTCCCTGATTCGGCGATCTCGTCGTCGGGCGGCTGGGATCTGGATGAAGAGCTCGCCCAGATGCTGAACACGACGCAGGGCCTGACGGTGCCGGGTCTGACGGGGCTGACGGGGCAGGGCCTGGATCCTGCTTCCGCCCCGGCTCCCGCTCCGCCCGCGCCGGACAGCGACAGGCCGCTGCCCCGCCCGGTCCACCGACGGCGGCCTCAGCCCAGCGCTCACGTCCTTCCCAAAAACCCGAAGATCATCACCGTCGCGGTCCTGGTCACACTCATCACCCTGTGTGCGGGCACGATGCTCACCTGGTCCATTTCGTATTCGTACGATCAGCTGCGCTCCATCGCGCTGCTCGTGGTCTCGCCGAAGCTGGCCCATTGGTGGCCCTTGACGGTGTACGGGCCGTGGCTGCTGGCAGGGCTGTCCATTCTGCGGGCAGCCGTTCAGCGCCGAACCGCCCGCCGGTCCTGGGCCGTCATGCTCGTCTCCTCCGGCACGGCGGTGGCATTGTGCATCGGCCAGTCACCGCATTCTCTGCTCGCGATGGTGGTCGTCGGAATTCCGCCGATCACCGCCCTGATCTGCTTTCGCGAGCTCGTCGGCCAGTTCTCGTCGCGGCCCGGCCCCCGGCACGCCGCTGACGCGGTGAACGGTTCCAAGCAGCCGAGGTCGTAACGGCGCAGGGGGTCAGGACTGGTACGGCTGCTGCGACTGCCCGTACTGCTGCTGACCGCCGTGCCCGCCACCGGCGGCGGCCTGCGTCTGGAGCTGCTCCGCCTGCTCCTGGGGCACCTTCTGGTCGGCGCCGCAGAAGGTGCACTGCGTCGCGTACTTCGTCGAGATCGGGAACAGCGGCACGAAGAACAGCGTGAACTTCGTGACGCGCTTCCTGAGCGTGTGCGCGGCGGGGTTCCCGCACTGGCCGCACACCAGCGTGAGTATCGCCAGCTGGTAGAGGTAGCCCTTGGTACCGAAAATGATCACGCTTGGGTCCTTTCCGATTGGTTCCTGCCGTACAGTGCCCGCGGCGGGCGAGGGGGACGCCCCTCGGGGGAGGGCACATGGGTACTGCGCTGGTGTGGATCGTACGGCTGTGCGCGTCGGCGGGGTGGATCGCGACGGCCGTCGCGTGTACGTGGCTGCTGGGGGCGACCGCCATGTCGCGGCCCTGGCACGGGCCCCTCGTCTGGGGCGCCGTCGCCGCGGGATGTGCGGTGGTGCGTGCGATCGCGCTGTGGGTGCTGCGCGACGAGCCCGACGACGACACGTTCACGGGCGACGTCTGGGTCAAGCTCCGCACGGGGGCGGTCTGGCTGCTCGTGACGTTCTCCTCCGCCGTGTTCTTCGTCGCCCTGCTCACCTCCGCCAACGCGGGGGAGAAGCTCGACGCCCTGCGCGACGCGGGTGCCGAGGTCAGCAGCGCGAGGGTCATGGAGCGGCAGTCGACCCGCGAGGAGTCCGACGGCGAAGGCGGCGTGAAGGGGTACGCGTCACGGCTGGTGGTCTCCGTGCCCGGCGGTGCCGAGCGGCTCACCGTGCGCGGTGCCTACACGTACGAGAAGCCGCGCCAGGGAACCGAGATCGACGTCCTGTGGGCCCGGTCCGCGCCGGAGCTCGGCGGTTACGCCAACGAGAGCAAGGACCTGCACGCGCTCGCCGGGAATCGCTGGAGTGCCTTCCAGGACGACGAGTTGGGCACCGGGTCGGTGATCGCCTTCGTCGTCATCGGGCTCATCGGCGCCGTCCTGGGCCTTGTGTTCACCCTCGTGCCCGACGCCGACGACCTCCAGGAACTGGCCTGGTCGGCCCCGCTCCAGACCGTGCGCGCGGTGCTGGCAGGGGCGCTGCTCTGGGGATGGCTTCCCCTGCTGCTGGGGCAGACCCCGAGCGTCCCCCAGATGCTCTGCGTCCTCGGCGCGTTCCTCCTCGTTCTGCTGGGCCACGTCTTCACCTCGGTCCGCAGCATCGGCTGACGTACGACGGCGCCCCCTGCCCGATGTGGACAGGGGGCGCCGGGGCGGCCGTAGCGGCTACTTCACCGGCTCGGGCTCCGGCTCGCTCTCCGTCTCCGCCGTGTCCTCGGGGTCCACCGGCGTCTTGACCGACTCCAGCAGCAGCTGGGCGACGTCCACGACCTGGATGGACTCCTTGGCCTTGCCGTCGTTCTTCTTGCCGTTGACCGAGTCGGTCAGCATGACGAGGCAGAACGGGCAGGCCGTCGAGACGATGTCCGGGTTGACCGAGAGAGCTTCATCGACGCGCTCGTTGTTGATGCGCTTGCCGATCCGCTCCTCCATCCACATCCGCGCACCACCGGCGCCACAGCAGAAGCCGCGCTCCTTGTGGCGGTGCATCTCCTCGTTGCGGATGCCCGGGACGCTGGCGATGATCTCGCGCGGGGGCGTGTAGATCTTGTTGTGGCGGCCCAGGTAGCAGGGGTCGTGGTAGGTGATGATGCCCTCGACCGGGGTCACCGGGACCAGCTTGCCCTCGTCCACCAGGTGCTGGAGCAGCTGGGTGTGGTGGATGACCTCGTAGTCGCCGCCGATCTGCGGGTACTCGTTGCCGATCGTGTTGAGGCAGTGCGGGCAGGTGGCGACGATCTTCTTCGCCGACTTCGGCTTCTTCGACTCGGGCGTGACGTTGCCCTCGTCGTCCATCTCCTCGCCGAACGCCATGTTCAGGGCCATGACGTTCTCCATGCCGAGCTCCTGGAACAGGGGCTCGTTGCCGAGGCGGCGGGCGGAGTCACCGGTGCACTTCTCGTCGCCGCCCATGATCGCGAACTTCACGCCCGCCATGTGCAGCAGCTCGGCGAAGGCCTTGGTGGTCTTCTTCGCCCGGTCCTCCAGGGCGCCGGCACAGCCGACCCAGTACAGGTACTCGACCTCGGTGAGGTCCTCGATGTCCTTGCCGACGACCGGCACCTCGAAGTCGACTTCCTTCAGCCACTCCAGGCGCTGCTTCTTCGCCAGGCCCCAGGGGTTGCCCTTCTTCTCCAGGTTCTTGAGCATCGTGCCCGCCTCGGACGGGAACGCGGACTCGATCATCACCTGGTAGCGGCGCATGTCGACGATGTGGTCGATGTGCTCGATGTCCACCGGGCACTGCTCGACGCAGGCGCCGCAGGTGGTGCAGGACCACAGGACGTCCGGGTCGATGACGCCGTTCTCCTCGACGGTGCCGATCAGGGGGCGCTCGGCCTCCGCGAGGGCGGCCGCGGGGACGTCCTTGAGCTGCTCCTCGGAGGCCTTCTCCTCGCCCTCCATGGTCTTGCCGCCGCCGGCCAGCAGGTACGGCGCCTTGGCGTGCGCGTGGTCGCGCAGCGACATGATCAGGAGCTTGGGGGAGAGCGGCTTGCCGGTGTTCCAGGCGGGGCACTGCGACTGGCAGCGACCGCACTCGGTGCAGGTGGAGAAGTCCAGCAGGCCCTTCCAGGAGAACTGCTCGACCTGGGAGACACCGAAGACGTCGTCCTCGCCGGGGTCGGTGAAGTCGATCGGCTTGCCGCCGGAGGTCATCGGCTGGAGGGCGCCGAGGGCGGTCTCACCCGTCGCGTTGCGCTTGAACCAGATGTTCGGGAAGCCCAGGAAGCGGTGCCAGGCCACACCCATGTTGGTGTTGAGCGAGACCACGATCATCCAGATGAACGAGGTGCTGATCTTCACCATCGCGGTGAAGTAGATCAGGGTCTGGAGGGTGGAGACGCTCAGGCCCTTGAAGGCCAGGACCAGCGGATACGAGGCGAAGTACGCGGCCTCGTAGTGCTCCACGTGGTGGATCGCACCCTCCAGGCCGCGCAGCACGTAGATCGCGAGGCCGATGGTGAGGATGACGTACTCGACGAAGTACGCCTGGCCGGCCTTGGAGCCCGCGAAGCGCGACTTGCGGCCCGCCCGGGACGGCAGGCTCAGCAGGCGGATGACCATCAGGACGGCGATGCCCAGGATGGTCATCACGCCGATGAACTCGATGTACAGCTCGAACGGCAGGAACCCGCCGATGATCGGCAGCGTCCAGTCGGCCTGGAAGAGCTGGCCGAAGGCCTGGGCCAGGGTGGGCGGCAGCGTCAGGAAGCCGACGGCCACGAACCAGTGGGCGAAGCCGACGATGCCCCACCGGTTCATCCGGGTGTGGCCGAGGAACTCCCGCACCAGGGTCACACTGCGCTGGTAGGGGTTGTCGGTCCGGGTGCCGGCGGGCACGGGCTGGCCGAGCTTGAAGTACCGGACGAACTGGCCGATGGCGCGTGCGAGCAGCGCAACGCCGACCACGGTCAGCACCAGCGACACGATGATCGCGGCGAGTTGCATTTCGGGGCTCCTCGGGCCTGCGAGGGGTGGTTCGAGGGGGTGCCTCGACATTACTGAGAGGACATTACTGAGCGGTAACTTATTCAGTCTGTCTGAGACTACCCGCATCCTCTGCCGCACTGTAGCCAGGTGCGGAGTGATGTGAGTCGCTGAGGGTTGCCTTAAGAACCGATCGTGTTATTCATCCCGAAATGGTATATACGGCACTAACCTAGCCCCGTGCTTTACGGGATCGCAGCCGCCACCACCTCGCTACTCCTCGCCGCCTTCCTCGCGGCGCTGCTCCGGCTGCCCGCCCTGCGCCTCGGCATCGTCGACCGTCGGCGCCAGCGGCCGCTGCCGTTGCTCGGCGGTGCCGGGGTCGTGCTCGTGACCTGCCTGGTCGTCGCCGCGGGCGAGTGGACGGGCTTCGCCCCGCTGGGGCCGGAGATCGAGCGGCTGCTGATGGCCGCGGGCGCCGTCGCCGTGCTCGGGCTGGTCGCCGACGTGCGGCGGGTGAAGGCGCGGTTCCTGGTCGGCGGTACGGCCGTGGCGGCGGCCTGCGTGGTGCCGTACGGCGAGACGGGCTTCCTGCTGGGGGTGCCGGCCGTCGGCTGGATCGTCCTCGTCGCCCTCGGTTTCAAGGCGCTCGACCATGCGGACGGGCTGGCCGGCACCGTCGGGGTCGTCACCGCGTTCGGCGTCGGACTGCTGGCGGCGGCCGAGGTGATGGACGAACTGGCCGTGCTGCTGAGCGTGCTGGCCGCCGCCCTGACCGGTTTCCTCATGCACAACTGGCATCCCGCGCGGGTCGGGCTCGGGGCGTGCGGATCCCTGTTCGTCGGGTTCGTGCTGGCGTCGACGGCCGTCATGACCCGTACCGGCCACGATCCGGTGTCGAGCATGGGCGTGCTCTACGCACTCACCGCGCTCGCCACCGCCGACGTCCTCCTGGTGGCGCTGTCCCGTCGGCTGGCCGGGCGGCCGCTGCCGCGGGGCGGCCCCGACCACCTCGCCCATCGCCTGCGCCGGCTCGGCCTCACGCCGCCGGCCGCGACCGTCGTCCTGGGGGTGGCGGCCTTCTCCGGGGTACTCGTCGCCGTTCTCGTGCACATGGGATGGCTTGCCGAGTCGGGGGCGTTCTGGGTGGGGGCGGGCGCCCTCATCGCCGTATTCGGACTCCTGCTCGTCAAGCCCTACGCACCCCGCCGTCACCCCTCTTTCCCCGTGGGGGGTGCCGTTCGGCCGCCCGCTCAGGCCACGTCTACGCAGGTCAGAGCCCAGTTGCGTGTAAGGAACGGATAAGAGTTGAGTGGGGTCGACTCAGCTCTGTTGACCGGGCGGGGGCCGTCATGCACACTTGAGTCCGTTCCACTCAAGTCAGCTGGAGGAATCAACCATGGCACGTGCGGTCGGCATCGACCTGGGCACGACTAACTCCGTCGTCAGCGTTCTGGAGGGCGGCGAGCCCACCGTCATCACCAACGCCGAGGGTGCCAGGACCACGCCGTCCGTCGTCGCCTTCGCGAAGAACGGCGAAGTGCTGGTCGGCGAGGTCGCCAAGCGTCAGGCGGTCACCAACGTGGACCGGACCATCAGGTCCGTGAAGCGCCACATGGGCACCGACTGGAAGACGGAGCTCGACGGGAAGCCCTTCAACCCGCAGCAGATGTCCGCCTTCATCCTGCAGAAGCTGAAGCGGGACGCCGAGTCCTACCTGGGCGAGAAGGTGACCGACGCGGTCATCACCGTCCCGGCGTACTTCAACGACTCCGAGCGCCAGGCGACGAAGGAGGCCGGCGAGATCGCCGGTCTGAACGTCCTGCGTATCGTCAACGAGCCCACCGCGGCCGCGCTCGCCTACGGCCTCGACAAGGACGACCAGACGATCCTCGTCTTCGACCTCGGTGGCGGCACCTTCGACGTGTCCCTGCTGGAGATCGGCGACGGCGTCGTCGAGGTGAAGGCCACCAACGGTGACAACCACCTCGGTGGTGACGACTGGGACCAGCGCGTCGTCGACTACCTGGTGCAGCAGTTCAAGTCCGGTCACGGCGTGGACCTCGCCAAGGACAAGATGGCCCTCCAGCGTCTGCGTGAGGCTGCCGAGAAGGCCAAGATCGAGCTGTCCTCCTCCACCGAGACCTCGATCAACCTGCCCTACATCACCGCCTCCGCCGAGGGCCCGCTGCACCTGGACGAGAAGCTCACCCGGGCTCAGTTCCAGCAGCTGACGGCCGATCTGCTGGAGCGCTGCAAGACCCCGTTCTTCAACGTTATGAAGGACGCCGGCGTCTCCATCAACGAGATCGACCACGTCGTCCTCGTCGGTGGCTCCACCCGTATGCCCGCCGTCGCCGAGCTCGTGCGCGAGCTGACCGGCGGCAAGGATGCCAACAAGGGCGTCAACCCGGACGAGGTCGTCGCCATCGGCGCCGCCCTCCAGGCCGGTGTCCTCAAGGGTGAGGTCAAGGACGTCCTGCTCCTCGACGTGACCCCGCTGTCCCTCGGTATCGAGACCAAGGGCGGCATCATGACCAAGCTCATCGAGCGCAACACCACGATCCCGACCAAGCGGTCCGAGATCTTCACCACGGCCGAGGACAACCAGCCGTCCGTGCAGATCCAGGTCTACCAGGGCGAGCGCGAGATCGCGGCGTACAACAAGAAGCTCGGGATGTTCGAGCTGACCGGTCTGCCGCCGGCCCCGCGCGGTGTCCCGCAGATCGAGGTCGCCTTCGACATCGACGCCAACGGCATCATGCACGTGACCGCCAAGGACCTGGGCACGGGCAAGGAGCAGAAGATGACCGTCACCGGCGGCTCCTCGCTGCCGAAGGACGAGGTCGACCGCATGCGCCAGGAGGCCGAGCAGTACGCGGAGGAGGACCACCGCCGCCGCGAGGCCGCCGAGACCCGCAACCAGGGCGAGCAGCTCGTCTACCAGACGGAGAAGTTCCTCAAGGACAACGAGGACAAGGTCCCCGGCGAGGTCAAGACCGAGGTCGAGGCCGCCGTCGAGGAGCTGAAGACCGCGCTCAAGGGCGAGGACACCGCCGAGATCCGCACCGCCACCGAGAAGGTCGCCGCGGTCTCGCAGAAGGTCGGCCAGGCCATGTACGCCGACGCAGGCGCGCAGGCCGCCGGCGGTCCCGAGGGCGCCACGGCGGGCGGCAAGGCCGCCGACGACGACGTCGTGGACGCCGAGATCGTGGACGACGAGCGCAAGGACGGTGCCGCGTAATGACGGAGGAGACCCCGGGCTTCGAGGAGAAGCCCGACGTCCCCTCCGGCGCGACCCCTGACGACGCCGAGTCGAAGGCCGCCCCTCAGGAGGGGGCGGCCCCGGCCGGGGACGGAGCAGCAGACGTGGGCCTGGTGGCCCAGCTGGACCAGGTGCGTACGGCGCTCGGTGAGCGCACGGCGGACCTCCAGCGGCTCCAGGCCGAGTACCAGAACTACCGCCGCCGCGTCGAGCGTGACCGGATCACGGTCAAGGAGATCGCCATCGCGAACCTCCTGACCGAGCTCCTGCCCGTGCTCGACGACATCGGGCGCGCGCGGGAGCACGGCGAACTCGTCGGCGGATTCAAGTCCGTCGGGGAGTCGCTGGAGACCGTCGCGGCGAAGCTGGGCCTGCAGCAGTTCGGCAAGGAGGGCGAGCCCTTCGACCCGACGATCCACGAGGCCCTGATGCACAGTTACGCGCCGGACGTCACCGAGACGACCTGCGTCGCGATCCTCCAGCCGGGGTATCGCATCGGCGAGCGCACCATCCGCCCCGCGCGGGTGGCCGTCGCCGAGCCCCAGCCGGGCGCGCAGACGGTCAAGGCCGACGAGGCGACCGAGGCGGGCGACGACAAGGAGAGCGGTGGCCCGGACGAGGGCTGACGTTGAATTGACGAGGGACTACGGGAAGGGGGTACGTCGAGGATGAGCACCAAGGACTTCATCGAGAAGGACTTCTACAAGGTCCTCGGCGTCCCCAAGGACGCCACCGAAGCCGAGATCAAGAAGGCGTACCGCAAGCTCGCTCGCGAGTACCACCCGGACGCCAACAAGGGCAACACCAAGGCGGAGGAGCGCTTCAAGGAGATCTCCGAGGCGAACGACATCCTCGGTGACCCCAAGAAGCGCAAGGAGTACGACGAGGCACGCGCCCTCTTCGGCAACGGCGGCTTCCGCCCGGGGCCGGGCGGCGCGGGCGGCTCCTTCAACTTCGACCTGGGCGACCTCTTCGGAGGCGGCGCCCAGGGCGGGCAAGGGGGAGCCGGCGGCTTCGGCGGCGGACTCGGTGACGTCTTCGGGGGCCTGTTCAACCGCGGTGGCACGGGTACGACCCGTACCCAGCCCCGGCGCGGCCAGGACATCGACACCGAGGTCAGCCTCAGTTTCACCGAGGCGATCGAGGGCGCGACGGTCCCGCTGCGGATGTCCTCGCAGTCTCCCTGCAAGGCCTGCGCCGGCACCGGCGACAAGAACGGCACACCGCGGGTGTGCCCGACCTGCGTCGGCACCGGCCAGGTGGCGCGGGGTTCCGGTGGCGGCTTCTCCCTCACCGACCCCTGCCCGGACTGCAAGGGGCGCGGCCTGATGGCCGAGCACCCCTGCCTGGAGTGCAAGGGCAGCGGCCGGGCGAAGTCGTCCCGGACCATGCAGGTCCGCATCCCGGCCGGGGTCTTTGACGGCCAGCGCATCCGTCTGCGCGGCAAGGGCGCACCCGGTGAGCGCGGCGGGCCGTCCGGCGACCTGTACGTCACCGTGCACGTCGCCGCGCACCCGGTGTTCGGCCGCAAGGACGACAACCTCACGGTGACCGTCCCCGTGACCTTCACGGAGGCGGCCCTCGGCGGCGAGGTCAGGGTCCCCACCCTGGGCGGACCGCCGGTCACCCTGAAACTGCCGCCCGGCACGCCCAACGGCCGCACCATGCGGGCGCGGGGCAAGGGCGCGGTCCGCAAGGACGGCACCCGTGGCGACCTCCTGGTCACCGTCGAGGTGAGTGTCCCGAAGGACCTTTCGGGGAAGGCTCGTGACGCGCTTGAGGCGTATCGCGAGGCGACCGCGGGCGAGGACCCGCGGGCGGAGCTGTTCGAGGCCGCGAAGGGAGCATGAGTTCAGATGGACGGTCGTCGACGCAACCCGTATGAACTGACCGAGGAGACCCCGGTCTACGTCATCTCGGTGGCGGCCCAGCTCTCCGGCCTGCACCCGCAGACGCTGCGCCAGTACGACCGTCTGGGACTGGTGTCTCCGGACCGCACGGCAGGACGGGGCCGGCGCTACTCGGCCCGCGACATCGAACTGCTGCGCACTGTCCAGCAGTTGTCGCAGGACGAGGGCATCAACCTGGCCGGTATCAAGCGGATCATCGAACTGGAGAACCAGGTCGCCGCGCTCCAGTCCCGGGTCGCCGAACTGCAGTCGGCCCTGGACGGCGCGGCGGCGGCGATGCAGCAGCGCGAGGCGGCGGTGCACGCGTCGTACCGCCGGGACCTGGTGCCGTACCAGGAAGTGCAGCAGACCAGCGCGTTGGTGGTGTGGCGGCCCAAGCGGCAGCAGACCTCTGACTGATGGGGACGTCAAAGGCCCTGGGCCCGCAGGTTCCTCTTGGAACCTGCGGGCCCAGGGCCTTTTGGCTCCGCCGACCTTTGACCTCAAGGTTGGTTGAGGTCCTAATGTCACTCGCATGATTCTCGTGACCGGGGCCACCGGAAACATAGGCAGCGCCCTCGTGAAGGAACTCCGGGGGATCGACGCCGGACCGCTGGGAGGGCTCACCCGGGATGCCGCGCGGGCCGTGTTCCCGGAAGGAGTCGAGGCGGTCGAGGGTGACCTCGTCCGGCCGTCCTCACTGAAGCCTGCGCTGGAGGGGGTGCGCTCCCTGTTCCTCGTGTCGCGACTCGGCCCGGACGCCGAGATCCTCGAAGCCGCCCGGGCGGCGGGCGTGGAGCATGTGGTGCTGGTCTCGTCCATCACCGTACAGACGCATCCGCACCTGGGCCCGGCCGCGGAGAACCTGGCCGTCGAGCGTCTGCTCAAGGGCAGCGGCATGGCGTGGACGATCCTGCGGCCGACGCAGTTCGCCTCGAACGCCCTGTGGTGGGCCGAGGCGATCCGTGACCACGGAGCGGTCCGTACGCCCTATGCGGACATCGGGTTGCCCACGATCCACCCCGCGGACATCGCGGCGGTGGCACGGGTGGCGCTGACCGAGTCCGGCCATCGAGGGCGGACGTACGCGCTGACCGGCCCGCAGCGGATCACCGCCCGGCAGCAGGTGGAAGCCCTCGCGGACGTGCTGGGCCGGGACGTGGCGCTCGCCGAGATCAGCCGGGAGGAGGCCCACCGTGACCTGGCCGCCCTCCTGGGCGACGAGACCGCCGACGCGATGCTCGATGTGACGGGCGGTGCCGTCAACGCCGAACTGCTCATGGTGCGCGACACCGTTTCCCGAATCGCCGGTGCCCCGGCCAGGACGTTCCGCCAATGGGTGTCGGAGCACGCCACCGCCTTCAGCTGAGCCGGTCGAGGAGATCTCTCAGGAGTACCCTCTCAGCTGTGCGGGTTTGCGTGTGATGTCGGGTCACCAGGACGTGTACCTGGAGAAGACGGCCGGTTGCCTGCCAGTCCTCGGCGAGAGCACCCTCATTGCGCATCATCGCGTGAGCGAAGGTAGCGCCAGCCGAAATAGAGCACTCCCAGTGCTCCACCGACTGCACCAGCCCCGCACAGGACGATTGCCCATGAGGCCATGTCCTGTGTGATCCACAGCAGGCTCACTACGACCAGCGCTATGGAGAATGAGAGTCGCTCTCCATAGCCCAGGCCGCGGCGACCGGTCAGTCCCCGGTGGCTGTGCATGTGTACGTCACGCCCTTCATTTTGATGTCCGTCCACCCTGCCCTCGTGTTCAGGGGGGCGACATCAGTGCCACCACCGCCACCACTGTCCTTCTTCCGGCAGTAGTAACCGAGCGCATCAAGCTTCTTGAGATCGCTCATTGCCTGATATTTCTTGTAGGACTTGATCATGGCGGCTCGTTTTTCCGCAGGCGTGGCGTTCTTCGCCTTCGTGTACAGATAGCACCCGACGCTGGCGCCGATTCCTACCCACGACGCCCCCTTGGCCAGCGCCTTGGAGAGGGCTGCCGCGCCACTGCCGATCCCCAGGACTGCGCAGATCTCGTCAGCTCCGGCGCGAACTTGCCCTGCTGTTGCGGCCTGCGCGACGGTTGCGGTCCTGGCGTCCTCCGTCGAATCCGCATACGCGGCGTCGGCGCCGATGCCGCACATTGCGCCGGTCATGGCGAAGGCGATCGCGGCAGAAATTCCCTTGCTTCGTATACTCACGAAGTCAATCCCCCATGCATTCTGCAATTGCTGGTCAGGCAATTGCTTGATCATTGTGCCGGGGACGCTACCAGCGGTAACATGCCTACGCAATGGCGAACTTTGCTCGCGGGAGGTCTCCTTAACGTTTTCTTGCCGAGGCCTCACTTTGCATACTGAACTTCCCCTCGTCATCGGCGAGTTGCTCACGCGACACCGGTCAGAGGCGGGAGTTGTCGACGGGGCCGGCCTTGAGGGTGTCCAGGAGTGCGGCGAGGCCTTCGGGGGCCGTGGCCAGGATGACGTCCGGGGTGTCGCTCTCGCGGAGGCGGATCGTTCCGTCGGGGGCGGTGGCCACGTGGAGGCACTCGCCCTGCGGGCCGCCGCTGAACGATGACTTCTGCCAGGTGAGCTGTTCAGGCATCCGGGGCTCCTCAAAGGGTGTAGAGCAGATGCTGGATGAGGGCCAGCGAGTCCTTCACGGAGTGTGCTTCCGGGGCCAACGATACGTCGACGGGGGCGAGGGCGTACTTGGTGAGACTGGCGAACACCGCCCCGTACTGGTCCAGGCTTTCGCGGTCGCCCAAGTAGTCGAAGCTGCCGAAATGTTCGAGCACGACAGTGCCCAGTTCGGCGACAGTGGGGATGACATGTACGAAGTTGCCGGAGAGGGCCGGGTGAGCCCGCGAGGTGAACGGGTAGATCTGCACAGTGACGTTGGGCATTCGGGCCAGCTCGATGAGGCGCAGCAGCTGACCGCGAAGGACCTCGGTGCCGCCGAACCGCATGTGCAGCGCCGACTCGTGGATCACGGCATGTACGGCGGGCGGGTTCTCACGGGTGAGCACCTGCTGTCGTTCCATGCGGAACTTCAGGGCGTCCTCGATCTGTTCGAAGCCCAAGCCGGGGCTGGTGAAAATCGATCGCGCGTAGTCCTCGGTCTGGAACAGGCCAGGGATCAGCAGGGACTGGTGCATCCGTAGCTGCGCGGCGCCGGCCTCCAACTCCGCCATGTTCAGAGGCCCCTGTTCCATGGGCTTCCGGTAGGCGGTCCACCAGCCCTTGCCAGTGGCCTCGGACATGGAGACCAGGGCCTCGACGTACGTCTCATCTTTGCATGCGTAGAGGCGGCAGAGCTCGCGGAGCCGTTCCGTCAGGATCGTTGTCTTCGCCGTCTCGATCTGGCTCAGTTGGGCCCTGCCCATACCGATCCGCTCGGCGGCCTCACCTGCACTCAAACCTGCCCTTTCGCGCAGTTGTTTGAGCTCGTAGCCCAGTCGGCGATGGCGTTCGGTGATGGTGGTGCGCAGTCCCACGGGTATCTCCTCCTCCGGTCGCTCAAAGTCTCCCCGGGTCGGGGTAGTTCGTCCATCGATCTGAGCAATCGGCTTGAATATTTTAAACCTCTGTCGCTACCTTGAGTGAGGCGCCGATAACGCATCGGGGTCGCTCAACTCCCCCTGCCCGCAAGCGAAAGTGCACCCGAACCGGCAGCCGGCCGGGACCGGGCGGAGCCATCGCGGGGCGCCCCCTCATCCGGACCTGACAGGAGCCACCACCTATGGACGCCTCCCGCCATGCCCCGCACCGCCCCGCCCAACACGCGTACGACTACAGCCTGTTCGCCCCGGCCGACGTCACCGCGCCGCGCCTCTGCCGCGACTTCGTACGCGCCGTCCTGTTCACCCACGACCGCGAGGACCTCGTCATGCCCGCCGCCCTGTGCACCTCGGAACTCGTCACCAACGTCCACCTGCACACCAAGGGCACCGCCATGCTCCGCATCCGACTGACCCCGGCCCGCTTCAGGGTCAGCGTGTTCGACGAGAGCCCCGACCCGCCGGTCGTCGCTCACCCGGCCCCGGCAGGCAGGGTCGTGGCCTGTTGGGGGAGGGGACTCGCGCTCGTGCAGGAGATGGCGGACCTGTGGGGTGTCGCGGACGAGCGGGCGGGGCGGTTCGCGAAGGGGGTGTGGTTCGAGCTGGGCGGCGGGAGCGGCGGATCGTTCCGGCTTCACTCGAACGGGTGAACCAGGGATATCTGTCCTGGTCAGCAGCAATGCCGTACCTACCGTGATCGCGTTGCTTGTGCCGCGAGCACGCCCAGCCCACACTTGAGGAGGAGGTGCCACCTTGACCGCTCTCGCACATGAGAGGCCCGAGACCATGTCCGAGGCTACGGCTGAATCCTTGAACGTCCCCAACCTGGACGAGGTCCTGTGGCAGGCATGGAAGGCCATGGAACTCCCCGAGGGCTACCACGCTGAGATCATCGAGGGAGCCATCGAGGTGTCGCCCACCGGTCGCTTTGCACACTCTGAGGTCGTCAATCGTCTGAGGGACGCTCTGGCGATTTATCTGAAGGACAGCGAGTACGGCGCCCGGAACGACACGAACGTGATACACCAACGCAAGGCGTGGATCCCGGACGGGCTCGTGGCTCCTCGGGACGCGGAGCTGATCGAGGATGAGGATGGCCTTGGAATCAAGGCTTCCGCAGTGTCAGTGGTGATTGAAGTCGTCTCACCCGGCAAGACCAACCAGGACCGCGACCGCATCCGCAAGCGCCGCGCGTACGCCTGCGCCGGCATCCCCCTGTACGTCCTCATCGACGACTACGACGGCCAGGGCGCCGTCACCCTCTTCACTGGGCCTCGCCCCGACAAGGCCGACTGGGAGGACATCCACCGTGTCCCCTACGGCACCGACGTCACCATCCCCGAAGGCCCCGCCAAGGGCTTCGTGATCGGCGAGGCGATCACGGGTCCGAAGCGGGGCTGACCGGGCTGACCGGCCTTCGGGATCAGAGCAGGTCCGGCCGGATCTTCCAGGGATGCGCGGCCGCCGTCTCCGTGCCGTCGGCGAGGAGTCCGACGACGCGGTAGTAGGAGACGGAGCCCAGCGGCTGGGTGACGTCGCCGTAGGACTGGTAGTAGTCGGTGGTCGGCGAGGCCGTGCCCAGCAGGTCGTAGCTCTGCGTCTCGGGGTTCCAGCGGCTGACCCGGTACTCGGTGATCTGGGCGCAGATGTCGCCGGAGCAGTGCCACTGGATCGGCTTGGCCGACTCGGAGACCGTCCAGCCACCGGCGCCGTACAGCGGGCCGCCCGCCTCGAAGTCCTGGCCGATCGGCTCGCCCGGGACGATGTTCAGCTCCGTGGCGGTGACGGTGGGGACGGACGGGTCGCTCGCGGACAGCTCGTTGCCCCAGACGTCCTCGGCGAGCACGGTGTAGACGTACGTCTCGCCGTCCGGGATGTCGATGCAGAGCATGGCCAGCGGGTCCTCGGCGTCGTCCGCGCAGTGCGCCAGTTCCCCGATCCACTTCACCGAGCCGTCGTCCTGCCGTACCCCGCGCAGGGCCCGGTAGGAGGCGATGTCGTCGTCGGCCGGGGCGTTCCAGCGCAGCTCCGTGCCGTCGGCGCGGGGCGTGGCCGTCAGGCCGGTGAGGGGGAGCGGGGCGACGCGGTCGGCCGTGGTGACGGTGACCGGGTTGGAGGGGGCGGAGCGGTTGCCCTGCCAGTCGGTGAGGGTGACCTCGTAGGTGTAGGTGGTGTCGAGCTCGAAGTCCTCGTCGGCGCACGCGAACGAGTACTCGTGCGCCTGGGTGTTGAGTGACTCGTTCACGGCGCAGTTCACGATCTCGGTATCCACGTCCGGGGTGGTGCCCGAGCGCAGCACGGTGAAGCGGGCGTCGTTGGCGAGCTCGACCGAGGTGGGGTCCTCCGGCGCGTTCCAGTACAGGTACACCGTGGACGACGTCACCTTCGCCCGCAGGTTCTGCGGCGCGTCCGGGGGCGTTCGGTCGATGCCGTCGGACGTGACGGGCACCGAGTACCCGCTCGCGTTCCCGGCCGCGTCCAGGGCCCGGACCACGTACGTGTGCTGCGTCTTGTTGTGGCCCACGTAGTGGATGAAGGACGTGTCGGTGAGCTGCTTGACCAGGGTGTGGGTGCCGGTGGCCGGGTCCTTCTCGAACAGCTCGTAGGAGACCGCGTCCGGCGCGGCGTCCCAGTCGATCATCATGCCCCACAGGTCGCCGTGTGCGCTGAGCCCCGTGGGCGCGGCCGGGCCCGTGCGGTCGACCGTGGTGACGGGCTGGTCCGCCGTGCCGGCCGACTCGTTGCCCGCGTTGTCGTAGGCGCGGACCTCGTAGTAGTACGTCTCACCGGTCGGCGGCGGAGTGTCCGTGTACGACGTCGAGGTGGTCGTCGCGAGCGGCTTGCCCGGATACGCGCTGCCCTTGAGGCGGCGGAAGACCCGATACCCCGCGAGGTCCATCTCCTTGTTCTTCGCCCAGGTGAGCTTGGCCTTGCCGGTGGCGGCGTCGTACGACAGCGAAGTCCCGGTCGGGGTGAGGGGCTTGACCGTGTCGACGGTCGCGGACGTACGGGGGGTGTAGCCGAACTTGACCTTCGCGCTTCCGGTCCAGTTGACGTAGTCGACGCGCAGGGTGTGCTTGCCGGACGGGATGGTGACGTTGACCGTCTTGGACACGGTCGTGGAGACGTTCTTCCACATGTCGATCTTGCGGACACCGTCCAGGTACACCCGGATGCCGTCCAGCCCGGAAGCGGCGAAGGAGAACGGTCCGCCGGAGCCGAAGTCCCGCGTCAGCGTCCACCGCACGCCGAAGTTGTCCTTCGGCAGACCGGTGGCGGGAGCCCCGCTCCAGCTCTGGTCGATCGCGCTGTCGCAGTCGGTCTTCTTCGGCGTACCGGAGAAGGTGGTGTTCGCGAAGAACTGCCGCTTGAAGACGGGCGAGGCGCAGGTCACGGCGGCGGACGCGGGGGTCGTCGCGAGCAGGGTGCCGCGGTGGCGAGCACGACCGTCGTCGCGGCTGCGGCGGTCGTGTGTCTGGCTGGGTTCATTCGATCCTCTGGTCGAGTGCAGGACAGCGGTCGAGGAGCTGTCCAGATCAGGACCCGTGAGGAATGGCATTGGTTGTACGGATCTTGGTCGACTCTTCGAGCGAGGTTCGATGGAGGGTGTGTAATGGGTGTTTGGGGGCGTTCCGTGTTGTCTTCACATGGGCAGCGGAGCGTGGTGTTGCGCACTCGTTAAGTAGTTCCGCTTGACGCTGGGGGCCGTCGGCGCGTTGTCTTTTCAGACATCTGGGCGCAATGGCGCGTCCGAGTCCCGAAGGCATTAGAAGTGAGCTCCTGTATGCGTCCCATGCGCCCCCTGCGCCGTACCGCCACAGCCGTGGCCGCCGCGTCGACGATGACCCTCTCGCTGGCCGCGTGCGGGGCACTGGGCGTCACCGGGAGCAGCAGTGAGGCGAGCCCGACCAAGGGCAACGACATCACGGTGGGGCTGCTGCTGCCGGAGACGGCGAACACGCGCTACGACAAGTTCGACTACCCCATCATCAGGAGCAAGGTCCAGGAGCTCACGGACAAGCAGGGCAAGGTCGTCTACCTGAACGCCGACGCGGACGCGAAGAAGCAGGCGAGCCAGCTGCAGAAGATGATCGACGACCAGGTCGACGTGATCCTGCTGGACGCCGTCGACGCACACGCCATCGCCGGCGGAGTGCGGAAGGCCAAGGACGCCGGGATCCCGGTCATCGCCTACGACCGCCTGGCCGAGGGGCCGATCGACGCCTACGTCTCCTTCGACAACGAACTGGTCGGTGAGGTGCAGGGGCGCAGCCTGCTGGAGGCCATGGGCCCGAACGTCGACTCGTCCGACAAGATCGTCATGATGAACGGCTCGCTCACGGACCCGAACGCCAAGCAGTTCAAGGCGGGCGCCCTCTCCGAGCTCAACGGCTCGGTGGACATCGCCAAGTCCTACGACACCAAGGACTGGAAGCCGGAGAACGCCCAGGCCAACATGGCTCAGGCGATCAAGTCCATCGGCGTGAACAACATCAAGGGCGTCTACTCCGCCAACGACGGCATGGCCGGCGGCGTCATCAAGGCCCTGAACGCCGCGGGCGTGACCGAACTGCCCCCGATCACCGGCCAGGACGCCGAACTGGACGGCGTCCAGCGGATCGTGAGCGGCGAGCAGTACATGAGCGTGTACAAGTCGTACCCGCAGGAGGCGGAGAGCGCCGCGGAGATGGCCGTGGCCAAGGTCCAGGGCAAGGACATCCAGTTCGACTCCCTCACCCAGGACCAGGTCGACAGCCCGACCGACAAGGCCATCCGCGCCCTGCTGGTCCCCGTGGTCGCCCTGACCCAGGACAACATCAAGGAGACCGTCATCGCCGACGGGATCTACCAGCTGTCCGACATCTGCACCGCCAAGTACAAGGCGGACTGCCTGTCCATCGGCCTGAAGTAGCGCTCGTGGCCTCCTGGTCCCGCCGGCCGGCCTGACCGGCGCCCCGGAGCCGGCTGACGTACAACCAACCCCGCTCCTCGCGAGTCGTGATCAGGACAGCCCACTGGCGGGCTGTCCTGATCACGACCTGAGGACTGAATGAACCCAGCCAGACGTACGACCGCAGCGGCCGCGACCGCCGTCGTACTCGCCACCGCGGGCGGCCTGCTCACCGCCGTCGCCACGCCCGCCTCCGCCGCCGTGACCTGCGCCTCGCCCGTCTTCAAGCGGCAGTTCTTCGCGAACACCACCTTCTCCGGTACGCCGAAGAAGACCGACTGCGACAGCGCGATCGACCAGAGCTGGAGCGGGGCTCCCGCCACCGGTCTGCCGAAGGACAACTTCGGCGTGCGGTGGACGCTGACGCGGGACTTCGGCTCCGGCGGACCGTTCTCCTTCGCCGCCTCCGGGCTGGACGGCATCCGGGTGTACCTGGACGGTGTCCGCAAGATCGACATGTGGAAGAACGTCTCCACGACCGTGTCCAAGACGGTCAACGTCACCATCCCGTCCGGCAAGCACACCCTGCGCGTCGACTACGTCAACTGGACCGGAAGCGCGAAGGTCAAGTTCGGCTACACCCCCCGTACGTCCGCGACCGTCGACACGGTCAAGCCCCTCACCCCGACCGGGACTTCGCTGTCGTACGACGCCGCCACCGGCAAGGCCAAGCTCACCTGGGCGAAGAACAAGGAGATGGACCTCGCGGGGTATCGGGTCTTCCGCCGCCTCAAGGGCGCCGCCTTCCCCGGCACACCCCTCGCGACGACCACCACCTCCACCACCACCTACACCGACGCCACCCTCCCGGTCACCGGTGACATCTACTACTACGAGGTCCGCGCCTACGACAGAGCCGGCAACGTCTCGACCGGTACCGCGGACCAGGCCGTCACCACCGTCGACCGGACCGCGCCGGACAAGGTCACGGGGCTGTCGGCACTGGGGACCACCGCCGGGAACTCGCTGACGTGGCAGGCCTCTTCGTCGAAGGACGTCGACCACTACGAGGTGTGGGGCGCGCCCGTGGGTGAGGCGGATCCGGACGGTCCGCAGCCGGTCTGGGGTACGTCGTGGACGGACACCACGGCCGACCCGGGGAAGGCGTACACCTACACGGTGCAGGCCGTCGACGCCGCCCGGAATTTCGCTCCCCTCTCCGATCCGGCGACGGTCACCCGACCCGTGGCGTCCGGCGTCCCCGCCCCGGCCTCCCTCCAGGCCACGCCCGCCGACGCGCACACCCGCCTCACCTGGACCCCGTCCGAGGGCGACGTCACCGGCTACCGCGTCTACCGGCGCATCGAGGCCATCGGCGGCTGGGCGCTCCTCGGGAGTGCCGGCGCGTCGGAGACGTCGTACGACGACACCTCCGCCCCGCAGGGCAAGGCGTATTACTACGTCGCCGCCGTCGACAGCGCGGGCGTGGAGTCGGTGCCGAGTGGCGAAGTCACCGTCGACCGGCTCACCCCGGCCACCGCGAGCGGGCCGGCGGCGCCCCGGCTGACCTTGGTCTCTTCGGGCGGCACACGGTCGCCCATCCAGGTCACGGCCAAGCCCGGGGCCGGGGACGAGGGGCGCCTGCTGAAGGGCTACTCCTGGGAGATCGACGGTGCCTGCGGGTTCAGCGGTACCCGGCTGAGCACGACGGGCAGCATCGAGTGGATCCCGCCGTACAACGGCCCGTGCATGGTCACCGTGTACGCCGTGGACGCCTACGGGCGGGTCGGTGGGCAGAGCTCCTCGCTGGAGTTCATGGTCGCCCGCTGACGCATGAACGGCCGGGAGGGAGGCCGCACCACCTCCAGTTCTCTCCCGGCGGCCACCTGCCCCTCCCGGGTCCGTTCACGCCACCCGCGTGAACTCCACGGTCACCTCCGGCGGCCCGCCGGGCACACCGCGGTAGATGCCCTTGTGCGGGGTGACGTCGTCGTAGTCGCGGCCGCGGCCGACGACGACGTGGGACTCGTCGGCCCGCGTCCGGTTGGTGGGGTCGTAGCCGCACCAGTCGCCCGCCCAGTACTCGATCCAGGCGTGGCTCTGCCCGGCGACCGGCCGGTGCAGCTCCGCCTCCCGCTCGGGGTGGAGGTAGCCGGAGACGTAGCGGGCGGGCAGGCCCACGCCCCGCAGCAGGGCGATCGTGAGATGGGTGAGGTCCTGGCAGACGCCCGCGCCCTGCTCCCAGGCCTCGGTGGCGGACGTGTTCACGCTCGTGGTGCCGGGCAGGTACGCCACCCGGTCGGCGACCAGCGTCGACACCGCGAGCGCCGTCTCGTGCGGGTCGAGCCCGGCCGCCGCTTCCCGCGCCTTGTCGAGGAGCGGGTCGGGGACGGTCGTACGGGAGGTCGGGCCCGCGAACTCCAGCAGACGGGAGGACGCCACCTCCTCGGCCAGTTCCCGCCAGGTGGGCGCCTCGGGCAGCGGGCCCGGCGGGTGGGTCTCCACCAGGCTGGACGCCGTGATGGTGAGGTCGGCGTGCGGGTCCATCAGGTCGAAGCCGGTGACCTGGGTGCCCCAGTAGTCCCAGTACGCCCAGGTGGTGGCCGTCGGACTGACGGTGACCCGGGCGTCCAGGGTGGTCTGGCCGGGCAGCGTCAGCGGGGTCATGCGGACCTCGTTGTGCGAGGACGCGGCGGGCTGGGCGTACGAGACGCGGGTGATGTGCTTGATGCGGAGACGGTGAGTGCCCTGGGCGGTGGTCATCTCACGCTCCTTCCTGGGCCCACTCGACGGGCCCCTGGTACGGGAAGAACCGGTCGGCCACCGCGTCCGCCGAGGCGATGCAGGCCTGCTGCAAGTCCTGCAGCAGCAGGGGCAGTTGGTCCTCCAGCGCGTGGGTGTCCAGGTATTCGAGGCGGGTGCGCATCCGGCCGATCGGGCGGCGCGCCGGGTCCTGGCGGGGGCGGCCCAGCGCCGTGAGGCACTCCTCCGCCGTGGTCAGCGCGTGCAGCGCCGAGCGCGGGAAGTCCCGGTCGAGGAGGAGGAATTCGGCCACCCTCGGCGTGTCGCCGAAGCCGCTGTACACGCGCGCGTACGCCTCGTCCGCGCCGGACGCGCTCAGCAGGGTCGGCCAGTCGGGCGCGTGCGCGGCGTCCAGCACCCGCACCGACAGCAGCCGTACGGTCATGTCCACCCGCTCCAGGCTGCGGCCCAGGACGACGAAACGCCAGCTGTCGTCCCGGCTCATGGTGGAGTCGGCGAGGCCGAAGAACAGCGCCGCTCGTCTGCGCACCAGCTCCAGATAGGCGTACGGGCCGGTGCGGCGGGCGGCGAGCCGCTGGTCCGCGAGCGCGTGCCACGTCGAGTTCAGGCACTCCCACATCTCCGACGACACCGCCTCACGGGCGCTGCGCGCGTTCAGCCGGGCGGCGCCCAGCGCGCCCTCGATCGAGCCCGTCGAGCGGGCGTCGAAGGCCAGCTGGTCGAGGACCTGCTGCATGTCGACGGGCCGGCCGCCGGCGTCCATGCCGAGGATCGCGTACAAGGACCGGCAGGCCACGTCCTCGTCACGCCAGGGGTCCTCCAGCATGCGGTGGAGGTAGGCGTCGAGGATGCGGCCCGTGGCGTCGGCGCGTTCGACATACCGCCCGGTCCACGTCAGGGCCTCGGCGATACGGGAGAGGATCACGTCGTTCACTGCTGCTGCGCCCCTTCCTGTACGACGGTGGGGGTGCCGTCGGGTCCGAGCTGACGCGGCGCGACGGCGAGCGGATCGCCGGCGCTGAGGGGCGCGGGCGACTCCGTGGGTCCCTCGGCCAGCACCCAGGTGTCCTTGGAGCCGCCGCCCTGGCTGGAGTTGACGATCAGGTTGCCCTCCTGGAGGGCGACCCGGGTGAGGCCACCGGGCAGCACCCAGACATCGTTGCCGTCGTTGACGGCGAAGGGCCGCAGATCGATGTGGCGCGGTGCCATGTGCTCGCCCGCGAGGGTGGGCGAGGTGGACAGGGCGACGGGTCGCTGGGCGATGAATCCGCGCGGGTCGGCGATCACGGCTTTGCGGGTGCGTTCGATCGTGTCGCGGTCGGCCTTGGGCCCGATGACGATGCCCTGGCCGCCGGCGCCGTCGACGGGCTTGATGACGAGCTGCTCGATCTGGTCGAGAACCGCTTCCAACTGTCCTGGCTCGTCGGGCCGGTAGGACTCCACATTCGGGAGGATCGGCTCCTCGCCGAGGTAGTACCGGATGAGGTCCGGGACGTACGTGTAGAGGAGCTTGTCGTCGGCGATCCCGTTCCCCACCGCGTTCGCGAGTGTGACGGTGCCCGCCATGGCGGCGCCCATGATGCCCGGACAGCCGATCACCGAGTCGGGGCGGAAGTGGAGGGGGTCGAGGAAGTCGTCGTCGAGCCGTCGGTATACGACGTGGACGGGCACCTCACCGCGTGTCGTCCGCATCCACACGCGGTTGTTGCGGCACACGAGGTCGTGCCCCTCGACGAGCTGCACACCCATCAGCCGGGCCAGCAGAGCGTGTTCGAAGTAGGCGGCGTTGTTGGGACCCGGGGTGAGGACGACGACACGCGGATCGTCGGTCCCGTCGGGCGCGGCGGCGCGCAGGGCCGCGAGGAGCCGCTGGGCGTACCCGTCGACGGGCAGCACATGCTGCTCGGCGAAGAGGGAGGGGAAGATCCGGGTCATGGCACGCCGGTTCTCGATGACGTACGAGACGCCACTGGGCACGCGCACATTGTCTTCCAGCACCCTGAAGTCCCCGGCCTCGTCCCGTACGAGGTCGATCCCGGCGACATGGATCCGCACCCCGCCCGGTGGCTCGACCCCATGGGCCGCTCTGTGGAAGTGCGGGGAGTTGAGCAGCAGCCGCCAGGGCACGACGCCGTCCTCGAAGGCGCGGGCGGGCCCGTAGGCGTCGGCGAGGTACGCCTCAAGGGCGCGCACCCTCTGCCCCACCCCGCGTTGTATGAGATCCCACTCGAGCGCGTCGAGGATCCTGGGCACGAGGTCCAGCGGCCAGGGCCGCTCCTCGCCCGCGAAGGCGTACGTCACGCCCCTGTCGGTGAACGCCCGGGCCATCTGGTCGGCCCGGAAGCGCAGTTCACTCGGCTCGATCGGCTGAAGCGCAGCCAGCACCGGCTCATAGGCGGTCCTGACCTCACCCGGCCGCTCAAACATCTCGTCCCACGCGTCGGCCAACGCGTACGCGTCAAATATGTCCGCCATGGCCTGACGTTAAGTGCGGTGTGTAACGCGGTGATCTCTGGGGGATTTCCGGGAGGTGCACGCGGAAGCGGGGCCTCCGGGGGCCTTTCCAGGTGAATCCCTGGCCGGCCAACCGGCAGGACTACGACGAGAGGGCTGCCCCCGGCAATTCCTGCGTTGGGGGCAGCCCGTGCCTTTGCTGTAGTCAGAGAGGTGTGCTGCCGACCATGAGGATTTTGATCGACACCGTGGAGCCGTCGATCTCGTACGTGGCCCGGTATACACCGACGCGTAACCGCCGAAGGCTGGTGCCGCCGAGCTTGCTGCTCGCGGCGGGCTCCGGATCGTCGGCGAGCGTGTTGATTGCTTTGAGGAGTGGCTTCACGGCGTCCCCGTCACGGGTCCTGAGCCGCTTGAGGCCGTCGGAAGCGGGCCTTTCCCAGATGATGGTGTAGCTCAAGAGGCTTCCGCTCCCGTGACGAGGGCTTCGATCTCGGCCTGGGTGCACGTGGGGTCGCCCGTGGCTCGTGCGTACAGGGCCACGGCCACGTCGGCGAAGTCGATCGCTTGCTCACGTGCGTCCTCGTCCACCGCCGAGTCGGCGAGTGCCTGGGTCCACCAGTGGTTGAGGAACGCGTCGAAGCCGCCGGAGTCGGCCAGGGCGCCCAGCTCCGTGTAGAAGCCGGCGCGATGGTCAAGACGCAGGGCAGCCCCGATGCCGTCGACGGTGCGCTGGACGACCTCGCCCGTGAAGCCGGTGGCGTCCCGAGCCTCGGCCACCGCTTCCTGCCACTCGATCGCCATGTGCGTCTCCTTTCGCCGTGCGGTCAAGGTACCGCTGCGGCACCTTCTCAGACGGCCGAGCAGACTACGCATACTCCGCTCCCTGAACGTCCAGTTCCACCCAAACCGTCTTGCCCACGGTGAGCTTCTCTACGGACCAGCGGTCGGCGAGCGTACGGACGATGAGCAGGCCCCGGCCGAACTGGTCATCGGTGGTGGAGAGGCGGGAGTACGGGAGTCGCTCGCCTCGCGGGTCGGTCACGGCGACGCGCAGGGTAGTGCCCGTGAGGGACGTCTCCACCCGGAACAGGCGGTCCCGCAGACACCCGTGCAGCAGGGCGTTCGTGCACAACTCGCTCGCCAGCAGCGCCGCGTCGCCGGCGGCGTGGGGGTGGCCCCAGTCCATGGCAAGTCGGGCGACGTGTCTGCGGGCGAGGGGGATGTTGCGGGGGAAGGGGGTGTAGCTGACGGCGTCGTAACGGTCGTACGTCTTGGGGCCTTTGGGGTTGGAGGGAGGACAGGAATCGGTCACGGGAGCGCACCTCCTTGTGCGAGGCCGGAGGGCCCGGGGCGGACGTCAGGTGGGTGGGGGGAGGTGGCTCTGCCGTACGGCCCTGGTTTGGGCAGCACGGTGCACTTCCGCCAACTGGTTCCGCTGAGTGGGCGATTGAGTACTGACGGTAGCGTCGCGATGCGTGTGGCAGCAACAAGTTCGCGGCAGAAATATCGCTGCCTAAGTTGTAGGTTGCTTGCCGAGGGCTCCAAACTGGGGCGACTCATCGGGAGGGATCGCTGTATGGGCAACAACCCTGACCGGGGGCGGACCATCACAACCGTTCTGGGGCGCAGGCTCGGCGGAGAGCTGTTGCGGATGCGCGAGGCGTGCTCGCTGCGTCAGACGCACGCTGCCGAGGCGCTGACGGCTTCCGTCACCAAGGTGGCGAAGATCGAGCGGGGGCAGGTGCCGATGCGTGATCCGGACGTCAGAGCGCTGTGTCATCTCTACGGCGAGACGGACGAGTCCGTGGTCGGCAAGCTGCTGGCACTGGCGAAAGCGGACCGTGAGCGGCGCAAGGCGCGCGGCTGGTGGAATCAGTACCCGCAACTGCAGGCCATGGCCGAGTACGTTGCGCTCGAAGACATCGCGACCAACATCCGCACATGGCAACTGGCCATTGTTCCCGGTTTGTTGCAGACGCCGGACTACGCGCGGGCGCTCGCCATCGGTAACGGTCACTGGGAGGACCCCGACGAGATCGAACCGTTCGTCGAGTCCCGCATGGCACGACAGGCGCGCCTGGACGGAGAGAACTCTCTGGAACTGTGGGCGGTCGTGCACGAGAGCGCCCTGCGCCAACTCGTCGGTGGTCAACAGGTCATGCGGGAGCAACTGGGGCATGTGCTGGACATGGCCCGGCGGTCGAACGTGAAGCTGCAAGTACTGCCGTACCTTGCTGGTGCCCATCCGGGCATGACCAGCGCCTTCACCATCGTGTCGTTCGCGGAGCCGGGCGCGCTGGACGTGGTCCACGTGGATACCACCTCGTCGAGCCTCTGGCTGGAGAGCGATACTGATGCCGCCCACCACAACGGGCTCTTCGAACGCATCACGCGGTTGAGCCTTGCGCAGCGGAACTCGGTCAGACTGATCGACGGGATCCTGAAGGAGATGTAGTCCGCGTGCCCGCATTCGAGTTCGTCAAGTCCAGTTACAGCGGCGGCAACGCGGGCCAGGAGTGCGTCGAAGTCGCCCGCAACATCCCCGGCACCGTCGCCGTCCGGGACTCCAAGGACGTCGACGGCCCGATACTCCGGCTCGCTGCGGAGACGTGGGTGGAGTTCGCCGCGTGCGTAGGAAGGCGATAGCCCGACGGCAAGCCCCAATCGCGCCATCGACACGTGATGACCGTAGGTCGAGTCTCGCGGGATGTGGGCGTGTCGTCAGGCTCACTACCCGATGCGCCCACGGCTTCGTCAATGCGCCAAGCAGCGCCCACGCACACGCTGCGTCACACGGTGAGGCTGCAGATGCCTGGATTCCGCTCAAGATCGATGAGTCTTCGGTCCAAAAGGCCTTCCGTAGGCAGGCAGCCACTGCGTCAGTCGGCCTTCACCGGCGCATCGGTGCCGTCATAGACCTGTCCGTCCACCGCATCGACCCGCCACATCTCGGCCTCCCCCTGCTCCAGCGGATCGGCTCCCGGTTTCGCTGGGCGCATCGACACGTTTACGAGCCACTCAGGCCGCCATGTTCCATCCCTCTCAACAGCCTTCAGGGTGAACGCCTCGACCTGGTACTTGGCCTGAATCTCCTGCTTACTCAGGTCGTTGCCTCCGTTGGCCCGGTACTGCGCAACCAGCCCCTCTCGCACCGCCTCCTTGGCTTGAGCGGCGTCCAGGTTCGCCTTCCGGAGCTTCGCGCGCGTCGGACCGAGGGTGACGTCCACCTGCGATATGCGTCCTGCTCTGTTGACCTGGACGTCCAGCATCCGGGGCATCAGCACGTCGTCATGAAGCCAGCGCCAACTGGTCATCCACCCCAGTTCCGCCTTCTCCCCGATCGGATATGTCTTGTGCTCGACCGAGTTTTTCGCCCAGGGGTAGTGCTCCCGCATGTACTGCTGGGCAATCTTGTAAGCCTCCTGCTCCGTGGACGGTGTCTTGGCCCTTCCCACGGGATACCCCATGACGCTGGGACGGGCGCTGTCTTCCAGCAGCACGTTCAGGTGCTTCTTGTCCGGCCAGGACAGGCTGCCATTGCTGAGCGCTTCCGAATGTCCCTTGTCCCGGCTGAGCAGGGTGAAGAGGACATTCGTGCAGGACGCTCCTACACACGGCTGCTCATACACCTGTCCCAGCTCATAGCGATCACCGAACGCCTCCGTCACCGCTCGCTCGACGGCTTGGCGCTGCGGGGAGCCTGCGGCCGACAGACCGCTGCCGTCCACGTGCGTGAAGGTCAGCATCGGGCTTGCCGCACCGGCGCTCAGGGTCAGGATGACCGCTGAAGCGATGAGCGATGCCTTGAGGCCGGCCTGCCAGTTGAGAGCCCCGCGTCGGGCCAGCACCACCGCAGCGACGCCGAGCCCAACGAGGCCGCCGAGGATGTTCATCTCGGCGTCCGCGCTGTCGCACACCCGCCCCAGGCCGTTCACCGTGGCCTGGGTGAACTCGATGGCCAAGGGCAGCGCGATGACGCCGACCAGCGCGGGCAGCGCGCGGCGCACTGCAAGGAGCGCGAAGAGCCCGAGTGGCACCGTCATGGCCAGATTCCACAGACCCTGTGTCGTATGGAAGGGCTCGGTGAGGCTGTGGTTGATGACGCACTGATCATTGGCCGGGCCGCTGCCCATGAAGGTGACACCGAGCACGCCGGTGATCGTTGCGGCCAGCCCGCCCCACCACACGCCGAACGGGTTGCCAATGCGACGGGAGAGCAGCCATGCCACGCCGCCCAGAACGAGGGCGGCCAGCACGCATGTGGCCAGGTAGCCGAAGTGGCTTTGGAAGATCGCGGTAAACACGTGGTCCTTGCCTTGGTCAGGGGCACGGTGACAGAAATGGGGCCCCGCCGTGGCAGGCGGGGCCCGAGACGCTGCTCGTCTTAGCAGTGCGCAGCCGGCGTCTGGTAGGTGCCGCCGCTGTAGCTCAGAAGGCCGACGCTGTTGTAGCACATGTAACTGCCGGACTTGGTCCAGGTTCTCCGCTTGGTCTCGCCGTCGCTGATGGAGAAGGACGAGGAGTAGGTGGTGGAACCGGACATGCTGTAGCCGAGTTTGATAGTGACGCTGGATCCACCGGTCTTGGAGTAGGTCGTCCACAGGCCGGTAGGGGAGTTGCCGTCCTTCTTGTGGTAGAGGATTCCGTTCTCCAGGCTGGTGCACCGCTCGATGGGCAGGCCCGTGGCGGTGTAGCCGGAGGAGCTACAGCTGGCTGCCGCCGAGGCGGTGGGCGCGCTGAACATGACGGAACCAGCCGCGATGGCGACGGCTATGAGTGCAGCACTGGTCTTGGTGCGCATAGAAAACCCCCTTTGGTCGGAACTGCAAAGGAAAGTGGCCTGCTCGTGGAGCTTGTATTTGCTGCCGCTTGATCAACCCTGCATGGGCATGCACACGTGTAGGTAGCCTCATGATGCTGCTCCTGCCTAAAGCGGAGGGGGATGAAAAGGTGCACAACCTTATGTTTGTGGTCTCTCTTGGCTCATGAAGCTGGCAAGACCGCGCGGAGGCGGGGCCCGGGCCGTGTTGCGGTGACAGGTCCCTCTGCGCATAGTTGCGCTGCGGAAGTCATGGGCTCTTGCCCGTTGATGCTGTGAGCATGCTGCGCGGGCGTGACCGGACGTGTGCGGCAGGACGGTAGCCGGGGGTGGAAGATGACCGAGCGCGGAGGGGGCGAGCATCCACACGGTGCCGACCGACTGTGCGAGGGCGGGGATCGCGTGTACTCCCGGGCCGTACGGCGGGGCAGAGTGCCGCGCCGGGATGCCGATGCGGTGCCCTGCCTGTTGGAACTTGCGCTGCTCCATCCGGATCCCGACGACATGGACTGGCTGGTGCCGACGTCCCCGCAGGAGGTCATGACCCGGCTGCTGCGCGGGGTGTACGACGAGGTCAGCGCGAGCCAGCGGCGGATGGGCTCGGCGGTGGCGGCGTTCGAGTGGTACACCCGGCTCGGGCTGCAGCCCAAGGCGCCCGGCGCGGAGGGCTCGGCGATTCGAGTCCTGGACGGTGACCACCGCATCCAGGCAGCGCTGGACGAGGCGACTCAGGCGTGCACGACGGAGGTGCTGACCGTCCAGCCCGGCGGCATCCGTCCCGAGCACGAGCTGACAGAGGGCCTGCACCGGTCGCTGGCGCTACGGGGCCGAGGCGTGCGGATGCGCGACCTGTACACACACGTGGCCAGACACGGTCATGGATTGCTCAACTACCTGGAGTTGATGGGTGAGTCGGTGGAGGCGCGCACGCTGGACGAGGTAATCGACCGGCTGATCGTCTTCGACCGTACGGTCGCCTTCATCCCCGCGAACACGGACCGCACGATGGCGCTGGAACTCCGCCACCCGGCCCTGGTCCAGTACTTGGTAACGGTCTTCGAACGCTTCTGGCGCCTGGCGATCCCCCTCACGGCTCCTCTGCCCGACACTGGCATCAAGGGCATCTCTCACCGTGAACAGTCCATCGCCGCGCTGCTGGCGGAAGGCCACCAGGATGCGGTGATCGCGGAACGGCTCGGCATAAGCGTCCGCACGTGCCGGGCACACATCGCGCGCCTCTCGGAGACGCTGGGCGCGGCCAGCCGTACGCAACTGGGCGTCCGTATCGCCCAGGTCGGCCTGGACGGCCCTCCCCGATCGAGAAACGCCGAGTCATCGTTACCGCCGCTCAGCCTGCCTGATCAAGAATCGCGGACTGCCCGATGAGGTAGCCGAGTTGGGCTCGGCTTTCGCTTCCGAGAGTTGCGGCGAGTTTGGCGATATGGGCGCGGGCGGTGCGGACGTTCAAGCCGAGGCGGTCGGCGATTACGGCGTCGGTGTGGCCTTCGATGAGCAGCGTGGCGATGGCACGTTGGCGGGGGGTGATGCCGTTCAAAGAAGGTTGCTGGACAGCCTCCGGGTACAGGGGAGTGGCCAGGTGCCAGAGGCGGTCGAAGGTAGTGACGAAGTAGTCGACGATGGCCGGGTGGCGGATCTCGACGGCGAGGGTGCGGTCCCTGTTCGCGGGGATGAACGCGACGGTGCGGTCGATTATGAGGAGGCGTTCGGTGACCTCGTCGAGAGTGCGGGCTTCTACGTCGCCTTCGAGGAGTTCATAGCGGGCCATCAGCTCGGGCAAATGACGGAAGGTGTGCTGGTAGAGGGTGCGAATGCAGCCGCCACGGTCGAGTAGAGCCTGGTCGCGCACCACGGAGGCGTCTCGGAGGGCGATGACCGCCTTGGGTTTATGAGGCTGGATAGCGAGGACTTCCGTAGTGGCGTCCGCCATCGACTCGCTGATGGCACGGTTGATTCGGTCGAGACCACTGTGGACGCTGATCGATGGATGACTCGCCGAAGCCGTCGGCTGGCGGTGTATGCGTCTCAGCGGCTCGAACACCGCCGCCAGCCGTTCCTCACGTCGGCGCTCGTCTGCGATGCGTTCCTCGGCAGTGCGGAGCAAACGGTGGAGAGCGTAGGCCGGGGCGACCGGTTCCAGCCAGCGCAGGTCGCTGAGGTCAGGCTGGAGTAGCCCGAGCCTGACGAGACACGATGCGTCGTCGGCGTTGCGCGCATCCACGCGCCCTTCGCGCAGCGCCTGCTCGTACAGCTTGGTGCCCGCCGGGCATAGGTCTTCCGCGTCGTGGCCCGGGTGCGATGGCGGGGTCACGTAGTCACTCCGTCCTGTCTGAGGATTCCTGATTCTGCGATGAGGTAGCCGAGTTGGGCGCGGCTTTCGCTGCCGAGGGTGGCGGCGAGTTTGGCGATGTGGACGCGGGCGGTGCGGACGTTCAAGCCGAGGCGGTCGGCGATGACGGCGTCGGTGTGGCCTTCGATGAGGAGGCCGGCGATGGCGCGTTGGCGGTGGGTGATGCCGTTGAGGGATTGCTGCCGGACGGCTTCTGGACGCATGGGGGTGGCCAGGCGCCAGAGGCGCTCGAAGGTGGTGGCGAGGAACGTGACGATGGCTGGCTGGCGGATTTCCAGGGCCAGCTTCCGGTCCTTGCTGGCGGGGAGGAAGGCGACGGTGCGGTCGATGACGAGGAGGCGTTCGGGAACCTCGTCGAGGGTGCGAGCCTCGGCTTCGCCGCGGAGTTGCTCGTAGCGGGCGATGACGGAGGGTGCGTGGCGGAGAGTGTGCTGGTAGAGGGTGCGAATGGAGCCGCCGCGGTCGAGCAGGGCCTGGTCGCGGGCTAGGGCCTCGACGTGGACCTCGGGAGCCGTATACGTGGTGTGAGTGATGTGTGGCTGGATGGCGAGGAGCTCGCCCGAACTGTCCGCCATGGCCTGGTCGATGGCCTGGCTGATGCGGTCGAGACCACTGAGAACGGTGACCGTGGTAGTGCTCTCGGCTCCCGTGCTCTGGCCGTCGATCCGCATGAGCGGTTCGAACGTCTCGGTCAGCTTCGTCTCCCGCTGCCTCTCATCGGCGATCCGCTGCTCGGACGCTTTCAGCAGGCGGTGCAGGGCGACCGCCGCGGCGACGGGCTCCAACCGGCTCAGGTCCGCGACGGCGGGATGCAGGAGGCCGAAATCGACCAGACAAGGCGCCGCTGCGGAGTCGGCAGAGCGCACGTGCCCCTCGCGCAGGGCGCGCTCGTACAGCGCCGTTCCCGTCGCACATAGGTCTTCGGGGCCGTGCTCATGGTGCGGCGGTGCGCTCATGGGGCTGCTCCTTCCTGCCTGAGGATTCCGGATTGGGCTATGAGATAGCCGAGCTGGGCACGGCTGCCGCTGCCCAGCGCCTGGGCCAGCTTGGCTATGTGGGCGCGGCAAGTACGGACGTTCATGCCCAGGCGGCGCGCGATGGCCTCGTCGACGTGGCCCTCGACGAGGAGCTTGGCGATGGAGTGCTGGATATCCGTGATGCCGTCGGGGGCGGTCTCGTACGGGGCGCCCGCGCTCAGCGGAACTGCTCGGTCCCACATGAACTCGAAGACCTTGATCAGGTAGCGGATGAGTCCCCGGTGGCGGAGTTCCAGGGCGACCTTCTGGTCGTCTCGGATGGGAATGAAGGCCACGGTCTCGTCGCAGATGATGAGTCTCTCGACCACTCCATCGATGGTCCGGTGCTCGGCCTTGCCATCGGAGAGCTGATCCACGTAGGCCAGTCGCTCGGGGCTGTACCGGGCAGTGTGCGGATAGAGAGTCCTTATCCGTACCCCGCGTTCGATCAGGGGCCTGTCGCGCTCCAGCCCTTGGATCAGGCTGCGCTCGGGCCGGTAGCCGCTCGGCTGGACCGTGAGCATCTCGGTTTGGCATTGGGCCGTGGCCAGGTTGAGCGCCGCGTTGATCCGCTCGCTTCCTTCCAGCACCGTGATCGAGTCGTTGGTCGTCGCGTGAGTACTGAGTGCCATGAACGGCGCGAAAACGTCGGACAGTTCGATCGACAGCCGCCTGCGCTCGGTGATCTCGTGCTCTATCGGGCTGAGTCGCTGGGCGAGGGCGACCGCCGGCGGCACCGGGCGCAGCCAGTTCGGGTCGTCGGGATCGGAGTGAAGGAGGGCGAGTTCCTCCAGGCAAGGGGCCGGTTCCGCATCCGCCCGGGAGATGCGTCCCGCGCGGATGGCGTTTGCGTAAAGTCGGCCACCTTCCTCACACAACTCGGTCAGCGCATGGGGATGTGTCGCTTTAGTCTGATTCGTTGCCAAATCTCCACCCCCCAGGGTCCTGAACATGCAGGAACATGATGCATCGATTGTGTGGCCATGACGTGCCTGAATGAGCCATCGTCTTACTCGACGGGGGAAGAGGAGACCTTCAAGTGAGGACGAAGCCGACTATGCGGAACAGAATGCTTCGCTCGGCGCTTGTCGCCATCTTCTCCACCGTCGTGGCCGTCGGGACTCTGAGTGGCCTCACTGGTGCGGAGGGTGATGGCCGGGCGCAGGACAGTGTCTGGCCGGCGAGTGCCAAGACCCATGTCCTCGTGGCGGACAGCGTGTGGCCGACTGTGGCCGAGTCCACCGAGTCGAAGGCAGAAGGGGCTGGGAGCTGACGTGACCACCCCACCCGACGACCGCTCCTTCCGCAGAGAAATGGCCACCGCCTACCGCTCCGGCTGGCACTTCATCGACTTGGTCACCGCGATCCCCCACCCCGGTGACTCGTTGATGGTGACCGTCTTCGGTGAGCCGGTCGTCGTCACCCGGGACGAGGACGAGGACGTACGGGCTTACCGGTGTCTGCGGCGGCCTCGGGGGGCGCCGCAGCCCGTGCGGTGTGCCATCCGGTACGGAATGATCTTCGTCAACCTTGATCAGCGCGACCACCGACTGGTGGAGCCGGAAGCCCCGGCCCATACGACCATCTCAGCCACCCCCCGCAGTGCCTGACGCGATTCCCCCGTCGTAACAGATCGCTCAGGTGCTTCCCCCCGCAGCGGCGTCACCGTGACCTGAACACGGTGACGCCGCTGCAGTTTTCGGGGACATTTCCCCCTATCCATCTTTTCCTGCGGTGGCTGAAACCGGTCGCCCGGTATCCGGCCAACCCGGCGCCCCGGTCACCCGCGCCCCATCGCCCGCCGCAGCTCGATCTCGATCACCACCCGGTCGGGATTCGGCGCCGGCGTCCGCCCGTACCGCTGCGCGTACCGCCGCTCCGCCTCCGCGACCCGCTCGTGCTCGGTCCGGACGTACGCCAGCCCCTCCAGCGTCGCCCACCGTCCCCCGTCCACCTGGCACACCGCCACCCGCGCCCCCTCCGGGCCGGCGGCGAGCACATGGCCCACCTTCGCGCTCGACTTGTTCGTGATCACCCGAGCAAGTCGCGCCTCGGGGTCGTATGTGACTCCGACGGGTACTACATGGGGGGTGCCGTCCGGGCGCAGGGTCGTCAGAGTGCACAGGTGCCTCTCCTGCCAGAAGGTGAGGTACGGCGCGTCCGGCGCGCCCGGATCCTGGGGGTATGCGGCCATGGCCCGGAAACCTAGCCGCCGCAAGCCTCCCTCGACCACCTTGAGTGGAATAGACTCAACTTTGTGTACGCTGACGCAGTCAGTACGCAGTCGGTACTCAGTCGGTACTACGAGCCGCTGACGCCAGGAGGAGAACCCCAACGTGGACGCCGAGCTGACCAACAGGAGCCGGGACGCGATCAACGCGGCCAGCAACCGGGCCCTTACCGAGGGCCACGCGGACCTCACCCCTGCCCACCTGCTCCTCGCTCTGCTCCAGGGGCAGGACAACGAGAACATCGTCGATCTTCTCGCCGCCGTCGACGCCGATCAGGCCGCCGTGCGCGCCGGTACGGAGAAGGTGCTCGCCTCGCTGCCCAGCGTGACCGGATCCACCGTCGCGCCCCCGCAGCCCAACCGTGAGCTGCTCGCCGTGATCGCGGACGCCCAGGCACGGGCCAAGGAGCTCGGGGACGAGTACCTCTCCACCGAGCACCTGCTCATCGGCATCGCCGCCAAGGGCGGCCAGGCCGGTGACGTGCTCAGCCGGCAGGGGGCCGGTGCGAAGAAGCTGCTGGACGCCTTCCAGAAGGCGCGCGGCGGGCGCCGGGTGACCAGCGCCGACCCCGAGGGGCAGTACAAGGCGCTGGAGAAGTTCGGCACCGACTTCACCGCCGCCGCCCGGGAGGGCAAGCTCGACCCCGTCATCGGGCGGGACCAGGAGATCCGGCGGGTCGTGCAGGTGCTGTCCCGCCGTACCAAGAACAACCCCGTCCTCATCGGTGAGCCCGGTGTCGGCAAGACCGCCGTCGTCGAAGGGCTCGCCCAGCGGATCGTCAAGGGGGACGTGCCCGAGTCTCTCAAGGACAAGCGGCTCGTCGCGCTCGACCTGGGCGCCATGGTGGCCGGGGCCAAGTACCGGGGTGAGTTCGAGGAGCGGCTGAAGACCGTGCTCGCGGAGATCAAGGGCTCCGACGGGCAGATCATCACCTTCATCGACGAGTTGCACACCGTCGTGGGCGCCGGTGCCGGCGGGGACACCGCCATGGACGCCGGGAACATGCTCAAGCCCATGCTCGCCCGCGGTGAGCTGCGCATGGTGGGTGCCACCACGCTGGACGAGTACCGCGAGCGGATCGAGAAGGACCCCGCGCTGGAGCGGCGCTTCCAGCAGGTGCTGGTCGCCGAGCCCACGGTGGAGGACACCATCGCCATTCTCCGCGGGCTCAAGGGGCGTTACGAGGCCCACCACAAGGTGCAGATCGCGGACAGCGCGCTGGTGGCGGCGGCGACGCTCTCCGACCGTTACATCACCTCCCGGTTCCTGCCCGACAAGGCCATCGACCTCGTCGACGAGGCGGCCTCCCGGCTGCGGATGGAGATCGACTCCTCCCCGGTCGAGATCGACGAACTCCAGCGGGCCGTCGACCGGTTGAAGATGGAGGAGCTCGCGCTGGAGAAGGAGACCGACCCGGCCTCCCGCGAGCGCCTGGAGCGGCTGCGCCGCGATCTCGCCGACAAGGAGGAGGAGCTCAGGGGGCTGACCGCCCGCTGGGAGAAGGAGAAGCAGTCCCTCAACCGCGTCGGCGAGCTGAAGGAGAGGCTCGACGAGGCGCGCGGTCAGGCCGAACGCGCCCAGCGCGACGGCGACTTCGACACCGCCAGCAAGCTGCTCTACGGCGAGATCCCCGCCCTGGAGCGGGACTTGGAGGAAGCCTCGCAAGCCGAGGAGGAAGCCGCCAAGAGCACGATGGTCAAGGAGGAGGTCGGCTCGGACGACATCGCCGACACCGTCGCCGCCTGGACCGGCATTCCGGCCGGGCGCCTCCTGGAGGGCGAGACGCAGAAACTCCTGCGCATGGAGGAGGAGTTGGGCAAGCGGCTGATCGGGCAGGGCGAGGCCGTGCAGGCCGTGTCCGACGCCGTACGGCGCACCCGCGCCGGCATCGCCGACCCCGACCGGCCGACCGGCTCCTTCCTCTTCCTGGGCCCGACCGGCGTCGGCAAGACCGAACTCGCCAAGGCCCTCGCCGACTTCCTCTTCGACGACGAGCGGGCGATGGTCCGCATCGACATGTCGGAGTACAGCGAGAAGCACAGCGTGGCCCGGCTGGTCGGCGCGCCCCCCGGATACGTCGGCTACGAGGAGGGCGGCCAGCTGACGGAGGCGGTACGCAGGCGGCCGTACAGCGTCGTGCTCCTCGACGAGGTGGAGAAGGCGCACCCGGAGGTCTTCGACATCCTGCTCCAGGTGCTGGACGACGGTCGGCTGACGGACGGTCAGGGCAGGACGGTCGACTTCCGCAACGCGATCCTGGTGCTGACGTCGAACCTGGGCAGCCAGTTCCTCGTCGACCCGATCACCAGCGAGGCGGAGAAGAAGGAGCAGGTGCTGGAGGTGGTCCGGGCCTCCTTCAAGCCGGAGTTCCTCAACCGGCTCGACGAACTGGTGGTCTTCTCCGCCCTGGCCAAGGACGAGCTGCGGCGGATCGCGCAGCTCCAGATCGGCCGGCTCGCGGGGCGGCTGGCCGAGCGGCGGCTGTCCCTGGAGGTCACCCCGGGGGCCCTGACCTGGCTCGCCGACGAGGGCAACGACCCGGCCTACGGCGCCCGCCCCCTGCGCCGCCTCATCCAGACCGCGATCGGCGACCGTCTGGCCAAGAAGATCCTCTCCGGCGAGGTCAAGGACGGCGACACGGTCCGGGTGGACTCGTTCGGTGACGGGCTGATCGTGGGTCCAGCGACGGGCAAGGCGCTGTAGTCCGCGGAGACCTTTCCGGCCGCGGCCCTGAGACACGTGTTTCAGGGCCGTGCAGTCGTCCGTCCAGCGCATCAGCCGTGATGGACGAGCACGCGAAGACGATCGCGAGGCCGGAGGCCGAGCCAGTGGTCCATGCCCGGTGGATCGAGGAGCCGACCGGTGCGGTCTACCGCAAACGGTGGTCCGCGGCTGAGAACTGGGAAGGCCGGGCAGCGATCCTCCGCAAGGCCGGCGTCCGCTTCTTCTGCGAGGGAACGCACAAGTCGGGCACCGTGCACATGTATCTCCCTCCGGCCTTGCAGCGGCAGGCGGGAGGCCGGAGCCTACGTGGAGGGTCCGGGGCTGTCGACGGGATTGACTGGCGCGAGGAGGGGGCGCGCCGGTATTTCCTGGAGCTTCGACGGGCCAAGGGGCTGGGGCCGGGATTCTGGTACTCACCCAGCTGATCCGGCACACAGCGGAAGCCCGTCAGCCAGGCAGGTTGCCGTGCATGGGCCAAGAGAGAGAGGGTGGACTATACGTCTGGTCTCAGCGATGGCCGGACGAGCCAGACGACCGCAGGAGTGCCTTGTATGTCCATCGACCCGTCCTCGATTCCGAACTTCGGGGGCAAGCCCGAGCCGCAGCCCGGCCCGCCGCCCGGCCCCGTAGTCCCGGATCAGGACCTCGTGAAGCAGCTCCTGGACCAGATGGAGCTGAAGTACGTCGTCGACGACGAGGGTGACCTCGCGGCGCCGTGGGAGCAGTTCCGTACGTACTTCATGTTCCGCGGCGAGGGCGACCAGCAGGTCTTCTCGGTGCGGACGTTCTACGACCGGCCCCACCAGATCGACGAGAAGCCGCAGCTCCTCGAGTCGATCGACGACTGGAACCGCCGGACCCTGTGGCCGAAGGTCTACAGCCACACGCACGACGACGGCACCGTCCGCCTGATCGGCGAGGCGCAGATGCTGATCGGCACCGGCGTGGCCCTGGAACACTTCGTCTCGTCGACGGTCAGCTGGGTGCGGGCCGCCATCGAGTTCGACAAGTGGCTCGTCGAGCAGCTCGGCCTGGAGCAGGAGATCAACGAGGCGGAGAAGCCCGAGGAAGAAGACGGCGAGTAAGCCGCGACAGCAGGCGTGGCCTACGGCGGCGTATCGGCCATCACGACCGGATACGCGCCGTGGGCGAGGGAGAGCCCGGCCCAGGGCACCGGCAACTACGGCCGCGTGCCGGGCCGGGCTCTCGCCGTGCGTACCAGTGCTTGCGCGAGCGGAAGGAGGAGGGGAAGGCGGGGAACAGGAAGCGGGGCTTCGGCTCGTAGAACCCGGACCCGCCGAGGGTGATCAGCAGCCGTACGCTGCTGTGGACCAGCAGTGGCAGCTGGGCGCGGTCGGCCGGTCCACAGCTTGTGGATAAGCTTCCGGAACCGTTCACGGTTCCGCCGGCCTGCGTAGGCCGGCGTCCTCGCCTACAGCCGGCGCCCGTCGAGCACGTACAGCGACCAGGCGGCGAAGGCAGGCTCGGTTACGCCATCGACAGCACGACCGAGTGGGACACGAGCCCCCACAGCAGCACCGGCGCGGTGCCGACGGCCGCTCGTGCAGCCGGGCGTCGACGGCGTAGATCCCCCACGCAGCGGCGGCCTTCAGCGCCGTAGGCTCCCAGGGGTGATTGAGACCATTGTGTTGGACGTCGGCGAGACGATCACCCGGGACGATCGTTACTGGGCATCCTGGGCCGACTGGCTCGGCGTCCCGCGCCACACCCTCTCCGCGCTCGTGGGGGCGGTTGTCGCTCAGGGGCACGACAACGCCGAGGCCCTCCGACTCGTGCGCCCCGGCATCGACGTCGTTGCCGAGTACCACGCCCGCGAGGCCGCCGGCCGCGGTGAGCACCTCGACGAGAGCGACCTCTACGACGACGTCCGCCCGGCCTTGTCCGCGCTGCTCACGCTAGGCGTCCGCGTGATCATCGCGGGCAACCAGACCCTCCGTGCGGGCGAACTGCTGCGTGCCCTGGAGCTCCCGGCGGATCTGATCGTCACCTCGGGGGAGTGGAGGGTGGCGAAACCCCACCCGGAGTTCTTCCGGCGGGTGATGGAGGTGGCGCGGGCCGCTCCGAGCGAGACCCTCTATGTCGGTGACCACCCGGCCAACGACGTCTTCCCGGCGAGGGCGGCGGGCCTGCGTACCGCGCACCTCCGCCGTGGCCCGTGGGGCTGCTTGTGGGCCGAAGACCCGCAAGTCGTCGCGGCGGCGGACTGGCGTATCGACAGCCTTACCCAGCTCACCGAGATCGTGAAGAGCTGAGGGGAACGATTGCTGCCCCGCAGTCAGAGCTGGCGGGCCGTCTCATGCACACGGAGTGTCTCGGCGCGGGTACGGTTCGGAGTCGGCGTACCGAACTGGAGTCAGTATGTCCGCACACAGCAAACGCGGAGTGGGCGCGCGAATTGCCTACTACCGCAGCGTCATGCGCCCGAAGCTGACGCAGCAGCAGCTCGCCGACGCGGCCAGGGTGTCTCTCGGAACCATCCGTAAGATCGAGCGCGGGGAGCGCGGCGTCAGCGACTCCACGCTCGAAGCCATCGCAGATGCCGTCGGCGTCGACCCCATGCGTCTGCGGACCGACCGCGGCCCGGTTCACACTCGCGTCCACGAGGCGCTCCCCGTGCTCTCCGCCGTGCTCGCCACGTACGACTCCCCCGAGGACGGCCCGATCCGTCCCCACCAGGAAATGCGCGCGGCTGTCGCTGACGCCGCCCGCTGGCGCCTGGCAGCCCAGTACACCCGGATCGTCCGGGAACTGCCGTCACGGCCCCAGTGCCGCTGCCCGCGCTGCCGGGCCGGGCACGGACCTCCATGCCGACCCGCACGCCAAGGTCTCCATCTGCAAGATCGGCCGGGATGACCAGATCGACCTCATGGCCGAGGGCATCGACGGCCTCCGACGGCTCGGGGAGATCTCCGACCGCCTCATGCTTCGCACCGGTGGCTGTACGGGTTGCTCGCTCTCCGGCTCCTGCCGGGTGTGCAGGCCGCTCGCCAAGGTCTACCAGGAGGCGAAGGCGCCACTGAATCTGTACTGCCAGCACGGAGACACCAAGGAGATGGTGAACTCATGACCGCTGTACCCGTCACGATCTCGACCGGCCGACCGCCGGTCACCCGCCCGGCACTGCCCACGAGCGTCGTCGCCACGCCCACGCTCGTCATCGAGCCCAACGCCGACACCCTGAGCGAGGGCGCCGCCTGCTCCTGCGCCGCGGGCGACGACAACCCCAACTGATCAACGCGCATCCGGTCACATCCGCTCGGGCCCCGGCGTATCTGCGTCAGGGCCCGAGCCCCACGTGAGAGATGAGTACGCTGCCCGCATGCGATTCCGTTGGGACTGGCTTCGTCCAGTGGTGACGGTGCCCTACGTACCGACCCTTGGTCCCGTACACCCGTCCGTCCTCACCGAGGACCTCTTCACCGACACCCTGATCGCCGCCCCTACCGAACGCTTCCTGCGGTACGACAAGGACATCCGCTGGCTGGATGCCAAAGACGAGTATGTGCTGGTCGAGAACGTGGTGCACAGCCCCAGCGAGACACTCATCCCCACCTTCTCGCGCCGAGGCTCCGGCACGGTCAAGGTGCACGTCTACGGCATCGGCCCCGACGTCCACTCCAGTGCCTCTTTGCTGGCCCGGAAGCTCGCCGCCGACACCAGCGCCGCAAAGGCGCGCGTCGTCCGTTTCCTGGGGCCGGAGGCGCACCCGGGGCGAGGAGTCCGTGTGCAGCTCAAGGACTTCACAACCGGCCCGTGCCCGGCCCCGGAGGGGCCTGTGCGCCCTTTCGGGGAGTGGCCCGAAGACGTACGGCACACCTTCCGCCCCTTCGCCGAGCAGATGGCCGCAGACGGCTTCGCCTTCCTCCAACAGCAGATGCAAGAGGGGACGGTTGGCCCCGTCCTGGTGGCCGTACTCAACCAAAGGGTCGCCGGCGCCATCGGGCCCATGGAAGTGCGCCCCGATGCCGTGGGGGCGGCCCAGCTCATGCCGCAATACTTCGGCGTCCTGCCCGAGCAGCGAGGGAACGGCCTCGGGCGCCTCTTGTGGCGGGCTGCGATGTACTGGGGGCAATCGCACGGTGCGGCGTACCAGCTCCTTCAGACTGAGGTAGGGGGAGCCTCTGACCGCCTCTGCCGGGCAGAGGGGCTGACCTCCCTGGGGTTCACCCACCGGCAGAACGTCTGAGCGAAGGCGGCGACAGCCCGCGACGCCGCCCCGGGCGTCAGCCCGCCAGGGCCTTGAGCCGCCGCACCGCCTCCTCCAGCACCCCCGTCTGCTTGCAGAACGCGAACCGCACGAACGGCGCCCCCGCCTCCCGGTGGTCGTAGAAGACCGCGTTGGGAATGGCGACCACCCCGGCCCGCTCCGGCAGCGCGCGGCAGAAGGCGAAGCCGTCGCTCTCGCCGAGGGGCCGGATGTCGGTGGTGATGAAGTAGGTGCCGGCGGGCTTGAAGACCTCGAACCCCGCCTCCGTCAGCCCCGTCGCCAGCAGGTTCCGCTTGGCCAGCATGTCCTCGCGGAAGGCCGCGAAGTAGCTGTCGGGCAGGGCGAGGGCCTCGGCGACCGCGTACTGGAACGGCCCCGACGAGACGTAGGTCAGGAACTGCTTCGCTGACCGCACGGCCGTGACCAGGCCGGACGCCGCGGTCACCCAGCCGACCTTCCAGCCGGTGAAGGAGAACGTCTTGCCCGCCGACCCGATGGTCACCGTCCGCTCCCGCATCCCCGGGAAGGCGGCCAGCGGCAGGTGCTCGGCGTCGTCGAAGACCAGGTGCTCGTACACCTCGTCGGTCACCACGAGCAGGTCCCGCTCGACGGCCAGCTCGGCGATCGCGGCCAGCTCCTCGCGGGTGAGGACCGTGCCGGTGGGGTTGTGCGGGGTGTTGATCAGCAGCAGCCGGGTGCGGTCGGTGACGGCGGCGCGCAGCTCGTCCAGGTCGAGCCGGAAGCTTCCCTCGCTCGGACGCAGGGTGACCGGCACCCGCGTGCCGCCCGCCATGGCGATGCAGGCCGCGTAGGAGTCGTAGTACGGCTCGAAGGCGACCACCTCGTCGCCGGGCTCCAGCAGCGCGAGCAGCGTGGCCGCGATGGCCTCGGTGGCGCCCGCGGTGACCAGGACCTCCGTGTCGGGGTCGTACGACAGCCCGTAGCGCCGCTCCTGGTGCGCGGCGATCGCGGTGCGCAGCTCGGGGACGCCCGGGCCCGGCGGGTACTGGTTGCCGCGCCCGTCCCGCAGGGCCCGTACGGCCGCCTCGCGGACCTCCTCGGGGCCGTCGGTGTCGGGGAAGCCCTGGCCCAGGTTGATGGACCCGGTGCGCAGGGCCAGTGCGGACATCTCGGCGAAGATCGTCGTCCCGAACTCGGCGAGACGGCGGTTGAGCAGGGGGCGGTAGGTGGAGGTCATGCCGGTCATCCTGCGCCCAAGCTCTGGACTTGCTCAACTCTGCTTTGGGCCGTGAGACGGCCGGGCATCTGACTTCCACGCACCGAGCGGGAGGCGCCCACGGGGGGACGCCTCGGTCCGCTTCGGGGGAACGGAAGGAGGCTGACGCCGTGATCACAGTTTTCATCGGGGCGCTGGTCGCATTGCTGTTCGTGGTGATCGTCGTGGCCATGGCACGCGCCGGCGGAGGTTCGGCGCACCGCACGCACAGCCGTCGGAGCGGCTCGCACGGCAGCGGAAGCGGCGGCTGGTGGGCCGGCGGGGGAAGCAGCGGTGGCTCGTCCTGCGGGGGCGGCTCGTCCTGCGGAGGCGGGTCGTCCTGCGGCGGAGGAGGGGGTGGGGGCGGATGTGGTGGCGGAGGCAGCTGACACGGGGCAGCTGAGCTCTCCGAGGGAACCGCATCCGGAAGGAGCGGGGCCGGTGCCTGGACCGGCCCCGCTTTGCTGTTTTTCGTACGGCTTTCGGCGGCGGACAGGTGCGCCCGGCGTACGCCGGAGTTGAACAGTTGAGCTGATAAGCCCTCTGAGGGATGGAAACCCTACGAACTTGGGTAAAAACGCTGTGACGGCGCCACCGTTCATGATTCAGTGAAATTCACCAACGCAGCCCCTCGGACGTCCCGCGGACACCCCTTCTGACCGGCCGACTGGGCTGACCCGGCCGACCTCCCGGTGTCGGCCGGGGGTGCGCCGGAGACCGATACCTCCCTTTCTTTGCGTGCTAGCGGAGCCCATCCATGCTCACGACCCTGAACACCGCCTATACCGACACGCGCGCGGCCGACCTCGCCTGGGCCCTGGGGCGGGAGCCGCTGCCCGCACTGGCCACACTCGACCTCGAACTGACCGGCGCGAAGCTTGAGTTGAGACTGCTCGGGGCGTCCCACCAGGTACTCCTGCAGGAGGAGCGGGGCATCTGCTCGGAGACCGTGGCATGCATGCCGGGCAGCAGCACGCCGCTTCCGCTCGGGGTGGCCAAGCGGGTGGGCGACTGGGAGTACGAGTTCGCGGCCCGGGTGGAAGTGCTGTCACCCGGTCAGTTCGCGGGCCGCGCACAGGAGTTGCTGGCCCTGGTGGCCGACCACCCGCACGGCCTCGCCGGCGTGTTCCCCGGCAGTCCGCACGCCTTCACGGCGATGCTGGCCCAGCGTCAGGAGGGACAGATGCACTGGCGGACATGGCACGCGTATCCGCAGGACGGGCAGTTGGTGGCCACCCGGACGCGGGTGGGGGTGCGGGTGGTGCCGGGCACTTCCCGGCGCCGGGGAGGCGATCTCAGCCCGTCCGGCGTGTGAGGCGACGCAAACGTCCCCCGCGTCAACAACACACGTGTGGGTGACCCAGCGTGCCGCAGGCGTAACGTACCGTCGGCAACGTGATCGAGCCGCACGCACCCGCCCCACCCGGCACAGCGCCGCCCCGGGGCGGCCGCGCGCGGCTCCCGGTCCGGCCGGGCACGGGCCGGTTCCTGGTCCTCGCGGGCGTCTTCGTCTGCGCCGCCTGCGGACTCGTATACGAACTGGAACTCGTCGCCCTCGCCTCGTACTTGATCGGCGACTCGGTCACCCAGGCCTCCGTCGTGCTGTCCGTCATGGTCTTCGCGATGGGCATCGGCTCCCTCGTCGCCAAACGCCTGCGCCCGCTCGCCGCGGCCGGGTTCGGGGCCGTCGAGGCCGTGCTCGCCCTCGTCGGCGGCTGCAGCGCGCTCGCCCTGTACGCCGTCTTCGCCTGGACCGGCGACTGGGGCGGCATGTGGGCCAACGGTCCCCGCTGCCTCCTCGTCGCCTTCTCCCTCACCATCGGCCTGCTGATCGGCGCCGAAGTGCCGCTGCTGATGGAGCTGATCCAGCGCATCCGGCGCCAGGACGCCGGCGGCGCGGTGGCCGACCTGTTCGCCGCGGACTACGTCGGCGCCCTCGTCGGCGGCCTCGCCTTCCCCTTCCTTCTCCTGCCCCTGCTGGGCCAGTTGACCGCGACCCTCATCACCGGCGCCGTCAACGCCGTCGCGGGCGGCGCGCTGGTACTCGGCCTGTTCCGGGAGGACCTGAGCCGCCGCGCCCGCTGGCTGCTGGTGATCGCCAACGTCACGGTGCTCGGCGTCCTCGCCTCGGCCGCTGTCCTCGTCGACGACTTCGAACGGGCGGCCCGGCACGCGGTGTACGGGCGGGACGTACGCGTCGCGCTCCAGACGGACGTCCAGGAGGTCGTCATCACCGGCGGCACCCACGGCCGCCCCCTCGACCTCTTCCTCGACGGCCGCCTGAGGGTCAGCGGCCGCGACGAACGCCGCTACCACGAGGCGCTGGTCCACCCCGCGATGAGCGGCGACCACACGCGCGTACTGATCCTCGGCGGCGGCGACGGGCTGGCGGCGCGCGAGGTGCTGCGCCACCCCGGCGTGCGGCGGGTCGACGTGGTCGAGGCCGACGCCGCGGTGGTGCGGCTGGCGCGCCGGGACCCGCCCCTGTCGAAGCTGAACAGCCATGCCTACGACGACCCCCGCGTCCACGTCATGACGGGCGACGCCTTCCGCCGGCTGCGGGCGGTGCCGCCGGCGACGTACGACGTCGTCATCTCGGACCTGCCCGACCCCGGCATCACCGCCAGCACCAAGCTGTACTCACAGGAGTTCTACGGCCTCGCCCGCCGCGCCCTGACCCCGCGCGGACGCCTCGCCGTCCACGCCGGCCCGGTCTCCTCCCGCCCCCGCAGCTTCTGGACCGTCGACACCACACTCCGCGCGGCGGGCCTGCGCACGGCCCCGTACTGCGTCCGGGGCCGCGACTCCCGTTTCGCCCCGGGCCCCGACCGCTCGGCAGGCCCTACGGGGGCACCGCACGACTGGGGGTTCATCCTCGCGGGGCGGGGAGAGCGGCCGGCGCTGCGGCTCCGGGAGGGGAAGGGGGCGCCGCGGTTGGGGACGTTGACGCAGGAGGGGCTGGTGGCGGACGCGGGGGTGGCGGAGGGGACTCGGGTCGGGGGGCTGGGGGTGTCGACGTTGGTGCATCCGCGGTACTGAGGGGGCCGGGGGGGCTGGGGCGGGGGCGGAGGATACGCCCGGCGGGTCCGTGTCCGGTGAGAATCCTCGGATGTGCGGGTGCGCTTCGCGCCATGCTGGGTAGGCTCGCTCACCATGGAGCATGAGGTGTTCGTTCCGGTTGCGGCCGAGCGGCTCAGGGAGGTGCTGGCCGATCCCGTACGGGTTGCCCGGGCGGTCCCCGGGCTCCAACAGGACGCCGGTGCCGAGCCGGTCGCCGGGCGGCTGAAAGTGCGCGTCGGCGGTCACACCATCACGTACCGGGGTGCTGTGCGGGTGTCCGAGCGCGAGGACGGTTCGTACGCCGTGGAGGGCGACGCGACCGAGGCGCGGGGCAGTGGTTCCGTGAAGCTCTCGTTGACGGTGCGGGTCCGGGAGGCCGACGGGGGCTCCGCCGTGACGTTCGAGGGGGCCGCTTCGGCGGACGGGCGGGTCGCGGAGTTCTCGGCGGAGGCGGTCGGGTCGGCCGTGGCTCGGTTGCTGAGCCGGTTCGGGGAGCAGCTCGGGGTGGTGGCGGGGGAGACGTCGTCGGCGGTGGGGGAGGACGAGGCGGGGGACGCCGGGGACACCGGGGAGAGTGGGGAGACCCTGGAGACCTTGGCTCCTGGGGAGTTCGAAACGCGGGTCACCAGTGACTTCGAGACGACGCCGGATGCGGATGACGCTGCGGCGCCTGAGCCTGCGGCGCCTGAACCGGGGGCTGAAGTGAGCGAACCCGCGGACGCCGGTGCCGGTGCCGATGCCGATGCTGGTGAGCCTGCCGTCGCTGAGGCGGCTCATGCTCGGCGGACGATGATCGGGCGTAGTGCGGAGGAAGTGGACCATGCTCCGCCGCGGGGGCGTTATGCGCCGGTTCCGGCGCCGCAGACCGTTGCGCCGAGTTCTGCGTTGCGGTGGGCGGCTCCGGCGGCGGCCGTGGTGGTGGCGTCGGCGATCGTGGTGGGGCGGATGCTGCGGCGACGGCGCTGAGGGTTTTCGCCCCCGCCGCCCCTACCCGTCCCATCCCCAGGGGCTCCGCCCCTTCGACCCCGCTGGGGCTGCCGCCCCAGACCCCGCTTCGGCCCTGAACGGGCCTCGTCCTCAAACGCCGGACGGGCTGAAATGCCTGGGCCGGCGCTGAGAGGTCAAGGCCTCTACGGGTGGGTGGGGGCTAGGGATGGCGCGGCCTCGTGCTCGAACGCCGGACGGGCTGAAATGCCTGGGCCGGCGCTGAGAGGTCAAGGCCTCTACGGGTGGGTGGGGGCTAGGGATGGCGCGGCCTCGTGCTCGAACGCCGGACGGGCTGCAATGCCTGGGCCGGCGCTGAGAGGTCAAGGCCTCTACGGGTGGGTGGGGGCTAGGGATGGCGCGGCCTCGTGCTCGAACGCCGGACGGGCTGCAATGCCTGGGCCGGCATTGAGGGGCGCAGCCCCCTACGGGTGGGTGGGGGCTGGGGGCGGAGCGGCCTCGTGCTTGAACGTTGGATGGGCTGGGTGATGCGGGCCGGCCTCAAGAGGGGAGGCCCGCTGCGGACGGGCTGAGATGCACGGTCGGCGTCGAGAGGCGGACGTGGACTCTTCATGCCGCCTTGATCACCCCAGTAGGGTCGTCCCGTGAGTAACGAACACATCACGCTGACCGCGGGTGACGCGGAGGTGGACGTGCTGCCGGGGAACGGCGGGCGGGTCGGGGGGCTGCGGGTCGGGGGGAGTGAGGTGTTGCGGCAGGGGGAGCGGTTCGGGTGTTTCCCGATGGTTCCCTGGTGCGGGCGGATCCGGGACGGGCGGTTCCTGGACGGGGCCGTGGTGCGGCAGATGCCGCTCAACGCCCCGCCGAACGCCATCCACGGCACCGTACGGGACGGCGCCTGGCGCGTCGCCCGGGTCGCCGACGGCGAGGCGGTCATCACGTACGACCTGGTCGAGCCGTGGCCGTACGCCGGCCGCGTCACGCAGGTCGTCGCGCTCACCCCGGACAGCCTCAGCCTCACCATGTCCGTCGAGACGTACGAGACGTCCTTCCCGGCGCAGATCGGCTGGCATCCCTGGTTCAACCGGAACCTCGGCGGGGAGGGGGCGCAGGATGTGCGGCTCGACTTCAGCCCGGCCTGGCAGGAGGAGCGCGGGGACGATCACCTTCCCACCGGGAACCGGATCGAGCCGAAGCCCGGGCCCTGGGACGACTGCTTCGGGATGCCGGACGGTGTCGACGTCACGCTCACCTGGCCGGGGCAGTTGGAGCTGAAGGTGAGCAGTCGGGAGGAGTGGGTCGTCGTCTACGACGAGCAGGAGGCCGCTGTGTGTGTCGAGCCGCAGACCGGGCCGCCCAACGGGCTCAACAGCATGCCTCGTCTGGTCACGCCTCTGGAGCCGCTCGAAGCCACGACCGTCTGGAGCTGGCGGCGCCTCTAAGCTGGGCGGCATGACTGACGTACGTGGCGAGCTGCTGCAGCAGATCAAGGACAAGGCCGTGGTGCACGGCAAGGTGACCCTGTCGTCGGGGCTGGAGGCTGATTACTACGTCGATCTTCGGCGTATCACCCTCGACGGGGAGGCGGCCCCGCTCGTCGGGCAGGTGCTGCTCGATCTGACCGCGGAGCTGGAGTTCGACGCGGTCGGCGGGCTCACCATGGGCGCCGACCCCGTCGCCGCCGCGATGCTGCACGCCGCCGCCGCGCGCGGGAAGCGGCTGGACGCATTCGTCGTACGGAAGGCCGCCAAGGCGCACGGGCTGCAGCGGCGGGTCGAGGGGCCCGACATCGCGGGGCGGCGGGTTCTCGTCGTCGAGGACACCTCCACCACGGGCGGTTCGCCGCTCACCGCCGTCGAGGCCGTGCGTGAGGCGGGCGCCGAGGTCGCCGGCGTCGCGACCATCGTCGACCGGGCCACCGGCGCCGCCGAGAAGATCCAGGAGGGTGCCGGGGTGCCGTACCTCTTCGCCTACTCCAAGGACGAACTCGGGCTCGACTGACCGAGGTCCGACGGGCGTCCGTGTCGGCTGATGACAGACGCTCGGACCATCCCGGTTCGTCTGGAAAGATGGGGCCGACGACGACGTCGCAACCCCCCAAGGTCTAGGTCAGGGCCGTAAGAAGAAACGCCGTACGCAGTTACGTACGCAGTACGTCAACCCGCACACTCCAAGGAGCGGACAGATGCCCATCGCAACCCCCGAGGTCTACAACGAGATGCTCGACCGGGCGAAGGCAGGCAAGTTCGCCTACCCGGCCATCAACGTGACGTCGACCCAGACCCTGCACGCGGCCCTGCGCGGCTTCGCGGAGGCGGAGAGCGACGGCATCATCCAGATCTCGACGGGTGGCGCCGAGTTCCTGGGCGGTCAGCACAACAAGGACATGGTCACCGGCGCCGTCGCCCTGGCCGAGTTCGCGCACATCGTCGCCAAGAAGTACGACATCACCGTCGCCCTGCACACGGACCACTGCCCGAAGGACAAGCTCGACGGGTACGTACGGCCGCTGCTCGCGGTGTCGGAGGAGCGGGTCGCGCGCGGTGAGAACCCGCTGTTCCAGTCGCACATGTGGGACGGCTCGGCCGAGACCCTCGCCGACAACCTGTCCATCGCGCAGGAGCTGCTGGAGCGCGCCCGCGCCGCCAAGATCATCCTTGAGGTCGAGATCACCCCGACCGGTGGCGAGGAGGACGGCGTCTCGCACGAGATCAACGACTCCCTCTACACGACGGTCGACGACGCCGTTCGTACGGTCGAGGCCCTCGGTCTCGGTGAGAAGGGGCGCTACCTGCTCGCCGCTTCCTTCGGCAACGTCCACGGCGTGTACAAGCCGGGCAACGTCGTGCTCCGCCCCGAGCTGCTCAAGGAGCTGAACGAGGGCGTCGCCGCCAAGTACGGCAAGGCGTCCCCGTTCGACTTCGTCTTCCACGGCGGCTCCGGCTCCTCCGCCGAGGAGATCGCGACCGCGCTGGACAACGGCGTCGTCAAGATGAACATCGACACCGACACGCAGTACGCCTTCACGCGTCCGGTCGCCGACCACATGTTCAAGAACTACGACGGTGTCCTCAAGGTCGACGGCGAGGTCGGTTCGAAGAAGACCTACGACCCGCGCACCTGGGGCAAGCTCGCCGAGGCGAGCATGGCCGCGCGCGTGACGGAGGCCTGCTCGAACCTGCGCTCCACGGGTACGAAGATCAAGTAGTTCTCCGGGTATCTCTCAGGGAGCTTCCGAGCCCGGCGCCTGCCCACGGCGCCGGGCTCGCTGTATACCTGGGGGCATGCCCGATGTCCGGCTGGCCTCTCCGCAGGGCAAGTGGATCCTGCTCACCACGGTCCTCGGCTCCAGCATGGCCATGCTGGACTCGACCGTCGTCAACGTCGCCCTCCCGCGCATCGGCCGCGACCTCGACGCCGACCTCGCGGCACTCCAGTGGACCGTCAACGCGTACATGCTCACGCTGGCCGGGCTGATCCTGCTCGGCGGTTCCCTGGGGGACCGGTACGGGCGCCGCAAGATCTTCGTCGTCGGGGTCGTGTGGTTCGCGGTGGCCTCGCTGCTGTGCGGGATCGCCCCGAACGCCGGGGTGCTCATCGCCGCCAGGGCGTTGCAGGGCGTCGGCGGGGCGCTCCTCACGCCGGGTTCGCTCGCGCTCATCCAGGCGTCCTTCCATCCCGACGACCGGGGGCGGGCGGTGGGCCTGTGGTCGGGGTTCGGGGGCGTCGGCGCGGCGGTCGGGCCGTTCCTGGGCGGGTGGCTGGTGGACGGGCCGGGGTGGCGGTGGGTGTTCCTGCTCAACGTTCCGCTGGCCCTGCTGTGTGTGCCGGTGGCGCTGCGGCATGTGCCCGAGTCGGGGGACGGCCGCAAGCACGGGCGCTTCGACGTGCTCGGCGCGGCGCTCGGTGCGCTGTCCCTCGCCCTGGTGACGTACGCGCTGATCGAGGCCCGTGGGGGTTCGGTCGTCGTCGCCGTGTGCGCGGTCGCCGGGGTGGCCGCCGGCATCGCCTTCGTGGTCGTCGAGAAGCGGCGCCGCGACCCGATGATGCCGCTCGACATCTTCGCGTCCCGCCAGTTCAGCGCGGTCAACCTCGTCACCCTGTGCGTGTACGCGGCCCTCGGCGGCTTCTTCTTCCTCGCCGTGATCCAGCTCCAGGTCGTCGCCGGTTACTCGGCCCTCGGCGCCGGTACGGCACTGCTGCCGACGACCGTGCTGATGCTGCTGCTCTCCGCCCGCTCCGGCGCCCTGGCCGACCGGATCGGGCCGCGCATTCCGCTCACCGTCGGGCCCCTGCTGTGTGCGGCCGGCATGCTGCTGATGCTGCGCGTCGGGCCGGACGCCTCGTACGTCGCCGACGTACTGCCGGCCGTGCTCGTCCTCGGCTTCGGCCTGGTCACGCTGGTCGCCCCGCTGACCGCCACCGTCCTCGCCTCCGTGGACGTCGCACGGGCGGGCCTGGCCAGCGGCATCAACAACGCGGCGGCCCGCGCGGCCGGTCTCGTCGCCGTGGCCGCGCTGCCTCTGCTGACCGGGATGGGCCAGGAGGCGTACCGCTCGCCCGCGGCCTTCGACGACGCCTTCGGGCGGGCGATGTCCCTGTGCGCGGGCGTGCTGGCGGCGGGAGCGGTCCTCGGCTTCGCGACCGTACGCCGTCTGCCCCCGGACTGCACCCGCCCCGAGTGCCGCACCCACGGCGGGGTTGTGGCGCCGCCGTTGGAGGGGCGGCCGGTGCGGGGGAGGGCGCCTGGGGGCGGGGATTCCTAGAGCTGGGTTTCGCCCCCGCCGCCCCTACCTGTCCCATCCTCAAGGGGCGCTGCCCCTTCGACCCCGGTCCCTGGGGGCCTGCGGCCCCCAGACCCCCGCTTCGGCCCTGAACGGGCCTCGTCCTCAAACGCCGGACGGGCTGAATGACGCGGGCCGGCCTCGAGAGGTGAAGGCCCCTGCGGGTGGGTGCGGCCTCGTCCTCGAACGCCGGACGGGCTGGGGTCGCCTGGGCCGGCGTCGAGAGGGGATGGCCGTGGTCGGCGCCCCCAATGCCTCAGACTGGAACCCATGACGATTCACGAGAACCTCCTCGGGGGACCGCCCCCGACCCACCTCCCCGATGACCCCGAGCCGCGTGAGCTGCTCGCCGGTGGCACCGCGCCCGCGGACGTCGCCGCGAAGTACCCGATGTCCTCGCTGGCCTGGGCACAGCTGGCCGACGACGCGTTCGAGCGGGGCAGCGTCGTGGAGTCGTACGCCTATGCCCGTACGGGCTACCACCGCGGCCTGGACTCCCTGCGCCGTAACGGATGGAAGGGCCACGGCCCCGTCCCCTGGGAGCACGAGCCGAACCGCGGCTTCCTGCGTGCCCTGCACGCCCTCGCCCGCGCCGCCGGATCGATCGGCGAGCAGGAGGAGCACGAGCGCTGCACGCAGTTCCTGAAGGACTCCTCGCCGACGGCGGCCCAGACCCTGGGTTAGTCGCCGGACGCCGAAGCGTTCTGTCGGGCCCGCCTGTGTGATCAGGCGGGCCTTGCCTTTTCGGCGGACCATCGAAGAAGATGCCCGGCGGGGACCGGGGCCCCCGTGTCGATAACGGCAGGGGCGGACCGCTACCCGGAGTTACCACAGGAGACAGCGATGTCCCACGAGGCTCACGAGGCTGAAGAGCCCTCGACTCCGCATCTCGACTTCGCAGGCACCACGCCGTACGAGGACTACGTACAGGCGGACGTTCTCACCCACCTCCAGCACACCCTCTCCGACGACCCCGGAGAGATGGTCTTCCTGGTCACGACCCAGGTGATGGAGCTGTGGTTCACGGTCATCGTCCACGAGTGGGAGACGGCGGCGAACGCCCTCCGCGAGGACCGCGTGCCGGTGGCGATCGACGCGCTGAAGCGTTCCGTACGGGAACTGGAGGCCCTGAACGCCTCCTGGAAGCCGCTCGGCCAGCTCACGCCGGCCCAGTTCAACGCGTACCGCAGCGCCCTCGGCGAGGGCTCCGGCTTCCAGTCGGCGATGTACCGGCGCATGGAGTTCCTGCTCGCCGAGAAGTCCGCGTCCATGCTGGTCCCGCACCGCGGCGCCCCGCGCGTCCACGCGGAACTGGAGAAGGCGCTGCACGAGCCGAGCCTGTACGACGAGGTGCTGCGCTTCCTCGCCCGGCGCGGCTGCGCGATCCCCGAGAGCGTGCTGAAGCGCGACGTGTCGCGGCGGTACGAGCCGTCGGACGCGGTGGAGGCCGTCTGGACCGAGATCTACTCCGGTGACCAGAACGCCGAACTCGCCCGCCTCGGCGAGGCGTTGACCGATGTCGCCGAACTGGTGTGGCGCTGGCGCAACGACCACCTCGTCGCCACCCGGCGCGCGATGGGCGCCAAGACCGGCACGGGCGGTTCGGCCGGGGTGGCCTGGCTGGAGAAGCGGGCGCAGAAGAACGTGTTCCCGGAGCTGTGGACGGCGAGGTCTCATGTCTGAGCTCGCGGAACTCGCCGCCAGGGCGGGGGTGCTGGACGCGGCCGACGAACTGGCCGCCGCCCGCAAGCAGTTCGTACTGGATACCGTGTCCGATCATGCGGCTGACGCCGCGGGCGTCTACCTCGACGGCAACTCCCTGGGCGCCCTCCCGGCGAACGTCCCGGGGCGGGTCGAGGACGTCGTACGGCGGCAGTGGGGCGAGCTGCGTATCCGCTCCTGGGACGAGAGCGGCTGGTGGACCGCTCCCGAGCGGATCGGCGACCGGATCGCTCCCCTGGTCGGCGCGGCGCCCGGCCAGATCGTGGTCGGCGACTCGACAAGTGTCAATGTTTTCAAGGCGGTTGTCGCCGCCGTGCGGATGGCGAACTCCGCTGTCGGCGGGGCGGGCCGGGACGAGATCCTGGTCGACGCGACGACCTTCCCCACGGACGGGTACATCGCCGAGTCGGCGGCGCGGATGACGGGGTGTGCGCTGCGGCCCGTGACGCCCGCGGAGGTGCCGGGTGCGCTGGGCGACCGTACGGCCGCCGTCCTGCTGAACCACGTCGACTACCGCACCGGCCGCCTGCACGACCTTCCCGCACTCACGGCCGCCGTGCACGCGGCGGGGGCGTACGTCGTCTGGGACCTCTGCCACAGCGCGGGCGCGCTGCCCGTGGGGCTGGACGAGCACGGGGTCGACCTGGCGGTCGGCTGCACGTACAAGTACCTGAACGGCGGGCCGGGTTCGCCGGCGTACCTGTACGTGCGCAGTGACCTGCAGGACCGCTTCGACTCCCCGCTCCCCGGCTGGAACTCGCACGCCGAGCCCTTCGGCATGCGCGTCGACTTCGCACCGGCGGCGGGCGCACTGCGCGGTCGCGTCGGCACGCCGGACATCCTCTCCATGCTGGCCCTGGAGGCCGCGCTGGAGGTTTGGGAGGGCGTGTCGATCGAGGCGGTGCGCGCCAAGTCCCTCGCGTTGACCGACTTCTTCCTGGAGTGCGTCGGGGCGTATGCGGGGGAGGGGCGCGTGGAGTCGGTGACTCCGGTGGCGCACGCGGAGCGCGGCAGCCAGGTGGCGCTGCGCTGCGAGGGCGCCGGGGAGGTCATGAAAGCGCTCATCGAACGGGGCGTGGTCGGCGACTTCCGCCACCCGGACGTGCTGCGCTTCGGTTTCACGCCGCTGTACGTCGGGTTCGCGGACGTGGAGCGGGCGGCACGGGTGCTGGGGAAGGTGCTGGCGGAGGTGCCGGGGCAGGCGCTGGGGGAAGGGTCGCCGGAGGGGGCGGCCGAGGGTCCGCCGCGCTAACCGACGTACACCCCCGCCACGGCAGCCGCATGCGCGGCCCGCGCGGCGCGCTCCGCGGCGGGGGCGTCGGGGACCACCCCGGTCGTCAGCAACTCGTAGTACAAGGGCGCCGACACCGCCCGTACGACCGCCTCGGCGTCGGTCCCGGCGGGCAACTCCCCTCTGGCGACGCCCTGTTCCACGCACGGCGCCCACTCCGCGACCCGCACCTCGTAGAACCGCCGCAGCGCCTGCGCCGTACGTTCGTCGCAGGTCGCCGCGGCGATGACGGCGCGGAACAGGGCGCCCTGCCGGGCGTCCGCCAACGTCCGCCGCACCAGCTCGGCGTTGGCCCGCAGGTCCCCGAGCACGGACCCGGTCTCCTCGCGCGGCAGCGACTGTTCGGCCATGTCGGCGAGCAGGTCGGCCACCAGGCCCGTCACCGAACCCCACCGGCGGTACACCGTCGTCTTGCCCACCTCGGCGCGCCGGGCGACGTCCGCGAGGTCGAGGCCGTCGAAACCCTGCTCCGCGAGCACCTCTCCGGCCGCCCGCAGGACGGCCGCACGGACACGCGCGGTACGCCCTCCGGGACGTACGGTGCCGGGTTCGGCGGACATATCGGCCTCCTTGGTCACGTACGGGCTGCGGTGCGAGCTGCGCCGCGGTTCGCGAGGTCAGCGTAACGAAACGACAGAACCGTTTAATCCTCACCGAGCGTGACATCCCTGTGTTGGCGCACGTCACCAGCCTGATACCGTCCCCGCCAGCGCGCCGAATTCCCACCTGGTCCGCCACCCCCTTTCGTTCAAATCCGTTCCGTCGCTGAGAGGTTGGAGCATGCCGGACGACGTCGCAGCAGCCCGGGCCGCTGCCGAAGAGGAGTCGGCCTTCTCGCACCCGCCCGTCGACCCCGACGCCATCGCCTCGTACGGCGACCACCCCGACCAGGTGATCGACTTCTACGCGCCGCGCGGCGAGGCCGGTCCGGGCGGCCTTGCCCCGCTGGTCGTCCTGCTGCACGGCGGGGCGTGGCGGGCTCCGTACGACCGGCGGCATGTCACGCCGTTCGCGGACTTCATGGCTCGGCGGGGGTTCGCCGTGGCCAATGTGGAGTACCGGCGGGGCGCGGAGGGAGCGGAGGGTTTGGAGAGCGCGGAGGGTGCGGGCGGCGCGGCGGATGCGCGTGCGGGCGGCGGGCCGGTCGCCGGGCGGTGGCCGGACACCTTCGACGACGTGGCCGCCGCGCTGGACGCGCTGCCCGCGCTCGTACGGGAGTTGCTCCCGCAGGCCGACCCGCGCCGCATGGTGCTCACCGGCCACTCGGCCGGCGGCCACCTGGCCCTCTGGGCGGCGGCCCGCCATGTTCTCCCCGCGGACGCCTCCTGGCGCACGGACCGCCCCGCTCCCCTGCGGGGGGTGGTCGCCCTGGCCCCGATCGCCGACTTCACGGTCGCCGACAAGCTGGACGTCTGCGGGGGTGCCGCGCGGCAACTCCTGGGCGGCGCGGTGGAGTTCGCCGAGCGCCGGCCCTACGCCGACCCCGCGCTCCTGCTCCCGACCGGCATCGCCACGACGCTCGTCCAGGGCCGCACGGACATCGTCGTCCCGCAGGCGGTCGCCGAGTCGTACGCGGACGCGGCGGCGAAGGCGGGGGAGGTGGTCGGTCTCACGCTGCTGGAGGACGTCGGACACTTTCCGCTGATCGATCCGGCGGCGGACGCGTGTGCGGTGGTGGTGGAGGAGATCGCGCAGTTGGCGTGGTGACTCGGCGACTCCTGTCCCGTACTGGGTGAGCCCCTTCCTACCCGTAATACCTGAGAGCTACGTCGCAGGTGAGCTCCCTGGCGGGACGCGGGCGACGAGGCCGGATCCGTAACTTCCCCTCCAGACAAGCCCGATGGCCGGGCGGACTGGAAGGGAAGACGACCATGGGGCGTATCACCGGGCGTACCGCGGGGCGTACCACGGGGGTCGGCGCAGCCGGGACGAGTGAGCCGAAGAAGAAGGCCCACCGCACCCACAGATGGCGCCGAGCTCTCCTCGCCACCCTGATCACCGGTGCCGTGGTCGTCCCGCTGTCCGGCGCCGCCCGTCCCGAGATCCCCGCCCCGGCCCCGGCCGCCCTCGCGCCGGTGACGGCGGCGACCCTGGACGAGACATACGCGGCCAACCGTGCCAACGCCGCCGAGGCGTCCCGCATGGCCGCGGCCCACGGCAACCGCGAACGGGCCGCAGCGGACCGCGCGATGGCCGACCCGTCCCGCCACTTCCTCTCCTTCGACGGCCGCGGCCCCGGCCTCGCGACGGAGGTCTTCGGCGACCTGGCCCACGCCGACCGCATCGCGGTCCTGGTGCCCGGCTCCGACACGTCCATCGACACATACGACCGCTTCCGCGACGCCGCCCGCGCCCTGCACGAGCGGCTCACCCGGGAGGCTCCGCACGGCACCCGCACCGCCGTCATGGCCTGGCTCGGCTACGAAACCCCGGCCACGGTCAGCACCACGGTCACGACGGCGGGCCGAGCCGAGGAGGCGGCCCCGAAGCTGCGGGAGTTCATACGGCACCTGCCCGCCCTCACGGCCGACAGGAAGCCGCGCATATCCCTCCTCTGCCACTCCTACGGCTCGGTGGTCTGCGGCCGTGCGGCCTCCCACCTGGACGTGGACGACATCGCCCTGGTCGGCAGCCCCGGCACCGGCGCGGACACCGCGGCGGCCCTGCGCACCCCGGCCCGCGTCTGGGCGGCCCGCGGCAGCGACGACTGGGTGGCGGAGGTGCCGCACGTCAGGCTCGACCTGTTCGGCACGGTCGTCGGCTTCGGCACCGACCCGATGTCCCCGTCCTTCGGCGCCCGTGTCTTCGCGGCGGGCGACGGCGGCCACAGCGACTACTTCCGGCCGGGCTCGACGTCCCTGGTGAACCTGGCCCGCGTCGTCCTGGGCGAGACCTCGGAGGTGAGGCATGGCTGAGTCCTCGGCCGAGTCCTTCGTCGAGCCCTTGGCCGAGCCCATGGCCGGCCCCCGCGCCGAAGGGCGTCTGCGGGGCGTGTGGCAGGGCATGCGCCGGGGCGCCGCCCGCGTCGACGCCGTCACCCCCGCCGACCGGGACCGGGCCGTCGACGCCCTGCGGGCCTTCGCCATCCTCGGTGTCGTCCTCGGCCACTGGCTGGTGACGGCCCTGGTGGCGGACGGCGGGACCGGTCTGCGCACCGCGAGCCCGCTCCACTACATGCCCTGGCTGGCCCCGATCTCCTGGGCCTTCCAGACCCTCGCCGTGTTCTTCCTGGTCGGCGGCCATGCGGCAACCCGCGGCTACATCGCGGCCCGAGCGCGCGGCGCGACATACGGACAGTGGCTGACGTCCCGGCTGTCCCGCCTGTTCAAACCGGTGGCGGCGGTCCTCACCCTGTGGACGGTGGCGGCGGTCCTGCTGCTCGTCTCCGGCACGGACCCCGACACCATCCACACCCTGGTCAAACTGGCCCTGTCCCCCCTGTGGTTCCTCCTGGTCTTCGCCGCGCTGACGGCGGCGACGCCCCTGCTCCTCCGGCTCAGCCCGCTCTGGCCCCTCGCGGTCGTCCTCCATGTGGACCTCCTCCGCTTCGGCCTGGGCGGCCCGGCCTGGCTCGGCTGGGCGAACGTGGCGGCCGGCTGGCTGGTGCCGTACACCCTGGGCGCGGCCTGGCCCCGGGGCGAGCTGGAGCGCCGGCGTGCGGGCTGGATCCTGCTGGCGGGCGGCGCGACGGCGACGGCCGCACTGGTCGCCTGGGCGGGCTACCCGGCGTCCATGGTCGGCGTCCCCGGCGCCGGGATCTCCAACCTCAACCCGCCCACGCTGGCCGTCGTCACGTTCGGCCTGGCCCAGTGCGGCCTGGCCCTGCTCCTGCGCGGGCCGTTGCGCCGCGCGATGCGCCGCCCCCTGGCCTGGGCGGCGGTGGCCCTGCTCAACCTCTCGGCGATGACGATCTTCCTCTGGCACCAGACGGCCCTGATGGCGACCACGGCCACGGGCCTGACGGCGGGCCACCTCCCCGGCCTGCACACCGTTCCCGACCACCTGGGCTGGGTGGCGGCCCGTCTGGCTTGGCTCCCGCTGTTCACCCTGGTCCTGGCGCTGTGCTGGACGACGTTCCGCGCCTACGAACAGGGCCCGCGGCGTCCGACCGGCCGCCCGTCCCGCGTGGTCCGATCCCAGCCGGCCGCTCAGGGCACCGAAGCGGAGGCACAGCACCATGCCTAGGGTTGACCCTGTGACGGAGGCGGGGAGCCGGCGGGGCTCGACGAGTCGAGTCCGGCGCTGGCTGGGAATACTGCGCGACGACCTGTGGACCGCCCAGCCGGATCCGCTGCCACCCTCCACGTGGCTGCGCTGGCTGCCGCACGGCCTGCTGTGCCTCGTCGCGTTCGGCGTGACCATCGGCGCGGTGGCACAACTGACGGACAACGGCGGGGTGGGCCGCCAGGTCGCCTTCCTGATCGGGCTCGCGCAGGGCGGTGCGGTGGTCCTCGCGTTGTGGCGGCCCATTCCCGGGTGGTGGCTGTCGATGGCGGCGACCGTGGTCGGTGCCGTGGTGGTGCACGGGGGTTACGACGACGAGCACACGTTCCCCTGGCCGTGGACAGCGGCCGGAATCATCGCCCATCTGTTCGTGATGCTCCTGCTCTCGCTGCGGGTGCCCACTCGGGTATCCGCCGAAGCACTGGTCGTGACCGGGCTGGTCACCTACGTCCTGGAGGGGCTGTGGGGCGCGGCGAACTACTCGCCGACGGGGGTGGTCGCCGTCTGCCTGTCCGCGGTTGTCGTGCTCCTCGGCACCGCCGTGCGCGGCCGTCGCGAGGCGCGCGCGGAGCTGATGCAGCAGACCACGATCACCGCCGAGGAGCGGGCCCGGCGCACCGTGCTGGAGGAGCGCAGCCGTATCGCACGCGAGCTGCACGACGTGGTCGCCCACCACATGTCGGTGATCTCCATCCAGGCCCAGGTCGCCCCCCACCTCGTCGAGAACCCGCCCGACGAGCTGAAGGAGAACCTCGCCGGCATCCGGCAGAACGCCCTGGACGCGCTCACCGAACTGCGCCGCGTGCTGGGCGTCCTGCGCTCCGAGAACCCCGAGGACGGGGAAGACCCCTACGGTCTCGGCGAATCCGGCGGCGGAGCCGCCCCCGACGCCCCCCAGCCCATGCTCGACCGGCTCGACGCCCTGATAGACAACACCCGCGCCGCCGGACTGGACGTCGTCACCGACATCAGGGGCGAGGCCCTCTCGTATCCCACGGGCGTGGAGCTGTCCGCGTACCGGATCATCCAGGAGGCGCTCAGCAACGCCCTGCGGCACGCACCGGGTTCGGAAGTGCGTGTCGAGATCTCGCACGACTTCCAGGGCCTGCATCTGGGGGTCGTCAACTCCCGTCCGCAGCGGCCCGTTCCGCGCTCCCCGGGTGCGGGGCACGGCCTGCTCGGCATGCGTGAGCGTGCGGCTATGCTCGGCGGCCATCTCACCGCGGCCCCCACCCAGCACGGCGGTTTCGCGGTCTCGGCCTTCCTCCCGCGGGGCGACACCCCGCCGACCGCCCACCCCTGACAGGAGAACCATGACGAGCAGCCCCATCCGTGTAGTCATCGCCGACGACCAGCAGATGGTCCGGCAGGGATTCACCGTGCTGCTCAACACCAAGCCCGACATCGACGTGATCGGCCAGGCGGTCGACGGGCTGGACGCGGTCGCGAAGGTCGCCGAACTCGCCCCCGACGTCGTCCTGATGGACATCCGCATGCCCGAACTCGGCGGCATCGAGGCCACCCGCCGCATCACCGCCGAGTCACCGCACATCAAGGTGCTGGTGCTGACCACCTTCGACCTCGACGAGTACGTGTACGAGGCGCTGCGTGCGGGAGCCTCGGGCTTCCTCCTCAAGGACGCCTCCGCCGACCAGCTGGCCGAGGCGGTACGTGTCGTGGCGGCCGGCGACGCGCTGCTCGCGCCCGGCATCACCCGCCGGCTGATCACCGAGTTCTCCCGCCTGGACAACCGGCCCCGCGCCCCGCTCAAGGAACGCGTCGGCGACCTGACCGAGCGCGAGACGGAGGTCCTCGCGCTGATCGCCCAGGGCCTGTCGAACGCGGAGATCGCCGAACGCCTCGTCGTGGCCGAGCAGACCGTGAAGACCCACGTGGGCCGGATCCTGGTGAAGCTGGGGCTGCGGGACCGGACGCAGGCGGCGGTGTTCGCCTACGAGTCGGGACTGGTGCGGCCCTCCGGGTATTGAGCGGGGCTCCTGGTGGGGTCCGCACCGGGCGCGACCAGCGGGGATACCCGTAGTACCTGAGATGGACCCGCCGGAACCCCTCTCCATGGGGACGACCGCGACAGGGCCCTGCGCCTACCGTTCTGTACGTGACCGAGACGACTCGCCCGCAGACCCAGCCGCCGGGGGACGGGGCCAAGCCGCGCAGTCCGGAGTTCCGGATGGCCGCCGAGGCCCTGCGCGGGCTGCGCCAGGACCTGATCCACGACGCCTTCGCCTACCGCCCGATGCCCCGCATGCGGGTCGACGGCCCGCTGACCAGGCGGCTGCCGACGCGTATGCGGGAGTACGCCTCCTGGACGCCGCACGCGCTGATCGGGGTGGCCGCCCTGTTCACGCTGATGCTCGCCACGGTCGACACCAGTGCCTCGGCCCTGCTGCTCGGTCCGCTCTGCGTGATCCCCGTGCTGCTGACCATGGTGCGGCCCGTCGGAGCGTTCTGGCTGTCCATGGCCGCCACCCCGTTCACCGGCGTGCTCGGCCACAGCGCGGGCGACTGGCCGTGGGTGCCCGGCGCCTTCGCCTGCCATCTGACAGTGCTGACGGTCGTGGCCGTACGCACCCGGCCGCGTACGGCCCTGTGGATGTGGCTGGTGACGGGGGCGTACGGCCTGGCCGCGGGCGCCGGCATCGGTCCGGGCTACTACGGCGCGAACACCGGACCCATGATGGTCGTCTCCGCGATGGTCCTGCTCTGCGTCGCCCTCTGGCACATACGCCGGGAAGCGAGACAGGAGGTCACCGCCCAGCAGACCGTGACCGCGCAGGAGCGTTCCAAGCGGACCCTGCTGGAGGAGCGCACGACGATCGCGCGCGAACTGCACGACGTGGTCGCCCACCACATGTCGGTCGTCGCCATCCAGGCGGAGGCCGCCCCCTACCGGGTGGAGAACCCGCCGCCGGAGCTGGAGCGGGCCTTCGCCACCATCCGGGAGAACGCGGTGGCGGCGCTCACCGAACTCCGCCGCATCCTGGGCGTCGTCCGCGCCGAGGACTACGAGGCCCCGGACGCCCCGCAACCCACCCTTGCCGACCTGGACGCGCTGCTGGCCAATGTGCGGGACGCGGGCCTGGACGTCGAGAAGACGGTGACCGGAGCGGTGCGCGCACTCCCGCAGGGCGTCGAGCTGTCGGCGTACCGCATCGTGCAGGAGGCACTCAGCAACAGCCTGCGCCACGCGCCCGGCGCGAGCGCCCGCGTCGAGATCGGTTACGTCCTCGGCGGTCTGGGCCTGCGCATAGTCAACGGCCCGCCGCCCGCGTCCGCCCTGCTGAAGCCCTCGCCGGGCGCGGGGCACGGCATCACCGGGATGCGGGAGCGGGTCAGCATGCTGGGCGGCGAGATGACGGCGGGCCGGACGGAGGACGGCGGCTATGAGGTGGCCGTGTTCCTGCCGGTCACCACGACGGCAGAGGACGGCTCATGACCATCCGCGTACTGATCGCGGACGATCAGATGATGGTGCGCGAGGGCTTCTCGGTCCTGCTGAACGCGATGCCGGACATCGAGGTCGTCGGCGAGGCGGTCAACGGACGCGAGGCGGTGGACCGGGTCCGTGAACTCTCCCCCGACGTCGTGCTGATGGACATCCGCATGCCGGAGCTGAACGGCATCGAGGCCACCCGGGAGATCGTCGCGGCGAACGGCGCGGCCAAGGTGCTGGTGCTGACCACCTTCGACCTCGACGAGTACGTGTACCAGGCGCTGCGCGCGGGAGCCTCGGGCTTCCTGCTGAAGGACGCCTCGGCACGCCAACTCGCCGACGGCGTCAGGGTGGTGGCGGCCGGCGAGGCTCTCCTCGCCCCCTCCGTCACCCGGCGGCTGATCACCGAGTTCTCCAAGCTGTCCGACTCCCCGCGCCTGATGTCCTCCGCACACGCGGCGTACGGGGACCTGACCGAGCGGGAGACGGAGGTGCTGGTCCTGATCGCGCAGGGCCTGTCGAACGCGGAGATCGCCGAGCGGCTGGTGGTCGCCGAGTCGACGATCAAGACCCACGTCAGCCGGATCCTGGTGAAGCTGGGCCTGCGGGACCGTACACAGGCGGCGGTGTTCGCGTACGAGGCGCGGCTGGTCACGCCGGGCTGAGGCGCCGGGGCTACGGTGAGGGGATGGAACAGCGCATCACTCTGATCACGCTGGGAGTCTCCGACCTGGCCCGGTCCAAGGCCTTCTACGAGGCCCTGGGCTGGCGCGGGCAGGAGGTCGAGGAGACCGTCTTCTTCCAGGCGGGCGGCCTGGGGCTGGTGCTGTGGGGCCGGGACAAGCTGGCCCGGGACTGCGGTCTGGAGCCCGGGCAGGCGGGTCGTTTCGGCGGAATCGTCCTCGCACACAACGTCCGGTCCGAGGCCGAGGTCGACGCGCTCCTCGCGGCGGTGCAACGGGCCGGCGGGACGGTCACCAAGCCCGCCGCCGTCAACGCGATCGGCTTCTACTCCAGCGCCTTCGTCGACCCCGACGGCCACGCCTGGGAGGTCGCCCACAACCCCGGCTTCCCGCTCGCCGAGGACGGCTCGATCACGCTTCCCGACTTCGGCGCGGTTCAGGACAGGCCCTAGCCCCCTGGTCAGGGAGGGGGACGGCGTTCTAACGTCCGTGCATGGCAGCTCCTTCCGACCTCGCTTTCGACCCCTGGGACCCGGCGTTCCTGGCCGACCCGTACCCCGCCTACGCCGAACTGCGTGCCCGGGGCCGGGTGCACTGGTTCGAGCCCACGAACCAGTGGCTGGTCCCGCACCACGCGGACGTCTCGGCGCTGCTGCGGGACCGCAGGCTGGGCCGGACGTACCAGCACCGGTTCAGCCACGAGGACTTCGGACGCGACGCGCCGCCCGCCGAACACGAGCCGTTCCACACCCTCAACGACCACGGCATGCTCGACCTGGAGCCGCCGGACCACACCCGGATCCGCCGGCTGGTGTCGAAGGCGTTCACGCCGCGCACGGTGGAGCGGTTGAAGCCGTACGTGGCGAACCTCGCCGGGGAGCTGGTGGAACGGCTCGTCGAGGCGGGCGGCGGTGATCTGCTGGCGGATGTCGCCGAGCCGCTCCCCGTGGCCGTCATCGCGGAAATGCTGGGTATCCCCGAGTCCGACCGGGCCCCGCTGCGGCCCTGGTCGGCGGACATCTGCGGGATGTACGAGCTGAGCCCGTCCGAGGAGACGGCGGCGAAGGCGGTGCGGGCGTCGGTGGAGTTCACCGAGTACCTGCGGGAGCTGATCGCCGAGCGCCGCAAGGAGCCCGGCGACGACCTGATCTCCGGCCTGATCGCGGCCCACGACGAGGGCGACCGCCTCACCGAGCAGGAGATGATCTCGACCTGCGTCCTGCTCCTCAACGCGGGCCACGAGGCCACGGTCAACGCCACCGTCAACGGCTGGTACGCCCTGTTCCGCAACCCCGACCAGCTCGCCGCCCTGCGGGCCGACCACTGCCTGGTCCCGTCCGCCGTAGAGGAGCTCATGCGCTACGACACCCCGCTCCAGCTCTTCGAGCGGTGGGTGCTGGACGACATCGAGATCGACGGTACGACGATTCCGCGCGGGTCGGAGATCGCGATGCTGTTCGGCTCCGCGAACCATGACCCGGCGGTGTTCGCCGACCCGGAACGGCTGGACCTCACCCGCAAGGACAACCCGCACATCTCCTTCAGCGCCGGCATCCACTACTGCATCGGGGCGCCGTTGGCCCGGATCGAGCTGGCGGCGTCGATGACGGCGTTGCTGGAGCGGACACCGACGCTGCGCCTGACGGCAGAGCCGGAGAGGAAGCCGAACTTTGTGATCCGGGGGTTGGAGGGGCTTCAGGTGGAGGTGGCCTGAGAGGGGTCCTGGGGGAAGCCCGGCACCGTCAACTGAGCTCGCCGAAACAGGCAGTTGCGCAAACGTCAGGCCCTGGACGTCACCCCTTGGAAGGAACGACGGCGGTGACTGGGTTGTCGCATCTGCAGGTCGGGCAGCCTGCGGGCGCACACGGAACCCGGAGGGAAGCCCATGTCCTTCAAGAACATCTTCGAAAGCGGCGAAAGTGAAGCCAAGTCCGCCGAAGAGTCCGCTCAGGAGGTCCATGAAAAAATTCCTGGCGCTTGGCACGAACGAAAAGGGGTCGATCCGGAGCTCTACGAGGACATCACTGAACCTGAGCGTGACCCGAAAATCATGCGCGAGACGTCGCCTGAGGCGCTCAGCATCATGAACAACTTCATCGCCCCCCTGTTCAAGAACACCCAGACAGCGGCCGCCAAGCAGCGGGAGGCCAGCGAAAACCCCGAATCTACATCCGGTATGGCGTCTTCGACCAAGGATGAGGCATTCAAGAAGGTGGAGGTGGAGATCAGGGACGAAGACCGGCCAAAGATCAGCGATGAAGAGCGAGAAGGATTGGCAAAGGATAACGCCGAATCGGCCAAAAATGCGAAAAGAAGGGCTGACGATGGGGCGGTTAAAGGCAAGTGATCGCTGACAAATCGTTGAGTTCTGCTACGCAAGGAGGCTGAAGGTCATGGGCGGCGCCACCAAAAACAACGTGAGTACGGCTCATCTTGGCGAGCGATTTGTGCGTCATCCACTGACAGGGCGAAACCTGGAGGAGCTCAGAATCAAGCAAAGGGCCGCTGTCATCCTGGAGCGGGACAAGGAAAAACTGAAGAGGAAGGCCGAGAGGAAAACGCCGGATGGTAAGGACCGGTACGTCGCCCCTACCGGGTTCTCTCTGAACAAGGGGCGATTCGGCGACTTTCCCGGTGGGAAGGACGGGAAGGATGGGGAGAGCACGGCGCACCAGCGCGGGTGGCGCGCCTACATGACGGTGGGTGTACCGCTTATTGAAGAGCGAGGTGACATTGCACAGCCGCCTCCTGACGTGATCGCCAAGCAAACGTACGTCAATCGAACCGACCCCGTCCCCACCAAATGGTCTCACAGTGTCGAATTCTCGATTTCGAACACAATCAGCTGGTCGCTCCAAGGGCAGGTGCAGCTCACTTTCGGGGCAAAAGTCATCGCATCGCTGCAGCAACAACTGCAGCAGAGCATGGCGGCGAACCAATCCGAGAAGACCACCCTGAAGAACAGCAAAGACAATCAGGGCGCTGACGCGGAGTCCCAGTCGCAATCCACAAGTACGGCCACAGCCACGGGTACCGCCACGGGCACCGGGGAACTGTCGGCGCAGCTGATGCTTGGGATCACTGCTTCGGTCAGTGGTTCCTTGACCACTGCCTTCAAGACATCGTCCACGCTGAGCGGGGAAGTCGCCAGCCGAGTGGACGTCCTGGCCACGCAGCGACGTCAGGTGAGGAGGTTCGACTACGAATTCCCTATCTCCTTCGGTGGATGGGTCGCTTTGTATTACCCCGAGCCGGTAGAGGTCAAGGAGACCCGCCCGGACGGCCCACAGGCCAAGGAGCCCAAATACGCCAAGGTCATTGCATGGAAGCTCGGCGAGACCGGGGCGGCTGCGGAAACCTTCGACTTGACCGATGAAGGCAAGCCGTTCATGCAAAAAGGGGAAGCCGAGGTCGTTTCCACCCTCGCCGGGGTGCACGAGATCTTCGAGCTTGAAACACTCAATTTCGACAAGAGGTATCACCCTCTCTACAAGGGTGGCGGCGAAGAACAAAAGGAGTCGAAAGAGCCTCCCGTCGAGCGCGCCACCGGGTTGGGGAAGGCCGAGGGCCTCGCGCTGGACCTGGAGAAGAAAAAGGCGTACGTCACCGACCGCAACGGCGGCAAGCTGTACAAGGTGGATCTCGAAAGCGGCAACACGGACTGGGTCCTGGAGAAGCTGGGCGACGTCAACGATGTGGCGCTGGACCTGCGGGGCGACAAGGCCTACGTCACCGACTACAACGGCCGGCGCCTGTTCACGGTGAACCTGTCCGACCGCTCCGTCTCCCCGGTCGCCCAGGGCATGTACGCGTACGGCGTCGCGCTGGACCTGCCGAGCCACAAGGCCTATGTCACCGACTTCGCCAACGGGAAGCTGATCGAGTTCAACCTGAACAGCGAACCGGCGGAGCAGCTACGCACCTGGGACGTGCCGCGAGCCGCCGGCGTAGCGCTGGAAGGCGGCAAGGCGTACGTCGGCCAGTATGACGCCGGCGGGCTGTACGAGGTCGACCTGGCGGCGGATGGAGGCGCCCCGCAGGCCGTGGCCACCAATCTCGGGAGCAGCGTTCGCGTAGCGCTGGATGGCGCAGTCAACGCATACGTCTCCCATCCGGGCGGCGGCACGCTGCATGAGGTCGTCATGGCTGCCGGCGAGGCCAAGGGCCGTCAGCGTGTGGTGGCCGACGGTCTCGGCGAGGTCTGCGGCGTCGGACTGGACCGCGCCAACGGCTGGATCTACGTCAGCACGCGGGGCGGCAAGCTGTCGCGGATCTCCGGCGTGCTGCCCGGTTCCTCGGCAAAGTCGTAGCGCAGGGCGTCTTTTCGCGGGTGGGCGGGTGTGGATGACGTGATCGCGTGGGTTGTTGAGGCTCACGCGGTCGAAGAGTCGTCCACACCCGCCTGTGCCATATCGCCGCAGGGGTCGTCTCCTTCACGCGTGCTCGCAGGTGAGGGCGGGGCGAGCCAGTCACGGCAGGTGGCCGTGACCGGGGCGTCCGGCTGAGGGCCGCAGGTGGGGAAGTCCGCGGCCCTCCGGCATGGCTCGCATCACCGTCAGGTCGTGACGTCCCGCCGCCGCAGCCCCACCAGGCCGACAGCCGTGAGCACTACGGCCACCCCCAGCAGGACCCCGACCGGCCCCCACTCCATCCCCCCACCCGGCAACTTCGGCAGATGCCCGAACGGGGACAGATCCAGCACCGCCCGCGGAACATCCAGCGCGGGCCCCACCCAGCCGAGCAGCAGCACGGCCCCGGCAACACCCCACGCCGCCATCGCCGCCCGCGGCAGCACTCCGTACAGCAGCACCGCCAGCCCGCCGACGACCCACACCGCGGGGAGCTGCGCCAGGCAGGCGCCCAGGATCGGGCCGACATCCTTGCCGTAGCCGACGGCGAAGCCCAGACCCGCGAGCAGCATGATCAGCGCGGAGCCGGTGAAGGCGACCATGAGGTGACCGGCGGCCCAGCGGAGGCGTCCCACGGCGTTCGCCAGGATCGGTTCCGCCCGCATCGAGGTCTCCTCGCCGTGCAGCCGCAGCACCGACCCCACGACGTACAGCGCGGCGATCAGGCCGAGCATGCCGATCATCGCGGCCAGGAAGGCGTCGGTGATGCCGGACTGCCCGCCCATCCGCTGGAAGATCTCGCGGGCGTTGTCGTTGTCGCCGACCAGGTCGGCCACCCCGTCGGTCAGCCCGCCGTAGATGACCCCGGCCAGGAAGAAGCCGATCGACCAGCCGAGCACGCTGCCGCGCTGCAGCCGCCACGCCAGTGCGCCCGCCGTGCCGAGGCGGCCGTCGGCAGGGCCCGGCCGGGCGGGCAGGAAGCTCATGCCCACGTCACGGCGCCCGGCGAGTCCGTACGCCACCACGCCCTGCACCGCAGCCGCCGCCGCGAACAGCAGCAGCACCCACCACCGTTCGCCCGCGAAGGCCCGCAGGTTCTCCAGCCAGCCCAGCGGCGACACCCATGTCAGCACCGACGAACCGTCGTCCGCAGCAGAGTCGCCCGCCGCGCGCAGCACGAACGCGGCGCCCACCAGCCCGGCCGTCAGCCCCCGTGCCAGCCGGGCGCTCTCCGTGAACTGGGCGACGATCGCCGCCAGTGTGGCGAAGACCATGCCGACCCCCGCGAGACCGAGCCCGAGGGCCAGTGCCCCCGAGGCGCCCTGGGCGGACAGCCCGACCGTGACCAGGAGGGCCAGTACGGCGTTGGCGACCGCCGCCGTCAGCAGGGCCGCCGTCAGGGAGGCCCGGCGCCCCACCATTCCGGACGCCACCAGCTCCTGGCGGCCGCTCTCCTCCTCGTCCCGGGTGTGCCGTACGACGAGGAGCAGGCTCAGTACGGCCGCGAGCGCGCCCGCGTAGACGCCGACGCGCCAGGCCGTCAGGGCGCCGATCGAGTCGTCGAAGACCGGGCCGATCAGCGCGCGGAAGGAGGCGTTGGTGGCGGTGTTCTGTACGAGGTCGGCGCGTTCGGCGGGGGTGGCGTACAGGTTCTCCAGCGTGTTCGGCATGGAGAGGATCATCAGCGCGTTCACCGCCACCCAGACCGGGATCATCAGCCGGTCGCGGCGCAGGGCGAAGCGCAACAGCGTTCCGGTGCCTGCCAGTTGGCGTGAGGCTGACGGCCGTACCCCGAGAGCCGTGGCGGTCATCGGGGCACCTCGCTCACGTCGGCCTGGTCAGGCTGGTCGGCCTGGTAGTGCCGCAGGAACAGTTCCTCCAGTGTCGGCGGCGTCGACGTCAGCGACCGCACGCCCGACTCGCTGAGCGAGCGCAGTACGGCGTCGAGTTTGTCGGTGTCGACCTGGAGCCGGACACGGCGGCCCTGACCCCTCTCGATCGACTGAATGGCGAGGTCGTGGACGCCCGGCAGACGGGACAACCCGTTGGGCGGACCGGCGAGTTCGGCCGTGACGCTCGTGCGCGTCAGATGGCGCAGGTCGGCGAGCGAACCGCTCTCGACCGTACGGCCCTTGCGGATGATGCTGACCCGGTCGCAGAGCTCCTCGACCTCGCTGAGGATGTGGGAGGAAAGGAGGATCGTGCGGCCCCGGTCGCGCTCCTCCTCGACACAGCGCCGGAAGACCTCCTCCATCAGCGGGTCCAGGCCCGAGGTCGGCTCGTCGAGGATCAGCAGGTCCACGTCCGAGGCGAACGCGGCGACGAGGGCGACCTTCTGCCGGTTGCCCTTGGAGTACGTGCGGCCCTTCTTCGTCGGGTCCAGCTCGAACCGCTCGATCAGTTCGGCCCGGCGTCGGGTGTCGAGGTTGCCGCGGAGACGGCCGTAGAGGTCGATGACCTCGCCGCCGGACAGATTCCGCCACAGGGCCACGTCGCCCGGCACGTAGGCGATGCGGCGGTGCACCTCCACCGCGTCCGCCCAGGGGTCGCGGCCCAGCACCCGCGCGGCGCCCGCGTCGGCGCGCAGCAGGCCGAGCAGGACGCGGATGGCGGTGGACTTGCCGGCGCCGTTGGGGCCGAGGAAGCCGTGGACCTCGCCGGTCTCGACGTCCAGGTCGAGGCCGGCGAGCGCGTGCGTCTTGCCGAACGACTTGTGCAGTCCGGATACCTCAAGGGCGAGGTTGGCCTTCGTCATGGTTCAGAACGTACGCTTCGTTCAGAAATTTGTGAAGTTAAGGAAGCGTATAAAGTCCCGATAGGATGGCCGCATGACGGAATCAGTCGGGGCCGGCCGCGACGCGGAGTCCGTGTCGCAGTTCGTGGAGTCCTTCGCGGCGCAGCTCGTCGAGGCCGGGATGCAGCGCATGGCCGCCCGGGTCTTCGCCGCGCTCCTCGCCTCCGACAAGGGCGTGCTGACCTCCGCCGAACTGAGCGAACAGTTGCGGATCAGCCCCGCGGCGGTCTCCGGCGCGGTGCGCTACCTGGCCCAGACGCACATGGTGTCGCGCGAGCGGGAGCCCGGTTCGCGCCGGGAGCGCTACCGGGTCCACGGCGACCAGTGGTACGAGGCCCTGACCAACCGCGAGGCCGTCCTCAAGCGGTGGGAGAGCGCCCTGCGCGAGGGCGTCAGCAGCCTCGGCGCCGACACCCCGGCAGGCCGCCGGCTGGCCGAGACGCTCGCCTTCTTCGAGTTCATCGAGGGCGAGCTCGCGGCCATGATGGAGCGCTGGCGGGTGCACCGCGAGAAGACTTTCGGCCAGTAGCGTCCGTCCCTGATTCCGCCGAGTTCGGCCGCCGGGCCGTACGCGAGTCGCTACTCTGAGTTGCGGCTGGTCCGGATCAAGGGGAGGGCGCATCATGACACTCATGGCAGAGCGACCGGTGATAAGCGGCAGCGACTTCGAGGAGCTTCTGGACCTCCTTGATGAGCTGCACGTGCCCGACGGCTACGAGGCCGAGATCATCAGGGGGAGAATCGTCGTGTCGCCGTGGTCCAAGGCCTATTACGCGGATGTGATGGACCTGGTCTGCGATCAGCTGCGCCCTCATCTCCCCGAGGAGCACCGCATCACTTGGGGCCCCCTGCTGTACGTGTTCCCGGGCTTTGAAAGCGCCTGCGGCCCTGACATCCACGCTGCTCACCGACGTGCCCGCCGCACCACCAGCAACCGCCTCGATGGGCAAGCCCTCTCGTTCGTCGCTGAGCTGACCTCTCCTTCCACCCGAAACGACGACCTGACTGACAAGGTCGACGTCTACGGCAAGGCAGGCGTCCCCATCTACCTCCTTCTCGACATGCAGGAAGACCAGGCCACCGTCTACTGGTCGCCGTCGCCGCAGGGATACCGGGGACACCTCACCAAACCGTTCGGCGAGAAGCTCTACATCCCGGAGCCATTCGAGTGCACGCTCGACACCGAGGGCTTCCAGGCCCCGGAGGAGGACGAAGAAGAACCCGAAGCCCAGCAAGAGGCCTGACGGCTTACGCCGACGCCGGCAGCACCAGCCGCAGCCCGCCCTCCCCCACGGTCCACGTCTTCCTGAGCACCGGCCCCGACACCACCGCGTCCGCCCGGTACCGGAAGTGCGCTCCCGACACGGTCACCGTCCGCCCCTCGGCCCGCAGCGGCGAGGCCTCCGCCCCCACCGAGGCCGGCCGCACCTCCACCTCGGCCACACCGGCGAACCCCGGGGCCACCGACACCGCCTCCACCGGCTGGTCGAGGTCCACCAGCGTCGTTCCGTCGACCTCGACCCGCAGCCGCGACGGCCCGGACGGGACCTCGGGTGCGCCCCGCGCCGGCACCAGCGTCCGGACGAGCGACTGACACGTCCGCAACCAGGGCCGCGCCGCGACCGGCCCCACCGCGGTCGCCCCGTTCGGCCCGTTCACCTCGTTCATCCCGGTCGGCTCGGCAGGGTCCCGTATCGGCGGGATCCGCAGGGCGCCCAGCACCACTCCGTCACTGTCGTCGACGAGCAGATCCAGCCGCCGCTCCATCCCGTCCAGCACCGCCCGGGCCGCCGCCACCGCCCCCGTCGGCACCCCCAGGGATCCGGCCAGCGACAGCGCGGCCCCGACCGGCACCACCGCCAGCAGGCATTCGGCCAGCTGGCGCTGCCGGTGCAGCAGCGACACGGCCCGCGTCAGCGCCCGGTCGTCGCCGATGACCACGGGCCGCCGCGACCCGCGCCGAGCCAGTGCCCGGGCGAATTCCTCCGGCCCCTCCGGCAAGCACACTTTCGTCGCCGCACCCGCGCTGAGCACGTCTTTCGCGATCCTGACGGACTCCCCGTCCGTCCGCCGGGCAGCCGCATCGATCACCACCAGCAGCTGATCGGACATCGCGAAAGTCGCCACCTCGGCCATGCCTCGCTTCCTCGGGTAGCATCTTTGTGCAAGAGCCCCTTGCGCTATTGCGCCAGGGGCTTCGTCTATTCCGGGGCCATCCGGTCCGACGGTTCACGGCCAACGACGGCCGCGACCTGTCGTGGTCTACACGGCGGAGACCCTCCGTGTACACCCCTGACCTTGGACATGCCCCGCCCGGAAGGGGTGTACGCGCGTGCCCGCACTTGTGCTGCTCGGTGCTCAGTGGGGTGACGAAGGCAAGGGAAAGGCGACGGACCTGCTAGGCGGCTCCGTCGACTATGTGGTGCGCTACCAAGGCGGCAACAACGCCGGCCACACGGTAGTCGTGGGTGATCAGAAGTACGCCCTCCACCTGCTCCCTTCCGGAATCCTCTCCCCGGGGTGTACCCCGGTCATCGGCAACGGCGTCGTCGTCGACCCGTCGGTCCTGCTCTCCGAGCTGAGCGGTCTGAACGAGCGCGGCGTCGACACGTCGAAGCTCCTCATCAGCGGAAACGCGCACATCATCACGCCGTACAACGTGACGGTCGACAAGGTGACGGAACGCTTCCTCGGCAAGCGGAAGATCGGCACGACCGGTCGCGGCATCGGCCCGACCTACGCCGACAAGATCAACCGCGTCGGTATCCGTGTGCAGGACCTGTACGACGAGTCGATTCTGACCCAGAAGGTCGAGGCGGCCCTCGACGCCAAGAACCAGATCCTCACCAAGCTCTACAACCGGCGCGCGATCGCCGCCGAGCAGGTCGTCGAGGAGCTGCTGGGCTACGCCGAGAAGATCAAGCCGTACGTCGCCGACACGGTCCTGGTCCTCAACCAGGCGCTGGAGGACGACAAGGTGGTCCTCTTCGAGGGCGGCCAGGGCACCCTCCTCGACATCGACCACGGCACGTACCCCTTCGTCACCTCGTCGAACCCGACCGCGGGCGGCGCCTGCACGGGCGCGGGCGTGGGCCCGACGAAGATCAGCCGCGTGATCGGCATCCTCAAGGCGTACACGACCCGCGTCGGCGCCGGCCCGTTCCCGACGGAGCTCTTCGACGAGGACGGCGAGGCGCTGCGCCGCATCGGCGGCGAGCGGGGTGTCACCACCGGCCGTGACCGGCGCTGCGGCTGGTTCGACGCGGTGATCGCCCGGTACGCGACCCGCGTGAACGGCCTGACCGACTTCTTCCTCACCAAGCTGGACGTCCTGACCGGCTGGGAGGAGATCCCGGTCTGCGTGGCGTACGAGATCGACGGCAAGCGCGTCGAGGAACTCCCCTACTCCCAGAGCGACTTCCACCACGCGAAGCCGGTCTACGAGATGCTCCCGGGCTGGAGCGAGGACATCAGCAAGGCCAAGTCCTTCTCCGACCTGCCGAAGAACGCCCAGGCGTACGTCAAGGCGCTGGAGGAGATGTCGGGCGCGCCGATCTCCGCGATCGGGGTGGGTCCGGGCCGGGACGAGACGATCGAGATCAACTCGTTCCTTTAGGACAGGACTCGTTCCTTCTGGAGCAGGACTCGTTCCCGTGGAGCAGGGAGCGCGATCGCCCGGCCGGTTCTCCGGCCGGGCGTTTCTGTGCGCATCCATCGGACGTTTATGGGCGTGACCTCATGCGTACTCAGTCATTCAGGGGGAGACCGGCGGGCGCCGCCGGGGCGACGGAGTCAGCGCACCCGGCCATCCGCGAGGACGGGACGGTCCGGGGCGTCACGGCATGGGCGGAGGCGCTGAGCGGGCTGTACGGGCCGGTCAACGCCTCCGCCGACCAGGGGTTCCGCGCGACCGTGCGATCGCGGGAGCTGGGCCTCGTACGGGTGTCCGCGGTGGACTGTCCGGCCGCGGAGGTACGGGGGACGGCCGGGCCCTGCGGGACACGCGCGGCCCGGTATCACCTCGTCCTTGTGACGGGCGGCGAGGCAGTGCTCGAACAGGCAGGGCGGACCGTGCGGGTCGGGGCCTGCGGCCCGGTACTGCTCGACACGGACCGGCCGTTCCGCCTGCACCTGACCCGACCGCGGAACACGGTGGTCACCGCGCACCTGCCGTGGACGGAGCGGGACGGCCTGGGGGGATCGGTCGCGCGGGAGTTACCGGGACGTGAGCAACTCGCGGTACTGGTAGCGGAGTTCCTGGCCGGCCTCGCGCGGGACGCGACGCCGTACGGGCCGGTCGGCGAGCTGCGCATGGGCGCGGTGGTGACCGAGCTGGTGCGGGCCCTGCTCGACCACCGGCCCGGCGACGGGGAGGGCCCGGCGACCCCGGTACTGCTGCGCCGTATCCAGCTGTACATCCTGGACCACCTCGACGACCGGCGGCTGACGCCGGACCAGGTCGCCGCCGCGCACCACATCTCCACCCGCTATCTGCACCGGCTCTTCCAGGGGCAGGAGCTGACCGTCGCCGCCTGGATCAAGGCCCAGCGGCTGGAGCGGTGCCGACGCGACCTGGCCGACCCGGCGCTGCGCCATCTGCCCGTCCACACCATCGGGGCGCGTTGGGGTTTCGCCCAGCCGGCCGACTTCAGCCGGGCGTTCCGCGCCGCGTACGGCGTCACGCCGACGGGTCTGCGCGCGGGTGCGCTCCCTGCACACAAACAGTGCGCGCCACGCCAACGACAGCTGTCCGCCGTCCCAGCAGACTCAACTTCCTGAGGGAAAGCGGCAGTTGCCGTGGCCCTCGCATCTTTCGGCAGGACTCATGGGGGAACAACATGACCGAACCCGAAAAGCAGGTGACAGCGACCGCGGCGGCGGCCGCACCGAGGGCCGTGGAGCCGCGTGGCGGCGCCGGGATCTTCGATGTCGACCCGGACCAGAGCAAGGTGAGCCAGGACCCGAAGGTAGTCGTCAAGGGCGACATCGCCGCCTTCCCCGAGAACGGGCAGGTGTGACATGGGGTCCGTGGAGGGGATGCTCGCGCAGATGCGCAAGCTGATCGGCACCGGTGAGAACCCGCCCGGGTCGAACAACAACTTCATCACCGACTGGTACGGCTTCGACGACGCGTGGTGCAACATGACCGTCAGCTACGCCGCCGCCAAGTCGGACAACCTCGACGCGATCTTCGGCAAGCACGCGTGGACGGTCGGACACGCCCGGAGGTTCCAGTCCAAGGGGCGCTGGCACTACGGGGTCGGCGGCATCCGCGCGGGCGACGTCGTGTTCTTCGACTGGAGCGGCACCCGGTCCATCGACAACATCGACCACGTCGGCGTGGTCGAGGCCGTCCACTCCAGCGGCAAGATCACCACCATCGAGGGGAACACCAGCGACAAGGTCCTGCGCCGGGACCGCTACTCCTCCGAGATCGTGGGTTACGGCCGCCCCGCCTACGGCAACGCCGCGCCGCTCCCGCCCACCGACGGCATCCTGCGCCGGGGCTCCAAGGGCGCGGCGGTGAAGACCCTCCAGGGCAACCTGAACAAGGTCATGGGCTCGAAGCTGGTCGTCGACGGGGACTTCGGCCCCGCCACCGAGTCGGCGGTGAAGGCCTTCCAGAAGAAGTACGGCCTCACGGTCGACGGTGAGTACGGGCCCGCCTCGGACAAGATGATGAAGTCCGCCCTCAAGGGCGGCACCAAGCCGCAGAAGCCGACTCCGCGCCCGCCGGGTGCCGGGAAGCTCGTCGTCGACGGCCAGTTCGGCCCCGCGACCTGCGCCGCGCTCCAGCGTTCGCTGAACTCGCACGGCGCCAAGCTGTCCGTCGACGGTTCCTTCGGGCCGCTCACGAAGAAGGCCCTCCAGACCTACCTGAAGGTGACCGCGGACGGCGCCATCGGCCCGAACACGGTCAAGGCCCTGCAGAAGAAGGTGGGCGCGGGCGTCGACGGCCAGTGGGGCCCCGACACCACCCGCCATCTCCAGCAGGACCTCAACGCGAACACGTTCTGACCCTGCAGGAACGCCTCCATCCGTAGTCCGTAATTCCGGTTAGTTCGAAGAACTGCGCCGCGTCCGATTTCCGGACGCGGCGCAGTTCTGTGTGTACGGACAGGAAGCCGACAGCAAGCTGAAAGGTTTCAAAAAGATCGCCTTTCGAAGCAACCTGGCATGAACGCGCGCCCTCATTCAGGTCGAGAAGAAAAACGGGGAGGACCGCAGCGAATTGCGGTCCCGGCTCATGGGGGAAGTCTTGTTGCAGAACAGACTTGTTCGTGCCCTGGTCGCCACGGCGACCGCGGGAGTCATGATGGGAATGGCGGCGGGGGAGGCCAGCGCGGCTCCGTCCCGTACCGCGGGTGTGAAGAACGCCGTGTATTTCATTCACGGCCTCGACGGGAAGCATCTCGAAGTCGCCAACGCCAAGCAGGACTGCAAGGCGGTCTGGGGCAAGGCCATGTCCGACCTTCGCACGAAGGGCTGGAAGGGCAAGTTCGTCACCTGGGGGTACTACAAGAAAAACACCAACTGCACCCGCAAGGTGAACGGAAACCTGGACACCCGAATCCAGGAACTCGGCCGTCTCCTCGCCTGGGACATCTACAAGAATTACTCCCGGCACGGCAAGAAGGTCGACGTGGTCGGCCATTCCATGGGCGGCCAGGTAATTCGCGCCGCCATCACCGGCGTGAACAAGTACGGCTCATCGAGCAAGTGGCCGAACTACCTCTACGTCGAGGACGTGGTCACCCTCGGCAGTCCGTTCAAGGGCGCCGGCATGGCGCGGTCATGCGCCGCCCAGGGGCACAAGCAGTGCAGTGACCTGAAGCCGCGTAGCAACTTCCTCTCGTGGGCCGGGCAGAACCCGCAGTCCAGGATGAAGACGGACTGGACCCTCATCGGCTCCAGCGACGACGACGCCGTTCACAGCGGCTCCGCCATCGGCATGAAGGCCGCGCACAAAGTCGTCTACTACGTCAACCAGGGGCTTGAGCACAGCAGCATCAAGAGCGCCGGCGGCAACAAGAAGTACAAGTTCAAGTGGTCCGACGACAACGGCGCACACTGGGGGGAGAGGAACGAGCGGCGCGCCCCGCTCCGCTACACGTACGAGGCGCTGAGGCATCCCGCGGTCTGGTAGGCCGGTGACGAGATGAACGCGGCCCAGGCCTTGCCGGAGACGGTGAGGTTTGGGCCGTCGGGGTTTTTGGAGTCGCGGATGTGGATGGCGGTGGAAACGGCTTGGGGGCAGGGGGCGACTTCGACGCAGGCCCCGCCGCCGCTGTCGCTGTACGACGACTTGCGCCAGGCGTAGGCGACTTCGAGGCATTCGCCGCCGCTGGCGCTGCTGTAGCTGGACTTGAACCACCGCAGGGTGCCAGTCACTGGAGTTCTCCTGCCAACTGCTTGATGAGGCCCAGCGATTCCCGTGGGCCCATGGCCTGTGAACGGATCTTCGCATAGCGATGCGCGTATGTCGTCACCTTGGTCGGGGTGCTCACGAGGAGGCTTTCATCCTGCGCTTCCAGGTAGACGAGGTGCTCGTGCTCCGGGGTTTCCACCAAGGTCATCTCGCCGTGGGCGCCGAAGTGCTCACCACCCAGCCCGCAGTCTAGGGGTAGCACCTGGAAGGTGACGTTGCGGCGCTGCGCGCACTCGGCGAGGTACAGCAGTTGTTCGCGCATAACCTCCCGGCCGCCGATCGTGCGCCGCAGCGCGGACTCCTCTACGACCAGCTCGATCAGTGCCGTCGGATCCCGATCGAAGAGCGCCCGTCGTGCCAACCGTGCCTCGACCAGCTCCTCCACACGCTCGTCCTTGAGAGGTGGATAGCCGCCGCCGATCAGTGCACGGGCGTACTCCTCTGTCTGGAAGAGGCCGTGCACCACGAAGGTGACGTACGTGGAGAGTGTCAACGCCCGCTGCTCCAGGAGTACGTAGTTCTTGAACTGCGCCGGGTACTTGTCCAGCCGCATCAACTCACGCGCCTTCTCGAAGACACCCAGCCCGCCCCCGATCTCCTGCTCCAACCCCACCAGCATCTGATCGCTCGCGGGCTGCGCACACGTCTCCATCGCGCTGATCGCCGCTGCCGTGTACCCGAGCCTGTCGCCCAACTGTGGCTGCGTAAGCCCGTGTTGCTCCCGCAACGCCTTCGCCAGGGCGGCGACCAAATGGGCCGTACCGCCTGCCTCCGTCTTGTTCTCCGCCCGCGCCATTGCGGTCACCTCCGAACTCAACCGAACTCAACCGGTCACAACTCGCGGACGCCGGTCCTCAACCGTGTTCAACCGGCAACGCAGAGTCATGGATCACGCTAGCCCCGCACCCGCAAACTGGCCCCGTGAATACGCAAAGTGACCTGACCTGGATCCCGGCAACCGGCGTTCAACTCCACAAGGCCGGCGTCCAGTTCGACGCGATCCGAGTCGACGGCGAGGAGGGCCGGGACGTCGCCGACTGGCTCGCGCGGATGACCGGAGGTGATCCGGGGCCGATCGTCGAGACGGCGACGGGTCGGCGCGGGGTCTACTTCCTCGTGCCGGTGGGCAGTACGTCCCACCGCGCGTGGCCCGACGGCGTCACCCGCTTCACCGCCGCTCCGGGCCATGTCTCGTACGTCCCGGTGCCCGCGCTCGACGGCCTGACCTGGCCCTTGAGTTGGCGCTACCGCCCGACGACCCCCGACCGCCTCGTGCATACGCGGCTGCTGTGCACCGCCCTTCACTCCCAGGAGTGAAGAACGCGAACTTCCGCCAGGGAAAAGGCGGTTTCGACTTGCAATCGTCGCTCTGCGTGGCCTTAGAGTCACGCCAACAGAAATGCCCCCGCGGTGCGCCAACACCCGGGGGCTCGACACCAGGAGCGTTCCCTCCGGATGCGTACGTATCGTACGACGCCTGCGCGCGTCTTTTCAGGCTTCTCTGCCGCCCTTCTCCGCGACCGGAGTATCTCCTGGCGCGCGGTGAGCGTACTGACGTACCTGCTGGCCCTCCCGCACCACACCCGCGTCACCCTCCGCGCGCTTGCCTCGCCGAGCGCCGAGGGGCGGGCGGGGGTCGTCGCCGCCCTGCGTGAGCTGGAGGAACGGCGGTATCTGCGGCGGGTTGTGCGCGAGGCGGGCGAGGGTGCGGCGGCGGGACAAGTCTCCGTCGCGTACGAGGTGTTCGACGCCCCGTACGAAGCCGCGCCACGAACGGGTGAAACCAAAAAAGTCCCGGGTCGGCGGGCGTCTCCGGGCGCACGTACCGCCGAAGCCGTGCGTCTGCTGCTCCTGCTCGGGGAGTACGACCGGCGCCTCACGCTCGACGCCGCCGAGGCGCGGCGGCTCGCGCCGCTCGTGGACGAGTGGTGGCGGCGGGGTGCCAGTAACGCCCAGGTGCGGGCGGCGGTGACGGGTGGGTGGCCCCGGTCGGTGGGGTCGGCGTACGGCCATGTCGAGGCCCGGCTGCGGGGTGGGATGCGCCGCACCGTGGCACCAACAGCCCTGCGTGTCACGGCTGTTGAGGTTGATTTCCGAAAGCCGGGCGGATTCGCCCGGCGGTTCCTTCAAGAGAAATGGAGCGTTTTCGATGGCCGTCGTACTAGAGCGGCCTGAGGTGGTATACCGTGGGTATACTGCCCTCATGGCTGACACCACCGTCAAGGTCGACCCTGCTGTCCGTGACCGCCTCATGGTCCTCGCCCGCGAGCGAGGGATGACCATGCGTGACCTGATCGCCGAGCTGGCGGGGGCCACGCCGACCCAGGAGGAGCTGCGGAAGCGGTACGAGGCGACCAAGGCGTACTGCGAGACGCACTTCGGTGTGACGCTCACGGACGAGGACCACGACAGGGTGGAGCAGGTCTGGGAGGACCTTGAGGCCGGCCGGCCCGTGGACAGCCTGTGAGCGCGACGAGGGCCGGGTCGACCGGCGTCGTCTTCGACGAGTCCGCCCTGCTGGCGCTCGGTTCGGGGAACTCGCTGGCCTCTCAGTTCGTCGCGAACGCCGAGCACGGGCCCACGCGACACGTCTATGTACCCGCGCTCTGCCTGGCTGCCGCCGACGGTATGCGCAAGGGGCTCGCGGAGCACGTCGGTGCCTTGCCTGCCGTCGACATCGTCGAGCTGGACTTCGCGGGTGCGTCCACAGTGGGTGCGCTGCTGCGTGATGGGGTCGAGTGGCGGCTCGGCCACGCGGTCCATCTGTCCCGGCCCACGGTCGACTGGCCGGACGGGAGGCACGTATTGACCGTCGATCCCGACCTGTATGCGGACATGCCTCTCGTACGCACCATCAGGCTGCCGCACCAGCGCTGAGCCCGACGGGGGGCGCTCGCTCGTCGGGCGCCCCTCCCTCTGCTCCCCGAGGAGTTGCCAGGGGGAAACCTGGCGAATAGGGGCATATCCTGAAGAGGAGGTGATGGAGATGCGCGTGCTACTCAAGGCCCACTTCGACACGGAGAAGGGGAACCAGCTCATCAGCAGCGGAAAGATGGGCGGACTGATCCAGGACATCGTTGACCGGGTCCACCCTGAAGCCGCCTACTTCCTGCCGGACGAAGGTGAGCGCACGGCCTTCCTGGTCTTCGACCTGGAGGACACGTCGCAGATACCGGTGATCACCGAGCCCCTCTTCCGGGAAGGGAACGCCACCGTGTCCTACACGCCGGTGATGAACCTCGACGACGTGCAGAAGGGGCTGTCCCAGTTGAAGTAGGTCAGCTGAAGACGATCATCGAACCCTGCGCCAGGCTCCGTGTCGCCGCCGCGTGCAGCCCCAGCCACACATGCCGTTCGCGGGCGAAGGGGCTCGGGTCGTACGGGGCGGGGACCGCCGGTTCCTCCAGGGCCGTGGGCGCGAGCGGGGGTTGGGGCGCCGCCGGAGGGTTGGCCGGGTCGATGCCGATCACCGGGGCCACGAACTCCAGCTCGCGCAGCAGGGCCTGGGAGGAGCCGAGCGGGCCGCCGCCAGCCAGGAGCTCCTCGTTGGAGAGCGGGCTGGGGAAGTCGACGGGGACGTAGGCGCCCGCATGGTCGTAGTGCCAGACCAGGTGCGACTGCTGGGCCGTGGTCTCGAACATCTCCAGGAGCTGTTCGTAGTCGCCGCCCAGTTCGTCGACCGGGGTCACCGGCAGGCCGCACACCTGGAGCAGGTACGCGCGGCGCAGGAAGTGCAGCGCGTCGTAGTCGAACCCGGCGACCGGGGCGACGTCGCCGGACAGACCCGGCATGTACTGGTACACCGGCACCGGCGGCAGCCCGGCCTCGGCGAGCACCTTGTTGTATTGCGCGAGTTCCTCGGCGAAGGGGTTGTCGGGGGTGTGGCACAACACGTCGACAAGCGGTACCAGCCACAGGTCACAGGCCAAAAGAGGGCTCCTCGCATAGCGCGTCGGTCAGGGAAGGGTAATCGGTGCGGCTCCGGGGCGGAGCCCCTCATACGGGACTTCATGCGGGTCTTCAGGGGACTCCTCAGGCAAGTCCCCGCTCGTGCAGGTCCCATACCCACACTCCGTCCGCCCACTTACCCGGACCGCCCACCAGCTTCCCGGCAACCAAGGGCCGTGCGGTAACCCGGGGGACTCCCGCAGCTCCCGCTCGTGGGTCATCCGGACGCCAGTCGCTCGATCAGCGCGAGGGAGTCCGCGTCGTGGGCGGCGATGATCGAGCGGGCCGTCGGCAGGTCGCGGCGCATCAGGGCGTCGACGAGGTCGGTGTGCCGGGACCACAGACGGCCGCGCAGATCGTCGACGCGGCGCAGATGCTGGACCGCGCAGACCCAGGACTGCACGCGCAGCCGGTGCAGGAAGTCGGCGAGGTAGGGGTTGCCGAAGAGGGCGCCGAGCTCGCGCCAGAAGCGCAGGTCGTAGCCGATGAGCACGGTGAGGTCGCCGGCGGTGGCGGCGCGCTGCGCCTCCTCGGCGCGGCGGCGTACCCCGACCACTGCGGCGTGGACGCGGGGGTCGTCGGGGTCCCGGTGGCGGGCGGTGTCGGTGGCCAGGACCTGGAACATGCCGGTGATGACCAGGCCGCGGGCCTCGATGATGCCGCGGTAGTCCTCGACGGAGTACTCGTGGACGCGGAAGCCGCGGTGCTGGTCGGCCTCGAGGAGACCCTGCGCGGAGAGGTCGACGAGTGCCTCGCGTACCGGGGTCGCGGACACTCCGTACTGCTCGGCGATCTCCTTGACGGTGAACTCCCGCCCCGCCTGCAAACGCCCGGCCAGCACTTCGTCCCGCAGCGCGTCCGCGATCTGCTGCCGCAGGGTGCTCCGGGTCACGGAGCCGTTGCTGCCGTTGCCGGGCATGGTCAGGGCGTCTCCCGTCGTCGCGATGAGGTGGCGGGCACGTACATGTCTACGAGCACGCCACCCTACGCGTTCGGGTGCCGGGGGATGTTCCCGCGGGGACGGGCGGTTTTCTCGCCCCGCCGCCCCTACCCGTCCCATCCCTGGGGGCTGCGCCCCCAGACCCCCGCTTCGGCCCTGAACGGGCCTCGTCCTCGAACGCCGGACGGGCTGAATGGCGCGGGCCGGCGCTGAGAAGCCCGGCCCCGAAGCGTCACCCCGTGTACTCGTCCGCCACAGCCAGCGCAGCGTCCAGGGCTGCCAGTCCCTCCTTCAGCTCGGCCTCGCTCGCGTTGCACGGCGGTACGACATGGGTGCGGTTCATGTTCACGAACGGCCAGAGGCCCCCGGCCTTCGCGGCGGAGCCGAACGCCGCCATCGGGGCGTTCGCCTCGCCGGCCGCGTTGTACGGCACCAGCGGCTCACGGGTCTCCCGGTTCCGCACCAGCTCGACCGCCCAGAACATGCCGACACCGCGCACCTCGCCGACGCAGGGGTGCCGCTCGGCCAGCTCGCGCAGCGCCGGCCCGACCAGCTCGGCGCCCAGCCGGGCGGCGTTCTCGACGACGCCCTCCTCGGCCATGACGTTGATCGTCGCGACGGCTGCCGCGCAGGCCAGCGGGTGACCGGAGTACGTGAGACCGCCGGGGTAGGGCCGCTTCGCGAAGGTCTCGGCGACGGCCCCGGAGATGGCCACCCCGCCCAGCGGCACGTAACCGGAGTTCACGCCCTTCGCGAAGGTCATCAGGTCGGGGATGACGTCGTACAGATCCGCCGCGAACCACTCACCGGTCCGCCCGAACCCCGCCATGACCTCGTCCAGGATGAAGACGATCCCGTACTTGTCGCAGATCTCGCGGACCCCGGCCAGGTAGCCGGCCGGTGGCAGCATGATTCCCGCCGTGCCCGGAATCGTCTCCAGGATGATCGCGGCGACGGTCGACGGTCCCTCGAAGGCGATCGTCGTCTCCAGGTGCTCCAGCGCCCGCGCGCACTCCTGCTCCTCGGTCTCCGCGTAGAAGCGGGAGCGGTAGAGGAAGGGCGCCCAGAAGTGCACGACACCGGCGGCGGCGGTGTCGGAGGCCCAGCGGCGCGGGTCGCCGGTGATGTTCACGGCCTGCTGTGTGCCCCCGTGGTACGACCGGTACGCCGACAGCACCTTCGGCCGCCCGGTGTGCAGCCGCGCCATCCGTACGGCGTGCTCCACGGCGTCCGCGCCGCCGTTGGTGAAGAAGATCTTGTCCAGGTCGCCGGGAGTCCGCTCGGCGATCAGCCGCGCCGCCTCGGACCGGGCCTCGACGGCGAAGGCGGGCGCGAAGGTCGTCATCCTCGCGGCCTGCTCCTGTATCGCGGCGACGACCTTCGGGTGCTGGTAGCCGATGTTCGTGTAGACGAGACCGCTGGTGAAGTCGAGGTAGCGCCTGCCGTCGTAGTCCCAGAAGTACGACCCCTCCGCGCCGGCGACGGCGAGCGGGTCGAGGAGCTCCTGCGCGGACCAGGAGTGGAACACATGCGCACGGTCCGCGGCCTTCACTGCGGCGCCGACCTTGGGATCTGGCTGAGGGGTCATGCGGGCGAGCGTAGGAGTGCGCGGTGTGGGCGAGGTATCGGCGTCATGTCTGTGGTCGGGGGGTTTCCGCGACAAGTTGTCGACAGGAGGGGCGTGCCGGGGGGGGGTGTCACCGGGCGGGCGCCGGGGGCGGCTGCGGGGGGCGGTGGCCCGTCCATTGAAACAGTCATTGACAGCAAGCTGTCTAGCTGACAGCATATTGTCATATTCGAGGCCCCAGGAGGAGCCATGAGCGGCAGCACCGGCACCACCCGCAAGCCCGTGTACCTCGCCGTCTACGACACCCTGGCCGACTGGGAGCCGGGCCACGCCACCGCGCAGCTCGCTCGCGCCGGATACGAGATCCGCACCGTCGGCCCCACCCGCGAGCCCGTCACCACCGTCGGCGGCCTCCGCATCCAGCCCGACCTGGCCCTGGACGACGTACGGCCGTCCGACGCGGCCCTGCTGATCCTCCCGGGCGCCGACCTCTGGGACACAAGCGACGACCTCGCTCCCTTCGCCCGCAAGGCGCGGGAGTTCCTCGACGCCGGTGTGCCCGTCGCCGCGATCTGCGGTGCCACCGCCGGGCTGGCCCGCGAAGGCCTGCTCGACGACCGGGACCACACCAGCGCCGTCTCCTTCTACCTGGCCGCGACCGGTTACGGCGGCGGCGAGCGGTACGTCGAGGCCGACGCCGTCACCGACAGGGGGCTCGTCACCGCCGGCCCCACCGAACCCGTCGCCTTCGCCCGGGAGATCCTGCGCCTGCTGAAGGTGTACGACGACGAGGCCGTCGACGCCTGGTACCGCCTGTTCCACGACTCCGACGCGACGGCGTACGCCGTACTCGAGAAGGCCGGGGTCCTGTGAGCCGGGAACGTCAGGACCTGCTCAGCCGCAGCGCGCTCGGTGTCTTCCGGCTCAACGGCCAGTTCCTCGCGGTCGCCGAGGAGCTGGCCCGGCCGGCCGGGCTGACGGCGGCCTGGTGGCAGGTGCTGGGCGCGGTGCTCGGCGAACCCCTCCCCGTCGCCGGTATCGCCCGCGCCATGGGCATCACCCGGCAGAGCGTGCAGCGCATCGCCGACCTGCTGGTGGATAAGGGCCTCGCCGAGTACCGGCCCAACCCCGCCCACCGCCGCGCCAAGCTCCTCGCGCCGACGGACGAGGGGCGGGCGGCGATCTCCCGGATCAACCCCGGGCACGCGGCCCTCGCGGACCGGCTGGCGGAGGCCTTCGGGGAGGCGGAACTCGCTGATGCCGTACGGGTTCTGGAACGGTTGTCGAAGGTGCTCGACCAGATCGCCGTTCCTGTTACGGAACCGTAGACGCGGCCCCCCCTCACCTCCTCATATGCCGCACTATCGTGGGGCCGTCGCGTAGGCGGGGGCTTGCGTGGGCGGGGGTGGGGGCGTGTGATGGAGAAGCTCGGGCCGGGCGATCCGCGGCAGATCGGGGCGTATCGGCTGCTGGCGCGGCTGGGGGCGGGCGGCATGGGGGACGTCTATCTCGCCCGCTCCGATCGTGGCCGTACCGTCGCCGTGAAACTCGTACGGCGGGAGCTCGCCGCGCAGGAGGAGTTCCGGGCCCGGTTCCGGCAGGAGGTGCAGGCCGCGCGGCAGGTCGGCGGGTTCTGGACCGCGCCGGTGCTCGACGCGGACACGGAGGCCGAGGTGCCGTGGGTCGCCACCGGGTATGTGGCCGGGCCCAGCCTCCAGCAGGTCGTGGGGCGCGACCACGGGGCGTTGGCCGAGCGTTCGGTACGGATCCTGGCGGCTGGCCTCGCGCATGCGCTCAAGGACATCCATGCCGCGGGGATAGTGCACCGGGATCTGAAACCGTCCAACATCCTGGTCACCATCGACGGACCGCGCGTCATCGACTTCGGGATCGCCCGCGCGCTGGAGACGGTGGGCGAGAGCGGGCTCACCCGCACCGGCGCGCTCATAGGGTCGCCGGGGTTCATGGCGCCCGAGCAGGTCCGCGGCGACCGGATCACCCCTGCCTGCGACGTGTTCTGCCTGGGCTCGGTGCTCGCGTACGCCGCGACCGGCACGCTGCCCTTCGGCTCCGTCGACAGCGGCGCGCACGCCGTGATGTTCCGGATCGCCCAGGAGGAACCCGACCTGGAGGGGGTGCCCGAGGGGATCGCCGAGCTGGTGCGCGACTGCTTGCGCAAGGACCCCGGCACCCGGCCGACGCTGGACCGGATCCTGGAGCGTACGGGGGCCGAGGACACCGTCTCCGGCGGCCGGTCCCGGGATCCGTGGTTGCCGGGTGCGCTGGTGGCGCAACTGGGGCGGCATGCCGTGCGGTTGCTGGACGCGGAGGATCCGGTGGGGCCGGACGGGGTGCGTTCGCCGGAGGCGGGCACCGGGGCGCTGCCGGGCTCCGTGGAGCCGACTCCCGCGGCCTCACCCGAGCACGCCCCGGCCGCCGCGGCGACACCGCCGGACCAACTCCCCACCGTGTCCGCGACGCGAGGCGGTCCGCACCCCCAGCCCTCGCCGCAACCGGGGTACGTCTACCCGCCGCACGGCCCGACCCCGCCGTACGCCCCACCCCTGCCCTACCTCCCCGCCACCCCACCCGAAGAACCCCGCCGAAGCGGCCGTTCCACGGCGGCGCTCATCGCCGTCGCGCTGGTCGTGGCGCTCGCCGCCGGCGGCTCGGTGTACGCCCTCATGAACGGCGGCACCGAAGACAGGACCGGAGGCAACCCGACCACCCCTTCCGCTTCCCCGCCCCCTACCCCCTCCCCCTCCTCCTCGTCCCCGACGGACGGCGTCATCCCGGCGGACTACCTGGGCACCTGGACGGCCTCGATCGACAACGGCGACGGCGAGAACACCCGTCGGCTGACCATCCGGCAGGGCGAAGTGGGCGACACGGTCCTGACCCTGGTCGCCGACGGCCCCGCCGGCACCGGCACCTACCACTGCGAGTTCGAGGCGCGACTGTCCGAAGCGCCCGGCGAGACGGGCCCGTTGGAGATGGGCCCGTCCAAGGTGACAGCCGGCGAGCCGCCCACCGCCTGCTCACCGGGCGACGCCACCGAGGTCACGGTGCTGTCGGACGGCAGGCTGGAGCGGGTGAACGCGAACAGCGGGGAAAAGCTGACGTACACCAGGCGGTGACAACGCGGTGGCTTCGCCCGCAGAGGGCTTGACCTCTCGGCGCCGGTCCAGGCATTCCAGCCCGTCCGGCGTTTGAGGACGAGGCCCGTTCAGGGCCTCGGCTCCGCCGCGGGCCCCTACCGAGGCTCAGGCGGCCGCTGCCGAGGCATGTTCGGCCGAGCCCCATTCCCCGGCGGCACAGAAAGCCGCCCCTGCCCCACCCCCACATCCTGCCGAGCCCCACCGGCCACAGCCGACTGAATCCCCAAAGGCGCCGACCCCGTCCGGAACTCCACCATCCAGTCCGCAGTCTCCGCCCGCACCAGCTCGCTCACGTCCTCCGAGAACCGCCGCAGCACCCCCAGACACCGCTCCGCCGCCTCGCTCGCCGTCCCCTCGGCCGGCCCCAGAACCTCCCGCACACTCTCCGTCGCCCAGTCGAACTGCAACACCTGAAGCCGCCGCTGCACCGCCTGAGCCGTGGCGACGTCCCTTATCCACCCGGACGTCACCCCGAAGAACCGATCGACCGCCACACACGCCACCGCCAGCAGCAACGCCAGATACCCCCACGGCGCCACCCCGCTCGCGACCCCCGTCAGATCCAGCAGAGGCAGCGCGGCCCCCACGACCGCCCCCGACGCCGCCCCACCCCGCAACGCCCAGGCCCCCCGCCGCTTCCACACCCGATCCGCTAGATACCACGCGGCCGTGTCCAGCGCCCCCCGCTCCACCCACCGGTACAACTCGTGCAACCGCACGGCCGGCTCACCCCAGTCCCCGAGCGGAAACGCCCGCCCCCTCAGATCGCCCGGCCGGATCCCGGCCGCCCCATCGCCGCCCCCGACGCTCCGCCCGTGCTGAGACGACCTCTCGGGCTGCATCTCCGGCTGACCCACTCGGCACTCCCTACTGTCACGGTGCGTGACATCACGTACGGCCTGCGACGTGGAAAGGACCCCCCGCAGTGCACGGAACGTCACGCAGCACCTGAGGCTGACGCGCCGAATCCTTCCTAGCGCCCCATGAGTGTCGAAGAGATGCCTTTCGCCTCTTTTCCGCCCGGAAGAGGGTCTTGATCAGGTATCGGACTCCAGTTCCTCTCACTCGAAAGAGTGCTGGGGCGACGGCTGCGCCGACCACGTAGGCTCGTGCTGAACGCGAAAGCCGAGCGGGGAACCCCGTACGGGGAACCCCGTACAGAGCCCCGTAGAGACGCAAGGAGCTGATCGTGATCCCCGGTGGTGGCCAGCCCAACATGCAGCAGCTGCTCCAGCAGGCCCAGAAGATGCAGCAGGACCTGGCGAGGGCGCAGGAGGAACTGGCGCAGACGGAGGTCGAGGGTCAGGCGGGCGGCGGCCTGGTGAAGGCCACCGTGACGGGCTCCGGCGAACTCAGGGCGCTCAGGATCGACCCGAAGGCGGTGGACCCGGAAGACACCGAGACCCTCGCCGACCTGGTCGTAGCGGCCGTACAGGCGGCCAACGAGAACGCGCAGAACCTCCAGCAGCAGAAGCTGGGCCCGCTGGCCCAGGGCCTGGGCGGCGGCAGCGGTATCCCCGGCCTGCCCTTCTGACGTTGCCGTCGTTCTACGGCTTGCCTTTCTAAGACGGGCCGCGGCCAACTACGGTACGTACCGTAAGGAACCCCAGGAAGGACGGCAGTCCGTTGTACGAAGGCGTGGTCCAGGACCTCATCGACGAGTTGGGGCGGTTGCCCGGCGTCGGTCCCAAGAGCGCGCAGCGGATCGCCTTCCACATCCTGCAGGCGGAGCCGACGGACGTACGGCGCCTGGCCCAGGCCCTGCTGGAGGTCAAGGCGAAGGTCCGCTTCTGCGCGACATGCGGGAACGTCGCGCAGGAGGAGCTGTGCAACATCTGCCGGGACACGCGCCGTGACCCGGCGGTGATCTGCGTGGTCGAGGAGCCGAAGGACGTCGTGGCGATCGAGCGGACCCGAGAGTTCCGCGGCCGCTACCACGTCCTCGGCGGCGCGATCAGCCCGATCGAGGGTGTCGGACCGGACGACCTGCGTATACGGGAACTTCTCGCGAGGTTGGCCGACGGGACGGTCACGGAACTGATCCTGGCCACGGATCCGAATCTCGAGGGCGAGGCCACGGCCACGTACCTCGCGCGCATGATCAAGCCCATGGGCCTGAAGGTCACCCGCCTGGCCAGCGGCCTCCCGGTGGGTGGCGACCTGGAATACGCGGACGAGGTCACCCTCGGCCGCGCCTTCGAGGGGAGACGACTCCTAGATGTCTGACGCCACGCTGCACGCGACCGAGCACGACCCGGACGACTTCGCGGTCCAGATCTCGGACCAGATCGAGAGCTTCCTCGTCGCCGTCACGGAGGTCGCGAAGGGCGACGAGCCGGGTTCGACCGTGCCCTTCCTCCTCCTGGAGGTCTCCCAACTCCTCCTGGCCGGCGGCCGTTTGGGCGCCCACGAGGACATCGTCCCCGAGGAGCGCTACGAGCCCGACCTGGGCCCCGAGCCGGACGTCGACGAACTCCGCGAGAACCTCGCCCGCCTGCTGGACCCGATCGACGTCTACTCGGAGGTCTTCGACCCCTACGAGCCCCGCAAGGCCCCGGTCCCGGCCCGCATCTCCGACGACCTGGCCGACGTCATCACCGACCTGCGCCACGGCATGGCCCACTACCGCGCGGGCCGCACCGCGGAGGCCCTGTGGTGGTGGCAGTTCTCCTACTTCTCCAACTGGGGCACGACGGCGTCGGCGACCCTGCGCGCCCTGCACTCGGTCCTGGCCCACGTCCGCCTGAACCAGCCCCTGGAGGAGCTGGACGGCCTGGACACGGACCAGGGCATGATGGGCGACGAGACGCTGGAGTTCGAGGCCGGCAGGGTCATGGAGCAGGAGATCGGCGAGCCGCTGGGGCTGCGGCCCGCACAGTAGCGGCCGAGGGCTGGTGTGACGCACGTTACGAAAAAGGGCTTCTGAAGCGGCGTAATGCATGGGGCCCTCGGGCGGTCTCTCAGGCACAACGGTCACCCCCGGCCGGTTGCCCCGCCTGAATCGGAGCCCCACCATGCACGTCACCCTTGAGCAGCCGACCGGCGCCCGTCTGATCACGGCCGCGGACCAGGAGATCGCGATACCCGCGACCCTCCGCTACACCTCCGCCGACCCGCTGGCGGTGCACATCGACTTCCCGCCGCATGTCACGCTCGACGGCGAGGTCACGACGTGGACGTTCGCCCGCGTACTGCTGAGCGAGGGCCTGCGCGCCCGGGCTGGGGTCGGCCGCGTCCGTGTCCGGCCGTGCGGGTCGTCCCACACGTATGTGGAGTTCCACGTGCCGGAGGGCACGGCGGTGCTCCGCTTCGGCTCGGCGGACCTGTTTCGCTTCCTGGCCCGCACCTTCACCGTGATCGCGCCGGGCGAGGAGACCGTGGGGGCCGAGCTGGACCAGGGTCTGGTGGCGCTGTTCCGGGGGCGGGTGTGATACGCGGTTTCCGGGGCGCCCTGTCCGCCCCGCAGGCGTACGCGCTGGGGCGCCGGCTGCGGGAGGTCCGTGAGGAACAGGGCCTCACACGGGGGCAGGCGGCCGACGCCGCGGCCCTCTTCCCGACGTGGATATCGCAGATGGAGGGAGGCGAGATCCACGACCTGGAGACCATGCGCGCATACGCGCGTGCGCTCGGAACCCGCCTCCCGGGGCCGCGTGCCGCACGCGTACGGCGTCGGTGACCCGGTTCCCGGCCCCGGTCACCGGACTCCTCCATGACGAACGTATGGCGAGTCGGTCAAAGGCATTGGCGTGGACGGGAGTCGGGCTCTGCGTGGCGGGTGCCCTGGGGTTGGCCGTCGACGCCGCGGATGCCTGGGCGGGCGCGGCCGGGGGAGCGGCGGGGCTGACGGCGGTGACGCTCCACGCCCTCCTCGGGCCGGTGCCGACGCCCACGGCCGCCGTGACCGCGAGCGGTACGCGTTCGGTTGCCGGGGGCGGCAGCATCGGTGCGGTTTCACGGGAGTCGGGCTCTGCGTGGCGGGTGCCCTGGGGTTGGCCGTCGACGCCGCGGATGCCTGGGCGGGCGCGGCCGGGGGAGCGGCGGGGCTGACGGCGGTGACGCTCCACGGCCTCCTCGGGCCGGTGCCGACGTCCACGGCCGCCGTGACCGCGAGCGGTACGCGTTCGGTTGCCGGGGGCGGCAGCATCGGTGCGGTTTCACGGGAGTCGGGCTCTGCGTGGCGGGTGCCCTGGGGTTGGCCGTCGACGCCGCGGATGCCTGGGCGGGCGCGGCCGGGGGAGCGGCGGGGCTGACGGCGGTGACGCTCCACGGCCTCCTCGGGCCGGTGCCGACGTCCACGGCCGCCGTGACCGCGAGCGGTACGCGTTCGGTTGCCGGGGGCGGCAGCATCGGTGCGGTTTCGACGGGGGACGGGGTGTCGACCGCGCCGCCGCCCACGCTGCCCGCCGCCCCCACGCGGCCGGCGAACGGGCCCGTCACCGCCTCCGGGGACCGTTCGATCGCCGCCGTAGGCTCCGCCGCCGAGCATGGTCAACCTGCCTGAGAGGACAGGTCTGTTCATCGGCCGGCAACTACGAACTCGTGCGTGCCGACGGCGTGCTCGCACCGGCTCAGCACTTCGTCGGGCACGACGGTTGGACTGATCACAGCCCCCACAGCCCCCACAGCCCCTTCCCCACGGCCGTCACCCCACCCGTCAGGGCGAGCAACAGCACGAGCGGCCGGGCTCGCTTCTCAGGTGTCCGGGAGGCGAGCCGCCTGCCGATCAGCCCGCCCGCCCCCCATCGCCAGGACCATGAGAACCCACTGCGTCCCGGCTCAGCCCCGGCCCCCCCGTTCGACGCCACGGAGAACGCGTTCACGACCATCGCCGCCGAGTTCATGAAGCCGCCCGCCGCCCCGGCCGCGATCGCTCCCCGGGTGCCGTGCAGGGCCGATATCCGAACGCCCCGCATGACCAGCAGCACGGCTGCCGTGACCAGGCCGCCCATGGCCAACAGCAGCCAGGGCTCGGGGAGTTGACGAGCCACCAGGTGCCGCGGGCACCGTGCACGCCGCCACCACGCGCAGCGGGACCATCGCGGCCGGGCGTACGCGTCGCCAACCGCCCGCCATCCCCACCAGACAGATCGCCCCGGCGGCGCAGTTGGCGACGCGTACGCCCTCGGCCGGTGCCGGTGAGCCACTGCACGGACGAACCGAGCAGTACGATCCCCGCCAGCAGTACGTCGCCCGTCCATCCGCCCGTCACGGGCCGGTATCCTCCTCTGGCCGACGGCACGTGATCAATGGCCGAGTCCCGCTGTGCACGGGTGATCGCGCCGATACGGGAAGTGAATTGGAAACGCCTTGTCCCGGGGCTGTACGTCCGCTGCACGGCCCCTAACCGGCGGCAAGCGAGTCTGGAGTCACTTCCACCGCAGAGAACGCGGAGGGAAACACCCCCCTGACTCGCCTTGGAGTTGAGATGACCCGTAAGGCTCGCATACGCGCCGCCCTTGTCACCGCCACCGCCCTCGTCGCCGCAGGCACCTTCGCCGCCGGCGTCGCAGTAGCCGGGCCGAAGGCGGACGCCAAGCCCGCCAAGGCGCAGGTCGTCTCGCTGTTCGACGACTGGAACGCCGCGCTGCAGACCGGCGACTCGGAGAAGGTCGCGGACCTCTACGCGAGCGACGCGGTGCTGCTGCCCACCGTGTCCAACAACGTCCGCACCGACCGCGCCGAGATCGTCGACTACTTCGACAAGTTCCTGCAGAGCAAGCCGGTTGGCAAGAAGGTCAAGACGGTCGTCAACGTCCTCGACAGCAACTCCGCGATCGACACCGGCGTCTACGAGTTCACGCTCACCGACAAGGCCACGGGCGAGAAGAGCGTCGTCGAGGCGCGCTACACGTACACGTACGAGAAGATCGGCGGCAAGTGGCTGATCGTCAACCACCACTCCTCGGCGATGCCCGAGAAGTGACCGTCAGCCGCCGGTGCGCTGTGCGGCCGCCCGTAGGCGGATCTCCACGCACAGCCCGCCGCCGGGGGCGTCCCGCAGGGCCACGGTCCCGCCGTCGTCCGTCACCAGCTGCTTGACGACGGCGAGGCCGAGGCCGGAACCGGCCTTCCCGGTCAGGCCCTTGCCGCGCCAGAACCGGTCGAAGGCCCGGGACTTGTCGGTGTCCGACATGCCGGGGCCCTCGTCGAGAACCGAAAGCACCACCTCGTCGCCCCTCGACTCCACCCGGACCGTGATCGTGCCGCCGTCCGGTGACACCTCCAGGGCGTTCGAGAGCACGTTGTCCAGCACCTGGTCCAGATGACCGGGGCTGGTCAGCACAAGCAGCCGGCCGTCGGCACTCCCCCCGAGCGTGATGGTGACTCCGCGCTCGTCGGCGGCCGGCCTCCACACGTCCAGCCTCTCCCGCACGATGTCCCCCAGGTCCAGCGGCTCGGCCGCCGACACCTTCGCCTCGGCCCGGGCCAGCACCAGCAGGCCGTTCACCAGCCGGCTCATCCGGACGACCTCGGCCGTGGCCTGCTCCACGTCCTCCCTGACGAAGTCGTCGTCCACGCCGTCCGCGATGTTGTCCAGCGACAGCCGCAACGCGGTGAGAGGGGTGCGGAGTTGATGCGAGGCGTCGGCCACGAAGATGCGCTGGGCGGCGACCAGCGTGTCCAGGCGTTCCGCGCCCTGGTTGAGGGTGCGCGCCAGTGTCTGGGTCTCCGGGGGGCCCGTCACGGGGGAGCGGGCGGTCAGATCGCCGTCGCTGAACTTGCTCGCCATGTCGTTGAGCTGGCGCAGCGGCCGGGTGATACGCCGGGCTGCCGCGGCGCCGATCACGGCGGCGACGGCCAGGACGGCAACCGCGAGGCCCGCGCGGAAGCCCCAGATGGTCCAGAGGCGCTCGGTGAGCCCGCCGGTGTCGTACACGATCCGTACGGCACCGACGACCGGGCCCCTGTTGCGGCCGTCGAGGTCCTCCTTGCTCTCGCGAGCGGCAACGGTGATCTTCAGCTCCGGCCCCCAGATGAAGGAGGAGCCCCAGTCGGTCGTCGGGTTGCCCGTCTCCAGGGCCTTGGCCAGGGCCGCGTCCTGGTCCGGGAGCGGCAGGACGGTGTCGCAGCGGGCGGTCGCCTCGACCTTGCCGGGTGTCTGCCGGGTGTAGGCCGTGGCCATCTCCTCCAAGGCCGCGCACGACGGGGGGTTCCCGTTGCCGAGCAGCAGGGCCATGGTGTCGGCCTCACGCTTGACGGAGTCCGCGGTGTCGTCCCGCAGCTGGTCCGTGAGGGTGAAGGCGACCGGCACGGTGAACAGCGCGATCGCGACGGCGACGAGCCCGACGTAACTGCGGATGAGCTGACGGATCATGACGCGCCGCTACCGCCGTCGCTCTTGTCGCTCTTGTCGATCTCCAGCCGGAACCCGACCCCCCGCACCGCCTCGATCGTGATTGCCCCGGCGAGCTTGCGCCGCAGCGCCGCCACATGGACGTCCAGGGTCTTCGTCGGGCCGAACCAGTTCGCGTCCCAGACCGCCTCCATGATCTGCTCGCGCGACATGAGCGCCCCGGGCTCCTCGGTGAGGAAGGCCAGCAGGTCGTACTCCTTGGGCGCGAGGGCGACCTCCTCGCCGTCCAGGCGGACCCGGGCCGCCTTGCGGTCGATGGTCAGGCGGGGGCCGTAACGGTCCGGGCCGGCCTCGGCGGCAGCGGCGGGGGTGCGCGGCTGCATCCGGCGCATGACCGCTCGTATCCGCGCGATGACCTCGCGGACCCCGAACGGCTTGGACACATAGTCGTCCGCGCCGAGCTCCAGCCCGACCACCCGGTCCGTCTCGTCGCTGCGCGCGCTGATCACGATGATCGGCACGTCACCGCGCTCGCGCAGCACCTTGCAGACGTCGAGACCGTCGGTGTCGGGCAGGCCGAGATCGAGGAGTACGACGTCGTAGGGCTCGGCGTGGCCGAGCGCCGCGGCACCCGTGGTGACCCAGGCCACGTCGAAGCCGTAACGCAGCAGTCCTCGCCGGAGCGACTCGGCGACCGGCTCGTCGTCTTCCACCAGCAGTACGCGCACAGGCGAACCATAGTGGTTGAACTTTAAAGACGGCCGGTCGCCGAGCCTGTGGGCAGGCGATAAGCAGGTAAATCGGCTGCTGTCAGGCTGCTACCACAGGACCGGCAGTCGCTCCGGGATCCGTTTCATGAACCCGGTCCGCCACACCAGCTGCTCGATCGGCACCGCGAGCCGCAGCCCGGGCATTCGCTCCAGCAGGGTCTCCAGGGCGATCTCCGCGTGTTTGCGGCCGAGGGCGGTCGCGGGGCAGTAGTGGCGGCCGCCGCCGAAGGAGAGGTGGGCGGTGCTGTTCTCGCGGGTGAGGTCGACGGTGTACGGGTCGGGGAAGGCGGCCGCGTCGAAGTTCGCGCCCTCGACCAGGACGAGGACCAGCTCGCCCGCCTTGACCTGTACATCTCCCAGGAGTACGTCCTCGGTCGCCAGCCTCGGCAGCCCGTCGCCGATGGACAGGTTGATGCGCAGCAGCTCGTCGACGGCGGCCGGGACCAGGGTGCGGTCGGCGAGGAGGCGGGCGTGCAGCTCGGGGTGCTGGATCAGCGACACCAGCGCCATGGTCAGGAAGCCGGCGGTGGAGATGACACCGGCGCCGAACATCGTCACCCCCACCGTGGCGAGCATCTCGTCGGTGAGGTGCCGGTAGTCGGGGTCGGCGCGCAGGGCGGCCAGCTCGGCCATCAGGGCGGTGGTCGCCGGCTCGTCGAGCCGCTCCGTCATGTACGCGATGTCCCGGTCCCAGTTCAGCCGCGCCCCGGCGACCGGGCAGGCCGAGTTCATGAACGCGATGTCCAGGCTCCGCATCAGCCTGGGCGCGTCCGCCTGCGGGATGCCGAGGATGCGGCAGTGCATGCCCGCCGAGTACGGGTCGGCGAAGCCGCCGCGCAGGTCCGCCGGGGCGCCCTCGCGGATCAGCGCGTCGACGAGTTCGGCGGCGTAGGAGCCCATCCACTCCGCGAGACCCGGGCTCTTCGGGTTCAGCGCCTTCAACACCGCCTTCCGCAGTCCCGCGCCGGTGATGTTCCCCATGTTGTTGACGACCTCGGGCGGGATCGTCAGCGCGTACTGGCGGGGCACGCCCGGGGCCGAGGTGTCCTTCAGGCTGAAGCGCGGGTCTTCGAGAACCTGCTTGCACAGGTCGTACGACGACACGAGCCAGGCCTCGTCACCGGCGATGGTGCGGACGCGACGCACGGGAGTGGCGGCGCGCAACTCCGCCACCTCGGCGGGTATCTGGTCGCCGCGCCAGGAGAAGGGGAAGTCGAGGGGGGCTTCAGTGAGCATCGGTGGTCCTGTCTGCCGGCGTCACGATGGCGTGCCCCTGGTTGCGCGAGGCACGCAGGCCCGCGCCCCGGGAGTAGAGGAGCTCGGCCATCGGCAGGAGCTGGTGGTAGCAGTTGAGGGAGGAGGGGACGCCGAGGATGGCGGGCGTGTCCAGGAAGAGGGGCGCCTCGGCACAGACGTAGGCCAGGCAGACCTCGCGCTGCGCCTCGGTCACTTGCCCGGCCTTGCCGGCCAGGAAGGTGTCGACGAGCTTCTCGCAGGTCGTGCGGAACTCGTCGTCGGTGGCCAGGCGGGCCTGCAGGCGATCGTGGATCTCGCGGTACGCCGAGTTGCCGCGGAAGTCCGACATGGCGTGGGCGTGCAGGCGCGTGCCGCCGGGGTCGACGGCTTCGACGGCGCCGAGAACCTTGGCGCGCACGCCGCGCAGGTTCTTCACCGTCTTGCGGCGCGCGTCGTCGGGCGGATAGCCGGACGCCGCGTACATCTCCGCCACGTACAGGTCCGTGTAGACGAAGTCCACGCGCTCGAAGAGGGCGAGTCCCCAGCGGGCGAGGTCGTGGACGCGGCGGGCGGAGAAGTAGCTGTTGCCCGGGGAGACGCCGATGACGGCGTGGTCGCCCGCGACGCGGATGACCTCGCAGTGCGGCGTGAAGGGCTGGATCTTGAAGAGGCCGGCCGGGGAATCCGTATCGGCTCGGGTGACGTGCTGGATCTCTGGATCGGTCACAGTCGTCAAAGGAAGAGATTCCTTCGCGTCGCGAGTCCCGATGGAGCCTTGTGCTCCTGGTGTGGCGACGACGACGCGAAGTTAGCGTTCGACTACGGAGAGCGTCAATGGCAAAGATCGCGACCGGCGGTCCTCGCGTCGGCGTCGGGCAGGTGGGTGTCCGCGGCGACCCGAGTGACCTGCACCACTAACCCGGTTGCCCCACCCCCGACGGGGCAGAGACCATCCCGGAGCGCCGAATCTCACCATCTGGGAACCCCAAGGTCGTTTTCGGACGCTCGTTAAACTGAGCCGACACACACGGACTGAGCGAGGAGCGCACGTGGGCCTTGTCGTGCAGAAGTACGGAGGCTCCTCCGTAGCCGATGCCGAGGGCATCAAGCGCGTCGCCAAGCGGATCGTGGAAGCCAAGAAGAACGGCCACCAGGTGGTCGCCGTGGTTTCCGCGATGGGCGACACGACGGACGAGCTGATCGATCTCGCCGAGCAGGTATCCCCGATGCCTGCCGGGCGCGAGCTCGACATGCTGCTGACCGCCGGAGAGCGGATCTCCATGGCATTGCTGGCCATGGCGATCAAAAACCTGGGCCACAGCGCCCAGTCGTTCACTGGCAGCCAGGCAGGTGTCATCACCGACTCGGTCCACAACAAAGCGCGGATCATCGATGTCACGCCTGGCCGGATCCGCACCTCGGTGGACGAGGGCAACATCGCCATCGTGGCCGGGTTCCAGGGCGTCAGCCAGGACTCGAAGGACATCACCACCCTGGGGCGCGGCGGGTCGGACACGACCGCCGTGGCGCTGGCCGCCGCCCTCGACGCCGAGGTGTGCGAGATCTACACCGACGTCGACGGCGTGTTCACCGCCGACCCGCGTGTGGTGAAGAAGGCGAAGAAGATCGACTGGATCTCCTTCGAGGACATGCTGGAGCTGGCCGCGTCCGGCTCGAAGGTGCTGCTCCACCGCTGTGTGGAGTACGCCCGCCGGTACAACATCCCGATCCACGTCCGGTCCAGCTTCAGCGGACTGCAGGGCACGTGGGTCAGCAGCGAGCCGATCGATCAAGGGGACAAGCAGGTGGAGCAGGCCATCATCTCCGGTGTCGCGCACGACACCTCCGAGGCCAAGGTCACCGTCGTCGGTGTGCCGGACAAGCCGGGCGAGGCGGCCGCGATCTTCCGGACGATCTCCAACGCCGAGATCAACATCGACATGATCGTGCAGAACGTGTCCGCGGCCTCCACGGGCCTGACGGACATCTCCTTCACGCTCCCCAAGGCCGAGGGCCGCAAGGCCATCGACGCCCTGGAGAAGAACAAGAGCGGCATCGGCTTCGACTCGCTGCGCTACGACGACCAGATCGGCAAGATCTCCCTGGTCGGCGCGGGCATGAAGACGAACCCCGGTGTCACCGCCGACTTCTTCACCGCCCTGTCCGACGCCGGCGTGAACATCGAGCTGATCTCGACCTCCGAGATCCGCATCTCGGTCGTCACCCGCGCCGACGACGTCAACGAGGCCGTCCGCGCCGTGCACAGCGCCTTCGGCCTCGACTCCGACAGCGACGAGGCTGTCGTGTACGGAGGCACCGGACGCTGATGGCGGGAATGGAGTCCCGCCGCCCGACGCTCGCGGTCGTGGGAGCGACCGGAGCCGTCGGCACGGTCATGCTCCAGATCCTCTCCCAGCGCGCCGACGTCTGGGGTGAGATCCGTCTCGTCGCCTCGCCGCGCTCGGCCGGCCGCAAGCTGGCCGTGCGCGGCGAGGAGGTCGAGGTGGTGGCGCTCACCGAGGAGGCCTTCGACGGGGTGGACGTCGCGATGTTCGACGTACCCGACGAGGTGGCCGCCCGATGGGCGCCGATCGCCGCCGCCAAGGGCACGGTGGTGGTGGACAATTCGGGCGCCTTCCGGATGGACCCGGATGTGCCCCTGGCCGTTCCCGAGGTCAACCCGCATGCCGTACGGATGCGGCCGCGCGGCATCGTCGCCAACCCCAACTGCACCACCCTCTCCATGATCGTGGCGCTGGGCGCGCTGCACGCGGAGTTCGGGCTGCGCTCCCTGGTGGTCTCCTCGTACCAGGCGGTGAGCGGGGCCGGGCGCGCCGGCGTCGAGACCCTGCGCCAGCAGCTGTCCCTGGTCGCCGGTACGGATCTGGGCACCAGCCCCGGTGACGTACGGAGGGCCATCGGCGAGAACACCGGGCCGTTCCCGGAGCCGGTCGCGCTGAACGTCGTGCCGTGGGCCGGGTCGCTGCGCGAGGACGGCTGGTCGTCGGAGGAGATGAAGGTGCGGGACGAGTCCCGCAAGATCCTCGGGCTGCCGAAGCTGCCGGTCGCGGTGACCTGTGTGCGGGTGCCGGTGCTGACCGGGCACTCGCTGACCGTGCACGCCCGCTTCGAGGGCGAGGTCACCGTCGCCAAGGCGCGCGAGATACTGGCCACCGCGCCGGGGGTCGTGCTCTACGACGACCCGGAGGCCGGGGAGTTCCCGACGCCCGCCGACGTGGTGGGCACCGATCCGACCTGGGTCGGCCGGGTGCGGCGCGCGCTCGACGATCCGACGGCGCTCGAACTCTTCGTCTGCGGCGACAATCTGCGCAAGGGCGCGGCCCTCAACACCGCGCAGATCGCCGAGCTCGTGGCGGCGGAGTTTTCGTGAGACCTCCCGTGGACCTCCCGTAGTGCCGGAAAACTCCTGGGCCTTGGTTGAATCGTTTGTAGGATCTATATGAAAAGTGTGAGCCGATCGATGGTCCGGACCACTTGAACCGGACCCCGGCGGCAGCCGAAGATTTTCCTCCCCGCTCTGCAACCGCTTGCAGAGCGGGGAGCGTCTTTGCGGTCGCCCTTATGGGGCGTGAATGACGCGTTTTTCTGGCGTGGGGACGCCATGAGCCGGGCGTGGGGACGTCCGCTCATTTTTGACATAAGGGAAGAGCGGGTAGGCATGTGGGCGTTTGACGCACGGTCAGCTGTGCTGCCTGGCGCAAGAGGGTCGGCTGCGGGGATTGACGCAAAATTGACGTCCGGCACGTACAACCCTCACGGGGGGACGCGTGTCCAACAGGCGTGGCAGAGGTACTCGACTTCAGTGCGGCGACCCGCGGTACGGCCCTACGGCCGCCCCGCCGGCCCGTCCGATCCCGCATGCCCGGTGCGCCCGGCGGCATGCCGGTGATCGCGCCCATGCCCGCAGCGCGGCCCGCCCGCATTCCCAGTCAGCGCGACGGCTCCGAACACGCCGAGAACACCGCGGCGGCCGGTACGACCGTCGACCACCTCACCGAGACCTACCGGGCGCACTACCGCTCGCTGCTGGGTCTCGCCGCCCTTCTCCTCGACGACACGGCCTCCTGCGAGGACGTCGTCCAGGAGGCGTTCATCCGCGTCCACTCCGCGCGCAAGCGCGTGCGTGACCCGGAGAAGACACTGGCCTATCTGCGCCAGACCGTCGTCAACCTGTCCCGCTCCGCCCTGCGCCGCCGGATACTGGGCCTGAAGCTGCTGTCCAAGCCGATGCCCGACATGGCGAGCGCGGAGGAGGGGGCGTACGACCAGCTTGAGCGCGACTCCCTCATCAAGGCGATGAAGGGCCTGCAGCGCCGGCAGCGCGAGGTGCTGGTCCTGCGTTACTTCGCGGACATGACCGAGGCGCAGGTCGCCGAGACGCTCGGCATCTCGCTGGGCTCGGTGAAGGCGTACGGCTCGCGCGGCATCGCGGCGCTGCGGGTGGCCATGGAGGCGCCGGCATGAGCGAGGACCATGACGGGCGGCGTCATCTGCACGTGCCCCACGAGCCGTCCGGGGATCCCCCCACGCCCTTCGGGCAGTGGGGGAGGCGTGAGCCGACCGGGCGGCCGGACAGGCAACAGCCGAAGCAATCGCACGCTGGGAACGGAACTGTGAACCACGGCCCCGACGACCAGAGCCCCGAGGGGCTCGACTCGGACGAGCTGGCACTGCGCCGCATGCTGCACGACGCGGTCGAGGAGATCGAACCGCGCGACGGCACGCTGGACCATCTGCGGCGGGCGGTGCCCGCGCGACGGGCGCGCAAGCGGCAGGCCCTCGTCGGCGTGGCGGCCGCGGCCCTCTTCGTCGGCACCGCCGTCCCGGCCCTGGTGCACGTCTCCAACTCCACCGGCTCCGACGTCAACCCGTCCGTGGCCGGGCACGGCCAGGACGCGCAGGGCGGGGTCGGCGAGGGCAAGGAGACGGACGGCGGCGCGAGCATGTCCGGCGGCTCCTCGGGCAAGACCGAGGACAAGGGCAAGGGGAGCGAGAAGGACGAGGACAAGGGCACCGGCACCGGTGCGGGTACCGGCTCCGGGAGCCCCACCGACCCCCTGGCGACCAGCCCGGCCGGCATAGCCGCGTGCACCGCCGACCAGCTCGGCACGTCCGGCGGGACCACGGACGCCCCCGACCCGTCCGGCACGGTCTACGGCACCTTCACCTTCAGCAACATCTCCACCGTCGACTGCACGGTGAGCAGCCCGGGCACAGTGAGCCTGGCCGCGGGGGGAGCGGCGGACGGCTCGAAGATCACCGATGCCCGGCATGTCGCCGGTGACGCGGCGGCCGGCCTGCCCGATCCAGCCCAGGAGCTGACCTCTCTCGTCCTCAAGCCGGGCGGCTCGTACCAGGTGAAGTTCGCCTGGGTCGCCTCGGAGACCTGCCCCACCACGAGTGACCCCACCACCGGCGGCACGGGCGGCAACGACCCCTCACCCACGCCCACCCCGACCGAGAACAACACCGGCACGACCGACGGCACCTCCACCGGCGGCGACACCGGCACCTCCACCCAGCTGGTGACGGAGGACACCACGGTCGACGGGAGCGTCACGATCACCAACACACCGGAGGCGGGAGCACCGGCGGCCACGGTGACGGTGTCCAACGCGTGCGCGGGGATCGTGTACTGGACGGGCGTGCTGGCAGGGGCGTAGCTCGCGGTCGGCACCCGCGGACGAGCGGGCGCTCGCCGCCGCCCCGGGCGGGGTTCCCCTCGGGTTTCCCCCTAGGCCTTCGCCTTCTCGTGCGTCGTCGGGTGCCCGCTCGACTCCTCGGCCCGGCCCCCCTCATTCCCGCCGGGCCCGTCTGCGGCCTCGCCGTCCGGCACCAACCCCAGTTCCGCGTCCCGCACGAACTCCACCTCGCGGCGGAGCAGGCGGAACCACATGAAGACCACGAAGCCCGCGAAGACGAACCACTCGCCGGTGTAGCCGAGGTTCTGGAACGCCTTCAGGTCGAGGCCGGTGTCGTTGGCGGCGGCCACCGGCACGGGCTTCATGCCGGAGTCGGCCTTGTCGAGGGTGACCCAGGCGTCGTAGACGTCGTACGGCACCAGGTTCACCAGGGACGCCGCGCTGATCGCCGCCGTCTGGCCGGACGGCAGGCCACCCTGCGCGGCCACGCCGTTCTCGCCCGGCACCTCGGACGCCTGGAGCGCGCCGGTGACCGTGACCTCGCCGGTGGGTGCGGCGGGGGCCTCGGCCCGGTCGGCGTCGCCGGGCCGCCAGCCCCGCACGACCGGCAGGGCCTTGCCCCCGTCGGTGTGCAGCAGCGTCAGCACGTAGTACCCCTGCTTGCCGTCCAGGTCCCGGTCGGGGACGAGCAACTGCTTGCCGTACCGCCCGCTCGCGGTGACCTGCTTGCCCACGGTCGCCTTGTTCACGGGCAGCAGCTCGGTGAGCGGACGGGGCGCCTCCCGCTTGTTCTCCGCGGCCTGCTCACCGGCGCTGCGATGGTCCGCCACACGCGCCTCGAACCGGCTCAGCTGCCACGACCCCATGAACACGCAGAAGGGGATGGCGAGCAGCACGAAGACGTTGATTCCCCACCAACGGGGCGTCAGCAGAAACCGGTACACGCCCTCAACGGTACGGGGCTCCTGCGGAGGGCCTGGCCGGGGGGTCGGTACGGCTCCGTGAGGTGGTCGCGGTCGGCGGCGAGCGAGCGGGGGTGTGGAGGCCCAGGTGGCACTGCTGGTGCGGCAGCGACCGGCACGTGGATGACGGAGTGCATGACGGAGTACATGACGGAGTACATGACGGAGCGCATGACGAAGTGCATGACGAAGTGCATGGCGGAGTGCGTGGCCGCGAAGTTATCCACAGGCTGGGGACCTCGTCAACGAATTGTCGGCGGGGCCAGGCACTATGGGGCAATGACTGAGAGCCACGGGTCCGATTCGCGGGATCACCACAAGCACGACAAGGCCATGCCGGACTGGGAGAAGCGCTTCCGGGCGCCTCGGGTGTCGCTGCCCGACTGGGCGGAGGACGCCCCGGACCGTTCCTTGTTCGTGTCGAACGCCACAGGGACGTACGAGCTGTACGCCTGGGACCGGTCGACGGGCGAGCAGCGCCAGGTGACCGACCGGCCGAACGGCACGACGGACGGCGTGCTCACCCCGGACGGCGCGTGGATCTGGTGGTTCGACGACAAGGACGGCGACGAGTTCGGCGTCTGGCGCCGCCAGCGGTTCGGCGGCGGTGAGGACGAGCTCGCGGCGCCGGGCCTGGACCCGTCGTACCCGGCGGGCCTCGCCCTGGGCCGCGACGGCCGTACGGCGATCGTGGGCCGCTCGACGGACGAGGACGGCACGACGATCCATCTGGCCCGCACCGGCAAGCCCCCGCTGGAGATCTACCGCCACCGCGAGTCCGCGGGCGTCGGCGACCTCTCGCACGACGGCACGCTGATCGCCATCGAGCACACCGAGCACGGCGACGCGATGCACTCGGCGCTGCGCGTCCTGCGCCCCGACGGCACGGCGGTCGCCGAACTCGACGACACCAAGGGCGGCTCGAAGGAGCTGGGCCTGGAGGTCCTGGGCTTCGCCCCGGTGGAGGGCGACGCGCGCCTGCTCATCGGCCACCAGAGGCGCGGCCGCTGGGAGCCGCTGGTGTGGGACGTGGCGACGGGGGAGGAGACGGACCTGGCCCTGGAGCTGCCCGGTGACGTGAGCGCCGAGTGGTATCCCGACGGCACCGGTCTGCTGGTCGTGCACAGCTTCGAGGCCCGCAGCGAGCTGTTCCGCTACGACCTGGCCCGGCGCGAGCTGGTGCGGATCCCGACCCCGGCGGGCTCGGTGTCGGGGGCGACGGCCCGTCCGGACGGCAGCGTGGAGTACCTGTGGTCGTCCGCGGCGCAGCCGTCGGCGGTGCGGTCGACGACGGGGCACGTGGTCCTCGACCCGCCCGGCATGAAGTCCCCCGGCTCGGTCCCGGTGCGGGACGTGTGGGTGGAGGGCCCCGGCGGCCGCATCCACGCCCTCGTGCAGCGCCCCGAGGGCGCCGAGGGCCCACTCCCGACGGTCTTCGACATCCACGGCGGGCCGACCTGGCACGACAGCGACGCGTTCGCGGCAGGTCCCGCGGCCTGGGTGGACCACGGTTACGCGGTGGTCCGGGTCAACTACCGCGGCTCCACCGGCTACGGGCGCGCCTGGACGGACGCGCTCAAGCACCGGGTCGGGCTGATCGAGCTGGAGGACATCGCGGCGGTCCGGGAATGGGCGGTGACGTCCGGCCTCGCCGACCCGGCCCGCCTGATCCTGACCGGCGGTTCGTGGGGCGGCTACCTCACCCTCCTCGGCCTCGGCACCCAGCCGGACGCGTGGACCCTGGGCATCGCGGCGGTCCCGGTCGCCGACTACGTCACGGCGTACCACGACGAGATGGAGTCGCTGAAGGCCCTGGACCGCACGCTGCTGGGCGGCACACCGGAGGAGGTGCCGGAGCGCTTCGAGGCGTCGTCACCGCTGACGTACGTCGACCAGGTGAAGGCCCCGGTCTACATCTCGGCAGGCGTGAACGACCCGCGCTGCCCGATCCGGCAGATCGACAACTATGTGAAGCGCCTGGAGGCCCGCGAGGCGGTGCACGAGGTGTACCGCTACGACGCGGGCCACGGTTCGCTGGTGGTGGACGAGCGGATCAAGCAGGTGAGACTGGAACTGGACTTCGCGGAACGCCACTTGGGGGCTCCGCAGCAGCTGTAGCCCTCACCGGCCTGGAGGGAGCCGGCGTTCGTCCCGCCGAGGTGAAGGGGCGCCGCCCCTTCGCCCCCGCCAGGGGGCTCCGCCCCCTGGACCCCGGGCCTTTGCCCACCCCACTGCCCGACTCGGTCGACCAAGAGGCCGAACTCGAAAAGCTTCCAGGCTCCGCTTCTCAAACACCGGCCGCGTCATTCAGCTCCGTCCGGCGTTCGAGGACGAGGCTGCTCCGTCCCTGGCCCCCACCCGCCCGCTGGGGGCTTGGCCTTGCGGCGCCGGCTGTCGTTTCTCAGTGCCGACGGCATCATCCAGCCCGTCCGGCGTTCGAGGACGAGGCCCGTTCAGGGCCGAAGCGGGGGTCTGGGGGCCGCAGGCCCCCAGGGGGCGGGGTCGAAGGGGCGGCAGCCCCTGGGGATGGGACGGGTAGGGGCGGCGGGGGCGAAAACCCCCGGCCTAAGCCCCCGCCCGCTCCCGAGACCGCCTCCCCAACAGTTCCGCCAACCCCCGCCGCGTGGCGGCCAGTACCACCCGGTCCTCCTTCTGGAGGACGTAATCGTCGGGCAACTCCCACACCCACCCCGAAGCAGACGCACCCCCCGCCCGACCGTCCTCGTCCGCCTCCTCCACCGCCGGCTCGTCGCGCCGCTCGTCCCGCCCGGTCCGATCCAGCGCCAGCACCCGCCAGGCACCCGCCCGAAAGGCCTGCCCGACGGTCTTGTCCTCCAGCTGCGGATGACCGGCCACGTCCATCGCCGCGAACAGCAGCACCCGCCGCTCGACCGGAATGGCACCCAGGATCTGACGCCCCATCATCGCCCCGGCGAACGCGGGCGCGGCCAGATGCGTCACGCTCCGGCTGCGGGTGGACGCGTAGGGGTGAGCGGCACGCAGGGTGCGGTAGACGGCGGTGGCGAAGTCGTCGTCGTACAGACGCAGGACCACACGGAGGTCGGGGCGCACGGAGCGCGCGTACAGGGCGGCTTCGAGGTTGGTGGTATCCGCACTGGTCACGGCCAGCAGCGCATGCGCCCGGTGGATCTTCGCCGCCTCCAGGACCCCCTCCTGAGTGACGTCCCCGAGCACCACAGGCACCCGCAGCCGCCGCGCCGTCGCCAGCCCGCGCGCCTCGGGATCGGCCTCGACGCACACCACGGGGATGTGCAGTTCCCGCAGCCGCGTCAGCACCCGGGTGCCGATCTTGCCCAGCCCGAGCAGCACCACGTGCCCGCCCAGCCCGCGCGGCGGTTTGCGCAGTGCGGACGCGGAACGGAACGTGCCGAGGGCCTCCAGCACAGCCGCCAGCAGCACCGGAAGCAGCAGCAGACCCATCAGCCCGGACAGGAGCTGGAGGATCTGGCGGGCCAGACCCTGGTGGAGCGCGGGTTCGTTGATGGCGAAGAGGTCGAGGAGGGTCATGTAAGTGGCGTACAGCGGGTGTTCCCCGGTCACCACCGTCAGCGCAATGGCGAGCGCCGCCACACACCCCACCAGTCCGGCCAGCGACCACCGCAACCGCCGCGAGAACAGCGACGCGAACGCCGGTACGACGCCCCGCCCTCCACGGCTCGACGGCAGGGACGGGCCGGCGTACGACACCTGCTCCAGGACGACCGTCCCACGCCCCCTGGCCCCCTGCACCGCCGCAGCGTCCGGCAGCAGCAGCGGCCCCTGCTCACCATTGCCGTCCGAACCGCCCGAACCGTCCGAACCGCTCGCTCCGGCCGAGCCGTTGCCGGTCGTGGACAGCAGGGCCAGCGTGGCCAGCCCGGAAGGGGGCGCCTGACCGGGCCGCAGCGGCGGGCGTTCCACCGCACGCAGCAGCAGGCCGTCCGTCTGCACGACCTTGGTGGTGCCGGCCACGGCGGAGGCGGCCAGCGCGGGGGCGGCCGTATCGGCGTCGGACAGGACGGTCGTGGAGGCGTCCAGGGCGGCGTCGCCCGTACCCGTCGCCAAGGTGGCCGCCTGGTCGAGGAGTTCCTCGATGTGCTGGCCCAACCGCCGGTTGTACAGGCGCAGGACGAGGCGGAGGCGGGGGTTGAGGCGGCGGGCGGTGAGGGCGGCGCGGATGTTGGTCTCGTCGTCGTCGTAGACGAGGGCGAGCGCGGCGGCCCGTTCCACGCCCGCGTCGGTGAACGCCTCCTCGGTGGCCTCCGGGGTCTCCAGCACCCGTACGCTCCCGGCCGGTTCGCTGCCGCCGCCGGGCCCGCCGCCCGTTCCGCCACCGGCCCCGCCGGCCGCCCGGTTGACGGCCGCGTTCACCACCCGGTCGAGCAGTGCCGCCGACACCGCCCGGGCCCGGCCCACGACGGGCGGCCGTACCGTGCGTTCGGAGGGCGGCACGACGAGCGTGACCTGTTCGCCGTACACCCCGCGCAACTCGTCGGCCAGCCGGTGCGCGAGCCCGTCGTCGCCGCACACCACCATGTGCGGGGCCGTGTCACTCCCTAAGCCCTGATTCGGAACGCTCGCCACGAGAGGAAAGACTGCCTCACTGGGACGGGTGGTTCCACAGACGCCCCCTCGGAACCTGAACGCCCGCGCCCGGCCGACCGTATGAGAGGGGAGGGAAACCAGCGCCCTTCCGCACCACCGGAGGTACCTCGCCCGTGGCGATCACCAAGACCGTCCCGCAGCGGACCGACGACCGCAGGGACCCGGAGCGGGTCGAGGACCCGGAACAGCCCGGGGACCCGAAGCGGCCGCCGGACCCGAAGCCGACGGATGAGGGCCGCCACCTCAACTCCCCCCTCCTCCTCACCATGCTCATGCTCGTGCTGGTGCTCCTCCAGAGCCCGATCCGCCGCGCCCTCGCCGCACCGGTGATGCAGAGCTGGACGACGGTGTTCGTGGCGGTGATGGTCCAGGCGCTGCCGTTCCTGGTGCTGGGTGTGCTGCTCTCGGCGGCGATCGCGGTGTTCGTGCCGCCGTCCTTCTTCGCCCGCGCCCTGCCCCGCCGCCCCGCACTCGCCGTCCCGGTCGCCGGAGCGGCGGGCGCGGTGCTGCCCGGCTGCGAGTGCGCGTCCGTGCCGGTGGCCGGAGCGCTGGTCCGGCGCGGAGTGACCCCGGCCGCGGCGCTGGCGTTCCTGCTGTCCGCCCCCGCGATCAACCCGATCGTGCTGACCGCGACCGCCGTCGCCTTCCCCGGCAACCCGGAGATGGTCCTCGCCCGCCTGGTCGCGAGCCTGCTGGTGGCCTGCGCGATGGGCTGGCTGTGGCTGCGCCTCGGCCGTACGGACTGGCTGCGGCTGCCGTCCCGTACGTCCCACGACGGCCAGAGCAAGGGCGAGGCCTTCTGGGGCTCCGTCCGGCACGACGTGATGCACGCGGGCGGCTTCCTGGTGGTCGGCGCGATGGCGGCGGCGACCCTCAAGGCGGTGGCCCCGGAGAGCTGGCTGCGCGCGGCGGCCGACAACCCGGTGCTGGCGGTCCTCGCCCTCGCGGTCCTCGCCGTGGTGCTGTCGATCTGCTCGGAGGCGGACGCGTTCGTGGCGGCGTCGCTGTCGCAGTTCTCGCTCACGGCCCGCCTCACCTTCCTGGTCGTGGGCCCGATGATCGACCTGAAGCTGTTCGCGATGCAGGCGGGCACCTTCGGCCGTGCCTTCGCCCTGCGCTTCGCACCGGCCACCTTCGCGCTGGCCGTGGTCGTGTCGGTGCTGACCGGATGGGTGCTCCTGTGAACCGTCAGGCCCAGGCCGCAGTCCTGTTCCTGCTGGGCGCATCCCTCCTGCACGCGGCCACGACCGACCTCTATCTGCGGTACGTCAAACAGGGACTGCGCCCGCTGGTGCTGGTGTCCGGCGCGGTGCTGATCGCGGCGGCGGTGGCGACGGTCTGGTACGAGCACAAGCGCGCCCGGCAGAAGCGGCGCGAAGCCGATCAGGACACGGGCAAGGACCCCCACACCCACCGCGAACCCCGAGTCTCCTGGCTCCTCGTCCTCCCCCTCTTCGCCCTGATCCTGGTGGCCCCGCCCGCCCTCGGCTCCTACAGCGCGACCCGCACCGGCACCGCCCTCCAGGAACCCCTCGCCTATCCGTCCCTCCCCGCCGCCGACCCCCTGCGCCTCAGCGTGGTCGACTACGCGGGCCGCGCCGTCTACGACCACGGCCGCACCCTCCACGACCGCCGCGTCCAGCTCACCGGCTTCCTGGCCCTGGACCGCGACGGCACCCCCTACCTCGTCCGCATGGCCCTCAACTGCTGTGCCGCCGACGCCCAGCCGGTCAAGGTCGCCCTCGCCGGCCGGATCCCCCCGGTGCTCCAGCCGGACACCTGGCTCCAGATCACCGGCACCTACACCCCGCGCCGCGTCCAGGACCCGGTCAACGGCGGCCCGATCCCGTTCATCGAGGTCACGGAGGCGAAACCGGTGACGGAGCCGACGGACCCGTACGACGAGAGCTGGAACAACTGACTCCGTCGGGGCCAACGATGTCCGCTCCGCGTACCCCTGACACCCGAGGGGTAAGGGGCCGCTGTGGGGGAACGGGCGCAGGGACTGCAAGCGGCGCGGGTCGCCGAGATACTGGTGCGGCGGCCGGGCGGACTGGCCGGTCGCCGCGGTTCCGGATACCGGGTGGGCGAGGCGTGCGTGTTGACGGCCGCTCATGTCGTCGCCGGGCCGGTGGCCTCGGTCCGGGTGCGCTTCGACGCGGACCGGCCGGGGGAGTGGAGCGCCGAGGCCCGTATCGTGCTGCCGGCCGAGTCCGCGGACCTCGCGCTGCTGGAGCTCACCGGCCTCCCGCCCGGCCTGCCACCGGTCGGCCCGCCCCGCTACGCGGCGGTACCGGACGCCGATGTGACCCTGCCCTTCAGCGCGATGGGCTTCCCCCGCTTCAAGCTCCGCGAGGACACCGCGCACCGCCTCGACGACGGATCCCCCAGCCAGTACCGGGACTCGTGCCATGTCGCGGGAACCGTCTCCGTTCTGTCCAACCGGCGTGCGGGCACGCTGGAGCTGGCCGTCGTCACCCCGCCCGCCGAGGTCGAACCGGAGCGTTCGCCCTGGGAGGGGATGTCGGGTGCCGTGGTGTGGTGCGGCGACAGCGTGATCGGCCTGGTGAGCGCCCATCACCGCTCGGACGGCCTGGGCAGACTCGCGGCCGGCCGGGTGGAACGCTGGTACGACGCCCTGGCCCCCGCCGAGCTGGAGCTGCTCCAGCGGTACACCGGCCTGCCCCCACGGGGCGCGCTCGCCCTCGCCGACGGCGCTCCCGACGCCCGCCCCGTCCCCGCCCTGGCCGGTCTGCCCGCGGATCTGCCGCTGCGGGAACTGGCGGAGCTCGTCGACGCCCTGACGGCGCTTCCGATGCTGCGCGGCGGGAGCGGGACGGAGCTCCTCCTGGAGAGCATCGACGGCCGGATCGCGGCCCACACTCCCCGCGACCCCAGACTGCGGATGGCGATCTACGGCATCGTGCGCACCTGCCTGCGCTACCCGGGCACGCTCGACCAGCTCCTGGAAGCCGTGCGTCTGCTGGAGGGGCCGTCCCCGGAAGTGGAACGCGTGGACCGTGCTGCGGCCGGACTCGCGCGGCGCAACGGGTGACGCCGGCGTGCTCGCGGCAGATACCCGAGGGGCCCGACAGTGTGGGCCATTGGCTGACTTGATGTAGTGGCGCGGCCGGGATACGGGGTTTCGACATGTGCCCTGCTGGGTCATCATGGTTGAGGCACCGACAGCGCTGACTGGTAGGTACGGGAGGGGACTTGGCAGCCGTGGAGGAAACGATGCCTGCCGTCGAGTCCGGTCTCGTCGATCTCTCGGGGGTCCCTCTTGAAGCGCTGCGCTCCATGGACGGCACGGTCTTCACGGAGTCGCTGGAACAGCTGCTGCACCACATCGACGGCCCACAGTCCATCACGGTGTCGTTCAACCCGTCCCGCTTCGACTGACGTTGCCGAGGCGACCGGTGTGACGTGGGGGACCCGTGGCCGTTGACGCCACGACGACGGGGGACCGGCTGCCGTTCCACCGGCTCTCGACAGAGGGCCTTGGCGCGCTCGCCCGCGGCGACGGTGACGACGCGGTGGTGGAGGAACTGCTGGGCGCCGAGCGCAGCCGCCGTCTTCTGCTGCTGCGGGCGCTGGACGGCGGACTGCCGCCGCACGAGGAACTCCCGGTGGCCTATACGGAGGCATGGGCCCTGCTGGCGCGTGTCCAGCGGCACGCGCCCGACGCCTTCGAACACGTCCTGATGTCCCCGGGCACCGGCATGTGGGTGTCCCTGGCGGTGCGCCGGCTCCGGGGCCAGGTCTACGAGGACGCGCCGTTGCGGGTGATCGTGGGGCACCTGGCGGCGCTCGCCGCCGCTGCCGGAGCGCGGGCCGGACTGGACTTCTCGATCACCGTTCCGGTGCGCAGCGGGCTGGTGCCGCTGCCGACCCTGGGGTGTGCCGTGCTGCCGGAGACGGAGCAGCCGGAGAAGGAGCAGTGGAGCACGGCCCGGGTCGCGGGACACGGGGGCCGGCTGCGGATCACGGCCGGCCACGGTGAGGTCGAGGTCGCGCCCGGCTGGGACCGGCGCGGGCCGGGCTGGTTACCGGTCCGCCGGGTGGAACTCGGCTGCGGGGACCATGCGAAGTCCCTCGTACTGGAGGAACTGGACCCCTATCGGACGTTCCCCCGCCCGAGCGACCCCCGTCCGCTGTCCCCGGCGGAGGCGGAGCGCTGGGAGTCGCTGCTCGCCCGAGCGTGGGAGGTGCTGAGGCGTGACGAGCCGGAGAGCGCCCGGGGGATGCGTCGGGGGCTGATGTCGGTTGCTCCCACCCCGGCAAGAGAAAGGTTTCGGCCGCACAGCAGCACGGCCGGAGACGCGTTCGGCGCGGTCACGGCGTCCCGTCCGGACGACGTCGCGCAGCTCGCCGCCACGTTGGTGCACGAGTTCCAGCACACCAAGCTGGGCGGCCTGATGCACCTGGGCCCCCTGCTCGTGCCGTCGTCCGAGGATCAGCCGGAAGAGCTGTTCTACGCCCCGTGGCGCGACGACCCCCGTCCGCTGGGCGGCTTGCTGCAGGGCATCTACGCCTTCTTCGGAGTCACCCGGTTCTGGCGCACCCACCGGCACACCGCCGACGCGGCATACGCCCCGCTGGCCCATTTCGAGTTCGCCCTGTGGCGCACCCAGGTGTGGTCCACGCTGAACGAGGTCGGCGGGCACCAGCGGCTGACACCTGTGGGGCGCCGTGTCCTGGAGTGCCTGAGCGAGCGGTGCGCGTCGTGGATGACCGACGAGGTGCCCGCGGCCGAGCTGCGGCTCGCCGAGGACGTCGCCCAGGACCACCTGGCCCGCTGGCGGGCCCACCACCTGCGACCGCCCGCCGCGGCCGTCGAGGACGCCGTACAGGCCTGGCAGCGCGGCGACGCACGGCCGCCGGCCACCCTCGCCGCAGAGCCCGAACTGGCCCCCGACACGGAGGTCCGGTTCCTGGACAGCGCGGCCGTCCTCGCCCGGCACCGGCTCAGCGAGCCCGGGGGACCCTGGCGGCACACCGCCGCCCGGTACGGCGCGGACGCCGGGGGCGTCGATGGCGCCGAGGCGGCCGACGTCCTGCTGGCCTGCGGTGACCTCGCCGGAGCGCGGGCCGCCTGCGCCGCCCGGCTGACCGGCAAGGGGGCGCCGGTGGCCGCCTGGGTCGGCCTCGGGCGGGCCCTGTCCGGCGACCCGGCGCAAGCGGCCGCGTCCCGCCTGCTGCTCGGCTTCCCGGAGCGGGCCCGAGCCGTGCAGGACGCCTTGGAGACGGCGACCGGACGGGGCGCGGACCCTGTCGGCCTGGCGAGCTGGCTGGCGCGCCACCCGACCTGACCGGGCCGTTCTCGCGTCGCCCACTGGCTCACATCCGCGCGCTGTTCACAGCGGCAGCGGGTCGATGTCGCAGTTGGCCCGCTCGCGGTCCCTGAACTGAACCGTGGCCGGGTGCGGGCTCCCCTGCTCCGCGCGCAGCCGGGGTGCGTCGAGGACGCGCTCGATGCGCTCCATGGTGTCCTCACGCAGGGCGTTGCCCTGGGCCTCCGCGCCGACGGCGACGAGGTCCATCGCCAGGTTGCCCGCGCACGCCAGCGTCGTCGGGTGGTCGTCCCCGAAGGTGACCCGGCACAGGGCCAGGGAGTCCTCGCCCCGGCGCCGCGCTTCCTCCTGGAGGCCGAGCGCGGCCAGGTCGCTGGCCAGGTTGATGGCGCAGATGAGGGCGAGCGGGTGATCCGCGCCGAGCCGGTCGGTGAGCGAGGCGAGTGCCGTCTCGTCCAGGCGGCGTGCCTCCTCGGGCCTGCCGAGCAGGCGCAGGGTGACGGCCAGGTCGACGTCGGCGGAGAGCACGTGCGGGTGGTGCGGGTCGTAGATCTGCCGGTACCCCTCGCTGGCCTTGACGCCCCGGGTCCTGGCCGCCTGCAGGTCGCCGTTCTGGCGCAGCGCCACCGACAGGGTCAGTGCGGAGGCCAGCGAATCGGGGTGGGTCTCGCCGTAGCGGCGGATGAACATCGCGTGCGCCTCGGTGGCCAGCTCCAGCGAGCGCGCATGGTCGCCTTCCTTGCGGCAGGACTCGCTCAGCTGGCGCATCGCCTCGATCGTGGCGGGGTTCTCCTGGCCGAACACGTCCCGGTAGGCCCCCAGCACGGTCTCGTGCAGGGCGCGCGCACCGACGTAGTCGCCCGTCTCGCGTACGTCGGTGGCGACGTTGCGCTCGGTGAGCAGGGTCCGGCGGTCGTCCCGGCCGTACAGCCGCAGTTTGAGGTCGAGGGTGCGCCGGTCGAGTTCGAGCGCCTGGCGGAAGTCACCGATCAGCCGCAGACTCACGCTGAGGTTGTGCGCGATGTTGAGCGTGGTCGGATCGTCCTCGCCGAAGGCCCTGCGGGCTCGTTCGTACGCGATCCTGTCCAGCTCGGCGCCGGTGGTGAACCTGCCCTCGACCCGGCGTACGGCGGCTTCGAGCTGGAGGGCGTCGAGTGCGTCCTCGCGGGTGTCCTCGCCCTCCGCGGGGGCGGTGCGCTCGTAGACCTCCCGGAGGTGGGTGACCAGCCGGCCGGCGTCGTCGAACCGGCCCACCACCCAGTACGTGAAGCACAGCCACTGCCCCATCAGCAGCGTCTGCTGGTCCTCCTCGCCGAAGATGGTGAGCCAGGACTCCCACGCCTGCTCGGAGAAGTCGAGCGACACCTCGTGGTCGCCCCAGTAGTAGAGGTACTCGGCGATGTTCCTGACCAGCTGGCGCACCCACGGCTGGTCGGACTTGATCGCCTCCGCGGCGATGACATGGCTGTAGAGCTCCGCGTAGCGGGGCCAACTCGCCGGGTCGTTCGGGGACTTCGGGTCGGCGGCGGCCATCAGGGTGTGGGCGCCATGGCGCATGCGGGACTGCTCCTCGGAGGTCATGCGGTTGTTCAGGACGAGCTGCACCAGGCGGTGCATTTCGATGGAGTTCGTACGGTGGTCGATGCGGGCGAGGGAGTAGCGGTTCACCTCCCTTATCGCGCGCGCGAGTTTCATCGGGTCGTTCAGGGCGGCGTCCAGCTCCGGGAAGATGCTGCTGTTGCCGAGGCCCGAGAAGATGGAACGGGAGATCGGGTCGGGAGCGAAGTAGGAGCACAGCTGCAACAGGCGCAGCGCGGCCGGGCTGCGGGTCTCCAGGTGGTCCAGGGAGACGTTCCAGGCCGCGGCGACCGGCAGTTGGTAGTCCGGCGGCGGGGCCACTTCCAGCAGTTCCATGCGCTTGTTCTCGAACAGCCGCAGATACTCGGAGGCGGGCATGCCCGTCTCGGCGCGCCAGGCGGCGGCCTGTTCCAGGGCCAGCGGCAGATCGCCCAGCGCCTCGGCCAGCGCGTCGGCCTCGTCGTCGTGGAGGGGCGGCCCGGAGCGGCGCAGCAGCTCCGTGCTCTCCTCCCGGGTGAACACGTCCACTTCCAGGGACCCGCCCACCTGCCCCCACCGCCGGTTGCGGGAGGTGACGAGGATGGTGCCGTTGCCGCCCTGCGGGAAGTAGTGGCGGACCTGCTCGGGGTTGTCGGCGTTGTCGAAGATGAGCAGCCAGCGGGAGTACGGCCGGCCCTCGCGCAGCGCCTCCCGGACCGCGGGACCGGCGATGTTGGCCTCGGTCGTGGTCACCAGACCCAGCCGCTGGGCCAGTTCCACCAGCGCCTGGCCGATCTGCCCCGGCCGCTCCGCGGGGATCCACCACACGATGTCGTACTCCGACTGGTGTCGGTAGGCGTACTCGATCGCGAGCTGTGTCTTGCCGACGCCGCCCATGCCGTGGATCGCTTCCGGCAGCACCGTGGTCGTGCCTTCCCGCAGGCGCTGGTCGAGCAGCTCCAGCAGGGTGGCGCGACCCGTGAAGTTCGGGTTCCGTGGCGGCAGGTTCCCCCAGACACGCGGCCGTGTCGCCCGGTCCTCCTCCACGGTGCGCTGGGGTGTTGTCGACATCTGAGAGGCTCCTTCAGAAGCGGGCCGGGACTGAGGACGCTGTTCGACCGCCGCCGGGGCCGAACCGGGGGGTGCGGTTCCCGGTGACGTACGGGGGGGTTTTTCCAGGCTGACGGCGTATCGCCGATCGTGCCAGCTCAGCACCCTCGTCAACATGGCGGCACGCTGGCCATAACGCCCGGACAAAGCACGCAAAGCGGTCAGCTCCACCCGGAGGAGCGCGATGTTGCGGCGGTTGACGCGCGGCATCGCCAGGGTGTCGAGCGGCTCGGTGGGGTCGGGCAGCAGGGAGCGGGTCGCGGGGTCCGCGGCCAATAACGCGCGTACGTCGTGCAGGACCCGGGCGGTCGCGCTGCGGCGGCCCAGCGCCAGCAGTTCCTCGCGGGTGTTGGGGGCGAAGGTGAACGCCGCGTCCGCCGGGCCCTCGTTCTCCGTCCGGGTGGGCCGGACCAGGCCGCTCAGCAGCAGTTCGGAGACATGCACCGGGCCCGCGTTCGGGGCGCTCTCCATGACGGTGCGGATGGCGGGCAGGCTCAGGGACGCTGCGGCCAGCCGGGTCGCGAGCATGAACGCGGTGGGGCTGGCCGCGGCTCTGAAGTCGGAGACCCGTTCCGCGGCGGGCACGGTGCTGTGCGGGTCGGGCACGTCCTCCGCCCAGGGCAGGCCACGGGCCGCGTCGGGCCTGCGCTTCCACTCCCGTGCCTGGATGGCGGACAGATCCCGCCATTCGGGCGCCGGCCCGGCCACCAGCCGGACCAGGGACTCCGCCGAACGGTGGGTCAGGGCGAGAACGGGTACGACCACGGCGTCGCCCTCGGATCCGGACTCCTCGGCGTCCGGTAATCCGGCCGGGACCTCGCGCCCCTCCCAGTCCCATTCCCGGTTGGCCGCCCAGGCGTGCGGCGCGCGGATGCGTACCCGGTGCACGTCCAGCCCGGTACGGAACCACAGCCGCTGCGGAAGCAGCTGCACCACGGCGACGGGGCACCTGCGCCCCGCCTCGCGCAGCAGCGGCTGTACGGCGCCCAGCCGCCAGCCGACCGCCAGGGCGTCGGTCAGGACCAGCACCACTTGGCGCAGGTCCGCGGAGGCGGGGGCGAGTGGCTCCTCGGTGCTCACCCGCGCCGCGTCCGTCTCGTCGGTCCCGAGCAGGCGCACCACCCGCACCCGGGTGAACCGCCCCGACTGCCGCAGCTCGTCGACCAGTTCGTCGACCGAACGGTCCCACACCCGCATCGTCGGGTGCGTGTCGATGAGGAGTACCGCCTCCGTGAGCCGCGGCCCGTCCGGCCGCCCGAGCCGTCCGAGGGCCCTCGCGGCCTCACGACGTGCCCGCGCAGCCCGTGCCGGTCGCTGACCATCGTCGTCACGCATAGGTGCTCTCAAGGCGTCGAAGTGACGGTGAGAGTGCTGGGGAGCCGCGCAGACCCCGGGCATGCGTGACATCCACGGTCAAAGCCTTGCAGTGCGTGCACTGCTGAAGCAAGTGCGTACGGGGGCTCGCGCCGGGTGTGCGCATGGGCACGTCAGGGGCAGGGAAGCCGGTGCGAAACAGACGCGGACCAGCGGATGCACGCTGCTGCATATCGGGGCAGCCCCTCTCGCCGCGTGTGGATGGACCCTGGGTCCGTGCGGTCCGTGCGGTCCGTGCCACCTGTGCCACCCGTGCTCCGCCTCCGCCCCCGGTCACGGCTTCACCGGCCGGTGTTCGGGCCCGGGAGGGCCGGGTCTGCGTTCCGGATCGTCGAGCAGGATCGCAAGATGGCGTCCCACGTGGTTGTCCCAGCCCTCCGGCCCCATGGCCAGAGCCTCCTTGCGCCATTTTCCGGTCCGCTCCAGCAGACCGGCCAGCCCCCGGTCCTGCACGATGTCGGCCACCGCCTCCTTGAAGGAGGGGTCGGAACAGTCGCCGCGGTGCCAGAGCATGGCCGGTATGCCCGACCGCAGTCCGGCGAGGTACTCCTGACGGCCGGTCAGGGAGTCGGTGCCCGGCGGTTCGCTGAGTACCAGACAGACCGCCTGCTCGTCCTCCTTCAGCTCCCGCTCCAGATGGAAGTGGGAGCGGCCCGGACGGTTCCAGTGCGAGTGGGTGTCGGCCGGCCGCTCCTTGAACTGGCGCCACTTGTTGTGCCAGGGCCGGTGCCAGGCGGCCTTGCGCAGGCGCTCGAACGAACGCACGAGCACCGCGTAGTCCATCACCAGCGGTGTCGGCGAGGCCGAGTCCGACTCCTTGTGCCACCACTCGACCGGCTCGCCGAGCAGTTCCCAAGGAAGGATGAACTCGAGCACGACCGGCTGACGCAGGTCCGACCAGCGTTCCTCGGTCTGCTCGATGAGGAGCTCGACCTCCGAGGGAAGCTGGTCGCGGTGCAGGTGCAGCGTCTCGCCGGGCACCGGATGCCAGCCCTCCGCATCCGACTGCCGCCAGTGGGAGAGGTAGTACCGCTCGGGATCCACACCGTCGGGTTCGAACTGGATCATCAGATACGCCGGTACCAGTGAAGGGGGCGGCTGGGCGACGCCGCTGCGCTGCCACTCCGCCAGCTTGTCCTCCAGCTCCCAGGCGCGGGCCTGCCGGCGGAGCCAGCGGCGCAGCTCCTCGGCCGCCGTCGCCTGTCCGTCCTCCATCAGGTGGTCGGCGGCCAGGGACAGGAACGCCATGCTCACCGGCAGGTCCTTCGCCCCGGAGTTGTCGCCGGCCAGCCGCAGGAACACCGTCCAGCCCGTGTCGCACCACGGGGGAAGCTCCTGGGTGCGTGAGCGGCTCGCCCGCCGCGCCAGGGTCGCGAGGGTGGACGACGACCGCATCTCCCGGAGTATGTGCCGCAGGGGAAGCAGATCGGCGCCGTCGAAGAAGTCCACGGCCTCCCACTCGTCCACCAGGGGCCGCAGCGTCGTCACGGCGACGGACTGCTGCTCGACATAGCCCAGGCAGCGCACCAGACACGGCAGCCCGTCCGGTATCTGGGTGCACTGCTCGACGAGGTGCAGCAGCCACGGCCGCAGCGACTCGTTGCGCAGGGGGTCCACGGGCGAGCCCAGTTCCTGGCTCAGCATGGTCACCAGCAGGTCGGCGCTGGTCGGCTGCCGCATGGTGGTCGATTCCTGGAGTACGTCGACGACCTCGGCCATCAACTCGTTGCGAACCCGTGCAGGGCTGCGCCCTTCCACCCCCGTGACCTCCCGATCGCCACCAGTCGTCATCGAGTTCCTACCGACAGTCGTCGACCCAGCGTACGGCCACAACTCCAGCCACGTCAGGGGCGCGAAGCGGCGCGGATCAGCGTTCCGCGTCGGCCTCGTCCCCGGCGATCAGCACAGTGCGCCGCGTTCCGTCCGGCGCGACCAGTTTGGGCTCCAGGGTGAGGCTGATCCGGTGCGTCCGAGACGCCTCCGACTGTGCGTCACCGCCCGCCTCGACGACCCAGAACCGCACCTTCCCGGCCGCTCCGCCTCTGCGTCCCACCATGACGGTCGCCTCGATCTCCACCGGCCCGAGCTCGAAGCGCACCGGTGCGGCCGACCCGTCCGCCAGCGCCGCGTTCAGCTCGTGACGCAACTCCCGGATCATTTCTGCGAGTTCGATCACTTGGGGATCGTAGCGGCGCACACGGGACCCGGCAGCCCCCCGCGTCGGACGTTCGCGAACTCGCCTCGTCTCACCGCTGACCGGATGGCCCCTTGCCGTCTCCGGGGCGGCCCCCTACTGTGAACCACAAATCTGATGGACCGTCAGATTCGGATCGGGATTCGGCTTGGGATTCGGATTCCGGCGGTCCGCCGGCAGGCACGAGGCAGGCACTAGGGGGCCAGACGTGGCGACCGCCAACCGCAGTACCACCGACAGCAGCACCAAGGATCTGCCCAAGGTCATCAGCGTGGACGATCACGTGATCGAGCCCGCGCACCTCTTCGAGACCTGGCTCCCGGCCAAGTACCGGGACCGGGGCCCGAAGCCCCTCACCGCCGGGATCGGCGACCTTGAGTACATCGGCGGGAAGTACCGGTTCACCACGGACCCGGACGGCCAGATCACCGACTGGTGGGAGTACGAGGGCGACCTCTTCCCGTACAAGCGCATCATCGCGGCCGTCGGCTTCTCCCGGGACGAGATGACGTTGGACGGCATCACCCGCGAACAGATGCGGCGCGGCTGCTGGGACCCCAGGGCGCGGCTGGCGGACATGGACATCAACCACGTCGAGGCCTCGCTCTGCTTCCCCACCTTCCCCCGCTTCTGCGGCCAGACCTTCGCCGAGGCCAAGGACAAGGAGGTCGGGCTGGCCTGCGTGCGCGCCTACAACGACTGGATGGTCGAGGAGTGGTGCGGCGACAGCGGCGGCCGGCTGATCCCGCTGTGCCTCATCCCGCTGTGGGACATCGACCTCGCGGTCGCGGAGATCCACCGCAACGCGGCGCGCGGGGTGCGCGCGGTGACGTTCAGCGAGATCCCGACCTACCTGGGCCTGCCCTCCATCCACTCCGGCTACTGGGACCCGTTCTTCGCGGCCTGCGAGGAGACCGGCACGGTCGTCAACATGCACATCGGCTCCTCCTCCCAGATGCCGGCCGCGTCCCCCGACGCCCCGCCCGCCGTCCAGGCGTCCCTGTCCTTCAACAACGCCATGGCGTCGATGATGGACTTCCTCTTCTCCGGGGTCCTGGTGAAGTTCCCCCGGCTGAAACTCGCCTACAGCGAGGGCCAGATGGGCTGGATCCCGTACGCCCTCGAACGCGCCGACGACGTTTGGGAGGAGCACCGGGCCTGGGGCGGCGTGAAGGACCTGATCCCGGAGCCCCCGTCGACGTACTACTACCGCCAGATCTTCTGCTGCTTCTTCCGCGACAAGCACGGCATCGAAGCCATCGAGACGGTCGGCGTCGACAACGCGACCTTCGAGACGGACTACCCACACGTCGACTCGACCTGGCCGGACACGAAGCGGGTGGCCGCGGAGCACGTGGGCGGACTCTCCGACGAGGTGGCCTACAAACTGCTGCGGGGCAACGCGATCCGGATGCTCGACCTGTCCTTCGACCAGTGACGAAGAGGGTTCGGTAGGCGGACAGCCCAGTCGCGCAACCCCGACCACGGTCCACGAGGGGAGCGCGGATGAACATCTGGATCGCCGCCGGCCTCTGCCGCGGCTCCGCCGAGTGGACCGGGCCGGGAGGACAGCGCCGACCACCGGCAGGCACGGGAGGCCGCCGAGAAGTGCCCGTCCCAGGCCATCGCCGTCACCGGGCAGCGGCGGTCCTCTCCGTCACCGGGCGGCGGCGGTCACCGGCCCGGCGGATACCCCCAGCCGAAGGAGCCCAGCGCCCGTGCCCTGGCCTCCGCCACTGCCATGCGTGCCGCTCGTTCCGCGGGGTCCAGGTGGGCCGACGGGCTGGTCGCCTGGCCCTTCCGTTTGCGGTGGAAGAGTCCGGCCTCCGCGTCCCAGCCCTTGCTGCGGGTCCGCCGAGCGCGTGCGCAGGGTTCCGTCGGTTTTCGGTCCGCTCCGTCACCGGGTGGCGGTGGTCACCGGCCCGGCGGATACCCCCAGCCGAAGGAGCCCAGCGCCCGTGCCCTGGCCTCCGCCACTGCCATGCGTGCCGCTCGTTCCGCGGGGTCCGGGTGGGCCGGCGGGCTGGTCGCCTGGTCCTTCCGTTTGCGGTGGGAGAGTCCGGCCTCCGCGTCCCAGTCCTTGCTGCGGGTCCGCCGAGCGCGTGCGCAGGGTTCCGTCGGTTTTCGGTCCGCTCCGTCACCGGGTGGCGGTGGTCACCGGCCCGGCGGATACCCCCAGCCGAAGGAGCCCAGCGCCCGTGCCCTGGCCTCCGCCACTGCCATGCGTGCCGCTCGTTCCGCGGGGTCCAGGTGGGCCGACGGGCTGGTCGCCTGGCCCTTCCGTTTGCGGTGGGAGAGTCCGGCCTCCGCGTCCCAGTCCTTGCTGCGGGTCCGCCGAGCGCGTGCGCAGGGTTCCGTCGGTTTTCGGTCCGCTCCGTCACCGGGTGGCGGTGGTCACCGGCCCGGCGGATACCCCCAGCCGAAGGAGCCCAGCGCCCGTGCCCTGGCCTCCGCCACTGCCATGCGTGCCGCTCGTTCCGCGGGGTCCGGGTGGGCCGGCGGGCTGGTCGCCTGGTCCTTCCGTTTGCGGTGGGAGAGTCCGGCCTCCGCGTCCCAGTCCTTGCTGCGGGTCCGCCGAGCGCGTGCGCAGGGTTCCGTCGGTTTTCGGTCCGCTCCGTCACCGGGTGGCGGTGGTCACCGGCCCGGCGGATACCCCCAGCCGAAGGAGCCCAGCGCCCGTGCCCTGGCCTCCGCCACTGCCATGCGTGCCGCTCGTTCCGCGGGGTCCGGGTGGGCCGGCGGGCTGGTCGCCTGGTCCTTCCGTTTGCGGTGGGAGAGTCCGGCCTCCGCGTCCCAGTCCTTGCTGCGGGTCCGCCGAGCGCGTGCGCAGGGTTCCGTCGGTTTTCGGTCCGCTCCGTCACCGGGTGGCGGTGGTCACCGGCCCGGCGGATACCCCCAGCCGAAGGAGCCCAGCGCCCGTGCCCTGGCCTCCGCCACTGCCATGCGTGCCGCTCGTTCCGCGGGGTCCAGGTGGGCCGACTGGCCGGTGGCCTGGCCCTCCCACTTGCGGTAGAGGAGGCCCACCTCCGCCGAGAACCAGCCCCGGCTCACGGAGTTGAGGGCGAGCAGCAGGCCCGTGTCCTCGGAGGCGGGGAGTGCCATCCAGCCGCCGAGGGCGAGCAGGAGGTCCCGGCGTACGCAGAGGGTCGCGGGGTGGACCGGGGCGCGGAAGTCGTGCGCCTTCCAGAAGTCGAGTACGGTGCCTCGCTCGACGGGCCCGTCGTCGGGGTCGCCGGGGAAGCCGGCCGTCGTGCCGTCCGGCAGGAGGTCCAGGACCCGGGAGGTCGTCCAGCCGATGGTGCGGTCGGCTTCGAGGACCGCCAGGTCACGGGCGAGGGCACCCGGCGTGAGCTGGTCGTCGGCGTCCAGGATCTTCACGTACTCGCCCTCGGCGTGCGCGAGCGCGATGGTGCGTGCCACGCCGGGCCCCCCGGGCCGGCCCTGGCGGAACGTCACGCGCGCGTCATCGGGGACGTACGGGCGGACCTGGTCCGTCTTCCCGTCCTCCTGGATCACCCACCGCCATTCCCACCCCGCCGGCAACTCCTGTGCGCGCAGCGACTTGTGGGCGTCCGGCAGGAACGCCGCAGAGGGACCATGGACAGCCGTGACGATGATGACGCGCCGACCCACCGCGGCACTCACCACCTTTCCAGGGAAGTGGTGAAAAGCAATTCCGCGCGGTCCCCGGGCAGCGTGACCTCGGAGATCTCCACGACGCGGTCGGTGATGTCGTACGACGTCTTGCGCAGCAGGATCACCGGCGCCCCCGGCGGCAGGCCCAGCTCCCAAGCCTGCCGAGGCGTCGGCGGCCGCGCGCTGACCCGCTCCTCGACCCGGCCCACCTCGATGCCGACCGTGTGGAGCTGGTTCTGGGTGCCGCCCGGCCAGGGCTCGTGGGAGTCGTCCAGAAGAGCGGGGTTCGCGGCGATCATGGCGCGGACGAGGTAGGAGGTCACGAGGCTGAACGGGGCGCTCTCGGCCGAGCACCGCGTCCGGTAGACGCGCTCCAGGAGCGGAGTCCCCTCCGGCACGCCGAACGCGTCCGCCAGTTCCGGGGGTGCGGCGACCTCCCGGTACCGCGCGTGGAAGACGAGGTCCCGCATCTGAAGCCCGGTGTCGCGCTCCGTGGCCCCGGTCCCGGCCCGCGTGGCGAGCGGGCGGCGCGCCCGGTCCTTCTCCCACTGGTGCCGGTGGTTGTCGCGGAGCATCGGGGTGCGGGGGCGTCGCAGGTCGTCCACGATCACTTCGTACGCCTTTGGCACAGGATCAGCGTACGACTCCGCGAAAGCTCCCGCCGGGCCGGGCAGGCCCCGGGCCGTCGGAACCACGACATGAGAAGGCCCGACCGCTGGCGACGGGGGATGCACCAGCGATCGGGCTGAGCCCACAGTAACAAGGCTGTCTGCCTCGCGGGAGCCGCCCGATCGGCTGCGGCCCGGGGTTGTGATCGGGATCACGGAAACCGCTGTCGGTCGAACCCCCGTCATGCCACTTGCGTTTCCGCCCCGTCACTGAGCGCATGGAGCAGGCCGTACACGTCCTTACCGGGGGGTTACGGCCTGCTCGGGTTTACGGCCTGCTCGGGTCTACCGCATGCTCGGGTCTACCGCGTGCACGGCGGCTCGTACGACAGCCGGGGCAGATACTCGTTCCACTTCTCCCGCGTCAGCACTCCTTGCGTGGTCGAGCAGACGCGGCGGATCGCCTGGTCGACGTCCAGGTTCCACAGCCGGATGGTGTCGGTGCCGCTGGAGACGCCGAGCATGTGGCTCGTCGGGCTGAACGACAGGAAGTTGCCCGTCTTGGCGTTGGGGCTCATCGCCTGGCCCATGGCGGACGCGTCGGACGGGGAGGTGACGTTCCACAGCCGGACCGTGTTGTCGTTGCCCCCGGTGGCCAGATAGCGCCCGCCCTCGCTGAACGTCAGTGAGACGACCGCTTCGGTGTGGCCGGTGAGGGGGTCGCCGTGCGGAGTCGCCTCGCCCGGGTCGGTGACGTCCCAGAGCCGCACGGTGTCGTCGTCGCTGCCGCTGGCCAGCGTATGGCTGTCGGGGCTGTAGGCGAGCGCGTTGACCGGCCCGGTGTGACCGGTGAGCGGGGCGCCGAGCAGGGTCGGACGGCGGGGGTCGGTCACCTTCCACAGCCGGATGGTGGCGTCCGCGCTGCCGCTGGCGAGGGTGCGGCCGTCCGGGCTGAAGGCGAGGGAGTTGATGTAGCCGGTGTGCCCGGTGATGGGCGGGCCGAGCGGCACGACATGGGCGGGGTCGCTGACGTTCCACAGCCGCAGGGTGCGGTCGTCGTAGGCGGTGGCCAGCGTGCGCCCGTCCGGGCTGTAGGCCAGCGCGTCGGGGCCCATGAACCGGGTGCGCAGCATGATGGGGGAGTCGTAGGCGACCGGTCGTGCCGGGTCGCTGACATTCCACAGCCGCACACTCTGCTCGCCCGTCGTCACCGCGAGCGTGCGGCCGTCGGGTGAGAACACCTGGGAGCGCTGGCCGGTGTCCCCGGGCAGGAACGGCTTGCTCAGCGCCACCGGCCGGGCGGGATCCCGTACGTCCCACAGCCGGATCCGTCCGTCCCGCGCGGCCGTGGCGAGCACCTTGCCGTCCGGGCGGAACGCCCCGTTGCCGCCGATCATGTCCGCCGTCGGAATCGACCACAGCCGGACCTTGCTGTCGCCGCTGCCGGTGGCGAGCGTACGGCCGTCGGGACTGAACCCGAGCGCGTACATCTCCCCGCTGGCGCCCGCGAGGGGTTCGCCGACCTGCGAGGGATACTCCCGGTCACTGACGTTCCACAGGCTCGCGGTGCTGTCCGCGCTGGCGGCGGCGAGCATGGTGCCGGCGGGGTTGAAGGCCACCGACCAGACGGGGCCGGTGTGCCCGGTGAGCGGGGAGCCGAGCTGGCTGCCGTGACGGGGATCGGAGACGTCCCACAGCCGGATCGTGTCGTCCGAGCTGCCGCTGGCGAGGGTGCGGCCGTCCGGGCTGAAAGCGACGGAGTGCACCAGGGCGGTGTGCCCGGTCAGCGTGGAAAGCGCCTTCGGCCGGTCCGGTTCGGACACGTCCCACAGCCGGATCGTCTTGTCGTCGCCCCCGGCCGCCAGTGTGTCGCCGTCCGGGCTGAACGCCACGGACCGCACGGCGGCGCCGGCCCCGGTCAGCGTGGCCAGGGCCTCGGGCCGCTCCGGATCCGCCACGTTCCACAACCGCACGGTCCGGTCCTCGCTGACCGAGGCGAGCGTACGGCCGTCCGGGCTGAAGGCGATCAGGTAGATCGTGCCCTTGTGGCCGGTCAGGGGCGCGCCCAGCGGACGTGGCCGGTTCGGATCCCGTACGTCCCACAGCCGGACCGTGCCGTCGTCGCCGGCGCTGGCGAGGGTGTGGCCGTCCGGGCTGAAGACCGCGCTGCTCACCCAGCTCTTGTGGCCGGTCAGGGGCTTGCCCAGCGGTTTGGGCCGCTCCCGGTCGGCCACGTCCCACAGCCGTACCGTCCGGTCGTAGCTGGCGGTGGCCAGGAGCTTTCCGTTCGGGCTGAACGTGGTGAGGTAGACGGCGCCGGTGTGGCCGAGCAGGGGCGTGGCCAGCGGGGCGTTCACGATCGAGATCAGCCGGCTGGTGGTGTCCTCGTCGTCCGGGCGCAGCCGGTGGGCGACCAGGTCGAGCTGGGCGGACAGCGACGGGTCCGAGTACTGGAAGCGGTCGGCCTCGGCGAGCACCTGCGCGAACAGGGCGTCGTCCCGCTGCTGCCAGGCGACCACCGCCGAGCCGACGGCCACCATCGCGAGCGCGACCAGCGCCGCCACCGCACCCCGGCTGATCCAGACCGTGCGCCGGCGCAGCCGGACCGCGGCGGCCAGGAACTCCATCGCGCTCCGGGTCAGAAAGGTGTCACCGGCCGACCGCGCCCAGCTGTGGGCCTGCCCCAGCCGGGAGCCCCGGTAGAGCAGCGACGAGTCACGCCCGGACTCCTCCCAGGCCCGGCCGTCCTCCTCCAGCCGCTGGCGCAGCAGATTGCCCTGCCGGTCCTCGTCGATCCAGTCCCGCAGCCGGGGCCAGGCATGGAGCAGCGCCTCGTGCGTGATCTCCACGGTCTCCGCGTCCAGCGTCACGAGCCGGGCCCGCACCAGCGCCTCGAGCGACTCCTCCGTCTTGCCCGGATCCGTCGACTCCGCCGCCAACTGCCGCCGCGTCCCGCGCCGCCGCGTCGCCTGTGTGTCCTCGCCCAGCCGCACCAGCCTGAGCAGCAGCAGCCGCGCGGCCGTGCGCGCCGCCGGATCGAGCCCGGACCAGGCACGCTCGGCGGTGGCGGCGACGGCTCCCTGGATCCCACCGGCCGCCCGATACCCGGCCAGCGTCAGCCGCCCCGCCTTGCGCCGCTGCCAGGTCGCGAGCAGCGCGTGCGACAGCAACGGCAACACCCCCGCGTGATGTGTCCCCCGCGGCCCGTCCGCACTCACCTCCCGCACGATCAGCTCCGCCAGCCCCGGCTCCAACTCCAGCCCCACGGCCTTGGCCGGTCCGGTCACCGCCTCCCGCAACTCCGCGGTGGTGAGCGGCCCGAGCACCATGTGCCGGTGCTGCAACGCGTCGGCGAGCTCCGGGTGCCCGAGGCACTGCTCGTAGAAGTCGGCGCGTATACCGAGGACGACGAGCGCGGGAGCCGGACCACCGGGTTCGACGGGCGTGCAGGCGGCGTGGAGGAGCTGGATGAAGGTACGGCGGTCCGCTTCGTCGGGGCAGAGGGTGAAGGTCTCTTCGAACTGGTCGACGATGAGGACGGGAGGGGTGGGGGTGCCGGAAGGGCCGGGGACGGCAGTGGGGCTTGCGCGCCGGGCCCAGGTGAGGACGGCGTCACGTGTGGCCTGTACGAAGTCCGTGTAAGACGCTTGGCCGCCGGGTCCCCCGGCCTCCGCCAACTCGCTGTTTCCTTCTTCGGCCCCGGCCACGGACCTGTCTGCCAACCCGTCTTCGTCCCCTAAGGACCCGTCTTCGTCCCCTGAGGACCGGCCTTCATCCCCCGCGGAAGTGACAACGTCCGCGAGTTCCGGAATACGACGGGTCAGCTCGGCGAGCGGATCGGCGCCCGGTACGAGCTGGGCCACCACGCTCGACCGGCTACTCTCACCGCTCAGCGCCCCGCTCTGCAGGGCCGGCACCAGGCCGGCGTTCAGCAGCGAGGACTTACCGGCGCCCGAGGCACCGACGAGCATGACGAGGCCGCCGTTCTTCCCCGCCGCGCGGAGCTGGGCGACCAGGGAAGCCGTACTCCGCTCCCGGCCGAAGAACCAGCCGGCGTCCTGCTGCCGGTACGAGGCCAGCCCCCGATACGGACACACCCCGCCGGCAACCGCGCGGACCTCGACCGGAGCCTGCTCCTCCTCTTCCCCTGCGGTCGCACGCTCCCACAGCCGCTGCCACTGACCCAGGTCGTACAGCCCGGCGGACACGGGCACAGGACGCGCGCGCCGGGCCTGGGGGATGAGGACATGCAGTACGGCTTGGAGGGCGGCGAACTGGGCAGGCACGTTCTTGGCCCGGCGCCAGTCACTGATCCGCTGGGCGGAGACCCGTACGGGCCGCCCGCGCTCATCGACCCGCTGAAGCCGGACGACCGCCTCGGCCACGCTCTTCAGCGGAGGATTGCCGGCCTCCTTGTAGAGCAGCGCGAGCCGTTCCGCGAAGGTTGTGCGTGCCCCCGCATCGGGACTCAAGGCCTCCACTCCCTTACCTCCGCCGCACTGGACATCCGGACCGGAAAACTCACTTTATACGGCTGACCTGCGGCAAAGGCGGGTTCCGGAGACCGGACGCTCCTCCCCGGCACCCTCGACTGGCAGGATCACGACGCAAGTGCGCACCCCCCGCGCGTCGCTCAGGCAGGCCACCAGCCCAGAGCTCGGAGAGACCACTCATGGCGCCGCAAGTTCTCGGTCACCCTCGGCAGGATCCGCTTCCGCCGGATCCCCTCCCGCAGGACCCGCGAACACTTCGCGCCTCCCCCCTCCTGCTCGATCCACACTGACCCGCCCCACACCTACACGGCAGGTCCTGCGGATCGACACCACCCCGTCGTCCGGCACCGGTCCCCACGAGGGGAGGGACCGGTGCCGGACGACGGGTATGTCACCGCGCTTCGTCACACCGTCGAGTCTGCGCCGCTCCCCGCGGGGATTGTCATCTGGCACTGGGGAGCTTCGGCCATGCCTCACCCTTGGCCGCGGCATCGAGGACATCACCGAGCCGCAGCCGGCCGGTCGGCCCCGCGTAGGAGACAGGGCTCGCGGCGAAGCGGGACCATGCCTCGTCGTCACTGCCGAGTGTGGTCAGCACCACGGAGGCGACCGCTTCGTGGGCGGTGCCGTAAGAGGTGCCCCCGACGGTGAGCGCGGTCCACGCCGGCAGGGCACGGGTGAGCTCCGGTGTGCGGCCCGGCAGGGCGAGCACTCGCCGAGTCCAGGCCTCCCTAAGGTGGGGCCGCCGCACAGACGCTTTCGCAGATCCCGGGTGACCCGAAGCAGCGCGGCCTGCGGGGAGGAGTGGCGCGCCAGGACATCCGTGAAGGAGACCGGGGAGCGGTGCGAGGCGGAGGCGAAGGACGGCAGCAGCTTCTCCATGGGGTCGTCCCTGCCGGATGACGGTCCAGCGGGGCCGTTCGGACCGCCCGCCGTGGCGGGTATCGCCCAGGATGCGCACGACGGCGGTTGCGGTGCGGATCTCTTCCAGCCGACGGTCGTCCTGCTGGGTCGAGTGACCGACGCGCTCTCAGGAACCGCGGGAGCGCGACGGCGGCGGAGCTGCTGGACAGAACAGCGTCGGAGGACCTCCGCGCGCAGCGTGTCCGGACACGAGGGGTGGGCGAGCGCGATCGTGGCCAGACGCATGGAGGAGCCCATGGAGGAGCCCAGGGAGGAGCCCATGGAGGAGCCCATGGAGGGCTGGTCGTCCCTCCGCAGGTCGCTGTCCGTCGCGGGAGTTGCTTCCGGGGGTAGCGCCCGCGCCTTGTCCACAGCCATGCGGACCGGCGGAGAGTCCGAAACGGTACGGAGAAACTCGATGGGCAGGCCGGAGCGCGGCTCGTCAGCGGTCAATGCAATCCCCTCACGAATTGGTCATCATGCGTAACCCATAGTGACCCATGCCTCTGACAACGCAGGTGGAAAGGCTGAACAGTGGTCGAACAGGCATCCGCGAACGGACCCATTCCCCCGCGCGGAACGGCTCCCTCCTGCCAAGCTCGGGTACGTGACGTACGTAGTGACCGTGGACACCTGCATCCCGGAGGGCACTCCGGAGATGGACCCACTTCAACGAGCGGGCGCCGTGGCGCTCATCGAGGACGGATTCGTCTCCGTCAAGTCCGTTGAAGGGCCTGACGGAGTCGAAGTCGATCTCCTCGACAGCATCGTGGCCGTCTACCCGGGCGGCGCTCTGCTCAAGGTCATCGTGGACGCTCCGGCACTGGAATTCGCCGAGGACGCGGTGCAGGCGCTGGTCGACGAGTTGCTGGAGCGCTCCGAGCTGCTGGCGGACTGGAAGATCGAACGGTGCGAGGTCGAACTCCACCCGGGCCTGGCCAAAGAGAGCCTCGACGCAGCCGACGGCCCCGATGCCCCACCCGATGACCCGGCCGCTCGCAAGGCCCGGCACACCGAGAGCGCGCGCACCGAGAGCGCTGACGACAGCGACGACACCGAGACGAAAGCCACGGCCGTGCGAGGCCGGATGCTGGGGTTGGCGGACGAACTGCGTGCGTTTTCCCCGGCAATGTTCGGTGTGCTCGATACCGAGGGCGAGGGCGAGGGCGAGGGTGAGGGCGAGGACGACGAAGACGGGAACGGGAACGGGAACGGAAACGGGAACGGGAACGGGAACGGGAACGGGAACGGGAACAGGGACAAGGAGTTCGCCGTCCCGCCGGAGAGCGCCCGACTCGCCGCCGGCGCCTTGGTCTACGCGACCGGCATCCTGGTGGACGAGCTGTTCGAAGACGTACAGGTCCTGACGCAGGAGGACACCAACGTCGCGGAATGCGAGGGCCCCTTGTGGCACTTGGAGCGACTGCCCGACCGGTACGCCCTCCGATACGACGCCCGGTTCGCCCGCCGCTTCCTGACGACCGTGATCGCCATGACCACCCGCTTCACCGACGGCAGCTTCCAGCAACTCAGCTGCGTGGCCGAGGAACTCGCCCTGAGGTTTCTGCTGAGCGGGGCGACGACGACTCTGGAACTGCACGGGCTTCTCGACGACAACGTATCGTCCGCTCTCGAAGCGTTCGCCGACAATGTGTACGAGGACATGGATCACGAGTGGCTCTACGACGACTCGTCGGACGGGGTCGACGAAGGAGCTACTGGTACGGCTCTCGGGATCGTGCCCATGGCGTTCGGCTCGTGGTTCACCCCGTTCGATGAGAGCAGGTACGTTCACCCATCAGCAACGGACGAACCCGACGGGGCGCCACAATGAGGAACTCTTCGTCCTCGCCCCGCAGTCGGCTGATCGCGGCCGTCACGCATATGGCCCACTTCGGCATGCCGAAGTGGTCGTCGTGCGTTCCGATCTGAGGAGCGGCGAAGAGCAGCAGGAAGTCGTACGGGGGCAGGAGTTTCTCGAAGTGCCTCAGTGTGCCGATGCGCTGCTTGACGTGTTTCTTGATCTCCCCGAGGAACCCCCAGCCGAAGTCCGTCAGCGAGCCGTCGCACCCCGGCCAGACCGCCTAGCGGTCCAGGACCACGTCGTCGAGGCGTTAGAGATGGGGCCGTTGCGCCACACGAACAGGACAAGCCCGTGGGCGGTTGCCCAACGGAGCCCTTCAGGCAGTTCGAGAACGCCCATCCCGGGGGCCTGCTCACGTGCCCAGGCAAGCCGCTCCTGCAACTCTTCGTCCGTCACGGCCTCATGCCCTTCGCCCCACAGCAACCAGCTCGATCGTCGCTGCCTTCCCAGCCCGACCGTACTTCGTGTGCCACACCCGTAAGAGCGTTTTCCAGGGCCTTCCCCAGCGCATCGAAGACAAGGCCGAGGGACGCCGCGTCGCCAAGCACGTACAGCTCCGGCCCGCTGTGCTTTCCACCACGCACCTGCGGCCCCACCTCGGCGTCCTGGACGGCGGGATCAACTCCGCACGTCCGCGACGGCGATCGCACGGCGTCGGTTGCGGGCCGGCCGGACAGCAGCGCGAGTCCACACGTCCACCAGAAGGCGGCGCCCTGCGCCCGCGCTCGCCGGTCGCTGTACTCGATCGGCTGCTACGCGCTCGTGCCACGACGGCCGTGCGAGCGGAAGAGCCGCGGATTGACCGACGCTCATGAGGGCGCGTTCTCAGAGGTGGACCGGCGACACGTCGTCGCCGAGCCGGGGGTGGACCCGCGTCAGCAGCCGCTCCTCCAGAACGGTCGCGTAGATGGCGGCTTGCGTGGTGGCGGGGTGGCTCGGAGGCCAGATGCCCCGGCGGAAGACGTAGCGACGGCCCCGGAAGAGCACCACCGCGGTGGCAGCGACGCCCACGTTGTCCGCCGCGTCGGACACTGCTTCGCCGGTGAGTGACTCGAACTCGCCGCCCCGTCGGTCACAAAGATCCAGGACGGCCTGGTGGGCGGACCGCAGGAACACGTCCGTGTATTCCTGCGGCTCGCCCCAACCGGCGTGGTCGTCAGTCACCGCAGTTGTGCATCGCGCTGTCGGTCGAGGCCAGCACGACCTCACCGCCTCCGGCAGGAAGGGCGAGGTGGACCCCGTTTACCTCGAGGCCGGCATCGTCGCCGGTCGAGGGCAACTGTCCGTTCACGATGGGCCGACCACCTCCGACGAGCGGGATCTCCGTATCCGGATCGCCGACACCGTAACCGGAACTCCCGCGATCTTCAGGGGGTGAGCGCGTCCTTGGGAGAACCTGACCAAGATCCCTCCCCGGTTTCTCTCAAACGATCTCCAGAAACCTGCCAGGGCCCTGATCCACTAATTGGATCAGGGCCCTGAACTGCTACTTCACTGTCGGGGTGGCGGGATTTGAACCCACGACCTCTTCGTCCCGAAGAGGTTCCGCGAAGATCGACACCGGGTGGTTTGGTGTTTTGCCTGGTCGGGGCGTTGGGGTGGGGCGGTCTCGGGTGGTGTGGAAGGGGCTTGGGGAGCGGGTCGGCTCCCAGGTGGCTCCCAGAACCCGACACGGAGGCGTCGGCGTCCCTACGCCCGGCGTGACAGGTCGTCCACCAGGAGGTCGAGGGTCGCCTCCTCATGGAGCGCGACGCCGAGGGCGGTCATGGCGGGGGCGAGATCCGGGTCCCAGTCCGCGTCGACCGGCTGGCCGTCGAGGGCCAGTTGAGGGATGCCCTCGGCCTGACTGCGAGCGGCCAGGTGCTCGTAATCCGCGGCGCCCATGCGCCACGGCCGGGCTTCGTAGCGGCGGATGACCCGGTTGGCCAGAGCGATCCCCGGCCAGTCGAAGTCGCCGTGGTACGCGAAGCGGCAACCCGTGGCGGCGAGGGCGTCGAGAAGAGTGAAGACCACGGTGGCCGCGCTGCCGGAGGTGCACACCAGGGGCTGGACGCAGGCCGCGTCCGCCGCGGCTTCCACCACGCGCGGATTCTCACAGATGTGGATGAGCGTTCCGGCGGGGAGCTGCAGCCGGAGGCCATGCAGGTCGCGTGGTGTGACGTGTACTTCGGCGTGATGGTTGGCTCGCTCCCGCAGAGCACGCTCCCGCCAGCCCTCGCCGTCGGGTCGCAGTCCGTACGTCAGCACCGTGCTGGAGACCTCGTCCGGAGTGACGGACACCAGCCGCCACAGAGCGCGTCGACCGGCCGCGTTGTCGGGGAACTCGGTGCCGTGGGCGAGGGCGAGGCCGCGTTGGACGAGGCGGGCGAGCCAGGTGCCGTCGTCCAGGCCGTGCGCGGAGCCGGTCGTCATGGCGGCGAGTTCTCCTCGACCGCGTGTGCCGTTGCGTTCAGGTCCGTCGGGTCCGAGGAGAGCGGTGAGGACTTGGACCGCCTGCTGGAGTGTCCATATCGCCGCTTCGGGCGTCACTCCTCTCGGAACACCGGAACGGCGCAGCAGGTCGTACCACTGCCGGGGCCATTCCTGGTCGGCGAGTGGGGAGGCGTCCAGTGACGAAGTAAGAGACGACCACACCTGTTCCCGCCGTGCCGCCACGTCCGCGCGGGCGGCACGGCGGTCGGTGAGTGGCGGGCCGAGTTCCTCCAGGGTCTGTCTGAGGCCGAGTCCGGCGGCCGAAGCGCGTAGCCGTGCGTCGAGCATGTCGAGCCGTACGGTCACGGCTGCACCTGTGAGGGGCTTGCCCAGCAGGAGAGACAGGTCGTTGCGTTCCTGGGCGTTCATCGCGGTCAGCCGGAGCGAACCCGTGGCCTGTACGCCGTTGCTTTCCAGGCGTTTACGTGCCCCCTGCCAGAGCCGGGTGAGTCCAGGTCCCGTCAGCCAGTCGCGCGTTGCGGCGGGCAGCTCGCTCATACGGACACCAGACGCCGGTGCCGACCGTTCCAGGTGTAGTGCAGGGTGGCCACCCCGCGCGCATGGGGATCACGGAGGCACTCGTAGATGTGCAGGGACGGAACCTCGGGCCAGTTGCCCATGAGCCGCTCGCTGGTGAGGACGAAGTCGAGATCGAGGTCGACGAGGATACGGCCCAGCCGGCCATGGGTGGGTTCGTCGACCTTCGCGAAGGCGTCGTCCAGGAGGATCAGCCGCGGCGCGTGCGGTGCCGACTCGGCGAGGCTGGTGAAATGGGCGGCAGCCGCGGCGAAGAGCACGAGGTAGGAGAGCACGCGTTGTTCGCCCTGGCTGAGACCGGTCCGGCCGGTCAGTTTCCTACGGCGGCTCGGAGCCGCGTCCTCGACCACGAAGGTGTGGAAACGGAACCAGTCGCGGTAGTCCAGCGCGGTCCGCAGATGGGCGGCGTATCCGGCTGAAGGATCGGCGCGTCGGGCGTCCTCGATCCGGCGTTGCAGCACCTCGCGCAGTTGCTCGGTCTGGTCGCGAGTCCTGAGGCTCGACGGACTGCGCAGCAGCTCGACGGCCGCGCGCACATCCGCGTCCACGTCCTCGTCGAGCTTCCACAGCAGCTCGACACCGAGGCCGTGGGAGGTGCGCACCGTCCGCAGGGTGTCGTTGAGAGCCGCGACCAGGTTCGCCGCCGCGATGACCTGTGCCGAGAGGTGGTCGCCGAGCTCACCGGTCAGGAACCGCTGGAAGACCTCACGTTCGCGCTCGGTGAGCCGCCCCCGGGCCTCCGCGGCCTGAACCGCGATCCGCTCGCCCACGGCCGCAACGTCATGGGACCCGTGGTCGTCGACCAGGCGGCACACCTTGATCCCGTCGCGCTCCTCCAGCTGCGCATCGAACCCGCCGGCCAGTTGGTCGCGCAGATCGGTGTGACGGTTGAGCAGGGTGCTGTCCGACACCTCGCCCTTCGGGCGGCCGAGGGCCTGCTCCACGGCTTCGGCGAGGGCCCGCAGCGCGCGCAGACGGCTGCGGACGTCCGCGCCGGGATCATCCGATACGTACTCGGGCAGCGAGGACCGGTCAAGGCCGGCGCCGAGCACCACCTCCGGTCGGCCGAGAGCACCGCGAAGAGCGCTGCCGGTGTCGATGACCACCGTCTCCTGGTCCGCCAGGCCCCCGCGCAGGCGCTTCTCGTCCTCTTCCGCGCGCACGCGCTGGTCGTGGAAATCGTCGCGAGCTCGTTGTGCCGCGGGGAGCGCTTGGACGGCGTTCGCGATGCGCTGCTTGGACTCCTGCTTGCGGGAGAGGATTTCCTCCTCGGACGACCCGATGGCCTCCTCGCGGGTGCGCAGGTCCTGCTCAGCGGTGCGCAGCCCGGCGAGGTGGAGCCGGTAGCTCTCGTCCGCGGCCAGGCGATCCTCTCGGGCGCGTCCGTACCGGTCGGCATCGGCCTGGTTCGTACCGAGCCGCTCGCCCGTGCCGCTGACGGCCCTGCGCAAATGTCCGATACCGCTGAGCAGACCAGCCAGTGCGGTGCGCACACGGTCCAGGGAGGCGGGGTCGCCGGGCAGGTCGTGGGCGGTCGCAGTGGAATCCGCCTCGGTCCGCGCCGATACCGCGAGAGCGCGTGTCTCCTCGGCCAGCCGCGCCGCCCGGGTCGCCTTGGCGGTCAGTTCGCGCAGGGTCCGCTCTGCTGATTCGGTCCTGCTCCATGCGTCCGCGAGATTCCGTGCCCTGGGGAAATCCCGTTCTGCGAGCGTGAGAGCCCGACGCGTGGCATCGGCTACGGTGAGCTCTTCGCGGACATCGGCCAGCCGCTGTTCCGTCTGCGCGATCCGCTCCTCCAACTCTGCGAGGATGCGTCGCCGAGTCTCGGCGCGTACGGCGGCCCCCACGTACTCGGTGTCGCCCTTGTCGTGACGACCGTTGAGTACGCCCAAACGCCAACTGCCGTCGTAAAACACCGCATTGTGCGCGGAGGTCTCCTGTGCCGATGCGAGTGCAATGGTGGCCAGCAGCCCCTCCACCTGCTCGGCCGTGACGCCGCAACCCGGTGCAGGGGCTGGGCGCAAGGCCAAGGCGAGAGTCGGCCCGTCGGACAGCGCGGGACCCGGCTGGAGAAGGGTGTCCCGGGTGCGCGGGTCGAGAAGGACGCCGCCCGCGCTCACCCACGCGTCCAGGATTCCACTCGCCTCCAGCGCCCCTTCCAGACCAGCTCGGTCGGCCGGAGCCAGGTCTTCCGCGAAGTCCACGAGCCGGTAGAAAGGTGCTCCACTGCCCGGCGTCCTTGCGGCGGCGCGATGGTGCGGGGCGGGCGGCTCGGGGTCGGTACGTTGCTCCCAGTCCCGCTTCTGCTTCGCCAGGTGGTCGAGTTCCTCGCCGAGCCGGTTAACGCTGAGTGCCAGGGCGTCCCGGCGTCCGGTGAGTTCCTCGCCGTACGGCTCCAACGCGGCCTGAGCTGTCCGCCACGCCTGGTTGTCGATGTCGGGCGGCAGTGTGCGGTCCGCGAACGGCGCGTCGGTGGAGGTCTCGTGGCCGACGGTGGCGTGGACGGCGTCGAGTGACGGGCAGTCGATACCCAGCGCGGTCCGCGTGCGCGCCGCCCAGTCGGCGACTTGGCGGGCGTAGGCGCCGCTCTCCTCGGCGACCTTCTGACGGCTGCCCTCCAGATGACCGGCGGCCTCTTCCGCCTCGCCCTCCAGCCGTTCCCGCTCGGCATCGGACTGAGCCGCCGCGGCGCGGGCCTCGTCCGCCCGTGAGATGAGGCGGGTCACCTCCTGAACCATCCGGGCCCGGTTTCTCGCGACCGCCTCGGCGTCCTCCAACTGGTTCTGCCAGGACCGCAGCCCTTCCTGCGCCGTGACCGTGTCCACACGGGCCACCGACCGGCGCCGTACGGTACGCGTCTCCCCGTCCGGAGTCGTCAGTTCGGTCTCGGTGGCCTGGGCGAGAACCGTGCGCGGCAGAGCCACCGCCTCGCCGAGATGGCCGGTAGGAAGCCCGGCCTTTTCCGCCTGTGTCAGCAACTCCCGATGTTCGGTTCCCAGCTCGGCCAGTCGGCTTCCGAGGTGTTCGACACCTTCGGCCAGCCGCTCCGCCGAGCCCTCCTCCGCGTCATGGGCGTTGCGCAAGGTGGTGAACGCGGCCACGGCGGCGGTGTGCAGCGCCTCCACCGTGCCGCGGCGCTCCGACAGTTCGCGCAGGCTGCGGTAGGCGTGACTGGCGTGTAGGGCGGCCAGGTCGGTCCGGGCGTTCTGTTCCTCGTCGCGCAGGGTCTCCAGTCGGCCCTCCGACTCCTCCTCCTGCGTCCTCAGGTCGCTCGTCCGCTGTGCGGCGTCTCCGGCCGCCCGGCGCCGCTGAGCGAGGACGCCCAGTTCGTGGCTCACTCTCTGGGCGGAGGCGCGCAGGACCCCGGCCAGGTAGCCGCGGTAACTGGTGAGGAACGTGCGCAAGGCCGCGTCGGTGCGTTCCAGGCGGCCGAGTTCGTCGCGTACGGCGTCGAGGTCGTGGAGGTTGCGGGCCACCTTCTCGACCACGTCCTCGTCGAGCCCCGGCAGGGTCTCGCTCAGCAGGGAGACCAAGCCCCCGTGTTCGATACGGTCACCGACCGTCGGGCGCCGCAGCCGGTGAAGGAGCTGGGTGAGGTTGCGATAGCGCGTCGCGTCGGTGATGCCGAACAGTTCCCGGGCCACACGCGCACGGTGCTGGACCGCACGGTCGGTCGTGTTGTCGGAGCCGACGATCTCCTTGAGCCGGTCGACCGGTAGCGGCTTTCCGCCCTCGACCAGGTGCAGATCCTCGCCGATCCGCAGCGGGGTGACGAAGAACGTCGGCAGCGCCTTCTGCGTCGACTTCGAGGCGCGGATGGCGGCACCGAGCGTCAGGTGGCGGTGACCGCCGTCGTCGGCCGTGCCCCGGAACTCCACCCACAGATACCCGAGACGGTTGGTCTGCTCGAATCCGTCCAGCATCAGCCAGGCAAGCGTGGTGCGGCCGGTGCCTGTCGAGTCCAGTGCCCGGGAGTCGCCGTCCAGAAGATACGGGAGCAGCATCTCCAGGGCCTTGGACTTGCCCGCGCCGTTCTTGCCGCGCAGCAGCAGCCGTCCGTCGCCGAAGGAGAACTCCTGCTCGTCGTACTGCCAGACGTTCTGGATGCCCGCCCGGTGCAGCCGGAAGCGGGTGCCGGCGGTCGTCGCAGGGCCGGCGGGTGTCGCAGCGCCGGAACGCGGCAGCGGAACGAGGCCACGCGCGTCGGTGGTCATAGCGGCAACTCCTCTTGAACGTCAGTGCCTTTGCCTGCTGCGGTGGCCGGGCGCACCGTGACGTGGGTGGCGTAGCGGGCCGCTGCGGCCAGCAGCACCCAGCCGTCGCCGCCGGGCCGTGCGCCATGGACATCGGTCACCGTGCGTCCTTCCGGCGCCTCTTCGACGTACCCCTCCGGCAGTCCTTCGCCCTCGGCGCGCAGCCGGCCCGCGCGGGCCATCAGCCGCATGCGGACCAGGAGGTCCAATACGGCCTCTCGCAGGGAGGGAAGGTCCTCCAGGTAGCCGCGCTGCCAGTTGCTGCGCTGCCCGTACTCAGCGATCAGCCCGGCCAGCACCTCATCCACCAGGCCGTCCGGGACGGCCACCCCGATGACGAGCGTCCCGCCGGTCGCCGGATGCCCCGGCTCCTGCGGCCGAAGCCGCTCCACGAGCCGTTCCGCCAGCAGCAGCGCGGCCTGTGCGACGGTCCCGGTGCCCGGCAGGTGCAGATCCGTCAGCTCCTCCTCGGGATCCACCAGCGCCACGCCCTCGGCACGGATCTCCATCTCCAGACCCAGGAGTTCGGAGAAAGCCTGGGCCTCCCGGCGCTGCCGGGTGCGCAGCCAGTCACGCTCGGCGTCCGTCAGCTCGTCGAGGTGAACGACGGGCGTCTCGACGAGCGTCCGGCGCACGTAGGTGCGCGGCCCGCCGAAGCCCGGGTCCGCTGCCCGCCGGACCAGGTCGGCGCCGTCCCGTGCCTGGGAGAGCGGGCCGGCGACGACCACGCGTGCCAACTCCCGATCTATCGTGATCAGGGCTTCTCCGCCCGCCTCCTGCGCAAGCGCGGCCACATGGCCCTCGGTCTCGATGAGCACGCCCCAGTCGACGAGCTGGCGCAGAGCCGCGACCAGGGTCCGCTTCCCGGCCGCTCGGCCCATTTCCTCCAGCTCGATCCCGGCGTCGGCCGCTGCAGCCCTGATATCGGCGACCAGGTGTGACAGCAGCATCTGCTCGGGCGCGGTCACCAGCACGGACAGGGCCAGCGCGAGGCAGGCGTACGTGTGTGGGGTGAACGGGGTGCCGGTGGAGCGCTCCAGCCGATGACCCGAACCCGCCCCCAGCCCCGCCTTGAACAGCCTGGCATAGGAGCTGTCGACCAGCAGGCGGTAGCCGAGCACCTGCTGGAACCGTTTGCCCAGCCAGTCGGCGTGCCTGCGGATCAGCGGGAAGAGGTCGGCGTGCGGGCCGTCCGACGCGATCAGCGGGTGGGCGAGCAGCAGCCGGGCGGCGGTGCGGCGCTCGGCTGCCAGGGCTACGTCGTGAGTCGAGGGGAGGGTCATGACACGCTCGCCTCCGCTTCGCCGTCGACCGCGGCGGAGGTGCGACCGATGTCCAGCTCCAGGTCGTCCAGCAGCAGGTCGCCGTCGGCCGAGTACAGCACCGTTCGCGTGCCCGCCGTCCGGCGCACGGTGAGGCGGATACGCAGTTCGGCGTCTTCACTGCTGGCCGAGTCGAGGTCGAACCCCGCCGTCCTCTCCCCGTCCGTGCTGACGGGCCTGCTGAGCTGTGCGTTCCCGAGCGCTGTGGCCAGCAGCTCCAGGAGCAGGCCGAGCGCCGCTGACGTGAGGTGTACCTCGGCGAACCGGCCGGACGCGCTGCGCAGTTCGTCGGCTGCCGCTGCTCTGGCCGCTGCCCGCTGACGGGCTGCCTCCCTCAGCAGCTGCTTCTGCGCGGAGTGGTCCTCCACCGCGGAGGCCCGGCCCCGCTGGGCGCGGCTGCCTCTCTCCCGCAGGGCCACCGGTACCTCGACCACCGGGCCGGTCCACCAGCTCGTGTAGGCGGGCACCACCTCGTCGGTGGCCGGAGGTATGCCCAGATGGCGGGCGCCGTACAGCCCGAATGCGGCGACGGCGATGTCGTGTGCGTCCCGCGGCGCCGCTTCGTCGAACCAGCGGGCCAGCCGCAGCAGATCCTTGCGCCGGGACATCTCCCCGGTGGCTGACCGCAGCATCCGCTTGGCGTTGGCGAGCAGCGACTGCAACGCGCGCAGGGTGGCATCGCGTAGCTGGTCGACCTGGCTGCCTTGGCCGTCGGTGTTGCTGAACCAGCCGCGCAGGCCCTCCCAGTCCGCGAATTCGCGGCCGCGGCTGCGCTGGATCCGGACGTCTGGGCGGCTTTCGCCCTGCGCCTGCGCCGAGAGCCCGGTGAGCCCCTGGGCATGAGAGTCCAGCCGGTCCAGCAGAGCCGGGATGTGCGTCCACAGGGTGTCCAACGCCGCCGAGATCCGGGGCGCGCGGAACGCCACGTCCTCCGTGATTGCCTCGACGTAGTCCAGGAGCAGCTCCTTGAAGCCCTGGTACTCGGCGCTGTCCAGGTCGTAGCGGGACAGCACCTGGCCGAGATAGGCATAGAAGTCGCGTATGGAGTCCGCGAACTCGGTGAACTGCACGAACAGCGTGCTGATCCGCTCCAGTCCGTCCTGCGGCTCGACGCCGCCCGGCGCGGTCACGAGGTCGGCCAGCTCCCGTAGTCCGCGCTCGACCAGTGCCAGCAGTTCGTTGCTCACCTCGCGGGCGGCGTCGGCCTCGGCCAGGACTCCGTCGGCGTCCCGCTGGATACGTTCGCCCAGTTTCGACAGCTGGTAGCGCGAGCGGGATCGCTGGTACTCACTGATGCTGGACGCGTTCACCGTGTGGCTGCTGCGGAGCAGGTTTCCCCACTGGACCAGCTGTTCCAGTCGGACCGTGAGGGTGTCGGCGTCGAGTCCTGCGGCGGAAGCGCCGGTCTGGCGCAATTTCGCCATGATGTCCGGGACGGCGAGATCCGCCAGCAGCGTTCCGCAGAAGACCCGCATGATCGCGACGTGCTCCAGCCGTTCGGGCGCGCTGAGGTACGTGTACGCGTTCAGCCGCCGCCGCGCCTCCTCGTCGGCGTCCTGACCTGCACCGGATGCTGATGCCCCCATGCCTGTGAGGTTACGCGGCGCATACGGGCGCCGCCGGTGGGTGGCCGAAAATGCCACGGACGTGTGCCGGCCTGTGGCGAATCCCGCGGGAGCGGCATGTGCGGCATGTAGGCGTCCGGCGTCCCGGCTCACCCTGAATGGGCCCTTCGGTTTCTGTGCTGAGTGGCCTCCAGGAGAATGGGGTACGTTCAGGCCGATATCGATGGGGGCGGAAGACGGAAGGAGGCACGCGGTGTCGTACGAACCCAAACTCGCCGCGGCTCTTTCCGGCGCGACGCTGCGCCAGCTGTCCCACTGGCGCCGAGCCTCTGGGCCCAAGGGCGCCGTGCTCGTGCCCGAGATCTCCAGCGAGAGGCCGATCCTCTACTCGTTCCGCGACGTTGTCGCACTCCGCATCTGTGTGCAGCTGCGCGAAGAGGCTTCGTTGCAGAAGATCCGCCGTGCGCTGAACACGCTCCGGGAGGACCTCGGCGAGTGGGAGCACCTCTCCTCGTACAAACTCGTCGCGGGCCCGGACACGATCTATCTGGCTGAACCCGACCATGCCGTAGACCTGATCAAGGGAGGCAACGTGGTCATCCACCAGATGGTGGATGTTCTCGCGCCCTTCTATAAGGACGGCCGCAGCATTCCCGCTCTGCTCACCCCCCGTGAGCACGTCGCGGTCGACGAGTCGGTCCGAGGTGGCGAACCGGTCATCCAAGGCACCAGGATCCCGGCGTCAGATGTCGCCGCCCTCGTAAGAGACGGCATCCCGCCGGATCAGATCGGTGAGTTCTACCCAGGCGTGACGGCCGAGGCCGCCCGGGACGCCGCCGACTTCAGTGAGTACGTCGACAGCTATGGCAGCAGCGAGCCCCGGCAGGTCGTCGCTTGAAACTGCTGCTTGACGAGAACGTGCCCCGTCCCATGGCCGAGATCGTGCGCATCTTGCTGAAGGCGCATGAAGTCGTCCACGTCCACGAGCTCAAGGGCTGGACGGGCACGAAGGACATCGAGCTGTACGCCAAGGCCAAGACCGACGGCTTCGAGGTCGTCATCACCAACGACACCAAGCAGCTCAGCCGGCCACTCGAAGTGGCGGCCATCGCACAGTCGGGCCTGCATCGCATCGAGTACCGCCAGAACAACAAGCACGGTGGCCTGGTGGGCCTGGGCACGGCGATCGCCACTGTCTGCGCGGCCCTTCCTCACGCCCTGTCCGAACTCGAAGCAGCTGACGGCCAGCGTCTCGTCTCTCTGACGTCGATCGACCCGACCCGGCAGAAGCGCCTCCAGATCACGGACCCGGCCGTCGCCCCGCCGAAGCACTGGCCGGGGCGCGATTCGACCGCTGAGTCCTGACACCTCGATACACGAGGGCTCCCGGCCAGTAACCCATCGGAATCGATGCGGGGAATGACCTGGCATCGCTGCCTGCGCTTCGTCTCATCAAGACTCACTGCCGAGCTCTTCCTGGAGCTCGGCGATGCGTTGTTGGGTTGCCGCCGCGTTCTTCTGCTGACGGGTCAGCTTCGCCTCGACGGCTGCCAGTTCCCGGGCGAGCCGCTCCCGATCAGCTGCCGCCCGCTCACGGATGGTCCCGTCATCGCGGTACGCGGGCCCTACTCGCTCACTGCTCACTACGCCGCGACGCTCTCCGCACTCTGGACAGTCGACGACGCGGGCGGAGACGCGGGTGTTCTCGCGATGCTGAATGTAAGGCACCACGTGGTCGCAACGAAGAGTGAGATCCCAACTATCGAGGTCCTTCTTGCGTTCCTCCCGTGAGGGCCAGGAAGCGAACAGCTTGGCGAGCTTATCCACCTGCTTCGGTCCCATCGGCGGTGGCGGGCAGCAGAAACAGCAGTGGGTTACCCGAGAACCGCTGACGGTCCACCGGGCGTCCCGGCAGTCGACGTGCCGCTCCCGGAACTTCTGGTTGGCTTCCTCGTATTCGAGCTTCTCCGCCTCGGACAACTTCAGGAGGGGTGGCCAGCTCCCCAGCTCATCCGTCATGGGCAGTCCGCAACCGCGGCAGGGCTCACCAGCCACGTACTCCGCCCAGCTGAGGCGTGTACCTTCTCGCTCCCACTGCTCATCCCGCTCGTGGCGTCGCCGGTCATCCGCTTCGGCTTCGAGGGCCGAGCGCAGAGCACGCTTGGCGGCTCGTTGCCGCTTCTGCTCCTCCGTGAGCTTGGCCATGGCTTCACCCTTCGCTGCACCGTGTTCTCGTGCACGACTGTGGAATCCATGCTGGCGTGGCCGCCCCGTGTGCCGGCTGCCCGTGTGCCGGATGACGACTTGTGACCGGACCTGGACCGCAAGCGGCCTTCAGACGACTGGTGTCGTCTGGAGCGGACAGCCGGAGGTTCCCGATTTGATACGTGGTCAGGAGCCGCACGGTAGAGAGCACGGACAACAGGGCACACGACGCAAGGGCCAATCTCGCCAGCCCGCGACCTGCCCCGAACCCGTACATGCGGCGCGTCTGTGAAAGTCCCCAGCACTCTGTCCCGTCCCCTTGAGGCGTAGCACCGTGAGTCGTACACCGCTCCTGAGTGCAGGGAACTCTCGTGGAGCGGGGCGCCGGTGAAGGATTTCGGTAGCTTCGAGACCCTCGGTTTACCCGTCCGCTCCCCGGTCCTCTCGTGCTGACCTAGGATCGTTAGCGACCATGCACCCACCGTGATGGTTCGAGGCGGACCGGGTGCGTACACACCTTGGGGAGGCCCCGTATGGCTCGGCCTCTCCGCGACCACCGGCAACCCGGGGCGACAAAAGGGCGCGGGGAAGACGATGAGGGACCAGCACCTGACGAGGGGCGAACTGATCGACGGCCGCTACGAGCTGGCGGAGCTGCTCGGCAGAGGTGGCATGGGCGAGGTGTGGGCGGCGTACGATCAGCGGCTGGACCGGTCTGTGGCGGTGAAACTGCTGACGCCACGGACGGCTGTCTCCAGGATGCCGCGCAGGCTCGATCCGCAGGACCCCGCCGTCGTCCGCTTCACCAGAGAAGCACGACTGATGGCCAAGCTGGAGCATCCGTACGTACCGGTCATCCATGATGCAGGCACCCATCGAGCGAGTCGGCTCTATCTGGTCATGCAGCGCGTGTACGGACACACGCTGGACCGGTTGGTGGCCCAGCGCGGACCCTTTCCCGTGGAGTGGGCCGCCGCGGTGGGCGCCCAGGTGTGCTCCGTGCTGGTCCAGGCTCACGGACGCGGCTTCGTCCACCGGGATCTGACGCCCCGCAACGTGATGCTCACGACAGACGGCACGGTACGCGTCCTCGACTTCGGTATCGCCACCGCCCTGCAACCACCGGACAGGCCACGGTTGACCGACGCGGGCATGGTGGCCGGAACTCCGGGCTTCATCTCTCCAGAGCAAGGCAAGGGGCAGGCGGCCACTCCCCTCAGTGATCTGTACGCACTGGGGTGCGTGCTGTACGAGATACTGGGCGGACGACCGCCGTTCACGGCCGACGAGCCGCTGGCCCTGGTGGTCCAGCACATCGCCGATACTCCAGTACCACTGGAACGGCTGCGTGACGACGCACCAGCCGAACTGTGCGACCTGGTCTCCCGCTTACTTGCGAAGCGCCCGGAGGACCGGCCGGCGGACGCAGCCGAAGTCCGGGAGGCCCTCGCGCCCTGGGCCGAGCAGGCGGTGCCGAAGGCCGCCCGCGCCGGAACGCCGAGGCCCGGCAAGGCCACCGCGCGCCCGCCGCACGATGGCAGCGACCTTCCGAACGATCCTCCTTCGGACAAAGCGCACGCATCCGTTCCGGAGCACGCCCCGGCCCCGCTCGCAACTGCACAACCTTCCGTTCGGCCAGCGCAACCGCCGTCCACCTCCGGGGCCGGGTCACCCGCGGAATCGGCGGACCTACGCGAGCGCGCGCAACGCCTTGCGGCAGAGGGACGGTTGTCACAGGCACTGGAGCTGCTGGGCAGGGATCTCAACGAGGTGCTGCCCCGTTTCGACTCCTCCCATCCGGAGGTCGTCTCCCGCCGACTGGCCATCCTCCGGTTGCAGTTCGAAGGGCAGGAACTGCAAGCGGCACGCGAGGGCTGCCTGGAGCTCGCGGAAACCCTCGTGTCGACCCGTTCCGCGCCGGACGCGGACCTCGCGGCTTGCCGGGTGATGGCGGCCCGCTGCCTTGGCCGGCTCGGGCACAACTCCGCCGCCCTCCTGGAGCTTCGCGAGGCACTCGATCTCCAGAAGGAGGTGCTTCCCCCGCTGGATCCGGAGGTGTTGGAGACCCGCCGGGACATCGCCACCCTCCTGGCGGGCTCAGGCTCGGCTGGTGAAGCCCTGGAGGCTCTGCGCCACCTCGCCGACGACCAACGGACCGCGCTGCCTCCCGACCATCAGGCCCACGCCGAGGTGGAGCGTCTGGTCAGCCGCCTGGGCAGACTGACCCGCGCGCTCCGCCTCCCGCAGTGACCCGCCGACGCCCCGTCCACAACCAGGAGAGAAAGTATGTGATCTAGGTCAACGAACGAATCGCTCGTCAATATGAGGCACTCCGGTAGGCACCGCCGTCTCGCCGGTAGTGATAGTGGAGGATGTCCGCATGCCCGGAACCACCCGTACTTCCGAAGCCTCCGCAATCGTCGCGCCGCCGAAGGAGAATGCTCTCGTCCAGGTACGCGGCCAGAACTGGGTGGTGTCCGGAGTCGAAGCCGCCCCGGCCGGCGATGCCACCGTGGTGCATCTACAGTCCGTTGCCGATGGCCGCTACGGCGACACCCTCTCCGTGATATGGGAGGTCGAGCCGGGACGCCGCGTCCTCCCCGCCGGCTCCCTTCCGGACGCCTCCACCGGAGCGTTCGACCCGCCGGAGCAGCTCGCGGCCTTCCTCGACGCCGTCCGCTGGTCCGCCGTCGCTTCCGCTGACGTGAAGACGCTCCAGGCCCCCTTCCGGTCAGGGGTGGCCATCGAGCCGTACCAGCTGGAACCGGTCGCTCGCGCCGTCGGCGCCCCCCGCGTCAATCTGCTGCTCGCCGACGATGTCGGTCTCGGCAAGACCGTGGAGGCCGGACTGGTCGCCGAGGAGCTGCGGCTGCGCGGCCGGGCCCATCGCGTCATGGTTGTCTGCCCAGCGGGGCTCACCCTCAAGTGGCGCGACGAGATGGCCGACAAGTTCGGCCTCGACTTCACCGTGGTCGACTCTGCCTGCTGCGCCGAACTGCGCCGCACGCACAGCAGCGCCGCCAACCCGTTCCGAGTGTTCCCCTTGACCATCGTCAGCCTCCCCTGGTTGCGCACGCCCAAGGCGCAGCGGCTTGTCGACGAGGTGCTACCCCCGGGAGGGGCGACGGAGCTGCCGGGCCGCCCCGGGCGCCGTACCTTCGATCTGCTGATCCTGGACGAGGCACACCATGTCGCCCCGAGCGCGCCCAAGCAGATCTACGCCGTCGACTCCCAGCAGACCAAGCTGATCCGGCGTCTCGCCCCCCACTTCGAGCACCGGCTCTTCCTCTCCGCCACCCCGCACAACGGCTACCAGGAGTCGTACACCGCCCTGCTGGAACTCATCGACAACCAGCGCTTCTTCCGCGGCGGCGAGCCGGACAAGGCCGCCCTCGACGACACCGTCGTACGACGTCTGAAGACCTCCGTGACCGACGAGGAGGGCAACCCCCGCTTCCACGTCCGCGAGTCGAAGGCGCTGCCTGTCGAGTACCCCGACACCGAGCGCGAGATCCACGCCCTCCTCACCCGCTACGCAGAACTGCGCAGGAAGCGGGTCACGCCCGACCGGCGCGGCGGCCGGAAGGCCGTCGACCTGGTCACCCTGCTGCTGAAGAAGCGGCTGTTCTCCTCTCCCGCCGCCTTCGCGCACACCGTCGGCGTCCACCTCGAATCGGTACGCGCCAAGGCGAAGTCAGGCGGAAAAAAGGAGGTTCCGGCCCCGGTCGAGACCCCGCTGTGGATCACGCAGTACGAGGACTACGCCGCCGAGCTCGACGACGAGGAGCTGGCCGAGGCCGAGCACGACGCGATCACCCGCGCAGCCACGGTCACCCCGGGATCTTCCGAGGAAGAGGCCGAGCTGCTGGAGCGGATGGCCCGCTGGGGCCAGGCCCACCAGGCGTCCCCTGACGCCAAGGCCAAGGAGCTCGTCAAGACCCTCAAGGCCATCTGCCTCACCGGCGGGACCTGGGGAAACGAGCGGGTCGTCGTGTTCACCGAGTACCGCGACACCCAGGACTGGCTGCTAAACCTGCTCCAGCAGGAGGGGCTGGCCCAGGAGGGCCGCGTCCTCACCCTCCACGGCGGGAAGAATGCCGAAGAGCGCGAGCAGATCCGGCTCGCCTTCCAGGAACAGCCCACCAGCCCCGAGGGCACGGTCCGCATCCTCATCGCGACTGACGCCGCCAGCGAAGGAATTGACCTCCAAGATCATTGCCGACACCTGATCAACTACGACATCCCGTTCAACCCCAACAAGCTCGAACAGCGCATCGGCCGCATCGACCGCTACGGCCAGCGCCACAACCCGCAGATCATGCACTTCGTCGGCGCCGCCTGGGACAAAGCCAGGACGGACGTGTACGAGGCCGACCTGGAGTTCCTCGCCCGTATCGCGAGGAAAGTCGCGCAGATGGAGGAGGACCTCGGCGAGGTCAACGCCGTACTCGCGGAGAAGGTCCAGCTGCGGATGACGGGCCAGCTCAGCGACTTCGACATCGAGCACGCCCGCGCGAAGAAGATCAAGGGGCGCCCCACGGGCGGCAAGGTGGACGCCGAACAGAACGTCACCGACCAGGTGCGGCGGCTCAGCGCCCAGCTGAAGCAGACGACCGTGGAGCTCGGCATCACCCCGGACCGGGTCGCCCGCGTGGTGAACACCGCGCTGAACCTGGCCCGCCAGCAGCCGCTCGTACCGTGCCTCGACGAGAACGCGCCGTCCGAGGACGACTTCCGGCAGGGCCTGTACACCGTGCCCCCGCTGACCGGCTCGTGGGAGCGCGCCACCCGCGGCCTGCCCGACAAGCTTCGCCCCGACGTCCTTCGCCCGGTCACCTTCGATGCGCGGGCAGCTTCGGGGCGCCCCGACATCGTGCTGGCCCATCTGAACCATCCGCTGGTAGCCATGTCGACGCGGCTGCTGCGCGCGGCCGTCTGGAACGCGGACAACGTCGACCTGCGCCGGATCACGGCCGTCGTCAGCGACGACCCCGCCCTGGAGACCACGTTCGTCGGCGCGTACGCCCGCTTCGTGCTGGTCGGCACGGACGGGCAGCGCCTCCATGAGGAGATCCTGCACGCGGGTGGCTGGCTCGGCGACAACGGCTGGCAGCGTCGGCTGCGCGGAGTAGAGGCGGTCGCCTCGATCCTGGACCGAGCGCTCACCGAGGGCCGTCCCGCCAAGGAGCGCCTGCTCCACCGGCTCCAGCAGAGCTGGCCGAAGACGTACGAGGGCCTCACCCAGTCTGTCGACGCGCGCGGCAAGGAACGCAAGGTGTCCCTGATGGACCGGCTGGCCGAGCGCCAGGCCGATGAGGAGCAGCGCATCAACGCCACCCTCAACCGTCTCCAGCGCACTCTGCGGAACCGGCTCGGGGAGACCTCCTCCGCCACGGCGGCCTCCCCGACGGGCGGGATGGACACGCTCTTCGGCCTGGACGAGCTGAAGGATCCCGACGAACGCCGCCAGCTCGCCGACGACCGCAAACGTTGGCGGGCCCGGCTCGACGGTGTGGAGGACGAACGCCAGCGCGAACTCGCCGCGATCGCCGCCCGCTACCGCGAGCCGCAGGACCATCTCTTCCCTGTCGCCGTCGTCTTCGTCATCCCCGCCAAGGAGGCATACTGATGAGCTCCGCGCCGCGCTCCGGAAGCCGCCGTCCCTCCGCCGCCGCAATCCGTGCCGCGAAGGCGTCCGACGGCAAGCAGCAGCATCTGGACTGGCTGAACCTCGTCGAGGTGTCCGGCCCGTTCCTCACCTTGCCGGTCCTGCTGCGCAGCTGGCCACAGCTGGAAGGCGTGCCCAGCGGGCGCCGCGCCGACATCCGCCTCCACCACGGCATCTGGCAGGACGACCGCAAGGGCGCCGGCCGCCTCGGCTGGATCGGCTTCCAGCTGCGCACCCTGCTGGAATGGGACGACGCCCTGCATCTGCGGGAGGGCGCCGGACAGTTCGGCGACAACGGCGAAAGCCTGGCCGAGGACGACACGCTGCTGGACCGGTTCGCCGTCAGCCCGCCCGGGTCCGACACCACCGTCCGCCCCGACTTCGCCCTCGTCCGTCCCGGAACCGACCCCACCGCCGAACCGGATACTGCTGGCACCGCCCAGCACGTACCGATCCTCGGCCTGGTCCTCCCGCCCGACACCGTGCCGACCCGCCGTATCAGGGACGACTCCTGGGCGGCGAGCGGAGTCGACCGGCTCGCCCACGTCCTGCGCCACCATGGCGTCGAGCTGGGCCTGGTCACCGACGGCCGTTGGTGGTCCCTGGTCTGGGCACCGCCCGGCGGCGTCACGACGAGCGCCACCTTCGACACCATCGCCTGGAACGAGGCGGCCGACCTGGTGGCGGTCCGCGCCTGGGTGTCCCTCCTCCGCCGCGGCCGGTTCTTCGGACGCCCGGTGGACGAACTGCTCCCTGCGCTGCTGCGCGAGAGCCTGGACGGTCAGGAAGACGTCACCGAGGCGCTCGGCATCCAGGTCCGTCAAGCCGTCGAACTCCTGGTGGACTCTATCGGCCGCGCCGAGGCCCGGATGGTCAAACGCGGCGGCAAGGGATTGTCAGGCGTACCGGCGAGCGAGGTCTACCGGGGCGCCGTTGCGGTCATGATGCGCGTCGTCTTCCTCCTCTTCGCCGAGGAACGGGGCCTGCTGCCCGCTGACAACGAGCTTTACGCGGAGGCGTACTCGGCCGGCCGGCTGTACGAGACGCTGGACAAACGCCGCCGCGCGGACGGCGAGGACTCCCTGGACCACACCACCGCCGCCTGGCACCGGCTGATCGCCCTCTTCCACGCCGTCCACGGCGGAGTGGACCACCCGCTGCTCACATTGCCCGCGTATGACGGCTCGATCTTCGACCCGAAGCGCTTCCCCTGGTTGGAGGCAGTCCCGGAGGGCGCGGACGCCACGGGCGACGACGCCACGCGGGCTGCTGACGGCCACACCTCCCTCCTCCCGATCGACGACCGCACCGTCTTGCACGTCCTCGACTCGGTGCAGTTCGTCGTCGTCAACAGGGAGCGGCGCCGGCTGACCTTCCGCGCCCTCGACGTCGAGCAGATCGGCTACGTCTACGAGGGCCTCCTCTCGTACGACGGCAAGCGCGCCCAGGACACCGTGCTCGGGCTCATCGGCAAGCCCGGCCTGGAACACGAGGTGAGCCTGACCGAACTGGAGGAACTGGCCGCCCCGTTCGGAGTGGGCGCACGCGCCGTCTCCGGTCAGAAGCCCAACCTCCCTGGCCTGTCGAAGAAGCTGTACGAGCACTTGAAGGACCCCAGGCCGCCGGCCGCGGCGTCGAAGATGGAGAAGCTGCTCGCCCCTGGCGACGATCAGGCGCGGGGCAAGGCCGTCCACCGCCTGCTCGCGGTCACCGAGAACGACCGCGACCTGGCCGAGCGCATCCTCCCTTTCCACGGCCTCCTCCGCGACGACCTTCGCGGTCTGCCGGTGGTGATCCCGGAGGATGGCTTGTACGTCACGGAGTCCCGCCTCCGCAAGAACACCGGCACCCACTACACGCCGCGTGTCCTGGCCCAGCAGGTCGCCGTGGGAGCACTGGAGCCACTCGTCTACCGTCCGGGCCCGCTCCAGACGGGGGACGACAAGCAGTGGAAGCTCATCGGCGCGGACGACATCCTGAAGCTCAAGGTCGCCGACATCGCGATGGGTTCGGCCGCCTTCCTAGTCGCCGCCTGCCGCTACCTCGCGGACCGTCTGGTCGACGCCTGGGTCGAGGCAGAGGACGAGGAGGCCCTTGCGTTCCGCGGCAGCCACCGCGACCAAGCGGGCGCGATGACGGCGGCGGACGCGGAGAGCGACCCGGTGATGGTCCGCGCCCGGCGCCTGATCATCGAGCACTGCCTGTACGGGGTGGACATCAATCCCATGGCGGTGGAGATGGCCAAGCTGTCGCTGTGGCTGATCTCCATGGACCCGGAACGGCCGTTCACGTTCCTGGATGACCGCTTGGTGGCGGGGGACTCGCTGCTGGGTATCGCTAATCTGGAGCAGATCGAGAGTGTGCATCTGGATCCGAAGGCGGGCCGCAAACTCCACCGAGGAGCCTTCGACGAGGGGTGGACCGCGCGAGCGCGCGCTCGCGTCCAAGGCGCCGCAGACACCCGGCAGGCCATCGCCGGAATCCACAGCGACACGATCGCCGACCTCAATGAGAAGCGACGTCTGCTCGCGGCCACCAACGAACACCTGCAACGCCTGAGGCTGATCGGCGACCTCACGACCGGGGCTGGCCTGGCTTCTGCCAGCGGCGGGGACTCGCTGCAAAACGCTACCTACATCCAGGCTGCGGAACTGGCCGGAATGGTTGCCTCGGAGTCGGTCCGCGACTCCGATCCCGTGATTCACGATGCGCGAAGGCGCGCCCTGGACTGGCTGAGCAAGGATCTCCCCGCAGACGGCTTCGTTCGCCTCCCCGTGCACTGGCCTCTCGTCTTCCCCGAGGTCTTCGAGCCGGAGCAGAGCGGCTTCGATGCGATCATCGGCAATCCTCCTTTCCTCGGCGGCCAGAAGCTGACGGGGGCGCTGGGGCAGGCGTACCGCGAGTACCTCGTGCTGGGGCTGGGGCGGGGGCAGCGGGGTAGCGCGGACCTCGTCGCGTACTTCGAGCTCCGGGCCCACCAGTTGCTCAGCGAGCGCGGCCAGACGGGCCTGATCGCTACCAACACCCTTGCCCAGGGCGACACTCGGGAGGTCGGGCTGGACCAGCTACTCGACGACGGCATCGAGGTACGCCGAGCAGTAAAGAGCGCTCGCTGGCCTTCGCGGTCTGCGGCGCTGGAGTACTGCGCTGTGTGGACCACCAAGCCGGGTTTGGGTGCGGAAGCCACTCGGGTACTGGACGATGTCGCGGTCCGGGGTATCACTTCGTCGCTTGATCCGCGGTCTCGGGTTTCCGGGCGGCCATACCGTCTGGTAGCGAACAAGGGCAAGTCGTTCCAGGGATCCAATGTGCTGGGGAAGGGCTTCATCCTCGCCCCCGAACAGGCCCACGACCTCATCCAGCGCGACCCCCGCAACAAGGACGTCCTCTTCCCCTACCTCAACGGCGAGGACCTCAACTCCCGCCCAGACTGCTCAGCCAGCCGCTGGGTGATCAACTTCCATGACTGGAGCGAGGAACGGGCCCGGGGATACCCCGAAGTATTCGCCATCGTCGAAAGAGACGTGAAGCCCGAACGACTCAAGAACGCCAACCGTCAACGTCGCGAGATCTGGTGGCGCTTCACCCGTCCTGCAATGGATCTTTACCGTGCCATCTCCAACTTGGACCGTGTTCTGGTGGTAGCGCTTGTCAGCCGAACGGTCATGCCAGCTCGTGTGCCTAGCCGCCAAGTCCTCTCTCACAAGTTGGGAGTCTTCGCTACGGCCGAGGATAACGACCTCGCCCTGCTTTCGAGTTCATTCCACTCGATTTGGGCATGGCGCAATTCATCAACGATGAAGGCGGATCTTAATTACTCCCCGTCTGATGTTTACGAAACATTCCCTCGACCTGTCACCACTGCCGAAGTCCGAAGGAATGGAGAAACTCTCGACAGGCTGAGGTTTGATGTAATGATTGACAGAAGCGTAGGGCTCACAAAGCTATATAACATGACCCATGACCCTACAGTGAAGGATAGCGACATCGAGTCTCTGCGTGAAAATCACCGGAAGATCGACCAGTCTGTACTTGAGTCCTACAATTGGCAAGACGTCGACCTCGCTCACGATTTCTATCCAAATCGACAGGGTACGCGATTCGCGGTCGCGCCCTCGGCTCAGATTGAAATCCTAGACAGACTCCTTGAGCTTAACCATGCTCAGCATAGAAATAACTCACCAAAAAACTCCCCCCAAGTAATGGATCGGCATACCATTGCTACCGGATCGGCAGTTCATGATCAGGAACATCTCACTCCGGAATGCGGCGGGGATACCCTGTTCTGAGGGGTATCTCAGAACAGGGTATCCCCACGGGGTGCGGCGACTCCTTCATTGTCGCGCACGGGTGATCGCTCCAGTCCTTCATGGCTTGCCGCGTCTGCTACTCGATTGAATCGTGCGTGATTGAGCTCAAGAAGCCTGTCCAGGATCTCATTTTGTGTAACTGGAGGGACAGTGAAGCGGACCCCATTTCGGGTTTCATGGAATCCGTGACTGAGGTCAAGGTCGCCCCATTCGTAAGCTTCAGCCACCTTCTCATCGAGAACTTTATGGCATTCACGGAGCTTGCTTATATCACTATCAGAAACCTGTGGATTATTGACTAGATTGTAAAGTTTCGTAAGACCGCATTCTCGGCTCCGCATGGCTGCGGTGCGGGTTTCACTCAGGCTCTTCCCGGGGGTCTCCAAGAGGGGGAGGTGTTGCGGCATGGGAAATGTTTCAAAGCAATCGGATGGAGTGTACTGCAGGTCAGATTTCAGTGTCGCCGAATATTTCCATGCCCATAGCACGTGAATGCTTGAGTTCAGCAGGGCCATTACATCAACACCGTCACAGGCAAAGAGAACGATCTTTTCGTTCAGTACCTGACTTGTGGGCACGATGGTCGCCATGGCCGTCCGGCTTACCCTTGCTACCACCAAGACGCGATCAAGCCCCTTGATGGCGTTAATCATTGCTGGCCGCTTTTCTGCGTATTGCCACCAATAGTCCCGATATACTTTGCGGTTGTTCTTGAGTCGTTCGGGCTTCACGTCTCTTTCGACGATGGCGAATACTTCGGGGTATCCCCGGGCCCGTTCCTCGCTCCAGTCATGGAAGTTGATCACCCAGCGGCTGGCTGAGCAGTCTGGGCGGGAGTTGAGGTCCTCGCCGTTGAGGTAGGGGAAGAGGACGTCCTTGTTGCGGGGGTCGCGCTGGATGAGGTCGTGGGCCTGTTCGGGGGCGAGGATGAAGCCCTTCCCCAGCACGTAAGACCCGATGAACGCCGGTGGCCTCGCAACTGCCTTGTCATCAGGCACGTCAGACCCCCACACCGCTACCAGACGATTGCCGATTGCCAAGAGTGCAGGTCAGGACGATTTAGGGGCGGATCCCGCCAAACTCATCGCGCCACGGTAAGGGCTCCACGGCCAGGCACATGACGTTCCTCATGACACTCGACAAGTTCACTGAGGCTCAGCGAGCGGACGGCTACTCGACCAACACCATCGGAGCCCGAGTACGTTGCATCAAGGCCATAGCCCGCTCTGCCGGCGTAACCGCAGGCCAGCTCAAGGTCGATCATGTCATCGCGTACTTCGCCGCACGCCCCTTACGCCCATGGTCACGCAGAACCTACCTAAACCATCTCCAGGCGTTTGGAAAGTGGCTGGGAGTGGACCTCATAGAGGGCATACGCAAGCCCGCAGCACCCCGGTCAACACCTCATCCGCTCCCAGAAGATGAACTCAAGCGGCTTACCGCAGTCACACGTGGAGCGCACAAGACCTGGGTCCTGCTAGGGGCCTTCTGTGGCCTCCGCGCGCACGAAACGGCCAAACTTGCCAGGGAAGACCTATCAACTCTCGATGACGGCACAGCGATACTCCGCGTGACAGGCAAGGGTGGACGCACGGACACCATCCCGGTGCCACCGGTCGTCATGAAGACACTCGACCTGACGGGAAGCGGCAGATTCTGGGAAGGAACGCGTGCCGAATCCGTCTCCCGAACTGTCGCCGGGATCGCTGCAAAGATCGGCATCCGCATGCGCTACCACCAGCTGAGACACCGATACGGAACGATGGTCTACCGCTCTTCCGGCAGAGACCTGCTCATGACGCAACGCCTGATGCGCCACGCGTCTCCAGCGACCACAGCTGGGTACGCAGCCGTCGCGGACGACCGTGTTCACGTGGTCGTGCTTGATCTTCCAGGAGCTGACCCGGGCGCATCACGGCCAAAGGGGCGGAGAACAAGCTCGCACCAATGCCTGTCGTGCCGCCATGAAGCCCGAGTCTGAAGTGGTGTCCCACCGCGGGGCTTGCGGTAGCTCGGCGAGTCCACGAAACCAGCTGGGCCCTCGAGGCGGCTTTGAGTCGTTGCCGAACCGGCACGGCCCTGTGCGGCTCACCGGGACCCCACCAATGTCAGTGGGTCCCCCTATCGTTGTTCGCGGGTGCTGGTTCGCGCCCAGGGAGGGATACGCGCATGCCGTCGTCACCACAGAACGCCCCCGTTCCGGAGCCGGGCGTTCCCCACCCCGTGGACGAGGTCCCGCAGACCTTTCGGTCCGGGACGTCGTACGACGTCAGGGAGGAGCTCGGCGATCTGATCTCACGGGATCTGCTGGGGCCGTGGGCGGACGAGACCGAGGCGCTGGCGCCGCACAGTGCGGGGCCCCGTGACCGCTACCTCGTTGGGCTACTTGGGCCCCGGCCCGCACCGACCGACGCGCCCGTGAACGTCGCGGCGGGCCAGGCGGAGACCGAGGTCAGCGCTGAGGGGGACGGGCGGGACCCTGAGCTCGCAGAGCGACTCACCCCACAGGCCGCCGGACGGCTGTGGGCGTCGTCCATGGGGCTGAGCTTCCTGGTGCCGGCCGATGTGGGCATTCTCAGCGTTGTCGCGTCCTGGGGCCGGTACCGGCAGAGCGACAATAAGACCGACGACGGCCGGGCTGTGCGGGCGTGGTCGCGCGAGCCCGTCCGGTACGCGGTGGACATTCACGTCGACTCGCCGGGCACCGTCCGCAAGGTTCTGGAGGGCGTCGACGACACCGACCCGGACCTCCCCTGCATCCGGCTCGACGTGCACGTGCGGGAGCGCCCCGGCACGGTCGACGGCGCGAACAACCTGCGCTTCGTCGACGTGTCGCTGATCAACGCGCTGGAGGAGTCCCGTGAACTGCGGGACGGGCAGTGGCTGTTCCAGACGAAGTTGGAAGTCACCTCCTTCGACGGGCAGTCCAGCGTCTTCCTGCCGATCGACGACCCGTTGTCCGACGACGAGCCCGGCCACATCCTGGAGAACCCCGAGGAACAGCATCTGCGGCTGCTGTACCGGCAGGAGTTGAAGCACGCGCATGGACGGAACGTCGCCGTGCACGCGAGTGTCCTGCCGAAGGGGCGGCGCGCGGTCAGGTTGGAGACGACCTGGCTGCCGGTGAAGGACGTACCGGCCACGGTCGCTCCGAACACGGCTCGGCAGCCGCTGCTCGCCGGTCTTGAGGTGAGCATGGACAAGCTCGCCGAACTGGCTGTCTGGGAGCGGCGCGACGAGCTACTGAAGGCCCTGCAGCCGCTGGCCGACGGCTACGACGGCTGGTTGCAACAGCAGGCCGCCAAGGCGGAGTCGCTGTCGGGCGAACTGCGGACCACCGCGCTACGGGCGGTCGACGAGGCCCGCGACGCGTGCGGCCGGATCGCCCTCGGTATCGAGCTGCTGCACACCGACCGTGACGCGCTGCGGGCGTTCCGGTTCGCCAACCGGGCCATGGCCATGCAGCGCCGGGCCACGGCGACTGCCGCTCTGCGGGCCGAGGGCGGTGAGAAGCCGCCCACGTACGCGGCGGCCTACGCCGAGGTCGATGCACGCGGTCCCTTGGCCGCGAGCTGGTACCCCTTCCAGCTGGCGTTCGTGCTGCTCAACCTGTGCTCCCTCAGCGACCCCGCACACAAGGAGCGCAGGGCGGACAGCACCGCCACGGTTGACCTCCTGTTCTTCCCGACTGGTGGCGGTAAGACAGAGGCGTATCTCGGTCTCACGGCCTACACGTTCGCCATCCGGCGGCTGCAGAAGGTTGTCGGGGAGGGCGAGGACGCCCGCGAGGGGCGGGACGGCGTCGCCGTACTGATGCGGTACACGCTGCGGCTGCTGACGGCCCAGCAGTTCCAGCGAGCCTCCGCCCTGGTGTGCGCGACGGAGGTGCTGCGCAGGGAGGACGAGGCGGTCTGGGGCAGCAGGCCGTTCCGTATCGGGCTGTGGGTCGGTGCCGGTGTCTCGCCGAACTGGTACGGGGACGCGGCGCAGCAGATCGCCGAGGCCAACGAGTCCGCCTCCGGGCGTCATGCGAACGTCCTACAGGTGCTGTCCTGCCCGTGGTGCGGCGAGGAACTGCGCGCGTGGCGTGACGTGGCACCGGACGACGTACGGCGGAGCGTCGTCGTGTACTGCCCGCGTGGGGAGGACGCGGAGCCCTGTCCGTTCTCCCGGATGCAGGCGCGGGGTGAGGGGCTGCCGATCCTCACAGTCGACGAGGAGATCTACCGGCTGGTGCCGAGCCTGCTGATCGCGACCGTGGACAAGCTCGCCCAGTTGCCGTGGCGCGGCTATGCGGGAATGTTGTTCGGGCGCGTGAGTGCCTACTGCGATCGGCATGGCTACCGCCACGACGACCTCGACGAGGAGATCGGCTGCGGGTCCCGACACAACGCCAAGGACCGGCACAAGGCCGTGACCAGCCGGCCGATGCCACGGCGGCTGCGGCCTCCGGACCTCATCATCCAAGACGAGCTACACCTGATCTCCGGGGCGCTGGGCACCACAGTGGGGCTGTTCGAGTCGGCCGTCGACCAGCTGTGCACCTGGCGGGCGAAGGACTCCCACGGGCAGCTCCGGGACACCGGGCCGAAGATCGTCGCGTCGACGGCCACCACCCGCAACGCCCGTGCGCAGGTGCTTGGCGTGTTCGCCCGGGACCTGGCGATCTTCCCGCCACAGGTGGTCGACGTCAGCGACACCTTCTTCTCCCAGCAGGTCGACGTCACCCGGGACAACCCTGGGCGGCGCTACTACGGCGTCTGCGCGCACGGGGTGCGCATGAAGGCCGCCGAGATCCGTGTCGCGGAGATCCTGTTGCTCGCCGGGCAGCACATGTTCGACCTCTACGGTGCTCCCGCCGATCCGTACATGACGGTGGTCGGGTACTTCAACGCGACCAAGGAACTCGCCGGTATGCGGCGCGTCCTGGACGACGACGTGCCTAGCCGACTCCGGGCCAACGGACGCCGCCGGGGAATCGCCAACCGGCTGCTGCGCGACACCGACATGCTCAACCTCCAGGAGCTGACCTCCCGTATCTCGTCGGCGGAGATCAGCGCCACCCTCAAGCGGCTGGAGATCGGGTTCAACCCGGAGCACGACACATCGGAGCGCAAGAAGGCGATCGTCGACGAGCTCCGGGACGCCGGAAGGGCCCGTCAGCCCCGGGTCCTGCCCGCCCCACTGCACCGCAGGCCGGTCGACCACGTACTGGCCACGTCGATGCTCCAGGTGGGCGTGGACGTCTCCCGCTTCGGCCTGATGGTCGTCACCGGGCAGCCGAAGAACACCGCCGAATACATTCAGGCATCCTCCCGTGTCGGACGTCAGGCCAAGCGGCCCGGCATCGTGATCACGCTCTACAACTGGGCGCGGCCCCGGGACCTTGCCCATTTCGAGGACTTCGAGCACTACCACGCGACGTTCTACCGGCAAGTCGAGGCGCTGTCGGTGACTCCGTTCACGCGGCGGGCGCTCGACCGGGGCACCACCGCCACATATGTCTCCGCCGTGCGGCAGGCGTGCGACGAGTTCTCCGACAACGTGGACGCGGAGGGGGTGGACCTCGACGACCCTCGGGTGCAGGACGTCGAGCGACGGCTGCTGGCGCGCGCGGAGGCCGTGGACGGGGACCGGGCGCGCGGCTACCTTGCCGAGCGCATCGACGCCCTGCGTGACGCCTGGACGGCCAAGAAGGGTGAACAGGGCAGGCTCGGCTACCGGGGCCAGACCCGGCAGAAGCAGACGGTGCTGGGCCTGCTGCGCAACGCGGACGGCAGCGGATGGGACGTGCTCACCGTCCCGCAGTCGATGCGCGAGACGGAGAACGAGATCAACATGCTGTTGTCCGCCGACACCGTGCTGTCGGCCCCGGCTGGCAACGCCTGGGAGTTCGGACCACCCGCCGAGAACGGCGACGGCCTGGATACGACGAGCGGCGACGAACTCGGCGAGGTGCGGGACCCGGACGGGAACGGCGACGACAACGGCACGGCCAGGGGGCAGCGGTCATGAGCGGCGGCGGATACTTCAGGCGGGTGGGGGCGGTACGGCCGAGCCACCTCATGTTCACCGGCGGCGTCGGCGCCCTCGTCGACCTGCCCAACTTCTCCGTCATGGTCAAGGGCCTCGACCACTGGAGTTACGCCGGTGTGCCCGATCCGGTAATCGAGGAGCCCCGCCTCCGTGGGGCCGTCAACCGGGCCCTGCGGCGCTACGGCCCGAACCAGGTGGGCGAACTGCGCGCCGCCCCATGGATCCCCGGTACCGACACCGACCCGAAGGGGAACGCGGCACGGATCGGCGTGCCCGTGACCCCTTTCCCGCAGTGGCTGCGCTGCACAGCGTGCAATGAGCTGGCCTCCCTGGGCTCGGGCAAGTGGGGGTTCGAGAACAACAACGCTCGCCGCCCTGACGAGGCGCGGTTCTACCACGAGAACTGCTACCGGAAGAAGAAGGGCCGCAAGCCCCTCGCCGTGGCCGCCCGCTTCGCGCTCGCCTGCACCAAGGGTCACCTCGACGAGTTCCCGTACACGGAGTTCGTGCACGAGGGCCGCTCCTGCCCCGACACGACGTACCCGACGCTGCGGATGCGCGACAACGGGGGCAACCTTGCGGCCAACGTCTCCCTCGAATGCCTGGTGTGCAAGAAGGCGAAGCGCAACATCCGGGACGCGATGGGCGACAAGGGCCGCGAGAACCTGCCCCGTTGCCGTGGCCGACACCCGCAGTTCGACGGCGTCTACGACACCTGCGACGAGACGCCGTATCTGCTGGTCGTGGGCGCGTCCAACCAGTGGTTCCCCGTGACGCTCAGCGCACTGGCACTGCCCGACACCGGGACCGACTCGCTGCGTAAGCTCGTCGAGGAACGCTGGCCGGACCTGGAGGACTTCGAGGACGAGGCGGAGATCGCCATGTTCGCCAAGAAGTCGAAGCACCACCGCTACCTGCGCGACTACGAACCCGGACAGGTCTGGCAGGCCATATCCGCCTACCGCGCGGCCCTGTCGGGCGATGCGGGCGAGACCGAGCAGCCTCCAGGCCCTCCGGACCTACTGACCCCCGAATGGCAGGTGCTGTCCGCGGCAAAGACCGCCGACCCGACTGAGGACTTCGCGCTGGTGGACGCTTCGCTCAGCGGGCCCTTGTCCACTGTCTTCTCCCAGGTGCGGCAGGCGGAACGACTGCGCGAGGTGCGGGCCCTCATCGGCTTCACCCGGCTCGACGCCCCCGATCCGGAGGACCCCGGCCTGGTCACCCGCGTGGACCTGGGGCGGCGCGAGCGCGGCTGGGTGCCGGCCAGCGAGGTGCGCGGCGAGGGGCTGTTCCTGCGGGTGGACGATCACCTGATCGAGCAGTGGGAGCAGCGAGTCGCGTCGAGCGACGCCCTCGCCGCACACGCCGCGGCTTTCGGCCGGTTCCGTGAGCACCGCAGGTCGGAACGGATCCAGGACGGTTCCGACCTGATGCAAGGCTGGCCGGGCAGTCGCTACATCGCCCTTCACACGCTCTCCCATCTACTCATCCGCACCATCGCGATGGAGTGCGGCTACAACTCGGCGAGTCTGGCCGAGCGGATCTATAGCGGCGACGCCGAGGAACGGCGGACCGGCATCCTCATCTACACGGCCGTCCCGGACTCGGAGGGCACGCTTGGCGGGCTGGTCTCCCTCGCCGATCAGGATCCGAGCACTGGGGAGAACCGGCTGGCCAGGATCGTACGGACGGCGCTGTACAAGGCAGGGCGGTGCTCCTCGGACCCGCTGTGCGGCGAGCGTCTTCCCAAGGCGCCGGAGGACTTCCTGCACGGTGCCGCCTGCCACTCCTGTCTGTTCGTGTCCGAGACGACGTGCGAGCGCGGCAACCGGTTCCTGGACCGGCGGTTCATCACCCACCTGGCAGGCGACCCGAAAACGCTGGCCCTCATCCCGGACTTCGGGTGAGCGGATCGACCCGGTGAGCCGCAGACGATTCGAGGCGGCGGCAGCGACGGCCGCCGCCTCGCTCGGGCCCACACGGACCAAGGCGCTGGCCACGCTCCTCTCCCAGGGCCGCTCGCCCGCGTACATCCTCGGTAGGCTCCAGACGCCGGCCGCGCTGGAAGCCGTATCGGCGTTGCTGGCGTCGATGACGGAGGACGGCGTTCCCTCGGCGGAGGCGGCGGCGTATCTGCGGGGTTACGCGGCGGCCTGGACCCGGCGGCGCGAGGACACCGAGGCCCGTGCGGTGTGGAGCGGCCCTTCCACGCCTGGGACACCCGGCCGCGCCACCGCCCAGGTGCTGACGGAGGTGGTCGGCGCCGCGGAACACCGGCTCGTCGCCGTGACCTACTCGGCCCGCTCGTACGCACCGCTGACCGCAGCGCTGTCCGAGGCCGTGGCCCGAGGCGTCACGGTGGATATCGTCGTGGAGACGCTGAAAGGCGCGGGCGGGCTGCTCTCCGGGAGCGAACCGGCCGACGCTTTCTCCCGTATACCGGGCTTGCGGCTCTGGCACTGGCCGACGGGCCAACGCCCCACTCCCGGCAGCCGGTTGCACGCGAAACTGGCGGTGGCCGACGACCGGATCCTCTTCCTCTCCAGCGCCAACCTCACGGCGGCCGGCGCCGAGCGCAACATCGAGGCGGGCGTCCTGCTGAATGGCGGTCCCATGCCGGGGCGAATGGCGGACCACATACGGGAGTTGCAGCGTCGGGGGGTTCTCGCGCGGTGGCCAGGAGCTTCATGAGGTACCGCCACCGTCGAATGATCGCCATTCACATGACCGATTGACAGCCACTGTGCCCGGACAGCCGGAAACTGACCAACAATTGAGCCTCCAAGTTTCGCGAAATGCAGGAGGTCGCTGATGGTCGCCGTCGCTCTAGTACACAGCACCGCGCTGATGACGGAGCGGCTCCCTGAGAAACCTCCGGCATGGCTGACCCGGGGTGAGCGGACCTTCGCGTACCCGTACAAGGACTGGAGGAAGCCGCGTGTGTGGTGTCTCGCCTTCTTCACGGACCGTCACGCCCGCTATGAGCAGCGCAGGGTCATCGGGGTGGGCGGCGTCTTCCCGGGCAGGCGGTCGGGTACATACGAACGTGCTCTGCTCGCCCGTGACTTCACCGCACTCCAGGTTCCGCTGCCGCTCGTCGACCTTGAGGGCGCTATGGGGGCCAGCCGCCGGTTCCTCAAGGACGACGGTCGTTTGTCTCCCGCGGCCGGCGACAACCTGCTCGCCGCCATCCGGCATCTGCGGCCGGAACTGAACGAGACGCTGGATGGCCTGGAGAACAGCCTGGGGGCCAATCCTCCGACAGGTCGGGAGGGAGAACAGCGGAGCTTTGAGAAGGACGCGGTGGGCACCGTCATGGAGACATTCGGCGCGGACCGCGATCAGCTCGAAGCGTGGCAGCAGCCGCTCGGCGGCGACGATCCCCGCTCCCGGTCCGTCCCCTTCATCGAAGGGATGCCCGCCCTCCGGCAGATCGAGGACCAGCAGATCGTCCACGACTACCTGCGCTTCCCTGGCATGGAGGGCGAGGACGCCGTGCAGGTCGGCTGGCGGATCTACCGTCGTAACTCTGAATCCCGCCATCGGTTGTTCGTGTACAACGCCAACCGCACGAACGCCGAGACCGTCATGGGCGTCGACATGATCTACGTAAACGAGCACGCCCGAAGCGTGGCCATGCTCCAGTACAAGCGGATGCGTCAGAGCGGGCCCGGCTGGGTGTACTGGCACGATGCCACCGGCGAGCGGGAGCTGAAGCGGATGGAGACCGTCGACGACCAGTGCAAGGCCGAGAACGAGTGGACTCGGACCAGCCAGGAGAGGCCGACGACGCTGGGGGATCCACGTCTGGTCCCCACGCCCAGCATGGTCAAACTGTGCCGAACCACTCCCTTCATGATGAACTCCGCCGCCCTCATCCCCGGCATGTACCTGACGCGGGAGCACTTTCAGGAACTGCTCCAACGCCCCGAGGCCGACGGGCCGTCCGGCGGGACACGCATCGTCGAGGAGTCGGTTCCCCGGTACCTCAACAACACCACCTTCACCACGCTGCTTAGGGACGGATGGATCGGCACGCGCGGCACAGGCTGGGACTACGTCATCGACCTGATACGCGAGAGCCTGTCCGCCAGCGGGCCGGGCTCCGTCGTCGTGGGGATGCACCGGAGCGAGGTTCCGCCCGGCAACCGCCGAGTCGACTGACCCGCGCCGCAGGCGGAGGCGATCGAGGCGATCCGGCTGCCCTGGCATGTACGGACCGGTCTCGCGAATCGGAGCCGGTCAGTAAGGTGATCGTAGTCTTCTGGAGGGGCGCGGATGGCGACGCTGGGGATGCACCGGGACTTCCTGCTGGAGTTCGCGGCGTTGGAGAAACCAGTGCAGAAGCGGGTCTTCGAGGTGTTCGAGAAGTTCGCGGCAGCCACGCACACTGGGCTGCACCTGGAGAAGCTGACTCACCAGAAAGATCCGCGGCTGCGGACCATCCGCATCACCGGCTTCTGGCGCGGCGTCGTCCTCAAGGGCGAGTCGGGCGACAGCTACCTGCTGCTCAAGGTGCTCCCCCATGACAAGGCCAACGACTGGGCCGCCAAGCACCGCGCGTCGGTGAACGAGGCGACGCAAGGCATCGAGATACGCAACGACGTGGCCCTGGAACGGGCCACGGCGGGGCTGCGTGCGCTGGCCGCCGAGGAACCGACCCGCCTGTTCCCCGCCTCCGACTACCCGGACAAGGTGCTGCGCAGCCTCGGTGTGGACGAGGAGATCCTTCCGATCATCCGGCTGATCCCGGACGAGGATCATCTGGAGGCACTGCACAAGGTGCTGCCGGAGCATCAGTACGACGTACTGCTGGGGCTCGCGACCGGCATGAAGCCCGAGGCGATCGACCGGGAACTGGTGCAGGCGTACGCCCGGACCGCCGCGCGGACCCCCGCGGCCGACGACGGTGACGAGCTGGGCACCGCGATGGCCCGCTCCCGCGGCCGGGTCGCGCTCGTGTCGGGCCCCGTCGAACTGCAGGGAATCCTGGAGCGGCCGTTCGACGCCTGGCGGGTCTTCCTGCACCCGAGCCAGTACCGGGTGGCATACCACGAGGGCTACGCCGGGCCGGCCCGCGTCACAGGCGGGCCCGGCACGGGGAAGACGGTGGTCGCCCTGCACCGGGCGTACCACCTGGCGCGGCAACTGCCCGAGGGCGCCCCCGACGGGTGCGTCCTGCTCACCACTTTCACCAGGGATCTCGCGGCCGAACTGGAGCGCTGCCTGACGCTGCTGGTCGAGGAAGAGGAGGTCCGGGCGAGGATCCGGGTGGTCAACGTCGACGCCCTGGCCAACGAGATCGTACGGGCGGAGCGCGGCGGCGCCCCGCTGAAACTGGTCGTCGACCAGAAGGAGATCACCGCCCGCTGGACGCGCATCGCGCGGCGGCTGGGGATCGACTTCACGGACGTCTTCCTCGACCAGGAGTGGCGTCAGATCGTCCTCGCGCAGGCCCTGACCGAACCGGAGGAGTACTTGAAGGCGCCGCGCACCGGCCGCGGCACCGCGCTCCCACCGCTGAAACGCCTTCAGGTATGGCGGGCCGTCTCCGCTTTCCAGGAACAGTTGCGCCAGGCCGGCGAGTGGACGTTCCTTCAGGTGTGTGCTGAGGCGGCACGTGTCCTGGACGGCCGGGAGCAGCGGCCGTACCACCATGTCGTGATCGACGAGGCACAAGACCTGCACCCTGCGCAGTGGCGGTTCCTGCGAGCCCTGGTCGCTCCCGGTCAGGACGATCTGTTCCTCGCCGGGGACACCTACCAGCGGATCTACGGGAACCGGGTGTCGCTGCGCTCGCTCGGCGTCCAGGTCGTCGGCCGCTCGCACCGACTGCGGATCAACTACCGCACCACACAGGAGATCCTGGCCTGGTCGGCCTCGCTGCTGACCGGTGAGGAGCCGGACGACATGGACGGCGGGAACGAGACGCTGGCTGGATACCGCTCCACCATGCACGGAGAGAGGCCGGAGACAGCCGGGTATGCCACCAAACCAGAGGAGATCGAGGCACTGGTGGCCCAGGTGCGGGACTGGACCGGCGCAGGGGTGCGGGCGGAGGACATCGGGGTGGCGGTGCGCTTCGTCCAACTGGGGCGGGACATCGCCCAGGCCCTGGAGCAGGCTGGCCTTGCCGCGTGCGTGCTCGGCGTCGGGCACGGCGGCCCCGGTGTCCGGATCGGCACCATGCACCGGATGAAGGGGCTGGAGTTCCGCTGCGTCGCCGTGGCCGGAGTGAACGACGGCACCGTACCGATGAAGTCGGCCGTCACCGCGGTCGACGTCGACGCCCAGCAGCACCAGGAGGACTTGAACGGCGAGCTGAACCTGCTCTTCGTGGCCTGCACGCGGGCGCGCGAGGCGCTGCGGGTGTCCTGGCACGGAGCGCCGAGTCCATTCCTGGCGCCGGTCGTCAACCCGCGCCCGTGATGTCCATGGGCTCCGCACGCCGTTGCTACAGGCCCCATGCGTGACGTGGCGTGGGGCCGCAGGATGCCGTCGCCCCACGCTCCACCGGAGGGGTCAGGGAGTGCCGGGGTCCTTGTCCACCATACGGCGGGCCTCCGCGAGAGCCACCGTATGCGCGAACCACTCCAACACCGCGCAGATCTCCTCGCTGTGCGCGGCGAAGACCTCCACCGCGAAGGACGGGCGCAGGTCCAGTTTTGCCTCGGCCAGGTCGACGCCCTCGATCTTGTTCAGGCGGTTCATCAGCTCGCGCCGCAGAGGCTCGTCGTCGAACGGTGGGCGCCGTTTCAGATACTGGAAGACGACCTCGACGGTGCCGGAGACCGGGTAGAGGGCCAGGGGCCACAGCTCTCGGGAGGCGGGGGCGTTGCCGAAACGCACTGTGGGGAAGCAACTGGTCTCGCTCGCTCGGCCGTAGGCGAGATGACCGCCCTGCTGCTCCCAGAAGCGCAGGGCTTCCAGGACGCCGTCGACGGTCTCCTCGGTCTGGTTGTCGCGTAGCTGCGTTTCGAACCGGCTGGCCGCCGACTGCTGGTCATCGCCGTCGGCCCGCGGTGACGGCTCGGTCTCATCGGCGACATCCTTGCCCAGCAGGGCCGCCAGGTCGGAGGTGGTCAGCCGGTGGGATCGGCGGGCCCGGCCCGCGTCATCGAAGGAAACTCCCTCGGCCTCCAGACGGGTTCGCACATCACCGAGGTCCTGGCCGTCCGGCCACCTGAAGCCCGCCGAGACGCGGCCGTCCGCCGTCAGCACCCGGTAGGCGCCGTGCAGGCCCACCTTGGACGCCAGATGCTGGCCGACGGGAACGGCGTGGGTGCCGATGAGCGCGGCGACATCGCCGTACGTCGTCCACGTCCCGGCTGGCATGGCGAGAAGCGCGGCCCGCAGCTCCTTCCATCCGGACCACTCGTCGTCCACCGGGACCGTGCCCGCGACGGGTCCGGGCCACAGCCGTACCACCCGGTCGGCGAGGGCGGCGCCGCGGTCGAGGATCTCCGCCTTCCCCCAACGTTCCCGCCCTGCGATCTCCTGGTTCATCCGCAGGGAGCTGAAGTCCAGGATCTCCTGCTTGCGGCGGAACGGATGGTTCGAGAGCTTCGCGTTGTCAGCCGAAAGAGTCAGATTGCCAAGCGTGTGGACGAGTAGGGCGTGGAGTTCCTCGGCGCCCTGTCCGTCCTCGGTCTCCTCGGCCAGCAGGTCCAGCCACTGGTGCGCGGGGCTCTGCGGCAGCACGTGCTCAACGGTCAGGCGTGCCTTAGCGTAGTCGACCGGTTCGCTCGCTCCGTAGCTCTCCTCCAGCCTCCGCAGCACCTGGAACCGCTGGTTGCTGCGGCCCGCCTTGTAGAACGGCCGGGTGCGGATCGCCTCGCGGACGGCGTCGTCGTCGGGCCAGACACGGGCACCCGTCTTGCTCTTCGACAGGAAGCGGCTTACGGCCTCGGCCGGGTCGTCGTCCTTCTCCATCTCCATGAACACTCGGTTGCTGCCCGTGGTGGAGTGTCCGGTGAACAGGCGCCGCACCATGTAACTCTCGGCGTACGCCAGTGCCCGGGCGGCCTGGTGGGGTGTGGCCTGCCCGTCGTCCACGCGGTCGAGCAGATGAAGTGCCAGCGGGTAGTGGGTCTGACCGCCCCACCGGGAGAGCCTCTCCAGCACTTCGCGCAGCTCCGAGTCGGCCTCCCTCTCGGGTTCCAGGATCCGCATCAGACGTTCCGCCCGGCGGGCGAGGGAGGCGATCTCGGCCTCCAGGGCCGCTTCGTCGGAGCTCAGAGGCTCCAGGCGTTTCTTCTGGTCCCGGTAGATCTCGCTCTGCTTCGCCCGGCTGTTGCCGGCCACCACCAGGTCGAGCCAGACGAGGAGTTCGAGGTTGGCGGGGCCCAGCCGTTCCTGCATGGGCAGCCAGAGACTCTGGTAGACGGACTCACCTCGGGTCGGCAGGCACATGAAGAGGTAGTTGCGCAGCAGGTCGCTCTGGCTGAGTCCGACCCCAGTGTTGTTGATCGACTCGAAGATCCGGTAGACGTTGTCACCCTCCGACGCGGTGATCTCCACGATCGACAGCAGACCGCTCAGCACGGTCTCCACCGCGTCCGTCCACGTCTCACCAGCATTTTCCTCGCCCTCTGCGAGGGCGCCCAGGAAGAACCGGTAGGCGGCGCCCACGTTGCCGGGGCCGCCAGCCCTTGGCGAACTCTCAACACAGGCGGTGAAGGCGTCGCGGTCCGCCTGCGTGGGCAGAAGCCGGTAGTGGTCGTCGCCGCTTCGGTACTTGTTGACGAGCACAAGGTCGTGGATGCGCTCGGCCTTCTGCTCCGCGCCGCGTTCCCGGTGGCGGTCGCGCAAAGCCGTGAAGGCGAGCATGAGAGTGGTGAGCCGCTGCTGGCCGTCGACAACGAGCCAGCGCTGCATGCCGCCGGCGGTGATCCGGCCCGGGGCCAGCACCACGGAGCCGAGGAAGTGCGCCGCGGGGGGCCGCCCTTCCAACTGCTCCTCGACCAACTCTTGAACATCGTCCCAGAGTTGCCGCAGTTCATCCCGCTGCCAGCTATAGGTGCGCTGATAGAGCGGCACTTGGTACTGCTTCTCGCCCTGGACGAGCTCGTTGAACGTGGTCTCCTGAGCGTGCACGCGCGTCTTTCCCCCCGCCGAGTCCCGGACGACCTATATTCCACCATCGGGGTGGGGGTGTCCTCGTCCTCGACTGGATCAGTAGCGGTGACGCGTCTTTCGGGAGCCGGGCCTCCCGGCTGCACGAGGGCGCACAAGGGCGCGCTGCCACACATTTTCGGTTCCAGCATCGTGACGGTGCTCCAGAAGGACACCGGCGGTGAGTTGCCGACGCCCCACTTTCGGTAGCCCGAGGCGAAGGTACGGGCCATCGCGTGGTCACTGATGGCGCAGAGGCCGGTACTCAGTCCGAGGGTCCGGAAGTCGCCGATCGCCTTTGAGTCGTCGGAGAGATGGGCCCCGCTGCCGGTAGGGCGGCACTCGAAACTGCCGGCGTGTATCTGCTCTCACTCGCGGACCATCCCGATCAGGACGGCCTCCGTCTTACGGCCGTCCTTGAGCCGTCTCTGCTCAGCGGGCGCCTTGGGCAAGGATGCGGCTGATCGTGTCTTCGGCCTTCTCGGTGTTCTGCGAACCGGAGCCTGCCCTCGGGTGCGATGAAACCAAGCAACACACCTCTCACAACGGCGCACGCAATGCCGGGCAACCGAGGTCATTGTCTCGCCCCTCGCTGCCGGGAAACCACGCGCCGACGCAGAAGGCTCATTTCAAGTCCATGTGGAAACAGGGGAATTCGCGTGGTTACGGGCCGAGGAGCATCTGGTCAAGCCCGTGTTTCTGGTGACACCCCATGTTCCAGATAGGCGGTCAGGCCGTCTGCGCGCGCCTGGATGCCAGCGGTGATTCGTCGTACGAGGCGGGGGATCGTGAGCTCTGGCAGTCGCTCGGCGTGATGGAAGTCGTAGGTGCGGAGCTCGTCGGCTTGCAGCGCGATCTGCTGGCGCTGGTCCGCGCTGAGACGGCCGCCATCGAAAAGGTAGAGGACCTTGTCTCCCTCTCCCGGATTCGGTGCCCAGTCCACGACGAGCAGGCGGCCGATGTCCGGCTTGATGCCCAGTTCCTCCTGGACTTCGCGCACACACGCTTGTCGGGGAGACTCCCCGTGCTCGACGTATCCGCCAGGGATGTCGCGGTAGTCCTTGTACGAGGGTTCGACGAGCAGGACCCGGTCGGCGTCGTCGAAGAAGAGCGCGCCGGCTGCCATGCGCGGGTGGGCCATCTTCGCTTCGTGCTCGTTCTCGCTCACGGGACGGACTCTAACCGCCGACGACGCCGAGCCTGCGTGCCAGGTCTGCCACTGGCTGGGACGGCCGGCCGCGAGTACCGCGGATCCAGCCGATGACCAGTTCCCGGCTCAGGTAGTGGTGGCGCACCTGCTCGGGGGCAGCCTGCTCGGCGTCCAGCAGGGTGGCCAGGGCTTCGTCGGTCCGGTTCCAGGCGCTGAGTGCTCGGGCGACTTCCAGGCTGTGCCTCACACGTCGTTCCACAGGCAGGTCGCTGGTGTCGATGCGTTGCCCGAGGTCCGCGGCTATCTGGATGTCTCCGAGCTCTCCGGCGGTGGCTACGCAGTGGATGGCCACGTTGGTCGGGCCGAAGGCCGTCCACAGGTGATTGGCGTCGGCGCCCAGTCGCTGCGCGGCTGCGTCGGCTTCCCGGAGGAAGGTCTGAGTCGTCGCCCGGTCCTCCGCTCTGGCAGACGCCATGGCGCCAGCGAGGAAGAGCGTGCCGTAGACCGAGAGGTACTCGTCGTTCGCGGTGCCCAGGCCGGGCTCCATGACGGCCGCCGCATCGTTCACCAGCTGAATCGCCGCAGTGAAGCGGCCGGTGGCCAGCAGGCAGTGTGTGACCGCCCGGAAGAGCGAGCCTGTCACCGCGCTCTGGCCGCTGTGCTGCGCGGCCGCCAGGCCGCGGTCGGCGGCGATCCATGCCAGCTCCGGCTCCCCGACCTTGCCCAGCACCATGGCCGCGCCTTGGTAGGTCAGGGCGAGCAGGGCATGAGCATCCTCCCTCTCACGCCCCGAGTACGCGCGGGATGCGGCGAGGGCATCGGCCAGTACGAGAGGAAGGCGTCGCGTGGCGAAGCCGTAGCGGGACGCCTGATAGGCGTCGAGGATCTCCTTAACGTTGGCCCGAAGGTCCTTCGGGGCGGGCGGTTCGTCATCGGGCGGAGGTCCCAGCAGCGGCGTGAGCTGCTTGTAATCCATGAGGGCTTCGCGCAGGGCGGGGACCGTGCGGCGGCCGCTGTCGTTGGACCACTCCATGAGGGTCGGTTCGGCGAGCAGGTCTCCGAGGGAGACATCGAGGGCCTCGGCGAGTGAGGTGATCACCGAGAGCCGGTCGAGCTCGATCCGATTGTTCTCCGCTTTGCTCAGCCAGTCCGTGGTCCGCCCGACAAGGCCGGCCAGGACTTCTTGGGAGAGGCCGCGTCGGCGCCGGTACCAGGCGACGCGCTCGCCGATGGTCAGGTTCTCTGTCATCCCTCGCATGTCCTGAGCATCACCTCGTGGCCGGAATAGACCCCGGAAGGATTTTCCGGGGTGTTGCGGGGTGCCGTACCTACTGTCGCAGCAGATCGAAAAAGCCGCGGGGCAAGTGGTCAACTCCCTTGGCCTCGACTGGCTTTGGCGATCGGTCCTGCTTCTCGGATAGGAGCAGGGCACGGCTCGCTGATACGGACCGGAGGTGTGGAGGGTGCGCAGCACGAAGACGGCGGAGTCGTGGATCGAGCAGGGTCTCGGCCCGTTCGGCCCGGCGGTCCTCAAGCCGTACTCCAGAACGCGGTTCGCCACAGACGGCAGTTCCTTGCTGAAGATCTACGTGGGCATCGATCCCGAGGGTCGGCGCCTGCGTGAGGTCGAGACGGTCGAGCGCGCTGCCCTGTGGGGTATCTCGGTCCCGGCCGTCCTAGCCACGGGAAACGATGAGACCGAGTCTTGGACGGCATTCCGGACGGTGGATGGGTCGCCGTGCTCGGTAAGCACGCACTCAGCGATTGAGGAGTACATCGGTCACGTCGTGGCTGTGAGCGGCAGGCTGCACCGGCCTATCGCTGGCGCCACTCCCGGCTCCGGCTGGGAAGCACGGCAAGCAAGTGTCGCTTCCGCGCACCAGTTCCTGCTCGATCAGTTCTCTCCTCGCTGCCGGTCGCTGCCCTGGTGGGCGGTGCTGAGTGAGGCCCTCCAACCGATCGATTCCCATCCGGTGGTTCGCCTGCATGGTGATCTCAAGCCCGAGCACCTCCTCGTCGACGGCGAGTGCCTGCACGTCGTCGACTGGGAGGCGAGCGCCTGCGGACCGGCCGTCCTCGACTACACCGATGTGGTCTTCCACCTCGTACGCGACCTGCTGTACGGGGGCGTGCCGCCCGGACGCATCCCGGTCGATCTCCTGACCCGGTTGCCGTTCAGTGGCCCGGTCCTGGCCTGGCGCCTGCTCCTCTGGCTCGATCGCCGTCGGACGCAAGACATCGACCTCATCACCGCCCACGACGTCTATCGACTCGCTGCCGAGGAACAGGCTGCCTCCGCGTACCGGTCGCTTGCTCAGTCGGTCGCGCTCCTACGCGCTGCCGACGTCCCTCGCTGAATCCTCCGCTCCACCGCTCGTCCAGGCGTGCTGACGCCTGCGCTCATCCCCTTCTACCCACCCCTGAACGGGAGTTCGTGATGCCTCGTACGAGCACGACCATCGACAACAGCCACATCGTCATAGACACCGGCATGGCCCAGCCGGACGCGACAACCATCGTGGAACGCAAGGGCCTCGGCCATCCGGACACCCTGGCCGACCATCTCGCCGAGCGGTTGTCCCGCGCCTACAGCCGGTACACCGTTCAGCACTTCGGCGCCGTACTGCACCACAACTTCGACAAGCTCGCCCTCCTCGGTGGAGCCAGCGAGGTGCGGTACGGCGCCGGTCAGATGACGTCGCCGGTGCGGGTCCTGGTCAATGGAAGGGCCGCGCCGTTGTGCGGCGGCGAGCGGATCCCAGTCGAGGAGATAGTGGAGGCAGAGGTCCGGGCGTTCTTCGACGAGCGACTGCCCGAGGTCTCGGCCCACCTCGACATCGTCTTCAACATCACCAGCAATTCGAGCCCGGGTGCTGTCCTCACCGGCGACGGGGTGCCCGACCGCACCCGTTGGTTCAACCCGCGCTCCGTCGGGGATCTCCGCGAGCGGCGGGTACGGCTCTCCAACGACACGTCTCTCGGCACCGGCTGGGCGCCGGAGAACCCCTTCGAGTCGTTCGTCCGGGAACTGGTGGACCACTTCTCCGGGAAGAGCGAGTTCACGCTCGCCCACGCCTGGTGCGGCTCGGACGTCAAACTCATGGGCTACTGGGACGGAGCCCAGGCCGACATCGTGTTGTGCGTCCCCCAGAAGTCGCGTCACGTCGCCAGCCGGGCGGAGTACGTCCGCAACGCGGAGATGGTCCTCGCCGAGTGCCACCGCCTCGCCGCCCTCCGGCTGCCCGGAGCGGAGGCCCGCTTCCGACTGAACGCCCGCGACGTCCCGGAGAAGGACGAGCTGTACCTGACGTACACCGGCAGCTCGATCGAGTCGGGTGACGAAGGCGTCGTGGGGCGAGGCAACAGGGTCAACGGGCTGATCACACCGCTGCGGCCGATGAATCTTGAAGGCGCCAACGGCAAGAACCCGGTCTACCACGTCGGCAAGCTGTACAACGTCGCCGCGCAGCGCCTCGCCAACCGGCTCCACGAGGCGACCGAGGGGCACGCCGAGGTTCACCTGGTGAGCACGACCGGGCAGCGGCTCGATCAGCCCTGGCGCATCCTCGTCCGCCTGTCCTCTCCCGACGCGGAGGTGGACAAGGTGCAGGCCCTGGTCGCCGAGGCGCTCGGCGAGTTCCCGGCCCTGACGGACGAGCTGGTTTCCGACGGGATCGTGCTGAGCTGATGGTGACGCGGATGCTCGGAGAGGTTCCCGCAGGGTGCCGACAGCGGCTACTCGCGCACTACGGGCCGGAAGCCCAGGCGTGGCTGGACGCAGCACCGACCCTGCTGGAACAGGCCGCCGAACGCTGGCAGTTGTCCCTCGGCGACTACCACGACGCCGGACACGCCTCGGTGATCGCGACAGCGACCGCCCTCGACGGGCGTCCGCTACTCCTCAAAGCATGGACCGACCCCACCCGGTATCGCCACGAAGTGAGTGCACTGCGGCTGTGGGCCGGCGGACCGACGGCGGACGTCATCGAGTTCGCTGACGACCTGACGGTGGCCGCCCTGGAGCTGGTGGGAGGGCGCCCTGGTGGCGCCCAGCGGCCAGAGCGCGAGGTTCAGATGGTGGCGGCTGCCCTTCAGGGGCTGCACATACTCGGCCAGCGCCGAAGGCGACCGAACAGCTTCCCGCTGCTCACCGACTACCTCGGCACGGAGATGCTGCCGCGGATCCGGCGACGGATGGAGACGCTCGAGCTCGACGCATGGCGTCTGCTCGTCGACACCGCGCTCCCTGCGCTCGCCGGACTGAGGGAAGACGCAGGCAGGACGACTGTCCTGCACGCGGACTTGTATCGGGAGAACGTGCCGTTCGACTGGCTGGGGCACCCTCGCCTGCTCGATCCGCTGCCCATGCTGGGCGACGCGGCATTCGACTGGGCCTTCTGGTCCGTCTACTACGACCTTGGGCACGGGACCGACGGGCGGCTGGCTGCTGCCGCCCGGATCTCGCGGATCCCCGTTCCCGTACTCGCGCTGTGGTGCAGAGCGCTGGCCCTCGACGGACTCCTCTACTACCTGGAGGCCGGGGACCCGAGAGCACCGCAGATGGCGGAAGTGCTCGTCGGCCTTTCCGCGTCGACCCCGAGGAGGGGCTCGTGACCACCTACGTCCTCCGCCACGGCCAGACGAACTACAGCAAGCGGTACCTCGTCAACGGCGACCCGTCCCAACCCATCCACCTGACCGAGGAGGGTCGGCAATCGCTGAGCCTGGGCTGGTCCACCCTCCCCCTCCACACCGTGAGGACGTGGCTGACCAGCGAGTTCCCGCGTGCCCAGCAGACGGCTTCTCTGCTGATGGGAGTGCCGGCGGCGAAGCTGGTCATCGATCCTCGCCTGAATGAACTCGACTACGGAGAGTTCGAGGGCCGCCCGTTCCTGGAGTACGCGGTCTGGCTTGACGGCCAGGGTCCGAACGAGCGGCCTGCGGGTGGCACCGAGTCCCAGCGCGCCGGCATCCGGAGGATGCTCACCGGATTGCTCGCCACCCTGGAGCGACCCGGACCCCGCGTTCTCGTAGGCCACGGCCTTTTGGCCTCCGTGCTCCTCTGGCATCAGAACCGATCTCCGAAGGAGGCCATGCCGCTCTTCTTCCCCGAGGCGCCGTACGTCGAGCCGATCGCCATACCCGACGACGAGCTGCCGGACTGGATCACGGCGCTGATGAGTGATCTCGACAGGGACGTTCCCGGAGGTCGCGCCGACCGCGGTGGCGCGGACATATTCCGGGTCGGTGAGGGCTCGGCGGTTGCTACCGTCGATTCCGTATCCCACCAGCCGGATCAAAAGGATCTTCCTCATGCATGATGCCCGCGCCCTAATCGAAATGGGTGCCGAAGCAGTTCGTCGGCTCGCTCGTCGCGGTTACTCTCTGGACCTGTCCGAGCTGGAGTCCCTCCAGTCTCGGCGTAACCAGAACATCCGCTCGGCCGACGAGCTGCGGGCTGAGTCCAAGCGGGTGGCGAGTGAGGTCCAGCAGACGGCCAAGCAGGGCGGCGACATCTCCAAGCTGAAGGAGCGCGCCCGCGAGCTCAAGGACCAGATCCGGGACATCGAGGCCGGGCAGGTGCAGGTCGAGGAACAGCTCCGCGACCTCCTCCTGAGCATCCCGAACCTGCCGGACGACGCGGCCCCGGACGGCGACTCCGAAGACTTCGCGGTCGAGATCCGGCGGGTCGGCACTCCGCCGGCCTTCCCGTTCGAGCCGAAGGACCACGTCGATCTCGGTGAGGCCATCGGCATCCTCGACTTCGCTCGGGCGACGAAGCTGTCCGGACCGCGCTTTGCGGTCTCGCGCGGCGCCGGAGCGGCGCTGGAGCGTGCCCTGGCCACGCTCTTCCTCGACCTGCACACCCGTCGGCACGGATACGTCGAGCACGCGGTCCCGTACCTGGTCACCCGCAAGACGATGACCGGCACGGGGCAGCTGCCGAAGTTCGAGGAGGACCTGTTCAAGACCGGCGTCGCCGACCGCGAGCTGTTCCTGATCCCGACGGCCGAGGTGCCGCTGACCAACCTCTACGCGGACGAGATCATCCCTCCGGCCGAGCTGCCGCTGGCGCTCACCGCGCACACGCCGTGCTTCCGGTCCGAAGCGGGCTCGTACGGTCGCGACACCAGGGGGCTGATCCGTCAGCATCAGTTCGCCAAGGTCGAGATCGTCCAGATGGTTGACCCGGCGGACGCGGACGCAACGCTGGAGACGATGGTCGGCCACGCCGAGGCATGCCTGAAGGAACTCGGCCTCGCCTACCGCGTCGTCAAGCTGGCCGCCGGTGACACGGGCTTCTCCGCCCAGCTCACCTACGACATCGAGGTCTGGATCCCGAGCCAGAACACGTACCGCGAGATCTCCTCGGTCTCCAACTTCGGCACCTTCCAGGCCCGCCGGGCCAACATCCGGACCCGCGGCGAGGGCGGCAAGCCCAAGCTCGTCGCCACGCTCAACGGCTCCGGCCTTCCCGTCGGCCGCACCCTGGCCGCTCTTCTTGAGCAGTGCCAGCAGCAGGACGGTTCCATCCTCCTGCCCGAATCGCTCGTCCCGTACCTTGGCTTCCGCCGGATCTCGGCGGACGGAACACCGGAGGCATAACGTGCTCGTCGGCGTCTGCGACTTCCCTGGTAGCTACGCCTTCCCACCCGCCGGCTACGGCGGGATCGAACGATGGCTGTGGGCGGTCGCCGTAGGCGCCCGAGCCGCAGGCGCCGACGTACACCTTCTTGGGCCGGGCTGGCTCACGGACCTGGAGAACGACTGGGTTCGTCGGCCGGTCCGCCTGGAGGACCTCACCACGGGATCCCTCGCCGAGCGCGATCTCCGCAGCACCGGATACGACCTCCTGGTCGTCGGGCACGAGTACCCGTCGTTGCCAGCCTGGACGCGTACCTGGAACGAGCTGGACTGCGACGTCGCCACGTTCCAGCACTCGCCCGTCTTCCAGCACGCCGACACAGCCTTCGACGGCAAACAGTCACGGCTCTACTGCTATTCGCCCGAGATGATCGAGCGGTACGCAGACCATCAGCCGATTCCTGAACTCGCTGTACACCTTGGCCTGGACGAGGAGGAGCCGCCTGCCGCCGCGGGGCACGACCTCGTGTGGCTCGGCCGCATAGACGAGGAAAAGGCGCCCCACATCGCCGTCCGAGCCGCCCAGATCCTCGGCCGCCGGATACAGATCGTCGGCCCCGTCTTCGACGAGGCATACGTGCGAAGCCAAGAACGCCTCTTCAGCGCAGGTCACGTGAAGTGGGTCGGTGAACTCGGCGGCCCCGCCAAGACCGCCGCTATCCGCGACGCCTCCGTCTTCGTCTACACCTACGCCCGTACGTACGTGGAGGCCGGCGCCGCCGTCTTCGGTGAGTCCCTCCGCGCCGGCACCCCCTTGGCCGCGCTCACCTGGCGTGGGGGAACCTGCGCCGAGGCGGCCCTGTGCGATCAGACGGGCGTGATCACGGTGGCCGACCCCGACGAGGACGACGAGACAGCAGCGGAGCTTCTCGCCCTTGCGATCGAGCAGGCCGAGGGCCTCAAGCACACGGAGGTCCAAGAGGTCGGGATGCATCGCTTCGATCCGGCCCGCCACTTCACCGCGATGTCGACTCGGTCATGCTGACGAGCGGTACCAGAGAGCTCGTACTCGGGCCGTCGGCCCGTTCGGAGGTCCGCTTGCCTGCGGTCCTCCGTCAAGTCCTCGGAGCGCAATGGGAGTTCACCGTCTCCGACGGACGGATCGCGATTGAGCATGCGCACAGAGGATCGTCGTACTGTCCCCCTCGTCAGGCCCCGTCGTGGGAAGAGCTACTGGCAGGGCTCAAGGCGGGCTTCGCGGCCGAGGGCGTCTCGCAGGACGCCTGCCTGCCAATTCGGTGGGGCCGCGAGACCGAGCTGACGATCTCGGCCGTCCAAGCCCTTGACCCCTTCCTCAAGGACGGGCGTCCGGTGACCTACCGCAGTGGCTTCCTGCCCCAGCCTGTTGTCCGTTTCACCGGGCAACGTGACGCAACGGGCGATCTCCGGGAAGGGTTTCTGACCTCGTTCGTCAACGTCTCCCGCGTCCAGCCGATTCAGTGCATCGACGAGTACGGGAGGATCCTGGACGGCTGGCTCAGCGTGCTGTCGCGACTGGGTTTCCACGCGCGCCACATCAGCATCAACGGCAAGCTGGCAGCATGGCGGCGCCGCCAAGTCGAAGGCATCACTCTTCGCTTCAACCACCTCGATCTGCCTCTCGGCGACATCGTCCTTCTTTGGAATGCCGACAACCCCGCACGCATGGCCGTAGACCTCGGCACCGGGCTGGAACGGCTGGCCTGGGCGAGGACGAGGCTGAGGTGGAGGGAGCTCGTCTTCGGCCAGTTCGCGTCCCTGGCGCCCCCGCCGACCCTGGACGCCGTCCGCACGGCCACTCTCCTCCTTGCACACGGTGTCCGTCCCGCAGCGCGCGGAGCCGGCGGGATCACCCGCCGGGTGATCGGAACGATCGACCCGGGTGCGGCGAGGCTGGGCGTCAGCTCCCTGGTTCGCGCGTCGTACCGCTATTGGCGACTGTTCGGTGAACCGAAGGTCCCATGGCCAGCCGTGACCATGGCGATCGAGGAAGAGCTGGGCATCTGAAGGAAGACCTCCAGTGAGTCGAGTCCGCTTACCGGGGCAAATCTGTCCTTCGCCAGTTGTTCCAATCGAACCGAGTCGTGCCGCATCCGGCGTGCCCAGAACCACGAAATGAACGAGGGCCGACGGCAAGCCGTCGGTCCTCTGGTCAGCTATCCCACAGCACAGCACGCCCTGCAGCTCATCAGCCGCCGAGAGTCCCCATGCACGTCATGCACCGGCTCGTCGCCCGCAGCTGCGCGTTCCCCTCAGTGGCGATGGCTGGGCTGCTCTCGCTGATACGGCCCCAATCTCCGGGGGACGGATCGAGAATCCAACCCCACTTCGGAGGCCGCACCTCGTCTTCTGTCATGTGATCGCAGGCGCCTGCAACGTGCGCCTTACCATTCTGTTTGATCAAGATGGCGTTGCCGGGGAACCGCCGCCACTCCTGTCGAACACACCTTTCCTCCGGGTGCGCCTTGGGCACGCTGCCATCAGGAGGGCAGGCGCACCCCATGCCGATGATGTTGTCGCATCGCTCGCAGCGCACCTCTTTCATGTGACCAAGTGTCCCATCCGAGAGCGTGCAGCTCACGCGTAACGGCATGGCGGCGGTGTCCAGTGCGGCGACACCGAGAGATCACCGTGAGTCGACTGGGTTGGATGACAAAGCGGCTGGCTCCGTTGACAACAGACACCAGTTCGCCGGGGGCAGACAGGAAAGATCCTGAAAGGACTGGTGCGCTGCGGCACGGCATGTCAACGTACAACGCCTGCCGGAAGAACTGACGTCCGAGCCCAAGGAGGCGCCCCTGCACCCGCACCACCCCGGTGACCCTACTCGTTCCGACTTGCCAGACCCGATGTACTGGGTCACTCCGCGCCACCTGGCCGGTGACGACGGCGCGCTCGCCGAGCGGATCGGCGACACCCTGACCGGCCTCGGCTGGCGCATGTGGCCCACCTCCCGCCACACCCTGCTGTATGTGAGCCCGGACGGGCTGCGCGGCGCCGAGTGGATCCTCGCGGCCTACCCGTTCGAGCTGGGCGGACTGCCCGTTGCTTGGCAACTGAGTGCCCGCCCGCATGCTGCCTCCGCGATGACGGAGTGGAACGCGTACTTCACTGCCGGCGTCCCGTACGAGGCGCTCGCTGATCTCATTGTCGCGCTCGAAGCCCGTGAGGTGCCGGACGCTGGCTTCGAAGGGCCCGAGACGGTCCTCAACGCAGTCGGTGCCCAAGGCTGGATCCGTGACGTGGACTGCCCCCACACCACCGCCATGGACCCCGGGTTCTCCGCCACCGTCTCCCTGGGACTGCAGCCGCCGCTTGTCCAGGACGCGGATCCGCACCCTGACTTGATGGGGTGGCAGGCGTGGGCGGAACCCGTTCTCGGCGCTCCATATCTGTGGTGCGCCAGCTTCAGTGCCAGCGTCCCCCATGACCTGGTCGCGGCATTCGCCTTCTCGCTCTCCTCACCGGTCCCGGTGCCCCGCCGCACCGTGCCCAAGAGCGCAGAGGGCCGGCTCAACGTCGTCCGCCGCAGCTGACGATCCGCGCCCTGCAGCGCTTGTTGTGGTGTTCGTCGCCAATTGCCTTGAGCTGCAGGTTCGTTCCCCTGTGCCCGTCAGATGACAGAGATGGAGACCGTATGTTCCGACGACGTGCTCGCGCAGACCGCGAGTTCCGTGAGACCCAACGTGAGGCGTTCGCGCTGCTGAAGATACACGCACAAGAGCTTCTGCCGTTCGACTCTGTCCGGGCCGACGCGTCAACGCCGACCAGATCGGCCTCGGAGACCATCGGGCCGGACTTCCCGCCAGCCGATCTGCGGGCACTGTCCCGGCAGGACGTCGAGGGAATGATGATGCGCTGGCTGCATCCGCTCGTCATCGACGACGCGGTCCCCCCGCAAGGCGAAGGCGTCCTTCACCTATACGGGCGGCAGCGACTCGGAGGTGGCCGAGGAGCTGTACGGTGACACCGCCGCGAAGCTCTCCAGGGGCGTGAGCCGGATCTTCGACGCGATGATCTCCTGCCCCACGTACCAGATCCTCGTCGGCAGCGCCTCCGTCGACATGGGCACGGAGCGGATGGCCGCGCCGCCTCTCGGCGACGAGCAGTGGAGCCAGCTGCTCACCTACTCCGTCGGCCCGCAGCGCAGCGTTGTCCAGCAGACGGCGATCCGCATCGCCAACGTGCTGGTGATCGTTTCCGGCTCGCCGGGCCTTGTTGACGCGCACCTGGCGCAGGCCGTTGACAAAGTACAGCGCACACGGTGACTCCGGGAGACGCGAAGGGGGCCGCCGTTTGTCAGAAGGTGTACGGGGTGAACGGACGGACGGGTTCGGCCGCCGCGTTGACCAGCCGCTGGAGCTTCAACCGCTCGTTCTCGTTCATGATGTCGATGGCGTTGCCAAAGGACTTCTCGTCGAGCTGGTCCAGGAAGGAGGTGAGGAAGCGGTCCAGGACCTCGGGGGCTTCGAGCCAGGTCTGCAGGTACTCGTGGTACCGGCCTATCTGCTCCTTCGCCTCTTTGACCTCGTCGATGGTGGGCGCGAGGGCGGCGGCCTGTTCCGCCTTGGTGAAGGGGCCTCCATCGTGGTGGGACCAGGTCTTGGTGCCGAAGTAGTACTTGAAGTACGCGCCGCACAGCTGGGCGACGACGTGTCGGCGGGGTTCGATGAGGGGGATGCGGGTGCTCCTTGTTGAGGGGTGGGGCGGTTGGGCAACACATAGGGTCCGGAGAATCCCCGGTTTCGGTAACCGGGGATGGACAGCGACGATCCGTCGCTGCGTATCGGTCCGTGGCTGCGCGTGGTGTCGTGCCTCGTCGCCTCCGCTCCAGGGGGTCCTGCTCAGCGGGACTGTCCGGGGCGGGATGTGGGCGGCGTGTAGGCGCCCGGGAGACCAGAATCGGTCTGAGTGCGAAGGCGGCGGGCCTGCGCGGTTCGTGCGCCGGGGCCGGGTGCGCGCCGGTCGCCGAGGCGTTGGATGCGCCACACGAGGACTTCGGATGCTGACTTGGCGTCGTCCAAGGGGCGGTGCTGGGCTGCCTGCTGGAGGACGGTGGCCGGGTTGTGGCCAGCGGCTTCGGCGGCGGCGAGGGTGGCGGTGAGGGCGGGCCAAGCGTTTTCGGTGAGGATCTGTTCGGCGTGGCGGGGCAGGACCTCGTGCAGGGTGCGGACGTACCGGTGCACCGTGTTGTCGGAGGGACTGTGCCTGGCGAGTGCGGCGAGGCTGGCGGGGGCTATCTGGTCGTAGGCGGCTTGCAGGTGCGTGAGCGTCTGACGGGCGGCGGCCACCTGCCGGTCGTGGTGGTGCAGTGCGCTGTGGCGCTGGACTGCGAGGACGACGAGGATCGCGGCGTCCAAGAGCATGGCCAGCCCGGTGTGGTCCGCGGGCTGGTAGCGCATGGCCTTCAGCGCGCCCCGCAGTGCGCGGGCGTGCTGGTGGTCGGCGCGGGCGCGGGTGTGGGCGGCGTGTTCGAAGGCGGCAGCCGCACGGTGGAGTTCGGCCTGGAGCCGGACAGGAGCATGGGCGGGCAGCGCGTAGAGGACTTCGCCGAAGACGGTCAGGTGGGCTTGGACGGCGCCGTCGTCGGCGCGGGCGAGGTGGTGGGGGATACGTTCGGCGGCAGCGGTGGCCACGTGCCACGGGCTGGGGCGGTGAGGGCGAGCTGATGAGGCTGCGGTGGGCTGTGCCTCGGAGGCGGCAAGGCGCTGTCGGACCTGGGGGAGGGACAGGTCGGTGGCGAGGCTGGAGCCGGAGAACCAGATGGGCGTGCCGGCGTCGGGCAGGGCGACCTTGTAGCCCTGAAGGTCACCTGAGGGCAGGGTGCGGGTCTCGACCTGAAGGCCGGCATCGGCGAGCAGGTTGAAGAACTCATCCAGATCCTTCGCGTGGGACAGCGCGGTACGCACGGCGTGCCGCAGCCGCTCACGCGCGGTCTTGTCGTGGCCCTGCCGCTTGGCTTTCTCCTCCTCGGCCCGGGTGGAGCGCTTTGCCGCCGAGGTGCCAGCAGCAGCTTCGGGACCACGTGCAACCCGGGTGAGGCCGAAGTCTTCCTCGACGGCTCTGAGTTCGTTCATGGCGCGGTGGTAGTCGTTCCAGTTCCGCGGCGGGCGCAGATCACCGCGCACCTTGGTGGCGACGATGTGGATGTGGTCCTCCGCGTGACGCACAGCAACCCACCGGCAGCCGTCCGGATCGCCATCGGGTGCGATGCCGGTCGCGTGCAGCACGCGCCGGGCGATGGTGGCCCACTCGGCGTCGGTGAGGGTGCGGTCCTCGGGCGCGGCGCGGATCGAGCAGTGCCACACGTGTCCCTCAGGTGCCTTGTCGCCGGCTTGCTTGACCCGTAGATCTAGGGCCTGGGTGAGCTGGCCGAGCCGTTGTTTGTGGCCAGGGCTATCCCAGGGTCCGGGGTCGGGGACGAAGTCGTCCCAGGAGGCGACGATGTGCTGGTCGGTGTGTTCGTTGGCGCGGCCTTTGTCGAAGAGGTAGGCCAGCACGCCGTACGTGTTGTTGCCCGGCTTGACGATGTTCGCGATCACCTCAGACCGCCCACTTCTGCCCGGCTGCCCGGAAGGCGGCGTCGTCGATCGCCCGGACTGTGTCGTGGGCGGTGGTGAGCAGACGATCCGCCCGGTGAAGGATCGCGGCGTCCACAGGGTGTGGATCGCCGTCCGCATTGAGGCGGCGGGCGATCTGGTTGACGTTGTTGCCGATCCGGGCGATCTGCGTCCGCATAGCGGCGAGCTCGTCGACCGCATCGTCGTAGACCGTGCGCTCGGCAGCGACGGTGATCTCACCGCGGACGCGGGCCATGGTGGCGTCGGCAATATAGCGGGCCATGGTCACGTGAACAGTCTTCGCCGACGACTGGATGTCGTGCTTCTCGTGCGGTGCGAAGCGCGCGGTGACGTGCTCGGAACGCTGCGCATCGAGGTTCGCGCGGCGGTACGGCGCACGCTGCGTGGCCCCAACGGAGGGATCGCGCGGCTGCTCGCCGGCACCCACCCGCTCCTGCTCCGGCACGCCCTCGTGCCGGAGCTGCTCCTCCGCCACCCCCGGGGCGGAGGAGTCCGCGATGGACCGGCCTATGGACGGTCCATCGCCATTGCTTGCTGCGCTGTCGAGGCCGGTGATCATCTCCTCCTGGGGAGTGGGGAGTTCGTTGTGCGAGTCGTGCATTGAGTGGTTTCCCTTGGGCGTTGGGGGTGGTCTCAGTGCGGGTGGCCGACGGGCGCCGTCGGCAGCTCGGCCTTGACGGTGCGGACCACCTCGCCGGCGGTGTCGCTGGCCACGCTGTAGCCGTCCTTGCGCACGGCTTCCTCCAGCAGGTCACGGGAGAGACGGCCGTGCTCGCGGTAGAGGTCACGGGCGTACTTGTTGAGGAGGTCCTGTGTCGCGCGGGGTTTGGAGGCTGGGCGCTTCGACTCCGCCCGCCAGGCTGGGCTTTGGTCGCTGCCCGGCAGTTCATCGCCCGGTTCTCGTTCCGGGCCGACGGTGGTGTGGACGGGCTGTCGCGGGCGGTTTTCGGGCTGGGGACGGGCTGCCCGGTCGGCGACGTCATCGCCCGCGACCTTGGAGGGCGGGCGGCCCGAAATTTCTGTCCGCTCTCTTGCCGTGGCCCGCGGGCGGGCCGTCGCGGAGCCGCCCCTCGTACGCGCGGCGGGTTCGGGCCACCGCGCGGGCAATGGCTTGGAGGCCAGGGCAGAGACCTGTTGGCGGGTGGCGAGCTTGCGCAGCAGCAGCTCGTCCTGGCGTTCATCGCGGTCGACATCGGCCTGCTCCAGCGCCTGGTGCAGGCGACGAGTGAGGCGCCGGCCTCGCCACTTGGTGCGCTTGTCGGGCGGCATGATCTCTGCCCGGAGGATCAGGGTGACGGCCCGGTCGAGGGCGCGGTCGCGGATAATCCGGGCGGCATCCGCGTCCCGGTCGGTAATCCCCAGACGAGCCAGCAGCCGTTCGCGTGCCTGTCGGGTGAGGACGGCGGTCAGGCTGTGGGAGTCGGCGTGCGGGCTGCGGTGGCGCAGTTCGATGCCCATGGCGAGGTGCCAGAGCACGGCCGCCAGGACCGGGCCGACGACGGCCCGCACAGTCCCGCCGACCAGGCCGGACTCGGCGTAGGCAGGCACGATCTGCACGCCGGTGATTACCCAGGTGAGGGTGCCGGGCGCGCCGGGCGCCTGCTTCGGGCCGTTGAGGTTCTGCCGGGCCATGAGCGCGGTGGCGAACAGAGCGAGTTCGGCGGCGGCGAACATCGCGGCGCGCTCGATGGTGCTGCCCATGTCGAGGTAGTCGGCGGCGAAGCGCCAGCTTGTGTCCGCGCTGTAGGCGGTGCAGCCGATCGCGGCGATGGCGGCGACCGGGATCGCGGCGGTGCTACGGCGCTGTTCAGCGCTCCGCTTCCGTAGGTACCGCTGCAGGGACCATGCGGCGGACAGCGCGACGACGAACAGGGCGGCCATGGCTGCAGGCGCTGGGAGCCAGTGCGGCAAGGCGGGCATGCCGAGGCCGTTGGCGTTGATGAGTGTGGTGGTGCCAGGTGTCATGCAGAGGTTCTCCAAGGGGTCCGCGTGTTCGAGGGCATGCGGAAGCGCGGACGGGCTGGGCGGTGAGGAGGAAGCGCGCGCCGTTCAGGCAGTGGGCGCGGTGCGGCGTCGGTCGGGGCCGGTGAGGATGACGCGTTCGGTCATTTCGGCGAGGCGGGAGGCGACGCGGTCGCCGAGGGCGGTGCGGAGCTCGGCGGTGGGGAGGTTGGTGGTGATGAGGGTGGGGAGCATGTGCTCGTACCGGTGGTTGATGAGCCGATAGGTGAGCTCCTCGGTCCATTCGCTGGTCTTGGCCGCGCCGAGGTCGTCCAGGAGCAGCAGTGGGCAGCGGGCCAGCGTCTGCAGCTCCCGTTCGCCGTCGTGGCCGACGCGGGGGCGGAGGCGCGCGTGGAGGTCGGCGGAGGTGGTGGCTTCCCAGCGCAGGCGGACGCCTCGGGTGAGGAGGGCGCGGACGGCGCCGTATGCCTGGTGGGTCTTGCCGGTGCCGGTGGGGCCGGCGATCAGCAGCGATGGGCCTTCGGCGATGCCGGGTCCGGTCGGGCCGGGGCGTCCGGCGCGGGCGATCTGGTCGGCCCAGGCGGTGATCTGGGGGTGGTCGGCCAGGGCGCGGCGGTAGCGGGCGGGGATGCGGGCGTCGGCGAGTTCCAGGGCGGTGATCGTCTCGGGCGCCGGCTCGTGTGCAGCAGCGGTGGTGAGGTCGATGCCGCGGTTGGCGAGGATCGTGTTGAGCCGGTCGGTGATCGCGCCGACGGGCTGGGGTGCGCGGGTGAGGGCGGCGGTCAGAGCTCATCTCCGTAGGCGGCGACGACGTCGGTGGGGTTCGTCCACGCCCGGTGGGCGGCGGGCGGGGCAGAGGATGCGGCGTTCATGACCTCGTGGACCAGGCTGGGCAGGACGCCCGGGGACAGGCCCTTGACCCGGTGGCGTTCGAGGGCGGCCCGGAGGTGGGCGGGAGCGATGCCCTCGTCGAGCAGCTTGCGCACCTGACCGCCGAGATGGTTCAGGAAGGCACCCGGCGGGCGGTGATTGCAAGCGGCGACGTACTCGCCAAGGAGCTGCTTGGCTGAGACGGTGTCGGGCGCGTGGGCGCTTGCGCCCCCCGAAGGGATATCTCCTAGATCCACGGTCCTAGGTCCTAGATCCGGACGGTGAGACGTCACTGCTGCTTCATAGAGCGCTCCCTGATCCGTCATGGAGGACTCCGTGACGCGCTCCTCACCTGCGGTTTCGCTATCACGCCTCGGATTCAGTGCGGACTCACGGGCCTCGCCGGAGCCCTCACCGAAGACTTCGTGAGACGGCAGTGAGGACTCCGCGACACCGGCGCTCATGGCGGGAGCGGTAGCGACCGAAGCGTCGTGAATCGGGCAGCCAGGGAGGCGGCTCTTGCTGGGCCGGTTGATCTTCTGATGCTGGTGCCAGGTCACGAGGTGCAGGTACCGCTTGTGATCCGGCCCCTTGTAGCGGCAGAGCAGTCCGGCGTCGGCGAGCTGGGCGAGGTCCGTCTCGACATCGGACGGGGCGTGCTCGGGGCGCAGCACCCACAACTGCCCGGCGATGATCGCGGCGTGGTCGCGGTGGCGGCCCTGGTCGTCGGCCTGTGTGAGTAGGCCGAGGAAGGTGCGCTCGGCAGTCAGGGAGACCGCGGCCAGGGACTCGGAGACGAAGGCTTCGGGCTTGATGGTGCGGATTCGTGCCAAGTGCGGGGCGGTCCTCACTCGGTGGCCTGTGCGTGGACATCACGGCTCACCGTCGGTCGGGGCGGGATTCGAGGGGGTGTTGGCGCGGACGCGCGCCGGGAAGCGATTGCGTTTCCGGGGGTGTCGTCAACATAGCCACACCCCAGTCGCGCAAGTCCAGCCCTATCCGGCGCAATCTCTCACGGCAGAAAGGCCGCGAGAAATGGGGCTCGGTGGCGGGCGGGAGCAAAACCGTAAGGCACGATCCGCTGTTGACCAAATAGTTGCCCGGACTGCAGAGCCAGAAGCATCACATCGGCAGGCCGTTGACGAGCCGCAGGCGAGGAAGCTACAACACAACACCCCACGTCAAAGCCATGATCGGCACACTGTTCCGCGCCCCTTCCCGATCCTCCGGGAACCGCATCTCGGCGAACGACGCGAGCGCAACATAGACCACGATCGCCGGTTACCCAAACCGGCGAATGCACCTTTCAATTGGAGCCATGCCCCCACGCTCACTGGAAGTCGGGCCCGCAGGAATTCAGGCGGCCCGCACCATCGAAATCCTCCGAACCGAACGCGGCCTGTCACAAAGCCAGTTGGCTCGCCACGTGACCGCCCTCGGCCACCCGATGTCCAACACCATGCTGTCCCGCATCGAACGCGCCCAACGACGATGTGATGCCGACGACCTCGTCGCGATCTCCGAAGCCCTCCTCGTCTCGCCTCTCGTGCTGCTGCATGGGCCGACCGCCACGTGACGAGGGACGCTCAGTACCGCTGACCGAGCGTGCCCCCACCCAGTAAGGACCCGCCCTTCTTGCACCACTCCGACATACCCCCTGCCCCCGTGCGACGCCTTCCTGGCGGCGAGGGCGGAGCCCCCTTGCCCCGCCTCTATCGTCCTGAAGAAATCGCCGAAGCCCTCGGCTGTTCCGCCTGGTGGGTCAAGGACCGGGCCCGACGCGGACTCATCCCGCACACCCGCGTCGGCCGCGCCTACCGCTTCACCGCCGCGCACCTCGCGGAGATCGTTCGCCTCCACGAGGAGCGCCCGCAGCGATCCGTCACTGGCACATCGCCGAGTCGGGCAGTGACAAGTCCTCCCGCTGCACGAACTCGTGCCACCCGGTCTCCTGGGCCGACTACGGCCTCGACGCCAGGGCGTCTGCGGGCTCGACCGCCCCGCCGTACCCAGTACGAGACCGTCGCGTAGCTCGCCCGCGCGCAGTCACAAGCCAAGAGCAGGGGAGGAAAAGGGAAGTTGGGTTTCGCGGAGAAGCGCGGAAACTACTGGCGCGGCCGGTACAAGACCGAGCCCGGCAAGCACCTCACGGTGGTCGATGGCAACGGCAAGGCGATCCGGTTCGCCACCAAGGGAGAGGCCCAGCGCGCCGCGAGCGAGGCAGAGAACAAGTACCGGCGCGGCGACTGGCGCGACCCAGCACTCGGCCAGGAGACCTTCGGCGAGTACGCGAACCGCTGGTACGAAACCCAGGATCTGGCCGCCTCGACCATGCAGAACTACAAGCGCCACATCGAGGAGCACCTGCTCCCCGACTTCGAGGACAAGGCGCTAGCCGGCATCCTGCGCACGGACGTCGACCTGTGGGAGAAGAAGGAGAAGGCCGTTTATGCGGCCTCCAGCGTCAAGACCTGGCGCTCGACGCTCCACCTGATCTTCGAGGACGCGATCGACGAGGGCCTGATCACCTCGAACCCGGCCGCCAGGCGGCGCGGACGCGGCAAGCGCGCCGGACGCTCCCGTGACCGTGGCCCGGAGAAGGTCGTCACCGACCCGCTCGGCATCCTGCTGACCGCGGAGCGCGCCGCGCTGCTCTCCGGCCGTGACGACGAGTTCGTTGCCGTCGTCCTCAAGGGTTACACCGGCATGCGCTGGGGTGAAATCGTCGGCTTGGAGACAGAGTTCGCCCGCCCCGGGGTTGTCCGCGTCGAATGGCAGCTGTACGAACTCGACACCGGCGAGCTCGTGCGCTGCCCGCCCAAGGACGACAGCTACCGCACCATCGACACGATGGACTGGCTGTCGGCCCTGGTCGCCAACCACGTCACCCGCACGAAGCCGAAACCCTGCCCGTGCCACGGCAAGACCTACGTCTTCCGTGGTCAGGGCGCGGCCCGCACAGGCGGCCACCAAGGCGCGAAGCTCGTCGACGTCGCACGCCGTGCCGAAGTCTCCACGGGCACGGTGTCCAACGTCCTCAACCACCCCGACCGTGTCACCGAAGCCAAGCGGATGAGGGTGGAGCAGGCCATCGTGGACCTTGGGTTCGTGCGGGGCGGCGCGGTGGCTCAGAACGCAGCCCATTGGCGCCGAAACGGCTTCGCGACCTGGCTGTTCACCCCGGCGGTCTCCGGCTGGTACCCGAAGAAGGCACCCCAGGAAACCCGCCCCGTACCATTGCTTGGCGAACCATGGCCCGGAGTCCCGGCCCGAGGACGCGGAGCCAGCGACCGGGCCGACGCCTGTTGGCTCCCGATCGCCAAGGGCCTCACACCCCACGGCCTCCGCCACACCCACCGAACCGTGATGGAGGATCTCGGCACCGAGAAGGTCCTCATGGACGACCGCATGGGCCACATCGACGGCTCCGTCTCGGCGCGCTACGCCCATGTCACCCCCGGCATGCGCCAGCGCCTCATGCTCGGATTGACAGAGCAGTGGGAGACGGCACTCGACACCCGCCTGGTGATGAGCCCTACGTCACCAGTGCGCGTACTCGGCGATCTCCTACGTGCGCGCAGGGAATCACGTAAGCCTGTGGAGTCCTTGCGGTGAATGCTGCTGTGCCATCTTGCGGGGGCAGCGTCAACCTCGTGGAGGTCACCTCGCTCCGGAGGTTATGGCAAACGCCCGGTGAAAGGACCAACAGACCTGGCTCAATAGGCACATGGAGATTGGCGAGCACTGGGCGTACCGCGCGAGGCCGAAGGATCTGGGTAGCGAGGTCCGCCAGGTGGAGGTCGTACGCGTGGGCAGCTCCGGCAGGTCTGGCTGGGTCCACGTGCGGTTCCTCGAAGGCGATGCTGCTGGCCTGCAGGAGTGGGTCAGTTCCGGCTCTCTCGTAGCACCGTGGGCGGATGTTGATACGTTCCGCGCGGATGACGCGGCGGAGCTGGCGCTGGCCGAGTCCTCCCGTCACGTCCGGGGCAGCACGGATTTCGAGGCCGCCCGCATGATCCTGGGCTTCGTCCGTCCGAAGAACAGGCTCCGCCTGCGCCGAACGGTGGCCGACGCCGGGGCCCTGGAGCTGAGCCGCCTCGACGAGACGGCACCGCTCATCGGCATGGATGCAGCAGAGCTCCGCAGCGAAGCCATGGTGTACGAGAACCGCCACGGCATGTGCCTGGCCGGGTGGCCGGTCACTGAGCGCGTCACCCGCCAGGTCGCCAGCCGCCTCGCCGACGAGATCCTTCCGGAGGTGGACCGCAAGCAGCAGGGCATCGAGCAGGAGCGTGCCCAGTCCTCCTGGTACTCCTACAGCCGGAGGGACGACCGGAAGCTGGACGCGGAGGCAGCTGTCCTGCGAACCGTCCGGGCCTGGTGCGGCGAAGACAAAGCCGACCGCTACGACGAGTTGGTCGCACTGCGCGCCGAGGTCATCAGGCTGGGGGAACTCGTCGAGAAGGCGGTCAAGGCCCTACGCGACCGAGGTCATGGCGTCATCGCCTCCACCATTGAGCGCGACCTGGGCGTCCATATCGCCACCCTTGATCCTGATGTGCGTCGATGACGCCGCGCCATGGGTCCGGCTCCGGCTTGGGAGGCGCTGGCTGAGCCTGGGGCTTCTCCTTCTCCGGCCGGTCCGGGTGCCACCCGTCGAGGAAGGGCCGCAGTTGCTTCTTCGTCGGCTTCGCGCGGAAGTCACGGGCGGCCAGGCCCTGGCCGTTCGTCGTGGGGTCGAGCTGATCGGCCTCTGCGTTCCCCCAGGCTGACCACTCACGCAGCCTCTCAGCTTCGAGGGCGTCCTCTGATGTCGCGGCGACCTCATCCAGCGCGGCACAGAACGCCCGGATCTCACCCGCGGCCCGCCACTGTTCCAGGGCCGTGCCGAAGCGCTCGGTCCGTACCGCATGAACCGCCTTGCCCGAAGCCGCATTTACCGCGGCTTCCCACTCCCGCCGCGCGCGCTCCTCCCGCTCCGCCTCCAGCCGCCGGCGCTCGTCCTCCTTACCCTCCCGCTCCTCTCGCAGGCGCCGCTGCTCTGCCTCCCGTTCCAGCCGGACCCGCTCCTGCTCCTCCGCGCGTGCCTTCAACGCCCGGAAGATTGAGGTGATCTGCTCCTCCAACGGCTTTTTGGTCGTGTCGGCCCATTCCTTCTTCCAGCCGTAGTTGTAGCTGTAGCCCGAGTTCTCGCTGACCAGTAGCTCCAGTTCGCCGGACGGTTCGAACTTGTGGGCTGGGGCGACCCGTTGCCAGTCGTACGTGCGCCGGCCCGGCTGCTTGGGGACGTACTTGACCTGCTTCTGCCGCTCTCGGAAGCTGATCTCGTACGTCCTGCCGTGGACGGTGAGCAGCGGCCTCGGTTGCTTGCGCTTCTTGGACACCGCGATCTCGCCGTACCGCGCGAGAGCCTGCTCGGCGAGCAGCCGGAGCAGCGCGAGGACTCTCGGCAGGATCTCCTCGGAGATCTCGAAGGCGCTGTGGTCCTTGGTGACCGCAGCGAGCACGTCCTCGACGTCGGTGATCACGCGGCTCCGCGCCAGGCGGATGCGGTTCCACTCGGTGTCGTCCTCACCAGTCACCCGGAGCAGGCCGAGGAAGAAGTCGCCCTTCGCCCGCCCGCTGTACTTCAGGTGATACCCCTCCGGAGCGCACTGCCGCGCCGCGTCGAAAGCCCTGCGATACCGAGCCCGTTCCGCGTCGCTGGGATCCGGGATCCGAAGGAATCGTCCGGCTTCCTGCACCTGGGTGATGAGTGCCGGTCCGACCGTCACTGGTGACGGGCGCGGAGGTTTCACAGCACGCTTCGGGGAGGGCTTCGTCTCGGTCGGGGGATCGGCATCCTGCTGAGGGCGAGAGGCAACCGGCACCTCGGCTTCAGATACCGCCGCGCGAGGCTTGCGTGGAGCCAGCTCCGGACGGTCGGGATGATGACCGTGCTCCAGGTAGAAGCGTCCAGCGTCAGTGATCTCCGCCTGCCACCTCCCCTTCTTCCTGGGCATGGTCACCAAGCCCCGGTCCCTGAGCGCGCGAGCCGTGACGGCGAGCTCGGGACTGTCAGAAGCGACGGGGTCGGTTCCGCCCCCGATGCGGGTGAGGAGTGCGAGCTGCCGGTCATTTAATGGAGACCAAGGGTGCATGGCGATCGTCGTACCGTCTGTGGTCTCCCCGGCACAAGCCCACGACTCGCTGGAACCGGTGCACACCGAAGCGGTGTGCTGGTGGTCTGGAGCTACGCGGCGTTCTCCTCCTGAACCACGTCAGCGATCTGCTGCGCGATCTCCTCGATGGAGTAGTCGCTGGTGCTCATCGCCACTTTGTCTGCGAGGGAGGGGCTGTAGCGCCGGACGTCTTCTGCACTCAGGTTGTGCCAGATTGGCAGGAGTGATTGCTCCCCGGCCACGTTACGGGTGACGAGTCCGTCGAGTTCGTGGTTGGTCCAACCCTTGGCGAAGAAGGGGGCCGAGAGTACGACGATGCCGAAGCGGCTCGCCCTGATCCCTTCATCGATCTTGCGGCGGAGGCTGTGGCCGATCCGCATCTGGGCTTCGTCGAGCCAGACAGTCACACCAAGCTTGGTAAGCGCGTTTCGAAGGGGGCGCGCAACAGCTCCTTTGTCCTCGGACGCGTGGGAGATGAAGACGTCCCAGGTCTGGCCACCAAGTACGTCGCCAGTAGGCTCCTCCGGTTCATGGACCGCGACGGAGCGGGCCGGACTGCCCTGCGGGTCGCGGGCCGGGGGCAGGAAGCCCCGCGCAGGTGGCTGGACTTGGACAGACGCAGAGATGCGACCGGAATAGCCGCCAAGGTCGATGGCCACGACCCACTGTCCGTTACTGGGGATGGTGATCTGGTGAGGCGAGCGAGTGACGCGACCGCCCAGGTACCTGTATCTCTTCCCCGACTTGTATTTGCTGTACTCGCTGCGCGTCATCACCTGGACGTTGGCTTGGTTGCGCAGGGTGACGATGACCGTGGAACCTCTCTTGAGGTTGCCGAGGTCTTTGTAGAAGTAGTCCACGGGTGCTCCTGGAGATGTGCGGCCGAGCACGTCTCAGAGTAAGGACTGCCACTGACAATCGGAGGCGACGATGTCTGAAGCGGGGTGGAAGCCCACGTCGGCTGGACGCTCGTCTCTCCCCTGGCGCTAGGACTCGGGGGAGCCATTTGGGAGCCGCTCACTGAGGTCGGCTCCCAAATGGCTCCCAAACTGGGCCCGCAAAGCAAATCAGGCCCGGTGCTGATCTCTCAGCACCGGGCCTGACCTGGTGTTTCAGCTGTCGGGGTGGCGGGATTTGAACCCACGACCTCTTCGTCCCGAACGAAGCGCGCTGCCAAGCTGCGCTACACCCCGATGTCACTGCTTGTCGCGGCGACGACGTTTACTCTAGCCCACCGGTGGCTGGAGACGAAATCCGGTTTTCGCGCGGTGACGGAGGCGGTGGCGGAGGGGGTTGGGGCGGGTGTGGTCGAGGGCCACTAGGAGGATGGCCAGGGCGTAGATGGCGAGGCCGATGAGGAGGGCGTTGGCCAGGACGCTCCGGTAGCCGTGCCGTCCCACGTCGAGGAACGGGTAGAGGTAACCGGCCGGCGTGCCGGGGACGAGGAGCTCGCCTCGGATGAGGGTGAACGCCAGGTAGGTGAGGGGGTAGACCAGCCAGGTCGTTGCCTGGCGCAGGTGCAGGTTGCCGGGGGCCGTCAGAAGCAGCCAGTCCAGCAGGGCCGCGAGGGGCGTCACCGTGTGCAGGACCTGGGTCGTGAACGCGTGCCAGCCCGTCGGGTCGGTGGCCTCGCCCGTCAGGACGCCGGGCAGCGTGAAAGAGCTCGACGGGTTCGCCAGGAGCAGGTGGTAGACCAGGCCCGTGACCAGGGCGTAGAGCAGCGTGGCGCCCGTCAGTGCGGACGGGAGCGGGCGGCGGGCACTCCAGGCGCGGCGGGCCGCCAGGGCGAAGACCAGGGCCAGCAGGACGTTGGCCTGGATCGCGAAGTGGCTCAGGGTGCGCAGGGGGCTGCCGAGGGTAAGTTCCACGGTGACCGCCGCGGCCGCGGCCAGGGCGATCAGCAGGCGGTACGCGGCGGCCACGGGGCGGCGTACGGGGGGCATCACCGCCGTGGCGGGGACGTGGGAGGGCAGCAGCGCGGGCATGCCCGGTATCGCGGGGAGGTCCGGCATGTCCCTGGGTATCGGGGCGGTCATGCCCTCACGCTAAGCAGGGCGGACAAAAGGGGCGATGCGGGTGGGCTGTGCGGGTTACGCCGAGCCGTCCCTACTTCGGCCGCTCCCCGATTCCCGCCCCCCAGCTACGCGCCCTGTCGGCTACTCCCGCCCCCAGCTACGCGCCCTGCCGGCTACTCCCGCCCCACCAACGTCAACAACGTCGCCTCCGGCGGACAAGCGAAGCGGAACGGCGTATAGCGGTTCGCACCGCACCCCGCCGAGACGTGCAGATACGCCGTACGACCCTCCGCCGTATGCGTCGACAGCCCCTTCACGCGGTCCGTGTCCAGGTCGCAGTTGGTGACCAGGGCGCCGTAGAAGGGGATGCAGACCTGGCCGCCGTGGGTGTGGCCGGCCAGGATCAGGGGGTAGTCGTCGGCCGTGTACGCGTCCAGCACCCGCAGGTACGGCGCGTGCACCACGCCCATCGCGAAGTCGGCCGCGCCCGACGGGCCACCGGCCACCTGCTCGTAGCGGTCCCTCTTGATGTGCGGGTCGTCCAGGCCGGTGAGCTCCACGGACACGCCCTCGACCTTGAGCGTCCCCCGCGTGTTCGTCAGGTTGAGCCAGCCCGCGGCGTCGAAGCCGTCGCGCAGGTCCTCCCACGGGTTGTGGATCGCGCCGACGACGGGCGGGTTGCCGTTCAGGCCGTGGCGGCCCTGGACCTTCTCCAGCAGATAGCGGGCGGGGTTGCGCGGCTTCGGGCCGTAGTAGTCGTTCGAGCCGAAGATGTACGCGCCCGGGAACTCCATCAGCGGGCCCAGCGCGTCCAGGACCTCCGGCACGCCCTCCGGGTCGGAGAGGTTGTCGCCCGTGTTGATCACGAAGTCGGGGCGCAGGCCTGCCAGCGAGCGCAGCCAGCGCTGCTTCTTGCGCTGGCCGCCGACCATGTGGATGTCGGAGACCTGGAGCACCCGCAGTGGACGCATGCCGGCGGGCAGGACGGGGATCGTCACCCGTCGCAGGCGGAAGGAACGGGCCTCGAAACCCGCCGAGTACAGCAGACCGGCGGCGCCAACCGCCGTGATTCCCAGGGGTACTCCGTATCGCGCGCGCATACGACCATCGTGTCAGACCGCGGGAGCGCCCCGTGCCCGGCCGTCCTCCGCCGTTTCCGGTACGACCCTCCGCGCAGGCCCCTTGAAATCAACGGGCGTTCCGCACCCCACACCTGCGACAATCAACGTCATGACCACGCTCAAGTCGAAGCTGCAGGAAGACCTCAACGCCGCGATCAAGGAGCGCGACGAGCTCCGCTCCTCGACGCTCCGGCTGACGCTCGCCGCGATCACCAAGGAGGAGGTCGCGGGCAAGGAGAAGCGCGAGCTCTCCGACGACGAGGTGCAGAAGGTGATCACCCGCGAGGCGAAGAAGCGTCGCGAGGCGGCCGACGCCTTCGCGCAGGGTGGTCGTGCCGAGTCCGCCGAGCGGGAGAAGGCGGAGGGAGAGGTCCTCGCCGCGTACCTGCCGAAGCAGCTCAGCGACGACGAGCTGAACCAGATCGTCACCCAGGCCGTGGAAGAGGCCAAGGCGGCCGGGGCCGAGGGCCCGCGCGCCATGGGCGCCGTCATGAAGATCGTGAACCCGAAGGTCGCGGGCCAGGCGGAGGGCGGCCGCGTGGCGGCGGCGGTCAAGAAGCTGCTGGCCGGCTGACGCCCACAGGCACGCGGCCCGGACCGCAGGCCCCGGCCTCGGCCCCGGCCCCAGGGCCCGTACGACTTACGGCCCCTGTCCCTCCGTACGACATGAACACCTCGTACGGAGGGACAGGGGCCGTCTCTGTCTCAAGGACCTCGGTGTCTCAAGGGCCCCGGCGTCTCAAGGACCCCGGCGTCTCAAGGACCCTCGTTCGGTCCGGCCGGCCGCGTCAGTCGCGGCCCCCGTTGCCGTTGCCGTTGCTCTGGCCCTGCCACCAGCCCTCCGGGATCGAGAAGGTCGGTGTCGGGAAGGCGCCGCCGTCCGTGCCGCCGGTGTTGCCGCCGTTGACCAGGCCGCCGATGACGTTGTCGCCGTTGTCCCCGTCGTTGTCGCCGTTCCCGTTCCCGTTGCCGTCCTCGTCGCCGTCTCCGTCACCGCGGTCCCGGGGGTCACCCCGCGGGATGTCGACGATGTTGAAGCTGTCCACGGGCTTGCCCTCCAGGGCGCCGGCCATGGCGTCCCGCCAGATCGGGCCGGGGACCCGGCCACCGAAGACCAGGTCGTGGTACTGGCCGCCGATGTAGATGTTGCGCATCTTGACCTTCTGGGTGGCGCTGCCGACCCAGACGGCGCCGGAGAGGTTCGGCGTGTAGCCGACGAACCAGGCGTTGCGGCGCTCGTCCGTCGTACCCGTCTTACCGGCGCTCTGGCGGTCGGTGAGACCGGCCTCCTGGCCCGTACCGGAGTCGACGACACCGCGCAGCAGGGTGTTGATGGTGTCCGCGGTCTTCTCGGACATCGCGCGCGAGCAGGTCGACTTGGGCACCTCCAGGGACTTCTGCTGGCCGCCGACCTTCTGCGTGATCGACTCGATGGCGATCGGGGTGCAGTACATACCGCGGGAGGCGAAGGCCGCGTACGCGCTCGCCATGGTGAGCGGCGAGATACCGGTCGAGCCGAGCGTCATCGACGACGGCACCTCGGGGATCTTGTCGCCGTTGCCCTGCCGGACGTGCAGCTTGTCGGTGATGTTGACCACCGGGCACATGCCGATGTCCTCGATCATCTGCACGAAGTACGTGTTGACCGACTTGGCCATGGCGTCCTCGAGCCGGTAGGGGCCGACCTCGGACTCGTTCTCGTTCTCCAGCTTGTAGCCGCCGTCGTTGACCCAGGGCTTCTCGCAGCCCCGCACCGTCTTCGGGTACGGCATCTCGTACGGGGCGGGGTACTCCTGCGTCGGGGGCCGCCCCTCCTCCAGCGCGGCCGCCGCCACGAACGGCTTGAACGTCGAACCGGTCGGGAAGCCGAAGTTGGAGCCGCCGTACGCCGAGTCGACCGAGTAGTTGAGCTCGGTCTCGTTCTTGCCGTAGCCGAACGGCTTCGACTGGCCCATGCCGAGGATCTTGCCGGTGCCGGGCTCGACCAGGGTGGCCGCGGCCGCGACCTTGTCCGTCTGGTTGACGTGGTCCTTGAGCGAGGCCTGGACCGACTCCTGGGCCTGGGGGTCGAGGGTGGTCGTGATGGTCAGGCCGCCCTGGTTCCAGACCTTGGCGCGGGCCTCGCGGTTCTTGCCGAAGACCGGGTCGCTGAGGAAGACCTTCTCGACGTACCTGCAGAAGAAGCTGGCGCCCTTGACCGCGGTGATGCAGCCGTTCTTGGGCTTGCTGACCTTCAGGCCGAGCGGGGTCTCCTTGGCCTTGTCGGCCTCCGCCTGGGAGACGTCGCCGAGCTCGGCCATGCGCTGCAGCACGGTGTTGCGCCGCTTGGTGGCCTCGGCCTCGTCGTTGACCGGGTCGTAGCGGCTGGGCGACTGGACGATGCCGGCGAGCAGCGCCGCTTCCTGGAGCTTGAGGTCCTTGGCGGACTTGGAGAAGTAGCGCTGGGCGGCGGCCTCGACGCCGTACGCCTGCTGGCCGAAGAACGTGATGTTCAGGTAGTTCTCGAGGATCTTCTTCTTGCCGAGCTCCTCCTCGACCTGGATCGCGTACTTCAGCTCCTTGATCTTGCGGCCGATGGTCTGCTGGGTGGCCTGCGCGACCTTCGTCGCGTCGTCGCCGGCCTCCTCGACGAAGACGTTCTTCACGTACTGCTGGGTGAGGGTGGACGCGCCCTCGCTGACGCCGCCGCTCTGGGCGTTGCGGTTGAGGGCACGCAGGACGCCCTTCAGGTCGACCGCGCCGTGCTGGTAGAAGCGGGCGTCCTCGATGGCGACGATCGCCTTCTGCATGTACGGCGAGATGTCCTTGAGGTCGACCACCGTACGGTCGCGCGAGTAGACCGTGGCGATCGTGCCGCCCTTGGCGTCCAGGATCGTGGTGCGCTGACTCAGCGGCGGCGTCTTGAGGTTGGCCGGGAGTTCGTCGAAACTCTCGACCGATCCCTTGGCGGCAAGCCCCAGCGCGCCGACGGCGGGCAGTGCGATGCCGGCCAGCACGGCTCCCGCGAGCACACTGACACCGAGGAACTTGGCCGCCTGCTGCGTGGGCGACAGACCACCGCCTGAGCGCTTCTTTGGCATGGGGGCAGCCTAAACCGTAGAGATGAGCGAACCAAGGGCCGACGGCCCCTGAACGGGGCACGGTGAGGTGATGTTGGCCATGGCCTTGTGAAGGGGGCGTGCGCTGACGCAGGCCATGGCACGGCAAAGTCGGCCGTCCACCTTCGCATTTCCCGGACAGGCGTGCAGGCCTTGGCCTAAGCTGCTCTCAACTGTCACAGCAGTGCGGCCACGTATCAATACGTCCGGCGACCCCGAATCGTTGCGGAGGTTCCCCACTTTTTTGGTGGGCGCGTGTCCGAATCCGCCTTGTGTGTCATCCGGCGTCCGTTGTGACTCAACTGAACTGTCCCGGTTTGCCAGGAAAGTCACGCATGTCGCCAGCTCACTCCCCCGGGTGATCTGCCGCTTACGCATAGTCCGTTCGGGCCATTCAAGATTGGGCCCGAAGGGGGTGTTGCGCTGTGCCCACCTTCCGTAACGTCCTCAACTGGCGGCGGTGAATATGCCGCTGCCGCCGTGGGGGAGCCTCGATTCGGGAGAGGACGGCGCCGGTATGGGCTGGGTAGTCGACTGGAGTGCGCAGGCGGCCTGCCGCACTACCGATCCGGATGAACTGTTCGTTCAGGGAGCAGCGCAGAACAGGGCCAAGGCGGTGTGCACCGGATGCCCGGTGCGCACGGAGTGCCTGGCGGACGCGCTGGACAATCGCGTCGAGTTCGGCGTGTGGGGAGGCATGACGGAGCGGGAGCGCCGCGCACTGCTGCGCAGGCGACCAACGGTGACCTCCTGGCGCCGACTGCTGGAGACGGCGCGCACGGAGTACGAGCGAGGGGCAGGCATCCTGCCGCTCGACGACGACGAGGTGTACGAGAACTACGCGGCGGTGAGCTGAGGGGCCCACGAGGTCTCCTCGCACACTGCGGACCTCCTCGCACACTGCGGACAGGGTCTGCCCTCGGGCGGGCCCAACAGGTCTCCCTCAGGCGCCGACCGCGGGATCAGGCAGCTCCGGCCGATTGGCCGCGAGCCGGTGTCCGATGTCCCGCAGGCCGGCGAGGTCATGCACATCGCCGGGCAGCGCGGCCACTTCGGCCACCGCCACCTCGGGGTGGAGCGCGGTGAAGCGGTCACGCGTGCGCTGCTCGCGTGAGAGCAGTTGCATCCGCTCGGCGTGCAGCCTCAACAGGCCTGCCGTGAGCTGGTCGACGGACCGCTCCAGATGCGGGGTGGCGGCCTGTGGCTCGTCCGTGGCCGCGGTTCGCTCCATGTCCGTGACGGCGGGGGAGCCTTCGTCAGGAGCCGGTGCCTCGGAAGCGGCCGATTCTGAACTGTCGTACGTGTCGGGGGAGTTACGAAGTCCAGCTTTCCCGCCCTCCTGATCCACAATGCGGGGCTCTTCAAGATTTTCCGCGGCGGCGAGCGCCCGCTCGGCGGACAGCCGGTCGGCGCCGCTGCCGTGGACCCGGTTGAGCACCAGACCGGCGAGCGGCATGTCCTCGGCGGCCAGCCGCTCCACGAAGTACGCGGCCTCACGCAGCGCGTCCCGCTCCGGGGCCGCCACGACGAGGAACGCCGTCCCGGGTGCCTGAAGCAGCTTGTACGTCGCGTCCGCGCGCGTACGAAAGCCCCCGAACATCGAGTCCATCGCGGCCACGAACGTCTGGACGTCCTTCAGCAGCTGCCCGCCCAGCAGCTTGCCCAGCGCCCCCGTCATCATCGACATGCCGACGTTCAGGAACTTCATCCCCGCGCGCCCGCCGACCTTCGCCGGGGCCAGCAGCACGCGGATCAGCTTGCCGTCCAGGAACGAGCCGAGCCGCTTGGGCGCGTCCAGGAAGTCCAGCGCCGAGCGGGACGGCGGCGTGTCGACGACGATGAGGTCCCACTCGTCCCTGGCCCGCAGCTGGCCCAGCTTCTCCATCGCCATGTACTCCTGCGTGCCCGCGAAGCCCGCCGAGAGCGACTGGTAGAAGGGGTTGCCCAGGATCGCGGACGCCCGCTCCGGGTCCGCGTGCGCCTCGACGATCTCGTCGAAGGTGCGCTTCATGTCGAGCATCATCGCGTGCAGCTCGCCGTCGCCCTCGACGCCCTTCACCCGGCGCGGGGTGTTGTCCAGCGAGTCGATGCCCATGGACTGGGCGAGCCGGCGGGCCGGGTCGATGGTCAGCACGACCACTTTCCGCCCCCGCTCGGCGGCCCGCAGCCCCAGCGCCGCCGCGGTCGTGGTCTTGCCGACGCCGCCCGAGCCGCAGCACACCACGATGCGGGTCTTCGGGTCGTCGAGCAGCGGGTCGAGGTCGAGCACGCGCGCGGGGGAGAGGTGAGCGGGGTGGTGCGGCCGGCGGGCGGCGTCGTGCGCGTGGGCGGGTTCCGGACTCATGACATCCCCTGCTTCCGACGTACCGCGTACGGCTCCCGATAGGTGAACGAACTCATGACAGGCCCTGTTCCCGAAGCTCACCCGCGAGTTCGTACAGGCCCGCCAGATCCATGCCCTCGGCCAGCAGGGGCAGTTCGTGCACCGGCAGCCCCAACTCCTCCAGGACCGCCCGCTGCTCGTGCTCCAGCGCGTGCCGCTCGGCGTACTCGCCGGCCTGCGCCAGCAGCGGGTCCACCAGTCGCTCGGCGTTCCCGCCGCGCCGCGCCCCGCCCAGCCCGGCCGAGGACAGCGACTTGGCCATGGCGGCGCGCGGCACACTGCGTACGAGTTCCAGGTCGGTCGCGTCCAACACCTCGGGCCGCACCATGTTCACGATGATCCGCCCCACCGGCAGCCGCGCCGCCCGCAGCTCGGCGATCCCGTCCGCGGTCTCCTGGACGGGCATCTCCTCCAGCAACGTCACCAGGTGCACGGCCGTCTCCGCCGACTTCAGCACCCGCATCACGGCCTGCGCCTGATTGTGTATCGGCCCGATCTTCGCGAGCCCGGCGACCTCGTCATTGACGTTGAGGAAGCGAGTGATGCGCCCGGTGGGGGGCGCGTCCATGACCACGTAGTCGTAGACGAACCGCCCGCTCTTCTCCTTGCGCCGCACCGCCTCACACGCCTTGCCGGTCAGAAGGACGTCCCTCAGCCCCGGCGCGATGGTGGTGGCGAAGTCGATGGCGCCGAGCTTCTTCAGGGCCCGGCCGGCGCCGCCCATCTTGTAGAACATCTGGAGGTAGTCCAGAAGGGCCAGTTCGGGGTCGATGGCGAGGGCGTACACCTCCCCGCCCCCTGGAGCGACGGCGATCTTCCGCTCCTCATATGGCAGCGCCTCTGTCTCGAAGAGCTGCGCGATGCCCTGCCTGCCCTCCACCTCGACGAGAAGCGTCCGCTTCCCCTCGGTGGCGAGGGCGAGCGCGAGCGCGGCGGCGACCGTGGTCTTTCCGGTCCCGCCCTTGCCGCTGACGACCTGGAGCCTGCTCACGCCTTCGAGCCTAACCAGTCGCCGCGCGAGTCACGCGGCAGCCTGTGGACAACCTGACAGCGGTCGGCCGCGTGGACCCCTGCGGGCAACGGATAAAGTCGGCCACATGACCAAGTGGGAATACGCAAACCTTACGTCACAAACGATGGCATGACCAGCGCGCTACCTGACCAGCGGAAGCGAGCAGCACAAAGCCCCCGCCCATGCGCCACGGGGGAGGGCACACAGACGGGGGCAGCCGACGCGCTGAGTCCGGGGTCAGAGAGTTACGTTGCGGCTGTCGCGCGGGTGCCCTTGCCGCATGTGCACGTACATAGCGCGGATGACGTGGGATGCCTGACTGGGACGGTGGGCGTCAAGCGCACATGCAAGACGACCCTTGAGCGTGGCGCATGTGGGGCAGGTTTCCGGGTCTACGGGACCGGCACGGGGCGTCCGTAGGTCCGGGATCATCAAATCCTCTACGGGCGGCTCAGGCAGCATCACGCCTTACCTTCTCTCGCACGGCGCGACCGGTCGCAGAGACGGCAGGGAAACGGACTCGGCGGCCGGTTCGAACCGGGCGGGAAATAGACGACCCCTGAACGCGTGTCCAGCGCTCCGCCGTGTTCCGTCCACCAGCCTTCCGGTGAATCCGCGTACGGCGACTCATCTATGAGGCTCACTAGCTCCGGGTCCGGTAAGGCGCTCACTCGGACGTAGCGGCGTTTTGCGGGAGCGGTCATGCCGGGCACTCGCGGTGTTCGTACCGGTCGGCATTCGACCCACCGTTGGCCACGCGGCGGCACGTCTCCAGCGTCTTGAACGGCTTAAGGCACTTCCGGCACTTCTCGCCGGGCGGGCTGTACGTCGTGTACTCATGCCGTCGCGCGTCCGTATCCGCCGTGGTTTGGCTCGCCATGGTCGCTGTCCCCTCGTCGGCTCCCGTCATACGTCCATGCTTCGACCTGCAAGCGCTACGCGGGAGTTGACCAGGGTTGACTACCATGGGAGTAACACCAGTCAACCCGCCGAGGTTCACGATGCGTGACAACTTTGCTGATCTTGCCCGCCGGGCGCTACGGGACAGCGGATATTCGATGAAGGCTGCCGCTCGCGCCATGAATTACGACGTGGCCTACCTATCCCGAGTGTTCAACGGAAAACAGAAGCCGTCGGCAAAATTGGCATCCTCGCTGGATTCCCTTGTAGGGGCAGACGGCGCGCTTGCTGCAACAGTGCTTGATGACGACGACAGCGAGCGCGTGAAGCGAAGTGCCGCGAATCCGTCGCGTTTGGACGCCGGGACCGTTGACGCGCTGGCTGGTGTGCTCGCCGCCTACCGCCGACTCGATGACACGGCGCAGCCTCGCAGCGTTATTCCAGCGACGACAGCGCAAATGAACGAAGTACTCCGGCTACTGAAAGGCGCCAGGGGACCGCAGCGTGACAGGCTCGCGGAAGTTGCATCGGAATACGTTCAGTTCGGCGGATGGCTGTTGGCGCAGGATCGGCAAGACACCGAAGCCGTGCGACTGCTGAACGAAGCTGTGGAGTTGGCCGACGAAATCGGGAATGGCACGCTGGCAGCGCAAGCACTGAACTTCCGGGGATACCTCGCGCGACAGCAGGCAAGGCCGGACGGAGTAGCACGCTGGTACGCGGCAGCAGCATTCACGCCAGGGGCTCATCCCGCGCAACGACTCGGCGACATGTTGCAGGCTGCCGCAGGCATGGCCGAACTGGGGGCGCATGACGATGCGCTGCGCATGGTTGAAAACGCGGAGCGACTGACCGACAAAGCGGCGGCGATTCCTCCCCCGGAAACGGCGTACTGGCTTACGCCTGAGTTCAACCGGCTGAATATGGGTCTCGCGAACCTTGGACTCGGACGGCATGCGGATGCCGCCGACCACATCACGGCGGGACTTGCCGGGCTTCCTGCGGAGCTACGTGACGCTCCTTGGACATGGGAACACCGTGACGCGCTGAAACGGGCACAGGCGGCACGTTGAATACGAAAGCCCCCGACTCCGCGTCTCCCTGAGTGATCCAGGGTCGGCGAAGCCAGGGGCCATGTGCTAGGCGCTCTCGTCGCTGTCGTACTCCTCAGCGTGCTGGCGGAGCGCATCGCGCATTACGTCATTGAAGGTCCGGCCGGATTCCTCGGCGAGGCGGGCAAGGGTCTCGAACTCGGATTCCCAGAGTCGGACTCGGATACGGCGGATGGTCACGGGTTCTCCTTAGTGGGTTGGTCAACCGGCCAGCGTCAAATAGCGGCGGCCAGTACGCGGACTCACGCCGTAGTGGTCGGCCAGCATCTGACCGGTTGCACGGCCATGCGTGGACTTCAACTCAGCGATGACCGCCCGGACTTCATCAGGCTTCGGCGGGGTGGCCGTCTCGCTGACCGCTTCAAAGTCCGCCCACAGGTCATCGTCCGGCCAGCTGTCCGGCAGGCTCTCGGCGGGCACAGGAAGCGCTAGCGCGGGCTCGGGCAAGGGAATGGCCAGCGGCTCGCCTTCAGGGGCCTCAGCGGGCGTACGCGGCTTCGCTGGTCGGTGCATTCGCCAGACGGTCAGTGGGAATACGGCGTGCAGCGCTGCGGACACCCAAGTGCCTACGGCGTGCAGGCTTTCGCTGGAAAGGACACCAGCCACGTTCGCGGACACGGCTACGGACACGGCCAGCGCAATGTCACGGCGTGACCGGACAGCCCAGACTAGGAACAGGTCGATGGCCACGGGCACGGCGTATGACGGCCACTCAGGCACTCCGTGCGAAACGGCTAGCTGCTGCTGCGTGCTGAAGCTGATGAACATGGCAGCGAGCAAGGCGGCATAGCGGGCGAGGTTGGCAACGGTCATCTGACGCTCTTTCAGGTACGAGAAAGCCCCCGACTCCAGCGAGAGAATCGAGGGCGACTTGGTATGTGGTCGCGCTACACGCTCAGCCGACAGCGCAGGCAGGAAGTACCGGGCTGTATGCCGAAGTTGCGGCGCTCGCAAATGGTCCACCCGGAACTATCGCGGTCGTTCCAGGGGCCTGCGGCAGGGCGATTATCCGCGCTAGGCGGCTCGGCGTTTCGCGCTGCGATTGCTCGGCGACGCGCGCTCATGTCGGCCACCCTGGCAGCGCATAGCCAGCGGCAGACAGTGAGCCGGGAGTGAGTAGGAGCGTTTCGGATATCCGGCGCACTTCGGTGAGTTGCGCTGCATTCACGTTCGTCCCGAGTGCCTCAAGCTCGACCAGCAGGGCGACCATTCCGCGCGCTGATTCGTCCCATAGATTGGCGCTCGGGCCATGCCACAACTCGACCCATCGGGCTATCTGGTCATCGGACCAGGACTCAGCGCGGGCAGGTGGAACCGGGGTTGGCAGGTCGCATTCGGCGGGCAGTACCGTACGCTGAAGACCAGGGCGGGAACGACCCCGGCGCAGATTCTCGTTATTCACGGTGAGTTACCTCTGATTGGTTACGGATTGATTGCGAACGGCGGTTTTTGAACACGCTCCGTATTTCCGCCCGAGCCGACCTGACAGCGCGCTCCCCCGCGCTCAACGTCCCCAGGGGGTCAAGGGGTCATCCCCCAGGGGGTGGGGTAGGGATGGTCACTCAGCGCGTGCATTCGCGTAATGCAGAGCGAGAGTCTCAGTCGTAGTCATGAGTTGCTCACCCTGACCACTCTCCCTCCGCAGAGGGCCCCTAGCGCAGCAGCCAGGGGCCCCCACATGCGACTTTCCGTAGGTGATCAGCGCTGAAGAACGTGCCGAGTGTAGGAATCGGCAGCAATTCGAGCCTTACGCAGCTCTATCAGCGCCAGATTCGTGCGAGCAGCAGCAGAACGCCTCGGATCGCCGCTCTTCGCAGCAGCCTGAACTACCTCAGCGCTCACCATCGTCAGAATCGCCGCACGCATCTGCGGGTCAATCCCATGCGCGTCGATGAAATCCGCAAGGAAACCCTGATCGGCAACCAGCGCGCCGACCCCGTCATTCCGCTGGGCAAGCCGCTTCATGGTGTTGACCAGGGCTCCGGTGTCGTTGGCGTTGCGCTGCGTCAGCATGACCAAATCAGCGCGAGCGGGCATGGCATCGTCCGGCGCAATTCGCGGGCGAGCAGCCTCATAGCTCAGTGCCGTGGCGACCTCAATTTGAGTATCAGCCTGCTCGAACGACTGCGTGACCTTATCGGCAGCCGTCTTGATGGCTTCCCCCGCGAGCATTTCGCGCCCCTGGGGGTACAGCGTGAGGTCATTTCGGAAGCTGTGCGCCTTGCGCTGTGCCTCCATGGCGGTGTTCAGCGTGCCAGTGATCGCCATAGACGCATCCCGCACGATGTCCCGTAGGTCAGCGGGAAGGTTGCTGCTCATGTCGGCTGTGTCGCTGAATGCAGCCGCGTGAGCCCTGGCGGTACGGGCCAGACCAGCGACAGCGACGTCAACCTGATCGGGGGCGGGCTGGCGAGTAGAAACCGTAATCGGATCGGTCTCGGAACCAGTGCCGGTGTACTGAATGGGGTCCTCAGACATGAGTTTGATCCTTTTCGTTGTTTTTGTTACTTAGCGGAGCGGCGGCGCAGGTTGCGCAGCTTCTTTTCGAGGTCGCGGACAGTCACGCCAGAGGCCAGCGCAACGTCACGGGCGCAGTGCTCGGGCCCGTAATTGGCCACAAGCACGCCAGCGCCCCGAAGGACGTTCTTGATGTCCTTGTAGGAAGCGCCGTTGCGCACACCCAGGTGGGCAAGCACAGCGCTATGGACGGCGGGGATTTGCAGCCACTTTCCGGGCGCCGGTACGAGTACAGCGCTCAGTGCACGGGCTATGTCGTCAGCGGGAATGGTGCTGGGAACAGGGTCGGTCATCGTGATTTCCCTTCGAAAATGGCCACCCTCAGCCGGCTCGGGGATAGCCGCAGGTCAGCGGCATGGGTGATGGCAGGCGAGTGATTCGCGGCAGCACAGCGAGGCAGGGCCCGCAATCGGATGGGTGACAAGATTTTGTGCACCTGAGTACTCCTCTCATACGCGTATAAGAGGTCTCTACAGATGCCAACTTTTTGAACACCCATCCGCTTACGCGACCCTGTCCGCTGTGGAATCAGGCGGAATCTGCGCGGTCGAAGATGCCCGGGGCGGAACCCTGGGGGTCACTCATCAGGCGAATCCCCCGGTACTTCCAGCCCTCGGTTTTGTTCCGGTACTCCTCGACCTTCCCGCTGTCGATTAGATGCCGCTTCACGCTACTCGGGCTGTACTTCGCCGACTTGTCGCCGTTCGTCTCGCGCCATTCCTTCAACTCACGGTTGAACGTGGAGCGCTGGACAGAGCCGTTCTCGTCATAGTCGAAGAGTTCGCCCACAAGGTCCTTCAGCGGGTCTACAGAGTCCTTGTGGTGTTCGGTCGCAGCAATGACGCTCAGCGGGTCGTGTAGCCCTTCGGCGTAGTACCGGACGGCGCCAGCCACGATCCACGCTGCCACGCCCTCAGCCTCCGGCCCCTGAATGGTGGGTTCTAGCTCCGGGTCGCGCCGATCAGCGAAGCTCTGTCCGAACAGAATTGCCTTCGTACGGGCCCACAGCGCTGCTCCGCCGGACGAGAACTCAGGCAGATGGTTAGTGGCCAGCACGATGGTGAATGTCGGCTCATACGAGAACGTACGGCCCATCAGATGGCGCGTGCTGACTCGGTCTCCTCCGCTGAGGTTCTTGAGTAGCGCCGTGTTCATCGGGGTGCCCTGGTTACCTTCCTGCGCGACAACCATTCGGGCGCCTCTCATTCCGGCGATGTGCTCAGTGTGAGGTGCCTGCCCGCGCACATTCTCGAAGATGCTGAACTCGACTTCCCGCACGATGTCATGGCCGAATACGGCTTGCATGGTGCGCACCGTGGTGCCCTTGCCATTGCGCCCATGTGCGCCGTACCAAACCCCTAGGGCGTGCTCGCGCACTTCGCCGGTAATCGCGTAGCCGAGGAACGTTTGGTAGTACCGCTGTAGTTCGCTGTCGCCCGGGAAGACTTCGTCAACGAATTGCAGCCAGCGAGGTGCGGAAGCCTCCGGGCGATACGCCACTCGGGCGCACTGGGTCAGCATGTCCGCTGGATTGTGCTCGCGCATTTCGCCCGTGCGCAGGTCTACCGTGCCGTTGCGGAAGCTCAGCAGATGGCGGGCTGCGTCGATTTCATCCACGTTCACACGGAACTCGCGCAGCACGCTCATTTCAGCGACGATCGCGCGCCGTTGGAAGTTGACTAGCATCTTGGACATGGCAGCGGAGGCCCACGAAGTGTCGCCCGGAGCATCGACTATGCGCTGAGCCAGTACAGCAACCGCGTCTGTAATGGCCTGCATTGCGGCGCCATCGTTGCCGGTCGCTTCCCAGACAACACCATTCCAGCGGTACCAGCCGACGTTTTCCACGTGCTTCAGTCGGTCGGCGCAATGGTCGGCAACGAACTTGGCGAAGTGCACGTGCCTTACTTCGTCGCTGACGTCCAGTCGGGCACGCTGCTTGGTCCAGTAGTCGTCATCGAAAGTCATCGGGGTCCCTTAGTCGAGGAAAGCAGCGGCGGCAGCAGCGTCACGGGCAGTCTTGGATTCGGCCCGCGTTACTGCCGGAAGCTCCTCGCCGTTGGACCGGTAAAGCTCCCTCTTGAATGCCGTTGCGTCAGCCTGAGCGGCAGCGAGAGCCAGCGTGGCGTGCGCCTGGGCGAGCGTTGCCGTAGCCATTGGGTCGAATGCGCTCATTGCCCCGCTGGCGAGTTCTTCAGCGCGCTTGTAGTGGTCAATTCCGTTCATGGGCTATGCCCTTCCTTCCTTGGCGGGTGCGCTCAGCGAGCGGTGTAGGTACGAATGGTCGGGATAGCGAGGCCTGTTGCGGTGCGAATCTCTTCCTGTGTCATGCGTGCCGTTGCGCTGGGCATCAGTTTGCGCAGTTCGGCGTCAGCGCTTGTCAGTTCGTCGCGCAGCCTCTTTCGCCGGGCGCCGATTTCCTTTACGCGCTGTATGACGTCGTCCATGGGGTGTACCTCCTACCGGGACGTGGTTCAGGCGAGAGGCCATAGCAAACGCCCCAGTCGCGATGACTGAGGCGTTTACTGACCACCCGCCAAGGATGGAAGCTGTGTGAGGCGCTGTGCGCTGCTGCCTACATATAGGTTCTGTCGTGCGAAGTGCCTGCGCTGTGCGCTGCCCCACATAAGGGTTCTGCCGAGTCGATTACCTGTGCAGCACAGCGCGCTGTGCGTTGCCCTCTGATGTGTATCTGTCGAGTCGGTTAGCTGGGGCGCCACGCAGCCGTCAGAGCACACAGCAGAACCCCGCCCGACCACAGGGGCCAGACGGGGCTCAGAGGTTCTTAGCGGGGCGCGTAGCGGCGTCTATGCGGCCAGCGCCGACGGGTTACCCAGCAGCGCCTGTTGGAGGCACTCAAGTCTCGTTATGCGGCTCGCCAGATATGCCGATCTGTCCCCAGCGCGCTGAGCGGCATACAGCTTGTCGAGCTTCCGGGCTATGGTCCGCCACTGAAGCGTGAGTTCAAGCTCGGCATCGCCCATGTGCCGAACAGCGCCGCCGGACCAGGTGCCGCCCGTGGCGTCGATGTGGTCGCCCTGGTGACCGGCCGCCAGCGTGCAGGGGGTATGCGTCGGGCCGATCGGTGGGCGCCGGGAAAAGACCAGCTGACGTGCGCCGCAGACGTTCTCAGACATACAATTACCTCTCTCCTCAGGAGAGCGCAGGCCCTGTCTATCCACCAAGATCCGGCAGGGCCTGTGCTATCGGTCCCTACGGGTGAGTCCCGTAGTGGTCTAGGTGGGCGCTCAGACCCATTCGATGGTCACTCGGCCGTCAAGGACTGCACGCGCCTTGTTGCCCCGACTCTTCTCGCTGGGAAGCGCCTTGCGCACAGTGATCCGCTTGCAGAACAGTGCGACGAACTCTCGGCGTTCAGCGAGGGATGCCGACTCCCACCAGGACCCAGGGCCGAGCGGATCACCGTTATCGGACTCGGTCCATGCGAAGATCGGGAGTTCCAGCGAACCAGCCTGGCCGAGTTCCTCAAGCCGGGCGTTGGCACCACGCAAACGGTCCTGCTGAGTTCTCAGGTCGTCGCCCCAGCGTGCATGGCTGATCGGGTCACCTGCGTACAGCTCTTTGTCGTCGTGCAGTTGGTTAATGGCGCGCATGGCATCGGCGCGGTCATGCAGCACGGTTTGCCGCTCTTGCGCTGTCTCGGGTGTCTCGTTCACCTCAGCGTAGTGCGCTGCTACTCGCGCGAGGATCTCCCGCGATTCCTCATCCCATTCCGCAGCAGCGATCAGCGCGAAAATGCTTCGCACCACGTGGTCGTCCAGCGCCGTGCGGGAGACGTAACTGCGCCCCTCATGGTCGCCGGGCTTGTTCGGGTCAACTGGCTTGCCCGCTGGACGATTGCAGAAGTAGCTAGGGCGCTCCGCGTTGTTCGCGCTCTTGGAACAGCCGCAAGCGCAGACCAGAATCCCCTGAGACGACAGCAGCGCCGTAGTGCGGTGTTCGTTCATGCGGACCGGTCGGGCGTCTAGCCATTCCTGAACGGCGAACCAGTCAGCTTCGCCGAGGATCGGTTCCCATACACGCGCTGGCTTGCCTTCAGCGTCACGGCGGATACGGTGGCCGGTGACTCGTCCGTTGGCGTTGTAGACCGGCTCAGAGTCGAATCCAGAGAGGTGCGGGTGTCGCAGCATGCTGATGAGCGTCTTGGGGTGCCATGAGCTACCCGCTGTCTTCTTGCCACGCGATGCGCCCAGGGTCGGCACCCCTTCTGTGTTCAGCGTCGCGCACATCGAGTGAACAGAGTCCGTGCCGTCGAGCAGAGCCTTAACAATGCGCTGGATAACTTCCGCTTCATCGGGCTGAGTTACGAGCGTCTGAATGGCAACCGGCTTGCCGTTCGGCGCTGTCCTGGTCTCCGGCTTCAGGCGACGGCCGTAGGGGGCTTTACCGCCCACATACCCACCCAGCGAACGGGCCAGAGCGGCAGTGTCGCGGACGGCAGTGCTCTTGTTCTTGGACTCCTGGTATGCGGCGTCGAGCCGGAAAAACAGATGGATCAAGTCCATCATTTCACCGGGTCTGAACACGCCTTCGGCCACGCTGACGATGGTTACGCCCAGCTTCATAAGCTCTTGGACGATGGGCAGCGCATCGAGCGGCTCAAGGCGAGAAAACCGCGCAACGTTGTAGACGATGACGACATTGATCCGGCCCATGCGGCAGTCACGCAACAGGCGCTCAAAGTCGGGTCGCTCGGTCCCGCTGTAGGCACTGATGCCGACGTCCTCGTAGTGACCACACCAGACAGCCTCGCGACCCTGGCGCGCAGCCTCAGCGGCGAACGTGTTGAACCTTGCCTGGTTGGCGTCTCGCTGGGTCGTTGGGCTGGCCTCACTGCCGTTGACCCGCCCGTACGACTGCCTCCCGTACCCTGCGCAGTGAAGTTTCATACCGCTGACCACCTGGGGTGATTGCATGTCCGATTCTCGCCATCGTTCTTGGGAATACGCAACCGTGCCACTGCTCGTCCACGCCACGAAGCAGATTCTGGACACCTGGGGCGAGGACGGCTGGGAGCTCGTCCAGGTCGTGCCCGGGCCGAACAACCCCGAGCAGCTCGTGGCCTACCTGAAGCGGGAGAAGCAGGCGTGAGCGCGGTCGAGGCAAAGCTCGCCGAGCTGGGCCTGACGCTTCCGGAGGTGGTGCCTCCGCTGGCCGCGTACCAGCCGGCCGTGCAGTCGGGCGTGTACGTCTACACCGCCGGCCAGCTCCCCATGGTGGAGGGCAAGCTTCCGGTCACCGGCAAGGTGGGCGCGGAGGTGACGCCGGAGGAGGCCAAGGAACTGGCGCGTACGTGCGCGCTGAACGCTCTGGCCGCCGTCAAGTCCGTCGCGGGCGACCTGGACCGCATCGCGCGCGTGGTGAAGGTGGTCGGCTTCGTGGCCTCGGCCTCGGACTTCACCGGCCAGCCGGGCGTCATCAACGGCGCGAGCGAACTTTTGGCCGAGGTCCTCGGCGACAAGGGCGTCCACGCGCGCAGCGCGGTGGGTGTGGCCGTGCTTCCGTTGGACGCGCCGGTGGAGGTCGAGGTCCAGGTGGAGCTGACGCAGGCGTAGGACTTCGGTGGTGGGGGCGGCGTATCCCAGCCGGGAAAAATGGGCCGCCCCCCGAGCTCCCGGCAGGGCACAGTGGCCCCATGGCCGAAATCGCTCTCCGCAGAGGGCTCGACGCTCAGGGGTACATCGCGCGCGAAGGCTCCCTCGCGCGCGTTCCCCACGCCTTCCGGCCGGTCGTCGCCACCGCGCGCGACCGCCTGCTGGAGGTGTTCGGGGCGCGGATGCACAGCGCCTACCTCTACGGGTCGATTCCGCGCGGCACCGCGCGCGTGGGGCGCAGCGACCTGGATCTGCTGGTCGCCCTGCACACGGAGCCGACCGAGGCGGACCGGGCGGACGCGCGCGTGCTCGACGAGGCGCTGGACAACGAGTTCACTCAGATCGACGGGGCCGGGACGCTGCTGGACAGCCGCGGGCGGCTGCTGAGCGACCTGGAGACGTACGACCTCGGATGGTTCGTCGCCTGCCTCTGTACGCCCCTGCTCGGGGAGGATCTCGCCGAGTATCTGCCGCGCTACCGGCCCGACTCGCTGCTCGCGCGCGAGACCAACGGCGATCTCGGCCTCCTGCTGCCCCGCTGGCGCGAGCGGATCGCCGACGCCGACGACAGCGAGGACGCACGCAGGCCGCTCGTGCGGTTCATGTCGCGGCGTCTGGTGCGGACCGGGTTCACCCTCGTCATGCCCCGCTGGGGCGGGTGGACCAGCGATCTGCGGGAGATGGCGGAGGCCTTCGCGTCGTACTACCCCGCACAGGCCGAGCGGATGCGGGTGGCGGCCGTGCTCGGGTACGAGCCGACGGGCGACGCGGGCATCCTCCGGTCGTACGTCGAGGACCTCGGGCCGTGGCTCGTGGACGAGTACGCGCGTGTGCACGGGGTCAAAGCGCCGCGGCCCCAGGAGGCTTAGTCAAGGGGCTAGATGAGCCCGTGCTCCTCCAGGTAGTCCAGCTGCGCCCGCACCGACAGTTCGGCCGCCGGCCACAAGGAGCGGTCCACGTCCGCGTACACGTGGGCGACGACCTCGGCCGGTGTGCCGTAGCCGTCCTCGACGGCCGTCTCGACCTGGGCGAGGCGGTGGGCGCGGTGGGCGAGGTAGAACTCGACGGCGCCCTGGGCGTCCTCCAGGACAGGCCCGTGGCCGGGGAGGACGGTGTGCACGCCGTCGTCGACCGTGAGGGACCTGAGCCGCCGCAGCGAGTCCAGGTAGTCGCCCAGGCGGCCGTCGGGATGCGCCACCACCGTCGTACCGCGACCCAGGATCGTGTCGCCGGTCACCACGGCGCGGTCGGCCGGGAGGTGGAAGGAGAGGGAGTCGGCGGTGTGGCCCGGCGTCGGAACGACGCGCAGCTCCAGTCCGCCCACGCGGACCACGTCCCCGGCTCCCAGCCCCTCGTCGCCGAGCCGCAGCGCCGGGTCGAGGGCACGCACGCGCGTGCCGGTCAGCTCGGCGAAGCGGACGGCGCCCTCGGCGTGGTCCGGGTGGCCGTGGGTGAGCAGGGTCAGGGCGATGCGTTTGCCGGCCTTCTCGGCCGTGGCGACGACGTTGCGCAGGTGTCCCTCGTCCAGCGGGCCCGGGTCGACGACGACGGCCAGGTCGGAGTCCGGCTCGGAGAGGATCCAGGTGTTGGTGCCGTCCAGGGTCATCGCGGAGGGGTTGGGCGCGAGGACGTTGACGGCGCGGGGGGTGGCGGGGCCGGAGAAGACCCCGCCTCGCGGCCGGCCGGGGAGGGCTGCTGCGTCCGTCATGCGAGGGGGCCTTCCAGAGCTGTGGGCAGTGCGGGTGCTGCCGGCGCTGCGGGCACGGTCATGCGGGAGCTCCGCCGGTCGGGATGTGCTTGGTGAACTCGTCGTGGCCCGGCCAGGAGAGCACGATCTCGCCGTCATCGAGGCGGGCCTGTGCCAGTACGGCGGTCAGATCCCGGTCGGGGGCGGCGGCGAGGGCGTCGGCGGCGCTGTCGTACGGGGTCAGCTGGCGCAGTGTCGCGATGGTGGGCGGCATCATCAGCAGCTGGCCCTTGTCGTACGAGGCGGCGGCGTCCGCGGGGCGGATCCACACCGTACGGTCGGCCTCCGTGGAGGCGTTGCGGGTGCGCTGGCCTTGAGGGAGGGCGGCGACGAAGAACCAGGTGTCGTAGCGGCGGGGCTCGAACTCCGGGGTGATCCAGCGGGTCCAGGCGCCCAGGAGGTCCGAGCGCAGGGCCAGTCCACGGCGGTCCAGGAACTCGGCGAACGACAGGTCCCGGGCGACCAGTGCGGCACGGTCGGCCTCCCAGCCCTCGCCGGTGGTGTCGCCGACGACGGAATCGTCGGTGGGCCCGGCGAGCAGGACACCCGCCTCCTCGTACGTCTCCCGTACGGCCGCGCAGACGATCGCCTGGGCCGCCGCCTCATCGACGCCGAGCCTTCGCGCCCACCGCGCGCGCGTGGGGCCCGCCCAGCGGATCCGATGCTCGTCGCGGGGATCGACACCGCCGCCCGGGTAGGCGTACGCCCCGCCGGCGAAGGCCATGGAGGCGCGGCGGCGCAGCATGTGCACGACCGGCCCGGCGTCGGTGTCCCTGAGCAGCATGACGGTGGCCGCGCGCTTCGGAACGACAGGGGTCAGGCTTCCTTCCGCGAGCGCACGGATGCGGTCCGGCCACTCCGGTGGGTACCACTGCCCGTTTGCCATGGGCGGAGGCTATCTCCTGGTGCGCGGATGTTCGAGGGGTGGCCGAACGCAGCGAGGTCCCGCCTCGCGGTGAGACGGGACCTCGATGTCGTAGGACCTGGACGCTGACTCAACGCCTGGCGGGAGGGCCTAGCGCGACCGCTTGGCCAGCCGCTCCACGTCGAGCAGGATCACCGCACGCGCCTCCAGGCGGAGCCACCCACGCTGCGCGAAGTCGGCCAGCGCCTTGTTGACCGTCTCGCGGGAGGCGCCGACCAGCTGGGCCAGCTCTTCCTGGGTGAGGTCGTGGACGACGTGGATGCCCTCTTCGGACTGCACGCCGAAGCGGCGGGAGAGGTCGAGGAGCGCGCGGGCCACACGACCGGGGACGTCCGAGAAGACCAGGTCGGACATCGCGTCGTTGGTGCGGCGCAGACGGCGCGCGACGGCGCGCAGGAGCGCGGTGGCCACCTCGGGGCGGGCGTTCAGCCAGGGCTGGAGGTCGCCGTGGCCCAGACCCAGCAGCTTGACCTCGGTCAGCGCGGTCGCCGTAGCCGTACGCGGACCCGGGTCGAAGAGGGACAGCTCACCGATGAGCTCGCCAGGACCGACGACGGCCAGCATGTTCTCGCGGCCGTCGGGTGAGGTGCGGTGGAGCTTCACCTTGCCCTCGGTGACGACGTAGAGCCGGTCACCGGGGTCGCCCTCGTGAAACAGGGAGTCACCGCGTGCGAGGGTCACCTCACTCATGGAGGCGCGGAGCTCCGCGGACTGCTCGTCATCGAGCGCCGCGAAGAGCGGGTTGCGCCGCAGAACGTCGTCCACGAGTTCTCTCCTTGTCGACCTGCTCAGGGGATCTTGCTCCCCCGCGTACCAGGGGACCGTGGTGCCCATTTTGCCGGACAGTCCAAACAGTGTGATCTGTCACAAGGATGCCGCACAGGTGTCCCGGGGTACGCGGCAGGGGTCCAATTGGGGGCCGATCTTCAGGGTCCGGGGCGGATGTCGGTGCCGGGCTTTAGGCTGGCCGGGTGTCCAAATCGCCGGTGAGAGCACAGGCCAAGGGGGCTGGGCGGGTGGTTGTACGTCGTGATTCCGCTGTGGGCGAACAGGACCCCGGTGGCGGAAGGGAAACGGCAAAAGCGGCGAAAGGGGCGCCGGGTGCGGCGTCGGCGGGTGGCGAGAAAACGACTGTGAAGAAGACGGCGACCGCGAAGAAGGCCGCGCCTGCGAAGAGGACGGCGGCCGTCAAGAAAACGGCGACCGCCAAGAAGGCGACGGCGATTGCGAGAAAGGTTGCCGCGAAGAAGGTGACCGCGAAGAAGGTGACCACGAAGAAAGCGATCACCAAGAAGCCCACCATCGCCCCCATAAAGGCCACCGCCGCGGTAAAGGGCGCCTCCCCCGTCAGAACCGTCACCCCGAAGCCCCCCACGGCCGAGTCCCGCACCGCGCTCGTGCGCCGAGCCCGCCGTATCAACCGCGAGCTCGCCGAGGTCTTCCCGTACGCCCATCCCGAGCTGGACTTCGACAACCCCTTCCAGCTCCTGGTCGCCACGGTTCTGTCCGCCCAGACCACCGACCTGCGCGTCAACCAGACGACTCCCGCGCTCTTCACCAAGTACCCCACCCCCGAGGACCTGGCCGCCGCCAACCCCGAGGAGGTCGAGGAGATCCTCCGTCCGTGCGGTTTCTTCCGGGCCAAGACCAAGTCGGTGATGGGCCTGTCGAAGTCGCTGGTGGAGAACCACGGCGGTGAGGTCCCGGGCCGGCTCGAGGACCTGGTCAAGCTGCCCGGCGTCGGCCGCAAGACGGCCTTCGTGGTCCTCGGCAACGCCTTCGGCCACCCCGGCATCACCGTGGACACGCACTTCCAGCGGCTGGTGCGGCGCTGGCAGTGGACCGAGCAGACCGACCCGGACAAGATCGAGGCCGAGATCGGCGCGCTGTTCCCCAAGAGCGACTGGACGGACCTCTCGCACCACGTGATCTGGCACGGCCGCCGTATCTGCCACGCCCGCAAGCCCGCGTGCGGCGCCTGCCCCATCGCGCCGCTCTGCCCGGCGTACGGCGAGGGCGAGACGGACCCGGAGAAGGCGAAGAAGCTCCTCAAGTACGAGAAGGGCGGCTTCCCCGGCCAACGTCTCAAGCCCCCGCAGTCCTACCTGGACGCGGGCGGCAGGCCCGCCCCGCCGCTGGGGGCCGGATGACTGTGGGGACCGAAGCGGTCGGGGCGCCGCGACGCGGGCGTCCGGCCGGGGCGGAACGGTCCGGGTGCCGGCGAGCGTGTGGTCGTACGGCCCGGGCGGAACGATCTCGGTGCCCTCGGGCGTTGGAATCGGCAGGACGACGGGGGTGGCGATGACGCGCGCGAGCGGTACGCAGGACGGGCCGGTGGTGCTGAGCAAGGACGGGCTGCCGGCCTGGCTGGATCCGGTGGTGCGGGTCGTGGAGACGGTCGAGCCGTTGCAGCTGAGCCGGTTCCTGCCACCGAAGAGCGGCGCGGGACGCCAGTCCGCCGTACTGATCCTCTTCGGCGAGGGCGAGCACGGGCCCGAGCTGCTGCTCATGGAGCGGGCCAGCTCGCTGCGTTCGCACGCCGGCCAGCCCTCCTTCCCGGGCGGCGCCCTCGACCCCGAGGACGGTGACCCGAAGGCCGACGGGCCGCTGCGCGCCGCTCTGCGCGAGGCCGAGGAGGAGACCGGGCTCGATCCCGGCGGCGTCCAGCTCTTCGGCGTGCTGCCCAAGCTGTACATCCCGGTCAGCGGCTTCGTCGTCACGCCCGTGCTGGGCTGGTGGCGCGAGCCGAGCCCGGTCGACGTCGTCGATCCGAACGAGACGGCACGCGTCTTCACCGTTCCCGTGGCGGATCTCACGAATCCGGACAACCGCGCCACGACCGTCCATCCCAGCGGCCACCGAGGTCCGGCATTTCTGGTCGAATCGGCCCTGGTCTGGGGTTTCACGGCCGGAATCATCGACCGTCTGCTCCATTTCTCGGGCTGGGAGCGACCCTGGGACCGGGAGAAGCAGGTCCCGCTCGATTGGCGGTCATGACAGGGTGTCTGCCGTGCTGTGTTGCCCGGGGCGCCCCTGCCCTCGGTCCCCCGGCCGTCCTGTGGTGATCGGAAAGTGACGAGGCGAGGCCTGAAGCAGTGAACGTGGTGGACATCCTGTTGCTGGTCGCCGCCGTGTGGTTCGCGATCGTGGGCTATCGCCAGGGTTTCGTCGTCGGCATCCTCTCGGTGATCGGTTTCCTCGGCGGCGGCCTCGTGGCCGTGTACCTCCTTCCGGTCATCTGGAACACGCTGACCGACAACGCGGAGGTGAGCACGACCGCCGCCGTCGTCGCGGTCGTCGTCATCATCATCTGCGCCTCCGTCGGCCAGGCCCTGACCACCCACCTGGGCAACAAGCTGCGCCGGTACATCACCTGGTCCCCGGCCCGCGCCCTGGACGCCACCGGCGGCGCCCTCGTCAACGTCGTCGCCATGCTCCTGGTGGCCTGGCTGATCGGCTCCGCCCTCGGGCAGACCACACTGCCGGGGATGGGCAAGGAGGTCCGCAGCTCCAAGGTGCTGCTGGGCGTCGCCGAGGCGCTGCCCGACCAGGCCGACACCTGGTTCAAGGACTACACCTCGGTCCTCGCGCAGAACGGCTTCCCGCAGGTCTTCAGCCCGTTCGCCAACGAGCCGATCAAGGAGGTCGCACCGCCCGACCCGGCTCTGGCGGGCAGCCCGGTGGCCACCCGCGCCCAGCGCTCCATCGTCAAGGTGATGGGCACGGCGACGAGTTGCGGCAAGGTCCTGGAGGGCACCGGCTTCGTCTTCGCGGACCGCCGCGTCATGACCAACGCGCATGTGGTCGGCGGCGTCGACGAACCCACCGTCCAGATAGGCGGTGAGGGCAAGCGGTACGACGCGACGGTCGTCCTCTACGACTGGGAGCGCGACATCGCCGTACTCGACGTGCCGGACATGAAGGCGCCCGCTCTGCAGTTCACGGCCACCGACGCCGAGAGCGGCGACAGCGCGATCATCGCGGGCTTCCCGGAGAACGGGGCGTACGACGTGCGTTCCGCGCGCGTGCGCGGGCGCCTGCCGGCCAACGGTCCGGACATCTATCACCGCGGCACCGTGCACCGTGATGTCTACTCGCTGTACGCGACCGTCCGCCAGGGCAACTCCGGCGGCCCGCTGCTCACGCCCGAGGGCAAGGTGTACGGCGTGGTCTTCGCCAAGTCCCTCGACGACGCCGAGACCGGCTACGCGCTCACGGCGGACGAGATCCAGGAGGACATCGTCAAGGGCCGTACCGCCAACCAGCAGGTGTACAGCGACAGCTGCGCGCTCTGACGGTCGGTCGAGGTCAGCCGCGCGGTTGGCGCAGGCGCACCGAGACCCAGCGGGCCCGGCGGCGCAGAATGCGCGGAATGCCCACCCGGGGGTCTGCGCCCGGCATCTGCTGGGCGCTCCCTCGCTGGTGGGGGCTCAGCCCATTGGCCGAGCGGCGATTGCGTGCTGCGTCACTGTAGTCGTGCGTCCAGCCCATACCCCGACGTCTGCCCCTGCCCCAAGGTCCATAACCGCCTCCAGGGCCCCCAATTGGCCTATGCGCCGGGCAATTGGCTGTTCGTAGGACACGTGTTCAGTTCCGGATACCGGGCGCATCGGCGCGGTCACCGATCGGGTTCGGGGTCTTTCAGCCAATTGATCAGTTCGGTCGAGAATGCGACCGGGTCTTCCTCGTGAGGGAAGTGCCCCAGCCCGTCGAACAGCCGCCAGCGGTACGGCGCTTCGACGTACTCGCCCGAACCGGCCGCGCTGCGCGTGCGCATGACGGGGTCGAGGGAGCCGTGCAGATGCAGCGTCGGCACGCGCACCGGTCGCTTCATGCGCCGGTTGAACTGGATGCCGTCGGGGCGGGCCAGCGAGCGCACCATCCAGCGGTACGGCTCGATGGAGCAGTGCGCCGTCGACGGGATGCAGATCGCGCGGCGGTACGTCTCCACCGCCTCGTCGTCCGGCAGGCGCGGGCCCGACCAGTCCCGGATCAGCCGGGCGACGAGCGCCCCGTCGTCGGCCGTCAGCTGCCGCTCGGGAATCCAGGGCCGCTGAAACCCCCAGATGTAGGAACTCGCACTTGTCTGCTTGACGTCCGAGAGCATCGCCGAGCGCCAGCGCCGGGGGTGCGGCATGGACGCGACCGCGAGCCGCCGCACGAGCTTGGGGCGCATCACGGCCGCCGTCCACGCCAGGTATCCGCCCAGGTCGTGCCCGACCAGCGCGGCGTCGGGCTCGCCGAGCGAGCGGATCACGCCGGTGATGTCGAGGGCGAGGTTGGCCGGGTCGTAACCGCGCGGCGTACGGTCGCTGCCGCCGACGCCCCTGAGGTCCATGGCGACGGCCCGGAAGCCGGCGTCGGCGAGGTCGACGAGCTGGTGCCGCCAGGTCCACCAGAACTGCGGGAAGCCGTGCAGCAGCAGCACCAGCGGGCCGTCGCCCATCTCGGCGATGTGGAAGCGCGCACCGTTGGCGGCTACGTCCCGGTGTGTCACCTCTTTCCCGCCGGGGAGGTCCAGTCGTACGACTGAGGCAGGTTGCGCCGAAGGGGTGGCGGGATCGGTCATGACGACGAGCGTGCCACAGCCTCGATGGCCGCGGGCGCCCGGTCCTCCAGCTCCGGCGTCGTCGCCGGGCCCGGACGCGGGTGCGGCTTGGCCTTCTGCAGGACGCCCGCCGTCTCCTTCATCGAGGCGGCGACCTTCTGCGGCCCCTTGCTCTTCTTGGCCTTCTTCGCGAAGACGACGCCGATCAGCGCGAGGACCGCGGCGACCAGGACGTTCGCGGCGAAGGACAGCAGGAAGCAGATCGCGAGGTTCCAGTCGCTCCAGGTCCGAATGCCGTACGCCAGGGCGAAGTTCAGCATCGGCAGGGAGAACACCAGCACCGCACCGGCCAGCGTGAACGCGCCGCCGCTCGTCGCGCCGCGCTTGACGTCCTGCTTGAGCTGCGCTTTCGCCAGTGCGATCTCGTCGTGCACCAGCGCCGACATCTCGGTCGTCGCCGAGGCGAACAGCTGGCCGATGCTGCGTTCGGCGCCGACCGGGCTGCCGTCGGGTGCGCTCATCGCGGTCTCCCTCGTAGTTACGGTTCCGTCTTCTGCCTGACTGCGTACGGTTCCGTCTTTTGTACCGTCCCGTCAGATCATGCCCGACGGTGCTCCTCCTCGCTTGCCCCGCCCGCCACTTCGGCAAGCGCGTGGCGTGCGGCGGCCTGTTCCTCGGCGATACGGCGGTGCTCGGCGGCCTTACGGTCGTGGATGGCGGCCATCCGCAGGTGGTACTCCGGCGTGTCCTGCTCGTAGATGTCCGGAATGCCGTCCGCGTCCTCGTCGCGCTCCTCGGCCTCGACCATCCTGCGGTACTTGGCGTTCCGTATCTTCAGCAGCACCGTCGCCAGGAGCGCCGCGGTGAGGGACCCGAGCAGTACGGCGACCTTGATCTCGTCGGTCATCGCGGCGTCGCCCTCGAAGGCGAGTTCGCCGATGAGCAGCGAGACGGTGAAGCCGATGCCGGCGAGGGCCGCGACGGCGAACACGTCCGCCCACTCCAGGTCGTCGCTGAGCGAGGCCCTGGTGAAACGTGCCGTCAGCCACGTACCGCCGAAGATGCCGAGCGTCTTGCCGACGACCAGCCCGAGGACGACCCCGAGCGTCTCCGGCTGGGTGAACACATCGCCGAGCGCGCCGCCGGAGATGGTCACACCGGCGCTGAACAGCGCGAACAGCGGCACGGCCAAGCCCGCCGACAGGGGGCGTACGAGGTGCTCGATGTGCTCACCGGGGGAGTGCGGCTCGTCCTCGTGCCGGGTGCAGCGCAGCATCAGACCCATCGCCACGCCGGCGATGGTGGCGTGGACGCCGCTGTTGTACATCAGCCCCCAGATCACGAGGGCGAGCGGGACGTACACGTACCACCCGCGTACGCCCTTGCGCAGCAGCAGCCAGAAGACGGCCAGGCCGACGACGGCGCCGCCGAGCGCGGCGAAGTTGATCCGGTCGGTGAAGAAGACCGCGATGATCAGGATCGCGAACAGGTCGTCGACGACGGCGAGCGTGAGCAGGAAGGCGCGCAGCGCGCTGGGGAGGGAGGTGCCGATGACGGCCAGGACGGCGAGCGCGAACGCGATGTCGGTGGCGGTCGGGACGGCCCAGCCCGCCGACGAGCCGCCCCCGGCGACATTGGTCAGCATGTAGACGAGCGCGGGCACCGCCATCCCGCACAGCGCGGCCACGACCGGCAGTACGGCCGCCCTGGGGTCCTTGAGATCGCCGGCGACCAGCTCACGCTTGAGCTCGATCCCCGCGACGAAGAAGAAGATCGCGAGGAGCCCGTCGGCGGCCCAGTGCTCGATGGACAGGTTCAGGCCGAGGGCCTCGGGTCCGAGGTGGAAGTGGCCGACGCTCTCGTAGCTGTCGTGCAGTACCGGGATGTTCGCCCAGAGCAGCGCGGTGATCGCGGCGACGAGCAGCAGCACACCACCGACGGTCTCGGTACGCAGCGCCTCCGCGACGAAGTTCCGCTCGGGGAGGGACAGCCGTCCGAAGACCTTGCGGACGGGGGCGGGGGCGGGGGTGCGGGGCGCGGGCACGGGGGAGACCTCCGGTCGGTGGGCATGACGGATCACATGCCGACCAGACTTCCCGGCGCACCTGAGGTTGAGATTGTTTTGCTTAGCTTACCTAAGGGTGCGCCGGAGTGCATCCGTCGAGCTCCACCGTACGTAGACGAAGGCACCCGGCGCGCTTGTCGCCGAGTGCCCTCGATGGCCGAACTCAGTCTTGGCCGTGGTGAGTGTCGGCCGGGTGGTCAGTGTCGGCCGGGCTCAGTCCTCGCTGGGTGCGGCGGGGAGCTTGGCCTGGATGAGGTCCATGACCGTCGAGTCGGTCAGCGTCGTCACATCACCGAGCTGGCGATTCTCGGCGACGTCCCGCAGCAGACGGCGCATGATCTTGCCGGAGCGGGTCTTGGGCAGCTCGGCCACCGGCAGGATCCGCTTGGGCTTGGCGATCGGGCCGAGGGTGGCGCCGACGTGGTCGCGCAGTGCGTTGACGAGGCCCTCGTCCTCGGCGTTCGCCGTGCCGCGCAGGATGACGAAGGCGACGATGGCCTGCCCGGTGGTCTCGTCGGCGGCGCCGACGACGGCCGCCTCCGCGACGGACGGGTGGGAGACCAGGGCGGACTCGACCTCCGTGGTGGAGATGTTGTGCCCCGACACGAGCATGACGTCGTCGACGCGGCCCAGCAGCCAGATGTCGCCGTCGTCGTCCTTCTTCGCCCCGTCACCGGCGAAGTACTTGCCCTCGAAGCGCGACCAGTACGTGTCGAGGAACCGCTGGTCGTCGCCCCAGATGGTGCGCAGCATCGACGGCCACGGCTCGGTCAGCACCAGATAGCCACCACCGCCGTTGGGCACCTCGTTCGCCTCGTCGTCGACGACGGTCGCGGCGATGCCGGGCAGCGGTGTCTGCGCGGAACCCGGCTTGGTGGCGGTGACGCCCGGCAGCGGGGAGATCATCATCGCGCCGGTCTCGGTCTGCCACCAGGTGTCCACGATCGGCGTCCGGTCGGCGCCGATGTGCTTGCGGTACCAGATCCACGCCTCGGGGTTGATCGGCTCACCCACGGAACCCAGCACGCGCAGGCTGCTGAGGTCGAACTTCGCGGGGATGTCGTCGCCCCACTTCATGAACGTACGGATGGCGGTCGGCGCCGTGTACAGGATCGTCACCCCGTACTTCTGCACGATCTCCCAGAACCGGCCCTGGTGCGGGGTGTCCGGCGTGCCCTCGTACATGACCTGCGTCGCGCCGTTCGCCAGCGGCCCGTACACGATGTACGAGTGCCCGGTGACCCAGCCGACGTCGGCGGTGCACCAGTACACGTCCGTCTCCGGCTTGAGGTCGAAGACGGCGTGGTGGGTGTAGGCCGCCTGGGTGAGGTAACCGCCGGAGGTGTGCAGGATGCCCTTCGGCTTACCCGTCGTACCGGACGTGTAGAGGATGAACAGCGGCTGCTCGGCGTTGAAGGCCTCGGGGGTGTGCTCGGCGGACTGCCGCTCGACGATCTCGTGCCACCAGACGTCACGGCTGTCGTCCCAGGCGACGTCCTGGCCGGTGCGCCGTACGACGAGCACGTGCTCGACGTTGTCCACCTTGCCGATCGCCTCGTCCACGGCCGGCTTGAGCGCGGACGGCTTGCCGCGCCGGTAGCCGCCGTCGGACGTGATGACGACCTTGGCGTCCGCGTCCTGGATACGGGTGGCGAGCGCGTCCGCCGAGAACCCGCCGAAGACGACGGAGTGCGCGGCCCCGATGCGGGCGCACGCCAGCATCGCGACCGCCGTCTCGGGAATCATCGGCATGTAGACGGCGACCCGGTCGCCCTTCTGAACGCCCAACTCCAGCAGGGCGTTGGCGGCCTTGGAGACCTCGTCCTTGAGCTCGGCGTAGGTGAGGGCGCGGCTGTCGCCGGGCTCGCCCTCGAAGTGGATGGCGACCCGGTCGCCGAGCCCGGCCTCCACATGCCGGTCCACGCAGTTGTACGCGACGTTCAGCTCGCCGTCCTTGAACCACTTCGCGAACGGCGGGTTCGACCAGTCCAGCGTCTCCGTCGGCTCCTTGGCCCAGGTCAGCCGACGGGCCTGCTCGGCCCAGAAGCCGAGCCTGTCAGCCTTGGCCTGTTCATACGCCTCCGCGGTGACATTGGCGTTCGCTGCCAGGTCGGCGGGGGGTGCGAACCTGCGCTCTTCCTTGAGCAGGTTGGAGAGGGAAGGATTCTCGGTCACTGTCCCATCTCCTCCCTCAGCAGGTTGGCCAGGCTTTCGTTGCTCACGACATCTCCCTTTCCCAGGGTGTCCGTTGTGTCCCAGGCCACAGCTCATCAGACCCGGGGGTCCGATGACAAGGGTCGACGGAAAAATTGGTTTAGACCTATCGGCAAGGTGGGCCAGGGCGGCCCGGAGGTTCTTTCGGCGCCGGGGGTCATCCGTTCCCACGGACGCCGCACGGACGCGGTTCAGCTCTGTAATCCCTTTCACATTCCGGATCACACTCCGGGGCCGTCGGCCCCTTCACATGAAGCGCGGCCCCGCGTCGAGCGGGGCCGCGCGCACCTCTCCGCCTCAAGCCGACAGATCCGCCACGCCCACGTCGTCGAACACCTCGTCCTCGTTCCCCTCGGCGAGCAGATACGCCTGCGCCTCGCCCACGTGGAAGTACATCCCGTGCAGCTCCAGCACCCCCGCCCGCAGGGCTTGGGCCACCGACTCGTGGGCGCGCAGGTGCTCCAACTGCTGGACCACGTTGGTCAGGCAGAGCTGCTCGACCGCGTCGGCCGGTGCCCGCCCGGCGAGTCTGGGCCACGGCCGGCTCTCGTCGGACATCCGCTCCAGGCTCGGCAGCCCGTGCCGCAGCCACCGCCGCAGCGGGGTCTGCGGACCACCGGGCTCGGAGTTGAGCAGCGCCTGCATGGCCCCGCACCCCGAGTGCCCGCACACCGTGATGGACCGCACCTGCAGCACGTCCACGGCGTACTCGATCGCCGCCGCCACCGAGTCGTCCCCGCTCTCCTGGCCGGGCTGGGGGCACCTCTCGGCGTTGGCTGGGGGAGGAACGAGGTTGCCGACGTTGCGCACCACGAACAGGTCGCCTGGACCACTGGAGGTGATCATCGACGTGACCAGCCGTGAGTCCGCGCAGGTCAGGAACAGCTGGGAGGGCTGCTGCCCCTCACGCGCCAGCCGCGCCAGCTCGCTCCGCACCAGGGGTGCGGTGTTGCGCTGGAACGCGCTGATGCCGCGTGCCAGTTGACGTGCGCTCGGTCGACTCCCTTCGGCTCCGCCGGACCCGTCGGCTCTGCTCTCACCGGGTCGGCCGGGCCGGGCGGGCCCGTCGGCACCGCCGGCCTCGCCGACCGCGTCGAGCTCGCCCGCGGTACTGGGGGCGTCGCTGTCGCAGGGCACGTCGCCGGCCCTGTCGCTCTCGCCATCGCCGGTCCCGGTCGCCCGCGCCTCCCCGGGGTGTCCGTCCTGGGACGTGACGGACTCCGGGATCTCGCACTGGTGGTTGCGCCAGGCCGTCCAGGGGTGACACCGGCAGTCGGCCGACTCGGCGGCGTTCCTCCCGGCGTCGAGATGGAGGCCGACCGGTCCCGTCGGCTCGCCGATCCGGACCCCGGCCCTGCGGCCGATCAGCTCGACGGAGCCGCCGTGCGCGGTGTGCGTGTTCTGCCAGTCCTGCAGTGACTCGTACGCCGCGTGGTCCATGAACGAACCGTCCAACTCCACGACGACGTCAGCGCCTTGGGGTACGAGATGCAGGGCCCGGCTGAGCCGTGGCACCGCGAGGAACGTCAGCTGCCCTCGTACATGTACGTGATGGACTCCTTCCTTCTCGTCATGCGTGATCCGGGTGCGGGTGAGGCGGTGCAGGGCGACGGCGACGGCCATGGCGATGCCTACCGCCACGCCCTCCAGGACGCCGAAGAACACCACGCCGAGGGTGGTGACGGCGTACACCAGCACCTCTCGGTGGCGGGTCACCGTGCGGATGTGGTGCAGGGACACCATCTGGATGCCGACGGCCATCACCAGGGCGGCGAGCGAGGCGAGCGGGATGAGCTCCAGGATCGGGACCATCAGCAGCGCGGCGACTACTACGAAAACGCCGTGCAGCATCGTGGAGTTCCGGCTCACGGCACCGGCTTGCACATTCGCCGAACTTCGCACCGCCACCCCGGCCACGGGCAGGCCGCCGAGGGTGCCGGAGACGATGTTCGCGGCGCCCTGTCCGAGCAGTTCGCAGTCCAGATTGGAGCGGCCGACGCGAGCGGACTGGCCGGGGCGGGCGGCGACCAGATCGGGACGGGAGGCGACCAGCTTGTCCACCGCGACCGCCCCGAGCAGCGACTGCACGCTGCACACCAACGTGATGGTGAGCACGGCGGCGGCGAGCCCGAGCACCGAGCCCTCGGGGAGCCCGGCCAAGGCGTGGCTGCTCCAGGACGGCAGGTCGACCTTGGGCAGGGTGAGCCCGGCGAGCGAGGCGGTGGCGGTGGCACCGGTGACGGCGACGAGCGGGGCGGGGACCTTGCGCAGGAGGCGTCCGACGCGCCCGGGGATGCGAGGCCAGAGCAGCAGCAGGGCCAGTGTCAGCGCGCTCACCGACACGGCGGCCGGGTGCACGTTCGCCAACTGGGCGGGCAGCGCCCGGAGGTTGTCGAGGACGGCGCTCTGCGGGGTGCTGCCCAGGACGATGTGCAGCTGCGCCACGGCGATGGTGACACCGATGCCGGCGAGCATGCCGTGCACGATGGCGGGGCTGACGGCGAGGGCGCTGCGGGCCACGCGCAGGCAGCCCAGGCCCAGTTGGGCGAGGCCGGCCAGCACGGTGATGGCGCAGGTCGTCCGCCAGCCGTAGCGCTGGATGAGGTCGGCGGTGACGACGGTGAGCCCGGCGGCGGGACCGCTGACCTGGAGGGGCGAGCCGCCGAGCCATCCGACGACGATGCCTCCGACGGCGGCGGCGACGAGGCCGGCCTGGAGGGGCGCGCCGGTGGCCAGGGCGATGCCGAGGGACAGGGGCAGTGCGATCAGGAAGACCGCGATCGAGGCCGACACATCGGCGCCCGCGATGCGGAAGCGGCGGGGCCGGGTCGGGGGCGGACTGTGGGGCTCGTGGATGCGCTTCTCTCGACGTGGGTCGTCGGCGCGGGTGGGGACGCAGGCAGACATGTTTCCCGTCTCCTCCGGGGCAGCGCGGTCGCGGATCTGGTGGTCCCTCGCTCCTGGGCGAGGGGTCGGGTCGCGGCCGTGTGGTCACGGCATGCAGCGGCGGGATGCATCAACACTCGGTAAACGGATCGTAATGCAGAGTAAAGGCCCGGAATAGATTTTCCGAGCAAATGGACTAATAAATCCTCCTAAGGAGTGAAGTGGCTCATTAGTCGGCTTGTCGTACTAATTCCTTCTCGGTCCCGTGCGACCTTGGCGGCGCTGCCGGCACCCGAGAGAAGGAAGAAGGTGGACGGAACATGGCCGCCACCCGCAGGTTCGCCGCCCCCCGCAGGATTTCCGCGACGCACGGGGTCGTCGTGACGCACAGGATCGCCGCGGGTACCGCGATCGCCGCGGTCTGCGCCGTATCACTCGCCGGTTGCTCGACCGGCACCGAGCCGATCCGGCAGGGGGCGCCCGGACCGCAGAAGCCGCAGCCGGCGGCGCCCGCGCCCCACAGCGCGGTCCGCCTGATCGGCGACGGGTCCACCGCGTACACCGGAGCGCAGCCACACCTGCCCAGACCCGAACGCCTGAGGTCAGGTCAGAAGCCCCCGCAGTTCGTGGTGTTCTCCTGGGACGGCGCCGGCGAGGACGGCCAGAGGCTGTTCTCCCACTTCCGCGGGGTCGCCAAGGCGAACAACGCGACGATGACGTACTTTCTCAGCGGCGTGTACATGCTGCCGGACCACAAGCGTGACCTGTACCGCCCGCCGCAGCACTCCCCGGGTCGCTCGGACATCGGCTTCAACGACGCGGAGGGCATCGCCGACACCGTGAAGCAGCTGCGTCTGGCATGGCTCGAGGGCAACGAGATCGGCACCCACTTCAACGGCCACTTCTGCGGCAGCGGCGGCGGAGTCGGCGAATGGTCGGTCGAGGAGTGGAAGGACGAGATCACCCAGGCGAAGAGGTTCGTGAAGTCCTGGAAGACCAACACCGGCATGGCGAACGCGGCCCCCCTGCCCTTCGACTACGACAAGGAACTCATCGGCGCCCGCACGCCCTGTCTGGAAGGCCGGAAGAACTTCGTCAAGGCCGCCCGCGAGATGGGCTTCCGCTATGACTCGAGCGGCGTCAACAATCAGGTCTGGCCCGCGAAGAAGGGGGGCCTGTGGGACCTGTCGATGCAGCTCGTGCCCTTCCCCGGGCACTCCTACGAGCAGCTCACCATGGACTACAACTTCATGGTCAACCAGTCGGGCACCACGAGCCAGGGCGACCCCGCCAAGTACGCCTTCTGGGGCGACCAGATGCGGGACGGCCTGCTCATGGGCTTCGGCCGGGCCTACGACGGCAACCGAGCGCCCCTGATCATCGGCAACCACTTCGAGTCCTGGAACGGCGGCACCTACATGCGCGCCGTCGAGGACGTCGTCGAGGCCGTCTGCAACAAGCCCGACGTGCGCTGCGTCTCCTTCCGGCAGCTCGCCGACTGGCTGGACGCCCAGGACCCGACGGTCCTGAAGAAGCTGCGCACGCTCGGGGTCGGCGAGGCCCCGAAGCAGGGCTGGGCGTCCTTCCTCTCGGGGCGCCCCGCCCCGGCCCCGAAGGGGGCGCCCGGGGCGCCGGCGGTCAAGCAGTAGCAGTCAGAGCGGTCAAGCAGGAGCAGCCGGAGCGGTCAAGCAGGAGCAGTCAGAGGCGAGTTGCCCTTACGCAGGCCGGTCATGCTCTCACCGCGTGCCTCACCGAGCACGAACCCGGGGTCGATCTGCGCCGTCAGGTCGGCCCCGGCGCGCTCGTTTCCCCAGGACTGGGCGTTCTTCAGATGGAAGTGCACCATCTGGCGCGTATAGCGCTCCCAGTCCCGCAGCTCGTACGTCGCGTCCACGGTCGTGCGCAGCCGGCGCAGGGCGAGGTGGTTGGCGTCCTCCAGGAGCTCGAACCGGGGCGGGCGGCCCTTCTCCATGGCGCGCACCCAGTCCGAGTGCCCGACGGTCACCAGCAGGTCGTCCCCGACCTCGGCGCGGAGGAAGTCGAGGTCGTCCTGCCCCTGCACCTTGTTGCCGACGACCTTCAGGACGACACCGAAGTCGCGGGCGTAGTCCTTGTACTGGCGATAGACGCATACCCCCTTCCGGGTCGGCTCGGCGACGAGGAACGTGATGTCGAAACGGGTGAACATGCCGGAGGCGAAGGAGTCCGAGCCCGCCGTCATGTCGACCACGACGTACTCGTCGGGGCCGTCCACGAGGTGGTTCAGGAACAGCTCCACCGCACCCGTCTTGGAGTGGTAGCAGGCGACCCCCAGGTCGGAGTCCGTGAAGGGGCCGGTGACCATCAAACGGACGGCGCCGCCGTCGAGTTCCACCGGCCGGGCGCAGGCGTCGTACACCGGATTGTTCTCGCACACCCGCAGCAGCCGCGATCCCTCGCCGGGCGGCGTCGTCTTGATCATCGTCTGGGCGGAGGCGATCCGCGGATTGGAGCCGCGCAGGTAGTCCTTGATCAGCGGCAGCCGCTCGCCCATCGCGGGCAGCGCGGCGGCCTCCCTCTCGTCGAGGCCGAGCGCGGCTCCCAGGTGCTGGTTGATATCGGCGTCAACGGCGACGACCGGCGCGCCTGTGGCGGCGAGGTGGCGGACGAACAGGGAGGACAGGGTGGTCTTGCCGCTGCCGCCCTTCCCGACGAAAGCAATTTTCATGTTCACGAAGGGTAGTGGGACGATAGCTGTATGTGGCAGGCGTGCGTGAAGAAGGCCACTCGATCGTGGGGTGCGGGCCCGGGGTGCGTAATGTCGTACTCATGAGTACGACAGGTGCGACCGCCGATCCGCTCGCGGCCCTCGGTTCACTGCCCGGTGTGCCCGAGTCCGTGGAGTCCGTGCGCAAGGCCGTGGACCGGGTCTACGGGCACCGGATCATGCGGCGTCGCAGCAACGAGATCACCTCCGAGGCGGCCCTGCGTGGCGCCCGTGGTTCCGGGGCGCTGTCGGGTGCCGACTGGGCGCTCGAAGAGGTGCGTCGGCGTACCGACTTCAGCGGTGACGACGAGGCGCGCGTCATGGGTGCGGCCCTGCGGCTCACGGCCGAGGCGGGCCAACTGCTGTCCATCTGGCGGCAGTCACCGCTTCGGGTGCTGGCGCGGCTGCACCTGGTGGCGGCGGCGAGCAAGGACGACAAGGTCGGGCGACCGCGCCAGGAGGGCGAGTCGGTCGAAGAGCCGCTGGTCGAGCTGCCGCTGCCGAGCGCGGCGGAGGTGCACGGCCGCCTGGAAGGCCTGTCCGAGCTGATCATCGCCGGTGGATCGGCGCCCGCCCTGGTGACGGCCGCTGTCGTGCACGGCGAGATCCTCGCGCTGCGCCCCTTCACTTCCCGCAACGGCCTCGTCGCGCGCGCGGCCGAGCGCATCGTCCTGGTCGGCAGCGGCCTCGACCCGAAGTCCGTCTGCCCGGCGGAGGCCGGCCACGCCGAACTGGGCCGCGCGGCCTATCTGGCGGCGCTGGACGGCTATGTCTCCGGCACCCCCGAGGGCATGGCCGCCTGGATCGCCCACTGCGGCAAGGCCATCCAGCTCGGCGCACGCGAGTCGACGGCGGTGTGCGAGGCGCTGCAGCGCGGGGCGGCGTAACGCGCGTGAGCGAGTGTGGGTCGTGGTGACGCACGCGCGTGTGGGGCGACGTGACGCAAGAGGTGTGGGTCCGTCGTAGCGCACGCGCGCGTGAGGCGTCGTACGGCGGTCCGAGAGTCGTAGGGCACGATAAAAGCCCCCGTACGGGGGCTTTTATAAGTTGCGGCGGTACGAGGATTCGTACCGCCGCTGGCATGTCCACCGGGTTACCAAGCGTCCTCGATATGTTGCCCATCAGGTGGGGAACTTTGCCCGTCACCTGGTGTGGCTGGCCCGTAATCGACGGGTCGACGTCGCGTGGGTGCCCGGTGTTCATGCTCGGTCCGTGGGGCCAAATGCGTATTAAAGGTGATCCTCGCGGATGTCCTTGGTCTCGCGGGCCGTTGAGTCCTTTGTACTCCAGGACCCAACCAAGCGGAAGGCCTGGTTGCCGTTCTTTACTTTTGCTCTCAAAACTGCGTCAAACGGGCGCCGATACCTCGAACTGGGCACACGGAAACCGGGAGACGCAGGTCAGGTGAGAGCCGTACGGCGTCGACTCGCGTACCAGACCAGCCCTGCGGTGGCCGCGGCGGCTCCTACGGCTGCCGCCGCGACAAGAGCGGGTCGCGGCGGCACGGAGAAGGAGGGAATCCGCTGCTTGAGCCGGACCGGGCGGTGGAAGTCGAGAATCGGCCACCCGCGCGTGAGTGCCTCGCGGCGCAGCGCGCGGTCGGGGTTCACGGCGTGCGGGTTGCCCACGGACTGAAGCATCGGCAGGTCGGTGGCTGAATCGCTGTAGGCGTAGCAGCGGGAGAGGTCGTAGCCCTCGGACTCGGCCAGCTCCTTGATCGCCTCGGCCTTCGTCGGGCCGTAGGCGTAGTACTCCACCTCGCCGGTGAAGCAGCCGTCGTCGCCCACGACCATGCGCGTGGCCACCACGCGGTCGGCGCCGAGCAACTCGCCGATCGGCTCGACCACCTCGGCACCCGACGTGGAAACGATCACGACGTCGCGGCCGGCGGTGTGGTGCTCCTCGATGAGGGAGGCGGCCTCGTCGTAGATGATCGGGTCGATCAGGTCGTGCAGCGTCTCGGCGACGATCTCCTTGACCTGCTGGACGTTCCAGCCGCGGACGAGCGCGGAGAGGTACTCGCGCGTGCGCTCCATCTGGCCATGGTCCATACCGCCCAGGCGGAAGACGAACTGGGCATATGCGGTCCGCAAGGCGGCCCTGCGGTTGATCAGACCGCCTTGGTAGAAGGACTTGCTGAACGTGAGCGTGCTCGACTTCGCAATGACCGTCTTGTCCAGGTCAAAGAAGGCCGCTGTGCGGGGCAAGGAGTGGTTTTCCACAACCGAGAGCATAGGGGCAGCCCATTCGGCGTAAGGTGGGCGCGTGGGTTTGCCTGAGAGGGCTCTCGGGTACACCATGGAAGTCACGGATCGTTCGCGACCGTGCTAACCCGGTCCGACTCCTCCCCCCGAGTCGGCCGTGGAGACGACCCCCGCTCTCCCCGGCGGGGGTCGTCGCATGTCCGGGTGGGTTTTCCTCTTCTGAACGCGGCCGCGAGGCCGAGGCGAGGCGGCTGCGGCCGCCTCTTCGGCATGCCCATGATCCGTGACTGTGTGTAGCTGTCGCGCTGCTCTGCGGAAGTCGCACAGGGGTCGGTGCAGGGGTCACCGGTATGGGTGACGGCCATATTCACAACCGCCGAGTTGTCCACAGTTATCGACCAAGATCCACACGATTTTCGGGATCGCTGCACCGTGATTCCAGCGCGTCCCGCTCAGGCCGACTTCATGGCCGGTTCTGGTTAGTCGGGCGAGTTTGGCCGGTTCGTATCGGCCGTTCATATGGAGGCCGGTTGCCGGTTCTTCACACGTTTGGGAATCGCGGGGCCGCAGGGCCACGCGAGTGATGCAGCGAAGGGGGATGGAAACCGTGACCGCAGCCGTCACACACGATCAGCCGCCCGCCGCCTCCGGGCAGCCGGGCAAACCGTTGATCGTCACGGAGGACGCCGACCTGCTCGACGACCTGCTGCGCCTGTGCGCGGCGGCCGGCGCCACACCGGAGGTCCACCACGGGGTGCCCGAGCCCCGAGGCAGTTGGGAGGCCGCGCCGCTCGTCCTGGTCGGTGACGACGCCGCACGCCGCGTGCGCGGAGCCGGCCGCAGACGGGGAGTGGTGCTGGTCGGCCGGGACCAGGACGACTCGGGCGTCTGGCGCAGGGCCGTCGAGATCGGCGCCGACCACGTCCTGATGCTGCCCGACGGCGAACAGTGGCTCGTCGACCGCATCGCCGATGTCGCGGAGGGCGTCGGCCGGCCCGCCCTCACCGTCGGGGTCATCGGCGGCCGCGGCGGGGCCGGAGCATCCACGCTCGCCTGTGCCCTCGCCGTCACCGCCGCGCGTGAAGGGCTACGCACGCTGCTTGTGGACGCCGATCCCCTGGGCGGTGGACTCGACGTCCTCCTCGGCGGCGAGGCCGTCGACGGCCTGCGCTGGCCCGCCTTCGCCGGCTCGCGCGGGCGGCTCGGCAGCGGCGCCCTGGAGGAGTCCCTGCCGAAGCTGCACTCCCTACGGGTCCTGAGCTGGGATCGCGGCGACTGCCTCGCCGTCCCGCCGCAGGCGATGCGAGCGGTACTCGCCGCGGCCCGGCGCCGGGGAGGCGCCGTCGTCGTCGACCTGCCCCGCCGTATCGACGACGGCGTCGCGGAGGCCCTCGCCCAGCTCGACATGGGGATCCTCGTGGTCCCCGCCGAACTGCGCGCCCTCACCGCCGCCCGGCAGGTGGCCTCCGCGGTCCGGATGGTCCTGCGGGATCTGCGGGTGGCGGTACGCGGGCCGTACGCGCCCGGGCTGGACGACCGCGAGGTGGCCCGGTTGCTGGAGCTGCCGCTGGTGGGGGAGGTGCCGGTCGAGGCGGGACTGCTGCGACCGCATGAGACCAAGGCTCCGCCGGGGACGGTGGGGCGGGGGCCGCTGGCGCGGTTCTGCGGGGAGTTCTGGGAGCGCGCGTTGCTTGAGGCGAGGGCGGCATGAGGGGCGGCGTGAGCAGCGGCACGAGTGACGGCGTGAGTACGGCTGCGGGGCTCGGGCTCGAGTGGGTGAGCGGTGGCGCGGGTGGTTCGGTGCGGGCGTCCCCCGAGCGGTGGCGGTCGTGCGGGACGGCGGCCGGGAGGGTGCGTAGGGCCACGCCGCGATGGGCGTTGGACGGTTCCGCGAGTGACGCTGTCGCGCGGGCTCGGGTGTCGGACGGTTCGGTGAGTGACGCTGTCGCGCGGGCTCGGGTGTCGGACGGTTCGGTGAGTGCTGGTGTGGTGCGGGCCCGGGTGTCGGACGGTTCGGTGAGTGCTGGTGTGGTGCGGGCCCGGGTGTCGGACGGTTCGGTGAGTGCTGGTGTGGTGCGGGCCCGGGTGTCGGACGGTTCGGTGAGTGCTGGTGTGGTGCGGGCCCGGGTGCCGGACGGCTCGACGAGCGCCGCTGTGGTGTCGCGCGTGGCGGAGGGCGCTGCGAGTACGTCCACTGGGCGGTGGGAGCCGGTCGACCGGGCCGGTCCGTCGGCTGGGCGGTGGGCGTCGGCCGGGGCCGCGGCCGGGGTGGGCATGCCGACGGGGCTGCTCGACGGGGTGCGGCAGTGGCTGGTCGAGAGCGGGGCCGAGCCCACGCCCGCGCGCGTGGCGCAGGCCCTGCGGGAGCAGGGCAGGGTGCTGGGGGATGCCGAAGTCCTCGGGGCGGCCGAGCAGCTGCGGTCCGAGCTGGTCGGGAGCGGCCCGCTGGAGCCACTGCTCGCCGATCCGTCGGTGACGGATGTGCTGGTGTCGGCGCCGGAGCGGGTCTGGGTGGACCGGGGCGGGGGCCTGGAGCTGACCTCCGTGTCCTTCCCGGACGCGGCGGCCGTACGACGCCTTGCCCAGCGCCTGGCCGCGGTGGCCGGGCGGCGGCTGGACGACGCGCGCCCCTGGGTGGACGCCCGGCTGCCCGACGGGACCCGGTTGCACGCGGTGCTGCCACCGGTCGCCGTCGGCTGTACCTGTCTGTCGCTGCGGGTCGTACGGCCGCGGGCGTTCACGCTCGACGAACTGGTCGCGGCGGGCACGGTGCCGCCGGGCGGCGACCGGGTGCTGCGGGCTCTGGTCGACGCGCGGCTGTCCTTCCTCATCAGCGGCGGGACCGGCAGTGGCAAGACGACGTTGCTGAGCGCGTTGCTCGGGCTGGCCGGGTCAGGCGAGCGGATCGTGCTCGCGGAGGACTCGGCGGAGCTCAGGCCGGACCATCCACATGTCGTACGGCTGGAGAGCCGACCCGCCAACCAGGAGGGCGCCGGGCTCGTCAGCCTCGAGGACCTGGTGCGGCAGGCGCTGCGGATGCGGCCGGACCGGCTGGTCGTGGGCGAGGTGCGCGGACCGGAAGTGGTCCATCTGCTGGCCGCCCTGAACACCGGTCACGAAGGAGGCTGCGGGACCGTCCACGCGAACGCGGCGGCCGACGTGCCGGCCCGGCTGGAGGCGCTCGGTACGGCGGCCGGGCTCGACCGGGCCGCGCTGCACAGCCAGTTGGCGGCCGCGCTGTCGGTCGTACTCCATCTCGTGCGCGACCGGGCCGGGCGGCGGCGGATCTCGGAGGTGCATGTGCTGGAGCGGGACCCGTCGGGGTTGGTGCGGACGGTGCCGGCGCTGCGCTGGGGCACGGAGGCGTTCGCGTACGAGCGGGGGTGGGAGCGGCTGCGGGGTCTTCTTCGGGGCGCAAGTGATGAGGCGTGTGTGCCGTGATCGTGATCGCGAGGGTGCGGGGCCGCGGAGATGGGGCGTGGTGACCGTGAGGGGTTCCGAAGCGGTGAGGAGTCGGTGGCGTGAGGGGGTCGGTGGTCTGAATGGGTGAGATGTCGTTGGGCGCGGCAGCGGCGTGTCTCGGGGCGGCGGTCTGGTTGCTGGGCGGGCGGAACTCCGGGACGCGGCGGGCCGAGTTGCTGCTTGCGGGCGGTGGGGTGGTGGGAGCCGGGCCGCCCGACTGGCGGCGGATGGCCGGGGAGCTGCGGCGGCTGCGGGGGCGGTTGCGGGCCGAATGGTGGGCGCCGGCCGTCGGGCTGGTGCTGGGTGTGCTGGGGGCGTCGTTGCTGCCGGTCGTCGCGGGGGCGGCCGGGGTGCCGTTGCTGCGGAGGGTGCGGTTGGCCCGGGAGGCGCGCCGGACGCGGGAGCGTTGCGGGGACGCGGTGATCTCGCTGTGCGGGGCGCTTGCCGGGGAGGTACGGGCCGGGCGGCAGCCGGGTGAGGCGTTGCTGCGGGTGGCACGGGACTGCGGTGGGCTCGGTGAAGCGCAGGCCGCGGTGCTGGCGGCGGCGCGGTTCGGCGGGGACGTGCCGGGCGCGCTCACCTCCGCGGCACGGCAGCCGGGCGCCGAGGGCCTGTCGGGCTTGGCGGCGTGCTGGCGGGTGGCCGTCGACCAGGGCGCGGGGCTTGCGGCCGGACTCGACCGGCTGGAAGGGGCGCTGCGGGCGGAGCGGGACCAACGTGCCGATCTGCGCGCCCAGTTGGCGGGGGCTCGGTCGACCGTGGCGATGCTCGCCGGGTTGCCGGTCCTGGGGCTGCTGCTGGGTGCCGTGATGGGCGCCGACCCGCTGCATGTGCTGCTGCATACCGGGGCGGGGCTCGGGTGCGTGGTGGTCGGCGGAGTGCTGGAGGGGCTGGGGATGTGGTGGGCGATGTGGATCGTGAGGGGAGCGGAGGCGGCGTGAGGACTGGGGTGAGTCGGGGCGTGCGAAGGAGACGGCGGCATGAGGACGTGGGCGGGCCGGGGCGTGCGAGGGAGGCGGCGGCGTGAGTGCGGAGGTTGTCCACAGGCTGGGGGCAGCCCTGGGGGCGGCGTTGGTCGTCGGGTGGCTGTTGCGGTGGCCCGTGGCGGCGCGGCGCGAACGGAGGGTGCGACGACGCCTGGCCGAGTTGATGACGACTGCCGACGTGACGTCGATACGTCGACGGTTCGACGTCCGGCAGGGGATGAGGCGAGGGCTGCCCATGGCGGCGGTCGTGGGCGCAGGCTGGGCGCTGGTCGGCGGCGTCGCGGGCCTGGCAGTGGGACTGATCGTCGCGGGCGGGCTGTGGACGTGGCGGCGTCGGCAGGGGGCCGGTGGCGTCGAGGAGGAGCCCGACGCCGGTGAGGTGGCTCGCCAGCTGCCGCTCGCCGCCGATCTGTTGGCGGCCTGTATCGCGGCGGGAGCCGGTCCGGTGATCGCGGCGCAGGCCGTGGGCGAGGCCTTGGGCGGTCCCGTCGGGGACGGGCTGGCGCGAGGGGCGGCGGAGGTGCGGCTCGGCGGTGAACCGGGCGAGGCGTGGCGACGGCTGGCCTCGATGCCGGGGGCCGGCGCGCTGGCGCGGTTGCTCGAAAGAGCCGGTGTGTCGGGGCTTCCGGCGGCCGGACCGGTCGCTCGGCTCGCCGCGGAGGCCCGCGCCGACTGGGCGCGCTCCGCGACCGAGCGGGCCCGGCGGGCGGCCGTCATGGTCACCGCGCCGGTGGGGCTGTGCTTCCTGCCCGCGTTCATCGCGGTGGGCGTGGCGCCGGTGGTGATCGGGCTTGCGGGCGGGGTGCTGGGAGGGGGTGGTGGATGAGGAGGTGAGGGGCGGCGACGGCCGTCGGTCAGTAGACGGGTTCGGAGTTCGGCAGTAGGCGAGTTCGGGCTTCGGCAGCAGACGTTCAACAGCTGGTTTCAACAGGACTGAGCCTTACGGGGGTTGAGATGTACAAGGTGGTACGGGCACGGATGCGTGCGCTGGTGTGCAGGATGCGGGCGGCGCGGCGGGACACGGGGATGGTCACCTCCGAGTACGCGATGGGGATCGTGGCGGCGGTGGCGTTCGCCGTGGTGCTCTACAAGGTCGTGACGAGCGGGCAGGTCAGCGCGGAGTTGCAGGCCATCGTGAAGCAGGCACTCGATGCGCGGATGTGAGCGGGACATTGCGCGGGGAACGGACCGGGGTGCCGGTCGGGGGCCCGGTCGGGGATCGGATCAGGGGTTCGTGACGGCGGAGTCGGCTGTCGTGCTGCCCGTGCTGGTGATGTTCGCGATGGCGCTCGTGTGGGGGCTGCTCGTGGTGGCCGCGCAGATCCAGTGCGTGGACGCCGCCCGTACGGGCGCCCGCGCGGCGGCCCGGCAGGACCCGGCCGACGCGGTCATCGAGGTGACCCGTGAGGCGGCACCGCGCGGCGCGACGGTCACGGTCGGCCGGGAGGGGGACGAAGTCCGCGTGGTCGTCGTGGCAAAGCCGCCGGTGCTGCGTGGGCTCCCCTTCGAGGTACGGGAGGAAGCCGTGGCGTCCGCGGAGGAGTTGGTGGGGGCGGGGACATGAGAGGGGGGTTCACAGTGGGGATCGGGCCTGTCGCCGGACGACGATCTGCGCGCGGGACGTCGGGCGGTCGTTCTTCGGCCCGCGCCTCTGTCGTCGGCTGGGGCTGTAGCTCCCTCAGGGGCTGGAGCACTGGCCGTAGGCCGATCGCCGGTCGGGGAGCTGATCCCCAGCCCGTCGCCGGCCGGGGAGCTGCCGCCGAACCCGTCGCCGACCGGCGATCTGCCGCCGAACCCGTCGCCGACCGGCGATCTGCCGCCGAACCCGTCGTCGACCGGGGACCCGGCCGCAGGCCCGCCACTGGCCGAGAACCTGAACGCACGCCCCTGACCGGTCCGAGCTCCGGGCACAGCGCCGGGATCGAGCGGCATGCGGCCCGCAGGACCCTCGCCGCCCGGCATGTTGCCCAGCGACTTGCTGTCGGCACCCGCTCCGATCTCGGTTCCGCCACCGTCTGGAGCCTGGGCGCCATCGCCGTGCTGTGTGTCGTCTTCGGGGTCGTACTCGCCCTGGGCCAAGCTGTCGTGACCCGGCACCGTGCGGCCGGCGGTGCGGATCTGGCGGCGCTCGCGGCGGCCGATCACTGGGCGGAGGGCGGTACGGCCGCCTGCGCCCGTGCGGAGCGGGTGGCCCGGGCGCAGGGCGTGCGGCTCGTGCGGTGCGTGGTGGTGGGCGAGGTCTCGGACGTTACGGCGGCGTCTGGCCGGGGGCCGTTCGCGGCGGAGGTCAGGGCACGGGCGGGGCCTGCGGGTCCGGAGGGCGCGACCCTGCCGACGGGGCCTCCGCCGGGCAGCGCTGCGGGGACGGGCCGGCCGACGTCGGCTCCTTGACCGGTTGCGTGGCCGACGTCGGCTCCATGACCCGTTGCACGGCCGACGTCGGCTCCTCTTCGCCTTTCCCAGCCGGGGCAGCTTCGCCTTTCCCAGCCAGGGCACGCTTCCCGTTCCTGCTGGCAGCACCCTGCCCGCAGGCGGCACCCGGCGCCCCCCATTACCTTTTTGGTAGCCCCGCAATGGGGCGCCCGGCCTTCGGAGTTGGCATGACTTTCTCCCCCTGTCGATCGCATGTCTTGGGGGGTGGTGTCACCGGCTCCGGAGGCATCGACAGACCGCTGATTAGGGGCATGACCACCGGCTTCTTCGCAGGTCGGGAGGCTCTTCGTAATGTGGATGTGGCGATCGGTGCCGTGGGACGGCCGGGCGAGGACGACCGAAGGACGCACGTGATCGACGTCAGTGACATCGGCGCTTTCCTCGGCCTGGACGTCGGCAAGGGCGAACACCACGCCACCGCCGTCACCCCGGCCGGGAAGAAGGCCTTCGACAAGCGGCTGCCCAACAGCGAGCCGAAGCTCCGCGAAGTGTTCGGCAAACTGCAGGCCAAGCACGGGACCGTGCTCGTGGTGGTCGACCAGCCGGCCTCGATCGGGGCTCTGCCGCTGGCGGTGGCCCGGGACATGGGCTGCCCGGTCGCCTATCTGCCCGGCCTGACGATGCGGCGGATCGCCGACCTCTATCCCGGCGAGGCCAAGACAGATGCCCGCGACGCGTTCGTCATCGCAGACGCGGCCCGCGTCATGCCTCACACGCTCCGCTCGGTCGACCTCGAGGACGAGACCATCGCCGAGCTGGAGATGATCGTCGGCTTCGACGACGACCTGGCCGGCGAAGCAACCCGCATCAGCAACCGCCTGCGGGGCCTGCTCACCCAGATCCACCCGTCGCTGGAACGGATCCTGGGCCCACGCGTCCAACACCCGGCCGTGCTCAAGCTCCTCGACCAGTTCGGCTCCCCGGCCCAGATCCGCAAAGCCGGACGCCGACGGCTCATTGCGTTGATACGCCCGAAGGCACCGCGGATGGCCGAGCGGCTCGTCGAGGACATCTTCACCGCACTGGACGAACAGACCGTCGTCGTCCCGGGCACCGACGCGGCCGCTCTGATCGTCCCCAGCCTCGCCAACTCGCTCCGAGCGGTGCTTGACCAGCGGAAACTCTTGGCCACCCGGATCGAGGAACTGCTGGAGAACCACCCTCTTTCCAAGGTCCTGACGTCCATGCCGGGGATCGGCGTCAGGACCGGAGCCCGCATCCTCATCGACGTCGGCGACGGCCGTTCGTTCCCGACCGCCGCCCACCTCGCCGCCTACGCCGGCCTCGCCCCCACAACCCGCAGTTCTGGCTCCTCGATCCGCGGCGAACAACCATCCCGCCGCGGAAACAAGCAGCTCAAACGGGCCTTCTTCCTGTCCGCGTTCGCGGCTCTGGCCGACCCGGCCTCCCGGACCTACTACGACAAGAAGATCAGCCAGGGAAAACACCACACCCAAGCCCTCCTCTGCCTCGCGAGACGACGAGCCGACGTGCTCTTCGCGATGCTCCGCGACGGCACCTTCTACGACCCCCAACCCGCCCCATCAGCTTGACGAAACCCATAGGGGCACCCCCCCCGCGGGAGGCACCCTGCCCGCAGGCGGCACTGGGCACGCTCCCCGCTGGAGGCACCCTCTCCCTCCCCAGCCAGGGCATGCTCCCCCTCCGCGCCCGGAAAGCCGTCCGTCCCGGTCGGGGCAGCTTCCCCTCCCCAGCCAGGGCAGCAGGCCATCCGCCCCCCGTCCCGCCACGCGAGCCGTCCCCAGCCGCTTCAGGACCCGCCGTCGTTCGCCGGGGTGCCGTCCCCAGCTGGGCCAGACCCCCCACCCCTCGCCGGGACAGGCTCCCCCTCCCCAGCCGTGGCAAGCTCCCCCTCCCCGCTCACGGCAGCCTCTCCCTCCGCCGCCCCCCGCAACAGCACCGTCAGCAACCGCACAGCCCCCCTCTTGTGCAGCGGATCGTTCCCGTTGCCGCACTTGGGGGACTGGATGCAGGACGGGCAGCCGGCGTCGCACTCGCAGGACGCGATGGCCTGGCGCGTGGCGGTGAGCCAGGCGCGGGCGGTGTGGAAGGCGCGCTCCGCGAAGCCCGCGCCGCCGGGGTGGCCGTCGTAGACGAAGACCGTCGGGAGCAGCGTGTCGGGGTGCAGCGGGATCGAGACGCCGCCGATGTCCCAGCGGTCGCAGGTCGCGAAAAGGGGCAGCAGGCCGATAGAGGCGTGCTCGGCGGCGTGCAGGGCGCCGCCGAGGATCTCGGGGTTGATGCGGGCCTCGTCCAGCTGGTCCTCGGTGACCGTCCACCACACCGCGCGCGTGCGCAGCGTACGGGGAGGGAGGTCGAGTTTCGTCTCGCCCAGTACCTCACCCGTGATGAGCCGACGACGCAGGAAGGAGACGACCTGGTTGGTGACCTCGACGGAGCCGTAGCACAGGCGGCCGTCACCCCACGGGACCTCGATGTCCGTCTCCAGGACGGAGATGGCCGTCGTGTCCCGGGCGACCGTCGAATACGGCGGTGCGGCCTCCTCGACCAGGGCGACCGAGTCCTCCAGGTCGAGGGAGCGGACGAGGTAAGTGCGGCCCTGGTGCAGGTGGACCGCGCCCTCGTGCACCGTGCCGTGCGCGGCGCCCGCGTCGACCGTGCCGAGCAGCCGTCCCGTCCCGGCCTCGACGATCTGGACCGGGCGGCCGCCCCCGCCGCGGATGTCGGTGAGGTCGGCGGCCCGTTCGCGGCGCGTCCAGTGCCAGGCCTTCGTGCGGCGGCGCAGCAGCTTCGCGGCCTCCAGTTGCGGCAACAGGTCCTCGGCCTCGGGACCGAAAAGCGCCAAGTCCTCGTCCGTCAGCGGGATTTCCGCGGCCGCCGCGCACAGGTGCGGAGCCAGGACGTACGGGTTGTCGGGGTCGAGGACCGTCGACTCCACCGGCCGGTCGAAGAGGGCCTCCGGGTGGTGGACGAGGTACGTGTCCAGTGGGTCGTCCCGGGCGACCAGGACCGCCAGGGCGCCCTGTCCCGCGCGGCCCGCCCGGCCCGCCTGCTGCCACAGGGACGCGCGCGTGCCCGGGTAGCCGGCGATCAGTACGGCGTCCAGGCCGGAGACGTCGATGCCGAGTTCCAGGGCGGTGGTGGCGGCGAGGCCGAGGAGTTCGCCGGAGTGGAGGGCCTGTTCCAGGGCGCGGCGCTCCTCGGGGAGGTAGCCGCCTCGGTAGGCCGCGACACGCCGGGCGAGGGAGCGGTCCACCTCGGCAAGCCGTTCCTGGGCGATGACCGAGATCAGCTCGGCGCCGCGCCGGGAGCGTACGAAGGCGACCGACCGCACCCCCTGCACGGCCAGATCCGTCAGAAGGTCCGCCGTCTCGGCGGTTGCCGTACGGCGGACGGGGGCGCCCTTCTCGCCCTGGAGCTCGGTGAGCGGCGGCTCCCAGAGGGCGAAGACCAGCTCGCCGCGTGGGGAGGCGTCGTCGGCGACCTCGACCACCGGCAGGCCCGTGAGGCGGCCGGCGGCCACCGCGGGCTCGGCGGAGGTCGCGGAGGCCAGCAGGAAGACGGGAGAGGCGCCGTAGCGGGCGCACAGGCGGCGCAGGCGGCGCAGGACCTGGGCGACGTGGGAGCCGAAGACGCCGCGGTAGGTGTGGCACTCGTCGATGACGACGTACTTCAGCGCCTTCAGGAAGGAGGACCAGCGGGGGTGGGACGGGAGTATGCCCCGGTGCAGCATGTCGGGGTTGGTGAGGACGTAGTTGGCGTACTGGCGGATCCACTCGCGTTCCTCGAACGGAGTATCGCCGTCGTACACAGCCGGCCTCACGGAATTGCCCAGCGGATGTGAAAGTTCCTTCACCGAACGGCACTGATCCGCCGCAAGGGCCTTGGTGGGGGCCAGGTAGAGGGCGGTGGCGCCACGGCCGTTCGGGGCCTCGGAGCCGTCCAGGAGCGTCGACAGGACCGGCACGAGGTAGGCCAGGGACTTGCCGGACGCCGTACCCGTGGCAACGACCACGGAGTCGCCGTCCAGGGCGTGCTCGGCGGCGCGTGCCTGGTGGGCCCAGGGATGTTCGATTCCCGCCGTTTGGACGGCGGAGATGACCTCTGCGCGGATCCGGTCAGGCCAGACGGCATGGCGACCCTCACGCGGGGGCACATGCTCCGTATGAGTGATGCGCGAAGCCCGGCTCGGCCCGGAGGCGAGCCGGCCCAGCACCGTACCCGGGTCCACCCGGGAAACGGGGCCCGTCGGGGATCGATCGGATCGGTGATTCTTGGCCATCGGCACCGAGTGTGTCACTGGCGTGACGGACAATGGGACCAAGGCGTCGTGCACGCCTGCCGGTAAGTGATTGAATGCCATCGCGGCTGGCGAACCGTCCTGGGGGCTGTAAGCCGAGGTGTCCCGAGGGACGACCGCTCGATAGCAAGGTGCTGGAGGATCCGTGGACCTGTCCCTGTCGACACGTACCGTCGGCGATCGTACGGTCGTCGAGGTCGGTGGCGAAATCGACGTATATACCGCGCCCAAGTTGCGCGAGCAGCTGGTCGAGCTGGTGAACGACGGGAGTTTCCACCTCGTCGTCGACATGGAGGGCGTGGACTTCCTCGACTCCACCGGGCTCGGCGTGCTGGTCGGCGGCCTGAAGCGTGTGCGTGCCCATGAGGGCTCACTGCGCCTGGTCTGCAACCAGGAGCGCATTCTGAAGATCTTCCGCATCACCGGTCTCACCAAGGTGTTCCCGATCCACACCTCGGTCGAGGAAGCGGTTGCGGCGACCGACTGATCACCGGACCCGGGCCCGCCGCTGAGCGTGCCCGGGGCGGCGGAAGTTGAAAGAGAAAGGGGACCGGGCGTTCGGCAGCCCGGCCCTCCGGACAGCACGCCCGTAGTTCCGAGGGGGATGCATGGCCACCGTTGAACTCCGCTTCAGCGCGCTGCCCGAGCACGTCAGGACCGCCCGGTTGGTGGCGGCAGCGGTGGCGCGCAGGGCCGGAGTGGACGAGGCCGTACTCGACGAGGTGCGACTCGCCGTCGGCGAAGCATGCAGCCGTGCCGTCGGACTGCACCAGAGCGTCGGCATCACGGCGCCGGTGAAGGTCGCGCTGATCGAGGAGGAGAAACAGTTCTCCATCGAGGTCGGCGACGAGGCTCCGCACGCCGTCCCCGGCGAGCGGGGACCTGGCGCCGCGGGCGACGACGGCGAGATCGAGGCCGAAGAGGACGAAATGGGCCTCGCGGTCATCAGCGGTCTCGTCGACGACGTGGAGGTCTCCGCAGGGGAGCACGGTGGACTGATCCGTATGACCTGGCCGACCACGCCGCCGGCCGTGGTGCTTCCCTGAACGACCCCCGGCAAGCCGAACCTCAACGCGAAAGGGCCCTGCTCAGCAGGGCCCTTTCGCGTTTCCTGCGTCAGTACCGGGCAATTCGTGAAGGAATTCACGATCAATCTCCCGATAATTCGATCAAGAGCCAATGCTCACGTCAATGGTTTTGAGGCATTAGCGCTTTCGGGTTAGGTGGGGTGACGTCGATCATTTGCTGAACGGCACGTGAAGGCCAATTCCGTTTACCGCGCTCTGTTTTGATCAGGTTCCGGTACCTAGAATCCGTCCACATCTTGAGCTCAGCCCAAGCGTCAAGGAGGACGAATGGCGGGGCTTTCTACCCCTCATCAGCTGGACCATCCCACAACCCTCGCAGCCGCAGTGCTGACCGACGAGAACCGGATCATCATCACGGTCATCGGCGTCGTGGCACTGGCAGCGCTCGTGGTCGCCGGCGTCCTGGTGCGCCAGGTGCTCGCGGCGGGCGAGGGCACCGACAGCATGAAGAAGATCGCGGCAGCCGTCCAGGAAGGCGCGAACGCCTATCTCTCCCGGCAACTGCGCACGCTCGGCGTATTCGCTGTCGTCGTGTTCTTCCTGCTCATGCTGCTGCCCGCGGACGACTGGAATCAGCGCATCGGCCGATCGGTGTTCTTCTTGATCGGCGCCGCGTTCTCGGCGGCCACCGGTTATATCGGCATGTGGCTGGCCGTACGCAGCAATGTGCGCGTCGCCGCGGCCGCACGGGAAGCGACCCCGGCGCCGGGAGAGCCGGAAAAGGATCTCACCGCCGTCTCGCACAAAGCCATGAAGATCGCTTTCCGCACGGGCGGCGTCGTCGGCATGTTCACGGTGGGGCTCGGTCTGCTGGGCGCCTCCTGTGTGGTGCTGGTGTACGCGGCCGACGCGCCGAAGGTGCTCGAAGGATTCGGTCTCGGTGCCGCACTGATCGCGATGTTCATGCGTGTCGGCGGCGGCATCTTCACCAAGGCCGCCGACGTCGGCGCCGACCTGGTCGGCAAGGTCGAGCAGGGCATTCCGGAGGACGACCCGCGCAATGCCGCGACCATCGCCGACAACGTGGGCGACAACGTCGGCGACTGCGCGGGCATGGCGGCCGACCTGTTCGAGTCGTACGCCGTGACTCTGGTCGCCGCGCTGATCCTCGGGACGGCGGCGTTCGGCGACTCCGGGCTCGCCTTCCCGCTGATCGTGCCCGCGATCGGCGTGATCACGGCCATGATCGGTATCTTCGCGGTGGCCCCGCGCCGCTCCGACCGCAGCGGCATGACGGCCATCAACCGCGGGTTCTTCATCTCCGCGGTGATCTCGATCGTGCTGGTCGCGGCCGCCGTGTTCATCTACCTGCCGTCGTCCTACGCCGACCTCGACGGCGTCACCGACGCCGCGATCGCGGGCAAGGACGGCGACCCGCGGGTCCTCGCGCTCGTCGCGGTGGCGATCGGCATCGTGATGGCCGCTGTCATCCAGCAGCTGACCGGCTACTTCACCGAGACCAACCGCCGCCCGGTCATGGACATCGGCAAGACCTCGCTGACCGGCCCGGCCACCGTCGTCCTCGCCGGTATCTCGGTCGGTCTCGAATCGGCCGTCTACACGGCCCTGTTGATCGGCCTCGGTGTCTACGGGGCGTTCCTGCTCGGCGGCACGTCGATCATGCTGGCGCTGTTCGCGGTGGCGCTGGCCGGCACCGGCCTGCTCACCACGGTCGGCGTGATCGTCGCCATGGACACCTTCGGGCCCGTCTCCGACAACGCGCAGGGCATCGCCGAGATGTCCGGTGACGTCGAGGGCGCGGGCGCCCAGGTGCTCACCAACCTGGACGCGGTCGGCAACACCACCAAGGCCATCACCAAGGGCATCGCCATCGCCACCGCCGTCCTGGCGGCAGCGGCGCTCTTCGGGTCGTACCGCGACGCCATCACCACCGGCGCCCGGGACGTCGGCGAGAAACTCAGCGGCGAAGGCGCGCCGATGAACCTGATGATGGACATCTCGCAGCCCAACAACCTCGTCGGCCTCATCGCGGGCGCGGCGGTCGTCTTCCTCTTCTCGGGGCTTGCGATCAACGCCGTGTCGCGGTCGGCGGGTGCCGTGGTCTACGAGGTGCGGCGGCAGTTCCGCGAGCACCCCGGGATCATGGACTACAGCGAGAAGCCGGAGTACGGCAGGGTCGTCGACATCTGCACCAAGGACGCGCTCCGGGAGCTCGCGACGCCCGGTCTGCTCGCCGTGCTGGCGCCGATCTTCATCGGGTTCACGCTCGGCGTCGGCGCCCTCGGCGCGTTCCTCGCGGGCGCGATCGGCTCCGGCACGCTGATGGCGGTGTTCCTCGCCAACTCCGGCGGCGCCTGGGACAACGCCAAGAAGCTCGTCGAGGACGGCCACCACGGCGGCAAGGGCAGCGAGGCCCACGCCGCCACGGTGATCGGCGACACGGTCGGCGACCCCTTCAAGGACACCGCCGGTCCCGCGATCAACCCGCTGCTGAAGGTGATGAACCTGGTGGCGCTGCTCATCGCGCCCGCGGTCATCCAGTTCAGCTACGGCGAGGACAAGAACGTCGGCGTGCGGGTCACGATCGCCGTACTGTCGCTCCTCGTGATCGTCGCCGCGGTGTACGTCTCCAAGCGGCGCGGCATCGCCATGGGTGACGAAGACAACGCCGAAAGGGTGGCCAAGCCGGTCGATCCCGCGGTGGTTTCGTAGGCGGTCTTACGACGGCCCAGTTCAAGGGGCGGGCGGGCGGCGCGTATTGACGTGCCGTCCGCCCGCCTCGTGCTTGTTCACGCCCTTGCCGTGACCCTTCTCTCACATGGTGTAAATCGTAATAAGAGCCGCAGATGCGCCATTGGGGGCAGGGCCGTCCACCGCCCGACGTGTAAGGTCCGTTGGCCGAGAGCCACGGAAGGGACCGAACCGGTGAACAAGAAGCTCGCGGCCGCACTGTCCGGCGGTGCGGTACTGGTACTGGCGCTGACGGGATGCACGAGCGACGAGGGCAACCCGGAGCTGGACGCCTGGGCCAAGCAGGTGTGCGACGCCGTGCCCGCGCAGAACGCGAAGATCTCGGCGGCCTACGTCGCGATCACGAAGGCGGCCAAGGACACCACCAGCACGCCCAAGGAGCTCCAGCAGGCCGACGCCAAGGCCTTCCAGGACCTGGCCGAGGGCTACAAGGCGCGCGCGGACCTCATCAGCAACGCCGGGGCGCCTCCGGGGGTCGAGAACGGCGCGAAGATCCAGCAGGACGTCGTCAAGAAGCTCACCGCCCTCTCCGCGGCATACGCCGACCTGAAGAAGCAGGTCGACGGGCTGAACACCAAGGACCAGGCGAAGTTCGCGTCCGGCCTGAAGGACGTGTCGGCCGAGATGAAGCAGGTGGAGACCCAGCGCAAGAGCGCGATCCAGGCGCTGAAGAAGCTGGAGTCGGGCGACATCAAGAAGGCGCTGACATCGCAGGAGGGCTGCAAGGCGGCAGCTTCGGCGTCCGCGTCGGCCGCGGCGACCGACAGCTGAGCCACCCTCAGGGGCGGGCGCGGGTCACAATGAGGGCGTGAGTGACTCCAGCCTGTCTGCCCTGCCTGCCTCCGACCGCCCCGATGTCGCCGCCCGGCTGAGGGACGCCCTGCTCGGGGCCTCCTTCACCGCCGACGGGCTGCTAGAGCTGCTCGGCGTGCCCGCGTACACGGCGCTCGCGCGGAGCGAGACCGTGCCCGCGCTCCGGGCGACCCGGGGCGACACGCCGCTCGAGGCGCTCGTACGGCTGTTCCTGTTGCAGCAACCCGTGCCGCACGCGCGCGTGGCGGGCGTTCTGCCCGTCGACGCGTGCTTGGAGAGCGGGTGGCTGGTCCGAGTCGGTGACGACCTCGCGGCGACCGTGGACGTACGGCCGTACGGCGGGCCCGAGGGCGAGGACTGGTTCATCGTGTCCGACCTGGGGTGCGCGGTCGGCGGGGCCGGGGGCATCGGCAGCAAGGAAGAGGGCGTCGTCCTCGGCGTCGGCGGCGCCTCCACGACCCTCGCCGGCATCACCGTCCGCACGCCCGTCGCCTCCGCCCTCGACCTCGGCACCGGTTCCGGCATCCAGGCGCTGCACGCCGCGCAGCACGCCACGCGCGTGACGGCGACCGACGTCAACCCGCGCGCGCTGCACATCACCGCCTTGACGCTCGCGCTGTCCGGCGCGCCCGCCGTGGACCTGCGGGAGGGCTCGCTGTTCGAACCGCTCAAGAACGGCGAGACGTACGACCTGATCGTGTCGAACCCGCCCTTCGTGATCTCGCCGGGCGCGCGGCTGACGTACCGCGACGGTGGGATGGGCGGGGACGATCTGTGCCGGTCGATCGTTCAGGGGGCGGGGGAGCGGCTGAACGAGGGCGGGTTCGCGCAGTTCCTCGCCAACTGGCAGCACGTGGAAGGGGAGGACTGGCAGGACCGGCTGCGCTCGTGGGTGCCGCGCGGGTGCGACGCGTGGATTGTGCAGCGCGAGGTCCAGGACGTCACGCAGTACGCCGAGCTGTGGCTCAGGGACGCCGGGGACCACCGGGGCGATACGGCCGAGTACCAGGCGCGCTACGACGCGTGGCTGGACGAGTTCGAGGCGCGCAAGGTGAAGGCCGTCGGGTTCGGTTGGATCACCCTGCGCAAGGCGTCGGCCGCCGTGCCCTCGATCACGGTGGAGGAGTGGCCGCATCCGGTCGAGCAGCCGCTCGGCCACACGGTACGGGCGCACTTCGGCCGGCTCGACTACCTGCGTGCCCGCGACGACGCGGCCCTGCTGGAGGACCACTTCAAGCTCGTCGGCGAGGTCGTGCAGGAGCAGGTCGGGCTGCCCGGCGCCGAGGACCCGGAGCACGTGGTGCTGCGCCAGCACCGCGGAATGCGCCGGGCCACTCAGGTGGACACGGTCGGCGCGGGCTTCGCGGGCGTGTGCGACGGTTCGCTGAGCGCGGGCCGCATTCTGGACGCGATCGCCCAACTGATGGGCGAGGACCCGGTGTTGCTGCGCGACCGTTCGCCCGCGCAGATCAGGCTGCTGGTGGAGCAGGGGTTCCTCGAACCGGGGCGGTGAACCCGCTGGGGCCCACTGTTCAGGCGCCCGGTGAAATGAGCCACAAGAAGGACCAGGAAGGGCTTCGACAACCACACCAAGCTGTGGGCGACAAAATTCGAGTGGATCCGTGCGCCGGGACCGGAGCGGACCCGGCGATGGTGGGTGCGGCTGGTTCGCGGACAAACAGGACCGGGAACTGGACTTCAACGAGGTCGTCCGCATGATCAGCAGGACCGACGACAGAAGGCGACCGGAAAGAAGACGGCCGGAAAGATACCCGTCCCCGGCGAGACTGAGGTCGCTGAGGCAAGCGAGGCCTGCGAGGGCGACGGGCTCGATGGGGCGGACGTGGTGGTCGGGTCGTACGGTCCGGGGAGTCCACAGCCGCCGCGTCGGCCCCGCGTTCGCCTGAGGTTCGCCTGTGCGCCGTCCGCGCGTGTCAGCCTCGCCGGGCTGGGCACTCACGGACAGGAGAAAAGGGGCAAGCGGAACCATGGAAAGGGGACCGGCGATCTTCGCCGGAGCGGTGTTCGCCCTGTTCGGAGGTGGGCTGCTGGTGTGGACCGCGGTCCGGGTTCGGCAGCGCCGACCCGTCGCCCACAGTGTGAGCCCGGTCGCATCTGCGACGCTTGCGGGCCTTGTCTCAGTGATCGCGTTGATCACCGGAACATGGTGCTTCTCCCGCCTCTGAGAACGGCCCACGAGCTGCGCGGCCGATAATTGGGAGGGCCTCTTCCGGAAAGGCTCGAAAAGGCCGGTGGGCACTCCGGGCGGCAGGAATGGCGGAAGTCGGGTTACCGTTCGAGTGGCCGTTGCGGGCTTTTCCCGTTTGACAACGGGGCGGGATGTACCGTCACACTCCGCAGCGTCACCACCACCCGACCCCGGGCGCAATCGACCCTGGGGAGGCCCCAGCGTCGACCGGAGAGAAGAGCGAAGTTGTCCCCGACAAGCGAGACCGCACAGGGCGGCCGCCGACTCGTCATCGTCGAGTCGCCTGCCAAGGCGAAGACGATCAAGGGCTACCTGGGCCCCGGCTACGTAGTCGAAGCGAGCGTCGGGCACATCCGCGACCTCCCCAACGGTGCCGCGGAGGTGCCGGAGAAGTACACCGGCGAGGTCCGCCGGCTCGGCGTGGACGTCGAGCACGACTTCGAGCCGATCTATGTCGTCAATGCCGACAAGAAGGCCCAGGTCAAGAAGCTCAAGGACCTGCTGAAGGACTCCGACGAGCTCTACCTCGCCACCGATGAGGACCGCGAGGGCGAGGCCATCGCCTGGCACCTCCAGGAGGTGCTCAAGCCCAAGGTCCCGGTCAAGCGGATGGTCTTCCACGAGATCACCAAGGCCGCGATCCAGGCCGCCGTGGCCAACCCGCGCCAGCTCAACCAGAAGCTGGTCGACGCCCAGGAGACCCGCCGCATCCTCGACCGCCTCTACGGCTACGAGGTCTCGCCGGTCCTGTGGAAGAAGGTCATGCCGCGCCTGTCGGCCGGCCGTGTCCAGTCGGTCGCCACCCGGCTCGTCGTGGAGCGGGAACGCGAGCGCATCGCGTTTCGTTCTGCTGAGTACTGGGACCTGACGGGCACCTTCGCGACCGGCCGCGCGGGGGACTCGTCGGACCCGTCGTCGCTGGTCGCCCGCCTGCAGACCGTCGACGGCAGGCGGGTCGCGCAGGGCCGCGACTTCGACTCCCTGGGACAACTCAAGAGCGCGAACACCCTCCACCTCGACGAGGCGAACGCCCGCGCCCTGGCCGCCGCCCTGGAGCAGACGCAGTTCGCCGTCCGGTCCGTCGAGTCCAAGCCGTACCGCCGCTCGCCGTACGCCCCGTTCCGTACGACGACGCTGCAGCAGGAGGCGAGCCGCAAGCTCGGCTTCGGCGCGAAGGCCACCATGCAGGTCGCGCAGAAGCTGTACGAGAACGGCTACATCACCTACATGCGTACGGACTCCACGACGCTGAGCGACACCGCCGTGGCCGCCGCCCGCGCCCAGGTCACGCAGCTGTACGGCGCCGACTACCTGCCCTCGTCCCCGCGGACGTACGCCGGCAAGGTCAAGAACGCGCAGGAGGCGCACGAGGCGATCCGCCCCTCCGGCGACCGCTTCCGCACGCCTGCCGAGACCGGGCTGACCGGCGACCAGTTCAAGCTCTACGAGCTGATCTGGAAGCGGACCGTCGCCTCCCAGATGAAGGACGCGACCGGTAACTCGGTCACGGTCAAGATCGGCGGCACGGCGGCCGACGGGCGCGATGTCGAGTTCAGCGCGTCCGGCAAGACGATCACCTTCCACGGCTTCCTGAAGGCCTACGTCGAGGGCGCCGACGACCCGAACGCCGAGCTCGACGACCGCGAGCGCCGGCTGCCGCAGGTCACCGAGGGCGATGCCCTGAGCGCCGAGGAGATCACGGTCGACGGGCACGCCACCAAGCCCCCGGCCCGCTACACCGAGGCGTCGCTGGTCAAGGAGCTGGAAGAGCGCGAGATCGGCCGCCCGTCGACGTACGCGTCGATCATCGGCACGATCCTCGACCGCGGCTATGTGTTCAAGAAGGGCACGGCCCTCGTCCCGTCCTTCCTGTCCTTCGCCGTGGTCAACCTCCTGGAGAAGCACTTCGGGCGGCTCGTCGACTACGACTTCACCGCCAAGATGGAGGACGACCTCGACCGCATCGCCCGCGGCGAGGCCCAGTCCGTGCCGTGGCTGAAGCGCTTCTACTTCGGCGAGGGCACGCACAACGGCGGCGCGGCCGAGGCGGGCAACGGCGACGGGGACCACCTCGGTGGCCTCAAGGAGCTGGTGACCGACCTGGGCGCGATCGACGCGCGCGAGGTGTCGTCCTTCCCCGTCGGCAACGACATCGTGCTGCGGGTCGGGCGCTACGGCCCGTACATCGAGCGCGGCGAGAAGGACTCCGAGCAGCACCAGCGGGCGGACGTGCCCGAGGAACTGGCCCCGGACGAGCTGTCCGTCGAGCTCGCGGAGGAACTGCTCGCCAAGCCGAGCGGCGACTTCGAGCTCGGCGCCGACCCGCAGACCGGCCACCAGATCATCGCCCGCGACGGCCGCTACGGCCCGTATGTCACCGAGGTGCTCCCCGAGGGCACCCCGAAGACCGGCAAGAACGCCGTCAAGCCGCGTACGGCCTCGCTGTTCAAGTCGATGTCGCTGGACACGGTGACGCTCGAGGACGCGCTCAAGCTGATGTCGCTGCCGCGCGTCGTCGGCACCGACGCGGACGGCGTTGAGATCACCGCGCAGAACGGCCGCTACGGCCCGTACCTGAAGAAGGGCACGGACTCGCGCTCGCTGCAGTCCGAGGAGCAGCTCTTCACGATCACGCTGGAGGAGGCCCAGGCGATCTACGCCCAGCCCAAGCAGCGTGGGCGCGCGGCCGCCAAGCCGCCGCTGAAGGAGCTGGGCGAGGACCCGGTGAGCGGCAAGCCGGTCGTGGTGAAGGACGGTCGCTTCGGGCCGTATGTCACCGACGGGGAGACCAACGCGACCCTGCGCTCCGGCGACAGCGTCGAGACGATCACCCCGGAGCGCGGCTTCGAGCTGCTCGCCGAGAAGCGTGCGAAGGGGCCCGCCAAGAAGACGGCGAAGAAGGCCCCCGCGAAGAAGACGACCGCCAAGAAGGCCGCCCCGGCCAAGAAGACGGCCGCCAAGAAGACCGCGGCGAAGAAGACGACGGCCGCGAAGAAGACGACGGCCGCGAAGAAGACGACGGCGAAGAAGACGGTCGCGAAGAAGGCGACGGCTTCGAAGTCGGCGAGCGAGGACTGAGCCGGGAGGACCGGACTCGCAACAGGGCTCTCCCTGCGCCCCGTTGAGGGTCCGGTTCTTCACTTCCGGTTCGCAAAACGAACGCCTCGGCATCAGTTTGGTGTCGGGGCGCGCGTACGTCCGGGCGCGCGCGCCGGTCTGTCAGTGGGTCCCGATAGGCTGAAAGCATGACGCGAGCCGAGCAGCCAACGGCCCCCCACCCCGCCTCCGACGACGCCCTTGCCGCGGACTCCCGCGAGCGTGCCGTGCGCGCCCTGCTGCGCCGACCGCAGCTCAAGCGCTTGTGGAGCGCGCAGTTGGTGGGCGGTGTCGGCGACATGCTCGCCCTCCTTGTGCTGGTCCTGCTGGCCCTTCAGGCGGCGATCGCGGAGGGGTCGTTCGGCGGGGGGTACCGGGGCGTGGCGTTCGCAGTGGCGACCGTCTTCGGCGTGCGCATCCTGGCGACGCTGCTCTTCGGCGCCGTACTCCTGGGCCCCTTGTCGTCGCTGACCTCCCAGGAGGGCCCGCTCGACCGGCGCTGGACCATGGTCGGCGCGGACGGCCTGCGGGTCGCCCTGCTGATCGTCGCGCCCCTGTGGATCGACTGGACGCCGGACAACGCGCTGGCCGTCCTGCTGGTCACCGCCTTCGTCACCGGCATCGCCGAGCGTTTCTGGACGGTGTGCCGGGAGAGCGCGGCGCCCGCGCTGCTGCCGCCCCCGCCGCCGGAGGGCGCGACGGTACGACCGCTGCCGGACCACATGGACGCCCTGCGCCGCCTGTCGCTGCGTACGGGCTTCGTGGCGATCCCCCTGGCCGCCGCCGCGCTTGTCGTCGCCGCTCTGCTCAACAACCTGCTCGGCGCCGGACTCGACTGGTTCGACCAGCACCAGGCGGCCCTCGCGTCGTATGTCGCGGCCGGTCTGTTCGCCGCGTCCCTGTCCGTGCTGACCTTCCTGGAGCTGCCCGGCACGCGCACCCCGCGCGCGCGGTCGCCGCTGGAGGGCCTGCGCCGCCCCAAGGCGGGCTCGGGCGTCGACAAGGGCCGTACCGGCGCCATCCCGCTGCTGGTGACGGCCTGCGCGGCGGTCGCCGGGGCGGTGTCCGCCGCGGTCGCCGTGGCCGTGCTGCACGCCAAGGACCTGGGCGGCGGACCGGTGACGTACGGCCTGCTGGTGCTCGCGCTGAGCGGCGGTGCGGTCGTCGGCATCCGTACGGCGCCCTCCGTGGTGCCCGCCCTGTCGCGGCGCCGGCTGCTGGCGCTGGCCATCGCCTTCACCGGTATCGCGCTGCTGGCCGCGGGACTCGTCCCGGACGTCACCACCGTGCTGCTGATCGTCGCGCTGGCCGGGATCGGCGCGGGCGTGGCCGCAAACACCGGGCACACCCTGCTCGACCAGGAGGCCGAGGAATTCCGGCGCCCGCGCACGACGGAGCACCTCCACGCGGTGGTACGCGTGTGCGTGGCGCTCGGGGCGGTGATCGCGCCGCTGGTGGCCGCGCTCATCGGGCCGCACCGGCTGGAGAGCGGCAAGTTCACCTTCGCGCACGGCGGCGCGGCGTTCACGCTGATGCTGGTCGGCGCGCTGCTGCTGCCGGTGGCCGTGCTGGTGCTGGCCAAGGTCGACGACCGTTCCGGTGTGCCGCTGCGACAGGACCTGCGGGACGCGCTGCTCGGCGGGGACGACCCGGAGCAGGTGCCCGCGACGTCCGGCTTCTTCATCGCCCTGGAGGGCGGCGACGGCGCCGGGAAGTCCACCCAGGCCGAAGCGCTCGCCGAGTGGATCCGGGGCAAGGGCCACGAGGTCGTCGTCACGCGCGAGCCGGGGGCGACGCCGGTCGGCAAGCGGCTGCGGTCGATCCTGCTGGACGTGTCGAGCGCGGGGCTGTCGCACCGGGCGGAGGCGCTGCTGTACGCGGCGGACCGCGCCGAGCACGTCGACACCGTGGTCCGGCCCGCCCTGGAGCGCGGCGCGGTCGTGATCTCGGACCGGTACGTCGACTCCTCGGTCGCCTACCAGGGGGCGGGCCGAGACCTGTCCCCGACGGAGATCGCCCGCATCAACCGCTGGGCGACGAACGGCCTCGCGCCGCATCTGACCGTGCTGCTGGACGTCTCGCCGGAGATCGCCCGCGAGCGGTTCACGGAGGCGCCGGACCGGCTGGAGTCGGAGCCGGCGGAGTTCCACGCGCGCGTGCGCTCCGGGTTCCTGACGCTGGCCGCGGCCGACCCCGGGCGCTACCTGGTGGTGGACGCCGGCCAGGAGCCGGAAGCCGTGACGACCGTCGTCCGGCACCGGCTCGACCAGATGCTGCCGCTGTCCGAGGCCGAGATCCAGGCCCAGGAGGAGGCTCGGCGCAAGGCCGAGGAGGAGGCCCGCCGCAAGGCCGAGGAAGAGGCTGCCCGCAAGGCCGAGGAGGAGCGCCTGGAGCGCGAGCGCCAGGAGCAGCTCGCCCGGCTGCGTGCCGAGGAGGAGGAGCGCAAGCGGCGCGAGCTGGAGGAGGCGCAGCGGCGCGAGGCCGAACGGCAGGCGGAGGAGGCCCGGCAGCGGGCTGAGGAAGCGCGTCGGCGTGCCGAGGAGGAGCGGCAGCGGCTCCTCGCGGAGGAGAAGGCACGCGCCGAGGAGGAAGCGCGCCGCAAGGCCGACGAGGAACGGCGCCGCAAGCAGGCGGAGGAAGAGGCCCGGCTGCGCGCGGAGGCGGAGGCGCTCCGCCTGGAGAAGCAGCGCAAGGCGGAGGAGGCTCTGCTGCGGGCCGAGGAGGCACGGCGACTGGCGGAGCAGGCGGCGGCCGCGGCTGAGGCGGGTCCGAGGCCGGCGGGGCCCGGGGCCGGGGCTGCCTTCAGGGACGCGACGACGGTTCCTACGCCGGTGGTGACGCCGGGGAAGGCGCCGGGCGGGGCGTCGGACGAGACGACTGTGTTGCGGCCGGTGCGGGGTGAGGAGCGGGGCGGTGATCGTCCTTCGGATGACCGTCCTGGCGGTGGCCGTCCTTCCGGTGACCGTCCTGGCGGTGGCCGTGCTTCCGGTGAGTCCGACTCCGAGGTGACGGCGAAGCTGCCGCAGCCGCCGGTGCCTTCGGGGGCCGCGGACGAGACGGCTGTTCTTCCGCCGGTGACGCCTGGTGCGGCGGACGAGACCGCTGTGCTCCCGCCGGTGACGCCTGGTGCGGCCGATGAGACGGCTGTGCTTCCGCCGGTGGTGCCGGGGGCCGCGGACGAGACGGCTGTGCTGCCTCCCGTGTCGGGGGCGGGGGCGGAGTCTGCGGATCGGGTCCCGCCGGGGTACTTCCGGGACGACGAACGTACGCGCGAGATGCCTCAGGTCGACGAGTCGGGGGCGCCTCGGCGCAGGGCGCGGTCCGACTGGGCCGAGGAGACGCCGCTGGATGATCTGCCCACGCTGGCGGATGAGCTGTTGGGACCGCGTGAGGACGAGTACGACGAGGACGGGGGCCGCGGGCGGCGACGCTGACGTCGTCGGCGGTGAGGCTGGGCGGCACCGAGGTCGGTTGGTCCGCCGGGCCGGGTCGCTGCTCGGCGTGGGGCTGGGGCGCTCGTCGGCGTCGGCCGGGTGCCGGTTCTGCCCGCCCCGGCACCCGTTGTCAGTGCCGGCCCGCACAATGGATCCCGCACCGCGAAATGTGAGCGAAGGGCGGCGGGACCCATGAGCGTGTGGGACGACCTGGTGGGGCAGGAGAGGGTGAGTGAGCAGCTGGGTGCTGCCGCTCGGGACGCCGATGCCCTCGTCACCGCCGCCGCTGCCGACGCGCCACCCCCCGAGGCCTCCAAGATGACGCATGCCTGGTTGTTCACGGGGCCGCCCGGGGCGGGGCGGAATCAGGCGGCGCGGGCGTTCGCCGCCGCTCTGCAGTGCGTCAGTCCTGATCGGGCGCTCGGCGGCGCTCCCGGATGCGGGTTCTGCGACGGGTGTCATACGGCGCTCGTGGGCACGCACGCCGACGTCAGCACCGTCGCCGCCGTCGGCACCCAGATCCTCGCCGACGACATGCGGGACACCGTCCGCAAGTCGTTCACCTCACCGGCGAACGGCCGCTGGCAGGTCATCCTCGTCGAGGACGCCGAGCGGCTGAACGAGAAGTCGGCCAATGCCGTCCTGAAGGCCGTTGAGGAGCCGGCCCCCCGTACGGTCTGGCTGCTCTGCGCCCCCTCCATCGAGGACGTCCTGCCCACCATCCGCTCCCGCTGCCGCCACCTGAACCTGAGCACGCCCTCGGTCGACGCCGTCGCCGACATGCTCGTACGGCGGGAGGGCATCGAACCCGAGGTCGCCGCCGCCGCGGCCCGCGCCACGCAGGGGCACGTCGACCGGGCCCGCCGCCTGGCCACCGACCCGGCCGCCCGTGAGCGCCGGGCCGCCGTGCTCAAGCTGCCCCTCCGGCTCGGCGATGTCGGCGGTTGCCTCAAGGCCGCCCAGGAGCTCGTCGACGCCGCCGCCGAGGACGCCAAGCAACTCGCCGAGGAGATGGACGGCAAGGAGACCGAGGAGCTGAAGGCGGCGCTGGGCGCGGTCCAGGGCGGCAGGATGCCGCGCGGCACGGCGGGCGTGATGAAGGAGTTGGAGGACAAGCAGAAGCGGCGCCGGACGCGGACGCAGCGCGACAGCCTCGACCTGGCGCTGACCGACCTCACCGCCTTCTACCGCGATGTCCTCGCCCTCCAGCTCGGCTCCCGCGTGGCCCTCGCCAACACCGATGCCGAGGACGCTCTGGAGCGCCTCGCCCGCGACAGCGCCCCGGAGTCCACGCTGCGCCGGATCGAGGCGATCGCCGCCTGCCGCGACGCCCTCGACCGCAATGTGGCACCGCTGCTCGCGGTGGAGGCGATGACCATGGCACTCAGAGCGGGCTGAAGCAGCCGCCGCCCGCGTCCACTCGTCCCGCCCCTCTCACCCGCGAGTGATCAACAGGAGGCCGACCATGTAACCCGTACGAGCCGTGGTGTGCACGCACGGCATTCGAGCCGCTGCACAGAGTTACGCTCGCCTGATGCACATCAGGCGCACTCCAGTCAGCACAGACCCGAGCCCGACCGGCCCCGGCCACGGCCCACGCACCCGCCGCCAGAACCCCCGGCGAGCCCACGCGGCCGGCACCCTCGTCGCCGTTGCCGCGCTGCTCGTCTCCGCCTGCTCCTCCGGGGGGTCGACACACTCGGGGAACCCGGCGGCCTCCGGGAAACCGGCGGCCGAGGCGGCGCTGGCCGCACTGCCGCGGTCGACGCCGGCCGCGCTCACGCCGTACTACCGGCAGAAGCTGACCTGGCGCAGCTGCGGGACGCCCGGCTTCCAGTGCGCCACGATGAAAGCGCCGCTGGACTACGCGGAGCCGGGCGCCGGCAACATCAAGCTCGCCGTGGCCCGCAAGAAGGCGACGGGGCCGGGCGGGCGGCTCGGGTCGCTGCTCGTGAACCCGGGCGGCCCGGGCGGCTCGGCGGTCGCCTACCTCCAGCAGTACGCGGGGATCGGCTACCCGGCCGACGTGCGCGCCCGGTACGACATGGTCGCGGTCGACCCGCGCGGAGTCGCCCGCAGCGAGCCCGTCGAATGCCTGGACGGCCGCCAGATGGACAGGTACACGCAGACGGACTTCACGCCCGACGACGCGAAGGAGGCCGACGAACTCGTCGCCACCTACAAGAGGTTCGCGGAAGGATGCGGAGCCGACGCGCCCGGCCTCCTGCGCCACGTTTCCACCGCCGAGGCGGCCCGGGACATGGACCTCCTGCGGGCGACGCTGGGCGACGAGAGGCTGACGTACGTGGGGGCGTCGTACGGCACCTTCCTCGGGGCGACGTACGCCGGGCTCTTCCCGGACCGGGTGGGCAGGCTGGTCCTGGACGGGGCGATGGACCCCTCTCTGCCGGCCCGCCGGCTGAACCTCGACCAGACGGCGGGGTTCGAGACGGCGTTCCAGGCGTTCGCGCGGGACTGCGTGCGGCATCGGGACTGCCCGCTGGGCAGGAAGGCCGGTGACGTCGGCAAGAACCTCAAGGCCTTCTTCAGGAAGCTCGACGCGCGGCCCATCCCGACCGGCGATCCGGACGGCCGCGTACTCGGCGAGTCCCTCGCCACCACCGGCGTGATCGCGGCGATGTACGACGAGGGGGCCTGGGCGCAACTGCGGGACGCGCTGTCCTCGGCGATGCGGGAGAAGGACGGCGCGGGTCTCCTCGCCCTGTCCGACAGCTACTACGAGCGCGACGCCGACGGCCGCTACACGAACCTGATGTTCGCCAACGCGGCCGTGAACTGTCTGGACCTCCCGGCGGCCTTCGCCACCCCCGACGACGTCCGCGAATCCCTCCCCGCCTTCGAAAAGGCATCCCCCGTCTTCGGTGAGGGTCTCGCCTGGGCCACCCTGAACTGCGCGTACTGGCCGGTGGCGCCCACCGGTGAGCCGCGCCGCATCGAGGCGAGGGGCGCGGCCCCCATCGTCGTGGTCGGCACCACGCGCGACCCGGCGACCCCGTACCGCTGGGCCCGCGCCCTCTCCGGCCAGCTCTCCTCGGCCCGGCTGCTCACCTATGACGGCGACGGTCACACGGCGTACGGGCGGGGCAGCAAGTGCATCGACAAGGCGATCAACGCGTATCTCCTCCGGGGGACGCCGCCCACCCGCGACAAGCGCTGCTCGTAGGCTCTCAGCCGGCCCTGTTCCGGCCTTGTTCCGGCCCGCTTCCGGCCTTGTTCCGGCCCGCTTCCTGCCCTGGTCCGGCGCGCTTCCGGCCCTGTTCCGGCGCCGGAAGCCCTCGCTCCGGGGACGGGAGGGGCCTGGGACAGGGCCGGAGCAGGGGCTGGACGGGGGTGGTACGGAGCACCCTCGGAAACTGTGTAGACTTACCGACGTTGCTGATCGCACCATAGTGCGGACGGCGCGCCGCCTTAGCTCAGATGGCCAGAGCAACGCACTCGTAATGCGTAGGTCTCGGGTTCGAATCCCGAAGGCGGCTCTTGTGAAAGTCCGGGTCAGACGCCGCTGACCTGGGCTTTCTCTTGTTCTGGGGCACTGCGTCGGCCTCAGATGTTCCGTCGGTCCGTGCCGCGAAATCCAAGGGGTGCGCGAGGGGAGCGCATCAGTGCAGAGCGTGTGCACGGGGGTGCGCGAGGGGAGGGGCGGCTGCGCCGTCGGAGGGTCCGACGAGGTTTCCTGGCGAGCAAGCCGGTTTTGTGGAAACGCTCCAACTCGCGCTTCTAGGCTGGGACCGTGGCTGATCCATTGGGCATTCTCCCGTTCAAGACTCTGGTGGCACAGGCGGGCGCAGTGCTGCTGACTTATGGCGTCGAGGTCGAGGCGACATCGGTACGGGGTGTTGCGGCGCACCTCGTCGAGGTCATGGCTCAGCGGATCGGCATGGACCAGGAAGAAGCCGTGCATCTGGTGACCCCAGAAGCAGTCGCGGAGATCATCATGAAGGCGGCGAGGGAAGAGGACCAGGGCGTCTCCAGCCCGCACGCCAAGCGGCCGGTCCGCATCGACGACCGCCCCGTCAGCGCTCCCGTCGAGTTGCTTGGTCACTTGGTCATGGCCGCCGCGCAAGCCGGCAAGTACGCCGGCCTCAACGACGACGGAGCAGCTGAGGCTCACCTCCTGGATCTTGCTACCGAGCTCGGTGCGGCCCTCGTGCAGAACCACGCCGATGGCGCGGCGGAGATCTCCGTGGGCGTGCTGGACGAACTGGCCGAGCTGGTGGACACCGTGGCTGACCAAGTCGAGACGGGTGGATGGAGCATCTGCCCGTGTGACGAGGACCATGGTCAGCACGTGGTGGATGTCGGCACGGTCCCGGTTATGCGCCGCCATGCCGCAATGGCCCGGGGGCTCCGCGAGCAGGCTGCTGGATAGCCGCCCCATCGGTGGGCTACGCGACAGGAATTGCTTTCAGCAGGATTGCCGCCTCGTTGAGGACCAGCAGTCCGGTGGATGTGTCGTACGGCTCGTAGACAGCGCCTGGAATCCGGGCGGGTGATCGCGTCAGCATGGCCGCCACGTGACAGGCATCGCTTCGCTCTCTTTCGGCCTTCCATGCAAGGTGCGGCAATGTCCGGTTCTGGCCGACGGTCGATTCGGCCCAGGCCGGCCTGATGCCGAGCTTGTACCAGAGCAGCATTGCGCGGGTCATCAGCGCACTGCGTAGGGGAGTGCACGGTTGGCCTCGCCAGTGCTCGGCGAGGGCTGCTTCTTCGAGGACGAGATCGGAGCGTCTCCAAAGAGCCGCTGTCACCTCTGGGTCGCTATGCCACCGCGTTTCGATCGTGAGCCATCGCCGGAAGTCGCGGCGCGTATCCCCCCTGGAAGCACGGGAGTCGATGAGGTCGAGACGGCCGCCCGTGGGGATGTGCACCAAGCGCAGTCGGCGCTTGTTCAGGCCTTCCAGCCGGAGCCCCGGAATCCCGGCGACCTTCCCACCGTGGAGCAGCGGCATCAATCGTGAAGCGACGCGGCACGCAGTGCTCGTGTGGATGTCCAGCTGGGCGGGACGCGAGATGATCGCATTCGCGTAGAGGGATACGTCCGACAGGAGGACCCTGCGAGGGACTCGATGGGATGTCGCGCCTCATGGGTGCTCATCAGACACGTGGCCAGCATGGCTTGGAAGACCTGCTGCGCCGGCCCGGCGCTGTCCAAGACGGGACGGCCGGCGGCATCCCGTTCGATTGCCCGCTGGTGCACGTAGAGGTGGTCCCGAAGGGCCTGACGTAGGGCACGGTCGTTTTTGTGCGGTGACACGGGAACCCCGTTCCGCGGCCGATTACCCGGGATGAACTCGACCGCTGGGCACAGGGCTGTGCAGGACACGGCGACTGAAGCGCATAAGCGCGGGACTGGGCATCACACCCTGGAGGCCTACCTGCAAGTCTGCCCGGGCAGACCGCCAGCCTATGGGCTGTCCCAGCCCTCGGAGAGGACTCTAACCGGGCTCAGGCCACAGAGGGGGTCTGCCGCGCGCAAGACGACCCTTTCGGGCTACGGCTCATCGGTCGTCGTCAGCGGGGCGGTGTCCATGCTCAGCTGACGATTCGCCTTCGGTGGTGGTGCTGTGGCATCACCCGGCGCAGCCATGCCGGATTGGCACCCGCACGCTTCAGGTCCCGGTAGGTGTCGTAGGCGTTGCACCACGTGCCCATCGCTCGGAAACGTACCTGGAGCACACCGGGCCGGCTTGTGGGGCTGCTGAGCTCGACCGTGCACTGTCGGTCGTAGTGAGGGTCCGCCCACTGCACATCGCACTGGCAGTGCAGTTTGTCAACGGCTAGGTTCATGCCCCATTTCGGGTCCGTCAAGTGATTGATGAACGCGTTGTGGGGAGGCTTGACTCCCGGATCGTGCTTGAGCTCGATCCGCCACTGGTCCCACGTCACCCAGTAGCGCGTGCAGTACGCGGCGCTCACCTCGTGGAGCAGTGCGCTCCGGCGTAGCAGCCCGCTCGGTAGCCAGGATGCTTCCTCAACGGCCCGGGCCATCTCCGCGTGGTCCTGGTGGAACGCCCTTTCCGCCGGAGTCATCTTCGGTTCGCTCCAACACGGCCGATACCGCGCTGCTTCCAGCTGTGCTCGGTGATCGGCAAGCAGGTCAGCCCAGTTGGTGCTGGCGTCGCATGTGAGGAACACGCTTGCCTTGGTCCCGGCGAGCGAGACTCGTAGCCCCTTTCGGCTGGCTCGTGTGATCCGGATTCCGGGTACGCCGATGACTCGGACGTCGTCCTCGCTCTGCTCCGACTTGGGAAGTTCGGCTGGCAGCAACCCGTCCAGCGCGTGTGCCACCAGCGGGTAACCGCGCCGGGTTGAAGACGCGTCGAGCGAGACGACCAGGCTGTCGTGTTGCGGAAAGACGGACCTGATCCCGATGGGGTGCGCGAAGTAGTCGACATCGCCACGCAGGTGTTCGAAGATCAGGGCTTCGAGGAGGCGTTGAGGTCCAGTGGCCGCTGGGATGCGAGGGACTTTGCCTGCCCGATCCTTCAGTAGCTGCTTGGCCTGGGCGTGCGTGAGTCCTGTGTAGCGGCGTAGACGCTTGGCGTTGCGGTCGCTGTATCCATGCGGCACATCTGTCCCTCTCGCGCGCTGCCGACCCAGCACGGCAGGTACGAGAGCGGACTGCTTCGACTTGGTGCTGTGGGTACTGCGACGGGTGGAGCAGACCTCGACTTCTTTCTCCTGGGACGACACCGCGGTCGGGCGGTGTCAGGAAGGGGCCTCCCGTAAGGCCGTCTCCTATGGTGCCGTCACGGTCAGTCAATGTCATGCGATACGCCGGTGCACTCACCCGTGCGCAGTAGTGTCTGTCGACTTCGATCATGGAAGGAGCCCCCTGTTCCCGGAACGGGAGGCGACCATGGAGTACGCGGCGGGCTGGGGTGTCCAAGCGTCCAAGATCTCTCTACGGTTGGTGTCCGACTGCCTTGAGGGACTGGATAGGCGAAGGGGGCTGTGTGGAAGCCGAGTTGGCGGCTCTTGCTGCGTCGGGGGCGACGGCGTTGGCCGGGTTGATGGTTTCGGATGCGTATGAGCGGGCGAAGAGCGGGCTGACCCGGCTGTTTGGGCGACGTGCTTCGGACGAGGTCGCCGAGGAGGAACTGCAAGCCGTGCACGAGGAGTTGGGGCGGGCCGGGACAGTGGGTGACGCAGAGGCGCAGGCGGTTGTCCAAGCGCGCCTGCGGCAGCGGCTGGAATGCCTGTTCCAGGAGGATCCGGGCGCAGCTGAGGAACTGGCGCGGCTGTTGTCCGAGCTGGCGCCGGACGAGTCGCGCACTTTCGTCAATTTGGTCAGCGGCGGGGTGTACCACGGCCCGGTCTTCCAGGGCTCACCCATCCACGGCGGCATCCACTACCACGTCCCCCCGGCGCCCTCGGCTGCAGTGGGCGGGTACACCAGGCCGGATCAAGTGCCGGTCGCGCGCGAACCGTTCAGTAATCGGACGGCCGAACTCGGGAATCTGGAGGCGAGGCTCGGCGCGCTGGCGGGCGGCTCCGGATCCGTGGGCGTCGATGTGCTGTTCGGACCTCCGGGGGTCGGTAAGTCGGCCATGGCGTGGCGGTGCGCGGAGAGGGTCAAGGGGCGTTTCCCGGACGGGCAGTTGTACGTGGATTTTGCGGCCCTGCGTAATGAGGCCACGGCGCTGACCGGTCCTGGCGGGGATGTCTCCGAAGCCTTGGCCATGTGCCTGAGGTCGCTGCCGGGAGCCGAGCTCGGCATTCCGGACTCGCTCCCCGACCGGACCAATCTGTTCCGGTCGCGCACGGCCGAGCTGCGCATCCTTCTCGTCCTCGACGACGTGAACCAGCCTGCACAGGTTCGCGCGTTGATTCCCAAGGGGGCGGGTAGCGCCGTACTCGCCACAAGTCACACCAGGATCAGTGAACTGGCGGTCCAGGGCGGCCGTGCCCGGTTCGTCCGCGTCAAGCCGCTGGATATACATGGCGGGCTGGAACTGCTGAAGGACCACTGCGGGCCTGAGGCGGTCGAGGCCGAGCCGGAGGCCGCGCGGCGGCTAGTGGAGCTGTGTGACGGGCTGCCCGTGGCCTTGCTGGTGGTGGCGGCGCGGCTGGACGAGGAGAGTCTCAGCATGGCGGAACTGGCCGCCGAACTCGACGACGAGGCCGGCCGACTGGCTGGGCTCGCGCTGGACGGGGAGGAGTCCTCGGTGTCCGCAGTTCTGGGTCCCTCCTACCGGCTGCTGCCGCCCGACGCAGCCCGGTTCTACCGGCTGCTCGGATGGCTGCCGTTCGGTCTCTTCGACGCCGGCGTGGCCGCGGTCACTGTCGGTGTCGACCCGGGGAGCGCGAAGCGTCTGCTGGGCGTGCTGGCGAAGGCCAGCCTGGTGGAGAAGATGCGCGACGACCGGTACCGCATGCACGATCTGGTTCGTCTGCATGCCCGCGAGTGCGCGGCCGAGGAGGAGCCGCAGACCGAGCAGGTGGCACTGACAGAGCGCGTAGGCACGCACTATCTCGTGCTGAGCGCGTTCGCCGACCGGGCGCTGAGGAAGGAGCGGCTGCGGATCGCCGAGCTCGACGACCTGCTGGGGAACGCCCGCGACCCCTTCGCCGCAGTCGGCGGTCCAGCGCCGCTGGAGTGGCTGAACACCGAGCGCTCCTCCATTCTCGCGGTACTGCGTGAGGCTGTCGGACACGGGCTGTACACCCTGGCCTGGCGGCTGGCCGAGACGTTCTCGGTGCTGTTCCTCTACCACCGCTACCTCAGGGCATGGACGGAAACACTGGACCTGGGCATCGAGGCGGCCGAGGCAGCGATCGCCGCGGCAGACATGGCAGGGGAGACCGACGAGGAGGCCACGGCGGGCTGTGCCCGGCTGCGCAGCCTACTGTCACGTCCACTGCTGGACCTCGGGGAGAACGACCGCGCGGGAGAGCAACTGGAGCGGGCCGTCGACCTGGCGGCGGCGACCGATCGCCTCGCCTTGCAGGCCTCCGTCCAGGAATTCCTCGGCCGGTACCTGGACGTCGTCGCACCGACCGAAGCGGCCGGGGCGTACCGGCGCTCCCTCCGACTCAACGAACAGGCCGGGGAAACCCGCGGTGTCGCCCTCGCCACCTTCTTCCTCGGATGCGCGCTGGATGCCCAGGGAGATCACGCGGAGGCCATGGACCTGCTGCGCCGGGCACAGCGGGAACTGGAGAACCGTAGGGAGCCCGACCGGCGGATGGCGGCACGAGTGAAGGCCGCCATTGGCGTCGCACACGGTCGTCTCGGCGACACCGGGCAGGCGATCCACGACCTACGGGAGGCGATCGGGGAACTGGCCGAGGTGGCGGACGGGATGCAGTACGAGGCCCAGGCCTGGGTACAGCTCGCCGACGTGGCCAAGGGGGCTGGTGGTCACGAGGAGTTGGTGCGCGAGTGCATGGGCCGGGCCGCCGACATCTACGAGGCGCTAGGCAACCAGCGCGAGGTGGAGGAGCTGCGGCGACGGCTGGACGATCTCGACCGCTGAGTCCGGTTCCCGGTGAGGTGAGCAGGGGCTATCCGCTCGGCGGCGCGGGACGAAGGCGCAGTACGACGTCCTCGTCCCGCAGGTCACCGATCCGCAGTGCCACTTGGGCACCGTCCAACGGAAGTCCCGCGCGCAGGCAGGCGTAGACGATCGCGGCCAGCAGGCCCGGATCCGGCGCCGGACCGGTCACCGCCGCCTCCACGACCGGGCCGTCCCGAAGGCCGACCAGGCAGGTGCCCCCGCGCACCGCCGACGCCGCGAGCAGGCTTCCGGGCAACTGGGCGAGGGCGTCCTCGATCCAGCACAGTGCTCCGACCGACGTGGGCGTGGGCTGGCGTCGGACGAGAACCGAGGCGCTCTCGGTTAGCCGACGGTCGCGTTCGTCGTCTACGCAGGCCAGGTGCGTGAACAGGGCGGCGGACTCCGGGCTGGTCTTGCCGTACGAGGTGACGGTTGCCGGAAAGCGGTGCACGGTGACGCTCGGCGCCACGCTGTTCCCGGTGACGGTGGTGGTTACCTGCCACGAGGTGACCGGCGAGGCGGGCGGATCCGGAACCGGCAGAATCAGGGGACCGGGCGGGCGGGAGGACGGCTCAGGGAGCTTGAGTAGGCGGTAGAGGGCGGTGCGGAGCCTGGCCAGGGCATGCCCGGGTTCGGCGAAGGCCTGCGCGGCGACGGCGGCGTACCGCTCGGGCATGTGCCCGCGTATGACGTCCTCCACCTGCTGGCGCAGGTTTCCGCGCGGTTCGAGCCGGGGCGCGATGGCCGCCAGTTCGTGGACGGCGGTCCCGGGCACCGCGTCGCTGCCGTATGCCGCGAGCAGCAGAGGGGTGCCGGCCGCCGCGCCGTACAGCGTCACGGAGCCGTGATCGCCCACGACGAGGTCGGCGGCGACGAGCGCGGGCCGCCAGGCGTGGACGGTCGGCATCAGCAGCAGACCCGCGTCCAGGGCCGCGGCCTGCAGGGTGCGGATCTGCCAGGCCCCGTGGGCCGACCACACATTGGGGTGGACGATCGCGCCGACCCGGTACTCGTCACAGGGCAGTTGGGCGATCAGACGCGGGAGAAGATCCGGGAGACTCCCCAGGAGTGAGGTGCGGCCCCAGGTCGAACTGACCACAACCAGACGCTGATGCTCCGCGACGCCCAACGCCTCTCGGTACGCCCCCCTGCGCGACCGGCTGCCCACCAACTCGTCGAAACATGGATCACCGACCAGCAGCGTGCGACCGGCCGCCTTGGGATGGGTGGCGAGCAACTGCTCCTCCTGCGCCGGATGCGAGACCGCAAGCCAGGCACGTCCCGACTCCAGCAGGGAATCCGGCACAACTCCGGAAAGCCGCTCGTGGTGACTCCGGGAATCCGGCACGAACTTCTGGAAGCCGACGCCGTGCGGCAGCACCAGCACCGGGCAGTCGCCCTCCGGCACGTCGATGTTCTCGCTGGCGGACAGGATTAGGTCGGGGGCGATCTGCCCCAGCTGCTCCCAGGGAGCGACCCGACAGCCGGCGGAGTGGAGGAGGCCGAGGACGCCGTCGTTGAAAGCGGAAGTGGGGTCGTAGGCGAAGACGACGGTCACGCGGGCGTCGTCGCGCAGGAGCGACGGCAGTGTTTCGAGGGCGCGTACGGTCGAGGTGACCGTGCGGGCGGCGACGACAAGAGTGCGTTCACCGTGGAAGGTGCTCCACCGATGGGCGTCTTGTCCCACGGGAACGCGAAGCGGCTGGCTACCGAACAAGCCGACCGCCTCTAACAAACCCACGCCTCCAGTCGGTCAGCGGCTCGCGGCTCGCGGCTCGCGGCTCGCGGCTCGCGGCTCGCGGCTCGCGGCTCGCGGCTCGCGGCTCGCGGCTCGCGGCTCGCGGCTCGCGGCTCGCGGCTCGCGGCTCGCGGCTCGCGGCTCGCGGCTCGCGGCTCGCGGCTATGGTGCCTTTATCGCATTTCAAGCCGGTTAGCAATCCTTTGGGTGACCTTGTGGTCAGTGGGGCAGTGTCTGAACTCGTACACGGTAACGAACCATGCCGACTGCAATGTAAGCCTCGGTCGCGTGATCGGCGGTTGGCGCTGAGGCACGAAACGCGGGTTCGTAGACGGGGCATGGACGATAGGTCCGCTGGAATGTCGACCACCTCGGCAGCATGGCGGAGGTGAGAGCGAAAGACCCCGGGCACAGGAACCGACGGTCCTGCGCCCGGGGCCAACGACAGGCGAACTGACTATGCCGTGAGTGCTTCACCTTGAGTAGCACCGCACGTGCACTTGCACGTACAGCGGGGCGACGCACCGACGGAGAGGGCGGGTCGGGTCGCTCGCTGTTCGATCACCGAGCGGATCGCTTGCGGCGCGCGTGGTACGAGCTTTACGACGGCCTCTGCCGCCGCTCGCGCGAGGTCATCGAGTACCGACTGATAGATGTCGCGCGTGATGCGGCTGTCGCTGTGACCCAGCGTGTCCGAGACGACCTTGATGTCGACGCCAGCGGCGAGCATGAGAGTCGCGGCGCCGTGACGCAGGTCGTGCAGGCGGATGGGCGGGAGTCCAGCTTCGGCGACGAGTCGCTCGAAGAGGTCGGAGATCTTGCCCGGGTGGAGGAGGGAGCCGTCCTCCTCGGTGAAGATGCGACCCGTGTCTTTCCAGGCGTCGCCCCACTTGCGCTTCTCCTCCTGTTGGAGAAGCTTGCGTCGCTCCAGTGCGTCCACCGTCTCCTCGTCGAGGGCGACGGACCGGATGCCGCTGTTGGTCTTCGGGAGGCCTTCGAGGACCTCCCAGCCGTCCTGGACGAGCTGGGTGGAGATTTCCAGGGAGCGCGTCCTCTTGGAGAAGTCCATCCAGCGAGGGCTGCATCCTTCGCCTCGACGCAGGCCGCGGAAGGCGATCAGACGCCACATGGCATCCAGACGGTCACCCTCGACGTGGTCCAGGAACTGGCCGGTCTGCTCCGGAGTCCAGACCATCACCGGACTGGGCTTCTCGCCGGTAGCCAGCCAGTGGGCCACCCGCTCCTCGGTCCAGACGAGAGCCTTGGGCTTGGTCCCGGGCTTCATCTCGACGTGCTCGGCCGCGTTGTAGTTCGGGATGATCCGCTGCGCGATGGCGGTGTTGAGTGCGGCGCGGAGCGTGGCCCTGATGTGGTGCTGGGTGTTGACGCTGGTCACCCGACGGAAGGGCGGCATCTGATCGATGGCGGCCTTGAGCCACTTACGGCGGGCGCGGTTCTCGGCGCCCTTCCAGGGGATGGCCTTGAGCTCGTCGAGAGCCGCCCGCCTCTGGGCGTTCTGTTCCTGGATCTCGATGTTCGCCTCGTTGATGGCGTCGAACATACGGTCCAGGTGCGGGACGTTGAGCTTGTCGAGCCGTACTTCCCCGACATGGGGCTTCAGGTGGACCCGGATGTCGCTCTCGTACCGCTTGTGGCCGCCCACGCGGAGGCGCTTCTTGCCGCCCAACCAGAGGTCGAGCCATTCAGACACCGACATCCTGGGGTTGAGGGCCTGCCCGGCGGCGAGCCGCCGACGCGTCTCGTCGTAGTCCGGCAGCGGCTCCTTGCTCTTGGAGCAGGTTTCCAGCATGTCGCTGATCGCGAGATGACCAGCCGGATCGTCCTCTTCGGGTATGGCGAGCAGCGCACGGACCTTGTTCAGTTCCTTGGTCGCGTCAGCCGAGGATTCGAAACCGCTGCGACGGAACTCCCGGCGGGTGCCATCGGACCGGTTGGTCAACTCGTGGCGTATCGCCCAGGTGCCGTGACGTCGGTTGGCGAGTTTGGGGCACGACTTGCCGTAGTTCTTGCCGGTTTCCGGGTTGCGGCACGAACAGCGGCGGGTGGTTGCGCCTCCGGAGGAGGTGGTGCTGGTCACGCTAGTCCTGGGGGTCGGGTTCGTCGACGAACGAGAGATCGGCGGGGAGGGCGGGCGGAACCAGCCCGCGTCCCCGCATCGCCTGGCGGAACTCCCGTAGCTCTCTGCAGTCGTCAAAGGCGAGCTGCTCGTACGAGGCAGCGGCTTCCAGGAGAGTCTCGCGCCGACCGGAGTCGAGCGTGATGCTGGCCTTCCGCCGCCGATCCTTCGCAAGGCGGGTGGATGCGGCAGCCGTGGCCACGGCGTCGCTGTGGGCGCGGAATGTGTCCAGCACTTCCCGGGCGGAGCCTTGCGGTGCGGGCTCGGTCAACGGTGTCTCGCCGGTGAACCAGGCGACGGCCTCCCAGGTCGGGACCTCTCGGTCGGGAAGCACGGCGACGGAGGTGTCCGTCTCCAAGGGGAACAGCAGGCTGATCGGCGGCACCTTGTAGACCTCGGCGAGCACGAGGAATTCCGCCAGATCGATCGAGTTGCGGCGCCCGGTCTCAAGATTCGTGATCGTCGTCTTGGGGACCGCCAGGCCCAGCTCGGCACACGCCTGTGCGGCCTCCGCCACGGTGAGGCCGGCGGTCTTGCGGGCCTGGCGCATCTGCTCGGCTACGCGGGCGGTGAAGCTCGGCGACCAATCTCGATTCATCATAGCTACAACTTACGTCGCAAAAATGAGTGGCTGCAACATCAGTGGTACACGTTCTGCTGTCACTGCACGCATCGACGATCGGAATGCATCATGGCGACATCGAAGCCTGCCCGGGGGATGACCCGCGACGAACTGCTCGCTCTGCCTGTTGCCGTCGACCTCGATACGGCCAACAAGGCGCTGACCATCGGCCGCAGCACGGGATACGCCTTGGCGAAGAGGGGCGAGTACCCGGTCTCCGTCCTCAAGCTGGGCAACGCGTATCGCGTGGTCACGGCGGAGCTGCATCGGATTCTCGGCGTAGGTCAGGAGCAGGAGGCCGAGCGCGGGCAGCTGTGCGCCTAGCTGAGCGCGCTCTAACGGGGAGTCGACGGACGGGGCGGCAGCGGAGCCGGATGCCGTCGCTGGCCCCACTGCCGTATGGAACGTCAACTGGGTGAAGTCACGGGAGCACCCGGGGCTTTGGGCGGCTCGCCGGCAAGAGGGGAGTCAGGCCACAGGCGGCGGGTGAGAGCGTTCGCCGCAGCGATCATCTGGGCGTGCGTGGGCTGATCGGTCTGTGGGTCCAGGACGGTGGGCGGGTGCGGGCTAAGCCCGGGGCCGTGAGCGATTGGCTGGTTGGCGGGGAAGCGCCCGAGAACAGGTGTCCCGTAGCGGGCGAGCTCGTTCTCGACGGCCACGTCGAAGTCGTCGGGCTGTACGTCGTGGGAGGCGGAGTTGACGAGCAGCATCCCGGTCAGGGGGCGTTTCGAGGTCCAGCGGCCCAGTTCCTGCTGTCGCCACTGCATCGCCGATTCTGCGGGTGTCAGCATCACGGCGTCGGTGTCCTGTCCGGATTCGGCGGGGAGCGGGATACGCCGTTCGTAGGGCTCTGCCCGGTGCACGAGGATGCGTACGTCGGTGAGCCGACTAAGAGAGTGTTCTTCCCAGGGCCAGTCGTCGTTCCTTTTGATCAGGAAGACGCGGTCGAAGCGACGTCGGGCTTCCGCAAGCGCACCGACGACTGCTTCGTCATCGTCGGAGACTTTCAGCGCCCAGAGTTCTCCAGGTGGCGGGGCGATACGAAGTCGCCGCCACCCCTCGGCTGTACCCGGGACCGGGGCCGTGGCCCATGTCGGCTGCCCACGGTCACGGAAGCCGATCCAGCCGTCCCGGTCCCGGGCCAGGATGATGGCGGTGACCAGGCCCTGCGTCGTCCATACGGCCGCGATCTGCTCCGCCACCCAGGACAGATCGTCCCGGTGCATGCCGCCGGTGTGTGGCACCCCTGTGAGCTGGATGGTGACACCGTCGTGGTCCTGGACGCCGCGATCTGGACCGTCGAGGCCGGTGACTGGACGGCTAACGCTTAGCCGATCACCGATCGCGGTCAGGGGCCGCGGACCGGGCACCTGAACGTGTGGCAGGGACGTGGCCTTATGGCTGCGCACGGTGAGCACACCCCTCCAGTCCCACGTCCCGGGCCGCGGGGCCAGTCGTACCGTGCACTCTTCGGTGCCGCAGGCGTGGTCCAGGAGTCGTAGGCCGCAGCCCACGATGCGGTCGGTCAGCACTTCGATGAGTCGAGCGTCGTCGAACTGTGGTCCGGCCACATGGCGTTCCAGGATCCAGTCGAGTCCGTAGTCGGTCATCTGGGTGGCCATCCGCACCCCGGCGTAGCCGGCCAAGCTGTCCCACAGGCGTGGACGCCGCAGAAGGGCACTGCCCATCGCGGAGGAGGCGCTGAGCTGGCGCACCAGACTGCGCGCTGCCGGTTCTCTCCGCCGAGGCCCAGGTTCCGGACGCTGAGGATCCCACTGTGTGCTGTGCCCAGCCGTCCGGATCCGCTCTTCGTGGGCGGCCATCAGCGCGGGCAGGTCCACCCCATGTGGTCCGGTCACCCACACCGTTGGCTCGGCAGCCCGCCACGACCGCTCGTACACCCAGGTACGAAATCCGAACCGCAGTCGCTTGGCGTCGGTCTGGACGACCAGTCCGCGCACCCCGCGCCACGGCCCCCTCTTCGGCTGGTATGGCAGCAGCTCGAACAGGGCTTGCACATCCTCGGGTCGTTCCACGCGGAGCACCAGCCCCTCGTTCACGGGCTTGGCCTCCCGCACACCGAACGGCCGGCTCTGCCCAGTCACGGAGCCCAGTGCGGAGACGAGCACGGACTCCAACAGGGCCTGTCCCGCCCAAGCGACAGGGATCAACTTGTCGAAACGTTGAAGTGCGTCGAGGCGCTGCCGCGCGCCTTCCAGAGATTCACCGGTGAGCTGGGCGGCGGCGTTACTGATTTGGTCGAGGTTGTACATGACGCGCTCCCTCCGCAGAAGCCGCCCCCCGACCTGGGCAGCGAAGGCGCGTGTCAACACAGCGACAGCAGACAGAAAGCGAGATGAGGGGCAAACGACGTAGGTTCTCCGGGCAATGCCCTCTGAGGTCGGGGCAGGCATCCAGAACTGGCCGCGTCCGAGGCCAGGCGAGAGCAAACTAGCCCATCCGCCCGTCGGGCTCCAGCTGCATGACGCGCTGATCACTCGATTGGCGGACGGGGTTTGGGTGCTGTCGGTCTCCAACACCTGCCGGACCGCGTCGTACAGGCATCGAAGGCCCGTCAGGGAAACTGAGTGAAGGCCATCAGCACGTCGCTCGGCATGGCGGCCCTGATCTCGGAGAACCACCGACTGTTCACCACGCACGAAATTCAACGTGCTCGAAGATCCCAGCGCTGGCAGGGTGCACACCGCGTGCTTCTACCGTGAGAAGGGCCCCCTCCGTGCACTGTCGGCGGACGGAGGGCGACGCTGAAATTGCAGTCGTGATTCGAGAGGATGGCGCCTGATGCAAGGGCTCGCAGGGTATGGGTACCGTGAAGGACTCGCGAGTACCGGTACTGCACTGGCCTGTGGGTAGCGGCTCAGCCGCTGATTCGTGCAGCAACTAACCAATACGTCAAGTACCTTGCCGGGCTTTGCCTACGGACAGACTGTCCTCACACGGCACTTGTCGGATGGAAGGCTTCCGTTCACTGAGGTCGCTACCAAGGTGAGGTGTCGTCATGGAGCGTTGCGATCCCGAACATCCGATGCACGAATTCACGGTCGCGGCTGCTGTCGAGGCCGTCCCGTCCGCACGTCGCCAAGTCGCCGTACTGGTCGGGAAATTGGGCTTTTCCGTCTCGGACGAGATGCTGGAGACGGTTGAGTTGTTGGCGAGCGAGGTGATCGCCAACGCCGTCCTGTACTCAGATGCTCCGTGCGACATCGCTGTGACGCGGATCGACGAACGGCTCCGTGTCGAAGTCACGGACGTAGACCCGTCGCTGCCGAGCGCTGGTGAGGCTGGGCCGAACGACGAGTGCGGCCGGGGCCTACTGCTCGTTGACGCTTTGGCGGACGCCTGGGGAGTGCGGCCGGACTTCCCGGGCAAGACGACGTGGTTCGAGATCGCGCCAGAGCCTTCGACCGAGAGCCTGGGTTACGACTCCACGCGTGCTCAGTCCTCGGGCGCGGCTGTCGCGCGGCGGACTGATCGAGAGGACGGTATAGAACCGCAGGCCAAGTCGCGGGCACCGTCCATCCCTGCAGGTGCTGGGGCACGGCAGCTAGCTGCCTGAGGCTGTGAGCCCCAACGACCGACCCCGCTACGGCTTGGAAGCAGCGTCGGCAAACGCGCCACCGCGAGCGGGGTGGCAGACCGTGGGTAGGACACGGACGTGGGCGCACATCTGATCGCGGCGAGGACGGCGCGCCGTACATTGCTTTCCACGGTGATGTTGTTGCGGCCCGAGGTCGGCCTGCCCGGCTCAGGTGCTGAGAGTGGAGAGGTCTGCGTGTCGTCACGTGCTTCGGAAACGCCTTCCAACGATCCAGTACGAGAGCACCGTGGCGGCCGAAGGGTGCTCACGGCGGAACTGGTGCGTGACGCCCGGCGGCAGGTGGGAAACGGGGCCTCGATAGATCACCTTGCACGTGTGATCGGCGTGAGCAGCAGGGCTCTCTCCAAGGCGGTCTACGGGGCCACCTGGCGTCGGGTGGACGATCCACCACCGATCAGTCGGCCCCAGCCAGCTGATCCGGATCAGCCCAGCCCCACCGTTCTGAACGAAGAGCATGTGTGCAGGCTGAGGCGTGAGCACGCCGGTGGTGCTTCCGTGCGCTATCTCGCGACGAGGAACGGCCTCCCCTACAACACCGTTCATGATGCCGTTCGTGGAGTTACCTGGGTGCATGTCGATGATCAGACGCCCGAGGAGTGTTCCAGGGAGCTTCGTCGGCCAGGCGTGCTCCTGGCCGCCGCGACCGTCGGAGAGATGCGGCGTGCGCATGCCCACGGTGCTTCCTTGCGATCACTCGCCGACAAGTTCCATCTGGAGTACGCGACGGTTCGGGCCGCCGTACAGGGGGCGACCTGGCGTCATCTCACCGATCCAGCTCCTGTGCCGGCCACCGGACGAGGCGGACGGAATGCGCTCACCAACGAACAGGAAGACGATCTTGTGCGGATGCGGGAGCAGAGTGGAGCCACGTACGCCCGACTCGGTGCCGAGTTCGGGGTCAGCGAGGCCACGGCCTGGCACGTCTGCAATCGTCGCCGCTCAGCCCGGGCTGACGAGCACCGCTCTGGAGAGATCTTGTGACGCGATGGATCCCAGAGCCCGAGCGGCGGGACGCTCCGGCAGGTGCGGTCGAGCAGCCCTCCGCAATCGGTAGGCTTGCGCGCATGTCTACAGCCTCCACACGCGTGCGTTTCGCCCCGTCCCCGACTGGAATGTTCCATGTCGGCGGGGCCCGGTCGGCTCTTTACAACTGGGCCGTCGCACGACAGTCGGGGGGCAAGTTCGTCCTGCGTATCGAGGACACCGACGCGGCCCGCAACAAGCCGGAGTGGATCGACGGGATCATCAGCGCGCTCGCGTCGATCGGGATCTCCAAGGACGATCCCGCCTTCGAGGGGCCGTACTTCCAGTCGCAGAACGCCGACCGTCACACCGAGGCAGCACAGCAGCTCTACGCGCAGGGCCGCGCGTACTACTGCGACTGCACCCGTGAGCAGCTCCAGGAGCGGACCGGCTCGCAGCACCTCGGCTACGACGGCTTCTGCCGGGACCGTGGGCTGGAGTACGTCGAGGGCCGCGCGCTGCGGTTCCGTACGCCCACCGAGGGCGAGACGGTCGTCGTGGACCTCATTCGGGGTGAGCCGGCCTTCCCGAACTCGGCGATCGAGGACTTCGTCATCGCCCGGGGTGACGGCTCCCCGGTCTTCCTGATCGCCAACGTGGTCGACGACCTCGACGAGGGCATCACTCTGGTCATCCGTGGCGACGAGCACCTGTCGAACACGCCCAAGCAGCAGCTGCTGTGGGAGGCGCTCGGCGCGAAGGCCCCGGTGTGGGCGCACCTGCCGGTGATCGTGAACGAGAAGCGGCAGAAGCTGTCCAAGCGTCGGGACAAAGTTGCTCTTGAGGACTACCTCGCCGAGGGCTTCCTCCCAGAGGCGATGACCAACTACCTGATGCTGCTCGGTTGGGGCCCCGGGGACGATGTCGAGCTTCGCCCGTACGAGGAACTGGAGGAGAAGTTCCGCGTCGAGGACGTGAACACCTCGCCGGCCTTCTTCGACATCAAGAAGCTGACCGCGTTCAACGGCGAGTACATCCGCGCCCTGCCGCTGGAGAAGTTCATCGAGGCCTGCGAGCCGTGGCTGCGCGCCCCGTACGCCAACTGGGCGCCGGAGGACTTCGACCGGGCCGCCTGGGAAGCGATCGCGCCGCATGCCCAGACCCGCCTGGCCGTCCTGTCGGACATCACGGCCAACGTCGACTTCCTGTTCCTGAAGGAGCCGGTGGAGGACGAGGCCTCCTGGACCAAGGCGATGAAGGGTGACCCGTCGGCCCTCCTGACCACGGCTCGCGCCAAGCTGGAGGCGGCCGACTGGGCCAGCCCCGAGTCTCTCAAGGAGGCGGTCCTGGCCGCCGGCGAGGAGCACAGCCTGAAGCTGGGCAAGGCCCAGGCCCCGGTGCGCGTCGCCGTCACGGGGCGTACGGTCGGCCTGCCCCTCTTCGAGTCCCTGGAGGTCCTCGGCAAGGACCGTACGCTGGCCCGGATCGACGCGGCTCTGGCGAAGCTCGCCGGCTGACCACTTCGTGATCAAGGTCCCGTCGCCTGCAGGAGGAGGCGGGACCAGGCGTCGCGGAAGTACGTCGTGTCGAAGCGGGCCAGCGTCTCATACACGGTCTTCGACTCAGCGGGCGCGGCGCCTGCCCGCTCCCGTATCTGCTGGGCCAGCCGACGCGGATCCGGGGGTGGTTGCTCGGTCATACGCGCGAGGTCACCCAGTCCGGCGACCGGCTGGATGAGGCAGGGCATGCCCAGGAGCAGCGCCTCCGCGGCGCAGCGGCTCCATCCTTCCCGCATGCGTGGAGTGAAGACTCCGACGTCGCAGGCCCGCAGTAGTTCGAGGTACCGGGAACGGGGCAGGTCGAAGTGGTGCCCCGGGGAGCCGATGGTGTTGCTTCCAGTGGTCACGAGACGAAGCCCGGGTTCACCCTTGACGGCCGTGGCGACCGTCTCGACGCCTTTCCAGTGCACTGCTTTGCCCGCGTACACGGTGATCTCGTCCTGGGGGAGACCGAGGCGGGCCTTGCATTCGGCCGGGTCCATGCCGCGGACTCTGTCGATCTCTGCGAGGTCGAAGGCGTTGTAGATCACCTGGACGTTGTCCACCCCGCGCTCTCGCAGGAACGCCGCCCAGTACGGGGCGACGCACACGACCGCCTGGCACTGGGGCAGAACCGTGAAGAGCCTGCGCCACAGCGGCGGTTCGAGGGGCCAGGAGTCGAATTGCAGCGGCTCGTAGTGGTGGAAGACGAAGACCGTCCGGGCCCGCATCTCCGGGGTGAAGAACAGGATGCTGAGGTCGTCCCAGAGGAACGAGCCCGGCTCGTCTCTGAGTTCGCGGATGCGGGGCACGAGGCGGGCGAGGTGGCGCACCTTCCGTCCTCGGCGGACGGTGTAGGCCCGTTTGTAGTCCGGTACCGTGCGCCATTCGATCGAGTCGGCTGTGACCTCGTGGATCATGCGGAGGTAGACGCGACCTCCGGTGCGGCCCTGCGGCGACATGGAGTGGAGGACCGGGGTCACCCGCCCGCCTCCGCCTGCTGCCGGTACTCGGTGTGGAGTACCTCGTACGCGGCTCGTAGTGGTGCGCTCACGTCGCGGGACTCTTCGGCGAGCGGCAGGTAGGTGCTGGTCAGGCTGTCGAGGAAGCGGGTGCGGCGGTCTGGGGCCGGCGAGTGGCGCAGGTCGCGCAGGTTGTCGATGCGGTCGGCGAGACGGATGAGCAGTTCCTCCGGGCCGAGGCACCTGATCTTGTTGTGCCAGATGTCCGAGTCCCACGGCTGCTTGGGGCGCTGCTCCAGCCGGTGGTCGGGGGTCATGGAGCGCAGCCGCCGCGTGAGGACTGGGCCCAGGTGGGACGCTATGAGGCGTTCGGCCGACGGCGCCACCTCCAGCGCGTCGTGCAGCAGGCCGAGGATGAGTAGTTCGGGATCGGTGACGCCGAGTTCGTCCTTCAGGACGGTCACGACGCGCACTGGGTGGTTGATGTAGGGCGTGCCTTGGTCACGGACGTGACCGGCGTAGATCGTCGTGGCGAGGGTCGCGGCGAGTCGGCCTCGCGCTCGTTCCGGCTCCGGCCAGTCCTTGAAGCCGAGTTCGTTCGTCGTGGCGGAGGTGCTGGTCATGTGCGGTCCGTTCCGTCGAGGGCCGTCAGGGCCGTGTCGAGCCGCACGTGGGGGGCGAGGACCAACGTGTCCTCGACGGCCAGGGCGTCGAGACCGAGCTCGACCGCGGCGGTGACGGACTGTTCGGCGGTGCGGAGGATGGGCGTTCCTTTGAAGTTCAGGGAGGTGTTCAGGAGGACGGGCACACCGGTGAGCCGGTGGAACTCCTCCAGGAGCGGGCGGACGCCGGAGTGCCCTCGACTCACGGTCTGTAGACGGGCGGTTCCGTCGTGGTGGACAACCGCGGGCATCCGGTCGGACTTGCAGTGCCGGGCGTGTACGACGCGATTCATGAACGGGTCGCCGTCGCCGAGGAACCACGCGGCGGCTTCCTCGGCGAGTGCCAGGGGCGCCAACGGGCGGAAGTCGGCCCGCTGTTTGAGGGCGTTCAGGCGGGCCTTGGTGGCCGCCTTGCCGGGGTGGGCGAGGATCGAGCGGTGACCGAGGGCCCTCGGTCCGAACTCCATGCCGCCCCGTACCCAGCCGACGACGTGGTGGTCCGCGAGGAGCGCGGCGACGGTGGGGATCAGCCGCTCACCGAGGCCGGAGACGCTGCGGTAGCCGCCCGCGAGGGCCCTGTCGGGCAGGGGGCCGGGTAGCGGGCCCCAGTCGGCGTCCTCGGGTGTCGGAAGGAGGGGTTGCCCGAGGACGTAGTTCCAGGCGTAGAGGGCGGCGCCGACGGCGGTGCCGGCGTCGTGCGGCGCCGGGGCGACGAAGAGTTTCTCGAAGCCGGACTCTTCGGCGAGTGTGCCGTTGAGATGGGAGTTCAGGGCGCAGCCGCCGGAGAAGACCAGTGTGCGGGCGGCCGTGAGACGGCGCAGGTGACGGGCCACGTGGATGACGGACTCGGCGAAGACCCGCTGTGCCGCCGCGGCCAGGTCGGCGCGGGCGTCAAGCGGCTTCGAGTCGGCGGACCGCGCGGTCCAGACGGCGTCTTCGATCCCGAGCGGGGTGTCGGCGTCGTACGAGCCCCATGGCGCCGCGATGTGCACGTGTCCGTTCTCGCCGAGATGGACGAGGTCGCGGAGTTCCTTGTAGTAGCGGTCCGGGTCACCGAACGCGGCGAGGGCCATCATGCTGCCCTCCACTTCGTTGCCCGGCGGAATCACTCGCAGCGCGAGGTTGCGGTAGAAGTGGCCGAGGGACGGGTGGGTGCGCACGGGTCCGGATGGGCCGGGGGCGATGGCCGGTGTGATCTGGTGGACGCGGTCGATGCTTTCCGGCCTCAGGTCGTAGCCGGTGATCCGTTCGCGTCCCGACGCGATGTCCGTGCCGAGGACGGACCCGCCCGCGTCGATGACCAGTCCGGCGGCGTGTTCCTCGCCGGAGAGCAGATAGCCGGCCAGGACGTGCGCGGTGTGGTGGGAGATGAGCTTCAGCCGCTGCCCGAGCGCGTCGGGGAGCAGGGCGGCGAGTTCGGCCTGTTCCGTGGACGCCCACGATCCGTGCCGGGGGGCGGGTCGCATGGAGGGGGTCCACACGTGGTCGATTTCGTCGACGGTGATGCCGGCGGACCGCAGGCACCAGTCGAGGGCATCGGTGGGGACGGTGAGGATGCCCTTGCGTGTGGTGCGGTTGTGTTTGATGCCGCTCCATCGCTCCTCCTCGGCCGCGTAGATGCGGCCGTCGACGACGAGGCAGGCGGAGGTGTCGTGGTGGAAGTTCAGGCCAAGCACTGCGGGCATGGGGACCTCCGGGCAGAGGGTGGTCAGACGGATGCCGTGCGGCGGGCGAGGGCGGGGACGACCTGAAGACCCGAGTCCCTGTACTCGTGGCACTTCAGGCAGAAGTCGTAGTGCTTACGGCGCGGCGCGAAGACCTTGGCGGCGAAGTCGTCGTCCCAGACCGTGAACTCGCTGTCGTTCTTGGCCATGGCGTTGAAGCATCGGTAGCAGTCGCCGTCGACCTCGATCATGAGGTGCTGGTCGACGTTACGGTCGCAGAGTCCCCCGAGATCGTTGGCCGGCTGACCGACGTCGATGTGATGGACGTGGTTGGTGACGTGGATGGCTCCATGCTCGTCGCACAAGGCGGCCAGTTGCCCGAGGCGGTCCGGGGCGATGGCCTCCAGCACGCTGTTGATGACGACGGTCTTTCCGGCTTCCCGGAGTACGGGGATGACGGCGCGGACCTCGTCGTAGTTGTCGTGCTCCTCGTCGCAGCCGATGAGGACCTGGTCGTAGTGCGTGAGAGTCGCCTCAAGGAGGCGCTCGTTGCGGGCTAGGGTGATCGCGTTGGAGCCGAGCACCATGACCTGGTCCGGGAAACGGCCACGAGCCAGGCCGCTGAGCTCGCCGAAGTCGCGGTGGACGGTGGGTTCTCCGCCGTTGATGTGCAACTGGCGGAACGGGATCTGTCCAAGGCGGTCGAGGACCTGCTTGAACGTGTCCAGCGGCATGTTCTCGCCCTGGCCGCCTTCGGCGAAGATGCAGAAGTCGCAGTGGCGGTTGCACTTGGTCGTGATCTTGATCTTCGCGGTCTTGAGGGTCCTTCGGGTACCAGAAAGCACGAAGGAGGAGGTCATGAGGGGCCCCTTTGGTCACGCGGGGTGGGCGGAGAGGAAGTCTTCGACGACGGAGCGGTGACGACCCCATAGGGCGAGGAGGTCGCGAAGGGTCCTTGCCGTGGTCGGGCCTCGTCGCAGCAGTGCCGTCATGGCCTTCACGAGCAGCGCGTCATCACCGGAGGTTCGGTCGGCGAGGCGGGTCAAGGTGTTCCGGGCGGAACGGAGTTCCTTCTCCTCGCGAGCGATCAAGTAATCGGTCGCGGTCCCCGGCGGCGGGTTCAGGTAGTAGATCCAGCGTGCGACGCGCACGCGGAGCATGCCGGCGGCCGTGATCCAGGCCGCCAATGCCGCCTCCGACCCCTCCGGCAGCGGCCTGGGGGGCGGTGTGTGGCGCAGTACCGCGTCCACGGTGATGTGGGCCGTGCGCAGTACCTGCGTGGGAGAAGGGCCCGGATCCGAGGTGGTGGCGGACAGGTGAAGGAACTCCTCGGCATGGGATTCGAGCTCGCCCGGGTGCCACTGGTTGAGTGCCGCGGTCTTCCCGGGGTAGCGGGTGCGCATGGCGAGGGCCGCCGACGCGAACCAGCACGGCGCCACGTAGTGCCAGATGATGCAGTGCTTTCTGTAGCCGTCGAGGTCGTGGTGGACGTTGTCGGTGCTGTCCCTGTCGAGTTGGTAGCGGCCCTCAACCCGTGCGTCGAGGATCCCGCGGTAGAACCTCTCGTCCGCGCGGCTCCACGGCATCATCTGCGCCCGGGACTTCCACCGCCGGAGAGTGGCCGCGTTGCCCGTTATCAGGCTCCAGGTGGAGATCTCGGCCGGGGACACGTGGTTCCGGTCGAGGTCGCCGACGGTGAACGCGAACCCGGGCGGGTGTTCGAGTAGTCGGCTGTGCGCCGGGTCCAGGAGTACCGCCCGGTGATGGGCGGTGGCCAGCCGCTCGTTCCACCCCCACCACGAGTCAGGGGTCTGGTCGAGGATGACGCGGATGTCCATGTCCGAGTGCGGTTCGATGAGGTCGTTGGCCTGCCACTTGTGCGTGAGCATGCTTGCTGCGACACCCTCGGCGGCCAACTGCTCGGCGTAGGTGACGCCGAGCTGCGCGTACGACGAGACGGGACGGGCCGTGGTCACTCGGCCTCCTCTGCGGGTCGGCGAAGCGAGCAGCCCCCGCCCGTACTACCGGCCACAGGCAACAGGGGAAGCACGGGCACGCCCTGCGGCCGCTCCAGGCGGTCCCAGCGCAGGTCATAGTCGACGTAGTGGAAGCCCTGCCACGCATCGTTGCTGTCGCGCTCGAGTATGGCGCGGAAGAGGTGGGCGTAGGCGTCGGTCATGGTGCCGTCCGCAAGATGCGGCTTCAGGGGGATGTCCCGGTTGTGGAGGATGCAGGGCCTCGCGATGCCGGTCGGTGTGATCTTGATGCGGTTGGCATCGGAGCAGGTGGCGCAGGAGGAGTTGGAGATGAATCCGATGGAGCCGGCCCAACCGGGCGGCTGGAGATAGCGGCCAGGACTTCGCACGCCCAACTCGGTGCGGGAGACCTCGCCGGCCTTCTCGAACCACGCGTGGAGGCGTTCGCGGACTTCCGCTTCAGGCACGAACTCGGTGGGAAACAGCGCCTCCGCCGGCCCGATGCGCTGCAACTCGATCAGCCGTACGGCGACGGGAAGTTGCTTGGCGAGTTCCGCGACACCGAAGGCGTCATCCAGATACGACCGCTGAAGTACACAGTTGATCTTGACCTTGAGGCCGAGTTCGAGCGCTCGGTCGATCGTGGCACGGGTAATTCGTGAATCGCCGCCACCCATGATCTCGGAGGACCGCGAGGGATCGAGGCTGTGGAGGCTGACGTTCAGGTACGTGAGCCCGGCATCGTGCAGCGCGTCCACGGTCAGGCCGCGGCGCAGGTTGCCGTGGCTGGTCATACCGACGGTCGCCTGGTCGCCGAGACCGGTGGAGAGCGCCCCGATGATGTCGAGGATGTCGGCACGCAGCGTCGGCTCCCCTCCCGAGCAGTGTGCTTTGCGGATGCCCCAGAGGCCGGCCTCGTTCGCGATGTCCGCGTAGTCGGAGACGGTGAGCGTCTCGTCCTTGTGCCCGTAGTCGGGCATGCACCGCGGCTTGCAGAAGACGCAGTCGCGATTGCAGAGCGAGTTCAGCGTGAGTGCCATGTACGGGTGGTTCCGACCAGTCATGGCGAACAGTCGCAACAGGTCGATCCTGGACAACGTCTGATCAGTGGAAGTCATACGGCCCTCCGTGAGTTGGGGTAACAGCGCCGTTGAGGGGCTGGCCGGTGAGGAAACGCCGAAGGTTGTCGCGGAAGAAGGCGACTGCCCGGTCCATGTAGGCGTGGCTGAAGACCGCGCTCTTGGGTGTGAGCACGATCCGCGGATGGTGGCGGAGCGGGTCGTCGAGCGCTGGCGGCTTGCTCGGCTGCACGTCGAGGGCGGCGCCGGCCAGCGGGCCGGTGTCCAGTGCGTCGAGGAGCGCGTCGTGGTCGACGGTGCTGGCCCGCCCGAGGTTTATGAAAACGGTCCCGGGGCGGCACGCCTTGAAGGTGCTCTCGTCGAAGAAACCGTGAGTCTCGCAGGTCGCGGGAAGCAGGTTGACGACGGCGCGCGAGCGCGGGAGTGCTTCACGAACACGGTGTGTCGGCACCCATTCGATCCCGCCGGGTTCGGAGCGAGGAGGGCTGCGCCGTACGCCTATGACATGCATCCCGAGGGCCTGCGCCACCTCGGCGAGGCGGATGCCGACGGAGCCGCAGCCGACGATCGTGAGTGTCTCGCCGTGCAGGTCGAAGAAGCTGGCGGCGAGGTCGTCCTTCCACCAGACGGACCGGGTCTGAAGCCGTGCACTCGTGAACAGGCCCCGCGAGAAGCCGAGAAGCAGGCCGATCGCGTGCTCGGCCATCGGCCTCCCGTGGTAGCCGTACCCGCGGGTGAGCGTGACGCCCGCGGCATCGAGCGCGGCGACCGGCCAGTGATCGACGCCTGCGGACGGGGTGGCCGTCCAGCGGAGCCGTGGGGAGGCATCGAGCCACTCCCGGTCGAAGGACCAGCCGAAATAGACGTCAGCGGTACGGATCTCGACAGGGACGCCGTGTTCGTGGGCGACCAGGAAGCGGACGTCAGGAAAGGCGGACCGTAACTGCTCGGCGTGCCGATCGGATAACTGCCAGAAGGAATAAGGGGAGTTGAGGGCGACCAGTGCGGTGGTTGTCACGCTCCACTCCTCGAGGAGGCGCTGAGCGCCATTGCCCAAGGGGCGTACTGGCGGAGGTAGGAGCGGACCGCGGCCTCGTAGTCGTGCCGGGCCGTGAGCAGCGCCCTGCCGCGCGCACGCATCTGCTCACGCTCTCGGGCGCTGATATGGAGCGCCCGCCTGATCGCATGGGCGAGGCCCATGGGGTCACGAGCTTCCGCCGTGAACCCGGTCACCCTGTCGACGACGGTCTCCGTGAGCCCGCCCGCCCGAGTTGCGATCACCGGCGCGGCTCCCGAGGCGAACGCTTCGAGGGGGATCCGCCCGAACGGTTCGGCTCGCGAAGGCACCACCACTCCCTGGAGGGCAGGGCTCCGCAGCCACGAGCGGTACCGAGGGGAGAACCGCGGGAGAAACGTCGCGTCGATTGCGTAGTCGCGGACCATCGCCTGGAGTCGCCGTTGGTAGCGGGTCAGGGTCTCCGCGTGCGTTGTGGGCGCGAGCAGGAGGTGCGGCACACTTTCGCCCTCCGTACCGAGGATGCGGACAGCTTCCAGCAAATCCTCGAAGCCCTTGCTCTCCACCGCCCGGCCCATGGCCAGCAGGAACCCCGCTTCGGCTTGCGGCGGCAGCGGAGCCGGGGCCACGTTCTCGTGGTCGCTCAGGAGCAGGCCGTTGGGGAGATCGACCACCGCGTGTCGCGGGATGCCGTAGACCTGCTCAAGATGGCCGCGCATGTGGTGCGAGATGGCGGCGACGCGTGCACCGCCACGGACCGCCGCCGTCAGCCCGTTGTGCTCCCAGCGGATGCGTCGCCGGTCTTCCGGTGAGGCGAGTTCGCTCGTCGACCGGGGCAGGAGAAGGAGGCTGAACGGATCGTCGGCGCGTTGGTGAGGTCCGAGCCCGAGGAAGGGGATGTCCAGGCCGATCAGTTGGGCCATGGACGCATCGGCAAGGCGCGCCCGGGCGGTTTCCGTGACCCGCTCGCACAGTGCTTCGCAGCCTGCGAGGGCGGCTGTCGCCGCTCGGCCACCCGGAACAGGAACGACCTCGGCCTCGGCCTGCCGCAGCATTGCCTCCGTCTTGGCCACCCACGTGGGGTCGTAACTGGGGTCGGAGCGTGAGATGTGAACGGGCATGACCAGGAGGCGTCCTCGGGGCACTGTCCGCGTGAGCACCTCAAGGAAGGCCCTGTTGCTGAAGCCTGTGCCCGATGTGCACCCGTAGTAGCCGTCGTGCAGTGCGACGGCGATCTTCAGCGAGACCGTGGCTGTGGCTGGCCCGACGGACCCCTTGGCGCCGCTCTGACGCTGAGGGGGGATCGCTTCGCTGGTCGGAACGGGGGCCACGCCCTGGGAACTGCGTGTACGGGCTGCCATGGGAACACTCCTCCAGTGCGGGATAGGCGGGGGAGAACGGGGGCTCGGGCAGAGAGGCACCTGGGTCGCGCATGGGTGGTGCGGTCCGTCGGAGATTCGTGCAACGGAGCGTGAAGAGACGATTCCACTACGCGAGCGCGGCGAGCGGACAAAGTGTCCGCAGGAATTCGCTGACAACCCCTTGACGGCAACAGGCTTTATTTGCAGGAGCGTTGAGGGATCCCGAGTGTCGACGGCGGCTGATTCACACGTCGCCGACAGGGAACCGCCAGCAAACCTGTTCTGTTGATCTCCGCACCCTTCGTGTGACCTTGTTCGGTCTCTTCGCGTGATCTTCTCTGGTGTGTCGAGTTGGCCTTCGAGTGTCGTGGAGAGCCTGGATGAGCCATGAGTTCGCGCGGGAGGAGGACGTAGATGCCCACGCTCCGCATCGCCGGGGAGGGGAGGCGCAACGGGCGGCGGCCGAGGCCGATGACAAGGGCGGGCGCGGCGACGGGCGCGACCCGGCGCTCGGCCAGGGGACCTTCGGCGAGTACGCGAACCGCTGGTACGAGGCCCAGGACCTGGCCGCCTCGACCATGCAGAACTACAAGCGCCACATCGAGGAGCACCTGCTTCCCGAGTTTGAGGACAAGGCGCTCGCCGACATCCGGCGCACAGACGTCGGCCTCTGGGAGAAGAAGGAGAGGGCCGTGTACGCGGCCTCCAGCGTCAAGACCTGGCGCTCGACGCTCCACGTGATCTTCGAGGACGCGATCGACGAGGGCCTCATCACGACCAACCCGGCCGCCAGACGGCGCGGACGCGGAAAACGAGCCGGCCACTCCCGCTACCGCGGTCCGGAGAAGGTCGTCACCGACGCGCTCGGCATCCTGCTGACCGCAGAGCGGGCCGCCCTGCTCTCCGGTCGTGACGACGAGTTCGTCGCTGTCGTCCTCAAGGGGTACACCGGCATGCGCTGGGGCGAAATCGTCGGCTTGGAAACCGAGTTCGCGCGCCCCGGCTCCGTTCGCGTCGAGTGGCAACTGTACGAACTCGACACCGGCGAGCTGGTGCGCTGCCCACCCAAGGACGACAGCTACCGCAGCATCGACGCGATGGACTGGCTGTCGGCCCTGGTCGCCAACCACGTCGCCCGCACGAAGCCGAAACCCTGCCCGTGTCACGGCAAGACCTACGTCTTCCGCGGGCAGGGCACGACTCGCATCGACGGCCACCGGGGCGCCAAGCTCGTCGACGTCGCACTGCGTGCCGAAGTCTCCACGGGCACGGTGTCCAACGTCCTCAACCACCCCGACCGCGTCACCGAAGCCAAGCGGGTGAGGGTGGAGCAGGCCATCGCGGACCTGGGGTTCGTGCGGGGCGGAGCGGTCTCGGATCACTCAGCCCACTGGCGCCGAAACGGCTTCGCGACGTGGCTGTTCACCCCGGCGGTCTCCGGCTGGTACCCGAAGAAGGCGCCGCAGGAAGCCCGCCCCGTACCGCTGCTCGGCGAGCCGTGGCCCGGGGTGCCGACCCGTGGACGCGGCGCCGGCGACCGGGCCGAAGCCTGCTGGCTCCCGATCGCCAAGGGCCTCACGCCCCACGGCCTCCGCCACACCCACCGGACCGTGATGGAGGACATGGGCACCGAGAAGGTCCTCATGGACCAACGCATGGGCCACATCGACGGCTCGGTCTCGGCGCGCTACGCCCACGTCACCCCCGGGATGCGCAAACGCCTCATGCTCGGACTGACCGAGCAGTGGGAGACGGCGCTCGACGCCCGGCTGGCCCTGTGCCCGACGTCTCCGGTGCGGGTGCTCAACGATCTCCTGCGCGAACGCGCGTCCATGGCGCGATCTCCTCGCCATCGATCCGTATCCTGCGGGCGATCGCGATGGCGGGGTTCGGCCCGCAGGTGTTGCTGGGGATCCCAGTGAGGTGTTGACCGGACAACCGAAGGACACGCTGAGTCGGAGCACACCCCAAACCGGCCTAGGTGATCAATTCCAAGGGGTGCCTGCGGAGGGTGTGGGGGGTGGGCGGTCAGGCCTCGGGGTCGACTTCGGGGTGCGTGAACCGCACGGGCTTGCCCAGCGACCGGGCGTAGGCGATTTCGGCTCGGGTGCTGTCTCCGATGTAGTCGCCGACTACGAGCACCTCGTCAGCGAGCCGGATCTTCGCCCGGTGCAGATCGTCGAGTCGAACCTTCAGCGCCTCGGCCTCGACAGGATCGGACCAAAGTTCGTGCGGCGACTTCATGTCGCAACCCGGCTTGACGACAATCTTTCCGGCCTTGGTCTCCCGCAGATCGGCCTCGGTCATCTCGGTCATGAAACGGGTGGAGCCGCAGATCACGACGATACGCGGGAGGCTCAGCTGCTTCTTCGCGTCGGCGAGCCTTTCCTCGGGGGTGAGCGGTTGCGGGTATGACAGTCGGGTAGCCGGGGCGCATTGCTGCGCCCCGGCCCCCTCAGAACCGTGCGTGCGACTCATCACCGCACACGGCTCAAGCGGGCCTACGGCCGCTCGGACTTGGTGTTCTTCTTGCGGTCCACTGCGTGGAGTTGTTGATGACATAGCGTGTGTACGACCTCCAGGTTGCTGAGGCGGTGTGAGCCGCCCGCGCTGCGGTAAGTCAGGTGGTGCACGTGGATGCCCCGATATCGGGCTGTGAACCACCTTGCCCAATCGTTAACATCGTCGGGGTCGTACCCCGCGCCTTCGATCAGGTCCTGTCCACATCTGGTACACAGTCCCTTCTGGCGGGCCGCCAGAGTTAGAATCCGCTTCGATTCAATCTCGGGTAGCCGCTTCCGGGATCGACTTCTCCAGTAGCTCTCCAGCTCCGGATCATCTCGGGAGGCGTCTCCCTTGACGATGACGTGCCGGACAATTTTGGTCCAGGCGAACTTTGGCAGACGCTTAGCCCGAGAGCCAAACACCCACCTGTCACCTCGACCTTCCTCGAACTGACCCCAGTATCTTTCCCGAATCCATCGGCTGGTCTTATTGGGATGGCAATAGTGCGCCCATCGCCGCAAAGCCTTATACATGAAGTCGTCAAGCCGTTTGAAGATCTTTGTCGAGACAACATGTCGGTAGTAAGTCGACCAACCTCGCACCAAAGGAGCGAGGGCACCAACCAGCCGTTCCGCTGGTAATCCGCGATAGGCGCGGATGGTGTCCTTGATCTTCTCCTTGACACGTCGAACTGCGTCCTCACTCGGCTTAATGAGCATCTTGCCCTTGTATCGACGAATATTGAATCCGAGAAAGTCGAAACCTTCTTCGAGGTGGACGGCGCGCGTCTTCTCGATATTGAAGGCGAGTCCTCTCGGTTCCAGCCAATCCGTCAATTTGGTCTTAAGATCCCATGCCTCCTCTTCCGTGGCGCAGAGCGCCACGAAATCGTCAGCGTACCGAATGAGAGCCGGGGAATGCTTCTTCTTCATGCCGCCCTGTGGCAGGTTGGCACCAATAGCATTTCCCATCCCATGCAGGGCAATGTTCAGCAACAGCGGACTCACGACACCACCTTGGGGCGTGCCTTCAGTCGTATGTGCATAGACACCCTGCTCCATGACCCCAGCCCGGAGCCAACCCTGGATCTGCCGCCGGCCTGGGAACAGGCCGATCGAGTCCATGAGGTGGTCGTGACTGATGCGGTCGAAGGCTGCCGACAGATCTGCGTCGAGGACCCAGAGCCGCTTGGAGCGCTTCTTGGCAGCCACCGTGAAGATCGCCTGAATCGCGTCTTGGCAACCGCGGCCGGGACGGAATCCGTAGCTCCGCCCTTCGAAACGCGCTTCCCACTCCGGCTCCAGGGCATTCTTCACCCTTGCCTGGTTGACGCGATCCTGAATGACGGGGATTCCGAGCGGCCGGGTCTTTCCGGTGGCCTTCGGGATGTACACGCGCTTAACGGGCTTCGCGGCGGAAGTTGGCGAGGTGAGAGTTCTCCTTGCCATTTGCCCGCGCTTCTCCGGGGTCAGTGCCACAATCCCATCGATGCCCGCTGCCTTCTTGCCAGTACTCTGCTGAGTCACCCGACGAACGCTTGTCAAGGCATTCGCCCTGGATCGCAGCATGAGCTTTTGCAGATTGCGGACTTGCTTCAGATTACCCTTCCTCGCAGCCCTGTAGATCCGCTGGCGCAGTCGCTTTACAGACTCTTCCTCTGATCGCCAGTCGATGCTGGCCCAGAATTCAGCGTCGCCCGAAGGTCCGTTCATCGAGAGGACTGGCGTCGTACGGGACAACTTCCTCCTCCTCTCTCTGTCCAACTTGCCCTTCGGTGCAAGTCTCTGCCCCTTGGTACCTACATGGCCTACCTGGTCCACGTGGGCCCCCTTTCGGGTCCAGTCACCAGACTGGTATCCGCCGAGTTATAGCCAGAAGGAGAGAGCTCCTTAATTCTGGCCTTTCCTCCGAGCTTTCGCTCTGACGGCCTTCGCTTCTTGGACCATCCTGTTCCCGCACGGGATTTCTGTCTTCGTTGCCTCCGACTTACCGGTTGACTTCCGGACCCATACGGGGTTTCCACGTTCCACTGAAACTAGATACTTCCGGATTGGGTGCCCTCTTTAAGCCGACTCCCACGGTGACCTACGCACGGAGACCAGATCCCCACGTCCCTTGCTCAAGGGACTACGCCGTGTGACGCCTTGCAGCGCCGGGAGCTGTCACCGCCGATTTCCGACCATTGACGCGGTGTCAGGATCACGACCCGTAAATACAAGGGTTTACTCTCGTTCGCCCGCCCGGAATTCCCCTTCGCTTGTGGCTCGGTGATGGCCCACCGGACCCTTGAGCTTGACCACCTCGGCTCAGCACCTCCGCGTTACCGCAGACGCACCCGAGGCTGGGGACCGACCATTGGTCACGGGCCGGGGGAGGCGCGTACTCTCATTGCAACTCCCTCTAGTTTTCAGCGACTTCGTGTCGCACCTGGTTCCTCCTGGCGGTGTGGTCCAAGGGGTTCCTGCGGAGACGAGAACGCGATGGCGAAGCACGACCTGACTGGGCGCGGGTGCTCGCCCGCAAGTGGGGACCCGCAAAGGCTGCATCGCGGACCCACCGGCCATCACCTACGTGGCGTCGGTCTGAGGGTCGTCGTCCGGGTCGGTCGCCAGTGCGGCCGGCAGCGGCAGCCCGTACTTGTCACACAGGAATCGAGTCTGGCAGTACCGCTGGGCGTCGGCAGCCACCCTGCCGAGGACGGCGGAATTCATGCCGGCACCGATGAGGACGCCCACGAACGGCACGACTTTTGCGACGTTTTGAACTGGCACTCTGGAGCCGGCCGGGCCCAGCTGCTGCATCAACTTCTCAAGGGCGGCCAGGAGGCGGTGGTCCTGGCGGAGCTTCTGTGACCACCGTATGCGTCCCTTGACCGCGTCGGCCGCCCGTGCGGCATCACGCAAAGGCTTGGCTTTGGCCGCCTGTGCCATGAAGGACCGCTGTACCAGGCGTTGGATGAAGTCCTGCTCCTTGGGGTCTTTGGCGTCGTAGCCGTAGGAGTACGCGATGCGCGCTGCTATCGACGCGCTCAGGACTTGGACGACGAGGATGTCCGCTGTCATCGCGACGGGTATGCCGGCAACGGGGACCATGGCCAGCAGGCCCATGGCGCCGCCTTCGAGGGCGCCGGTGGTCCGCCACTTGAGGGTGTTGCGGGTCAGCAGCCGGTCGCAGACCTTGAGGTCCTGCTGCTGTAGTTCGGTGAAACTGTCGATTTCGAAGCCTCGCTTGCGGGCGAGCTTCTCGACGTTCTTCGGGTCGTTGAGTTCCATGGCCCAGTCGTTGACCAGTTCGAGCAACGCTGCCGCGCCTGCGAGCGCCGGTTGCATGGCCTTGTCGGCGACCGCGTCTCCTGCGCGACGGATCGGTTCCTTGACCGCTTCTGGAACAGCGTCCGTGACCCGTCTCGCGGCGTTTCCCGCAACCTCACCGGTGCGACCGAGCGCGGCGCTCGCCCAGTTCGGCAGGCCACGGCGGTTGTTGCGGCGCTGCCAGTGCTCGTTGAGCGTGTCCCATACCTGCCCCTCGTATGCGCTCATCGAGGTTGGACCGTCGACGAGTGGGCCGGCGTAAGTGCTCACCGAGGTTCTCCGTTTCGCTGTGATCGCTGGGGACGCGATGCCCTACCAGCTGACACGTGGGTGAAGCCGCTGCGCAGGTGTCGATGTCCAAAGTCGACTGCACCGGCCACCTGCGGGGTTAGTAACTCACCTCTGCCGCAAAGTAGCAGTCAGGTTTCGTGATTCTGGTCTTGTTCCTCTTTTTTGGTGGGGGCAGGCCCTTGGCCTCGTTGAGGCGTCCGTACACCGTCGGCTAGGTCGGATGGAGGGCTCTTGTCGACGAGCCCTCACTCTTGATCATTTCCATAGTCTGGAAGAGTGGCTCCCCCGGCGCTTCCCGTACCGGTCACCTTGCGGCTCATTTCGATACCCCGTAGCGGCGCACCTGGAGATGCGGAAGGCGCGCACTGCGCATGTCGACTTACCATGCCCCGATGCGGCCAGAACCTGGACAGGTACTGCACTTCTCCGAGGACCCCACCATCACCCGCTTCGTCCCGCGCGTCTCCCCGACGTCGAAGGACCAGGGGGCCTTCGTCTGGGCCGTCGATGCGGTCCGTGCCCCCGACTACTGGTTCCCCAAGCAGTGCCCTCGGGCAATGGCTTGGGTGACGCCCAACACGTCCCCGTCGGACCGCGAGCGGATCATCGGCCCGGGCGGGGGCGATCGAGTGCACGCGATCGAGTACGACTGGTTGGAGGAGATCCGCAATGTTCGCCTCTATGCCTACCGGTTCGACTCCAAGCCCTTCCGCCCCATCGGAGAGCCCGTCCCGCGCGCCCACGTCGCGGAGGAACCCATCGAGCCGCTGGGGCCACCCGAGCCCGTTGGTGACCTCCTCGCCCTGCACGCCGAGTCCGGCATCCAGTTGAGGGTTCTGGACATCCTGTGGCCGTACTGGGAGACCGTCATCTCCAGTACCTGCGGGTTCAACGGCATCCGGCTGCGTAACTCCCTCGGGCATCCCGCACACCGGCCCGAGGCCCGACCGCGAATGCTTCTCGGCCAAGCGCGTTCCGGCGGAGGTGCTGTGGAAAGGCGGCGAGAGGAGAGCGCAGCACAACGCGGGGAGTTGTAGTCCTCATTGATCGGCTGTCACCTCTTGGGGGAAGTACGCAGCACTGTCGTGATCTCCTCCAAGAGCTGCGGAACGTCCTCAAGACCGTCGAGTACGGCGTCGGCTCCCGCTGAGGCCAGTTCGCGGGCGGTGGTCTTGCCGGACGCGATGCCGATCACCGAAGCGCCGCCTTCGACTCCGGTGCGGACATCTTCGAGTGAGTCTCCGATGATGACGGTGTTGGAGCGGGCGAAGACTGCCCCGAGCTTGGCCTGAGCTCGCCTTTGCGCGATGGCAACGAGGGCCGGACGGTGCTCGTCGTCGGAGGAGTACCCGCCGATTTCGGTGTCCAGGAAGGCGTCGAGGCCAAACGCTTCGAGCTTCAACAGCGCGTTGGGCTTGAGGTTCCCCGTGACGACGGCCGGCACGAAGTGCGTCTGCTCGAGCACCGCCTTCAGGGCTGACACGGCGCCGGGCATGAGGACGCCCTGCTCGCGCAGGTCTTCCTGATGCGCGGCGAGACGCTCCGGCAGGAGTTTGACCATGCACGGCAGCAGTCGGGGGACATCCGATTCCGGCACGCCGTTGTCCAGGAGCAGGGACCGGATCGCGAGGGGCATGGTGACGCCGGTTCCCCGGGCCGGAAGTCGCTCCGCGGGGCGCCCGACGATCTCGGCGAAGGTCTCGCGGTAGACCTGCCGATCGATCTCTCCGACGTACAGCAGCGTGCGGTCGATGTCCCATAACACGAGGGACCGTTCGGCTTCAGCCACTCCCGACTCCTTGCCTTCGACCGGGCGGGACCACCCTGTGGCTGCGAGCGTACGCGGGTTCACACGTCCATCATGTCGACGTGAGCGCCTGGCTACTGTCCGCAGCCGGATAGCGAAGGCAGGTTTCCGGCATGCGCGGGAATCGCGCGGACAATCTGTCCGTAGGTAATTCGACGCCCACCTCTTGACTGAAGGGTGAAAAGCTTACTCATCCCGCGCCTGCTTCATTGCGATATGCCCAGTTTCGGGACATGCAGTCGGAGGCCCAGGAGGGAACGGCGAACTGCTTCGGGCCCGTGCCGCGGGTCCACGTCGTGGGCGCGGGGCCATCGGCTCTGTTAACAGTTGGCGACCAAGGGCGCAGGCTTGGACATTATCCGTACTCTGATCGAAGTGCTTCATCGCGAAGGGACAGGTCCACCGATGAGTGAAAACCTAACGCTGGGAGACCGTCTCCGTATCGCTCGTAGGACACGGAAACTGTCTGCCGCCCAACTGGCACAGAAGGTCGCGGTCTCCCCGAGCTACGTGCAGAAGTTGGAGTCGGGCGCGCGTAAGGCTTCCCCGTCGCTGGTGCTGGCCCTCGCCAAGGCGCTGCGCTTCGGCCCCGAGGTCCTGACCGGTCAGCCGTACTACGGTGAGCCGGAGGCGGAGGACGGCGTCCACGCCGTCATACCCGAACTCCGCCGTCTCCTGCTCTGCTACGACAGCCCCGACGACTTGGAGATCTCTCCGCGGGCGCTTCCCGTGCTCGCCTCGGAAGTGGACCAGGTGGCGGCCCTACGCCGCGACGCCCGTTACGCCCCGATGGGCCCCCTGCTGCCGCCGATCATCACCGAGCTGACGCACGTGGCCCTCGGCGGCGACAACGGCGACCGCGCCAAGGCGTTCTGGCACCTGGCACGCGCCTACCGCGCCGTGAACTCCCTGGCCCACAAGATGGGCCACCACGACCTGTCGAACACGGCGCTGGAACGCGTCCGTTGGGCGGCCGACCGCTCCGGCGACCCGCTGATGCAGTTCACGGCTGGCTACCTCGTCGCGGGAGCGATGCTGCGCCAGGGAGCGTACTCGCCGGCACGCCGCAAGCTCCTCGGGCTGCGGACCGAGTTGGAGCGGTTCCAGCCGGAACGCTCCTTCACGGAGGACGCGCTTGCCGTCGACGGCGCGCTGTTGCTGAAGCTGGCCGTTCTCGAAGCCCGCGAGAACAACGCCGAACGCGCCGACGACTACCTGAGGGAGGCGGAGCAGGTCGCGGCCATGGCCGGCAATCGCGACTCCCTGGCGTACGAGATGTCGTTCGGCCCGACGAACATTCGCATTCATGAGGTGCACGCGATGATCGACACGGGCGACACTGAGCAGGCCCTCGCTCGCCTCGTCGAATGGTCTCCGGTCTCCGGCAGTGAGTGGGCGCCGCCCAGTACGACCGTCGGTGAGCGATCGAGCCACCACTTCATCGACGTGGCCTCTGCCAAGCTCGCGGAGAATGACCGGGATGGTGCCTTCGCGGACCTCAAGCGCGCACGGAAGGTTGCGCCCAACCACACGCGCTTCCACCCGTCCGTTCGCGAGACCACTGCCGCGCTGCTCAGGATGGACTCCCACCCCTCCAACGAGCTTTCCACATTCGGTAGTTGGACGGGCATTAGCACAACTTGAGCTTCTGTCAAGGGCTTTGGTGAGCGGAGCCCACGGACAGACTGTCCGCGCAGGACAGCTTGCTGAATGGAATGGTCTCTTCACACGCAGTGGTGAGGAGGCCTTTTCCATGTCCGAGTCCGACGACAATCCCGCAGCTCGCGCGAACCCGCCGCGCTGGATGCCCATCGGCGAGGAGCCCGAGTTGTGCTCGGCGGGGGAGTGGTGGGACGCCGTACGTGCCGTGGAGGCCGTGGGCCGACGCGCGATCGAGATCCTCGGCGAGGGCGACGAACCGGTCGGCCCGGTGATCCTTGACCACGGGGGTCCGGAGCCCCGGCTGTACTTCCTCGTTCCCGTGGGTACCGCAGCCCGCTGGGAGGAGCCGGGGACCGTTGCGCTGGGGCAGAAGTGCCACGTCGTCGTGCCGTCCGCGGAGAGCACGACACCTCCGGGGATGCACTGGCACGTCTTTCCCCGAGGCCCGCGATCGCTGACGCGACCCGATGCTCTCCGCCGCGCGCTGAGCCAGGCTCGCCGGGAGCGGCGAGGGCCCGCAGAGGAAGCAGCCTCCTGATGGCTCTGAGCATCTCCTTTGTGCTGGTCCTCGGCATCGTCGTGGTGCTTCTGATCCGGAGCAAATCCGTGAAGCCCGGACCAGCGATCGTCTGCGTGCTTTTCGGGTTCTTCCTGGCGAGCACTTCCATCGCCCCGAACATCAACCGGCTCGTGACCGGCGTCGCCGACATGATCGGACAGATTCGCTTCTAGGGAGCGCGACGCGGCTTCCGAATCCCCTTTCGCTGCCAGGCCGGCGGTCCGCCCCGATCACTTCGCGGCCCCGTCCCCCCCCAACTTGCCTAAGGCCCCCGATGACATTCACGTTCAGCTCGGAGAGCGCGTCCCCCCGCACGATGGGCGTGCGTCGGACGAACGGCCCCCATCCCGCTCGCCAGCGGCGCCTGGCCCACGCCGAGGGACTCTGATGCGTCTCGTCTACCACCCGGCCGGCCATGACGACGACCTACGCACGGCCCTGGTCGAACTGGAGGCTGGGCGTTGGAAGCCGGCGCGGGAGCTGCTGTACAAGACGGGCACGCACTGGCCATTGCGCACGTCGCGCACTCAGTTGCTGGCCGTGGCAGCCGCCCGATCGGACGTGGTCGACGTCTGGCTCGCCGAGGAGCCGGACAGCTACGACGCGCAGTTGATGGCTGTCCGTGTCGTCGTCGAGAGGGCGCTGCGCGCACACCGTCAACAGCACCCTCGGACCTTGGAGTTCGAGACGAGGGCGCGACGTGTGGCTCTCCTGGCATCTCGTCGTGCGCCGCATGACCCCGTGCCGTGGGTGTGCCTCGCGGCGCTGGCCCAGATCGACACGCGGCAACTGCGTCAGGAACACCGAATGAGGCCCAACGAGCCGATGCTGCCCAGCGGTCCGTGGGGGTTGTTGTACGAGGTCAACCAGCGTGATCCGTACAACCGCGAGGCCTACCATCGCGTGCTGCAGTTCATGCTCGCCCTTGAGGGGCCGCGTGGCGCTTCCTTGGCCGCGGTCTTCGACTTCGGCCGATCCGTCGCCTCGCAGCGTCCCGTCGGATCGCCGCTGCTGCTTCTGCCGGCGTACGCACAGATCGAGCAGCGTCGGCAATCGCGCGCCGATCCGCTGTGGCGGCGGCAGTGGGCGCAGGAGTCGACACTCGACTACACACTGGCCGCCTTTCACGACTGGTTCCACAAGGTGCCCGTCGGGCAGCACTCGGTGGCCGATCTGAACCTCCTGGCCTACGCGTTGTGGGCGGGACACCAGTACGTGGAGGCCGCCGAGGTGTTCGAGGCGATGGGCCCGTATGCCGCCCGCGAGCCGTGGGCGTCGGTGCACGACGGTGCGGCGGGGCCGGACCCTGGCGAGGCGCTGCTCCTTCGAGCGCGCGCCGAGTCCCTCTCGTACGCCCGCAACCATAGGCCGCGCGCCGGGCCGCACCCGTGATCGGCATCCGCTGCCAGCCAAGCCTCTATTGGCATGAACCTGCCTAGAGATCCCCGAGTTTGGAGACTGACCTGTGTCTCGCTTGAGTTCGAACCACCGTGCGACGTCCCGAAAGCCCGATGACGCATACCTGCGGGAGCTGGGCTACGAGCCCGTGCTGACCCGGCGCATGGGGCCGTTCGGGAACTTCGCGATCTCCTTCAGCGTCATCAGCGTCTTGTCCGGCTGCATGACCTTGTACGGCTTCGGCCTGAACACCGGCGGCCCGTCGGTGATGCTGTGGGGCTGGCTGATCGTCGGCGCCATGGTGATGTTCATCGGCGCCGCACTCGCCGAGGTGACCTCCGCCTATCCGACCTCCGGGGCCCTGTACTACCAGGCAGAGCAACTGGGCGGACGGAAATGGGGCTGGTACACAGGCTGGTTGAACCTGCTGGGCCTGCTCGGCGCCATCGCCGGCATCGACTACGGGGCCGCGCTGTTCACGGGCGCCCTGTTAAACCTGCAGTGGGGTTTCGAGCCTACGCCCGGCGCGATCATGGTGATCTTCCTGTGCATCCTTGCTCTGCACCTCGCCCTGAACCTGTTCGGGGTCCGGCTGGTCAGCATCCTCAACAGCATCAGCGTCTGGTGGCACCTCGCCGGCGTCACGGTGATCGTTGGAGCACTGGCGATCGTGCCCTCCCACCACCAGTCCGCCGACTTCGTCTTCGGCGAGTTCGTCAACAACACCGGCTGGTCCAGCCCTCTGTACGTGGCAGTGCTCGGTCTGCTGCTGGCCCAGTACACGTTCTGCGGTTACGACGCCTCCGCGCACCTGTCGGAGGAGACCACCGACGCCCAGGTGTCCGCATCCCGCGGGATCATCCACGCGATCGGGTGGTCGTGGCTAGCCGGGTTCGTCCTGCTGGCCGGGCTCACGTTCGCGATCCAGGACTACGCGGGCACCGTGGGCACGGCGACGGGGGTGCCGCCGGCGCAGATCTTCCTGGACGCGCTGGGCGTGGCGGGGGCGAAGGCGCTGCTCCTGGTGGTGATCATCGCGCAGTTGTGCTGTGGCAATGCCGAGACCGCCGCGGCCAGCCGGATGGTGTTCGCGTTCTCGCGCGACGGGGCGCTGCCGGGCTCGCACCTGTGGCGGCAGGTCGACCGCCGCACTGGAACCCCACGCATGGCCGTGCTGCTGGCGGTCGTGTGCGCCGCCGTGCTGGCCCTGCCGAGCCTGTACAGCCCGGTCGCGTACGCGGCGATCACCAGTATCAACGTGGTCGGGATCACCCCGGCGTACGCGATCCCGATCTACTTGCGCATCAAGAACCGCGATCGCTTCCGGCCCGGCCCTTGGAACCTCGGCAACTGGGGTGTGGCCGTCGGCACGATCGCCGTTGTCTGGGTGGTGTTCGTGACGGTGCTGTTCTGTCTGCCGCAGACGCGCCCCGCAGACGGCGGCCTGGTCTCCGTAGAGACCTTCAACTACGCGCCTATCGCTTTGTTCGTCGTCCTGGCCCTCGCCTGGGGGTGGTGGCGGAAGCAGGGCAACTCCTATGAAGTGCCGGCCCAGAACTTCGACCGCTCGGCGACTACCTACGAAGACGAGGTCGTCTGATGACGAGAAACACGAGCGGCAACGGCACCGTGGCCCGACTGGCCCCCGCACCTGTCCCCGAGCAGGGCGGGCGCTCCGGGAAGGGCCTCTCCCTGTCCGACCTGCGGAACCTCGTCAAGGCGGGTGCGATCGACACGGTGTTGCTCGCCGTCCCTGATCTGCAGGGGAGGCTGAAGGGGAAGCGTTACGACGCGAACCACTTCCTGAAGCGCGTCGCGCATGACGGCGCTGAGGTGTGCGCCTACGTCCTGGCCACCGACGTCTACATGAACCCGGCGGACGGCTTCGCCCTGACCTCGTGGGAGACCGGCTACCAGGACCTGTCCGTGCAACCGGCTCTGTCGACCCTCTGCGCGGTGCCGTGGCTGCCTCGCACCGTTGCCGTGCTCGGCGATGCGGTGCACCACGACGGGACGCTGATCGACATCGCGCCCCGCCAGATCCTCCACCAACAGTTGACCCGACTGTCGCGGCACGGGCTGCATCCCAAGGTGGGGATCGAGACCGAGTTCGTCCTCTACAAGGGCACGTACGGGGACGCGGAACAGGCTGGCTATCAGGGGCTACAGCCGTTGACGACGGAGAACCTGGACTACGCCCTCGACCACGACCCTGTATCCGACCGGTACTTGCGCCGTCTCCAGCGGGCGCTCGCCGGGGCGGGGATGCCCGTGGAAGCGATCAAGACCGAAGCAGGCCCCGGCCAGGTCGAGGTGACCTTCCCGTACGGCGGCGCGCTCACCGCCTGCGACCGGCACCCGCTCTTCAAGCACGCCGTGCGCACTCTGGGCTCGCGCGCCGGCCTGGCACCCACGTTCATGGCAGCCCCGGAAACCGGCCGAGCCAACGGCCTGCACCTGCACGTGTCGCTGTGGTCCAAGGCCATCAGCCAACTCCACGAGCCCGGCACCGAGCACGAACTGTCCCAGATCGGTCAGCACGCCATCGCGGGTCTGCTCGCCGGCCTGCCCGAGCTGGGCCCGTTCTACGCACCCAGCGTCAACTCCTACAAGCGGTTCACGCCCGGCTCTTTCGCGCCGACCACGTTCACCTGGGGCCGCGACAACCGCACCTGCGCGGTCCGCGTCGTCGGCCGCGGCGAAGGGCTGCACCTGGAGATCCGTGTGCCGGGTGCGGACGCCAATCCGTATCTGGCGCTGTCGGCGGTGCTGGCCGCCATGGACCACGGTCTGGAACGGAAGCTCGCCCTTGGTCCCGAAGCGACCGGCAACGCCTACCGCGCGAGTGGAACAGAAGCCCCAGTGCCATCCACCCTCGGCTTGGCCCTGACCGCATTCCAGGACAGCGCGCTCGCGCGGCAGGCCTTCGGCACCGAGGTGGTCGAGCACTACGCCCGCCTCGCCGGGCTCGAACTCGCCCACGACGAGCGCCTCGTCACCGATGCCGAGCGTCAGCGGTGGCTGGCCCGTGCCTGACCAGCCCGCTTCCCAGGAGGGACATACAGCCGTGAGCGTCCGCAGATGACCAGCTCAGGCCGCATTGTCAGTGGCCCTTGGCAAGCTACCCACCCACGACAGGACACTGAGCGCGTCCCATCCGTCACCCATCGTGGCGCGGTCGGGCGGCCAAGCGAGCGGAAGGGCGCACCGTGATCGACATGCCCAGCGCGCTCCACCAACTGGTGGAGTCGGTGACCGACACGTACACGGTGGTCGCCGAACATCCCAGGCCCGGCGACATCAGACCTTCCGTCTGGGAGGTCAAAGCACCTGGTGGAGACCGGTGGTTCGGCAAGCTCCACGCGGGCCCGAAACTCCACCGTCGCGAAGTGACCGCGTACCAGAAGTGGACCGTCGCCCTGGGTGCCGACCGTGCACCCGAGCTCGTCGCCGCGGACACGCAGACGTGCACCATCCTGATCACCGCCGTGCCTGGACGCAGCCTCGACACACTGCGCCTGCCGGCCGAGCAGGAGCGTGCGGCCTACGAGCAGGCCGGCGAACTGCTCGCCCGGCACCACACCGCGGCAGCCGACGAGCCCACGCTGGAAGAGACAGAGGAGATGTGGGACGAGACAGTCGCCCAGCTCCTGGAGCGCACGGCGACGAACGTGCCGGAACACGACCTCGCGATGGTGCGCATGCTCGCTGGGGAAGCTCCGCCGAGCCTGCCTCGCGTATCCCAGCACGGCGACTACATGCCCAAGAACTGGATGTGGGACGAGGCCGAGCAGCGGCTCCGGGTCATCGACTACGAACGGGCCGAGCTTCGGCCCGCCGCTTACCGGGACCTGAGCCGACTGCGCTACCGGATCCTGCGCCACCGCCCCGACATCCACGCCGCGTTCCACAGCGGATACGGCCGCCCCCTCACCGCGGAGGAACAGATCGCGTGCCAGGCGTACGGGGCACTGGATGCCTTGGACTCTCTGGACTGGGGGATCAAGCACCGTGACATCGGCCTGGTTGACGAGGCGCACACCATGCTGGAGAACCTGCGCCTGGAGACCGGCAAGCGGGTGTGGGGCGGGTGGCGCGCGTGAACGCCTTCACCGTCCTCACGGCCCGCCGTCCGTCCGTACACGGAGACCGGTGATCCGTATGGGCGAAGCAGGCTGGGGCGAGACGCTGACCGCCGAGGTACTGGAAGGCCGGTACGGGCTGGTTGCCGACGTTGTGGAACCGGTGCACATGGGCACGGAGACCATCAACCGGCGAGTCCTGACAGCCGACGGGCTGAGGCTGTTCGTCAAGCAGTACCGCTCGATGGCCGGCCTGGGCCCGGCACGCAGCGCGTGGGACATGTCGGAGTACTGCCGGGCCGCGAGGCTTCCCGTTCCACGGGTGTGGCCCGACGCTGACGACAACCTGGTCACCATCGCCGGAGGCAGCGCATGGGCCGTGGTCGACGAGGCTCCCGGCCGGGTGACGACATCCGCGATGACGGTCCCCCTCGCAGAGCACATCGGCGTCGTCATGGGGCGCATGCACCGTGCGCTCGCCGCGTACCCGCTCCCCAAGCGCGTGCAGCACACCCGCTGGCGGACCGAGCCCGTCGAGGACGCCGTGGCGAAGTGCGACACCGTGATGGCCAGGGCCACGCGCCAAGGCCACGACCGGCTGGATCAACTGCGAGTCGACCTCGACCAGCGGCGTTCGGACCTGCGGGCCCACACCCTCCAGTTGCGGGAGCATGTCCCCGAGACCTTGGTGGAACAGGCGCTGCACGCGGACCTCACCCGCACCAACCTGATCACCCTCGCTGACGCCGTCACCGGTGTCATCGACTTCCGCTGCGCCAGCGCGACGCCGGCCTGGGAGCTGGGGCGCGCGGCGTTCGACCCTCGCACCGTCGCCACCAGCACCGAGTGGGCCACTTGCGCCCTGGCCATGGTCAGGGCCTACCGCTCGGAGCACCCCAGCTTCCCGATGCGGGAAGTGCGGGCCTGCGCGCGGATTGCGCTGCTGTACATGCTGTTCAGCTTCTACGGCGCCACCACCCCGAGTACGACCTGCCGCGGGAGGCGGAGGCGGATCTACAGCAGCACTGGGGCGAGCGCCAGATCGCCATCCGACGCTTGCTCGATGACCTGGAGGGCCTCGAGGACGAGCTCTCCGCCCTCGGAGCGAGCGGAGGTACGGCGTGACCATCCAGCGGCTTTCGACCCCACTGAACGAACCGACTGACGAACGACAGCCTCAACCACACACGGCATACAGGGGGACGTCTTGGCGTATCAAACCGTGATCGGTCCGCACGCGGTACTCATCCGCGCGCAGCGCGCGCTGTCGGGGTTTCACGCGGCCTCCCTGGCAGAGCACCGGGTGCCGCCGGAGGGCTGGAGTCGATGACAACCATCCCGAAGCCCACCGAGTCGACCGAGCCGACCGACGAATCGGAGGTCTCGGACGAGGAACTGAAGTTCGTCATCCCTGGCGATCGCCGCATCGAGGCCGCCAACGCGATCACGACCCGCTCGATGGCCAAGCGTCTGCCCCAACTGATCCGCCGCTCCCTCGCGTTGGGCTGGCAGGTCGACCGCGCTGCAGTCTTCGCGCTGCTCGGCGTCCAGCTCCTCTCGGGAGTCCTGGAGGCGTTCGGACTGATGGCCACCACCGGGGTGATCAAGCCGTTGATCGCCTCGCAGCACATCACCGGTGACCAGCTCCGCTCCGCCGTACCTTCCCTTGTCGTCCTGTCCGGCGCCATCGGTCTCCGTGCCCTGCTGGGTATCGCCTCCACCGCGCTGTCGGCCCGGTTGGCCCCGCGTATCGCCCGGGAGGCCGAACTCAAGCTCCTCGACGCGGCGACCAAGGCGGAACTGGCCGCGTACGACAACCCCGGATACAACGACCGCTGGGACGCGGCCGACCGTGGAGTGGAGGTCTCCAGGGACCTTCTCACCCAAGCCCAGTACATCCTCGCCGCGTCGGCATCGCTGATCGCCTCGGCGTGCGTCCTGACCGCCGTGCACCCGATCCTTCTGCCTCTGCTTGTCCTGGCGGCTCTGCCGAAGGGCCTGGCCAGCGTCCGCGCAGCGCGCATCAGCTACATCGCCTCGCTCGCCACGTCGAAGGACCGGCGACTACTGGGCATGCTGCGCTGGTACATGGTCGACAAGCAGACCGCCGACCAGGTCCGCTCCGGCACCATGGCACCGTTCCTCCTCGACAAGTACCGCACGGCCGGGGCGCGGATCGACAGAACCACCGACCAGGCCACCTGGCGCTCCGCCAGGATCTCCCTGGTGGGCGGGGCTGCGGGAGGCCTTGCCCACGCGGTGGTGTGGGTGGCCCTCGCGCTGCTGGTGTCTGCCGGGCAGATCTCCGTCGCCGCCCTCGGCACCGCGTTCCTCGCGCTGGGGCGCGTCAGCGCGGGACTGGACGGGATCGTCGGCTACGGAGCCCAACTCTTCCGTACCGGCATGTTCTTGGACGACTGGGCGGACTTCATCGACGAGGCCGGCGGACACCGCATCGACCGGGGCTCCCAGGCGCCGGCCGCCCCCGCCGTCGTACGCGCGGAGAACATCACCTTCCAGTACCCGAGCGCCGACCGTCCCGCCCTTAACGACGTCTCCTTGGAGGTCCGGCGCGGCGAAGTCGTCGCACTCGTGGGCGAGAACGGTTCCGGCAAGACCACTCTCAGCAAGATCCTCTCGGCCCTGTACCTACCCGACCAAGGAGCCGTCTCCTGGGACGGCACCGACACCAGGCAACTGGACGCGCACGCCACTTGGGCGCGTGTCGCTGTCGTGCCGCAGTCCTACGCGGCCTGGCCTCTTTCAGCGCGGGAGAACATCACCCTCGGACAGGCCACCGAGGAGGGAGACGCTGCCGTGCTCGCCGCGGCGCAGGCCGCGGGTGCCGACGAGGTCGTCGACGGGCTGCGCAGCGGGCTGAACACCCTGCTGGCCAAGGAATGGTGGGGCGGCCAGGAACTGTCCGGGGGACAGTGGCAGAGGATCGCGCTCGCCCGAGCGTTCCACCGGCCGGCCGGACTGCTCGTCCTGGACGAACCGACCGCCGCCCTGGACCCGAGGGCCGAGCACCGCATCTTCACCGGACTACGCCGCCTCGCCGCCGACCGCGCAGTCGTCCTGGTCACCCATCGGCTCACGAATGTGACCGTCGCAGACCGCATCGTTGTTCTGGACAAGGGGCGCGTCATCCAGCACGGCACCCCCGAGGAACTGCTGGCCCAACGGGACGGCTTGTTCCGCGAACTGTGGGATCTGCAGAACGAGCGCACGGGGTGTGTACCGCTCAACTAGGATCCGCGGCTTCGTGGTCGTGCCGGGAGGCCTCCAGGAAGGCGGCCTTGGCCTCCACGCAGGCGTCGTGCGCGGCCCTGGTGACCGTGTGGCGGCACGGACTGCTGTGGGAACGAGAGGTTCCATCTTGCCGTTCTACAGCCCCTGTTGTACCGCGGCCCGATCCGCTGGTCTTGCTCCCCGCTGGCCGGACCGAAGATCGCAGATCGTCTGCCCGGGTCAGCGGGCGGCCGGTAGCGTCGTGTTACCGAGGGCGAGTTCCTTACACCACCTCGGTAGGAGTAGAGGGAGCAACGATGGCCGAGCGGATCTGGCTGGATGTTCCGTATGCGGAGAAAGACCAGGCGAAGACGGCCGGGGCCCGGTGGGATCCAGTTGCCAAGCGCTGGTACGCACCCCGTAGGGGCATGACGGCCTTGGAGCCGTGGGCTGCGGCCCCGGACGTGCCAGACCTGCTTCCCGGCGAGGACCGGACCCTGGGCGAGGGACTGTTCGTCGACTTGGTGCCCTCCAGTTGCTGGTTCACCAACGTACGCTCCTGCGTGACGCCGCGGGACTGGGAACGGCTTCGCCGGATGATCACCCGACGGGCCGGGATGCGGTGCGAGGCTTGCGGTGCCGCGGAGAACCGTGATGCCAAGCGGTGGCTGGAGGCCCACGAGCGGTGGGTGTACGACGACGCCGCCTGCACCCAGCGCCTGAAGCGGCTGATCTGCTTGTGCACGGACTGCCACACCGTCACTCACTACGGATACGCCCAGCTCCGAGGCCTGGAGTCGAAGGCGTTCGCGCATCTGGTCAAGGTCACGGGGATGAGCCGTGTCGAGGCCCGCAGCCACATCCGCTACGCGTTCAACATGTGGGAGGCGCGGTCGGCGACGGCCTGGACGCTGGATCTGAGCATCCTCACCGATGCCGGGGTCACCGTCCAGCGCCCGCCTCGCGCGGGCGAGCGACGAGGGGTCGCGGCAGCGACGCTCGCCGCTGAACGCGGAATCCCGCGGCCTGCCCCCGCTGCGGCCGATGCAGGGGAGATCGTGGCGCGGATCGCCGTCGAACGCGGCATTGCCCTGCCCTCCTCCCACCGCACTCCGGAAGCTCAGTCCCGGCCCGGGGATCGCGCGGTGCCTGGGCCGCGCGGGGAGAAGGCGCCTTCGGTGTTGCGGCGGCTCTTCCGCCGTGGCTGACCTCTTGGAGGCGCCTACTGCCCGGGGACCACAGGGATACCCGGGCAGGCCGTGTCACCACGCCGGTCGGCATGGACCGGGTCGATGTTTAGGGCCTTGACTTCGGCCTCGTCCCCGACGAGACGAACCGGCTGGGCGGTGCCGATGAGTCGCCACCGCAGTCCGGACCGAACAGGCACAGTCCAGCCAGCGCTGGGGCTTCCGACCGCCCTCGCTGTGCTCTTCGACAACAGCACAGCGAGGGAGTGTGGTCGAAGCGGCCGTCTACCGCGTGGTGAAGACGAGTTGCGGACAGTACATGCGGCCGCTGACGAGGTAGGCGGGGGAGACGATGAAGCTGACGGGCGCACGGGCGTCGCAGGCGGCCCAGACGTCCTGGCGTGTGGGGTCGGCAGGGGTACCGCTGGAGGCGGTGAAGTCCCAGGCATGGTCCAGGCCAGCGTGGCGGATGCGGGTGGCGAGATCGGCGCAGTGTTCGCGCAGAGCGGTGATGGCGGCCTCGATGTGCCCGTCGTGTTCCGGCAGATGTAGAAGGCGGATGGTGTCCTGGACCGTGGGGAGGGGCTGGGCCTCGGTGAAGAGCTGTCGGCTGAGCAGGCTGATCAGCCGGGCGGTCTGTTCCGTGGCGGGCCGGTCCAGGACACGGTCGCACCGGCTGGCGTAGCGGCGGGCGAAGGTGAGGAAGTTCTGTTCGATGAGGGTGCGGAAGCGGCGGGCGAGGACTTGGTGGTCGCCATGCGGCGCTGCGGCCAGGTCGTCTCGCCCTTCCAGCCGGGCGGCTAGGAGGATTCCCACCTGGCGTTCCAGGCGCTCGATGGACCGACGCATCTGGGCGTGCTGCTGTTCTCCGGCTTTGACGGTCTGTTCCAGCTGGCCGATCCGCCTGAGGGCCTGCTTCAGCGGGTCCTCAGGCAAGGCGTCGTAGGTGGCGGGTCGGGCTGAGGGAGGCGCTGGGCGGCTCCGCTCCTGCGTGTGGTGGCTGAAGATGCCGATGATGTCCATGGATCCTCTGTTAGTCAGTAGTTGGAGTGGAAGCGGACCTCGGTGGCCACGCTCTGCCCGCCGTGGACGAGCTCGGCCCGGACCTTGATCTCGGTCTCGCCGAACTTCATGAAGACCCGCACCGACCGTTCCCGGCGCGGGAACCGCATGACGGAAGCGAGATCCACCCGTACCGTGCCGATGAGGTCGCAGCCCGGGTCGGTGACGTAGCGAGGGTCGGTGTCGTTGGTGGCGAAGATGTCGAACTCCATGGCGTCGACGTCGTCCTCCAACGGGACGTAGCCGTGCATCACCTCGGCATCGGTGGCGATGGACTCTCCGGCGCGGGCGAACACGGAGAACCGCTCACGGCAGGTGACCAGGCCGTAGGTGGTCACGTACCGCTTGTCCTCGGGGTCGACTCCTTCCTTGAACGGCTTGTTCACCTCGGTGCCGTAGGTGAACCGGCTGCGTCGGGCGCGTGTCTGTGGGTCGTAGCAGAAGTGGGTGGCGCCGAACAGCACGGCGATATCGGGGTTGGGGGGCACCATCACGAGGGCGCGGTCGCCGAAGCGTTCCTTGACGGCTTGCTGAAGGTAGGGGGAACTGCTGAAGCCGCCGACGAGGAGGATGACGTCGGGCCTGGTGTTGTCGCCGCGCGTGGCGGCCATCGCCTGCAGCTGGGTGTCGATCAGGTCCAGGGTGCCGGGCACGACGGTGTCGAACAGGGCGTGGATGTCTGCGGGGGTCAGCACGATGGAGTCGTTGACCTTGTTCTGGCGCCGGGCCAGGCGCTTGCGTACGGCCGCGCCGATGCGGCGGTCGATGGCGGAGGGGATCAGCAGGTTGATGCTGTCCTCCTGGTCGAGGGTGACGTGCAGCTTGGCGCGCTCCCACTGGTCGATGAGGTTGAGCAGGGCTTCGGGGCAGCTGTCCCTGATCTCGTCCAGGATGTCCGTGTCGCCGAGGCACTCGGCCAAGTGGCTGTTCTCGAAGGCCCGGTTGAGGAAGTCGGAGCCGAACCGGTCTCCGATCGAGCGGCCGATCTCGACCATCTTTCCGTCCGCGTCGTTCTCGTAGGCGGTGATGTCGACGGTGCCGCCGCCGCAGTCCACCACCATGAAGCGAGCCCCGGGCGCCATTAGGTCCTCGCCCGCCTCGTCGTCCTCGCCGATGACGCGCACGCCGCTGACGCGGGCATAGTGCGCCGCCGATTCCGGCTCCAGGGACAGCAGCACCCGGCCGTCCTCGCCGGGGAGGCCGGCGTTCTTGGCGACGTCCCGCATCACCGCCTTCTGGTAGTCGCTCCAACAGGCAGGGACGGTCAGACACCAGCGCAGATCGTCCTCGTCGTAGCCGGCGGCAGTGATCTGCCCAAGCGTCGTCGTCACCACCTGACGCAGCAACGTCGACAGCAGGTCTGGCGTCACCTCGTCGACGCTCAAGCCGGCGGAACCCGCCGCTGGCTGGGCACTCTCCTCCTCGGCCGGGTCGTTCCCGGCCAGGATCGCGTTCTCCGGATCTGACACCGGATGCGTGCCGAGATCCATTTTGAAGCCCTGGTGATAGCGAGCGCCCTTCTCACGGAGTTCGGCTCCCTGAGTCAGCCATAGGCGACGGGCTTCGTACCCCCAGGCGATCAGATTTCCGTCGGCGTCCAGCAGGAGGGCGGACAGGTTCTTGGCGGTCGGTGCAGGCTGGGACTCCCATTGATTGGAGAAGTGGATTTTCCGGCTGACCGGGTCGGCGTTGGAGTCTGAAATGACGCACCAGGACGAACCGATGGCGTGCGTGCCGACGTCAATGGCCACGACAAGGCGAGCTGAGAACACGAGGCTCATTTCGATGAGAGATGGGACAGGCGGGCCTCCGCTGACGATCAGACAACTCGGGGTGCGCTGTGCAGAACTGCACAGGAAGCCCGGTTGAGAGCGCAGCGGCAGTCCCAGATCTGGCAGAAACACTCGCTTCGCTCAAGGACGTGTGCCCACGGTGGGCACACGGCCACCCGAACGGCGCAACAGTCGTGTGCAAGCCTGAACACGGGTGCGCAGAACTGCGCATTCGCAGGCTGTTACGGGTTAGCGTGCCCGCATGCACAGCGACAGCACGAGACGCTCGCACCTGATCGGCATCTACGAAACCAGCGGTCCCGGTGCACACCGGCCGCAGGGTGAGGATGCCTCAGAAGATGACCTGCGTGAGCGACTCGCTGAATACGGTCGTATTCGCGCCTCGCGGGATCCCCTGGTAACTGGCGCGAAGAAAGCAGGGCTGAGTGAAGTGGAAATCGCGCAGCTCACCGGGCACTCGCGGAATACCGTTCGCAGCATTCTCAAGCGGAACGGAGCGGATTGAAGACATGCGATCGCTGGGGTCGGAGTAACTGGCTCTAACAAAAGCGGGTTGATCATGTGACTGTCCGCTTGATCGCTCGTTGATGTGGGCATGGGGAAGCGTCAGTCGCGGCCGTGGATGGTGTCGGATGAACTGTGGTCGCTCATCGAGCCGTTGCTGCCCGAGCCGCCACCGAAGCAGGTCGAGGGACGGCCGCGAGTGCCCGACCGTCAGGCCTTGTGCGGGATCTTGTTCGTCCTGCACACCGGCATCCAGTGGGAGTACCTGCCCCAGGAGCTCGGCTTCGGCTCGGGCATGACCTGCTGGCGGCGCCTGGCGGCCTGGAACGAGGCCGGCGTCTGGGACCAGCTGCACCAACTGCTGCTGAACAAGCTGCGCTCGAAGAACCAGCTGGACTGGTCGCGGGCGGTGATCGACTCCTCCCACGTCCGGGCCGCACGCAGGGGCCCAAAAGCGGGCCCAGCCCGGTCGACCGCGCACGCCCGGGCAGCAAACACCACATCATCACCGACGGCCAGGGCATCCCGCTCGCGGTGTCGCTGACCGGCGGCAACCGCAACGACGTCACCCAACTGCTGCCGCTGCTGGACAAGATCCCGGCGGTCGCCGGTGTCGTCGGCCGCCCACGACGCCGTCCCGACATGCTCTTCGCCGACCGCGGCTACGATCACGACAAGTACCGCCAGCTCCTGCGGAGACGCGGGATCCGGCCCGCGATCGCCCAACGGGGGCAGCCGCACGGCACCGGCCTGGGCACCTTCCGCTGGGTCGTCGAGCGGACGATCTCCTGGCTGCACGGCTTCCGCCGCCTGCGGATCCGCTGGGAACGACGCGACGACATCCATGAGGCCTTCCTCGGACTCGCGGTCTGCCTGATTACCCACCGCCACGTCCAGAGGCTTTGTTAGGGCCAGTAAGTGAGGGCGTCGGAGGCGCGGTTGCTACTTGCGAGGCGCACACGTGCATCGTGTGTCCGCCTGAGTATGCGAGGAGTTCAGGACTGGTCTTGATCAGCCGCGCGTGGTGGCACGACTCCGGGCACTCCAAGATCCGGCAACGCCGACCCGGTCCGTGGTGGGCTGTCGAGCGCCGTCTCATACCGGGCGTCAATGATCTGGTTGAAGTGCTTCATCCGCCGCGTGGACGCGGTCAAGATACGTGCTTCACGGGTCCGTGCCCAGAACGAGCGGCCGATCTCGCCGGCGAAAATCTCGTCGCACATGGACGCCAGCCACTGCTCCGTGAGGTCCCCGAGCTCGAACCACATCTCCCAGTGCGACACCACCAGGTTGACGTACATGTGCTGCCGCCGGAGCAGAACCGTCCGGGAGGCGTCGGGTCCACCCCAGCAGTCGAGGTACTCCGGGTTCTCCATGGCCTGCTTGGTGAACTCCATATGCATCAAGCGGGTGTTCTGCACTCGGGCAGCCTTCGCTTCCCGTGCTTGGAGGACCAGCGAGGCCGCCACGCCGACGACGGCCAGACCGGACAGGAGCGCGGACACGGCACCGTAGGCCTGGGCGATGTCGCCGATCCGCTCCCAGTCCTCTCCGTTGCCGTCCAGCGCGGGAAGCGCGAGGGGAGAAATGACGACGAGACCCATCGCGCACACAACGGCGAGCACGGACAACGCCAGCGTCGCCGCACGCGACCGGTACCAGGGGCGTCCGTGCAGGCCGCGTGCCGCGCGGGTGGCAGTCCCGGGAACGGGTTCCGGAAGCGGTGTCATGCCGACGCCTCCGTGCAACGGGCGTGCAGCAGAGGGCCGGTGATCCGGTCGTGGAACGACGAGAAGTCCTCACCCGTGTCGTAGAGCTGCTCGAAGTCGGTGCGGCAGGCCTCGATCAACTGGGCGTCGTCGTACTGGTACGCGCCGGCCAGCACGCCGTCCGGTCCGTACCTCAGCTCATAGAGGCGGATGGACCCGAGAATGACAAGTTCGGAAAACCATCGGGGGGGGGGTGCCTGGAAGCCGGGTTGGCCCTGGCCGGCTACGACCCGGATGTGCTCGCCCCGGCTGACCCGCTCGCGGAGCACGGCCATCTCCCAGACAAGGTAGTCCGACGGAGGGAGCTCGATGTAGCGGGCCCGGCGCAGTACCAGACCGCGGGACTCAGCGTCCTCGAACTGCCGCTTGATCGCGGGCTGCACCTCCTTGATCAGGTCGACGGACTCGCGCCAAGCCCCTCGGTTGAACGCCTCCCACGACGAGAAACCCGGTTCCTGGAAGTGCTGCCCGCACTCCAACTTGTCGAAGGCCGTCACCTCGGGACGGGCGTAGTCCTCCCGAAACGCCTGAAGGTATTCCCTGACGGGCAGGAAAGGACCTCGGGCTTCGGGCGGCGACGCGACAAGCGCGCTGATGCTCGGCGCGTCGACGCCCGGTGGCTCGGCCGCGCTCACATCAGGCATCGGGCATGTCCGGCTTCGCAGCAGCGAGGAGGCTCCTCGGAACGATCACAAGGCGCTCGTCGGGCCCGACGGAGACTCCCTCGGGCAGACGCTCGGCCACGAGAGCGGTCACGTCACGACCGATCACCGCGACGTCGCCGTTGTCCATCTCCCAGATGTCCGGGCAACTCTCCGAGCCGCTCGTCAATCCCAACTCCTGTGGTGAACGGCCCAGACGACGCACGAATCCAGCGTCGGCATCCGCTTCCCACGGGCGACCTATCGCCATCTCCCCAACCTCAAGCCGTAGTTGAAGGCCTACACCACGTGAAGATCGATCTGAGGCTAACAACCGGGCAGGGCACCCGCAATGACACCGTTGGCGTCACCACTGAACTCACCGGCGACATCGGCGTAGATGTCAGGTTCTGCCCTTCCCGGGGCTCTCGCGCGGTCAGGTCGCAGCGCTCGCCGTCTTCGGTCGGGCGGCGTTCAGCTGGCCCATGGCCCGGTCGATCGTGATCTCGATGACCACACGCTCCGGGTCCGGAGCCGGAGTCCGGCCGTACCGGTCCGCGTAGCGGGCCACGGCGTCGTCGACCGCCGCCGCGTCGGTCAGCACTTCGGCCGTGCCCTCCAGGGTGGCCCAGCGGCCTCCGTCGACCTGGCAGACAACCGCGCGAGCTTCGCCGGGGCGGGATGCCTGAATATTGGCGACCTTCTTGCTTGGTTTGCGTGTGATAACTCGGGCGACTCCTGTGTCGACGTCTAGCGTCACGCCGACAGGCACTACGTGGGGAGTGCCGTCGGCGCGAAGCGTGGTCAGTGTGCACAGGTGGTATTCGCCCCAGAACGCTGAGTGCTCAGGTGTCTGGCTGAATATGTCGCTAGGCATGCTCGGGAGCGTAACGCGGATGACTGCACAGATTGGCGCAGAAGTGACCCCTTACACACATCTTTCCGTGCCCCTGGAACAGCAGGGTCACTCCTTTAGTAACTAAATGCACGGCTTATGATCCCGTTAAATGTCTCAAAGAGATAACGGATGTACCCGTCGGTGATGCGGTAGTGGTCAATATGAACGCAAGTGAATCAGCAGTTCAGGGCCATGATCGAAATCGGGATTGGTTGGTTTGTCAGGTTTTGCCGCGACAGGTGATCTCTGGTCGTTGGATCTTCAGGGGTGACTTTCCGGCCTTGATCTCATGTGGGCCTCGCGTAAGGTCCGAAGCTGTTCCCGTAGAGGCTTCAACGGGTCGCTTAGCTGTTCGCGTTAGCGATCTAACAGGCTTGGAGGGGCTCTCTCACGCCTCGTGGCTCGATCGCTGAGGTAGGCATGCGCCCTTTGGTCGGTGCTGGTCTCGGCGCCCGTGACCGCCTCCGTGCGCTGGCCGGGGACCCGAACATCGTTGACCCGCGGTGGCTGGTGCCCGGCTCCGAGCAAGAGCCCGATCGGCCGGTACGAAGGGATAGCTCAAATGTCTCTGGGAGAGAGTCGTCGCGACGCTTCGCAACCTCCGGTGCCTGCGCGGGGGAGGGGGAGCCGCTGGAGGCTGGGGCGCTGGCGGACTGCTGAGCGGACCGTGGAACGCGATCTTCACCGCCGACTGCGGCAGGAGCTGCGCGAGCTCGGCATCCACCCGCCTCTGGACGTGGACGAGCTGGTCAAGGCGCTCAGTGAGAGGCGCGGACGTCCGATCGTCCTGCGGCCCTTCCCGCTGGAGAAGCCCGGGCCCTCAGGGCTGTGGGTCGATACGCCGCAGATGGACGTGATCCTCTACCAGCAGGAGACGACCCGGCTGCACCAGCGGCAGATCATCCTCCACGAGATCCTTCACATCCTCGTTGCCGAATGGGAAGAGGACCAGACCGATGATTCGCCGGAGGAATCCCCGGACGACTTCGTCGAGGGTTGGGCGACCCTCATTCCCGTACTCGATCCCAAGCTGATCCGGCGGGTCGCCCGCCGCTGCTCGTACGAGGACAAGGAGGAGTGCTCGGTCGAGCTCGCGGCCACGATCATCCTGGAGTGGTCCTCGGTGCTCGACGAACTCCCCCCTCTGTCGGAGGACCCGGAGGTACGTCGGGTCCAGTCGGCCCTGGGCGACCGGCGAGGGTGGCTGTAACCAGTGAGCGGGATACTCCTGCTGATCATCGCGGCTGCCGTCGTGTGGAGGCTTTACCTGTGGTCCAGAGCCCCGCATGACGCTCCCACGAGGTCGGTCGCCCTCTGCCTGCTGAGTGCGGGCCTGTCGTACCCCGTGGCCATGCCGGGCGGCACCACCGGTATCGACACCGTGGCCGGGCACGGCACGGCGAAGCTGATCCAGAACGTCCTGTTGCTGCTGACGGTCTACTTCCTGATGTGCTTCTACCTGTACTCGGCCGACGGGCGGGCGGCGCGACGTCGCGCGCGGTGGGAAGCCGTCGTCGTGTCCGTGGTCACTGTGGCGATCATCCTGGCGGCAGCGACCGTGCCGCACGAGGACTTCGCCGGCTCGTTCAGCACAGCAGACATGACGATCCCGCAGATCGCCTTCTTCTACGCCGGCGCGGGCCTGTACCTGATGTACGCGCTCGGTGCCGCCGGACGGTGGACCGCACGCTATGCCCGCATGTCGAGCCGACCGCATGCCACAGGGCTGTGGATGACGGCGATCGGCCTCGGCGCCATGGCGGTGGCCTGCGCCGTCCGCGCGGTCTTTGTCGTCGTCCGCTGGAGCGGCGGAACCATTCCGAACCGGCTCACGGCCGGCGTGGCGTTCTGGCTTGTCGTGTCGATCCTGCTCTTCGTCGCGGGCATCACCTATTCGGCGAGTCGCTCCAGGATCACGGCCATCCGGCTGTGGCTGCGGCGGCGCCGCGATCACCGTCGGCTGAGCCCCTTGTGGCAGCTGCTGACCGACGTCTACCCGGAGAACGAACTTCGCCCTGCCTCCCGCCGCCTGTGGGATCGGTGGCGGGCGCGTGGCGTGCACCGTCGCTACCACCGGCGGATAGTGGAATGCCGGGACGGCCTGGTCGACATCAGCCCCTACCTGGTCGACGAGGACTGTGACGCCGACCTGCTCAGCCTGGATCCTGCGGAACTCGCGAGCCGACTACGGCGTGCCGCCGACACGATCCGACAGGGGGCTCCGGCACCGGGACAGGCGGTGCCGCTCGCGGTGCCGAAGGAGGACGACCGGGACGCGGACGTCCGTCAGTTGATCGCGGTGTCGGAAGCGCTCCGGCTGACCGCGTGACCGTGGAAGTGAGAGGGAGACCTAACGAAATGCTGATCACCGCCAGCCGGGTCCTGACCGGCTCCGGGAAGTACCTGGAGGACGGCGCCGTCCTCGTTGAGGGTGACTCGATCGCCGCGGTCGGACCGCGCACCCAGCTAGCCGACCGGGTCGGCGCGGACGGGAAGCACCTGGCGTTCCCCGACGCGACGCTGCTGCCCGGACTGATCGACGCCCACGTACACCTCGCGTTCGACGGCGGCGGCGACCCAGTGGCCACCCTCGCCGAGTCGAGTGACGAGAAGCTGCTGGAGGACATGCGTCGGCGTGCGGAACAGCTCCTGTCCAGCGGGGTTACGACGGTCCGGGACCTGGGAGACCGCAACGGCCTGGCACTCCGCCTGGACGAGGAGATCAGCCGAGGCAGCACGCCTGGCCCGCGAATCGTGTCCGCGGGCACACCGGCCACCCCTCCTGGCGGGCACTGCCACTTCCTGGGCGGCGAGGTCTCCGGCGTGGACCAGGTCCGCGATCTCGTACGGCGCAACCTCGCGGCGGGCGCGGGCGTGATCAAGGCCATGGTGACCGGAGGCGGCCTGACCAAGGATGGGCCAAAGAGCTGGCAGAGCCAGTTCACCCCGGAGGAGTTGCAGGCCCTGGTGGACGAGGCGCACAAGGCCGGCGTGCCGGTAGCTGCCCACGCACACGGCGCGGACGGCATCGCCGCCGCTGTGGAAGCGGGCGTGGACACGATCGAGCACTGCACCTGGATGACAGCTGACGGCTTCGACCTCCGGCAGGACGTCCTGAAGCGGATCGTCGAAGAAGGCATCGCCGTCTGCCCGGCCGTGAGCCCCCACTGGCAGATGCTCCCGCGCTTCTTCGGCGAGGAACGGGCCGCAGCCATGTTCGACCTCGTCCGTCAGATGGCGGAGGCCGGCGCAAAGCTCGTCGCCGGAACCGACGCGGGAGTCCAGCGCGCGGGGTTCGACGGACTGGTGCCTGCCCTGTCGTTCTATGCGCACCTGGGCCTGCCAAACAGCAAGATCCTCGACATGGCCACGGCCGACGCGGCCGACGCGCTTGGACTGGGCAAGACGACGGGCCGGATCGCTCCGGGATTCCGCGCAGACCTGCTGGTGATCGAGGGGGACCCCCTCGAAGACCTCGACGCGCTGCACGCGATCCGGGCCGTGATCGCCGCTGGCCGACACCACGACCGGTAGAGAGCGGCCCGAGAGCAGGAGCGGCCCCGCATGCTGTCCGAAGCCTCCGGTCGGGCTTCGGGCAGGTGCTACTCCCTGTCGTCCGGCTCTCTCTCTTCCAACTCCGTGACCAGGTCGTTGACGAACTCCATGACGTTCGTCGGCAGGCCCTGCGAGCCCATCCCTCGCCCCTTGACCCGTCCCACGGCCCCCTTCCGTGAGGCCGATAGGAGTTGGAGACCCTCGTAGACCTGGCGGGCCACGGCGTCATCCGGCTGGAAGTACATCGGTGAGACACCGAGGAACGCCGCCAGGCCCTCAAGGACGACAGGCGATGCCGTATCCACGGCGCCGGTACGCAGATCCAGAACGCCTGCTTTGGAGATGACCCGCGCCCCGGCATGCGAGTTGATCGCGTCAGCGATCTCCTCGTCCGTTGGCGGACCCTGCTCGCCGGGATACGAACGCTCCAGGATCAGGGTGATTCTCTCCGCCAACGTGCCGGGCGGTCCCCCGGTCGTGGGTGCGGTCCCGGTGGCCTCCGATTCGGCTTCACCACCCTGCGCCTTGGCGATGGATCGGTCCTCCGCGCGCCGCAACTCCTCCTCGCTCACCCCGTAGGCCGCTGCCAAGGCGGGGACGTACTTGTCCTTGAGCCGCCGCTCACCACGTTCAGCTCCCGCCACGGGACCCGCGCTCTTCGTCCCGATCAGCCTCGCCGTCTCGTACTGGTAGTAGCCGGCGTCGCAACGCAGATCGGTCAGGTCCGGGAGACCTGTGCGAGGGAAGAGATCGTCCAGTTCCCGCCGGAGTGCCTTCGCCAGGGCGGGCAGCTTCTCCGGATCGGGCGTTGCCAACCCTGTCTCCCAGCCAGCGACCGTCGAGTCCGCTACGCCGACGGCCGTCGCCACGTCGGTCTGGGCGACCTCGGCGGCGCGTCGCACAGCGCGTACTCGGCCTCTGTCGAAGTGGCGGGCGGGCATCGAACCTCGTTTTTCTGCAAACCGAAGTAACTTCGGCGCGTTGATTTTTTGTGGGAGTGGATGTAGCTTCAGCTTAGCGAAAAACGGGGAGCGTCGCACGCTCGCTCGATCTTCGCTGTCGATCTTCAGCGGTGCAGTGGCCGAGGAGATCGATCCGGGAGAGCTCTGTGCGGTCCCGCGTGTGGAGCGCTCTCAAGGTGTAATCGGCGAAGGGGTCTTATTCCTCGATCGTCGGGCGTGCTCCTGCCTTTCGGTAGGGCGCCGAGATCACATCACGGCTGCTTCGCGTTCGCGCGCGGTACTTACAAGGTGGCCGATACGCAAGGAGTTTCGCATGTCTCTGCTTCAAACGGCGACTGGCTGTATGGCTGTTCGGGCAGGGCTCGCGATCAATGGAGAAGCTCCGGTCCGTATCGCCGTGCTGTTAGTCGCATCGGATCGCGCGTTCCTGAGTCGCACGTCTACCGCGAATTAACTCATCCATGCTGGGGGGCTCGGGAGCAGTCGGAAGCGTAGTTCGGTAACGCGGCCGGTACGGCAGCTGCCAGGAGTGTGCGCCCCAAGGCCCCGCAGCGGCTTCGCGGCCTGCAGGTAGAACGCTCCCTGGGAGCGGGCAGAGACGCATCACCTCAGCAATATATGTCGAGTTGGCGTCGGATCAGCCCACAGACCGCAATCCACTGGAGTGTTGGAAGCGGTGTGCATATGTTGCTGGTCCCTCGGCGAAATCGCCGAATCAGGATGTCCTCAAGGGAGGAAACGAGAGCCACACCAGGCGCCAAGTACGCGGATTTCAGCGGGAGATGAGACCGGCGCCCAGAAGTTAGCAGCTTCCGGGCGCCAGGCCCGCCACCCCTGAGGGCGCGGATTCATAACCGGGGCGAGTCGGCTGACCTTTTCGACGAGAACGGCCGTCCCACCCCACCTACGAGTAAGGAATTGTCGCATGCCCGAGTCCTGGACCGGAAGGGCGCTCGCCGCCCAGCCCGCCAAGACCGACGACCCCACCGCCAGCACCCGCCAGCACCGCCTGGCCGTTCTCCTCGCGGACATGGTGCCCGGTGCCCGTACCGTCCGCGTCTCGCGGCATCAGCCCAGCCAGACCTGGCCGAGCCCCTACACCCGCGCGTACGACGAGCGGGGGCAGCCCATACCTCTCAACCGGACCCAGCGCGTGGCCGCCGCCCGCTGGGTGATCCGAGCCTTCCCCGAGGTGAATTGGGACGAGGCGCACGACCTCGATCTCGCCACTGGGACCCTGCGTCCCACGGCCGGGGCCCGTGCCCATTCGGACGGGGGCTGCTGACCGTGGCCCGGATCCGAACGATCAAGCCCGAGGCCTTCGCGTCCGAGTCGCTCGCCGCGGTCTCCCTCGCCGCGGAGCGGACCTTCTTCGGCCTCCTCACCCAGGCCGACGACCACGGTCGCTTCCGCGACCAGCCCGCCGTGATCACCGGACTGCTGTGGTCGCTGCGCCCGGAGCACGGCCCCGTGGACGTCGAGGACGACCTGACCCAGCTCGCCGCCGCCCACCTGATCTGCCGCTACGCAGGCGATGACGGCAAGAGGTACCTGCACATCGTCACCTGGCGCCAGCATCAGAAGGTCAACCGGCCCAGCGGCGTCCGCTTCCCCGCCTGCCCGCACCACGACGTCGAGCAGCCCGCATCGGACGCACCGCGAACTCACGGAGACGGCACTGAGTCCTCCGTGAAGACGCACGGAGGACTCAGTGAGGGCTCACGCACCCAGCACGAGCTCCCCGACCCTTACAAAACCGCAGCCCAGAACGCATCCCAGGACCCCTCACGGAGCACTCATGGAGGACTCAGTGAGCCCTCGATGAGCCCTCACGGTCCGGATCTAGGATCTAGGAACTTGGATCTAGGAACTACTTCTCCTTCGGGGAGCGCAGGCGCCCCCGCACCGGAGACCGTCTCGACCCAGCAGCTCATGGCCGAGTACGCGGCTGCATGTGCCCACCGCCCGCCCAGCGGCGTGCTCGGTCACCTCGGACGGGAGACCGCCAAGCTCCTCGCGGAGGGCATCGATCCGGACCACATCCGAGCCGGGCTGGCCCGTCACCGGGCGAAGGGGCTGCACCCGAGCACCCTGCCGAGCCTGGTCCACGAGGCCATGAACGCCACCCCCGCCGGTTTGGTGCGGACGGAATCCCGGCCTAACGTGCCCGGTCACCGGGCCTGGGCCAACCCCAGCGACCCTGCCGCCGCCTACGCCGAGGAGCTGTGATGCGCGACCGTGACGCCCAGCCCATCGGCGGCATCGCCCGCCGCTTGGCGGGCATCCTCACCGCCCGGGGCATCGACCCAGCCGTCCAACTCACCGACCCCGTCGAGCCGATCCCCGCCCTCCAGGCGGCCCAGGCCCGCATCCCGGCCCGCTACCAGGCCGCCGTCGCCGACCACCCGGCGGTCGCCGCCTGGGTCCGCGCGATCGCCGAGGCCGGCCGTCCTGGACCCGAGGGAGCGCCGGGCATCGCGCAGGGCCGCTCGCTGCTGATCGTCGGCACCACCGGCACCGGCAAGACCTACCAGGCGTACGGCGCGATCCGCTCGCTGCTCATCGCCGGAGTCCGGCTGCGCTGGAAGGCGACCACCGCAGCCGACCTGTACGCCGAGCTGCGACCCCGCCCCGGCCACGACGGCGAGCGGGAGCTGATGGACCTCGCCCGCTGCCCGCTGCTGATCATCGACGACCTCGGGGCGGCCAAGAACAGCGAGTGGACCGAGGAGATCACGATGCGGCTGATCAACCGCCGCTACAACGAGATGCTCCCGACGCTCATCACCACCAACCTCGGCATGGCCGACCTGCGTCAGCACATCGGCGACCGGGTCGCCTCACGGCTGACCGAGATGAGCGACAAGGTCATCCTCGACGGCCCCGACCGCAGACGAGCCCTCGCAGCCGAGCGGCGCCGCATCGCCGCCGCCTGATCCCCGCCGCGACCGGCTGCCGCCGCCTCCGCCTCCTTCACGCACCAACCCCTGGGACGCGCCTGCCCAAAAACGCGCCCGGGGCGACCGGAGACACCCACATGCACAGCACCGAGAACCAGACCCCGCGCACCCTCGGCAACCTCACCTGGCACGACAGCGCCGCCTGCCGCTCGACAACCCACCACCAGGTCGATCCGGAGATCTTCTTCCCCGAGCCGGACGAGATGGACCGCATCCGCGCCGCCAAGGCCCTGTGCGCGCAGTGCCCCGTCCGCGCAACCTGCCTCGACGCGGCCCTCGAAAACGGCGACCGCGACGGCATCCGGGGCGGCATGACCGAAGAGGAACGCGCCCCCCTGCACCGCAAGCTCCATCGCCGCTTCGACTACGCCCGCGTGAACGAGGTGTTGGCCGGCCGCGACATCCACCTCACCCAGGCCGAGCGTGACGCCGTCGTCATAGCCGCCTACCACGCCAACGTGCCGGCCGAGCGGCTCGCCTGGCTGCTCAAGATCACCGAGGAGCACGCCGAGAAGCTCTACCGCAACATCCGCCGGGAGATCCGCAACCGCGCCGTCGACCAGAAGAAGAAGGCGAACAAGGGGAAGAAGAAGCCCAAGAGCCCCACCAAGGAGCTCAAGACACCCGCAGCCGAGACCCCCGAACGCGACGACCTCGGGACGGCCGCGTGAGCCACAGCGCGCCGACACCGGCTCACATCACCGGCTGGGACCGAGCCGCGATCGTCGCCCTCGGCGGCGCAGGGTGCGCGCTCTCGTACGACGCCCTGCAGCAGATGGCCACCGCCATCCACGTCCGCGGACCCCTCACGTTCCTCTTCCCCCTGGTGATTGACGGCTTCATCGCCTACGGGGTACGCGCCCTCCTGGTCCTGCGCACCGCCTCGTTCGCGGCCCGCCTGTACGTGTGGACACTCTTCGGCACCGCGACGGCCGCCAGCATCTGGGCCAATGCCCTGCACGCCGTACGCCTCAACCAGCAGCACCCCGGAGGTGGCGGACTGCGGCTCGGCGACGTCACCGTCGGCGCCCTGTCCACCCTCGCCCCGCTCGCCCTGGCCGGAGCCGTCCACCTGTACATCCTCATCGCCCGCCGGGTCACCGAGGCCGGTCACCACGGACACTCGGACACCTTCACCGTCCGCACTGACCGGATCGCCGCTGACCGGCCGGAGACCCCGCTCGCGACGGACGGACACCGGCCGGTCCCGGCCACCTCCGGACACTCGGCCACGCTCACCCGGCCGGAGAGCGGCCGTCCGGCGGTCACCCCCGGCCCGAGCGTGCCGCGAACGGCTGACCGGGAGGAGCCGTCCGGACACCCGGCGAGCGCTCCGGAGACGGAGCTGGCGCACAGCGGTGACGCCGCTGACCTGGGCGGACAGCCGGTCAGTAGACCTGCCCCGGTCACCCGCCTGCGGCTGGCCGCCCCGTCGGTCACCGAGCCGGAGACCCGTCCGGACAACGCCTCGGAGACCTCGGACAACGGCCGTCCGGACACCGCCCCGTCGGCGGACACCCTCCTGCCGATCGCCCGCCAGGCGGTCGCCGACGCGGGCAAGGTCACCCGCGCGGTCGTCGCCGACGCCATCCGCGGGCAGGGCAAAACGCTGGCCAGTGACCGGCTGACCACCCTGATGCAGCAACTGCGCGCCGAGACCGGCCAAAAGTCGGCCACCAAGACCGGCTGACCGACCGGCCCGGATAAGCGGGCGGCCAACGGCCACGGCCGGGCCGCCCGCACCCCACCGACTCCCCTCCATGCACCGGAGACACCACGATGCGCACCACCCCGGCAACTCCCGCCGAAGCCGACGCCTGGATCACCGTGCTTCTGCGATACGGCCACCTGCACCGAGCCGAACACGGCCCGGACGGCACCTGGACCGTCCAGCGAACCTCGGCCAGCACACCCCGCACCCTGCACCACCCGGTCCTCGCGCTCGACTTCGTCGCCGAGGTCCTCCGCGACATGCGCCGTACGAAGGCCCAGACGCCCCGATGACACGCCCCGAGACGCCCGAAACAACCTCTGACCTGCAGCGAGACGACTGCCCGGCACGAAGCCGAGCAAGCTGTACCTTCCGAAACTCCTCCGCAGCCACGGGCTGCGGAGGAGTTTCGGAAGGGCTTACCCCCGCCCCGGGAGCGACGGGGGAGGCCCGGCACCAGGGGGTGCCGGGCTCGGAGGCTGCGACCGAGGGCGGATCGCAGCCAGGAGGGGAACCGAAGCTGCCCGCCGCACCGCGTACGCGACCTCGCCTGCGCCAGCGTGTGCACCGTGACCAAGTCCGCAGCGTCCGGCTGACCTCCGACGAACTCGCGTTGGTGAAGCGTGCGGCGGAAGCCGTCGGTCTGAAGACCGCCGGGTTTCTTGCCGACGCGGCGGTCGCGGTCGCCCAGGCTCAAGGAGGTCCCCAGCCTTGGCTGTTGGACCAGCGTGGCCGGGTCGAAGAACTGATGGCCGCCAGCGCACAGCTCGCCCGTGTCGGCGGCAACCTCAATCAGGTGGCCCGCATCCTGAACTCCGGCGGTCAGGTGGAGTACGTGGACGCCGCGATCGCCCGTGTCCTGCGGGTTGCGGACCGGGTCGAGGCCGCCGCGATCGAGATTGCGCGGCGCTGACGGTGGTCCCCGACATCTCCACCGGCAGCCGGACGTACGGGCTCCTCAACTACCTCTACGGCCCCGGCCGCCGTGAAGAACACGCCGATCCGCATCTCGTTGCAGCCTGGATGCCCGAACTCGCCCCCGACCCCGGACGCGACCCGTCCGCCACGCTCAAGCAACTCACCGACCGACTCGACCTTCCCGTCCTCGCCCTTCCGAAGGGCCAGCGACCGGCCCGGCACGTGTGGCACTGCCCCGTCCGCACCGCCCCCGGCGACCGCCACCTCACCGACGCCGAGTGGGCCGAGGTTGCCCGTCGCATCGTCCACGCCACCGGCATCGCCGAATACGGCGACGACAAGGCCTGCCGGTGGATCGCCGTACGCCACGCCGACGACCACATCCATCTCGTCGCCACCCTCAAGCGCGAAGACGGGCGCAGCCCCCGCCGCCACGAAGACGGCATCCGCGCCCAGGCCGAATGCCGCAAGATCGAGAAGGAGTTCGGCCTGCAGATCCTCAACGGCGGCGACCGCACCGCCGCCCAGCGCCCCACCAGCGCCGAACGCTCCAAGGCCGAACGAACCGGACGGACCGAGACACCCCGCGAGACCCTGCGGGAGAGCGTCCGCCACGCCCTGGCCGGAGCAGCCAGCGAGGAAGAGTTCTTCCACCGCCTCGCCGAGGCCGGCCTTCGGGTCGAACAGCGCATCGCCCCGTCCGGCGACGCCCTCGGATACAAGGTCGCCCTCCCCGGCGACCGGAACCGCGACGGCGAACCCATCTGGTTCTCCGGCTCCAAACTCGCCCCGGACCTCTCCCTCCCCAAAATCCGCCAGCGCCTTCATGCCGGACGCCCCGACGGCAAACCCGTCACCGACCATGGTGATGAACGAGTACTTCCCCCGGCCCGCGCCCGGCGCCAGGCAGTCCCGGCCGCCGAACGAGCGGCATCGATCCTCCACGAGGACGACGACGAAGACTCTGCCGCCCAACTCGTCGGCGCTGGCGAACTCCTCGACGCCATCGCCCAGACTGCCCCGGCCTCCACCCGTAAGGAACTCGTCGAGGCCGCCCGCGCCTTCGAACGCGCCACCCGTTCCCACGTCCGCGCCGAGCGCGCCGACAACCGCGCTGTTCGCGCCGCCGCTCGCGGCATCATCCGCGCTGGCAACGCCCTCGGCAAAGGCGAAGACGGCGGCGCCACCGCGATGGTCCTGTCCACGATGGTCCTCGTCACCATCGCCGCCGTGCGCTGGCACTCCGCCCGCGGCCACGCCCAGCAGGCAGCCGCCGCCCAGCGAGCCGCACAACACCTGCGCAGCGCCTACCGATCAGCCGCCACTGCCCCGATGAACACTATGCGCGAACACGGCCGACGCCTCCCCGAACCCGTACGAGAGCGGTACGCCGGCACTCTCGAAACCGCCCTGCCCGACCAGGCTGACGTGATACGCCACGAACCCGGCTGGGACGCCCTCGCCGCCACCCTGGACCAGGCCGAGCGCGCAGGACACGACCCCGATGCTCTGCTCCAGCAGGCTGTCGAATGGCGCGAACTGGAAACCGCCGACAGCGTCACCGACGTCCTCGTCTGGCGACTACGACGCATCGCCAACTTGCCCGCCACCATGGCACCACCGCGCGCACGCACGGACACTCGGGCGGCGCAATCGCGCTCTCATCCATCTCCGCTACCGGTACCCGAGGCGCCGGCCGTGACCCACCGTGTGGACCCTCATCCCCGAGGACCAAGGCGCTGAGCAGCGCAAAGAGCTGGACATCGACGGCCGGCGCCTGTTAGGGCTGGTTGATATGGAGAAGGAGACAATGCAGATACTCGACGAAGGCCTCCACCCTCAGAGAACCGTTCTGCCGGAGACGGCCCTCGGCGACGACCCCCTGCGGCGCCTCCAGGAGGAGATGCAACTCGGCGACGGCAGCATCGGCCTCCGCGCCACCACCCACCCCGAGGAAATCGTCATCACCGGGATCCCGGTGATGTGCCCGCGGTGCGGCGCCCGGCGCGACTGGATGGTCATCTGCGACCGCAACGAGATCAGCATCCGCTGCCGCTGCGCACACCAGTGGGTCGAGCGCGAACTGACCCGAGCGGACTACGAGGCGATAATCGACGTCGGCGGCCAGGACTACCCGAGCTTGGAGGCCGCGGCCCAGGCCACGGGCTACGACGGCACGCTCGCCGGCATCTATCTGACCGAGTCCAGGCCCGAATAGGTCCCGTGGGCAGCACCAGGGCTCATGAGGCTCCCTGTGAACGACCAGATCTCGCTCCGGGGGCGCACTTCAAGTGCGCCTGGGCGTAGGGAGAATGGGTCGGTGGACGCTGGACTCGCCGCTCTGCTCGGTGCCGCCGTAGGCTCACTCGCCACCCTTGGCTCCGCGATGGTCACCGGGCGCGCGGCGGCGCGCTCGCAGTTCGTCCAGTGGCGTCGGCAGCACCGCCGGGACGCCTACGCGAACTACCTGGGCGCGGTGTACGACCGTGATGTCGCCCTGGACGCAGTGCGTGACGCGCTGCGGGCGGACCGGCCGGACTTGAGGGACGTCGACGAGAAGATGGAGCGCTTCATCGCCCAGGCCCGGGGCGTCCACCGGGCTGCCGAGCTTGTCCTCCTGGAGGGGCCGCCTTCCGTGGTGGAGGCGCTTTACGGGGTGGTCCGCGCGGCTGCCGACCTCGCCGAGGTCGTGCGGCGGATGGTGCGTGACGCTCACGCGGAAGACACCTCCCGCAAGGCCGAGGACACCGCGCTCGCCGCCGAGCGGGAGCACTTGCTCTACCAGGCCGTGAAGGCACTTCGCGCGGCAGCCGCCGACGTCCTCGGCGACAGCGGGATACGTCTCTAATAGCCGCGCTCGTGGGCACACCAGCGGTCTGCAGTAAGAAGGCACTCAGCCGTCCGAGACAGCACAGCGATGTCCCAACGCCACGAGGGCTGCCCCCAATCTTTGGGGCAGCCCTCGGAAGTTCGCGGCGAACGGGTCGTCAGCGGGTGGCCAGGTGGTTGGCGAGGTGCAGCGCGTCGGTGGCGACGGACAGAGCGGTGTGAAGCCCAATGACCTCGTGAAGGGTGGGGTGCACGACCGTGGTCCAGTCGCCGTGGAGGTCCGGCCATCTGGCGAGGAGGACCTCCGCTGAGGCCAGACGGAGGCGAGCGGTCACATCCATTCCGCCTCCGAGCCCGGGCTCCCAGCTGAGCAGGATGGAGCCGGGATGGAGACGCTCGGGCTTCACGTTGCTTATCCACACCGTGTGGATCGGCTGGGCGCAATGAGGCGGCACGCAGCGGAGGAGAGCGCCGCGCACCGACCGTGGCATGGGGTGATGGACCAGGTCACTGAGGAGCAGGTGGTGCGAGGAGTCGGAGGATTTGATCGGCGGCGCAGTGGGACGTGTCCGCGGGTGGCACGTCATACGTCGGCCCAGTCCAGCTGATTGCGGACGGCGGGCGGCAGCACGCCCTCCTGGCCGTTTTCAGCGATGTAGACGGCTCCGGTCGCCCCAGTGATCTCCATGGTGCGGCCGATGCGGTGGGCGTAGGGCCAGTCGGGATTGATGGCGAGGTACACGGGCAGGCCGGGGTCGAAGGTCTGGAGCTGGTGAACCAGTTGGCCAACGGTGATCTCGGAGGGCAAGACGGTCTCCTGGGCGATGAGAGTGCGGAGCAGGTGTCACACGCAGGTGCAGTAGCGGGTGGGGAAGTTGATCAGAGCGGCGAGGAACCCGGCCACGGCCTGTGCCGGGGTATCCGGTCCGAAGGTCTGGCGCCAGGCCTTGATGCCGCTGTTGTCCGTGACGTGGATGTGCCACAGCTCGCCGCGTGCTGCCTCCTGGGTCTCGGGGAGAAAGCCCACGTACACGCGTCGGTCGGGGCTGGCGCAGTGGACGTTGCAGTCCAGGTCGGCGACGACGTCCCATCCCTGGGCCTTGAGAAGGTCGGTCACGGGTCGGGCGCAGTGGCATTCGAGGAGCCACTCACGCTCGCCGAGGGCGGGCGGAGGAAGCTCTGCGAGAGGCCGGAACATGGTTGTGGTGGTGAGCGTCACGAACAGAGAACCCTTCGTTGACCTGGGGTTTTTCCGGGCTCCCGTACGTTGACATGGTCTTGGGCGGTGTCTCCAGTCGTTGCCCGCGGTGTGCGTCTGCCGTGGGCGAACTGGGCACGGATGCGGCGCCTGATGTCCGTCCAACGCGGAATGAAACGGTCGTCTGCTCAGCTGGTGCGGGAGCGGCCGCTTGCGTGGCCGGATGGAGAGAAGGGGAGGAGCGGGCTTGAGCAGCGAGGAGAGTCGCGAGCACGATGAGGCTGTCGACGACGTCGAGGCGGCGTCGTTGGGCCGGTCCCGGATGGCTGATGGGCGGCGGATCGAGCTGAGCGTAGGGGAGCTGGCGCGGCTGGTGACGCCGGGGCTGACGGGTCCCTATGAGTGAGTCGGTGTCAGCGTGCCTCTCTCAGCGGAAAACCACGGGCGCACGCCGACAGCGCGCGGGATCATGAGGCATGAGTCCGGATGGCTGGCACTTCGCCGAAGACGTCGACGACTTTCTCGCTCGTGCCGGAGACTTCCTGCGCTCGCGTCCCGTCCTTCACACCGTCCCGCTGACGGTGACCGAGGCACTGAGTACGCGCGGGGCGGACGCGTACGGCGACGACGCCCCCATCTTCGGCCTGCTGGAGCGGGCGGGCGAGGTCCGCGCGACCTTCTTCCGTACCCCGCCCCGCCGGCTGACCCTCACCCCGCTCACCCCCGAAGAGGCCGACAGCCTCGCCGCCCACCTAGCTGACCTCGGCCATCCCCTCCCCGGCGTCAACGCGGACCACGACACCGCCACCTCCTTCGCCGAGGCTTGGCAGCGGCACACGGGGGCGATACCCGCGCTGCACGAGCGGGAGCGTCTGTACCGCCTGGGCACGCTCACGCCACCGGAGCCGTTCCCTGAGGGCCGCGGGCGAATCGCGGGTGAGGAAGACCGTGAGCGACTCATGCTCTGGCACCGAGAGTTCGTCACCGACATCGGGGGAACTCCCGCTGCAGACAACGGCTCATGGGCGGACACGCGCATCGCCGACGAACGCGTCACGCTGTGGGAAACCTCGGACGGCACCCCCGTCTCCATGGCGGGCAGGACGCCCATGGTCGCGGGCCAGATCCGGGTGGCCCCCGTCTATACCCCAGCCCACCTGCGAGGTCGCGGTTACGCGGGCGCCGCGACAGTCGAGGCGAGCCGGGCCGCACTCGCCGCGGGCGCAGCGGAGGTGCTGCTGTTCGCGGACCTGGCCAACCCCACCAGTAACGGCTTGTATCAGAGGATTGGGTACCGCCCCGTCGCCGACTTCGCGGTGTACGACTTCTAGCACGTCGCTCCGGAGAGCTGGCGAAGTGTGGGGTACGTCGGTTATCGACGGCGGAAGGCGCGGGCCGGAAGAACGGCGCTGGGACCGGATGCGGTCGCCATCGTGGGGGCACGGACGACGGCCCGGGGAATGGTGGTGCGAGCGCGGGCGGCAGCGGCTCGGCGGACATCGAGTGGAGTCGGTACCGGCGGTGTGACTGGAGTGATGTGGGCCGCTCCGCGGTTTCGGGAGGGAACCTCGGGCGCGTACCGGAGCACGGGTGTGGGGTCGGCAAGGCGTGCGGTGGTCGCCGCGATCAGGTGGATGGGCGTGCGGGAGGTGAAAGTGGCGTACCAGCGTGAGTGGTAACCGTCCTTGCCGCCCCACAGCAGCCATCGGTGCGTGTCGGAGTGCAGCTCGGCCTGCGCGTCGGGGAGTCGGCGCGAGTAGGTGAGGCCGGCCAGTTGGTCGGGGGCGGTGCATGTGGTCGCAGCCCACGTGTCCGTGCGCTGCCACCCTGCTCGTGTCAGGGGCCGCAAGGCCTCGTCGATCCGATGGTCCACACCGGACAGGAAGGCGTCCGGCCCCTTCGTGTAACTGCTGGCGAGGGTGGTGGTGAAGGCGGTCACCAGCTCGGTGGGGGTGGGCGTGTCGAAGGTGGCCATCCAGTGCGGAGGGCCGAAGGGATCAGCGTGGACGGCGACTTTCCACAGCGTGTTGTCCTCCCCCTCGGGCAGATAGCCCAGGCGTATGTGCCGTTGCGGGGAGGAGACGTACACGTTCGCCAGCTCGTCGTCGTGGAGGGCGAAGCCGTGATCGAGGAGGGGTGCGAGGGCGGGGTCGCCGGTGACGGTGCAGCCGGCGAGGTAGAGCGGGGAGACGTACACGTCCCCGTCGGGGGCGATGATCGGCACGGTGGGACTCCGGGGCTGAGAGTGAGGGTCAGCGCTGCCGTCGGGAGCCGACGTGCGTGGCGAGGGCGGTCGGCGCGGCCTGAGGCGGAGGTACGTGCGTCGCCTGGGCTTGGGTGCTGCGGGCGAGCGCCGCTGCGGCCCGCGGGCCGGGCCCGGCCGCGTCCGCGCGGGCGACCGAGACCAGTGAGCGGTGCCGGTCGGGGATCTGGTCCAGGGCGCGCGGCACGGGGGTGGGGTCCGTGAACACGGCGGTCGAGGCCGTGATGAGGTGCTGCGGGGTGTACCGGCTGAAGAAGGCCTGCCAGCTCGGTGTGTACACGGGGTCGGGGCCGGCGGACATGCGCCACGTCGACTTCTCGGGCGTGAGCAGCTCGTCGTACTCGTGCAGCCAGCCGACGCTCATCTGATTGGTAGCGTGGCCGTCGGGGGAGACCGTACGGAACGGTCGGGTGCCGTGTACCGGCTCCCACCGGTGGTGCGCGGTGAGGGAGGCGGGGCTGGTGCCCGTGTAGTGCTGGCCACCGCTTAGGTAGTCGGCGAAGTTGTTGTGCACTCCCTCGACGAGGGTCTCGGTGAAGGCGGCCACGATCTCGTGGGGTGTGTTCCGGTCGAACGTGGTGATCCAGTCGGGGACGCCGAGCGGGTCCTCGGCGTAGGAGATGGTCCATCCGCCGTAGAAGCTCTCCAGGGCGTTGGCGACACGTACGCGCTGGCACGGGCTCGTGTAGTACGTGTCGGTGCCGAAGGCGACGGCCTTGATCCAACCGGGAGCGAGATCAAGGGAGTTGAAGATGCTGTGGTTGTCGCCAGGACCGGCGAGGTAGCCGGGGCTGACCAGGACATCCGCGTTGAGGTCGAGGGCGAGGGGATCCAGGCTGGGCATGAGAGGGCCTTCGGGCGGTGGGGCACGGGTGGCTGAGTGGCTCGTGCGGGGGCACGTGGACGCGGTCGCGCGGCGGCATCTGGCTGTCGGCACTGGAGTCACCTGGTCCGGGACGGGTGCGAGAGTGCGGTGACGTACGCCGGGACGCGCGGCTGCGAGTCGGGGACGTGCGAGAACAGCTCGGAAGAGGCCACCGGACTGCGGTGCACTGCCGCGCTCGCGCGTATGGCGTGCTGCGCTGTCGCACCGTTCTGGTCCGGGCGAGCCGCTGCTGGGAGTGCCTTGCGGCCGAACTCGGCGAGTTCGGCGTACACGGGCGTGAGCCCGCGGGCCACGGACGTCAAGGTGTACTCGGAGCCTCGGCCGGAGAAGGGGCCGTACTGCGCGAGGGCATGGAGGAGGGGGATCGTGCCTTTCCCACGGAGTCGGCCGAGTGCGTCTTCTACGCGTTCCGCCTCCGCGAGCGACGCCGCGTCGTCAGCGAGGTGGGTACGGTGCCAGGCCGAGAGCGCATGGTGGACGCTCCGTGCGTCGCGGCCGAGCGGTGTGAGGTCGTACACCCCGAACTGAGGCCGGTCCAGGAGACCGCTCGTCTGCATGCGGCGCACGATCTGGGCCATGGCATGGACACCTATCCACGGAAGCGCGGAGTTGATGTCGGCAAGGCGCATGGGGCCGTGGTGCTGGATGGTCTGCAGGGTCCAGGTGGTCCAACGGGGTGAGAGGCGGGCGACGGCCTGGTCGACGAGTTCGGTGTGACGGGTGGGTGAGTGAGAGGGGCTGGGCACGGTGGGGTTCTCCGAAGGGTGGTTGAGCGCCGTCAGCGGGACCGCGCGGCGCGTTCCGACGTGGGGCGGTTCGCGGCGCTGCTCCTTGCTGCAGGCTGCTGGGTACCGGTGATCGGTCGCCCGCTGCGGTGGCGAGGAGAGCGGGCCGTAGCGGCTTGGGCGCGCCGGTCGTGCGGGGACGCGGTGGTGGCCGCCCGCTCGCGCTCCAGCCGAAGGGCTGCGGCGCGGTAGGCGGCGTGGTCCTGGCGCTCACCGACCGCGAGCAGGTAGATCTCCCGTTTGTGCTGGGAGGAGGCGGGAGCGTCCCGGTACTGGATGACCAGGCGCCAGCGGGTTTCCGGGTCGACGTAGACCTTGTGGCAGCCGGCCAGTTCCCGCTGGAGGGCGGCGCCGCGTTCGTTGCCGTGGACCAGGTGCTGCAGTTCGAGCAGGGCCAGGTCGCGGATGTTTTCTGGTACGGCGCGCAGGTCGGCCAGTGCCTCGGGGTGGGCGGCGAAGGCGTACCGTGCCCGGCTCATCGCGTGCTCCTACGGGAGCGCGTCGGAGCAGGTTCCGCTGATCGTGGTGGGGAGACGGGCGCGGGAGCCACGGCGAGGCCGTTGCCGCCGATCGTGGAGCGAGCGCGGGCGGCTGCCGCCCGGCGGTCGAAGGCGCCCGGTGAGGCGGGTGCCAGGGGGAGCGGCGAGTCCCGCTCCACAACCCACGTGTCCGCTTCCTCGGCGCTGGCGAAGACACCCTCCCGCACGGTGTAGGTGTGCATGTCTTTGGTCGTCTCTTCGAGGAAGAGCCGATACGGCGCATCCGCCGAGTCGGGGTGGCTGTCGTAGACGAGGGTGCGGACCTCGACGCCGACGTCGAAGGAGCACGGGTTGTCGGTGTAGTGGTCGAGGACCTCGTACCGGTTGCCGGGGTTGGTCCGGAGCAGGTCCTCAAGCCGGGCCGTGACTGCGTCGGCCGGGCGGGGCCCGTGGTGGTGGGATCCCTCGGCGGCTTCCTGCGGGCAGCCCCGGCCGATCAGCCAGTGCTGCGCCAGCGGAACGACGGGATGGCGCTCGGACGCGAAGTCGAATGTGCGCTGCTCGATGTCGCGGGTGATGTGCAGCGTGACGTACTCCGCCGTCCCGGGGATGTCCCAGATCGCGGACCGGTCGTACAGCAGCAGGTAGCTGTCGCGGCCGTCGGCGCTGTGGTGTTCGGAGAAGGGGACGAACAGGTCGTCCGAGAGCGTGACGGAGGAGAAGTCGTCCTCGATCTGTGTGGTTGCGGCTTGGAAGCCGTCGAGCCGGTAGTCCGGCGTAGGGGGTTCGTACGCGGGGGTCATCTCAGACTCCGGCGGGCTCGGGCGAGGCCAGCAGTCGGTGGTGGGGGCGGGCCGCACTGGTGGTACAGGCGCCGAACGGGCCGTCTGGGGTGCGCAGTTGGAGCAGGGCCGGGTCGAGGTGGTCGCGGTGCCAGGTGGAGGGACCGGTGAGGCCGGCCTGGACGTCGGTGAGTTGCTGCCAGGCGAGCCAGAGGGCGTGCAGCCGGGCCACGGCCTCGGGGTGCTCCTGCCACTGCCGGCACCACGGGCGGCCGGTGGTGATCTCCCGTCCGTAGACGGGCAGGAGCAGGTTGTGCACCCAGTTGGTCAGCGCGGCCAGTTCTTCGGCGTACGCCTTGGCGCCGAGCGCCAGGATGAAGACGGAGGCAGGGCCGTCGTTGGCATTGCCTTTGGCCGGTGCGGAGGCCGATGCCGGGCTTTCAGGGTGCGCGGGATCGGCCGGTTCGCTGTCGTCCTGGGACGGCTGGTCGTCGGTGAGTCGGGCGAGCGTCTCGCCCTGCTTGCGGCTCTCGGCGACGAGCCGGGTGACCGTGGCGACGAGGTCGTCCAGGTCGTGGTCCGGTATGCGCACCGGCTCGGTCTCGTGGGCGGGTTCGGACATGGCTACCCCTGGTGCAGGTTCTGGTGGGTGGGGTGTCGAGGTTCCGGAAAAACGGGGGTTTGGCCCGGCCGGGAAACGGGTGTAGAAGGCGCAGGTCAGCGCGGCGCCCTATGGCGGCATACGGTCCTGGGTGGAGCCAGGATCTGCAGGGCGCGGGCAGCCTGCTGGGGGACGACTCCGTTGCCCAGAGCGGTCAGTTGGGCGGGGCGCCCCAGTCCGGGTGTGCTGGTCACCCAGCCGGGAGGGAGGCCTTGCATCCACTCCACGAACCGCGCACTGAGACGGCCGGCGTCGTCGGTTGGCCGCGGTGCGGGACGGGTGGCGCGTTCCCAGCGGGTGATCGCGGCGGCGTACGGCCCCCAGATCTCGGCCCGTCCTGCTGGTGCGCTGGCTCCCCGAACAGCGGCGTTGCGTGCGTGCGCGGGATCCTGCTCGCGGCGCCCTTCCGTTGCCCTGTCGTTCGTGTGGGCGTGGCATCCGGGGTGGGACGCAGGCGTGCTGCCGCCGAGGGCAGGGTCAAGTCCCCGTTGCCGTGGCGCTGGTTGGGCGACCCCTTGGTGCCATCCGAGGCTTTCGGGGTGGGCAGGAGCCACTCGATCTCGTCCGCCAGGTTCGGGCCGTGGCCGCCCTGCTTGCGTTTCGCCGGGTGCTGGCTGCCCCCGTTGGCCCCCAGGTTGCTGGTCGGGGTCTTGAGCAGCGGTGATCCGTCCGGATGGCCAGGCGGCGAGGAAGATCCGCTCTCGGCGGTGCGGGGCTCCGACGTCGGAGGCGCGAAGCACACACCAGCGCGCATCGAACCTGATGTCGGCCAGGGAGCCGAGTACGGCACCGAGTGCGCGCACAGGAGGCCGGCCTGTGGTGTCTCCCAGACACCACGGGCAGAGTTCCACGTCGCCAGGGGAACCGGCGGGCGAGGTGAGGAGCCCTCGGACATTCTCGATCACCACCAGGCAGGGGTTGAGGGCTTCGATGGCACGGACGACGTGGTGCCACAGACCGGACCGGGTGCCATCAGCCAGTCCGGCGCGGCGGCCGGCGACGGAGACGTCTTTGGCAGGGGAAGCCGGCCGTCACGACGCACACCTCCGGGACACCGGCCCAGTTCACGGCGGTGATGTCGCCGAGATTGGGCACGGTGGGCCAGTGGCGGGCCAGGATCCGGGCGGCACCCGGATCGATCTCGGCGTGCCAGGCGAGCGTGCCTCCGAGGGCGGCCTGGACGCCGAGGTCCAGGCCGCCGTAGCCGGAGCACAGGCTCCCGATCAGTGGCGGCACAGCCACTGAGGCCAGGTCAGCGGCCATGGTGGGGCGCCGGAGTGTAGGCGAGCCGGACGGGACCAGGGGCGGGCGGCTCCGTGGGCAGGCGGTAGATCGAGTTCGTCGGCCGTGCCGATCGGCTCAGCGCTGCAAGCACGCGCGGTGGCGTGCCGTCCAGCCGGTCCGCCGCGCCCCGCAAGGTGTCGCTCACCTCTTGGAGATCGTCGTGTACGAGCTCCATGCGCTCCTGGACGACACGGAACGCTGCCGCACGCGCGTCGTGCAGATCCGCCGAGTCGGGGGCCTCGGCGAAGCGGCGCAGGAAGCCGAACTGGGCATAGGCCTGGGTGTAGTTCTCCATCGCGCGTCCCGCGGGCACCGCCGCCGAGGTGTACGCGTCGATGACCGGCCCGAAGTCGAGCCCGTGGTCCTCGTCGACGGCCCGGAACAGGACCTCGTCCGTCAGGTCCTTGATCAGCCCTGTCAGCGTGGTCAGTTGCCGGGACGCGGTGGCGAGATCGAGGAGATCGCTCGAGGTGTGGGGGATGGTGATCTGAACGCGCAGCTGGTCGAACTCCCGGGCAATGGCGTACAGCTCGTCCTTCTCCATGCCGGCGCGGCCAGTGTGGTCTGTCATGACTGGCTCCGGCGGGTGGCACGGTCGGGAGCAGGGGTATGCGGGGCCGCGGTGGCCGTCGGAGCCGAGGCGGCGGTGGCGCGGGGGCGGCTACGGGAACGGGCCGCGTCGATGCGGGCCTCAGGCGGCGCAACGGCCGGCACACTGCCCGCGCGCGGTGGTGCGGGCTCGGTGGCGGACGCGGCCCGGAGGCGGCGCCGGACCTCGTCGAGCGGGCCCAGGGCGTGCAGGGCGTACCCGATCAGCCGTCCGGGAGCCAGGGACTCGTCGTCGGCCAGCGCCCGCACCTGCCGGGCGGAGGCCGCGGCCGTGCGGACGAGCGAGGCCTGGACGACCTGCTCGCCGAAGTACTCGGCCACCCCGGAGAGGGACAGCGGATCGCAGATCCGCAGAACGCGTTCGGCGTCGAGCGTTCCGTCGGACAGAGCCCCCCGCCGCTGTGTTTCCCACAGCACGGTCAGCTGATCGATGGGCTCGCCGCGGTGATGCAGGGCGCCCAGAGCGCGGTAGATCTGCTGGTGGCCGATGCCCACGAAGTCGCCGGGATGCAACCAGCCGACAACGTCGAGTAGTTGCTCGGGCCGGGCGCTGATACAGCCGAGAAGAAGCTCCTCATCGGCGAGAACCTGTTCGTCGACGGGCTGTGCCTGCGGGGAGGGTGACGTGTTCGGCGACGGGGGCTGCACCGGCCGTGGCTCGGTGCCCCACCGGTGGGCGAGATCGGCGAGAACGTCGGCCAGGACCTGGGCGTGGTGGACCGTCTCCTCGACTCCGCCGCGGACGGCGTCGGCACGCGCGGCCTGGTGGAGGCGGATGGCGTGCTGGGTGACGCTGCGATGGATGGCGCCCTCCAGGACCATCCGCCCGTAGACAGGGGCATGGGTGGCGCGCGGGCATGCAGAGATCAGGGAATGGGCGTACGACGCGGTGAGTCCACGGGTGCGGGTGCTGGCCTCCTGCACGGTGTCCGTCACCCAGGACAGCGGGATCGGGTCTCCGCTCTTCCCCGTTGCGGCCGGGTGACCGTCGGCTCGGAGCTTGACCATCGCGGCGTAGAGGGCGGCGTGCACCGGACGGTAGAAGTGTTCGGGCCGCAGCCAGGACGAGAGATGGTCGAGCTGGCCGGGGTCGAGGAAGACCGAGCCCAGGACGGCCTGCTCGGCTTGGATGAGCGGCGTCACCGCTGGTCCTCACCTGCGGCCGTGCGCTCGGTGCGCAGGTTCGCGACGGCGCGGTCGGCGGCGGCCATGTCGACGGCGAAGCGGTCCAGTTCGCCGGTGAAGGCCGGGTCCGAGGCGGGCATGGTGCCCGTCGGCGTGACCAGCCACCAGTGGCCGTCGTGGTGTACGGCGGGAGTGCCGGCAAGCCGCTCGGTCGGGCGGATGGAAGCCCAGGTTGGTACGGGGTGGGACACAGGAGCACCTCAAGAAGAACAAGGGGAGGGCGAGCCGCGGCTCAGGGACGCGATGGGCCGTATGTCCGCGTCTCGTGCGCGCGTCGCGTCGGGCCGGGGCGGTCATGCCGCCGGGCCGAAGTCGTCGCGGTGCGGCTGCTTGGCCAGCGCGCGCTCGGTGATGGCCGCGGTCGCCTGGGCGGAGGCGGCGCCGAGCCGGTCGGCGTCTGGCTCGCGGTACCAGGGTTTGAGGTCGAGGAGGGCGGGGCGGACCCCGGTGGCCAGCAGTAGTGCGGAGCCTTTGGGCAGGGCCCGGATCGCGTCGGCCGGCAGCACGCGCTCCTGGCGCATCGACACCGACGTGGACTTGCCCGACTCGCTGGTGGACACGGAGACGGTGCGTACGTCGTGGTCGCCGACGAGGCGGGAGAGTTTGTCCGCGAAGTCGGCGTCGTCGATGCCGGAGCCGACCAGCTTGATCGTCGCGGCGGACCACAGGGCATCCATACCGGCCTCGCCCCAGACCCGTACGCCCTGGCGGTAGGACTGCAGGATCGTGATCGGGATGACGCCACGGGACCCGAGGTGGGAGTAGAGGTCCGGGAGGTCGGAGATCTTGCAGACGTTGGCGGCCTCGTCGAGGATCGCGAGCAGCGGGGCGTCGAGGCGTCCACCGTCGCGTTCGGCCTGGATGACGGCCGCGCGCATCACCGCGTCGGCGGCTGCGGCGATGATCGCCGAGGCGGATCCGCCGCCGTCCTTGGACAGCAGGAACAGGGTGTCCTTGCTGGTCGCGAAAGCCTCCGGCTTGAACTCCCGTACCTTCTCCAGGCCGTTGGGTGGGGTGACCCAGGCGGCGATGCCCGGGTCGAGGAGGCAGCTGGCGTACTGCCGGGCGGTCTCGAAGATGCCGTCGCGGGTCTCGACGGCTCCGGCCACGGTGCCCTGGAGCTGGGCGGCGACGGCGTCGAGGCCGGCGTCCTGCAGGAGGTCGATGGGGGTGCGGTCGGCGGGGGAGGCGAGCCAGGCCAGCACGTCGGTGATGGGCCGGCGGTCGCGGGCCGCGGCGAGGAACAGGGCGGTGAGGGTGTTGGCGGCGGCGGTGGACCAGAAGTCGCCCGCGCTGGACTCGTCCACCGAGGCGGTCACGAAGTGCCCGGCCAGCCGCCGGGCCCCAGCGAGATCGTGGGCGTCGGCGAGGATGTCCCACCACATGGTCTGCGGGGCGTGGGCGATCTGCTGCGGGTCCAGCGTCCACACCGTGCCCACCCGGGCGCGCTCGTCGAGCGTCGCCGTGAAGGCATCGCGGGCCGCCTTGTTCGAGGTCAACAACACCGGGCCGGGGGCGCGCAGGATCGCGGGGATCGCCAGACCCGAGGTCTTCCCGGAGCGGGGCGCCATGATCGCGAGGAGCACGTCCTCCCAGGAGGAACGGACCTCGGTGGCACCCGGCTTCAGCGTGCCTAGCAGTACGCCGCGGTCATCCGGGGCGACGGCCTGGGGCTTGGTGCCCTTCAGGCTGGGCCGCAGGTCGATGGCCTTCGCGGCGGTCTTCTTGGGCAGCAGGTCGGCCAGGTCCCGCTGATCGGCCAGCCCGTTGGGGTTCCGGCGGAAGCGCAGCCACAGCCGGCCGCCGAGGACAGCTGCCGTGATGAGCGTGGCGGCGGGCAGCAGGTAGCAGCCGGTGAGGACGGCGGGCTGTGTGAGATGCGGCCATACGCGTTCGGGGTGCAGGAGCGCGTCGGTCGGTCGGAAGGCGGCCCACGGATCGGAGCCGACCGTGGCGTTGGCGAGATTGCCGAACAGCCAGGCCAGCGAGCCTCCCGCCATGCCGAGACCGGCGATGCCGATCAGGAGGTAGAGGAGGAAGTCGGTGCCGGTGGTGGTCGAGGGCGTGGTGGTACGCGGAGATGGCAAGGCGGGATCCAGAGGGGTGCGGACCTACGGGTGGCGGCGGGGCGGCGAGTTGCTCTGGCGATCACGAGCGGGCTCCTGGCGGTTGTGGCGGTGAGCAGGGGAGTTGGACGGAACGGCGGGGAGCGGTCAGCGGCCCCGGCCCGGCCGGGGCGTGGTGGGTGGCGGGGCGGAGGGCTCTTCGGCGGCGGGTGTGGCTCCGGTGTGTGGGCTGGGGGCCGTCGCGTAGTAGCTGGCGACGCCTTCCTGCCAGCTCCTCTTCCGGGGCGGTTCGAGCCTCTGCATCTGGTGGCCGGCGTCGCGCACGTCCTCGGCGAGGGAGGTGAGCGTGGCAGCGGCGTCCTCGCAGAGGTGGGACAGGACCCAGGCGTCATCGGTGTCGGCGACGTTGGCGTGCACGGCCGCGGCCTCGAAGAACTGACCGAGGCGGACGAGGATGCCGTCGTCCGGGTCTACGACGTGTTCGATGAGGTCGGCCGCTCCCGCGTAGGTCTCGGTTCCGTTGAGCTGGTCGGTCAGGGACAGGATCTGCTGTCCGTAGACGCGCGTGCCGAGGGGATCGGTGGGCGTGGTGATCCGGGTGACGTCCAGGACGGGATCGAGTTCGACCTCGTAGCCGACCGCAGTGAGCATCCGGGCGGCATGGCTGGCCATCTGGTTTTCGCGCTCCTCGCCCATGTCCCAGGGCAGGCGGTACCAGAAGGAGCGTGGCGTGGTCTCGATGACGAAGCCGGCACGCTTGAGAAGGGTGACGGCCAGCTCGTCCCCGCCTTCAGCGATGACGTTGCCGGTCGGCTCACGGGTGATGACGACCTTGGGTGTGGTGGACATGGAGGCCTCCGCGTGCGGGTCAGAAGTGAGGGTTCTCGGTGGGCCGGTCGCCCGCGGTGGCGGCTGCCAGCAGCTCGGGCAGGTCGGCGGGGTCGGCGTCGCGCTGGTCCAGCCACCACCCGGCACGCGTCAGGGGCCGGGCGGCGTCCTCGATGGCGGCCCACTCCTCCTCGCTGGTGGTGCCTTCGGCGACGAGGGCGGTGTACGCGGCGGCCATGAGCTGGTGGCGGCAGCGGGTGCCCCAGGCGATGGCGCGATCGGTGCCCTCCAGTGGGGGCATCCGGTACCGCGTCGACCATTCCTCGGCCTCGGCCTGCTCGGAGGCTCGCTTCTTCGCCAGCCAGTCGGCCTTGGACTCGGTGTCCTCGCCTTGGGTGGCGCGCCAGCAGTCGGTGCAGTCGCGCTCGGCGAGCCAGCGGGCGTAGCCGGCACGCCGGTCGGCCGGACGGTCGGAGAGATCGACCTGAGTGGTGTCTCCGCAGGCGTGGTTGATGGTCCAGATCTTCTTGACGGCCATGAGCCGGACTCCTTCGTGGGATCGAGAGGAAGGTCAGCGCGTACGACGGGGGCTCGACGGGGCAGTCGGCGTGCGGGCTGCTTCGTCAGGCGAAGTGGACTGTGCGGTCGGGCGGTTCGGGGAGGACGCGATAGCGGCGCGGGCGCGGGCGGTGTGCGTGACCGACGGGAGCTCGTACCGGGGCAGCAGCGGTACGTCGGCCAGGGCCGGGGCGCCTTCCGGGGTCACGTCCGGCATGACGGCCAGGTCGAGCTGGGCGGTGACGAGCTGATCACCGAGGAACGCGACGTGGTGGGCGATGGTGCGCAGGTGCTGGCCCAGCTCGCGGCCGTTGGCGGTGCCCAGCCGGTCGCACCAGGCGGCGGCCGTGTCGATGAACTCCTCCAAGTCCCCGACAGCGCCGTGGTGTTCGTCGAGGATCTGTTCCAGGACATCGGCGACATCGGCCGAGCGGCGCAGCTCGTGCAGTTCCCCGGTCAGGGCGGTCAGCGACTGCCCTGGCAGCGCCTGACGTGCGGGCACCCCGTCCGAAGTCGGGATCGGCGGCGGCAGCATGATGCGCGGATCGGCGGCGACCGAGAGGCCGACGTCCTGGAACTCGCGGCTGGCACGAGCCACGGCCCGCACCGCCGTGTTGTGCGGGGTGTCGTCGGCCAGCGTGTAGAGATCGAGGGTGCTGTTGTGGCGGAAGTGGTGCTTGCGCAGTACCTCGTCGAGGAACGGGTGATCGTCCGATACCGCGGCGACCACACCGAACTCCGGGTGGACACCGAAGGCGACGTCGGGCTCGAGTTGTAGTTTCATGCTGAAGGATTCCTAAGGGTTCGGATGACCTAGTGGGCGCGGGCTGGCTGCCGGGGAGCCTGGGCCGGGCGGGAGGCGACCGTGACGTCGGGCCGCTGCGGCACCGAAGTGTTCGCGCGGGCCGGGGAGATGGCGGTGGCGGCCTGGATCCGGCGCTGCGAGGTCGCGGGAGTCGGATCGGGACGTCCGTTGCCGCGGACGTAGGAGAACGCGTCGAACGCGAGGGCTGTGCTGTCCAGCAGCGTCTCGACGTACCGGAGATCACCCTCGCCGTGCAGGAGTACGCCTTCGCCGGTGCGGATGTCGGTGGCGACCGCGCGCAACGTGCCGTCGGGATCGCGGACCTGGTCGTGCACGACGATCCGGGCGGCCCGGATGTCGGCGTCGAGTGCGCGGGCGGAGGCGGAGACTGCCTCCCCAGTGCCGAGGGACTCCGGGACGGGGGTGTTCGCCTGGCCGTCGAAGAGACCTCGGCCAGGGTTGGGACGGGTGACGGGCTTGAGGTCGTACACGGCGTCGGAGGTGACGCTGTACTGCGCGGCACGCAATGACTGAACGGCCTGCTGTCCGCGCCGCGTCAGATCACGGTCCGGCTCGGTCAGGGCGTACAGGCGGCTGCCGGGCAGTCGCTCGAAGCCGACTCGCCGCAGCATGTGATCGGCGACGTGGTTGTCGTGCGACAGCGCGGCCACGACGCCGTACTGGGCGTGGTGGGCGACGGTGATGTGAGGGCGTATTTCCGCCACGAGAGGTGCACCTCGCAGAGGTCGGGGCCATGCGGAGGTCGAGGATGTGGCCCGAAGACGGATTTGGCGGGGCCGGGGAATGTGCGCTAGCGCGATCGGCGCACCTGGTCGTGCGCGAGGAGGCCGGGCGGCGCCGCAGTGACGGACACCGCTGTCGTCGCGAGGCTCTGGTGGGCCGTACGAGGCGACCGGGCGCGGGCGGCCTGGACCTGTGCGGACTGCTGCGACCTGACCGGTCGGCCGCGCTCGGCTTGGGCCATCTCGACGAGCACGTCGCCGCTCTCCATCCAGGTCAGGGAGTAATGCCAGCCTTCGGCATTGCGCTGGACGACAGCCTTCGCGAACGCGGCCCCGGCGCGAGTGCGATCTGAAAGGAGCGCACCGGTGACGAACTCGAAGTCGGCCTGAACACGCGCGCCGCCCTCCAAGGCCTCGCGCAGCACCCGAAGCCGGTATGGCCACCGCCCCTCCGCACGATCCTGCGGATCCAGGAACGGGAGCATCTCCTCGGCGTGGGCGACCAGAGCAGGGCCGTGGTCGAGGAAGGGAGCGAACAGAGCCCACATTTCCGCGTCCCGTTGCTGCTGGCGCAGGTCGTAGCGCTCGTCGAGGGGCCAGTGGTCGGCGTCGCACAGGCTGTCGGAGATCGCGTCCCACTCGGCAAGAACTCGCTCGCCGGCGGATACCGCGACGGCGACCTGTTCAACGCGTGCCGCACGTACGGCCTGCTCGTAGCGGGGAAGCAGTCGGTTGGCCACCGCCGATGCGGCGCGCGCCGGGTCTGCGTCGACGACGATGCCGTCGGGTGCCTTGACCCGGTCCGCGACGTCGCTGCCGCTTGGTTGCAAGGCGGCGACCAGGAACTCCCGTGTGCGCCGCGGACGGTCGACGACGACCAGCTCGCAATCGGGGACGCTGGTCAGCACGGCGTGGCGGGACAGCACGAACTGCTCGAGAGCCCACTGCACATGACCGTCGTCCCAGAGCCGATCCGCGAGCGGGGACTGATCGGCGTACGCGGCATGCTCCTGGGCGACGACGGTCCAGGAACCGGGCAGTCGGGCGGCGAGATCCTGGGCGAACGTCGCAAGGTCCGCACGCTCGTTGGCCTTGCGGGCAGCGAGGGAGGCCGGGTGGTCTGCGGAGGGAGATGCAGGAGAGCCGGCGGCGGGCGTCGGTATTCGTTCAGACATGACGGAAGCCCGATTCCTGCCGGGCGCCGAGCCGCCGGGATTCATCGAAGGCGCCGAACGGGCCCGTGGCCAGGGGGATGTAGCCGTGAGAAGCGTCGGTCGCGGTGGCGCAGAGGTAGCGCTGGACGAGCCGGTGCACCACACGGCAGATCTTGTACTGCTGAGACATGAAGGGGGGACTTCCTAGGAACGCTCGGGGCGGGAAGACACGGGCGCCGGGACGTGGGGCCGGCCCCCGAAGGGTGGGATTGATCAAGGACGAGTGATCGCGCCCATTCGTGCATCCGTGTCGAACAACTCGCGTTCCCGTGGATGCAGAAGATGTTGAGTGATGAACGATCGGCCCGCCACTTTCCACAGGCCGCGCCCCTTGGTGAGTGCGGAGACGGCCTGGGTCACGACGCCGGTGAGTCCCAACAAGGAGGCGGCAGAGGTGAGTTGGTCGGCTTCTTGGCGGTAGATGATCCGGGTGGAGCAGTCGGTGAGCAGGCCCTCGGCCAGGGCCCGGCCGCGGGAGCCGGCGTCGCCCGCGGCCAGCAGGTCGCTGAGGCGGTGGATGACCATCAGGTTCGCGATGCCCAGGCCGCGGGAGAGCTTCCATTGGCTTTGCATCCGCTCCAGCAGCGCGACGTGCCGCATGACGCGCCAGGCCTCGTCGTAGATCACCCAGCGCCGTCCTCCGGCGGGGTCGGCGAGTGCGGACTCCATCCAGGCGGAGGCGCAGGTCATCGCCAGGACGAGCGCGGTGTCGTCACCCGCGCCGCCCAGGCGCGACAGGTCGATGGACAGCATCGGCGCACTCGGATCGAAGGCCACGGTGCTCGGCGCGTCGAACATCCCGGCCAGATCGCCGTGCACGAGCCGGCGCAAGGCGTGGGCGAGGTCCTCGGCGGCATGACCGAGACGGCCGGACAACTCGCCGAGCGCGGCATCGAGCCGCTCGGGGGAGCCGAGGACATAGGCGACCTCACCCAGCAGTGGCGTGGTGCCGTTGGCCTCGGCGTAGGCGACAACCTGGTCGAGCGCGACGTCAAGGGCGGTGTGCTCCATGGGGTGCAGCTCGCGTCCTAGGACGGTCTTCGCGAGCGAGCCGAGCAGCAGGAGGCGCCGCTTGCGGACCTCGCTCGTCCAGTCCTCCTCGGCGACGCCGTACGGCCGGGCGGGCGCGTCCAGGGGGTTCAGGCGCCCTGGCAGGCCAGGGCCGAGCGCGATGGTCTGCCCGCCCAACTCCTGTGCAACTACGTTCCACTCGCCCTTCGGGTCGCACGGCACGTAGATGCGGTAGCCGAAGGCCACGGCCCGCACGGCGAGGGACTTGGCCAGGGCGGACTTGCCCATGCCGATGATCCCGGCCAGCAGGATGTTGGGATTGGTGAAGCCATCGAGGCGCCCGTACAGGGCGAACGGGTCGTACGTGAAGGCCGCTTCCGCGTGCACGTCGCGGCCGATGTAGATGCCCTGCGCGCCGAGGCCGCCCTCCGCAAGAAACGGGTAGGCCCCGGAGGCGGTGGCCGTGGTCATCCGGTGGGCGGGCAACTTGAGACGGCCGCCACGGGCGGATGCCGGACCGGGTCGGCCGGCGGCCGGGTAGGTGGCCCGCAAGCCGGGGTCGAGACCGGGTGCCGTCGGGCGGGCTTCGGGACGGGTGGCGTGCCGGGCCTGGTCGCGGGCGGCGGCGAACTGGTGACGGGCGGCGCGCGCCGTGCGGCGGTCGCTCTTGCGGGGGACGAACAGCGGGCTGGCACTGGCACGGGTACGAGAAGGCATGGGGGTGGTGCTCCTGGCGGTCAGTGGCGGGTGAGGCCGGTGAAGGGGTCGCGCAGATCGGCCGGGGTGTGGTCACGGCGGACCCGGGCGGCGGTGGCCAGGTGGCGCTGGCACACGGTGAGATCGGGCGCTCCCTCGGGCAGCCGGGCCCGGCACGCCTCCCGGGTGGGGAGGCGGCCGGAGCCGGTGTGCGGGGCGGCGTGGAAGGCTGCGTGGAGGTGCTCGGCTGCCTGCCACAGCCGGATCCGGCACGCCCGCAGATGGTCGCCCTCCGCCCTGGCCACCGGGGTGGTGCGGGCGGTGTGGGCGTCGAGCAGCCCGTACAACGCGACGACGTGGGCGTGCAGGGAGTCGAGTTCGGCACGGCCGGCGGCGACCGGGGCGACCGGCATGTTGATCGCCTGGTGGAAGTCGAGCGCCGCGGTGGCGAACGGAACGAAGTCCGGAGCCAGTTCGGGCAGGGGCTCGGTCGGCATGGGGGTGCCCTTCGGTAGAGCGCGAGATGGTGGTGCGGGTGCGTGCGCTACGGGCGGGCGAGGGGCAGGGCGGCGTTGGTGAAGGCCTCGGCCTGCTGCCAGGTCAGAAGGCGCAGGTCGACGAGCGCGGCGACGGCGGCCGTCTCGATCGCGGCGCAGGCGGCGTTGAGCTGCTCGTCGGTGTCCGCGCTCACGGTGAGCAGGCCGGTGAGGGCGACGTCGGCGTGCCCGGCGATCAGCTGCCGCTCGCGCTGCTTGATGTCGGCGTACTCGACCGAGTCCTCCTCGGAGTCGACCTGGCCCTTGCGCTGCCGCTCGGTGGCGTCGGCGATCACGGTGGCCTTGCGGCGCTGTACGTCCTTGAGCGCGGAGTCCAGCCCCTTGGGCTCGTAGGTCAGCGAGAGCGTGCGGCGCACACCGGAGGTGAACAGGAGCTGGTGCAGGAAGCCGGGTGAGGTCTCGATGCGGGGCCAGTTCTCGATCCAGAACGTGGCGTGGTGGGCCGAGTCGGTCTGGATCCGGTCGGCCTTCTCGACCAGGACGACGGGGCCGGCGGCAGCGGGCTCGGCCTGCGGGCGGCCCGAGGCCGACCACTGGTCCAAGGCGGCCGACGCCTTCGGGTCATACGCGGTACGAGTCACGGCGGCGATCTCGGACGCGTCCAACCATCCACTGGGCGAGAGACCGGAGTTGCGGGCGGCCTGGTCGAAGGTGGCCGTGAGCTGCGCCAGGACGGCGAAGCCGCCGGTGAGCCCGCCTCCGGCCTGATTGATCAGGCGGCGGGCGGCCTTGAGGTCGAGGGCGAGCGCGACGTACGCCTCATGCGGGGCCGCGGCGGGGCCGGCGGCGGCCAGCAGATCGCTGTAGATGGGACCGGCGAGGTGAGTCGCCTCGTTGCCGTGCTCGAGCCAGTAGCGGTTGAGCGCGTCGCCGGAGTCGGGCACCGTGCGCTCCAGGACCTGGACCCGCGCGATGTGTCCGGTGCGCGCCAGAGCCGCCAGCGTGCGTCCCCAGCCTGCGACGTTGCTGGCCTGGGTGGCGGGGTCAAGTAGGGCGAAGGCACGGGAGGAGACCTTCACGACGGCGGTGAGGGTGCCGTGATGCGGATCGTGCACGGCGCCGAAGCTGCCGCGAGGGGCGGAGACCACACGCAGTGAAGCCGCGGTGCCGGGCAGGTGGAGCAGGCCCTCGCGCCGTGGCCGGGTGGACGGCCGGGCGAGCCAGATGAGCTGGCCCCGGAAGCGGCGCAGGGTGAACCGCGCGGCGATGGGCGCCCAGTCGGCGAGGGACCGTCCGCGATGGCGAACGAATACCGCCGCCAGGATCACCGCCCACAGGGGTATGAGCTTGAGCGCCCCGGCGACGCCGGAGGTGAGCAACACCGCGAGCAGCAGCAGGCCGGTGACGGTGACGACGATCAGCTGAGGGGCCGACAGGCCAAGCAGGACACCGCGCCGCGAGCGATGCGGGAACTTCACGGTGGCCGGGCCGTCAGGCTGAGAGGTGTCGGAAAGCATGGCGAAGCCGTCCTTGGAACGTGGCGAGCAAGAAAGAAGAGAGGGGAGACGGGCGGGCGGCGCCGGAGGCGACCGTTGCCGCCCGCCCCGTCAGGCGAGGGCTACGAGCCCGATCCAGCTGGCGGCTCGGGATAGACCCACCGCTGCGGTGTGGCACCGCCCTGCGCAGACGGCCCGCCCACCGGCCCGGGACGCTGGGGTGCCGGCGGATCCAGGTGCGTGACCCGCGGCTGGGCCACCGCCGCGCCCTGGGGCGTCGGCCCGGAGGAGACCGGTGCCGCGTCGGCCGCCGTGCCTTGGCCGGGACGCTGGATCAGCGGCTGCCCGCGGTCACCGTCGGTGGGAGGCCGACGGATCAGTGCCCGGCCCTTGTCGCCGGTGGCGTTCGGGTCCTCGCCGAAGCGGAAGTGGGTCTGCTTCGGCTTGTCGCCGTCGGCGGATCCGCCGGTCGGGTCGATGCCGGAGGCGACACCGCCCCAGCCCTGGCCGGGAACCTTCGACGGGCCCTGCGGAGCACGCATGCTGGTGCCGGCCTGCATCGCGAGCTGGCCCGCGGTCTTGGCCGCACCGGCTGCCACCGCCACCCCCGCGACGCCCGTACGGTGCAGGTCGTCATGGCCAGAGCCGTCGGCCGCCCAGTGCACGAACTTGTACGTCGCGTACGGGCACAGCATCACCAGAACCATGACGACGACGCCCGCCAGAACGTCCGACAGTGCGCTGATCCCGTCCGAGGCGTCACTCTTGCCCATGGCCGAGACGCCCAGCAGGAACACGATCGTCATCAGCAGTTTCGAGACGATCAGAGTCGCGGTGGCCTCGATCCAGCCGCGCCGCCAGCGCCGGGCCACTTCCCAGCCGCCCCCGGCCCCGGCGAACACGGCGAGCGTGACCAGGACCAGGATGCCGACCTTCCGGGCGACCATCACGGCCCAGTACAAGAAGGCACCCACCGCGCTGCCGAGCGCGGCGATGGCTGGGAGAGTCCAGCCCAGGGCGTACATGGGCCCCAGGTTGTTGACGGCGATGATGCGGCGAACGGCGTCGTCGATGGAGGTGTTGGCCGCCTTGAACAGGCCGGCGCTGAGGGCGTCGACGACGGTGATCGCCACGGTGGTGCAGGCGATGGCAGCGAACGCGAACAGGACACCGGCCACCGTGCCGCTGACCGCTTGGGCCAGGGCACGTTCGTCCCGGCGCCAGGCGGCGCGGGCGAGCTGCAGGCAGAACGTGCCGACGGTCAGAATGAGGCCGATCGGCAGCAGCAACTCGTAGTTGCTCCTGAACCACTCGGCATTCAGGTCGATAGCCGTCGTCCTGTCGACCGCCTTCGACGCCAACTCGGCGGCGGCCTGGGCCATCTCGCCCATCGACTTGGCGATCCAGGCGCCGATGCCATCGGTGACGGCCTCGCCCGTCGAACCGACGACGCCGCCGATGGTGTTACACATCGTCTGCATCAGAGGCAGGTCACAAGCCCCCATGAGGGCACCTCCTTTCGGGAGCGGCGGCGATCACGGCGCGACGCTCGGCAGCACTCCGACGAGGGCGCAGTCGTGGTGGGGACGGCACTGGACGGCGAGCGTCGTGGAGCGCGACTCGGCTCCGGCGCCCGAGCCCTTCCAGGCGATGGCCTGCTTGCCGGTGACCGTGACGGCGTAGACGTACGCCTCGGTGATCGCGCCGGGGTCCTGGGCCAGGGCGGTCTTGAACGCCTGTGGGTAGTGGCCCTCGCCGATCGTGGCGCTGGCGTGCTGGCGGTTGTCGTGCATCCGAGACCACAGCACCGGGCTGGGGATCTGGTTGGTGACGGACGCCCAGTCGGCGTACTTCTTCTCGTCGGTCATCCACCGCTTGAGCCCGGCCACATGCTCGGCCCGGGAGATGGAGCGGGTGTCGTACGACCAAAGCACCTTGGTGGCCGCCTTGGCGAAGACGATCGGATCGCTCGTCCGGGGCGGCGCCGCGACGGCCTCACGCTTGCCGTTGGCCGTCTCCGGCGAGGCCGACTCCGGGGCGGACGTCCTCGCCGGAGTGGGGGCCGCGGAGGCTGCGGGCTCCGGGCGAGTCACGTACGCGAGCAGTCCGGAGATCGCCAGCAGCACCGCGAGCACGATGCTGCCGAGAGCGATACGCTGAAGGACCGAGGAGGGCGCCCCGTAGGTGCGCTCCTGAGCAGTGCGGGAACGTTTCCTCGACATCAGTGGACCTGCGTTCCCATCGCCGAGAAGAACGCGACGATGCCGTTGGCCGCCCCGAGCAGCAGGGCGCAGCCGGCGGCGACGACGGTGCCCTTCTTGCCGTTCGCCTCCGCCTGGTGGCCGCCGCTGTGGTGGCCCCAGGCCCAGACGAGGGCGGATATGGCCAGCGCGCCGACCACCGCGATGATGCTGTAGAGGTTGATCGAGGAGACGACGTTCTTCAGCACGCTGAGGCCGGGAAGCCCGCCCTCCTTCGGTGTGATGCCGGGGTTGTACGCCAGATACTGGGCGTGCTGCATGAGCTTCACTTGGAACTCCAGTGCGATTTTGGGCGCGCGAGGGCCCGAGGGGAGATGGAGCGAGGGGAGGGGGAGAAGAAGCCGGTCAGACGACCCGGCGGGCGGCGACGATGTCCGCACGCCATTCGGCGAGGGTCGAGATCTTGACCACGTCGCCGGTCTTTGGGGCCTGCAGGATCAAGCCCTGACCAATGAACATCCCGACGTGTTCGGGCGCTGCGGTCGTGCCGCGGGTGAACAGGAGGTCACCCGGCTTGAGGGCATCGACGCTGACCGCCTTGCCCTCGTTGACCTGCGTGTACGTGGTCCGGGAGATCGAGACACCGCCGGCCTTGTACGAAGCCTGCATCAGGGACGAACAGTCGCACCGGCCCATCGGGTCCTGACCGTGCGGAGCGGAACACGAACCGCCCCACTGGTACGGCGTACCGAGTTGGCCAAGGCCCCAACGGATCGCCGTACGCACCGACTTGGGCGCGCTGGCCGGGATCTCGTAGCCCTCGGGTATCGACCCCTCGGGAATCGGGCCGAAGGAGGACCCGTCCTCGCTGCTGCCGCATCCGGCAGTCGTTGAGGTGGCCGTCTGCTCGGCCTCACTGCCGGTGTCGCTGTCCTTGCTGAAACTTCCGCTCTGGCTCAGCGACTTAGTGATGGCCTTCTGCAGGGCCGTGGCCAGCGGCTCCCACTTCGCGTACGCGTCGGGATAGCCGCTCTTCTGGACCGCCTGCGCGGCTTGGGCGATGGTCATCGACTGCCAGCCCGAGACCTTGAGCAGGCCCTCGTAGAACTTGGTCGAGGCGTGCACCGGATCGCGAACCTCGGCAGCCGTACCCCAACCCTGGCTGGGGCGTTGCTGGAAGAGACCGAGCGAATCTCGATCCCCGTAATCCAGGTTCCGTAGCCCCGACTCCTGCAGCGCCGTAGCCAGGGCAACGATCTGCCCCCGGGCCGGCACCTTCATCGCGATGCCGGTGGCCTGGATCGTCTCGGCGTTCGGGATCTGCTCCTCGGGGTCATCCAGGCCCGAAACGGATACGGATCCCTTACTGCCGTCCTTGAGGATCGACTTCACCAGCTTCGCGACAGCCGCGCTGTCCACAGCCTGTGCACCGCCTGCGGAACAGGCGGCCTGAGCACTGCTGGAACCAGCGAGAGCGACAGCGACCGGCGCTATCAACAACGTGGGGCCGAGCGCCACGGCCCCTGCTATGGCGATGGCCTTCTTCATGAAGGCGTGCCGAACACCGAGCGGCAGGACAGGGAATCTGGCACTGGGGAGGGGCGCGCCTGGGCATGCTGCATCGGCAGCTCCTAACTCGTAGGCGGCGCGGCGCAGGCGTTCTCGTCGAAAAGGCCACCGGCACCACGCCGGTTATAAATTCGCAATCCCTGAGAGAGTCAGGGAAACCAGGGCCGGGAGCTGCTAACTCCCGGCCGCTGGCCCATTACTGGAAAGCGGCAGCCAGCCGCGCTCGTAATCTCACTCGCCACATGGGGAGTCCCCTTCGCCGATTAGGAAGCCATTCGGTGGGGTGCCAGGCACGCTGTCCTTCGGACGGAACGGCACGCATCGGCACAGCTCAGCAGGGGCGGAACCAGGTCCCGTCCTGTGAACACGGCGAGACTGTAGGGACGAAATCCGGCCGCACCAAACGGCCCGTGCCTCGGGGGGTTTCGGGGCGCTCGGCCGAGATTCGACCTCATTGGGTGCGGCCGGAATTCGGGGTTAACCTCCAGCGCATTGATCGCCACGGCGACTGCTCTCGCAGTTCCACGGAGCGACCCATGCCGACGTGCGCATCCCTCCGCGAGCGGAGAAATACGCGCACGACCGCCTCCCCGAAAGAGAGAACCGCGCAATGCCGTACACCCTCCATCGAGGCGACGCGCTGACCGCCCTCGCAGGCATCCCCGACAACAGCGTCGATGCCGTCATCACCGACCCGCCCTACAACAGCGGCGGCCGAACGAGCAGCGAGCGCACCGGCCGCTCCGCGCGCGCGAAGTACACCTCGGCGGACGCCGAGCACGACCTCGCCAACTTCCCCGGCGAGAACCGAGACCAGCGCTCGTACGGCTTCTGGCTCACCCTCCTGCTCACCGAGTCCTATCGCGCGACCGTCGAGTCCGGCACCGCGCTCGTCTTCACCGACTGGCGGCAGCTGCCGACGACGACGGACGCGCTCCAGGCCGCCGGGTGGACCTGGCGGGGAATCGCCTCGTGGCACAAGCCGGTCTCACGACCGCAGAAGGGCCGACTCAAGCAGTCGTGCGAGTACATCGTGTGGGGAACCAAGGGGCCGGTCGATGCCAACCGGAATCCCGTCTACCTCCCGGGTCTCTACACCGCGAGTCAGCCCCGGAAGGACCGCGTACACATCACGCAGAAGCCTGTGGAAGTGATGCAGGAATTGGTGAAGATCTGCCCTCCCGGCGGAACGGTCCTCGACCCCTTCACTGGCTCCGGCACGACCGGCGTTGCTGCCTTGCGTGAAGGCCGCCAGTTCATAGGCGTCGAACTCTCCGATCACTACGCCGACATCGCAGAAGCTCGGCTGTTGCAGACACTGCAACAGACCGCACAGCGCGAGGACTTCGTCTTGGCGGGACCAGAGGAATGAGAGTAGGAACGCAGCACTGCTGTCCCGGAGATACAGAGCAGACGGCTGGTGGCATGTGAAGAGCTCGTAACAGGATCTTGCTGAGGTGCCCTGGTCGGGTGGGACTGGTGTGAGGAAGCCTCCGATCTCGGAGGAGCCGACCTGATCCGGTCCGCGCGTCGGCCACTTCGTTTGGTCAACCCCCGGGTGCCTCCTGCAAGAGCCACACTGAGTGGATGAGTTCCGGAATAGCATCTGACTTGGTCGTCGGCCTTGTGCCCCTCCTCGGCGTGAGTGTTGGTGCAGCAGCGACATTGCTCGTGCAGCGCAGCGCGGCCCGGGAGTCTCGAGCACGAATCGCCGAGGAGGGGCGCGCCGCACACCGTGCCGAAGTCAAGGCTGCGATCTCCAGCTATCTGGAGGCAGCACACAAACTGCAAGGTGAGCTGGATGCCCGGGAGCGCGGGGAAGCCGCACCAGCTATCAAGGGCCTTGTTGAACGACTTTGGCTGGCCGAGAAGCAGGTCGAGATCATTAGTTCGGACGATCTTCAGCGACCCCTCATCGCACACAACAAGGCACTGCATGATGTGTCCCGCGACCCGACGCAGTACCCAGACTGGTGGGTACACCTGGAACCGCTCCAGGCGGACCTGCTCCGTGCGGTAAAGAGGGAACTGCGCTAAGAGCTCGTGACACGATCATGATCCGGCCTTCTTGAGGCGCCGCCAGCAGATGAGGCTGCAGCCCAATGAGACGAAAGCATCGTGGAGTTCAAGGCGTCGTTCCCAGCGCACAGCCAGGCGTGAGCTGGTGGAGCAGGGCGAAGGTCTGCTCGACGACGAAGCGGAGCTTGCTGCAGGCACAGCCGGTCGTCCACCGGTTTTGGCCCCAGTGCCCGCTCGGGCCAGGGCGGGAGCAGCGGTTCGATCCGTGCCCACAAGCCGTCGTCCACGATCGAAGGCCGAGTCGTCACACGACGCGAACGATCGAATCATCACATCGGTAACACCCGACCCGGGCACCTCAACAAGAACCTGTTACGAGCTCGAAGCACGAGTCACCAGCCGTCCATGCTCGGTGGAGGACTGCCAGGAACCCGGCGCACTGGGGGGCGCGCCACCGTGCTGTGCGGTTGTCGGTGCGGCTCCGTAAGCTGCCGACATGAACACCGTGCGCGCCAGGGTCTGGCAGTTCGAGATCGTTCCGGGGGCGGGTGGCGATCCCAGCGTTCACGCGAAGAAGCTTGGAGGGATGGACCTACCCGTCCATCTCGCTCGTCTGGTTCACATCAACGCGTTGGCCTGCGACTTCCGGCGAGTCGTGGACTACCGCATCCGTCTGCACGAGGCCCGGCTGCTGACCAGCTACCTCGCCGCCCCAAGCGGCTTGGCCCTTCAGGTCGACTACTCGTCTCTGCTGGCTACATCACTGCACGTCCGACGGTTCATCAGTGAGTGCGCAGGGCTCGGGGTGATGACAGCCGGGAGCGAGTCGTTGTTCTCCTGGAAGCCTGGGCGTAACACTCTGCATAGCTTCGATGTCCTCCCGCCCGGCCCGTTGCAGACCAAGTACGGGACGTTCGGCGTTAGGCCGGACCTTCTGTTCCACCTGCCGAACGGGCCCGTCGCCGGAGAGGCGCGTGGACGTCATCGCGAGGCGAAAACGCTGTTCCCGAAGAACCCGGATTCGAACCAGAAGAAGCGGCTTCTTCAACTCGCCTCCTGGTCAGCCGACTTGCAGGATCACCCGTACTTCATGAGCTGGGTATGGATCGGCGCGACCGGCGTGGGAGTTGACATCTTCATCCCTAAAGCCGGTTGGTGGGGTGGTGACGGCGTGCAGCTCGGGGCGATCCAGGAGGAGTACGAGCCAGATTGGTGGATTGAGCCGCCGCGCCGGGTGCGGGGATCCGAGCTGGACGACGGTATGGACGGGCGACCCTCGGTCCTACGGCGCGGAAGGAGGCGTACCAACGTGGTAGCCATCCGCGACCGCACGGACGAGAGAGTGGGGGACGTCCTCGACACGCTCTACCGGACAGCCGGTCCGACAGTCGGAAGCTTCGCAGGCGTACCTGTACGAGGTTCTTGGGCATCAGCCGACGAACTGGGCACTGCCCGTCATGACGTCCTGATCGGCGTCCTGGCCGAGTACCCATCAGGGCAGCGCCGAGCCCGCCGACACCCCGAGGGCATCGAATTGGCGGGGAAACGGGCGGACGTCCACTTGGAAGGGCGGCTCCTCACCGTCGTCCGCGAGACCGGTGGCACCTGGCCGAGTTGGGCGCAGCTTGAGGACGAGCTCCTTGAGGTGTGAAATACCGATGTCCCGCTCCAACGGCCATCACGGTTCCCGCCTCGAAAGTCAGGCTGCCTCGAACGCCCGCCGGATCAGCGGGCCTGCCTTCTCAAGGCATGCAGCCGAGGAGATCCGGACCTCCAGGTCGCCTGTTCCGAGATGGCCAATGCCACGCATGTCGCGCGAGAAGCCCTCCTCCAACACCACGGTGTCCGGGTCAACCCTCAGGTAGACCAGGATTGCCTCGTGTTTGCGTCGGAAGATGACGGAGGCGATGTTCACCATCCGTCTGTAGGCGATGTAGTGCTGCTTTGTGTCGACCTCCACTTCGCCCGAGGCGGTTAGCACCTCGTCCAGCTCGGCGTAAAGCGCACGCAAGTCATCGGAAACCGCGTCGAGAGTCGCCTGAACAGACTTGGTGCCATCGTCGACATCAACCGTCACTTCCCGTCCCGGAGAACGTCGCCGAGCCGACGCTGGGCTGGTGGTCCCGGGGGCCGACTCGACCAGCATCAGGCTCAGCAGCCCGCCGTCGAAGACGCGGTAGCGCACGAGGTCAATCCGCTTGTTCAGGTCGTGCACGGCAACCCGGTCGTGATGCGAGAAGCCGGCGGCGATGCAGACCATCCGCGGATTGCGCCAGTCGATCGCCTCTGCTGCCTCTGTGCCCAGCTTCTCCTTGACCAGCGCCTCGAACTCGTGACGCGCGGAGCGTAGCCACGACAGGTACGAGACCGCCTGCGACACGACTCCGCTATCGGAGCCCTTCTTGTACTCGATCACCACGGGGTTATTGCTTTCGTCCAGCCCGAGCGAGTCGATCCGGCCCCGGTGCCACGGGCCCGTCGGATACTCCGAAGCCAGGAAACGGATGCCGAGCATCTGCCCCATGCCGGCCTCGACCCGACGCTGAAGCTCGACCTCCAGCGCCACCGTCGAGCCCCGTAGTTCGACGTCCCGGCCATTGGAATCCAGCCGGAACAGCTTCAGGTCGGTCACCAGCGTCCCCCTCTGCGCGATCTCTACAGGAGAGGCAATGGAAACCGGGCCCGTGACTATTCCGATCGGGCTTTGAGCCGGCTTCGTCTGCAGGACCTACTTCCCGCGCTGACACGCGCAGGTCTGTTGGTCCTGCTGCGGAATATGAACGGAGCGGGGCGACGATCCCTGCATCCATAGCCAGCTTCCGGCCACGAGCCCGGTACCTGGTCTCGGTCTGATGTGATCACTTCCTCCTATGCGATGCCGATCAGTAGGCTGTAGCGGTGATTCGTCGGTGTCCATGCCCCTCGTGCCTTGCTTCTTCTACGGCGGAGCAGGGGCATGCGCCGAGCGAGGGTGCGCTTTCGCAGCGGGAGTCAGGGGGTGTGCGGTGAGTGGCGCGTCTATGCCGTCGCGTATCGGGCCGTACCTCGTCGAGCGGCGGCTCGGCGCGGGCGGGATGGGGGAGGTATACCTCGCCTACTCGGTCGCGGGTGAACCGGTCGCCGTGAAGGTGATCCGGCCCGACCGCACGGATCCGCACACGCGCGCCCGATTCGAACGCGAGGCGACGATGGCGCGCACGATCTCTGGTACGGGTCGTGTGGCCCGTTTCATTGAGGCAGATCCGTTCGCCGAGCAGCCCTGGCTGGCCATGGACTACGTTCCCGGCCGCCCGCTCTCCGATGTCGTGAAGGACCAAGGTCTGCTGTCCGCGCCACTAGTGGCGAGTCTTGGCGCGCTGCTGGCCGAGGGGCTTGCCGCCGTACACGCCGCGGGCCTGGTACACCGCGACCTGAAGGCGCAGAACGTCATTCTCGGAGATTTCGGTCCGGTGATCATCGACTTCGGCCTCGGTGCCTTCGTCGGTGCGTCCAAGGGATCGCTTACGCAGGCCGGCGTGGTCATCGGCACAGTTCGCTGCATGCCGCCTGAGCAGGCCCTGGGTGAGCTGGAGGTGACGCAGGCCGCTGATGTGTACGGCCTGGGCACCGTGCTCTTGTACGCGGCGACTGGGCACTATCCGTACGACGGTGCCCGGTGGGAGGCGGTGGCCGCGCAGGTGGTCAACGCCGAGATCGGCCCCGACCTGTCCGGGCTGCCCGCCGAACTGACCCCCGTCGTATCGGCCATGCTGGCGCACAAGGCGGAGGACCGCCCCTCCCTGGAGGAGGTGACCCGGCAGTGTGCCGACTTGATGCGTCTGTTGGGTACGAGTCCGGCCCGGGCACGGCGCGCTCTGATCCAGGAGACGACGCCGAAGGACCATCCCACGATGGTGCTGCCTCAGCCTGACACGCCCATGCTGGATCGGCTCGACTCACTGGAGAGGCAGCTGCGCGAGGAGTCGGCGTCCCCGGCGGAGAACGTCCCCGCCTCGCCGTCCGACGGTGAATCCAGCCCGGACGCTCCGGCTGAGAGCGATGTCCAGAGCGACGTCGAAAGCTCGCTCGTGTCCGTGCAGGAGCGCCCCAGCGGACGCCCGGCCGAACCCGCGCCGAAGAAGGGCCGTCCCCCCGCTTCCCGGCGGGTCGCCGACGAGCTGCGCAAGCGCTACGCGATGGGGCCGGCGCTCGCCTGGTCGAAGCGCTGAACCGCTCTTCCTCACCTTTCGCCGACGGGGCCGGTCCAGGGCGATACAAAGGATGGGCGGCAGCACACCGCACATCACGAGCACACAGTCCACAGAGGAGCACCACGTGACCACGGCGATGCAGCCCGAGGTTCCTGAGGCGCGCGACGCCGAGGAGGCGCGGTCGGCGTACCCGGCTGGTACGAAGCCGACCTTCGCGCCCGGCGCCCAGGTGCGCATCCGCCACGAGCAGTGGCTCGTGAAATCCGTCGACGAGTCCCGCGACGGAATGATGGTCGAGGTCAGCGGGGTGTCCTCGTTCGTCCGGGGCACGGACGCGGTGTTCTACTCCGGCCTTGACCAGATCGACGTACTCGATCCGCGCAAGACTCGGCTCGTGCCCGACGACACCTCCAGGCACGCCAAGGCCCGCCTGTACCTGGAGGCGGTGATCCGCAAGACCGCGCTGCCGCAGACCGAGCACGGCATCGCGCTCGCCGACTCCTTCCTCATGGATCGGCAAGAGCACCAGCTGCGCCCCGCCGAGCTTGCGCTGTCCATGCGCAACCCGCAGCCCCGGCTGCTGATCGCCGACGTCGTCGGGCTGGGCAAGACGCTGGAGATCGGCATCACACTCGCGGAGCTGATCCGGCGCGGGCGCGGCGAGCGCATCCTCGTGGTCACGCCCGCCCATGTGCTGGAGCAGTTCCAGCGTGAGCTGTGGACCCGCTTCGCCCTGCCGCTAGTGCGCCTGGACTCCACCGGCATCCAGCGCATCCAGCAGGAGATCCCGGCGGGCCGGAACCCGTTCGCCCACTTCAAGCGCGTCATCGTCTCTGTCGACACCCTCAAGTCGGCGACATACGCCCACCACCTGGAGAACATCACCTGGGACGCGGTGGTCATCGACGAGTCGCACAACCTCGTGAACAAGGGCACCCGCAACAACCGCCTCGCACGCCGTCTCGCCGAGCAGACCGACGCGCTGATCCTGGCCTCCGCCACCCCGCACAACGGCGACGCCGAATCCTTCGCCGAACTGATCAGGATGCTTGACCCGGCGGCGATCGCCGACCCCAAGAACTACAAGGTCGCCGACCTCGACCACCTTTACATCAGGCGCACCAAGACCGACCGTGAGGTGCGCGACGGCCTCAAGAACAAGCCCTGGGCCGAACGCGGCGACTCCCTGCCGGAGCCGGCTCCGGCGACACGGAAGGAGGTCGCCGTTCTGGAGAAGCTCGCGAGCGAATGGACGCCGGGCGACCCGAACCGTTCGTCGGCCTGCGCCGATCCCCTGGTCGGCTACAACTTCCTGAAGGCGTTCCTCTCCTCCCACGTTGCCCTGCGTGAATCGCTGGCCAAGCGCCGTGCCTACCTGGACAACCCGAAGAGCGTCACGGCGAAGGGCAAGGCCAAGACCGCTCCGGACACCCCCGAGCGTCGCGCCGCTCGCGCCGCCGAGAGCAAGGCCCTGGCGGAGCTGGAGGCGCTGGTCGCGGACTTCACCGACCAGGACTCCGCCAAGCTCGACGCACTCGTACGCATCCTCAAAGACCTCAAGGTTGGCCCTGGAGCCGAGCGGCGCGTCGTGATCTTCTCCGAGCGCGTCGACACCCTGGACTGGCTGGCCGATGAGGTCCCGGCCCGGCTCGGCTTCAAAAAGAAGAACCTGGCCAAGCCCGACAAGACGCGTCCGTGGAAGGCGTACGACGGCGCCGTCGAGGTCATGCACGGCGACACCACCAACGAGCAGCAACAGCGGGAGATCGTCGACCGCTTCGGGCGGCGCGAGGAGCCGGTGCGGCTGCTGTTCACCGGTGACATCGCCTCCGAGGGCGTCAACCTGCACCACCAGTGCCACGACCTCATTCACTACGACCTGCCCTGGTCCCTCATCCGCATTGAGCAGCGCAACGGACGTATTGACCGTTACGGACAGGCGGTCAGCCCCGAGTTCCGTGCGCTCATCCTCACCGCCGACGTGCCCTGGCGGCGCGACGAGGAGAGCGGCGAGATGCTCACGCTCGACGACCGACTCGTCGGCGCTCGTCTACTGCGCCGCGAGGAGCAGGCGCACGAGATCGAGACCGGCGAGGGTAGCGCCGAGGCTGTCACCGGTCTCTACGACCACAAGAAGGAAGAGGACCGCCTCACCCGAGACCTCGTCAAGGGCGGCACCGTCGAGCGCTCTATCAAGCAGTCCCAGCAGGAGTCCGGCGGGGTCCTCGCTGGGCTCCTCGCCGGTGCCAACGCCCGGCTCGCCGACCCGACGGCTGCTCCGGCCACCCTCGGCACATCCGCGGTGCCCGAGGCCGACGTACCCCACGTCTTCGCCGACACTAAGGCGTACTTCCACACCGCCGTGGACCTCATCTACCCGCAGGCCGAGCGCGAAGCCCTCGACTGGAAGCCCGAGACGGCGGGCGGCCGTATCGAGTTCACGCCGCCCGACGACCTGCAGTACCGCTTCCGGGAGCTGCCGAAGTCGTACCTGGATCAGGAGAAGATCCTCACGACGTCCAAGTACGACGGCACGCTGCGTCTCACCTTCGACAAGCAGTACGCCGCCGACCGGCTGGAGGCCGCCCGCAACGCCAAGCAGGGCAAGACGGACGAGCCCACGTCCCAGTGGCCCAATGTCTCCTACGTTTCCGACATCCACCCGGTGCTCGACTGGGTGACGGACAAGGTCCTCGCCAAGCTCAAGTACGACGAGGCGTTCGTCCTCGCCTACCAGCCGGACGTCGGCAAGGCCAAACGGATCGACGCGGCGCTGCCGGCGGCCCTCACCGGCCCGGTCTACCTCCTCCAGGGCGTCTACTCCAACGCGGCGGGCAAGCCGACGGTCGTGGAGTGGATGGCCGTCACCGGCCTCGCCGAGTCCAGGCCTCGCGTATGGCGCATGGACTCGGCGTTCCTCGCCGCCTGCGGCGTAGGCCCCGACATGCCCGGTCGTGCCCAGCCCGTCGACCCCGACCTCCTCAAGGAACTCGTTCCCGCGGCCGTCGACGCGGCCGAGACCCACCTGCGTGAGCGTCGCGCCGACTATGACAAGCAGGTCGACTCCTACCTGGCCCCGTATGAGGACCGGGTGCAGGTCTGGGAACAGGGCGCCCTGATCGCCGTCGGCAACCAGGAGCGTCGCCGCAAGCAGGTGTACGACACGGCAGCCCGCCGGCGCGCCCTCGTACGCCGTCTGCGGACCGACGGCGACCCGATGCTGCGGGTCCTCGGCGTCCTCGAACCCCTCCACCCCATCACCGTCTCCGCCGCACACGCCGAGGAGTCCGCACGATGAGCTACACCTACGACTCCTTCGCCAACCGCGGCGAATACTTCTCCGCCCACTACTTCAGCGAGGAGCTGGAGAACACCCTCAAGAAGAGCAAGGCGGGCGACGAGGGCCTGTTCACCCTGTGGACCAGCCGCGAGACCGACCCCCACGACCCGCAGCCCACTCCGCGCGAACTCCTCCCCCGGCTCCGCGGTGAGTATCTGGCCACCGTGCGCCCCTTCCTGGCCTCCCGCGCCCAGCAGGAAGAACCCGGCAGCACCTACGACGACCCCACGGGCGAGTGGGCAGAACGCCTCGCCACCTGGCACACAGCCGTCCTCAAGGCCCTCGGTTACGGCGGCGACCGGCCTGAGCCGATCACCGTGCACAACGCGGGCAAGGAGTACGAACTCCAGGTCGCCTGGCACGGAGACGGCATTCTCGCCGTCGACTGCGGCTGGACCGCCAAACTGGACGACGCCCTCGACCCCGAGAAGGCCGGGCAGCTCCTCCACTCCCTCAAGACCGCCGACGGCCTCCTCGAAGTCGGCGAGAAGCTGGCGGGCTGGCTCTTCCAGAGCGAACTGCACGAGCCCGGCGGCGACGGACCTCGCTTCATCCTGCTGCTTTGCGGCGGCGTACTCGTCCTCGCCGACCGCAACTCTTGGGCCGAAGGCCGCTATCTCGCCGCCAACCTGGACGCGGCCCTTGCCCGCAACGACACGGCGAAGGCCGGCGAACTCTCCCTCCTCGCCGCCCTCTTCTCCCATGACATGCTCGCGCCCCGCCTCGACGGCAAGGGCCGCCGCATCGACGATCTGCTGAAGGCGTCCCGTGACAACGCCGTCGGCGTTAACTCCGAGCTGCGTAAGGGACTCCAGCACTCGGTCGAGATCATCGCGAACGAGGTACTTGCCCGCCTGCGCGATGCAGAGGTCGAGCCGCGGGAGATCGAGGACCTCAAGAAGGGCCCGTTCGCCAAGCAGCTCACCCGCGAATCGCTGCGCTACCTCTACCGCATCCTCTTCCTCCTCTACGCGGAGGCCCGCCCCGAGCTGGGCATCCTGCCCGCCGACGACTCGACGTACCAGACCGGGTACTCGATCGGCCGCCTGCGCGAACTTGTGGCGCGCGAGCGAAAGCTGGTCGAGGAAGACAGCCGCAGAGGTTTCCACCTCTACGCCTCCCTCGATGTCCTCTTCAACAAGGTCAACTACGGCCATCGCCCGTACGGTACCGAGACTGACGACGACAAGCCCGCTGAGGAACGCAGCGAACTACGCGGCCTGCGCTTCGAGCCGCTCCGCAGCGAACTGTTCGACCCCAAGGCGATCACCCTCATCGGCCGCCGCATCCTCCACCCCCACTGGGACGAGGATGGCGACGAGCAGCCGCGATGGCTGGACCTGCGGCTGCGCAACGCTGCGTTGCATCAGGTACTGCGCCTGCTGACCATGAAGGAGGCCGGCCAGAAGGGCAGACAGGGCGGCTTCATCTCCTACCGCAACCTCGGCATCAACCAGCTCGGCGCCGTCTACGAGGGCCTGATGTCCTACACCGGCATCATCGCCAAGGACGAGCTGGCCGAGGTCGCCAAGCCCGGCGCGAAGAAGGGCGACAAGCAGTACGGCGATCCCGAAAAGGGGTCCTGGCTCATCCCCGCTGACCAGCTGACCAAGTACAGGGAGAACACGTACGTTGTGTACTCCGCCCAGGACGCCGAACAGTACGGTCTGCGTGGCCCCAAGAAGTACGACAAGGGCACCTTCGTCTACCGACTGGCCGGCCGTGACCGCGAGACGTCCGCCTCGTACTACACCCCCGAGTCTCTAACGAAGGTCACCGTCGAGCTGGCACTCAAGCACCGCCTCGACCAGGAGAAGGACGCCGACGGCAACACGGTCAAGACCCGCGCGAGCGAGCTCTTGCGCTACACGATCTGCGAACCGGCTCTGGGGTCCGGCGCGTTCCTCAACGAGGCGATCAACCAGGTCGCCAAGGAGTATCTGAAGCGCCGTCAGGATGAGTTGGGTGTCAGCCTGGACACGTCGAAGACGCTCGATGCCGAGCAGAAGGTGAAGGCGTACATCGCCCTTCACAACGCGTACGGGATCGACCTGAACTCGACGGGTGTGGAGCTGGCGGAGGTGTCGCTATGGCTCAACACCATGCACCCCGGCATGCGTGCACCCTGGTTCGGACTGCATCTGCGGCGAGGCAACTCGCTTATCGGAGCTCGGCGTTGGGTGTACGAGGCCGAGCGCATCAAGAAGGAGCGGACGATCGGTGCACACACGCCGATCAAGCTGCCGTTCCGGGCGGCTGGGGATGGCTCCGAGCAGTTGCTGCCGGATGGGGCTGTGCATCAGTTCCTTCTGCCGACGCCTGGGTGGGGTGCGGTCGCGGGGGCGAGCGGGGAGGCGAAGAAGCTGGTGGAGCAGCTCGCCGGGCCGCAGTTGGAGCAGCTGAAGGCGTGGAAGAACAGCATCAAGGCGAAGCCCAAGACAACGGGCGGCAAGGGCAGCCAGCTCGCCCGGTTGCAGGCTGCGGCCCTTCGCGTCGAGTTCCTCTGGAAGCTGGTCGCCAAGCGCATGGAGCTGAGCGAGCAGGAGATCGCCCGCACCATCGATATGTGGGGGACGGATCGCGAGGAGGATGCGGAGGAGTACGCCTTCCTCCGCCGCGACAAGCAGAACCCGGACCAGAGCCTGCCACTGACCAAGGAGCAGGTCTTCAAAGACCTCTTCGCGGCGGAGGGCTCCCCGTACTGGCGGCTCAAGCAGGTCATGGACGCGTGGTGCGCGCTGTGGTTCTGGCCGCTGGAGAAGGTAGGGCTGCTGGACGGGGCGGACGCCGAGTACGCGACGGCTCCGGTAGTGACGGCGCAGGCCGGGGCCGACCTGGATGCGTTGCTGTCGTCGGTGGCCGGTCCGACGGCGGAGGCCGAGGAGCGCGCGCCCGAGCCAACACCTGTGCCTCAATTCCTTGAGCCCGGCCTGCTGTTCACCATGAACGGCGACCAGATTTCCCTGGGCGAGGCTGAGAGCGACGACGAGGCCGGGAAGAAGAAGGAGGCCAAGAAGAAGCGCGGCTCCTCCGCTCCCAAGAAGCCCAGTGGACCGGCACGCCGCCGCGACGTCATTCCGCTGGCGGACATGGACGACTGGATCGCCTTCCTGGAGTCCATGCTCGGCACGGGATCGGTGCCGGAGGACACCCTTGCCACGACGGTCGACTCCCTGAAGGAGTTGAAGAGGCTCGAAGACCTGATCCAGGCCGAGATGGGCATGGACGACGCCCGTAAGGCGGTTGAGACGCGGTACCCGTGGATGCGGGTCGTTCGCGATATCGCTGAGGAACAGGGTTTTCTGCACTGGGAGTTGGACTTCACAGGTGTCTTCGCCGGTGAGGCGGGGGGCTTCGACCTTCAGGTGGGTAACCCGCCGTGGGTGCGGCCGGAGTGGAAAGAGGATCCGGTCCTAGCGGAGTACGAGCCTTGGTTCATGCTCACGGAGAAGCCGAAGGCGGAGGACAAGAACCGGCGGCGGGATGTCGAACTTGCACGCGAGGAGGTGCAGGAGTACCTACTCGGCGAGGTGACTAACACGGTGACCATGGCGAGCTACCTCTCGTCGGCGCCCGTGTACCCGCTGATTTCGGGAAGCCAGCCGGATCTGTATCGGGCGTTCATGTGTGAGGTGTGGGATCACGCGGGGAGCGGCGGGGCCGCTGGGATGGTGCACCCGGACACTCACTTCGCGGGGGACAAGGAGGCCGCGCTGCGGGCGGCGGCGTACCGGCGGCTGCGGGTGCACGGTGACTTCGTCAATGCGGGCAACCGGTTCTTCCCGCCGCCGGTGGGGCGGTCGAGCCACTTCGGTGTGCACATCTATGGGGCCGAAGGTGAAATCTCCTTCGACTCGTTGTCGTGGCTCTTTACTGTCGACTCACTTCGCTTGTCCGCCTCCGCTGAGAACACGGGCACCGATCCCGGCGTCAAGTACGACGGCGACTGGGACGAACGTCCGCACCCGAAGCGGGTCGTCCGCGTGACGCCGGACACCCTCAAGCGGTGGCGTCGGCTGGCGGGTGATGAAGGGCCTTTGGAGCACACGCGTCTGGTCACGCCGGTGAGTACGGCGGAGGACCCGGCGATCGACGCGCTGGGGACCTATGCCTTGCGCCTCGGCGCGCTGCGTCCGGACATTTCACCTGGGTACCACGAAAGTGGCGCCAAGAAGACGAAGTTCGGTCCGAAGAAGGACCAGCGGCTCATCGACTACAACACTGGTATCGACGGCCAGGACGACTACCACGCGAAGGCGTGGAGCGACGTCATCCTCAAGGGACCGCAGATCGGCGTTGCCAACCCGATGTTCAAGCAGCCCAGCCAGGGCGGCGGTGAGGTACGTGGCCTTGACCCGAAGGGGCTCGCGGACGACGCGGTGCCGGAGTCGGAGTACCGGTGCGTGGCTCCCCACGAAGTGTTCCTGGGCGAGCAGGATAGGTGGCCCGACTGGGAGAGGTACGAGGCGCTGCTTGCGTCCGACGAAGAGAGTGCGCAGGCCCGGCTCCAGATTGCGGAGCAGCGCAACGTTCAGCCGGAGGAAGTCGCGGACGAGCAAGTCGAGAAGTTCCTGCTTGCCAAAGCGAGTTATCCGTACAGCGAAGACTTTCGGGTTGCGTGGCGGGAGAGGGTCGCGCCTGATACGGAGCGCGCCCTCTATGGAGCGTTGCTTCCGCCAGGGACAACGCACGTCCACGCAGTGCGTTCCGCGCGACTGGCGACAAGGAGCCTCACTGCTCTCACCGCAGGCTTCCTGGCCGCGTTGCCTATCGACTACCTGCTTCGGACCGCTGGAGTCGGACACCTCGACGTTGCTCAGGCCAAGCGGCTTCCGGCACCACAGAGCGAACACCCCCTCGCCTCCGCCCTCCTCCTCCGTACCCTCCGCCTCAACGCCCTGACTGCCGCCTACGCCGATCTCTGGGCAGAGCTCTACGACCCCAAGTGGCTCGGCTACGAGCCCTGGGCGATCAACTGGCCCAATCTCAAGACCGAGCTGCACAACGTGACCCCCACCTGGCAGCGGGACACCCCCCTCCGCACTGAGTACGCCCGCCGTGCCGCCCTCGTCGAGATCGACGCGCTCGTCGCTGTCTGGCTCGGGATCGACGCGGACACACTCATCGTCATGTACCGGGCCCGTTATCCGATTACGCAGGACTTCGACCCGGTGACCTGGTTCGATGCCAACGAGAGGAAGATCGCTGGGGACCGGTACACATACGGCTTCGACCAGACCAAGGACCACTGGACCCGGTTCGAGGAATATCGCGAGGCCTACGAGAAGGATCCGAACACCGACACCCCCGTCCCCGACGGCTACACCGCCCCCTTCTACAAGGCGAACCGCGAGCGCGAAATGCGTGAAGCCCACGCCTACTTCAAGAAGCGCCTCGACGAAGCCGTAGCCAAGGGTCTGTGGGACCCGGAGAAGATGGAGGTCCCGACCCCGTGAGGCCGACCCTCGAAGCACAGGGACTCAAGGAGAGCCTGCTCCAGTACCTGTCCACGACGTACGGCCTCGCGGACGAGGGCGCCCGTAAGGCGCTGAACGCCTTCCTCGGGGACGAGACGACGGGCATGTTCCGCGGACCGTACCTCCGCCTGCGTACCCCCTTCACCCCGGCCGACGACGGCTGGCAGCAGCACCTGGACTGGGTCCGTACCGACGACTGGACGCCGTACGCGCACCAGGCCCGCGCCTTTGCCCGGCTCACCTCCAAGGACGGCCACACACCTCAGCCCACGCTCGTCACGACAGGCACAGGTTCCGGCAAGACCGAGTCGTTCCTGTACCCGGTTCTCGATCACTGTGCCCGCGAGCGCGCGGCCGGGAACAACGGGGTCAAGGCGGTCTTCCTGTACCCGATGAACGCCCTGGCTACGGACCAGGCGGCCCGTATCAACGATCTGCTCACCGATTACGACGAGTTGAGCGGTGTCCGCGCCGGCCTGTACATCGGGGAGAAGGCAGCGACGCACTACGACCGGGTCTACACCCGCCGCCAGGACATGCAGCTGTCCCCGCCGGACATCCTGATCACCAACTACAAGATGCTCGACCTGCTCCTGCAGCGCGCGGCCGACGCCCCGCTGTGGGACGGCAGCGACATCCGCTACGTCGTCGTCGACGAGTTCCACACCTACGACGGCGCGCAGGGCACCGACGTCGCCATGCTGCTCCGCCGTCTCGCTATCGCCGTCGATGCCAACCGCCCTGGCATGCCGCTGGGCTCGATCACCCCCATCGCCACCTCCGCGACCCTCGCCTCCGGTACCGATGAGGACGGGGTACAGCAACTCCTCTCCGTGGCCACCAACGTCTTCGGCACGGAGTTCACCGAGGACGCGATTGTCGGCGAGGACCGGCTGACGGTCGACGAGTTCATCCTGGGCGAGGACGAGTCGATCCCGGACGCGAGATTCCTCCCTGGTCAGGCCACGCCCCCCGAGACCCTCACCGCCCTTCCGGATCCGGCATCCGGCCCCGAAGAGCTCGCGGACCTCGCCGAGGCCGTCACGGGAAGCCGGATCACTGACCCGGTCGCCCTCGGTACCGCGCTCAAGCGCAACCGGCTCACGTACGCCGTCCTGAACGCCTTCGACGGCACGGTGCGCACCTACGACGAGGTGCTCGACGTGATGCGCCGCAGTGGGGCGAAGAGCTGGGACGAGGCGATCACGACACGACCACAGATCGCCGCGCTGGCACTTGCCCGCTTCGTCGCGCTGCTGTCCGTGGCGCGTGACCCTGACGCGCCGGCCGCGATCAGCCGCCCCTTTGTCCAGGTCGAGGTGCACCAGTGGGCGCGGTCCGTCACCCGCATGCTGCGGGGCGTACTGCCATGGCCGAAGGCCGAGTTCGCGTGGGACACGGCCGGGGCGCAGAGTCAGTCGCGTACGACGCCGGACACCACCACCTCCCGCGACACCAAGGTCTTCCTGCCCGCGGTGTACTGCCGCGAGTGCGGGCGTTCTGGATGGTCGGTCCTCGCCCCCGAGTCGGACTTCGAGGAGCTGAACTTCGAGGCCCACAAGATCCGCCGGGCCACCGTCACCGCCGAGAAGGCCAAGGTGCGCACCCTGGTGGCGGCCACCGACAACGAGGCCCGCGAGGGCAATGGCCGTACCGCCATGGACCCGGCGGCGCAGAGGTCGCTGACCACCGGCGGCGCGGGCGTGCTCATGGTGCTCGATGGTCTGTCCCAGCGTCTGCGTCTTCCCGATCCCCAGGGCGACTATGACGACGAGGGCAATCCGGCTCCCGCCGGCCCCGACTCTGCCTTCGTCCTCGTCCAGCTCGGCGACACGGCGGAGCGCGCTGCCAAGGACGACTGGTGCCCGGCCTGCGGCACGCACAACGCGATCCGCTTCGTCGGTACGGGTGCTGCTGCCCTCGCCGCCGCGTCCGTCACCCAGTTGTTCACCGGCGGGGAGATGGACAAGGAGCAGCGTGAGACGAAGACGCTGATGTTCAACGACTCGGTGCAGGACGCCGCGCACCGGGCGGGTTTCGTCGCCTCCCGCTCGTACACCTTCTCCTTGCGGGCCCTGTTCACCAAGCACCTGAGCGAGCAGCGGCCCAGCGCGCTCAACGACCTTGTCGCCGATGTCGTCGCGGCCACCACTGACCGTGAGACACTCGCCGCCGTCGTCCCGCCGGACCTCCACGACGACACGGGCGTGGCGCGTCTGCTGTCAGGTAAGGGGCGCGGCGGGGACAATAAGACCTGGGACCTAATTGGTGAACGGTTCGCGTTCGAGGCCGTGATGGAGTTTGGCCACCGCTCCCGCAATGGCCGTACCCTCGAACTGACCCGTACCGCAGCCGCCTGGGTGGACATTCCCGACGAGCAGGCGGCCGTGGCGCTTGTACGCGCCGCTCATGAGGAGGCCGCGCACCGCGGGTTGACGCTCACCGAACACGACGCCGCCCGCTATCTGGCCTTCCTGCGCGGCCTGTTGGAGCGGCTGCGTACGCGTGGAGCGGTTGGGCACCGGTGGCTGGAGAAGTTCCTCGACGAGGCGGGCACCAGCCGTTACTTCATCTGGGGCGGTCGCCCGAGGGGCATGAAGGCCTTCCCCAAGGGGGTTTCCGCGCCGAGCTTCCTGCTCGCGCGGCCCAAGCCGAGCAGCGAGTTCGACTTCGCCGCCGGACGTCTGTCCTGGTACCAGACCTGGGCCCAGCGCTGCCTCGACATGACCCGCGAGCAGGCCGACGAGTTCTGGGTGCGGCTTCTGCCCCGGCTCACCGACGCCGGGCTGCTCGCTGCGCGCACCCCGAGCGACACGGCTGCCCGTCTGTACGGCCTTCAACCGGGCGCCATCCGGCTGCAGTTGCTGACCGACGCCCAGGTCAACGAGGCGTATGTGCGCTGCCCGAAGTGCTTCTGGGAGCAGACCGTCCATCCCTCGCTGCTGGCGCAGTACCACGGGCAGCCCTGTCAGGCGTATCGCTGCACGACCGGGCGGCTGGTCGCGGGGGATCGGTGGCTGGAGACCGTGGACCGGCACGACCGGGACCGCGACTACCGCGACGACTACTACCGCAGCCTGTACCGGCGAGCGGGTACTTACCAGGTCATTACCGCCGAGCACACCGGTTTGCTTTCCCGCGGCAAGCGCGAACGCGTCGAGGACGCCTTCCGCAACGGCGAAGGATTCAACGACCCCAACGTGCTGTCCTGCACGCCCACCCTGGAGATGGGCATCGACATCGGCGATCTGTCCGCCGTCGTCCTGGGCGCCCTACCGCGCCGTCCGGCCAACTATGCCCAGCAGGCGGGTCGGGCCGGACGCCGTACCGGAAATGCCTTCCTGCTGACCATTCCCGACCGCAAGCGCCGCGACCTGTACTTCCTCGACCGGCCACGGGACATGATCGACGGACGGATCGTGCCGCCGGGCTCGTATCTGTCGGCCATCGAGATCCTGCGCCGTCAGTACACCGCCCACCTCCTCGATCTCGCGGCGCGGGGACGGCTGCTGCGCGAGGACGGTAGGCCGCTGGCCGCGCTGTCACGCCGGGGCGACGAGCTCTTTGGCCCCTCCGGCTACCTCGCCGACTTCACCGACGCCGCCCTCGCCCATGGAGAGGAACTCGTCGCCGACTTCCTCGCCCTGTTCCCGACCGGCGTGAGCGACACCGCCAAGGCGGAGCTGGAGAAGTACGCGGTCCGCGGCATCCGCAGCGCGATCGAGAAGGCCGAGCGGGAGTGGGAGCGCGAGAACCAGAAGCTGCGCACCCGCATCCGTACGATCCGTTCCGCGATCGACGAGCTCAAGGACGGCGACGACGAACAGGCGGATACGAAGGCGGAGTTGGAGGCCGAACTCGGAGCCATCTCCAAGCAGGGCGCCACGCGCCAGCGTCAGCCGGCCCAGACCGTGTTGTGCGACCTCGGCTTGCTGCCCAACTACGCCCTCATCGACGCCACGACCACCCTCGACGCCACCGTCTTCTGGCCCGAGGGCACCACACCGGAAGGCCGGCCCCGCTACAAGTCGAAGTCGTTCTCATACGGGCGACCGCGCGGCTTCGCTCTGTCCGAACTCGCCCCTGGCAACACCTTCTACGCCGAGGGCTACAAGCACCGGATCACCGGTATCGACATCGTCACCGGCCGGGACCAGGACTGGCGTCACTGGCGCTTCTGCCCCTCGTGCGGCTACGTCCGCACCGAGAACGCCGAGAACGACATCACGCCCTGCCCGCGCTGCGGGGAGACGGGCATCGCCGACTCCGGCAGCCTGTGGCAGATCGTCCAGCCCAGCGTCGTGACGGCCCGCGACAAGCGGGAGGACGCCAGGATCGGCGACGAGAGCGACGACCGCGACCGCCGCTTCTACACCGTCGTCGACATGGTCGACATCCACCCCGACCACTTCGCCAAGGGCAAGTCCTGGCGGCACACCAAAGAGATCTTCGGCGTCGACTACACCCGCCGTGCCGTCATCCGCCGTATCAACACCGGACCGCTCAGCATCGGCGCCCAGGAGAACGACCAGCTCGCCGGGAAGCCGGTGCGCATCGCGCCCTTCCACGTGTGCACCGCCTGCGGAGCCGCGAGCGCCGACGGCCGGCCGGTGTTCGACGACGACCGGGATGCCGTCGACAACTCCGCCAACCGCCAGCGCGAACTCAAGCACCACACTCCCTGGTGCCCGTTGCGGCGCGGCAAGAAGGGCGTTCCCCAGGAACCGGTCTTGCTCGCCCACGAGCTGGAGACCGAAGCGCTGCGCATCCTGCTGCCGGCCGCAACCGTCCTCGTCGAGGAGAAGGTCCACTCCTTCCAGGCGGCCCTGCGCCTGGGCGTGGACGGCGCCTTCGGCGGTGACCCGCAGCACCTCGCCACCACCCTCGCGACCATGCCGGACCGTGACACCGCGGAGAAACGGCACTTCCTCGTCCTGTACGACCGTCTCCCGCACGGCACCGGCTACCTGGACCGGCTCACCGACCCCGCCGCCTTCCGGCAGGTGCTGGAGGGCGCGCGCCGGCTGCTCGTGGAGTGCCCCTGCAACGAGGAGGGCGGGCCGGCCTGCCACCGTTGTCTGTACCTCTACGCCGACGAGCAGTACATCGAGCGCGTCTCCCGCCAGGCCGCCCTGGAGATCCTCGACGAACTCTTGGGCACCGACACCGACGCCTGGGACACCAAGAAGGTCGGCAACACCGATCAGATCGGTCTCGACGGACAGGTCGAGTCCGATCTGGAGGCACGCTTCCTCAAGGCCCTGCGCGGGTGGGCAGGACAGCGCGGCGACGCCGTGTTGGAGGAGAGCGGCGACAACAGCGCCTATCTGCGTCTGGACGAGGTCGGCACCGTGCACGGCTGGCGTCTGACAGCGCAACGCAACGAGGGTTACACCCGTACCGACTTCACCTTCGAACGCGTCGACGGCCCCAAGCAGAAGATCACTGTCTACCTCGACGGGCACCGCTTCCACGCCTCTCGCCGACACAACCGGCTCGCTGGCGACGCCGACAAACGCAACCGGCTCCGGGCCGAGGGGAGAATCGTCTTCCAGCTCACCTGGGACGACCTCGACGCCTTCGAGCGGCAGACGAACACGGCGGAGTCCGGCGCGGGGCGCGAGGCGGCCGAGCCGGTATGGCCGCCGTACCCGCGCAGTGCCCAGGACCTCGCCAAGCAGCTCCACGCCGACCGTGGCGGCGACGACCTCGCGACCACCGCCTTCACCGACCCGATGACCATGCTCCTCGCCTACCTGCGCAGCTCGGACGACGCGGCCTGGGGCAAGCGGGCATCAGCCATGGTCGGCGGGCTCCTCGGAACCGGCCAGGAGATCCTCGTCGGCAACGGCACGCCCGACCAGACGCGTCAGACGCTCAGCGGGCTCCTCGACGCCTGGGGCCGAACCGACGGCATCGACCCGGCGCCCATCCAGGGCACCGGCACGCTCAACCTGTTCCAGACCTGCGACCAGTCCGGTCTCCCCGTCGCCTTCCTCGTGGATGCGGCCACCGGCCACTGGTCCGCCCTGGCCTGCCTCGACGACACCGCGCTCGACCAGCTCGGCACGCCCGAACACAAGGCGCGCTGGCGCGCCTGGCTCCAGTGGTCCAACATCCTGCAGTTCCTCGCCCACGACGGCGGCGATGGTATTCAACTCACCACAGCCACCGCGGCGCGCTTCGACATCTCGGTCCTCAAGGCCTTCGGCGGCCTTGGTGAGCTCGAGTCCCTCGTCGTGCGGTACGGCACCGGCACACCCGCGCCGCAGCCCGTACCCGCAGAGGCCTCCAACGAGACTCCTCTCGAAGCAGCGGTGCGGGATCTGCTGTGGGACCAGGAGATCCTCGAATACCTCGACGAGGACGAACCCGACGCCCCCCTCACCCGCCTCGCCCACGTCTTGGCCGACGGCGGCAAGAAGGCCCCCGCTTACGGGTACGAGCTCGGCGAACGCGGCTGGCTCGCCGACTTCGTCTGGGACCACGGCACCCCGCAGATCGCCGTCATGGCCGAGCCGTACGACCAGGAGGACGAGGAAAGCGACAAGACCTGGAGCGCTTATCGCGACGCCGGGTTCACCATCCGCTCGGCCGACGACTGGCTCGCCGATCTCGATGCTCTGTTGAGCGTGCTCCCCGACGCCACCGCCCGTCCCGACTCCGAAGAACAGAGTGCCGCCCGATGACCGCACGCCTGAGCCTCTACCAGAAGGCCGAGAATGAGCTCTACAAGATGGACTCGTCGGTCAAGACGAAGTTCTACGACTTCTGCCACCAGTTCCGTCTTGACCCCGATCACCCCAGCCTCGACCTCAAGCCCCTCAAGGGCGACGGCCGGATCTTCCGCGCCAAGATCGACCGTTCGTACCGGGCGCTGCTGGCCCGGGCGGGGGTCGGCGCCGACGGTGTCCAGCAGTGGCTGATCGTCGCCGTCCGCCACCGCAAGGACGTCTACGAAGAACTCACCGTCGCCATCAACCGGATCACGGGCGAGATCGAGTTCGTCGACCTCGGCGTCGTCGGTCAGAGCGTCCTCCAGCGCGCAGGACTCCAACTCACGCCGGCCCAGGACGAGCACACCGCACCGGCCGAGCCCACGCCCGCCCCCGTCGTGACGCCACAACCGGCCGCCCCCGCCGAACCGCTCCTCGTCGGCTGCACCCCCGAGGACCTGCGCCGGCTTGGTGTCGCCGACGCCCTCATCGGCCCGGCCCTCGCCGTCACGACCGACGAGGAATTCGACCAGCTCATCGCCGGCGCCCCCCGCCTGACCGCTGAGGTCCTCACGGGCCTCGGCTCCGGCATGTCCGTCGACGAGGTCGAGCGTGAGATCACCGAGCCTGCCTCCGCCGAGCTCGAACCGGGCTTCGAGAACGACATGGCGGCGGCCCTCACCCGCACCGCGGTCACCACGGTCGACGACGACATCCGCAACGTGCTGGCCGAGGGCGACTTCCGAGCCTGGAAGGTCTACCTCCACCCCACCCAACGCAAGATCGTCGAACGGAACTACAGCGGCCCCGGCCGGGTCAGCGGCGGCCCCGGCACCGGCAAGACCATCGTCGCCCTGCACCGGGTCGCCCGCCTCGCCGCGGCTCTGCCGCCCGGCCACGGCAAGCCGATCCTGCTGACCACGTACACCAAGAACCTCACCGCCGATCTGCGCTCCCGACTCACCTCGCTCATGGACCCGGCGCTGCTCGGCCGCGTCGACATCAAGCACATCGACCAGCTCGCCCAGAGTGTCCTCAACGAGAACACCGCGCCCGGCGCACAGCGCAGCCTGATCACCGACGACCGGGCGCTGGACGTGCTGCGCGAGGTCCTCTTCGAGCACGACGAGCAGCGCTGGGACGCCGAGTTCCTCTTCGACGAATGGGAGCAGATCGTCCTCGGCCAGTCCCTCGGTACCCGTCAGGACTACTTCAAGGCCCGTCGCGCCGGTATGGGCCGCGCCCTCAACCGCCCCGAACGCGCCGTCGTCTGGAAACTGCTCGACCAGTTCGCCCTGCGCCTCAACGGCATGGGCCGGGAGACCTGGGCCCAGGCCGCCGAGCGCGCGGCGCGGTACGAGATGGAACGCGCCCGCAAGATCCAGACGCGGGCCGAGCGCAAGGCCGACATCGGCGGCGGCGACCTGGCCCACCTCGACGACAACAGCTCCGCGATGCGCTACCTGCGTCACCGCTACCGTCACATCGTCGTCGACGAGGCCCAGGACCTCAGCCCCGCCCACTGGAAGATGCTGCGCGCCATGGTCGCCTCCGGCCCTGACGACCTGTTCATCGCCAGCGACACCCACCAGCGGATCTACGACCGGCAAGTCACCCTTTCCACCGTCGGCATCAACATCCGCGGTGGCCGCTCTTCGAAACTGACGCTGAGCTACCGCACCACCCAGGAGATCCTCGACCAGGCTGCCAAGGTCGTCCGCGGGGGCATCTATGACGACCTCGACGACGGTACCGACACCCTCGACGGCTACCACTCCCTGCTGCACGGGCCGGCCCCCGAGTACGTCGCCTGCACCGACTGGACCGACGAGATCACACAGCTTGCCGAGGCCCTCAAGCAGTGGCGCGCGGATATCACCCAGCCCGGCGAGGACGGCACCGTACGCGACCCGAGCGGCACGATGGCCGTCTGCGTCGCCGACGGTGACATGGCCGGCCGGGTCGCCGCCGACTTGGAGACGAAGCACGGCATCACCACGGCGACCCTCACCAAGGACGGCCCGCAGGGGGGCGGCGAGGTCCACATCGGAACGATGCACCGTTTCAAGGGACTTGAGTACCAGAAGCTCGCGGTCATCGGCGCAAGCGACGGCATCCTGCCGCGCACTGCTGTCGTCGAGAAGTACGAGACGACCGACCCCAAGCGGTACGAACGCGAACTCAAGAAGGGCCGCAACCAGCTGTTCGTCGCCACTACCCGAGCCCGCGACGCGTTGCGCATCTCGTGGCACGGCAGGCCGAGTCCGTTCCTGCCGCTGTAGGCCTCTGTTTGGACTCTGTGCCGCTGCGACCACCGCCATGGGTTGTGGCACTCTCGATTTCAGCGGGACCTGTCGCTCTCCCCGTGGTGGTAGCCCAGCCCTCAGATGGCGCGCAATACCTGCTGGACTGTGGACGTTGTACCCGCGTCGAGATCGAGAGTGTGCCTGTGTTTGGCCCTAGTTCCGGCAGTCGCACCTGAGGGGACGACGAGGATTGTCGCGTGCCTGATCCCCCTGCGGGCCCCGATCTGCGGTTATGACGCTGCGGGGTCAGATTCTGGATGTCAGTGGCGCTGTGTAGTCTCCCGCGGTGATGATTGACCGTACCGCCGCCGTCGCCCCACTCCGCTACGCCGACAAGACGTTGCGCAAGGAGATGGGCGACCTGATAGGCAAGGCCGACCGCGATGACATGCTCGCGATTCTCCTGTGGGCCGGAGAGTGCCGGATCGCCGACCACGTGGCGACTGGCTGGAAGAAGCACGTCTCCAGGCTGGAGCGTGAAGCCGACGAAGCAGAGGAGCGGAAACGCCGTACGGACCGCTGGGCTATGTACATCGACTACGGTCGGCGTGACCAGGTAGTGATCGGCTGCCATGACGCGGCGGCCGAACTGCATGTCCAGCTGGAAGCAGAGCTTGGCGAAGCGCGCGAGGCCCTGGCGGAATGCGAGCGGGGACGGTTCGAGATCAGCTGCCACATGGGGCGATCTCTTCGTCGGCGCGACGCCAGGCAGAAGGCTCAGGGATTCGACCTCGACGCTTTGGCGCCACTCCGCTACCAGCTTCAGGATGCACGCGAGCGGCTGACTGAACTGATTGATCAGGATCGCGCGGTTCTCCATGAACTTGCCCTGGCAGAGGCCAGCCGACTTCAGAGCGCCAAAACGGGCGGAGGCACCGGCCTCGGTGCCATAGACGAGATGGATCTCGGAGCTTTCACCCAGCTCATCAGGGAACTGCTGACGCGCGATGGCTGGACCTTCCCTGAGGGAGCGATCAGTAGCCCCAATGCTTTCCTGACCTGCACACCTGCGGGTCGTACCGCGGTCATTAGCTGCCTGCACCTGGGCAAGGCGGGCTTTCGCGGAGAACCGGACGGTGCCGCTCCCACCTCCCAGCTGCAGCGGGCGCACCATGCTGCCTCTCAGGCCGGTGCTGATACGGCAGTCGTGGTAGCCAACGGCCGCTTCTCGCACCCCGCTCAGCGCTACGCCCGTGCCCACCAAGTCATGCTGGTGGACCGGAACCATCTGAAACGCTGGTCGGAGTGGCAGCAACCGATGGATCTCGATGGAGACTTTGCACGAGGCAGTGCGGCCTGATGCACATCAATTGGAACAGTCGGGTCAGCGTGCCGAAGTTCGAACATGACGGGCTTAACCGAGCCCTACGCAAGCTGATCAACGAGGCGACCGACGACCATCTCCTATCCGCCTTCCTCCACTTCGCGGAAGGGCGTGTGGCGGAAGGGATCTACGGCGAGCTGCATGACCATCACGCCGTTGTAGAAGCCGAGTTGGAACATGCGAACAAGCTTCGTGGTGGCCTTGACACTCCCACGTCGGATGAATGCGCGCTGGCGCACCATCGGCTGCGCGAGGTACTCAGGGCGGAACTCGCGGACGCCAAGGCCGCGATGGACGAAGCCGCCGGCATCTGGCACACGCTCCGCCAATCGTCTGGGACCGACTTGCGAGCGCGCTTCGGGCGCGGTGCTGACACCACGGAGTCCGGACTTGAGCGGGCCGGATGGTTGAGACAGCAACTCGCTGCAGCGGGTCAGCGGGTTGAGAACGCCTTGGATGAGCACTGTGAAGAGCTACATCGGCTCGCCTTGCTTGAAGCCGAGTATCGCGCTTTTACGGAGACGCCAGACAGCATCAGTGCCGATGACTTCGACGCGATGACACCCGTTGAGTTCGAAGAGGCCACCGCGGCCCTGGTGCACCGAGACGGTCTCACACTCGTACGACGCAATGGCGGCGCTCGGGATCTAGGGGCTGACGTCATCGCAGTCGCACCGGATGGTCGGAAGATCGTGATTCAGTGCAAGTACCGCAGCCCCGGCGGACGCCCCATCGGGTCGCCGGTGATCCAGACGCTCAATGGCACCGCCCGCCCCGTCCATGCGGCCGACATTGTCATTGCACTCACGAATCGATCGTTCACTGAACCCGCTCGCGAGCTTGCTGCCGCTCAGAACATCCACCTCCTGTTCGGCCGTAGGCTCCGTCGATGGGCCACCTGGGGCGTGCCGCTCTTGGAAGTGTTGGGTGAGGATCGCCAGGACAGCGACAACCGCGCTGCTGCTTAGCTTTGCAGGTCAGCGACTGGAACGCGGGTTCGTTTCGGCAGCGTACTTCCCGCCGTGGCGAGCAAGACGGTTGAGGACAGCATCTCCGTCGCCGAGCACGCTCCGCACCGCGCCCACCGATAGGGTTGGCGGCGTCGGAGCGAGGAGGACGACCATGGCGCTGACCACGTCGCTGGCTGGCCGGGTCCGGAACACGAGTCTGCCGAAGAGCCATGCCCTCTTGCCGCTTCTTGAGGCCGTCGTTAACGGCATTCAGGCGATCGACGCTCGATTCGGCGACGACGTCGGGCGTGGCCGTCTGAGCGTCAGGATCCAGCGTAGCCCGCAGGAGGAACTCGACCTTGGTCCCGCTGGCCCTGGGCGCGTGGCGCTGAAGCCCATCGTCGGCTTCAGCGTCGAGGACAACGGGGTGGGCTTCACCCCGGAGAACATGACCTCGTTCGAGACGCTGGACAGCGACCACAAGGCCGCCATCGGCTGCCGTGGCGTGGGACGCCTGCTCTGGCTGAAGGCGTTCGACAGAGTCTCGATCCGCAGCTCCTATGAGGACGAGTCTGGAGGCCTCCACGGACGGCAGTTCCGGTTCTCCGTCGAGGGGGAGGTCGAGCCGGACCGGGAAGCGAACGGCCTCGGCACGGTCGGAACGATCGTGAGCCTCGACGGGTTCAAGAAGCCCTTCCAGCAGAGCGCGGCGAAGTCCGTCGACGCCATCGCTCGCGAGACGTTCGAGCACTGCATCTGGTACTTCCTCCGCCCAGGCGGCGCGCCTGACATTACGGTGACCGACGACGACGAGACCGTCTCGCTCAACGACCTCATGGACGACTTTGTGTTCTCCGAGATGCCGACGACCTCGATCGACGTCAAGGGCGAGAAGTTCGAGATGGTCAACCTCTGCCTCAAGTCCTCGACGCGCAATCTGGCGCCGCGGCTGTACTGGTGCGCGGCGAGCCGCGTGGTCATGGAGGAGAACCTCACGAGCAAGGTGCCAGGGCTCTACGGGAGACTCAAGGACGCAGCGTCCTCCCCGTTCACGTATGTCTGCTACCTGTCTTCCGGCTTCCTGGACAACCACGTCCGCGCGGACCGCACGGCCTTCGACATCGCCGAGCGCGTGCCGGGTGCGGCGCTGATCGATGACGTGTCGTTGGACGACATCCGCGAGGGCGTGCTGAAGGAAGTCGAGAGGATCCTCGCCGGCCCGCTCAGCGCAGCGCGCGAGGAGGGCAAGGCTCGGGTCAACGAGTTCGTGAGCAACCGTGCGCCGAGGTACCGGCCCGTTCTGTCGCGGCTCGAGTCGCTCGGCGTGAGCGTGGATCCGTCCATCAAGGACCACGACCTTGAGTTGTTGCTGCACGGCAACCTCCAGAAGCTCGAAGCCACCGCGATCGCCGAGGGCCAGGCCGTCTTCACCGAAGTCGGCTCCGCTCGGCCGGAGGACTACGACGAACGGCTGGCTCGGTATGTGGACATGGTGACGGACATCAACCAGTCCGACCTGGCCGCGTACGTCTCACGCCGGCGAGTGATGCTCGACGTACTCGCCAGACGGATCAGGTCCGACGACCAGGGCAGGTACAGCAAGGAGGACGCCATCCACTCGCTGCTCTTCCCGATGCGGACCGACTCGAACGAGATCGGCACCGACGCCTCGAACCTGTGGATCATCGACGAGCGGCTTGCGTTCCACGACTACCTCGCCTCCGACAAGACGCTCAAGAGCATGCCGATAACAGGATCCGAATCGACGAGGGAGCCCGACGTGCTCGCGACTCGGCTCGTCGGCTCCCCGGTGCTGGCCGCGGAGGGCGAGACGCTCCCGTTGCCGTCCATCGTCGTGATCGAGATCAAACGGCCGATGCGTAACGACGCCTCGGAGGATAAAGATCCGATCCAGCAGTGCCTGGAGTATGTGAAGCGGGTGCGTGCGGGTGGCGTGAAGACCGCATCGGGGCGGCAGATCCCTGAGACGCACGAGGCGCCCGCCTTCTGCTACGTCGTCGCCGATCTCACGCCGACGATGGTGGATAGGTGCAAATATGCGAGCCTGCGTCCCACCCACGACGGAATGGGTTACTTCGGTTTCAACGAGCCGTACAAGGCATACATCGAAGTGGTGAGCTTCGACCGTCTCGTCAACGCGGCCACCGAGCGGAACCGAGCGTTCTTCGACAAATTGGGACTTCCGTCCAGTTGATCAAGATCGATGATGGGCTGCAAGGGGCTCATCGCTGCTGCCTGAGGTGTCGGGTGAGGTGCTGGAAGGTGGTCCAGGCCTCCGGGTCCGTTCCGTCACCGAGGGTGTAGTGGAGGGCGCGGCCGAGCCGCATTGGCATGGGGCCCTGCGGAGGGTGTCCGGCATGGGTGCGGCCGATGGACGCAGCCTTGTCGCTGCCGAGTGTGAACGCGACAGGAATGGGCGGGTATTCGAGGTGTGCGGGAGTGGTGAGATCGCGGCGGGCAGTGCGGAGGGCCGTGAGTAGGGTGGCCAGGCTGTCTTGCGCCTCGAGTTCGGTTGCAAGTTCTTCGATAGCGTCCAGGGGTGGTGTCTCGCCCTTGCCGTAGCCAAGCGCGAAGGTGATGTCCTCCTCGACGCCCGCTGGTGTGCGGAGCACGCGGATGGTGGCGAGGGCGGGGCGATCGGGGTGGCCGATGGCGATCAGCCAGGTGGGGCGGGGTGCGCGGGAGCGGGCTAGGTCGGTCAGCTGGCGTGTGGACCAGGGGAGGTTGACCGGTTCGGCGGTGCTCCATCCTGCCGGCGGGGCGCCGGTCAGGTGCTGGAAGGTGGTTTCCAGGGCGCGGCCGAGGACGAGGTCCGCATCGGCGGGGTGGCGGGTGCGGAGGGTGAGGATCAGCTGGCGGTCGCCTGGGTCGTCGGTAGCGGTGAAGGCCTCGGCGATCCGTGCGGTGCCACTCTCGTCGTGTACGGGGGTGAAGGTGCCGTTCTTCCAATGGAGTACGGCGCCGGACAGGCCGTCGTAGTAGCCGTGCTCGGGATCCTGGACCACCCAGCGGTTGGGCAGGCCGTGCAGGGCGGTGCGGGTGGGCAGGGTGAGGCGTGCCGTCGGCGGCGTGACGATCTGGAGGGCGCGGTCGGTGGCGGTCGTGGTGCGCAGGGCGTCGGAGAGCCAGCTGGTCATGGCGACCAGGGGGCGGTCCTGGATGACCACGGCTGTCGAGTCGGTGAGGACGTCCACGGCGGGGGTGGAGGTGGCCGGCACCGGGATCGCCGAGACATGGGTGGTGACGGGGACGACGTCCGTGGTGGCGGCTTCCGAGGGCCAGACCGTGCCGCCGAGGACGGTGGCCAGGCGCCCGGCGAAGGAGCCGGCGAGGCGTCCGGCCTCGGCGACAGCGGTGGAGGCGCGGGCCTCGGTCCACCACACCGGGCCTTCCCCGACGGGGTGCCCCAGCAGGCGGGTGGCCTCGCCGGGGACCTGGACGAGGATGGGGGCTTCTACGGAGACGAGGGGGCGGCCGTCGGGGGCGCAGAGCTGGACGACGGCGCCGTCGGCCGTCGTGTTCACGCCGAGGTCGGGGCCGCCGGCGTAGAGGCCTGCGAGCAGGGTGGGCAGGTCCGGCATTTTCGGGGTGAGGGCGATGACGTCCTTCGTCACTCTTCGTTGGCCTCTTCAGCGGTCAGGGCGGTCTGGATCAGCTGGTGGGGGCGCCCGCGGCGGACGAGCGTGCCGCGTCCCGGCGGCTGCGCTGAGGCGTACAGGCCGGGGAAGAGCTGGCCCTCGGTGCGGTCGCCAGTCATGACGAGTGCGGTGGTGCCGGTTTCGCGCAGGGCGGTCAGCAGGGGTTCGTACAGGGCGCGGGAGGCGCCGGCGGTGCGGCGGGCGAGGACGAAGTGCAGGCCGATGTCCTGCGCGGAGGACAGGTACGGCAGGAAGGGGGCCAGGGGTTGCTGTCCGGCGGCGGTGAGGATGTCGTAGTCGTCGATGAGGATGACGATCCGCGGTCCGGTGAAGGTGGGTTCGGCGGTGATCGGCGCATCGGGGTCGGCTGTCTCGGGCAGGCGTTTTTCCAGTTCGGTGGCGATGCCGGTGGACAGGGCGGCGGCGAGTTTGGCGTTGTGGGCGTAGCCGCCGCGGTAGGGCTCGGGGATCGTGCCGCGCAGGCCGCGGCGCGGGTCGAAGATGCCGAAGACGAGTTCCTTGTCCCCGTACCGCTCGACGAGCTGGGTGGCGATCAGCTTCAGCAGGTTGGTCTTGCCGCACTCGTTGTCGCCGAGGATCAGTAGGTGCTGGTCGGTGGCGAATAGGTCGAGGAGGGCCGGTGCGAGGGTGTCCTGGTCGACGCCGAGGGGAATCTTCACCGGTTCGGTGGCCGGGGTGGGCAGTTTGGCGGCGGGCAGGCGAGTGGGCAGCACCCGGACAGGTGGGGCGAGGTCGCCGTGCCAGGAGGCGCGGATGGTGCGGGCGGTGCCCTCCAGGGACGGGCCCAGGTCGCCGGTGGCGGGCCGGTTGTCGATACGGGGCAGGGCTACCTGCGCGAACAGCTTGCCGTCGGTCAGCGCGCGGCCGGGGTTGTCGGGGGACAGGGTCTCGGAGAGCTTGCGGTCGATGGTGGAGTCGGCCGGGTCGTTCAGGCGCAGCTCGATGCGGGTGCCGAACATGGACTGGGTGGCGATGCGGACGTCGTTCCAGCGCAGCATGCCGGCGACGACGTGGATGCCGTATCCGCTGCCGCGTTTGAGCAGGTCGGCCACGGCGTCGTCGAGGTCGGCGAACTCCTCCCGCAGTGCGCCGAACCCATCGATGAGCAGCACGACGTCGGTGGCGCCGAGTTCCGGCAGCCGTCCCTCGGCGCGCAGATGGCGCAACTGGTCGATGGAGTCGATACCGCGCTCGCGGAACACTTCCTCGCGCTGGGCGAGCATGGTGCGCACCTCGGCGACGGTGCGGGCGGCGCGTTCGTGGTCGGCGCGGGAGGCGAGGCCGCCGACGTGGGGCAGGTCGGCCAGGGCGGACAGGCCGCCGCCGACAAGGTCGAGGCCGTAGATGGCGACGTCGTACGGGGTGTGGGTGAGGGCCAGTGACAGGGCGAGGGTGCGCAGCAGGGTGGTCTTGCCGGACTGCGGGCCGCCGATGACCGCCCCATGGCCGCCGGCGAGGGTCAGGTCCAGCAGCCAGGGCCGCTGCCACTGGCGGGCCGGGTCGTCGAGGATGCCGAGCGGGATGCGGAGTGGTCCGTCGCCGTGGGCGAGGCGCAGACCGTCCGGGCCGGCGTGGAGGGGTCCTGCGGCGGCGTCCAGGGCGGTGGCGTCGGGCAGCGGGGGTAGCCAGATGCGCCGTACCGGTGGGGCGGCGGTGGCGAGTTGGCCGACCATCACGGACAGGACGGTCGGTCCGGTCTCGCGCTTGGTGGCGACGGGCCCCTCCGTGGCCACGGCCTCTTGCGGTGTGTTGTACGTCGGGTAGGGCCGGGCGAGCGGCTCGTCGTCGCGTTCCTTGTGCAGGGCCGGGCCGTTGTAGGCACCCGAAACGTACCCGGCTTTGAAGCGTTCGTAGGTGGAGGTGTCGACCTTGAGGTAGCCGAAGCCGGGCAGTGGGGGCAGGTGGAAGGCGTCGGTGGTGTCCAGGACGGTGCGCGACTCGTCGGCGGAGAAAGTGCGCAGGCCGAGCCGGTACGACAGGTAGGTGTCCAGGCCCTTGAGCTTGCCGCCCTCGATGCGCTGGCTGGACAGCAGCAGATGGACGCCGATGGAGCGGCCGATGCGGCCGATGGACAGGAACAGGTCGATGAAGTCCGGCTTGGCGGTGATGAGTTCGCCGAACTCGTCGATGACGACGAACAGATGCGGGAGGGGCTCCAGGTCAGGGCGGGTCGTGGCACGCAGAGTGGCGTAGTGGCCGATGTCGGCGACGTTCCCGGCGTCCTTCAGCACCTGCTGGCGGCGTTTGACCTCGCCGGCCAGGCTGGCGTGGACGCGTTCGACGAGGCCGGCCTGGTTCTCCAGGTTGGTGATCACCCCGGCGACGTGCGGGAGTTCGGCGAACGGGGCGAAGGTGGCGCCGCCCTTGTAGTCGACCAGGACCAGCGCCAGGTTCTCCGGGGAGTGGGTGACCGCGAGCGCGAGGACCAGGGTGCGCAGCAGCTCGCTCTTGCCGGAGCCGGTGGCACCCACGCACAGCCCGTGCGGACCCATGCCCAGCTGGGAGGACTCCTTCAGATCCAGCAGTACCGGCTCGTGGCGGTCGGTCAGGCCGATGGGAACCCGCAGGAAGTCCCGCTCACCGCGCGGCGCCCACAGCGTCTCGAGGTCCAGCGCGGCCGGGTCGTCGATGCCCAGCAGAGCCGGGAAGTCCACCGGCCCGGAGACCGGCGTGCCCTCGTCCACCGATTCGGCCGACAGACGCAGCGGCGCCAGCATGCGGGCGATGCCCTCGGCACCGGGGGTGGTCACCGCGTCGGACGTGCCGTGGGCGGCAGGGGTGTCGGGCGTACGCAGGTCCTCCACAGCGACCCGGTCACCGTCGACGGTGATACGCACACTGACCTGGTCGGGCTCGTGCACCTGCCGCTCCAGCAGATGCAGCACGGTGACGCCCATGTCGGGCAGGCCGATCGCCGAATCCGGGCGGGGAAGCTCGGCGGCCGTGTCGCCGTAGGTGTCGGCGACCACGAGCATGCGCGAGGTCAGTCGCAGCGCCTCCCTGCCGGACAGGCCACGGCGCACCTCGGCCGCGTACGCGGCACGCCGCCGCAGATCGGGCGCACACAGCCGGGCCAGCTCGGCCAGGTCGGGGGCGATCCGACGGGCGGCGACAGGACCGTCGTAGACCTGCGTGTCGAGGACGTGCGGCAGCCACTTGGCCCACGCCCACTCGGACTCGTCGGCCGTGGCTAGGGCGAGCGCCACGTCGTCGGGCGCATGCGTGACCGCCGTCTGGAGCACCAAGGCGCGGGCGACCCTGAGCACACCTTCCCGGTCGCCGACGATGCTGACGTTGCCGGCTCGGTCCAGCGGCACGGTGAGCGGGAAGTCCGTGATCGTGCCGAAGCGGTTCTGCAATGCGCGGGCCTCGTTCAGCATGAACGGGTCGGGCGGGGTGAGCACCCCGCCGGCGCTGTTCTGCCCGATCGCAAGTTCCTGAGCGGGTACGTCACCCGTGCCCGCCCGCACCCGCAGGAAGTCGGCGTCCTGGCGGCGGCGCTCCCACAGCCGCGCCGGGGCGCGTACGAGGTCGTACAGCGCCTCGGGCGGCGGATTGAGCTCGCGTGCGGTATGTCGCCGCTCCCGCTCGGCTCTGCCCAATTCCTCGCGCAGCACCTCCAGATACTCCAGATATCGCTCACGCTGGGTGCGCCGGGTGCGCTGTCCCTTGCCCCGCTGGGACAGGAACAGGGCCACCGCCCCAAGCAGGGCCACGACCAGCACGATCGCACCGATCGCGGCGAACTGGCTGTTGCGGACGACGGTCATCAGCACGACGGAGCTGAGGACACCGGCCATGGGCAGCAGCGCCGTTGCCGCGTTGCCGATCTTGCCCTCGGGCAGGTTTGGAGGCGCCTCGATGGTGCGTGGCTCGGCAGGGGCGAGCGGGCGGGTGGACCGCGCGGGCCGGTGGACGATCTGCTGGGTCACCGGACGCGCACCGCCCGCTGCATCACCTCGGCCGCCAGGCGGACGGCCGCGTCGCGGGTGGCTTGGCCCAGCATGGCGGTGTGGATGGGGCCTCCTTGGGCGAGATGCCGGTCGTAGGGCAGCGGGATCACCGGGACACCAGGCTCGCGCAGGTGCGCGGCGGCCGATTTCACGTCGAGCGTGGTGTCGGGGGAGGCGGCGCTGAGGGCGACGACGGTGGTGTCCAGGGCGGAGTGCGGCAACTGGCCGAGCCAGTCCAGGACCTGTCGGGTGCCGTGCACGCCCTCGGCGGTCATCGGCGCGACGACCACCCGGGCGTGGGCGGTGTCCATCGCGGCGCGCGCCACCTCACCGGGCAGGGTCTCGCAGTCGACCACGGTCACCGCGAAGTAGCGGCGCAGGGCCATCGTCACCGTCATGTAGGTGCGCAGGTCCAGCGGGGCGCCAACCCGGCCCTGGCCCGCAGGCAGCAGCCAGCCGCCGTCGGCCACTGGCACCAGGTAGCCGGTGACGTCGGTCAGGCGCATGGAGGGAGTGAGAATCCGGGCCAGGTCCGCACAGCACCAGCGCACCGTGTCCGCGCCCAGCCGCACCGGGAGCGTGCCGAGCGCCGCGTCGGCCTCCAAGGCGAGCACTGGGTCGTGCCGGTAGTGGTTGAAGGTGCGGCCCAGCAGCGCGGACACCGTCGACTTGCCGACGCCACCACGGATCGAGGTCACCGCGATGACCCGGCCGGTCGTCACCGGCTGCTGCAACTCGCGGGCGAACCGGGTCTGTTCGGCGACCTCCTGCCCGGCGGAGGCGGTGAGTTGCCGCAGGGAGCGCCCGGCGCGACGTGCGACCGAGTCGCCGTGCTGAGGGCGGCCGAGGGCGATGGCGAGACGGGGATCGACGGTGGGGAGGGATTGCGGAGTTGGGGCAGGGGCCTGCGGGTCGTGGGTCTGGCGAGGGACGGGAGGAGCAGCGGGGGAGGGCTCGGAAACCGCTACCGGCGCCGTCTCCGGCTGCGCGGGGGAGCCCGGGACCGCGTCGGGTTCGGCGGGAGAGGTCTGGATGGTTGCCTCCTCAGAGGTACCGCCGGCCAGCTTCCGCAGCAGATCGTGCTGCCAGTCTCCTCCCCCGGTCATGCCCATCTCCGTGTCCTCACGCGAAGGTGCCGAGCAGCCGCCCGTACACCCCGAACACGCCGATGACCAGCGGAAGCGTGGCGATCACGGCGACCGACTCCAGGGCGTCGCCGATGCGCCGCAGCCGCACGCGCACATGCTCGGCGGGCTCCACGCTCAGCACCAGGAGGGGCATTACCGCGAGCAGGACCAGTACGGCGACCGGCCCGCCTGCGCCGGTGTGCTCCAGCCACAGCACAACGAGCCGCACCGCGACAACGCTCGCAGCCACCAGCAGCACTACGACCTCGGCGGTAAGCGGAAACGCACGCGCCCGTAGCCCGAGCGCCACCATGACCATGACACCAAGCAGCACCGTCCACACCGACACCGTGCGCAGCACCATGACGCCGGCCACGGCAGCCGAGGCGGCCAGCACGACGGTCGCGATCACCAGCCCGCGATGAGTGGCCGCCAGCGCGGTGGCCACCTGGTACCGGCTCACCGACGCCCCACCCGTACGCCGGTCATCCAGCCCGGTCAGACCCGATGCCATCAGCGCCAGCCGCGGCAGCACACCCAGGACAACGATAGAGAAAGCCGCCAGCAACGCGCCGGCCCGGGCCTGCCCGGCCGCCGACCCCGCCCCGTCCTGAAGCCCGATGGCCACTTCCCACAGCACGAGACACCCGCCGACCGCCCCGGCCCCGAACAGCGCCCCGCGCCCCAACGGCGTGAACCATCCGGCGAGCAACAGCGCAGTCGCCACGGACACAGCGAGACCCGCGAGCCGCTGCGGACCAGACCAGCCATACGCGTCAGCACAGGTCCAGACGCTGAGAAGGCCAAGGGCGCCAGCAGTGACGATCAAAGTCGTGGCGAGGCCCTGTCGCCGCACACGCCCGCACAGCACCCCGGCGAGCGCAGCCACACCTGCGACGGCGAGCAACCCAGCGCCGACCGCCGCCAGATCGAGCTCTCTGCGGGCCAGCACGCCTGCGGCCACCGCCCAGAACACGGTTGCGGCTCCGGCGACAACCCTGCGCACCGCAGGACGCCACCGCCACGCCCGTACGTCGAGATCGTCGGCGACTTCGTCGTTCACGTCGTGCACGACAGGAGCCGACGGCGCGTCCTGCATGCGGACCAGCCGCAACACGGCCCCGTCCGGCACACCGGCCGACGCCAACGAAGAGTCGGGCTCCAGTGCGGAGCCGTCAGCAGTGACCAGATGCCGCGATTCGGGCCGTGCGCCCACGCGGTCGTCCAGCAACCGCATGATCTCCGGCAGGAGAACCCCGATCGGCTCCAGCGAGGGCAGCACGAGGTCGACCCGGCGCCGCTCGCCGACCAGGGTGACCCGGCTGAGCGCCGCACGCTGGCCGGCCGCTGAACGGCTCAATGTCCCCGTGGATATCACGCGTTCGAACCTATCACCGGGTAGATGAGGCCATTGAGGGCGAAGGCGGTGGTGGGGTGGAGGGCTGGGACGGTACTGACGTCCCGTACGGGCTCTTCCCGATGACTCGGTGCGACACGAACGACCAGCCCACGCACCCCGCGCACACCACGGCCGCGATTACCACCCCGGCGAAGACCTTTCCGACCCGCTCGTCCAGCGATCGCCGCTGCCGCTGCGCACCAAACAGCAGGGCGTCGCGAAGACGACGCCGGCGGACGGACACCGACTCAAGGAGCTGGTTGTCGTAGTCATGGGCAGTCACGGTCGCACGTCACCTCTCCGCGGTCACATAGTTCAGGTGGGGCCTCGCCCCGTCTCCCCATGACCTGATCGATGTTCCGGAGCCGACGCCAGCGTAGCGACGGTTGATCTCAGGTCTCGAACTCCCCTACCCAGGAACGGTGCAGCAAGGCGCGGGGGAGGTAGTCGGACTCGACGTCAATGGGGAACCCTGAGTCATAGGCGAGGCAGGCAATGGCCAACGGTCCGAGGGCAACGAACCCTTCGGGGCTGTCAGCCCGTTGCGCGTTGGCGGTCCAGTACTGCCGGTGGTGTTCAAGAGCTTCCACGAGGGCTTCGTTGAACCCATCGTGATCCTGGCGAAGGAAGCGGTGGAACAGGTTGATCGGCTGATAGAGGACCTTCTCCAGGAGTTCCCGGTCCGTGTTCCTGGCGACATCGGGGTAGGAGGAGTCGATGGTGGCGACCAGCTTGTCGACGAGCCCCGGAGCCTCTTGCCAGTAGGTCTGCAGGGAGTCAACCCAGTGGTAGACGTACTCGTCGTACTCGGCCCCCGAGGCTCGCAGGAGGCTGATGGGGACCCGACTCAGCTGGTCCATGCGGCTGGACTCACGGCAGACCGCGGCCAGCCAGAACGCGTTGATCCAGTTGCCCGCGTCCGCGTAGTACTGCGGGCCCACAGCGGGGATTACGCGCATCTTGTCGGCGATGCGGCAATCGACTGTCCCCTCGCTGATGACCGCAGCACTGAAGAGAGCACTTCCGACCTGCATGGCGGAGACGAAAGCCTCCCAGGACTGAAGCTGACTCGCAGTTGCGTCCGTGGCGCACAAGGATCGTGCGAACGTCAGGGACGAGTTGAAAGTCCGATTGAAGCCATTCGGTGAGTTTTCAAGCTTGTCGATGGAGCGAATGAGGCTGTTGTGAAGGATTTCCAGCGCTTCCGGCGATGAGGCGGTGGGAATTTCATGGCGCGGCAGTTGTGTCGGCACCAGTCGCCCCCTTCGGTAGGCTGATATTGAACTTCTTCATGACGTAGCCGGCGTAAGTGTGGCCGTCCGGCCTGCCCTTGACGAGTACGTATTCTACCTTCCCCTCGTCCAGAGCGTCGGCTAGGTCAGAATACACCTGCGCTTCCTGCGGGTTGGTACGGCCCCGCTCTTCCATTTTCTTGAGGATGTCCTCGAAGTACTCTCTGGTTCCTTGGCTTACTTTTTTGCCGGTTTCGAGCGTGCGATGCCCGAGCCTGGTAGTGATATTGCTCTTGGCTTCGACTACTACGAATCTCCCGTCGTTGAGGCGCCACACCTGATCGAATCGGTCGGCGTGGGTGGGTGTATCGGCGAGATCCACCCAATGGGCCCCTTGGTAATTATCCGGAATCGCCTGCAGTTCGGCGACGCGCTCGCCGAATGCTTCGCTTTCCTTGCCCATGCTTTCGTGAAGGGGTGCATGGTCCGCCATGACCTGGCGGAGGAGCTCCTTGTTCTCAGGTGTTGGATCCTTTGCGTATGCCTTCTCGGCGGCCTCGACCTTGGGGTGGAACGCTTGGTCAGCATCAATCGCCGTGCGCCTGCTGTGAGCGTGTTTATCGAGCGATTCGAGGTTCTCGGGCGTGGCGTCTGCCCTGCGTCTCTCGACGGTCTCACCCAAGTGATACTTCGGAGGCTCGGCCTGCTTCTCTATCTTCGGGAGCCACTTCCCAGGATGGTCAGGATCCGGCTTGAGTTTCGTGAGGCGATCGCCGTATTCGTCGACGCCGTCTTCGCGGAGGCGTCGGCCATCGGATCCGTAGTGCGCGTTGAGCCACTTCTTGTCAGGCTGGTTCGCCTTCTCGACTTGGCGTCGCACGTGCTCGGGCCAATCCGCCGTGTCGCCGTGGGGACTGGCGCCGCCATTTCCACTGGAGCCAGTGTTGCTGTGTTCACCGCCGCCTGCCGATCGTGAGCCCCCGCCGCCACCAGTGCCCGCGCGGCCTGTGCTGCTGGACGCGCCTTCTGTCCGGCCGTCGGAGCCGTTCACGTCTCTGTGGCTGGCCGATGCCTCATGGCTGCCGCGGGGCGAGAGGTCGTCCCCTGCGTGGGCGGTGACGTGCGGGGTGCGTGAGGTGGCACCGGCCCCGGCGAGCTCCCGCTCCCGCGACGGTACGGTCCCATCGGTAAGGGAGCGTTCCTGCTTCGGTGCCTCGCCGACGAGGTCGCCGTGTTTGTCGTAGGCGATGAACTTGCCGTCCTCGATGACGAGTTTGGAACCGTCGGAGAGTTCCAGGACGCTGTGCGGGGCGGAAAGGTCGGGGATGTCGTCCACGCCCCGCAGGCTCGCCGCGACCTCGGCGATTTTCGGCACGGCATGGCCCGTCACCTTCACCGCCGCGTTGATCGGGTCGATCGCGTCGCCGACCTTGGCGACCGTCGTGGCGACTTTCGCGGCGGTGCCGGCTTTGCCCGCGGCGGCGACCTTGAGAGGGCCGGCGCCCAGGGTGAGGGCGTTGAAGACGACGGTGGCCGCGGCGCGGGCCGGGTTTTCCTTCCACTTGTCCCAGGCGACGAAGGACTTGCCGAACTCCTTGGCGTACTTCTTGCTGTCCTGGGCGAAGTCGGTCGCGAAGACACCGGTCGGTTTCTGGCCGCCGGACTCCATGAGATAGGTCTCAGCCCCGACGATCGCCCGCACCACGCCTTCCCATGCCTGGCCCGCTTTGTCTGAGCCGTGGACGCCGACCAGGGTCGCGAGGCCGTCGACGGCGCCCCAGATGTTGTCGACGATGAGCCCGTCCCAGAAGAAGCTCTTGGCGTAGTAGCCGAGGTCGTCCGGGTCCCACCAATCGTGCGACTGGGTCACCGGTGTGCCCCAGGGGAGCTCCTTGGCCTGATCGAGTACCTCGGCGCTGTAGCCGTAGAGTTCCGCGCCGAGCGGCATGAACTGCTTGTCGCCAGTATTCATCACGTACTGGGTGCCGCCCACCAGCGCCGTGATCTTGTTGTTGCAGGCGATCTCCGCTGCCGTGAACGCCGCCTGCGCGACGTTCACGTCGTGCATCAGCGCTTGGTGCTGCTCGACCTTGTCCGCGTCATCGGTCCAGTTCTCGTCGAACTCCCCGCTGGGCGTCTTGAGTCCCGCCACGAACGCGGTCGCCTTGCTCTGCAGGCGCTCCAACCGCTTGATGATCGGCGCGACTTCGGCCGCGTACGTCGACAGGGCGTCGGCCACCGTGGCGACCTTGTCCGCGAAGGCGTCCGCGCGATCACGTGCCGGCGCGGTGGACGCGAACAGATGCTCCGCCTCCGGCGCCTCGTAGAAGGCCGACAGCCCCTGGAACTGGCGGTGGGCCTCCGCGCCGGCCTGACGGATGCCGTCCGCGTCGACCCGCAGGGCGTCGGTGTGCTGCTCCAACTGGCCGAGATTGCCGGTGAACAGCGGAATGGACTCCGGCTCGATCACAGACGGCCTGCCTTCCAACCGGCCGGCATGTCAGGCATGACCAGCCCGGACGCCCGCCGCTGCACCTCGGCGGCCATCTCCAGGTCGCCGTCCCGGTACGCCACGGTGGCCTCCACCGCGCCGTTGACCGACTTCCCTACGCGCACGCCGATGAACTGCAGCTCTTCCGCCGTGCCCTCGATGAACTCCGCAATGGCGGCGGCCACCAGCCCAGTCTGCCCCTTGTGCTCCCCGCTCGCCCCGCCCGGTGCGAGCGTCCCGGCCGCGGTGGCCGCGCCCTCCAAGTCCTTCGCGTACGCCTGGACGATGTCGTCCAGGACCTTCATGGCCTCTCCGACATTCGAGACCACACTTCCGACCCCGGACGGAGATACGTCCCACCTCGGCATGCGTCAGCCCCCGCTTCTCTCTCCCTGTTCCCGCACCGCTGCGCGCAAGGTGTCAGCCGATGTTGTCGACGGCCGCCTTCGCCTTGGCCAGGGTCGACTGCGCGGTCCCGTCGTTCTGCTCCATCGTCGTGCGCACGAGCCGGATGATCTCGCGGACCTCGCCGGCGGCGCGGTGCCAGCGCATCTCCTTGCCGTGGTACTCGTCGGCGACGCCGTCCGCGGTGAAGTCGGCCATCGCGGCCTTCACCGCACGCTCACGGTCGGTCAGTACGCGCTCCAACTGGCCGATGATGCCCTGCAGGCTGATCTGCACTTCGCTGGAGGCACCGGTGTCGTACGAACGGCGGTCCTGGTTCTGAGGCATCGTCAAGTTCCCCCTTGAAGTCGGTGACGGTGAAGGTGATGTCGGCGGACGAGTGCGTGCGCGCTTGCGTGGTTACCGTGCGCCGAAGCGAGCCGCGTCGAAGTTGGCGGCACCCATGTTCTGATGAGCGTTGTCCCCCAACTCGACGTCACCGGTACCGAACGCGGTGTCCATGCCGGACTGCCCACCCAGGATCGCGCTTAGCGAGCTGTTGAGCGCATCCGTGATCTCGTCGGCATGAATCTTGAAGGTGTCGAAGGCCGCCTTGCCGGCCCCGTTGAACTTCCCCTCCAACGGCTCCGCCGCCTGGATCAACTGCTGGATCAGCGTGCCCAGGTCCTCACTGGAACCGACGGTGCTCTTCCCGAGATCCGACAGGGTCGTCGACCCCATGTCGAACTTCATCAACCCACCCCCGTAAGCGTGTTACATATCGGCGCTGCGTGATCACCTGCAGCGTACTCATGCGTCATGAATGACTTACAGCCCGTCGAACATCCTCTCGCACCTCACGTTGCAGACGCAATGTGAAACAGGCCGAACTGGCCTGATCCAGGGGGTGAGCAGCGGCACCGCTCCAGGCCAGGCGGGCTCGCCCAACAACCCGCTCCGCGTGCGCTGATGGAGGTCAAGCGGGCCTGTGTTGGCCGTCCGAGCATGTCGCGGGGAGGCTGCGCGGCCAGTTCCCCGGTGGTACGTGTCTCGCGCGAGGTGGTCTTGGCTCACCCGCCGTTGATCCCGGTTCCACATCTGCACGGGTCCCGGCATCCAACAGCAGGCGTTCGCTGAGGCGTCACGCTTTCGCGGGTGCCGTTGACCGTCTGCGGACTGGGCTGGAAATGGCCTGCTGGTCTCTTCGCCTGGCGAGGCTGCTGGGTGTCATCCGCCAAGAACGCGAAGGTTGTGGAGCACGCGGCGGTCCTCCTCTGCCTGCTCCGAGGTTCGGACACCGGGATGCTCGGCATCGAACCGTGTCACTGCCTGCACGGCCTCCTGCATCTCCCTGGTGGCAGCTGCCATCTCATCAGTGCCGCACTTGCCCTCATCAAGGTAGAAGCGCGTGTTGTCCCACTTCTGAATGGCACTGTCCCGCTCCCGGACGAGCGCTCTGCGCAGCCCCTCCGGGGTCGCCCGGTCCGCGGCGCGCTCGGCAGCCTCGATCGCGGCGAGTCGTACCGCCTCGTCGGCGGTCAGGCCGACCGTACGACCGCCGCCGCCAATCACGTGCGTCGAGCCGTCTGGCTGTTCCCGCGGGGTGAGGAGCCCGATCGTGTAGTGCGTCCCGTCCACCTCGACGAGCCAGCACCGGCCGTTCCAGGTAATGACGGCCTCGCGACCGTCGTTGAGGATCTTGGTCAGGGCGAGTTCAGGAGAGGGCATGGAAGGAGACTGCCACCGTCGTCGCTTGCTGCAAACGTCCCTTGCTCCGTCGTGACTGGCACCAGCGCTCAACTGCCGTGTGGCGGAGGGGACCTGCGACACAGGGGCAGTGGGAGCGTGGACCCACCCGGCTCCACGCTCCGGAACACAGACCCGTAGCACGTCGCGTCCGCCGCCCCCGGGACGGCCGAGCGTGCGACTGTAGGCCTCTTTTTCGCAGGCGCGTTGTCAGACCCGTGTGCTTTGATCCCTGTCGACCCGGCGTGAACACGCCAACGCAAGGGCTGTGTTCGTGCTGTTTGACCGACAACAGGGGGCACAACTTGAGATCGAGGAAGCTGCTTTCTGCAAGCGTCGTCACACTCGGGCTGCTTGTCAGCTGCCTGGGCACGGCGCAGGCAGCCGAGGGGCCCGCATCGAGGCCGAACATTGTCGCTGAGGTGCCGGAGAGTCCTGCGCCCATCTCGGATGATGAGGCATCGTCCGTGGAGGATGCCGCGCAGAGCGTGGACGAGGAGATATCCGAGTCACCGTCGGAGGAGGGGGACCCCGCGCCGGCGTCCGAGCCGCTGGAGGAAGATCCCGGACTGGACGAACTAGACGCCGCGGCGGCGCCAGACGCCGTGCTGCCGTACGCCAAGCCCCAGCAGTCGGCCCAGTCCTCCCGAGTGGAAACATGCTCGGAGCCCGACGAGGAGGGCCGGGCGGCCTGCGTGCAGCAGGTTTCGGCCGACTCGATTCCCCAGAGCGCGACGGCTATGACGGCGGACACGGCCCGGGCGGGGGTGGCTCCTCCGCAGTGGTGTGAGGACAGCAAGGGCAAGGTCGTCGGAATCCGCAAGGCCGTCTGCCTGGTCGGCGGCATTGATTACACCACCAAGCAGAGAGTCAACGGTGTGTGGCGTGAGACCGGCCGGGCGAAGCTGCTGTACATCAGCTACAGCTACGGCGACTCGGGGCTGGGGACCATCGGCCACCAGATCGAGGTCGCGGCATATGACGGCTGGGGCGATGCTCTCAACAGGGGCTCGGTGAAGGGCTCGGCCTCGAAGGGCGGCGCCTGCAAGGTCAGCGAATCCAAGTTCCCGAAGAAGCCGCTGATGCCCAAGAACTCCTGGCGGCTTGGCGAATCGTTTTTCGACACAACCATCCACACCGCCGGCACGAAGGGCAAGTGCAAGAGCACCTGGACACTGACCTTCCAGGCTCCTGGCTACAGCGACGCGCTCCTGCCGGTCAGCTTCAACGAGTTCCGCTGCGACAACGCCACAGCGGGCCGGCCTGAGGTCGGCTGCGTGGTTCCCTGGTACCCGTCGATCCTGTGGTACAGCCAGTCCAGCTACCCGGACCTGGCCTCGCACGTCAAGCGCGCACAGGCCTCCGGGCTGCCGGGCGGCTCCTTCAAGCGTCCTCTGACGCGCACCACCGATGCTCAGATCATCCGGGACAACCGCCAAAAGGCGTGCGGAGACGCCCCCAGCATCCAGGGCAAATCCTGCGACGAATACCCCATCGCTACCTCCAAGCAGGGACTGAGCGCCGGGGGAACTCGTCGCACCTTCTCCGGCTGCGACCTGCCGAACATCCCCACAGGCAGCGGCCCCAAGGGAGCCAGCGCGTGCATGATCAACGCGTCTGACAACAATGCCCAGGGCGGCCTGAACACCCAGTTCTTCCGCAGCGAGCGCATGCTGGAAGGCGACCCCTTCCAAATCCGCATCTCCTAAACCGCTCACCGCGGCCGGCCGACGGCACCGTATCCCAGGCGATGCCCGTCGGCCGGCCGCTCACCGCAGTACCATCGGCCCCGGGCAGCCCCGGCCTGTCACAGCGATCCCAGTAAGGAAAGGCTCACAGATGAGCTCCGCCCAACTGTTCGTCGCCGAGGGAACCTTCGGAGTCCTGGACGGCGGGGACATCCCGGTAGACACAGCCGACTGGTCCAACGGGCTGGCCGCACCCATGTCGCACGGCGCCGTCATCATCACCGGCATCCGCACCGGCGACGTCGAGGTCACCGCCGACGCAAGGGATACGCCGCCCCCCGCGGACGACGACACCACCTGGGAGGAGATCGTCGAGGTCAGCCTCCAGTGCCAATCCGGTCAGCTGCTCGTCGAATCCCTCGACCTCGGTCCCGCTGAAGAGCTGCCCAACCTGGCCATCACAGGCCCCGGCTGGTATCGCATCCGCGTCCACGCACAAGGCCGCGGTACCAATCCCGACGGCACCGACTCCGACCCCATCGAGCGTTACCTGCTGACCATCTGGCCTTCAGCCGAAGCGAAAACGGCAATCTTGAAGAGCAGCGATCGCATCGCAGCAGAACTCGCCCGTCACACCGGCCAACCGGAGCGCGCCGCTGCGCCAGCTCCCCCTGCTGAACCTCCCATGATCAGACCCGAGTGAACCAACCGCAACCCTGCCTGTGGACGCTTCAGGGCGCCTAGCGTCGTCGCTGGGATGCGCCGTCCAGAAGGGCAGTAACCAGGTCAAACTGCTGGTTGGCGTGTAGCAGAGCCACTGTCTCCGAAACCGTCCTGTCCGGACGTGCCCTGCCGACCCACCGGAGAAAGGCTGTTGCCTCATCTGCTCCGTGCGGCGAAGGGTTCTTCGCCAAGGTGGCCGCCAACTCAACGATGGCCTCTGGCGGCAACTGCTCGGCCGCCTCGCTCATCACCACGGCATTCGTGGAGGACTCCTCTTCCTCCATCGCGATCAGGAGATGGGCGAGCCTCTCGGCCGGCCAAGTGAAGACCACATGCTCCAGGAGCGGGTCCAGCGCGTTGTAGCGCGTGAACTCCTCCAGCTTCCTGATCGCTGCGGGGACGTCCGAAGGATCCAACGTGGTGTTCGACGCGTCTCGACCCCGGGCCTGTTCGGCCGCCTCGTACAGGTCGAGCAGGGTTGCGTTGAGCCCCTGGGAAAGGATGAGGTAGCCGATCATCTCGATCCCGGGCATCGCCTGGCCGTAGAAAGTTCGAGCCCATCCCACCATTGAGCTCCCGGCCTCCTCCTTGAGCTGAGACAAGGACCATCCATACTCAACTCTCAGGCGGTTCAGCTCCGTGAAGAAGGCCAGTTCTTCGGGCAGCAGACCTTCCGGATACTCGAACTCATCCACCAGCCGCGGGCCGTCGTCCCGGGACCTGCTCGCGCGGTCCTCCCGCGTATTGAGGTCTGGCGCCCCAGGGCCCGCCGCGGTGGCAGCAGAGGGCAGGATCCCCCGCTCGGGCGGGACTGCCGTTGCCGAGGAGGATGTGCTGCGCCCCAAGGCCGGTTCTTCTGGTGCGGCCCTCGCGGTGAGCACCCCTGCCTGCAACTGCCTCTGCAGGTCGGCGATCTGACGCCTCAGCTCGGCGTAGTCGTCGGAAACGACGGGCGTCGGCGCCTCCGCGGCCTTCTTCAGCTTCTCCTCGATCACGTCATAGCGGCTCTGAAGCAATTCCTGATCACCGTCCGGAGTGCAGATCCGGGCGATGGCCTCGCACAGGTCCCGGGACAACCTGCGGCCCCGCAGTTGGGCGAGGAAGGCTTCCCTGCCCGGCACAACACCATTCGCGAAGTCCTCGGGGACGAGGAGCTTCTGCTCCCAGATTCCCCTAGCGGTTACACCCGAGCCGTCGATCCACTCCCGGAGCAGTTCGACCAACTCGTTGATCTCCTCGCAATTGCCCCGAGGGGCCGACCAACGCGCGCCTGGTCGTCGTCGTGGGCTGACTGACATGGGCGTCTCCACTCCCCCTGATTGTCCCGGGACAACTCTTGCAGATACCGGGACATCCTCCGCCTAGCCGCAGGCAGGCGCTGTTGTCCTGGGAAACCCCTGGGTTGTCCCAGGGGGCACAGCCGAGCGCTTCTACAAGCGTCTCCAGGCGTGCAGGGTCATATCGCTGCCCGAGAAGCGGCAGCCTAGCGGGCCCGCCAGCAGGCCGCGAAACCGTCGGGCGGGCCCCTGACCCTTTAGGAGGATCAGTGTTCAACCGTAAGCGCAAGAAGGAGCGAGAAGGCTCCAAGAAGGGGTGGCTCGTCGTGGTGGGGGCCGGTGTCGGCGGCATCGTCAGGGCCGTGACGGCATGGGTGCTCAGTCAGATCACTGACTCTGCCTGACCCGCTGCCACGGGGTGTGCCACATCGGAGGGTGGCACACCCCTCGTCGTCGAGACTGCCCGTCGGCGCCGCTACCGCAGCGTGTCCCGGCCGCGCCGAGAAGGCGCTCAACGTCGGCGAGACCGTCCATCTGCAGACCACCAGCAAGCGGGCGCCTGACCGCTACTTTGCACCGTGGGTCACCTGGGAAAGTCACACCCGCTTGCGCGAACTCGCGCAGAGCGGCGACTACGCCTGCTACGTCGAAATCGTGCACTTCATCGCCGGCCTTCCGCTCCCTGAGCACATCGCGCGAGCACGGTGGATCGACGGAGAACAACAGACCCGCGAACGACGGCGAAACCTGGTTGAGACGCGTCGCAACCGCCTCGGCGCGGCTCGTTAGGCTGCAACGGGCAGCATCCGGGCGCAGCAAGAGGGCGCCGAGACCCCCGGCTCGCATTGTCCAATGCCGACAATTCGGCCCCAGGGCAGCGGGTTAGGGTCGCTGTCCGGGACTGGAGCGTCACCGGCGGCGACCAGGGGAGCGCAAGGGGAGCGCGGACGCCTTTGGACGGTGCAACACGGGGTACGAACAACGGGACCGCGACATGTGCTCTGATCTGGGAAAACGGGATCTGGTACGACCCCGCAGCACGGTCCGGCACGATCCCTATCGGTCTCGTAATGCGTAGGTCTCGGGTTCGAATCCCGAAGGCGGCTCCATGGGAAACCGCAAGTCAGGCCTCTGACCTGCGGTTTCTTCATTTTCTTGACCTTGGAATGTGTGCCTGTAGCGCTTCGGGCGCCTGTGCATGGAATGCGTAGGTCAAAGGTTTCACTCTTCGGAATCGGTGATGCGCCTGTGTGGCCGGACAAGGTGGCTGACCTGGTGTTTCTTGAGATCCTGCTGACGCTCCGGTCAGTATCTGCAGGGGTGGTGGTGGCCAAGTGGTGGCCATTCGTGCAGCGTTAGTGTCCGGAACGAGCCTGAGGCGCCGTGCGTGAGGTCCGGTGAGGGCGCTGATTTTTGTAGCCAGTGGACAACGTGACGCTCGCGCACGGCTTGCGGTGCGCGGCGGGCTTCTGGTGCTTCATGCTGCAGCTATGGGCGGCGGGCGTGTAGAGGCGAAGCCGTGTGATCGCGGGGATCGTTGAGGGCGGGTTCCCGTCGCCGCTTTGGGACACAGAGGTTCGACGCTCCTGGGCTCCACACGCAAATGCCCCCTGGAGGCGGGGGAGGCCTTGATCCTCAAGGGGTTTGCTGGATCTTGCCTCCCCCGTGGACCCCCTGGGGCCTGCGGAGCGAGGGAGTGTCGGAGGGGACTTCGGCGAACGGCCTGCTTGCATGTAGACGTGCCGTATGCATGCTTCATGTCCGATGCCATGATCCGAGTGCCGGCTGAGGTGCGGGACCGTCTGGCGGTCATCGCGGAGTCGCGGGGTACGTCGATCCGCTCGCTGGTGCAGGAGTTCGCGGAGACGACGCTCACGGATGAGGAGCGGCGTGAGCGTGCCGAGCGGACGCGTGCCTACCTGGCGGAGCATTTCGGTGTCGAGGTGAGTGACGGGGAGAGCGCGGCGATGGGCCGCAAGCTGCGCGATGCCTTTGCGGGGCAGCAGGGTGCCGCCGTGTGATCCAGCACCACCTTGTCCTGGATGCACCCACGCTGCTTGCGCTGTCGGGGAACCGGCAGGTGTCCGCGCTGGTGCACCGGGCTCACTTCGAGCCGGAGATGCGGCTGTGGGCTCCGGTGCTGTCGATTCTCGAGGCGGACGCGGAGCATCTGGGCATCGCGGAGCGTGTTGGTCAGCTTGATGTCATCCACACGGTCGACCTTGACTATCCGGGCATGCTCACCGTCGCGCAGCTGCGCAGGGACGGCGTTCCGTTCGGGATCGCGGCTGCCGTTCACGCTGTGCGCCATCTTCCCGAGTGGGGTGCGGACGCGCTGGTCGCCACGGTGGTGCCGAAGGCGTATGAGGGGCGGGGTGTGCCCTTCCTCGACCTCAACCGCTGACGTCCGACGGTCTCGTCACAGCGGCCTGTCGGACACCCCAACCACCTTGGCTGCACCGCGTTCTTCGGCGGAACCGAGGGAAGCCCGTCGCGAACTCCTGCGACCCATGGGCCCGCTGGAAGACATGCCCGTCCAGCGGGCTCGGGCAACCTTTGCCCTCGGCTCGTGGGGCCGAACTGCCGCCAGCCCCGTCGTGCGCCGATGCAGGTACTGCCGCGAGCCGCTGGAGGCGATCGCCTGCCGTGACGCCACGTTCTGCTCGCAAGCGTGCCCCGCCCTGCGGCCCAGCCCGGCGCGGACGGTCTTGATCAGGAGGCGGCCGGTCGACGGCCCGAGCCGGTACGTTCCGCTCTTGAGGGTCACACCGCCGGGCGTGTGGGGCGGATGCGGGCCGGGGCATCGAGGCAGCCCGGTCGGCATGCTCCCTGTCCGCCCACCGGGATGGCGGGTGACGAGCCGCGCGCGGGCCTGCCGTCCCACAGGGACCAGGCCATTGTGGCCAGTCGGGAGTGCGCCTGCGCCACCCGCTACAGGGCCCGTTGGCATCCTCTCCTCAAGGATTAGGACAAAACCCGTAAAGCGCGTAGCGCCGCATCACGGTTCCGCTGCCGACGCCCGCCGCATTTCGTCTCCGCACACATCACAAGATCTCCTCTGCTCGATGGCAGGAGAGCCGGGCCTGTGCCGGGTCAGGCTGTCGCGCGGGCTTTGGAGGAATGTGCGTCGGCGAGTGCGCGCAAGTGGCGGCGTGCGACCGAGGTGGGGCCGAGGAGAAGGGCGGGGGGTGTGAAGTGGGGTGCGGACAGGTGGCGTTCGAGTGCTGGCAGGTAGTTCCACCGTACGGCGGGGTGGGCGGAGTGGGCGTAGTGGTGGAGGTCGCCGTAGGGGAGCCAGGTCGTCGCGGCGAGTGCGGCCAGGGCGCGGTTTCGGGGGTACAGGCGCAGGCAGCGGCCGGCCTCGACCCATGCTCGGGTGCCGGTACGGGGGTCGGGGTCGAACCAGGTGTGTTCCACGAACAGGCTGAGCCAGGCGAGCTGCGGGTACAGCAGCAGGCGTGGGAGCAGGACGCCGCAAAGCACGGCGGACCATCCGCCGGCGAGGTATGCGGCGGCGAGTACGGCGGCGACGGCTGCCGCACGGAGCCAGGAACCGGGGGCGGGGCGCAGGTTCGCTGTGATGCCGACGGCGGTGGCCCGTAGGCCGCGTGTGGTGAGCGGATGCATCAGGGCGACGATGAACTGGCGGCGCGTGGTGCCGGGTTGCAGCCCGGCCTGGCGGAGTTCGTCGAGGTTGGGGTCGACGTCGGCCTGAGTGGCGTTGGGGTGGTGGTCACGTACGTGTCGTTGATGTCGTACCGGTGCGGGCACAAGCGCGAGGGGATGGTGCGCGAAGGCTTCGGCGAGCACGAGGTTGGCGCGGTGGGTCCGGGCCAGAACGCCGTGGATGGCGAAGTGGGAGATCTCCTGCAGATGGCGGAAGTGCACGGCGACGCCGACCGCGGCCGCAATGGCGCTCAGTGGGCCGAGACCGGCGAGCATCCACCAGCCGGTGATCTGGATCCACTGTCCGGTCAGCAGCAGCGTGGGTGTCCAGTTGTTGGCCCGGGCGCGCTGAAGGCTTGTCAACTGGGAGGCGCCAGCGGTGGCAGGGCGTCTGCGGGCGAAGTGCAGCCGGTCGATCTGCCGCATGGCGGCGCCGACGGCCATGACGGCTATGCAGAGCAGCATGGACAGTCCCCGGGCAGACGGAAGACGGGCGACCACCCACCCGCGCATGACTGTCACACACCGTATATCTAGTGAACTAGCTTTTCCCTCTTTTTATCAACTGGGACGATCATCCTTGGCTTTCGCGGCCTGTTGGCCCTACAGGTTGTCGACGCCTTGTAGGGCGCGGTCGCTGTCCCAGGTGCTGCCGTCCAGCATCGGGCGGGCGAAGCGTTCGTACGCCTGGAGTACCAGCGGGGCGGAGTCGGAGCCGTGCCCCCATACCGATTCGAAGCGGCCGATCCAGCGCTCGACGCCCTTGAAGTAGACGCTGCTGCGTCCCCTTTTGTAGTCGGCGTCGCCTTGTTCCTCTTCGACCAGTGCGGCGGCGGCCGAGATGATCACGACGTCCACGGCTTGGTCGGCCCGCAGGCGGTCGCGTACCGCCAGGCCGCAGGTAACACCCAATTGGCGGTGGTGGTCGATGAGTTCGAGCAGTGGGCGGGCGTAGTCCGCACGGCTCAGGTCGTCCCGGAAGCAGATGAACAGCCGGTCGATGGTGCCGCCGACTTCGATCAGGCGGCGGTTCGCGGTCAGATACTCGCGACGCTGGGTGAGAAGCGACGGGTTGGTGGTCAGGTCGGCGGCGAGGATCCGCTTGGGCTGCGACGGGGAGTCGATGAGCGTCTTGACCAGGAGTACGGACAGTCGTGCGACCTCGCTGGCGTAGACGCGAAGGTGTCCGTCGGCGATCTCGCCGTAGTCCGAGATGAGTTCCTGCTCCAGCTGGGCGCGGACTCGGTCGTAGTACTGCGCGTCGTCCATCGCGCGGAGGTTGGTGGCACGCCGGAGGGTGATGAAGGCCTTGCGGAGCCACAGGTGGTTCGCCGTCAGGATGACGACGAGGACCGTCTCCGCGACGAGGAGCCCGTTCGTGAGGCTGGTGCGATCGCTGGCCCAGGCGATGACCGGAATCACGATGCCGGCAAGGCCGATGAGTCCGTTCAGTACGGGTGACGCCAGTATGTCGGCGGCTCGGCTCATCGGATCGCGGCGCTGTGCCGGCATGGTGTTCCTCCCCCTCGTGCCGCCGAGCGGCATGTGGTCTTGTCTTCTGCTGTGCGTCGCTCGCCCGCCGGTACGGCTACGGGGCGAGTCGGATGTCGTAGGCGATGTCCCACAGGCTCGCGGGGACCAGGAAGTCCGCCGTTTCCACGGGGCGCCCGGCGTCGTCGTAGTGAGTGCGTTCGATCAGGGTCGCCCGGGATCCGCTGGCGACGCCCAGCATCTGCGCATCCTCGCGGCCCATCAGGACGGGGTGCGGGAGCTCCACCACGCGGTCGACGGTGATGCCGAGATGCGCCATGCGCGCGACGACCCCCTGTCCCGCCAGCGGGCCTCCCTCGGGCAGGACCACCAGGGTGCCTCCGGTGACCGCCATCGGTTCCCAACTGGTGGACAGCAGGACGGGGCGGTGGTCGGTCAGAAATTCGTAGACGGTTCGCACGCAGAGACTGCCCGCTTCAATGGAGAGGCGGGCGGCGATGGCCGACGGGGCGGGCACCTTGGCGGTGCTGTCGGCCTCCCAGGTGCCCTCGAAGCCGGCCGGGGCGATTCCGGAACCGCCCCGCTGTCCGTCCGAGGGGATACGCGGCAGGGGGCGGCGCTTTTGCGGAGAGCGGATGTACGTGCCAGAACCCGCACGGCCTTCCAACTGGCCCTGGGAGATCAGGAGTTCTTGGGCCCGGCGGATCACGTTCTCGCCGACACCGAACTCTCGGCCGAGGTCGGTCCGCGACGGCATGCGATCGCCCGGAGCCCATGTGCCGTCGGCGATACGGGCACGCATCATGGCGGCCACGCGCAGGTACGGGGCCGTTTTCCCCGAGGTGCCGTCGGCCATGCTCCTCCTCGCCAACGCACGGCTGTACAGATTGACAAAGTTAGTCCACTAGCTAGAAGCTAGTTGACTGGAATTACCGTGAGTGATATTGGCTGAATGGGCGGGGGGAAATGGGGCACGACCGCCGGATCACCTCCATCCAGTCAGCCGTCGCACGGCTCACCGCCCTTGCCGGAGCCGAGCCTCGTGTCACCGAGGAGACCGGCGAGGTCCGTATCGAGATCGACGTGACCCTCAATGCCACCGAGCAGTGGGGGAGCATCCTCGAAGTCCTTCGGCAGGGCACCGCCTTCGGCCTGACGGCCACAGCCACCGGGCAGGTCGCCTGGTTGCGCCTGGAGTCGGAGGAGCACACCGACTCATGAACGCCCCTCAGGCCCATCTCGTCGGCGTGGTCTTTGCCAAGGGACACGGTGCCGAGAACGACTTCATCGTCCTGCCCGACCCCGCAGGCCACCTGCTTCTGTCCCGGGAGGACGTCATCCGGCTGTGCGACCGGCGGACCGGCATCGGGGCCGACGGACTGCTGCGTGCGGTGCCTTGTGCCGCCGACCCCGAGGCCGCAGCCATGGCGGACGAGGCCGAGTGGTTCATGGACTACCGCAACGCAGACGGCTCCCGGGGAGCGATGTGCGGCAACGGAATCCGGGTGATGGCTCGTTGCCTTGTCGACGCCGGCCTGTGTACACCCGGGACCTTCGCCGTCGCGACACGGGCGGGAGTCCGCCAGGTCCACGTGCCTTTCGGACGAGGCCCGGCCGACGCGGTGAGCGTCCAGATGGGCCGCCCCCGGCTCCCCGGGTCCCAGGGCATCGAGGTGTCCGTGGAGCGGCGTCGCTGGCCCGCTCTGCACGTCGACATGGGCAACCCGCACGCCGTCGTCCTCATCGACGACCTCGCTCACGTGGGCGACCTCCGCGAAGCTCCCGCCGTGACCCCGCCGACGGAATACCCCGCAGGCGTGACCGTCGAGTTCGTCACCGTCCGCGGCCCTCGCCATCTCGCCCTGCGCGTCCACGAGCGCGGCGTCGGCGAGACACGCGCCTGCGGCACCGGAGCCTGCGCCGCGGTCGCCGCCCTGCGACACCGCCGACGACAGACCGGAGCCGCCGTCTACACCATCGACGTCCCCGGCGGCCGGCTGCACGTAGCGGTACGGGCGGACGGGAGCATGGAACTCAACGGCCCGGCTGTGATCGTGGCAAGGGGAACCGTCGACCTCGTCCACGCGGTCCGGTAGCGCACAGAAGCAGTCGGCAAACGCGCCGTCCCCGACCTGCCCGTGCCTTCCTTCCCATCTCAAGGGGCACTGCACCCTGGCCGTGGCGTTGCCCTCGTCGCGGGGATACCTGCCGGTCTGAGGCTTCGAGAAGACAGGGTCTTGTTCGGGCTGCACAGTCGCGCACCGCAGCATCTGAGCGAAGAGGCGCTACGGGATGTCCGCCGTCGGCTCGGACGGGTGCAGCGGAAGGCCGCGTTCGAGAACGTGGCGGGCCCGCTGCCGCAGCCCCGTGCGAGTTGGTCTTCCCGTCAGTTTGCCGATTGCATGAGTCATGTGGCCGCCCTGCGGAAGTCGGGACCGAAGTCCGCGATCGCCGGGACACGCATGATCTCCCTGTGTCACGGTGATGTCGCCCTCTGGAGCCGAACCCACCCTTTGGGGAGCACGATGCCCGCACCAACCCCTGAGCAGAGCACGGCCGTCGATGCTTTCCGGCGCGGGGACCATGTGGTGCTCCAGGCCGGCGCCGGAACCGGCAAGACCACGACGTTGACCATGCTCGCTGCGAGTACTGGCAGTCGCGGACGGTACATAGCCTTCAACAAGTCCATCGCTACCGACGCGGCCCACAAGTTCCCCGGCAACGTGCTGTGCAAGACCGCGCACTCGCTGGCCTTCGGCGCCGTGGGCCACAGGTACGCATCCCGCATGAATGCTCCCCGGGTCCCCGGCTGGAAACCGGCGCTTCTCTCGGTATCGCCGTCAACATGCGCATCCGCATCGGCGAACGGAACGTCACCAACAAGGCCCTCTCCTACACCGTGCTGCGGACGGTCACCCGCTTCTGCCAGTCCGCGGACAGCACCATCAAGCGCCACCACGTCCCACGGATGCGCGGTATCGAGGCGGAGGACCTGCACGCCCAACTCGTCGACGTCGTTCTGCCGTACGCGACCAAGGCATGGGGTGACCTGCAGAACCCCCAGGAAGGTGTCGTCCGCTTCGACCACGACCACTATCTGAAGATCTGGGCACTGACCGAACCCACGATCCGAGCGGATTTTCTGCTGCTCGACGAGGCCCAGGACACCAACCCCGTCGTCGAGAAGGTCTTCAACGCCCAGCGGCGTCATACCCAGCTGGTGATGGTCGGCGACTCGGCCCAGGCCATCTACGGCTGGCGCGGCGCCCGGGACGTCATGACCGACTTCGACGGCACGCAACTGGCCCTGTCCCAGTCCTTCCGCTTCGGCTCCGCGCTGGCGCAGGAGGCCAACCGGTGGCTCCATATCGTCGACTCCCCGATCCGGCTCACCGGCACCCCTGCAATCAGCACGCGCCTCGAACGCGTCGAGGAACCGGACGCCATCCTGTGCCGGTCCAACGTCGGGGCCATGCTCGAAGTCATGCGTCTGCTGGAGGCAGGTCGCCGCGTCGCGCTGGTCGGTGGCGGAGAATCCCTGCGTGCGCTGGCCCGGGCCGCACGCGACCTCAAGGCCGGCAAGCGCTGTACCCACCCGGAGCTGATCCTCTTCGACTCCTGGGGTGAACTGCAGGAGTACGCCGAATACGACCCCTCCGGCCGTGACCTCCTGCCGCTTGTCGACCTCGTCGACGAACACGGTGTCGACGTCATCCTCGCCGCGGTGGACAAACTCTCCGTCGAGCAGGGCGCTGAGATCGTGGTCTCCACCGCCCACAAGGCCAAGGGCCGAGAATGGGCCTCTGTCCGCATCGGTGAGGACTTCACCGAGCCGATGGACCAGGAAGAGACGGACGAGAACGGTGACCCGCTGCCCGGCGACATCGACGACGCCGAAGCCCGCCTCGCCTACGTCGCCGTCACCCGCGCCCGCCACCAACTCGACATCGGCGGCCTGGGCTGGATCAATCAGCACCCCCAGGGCAACCCGGGCGGCCCGCGTCCACGTAAGGACCCCGAACCTCCCTCCCCATGGGACAACCTGGGTCCGTCTCCCCACTGAACCGTCCCACCCGCCTCCATCGCCCACCGTCCGTAACTCCCGTCGATGCCGAAGGCCCCGGCCCGGCGGGCGGCGGGGCCACCCGCCCGAAGGTGTCAGCCCGGGCCCTTAGAGTGAGTGACGTGAGCGATCTTCCCAACGCGCAGTCGGCTCTCGATGACCTCTCCAAGCTCATACCCGAGGTGGTCCCGGACGGCGAAGCAGACCCGGAACTCGTCACCATCGGCGAGCGTTACTGGGCCCTGGCCGGCTTCGCCCCGGAGCTCGGCACACCGGTTTGGTGCGAGAAAGCCAAAGACATCGACACCGCCGGCTGGGGCCACCAGATCTACGCCGTCGCGGCAGCCGGTGTGCGGGCCGTCGTTCCTGGACGTTCGTGCTCCCAATGCGCGGGGCCGCTCAGTCTGACGTCCCGGACAGCGTTCCAACAGCTCTGCGACGGGCAGGACCCCGCCTGCGTGGAGTGCACCGAGTCACTGATGTCTGCGGTGCGCATCATCGTTGACCCGGCACGCAAGGCCAAGCGCGAGGCCGCCAAGGCCAAGGCGCAGGAGCGGCAGGCATTGGACGGGACACACGCCACATGGCGGCAAGCCCAACAGGAGACCGTCGCACAGCATTACGCAACTGTCTTCCCCTCCGACCGCAGCGAACTGCCCGTCGCCCCGGTCCGGGACATGATCGGCGCCCTGGCCGTACTTCGGTATGCCCCCTCCACCTCACCCATCGCCGAGATCGGTGGCTGGCCCGACCCGCTGTATCCGGACAGCGGCAAGACCAGCACGCTTCTTGGGTCGCTGGTGCGAGCGAGCCTGTTGAAGATCCACCCCACCAGCCCCGTCGATGCCTTCGTCTGGGCTCCCGAGAGCTTTGAAGACGCTCTGCGTGACGCCGAGGGCGATCTGGACGCTGTCGCCGTACCCCAGCTCACCGGCAGCTTCTACCCGATGATGGCCCGGTACTACGCCCCCTTCGGTACGAGCCCGGGCAAGGCGGCCGAACAGCTCGACGCCCACCTCTCCACCGTCTTGGCTCCCGCCGGTATGACCGCGGGACAGCACGATGACCTGTTGACAGTCGCGCAGGAACTCATCGCAGAAGAAGCACTGCGCTACTTCACCAACCGACTGGACGAGCTCTATCTGCCCGCTGTTCCGGACAACCACAGCGCCCGTCTGTCCGAGGCTGCCTACAAGGTTGCCGAGCACAGGCCGCTCGGCGAGATCTACAACCTCGTCTGGCGCGCGACACGGGCTGCGGCGGAAGCCGCCCAGAAGAATCCGCGTGCCCCTCGCGCACACATGAGTACCCATGCCATCAACCGGTTCGAGACCGATGCTCAGCGAGCGGTAGCCGATCCGCACTGGGAGCTCAAGCCGTTCACCGCGATCCAGGGGCAAGGACCGGCGGCTATGACGCGGGCACTGTTCTACAACGTCCTGGACACCAATCCGATCGATGCGAGCGTTCCCCGGGTCAAGAACGCATTGCCGGAACCCGTTGCGGAGTCCCGTGCGGAAGATCCCGCCCCCATCGAGCACGGCGACGGGCTGGCGGTCACCATCACCTGGCTCCACACCCACCCGGAAGCCTGGGACCCACACCTGCTCCCCGCTGCCCTCAGCGTCCTTGAGGAGCGGCGAGAGGACACCCCTGAGTGGCACTTCGAGGGCAAGATCCTCGCGCGTGACGCGGGAAAGCTGCACCGTCTTTTTGAACGGCTCACCCCGGCATTGGGCGTGAGAGAGGCGGCTCTGGCCGTACTGGGCGCCACTGGCATGCTCGTGCACCCGGTGACGAGAGACCAGGCATCGGTCACCAGTGGCGAATGGATCCTCGACGAACTCAGCATCCTCCTTTTCGGCGCCCTGGATGAACACGCCGAGGACGAGAGCGACGGCGGCGGAGAAGGGTGAGGATGCCGTTGCCGTCGCCCCTGGCTGCCTGGGCGGGCAACAGTGCTTGCCCGATCACCCGCCCGAGTCCCGCTTTCATTTATGAAAGTATCCTTGAGGAAAGTTTCTGAGGGCCGGTGAGTGTGGAGATGATGCGTCGTGAACGGGTTCATCGGGCGCCGTCGTGAGCTGAGCCTTCTGGAGGATCTGCTCGCCCCAGTGAGGACCGGCGGGCGTCCGGGACGTGCGGTGCTGATCCGGGGGCGTCGGCGCGTCGGCAAGTCCCGACTGGTGGAGGAGTTCGTGGAGCGTACCGGGCTTCCGCATGTCTTCTTCACCGCCATCGGAGGTTCCCGGGAGGAGGATCTGGCGGGATTCGCCGCCGAGGTGGCGTCTTCGAGTCTTCCCGACTCGGGCCGTTTCGCGGACTTCGCGTCCCCGCGGACCTGGGACGCGGCGCTGAGCCTGCTCGCGTCGGCACTGCCCACCGATACGCCCAGCATCGTCATCCTTGACGAGATGCCCTACCTCGTACGCGAGGACCCCACCTTCGAAGGCGCTCTGCAGAAGGCATTCGACCGGACCCTGTCCAAGCTGCCCGTTCTCCTCGTCCTCATCGGCTCCGACATCGCCATGATGGAACAGCTCAACACCTACGGACGGCCCTTCTACCAGCGCGGCACCGAGATGGTCGTCCCCCCGCTCACCCCGGCCGATGTCGCAGCCATGCTCGACCTGGCACCGGCCGACGCCTTCGATGCCTACCTCGTCTCGGGCGGACTACCCCTGATCCTGGAGGAATGGCCGCACGGCGCCGGCGTCTGGGACTACCTCGGGCAGGCCCTGAGCAGACCGACCTCGGCCCTGCTGGTCAGCGGCGAGCGGACCCTGGCCGCCGAATTCCCCACGGAGGCGCAGGCCCGCACCGTGCTGGGTGCCATCGGGCACGGCGAGCGCACGTTCACCCTGATCGGCCGGGCCGCCGGCGGCCTTAACCCCGGCTCTGTGACCCGTTCCCTGGAGGTCCTCACCAGTCGCCGTATGGTGGCCGCAGACCTGCCGCTGTCCGTCAAGCCCAGCCGCGAGACCCGCTACCGCATCGCCGATCCCTACCTGCGCTTCTGGCTCTCTTTCATCAGCTCGGGCATCCCGGCCGTCGAACGAGGCCGTGGCGACCGCGTCCTCGCCTCCATCCGTACCAGCTGGACGTCCTGGCGCGGCCGGGCCATCGAACCCGTGATCCGTGATGCCCTCTGGCGCATGAGCGCCGACGATGAACCACTCCCCGCGGGTACCGATGTCGTCGGCGGCTACTGGACCCGCACCAACGACCCAGAAATCGACATCGTCGGAGCCGACCGCTCTCCCATCGCCAAGAAGATCACACTCGTCGGATCGGTCAAGTGGCTGGAGAACAAGCCCTTCGACCACCGCGACCTCGCCCGCCTCATCACCCATCGCTGTCAACTCCCCGGAGCCGACGGGGACACCCCTCTGCTCGCCGTCGCACGCAGCGGCTGCACGGCCGAAGGCGTCCTCCACCTCACGCCCGAAGACCTCCTCACGGCCTGGGCCCCAAGCTGATGAACCGTGATGTCCTGGCCCGCGGAGCGATGCGCTCACGCGTGACTGAACACGATGTGCCGTGGGCCCTTGTGCCTTTGTGCGCCCTGTCGTAACGGCTCGGGTCGATCGGCCAGGTCCAGCGGTCGGACGGGGACGAGGCCACGGGAACTGACTCGATCACCGCGCAACCTCCCCCGCCGCACTGTCGCCGGCGAGGGCCTGGATGCGCCAGGCAGGAGGCTCTGTGGGGAGTCCACAACCTGGGTGACTTTGCCTCTTGGCGCCAGCGGTGTCCCTGCTGGTGGCCAGCCGGTGGCCGGACGCCTTTGGACGGCGTAATACGAGGTGGCACAGATCAGCCAGCCGCATGTGGTCTGATCACGAAGAACGTCACTCAGCAGCATGACCAGGCACCGCGCGGCACGAACGCTCACGGTCTCGTAATGCGTAGGTCTCGGGTTCGAATCCCGAAGGCGGCTCCATGGTCAACCCCAGGTCAGGCCTCTGACCTGGGGCTTGTTGTCTTCGTTGACCTTGGAATTCGGGCCAATCGGGCACGTGCGGTCTGTGCATCGCAATGCGTAGGTCTGAGGTTTGCAGTCAGTGGCGGTTCTGCTCTGCAGGGCTTTGAGCTGGTCTTTTGTATCTTGTGGTCGCTCTTCTTCGGGCTGTTCGGATGGGCGTGGTGGCCGTGTGGTGGCCGGGCGTGCAGACCGGCTCCCGGTCAACCGCGAAATTGGTGGTTCATAGGGGAACGATAGTTGTGGTATCCCGACAATGGCTGCGTGCTCTTTGGACACTCCCAGGGGATGAGCCCTGATCCGCAGCAGCCCGGGCCGCCTCGGCGATCCTGGCCGGGCCGATCGCTGAGAGCGCGTGGCAGCAGGGCGTACTGCTCACGCCTGTCCGTGCGCTCCAACGCGTCAACGAGATCGAGCAGTATGTCGGACAGTGTCACCCGCATCAGGCACCCGGTGTTGGAACTGTCCGATCAGGCCGCTGGCGGCGCTCTCGGCATGTAGCGCGTCCGGCAAGTCCACGAAGATCCCGCCGCCTTGTTCCGCCATCGCGGCCAGCGTGGCAGCCAGGGCCGGTAAGCGTGGCACGGACCGCGTACGGAGGCTCTGCGTGGAACTCACCCGGACAGCGTGTGTGCCCTGGCCCGGACGCGACGCCATGGCGGCCTGGGCCACCGCGACCACCGCTCGCCACCAGGAGTTCGCACTCGACCCAGATCCCCTTGCCTGGAGCACCGATCGGCTGGATCCAGCACGGATCCAGCAATCGTCACAATCCTGGTCAGAGGTCAGAGGTCAGAGGTCAGAGGTCAGAGGTCAGAGGTCAGAGGTCAGAGGTCAGAGGTCAGAGGTCAGAGGTCAGAGGTCAGAGGTCAGAGGTCAGAGGTCAGAGGTCAGAGGTCAGGGGAAGGAGCCCACTGATGAGCGGTCACCTGCAGGGCGTCGGCGCTGTGGTCGCAGTCCCTCGCATGAGTGGTGCACGAGCAGCAGGCCGGAGCCGAGGGTGGTCGACTTGGATCGGATGGATGGGCTATTCCGCAGGGCGCCGATAGGTGGTCTGCCGTCCTCTGCCTCCGAGTTGCTCCACCAGGCCCCGGCTGCGCAGGCTGCGGAGAACCTTGCGGACGTTGGGGGCGGACAGCTCCAGTGACTTCTGCAGCTCGGTCGCGTTCTGGGGTCCTGCCGCGAGCGCGTCGTAGACGCGCAGTGCGGTTTCGTTCAGCTCGGGTTGTGTCGCGGCTGCCGCTGCGCGCTGCAGGACGACGGTGAACCGGATGCCCGCGTCCACGTAGTGGGCGGGAGGGATCCCGGCTTCGGTGAGGGAGGCTGTGACGATCGGGATTCCCGTGGCCAGGGCTTCGATGACCCGTGCTCCCGTTTCGGGGGAGCGGGCGTGCTGGCAGATCGCGACGAGCCTGGCGTTGCGTGCCGAGGTCACGGCATCCCGGCCGAGACGTTCCACGGTGATCCCGTACAGTCCGCCGGGGTTGGAGACCACCAGCCGGTCGCGGCGGAGCCTGACCTCGATTGCCAGGCCGGCGGACCAGTGGTCGAGGTCGCGGTGCACCAGGGCGTTGGCGATCAGCTCCCTGAAGGCGATGTAGGGGTAGGTGGGTCGGTCGTGGACGGTTCCGTCGGGTTCGGACACGATCGTGGTGTCGAAGGTGCGCCGGGCCCAGGCCAGGGCCTCGTCGAGCATCCGTGGAATCGGCCCCGTGATCGTCGTCTGGTTGCGCGCGCGGGAGCCCACGGGATCTTCCGGCAGTGGCTCTGCTGATGCCTGGATCACGAATCGGGGGAACCACTGCTGAGGGTGGGCGCCGAGGGCCAGCAGGCCGGCGACGGTGGGGGTCCCGTCGGCGGCGGTGACGCCGGCGCGGCGCAGCAGTTCGGCATCATCGGTGAAGCGCCCCAGGCCGCGGGGGTCCCGTTCCCGGACCGACCGGAGGAACTCGGTGAGGAGCTCGTCGTCGAAATCCGCCCGGGTGGCGTCGGCGACTGGTGCCCGGTCGAAGAGCGGGGGGTGGCGTGCGGCGAGGAATGCCTGTTCCTCAAGGGCCGACAGTTCGAAGTCGCCGTCGTATCCACGCGAGTAGGAAGTGCCCGAGGCGGTGACCCTGCACGGCTTCGCCGAACGGTCGCACTCATGGACCGTGGCCACCACGACGGGGCAGCCGTCGACCGTTCCGTCGCTGATGGTGAGGCGAATCGGGGGCGTGAACGAACGGGCCTTCAGCGCGAGGCCCTGCTTCAGCCCCTGCGGGTCCGCCAGGGGAACTGGCCGGAATCCGGTCCGCTCGTCGAGCCCTAGGATGATGGTGCCGCCACCCGGCAGGTTCGCCAGCGCGCTGAGCGTCGAGGTCAGCGACTGGGGGAGCCCCCCGGCGGCCGACTTCACCTCGATGTCGGCACAGTCGCCTCCCGCCGAGCGCAGCTCGGCGATCATTTCACTCAGGTCCGTGGCCATAGGGTAAATGTAACTCAAGTGTGGTTACATTTTACGGGATTCTGGTTACATTTTGGGGGCTCCAGCGGCCGAGCGTCGGCGTACGGAGGTCTCGTGCCAGGACCCGCGCTCCGCGTGTTGGGTAGGCTGGCCCGCGAAGGTGACGGAGCGTGCCTGCTGCTATTCGTTCCGCTGCTCTCGAGCCCGTGCGCAGCACCTCGGCCATCAGACACTGGTCCTGGCGGACCTGCTCGGCGACCTGGGTGTCGGAGCCGTCGCAAGTGTCGGCCACTGGGCTGAAGTCGGTGGCCCGGTCCCCAGCCACCGCGTACCTGTCTCCACGTGTGCCGCTGCCTGGCATCTCAGCCAGGGCGAGCCGTCCGCCGGCGATGGAAGCGAGTAGGCAATAGCGGCCCTGCCGGAGGCTCGTCGCAGCCACGATCTGCTCTGCGGAGATCCTGCGTCAGAGTCGGTGCCACGCCGCCGGTCTGCCGGTTGCGTTTGCGCCCCGGTGTCGAGCGCTCCGTCGTCGCCCGCACCCGCCGCACTGTACGCGACGGCCGAGCCACCGGCACCCACCGCGTACGCCACTGCACCCGCCCGCAGGTCGCCCGGATCGCCTGCCTCGTCCGCACCGTCACGGCGGTGCAGGCAGCGCAGCGCCTCTGGGAGAGCTACCGCCCACGACGCTCAAGATCTTCGAAAGTGCGCATTTTACGCGTGACCTACCAGACGGTAACCGATCTTGGGGCGGCGCCCACCTGAACGGAGAGGGGGCACCCCCACCCGATCCGCCAAGGCCACTAAGACAAGAGGCAAGCGGCCTCGGATCCGATGTTCACGGGGATTGGGTCCGAGGCCTGACGAGAACCTGAACCAACCAGGAGTGATCGTGAACCACACCGCACAGTCCGCTGCCGCCCTCGCCACCCCGTCACAGTTCAACACCGACGCCCGCCCCACCGAGCCCACCGTCCACGACTGCGCCGCCCTCACCCTCGTCCCGTTCGAGCCAGTGTGCGTCGTCTGGTCGTGGTGCACCGTCACCGGCAACCACGAGATGCACACCTCCCACGGCGTCACCATCGACCAGCCCGGCGGCAGGACCGTCCTGGACGCCCGTGTCATGGCCGAGGACGGCCGTGACGGCGACCCCGGCCTCGCCCCGTTCATCGGGTATTGCGAGACCGACCTCACCGCCGATGGGCTGCGCACCGAGGTCGCCAACATCCTCGCCACCCTGCCCCGCCTGGAGGCGCTGGCGGACATAGTCGACGGCGCCCAGCCAAAGCTGTCGGCCGCCCAGGTTCTCGACAACCCGGACCGATTCCTCACCACCCACGGCGAGCCGAAGGCCACCGCCTTCGTCGACTACGTCAAGGAACAGGTCGGCGAGTCCGACGACCCCGCCGCAACGGTGGAGGACATCGCCTTCGCCACCGCCCACCACCGGGCCGGCGAAGCCGCCGAGGCCCGCCAAGCCCTCACCGAGTTCCTCGCCGAGCACGACATCACCCAGATTCCGGCCGACGGCCCGAACGGTGACTTGCTGACCGAGCCCCTCTACTTCCGCGAGCGCGACGGCCGCCGCTTCCTGGTGACGCCGGTCGGCGCGGCCCCGGCCGAAACGCTGGAGTACCTGCGCGGCGCGTTCACGGCCCAGGAGTCGGCCGCGCCAAAGGCACGCACCTGGTCCATCAGCACCGAGAGCGGGACGACCGTGAGCGGCCACCTCCCGGCGTGGGCCGAGGACGACCCGAGCAAGACCGATCTGCCCGACGGCAAGCTGCACTTCCACCTCTCCGATGTGACGCACTACCAGGCCTTCCTTGGCCAGCCGATGGTGATCAACACTCCGTTCGGCATCGATGGGGGGCGCGAAATCTACGAAGAGAACGTGTTCTGCGCGACGATCACGTGCTCCCCGCATTCCTCCGTCCCCGACCACCGTGTCCCGACCGCGACCATCACGGTCGTCGAGGACTGCGTCATGGAGGACTTGGACCCCCAGGGCGTCACGGACGTCGGGGCCAAGCTGCGGGCGCAGGCCGACCGCCTCGACCAGGTTGCCGCCGACCTAGCCGACGCTCGCGCCGACTGGGCCGAGAACGCCCAGGTGACGGCGTGACGACCATCACCCGCGCCCACCTCAACGGCGTCACCGTCCGGATCCGCCGCGGCACCACCGCGCAGGACAGTCCCATGATGCTCGCCCGCAATGGCGACCACTTCACCGTCGCCTACGACCCCGACGTGGCGCCCCTCGACGCCACCTCCATGCTCACCCGCGTGCGCCTGCGCAGGGAGGGCTGCACCGTGACCGAGATCATCCTCGACTCGTACGGCGAGGTCCCCACCCCAGTCGATCGCTCCGACGCCCGCCGCCGCGACCCAGAGCGGCCCGCAGCTCCCGATGACCGGCTCCACCAGCGCACTACGGCCGACACCAAGGCCACCAGTTGGTATCTCGCCCAGAAGTCACGCACCTACGACGGTTTCGGCCAGACCGGTGTCAACGGCAGCACATGCACCCGCTTCACCATCCCCGAAGAGCTTCAAAAGGCTCCACTCCGCAAGGACTGGCACAGCTTCACCGCGACCCAGATCACCGTGCCCCGTCGGACAGCCACCAAGCACAGGACCTGGCTGCGCTAGCCGCCGCACTCTGCCACCAGTCCCTTGCCTGGGACGCCCGTACCCGCCATCCGGTCCCCCTCCGCGTCGCGGGCGCGGTCGACCGCAACCATCCGGAGTACCGAGGCGTCCGCTTCGAGACCGAGACAACAGAGGAGAGCGACGAGGACGCATCCTGACCGGTACGACGCCGAGGCCGTCAGCCGGCTGCGGTTGCAGAGGAGCCCAAGCCCGGAGGCTGCCGCGTCGTCTGGGGGCTGGATGACACGGTCCGTACCAATAGGTGGGTTGTACGAGCAAGGCCGCCTCGCGCAGAGGGGCGGCCCTCGCTGAGACGGGGTCCTGTTCTGTGTCCCGCCGCTCTGCGGGACCTACCCGTGTCGGCGGAAGGAGAGGCCCGCACGGGCTTCCGTGATCCGTCCGGCAGCATCCAGCTCCAGCGCCCACTCACATTTTGTTCCCCGGCCCAACTCGCCTCGTAGGACACGGCCTTAATCGAGGCGATGCGCGCGCCATGCATGGTCCCCCGGTTACGGTTGGTTTCCAGGCCGGGGCGTGTGGTCGCCCGGTGGGCGGCGCGTGGGAACGGGGAAGCGCAGGATGCTGGAACTCATATCGCTGGCGACGGTTACGGCAATGCTGGGGACCGTGGGTGCGGGGATGGGCAACGAGGCGGGTAAGAACGCGTACCTGATGATCGGCGGGTTGGCACGTCGGATCGCGGGGCGGGAGGTTCCGGCCCCCGAGCGGCCCGCCGAATGGGAGGGACTGGCCCGGCTGTTGTACGAGGGAGCGTTGCGCAGTCCGGAGCACGCACGGGGGCTGGCCGAGGTGGAAGCGGTGGTCAGCAGGGCGTTGGCCCAGGTGCGCATCCGCACTTCTCCGCAACTGCCCGACGGCCTCCGGGGCTTCGTTGATCGCGACAAGCAGATGCGGCGGCTTACGCGCGAGGCGTCCCGCAAATTCGACGGACGTGCTCGAAGGGTTCATCTGTACGGGCCTGAGGGGATGGGCGGCACATCCCTCGCTCTGCGATGGGGATGGCGCGAGCTGCAGCGGTATCCGGACGGGCAACTGTACGTAGACCTGGCCCGGGTGCCGGACCCTGCCATGGCTCTCCGACAAGCCCTGCGCAGCCTCGGACTGGACTCGGAGGACATCCCGCCGGGTCTGGAGGAGCGGATGGATCTCTTCCGTCGGCTTGTCGCGGACCGGCGGCTGCTCATTGTTCTCGACCACGTCCAGACAGCCGCGCAGGTGACGCCTCTGCTCACCTCGGCGCCAGAAGTCTTCACCATCATCGTCGCCCACCGCCGTCTTCCTCAGGCGGACGCCGAACCGATCGAGGTGGTGCCACTGCCCGAGAGGTACGCCGTCGAGTTGCTCACCGAAGTCGCGGGCAAGCGGACCGTTCAGGAAGCCCGCGCCCGCGCCATACTGCCGCAGGTGCTCGACCAATGCGGCGGATCTCCGTACGCGTTGAGGACGTTCGCGTCGCTGCTCGAAGCGCGACTGGGAGAGGAAGGCATCCCCACCATGCCCGGGAACGAGCCCGCCTACGCCGCCGCGCAGGAGCAGTACCGCACGCTCGGGCCGACCGCCGCCCGGCTGTACCGGCTTTCGGCACTGTGGCCGTGGCCGGCGCTCAGCCCGACCGTGGCAGGGACCATGGCCGAGGTCGAGGAAGCCGAGGCCGCCCGTCTGCTCACTGAATTCGCAGAAAAGGGGCTGGTTGAGGAGACCGGCACCGGCCGCTACCGCTTCCGTCCCGCAGTACGTCGGCACGCCGAGCAGGCCGCCGTACGCGAGGACGGCATCCCCGCCTGCTCCAGGGCCGTGGCGCGCGCGGTCGAGTCGCTGTTGCCGTTCGCTGTGCAGGCCGACCGCGCCGCCCTGCCGGAACGCTGGCACGTGGGCCCCCTGTTCACAGTGCTGCCTCCTGGCCCTTACGCGTCCAAGGGCGATGCTATCGCCGCCCTCGGCAACGAGCTGGGCAATCTCGTTCAGGCGGTGTTCGCTGCTGAGGAGTACCGTCTCGGCGACACCGCGTGTCAGCTGTGCGAGGCCCTGTGGGCCTTGCAGCTCAAGGACGGCCGCCACGAAGAGATCCTTCCGGCGCTTCGGGTGGGCACGAAGGTCGCTGACGACATCTGTCCCGGCACCCGGATGGCGGGACGCATGCACACCCTGCAGGCAATGGCCCTGATCGAGTCGCGACAGTTCGACGAGGCCAAGATCCAGGCGGAGGCGGCTGCGGCGGCCGAGCGGCAGGCGGGGCACCAGCGCGGTCTGGCCACCGCCATCGAGACGCTGGGCCTTGTACGGCTGGGGCAGTGGGGATTCCCGGATGCCCACGACCTGTTCGTCGAGGCGGACGGCATCTGGCAACGTGTCGGTCCCGAAGACGACGGCTACAGTGACAAGCCCCGTGCCCGTGCCCTTCTGAAGCGTCACCGAGGGCGCGCGCTGAACGGTCTCCATCTCCTGGACGAGGCCGAGGAGTTGCTGGTGGAGGCTCTCGGGTTCTTCCGCGAGAAGGAGCCCTACAACACCGCCCGTACGCTCACCGATCTGGCGGACACGTACAGGCGCGCCGGGCGGCAGTCAGAGGCGCTGCCGCTGATCGACGAGGCGATCGACGCGCTCGCGGGCGAGAACGCCCACTACCACGTCAATCACCTTCGGGCCTTGCGTGATCGCTGTGTGTCAGCGGGCCGGGGCCTGCCTGAGTGACCGACACCTGATGTGCGGTCTGCCCGGTCCACACCGTCAGACCGCCTGCCAGGTCTGCGGGGTCCTTGCCGAGGGCCAGCCAGGCATGCAACGCCGAGGCGTATGAGGCCGGGTCGGCCGCCTGCGGGTCGGCGTCGAGACGCAAAAGCGCTCCGTCCCTGGTCCGCACCACGCAACCGCCGGCCGTCACGTACGCGGCGAGTGCGCAGCCCGGGTGGCGTTCCAGCACCTCGGCGGTCCAGTACTCGGGCGGGCCGAGCCTCGGGTCGTCGGGTGAGCCGTACCTGAAGATCACATCGGCGATGGCAAGGAGACCGGGGTCCAGGGTGTCCTCGTGCACCGCCGTGTGAGCTTCGCCCGGGCCCTGCGGTTCATAGCGCGGATCGGCGTAGCGGGTGACCGACACCTCGGTCGCACCCACGACACTCGTCAGCACCCGCAGCGGAGAAGTGCGCACCGGCGGGTCGTACGAGGGCAGCGGCAGTGGGTCGAGCAGCGCCGGCGCCGTGGGCTCGGGTATCCCCATGACGTCGTAGAAGATGCGGCGCAGACGGGCGGCTGCCTCACCCGGGGCGGAGGTCGTGAACTCGGCAGGGCCGCTCATGGGTTGGTGCGTGGCCAGCAGAGCATCCAACTGTGGTCCCAACGGCGCGTACGGGTCCAGTCGTGGTGCCTTCCGCACGAAGTCGGCTACCGGCGAATCGGCGGCCAGACCTGCGAGCGCTGCGGCTCCGAGCATGACGGGGATGCCGAGGGCGGCGGCATAGTACGAGACTGATCCAAAGTCCCCCAAAACGGCGTCCGCTGCCAGCAATGCCTGCTGCCACCCTTCCAGCGGATCCACCAGCGTAAGGCCGCCGCGTTGCGCTCTGTCCATCCATGATCTGATTTGTCCGGGTCCATGGCCATGCCAAATATTGGGATGCAGTACGGCTGCGATCCGGTGCTCGTCCGCAGCGAGTTCGGCGGTCAGCTTCGGCAGCAGAAGCGGCAGTACGTCCTCGTCGCCGCTGTCCCCGAACAGTGACTCGGGGTTCCATGTCGAATTCAGCAACACGAGCCGTTGCCCGCGTTTCACGCCCAACGCTCTACGGAAGCGCTCCCGATACGGGCGCGCTGCCAGCATCCGGTCGAAGCAGGGATCTCCCGCGAGTACCGCTGTCGGGGCCGCTTCCGGGCAGGCGTTGCGCAACCGATCGACCTGTTCGGGGTGCGACAGCACTAGCACGTCCGCGACCGGGGTGCCATCCGCCAACAGCCACTCCGAGGAAAGCCCGAAGACGGGTCCGGTCTCCGGTCTCCGGTCTCCGGTCTCCGGTCTCCGGTCTCCGGTCTCCGGTCTCCGGTCTCCGGTCTCCGGTCTCCGGTCTCCGGTCTCCGGAGTATCTTATTATAGCCCACCCCGTGGGAAATTATGATCAATTCACCTTGAATGTCATGGATTTCGCCGCCGAAACTGGCTGCCAGAGCCAGATCCACCGGAGTGCACAATGCCTGATCCCAGGGCAGCACTGGCACACCCACGCGCGTAAGCAACTCGCTTACTCCTGCCTGGAACGGCGAGGAGCCAGTGCAGGTCGCGAGGAGTTGCACCCGCAGGTCATCACGGAACAACGGCAGCACATCCAGCAAGCGGGTGGCCGAGGTGACGTTGTGGACGATCAACAGCACCTTCCGCCAGTGCCCGCGTGTTGCCCAGCCAACTGATCGACGTCCGACCGGCACGCGGAGCCATCCTGTCCGTCCCTCGGTCACTCTGCCCCCTTGTACTCCGCATGGCGGCGCCACCAGCCGTGTGAGCAGCCTAACCAAGCCGGTGAAACCGCACGTAGGGCACCGTGATTGGTTGACGATCCTGGTCCTCCGGACGAGCAGCCGATAACCCCGGTAGGCGATGTAGTGCATCAGTGGAGCCACATCGACCTCGCCCCACGCGGTCAGGGCCTCGTCCAGTTCGGCGTACAGGCCCCGCAGGCAACCGGGGGCGCGCCAGGCATTGCCAGGATCGACGGCTCCCGCTCCCGATTCTGCCTCCGAGCCGGAGCCTGGCTCGCAGAGCCGGGGGTTTCCCCAGTCGTCTGGGCGTTGTTGATCCGCTGACACAGATGCGGGAGGCAACCCGTTGCCCTGTCTGCAACTGGCAGAATGTCGAAGGGATTTGATGGGCAGCGTGATGAACGGGGGTTCGCGTGGGATCGGTGGACAACACGTTCAGCGGGGGGAACGCGCATGTTGTCGTGCAGGCGCAGAACGTGAGCATGTCGCAGCCGGTGCTATCGCCGCCTGCGCCCGCCATGCTCCTGACTGCGCCGGACGACTTCGTCGACCGAGACGAAGGGCGTGCGTGGTTCGATGCGATCACCGCTGATCTCCCCAGCCGCAGATCGCCGCTCTATATCGCTGTGACGGGGGTGGCGGGAGTCGGTAAGACCGCGCTGGTGCTCCACTCACTGGCCGGAAGGCTGGGCGAGTTCCCCGGCGGGCACTTGTTTGCCGACATGAGTCGGCGCGGCCTCGGGGACGCGCGTGATGTGTCGGACGTGCTGGCGGACTTCCTGTCGGAACTCCGTATCCCCCGCGATGAGATGCCGTCCAGTCTCGAAGCGCGTGCGGCGCGTTTCCGATCACTCACGAGCGCTGAACCATGTGTGGTATTGCTGGAGAACGTGGTCAATCCGGGGCAGGTTTTGCCGCTGATCCCGGGGCACCCGGCCAGCCTGGTAGTGGTGACCAGCCGGTTCGGCCTGAGCGGGTTGCGCGCCGGGCCCCACAAGGTGAATTTCCTGCGGCTCGATGTTCTTGACGACGCCGCTTGCGCCGACCTGTTCCAGCAGGTCGCCGAAGAGGCAGGAGAGTTCGACGACGAACTGCTCCGCGCGGTGATCGGTGCTTGTGCGGGCCTGCCCGGAGCGGTACGCATCGCAGGTGCACGTGCGGCCGATCCGCTGGACGGTGGCATCCGCTCTCTCGCCCGTCGGCTGGCGGCCGGCCGGTCCGCTCTGGAGGTACTGACGATGTCCGACGGCGACATCTCCATGCGCCTGGTCTTCGAAGACTCCTACCGGAGCCTGGACGCGGCTACGGCTCGCGGGCTGCGGGCGCTCGGCCTGCAGCCGACCGAGGACTTCTCGGACGAGCTGGTGGCGACCCTCGGCGGGACCGGTGAAACCGGTGACCAGGTGCGGCGTCGGCTGCTTGAGGCGAACCTGCTGGAGCGTGCCGCAGTGGGGCGTTGCCGAATGATCAGTCTGGTGCACCAGTACGCGAAGGAGCGGGCGTACGCGGAAGATTCCCCTGCCGAGCATGCGGCCGTCCTGAGCGCGACGGCCGATTGGTACCTGTGGAGGGCTGGTGCTGTCGCGTACCAGGTTTCCAAGCGCTGGCGGTGGGGGGCGCTGTTCGCTGACCCCGCACGGTTGCGGGGGGTTTTCGACGACGAACAGCAGGCACTCGACGCCTTCGCGGCCGACGAGGCCGGAGCCGCTTCGGTCGTTGAGCTCGCTTTCAAGGCGGGATGGTTCGAGAAGGTCTGTCAGTTGGTGGAGGCGCTGCGCGATTTCCACTTCCGTCGCAAGCACCACGTGAAGTGGATCGCCCTGTGTGAAATGGCGGTCGAAGCCGCCAAGCTCCTGGGAGATGACCTGGTCCTGGCGCGGATGCACTATGAGTTGGCGTTCGCCTTCCTCGACCGCGGCACGGAGGCTGATCTCGATGCCGCTCGCCGCCATTACGAGCTGGCCCGGGAGGCGGCGAAGCACGCGGGTCACGCGCGGACCCATTCTTCCGCACTGGAAGGGCTGGGCCAGGTCGCACTGGAGCAGGGGGCGGCGACCACGGCCATCAGCCTCTTCAAGCAGGCCCTCGCCGCGATCAAGAACATCGACCACCCGCGAGGGCGAGCACTGCTCACCTATCACCTCGGACAGGCCTACAGTACCGCCGGCCTTCACCAGGAGGCGGCGGAGGCACTGCTGCGGGCCCGAGAGCTGTTCGCCACGCTCCCCGACGCCGAGTCGCCCGGCCGGATTGCCCCGGACAGCTATAACGAAGCACGCTCCCTGACCCGCTACGGCCAGGCACGTATCGCGGCGGACCGGGCTGACGAAGCCGTGGAGCAACTGGAGTCGATTCTCGACCTGTTCGAGAAGTGCGATGCCCCGAAGGAGGAAGCCGACGCGCTGCTCGTTCGTGGCGACGCCTTGGCAGCGTGCGGACAGGACGACCGGGCACGCCAAGACTGGCAGGCCGCACTGGCGATGTACGTACGGATCAGGAGCGACCGGGCAGCGGAGGCCCGGAAGCGACTCGCCGACGCGGACGGGTCAGCAACGACGGAGGGACAGTAGTGCGGTCGGCAGGTCCTCACCGGCCTCCACCTGGACCTCGCCTTCCCAACCGGGTCCGAAGTGCGACAGACAGGCGTACAACGCGGTGGCGGCGAGGGCCGGACTGGACCACCAGACGGATGACGTCCAGCGCGCGGTGTACGTGCCGCCGCTGCGATGGTGCAGGCGGCATACGCTGGGAGGATCTGCCTGGGCCACTACAGTGCAACCGGGGTGGCGGGCGAGGAGCTGCTGCGGGGTCGACATGCGTGCTACCAGAATGTCGGCGATATGGGCCCACCGGACATCCGGCTCCTGTTCCTCAGCCACGACGTGGACGTCAGGCAGGTGAGCGTTGAGGCTGCCCTGCAGGCCGGCAGGGTACCGGCGTACCGACACGGCGGGCTGTACCTCGGCAGTGCGGCCTTCGAGTACCTGAGCATGGACGGAGAGTGCGGGCTCTCCGGGGACGGACTGCGCCGCTGATACCGCCCGGGGGATGCCCACAGGCTGTGCGACAGCGGGATAAGGGGGCTCCTCCAGCCCGAGGAAGCTGTAACACAGGCGGCGCAGTCTCGCCAAGGCTTCCATGGGCCGGGAAGTCACCATTCCGCGCACCTTGGCCAGCCGAGTATCTCCTTGCTGTTCACGCGCGGCGCGTCCGAGCTGCTCGGAGAGAGGGAGGAAAGCTGATACACGAGGCAGCAGTTGACCGAGGAGGTCCATGGGCGAGCCGGCCGCCACGGATTCCTCGTCAAAAGAGGCCAGAAGTCCAGGAATTCCCTGAGCCGATGCATATATGGAAACCGACCCGTGGTCTCCGAGGAAAAGATCTGCCGCGCAGAGTGCGGCCTTCCAGGTATGGGTTTCGGGTGCGGGAACCATCAACCCGGATCTGATGAACGGGGCGAGCCATGATTTTATCTGCCAGCCGCCATGCCCATGATAGGCATTGGGGTGAATTGCGGCGACGATCCGGTATTCATCTCTCGGCAGCTCGGCCAGCGCCCGGCGAACCACATCGGGTGCGCCACCCATAAGAGAGTTCCTGCCCCAAGTCGATGTCAGCAGTAGAAGTTTCTGTCCAGGTCTTATGCCGAAAGCGACCCGATATTCTTCCCGGAACGCGGTCGAGACACACAGCTGATCCATGCACGGATCGCCTATGACCTGAGCTATGGGAAGGGCTTCCGGACAGCCCTGACGCAGCCGCTCACGCTGCTCGTCATGAGACAGGACAAGAGCGGAGGGAATCAACTCGCCTTCATGCAACAACCATTCGGCAGTCAGGCCGAAGGCTCCCGGCTCCCGGCTCCCGGCTCCCGGCTCCCGGCTCCCGGCTCCCGGCTCCCGGCTCCCGGCTCCCGGCTCCCGGCTCCCGGCTCCCGGCTCCCGGCTCAGTTTCTTATTGTATCCGGCTCCGTGTGGTGTGCCAATGAGTGGCGCGGAGATATCTTGCAGCTCCCCGCCGCGGCTCGTGCTGACTGCTAGGTCGAATTCGAGTCTCCGAGCTTCGTCCCAGGAAATGAAGGGAAGCTCGCGCGTGGTGATGAATTCCTCAATTCCTGCTGCAAAGGGTGAGGAACCGGTACAGGTGAAGACGGTCTGGATGCGTGTGTCGCCGTCGAATACCGTCAGCAGGTCCAGCAGCCGGGTCGCTGACGTGACGTTGTGGATGATGCCCAGGACGGTGCGGGATGGTGCGATCGTGCACCAGCGCCCGGAGCCGCCCGGTGCGGCGAGATGCGTCTGGCCGGACATCACTCTGCTACCCCTCCTGGTCCTGGGCGGAGACGATACCCGGCGTGATGGCCACCTCTGCCTGCTGGGACAGTAGCCTTTGCGGCAGGTCTCGGTGTACGGATCGGAGCGGAACGCTGAGGGGGCGGCAGCGGTAACCCGTGATCGCGGGCCGGTGCGTGGGGTGGATCTGTTCAGCTGCCTGAGCGGTCGGTTGTCCCTTGCCGTTGCCGATGCGCGCTGGGAATGAACGATGCGCAGCCCCTTGTCGGCCACGCCCGGGCGCTGACTACCCAAGTCTCCGTGATCTCTCTACGGTGGCATCAGCGACTTCACGAAGGCACGCGAGACGTAGGGGGCTCTGTGGAAGCTGAGTTGGCGACAGCGGTTTCGACATTGGTCGGACTCATGGTTTCGGACGCTTGGATCCAGGCGAAGGGGCGGGTGGCACGATTCTTCGCGCGCGGTGGCGATGCGACGTCCGTGGATGAGGAACTCCAGCTCTCCCAGGAGGAACTGGTGGCGGCCCGTGCCACTGAGAACGAGGGCGCTGCGGCTGACATCGTGGCCGGGCTGCGGGCGCGCCTGCGCCGGGTACTGCAAGCGGACCCCGGTGCCGGTGAGGAGCTGCGACTTCTGTTCGAGGAACTGGGCGTTGGCGGGGCGAACGCACCGGTTGTCACTGTGCAGAACACCGTCAGCGGCGGTGCGCAGCACATGGTCTTCCAGGGGCAGAACTTCACCGGGCTGACCTTTCACGGCTCTGATGGATCGTCGCCCGTCCCTCACGATCCCGTGCGGGACGCCTCACAGGCGTGAAAGTGGGCCAAGTGGCCGCCTGTCGACATCGCTCCCTCGTTGGGGCAGTGGGCCTCGAACAGAGTCTGGCGCCGGAGCCGGCCGGAGGGGCCGTGTGAGGCGGGGATATGGATGCAGGAGTCCGAGGCGGTCGAGCAGACAGCGGAACCAGTGGAGCGAGTCGTCGCGATCGACGTGAGCAAGGCATCCGGGATGCTGTGTACGTTTGCCGCACGAAAGGATCGAGGGACGTCGCCGACATCGGCGAGGTCTGTGTCGATTACGGCGGAATCGTTGCCTCGAGGGTGACTTCGGAAATGGGATCTGCTGTAGAACGTGCTGTAGGAGTCCCATAATCCGGGTAGCCTCGCCTCTTGTCATCAGCGGTGCCCTCTCCGGTGGCCAGCCGGTGGCCGGACGCCTTTGGACGACGTAATAAGAGGGAGCACAGGTCAAGCAGCCGCACATGCTCTGATCAGGCAGAACATCATTGGGCAGCACGACCAGGCACCACGTAACACGAACGCTCACGGTCTCGTAATGCGTAGGTCTCGGGTTCGAATCCCGAAGGCGGCTCCATCAAACCCCGGGTCAGGTAATCGCTGACCTGGGGTTTTCTGTTGCTCGGCGTATGGCGGGGCACGCGGCCGGGTGTTGCGTGAGCGGAGAGGCTCCGGGCCCTACTCGGCGGGCTTCTTCCGCTTGGCCGTGGTCTACGATTTCGGCTTGGTTCACTACACAGCGTCGCCTGCCGTTGCTGTGAAACCTCATTTACGACAAGAAGAATTGAGACTGGCGTGTCGGGCCGCCAGCACTGAAATAATTCGTGTATGCCCAGTTCGCAATGGACCGGAGCCGCATGGCGGGATAGTAGTGGCCCCGCAGGCGGCAGCGACGCTGCCCTCAACCGGTTGAAGGCCGTTCTGCGTGACTGGCGTAGCTCCCTGCTCGACCTCGGCGGGCGTAACCGTCTGCTGAACTTCCGGCATACGAGGACCGCCACTCTTGAGATCACCGCGCCCGATACCTCCACTGTGCTGGCCGGGCTCCCCCGTGGTTGGTTCTTCGCTCCCATCGCAGATGGTGAACCCGTCGGAAGAAGCGTGGGCGGAGAGGGGGAGGCTCCGGGCGACGGCCGGACGCTCTACGAGTACGACGCTGCCTCCGCGGATGGCGGCCCCGGCCGTGCTTCCGGCCTGGTCACACAGAAGAACACGCAGGCGGGACTGGACGCGTCGCTCTACCAACTGCGCCAGAAGTCAGGCCAGATGTACAACGACTACGGCCTGTGGGTGCTCTGGCTCGGCGTCGGCATGCTGGACTGGCGGGAGGAGGGCGCCGAGGAGACGAGCTCCGCTCCGCTGCTACTCGTACCTGTAGAGCTTCGCCAGGACGGCCGACGCCAGATGCGTCTGCACATGGCGGAGGACCAGGACCGGATCCTCAACCCCGCGCTCGCGGTCAAGCTGGATCGGTTGGGCGTCGACTGGAGGTCGGTCGCCGGCTGTGACGTGGCTGATCCGGGTGCGGTTTTTACTGCCGCTCGGGAGGTCGCGGGAGCACAGGATGGCTGGTCGGTTGACGAGCGCGTGGTGCTTGGCCTCTTCGCCTCGCACAAGGAGGCCATGTACCAGGACCTCCAGCAGAACGAGGAGCGCATCCTCGCTCATCCGCTGGTCCGGGCCGTCGGCCTCGGACCCGACGCGGGGCTGCCAGACGATCTGATCGCTTTCGAGCCGCCTGAGCTCGACCGGATCGACGAGATCCAGCTGCCCGAGCGGACCCCGCTCGTGCTGGACGCGGACTCCTCGCAGCGGCAGTGCATCGCGGCCGCGCTGGAGGGCCGTTCCTTCGTGATGAGCGGTCCGCCCGGTACGGGCAAGAGCCAGACGATCACCAACATGATTGCCGCACTCATGCACGCCGGCCGTTCCATCCTCTTCGTCAGTGAGAAGGCCGCGGCGCTCGATGTGGTCCGCAACAGGCTGCGAGGCGTCGGCCTGGCGGAGTTCGTGATGGCCCTGCACAGCGGAGACACCAGCAAGAAGGCCGTGGCGACGGAGCTCGAACGCGTACTGACCACCGAGGTGCGGATTACCGGTGCGGCTGAGCACGAACTCGATCGGGCCCGTCGGCTGCGCGAGGAACTGTCCGCCTACGCGGCGGCTATGAACCAGACCCGTGACCCGCTCGGCTGTTCCCTCCACGACGTTCTGGGCCGCCTGGTCCTCCTGGAGCAGGCGGACACTCCGCCGCTCACTCTCGGCGCCAGGAGCACGGCCACGGTCCGGCGGCTTAGCGCCGGGGAGTTCCAGGCGCTCATGGAAGCCGCTGGCGCCGTCAGCCGGGCCTGGCGCCCGGCAGCGGAGGGCGAGGCGTTCGTCTGGCGCGGGCTGAAGGGGACCTCCGCCCCTACCACGGCCCTCTCCGAGGCCGCCGACGCGCTTGCGGACCTGCTCACGGCTGCCGAGCGCCGCCCGTTTGCGGCCACGACTTCAGAACCGCGTACCGTGCACGACATACGGCAGACCGTACGGATGCTGGAAGCGGGCTTGCCCGGCCGGGACCATGCCACGGTTGGCTCGGTTGGCGACCTGCCCGGAAGCCTCGCCCAGTTGGCCGAGCTGTTCGGACTACCCAAGCCGGACACATCTCAAGCCGCGTTCGGCCTGCTGGAACTCGCCGATCTGGCCTCCGCAGCGAAGCGGCCGCCTGCGCGATGGTTCGACGAGGAAGGGCTGCGTGAGGCACACCGAGCGGCTCAGGAGCTACGGGACGCGCTTGCCGCCCGCGCCGCCGCCCGTGCGGCAGCGGGGGATGTCTTCGGTGAACAGGTACTGGAGGCCGAGCAGTTGCCCGCGCTGGCAGGGAGGTTCACCGAACAGCATCGAGGCGTGTTCGCGCGTCTGTCCGGCCAGTACCGGGAGGATCGCGCGGCGGTGGCCGCGCTCACGCGCGACGGCGCCTGGGACAAGACGCTGCCCCAGCGCCTCAACGACGCACTGGCCTGGCAGAACACTGCGGCCGAGGTGGCTGGGCTGGTGGCACACCACGAGGCGGCGCTGGGCGGCTACGTCCCCCGCGACGAGGATGAATTGCCCGCCCTGAATGCGGTGCTGGCTGCGGCGGACCGCATCGCTGAACTCACCCACGGGATGGCTCGCCGGGACCTTCTGACCGTCCGCCTGGCCGACGGCACCGAGCCTGACCAGCTTCCGGGGCTGCTGGCCCGTGGCATTCGCGGCGCGCTGGCCGGCTGGTGCGATGAGGCGACGCGACGCGCCGCTCGCTGGTCGGAGTCTTCGACCGCGCTGCACGACCTCTTCGAGGGGTCCCGCCAGGTCCAATTGTCCTTCGCTCTGTTCGGTACCTTCGATCAGGCCCAGCAGGCCGTCGACGAACTCCGGGCCGACCCGCGCGGCCCGGAGGAATGGCAGGCGTATCGCTCCGGACTGGACGTCCTGGCCCATCAGGGTGTCGACGAACTCGTCCCGCGTGCCGTTGAACGAGGCGTCCTGCCCGAGCGGCTGCCTGCGGTCGTAGAGCAGGCGGTGCTGAGGTGCTGGGCCGACGACCTCTTGGCCACGGACACCAGACTCGCCACCACCCGCTCCACGGACCTGGACGCCCGGGTGGCAGACTTCCAGGAGGCCGACCGCCGGCTTGTCGCTGCCGCGAGCGGAGCCGTGATCGAGGCGTGCAACAAGCGCCGACCGCGCCGGTTCAGCGGCGGGGCGGCCGCGGTGATCAAGCGGCAGGCGGAGCTGAAGCGACGCCACATGCCGGTGCGGGAATTGCTCGGCCGGACCCGTGAAGTTGTCCGACTGATCAAGCCGTGCTTCATGATGAGCCCGCTGACGGTGAGCCAGTTCCTGCCCGCGGATTACCATTTCGACGTCGTCATCTTCGACGAGGCATCACAGGTCCGCCCAGCCGACGCCATCAACTGCGTATACCGGGCAGACTCTCTGATCGTGGCCGGCGACGAGAAGCAGCTGCCGCCCACTTCCTTTTTCGACGCGGCGGTCGAGGATGACTCCGACGAGTACGACGAGGACGTCCCCGACACCTTCGAGTCGCTGCTGCATGCCTGCAAGGCGGGCGCTCTGCGAGAACTTCCCCTGCGTTGGCACTACCGCAGCCGTCACGAGGACCTGATCACGTTCAGTAACAGGTCCTTCTACGGCAACTCGATGGTGACGTTCCCGGGAGCAATGGACCACGGCAACGACATCGGCGTCGAGTTCTTCCCCGCACAGGGCGTATATGACCGGGGCGGTCGACGCGACAACCGTGTGGAGGCGGAGTTCATCGCCCGGCGGGTCATCCATCACTTCGACACCCGCCCCGGCCGTACCCTGGGCGTCGTCGCGCTCTCTCAGGCTCAGGCAGCGGCCATCGACCAGGCTGTCCAGCAGGCCCGGCTGCTTCGCCCCGACCTGGACCATTGCTTCACCGAGGACCGGCTCGACGGGTTCTTCGTCAAGAACCTCGAATCCGTCCAGGGCGACGAGCGCGACGTCATGATCATGTCGATCGGATACGGTCCCGATGAGCACGGCAAGTTCGGCACGAACTTCGGGCCGATCAACAAGGGGGGCGGCTGGCGGCGCCTCAACGTCGCTGTCACCCGGGCGCGCTTCCGCATGGAGGTCGTCGCGTCCTTCTGGGGCAGTGGCCTGGCAGACAGTTCGAACGAGAGCGTTCAGCACCTCAAGCGGTATCTCGAGTACGCCGAGAACGGCCACGCCGTTCTCGCGCGGGACGTGACACAGACCGACGCCGAGCCGGACAGCCCCTTCGAGGAGTCGGTCCTGCAGGTGCTGCGCGAGTGGGGCTACCGGGTACAGCCGCAGGTCGGTGTCGCCGGATACCGCATCGATATCGGCGTGCGCCATCCGGAGTTCCCCGGCGCCTACGCGCTCGGCATCGAGTGCGACGGCGCGATGTACCACTCGTCCAGGACGGCTCGGGACCGCGACCGGCTGCGGGAGGAGGTGCTCGCCGGGCTGGGCTGGCGGCTGCACCGTATCTGGGGCACCGACTGGTATCGCGGACGGAATGCCGCCGAGCTGAGACTGCGTGAGGCTGTCGAGTTGGCGGTCGAGCGGGGACCGATGTCGGATCCCGCGTCGGCGGATCCGAGGACAGGCCCGGTCGTGGCCGTCGAGGACGACGAGGCGGAGGACACCTCGGGTACCAGGGCGGTTGCCTTGTCCTCCGAAGTGTCGGCCTCGCCAGGTGCACCGGGACCGGGAAACGGGACCCCGCCGACGGCCCTGGCCCCCGTGGACCATGAACGCGTTACGGTCGACACCGAGCACGACCGGCCGTGGAGCTCCCCGTACGAGACGTGTGAGATGACGGTGTCCTCACCGTACGAACTGCACACCCCGGAGGCCCGGCCCGCGCTGCGCAAGCTCCTGACCAAGCTCATCGGGATCGAGGGCCCCATCCACGAGGAGTTGTTGGTGCAGCGCGCCCGGGAGGCGTGGGGCGTGGCCCGGGCCGGCAACAGGATCCGCGACAACATAAGGGAAGTCGTGCGCGGGCTCATCCGTGCCGGGCAGGTCACGGCCGACGGCCACTTCCTGGACGTGGCAGGCCGGGGGAGCTGGATGCCCGCGCTCCGTTGGAGGGCGACACCCCTCGCAAGGCCGCTCACATCGCTCCGGCCGAGCGGCAGCTGGCGTTGTACGAACTTGCCGCAGAGTGCCCGGGCATGTCGCGGGACGAACTGGTCCGGCACGCAGGCGAGTTCTTCGGCTGGCGCCGCATGGGCCGGGACATTCGCAGCTTCCTGGACTCCGACATCGACGAACTGCACCGGCGGGGCAGGCTGAGGGAGGTGAACGGGCACATTACGGCGGCCGGGTGACAGAAACCGAAGCGACCGCCCGGGCCACGTTGCGGCCCGGGCGGCAGTTGAAGGACCAGCCGACGCGCTCGTAAGACGATGTTCGATAGCACCGCTCAGCACCATCTGGAATGATCTTGCAGGCCCTCGTATGCGCAGGTCTCTGGTTCGAATCCCAAAGGCACAGTCGCTGACCTGGGATTTTCTGTTGCTCCGGGCATGACGCATTCACCCGGTCGGGGCGCTGTGGGATTGCTTGCGTGAGAAGAGGGGGCCTCGGCCCTACTTTCTTAGGCTTCTTCCGCTTGGCCTTCTTCTTGCCCTCGGCCTGGGCCTTCTTGGCGCGCTGGGCCTTCTTCCGGGCCTTCTCCGCCTTGCGTGCGGCCTCTTCAGCTTTCGCCCTGCGCTGGAGCGGGACCAGCTTGGCCGTGGCCTCGGCGGCGCTCTTTCCGACGTGGGGGAGGACGCTCTGATAGATGTCCCGGGTGATCCGGGTGTCGCTGTGCCCGAGGGTGTCCGACACGATCTTGATGTCGATGTCGGCGGCCAGCATGAGGGTGGCAGCACCGTGGCGCAGGTCGTGGAGCCGGATCGGCGGGAGGCCGGAGGCGGCGACGAGGCGCTCGAAGAGGTCGGTGACCTTGCCGGGGTGCAGCCAGGAGCCGTCCTCCTGGGTGAAGACGTGCCCGGTGTCCACCCAAGCCGATCCCCACTCCTTGCGGTCCGCGTCCTGTCGTTCGCGGTGTCGCTTCAGGACGTTGACGGTGTCGTCGTCGAGCGCGACGACGCGGTATCCGCTGTCGGTCTTGGGGTCGGATGCCTCGATCTCCCAGCCGTCCTGTACGAGCTGGGAGGAGACGGTAAGGGAGTGGGTGTCGAGGTGCGTCTCGGACCATGGCTGCCCGCACGCCTCACCACGGCGCAGGCCACGGAAGGCGATCAGGTGCCACATCGTGTACAGCCGGTCGTCGGCGACGAAGTCGAGGAAGGCGCCGGTCTGTTGGGGCGTCCAGACCATCACGGGCGACGGCTTCTCGCCCGGCTGCTCCCACTTGGCGACCCGCTCGTCCGTCCACACCAGCGCCTTCGGCTTGCGTACGGGATCGATCTCGACGTGAGCGGCTGGGTTGAAGGTGATGATCTGCTGCCCGATCGCGTCGTTCAGGGCCGCGCGGAGCGTGGCTTTGACGTGCAGGCGCGTGGCGGGGCCGGTAACGCGAGGGAAGGGCGGCATCTCGTCGATCGCGGCCTTCATCGCCTTGCGCCGGGCTCGGTTCTCCGCGCCCTTCCACGGCACGGTCGCCAGTTCGTCGATCGCGGCTCGCCGTTGAGCGTTCTGCTCCAGGATCTGGGCGTTGGCGTCGCGGATCTCCGTGAACATCTCGCTGAGGTGGCTGACGCGCAGCCGGTCGAGGCGCCGGTGCCCGATGTGCGGCTTGAGGTGTACGCGGATATCGGTCTCGTAGCGGCTCAGGCCGGACTTGCGTATGCGCTTGCCCGCCAGCCACCGGTCGAGCCACTCGCTCACGGTCAGGCTGCCGATGAGGTCCTGGCCGGCGTTGAGGCGCCGCCGGGTCTCCTCGACGTCGGGCAGGGGAGTCTTCTCGCTGCTGACTTCCGTCAGCATGGCGGCGATCAGTTCCGTGCCCTCGGGATCGTCCGACTCGGCCAGGCCGAGGAGGGCGCGGACGTGGTCGAGGTCGGCCTGGGCGGCCTTGCGGCTGTCGTAGCCGCCACGAGCGAAGGACCGCCTGGTGCCGTCTTCGCGGGGCGGCAGCTCCTGGCGTATGGAGTAGGTGCAGTGGTTCCTGCTGTTGCGCTTGGGGCAGGCCGTGCCGAGTTCCTTGCCGGTCTTGGGGTCGCGGCAGGAACAGCGGCGGTAGGTGGAGCCCTTCAAAGATCGTTCTCCTCGGTGGTGTCCGTATCAGGCGGGTCGACGTCGGCGAGCGGTGAAGGCAGGTGGGGTGGGATGCCGCCGCCTTCGCGGATGGCGTCGCGGTGATGGAGCAGCTCGCTCTTGGCTTTGACTGCCTGGTCGGCGTATCGGGCCAAGGCGCGCTCGGCAGCTTCCCGTTGGACGCGATTGGCGGCGGTCTTGACCTTCCAGCGTTCGTAGTCCTCGCTCTCCACGGCGGCCAGGGCCGAGCGGAGTTCGAGGTCGTGGGCCAGGAAGTGGTCGAGCATGTAGTCGGTGGCGCCCTCGGCGGGTGAGTTGCCGGTGAACCACTGCAAGGCGTCCCAGGTCGGTCGCGGGTCCTCGTAGGGGAGTTGGCGGACCTCGGCGACGTAACCGACGGGGTAATCAGCCCCCTGGTGCGCTGTCGCTCCTGGGCCAAGGGTTCCCCGACACCGCGCGCCGGGCGGAGATCATTGGCCTGTGGGGAGCGGTGACCGCGCTCGCCGTCGTCGCAGGCCCCCTGCTGGGCGGCGCCCTCACCGACGGCTTCGGCTGGCCCGCGATCTTCCTGATCAATCTGCCCCTGGGTGTCATCGCGCTGGTCACCGGGCTCCAAGGGGATCCAGGAGTCGGCCGACCCGGAGTGCGCGGCGGCCGACCCGTACGGACAGGTGCTCGGTGTTTGTCTGGCTGAGTGCCTACCTGCGCCGTCATCGAGGCCGGTCGCCGTGGTTGAACGGAGCCCCAGGTACTGGTCCTGTTCGCGGTCGCGGCTGTCGAGTTCCCCGCTTTCGTACTGGTCGAAGGTGATCCGAGCGCACCATGCTGCCCGTCTCGCTGTTCAAGGACCGGCGGTTCACCATCGTCAACACCGCCTCCCTCATCCTGGGATTCGGCGCCCGTACGGCACCTTCTACCTGCTGTGCCTCTACCTGCAGCAGGTCCAGGGGACGTCGGCGGTTGTGACCGGCGTGAAATTTCTGCCCGACTCCAGCGCCATCGGTCTGGCGTCCACTCAGGCCGGCCAGCTGACGGCGCGCTTCGGCTCGTGCGGCTCCTGCTCGCCGGTACGGCCTCATCAGTATCGGCCTGCTCGCGCCGCTCGGCCTGTCACCCGACACCGGGTACGGCCGGATCGCCGCCGTCTTCGCGGTCCTGGGAGCGGGCATCGGCCCTGCTATCACGCTCACGAACGCCGCAGCGCTCTCGACAGTGCCGCGCCAGCCGTCCGGGGCGGCCGCCGCCATGGTCAACGCGACGCGACAAGCCGGAACAGCCATCGGTAGCGCCGTCCTCGGATCCCTGCTGACCACCCACGCCACGAACTCGCTCGCCGACGATCTGGCGGGCACAGCACAAGGCGGCGACGCGCTCGACGCGGCGGCCACCGTGATGGCCCGGCACTGCACGGCCCGAGGGGCTCTCCGTCTCAGCCAATCGCGTGCACGGACTGTTCGCCGACGCGTTCGCGGGCGGACCGCATCTCAGCCTCCTGGTCGCGAGCATCGCGACCCTGCTGGCCACCGCCGCGGTGGCGCTCTTCCTGCCACGACAGCAATCACAGCCCAGGCCCACTGCGCCGTAGCATCCGTCCGGGCAGCGCTCCACCACGTGAGCCGGAGCCCCCAAGCTGCCCCGGTCAGGATTCCCCCGCTTGGCCGGAGTCTGTTCTTGCCCGCAGGGGCCATCCTGCCTCGCACCGTGTCAGATCTTGATGACGTGGACCCCCGGGCCGCACAACATGTGGAGATCCTCGGGGTCGGACGTCACGACGGTCACGGGGGCGGGTGAGGCGAGTGCGGTGGCCGCGACGATCGCGTCGATGGCGTACTTGTGGCCGTGCAGGCCGGCTGCGGCGAGGAGTTTGCTGGCGTGGCGGGCGATGGCTTCGGTGGGCGGGATGATGTTGACGCGGGAGACGGCGTAGTCGAAGCGGGCTTGGTTGGTTTTGGGGTCGCGGGCTTCGACGAGGGTGACGGAGCTGGTGATGACGCGGATGTCCTCGGCCTCGGCGGCAGCCAGCCATTCGGTGAGCTCGGGGGTGCGTCGTACGAGTTTGGACAGGCCTTCGTAGTCCAGGACGAGGGTGCCGCTCATGCCGCGTCAGCCGAGCCGGCTGCGTCGCTGCGCAGGAGCGCCCGCTTGGCCTCGACCGCTGCCTGATCCACCGGCCCGTGCTCGGTCTCCGCGTCTTCGATGAGTTCGCGCAGCCGGTCGCGTTCGAGTTGGCGCTGGATGAGGGCTTCGACGTAGGCGGACATGCCGCGTTTGCCGGTGCGTGCCTTGAGTGCCGTGATGGTGCCTTCGTGGAGGGAGACGGAGACCGGGCGGACGGGGCCTTCGCCGGGAGCGGGGTCGGGGGTGGTGGCCATGGAGCCATATTAACAAAACTCTTGTTATTGGGTGGGGTGTTCTGCGGCGTTGACGGCTTGACCGGAGGCAGGTGGCGGATTGCCTCGCGGGGTACAGATCCTCCGTGATCACCAAGCGCGACGATGCGACCCGTGGGCTGACGCGCGAGGAACTGCTCGCGCCGCCCGCGGCCGTGGACCTGGAGACGGCGAACCGCGCGCTGTCCCCCAGCCGTACCACGGGATACGACCTTGCCAAGCGCGGCTGGTACCCGTGCACGGTCCTGCGTCTGGGCAACGCCTACCGGGTCGTCACCGCCGACTTGCTCAAGCTGCTCCACATCGACGTACCCGAGCGCGCAGGCATCGGAGAGGAGGCGGCTGCGACACTCGGGGCGGAAGTGGGCGGCTTCTCGTTGAGCTGCTGTTGTTGCTGTGTGCGCCGCTGTGATCGTCGGCGTGAGAGGTGTGAGCGAGGAGCCTGCGAGTGATGGCCATCGTCTCGTATGTGTGATCTCGACAAGCCGTGCCACCATGGTGTCGCCAAGGAGCTGTGCGGGCCGGTTCATCGGATTGCCAGGGGGCGGGGGCGCAAGGGGAGCGCGGACGCCTGTGGACGGTGCGACACGGCATACGAGCAGCGGGACCGTGATCGGCACGCTGATCTGCAAAAACACGATCTGATGCGACCACGAGGAACACTCCATCACGATCTCTGTCGCCCCCGTAATGCGTAGGTCTCGGGTTCGAATCCCGAAGGCGGCTCCACTGAGGTAAGGGACGCGACTGCACCGATCACCGTCAGCCCTGGACCCGTCGCCTCGTGCGGAGGCCCGGGGCTTTCGGGTCTTCGGCTGCACCGGACGTCGGGCGGTGAAAGTCTCTAGAGTGCATGATCGTCAGGCAGTGCATGGAGTGCGCTGTGGATGGTCGAAGGGGCTGTTGTGAGGGTTGAACTTCCGCCGGAGCCGGTGTACTTCGTCAACCGTGACGAGGAGCTGGAGCGTGCCCTGCGTGCGGTGGCGGAATGGCGGAGCCGTTCGCGTCCGCTGGTTCTCGCGCTGAGTGGACCGGGCGGTCTGGGGAAGACGGAGCTGGCCGGCCTGATCGCCCGCTCTCTGCTCGACCGCTACCCCTTTACCGATGGTGTGCTGTCCGTCGACCTCGACGACTTCCGGGACGGCGACGTGCTGGACCCCGGTGATGTGCTCACCCAGTTGCTGAGCTCGCTCGACGTGGAGCCGGACCAGGTGCAGGCCTCGTACGCGGCCCGGTGCAGGCAGTACTGGAACAGGACCGCCGAGGCGAAGATGGTCCTTCTGCTGGACAACGCGCGTTACGCCTCGGAGGTCGTGCCCCTGCTTCCGGCGTCGGGGGGCAGCGTGGTGATCGTCACGAGCCACGGTCCGCTCCGCGAATTCGAGGCGGGTGCCGCGGTGGAGTTGGCGCTGCCGCCACTGGAGGAGCGGGCCGCGACGGAACTGCTGGAGCTGATCGTCCGTGACCATCGGCTGGCCGCGGACCCGGAGGCGGCGCGGGCGGTGATCCGGTTGTGCGAGGGCCTTCCCGCGGCGCTGCACGTGGCGGGCCGGTGGGTGCGCACGCACCGCCTGCGTCCGCTCTCTCGTCTCATCGCCGATCTCCGGGCCCAGTTGGACGAGAAGGGCGTGGCCGGCGTGGAGTACATGTGGGACACGGCGTACGCCGATCTGTCCCGCCCGGCGGCCCTGCTCTACCGGTTGCTGCCGCACCATCCCGGCGAGACGTTCACGCACCACTCCGCCACCGCTCTGTCGGGGCTGGGGCCGGAGGCATGCCAGGACGCCCTGGAGGAGCTGGACCGGGCCGGATTACTGGACCTGCGTCTGTTGTCGCTGACGGAGGCCGGTCAGATGAGGCTGCCGGGGCCGCTGCGGGCGCACGCGCTGCGGCGGTCCCGCCGGGAGACGGCCGACGGGGAGGTGGCCGAGGCGCAGGTGCGGCTGGTGCGCTGGTTCGTCCGGCAGGCTCAGCTGGCCGACCGGTTCGCCGCCGGCCGTCGGCTGACCGTCGTGGATCTTCTCGATCCTGTTCCTGGGGTGCCGGATGTTTCGCTGGAGGATCCGCAAGCGGCCGCGAGCCGCGAAGTCCGGGCTCAGCGTGCCGAACGCGCCGCCCGCTGGCTGGACGAGGAACGCCATGTGCTGTTCGCGTGCGCGCGCCTGGCCCACGGCCGTGCGATGGACACCGAGGTCGTGGCCCTGTCCGAGCCGGTGTGGACGCATGCCCTGGACCATCCCCACCAGTCCGAGGTCATCGAGGTCTTCCGGCTCGCCGTCGACTCGGCGGTCCGGCACGGGGGAAACGCCGGGTGGTTGATGCGCACGCGCTGCCAGTTGGCCCGGCCGCTGTGGGAGGCGGGAGAGTTCGGCGAGGCCGAGGCTCAGCTCGACAGCGCGATGTCCGCTCGTGAACTGCTGGGAGACTCCGAACGGGACCGCAAGCTCGCCGCGTCGGCCGTGGAGCACTGCGGCATGCTCAAGGGCGCACGGGGCGAGTGGAGCGCGGCTCTGGCCGATTTCGCCGACTCCCGCGATATGCACCGGGCGATCCCCAACCCTTACGGCGTCCTTCTCCAGACGTATCGGATGGGAGAGGCGAGTGCCAAGGTGGGAGACCTTGAGGCAGCGCAGCGTCTGTTGTCCGAGGCGCACAGCGGGTTCGTGGCACAGCAGCGCGAGAGGCTGATCGGACGCTCGGCGCTCGGCCTCGCCGGTGTCCTGCACCAGCTCGGTCGCACGGTCGAGGCCAGGGAGCTGTACGAGCAGGCGCTGGCGCGGGCCGACCGGCGCCGGGCCGGCATCGACCGCGCGCGCGTCCACGAGGCTCTCGCCGAACTGGACACGGCCGAAGGGAACTTGGCGGAGGCCGAGGAACACCGCACGGCGGCTCTGGCCCTTCGGCGGCGCAACGGACTGGTTTAGTCAGATCACCTGGCTTGCTTCGGTGTCCGTGGCCGGTCGGAGAGTGATGCGGAAACTCCGGTCTGCGATCAGGCAGTTCAGCTCGGTGCGGGGGCCGGGGGCGGGCTGAGGGGAGACCAGCCGGGCGTACACGGCCGACAGCGCGATGGCCGGGTCGATCCGTGCGACGCGGCCGGTCTCGGACCGAGGGTCGATCTGGACGGCGTACGGCTGCTCATGGCCGCGGATTCTGATCAGGCATCCGCCGGACGGCAGCAGCGCTGCGGCCGAACGGCAGCCGGGGTAGGCGGAGAGCGCGTGCCTTGTCCATCCGTCGGAGGTCCAAGCGAGGTCCACGGGGGCAAGGGGGGTCATGGGGGCTGTGTGGCTTACGGGGGCATTGGGCGGCGGCAGCGGGCGGCGGTACAACAGGCCCGCGGAACGGGTGAGTCGTTCGTCCGCGGCGCCGTGCTCCACCGCCAAGTGGTGGCCGGGCAGGCCCGTGCCGGCCGGGTGCCGGGTGATTCGGACACCGGCCCCAGTGGTCTCGACATGGACGTCGAACGCCGCGGGCACACGCTTGGCGGGCGCAGGCTCGGGCAGCAGCCGGGGGGTGAGGCCGTGAGTGGGTGGTGCGAGAGCGAGCAGGGCGTAGGCCTCGGTTCGCAGGCGGTCAACGGCATCACCGGGGGTCGAGAACGCGGCCTGAGCGGCGGTGTGCGCGGGACCCGGGCGGTACGCCCGCAGCGCGTCGATGATGTCCGCTCCGCGTTCCAACTGCGGTACGTCGGTGAGGAGTACGTCCATGGGGCTGCCGGGGATCAGCTCGCCGCCACCCGGGTGGACGCTCACGATGGGGCGGTCCTGGGCGGCGCAGTAGTACAGGGCGGCTGATCCGTGGTCGGTGACCAGGGCGTCGGCGGCGATCAGGACGGAGGCCCACTCCTCGTGCGGATCCGGGAGGACCATTCCCGCGTCGAGGGCGGGCGCCAGGCGTTCGGTGAGCTCGTACGTGCCGAGCAGGCTGCGTTCGTTGGGGTGGACCACCAGCGCCAACTGGTATTCGTCGTAGGGCAGTTGGGCCGCCAGTCGGGCGGGCAGGCCGGGGCGTTGCCGGATGAGGGAGTCGGGTCCCCATGTGGAGACCAGGACCAGCAGCTTGCGGGCTCCGGTGCCCAACGCCGACCGGTAGCGGTCGCGGAGGGGCGCCGAGGCGAGGACGCGTTCGAGAGTGAGGTCGCCGATCACCTTCGCGTTGCGGGCGGCCTGTGGATTCGTGGCGGCAAGTCTGGCGACCTGATCGGGGTGGGCCAAGGCGTGCAGTGCTATCGGGGCGTCGTGGTCGGTTCGTCGCAGATAGGCCGGGTCCAGCCCGGAGGCCGAGTCGGCCGAACCTTCGTCGGGGAGCGACTTGTTGAAGCCCGCGCCGTGCGGCAGGAGGACGTGAGGGCCGCGCAACAGCCTCAGGTCGCCCTTGGGGCTCGCGGCGACGACCAGGTCGTGGGTGCGCTCGCAGGCTTCGCTCCACGGCACCGTACGGCCTCCGACGGCGTCGATCGCGGTGAGCGCGTCGGCTCCGAAGTCCGAGCCGGGGACGAGGGTGAACAGGCGGGTGATCCGGTCGTCACCGGAGAATATGGGGAGGACATCCAGCAGGCGATAGAGGGCTACCGCCGATCGAGCCGCGAACAGGACCGTTCGCCCGTCGCCCGTCGCCCGTCGCCCGTCGCCCGTCGCCCGTCGCCCGTCGCCCGTCGCCCGTCGCCCGTAAGTGTCCAGCCTACCGGTAGTCGGCGGGCGGAAACGGCTGTTTTCGCAGGTTGGGGCGGGTTTGTTCGCGTCGTCGGGCGACATGATCCGATCCTATCGCGCGCCGTTCGGAGGTCGCCGAGAGTGATCCACGCCGCACATCGGGCAAGGGTGGTGTGGCATGTCGTGGCTGGTCGCGAGGATGGCGGCATGAGTGACTGGGGAATCGCGCTGATCGCCGCGGGATCGGCGATCGCGGGCAGTGTTGTGACCGGCTGGTACACCCGCAGTGCCGGCATCCGGCAGGCCGCTGCGGCACGCCACGCGGGCGACCGTCAGGCGGACGCGCTGCTCGAGTCGGTTCGCATGACGCTCCGCGCCGAGGCCGGCCACCGCGAGTTCGCCCTCCGCCGCCAGACCTACGCGGAGTTCCTCGGGGCCGCAGAGGCCAGGATCCTCGCCGAACGCAACGGGCGGGGGCGGGGCGACGACGACGTCCTGCTGCAACGTGCCTTGGGCGGGGTGCTCCTGGAAGGCCCGTCCGACGCTGCCGCGGCGGCACAGCACCTCGTCGACTGTCTGCGACGCCATGAGAGGCCGGACGAACTGAAACAGGCGAAGCTGGCCTTCGTCTCGGTGGCCCAGGAGTGCTGCCGGTCCCGGTGACTCTTTCTGGCGGCACGTGCGGGGAACGGCGGGGGGATGTGGCAGGGGTGACCCGTGGGGGGGAAAACGGGCGGGGTGGGCGAGTAAGAGAAGAGGACGACACCTCACAGGCGCCCCTAATGGTCCAGGTGCCTGCGTCGGCCTTGTTGCCCGTCGTCGGTGTGTGGCGCTGTGCGGCGCTGGTCGCCAGCCTTCGGAGCGGGTGTCCTGTCGGTGGGCGGATGCTGTAACGCAGTCCTCGAGGGTCGCGGTCGGGCCGTGGGCCGAGGGTGGTGGGATGTTCGTTCTGTGATGCGTCCGGAGGTCGCCGTGGCGGTCTTGCCGAGGTGGGCGCGCTCCTCTCGTGTGGAGCCGGTGGCCGACCGCGTCAGGACAGCCCCTAGTCCCGTGGCGGATCCGCACACGGCCGCGAGCGCGCCGACGGAGCTGTACGTTCCGTCCCCGTGCGGCTGATCGAGCAGCGTGAGGCCGACGTGATCGCCACCGTGGCTCGTCGGCTCGGAATCCCAGGGGCCCGTCAACTCGCCGCCCCCGGACAGCCCGTTAGGCTGCCATGCGCACACGGGAAACCAACCTCGAGGCGGGCAGTGGCAGTGACGGGGGAGAGTCGTGCGAAGGGTGACGGCAGGCTGATCGCCGGCCGGTACCGGACAGTGGAGCGGCTGGGACGCGGTGGCATGGGCACCGTATGGCGGGCCGTCGACGAGACCCTCGGCCGGCAGGTCGCGGTGAAGGAGCTCCGCGACTTCGCCGACGAGCACGACGGGCACGACGCGGACAGGCTGGCCGGGCTGCGGCTGCGCATGCAGCGCGAGGCCCGTGCGGCGGCCCGGATACAACATCCCGGCGTGGTGGCCGTGCACGACGTCACCGATCACGAGGGCCACCCCGTCATCGTCATGGAGCTGATCGAGGGCGCTTCGCTGGACGACGTGATGCGTCGGCAGGGCGCCCTCGATCCCCGGCACGCGGCCGAGATCGGCGCCAAGGTCCTCGACGCCCTGGCCGCCGCCCACCGGGCCGGCGTACTCCACCGCGATGTGAAGCCCGCCAACATCCTGCTCGAACATGGCGGACGGGTGGTGCTGACCGACTTCGGCATCGCGGCCATCGACGATCCCGGCGACGACGCCGACACCCACCTCACGCGCAGCGGTGAACTCGTCGGCTCCCTCGACTACCTCGCGCCCGAGCGGGCCCGCGGGGAGCAGCCGGGCCCGCCTTCGGACGTCTGGTCACTGGGCGCCACCCTGTACGCCGCCGTCGAGGGCGGTACCCCCTTCCGCCGCACCTCCACCTGGTCGACCATCACCGCGATCGTCACCGAACCGCTGCCCGAGCCGCGCCGGGCCGGCCCGCTCACCCCCGTCCTGCACGGGCTGCTGGCCAAGGACCCCGCGTCCCGCCCGGACGCGGCGCAGGCGGCACAGCTCCTCAGCGCGATTGCCACGGGCCGGCCCCTGCCGCCCGCGTCCCCCGACGCACCCGGCACCGGCGCCGCGCAGCCCGACCCAGCAGTCACGATGCGCCTCGGCCGCTCCGTCCCGTCGGCGCAAACGCCCGAGACGCCCGAGAAACCCCAGACGCCCGAGGCACCATCAGCGGGACCGTTCGGCCCGTTCGGCCCGCCGCCCGTCCTGAGCCGCGATGCCGGTCCGTTCCGGACGCAGCCCCACACAGCGGACGCCGACGAAGGAGCCCCCGCCGGTCCTCGGTCGCGCCGCGGCCGTTCACTGACGATCGCCGCGGCCGCGCTCGCGGTGCTCCTCATCGGCGGCGGCGTCACCTACCTGGCCGTCGGCGCCGGCTCCGACGACAACGACGGCAAGGACGCGGCCGCCGCCTCCGCGGCCGAACGCGCATCGGCCGAGGGGGATGACAACACCCCGTCGCAGCAGCCCGGCAGCGCTCGTGCGAGCAAGTCCGGTGGCAAGGACGGCAGGGACGGCAAGGGTGACAAGGAGGGGAACGAGGCGGGAGATCAAGGCAAGGCCGTGGCAGATCCCGCGCAGAGCCCGGCGCCTTCGGCCAACTCCCCTGATTCCTCCGCCTCCTCCGACGAGACGGAGGCGGCCCCGAGCGCCTCGGCCTCCGAAGCGACGGGGAGTGGGCCGACGTACCGGCTCGTCAACGCGAAGAGCGGGAAGTGTCTGTCCCTCGACAACGGCGGCAGCGCGGCAAACGGCACCAGCGCCATCCAGTGGGCCTGCAACGGGGGCGACGAGCAGCGGTGGTACTGGGCCGGCCCCTCGTCCAACATGCTCAAGAACGTCAAGACCGGTAAGTGCCTGTCCATCGCGGACCACGGCAGCACCGCCAACGGCGCCCGTGACCTTCCCCTCGTAGCGTAGAGATCGTGACTGCAGGGGAAGTTGGGAGTCATGGCGGAGAAGAGGCGGAAGTTCGACGCAGAGTTCCGTGAGGGGGCTGTACGGATCGTGACCGAGACCGGGAAGTCGGTCGCGCAGGTTGCGAGGGACCTGGGGATCAACGAGACGACGCTGGCGAGCTGGGTGTCGCGGGCTCGGAGGTCCGCCGGGGCCGGGGCGGTGGGCGAGAGCGAGGAGCTCGCGCGGCTGCGGCGGGAGAACGCCCAGTTGAAGAAGGACGTCAAGGAGCTGGGGATGGAGCGCGATGTCCTCAAACGCTGCATGGTCTTGTGGGTGAAGTAGCTGAGGCGGACCCGGCGGTGCTCGTCGGGGTGATCAGTGACCAGAAGACCGTGCACAACATTTCGCACCGCATCTCCTGCCGGGCACTGGGTGTGTCGGAGGCGTGGTTCTACAAGTGGCGCCGTCGGCCCGATGAGCCGACGAAACGCGAGATCAGACGGGGTGAACTGGCCGAGCGGGTCCGCTACTTCTTCGACCGCTCGGGCAAGACGTACGGTTCGCCGCGGATCACGCTGGATCTGTGGGAGGAGGGCTGGCAAGTATCGCAGAACACCGTCGCCGAGATCATGGCCGAACTCGGTCTGCAGGGCCGCAAACCGCCACGCCGACGCCGTTCGCTGACCCGTCCCGGCAAGCGGAAAACCGCTGGTGACCTGGTACGGCGCAAGTTCGACGCGATCGCGCCCGACGTTTTGTGGTGGGGCGACATGACGGAGATCGACACCGGTGAGGGCAAGCTCTACCTCGCCTCTGTCCACGACGCCTTCTCCCGCCGGGCCCTGGGCTACGCGATGGGTCGGCGGCATGATGCCGCGCTGGTCAGCGCAGCCCTGCAGATGGCGATCGCAACGAGAGGCGGCCAGGTCGACGGCGTCATTTTTCACACGGACCGCGGCAGCGAGTACACGTCCGAGGCGTTCCAGCAGTTGTGCGGCCGGTGGGGCGTGGTGCAGTCGATGGGACGCGTCGGGTCGGCCCTGGACAACGCCGCCGCGGAGTCGTTCCACTCGGTCCTCAAGGTCGAGTACGTCCACCGGCACACCTTCGCCACCCGAACCGAGGCGAGGCTGAAGACCGCCACCTGGATCGCGGACTTCTACAACACGAAACGGCGACACAGCGCGGCCGGCGGGAAACCGCCCGTCGAGTTCGAACGGATCATCCAGCAAGCGCGGACCCGGACCGATCAGGAGAGCCGGACCGCATAACCAACGTCTCTACGAAACCCGGGGATTGACACCCGGGCCGTCCAGTCGACCTGCATCACCGACTGGGACGCTCCCGAGCAGCGATGGGCCCGGGCCACGGGCGGCCAGCTCAAGAACGGCAAGAGCGCCAGGTGCCTGTCGATCGAAGGCGGCGGCAGCACCGACAACGGCGCGCAGGCCATCCAGTCGACCTGCATCACCGAGTGGAACGCCCCCGAGCAGCAGTGGAGGCTGACCAGTTGAGGACGGCGCCGGCGTCGGGCGGCCCCGGCCACGGCTGACGACGCCAACCGTTCCGCACCGCAAGGCCGTTGACCCGCCCCACCCGCACCAGCAGAATGACCCCGCACTCAATGAGAGCGCTCTCAAGGCCCGGCAAGGGAGACCCATGGACGGCATGGACGGCGTGGTCGGCAGGTACGGCATGAACGGCATGAACGGCATGAACGGCGTGAACGCCATGACCGGCAGTCGAGGCCCGGCGTTCAGCCGTCGCGCCCTCATCGGGGCCGCCCTCGGTGCCGCAGTGCTCACCTCGGCCGGGGCGGGCACCGCCCACGCCGACGCGCCCTCCGCCCAGCGCCGCGCCCACGCCTTCCTCGCCGCCGCCATGGACGCCTACCCCGACCACGGCAGCACCCGGCTCGCCCAGAGCTACACCGACCAGGCGGGGTTGTTCAGTACCGCTTTCACCTACGACAACGCCCTCGCGATCCTCGCCCTCCTCGCCACCCGCTCCACCGACGGACGTGCCCGGGCCGTCGTACTCGGGGACGCGCTGCTGTACGCCCAGGAGCATGACCCGGTCCATGACGACGGTCGGCTGCGGCAGGCCTACAACGTGGGGCCGTACACCTTCTACGACGGCTCCCGGCAGCCGGACGGGTTCGTACGGGCGGACGGGACCGTCAACGTCGGGACGCAGTTCGGGTTCACGGGGACGGCCGTGGGTGACATGGCCTGGGCCGGGATCGCGCTCAGCGCGCTCGCGCGGCGGACCGGGGAGCGGCGGTTCCTCGACGGGGCCGTGCGGATCGGGGAGTGGATCGAGCGGAACGGGCGTACCGAGGAACCGCTCGGGGGGTACAAGTTCGGGGTCAACGGGGCCAACGAGAAGCTTCCGTTCACCTCCACCGAGCACAACACCGACCTCGTCTGCCTCTTCGGGCGGCTCGCCCGGCTCACGGGGGACCGGGTGTGGAGGGCGCGGCGGGCGCGTGCCGAGGCCTTTGTCATGAAGATGTGGGAGCCCTCAGGCGGGTTCTTCTACACCGGGACCAATGACGGGACGACGATCAACACCTCGCCCGTCCCCGAGGACACCCAGACCTGGACCCACCTGGCCCTCGACTCCCGTGTCCACGCCCGGTCGTTGGACTGGGCCGCGCGTGAGCTGGCCGTTCTCGACCATGCCGAGCGGCGCAACAGCACGGTGCCGGCGGGGCAGTCGTACGAAGGTGTCACCTTCAGCTCGGCCAGTCTCCTCGCGAACGAGGACGCGCCGATCGCCGACACCCAGCCCAAGCCCGACCGCAACGGCGTGTGGTTCGAGGGGACCGCTCATCTCGCGCTCGCCCTGCGGGAGCGGAGCGGGCGGGGTGACGAGGCCCGGGCCCGGCGGCTGATCGACTCCATCGAGCGGGCTCAGGATCTGCTCGGGGGCGGGCAGACCGTCGGAGGGCGGGCGCTTCCCGGGCGCTGCGGGATCGTCGCGGCGAGCAGCCCGCTCGACACCGGCTTCGGGTTCGGCTACTACCCGTACCGGCATACGGGGGCGACCGCCTGGTATCTGATGGCGGCGACGCGCTCCAATCCGCTCGGGGTCTGACCTCTCGTTTCTCCGAGCGGCTCACCCGGCTCACCCTCGGACGCTGCCTGCGGTCAGTCCGCCGACGATGAAGCGCTGGAACAGGGCGAACACGCAGACCACCGGCACGCTGATGAGGGTGGCCGTCGCCATCAGGGGGCCCCACGCCGTGCCGTGCTGGCCGACGAAGGCGTTCAGCAGGACGGTGACGGGCTGGACGTCCGGGCCCTCGGCCAGCGTGAGGCCGAACAGGAACTCCCCCCAGCCGATCAGGAAGCACAGCCCCGCCGTGGCGACCAGGCTCGGCGCCATGAGCGGCAGGACGACCCGCAGCAGTACGCCGGGCAGTCCGCAGCCGTCGACCAGCGCGGCCTCCTCCAGCTCCGGCGGGAAGGACCGCAGCACCGGGCGCAGCACGATCACCGCGAAGGGAAGGGTGAGGGTCGTGTCGGCGGCGATCAGACCGAGGTAGGTGTCGTCGAGACCGGCCCGGCGTTCGAGGATGAACAGCGGTGCCGCCAGCACGATGGCGGGCGGGAGTTGGGCGACCAGCAGGGCGAGCACCATCGTGCCCGAGCCGCGCATCCGGACGCGGGCGAGCGCGTAGGCGAGCGGGACGCCGAGCAGGAGCGTGAGGGCCACGACTCCGCTGGAGATCACCACGCTGTTGAGGAGGGCCCGGGGCAGGCCTTCGTAGTCCAGGGCCGTCCGGTAGTTCTCGCCGGTGAGCGGGGCGGGCAGCCACTGCGGGGTCGGGGCCAGGATCCGGTCCGGGCGGGTGAGGCTGGTCTTGGCCATCCAGTACACCGGCAGCAGGAAGGCCGCGGTGATCAGCGTGGCGAACGCCGTGAGCAGCCAAGGGCGTTGGGGATGTTTCACGTGGAACCTCCCACCGCGTCCTCGCGCCGCAGCCGTCGTACGTAGAACACGCCTGTGAGCAGCGGTACGACGAGCAGCAGCAGGCCGGCGGCGGCGCCCTCGCCGAACCGGAAGAACCGGAAGAAGACCTCGTAGACATAGAGCGAGAGCACCCGGGTGGCGTCGACCGGGCCGCCGCCCGTCATGACGAAGACCAGGTCGAAGACCTTGAAGGTGTAGATGAGGCCGAGCAGGAGGACGGTCACGGAGACCGGGAGCATGAGCGGCAGGGTGATACGGCGAAAGCGCTGCCAGGCGCCGGCTCCGTCGATGGCGGCGGCCTCGTGCAGTTCGGGGTCGATGGTGTGCAGTCCGACCAGGAGCAGCAGCATGTTGAAGGGCACGCCGACCCAGATGTTGGCGAGGACCACCCCGGCCAGGGAGGTGGAGGGGTCGGTGAGCCAGTCGTGGGAGAGGGCATCCAGGCCGACCGCCCGCAGCAGGGCGTTGTAGGCGCCGGACTCCGCGTCCAGCAGCCAGCGGAAGAGGGTGCCGCTGACCACGGGAGGCAGCAGCCAGGCCACCAGGAGCAAGGAGCGCAGGAGGCCGTTCAGCGGGAACGGGCGGGCGAAGAGCAGGGCCAGGGCGAAGCCAAGCGTGAACTGGCACGCCAGGGAGGCCAGCGTGAACAGCAGCGACAGGCGTACGGAGTGCCAGAACGCCGGGTCGTCGAGCACCGCCCGGTAGTTGGCGAGGCCGTGGAAACGTTGGCCCCCGCCGAGCAGGCCGCTCAGCCGCACGTCGTGGACGGAGGTCCAGACGTTGTAGAAGAGCGGGTAGGCCAGGAAGAGGGCGAGGAAGGCCAGCCCGGGGAGGCAGAAGAGGTAGCCGGCGCGGCGGCGGCGCGCGGAGGGGGAGAGGCGGGTCGGCGGGCGGCGGTCCCTTCTTCGGTGGACCTCCCGTTGCCGTCGGCTCTCCAGTCTCCGGTGGACCTCCCGTTGCCGTCGGCTCTCCAGTCTCCGGTGGAGCTCCTGCGCGAGGCCCTGGCGCCCTCGCATCACCCGCCCAGCGCCTTGTCGATCTTGCCGGCCGCTGTCCTCGCCGCCGCCGAGGGGGACGCGGAGCCGGTCAGTACGGCCTGTTCCGCCTCCGCGACGGCCTGGGAGGCGTCGGCGTAGTGCGCGCCGTACTGGCGTGGACGGGCCAGGGGCAGCTGGTTCAGGAAGAGCCGCAGGGCCGGGTCGGAGGCCCAGGTGCCCCGGTCGGCCAGGTCCTTGCGGGCGGGCAGGTTGCCGAAGGCGACGAGGTACGGCGTCAGCACTGACGGACGCTGGGTGTACTCCAGCACCTCCCACGCCTGGTCCAGATGGTCGCTGCTCGCCATCAGCACCCAGTTCTCCCCGCCCAGACAGGTGGCCGCCTCCTTGTCGCGGGGCAGGGCGACGACGGCCCAGTCGAAGTCGGCCTCCTTCAGCGTGGGGATCTGCCAGGGGCCGTTGATCTGCATGGCCGCGCGCTGGTTGAGGAACCGGGTGTTGACGTCCTGCTGCGTCCAGCCCACGCACTGCTCGGACAGGGAGCCCTTGGCGATCAGGTCGTCCAGGAACGACAGGGCGGTGGCGCCGTCGGTGGCGAAGGTGTCCAGGTCGCCGCCCGCCTGCCACAGGAACGGCAGGAACTGGAAGACGCCCTCCTCGGTCCTGATCGCGCTCAGCGCCAGGCCGTACCGGTCGCCGCTGGTCAGCCGCTCGGCGGCGGAGGCCAGCTCGTCCCAGGTGGTGGGGGGCCGCACACCGGCGTCCTGAAGCATCCGGGTGTTGTAGTAGAGGGCCAGGCAGTTGCTCTGGTTGGGGAGGCCGAGCGTCTTGCCGTCGACCTGGCAGCCGTCCCAGGGGCCCTTGTAGTACTGGTCGGCCTGGCCCCACTTCTCGACCCGGTCGGTGAGGTCGGCGAGCAGATCGCTGCCGCCGAGCGTGTTCATGGAGACGTTGTCGACGATCGCGATGTCGGGCAGGTCGCCGGAGATCGCGCCCAGGGTGATCTGCCGTTCGAGCTCCGCGAACGGGAACGTCCGCCGCTCGATCCGCACATCCGGCACCCCGGCCTCGATGTCCTTGATGAGACGGGTCATCCCGGGCTGGAAGTTGTCCAGCGTGAAGTAGTCCCACCAGGTGAGGGTGGTCGTGCTCGGCTCGTCGGAGCCACAGGAGGCCAGGGCCCCGCCGAGGCCGAGCGCAGCGGCTCCCGTGCCGGCGGTACGCAGAAAGCCGCGGCGGTCGAGCGGGTACGGCATGCTCCCCTCCCGGGGGTTGTGATCAGCGGGCGTGGGTTCGGAGGGCGTGGAATCAGCGGGCGTGGATCAGAGGGCGTGGATCACCGGACGTGACGGAAACCGGCGTATCAGAAATTCACGTCGAAATCAGGGAATTCCGGCTCGGGTTCCGAACCGGGCACCGGATGGCACCGTCCCGTGCTGGAGCGCAGGGTGATCAGGGGTTTCAGCAGGACGTGCCGGGGTGTCGAGCCGGGTGAGCGCAGACGTTCCACCATCAGCTCGACGGCGACCCGGCTCATCTCCTTGGCGGGGATCTCGGCCGCGGTGAGCTGCGGCGTCACCTGCTCGGCCCACGGGCTCGCCGCCACGCCGACGACCGAGAAGTCGCGTGGCACGCTGCGGCCGTGCCGGGTCAGCCCGCGGTAGACGCCCTCCAGGGCCGCCTCGTTCATGGTGACCAGCGAGGTGGTGGCCGGCTCGTCCGCCAGGATCCGGCCCACGACCTCCTCGCCCGAGGCGAGGTCGTCGCCGCACAGGTAGGCGTGCGGCTCGTGGCCCAGGTCGGTCATCGTGGTGACGTATCCCTCCTGGCCGAGCCGGGCGAACCCGTAACCGCTGTTGTAGAGCTGCTCCGACCGGTTGACGAAGGCGATCCTGCGATGCCCCAGGTCGGCGAGGTGCCGTACGCAGCCGATCGCCAGCCCGGCGAAGTCCAGATCGACCCAGCCCACCTCGTCGGCGCGGTGGTTGCGGCCGATGGCGACGAACGGGAAGCCCGCCTCGGCCAGATACTCCACCCGGTCGTCCTCGCGGCGGATCTCCATCACGATCACGCCGTCCACCCGCGGCCGGACGCCCCCAAGCCCCTCGCCCTCCGCACGCCGCCGGCCGTCCCCGTGCCACTCACCGCCCGCCCTGTGCCCCGCCCCACCCCCGCCCCTGCCTCCACCCCCGCCCTCGTTCACCGGCCGCTGCCCGAGCATCCGCCGGAACGAGGCGTCGGCGTTCGTGCCGGCGGGGGAGAGCAGCACGTCGTAGCCGTACTGCGTCGCGGCCTCGGCGACGCCGCCGATGAACGCGAGCTGCATGGTGGTGTACTCCCGGTCCCGGCCGGCCGGGGGGTAGAGCAGCCCGATCGTGTGCGTGGCGTCCCCGTCCCCGGCCCGCGGTGCCGTCGCCTCGCCCGTGCGCGCGGTCATGGTCAGCCGACGGGGAGGGGCTGTTCGGCCCAGATCGTCTTGCCGGTGGGGGTCTGGCGGGTGCCCCAGCCCTGGGTGAGCTGGGCGACCATGTGCAGCCCGCGGCCACCCTCGTCGAAGGTCCGGGCCCGGCGCAGATGGGGGGCCGTGCTGCTCGCGTCGGACACCTCGCAGATCAGGGTGCGGTCGCGGATCAGGCGCAGCCCGATCGGTACGTCGCCGTAGCGGATGGCGTTCGTGACCAGCTCGCTCACCACCAGCTCGGTGACGAACGCCGCCTCCTGAAGGCCCCAGGCGGCGAGCTGCCGGGAGGCCTGCGCGCGGGCGTCGGCCACGATCGCGGGGTCGGACGGCAGAGCCCATGCGGCGACCTGGTCGGCGTGCAGGGCGCGGGTGCGGGCGAGCAGGAGGGCCACGTCGTCGGCGGGACTCTCGGGGAGCAGCGCCTTGAGGATGGCGTCGCAGGTCACCTCCAGCGACGGCACCGGGGAGGCCAGGGCCGAGCAGAGCCGTTCCAGGCCGACGCCGACGTCGCGCTCCCGGGCGAGCAGGCCGTCGGTGTAGAAGGCGAGCAGGCTGCCCTCGGGCAGCTCCAGCTCGGTCGCCTCGAAGGGCAGCCCGCCGACGCCGAGCAGCGGACCGGGCGTGAGGTGGACGACGCTGACCGACCCGTCGGGCAGCAGCACGGCGGGCGGGACGTGGCCGGCGCTGGCGAGGGTGCAGATCCGGGAGACCGGGTCGTACACGGCGTACAGGCAGGTCGCCCCGACCCCACCGGTGTACGGCAGCTCCCGCAGGGTGCTGTCGTCGTCCGAGGTGAGGTGGGTGACCAGGTCGTCGAGGTGGGTGAGCAGCTCGTCCGGGGGGAGGTCCACGTCGGCGAGGGTGCGCACGGCGGTACGCAGCCGCCCCATGGTGGCGGAGGCGTGGATGCCGTGCCCGACGACATCGCCGACCACCAGGGCGACCCGGGTGCCCGACAGCGGTACGACGTCGAACCAGTCGCCGCCCACCCCGGCACCCGTGCCGGCGGGCAGATAGCGGTACGCCACCTCGACGGCCGCCTGCTTCGGCAGTTCGCTGGGCAGCAGGCTGCGCTGGAGGGTGAGCGCGTTGGTGCGCTCGCGGGTGTAGCGGCGGGCGTTGTCCACGCCGACGGCCGCCCGGCCCGCGAGTTCCTCGGCGAGGATCAGGTCGTCCTGCTCGAAGGGCGGGGAGTTCTTGCTGCGGACGAAGACCGCGACTCCGAGGGTGATGCCCCGGGCCCGCAGCGGGGTGGCCATGACCGAGTGGAACCCGTGCTCCCGGACGATGGCGGCCCGTCCCTCGTGCTCGTCGACCCACCGCTGGAAGTCGGGGTCCTCCTTGCCGCTGAGGACCGGCCGGCCGCTGGTCAGGGAGCGGGCGGGCGGCGAGAACGGGGATAGGTGTCGATCCCGCCGAGCTCGACCGCGGCCTCCGGCACCCCTCCGCCCTCGGCGGCCGACTGGTGGGCGATCCGGCGCAGCATCACGGCCGCGTCGACCGGCCCCGGCACCGGCTCCTCCCCGCGGATCACCGAGTCGAGCAGGTCCACGCTGGCGAAGTCGGCGAGCCTCGGCACGGCCAGATCGGCGAGCTCCTGGGCGGTGCGGCCGACGTTCAGCGTGGTGCCGATGCGGGTGCCCGCCTCGTTCAGCAGGGCCAGCCGCTGCCGGGCGGCGTACTGCTCGCTGCTGTCGAAGGCGGCGGTGCCGACCCCGGCCACCTCGCCGGACTCGGGGTCCCGCACGGGCCACAGCTCGACGATCCAGGAGCGCTGCCGGGCAGCCGCGGCCGGGGCCGGGGCGAACCCCTCGTACCGCATCGGCATGGCCTCCTCGGCGACCCGCCGGACACACCTGAGGAACCCCGCGTCGGAGCGGGCCTGACCGAGCGGGTCGGCCTCCGCGCCCGCGTTCAGCCGCCACGATCCCGACGCGGCGCTGTAAGTGGACAGGGCGATCGAGGACTGGGCGAAGGCCCACTCCACCATCCACCGGTCGCGCTTGGAGGCGGGGGTTCCGGTGGTGGCGGTGACGACGAACGCCTGGGTCGCGCCGTCGCCGTCCAGGGAGGGCTGGGCGTGCAGGGTCAGTTCGACGCGGTGGCCGTCGCGGTGCCGCAGCGCCGCCGTGCCGCTCCACTCCTGGGAGTCGACGGGCGAGAAGCCGGTCGCCTCCCGATCCACCAGGAGGTCGGCCGCGGCCCGCCCCACGACCTCGGAGGCGCGGTACCCCAGCAGCCGACGGGCACCCTCGCTCCACCCCGTGACGATGCCCTCCAGGCTGATGGTGGCTGTCGCGGCATCCGGTGACCACCCGTAGTGACCGAGGCTCTGATCAAAAGTGGTCATTATGGCTCACTTCGCGGTGGTGATGTTACTCACGGTTCCAGCGTGCGCGTTGCGCGAGAATCGGACAAGTCGGATGCCCGTGCATGAATTCCCGTGCCCGAGGGCGGTGCGGAGACGGCGGGAAGGCGGCGCGGAGAGGGGTGGAAGACGGCGCGGAGAGGGGAGGAGAAGGGGGTGGAGGGGTTCGCCATGGGTTACTCCGGTACGCCGCTCGCCAGGAAGATCGGCATCAAGCCGGGCCACCGGGTCCGCCTTCGTCACGCGCCCCCACGCTGGGACATTCCCGGGCTGCCGGAGGGCTGCGAGGTGGCCGAGGGAGGCCCGCGGGGCGCGGACGTCGCCGTCGCGTTCTATCGGTCGTACGGCGATGTCGTCGCCGAAGGCCCGGGGCTGGTCGACGACATCGCCGACGACGCCATGCTCTGGATCGCCTGGCCCCGCCGGGCGGCCGGCCACGTCAGCGACATCACCGAGAACGCGCTGCGGGACCTCTTCCTCCCGCTCGGCGTGGTCGACGTGAAGGTCGCGGCGCTGGGGGAGGGCTGGTCGGGCCTGAAGTTCGTACGGCGCAGGGAGAACCGCGGCGCATGACCTGCCGAGGGGGAGCGGGGGGGGGTGAGGAGCGCGAGGAGGGAAGGGACGCGGGCCCCGGTCGCTCACCTCCGGCGACCGGGACCCGCCTGCGCCCCCGGATCCGGCCGCGGCGGCGACACTCCCCCGAGTTGCGCGTCGTACGCGCGCGCCGTCGGGCCAGATCCGATGAAGTGATCACATCAGGTCGCGCCAACGGATCGCTAACATATGGCCAACGGCGTTCCGTTTCGAGGCCGTTCGGTTGGCGTGAAGTCGACGGACGGTAACGGGAAAGGCCCGGAGGGGGGAACGGTTTTCCCGCCGAGGGCGTCGAAAAGGGTGGCAGGAAACCGTCGTACGGGGGCGGATCTCCGCCAAGCTCGGCATTTTCGTCGTGCTGTGTGGATGTTCGTCGTGGAGCGTGAGCGCGGGTGCGAGTGCGGGCCCGCCGCAGGGGAAGGCAGTGGGCGGCGTGAAGCGGTGCGGGCTGCGGTTCGGACTGCTGGGGCCGCCGGTGCTGTACGAGGTGGACAGCGGCTCCGGCGATGGCCGGGATGCTGACGGCCGGGGCTTCGGCGGTCGGGATCCTGACGGTCGGGACCGCGGTGGTCGGGGCCCGCACGGCCTGGGCTTCGGCGGTCGCGACGCTGACGGCCCGGACATCGGTGGTCGGGCCCCTGGGGGCCAGAACCTCGACGGTCAGGATGCGGACGACGTCCAGGGCCGCGACGGTGACTCGCCGGCCGTGACCGATCGCGCTGTCCGGACCATCCGCAGCCCCAAGGTGCGTGCCCTGCTCGCCGCGCTGCTGCTCGAAGGCGGCCGGGTCGTCTCCGTGGAATCGCTGACGGACGTGCTGTGGGGCGGGGCGCCGCCCGCGTCCGCGCGTGCCTCGCTGCACAACCATGTGGCCCGCCTGCGGCGGCTGCTCGACGACCCCGAACGGCTGCGGGCGGTGCCGCCCGGCTATGTGCTGCGCGTCGACGAGGGCGAGCTGGACGTCGACGTCTTCGTGAGCCGCGTCGCCGTGGCCCGCGCCGCGCATGCCGCGCGGGACTGGGAGCGGACGGTGCGCGAGTGCACGGCAGCGCTCGCGCTGTGGCGGGGCACGCCCCTGTCCGGCCTGCCCGCCGAGGTGGGCGGCTACGCGCTCGTACAGCGCCTGAGGGAGGCGCGGCTCCTGCTCCTGGAGTGGCGCTACGACGCCGAGCTGACCGTCGCCGGCCCACGACTCGACGGCCTCGTGCCCGAACTGGCGGCCCTCGCCGCCGAACACCCCCTACGGGAGTCCTTCCACCGCCACCTGATGCTCGCCCTGCACCGCACGGGCCGGCGCGCCGAGGCCCTGGCCGTCCACCGCGATCTGCGCGCGCGCCTGATCGAGGAGCTCGGCGTGGAACCGGGGGCGGGGGTGCGAGAGGCGCATATGGAAGTGCTGCGGGGGACCGGGGACGTCGGTGGCGCGGGGCGTGCGGTGGAGCCGGGCGCGGAGGGCAGCGGCACCGGTCGTGGGGTGCGTGGCGTGGCCGCGGGGGCCGGTGGGCGCGAGGTGAGAAGGGCTGCGGAGGGTGCGGTCGATCGCGGGCCGCGACGGGCTGCGGGCAGCTCGGTCGGGCCTGAGCTGCCAGAGTCCGCAGGGGGTTCAGTTGGCCGTGGGCGGCCAGGGTCCGCGGTGGGCTCAGCCGGCCGTGACGATGACGCCGTTCGTGGCGCCGCCGACGTCGCCACCTCCCAAGCCGGCGACGCGCCCCACGGCGCCGCGCTCGCTGAAGCTACGCGCGATGACGACGCCGTCCGGCACCCCACGCCCGCCGCCGGTTTCCACGAGACGGCAGCGCCGGCCGCTCCGGCCCGTCGCGAGGCGGAGGCCTTGGCTGCCCAGCCGGTCCCGGAAACGGACATACCCGCGAGCTCGGCTTTCGGTGAGACGGGGGCCCTGGCTGCCCGGCCGCTCTGGGGTCCGGACATGCCCGCGAACTCGGCCTACCGAGAGACGGACCACCCGGCTGTCCGGCCCCTCCAGGATGCGAACCCGTCCGCCGCCTCGACCGTCCGCACGAGGGATGCATCGGCCGCCCCGGCCCCCCGGGAATCCGACGCGCCCGCCACCCCAGCCCCTCCCCAGCCGGAGAACACACCCCCCACCCCACCCCAGCAACAAGGCCCCCCTCCGCCACCCCGCCCCGCCCAACTCCCCCCACCCCCCGCCTACTTCACCGGCCGTACCGCCGTACTCGGCGACCTGCGCCGCACCCTCGCCTCCGCCCTCACGCGTCAGCCCACCGTCGCGGTAGCCGTGATCAGCGGTATGGCCGGCGTCGGCAAGAGCGCGCTCGCGCTGCAGGCCGCGCACGGGCTGGCGAACCGTTTCCCCGACGGTCAGCTCTATGTCAACCTGCACGGCGCCACCCCCGGCATGCCCCCGCTCACCCCCGGCCAGGCGCTCACCGCACTGCTCCGCGACCTCGGCGCCGACCCCCGCTCCATCCCCGAACACCCGGACGCGGCCGCCGCCTTGCTGCGCTCGCTGCTCGCCCCGACCCGCACGCTCATGGTCCTGGACGACGCCGCGAGCGCCGCGCAGGTACGCCCGCTGCTCCCGGCCGGCCCCGGCTGCGCCGTGATCGTCACCAGCCGCTCCCCGCTGACGGCCCTGGACGGCGTCCGCCGCTTCCCGCTCACGCCCCTGACGGCGGAGGACAGCGCGGCCCTGCTGAGGGCTGCGTCGGGGCGCGACGCGCAAGCTGGGCGGAACGAACGCGACCGGCACGCCGGACCAGGCGCCCCCACCGATCACCAAGCCCCCACCGATCACCAAGCCCCCGCCGATCACCAAGCCCCCGCCGATCACCAAGCCCCCGCCGATCACCAAGCCCCCGCCGATCACCAAGCCCCCGCCGATCACCAAGCGCCCACCGATCACCAAGCGCCCACCGATCACCAAGCGCCCACCGATCACCAAGCGCCCACCGATCACCAAGCGCCCACCGATCACCACGCCCCCGCCCATCACCACGCCCTCGACGCCACCCATCCCCTCATCGAGCTCACCGGCCGCCTCCCCCTCGCCCTGCGCGTCGTCGCGGCCCGCCTCGCCGCCCGCCGTGCCCTCACGCTCGACGTGCTCGCCGATCAACTGGCCGCCGCCGAGAGCCGGTTGCACCACCTGGAGTACGACGACCTCAGTGTCCGCCGCTCCCTCGCCGTCGCCCACGACGCCCTCGCCGCCTCCGACCACGAGGCCGACCGGGACGCGGCCCTCGCCCTGCGTCGCATCGGCGCCGTCGACCTGCCCGCGTACGGCGCACCCCTGCTGGCCCGCCTGACCGGCACCGACGAGCGCCGTGCCGAGGCCGCCCTCGACCGCCTCGTCGACGTGGCCCTCCTGGAGGAGATCGCGTACGGCCGCTACGCCCCGCACGACCTGGTGCGCGACTTCGCCCGTGAGCTCGCGGGAGCGGGAGCGGAAGCGGACGGCGAGACGGACACCGCGGAAACCGCCCTGCGCTGGTACGCCGCCGTCGCCGAACGCACCCTCACCGCCATCGTCGAACCCGGCCTCGACCAGGACGACCGCTGCAGGCCGACGTCCGCACAGCCGCCGGAGCACACGGACCATGTACTCACGACCGCTCCCTTCAACAGTCCCGAAGAGGCCTTCGCCTGGGGTGACCTGGAGCTGGAGAACATCGTCGTGCTGGTCGAGCGGTATGCGCATGCCGACGACGCCGGCGACGGCACCGCCGCCCACATCTCCACCCTCATCCGCCTCCTCTTCCCGTGCGTCCAGCGCGCCGGCCGCGTCGCCGAGATGGAGGTGCTCGGCCGGGCCGCCCTGCGGGTGGCGCGACGGCTCGGAGACGAGGCCGCCGAGGCGTACGCGCTGGGCGACCTCGCCGGCCTGCACTTCCTGACCGGCCGCAACAACGAGGCCCTCGCCCTCAACGACCAGTCCCTGGCGATCTGGCGGAGTCTCGACGTGGCCTCCCGGATCTGGCGCTGTCTCAACAACCGGGGACTGCTGCTGGAGAATCTCGGCCGGTACGCCGAGTCCGGGCAGGCGCTGCACCAGAGCCTGGAGTACTCACGGCAGTTGGACGACCCCTACGGCGAGGCCGTGACCTACCAGCACCTCGGCAACCTCTACGAGCACACCGCCCCCCGGGCCGCCATCGAGCAGCACCGGCGCTCCCTCGCGATCGGTGACCGCATCGGCAACGTCGTCGTGCGGCACTCCGCCCACTGCAACATCGGCTACGCCTACGTCACCCTCGGCGAACCGGCCGCCGCCGTACCCCACTTCGACGAGAGCCTGCGCATCCTCGGCGGCCACAGCGACTGGCACGGCGAGTCGCAGACCCGCCTCGGTCTGGTCCGCGCCCTGCGCCTCCTCGGCCGCGGCGAACGGGCCGACCGCGAGTGCGCCGAGTTGCTCCACCGCGCCGACGCCCGCGCCGACCGCTACACGGCCGGCCTCGCCCGTCACCAGCACGGCCTCCTGCTGCGCGGACGCGGACGTATCCAGGAGGCGTACGACGCCTGGCGCACGGCCCTGGAGGCCCTGGACGGCACGGACGAGAAGACGGTCCTCGCGGAACTCAGGGAGCTGCTCGCCGACGAGGGACCCGCCGAAACCAAGTCCGCCGACACCGAACACCACTGATCACTTGGCGTCCGCATAGCACTCCACCACCGCCGCGGTGAACGGAAACCGCACCGGCGTCTCCCCGAACGTCAGCCGCCCCGCCAGCTCCGCCGCCTCGCGTATCGCCGTCACGACCGCCTCGGCCTCCTCCTCGGGACAGTGCACGATCACCTCGTCGTGCTGGAAGAAGACCAGTTCCGCCGCCATGCCCGCGCAGGCCTGCCGCAGTGCGGCGAGCAGCAGCAGGGCCCAGTCGGCGGCGCTGCCCTGCACGACGAAGTTGCGGGCGAAGCGGCCCCGGGCGCGGGCGTCGGAGGAGGCATGGCCCGGCACCCACTCCTGCGGACCGCCACCCCCGGCCGACTCGTCCTCCGTGTCCGCGGTCGGGATGCCCGCCTCCTCGGCCGCGTCGTCCGCCGCCCCGACCGCCGGCGGACACGTCCGCCCCAGCCACGTCCGCACGAGCCGCCCCTCCTCCCCGGCGCGGGCGGCATCGTCGACGTATGCCACCGCCTTGGGAAAGCGGCGTCTGAGTGCGGCGAGGTTCTTCAAGCCGTCGCCGGAGGTCTGGCCGTAGACGGCACCCAGCACGGCGAGCTTGGCCTGCGCACGGTCGCCGGAGAAGGCGCGGTCGGAGACGGACTGGTAGAGGTCGCTCTCCCGCCCGGCCACCTCCATCAGCCCGGGGTCACGGGAGATCGCGGCGAGCACTCGCGGCTCCATCTGGTCGGCGTCGGCCACCACGAGCCGCCAGCCGGGGTCGGCGACCACGGCACGCCGGATCACCTTCGGGATCTGCAGCCCGCCCCCGCCGTTGGTCACCCACCGCCCCGTGACCGTCCCGCCCGCGAGGAACTCCGGCCGGAACCGCCCGTCCCGCACCCAGTCCTGCAGCCAGGACCAGCCGTGGGCCACCCAGATCCGGTACAGCTTCTTGTACTCGACGAGCGGCTTCACGGCCGGATGGTCGAGGGACTCGATCTCCCAGCGGCGGGTCGACCTGATCTTGATCCCGGCCTGCGCGAAGGCCTTGATCACATCGGCCGGCAGATCGGGCCGCACCCGGCGCCCGAACGCGGCCGACACCTCGTCCGCCAGCTCGGCCAGCCGCCGTGGCTCACCGCCCCCGGCATACCGCTCGCCCAGCAGTTCGTGCAGCACCCGGCGGTGCACCTCGGCGCTCCACGGCAGCCCGGCCCGGTTCATCTCGGCGGCCACGAGCATGCCCGCCGACTCGGCCGCCGTCAGCAGCCGCATCCGCTCCGGGTGCGCGGCCCGGTCGTGCCGGCGCTGCTGGTCGGCGTACACCTCGACGAGGTCGGCCAGCGGCACATGGACCGCCTGCGGCTCGAAGAGCGAGGACTGCGAGCCCGGTTCGGCCGCCCGCTGGGGCGGATCGGGCGGTACGGGACCGCCCCGGAGCCGGGCGAGGGCGGCGGCGGCCGACCTCGGTTCGCCGTACCGCCCGGCATGGCCGAGCAGGAGGGTCTCGGCGTCCTCGATGTCGTAGCACCGCTCCACTCGCACCCCCGTGGCGAGCAGCCGCGGATAGACCTCGGCGGTGGACCGCCACACCCACCGCGCCACATCGGGCCGCCCCCGCACGGCCTCACCCAGATCCGCCTCCCACCGCACCGGCCCCGCGGGCAGCCCGTCCGGACCGAGGGGGGCGATCTCCACGCCACCGTCCTCGGCCGGAGCGAGCGCCCACCGGTCGGTCATGCAGCGAGTGTGGCACCCGGGTCTGACAATGCCCCAAGGGCCTGTCTGACAGTTCCCGCCTGCCCCGCGACGCCTGGCACGCACTCCCCCACTCTCGACTTCGCTCGCGCGGGGGGACCCCCATGACGCCGCGGGGCCCGACCTCCGGGCGGACGACGGGAATTGTCAGACAGGCCCTAGCTCTGCGCCTCACCCTCCTCGCCGGCCTCCTTGACCGTCTGCACACCGCTGTTCAGGAACTGGGAGAGCATCTCGACGAGGTACTCCTCCACCGCCTGCTTGGTGAGCTCGAGTCCGTACAGGACACCGGAGCCGTTCTCGAACTCCAGCAGGGCCAGCAGGATGTGCTCGGTGCCGATGTAGTTGTGGCCGAGGCGCAGGGCCTCGCGGAAGGTCAGCTCCAGCACCTTCTTGGCGTCGGAGCCGTAGGGGACGAGGTCGGGGACCGCGTCGGCGGCGGGCGGCAGTGCGGCGGTGGCGGCCTGGCGCACGGAGTCCAGCAGGACGCCCTGCGCCGTGATCGCCTTCGCGGCCAGGCCGTCCGGCTCGGCCAGCAGGCCGAGGACCAGGTGCTCGGGTCGGCCCTCGGCGTTGCGGGCCGCGATGGCCTCGTTGTGGGCGGCCATCACCGTGTTGCGGGCACGCGGCGTGTAGCGGCCGAAGCCCTGCTGGGGGTCGAGGTCGGCCGACTCCTTCGGCACGAACCGCTTCTGCGCGGCCTGCCGGGTGACGCCCATGCTCTTGCCGATGTCGGTCCAGGAGGCGCCCGATCGCCGGGCCTGGTCCACGAAGTGGCCGATCAGGTGGTCGGCCACTTCACCGAGGTGATCGGCTGCGATCACCGCGTCCTGGAGCTGGTCGAGGGGCTCTTCGTGGACCTTCTTGATGGCCGCGATGAGTTCGTCGAGACGTACGGATGACGTGATGGTCGGGTTCGTCGACATGTGTCAACCGTAGGTTGACACCCTCGGGGTGTCAACCCGTGGTTGACATCGGGCTTCGGGGGCGCGGTCAGAGCGGCTTGGCGAAGCAGCGGCTGTCGGAATAGCCCCTGTAGGGACCGAAGTTGGCCGTCGGGGCGTATCCGCAGGCGACGTACAGCCCCATGGCCTCGTGCAGCGGCGTCCCCGTCTCCAGCACCATGCGGCCGCGTCCGGCGTCCCGGGCGCTGCCCTCCAGTGCGCCGAGAATGCCGCGGGCGAGCCCCCGCCCCCGGGCCTCGGGCACCACGAACATCCGCTTGATCTCGGCGTCCCCGTCCGCGTACCCCTCGTCGCCCGCCTCCTGGGCACGCCAGCCGCCGCAGGCCACGGGCTTGTCGTCGCGGTACGCGATGAGGAAGAGGCCGTCCGGCGGGTCGAAGTGGTCCGGGTGCAGCGGGGTCATGTCGTCGTAGCCGTAGCGCCGCAGGTACTCGGCCTGCGCGAGGTCGGAGAGCTTCACGGCGTCGGGGTGGTCGAAACGTACGGGGTGAATCTCATCCATGGCCCGGAAGCTAGGCGTGGCCCACCCCGCGCCTCAACGGGATTTCGCCGGCCGCCCAGCCGGGCCGCGCCCGCCCCGTGGCACCATCGCCGGGTGAGCAGCACGAACAGTTCGAGCGGTACGCCCGGCCCCGTCGACCGGGCCTTCGAGCACGCCCTCTACGCCGACACCGACACGGCCCTCGACACCGGCGCCTCCCTCCTCGCCGCGGACCCCGCCGCGGACGCCGAACTCACCCGGCGCGGCGTCGAGTTCGTCGCGGCGGCCTGGCGGCGCGGCTGGCAGCCCGCCGACGTCGTACGGCTGGTACGCCGCGACCTGGACGACGTACACGTACGACTGCTCTCGGCGCTGATCCGCTCCCAGACGCCGTACGACCGTCCCCGCGGCCCTCGCTGGACGGCGCAGCTCGACGACCTGCCCACCGAAGCCCCGCCCCGAACCGACCGCTTCTCGCACGCGACCGCCGTCCTGGAGCTGTACCGCCTCCTGCTGCGCCTGCCCGCGCTGGAACCGCTGGACGAGCAGGCCGAGCAGCCCACCAGGCACCCAAGGCATCCCAGGCCCGAGTCCCGCATGCTCACCCGCATCCGCGCCCTGCTGGCGAAGGCGGAGGCGACCGGCTTCCCGCAGGAGGCGGAGGCGCTCAGCGCCAAGGCGCAGGAGCTGATGGCCCGGCACAGCATCGACGAGGCACTGCTGGACGCGCAGGCACCCTCCCATGACGCGCCCGGAGCCTGCCGGATCGGCGTGGAACCGCCGTACGAGCAGGCGAAGGCCGTACTGCTGGACGCGGTGGCGACCGTCAACCACTGCCGTGCCGTGTGGAACGAACTGTTCGGCTTCTCCACGGTCGTCGGTTTCGAGGCCGACCTGGAGGTGGTCGAACTCCTCTACACCTCACTCCTCGTGCAGGCCCAGGCGGCGATGGCGAAGGCGGAGGCCGCCCAGCGCGCGGGCGGCCGCAAGCGGACCAAGACCTTCCGGCAGTCGTTCCTGGCGGCCTACGCCCACCGCGTCGGCACCCGACTGCGGGCCGCCGCCGAGACACCGGTGAGCGACGACCTGCTCCCGGTCCTCGCCTCCCGCGAGGTGGCGGTCACCGACCGCCTGGACCGCATGTTCCCGGAGACGACCACGACCCGCCTGCGCGGCGTCAGCGACGAGGCGGGCTGGGTGGAGGGCGCGGAGGCGGCCGACCGGGCGCAGATGGCCCACCGCCGGCCGCTCGGCTGAACCCGCGCGCCGAACCCCGTCAGTCGCCGGAGCGCTGGAAGCCGCTCACCGAGGCGTCCGGCGCCTGCCCGTCGCTCTTCAGCGCGACATCGCCGTACGACCACTTGAAGCTGTGCGTCTCGGCGGACCCGGGCAGATGGATCTTCACCTGCCGCACGGCGAGGCTGGTGCTGCCGCCCTTCTCGCCCCGGACGTAGGTGAGGGTGAAGGAGGTGACCGCCTCTTTCGCGAGGACCGTCTTCTTCGTCCCGGCGGCCTTGTCGGTCGGGACGTCGGTCACGGTGTTGCCCGCGGAGAGCTCGACGGCGGGCAGCCCGTCCAGGGTGCACGCGGCGCCGCTGCGGTTGGTGATCGTGACGGGCACGTTGCCGGTGTCACCGGCGGCGGGGGCGGCGTTGGCGGGCCCGAACTGCACGGCCACCTCGTCGGCGCAGGCGGAACCGGCCGCACTGTCCTTGCTGTCGTCCCCGCCCCCGCCGTCGTCGCAGGCGGTCAGGAGGAGAGCCGCGGCGAGGGCGGCGACGGTGAGGGGAGTGGCGCGCATGGGTCCTTCTTGGAGTTACGCCGGTGATCGGATGGCGATCACCGAACTGATCGGGCTTCACTGATCGGACATCACGATCCCAGACCGGCCGTGGGCAGGCTCGTGGGCAGCTTCCCGCCCTGCGCCTTCTGGTAGGACTCCGCGCCGAGACCGCCCTCGCCCTGCCAGGTCACCTTCAGCCGCGTCTTGCCGACGGAGTCGACCATCCCGACCGCCCGGTCCTTGCTGCCGTCGGGGCACTTGAGGCGGATCATCCGCATCCCGTCCTGCTCACCGGCGGTCCCGCTGCACACGGTCCCGCCGGTCGCGAAGAGCGCGACCTCCGTGCCGTTGACGACCAGCACGACCGCCTTGCCGTCGGTCGTGGCCAGCCAGCTGCCCTCCAGACCACCGGATGCCGACGCCGAGGCTCCCGTGCCGCCGCCGGTGTCGGCACTGGCGGACGCGGAAGCGCTGGGACCGGAGTCGTCCTTGGCGTCGGAGCCGCCGTCACCGCCGCACGCGGTCAGCGCGACCGCACCCGCCAGGGACGCGACCACGGCCGCGGCCCGCATCCGCCGGCCCGACATCGTGCGCGCACGCGAGAAATTCGCCGAGGTCACTGGAGACTCCCAAGCTGTAGCGGTCGGCATACGGCCGAGCCGGCCCGCCGGGCCGAAACGACCGCAGCAAGTTACCAGGGAGTCGTAGGCGGATCTTCAGGACCTACCAGACCTACCAGGAGGCCTTGCGCACCCCCGGCAGATACCCCGCGTGCGCCTGCTCCCGCATCGACACCCGGGACAGCCCGAACGCACGGAAGTACCCGCGCGGCCGCCCGTCCACCTGGTCCCGGTTGCGCACCCGCGTCGCGCTGGCGTCCCGCGGCTGCCTGCTCAGCTCCCGCCGCGCGGCCAGCCGTTCGGCATCGGTGGACGACGGCCGACGGATGATCTCCTTGAGCTCGGCCCGCCGCTCGGCGTACCGCGCGACGACCTCCTGCCGCTGCTCGTTCTTCGCGATCTTGCTCTTCTTCGCCATCAGACCTTCACTCCCCGGGCGCGGATACGGGCGACGGCCGCCTCGACGCCGATGACGTCGACCGTCTTGATCCCCTTGGTGCTCAGCCGCAGCCGTACATGCCGGCCCTCGCTCGGCAGCCAGTAGCGCTTGGTCTGGATGTTGGGGTCGAAGCGGCGGGAGGTCCGCCGGTGGGAGTGGGAAATGGTGTTGCCGAAACCGGGCTGGGCGCCGGTCAGCATGCAGTGGGCGGACACGGTGACGAACCTCTCCTCAGACGCAGCTGTTAATGGAATTCATTTTCAGTAAGATAGCAGCATGGCACGCAACGAACTCCGCCCGGTCATCAAGCTCCGGTCCACCGCCGGCACCGGCTACACCTACGTGACCCGCAAGAACCGCCGCAACGACCCGGACCGCATGACCCTGCGCAAGTACGACCCGGTCGCCGGCCGCCACGTCGACTTCCGAGAGGAGCGCTGACCCCCATGCGCAAGGGAATCCACCCCTCCTACGGCCCCGTCGTCTTCCGCGACCGCGCCGCGAACCACGCCTTCCTGACCCGCTCCACCCTCGCCGGTGTGCCCACCGGCAAGACGATCGAGTGGGAGGACGGCAACACCTACCCGGTCGTCGACGTCGAGATCTCCAACGTCAGCCACCCCTTCTACACCGGCACGGCCCGCGTCCTGGACACCGCTGGCCGCGTGGAGCGCTTCGAGCGCCGGTACGGGAAGCAGGGCTGACGACGTGGCTGTGATGCCCGGGCTCTCCGTCGTGATCGTCGGCGGGCTGCACACCGACGCCCGCAAGGCGGCCGTGGCGCACCTGCTCGCCGACGTCCCCGACAGCGTCGTACTCCACCACGACCTGGCGACGGCCACCGTCGGCACGGTCGTGCGCACGATCCGCGACGCCACCGGAATCGTGACCGCCGGCGAGACACCCCTCGTCAACGACTGCGCCTGCTGCGCCCTGCGCGAGGACCTGGTCCCGGAGCTGATCCGGCTCCGGGACGCCGGCACCACCCGTATGGCGATCGTCGAACTGTGGGACTCGGTCGAACCCAAGGCCATGGCCGAGGTGGTCACGGCCGGCGGGCTGACGCTCACCGGCGTGATCACCGCGGTCGACCCGGCGCTGGTCCTGCCCTACCTGGGCAACGGCGACGACCTGGCCGACCGGGGCCTGGCGGCCGCGCCGACCGACCAGCGCACGGTCGCCGACACCTTCGCACGCCAGCTGGAGTACGCCCCCGTCCTCGCCGTCACCGATTCCCCGGAGGCCGACGAGGAGGACCGCGAACTGCTCGCCCAACTCCACCCGACGGCCCGCCAGGTCCCGATCGGCGCCGGCGACGACCTGACGGTGCCGCCTCCACGCCGCCGCTCCCCTCTCTCCCAAGCGGCTCTGGCCGGCTTCGACGTCGAGTCGGCCGCGGCCGCCCAGCACCCGGCGTGCGCCCTGCTCCCCGCGGAGGCCGACGCGCACGGCGTCTCCACCCTCGTCTGGCACCGCCGCCGCCCCTTCCACCCGGAGCGGCTGTACGAGGCCCTGGAGGACATCACCTGCGCGGCAGCCCGCAGCAGGGGCCGCTTCTGGCTCGCCGACCGGCCCGACGTCCTGCTCCACTGGGACGCGGCGGGCGGCGCCCTGTGCGTGGAGAGCGCGGGCCCCTGGCTCGCCTCGCTCCCCGACGCGGCCTGGGAGATGGTCCCGCCGGTCCGCCGGGCCGCCGCCGCGCTGGACTGGCACCCCGAGCACGGCGACTGCTGCCAGCACCTGGTCTTCACGTCCCCCGCCCTGGACCGGGACGGCTTGGAGCAACTCCTCGAGTCCTGCCTCCTGACCGACGCCGAGTACGCCGCCGGCCGCGACGCCTGGAAACAGCTCCCGCCCGCCTTCGACACCCTCCTGGAGGTCTGACCCCCCATGCCCCGCAAGCCCGAGCGCAAGCCCGCCAAGAACCGCCCCAACCCCCTGGACCAGGCCAAAATCACCTACATCGACTACAAGGACACCGACCTCCTGCGGAAGTTCATCTCCGACCGAGGCAAGATCCGCAGCCGCCGGGTCACCCGAGTCACGGCCCAGCAGCAGAAGCAGCTGGCCAAGGCCATCAAGAACGCGAGGGAAATGGCCCTCCTGCCATACGTGAGCCGCTGACCCTGAAGGGGTCTCATCCTCAAACGCCGGACGGGCTGAATGCCCGGACCGGCGTTGAGAGTTTTCGGGGCATGACGCGCACCCCACCCCTCAGCAACGGGCCGCCGCAGGCATGGAACAGAAAGGCCGCGAAACGCGTCTGTTCCTAGTACGCGAGGGATTTCGACCCGCACGCCCCACTCAGCTGACGCTGGAACGAATACAGGGCCGCGTACGTCACAGGAGTAACCGCAGCAACACCCCGCGTGCACGTGCATCTGCTCACGCAGCTGCACGTGAACAGAGCTATGATCCGGGAGCAGTTGACAACTGCACCACCACTGCAATCACTGCACCACCTCTCGCATCAATGGCATCAGCCACCGCACCACCGGGGAGCGACCTGTGGACCACGACGTGTACAACGGCATGGCAGCCACGGATCTGAACGGGGTGGCCTGGCAGAAGAGCAGGCACAGCAACTCGCAGGGCTCCTGCGTGGAGTTCGCCCGCCTGCCCGGCGGAGACGTGGCCGTACGCAACTCGCGCTTCCCGGACGGCCCGGCCCTCGTCTACACCCGCGCCGAGATCGAGGCGATGCTCCTAGGCGTCAAGGGCGGCGAATTCGACCACCTGGTCGCGGGCTGACGCAGACCCGACCGACATGCGCCGGCCGAAACCGGCGGCACAACTCAGGGCATTCGGCACCAAGCGCCCCAGTAACGCGCGTAGAACCGCGGCAATCGAGCACCGCGGTTCATCAGTGCCCGGACCCCGACCCCGATCCGGACCCCGCTCCCGCTCCCGGCCCGGCCGCACCCGCGATCTGCCCCGCCTGCAGCCGGAACAGCGCCCAGACCACCTTCCCGCTCAACGCCCCCGCGAGCGGATGCCACCCCCAGCTGTCACTGAAGGAGTCGACAAGGAACAACCCGCGCCCCGACTCCGCCGAGAAGTCGTCGGAATCGCGCGCGACCGGACTGTCGTGGCTGGGATCGCGCACCGCGCACACCAGCCGCTCGGTCCACCGCATCAGATGCAGCCGCACGGGCGGTGTCTGCTCGGGTATTCGCTGCGCACCCGCCGGCAGTGCGTGCCGCAGCGCGTTGGTCACCAGCTCGGAGACCACGAGGCACACGTCGTCGAAGCGATGGCCCAGTTCCCACTGGTCAAGGGTGCGGCGCGTGAACTGCCGTGCCGCGCGCACCGCTTCGTAGCGGGCGGGCAGAGCGCAGGAGGCGGCGTTGGAGACGGCTGCGGGATCCAGCGGCGGAAGGCCCTGCCGTAACGGCTCGAGCATGGTCGATCCATTCGTCCCCATGCGAGGCACTCCCGGGAGTTCGCGGTCGATGCGATGCAGCGGTTGCGCGGGACCATGGTTTCCGATGCGCAGAGCAGATGCAAGGGCAGATGCACGTGCACGTGACCGAATTGGACGCTCCCGTACCGCTTGTTGGCCATTTTTTCCGCCAACTTCACTCCCTCTCCTTGCCTTCCGCTCACTGTTTCCTGACAGGAATCATTGGCTTCTTTCCATCTCTGTAATCGGACGAGTACTGCTCGAAGTGATTTAGTGGCAGACTGCGGGCCCTGAAGACGGTTGGGGAGGCTGGCGAACGTGAGCGCGGGAGAGCCCGGATCGGTGGTGCGGCGCATGCTGCTCGGCTCGCAACTGAGGCGACTGCGGGAAGCGCGCGGGATCACGCGCGAGGCGGCGGGTTACTCGATCCGCGCTTCCGAGTCGAAGATCAGCCGGATGGAGCTGGGCCGGGTGAGCTTCAAGACGCGAGACGTCGAAGACCTGTTGACGCTGTACGGCATCACGGACGAGCAGGAGCGCGCCTCGCTCCTCTCCCTGGCCCGCGAGGCCAACGTCGCGGGCTGGTGGCACAGTTACTCGGACGTCCTGCCCAGCTGGTTCCCCACCTACGTCGGCCTGGAGGGCGCGGCCAGCCTCATCCGTGCGTACGAAGTGCAGTTCGTGCACGGCCTGTTGCAGACCGAGGCGTACGCCCGCGCGGTCGTGCGGCGCGGTATGCAGGGCGCGAGCCAGGCCGACGTCGAGAAGCGGGTCGCGCTGCGCCTGGAGCGGCAGAAGTACCTCGTCGCCGAGAGCGCTCCCGAGTTCCACATCGTCCTGGACGAGGCCGCCCTGCGCCGCCCCTACGGCGACCGCGAGGTGATGCGCGGCCAGCTCCAGCACCTGATCGAGGTGTCCGAGCACCCGAAGGTGCGCCTGCAGATCATGCCGTTCAGCTTCGGCGGTCACTCCGGCGAGTCCGGCGCCTTCACCATCCTCAGCTTCCCCGAGTCCGACCTCTCGGACGTCGTCTACCTGGAACAGCTCACCAGCGCGCTCTACCTCGACAAGCACGAGGACGTCGCCCAGTACGAGAAGGCGCTGAAGGAGCTTCAGCAGGACAGTCCGGGTCCGGACGAGAGCCGGGATCTTCTCCGGGGACTCCTTCAACTCTCTTGAAACGCAAGTACGATGACGTGTGATCAGACCGTGAAGACGATCAAAGCCGATCAAGCCCGATCAAGGCGATCCAGGCGTCCGTGATCAGTCGATCGGGTGTCCGCTAGGGATTGAGGGATCACATGTCGTCCTACTTCACCGACCTGGCTCAGCAGTACATCGACGGTGAGTGGCGCCCGGGCACAGGCTCCTGGGACATCATCGACTTCAACCCGTACGACGGCGAGAAGCTGGCGTCGATCACCATAGCCACGGTCGACGAGGTGGATCAGGCCTACCAGGCGGCCGCCCGCGCCCAGAGGCAGTGGGCCGCGACCAACCCCTACGCCCGTCGCGCCGTCTTCGAGAAGGCGCTGCGCCTGATAGAGGACCGCGAGCAGGAGATCACCGAGGTGATCATCGCCGAGCTCGGCGGCACCCGCCTGAAGGCGGCCTTCGAACTCCACCTCGCCAAGGAGTTCCTGCGCGAGGCGATCCACCTGGCGCTGCGCCCCGAGGGCAAGATCATCCCGTCGCCCACGGACGGCAAGGAGAACCGCGTCTACCGCGTTCCGGTCGGCGTCGTGGGCGTCATCAGCCCCTTCAACTTCCCGTTCCTCCTCTCCATCAAGTCGGTCGCCCCGGCCCTCGCGCTCGGCAACGGCGTGGTCCTCAAGCCGCACCAGAACACCCCGATCTGCGGCGGCTCCCTGATCGCGAAGATCTTCGAGGACGCGGGCCTGCCCGCCGGTCTCCTCAACGTCGTCATCACGGACATCGCGGAGATCGGCGACGCCTTCATCGAGCACCCGATCCCGAGGGTCATCTCCTTCACCGGCTCCGACAAGGTCGGCCGCCACGTCGCCACCGTCTGCGCCTCGCTCTTCAAGCGCTCGGTCCTCGAACTCGGCGGCAACAGCGCGCTGGTGGTCCTCGACGACGCCGACGTCGACTACGCGGTCGACGCGGCGGTCTTCAGCCGGTACGTCCACCAGGGCCAGGTCTGCATGGCCGCCAACCGGGTCCTCGTGGACCGCTCGGTCGCGGACGAGTTCACCGAGAAGTTCGTGGCCAAGGTGAAGACCCTCAAGGCCGGCGATCCGCGCGACCCCGAGACGGTCATCGGCCCGGTCATCAACTCCTCCCAGGCGGAGTCGATTTCCGCCACCGTCGAGCAGGCGATCGCCGAGGGCGCGACGGCCCTGGTGCACGGCACGACGACGGACAACCTGGTCGAGCCCTCGGTGCTCACCGGCGTCCCCGCCGACTCGGCCCTGCTCCAGCAGGAGGTCTTCGGCCCGGTCGCCTTCCTCGTCCCGTTCGACGGCGAGGAGGAGGCCGTACGCCTCGTCAACGACACCCCGTACGGCCTGAGCGGCGCCGTCCACACCGGGAACATCGAGCGGGGCGTCGCCTTCGCCAAGCGGATCGACACCGGCATGTTCCACGTGAACGACGGCACCGTCCACGACGAGCCGATCGTCCCCTTCGGCGGCGAGAAGCACTCCGGCCTCGGCCGCCTGAACGGCGAGACGATGCTGGACGCGTTCACGACGATCAAGTGGATCTCGGTGCAGCACGGGCGGAGCGGGTTCCCGTTCTGAGTCGGTCGACTTCCATACGCCCGGCAGGCGTGCATCCAGGTGTTCACCGGGTGCCCGCCTGCCACGGCGAGTGACCTGACCCCCGCCCCGACCCGCCCCCCGCCCTAATCTGGACCGCATGTCAGCGATCCGTCTCCTCGTGCTCGGCGCGGTCCGCCAGCACGGGCGGGCTCACGGCTACCAGGTGCGCAACGACCTGGAGTACTGGGGCGCGCACGAGTGGTCCAACGCCAAGCCCGGCTCGATCTACCACGCCCTGAAGCAGATGGCGAAGCAGGGACTGCTGCACGCCCACGAGATCGCCCCGTCCACGGCCGGCGGGCCACCGCGCACGGAGTACGAGGTCACCGAGAAGGGCACCGAGGAATACCTCGGGCTGGTGCGCCAGTACCTCACGGCCTACGACCAGAGACCGGACGTCCTGACCGCCGCGCTCGGCTGCATGGTCGACCTGGACCGTGAGGAGGTCCTCGCCCTCCTCGAGGAGCGGGTGCGCAGCATCGAGGAGTGGCGCAAGTCCGTCACCGAGTACTACACGCCCGAGGACGGCCCCGGTCAGCTCGGCCATATCGGCGAGATCATGAACTTCTGGGTCCACTCCGCCGACACCGGCGCCGAGTGGACCCGCGGCCTCATCGAACGCATCCGGGGCGGCGCCTACACCTTCGCGGGGGAGGGCGAACCGTTCGTCGGGATCCTCGCCGAGGACCAGGAGAACCCGTACGCGGTGTGAAGGAGACCGTGTGACCGCGGGGCAGAACGGGCGCGCCCCTCTGAGGGGAAAACGGGCTTGCACCTCACGTCGCGTGAGGACTCACCGTGGAGTGCGTACCGAGAAGGGAGCGGAAGTGAGCTACTCCGTGGGACAGGTCGCCGGCTTCGCCGGAGTGACGGTGCGCACCCTGCACCACTACGACGACATCGGCCTGCTCGTACCCGGCGAGCGCAGCCACGCGGGCCACCGGCGCTACAACGGCGCCGACCTCGACCGGCTGCAGCAGATCCTGTTCTACCGCGAGCTCGGCTTCCCGCTCGAGGAGGTCGCCGCCCTGCTCGACGACCCGGACGCGGACCCGCGCGCACACCTGCGCCGGCAGCACGAGCTGCTGACCGCCCGGATCGAGAAGCTGCGGAAGATGGCGGCGGCCGTGGAGCACGCCATGGAGGCACGCAAGATGGGAATCAATCTCACGCCGGAGGAGCGGTTCGAGGTCTTCGGGGACAAGGACCCCGAGCAGTACGCCGAGGAGACGGAGCAGCGCTGGGGCGGCACGGAGGCGTATGCCGAGTCACAGCGCCGCGCCGCGACCTACACCAAGGAGGACTGGAAGCGCATCCAGGCCGAGGTCGACGACTGGCAGGAACGGTACGCCGCCCTGGTGGCCGCCGGCGAGCAGCCGTCCGGCGAGGCGGCCATGGACCTGGCCGAGGAACACCGGCAGCACGTCAGCAGGTCGTACTTCGAGGTGTCGTACGAGATGCACCGGTGCTTCGCGGAGATGTACGTCTCCGACGAGCGCTTCAAGGCGTACTACGACTCCATGCGGCCGGGCCTCGCCGAGCACCTCAGGGCGGCGATCCTCGCCAACGCCGCCCGGCACTCCTCGTGACCCCTGGCCCGGGACCCCGTACGGGTCACTCCCGGGCCAGGACCACCGCCGTCCCGTAGGCACACACCTCGGTGCCCACGTCGGCCGCCTCGGTGACGTCGAACCGGAACGCGAGCACGGCATTCGCGCCACGCGCGCGTGCCTGCTCGACGAGCCGCTCCATGGCCTGGTTGCGGGTCTCCACCAGCGTCTTGGTGAGCCCCCTGAGCTCACCGCCGACCAGCGACTTCAGCCCGGCGCCGATCTGGCTGCCGAGGTGCCGCGACCGCACCGTCAACCCGAAGACCTCGCCGAGAACCTCTGTGACCCGGTGGCCGGGAATGTCGTTCGTGGTCACCACCAGAACGTCGGGTCGGGGCCCCTGACCGCCGCCGTACTCTTCGATGCCCATGAATCACAGCTTTGACCCAGCAGAGGCACAGTGCATCCTGAGGGGGTCCATGGAACCTGGGCGGCCAGTGCAGCGTTGATAATTTGAGCAGCCAGCCTCAGCCCGCCCGCCCCCCATCCAGCAGGAGCCACAATCCCGTGACCACGCTTGCGCTCGGCCCCGAGTGGCTCAGCCCGGACTATCTGATCGAGACCTTCAGCCTCCCCGGCATCCTGCTGATCGTCTTCGCCGAATCCGGCCTCTTCGCGTTCCTGCCCGGTGACTCGCTGCTGTTCACGGCGGGCCTCTTCGTGGCCCAAGGGCAGTACATCAGCCAGCCCCTGTGGCTGGTCTGCACCCTCATCGTCCTGGCCGCCGTCATCGGTGACCAAGTCGGGTACATGATCGGCAAGTTCTTCGGCCCGAAGCTCTTCAACCGCCCCAACTCCAAGCTCTTCAAACAGGAGAACCTGGAGAAGGCGCACGAGTTCATGGAGAAGTACGGCCCCAAGGCGATCGTCCTCGCCCGCTTCGTCCCGATCGTGCGCACCTTCGCCCCCATCGTGGCGGGCGCCGGCCGTATGCGGTACCGCACGTTCCTCACGTACAACATCATCGGCGGCATCGCCTGGGGCACCGGCGTCACCCTCGCGGGCTACTGGCTCGGCCAGATCGACTTCATCAACAAGAACGTCGAGGCGATCCTCGTCCTGATCGTCTTCGTCTCCGTGGTCCCGATCATCATCGAGTACCTGCGAGAGCGCGCCAAGAACAAGCGCGCGGCGACGGAGGCCCCGGCCCCCGCCCAGCAGCAGCACATGATGATGGACGACGCCACGACCCAACTCCGCCGCATCCCGTCCGACGACCAGCCCCAGCCCCAGCAGCAGTACGGCAACCAGGGCCACCAGCAGTACGGCTACGACCAGCAGTACTACGACCAGCAGCCCCAGCAGCAGCCGTACGCCCAGCAGTACCCCCAGGGCTACGGCCGGCAGAACCAGCAGTACCCGCCCGACCAGGGGTACTGACACGCCCTCAAGGGGCGCGGGGCCGTATCAATATGCGGCTCCGCCGCGTGGGCGCGACAAGCCACGAACAACCCGCAGCCGCCGTCGGACAGAACCACCAGAGCCATACGCGTCCGGCGCTCAGAATCCCCGCGTCCGCTTGGCAGCCCGCCGCTTCTCAGGCGAGCCGATCCGCAGGAACAACCGGGAGATCTCCGACCCGAGATTGACCCCAATCGCAATGGCCATGGCCAAAGAAGCCGCCGTGGCCAGCGAAACAAGCCCCGCATCCACCTTGTTCTGCGCGATCGACAACAGCCCGAAATACGTGGCCGACCCCGGCAACAGGGGCCCGATCGCCGCCGTCGTGTACGGCAACGCCGACGCGAACCGATACCGCGCCATCAGCTGCCCGAACAACCCCACCAACCCGGCCGCGACAGCCGTAGAGGCAACCGGCGACAGCTCACCGGCGTAGTGCAGCGCGCCGTAGACCACCCACGCGACGCCCCCGTTGAGGGTCACGGCGAGCACAGTGGACCGTTCCTGCTGGAGCAGCACCGCGAAGGTCAGCGACAGCAGCATCGACGCGCCGATCTGCCAGTACGGCCGCTCGGAGATGTTCAGCAGCGCGTCGGGGTCGGGGCCGGCGCCCAGGTTCACGCCGAGGTACAGGATCACCAGCACACCGACGACGATGCCGACGAAGAAGTACATGACCTCCAGCAGACGCGCGGCCGCGGTGATGTAGAAGCCGGTCAGCCCGTCCTGCACGCCCGCCACCAGCGCCCGCCCGGGCAGCAGCGCGAACAGTCCACCGGTGATCACCGCGGACCCCTTCACGTCGACGTGCGCCAGCGTCAGCGCGACCCCGATCGCGGCCGGCGGCATCGCGGCCACCGTGAACTGGTAGAACTCCGGCAGCCCGCGCCCCGCGCACAGCCACGCCAGCCGGTCGCCGAGCATCGCCCCCAGCATGGCCGCGATGAAGACGATCACGTCACCGCCGACCAGCACGGAGGCCGCGCCCGCGAGCAGCCCGCTCGCCCCGGTCAGCACCCAGGTCGGGTACGGGTGCCGGTTGCGGCGGATCTCCGCGAGCCGCCCGTAGGACTCCTCCAGGGAGATATGGCTCTCCGGGTCGCTGAGGTCGTCGACGAGCTGGTACACGGCGGCCAGACGCGTGTAGTCGGTGCCGCGCCGCCGTACCGTGCGCGACGCCGTCACCGGATCGTCCACCAGCGACGGCTGGTACGAGATCGACAGCAGGGTGAAGGTGACGTTCGGCTCGCAGCGGTCCAGGCCGTAGGACCGGCAGACCGCGAACATCGCCGCCTCGACGTCCTCCGCGCCCTCACCGCCCGCCAACAGCAGCTCGCCGATACGCAGGGTCAGGTCGAGCACGCGCGGGACGGCCGGACCCTCCTCCTCCACCTTCGGCATCCGCTCCGGAGCGGGCCGCTCGGCCACCGGCATGCGCAGCATCGTCCGCATCCGGTCCTGCCAGGGCAGATCCTTGGTCAGGCTGATCTTCGGTATGCCGGTCGCGGGGGTGAAGGCGGGTGAGGCGTCCTCGACGCTGTAGCCGCTCGGCGCGCGGAACGCCGAGCCCTCGGGTTCCTGGACCGGCGGCTGCGGTACACCCAGCCCCTTGGGGAGGGCGAACTCGGACGTGGTCTCCGACTCGTTGTCCCCGACCTCGACGCCTACGGGAGGCGTGAAGGCCATCCTTGCCTCGTCCGACTGCGGCTTGCGGTCCTCCGCGTCCGTCACGTGCGTAGCACTCCCTATACGACACCTCCTGCCGCACTCAGTATGCGCACACACACGCGAACGGGCTGCACGCGCACGCGTGCAGCCCGTTCACATGGCTGAGAGCAGCCGGTGCCTCAGCCCGATGGCTCAGTGGCCGCCCTGGTCCTTGAAGCGCTTGTAGGACCGCTCGATCTCGGCCTCGGCCTCGGTGCGGCCCACCCAGTCGGCGCCCTCGACGGACTTGCCGGGCTCCAGGTCCTTGTAGACCTCGAAGAAGTGCTGGATCTCCAGGCGGTCGAACTCCGAGACGTGGTGGATGTCACGCAGGTGCTCCACCCGCGGGTCCGTCGCCGGCACGCACAGCAGCTTGTCGTCGCCGCCGGCCTCGTCCGTCATCCGGAACATGCCGATCGCGCGGCACTTGATGAGGCAGCCCGGGAAGGTCGGCTCGTCCAGGATGACCAGCGCGTCCAGCGGGTCGCCGTCCTCGCCGAGGGTGTTCTCGACGAAGCCGTAGTCGGTCGGGTAGGCGGTCGAGGTGAAGAGTCGACGGTCCAGGCGGATCCGACCGGTCTCGTGGTCCACCTCGTACTTGTTCCGCGAACCCTTCGGAATCTCGATCGTGACGTCGAACTCCACCGGTGGCTCCTCCATGATCAGCACATAGTTCTGGTGGTTAAGTGTCCCTCACGCAGGTGTGTGATCGCGAAAGGGGCTGGTGGTCGTGCCAGAGCTGAGGCCTTGGCGAGCCGCGAGACCGCATGTGACGCGGGTCGCGAGCGCCGTACGACCGCGTCTGGCACGGGCCGCGGACGCCGTGGGCCCCCGTCTCGCACGCGCCGCGACGGCCGCGAAACCACGGGTCGTACGGCTCGCGCGAGCCGTCTCCCCGCAGGCCGTGCGGACACGCAAGCCGAAGACCTGGCAGTTCACCGCGGGCGCCGCCACCGCCGGACTGGCACTGGCCGCCGGAGTGGTGTCCGCCGCCGGCCCCTGGGACTCCACCGGTCAGCGTACGGCCGAGCGGGACTGGGCGGCCGCCCAGGAGCGCACGGGTGGCACAGATCACGGCCGTAATGCCGATACGTCCGATTCCGCGGATACGGCGGCCGAAGGACCCCGCCCCGCCCCCAGCGCGGCCTCCGTCCTCACCGGCCTCGGCGGCGGCATCAGCACCGTGAAGTCGGCCCCGAACGGCAAGGCTCTCGCCGGCCTCCTGGGCCCGCTCCTGGACGTCCCGGAACTCGGCACCCGCAGCACCGCGGCGATCGTGGACGTGGCCACCGGCAAGCGCCTCTACGGCGACGGAGCCTCCGAGCCCCTCATCCCCGCCTCCACGACGAAACTCGCCACCGCCACGGCCGCCCTCGCCGCGCTGGGCCCCGACCACCGCCTCACCACCCGCACCGCCCTCGAACCCGACACGAAGGAACTGGTCCTGGTCGGCGGCGGCGACCCCACGCTGACGGCACGCAAGGAGGCCGACGGCTGGGCGAGCCTGCGCGAGCTGGCCGACGAGACGGCAGCTGCGCTGAAGAAGCGAAACGTGCGCCAGGTCACCCTCTCGTACGACAAGACCCTTTACGCCGGCCCCGAACTGCACCCCATCGGGGTCAACGACAACCTTGCCCCGGTCAGCGCCCTCATGGCCGACGAGGCCCGCACGGACGATTCCACCAGCGGCCCGGCACCCCGGGTGGCGGACCCGGCGAAGGACGCGGCGGCCGAGTTCGCGTCCTTCCTCGCGGACCACGGCATCAAGACGACCTCCCCCGGCCCGTCCAAGGCGACGAACCGGGCCGAGCCCCTCGCCGAGGTCTCCTCGCCCCCGCTCTCCTCGCTGGTCGAGCGCATGCTCACCAACAGCGACAACGACATCGCCGAGGCCCTGGCCCGCCAGACGGCCGTGGCGAGCGGACAGCGCCCGGACTTCGACGGTGCCGGCGACGCGATCGGGGCGCAGCTGAAGAAGCTCGGACTCCCGGTCTCCGGCGCCGCCTTCAAGGACGGCAGCGGCCTCAACCGCGACGACAGACTGACGGCGGACCTGCTCACGTCCCTCCTCGCCAAGGCAGCCGACCCGACCCACCCGCAACTGCGCGCGACCCTGACCGGTCTCCCGGTGGCAGGCTTCACCGGCACCCTGACCAGCCGCTACACGGACGGCGCGGCAGGCGTCGTCCGAGCCAAGACAGGCACCCTGACCGGCGTGAACGCCCTGGCCGGCACGGTGGTCGACCAGGACGGCCGCCTACTGGCCTTCGCCTTCCTGGCCACGAACACGACGGACCCGGCGGCAGCCCAGTCGGCCCTGGACAGAACGGCAACGGCCCTGTCAGCGTGCGGCTGCGGCTGACCCCGCCCCCGCCGTGGGCAGTCGTTCCGCTGGGGCGGAACGGGTGGGCACGGCCCGCAACGCCGGGCGCCGCCCGAACACGCGCCGCCCCTGCCGACCCAAGTACGCCACCACCACGCCGAGCAACCCCCAAAGGCACCGCGGCCCCGCCAGCCCCCACGGCCTGCCCCAAGTGGGAACGCTCACGTACGGTTGACACATGACGAGCATCGGTGGTGCCGAGATGGTCGACTGGAATCTCGCGGTGGCGACCGCGACCCGGCTCGTACGGCCGGGCCCCGAGGTGAGCCGCGACGAGGCCCGGGCCGTCGTCGCCGAGCTGCGCCGACATGCCAAGGCCTCGGAGGAACACGTCCGGGGCTTCACTCGTATGGGCACGGAGGACACCCACGACACCCCCGTCCTCGTCGTGGACCGCCCCGGCTGGGTGCGGGCGAACGTCGCAGGGTTCCGCGAGATCCTCAAGCCCCTGCTCGAAAAGATGCAGGAGCGCCGCAGCGGCAGCACCGGCGGCGCGGTCCTCGGCGCGGTCGGCGGCAAGGTCACCGGCGTCGAACTCGGGATGCTGCTGTCCTTCCTGGCCTCCCGCGTCCTCGGCCAGTACGAGACCTTCGCCCCGGCCACCCGCGAACTCCCGGCGGGCCAGAACGGCGGCGGCCGACTCCTGCTCGTCGCCCCGAACATCGTGCACGTGGAGCGCGAACTCGACGTACAGCCCCACGACTTCCGCCTGTGGGTGACCCTGCACGAGGAGACGCACCGCACGCAGTTCACCGCCGTGCCCTGGCTGCGGGACCACCTGGAGGGCGAAATCCAGTCGTTCTTGGGGGAGACGGACGTCGACCCCATGACCGTCCTGGAGCGCATCCGCGAGGCCGCGCAGTCGCTCGCGGGCGGCCGCCCCGAGGCCGAGGAGGACGACGGCGGACGGTCCTTCGTCGAACTGGTGCAGACCCCGGCCCAGCGGGAGATCCTCGGCCGGCTCACCGCCGTGATGTCGCTCCTGGAGGGCCACGCCGACTTCGTGATGGACGGGGTCGGCCCCCAGGTCGTCCCGACCGTCGCCGAGATCCGCGAGAAGTTCCAGCAGCGACGCGCCAAGGGTGCGTCGAGGCTCGACATGGCCCTGCGCAAGCTGCTGGGTCTGGATGCCAAACTCAGGCAGTACCGCGACGGCGAACGCTTCGTACGGGCGGTCGTGGACCAGGTCGGCATGGACGGCTTCAACCGCGTGTGGACCTCCCCGAACACCCTCCCGACCAAGACGGAGATCGCCAAACCGGCGGATTGGATCGCGCGGGTGCACCGCAAGGCGGAGTCGTGAATCACGCGCCGAGTCGTGCATCTCATACGAACGTCGTGAACCGAATCCGGCCGACGGCAGGCGAACGCCCCTTCAATCACCCGTCCGAGGGACCGTGAGCGATGGGTAGGCGTGCAATGCTCGGGGAACGGCCCGGTTCTGTCACCATCTACACACTCTGAGTGACCGAACTCGGGCTCACCCCCCGACAATTTCATGAAGGGAACCGGACAATGGGTCCCCATCCTGCGGTCGCGGCGATACGCCTGGCGGTCCGCCGCGTCCTCCACGACATCCTCAACGAACACAGCCACCCCACCGACGCCCCCGCGCCCGCCACCGCGCGCGCGACCTCGTACGAGATCCCGCACATGGCGCTGCCCATGGCGCCGTCCGTGACATCGACCGGCGTCATGTCCGCCGTGTACGACACGGCGCGCGAGCCGTCGTACGAACTCCCCGGCCAGGCCCCGCAGGAGCCCCCGAGCACCGCCCCGCACGAGCGACCCCCCTCCCCGCTCGTGCTCGTGGCATGCTCCGGCGGCGCCGACTCCATGGCCCTCGCCTCCGCGCTCGCCTTCGAAGCCCCCAAACTCGGCATCCGTGCCGGCGCCGTCACCGTCGACCACGGTCTGCAGCCCGGCTCCGACCTGCGCGCCGAGGAAGTCGTCCTGCGCATGCGCGAACTCGGCCTCGACCCGGTCGAGTCCATCGCCGTGACCGTCGGCCGCCAAGGCGGACCCGAGGCCGCCGCCCGTGACGCCCGCTACGCCGCCCTCGACACCGCGGCCGTCCGCCACGGCGCCGTCGCCGTCCTGCTCGGCCACACCCGCGACGACCAGGCCGAAACCGTCCTGCTCGGCCTCGCCCGCGGCTCCGGCATCCGCTCCCTGTCCGGAATGGCCGCGGTCTCGGGGGCCGGCGGCCGTTACCGGCGCCCCTTCCTCCAGCTCGACCGGCAGACCGCCCGCAAGGCCTGCATGGTCCAGTCCCTCCCGGTCTGGGACGACCCCCACAACTCCGATCCCGCCTACACCAGGTCGCGGCTGCGCCAGGAAGGCCTGCCCGCCCTGGAGAAGGCGCTGGGCAAGGGCGTCGTGGAGGCCCTCGCCCGCACCGCCCAGCTCTCCCGCGACGACGCCGACGCCCTCGACGCCTGGGCCGGCCAGGCCGAGGCCGCCGTACGCGACTCGGCCGGCCTCCTGGAGTGCGCCAAGCTGTACGCCCTGCCGCCCGCCGTACGCCGTCGGATCCTGCGCCGCGCCGCCATCGAGGCCGGGGCGCCCGCCGGTGCGCTGTTCGCCCGCCACATCGAGGAAGTCGACCGGCTGATCACCGGCTGGCGCGGTCAGGGAGCCATCAATCTCCCCGGCAAAGTCGTCGCGCAGCGCCAGGGTGGCAGACTGGTGATTCGGCAAGGCTGAAACCGGACCCTCCCACCGGCCCTCGAGCGGGTCGTGAGAGCGGCAGGGACCAGCCGGTGGGACGACCGAAAGTGATGCGGGTGGACGCGAAAGACATGGGTGCCGAGCTCCAGCAGGTGCTCATCACCAAAGAAGAGATCGACGCGAAGCTGGCCGAGCTGGCCGCGAAGATCGACGCGGAGTACGCGGGCAAGGACCTGCTCATCGTCGGCGTCCTCAAGGGCGCGGTGATGGTCATGGCCGACCTCGCCCGGGCGCTGTCCACCCCCGTCACCATGGACTGGATGGCCGTGTCGTCGTACGGCGCCGGCACCCAGTCCTCCGGTGTCGTGCGGATCCTCAAGGACCTCGACACCGACATCAAGGGCAAGCACGTCCTGATCGTCGAGGACATCATCGACTCCGGCCTGACCCTGTCCTGGCTGATCTCCAACCTCGGCTCGCGCGAGCCCGCCTCCCTCAAGGTGTGCACCCTGCTGCGCAAGCCCGAGGCCGCGAAGGTCGCCATCGACGTGGAGTGGGTCGGCTTCGACATCCCCAACGAGTTCGTCGTCGGCTACGGCCTCGACTACGCCGAGAAGTACCGCAACCTCCCGTTCGTCGGTACGCTCGCGCCCCACGTCTACGGCGGCTGAGTCCGACGGTCCGGGGTACCGGACCCGAAGGGCCCAAGCGCTGTACGAAGATCGGGAACCCCGGCGGGCCTCGCGCCGTTGGAGCATGCAGACGGGCTTGCCAGCCGTCCCGTGCGGCTACGGTCGTCAAAGCTGGGGTACCGTCAGAAGAACTGTCTTATCAAACTCACTATGGCAGGAGGGACGGGGCGGCACCGCTCCGTATGGATGGACGTGAAGCGATACTTCCGTGGGCCGGTCATGTGGATCGTGCTGGCCGTCCTTGCCGTGGTCGTGTTGATGCAGGTCGTCGGCTCGTCCGGCGGCTACAAGACGGTGGACACCGGCCAGGTCGTCCAGGCGATCAATGACAACAAGGTCGAGTCGGCCAAACTGACCACCGGCGACGAGCAGATCATCAAGGTCCAGCTCAAGGACGGCGAAAAGGTCGAGGGCGCCACCAAGATCCAGGCGAGCTACATCGGCGATCAGGGCGTGACCATCGCCAGCACGCTGCAGAACAAGTACCAGGACAAGCAGATCCCGGACGGCTACACGGTTTCGCCGTCCAAGCAGAACCCGTTCGTCGGCATCCTGCTCTCCCTGCTTCCCTTCGTCCTCATCGTGGTCGTCTTCCTGTTCCTGATGAATCAGATGCAGGGCGGCGGCTCCCGGGTCATGAACTTCGGCAAGTCCAAGGCGAAGCTCATCACCAAGGACACCCCGAAGACGACGTTCTCGGACGTCGCCGGCTCGGACGAGGCCGTCGAGGAGCTCCAGGAGATCAAGGAGTTCCTCCAGGAACCGGCGAAGTTCCAGGCCGTGGGCGCCAAGATCCCCAAGGGCGTGCTGCTCTACGGGCCTCCCGGTACCGGTAAGACGCTCCTCGCGCGCGCCGTCGCCGGCGAGGCGGGCGTCCCCTTCTACTCGATCTCCGGTTCCGACTTCGTCGAGATGTTCGTCGGTGTCGGTGCCTCCCGAGTCCGTGACCTGTTCGAGCAGGCCAAGGCGAACGCCCCGGCGATCGTCTTCGTCGACGAGATCGACGCGGTCGGCCGTCACCGCGGCGCCGGCCTCGGCGGCGGTCACGACGAGCGCGAGCAGACCCTGAACCAGCTGCTCGTCGAGATGGACGGCTTCGACGTCAAGGGCGGCGTGATCCTCATCGCCGCGACGAACCGGCCCGACATCCTCGACCCGGCCCTTCTGCGCCCCGGCCGCTTCGACCGCCAGATCGCGGTCGACCGCCCGGACATGCAGGGCCGTCTGGAGATCCTCAAGGTTCACCAGAAGGGCAAGCCGGTCGCCCCGGACGTCGACCTGTCGGCGGTCGCCCGCCGCACGCCCGGCTTCACGGGCGCGGACCTGAGCAACGTCCTCAACGAGGCAGCGCTGCTCACGGCCCGCAGCGACAAGAAGCTGATCGACAACCACATGCTGGACGAGGCCATCGACCGCGTTGTGGCGGGCCCGCAGAAGCGGACCCGGATCATGTCGGACAAGGAAAAGAAGATCACCGCGTACCACGAGGGCGGCCACGCCCTGGTCGCGGCGGCTTCCCCCAACTCCGACCCGGTCCACAAGATCACGATCCTGTCGCGAGGCCGTGCGCTGGGCTACACGATGGTGCTCCCGGACGAGGACAAGTACTCGACCACGCGCAACGAAATGCTGGACCAGCTGGCCTACATGCTGGGCGGCCGCGCGGCCGAGGAACTGGTCTTCCACGACCCGACGACGGGTGCCGCGAACGACATCGAGAAGGCCACGGCCACCGCCCGCGCGATGGTCACGCAGTACGGCATGACCGAGCGTCTCGGCGCGATCAAGTTCGGCGGCGACAACACCGAGCCGTTCCTCGGACGTGAGATGGCTCACCAGCGCGACTACTCGGAAGAGGTCGCCGCGCTGGTGGACGAGGAAGTCAAGAAGCTCATCGAGAACGCGCACAACGAGGCCTGGGAGATCCTGGTCGAGAACCGCGACGTCCTCGACAACCTCGTCCTGCAGCTGCTGGAGAAGGAGACGCTGGGCAAGGAGGAGATCGCCGAGATCTTCGCCCCCATCGTCAAGCGTCCGCCCCGGCCCGCCTGGACCGGCTCCTCGCGGCGTACGCCGTCCACCCGTCCGCCGGTGCTCTCCCCGAAGGAGCTCGCACTGACGAACGGCGCCAACGGCGCGACTCCGGCGATCAGCACCGCCAAGTCGACGGTGACGGAGCCCGCCCCGGCGGCCGAGCCGGCTCCGGAGGATCGTCCCGAGAGCTGACGCCCCGGCTCCGGTGACCCCACCGGTCCGGAATGGATGCCGCGCCCCCCTGGTTCTAGCCTGGGGGGCGCGGCATTTTTGTATGCACGCAGTTCAGACGCGCACGTGGCCCACACGCGCGCGACCCGCAGAGGAACGAGGCACCACATGACCGACCCCGTGACGCTGGATGGCGAGGGCTTCATCGGCGAGTTCGACGAGAAGCGCGCCGAGAACGCCGTGCGTGAGCTGCTGATCGCGGTCGGCGAGGATCCGGACCGTGAAGGGCTGAAGGAGACGCCGGCGCGGGTGGCGCGGGCTTATCGGGAGCTTTTGGCGGGGCTGTGGCAGGAGCCTGAGGAAGTTCTGACGACGACTTTCGATATCGGACATGACGAGATGGTCTTGGTCAAAGATATAGAAATCGTTTCAAACTGTGAACATCATCTCCTCCCATTCCATGGCGTAGCCCACATTGGGTACATTCCTGCTGAAAGCGGCAAGATCACCGGCCTCTCGAAGCTTGCACGGCTGGTTGACGTGTTTGCCCGTCGTCTGCAGGTGCAGGAACGGCTCACCACCCAGATCGCCGACTCCCTCATGAAGATCCTTGAGGCCCGGGGGGTGATCGTCGTCATTGAGGCTGAACACATGTGCATGTCGATGCGCGGCATCCGCAAGCCCGGCGCCAAGACCACGACGTCGGCGGTGCGTGGGCAGCTTCGGGACGCTACGACCCGCGCCGAGGCAATGAGCCTGATACTGGCGCGCTGACCTGATTGTCAGTGGCGCCCGATATCGTCCTTGATCAGTGGAGTCGCTGATCAAGGGGGGTTGCGGTGGGGTATGGGCTGCCCAGCAAGCAGACAGTGAATGGGGTTGGGCGGGCGCTTGCAGGCGCGGATCAGATGCTGGGAACGCCTGATGGTGGGTCCACGCGAGAGACACGGAAGGAACCGTTCTCGCCTGGACGTACGCGCGGAAGTTGTGTCGCGAGCGGTTGACCATCAAACCGGGCTACGAGGGTTTCGCCTCACGCTTAGCGGCGTGCCTAACCGCAGCAACCGGGTTGCCCGCTCGCCTGGAAGCAGTCACGCGTCCCTCCGGCTACCTTCAGCGGGACGCGCCTGGCTTCCGCGTGCGTGTCGTCTCGTCGTACTTGGCTGACCTGATGAGGCAGTACGTGGGTGGGGACGCGCATCATGTGCGGCAACGGTTTCCTCGCGTTGTTCTCCGGGACAGCGAGACGTTCGAAGGCTTTCTCGACGGCTACACGGACGGGGACGAATTCCGTCCGAAGACCTGGGCCGCTCGCTTGCTCGTCAGCTCCAATGCAGCGTTTCTGTCCGAGTTGGCACAGGTGGTTGGCGCAAAGTTCACGCCCCGGGGCAACGGGCCGGCCTCGCACCTGGTCGTAGCCGACAGTTGGCCGTCACGAGGAACGTTCAAACCCGAGCAGCATCCGCTGGGACTCGCCGAGTCGACGTGGGTCGAGGTGCGGGATGTACGGCTACGCAGGGCCGAAAGCCCGAAACCGTTCACCCTCTACAGCTACCGTCTGGATCCCTACCCGGGTTTCCTGGTCAATGGCCACCTAGCACGCCAGCCTGGTAAACCCAGCAGCGTCACACCGTCGGCGCCGCGCCTGCCCCGTTGTGCTCGTCGTCCTCCGGGAGCTTGCACACGCGTTCCAGGAAGATGGCTGCCGCTATGACGCCGACGCCCGCCACCAACGAGAAGCCGGCGTAGACGGCCTGGTCGCGGCGGGCGGGGATGTCGAGGAGTTCCAGGAGGAAGGCGCCCGTGCCGCCGTACATGCCGGCGACGAGGGCGGCCACCAGGGCGCTGGCCTGGCCGAAGACGACCGCGCGGGCGGCCATCAGGGGGTCGACGCCCTTGGCCTCGGGGTCGCGTTCGCGCTGGGCCTTCAGGCGGGCGCGGATCGAGAGCGCCGTGGCGAGCAGGACCACGGCGATCACGGCGAGGACGATGGGGGCGGCCAGGGGGACGCTCGGCAGGGTCCCGATCGAGTTCCAGAGGCGGGCGCCCGCCCAGGACAGGATTCCGGCGACGAGGAAGATGCCGGCCAGCATCCTGATGCGCAGCTCTCTCACGGTGTCCCTTCAGCTCCCCCGGATCCCCACGGACTGTGGTCGATCGTCTTGACCTTAACGACTACTCGGGCAGCTGGAGTTCCAGGTCTCTGCGCGGTTCGACGCCGTGGCGCGTGATGCCGGCCAGCAGGTCGGCCACCGGGCCGCGGCCCGGCAGCTGTGCCTGCGGCTCAACGTCGTGCCAGGGGGCGAGGACGAAGGCGCGTTCGTGGGCGCGCGGATGGGGGAGGGTGAGGGTCGGGTCGTCGGAGACGACGTCGGCGTACGCGACGATGTCGACGTCGAGGGTGCGTGCGCCCCAGCGTTCGTCCCGTACCCGGTGGAAGGCCTCCTCGACCGCGTGGGCGCGCTCCAGGAGGGAGGACGGGGGGAGCGTGGTCTTGAGGACCACGACCGCGTTGAAGTAGGAGGGCTGGCTTCCCGGCTCCACGCCCCACGGCTCCGTCTCGTACACCGGGGAGACCGCCTTGATGCGGACGCCGGGGGTGTCCTCCAGCGCGTCGATGGCGCCCTGGAGGGTCTCCAGGCGGTTGCCGAGGTTGGAGCCGAGGGAGATCACGGCCCGTTTCGGGTTGTGGAGGGTGGTGTCGGCGGCGTCGACCTTCTCGACGACGGAGGCGGGTACCGGCTGTACGGTCGGGTCGCTGTGCCCCTCGGTGAAGAACGCGGTCATACTCGGCTCCGGGTGATGGTGACGGTCACGTCGTCGAAGGGGACCGTGATCGGCGCGTCCGGTTTGTGGACGGTGACCTCGACCTCCTGGACCCCTTCGTGCTTCAGGCAGGCCTGGGCGATGCGTGCGGCGAGCGTCTCGATGAGGTTGACCGGCTCGCCCTCGACGACGGCCACGACCTCCTCCGCCACGATGCCGTAGTGCACGGTCTTCGCCAGGTCGTCGTCGGCGGCGGCCGGCCGGGTGTCCAGGCCCAGCACGAGGTCCACGACGAAGGTCTGGCCCTCCCTGCGCTCCTCGGGGAACACACCGTGGTACCCGCGGGCCTTGAGGCCGCGCAGCGCGACACGATCCACGCGAATCACTCCTGCAATCGTCGGTGACGGCCGGTCCGTGTCGCGTGCGGGCTCCACACCGGCCTCGAACGAATCTACCTGCGGGCACTGACAGGGCCGGGCCACGGGGGCGTGGGCCCGGTCCGGGGCCAGGAGGATTCATCGAGTGTTTCCCCCGGGGAACCCGGCGGCTCATGGCTTGGTAGCCGCGCCTACCCGCAGGTGCGTGATTCCAACCACTTCTTGGTCCCGGCGGGCTAGGCAGGCCCCCTCGCGGGTGGCTCCCGCGCGTCGGCCCTGGGGTGTCCCGGTAGCGGCCCCTGGGGGCGCCTACCCACTCAGGCGGGGGTCTCGTCGCTGTCTTCCTCGTCGTTTTCGGCCAGAACGGGCGACGCGTGGTGCGACCAGATCTTCCAGCCGTCGGGTGTGCGGCGGAACACGTTGGTGGCGACCACCAGCTGGCCCACGAGCGGGCCGAGCTCCTCCCCGCCCTCGGGGGCGGGGCCGCCGCTGAGGATGTTCTCGGTGCAGGTCACCAGGGCGGTGTCGCCGGTGACGGAGATGTGCACGTCGGTGAGGAAGAACTGGATGTAGTCGGTGTTCGCCATGATCAGCGCGTACGACCTGAGGACCTCGCCGCGTCCGGTGAGCACCGGCCAGCCGGGGTGCACGCAGGAGACCACGCCGGCGTCGGCCGGGTCGTGGTACGTCTCGTCGACTCCCAGGTCGGACGGGGTGAGCCAGAGCGAGGACAGCTTTTCGAAGTCGCCGCTCTCCAACGCCTCGTAGAAGGCGGTGTTGGTGGCCTCCACCTGCTCGACATCGGTGTGGGGGGCGCTCACCGGGCTCCTTCAGAGCTGTGTGTGCCGCTGTGCTCGGTGTTCGCGCCGGGCGCGTTCTGGGCGTCGCGCGCCTCTTCGATCGCGCGCGCGACGCGCACCGCGTCCGCCGTGGCGCGCACCTCGTGCACGCGTACCGCCCACGCGCCGGCCTGCGCCGCGAGCGCCGAGACGGCGGCCGTGGCGGCGTCGCGCTCCCGGGCGGGCGGCGGCGCGCCCTGCGGTCCGGCCAGGACGCGGCCGAGGAACCGCTTGCGGGAGGCGGCGACGAGGAGGGGGTGGCCGAGGGCGAGGAGGCGGTCGAGGTGGGCGAGGAGGACGAGGTCGTGCTCGGCGTCCTTGGAGAAGCCGAGACCGGGGTCGACGACTATGCGGTCGGGGGCGATGCCGCCGGCCCGGACGGCCTCCACGCGCGCGTGGAGCTCGTCGACGACCTCGGCGACGACGTCGTCGTACACGCCCTTGACGTTCCCGCCCTGCAGGAAGCCGCGCCAGTGCATGACGACGAAGGGGGCGCCCGCGTCCGCCACCACCGGGATCATCGCGGGGTCCGCGAGGCCGCCGCTGACGTCGTTGACGAGGGCGGCGCCGGCGGCGAGGGCCTGTTCGGCGACCGAGGCGCGCATGGTGTCGACGGAGATCGTGACGCCCTCGGAGGCGAGGTCGCGGACCACGGGGACGACGCGGCGCAGTTCCTCGGCCTCGTCCACCCGGGTGGCGCCGGGGCGGGTGGACTCGCCGCCGACGTCGACCAGGTCGGCGCCCTCCTCGACCAGGGCCAGGCCGTGCTTGACGGCGGACGTGGTGTCGAACCAGCGGCCGCCGTCGGAGAAGGAGTCGGGGGTCACGTTGACGACTCCCATGACCGCGCACCGGTCCCACTGCGGAAGGCCCGTGACGCGCCCGCGTCCGCTCTGCTTGCTCATATGTTCAGCGTAGGCCCAAGGGAGGTCCGGGACGTGCGGTGGCCCGAGCGGGAGCCCTGGTGTGGGGGGTGGGGGTGGGCTGCCGCTCGGGCCGGTCCTGGAGGACCGCGTCATGCCGCCCCGGGATGGTCGCGTCAAGCCGCGCGGACGTCCCGTTCCGCCACCGAGTGGGGGCACGGGCGCGGGGCGGTCGTACGACGGCGCAGGAAGCGCGGCAGCGGCAGGGCCAGGTTCACGAAGCCCTCCGCCTGCATGGCGGCGAAGCCGAGGCGGGGCAGGTCGGCGGAGGCGCGGTAGACGACGAAGCGGGGCTCCCAGCGGGGCTGGAACTTGGCGTTGAACTTGTACAGGGACTCGATCTGGAACCAGCGGGACAGGAACACCAGCAGGCCGCGCCAGGCGCGCAGCACGGGACCCGCGCCGATCTTCTCGCCGCGCGCCAGGGCCGAGCGGAACATGGCGAAGTTGAGGGACACGCGCGCGATGCCGAACTTCGGGGCGGCCTGGAGCGCGGCCACGATCAGCAGTTCGTTCATGCCGGGGTCGGCCGAGCGGTCGCGGCGCATCAGGTCCAGCGAGACGCCGTCCGTGCCCCACGGCACGAAGTGGAGGATCGCCTTGAGGTCGCCGTACGGACCCGGCTCCTCGTCCGCCTTGTGCGCGGTGGCGATGAGACAGTCACCGTCGGCCGTGTCGCCGATGCGGCCCAGCGCCATGGAGAAGCCGCGCTCGGTGTCGGTGCCGCGCCAGTCCTCGGCGGCGCGGCGGATGCGGTCCAGCTCGGCCTCGCCGAGGTCACGGACGCGCCGTACCCGGGTCTCGTAACCGGCGCGCTCGATGCGCTTGACCATCTGACGTACGTTGCGCATCGCGCGGCCGGCGAGCGAGAAATCCGGGACGTCCACCACCGCCTCGTCGCCCAGTTCGAGGGCGTCGAGCCCGGTCTCGCGGGTCCACACCTCGGCGCCGGTCTCGGAGCAGCCCATGACGGCCGGGGTCCAGGAGTGGGCCTTGGCCTCGTCCATGAAGCGCTCGATGGCGCCGGGCCAGGCCTCGACGTCGCCGATCGGGTCGCCGCTGGCGAGCATCACGCCCGAGACCACGCGGTACGTCACCGCCGCCTTGCCGCTGGGGGAGAAGACGACGGCCTTGTCGCGGCGCAGCGCGAAGTGGCCGAGGGAGTCGCGGCCGCCGTGCTTGACCAGCAGGGCACGCAGGCGTGCCTCGTCGTCCTCGGTGAGGTGGGCGGCGGGGTGTTCGGGGCGGAAGGCGAGGTAGATCGTGGTGACCGCCGTGATCCAGCCGAGGGCGCCCAGGGAGAAGGCGACCGTCCACGAGGTGTTGCCCTCGTAGGCGACCGGGCCCTCGAAGCCGAACAGGCCGTAGATGACGTGCGCGATGCGGTCGGCCAGGCTCGGGTCGCCGACCAGGGTCTCCGGATGGGCGCTGACGATGACCAGCCCGAGGGCGAGGGAACCGGCGCTCATGAGGACGAAGTTGGCCAGCGCGCGCCACCTGCTGCGCGGGTCGGGCAGCGCCGCGAACTGGTCGCGATGGCGCAACAGGGCTGCGAGCAGCACGACAGAGATCAGGACGCCCACCAGGGAGTGGCGGTACGTGAACTGTGCGACCGCTCCGGCCGGCAGCAGCACGACCGCGGCGCGCCACGCCCGCCGCTTGCCGCGCTTGAGACCGTGGGCGAGCAGGAGCAGCAGCACGCCCGCGCTGAGCGACAGCGCGGCCGCGAACGGGCCCGTCGAGCCCGGCAGCACCTCGGCGATGGCGTGCATACGGCTGTGCCGGAAGCGCGGGAAGACGCCCGCGGCGATGTCCAGCAGGCCCACCAGGGCGCAGGCCCTGCCGACGAGAACGGGAACGGCCTCCGGGCGCGGGCCGCGGAGCAGATGCCGTACTCGGCCCGGCAGGTGCCGTACCTGGCTCGATCGTTGAGGAACCCCGCCCGACATTTCCACATCTGTCCTGACAGACATCGCATCCCATTAGTTCTGCGAGAGACCTTGGATCCGGTGCCGATTCGGGCATCCGGCGACATTGCGCCCTCTAGGACGGTGTCTTGAGGGGAGAGGTTCACTCGACTCCTCAAAACCGTTTCAAAGGCCAAGGAAAGTCCGGGGCAAGCCCTTGCGAAGGAGCGGGGGAGGCGGCGCGGAGGAAGCGCGAACCGGGCGGAAAGTGCGGACAGGTAACCATCGATGGGTCTCACGAGCGACAAGGTGCTGGCGCTGGCGGTTCTGGCCGCCGTAGGGCTGTTCGTCGGCACGGTGTGGCTGTGGCCACGGCTGGCGCGGCGCGGCTGGCGGAACGTGGGCGGGCGCGTCGGTCTGCTGCTCTCCACACAGGTGATGCTCTTCGCGGCGGTCGGTCTCGTCGCCAACCAGGCGTTCGGGTTCTACGCCAGTTGGGCCGACCTGTTCGGGCAGGAGACCGGCCAGGGCGTCGTCGTGGACCACACGCCGGCCGGCGGGCCGCTGGAGGTCGTCGACACGCGGCGGGTGCCCGGGGCGGCCAGTGCCCGGCCGCACAGGGGCGGGCAGATCCAGAAGATCGACATCGTGGGCCGTACGACCCACATCGCGACGCCCGCGTACGTCTATCTGCCGCCGGAGTATTTTCAGCCGCAGTACCGCACGCGCACGTTCCCTGCGGCCGTCGTCCTCACCGGTTATCCGGGGACGGCCCAGGCGCTGGTGGACAAGCTCGACTATCCGCGCACGGCCGCGAGGCTTGCCGAGGACGGTCGTATGCAGCCGATGATCCTGGTGATGATGCGGCCGACCGTGGCCCCGCCGCGGGACACGGAATGCGTGGACATCCCGGGCGGCCCGCAGACCGAGACGTTCTTCGCCAAAGATCTGGTCGATGCCGTGAGCGGCCACTACAGGGTGGGCGGGAAACCGGGCAGCTGGGGCATCATCGGGGACTCCACGGGCGGCTACTGCGCGTTGAAGCTCGCCATGCACCATCCCCGGGTGTACGCCGCCGGGGCGGGGCTTTCCGCGTACTACAAGGCGCCGATCGACGCGACTACGGGCGATCTCTTCCACGGCGACGAGGAACTGCGCAATCGCGCGAACCTGTGGTGGTACCTCAAGCACATGCCCGCTCCGGACACTTCACTGCTCGTCAGCAGCAGCAAAGTTGGAGAATCCAACTACAAGGACACGTTGAAGTTCATTGAGCGTGTGAAGGCCACGAAGCTGACGCGGATCTCGTCGATCATCCTGGAAAGCGGGGGGCACAACTTCAACACCTGGCGGCGGGAGATTCCGGGGACGCTGGAGTGGATGAGCGGGCGGCTGAGCGGCAGGTGACTCGGCAGGTGACGTGACCGGTGAAGTGGCAGGTGACGTGACCGGTGAAGCGGCGGGTGAAGTGGCGGGTGAAGTGGCGGGTGACATGGCCGTCGGGGCTTTGTGATCTTGGTTGTCGATCAATTCGGTGGCGGATCTGATTCCTGATGCTGTGTGAACGACTCGGGATGGCTGTGTTTTTACGGGGCGGGGCAACAAGATTCGCCTACGCGCGGTAAGTTTCTGGCCATGCCACGTGGACGTCACCGTCATTCCCCGCCCTTGCACAGGCTGCTGCCCCCGTCGGCGATCGCAGGCGTCTCCCTCGTCTGGGCCCTCGCCCCCTGGGTGTTCACCGAGCCCGTGGTGCTGCGCGGCCTTGCCGCGGCCGCCGCGGCGACGGCGGTCGTGGGCGCGGTCGTCCTGCGTCGCTGGGACACGCAGGCGGGCAAGCGGGTCGCCGACCTCACGCGCGCGCGTGCGAGCGACGAGTGGCGGTACGAGGAGCGGGTCGCCGAACTGGAGACCGATCTCGAGGAGTCGCGCGAGCTGCGCGTCAAGCTGGAGCAGCGGCTGCGGGCCAAGCGGGCGGAGCTCGCGGGGCTGCGCAACGAGCACGCGGCGCTGCTGCGCCGGTACGCCACGGCGGAGACCGAGCGGGCGAGCGTCCTGGAGGAACGCCGGGTTCTGGAGATAGAGGCGGCCACGCCCGCGCGCGCGTTGCCGCCGGCGCCGGTCGCCGGTGCGGCTTCCGCCGGTGCGGCTTCCGCCGTTGCGGAGGGGGCTGTGGCTGCCCCTGCCGAGACGGAGGGCGCGGACACCGAGGGCGTCGAGGAGACGGCGGAGACTCCGGCCGTCTTCTCGCCGGAGGGGTCCCGGTTGTTCCTGCGGGCCAATGCCGCGCTGGCGCGGTTCGCCGGCGAGGAGGCTCCGGGGGCGTCGGAGGAGGCTCCGGAGGCGCCGGAGGGGGACGGTCCGGGCAAGAGCGGGGACGGCTCGGCGAAGGACAGCGAGCCCTCCAAGAGCGAGCCAAGGAACGATTCCCCGAAGAACGACCCACTGAAGAACGACCCACTGAAGAACGACCCACTGAAGAACGACCCACTGAAGAACGACCCACTGAAAAACGACCCCCCGAAGAACGACCCCCCGAAGGGCGACGGCCCCTCCGACGACGAGTCGGCGGAAGCCGGCCCGGATGCCGTCGAGGCGGCGGTCACCGGCGGGTTCGAGACGGAACCCGCGCTGGAGGACGAGGCGCAGGGGAAGCCCGAGGCGGTCGACGGGCACGAGCGCGCGGCCGCCATCCCCACGGCAGACGCGGTCGCCGAGGCCCAGCCGGCCCTGCCTGCGGCCCGGCAGCCCTCGGGGCACTTCATCGCGCCGACCGCGGTGGCCGTCGTACCGGCGACGCCCGTACGGCGTCCGGCGGTCGCAGGCGGCTTCGACTTCTTCGGTACGAAGCAGGGGGCGGCGCCCTCCGCGCTGGAGTCCGTCCAGAACGAGGACCTCGCCGACGTCGTCGGCCAGGAGGCCCTCGCCCTTCACAAGGCCGAGTCCGAGGCCGAGTTCAAGCGGGCCGACGAGGAGTCCCGGGGCATCGGCCAGGTCATCAACCTGACGGCTCATGACGAGACGGAACAGATCGATGTGCAGAGGCTGCGGAGCGCGGTTTCCTGACGCTCACTCGGGCACGCACGCCGTGACGGACGCTCAGGCCATCCACCGATCCGGCCGGGCGTCCCTCCGCCCCGTGCGCGACCGCGCCGCCTGCCCCCGCAGCAGCTCCGCCGCCTCCCCGGCGTCCCGCAGCCGGGCGGTCACCGTCTTGTTGGCCCCGGTGTCCACGCGTACGTCGGCCACGCCCCACAGCCGCTCCCACGGCCCCTGAGCCAGCCGTACGCTCTGGACCTTCGCGTGCGGCACGAGCGCCAGGCTCCGCCGGAAGAGGCCGGTCCGGGCGGCGAACACCGCGTCCGTGACGGCCAGGCCGTACCCGCGCCACCACACCGGCACGCACCGGCCCGCCCGCCGCGGCGGACGGGACAGCGACGCGCGCGGCGGGACGGTCACCCCGGGCAGCACGCGCGCGACGACCGACTCGGCGACCTCGCGCGGGGCGACCGGCAGCAGGACCGAGTTGGACGAGCCCGCCACGTCCAGTTCCACCCGCACCCAGCCGCGCCGCCGCCACAGCAGCGGTTCGACGATCCGTACGGTCTGGACGCGGCCGGGCGGCACCGTCTCGTGCGCCCGGTCGAGCAGGCCGTGGTCGAGACGCAGCCCGTCCGGCGACTCGCCCACCGTCCAGTCGTACTCGGTGACGAACCGCCCCACGCTGCTCGCGCCCGCCGCGCCGAACAGCGGAACCGCGGTCGCGAGGACGGTCCACGCGCTCTCCGTGGCCAGCCAGAGAACGGCCGGTACGACGACCGCGGCGGCCAGCGTCGCCCAGGTCGCGCCGGTCAGCACGAGCGAGACGGCCAGGACACCCGGTGGCACGCGCAGCAGCTCCCGGGACGGCGCCTCGCCGACCTCGTGCGCCGTCTCGGGCGCGAAACCGGCGGCGCGCGCGAGGAGTTCCGCGCGGAGCGCACGCGCCTCCTCCGCGCCCAGGAAGGCGAGTTCGTCCTTCTTGTCCGTGCCTATGACGTCGAGCTTGAGCTTCGCGACGCCCGCCACGCGCGCGAGGAGCGGCTGGGTGATGTCGACGGCCTGGAGGCGTTCCAGCCGGATGTGCGCGGTGCGCCGGAACACCAGGCCGGTGCGGATGCGCAGTTCGGTGTCGGTCACCGCGAAGTGCGTGAACCACCAGGTGAGGAAGCCGTACAGGGCGGCGGCGGGGACGAGCACGGCGAGCGCGAGCACAAGCGTGGTGGTCGTCAGCCTGGTCAGCTGGCGCTGCGCCTGGTCGGGGTCGTGCACCGCCCACCCGATGAGCACGGCGACCGGCGCCCACGCGCGCCTGAGCGGTGTCACGGGGTGCAGCCGCCGTTCGGTCACGGGTCGCTTCTCGCGTACGGCGTCGTCGACGCCGGGCGTCGTCACAGCCCGGCCGATCGGGCCTCGCCCAGCTCGGTGAGCCGGTCGCGCAACCGTTCCGCCTCGGCCGGGTCGAGGCCGGGGATGGTGGCGTCGGTGGCCGCGGCGGCCGTGTGCAGCTGCACGCTGGCCAGGCCGAAGTGCCGCTCCACGGGGCCGGAGGTGACCTCGACCAGCTGCATCCGGCCGTAGGGCACGACCGTCTCCTCGCGCCACAGCACGCCCCGGCTGATCAGCAGGTCGTCCGCGCGCTCGGCGTAGCGCCACGAACGCCAGTTACGGCCGAGCATCACCCACCCCCAGGCCATCAGGACCAGCGGCACCAGCGCGAAGGCGGCCCAGCCGGCCCCGACGAGCAGCCCGAGCAGCAGCGCCAGCCCGATCGTCAGCAGCCCCAGCCACACCACCAGCAACAGCCGCCGCATCCTCAGCAGCCTCGGCGGCAGCCCGGTCCACCCCGGCTCGGCCCCCGCCTGCTCGTCCCCCGCCTGCTCGGCCTCCACCCGTTCGTCCCCCGCCCGCTCGTCTCCCGCTGCCCCGGTGTGCTCCGGGCTCCCCGTCTCCATGAGGTCAGCGTACGTAGGAGAGACTGTGTCCATGACTCCTACGACGGAGACCATGGTCGGCATCGGCGGCGCCGCGGAGAGCACCGACATGGTGCTCAACATCGGCCCCCAGCACCCGTCCACGCACGGCGTGCTGCGCCTCAAGCTCGTCCTGGACGGCGAGCGCATCACGCGCGCGGAGCCGGTGATCGGCTATATGCACCGCGGTGCGGAGAAGCTGTTCGAGGCCCGCGACTACCGCCAGATCATCATGCTCGCCAACCGCCACGACTGGCTGTCGGCCTTCTCCAACGAGCTGGGCGTCGTCCTCGCCGTGGAGCGCATGCTCGGCATGGAGGTGCCCGAGCGGGCGGTATGGACGCGCACGCTCCTCGCGGAGCTGAACCGGGTGCTCAACCACCTGATGTTCCTGGGGTCGTACCCGCTGGAGCTGGGCGGGATCACGCCGATCTTCTACGCCTTCACCGAGCGCGAGGAACTCCAGCACGTCATGGAGGAGGTCTCCGGCGGGCGGATGCACTACATGTTCAACCGGGTGGGGGGCCTGAAGGAGGACCTGCCCGCCGGCTGGACCACGCGCGCGCGTACCGCCGTCGCCGACGTGCGCTCGCGCATGGACCGGTTCGACGACCTGGTCCTCGGCAACGAGATCTTCCGCGGGCGCACGCGGGGCGTGGGCGTCCTCGCGCCGGAGACCGTGCACGCGTACGGCGCGAGCGGGCCGATCGCGCGCGCCTCGGGCGTCGACTTCGACCTGCGCCGCGACGAGCCCTATCTCGCCTACGGCGAGCTGCAGGACGTCCTGAAGGTGGTGACTCGCGAGGAGGGCGACTGCCTCGCCCGGTTCGAGTGCCTGCTGGAGCAGACCCACAACGCCCTCGACCTCGCCGACGCCTGCCTCGACCGGCTCGCCGAGCTGCCGCCGGGGCCGATCAACCAGCGGCTCCCCAAGGTGCTGAAGGCGCCCGAGGGCCACACATACGCGTGGACCGAGAACCCACTCGGCATCAACGGCTACTACCTCGTCAGCAAGGGCGAGAAGACGCCGTACCGGCTCAAGCTGCGCTCGGCGTCGTACAACAACATCCAGGTGCTGGTCGAGCTGCTGCCGGGGACGCTGGTCGCGGACATGGTGGCGATTTTGGGGTCGATGTTCTTCGTGGTGGGGGACATCGACAAGTAGGGCTCGTCGTAGGGGTGCGTCGTAGGGGCTAGTCGTAAGGGTGCGTCGTAGGGGTTCGTTCGGAATTCCGACTGACTCGGACGCTCAGTCCACCAGTACGTCCGGAATTCCAACGGGCTGCACCAGCCAGCCGAAGTCCCCGAGCCCGCCCGTGGCCGTGAGCTCGGCGGCTTCGCCGGCGCTCGCGAGGGCGCGTACGTATGCGGCCGGGTGTGTGGAGGCCAGGCCGAGTGCGGGGCGTGCGCCTGTGATGCCGAGGGCGCGCAGCGCCTCGCGTTGGGACAGCAGGCGTGCGCCGGGCAGCGCGCACGCGTCCAGCGCCACGTGGGCCGTGATGTCGCACGAACCGTCCGGTACGGGCGCCGTCTCCCGCCCCTCGCGGAAGCCGGTGAGCGTCCCGAAGGGCGGCCGGGCGGGCGCTGTGTGCGCGTAGTCCACGGCGACCGCGAGGCCCTGGTTCAGTGTCGCGACGGCGGCGGCCCAGGCCTCGTCCCGCGGCAGCCCGATCTCGGCCCGCAGCCCTTGCCCGGCCGGCTCGCCCTCGGTGGCGCGCGCCCCCTCCGCGCCCCCCAGCGGCCACCACCGCGCCAGCCACTCCGCCTCCGCCCCGGTGACCGGCCCCCCGAGGCGTTCGGCCCCGTCCCGTCGTACGAGAACCAGGCGCGGTACGCCCGTGGCGTCCACCTCCGCGACCTCCACGGGGACGTTGTCCAGCCACTCGTTGGCGAACAGCAGGCCCGAGATCCGCTGAGGCGGCCGGGACAGCCACTCGATCCGGTGATCCAGGGTTTCCGGGCGGTCGGCGACCTCGACGGCGTACGCACGCGTGCGTGCCGCCACTTCGGCGGGGAGCGCGGCCAGTACGCGGGTGACCAGCTCGCCCCGCCCCGCGCCCATGTCGACGAAGCCGAGCGAGGCGGGCCGGCCCAGCGCCTCGTCGACCCGGCACAGCAGCCGGGCCACGGCACCGGCGAAGAGCGGCGAGGCGTGGACGGACGTACGGAAGTGGCCCGCCGGTCCCTCGGGGCGGCGATAGAAGCCCTCCGGGCCGTAGAGGGCGGCTTCCGCTGCCGTGCGCCACCCGAGCCACTCGTCCGTCGTCTCTGCTGTCACCGGCCCAGGCTAAGCGCACAGGAGAACGCAGCCTCCACCTTGCGGAGTACGCGCGCGTGATGCGGATCGGCCCTCCGGTTGACCCCTGCACGCATCTCGCTTCCCTACGCTGGGTTACGTGCAACGCCTCTATGACTTTCTCCGCAGGCACCCGACATGGGTCGACAGCTTCTGGGCCGTCCTCCTCCTCGGGATCTCCGGGATGGTCGAAGCCGCCCGTGTGGAGACCGAGGACGTTCCGGGCACCGACTCCCCGGTGGCCATCGTCCCGGTCGTCATCCTGCTGTGCCTGGTGATCGCGTTGCGCCGGCGCATGCCGGAGAAGATGCTGCTGCTGGCCATCGGCGTGGGGCTGGCGCAGCTGGCGCTGGACGTGGCGACGACGCCCGCCAACTTCGCCTTCCTGGTGATCACCTACACCGTGGCCGCGACCGGCGCCCGCTGGGCCTCCCGGCTCGCGCTGGCCGTGTCCCTGTTCGCGGCGCCCCTGGCACAGGTGCGCTGGCCGGAGAAGGACTCGAGCGGCCTGGGCACCCTGGCCCTGATGATCTTCATGACGGTGCCGTTCGCGCTCGCCTGGGTGCTCGGCGACTCGATCCGCACCCGCCGCGCCTACTACGAGCAGCTCGAGGAGCGCGCGACCCGGCTCGAAAAGGAGCGCGAGGCGCAGGCCAAGGTCGCGGTCGCCGCCGAACGCGCCCGGATCGCGCGCGAGCTGCACGACGTCGTCGCGCACAACGTCTCGGTGATGGTGGTGCAGGCCGACGGCGCCGCCTACGTCCTCGACGCCGCCCCGGACCAGGCCAAGAAAGCCCTGGAGACCATCTCCTCCACCGGCCGCCAGGCCCTCGCCGAAATGCGCCGCCTGCTCGGTGTGCTGCGCACCGGCGAGCACCAGGAGGGCGGCGAGTACGTCCCGCAGCCCGACGTCGAGCAGATCGACGACCTCATCCAGCAGTGCCGCACCTCCGGCCTGCCGGTCGACTTCAAGGTCGAGGGCACCCCGCGCCCGCTGCCCAGCGGCGTCGAGCTCACGGCGTACCGCATCGTGCAGGAGGCGCTCACCAACACCCGCAAGCACGGCGGGCCGAACGCGGGCGCGAGCGTGCGCCTGGTCTACTTCGACGACGGTCTCGGCCTGCTCGTCGAGGACGACGGCAAGGGCGCCCCGCACGAGCTGTACGAGGAGGGCGGCGCCGACGGGCAGGGGCACGGCCTGATCGGTATGCGCGAGCGGGTCGGCATGGTCGGCGGCACCCTGGACGCGGGGCCGCGCCCGGGCGGAGGATTCCGGATCAGTGCGCTGCTGCCGCTCAAACCAGCGCACTGACGCCTGAGCATGTCCTTTGTTGACACCTGTAACGCCCCTGTAGAACGCCTTGTAGACGTAGAACGCCCTGTAGACGGATACGGAAGACACGGAAGAGGACCCCGATGACGATCCGCGTGATGCTCGTCGACGACCAGGTGCTGCTGCGCACCGGGTTCCGGATGGTGCTCGCCGCCCAGCCGGACATGGAGGTCGTCGCGGAGGCGGGCGACGGCGTCGAGGCCCTCCAGGTGCTGCGCTCGACCCCCGTCGACGTCGTGCTGATGGACGTGCGCATGCCGAAGCTGGACGGGGTGGAGACCACCCGCCGTATCTGCTCGGAGCCCGACCCGCCCAAGGTGCTGATCCTGACCACCTTCGACCTCGACGAGTACGCCTTCTCCGGGCTGAAGGCGGGCGCCTCCGGCTTCATGCTCAAGGACGTGCCGCCCGGCGAACTCCTCGGCGCCATCCGGTCCGTGCACAGCGGCGACGCGGTGGTGGCCCCCTCGACGACCCGGCGCCTGCTGGACCGGTTCGCCCCCATGCTGCCCTCCGCCGGCAAGGAGCCCCAGCACAAGGAGCTGGAGCGGCTCACCGACCGCGAGCGCGAGGTCATGGTGCTGGTCGCGCAGGGCCTGTCCAACGGCGAGATCGCCGCCCGGCTGGTGCTGTCCGAGGCGACGGTGAAGACCCACGTCGGCCGCATCCTGACCAAGCTGGGGCTGCGCGACCGCGTGCAGGTGGTGGTCCTGGCCTACGAGACGGGGCTGGTCCGGGCGGGCGGGCACGGCTGAGTCCCGGGGACGTCACGCGCGCGTGACCGGCGCCCACTAGGGTCTTCGCATGCTCCTGTGGATCAACGGCCCCTTCGGGGGTGGCAAGACACAGACCGCACACGAGATCCAGCGCCGCCTGCCCGGCAGTGTCATCTGCGACCCGGAGCACCCCGGGTTCGGCCTGCGCCGCATGCTTCCGCCGGAACTGCGCGGGAACTTCCAGGACCTGGCCTCCTGGCGGCAGGGTGTCGTCGAGGTCCTCGACCTCGCCCTCACCAAGCACGACGGCGTGGTGATCGCCCCGATGACGGTCACCGACCCGGACTACTTCACCGAGACGGTCGGCCGACTACGCGAACTCGGCCACGACGTACGGCACTTCACGCTGCTCGCCGAGCGCGAGACCGTCCTGAGGCGGCTGCGCGAGCGTGGCTTCGGGCACCTCCTTCAGTACGTCGCCGGGAAGAACGCCGGGAAGAACGTCGGGCTGGGCCGGGAGAGTTGGGCCGTCCAGCAGCTCGACCACTGTCTGGAGCGGCTGCGCGAGCCGGAGTTCGCCGAGCACCTGTGGACGGACCACTCGACCGTGCCGAAGACGGCGGACCGCATCGCCGTCCTGGCGGGGCTGCGGCTCCGGCCGAACAACGAGGGTGCGCTGCGCACTCGCCTGCGGCAGGCGGGGGTCGGCATCAGGCACATCCGGTTCGACTGACGCGGTCTCGCACCGGTGACTTGGAACGGGACTCTCACCGGCGGAACACGTGTGCGTAACTCGAATGGACTTGCCTCGTTGTGTTTGTCATGAAGGCGGACATGGGGCGCAAGTACCGGGCATGCCCCACCGAGGTGCAGGAGCAGGTCCTGACCAGGTGGGGACACGCCGTACGCGCGCTATGGAACATGGCGCTGGAGCAGCGGATCTACGCTTTCCGGCAGCGTGGGTACACGCTGCGCGCTGTCGAGCCGGCAAGCCCGTGTGCGGGGTGGACTTTGGGGTGGCCGCGTCGGCGTACGTCTCCACCGAGACCGCGCCGCGCCGGATGCCGCCGACCCTCACCGCAGCCGAGCAGGCGCGGCTGCTTCACCTGGAGCACTGAACAGGCCGGGTACGAACGTCCGCGCCAAGGCCGGACTCAACCGCTCGCGGTCTCCGCGCTCCACACCTCGCAGACCTGTGCCGCCTGCCGCGGGCACGAAGACGACGCCGACCGCAACGCCTCGCTCGAGATCGAGGCCCGAGCCCGCCGGACCGGTGGCTCGGTCAAGAACAGCACGCGCAGCACCCGCACGGTGCGCGTCCCCGCTCAGCGCGGGAGGCGGCGGACAAAGGCCGCGACCGCCGCCTTCACATCCTCGGCCGTCCATTCCAGGCCGGGGGCCCGTACATGGACCTCGGTGAAGGACAGGCCTGGGCCTTTCTGGTCCCAGCCGTAGGCGAAGAGCATGCTCTCCGTCTCCTCGGCCGTCCGGACCGCCGCTTCCATGGCGACCTCGGCGTCGTACGGCAGCCAGACCTGGAAGTCGTGGGTGTGCGGCACCTCGGGGTACACGCGCGCCCACGGCACGCCGGCCGTCGCGAAGCCCTCGCGCAGCGCAGTAGCCACCATGCGCGCGTGGGCCACGTACTCCGGCAGCCGGGGCAGCTCCCTCTCCAGGCCAACCAGCGCTGACAGCGCTGTGGGGAACTGCTGGAACACCTGGCCGCCGTACCTGTGCCGCCAGACCTTCGCCTCCTCGACGAGGGTCTTCGGTCCGACCAGCGCCGCGCCCCCGAACCCGTCGAGTGATTTGTAAAACGACACGTACACGCTGTCCGCCAGGCCTGCGATCTCCGTCAGCGGGCGGTCGAAGTGGACGGTGGACTCCCACAGGCGCGCGCCGTCGAAGTGCACCACCGCGTCACGCTCCCGCGCGGCCTCCACGACCTCGGTGAGCTCCTGCCAGGTGGGCAGCACGAAACCGGCGTCTCGGAGGGGGAGTTCGAGCATCAGCGCCCCGCAGGGCTCCTCGAAGTCGCGCACCTCGGCGGCGGTCGGCAGCCGGGGCTCGCTGGTCACCCGCACCGGGCGCAGGCCGCTGACCTGGCTGAACGCGTTCCGCTCGTGCACCTCGGGATGGCTCAGCGCGTGCAGGGCGACGGTCGCGTTGCCGGTGCGGGCCGCCCAGCAGCGCAGGGCCACCTGTTGGGCCATCGTGCCCGTCGGGAAGAAAGCGGCGGCCTCCAGGCCGAGCAGTGCGGCGACCTTCTCCTCCAAAACCTCGACGACGCCGTTGCCGTAGATGTCCGACGGCTCGTCCAGGTCGTACAAGTCCTTTGCCGCGTCCAGCAGAGCCAGGCGCTCCTGGAGGGTCTTCTGGAAACCGTGGCGCGCGAACACGCGCTGGGTGCTCCGCTGGGCGGCGATGTGCCGCTCGCGGAGCTGCTTGCGCCGTTCCTCGTCGGATATCTGATCCTGGAGGTGTTCGCTCTGCCGCGTCGTATCACTCACTCCCGGATCATGCCCCGCGTCGGTTCGCGCGGGCACCCGCATTTCCGTACGGCGTTCCGTTCGTGCGAGGCGTGCGATAACCCACAGCCTGTGGACAACCGGACGCCCGTGGAACCGATCGCGTTAACATGACGAGAAATCGTCCGGTACCCAGAGCGGACTGGAACGGGAAGGCCTCCGTCGCGTGAGTACAAGCCAACAGCCAGATCCCAGGGACCGCCCCGCGCGGCTCACCGTCGGTGTCGTCGGCGCCGGCCGCGTGGGCCCCGCGCTCGCCGCGTCCCTCCAGCTCGCCGGACACCGTCCGGTGGCCGTCTCCGGGGTCTCCGACGCCTCCCGGCGACGGGCCGCGCAACTGCTCCCCGACGTGCCGCTCGTGCCGCCCGCCGAAGTCCTCGCCCGTGCCGAACTGGTGCTGCTGACCGTCCCGGACGACGCGCTGCCCGGGCTGGTCGAGGGCCTCGCCGAGACGGGAGCCGTACGGCCGGGCCAGCTGCTGGTGCACACCTCCGGGCGGTACGGCGCGAAGGTCCTGGACCCCGCCCTGCGCGCGGGCGCGCTGCCGCTGGCCCTGCACCCGGCGATGACCTTCACCGGCACCCCCGTGGACGTCCAGCGCCTGGCCGGCTGCTCCTTCGGCGTCACCGCGCCCGAGGAACTGCGGCTGGCCGCCGAGGCCCTCGTCATCGAGATGGGCGGCGAGCCCGAGTGGATCGCCGAGGAGATGCGCCCGCTCTACCACGCGGCGCTCGCGCTGGGCGCCAACCACCTGGTGACCCTCGTCGCCCAGTCCATGGAGCTGCTGCGCGAGGCGGGCGTCGCGGCCCCCGACCGGATGCTCGGCCCGCTGCTCGGCGCCGCCCTGGACAACGCACTGCGCTCCGGCGACGCGGCCCTGACCGGCCCCGTCGCGCGCGGGGACGCGGGCACCGTCGCCGCGCACATCACGGAACTGCGAAGGCACGCCCCGCAGACCGTCGCCGGCTATCTCGCGATGGCGCGCGCGACCGCCGACCGGGCGCTCGCCCACGGACTGCTCAAGCCGGAGCTCGCCGAGGACCTCCTCGGGGTACTCGCCACCGGGACCAACGGCGCCGAGGGAGAAGCCCGATGACCACCGCCTTGCTGCGCACCGCCGGCGAACTGCACGCGCGTGTGCGCAGCGGCCGCCGCGCCGTCGTGATGACCATGGGCGCCCTGCACGAGGGCCACGCCACCCTGATCCGCACCGCGCGCGGCGTCGCGGGGCCGGACGGCGAGGTCGTCGTCACCGTCTTCGTGAACCCCTTGCAGTTCGGCAAGGGCGAGGACCTCGACCGCTATCCGCGCACCCTGGAGGCCGACCTCAAGATCGCCGAACAGGCGGGCGCGGACGCCGTGTTCGCCCCCTCGGTCGACGAGGTCTACCCGGGCGGCGAGCCCCAGGTCCGCATCAGCGCCGGACCCATGGGGGAGAGCCTGGAGGGCGCCTCACGCCCCGGCCACTTCGACGGCATGCTCACCGTCGTCGCCAAGCTGCTCCACCTCACCCGCCCCGACATCGCCCTGTACGGCCAGAAGGACGCCCAGCAGCTCGCCCTGATCCGCCGCATGGTGCGCGACCTGAACTTCGGCGTCGAGATCGTGGGCGTCCCGACGGTGCGCGAGGAGGACGGCCTCGCGCTCTCCAGCCGCAACCGCTACCTCTCGCCCAAGGAACGGCACACGGCACTCGCGCTGTCCCAGGCGCTGTTCGCCGGCCGAGACCGGCACGCCGCCCAGGAAGCGCTGCGTGCGCGTGCGCGTGAAGTGCCCGCCACGCACGCGCGTGCGGAAGCGCTCAGCGCCATAGGAGAGTCCCGCGCGGCGGCCGACGCGCACGCCGTCGCCAAAGCCGTCCCCGGCGCCCCCGCGGCCGTCCGCGCCGCCGCCCGCCTGGTCCTCGACGAGGCCGCCCGGCTCGACCCGCCGCTCGAACTGGACTACCTCGCGCTCGTCGACCCGTCCGACTTCACGGAGATCGAGGACGACTTCACCGGCGAGGCCGTCCTCGCCGTCGCCGCCCGGGTCGGGACGACCCGGCTGATCGACAACATCCCCCTCACCTTCGGAGCCGCCTCGTGACCAGCACAGGCATACGACTGCACGCGCCCGCGCCCGGGTGGTCCATCCCCGCGGACGTCGTGGTCGTCGGCTCCGGCGTCGCCGGCCTCACCGCCGCCCTGCGCTGCGAGGCCGCCGGCCTGACGACCGTCGTCGTCACCAAGGCCCGCCTCGACGACGGCTCCACCCGCTGGGCCCAGGGCGGCATCGCCGCGGCCCTCGGCGAGGGCGACACCCCCGAACAGCACCTCGACGACACCCTGGTCGCGGGCGCGGGCCTGTGCGACGAGGACGCGGTCCGCCTCCTCGTCACCGAGGGCCCCGACGCCGTACGCCGCCTCATCGAGACCGGCGCCCACTTCGACGAGTCCGAGGAAGGCGGCCTGGAACTCACCCGCGAGGGCGGCCACCACCGCCGCCGTATCGCCCACGCCGGCGGCGACGCGACCGGCGCGGAGATCTCCCGCGCCCTCGTCGAGGCGGTACGCGCGCGTGGCATGCGCGCGATCGAGAACGCGCTCGTCCTGGACCTCCTCACGGACGCCGAGGGCCGCACAGCGGGCGTCACCCTGCACGTCATGGGCGAGGGCCAGCACGACGGTGTAGGCGCGGTCCACGCCCCCGCGGTGGTCCTGGCGACCGGCGGCATGGGCCAGGTCTTCTCGGCCACCACGAACCCGTCGGTGTCGACGGGCGACGGAGTCGCCCTCGCCCTGCGCGCGGGCGCCGAGGTGAGCGACCTGGAATTCGTCCAGTTCCACCCCACCGTGCTCTTCCTCGGCCCGGACGCGGAGGGCCAGCAGCCCCTGGTCTCCGAGGCGGTACGCGGCGAAGGCGCCCACCTGGTCGACGCCGACGGCGTCCGCTTCATGCTGGGACAGCACGAACTCGCCGAACTCGCCCCCCGGGACATCGTCGCCAAGGGCATCATGAGGCGCATGCAGGAGCAGGACGCCGAGCACATGTTCCTCGACGCCCGCCACTTCGGCGCCGACATGTGGGAACACCGCTTCCCGACGATCCTCGCCGCCTGCCGCGCCCACGGCATCGACCCGGTGCAGGACCCCATCCCGATCGCCCCGGCCGCCCACTACGCCTCCGGAGGCGTCCGCACCGACTCCCGGGGCCGCACGACCGTCCCCGGCCTGTACGCGTGCGGCGAGGTGGCCTGTACGGGCGTGCACGGCGCCAACCGACTGGCCTCCAACTCGCTCCTCGAAGGCCTGGTGTACGCCGAGCGCATCGCGGCGGACATCGCGGCGGCCCGGGCGGCCAACGGCCTCCACGCGCGCGTGCCGCACCCCGTGCCGTACCCCGAGACCCCCGAGCACCCCCTGCTCGAAGCCGAGGCCCGCTTCGCGATCCAGCGGATCATGACGGACGGCGCAGGCGTCCTGCGCTCCGCCGAGTCCCTCGGCAAGGCCGCCGAGCAGATCCAGCAGCTGCACACCGACGCCCGGGACGCCCTCGCGGAGAACGGCAAGACCGCCGAGCCCGGCGTCGACACCTGGGAGGCCACCAACCTCATGTGCGTGGCCCGAGTCCTGGTCGCCGCCGCACGCCTGCGCGAGGAGACGCGAGGCTGCCACTGGCGTGAGGACGAGCCCGACCGCGACGACACGACCTGGCGCCGCCACATCGTCGTACGGCTGAACCCGGACCGCACACTGGCCGTGCACACCACCGAAACCGCAGACTTCCCCCGACCCGGCAGCCACAGCAGGAGCAGTGACAGAAGTGACCACCCCCGACCTTCCCCTCGCCTCGACCGGCGGCTGCGGCGACGACTGCGCCTGCGGTGCCGACGAGGAGTACCTGGAGTGCGGCCTCGACCCCGCGCTCGCACAGCTCCTGGCCGACGCAGGCCTCGACCCGGTCGAGGTCGAGGACATCGCCAACGTCGCCATCCAGGAGGACCTGGCACACGGCGTGGACGTGACGACGGTCGCCACCATCCCCGAAGAGGCGGTCGCCACCGCCGACTTCGTCGCACGCGAGGCAGGCGTCGTGTCGGGCCTCAGGGTCGCCGAAGCGGTCGTCTCGCTCGTCTGCGAGGACGAGTTCGAGGTGGAGCGCCACGTGGAGGACGGCGACAAGGTGGAGGCAGGCCAGAAACTCCTCTCCATCACCACCCGCACCCGCGACCTCCTGACCGCCGAACGCAGCGCACTGAACATCCTCTGCCGACTGTCGGGCATCGCGACGGCCACGCGCGCGTGGGCGGACGTACTGGAAGGCACGCGGGCGAAGGTCCGGGACACCCGCAAGACGACGCCGGGCCTGCGCGCCCTGGAGAAGTACGCGGTGCGCTGCGGAGGCGGGGTCAACCACCGCATGTCCCTGTCGGACGCGGCCCTGGTGAAGGACAACCACGTCGTGGCCGCAGGCGGCGTGGCCCAGGCCTTCAAGGCGGTCCGCGAAGCCTTCCCCGACCTCCCCATCGAGGTCGAGGTGGACACCCTCCACCAGCTTCGCGAGGTGGTGGACGCGGGCGCGGACCTGATCCTCCTGGACAACTTCACGCCGGGCGAGTGCGAGGAGGCCGTGGCGATCGTGCACGGCCGGGCAGCACTCGAAGCCTCGGGCCGCCTGATCCTCGCCAACGCCAAGGTGTACGCGGACACGGGCGTCGACTACCTGGCCGTCGGGGCCCTCACCCACTCCTCGCCGATCCTGGACATCGGCCTGGACCTGCGAGCGGCGGAGTAGGAACGGCCATGCTCCTCACCATCGACGTAGGCAACACCCACACCGTCCTCGGCCTCTTCGACGGCGAGGACATCGTCGAACACTGGCGCATCTCGACGGACGCCCGCCGCACCGCCGACGAACTGGCGGTCCTCCTCCAGGGCCTGATGGGCATGCACCCGCTCCTCGGCGACGAACTGGGCGACGGCATCGACGGAATCGCCATCTGCGCCACCGTCCCCTCAGTCCTCCACGAACTGCGCGAAGTGACCCGCCGCTACTACGGCGACGTCCCCGCCGTCCTGGTCGAACCGGGTGTCAAGACGGGCGTACCGATCCTGACGGACAACCCGAAGGAAGTCGGCGCGGACCGCATCATCAACGCGGTAGCGGCCGTGGAGCTCTACGGCGGCCCCGCGATCGTCGTCGACTTCGGTACGGCGACGACGTTCGACGCGGTGAGCGCGCGCGGCGAGTACGTGGGCGGTGTCATCGCCCCCGGCATCGAGATCTCGGTCGAGGCACTCGGCGTCAAGGGCGCCCAGCTCCGCAAGATCGAGGTGGCCCGCCCCCGCAGCGTGATCGGCAAGAACACGGTCGAGGCGATGCAGGCCGGCATCATCTACGGCTTCGCCGGCCAGGTGGACGGTGTGGTCAGCCGCATGGCCCGCGAACTGGCGGACGACCCCGACGACGTCACGGTCATCGCCACGGGTGGCCTCGCGCCGATGGTCCTGGGCGAGTCCTCGGTCATCGACGAACACGAGCCGTGGCTGACCCTGATCGGCCTACGCCTGGTGTACGAACGCAACGTCTCCCGCATGTGACTCCGCCGGTCGGGCCGAGCAAGGGGTACGGCCTGCTTGCCGGGTCACCCGGCGTCGTGGCTGGGCGGGGGTGGATCGCGCGGTCCGGCGCTGACGGGGTGCCGCCCCTGTGTGGGTCGGGAACCGCCCCAGCGGCACGACTGCCCGCGGATTGGGCAGGACGGCCGCGGCTGGGGCGTGGGACGGGCCGCCGGCTAGGGCGGGACGGCCTGCGGCTGCGGCGTGGGACTGCCCGCGGCTAAGGCGCGCGACGGCCCCCCGGCCGGGGCGGGGCGGCTCCCGGCTGCGGCGCGGGACGTCCCCCCGGCTTGGGCGGGACGGCCCGCAGTCGCGTACGGCGGGAAGGGGACGTGCCGGGGGGTGTCCGCCCGCAGAGTCGGGCGTCAAGACACGGCACCTCTAGCGCAACGCCCACCGCCCGACCGAGGACGGACACCCCCCGGCACGGCCCCGACCCACAACCCACCCGCAGGCGCTACCCGCACCCCCACCAAGGCCGCACAGGCCGCCGCAGGCACCAACGCGCACCCCCCACCACCCGAGTGGCTCCCCACGCCACACCCGCCCCCCTTATGCCGCGTTTGTCTGATTAGCGCGTATCGTCGGCCCATGCCCACGCCATACGGATCCCGCGGCGGCATGGCGTTCGGCGTGGAGGAGCTGCGTGTGCTCCGCCGCGCTCTCGCCCTCGCCCTTCACCCCAGCCCCGCCACGGCCGAGGACGTCCAGGACTGTCTCCGCCTCGCCGAGGCACTCGACGAGGCCATGCGCGAGGGCGCCCGGATGCGCGCCTTCCTGGTGGCCGACCTCGCCCGCTGCCGCGCCGCCCTCCCCGGCTCCGCAGCCGGCTACCTCACCCTCCTCGAGGAGGCCCTGGGCGCCGGGTACCACCCGACCTCAGACGACCTCACCGCCCTGCGGGCCATGCGCGGCAACCCCACCGCGGCCACCCTCCTCGGCCGCTGCCGGGCCCTCGCCGAGCAGGATGTACGAGCCCGCCTCGCGCGCGGTACCGCCGGCCCGGCCCCCCGCGTCACACCGACCGTCCCCGGCTCCCGTACGCACTTCCTGGCCCTCCCTGGAGGCCTCTCCGACGGTTCGCCCACCCCCGCGGTCCGCCTCCCCGCCCAGGACGCCGGCCAGGAACCCGGCAGGCAGCCCCGGAAGAAGCCCGCCGAAAAGCCGGCAGCCCCCAGGCCCGGCCGAGGCCCCGGCCCAGGTCCCGGCCCCGCCCCCACCCCCGCCGCCCCGAAGCCGACGCGCCCCATCCCCACCCCCGGCGAGGTCTTCCCGCGCCGCAAACCGACCCCACCCCCCACGACCCCGCCCCAGCAGCTCGCCGCAGGCTGACGGCGCCCCCAACCCCCACCCCGACCGAGCCCCGCCCCCTGGCTACCCTGGACGCATGGACTACGTCTCCGCACTCCTCCCCCCGACGGTCATGGCCGTGTTCTTCATCGGTCTGATCAGGGTGATCGTGAAGACCCAGGGCGGGGCCAACAAGGCCAAGGAGGACGCGGCCGTGGACGCCGCCCTCGCGCGCGTGGAGGCCACCCGCCAGTCCCCCGCGAACCCGGACGCCTGAACCCGGCGCCTGAATCCGGACGCCTGTATCCGGGCGCCGGCGCCGCCAACGGCGTACGACTCCAAGTCTCAGCGCTTTCCGAGTCGTACGCCCTTTTTGTTCCCGTTTGCTAGGTGGAGCGCTCGTTCGGCACGCAAACATCGAGATCTCCCACTATTGTCCTGAGGTGTGCCTCGCCCCTTGGGAGAACTCGAAGACGCGGTCATGACGCGGGTGTGGAAGTGGAACCGCCCGGTGACCGTTCGAGAAGTCCTGGAAGATCTTCAGCAGGAACGGTCCATCGCGTACACCACGGTGATGACCGTTTTGGACAATCTCCATCAGAAGGGCTGGGTACGCCGCGAAGCGGAAGGCCGGGCCTATCGATATGAGGCCGTCTCCACACGAGCCGCCTACGCCGCCGCTCTGATGAACGACGCCTGGTCGCAGAGCGACAACCCCGCAGCCGCACTGGTCGCCTTCTTCGGCATGATGAGCGAGGAACAGCGTCACGCCCTGCGGGACGCCGTACGCATCGTCCAGGGCCCGGAAACACCCGAACCCGCGCAGCCGCCCGATACACGCCGCGTTACGAGCGCCGATACCGAGACCACCGATACGAGCGGCACCGATACCCCCGGCACCGATACCCGCGGTACCGATACCGGCACCGATACAGCCCCCCATACCAGCGGCGATACCAGTCCGGATACCCGTGGCGATACCGGCGGTGAGAACCCCGGCGCGGCGCAGGAGCCCGACGGGCGATAGCGTCCGCTCATGTCAGCAGAGAGCCACTCGGCCGAGAGCTCCTCGGCGGAGAGCCCAGAAGTCACCGCAAAAGCCATCACCGTCCGGCGGGCCCGCACCGGCGATGTCGAGGCGGTGCGTCGTCTCCTTGACGAGTACGTCCAGCGTCGCATCCTGCTCGACAAAGCCACGGTGACGCTTTACGAGGACATCCAGGAGTTCTGGGTCGCCGAACGTGACGACAACGGCGAGGTCGTCGGCTGCGGTGCCCTGCACGTGATGTGGGAAGACCTGGCGGAAGTCCGCACTCTGGCGGTGAAGCCCGGCCTGAAGGGCGCCGGCGTCGGCCATCAGTTGCTGGAGAAGTTGCTGCACACCGCGCGCTGGCTCGGCGTTCGCCGGGTTTTCTGCCTGACCTTCGAAGTGGACTTCTTCGGCAAGCACGGCTTCGTCGAGATCGGCGAGACGCCGGTGGACACCGATGTCTACGCGGAGCTGCTGCGTTCCTATGACGAGGGCGTGGCGGAGTTCCTCGGTCTCGAACGAGTGAAACCGAACACCTTGGGCAACAGCCGGATGCTTCTGCATCTGTGATCGCCGCCCGTTATTCCAGCGGGTGACCCTGCCCAGGTGCCCTATGTCCGAAACGCGCATGTTTCCGGACCGCGGTCGGCCTGTGGGTCTCTCCCGGGGGTTTGTGTTTTTCCAGCAAAAGCGGTTTGCTTTCCGACGTACTGCAGTACTGCATATAACAGGGGACGGCGAAACGGCGGACGCCGCAGACCCCCGGCCCTCAAGTTATCGATGAAAGGAAATCCGGTGGCACAGAAGGTTCAGGTCCTTCTTGTCGACGACCTCGACGGCGGCGAGGCGGACGAGACCGTGACGTTCGCGCTGGACGGCAAGACGTACGAGATCGATCTCACGACTGCCAATGCGGACAAGCTCCGTGGCCTTCTCGACCCTTACGTGAAGGGCGGTCGTCGTACCGGAGGCCGTGCTTCGGGCGGGCGTGGAAAGGCGCGTGCCGCTTCCGGTGGCAGCCAGGACACCGCGCAGATCCGCGCGTGGGCGAAGGAGAACGGTTACGAGGTCAACGACCGCGGCCGCGTCCCGGCGTCCATTCGCGAGGCCTACGAGAAGGCGAACGCCTGATCTGAGGTCAATGCCTGATCCGAGGCAACGCCTTATCCACGGACGACGGCGAAAGGCTGGGCGCACCCGCGTCGCAGTCGCAGGCGGTGGCATTGCGTTGCCACCGTGGCCAGAACCCGCACCAGATCGGGGGCGCCCCCACCGCCCCCCATGGCCGACAGCGTCGGCAGCGAGGCCTCGACCTCGCCCCCAGGCTCGGGGGGTCGCAGCCAGACGGCGGCCCCCTGCACGGCGTCGGAGCGGCCCAGGGGAAGCGGCCGCACCTCACCGGGCTCCGGCACGCCAGGACGTCGTACGGCCTCCGTCGATCGCGTATCGAGAGGCCGTACGGTCATGACCGGCCCCTGCTCCGGTGGCAGGGGTGCCTCCATGAGGTCGCCCTCGCCGAGCGCCGCCAGGTCCAGGGGCAGCGTCCCCCAGTCCAGCCAGTCCAGGACCCCCGGCACCTCCTGGGCGCCGCCCGGGGACATCAGCAGCAGCATCCGCTCGCCCCGGACGGCCACCGGGGAGCAAGGCGTCAGGTGGCGCAGTGCCGCGCGGCCCGCCTCAGCGGGGACGTCCAGGACGTCGAAGCGCGGACCCACGCGAAGGCTCAGGGGGAATCCCGGCGGCCCGGGCACCACCGGCCAGCCCAGTTCGTTCTCGTACCACCGGCGGACCTGATCGCTCGGATCGAGCGGCCGACGGGGGAAGGGGATGGTGGCGGAGTCCGTGGAGATCGCGAGGCGGGTGCCGAACATGCCAAGTGCAACCGCCGAATGGACGTGCGGGTTACGCTCGGTGTCCTGACGTATGCGCAGAGTGCTGAAAGAGGGGGCGTGCGGGGGTGTGGGGTGGCGCAAGGTTGTTCGCCCGTAGCGGAGGGAACCAGGGGGCGCGGCATGGAGTGTCAGTCCCAGCGGGTAAGACATCCCTAGTGGGAGGGGGCGACACGCAGGACAGTGGGTCTCACGTTCGCCATCGGCGTACTGATGGTGAGGGTAACCACCTGGCCTGCGGGAACATCGTCTCGCACCATCGGGTTGGAGCATATGTCGGCGTTAGCGGGGTCAGGAGGCCATCGACGGTGTCGGCAGTTGGAATGAGCGGTCCCCGCTTGCGGGACTAAGCTGCGGAAGGACAGGGAGGGGAAGTTCCCCCCACTGCCTGACCGCTCTGAGGAGCGATTAACGATGTTCGAGAGGTTCACCGACCGCGCGCGGCGGGTTGTCGTCCTGGCTCAGGAAGAAGCCCGGATGCTCAACCACAACTACATCGGCACCGAGCACATCCTCCTGGGCCTGATCCACGAGGGTGAGGGTGTCGCCGCCAAGGCCCTTGAGAGCCTCGGGATTTCGCTCGAGGCGGTCCGCCAGCAGGTGGAGGAGATCATCGGGCAGGGGCAGCAGGCCCCGTCCGGGCACATCCCCTTCACCCCCCGTGCCAAGAAGGTCCTGGAGCTGTCGCTCCGCGAGGCCCTTCAGCTGGGCCACAACTACATCGGCACGGAGCACATCCTGCTCGGCCTGATCCGTGAGGGCGAGGGCGTCGCCGCCCAGGTCCTGGTCAAGCTGGGCGCAGATCTCAACCGGGTGCGGCAGCAGGTCATCCAGCTGCTCTCCGGCTACCAGGGCAAGGAGACCGCCACCGCCGGCGGGCCTGCCGAGGGCACGCCCTCGACGTCCCTGGTCCTCGACCAGTTCGGCCGGAACCTCACCCAGGCCGCTCGTGAGTCCAAGCTCGACCCGGTCATCGGGCGCGAGAAGGAGATCGAGCGGGTCATGCAGGTGCTGTCCCGCCGTACCAAGAACAACCCGGTCCTGATCGGTGAGCCCGGCGTCGGCAAGACCGCCGTCGTCGAGGGCCTCGCCCAGGCCATCGTCAAGGGCGAGGTGCCCGAGACCCTCAAGGACAAGCACCTCTACACCCTGGACCTCGGCGCGCTGGTCGCCGGCTCCCGCTACCGCGGTGACTTCGAGGAGCGCCTGAAGAAGGTCCTCAAGGAGATCCGCACCCGCGGCGACATCATCCTGTTCATCGACGAGCTCCACACGCTGGTCGGTGCGGGTGCCGCCGAGGGCGCCATCGACGCGGCCTCGATCCTGAAGCCGATGCTGGCCCGCGGTGAGCTGCAGACCATCGGTGCGACGACGCTGGACGAGTACCGCAAGCACCTGGAGAAGGACGCGGCCCTGGAGCGCCGCTTCCAGCCCATCCAGGTCGCCGAGCCGTCCCTGCCGCACACGATCGAGATCCTCAAGGGTCTGCGTGACCGGTACGAGGCACACCACCGGGTCTCCATCACGGACGAGGCGCTGGTCCAGGCCGCCACCCTGGCCGACCGGTACATCTCGGACCGCTTCCTGCCGGACAAGGCGATCGACCTGATCGACGAGGCCGGTTCCCGGATGCGTATCCGCCGGATGACCGCGCCGCCGGACCTGCGCGAGTTCGACGAGAAGATCGCCGGTGTCCGCCGGGACAAGGAGTCCGCGATCGACTCGCAGGACTTCGAGAAGGCCGCCTCCCTCCGCGACAAGGAGAAGCAGCTCCTGGCCGCCAAGGCCAAGCGGGAGAAGGAGTGGAAGGCCGGCGACATGGACGTCGTCGCCGAGGTCGACGGCGAGCTGATCGCCGAGGTCCTCGCGACCGCGACCGGCATCCCGGTCTTCAAGCTGACCGAGGAGGAGTCCTCGCGTCTGCTGCGCATGGAGGACGAGCTCCACAAGCGGGTCATCGGCCAGGTCGACGCCGTCAAGGCGCTGTCGAAGGCGATCCGCCGTACGCGTGCCGGTCTGAAGGACCCGAAGCGTCCGGGTGGTTCGTTCATCTTCGCCGGCCCGTCCGGTGTCGGTAAGACCGAGCTGTCCAAGGCGCTCGCCGAGTTCCTCTTCGGTGACGAGGACGCGCTGATCTCCCTCGACATGTCGGAGTTCAGCGAGAAGCACACGGTGTCGCGTCTCTTCGGTTCGCCCCCCGGTTACGTGGGCTACGAAGAGGGCGGCCAGCTGACCGAGAAGGTCCGCCGCAAGCCGTTCTCCGTCGTCCTCTTCGACGAGGTGGAGAAGGCCCACCCGGACATCTTCAACTCGCTGCTGCAGATCCTGGAGGACGGTCGTCTGACCGACTCCCAGGGCCGGGTCGTGGACTTCAAGAACACGGTCATCATCATGACGACCAACCTCGGCACCCGGGACATCTCCAAGGGCTTCAACCTGGGCTTCGCGGCCTCGGGTGACACGAAGACCAACTACGAGCGCATGAAGAACAAGGTGTCGGACGAGCTCAAGCAGCACTTCCGTCCCGAGTTCCTCAACCGCGTCGACGACGTGGTCGTCTTCCCGCAGCTGACCCAGGACGACATCCTGCGGATCGTCGACCTGATGATCGGCAAGGTGGACGAGCGCCTGAAGGACCGGGACATGGGCATCGAGCTCTCCCAGTCCGCCAAGGAGCTGCTGTCCAAGAAGGGTTACGACCCCGTGCTGGGCGCCCGGCCGCTGCGCCGGACCATCCAGCGCGAGATCGAGGACTCGCTGTCCGAGAAGATCCTCTTCGGCGAGCTGCGTCCCGGTCACATCGTGGTCGTGGACACCGAGGGCGAGGGCGACGCCAAGACCTTCACCTTCCGCGGTGAGGAGAAGTCGGCGCTGCCGGACGTCCCGCCGATCGAGCAGGCGGCCGGTGGAACCGGGCCGAACCTGAGCAAGGACGCCTGACCCTCAGAGGGTTGAGCCGAAGAAAGGGGCCGGTGCTTATCAGCACCGGCCCCTTTCGCATGCCCAGGACGGGGTGGCTTACGACAACTGCCCGTCGTAGTCCGGCAGCTTGTAGGTCTGCTCGGCGTGGCCGCCCGACAGGTCGGTGGCGCTGTTGCCGATGTTCGCGATGATCGTGTAGCCCTTCGACTCGATGTCGACGCGCTGGGCCGTCTTGTACGCGGCGACGTCCTTGAAGAGGTCGCTGAAGCCGCGTACGTAGAGGCCGGAGACCTGGTAACCGACGTGCTTGAGGTTGTAGTCGGTCACCGAGTAGATGATGCCCGGGCGGGCGGTCACGAAGAACAGGGAGACGCCGTGCTCCTGGGCGTACTTGGCGACCTCCAGGACCGGCCCGTTGGCCGGCTGCGGGTAGCTGAAGCCGAAGTCCGTCTCCAGGGTGGTGTTGTCGATGTCGAAGACGATCGCCTGCTTCTCACCCGGCCTGGTGTTCGCGATCCGCTGCTTCAGGTACGGCAGCGCCTGGTCCATCACCGCCTGGCAGTCCTTCTGCCAGGTGTCGTAGTCGACATCGTCGGCCGCTGCCGTGCTGGTGGCGGTGGTGGAGGTGCTCGTCGCGGTCGTCGCGGCTTCGGCGGGGACCGCGAGTGCCACGAGGGCTGCCGCGGAGACGGTGCTGACCGCGATTCGGCGAGCCCAGGGGCGAAGCGTCATGTGGGGGGTCCTCTCACGTCATGTGCGCTGGGTTGTCGCGTGCATGTTCGTGGGTGCGGGTGGCTGGTGGGGAACCAGCGGGTTACCGGACGGTAGCTCAACTTGAGGCGTCGCTCACATAGTTGGGCTCGGATTTGTTGCGGAAAAGCGGAGGGGGAGGCGTAGCGCCCGTCACATTCCGAGGTCTCGCGATTGCGCTCGGCGGTGACATGCCGCACAGGCGATTTGTCCGTTACTAGCGGGAATAGTGGAAACGGGCTACCGGACAAAAAGGGCGTTCGCTTCAAAACCTGGCGGAGAATTCCGGCGCCAGTACGGCTTCGTCCGTATTGGGTGCTCTGTCAAGATCCGGGGAATTTTGTGGCGGAGTACTAGCGTCCGTCGTAGATCAGGGGTTTTGGGGCTCGAGGGGAGCCGGGTTACCAAGGGATGGCCATTCGGCGAGGACTTGTCCGCCGGGTGGTCTTCTCTGTCGTCGTCCCCCCATGAGGTTTCGAATGTCCCCGCGCTTCTCGTTCCGTTCGTCCCGTGCGTCCTCGATCCGCAACCGTGCCGCTGTGCTGGCCGCCGGCCTGGGGGCCTCGGTCGTGCTGGGCGCCGGAGGCGCGGTCGCCGCTGAGATGACCACCGCCACCGGTGTCTCCGCCGCCGTACAGGCACAGGCCGCCGCGAAGAAGGCCCCCGCCAAGAAGGCCGTCTCCTGGGTCAGCCCGGTGAAGAAGTACACGAAGTCCGCCAGCTTCGCCCAGGCGGGCGGCATGTGGCAGTCCACCCACAGCGGGCAGGACTTCGCCGTCGCCAGCGGTACCCAGGTCGTGGCCGCGCACGGCGGCACCGTCGTCAAGGCCGGCGGCAACGGCGCCGGTGACGGTCCCGCGTACGGCAACGCCGTCGTCATCAAGCACGGCAACGGGAGCTACTCCCAGTACGCCCACCTGTCGCGCATCGACGTGAAGGTCGGCCAGGTCGTCAAGACCGGGCAGCACATAGCCAAGTCCGGCAACACCGGTAACTCCAGCGGGCCGCACCTGCACTTCGAGATCCGCACGACCGCCAACTACGGCACCGCGGTCGACCCCGTCGCCTTCCTCCGGGCCAAGGGCCTGAAGATCTGAGTGACCGAGCCGTTCAGGTGCCCTTGTGCGCCTGAGTGATCAGATCCGTGGCGACCTCGAGGATGGCCTTGCGCTTTTCCTCGGGGTCGCCTTCGAGGTCCTTCAGGACGAACATCCCGGCGTGCATCGTGAAGAGGGCGCTGATGCAGCGGACCTGGTCGACGAGGTCGGCGTCCGGGTCTATGACGATGTCGCGCATGCCGAGCATGCGGTTCTTGAACATCTCGCCGATGCTCAGCTCACGGACGGTGGCCTGGTTCTCCTGCATGAAGCGGAAGAGCGGGGCCGCGCCGGCCAGGACCTCGCTGTAGCGGCGTACGATCTCCTGCTTCGTCTTGAGTGTGTGCGGCTGCCGCTTGCCCCACTCGATCAGGTCCTCGATCGGCTGCGTCAGATCCTCGAAGAGGCTGACGATGATCTCTTCCTTGGTCTTGAAGTGGTAGTACAGGGCCGCCTTCGTGACCTCCAGGCGCTCGGCGATCTCGCGCAGGGAGGTCTTCTCGTAGCCCTGTTCGGCGAAGAGTTCGAGGGCCACGTCCTGGATGCGCTGGCGGGTGTTCCCGCGGCGCCGCTGCTTGGTGCCGTCCATGGTGCCGCCCATCCTCGTACCTCTCGGCTTTCCACAAAACTTACTTGACGCCCGGCTAGTTAGGTGCCTACCTTCCCCTGAGTGTAGATAACTAGCCGGGCGGCAAGTAAGTGCAAGCAAGTGGCCGGGGGAGTGGGAATCATGGCGGACACGAAGACAGTCGAGCCGGAGGCGGCGGAGCCGGGCGGGAAGCAGCCGAAGAGCGTACGGGTTGTGCTGCTCGCGCTGATGATCACGATGATGCTCGCGATGCTCGACAACATGATCGTGGGCACGGCGATGCCGACGATCGTGGGTGATCTGGGCGGTCTGGAGCATCTGTCGTGGGTCGTGACGGCGTACACGCTGGCGACCGCGGCCTCCACTCCGCTGTGGGGCAAGCTCGGCGACATGTACGGGCGCAAGGGCGTCTTCATGTCGTCGATCGTGCTGTTCCTGATCGGCTCCGCGCTGAGCGGCATGGCCCAGGACATGGGGCAGCTGATCACGTTCCGGGCGGTGCAGGGGCTCGGCGCCGGTGGTCTGATGGTCGGCGTCATGGCGATCATCGGTGATCTGATTCCGCCGCGGGAGCGGGGCAAGTACCAGGGCATGATGGCCGGCGTGATGGCGCTGGCGATGATCGGCGGGCCGCTGGTCGGTGGCACCATCACCGACCACTGGGGCTGGCGCTGGGCCTTCTACATCAACCTGCCGCTCGGTGTCGTCGCGCTCGCCGCGATCAGTGCCGTCCTGCATCTGCCGAAGAAGCGGACGCAGGCGCGGATCGACTATCTCGGGGCGGCGCTGCTGACCGTGGGGATCACCGCGATCGTGCTGGTCACCACGTGGGGCGGTACGGAGTACGCCTGGACGTCCGCGGTGATCATGGAGCTCGTCGGGATCGGGGTCGCGGCGCTCGTCGGGTTCGTGTTCTGGCAGACCAGGGCGGCGGAGCCGGTCGTGCCGCTGCACATCTTCCGCAGCCGGAACTTCACGCTGATGTCGGTGATCGGGTTCATCACCGGGTTCGTGATGTTCGGTGCGACGTTGTTCCTGCCGCTGTACCAGCAGTCGGTGCAGGGCGCTTCCGCCACCAATTCCGGGCTGCTGTTGCTGCCGATGCTCGGGGCGATGCTGGTCACCTCGATGGTCGCCGGGCGGGTGACCACGAACACCGGGCGGTACAAGGTGTTCCCGGTCGTCGGCAGTGTGCTGATGGTCGTCGGGCTGTATCTGCTGTCGTTGATGGACACCGGGACCAGTCGGTTCACGTCCGGTGTGTACATGGCCGTGGTCGGGCTCGGGATGGGCTGTCTGATGCAGATCACGATGCTGGTCGCGCAGAACAGTGTCGAGATGAAGGACATGGGTGTGGCGTCCTCGTCCACCACGCTCTTCCGTACGCTCGGGTCCTCGTTCGGTGTCGCGATCATGGGGGCGCTGTTCAACAGCCGGGTGCAGGACGTCATGGCCGAGCGGGGCGGGGCGCTGGGCGCGAAGGTGACCGAGCAGTCGGCGCAGCTGGATGCGAAGAGTCTGGCGAAGCTGCCGGATGCTGTCAGTGAGGCGTACAAGCACGCGGTGTCGGCCGGTACGCACTCGGCGTTCCTCCTTGGGGCCGTGGTCGCCGTGGTCGCGTTGGTGGCGTCTGTGTTCGTGAAGGAGGTGCCGCTCAGGGGGGCGGGGCCGAAGGGGGATGCTGGGGCTGCGGACGGTTCGGCGGCCAAGGTCGCGGTGGTGGAGGCCGTCTGAGTGGACGGTGCGTGGGGGCCCTCGGGGATGTTCTGCCCGGGGGCCCTCTTCGTTTCGCCCCCGCCGCCCCTACCCGTCCCATCCTCCAGGGGCGCTGCCCCTTCGACCCCGGTCCTGGGGGCCTGCGGCCCCCAGACCCCCGCTTCGGCCCTGAACGGGCCTCGTCCTCAAACGCCGGACGGGCTGGGATTGCCTGGACCGGCGTTGAGAGGTGACCCCCCCGGCGGGTGGGGGGCTGGGGACGGGGTGGACTCGTCCTCAAACGTCGGACGGGCTGAAATGCCTGGACCGGCGCCGAGAGGTGACGCCCCGTACCGGGTGGGTGGGGGCCAGGGACGGCGTGGTCTCGTCCTCGAACGCCGGGCGGGCGGGAGCTCGACTTCTCCGATTCTCCAAGTCGTTCGGATGAGCCGTCCGTAGGTCCCCTACGGCAGCATCGGGTAGCTCCCCGTGTTCGTCGGCGCGTGCTCCGGGAGCCAGAGGACGGCTACCGCGCCCTCCGCCGGTACATGGTCGGGGGCGCCCGGCGGGCGGATGTTGCGGAAGGTCAGCCGGGCGCCGAGGACCCGGGCCTGACCTGCCGCGATCGTCAGGCCGAGGCCGTGGCCGTGGCCCGAGCGGTCGCTGCTGCCGGTGCGGAAGCGGCTGGGGCCGTCGGCGAGCAGGTCCTCGGGGAAACCGGGGCCGTGGTCGCGGACCCGGATGACCCGGCCCTCGACGCTGACCTCGATCGGTGGCCTGCCGTGCTTCGCCGCGTTCGCCAGCAGGTTGAACAGCACCCGCTCCAGACGCCGCGGGTCGGTCGTGACCTCCGACTCGTGGATGACCCGCACCTCGATGGCGGGATCCTTCGCAGCCACCCGCCGGCTGACGAACTCGCCCAGCATGACGCCCTGCAACTCGGCCCGCTCCGAGGCGCTGTCCAGGCGGGCCACCTCCAGCACGTCCTCGACGAGCGTGCGCATGGCCTTCGCCCGGTCCAGGACCAGTTCCGTGGGCCGGCCGGGGGGCAGGAGTTCGGCTGCCGTCAGGAGTCCCGTCACCGGCGTGCGCAGCTCGTGCGCGATGTCCGCGGTGACCCGGCGCTCCGCCTCCAGCCGCTGCTGCAACGTGTCCGCCATGGCGTCCACCGCGCTCGCGAGGTCGTCGGTCTCGTCCCGTACGACACCCCCGATGGCGTCCCGCACCCGCACGTCCGGCTCCCCGCTCGCGACCTGGTTCGCCGCGGCCGCCGCCTTGCGCAGCCGGCGCGACAGCTGTCCGCCGATGAGCACGCCGAGCGCGCTGCCGCCGAGCACGACCGAGACGGACCCGATGATCATGGCCTGGTCGAGGCGGTTCAGGATGTGCTCACTGCGGTCGGTCCAGCCGGTGCGCAGCGACAGCACATGCCCGTTGTTGAGCGGTACGGCCGCCCAGATGTCCGGCGCGCCGCTCGGTGTGTCGGTCACATACGTCGCCCGCCGGCCCTCCTCGACCTTCTCCCGCAGTGCCACCGGCAGCTCCGGGTCGTCGATCGTGGCGTTGGGGAAGTTCAGCCGCTTGGACTGCTCATAGCTGCGCTGGGCGATCTGGACGCGCTCGTCCGCGAGGTCGCGCGCGCTGTCCAGCATCGAGACCCGGGCCTGGTTGTGCACGACCAGGCTCAGCACGATCGCCACGAGCGCGCCGACCAGCGCGATCGCCGCGCTCAGCTTCCACCTCAGGCCCGTACGAAGGGCGACCCGGCTGCCCGTACGTCTGCTCGCGTGCGCGCCCGGACGGCCGATCACGGCCTGGCCCACGATGTCCGCCGAGTCCGTGAGGCCCGCGTGCCCCGCGCCGGACGCGGCCGGGTGTCGAAAGGTCCCCCTCATGCCCGCCCCGCTCAGGCCTTCAACTTGTAGCCGAAGCCGCGGACCGTCTCGATGCGGTCCTGGCCGATCTTCTGCCGCAGCCGCTGCACATGGACGTCCACCACTCGCGTGTCCCCGCCCCAGCCGTAGTCCCACACGCGCTCCAGCAGCTTGTCCCGCGACAGCACCGTGCCCGGCGCGGAGGAGAACTCCAGCAGCAGCCGCATCTCGGTCGGCGTGAGCGCCACCGGCTGCCCGCCCCTGCGCACCTCCATGCCCTCGGTGTCGATCTCCAGATCGCCGAAGGCCAGCACCCCGCCGGTGGCGGCCGATCCGGCGTCGTCCGCCCGGTCGTCGCGGCCGGCATGCCCGAAGCGGCGCAGCACGGCGCGGATCCGCGCGACCAGCACGGCACCGTCGAACGGCTTGGTCACGTAGTCGTCCGCGCCCGCCTCCAGGCCCAGCACCACGTCGATCGAGTCCGCGCGCGCCGACAGCATGATCACTGGCACGGTCGACTCGTCGCGGATACGGCGGCACAGGCTGACGCCGTCCAGGCCCGGGACCATGACATCCAGCAACGCGATGTCCGGCCGGTCCGCCCGGAACGCCTCCAGTCCCGACAGCCCGTCGGGCATGGCGGTGACCGCGAAGCCGTCCCGCTCCAGGGCGAGCTGGGTGGCCTCGCGGATGACGTCGTCGTCCTCGACGAACAGAACGTGGGTCTGGTCTGCCATCCCGGTGCTCTCAGTCCTCGTATGCCGTGTGCCGCATGTTCTCAGGTATGTGTGGGTGCGTCGTGCGTGTCCACTTGGGGGACGCGTGGACCGGCCGATGCGTTCACCGCTGCCGCGGGCGGCCCTCAGCTGCCGGGCGCCGCCGGCTCGTCACCACCGCCGAGAGTGCTGTAGTCGGTGCGCGAGCGGTACTTCTGGACGAAGCGGTCGGAGGTCCACAGGTATTGGATCACGTACTCGCTGGACGGGTTCGACAGCGCGTCGTCCTTGGCGTACACCTGCTCGGTCACCACCAGCAGGCCGCGGTCGATCTCCGCGTAGACCGGCGGGTCCTCCGCCTTGAACACATTGTGGTAGGCGCCACGCTGCTCGCGGTAGACGTACGAGGCGACGCCGACCTGATCGCCGCAGGACAGGACGTTGACCACGATGTCGTCCGCCGGTCCGCCGGTCAGATCGCCGTAGGACACGTCGACGGGATAGTCGTCGGACACACACGGCTTCAGCTCGCGCTTGACCTCCGCCGAGACCGTGGGGTCCGCCTTGACCAGCCGGACGGCCTCCGCCGAGTCCGGGACGGCCGAGGTCGAGGGCGGGACGGCCGAGGCCGAGGGCGACGCCGCGAGCGACGCCGAGACGGTCGAGCCGCCCGCCGCGTCGTGCGCCGGTCCCTCGTCGCGGGCGCCGGTGCCGCCGGTGGCGCACGCGGAGGCGAAAAGGGCGAGGGCGACGACCACGGCCACCGCCGTGAACGCCGCCTGCAAGGTTCCCCGGGCGGTTGCGGGCCCGGGGCGGTCGGGGCCGACGTCCTCGGAATCCCCGTCCGTGTCCCTTTCACCCTTGTCCGTGTGCCCGGTCCTGTCCGTGTGCCCGGTCCTGCCCGCTGTCGTGCCTAGGCCGCGCAACGCTCCCGCTCCTCACGCTCCAGCGCGCGTGCGTCCAGATCGCGGCTCTCCAGCTCCTCGCGGAGCCGGGCGAGCGCCCGGTGCAGCGTGCTCTTGACCGTTCCGGCCGACATGCCGAGGGCGGCGGCCGTCTCCTCCGTGGACATCTGCTCCCAGTGTCGCAGCACCACGACACTGCGCTGCTTCGGTGCCAGCACCTTCATGATGTCCATCAGCAGGGCGCGGTCCGCGTGCTGCTCGGTGGAGTCGTCGACCGAGGCGTCCGGGAGCTGCTCGGTCGGCACCTCCTCCAGCTTGCGGGCCCGCCACCACTCGGTGCGCGTGTTGATCATGACGCGACGCAGGTAGGCGTCCGCGAGCCGCTTGTCCGCTATGCCGTCCCAGCGGTGGTACGTCCGCACCAGCGCCGTCTGCAGCAGGTCCTGGGCGTCCACCGGGTCCGGGACCAGTCGGCGGGCGCTGCGCAGCAGCGCGTCCTGCCGGGTGCGGACGTACTCCTCGAACTCGAGCACCTCTCCCTGCGCCATGTTGACCGCCTCCGATTCCCCGTGTCCGGCCGGCCGTTCGCCGTCGGTCTCACTGCCTGTGGTTCGTAGTCGTCCCCGCCTGTCGGGTACGGAAATGAAGCTACGGAGGCGTTGTCACGGGGCTGTCCGAAGCAGCCTGCGGCTAGCGCTCGGCTGTCCGTCGGTTGTGTAACGGAATCAGGAAAGGGGTAAAACGGTCGATCGGTTGGGGTTGGTATGGGGTGATTTGGTGGGGTCATGGCCGTGCGGCGGCCGTGCGACCGCTGTGTGTGGTGTGTCGCGGAGACCTTACGGCTGTGATGTGACTGTGCGTCAGTCCGCCTTCCTTGCCGCCCTTGCCGGCCAGGGCGGGCATCAGGTCAGCGGCAGTCGGTACATCCCGCCCGGCAACGGCTCCACCAGACCGTCCGCGACCAGCCCGTCCAGAGCGCGGGCGCGCTGCACCGGCTCGTGCCACACCCGGTCGAGGGCCGCCTGCGGGACGGGCGTGTGGGCCTCGCGGAGTACGGCGAGCAGCTTGCCGCGCACCTGGCGGTCGGTACCGGCGTACGTCTGGCCCCGGCGCGGCGGGCCGTCGTGCTCCGGCTTGCCCGCGAGCCGCCAGGCGCACTGCGTGGCGATCGGGCAGCGGTGACACGACTCGTTCTTGGCGGTGCACACCAGCGCGCCGAGTTCCATGGAGGCGGCGGCCCAGCGCGCGGCGGTGCGCTCGTCGTCGGGGAGCAGGGCGCGGGCGAGCTTGCGCTCGGCGGCGGTGGTCGCGTTCGGCGGGTACTGCACGCCGGTGACGGCGCGGGCGAGAACCCGGCGGACGTTGGTGTCCAGTACGGGGTGCCGCTGACCGTACGCGAAGGAGGCCACCGCGGCCGCCGTGTACTCGCCGATGCCGGGCAGCGCGAGGAGCTGGGCGTGGTCGGTCGGTACGTCCCCGCCGTGCCGTTCCGCTATGGCGACGGCCGCGCCGTGCAGCCGCAGCGCGCGGCGCGGGTAGCCGAGCCGGCCCCAGGCGCGCACGGCCTCGCCGGGGGCCTCCTTGGCCAGGTCGGCGGGGCGGGGCCAGCGGGCGAGCCACTGTTCGTAGACGGGAAGGACGCGGTTCACGGGCGTCTGCTGCAGCATGAACTCACTGACCATCACCCCCCAGGGGCCGGCCTCGGGGCGCCGCCAGGGGAGGTCGCGGGCGTTTTCGTCGAACCAGTCGATGACGGTTTCTTGCAGAGGCTGAGCGAGTTCTTGCAGAGGCTGAGTGAGAGGGGCGTCCGAGCCGGCGTCGGCGGGGTGGCTGTGCGGGGGTTTCGTGGGCGCAGTCATGGCCTTCCGATCCTGCCATGCCGGTGGCGGTCGGGTGGGTAGGTGCGGGTGCCGGTGCGTTGTGGCTGGTGGCTGGTGGTTGGGGTGGGTCGCGGTTGGCGGGGCCTGCGGCTCCCAGACCTCGCTGACCTGTCTCTGCCTCTGCCTCTGTCTTTGCCTGGTGGCCCTCGGGCTGACGGCCGCACTGAGTCTGGCCGTCGCCCCGCCCTGTTCACCGTCTCCTACGGCCCGGCGCTCGGCGTCTTCGCGCGGCCCGCCGTCACGCCGCGCTCGCGGGCGCGGGCGGCGCGGGCGTCGTGCTCGTCGGCGGGACGGCTGGTCGCCAAGGACGTGATCCCCAGGGTCGGCTCGTCCCAACGCCCTTCTGAAGATGAGCAGTTCGCACGGGGATCCGCCTACGAGGCGATGGTGCGGGCCGGGGTGCGCGCCACCCTGGGCGAGCCGGCCCGGGCGCAACCGCTCGCGGGCGTACGGGCGATGGGGGTCCGGGGACGGAGCTTGTCGGAGTCTTGGGGGAGGGTGACTCGGCCCTCCGCCAGCGCGCCGAGGGCGAGGCCCTCCGCGACGTCGTGCGGGTAGTGGTCAGGGCCAGGGTGACGGCGGCGGCGCCGGCGATGGTGGCGCGGTGGCTGCAGAGGTACGCCTTAACCGTGGCCAGAGGTGCAAGGGACGCGATTGCGAACGCTCGGGCGGTGTCGCGCCTGGCTCGCCACCAGGTGGTGACGAACAGCGCGGCGAACAGCGGCAGTCCGGCCTCCGTCCATATCTCGGCGGTGTGTTGTACCCACCTTGGGGTGTCGCGGGCGAAGCCGGTGATGTCCCGGCACAGCTCGGCGTCCTCGAAGCCCATGGTCACGGACCGTAGGCGGCGGGCCGATACCGTCACACCCTGCGATCGACAGGTGCCGCATCTGACGGAAGACAAGGGTGGGGTGGCCGTCGCGGAGCAGGTGACGGGTGGCTTCCGGGATGATGATCCGGAAAAGTTGCGGACTTCGGCGGCGGGTGGAGCAAGCTGACGCACCGATCTCTCGTACAGTTTGCGCCGTGGGATCTCTGCGCAATCCTGTCGGGCCGCTTCCCTCCTCCATCTACTGGCGCCGGAGGGTCGTCATGCTGTCCGTGGTCGCCGTGTTGGCGCTGCTGACCACCTGGGTGCTCACCTCGGGCGGCGGAGGCGGCAAGAACGACGCGGGCGGGTCCGACGGCAAGAATCCCGAGCCCTCGACGATCACGCCGGGTCCGTCCACTTCGGGGCCGGCGATCAGTCAGGCGCCGGGCGGGCGGGACGAGTCGCCCGGCGGCGGGGACTCCGGCGGGTCGGGTTCCGGTGACGGCTCAGGGTCCGGCACGGGGGCCGGGGGTGACGGCTCCGCGGGGTCGGACGGCTCGGGCAGTGGCTCCGCGGGCGGAGGCTCGGGTACCGGTGTCGGCGTGGACGACACGGTGGCCGCGGGCTCCACGCTGAGCGACTGCATCGCGGGCGCGGTGAAGGTGACGGTGAGCAGCCTGCACAACGCGTATGAGCCCGGCCAGACGCCCGCCCTGCTGCTGACCGCGACGAACACCTCCAGCTACGACTGCAAGATCGATCTCGGCCCGAAGAACTCGGTGGTGACGATCACTCAGGCGGGAGCCGAGGACGACTTCTGGTCCTCCGCCGACTGCCCCAAGGTCTCCGGCAGCCTGGTGTTCCGGGTGCCCGCCGGTTCGGCCATCACGTACACGGTGAAGTGGGACCGCCAGGCGAGCGCTCCGCAGTGTGCGACGCCTGCCGCGGGATCGGCCGAGCCGGGGACGTATCTGGTGGAGGCCAAGACGCCCGGGTTCGGGACGGCGCAGACGTCGTTCGTGCTGGAGAACGACTAGGCGCTCCGCTGAAGGGGCCGCGATGGGGCGTCGGTTGTCCGCGTCTGCGGCGCCGTCGTGGCTGGTCGCGCCCACGCGGCGGTGGCCGCATGTCGATGACAGCCCCGCGCCCCTTCAGACCTACTGGACCTGGACAGGCCTGCTAGACGTACCGCTCCAGGATCGAGCTCTCTGCCAGCCGCGACAGCCCCTCCCGCACGCTCCGCGCCCGGGCCTCGCCCACGCCGTCCACGGTCTGGAGGTCGTCCACGCTGGCGGCGAGCAGCTTCTGCAGGCCGCCGAAGTGCTCCACCAGGCGGTCGATGATGGCGCCGGGCAGCCTCGGCACCTTGGCCAGGAGGCGGAAGCCGCGCGGGGAGACCGCCGAGTCCAGTGCCTCCGGGGATCCCGTGTAGCCCAACGCCTTTGCGACGGTGGCCAGTTCCAGGAGTTCGGCGTGGGTGAGGGCGTCCAGCTCGTACAGCGCCTCGTCGACCGTGCGGGAGCGTTTGGCCGTCGGCTCGGGGACGTAGTCGCGCACCACGAGCTCACGCTCGGGCTCCACGCCCGCGATCAACTCGTCCAGCTGGAGCGCCAGAAGGCGGCCGTCGGTGCCCAGCTCCACCACGTATTCGGCGATCTCGGTCGCGATACGGCGCACCATCTCCAGGCGCTGGGCGACCGCGGAGACGTCGCGGACCGTCACCAGGTCCTCGATCTCCAGCGCTGACAACGTTCCCGCGACCTCGTCCAGGCGGAGCTTGTAGCGCTCCAGGGTCGCCAGAGCCTGGTTGGCGCGGGACAGGATCGCCGCCGAGTCCTCCAGGACGCGGCGCTGGCCGTCGACGTACAGCGCGATGAGCCGCATCGACTGGGAGACCGACACGACCGGGAAGCCGACCTGCTTGCTGACCCGGTCCGCCGTGCGGTGCCGGGTGCCCGTCTCCTCCGTCGGGATCGTCGCGTCGGGCACGAACTGCACGCCCGCCCGCAGGATCTTCGACAGGTCGGACGACAGCACGATGCCGCCGTCGAGCTTGCAGAGCTCCCGCAGACGCGTCGCCGCGAACTCGACATCCAGGACGAATCCGCCCGTACACATCGTCTCGACCGTCTTGTCGAAGCCGAGCACGATGAGCCCGCCGGTGTTGCCGCGGAGCACTCGCTCCAGTCCGTCCCGCAGGGCCGTGCCGGGTGCGACCGCGCTCAGCGAGGCGCGCATCAGGCCATCGGAACCGGCACTCCCACCGGACTTTCCGGGAGCTGCTACCCGGTCGTTGGCTGCCACTGCACTCCTCCGGTCGCAGGTTCTGGGGCGCTCCCGTTTCGCACACTCGGTTCGTACGGACGGGCGAGACCAGGGCAAAGTCTACCGGCGCTCCTCCTCGTCCCGTGGGGCCTCTCGACGACGCGAGCGCGGAAGGACCCGGAGGGCGTCCCCTATGTCGGCTACTTCCAGCACCTTCATGCCCGCGGGGACCTTGCCCGGGTCGCCCGGCACGAGCGCGTGCGTGAAGCCGAGCCGGTGTGCTTCGGCGAGCCTGCGCTGCACGCCCGTGACCCGTCTGACCTCGCCCGCGAGGCCCACCTCGCCGATCGCGACGAGGTTCTTGGGCAGGGGGGTGTCGCTGGCGGCGGAGGCGAGCGCGAGGGCGACGGCGAGGTCCGCCGCGGGTTCCGACAGCTTCACTCCGCCGACCGTCGCGGAGTAGATGTCCCGCTTGCCGAGCGCGCTGATCCGCCCGCGCTGCTCCAGCACGGCCAGCATCATCGAGACGCGGGACGTCTCCAGACCGGACGTCGTACGGCGGGGCGAGGGGATCTGGGAGTCGACTGTGAGCGCCTGGACCTCGGCCACCAGGGGGCGGCGGCCCTCCAGGGTGACGGTCAGGCAGGTGCCGGGGACCGGTTCGGCGCGACGGGTCAGGAAAAGTCCGCTTGGGTCGGTGAGGCCCGTGATGCCCTCGTCGTGCAGTTCGAAGCAGCCGACCTCGTCCGTCGCGCCGTAGCGGTTCTTGACGCCCCGCACGAGACGCAGGCGCGCGTGCCGGTCGCCCTCGAAGCTGAGCACTACGTCCACGAGGTGTTCGAGGAGGCGGGGTCCGGCGATGGCGCCGTCCTTGGTGACGTGGCCCACAAGGAGCGTGGACATCCCGCGCTCCTTGGAGGCCCGGATCAGGGCGCCGGCCACCTCGCGGACCTGTGCCATGCCGCCGGGCGCACCGTCGATCTCCGGGGAGGCCACGGTCTGTACGGAGTCCAGGATGAGCAGCGACGGCTTCACCGCGTCCAAGTGGCCCAGGACGGCGGCCAGATCGGTCTCCGCGGCGAGATACAGATGGTCGTCGATGGCGCCGATGCGGTCCGCGCGCAGCCGGACCTGGCTCGCCGACTCCTCGCCGGTGACATAGAGCGTGCGGTGCTCGTCGCTCGCCGACTTGGCCGCCACGTCCAGCAGCAGCGTGGACTTGCCGACGCCGGGCTCGCCCGCGAGCAGGACCACCGCGCCGGGCACCAGTCCGCCGCCGAGGACGCGGTCCAGCTCCGGCACGCCGGTGGACCGCGCGGTCGCCTGCCGGCCGTCGACCTGCCCGATGGGCACCGCGGACGTCGTCACCCGCCCCGGCGTCGTCGTACGGACCGCGGGCGCGCCGTACTCCTCGACCGTCCCCCATGCCTGGCACTCGGGGCAGCGGCCGAGCCACTTGGCCGTCTGCCAGCCGCACTCCGTGCAGCGGTAGGAAGGGCGGTCCTTCGTGGTCTTGGTACGGGCAGCCATGCGATGAACCGTAACCGAGCCCACTGACAACGCCGTGCGGCGGAAGCGCCTCGTCCTGGCCGTCTCGCCATGGACAAGTCACGGAATCCCGTGCTCCTGTCCCCGTTTGAGGGATCGTTTCACCCGTACGGAGTAAAAGAGCTCAAGCAGGGAGAAGGCGCCACTCGCAGCCCCCTACGGTCCACCAATGATGAGCAGCAGTCCGGAAACCTCGACCCGCACCGCCGGCGCCCATCGAGCGCACCGCGAGGCGCGTGATCGGGCGGCGGCGCGAACGCTGGCGCAGCGGCCGCCCGCGCGCTACGAGCCGTATCTGGACGGGCTGTTCACCTACTGCCTGTCCGTCCTGTGCGACCACGACACCGCGACCGCGGCTCTCGGCGACGCCCTCGCGCTCGCCGAGCGGCGCGGGCAGCGGGTGCCGGAAGCCGCCGCGGACCGGCGGCCCTGGCTGTACGCGCTGGCCCGCTGGGCGTGTCTGCGCAAGCTGGCCGAGGCCAAGCAGAAACGTCCGGGCAGCCATACGGCGACCCGGCCCGGCGCCCATCGGCAGACGGGCACGCAGGCGGGAGCGCCGGCTTCCCGCCCGCCCGGCTCCGAGGAGGTCCAGCAGCAGCGGCGCCGCGAACTCGCCCTGCTCGCCTGGCCGGAGGCCGCCGGCACCACCCCGGAGCAGCGCGAGGCACTCGAACTCGCCGTACGCCACCACCTCGCCGCCCACGAGGTCGCCGCCGTCCTCGGCATGGACGTGGCCGCCGCCCGCGAACTGCTCGCCTCCGCCGCCTGCGAGGTCGAACGCACGCGCGCGGCCCTCGCCGTCGTCGAGACCGGCGCCTGTCCGAGCGTCGCCCGGCTCACCGGCGACAACCAGCTCGTGCTCGGCACGGCCCTGCGCCGCGAGCTCATCCGGCACGTCGACGACTGCCCGCGCTGCCGCCGTACCGCCGAGCGCGCCATCCCCGGCCGGTGGCCCGGCGCGGCCGTCACCCCCGCCGAACTGCCGGTCCTGGAGGCGCCCCGCGCGGCCCTGCACATGGCCCTCGCGCACCACCCACGCGCGCGTGGCGCCGCCGTACCGCGCTTCGACCGGCGTGGCTTCCCGATGGACCCGAAGGACCGCGCCGCCCGCAGGGACCGGCTACGCGCGCGTGCCGTCACCACGACCGTCGTCGCCACCGTCGTCGCCGCCCCGGTCCTCGCCCTGTGGGCGGCCTACCGGGCCACCCCGACCGGCGAGGGCGTCGACGGCCACTCGGCCAGCGCGAGCGAGGCGCACGGCCCGGGCACCCTCGACGGGGACGCCGCGGACGGCGGCTACGAGAACGCCGGCAGCGCGAGCGCCAAGCGCGGTGACCGTTTCGGCGATCGCGACCAACCTGACGTCTCCGTGGAGGTCATCAGCGTCGGCGGCGCGCGCGGGGCGGGCGCCGGGCGCCTGGAGGTGTCCGCCGGCCACAGCGGCGACACCACGCTCGTCACCCTCACGGCGACGGGGCGCACGCCGGTGCGCTGGTCCGCGACCACCGGTGCGCACTGGCTCTATCTGAGCCAGTCGGCGGGAACGCTGGCGCCCGGCGAGTCGTTGACGATCAAGGTGTACGTCGACCATCTGCGCGAGCCGTCCGGGCACTGGAGCGCGCGCGTGGCGATCTCACCCGCCGGCGCCCTCGTCTCCATCGAGGGCTACGGCACCGCCCCCGGCCCGTCCGGCCCAGGTCACAGCCCGGGACCAGGCCCCGACCCGTATCCCACCGACCCCACCCATCCCGGCGATCCGACCGATCCCGGGACGCCCGGCAGCCCACCGCCCTCGTCCTCCGGGCCTGATCCGACGCCGACGACCTCGGCTCCGCCCGACCCCATGCCCAGCGAGCCGCCGCCCTCGTCGCCCGATCCGTCGCCCACGGCCGGCGAGCCGTCGCCGTCGGGTTCCGGCCCGTCCGGCCCGTCCGGCCCGTCCGATCCGGGGGGCTCGACGCCGCCGCCGAGCGGCAGCGGCGATCCGAGCCTGGGTACGTCGTAGTACGCCGGTGGCCGGTCGCTCTCCCGTCCGACCTCCTAGTCGACGGGATCCGCCGGATGCGGTGCCAGCAACGGCAGCTGCGACGCCAGGCGTGCCTCGCACAGCTCGACCAGGCGGTCGTAGCCCGCCTTGCCCATCAGCTCCGTCAGCTCCGGCCCGTAGGACACGTACACCGGGTCGCCCGCGCCGTGTGCCGAGGTCGCCGAGGTGCACCACCAGTGCAGGTCGTGGCCGCCCGGACCCCAGCCGCGGCGGTCGTACTCACCGATCGACACCTGCAGCACGCGCGTGTCGTCGGGCCGGTCGATCCAGTCGTACGTCCGCCGCACCGGCAGCTGCCAGCAGACGTCCGGCTTGGTCTCCAGCGGCTCGCGGCCCTCCTTCAGGGCGAGGATGTGCAGCGAGCAGCCCGCGCCGCCCGCGAAACCGGGGCGGTTCTGGAAGATGCACGAGCCGTTGTAGGGGCGCGTCTGGCGGTCGCCGTCCTCGTCCTCCGAGATCCAGCCGTGCTCCATGCCCTCGTCGTGGTGCTGCCAGATCTCCGGCGTGAGCCTCGCCACATGTTCGGCGACCCGCTTCTCGTCGTCCTCGTCCGAGAAATGCGCGCCCAGCGTGCAGCAGCCGTCGTCCGCGCGGCCGGCCTGGATGCCCTGGCAGCCGCTGCCGAAGATGCAGTTCCAACGGGAGGTCAGCCATGTCAGATCGCAGCGGAAGACCTGCTCGTCGTCCGCCGGATCAGGGAACTCCACCCATGCGCGCGCGAAGTCGAGCCCCTTCTCGTCCGGTTCGGGGGAGCCGTTCTTCGGCTTCTTGGGCTTGGTTGCCGCCTTCGCCTGCGAAGAACCCGTGGACGAACCCTTCGAGGAGCCCTTGGGGGATTTGTCCATCTTTTCGTTCTTCGCCTTTTTCGTCTTTGGCACGGGACCAGGGTACGGCGTTCGTGGCCGCGGCTTCGAGGACGGAGGATCGCCCAGGTGGCAGTAGCGTTCCGTACATGAGACTCGGTGTCCTCGACGTGGGATCTAACACCGTGCATCTGCTGGTGGTGGATGCACACCCTGGCGCGCGCCCGTTGCCCGCGCACTCACACAAGGCGGAGCTGCGCCTTGCCCAACTCCTCGACGACAGCGGGGCCATCGGTCCCGAGGGGGTCGACAAACTGGTCGGCGTCGTCCATGAGGCGTTGCAGGCCGCCGAGGACAAGGGTGCCGAGGAAGTGCTGCCGTTCGCGACGTCGGCGGTGCGGGAGGCCACCAACGCCGATGACGTTCTCGCGCGCGTGAAGGCTGAGACCGGGGTTGAGCTGCAGGTTCTCAGCGGTGCGGAGGAGGCTCGGCTGACGTTTCTCGCCGCCCGGCGGTGGTTCGGGTGGTCGGCTGGGAAGCTGCTGGTGCTGGACATCGGGGGCGGCAGCCTGGAGATCGCGTACGGCATCGACGAGGAGCCGGATGCGGCGGTGTCGTTGCCGCTGGGGGCGGGGCGGCTCACGGCCGGCTGGCTTCCGGGGGATCCGCCCGATCCCGAGGACATACGGGCGCTGCGGCGGCATGTGCGGGCACAGATCGCCCGTACGGTCGGTGAATTCAGCCGCTTCGGGGCTCCTGATCACGTGGTCGCCACGTCGAAGACGTTCAAGCAGCTCGCCCGCCTCGCCGGCGCGGCCCGCTCCGCGGAGGGCGTGTACGTCCAGCGCGAGCTGAAGCGGGAGTCCTTGGAGGGCTGGGTACCGCGGCTGGCCGGCATGACGGTCGCCGAGCGCGCGGAACTGCCGGGCGTCTCGGAGGGGCGCGCGGGGCAGTTGCTCGCGGGGGCGTTGGTGGCTGAGGGGGCGATGGATCTGTTCGGGGTGGAGACGTTGGAGATCTGTCCTTGGGCGCTGCGGGAGGGCGTGATTTTGCGGAGGTTGGATCACTTGTCGGTGGGGTGACGGTTGCCTCCGGCGGTTGGGCGGGGGGTGCCTGCGGCGGCCTGTTGCTGTGGGGTGGGGGTTCGCGTAGCGCGTGCGGGTGGGTTGTGGGTCGGGGCCGTGCCGGGGGGTGTCCGTCCTCGGTCCGGTGGTGGGCGTTGCGCTAGAGGTGCCGTTTCTTGACACCGGACTCTGCGGGCGGACACCCCCGGCACGTCCCCTTGCCGCCGTACGCGGGTGCGGGTCCGTGGGGGTACTCCTTCGATGCCGGCGGGTCACTTTCCGGCGCCGGTCCGTGCATCTCAGCCCGTCCGGTGTTCGAGGACGGGGCCGCGCCGTCCCTAGCCCCCACTCGCCCGTAGGGGCTTGGTCTCTCGGTGCCGGTCCAGGTATCCCAGCCCGTCCGGCGTTCGACCCACCCACCCGTAGGGGCTTGACCTCTCGGCGCTGGCCCAGGCATCCCAGCCCGTCCGGCGTTCGACCCACCCACCCGTAGGGGCTTGACCTCTCGGCGCTGGTCCAGGCATCCCAGCCCGTCCGGCGTTCGAGGACGAGGCCGTGCCATCCCCAGCCCCCACCCACCCGTAGGGGCTTGACCTCTCGGCGCTGGTCCAGGCATCCCAGCCCGTCCGGCGTTCGAGGACGAGGCCCGTTCAGGGCCGAAGCGGGGTCTGGGGCGGCAGCCCCAGCGGGGTGAAAGGGGCGGAGCCCCTGGGGATGGGACGGGTAGGGGCGGCGGGGGCGAGGAAGCCGACGGCAGCCACCCGCGCAGCCGCGTGAACCCCGCCACACCCCCGCCCGCGCCCCCTCGCTTCAGCCCCCCGGCATATGCCCAGTTCGCACCCCTGGCCGATTGCGGACCCTCGTGGCGGGCGCGTAGCCATCGGTTCCCCGGCGTTCGTGGCGGCCCCGTACTCTGTCCCCGTGGCAGAACCAGTGGTGCGCATCCCGGATGCGAAGGTCGCCCTGTCGACGGCCTCCGTCTACCCGGAGTCGACGGCGACGGCCTTCGAGATCGCCGCGCGCCTCGGGTACGACGGCGTCGAGGTCATGGTGTGGACCGACCCGGTCAGCCAGGACATGGAGGCGTTGCGCCGGCTCAGCGACTACCACCAGATCCCGATCCTCGCCGTACACGCCCCCTGTCTGCTGATCACCCAGCGCGTGTGGTCGACCGACCCCTGGACCAAGCTCCAGCGCGCCCAGGCGGCCGCCGAGAAGCTGGGGGCGTCCACGGTCGTCGTGCACCCGCCGTTCCGCTGGCAGCGCCAGTACGCCCGGGACTTCGTCGACGGCATCTGGCGGATGGCGAACGAGACGGATGTGCGGTTCGCCGTCGAGAACATGTACCCCTGGCGCTACCGCGACCGCGAGATGCTCGCGTACGCCCCCGACTGGGATGTGACGAAGGACGACTACCGGCACTTCACGATCGATCTCAGCCACACCGCCACGGCCCGTAGCGACGCCCTGAAGATGGTCGATCGCATGGGGGACCGGCTGGGGCACGTGCATCTCGCGGACGGCAGGGGGTCGGCCAAGGACGAGCACCTCGTCCCGGGCCGCGGCAACCAGCCCTGCGCCGAGGTGCTGGAACGTCTCGCCCTGACCGGCTTCGACGGCCACGTCGTCATCGAGGTCAACACCCGCCGCGCGATGTCCAGCGCCGAACGCGAGGCCGATCTCGCCGAGGCCCTCGCCTTCACGCGGCTGCATCTGGCCTCGGCGGTGAAGGTGCCCCGGCGGTGACCGACACCACCTCGGGGCAGGGCGGGGTGAGCTCGCGACGCCGGGGCCGGCCTCCTCGTACGGAATCCGCCGACACCCGCGACCGCATCCTGAACGCGGCCCGCGAGGAGTTCTCCGAGCGGGGGTACGAGAAGACGTCCGTACGCGGTATCGCCAAGGCGGCCGGCGTGGACTCGGCCCTGGTGCATCACTACTTCGGCACCAAGGAGCAGGTCTTCGAGGCGGCCGTGGAGGTCGCCTTCGCGCCCGCCCTCAAGGTGCGGGACGTGGTGCTGGAGGGGCCGCTCGATGGCGTGGGCGAGCGCATGACGCGCACCATCTTCGGGCTCTGGGAGAACCCGGTGACCCGCAAGCCGCTGCTCGCGATCGTTCGGTCGGCGGTCAACAACGAGGCCGCCGCTTCCGTTTTTCGGCGGCTCGTCTCCGCTCAGCTGCTGCGCCGCATCGCCGGGGAGATCGACGCCCCGGACGCGGAACTGCGAGCCGAGCTGGCGGCCGCGCAGCTGGTGGGCATCGCGATGATGCGGTACGTCATCAAGATCGAGCCGATCGCGTCGGCGGACCCGGAGCAGCTCATCGCGCGCGTGGCGCCGGTGGTGCAGGGGCACCTCACCGGGCAGTACGCCGCCGACGAGTGAGTCACCTGCCTACTTCTGCCTACTTCGCGAGACATCCATCCCGCATTCCGGACACCTCGTCCCGACCCCTGGATGACCGGCGTACGCTCGTTAGCAGTCAGAAGTCTCTGATCGCAGTCCCTGCAGCCCCTGAAGGAGCGAGCGACGATGCCCGAGCTGAGGTCCCGCACAGTCACCCACGGTCGCAACATGGCGGGCGCCCGCGCCCTTATGCGCGCCTCCGGTGTACCCGGTGCGGACATCGGCCGGAAGCCGATCATCGCGGTGGCGAACTCCTTCACCGAGTTCGTGCCCGGCCACACCCACCTCCAGCCCGTCGGCCGGATCGTCAGCGAGGCGATCACGGCGGCCGGCGGCATCCCGCGCGAGTTCAACACCATCGCCGTCGACGACGGCATCGCGATGGGGCACGGCGGGATGCTCTACTCCCTGCCGTCCCGTGATCTGATCGCGGACAGCGTGGAGTACATGGTCGAGGCCCACTGCGCCGACGCCCTGATCTGCATCTCCAACTGCGACAAGATCACCCCGGGCATGCTGAACGCCGCCCTGCGGCTCAACATCCCCACGGTCTTCGTCTCCGGCGGCCCGATGGAGTCCGGCCGCGCCACGCTGGTCGACGGCACGGTCCGTACGCTCGACCTGGTCGACGCGATCTCCGACGCCGTGAACGACAAGATCTCGGACGAGGACATCCTCCGTATCGAGGAGAACGCCTGTCCGACCTGCGGCTCCTGTTCCGGCATGTTCACCGCCAACTCGATGAACTGCCTGACCGAGGCCATCGGCCTCTCCCTGCCCGGCAACGGCTCGGTGCTGGCCACGCACACGGCTCGTAAACAGCTGTATGTCGCGGCCGCGCAGACGGTCATGGACATCACCCGCCGCTACTACGAGCAGGACGACGAGACGGTCCTGCCGCGCTCCGTCGCCACCTTCGCGGCCTTCGAGAACGCCATGGCCCTCGACATCGCGATGGGCGGCTCCACCAACACGATCCTGCACCTGCTGGCCGCCGCCCAGGAGGCGGAGGTTCCGTTCGGACTGGAGCAGATCGACGCGGTCAGCCGCCGGGTCCCGTGCCTGGCGAAGGTCGCGCCGAACGTCGCCAAGGACCGCACGTACTACATGGAGGACGTGCACCGCGCCGGCGGCATCCCGGCCCTGTTGGGCGAGCTGCACCGCGCCGGCCTGCTGAACGAGGACGTGCACGCCGTCCACAGCCCCTCCCTCGCGGACTGGCTGAAGACCTGGGACGTGCGGGGCGGGTCGCCCTCTCCCGAGGCTGTCGAGCTGTGGCACGCCGCGCCCGGATGCGTCCGGTCGGCCGAGGCCTTCTCGCAGTCCGAGCGCTGGGAGGCGCTCGACGAGGACGCCGAGGGCGGCTGCATCCGCAGCGCCGAGCACGCGTACTCCAAGGACGGCGGCCTCGCGGTCCTCAGGGGCAACCTCGCCGTGGACGGGTGTGTCGTGAAGACGGCCGGTGTCGACGAGTCCATCTGGACCTTCGAGGGGCCCGCGGTCGTCTGCGAGTCGCAGGAAGAGGCCGTCGAGAAGATCCTCAACAAGCAGGTGACCGACGGGGACGTCGTCGTCATCCGCTACGAGGGCCCCAAGGGCGGCCCCGGCATGCAGGAGATGCTCTACCCGACCTCCTTCCTCAAGGGCCGCGGCCTCGGCAAGACCTGCGCCCTGATCACCGACGGCCGTTTCTCCGGCGGTACGTCCGGCCTGTCGATCGGGCACGCCTCCCCGGAGGCCGCGTCCGGCGGCACGATCGCCCTCGTCGAGGACGGCGACCGTATCCGCATCGACATCCCGAATCGCTCGATCGAGTTGCTCGTCGACGATGCGGAACTCGCCCGCCGTGAGCAGGCGTTGAACGGGGCGTACGCCCCGAAGAACCGCGACCGCAAGGTGTCGGCGGCGCTGCGGGCCTACGCCGCGATGGCGACCAGCGCGGACAGGGGCGCGGTGCGCGACGTGAGCAAGCTGGGCTGAGGCTTCGTATCGCGGGGCCGCCTCCTGCTGGTGCGGGGGGCGGCCCTTTCGCGTCGCCTTGTCGCGTCGGGCTTTCGCGTCGCCCTTTCACATGTACGGCCTCACCAGGCAGCGGGGTCGCGCCCGTCGACGGCGAAGACGGTGCCGTCGGGGGCGCTCGCGTAGACGCGGCCGTCGGTGAGCACCGGCTCGGGCAGGTCGGCCGCCACCCGGTCCGAGTTCGGGCCGAGCCGGGGCGGCGTCTGCCCCAGGATCCGGCCGTCGCCGGCATCCACGGCGAGCAGCCGCCCGTCGGGAGCCGTGAGGTACACATGCCGGCCGTCGGCGACGGGCGACGACGTGCGCAGCAGGGACGTCTCCAGGCTCCACAGCTGCCTGCGCGCCGCCATGTCGACGGCGACCAGCGAACCGTCGCCGCCCACGAGGTAGACGACGTCCCCGTGTACGGTGCCGTGCGCCTGCAGGAGCGGCAGGGGCAGAGCCACGCGCCGCGAGGTCCTGTCGGCGGGGGAGTAGCGGACCACGGTTTTCGTGTCGCTGTAGATCCCCTCGACGGAGACGAAGAAGGCCGACCCGCCCGACGTACCGACGAGCTGCAGCGCCCCCTTCAGCCGGGCGTCCCAGCGCACGTCCCCCGTGGCCGGATCCACCGCGGTGACCCGCGTACTCGAATCGTCGTCGGCGGTGGTCGTCGTGTACGCCAGCGAATCTCCGGCGAAGGAGACGAAGTACGGCGCCGGGTGGCCCGGTAGGGCCCGGCTCCACTTCGTGTCGCCCGAGGCGCCGTCCACGCCGGTGACCGTGCCGTCGGCGCCGGTGAGCAGCAGCATGCCGCCGACGGTCGCAGGTCCGCTGTGCGCGGGCATGTTCTGCTGCCAACGCGCCTCGCCCGTAGCGGGATCGAGTGCCTCCAGCCGACGGCCCTGCCCGGGCGACGGATGCACGAGGCCGCCCGCCACGGCCGGCGGTCCGTCCACGTGCGACGTGTCGACGGGGTGCCGCCACAGCAGCCGGCCGTCCAACGGGTCGAGCGCGAAGACGAGCCCGGTCTGGGCGCACAGCACCTTCCCGGCACCGTACGAACACTGGGGCGTGTCCTTCTTGGGTGCCGGTGTCGCCGCCCACGCGCCGAAAGAGGCCGACGTGGTCCGCACGCTCTCACGCTCCGGCGTCGGGTCGTCGCCGCCGAGAAGCTGCACGGAGGCCAGCGCGACAACCGAGGCAAGAGCTACGGCCCCGGCCCCGAGAGCCGGCAGCCTGCCCCGGCGCCTTCCGGGCGGCCGCCCGGCCTGCTTCTCCCCGCCACGCGGTTGCCCTCGCTCCGCCTCCAGCAGCGGATCGAGCTCCGCATCCAGCTGCGAGTCCAGTTCCGCATCGAGCCTCGGATGGAGCCCCGGATCGAGCTCTGCATCGAGCACTGGATCGCGCTCCGGCTTGGACGGCGTCTCGCTGGTCCGCTGCGCCGGAATGAACGCCTGCGTGTCGTACGACGCCGCCACCGACCGCAGTTCCCGCATCAACTCGTCGGGCGTGGGCCGGTCCTCGGGCTCCTTTGCCAGACAGCGCACCACGAGCGGAGCGAGATTCCCCGGTACGCCGGTCAGGTCCGGCTCGTCATGGACGACCTGGTAGGCGACGACGTACGGACTGTCGGAGTCGAACGGCCCCCGCCCCGTCGCCGCGTGCACCAACACGGACCCGAGCGCGAAGATGTCGGCGGCCGGCCCGACCTCCCGCGGCCGCCGGAACTGCTCGGGCGCCATGAACGGCGGCGTACCGATCAACTTCCCCGTCTCGGTCCGCAGTTCGCTGTCCTTTGGCCGAGAGATGCCGAAGTCGATGACCTTCGGCCCGTCATCGGCGAGCAGCACGTTGCTCGGCTTCAGGTCCCGGTGCACGACGCCGACCCGGTGAATGTCGCGCAGCGCCTCCGCCAGCCCGGCCATCAGCCGCCGCAACTGTCCGGGGTCCATCGGCCCGTTCCGCTTCACCTGGTCGGCGAGCGTCGGGCCGGGGATGAACAGCGTGGCCATCCAGGGCCGTTCGGCCTCCGGATCGGCGTCGACCACGGGCGCGGTGAAGGCACCGCTCACCCTGCGCGCCGCGCCCACCTCCTGCCGGAACCGCCCCCTGAACTCGGGATCCCGCGCGAACTCCGCATGCACGATCTTCACCGCGAGCTGCATGCCCGAAGTGCTCCGCGCCAGATGTACGACGCCCATGCCCCCGGACCCCAAGCGCGACTCCAGGCGGTAGTGACCGGCGTACTCCGGAAGTTCCGCTTCCGCGCCCGCTCCGGCGTCCTGCTGTGGCGCCATGGGACCACCCCCGTGCTGTTCGTCCGCGCGCGCGACGCTCGGAGCCTAGTCGATGACTCGTACGAGACAGAGGCGGCTTGCTAGCCTCCGTGTTCCAAACACGCACATGTGTGCTTGGCGTGATTTAGGGGAATCAACGGGGCCCCATGGCTGTCATGGGGTTCAACGGGGGAGGTTTTCGCATGTCTGCAGGCCGCGCTGAAGACGTCAGAAGAGCCGGAGAGATCGACGGCGGGGTGGAAGAGGCCGTCACAACGATGGCCGCCATGCCCACGCTGACTACGGCTACGCCGGCTACAACCACGGCGGACACGACCACGCCGGACACGACCATGGCGGCTACGGCCACGGCTGTTACGACCACGGCGGTGCGCTACTACTCGGTCGCACCTGGCGTCCGCCTGAACGTCCGCCGGGGCCCTGGCACCAACTACGCCCTCGTTCGCGTGCTCCCCGAGGGCGCCAAGATCCCGATCTACTGCCAGACGCCGGGCACCACGGTGACGGGCCCCTACGGCACGTCGAACATCTGGGACAACATCGACGACGGCGAGTACGTCTCGGACGCCTACGTGAACACCGGCAGCGACGGCTACGTCCGCCTGCGCTGCTCCTTCTGAGCCGACCTCTGATCCGACTCGGGACCCGACCCGTGACCCGACCTGTGATCGGATCTCCGATCCGCTCGCCGGTCCGGTTCACCGGAACCCGTACGGAGCCCGCGCACGCCGGAGCCATAATCGACGCGTGAGCGAGAAGAACGGCACCCCGACCACCCCCGCGGGCTCCACGGGCCCCCGCCCCGAGCCCCTGCGCTTCTTCGGCACGACCTGGGTCGACCACGACAACGGCTACACCGCCCGCCGCATCGCGGTAACCGTCGGCTCCCTCGCCACCGCGGCCGCCTCCTGCCTGGTCCTGCGCTTCGCCTACCAGGGGCTCCAGATCGCCGACGTCGGCAGCTTCGTCGCTGTCGTGGTGGCCGTGATGTTCGCGGTGTGCAGCGCCCTCGCCTTCCGCCACACCTGGGACGCCTTCACCAAGCGCCCCGACCCCGACCGCCAGGCCTCCCTCCGCGGCCTGCTGGCCATCGGCTTCGTCGGCTCACTCCTCGCCTACTTCTTCCGCTCCCTCACCGAGGCCCCCGGCGAGAAACTCCACCGCCGGGAATACGAGACGGCACGCCACCAACACGAGACCCGCACGACCCGCCGCACAGGCAACCCAGCAAAGAAGCGCCGCCGCGCATAGCCAGAGACGCGCCGACGGCGGCGCCCCACGCCTTCACCGCAAGCTCGGCAAGGCACGCAGCCCCAACCCTCCGCCAAGCCCGAAGCCCGCGACCTGGCGGCCGGGGCTGAAAGCCGCCACCCACCCACTCACGCGAAGCAGGCGGCCCGGACCGCTTACGCGCCTGCATCCGCTCCCCACCTTTCTGCCCCGCCTCGCCGCAGAGCCGCCGCTCGCCCCGCCGCGGGCCGCCCGACGCACACCGCCCCTCCCCACCCCGCCGCCTCCACTCTCCCTCCCCCGGCAAACCCACCTCTCCGCAAACTCGGCGCACACCGCACCATCCCCCGCCACCATGGCCGTATGACGGCCCCTTCCCACACCGACCGAGCCCGTTCCTTCGACGCCGCCGCAGCCCAGTACGCCGCGAACCGCCCCTCCTACCCACCCGCCCTCTTCGACGCGATGGAGGAACTCGCCGGCCACCCCCTCACCGGCGCGCGCGTCGTCGACGTGGGCGCCGGCACCGGCATCGCCACCGCCCTCCTCCGCGCGCGCGGCGCCGACGTCCTCGCCGTGGAACCCGGCGACGGCATGGCAGCCCAGTTCCGCCGCGCCAACCCCGACATACCGATCGTCCGCGGCAACGGCAACGCACTCCCCGTCGCCACCGCCTCCGCCGACTTCATCACCTACGCCCAGGCCTGGCACTGGACCGACCCTGCCCACTCGGTCCCGGAGGCCCTCCGCGTGCTACGCCCGGGCGGCGCGTTGGCGCTGTGGTGGAACACCACGCCTCTCGACATCCCGTGGCACGTGGCGCAGGCGGACCGCATCGAGCGGCGCTTCGGCTCCCACCCCGTCGTCGAGCAGAACGGCAGCGGCGCCCGAGCCGCCCTGACCGACCCCACCGGCAGCCTCGCCTTCACCGCCCGCAAGGTCCGCTGGAGCCGCCGCGTCCCGATCGACACACACCTGGCGAACATCGGCAGCCACTCGATCTTCCTGGTCCACGGCACGGAGGCGAGCACCGCCTTCCTCGCCGAGGAGAAGCGACTCCTCCTCACCGCCTTCCCGGACGGAATCATCGAAGAGACCTACGACGTGGACCTCCTCGTAGCCACCACCTCCTGACACCCCCCGCCTTTCCACGACGGCCCCCGCCGTCGCCTCTCCTCACGCCCCCCTCCCCATACGGCTCGAACACCCAGCACAGCGCCGAGCCGAAGAGGGCGGGCGAACGGCCGACCAGGGCCAAGGCCGCACCACGTGCCGAACCACGCGCCCAACTTCGCGTCCTGCGCGCACACCCTCACAGCGCGGGACGCAATCCCACCCCGAAGGTGCAGTGGGCCCCGGCACCTGGGGCACCCGACTCCCGGCCCAGCCCACCGCCCGCGGCGGCACCGCTCCTCGCGTCGACCGCTCCTCGCGCCCGCCCTCCTCGACGCCTTGACGCCGCAGCCTCACCGGAGGATTATTCATCACATGATGAATTACCCTTCCGTTCGCTCCGAGCCCCCCGACGACCCCGCCATCCGAGCCGAGACCCTGAACGTCGTCCGCGGCACCCGCCAAGTACTCCGCGACCTCGACTTCACCGTCCCGCGCGGCCAGATCACCGGTCTGCTCGGCCCGTCCGGCTGCGGCAAGAGCACCCTGATGCGGGCCATCGTCGGCACCCAGGCCAAGGTCACCGGCACCCTCGACGTCCTCGGCCGCCCCGCCGGCCACCCCACTCTGCGCACGCGCATCGGCTACGTCACCCAAGCTCCCTCCGTCTACGACGACCTGACGATCCGCCAGAACCTCGCCTACTTCGCCGCGATCCTCGACCCCGGCCACGCGGCCGCCGACCGGCGCCACGAGAACGTCACCCACGCCATCGCCGACGTCGACCTCACCAGCCACGCCGACGCCCTGGCCGGCAACCTCTCCGGCGGCCAGCGCAGCCGCGTCTCCCTGGCGGTCGCCCTGCTCGGCACCCCCGAACTCCTCGTCCTGGACGAACCGACGGTCGGCCTCGACCCGGTCCTGCGCCGCGACCTCTGGAACCTCTTCCACGACATCGCCGCCTCCCGCCGCGCCACCCTCCTCATCTCCTCCCACGTCATGGACGAGGCCGAGCGCTGCCACCGCCTCCTGCTCATGCGCGAGGGCCGGCTCCTCGCCGACGACACCCCGGACGCCCTCCGCACCCGTACGCACTCCGAGACAGTCGAGGCGGCCTTCCTGCACCTGGTCGACGAGGCGACCGCGGCCGCCCACGCGAAGGAGGCCACGCGATGACCACGACGACGAGCCCGACCACGACGCTCCGGCCCGCCCCCACCGGCGCCCTGAACCTCTCCCGCACGACCGCCACCGCCGCCCGCGTCCTGCGCCAGCTCCGCCACGACTCGCGCACCATCGCGCTGATGCTCCTCGTCCCCTGCGTGATGCTGTTCCTGCTGCGCTACGTCTTCGACGGCAGCCCGCGCACCTTCGACAACATCGGCGCCTCCCTCCTCGGGATCTTCCCGCTGATCACGATGTTCCTGGTCACCTCCATCGCCACCCTGCGCGAACGCACCTCGGGCACCCTCGAACGCCTCCTCGCCATGCCCCTCGGCAAGGGCGACCTGATCGCCGGCTACGCCCTCGCCTTCGGCACCCTCGCGATCATCCAGTCCGCCCTGGCGACCGGACTCGCCCTCTGGCTCCTCGGCCTGGACGTCACCGGCAGCCCCTGGCTGCTCCTGCTCGTGGCCCTGCTCGACGCACTGCTCGGCACCGCGCTCGGTCTCTTCGTCTCGGCCTTCGCGGCCTCCGAATTCCAGGCCGTCCAGTTCATGCCGGCCGTGATCTTCCCCCAGCTCCTCCTCTGCGGCCTCTTCACTCCCCGCGACAACATGCACCCCGCCCTCGAGGCCATCTCCAACGTCCTCCCCATGTCCTACGCGGTCGACGGCATGAACGAGGTCCTCAAGCACACCGACATGACCGCCAACTTCGTACGCGACGCCCTGATCGTGGCGGGCTGCGCCCTACTGGTACTGGGCCTGGGCGCGGCGACGCTACGCCGCAGGACGGCATGACCGCCGTGGGGTGGGGCCAGCCCGCATCCCGTCAGCCCAGCCCGTCCGCCCACCGGACACGCCACGTCCACAGCCGCCCTTGGTGCGAGGATGAACCCGGACGACGCAACCCCCGGAGGGCACCCCAGCCATGACCCAGAAAGTCGCAGTCCTCGGCACCGGCAAGATCGGCGAAGCCCTGCTCAGCGGAATGATCCGTGGCGGCTGGGCCCCGGCCGACCTCCTGGTGACGGCCCGCCGCGCGGAACGAGCCGAAGAACTCCGCACCCGCTACGGAGTCACCCCGGTCACCAACGCGGAAGCCGCCAAGACCGCCGACACCCTGATCCTCACGGTCAAGCCGCAGGACATGGGCACCCTCCTGGACGAACTCGCCCCGCACGTCCCCGCCGACCGCCTGGTCATCAGCGGAGCCGCCGGCATCCCCACCTCCTTCTTCGAGTCCCGTCTCGCCGCCGGCACCCCGGTCGTCCGCGTCATGACGAACACCCCCGCCCTCGTAGACGAGGCCATGTCCGTCATCTCCGCCGGCACCCACGCCACCGAGGCCGACCTCGCCCACGCCGAGGAGATCTTCGGCGCCGTCGGCAAGACGCTTCGCGTCCCCGAGGCTCAGCAAGACGCCTGCACGGCCCTCTCCGGCTCTGGCCCGGCGTACTTCTTCTACCTGGTCGAAGCCATGACCGACGCCGGCATCCTCCTCGGCCTGCCCCGCGACAAGGCCCACGACCTGATCGTCCAGTCCGCGATCGGCGCCGCGACGATGCTCCGCGACAGCGGCGAACACCCCGTCAAGCTCCGCGAGAACGTGACGTCCCCCGCCGGCACCACCATCAACGCCATCCGCGAACTCGAGAACCACGGCGTCCGAGCCGCCCTCATCGCCGCCCTCGAAGCAGCCCGCGACCGCAGCCGCCAACTGGCCTCCGGCAACAACAGCTGACGCCCGGGCCGCCCCTGCGTAGGGGGCGGCCCAGCACACCCCCTACGCAGTCACCCCGATATCCGCAGCGGCAACCGCAGCCGCCGGCAGCAACCCGATGGCCCGATACGCGGCATCCACGGTCGGCCGGGCCATCGCCCGAGCTCGCTCCGCACCATCCCGCAGCACCCCCTCCACATAGCCAGGATCCGCGCACAGCTCCCTGTGCCTCTCCTGAACGGGCCTGAGAACCTCCACCACAGCCTCCGCGGTGGCCGCCTTCAAAGATCCGTACGACTCATGAACGCCGCTCAGCTCCGACGGGTTCCCACCCGTGCACGCCGCCAGAATCTCCAGCAGATTCGCCACCCCCGGCCGTGCGTCCCGGTCGTACACGACCTCCCGCCCACTGTCGGTCACGGCCCGCATGACCTTCCTGCGCACCACATCCGGCTCATCGAGCAGATAGACGATCCCCGGCCCGGCGTCGTCGCTCTTGCCCATCTTCGACGTCGGGTCCTGCAGATTCATCACCCGAGCCGCGACCTGCGGATGCGTGGCCCGAGGCACCACGAAGGTATGTCCGTACCGCTGGTTGAACCGCACGGCGAGATCCCGCGTGAGCTCCACATGCTGCGTCTGATCGTCCCCGACCGGCACCTCGTCGGTCCCGTACGCCAAGATGTCCGCCGCCATCAGCACCGGATACGTCAGAAGGGACAGCCGCACACTCCCACCCCGCGCCCGCTCCCTCGCGGCCTTCTCCTTGTACTGGACCATCCGCCGCATCTCACCGTCGGTGGCCACGCACTCCAGCACATACGACAGCCGCGCGTGCTCATCCACATGGCTCTGTACGAACACGGTGCACAGCTCCGGATCCAGCCCCACCGCCAGCAGCAACGTCGCCGCCTGCCGACTCAGCCTGCGCACCCGCGCCGGATCGTGGTCCACGGTCAGCGCATGCAGATCGACGATGCAGAACAGCGCTTCAGCCTCGTGCTGATCGACGGCAGCCCACCGCCGCATGGCTCCCAGGTAGTTCCCCAGCGTCAGATGCCCCGTCGGCTTGACCCCACTGAAGACCCGAGTCATCTCTTCTCCATCTCCTGGTCGAGGCCGCCGTCCCGGCAGCCGACCCTCTGGAGTTCCGGAGGGAGATACGAGAACGGCCGCCGAGGCGGCGGCCGTTGAGTGCATACGTGAGTACGGCCGCCGTCAGGCGGCCCACCACAGTTGGGTGCACGTACGCGTCGTCATGCGTCCCAGACTACGCCCGCGGGGTGTCGCTTGGAGCGAAGTTGACACGCCCCGAGCAGATCCGTACTGTTCTCCGAGTTGTCCGACGTGAGCGCCGACCCGGTCGGTCCCCGGACAGTCACTCCGCAAGTACCAACCATCACTCGACGACAGTCGATCTGTCTGCCGTCGTTTCTTTGGCATGCGTATTTACGGAATGAGGAATCCGCGTTCGGAAGAACGCAGCCCCGATTAGCTCGGGAGCCAGGAATCCGCTAAAGTCTCACCCGTCGGAACGGCCCAACAGCCGCGAAGACAAACCCCGCTGACCGGGAATCAGGCCCGAAAGGATCTGATAGAGTCAGAACCGCCGGAAAGGGAAACGCGAGAGCGGGAACCTGGAAAGCACCGAGGAAATCGGATCGGAAAAGGATCTGATAGAGTCGGAAACGCAAGACCGAAGGGAAGCGCCCGGAGGAAAGCCCGAGAGGGTGAGTACAAAGGAAGCGTCCGTTCCTTGAGAACTCAACAGCGTGCCAAAAATCAACGCCAGATATGTTGATACCCCGTCTCCGGCCATCACGGTCGGGGCGAGGTTCCTTTGAAAAAACACAGCGAGGACGCTGTGAACGGTCGGGCTTATTCCGCCTGACTGTTCCGCTCTCGTGGTGTCGTCCCGATTACGGGAAAACATTCACGGAGAGTTTGATCCTGGCTCAGGACGAACGCTGGCGGCGTGCTTAACACATGCAAGTCGAACGATGAACCACTTCGGTGGGGATTAGTGGCGAACGGGTGAGTAACACGTGGGCAATCTGCCCTGCACTCTGGGACAAGCCCTGGAAACGGGGTCTAATACCGGATATGACCGTCTTGGGCATCCTTGATGGTGTAAAGCTCCGGCGGTGCAGGATGAGCCCGCGGCCTATCAGCTTGTTGGTGAGGTAATGGCTCACCAAGGCGACGACGGGTAGCCGGCCTGAGAGGGCGACCGGCCACACTGGGACTGAGACACGGCCCAGACTCCTACGGGAGGCAGCAGTGGGGAATATTGCACAATGGGCGAAAGCCTGATGCAGCGACGCCGCGTGAGGGATGACGGCCTTCGGGTTGTAAACCTCTTTCAGCAGGGAAGAAGCGAAAGTGACGGTACCTGCAGAAGAAGCGCCGGCTAACTACGTGCCAGCAGCCGCGGTAATACGTAGGGCGCAAGCGTTGTCCGGAATTATTGGGCGTAAAGAGCTCGTAGGCGGCTTGTCACGTCGGGTGTGAAAGCCCGGGGCTTAACCCCGGGTCTGCATTCGATACGGGCTAGCTAGAGTGTGGTAGGGGAGATCGGAATTCCTGGTGTAGCGGTGAAATGCGCAGATATCAGGAGGAACACCGGTGGCGAAGGCGGATCTCTGGGCCATTACTGACGCTGAGGAGCGAAAGCGTGGGGAGCGAACAGGATTAGATACCCTGGTAGTCCACGCCGTAAACGGTGGGAACTAGGTGTTGGCGACATTCCACGTCGTCGGTGCCGCAGCTAACGCATTAAGTTCCCCGCCTGGGGAGTACGGCCGCAAGGCTAAAACTCAAAGGAATTGACGGGGGCCCGCACAAGCAGCGGAGCATGTGGCTTAATTCGACGCAACGCGAAGAACCTTACCAAGGCTTGACATACACCGGAAACGGCCAGAGATGGTCGCCCCCTTGTGGTCGGTGTACAGGTGGTGCATGGCTGTCGTCAGCTCGTGTCGTGAGATGTTGGGTTAAGTCCCGCAACGAGCGCAACCCTTGTCCTGTGTTGCCAGCATGCCCTTCGGGGTGATGGGGACTCACAGGAGACCGCCGGGGTCAACTCGGAGGAAGGTGGGGACGACGTCAAGTCATCATGCCCCTTATGTCTTGGGCTGCACACGTGCTACAATGGCAGGTACAATGAGCTGCGATACCGTGAGGTGGAGCGAATCTCAAAAAGCCTGTCTCAGTTCGGATTGGGGTCTGCAACTCGACCCCATGAAGTCGGAGTTGCTAGTAATCGCAGATCAGCATTGCTGCGGTGAATACGTTCCCGGGCCTTGTACACACCGCCCGTCACGTCACGAAAGTCGGTAACACCCGAAGCCGGTGGCCCAACCCCCTTGTGGGGAGGGAGCTGTCGAAGGTGGGACTGGCGATTGGGACGAAGTCGTAACAAGGTAGCCGTACCGGAAGGTGCGGCTGGATCACCTCCTTTCTAAGGAGCATCTAGATCTCGTAAGAGATCCAGAGCCACTACGTCGGCAAATGTTCGACGGTGGTCAGCTCATGGGTGGAACGTTGATTATTCGGCCGGGTTCACGGGTCGGAGGCTGCTAGTACTGCTCGCAAGAGTGTGGAACGCATGATCTTCGGACGGGAGCCGGCCGGGCACGCTGTTGGGTATCTGAGGGAATGATTTCCCTCGTGATGCCGGCCCCAGTGCACTCCAGCCTTTGGTTGGGGGTGATGGGTGGCTGGTCGTTGTTTGAGAACTGCACAGTGGACGCGAGCATCTGTGGCCAAGTTTTTAAGGGCGCACGGTGGATGCCTTGGCACCAGGAACCGATGAAGGACGTGGGAGGCCACGATAGTCCCCGGGGAGTCGTCAACCAGGCTTTGATCCGGGGGTTTCCGAATGGGGAAACCCGGCAGTCGTCATGGGCTGTCACCCATACCTGAACACATAGGGTATGTGGAGGGAACGCGGGGAAGTGAAACATCTCAGTACCCGCAGGAAGAGAAAACAACCGTGATTCCGGGAGTAGTGGCGAGCGAAACTGGATGAGGCTAAACCGTATACGTGTGAGACCCGGCAGGGGTTGCGTATGCGGGGTTGTGGGATCTCTCTTCTGTTGTCTGCCGGCAACAGGACGAGTCAGAAACCGTTGATGTAGGCGAAGGACATGCGAAAGGTCCGGCGTAGAGGGTAAGACCCCCGTAGTCGAAACGTCAGCGGCTCGTTTGAGAGACACCCAAGTAGCACGGGGCCCGAGAAATCCCGTGTGAATCTGGCGGGACCACCCGCTAAGCCTAAATATTCCCTGGTGACCGATAGCGGATAGTACCGTGAGGGAATGGTGAAAAGTACCCCGGGAGGGGAGTGAAATAGTACCTGAAACCGTGTGCCTACAAGCCGTGGGAGCGTCGGAAGCAAGCTTGCTTGTTTCTCGTGACTGCGTGCCTTTTGAAGAATGAGCCTGCGAGTTTGCGGTGTGTTGCGAGGTTAACCCGTGTGGGGAAGCCGTAGCGAAAGCGAGTCCGAATAGGGCGTTTTAGTAGCGCGCTCAAGACCCGAAGCGGAGTGATCTAGCCATGGGCAGGTTGAAGCGGAGGTAAGACTTCGTGGAGGACCGAACCCACCAGGGTTGAAAACCTGGGGGATGACCTGTGGTTAGGGGTGAAAGGCCAATCAAACTCCGTGATAGCTGGTTCTCCCCGAAATGCATTTAGGTGCAGCGTCGTGTGTTTCTTGCCGGAGGTAGAGCACTGGATAGGCGATGGGCCCTACCGGGTTACTGACCTTAGCCAAACTCCGAATGCCGGTAAGTGAGAGCGCGGCAGTGAGACTGTGGGGGATAAGCTCCATGGTCGAGAGGGAAACAGCCCAGAGCATCGACTAAGGCCCCTAAGCGTACGCTAAGTGGGAAAGGATGTGGAGTCGCAGAGACAACCAGGAGGTTGGCTTAGAAGCAGCCACCCTTGAAAGAGTGCGTAATAGCTCACTGGTCTAGTGATTCCGCGCCGACAATGTAGCGGGGCTCAAGCGTACCGCCGAAGTCGTGTCATTCACACAATAGGGCCAACGCCTGTGTGGATGGGTAGGGGAGCGTCGTCTGCCGGGTGAAGCAGCACCGGAAGGTAGTTGTGGACGGTTGACGAGTGAGAATGCAGGCATGAGTAGCGATACACACGTGAGAAACGTGTGCGCCGATTGACTAAGGGTTCCTGGGTCAAGCTGATCTGCCCAGGGTAAGTCGGGACCTAAGGCGAGGCCGACAGGCGTAGTCGATGGATAACCGGTTGATATTCCGGTACCCGCTGTGAAGCGTCAAACATTGAATCCAGTGATGCTAAGTCCGTGAAGCCGCCCTGGAGCCTTCGGGCAAAGGGGAGTGGTGGAGCCGACGAACCTATCTGGTAGTAGGTGAGTGATGGGGTGACGCAGGAAGGTAGTCCATCCCGGGCGGTGGTTGTCCCGGGGTAAGGGTGTAGGACGTCAGGTAGGTAAATCCGCCTGGCAATAGTCTGAGACCTGATGCCGAGCCGATTGTGGTGAAGTGGATGATCCTATGCTGTCGAGAAAAGCCTCTAGCGAGTTTCATGGCGGCCCGTACCCTAAACCGACTCAGGTGGTCAGGTAGAGAATACCGAGGCGTTCGGGTGAACTATGGTTAAGGAACTCGGCAAAATGCCCCCGTAACTTCGGGAGAAGGGGGGCCACGCTTGGTGATGAGTCTTGCACTCTGAGCTGGGGGTGGCCGCAGAGACCAGCGAGAAGCGACTGTTTACTAAAAACACAGGTCCGTGCGAAGCCGTAAGGCGATGTATACGGACTGACGCCTGCCCGGTGCTGGAACGTTAAGGGGACCGGTTAGTCACTCTTCGGGGTGGCGAAGCTGAGAACTTAAGCGCCAGTAAACGGCGGTGGTAACTATAACCATCCTAAGGTAGCGAAATTCCTTGTCGGGTAAGTTCCGACCTGCACGAATGGCGTAACGACTTCTCGACTGTCTCAACCATAGGCCCGGTGAAATTGCACTACGAGTAAAGATGCTCGTTTCGCGCAGCAGGACGGAAAGACCCCGGGACCTTTACTACAGTTTGATATTGGTGTTCGGTTCGGCTTGTGTAGGATAGGTGGGAGACTTTGAAGCGGGCACGCCAGTGTTCGTGGAGTCGTCGTTGAAATACCACTCTGGTCGTGCTGGATGTCTAACCTGGGTCCGTGATCCGGATCAGGGACAGTGTCTGATGGGTAGTTTAACTGGGGCGGTTGCCTCCTAAAGAGTAACGGAGGCGCCCAAAGGTTCCCTCAGCCTGGTTGGCAATCAGGTGTTGAGTGTAAGTGCACAAGGGAGCTTGACTGTGAGACCGACGGGTCGAGCAGGGACGAAAGTCGGGACTAGTGATCCGGCGGTGGCTTGTGGAAGCGCCGTCGCTCAACGGATAAAAGGTACCCCGGGGATAACAGGCTGATCTTCCCCAAGAGTCCATATCGACGGGATGGTTTGGCACCTCGATGTCGGCTCGTCGCATCCTGGGGCTGGAGTCGGTCCCAAGGGTTGGGCTGTTCGCCCATTAAAGCGGTACGCGAGCTGGGTTTAGAACGTCGTGAGACAGTTCGGTCCCTATCCGCTGTGCGCGTAGGAGTCTTGAGAAGGGCTGTCCCTAGTACGAGAGGACCGGGACGGACGAACCTCTGGTGTGCCAGTTGTTCTGCCAAGGGCATGGCTGGTTGGCTACGTTCGGGAGGGATAACCGCTGAAAGCATCTAAGCGGGAAGCCTGCTTCGAGATGAGGACTCCCACCCACTTGATGGGGTAAGGCTCCCAGTAGACGACTGGGTTGATAGGCCGGATCTGGAAGCACCGTGAGGTGTGGAGGTGACCGGTACTAATAGGCCGAGGGCTTGTCCTCAGTTGTTCGCGTCCACTGTGTTAGTTCTGAGGCAACGACCGTTGCCGGTTTTTTGAGTAGAACAGACAACAGAAGAGTGTGCTTGTTCGCTCGAAACCATTAGGGTTTCGGTGGTTATAGCGTGAGGGAAACGCCCGGTTACATTCCGAACCCGGAAGCTAAGCCTTACAGCGCCGATGGTACTGCAGGGGGGACCCTGTGGGAGAGTAGGACGCCGCCGAACAAATTTTGAGAAAGCCCCCGGCCGGGGATACCGGCACGGGGGCTTTCTGCATTTCGGGGTCCATTAGGGTCTGGGTATGCGCTATGACCTCGTTATCTTCGACAATGACGGTGTCCTCGTCGACAGCGAGCCCATCTCCAACAGGCTCCTCGCCGGCTATCTCACCGAGCTCGGGCATCCGACCTCGTACGAGGAGTCCCTGCGCGACTACATGGGCTCCGCCATGCACCGCGTCCACGATCTGGTGGAGGAGCGAACCGGGCGGCGGTTGCCGGAGGAGTTCGACGACGTCTTTCATGGGCGGGTCTTCGCGGCTTCGAGCGGGAGTTGGAGCAGGTGGCCGGGGCCGTCGGGGTGCTGGAGAAGTTGGCTGCGGACGGGGTGCCGTACTGTGTCGCCTCCTCTGGGAGTCATGAGCGGATTCGGGTGGGGCATCGGAAGACCGGGCTGGACCGGTGGTTCGATGACGGGCGGATCTTCAGTTCGCAGGATGTGGGGCGGGGGAAACCGGCGCCGGATCTGTTTTTGTATGCCGCCGAGCGGATGGGCGTCGTACCGGCTCGGTGTGTGGTGATCGAGGACAGTCCGTTGGGGGTGCAGGCGGCTGTCGCGGCTGGGATGGATGTGTACGGGTTCACCGCGATGACGCCGGCCGAGAGGTTGGTGGGGGCCACTCAACTCTTCTCTGACATGGGGAAGTTGGTTGACCTGCTGGTCTGACATTTGTCATGCCGAGGTCCGGACGATCGTTTCTACTGGCGTTTGGGGGCTGCCGCGAAGTTCGGAATGAGCACGCTCGCCGCGTTGGGGTCGGGCTGCCGCTCAGTTTCGCCGCAGGGGATCCGCGGCTGTTGGTGAAGGGCGACGAGACACGGGAGGCCGCCTGGGGGCGGCTGCCGAGCGGGTCCGAGGACTTCCGGCGCTCATGATCGTTGCCGTGGTTCTCGGGTTCCTTGTCAGCGGGGCCCTGACGGCCGGGCCGATGGCGGCCATGCCGGCCAGGGAGGTGCGCGGCGCGGACAGGGGACCGCTCGGCCGTCGGCCCTGTCCCTGTGGCTGTGGGGGCCGTTGGCGAGTGAGAGAAGTAAAGCTGAGGAGAATTCATCTTTGGCTGGATCTACCCACCAGTACGCCGGGGCCCTACGCTCGCCGCCATGACTGATGTGCTGCGGCGCGGTAGGGCTTCGTTGGCGTTCAGCTTCTTTGCTCAGGGCGTTGCCTTCGCGCTGCTCGTGACCCGGATTCCGGCCATCCAGGACCGGTACGGGGTCTCCGACGCGCTGCTGCCCGCCTTCCTCGCCGCAGTCCCGATCCTGGCCGGCGTCGGGAGTGTGACGACCGAGCGGCTGGTGAAGCGGATACCGCCCAGTCGGCTGCTGCGGTGGTCCCAGCCTGTCGTGCTCCTGGCGCTGCTCGGGGTCGGGGCGGGGCAGCGGATGGTGGAACTGGGGCTCGCGCTCGCGGCGTTCGGGCTGGCCGTGGGTGTGCTCGACGCCTCGATGAACATGCTCGGGGTGAGCCTGCAGCGGTCGTACGGGCGCAGCATCATGCTCAGTTTTCATGCGGTGTACAGCTTGGGCGGGATCGTGGGGGCCTCGCTGGCCTGGGTGGGGGCGCACTGGGATCTGGCGCTGGTCGTGTCGTATCTGCCGGTCGTCGTGGTGTTGTTGCCGGCCGCGTTGGTGGGGAGTCGGTGGTACGTCGACGGGGGGTCCGTGTCCGTACGCGTGGAGGGCGAGGCCGCTGGGCGGGCCGTCGCCTTCAAGGCGCTGTTGCCGCTGTGTCTGGTGATGACCTTCGCATATATCGGGGATTCGACCGTCTCCAACTGGAGTGCGAAGTATCTGCAGGACGTGCTGGGGAGTTCGGAGCAGCTGGCGACGGTGCCGTACAACGTCTACATGGTGACCACACTGCTGGGGCGGGCCATCGGGGACTTCGGGGTGCGGAAGTTCGGGGCTGTCGCCGTAGTGCGGGTGGGGGCGCTGGTGGCGGCCGTGGGGTTCGCGGTGGTGGCCGGGGCGCCCGGGGCGTGGGTCGGGATGCTGGGATTCACGCTGCTCGGGCTCGGGCTGTGTGTGCTGGTGCCGCAGACGTTCGCGGCGGCCGGGCGGCACGCTGCTGAGGCGGGCGGGCCGGGGGCTTCGGACGCGGCCATTGCGCGGCTCAATGTGTTCAATTATGTGGGGTTTTTGATCGGTTCACCCTTGGTGGGTGCGCTGGGCGATGCCTGGAGCTATCGCGGGGCCATGCTTGTGCCGATGGTGTTGGTGCTGGTGACGCTTGTGTACGCCCGGTCGTTCGCCGCTCAACCGGACCGATACGGTGACGGGCATGAGCGGCCGCGCACAGCTGATGTGGGACGAGGCAGTAACGGGCTATGACTTCGGTCGGGACCATCCGATGGACCCGGTCCGGCTTGCCCTGACCAGGAGGCTCGTCGATGCCTTCGGGCTGGACAAGGACGTGGACGTCGTCGCCGCGCAGCCGGCCGGGGAATCGACGTTGCGGCTGGTCCATCGGCAGGACTACATCGAGGCCGTGAAGGCGGCCTCGGTGGATCCGGGGGCGGCTGATCAGTCGTACGGGATCGGGACGCTGGATGATCCTGCGTTCGTGGGGATGCACGAGGTGTCTGCGCTCATCGCGGGGCAGTCGGTGGGGGCTGCGGAGGCCGTGTGGCGGGGGGAGGCGCTGCATGCGGTGAACTTCGCGGGTGGGTTGCATCATGCGATGCCGGGGGGCGCGTCGGGGTTCTGTATCTACAACGACGCCTCGCTGGCCATTGCTCGGCTGTTGGAGCTGGGGGCCGAGCGGGTCGCCTATATCGATGTGGATGTGCATCACGGGGATGGGGTGCAGGCCTCGTTCTGGGATGATCCGCGGGTGCTGACGATCTCGTTGCACGAGCATCCTCGTACGTTGTTCCCGCAGACCGGGTGGCCGGAGGAGACCGGGGGTGAGTCCGCGGAGGGTACGGCCGTGAATGTGGCGTTGCCGGCCGGGACCGGGGACGCGGGGTGGCTGCGGGCGTTCCATGCGGTGGTGCCGGAGGTGATCGCTGACTTTCGGCCGCAGGTGTTGGTGACGCAGCATGGGGCCGATACGCACTTCGAGGATCCGCTTGCGCACCTTGCCGTTTCGTTGGACGCGCAGCGGGCCGTGCAGGTGGCTTGTCATGATCTGGCGCACGAGTACGCCGACGGGAAGTGGGTCGCGCTGGGTGGGGGCGGGTATGCCGTGGTGGAGGTTGTGCCGCGGTCGTGGACGCATCTGGTGGGGATCGCGGCGGGGCGGGCTGTCGAGCCCGAGGCGATGATTCCGGAGGGGTGGCGGCAGGAGGTTTTTGCGCGGACTCGGCAGTTGGGGCCGGCGCGGATGACCGATGGGCGGTGGCCTGTGTCTTGGGCTGGTTGGGAGGCGGGGTATGACCCTGCGGATCGGCTGGATCAGGCGGTGTTGGCGACTCGTCGGGCTGTGTTTCCGTTGCGGGGGATGTTGGCGTAGGTGGGGTGCGGGCTGGGAGGGGTTTCGCCCCCGCCGCCCCTACCCGTCCCATCCTCAAGGGGCGCTGCCCCTTCGACCCCGGTCCCTGGGGGCCTGCGGCCCCCAGACCCCCGCTTCGGCCCTGAACGGGCCTCGTCCTCAAACGCCGGACGGGCTGGAATGCCTGGGCCGGCGCCGATAGCCCCGTACCGGGTGGGTGGGGGCTAGGGACGGCGTGGCCTCGTCCTCAAGCGCCGGGCGGGCTGGGATTGCCTGGGTCGGTGTTGAGAGGTGAAGCCCCCTGCGGGTGGGTGGGGCTGGGTGATGCGGGCCGGCGCCAGGAAGTGGAAGGTGCGGCCTCGTTCTCGGACCGCGGGCGGGCTGAAGTGCCTGGACCGGGGCCGGGAAGTGAAGGTGCGGGCTCGTCCTCGGGGCGTGGGCGGGCTGAGAAGCGCAGACGGCGCTGGGAAGTGACCGTTTGTGGCGGAGCCTCAGGCGGTGGGTGGGCCAAGAGTCTGCGGGAGGCTCTCCCCGGGGGCATTAGCCCAACTGTGCGGTGTTTTCCCGTTCCCACGCCCCCGTGCCCTCCCGTGCGTCACCATCGCTCTCGTGCTGAGTACCGGAGCCCTTCGCGCCCATCTCCTGGCCGCTCGGCTTGCCGGGACCGTGGCTACTTCTCGGGAGGAGAGCCTCAGGAGTTATCGGCTTTTTGCTGCTCGCGATCCCCGTGTGCTCATCGGGCTCGATCCGGAAGGGGCTTGGCGGCAGCGGGATTTGATCGAGTTGATGGCGGAAAAGTGCGGAGTTTCGGCCGATCCGGAGTGTGTCTCCGGCCGTGATGTGATCGACCCGGAGCGGACTTTGACCGCTCTGGATACCTTCGCCGATCGGGTCGCCGCTGCCGCCCAGCGCAGCGAGCCCGTGCTGCTGGGTACCGGGCATCCGCATCGGCTGCTCGGTTTCTACGCCGCCTTGGCGGACGCGTTGTCGGCGGCGGGATGTGCCGTCCTCAGTCCCGCGCATGGTCGCTGTGTCGACATAACGACCCGGTTCGGCCTACGCACGTACAACCTTGACTACGTACGAGGAGTCGCGTTGGTGCGGGAAGCCGGCGCTCCGAGCACCGGGCGTGAGCCCGGCGCACACACGCATTCGCCCCTCCCGGTTCGTGCCGCGCTCGCCGCCGCCGCGGAGGCCGGCGGGCCGTTGCCGGCGCTGGTGATCGGGGACCACGGTTGGGTCTGCGGGGCAGGTCAGCTGGGGTTTGAGGCCATTGGTCTCGCCGATACGAATGACCCCGCGCTCTTTGTGGGGGAGGCGGAGGGGGTTGTGTCCGTCGTGGTTCCGGTTGATGACGGTGTGCGGTCTGATTACTACCGGCCGCTTACCCGCTACGTACTCAATCGGGCGTGTCTGTCACAGTAGGCCGCCGATGGGTGCACCTCTTCCCCACTCGCATCACCCGCCCCTACATTGGGGAGTGAGCACGCAGCGACGAAGAGTCACCGGAAGGGGAAGCCGGTGGCCGTCGAGTGCGGAAGGTTCAGGTGTGTCATGGCTGCAGCTGGCGAGAGGCCTCTGAACGAGGTTCAGTTCCTTACCGTGGCGGAAGTCGCCTCGGTGATGCGAGTGTCGAAGATGACCGTGTACCGGCTGGTGCACAGCGGTCATCTGCCCGCGATCCGGGTGGGGCGGTCGTTCCGCGTCCCCGAGCAAGCGGTTCACGAATACCTCCGCGAGAGTTATGTGGGGGTGGAAACCGCCTGACGGCAGTGGGCGAGGGGGATCCTCAGGGCTGTTCAGGATTCCCCCTCGTCCCCCTCGATTACGACCTCAGCGCTCGGGCGGGTAGGCTAGCCCCTCGTAGGTCGTGTGGGCCCATGGCGCCCAAACACCGAGTGATGAGAAGTGAGCGAGGGTAGTCGTGGGCTCTGTTATCAAGAAGCGGCGCAAGCGGATGGCCAAGAAGAAGCACCGCAAGCTGCTCAAGCGCACGCGCGTTCAGCGTCGCAACAAGAAGTAAGCGCGGCGCGCCGCGAAAGTGGCGTGCTTTGTGGCCCCCCACCAGATCCGAGATCCGGTGGGGGGCCACATGTGTATCGCGGTCGCGTGGATCGGCGGTTGTCGCGCTTGCGCGTCGCGCGTTGAGTGTTGAGCGTTGCGTGTCGCCTGTTGCGTCGATCTCTCGCGGGTGCGTGTGTCGTGGTTATTGTGCGAAGGGTCGAACGGTGTGCATATGACTGGACAGAGGAGTGAGCCGTCTGGTCGTACGCATGGAATTCTCGTCACTTCATGCATTGGGCGGTCATCACAGCGCAACACCGAACCGCTAAGTTGGCCGCACACGGGGAACTCGGCAGGGGTACGAGTGCTGGAAGGAAGGCGCTGATCTTGGGCAAGGTCGTGCTCGTGACCGGAGTGGCCCGTCAACTGGGGGGCCGGTTCGTACGACGGATCCAGCGTGACCCACAGGTGGACCGGGTGGTCGCCGTGGACGCGGTTCCGCCCGAGCATCATCTGGGCGGTGCCGACTTCATCCAGGCCGACATCCGGCAGCCCACCATCGCGCGGGTGCTGGCCGAGAGCGGCGCCGACACCGTCGTACACATGGACGTGACCGGGACCGCGCTCGGCAGTGGCAGCCGGACCACGGTCAAGGAGACCAACGTCATCGGGACGATGCAGCTGCTCGGCGCCTGCCAGAAGTCCCCCAGCGTCAAGCGGCTGGTCGTGAAGTCCAGTACGAACGTGTACGGGTCCGCGCCCCGCGATCCGGCCGTCTTCACCGAGACCACCCCGCCCAAGTCCCTGCCCAGCGGCGGCTTCGCCAAGGACGCGGTCGAGGTGGAGGGCTATGTGCGCGGGTTCGCGCGGCGCAGGCCCGATGTCGCCGTGTGCGTGCTGCGGTTCGCCAACATCCTCGGCCCGAGCGCGGACACGCCGCTCGCCTCGTACTTCTCGCTGCCGGTGCTGCCGACCGTGTTCGGCTACGACCCGCGGCTGCAGTTCGTGCACGAGGACGACGTGATCGAGGTGCTGCGCATCGGCTCGCACGAGCCGGAGCGGGGCACGCTCAACAGCGGCACCTTCAACATCGCCGGCGACGGCGTCCTGCTGCTCTCGCAGTGCTCCCGGCGGCTGGGCCGCCCGACCGTGCCGCTCCTGCTCCCCGCGGTCACCTGGGCGGGCTCCCTGGTGCGTACGCTGGGCATGTCGGACTTCTCGCCCGAGCAGATCCGGCTGCTCACGCACGGCCGGGTGGTGTCGACGGTCCAGATGCGAGAGACGCTCGGATACAAGCCGAAGTACACGACGGCGGAGACGTTCGCGGACTTCGCGAAGAGCCGCGGTCCCGGACTGCTGCCGCCGGAGGCCCTTGCGGGGGCCGTCGACCGGATCGCCGCGCTGCCCGTCCTGGGCGGCGGCGGCAACCTTCCGACGCAGAGCGCCAACTGAGGAGCGCATCAACGATGGCGGACGCCAAGGTCATTCCGTTCGACGACGACCGGTCCCGAGGGAGCGCCGTGCAGCGGCCGCAGCGGCGCCGGAGTGCCGGGAGCCGGCGCAAGAACGGTGAATCCGCGCTGGTAGGTGAGGTCCAGCCCCTCCCCGGACGGTCCTTCGCGCAGGATGATGTTCCTGTGACACGTGAGGAACAGCCGCCCCCCAAGCCCCAGGACGACGGCGGCCTGGAGCGGCGTATCGCGAGCGGCCTGGCCTTCCTGCGCCGCCGCCTCACCGGGGACTACGAGGTCGACGACTTCGGGTACGACGAGGAGCTCACCGACCAGGTCCTGATGTCCCTGCTGCGCCCGGTGTACGAGAACTACTTCCGGGTCGAGGTGAAGGGCGTCGAGAACATCCCCTCCGAGGGTGGCGCGCTGATCGTCGCCAACCACTCCGGGACGCTGCCGCTGGACGGCCTGATGATGCAGGTCGCCGTGCATGACCACCACCCGGCGGGCCGGCACCTGCGCCTCCTCGCGGCCGACCTGGTGTTCATGCTGCCGGTCGTCAACGAACTCGCCCGCAAGCTCGGCCACACCCTCGCCTGCGCCGAGGACGCCGAGCGGCTGCTGGGCCAGGGCGAGCTGGTCGGCGTGATGCCGGAGGGCTTCAAGGGCATCGGCAAGCCCTTCAGCGAGCGCTACAAGCTGCAGCGCTTCGGCCGGGGCGGCTTCGTCTCCACGGCACTGCGGCAGGGCGCCCCGATCATCCCGTGCTCGATCGTCGGGGCGGAGGAGATCTACCCGATGATCGGCAATGCGAAGACCCTGGCCCGTCTGCTGGGTTTCCCGTACTTCCCGCTGACGCCGACCTTCCCGTGGCTGGGTCCGCTGGGTGCGATTCCTCTGCCGACCAAGTGGACGATCCAGTTCGGCGAGCCGATCCCTACGGACGGCTATCCGCCGGAGGCCGCGGAGGATCCGATGCTGATGTTCAACCTGACCGACCAGGTGAGGGAGCAGATCCAGCACACGCTGTACAAGCTGTTGGTGCAGCGGCGGTCGGTGTTCTTCTGACGGAGAAGCGTTTGACGGAGAAGCGTTGGTACGACAGCGGGGGCGCCTCTCGGGTGAGGGGCGCCCCCGCTGTCGTACGACTCGCTGCTCTGCGGGCGCTAGTTCGCGTCCTCGCCTTCGATGCCCAGGCCGGGGAGCAGGCCGGGGAGCAGTGGGGGCAGGGTGACGGCGGGCTCGGTGCTCGGGGTTGAGGTCGACGGTGAGGCGCCGGTGCTGCCGGTGTCCTTCGGTGGGTCGAGCAGGCCGCCGGTGTTTCCGCCGAGCAGGCCCTCGCTCTCGCTGCCGGAGCTCTCGGCCGAATTGCTGGGGCGGCTGGACCGGTTGCCGTCGGAGGAGCCGCTGCCGCCGGCGCTGGGGTGGGCCGATCGGTCGGAGCCGGAGGTACCGGTGGACGCCGAGCCGGAACCACCCCGTCGCTTGCCGTCGCCGTCCTGTGCCGGAGTCGGCGGGAGGAGGGACTCCAGCGGGGCGACCTCTTCGTCTATGGCGTCGAACACCGACGAGACCTGGTCACTGACGTCCCCGAGCTGGAGGGGAAGCCGCTGGCGGAGGTGGCCCCAGACCTCGCGGTGGGAGCGCGAGAAGGCGGAGAGGGCCTGGATGGGGCCGAGGGAGTCCGGGTCGCGCTCGTAGGCCTCACGGAGCAGGCGATGCCCCTCCGAGGCGTCGTGGCGCATGCCGGACAGGGCACGGCGGATCTCGCCGAGCGACTCGTGGTCGAGTCGGCCGCCGCGATCACGCTCCATCAACCTACGGGCCTCGCTCAGCCGGATGGAGGCCTGGTCGAGATATGTTCGCCCGCGCTCGTCGTCGCCGTCGGCCATGACATTGAGCTTGAAGTCCTCGATGCCGCGCTTGAGGGGATAGAGAGAGTCACCGGGCAGGGCATCGGAACTCGCCGCGGCCACTCCACCGAAGGCTCCCGCCGCGACACCGACGCTGAGCCCGCCCGCGGCCAGGCCTTTGGTCAGCCGCGAACGCGGCCGCAACTTCCCCAGCGGGGATGCCCGGTGGGCGCCCGGTGCCCGATTCGAGCGCTGCCCCGGTACGGCCGGATCCGCCTCGCCTCCCGCCGTGCCCTCCTGCAGCATGGCCTCCATCGCGGCGACGAGCTGGGCCCGCTGAACGACCTTGACCTCGGGGTCGAGTACGGGCTTGGGCAGCTCGTCCAGACTCGCGGTGACGGCCAACAGACGTCCCTGCTCGGTCTGTTCCGCAGCAGCCGATGCTGGTGCCGATCCATCTGGCTGCTCGGCCTGCTCGGCCGCCGAGCCCCGGTCGGTCAGCTCCTCCAGGGCCTGGGCGAAGGCGTTCGCCCGCCGGTGCGCCGATACGTTCGCGATCACTGGCGGCACCTCCTCTCGTGATGACGGTCGACTCCCCAGGGGGTCCTGAGGGTTGCACGCCCTGACCAAATCCACACGATCGAGTGATCGAAGTCGGCCAGGGAGTGACCACAGGGAGCCTGCATCCCGCACAACGAGCGGCGCGGCACTTGGGTTACGGACGGCGGATGAACGGACCGCGAAGTCAACAGACTTTCACCGACGGTGAGTTGAGGGTTGCGGAGAGTACTGCTCCGGTGGGGGTGACGCCGTCAGCGCGCGTCGTCCGGGAGCAGCCGGGCGAGGGTGCGGACGGCCCGGTACTGGAGGGTCTTGATGGCGCCCTCGTTCTTGCCCATGACGCGGGCCGTCTCGGCGACGGAGAGGCCCTGGAGGAAACGGAGAGTGACGCACTCCTGCTGCTGTGGGTTGAGGCGTCGTACGGCGTCGAGCAGTGCGGCGTTGGAGAGTGACTCGAGGACGGAGTCCTCGGGGGATCGCTCGACCTCGTTGGCGTCGAGCATCTCCCCGGTGGTCACCTCCAGGCGGAACCGGCTGGACTTGAAGTGGTCGGCGACGAGGTTGCGGGCGATGGTGACAAGCCATGCTCCGAAGTCCCGCCCCTGCCAGGTGAAGGTGCCGATCCGGCGGAGTGCCCGCAGAAAGGTCTCGCTCGTGAGGTCCTCGGCTGTGGCCTTCCCTCCGACTCGGTAGTAGATGTAGCGATAGACGGTGTCGCTGTATTGGTCGTAGAGCCGTCCGAACGCGTCGGCCTCGCCGGCCTGTGCGCGTTCCACGAGATCCATCATTCGAGCGCTGTCGCTGTCCGCGGCAGGCCGACGAGCGGTCGTCGCCGTACCGGTCGAGCGACCCCGTCTGCCGACGGCGGCGCTGCCGTCGGCGAGCGCGTAGCACGGGCCTACGGGCGCGGTGGTTACGGCGAGGGCGGGGACGGCGTACGCGGTGGGGACGAAGCCGCGCAACAGGTCTTTGACCGTTGCGCGCAGCGTAGCCAGGCCCGAGGCGTCAACCCCGACGTGTGGGTACACGGGACTCCCAGAGGCAGAGCTTCCATCACGTGCAGTGCGGGACCGTTCACCCGTCGTAGCGACGGAGGGGTACCGGTTTGCGTCTGAGGAGAATAACGCTTCGTGCAGGCACTGCTACGCCCAGTTGCTCAAATCACCGATTGCGTCTCTTCTGTAACCGATTGGCGACCGATCAAGTGCCGGAGAGTGACCGGTTGTTGATCGAATTCGTCCGTGTTCGGGCTGACTCCGGGGCGTGTTGTGGCCGTGTGCAGCCAAGGGGACTGGACAGGGGGTTGTGGGGGTATGGGGTGCGGATTGGCTGTTCGGCCCGGGCGTGGCCCAAAACCGGTCCTCGCCCCCGCCGCCCCTACCCGTCCCATCCTCCAGGGGCGCTGCCCCTTCGACCCCGGTCCCTGGGGGCCTGCGGCCCCCAGACCCCCGCTTCGGCCCTGAACGGGCCTTGTCCTCAAGCGCCGGACGGGGCTGGAGGGCGCGGGCCGGCGTCGAGAGGGCAAGCCCCTGCGGGTGGGTGGGGGTTCGGGATGGTGTGGCCTCGGTCTCGACGCTGGGCGGGCTGAAATGCCTGGAGCGTTGGCGCCCTGAGGTGAAGCCTCCCGCCGAGCGGGTGGGGGCTTATGGATGGCCTGGCCTCGTCCTCAAACGTCGGGCGGGCTGAGATGCCTGGGTCGGTGATGGAAAGTGATCGGGCTGCGTCGAGCCCCCAGCCCCGCCGGCCCGCAGTCGCGTACGGCGGGGAGGGGACGTGTCGGGGGTGTCCGCCCGCAGTGGCCGGCGTCAACGCGCGGGGCCTTCTGCCCGACCCCGACCGCCGGGCCGAGGACGGACACCCCCCGGCGCGGCCCCGACCCACAACTCACCCGCAGGCGCTACGGGAACCCCCACCCCACCCGCGCAGGCCGCCGCCGGCCCGCCCGCCGACCCGCAATCCACCCACAGGCGCTACGGGAACCCCCATCCCACCCGCGCAGGCCGCCGCCGGCCCGCCCGTCGGCGAACTACCGCCGACGCTTGTGCAACGCGATCGCCGCAGCCGTACCGCCGGCCACCGCCCCCACCCCCGCGGCCGCCGGAATGCCGACCTTCGCTGCCTTTCGGCCCGTGCGGTAGTCGCGTAGGCGCCAGTCCAGCTTGCGGGCGTGTTTGCGGAGCTTGGTGTCGGGGTTGATGGCGTAGGGGTGGCCGACCAGGGAGAGCATCGGGATGTCGTTGTGCGAGTCGCTGTATGCCGCGCAGCGGGAGAGGTCCAGACCCTCCGCGGCGGCCAGGGCGCGGACTGCCTCCGCCTTTGCCGGGCCGTGGAGCGGTTCGCCGACCAGCTTGCCGGTGTAGACGCCGTCCACCGATTCCGCGACCGTGCCCAGGGCGCCCGTCAGGCCGAGGCGGCGGGCGATCACCTGGGCGATCTCCACGGGGGCCGCCGTCACCAGCCATACCTTCTGGCCCGCGTCCAGGTGTGCCTGGGCGAGGGCGCGCGTGCCGGGCCAGATGCGCTCGGCCATGTACTCGTCGTAGATCTCCTCGCCGATCGACTGGAGCTCGGCGACGCGGTGGCCCTGCACGATCGACAGTGCCGAGTCGCGGGCCTCCTGCATGTGCTCCGGGTCCTCGACCCCGGCCAGCCTGAACCACGCCTGCTGCCAGGCGAACTTGGCGAGGTCGCGCGTCTCGAAGAACTTCCGCTTGTACAGGCCCCGCCCGAAGTGGAAGAGGGCGGCACCTTGCATCACGGTGTTGTCCAGGTCGAAGAACGCGGCGGCCTTCTCGTCGCCGAGTACCGGGAACTCCGGTTCGGCGTCGGAGACCTCCGTCGCTTCCTGCGACGACTTGCGCGCTGCCTCCGCCGAAGCCTCGCCAGCCAACACGCTCCGCGCCGTGGCGGAGCGCCTACGGGGAGTGAGCCATCCAAGAGCGGCCATGACCGTGAGCATAGCCAGTTTGTTCGGTGCTTCCGGAGTCGAGAGGTTTGAAGGTTGTGAACTCTCCGCGACCGCGCAGTTAAACAGCGTGGTGGCGACGCGGGGGTGCATCCGTTCGGTCCTGGGGTGTCGGCGCGCGAGAATGGCTGACATGAGTCCCCTTTTTCGTCGTGCCGCGGCCAAGTCCCCCCGGGACCACCTCGTCACCCTCATCGGAAAGCCCGAGTGCCATCTGTGTGATGACGCACAGATCGTCGTCGAGAAGGTCTGCGCCGAGCTGGGGGTTCCGTGGGAGCTGAAGGACATCAACCAGGACCCTCAACTCCACGACCAGTACTGGGAACAGATCCCTGTCGTCCTCGTCGACGGCGCCCAGCACACCTTCTGGCGCGTGGACGAGAATCGCCTCCGCAAAGCACTGACTGAGTAGTCCAACTCGTTCGGGAAGTCGCTTAGGATCGAGCGACTTGGTCTCGGGGGCGGGGATCGTTGAGGAGAGTGTGCGGTTTTGCCCCCAAGAGCAGAGGAACGGTGGTGCGAATGCGCCGGTTCCATACCCGTGCGCCGGGCGTGCGTGAGCCCGGTCACGTTGGGCGGGCAAATCGGACACCATCTTTGTGCACGCGTTCACAAAGACATAGCCTGCTGTCGACGGGGCGGTCTGGGTACGTGTGACCGCCTACAGCCCCGCTCTACCCGCAGGAGCACCGTGGCAACTGGCCGAACTCACCGACCGGCGACCCGCAGCCGAGGGATTCCCGAGGCCACCGTCGCCCGGCTTCCGCTGTACCTCCGAGCCCTGACGGCGCTGTCGGAGCGCTCGGTACCCACGGTCTCGTCCGAGGAGCTCGCGGCCGCGGCGGGGGTCAATTCCGCGAAGTTGCGCAAGGACTTCTCGTACCTCGGGTCGTACGGGACCAGGGGTGTCGGTTACGACGTCGAGTATCTCGTCTACCAGATCTCCCGTGAGCTGGGGCTGACCCAGGACTGGCCGGTTGTGATCGTCGGTATCGGTAACCTCGGCGCCGCGCTCGCCAACTACGGCGGCTTCGCCTCCCGGGGGTTCCGGGTCGCCGCGCTCATCGACGCCGACCCCGCGATGGCCGGAAAGCCCGTCGCCGGGATCCCGGTCCAGCACTCCGACGACCTCGAGAAGATCATCCAGGACAACGGCGTGTCCATCGGCGTCATCGCCACCCCCGCCGGTGCCGCCCAGGCGGTCTGCGACCGGCTCGTGGCCGCCGGGGTCACCTCCATCCTGAACTTCGCGCCGACCGTGCTGACCGTCCCGGACGGCGTCGACGTACGCAAGGTGGATCTCTCGATCGAGCTGCAGATCCTCGCCTTCCACGAGCAGCGCAAGGCCGGCGAGGAAGCCGCCTCCGACGGCGCCGGCCCGGCCGCCGTCACCCGCGAGGAGTCCGACGCATCCGCCGACCAGGGGCCCGACGGGGACGTACCCGCCGTGATGCCGGCATGAGTCTCCTCGTCGTGGGGCTGAGCCACCGCAGCGCCCCGGTCAGCGTCCTGGAGCGCGCGGCGCTGAGCGCGGACGCCCAGATCAAGCTGCTGCAGGACACCGTCGCCGCCGAGCCCGCTACCGAGGCCGCGGTGCTCGCCACCTGCAACCGCATCGAGCTGTACGCCGACGTGGACAAGTTCCACGCCGGAGTCGCCGAGCTGTCCACGCTGCTCGCCCAGCACAGCGGGGTGGGGCTGGACGAGCTCACGCCCTACCTGTACGTGCACTACGAGGACCGGGCCGTACATCATCTGTTCTCGGTGGCCTGTGGGCTCGACTCCATGGTCGTCGGGGAAGGGCAGATCCTCGGGCAGATCAAGGACTCCCTCGCCAAGGCGCAGGAGCTGCACAGCGCCGGACGGCTGCTGAACGACCTGTTCCAGCAGGCCCTGCGCGTCGGCAAGCGCGCGCACTCCGAGACCGGCATCGACCGCGCCGGACAGTCCCTGGTCACCTTCGGCCTGGAGCAGCTGTCCTCCGGTACGCCCGTCGAGGACTGGGCCCGCGGCAAGAAGGCCCTGGTCATCGGCGCCGGCTCGATGTCCTCCCTGGCGGCGGCCACGCTCGCGCGTGTCGGGATCGCCGAGATCGTCGTCGCCAACCGCACCTTCGACCGCGCCGAGCGGCTCGCGCAGATCCTCGCCGAGGCCGACGACGTGGACGTGCTGGCCCGCGCGGTACCGATGGAGTCGGTGCCGGTCGAGCTGACACGTGCCGACGTCGCCGTCTCCTGCACCGGCGCCACCGGGCTCGTCCTCACGGCCGAGCAGGTCGCGGCGGCGGTCGACGGCCGTCCCGGACGGGCGGTCGCCTTCGAGACGGCCGACGGCAGCGGTCGTACGACGGCCAAGGCGCCCGCCGCCAGGACCGGCGCCGACGCCGGCGACGTACGGCAGACTCCGCTGCCGCCCACCAGCGTCGGCAGCGACGAGGGCTGTCCGCTGGACCTGACCGCCGTGCAGGGAGGCTTCTCCGTGATGGGGGAGGCCGCCGTCGCCGGTATGGACGCGGCCACGCTGGAGCAGCACGCGGCCTGGGCCGCGGGCAGCGCCGTCGACCGGCGTGAGGCCGCCCGGCGCAGCCCCGAGGCCGACGCCGAGCTGATCACCGCGCTCGCCGCGACGGTGGCGACCGTCGGCCGGATCCCCGAGCGCCGCAAGCCCGAGCCCGTCGTCGAGGCGCCCCGTCCCGCGCCGGTCCTCGCCCTTCTCGACCTCGCCATGCCGCGCGACATCGACGCCGCCGTGCACCGGCTGGCCGGGGTGCGGCTGGTCGACATCGAGTCGCTGGCGGAAGCTTCCGCCGACGCGCCGATGGCGGCCGACGTCGACCAGGTCCGCCGTATCGTTTCCGACGAGGTCGCGGCCTTCGGGGCGGCGCAGCGGGCCGCGCACATCACGCCCACCGTCGTCGCGCTGCGCACCATGGCCGCCGATGTGGTGGCGAACGAGATCGCCCGTCTGGAGGGCCGCCTCCCGGGCCTCGACGACAAGCACCGCAGCGAGATCACGCAGACCGTGCGGCGGGTGGTCGACAAGCTGCTGCACGCCCCGACCGTCCGGGTCAAGCAGCTCGCGGCCGAGCCCGGCGGCGCCGGATACGCGGACGCGCTGCGGACCCTGTTCGACCTCGACCAGGAGACGGTGGCCTCCGTCTCGCGGGCCGAGGACAGCACCGACAAGAACCGAGGCCCACGATGACTCAGCAGCCACTACGGCTCGGCACCAGGCGCAGCAAGCTCGCCATGGCCCAGTCCGGGCAGGTCGCGGACGCCGTGAGCCAGGTGACCGGACGGCCCGTCGAACTCGTCGAGATCACCACGTACGGCGACGTCTCGCGCGAGGCCCTCGCGCAGATCGGCGGCACCGGCGTGTTCGTCACCGCCCTGCGCGACGCGCTCCTCAAGGGCGAGGTCGACTTCGCGGTGCACTCCCTGAAGGACCTGCCGACCGCACAGCCCGAGGAACTGGTCCTGGCGGCCGTTCCGGAGCGGGAGGATCCGCGCGATGTGATCGTCGCGCGGGACGCCCTGAAGCTCACCGACCTGCCGCGCGGGGCGCGCATCGGTACGGGTTCGCCGCGCCGGATGGCGCAGCTGAACGCGTACGCGCGCAGCCACGGGCTGGACATGGAGACCGTGCCGATCCGCGGCAACGTGGATACGCGCATCGGGTACGTGCGCGATGGTGAGCTGGATGCGGTGGTGCTGGCTGCGGCCGGGCTGCAGCGCATCGGCCGCATCGACGAAGTGACCGACTTCCTGTCGGTCGACACCGTTTTGCCCGCCCCCGGCCAGGGGGCCCTGGCGATCGAATGCACCGCGGACCACGCGGACCTGATCGCCGCGCTCGGCGAACTCGACGACCCGTTCACACGGGTCGCCGTGACCGCCGAGCGATCACTGCTCGCCGCCCTGGAGGCCGGCTGCTCCGCCCCTGTGGGCGCGCTGGCCGACCTCCTGGCCGACGGGCAGATTGTCAAGGAAATGCGCCTGCGCGGCGTCGTCGGCACGACCGACGGCACCCGCATGGTGCAGCTGTCCACCACCGGTCCCGTGCCCGAGACGCATGACCAAGCGCTGGCGCTCGGTCGCGAACTCGCTATCGAGATGCTTGCCCAGGGCGCGGCCGGTCTGATGGGGGAGCGAGCACAGTGAGCCCCACCACCCTTCCCGCCGGCCTTGAACACGGGCACGTCACCTTCCTCGGTGCCGGACCCGGGGATCCGGGACTGCTGACTCTGCGCGCCGTCGAGGCGCTGGCGAACGCGGACGTACTCGTCGCCGAGCACGAGGTGCTCGACGTCGTACGCCGGCACGCCAGATCCGGTGTCGCCGAAGTGCACACGGATACGGGTCCTGATGCGGACCCCGTTCCGGGCACAGGCACGCCTCAACTAGCGGTTGTTGACGGCGCGTCAACAGCCGTTGCGCTACCCGCGGTGCGGGATGCCGCACATCTTGTCATGGAGGCCGCGCGCAGCGGCAGGCGGGTCGTGCGTGCGGTGTCCGGGGATCCCGGGCTCGACGCGTACGCCGCCGAGGAGATGCTCGCGTGCGCCGCGGCGGGCGTGCCGTTCGAGGTCGTGCCCGGTGTGGCCGCGGCCGTGGGCGTGCCGGCGTATGCCGGGGTGCCGTTGCGGGACGCGCAGGGCGCGGACGTGCGGTTCGTGGACGCGCGGACGGCTTCGGATCGGTGCTGGACCGAGGTCGGGGCGTCGGACGGGACTGTCGTCGTCTCGACGACGCTGGATGCTGTCGGTGCGGCTGCGGGTGAGCTGGTGTCGGCGGGGCGTAAGCCCGATACGCCGTTGACGGTCACTGTCGCGGGTACGACGACGCGTCAGCGGACCTGGACCGCGACGCTCGGGACGATTGCGCAGACGCTGAAGCAGGCCAAGGTGCTGCTCTCGCCTGAGGGCGGGCGGCCGGTGATAGCCGTGGTCGGTGAGCGTTCTGCCGCTGCTCAGCGTGAGCAGTTGTCGTGGTTCGAGTCCAAGCCGCTCTTCGGGTGGCGGGTGCTCGTTCCGCGCACGAAGGAGCAGTCTGCTTCGCTCTCCGACCAGTTGCGGTCGTACGGGGCCGTGCCGCACGAGGTGCCGACGATCGCCGTCGAGCCGCCGCGGACGCCTCAGCAGATGGAGCGGGCGGTCAAGGGGCTGGTGACCGGGCGGTACGAGTGGATCGCTTTTACGTCTGTCAACGCGGTCAAGGCCGTGCGGGAGAAGTTCGAGGAGTACGGGCTTGATGCTCGGGCGTTCGCCGGGATCAAGGTCGCCGCGGTGGGGGAGCAGACCGCGAAGGCGTTGATCGCCTTTGGTGTGAAGCCGGATCTTGTGCCCAGTGGGGAGCAGTCGGCTGCGGGGCTGCTTGAGGACTGGCCGCCGTACGACCCCGTTTTCGATCCGATCGACCGGGTGTTCCTGCCTCGGGCGGACATCGCCACCGAGACGTTGGTGGCTGGGCTCATCGAGCTGGGCTGGGAGGTCGATGACGTCACTGCCTATCGGACCGTGCGGGCTTCGCCGCCGCCGGCCGAGACGCGGGAGGCGATCAAGGGGGGTGGCTTTGATGCCGTTCTCTTCACGTCGTCGTCCACTGTGCGGAATCTGGTGGGGATTGCCGGGAAGCCGCACAACGTGACGGTGATCGCGTGTATTGGGCCTGCTACGGCCAAGACTGCTGAGGAGCATGGGCTTCGGGTGGATGTGATGGCTCCGGAGCCGTCTGTGCACAAGTTGGCTGAGTCGTTGGCCGACTTCGGGATGCAGCGGCGGGCTGCTGCGGTGGAGGCCGGGGATCCGGTTACTCGGCCCAGTGAGCGGCGGCCGGGGGCTCGGCGGAGGCGGTCCACCACGTAGGTGTGGGGTGGTGGGGTTCGCCCCCGCCGCCCCTACCCGTCCCGTCCCAGGGGCTGCCGCCCCTTCGACCCCGCGCTCCTGGGGGCCTGCGGCCCCCGGACCCCCGCTTCGGCCCTGAACGGGCCTCGTCCTCAAACTCCCCCAGAGGGGGCACCCCCAGACGGGCTGAAATGCCTGACTCGGCGTTATGCCGTGACCGTGTGGCCGAAGCGGAGCAGGTTGGACGGGTCGTAGGTTGATTTGTCCTGGCGTAGGCGGTTGTAGACCTCTGGGGTCCAGGCTCGGGCTCGGTCGGATTCGTCGCCGGGGGTGCCGTGGATGTTGACCATCGTGTAGCCCGTGCCGTACGGGGCCATTGCTGTGTGCAGGGCCCTCGTGGACTGTTCGATGGCCTCTGCTGCCGGGGGTGCGGCCAGGACGCCGACCGTTTCCAGGAGGTAGTTCGCGTCTCGGGCGCAGATGGCGTCCTCCAGGCGGGCGGGGCGGGAGAGGGCGCCGCCCATGTGGCGGATCTCCACCAGGAGGAGGGGGCAGTCGGGGACCTCGGGGCCCACCTGGGTCAGGAAGGTGTCGATGGCGTCCGGAGTGAGGTCGCGCATCAGGGCGCACGACTCGCGGGCGGGGAGCGGGTCCTGCGGCTCCATGTGGATGCGGTCCAGGGCCGCGTACGGCATCACCTCGACCGTGTCGACCGCTACCGGGGCCGCCGCGCGGATCGGGGCCAGCAGGCGTTCGCCCTCGGCCGGGTCTCCGGGCCAGGCGATCGCGACTCGGGCCCAGAAGCCGCCGCGCAGTGGTTCGGGGATCTCCGGGATGGGGGGCAGGCGCAGGAGGGTGAAGGCGCTGCACATCTCGTCGGGCAGGGTTCGGGTCCAGTCGGTCCAGGTGCGCAGCAGGGCCTCGGTGTGCTCGCCGGGGCAGTAGACGCCGCCGCCGAGGAGTGTGGGGACGGGCAGCAGCTCGCAGACCATGGAGGCCACCACGCCCACGTTGCCCTTGCCGCCGCGCAGCGCCCAGAACAGTTCCGGCTCGTGGTCGGGGTCGCTCTCGCGGAGCGTGCCGTCGGGTGTGACGACCTGGAAGGAGCGGACCAGGTCGGCCGCGTAGCCGTAGGCCCGGCCCATGACCGGGAGTCCGCCGCCCAGCGTGTAGCCGACCGCGCCCGCGTCCGTGGACGTGCCGCAGAGTGCGGCGAGGCCGTGCGGTGCGGCCGCCTCCAGGACGTGCCGCCACTTCGCTCCGGCCGCGATGGTCGCGAGGCGCTCCGCCGGGTTGATCCGTACGTCGGTCATGCGGGCCGTGTTGATCAGCAGGCCGTGGTCGATGGGGAAGTTCGCGCCGTGGCCGGTCGACTGGACGGCGACAGGGGTGCCCGTGGCCGACGCCCAGCGCAGCGCCGTCACGATGTCGTCGACGCCTGTCGCGCCCACCACCACGTCGGGGGTGTGCAGCGCGGCCAGGTTGAAGCCGGTGACCTCGTCGGCGTAGCCGTCGTCGCCGGGGCGCAGGACCGGGCCGTGGATCTCGGAGAGGGCGAAGAGGTCGGGGGTGTTGAGGTGGTGGGCGGCAGTCATCGCGTCCTCCGCGGTGCGTACGTACGGTACGGAGGGACGGCGGCGGCGAGGCGGGGTGGGGCGGGGCCGTCGGGGTCCTTGCGTTCGGGGGCCGGCTCAGGAGGGCCTGGGCCTTCGGGGCCCTTTCTTCAGGATGGACCCGTGGGGTGGGAGCCGCATGCGGGGCCGACACGGCCGTATAGGCCCGTCCCGGCGGTCCCGGCGGTCCCGGCGGTCCCGGCGGTCCCGGCGGTCCCGCGGTCCCTGCCGTCCCTGCCGTCCCTGCCGTCCCGACGTCCCGTCGGCAAAGGCGCTGTCGGGGCGGGCGTAGCGTAGGTGGCATGACGACGTACGGATCCTTCCCCGGCACGCGGCCGCGGCGTCTGCGGACCAGCCCCGTCATGCGGCGCATGGTCGCCGAGACCAGGCTGCACCCCGCCGACTTCATCCTCCCGGCCTTCGTGCGCGAGGGCGTCAGTGAGCCGGTGCCGATCGCCGCCATGCCGGGCGTGGTCCAGCACACGCGGGACAGCCTGAAGAAGGCCGCGGCGGAGGCGGTGGCGGCCGGCATCTCCGGGATCATGCTCTTCGGGGTGCCCGAGGAGGAGAACAAGGACGCCCTGGGGACGCCCGGTACCGACCCGGACGGGATTCTGCAGGTCGCCATCCGGGATGTGCGGGCCGAGGTGGGGGACGAGCTGCTCGTCATGTCCGACCTGTGCCTCGACGAGACCACCGATCACGGGCATTGCGGGGTGCTGGACGCCGAAGGGCGCGTCGACAACGACGCCACCCTGGAGCGGTACGCCGAGATGGCGCAGGTGCAGGCCGACGCGGGTGCGCATGTCGTCGGGCCCAGCGGGATGATGGACGGGCAGATCGGGGTCGTTCGGGACGCCCTTGATCAGATCGGGCGGGAGGATGTCGCCATCCTCGCCTACACCGCCAAGTACGCCTCCGCCTTCTACGGGCCCTTCCGGGAGGCCGTCGCCTCGTCGCTGCAGGGTGACCGCAAGACGTACCAGCAGGATCCGGCGAATGTGCGGGAGTCCCTGCGCGAGCTCGCCCTCGACCTGGAGGAGGGCGCCGACATGGTGATGGTCAAGCCGGCCGGGCCCTACCTCGACATCCTGGCGCGGGTCGCCGACGCGGTGGACGTGCCCGTGGCCGCCTATCAGATCTCCGGGGAGTACTCGATGATCGAGGCCGCCGCGGAGAAGGGCTGGATCGACCGGGACCGGGCCATCCTCGAGGCGCTGACCGGAATCAAGCGGGCGGGGGCGCGGAACATTCTGACGTACTGGGCGGTCGAGGCCGCGCGCCTGCTGGGCTGACGCCGTTCTCGCGGGCGGCTGCCGGGCTACGGTTCCGGCTCGTTCCGGCATCGGATCGATCAAGGGCTGACATCGGAACGTGCTCGGTTCGGCAACGGCCGGAACTCGGTTTGAGGAACGGTCGGTGGGCGCCTCGGGAGGCCGTGGGGATCGCGCGGCGATCTTCGGTTGTTCTGTCCTGAAATCGACGGTCGGTGGCGGGGGCGGTTCGGGGAATGGACGCTGTCCGGCTCGATGAGCTGCATGAACAAGGGAATTGACGAGTTCTCGTCATCCTCCTTACGTTCTGCGCATGGCCTGATCCGTTCCGGAGGGTCTTTGTTCGATCCCTGGGGGGATGCAATGAGCTGGTTCATCGAGGCGCTCAAGAAGTACGCGGTCTTCAGCGGGCGGGCGCGTCGCAAGGAATACTGGATGTACATGCTGTTCAACAGCATCCTCTACATCGTGTTCGCCGGCGTCGGCTTCGCTATCGACTTCCCGGCCCTCGCGGGCATCTTCGCGGTCGCGACCCTGCTGCCCAGCCTGGGCGTCACCATTCGCCGACTGCACGACACGGGCCGCACCGGCTGGTGGATCCTCATCTCGGTGATCCCGCTCGTCGGCTTCATCGTCATGCTGGTCTTCACGTGCTCGGACGGCCAGGCGGGCGAGAACCAGTACGGCCCGAACCCGAAGGAGGTCCCGGCGTTCGCGTAATGCCGCACGCCGCGTGACCTGTGCTTCATGGCCTGGAGGCCGTCCGGATGTCGTCCGGGCGGCCTTTCGCCTTTCCGAGGTCATGGTGGGCGGCCGACTTCTGGTGGGTGGACGGGCCCTCGTCGCGCAGGCCCTCGCCGTCCTCGCACGCGGTGAGCGTGAGCGAGGCGATCGCCACCAGCGTGGCGGCCAACAGCCGGGCGCGGGGGTGACGGGCGGGCGGTGCTGACGCGGACATGGTGTGGCCCTCTCCGTGGGTGGGGTTGGGGGTGGGGTTGGGGGTTGGGGGTTGGGGTTGGGGTCGGGCCTCAGCCTGCGTGATCACTCGTCCCGGCCGCCACCTTCGGCCGGGAATTCGGGACGCCCGAGTGGTGGGACCGCTGCTGACCTGCGGGGATGGCGTGTCCCGCGGCGTCGGAGTGGGACGCCTGAGGCCGGAGAGTTCGGCGGCGTTCGGCGGCGTTCGGCGGCGGGCGTCGCCAGCGGCGGCGTGAGGTCCGTATCCCGGAAACCTGCTTGTAGGTGGCATGTAGTTCTCTAGGCTGCCCGGCACGAGCCGTCACCCTCGTCGTCGTAGCCGAAGGAGCCGTGTCATGACCGTCACCGAACCCGCGCCCCACCACGCCCGAGCCGCCGTGCCGTCGCTTGCCGCGCGGGCCCGGTCGGCCGGGGGCTCGCCCGTGCGGGACATCCTCGCCGTCACCGCGCGCCCCGAGGCCATCAACTTCGCGGGCGGGCTGCCGGCGCCGGAACTGTTCGACCGGGAGGGCATCGCGGCCGCCTTCCGTGACGTACTCGCCGAGACGCCGGCGCAGGCACTTCAGTACGCCACGACCGAGGGCGAGCCCAGCCTGCGCACCGGGCTCGCCGCCCGCATCTCGGCACGCGGCCTCGCGACCGACGCCGACGACCTGCTCATCACCACCGGCTCCCAGCAGGGCCTGTCCCTCCTGGCCACCGCGCTGCTGGACCCCGGCGACACGGTCCTCGTCGAAGACCCCTGCTATCTGGCGGCACTTCAGGCCTTCCGCCTCGCCGGAGCGCGGATCGTCGCCGTGCCGGGGGACGCGCACGGCGTGGATCCGCGGGCGCTGGAGGAGTTGGTCGCGCGGGAGCGGCCGAAGCTCTTCTACACCGTGCCCACCTTCCAGAACCCGACCGGCAGAACCCTGCCCGCCGAGTGCAGGGCGGCCGTCGCGGAGGTCGCCGCGCGCTGCGGGCTGTGGATCGTCGAGGACGACCCGTACGGCGAACTCCGCTACGAGGGCGAGCGCGTGCCCTGGATCGCCTCGTACCCGGGCGCGGAGGACCGTACCGTGCTGCTCGGCTCCTTCTCCAAGGTGATGGCGCCGGGCATACGGCTGGGCTGGCTGCGCGCGCCCGCTGCCCTGCGGCGGGCGTGCGTGGTCGCCAAACAGGCCGCCGACCTGCACACCCCGACCGTCAACCAACTCGCCGCCGCCCGCTACCTCACCGGCCTCGACGCCCACGTGGCCCGCGTCAGGGACGCCTACCGCGAACGCCGTGACGCCATGCTGGCCGGCCTGCCCGGGGCCCTCCCGGAGGGCTCCACCTGGAACCGTTCCGAGGGCGGCATGTTCCTCTGGGCACGCCTGCCGGAGTCGTACGACACGACGGCCCTGTTGCCGACAGTGGTGCGGCAGGACGTGGCGTACGTCCCCGGCGCGCCCTTCTACGCCGGTGAGCCCGACCGGTCGACGCTGCGGCTGTGCTTCGTGACGCAGACGCCGGAGGAGATCGAGGAGGGGCTGAGGCGGCTGGGCAAGGGGCTGCGGCCCTAGGGCCAAGGGCCCAGGACCGGTCGGGCTGCGGACCGCAGACGGGTCGGGGCGCGTGTTCCTAAGGTGACACCATGTCCGACACCATGCGGTTCGATTTAGACGCGTATCTCCGGCGGATCGGTTGGGAGGGGGAGCGGCGGGCCGACGTGGCGACGCTGCGGGGAGTGCACCTGGCGCACATGCGGGCCATTCCCTTCGAGAACCTCGACGCCCTGCGGCGTACGGCCCCGTCCCTCGACCCGGCCGATCTGATGGCCAAGCTGGTGCACAGCCGGCGCGGCGGCTACTGCTACGAGCACAACACGCTGTTCGCGTGCGCGCTGGAGGCGCTGGGCTTCAAGGTGACGCGACTGGCCGCGCGCGTCGTCGTGGGCGCGGACCGCGTCGAGAGCCGCCCACGCACCCACATGGCGCTGCTCGTCGAGGTCCCCGGCGACCCGCGGCCGTATCTCACGGACGTCGGCTTCGGCGCGATCGGCGCACTGCTGGAGCCGGTGCCGCTGACCGCCGGTGTCGAGTTCCGGGACGCGGAGCGCCGGCACCGGCTCGCCCATGCGCCGCACGACGGGCCGCTTCAGCTGTGGCTGCTCCAGGCCCACGACCGGGCGAAGGACGACTGGACGGACCAGTACGCGTTCACGCTGGAGCCCTTCGAGAAGCCCGACTTCGAGGTCATCAACTGGCACATCGGGACCAATCCGCGCTCGCCCTTCACCCAGCACGTCTACGTCCAGAGCGTCACCGCCGAACGGCACCTCCTCCTCCACGGCCGGCTCCTGACGGAGACGCGCGTGGACGGGGCGGTCGTCGAGCGCGAGGTGATCGAGGAGGCGGAGGCGCGGCGGCTGCTGGACGAGGAGTTCGGGATCGACGTGCCGGAAGGGATGCGGCTGCTGCCGCAGTGACGGGCCCGGTCAGTCCCACCAGAAGTACCAGGCAGGCTGGTTGAGGAGCTGGCGTTCGGCGTACGCGGTGAGTGTCTGGTCGCCGCCCTGCCAGATGTTGTCCGGGCAGAACGCGAAGTGCTCGGCGGCCAGCGCCTCCGCCTCGGCGAGGGTGGTGGGCGGGGCGGCGACGGACACCAGCAGGGTGTCGAAGCCGAGGGCCACCACCCGTATGCCGAACCGGTCCTCCCAGGAGCGGAGCACCGCGGACAGCCGGCCGGTGTCGTTCTCGTGGTTCGCCGGACCCATCCAGCCGATCGCCGTGGGGAGGTCGGCGCTGCGGCGGGCCGGGACGAGGGCCAGGCGGGGCTCCTTGAGGGGGCCACGGCCGTCGAGGAGGGAGTCCACGACGTCGGAGGCGACGGAGTCGGGGTCGGTGGCGGCGTCTTCGGGGTCCGTGCCGGCGCCGGCGCGCCCGGTGTCGGCCAGACCGGGCCAGGCCGCGTCCTCCTCGGCGTACTCGTCCCAGAACTCCTCCAGCACCTCCTCGGCGTCATGGTCCCCCGGGTACGACATCTCCGCGGGCATCAACTCCCACAGCTCCGGCCCGCCATGACCGGCGCCGACGTCGAGGACGACCGGGAGGAGACCCACCGTCGGCGCCGACCGCCGCAGCGCGGCCCAGTCGCCGGGAGCCGCCCGGTCGTCCGCCAGCCACAGCAGCGGCTCGTGCCACGGCCCGTCGGCGGTCGCGTCGACCAGCCCGCCGGGCGGGAGTTGCAGACCGAGGGACGCGAGCCTCGGCAGAGGGTTCGGAAGTGTCGCCATGTCGGTGAACTGTAGGTGGTGCCACTGACAATGAGCCGCGTCCCTCAGTCGGCCACACGGGCGTCGAAGCAGTCCCCCTCGCCGCCCGCCGCCGGCCGGAAGCAGGCCCGGACGACGGTGCCGGGGTGAGCCGCGGTCATGGTGGTGTAGACGTAGGCGTCCGCGTCGATCTTGTTCTGGACCTCGGTGCTGTGGACGTCACCGTCACCTTCGGCACCGATGTCGTCGCCGTCACGACCGGACGCCGACATCTCCAGCCTGTCGCCGACGCGCGTCCCCCACATCCGGGCCCAACTCGTCCCGCACTCCTCGCTGTAGCGCAGCTCCATCCAGGCTCCGGAAGCGGTGCGGAGCGAGGCCAGGGTCGCCGGCGCGGTGTCGCACTTCATGTGCATCGGGCTCTTGCCCTCACAGACCGCTCCCCGGCAGCCGGGACCGGTCGCCGAGGGGGGCTGGGACAGCGACGAACGAGGTTCGCCGCCCGGGTGCGGCAACAGCAGAGCCACCGCCGCCGCGCCCCCGACGACCACGGCACACACCGAGACGAGCACCGCCACGGCCGCCGCACTCCGGTGAACGGCACTGTCGGCGGCGGTGCTGCCGGAGTGCGTGGCCTCCCGCGGTGACGGAGGTGGAGGGGGAAGAGGGGGCGGGGCCGGGGCCGGAATCGGGGCCGGGGCCGGGGAGCGCGGACCTTCCTTCGCCCGCCCGCTCCACTGCGACTCCACGATCTCCCACAGGGCCAGACAGCGCCCCTCCGGTTCTCCGACGAGACGGCACAGCTCCTGCACCGCGTCGCGCGGAGGGAGCGTCCGGCCGTTGAGGTAGCGGTCCCAGGACGACTTGCTGAACGAGGTCTTCGCCGCGAGGCCGGCCAGGCTCAGACCGGTGCGTTCCTTCAACTCCCGTAACGCGGCCGCCAGTCGGGCCCGTTCCGGCGGCGGCGCCGTCATCACCGTAGGGCCTTCCAGGTGTGCGGTCCGATGACGCCGTCCACGACCAGCCCCGCCCGCTTCTGCGCCTCCTTGACCGCGCGCTCCGTCATCGGACCGAAGATCCCGTCGATACCGCCCGGCGAGATGCCCGCTCGGCGCAGCAGACACTGCGCCTCGGCGACCTCCGGACCCGCGTGGCCGTTCCCCAGGACAGCGTCCTGGGTGCGGCTGTGGCCCGCGTACCAGCGGCCGTCGATCCGCTCGACACGGCAGGTGTACGCGGGTGCCGACCGCGTGGCCGACGCGGACGCCGACGTGGCGGACACGGCGACGGGGGGCTCCGACCGTTCGGCCTCGCCGCCGCCCAGCCGTACGGCGAGGAGGACCGCCGTGGCGACGGCCAGCACCAGCGCCATGGCCCCCGCGACCAATGCGACACGCAGCGAACGCCAGGGCGGCCGTATCGCGGTGGCCTCGGCGGACAGGGTCTGCGGCTCCGCTGTCGTCACTTCCGCTGCGGGCGCCTCCGCTTCGGCCGCGTCCACCCGTCCGTTCCCCCACGCCTCCGCGGCCACCTCGTGCAGCGCCAGCAACCGAGTCGGATCCTCACCCCCGATCCGGGCCAGTGCCTCGACGGCTTCCCTGGGCGGCAGCGACCGGCCGCCCAGATACCGTTCCCACGACTTCGGGCTGTACCCCGTCCTCGCGGCAAGCTGCCGCAGGCTCAGCCCGCTGTGATCCTTCAGACGGCGCAGTCGCACCACCAACTGCCGCACGCGCGGATCCAGTTCCGCGGGCAGCACTGCCCAACGCGACATGTTCCCCCCACTCGCGTTCACGGTCCGGGCCGGCGGTCCGTGGTCGGCGGTCCGCGCGCCCCGTCGCATTCTGCATCAGCATCCACGGACTCAAGCGGGACCCGGTTCCCGCACCGGTACGGAATCGGCCAACGCCCGCCCCAGGCGTCCCGCCGTGACGTCCCGGTCGACGGTGTTCCTACAGGTCAGTGGGCGGAACGTCCCGCGACGACGTCACTTACGCGGCAACTGTGGCAACCCTCGCAGCCCGCCCCGCACTCTCGTGTCGTCAGTCGGCGGCACGTCAGGTGCCGCCCCACGACCCCGAGGGGGAAGCATGCGATCGAACGCGTTGACGAGGACAGTCGTCAGCCTCACCGCCGTCGTCGGGCTCGCCGCCGGAACGGTGGCGGCCGCGGGCACCAGCTTCGCGGCGCCCCAGCGGGCCGCCAAGCCCGCGGTGAGCACCCAGGACGTCTCCGTCCTTGCCGTCAACAACCTCGGCCTGAACAAGGAGCGGGCCGAGAACTGGCAGTGCTGGCTGCACGTGCGGGGTTACAACCCCGGCACGATCGACGGGCAGCTGGGCACCAACAGCTGGCGGGCCGCGCAGAAGATGTTCAACGACGAGGGCTACAACGCCGGCCAGGAGGACGGAAAGGTCGGCCCCAAGACGATCGGGGCGCTGCAGCGCTACCTGAACGCCTGGGGTTACAACGCCGGTGACGACGACGGGATCGCCGGACCGCAGACCAAGCGCGCGTTCTGGGACTTCAACAAGAACTGCTGACCGAGCCTGACGACCGCACACACGCCGCGGCCCGTCCTCCCTGCGGGGGAGAGGATGGGCCGCGGTGCTCGTTCTTCGGGGCGGGTCAGAGCCGCTCGGGCGTCCGGATGCCCAGCAGGGCCATGCCCTGGTGGAGGGTGCGGGCCGTCAGGTCGCACAGGAACAGACGGTTCTCCGCAACGTCCTTCGGCGGCGCCGGCTTGATCACCGGGCACTTGTCGTAGAACGACGTGAACAGCGACGCCAACTGGTACAGGTACGCGGCCAGTTTGTGCGGGGCGTACTCCGCGGCCGCCTCGAAGACCGTGTCGCCGAACGCGTCCAGGTGCAGACCCAGCGCCCGCTCCGCCGGGGCGAGTTCGAGCTCCGGGTGCGCGCCCGGCTTCGTCTCGCCCGCCTTGCGCAGGATCGACTGGATCCGGGCGTACGCGTACTGCAGGTACACGGACGTGTCGCCGTTCAGGGACACCATCTGGTCCAGGTCGAACTTGTAGTCCCGGTTCGGCGACGTCGACAGGTCCGCGTACTTCACGGCACCGATGCCGACCTGCGCGGCCCGCTCCTGGATCTCGTCCTCCGTGAGGTCCTGCGCCTTCTCCCGTACGACCTCGGCGGCCCGCTGCACCGCCTCGTCCAGCAGGTCCTCAAGCCGTACGGTCTCGCCCTCACGCGTCTTGAACGGCTTGCCGTCCGCGCCCAGCACCGTGCCGTAGCCCATGTTGTGCGCGGTGACGTGCTCGGTCAGCCAGCCGGCCCGGCGGGCCGTCTCGAAGACCATCTTGAAGTGCAGCGACTGGCGTACGTCCACGACGTACAGCAGCGTCGTCGCGTGCAGGTCGAAGACGCGGTCGCGGATCGCGGTCAGGTCGGAGGCCGCGTAGCCGAAGCCGCCGTCGGCCTTCTGCACGATCAGCGGGACCGGCTGGTCGTCCTTGCCGCGGATCTCGTCGAAGAACACCACGAGCGCGCCCTCGGACCGCACCGCGACGCCCATCTCCTCCAGGAGGCGGGCGGTCTCGGGCATGCCCTCGTTGTACGCGGACTCGCCGACGATCTCCTCGTCGCGGATCTCCATGTCCAGCTTCTCGAAGACCGAGTAGAAGTAGACCTTCGACTCGTCCACGAACTGCTGCCACAGTTCGAGGGTCTCCTTGTCGCCGGACTGCAGGGCGACGACCCGCTTGCGGGCCCGCTCCTTGAACTCCTCGTCCGAGTCGAAGACGGCACGCGACGCCTTGTACACCCGGTTGAGGTTCGACATGGCCTGCTCGCCGTCGACGTCCTCCGGCGGGGCCAGCTCGCCGGGGTGCTCGAACAGGTACTGGATGAGCATGCCGAACTGGGTGCCCCAGTCGCCGATGTGGTGCCGGCCGATCGTCTTCTCGCCGGTGAAGTCGAGCATGCCGCGCAGGGCGTCGCCGATGACCGCCGAGCGGAGGTGGCCGACGTGCATCTCCTTCGCCACGTTGGGCTGGGCGTAGTCGACGATGGTGATGCCGGGGTTGTCCTTGAGGGGGACGCCGAGACGGTCGCCGTCCGCCGCGCGCGCCGCGAGCGTCTCGGTGATCGCCTTGTCGGTGACGGTGATGTTGAGGAAGCCGGGGCCGGAGACTTCGACGTCCTTGAACAGGTCGGGGGCGGTGATCTTCTCGACGACCTGGGTGGCCAGCTCCCGGGGGTTGGCCTTGGCCTTCTTGGCGAGGGCGAGGATGCCGTTCGCCTGGTAGTCGGCCCTGTCGCTACGTCGCAGCAGAGGGTCGCCGACGGTCTCCGGAAGGGCTTCCGTGAGGGCGTCGGAGAGGTGCTGGGCGACGTTGGCGGTGATGGACGTGACCGGGGCCATGGGTATGGGTGCCGTTCTGGTCGGGGCTGGTGTGAGAGTCCCGGTCAGTATCCCACGGGGCAGCAAAGGGGTTTTCTGGCTCATGGCCGACTGCGCGGCTCTGAAGAGGCGTTTTCGTCGTTGCCGCCCGAGCTGGGAGAATGTAGGCGCCAGCCGTTGACCGTACGGCTGCCCTGGAGAAAGAAGGACGTGCCGATCGTGGCTCAGAGCACCGAGACCACCGACTGGGTCTCCCGTTTCGCGGATGAGGTCATCGAGGAGTCGGAGCGTCGGGCCCCGGGCAAACCGGTCGTCGTCGCGTCCGGACTCTCCCCCTCAGGCCCCATCCACCTCGGCAACCTGCGCGAGGTCATGACCCCCCACCTCGTCGCCGACGAGATCCGGCGGCGCGGACACCAGGTCCGGCACCTGATCTCCTGGGACGACTACGACCGCTACCGCAAGGTGCCGGCCGGGATCGCCGGGGTCGACGAGTCGTGGGCCCAGCACATCGGCAAGCCGCTGACCTCCGTCCCGGCGCCGAAGGGTTCGGCGTACCCGAACTGGGCCGAGCACTTCAAGGCGGCGATGATCGAGGCGCTCGCCGAGCTGGGCGTGGAGTTCGACGGGATCAGCCAGACCGCGCAGTACACCTCCGGCGTGTACCGCGAGCAGATCCTGCACGCCATGAAGCACCGCGGCGACATCGACGCCGTCCTCGCCCAGTACCGCACCAAGCCCAAGGGCGGCGCCAAGAAGTCGCAGAAGCCCGTCGACGAGGCCGAGCTGGAGGCCGCCGAGGGGTCGGGGGCGGCCGGCGAGGACGACGGCAGCTCCGGCTCCGCCGGGTACTTCCCGTACAAGCCCTACTGCGGCAACTGCGAGAAGGACCTCACCACCGTCACCTCATACATCGACGACACCACCGAGCTGTCGTACACCTGCAACGAGTGCGGCTTCTCCGAGACGGTCCGGCTGGGCGAGTTCAACCGCGGCAAGCTGGTCTGGAAGGTCGACTGGCCCATGCGGTGGGCGTACGAGGGCGTGATCTTCGAGCCCAGCGGCGTCGACCACTCGTCGCCGGGGTCGAGCTTCCAGGTCGGCGGCCAGATCGTCGGGATCTTCGGCGGCAAGCAGCCCATCGGGCCCATGTACGCCTTCGTCGGGATCTCCGGGATGGCGAAGATGTCGTCCTCGCGGGGTGGGGTGCCCACTCCCGCCGACGCGCTGAAGATCATGGAGCCGCAGCTCCTGCGCTGGCTCTACGCCCGGCGCCGGCCCAACCAGTCCTTCAAGATCGCCTTCGACCAGGAGATCCAGCGGCTCTACGACGAGTGGGACAAGCTGGACGCGAAGGTCGCCGACGGGTCGGCTCTGCCGGCTGACGTCGCCGCCCACTCGCGTGCGGTGCGTACGGCGGGCGGTGAGCTGCCGCGCACGGCGCGTCCGCTGCCGTACCGGACGCTCGCCTCCGTCGCCGACATCACCGCCGGACACCAGGACCAGGCGCTGCGCATCCTCTCCGAGCTCGACCCGGAGAACCCGCTGGGCGCACTGGACGAGGCCCGCCCCCGGTACGACAAGGCCGAGGCGTGGATCAACACGCAGGTGCCCGCCGACCAGCGGACCATCGTGCGCGACGAGCCCGACGCCGAGCTGCTGAAGTCCCTCGACGAGGCGTCCCAGCAGTCGCTGCGGCTGCTCCTCGACGGCCTGGAGTCGCACTGGTCGCTGGACGGCCTGACCCACCTCGTGTACGGCGTGCCCAAGGTCCAGGCCGGATTCTCCGCGGACGCCACGCCCAAGGAGCTGCCGCCGGAGATCAAGACCGCCCAGCGGGCGTTCTTCGCCCTGCTCTACCACCTGCTGGTCGGGCGGGACACGGGGCCGCGGCTGCCCACGCTGCTGCTCGCGGTCGGGCAGGAGCGGGTACGGCGCCTGCTCGGCGAGTAAGCGAGCAAGCGGGTGAACGCGTAAGCGGTACGGGAAAGGGGCCCTCCGGCGAGGGCCCCTTTCTGCTGCGCATCAGGCGATGTGGTTCTCTTCCAGCTCCGCGTTGTAGAGGTTCGTGAACCGGGTGACCATGCGCTTGGCCTCGTCCGGCAGAAGCGCGGTGCCGAACTCCGCCTCGACGTTCTCGCTGAACTCGCGCGGGGTCGGGTAACCGGTGCCGCCTATCGACTTCTTGAAGACCTGGTAGTAGTCCTCCTCGGTCGGATCCGCCGGTTCCGGCGTGCCGCCGCCCTCACCGAGCTGGCGGGTGCGGCCCCGGCTCACCGGGATCGGGAAGGTGCCGGTGTCCTCCGGAGAGGGCTCCGGGACGGGAGGCTCCTCCTGGAACTGCTCCTGGTACTGCTCGGCCTGGAGCTGCTCCTCGTACCACTGCTCGTACTGTTCCTGAGGGTTGTACGCCGGGTCGTAGCCGCCCTGGTACTCCACGTTGCGGGGCGTGTTGAACCAGTCCTGCACGTACTCCGGCTGCTCCGGGCCGGGCGTGGCGACCAGCTCCGGGCGCTCCTCGCCGGGAGGTGCCGCCTGCTGCGGCACGGGCGCCGCCACAGCGGCACGACCGCCCGCAGCCGGGACCGTCTCCGGCGCCGGCGCCACGTCCGGCACAGGCGCCGCGTCCAGCGCCTGCTTCGGCGCCGGCGGCAGCAATGCCGGCTCGATGCCCGCCGCCGCCAGCCCCGCCGGAGCCGTCTCCGCCAGCGGGACCCCGTACCGCGCCAGGCGCAGCGGCATCAGCGACTCCACCGGCGCCTTCCGCCGCCATGCCCGGCCGAAGCGGGAACGCAGGCGCGCCTGGTAGACCAGCCGCTCCTGCTCCAGCTTGATGACCTGCTCGTACGAGCGGAGCTCCCACAGCTTCATACGGCGCCACAGCAGGAACGTCGGCACCGGGGAGAGCAGCCAGCGGGTGAGGCGTACGCCCTCCATGTGCTTGTCGGCCGTGATGTCCGCTATACGGCCGATCGCGTGCCGGGCCGCCTCCACCGACACCACGAACAGGATCGGGATCACGCCGTGCATGCCGACGCCCAGCGGGTCCGGCCAGGCCGCCGCACCGTTGAAGGCGATCGTCGCCGCCGTCAGCAGCCAGGCCGTCTGACGCAGCAGCGGGAACGGGATACGGATCCACGTCAGGAGAAGGTCGAGGGCGAGCAGCACACAGATGCCCGCGTCGATGCCGATCGGGAAGACATAGCTGAAGTTCCCGAAGCCCTTCTGGATGGCCAGCTCGCGGACGGCCGCGTAGGAACCGGCGAAGCCGATGCCGGCGATGATCACGGCGCCGAACACGACCACACCGATGAGAACGCGGTGCATTCGAGTCAGCTGCAGTGGCGCGGCCACTCGTACTCCCCTCCCCTTGCGTGTTGTTGCGCGCAACAGAGTGACACATCCGTGCGGCGTACGGATTCACGTACGACAGGAGCCCGGCCCCTGGAGGGGGGCCGGGCTCGTGCAACAGGCGGGGCTGAGCTGCGCGTTGTGACGCAGTGATGGGGCAGGTGTGACGGTCAGCTCTTCTTCGACGCTGACTTCGACGGGGAGCTGGACGCCGCCTTCGAGGCACTGGCAGACGGGGATTTCGAGGGAGACTTCGAAGCCGACTTCGAAGGGGTGCTGCTCGGCGTGCCCGCGCTGCCGCCGCCGTTCGCCTTCGTCACCGCGGCGACGGCCTCCTTGATCGCCTTCTGCGCCAGCTTGTTCAGGGCGTCCGCGCTCGGGGTCTTGTCACCGGCGTAGCCGGCGCCGTTGTAGTCGAGCGTGACGACCACGTTCTCCACCCGGGCGACGACCGTCTCCTGCTTGAAGGCGCCCTCCTTCTTCTTCAGGTCGTAGCGCACCGCCGTCGCCTCGTCGCCCACCCCGGCGACCGGCTCCGACTTCACGTTCTTCGCACCGGACACCGAACGGGCGTCCTGCACCTGAGTCTCGTAGTGCTCCCGCGCCAGCTTCTCGCCCGACCCGCGCGTGACGTCCGAGTCGAAGCGCAGCAGCGAGACGTTGAGCCAGCGGAACTGCGAGCCCTTCACACCGTTGTTGTCGAGGCTGCTCCAGGAGCAGGAGCCACGCGTCGACGTGTCGTCCGACTTGCCCGCCTTGCCGGACTTGGCCTCCGGAACCAGGTCCTCCAGCGTCTTCTTCGACAGCACCTTGCACGACTGCGGAAGCGACTTGTACACGGCCGCCTGCACCGTCGGCGACGGACTCGCGGACGCGGACGCCGCCGACGAGGTCTGCGCGCCGTCGCCGGATCCGGCTCCGTCGTCCGAACCGGAGTCCGAGGAGCAGCCCGTGGCGATCAGCATCACGGGCACGGCCGCCGCGCAGACAAGGAATCGGTGAAGGCCCTTCACCCGCTTCTCACGCTCGTCACGGCGGAAACGCTGGTCTCGCTCTGCTGCTCGCTGCATGGTTCCTTCACTCATGACTGACACTCGTGGTTCCTGCGGTCGGATCGGGTCCGAGGGGCCACGGTACGCGGTGAAGAAGGTGTGTGGTCTCGTTTCGGTTACGTCGCGCGCGGGCGTACGGGGGTGACCCAGGGGCTTCACTCCGCCAGCGCGTCCGCCAGCTGCGCCGCCAGTTTCTGGGCCCTGTCCTGCATTTCCTCGCTGTCCGGGACCGTGCCGACGGTCGTCGGCTGCTCCTCGTACTCGATCCGCACGATCACGTTGGACGTGCGGAACACCACAGTCACCGTGCGCTGCTGGGCCGTCGAACCGGAGCTGCTGAGCTCGTCGTCGAGGAAGGCCTCGTCGCCGAGGTCCTCCAGGACACGGGGCTGGAGTTCGGCGGGAGTCGTCCCGTCGGCGGAACCGGAACCGGAACCGGAACCGGAGGGGGAGGCGGAGGCGGAGGGCGAGGCGGACGCGGGCCCGGACCCGGACGCCGAGGTCGAGGTCGAGGGCGACGAGGAGGGCGAGTCGCTCGCGCCGGTGGTGGACGTGGACGCGTCCACGCCACTGACGGTCTCGGAACTCGTCGGCTCGGGAAGGTCGGCCGCCTCCTGCTGGGTCGCGAAGAGCTCCTGCGCCTCGCTGTCGTCGCTGACCGCGCCGTCGTACGCCACCACACGCTCGAAGTCGACGAAGAGGTGGTCGGTGGCGTCGGTCGACTCCACCTTCCAACGGCAGCCCACCTTGCGGTCGGTGTCGAACGTCAGCGTCGGCGTGCCCTCGTACGCCTCCTCGCGCTGCTCCTCGTCCGGGAGTTCCCTGACGCCGGGCAGGAGCGAGTCGAGGGTCTCCTCGCCGACCGTGTCGCAGGGGTCGGGCAGGGTGCGGTACCGGCCGGGCTCGGCCGCCGCGGTCGCCGTACCCGAGTCGCCGGGGTTGGAGTCGTCGGTCGTGCCGCCGCTGTCGGAGCTGCCGGTGCAGCCGGACAGCAGCGCCGCGAGGAGCGCGGCGACGCCGGATACGTACGCCTTCCGCTGCACGGTCAGGCTCCTCTCAACGGTGGCTGTGTGGTCGGTCCGTTGCCGGTGTTGTCGGTGTCCCCGCTGGTTATTCGCTTGCAGCGCGGGGGCGACCCCTGGAGACAATGTGTATCGCACGCACTGCCGTGGACGCCGGTCCGTTGTCCCATTTCGCCGATCCTGGCACCGGTTTTGCGATTTCAGACTTGTATTTTGTTTCCGGGGGATTGAGGGCGATATGTCGTACGTGGAGATGCCGGGCGCGAAGGTTCCCATCCGCATGTGGACCGATCCGGCGACGGTCGAGGACGGGGCGCTGCAGCAGCTGCGGAACGTCGCGACGCTGCCGTGGATCAAGGGGCTGGCGGTCATGCCGGACGTCCACTACGGCAAGGGCGCGACGGTCGGCTCCGTCATCGCCATGCGGGGGGCTGTGTGTCCTGCGGCGGTGGGGGTGGACATCGGGTGCGGGATGTCGGCGGTGAGGACGTCGTTGACGGCGATTGATCTGCCGGGGGATCTGTCGCGGTTGCGGTCGAAGGTCGAGCAGGCGATTCCGGTGGGGCGGGGGATGCATGACGATCCCGTGGATCCGGGGCGGCTGCATGGGTTCGCCACGGCCGGGTGGGACGACTTCTGGGGGCGGTTCGACGGGGTCGCGGAAGCGGTCAAATTCCGTCAGGAACGTGCCGGAAAGCAGATGGGAACGCTCGGAAGCGGCAACCACTTTGTCGAAGTGTGCACGGATGAAACAGGTTCTGTCTGGTTGATGCTGCACTCCGGTTCCCGGAACATCGGCAAGGAACTGGCCGAGCACCACATCGGCGTGGCCCAGAAGCTCCCGCACAACCAGGGCCTGGTCGACCGTGACCTCGCCGTCTTCGTGGCGGACACCCCGCAGATGGTGGCGTACCGGAACGATCTGTTCTGGGCACAGGAGTACGCGAAGTACAACCGCACGATCATGATGGCGCTCCTCAAGGACGTCATCCGCAAGGAGTTCAAGAAGGCGAAGCCGACCTTCGATCCGGAGATCTCCTGCCACCACAACTACGTGGCAGAGGAGCGCTACGAGGGCATGGACCTGCTCGTGACCCGTAAGGGCGCGATCCGCGCGGGCTCCGGCGATTACGGGATCATCCCGGGCTCGATGGGTACGGGTTCGTACATCGTGAAGGGTCTCGGGAACGAGAAGTCCTTCAACTCGGCCTCGCACGGCGCGGGTCGGCGCATGAGCCGCAACGCGGCGAAGCGGCGCTTCTCGACGAAGGACCTGGAGGAGCAGACGCGGGGCGTGGAGTGCCGTAAGGACTCCGGTGTCGTGGACGAGATTCCGGGCGCGTACAAGCCGATCGAGCAGGTCATCGATCAGCAGCGGGACCTCGTCCAGGTCGTGGCGAAGCTGAAGCAGGTTGTCTGTGTGAAGGGCTGACGCAGGAGGCCCCCGGTGGAAACCGGGGGCCTCGCTCATGCGCTGTGCTTCTACTCCGGCGCGTGGGTCACCGCGTAGATCATCACGAACGCCACGATGTGGATGCCGAAGAGGAAGTAGCCGAGCCACCACCACATCTGGCGTTCGTTGTGCGGGTCCTTGCCCTTGCCCTTGCCCTCGCGCTTGGCCTTGTCGCCGTCCGGCACTACAGCTCCCTGTGGACCTTCGTGTTGGACGCCTGGGCGCGTGGGCGGACGACCAGGAGGTCGATGTTGACGTGGCTGGGGCGGGTGACTGCCCAGGTGATGGTGTCGGCGACGTCGTCGGCCGTGAGGGGGTCGGCCACGCCCTGGTAGACGTTCGCGGCCTTCTCCTCGTCGCCGGCGAAGCGGGTCAGGGCGAACTCGTCCGTCTTGACCATGCCGGGCGCGATCTCGATGACACGGACCGGGCGGCCGACGATCTCCAGGCGGAGGGTCTCGGCGAGGACGTGGGCGCCGTGCTTGGCGGCGACGTAGCCCGCGCCGCCCTCGTACGTGCCGTGGCCGGCCGTGGAGGAGACGACGACGATCGTGCCGTCGCCGCTCGCGTCCAGCTTCGGGAGCAGGGCCTGGGTGAGGTTCAGGGTGCCGATGACGTTCGTCTCGTACATCGTGCGCCAGTCGGCCGGGTCGCCGGTGGCCACGGGGTCGGCGCCGAGTGCGCCGCCCGCGTTGTTGACGAGGACGCCGATCGTCTGGAAGGCCGTCGCGAACTCGTCGACCGCCGCGCGGTCGGTGACGTCCAGCTGGTACGCCGCCGCCGATCCGCCGGCCGTCGTGATCTCTTCCGCCAGCGCCTCGATACGGTCCTTGCGGCGGGCGGTCAGGACGACCCGGTAGCCGGCCGCGGCGAGCTGCCGTGCCGTGGCGGCGCCGATTCCGCTGCTCGCACCGGTGACGACGGCGATGCGGGAGGCGGCGGACGGTGCGGCGGTGGCCATGAGCTGCTCCTCTTGCGTGGTCCGGACGGCGTGATCGCACGCCTGTCCGGCCAGGATAGGTGGGCGGGGCGGTGGGGGGTTCGTGGTCTCGCGTTCCGGTCGGCGTCCACGGCGTCCGCGTGGGACCATGAGAGGGGTGATTCTCCAGGTCAGGAGGCGAATCATGGGACAGGCACGTGAGGTCATGGACCGGCTCACCGCGGCGGTCACCACGCATGCGGACCCCAGGACCATCGGCGAGCTCTACGCGCCGGACGCGGTCGCGTACACCCCCGACGAAGGGGAGATCCGCGGGCGCGACAACATCGCCGAGTACTGGCGGCAGATGACGGACGCGATTCCCGAGGGGTCGTACGAGACGGTGCACTCGTACGAGATCGGGAACACGGCCATCGACGAGGGGTACTTCAGCGGCCGGAACACGGGGCCGATCCAGCTCCCCTCCGGGGACACGCTGCCCCCGACGCAGAAGGAGGTCCGGATCCGCGGGGTGGACCTCGCCACCATCGACGACAGCGGACGGATCGTCGACTACCGGCTCTACTTCGACGAGATGGAGTTCCTGGGCCAGCTGGGGCTGCTGCCCGAAGAGCCCTTGTGAGCGTGCTCCGTCAGCCGCCGTTCCTCGGCGCCCACATGATCACGGCCATGCCGGCGAGGCAGATCAGCGCTCCGGTGACATCCCAGCGGTCGGGGCGGTAGCCGTCGGCGACCATGCCCCAGGCCAGCGAGCCGGCGACGAAGACACCGCCGTACGCGGCGAGGATTCGGCCGAAGTGGGCGTCGGGCTGGAGGGTGGCGACGAAGCCGTACGCGCCGAGGGCCATGACGCCCGCGCCGATCCACAGCCCGCCGCGGTGCTCGCGTACGCCCTGCCAGACCAGCCAGGCGCCGCCGATCTCGAAGAGGGCGGCGGCGACGAAGAGCGCGGCGGAGCGGAGGATGAGCATGCGGGCAGCTTGTCATGGGGCTTCGTGACGGCCCGCGTCACCTGTTGGACGGCGCTTCGTGACGGCTCGCGTCACCTGTTGGACGGCGCCTGCCGGCCGCCCCACGTGGGATACATCCGTCGACCACGGTGGAGTGAGGAGCGACGGTATGCGGCGGATGCGGGTTGCTGGGGTGTGCGGTGCGGCCGTCGTGGCCGCGGTCGGTGGGGTGGCGCCGTATGCCGTGGCTGTGGATGCCGGGGCGGGGGGCCGTCCTGAGGCCGGGCTCGCCTATCACGGTTCCGCCGTCCTGTCCGGCGGCCGGGTCGACGTACGGTTCACGCCGCACAATCACGGGCCGAGCGCCCTGCCGGCCTCGGCGGTACGGCTGCGCTGGTCGGAGCCGTTGGCGGAGCGGCAGGCGTTGCCGGAGGGGTGTGGGCGGGCGGGGGAGCGGATGGTGATGTGCCGGGTCGGGGCGCTGGACGCCGCCCGGGCGGGGAAGCAGATCGGTCTGCGGGTGGCGCTGCGGGGCGCGCCGTCGGAGGTGCTGCTGGAGTTCGGCACGGTGCGGCGGGGTGGGGCGGCGGACGGCCACCGCGGGACGGACCAGCAGCGGGTGCTGGTGCTGGACACGGGGGACGCCTACTACTTCTGACGCCCCCTAACCCCCGGCCCTCGCCTCCCCGGCCCTCGCCTCCCCGGCCCCCGCCTCCGCGGCGTACGCCGTCGGCGGCACCCCCACTGTCGCCGTGAAGTCCCGTACCAGATGGGCCTGGTCGGCGTAGCCGAGTTCGGTGGCGAGGGTGGCCCAGTCGACGTCGGTGCGGGTGCCGGCGTGTTCCAGGGCCTCGTGGATGCGGTAGCGCAGGATCACCCACTTGGGACTCACGCCGACGTACATGGCGAAGAGCCGTTGCAGCGCCCGCACCGACAGGCCCTGCGCCCGGGCGAAGTCGCCGACGCGGCGGACCGTGCGGTCGGCGCGGATGTGCCGGACGAGGGCCGTGGCGAGGTCGGCCTGCGGGTCCGGGGTGCAGGGGAGGGCGTGGAGGAAGGCGTCGAGGGCGGCGACCCGGGCGTGGTCGTCGGCGGGGGTGACGATCGCGTGGGCGGCGTCGCCCGTCGCCTGCGGGAACACCTCCTGGGCGGGCAGCGCGCGGCCCGTCCACCGGGACACCGATGCCTCGGGGGTGTACGGCCGGAATCCGCCGGGCCGGAACTTCACCCCGCAGACCCGGCCCTGTCCGGTCAGCTTCCGGGTGTACAGACCGAGCGCGACCCCCGTGACCTCGCCGCACGGCGGGCCCTCATCCTCGTCCCACTGGAAGGTGAGGTTGACGGCCGGGTGCGGAACGATGTGGGAGGCGTAGGGCGTGGGCAGGTCCCAGTCGATCAGCCAGTACCACTCGACGTACCGGCGCAACGGCTCGGCGGGCTCGTGGCGGCGGAACCGTACGCGGGTCAGCAGGCCGGACGGGTCGACGATCCCGCGGGTGTCGTGGCGGGGTGCCTCCATGGCCGGATCGTACGTCGGGTTTCGGCGGGCGTCGCGTTTCTTCAAGAAGGGCGAGGGGCGGTTTTCCTACGGTCGAGGCATGGACACGAACGAGGCGAAGACATACGGCATCGGTGAGCTGCTGGCCATGGCGCGCGAGCGGGCGGTTCCGGTGGTCCGGGGGGTCCCGGACCCGGCCCTCGGCGCTCCCACGCCCTGCACGGAGTACGACGTGAAGGGACTGGTCAATCACCTGTTCCAGGTGATCGTGCAGTTCCAGCGGCTGGCCGCGAAGGAGGCGTCGCAGTTCGGGGAGAGCACGCCCGACCGGGTGGCCGAGGGGCCGGACTGGCGGGAGCGGCTCGTGGCCGAGGCGGACCGGCTGGTGGCGGCCTGGTCGGTGCCCGGCGCCGAGGAGGGCACCACCGGGGCGATGGACATGCCCGCGCGGCTGGTCGGCTCGATGGCGCTGCTCGATCTGACCGTGCATGTGTGGGACCTGGCGCGGGCGACGGGCCAGGACTACCCGGGTGCCGATGAAGCGGTCGTGGCGGAGCTGGCCGGCGCGGTGGACGAGCTGGCGCCTACGGCCAGGAAGATGGGGGTGTTCGGGGAGCCGGTGCCGGAGGCGGAGGGTGCCTCGGCGTTCGAGCGGCTGCTGGCGCGGACCGGGCGGGATCCGCGCTGGGAATAGGCCTCGGCGGGTCGTCGTTCTCCGGGCACGCGGTTATGGTTGAACCGTAAACAACCTGGAGGGTGAGCGACCATGCAGTTCGGGATCTCCAGCGTCGGCAACGTCACGCCGGACCCCACCACGGGCCGTACACCGACCGAGCGCGACCGCATCAAGGCCATGGTCGCCATCGCGCTGAAGGCCGAGGAGGTGGGGCTCGACGTCTTCGCGACCGGCGAGCACCACAACCCGCCGTTCGTGCCGTCGTCGCCGACGACGATGCTCGGCTACCTCGCGGCGCGGACCGAGCGGCTGATCCTCTCCACCGCCACCACCCTCATCACCACCAACGACCCGGTGAAGATCGCCGAGGACTTCGCGATGCTCCAGCACCTGGCCGACGGCCGGGTCGACCTGATGATGGGGCGCGGCAACACCGGCCCGGTCTACCCGTGGTTCGGCCAGGACATCCGGCAGGGCATCAACCTCGCCATCGAGAACTATGCATTGCGATGATCTGGTGACGTGGAGTTGTGATGGTGTGCCTTTGCTCCGCTCGGAGCGTCGCGGCAGGGCCTGCCGGAGGGGTGACACCGCGTCAGCGGTCGAGCGCTCGTGAACCTCAGCCCTCGGGCTGGAATCCTCTCGCTCCGGCGAGAGGAGGAGGTCAAAACAACATCTTCTGGCCCCCGCAGAAGGGGGAAGGCGCCCAAGGGTCGAGCTGTACCGGACCCTTCAGCGCACATCAGGACGGGCACGTCCCGGCAGACAGTAGTCGGCCGGGACGTGCCCGTTTTCATGCGCCGCAACTCCCAGGACGCGGTGCGCGAGTTCCGGCCGTACTTCGACGTCGCGCCGGTGTACGGGCACGGGCCGTCGTTGGAGGACTTCACCGCCCAGACGCGGCTGACCGTCGGGACGCCGGAGCAGGTCATCGAGAAGACCCTGACCTTCCGCGAGTACGCGGGCGACTACCAGCGCCAGCTGTTCCTCGTCGACCACGCCGGGCTGCCGCTGAAGACCGTCCTGGAGCAGATCGACATGCTCGGGGAGGAGGTCGCACCGGTGCTGCGTAAGGAGTTCGCGTCCGGGCGGCCGGCGGAGGTGCCGGAGGCGCCCACGCACGCGGCGCTTTCCAGCCCGTCCGGCGATTGAGGACGAGGCCGTTCAGGCCGAACGGGGGTCTGGGGGCGGAGCCCCCAGGGGCGGCCGTGTGAGGGTGAGAGCCCAGTAAGAAGGGTGATCATAAGTGCCCCATCACGGCTCAACCGCCGGAGGCCTTGGCACACTGAACCCGTGCCCCACACTGTTCTCCTCGCCGAAGACGACCGCGCCATCCGCAACGCCCTGGAGCGCGCGCTGACCCTGGAGGGTTACCAGGTCACCGCGGTCGCCGACGGAGTCGAGGCGCTGGCGCAGGCCCATCGCACGCCGCCGGACGTGCTCGTGCTGGACGTGATGATGCCCGGCATAGACGGGCTGCAGGTGTGCCGGGTGCTGCGCGCCGAGGGCGACCGCACCCCGATTCTGATGCTGACCGCGCTCGTGGAGACCCAGGACCGCATCGCCGGCCTGGACGCGGGCGCCGACGACTACGTCGTGAAGCCCTTCGACGTCGAGGAGGTCTTCGCCCGGCTGCGCGCCCTGCTGCGCCGCACCAGCGAGGCGAACGGCGCCCCCGTCGACGTACCGAAGCAGACCCCCGAGACAACGTCCGGCCGGCTGATCGAGGCGGCCGGGCTGCGGATGGACCCGCAGGCGCGGCGGGCGTGGCGGGGCGCGCGGGAGCTGGAGCTGACGCGGACCGAGTTCGAGCTGCTGGAGCTGCTGGTCCGCAACGCCGGCATCGTCCTGGACCACTCCACCATCTACGACCGTATCTGGGGCTACGACTTCGGCCCCGGCTCCAAGAACCTCGCCGTCTACGTCGGCTACCTGCGCCGCAAGCTCGACGATCCGGGTATGCCGCAGCTGATCCACACGGTGCGCGGGGTGGGTTACGTGCTGCGGGAGGACTGAGTGGGCCGGGCCCGCCGTCGGCTCGGGCGGCTGCTGACGGGGCGGCGCAGAAGCGGGCTCGGCACGACCTTCGCCGTGTCCTTCGCGGCCGTGACCGCCGTCGTCACCGTCCTGGTCGGGCTGCTTTCGTACACCGCCGCCGCCCGGCTGGTGCGGGTGGACCAGGAGTCGGTGTTCGACGAGGTCGTGCAGGATCTTCGGGGCGAGGTGCGGGAGCGGCCGATGACTCCGGAGGACTTCTCGTCCTCCGCGCCCGGCCACGATCTCGTACGGCCCGCCCGGACCGATGTGCAGGTGCTGGGCTCGGACGGCGCGGTCGTCGACCCGGGCCGGCCGGGGCTGCCGGTGACGGCCGCCGACCGGCGGATCGCGGCGGACGCGACGGCCGGGCGGATGGTCCAGTACAAGGACACACGCGTCGGCAGCGACGTCTACCGCGTCGCGACCGTCGCGCTGGGCGGCGGGCGGGGCGCGGTGCAGGTGGCCCAGGAGTTCAGTGACACGGAGGATCTGCTGCGGGCGCTGCAGCAGCGGACGTTGCTGCTGATGGCGGCGGTGGTCACGCTCGCGGGACTCTTCGGCTGGTGGCTGGCCCGGCGCATCACGCGCCGCCTGGTCGTCCTCACCGCTGCCGCCGAGGACGTCGCCCGCACCCGGCGGCTCGGCATCCAGGTGCCGGTCACGGGATACGACGAGGTGGGCCGCCTGGGCCGCGCCTTCGACCGCATGCTGGGCCGGCTGGCCCAGTCGGAGGAGGACCAGCGGCGACTGGTGCAGGACGCGGGCCACGAGCTGCGTACGCCGCTCACCTCCCTGCGGACGAACATCTCCCTGCTGCGCCGCATCGACGAGCTGCCGCCCGCCACCCGTGACGAGCTGGTGGCCGACCTGGGCCAGGAGGCGCGCGAACTCACCGACCTGGTCAACGAGTTGGTCGACCTGGCGGCCGGGCAGTCCGACACCGAGCCGGTCCAGCGGGTGGACCTCGCCGACATCGCCGAAGAGGTCGCGGGGCTCGCCCGGCGGCGTACGGGGCGGCGGATCGTGGTCCGCGCGAGCGGCGAGACGACGACGGACGGGCGGCCGGGGCTGCTCCAGCGGGCGGTGACCAACCTCGTCGAGAACGCGGCGAAGTTCGACCGCGACGGCTTCGCGCCGATCGAGATCAACGTCGCCGGGCCCGCCCGTCCCGGGACCGTGCGCGTCGAGGTCCTCGACCGGGGGCCGGGTATCGCCGAGGACGACCTGATCCGGGTCTTCGACCGCTTCTACCGTGCCGCCGACGCGCGGTCGCTGCCCGGTTCGGGGCTGGGGCTGTCGATCGTGCGGGAGGTGGCGCTGTCGCACGGGGGAGCGCCGTTCGCCTTCCGGCGGGACGGGGGCGGGGCGGTGATCGGGTTCACGGTGGGGGGTTCGGCCTGAGCGGCTGCGCCGGCTGAGCGGCTGAGCGGCTTCCCTCTCGATTCCCGCCGGGGATGGGCCAGTATCTCTTCGGGGCGGCCGTGAGCCGTGCCCGGTGGGCGAGGGGAGGAACGTCATCGTGCTGAACGACGTGGAGAGCGCCGTCCTGGCGGAGATCGACGAGGCCGGGATCGGGCGGACACTGCCGGAGTTGATCGCGGTGCCGAGCGTGACCGGGAGCGCGGCCGAGTCGGAGCTTCAGCATCTGCTGGCGGGGCGGCTGGAGCGGCTCGGGCTGGATGTCGACCTGTGGTCCATGGACCTGGACGCGTTGCGCGCGCATCCCGACTTCCCGGGGGCGGAGGCGGAGCGGGAGGAGGCGTGGGGGCTGGTCGGGGTGACGGAGGCTGGGGGAGACGGGCCCACATTTGTCATGCAGGGGCATGTTGATGTCGTCCCGCCCGGGGATCTGGCGGCGTGGGCCGGGGATCCGTTCGTGCCGAGGGTGGTCGGGGACGTCGTACACGGCCGCGGGGCCTGTGACATGAAGGCCGGACTGGTGGCCCACCTCGCCGCGCTCGGGGCGATACGGGCCGCCGGGGTGCGGTTGCGTGGGCGGGTGGGTGTGCACTTCGTGGTGGGGGAGGAGGACGGTGGGCTCGGTGCGTTCGGCACGCTGCGGCGCGGCCACCGGGGGGACGTCTGCGTCATCACCGAGCCGACGGGTGGCGCGCTCGTCACCGCGAACGCCGGGGCGTTGACCTTCCGTCTCGCTGTGCCCGGTAAGGCGGCGCACGGCAGTTCGCGGGATCAGGGGGTGAGCGCGATCGATGCGTATGTGCCGTTGCACCGGGCGCTGGCTCGGCTGGAGGCCGAGCGGAACCGGGACGTGCATCCCCTGATGGCCGAGCATCCGATCCCGTACGCCCTGTCGGTGGGCACCGTGCGCGCCGGGGACTGGGCGAGCAGCGTGCCCGATCTGCTGGTCGCCGAGGGGCGGTTGGGGGTGCGGTTGGGGGAGGAACCGGCGGAGGCGCGGGGTGCTTTTGAGCGGTGCGTGGCGGAGGCGTGCGCTGGTGATCCCTGGTTGCGTGAGCATCCGGCGGTCGTGAGCTGGCCGGGCGGGCAGTTCGCGAGCGGGCGGCTGCCGGAGGGGCATCCGTTGCCGGAGGTGATACGGGGTGCCCGGGCCGATGTCGTGGGCGGTGGGGGCGGGTTGCGGGAGTGCGGGGCGCCGTACGGGAGTGATCTGCGGTTGTATGCCGGGGCGGGGATACCGACGTTGCAGTTCGGGCCGGGGGACATTCGGGTGGCGCACAGTGAGCGGGAGCTGGTGTCGATCGCCGAAGTGGTCGAGGTGGCGCGGACGTTGGCGGTGACGGTGTTGCGGACGGTGGGGACGAAGTAGGCGAAGGGGATTGCTGGTCGGCCACTACACGCTGCGTGCCGCGTGCAGGTTCGCACGCACCGTTTTCGTCATGGGGTGCTCCTGTCCGAGAACGCGTTCGCAATCGGCGAGGGCCTGCTCGTACAGCGGGATGGCTCGTGCCAGGTCTCCCGCCGAGCTGTACGCGTATGCCAGGTTGTTCCGGGAGATCAGCGTGCTGGGGTGGTCCTCACCGAGCAGTCGGAGCCGGTCGGCGAGGTTCTGCTCGTACAGTGGGATGGCTCGGGCGAGATCCCCCGCCGACTGGTACGCGCCCGCCAGGTTGTTCCGGCAGGCCAGCGTGTGGGGGTGGTTTTTACCGAGTACCCGGACGATGTCGCCGAGGTTCTGCTCGTACAGCGGGAATGATCGGGCCAGATCCCCCGCCGATTCGTACGCGTATGCCAGGTTGTTCCGGGAGGTCAGAGTGTCGGGGTGGTCCTCACCGAGCAGTCGGAGCCGGTCGGCGAGGTTCTGCTCGTACAGTGGGATGGCTCGCGTCAGATCGTCCGCTGCAGCGTACGCGCCCGCCAGGTTGTTTTGGGACAGCAGTGTTTTGGGGTGGTCCTCACCGAGCAGCCGGAGCCGGTCGGCGACGTTCTGCTCGTACAGTGCGATGGCTCGGGCGAGATCCCCCGCGGACTCGTACGCGCCCGCCAGGTTGTTCCGGGAGATCAGCGTATTGGGGTGGTCCTCACCAAGTACACGCTGGTCGATGGCATGAGCCCGGAGGAAGTACGCGAGGGCGAACTGTAGTGCGCCTTGGTCCCTTCGGAACGTGGCGGCCGCGTCCAGCAGATGCGACATGTCGAGCGTGTCCTGCTCGGGCGTGATGTGCTTGGCCAGGGCATCGACGTGCGGAAGTAGCTGCTGGCACTGGGGCCAGTGCTGCGGCAATTCCGCATCGGCGGGGAACGCGTTACGGAGACGGCTGGTGGCCTCGTGGCGGCCATGGGCGATGTCGGCATCCTGCCGGTGGGGATCGTCGTCCTGCGGAGTGCGGGCAAGGGCCTGCACGAGCCGGTGGACTGAGAGGGTGCCGTCGGCGTTCTCCGCGATCATGCTGTACGCGGCCAGCCGCCCAACCGCCGCGGCGAGGACGGGTGGTGGGGCAAGGCCGTCGAGCAGGGCGCGCGGGATGTGGTCGGGGGCGTACCAGGCCAGGATCCGCAGCACCTGCCCTGCGAGGGGCATGTCCGCAAGGCGGTCCAGGGTGATGCGCCAGATCCGTGCCACCGTCCGCCCGGCGTCCGTACCCGAGGGACCGAGCGCGTACGTGTCGGCCGGCCATTGGCGCAGCATGTCCAGGTAGGCGCGCGGCGTCGTGCCACTCTCGTGACAGAACGCGGCGGCCTGCTCCACGGCGAGTGCCAAGTGCCCGAGCTCGTCGCACACTTCACGTGCGCCACTGGTCTCCCGCGGCCCGTCGTGGGTGAGAATGCGGGTGAACAGCTCGACCGACTCGTCCGGATCGAACACGTCCAGGCGGAGCGTGGTCGTCAACCGGTGCCAACCCGTCGCCCGGCGCGTCGTGACCAGGATGCGCCCTCGATCGGGGACCCGGTCCAGCAGCGGGCCGATGTGGTCGGGATGGTCGACGTTGTCCAGCACCAGCAGCCAGTCCCCGTGACCGGCCAGCCACGCCAACGCCCGCTCCTTCTGCAACTCCACCGGCAACCCGGCCAGCCCCGGCTGCAGCGCGCACGCCAGTTCAGCCAGCCCGGCGTCCACGGCGGCCGGGCTGTCGGCGGTGATCCACCACCGCAACCGAGCCGTCGCCCGGTGCGCGGCCCAGCGGGCGGCCAGTGTTGACTTGCCCACCCCGCCCAGGCCGCTCACCGCCCGCAGCACCACCCCGCCCGGAGCGGCGAGTGTGGCGTCCAGCTGATCAAGCGCCGAGTCCCGGCCGACGAACAGCTCGGTCAGGGGGATGTTCGACACCCCATCGGCCACGGCGTCTTCCGGGATCGGACCGTACGCCTCCGCGGGCAGCGCCTGCTCGGCATGCACCGCAACGGAGTTCACGACATCGCGCCCGGCCGCGTTGGAGCCCGAGGAGGCCGACACCCCTGCGGCCATGGCCGGTTCGCTCGACACGTCTCTGCCGGGCTGCTGCTTGCGTTTCCTCATCACTGACCGTGCTGCGCCGTCGACCCGTCGATGTCCCCACCAGCCGCGTTCGATCCGCCGGTCGCCCGGATCCCCGGTCCGCCGGTCGGCGATGTGCCCGCGCCCGGCGTCGTATCCCGCGCCTGAGCGTTGCGAATGGTGCCGCGGGCCGCGTTCGAGCCGGCCTCAGCCTGCACCGGCTCCACAGGAGAGGGCGCGCTCGCCGCCCCGACCCTGAGCTGCCACAGCCCGACCCCCAACGCCGCGATCCCGGCCACCGAGCCGATCACGCCCGCGGCCTGACTCGACCGTTCCAGATCCGCCGTCGCCACCCACACCAGCAGCACGACCGCCGCGACGGCGCCCACCGCGGTCAATGTCCACCAAAGAGCCTTCTGCCAGCCGGTCATGAGGACATGTTGGCCTACCGGCAAGATCAAACCGACGTTTTCCTCAATCTGCCTTCAGGGTGCTGAGCAGGGCGTGGAGGGCGGTGGGAGTGGGGGTGAGGATTGCGGTGGGCTCGTCGCTTTCGCGGAGGTGGAGGGTGGTGGGGGTGGCGGCTATCTCCAGGCAGTCCGTGTCCTCGGGCCCTGCCGAGAACGACGACTTCTGCCAATGGAGGGCTTCAGACACGGGTGGCCTTTCACAGTTCCTGGGCGATTCTTCGGATGAGGTCAAGTGAAGCATCCTGCGGGAGAGCGGTGCTGTCCACGCGTTCGAGGAGAGCTCGGTAGCGGTTCAGTTGAGCGGTGGCATCGATGAACTCGGCCCCGTGCGGTGTGTCGATCTGCACGGTGTCGAGTTGTGGGACGGCTCCGCCGAGGTACTGCATGGCGAAGCCCGCCCCTGCGAAACCGTCGGCCGCGAACGGGATCACGCGAATCGTGACGTTCGTCCGCTCGGACGCTCGAAGGAGATGTTCGAGTTGAGCCCGGGCGACCTTGGGGCCGCCGACACGCATGCGCAGAGCGGCTTCGTGAATGATCGCGTCATACGGCATTCCCGACTCGAGTACTTCCTGGCGTCGCATCCGGAACGAGACGCGTGCCTCATGCTCGCTCTCCGGACGGTTCGGCTCGACGAACATCGAGGCCGCGTGGACGTACTCCTCGGCCTGAAGAACCCCCGGGATGTGCACGACCTGGAACGTGCGGATGCAGGACGCGTGGTGCTCCAACTCGGCGAGGTCGAGGGCCCGGGGGCGGATGACCCCGCGGTACTCCTCCCACCATCCCTTGTCAGGGGACCACTTGGCCATCTCGACAAGCGCGTCGACGAGTTTTGCATCGTCGCAGGCGTAGAACCCGGCCATGCTGCGCAGCCGCTCTTCGCTGATCCCGAACCGCCCCGCCTCGATGTGACTGATCTGCGTCGGGCTGGTGTTCAGGAACTCGGCAGCCTGGCGGTTCGATACGCCCCCGGCCTCACGTAACTTGCGCATCTCCGCTCCCAACCGCACCTGACGGGCCGTGGGGTTGGGTTTCGCTGGCATTCAGTCCTCCTGGTGACGATTTCCGGGAAACGTTGAGGCGCCTCAACGATTGCCGCTACTGTCGCAACGTACCTCACGGAGCGTGCCTGCCTGGTCACGCATCCGCAAATCACGTACGCCCGCAGCTCGTTGGAAGTGCCACCCCGGCCCGTCGACACCCGGGGCGCCGGACAGCAACGCGGCCGGGTTCGGCAACCAACCCTCACTTCACCGGAGTTGATCCTCCATGCCCTCGTACACCCTCGTCTGCCCACCCCTCGAAACCTCCCCCCCCGCATCGCCCGCGACTTCGTCGCCACCGTCCTCCGCGAACTGCGACTCGACGCCGAAGTCGTCGACGACGCCACCCTCTGCACCTCCGAACTCGTCACGAACGCCTGTGTGCGCGCCAAGGGCGGTGACGGGGCCGCGCTGTGGCTCGGGGTGGAGGGCGGACGGGTGCGGGTTGTCGTGTACGACCGGGACGAAAGTCCGCCGGTGGCCAAGGAACTGGCCCCCGACGCGTGGGAGACGGGTGGGCGCGGGCTGTATCTCGTGGACGCACTCACCCATGGCCAATGGGGGCACGGCCCCGCCATGCCGTACGGGAAAGCCGTATGGTTCGACCTCGCTGTGAAGGCGCCCGCACCCGTGTACTGAAAGGGTTCTGAGCCTGCGCCCGCCCGTATGAAGTCCCATGAGGACGACCGCTGCCGGCCCAGCCGCTCCGCGTCCGGCGCCTTCAGCAGACCATCAGTCGGCCGCCGACCGCGTCCGCCGGGCGTACGCCCGAGCCGCCCTGGCCCGGTCCCCGCAGCGCGTGCAGCACCAGTGGCGGCGGCCGTGCCGGAGCAGATAGCGGTTGCAGGGCGGGGATCCGCAGGCCGTGAGACGTTCCGCGTCGGGGGAGGTGAGCAGGTCGGCGGCGTCGGCGGCGAGGGTCGCCAGGGCGTGGTCGACGATCTCGGTGGTGGGGTGCGGGGCCGCGCGGTAGGGGCCGTTCTTCTCGTCCCACTGGAGGAGCGGGGCCGTCGGAACCCTGGTCAGCGCGTCGTTCACGGCGGCGAGGGCGGCGGGGAGGGCGGGCAGCGCCTCGACCCGCGAGGCGAACAGCGCCCGGATCTGCTCCCGCAGCGAGCGCAGCTGTGCGGCGCACATGTCCCGCATCCCGGCGTCGACCGGAGCGAGGCCACGCTCGGTGAGCCACCGGTTCGCCGCGGCCGGGGTGCCGATGAGGTCGACGAACTGCCCGCCCGGCACCGCGATGACGCTGTTGACGAGGGCGAGCGACGGGTACTGCTCCGCCCCCGGCGCGGGCGGCAGCGGGGGCTCGACGGTCTCGGGCTCCGTGGTCGCGGTCTCCTCGGCGGCGGGCTCCCTGGTCGCGGTCTCCTTCACGGCTCTCACGATACGGCCCGCCGGAGGGGACGTATCGCGCGGATGACCGGCCGCCCAGGCAGGGCACCCCGTCGATCAGCCGGTCCGACGACCCTCCCGATCAGCCCCGTGACCCTCCCGGTCAATCCTTGATCGTGGTGAGGATGATTGCCTGCAACTGCTCGGCGGTCCGGTCGAGGGGCTGGGTGCTGCGCTGGGCGCGGCACATGGCCACGGTCCCCTCGACGGCCGCGACGATGAGCGTCGCGAGCTGTCCGGCCTGCTCGGGCTCGGCGCCGTGCTCACGCAGCGAGGCGGCCAGCAGCTCTTCCCACTCGTCGAAGACCTCGGCGGCGGCCGTCCTGATGGCGGCCGTCAGGACGGGGGCGTCCCGTCGGCGGGCGTCTCATCGGCCGGGGCCCGGTCGGCCGGTGTCTCGTCGGGGGGCTCCTCGATGGAGACGGCGAGGACCGGGCAGCCGGCCCGGAAGTCGGCCTCAGGCGGGATACGCGTGTGTCTGGGCCGCCTTGACCGTCGCCCAGACCGTGGCGCCGGGGCGGAGGTCGAGTTCGGCGGCGGCGACCGTGGTGAGGTCGGCGGCCAGGGGGAGTTCGCCGGTGAGGGCGGCGCGGAGCTGGTCGCCGTGGGTTTCCAGGCCGGCCACCTCGCAGCGCCAGAGGTTGCGGGCGCTGGAGCCGGTGGGGCGGTCGCGGTGGAGGGTGACCGCGCTGGGCGGGAAGGCCACGAAGGCAGGGCCGGCGAGAGCCTCCGTGGTCGTGATCGTGACCGCGGGGGCGCCGTCCACGCGGACCATGTGTCCCTCGGCCTGACCCCGGTAGAGGTTGAGGCCGACCAGGTGGGCGATGTAGTCGGTGCGCGGGTGGCGGGCGATGTCGGCAGGGGTGCCCTCCTGGACGATACGGCCGTCCTCGATGACGACGAGGTGGTCGGCCAGGACCATGGCGTCCAGCGGATCGTGCGTGACGAGTACGGCGACCGCCTCGAAGTCGGCCAGGTGGTGGCGGAGTTGGGCGCGTACGTCGAGGCGGGTACGGGCGTCGAGGGCGGCGAGGGGTTCGTCGAGGAGGAGCAGACGGGGGTGGGTGGCCAGGGCGCGGGCGAGGGCAACGCGCTGGGCCTGGCCGCCGGAGAGGCGGCGGGGCTTGGCACCGGCGTGGTCGGCGAGACCCATGCGCTCCAGCCACTCGGCGGCCTGGGCACGAGCCTCCGCCTTGCCGGCGCCGTGGCAGCGCGGCCCGAAGGCCACGTTGTCCAGTGCGGTGAGGTGCGGGAAGAGCAGGTAGTCCTGGAAGACGACCCCGACCGGGCGGGACTCCGGCGGCGTACGGTCCAACTCCGCGCCGTCCAGCCGCAGATGGCCGTCGGTGAGCGGGACGAGACCGGCGAGTGCGCGCAGGGCGGTGGTCTTGCCGGCGCCGTTGGGCCCGAGGAGCGCGACCACGTCACCGGGGGCCGCGGCCAGCGCCACGTCCAGGCGGAAGGAGCCGCGCTCGACCACCAGCCGGGCGTCGAGTCCCTCACGGCGGGCGTCAGTGCCCTCATGTGCGGGGACGGGGGCGCCGCCAGTGCTCTGCGTGGCCTTCGTGCTCTGCCTGCTCTTCGTGCTCTTCTCGATGTCGGTCATGAGGCGGTCATCCAGCGATCACGCAGTCCCGCCAGGACAGCGATGGACACGGCCAGCAGGACGAGGCTGAGGGCGATCGCGGCCTCCGGGTCGCTCTGCAACGCCAGATACACGGCGAGCGGCATGGTCTGCGTACGCCCGGGGAAGTTGCCGGCGAAGGTGATGGTCGCGCCGAACTCGCCGAGCGCCCGGGCCCAGGCCAGTACGGCGCCGGCCGCGATGCCGGGCGCGATCAGCGGCAGCGTGACCCGGCGGAACGCGGTGAAGCGGGAGGCGCCCAGGGTGGTGGCGGCCTCCTCGTAGCGGGGGTCGGCGGCCCGCAGGGTGCCCTCGACGCTGATCACGAGGAAGGGCATGGCGACGAACGCCTCCGCGACCACGACCCCGGCGGTGGTGAAGGGCAGGGTGATCCCGAACCACGCGTCCAGCCACTTTCCGATGACGCCGTTGCGGCCGAGCGCCATCAGCAGGGCCACACCCCCGACCACCGGGGGCAACACCAGGGGCAGGGTGACGAGGGCCCGTACGATCCCCCGCCCGGGAAACTCGACCCGGGCCAGCAGCCAGGCCAGCGGCACCCCGATCACCAGGCTCACCGCGGTCGCCGCCGTCGCGCAGACCAGCGACAACTGCAGGGCCTGCCACACCTCCGTGCTGGTCAGCAGGTCCGGCATGCTCCGCCACGGGGCCCGGATCAGCAGCGCGACGAGCGGGAGGACCAGGAACGCCAGGCCGATCAGCGCGGGCAGGAGGAGCGGCAGCGGGGCGCTCCCGCGGATGCGGCGGCGCCGCGGGCCACCGGTCAGGGTGTCCGCGGCGTCGGCCTTGTCCGGGGAGGGCGGGGAGGACGGGGAGGACGGGGAGGACGGAGCGGGGGAGGACGGGGATGTCACGGCTTGAGGAACCCGGCCGCGTTCAGGACCTTCTGGCCCTCGGCGGACCGCACCAGCGCGATGAACGCCTGGGCGGCCCCGGCGTTCGGCGCGTCCTTGAGCAGGGTGATCGGGTAGTCGTTGACGGCGTCGGCCGACTCGGGGAAGTCCACGCCCTCCACCCTGTCACCCGCGGCCTTCACATCGGTCTTGTAGACGACCGCGGCGTCGGCCTCCTTCAGCACCACCTTGTTCAGGGCGGCCTTGACGTCCTCCTCGTAGGAGACCGGGGTGAGCTTCAGCTTGCTCGCGTCCAGGGCCTTCTGGACGGCGGCGCCGCACGGCACCGCCTTGTCACACAGCACGACCTTCAGGTCGGAGTTGGTGAGGTCCTTCAGTGAGGCGACCTTGTCGGGGTTGCCCGGCAGGGTGGCGATCTCCAGCTGGTTGCGCACGAAGGTGGCGGGCGCGCCGGAGGCGGCACCGGCGTCGGTGACGATCTTCATCGTCTGGGGGCTTGCCGAGGCGAACACGTCCGCCGGGGCGCCGCCCGTGATGCTCGCGGCGAGCGCGTCACTGCCGCCGAAGCTGAAGGTCACCTTGGTGCCCGGGTGGGCCTTCTCGAACTCCTTGCCCAGCGTCGTGAAGCTCTCCTTCAGCGAGGCGGCGGCGAAGACGGTCACCGTGCCGGACAGCTTGCCCGAGGCGGACGCCGACGAGGTGGAGTCCGACTTGGCCGACGAGGAGTCGCCCGAGGAGTTGCCCGAGGAGGAGCAGGCGCTCAGGGCCAGCAGGGCGGCGGCGCCCGCGCCGGCCACCTGCAGCGTCCGACGGGTCCGGCGCACGGAACGGGTCATCACGGGTCCACTCCCTCTCTGGTCCTGAACGGACGCCTCACGGCGTGCACGACGCAGATGATAATGCCGCAAGTGCGAGGGGAAAGTCGCCTGTCGCATCGCATGAGCCGGACTCGGTGTCGACTGGCCTGGCATGTGCGTTTGTACGGGACCGGCCTCCGGGTAACTCGTCCCCACCCGGCGACCTCACCCACCCGGCTCGCCGCCCACGCTCGGCAGCTCAGCCGCCGGCCCACTCGGAAGCACTCAGCCGCTCCCCGCTCGCCGGCTCGGAAGCACTCAGCCGCTCCCCGCTCGCCGGCTCGGAAGCACTTCCCCGCGCGCCCGCCCAGCCGCGCGCCCGCCCAGCCGCGCGCCCGCCCAGCCGCGCGCCCGCCCAGCCGCGCGCCCGCCCAGCCGCGCGCCCGCCCAGCCGCGCGCCCGCCCAGCCGCGCGCCCGCGTCGACAGCGGCGCCCTCGCCGGAACGGCCGCCACCACCCGGCCCGTTCAGACGCGGTCGATATGCACGTTCGTCGACTTCACCCGGGCGGTGGCCTCCATCCCGACCTCCAGCCCCAGCTCCTCCACAGCCTCCCGGGTGAGCAGCGAGACGAGCCGGTGCGGTCCGGCCTGGATGTCCACCTGCGCCGCCACGTCACCGAGCTTGATCGCGGTGACGATGCCGGGGAACGCGTTGCGGACCGAGGTGTAGGAGGACTCCTCCTCACCGCTCCCGCCCTGGGCGAGTTCCACGGAGAAGGCGGCCAGGTCCTTCCCGTCGATGAGCCGCTTCCCACCCTCGTCGCGATGGGTGGCCACCCGGCCCGCGTCCGCCCATCGCCGCGCGGTGTCCGGACTCACGCCGAGCAGCCGAGCCGCCTGGCCGATCGTGTATGACTGCATGGGCGACAAGATAGGTCAGGGGTGGGCAGGGGGGCGTACGAGCCAGGCCGCGTCGGTGGTGCGGGACCGCGCACGGCCGCACCAGGCGGTAGTACGGCCGGTCCGGAAAGGCTCCGCGTCGATCGACAAGGCGAAGAAGCCATCCAGGGCCCTGACCCACGGTGCAAAGTCTTGTGCACTACGCCGACCGACACCTTGACCGCGGCGGCGATCTCGCGGATCGACTGGCTTCGACGGGGCGGGCGAGGAACATTCATCACTATCGGCGTCCACCACAGGGGGCGGCCGTCGATGCGGCCGCGGGCCCGGCCGTAATTCGCTTGCCCTGGCCCCGGGGCAACGCTGCACTGTGGCCAGACATCACGAGTCGTGGTGCCGGTATCCCGAGGAGGCAGCGGCAGCAATGGAGATCCGTCCCACGACCGACAACGATCTCGACGTCTTCGTCGACACAGTCCATGCCGCGTTCGGGCGCTTCCCGGAAACCCCGATAGAGGGCGGCGGGCTCTGGTGGTCGGCGCTCGAAATGGACCGCTGCCTGCTCGCCCTGACGGCGGACGGGCGGCCCGTCGGCACCGCCGCCACGCACTCCTTCGAGCTCACCCTGCCCGGTGAGACCCTCGTCCCGGCCCCCGGGGTGACCGCCGTCGGCGTCCTGCCCTCGCACCGCCGCCAGGGCGTGCTCAGCGCGATGATGCGGCATCAGCTCACCGAGCTGCGGGCCCACGGGGAGTTCCTTTCCGTGCTGCTGTCCTCTGAGGCCTCGATCTACGGCAGGTTCGGCTACGGACCGGCGACCTACACGGCGCGGCTGACAGTGCCGCGCCACAGGGCCGCCCTCGCCACTCCCCGGGCGCGCGGCGTGGCCGACGCACCAGCGACCGGCTCGGACGACGGCTCGGTCGAGGTGCTGCGCCGGGCCGAGTGCGGCGAGATTCTGGAGGAGGTCTACGACCGGTATCGCCGCGCCCAGCCCGGCGCGCTGTCCCGGCCGCACCGCTGGTGGGCCTTGCGCGCGGGGCAGCCCCCGATCTCGCCGGCGCCGCGCTACGTCGCCGTCCACCGGGACGCCGACGGCGTCCCGGACGGGTACGCCAGCTACTCGACCGAGTCCGGCACCCTGACGGTCGACGAGACCATCGCCACCGACGACGCCGTCTTCACGGCCCTGGCCCGGTTCGTACTCGGACACGACCTGGTCTCTCAGGTCGTGTTCCAGCACGTCCCGCCCGGGCACCCGCTGCGCTGGCAGTTCGCGGACTTCCGCGCCGGCGAGGCGAGCGGCGACATGGACTGGCTCTGGGTGCGGCTGCTGGACGTCCCGCGTGCGCTGACCGCGCGCGGCTGGTTCATGGACGGCGAGCTCGTCCTCGACGTCGACGACCCGTTCCTCGGCGAACACGGCCGCTACCTGCTGACCGTGCGGGACAGCAAGGCCGACTGCGTCCCGACGGACCGGAAGCCCGACCTGTCCCTGGACATCAGAGACCTGGGCTCCATCTACCTCGGCGGCACCGCCCCGAGCACGCTCGTGCGTGCCGGACACATCCGGGCCCACCGCCCAGGCGCAGCCGCCCTCGCTGACGCACTCTTCCGCGCCGACCGCCCCCCGCACTGCCTGCACTGGTTCTGACCGCGCTCGCAGACCCTGCACAAGTCTCGTTCGCCGACTGCCCGTTCGGCCGAACCAACAGGCCGGAGACGAAGCAACGGGAGTACGCCGAGGGTCAACGGCTGAGCGGTTCGGGGTGTCCGTAGCCGTCCTTGTGGATCTCGACGCCATCGCAGAGGGATTTAACAAGTTGGGCGCTAGCGCGGCTTCACTTGAGAAGCAGCGCCGCCTCATGCAGTTGGTTGGGGAGGATATTTCCACCAGTGGCGCAGAGTCTGATGAAATTTCCAACAACCAAGCCCGTAGATTGCGTGATTCTCCTGCTATGAAAGAGCTCTGGAGAGACGCGAAGCAGTTTGGTGATCTTTTCATGGACGGGAAGTGCGAGTGGCCCGAACTGCAGAGGAAGGTGGAAGATTTCTTTACTCGTGCTCTAACTCGTGACTTGCGAACGATTCTCGTTAAGTACCCACCCTCTGGCGATATTTCCGATGCAAAGCGTGCGCTTATCTCGTCTTTGCGCAACGAGAAAATCTATGTGCTTGAGCGGGGTGCGATCGAAGACTACTATCCCGAATCGATTTCAGGGGACAAGCTGACGGCAGCGCAAAGCTTTTGCGATGAGTATCGAACGGATAGCGCAATCAGATCCGCTATCGCGCAAGATTCTCCTGCTGACGAGTGTGAGTTTGACTTGATCTTCCGGAGCTTCTTTGAGGAGTAAAAACTGGACTGTCACTGTCCGACCCGATCGGTCGGATGCGCCCAACAGCAGCTCTGGCCGAGGGCGTTCCGTGGTTCCCATAGTTATCTATGCGCCCCGACCTGGCTCCTGCGGCTTCGGTCTGTAAATGCGTCCAAGCGAGCCTCATGCGAATGCGGTTACTTCGAAGTTGCTTCGATGGCTTCGAAGATGTCGGCGTCCGTTTCCTTCTGCCAGTCGGGCAGGTCGGGCCAGTCGGCGACGTATCCGGGCTTGGGGTCCTCGAAGTGCTTGTACATCTGGGCGGTCCAGCAGGTGGCGACGAAGCGGCTCTTCTGTTCGCGGGTGAGGCGGGAGGCGTGGCGGTCGCTGAGGTCGAGGAACTGTCGCACCTGGTCGTACACGGCTCCCGCGGCCTGGCGCTCCCACTCGGGGGTCTCTTCCCAGGGGGTGATGTAGCCGGGCTTGGGTTCGCCGGGGAAGTGCTTTCGAACGCCGGTGATCCACGCCTCGCGGAACACGCGTGCGCCCTCGATCTGCGACATGCCTTCCCCTCTCGTCACGTCGTGCACAGTGCGTCGATCTCGGCACCCAGTTCGACCACACGGGCGTCGCGGGCGAGGGGGCCGAGGTCGGTTCGTAGCCCCTGGAGTTTACGGGCGACGTAGCCGGAGGACGTCGCTCGGGCGAGCTGCAGGGCCTCGCGGCCGTAGGTGAGGACCTGGTCCGGGTCGTGCCGCTTGGCGCCGATGGAGGCGAGGTCGGTGAGGACGGCGCCGCGGCGCCGGAAGGATTGCCCGGAGGCGAGTATGTCCTGGCTCAAAGCAGCGGTGAGGGCCTTCTCGGCGAGGTCGAGGCGGCCGAGTTGGAGGTAGCGGGCGCCGCGTTCCTCGGCGAGGCGGGAGCCGTCGAAGCGGAGCCAGCCGCCGTTGTGGAATGGGCCGCCCAGGTCCGTGACCTTTTCCGCCTCGTCCAGGGCGCGCTCGCAGGCGGACAGGTTCCCGAGTCCGGCATACGCCTCGGCCTGGACGGAGGCGACCCAGTGGCGGGTGGACAGGGAGCTGTCTCCTCGCCGCGCCACCCTCTCAGCCGCCGAGAGTGCGGTGGCGGCCTCGGCGTAACGCCGTTCGTACAGGTCGACGTAGGCGTGCCGGACCAGGGCGCATGCCCAGAGGTCGTAGGACTTGGCTTCCTTGCTGGCGGAGGCGGCGAGTGTGTAGGAGGCTGCTGCGTCGGTGTAGCGGTTGCCGTCGAAGGCCAGTTCACCGGCGAGCTGGAAGAGGTCGCCGGCCGCGCCGCACAGGGCCTGGGATTCGGCTGCCGGCTGGCCGTCGAGGGTGTCGTTGAGCGTGGTGAGCTGGTCGCGGACGATCGGGTACACGGAGCCTTTGGCGCGAGCGAGTTGATACACCTGCCACAGGTGGCCGTTCATGCGCAGGAAGTCCTCCGACGTCCCACGGTGGGCTCCGTCGGTGAGGGCGGCGCTGTCGTCGGCGGGCAGGGCCACGAGGGCGCTGGTGACGGCTATGGCGCGCAGGAACTGGCGTCGGATCATGTCGTCGAGGTCCCCTGAGCCGTGGTGGTCGCGAGGCGGCGACCCTGCCGACTCCGGACGGGCTGCTTGTGGCTGTCCCACCAGGGCGTCGAGTTCGTCAAGGTCGAGGTGCAGCAGCTCGGCCAGCTGTGGCCGTAATGGCGGCTGGGGTGTGGTGGTCCGGGTCTCCCAGCGGCCGATCGTGCGCCGGTCGACGCCGAGGGCGTGCGCGAGCTCTTCCTGACTGTAACCCAGCGCCCTGCGCCGCTCCGCAAGCCCCATGCCGCCCCCTTTCCACGTTCCCGTTCGTGTCTACCCTGGCGGCGCTGATCTGTCCCATGAGTGTCCCAGGACTGCCTCATGGATGCCGTGGTCCGCGCCAACCCGCTCCGGTTTTCTGGACGTTGTCAGCCACGACAACTGTGGACACCGGAGAAGGGGTGCGGGCATGGGAACGCAGAGCGCCATGTCGTCCGAGGCGGCGCAGCTCCCGATCGTCCTGGAGGCGGTCGACGAGAGCGTGGCTACGGCGCTTGCCGTCGGGCTGGCGATGCCTGATCGCCCTGTGATCGACGCGACGACCCGGGATCTGGTTGGTCACCTCAGAGCGCTGATGGCCGAGGACCTCGGTTTCGACGGGGACCCGGCCGTACAGGCGCTGTTCCGGGAGGGTTACCGGGTCCTAGACCTGACGCGCCGGCCGACCGCGGAGTCCACCCAATTCGGTGCCTACCAGTACATGCGTGAAGTCGGCCTGCTGACCCGGCGCTTCGCTGACGTCTACCGCGAGACGCAGGAACAGGACGAAGCCGATGCCTGACGAAGCCCCCACCGATCTGCCCATGCGCCCGCCCGGAGCGACCTGGCCTGAACAGGAACGGGCACGACGCCTCTTCATCAGTCCACCCGGCCTCCCGCCCTTCGTCCGGCAACCCGAGAAGGGGCACCGCGAACAATGAAGAACAGCTGGCGCAACAACTTGCGCCGTGGCCCCTATGGCTGGCGCCAGTGGCTGCTGTCACCTCTGTTCATCGCCTCCACCGCACCGGTCGGCTGCGCCTTCTGGTACTTCGACCGGTCCTAGCCCTCGACGGGCACTCACTGACTCCCGCTCTGGCCGCGCGAGCCCTCAGGAAGACCCGGTTCGCCACCGGGGCGGGCTCAACAACTCCCCAGCGGCCAGAGCGGGATCGCAGCAGGCGGTGTCACCGGCGGCACCCTGCCGCCGTGGCAGTCCCCTCGATGAGCTCCCGTCCCGGTCGCCGGTCTGCCCGCGGCCGGGGCGGGTCCAGGGCTCCGCACTTCGCGGGGCTTGTCCATTCACTCCGTAGGAGAGGAAAGGCCATGAACATAGACGAACTGTTCACCGGCGACCTGATCACCGGCGTCCCCAGCATGGACGCGGTGCTGCTCGACAAGATGCCCGGCGGTGGCGACAACAACGGCGACCACTGCAGCTGACCAGCCCGTGAACGCGGTGGAGCAGGGCCGAGCCCTGCTCCACCGCCCCATGACCGAGGGGGAAGCAGGTGCTTTCGTTTCGTGTGCGGCTGGCCGACACCCGGAGCACAGCCTGGCGCTGGGACACAGACCGGTGGGTCAGCGGGCAGAGCTGGATCAGACCCGCTCACGCGGCTGCCTTGGAAGCCGAGCTTGTGCCGGGCGATGGATCCGGCGTCTGTGCTCTGGTGAGGGAGGACAAGGGCGGGGAGGTCGACTTCGCGTCCCTGCTCCTACGCCCGGACGAGGTTCAGGTCTCAGCGGGCGTGTTCGGCACCGCGCCGCTGTATCTGGTGGCGGTCGGGGAAGACCTGTACGGCTCATGGGACTTGGCCGACCTACGGCCTCACCTGGGACTTGACCAACTCAATCCCCGGGCCATGGCGCGCACCTTGACCCGCCGGCACCGCTACAGCGCCGACACTCTCTTTGACGGGGTGTACCGGCTCACGGAACGGGCCACGGCCGTCTTCACGACCGAGGGACTCACGATCCTCTACCCCGAGCCCGCCCAGCACGTACTGGAACCCCGAAGGCTGCGCCCGGGTGTTGACCCGGTGGACGCGTTCGATGCGCTGCTGACCGAGGTTGCGGCCGGGTGGCTTTCTACGGCGAGCTGCGTCGGCGTCGAGGTGTCCGGCGGGGCCGACTCGGGCAACGTGACTCTCTCCACCGCCGCAGCCGGCTTCGGCTCCGTCCGCACATTCGGCCTGCTCATGGGCGGCCGGATCGGCCGGCTCCAGCAAGACCGACGTCGCATGCTGGTGGATCACCTGGGACTGAGGGACACCGCCGTCCCGGCCATGCAGCACCCGCCGTTCGTGCCCGGTGGGGTACGGGAGCGCGGATTGCCGCACAACCCGGCAGGAGCCTTCTACCAGGAGGCGTTCGACGTCTTGCGCGGGCACGTGGCCGCCCACGGTTGCGAGGTGGTCTTCACGGGCGGTGGCGGGGATGAGGTCAATGCCTGCCACTCCCGTACGGGTGCCGAACTCCCCGCGGCAGAGCCCATCCCTTGGCTCGGGGACAAGGCCATCGAGGCCCTGGCCCAGGTGGACGAGAACCTCGCCCCCATCCCCGTGCTCCCGGTGCCCGCGCTCATGGCCTTCGGCCTGCACAACCCGGCCTACCTGAGACTCGGAATCTGGCCGGTGGCTCCGCTCGTCCACCCCCGAATCGTCCGCTTCATGGAGCAACTGCCACACGAGCACAAGCAGGGCAAGACGATGTTCCGCGACCGCCTGCGGCATGCCGGACTGCCCGAGTCCGTCGCGGCCCCGACCGAACCGGAGAACTTCCTCGCGGTCATGGAGTCGGGCCTGCGCAGCTACGGCCTCCCCCTCCTGGACGACATGCTCCGCGAGTCATTGCTGGTCGACCTCGGCTACGTTGATCCCGTCGCCCTGGCCCAGGCCCGGGAGCACGCGGAGCGAGCCCCCGTGGTGCCTGACCTGCTGTGCGACACACTCGCCCTGGAAGTCGGACTCCGGAGCCTTGCATGAGCAGCCTGGACATCGTGGAGGCGGAACGCCTCGAAGCGTCGAACCTCTTCTACCGGGACCCCACGCTGTATGACAGCGTGCAGGCCGACAGCGACAGCGCGAGAATCTGCCGGGAACTCGTCGACCGGCACTGCCCACAAGCCCGCACACTGCTGGACTTCGGCTGCGGCACCGGCAGGGACCTGGACCTGCTGGCCCGGCGCTTCGACTGCATCGGCGTCGATCTCCAGCCCGGCCTGGTCGACTACGCACGCCGCACGCGCCCCGAACTCGACTTCCGGGTCGGGGACATGCGCACCGTCCGACTCGGCCACACCGCCGACGTACTGGTGTGTCTGGGCAACTCTCTCGCCTACCTGCACGACAACGCTGACGTCCGGGCAGCGTTCCAGACCTTCGCCGCACACGCGCACCCGGGCACCCTGCTCGTCCTGTGCTCCCCGGTAGCCCCGATCGAGTCTCCGAGCCCTCAACATGCCCGCGTAGAGACCCGCCTCGGGGCCGCCACAGTGACCATCAGCTACCAGTGGGACCTGCGGACACAGATCAACACCATGCGTCGGCACTGGGTGTTCGACTCGGGCGAAGAGTGCCACGATGCCATCCGGCGGCGTGTTCTCGGCCCTCGCGAACTGGAGCTGCACGCGCTCCTCGCCGGTTTCGAGGTCCTTGAGATTGTCAACGAAACCGGCGCACTGCCTGTCCTGGGTCCAGGCGCCTACACGGTGGCTCGCTATCAGGGGTGAGGCTCCGGCCAATGCCGCAGAGGCATGGCGGGAAGGAAACGGGGTCGCCCTCCAGCACGTGCTGAACCCCCAACCGCACAGCATCGAGGGCATCCGAAAGGACCAGCAGGTATGAGCCAGGGAGTGCCGGTGCCGCACAACGAACAGCGCCAGATCACCGATGAGCAATTCCACGACGCGGTGCTGATCTGGGACTACCACCGGATGGGCCATGAGCGGCGGCCCTGCTCCGCGGCGATCGGCCTGGGCAGCCACGACCTGGGCGTGGCCACCACTGCCGTCGCTCTCTACCGCGCCGGTTTCTTTCCGGTCGTGGTCTTCAGCGGCGGAAACAGCCCCACCACCCGTGCCCGCTTTCCCCGCGGCGAGGCCGTCCACTACCGCGAGCACGCCCTGAGCCTGGGCGTGCCGAACGAGGCAATCCTGGTCGAGCCGAAGGCCGCCAACACCGGCCAGAACATCACCTTCTCCCGCGAGCTGCTGACCGAGGCCGGGGTGGAGGTGCAGTCGCTGCTGCTGATCTCCAAGCCGTACATGGAGCGCCGCTCGTACGCGACCTGCCGTCAGCTGTGGCCCGAGGCCGATGTCGTATGCGCCTCCGAGCCAATGGAGTTGGACGACTACATCAAGTCGATCGGCGACGAAAAGCTCGTCGTCGACATGCTCGTCGGTGACCTGCAAAGGGTGATCGAATACCCGAAGCTCGGTTTCGCCGTTGAGCAGGTCGTCCCAGGGGATGTCCATGACGCTTACGAGCGCCTCCTGGGCGCCGGCTTCGACAGCCGCCTCATCAGCACCTGAGCCGCAGCCCGCCTCGGGCCGCCGGGCGGGGCGCGGCATTGCCAGCTTTGTGGCCGCCTTGCGTCCCTCGACGATCGAAAGTGAATCGTCTGGCCGCCTAAGGGATGCTCACCGCCTTGGAGTTCACGCGTGACCGAGCAGATTCTTTCGGGCAAGAAGCCCTTCCTCTACGTTGTCGTCTGTGCGGCCGGAGTTGCCGGCGACGTCGGCAGGCTGATCACCGCCGCGCAGGAGCGGCACTGGGACGTAGGCGTCATTGCCACTCCGCAAGGGTTGGGCTTCCTCGACACCGAGGCGATCGAGGCCCAGACCGGCTACCCGATCCGCTCGGCCTGGCGCACGCCCGGTGAGCCACGACCTCTGCCGCCCGCGGATGCGATCGCGGTCGCGCCGGCCACCTTCAACACGGTCAACAAGTGGGCCGCCGGCATATCCGACACGCTCGCCCTGGGCATCCTGTGCGAGGCGTACGGCATGGGCATCCCGACCGCTGTCCTGCCCTACCTGAACTCGGCCCAGGCCGCCCACCCCGCCTACCGCCGGAGCCTGGACCAGCTGCGCGAGATGGGCGTCCTGATCGGCTCGTACGAGCCCCACAAGCCCAAGGCCGGCGGAGGTGCCGACCGATACCGGTGGGAGGAGGCATTGGAACTCCTCGGCCCTGTGGTGTCCGTAGCGACGTGATCAGCGCTGGTGTCCCTTGGCCTCTGGAAAGGGCGGGGTGTGGTCGGGCGCTGCGCGGTGTGGCGGGCGTTGGCGGCCTGTGCCTGTGGGCCGGGTGCGTGGCGCTGGCCGAGGCGATGGATGCGCCAGGTCAGGGCGCGGGCAGGGCTGCGGGCGTCGTCCAACGTGCGTTGGCGGACAGCCTGGTCGAGGAGGGCGGAGGCATTGTGGCCTGCCGCCTCCGCTTCAGCGAGCACAGTGGCCAGGGCATCCCAGGCACGGTCGTTGAGGATGCGCTCGGCGTACTCGGGAACCGCCTCCTGGACGTGGCGGGCGTAGCGGCGCTTGCTCTGCAGATCGGGTGAGCGGTGGGCCAGCCCCACCAAGACGGGTTCCGCGACCTGCGCGTACGCCTCTTGCAGATGGACCAGGGCCTGTTCTGCTGCCGCTTCCTGCTGGGCGTGCTGGCGGGTGCGGTGCCAGTGCACGGCGTAGGCGACGGCGGTGAGCGCGGCGTCGATCAGCATCGCCAGTCCCGCGGCGTCGCCGTGGCGTGCGGGGGCGTTCCAGATCGCCTGGACGCTGCGGCGCAGGGCACGGGCGCTGGCGTGGTCGGCGGCGATGCGGGAGCGAGTGGCGCGCTCGAAGGTCACGGCGGCTCGTTCCAGCTCGGCCCGCGCCGCGGCCGGGGCGGTGAGGGAGAGCAGGTCGAGTGCTCCGCCGAGCGCGGCAAGTTGTCCCTGGGCCATGCCGTCGTCGCTGTGGGTGAGGTGGTGGGGGATGCGTTCGGTGGCGGCGGTGGCCTGGTGCCACGGGTTGCCCGGTCGGACGGAGACCGGCTCAGGAGCGGTCGTGGCGAGGCGCTTGCGGACCTGGGGCAGGGAGAGGTCGCCGGAGAGGGTGGAGCCGGCGTACCAGATGGGTTCGCCCTGTTTGTTGACGTCGCCGGGCAGGCTGACGCTGTAGCCGGTCACGTCTCCGGACGGCTCTGTCTTCGGGCGCACCACCAGGCCGGACGCTTCCAGTAGGACGAAGAACTCGGTCTCCGTAGAGGCGGCGGCCATGGCGCGGCGGACGCGCCGGCGCAGGATCTCGCGGGCGGTGGCGTCCTGGCCCAGGCGTTTGGCCTTGAAGTGTTCCTTGCTGGTGGGGCGCTTGGCGGCGGTGCCGTCGCCCGGCTTCAACCGCCTCAGCCTGTAGTCGACTTCGATCTGGCGGCCTTCGCGCTGGACGGCTCGGATGTCGTAGTCCCGGCGGGGGCGGCGGCCGTCCTGGCGGACGAGGGTGGCGGCGATGTGGATGTGGTCGTCGGCGTGCCGTACGGCCACCCAGCGGCAGGCTTCGGTGTCCCCGGCGGAAGCGATGCCGACGGCGGCGACGATCCGGCGGGCGATCTCCGCCCACTGGGCGTCGGACAGGATGGGGTCCTCGGGGGCGGCGCGGACCGGGCAGTGCCAGACCGTGGTCTTCGGGGCCTGGCGGCCGAGCATGGCCACCGGCTGGTCGAGCTGCGTGTAAAGCCGCTTTTCCACCTCCTTCGGGTCGCGGTGGGGACTACGGCCAGGGTCGGGGGCGAAGTCGTTCCAGGACGCGACCAGGTGGGGGTCGACGTGCTCGTTGGCGTCGCCCTTGCCGAAGAGGTAGGCGATCAGGCGGCGGGTGCTGCCCTTGCCGGTGATGATCTTCGGTATCACCGGTCCTGCCTTCCCTCGGTGACCTGGGCGACGGCGGTGTCCACGTCGGCGATCGACGCTTCGATGCGGGCCAGGAGCTGGTGGACGGCGTCCGGCTCGGGCCAGGCGCCGTCCTTGTTGAGGTGCCAGGTGAGCTGGTTGAGGTTGTTGCCGATCATGCCAAGCTGGCGGTTGGCGGCCATCAGCGCCTTTGCCCTCAATGTGCCCTGGCCGCCTGACGGCCCCCCTCCGCCACCAAAAAGGGCGAGGCCCGAAGACCCCGCCCAACCCGCAAGAAACCCCAGCTCAGAGGCGATCAGGGCCACACCAGGCAATAAGGCTGATGCCCCGCCTCATGCAACCGATGGCTGAAGTCCTGCCACTCATGCAGCAGCTGATACACATTGAACGCATCCCGAGGCCCACCCCGGTCCGGCACCGTCGACCAGATGAAAGCGGCCGCGCCCACCGCTTCCTCTCCTATACCCCGCAGCGGATCCACCACCGTCATCGGAAGCTTGACCACGGCGTAGTCGGGGTGCAGGACGACCAGTTCCAGCGGCGGCACCTTGTGGAGCGGGACGCCTTCGATGCCCGTCAGGACCATCGCGGCCATCGTCTCCGGCTTGATCTTGGTGAACATGCCGTTCATGCCGAGTTCGTCGCCGCCGAGTTCTTCGGGGCGCATCGAGATCGGGACGCGGGCCGCGGTCGCGCCGTCGGGCGCGCCGAAGTACTTGTACGTCACCCCCACCCGACCACCATTCCTGCTCGCCCTCAGCCGATCGCGATCGATGCTGCGTCGGTCGGCCCGCTCTGACTCGTTCGGTACACCCGGCATATCCGGTACTACGTGTCCCTGACGTGCTTCGTTCGAATCCTCCGCGTCGCGCCGGTGCCTTCCCCGCCGGGCACGTCGAGGACCCAGGTCATCAGTCCCCTCGCCCAGTCCGCCACCGCGATGCATATCTCCACCCGACTGCTTTTCTAGGACGCGTGGCGCCCGCCGCGCAACCCGATCATCGTGTCAGTGACCTCCCCCACGGCCGCCCGCCGAAACGTGCGTTGAAACACCTGTCCGCAGGATCTTTTCAGTCCCCGACCATCACGCCCCGCATGAGCTGTGTGTATCACGTCCAGTCTCGCAGATCGCGGGGTGGGGACGGGGGGTGCTCGGGGGCGGTGGGGCGTGACGGGGGGAGTGGAGGGGGCGGGGAAGGGGGACGGGGAGGCTGGTCGCCGGGTCAGTGGCGGCTCGCTGTCCCGGCCGCCGGTTCACCAGCGCCCCGCGGCCCCAGCCACCGGTTCGCCGGCGCCCCGCGGCCCCGGCCGCCCCCTGGCCTACCCTGAGGAGGTCACTGGCAACCGGAGTCCGAGATCATCGGAGTAGGTCAGAGAAGGTCGGAGTAGTCGCAGGTCATGAGCGAAGCGCCCTCTTCAGGAACGCCCTATCCATACGATGCGCCTGCCTCGCAGGCTCTGTTCGACCGTGCGGCCGCCGTCACGCCGGGCGGCGTGAACTCCCCGGTGCGCGCCTTCCGGGCCGTGGGCGGTACGCCCCGGTTCATGGTGTCCGGCACGGGTCCGTATCTGACCGACGCCGACGGGCGCGAGTACGTCGACCTCGTCTGCTCCTGGGGGCCCATGATCCTCGGGCACTCCCACCCGGCCGTCATCGCCGCCGTCCAGGACGCCGTCTCCCGCGGGACCTCCTTCGGCACGCCCGGTGAGGGCGAGGTGGCGCTCGCCGAGGAGATGGTCGACCGGATCGAACCGCTCGAGCAGGTGCGGCTCGTCTCCAGCGGGACCGAGGCCACCATGTCCGCCATCCGGCTCGCGCGCGGGTTCACCCGGCGCACGAAGGTGATCAAGTTCGCCGGGTGCTATCACGGGCACGTCGACTCGCTGCTCGCCGCCGCCGGGTCGGGGGTCGCCACCTTCGCCCTGCCCGACACCCCCGGCGTCACCGGCGCCCAGGCCGGCGACACCATCGTCCTTCCCTACAACGACCTCGAGGCCGTGCAGGAGGCCTTCCACCGGCACCCCGGCGAGATCGCCTGTGTGATCACCGAGGCCTCGCCCGGCAACATGGGCGTCGTCCCGCCGCTCCCCGGCTTCAACCAGGGGCTGAAGGACGCCTGCCGGCGCAACGGCGCCCTCTATATCTCCGACGAGGTCATGACCGGGTTCAGGACCAGCCGCGCCGGGTGGTACGGCATCGACGGGGTCAAGCCCGACCTCATGACCTTCGGCAAGGTGATGGGGGGCGGTTTCCCGGCCGCCGCCTTCGGTGGCCGCGCCGACGTGATGGCGCACCTCGCTCCCGCCGGGCCCGTCTACCAGGCCGGCACCCTCTCCGGGAACCCGGTCGCCACCGCCGCCGGCCTCGCCCAGCTGCGGCTCCTCGACGAGGCCGCGTACGACACCGTCAACGCCGTATCCGCGCAGATCCAGTCGCTCGTCACCGAGGCCCTCGCCAAGGAAGGCGTCGCGCACCGCCTGCAGACCGCCTCCAACATGTTCTCCGTCTTCTTCACGGACCGGGAGGTGCGCAACTACGAGGACGCCAAGCGGCAGGAGTCCTTCCGCTTCACCGCCTTCTTCCACTCGATGCTGGCGCAGGGCGTCTATCTGCCGCCCTCGTCGTTCGAGTCCTGGTTCGTCTCCACGGCACACGACGAGCAGGCCGTCCAGCGGATCGCCGACGCCCTCCCGGCGGCGGCCCGAGCGGCGGCGGAGGCCACGGCGGCATGAGCGGCGACATCGACAAGAGCGGCAGCGACATCACCGTCGTACACCTCATGCGGCACGGTGAAGTGGCCAACCCGGACGGGATCCTCTACGGCCGTCTCGCCGGGTATCACCTGTCCGAGCTCGGGCGGCAGATGGCCGACCGGGTCGCCGAGCACCTGGCCTCGCGTGACATCACGTACGTCTGCTCCTCCCCGCTGGAGCGGGCGCAGGAGACCGCGACGCCGATCGCCAAGGCGCACGGGCTCGACCTCGCGACCGACGCGCGTCTCATCGAGGCCGACAACGTCTTCCAGGGCAAGACCTTCGGCGTGGGGGACGGGGCCCTGAAGAGGCCGGAGAACTGGAAGCATCTCGTCAACCCCTTCAGGCCGTCCTGGGGTGAGCCGTACGTCGAGCAGGTCATCCGCATGATGGGCGCGCTCGACGCCGCCAAGGACGCCGCGCGCGGGCACGAGGCCGTGCTGGTCAGCCATCAGCTGCCGATCTGGATCGTGCGGAGCTATGTCGAGAAGCGGCGGCTGTGGCACGACCCGCGCAAGCGGCAGTGCACGCTCGCGTCGGTGACGAGCTTCACGTACCAGGGCGACAAGATCGTGTCCGTCGGCTACTCCGAGCCCGCCATCGACCTCGTCCCCGCCCATCTCCGCGCCGGCGCCAAGCCGGTGAAGGGGAAGGACAAGGCCTTCGGCGCCTAAGACACGGTGCGCCTGAGACACGGTGCACCTAAGACGCATCTGTGACATTTGTTGCGAATCCTCCGTGATCCGGAGGAACCTCCCCGTTCGTCGTGCCCTCTGACTGGGTGACCACCAGCAAAGCACGACGGATGGGGCAGGAATGCGCAACTTCAGCCGAAGGGGAGTTATCGGACTCGGTGCCGGGGCGGCCGCCGGCCTCGGGCTCGCGGGGTGCGGCACGCTCACGTCGTCAGACGGGGCGAACGACGCCGGAGGTTCCACGGGCGGCGCAGACAACAAGCCCGGCACCCAGACCCACCGCGCCCGCCCCATCGGCGACGGCTCCACCTCCTACACCGGCAAGCAGCCGAACCAGCCGGGCAAGCCCGAGCCGCTGGAGCCGGGCCAGAAGCCGCCGCAGTTCGTCGTCTTCTCCTGGGACGGTGCCGGCGAGGTGGGCAACGGCCTCTTCCCGCGCTTCCTCGACCTCGCCAAGGAACACGGCGCGCACATGACCTTCTTCCTCTCGGGGCTGTATCTGCTCCCCGAGTCGAAGAAGCGGCTCTACGAGCCCCCGAACAACCCGCGCGGCGCCTCCGACATCGGCTACCTCACCGACGAGCACATCAAGGCGACGCTGAAGAACGTCCGCCGCGCCTGGCTCGACGGCCATGAGATAGGCACCCACTTCAACGGTCACTTCTGCGCCGGCACCGGCACCGTCGGCAACTGGACCGCGCAGCAGTGGCGCAGCGAGATCGAGCAGGCGAAGGCCTTCGTGAAGGAGTGGCGGACCAACTCCGGCTGGACCGATCTGCCCTCCCTGCCCTTCGACTACGACAAGGAACTCGTCGGCGGCCGCACGCCCTGCCTCCTCGGCCAGGACAACCTGCTGCCCACCGCCCGCGAGCTGGGCTGGCGCTACGACGCCTCCTCGCCGGGCGGCCGCCAGGTGTGGCCGCAGAAGAAGCAGGGGCTGTGGGATCTGCCGTTGCAGCAGATACCTTTCCCCGGACGTTCGTTCGAGGTCCTTTCCATGGACTACAACATGCTCGCCAATCAGTCGGTCAACTCCACGAACGCGCCCAGCTACAACTACCCGGGCTGGCGCAAGCAGTCGGCGCAGGCATACATCCAGGGCTTCAAGCGGGCATACGAGACAAACCGCGCCCCCTTCTTCGTCGGCAACCACTTCGAGCAGTGGAACGGCGGCATCTACATGGACGCCGTCGAGGAAGCCCTGAAGCACATCGCGCGGGAGAAGGAGAAGGGCGAGGACATACAGCTGGTCTCCTTCCGGCAGTTCGTGGACTGGATGGACGTACAGAAGCCGGAGGTGCTCGACCGGCTGCGGACGCTCGACGTCGGGCAGGAGCCCGTCGGTGGCTGGAACACGTTCCTGAAGGGCGCTTCCACGCCCTCGACGAGCTCCACGGGTTCCTCGGAGAGCTCCTCGAACGCCGCCTGAAATGCGGGTTTACGTCCGAGAGGGGGGTGCGCAAGATCCCCAGAACGGGCATGCGAAACTTTTCACATGAGTGCCGCCAGCCGTGCCCCCCTGCGCTCGAACCGCAGCCGTGCCGTCCTGCTCACCGCGACAGCCGCGGCCGCCGCGCTGACCCTGTCCGCGTGCAGTTCCGGCGGCACGTCGGGCGGCGGCGGTGACACCAACTTCGTCACCGGCAACAACGGCATCGACACGGTCCCCGAGAGCTCGCGAACGGCGGCGCCCGTGCTGTCCGGCGAGACCATCGACGGCAAGCAGCTCACCACCGCCGACTACAAGGGCAAGATCCTCGTCATCAACGTCTGGGGATCGTGGTGCCCGCCCTGCCGGGCCGAGGCGAAGAACTTCCAGACCGTCTACAAGGACCTCAAGGGCCAGGGCGTCGAGTTCGTCGGCATCAACACGCGGGACACCAGCACCACCCCGGCGGTCGCCTTCGAGAAGGAGTTCGGGGTCACCTACCCGAGCCTGTACGACCCCACGGGCAAGCAGATGCTCCGCTTCAAGAAGGGCACGCTCAACCCGCAGCTGATCCCGTCCACCCTCGTCCTCGACCGCCAGGGCAGGATCGCGGTGCGCGCGCTGCAGCCGCTCAGCGAGGACACGCTGCGCAGCATGATCAAGCCCGTCCTCGCGGAGAAGTGACGTGAGCGCAGTCACCACGCTCGCCGCCTACAACGGCACCGTGATGAACGGTGCCCTGGTGCTCGCGCTTCCCATCGCCGTGCTCGGCGGACTCGTCTCCTTCTTCTCGCCCTGCGTCCTGCCGCTCGTCCCCGGTTACCTCTCCTACGTCACGGGCGTCAGCGGCACCGACCTGGCCGAGGCCCGGCGTGGGCGGATGGTCGCCGGTGCCTCCCTCTTCGTGCTCGGTTTCACCGCCGTGTTCGTCTCGGGCGGGGCGTTGTTCGGCTACTGGGGCTCGACCCTGCAGGAGAACAAGGACGTCCTGACGAAGGCCCTGGGCGTGCTCATGGTCCTGATGGGCGTCTTCTTCATGGGGCTGATGCCCTGGCTCACCCAGCGAGAGTTCCGCTTCCACAAGCGGCCTGCCGCCGGACTCGTCGGCGCCCCGCTCCTCGGCGCCCTCTTCGGGATCGGCTGGACCCCGTGCATCGGCCCGACGCTCGCCTCCGTGCAGACGCTCGCCATGCAACAGGCCAGCGCCGGCCGCGGTGCCATACTGACGGTCGCCTACTGCCTCGGCCTCGGTATCCCCTTCGTGCTCGCCGCTGTCGCCTTCCGCAAGGCGCTCGGCGCCTTCACCTGGGTCAAGCGCCACTATGCCTGGGTGATGCGCATCGGCGGCACCATGATGATCGTGACCGGTGTGCTGCTGCTGACCGGCGTGTGGGACCGCATCGTGCAGGAGATGCAGGTCTGGTCCAACGGCTTCACTGTGGGGATCTGATCGATGAGCAACACCAAGACCAGCGCGCCCGACCACACCCCGGGACCGGCCGAGGACCAGGACCTGGACGCCGCCGGCTCCCAGCTCTCCACCGCCCCCACCGAGGAGATCGCGGGCCTCCCCTCCCTCGGCGTCATCGGCTGGACCCGCTGGTTCTGGCGGCAGCTCACCTCGATGCGGGTCGCGCTGCTGCTGCTCCTGCTGCTGTCGCTCGGCGCCATCCCCGGCTCGCTCATCCCGCAGACCGGCATCGACGAGACGAAGGTCGCCGAGTTCCGCAAGGCGCACGAGACGCTCGCGCCGATCTACGACAAGCTCGGCCTCTTCCACGTCTACAGCTCGGTGTGGTTCTCCGCGATCTACATCCTGCTGTTCGTCTCCCTCATCGGCTGCATCGTCCCGCGCACCTGGCAGTTCGTCGGCCAGCTGCGCGGCCGTCCGCCGGGCGCCCCCAGGCGCCTGACCCGGCTGCCCGCCTACACCACCTGGCGCACCGAGGCCGAGCCCGAGCAGGTCCGCGAGACCGCGCTCGCCCTGCTGAAGAAGCGCCGCTTCCGCGCCCACCTGGCCGGTGACGCCGTCGCCGCCGAGAAGGGCTATCTGCGCGAGGTCGGCAACCTCGCCTTCCACATCGCCCTGATCGTGATGCTGATCGCCTTCGCCTGGGGCCAGCTGTTCAAGTCCGAGGGCAACAAACTGATCGTCGAGGGCGACGGCTTCTCCAACACCCTCACCCAGTACGACGACTTCAAGTCCGGCAGCCTCTTCAGCCAGGACGACCTGGATCCGTTCAGCTTCACCCTGAAGAACTTCAAGGGCACGTACGAGACGACCGGGCCCAACCGCGGCACCCCGCGCACCTACGAGGCCGACCTCACCTACAGCGTCGGCGCGTACGGCAAGGACAGGAAGACCACCGTCAAGGTCAACGAGCCGCTGGAGATCGGCGACTCGAAGGTCTACCTCGTCAGCCACGGCTACGCCCCCGTCATCACGGTCCGCGACGGCAAGGGCAACGTCGTCTACCGCGACGCCGTGCCCCTCCTTCCGCTCGACGGCAACGTCACCTCCACGGGCGCGATCAAGGTCATGGACGGCTACCGCGACGCCCAGGGCAAGTGGGACCAGCTCGGCTTCCAGGCCTTCTTCCTGCCGTCGTACGGCGGCTCGGGCAGCGCGGTGGTCTCGCAGTTCCCGGCGCTGCTCAACCCGGTGCTGAACCTGGAGGCCTACCACGGCGACCTCGGTGTCAACTCGGGCCTCCCGCAGAGCGTGTACCAGCTGAACAAGAAGAACCTGAAGGGGTTCAAGGACGCCAAGGGCGCGCAGCTCAGGGAGAACCTGAAGCCCGGCGAGACCATGAAGCTCCCGGGCGGCGCCGGCTCGGTCACCTTCGAGAAGGAGATCAAGGAGTGGGCCGGCTTCCAGGTCGCCCGCCAGCCCGGCAGCGGCTGGGCGCTCGCCGGTGCCATCGCCGCGATCTTCGGCCTCGCCGCCTCCCTGTTCATCCAGCGCCGCCGCGTGTGGGTGCGGGCGGTGCGGGGCGCCGATGGGGTGACGGTCGTCGAGATGGCCGGCCTGGGCCGCAGCGAGTCGGCGAAGGTACCGGAGGAACTGGGCGACCTGGCCGGGGTTCTCTACGACCAAGCTCCCGGGGCACCCGGTGGCACGGAGGCGGAGCCGGACAGTGTGTCCGACCCCGACACCGCAACTGCCGAAGGGGCTGAGACCAATTGAATCCTCTCCCTCGCGGATCCAGGGAGATTCCTGGCTCACGCCGCCCGGGGGACCAGCGGCCCTCCAGGTCTTCCACGATCAACGCCAGCCGGGTTGAAACCAGCCCGGTAACACAGCTGCGAGCCTCTCGCAGACCTCACCGCCCGACCGCAAGTCGCCGGGATACTCACCCGAAGGAGTGCTGAGGTGACTCTCGCCGCCGCAACCGAGCTGGCCGCCGCCACCAACGAAAACCTCGCGAGCACCAGCAACACGCTGATCTACTCGTCGATGGCCGTCTACACCCTGGCCTTCTTCGCGTACATCGCCGAATGGCTCCTCGGCAGCCGCAGCAAGGTCGGCCGCACGGCCGCCGCGCTCACCCCGGCGAAGGCCGAGAAGGCCGACGCGCCCGCCGTCACCGTGAAGAAGGGCGGCTCCACCGCCGTACTGGAGCGGCCGAAGGTCGTCGTGCGGGCCACGGCCGGCCAGCGGGACGTGCCGGACGGGCCCGGGGCGCACGGCGGGGACGCGCAGGGCGACCTCTACGGGCGTATCGCCATCTCCCTCACCGTCCTCGCCTTCCTGATCGAGTTCGGCGGTGTGCTCACGCGGGCTCTGTCGGTGCAGCGGGCGCCGTGGGGCAACATGTACGAGTTCAACATCACCTTCTCCACGGTCGCCGTCGCCGTGTACCTCGCGCTGCTCGCGCTGAAGAAGAACGTGCGCTGGCTCGGGCTGTTCCTGATCACCACGGTCCTCCTCGATCTCGGCCTCGCCGTCACTGTCCTGTACACCGCCAGCGACCAGTTGGTGCCCGCCCTTCACTCGTACTGGCTGTACATCCACGTCTCCACGGCGATCTTCTGCGGCGCGGTGTTCTACGTCGGCGCGGTCTCCACGCTGCTCTATCTGTTCAAGGACAGTTACGAGAACAAGCTGGCGAACGGCGGCACCCCCGGCCGCTTCGCGAACTCCGTCCTCGACCGGCTGCCCGCCTCGGCGTCCCTGGACAAGTTCTCCTACCGGGTCAACGCCGCCGTCTTCCCGCTGTGGACGTTCACGATCATCGCGGGCGCCATCTGGGCGGGCGACGCCTGGGGCCGCTACTGGGGCTGGGACCCCAAGGAGACCTGGTCCTTCATCACCTGGGTCGCCTACGCCTGCTACCTGCACGCCCGCGCCACGGCCGGCTGGAAGGGCCGCAAGGCCGCCTACCTGGCCCTCATCGCCTTCGGCTGCTGGCTGTTCAACTACTACGGCGTCAACATCTTCGTCTCCGGCAAGCACTCGTACGCCGGGGTCTGACACCCTCGTACGAACCAGGGCCGGTTCCTGTGACCTGAGTCACGGGAACCGGCCTTCGTCGTACGGACAGACAGAGAGACGTGGATACGAATCTGCAGAAACGCATCCGCGCGGGGGACCACAACGCTTTCGGTGAGCTCTTCGACGCGTACGCACGCTCCGTCTACAACCATGCCTTCCGGCTCACGGGGGAGTGGTCGACGGCCGAGGACGTCGTCTCGCTGACCTTCCTGGAGGCCTGGCGGCTGCGCGAGAGGCTCGACGAGGAGGGCGGCTCACCGCGCCCCTGGCTGCTGGGCATCGCCACCAACGTCACACTCCCCCACTCTCGACTTCGCTCGAGCGGGGGCACCCCCATCACCCGCCGTGCCGCCCGAAGACACGCCGCCGCACTGGCCCGGCTGCCGCGTGAGGAGACGGTGCGCGACTTCGCCGACGAGGTCGCCGAGCGCCTCGACGACTCGGCGCGACTGGCCGTCGTACGCACCGCCCTGGGCAGGCTGCGGCGGGCCGAGCGCGAGGTGCTGGCGCTGTGCGTGTGGTCCGGGCTGGACTACGGGGCGGCGGCGCAGGCGCTGGGGGTGCCGGTGGGGACCGTACGGTCGCGGCTGTCGCGGGCGCGGACAAAACTCGCGAAACATATGGAACTCCCCCAACGGCACGGACAGATGAGAGGAGACCGCACCACCGCGGTCGGGCCCCTGAGGGAGGGAAACCGATGAACCAGCTCCCGGAGCTTCCGGACAGAGACCTTCCGCCGGGCCGTCACCGACTCCTCAAGGAGCATCTGATGACCGAGATCCGGCAGGAACCGTCCGAAGCACCCGTGCGCCGGCGCTTTGTGCGCACCGCCCTGGTCGTGGGCGCCGTAGCGGCCGTCACCGCGGTCGCCGTCACGTTCACCGTCCCGTCCGGGCAGGCGGAGCGGGCCGCGACACCGGGCAAGCCGGCGGCGACGAAGGGGGCCGTGAAGCCGGGCGCCGGGAACGAGGCCGCCCAGCTGCTGGAGGGCATCGCGCTCGCCGCCGAGCACGCGGAAGTGCCGGCCGGCATCCGGGACGACCAGTTCGTGTACATCAAGAGCAAGGTCGCCTGGACCACGCAGACGAACGACGAGCCCGCCAAGCTCCAGCCGATCCACGAGCGCGAGGTGTGGAAGTCGGTGGACGGCAGCCGGAAGGGCCTGCTGAACGAGCCCTACCAGGGCTTCGACAACGAGCCTCTGGACGCGGAGACCCCCGGCATCCCCTCCAACACCAACTACCGCCACCTTCAGACCCTGCCGACCGACCCCGACAAGATGTACAAGTGGCTGAACAGCGTCAGCGAGGGCAGCAACAGCAAGGACGAGGCCAACTTCGTCCTCGTCGGCGACCTCGCCCGCGAGTCCCTGATGCCGCCCGCGCAGGCCGCGGCCCTGTACCGTGCGGCCGCCAGGATCTCGGGGGTCTTCGTGATCGACGACACCGTGGACGCGGCCGGCCGGCACGGCGTGGCGGTCGCCAGGGTGGACCGCGGACAGCGCTTCGAGCTGATCTTCGACAAGGAGACCAAGGAGTTCCTCGGCGAGCGGGCGGTGGCCATCGAGGACCTGCCGTGGGGCTTCAAGAAGGGCGACGTCGTCGCCCGCACCGCCATCCTGGACCGCACGGTCGTCGACAAGGCAGGTCAGCGGCCGTAAGGGTCGCGCATCGTGCCCGGCGGAGTCAGGCTGGTGTCATGACCGGTTCCATCGAACAGGGCACCAGCCAGACGCACGGGAACACGCACATCCTGCACTTCCTGGTGCGGCTGCCCGGGCCCATGGAGACGGCCTGGTCGGCGTTCAGCACCCCGGAGGGGCTCGCGGCCTGGTTCACCTCCGCCGACGTCCTGGAACCCCACCTCGGCGGCGCGGTCACCCTGCGTGACCTGGGCAGCGGGCGGGTCACCGCCTGGGACGTGGACCGGGTCGCCGAGTACACGGTCGAGGGCGGCGGCCGGATCCGCTTCCACCTGGAACGCGACGGCGACGCGGGCGCCGCCCTCCGCTTCACCCATGAGTTCCAGGGCGAGAGGGAGTCGGAGCAGCGTTGGCGGGCCCGGTTCGAGGCGCTGATCGACGTACTGGAATCGGGCCCGTGACCGTCACGACGCCGGCGGCAGGCACTCCTTCGCCGGCGGCTTCCCCTCCGGCCAGGCGAGGGTGTCGAAGCGGGCGCGGCCCTCGGCGGTGACCTCCACGATCGGTACGGCCTTGTCGTACGGGTTGCCGTGCTTGTCCAGGCAGATCCAGCCGCTCGCGCCGTTCACCCGCTGCGAGCCCGTCATCAGCTCCCACTGGTCGTGGACGTCGGCGAGCGTCGGGGCGTCCTTGCCGTCCGGCTTGGCCTCGCGGATGCCCTGGTAGGTCAGCGTCATCGCGTCGTAGGCGATGATCAGCTGGCCGTCCTCCAGGGTGACCGGCCCGATCGGCCCGACCCGCTGCTCACCCCGCGCCCGAGAACCCTCCGTCTGCGGCTCCTGCGCCGCGCGCACCAGGTCCGCCAGGACCTTCGCGTCCTCGGCGGAGCCGCCGGTCGCGGGCGGGTTCTTCGTCAGCCAGGCGTCCGGATGCGCGAGGGCCGTGTAGCGCACGGAGAGCTTGTGCTTCAGGGCGTCGCGGTCGAGGTCCTTGTCGCCGGTGAGATACGAGCCCTCGTCCCCGGTGAGCAGGGTGAACGCCCGGTCCTGGCAGCCGCGTTCGCCGAGCGCGTTGATGAACTGGCGCAGTTGGGTGTGGCGGCCGGCGAAGAGGATCGTGTCGGTGTTCTCGGCCGTGTCGCAGACGAGGTGGGTGATCTGCCGGAAGTCGTTGGCGGTGGAGCCCTCCTGGCTGCGGTCGGCGGGCGGGGTGAACGCCCACGGCTGGTACGGCGACCCCTTCAGCAGCTTCTCGAACGACTCCTGCAGCGTCGTCGTGTACGGATCGCCCGGCTTGTCGTACACCAGCACCGCCTCGCCCGCCTTCACCTTGGCGAACGAGGTGAGGGCCCTGGCCTCGTCGGTGTTGGTGGGGGCGACGCGGGCCAGCCCGGGGTAAGGGTCCTTGCCGTTCTGCCCGTTGGCGAGGTTGTCGGCGGTGATGGAGGTGCCGACCACCGGAATCCCGCGCCGGGTCAGCTCTTCGACGGCCAGCTTGTTGTTGGCGGTGGACAGCCCGATCCCCGTGACCGCCCGCAGCCGCTCCGGCCCCTCGGCCAGCCGCCTCAACTGCTCGACCGTGTGCGCCCAGTGTTGCCCGGTCGCGCCCGGGTTGGCCAGCACCAGCCGGATCGCCGGGGACTCGCCGTTGGAGTGGTGGTTGGCCTGGTACTGCGCGAGATAGGCGCCCTGAAGCTCGTGCAGGGTGTCGTTGAGGTTGTCGGCGTCGGTCGCGGTGAAGGGCTCGAACAGGGCCACGGTGACGTAGTCGCCCCTGATGGAACGGTTCTCCCGGTCGATGGCCCGTACGGTGTCCCGCAGCCGGTCCCGGTCGAAGTAGTAGTCGCTCGTCGAGACGCCCACGCACTCGTCGCTGCCCTCGGGCATCACCACCCCGGGCGCGCACGAGCGGTCGTCGTGCAGGAGCACCCGGATGCCGAGGACGGCCCCGGCCACCACCCCCGCGCCGACGAGCAGGGCGACGTACCGGCGCAGCGGGATCTCCCACACGTGCTCCCGCAGCCACCCCCCGACACCTCTGACCGCCATCACGCCTCCCCGTCCTCGTCGTCGTCCGCGACCCCGAGGGGCCGCCCGCCCGGCGCGACCGCGGCCCGCCGGCCGTCCCGTCCGGTGAAGCCGTGGCCCTGTACGAGGGGGATCCACCCGCGCGGGCTTGTTCGGGCGTGGAAGGTGTCGCGCGGATACGTGGCCACACCTCCGGCCGCCATCACCCTTCCCCGTCCTCGTCGTCGTCCAGAACCCTGAGCGGCCGCCCGGCGAGCGCGTCCTCGGGCCAGTCGCGCGAGGCCCGCCACAGCAGCGCGTTGCCGGCGGGCCGCAGGTTGGACAGTTGCTCCAGCTCGAACCGGAGCCGGTCGCACACCTTCGCGTCGGGCAGCGCCAGGGGATCGGTCAGCTGCCATACGGCGTGCAGCAGTCGCCGTATGCGAAGGTGCAGCGCGGCGTCGACGCCCTGCGGCGGCTCGTGGCCGGCGTCGGTGCGGCCGAGCGCGATCGTGGCCCGCCGGTCGTCCGGGCCGGCGAAGTCGTGGCCCTCGGCGTCATGGGCGTGGAAGTAGGGCGCGGAGGCGATGAAGCGCAGGGAGCTCAGCCACGCGCGCGTGTCCACGGTGTGGAAGGTGTCCCGCAGATGCGCGACCGCCGAGTCGCTGACCCCCAGGGCGAGTTCGTGATGCAGCCGGTACCGGACGCGGCCGGCCGCGGCATCGGTGTCATCTGCGGCGTCGGTGTAGTACGCGATCAGCGCCTCGTGTGCCGTGCGCCACTGTCCGTGGTCCGTGTCGCCGTGGTGCAGCCGGAGCAGCAGCAGGGTCCGCACGAAGGGATCCCCGACGAACTGCCCCGGCACCTCGGGCAGCCCCTCCTCCACGAGCCGGGTCTGCAGGGCCCGTACGTCCGCCGGGCCGAAGTCGTCCGGCAGGAGCGCGTCGGCCAGGGCGCAGGCCGAGTCGTGGTCGTGGGCGGCGGCCAGGACGGTCAGCTCGTCGAGGCGGTCGGTGGGGACGAGGCGGTCGAGCAGCGCGAGATACGTGGGCTCCCCGTCATGGTCCTCGTGCAGCCGTACGTGTGCGGTGAGCAGCTCGCCCAGGGAGGCCGCGGCGGGCAGGCGTTGGGCGGCGGACTCGGCGAGCAGGGCGATGCCGAGCGGGTTGCCGCCGGTCAACCGGTGTGCGGCGTGCGGGAGTTGGGGCGGTACCGGGACCTCGGCGCAGACGGAGCCGATGATGTGCAGGGTGTCGTCGGGGCTGAGTGGCGGCAGCGAGACGAGCAGCGCGCGTGAGGACGGGGCGGCCGGGTCGGGCGTCCAGCCGCTGTGCCGGGCGACCTCGGGCAGGGCGCGGCGGACGGCGTTGCGCAGGGCGGGGCGGCCCTCGCCGCGCAGGCCCGCGATGAAGACCACCTGGTCGGGAAGGCCCTCGGAGCGGTCCCGCAGCACGGCGTCGACGAGCCTCGGACCGGGCGCGGACTGCGCGTTGTCCAGCAGGACGAGGGGCCGGCCGATGCGCTGCATCCGGGGCAGCACGCCCGCGTACGCCTCGCCCAGGTCGGCGAGCAGGGCCCGGACGAGATACCGCTCGGCATGCTCGCGGGAGGTGCCGCCGGCCCGGAAGTGGTCGGACAGCAGCATCAGCCCGCGCCGGGCGTTGCGGCCCGCGTTGGGGTAGTCGCGGTACCAGGTCGACGCCCGCTGCCGGCGTCGGTGCACCACGCTGTCGGAGATGGACTCCAGGGTGGCCTCGACCGCCGACGACAGCAGGGGCCCGCCACCGGTCGCCGCCGCGGCCACCTTGGCGGCGACCCGCCCGGCCCACCGCCCGGCGAACCCGGCGATCCACGACCCGCTCTCGTTCAGCAGCAGGATCCGCTCCACCTCGCGCCGGATGCGCTCGGAGTCGGCGTCCCGCCAGCCGCCGGCGGCCACCGCGACCAGCCCCGACATCAGCCGTGGGAACTGGAGCCGCCCGGCCCCGGTCACCGGCTCGGCGAGCTGCTCGGCGATCACCAGCAGGGCCTGCGACACCGGCGACCAGGCCTCGGCGGGCCGCCCCTCGGCCGGGGCCGCGAACTCGCCGTGCTCGCAGTCGATCAGTGCGACCGGGGTGTGCCCCTTGTAGGCGTCCCGCAGCTCCCGCAGCACCGCCGACTTGCCGAGGCCACGCGCACCGGTGAGGACGACGAGGGGAAGCTCCTGCGGATGCTCGGACTTCGCGGTCCGGTGCTGGTGCGGACGCAGGCCCACGAGCCGTGGGGCGAGACCGGCGGGGTCCGTGTCGAAGAGGGCTCCACGCCCGTGTAACCGTCCGGCCACCCGCACCTCCCCCCAAAGGCTCTCAACTCAAGGGTAGAGAGGGAGAGTTGGTTCGGACTAGATCGCGTGATGTCCGTTGGGTTACGAAACTGTCGGGGCGACTGTCGGCGCGAGCGTCGGGGCGCTTACGAAACCGTCGACATGATGATGTCCCGCAGCCGCTCCACATACAGCCGCATGTTCTTGTACGCGATGTCGGTGTCCGGGTAGCGGCACGTGAACCACAGGCCCTCGTGCAGCCGGTTGAACCACACGTACACCTTGTCGCCGTACGTCACCCGGCCCAGCCCGTACGCCTTCAGATCGGTCCACCGCGCGGAGCCGGCGACGCCCCGGGCATCGAGGAACGAGACGACCGAGTACAGGTCGGGCGACGTCGGGCGGAAGTCCGAGCCGAGCAGGTTCAGGACCCGGGCGAGCGGGATGCGGGCCAGCGGCCGGTTGGTCCGCAACTCGGCGCGCACCGCTTTCAGGGCGCTGTCGAAGTCGGGCGCGGCCGCCACGGGAACCTCGATCGGCGCGGCGCCGACGAACCAGCCCACGGAGCCCGACCACTCGGCCCTGTCCCGGGTGTGGAACGGCACGACCGTGCGGTAGACGGGCTCGCCGCCGAGGTCGTGCACGACAAGGCTGGTGGCGGCCAGAACGCCGACCAGGCTTCCGCCGTAGGGACGGCAGTACGCCTCGAACGCCGCGGCGGCGTCGGCGTCCACGATCATCTCGCGCATGAGCTTCTGCGGGTGCAGGCCGGTGGGGTCGATGCCGAGCTCGACGGGGAAGTTCGGCAGCTGTCCGTCGCAGCGGCCGATGAACTCCCGCCAGCGGGCGACGATCACATGGTCGTCGGCGATCCGGTCCGCCTTCTCCCTTTCGATCTCGCAGAAGTCGACGTAACTGCCGACCGGCGGCTCCTGCACGGGGCGGCCCTCGACGGCCGCCGCGTAGAGGTCGTGGATCTCGGCGGGGACGCGCATGAGGGAGTAGCCGTCGACGTTGCTGTGGTCGAAAGCCATGTACACGCTGGTGCAGTCGTCCCGGACGACCGCCGCGTAGATGAAGTTCGGCCAGCGAAGCGCGTACGCCGCGGCGTCGAAGCGGTCCTGGAGGTGCTGGACCAGTTCCCGCGCGTCGGGGAAGTCGCCGACCACTTCGCGCCGGAGCGACACGGCCTCGGCGTCGACCGTGAACCGGTGCATCTCGCCGTCGGTCCAGCGGAAGCCGCTGCGCAGCGTCTCGTGCCGGAGCGTCCAGCTGTGCAGCGCGTCCTGCAGTGCGTCGAGATCGACCTGGCCCGGGACGTCGAACGCCGTACCGAGCCAGGTCGGCAGGAACAGGCCGTCCTCACACACGGAGTGGACCGTTTTGAGGTGCGACTCCTGGACGTACGCCGGCGGCCGGGAGTCCTCCGGCAGGCCCCTCGCCGTCGCCACCGTCGCCGGACTGAGCGTCCATTCGACGAGCCGTCCGGGCCGGACCTCGCAGCGCTGGATGTCAGTCATTCGCACGGGCGGCTCCATTCGCGGCGGGGGACACACCCAAACGGGTGGTATCCCGCCCAACGAGGCAACCCTTACTCAGAAACGGTTCGCAGCGGTCAGCCGACGGTGATCGAGTCCAGCTTCTCCCGCAGATACACATGCGAGTCGACGGGCTCGTACGCCACCCGCCCCACCGGTTCCGGCACGGACTCCACGAGGGTGCCCGGCGTGCACTCCCCGAAGTAGACGAGGGACATCAGCTCCTCGGCGGGAGCGTCCGCGGGCGGCGGCAGGACGCGATGCCGCCCCGACCGCCACCGGTCACCGGTCCAACGGGCCATCAGGTCCCCGATGTTGATGGTGAACGCCTCCGGGTCGTACGGCGCGTCCTCCCATCCGCCCTCGTCCGTGTAGACCTGCAGCCCGCCCTTCCCGGCCTGCCGGTCGAGGATCGTCACCGTCCCGAAGTCGGTATGCGGCCCGATCCGGAACTGGCCCGGCGCCGGCTCCCCGATGACCTCCGTCCCCGGATACCAGTTGATGTTGAAGCCGTACGTCGGATGGTCCATGTGCCGTGAGAAGAAGTCGGGTTCGAGGCCGAGGGCCTCGCCGAGCAGGGAGAGGAGCTGCTTCTCCAGCTCGCCCATGCGCTCCAGGTACTCCTCGCACAGCGACCGGAGTTCGGGCACTTCCGCAGGCCACACGTTGGGCGCGTACCACTCGGCGTTGACGACGGGGTCCTCGAAGGGCTCGTGCGTCGCGAAGGTCAGCGATTCCTTGAGGTCCGGCGGGGTCTCGGTGCCCTCCGCGTACCCGTTGGCCTCGGCGCCTGGGCCGAGCCAGCCGCGGCCGCCGACCTTCGCCTCGTACGGCTGCTTCACCTCGACGGGGAGTACGAAGAAGGCTCGGGCCGCCGCCCGGATCCGCGCGCGCAGCGCCGGGTCGACGCCGTGGCCGGTGACCAGGAGGAAACCGGCGGTCTGGAGGGTCTCGTCGACGGTACGGGCGATCGTCCTGCGGGTCTCGGGGTCACCTCCGAGCCAGGGGCCGAGGTCGATCGTGGGGATGCGGGGCGCGCGTGGCTTGCGGGGCATGCGTGACATGTGTGGCCTACTCACCGATGTCCTCGTTCCAAAGTGCCGGATGGTCCTTGATGAAGTCGCGCATGATCCCGACGCACTCGGGATCGTCGAGGAGCACGATCTCGACCCCGTGCTCGGCCAGCCAGTCGTGCCCGCCGTGAAAGGTGACCGCCTCGCCGATCACCACCCGGGAGATACCGAACTGCCGGACCAGGCCGGAGCAGTACCAGCACGGCGAGAGCGTGGTCACCATGGTCGTTCCGCGGTACGACCGCTGCCGGCCCGCCGCCCGGAAGGCGGCCGTCTCCGCGTGCATGGACGGGTCGCCGTCCTGGACACGCCGGTTGTGCCCGCGCCCGAGCGGCGTCCCGTCGGCCCCGTACAGCGCGGCCCCGATCGGGATGCCGCCTTCGCCGAGCCCGGCACGGGCCTCGGCGACGGCGGTGGCGAGCCAGGTACGGGCGGTCGCCTGGTCCAAGAGCTCCATGCCTTCCACTCTCCTGTGGGCGAAACACGAGGGCAACGTGCGGAAAGTACTCTCCCGGCAGCCCGCCCGCGGACGAACTGTCAGCGCCCTGGAGGTATCCGTGCCCGCACTCACCCTCCGCGAAGTCCTGACCCTCGACCCCGTCCGCGCCACCGGGCCCGAGCTGCTCGCCGGGGAGCAGGCCCTGGACCGCCCGGTGCGCTGGGTCCACTCCAGCGAGGTCTACGAGGGAGCCAACTTCCTCGACGGGGGCGAACTGCTGCTGACCAACGGCTTCGGGCTGACGGACGCCGACGAGGAGGTCCGGCGCCGCTACGTCCGCGAGCTGGCCGCCCGCGATGCCGCCGGACTCGCGGTGGAGGTCGGCCGCTCCCTGCCGCACATGCCGGCGGAGGTGATCGACGAGGCCCGCCGAGTGGGGCTGCCGCTGCTGGCCCTGCGCCGGGTGGTGCCCTTCGTACGGATCACCGAGGCGGCGAACCGGGCGATCGTGGCCCGGGGGCTGTCGGGGCGTTCCGTCGTACGGCCCTGGGGCGACGACCATACGGCGGCACTGCTGGCGGATCTGGCCGACCGGGAGGCGCTGAACCAGCCGGAGGTGGAGGCGCGGGCGGCCCTGGCGGGCTTCCACCCCGGGCCGGGCGCCCGGCTGATCGGGGTGTCCGTGCACGGCATGCGGGAGGTGGGCGTCGTCGACCGTGCCGTACGGCTGCTGGGCGGGGCGGGGGCGCTGCGGGCCGCCTTCCCGGGGGACGCCCTGCGCAGCGTGCGGGGGCTGGACCCGCAGACGCGCGAGGACGTCTTCTACACCTACGGGCGCGGCACGATGGCCCTCGACCTCGGCCACCGCGCCGCCGGGGGGGGGGCGTGAAGTGCGGCGTCTGCGGGAGCTGCGCGAGTTGTACGCCGCGTAGTCCCCCTGCTCGCCGCCCGGGTCAGGACCCTGAAGTGACCGCTCGCCCCCGCAGCACCGCGTACAGTCCCGCGCTCACCGCGAACCCCACCAGACACGTCACGTCCCCGAACTCCGGCCACCGCTCCGGCACCCACCCGACGTACTTCTCCTGGTTGGAGAAGAGTGGGACGGACACCGCGATGCCGGCCAACAGCGCGGTCAGTCCGGGCCAGTTGGTGTACGACCGGTCCCCGAGCCGTGCCGCCAGTTCCTCGTGCGGTGTACGGGACCGGAGCCGGCGCTCGACCAGGACCACGCCCAGCCACGGCCCCACCCAGTAGGCGATCACCAGCAGGAACGCCTCGTACGCATGCCCGGCGTCCGCCAGCGACGCCCACGCCGCCGCCGTACCGGCGATCCCGCACAGTACGACGATCGCGCTGCGGCCCAGCCACGCCGGCAGCTTCAGGCCCAGGGCGGTGATCGACATGGCGGAGGAGTAGACGTTCAGGGCGTTCGCCGAGATCGCGCCCAGGATGATCGCCAGCAGGACCAAGTCACTGAGCCGGCCCGGGAGGTGGCCCGTGAAGGCCGCCGTGGGGGACGCGCCCTCCGGGGCCGCGATCGTCGCCGACGCCGCGCCGATGACCGCGACCACCGCGATGGACACGAACAGGCCGACGGCGGGGTACAACACGGTTTTCACGCGATGCGCCGTACGCGGGAGGTAACGCGAGTAGTCCGACGCGCCCGGGTTCCAGCCCGCCGCGTACCCCCATGCCGCGCTGAACGCCAGCAGGAAGCCGCCGATGCCACCGCCCGTGCCGCCGGCCGCCAGGTCGGCCTCCTTGAAGGTCCAGGCGCCGGCCGGCAGGAAGACCACCGCGAGCGCCGGGAACGCGTACTTCTCGAAGGCGTGCACGAAGTTGTGGCCGATGAAGCCGATCACGATCTCGGCGACGACCACCAGCAACAGGGAAGGGAGCGGTCGTAGGCCCGTCAGCGTGTTGAGCGCGAAAGCGGCGCTCACACTGTTCACGGCGAACCAGCCGACACCGGCGACAAGCGCGTTCACACCCGACGGCAGCAGATTGCCCCGGTAGCCGAAGCCGAAGCGGCCGATCGCCATCTGCGGGACGCCGAACCGCGGCCCGTCCAGCGACAGGATCCCGTGCGTCACCGCGCCCAGCGCCGTGCCCGACAGCAGTGCCGCCGTCGCCTGCCAGAAGCTCAGGCCGAAGAAGAGGACCGATATCACGCCGATGTAGACGGTCGCGAACTCGATGTTCGGGGAGGCCCATGTCCACAGCAACTGGAGCGGGCTGCCGTGGCGTTCGGCGTCGGGGATGGGTTCCGAGCCCGCCGTCTCGACGGCGATGACCTTGTCGCCGTACTCGGGAGCGATCGTGCCGGCCGGCCCGGCGGGAGCAGTCGTCATGCGAGCCAAGTGTCCGGCCCGGACCCGCCCCGGCCCACGGGCGCATTGTCCGCATCTGAAGGCTCAGCGGCGTACAGCCTGTCGGCACCGACCGCCGTCCACGCACCCGGCGCCCGTCCGACCGTCCCTGGGGGCTGCGCCCCGAGACCCCCGCTTCGGCCCTGAAGGGGCATCGTCCTCAATCGCCGGACGGGCTGGTTTCAGCTGCCCGGCGCTCCCCGTCAGGGCTCGTCGCGCTTCGGCCCGTCGTCCTTGTTCTTGTCCCTCTTGTCGTCGTCCTCGTCCAGGGACTTCAGGAACTCGGGGTTGTCGTCGGGGGCGACCCACTGCTGCCGCCGACGCTGGTCCCGTACGCCGGACCAGCCCTCGGCCGCCGGGCTGCGCTTCTTGCCCGCGATCAGCCAGGAGATCGAGCCGACGAGCGGGAACAGCAGGACGAGGATCGCCCACAGCGGCTTGGGCATGTGGCGGATGTCGTCCTCCTTCGTGCTGATGCAGTCGATGAACGCGTACACGCTCAGCGCCAGTGGCACGAGGAACATCAGCACCCGAAGCATGGGTCCTCTCCAGCGAAACGGTCGTCGGGACCGGGGGCACGGCCCCCGGGTTCAGGGCCAGGGTAGCGGCTCGGGGATACTTGACCCCATGGCTTACGACGATCTTCGTTCCCTGCTCAGGGCACTGGAGCGCGAAGGAGACCTCAAGCGCGTCAAGGCTGAGGTCGATCCGTATCTGGAGGTCGGGGAGATCGTCGACCGCGTGCAGAAGTCCGGCGGTCCCGCGCTGCTCTTCGAGAACGTGAAGGGGTCGTCGATGCCCCTCGCGATGAACGTCTTCGGGACCGACCGCCGGCTGCTCAAGGCCCTGGGCCTGAAGTCGTACGGCGACATCTCCGACAAGATCGGCGGACTGCTCAAGCCCGAGCTGCCGCACGGGTTCGTCGGGGTCCGCGAGGCCTTCGGGAAGCTCGGCGCCATGGCGCACGTCCCGCCGAAGAAGGTGAAGTCCGGCAACGCGCCGGTGCAGGAGGTCGTGCTGCACGGGGACGAGGTCGACCTCGACCGGCTGCCGGCTCTCTTCACCTGGCCCAAGGACGGCGGCTCCTTCTTCAACCTGGGGCTCACCCACACCAAGGACCCGGAGTCCGGCGTACGGAATCTGGGGCTGTACCGCCTGCAGCGCCACGACAAGCGCACCATCGGCATGCACTGGCAGATCCACAAGGACAGCCGGAACCACTACCAGGTGGCGGCGAGGAGGGGAGAGCGGCTGCCGGTCGCCATCGCCTTCGGGTGCCCGCCCGCCGTGACCTACGCCTCCACCGCCCCGCTCCCCGGTGACATCGACGAGTACCTGTTCGCGGGGTTCGTCGCGGGCAAGCGGATCGAGATGGTGGACTGCAAGACGGTGCCGTTGCAGGTGCCGGCGCAGGCGGAGGTCGTGCTGGAGGGGTGGCTGGAACCCGGCGAGATGCTGCCGGAAGGTCCCTTCGGTGACCACACCGGCTTCTACACGCCGCAGGAGCCCTTCCCCGCGCTGAAGATCGACTGCGTGACGATGCGGCGCCGGCCGCTGCTCCAGTCGATCGTCGTGGGCCGGCCCCCGACGGAGGACGGTCCCTTGGGGCGGGCGACGGAGCGTTTCTTCCTGCCGCTGCTCAAGATCATCGTTCCGGACATCGTGGACTACCACCTGCCGGAAGCCGGTGGTTTCCACAACTGCGCGATCGTCTCGATCGACAAGAAGTACCCCAAGCACGCGCAGAAGACGATGCACGCGATCTGGGGCGCCCACATGATGTCCCTGACCAAGCTGATCGTGGTCGTCGACTCCGACTGCGACGTCCACGACCTGCACGAGGTCGCCTGGCGGGCCCTCGGCAACACCGACTACGCCCGTGACCTCACGGTCGTCGAAGGCCCCGTCGACCACCTTGATCACGCCTCCTACCAGCAGTTCTGGGGCGGCAAGGCGGGGATCGACGCGACGAAGAAGTGGCCCGAGGAGGGCTACACGCGCGACGGCGGCTGGCCCGACATGGTGGAGTCCGACCCGGAGACGGCGGCGAAGGTCGACCGCCGCTGGAAGGAGTACGGACTGTGAGCAGCGCCTCCGCCGCGATTCCGCAGCCAGGACGCACGAAGGCGTTCCTCCGCCTCGTCATGATCGAGCACTCGGTGTTCGCGCTGCCCTTCGCGTACATCGCCGCGCTGACGGCGATGTTCCAGCTGGACAGGAACATCCACTGGGGGCGGCTGCTCCTGGTCACCATCTGCATGGTGGGCCTGCGGACCTTCGCCATGGCGGTGAACCGCATCATCGACCGCGAGATCGACGCGCGGAACCCCCGGACCGCCCACCGCGAGCTGGTGACCGGCGCGATGTCGGTCCGGCACGCCTGGACGGGCGCCCTCATCGCCCTGGTGATCTTCCTGGGCTCGGCGGCCCTGCTGAACCCCCTGTGCCTGGCCCTGGCCCCCATCGCGGTGATCCCGATGGTGGTCTACCCCTACGGCAAACGGTTCACGAACTTCCCCCAGGCCATCCTGGGCCTCGCCCAGGCGATGGGCCCGGTCGGCGGCTGGCTGGCCGTCACCGGCTCCTGGTCCTGGGACGCCGTGATCCTCGGCCTGGCGGTGGGCATCTGGATCGGCGGCTTCGACCTGATCTACGCCTGCCAGGACGTCGACACCGACCGCGAGATCGGCGTCATGTCGGTCCCGGCCCGCTTCGGCATCCCGGCGGCGATCTGGGGAGCGCGGGTCTGCCACGCGATCACGACGGCCCTGTTCGTCTGGTACGCGCTCGCCACGGACGCGGGCGCGTTCTTCTGGCTGGGCCTGCTGATCGTGGCCGGCGCGTTCGTGTACGAGCACTCGATCGTGCGGCCGCATGACCTGTCCCGCCTGAACAGGGCGTTCTTCAGCGTCAACGGGTTCATCGGGATTGCCCTGTTCGTGTGTGCGCTGCTGGATCTCTTGGTTCGAGGTCTGACCGTGTGACTACGGTGCGGCCTACCAACGAGTGCAGAGAGAGGGAGGCCGACGTGACCATCTCGGACAGCGACCGCCTGCACTCGCAGCTCGCCCGGTATGAGGACATGTTCCGCGGGTACCGGATGGAGGTTGTCGAGGGCAACATCGTGATGAGTCCGCTCAGGCCGTTCCACAACGAGACCATCGTGCGGCTTTGGACGCAGCTAGAAGCTCAGCTGGGCCAGGAGTGGGGCTTCATCAGCGATGTGGCCATCCCGTTCAGCGACGACTTCGAGTTCTGTCCCGATCTCGCGCTCATCCCAGCGGCCGAGAAGAACCGGAATCTGACCTCCTATGCGCCTGACCTCATCGAGGTCGCCATCGAAGTCGTCTCCCCGAGCAGCGTCCGCAACCACTACGAGGTCAAGAACAAGCAGTACGCAGCTCGGGGCATCCCGAACTACCTGATCTTCGATCCGCAGAAGGGGCATGTCGTCACGCTCTGGAACCCCGGCTCCGACGGCTACCGCGGGCGGGACACGCTTCCTTACGACGGCAAGGTCACCGTGGAAACCAAGATCGGACGCCTCACGGTCGATACGAGCCGCCTTCCTGTGGACCCTGAGTCGCCCGGCGCGACCTGAGCGCCGCCCCGCCCGCCCGGCGCCGCAGCACGAACGCCGCGGCCACCCCCGCCACCAGCCCCACCAGATGCCCCTGCCAGCTCACGCCGGACTGGGTCGGGGCGAGGCCCGCCAGTATGGAGCCGCCCCAGACCGCGGCCACCAGCAGGCCGGCCAGGACGCCGAGCGGGCGGCGCTCCACGAAGCCGGTGACCAGGAGGAAGCCGAAGAGGCCGAAGACCAGGCCGGAGGCGCCCGCGGTGTTGGTGCCGGACGGGGATATCAGCCACACGCCGAGACCGTCGGCGACGACGATCAGGGCACAGACGGCGGCGAACCGGCGTATCCCGCCGAGGGCGGCCAGGAACCCGAGGACCAGCAGCGGCACGCTGTTCGCGGCGACATGGGCGAAGCCGAAGTGGATGAAGGACGCCGGGACGACGTCCACCAGCTCGGACGAGGTGCGCGGGACGATGCCGAAGCCGTCCAGCGCGTGACCGCTGATCACGTCGGCCACTTCCAGCAGCCACAGCAGCGCGACCCAGCCCAGCATCAGCTTGGCCGCGGTCCTCGCGCGGTCACCCCGCGACCACTCGCGCTCCGCGCCCCACATATCCGCCGCACCCGACGTACCCGCCATGGCAACCCCACCGCCCAAGTCGTCCCCCCTGGGGAACGCCTGGCCCCCCTTGGTCGGTTCCCACCCCGTACGGCCGGATAGGCTCGGTGTCGTGAACCCAGTCAAGCCAGGAGAGACGCCGCGTGCGCCTTGGATCGTAGGGGTGTCCGGCGCTTCCGGCACCCCATACGCCGCCGCCGTGCTGCGCGCGCTCCTCGCCGCGGGGGAGAGCGTCGACCTGGTCGTCAGCCGGGCGTCGCGGCTCACGCTGCTCGACGAGACGGGTATTTCGTTCCGGGACGGGCACTGGCAGGACGACCTGCGGGAATGGCTGTCCCGTGGGGCCGACGGCAAGCCCGGGACCTTCGACGTGGACATCGACGCCGTACGGCACTGGAGCGCGGGCGACCTCGCCGCCGGGCCGTCGTCGGGGTCGTACCCCGTGAAGGGCATGCTGATCGTGCCGGCCTCCACAGCCTGCGTGGCGGGCGTCGCGCTCGGGCTGTCGAAGGACCTGTTGCAGCGCGCGGCGAGCGTGACCCTCAAGGAGGGGCGCAAGCTGGTCGTGGCGGTGCGGGAGACCCCGCTGAACGGTCAGACCCTGCGCCACCTGGTCACGTTGGACGACGCGGGCGCCACCGTGGTGCCCGCCTCGCCGGCCTTCTACGCGGGGGCGACGCACATCCAGGACCTGGTGGACTTCGTCGCCGGACGGGTCCTCGACGCGGCGGGCGTCGAGCACCGCCTCTACCGCCGCTGGAAGGGCGAACTCGGCGGCGGAACCCGCACGACATGAACGCCATCTGAGCAAGTCGCAGTACCTCGCATCACTTCGGGAACCATTCAAGACCTCTTCAGCGGAAGGCTTCGAATCGCATGGACGCGGTGGACAGGCAGCTCATCCAGGCCCTGAGGGAGAACGGCCGGGCCTCCTACGCGGAGCTGGGACGCCTCGTCGGCCTGTCGGGACCCAGCGTCACCGACCGCATCAACCGGCTGGAGGCGGCCGGCGTCATCACCGGCTACCGCGCCACCGTCGACGCCGCCTCGCTCGGCCTCGGCGTCACCGCCCTGATCGGCATCTCGCTCTCCGACGCCACCGACCACGAGGACGTGGCGGACCGTCTGCGGGACCTGGGCGAGATCGAGGACTGCTGGTTCATCGCGGGCGACGACTCGTACATGCTCAAGGTGCGCGCGGCCGACGTGGACGGCCTCGAGAAGATCATCCGGCGGCTGAGCGGCACCACGGGCGTGTCCCGGACCCGTACGACGATCGTGCTCTCCACCAAGTGGGAGAACCGGGTCGGAGAGCTGCCCGAGGAGGCGTAGGCCCGGAGGGCCGTATGGGGGCACCTCCCGCCCGAAGGGTGGGGGCGTACGGTTGAGGAAGTCTGTCTAGGAGAGGTGTACGCATGGACGTCGGGCTCAAGCGCGAGCTGGAGGAGAAGGTCCGCTCCGGTGAGCGGCTGACTCGCGAGGACGGCATCGCGCTGTACGAGTCGGACGACCTGGCGTGGCTCGGCGGCCTCGCGCACGAGGTGCGCACGCGCAAGAACGGCGACGTCGTCCACTTCAACGTCAACCGTCACCTCAACATGACCAACGTCTGTACGGCCTCCTGCGCGTACTGCTCCTTCCAGCGCAAGCCGGGCGAGAAGGACGCGTACACGATGCGCATCGAGGAGGCCGTCAAGCTCGCCAAGGCGATGGAGTCGGACAGCCTCACCGAGCTGCACATCGTCAACGGGCTCCATCCCAACCTGCCGTGGCGCTACTACCCGCGCTCGCTGCGGGAGCTGAAGGCCGCCCTCCCGGACGTGTCGTTGAAGGCCTTCACGGCGACGGAGATCCACCACTTCGAGACGATCAGCGGTCTGTCGGCCTCCGAGATCCTCGACGAGCTCATCGACGCCGGGCTGGAATCCCTCACCGGTGGCGGCGCGGAGATCTTCGACTGGGAGGTCCGGCAGCACATCGTGGACCACCGGACCCACTGGGAGGACTGGTCCCGCATCCACCGCCTGGCGCACGAGAAGGGTCTGAAGACCCCGTGCACCATGCTGTACGGCCACATCGAGGAGCCCCGCCACCGCGTCGACCACGTCCTGCGCCTGCGCGAGCTGCAGGACGAGACGAACGGCTTCCAGGTCTTCATCCCGCTGCGCTACCAGCACGACTTCGTCGACGTGAAGGACGGCAAGGTACGCAACCGCCTCCAGGCCAGGACCCAGATGGCGACCGGCGCCGAGGCCCTGAAGACGTTCGCGGTGTCGCGGCTGTTGTTCGACAACGTCCCGCACGTCAAGGTCTTCTGGGTCATGCACGGCGTCCAGACCGCCCAACTGGCCCTCCAGCACGGCGCCGACGACATGGACGGCTCGGTCGTCGAGTACAAGATCACGCATGACGCCGACAACTACGGCACCCCGAACAAGCTGACCCGCGAGGACCTGCTGGACCTGATCCGGGACGCGGGCTTCAGGCCGGTGGAGCGGAACACGCGGTACGAGGTCATTCGGGAGTACGACGGCCCGGACCCGCTGCGCCGGGAGTCCCCCCAGCCGATGCGGGTGTGATTCCAGGGGGCCGGGTCGTGGTACTCGTCCGCCATGGTGAGCACGAAGGCACCCGAGGACGCCTACACCGCTGAACCTTTCGTTCCCGACCGTGGCGGCCTCCCCGCCCTTCGCCGTGCGGCCGCCGACTGCCGTGGCTGTCCCCTGCACCGGGACGCCACGCAGACCGTGTTCGGCGCCGGGACGGCACACGCGCGCGTCATGCTCGTCGGCGAACAACCCGGCGACCAGGAGGACCGCCAGGGCAAGCCGTTCGTCGGCCCCGCCGGCCGCCTCCTGGACCGCGCGTTGGAAGAGGCCGGTATCGACCCCGCCGAGGCTTACGTCACCAACGCCGTCAAGCACTTCAAGTTCACGCAGGCCGAACCCCGCAAGCGCCGTATCCACAAGGCGCCGACGCTGCGCGAGATGACCGCGTGCGGGCCTTGGCTGGCCGCCGAACTGGCCGTCGTGGAGCCCGAGCTGATCGTGCTCCTGGGCGCGAGCGCGGGCAAGGCGCTGCTCGGGTCGTCGTTCCGGGTCGGCGAGGTGCGCGGGGCGCTGCTGGAGCGGGAGATCCACGGCCGGCCGGAGAAGCTGGTGGCGACGGTGCATCCGTCGTCGGTACTGCGGGCCCAGGACGACGCGGACCGGAAGGCGGCGTACGAGGGGCTGGTCTCGGACCTGAAAGTGGCGGCGCGGGCGCTGTCGTAATGGTTACGATGACGCGGTGTCCCTTACCTTCACTCTCGATCCCGCCGTTACTCCCGACCTGCGCGACGGCATCCTCGACCTGTGGACCGACGTCTCCGACGCGGGCGGAGCCGTCGGCTTCGTGCCGCCCGTGACGCGGGAGGCGATCCGGCCTGAGGTGGTGCGGTACTTCGTCCAGATGGCGGAGGGGCGCACCCGGCTGCTGGTCGGGCACGACGACGCGGGCCAGGTGGCCGCGACGGCCTTCTTCACCTTCAACACGCACCGCCTGATGACGCACTGGGCATGGCTGTACACGGTGATGGTGCACCCCCGGCACCAGGGCAAGGGCTACGGCCGCGACCTGCTGACGGCCGCCGAGCAGGCCGCCCGCACCATCGACGGCATCGAGGCGATCCGGCTCACCTGCCGCGGCGGCCTCGGCCTGGAACGCTTCTACGGCTCCTGCGGCTACAAGGAGGTCGGCCGCATACCGAACGCCATCCGCGTCGCGCCGGGCGACGACCGCGACGACGTGATCATGCTGCTGCCGCTCACCTGACCCACTGCGGCCCCACTGCTGCCCCTGCTGACCCCCCTGCAAGATCGGCGGTCCAGCGTGCTTCACTGGACAGTGGCCCTTTTTGGAATCGGAAGAGTGGATTGAGATGCTCCGCTACACACTGATGCGCCTCGGAATCTTCGTGGGCTGCCTCGTGGTCGTCTGGGGTCTCGTCCACTCCGGCCTCGCCCCGCGCGGCCTCGGCGACTCCAACGGCATGTGGATCATCCTGCTCGCCCTGGTGATCTCGGCCCCCATCAGCTTCGTCGTCCTGCGCAAGGAGCGCGACCGCGCCTCCGTGCGGATCGTCCAGAAGGTCGACCGTGTGAAGGCCAACCTGGAGGCCAACCGCAGCCAGGAGGACGACGTGGTCGACGAGGCGGCTCGGGCGCAGGGCCAGGCCTCCTAGGAGACTCTGCGGTTCCTTGCCGCGTCCCGGCAGTGATACCACTCGGTAACTGCGTGGGCCCTCCCCTTACCCTTGTCCGGATCCATGGTGTGAGATGGCCGGATCCACGTCGGTGGCACGGCTGTTCGCACCGGCATTCGTGAACGTAAGGGGGAACCGTGGCACGAGCGCGCGCCAAGCAGGGCGCACGACGCGTGGCCGAGGCCGTCGCATCCGGCACCGATCCGCGGACGGCCGCGCAGGAGGAACTGCAGCGGCAGATCGGCGGACGCGGGACACGGGCCGACGGCGGCGAGGGGTACGACGCGCAGGGCCAGGGCATCGACCCGGCCGACTTCCCGGCCGCCCGGGAACAGGGCGGCTCCACCGCCACCGTCATGCGGCAGAAGACCGTGCCGCTGGACGAGGCCGGGGAGGCGCTCGGCCGTAGCGAGCAGGTGCGCGAGGGCACCGAGACGGTGCACGCCATCTGCCCCATGGTGATCCCCAAGGGCCGCTCGATCTTCTCCATGCTGCCGGTGCTGACGCTGCTCGTGCTGGGCGCGGTGGGTGCGGGAATCGTGGGGGCGGCCGGTGCCGACGTCCTGACCAACCCGCTGTTCGGCGTGCACTACTGGGTCATCTCGCTGCTCGCCGTCGCCTTCGTGTGGTGGCGGCAGGGCATGGTCATGGTGCCGGACGGCTGCCAGGCGCTGATCACCCGCTTCGGCAAGCTGGAGAAGGTCGTCGGCCCGGGCCGGATCGTGCTGCTGAGCCCGTGGAAGCGGGTGTCGTACATCGTCAACACCACGATCGAGTACCCGTTCAACGCGCCGGTGCGCGAGGCACCGACCAAGGGCGGCGTGAAGGCGTCGATCGACCTGTTCATCCAGTTCCGGATCAGCGACCCGACCGAGTTCGTCTACACGCTGGGCGCGGTGCGCGGCTTCGAGGAGAAGCTGAGCAACGCGGTGAGCGAGACGATCCGTACCCTCGTCTACGAACAGGAAGCCGCCGGGATCTACGACATGGTCGGCGAGGACACCGGCCGGCTGCTGGACCTGCTCAACCAGCAGTTCCGCCCGGCCGTCGAGCTGACCAACGCCAACATCACCCACGCCGAGCCCTCCGACCAGCGCTACCGCATGGACCTGGCGGCGCCCGAGATGGTGCGGGTGGCCAAGGAGGCGTACACGCACGAGTACGCGCTCCAGCTCCGCAAGGAGCAGGACGAGGGCGACCTCACCCGGGAACTCGCCTCCAGCCTGGAGACGCTCTCCGCGATCCAGGCCGACATCGCCCAGTACCAGGCACAGATGGACACCGCCGTCGAGCGCGAGACCAACCGTGCCGAGGCGCTCGCCCGGCAGCGCTACGTCCAGGCCGAGTCGGAGGCGAAGGCGAACGCGGCCCTCCTGGAGGCGCAGGCCCTCGACATCCGCGCGGTGACCGCCGCGGAGGCGCCGGAGATCCTGGAGTACCGCTACCAGCAGCAGGTGCTGGACACCCTGGAGCAGGTCGCCGACCACCTGCCGCGGCTGGTGCGCATCGGCGGCACGGCGGACGCCGGGATCGACTTCCTGGAGCTGGCCCGCGAGTTGATCGGCGAGCGCGGCACGGAACTGTTCACCGAGGAGGACACGGCCGCCGTACGGGCGCGTCTCGCCGAGGTGTCCGAGCGGATCGCCGCGCGCGAGGCGGAGATCGGCGCGCTGCTGGCCGCCGACCGGCCGACGGTGCCGCAGGTACCCGACCAGCCCGACCAGCGCGAGCCCGAATCGGCCGACAGCTCCGACCGCTCCGACGTCTCCGAGGAGGCCGCCCAGTGAGCACCGTCCGTTCCAACCGCCGGTCGGTCATCTCCGAGAAGGTCGCCCCCTGGAGCGACATCGCGCGGCTCCTGCGCGGCGGCGAGGCCGACACCCTGATCCCGGTCATCATCCCCCGCCACCGGCGCCGCCTGTGGTGGATGCTGCCGCTGTGGCTCGGCGTCTACGCCCTGCTCATGGGCGTGATGCTGACGCTGGGGGAGGCGGAATCCGAGTCGGCCGCCGGGGACCTCGCCTACGGCACCCTCGCCACCCTCTCCTACGTCGGCGGCGTCGTGCTGCTGCTGATCGGCGTGCTGTGGTGGTGGCGCTCCTCGATCGTCGAGATCGAGCAGGGCACCAACGGCGTGCTGACCCGCTACGGTGCCGTCGTCCGCACCCTGGACGCCGGCCGCCACTACCTGTGGCACCCGTGGTCGCGGGTGGACTTCGTCGTCGACGTGGCCACCGAGATCCCGTACTCCGCGCCGGTGATGGCCTGCCCGACGCAGGAGAACGTGCCGCTGCGCTCCATCGAGTTCTTCCTGAAGTTCCGCATCACCGACGCCGTGCTGTTCGTCCGCACCATCGGCGCGGGCAACTTCGACCTGGTGCTCTCCAGCGCCGTACAGGACGCGATCCGGCAGCGGGCGCGCAAGATGCGCACCGAGCGGGCCTACGACCTGCGCGGCTCGGACGTGGCCGACATGCAGGAGCTGCTCAACCGCCAGCTGTCCGGCTACGGCGTGCGCATCACCGGCTCCAACATCCCGGACGTCCAGCTGCCGACGCAGTACCAGCAGCACCTCGCCACCCGGGAGCGGGTCGCCAAGGAGCGCACCGCTTACGAGCAGGAGTGGGGCCTGATCCGCAAGCGCCGGATCGACCAGCTGGGCATGGACATCGAGCGCGCCAAGAAGGTGCGGGACGCCCGGATCGTCGAGGTCAGGGCCGCGTTGAACCGGGCTCGCGAAGAGGTCGCCCAGCTGCTGGAGCAGCAGGAGACCAACGCCCAGCGCGTGCGGTTCGAGATCGAGACGCGGGGCCGCAGCGGCCTGATCGCCGCCGAGAACGAGGCCCGCGCCCAGCGCGCCCTCGCCACGGCCTACCGCGACAACCGCGCCGTCCTGCAGTACGAACTCGCCCGGCGCCGTCTGGAGGTGGGCGCGAAGCTCGCCGGCAAGGCCCCGCAGCCGGTGGTGGTACGCACCGACGGCACGAGCGTCGACACCTCGGCCCTGTCCACCCTCCTCGCCGCGCAGCTGCTGCCCCGGCTGACGGCTCAGCCGTCGGTCGACGGGCGGCAGTGGGCCCGTCAGTTGGCGCGCTTCGAGGACGACGGGAGTGGTGAGGAGTAGGCCGGCGTGGTCGCGGGCCGGGTGGGATCTCCCTTCCGGCCCGTAGGCTGACGGGCATGGGTGCCGTGAAGACCAAGCGGATGCCGCGTGCCGTCCGTGAGCAGCAGATGCTGGACGCCGCTGTGCGGACCTTCGGCCAGCGGGGGTACATGGCCGCGTCGATGGACGAGATCGCCGAACTCGCGGGCGTCTCCAAGCCGTTGGTGTACCTGTACCTCAACTCGAAGGAAGACCTCTTCACCGCCTGCATACGCCGGGAGGCGGCCGCGCTCACCGAGGCCGTCCGTGCGGGCGTCCAGCGCGACGCGCCCGCCGACCGCCAACTCTGGGAAGGTCTGGGCGCGTTCTTCACGCACACCGCGCAGAACCCGGACGGCTGGTCCGTCCTGCACCTGCAGGCCCGCACCCATGGCGAGCCCTTCGCCGCCGAGGTCGCCGCGATGCGGGCGGAGATCGTCGCGTTTGTCACGCAGCTGATCCTCGCGGCGGCCCGGGAGGCCCATCGCGACCCCGACCTCCCCGAGAGCGAGGTCGCCGGCCTCGCCGAAGCCCTGGTCGGTGCCGCCGAGTCGCTCGCGGCCTGGGCCAACGCCACGCCGGGCGTGACGGCGAGACAGGCGGCGGCCACCTTGATGAACTTCGCGTGGGCGGGCCTCGGCAACCTCATGGACGGCCGGCCCTGGTCACCGCCGGACGCCCCTCACGAGGCGAGCGGATAGACCTCCCCGGCCAGGTGGACGCGATCCCCACCGCCGCCGCCCCGCAGCTCGAACCGCCCGCCCTCCGCCGCGTACGTCACCGTCCCCGGCAGCAGCACCGGCGCCTTGAACTCCGCCCGTACCAGCACCGCCTGCGGTGTGCCGTGCGCGGCGAGGCAGCGGGCCACCGTCCACATGCCGTGCGCGATGGCCCGGGGGAAGCCGAACAGGCGGGCGGTGAGCGGGTGGAGGTGGATGGGGTTCCGGTCGCCGGAGGCGGCACCGTAGCGGCGTCCGACGTCGGCGGCGAGCCGCCATCCGGCGACGGCGGGCAGGGGCTTGTGCTCCTCCTGTACGTCCTTCACCGGCGGTGCCGTCTGACGGCCGTCAGTGCGGTGCCGGGCCAGATAGGTGCTCCTGGACTCCCACACGACCTGCTCGCCCGACCGCACCGAGGTGACCACGCCCGCCTCCGTGCCCCGCCGGTGGGGCGCCAACTCATCGACATACACGGCGAGTTCGTACTCTCCGGTGGCCGTCAGCGTCGTGTGCCGGGTGATCTCGATCGACGTATGGACGAGTCCGAGCAGCGGCAGCGGAAAGTCCCGGCCGCTCATCAGCCGCATGGCGAGCGGGAACCCCAGCACATGGGGATACGTCACCGGCAGCGAGTCGTCGCCGGTCGGGAAGCCGCACACCCGCTCGTACGCGGCGAGCCGCGTCAGGTCGACGCGTACACCGGGCAGTTCGAGCCGGGTGCGCGGGTAGTCGGCGTCCGGGCGGGGCCGCTTGAAGGGGGACAGGAGGGCGCCCCGCGCGAGAAGGGGGCCGAGGGACGGGGAACCGGTCAGCGTGGTCTGCATCAGGCCCCCAGCAGGCTCTGGCCGCACACCCGGACGACCTGCCCGTTGACCGCGCCCGACGCCGGATCGGCCAGCCAGGCGGTCGTCTCGGCGACATCGACCGGCAGCCCTCCCTGCGCAAGGGCGTTCATGCGCCGGCCCGCCTCACGGATGAACAGGGGAACCGCGGCGGTCATCTTCGTCTCGATGAAGCCGGGCGCCACCGCGTTGACCGTCACCCCGTGCTCGGCGAGCGCGCGCGGCGCGAGGGAGCGGACCAGACCGACGATGCCCGCCTTGCTCGCCCCGTAGTTGGTCTGTCCGGCGTTCCCCGCCAGCCCCGCGATCGACGCCGTCGCCACGATCCGCCCGCCCCGCTTGAGCGCCCCGCTCGCCAGCAGCGCGTCCGTCGTGCGCAGCACGCTCGCGAGATTGACGTCCAGCACCGAACTCCAGCGCCCGGCGGGCATGTTGACCAGCCGACGGTCGCGTGTGATGCCGGCGTTGTGGACCAGGACGTCCAGCCCGTCGGGCAGCGCGGCGGCGATGCGCTCGCCCGCGTCGGGGGCGGTGATGTCGAGCGCGAGGGCGGTGCCGCCGAGCCGTTCGGCCACCCGCCGCGCGTCCTGTTCGGCCTGCGGTACGTCGAGTACGACGACCCGGGCGCCGTCCCTGGCCAGCGTCTCGGCGACCGCCTCGCCGATACCGCGCGCGCCGCCGGTGACGAGGGCGGTGCGGCCGGCGAGGGGGCGGTCGGGGTCGGCGGGCGCCGCGCTCGCGTCGTGGGCACCCACCTCGATCACCTGGCCGCTGACGTACGCCGACTTGGGGGAGAGGAGGAAACGCAGGGTCGACTCGGCGGCACGCGCGTCCGTCAGCCGTACGAGATTCACCGTCCGGCCCCGTCCGATCTCCTTGCCGAGGGAGCGCGCGAAGCCCTCCAGGGCCTGCTGGGCGGCCGCCTGGTGATGGTCGGCGGGGTCCAGGGGCGCGCCGAGGACCACGACCCGGCCGCTCTCGCCGACCGACCGCACCACGGGGTGCAGGGCCGCGTGCACCTCGGCGAGCGTCTCGACGTCCCGCACCCCTGTGGCGTCCAGGACGACGGCGGTCGGCCTCTCGGCGGAGGTCGCCAGGCCGAGGCCCGCACCGGCGAGGTCGAGGTCCGACTTGCCCGCCGTGAGGAGGAGCCGGTCGCCCTCCAGCGCGGGCCGCTCCGGTGACCAGCGTTTCAGCGCGGCCGGCTGCGGCAACCCGAGTCGGCGGGTGAGGAAGCGACCGGGTGCGGTGCCGGTGAAGCTCAGATAGCGGTCGGCCATGTCAGTCCCACTCCCCGTGCGCTCCGTACTGACTCCGGAGTAAGGTTACCCGAGGTAAGGCATGGCGGGCGTGAGGAGTGGGTGGAGATGAGCCCCGTGAAACCACCGGCGGTCCGGCGCGTCGCGATCATCGGCGGCACCCGCATCCCGTTCGCCCGCTCCGACGGCCCGTACGCCACCGCCTCCAACCAGGACATGCTCACGGCCGTGGTCGACGGCCTGGTCGAGCGGTACGGCATCGGCGATCCGGGCGCGGTCGGCGAGCTCGTCGCCGGGGCCGTCCTCAAGCACAGCCGGGACTTCAACCCAAGCGGGTCCGGGGAGGTGAGGGCACGCCCCCACGCCGCCCGGCACGCTCCCCCACTGCCTTAAGGGCGTGGGAGGTGCCCCCACTCGCCGCACCGGCCAAAGGCCCAAGTAGCTCCGCTACGAGGACCTTCGCCCGGCACGCCGAGAGCACGCACCGAACGACGCGGGAACGCACCCTCACCTCCCCGGACCCGCTTGCCCGCGAGACCGTCCTCGGCTCGAAGCTGGACCCGCGCACACCCGCGTACGACATCCTGCAGGCCTGCGGCACCGGCCTGCAGGCCGTGATCGCCGCCGCCAACAAGATCGCGCTCGGCCAGACCGAGTCGGCGATCGCGGGCGGCGCGGACACGGCCAGCGACGCGCCCCTCGGCGTCAACGACGAGCTGCGCCGCATCCTGCTGGCGGCACGGCGGGCCAAGTCGCCGGGCGGGCGACTCAAGGCGCTGGCCGGCGTACGGCCGTCCCACCTGATCCCCGACATCCCGCGCAACGCCGAGCCCCGCACCCGTCTCTCCATGGGCGAGCACGCCGCCGTCACCGCCCGGGGTATCTCCCGCGAGGCCCAGGACGAGCTGGCGGCCACGAGTCACCAGCGGCTGGCGGCGGCGTACGAACGCGGCTTCTTCCAGGACCTGGTCGTGCCCTTCCGGGGGCTGGACCGTGACCAGAACCTGCGGCCCGGTTCGACGCCGGAGAAGCTCGCCGCGCTGAAGCCGGTGTTCGGCCTCGACCGGCCCGATCCGACCATGACGGCGGGCAATTCGACGCCGCTCACGGACGGGGCGGCGGTGGTGCTGCTGGCGAGTGAGGAGTGGGCGCAGGCGCGGGGGCTGGAACCCCTGGCGTATCTCACCGCGTACGAGACGGCGGCCGTGGACTTCGTACGGGGCGATGTCGCGGGCGGCGAGGACGGACTGCTGATGGCGCCGGCGTACGCGGTCCCCCGCATGCTGGAGCGGGCCGAACTCGCCCTTGCCGACTTCGACTTCGTAGAGATCCACGAGGCCTTCGCCTCCCAGGTGCTGGCCACGCCGGCGGCGTGGGAGAAGCGCGGGCTCGCCCCCGTGGACCGGGCCCGGCTGAACGTGGCGGGCTCGTCCCTGGCCACCGGGCACCCCTTCGCCGCGACCGGTGCGCGGATCGTGGCGACGCTGGCCAAGTTGCCGGCCGAGAGGGGCGGTTCGGGTCGCGGGCTGATCTCGGTCTGCGCGGCGGGCGGGCAGGGCGTGACGGCTGTCCTGGAGCGAAGGTAAGGGGAAGGTGAGACTAAGCTGAGGGGCCCTCACATAACCCTCGACGTTACACATTCCCGGCCCGGGACCACCCCCGAACCCGCACAACCCCCACACGCGGGCCCCGTACGATCGCCTGCCTAACCAGCGGTAACCCTTTCCGCAGGCCTCGGCAGGTGAACGCCACGGTGCGCGAGGCACGTACGTCATGCAGCCAGCACTTTCGTCGCTGCACGCCCGCCGCAGGAGCCGCCCGTGTCCACCCCGCTTCCCTCCTTCGCCCCCTCGGCCGCCTTCGACGACGCTCCCGGACCCACCCTGGTGCATCCCGAGACGCGGCGGCTGGACGGCGTCGTACGGGAGGCGTACGTACCGCCGTTCGCGCCGCCGGTGACCCATGGATCGCTCGCGGACCTGCCCTTCGACAACGCGGCCGCGGCCCCGGACGCGGTGGTGTTCAGCCGCAAGGGCGAGGACGGGCAGTGGACGGACGTGACGGCGGCCGAGTTCGCCGATCAGGTGCAGGCGGTGGCCAAGGGGCTCGTCGCCGAGGGGCTGATGCCCGGGGACCGGATCGCCGTCATGGCGCGGACGCGGTACGAGTGGACGCTCCTCGACTTCGGCGCGTGGGCGGCCGGCCTCGTCACGGTCCCCGTCTACCCCACGTCGTCCGCCTTCCAGACCCGCTGGATCCTCCAGGACTCCGGTGCGGTGGCCCTGGTGGCCGAGACCGCCGCACAGGCGGCCGCCCTCGGCCCCGAACTGGACCGCGTACCCGATCTGCGCCACATGTGGGTGATGGAGAAGGGGCACGTGGAGCGGCTGGCGGAACTGGGCCGGCAGCAGCCGGACGGCGAAGTGGGCGTACGGCGCGGCATGCTGGTGCCGGACACGCTGGCGACTCTGGTCTACACGTCGGGCACGACGGGCCGCCCCAAGGGCTGCGCGCTGACCCACGGCAACTTCTTCGCCGAGGTGGACAACGGGATCGAACTCCTCTACCCGATCTTCAAGTCGAGGACGAGCGAGGAGGCGTCGGTGCTGCTGTTCCTGCCGATGTCGCACGTCTTCGGCCGCATGGTGGCGGTGGCCTGCGTCCGGGCCAGGGTCCGCCTCGGCCACGCCCCGAGCCTGAAGGCGGAGCACCTGCTGCCGGACCTGGCGGCCTTCCGCCCGACCTGTCTGCTGACGATCCCGTACATGCTGGAGAAGGTCTTCAACAGCGCCCGCGCCAAGGCCGAGACGGGCGGCCGCGCCTCGTCCTTCGACCGCGCGGCGTCGGTGGCCGAGCGCTACGGCGAGGCGATGGAGGCCCGGCACGCGGGGACGGGCGGCGGCCCGAGCGCGACGCTCAAGACGGCCCGCGCCTTCTACGACCCCCTGGTCTACCGCCGTATCCGCAACGCCATGGGCGGCCGGGTGAGGTACGCGATCTGCGGCGGCTCACCGCTCGGCCGCCGACTGGCCGCCTTCTTCGCCGGCGCGGGCATCGAGATCTACGAGGGCTACGGGCTGACGGAGACCACGGGCGCCTCGACGGTGACCCCGCCCCTCAAGCCCCGCCTGGGCACGGTGGGCTGGCCCCTGCCCGGCACCCGGATCCGCATCGCCGCGGACGGCGAGATCCTCGTCGCCGGCGACCAGGTGCTGCGCGGCTACTGGGACCCGGCGGCGGGCGGCGTGGTCCCGGCCGCGGCGGACGGCTGGCTGGCCACGGGGGACATCGGCGCCCTGGACGACGAGGGCTACCTCACGATCACCGGCCGCAAGAAGGAACTGCTGATCACGGCCGGCGGCAAGAGCGTGGCGCCCGCGCCCCTGGAGAACTGGCTCCGCTCGCACCCTCTCATCTCCCAGTGCATCGTCCTGGGCGACCGCCGCCCTTACGTCTCCGCGCTGATCACCCTGGACATGGACGGCGTCACCCACTGGCGCCGGATGCACGGCAAGCACCCGGTCCCCGCCGAACTCCTCGTCAATGACGACGAGTTGCGGGCGATCCTGCAACGCGCCGTGAACGAGGCCAACAAACTGGTCTCCCGCCCGGAGTCCATCCGCCGCTTCGCGATCCTGCCGACCGACTTCACGGAGATGGACGGCCATCTGACGCCGTCGATGAAGCTGCGGCGGGAGGCGGTCATGCGGGACTTCGCGGCGGAGGTGGAGGCGTTGTACGCCAAGTAGCGTGTGAGTCACGTCACTCTGCGGGGTGGAACTCGACGGCGGGTGTCGGCGAACAGCAGGAGACCATGACACCCGGTCTTCGAGGGATACCGCATGAACCACAGAGGTAGGACGTGACGCTCGCGCCGAGCTCGGGCGCCGCCTTCGCCGCGGCAACGGCGGCGAACGGCGGCTCCGACGGCTCGGTCATCGAACGGTCCTGGGAAACGCCCGACACGTTCGCCGTGATCTTCGACCGCTACGCCGACGACATCCACCGCTACATCGCACGACGTCTGGGCTCCGACACCGCCGACGACCTGATGGCGGAGACGTTCGTGATCGCCTTTCAACGGCGTCGCCGCTACGACCTGTCGCACGCCCACGCCCGGCCCTGGCTGTACGGCATAGCCACCAACCTGATCGGCCGGCACCGCAGGGACGAGGCCCGCCGGCTGCGGGCACTGTCACGCATGGCGGCACTGCCTCCGGGGCAGCAGGACAGCGGCCCCGAGCACGCGGTCACCGAGAAGCTGGGCGCCGGGGGGACACACGGCGCGTTGGCCGGCGCGCTCGCCGAACTGCCCGCCCGGTACCGGGACGTGCTGTTCGTCATCGCCTGGGGAGACCTCGACTACGAGGAGGCCGCGCAGGCCCTGGACGTACCCGTCGGCACGGTGCGCTCCCGCCTGCACAGAGCCCGCACCAGGCTGCGACGGGCCCTGGGCGGACCGGATCGCACCCCCTCGACCGCACCTCAGAAGGAGACCGACCATGGATGAACTGACGAGGGTGCGCGAATGGGGCACAGGCACCGCCCCGGACGGGCTCTCCGACCCGGCCCGCGCCGCCGCCCGAGCCCGCCTCCGGACCGCCATCGACGAGGAGTCCCGCAGCGTCGCGTTCCGTGGCCGTGCACTGAGCCGACGCCTCATGTTCCGTGCCTCGCTCGCCGGGCTGAGCGCGGCGGCGGTGGGCGTCGCCGTCGTCGTGGCACGCGGCGACGGCGAGGACGACAGCACGCCTCGTCTGCGCACGGTCAGCGCGACGGAGGTGCTGCGCAGGGCCGCCGAGCGGACCCGCGCCCAGGGCGGCGACCTGCCCGTGCCGCGTGATGACCAGTACTTCTACACCAAGACCTACATCACGCGGACGCCGGTGAAGGGCGGCAGGACCAGAACGTGGACCGACGAGAGCTGGATGTCGGTGGACGGCTCCAAGCCCTCCCTGCGGGAGGAGCACGGAAAGGTCCACAACGATCCTCCGCTCGGCGAGCACGAGGTGCGTTGGCCTCCCACCGCCTACTCCAAGCTCCAGAGGCTGCCGACGGACCCCGACAAGCTCCTGGACCGGTTCAGGTTCGGCCAGAAGGTCTCTCCCGAGACCGACAGGCATGCGTTCATGGAGGGCTGCATGCTGATGATGGGGCCGCGTGTGATGCCCCCCGGCCTGCAGGCCGCCGCCTTCGAAGCGCTGTCGAAGCTGCCCCGGATCCGCCTGGACTACGACGACGTGGACGTCGACGGCCGGAACGCGGTCGGCGTCTCGTACCCCGAGCTGGACTGGACCTTCCTCTTCGACCGCCGGACCTACGACTACTTGGGCCTGCGCACCAAGGGGAGCGTGCCGAAGAAGGTGGGCAAGGACGACTGGGTGCAGACCGGCTGGTACTGGGAGACCAGGACCCTGCAGAACATCCAGGTGGTCGACCGCATCGGACAGCAGGGCTGAGCCACGGCTCAGGCGGAACCGTTCGCGGTCTTCAGCGCCCGCTCCAGCAACCGGTCGGCCAGATCGGTGAAGGCCGTGCTCAGGGCTTTGTCCGTCGTCTGCCGGGCGTAGGACTGGAAGACCAGGGCGGCCGTGGCCTGCACGGCGGGGGAGACATGCTTCGCATCGATGTGGAGCTCCCGTTGCAGCTGCAGAGGTACGGGCCACCTCCTCGGCCAGGGCACCTTCGGCGGCTCGGGGCAGATGTCGTCTCCGACCTCCCTGAGCACCTCGGCGGGCCTGCGTCCCGCCAGACTCGCGGCGATCGTCGCCTCCGCCACCGAGACGGACATGTCCCGGACGGCGTTCCACAGGCCGTCCTGCTGCTCCGGCGGCAGTGGCTGCGGGTTGAGCGGCACCCCGCCGACAATGGGATGGGGAGGCACGTACGGCGGGCGCGACTCGACGAGCGGCCACAACCGCGGGTTCAAATGGGCCAGCAGCCTCAGGACGTCAATGGTCGTCGCCGCGCGCTTGACGGTTGCCACAGTGGTTTCCTTCCCTGGATCTCGGTGACAGCGTGAGACCGTAGGGCGTCCTGGTACGGCTGTTCGGGCATTGGCCCTTTCGAGGGCGCGGCCGTCAAAAGCGCGGCCGCGCCCGGCGACACCGCGCTACGGCAGGATCTCCAGCCGCACCGCGCTTTCGGTGCCCCGCAGGCCGGAGGCCAGGCAGTCCGTGGGCAGTTGCCGGGGCAACGAGGTCACGGTCCGGCGTACGGCGTGGCCTTCGCCGCGTCCCTCCACGACCCGGCCGGACTGCAGGACGACCAGTACGCCGGCGACGCGGACGGTGGTGGCGCCGTCGATGACGACCAGCGACCGGCCGCCGTCGGCATAGCGGACGGTTTCGGTGCCGTGCGCGCCGGTCAGCGAGAGGCAGGACGCCGACGGCGCGACGGCGTGGAAGGAGCCGGTGGCCGCCAAGGTGTGGCCGGAGACGGTGGTGCAGGTGTAGCTCACGTCCGCGTGGTTGTGGGTCGTACGGGGCTGGAGGGTCAGCGGCGGGTCGTAGCGGCTGCCGGCGTTGCCCGCGCAGATGACGGACTCGTGCCCGCCCGTACTGGCCTGACTGGCCGGCGCCCCCAACAGCGACGAGACAAGGAGCACCAGGGACCCCAGCGTGACCGCCCTACCGCGCCTGCTCAACATATGCCCTCCCGCAAGTCGTGTAGCACTACCGGTGCTTCAACCGCCTGGGGGAATCCGCTGTTTCGGGCGCCTGGAAGCGCACCGACGGCGTACACCCGCCGCCTGCGCCGCCACGCACGCGTCTGCTCCAGACGGGTCGCAGTGGGTTGCTTGGAGCCCGGCACAAGGCGGGTAGGGAGCGCCGGACGTCCTCGTTGAGGCGCATGAACCCGAGCAGGAGGAGATCCGAGTGAGCCGTACGACCGCCGACGCCGCGACGACCGCGCGCGTGCGCGTGTTCGCCATGATGGACGCCGACGGGGACCTGGTCGTCACGCGGCACGACTACCTCTCCCGGATCGACCGCACCGTCGCGGCCACCGGGCGTACGGAGGACGATCCGCTCGTCGTCGCCGCCCGAGCGGAGGGCGTCAAGGCATGGAGTGAGATGGATGCCGACGGCGACGGGAAGCTGACCTTCGACGAGTACAACGCGTGGGTGGGCGCCGACAAGTTCGACAACGTCTGCCGGTTCGCGCTGGGCGCGCTCTTCGACCTCGCCGACGCGGACGGCGCCGGGGCCCTGGACAAAGCGCAGTTCACGACGCTGCGCACCGCACTGAACAATCCCCCCGGCAACGCCGCCGCCGCGTTCGACGCGCTGGACGCCGACGGCGACGGCCGGGTCGGCCGCGACGCGTACCTGGCGTCGATCCGCGCGTACATCGTGGGCGACAGCTCACCGATGGGCGAAGTCCTGTACTGAGGCGTGTCTCACCCGGGCCCCACACGGGTGAACGTCAGATGCGTGACTCCGCTGGGCGAGGAGGCGGCCTGGACCTCGTAGTCCTTCTCGACGTCCGCCAGTCCGTCCCAGAGGCGTACGCCCCGCCCCAGCAGGATCGGGACCACCGCGACGTGCATCTGGTCGATGAGCCCGGCGGCGAGGAAGTCGCGGATCACGGTGGGTCCCCCGCCGATGCGCACGTCCTGGCCGTCCGCGGCCTCGCGGGCCGTCTCCAGCGCCTTGGCGGGCGAAGCGTCGAGGAAGTGGAACGTCGTGCCGCCCTCCATCTCGATCGACGGGCGCGGCTGATGGGTGAGGACGAAGGTCGGTGTGTGGAACGGCGGGTTGGGCCCCCACCACCCCTTCCACTCCGGGTCCTCGTGCCATCCGGGCGGCCCGAACTTCCCGGCGCCCATGATCTCGGCACCGATCCCGGGCGCGAACTGCCGTGCGAACGCGTCGTCGAGGCCGCCGCTCCCGCCGGGCCGGCCGGTCATCCCGTGCCACCACCGCGTGGCGAACATCCACTCGTGCAGCCGTTCCCCGGCGTGACCGAATGGCGCGTCAAGGCTCAGGCCCTCACCGGTGCCGAAGCCGTCGAGCGAGATGGAGAAGTTGTGGACGCGGGCGAGTGACATGACCGGCGACCCCTTTCCTTCTGCTGGCTCTTCTTTCTGCTGGTCACGACTCATGAAACAGCCCCCGGCGGGGGGAGGTCGAGGAAGGCGGGGCCCGGCAACTCCGATGTGTCGCGGAGTCGGAGGGGGAACGCGGTCAAGGGTTGATCCTGGTTCAACTTCTCGCTCTGACCTGGTGTGTTTCCGAGCGCGACGTCGGGAAGACGGTCTGGGCGGAACTCATGTTCAAGGGAGGGGAATCATGATCATGGAAAACGGTTGCCGTCTCGTTACGACAACTGCTTGACGTGACATGCCGCAGCCGCGTTGGCTACCGCCACCCGGGTAGCAACGCCGCACCTCCGCTCGGAAGGCACCTGTAGTGAACGCTCGTACCCCCCACACGCCCGTTGTACGCCGTATCGCCATGGCCCTGGCCGCGTCCGCCTCGGCGCTCTCGCTCACCGCGTGCGGTGTCATCGACGGGATCGGGGGCGGTGACAGCTCCGCGTCTCCTGAGAAGGGCGACGACATCACGGTGGGTCTCCTCCTGCCGGACAAGGACACGGCCCGCTTCGAGAAGTTCGACTACCCCCTCATCAAGAAGGAGGTCGGCGACCTCACCGACGGCAAGGGCAAGGTCGCCTACGCCAACGCCGAGGCGAGCGCGGACCAGCAGAGCCGGCAGTTTCAGCAGATGATCGACGACCAGGTGGACGTGATCCTGGTGGACGCGCTGGACGCCAAGGCCATCGCGTCGGACGTGCAGAAGGCCAAGGACGCGGGCATTCCCGTCATCGCCTACGACCGGCTCGCCGAGGGACCGATCGACGCGTACGTCTCGCACGACAACGAGCTCGTCGGCGAGGTGCAGGGCCGCTCGCTCGTCCAGGAACTCGGCTCGAAGGCCGCCTCCGGCAAGGTCGTCATGATGAACGGCGACCCCGCCGACCCGAACACCGCGCGTTTCAAGAAGGGCGCGCTCGACGAGCTCGAGGGCGAAGTCGACATCGTCAAGCAGTACGACACCGACAAGTGGTCGCCCGAGGTCGCCAAGGCGAACATGGAGAAGGCGATCAAGGCCGTCGGGCTGGCCGACATCGCCGCCGTCTACTCGGCGAACGACGGCATGGCCGGCGCCGTCATAGACGCGCTGAAGGAGGCGGGCGCCACCAAGATTCCGCCGGTGACGGGGCAGGACGCGAATCTGGACGCGGTGCAGCGGATCGTCGCGGGCGAGCAGTTCATGACCGTGTACAAGTCGTTCCTGCTGGAGGCGACCAACGCCGCGAAGATGGCCGTGTACAAGGTCCAGGGACACGACATCGAGTTCGACGCGCTGACCGCGGACTCGGTCGACAGCCCGACACAGAAGAACATCCCGGCCCAGCTGGTGCCGGTGGTCGCCCTCACGAAGGACAACATCGAGGACACGGTGATCCGGGACGGGGTCTACACCGTCAAGCAGATCTGCACCACTGAGTACGCGGCGGACTGCGCGGCGATCGGCCTGAATTAGCCATTGCCCCGGCGGCAGCCCTCCACCAGGTCCGCGAACGCCCGGGCCGGCGGGCTGAGCGCGTCCCAGCGGCGTACGGCCCAGCCGACGGGCAGGGGTCGCAGGTCGGGCAGGGGGATGAGGCGCAGATCGCGGCTGCCGTCGCCGTCGCCGTCGCCGGGCACGGGCAGCCCGGGCAGTGCGGGGACCACCGCCCGCCCGACCCCCAGCTCGGTCGGCAGCAGTGCCGTGTCCCAGTCGGCGACGCTCGTGTCGTGCGTGAACCGGACCCCCAACTCGGCACAGGCGGCGTCCAGATGAGCCGCCGAGGCGGAGTTCGGCGGCAGCCGGATCAGCCGTACGTCCCGAAGGTCGGCGCCGACATCGACGTGACGCCGCTCGGCCAGCGGATCGTCGGCCCGTACCGCCAGCACCCACGGCAGCTCCACCACCGGCCGCTGCTCGATGCCGCGCACCGGCGGGCCCAGGGTGATCCAGGCCAGGTCGAGCGTGCCGTCGGCCAGCGCGTCGAAGCTGCCGCGGCCCGAACTCACCGTGCGGAACTCCAGGTTGACCTTGGGATGCCGCCGCCGGTACGCGACGACCGCCTCCGACATGAAGTGCCGTACGGTCGTCGCCCCCGTCGCCACGCGCACGTACCCGCTCTCCCCGTCGACGAGATCCCGCAGTTGCCGTACCGCCAGATCCAGCCCGGAGATCCCCTCGGCGGCGGCCGCCTCCAGCACCTGCCCCGCCTGCGTCGGCACGCCCCCCCCGAGGCTGCCGCTCCAGCAGCGCGACCCCGGTCTCCCGCTCCAGCCGCTTCACCTGATTTCTAGCCAGGAAGCCTGGTCCTTCAGGGTCAGGAGAAATGGCTTCCTCTGGTCGGAGCCGCGCAGCGGCGGAGTTCTCTTCGGTGTGTCTGAACGGCAAGTTGATCTCCCGTGATCGGCTGCACTAGGGAGTTCTGCGTGAAGATCGTCGCGCAGGTGAAACTGTTGCCCGCGTCCGCGCATGATGCGGATGCGCTGGCAGCGACCCTGCGTGCCTGCAACCGGGCCGCGAATGCCGCGTCCGAGGCGGCGTTCGCCAAGGGCCTGAAGCGCCGGAATGCGTTGCAGGATGCCGTCTACCACCGGATCAGGGCCGATTTCGATCTCGGCGCGCAGGCGGCCGTCCGCACCATCAAGAAGGTGTGTGACGCCTACGCCACGCTGAAGGCGAACAGCAAGGCCGGGAATCTCGGCCCAGAGGGCTCGAAACGGCGTACACGGACAGAGTCGAAGCCGATAGCTTTTCGCGAGGGTGCGGCCCAGCCGTACGACGACCGCATCCTGACCTGGAACCTGGACCAGCAGACGGTCAGTATCTGGACGGTGGCCGGGCGCATCAAGGGCATCCCGTTCGTGTGCTCACCCGAAGCGCTGAAGCTGCTGGCCTCCCGCAAGGGCGAAAGTGACCTGGTCATGCGGGACGGCATGTTCTTCCTGATCGCCACGATCGACCTGCCCGAACCCGCGCCCCGTGAGCCGGACGGTTTCCTCGGCGTGGACCTCGGCATCGTCAACATCGCCACCACCAGCGACGGTCAGATCATGTCCGGCCGTCAGGTCAACCGCTACCGCAAGCACCATCGTGACCTGCGCAAGAAGTTGCAGAAGAAGCGCACCAAGTCCGCGATGCGCCGTCTGAAGAGCATCCGGCGCCGCGAATCGCGGTACGCGACCCAGCGCAACCACATCATCGCCAAGAAGCTCGTGCACACCGCTGAACGCACCTCGCGGGGTATCGGACTGGAAGACCTGTCCGGCATCCGGCAGAGGGTTACGGCCAAGAAGGACCAGCGGGCACGGCTGCACTCCTGGGCATTCGCCCAGCTCGGCGCGTTCGTCGAGTACAAAGCCAAGCGGGCAGGTGTCCCGGTGGTCCACGTGGACCCCCGTAATACCTCTCGTCAGTGCTCCGAGTGCTGGCACACCCACCGCTCGAACAGGGTGGATCAAGCACGGTTCGTGTGCCGGTCCTGCGGGATCGTCCTGCACGCGGACCACAACGGCTCCCGCAATATCGCCCACCGGGCCGATGCTGTGTGGCAGCGGGGCGCAGTCAACCGCCCCAGAACGGCCTAGAGCGTGTCTCTTTGATGGGTTGGTCAGTTGATCGGATGTGTCTGTCGATTAGTGATCACTACGGTCCAGCCGATGTCGTCGACGGCATCCGCTGCGGCGAGGACGGCGGCGAAGATCTTCTCCCACGTGCCGTCGACGGCCCACCTGATCAGCCGCTTGTGGGCCGTCTGGAACGAGCCGAGCTCCTCGGGGAGGTCCCGCCAGGGCGAGTTGGTGCGGTACTTCCACGCGATGGCCTCGAGCGTGCCGCGGTGATCGGCCCAGCGCTGTCCCCGGACCGGATCGGCCGGCATGAGCGGATCGATCCGGGGTTTTCCCCATTTTTCAGGCGTAGGCGGTGGTGTTCGGGGATCCTGTCGAGGTACCTCTGAAAACCACTGTAAGGAGACCCCCAGTGCGCCGCCCGACCCGGAAAGCCTTCGCCGCCCTCGTCGCCGCAGCCGACCTCGCCCTCCCCCTCCTCACCCCCACACCCGCCTCGGCTGCCACCGCCACCAGCCGCTTCGCGAACTACCGCTACGGTGACTGCCTGCGCGAGACCTCCGAAACCGGCCTCAAGGGCGACCGCTGCACCACCGGACGCGGCAGCCTCCTGTGGCAGTGGAACGGCCGCCTCAACACCAGCACCACTCTTAAGAACAACTTCTGGGGCCGCTGCCTCGACAGCAATGACCGGGGCGACGTCTACCCCCTGCGCTGTAACGGCGGCTCATACCAGAAGTGGCGCACTGTCCAGCCCGCCGCCCGCAGCGCCATCATGCTCCAAAGCGTCGGCACGGGCCGCTGCCTCTACCAGCAGGACAACGGCTACTACCGCACGGGCCGCTGTGACCGAGGCGCCCAGAACCAGCGCTTCACCATCGGCTGAACGGATCTCTCGACCGCTTCAAGATGACGCCGGGCGAGCAGCCGGCCTTCGCCTGACCGATGCTGGGGGCGCGATCAGGTACCGAAGGGCGGGACCTGATGCACGGTCAGGTCGTCGCGTAGCCTCAGGAAGCGCACGGGGTGACGGTAGACGCCTTCGTCGACGGCGGTGTCGGCGAGGAACTCCGCCACCAGATCGGGGCGCACGGGGTGGTACGCCAACTCGCCGCGAGTGTGCCAGCCGGCACTGAAGCGGCGCCCGTGCCAGGGGTGACCCGGGTCGGCCGGGTACAGACGCTGCGCCAGCTCGCTCCGTACGACGGTGGACAACGGGGTCGTACGGGCGATCAGCCGCAGGTGGCCCACTGCGTCGTACCGAGCAAGCAGCAGCGTGGATGGAGCCGTCAGCGTCCCGGTGACCCCGCCGATCAACCCCTCAGAGGTGGTGCGGGAGCACTGGTGAAGTGTCGGTATTCGAGAGTTGCAGTACTCGCCGGCAGGGCGAGCAGGCCAGGATCCACCCCTGTACATCGACGATCGGCCTTGATCACCAGGCCATCGACGTCCTGTGCGGGCAGCACCTCGTATCAGACCCGCGTGAGATCGACGTCGGTCGTAGTCGGGACCGCCTGGATCGGCGGGGCGATGCCGTACCCCACCGGCAGATGCTCCAACGGCGCTCTGCGGCGCACATACGGACAGCCCCGGGTGTCGCCCTGCTCGGGGTGGTGCAGCATGCCGAAAACGGAAGCGCGCGGGTCCAGGTTCAGGGGAACTCGGAGCCTTCTCTGGGGCAAGAGGTGCGGTGCGAGAAGGAGTTCATCGACTCAGTGCAGCTCAGCGCCGGTGTAGATGACGGTATCCGGTTCAACAGGTGTGGCGCCATCGCTGAATCGAGCGATGGCCCCAGCTGTAGAGCGGCTTACTGCGGATCGCGCCTCCAGGGGCATGCAGAGCGGGCGAGGCTGGCTGGAGGTCACGATGTGGACCGGGAAGAAGAAGGCTTTAGGCTCGCGGCGCGGGGACGGGGGCCGACATGAGCGCTGCTGACGCGCTGCGGGCGGCGTCGGCAGCGATGGGGGATTCCGCGTCCCGTCGCGACGTTGCGACTTAGCCGCGTGGCCCCGCGCCGTGCAGGAGGGTGTCGATGACGAGCGTGGCCAGTGCGTCCGGGTCCTGCTCCGCGCCGGGCCTGTTGATGGCTTCGCTGAGGAGGGCGTAGTACACCTGCCGCGTCCACTCCAGGTCTGCGTCCGGGGCGAGTAGCCCCTCGCGCTGCGCCCGGTTCATGAGATCGACGGTGTGGGTGTTGATCTCGTCCCAGAGGGCGGCTGCGGCGGGTGTGTGAGCGGTGGCGTGGCTGAGGGTGAAGCGCCAGGTGTTCTTGACCCGTAGGACGTTCGCCGTCACTCGGTGCAGCGCCACGAGTGCGGGAGCGGCGCCCGGCCGGGCTTCCTCAATGGCGTCGATGAGCTGCTGCTTGGCGGAGACGGCGAGCGCCTCCAGGAGGGCCTGCCGGTTCGCGAAGCGGCGGTGAACGGTGATCCTGGTCAGTCCCGCCGCCTCGGCGACCTGTTCCATGGAGGCGCCGGCGTCCTGGGCGAAGACCTGCTCGGCCGCCTCCAGAATCGCGCGCACACTGCGCTCGGCATCTGCCCGCAGTGCTCGGCCCATGTCTGTCTCCTGTCTGGTTCGCTACCCGGTCCCTTGTAGAGGATACGGGAACGCTACGGGTATCCCATTAATTGATTCTCTGATGTTGCAACTCTGGCGATAGTTGATACCTTAGTGACACTGTTAAGGAATCGCGCCGCACCGACGGAGCGGGCATCTGCACGACCGTCGCTCACGACCGGTATCCCGTCTCCCCTGCCGGAGGAGACATCCGAGCCCGACTCAAGGAATTGGCATGCCCACAACGAAGCTACGCACCCGTGTCTCCCGACGCACCGCAGTGGCGCTGGCCACCATGTCGGTCGTCGCCGCCGTCGCCGGCGCCGCGCCGAGTGTGGCGAGCGCAGTGAGCGACAGCTCCAGCGTCACCCGTCACGCGGTCGTACAGACGCAGAGCCCCCAGAGCGCCGCCACCGCCCCCAACCTGCGGGTCAAGGCCGCCAACGGCGTCACCTACCAGTACCGGCGCTTCGGCAACCCCAGCGCCGGCGGCGTGCCCCTGATCTTCCTCCAGCACTACCGCGGCACCCTCGACAACTGGGACCCCAAGCTCATCGACACCATCGCCGCCAAGCGCGAGGTCATCCTCGTGGACAACGTCGGCGTCGGCGGCTCAACCGGCACCACACCCAGCACCATCCAGCAGATGAGCCTGGACGCCATCGACTTCATCGACGCCCTCAAGCTGCCCCGCTACGACGTGTTCGGCTTCTCCCTCGGCGGCCAGGTGGCTCAGGAGGTCGCCCTGCGGCGCCCCTGGCAGGTCCGTCGCGTCGTCCTGGCCGGCACCGGCCCGCAGGGAGGGGTCGACCAGAGGGCGTCCGACCCCAAGGTGCTGGCGAGCGCGTTGGCGGACAACCCCGGCCCTGCCGACTTCCTCTTCCTGTTCTTCAAGAACACCGCATCCAGCCAGGCCGCCGGAACTGAGTTCCTGCAGCGCCTCGGCCAGCGCACCACTGACCACGACGCGCCCGCGAGCCTCCAGACCCGCGACGCGCAGCTCACCGCGATGTCGGAGTGGGGCATCCCGGACAAGTCCAAGCTGGTGCGGCTCAACGCCCTCTTCCAGCCCACGCTGGTCGCAGACGGGGACAGCGACATCCTGATGCCCCCCAAGAACTCCCACCTGTTGGCCAAGTACCTCCCCAACGCCCAGCTCAGCATCTACCCGAACGCCGGCCACGGGTTCCTCTTCCAGTACGCCGCCAAGTTCGGCGCCGAGGTGAACACCTTCCTCGACCACTGACAACCCATCAATCCATCACCGCGAGACGGTCACCGACACCGCACACGGTGACGGCCGATCAACACACCTGCCCCGCCGGAGCCCCGTCCGGCGGGGCAGAGCCACGCAGAGAGTCCCCCCGGCGCCCTCGCAGCCCTCCGCGTCACGACTGCGCACCCCAGACCATTCGCTCACATCTGCGCCGCCATCGAAGCCATGGGCCCAATGGGCGACTGAGGCGCCCCCGCGGCCGGCGGCGCGTGCTGGCCGCGAAAGGGTCGGTGCGTCGTCCTGGCCGTCACGGCGACGGCCTGCGTGTCCGCCCGGCCCAACACGTCGTTGCAGCTCAGCCCGCCGTCCGCGGGTCTGCTTCATGGAGCCGGCGGCACCTTGGAACGACCCCTGCCCGGCAGCGTCAGCCCATCCGTTGACCCTCAGTAGAGGATACGTTGACGCTACGGATAACCGATTAATTGATTCTCTACTGTTGCGGCTACAGGTAAACCTGATACATTGGTGAAACCGATTGAGGGGACACCGGAAGCGATCCCCTACACGGCAAGACACACGCGATCCCCTGAGTCAGGAGTCCGAAATGGCAACGACGACACGACCGGTAGCCCTCATCACGGGCGCGTCCTCCGGCATCGGAAAGGCAGCCGCGCTCGCGCTGGCCGCGGCGGGCTACGACGTGGTCGGCACCAGCCGCAACACCGTGCACGTCACCCCTGTGAAGGGCATGACCTTTCTCGACCTGGACGTGACCAGCGACGATTCGGTGACCACTGCGGTCGGCGAGGTGATCGACCGGTTCGGCCGGATCGACGTCCTGGTCAACAACGCGGGTATCGGCTCGGCGGGCGCCGCCGAGGAAAGCTCCGCCGCGCAGGCGCAGGGCCTCTTCGACATCAACGTCTTCGGCGTCATCCGCATGACGAACGCCGTCCTGCCGCACATGCGCGCCCAGCGCAGCGGACGGATCATCAACATCTCGTCCATCGTCGGGTTCATCCCGCAGCCCTACATGGCGGTCTACGCCGCCTCCAAGCACGCCGTCGAGGGCTACTCGGAGTCCGTCGACCACGAGGTACGCGAGTACGGCGTACGGTCCTTGCTCGTCGAACCCGCCTGGACCAACACCGCGATCGAGGCGGCCAGCGTGCGGCCCGACCAGCCCCTGGACGTCTACGCCAAGCGGCGGCTCGCCTTCGAGGAGTACATGGCCGGCGCGGTCAAGGGCGGCGACGACCCCGCCGTCGTCGCCAAGGAGATCGTCGCGGCGGCCACCGACGCCAAGCCCAAGCTGCGCTACACCGCCGGCGCCATGACCGGACGCGTCCGCACCATGCGCCGCATGGTCCCCTCCCGCATGTTCGACCAGCAGCTGCGCAAGCTCAACCACCTGCCCGCCTGACGACTCCCAGAAGACCTCCACGACACATCGACAGGAAAGCGAACCCCGCCATGAGCACATACATTGCAGACGCGGCCGAGGACCTCACCGTGGAAGGACCCTCCGCGACGTTCACCTACCGGCGCATCGGCCCGCGGGGCGGTGTCCCGCTGGTCCTGCTGAACCGGGTCCGGGGGACCCTCGATTGGTGGGACCCGGAGTTCCTGGACCACCTCGCCGCCAGCCATGACGTGATCGTGTTCGACAACGTCGGCACCGGCTACACCACCGGCACCCCGCGCGACTCGGTCGAGGGGATGGCCGACGGCACCGTCGAGTTCATCGAGGCTCTCCGTCTGCCCCAGGTGGACCTGCTCGGCTGGACGCTGGGCGGCACCGTCGCCCAGCACATCGCCCGCCTTCGGCCCGACCTGGTGCGCAAGCTGGTCGTGGCGGCCGCCAACCCGGGCGGGCAGGTGCCCGGCGCGCCCGACCCGAACCCGAAGGTGCGGGCCACCATGACCAAGCCCGAGACCACCGGGGACGACCTGGTGTTCCTGTTCTTCCCCGAGACGGACACCGGCCGCGCCGCCGGGTACGAACACCTCGCCAGGGTGGCCACCCGGCTGGCCGCCGGACGCCCCGACGTGTCCGAGGCCGCGGCCATGGGCCAGATCGCCGCGATCCAGAAGGACGCGTCGATCCCCTTCGAGCAGGTGCGCGCGGACCTGGCAACCATCCGGCAGCCCGTTCTGTACGCCACCGGCATCAAGGACGCGATGATCCCCGCCCTGGCGTCCTACACCGCCGTCCAGTACGTCCCCGACGCCACCCTCGTCGCCTACAGCGACGCCGGGCACGCCTTCCTCTTCCAACACGCCGAGGACTTCGCCGGCCAGGTGAGCGCCTTCCTCGCCGACTGACCGTTCACACGGACACCGGCCCCCCAGGAGGCACGACAAAGTCGGGACGCCTCCCGCACCGAGGAGAGTCATCGTGCAGTTGACCAGCGACCCGGCGCGCCGGGAGGTCACGCCGCTGGAGTGACGTGGTGCCGGACGAACGGGGAGAGCCGGGCCCGGTCACGTCAGCGATGACAAGTATTCGGACCAGTTCTCGCCGACGAGCGTGGCCCAGCGTTCTGCTGTCTTGGGGTGGATGCCGAGCAGGTCAGCGATGACCATGGGCGGCAGGTCGGCCAAGGCGTCCGCCATGGCGGTGTTCCGAGCTGCCCGGGCAAGAGGTACCTACGCCCGGCCGTCGTGCTGTGCCGGGGCGTGAAGTGGCGGAGCTGATCGTCGATGAGACGGGCGAGCTTCGGCGGGAGCACGAAGGGGTGCTGGTTGACCGCCAGGTAGGTGTGCTCTTGGTCGCGGCTGATGTGGTCCTCGGTGAGCTCGACGATGCGGGTCAGGGGGAGGGCGTAGAGACGGACGAGAGCAGCCGCGACCCGGACGTCCAAGGGCAACGCCGTGTCGTTCAAACAGCGCAACAGCTCGTTTCGGGCCTCGTCCTCGGCTTGGAAGTGGCCGGGAAGTTGCGAGGCTGGGTGCTCGATGCTCAGACCGGGCGGGCAGAAGTGTCGTGCGGTGCTCCAGCGGAGGAAGGGGATGGAACGAGAGCGCAGGGTTGGCCTGCCGGTCGCCCAGACGTCCAGATGCGGTTGCTGAAGTCGACGGAGGCTCAGGTGCTGGGAGTCGAGCCAGTTCAGGAAGTCGATGGCGGCCAGCACGTTGCCGCAGTCGCCTTTATGCGCGGCGTAGGTGTAACGCCCGCGGGCTGAGCGCCGGCGGGCGTCGCGGATGATGTGCCACTCGGCGAACGGACGAATGAGATTGGCTTGCCGCGCAGGGAGTTCGGCCACGGTCCGCGCGACCCAGTTGGTGAGCAGAGCGAGATTCTCATCACGTGGCGGCAGGATGCCGGCGGTGACGAGCAACCCGCGCACGTAGGCGGTGGCAGCCCGTTGGGGCAGCGTGTCGAGAGATTCATGGTTCAGCGATCCAGGATCGAGGGCCTGGCGCTCCAAGAGACGGGCGGCAGGGCTTCGGCGCAGCCACTGCAGGACGCGGTAGGGGTTTTCCGCGCCGGTCAGAACGACGGCGAGGGGTTGGAGTAGCTGGGACATGCTTGTGCCGTCTACGGAAAGCAGATCGGTCACCCGGGCGGTCAGGGTGCAGCGGGGACAGTGGGGGCCGGAGTAGAGGTCCGCCGGTTCACCGCAGGCCGAACAGCGCTCGACCGGTTCGTCAGGGAACGAGCACGCCTTGCACAGGAGGGTTCCCTCGGCCGTCTGACCGATCAGGATGCGAGGACGACTGCACGATGCGCACGGTGCAGGGCTCGACAGAGCTGCTCGGTAGCAGGAGTTGCACACTGGCCCTCGCGGCCAGAAGACCTTGACCTTCGTGATCTTGCCGCAGTCCTTGCTGGAGGCTCTCGGCGCGGGGAGGCGGGGCTCGGCCTCCTCACGGACGCCCGCGCCCGCGTCCTGCGGGAGGACGGCACGGTGATCAGCGGCCTGTACGCCGCCGGCAACGCGAGCGCGGCGGTCATGGGCCACAGTTACGCGGGCGCGGGCTCGACGATCGGTCCGGCGATGACGTTCGGGTACATCGCGGCGAGGGACATCGCCGGCAACCTCTAGGCCAGGGTCGGGCGGGGGTCACGCGGCTTGCGGGCGATCAGGAACGCCTGCGGGGACACCTCGTCGAGCGCCGGGTCCGGTTCGCGCACCGTCCGGGACACGAGGGCGAAGCCGGCCGCCGTCAGCAGGTCGGCGACGTGTTCCGGGCGGCGGCGCCGGAAGGTGAGCGAGACGGGGTGACCGAAGGGCCGGTCGTGGTGCCGGTGTTCGTCGCCGGCCTGGAAGGCCACGAGCAGGGGCGCACCGGGCGCCAGCACGCGGTGGAACTCGGCGAAGAGGTCCGGGAGTTGGTCCAGGGGGGTGTGGATGGAGGAGTAGAAGGACAGGGCACCGGCCAGCGCGCCGTCCGGGACGTCCAGCTCCAGCATCGAACCCTGCTCGAAGCGCAGCCCCGGGTTCTCGCGCCGGGCGATGGCGAGCATCGACTCCGACAGGTCCAGCCCGAACACGTTCAGGCCCAGGGAAGCGAGGCGGGCGGTCGTCCGACCGGGACCACACCCCAGGTCGGCCACCGGGCCGTCCCCCTCGACGAGTTCGGCGAACACGCCCAGCACGGCCCGTTCCAGGGGCCTGTTCGCGAGTTCATCCCGGAAGAGGTCCGCGTAGTCCTCGGCGATGGCGTCGTAGAAGGTGCGGGTGGTGGTCAGGAAGTCGGAGTCGGTCATGGCCGGGGACCCTATCGAAGGCGGCCGGCTACTCGGCTCCGTCCTGCTCCTTGCCCGTCTGTATCCGGCCGACAGCGAATGCGAGGCCGACGGCCGTACCCAACCCCATGCCCAGGGCCAGCCCTACCCCGATGTTGTCGAAGACGGTCATCCCGAACACGATGCCGATGCTCGTGCCGAGGGCGAGCCCGAGCGACATGCCCATGGCCATTTTGTTGTCGGCTTTGTTGTCGGCGGAAGTGCCGCCGTCTTCCCCGTGGTCGTTCTCCGCACTACTGGTCACCCGGCCATGCTCCCATCGGGGGCTCCTCAGGCCACCCCCACCGCCCGCAGCACCGCCGTGACCCCGGCCGCCCCCACCACCACCGCCGGGAACGGCGCCCGCCGCCACGCCAGTACGCCACCCACCAGCACCCCGGCCGGCCGCGCCCACCCCGCGAAGCCGCCGTCCTCGGTCAGCGCGCCCGTGGCCAGCAGGGCCACCAGCAGGACGATCGCGCCCGCCGACAGCAACTCCTGCACCCGCGGCGAGAGCTCGACGCGCCCGTGGAGCACCGGCCCGGCCAGCCGGAAGGCGTACGTCCCGACCGCCAGCGTCAGGATCATGGCCACCGTCGCGCTCATGCCGTACGCCTCCCGCCGCCGCGTCCGTGGACGGCGAGCCCCGCCAGCGCCACCAGCACGGGCACCCCCGCCGGGACGGCCGGCGTCACCGCCAGCGCCAGCCCCGCACCGAGCAGCGCGGACCGCCGGACGGCGGGACCCTCGCGCAGGGCGGGCAGCACCAGGGCGACGAGGACGGCGGGGAAGGCCGCGTCCAGGCCGTAGGTGCCGGTGTCGCCCAACGCGCCGCCGGCCAGGCCTCCGGCCAGGACGCCGAGGTTCCACACGGCGAACAGGCCGAGCCCGGAGATCCAGAAGGCGGCCCGTCGCCGTGCCGGATCCGGCTGGGCGAGGGCGAAGGCCACCGTCTCGTCGGTCACCAGATGGGCGCCCAGCAGGCGGGCGAGGCGGCCCCGGCCGATGACGTCCGCCACAGCCAGGCTGAAGGCCGCCGTGCGCGTGTTGAGCAGCAGACCGGTGGCCGCCGCAGCGAACGGCCCGCCCCCGGCCAGCAGCACACCGACCGCACTGAACTGCGCCGATCCCGCGTACACCACCAGCGACATCAGCACCGGCACCCATACCGGCAGCCCACCGGCCACCGAGATCGCGCCGAAGGAGACGCCGACGACCCCGCTCGCCAGCCAGACGAGTGCGCTGTCGCGCACCAGAGGCGCCATCAGGGGTGTCTGCAGACGTGTCATGAGAGGTGCCATCATGGGTGTTCGGAGTAGCGAACGCATGTTTTTCAGAATGAACAAGCGGCCGCTGTTCGTCAAGGCGAACGAACATACCGACAGAGCGAACGACGGGAAGTGAGCCGCATGAGCGAGCCCCTCACCTGGATCGCCGCCTCGCTGCGGCGTGAGCGCACCCGGGTCGGGCTGTCCCTGTCCGAGCTGGCCAAACGGGCCGGCATCGCGAAGTCCACGCTGTCCCAGCTGGAGGCGGGCAGCGGGAACCCCAGCGTGGAGACGCTGTGGGCGCTGGGAGTGGCGCTGGGCGTGCCCTTCAGCGCACTGGTGGAGCCGCCGACTCCGGCGGTCCAGGTGATCCGGGCGGGCGAGGGGCCCACGGTCGCGTCCGAACGGGCGGACTACGTGGCCACGCTGCTCTCCGCCAGCCCGCCCGGGGCCCGGCGGGACATCTACCACCTGCGCGCCGAGCCGGGCCCGGCCCGGGAGTCGGAGCCGCACATTCCGGGGTCCGTGGAGCATCTGATCGTCAGCACGGGGCGGGTGAAGGCAGGTCCGCGGGGCGACGAGGTCGATCTGGGGCCAGGCGACTACATGTCGTATCGCGGGGATGTGCCGCACTCGTACGAGGCGCTGGCGCCCGGGACGACGTTCGTCCTGGTCATGCAGCACGTGTGAGGCGGCGCGTGTGAGGCGGCGCGTATAAGGCAGGAGCCCCTGCGCCGGATGGCGAGGGGCTCCTTGGGTACTGCTCTCAGACGTCTTCAGAGGGGCATCCCTCGGATCAGACGGGGGTGACGTTCTCCGCCTGCGGACCCTTCGGGCCCTGCGTCACGTCGAAGGAGACCTGCTGGTTCTCCTCCAGCGAACGGAAGCCGCTCGCGTTGATGGCGGAGTAGTGAACGAAGACGTCGGGGCCGCCGCCTTCCTGGGCGATGAAGCCAAAGCCCTTTTCGGCGTTGAACCACTTCACGGTTCCGGTAGCCATAAGCCCTCCTTGGGCCCAAAGGGTTGCCCTGCTCCAGAACCCTGCAAGTGTGAAAACAAGATGCCGCACAACTGCATACGTCTGAAAACGACGAGAGCCCGCGGTCACATGCTCCGCAGGCTCTGTACTGCAAGGGAAACCAAACTGCAACTTGCGGCGAGCGTAGCACGCGGGCAGCCGAAAGCAATAGAGGTCAAGATCACGTCACTCGGACGTTTGAGGGGCGCGTGTCGGGGTTGACGAGAAGGGTTTGTCACCTGGACGCGACCCTGAAGCCTGCACGGTACCTCATAGGGTCTAGCCTCGCGATGTGGACAATTCTCGCACCCGGCCACGCGTAGGCCACATCCAGTTCCTCAACTGCCTGCCCCTGTACTGGGGGCTCGCGAGAACGGGCACACTCCTCGACTTCGAGCTGACCAAGGACACCCCGGAGAAGCTCAGCGAGCAGCTGGTGCGGGGCGACCTCGACATCGGGCCGATCACCCTCGTCGAGTTCCTGCGCAACGCCGACGACCTGGTCGCCTTCCCCGACATCGCCGTCGGCTGCGACGGCCCGGTGATGTCCTGTGTGATCGTCTCGCAGGTCCCGCTGGACGAGCTGGACGGCGCCCGTGTCGCCCTCGGCTCCACCTCGCGCACCTCGGTCCGCCTGGCCCAGCTCCTGCTCGCCGAGCGCTACGGCGTACGGCCCGACTACTACACGTGCCCGCCCGACCTCAGCCTGATGATGCAGGAGGCGGAGGCGGCCGTACTCATCGGGGACGCGGCGCTGCGGGCCAACCTCCTCGACGGCCCGCGCTACGGCCTGGAGGTGCACGACCTCGGCGCGCTCTGGAAGGAGTGGACCGGCCTGCCCTTCGTCTTCGCGGTCTGGGCGGCCCGCCGGGACTACCTGGAGCGCGAGCCGGTCATCACCCGCAAGGTCCACGAGGCCTTCCTGGCCTCCCGCAACCTCTCCCTGGACGAGGTCGGCAAGGTCGCCGAGCAGGCGGCCCGCTGGGAGGCCTTCGACGAGCGGATCCTGGAGCGGTACTTCACGACCCTCGACTTCCGGTTCGGCGGCCCGCAGCTGGCGGCGGTCGCGGAGTTCGCGCGGCGGGTGGGGCCGACGACGGGATTCCCGGCGGATGTGAAGGTGGATCTGCTTCAGCCGTAGCGGGTCTTCGGCCGTAGCGGGTGGGGTACGCCGGTTCCGCACTAACCTGCTGGGGAGTCCTACGGGGGAGGGGTGGACGCCATGCAGCCGCTCGGAGTCGACGAGCCGACCGTCGTCGGGCCGTACCGGCTGCTCGGCCGGCTCGGCTCCGGCGGGATGGGGCGGGTGTACCTGGGCCGCAGCGCAGGCGGTCGTACGGTCGCCGTGAAGATCGTTCACCCGCACTTCGCCCTCGACGAGGAGTTCCGGGCGCGCTTTCGCCGGGAGGTGGCGGCGGCGCGCCGGGTGGGCGGTGCCTGGACGGCGCCCGTGCTGGACGCGGATCCCGAGGCCCCGGTGCCGTGGGTGGCGACGGCGTACGCGGCGGGCCCGTCGCTGGCGACGGCGGTGGCGGAGTCGGGTGGTCCGATGCCGGCGCACACCGTACGCGCGCTGGGCGCCGGGCTGGCCGAGGCGCTGGCCGCGGTGCACGAGCTGGGGCTGGTGCACCGGGACGTGAAGCCGTCGAACGTGCTGCTGACGCTGGACGGCCCCCTGCTGATCGACTTCGGCATCGCGCGGGCCACGGACGGCACGGCGTCCCTGACATCGACCGGCGTCTCCGTCGGCTCGCCCGGCTACATGTCGCCCGAGCAGATCCTGGGCAAGGGGATCACGGGGGCCGCGGACGTCTTCTCGCTGGGCGCGGTACTGGCGTACGCGGCGACCGGGGAGCCGCCGTTTCGCGGGGACTCGTCGGCGGCGCTGCTGTACAAGGTCGTGCACGAGGAGCCCGAACTCGACTCGCTGGACGGTGAGTTGCGGGAACTGGTGGAGGCCTGCCTGGCCAAGGAGCCGGGTGCGCGGCCCACGCCGGGCGAGGTGGCCCGGCGACTGGCTCCGGACGGGGCGGCCCGGCTGGTGTCGGGCGGGTGGCTGCCGGGGGCGCTGGTCGAGCAGGTCAGTCGTAGTGCCGTGCGGCTGCTGAACCTGGAGACGGGACAGGACGTCCCGTCGGGGCCGGTCGGATTCGGCAGGCAGCCGGCAGGCGGGGAGTTCGGGCCGCCGCCGGTGATGCCGGGGGCGGCCGCGTCGGGGGCGGTGGCCGTGCCGGTGGCCGCGGCTCCGGCTGACGCACCCGTCAGCGTCCCCGAACCGCGCGACGCCCCGCCTTCCCACGACACCGCCCCGCCGTCCGACCACCGTCCCGGCAAGTACTCCCTCTCCGTCGCGGCGGACTCGACGCCGGGGGAGGGCGGCCGTGGGCGGCGAGTGAGCTGCACCGTGGCGCTCGCGGTGGCGGGGGCGCTGGCCGCGGTGACCGTGGGGTCGGTGTTCGTGTTCGAGCTGTTGCCGGGCGGGGACCAGGACACCAACGCGGGTTCCGACGCCGTCTCGTCCCAGTCGCCGGGTGCGGGCGCCGACACCTCGTTCGAGGGTTCCGTGCCCGCCCGCTACCTCGGCACCTGGGAGGGCCGGGCCACCGCCCTGGGCGGCGCGCTCCCGGCGGGTACGTACCGGCTCACCGTGCACAAGTCCGACGTGGGCGAGGAGTTGGGCACACTCCGGCAGACGGATGTGCTCGGCCTCGCCTGCGAGGACGTACTGACCCTGAAGAAGGCGACGGCGAAGGAGCTCGTCGTGACGGCCGTGGGCAGGAAGACCAACCACGGCGGCTGCAACCAGGCACCGCACACCGTCCGGATCGCGCCGGCCGACGACGACCTGGTGTACCGCTCGGAGAGCGACGCGGAGGGCAAGCCCGAGGCTCGGTTGTCGAAGGTCGAGTAGCGGTGCGGGGCACCGCCTCCGGCACGTGCCGGGCCTACGCCGAGATCGGCTCCGGATTCCGGCGCCGCAGCACCCTGCGGACGATCCCCAGCAGACCGGCCGCCAGCCCGAAGGCCAGACCGGCCGCCGGCACGCCCAGCAGCAGGCCCGGCCAGAAGTCGGTGCCGAAGAGCGGCGGCAGTTCGTCCTCGGTGACGGGATCCGTCATCGGGTACGGGTCGCCGGGGGAGTTGGGTTCGTCCGTGCGCGGGGTCTTGTCGAGGATCGTCATCAGGGCGTTGAGGCGTTCGCCCAGGAAGTGGTCCTCGGCCTCGTCCGCCTTGTCGTCGCCGTACGTGATGGATTCCGGCAGGTCGTAGAGGAGGCTGTAACCATCCAGCCGCAGGCCGCGGTTGAAGGCGTTGATGTACCCGCTCGCCGGGTCGGCCACGACGTACACCCCGTCCTCGCCCAGCTTGTCGTGGACCGCCGCGGCGAACGCCTCCTCGTCGCCGCCCGACTCGTCCTCCGTCAGCTGCGGGACGAGCGCGACGAAGACCGGGCCGCCGTCCTGTGACCGTGCGAACGCACGGATGCGCTCGTGGAGGCGGGCCGACTGGGCGGAGTCCAGCACCCGCGGGGTCTCCGGGTCCGCGTACACCGGGTCCTGTGCCAGGCCCTCCGCCACCCGGTCGAGGCGGGCGTTGAGGTCGATCGCCCTGGGCCTGGGAGACCAGCTCGACCTGGTCTCGTCGAAGACGAGGGGGGCGGTCACGGCGATCGCGACGGCGGAGCCGAGGGCCAGGACCGGGAGGGTCCAGCGCAGGACGCGGCTCGCCTTGACCTCCTTCCGCCAGGCGGCCCCCTTGGTCCCGGCGGCCTTCGAGAGGCGGTGCCACCAGCGTCGTACGTACGGAACGAGCAGCAGAATCAGCAGCGGTACGCCGGTGAGCAGGACCCCGGTGAGGGACGACTGGTCGCCGCGGTCGGACGGGCCGATGTACAGGGCCGCGGGCTCTTCGCCGGCGTCGTACTTCGCCCGCGCCGCCTCCGCCCGCGCCGCGGCGGCCTTCTCATCGCCCCGCGCGATGACCTCGGCGAAGCGCTCGAAGCGGCGCAACGGGCCCGCGTCGTAGGGGACTTCGTAGAGGGCGACCGTCCAGGCGTCGTCCGCCGGGACGTCGACGCCGTGCGCCACGGCATCCGCCACCTGCGACTCGTCGATGAGCACGTACAGCCCGTCCCGGCCGAGTCGCTCGTGGACCGCGTCGAGCAGGCCCGGGTCCGCGGCGCTCATTCCGGGGAGGACGATGACGTACGTCGGTACGCCGGTGCGCTCGGCCACCTCGGCGAAGGCGGGGGCCGTGGACCGGGGGACCTCGCGGGGGAGTTGGTCGGTGACGTAGACCGGGTTCGTGCGCAGGCGGTCTGCGAGATGGGCGGCCTGGGCGGTGCTGTCGGTCGCCGCCCGGGCCGGGGTGGTGGCGGTTGCGAAGAGGGCGGCCAGGGCGCAGAGGAGGAGAAGGACGCCTCGGGTTCCGCGTATGCCGTATGCCCTGCCTGTACGCACTGCTGCCGTCCCCCGTGTCGCGCCCAACTGCTGTACCCCGGCACTCTACTGAGCGTGGCTTCGCTGGTGCGAAACGGAACAAGGGAGGGGTCCGGTATGCCGTGAAGGCCTGTGAGGAGGCCTGTATGGGGCTGATACGGTGCCACGTTCATGAGCACAGCGAGTCGTGGTACGGCCGGATGAGCACCGCCCTGCTGGTCCTCATCGCCGCGCTCTGGGGTGCGGCGGCGGGGGCGTTGCTGCCGAAGGCCGCCTATCGGTTCTCCGTTCCGGAGGAGCAGGGGTGGCGGGAGGCGTGTCCGGGTGGGCACGCGATCGGCGGACGGTTCGGGGGGTGGCTCGGGCGGGCCCGGTGCGGGCAGTGCGCGCCTCGCAGCTCGTACGGCCCCGGCGCCCCGATGCTCGCCACCGTCACCGCCCTCGTCTGCGCCGCCCTCGCCGCCGCCACGGACACCCGGCCCGAGCTGGGCGTCTGGCTGCTGCTGGCGCCCGTCGGCGTACTGCTCACGGTCGTCGACTTCCGGGTACGGCGGCTGCCCAACCCGCTGACCCTCACGCTGGCGGGCGCCGCGCTCGCCCTGCTCGGCCTGGTCGCCCTCGTCCCCGAGCACGCCGGCGACTGGCCCACCGCCCTGTGGGCCACGCTCGCGCTCGGCGCCGGCTACTACGTGCTGTACCGGATCAACCCCGGCGGCATGGGCTTCGGCGATGTGAAGCTGGCGCTCGGGGCGGGAGCGGTGCTGGGCTGGTACGGCTGGTCGACGGTCATGCTCGGCACCTTCGCCGGGTTCCTGTCCGGGGCGCTGTACGGCTGGGCGCTCGTGCTCCTGCGCAGGGCCGGGCGCAGGACGGCGATCCCGTTCGGGCCGTTCCTGATCGGCGGGGCGTTCGTGGGGCTGCTGATCGGGGCGTACGCGGCGTGACCAAGGGCGTGGGCGTGCTTTGGCCGGTGGCGCGGGGCGCGGCCTGAGGTCGGCCGCCCAAAACGCCTGGCGTAGGCTGGTTCGGTCCGTCCAACCCCTTGACGAAAGGGACACCCCCGGTGACCGAGAAGGCCGACCTTCAGTCCGTCCTCGACCGTGCCGCGGCGGGCGGACGCATCACCCCCGAGGAAGCGCTCGACCTCTACCGCGACGCCCCGCTGCACGCGCTGGGCGCCGCCGCAGACGCCGTACGCCGCCGCAGGTACGCGGGCACCGAGCACATCGCGACGTACATCATCGAGCGCAACATCAACTACACGAACGTGTGCGTCACGGCGTGCAAGTTCTGCGCCTTCTACGCCGCCCCCAAGGACAAGGCCAAGGGCTGGACCCGCGACCTGGACGACATCCTGCGGCGCTGCGCCGAGACGGTGGAGCTGGGCGGCACCCAGATCATGTTCCAGGGCGGTCACCACCCGGACTACGGCGTCGAGTACTACGAGAAGCACTTCCGCGCCATCAAGGAGGCCTTCCCGCAGCTCGTCATCCACAGCCTGGGGGCGAGCGAGGTCGAGCACATGGCCCGGATCTCCGGGGTGTCGGTCGAGGAGGCCATCACCCGGATCCACGAGGCCGGCCTCGACTCCTTCGCGGGCGCCGGCGCCGAGCTGCTGCCCGCGCGGCCGCGCAAGGCCATCGCCCCGCTGAAGGAGAGCGGTGAGCGCTGGCTGGAGATCATGGAGATCGCGCACGGCCTCGGCGTCGAGTCGACGTCGACCATGCTGATGGGCACCGGCGAGACCAACGCCGAGCGCATCGAGCACCTGCGGATGATCCGTGACGTCCAGGACCGCACGGGCGGCTTCCGGGCCTTCATCCCGTACACCTACCAGCCCGAGAACAACCACCTGAAGGGCCGTACGCAGGCCACGCTCTTCGAGTACCTGCGGATGATCGCCATCGCGCGGCTGTTCATGGACAACATCCAGCACATCCAGGGCTCCTGGCTGACCACCGGCAAGGAGATCGGCCAGCTGTCGCTGCACTACGGCGCCGACGACCTCGGCTCGATCATGCTGGAGGAGAACGTCGTCTCCTCGGCCGGCGCCAAGCACCGCTCCAACCGGCTGGAGATCATCGACCTGATCCGCAAGGCGGGGCGGGTGCCGGCGCAGCGGACCACGACGTACGAGCACATCGTGGTGCACGACGACCCGGCGAACGACCCCGTCGACGAGCGGGTCGCGTCCCACATCTCGTCCACGGCGATCGAGGGTGGCACGGCCCACCCCGAGCTGAAGCTCCTGGCCTCCAACTGACGCACCCGTGCTGACGATTCACGCCGACTCCAGGGGCCACGCGCTCGTCGTCCAGGGCGATTGGATCGCCGACGCCGGGCCGCTGGAGGAGCTCGTCGCCGCCCATCCGCGGGCGCGGGTGCGGCAGTGGCCCGGCATTCTGACGCCCGGGCTGATCAACATCCACGGCAATGAGCTGCTGGAGGAGGCGTACCACCCCGATCCGCGCGAGGCCGACGAGCTGGGCACCGAGCCGCTGACCGGGGACGCGTTGGCGGCGCTCACCATGGACGACGCCCGCTGGGGCGCGAGCGCCCGGCGCGGGGTGCAGCGGATGCTGGCGTACGGCACGGTCCGCGCGGCCTGTGAGGAACTGCGCAACCGCGCGGTGCGGGACGCCGTGCGGCGCACCGGCCTGGCGGTCATGGGCCGCATCGGCCGCCCCGACGGCGTCCCCTCCCTCGACCCCTACGCCTCCGGCTGGCCGGTGCAGTTCCCGCCCCCACGCGAGCGCGGCTCGGCCGCCCGGTTCGCGGTGTTCGACGTGAGGGACGAGGCGGAACTCGCGGAGCGGGGGGCGGGGACGTGCGTGGCGACGGTGGTGGACGGCCGGTTGGTGTATCGCCGACGGTGAGGGCGCGCCCTTCAGGGGCGCGGGGAACTGCGCGATCAACCGCCGACGGCCCGCACTCCGGGTACAACAGAAGCCCCCGAGCTCACCCCGAAAACGCCTCCGCAAACGCCCCGTCCTCCTGATCCACCCCACTGCAATCGGTCAACGCGTCATCCGCAGACGAATCGTCCTCACACTGCTGATCCCGAAACGTCGCCCACATAGACACCCACCCGATCCCCTTCTCCTCGGCGAACTCCCGTACCTGCGCCGCGTCATCAAGCATGAACGTCTCGTTGTCCACATCGTTCACGCCGAGCATCGACGTCAACGCCATCCCGTTCCAAGCGGCAGCGTCCGACGTGCCGAAGATCTCCTTGAGCTGCGTGTGCGCGGCCTTGGCGGCGGTGAGGGCGTAGTCACCCATGTCGCCGGACTGCTCCTGCTCGCTCTGACCAGCGTCATGCTGCTCGACGGCTATCTGCGCGCCGAGGTCGGCGGCGACCAGCGGGTGCGCACCGGGGCCAGCTCCAGCCAGGTTCCCGACAAGATCCTCGACGGCGGGCCGATCCTCACCTTCCGGGGCGGCCAGGCCACCACCGTCTCCGTCCCGGACAAGACGATCGCCCTCACCTTCGACGACGGACCGAACCCGACCTGGACGCCACAAGTCCTCGAGATCCTGAAGAAGTACGACGTACCCGCCACGTTCTTCGTGGTCGGCTCGATGGTCTCGCGCTACCCGGAGATCGTCGACGACATGGTCGCGCAGGGCAACGAGGTGGGCATCCACACCTTCACCCACGTCGACCTCTCCTACCAGAGCGACGCCCGCGTCAACCGTGAGATGCAGCAGACTCAGCTCGCGCTGGCGGGCGCGGCCGGCCTCACGACCACGCTGTTCCGGGCGCCGTATTCCTCGGAGACGGACGCCATCGACAACTACAGCTGGCCCGTCTACAAGGAGCTCGGCGAGAGCGGCTACACCAGCGTCTTCGTCGACACCGACAGCGACGACCGGAAGCGGCCGGGCGTCGCGAAGGTCATCAACTGGGCCACGCCGGAGGACGGCGAGGGCGCGTCCGTGCTCTTCCACGACGCGGGTGGCGAGCGGTCGCAGACGATCAAGGCGCTGCCGACGTACATCGAGAAGATGAAGGCGAAGGGCTACACCTTCACCACGATCAGCGGCGCCATACAGAAGGACGAGTCGGCGAACGGTCAGCAGGCGGGGACCGGTCAGCAGGCGGCGGCCGGCGCGGCGGGCTCCAGCCAGCAGCCGGGCGGTGCGGCGACCGGCGGTACCCAGACTGGTGGCGCGCAGGCGGATGGCACCCAGGCGGAGGGGCAGCAGCCCGGCGGACAGACGCAGCAGGGCCCGAACGGGCAGGCGGGCGTGGGGACCTCGAACCTCCAGGCCGCCCACCGCGAGGCCACCGGCGCGACCCTCTACGAGGGCAAGGCCCTGATCGGGGCCGTGGCCGTCGCCGAGTGGACGGTGCCGGTGCTGTCGGTCGGCCTCATGGTCGTCGGCGTCGCCGTCATGGGCCGCTTCGGCATGATGCTGCTCCTCGCCCGCCGCCACTACCGGCAGCGCAACAAACGCCGGTTCAGCTGGGGACCGCCGGTCCACCAACCGGTGAGCGTGATCGTCCCGGCGTACAACGAGAAGGAGTGCATCGCCAACACCCTCGCGTCGCTGGCGAAGAGCACGCATCCGATCGAGATCATCGTCGTGGACGACGGTTCGTCGGACGGCACGTCCGAGATCGCGCGCAACGCCGCCCACGAACTCGGCATGACGAACGTCCGCGTCATCCGGCAGGAGAACGCGGGCAAGCCGGCGGCGCTGAACAACGGTGTGCGCGGCGCCAGTTACGACATCATCGTGATGATGGACGGCGACACGGTCTTCGAGCCGGACACCGTACGCCGGCTGGTGCAGCCCTTCGCCGACCCCGAGGTCGGCGCGGTGGCCGGCAACGCCAAGGTCGGCAACCGCACACCGTCATCGGCGCCTGGCAGCACATCGAGTACGTGATGGGCTTCAACCTCGACCGCCGCATGTACGACCTGCTGCGCCGCATGCCGACCATCCCGGGCGCGATCGGCGCCTTCCGCCGCGAGGCGGTGCTGGAGGTGGGCGGCATGAGCGAGGACACGCTCGCCGAGGACACCGACATCACCACCGCCATGCACCGCGCGGGCTGGCGGGTCGTCTACCAGGAGCACGCGCGCGTGGACGGAGGCGCCGGGTTCGCTGAAGCAGCTGTGGTCGCAGCGCTACCGCTGGTCGTACGGCACCATGCAGGCGCTGTGGAAGCACCGCAAGTCCCTGACGGGCAAGGGTCCTTCGGGCCGCTTCGGCCGGGTCGGCATGCCGCTGGTCGTCATCTTCCAGATCGTCACGCCGGTCTTCGCTCCGCTGATCGACGTCTTCACCGTCTACTCGATGATCTTCGTCGACTTCACGGCGGCGCTGCTGGCGTGGCTGGCGGTGCTCGGGGTGCAGCTGCTGCGTGCGGCGTACGCCTTCCGCCTGGACCGCGAGAAGTACCGCTACCTGCTCATGATGCCGCTCCAGCAACTGGCCTACCGCCAGATGATGTACCTCGTCCTCATCCACTCCTGCATCACCGCCCTGACCGGCGGCCGCCTGCGCTGGCAGAAGCTGAAGCGCACGGGCGAGGTCGGGACGCCGGCGGGGGCGAGCTGATGGGAGCGCACAGCAAGGGAGCCGTACGACCGCCTGCGGTGGGCCCTGCGAACCCTGGGGGCCCTGCGAACCCTGGGGGCCCTGCGAACCCTGGGGGCCCTGCGAACCCTGGGGGCCCTGCGAACCCTGGGGGCCCTGCGAACCCTGGGGATCCCGTGAACTCTGGGGGTCCCGCGGAGGCGGCCTACCCCGCGGACGCCGCCCACGCCACTGACACGGCACCGCTGCCGCGGGTGCAACGCCCGGGACGCGACCGGTACTTCGACACCCTCCGCGCGGTCGCCCTCATCCGCGTCGTCACCTACCACACCTTCGGCTGGGCCTGGGCGGGCATGGTCTTCCCCTCGATGGGGGTCATGTTCGCCCTGGCCGGCACCCTCATGGCGAAGTCCCTGGAACGCCCTGCGCTCAAGGTGGTCCGCGGCCGGATGCGCCGGCTCCTGCCACCCTTCTGGTTCTGGGGCTTCTTCGTCGTGGTGGCGATGCTGATCCACGACTGGATGCCGGGCTGGCAGATCGTCTACTGGATCGTGCCGCTGGGCGACCCGCCGGGCAACGCCTGGGGCCAGCAGGCCTGGGAGATCCTGTGGTACGTGCGGACGTACCTCTGGTTCGTCCTGCTCTCCCCCTCCTGCCGCGAGTGTTCCGCCTGGCCCCGCTGGCGGTGCTGCTGCTCTCGCTGGGCCCGATCCTCGTCCTCCACTTCACGTGGGAGCCCCCGGACAACCGCTTCGGCAGCGCGCTCACCGACCTGGCCACGTTCCTCTTCTGCTGGATCCTCGGCTTCGCGCACCGCGACGGCGTCCTGCGCAGGCTCAAGCCGTTCGCGGTCGCCGCCCTCTCCCTCGCGGCGATCGCGTACGGCGGCTGGTACGCCTTCACCCACCAGGCCGAAACCGGCTCCTACGACCTGGACGACATCCCCCTCGCCCAGGCCTTCTGGTCGGCGGGCTATGTGACGCTGCTGATGTACGCGAAGGAGTTCTTCCGCATCGACTTCGCCTGGCTGACCCGCTTCCGCCGCGCCGACCGCCTCGTCACGGTCTTCAACGCGCGCGCGGTCACGATCTACCTCTGGCACGAGATCGCCCTGATCCTCGCCGTGCCGCTGATCGACCAGTTCTGGAACGTGCCCGCGTTCGAGAAGTACCTGCCGCTGGAGAGCCAGTGGTTCATGTTCGGCATCGGCTGGATCCTGATCGCGGTGTTCGTCCTGTTGTGCGGCTGGGTGGAGGACGTGGCCGGGAAGAAGAAGCCCAAGCTCGTTCCGTGAGGGCCGCTTCCGTGAGGGCCTCGGCCGCTTCTGTGCGGGCGGCTGCAAGAATGGACACGTGACCCGCGCTTCCCTGAACAAGCAGCCGCACGAAGTCGCCTCGATGTTCGACGACGTGGCGGAACGGTACGACCTGACGAACGACGTGCTGTCGCTCGGCCAGGACCGTGTGTGGCGCAGGGAGGTGGCGAAGGCGGTCGACGCCCGCCCCGCGCAGAAGGTCCTCGACCTGGCGGCCGGTACGGCCACCTCGTCCCTGCCGTTCGCGCAGACGGGCGCGTACGTCGTCCCCTGCGACTTCTCCCTCGGCATGCTCCAGGTCGGCAAGAGGAAGCATCCGTGGCTGCCGCTCACGGCGGGCGACGCGACGCGGCTGCCGTTCAAGGACGACACCTTCGACGCGGTCACCATCTCCTTCGGGCTGCGCAACGTCCAGGACTTCGACGCCGCCCTGCGTGAGATGTACCGGGTGACGCGGCCCGGCGGCCGGGTCGTGATCTGCGAGTTCTCGCACCCGACCTGGGCGCCCTTCCGCACGGTCTACACCGAGTACCTGATGCGCGCCCTGCCCCCGGTCGCCCGCGCGGTGTCCTCGAACCCCGAGGCGTACGTCTACCTCGCCGAGTCCATCCGCGCCTGGCCCGACCAGCCGGCCCTCGCCGAACGCCTGCGCAAGGCCGGCTGGTCGAAGGTGGCCTGGCGGAACCTGACGGGCGGAGTGGTGGCCCTGCACCGGGGCTTCAAGCAGAGCTGAGCGGCAGACTTCAAGCGGAGCTGAGCGGCAGGCGTCACGCAGAGCTGACGACGGGGTACGGATCTCCGGGCTCGTCGAGTTCGCGCTCCAGCCCGCCCTGCGGCGGCCACGGGAGGCGTGGCTCGCGTACGCCTCCGCCGCCCTCACCCTCGCCGAAGTCGAACCAGACGTAGACCATCGAGTGCCGCGGCACCTCGGAGCCGGGTTGGGGATGCTGGCGTACGACGTAGTCGACGACGGTGAGGTGGAAGTCCGGCCGGTCCGGCGCGTTGAGGAGCAGGCCGTGCGACTTCGCTGCCTCGCGCGCGTCCATGGCCATCAGTCCGACGAACTTCGGTACGCGCACCTCGGGCTTTTTGGGTGTTATGCGCACAGATGTCACCCCCAGCGGTACTGGCAGGGTAACCGTGCGGGGATGCCGCCCGGAAGCGTCAAGTACCTTTCTGTAGCAGTTGAATTACTCAGAGTCACTAAGGGCTGTGGACCCGGCGTCAAGATCGAGCCGGTAGCAGTGCCCCTGATGCCGCGCATCCGGTGTCGTGAACACTTCGGCGAGGCGCATCTCCAGCCGCCGCGTCACCGCGATCGACCGCTCGTTGCGGGCGTCGACCATCGCCACCACGCTCGGCACCCCGGCCGCCCGCACCCGCGCCAGCGTCAACCGCGCGGCCGCCGTGACGTACCCCTTGCCCCAGTGCTCCCGCCCGAGCCGCCAGCCGATCTCGATCTCCCCCGTGGGGCCCCAGGGCCGTTCCCACGGCTGGGCTCCGGTGAAGCCGACGACCTGCTCGTTCTCGTCGAGCATGGTCCACAGGCAGAACCCGCGCTCGGCGTCGTGCCGGCGCTGACGGGCGGTGAGCTCTTCGTAGACGGACAGCTCCGCGGCCCGGCCGCCGTGGAACTCCATGACATCGGGGTGGGCGAAGACCCGGTGCCAGGCGACGGCGTCCTCGTCGATGGGGACACGGAGCCGTACGACAGGGAGAGCTCGGTTCACGGAGGCAGCCCTTCAGCCGAGTGATCAATGCTGCTGAATAGACTGCCCATGTCCAGTGCCGGTCGGCACACAGATTTCGAACTTGGGGAGATCCCGCCGTGACCGACGTGACCGAGCCACTCTCCTCACCTGTCTCCTCGCCCCTCTCCGAGAACACCGCCGATGTGATCGTCGTGGGCGCGGGGCCGGCCGGCTCCACGACGGCGTACCACCTGGCCAAGTCCGGCCTCGACGTCCTCCTGCTGGAGAAGACCGAGTTCCCGAGGGAGAAGGTCTGCGGTGACGGTCTGACCCCACGCGCCGTCAAACAGCTGGTGGCGATGGGCATCGACATCTCCGAGGAAGCCGGCTGGCTGCGCAACAAGGGCCTGAGGATCATCGGCGGCGGCGTACGCCTCCAGCTGGACTGGCCCGACCTCGCCTCCTTCCCCGACTACGGCCTCGTCCGCAAGCGCGACGACTTCGACGAGCAACTCGCCCGCCAGGCCCAGAAGGCAGGCGCCCGCCTCTACGAGCGCTGCAACGTCGGCGCCCCGATCATCGACGACCGCACCGGCCGCATCACCGGCGTCCACGCCAAGCTCGGCGAGGAGAAGCGCGAGGTCACCTTCCACGCGCCCCTGGTGGTCGCCGCCGACGGCAACTCCACGCGCCTGTCCCTCGCTATGGGCCTGCACCGCCGCGAGGACCGCCCGATGGGCGTGGCCGTACGGACGTACTTCGAAAGCCCCCGCCACGAGGACGACTACCTGGAGTCCTGGCTGGAACTGTGGGACCGCCGCGGCCCAGGCGAGGACCGCCTCCTCCCCGGCTACGGCTGGATCTTCGGCATGGGCGACGGCACGTCGAACGTCGGCCTCGGCGTCCTGAACACCTCCGACTCCTTCAAGGAGCTGGACTGGCGCGAGGTCCTGAAGGCCTGGTGCGCCTCCATGCCCGAGGACTGGGGCTACACCCCGGACAACATGACCGGCCCGATCCGCGGCGCCGCCCTCCCCATGGCCTTCAACCGCCAACCGCACTACACCAAGGGCCTGCTGCTGGTCGGCGACGCCGGCGGCCTGGTGAACCCCTTCAACGGCGAGGGCATCGCCTACGCCATGGAGTCCGGCCAGATCGCCGCCGACGTCATCGTCCAGGCCCACGCCCGCTCGACCCCGGCCGGGCGTGAACTCGCCCTTCAGCGCTACCCGCGCGTCCTGAAGGACACCTACGGCGGCTACTACACGCTGGGCCGCGCCTTCGTGAAGCTCATCGGCAACCCGAAGGTCATGAAGATCGCGGCCCAGCGCGGCCTGACCCACCCGGTCCTGATGAAGTTCACCCTGAAGCTCCTGGCCAACCTCACCGACCCGACGGGCGGCGACGCGATGGACCGGATCATCAACGGGCTGAGCAAGGTGGCACCGAAGGCCTGACCCGGCGGCGACTAGCCGTTGAGGGCCTCGATGTTGGCGGCCCGGCGTGCGAAGACCTCCTCCCGCCGGTCCGCCACCTGCCGCAGCGCGTCCTTGCGTTCGCGCTTGGAGATCCGGTCCAGGTAGACATGGCCGCTCACGTGGTCGGTCTCATGGGCGAGGCAGCGGGCGAAGTACCCCGTGCCCTCGATCACCAGCGGCTCGCCGTCCTTGTCGTACCCACGCACCACGGCCCGGTCCGGACGCGGTACCTCCATCACCGCGCCCGGCACGGAGAGGCAGCCCTCGCTGTCGTCGAGCAGCCTGCGCCCGGCCGGGTCGAGGGGCTCCAGCACCGGGTTCACGATGTGCCCGACATGCCGGACCCCGTCGTCGTCCGGGCAGTCGTACACGAACAGCCGCAGATCGACGCCGACCTGGTTCGCCGCCAGTCCCGCCCCGTCGGCGATGTACATCGTCAGGAACATGTCGTCGATGAGCGCGGCGAGATCGGGCCCGAACTCGGTGACATCCCGGCACGGCTTGTGCAGCACCTCTTCACCCACCTCGGTGATCCTGCGCACCGACCCGCGCCGGGCCTCGGGCGCGAGCGGCGGATACGACTCGACGGGCCTGCCTTGCACGAAAACGCTGGGCATCGCTGTCTCTCCTTGTTGTCCTTGTGCTGTTGCGCGTTGTGAGGATGCTGTGGCCGGCGAGGAAACGGGCTTCCGACCTCCGCGGACCCTCCCTACCCTCACGGACTCATGACAACAGAACACACGCAGGAGCCCCAGGAGAAGACAGGTCACGCGCGATCCGGCCACACCCGCAGACGCTTTCTGGCCGGTGCCGGGGGAGTGGCCGGCGCCCTCGCCTTATGGCCGGCGGGAAGCGCGAAGGCAGCTTCGGGTAAAAGCGTCGCCGTCCTCGGCGGTGGAGTCTCCGGCCTGAGCGCCGCCCACGAACTCGCCGAACGCGGCTACGCCGTCACCGTCTACGAGTACTACGACACCCTCGGCGGCAAGGCCCGCTCGATGCCGGTCCCGGGGACGGCGACCGGTGGCCGCGCGGACCTCCCCGCCGAACACGGCTTCCGCTTCTTCCCCGGCTTCTACCGGAACCTGCCGGACACCATGCGCCGCATCCCCGTCCCCGGCAACGCGAACGGCGTCCACGACAACCTCCGCAGCGGCACCGAGGCCCTGTTCGCCCGCGCCGACGGCCGCCCCGACCTGCACTTCCCGCTCCGCCGTGCCACCACCCCGCCCCGCCCCGGCGACCTCACCCTCAGCTGGATCCGCGACCAGCTCCTCTCGGTGCTGGACCTCGGCCTTCGCCTCCCCGCCCACGAGGCCGCCTACTTCGCCGACCGCCTCCTCGTCCACCTCACCAGCTGCGACGCCCGCCGCGAGGAGGAGTGGGAGAAGGTCGCGTGGTGGGACTTCATACGCGCCGAGGAGATGAGCGAGGAGTACCGGACCGTCCTCGGTATCGGCCAGACCCGCAACCTCGTCGCCACCCGCGCGGAGGTGGCGTCCACCCGAACCGTCGGACGCGTCATCATCGAGGCCCTGCTCCTGTGGGGCCTGCTCGGCCGCGGCATGGACGGCGACGCCGACATCGACCGCATCCTGAACGCCCCTACCAGCGAGGCCTGGATCGACCCCTGGGAGGCCCACCTGCGCTCCCTCGGCGTCCGGTTCGCCCTCGGCACCCAGGCCCACGAGGTCCTCTACGACGGCGGCCGGGTGACCGGCGTCCGCGTCTCGGCCCGCGACGGCGCCGACGAACGGACGGTCACCGCCGACCACTACATCTCCGCACTGCCCGTCGAGCACGCACGCGTGACGTGGGGCCCGGCCCTGCGTGCGGCCGATCCGCAGCTCGCGAAGTGCGACGCGCTGCAGACGGACTGGATGACCGGCGTGATGTTCTACCTGCGCACCCCGACACCGGTCGTGCACGGCCACATCAACTGCCTCGACTCACCCTGGTCGGTGACCGCCATCGGCCAGGCCCAGTTCTGGGACGGACGGGACTTCGCGCGCGACTACGGCGACGGCCGGGCCCATGAGTGCCTCTCCGCGATCATCTCGGAATGGGACAAGCCCGGCATCCTGTACGGCAAGACAGCCAAGGAGTGCACCAAGGAGGAGGTCGTCGCCGAACTCTGGGCCCAGCTGAAGGACGGCCTGAACGACGCCGGCAAGACCACGCTCCGGGACGAGGACCGCCTCGGCTGGTTCATGGACCCGGCGGTGACGGGCCTGGGCGGCCCCGACCCGCAGAACCGCGAGCAGCTCCTCATCCACCCCACGGGCACCCTCTACAACCGCCCCACGGCCCACACGAAGGTCCCGAACTTCTTCCTCGCGGGCGACTACGTCCGCACGGACGTCGACCTGGCGACGATGGAGGGCGCCAACGAATCCGCCCGCCTGGCCGTCAACGCCCTCCTGGAAGCGGACGATTCGGACGCCGAACGCTGCCGGATCTGGGAGCTGTACCGGCCCCCGGAGCTGGAGCCGCTGAAGCGCGTCGACGAGGTGCGCTACAAGCTGGGCCTGCCCAACACCTTCGACCTGGGCTGAGCCGAAAGGGTTCCCGGCCGAGACATAAGGGCCGCTGCCCCCGAGCGGCTGCGGCCCTCACGGTGATCCCTGCGACTCAGAGGACGCGCACCGCGCCCGACGCCGGGTACCCGGACAGGTCCTGGATGACGACGCCCTTGGAGGGGTTGGCCGCGTCCAGGTACTGGCCGTTACCGATGTAGACGCCCACGTGGTACGCCGAGCCCTTGCCGCCCCAGTGCAGGATGTCGCCGACCTGGATCTGCGAAAGCGGGATGTCGGTGCCGGCCATCGACTGGTCCTGCGAGACCCGCGGCAGGTCGACGCCGACCTGCTTGAACGCGGCCTGGACCAGGCTGGAGCAGTCCCACGCGTTGGGGCCGGTGGCACCCAGGACGTACGCGTCGCCGACCTGTGCCTGGAGGAAGGAGATGACGGTCGCGACGCTGCCGCTGGCGGGAGCGGCCACGTCCGTGCTCGTGCTCGCGGAGGCGGACAGGGTGGCCCGCTCGGCGCTGCGCGAGGCGGCGGCCTCTGCGGCGGCCCGGCGGGCCTCCTCGGCCTTCTTCTTCGCCTCGGCCTTCTTCTTGGCCTCGGCGAGGTCCTTCTTGGCTTCCTTGGCCGCCGCGGCGGCGGCCGCGTCACGCTCGGCGTCGAGCTCGTAGTTCGCCGCCGCCAGCTGAGTGGCGTCCGCGGACTGGGCGAGCTGGTCCGCCAGGTCACCCGTGAGGGTGGGCAGTTCGATGGTCTGCGTAACCGGCTCGGCGGCGTTCGCCGTGGCCGCAGCACCAGCCGCTGCCATGCTGAGGACGCCACCGGCAACTCCGGCACGCATCGCGATGGTCGTCGATGCGCCGCGGCGGGGCTTCCGGTGGCTACGTATGTGAGCGGTGTGGGACATGAGAACAACCGGTATCAGGGGCTCCTCCATACCTTCAAGAAACGTGGGCTGCGCCACAATTACTCAACCGCCGCCCCAATTTCCCAAGGCTGCGCCCTTTATTGACGCCGTAACGGACATTGCGGACCCTCTCGATCCCGCCCGTGATCACGGGCTTTCATCATTAAGTCCGAATTGCCCATCGCTTAGCACTTGTTGGGACCGGTGGCCAAGCCCGGTTCTCGGGATCTTGTATCGGTGTGGCAGAGGTCACGCAACGGTTACGGCGATGTGCGCGTCCCGTGCCCGGATCCCGCCTCCCACCGCTCGTGAACGCGTGCACGCGTCCACATCCCGCTCCGAGGCTCCCTCTCATGTGTGAATGCGCCACTATCAAGGCCTCCTGTCCAGCGCCAATTTGCATGCAAGGGAACTCTCTTGATATTGAGACGACCCTTCCGAGCTGCATCAACGAGCGGAAATGTCACCTCTGGTGATCACCTGGACGCTTCTCGTGTGAAGATCACTGCTCATCCGGCTTCATGATCCTTCGTCAGGTGGTGGAGATCACAAAGCTTGTGCAATACCCCGTGTCGCAGATCACAGAGCGGCGGGCATAAGATGCGAGGCAGTTGGGCTTGTGACCTGCTTCACATGTTCTCGATCTTCGCCGGAACCAGCGGGGCTCGTGGGACTGGTGAGGCAGCTGTGAGCCCAGTGCAACCGCCAGCAGTCAGTGCCGACTGAGAGGAGCGAGGAGCGGTGAACGCGTATGCGCCCATCCTCGTACTGGGAGCCCTCGGGCAGGCTTTGCGATCTTCTCCGTGGTCATGGCCACGCTGATCGGTCCGAAGCGATACAACCGGGCCAAGCTCGAGGCCTACGAGTGCGGTATCGAGCCGACCCCCACGCCGGCCGGCGGCGGGCGCTTCCCCATCAAGTACTACCTGACGGCGATGCTCTTCATCATTTTCGATATCGAGATCGTCTTCCTCTACCCCTGGGCCGTCACCTTCGACGCCCTGGGTGTTTTCGGGCTCGTGGAGATGCTGCTCTTCGTGCTCACCGTCTTCGTCGCGTACGCGTACGTATGGCGGCGCGGCGGCCTGGAATGGGACTGAGGGGCCTTAAGACATGGGACTCGAAGAAAAGCTGCCGAGCGGATTCCTGCTGACTACCGTCGAGCAGGCCGCGGGCTGGGTGCGCAAGGCGTCCGTCTTCCCGGCCACCTTCGGCCTCGCCTGCTGCGCCATCGAGATGATGACCACCGGCGCCGGCCGCTACGACCTGGCGCGCTTCGGCATGGAGGTCTTCCGCGGCTCGCCGCGCCAGGCCGACCTGATGATCGTCGCCGGCCGGGTCAGCCAGAAGATGGCGCCGGTGCTCAGGCAGGTCTACGACCAGATGCCGAACCCCAAGTGGGTGATCTCCATGGGGGTCTGCGCCTCCTCGGGCGGCATGTTCAACAACTACGCGATCGTCCAGGGCGTCGACCACATCGTCCCGGTCGACATCTATCTCCCCGGCTGCCCGCCACGGCCGGAGATGCTGCTGGACGCCATCCTCAAGCTGCACCAGAAGATCCAGACCTCCAAGCTCGGCGTGAACGCCGAGGAGGCTGCCCGGGAAGCGGAGGAAGCGGCGCTCAAGGCCCTGCCCACGATCGAGATGAAGGGGCTGCTGCGGTGAGCGACGCCAACGGCACCAACGGGGCGAACGGGTCGAACGGGGTCAACCCCGAGAAGGACCTCAGCGCCTCCAACCTCCCGGGCCAGCGCGGCCAGGGAGGCGAGGAGATCCGCGTCCAGCGCGGCATGTTCGGCGCCGACAACGGCGGCGACACCTCCGGCTACGGGGGCCTGGTCCGCTCGGTCCGGCTCCCGGGACCGGCGAGCCGTCCCTACGGAGGCTGGTTCGACGAGGTCGCCGACGAACTCGAGGGCGCGCTGGAGGAACAGGGACTCCTCCCCGGCAACGCCATCGAGAAGACGGTCGTCGACCGCGGCGAACTCACCTTCCACATCGAACGCGAGCACCTGGTCCGCGTCGCCCGCACCCTGCGCGACGACCCGGCCCTGCGCTTCGAACTGTGCACCGGCGTCAGCGGCGTCCACTACCTCAGCGACAAGGGCCGCGAGCTGCACGCCGTCTACCACCTGCGCTCGATCACCCACAACCGGCTGATCCGCCTCGAAGTCAGCGCCCCGGACAGCGACCCGCACATCCCGTCGCTCGTCTCCGTGTACCCGACGAACGACTGGCACGAGCGCGAGACGTACGACTTCTTCGGCATCGTCTTCGACGGTCACCCGGCCCTGACGCGGATCATGATGCCGGACGACTGGCAGGGCCACCCGCAGCGCAAGGACTACCCCCTCGGCGGCATCCCCGTCGAGTACAAGGGCGCCCAGATCCCGGCTCCGGACCAGCGGAGGTCGTACTCGTGAGCACGCAGTCAGCATCCCCCCGCGAAACCACCGAGGGCACCGTATATACGGTCACCGGTGGCGACTGGGACGAGGTCGTCCAGGCCGCGGCCCGCGCCGACGACGAGCGCATCGTCCTCAACATGGGTCCGCAGCACCCCTCCACCCACGGAGTGCTCCGCCTGATCCTGGAGATCGACGGCGAGACGGTCACCGAGGCCCGCTGCGGCATCGGCTACCTCCACACCGGCATCGAGAAGAACCTCGAGTACCGGACCTGGACGCAGGGCACCACGTTCGTGACGCGCATGGATTACCTGACGTCCTTCTTCAACGAGACCGCCTACTGTCTCGCCGTCGAGAAACTCCTCGGCATCGAGGACCAGATCACCGAGCGCGCCAAGATCATCCGAGTGCTCCTGATGGAGCTGAACCGGCTCTCCTCCCACCTGGTGTGCATCGCCACCGGCGGCATGGAACTCGGCGCCACCACGATCATGATCTACGGATTCCGTGATCGTGAAATGATTCTCGACATCTACGAGCTCATCACGGGCCTGCGGATGAACCACGCGTACATCCGGCCCGGCGGACTCGCCCAGGATCTGCCGCCCGGCGCGGTGGACCAGATCCGCGAATTCGTGAAGAAGATGAAGAAGAACCTCCCGGAGTACGACAAGCTCGCCACCGGGAACCCCATCTTCAAGGCCCGCATGCAGGACATCGGCTACCTCGACCTGGCCGGCTGCATGGCCCTCGGCGCCACCGGCCCGATCCTGCGCTCCACCGGCCTGCCGCACGACCTGCGCAAGGCACAGCCGTACTGCGACTACGAGACGTACGACTTCGAAATCCCGACCGCCGACACCTGCGACTCCTACGGGCGCTTCCTGATCCGCCTGGAAGAGATGCGGCAGTCGCTCGGGATCGTCGAGCAGTGCCTGGACCGGCTGCAGCCCGGCCCGGTCATGGTCGCCGACAAGAAGATCGCCTGGCCCGCGCAGCTCGCCCTGGGACCGGACGGGCTCGGCAACTCCCTCGACCACATCAAGAAGATCATGGGCACCTCCATGGAGGCCCTGATCCACCACTTCAAGCTGGTCACCGAGGGCTTCCGCGTCCCGCCGGGACAGGCGTACGCGGCCGTCGAGTCACCCAAGGGCGAGCTCGGGGTGCATGCCGTCTCCGACGGCGGCACCCGCCCCTTCCGGGTCCACTTCCGCGACCCGTCCTTCACCAACCTGCAAGCCATGGCGGCGATGTGCGAGGGCGGCCAGGTCGCCGACGTCATCGTCGCCGTCGCGTCCATCGACCCCGTGATGGGAGGCGTCGACCGGTGACCACCTCTTCTTCGGAGCGGGGCGTCAGCCTGGGCATGCCCGAACTGCCCGCGCCCGGCTACCCGGACGACGTTCGAGCGCGGCTGGAGGCCGACGCGCGCGAGATCATCGCCCGCTACCCGGACTCCCGGTCCGCCCTCCTGCCGTTGCTGCACCTCGTGCAGTCGGAGGAGGGCCATGTCACGCGCACCGGGATGCAGTTCTGCGCGGACATGCTGCACCTGACCACGGCCGAGGTCACCGCGGTCGCCACCTTCTACACCATGTACCGGCGCAAGCCGAGCGGTGACTATCAGGTGGGCGTCTGCACCAACACCTTGTGCGCGGTGATGGGCGGTGACGCGATCTTCGAGGAGCTCCAGGAGCACCTGGGCGTCGGCAACGGCGAGACCACCGACGACGGCAAGGTCACCCTGGAGCACATCGAGTGCAACGCGGCCTGCGACTTCGCGCCGGTCGTGATGGTCAACTGGGAGTTCTTCGACAACCAGACCCCGTCGAGCGCCAAGCGCCTCGTCGACGACCTGCGCGCGGGGCGGACCGTCGAGCCGACGCGCGGAGCGCGGCTGTGCACCTTCAAGGAGACCGCGCGGATCCTGGCCGGCTTCCCCGACGAGCGGCCCGGGGCCGTCGAGGCAAGCGGCAGTGCGGGACCGGCCTCGCTGGTGGGCCTCCGCCTGGCCAAGGGAGAGACCGCACCCGCGCGCGTGGTCCATCCGCGGGACGGCGGCCCGCATGACGAGCCGCAGGACAGCGCGGTGCACGAGCCGTCTCCGACCGAGCACCTCAGTGCGCATGACGCGCCGCAGGACACATCGGCATCCGACCCCGCCCACCCGGCAGGGCCTACCGCCGAGGAGGGGGAGTGATGACCTTGGCACCCGAGCTGAAAGACACCAGCCCCGAGAAGCTGCTCGCACCCGTGCTGTCGGCCTTCTGGGACGAGGACAGGTCCTGGACGCTGGACGTCTACCGAAGGCACGAAGGATACGAGGGGCTTCGCAAGGCGCTCGCCATGTCGCCGGACGACCTGATCGCGTACGTCAAGGACTCCGGTCTGCGCGGGCGCGGCGGCGCGGGATTCCCGACGGGAATGAAATGGCAGTTCATTCCCCAGGGTGATGGAAAACCGCACTATCTAGTTGTCAACGCCGACGAATCGGAGCCCGGAACCTGCAAGGACATTCCGCTCCTCTTCGCGAACCCGCATAGCCTCATCGAGGGCATTGTCATCGCGTGTTATGCCATCAGGTCTTCGCATGCCTTCATCTATCTGCGTGGTGAAGTCGTCCCCGTTCTGCGGCGGTTGCACGAGGCCGTGCGCGAGGCCTACGCGGCGGGTTACCTCGGCGAGAACATCCTGGGCAGCGGACTCGACCTCGAACTCACCGTGCACGCCGGCGCCGGCGCGTACATCTGCGGTGAGGAGACCGCACTGCTCGACTCGCTCGAAGGCCGCCGTGGTCAACCGCGGCTTCGTCCCCCCTTCCCTGCGGTGGCAGGTCTCTACGCCTGCCCGACTGTTGTGAACAACGTCGAGTCGATCGCGTCGGTTCCCGCGATTCTGCATCGGGGCAAAGACTGGTTCCGGTCGATGGGCAGCGAGAAGTCCCCGGGCTTCACGCTCTACTCGCTCAGCGGCCATGTCGCGAGCCCCGGCCAGTACGAGGCCCCACTCGGCATCACACTCCGCCAGCTCCTCGAAATGAGCGGCGGGATGCGCCCCGGCCATCGCCTCAAGTTCTGGACACCGGGCGGCTCCTCGACGCCGATGTTCACCGACGAGCACCTCGATGTCCCTCTTGACTACGAAGGAGTGGGTGCCGCGGGTTCCATGCTCGGCACGAAAGCGCTCCAGTGCTTCGACGAGACGACCTGCGTCGTCCGCGCCGTCACCCGCTGGACCGAGTTCTACGCCCACGAGTCCTGCGGCAAGTGCACGCCCTGCCGCGAAGGCACGTACTGGCTCGTGCAGTTGCTGCGCGACATCGAGGCCGGCAAGGGCGTGATGAGTGACCTCGACAAGCTGAACGACATCGCCGACAACATCAACGGCAAGTCCTTCTGCGCTCTCGGCGACGGTGCCGCCTCGCCGATCTTCTCCTCGCTGAAGTACTTCCGCGAGGAGTACGAGCAGCACATCACGGGCCGCGGCTGCCCCTTCGACCCGGCCAAGTCGACGGCCTGGGCCGACCACCGCACGGAGGTGAACGCATGACTGTACAGCAGTCGATTGGCGGCTCCGCCGCGGGCCAGCGCCCCTCCGGAGGGGGAGAGGCGGCGGTCCCGCCGGAGGACCTCGTCTCGCTGACCATCGACGGCGTCGAGATCAGCGTGCCCAAGGGCACCCTGGTCATCCGGGCCGCCGAGCAGCTCGGCATCGAGATCCCCCGCTTCTGCGACCACCCGCTCCTCGACCCGGCCGGCGCCTGCCGCCAGTGCATCGTCGAGGTCGAGGGCCAGCGCAAGCCGATGGCGTCCTGCACGATCACGTGCACCGACGGCATGGTCGTGAAGACGCACCTCACCTCACCGGTCGCCGAGAAGGCCCAGAAGGGTGTGATGGAGCTCCTGCTCATCAACCACCCGCTGGACTGCCCCGTCTGCGACAAGGGCGGCGAGTGCCCGCTGCAGAACCAGGCCATGTCACACGGGCACGCCGAGTCCCGCTTCGAGGGAAGGAAGCGGACGTACGAGAAGCCCGTCCCGATCTCCACGCAGGTGCTGCTCGACCGTGAGCGGTGCGTGCTGTGCGCCCGGTGCACCCGGTTCTCCAACCAGGTCGCGGGCGACCCGATGATCGAACTGGTCGAGCGGGGTGCGCTCCAGCAGGTCGGCACCGGCGAGGGAGACCCCTTCGAGTCGTACTTCTCCGGGAACACCATCCAGATCTGCCCGGTCGGCGCGCTGACCTCGGCGGCGTACCGGTTCCGCTCCCGCCCCTTCGACCTCGTCTCCTCGCCGTCGGTGTGCGAGCACTGCTCCGGCGGCTGCGCGACGCGCACGGATCACCGGCGCGGCAAGGTCATGCGGCGGCTCGCGGCCAACGACCCCGAGGTCAACGAGGAGTGGATCTGCGACAAGGGCCGGTTCGCGTTCCGGTACGCCCAGCAGCGCGACCGGCTTCAGACGCCGCTCGTGCGCAACGCCGAGGGCGACCTCGAACCGGCCTCCTGGCCGGAGGCGCTGCAGATCGCGGCCCAGGGGCTGCTCGCCTCACGCGGCCGGACCGGGGTCCTGACCGGCGGCCGACTCACCATCGAGGACGCCTACGCGTACAGCAAGTTCGCGCGCGTGGCGCTCGACACCAACGACATCGACTTCCGCGCGCGCGTGCACAGCGGCGAGGAAGCCGACTTCCTCGCCGCGCGGATCGCCGGTCACGGCCGTGACCTGGACGGTACGGGCGTCACGTACACCTTCCTGGAGAAGGCACCGGCCGTCCTGCTGGCCGGGTTCGAGGCCGAGGAGGAGGCGCCCGGCATCTTCCTGCGCCTGCGCAAGGCCTGGCGCAAGCACGGCCAGAAGGTCTTCTCACTCGCCACGTACTCCACGCGCGGTCTGGAGAAGGCCGGCGGCACGCTGCTGCCCGCCGCTCCCGGCACCGAGACCGAGTGGCTGGACGCGCTCGCGAGTGGTGTCGGCCTGGAGGGGGACGGGGCGAAGGCGGCCGAGGCGCTGCGCACCGAGGGCGCGGTGATCGTCGTCGGTGAGCGACTGGCCGGTGTGGCCGGTGGGCTCACCGCCGCCGGACGGGCCGCGGCCGCGACCGGCGCCCAGCTGGTGTGGATCCCGCGCCGGGCGGGGGAGCGCGGTGCCGTCGAGGCCGGTGCGCTGCCGACGCTGCTGCCGGGTGGACGTCCCGCGACCGACCCACGCGCGCGTGAGGAGGTCGCGGCCGTCTGGGGCCTGGCCGAACTCCCGCACCGTTACGGCCGGGACACCGGCCAGATCGTCGAGGCCGCCGCAACGGGCGAACTCCAGGCCCTGCTGGTCGCGGGCGTCGAGGTCGCCGACCTGCCTGATCCGGCACGCGCGCGTGAGGCGCTCGCCGAGGTCGGCTTCGTGGTGTCGCTGGAGCTGCGGCCCGGTGAGGTGACCGAACTCGCCGATGTCGTGCTGCCCGTCGCCGCGGTCGCCGAGAAGGCGGGAACCTTCCTCAACTGGGAGGGCCGGGTGCGGTTCTTCGAGGTCGCGCTCAAACCCGACCAGATGACCCGCCGCCTGGCCCCGACCGACGCGCGCGTGCTGCAGATGCTGGCCGACGCCATGGACGTACACCTGGGTCTGCCGGATCTGCGCACCACGCGCGCGGAGATCGACCGGCTCGGCGCCTGGGACGGACCACGGGCCACCGCCCCCCTGGAGATCGCCGCCCAGTTGCCGCGACCGGCCGCCGGTGAGGCCGTACTGGCCGGGCACCGGCTGCTGCTCGACCAGGGCCTCCTCCAGGCGGGTGACGAAGCGCTCGCCGGCACCCGGCACGCCGCGCACGCGCGCCTGTCGGCCGCCACGGCTGCCGAGGCCGGCGTCAAGGAAGGCGACATGCTTGCCGTGACCGGCACCGCCGGAGTCGTCGAACTCCCGCTGCAGATCACGGAGATGCCCGACCGGGTGGTGTGGCTCCCGCTGAACTCCATGGGCAGTGGCGTCGCCTCCGACACCGGGGCGTTGCCCGGCTCACTCGTCCGCATCGGCCCGGCGATCCTCGCGTCCGAGGCCCCTCAGGAGGTGGAGGCATGAGCCCTTTCCTCGCTGCTGAAGACCTCTCGATGTTCGGCCGCGACCCCTGGTGGCTGGTCGTCATCAAGGCGGTGTTCTGCTTCGCCTTCCTGATGGTGACCGTGCTGTTCTCCATCGTCTGGGAGCGCAAGGTCGTCGCCTGGATGCAGCTGCGCATCGGCCCCAACCGGCACGGCCCCTGGGGCATGCTCCAGTCGCTCGCCGACGGCATCAAGCTGATGCTCAAGGAAGACGTCATCGTCAAACGCGCGGACAAGGTGGTCTACGTCCTCGCGCCGATCGTCGCGGCCATCCCGGCCTTCATGGCGATCGCGGTGATCCCCTTCGGCCCGGCCGGCAACGAGATCTCGATCCTCGGCCACCGCACCACCATGCAGCTCACCGACCTGCCGATCGCGATGCTCTACATCCTCGCCGTCGCCTCGGTCGGCATCTACGGCATCGTGCTGGCGGGTTGGAGTTCCGGATCGACGTATCCGCTGCTCGGTGGCCTGCGGTCCTGCGCCCAGATGATCTCGTACGAGATCGCCATGGGCGCCGCCTTCGCCTCGGTGTTCCTCTACTCCGGGTCGATGTCGACCTCGACGATCGTCGAGGCGCAGCAGGATCGCTGGTACATCGTCCTGCTGCCGGTCTCCTTCCTGATCTACATCGTGACGATGGTCGGCGAGACCAACCGCGCCCCGTTCGACATGCCGGAGTCCGAGGGCGACCTGGTCGGCGGCTTCAACACCGAGTACTCGTCGATCAAGTTCGCGATGTTCATGCTCGCCGAGTACGTGAACATGGTGACGGTCTCGGCCGTGTCCGTGACGCTCTTCCTGGGCGGCTGGCGGGCGCCGTACCCGGTCAGCGCCTTCTGGGAGGGCGCGAACCACGGCTGGTGGCCGTTGCTCTGGTTCGTGATCAAGGTCCAGCTGCTGCTCTTCTTCTTCATCTGGCTGCGCGGCACGCTGCCTCGCGTCCGCTACGACCAGCTGATGAAGCTCGGCTGGAAGGTCCTCATCCCGGTCTCCGTCGTCTGGCTGATGCTCGTCGCGACCGTGCGGACCCTCCGGAACGAGAACTACGACTTCGCCGACATCGCCCTCTACGTCGGTGGCGGCGTCCTCGCGCTGCTGCTCCTCTCCTTCGTCGCGGACATGTTCCGCGAGCGGACGAAGGCGGGCGCGCAACCCGTCGAGGAACCCGCCGGCTTCGACGCGATGGCGGGCGGATTCCCCGTACCGCCACTGCCCGGACAGGAGCTTCCACCGGTGCCTCGGCGCCGCTCGCGCCGCGAGCGGGAGCTGATTGTCAGTGGTGGGCCCGATACTCAGAGTGATGGATCTCTGGATGGAAAGGAGGCGTCCGATGGCTGAGGAGCCCAAGGAGACCAAGCCCGGTTTCATGAACCCCGTCGCAGGCTTCGGCGTGACCTTCAAGGCCATGTTCAAGAAGCGGCTGACCGAGCAGTACCCGGAGCAGCAGAAGACCACCGCTCCCCGCTTCCACGGACGGCACCAGCTCAACCGCCATCCGGACGGCCTGGAGAAGTGCGTCGGCTGCGAGCTGTGCGCCTGGGCCTGCCCCGCCGACGCCATCTATGTGGAGGGCGCCGACAACACCGACGAGGAGCGCTACTCGCCGGGTGAGAGGTACGGCCGCGTCTACCAGATCAACTACGCCCGCTGCATTCTGTGCGGCCTGTGCATCGAGGCGTGCCCCACGCGCGCATTGACGATGACCAACGAGTTCGAGCTCGCCGACTCCAGCCGCGCCAACCTCATCTACACCAAGGAGCAACTGCTCGCCGGTCTCGAGGACGGCATGGTCGACACGCCCCACGCCATCTACCCCGGAACCGATGAGCAGGACTACTACCGGGGTCTGGTGACGGAGGCCGCGCCCGGTACCGAGCGCCAAGTGGCCCTCTCCAAGGGCGAGGTTCCGCAGGAGGCCGCCACGACCTTCGGTGAGGACGAACCGGCGTCCGAGAAGGTGATCGGCCGATGACCGAGCAACTCGCCGCCTACTCCACCTCCACCGGAGAGGCCTTCCAGTTCTGGGTCCTCGGCACCGTCGCCGTCATCGGCGCCCTGTGCACCGTCTTCATGAAGAAGGCCGTGCACAGCGCGCTCTGTCTCGCCGGGACCATGATCATCCTGGCGGTCTTCTACCTCGCCAACGGCGCCTACTTCCTGGGCATCGTGCAGATCGTCGTCTACACCGGCGCGATCATGATGCTGTTCCTGTTCGTGGTGATGCTGGTCGGCGTCACGGCCGCGGACTCCCTGAAGGAGACCATCAAGGGCCAGCGCTGGCTGGCCCTTCTCTGCGGGCTGGGCTTCGGCATCCTGCTGGTCGGAGGCATCGGCAACGCCTCGATCACGGAGTTCAACGGCCTCGCCCAGGCGAACGCGAACGGCAATGTGGAAGGCCTCGCGGCCCTCCTCTTCACCAAGTACGTGTTCGCCTTCGAGATCACCGGTGCCCTCCTGATCACGGCCGTCATCGGCGCCATGGTGCTCACCCACCGCGAGCGCACCGAGCGCGCCAAGACGCAGCGCGAGCTGTCCGAACAGCGCGTCCGCGAAGGCAAGCACGTCCCGCCGCTGCCGGCGCCCGGCGTGTACGCCCGGCACAACGCCGTCGACATCGCGGGCCTGCTGCCCGACGGCACCCCCTCCGACCTCACGGTCAGCAAGACGCTGCGCGAGCGCGGCCAGATCCGTGACGTGTCCACCGAGGCGCTCAACGACCTCAGGGCTCTGGAACAGCGCGCGGAGGAGCGGCTGGAGCGGACCGCGATCGAGCCGTCGACCTTCAAGCGGCCCGAGGAGGCGTCCAAGTGAACCCCGTCAACTACCTCTACCTGGCCGCCCTGCTGTTCACGATCGGCGCGACCGGCGTGCTGATCAGGCGCAACGCGATCGTCGTCTTCATGTGCATCGAGCTCATGCTCAACGCCTGCAACCTCACGCTCGTCGCCTTCTCCCGGATGCACGGCAATCTCGACGGCCAGATCATCGCCTTCTTCACGATGGTCGTCGCCGCCGCCGAGGTCGTGGTCGGGCTCGCGATCATCGTGTCGCTGTTCCGTTCCCGCCACTCGGCCTCGGTCGACGACGCCAGCCTGATGAAGCTCTAAGGGGTCGGAAGAATCGTGGAGAACCTGATTGCGCTGCTGGTCGCGGCGCCATTGCTCGGAGCGGCCGTACTGCTGTGCGGCGGCCGGCGTCTCGACGCCGTCGGCCAGTGGGTCGGCACGCTCCTGTCGTTCGTCTCCTTCGTCTTCGGCGTGATCCTCTTCGCCGACCTGCTGGGCAAGGACGCCGAACACCGCACCCTCACCCAGCACCTCTTCAGCTGGGTGCCGGTCGAGGGCTTCCAGGCGGACATCGCCTTCCGCCTCGACCAGCTGTCAATGACGTTCGTGCTGCTGATCACCGGCGTCGGCTCGCTGATCCACCTGTACTCGGTCGGGTACATGGAGCACGACGAGCGGCGCCGCCGCTTCTTCGGCTATCTGAACCTGTTCCTCGCGGCGATGCTGTTGCTCGTCCTCGCCGACAACTACCTTCTGCTGTACGTCGGTTGGGAGGGCGTCGGTCTCGCCTCCTACCTGCTGATCGGTTTCTGGCAGCACAAGCCCAGCGCCGCCACGGCCGCGAAGAAGGCCTTCCTGGTCAACCGCGTCGGCGACATGGGCCTGTCGATCGCGATCATGATGATGTTCCTGTGGTTCGGCTCCTTCGCCTTCGGGCCGGTGCTCGGCAGCCATGAGGAGGCCGGACTTGTCGCCGACACGAGCGAGGGCAGGCTCACCGCCATCGGCCTGATGCTGCTCCTCGCCGCCTGCGGCAAGTCCGCCCAGGTGCCGCTGCAGTCCTGGCTCGGGGACGCGATGGAGGGCCCGACCCCGGTCTCGGCCCTCATCCACGCCGCGACGATGGTGACCGCGGGCGTCTACCTGATCGTCCGCTCCGGCGCCATCTTCAACGCCGCGCCGGACGCGCAGCTGGTGGTCACCATCGTCGGTGCCGTCACGCTCCTGTTCGGTGCGATCGTCGGTTGCGCGAAGGACGACATCAAGAAGGCGCTGGCCGGCTCGACCATGTCGCAGATCGGCTACATGGTCCTCGCCGCGGGCCTCGGCCCCATCGGCTACGTCTTCGCGATCATGCACCTGGTGACGCACGGCTTCTTCAAGGCCGGGCTGTTCCTCGGTGCCGGTTCGGTCATGCACGGCATGAACGACGAGGTCGACATGCGCAAGTACGGCGGCCTGCGCAAGTACATGCCGGTCACCTTCGTCACCTTCGGCCTCGGCTACCTCGCCATCATCGGCTTCCCGGGTCTGTCCGGCTTCTTCTCCAAGGACAAGATCATCGAGGCGGCGTTCGCCAAGGGCGGCACCGAGGGCTGGATCCTGGGCGGCTGCGCGCTGCTGGGCGCCGCCATCACGGCGTACTACATGACGCGCGTGATGCTGATGACGTTCTTCGGAGAAGAACGCTGGCGCAAGACCCCAACCCCGTCCCCGGCCGAGCCCAGCGTGGAGCCGTCCGCCGAGACGCGCGGCGAGCACGCGGAGCCGCATCCGCACGAATCGCCCAAGGTCATGACGATCCCGATGATCGTGCTGGCCGTCGGGTCGGTGGCCGGCGGCGCGTTCTTCAGCATCGGCGACCGCTTCATGCACTGGCTGGAGCCCATCACCGGGCACGCACACGGCCACCCCCCGATCAGCGCGGGAGTGGTCACCGGCGCGACGGTGGCATGCATGGTCATCGGCGTCGCCCTCGCCTACGCCCAGTACGGCCGCCGTCCGGTCCCGGCCGTCGCCCCGCACGGCTCGCTGCTCACCCGGGCCGCCCGGCGCGACCTGCTCCAGGACGACTTCAACCACGTCGTCCTCGTGCGAGGCGGCGAGCACCTCACACGCTCCCTGGTGTACGTCGACCACACCCTGGTCGACGGCGTCGTCAACGGCACGGCGGCTTCGATGGGCGGCCTGTCCGGACGGATGCGCAGGCTGCAGAACGGCTTCGCGCGGTCGTACGCGGTCTCGATGTTCGGCGGTGCGGCGATCCTCATCGCCGCGACCCTGCTGATGAGGGCGGTCTGATACCGATGTCCTTTCCTCTGCTGACAGCGACGGCGGCGCTCCCGGCGATCGGGGCGATCGCCACGGCCGCCGTACCGGCCGCCCAGCGCACCGCCGCCAAGTGGCTGGCGCTGCTCTTCTCGCTCGCCACGCTCGCCCTCGCGATCACCATCCTGGTCCGCTTCGACCCGGACGGCGACCGCTACCAGCTCACCGAATCCCACTCCTGGATCGCGGACTTCGGGGTCCGCTACGAACTCGGCGTCGACGGCATCGCGGTCGCGCTGATCGCGCTGACGGCGCTGCTGATCCCGTTCATCGTCCTCGCGGGCTGGCACGACGCCGACCCGCTGGAGACCGGCAGCAGCCGCTGGCGGCCGACGCAGGGCTTCTTCGCCCTGATCCTGGCCGTCGAGGCGATGGTGATCCTCTCCTTCGAGGCCACCGACGTCTTCCTCTTCTACATCTTCTTCGAAGCCATGCTCATCCCGATGTACTTCCTCATCGGCGGCTTCGGGGACCGCGCCCACGAGCACGGCGAGAAGGTGGCGTCGACACAACGCTCGTACGCGGCCGTGAAGTTCCTGCTCTACAACCTGGTCGGCGGTCTGATCATGCTGGCCGCGGTGATCGGCCTCTATGTCGTCGCCGGGAACTTCAGCCTCCAGGAGATCGCCGAGGCCCGCGCCAACGGCACACTCGACATGGCGACGAACACCGAACGCTGGCTGTTCCTCGGCTTCTTCTTCGCCTTCGCGGTGAAGGCGCCACTGTGGCCGCTGCACACCTGGCTGCCCAACGCCATGCAGGAGGCCACCACACCGGTCGCCGTCCTCATCACCGCGGTCGTCGACAAGGTGGGCACCTTCGCGATGCTCCGCTTCTGCCTCCAGCTGTTCCCGGAGGCGAGCAAGTGGGCGACGCCCGCGATCCTTGTACTGGCGCTGATCAGCATCGTCTACGGGGCGCTGCTCGCGGTCGGCCAGCGCGACATGAAGCGCCTGATCGCGTACGCGTCGATCTCGCACTTCGGGTTCATCATCATGGGCATCTTCGCGATGACCAGCCAGGGCCAGTCCGGCGCGACGCTCTACATGGTCAACCACGGCATCTCCACGGCCGCGTTGATGCTGGTGGCCGGCTTCCTGATCTCGCGGCGCGGCTCGCGGCTCATCGCCGACTACGGCGGTGTGCAGAAGGTCGCCCCGGTGCTCGCCGGCACCTTCCTGATCGGTGGTCTGGCGACGCTGTCACTGCCGGGACTGGCACCTTTCGTGAGTGAATTCCTGGTCCTGGTCGGCACGTTCACCCGCTACCCGGTGATCGGCATCATCGCCACCTTCGGCATCGTGCTCGCCGCGCTCTACACCCTCGTCCTCTACCAGAGGACGATGACGGGCCCGGTGAAGCCCGAGGTCGCGGCTATGCCCGACCTCAGGGTGCGTGAACTCGTGGTCGTCGCTCCGCTGGTCGTACTGCTGATCTTCCTGGGCGTCTACCCGAAGCCCCTCACGGACATCGTCAACCCGGCGGTCAAGCACACCATGTCCGACGTACAGAAGAAGGACCCCCAGCCCGAGGTGGAGGCGGCCAAGTGAGCGCATCAGCCGTCCACAGCCTGTGGACAACCGCGGCCGACCCGATCTCGAAGATCGACGCGCCGAAGATCGAATACGGACAATTGTCGCCCACCCTGATCGTCGTCGGCGCGGCGATCGTCGGGGTGCTGATCGAGGCGGTCGTCCCGCGCAAGGCGCGTTACTACGCGCAGGTGTTCGTCTGCGTCGTGGCGCTCGTCGCGGCCTTCGCCGCGGTCGTGGCGCTGGCGGCCGGCGGGTACGCCACGACCAAGGCGGGCATCGCCGCGATGGGCGCGATCGCCGTCGACGGACCGGCCCTCTTCCTACAGGGCACGATTCTGCTGGCGGGCCTGGTCGGCCTGTTCACCTTCGCCGAGCGGCGGCTCGACCCGGCGGCACACGGCAACCGCGTCGACTCCTTCGCCGCGCAGGCCGCGTCCGTGCCGGGCAGCGACAGCGAAAAGGCCGCCGTGAAGGCCGGGTTCACCACCACCGAGGTGTTCCCGCTGCTGATGTTCGCCGTCGCGGGCATGCTGATCTTCCCGGCGGCCAACGACCTGCTGACCCTCTTCATCGCCCTGGAAGTGTTCTCGCTCCCGCTGTACCTGATGTGCGCGCTGGCCCGCCGCAAGCGGCTCATGTCGCAGGAGGCCGCGGTCAAGTACTTCCTGCTGGGTGCCTTCGCGTCCGCGTTCACGCTGTTCGGCATCGCGCTGTTGTACGGCTACTCGGGCTCGGTGTCGTACGCGGCGATCGCGCAGGTCGTCGACGGTACGGTCCCGGACGTCACCCCGGCGCTCGCGGACACGATGGGCAACGACGCGCTGCTGCTCGTCGGCGCCGCGATGATCGTCATGGGCCTGCTGTTCAAGGTGGGCGCGGTGCCGTTCCACATGTGGACGCCGGATGTGTACCAGGGTGCGCCGACGCCGGTGACCGGGTTCATGGCGGCGGCGACGAAGGTGGCGGCGTTCGGTGCGCTGCTGCGGCTGCTGTACGTCGTCCTGCCCGGCCTGCGCTGGGACTGGCGGCCGGTCATGTGGGGCGTGGCGATCGTCACCATGCTGGGCGGTGCGATCGTCGCGATCACGCAGACCGACATCAAGCGGCTGCTGGCGTACTCGTCGATCGCCCACGCGGGCTTCATCCTCGCGGGTGTCATCGCGACCACGCCGTCCGGGGTGTCGTCCGTCCTCTTCTACCTGGGCGCGTACTCGTTCGTGACGATCGGCGCGTTCGCGGTAGTGACGCTGGTGCGCGACGCCGGCGGCGAGGCGACGCACCTGTCCAAGTGGGCCGGTCTGGGGCGCCGTTCCCCGCTGGTCGCGGCCGTGTTCGCGGTGTTCCTGCTGGCCTTCGCGGGCATTCCGCTGACCTCCGGCTTCGCCGGGAAGTTCGCCGTGTTCAAGGCGGCGGCGGAGGGCGGGGCCGGCCCGCTGGTCGTGGTGGGTGTGATCTCGTCCGCGATCGCCGCGTTCTTCTACATCCGCGTCATCGTGCTGATGTTCTTCAGCGAGCCGAAGCCGGAGGGGCCGACGGTCGCGGTCCCGTCGCCGCTGACGATGACGGCGATCGGGGTCGGTGTGGCGGTCACGCTGGTGCTCGGTGTGGCACCGCAGTACTTCCTGGATCTGGCGAACCAGGCGGGGGTGTTCGTGCGCTGACGCGGCGCTCGCTCGTACGGCCCGCCTGTACGGCAGCGGCCCGGCTCCCTCGGGGGATGCCGGGCCGCTGTGATGTGGAGGGCCTACCGCTCGCCGGTCACTCAAGGCTGTCAGCCGATCACGAACAGGCGGGCGTGAGCCTGTGGATAACTCCGGTGCTGTCGGTGGCGACCCCTATCGTGGAGGCAGTGGTCGAGGGACGACGTACGGGGGGCACGACGATGGGTGCGACGGGCGGGATCAGTGAGATGCCAAGGGTGACCGAGGCGGCACAGGCGGGCGACAGCGAGGCGCTGGCTGCGCTGCACCGGGTCTTCGGGTACGAGGCCTTCCGCGGCGAGCAGGGCGCCGTCATCGAGCATGTGGTGGCCGGCGGCGACGCCGTCGTGCTCATGCCGACCGGCGGCGGGAAGTCGCTCTGCTACCAGATCCCCTCCCTGGTCAGACCCGGTACGGGCGTGGTCGTCTCCCCGCTCATCGCGCTGATGCAGGACCAGGTGGACGCGCTGCGGGCGCTCGGTGTGCGGGCCGGGTTCATGAACTCCACGCAGGACTTCGACGAGCGGCGGGTGGTGGAGGCGGAGTTCCTGACGGGCGAGCTGGACCTGCTCTACCTCGCACCGGAGCGGCTGCGGCTCGACTCGACGCTGGACCTGCTCTCCCGCGGCAAGATCGCGGTGTTCGCGATCGACGAGGCGCACTGCGTGTCCCAGTGGGGCCACGACTTCCGCCCCGACTACCTGGCCCTCTCCCTGCTCGGCGAGCGCTGGCCGGACGTGCCGCGGATCGCTCTCACGGCGACGGCCACGCATGCGACGCACCAGGAGATCACCCAGCGGCTGAACATGCCGACGGCCCGGCACTTCGTGGCGAGCTTCGACCGGCCCAACATCCAGTACCGGATCGTGCCGAAGGCGGACCCCAAGAAGCAGCTGCTGGGCTTCCTGCGCGAGGAGCACGCGGGCGACGCGGGCATCGTGTACTGCCTGTCGCGCAAATCCGTGGAGGCGACGGCCGAGTTCCTGTGCCGCAACGGCATTGAGGCGGTGCCCTACCACGCCGGCCTGGACGCGGGCACGCGCTCGGCGCACCAGTCCCGCTTCCTGCGGGAGGAGGGCCTGGTCGTGGTGGCGACCATCGCCTTCGGGATGGGCATCGACAAGCCGGACGTGCGGTTCGTCGCCCACCTCGACCTGCCCAAGTCGGTCGAGGGCTACTACCAGGAGACGGGCCGCGCCGGCCGCGACGGGCTCCCCTCCACGGCCTGGATGGCCTACGGCCTCAACGACGTCATACAGCAGCGCAAGCTGATCCAGTCGGGCGAGGGCGACGAGGCGTTCCGGCGCAGGGCCGCCTCGCATCTGGACGCGATGCTGGCGCTGTGCGAGACGGCTCAGTGCCGGCGCGGTCAGCTGCTCGCCTACTTCGGCCAGGACCCGGATCCGGTGGGCTGCGGCAACTGCGACACCTGCCTGACACCGCCGGAGACCTGGGACGGCACCGTGGCGGCGCAGAAGGTGCTGTCGACGGTGGTGCGGCTGCAGCGGGAGCGGGGGCAGAAGTTCGGGGCGCTGCAGATCGTCGACATCCTGCTGGGGCGGCGCACCGGCAAGGTCATCCAGTTCGATCACGACCAGCTGTCCGTGTTCGGCATCGGCGAGGAGCTGGGCGAGGGCGAATGGCGGGGCATCATCCGGCAATTGCTGGCTCAGGGGCTGCTCGCGGTCGAGGGGGAGTACGGGACGCTCGTGCTGACGGAGGCCAGTGGGTCGGTGCTGCGGCGGGAGCGGGAGGTGCCGCTGCGGAAGGAGCCGAAGAAGCCGGTGACCTCGCGGTCGGCGTCGGGGTCGGGTTCCGCGGGCTCCGGGCGTGGCGAGCGCAAGGCGAAGGCCGCGGTGGCCGAGCTGCCGGAGGAACTGGTGCCGGCCTTCGAGGCGCTGCGGGCGTGGCGTGCCGAGCAGGCTCGGGAGCAGGGCGTCCCGGCGTATGTGATCTTCCACGACGCGACGTTGCGGGAGATCGTGACCGTGTGGCCCGCATCGGTGCGGGAGCTTGGTGGCGTCAGCGGTGTGGGGGAGAAGAAGCTGGCGACCTATGGGGAGGGGGTGCTCGAGGTGTTGGGCTCGGTGCGTGGGGAGGCTGGTGCGAGGGCGTCGGCCGAGGAGGATCCAGGGGCTCCGGGGGCAGATCGCGGGGCGGGTCTTGGGGCAGACGACTGGCCTGAGATGGATGCGGAGCCGGAGGAATGGGCCTAGAGGTCGGCAGCGCGGCTCGGCGTTTGGCGCGGGCGGTGGCGCGGCGCTGAGGCTGGGCGCGGGGTGCCGCGCAGCCACGCCAGTCCCAGCGCGACGGTCAGGCCAGCGCCGTCAGCCCTGGAGCGAAGGTGATCAGCAGCGGGAGCAGCGGCACCAGCGCTGCCAGCGTCGTCGTGAGGGCCCGGTGGCGGCGGCCCAGGCGCGGCGGGGGCTGGAGGAGGCGGTTGACGCGTTCGCCCAGGAGACGGTGGGTGGACGCGCAGGAGAGAACGCCCCGGTGTTGGTTGAGTTCGATCAGGGCCAGCGCCGTCGTCAGGTGACCGCAGCGGCGGGACGCCGTGTCGTCGGCGGCCAGTTCGACCAGGCGGTGGGTCTGGTCACAGAAGTGGGCGAACAACGGGATTCGGGGGAAACCGGTGGCAAGCGCGGTGGAGAGGTGCAGCAGCCAGTCGTGGCGGGCTTGGGCGTGGCCACGCTCATGGGTGAGGACGGCGTCGAGCTGGTGGTCGGTCAGGCGGCGCAGGGCGCCCGTGGTGACGATCAGCTGGGGCGGGCTGCCGGGCATCCACCAGGCGTCGGGGTACTCGTCCTCCAGCACCAGGAGCGGGCCGCGCGCCGAGCCGAGGCCGGCGGGCAGGTCCGGGGCGCGTTCGCGCAGGTGGGCCCTGGCCTGGCCGCGTCGCCGGCGCGCCTCGACGAGCTCGCGTGCCAGCATCGCGGTCGTCCAGGCGGCCCCGCAGGCCAGCAGCACGCTGAGGGTGGCCGCCCAGGCGGGCGCGGCCGAGAGGTCGTACGCCTCGGTCACCGACGGCGGCGCCGGAGCGAAGAGCTGGGCGCGCACCGTGCCGAAGAATGCGGCGGTGCCCAGGGCCAGGGCCGTCAGGCAGCACAGCAGGACAGTGGCGACCAGGCACTGCCACACCCAGAGCGCGACCACGGGTTCCTGTTCGGGCCAGGTGGCCCGCGTCAGTGCTCGGGGCACGGGTACGGCGGCCGTCAGGGCGACGATGCTCAACAGGAGCAGGCAGACGGTCATGCCAAGGGCTCCAGATCCTGGTCAGGGAAGGTGCGGGGGCGGCTGTGCGGGGCGGTGGGCGAGGAACACACCCTCCGCCGCCAGCCAGTATGACGGTGACGGCCGCCGGAGTCAGCGGGTAAGAGCCGCCGAACTCGCCTGCGGGCACCACGCGGACGCCGACATGGACGCCATCCGGCCGCCTGACGTCGCCGTGCGTCACGGCCTAGGTGCGCAGCGCCTCCCGGACCGCCTCCACCACCTCTGTGTCGTCCGCTCCCAGCGCACGCGCCTGATCGGCGAACTGCCGTGCCAAAGCGGCCAGTTCGGCCCGATCCGGGCGGTGGACGCCTGCGGGGAGCGGGGCGACGCGAGTGCCCGCGCCTCGCCGGGTGCGGATCAGGGACGCTGCCTCCAGTTCGCGGTACGCCCGTGCCACGGTGCCCGTGGCCAGCCCCAGGTCGGCGGCCAACTGCCGCACCGTCGGCAGGCGTTCGCCCTCCGAAAGGCGGCCGGTGGAGATCAGGGCGGCGAGCTGGGCGCGGATCTGTTCGTACGGCGGGACCGGGCTGGTCGTGTCGACGCGCAGGCCTGCCCCGCTCATCGGCGGTCGGTTCCGCCGGCGCCGGCCCGACGGCTCCGCCATGCCCTGGCCCGCGGCGAGATGATCGTGAACAGGCACCACGGCGCCGTGAGCAGGGTCAGCAGGCCCAGCGGCCACAGCACCACGTTCGCGGCGGTCCCCACGGCGCCGTCGCAGGTCGTGCTCATCAGCGCGCCCGATGCCGTCGACGCCGCGCCCAGCAGGGACGACGAGACCACCAGGCCCCAGGCGGCGACGATCGCCAACGTCCGGTCGCGGCGGGACTGTTCGTCGCCGGGGCGGGTCGCGATGCGTCGCAGGGACCAGCCGCAGGCGGCCGTGGACAGAGCGAGGGAGGCCAGGATGGGAAGGCCGTAGTAGAGGCCGGGCCAAGGGGAGTGCGACTGGGTCACGCCCCGGCACGTCACCGTGAGCGCGCGCCCCGCACGGCCCAGGTCGTCCGGCGACGCCACCGCGGCCGCGGCCGCCAGCAGGACGACCAGTGCGGCCGCGAGGCCGAGGAGCAGGGGGGTCATCCGGGGCGGTACGTAGTTGCGGACCCGGCGTGGAGTGAGGCCCGCCGTGCGAACGGCGCCCCGGCGCGGCGCGGTCAGGGCGTCGCCCAGCAGCACTCCGGCCACCGCGCACAGGCCGAAGGCGAGGATGGCGTAGAGGGTGCCCTCCCCGTTGTTCAGGGGCAGTAGCCAGCGGGAGGCCAGCAGCCCTATGGCCAGGCCTGTCCAGCGGGCGTAGCGGTCGACGGGTGCGCGGGACGCGGGCGGCGACGCGGAAGGGCGCGAACCGAGTTCGAGCATGACAGACACAGCCCCCCGTGGAGACGACATGTGCGCAGACATGTACGCCGACTTGCGCGTCGGCATGTACGCGGACTCGCACGCAGACTTGTACTCACCGCTTGTATCAAGCGGTGAGTACAAGATGCGGTCTCCCGGAGCTTTGTGTCAACTGCTTGCTACAACTTGCCCGGTGACCTCTCCCAGCCCCACCCGGACCCCACCAGGCCCCGGCGCCCAGGCGGACAGTGTCACCACGTCGCCGTCCTCCAGGAACGTCCGCTTGCCGTCCGGGAGTTCGAGGGCGTCGCGCCCGTTCCACGTCAGCTCCAGCAGGGACCCGCGCTCGCGTTCCGTCGGGCCGCTCACCGTGCCCGAGCCGTACAGGTCACCGGTGCGCAGCGAGGCGCCGTTCACGGTCATGTGGGCGAGTTGCTGGGCGGCCGTCCAGTACATGGTGGAGAAGGGGGGTTCGGAGACCACGTGGCCGTTGATCGAAACGGAGATCCGCAGGTCGTAGCCGCCGGGTTCCGTTTCGGAGCCGGAGTCGTCCAGGTACGGCAGCAGCGGGTGCGTCCGCTCCGGAGGTGCCACACGTGCCTCGTCGAGCGCGTCCAGCGGGGTGATCCACGCCGACACCGAGGTGGCGAAGGACTTGCCGAGGAACGGGCCGAGGGGGACGTACTCCCAAGCCTGGAGGTCGCGTGCCGACCAGTCGTTCAACAGGCAGAGGCCGAAGACGTGTTCCCGGAAGTCGGCCAGCGCCACCGGCTTGCCCATCTGCGACGGCACGCCGACCACGAAGCCGACCTCGGCCTCGATGTCCAGACGGACCGACGGGCCGAAGACCGGGGCCGGATCGGCGGGGGCCTTGCGCTGGCCGGACGGTCGTACGACATCCGTGCCGGACGCCACCACCGTGCCCGAGCGGCCGTGGTAACCGATCGGCAGGTGCTTCCAGTTGGGGGTCAGGGAGTCCGCCGCGTCGGGGCGGAAGATCTGGCCGACGTTCCGGGCGTGGTTCTCGGAGGCGTAGAAGTCGACGTAGTCCGCGACCTCGAAGGGGAGGTGCAGGGTCACTGAGGACAGCGGGTGGAGGAGGTCCGTGATGGCTTCCTGGTGCGCCGGGACCGTCACCCACGCCGTCAGCGCGCGCCGGACGTCCGACCAGGTGGTGCGGCCCGCGGCGAGCAGCGGGTTCAGGGAGTCCTGGGCGAGTAGCGGGGCGTACGGCGAGCCGAGCGCGTACGCCGCCTTGCCCGCGTCGAGGACGTGGTCGCCGAGCCGGACGCCGACCCGGCGTGCGGAGTCCGAGCCAGGGAGGGAGAAGACGCCGTACGGAAGGTTGTGCGTGCCGAAGGGGTCGCCCTCGGGGAGATCGAAGGGGGGCATGGGGTGCTGCCTCACTCTCATACGCTCCGTATGCCATTGCCATGTGGTCGGGCACACGTTACGGGTGAGTCGCCTGTCTTGGGCAGTGCGGAGCTCGCGTCGCCGAGGTCGACGAATCTCCTGGTCGGCGCGGTCGGGCGACGTTTGTTCAACCGCATCGACATCACCGTCAAGGAGCTTGCGAGCACCACGTGGGGGTGAAATCGCAACCGGCGGTGGGCAGTTGCGGCGCGGAAGAGAACGCGGAAACAGCAGCGGAACCGGAACTGATGTCAACACATGTGAACACAGCAGCCGTCCGGTTCGCATCGAGTCGATGGGGCTTCCTGTCCGTATTCTCTGATCATGGCCCCACCCATCGCATATTCACTCATCGCCACTGACCTGGACGGGACGCTGCTGCGCGGCGACGACACGCTCTCGGACCGGTCCCTCGACGCGCTCGCGCTGGTGGCGGCGTCCGGTGCCCAGCACCTCGTCGTGACGGGGAGGCCGGCGCCCAGAGTGCGGCCGCTCCTCGACATCCTGGGCAGCACGGGGCTCGCGGTGTGCGGACAGGGCGCGCAGTTGTACGACGCCGGCGCGGACCGTCTGCTCTGGTCCATCACCCTGGACCGGGAGTTGGCGGAGACCGCGCTCGGCAAGATCGAGGCCGAGGTGGGGCAGGTGTACGCGGCCGTCGACCAGGACGGCGTCGACGGGCTCACGCTCATCGAGCCCGGGTATCTGATGCCCCACCCCACCCTGCCCGCCGTACGCGTCCGGCACCGCGACGACCTGTGGTGCGAGCCGATCAGCAAGGTGCTGCTACGGCATCCCACCCTGTCCGACGACGAGTTGGCGGCGACGGCGCGCGCCGTGGTCGGTTCCCTCGCCACGGTCACCATGTCGGGGCCCGGCACCGTCGAACTCCAGCCATGCGGCGTCACCAAGGCGACCGGTCTGGCGCTCGCCGCCGAGCATCTCGGCCTCGGCGCGCACCAGACCATCGCCTTCGGTGACATGCCCAACGACATCCCGATGTTCGACTGGGCCGCCCGCGGCGTCGCGATGGCCAACGCGCACCCCGAACTCAAGGCGGTCGCCGACGAGATCACCCTCTCGAACGAGGACGACGGCATTGCCGTCGTCCTCGAGAGGCTGTTCACGGGGATCCTGACCGACATCGCCCAGTGAGGGCCTTTAGTGAGAGCTCTTAGTAAGGGCCGTTCACGTTGTCGATCGAGCCGTACCGCGCGGCCGCGTAGTTGCACGCGGCCGTGATGTTCGCGACCGGGTCGAAGGGGTCGTAGACCGTCCCCGGGACGTGGTAGGCCGCGAAGGTGGGGTCGATGACCTGCAGGAGGCCCTTGGACGGGGTGCCCGCCGCGGCGTTGGAGTCCCAGTTGTTGATGGCGGCCGGGTTGCCCGACGACTCACGCATGACGTTGCGGTAAATGCCGTCATATGAACCGGGGATTCCGTTTTGCGCCATGATGTCCAGCGCGTTGCGGATCCAGCCGTCGAGGTTGTCCGGGTACGACTTCACGGAGGCCGTGGTCGCGTGGGCGACGGCGGACTTCTTGGCCGGTGCGGACGCCTGGTCGGCCCTCTTGCTCGCCGCGGCGGCCTTCGTCGCCCGGACCTTCAGGTCGACGCCCGGGTGGATCAGCCGGGGGTTGTCGCCGATGGCCTTGCGGTTGTCCTTGTAGAGCTGCCGCCAGCCGCCCTGCGCGTCGTACCGGTCCGCGATGCCGTAGAGGGTGTCGCCCTTCTTCGTGGTGTACGTGACCGACTTGGCCTTTGCCGCGGACGGCGCGGACTGCGGTGCCGCCTGTGCGACGGCGGGGGCCTGGGCCGGCTGGGCGGCGCTCGCGGTGGTCGCGCTCAGGAGCGGGAGAGCGAGGGCTGCGGTACCGGTTCCGGCTGCGACGACGTGGCGGGTGAGCGGGTTGGTTCTGGGGCGGCGGTGCTTGCCTCGGGCCATGGCGCTGTTCCTCTCCGACGCCTGCGAGGTGAGCTGTCGGGTTCGGGCGGGAGATGCCCGGTCGCGCCGCCTTGCGGCAGCGCGAACTTCACCCCGAGCCGGTCCGGTGCGCCATCAAGGCGGCCGGTCCGGCGACTTACCTGGGTCCCCCGCTCCTGCCGTGCGTGAGTGAGTGCGTGGGTGGGTGGGTGACTCGGGCGGCGGCAGGATTCGGCGTCCGCCCGACTGAGCGGGAACGTATGCGAGAGCACATGCCCGGAACAAGTGTCATGGTCACCTGTCATGCCGGTTGACCATGGTCTGGTACCTATGGGCTACTTGATCCTTTGCGGTTGCCAAGCCTCAACTTGCGCTCGACGCAAGGGAGGAACGGGTGCGTCCGGTCGGGTGTGCGGCTGGGTGCGCGTGACCCAATTCACTGGCATCCACAAGAGCGGCAAATCGGGCAATGGCTCCAACTCGTCGTCAATCGGCCGTCCGTTGAGTCCGTTTCTCCCGTGTCCGGTGGAAAAACGTCTGTTCGTCCTCCCGGCAGATCACCTCGCTGGAGGTGACGAAGTACTCCCTTTTGTGGCTTATCTCCGAGCGCGTCCGCGCTGTTACGTCCCACGCCAGGTACGTCTCCAGCGCGCCCTCGGTGAACTCCAGGCCGTCGGGGTACACGCGCGTGCCGCCGTACCGGGGGGCGACCTCCAGGCGTCACTCGCCCTTGGCGACGTCCCGCACGACGAGCCGCTCGGGGCGCGCTCGTCCAGCGTGATTGGGCGAGTTCACGCCGAGCGGCTGCACCTGCTCCGGTTCCTCGAAGGTGATCACTGTGTCTCCTGCTGATTCGTCCAACGCATGTGCGCGTAGCGGAAGTTCCAGCAGGCGGAGGAGACGGCAGGGCGGATGCGGTGACCGGGCGGGAAGGCGTGGCCGATGCCGTTCAGCTCGAAGGTCACGTCCTCGGTGGCACCGGCTCCCACGGCACCGTACGGTCGCGGCCGTGGCGCGCCGACAGGTTCAGTACGCCACGCGTGACCAGGGTCGAGGCGCCGTGGGGTGCCACGTCGCAGAGCCGGGCGACGACCTGCCCGCGCGGCACGTCCTAGGGTCAGCCAGCCGCACCTTCGGCCACCCCAACACCCAGGTGTCTCGAAGAAACGGCCGGCGTCGATGCCGGTGTGCATGGGGGAGCGCACGAGGACGGGGGCGCCCTGGCAGGCGTACGTCACGCCGCGCACGGGGGGGTGCCCCTATGGGTTTCGTCAAGCTGATGGGGCGGGTTGGGGGTCGTAGAAGGTGCCGTCGCGGAGCATCGCGAAGAGCACGTCGGCTCGTCGTCTCGCGAGGCAGAGGAGGGCTTGGGTGTGGTGTTTTCCCTGGCTGATCTTCTTGTCGTAGTAGGTCCGGGAGGCCGGGTCGGCCAGAGCCGCGAACGCGGACAGGAAGAAGGCCCGTTTGAGCTGCTTGTTTCCGCGGCGGGATGGTTGTTCGCCGCGGATCGAGGAGCCAGAACTGCGGGTTGTGGGGGCGAGGCCGGCGTAGGCGGCGAGGTGGGCGGCGGTCGGGAACGAACGGCCGTCGCCGACGTCGATGAGGATGCGGGCTCCGGTCCTGACGCCGATCCCCGGCATGGACGTCAGGACCTTGGAAAGAGGGTGGTTCTCCAGCAGTTCCTCGATCCGGGTGGCCAAGAGTTTCCGCTGGTCAAGCACCGCTCGGAGCGAGTTGGCGAGGCTGGGGACGATCAGAGCGGCCGCGTCGGTGCCCGGGACGACGACGGTCTGTTCGTCCAGTGCGGTGAAGATGTCCTCGACGAGCCGCTCGGCCATCCGCGGTGCCTTCGGGCGTATCAACGCAATGAGCCGTCGGCGTCCGGCTTTGCGGATCTGGGCCGGGGAGCCGAACTGGTCGAGGAGCTTGAGCACGGCCGGGTGTTGGACGCGTGGGCCCAGGATCCGTTCCAGCGACGGGTGGATCTGGGTGAGCAGGCCCCGCAGGCGGTTGCTGATGCGGGTTGCTTCGCCGGCCAGGTCGTCGTCGAAGCCGACGATCATCTCCAGCTCGGCGATGGTCTCGTCCTCGAGGTCGACCGAGCGGAGCGTGTGAGGCATGACGCGGGCCGCGTCTGCGATGACGAACGCGTCGCGGGCATCTGTCTTGGCCTCGCCGGGATAGAGGTCGGCGATCCGCCGCATCGTCAGGCCGGGCAGATAGGCGACCGGGCAGCCCATGTCCCGGGCCACCGCCAGCGGCAGAGCCCCGATCGAGGCCGGCTGGTCGACCACCACGAGCACGGTCCCGTGCTTGGCCTGCAGTTTGCCGAACACTTCGCGGAGCTTCGGCTCGCTGTTGGGCAGCCGCTTGTCGAAGGCCTTCTTCCCGGCCGGGGTGACGGCGGTGGCGTGGTGTTCGCCCTTGCCGACGTCCAGGCCGAGGAAAGCGCCGATGTCACTGACGTCGATCACGTGCGTCCTTCGGTCGTCCTCGCCCGGCCGTCCCACGGCACCGATCGCCACATCCACATTACGAAGAGCCTCCCGACCTGCGAAGAAGCCGGTGGTCATGCCCCTAATCAGCGGTCTGTCGATGCCTCCGGAGCCGGTGACACCACCCCCCAAGACATGCGATCGACAGGGGGAGAAAGTCATGCCAACTCCGAAGGCCGGGCGCCCCATTGCGGGGCTACCAAAAAGGTAATGGGGGCAGGCCGGTTCGCCGACCCAGCGGCCCGGCAGCGTGGGGTGCACCGTGGCCGGGCGGTGGGAATCGCTGACGTACGCGCGCAGCAGGGGTTCGGACATGACGCCGGTGTCCTCGTCCTTGAGTCAGTTGTCCCACCAGCGCAGCGTCTCCTGGAGGAAGCCAATCGCCGGGCCCGGGGGCAGGCCGCGGTCCGGGTACTGGTGCGACCAGGGGCCGATCAGGCTGCGGACGCGGTTGGCGGGCAGGTGCTCGACGAGGCGCAGGACCGTGTCGCGGTACGGGTCGTGCCCATCGCGAGCACGGCGGCGTCGATCGCGCCGTAGTCCTCGCAGACGCTGCCGTGGCGCCAGTAGTCGTCGCGGGTCTGATGGCCGAGCCAGGTTGCAGGAACGGTTCGACGGCCTTCAGCCGCCCCCAGCCACATGTCCCGCCAGGCGTAGCCGACATACAGCGGGTCCGGCGGGCGGGCGACGAAGCGAGCATGGTCGACGCCTACGCGTGCATGGTCGACGCCTACGCGTGCATGTCGACGGCGAGGACGGAACCTCCGATGCAGTGCACGTCGTTGTCATAGCGATCGTCCGTCGAGCAGACCGTGACGATCGCCTTGAGCGGCTCGGGCGCGAGGGCCGCGGTGTGGAGGGAGTTGGTGCCGCCCCAGGAGATGCCGAGCATGCCGACCCTGCCGTTGCACCAGGGCTGGGCCGCCAGCCAGTTGACCACCTCGACCCCCTCGGCGAGTTCCGTCGCCGAGTAACTCGTCCGTCAGCGGGCGCCACACGCTCGCGTACAGCAGAGTCCCGTCCTGGAGCGGGATCCAGATGTCCACGTGAGTCGTCTCGTGGGGGGAGGACGTACGGATGTGCATGAGCGGGGTCCCCGTCGGGTCAGTGCACCGGGTGCGACGTGTCTGGTCGGTGCACGGGGTGCGTTGTGTCCGGTCGGTGCACTGGGTGCATCGTGCGGCGCAGCCAGCGTGCCGCGGCCGTCACAGCCAGCCCTGCGGCCACCGCGATCGCGCCGTCGACGCCGGAGTAGGCGGCCGGAGCGAGCTTGCTCGTGGCCGATGTGCCGGAGGTCTCCAGGAGGATGTCGCCGAGGCCGAGCAGCAGGTACGAACCCACGATCCACCAGACGGACATGAGGTCGCCGTCGGAGGAGTGACCAGGCGGCCCCGAGGTCGGCAGCGCCATCGGCAGGAAGGACATGCCGACGAGTACGACCCCGATCGCGATCTTGCTGGAGGCGTGCGGCCGTCTGTGCCCCATCCGGACCCACAGCGTGGCGACGACGGGCGCGAGGGCGACCTCGAAGGCGCCGAGGGCGGAGGCGTACCAGCGGGCGGGGAAGCCGAAGCCGAGGATCGACGTCTCGGCGTTCGTCGAGGCCGGCAGCATCATCGTCGAGTGCGCCTGGAAGAGGATGAAGTTGATGACCGTCGAGGCGAGGAAGAGGACGATGCACGGGCGGAGGCGACCGCGTTCCTCGGGGGGCACATGCGGGCTGGCGGACACCACCGTGAAGTAGACGACCGGGGTGATCACCGAGACGAGGGTGAGCAGGTCGACGAAGCGGTCCGTGGTGAGCCGGCCGGCGGCGGCGAGGAGGACGGTGGCCGTGGCGGTGGCGACGAGGCCCGTGGCGATCAGACGGATCGACCGGCGGATGGCCTGCGGGGACAGCGCGAACTCGGCGGTGTGCTTGTGTCCGGCCAGGTGGCGGCGGCCGGCGACGTACTGGATCAGGCCGAACGTCATGCCGATCGCGGCCGCCGGGAACCCCCAGTGCCAGTCCCTGTGGCCGCCGAGCCAGCCGGTGATCAGCGGGTCCGCGAAGGCGCCGATGTTGATCGCCATGTAGTAGAGCGCGAACCCGGCGTCCCGACGGTCGTCGTCCGTGCGGTACAGCTTGCCGACCATGGTGGCGACGTTGGGCTTGAGGAGCCCCGTGCTCGCGCTGATCAGGCCGAGGCCCGCCCAGGTCATGCGGGCGGCCGGCACCGCCATGGCGTAGTGGCCGCAGGCGATCAGGACGCGCCTCACAGCACCGCGCGGTACGAGCCGAGGATCCGGTCGGTGAGCCGGCCGCCGGCGACGGAGACCAGATCGACGAGGGTGCCGGAGGCGGCGGAGACGGAGGCGGCGGAGACGGAGGCGGCGGCGGAGACGGCGGCGGCCGAGACGGAGGTGGCGGTTCTCGCCGACATGCCCAGACCGCCGTGGGCGACCGTGTCGGCGAAACACAGCACGAGGATGGCCTGCATGCCGAGGAACGAGAAGCGCTCCCAGACCTCGGGGCCGGAGAGCGTGAGCAGGCCTCTGGGCCGGCCGAAGAAGGCGTGGTCGGCGCGGGGCGGGGGGCCGCTCTCGGGCTCGATATCGACTTCGGTTCGGGACGTGGGCCGCTACTTCCCTATAAGTCGATGGATATCCGTCCTTATCACGTGATCAAAAACATACCGGTCGTGATCCAATACCGCCCATGGTGGACGGGTGGGCGGCATCAGTGATCGAAACGTGACCGGATACGCTGACTTGAGTGATGGCAGCGACCTATCGACAAACCGTGTAACCGCCAGAAGACACCAGCAGACAGGAGACCCCTCGTGACCGTCGTCGGGCCGTTCGGGCTGAGCGTGCGGGACCAGGCTCTGGAAGCCGATGTCCAGGCCGGATTGGCGGCTGTCGAGGAGGGATTGCTCGAAGCCACCAAGAGTGAGGTCCCCTTCATCACCGAGGCCGCCCAGCATCTGGTGCGGGCGGGCGGAAAGCGGTTCCGGCCGCTGCTTGTGATGCTCGCTGCCCAGTTCGGGGACCCGTATGCGCCGGGGGTCGTGCCCTCGGCGGTGGTGGTGGAGCTGACCCATCTGGCGACGCTGTACCACGACGACGTGATGGACGAGGCGGCGGTACGGCGGGGCGTCGAGAGCGCGAACACCCGCTGGGGGAACTCCGTCGCCGTGCTGACCGGGGACTTCCTGTTCGCGCGCGCCTCGCACATCCTCGCCGACCTCGGGCCCGAGGCGGTGCGGGTGCAGGCCGAGGCGTTCGAGCGGCTGGTCACCGGGCAGATCCTGGAGACTGCGGGGCCGCAGGACGGGCGGGATCCCGTGGAGCACTACCTCGATGTGCTGGGCGGGAAGACCGGGTCGCTGGTGGCGGTCTCGTGCCGGTTCGGGGCGATGATGTCGGGCGCCGACGAGACGGTGGTCGATGTGCTGACCCAGTACGGGGAGCGGCTGGGGGTTGCCTTCCAGCTGGCTGATGACGTCCTGGACATCGCCAGTGACTCCCATGAGTCCGGGAAGACGCCGGGGACGGATCTCCGGGAGGGGATTCCTACGCTGCCGGTGCTGCGGTTGCGGGAGCGGGCCGAGCGGTTGGGGCTGGCGGAGGACATCGCGTTGTGCGAGTTGCTGGACTCCGATCTGAGCGACGACGGGCGGCTTGCGGAGGCTTTGGCCGCGCTTCGGGCGCATCCGGCGTTGGAGCAGGCTCGGCGGGACACGGTGCGGTATGCGGAGGATGCGCGGGCTGCGTTGGCGCCGCTGGCGGATATTGATGCCAAGGCTGCGTTGATGGAGTTGTGCGACGCGGTGGTGCATCGGGCCGGGTAGGTTTTTCGCCCCCGCCGCCCCTACCCGTCCCATCCTCCGGGGGCGCTGCCCCTTCGACCCCGGTTCCTGGGGGCCTGCGGCCCCCAGACCCCGCTCCGGCCCTGAACGGGCCTCGTCCTCAAACGCCGGACGGGCTGAAATGCCTGAACCGGCGTCGGAAAGTCCTGTGAGGCAGCTCGCAGAGCTGGACTGGGTCCGAAGTGAGATCGCCTCCGCTCTGAAAGAGCCTGATCGTCACCGCTGTCGGGGCACAGCCTCACCGGCACCGGCACCGTGAAGGGCCACGCCCTCCTCAACGCCCTGAAGGCCGAGCCGAATTCGTTCTACGCCTTCGCCCAGCGGGACCTCAGCGCCGTACTCGGCGGCCGTGTCGCGCGCTCCTTCGTCGCCCCCAACTCCGGTACGCACAACGGCGTCTTCCTCGGGCAACCCCTACGGGTCGGGGGAGGCGCCGTCCCCCTGCGTCATACCGCAGGTGTACCCGGAGTTGGCTCCGAAGGTTGACGAATCTCCCTGGCCGATTTGGTCAGATGGACACCACGGAAATCACCACTCCTCACCGATTCGGGTGAGAATGGCGGCTCAGGGGTGGACGAGTGCGGGGTCGAGAGACTCGCGGGCGAGGAAACGGGACGGGCAGCCGCCGCCGACGACGGAGGTAAGGCACACATGGCACCGTACGCATCGGACGACAGTACGACCGCCGGGGAGGTCGACGACCTGCGCGCCGGACGGCGCAAGGCCGCGCGGTACGTCGTCCCGGTCGTGGTCGTGGGAGTCGCGGCGGCGACCATCGGGCTCGTCCCGGCGATCGCCGACTCCGGCGACCCGGACCTGCCGGAGATCACCGCGCAGCAACTCATCGAGAGGATCGCCCAGTCGGACGTACAGCAGCTGTCCGGCACCTTCAAGATCACCACCGATCTGGGCCTGCCCGACCTCGGCGGCCTGGAGTCGAGCCTCGCGTCCGGCGCCATGGGCTCGGGCTCGGGCGACGGATCGTCCGCCGACCCGTCCGCCAAGCTCACCGAGCTGGCGTCCGGCACGCACACGCTGCGCGTCGCCCTCGACGGCGAGGACAAGCAGAAGCTCTCCCTGCTGGAGAACGCCTCCGAGTACAGCCTCATCCACAACGGCAAGGACATCTGGGGCTACGACAGCAAGTCGAACGAGGTCTTCCACGGCACCGCCGATGAGCCGCAGGCCGGGAAGGGCCAGGGGAAGGACAAGGGGAAGGGCGAGCAGGGCACGCCCGACGAGGTGCCCGCCACTCCCAAGGACCTCACCGAGGAAGCCCTCAAGGCGGTGGACGACACCACGTCCGTCACCGTCGACGGCACCGCGCAGGTCGCCGGCCGGGACGCGTACCGGCTGCTCATCAAGCCGAAGCAGTCCGGGACCACCGTCGGCGCCATCACCGTGGCCGTGGATGCCAAGACCGGCATGCCGCTGAAGTTCACGCTGACCCCGTCCAGCGGCGGCGCGGCAGTGATCGACGCGGGCTTCACCCAGGTCAGCTTCGCCAAGCCGGCGGCCTCCACGTTCGACTTCACCCCGCCCAAGGGCGCGAAGGTCACCGAGCAGGGCGAGCTGGAAAAGGCCGCTCCGGAGCACGGCGGCACCAAGTCCGAGGACGAGTTCCGCAAGGAGCTCGAGAAGGAGTTCGGTGGCTCGAAGTCCGAGGGCAAGTCGGGCAGGTCGGGTAAGTCGAGCAAGTCGGCCGAGGGTGGTCCCGAGGTCATAGGCGAGGGCTGGAACTCCGTGGCCGTCTTCGACACCGGCGGCGAGGGCATCCCCTCCGGCGCCGAGGTCGGCGGCGACATGGGCGGCTTCCTCGACTCCCTGGGCGACAAGGTCACCGGGAAGTTCGGCTCGGGGACGGTCTTCAAGACCCGCCTGATCAACGCCCTGATCACGGACGACGGCAAGATCTACGTGGGCGCGGTCGACAAGGACGCGCTCGTGAAGGCGGCCGACTCGGCGAAGTAAGACGTAAGCAACTGCCGTATGGGCACGTACGCGCACGTACGCACGACCCACGTACGCACATATCCGTGCCCGTATGCGCACCACGAGTCGAGGAGCCTGAGGAGCCCATGGAGGAACTGCCCGCCGCGGAAGCCGACGGGGTGGATCAGGCAGGCCGGGTCAACCGGCCCAACCGGCCCAACCGGCCCAACCGGCCCAACCGGGTCGAGCAGGCCGACCTGGGCGATCGGGCTGAGCCGGTCGCTCGGGCCGACCAGGGCGATCGGGTCGAGCAGGCCGCTCCGGCTGACCAAGTGGACCAGGGTGACCAGGTCGACGACGTCGGTACGGTGATCGCCACCCGTGCGCTCACCAAGCGCTACCGCGGTGGGCAACTCGCCGTGGACGGTCTCGATCTGACCGTCCCGGCGGGCAGCGTCTTCGGGTTCCTCGGCCCGAACGGCTCCGGCAAGACCACCACCATCCGCATGCTGATGGGGCTCATCGAGCCCACCTCCGGTACCGCGCGCGTGCTCGGGCAGCCCATGCCCCGGTCCGCGCGCGCCGTACTGCCGCACGTCGGCGCGCTCATCGAGGGGCCCGCCCTGTACGGCTTCCTCTCCGGCCGCGACAACCTCCTCCGCTACGACGCCGCCGACCCGACCGCCGATCCGCGCACCCGGCGCGCCCGCGTCGCCGCCGCGCTGGACCGGGTGGGCCTGACGGCCGCCGCGGGCAAGAAGGCCAAGGCGTACTCGCTCGGCATGAAGCAGCGGCTGGGGCTCGCGGCCGCGCTGCTCCAGCCGCGCAGGCTGCTCGTCCTGGACGAGCCGACCAACGGTCTCGACCCCCAGGGGATGCGTGAAATACGTTCCCTGATAAGGGAGTTGGCGTCCGACGGCACGACCGTCTTCCTCTCCTCCCACCTCCTCGACGAGATCGAGCAGGTCTGTACGCACGCGGCGGTGATGGCGCAGGGCCGGCTGATCACCCAGGGCGCGGTGGCGGAGCTGGCGGCCGGGATGCGCGGCGGCCGGCTCGTCGTGACCACGCCCGACACCGGGGACGCGGCCCGGGTCCTGAAGGAGCAGGGGGCCGGAGACGTCGTCATCACCGACGACCGGGTGACCGCCGAACCTCCGGACCGTGATCTCGCCGACGTCAACGCGGCGTTGGTGACCGCCGGAGTGCGGGTGCGTGGCTTCGGTGTCGAACGGGCCTCCCTGGAGGACGCGTTCGTGGCACTCACGGGGGAGGGGTTCGATGTCGCAGGCTGAAGTCGTCCGGCAGGGCGGCGCGATCGCAGGCGCCCGAAAAGTCAGTCCGCTGTGGACCTTCGGCCTCCTGCGCAGCGAACTGCTCACCACGTTCCGGCGCTGGCGCACCCTCGCGCTGCTCGCCGTACTGGCCGCCGTGCCGATCCTGGTCGGGATCGCCGTGAAGATCGAGACGAGCGACGGCGGGCCCGGCGGCCCCGGCGGGGGTGGCGGCGGTCCGGCGTTCATCTCGCAGATCACCAACAACGGCCTGTTCCTGGTCTTCACCGCACTGGCCGCGACGCTCCCGTTCTTCCTGCCGATGGCGATCGGCGTCATCGCGGGCGACGCGATAGCGGGCGAGGCCAACGCCGGCACCCTGCGCTATCTCCTCGTCGCCCCCGCCGGACGCTCGCGCCTGCTCCTCACCAAGTACGCGACCACGATGGCCTTCTGCCTGGTGGCCACCCTCGTGGTCGCGGTCTCGGCACTCGCGGTCGGGGCGCTGCTCTTCCCGCTCGGCGACCTGACGACCATCTCCGGCACCCGGATCAGCTTCGCCGAGGGCCTGGGCCGCGCCCTGCTGATCGCCCTGGTCGTCGCCGCGTCACTCATAGGCGTGGCGGCCCTCGGCCTGTTCGTCTCGACGCTGACCAGCAGCGGCATCGCGGCGATGGCGACGACCGTCGGCCTGCTGATCACCGTCCAGATCCTCGACCAGATACCCCAACTGCACGCGATCCAGCCGTACTTCTTCTCCCACTACTGGCTGTCCTTCGCCGACCTCATGCGCGACCCCGTCTACTGGGACGACCTGGTCAAGAACCTCGGCATCCAGGCCCTGTACGCCGGGGTGTTCGGCTCGGCGGCGTGGGCGCGGTTCACGGCGAAGGACATCACGGCCTGAGCGACGCCGGCGACGCTCAGTCGGCCTCGTACGGGAAGCGGGCGAGCGGCGCCTCCTGTGCGAAGAACGTCTTGGCGCGTGCCAGTGCCTCCGTGTCGTTCAGTACGTCGCCACGCCTGCTGCCGTTGCCGAACAGGACCCCGCCGAAGCGCATCCCCAGGTACGCGGCCGAGTTGTTGAGCGTGCCGACGAGTGGGTCGGCCACCTCGGTCTCCGGGTGTGCGAGCGCGGTGACGCCCCACAGGGCGCGCCCGGCCAGCGTCGCCTTGAAGTCGATGCCGGGGGTGCGCAGCCAGCCCGACCAGTAGTCCAGGTAGCGCTTGGTGAAACCGGACACCGAGTACCAGTACAACGGCGAGGCGATCACGATGTCGGTGGCGGCGAGCGTGGCGTCGAGCAGCAGTGCGGGAGTGCTCCCTGCGGCAGGGCGCACATGGTCGCTGTCGCGCCGAAGGTCCACGAAGTCCGGCAGCGGGTGCTCGGCGAGACTGATCCACTGCTGCTCGACGTTCTCCGGCAACTGCTCGGCGGCCGCGCGGGCCAGGAGCTCGGTGTTGCCCTCGCTGCGGCTGCTGCCCAGGACGAACAGGAAACGGCGGGTCATGAGATCCCCCAGATGGTCGGCGTGCGGCAATTACTCGCACGTGCATTATATGCGCACGCAGGTATATGTCCAGGGGCCGCTGTCCCCTGTCCAGGGGTCGCTGTCCCCTGTCCAGGGGTCGCTGCCTCCTGTCCAGGGGGCGCTGCATCCTGCCCAGGGCCCGCCGTCTCCTCTCCAGGGCCCGCCGACTCAGTCGCACGTCTCCGCCGCCCGCGCCACATCCAGCAGTGCCCCCTCCTGCCCATGCGTGGCCACCACCTGCAGCCCGACCGGACACCCGTCGGGCCCGAACCCCGCCGGGATGCTGATCGCCGGATGCCCGCTCACGTTGAACGCCCAGGTGAGCGCGGTGGAGTACCGCTCGCCGGGGCCTTCGTGGCCGTGCGGCGGGGTCGGGGCGGTCGGCGTCAACAGCAGCCGCACGCCGGAGAAGAGGGCGGCCAGGCGTCTGTCGTTCGCGGCCCGGATACGGTGGGCCGGTGCCAGGTCGGCGCCCGGGGTTCGCAGGGTGAGCCATGCGGGGGCAGGGTCGTCGAGGCGGAGCCGAGTCGGTGGGCGCACGAGTCGTATCGCACCGGCCTCGGCGAGCCGTACGGCCGCGGAGTGGGCGACGGCGACGACGTCCGGGTCGGGGGAGTCGAAGCCGAGGTCGGGGGACCATACGGCGGTCGGGGCGTCGTACTCGCCGGGCACCCCGTCCGTGTCCGTCCCGTCCCCCGGCGCCGCTGCCCGGTCTGCCCCCGACACGACTGCCCAGTACGCCGCCGCATCCTCCGCGGACCGCGCCAGCACCCCCGGCGCCATGAGCCCCGTACGGTCGGTCGACGGCAACCGCCCGTTGCCTGCCTTCAGCCCGACGACCCCGCACCACGCCGCCGGAATCCGCACCGACCCGGCCCCGTCGCTCCCGGTCGCAAGCGGAACCAGCCCTGCCGCCACCGCCGCCGCGGAACCGGCGGAGGAGCCGCCCGGCGTGCGGTCGTACCGCCAAGGGTTGACCGTACGGCCGTACCGGCCAAGTCCCCAGGTCTGCCAGGGAGTTCCCGGCCCCGGCACGGATGTCGCCCCCACCGCCACGCACCCCGCCGCGAGCAGCGGACCCGCCGCACGCAGCCCATGCCGCCCCTTGACCCCGATCGGCACGCCGGCCAACGGCAGCCGCTCACCCGCGCCGACTCGTGTGTCCACCTCGCAGGCCCGCTGAAGCGCCTCTTCGCCCCACACCTCGATGAAGGCGCACAGGACGGGATCGGCCCGCTCGATCCGTTCGAGCGCCGACGTGACGACATCGACGGCACGCAGGGTCCGCGAGCGGACGGCTGAGGCGATATCCACGGCGGACGGAGGGAGAGTCCCGGGCCCGGAATCAGGGACGGAGCCGGAATCAGGGACGGAGCCGGGATCAGGGACGGAGCCGGTGGCGGGTGTCATGGGGTGATTGTCAGTCAGGCCGCACTCGGCGGAAGCGCCCGGTCGGCGCGCGGTCAGTGCCTGGTCAGCGCCCGTTCAGCCGTGCCAACGCCGCGGTCTCCCGAGGCGGCTCTCCGCTCAGGTGGCCGAGCCGCCACGCGGGCACCCATGGCACCCGGTACACGTCGATGACCGATTCGATCACCTTGACGCGCTCGGTGAGCGGCCGCGGAAGCCGCCCCGGCGCGTCCGCGACGAGAACGACGGCATCGAGATCGATCCCGTGCGGAGCCTCACCGCGCCGGAAGACCCCAAGGGCGTTCAGGGCGGCGGCCAGCCCGGCCGCATGTGTACGGGCGACCAGCAGCACCGACGGCGGATCTGCGGGCCCGGGCCAGGCACGCCCGCAGTCGTGACCGCCGTACACCGCGGCGAGCGTGGAGACACCCGCCCCGCCGTGCGTGCCGATCCAGGAAAAGCGGCGGGGCGCGGTGGCGGAAGGGGAGGGCGGCGGCGATTCTTCCGGCAGGGCCACGGGCCCGCGGATCCAGATCTCCGGCCCCGGTTCCGGCCGCCCCTGCTGCACGTGCATGTCAGTCCGCATGCCCGCACTCCTCCCTCGTCACGCCACTGATCTTCGCGTCCGGCATGAGAACGCTGTGACGTGGCACAAGCTCCTGGAACGAGTCTGTGACGCCACGGTGACGTCCGCGCCGCGCGCGGCCGGAGAGACTCGACAGTACGTGCACGACGTGCACGACGTGCACGACGTGTATGACGTGTACGACATGCAGGACGTGTCCGAAGTACGTGTCCGGCCGGACGGCCGGACCTCGACGTCAGGGAAGCGATGTCTCTACTGAGCCGCGCGAAGAAGCGGGAACAGAAACGCGCCGCGGCCTCGGCGGCCCCAGCGGCAGCGCCGATCGACGTGCGCGTCCCCGCCGTCGGTCCGGGCGCCGGCGGCGCGTCGATCGGCGGCACCCCCGTCACCGCGGCCCCGGGCCAGGAGATCCAGCAGGCCGTCCTCACCCACCTCCAGCGCATCGCCCTCGCTGCCGGACACGCCGTGCACGCCACGGTCCACGACGAGCGCATCGGTTACGTCGTCCCGCTGCGGGTGGACGCGGACGGATCCAGCCACTTCACCGCCGAGCCCGTACGGACGGCTCCGCCCGGGGTTCAGGGAGCGCCAGGAGCGCCTGGAGCGCCTGGGGAGCCTACGGCGCCGGGAGATGCCGTACGGCTGCCTGCGGAGCCGCCCGCGCCCTCCGCGCCCTCCGTCTCGTCCGCGCCACCCGCCCCGGGCGCGACACCGTACCGGGACAAACCCACGCATGTCCTACGCCCCCTGCCAAGCGCTGTGCAGGACGCCTCGCCCACGTTCCGGTTGCGCGCGCTGCCCGAGCCGGTGCGGGACGCCGTGCCCGGCGCGGTCGTGCCGCCGCTGGGGGAGTTCGGCCCACCGCCCCTGATGGACGCGAGGCCGCTGCCGACCGCCGTACCGCAGACCGACCCGCCGCGAACCGCCGTACCGCAGACCGACCCGCCGCGAACCGCCGTACCGCAGACCGACCCGCCGCGAACCGCAGTACCGCAGACCGACCCGCCGCGAACCGCAGTACCGCAGACCGACCCGCCGCGAACCGCAGTACCGCAGACCGACCCGCCGCGAACCGCAGTACCGCAGACCGACCCGCCGCGAACCGCCGTACCACCCACCGTCGTACCGCAAGCCGACGAACCCGAGCCCATCTTCGTCTCCCACCCCGACCCCGACCCCAAGCCCACCCCACCCCGCGGCTTCGACGCCGTCGCCGAAGCCGTCCTTGGTGACGGGGCGCCCACCACCGCCGACGACTCGCCCTTCGCGGAACCGTTGGCGCGGATCAACGAGGCCGTGGCGGCGGGGCGGACGGCGGAGGCTGCGGAGCTTGCGGAGCGGACCGTGGCGGAGGCGTCCGCGGTGCTGGGATCGGCGCATGCCGAGGTGCTCCGGATGCGCGAACTCGCCGCGTACGCCGCCTACCTGGCCGGCGACCCGGTGCACGCGTTCGGCCTCTCCCTGGCCGTGGCCCGGGCCCACCACCACACCCGCGACGCGGAGGCGGCGTACAGCAGTCTCCAGGGCGCGGCCACGGCCTGGCGGGCCGTGCGGGATCCCGCGCAGGGGCTCGGCCTGGGCCGGGATCTGCTCGGCCTGTGGACCGAGCTCACAGCCGAGGGCGGTCCGGCCGCCGAGGACATCGAGGAGCTGGAGTCGGCCCGCGCCCGCATGGACCGCCTCACCGCCCGAGCCGCCAAGTCGGCCGAGCCGCCCGCCAGTTGACGATGTCGTGTGCTACTCGGACAGCTCCCACACCGCGTGCGCGACGGCGTCGCTGTTCCGGTCGAGGGCGGTGTCGTTGATGTTGGACGTGGTGTCGCAGGACGAGTGGTAGCAGCGGTCGAAGGCCTGCCCCGACGTACCGCCCCACTTGGCCGCCTGCGCCGCGGTCTTCGTACGGCTCGCCCCCGTGAACAGCCCGCCCACCGGCACGCCCGCGCTCTTGAACGGCGCGTGGTCGGAGCGGCCGTCGCCCTCGGTCTCGATCTCGGTCGGGACACCGAGGCCGGCGTAGTAGTCCTTGAAGGTCTTCTCGATCGCGGGGTCGTCGTCGTAGACGAAGTAGCCGGGGTTCGGCGAGCCGATCATGTCGAAGTTCAGATAGCCGCTGATCTTCGCGCGGTTGGCGGCGGAGAGGTTGTTGACGTAGTAGCGGGAGCCGACGAGCCCCAGCTCCTCCGCTCCCCACCAGGCGAACCGCAGATGCTTGGTGGGCTGGTGGCCGGCCCGTGACACGGCGAGCGCGGTCTCCAGGACGGCCGCCGAGCCGGATCCGTTGTCGTTGATGCCGGGGCCGGAGGAGACGCTGTCGAGGTGCGAGCCGGCCATGACGACCTGGTTGGTGTCGCCGCCGGGCCAGTCGGCGATCAGGTTGTAGCCGGTACGGCCGGACGACGTGAACTGCTGGATGGCCGTGGTGTATCCGGCGGCGTCCAGCTTGGCCTTCACATAGTCGAGGGAGGCCTTGTAGCCGGGGCGGCCGTGGGCGCGGTTGCCGCCATTGGCGGTGGCGATGGACTGGAACTGGGTGAGGTGGGCCTTGACGTTCGCGACGGGTATGTCGGGTGCGGCGGCGGCCTCGACGTCGGCCTCGGTCGCTGCGTCGGCTATGGATCCGCTGGTCAGGAGCGTGGCGGTCGCGACTGCGGCGGCCGCCGACGCGCGCCAGGAGACGGGGAGCTTCATGTGGGGGGCTCCGAATTCCAGGGGGACCCCCGTGGGGTGGCCACAGGGGATCCACAGTGAATGGGGTGCCTGGATGGTGGGGGTGAGCCTGACTCTCCGTCAAGAGTTCTATTCGGACGCGGAGTTCGCATAGGGAAAACCCTGCGTGCCTGTCACTGCACGCATTCACTGCCCCCCAGTCCCTGCCCCCAGTCGCTGTCCCCAGTCACTGCACGCAGAACTCGTTCCCCTCCGGATCCGCCATCACCACCCACTCCCCGCCCGGCTCCTTCACCTGCCGCAGCACGCTAGCTCCCAGCGCCTCCAGCCGTTCGACCTCCCGCTCCCGCTCCCCGGCCGGCGCGTGCAGATCGAGATGGAGCCGGTTCTTGACGGTCTTCGCCTCCGGCACGCGCTGGAACAGCAGCCGCCGCCCCCGCCCGGTTCCGCTGTCCGGGTCGTAGGGGTCGTCCGGATGCCGTACGGCCACCAGATCCCGGAAGGCCAGGCGGGCGTGGAACTCGACGACGGCCTCCCGCGGCACCGCGCCGAGCTCCAGCAGCCGCTCGATGAGGGCGTTGTTGTCCTCGACCTCGTAGTGCAGCGCTGCGGCCCAGAAGTCGGCCTGCGACTGGGGGTTGGCGGAGTCGATGACGAGCTTCCAGTGGAGGGGGGGTGGTGTGGTGCCGGGTGCCTGAGTCATGGGACCACTCATATGGGGTGGGGGAGGGGGCCGCAACGGGGAAACGCCGGTTGGTACATATCAGCCCGTCCGGCGTTTGAGGACGAGGCCCGTTCAGGGCCGAAGCGGGGGTCTGGGGGCGGCAGCCCCCAGATCAAGCGTCCACCGCAGCGGACGTCGGCTTCTCAACCCGCGGCACTTTGACCTCGGCGGCCCGCAAGCGCCGCGCCGCGCGCCACGCGTCCGCCGTGAGCAACGTCAACGCCAGCCACACCAGCGCGAACCCGGCCCACCGCTCGGCCGGCATCGCCTCGTGGAAGTACAGGATGCCGAGCAGGAACTGGAAGACCGGCGCCAGGTACTGCAGCAGCCCCAGCGTCGACAACGGCACCCGTATCGCGGCCGCGCCGAAGCAGACGAGCGGCAGCGCGGTGACGATGCCGGTGGCCGCGAGCAGCGCCACATGCCCGGGCCCCTGCGACGTGAACGTCGACTCCCCGCGCACCGTCAGCCACGCCAGATACGCCACGGCGGGCAGGAACTGGATCGCGGTCTCCGCGGCCAGCGACTCGACCCCGCCGAGATTGACCTTCTTCTTCACCAGCCCGTACGTGGCGAAGGAGAAGGCGAGGACGAGAGAGATCCACGGGGGCCGCCCGTACCCGACGGTCAGCACGACCACGGCCGCGAAGCCGACCCCGACCGCCGCCCACTGCACCGGCCGCAGCCGCTCCTTCAGCAGCAGCACGCCGATCGCGATGGTGACGAGCGGATTGATGAAGTACCCGAGGGAGGCCTCGACGACATGGCCCGTGTTCACGGACCAGATGTAGAGGCCCCAGTTGACGGTGATCACGCCTGCGGCCACGGCGACGAGCGCCAGTCGCCGCGGTTGCCGTATCAGCTCACCCGCCCAGGCCCAGCGCCGCACGAAGACCAGCGCGATCGCCACGAAGACGAGGGACCAGGCCATCCGGTGGGCGAGGATCTCGACCGCTCCGGCGGGCTTCAGCAGGGGCCAGAAGAGGGGAACGAGCCCCCACATCCCGTACGCCGCGAAGCCGTTCAGCACTCCTATGTGCCGCTCACCGCCCGACTTCCCCGTCACGGCCCCTCCTTCATGCCCTCACCCGGCCGTGCTCTTACGACGGCTCGCACGAAGGTAACGCCGAACGCCCCCGCGTGTCATGCCCGTATCGCTATACGGTCATGACAGGCGGGGGTGGAGTGCGCGAGGTGCGCGGGGCGGAGCGCGCAGGGTGCTCCCGGTGGAGCTCAGCCCTTGACCGCGGCCGCGATCGCGTCGGCGATGGGCGTGGTCGGACGGCCGGCCAGGCGGGACAGGTCCCCGCTGTCGACGACCAGCTCGCCCTTCTCGATGCTGGTGTCCACACCGGCCAGGATCGCGGGGAGCGGCTCGGGCAGCCCGGCGCCGGTCAGGATGCCGACGAGGTCCTCGGCGGAGACGGCGTTGTTGGCGATCTCCTGGCCGCTCTGCCGGCTCAGCTCGGCGGCGTACTCGGCGAAGCTCCAAGCGACGTCGCCGCCCAGCTCGTACGTCTTGTTCTCGTGCCCCTCGCCGGTCAGTACGGCCACGGCGGCGGCCGCGTAGTCGGCTCGGGAGGCGGAGGAGACGCGACCCTCGCCGGCGGCGTGGGTGACGGCGTTGTACTGAAGGACCGGGGCGAGGTTCTCGGTGTAGTTCTCGTGGTACCAGCCGTTGCGCAGCAGCACGTACGGCAGGCCGGACGCCAGGAGCGCCTTCTCGGTGCCGCGGTGGTCGTCGGCGAGCGCGGCCGTGAGGCTGCCGGGGGCGCTGGTGTAGGCGAGGAGTGCGACGCCGGCGGTCTTGGCGGCGTTGATGACGACCTGGTGCTGGCCGACGCGGTCGTTGCCGACCTCGCTGCCGGATATGAGCAGGACCTTGTCGCCGGCCGCGAACAGCGTGCCGAAGGTGTCGGGGGTGTTGTAGTCGGCGACCGCGATCTTCACGCCGCGCTCGGCCAGGTCGGCGGCCTTCTCGGGGCTGCGGACGACGGCGGTGACCTGGTCGGCCGGAACCTTCTCCAGTAGCTGCTCCACGACGTGGCGGCCCAGGTTCCCGGTGGCTCCGGTGACGACGATGCTCATGAAGAACTCCTTGTGGGGTGCGTTGGCACTAACCCTACGGGAGGCGCTAACTTAGCGAAAGTACCCACTTTGAAGTAAGGTACTGGCATGGCAGTAAGTAACGGTGTGAGCAACGGTGAGGAGATGTGCCCCTACCGCCTGGTCCTGGAGCACGTCACCAGCCGCTGGGGCGTCCTCGTCCTGATCGAACTCCTGGAACGCCCCTACCGCTTCGGCGAACTGCGCCGCGCGATCGGCCGGGTCAGCGAGAAGATGCTCACCCAGACCCTCCAGACCCTGGAACGCGACGGCCTGGTCCACCGCGACGCGAAGCCGGTGATCCCTCCGAGGGTCGACTACTCCCTGACCGACCTGGGCCGCGAGGCGGCGCAGCAGGTACGGGGGCTGGCGCTGTGGACCAGTGAGCGGATGGGGGAGGTGCAGAAGGCGCGCGAGGCGTACGACATGCGCAAGGCCGAATCCCGTACCTGAAGGTGAGGGCCCGGTGCCGTACGGCACCGGGCCCTCAACCGCGTTCCGAACGCGCCGGTCAGCCCACCACTGTCCAGGTGTCCCCACCCGCCAGCAGCGCCGCCAGATCCCCCTTGCCGTTCTGCTCGATCGCCGTGTCCAGCTGGTCGGACATCTGGGTGTCGTACACCGGGCGCTCCACCGAGCGGAACACGCCGATCGGTGTGTGGTGCAGGGTGTCCGGGTCGGCCAGGCGGGAGAGGGCGAAGGCCGTGGTCGGGGACGTGGAGTGGGCGTCGTGGATCAGGATCTGCGACTCGTTCTCCGGCGTCACGGTGACGACCTTCAGGTCACCGGTCTGCGCATCCCGTACGACGCCGCGCGCCCCGTCCGTGCCGAAGCGGATCGGCTGCCCGTGCTCCAGCCGGATTACCGCCTCCTCCGCCTGCTGCCCCGTCTTTGAATTGGATGCAGTCTTGAGGGCCTCGAAGGCGCCGTCGTTGAAGATGTTGCAGTTCTGGTAGATCTCGATCAGCGCCGTCCCCTGGTGGGCGGACGCCTCGCGCAGGACCTGGGTCAGGTGCTTGCGGTCGGAGTCCACCGTGCGCGCCGCGAAGGACGCCTCCGCGCCGATCGCCAGCGACACCGGGTTGAAGGGCGCGTCCAGGGAGCCCATCGGCGTCGACTTGGTGATCTTGCCGACCTCGGAGGTGGGCGAGTACTGGCCCTTCGTCAGGCCGTAGATCCGGTTGTTGAACAGCAGGATCTTGAGGTTGACGTTGCGCCGCAGCGCGTGGATCAGGTGGTTGCCCCCGATCGACAGCGCGTCGCCGTCACCGGTCACCACCCACACGCTCAGGTCGCGCCGCGACGTCGCCAAGCCCGTCGCGATCGCGGGGGCGCGGCCGTGGATGGAGTGCATGCCGTACGTGTTCATGTAGTACGGGAAGCGGGACGAACAGCCGATGCCCGAGACGAAGACGATGTTCTCCTTGGCCAGGCCCAGCTCCGGCATGAAGCCCTGGACCGCGGCGAGGATCGCGTAGTCACCGCAACCGGGGCACCAGCGCACTTCCTGATCGGACTTGAAGTCCTTCATGGACTGGCGTGCCTCGGCCTTGGGGACGAGCGAGAGCGCCTCGATCGTGCCCGTGCCTTCCGTGGACGTCTCAGCCATCGATGGCCTCCTTGAGCGCCTTGGCGAGCTGTTCCGCCTTGAACGGCATGCCGTTGACCTGGTTGTACGAGTGGGCGTCCACCAGGTACTTCGCCCGGACCAGGGTGGCGAGCTGGCCGAGGTTCATCTCGGGGATCACCACCTTCTCGTAGCGTCCGAGTACCACGCCCAGGTTGCGCGGGAACGGGTTCAGGTGGCGCAGATGCGCCTGCGCGATCGACTCGCCCGCGGTGCGCAGGCGGCGGACCGCCGCGGTGATCGGGCCGTACGTCGACCCCCACCCCAGCACCAGCGTCTTCGCCTCGTGCGGGTCGTCCACCTCAAGGTCCGGGACGTCGATGCCGTCGATCTTGGCCTGGCGGGTGCGGACCATGAAGTCGTGGTTGGCCGGGGCGTAGGAGATGTTGCCCGTGCCGTCCTCCTTCTCGATGCCGCCGATCCGGTGCTCCAGACCCGGCGTGCCCGGGATCGCCCACGGCCGGGCGAGGGTCTGCGGGTCGCGCTTGTACGGCCAGAAGACCTCGCTGCCGTCCTCCAGGGTGTGGTTCGGCCCCTGCGCGAACTGCACGGTCAGATCCGGCAGCTCGTCCAGCTCCGGGATCCGCCAGGGCTCCGAGCCGTTGGCCAGATAGCCGTCCGACAGCAGCATCACCGGAGTGCGGTACGTCAGCGCGATCCGCGCCGCCTCCAGGGCCGCGTCGAAGCAGTCGGCCGGCGTGCACGGGGCGACGATCGGCACCGGCGCCTCGCCGTTGCGGCCGAACATCGCCTGGAGCAGGTCCGCCTGCTCGGTCTTGGTCGGCAGGCCGGTCGAGGGCCCGCCGCGCTGGATGTCGATCACCAGCAGCGGCAGCTCCAGCGAGACGGCCAGCCCGATGGTCTCGGACTTCAGGGCCACACCGGGTCCGGAGGTGGTGGTCACCGCCAGCGAGCCGCCGAAGGCCGCCCCCAGTGCCGCGCCGATGCCGGCGATCTCGTCCTCGGCCTGGAAGGTCCGTACACCGAAGTTCTTGTGCCGGCTCAGCTCATGCAGGATGTCCGAGGCCGGGGTGATCGGGTACGAGCCCAGGAACAGCGGCAGGTCCGCCTGGCGGGACGCGGCGACCAGTCCGTAGGACAGGGCGAGGTTCCCGGAGATGTTCCGGTAGGTGCCGACCGGGAAGGCGGTCGTCGCCGGGGCGATCTCGTAGGAGACGGCGAAGTCCTCGGTCGTCTCGCCGAAGTTCCAGCCCGCGCGGAAGGCGGCGATGTTGGCGGCCGCGATGTCGGGTTTCTTGGCGAACTTCGACTTCAGGAACTTCTCGGTGCCCTCGGTGGGCCGGTGGTACATCCACGACAGCAGGCCCAGCGCGAACATGTTCTTGCTGCGCTCGGCCTCCTTGCGGGTGAGGGCGAACTCCTTCAGCGCCTCCACCGTCAGCGTCGTCAGCGGCACCGGATGGAGGCTGTAGCCGTCCAGCGACCCGTCCTCCAGAGGCGAGGCGTCGTAGCCCACCTTCTGCATCGCCCGTCTGGTGAACTCGTCCGTGTTGACGATGATCTCCGCGCCGCGCGGCAGATCGCCGATGTTGGCCTTCAGGGCCGCCGGGTTCATCGCGACCAGCACGTTCGGTGCGTCGCCCGGGGTGAGGATGTCGTGGTCGGCGAAGTGCAGCTGGAAGGAGGACACGCCCGGCAGGGTGCCGGCGGGGGCGCGGATCTCCGCCGGGAAGTTCGGCAGTGTCGACAGGTCGTTGCCGAAGGACGCCGTTTCCGAGGTGAAGCGGTCGCCGGTGAGCTGCATACCGTCGCCCGAGTCCCCCGCGAAACGAATGATCACCCGGTCCAGCCGGCGGACATCCTTCGTCCCTGCCGGTTTGCGCTGCTCTCCCACGACGGCTTCGTCGGCCTGCTCCGCTGGGCTACTGACCTGGCTGGTCACTGAACTTGACCTCCCTTGATGCGGGTGTCCGGGCATGGCCTTCCCGCAAGCCTTCCCAGGATCAACCCTACGTCCGCAAAGGTCGCCCTCCCCGGGCCATTCGCATGACGGACATCGATTTGAGACGGTTCGCCACCCTGACTTGTCATGATTTACACGCCCCCCCCCGACGCTTCCTCTGAAGACGCTCCCTGTACTTTGTTCGGTTGCCGCGTTCGGTTGCCACGTACGCGGCTGCTCTGCTGAGGCCGCGGGAGTGATCGCCCGCGACGGTCGTCGACAGTGGGCACCCATGGTGGTCACCCGCAGTAGTCATCCCCAGGGGTCACCGCCGAAGGCCACCGACGACGGTCACCCGAGCGGTCCCCCACTTGACTGACACGGTGTCAGGCCGTCAGGAGTTCAGATAGGTGAGAACCGCGAGAACGCGCCGGTGATCCCCGTCGCTCGGGGACAGCCCGAGCTTGAGGAAGATGTTGCTGACGTGCTTCTCGACGGCGCCGTCGCTCACCACCAGCTGCCGGGCGATCGCGGAGTTGGTCCGCCCCTCGGCCATCAGCCCCAGGACCTCCCGCTCCCGCGGGGTGAGCCCCGCGAGCACGTCCTGCTTACGGCTGCGGCCCAGCAACTGGGCGACGACCTCCGGATCGAGGGCCGTACCCCCTTGGGCCACCCGTACGACCGCGTCCACGAACTCCCGAACCTCCGCCACCCGGTCCTTGAGCAGATAGCCGACTCCACGGCTGGAACCGGCCAGCAGCTCCGTGGCGTACCGCTCCTCCACGTACTGCGACAGCACGAGTACCCCAAGTCCGGGGTGTGCCTTCCGCAGCTGCACGGCCGCCCGCACCCCTTCGTCGGTGTGCGTCGGCGGCATCCGCACGTCGGCGACCACCACGTCCGGCAGCTCGCCCTGTCCGTCCAGCTCCGTGATGGTCTTGATCAGCGCCTCGCCGTCGCCCACCCCCGCCACGACCTCGTGCCCACGGTCGGTCAACAGCCGGGTCAGCCCCTCCCTGAGCAGCACCGAGTCCTCGGCGATGACCACCCGCACCCTGTCCTCCACGATCCCCGGCCCCCCGAGCCTTGGCATTCGGCCGAGCGTGCCCCGGCCCTGTCGTCCCTCGCGACCTCAGTATCCCGCGATCGACTCTTCGCCACCGGGCCTGTGGAAAACCCGCTCGACCGCGTTCGAATCGCGCGGGCACGAAGGAGGCGCTTCGAGGCGCATGCTCGGGAGCGCTTGGCATTCCGGAGGGGCCGGGCGCCCTGGCCCAGGGAGTGTGGGCCCAGGAGGTGTGGGGCCGTGTGGGCCCAGAGGTGCGGAAGGGGGACCGCAGCGCAGTCGCCCCTGATCCACCCGTACAAGGCAGATCAGGGGCGAGCCGCTGAGACGCTTCCGCGGCCGGGCTACACCGTCCGCCAAGGCAGCTCCGCCGTGACCCGGGTGGGCCCGCCCACCGGTGAGTCGACCACCAGGATCCCGTCCACCGCGTCCAGCCGCTCGGTCAGCCCCGCCAACCCCGAGCCGCTGGAGGCGCTCGCGCCGCCGACGCCGTTGTCCACGACCTGCAACATCAGCCGGTTCTCCACCCGCCACACATCCACCGCCGCCCACGTGGCCCGCGCATGCTTGCTGATGTTCTGCAGCAGCTCCGACACCGTGAAGTACGCGATCCCCTCGATCGCCGGCACCGGTCGCTCCTCGAGGTCGACCTGGACCTCCACCGGCACCGTGCAGCGCGAGGCCACCGCCGACAGGGCCGCGTCCAGCCCTCGGTCGGTCAGGACGGCCGGATGGATCCCGCGTGCCAGATCGCGCAGCTCCTGAAGCGCCGTCTTCACCTCGCCGTGCGCCTCGTCCACCATCCGTGCCGCCGCCTGCGGGTCCTCCGTCAGCTTCTCCTTCGCCAGGCCCAGATCCATGGCCAGGGCCACCAGGCGAGCCTGGGCCCCGTCGTGCAGGTCGCGCTCGATGCGCCGCAGGTCGGCAGCGGCCGTATCGACCACGACACCTCGGTCCGACTCCAGTTCCACCACGCGCGTGGCCAGCCGCGACGGCCCGAGCAGGCCGTGCACCAGCAGCCGGTCCACCATGGTCAGCGCCCGCACGATCCACGGAGTCGCGAGCGTGAACAGCAGCCCCACCAGTGCGGTGACCGTGATCTCGAAGGGGTTGTCGAGGTAGAGGTGGTGGGTCTCGTCGCCGTACAGCTGAAGGCCGTCCTGACCGGCCCACACCGGGAAGACCCAGAACCACAGCGGATACGTCAGCAGCCCCCAGCCGTACGCCCACACGTTCAGGGCGACGACGAAGGAGAACACCGCCCACGGGAAGTGCAGCAGCGCGTACAGCACGCTCCGCCACGACGTCCCGCTCTTCAGTACGGCGCCCATCCAGGCCATGAAGCCGCTCCGGCGCATCCGCAGCGGCTCCGGGTCGGCCACGTCCAGGTCCAGCAGCGCACGCGCGCGTGCCCGCTCCAGCGCGCCGAAGCCACGGCAGCCGGCCAGGCCCGCCGCCAGCACCGGGATGCCGAGGAACGTCACCAGCAGGCCCGCGCCCAGCGACACCATCGTGATGGCGTACACGAACAGCACGATGCTGATCGGCAGGCTCAGCAGCACGTACCCGAACTCGCGCCAGCTGCGTGCCTCGAACGGTGCCCGCAGTCCGGCCGGCAGCCGGTGCCGTCGCTCGCCGCCGTGCTCGGGAAGGCCGCTCTCGGCGTAACCGAGCCCGTGCCCGTAGCCCTGTCCGTACTCCGTGGCCATCGGCGTCGTCCGTTCTCCTCGTCCCGTCAGCCCCGCCGCCGGGGCTGTGCCGTCGTATCTCCACCCTGCTCGACCGCAGGTCGGCGGACCATGGAGGCCGTCGGCGTCTCGAACGGGGGGTTTTCCCTACCCCGGCCCGGCGCTCAGCCCTACCCGGGGACGCGGTCCCGCCAGGGCAGTTCCGCCGTCACCGTCGTGGGGCCGCCCGGCGGTGAGTCGATGACGAACAGACCGTCCACCGCGTTCATCCGGTCGGCGAGCCCGCGCATGCCCGTACCTCCGTCGAGGCGCGCGCCCCCGCGGCCGTCGTCCCAGACCTGGATCAGCAGCCGGTCCTCCGACCGCCACACGTCCACCGACGCCGACTTCGCCCCGCTGTGCTTGCTGATGTTCTGCAGCAGCTCGGAGACGGTGAAGTAGGCGATGCCCTCGATGGCCGCGGCCGGTCTGGACAGCAGGTCGACGGTCACCTTCACCGGCACCGTGCAGCGCGAGGCCACGGCCGACAGGGCGGCGTCCAGGCCGCGGTCCGTCAGTACGGCCGGATGGATGCCGCGCGCCAGATCGCGCAGTTCCTGCAGCGCTAGCTTCACCTCGCCGTGCGCCTCCGCGACCATCGCCGCCGCCGAGTCGGGATCCTCCAGCAGCTTCTCCTTGGCCAGGCCCAGGCCCATGGCCAGGTTGACCAGGCGGGCCTGCGCGCCGTCGTGCAGGTCGCGCTCGATGCGGCGCAGATCGGCGGCGGCGTGGTCGACGACGACGCCCCTATCCGACTCCAGTTCGGCGATACGGCGCTCCAGCTCGTCGGAGGGCGACAGCAGGCCGCGCACCATCGCCCGGTCCGCGTTCGCCAGACCCCGCGCGATGAACGGCAGCACCGGCCACAGCACGAACAGCGAGGTCAGGGTGGTGGTGAAGGTGAGGATGCCCCAGGGCAGGCGGATGAAGTCGTACAGGATCGTGCGCCAGCCCACCGGGTCCTTCAGCGCCAGCCACAGCTGCGGGAAGAAGCCGTTCTTGCCGCCGCGCAACGGCAGCGGACTCGGCTCGTCCACCCGCACCCCGAGCAAAGCACGCGCGCGTGCCCGCTCCAGCTTGCCCAACTGCCGCGCGCCGATCAGCCCGGCAGCGAGGACGGGGAACCCGATCACCGTCACGGTCAGCAAGGCACCGGTGAACAGCACCGTCACGACGTAGGTGAAGCCGAGCAGCGACATCGGAAGGTTCGCCAGGAGGTGCGCGATCTCCTTCCAGGTGTGCCGGTCGTAGGCGAAACGGGCGGGCGGCAGCGGCGGCTGCTCGCTGTCGGACCACCCGGAGGCGTCCCGCGAAGGGCTGGGGCGTTCGGTCATATGGGCTAGCGTGCCGCGCCGCGCGCCCCGGCGCCATGAGGCGGACCGCCCCCGCCCAGGGGGGAAATCCCCACCCCGCGACCCGGCGGGGCATCGGGCCGCGTGACCGGCCGGCGCCGGGCCGTCGCATCTCAAGGGGATCTCAAGGCGTGACGGGCTGCTTACGGTGTCTTTAGCAGGGCCTAGACTCCCGTGCGTACAGATCGTCGAACAGCGGTGTTCACGAGATCACAAGCAGCGGGACACTGGTTCCAGGGACTGGTTCGGGTTCTGGTTCCGGGACCGGTCCTGGATACCGGTCACGAGGTCACGAGGTCAGGGAGCGAGGGGCGGACGTGTCGGAACAGACCGTCGTCGTCGCGGCGGATGCGCATTACGTCGTCGTCTCGGCGGACTACTTCCAGTCCTACTCGGTCGTCGGACTGCTGGCGGCCGTCGGCGTGCTGTTCGTCGCCGTCGCCTTCGGGGCGGGCCGCCTGCTGCGCCCCGTGGTCCCGACGCCCGAGAAGCTCCTGACGTACGAGTGCGGCGTCGACCCCGTCGGCGAGGGCTGGGCCCACACCCAGGTCCGCTACTACGTCTACGCCTTCCTCTACGTGATCTTCGCCATCGACTCGATCTTCCTGTTCCCCTGGGCCACGGTCTTCGCCGACCCGGGCTACGGCGCGACCACGCTCGTCGAGATGTTCATCTTCCTCGGCTTCCTGGCCGTGGGCCTGCTCTACGCATACAAGAAGGGCGTCCTGGCATGGACGTGACGCCAGACACCGAGGGGCAGCCGGTCCTGCTGCCGGAGCCGAAGCGGCTGGGCGCGCTCGCCCGCCTCGCCCCGGAGCCGATGAAGGTGATCCTGAACTGGGGACGCCGCTACTCGCTCTGGGTCTTCAACTTCGGTCTCGCCTGCTGCGCGATCGAGTTCATCGCCGCGTCGATGGCCCGCCACGACTTCATCCGCCTCGGCGTGATCCCGTTCGCGCCCGGCCCGCGCCAGGCCGACCTGATGGTCGTCTCCGGCACGGTCACGGACAAGATGGCCCCGGCCGTGAAGCGCCTGTACGAACAGATGCCCGAGCCGAAGTACGTCATCTCCTTCGGGGCCTGCTCCAACTGCGGTGGCCCGTACTGGGACTCCTACTCCGTCACCAAGGGCGTCGACCAGATCATCCCGGTGGACGTGTACGTCCCCGGGTGCCCGCCGCGCCCGGAGGCGCTGCTCCAGGGGATCCTGAAGCTCCAGGAGAAGATCGCGCGGGAGTCGCTGGGGGAGCGGTACGGCGGTGGGACGGCGGGGCCGTCCACCGCGGCGCTGCAGAGCGGGCTGGTCAGGGCGCCGGGTGCGCCGGGAGCGGGTGGTGGCGGTACCGGCGGTAGCGGTACTGGTGGTGGCGCGGGGGAGGCCCACCGATGACGACGATCGGCTGGCTGCCCGCCCCCGTCGAGGACCTGTTCGGCCCCGAGGCCACGGCCGAGGAGTCGTACGAGGTCCTGACGGTCGACGTGCCCCCCGCCTCCTGGATCGCCGCGCTGGAGGCGGCCCGCGACGAACTGGGCTGCACCTACTTCGACTGGCTGAGCGCGGTCGACGAACCGGGCACGGGCTTCCGCGTCGCGGCCCACGTCGCCGCCCTGTCTCCGGTACGACGCCTGCTGGTCCGTACGACGGTCCCGCACGAGGCACCGACACTGTCCTCGGCGGTCGGCGTGTACGCGGGCGCGGCCTGGCACGAACGCGAGACGCACGAAATGTTCGGCGTGGCGTTCACCGACCACCCTGCCCTGGACCACCTCCTCCTCCCGGACAACTTCGAGGGCCACCCCCTCCGCAAGGACTTCGTCCTGGCGGCCCGCGTCGCCAAGGCCTGGCCCGGCGCCAAGGAGCCCGGGGAGCCTGCGGCGGGTGCGGCACACGGCGGCCCGAAGCGCCGCCAGATGCTGCCCCCCGGCGTCCCCGACCCGAACGAATGGGGGCCCCTGAAGGGCCAGCTCCCCCTGCCCCGGCCCGCCCGGCCAGGGGCGCGGCGGGACGCGCGGCGGGGGAACGCCCGGCACGGGCGGCCGGAGAGCGTCCGGCGCGGCGTGCTCGTACGGCGGCGGAGGGTTCGGCCGGCCAGGCGGAGACGTCGGCGGCTGGGGCAACGGCTGGAGGAGCAACGGCGGCTGCAGCTCCGTCGGCTGGAGCTCCAACTGGTGAAGCTCCGGCGGCGGGTGCGGCGCGGCGTGCTCGTACGGCGGCGGAGGGTTCGGCCGGCCAGGCGGCCGCTGCTGGAGCCGAGCCCGCGGAGGAGACGGGCACGTCTTCGGCGGCCGATGACACGCCCCCGACCACGTCAGGTACTCCGGCCGCACCGCGGCGTGCGCGCAGCGCGAGCGAAGGCTCGGCATCGCAGCGCCCGGGAACGGGCACCACCCCCGCCGGCCCCCGCCGATCGCGCAGCTCCTTCCAGGGCTCCGCCAGCCAGCGGGCGGCGTCCGAACCGACGGCGTCCGAACCGACGGCGTCCGAAGCGACGGCGGCCGATGTGACGGCGTCCGACACCGCGGCGTCCGACGCGCCGTCGACGAATGCCGCCGACGAAGCCGTTACGCCCTCGACCCCACCGGCCCCCGCGAAGCCCCCCGCGGCCCCCCGCAGCCCCGACGCCCCGTGGCACCACGCCCGCCCGGCCTTCCACGAGCCGGAACCCAGTCGACGAGCCGAGCCTGAGCCGCAGACCGAGGCCGAGTCGGCGCCGGAGACCGCGGCGAAGCCAAAGCTCGCCACTTCGGGTGACGGCGATGCATCAGAGGCACCGAAGCCGCAGCCCGCTGCGCCCAGGGAACAGCCCGAGCCCGGCGAAGCCGCCACCGCAGAGCACGCGCCGAAAGCCGATCGGGCCGTCACTCCCGATCGGGCCGTCACTCCTCGCCAGGCCCCGGCCCCGGAGTCCGGCCAAGAGGCCACCGAAGGTCAGCAAACCACCGGTGCCGCTCCCGCCTCGAAGCCCGGCGTCTCCGACTCCGCAGCCACCCCCAAAGCGCCCGAAGCCTCTGAAGCTCCCGAAGCCTCCGAGGCTCCCGAACGCTCCGACGACTCCGAAGCCCCCACCGACGACCGCACAGACCCCGCAGGAGGCCCGCAGTGAACGACGCGCTCGACGTCACCCTGCGACTCCTGATCGTCTTCGTCGTCTTCCTCACCTTCCCCCTGATCATCGGCCAGACCGAGCACAAGGTGATGGCCCACATGCAGGGCCGCCTCGGCCCGATGTACGCCGGCGGCTTCCACGGCTGGGCCCAGCTCGTCGCCGACGGCGTGAAGTTCGCGCAGAAGGAAGACGTCGTCCCGGCGGGCGCGGACCGCCGTGTCTTCCAGCTCGCCCCCGCAGTGGCCCTCCTCCCCTACCTGCTCGTCCTCCTCGCCATCCCCATCGGCCCGGGCGAGGGCGCGGTCGGCGAGGTCATCGACGCGGGCATCTTCTTCGTCCTGGCGGTCATGGGCGTGGGCGTCCTCGGCTCGCTCATGGCCGGCTGGGCCTCCGCCAACAAGTTCTCCCTCCTGGGCGGCCTGCGCACCGCCGCCCAGCTCCTCGCCTACGAACTCCCGATGCTGCTGACCGCCGCCTCCGTCGCGATGGCGGCCGGTACGGTCTCCCTCCCCGGCATCCTCGACGCCTTCGAGTGGTGGTGGCTGCCCTGGCAGATCGTCGGCGCGATCGTCTTCTTCGTCGCCGGACTGGCCGAGCTGCAGCGCCCGCCGTTCGACATGCCCGTCGCCGACTCGGAGATCATCTTCGGCGCCTACACCGAGTACACCGGCCTGCGCTTCGCCCTCTTCCTCCTCGCCGAGTACGCCGGAATCGTCGTCCTGTGCGGCCTGACCACCGTCCTCTTCCTGGGCGGCTGGCACGGCCCCTGGGGCGCCGACGGCCTCGGCTGGGTCTGGACACTGCTCAAGACGGCCGTCCTCGCCTTCATCGTTATCTGGCTCCGCGTCACCTATCCCCGCCTGCGCGAGGACCAGCTCCAGAAGCTCTCCTGGACCCTCCTCGTCCCTCTCTCCCTCGCCCAGATCGCCCTCACCGGCATCGTCAAGGTGGTGATCAACTAACCATGGCCCCCATCCCCGGCTCCGGCCTCGCCAAGGGCCTGGCCGTCACCCTCCGCACGATGACGAAGAAGTCCGTCACCGCGCAGTACCCGGACACCCAGCCCGACCTCGCGCCCCGCACCCGCGGCGTGATCGGCCTGTTCGAGGAGAACTGCACGGTCTGCATGCTGTGCGCCCGCGAGTGCCCCGACTGGTGCATCTACATCGACTCCCACAAGGAGACGGTCCCAGCGGCGACCCCCGGCGGCCGCGAACGCAGCCGCAACGTCCTCGACCGCTTCGCCATCGACTTCTCCCTGTGCATGTACTGCGGTATCTGCATCGAGGTCTGTCCTTTCGACGCCCTGTTCTGGTCCCCGGAGTTCGAGTACGCCGAGACCGACATCCGTGACCTCACCCACGAGCGCGACAAGCTCCGCGAGTGGATGTGGACCGTCCCGGCCCCGCCCGCCCTCGACCCCGGCGCGGAGGAACCCAAGGAGATCGCCGCCGCCCGCAAGACCGCCGAGAAGCTGGCGGCCGCGCAGGCCGAGCAGGCCGAGCCGAAAGAGCCGAACGAGCCGCGGGAGGGCGAGTCGTGAGCCCCACCTACGCCACGCTGACCACGGCCGCCGACACGCAGGGCTTCCTCTCCCCGACCGGCGTCGAGATCGCCTTCCTCCTCGTCGGCCTGGCCACCTTCGGCGCCGCGCTGATCACCGTCACCACCCGGCAGCTGGTGCACGCCGCCCTGTGGCTGGTGGTCACGCTCGGCGGCCTGGCCGTGGAGTACCTCCTCCTCACCGCCGAGTTCATCGCCTGGGTGCAGGTCCTCATCTACGTCGGTTCCGTCGTCGTCCTCCTCCTGTTCGGTCTGATGCTCACCAAGGCCCCCATCGGCCGCTCCCCGGACGCCGATTCCGGCAACCGCTGGGCCGCCCTCACCGTGGCCCTCGCCGCCGCGGCCACCCTGATCTGGGTCGTCGTCGACGCCTTCCGCACGACCTGGATCGACCTCGACGGTCCCGCCGCCGGCTCCACCAGGGCCACCGGCGAAAGCCTCTTCCAGAACTGGGTCCTCCCCTTCGAAGGCCTCTCCGTCCTCCTCCTCGCCGCCCTGGTCGGCGCGATCGTCCTGTCCCGCCAGGCGAAGGCGGAGCCGAGCTCTCCCCCTGTGAACTCCCGGGCCAAGACCGCGAGTTCCCCATCCGCCCCGGATTCCCGCAATCACCCGATCCGGCGAACTGGGTCGTCGGAGGGAACTGAGCCGACCGAGCAGGAAGGCGCCCGCTGATGCACCTCGCCTACCCCGCCGTACTCTCCGCCCTCCTCTTCTGCACCGGCCTGTACGGCGTCCTCGCCCGCCGCAACGCGATCCTGGTCCTGATGTCCGTCGAGCTGATGCTCAACGCCGTCAACCTCAACCTGGTCGCCTTCGACGTCTGGCTCAGCAAGGCCGCCGAGGAGACCCTGCACTCCGGCCAGGCCCTGACCCTGTTCACCATCACCATCGCCGCCGCAGAGATCGGCATCGGCCTGGCGATCGTCCTCGCCGTCTACCGCAACCGCGGCACCTCGGACATCGACAAGCTCCGCGACAGCGCCGAGAGCCACGACACCGACGGCCCCGACCGCGACGCCTCCACGACCCCGCAGGCCGAGAAGGCTGAGGCCACCGCGTGACCACGACCACCCTCGCCGTCCTCGTCCCCCTCCTTCCGTTCCTCGGCGCCGGACTCGGCCTGCTTTTGGGCCGCACGGCACCCGGCTTCGTCCGCCCGCTCGCCGTCCTGCCGACGCTCGCGTCCCTGGTGCTCGCCGCGGTGGTCGCCGTGCGCCAGGGAGGCGACCAGGCGATCAACGCCGCCACCGAGCTCACGCCCACCGGCTCGGTCCCGATCGAACTCGCCCTGCACATCGACGGCTTCGCCGCCCTCGTCGCCGTACTCGTGGGCGTCGTCGCCACGTGCGTGCAGATCTACTCCACGGGCTACCTGCGCGAGGACCCGCGCTACCCCTCGTACGCCGCGCTCGTCTCCCTGTTCACCTCCGCGATGCTGCTCGTCGTCTACTCCGGCGACCTGATGGTGCTGCTGGTCGGCTGGGAGATCATGGGCATCTGCTCCTACTTCCTGGTCGGCCACTACTGGGAGACCCCGGAGGCCCGCGCCGCCTCCATCAAGGCCTTCCTGGTGACCAAGCTCGGTGACGTCCCCTTCCTCATCGGCCTGTTCGCGCTGGCCACCGACGCCGGCTCCTTCCGCATCACGAAGATCCTCGGCACCGTCGCGAGCGGCGGACTCGACCACCCGACCCTGATCGCCCTGCTGCTCCTCGCGGGCGTGGCCGGCAAGTCGGCGCAGTTCCCGCTGCACACCTGGCTCCCCGACGCCATGGCGGGCCCGACACCCGTCTCCGCGCTGATCCACGCCGCGACGATGGTCGCCGCCGGTGTCTACTTCATCGCCCGTCTCCTCCCGGTCTTCGAGGCCTCCCAGGCCGCGATGATCGTCCTCGCCGTGATGGCCGCCGTCACGATGATCGGCTCTGGCCTCGCCGCGCTCGCCCAGGACGACATCAAGCGCGTCCTCGCCTACTCGACGATCGGCCAGCTCGGCTACATGACCGGCGCCCTCGCCGTCGCCGACCGCGGTGCCGCCGTCTTCCACCTCCTCTCGCACGGCGCCTTCAAGGCGCTGCTGTTCCTCGCGGCCGGCGTGATCATCCACGCCGCCGGCACCAACTCGCTGGCGGCCATGTCCCGCATGAAGAATCTGCGCGCCCGCGTCCCCGACGCCTACTGGACGATGACCGTGGCGCTCCTCGCGCTCGCCGCGATCCCGCCGTTCAGCGGCTTCTTCTCCAAGGAGTCCGTCCTCGGTGCTGCCGAGCACGTCGCCACCGGTCACGCCGAGCGCGTCCCCGGCGCCTCCGGCTGGATCGTCCTCGTTGCCGGCCTGCTCACGGCCCTGCTCACCGCCGCCTACGCGATGCGGCTGTGGCTGCTGGCCTTCCGCGGCCGGGGCGCCGAGGCCCCCGACCACGGCAGGCAGCCGCTGACGATGACCGTGGTGCTGTGGGTGCTCGCCGCCCCGTCCCTCGCCGTCGGCGCGCTCGCCTTCCGCGTGCTCCCCGACTGGTTCGACGGTCGCGACCTCGCCCCGACCCTCACCACCTCCGTCCTCGGCACCGGCGTGGCCCTCGTCGGCGGCATCGTCACCTACGCCGCCTGGCGCCACACCACGGCCGTGGCGGCCCGCGTCCCGCTGGGCGCGGTCGCGGCTCACCCCGAGGGCGACGCCGCCCAGGTCGAGGCCGAGGCCATCGCCAGCCACGCACCCGCGTACGGGGGAGTGGCCTACGCCCCCGACCCGGCGGACCCCGGCCGGCTGCTGCTCGGCCCGCTGCACCGCCACGCGGCCGTCGGCTTCCACCTCGATGCCGTGTACCGGGCGTTGTTCGTCCGCCCGGTCCAGGCCGGCGCGAGTCTCGTCCGGTTCCTCGACCGCGAGGTCGTCGACACCTACGTCCGTGGGGCGGGTGCTCTACCCCGCTGGCTCGGCATCGCCGTACGGCGTGCCCAGACCGGCAATGTGCAGACCTATGTGAGCGCGCTGCTCGCCGGCACCGTCGTCCTGGCGGTCGCCGCCGTCCTCGTCGCCACGGGAGCGTGAGCAGGCGTGATCGATATCAACGAGTCCGTGATGCAGTTCCTTCTGGCGTTCATCGTCGTCGGCCCGCTTCTCGGCGCGGCCGCCGCTCTCCTGCCCGCCCCGCCCGGACTGAAGGGGAAGTCGCCCGAGCAAGCCGTGCTGAGGCACGGCGTGACCGTGACCGGCGCCGTCCTCATCGCCGCGATCGTCCTCGCGCTCGGCTTCGACCACGACCAGCCGTCGAAGATGCAGGCCAGCACGGACATCAGCTGGATCCCCGCACTTGATGTGCGCATCCACCTCGGCATCGACGGCATCTCCCTCCCCCTTCTGGTCCTGACCGCGCTGCTGACCTTCCTCTGCGCGCTCTACTCGTACTTCAAGATGCCCGCGGGCCCGACCCCGAAGGCCTTCGTCGCACTGCTGCTCGTCCTGGAGTCCGGCACCCTCGCCACCTTCGCCGTCCTCGATCTGCTGCTCTTCTTCCTCGCCTTCGAGATGGTCCTGATCCCGATGTACTTCCTCATCGCCCGCTGGGGCGGCGAGGGCCGGGCCGAGGCCGCCTGGAAGTTCATCCTCTTCACGCTGCTCGGCTCCGTGGTCATGCTGCTCGGCCTGCTCCTGATCGGAATCAAGGCGGGCACATTCGACATGGTGGCACTCGCCACTGACAACGGCCGGACGCTGACCACATCCGTGCAGGTCATCGCCGTTTTGGCGATCGGGATCGGGCTCGCGGTCAAGACGCCGATGTGGCCGCTGCACAGCTGGCTGCCCGACGCCCACACCGCCGCGCCGACGGTCGGCTCGGTCCTGCTGGCCGGCGTACTGCTGAAGATGGGTACGTACGGGTTCGTCCGAATCCTCCTGCCGATCACCCCTGACGGCTTCGCCGACTTCGCGCCGTACCTCGCCGCCTTCGCCGTCGTCGGGATCATCTACGGATCCCTGGCCTGCCTGGCCCTCGCCAAGCAGGGCGCGAAGGGCGACCTCAAGCGCCTCATCGCCTACTCCTCCGTCGGCCACATGGGCTTTGTCCTGCTCGGCATCGCCACGATGACCCCGACCGGCGTGAACGGTGCCCTGTTCGCCAACATCGCCCACGGCCTCATCACCGGCCTGCTGTTCTTCCTGGTCGGCGCGCTGAAGGACCGTACGGGCACCACCGACCTCGACGCCCTTGCCGAGCAGACCGGCGCCGCGCTGTACGGCAAGGCCCCGCGCCTCGGCGGCCTGCTCGCGTTCGCCGCGGTCGCCTCCCTGGGCTTGCCGGGCCTCGCCGGGTTCTGGGGCGAGATGCTCGCGCTGTTCGGCGCGTTCGAGCCGGCCGCCGAGCTCAGCCGCCCGGCTTTCCTCACCTTCATGGCGATCGGCGCGTTCGGCACCCTGCTCACAGCCGCGTACCTGCTGGTCGTGGTCCGCCGCGTCTGCATGGGCGCCGCACCGCACCCGAAGCTCGCCGACGTCCAGACGTACGAGTTCGCGGCCTGGACCCCGCTCGTCGCCCTCACCGTCGTCGCCGGCCTGTGGCCGAAGACTCTCCTCGGCCTGACCGACCCGGCCGTGCAGCAGCTCCTCGCAGGAGGCACCCGATGAGCTCCCTGGCCCAGCCCCTGGCCGAGTCGGTGGTCCAGTCCGTCGACTGGCTCGCCATCGCGCCGCCCACCGTCGCGGCGGTCGTCGGACTCGTGGTCCTCGTCGCCGACCTGTTCGTCGCGGAGCACAAGAAGGCCCTGCTCGGCTGGACGTCCGTGGCCGGCCTCGCGGTCTCCGCGCTCCTGCTGCTGCCCCTCCTCGACGGCGACCGCTCCACCTTCTGCCTGACCGGCGACGCAGACGTCTGCAGCTACACTGCCGACCGCTTCACGCTCGTCATCCAGTTCCTGGTCCTCGGCGGCGCCCTCCTCGCGGCCCTCCTGTCGGTCACCGCCCTCAAGGACGCCGACAAGGGCCTCCCTGAAGGGGAGTTCTGGTTTCTGCTGCTCTCCTCCGCTGCCGGAGCCGCCCTGCTCCCTGCGTCCCGAGACCTGGCGACCCTCATCGTCGCTCTAGAGGTCGCCTCTCTCCCCGCTTTCGCATTGGTCGGCCTCCGCCACGGCGACCGCAAGTCCTCCGAAGCGGCCCTGAAGTTCTTCCTGTCCTCGGTCATCGCGACCGCGGTCAGCCTCATGGGCATCAGCTTCGTGTACGCCTCCACCGGCACGCTCTACCTCACCCAGATCGCCGACCGCATCCAGAACGTCGACGGACAGCTCCAGACCCTCACCCAGACCGGAGTCGTCCTCACCCTGGTCGGCTTCGCCTTCAAGACGGCCGCCGTGCCCTTCCACTTCTGGGTGCCGGACACCTACGTGGGAGCGCCCCTGCCGGTCGCCGCCTACCTGTCGGTCGTGGGCAAGGCGGTCGGCTTCACCGGCCTGATCCTCGTCACGGTCGTCGCCCTCCCGTCGTACGCCGATGTCTGGGGCCCGGCCCTCGCGGCGCTCGCCGCCCTCACCATGACCGTCGGCAACGTCGGTGCCCTGCGCCAGCAGGCCACGCGCGCGTACAGCGCGGTTCGCCTGCTCGCCTGGTCCTCCGTCGGCCAGGCCGGCTACCTCCTGGTGCCGATCGCGGCCGCCGCGTACTCCGGCGACGGCGAGCGGTCCATCGGCTCCACCGTCGCCTACGCCCTCATGTACGCCGCCGTGAACCTCGGCGCCTTCGCGGTGGCCGCACTCGTCGGCCGTACGAAGACCCTCAACCGCCTCAGCGACTACCGCGGCCTGTACGCGCGCAACCCCCTGTCCGCCCTGATCCTGGCCTTCTTCCTGCTCTGCCTCGCCGGACTCCCGCCGGGCATCATCGGCCTCTTCGCCAAGGTCACCGTCTTCTCCGCCGCCGTCGACGCGGGCCTCGGCTGGCTGGCCGTCGTGATGGCCGTCAACGTCGTGATCGCGCTGTTCTATTACCTCCAGTGGACGGCCCTATTGTTCCGCGCCCCCGAGGGCGAGCCCGTCAAGCACCTCGTCCCCGCGCCCGTGACGGCCACGTTGGCCCTCACCGGAGTCGTAGGCATCGCGCTGTCCGGAGCCCCCCAGCTGATCCTGCGCTTCGCCGACACCGGGCTCTTCTGAGCCTCTGGCGTATTCCGTACGCGCGCGTGGGGCACTCGCCTTCCACGCGCGCGTGGCGTGTGCCGGCGCCTTCACCCGGACGGCCCACGCCCGCCGCCCGACGGACCAGGGAACCCGTGGCCCTCGCCTGGCGTTGACCAGTACGGAAGGGTCCACTGGACGTGACACCACGGCACCAGTGGCATCGGAGATCGACCAGCAAAGGGTTCCCCTGCCGCACCACTTGGAGGGCGTACCGTGCACCGCCGGCACAACGGGCTCAGGACCGCAGTACTCCTCGGGGGACTGTCCGCACTCATCATCGTCATCGGCAGTTTCTTCGGCCGCATGGGGCTCGTCGTCGCGCTCCTGATCGCCCTGGGCACGAACGCGTACGCGTACTGGAACAGCGACAAGCTGGCGCTACGCGCGATGCGTGCCCGCCCCGTCAGCGAGTTCGAGGCCCCGGGGCTGTACCGCATGGTCCGCGACCTCTCCACCCAGGCCCGCCAGCCCATGCCCCGCCTCTACATCTCCCCGACGGAGGCGCCGAACGCGTTCGCGACGGGCCGCAACCCGCGCAACGCCGCCGTGTGCTGCACCGAAGGCATCCTGCGCATCCTCGACGAGCGCGAACTGCGCGGCGTCATCGGCCACGAGCTCAGTCACGTCTACAACCGCGACATCCTGATCTCGTCGGTCGCCGGCGCGCTCGCCTCGGTGATCATGTTCCTGGTCAACTTCGCCTGGCTGATCCCGATCGGCCGTTCCGATGACGACGACGGCCCAGGTCTCCTCGGCATGCTGTTGATCATGATCCTGGGGCCGCTCGCCGCCTCGCTCATCCAACTGGCCATCAGCCGCTCAAGGGAGTACGAGGCCGACGCGTCCGGCGCCCAACTCACCGGCGACCCACTCGCCCTCGCCAGCGCCCTGCGCAAGCTCGAGCACGGCACGAAACAGCTTCCGCTGCCCCCCGAGCCCCGCATCGAGACCGCCAGCCACATGATGATCGCGAACCCCTTCCGTCCAGGTCAGGGGTTCTCCAAGATGTTCTCCACCCACCCGCCGATGGCGGACCGTATCGCCCGGCTCGAAAAGATGGCAGGCCCCCCACAGTGAAGACCATCCTCAACGTCATCTGGCTCGTCCTGAGCGGCTTCTGGCTGTTCCTCGGCTACATGCTCGCGGGCCTCCTGCTCTGCATCACCATCATCGGCATCCCGTTCGGCATCGCGGCCTTCCGTATCGGCATCTACGCCCTGTGGCCCTTCGGGTACACCACGGTCGAGCGCCGCGACGCGGGAGCCTCCTCCTGCATAGGCAACGTCCTGTGGCTGATCCTCGCGGGCTGGTGGCTGGCCATCGGCCACATCGTCACCGGCATCGCCCTGTGCGTCACGATCATCGGTATCCCGTTCGGCATCGCCAACTTCAAGCTGATCCCGGTGTCGCTGTTCCCGCTGGGCCGCGAAATCGTGTCGACGGACCAGCCGTTCGCCTCACGCTGGTAGAGCAGTGGGTGGGTGCGGTGACCGCCGGTTTATCCACAACCCGGCGGTTGTCCACAGGCCCGACCGATTGTCAGTGGCGGCTTGCATCATGAACGCATGACCGAGATCGAGCAGTTGCTGACGAGGGTCGCGGACAAGGCCCGCAACACCCGCCCGTGGGGCTGGCCTTCACTCCCCGACCCCGTGGACTCGACGACCCTGGCCCGAGCCGAGGCTGCCCTCGGCTTCCGCCTTCCCCCGCTGCTCGCCGACCTCTACCTGGGCATAGGAGACGGCGGTTTCGGCCCCGAGTACGGCCTGTTGCCCCTGCTCGACAACCCTCCGGCCGACGAGCCCGCCGCCGTCACGCAGTACCTCGCCAACCGCGAGAGCGCCCGCAAGGACCCCGACTGGCCCTGGCCCGAAGGCGTCCTGCCGATATCCCACTGGGGCTGCGCGATGTACGCGTGCGTGGACTGCCGCAGCCCTCAGGCCACCGTCCTGCTCTTCGAACCGAACGCCGACGACGCCGACCAGGCGTGGTACGTGGATGCCCCGAGCCTCACGGACTGGCTGCGCGCCTGGATCGACGGCACGGGCTGGTACGTGGAGATGAACGAGGGGCTGGAAATGGCCCCTTGGGGCGACTTCCGCATACGGACAACGACGGCACAGGCGTCCTGAGGGCGCACGGACCGGTGGTCGCCGAGTGGACAGGCGCCCGGTCGATTTAGATGGACAGTCGTGAGTGAGCTGAGGGACCGAGTGCGTCGAGTGGGCTGAGGGATCGAGTGCGCCGACTGGCCTGATCGGCGCCAAGTGGACCGACGGCTTCTCGTGGTCCGCGACGGCCCCTGAGCGGACCGATCATGCCGCGCGGTTCGGCAGCCGCCCACCGGTCCGGCAAGCCCGACAGCACCAGCTGGACCGACCTGCCCCTCACCCAGCAACGGATACGCGTACGTCGGCACACGCCTACGTCGGCCTACTTTCCCCGGGCACCCGACCGCTGCCCCGCCATCCACCGCCGTACGCCGTACGCAACCACCCCCACCGCCAGCACACCCGCACCGACAACAACCGAAACCCCGGGTAGCGAGAAGGCCAGTACCGCGCACCCGAGAAGCCCCACCACCGGCACGATGCGTGCAGTCGGCGCCGAGTCGAGAGTCCAGGCCGAGGCGTTGGCCACCGCGTAGTACGCCAGCACACCGAAGGAGGAGAACCCGATCGCGCCACGTACATCCACCGTGGCGGCCAGGACCGCGACCGCCGCCCCCACGGCCAATTCGGCCCGGTGCGGCACCTGGAAGCGCGGATGCACGGCTGCCAGGGCGCCGGGCAGATGCCGGTCGCGGGCCATGGCCAGCGTCGTCCGCGAGACGCCCAGAATCAGGGCGAGCAGCGAGCCCAACGCGGCGACGGCGGCGCCCACCCGTACCACGGGCACGAGCCCTGGTACCCCGGCTGCCCGCACCGCGTCGGCCAGCGGTGCGCCCGCCCGCCCCAGACCATCCGACCCCAGTACGGAAAGGACAGCCACCGCCACACACGCGTACACCGCCAGAGCGATGCCCAGGGCCAGCGGAATCGCCCGGGGGATGGTGCGCGCCGGGTCCCGCACCTCTTCACCGAGGGTTGCGATCCGTGCGTACCCGGCGAACGCGAAGAACAACAGCCCCGCCGCCTGCAGCACCCCGCCCACGCCGCCCGAAGCCCCGACGTCTAGGCGCCCGGCATCGGACACCCCGGACCCCAGACACACGACGACCACACAACCGAGGACAGCCAGCACCACCGCCACGATCGCCCGGGTCAGCCAGGCGGACTTCTGGACGCCGCCGTAGTTCACCGCGGTCAGCGCCACCACGGCCGCGACCGCCACCGCGTGCGCCTGCCCAGGCCAGACGTACGTGCCCACAGTGAGCGCCATCGCCGCACAGGAGGCCGTCTTACCGACCACGAACGACCAGCCCGCGAGATATCCCCAGAACTCCCCGAGCCGCTCCCGCCCGTAGACATATGTGCCGCCCGAGGCCGGATACAGGGCGGCCAGTCGTGCCGAGGACGTGGCATTGCAGTAGGCCACCACGGCCGCGATCGCGAGTCCGAGCAGCAGCCCGGATCCGGCCGCGCCCGCCGCAGGCCCGAGCGCGGCAAAAATGCCGGCCCCCACCATGGAGCCGAGCCCGATGACCACGGCGTCCCCGACCCCCAGGGTGCGCCGCAGCTCGGAGGAGGAGTCGGAGCTGGACCGGGTCATGGCCGGAACCCTACTGATCACTGCAACCGAGAGATGCAACCGTGACGTCTTCTCCACCAACAACGCAAGAACAAGCGCGCCCGAAATCACAGTGCCGGGAAAGTGCAGGCACAGCGCGGAAGGGCAGGTTCACGGCATGACGATCATCAGCTGGATCATTCTGGGGCTGTTGGCCGGGGCCATCGCCAAGTTCCTGCTGCCGGGCCGCGACCCCGGCGGCTTCATCGGCACCACCCTCATCGGCGTCGCGGGCGCGTTCATCGGTGGCTGGATATCGGCCCGCTGGCTGGACCACCCGATCACCAAGGACTTCTACGACGGCACGACCTGGGCCGCCGCGATCGGCGGCTCCCTCGTGCTCCTGGTCGCCTACCGCATCCTGTTCGGACATTCGCGCAACTGAGCGAGGCGAGCACATCCCCGGACCGCAGCCGGCAGGCGAGAAGGGTGGGCACCCGCGGTGCCCACCCTTCTCGTGAGACATCGCAGCCGGGGCCATAGCCGGTGCCGTAGCCGGCTCGGATCAGCAGCTCACCGGTAGTTCACGAACTGCAGCGCGAAGTCGAAGTCCTTGCCCTTCAGAAGGGCGATCACGGCCTGCAGGTCGTCACGGCTCTTGGAGCTGACGCGCAGCTCGTCACCCTGCACCTGGGCCTTGACTCCCTTCGGGCCCTCATCGCGAATGATCTTCGCCACCTTCTTCGCGTTCTCCTGGGAGATGCCCTCCTCGATCGACGCGAAGATCTTGTACTCCTTGCCCGAGAGCTGGGGCTCGCCCGCGTCCAGGGCCTTCAGCGAGATCCCGCGCTTGATCAGCTTGGACTGGAAGACGTCGAGGACAGCCTTGACCCGGTCCTCGGAGTTCGCCTCCATCAGGATCTTTTCACCGGACCACGAGATCGAGGCACCCACGCCCTTGAAGTCGTAGCGCTGCGAGATCTCCTTGGCGGCCTGGTTGAGGGCGTTGTCGACCTCCTGCCGCTCGACCTTCGAGACGATGTCGAAACTGGAGTCGGCCATGTCCTGTGGCTCCTTGTATCGGGGTGCGTATGGGATGCGTCTCGGCGGGCGTGGGGGTGCCGCCGAGCCCGAGGCAGGCCCCGGACCGCATCCGGACAAGCCTAGCCACCCCTCGTCCCCCGGGCGGCGATCAATCGGGTGGCGAAGCACCCCTCCCCATCGGGTATTGTTTACGTCGTTGCCAGGGAGCACCGCCGAGAAGCGGTTCGAACGGCAGCAAACCCGGCGGTGTGCCCGAGCGGCCAAAGGGAGCAGACTGTAAATCTGCCGGCTCAGCCTTCCCAGGTTCGAATCCTGGCGCCGCCACGCTGAGAAACCCCTCCGATCTGCGGAAACGTAGAGCGGAGGGGTTTTCGCGTTCCAGAACACGCTCGGGGCACACTGACTGCATGGCCATGCGTCGCAGAAGCTGCCCCGAGTGCCGTCGTGAGATCGCCGTCGTCGCCGGTCGGTTCGCACGGCACGATCCGCCCGGCGCACGGGAGAGCGGGGAACTCGTGTCGTGTCCCGGCTCGCGTCGGCAGGCGCAACTCGGGGCCGCCCAGCCCGCCTTGGACGGGTACGTCGTACCTGAGTTCCCCGGGCAGCTGCCGCTGTTCTGAGAGCATCCTCCGGCCCCCAGCCCCCCTCCCGGCCTCCGGCCCCCACCGAGCCACGCTGAGCCTCACTCCGAGCTTCATCCCGAGGCCCGCCCCCACCCCCTAAGCGCCCTCCCGCACATCCATCCGCGCCACCAGCCCGTCCGCGTCGAACCGGTACACGTGCTCGACCGTCTCCTGCGCCCACCGATCGCCCGACGCGTCGCGCATCCCGGGCCGTACGGTCGCCACCACCGCCGCGCCGTCCTCGTCCGCGTGCGGGCCCTCCAGCCGTACGAGGGGATGCGCGGCGGCGAACTGCCGGGCCCAGTACGCGCGTACCGCCTCGCGGCCGTGCAGCCGGACTCCGTCCAGGATGTTCGGCCAGTCCACGTCGGGCGCGAGGCAACGTTGCATGAAGGCCTCTCGCTCGTCTGTCGAGAAGACCTCGTACATGCGCCGCAAGAGCGCTTCCCGCGCGGCCGGAATCCCCTCCGAGCCCAACTTCAGTTCCCCGCCACCGACTTCACCGCAACCGAGACAGGAGCCGACCCGCTGATCAGTTCCAGCGTCAGGCCGGCTGTCGCCGGTGTGTCGAGCAACTCCGCGAGTGCGGCGGCCACGTCGTCGCGCGGGATCGGGCCTCGGCCGGTGTGTGCCTCCAGGCGTACCAGGCCGGTTCCGGCGTCGTTCGTCAGCATGCCGGGGCGCAGGATCGTCCAGTCCAGGCCGTCCAGGCCGCGGACGTATTCGTCGGCCTCGCCCTTGGCGCGCAGGTAGACGTCGAAGACCTCGTCACCCTCGTGCTTCGGGTCGGCGCCCATCGAGGACACGACCACGAAGCGCCGTACGCCTGCCAGGACCGCCGCGTCCGCGAACAGGACCGCCGCGCCCTTGTCCACCGTGTCCTTGCGGGCCGCCCCGCTGCCCGAGCCCGCGCCGGCCGCGAAGACCGCCGAGTCCGCGCCTCGCAGATGTTCCGCGACCTCCTCGACCGAGGCCGACTCCAGGTCCAGCAGGATGGGTTCGGCGCCGGCCTCCCGCAGGTCGTCGCTCTGTTCGGCCTTGCGGATGATCCCCGCGACCTCGTCCCCACGCGCGGCGAGCAGCTGCTCCAGCCGCAGCGCGATCTGACCATGACCACCAGCGATGACAATGCGCATGTTTCCGACCGTACGCCCGGACGGCCGCATTCGCCGCACGACTTCAGCCATGCCTCACGTCCCCACAGGCGCACACCTCACGCCCAAACGCCGGGCGCACGAGTCGCCGACGCACCCCCTGTGCGCTCCGACCCGCTCCCCGCCCCACCGCTCGAGCACACGCCCCCACGTGCCCTCAAGACACCTCCCCCCGCCCCTGCCGCGGCAGCCCCAACTCCGCCGCCACGGCCGAGTTGCAGTACTCCCGTACCGCGCTCGTGCGCGCCACCACGCGCCCCCGGTGCACCACGATGCGGCTGTACGCCAGCGACAGTGCTCCCGCCAGCCGGTCCCCGCGCACCGCCAGCAACTCGGCCGGGAAGCCCGCCTCCACCCGCACCTCGGGCAGGCCCAGCACCGCACGCGCCGACGCGCTCACGGCGTCGTACGCGTCCTCGGGGCGCAGTCCGTGGCGCGAGGACAGCAGGTAGGCGGCCTCCAGCGGGTCGCCGCGGCCCACGGGGTTCGACACGTCGCGCAGGGCGCCGCTTCCGGCGGCGAGGCGTACGCCGGCCGCGCGCAGCAGTCGTACGGGCGCCGTGGCCCGCCGTTCGACGCCCCCGCAGCCGCCCTGCGGCAGGCACACCACCGTCACCCCGGCCGCCGCGAGCTGGTCGGCGGTGCGGGATGCCACCTGGGCCGGCAGGCGCCCCAGGCCGCCGCACGGGCCGAGCGTCACGCCGGGGCGCAGTCCGCCGGCCATCGCGGCGAGGCGGGCCAGGCGTGCCGGGTCGGTGGCGTCGGTGTGCAGGTCGACGGGGCAGCCGTGCTCGGAGGCGACCTCCAGGACCGCCTCCACGTAGCCCGTCGGATCCGGGTCCAGGTCGGGGCAGCCGCCGACCACGGAGGCGCCCATCTTCAGCGCGTCCCGCAGCATCGCGAGCCCCTCCGCCCCGGCCGCCCCGGTCAGCAGCCGCGGCATCGCCACCGTCGTCAACTCGGTGAGCCCGCGCAGCGAACGCCGTGCCTGCAGTACGGCCTCCAGGGCCCCCAGCCCCTGAACGTCGCCCACGCGCACGTGTGCCCGCAGCGCGGTCGCCCCGTGTCCGAGCTGGAGCAGAGCGGCCTCGGTGGCGCGGCGCTGGACGTCCTGGGGGTCGTAGGAGACCGGTCCGCCCTCGTCGGCGGAGAGCGCGGTGTCGCCGTGGGCGTGCGGTTCGGCCGGGGCCGGCATGAGCAGATAGCCGCCGAGGTCCACACGAGCGCCGCACGCGCGCGTGTCGCCCGCCGCCAGGCTCCCGGCCGTGCCGACCGCCTCGATGCGCCCGCCGCCCAGCCGTACGTCCACGGTCCGGCCGTCGGTGAGCCGCGCCCCGCACAGCAGCAGAGCACCCGGGTCGGTCGGGCCGGACGAACCCGACGAGGACGACGAGTGGGGCGGCTGGGGCTGACTGTCGGGCATCGCGTTCCAGAGGCTCGGGGCTGCGCATCGGGGCTGCGGGAACGGTGCTGGGGAACTGCGCCGGGCACGCAAGATCACGCAGAGTGAGTCGAGCCTAGGGTGGCGATCCGGCCATGGCGTGCAGGAGCGCAATAGTCGTACCGGTGTGGTCCGCCGAACGGAGCCGCGTCCGCGGTACCGCAGTGGCCTGCGAGGCGTCTGTGCGCACCGCCGATCGGCCGCGGACAGGGGCCGGGAAACGGATTTGGGTGAACGGCAGCCGAGCGTGTAATGTCTTCATCGCTCGCCCCAATAGCTCAGTCGGCAGAGCGTCTCCATGGTAAGGAGAAGGTCAACGGTTCGATTCCGTTTTGGGGCTCTGGTGTGAGAGGTTCCCGCCGCAAGGCGGGGTCCGATCTCATCAAAGCGGTGTAGCTCAGTCGGTAGAGCAAGCGGCTCATAATCGCTGTGTCACCGGTTCAAGTCCGGTCACCGCTACTGACAGTAGCCGATTGCGGGGTCGGTCCTTCGATCGGCTACTCTTTCTTGCGTTGAATTAGTCCATCCGTTCGTCTTAGGAGCACTCACGTGGCTGCCACCGACGTCCGCCCGAAGATCACGCTGGCCTGCGTGGAGTGCAAGGAGCGGAACTACATCACCAAGAAGAACCGGCGTAACAACCCGGATCGTCTTGAGATGAAGAAGCACTGCCCGCGTTGCAATGCGCACACCGCGCACCGCGAAACGCGATAAAACAGGCTCGTACGTGAGGCCGCCCCCGCAGTCGGGGGGCGGCCTCACGTCGTTTCCGCCCCGGTTACCGGTCGGTTCCGGCTGATCCGGGCGAATCGGCCAGGCGAACCAGCAGGTCAACCGCAGCAGACAGCAGGAGGTGCCGAGCCATGGCGCTCGACCAGTCCTTCGTGGGGCGGAGCTACCCGCCCACCGAGCCCTATGAGGTGGGACGGGAGAAGATCCGTGAGTTCGCGGAGGCGGTGGGGGACACCAACCCGGTGTACCTGGACCCGGAAGCCGCCAAGGCGCTCGGCCACTCCGATGTGATCGCCCCGCCGACCTTCGTCTTCGCGATCAGCTTCAAGGCCGCGGGACAGGTCATCGCCGACCCCCAGCTGGGTCTGGACTACAGCCGGGTGGTGCACGGCGACCAGAAGTTCGCCTACACCCGGCCGGTGCGCGCCGGCGACCGGCTGACCGTCACCTCGACCATCGAGGCCGTCAAGTCCATGGCGGGCAACGAGATCGTGGACATCCGCGGTGAGGTCCACGACGAGGCGGGGGAGCACGTCGTGACCGCCTGGACGAAGCTCGTCGCCCGTGGGGCGGACGCCGAAGAAGGGGAGAGCTGAGTCGGATGACGGCGAAGATTGCGTACGGCGACGTCGAGGTCGGCACCGAACTGCCCGCCCAGACCTTCCCCGTGACCCGCGCCACGCTCGTCCAGTACGCGGGCGCCTCAGGTGACTTCAACCCGATCCACTGGAACGAGAAGTTCGCCAAGGAGGTCGGGCTGCCCGACGTCATCGCGCACGGCATGTTCACCATGGCCGAGGCGATCCGCGTGGTCACCGACTGGACCGGGGATCCGGCCGCGGTCGTCGAGTACGGCGTCCGCTTCACCAAGCCCGTCGTCGTGCCGAACGACGACCAGGGCGCCACGATCGAGGTCAGCGGCAAGGTCGCGGCCAAGCTCGACGACAACAAGGTCCGCGTGGACCTGACCGTGCGGAGCGCCGGGCAGAAGGTGCTCGGGATGTCGCGGGCAGTCGTGCGGCTGGCGTGAAAACGTCGATGTGAACGGCACGCGCGTGCCGTGAGGTAAGGGGCGCTCTCCATGGCGGGGCGCCCCTTACTTGTTGCGTCGGCTACCTGTTGTGTCAGCCTCGACCCCTTGACCTGGTTAGTGATTGAGCACTAACTTACTTCTCATGGTCAGGATGAGCGCAGAGGAGAGGCGCGAGAGCGTCATCCGCGCGGCGACGACCGAGTTCGCCCGCGGCGGCTACTACGGCACGTCGACCGAGGCGATCGCCAAGCGGGTCGGCGTCTCGCAGCCGTATCTCTTCCGGCTCTTCCCGGGCAAGAAGGCGATCTTCCTGGCGGCGGCCGAGCGCTGTGTGGAGGACACCATCCGGATGTTCGCGGAAGCCTCCGAGGGGCTGGAGGGTGAAGAGGCCCTGCATGCCATGGGTGACGTGTACCGGAAGGTCGTCTCGGAACAGCCCGAGCGGCTGATGATGCAGATGCAGATGTACCTCGCCGTGGCGGCCGCCGAGCAGGAGGGTGACCACGAGTTCGGCGAGGTCGTGCGCACCGGCTGGATACGGCTGTGGGACACCATCCATCTGCCGCTGGGGGCGGACGTCAATGAGACGACGACCTTCATGGCGTACGGCATGCTCATCAACTGCCTGGTGGCCATGGGCTTCCCTCCCGAGCATCGCGTCTGGGCGGGGATGACTCCGCCGGAGCGGGCTGAGGAGCCGTCCTAGAGGGAGGGGTGACGGGAGTCACCCAGTCTCTTCATGGGCTCGAAAGTTAGTGATCGATAACTATCTCAAGCGCTGGGGGAGCGATGTCACAGCAGACCGAACAGAACGCCGGGACAGCACGCCGGGGCGGAGCCGCCTGGGCCCTTGTCATCACGAGCGTCGCCGGGTTCATGGCGGCACTCGACAATCTCGTCGTCACCACCGCACTGCCCTCCATCCGCGAGGACCTGGGCGGAGCCCTGCCCGACCTGGAGTGGACGGTGAGTGCCTACACGCTCACCTTCGCCGTACTGCTGATGTTCGGCGCGGCGCTCGGCGACCGCTTCGGCAGGCGCCGGCTCTTCCTCGTGGGCATCACGATCTTCACCGGCGCGTCCGCCGCCGCGGCCCTCGCGTCCGGCGTCGACTCCCTGATCGCCGCCCGCGCGGTCCAGGGCGCCGGCGCGGCGATCATGATGCCGCTGACACTGACCCTGCTGACGGCGGCCGTGCCCGCGGCCAAGCGCGGGATGGCGTACGGCATCTGGGGGGCCGTCAACGGGCTCGCGGTCGCGTCCGGGCCCCTCGTCGGCGGCAGTCTCACCGAGCACATCTCCTGGCAGTGGATCTTCTGGCTGAACGTTCCGCTCGGCCTCGCCCTGCTGCCGCTCGCCCGCCTGCGCCTCGCCGAGTCGTACGGCACCGGCGCCGCGCTCGACCTCCCCGGCACGCTGCTCGCCAGCGGCGGCCTGTTCGGGATCGTGTACGGCCTGGTCCGCGGCCCCGCCGACGGCTGGACCGGCCCCCTGGTTCTGACCGGCCTGTTCGCCGGAGGTGTGCTGCTCGTCGGATTCGTCCTCTACAGCACCCGCGCCAAGAACCCGATGCTGCCGATGCGGCTGTTCCGCTCCCGGGCCTTCTCCGGGATCAACGCCGCGAGCATGCTGATGTTCCTCGGCATGTTCGGGTCGATCTTCCTGCTCAGCCAGTACATGCAGGGCGTGCTCGGCTACTCGCCCACCGAGGCGGGGCTGCGGATGCTGCCGTGGACCGGTATGCCGATGCTCGTCGCACCGATCGCCGGCATCCTGTCCGACCGCATCGGCGGCCGCCCCGTCGTCGCCACCGGCCTGTTCTTCCAGGCCGTCGGCCTCGCTTATATGGCCTCCGTGGTCACTGTGGACGCCTCCTATGCCGCGCAACTGCCCGGCCTGATCATCAGCGGCATCGGCATGGCCCTGTTCTTCGCCCCGGCCGCCAACCTGGTCATGTCCAGCGTCCGCGCCTCGGAACAGGGCATCGCCTCCGGCGCCAACAACGCGCTGCGCGAGGTCGGCGGTGCGCTCGGCATCGCCGTCATGGCGTCGATCTTCTCCGCGCAGGGCGGCTACGAGACCGGCCAGACCTTCGTCGACGGCCTGCGGCCCGCCCTGGTCACCGGTGCCGCGGTGGTGGCCCTCGCCGGGGTCGCGGCCCTGCTGATACCGGCCCGGCGGCGCGATGGCCGGGACCGGACCGGGAAGCCGACCGAGCGGGCGCCGCAGCCGGTGCTGGAGACGGCCCCCCACTGACCCCGACACCCCGGACCCTGAGGAGCAGTCATGCCCACCCTTCCCTGGACCGTGCCGAACCCCGCCCCGCGCCACACCGAGGTGCACGTCTTCGCCTCCCGCTTCGAGACCCGCACCCTCTGGGGAGCGCTCCGCTTCCTCGCCCGTACGCCGGGCGTGTGGCGGCAGGTGAGCCGGGCGCCCGGAGCGTACGGGGCCTCCCTCAAGGCGGAGCCGTTCAAGCGGACCTTCTGGACGCTGTCCGCCTGGGAGTCGCCCGCGGCGCTCAAGGCCTTCGCCCGCTCGGGCGCCCATGCCCCGACGTCGCGGGGGCTGTCCACACAGATGCGGGACGCGAAGTTCGCCACCTGGCAGGCGTCGAGCGACGAACTCCCGCTCGGCTGGACGGAGGCGTTCCGGCGGCTGACCTGAACGGCACGCGCGCATGGCGTGTGCCTGCGCCCCGGCACCCCGCATGGGTGCCGGGGCTGTCAGTGCCGTCTCGTAGTCTTGGGCCCGTGCAGGAACTCCACGACGCCCCCCTCGCCCCCCTCACCACCTTCCGGCTGGGCGGCCCCGCCACCCGCCTGGTCACCGCCACGACCGACGCCGAGGTGATCGACGTCGTGCGCGAAGCCGACGCCAGTGGCACCCCGCTGCTGCTCATCGGCGGCGGATCGAACCTGGTCATCGGGGACAAGGGCTTCGCCGGCACCGCCCTGGTCATCGCCACCAAGGGCGTCGAGCTGGACGGCACCACGCTCGAACTGGCCGCCGGCGAGGTGTGGACCGACGCCGTCGCCCGCACCGTCGAGGCCGGGCTCGCCGGGATCGAGTGCCTCGCCGGAATCCCCGGCTCCGCGGGCGCCACGCCGATCCAGAACGTCGGCGCGTACGGCCAGGAGGTCTCCTCCACGATCACCGAGGTGATCGCGTACGACCGCCGCGCGGGCGAGACCGTCGTCATCCCGAACGCCGAGTGCGCCTTCTCCTACCGCCACAGCCGCTTCAAGGCCGACCCCGAGCGCTACGTCGTCCTGCGCGTCCGCTTCCGGCTGGAGGACGCCGACGGGCTCTCCGCCCCCATCAAGTACGCCGAGACGGCCCGCGCCCTCGGCGTCGAAGCCGGCGACCGCGTGCCGCTGGCCGCCGCGCGCGAGACGGTGCTGAAGCTGCGTACCGGCAAGGGCATGGTTCTGGACCCCGAGGACCACGACACCTGGTCGGCCGGATCCTTCTTCACCAACCCGATCCTCACCGACGAGCAGTTCGCCGCGTTCCACGCGCGCGTGCGCGAACGCCTGGGCGACGGCGTGGAGCCGCCCGCGTACCCGGCGGGGGAGGGGCACGCCAAGACCTCCGCGGCCTGGCTCATCGACAAGGCGGGGTTCACCAAGGGGTACGGCACCGGCCCGGCCCGCATCTCCACCAAGCACACCCTCGCCCTGACCAACCGGGGCGGAGCGACCACGGAGGACCTCCTGGCACTCGCCCGCGAGGTCGTGGCCGGCGTCCGCGAGGCCTTCGGCATCACGCTGGTCAACGAGCCGGTGACGGTGGGCGTGAGCTTGTAGCCCACCTCCCGGCGGGGCGTGACGGCCGTACGACCGTCCGGTCCTGGCTAGGCGAGCCAGTCGTCCACCCCCGCCAACAGCTTCCCCTTCACCCCCTCCGGCGCCGCGGACGCCCGTACCGACTGCCGGGCCAGTTCCGCCAGTTCCTCGTCCGTGAAGGCGTGGTGGTGGCGGGCGATGTCGTACTGGGCGGCGAGGCGGGAACCGAAGAGCAGGGGGTCGTCGGCGCCGAGGGCCATCGGGACGCCGGCCTCGTACAGCGTCCGCAGTGGGACGTCCTCCGGCTTCTCGTAGACGCCCAGGGCGACGTTCGACGCGGGACACACCTCGCAGGTCACGCCCCGGTCGGCGAGGCGCTTCAGCAGCCGCGGGTCCTCGGCCGACCGCACCCCGTGGCCGATCCGGTTCGCGCCCAGGTCGTCCAGGCAGTCACGGACCGAGGACGGGCCCGTCAGCTCGCCGCCGTGCGGGGCCGAGAGCAGGCCGCCCTCGCGGGCGATGTGGAAGGCGCGGTCGAAGTCCCGCGCCATACCCCGGCGCTCGTCGTTCGACAGCCCGAATCCGACCACCCCCTGGTCGGCGTACCGCACCGCGAGCCGCGCCAGCGTGCGGGCGTCCAGGGGGTGCTTCATACGGTTCGCGGCGACCAGGACGCGCATCCCGACACCCGTGTCCCGCGACGCCGTCTCCACCGCGTCCAGGATGATCTCCAGCGCCGAGATCAGACCGCCCAGCCGGGGCGCGTACGACGTGGGGTCCACCTGGATCTCCAGCCAGCCGGAGCCGTCCTTCAGATCCTCCTGCGCGGCCTCCCTGACCAGGCGCTGGATGTCCTCCGGCTGCCGCAGGCACGAGCGCGCCGCGTCGTACAGGCGCTGGAAGCGGAACCAGCCCCGCTCGTCCGTCGCCCGCAGCTTCGGCGACTCCCCGCGGGTCAGCGCGTCGGTCAGCGCCTCGGGCAGGTGCACACCGTACTTGTCGGCCAGTTCCAGCAGGGTCGCCGGCCGCATCGAGCCGGTGAAGTGCAGGTGCAGATGGGCTTTCGGCAGCTCAGAGACATCACGTACACGCTCCATCCCAGGATCCTGCCGCACGTGTCCGCCGTCCCGGTAGCGCTTTCCCCGAACGTGGTCTTGCTCGCACGCACAGACGACAAAGCGGGCCGCTCCCCGAGGGGAACGGCCCGCCACCACCTCCTCATGTGAGGAGGTGGTCAGTCCCTGGCCTCCGCCAGCAGCTTCTGGATCCGGCTCACGCCCTCGACGAGGTCCTCGTCCCCGAGCGCGTACGACAGCCGCAGATAACCCGGCGTGCCGAAGGCCTCGCCCGGCACCACCGCGACCTCGGCCTCCTCCAGGATGAGCGCGGCCAGCTCGACCGAGTCCTGCGGGCGCTTGCCGCGGATCTCCTTGCCGATGAGGGCCTTCACCGACGGGTACGCGTAGAAGGCGCCCTCGGGCTCCGGGCAGACCACGCCGTCGATCTCGTTGAGCATCCGCACGATCGTCTTGCGGCGGCGGTCGAAGGCCTCGCGCATCTTCGCGACCGCGTCCAGGTCGCCCGAGACGGCGGCGAGAGCGGCCACCTGGGCCACGTTCGAGACGTTCGACGTGGCGTGGGACTGGAGGTTGGTCGCGGCCTTCACCACGTCCTTCGGGCCGATGATCCAGCCGACCCGCCAGCCCGTCATGGCGTACGTCTTGGCGACGCCGTTGACCACGATGCACTTGTCGCGCAGCTCCGGCAGGACCGCGGGCAGGGACACGGACACCGCGTCGCTGTAGACCAGGTGCTCGTAGATCTCGTCCGTCATCACCCACAGGCCGTGCTCGACGGCCCAGCGGCCGATCGCCTCGGTCTCGGCCTCGCTGTAGACGGCGCCGGTCGGGTTCGACGGGGAGACGAAGAGGACGACCTTCGTCTTCTCCGTACGGGCCGCCTCCAGCTGCTCGACCGAGACGCGGTAGCCGGTCGTCTCGTCGGCGACGACCTCGACCGGGACACCGCCCGCGAGGCGGATGGACTCCGGGTAGGTCGTCCAGTACGGGGCCGGCACGATGACCTCGTCGCCCGGGTCGAGGATCGCGGCGAAGGCCTCGTAGATGGCCTGCTTGCCGCCGTTGGTGACCAGGATCTGGGAGACGTCGGGCTCGTAGCCGGAGTCGCGCAGCGTCTTCGCGGCGATCGCGGCCTTCAGCTCGGGCAGACCGCCGGCCGGGGTGTAGCGGTGGTACTTCGGGTTCTTGCACGCCTCGATGGCGGCCTCGACGATGTAGTCCGGGGTCGGGAAGTCGGGCTCACCGGCGCCGAAGCCGATCACCGGACGCCCGGCGGCCTTGAGGGCCTTGGCCTTGGCGTCCACGGCGAGGGTGGCGGACTCGGAGATCGCGCCGACTCGGGCGGAGACCCGGCGCTCGGTGGGAGGGGTTGCAGCGCTCATGGGGCCCATCGTTTCAGACAGGAAACGTGCCCGGCACGGGGGTTTCACGGACTGAACATCAGCTGAACAACCGTCCGGATCCTGCGCGCGGCCAGGGCGATCTTGCGCTGCCACACGGCCGGCCCGCGGGCGATCTTCCGCCGCCCAAGCCCCCATCGGCCACTTTCTGTTCGACGAGGCGCCCGGGACCACGTACACTCTCACCTCGTTGGCCTTCAGCGGCCCGCGGTCGCAAGGTGCACACCGAGCACCCGGTCGGATGCGGTACGTTGGGGGACACCACAAAGGGTCGTAGCTCAATTGGTAGAGCACCGGTCTCCAAAACCGGCGGTTGGGGGTTCAAGTCCCTCCGGCCCTGCTACACACTCCTTCGCCAGGATGTGTGCGCATGTACGTACAGCAATGCACCGCCGTGCGGCTCAGACCGGGCGCGGCACGGCCACGACCCGGAATCAGGTGAGGACGAGTGACGGACGCCGTGGGCTCCATCGACATGCCTGATGCCCAGGACGAGGCGCCGGAGTCCAAGAAGAAGACCCGAAAGGGTGGCAAGCGCGCCAAGAAGGGCCCGCTGAAGCGACTGGCGCTCTTCTACCGCCAGATCGTCGCGGAACTCCGCAAGGTCGTCTGGCCGACGCGCAATCAGCTGACGACGTACACCACTGTGGTGATCCTCTTCGTCGTCATCATGATCGGTCTGGTGACCGTGATTGACTATGGGCTCGACCACGCCGCCAAGTACGTCTTCGGCTGAGCCAAGAGCGAAGGGCGCCGCGGTTACCGGCGCCCCTTTCGCATGTTCCACCCCTATGTATCCAGGAAGAAGCAGCCACCGTGTCTGACCAGAACCTGAACGACGCCATCGAGCCGCACGGGCAGGACGTCGAGTCCGTGGAAGGCGAGCTCGACATCGTCGAGGGCGCTGACGAGGACCTGGACGAGGTCGAGGCTGCCGACGCCGAGGCGGGCGAGCCCGCCGAGGAAGCCGCGCTGCGCGTCGAGGACGAGTCCGGCGGTGACGTCGAGACCGTCGAGGACGAGGAAGAGGGCGCCGAGGAGGAGCCCGCCGAGCCCGTCGACCCCGTCGCCGCCCTGCGCGAGGAACTCCGCACCCTGCCCGGCGAGTGGTACGTCATCCACACCTACGCCGGTTACGAGAACCGCGTGAAGACCAACCTGGAGCAGCGCGCCGTCTCGCTGAACGTCGAGGACTACATCTTCCAGGCCGAGGTGCCGCAGGAAGAGGTCGTCCAGATCAAGAACGGCGACCGCAAGACGATCAAGCAGAACAAGCTGCCGGGTTACGTCCTGGTCCGCATGGACCTGACCAACGAGTCCTGGGGCGTCGTCCGCAACACCCCGGGCGTCACCGGCTTCGTGGGCAACGCCTACGACCCGTACCCGCTGACCCTGGACGAGATCGTCAAGATGCTCGCCCCGGAGGCCGAGGAGAAGGCCGCCCGCGAGGCCGCCGAGGCCGAGGGCAAGCCGGCTCCGCAGCGCAAGGTCGAGGTCCAGGTGCTGGACTTCGAGGTCGGCGACTCGGTCACCGTCACCGACGGTCCGTTCGCCACACTGCAGGCCACGATCAACGAGATCAACGCCGACTCGAAGAAGGTCAAGGGCCTGGTGGAGATCTTCGGCCGCGAGACGCCGGTCGAGCTGTCCTTCGACCAGATCCAGAAGAACTAGCAGTACAGCAGCCTTCTCGAAGGGCCTCCGACCAGCGGTTTTCTCGCTGTCGGAGGCCCTTTCGTCGTACGTGTCGGCCTCCGCGCGGACGGCGTCCCCAAACAAATGTGTGCTGCGCCACAACCATCCGGTGAGCCCGCCGGTTTGACCTGATGACCGAAACGCGCGGACAGTGTTCTTCATGGCGATCTATAGCTCTTGGTGGCGGTTTGCCCAAGGCTGGTCGCTGCCCGCGTCGGCATTCGGCACCTGTCGAGTCAGTCACCATGAAGTAGGGGGAACTTTTTCATGCGTGCTCGAACCATCCTGGTCGTGGCGGCGGCGTCCGCCTGCGTCCTTCTGCCGGCGACCTCCGCGGTCGCCGGCACGGGCCCGGCCCCGTCGCCGAACAAGCAGAACCTGACCGCGCGCTCGACCGCCCCGTCCGAGGCGGGCAACCCGCTGAGCGCCAAGGCGCAGGCGGCCGGCGTCTGCTCGGACGCCTACCAGATCGGCGCCACCGCCTACATCAACCGGGGCGGCGCGCACGTAGCCTCGGTGAAGCAGTTCTACTCGCCCAACTGCCGCGCGAACTACGGCTATGTCTGGGTCTGGCAGAGCTTCCGCGACAAGGTCAAGGACTATGACGTCAGCACCGGCGTCTACAGCTACGCCCGTGACGAGGTCGTGGGCCAGGACTGGTGGAACGCCACCAACAGCCAGGAGTTCTGGTCCCTGCCCGCCGACACGGTGAACGAGTGCACCGCGGCCATCGGCACGCTGCGCGCTCCCGGTGACCCGGTGCCGGGTCAGGCGACCACGGCCAAGCGCTGCTGACCACCCCTCCCGTACCCCGGCCGACGCGCGGCGCCCGGGGTCGACCCCTGGTTGGGGCGGTGCACGGCCGGGCGCCTGAGCTGCCGGTTTTGGCCCTGACGCGTTACCCGTTATCGTTGTGCGGTATGCCTCCATCCGGATGATCCACGACGTTCACCGTTCCAGGTGGCCAGCGGGTACGGATGGCGGCGGAAAACTCTCACTAAGGACCCGGAGAGAGCATGCCTCCCAAGAAGAAGAAGGTCACGGGGCTCATCAAGCTCCAGATCCAGGCCGGCGCCGCCAACCCGGCTCCGCCGGTCGGCCCCGCGCTGGGCCAGCACGGCGTCAACATCATGGAGTTCTGCAAGGCCTACAACGCCGCGACCGAGTCGCAGCGCGGTTGGGTCATCCCGGTGGAGATCACGGTCTACGAGGACCGTTCCTTCACCTTCATCACCAAGACTCCGCCGGCCGCCAAGATGATCCTCAAGGCCGCGGGCGTGGAGAAGGGCTCCGGCGAGCCGCACAAGACCAAGGTCGCCAAGATCACCGAGGCGCAGGTCCGCGAGATCGCCACCACCAAGATGCCCGACCTCAACGCCAACGACCTGGACGCCGCCGCGAAGATTATCGCCGGCACCGCCCGTTCCATGGGCATCACGGTCGAGGGCTGACCCAACCCCAAGCAGAAGTGGCAGGGCCTGCTCGGCCCGGACCACAACTCCTAAGAAGCAACAGGAGCAGTAGTGAGCAAGCGCAGCAAGACTCTCCGCGCTGCGGACGCCAAGATCGACCGGGAGAAGCTGTACGCCCCGCTCGAGGCCGTCCGTCTCGCCAAGGAGACGTCCACGACCAAGTTCGACGGCACCGTCGAGGTCGCCTTCCGTCTGGGTGTCGACCCGCGTAAGGCCGACCAGATGGTCCGTGGCACCGTGAACCTTCCGCACGGCACCGGTAAGACCGCCCGGGTCCTGGTCTTCGCGACCGGCGACCGTGCTGCGGCCGCGGAGGCTGCGGGCGCCGACATCGTCGGCTCCGACGAACTGATCGACGAGGTCTCGAAGGGCCGCCTGGACTTCGACGCCGTCGTCGCCACCCCGGACCTCATGGGCAAGGTCGGCCGCCTCGGCCGGGTGCTCGGTCCGCGTGGTCTGATGCCGAACCCGAAGACCGGCACCGTCACCCCTGACGTCGCCAAGGCCGTCACCGACATCAAGGGCGGCAAGATCGAGTTCCGCGTCGACAAGCACTCGAACCTGCACTTCATCATCGGCAAGGCGTCCTTCGACGACACCAAGCTGGTGGAGAACTACGGCGCCGCGCTGGAGGAGATCCTCCGTCTGAAGCCGTCCGCCGCCAAGGGTCGCTACATCAAGAAGGCCGCGATCAGCACCACGATCGGCCCCGGCATCCCCGTCGACCCGAACCGCACCCGCAACCTCCTCGTCGAGGAGGACCCGGCCGCGGTCTGAGCCAACGGCTCACCAGGCTCACACGGGCCCCGCCCCCTTCCCGGGTGCGGGGCCCGTCCCCGTTCTCCGGCCCGTTTGTCAGTGCCCTGGGTTAACGTGCATTCACGGGATGGGCACAGGGGGGACGAATGACGAGCACGAGGGCGGGCCGGTCGGTCTTCTGGATCGCGCTGCTGACCGCGCTGACGGCCCTGGCCGCCTGCACGTCCTCCGACCGTCCCGAGGCGAAGGACCGCGCCACCCCTGATCGGGCCGTGACGGCCGCCCTGCGCACCGTCGAACGGTCCACCGACGCCGCCGAGTCCGCCCGCGTCGACTCCACGACCACCATGGGCTCGACGCTGTCCATCAGGGCCGCCGGCACCCTCGCCTGGGGCGACGGCCTCACCGGCGCCCTGACGATCACGTACACCGGCGGCACGACGGCCGAGACCATGCGCCGACTGGGCACCACGTCGATGGAGGCCCGCTATCTCCCGGACGCCTACTACGCGCGCATGGGCGACACGTTCGCCGAGAAGACCGACGGCAAGCACTGGATCAAGTACGGCTACGACGACCTGAAGCGCTTCGCCGGCAGTTCCGGAGCGGATCTCGCGGACCAGATGCGCGGCACCGCGCCGCATACGTCGGTGAAACTGCTGCTGTCCTCCACGGACGTGCGGAAAGTCGGCGAGGAGAAGGTGAGAGGCGAGCGCACCACGCACTACTCCGGCACGGTGCGGGGCGAGGGCGCCACCACGCAGACCTTCGACATATGGGTCGACCACCGGAACCTGCTGGTCAAGAAGGTTGAGAAGGGCCGTACGGCCACGGGACGGCTGACCCAGACCGCCTACTACAGCGATTACGGCGTGAAGGCAGCGGTCGAGAAGCCTCCCGCGGGGGACACCGCGGACTTCAAGGAGTTGCTGAAGGATCCTGAGCGCCGCTGAAAGGCGCGGAATTCGCAAGACCGTTCAGGGCTCCTGGGTTACGCTCCCGATCTTGCTGTGCGCCGACCACGCACCAGCCGTGCGTTCCTTGGGGGGAATCAATGAGCCTTGCCGTACGTGCCTTCGTGCCGCCTCGGGTGGTGGGCGCGGGCCTCGCGGCGCTGCTGCTCGCCGGCTGTGGGACAGGGGTCGACGCGGAGCAGTCCGCGGCCCCACCGGCCGCCGATGCCGTCGCGCGGGCCGTGGAGAAGTCCGAGGACGTCACTTCCCTGCACTACCGGGTGACCGGCCGATTTCCGCAGCGGGGGCGGATAGCGGATGAGGCGAGTGTCGGTACGAAACCGGTGGCGGCGCGGCTCAGGACGGCCAACCTGAGCGGCGCCGAGGAGGGCGAGTCCGAGCTGCTTCTCGTCGGCGGGGTGCTGTACGGCAGCGCGAGCGACGACATGGTCGAGGAGATGGGCGGCCGTCACTGGATCAGCTACGGCCCGAAGGCCGAGTTCACCACGCACGGCGGCCTGCGCATGGACGTCGGTGGCCTGCGCGACCAGGTGATCCGCAACCCGGCGCGGGAAGCGGCCTTCCTGGCCACCGCCGAGGACGTGAAGCGGATCGGCTCCGAGAAGGCCGACGGCGCCGACACCACCCACTACGCGGGCACGGTCGCCGTCGACGAGCTTCGCGCCTCCCTCGGGAAGGTCGACGACAAGGCCACCCGGCAGAGCCGCGAGAACAGCCTTGACCAGTACCAGAAGCTGGGCGTGGACGAGCTTGCCCTGGACGTGTGGGTCGACGCCACCGACCGCGTCAGGCGTCTGCGCACCCAGGGCTTCGGCCGCCACGGTGAGCTCGACCTGACCTATACGTTCCTCGACTACGGCAAGCCGGTGACGGTCCGGGCACCCCGTGCCGACGACACGGCGGACCTGCGCAAGCCGCTGAAGAAGAACGGCAGCTGAGAGCCGTAGGGGCCGATTTGCTTGACGGCGACCCAGTCCCGTACTCTCCTACAGAAGCCCAAGACCGCTGGTCGTTGCCGTGCGCTCGCAAGAGAGTGCGGTGGCCGAAGGATCCGCTGAACTGCGGACGACCCGCGCAGGTGACAGTGGAAGAACTCCCGGAGTGCGTACGTTCCCGTTCGTGCGACCGGTCGAGTCCGCCCCGTGCGCCTGCGCCGGGGCGTTTCGTTTTCCCCAGTCCTCCTTCGGGTCCGCGCGGTCAGAATCACCCGGAAGGAGGCCGAGGCTCATGGCGAGGCCCGACAAGGCTGCCGCAGTGGCCGAGTTGACGGAGCAGTTCCGCAACTCGAACGCTGCCGTGCTGACCGAGTACCGCGGTCTCACCGTGGCGCAGCTCAAGACGCTGCGTCGTTCGCTCGGTGAGAACGCTCACTACGCCGTGGTGAAGAACACGCTGACCAAGATTGCGGCCAACGAGGCCGGGATCAACACGCTGGACGACCTGTTCAACGGTCCGACGGCTGTCGCCTTCGTCACCGGTGACCCGGTGGAGTCGGCGAAGGGTCTCCGTGACTTCGCCAAGGACAACCCGAATCTCGTCATCAAGGGCGGTGTCCTTGAGGGTAAGGCGCTCAGCGCCGACGAGATCAAGAAGCTTGCGGACCTCGAGTCCCGCGAGGTTCTGCTCAGCAAGCTGGCCGGTGCCTTCAAGGCGAAGCAGTCCCAGGCTGCCTCCGTCTTCCAGGCGCTGCCGTCGAAGCTCGTCCGCACGGTGGACGCGCTCCGCGCCAAGCAGGCCGAGCAGGGCGGTGCCGAGTAATTCGGCTCGCACACTGGCCCCCGCAGCCTGACCGCGGAGGCCACAGCGGGCCGACGTACGCCCGCCACACCCAGTACACCCGGCACCTGCCGATTTAGTGGAAGGACCGCCATCATGGCGAAGCTCAGCCAGGAAGACCTGCTCGCGCAGTTCGAGGAGATGACCCTCATCGAGCTCTCCGAGTTCGTGAAGGCCTTCGAGGAGAAGTTCGACGTCACCGCCGCCGCTGCCGCGCCGGTCGTCGTCGCCGGTGGTGCCGCTGGTGGCGCCGCCGCCGAGGCCGTCGAGGAGAAGGACGAGTTCGACGTCATCCTCACCGGCGCCGGCGACAAGAAGATCCAGGTCATCAAGGTCGTGCGTGAGCTGACCTCCCTGGGTCTGAAGGAGGCCAAGGACCTCGTGGACGGCGCTCCGAAGCCCGTCCTCGAGAAGGTCGCCAAGGACGCCGCCGAGAAGGCCGCCGAGTCCCTCAAGGGCGCCGGCGCCTCCGTCGAGGTCAAGTAAGACCTTCCCGGTCTTGCAGGTCGAGTACGGCCTTCGCGCTTGCTGAAAGCAGCCTCCTGAGGCTGTAACGCAGTCGCACCGAAGAGCGATCATCCATTCGGGTGGTCGCTCTTCGGCGTTCCTGGGGGCGCGGCCACGGTTACCTTGCGCCCGCTTCGGTGGGGGGTATGGTGATCTTCGTCGTGTCTCCGGGAGCCCCTGGGTTCGGGCACGGGGGCCTTGACGAACCGCACGCAGCGCGCAATTCTCAGGACGCGTCGTCACAAGGATCCGAATCCGAGGCATGGATCGGCGACGAAGAGGGCAGTATCAACGTGCATTGAGGGCAAGCATGCCGAGGGCGTTGAGGACAACGAGGGTCGCGAAATACCCGCACTGGACATCAGTGTGCCAAGTGGCTACACTGACCCTTTGCGCTGCCTGTTAGCTGTCCCCTGCCCGTCACCAGGGGCATGCCCTCGCTTGGGCACCGATGACCGGACCGTCCCTGACCTGGCCATTCTTTGGTCGGAGATGGAAACGCCTGTCTCTGTGCCCCGGTGAGGGGCCGGTACGCGCGTAGTGAGTCCGAGCCCTCGGAAGGACCCCCTCTTGGCCGCCTCGCGCACTGCCTCGACCGCGAATACGAACAATGGCGCCAGCACCGCCCCGCTGCGCATCTCTTTTGCAAAGATCAAGGAGCCCCTCGAGGTTCCGAACCTGCTCGCGCTGCAGACCGAGAGCTTCGACTGGCTGCTCGGCAACACCGCCTGGCAGAGTCGGGTCGAGGCGGCTCTGGAGTCCGGTCAGGATGTCCCCACCAAGTCCGGCCTCGAGGAGATCTTCGAGGAGATCTCCCCGATCGAGGACTTCTCCGGGTCGATGTCGCTGACGTTCCGCGACCACCGCTTCGAGCCCCCGAAGAACAGCATCGACGAGTGCAAGGAGCGCGACTTCACGTACGCCGCTCCGCTCTTCGTCACGGCCGAGTTCACGAACAACGAGACCGGCGAGATCAAGTCCCAGACGGTCTTCATGGGCGACTTCCCGCTCATGACGAACAAGGGCACGTTCGTCATCAACGGCACCGAGCGTGTCGTGGTGTCGCAGCTGGTCCGTTCGCCCGGTGTCTACTTCGACTCCTCCATCGACAAGACGTCCGACAAGGACATCTTCTCCGCCAAGATCATCCCGTCCCGGGGTGCCTGGCTGGAGATGGAGATCGACAAGCGCGACATGGTCGGTGTCCGCATCGACCGCAAGCGCAAGCAGTCCGTCACCGTTCTGCTCAAGGCGCTCGGCTGGACGACCGAGCAGATCCTCGAGGAGTTCGGCGAGTACGAGTCGATGCGCGCCACCCTGGAGAAGGACCACACCCAGGGCCAGGACGACGCGCTGCTCGACATCTACCGCAAGCTGCGTCCGGGCGAGCCCCCCACGCGTGAGGCCGCGCAGACGCTGCTTGAGAACCTCTACTTCAACCCGAAGCGCTACGACCTCGCCAAGGTCGGCCGCTACAAGGTCAACAAGAAGCTGGGTGCGGACGCTCCGCTGGACGCGGGCATCCTGACCGTCGAGGACATCATCTCGACGATCAAGTACCTGGTGAAGCTGCACGCGGGCGAGACCGAGACGGTCGGCGACAGCGGCCAGGGCATCGTCGTCGAGACCGACGACATCGACCACTTCGGCAACCGTCGTCTGCGCAGCGTCGGCGAGCTCATCCAGAACCAGGTCCGCACCGGTCTGGCTCGTATGGAGCGCGTCGTCCGTGAGCGCATGACGACCCAGGACGTCGAGGCGATCACGCCGCAGACCCTGATCAACATCCGGCCGGTCGTCGCCTCCATCAAGGAGTTCTTCGGCACCAGCCAGCTGTCGCAGTTCATGGACCAGAACAACCCGCTGTCGGGTCTCACCCACAAGCGCCGTCTGTCGGCTCTTGGCCCGGGTGGTCTGTCCCGTGAGCGGGCCGGCTTCGAGGTCCGTGACGTGCACCCGTCTCACTACGGCCGTATGTGCCCGATCGAGACGCCTGAAGGCCCGAACATCGGTCTGATCGGTTCGCTCGCCTCCTACGGCCGCGTCAACGCGTTCGGTTTCGTGGAGACGCCGTACCGCAAGGTCACCGGCGGTGTCGTCACCGACGAGGTCGACTACCTGACGGCCGACGAAGAGGACCGGTTCGTCATCGCGCAGGCCAACGCCACGCTCAACGACGACATGCGCTTCGCCGAGAACCGCGTCCTGGTTCGCCGGCGTGGCGGCGAGGTCGACTACGTCGCCGGTGACGACGTGGACTACATGGACGTCTCGCCGCGCCAGATGGTGTCGGTCGCGACCGCCATGATCCCGTTCCTCGAGCACGACGACGCCAACCGTGCCCTCATGGGCGCGAACATGATGCGTCAGGCCGTGCCGCTGATTAAGTCCGAGGCCCCGCTCGTCGGCACCGGCATGGAGTACCGCTCCGCTGTCGACGCCGGTGACGTGGTCAAGGCCGAGAAGGCGGGTGTGGTCCAGGAGGTCTCCGCGGACTACATCACCACCGCCAACGACGACGGCACGTACATCACGTACCGCCTGGCCAAGTTCGCCCGTTCCAACCAGGGCACCTCGGTCAACCAGAAGGTCATCGTCCACGAGGGCGACCGCATCATCGAGGGCCAGGTCCTCGCCGACGGTCCGGCCACCCAGCAGGGCGAGATGGCGCTGGGCAAGAACCTGCTCGTGGCGTTCATGCCGTGGGAGGGTCACAACTACGAGGACGCGATCATCCTGTCGCAGCGCCTCGTGCAGGACGACGTCCTCTCCTCGATCCACATCGAGGAGCACGAGGTCGACGCCCGTGACACCAAGCTCGGCCCCGAGGAGATCACCCGGGATATCCCGAACGTCTCCGAGGAGGTCCTCGCCGACCTCGACGAGCGCGGCATCATCCGTATCGGTGCCGAGGTCATCGCCGGCGACATCCTCGTCGGCAAGGTGACCCCGAAGGGTGAGACCGAGCTGACGCCGGAGGAGCGCCTGCTGCGCGCGATCTTCGGTGAGAAGGCCCGTGAGGTCCGTGACACCTCGCTGAAGGTGCCGCACGGCGAGACCGGCAAGGTCATCGGCGTCCGCGTCTTCGACCGCGAGGAGGGCGACGAGCTTCCCCCGGTGTGAACCAGCTGGTGCGCGTGTACGTCGCGCAGAAGCGCAAGATCACCGACGGTGACAAGCTCGCCGGCCGTCACGGCAACAAGGGTGTCATCTCCAAGATCCTGCCGATCGAGGACATGCCGTTCCTGGAGGACGGCACCCCGGTCGACATCATCCTCAACCCGCTGGGTGTGCCGTCCCGAATGAACCCGGGACAGGTCCTGGAGATCCACCTCGGCTGGCTCGCCAGCCGCGGCTGGGACGTCTCCGGCCTCGCGGACGAGTGGGCGCAGCGCCTCCAGGCGATCGGCGCCGACCAGGTCGACCCGGGCACGAACGTCGCGACCCCCGTCTTCGACGGTGCGCGCGAGGACGAGCTCGCGGGTCTGCTGCAGCACACCATCCCGAACCGCGACGGCGAGCGCATGGTGCTCCCGACCGGTAAGGCGCGGCTGTTCGACGGCCGTAGCGGTGAGCCGTTCCCGGACCCGATCTCGGTCGGCTACATGTACATCCTGAAGCTGCACCACCTGGTCGACGACAAGCTGCACGCCCGCTCGACCGGCCCGTACAGCATGATCACCCAGCAGCCGCTGGGTGGTAAGGCCCAGTTCGGTGGCCAGCGCTTCGGTGAGATGGAGGTGTGGGCGCTGGAGGCTTACGGCGCCGCGTACGCCCTCCAGGAGCTGCTGACCATCAAGTCCGACGACGTCACCGGCCGCGTGAAGGTCTACGAGGCCATCGTCAAGGGCGAGAACATCCCCGAGCCCGGCATCCCCGAGTCCTTCAAGGTGCTCATCAAGGAGATGCAGTCGCTCTGCCTGAACGTGGAGGTGCTGTCCAGCGACGGTATGTCCATCGAGATGCGTGACACCGACGAGGACGTCTTCCGCGCTGCGGAGGAGCTCGGCATCGACCTGTCCCGGCGCGAGCCGAGCAGCGTCGAAGAGGTCTGACGGGAGTCCGGCGGGGCCCTCACCCACAGGGCCCCGCCGACCCCCAGGCCCCCGTTTCAGACCACAGACTTACAACCCTGAGAGGGATTGACGCATAGTGCTCGACGTCAACTTCTTCGATGAGCTCCGGATCGGTCTGGCCACCGCTGACGACATCCGTCAGTGGAGCCACGGCGAGGTCAAGAAGCCCGAGACCATCAACTACCGCACGCTCAAGCCCGAAAAGGACGGACTCTTCTGCGAGAAGATCTTCGGTCCGACCCGGGACTGGGAGTGCTACTGCGGCAAGTACAAGCGCGTCCGCTTCAAGGGCATCATCTGCGAGCGCTGTGGCGTCGAGGTCACGCGTGCCAAGGTGCGCCGTGAGCGGATGGGCCACATCGAACTGGCCGCGCCCGTCACGCACATCTGGTACTTCAAGGGTGTCCCGAGCCGGCTGGGCTACCTGCTCGACCTGGCTCCCAAGGACCTCGAGAAGGTCATCTACTTCGCGGCGTACATGATCACGTACGTCGACGAGGAGCGCCGTACGCGTGACCTGCCCTCCCTGGAGGCGCACGTCTCCGTCGAGCGGCAGCAGATCGAGAACCGCCGGGACGCCGACCTGGAGGCCCGCGCCAAGAAGCTCGAGACCGACCTGGCCGAGCTCGAGGCCGAGGGTGCCAAGGCCGACGTGCGCCGCAAGGTGCGCGAGGGTGCCGAGCGTGAGATGAAGCAGCTGCGTGACCGTGCGCAGCGCGAGATCGACCGGCTCGACGAGGTGTGGACCCGGTTCAAGAACCTCAAGGTCCAGGACCTGGAGGGTGATGAGCTCCTCTACCGCGAGCTGCGTGACCGCTTCGGCACGTACTTCGACGGCTCGATGGGTGCCGCGGCGCTGCAGAAGCGCCTGGAGTCCTTCGACCTGGACGAGGAGGCCGAGCGCCTCCGTGAGATCATCCGTACCGGCAAGGGCCAGAAGAAGACCCGTGCGCTCAAGCGCCTGAAGGTCGTCTCCGCGTTCCTGCAGACCAGCAACAGCCCCAAGGGCATGGTGCTCGACTGCGTGCCGGTCATCCCGCCGGACCTTCGCCCGATGGTGCAGCTGGACGGTGGCCGTTTCGCGACCTCCGACCTGAACGACCTGTACCGCCGTGTGATCAACCGCAACAACCGACTGAAGCGCCTTCTCGACCTCGGTGCGCCCGAGATCATCGTGAACAACGAGAAGCGCATGCTCCAGGAGGCCGTCGACGCGCTGTTCGACAACGGTCGTCGTGGTCGCCCGGTCACCGGTCCGGGTAACCGCCCGCTGAAGTCCCTCAGCGACATGCTGAAGGGTAAGCAGGGTCGATTCCGTCAGAACCTGCTCGGTAAGCGTGTGGACTACTCCGCGCGTTCCGTGATCGTCGTCGGTCCGCAGCTGAAGCTGCACCAGTGCGGTCTGCCCAAGGCGATGGCGCTGGAGCTCTTCAAGCCGTTCGTGATGAAGCGGCTCGTGGACCTCAACCACGCGCAGAACATCAAGAGCGCCAAGCGCATGGTGGAGCGCGGCCGCACGGTCGTGTACGACGTCCTCGAAGAGGTCATCGCCGAGCACCCGGTTCTGCTGAACCGTGCGCCCACCCTGCACCGCCTCGGCATCCAGGCCTTCGAGCCGCAGCTGGTCGAGGGCAAGGCCATCCAGATCCACCCGCTCGTCTGCACCGCGTTCAACGCGGACTTCGACGGTGACCAGATGGCCGTGCACCTGCCGCTGTCCGCGGAGGCGCAGGCCGAGGCCCGCATCCTGATGCTGTCCTCGAACAACATCCTCAAGCCCGCCGACGGCCGTCCGGTGACGATGCCGACCCAGGACATGGTCCTCGGTCTGTTCTTCCTCACCACCGACAGCGAGATGCGGGACGTGAAGGGCACGGACCGTTCCTTCTCGTCGGTCGCCGAGGCGATCATGGCGTTCGACGCGGGTGAGCTCTCGCTCCAGTCGAAGATCGACATCCGCTTCCCGGTCGGCACCATCCCGCCGCGTGGCTGGACCCCGCCGGCGCAGGAGGAGGGCGAGCCGGAGTGGCAGCAGGGTGACAGCTTCCGTCTGAAGACCACGCTCGGCCGTGCGCTCTTCAACGAGCTGCTGCCCGAGGACTACCCGTTCGTCGACTACGAAGTCGGCAAGAAGCAGCTCTCCGAGATCGTCAACGACCTCGCCGAGCGCTACCCGAAGGTCATCGTGGCGGCGACGCTCGACAACCTGAAGGCGTCCGGCTTCTACTGGGCCACCCGTTCCGGCGTCACCGTCGCCATCTCCGACGTCGTCGTTCCCGAGGCGAAGAAGGAGATCGTCAAGGGCTATGAGGCGCAGGACGAGAAGGTCCAGAAGCAGTACGAGCGCGGTCTGATCACCAAGGACGAGCGCACGCAGGAGCTCATCGCGATCTGGACCAAGGCGACCAACGAGGTCGCCGAGGCGATGAACGACAACTTCCCGAAGACCAACCCGATCTTCATGATGGTGAACTCGGGTGCACGAGGCAACATGATGCAGATGCGTCAGATCGCCGGTATGCGTGGTCTGGTGTCGAACGCGAAGAACGAGACGATCCCGCGTCCGATCAAGGCGTCGTTCCGTGAGGGTCTGTCCGTGCTGGAGTACTTCATCTCCACGCACGGTGCCCGTAAGGGTCTGGCGGACACCGCCCTGCGTACCGCCGACTCGGGTTACCTCACCCGTCGTCTGGTCGACGTCTCCCAGGACGTCATCATTCGCGAGGAGGACTGCGGCACCGAGCGCGGCCTCAAGCTGGCCATCGCCGAGCGCGGCGCCGACGGCGTCCTGCGCAAGGCGGACAACGCCGAGACCAGCGTGTACGCGCGCTGCCTCGCCGAGGACATCGTCGTCGACGGCAAGGTGCTCGCCCCGGCGGGCGTCGACCTCGGTGACGTCCTCATCGACCAGCTGGTCAAGGCCGGCGTCGAGGAGGTCAAGACCCGCTCGGTCCTGACCTGCGAGTCCGCCGTCGGCACCTGCGCCATGTGCTACGGCCGTTCGCTGGCCACCGGCAAGCTGGTCGACATCGGTGAGGCGGTCGGCATCATCGCCGCCCAGTCCATCGGTGAGCCCGGTACCCAGCTGACGATGCGTACCTTCCACACCGGTGGTGTGGCCGGTGACGACATCACCCAGGGTCTGCCGCGTGTCGTCGAGCTCTTCGAGGCCCGTACCCCGAAGGGTGTCGCCCCGATCTCCGAGGCCTCCGGCCGTATCCGGATCGAGGAGACCGAGAAGACCAAGAAGATCGTCGTCACCCCGGACGACGGCAGCGACGAGACGGCGTACCCGATCTCGAAGCGTGCCCGACTCCTGGTCAGCGAGGGCGAGCACGTCGAGGTGGGCCAGAAGCTCACCGTGGGTGCCACCAACCCGCACGACGTGCTGCGCATCCTGGGTCAGCGTGCCGTCCAGGTCCACCTGGTCGGCGAGGTCCAGAAGGTCTACAACTCGCAGGGTGTGTCGATCCACGACAAGCACATCGAGATCATCATCCGGCAGATGCTGCGCCGCGTGACGATCATCGAGTCCGGCGACGCCGAGCTGCTGCCCGGCGAGCTGGTCGAGCGCTCGAAGTTCGAGACCGAGAACCGTCGTGTGGTCCAGGAGGGCGGTCACCCGGCCTCCGGTCGTCCGCAGCTGATGGGTATCACCAAGGCCTCGCTGGCGACGGAATCCTGGCTGTCGGCCGCCTCCTTCCAGGAGACGACCCGAGTCCTGACGGACGCGGCGATCAACGCCAAGTCCGACAGCCTCATCGGCCTCAAGGAGAACGTCATCATCGGTAAGCTCATCCCGGCCGGTACGGGTCTGTCCCGCTACCGCAACATCCGGGTCGAGCCGACCGAGGAGGCCAAGGCCGCGATGTACTCGGCCGTCGGCTACGACGACATCGACTACTCGCCGTTCGGCACCGGCTCCGGCCAGGCCGTTCCGCTGGAGGACTACGACTACGGTCCGTACAACCAGTAAGGCGTACGTCCACTGAAGGGCGGTCACCCCTCGGGGTGGCCGCCCTTCGGCGTCCTCCGGGGCCCGGGATCGTCTCCGGGTTTTCTCCGGGGCCACCCCGATGCCTGGGATGCTGGACGGGCGCATCATTGAGAGAGTCCGACCATTGCGGGGGAGGTGCTCCATGACACATCCGTCGTGGCAGCCGTGGCAGGGGAGCGGTGTTCCACAGCCGTGGCAGGGGACCGGGGTTCCTCAGCCATGGGCCGGCGCCGGTGCCCCCGCGATGCTCGCCTCGCACGCCGACCGTGAGCGTGCCGTGGACGTGCTCAAGGCCGGGTACGGGGAGGGGCGCCTGGAGCACCCCGAGTTCGAGAGGCGGGTCGCGCGGGCCTACGCGGCCCGTACGGTGGGCGAGCTGGCCCTGCTGGTCGCCGACCTGCCCCAGGGCCCCATGGCGCAGCCGGCGGCCGTCATGCCCGTACCGGGGGCCTTCCTGCCGGTGCCCCGGCCGCAGACGAACGGCAAGGCGGTCGGTTCCGCCGTGTGCGGCGCGCTGTGTCTGGTGTCCTTCGGGCTCACCGGGGTACCGGCGGTGGTGCTGGGACACGCGGCACGCGCCGAGATGCGCCGCACCGGGGAGAGCGGCGACGGACTCGCCCTGACCGGGCTCGTGCTCGGTTGGCTGTCGACCGGGTGTTGGGCGCTGTTGCTGACGCTGATGGTCGTGGCCGCCGCCGTGTCCGGATGAGGTCCGGGAGGGGCGGGCTGACGTGGCCGTATCGGAGATTCGAAGATCGGACACGCCGTGTGGTCTTGACATCGGCCGTATGGCGATGCGGGCGAGGCCCGTTTGTTTTGACCGCAGCGAATGAGGTAGGTACGCTCAGACCTTGTGCCTGGGGTGTGCCCTGGCTCTCGTGCGTGCCTTCAACCGCATAGCGAGCTGTGAGCGGCCACCGTAATCTGTGCTCTTTTCGCCTCGCGGCGGGAATCCGCCGGATTCGACACACCCGACCGCGTGGGTCGGCGACGTTCCAGGTTAGCTTCACCATTCGGCACACAGAAACCGGAGAAGTAGTGCCTACGATCCAGCAGCTGGTCCGTAAGGGCCGGCAGGACAAGGTCGAGAAGAACAAGACGCCCGCGCTCGAGGGTTCCCCTCAGCGTCGTGGCGTCTGCACGCGTGTGTTCACGACCACCCCGAAGAAGCCGAACTCGGCCCTGCGTAAGGTCGCGCGTGTGCGTCTGACCAGCGGGATCGAGGTCACCGCTTACATTCCGGGTGAGGGACACAACCTGCAGGAGCACTCCATCGTGCTCGTGCGCGGCGGCCGTGTGAAGGACCTGCCGGGTGTTCGCTACAAGATCATCCGTGGCTCCCTCGACACCCAGGGTGTCAAGAACCGCAAGCAGGCCCGTTCCCGCTACGGCGCCAAGAAGGAGAAGTAAGAATGCCTCGTAAGGGCCCCGCCCCGAAGCGCCCGGTCATCATCGACCCGGTCTACGGTTCTCCTCTGGTCACGTCGCTCATCAACAAGGTGCTGCTGAACGGCAAGCGCTCCACCGCCGAGCGCATCGTCTACGGCGCCATGGAGGGCCTGCGCGAGAAGACCGGCAACGACCCGGTCATCACGCTGAAGCGCGCTCTCGAGAACATCAAGCCGACCCTTGAGGTCAAGTCCCGCCGTGTCGGTGGCGCCACCTACCAGGTCCCGGTCGAGGTCAAGCCCGGCCGTGCCAACACCCTGGCGCTGCGCTGGCTCGTGGGCTACTCCCGCGCCCGTCGCGAGAAGACCATGACCGAGCGTCTGCTCAACGAGCTCCTCGACGCCAGCAACGGCCTCGGTGCCGCTGTGAAGAAGCGCGAGGACACGCACAAGATGGCCGAGTCCAACAAGGCCTTCGCGCACTACCGCTGGTAGTCGCTACCCACATCGAGACCGAGAGAAGACTGAAGCCTTATGGCTACCACTTCACTTGACCTGGCCAAGGTCCGCAATATCGGGATCATGGCCCACATCGACGCGGGCAAGACGACCACCACCGAGCGGATCCTGTTCTACACCGGTGTGTCTTACAAGATCGGTGAGGTCCACGACGGCGCTGCCACCATGGACTGGATGGAGCAGGAGCAGGAGCGTGGCATCACGATCACGTCTGCTGCGACCACGTGTCACTGGCCGCTCGAGGACAACGACTACACCATCAACATCATCGACACCCCGGGGCACGTCGACTTCACCGTTGAGGTGGAGCGCTCCCTGCGTGTGCTCGACGGTGCCGTGACGGTGTTCGACGGTGTCGCCGGTGTCGAGCCGCAGTCCGAGACGGTGTGGCGTCAGGCCGACCGTTACGGCGTGCCGCGTATCTGCTTCGTCAACAAGCTCGACCGGACCGGCGCGGAGTTCCACCGCTGCGTCGACATGATCTCGGACCGCCTTGGTGCGCAGCCGCTGGTCATGCAGCTTCCGATCGGTGCCGAGGCCGACTTCAAGGGCGTCGTGGACCTGGTCCGCATGAAGGCGCTCGTGTGGTCCGCCGAGGCCGCCAAGGGCGAGATGTACGACGTCGTCGACATCCCGGCCACGCACATCGAGGCTGCCGAGGAGTACCGCGGCAAGCTGGTCGAGGGCGTCGCCGAGAACGACGAAGAGATCATGGAGCTGTACCTGGAGGGCCAGGAGCCCACCGAGGAGCAGCTGTACGCCGCGATCCGTCGCATCACCATCGCGTCCGGCAAGTCCAGCGACACCACGGTCACCCCGGTGTTCTGTGGCACCGCGTTCAAGAACAAGGGCGTCCAGCCCCTGCTCGACGCGGTCGTGCGCTACCTGCCGACCCCGCTCGACGTCGAGGCCATCGAGGGCCACGACGTGAAGGACCCCGAGCTGGTCGTCAAGCGCAAGCCGTCCGACGACGAGCCGCTGTCGGCGCTGGCGTTCAAGATCATGAGCGACCCGCACCTCGGCAAGCTCACCTTCGTCCGGATCTACTCCGGTCGCCTGGAGTCCGGCACCGCCGTGCTGAACTCCGTCAAGGGCAAGAAGGAGCGCATCGGCAAGATCTACCGCATGCACGCGAACAAGCGTGAGGAGATCGAGTCGGTGGGCGCCGGCGACATCGTCGCCGTCATGGGCCTCAAGCAGACCACCACCGGTGAGACGCTGAGCGACGACAAGGCCCCGGTGATCCTGGAGTCCATGGACTTCCCGGCGCCGGTCATCCAGGTCGCCATCGAGCCCAAGTCCAAGGGTGACCAGGAGAAGCTGGGTGTCGCCATCCAGCGTCTCGCGGAGGAGGACCCCTCCTTCCAGGTCCACTCGGACGAGGAGACCGGCCAGACCATCATCGGTGGTATGGGCGAGCTGCACCTCGAGGTGCTGGTCGACCGTATGCGCCGTGAGTTCAAGGTCGAGGCCAACGTCGGCAAGCCGCAGGTCGCCTACCGCGAGACGATCCGCAAGGCCGTCGAGCGCGTCGACTACACGCACAAGAAGCAGACTGGTGGTACCGGCCAGTTCGCCAAGGTGCAGATCGCGATCGAGCCGATCGAGGGCGGCGACGCCTCGTACGAGTTTGTGAACAAGGTGACCGGTGGCCGTATCCCGAAGGAGTACATCCCTTCGGTCGACGCCGGTGCGCAGGAGGCCATGCAGTTCGGCATCCTGGCGGGCTACGAGATGACGGGCGTCCGCGTCACGCTCATCGACGGTGGCTACCACGAGGTCGACTCCTCCGAGCTCGCGTTCAAGATCGCCGGTTCGCAGGCCTTCAAGGAGGCCGCGCGCAAGGCCAGCCCCGTTCTTCTTGAGCCGATGATGGCCGTCGAGGTCACCACGCCCGAGGACTACATGGGTGAGGTCATCGGCGACATCAACTCCCGCCGTGGCCAGATCCAGGCCATGGAGGAGCGGGCGGGTGCCCGCGTCGTGAAGGGCCTCGTGCCTCTCTCGGAGATGTTCGGTTACGTCGGCGACCTGCGCAGCAAGACGTCCGGCCGTGCCAGCTACTCCATGCAGTTCGACTCCTACGCCGAGGTTCCGCGGAACGTCGCCGAGGAGATCATCGCGAAGGCCAAGGGCGAGTAACGCACCGCGTTCACACGCTTTAGGCTTGACTCCGGAGCCTCAGGGGGCATTCCGCCGCAATAGCGGTCGGAATGCCCCGGGGCCCGGGCTTTCCAGCAAAGATCACCTGGCGCCGATGAAGCAAGGCGTTCAGAACCACTCCACAGGAGGACCCCGTGGCGAAGGCGAAGTTCGAGCGGACTAAGCCCCACGTCAACATCGGCACCATCGGTCACATCGACCACGGTAAGACGACCCTCACGGCCGCCATTACCAAGGTGCTGCACGACGCGTACCCGGACCTGAACGAGGCCTCGGCCTTCGACCAGATCGACAAGGCTCCCGAGGAGCGCCAGCGCGGTATCACCATCTCCATCGCGCACGTCGAGTACCAGACCGAGACGCGTCACTACGCCCACGTCGACTGCCCCGGTCACGCGGACTACATCAAGAACATGATCACCGGTGCTGCCCAGATGGACGGCGCCATCCTCGTGGTCGCCGCCACCGACGGCCCGATGCCGCAGACCAAGGAGCACGTGCTCCTGGCCCGCCAGGTCGGCGTTCCGTACATCGTCGTCGCCCTGAACAAGGCCGACATGGTGGACGACGAGGAGATCCTGGAGCTCGTCGAGCTCGAGGTTCGTGAGCTGCTCTCCGAGTACGAGTTCCCGGGCGACGACCTGCCGGTCGTCAAGGTCTCGGCGCTCAAGGCCCTTGAGGGCGACAAGGAGTGGGGCCAGACCGTCCTCGACCTGATGAAGGCCGTCGACGAGAACATCCCGCAGCCCGAGCGTGACGTCGACAAGCCGTTCCTGATGCCGATCGAGGACGTCTTCACGATCACCGGTCGCGGTACGGTCGTCACCGGCCGTATCGAGCGTGGTGTCCTGAAGGTCAACGAGACCGTTGACATCGTGGGCATCAAGCAGGAGAAGACCACCACCACGGTCACCGGCATCGAGATGTTCCGCAAGCTGCTCGACGAGGGCCAGGCCGGTGAGAACGTCGGTCTGCTGCTCCGTGGCATCAAGCGCGAGGACGTCGAGCGCGGCCAGGTCATCATCAAGCCGGGCTCGGTCACCCCGCACACCGAGTTCGAGGCGCAGGCCTACATCCTGTCCAAGGACGAGGGTGGCCGCCACACGCCGTTCTTCAACAACTACCGTCCGCAGTTCTACTTCCGTACGACGGACGTGACCGGCGTGGTGACCCTCCCCGAGGGCACCGAGATGGTCATGCCGGGTGACAACACCGAGATGAAGGTGGAGCTCATCCAGCCCGTCGCCATGGAAGAGGGCCTGAAGTTCGCCATCCGTGAGGGTGGCCGGACCGTGGGCGCCGGCCAGGTCACCAAGATCAACAAGTGACCTTGTTGATGTGACCTGGTAGCTCCGACGCGAGCTCCTGAAGGGGCCCGTACGACTTCGGTCGTACGGGCCCTTTTGCTTTCCGGCAGGGGACGCGTCAGGTGTTGGAGCCGTCCGGGACGATGCAGAAGGCGACGTGGCTGATGTCGGTGAGGGCATTACCGGTGGGGTTGAGCTGGGCGTGGAGCGTTTCGTCGGCCTCGACCTGGCCGGCCGGCGTATCCGTGTAGTCGTAGAGGTTGGCTCCGCCCTCGTTCGCCGGACCGCCCTTGACGATGACTGCCGTAGCGGCGAAGGGGCCCTCGATGCTGAAACTCAGCAGCTGCCCGTCTGGCTCCTCCGTCCTTTCCGTGATGCCGATGGTGATCGTTCCCTGCCCGTTGATGTTGATCACCTGCCCGTCCGTCGGGGCCGTGTTCGTGTCGAATTCTGTGGAGCCGCTCTGCCCCGGGATGTCGGCGCAGTCGGGGTTATCGGCGACTTCTTCGGGCGCCACCTCGGCCTCGAGCTGAGGCCCCGGGGCGGCCGCCGCGGGGCCCGCCGCGAAGGTGACCGCCAGTGCTGTGGCCAGACCGAGGCCGACGCAGCGCGCCCCCCATCTCGCTCGTGTGGACCGGGTGGTTGCTCGAGTGGTTGCTCGCACGACGAGTGCTCCTTTGTTCTGGGTGGACCGGATCCCGCCCGGGCGGACACTCGCACCCTTTCCTTCGGCTGCCTTCGGCGATTCGGGTGCTGATCCGCATCCGCTGGGGGGCATCTGATCATTTGCACAATCCGATGAACGCCACTCCCGGGGATTCCTCTGCGTAGGCCGTCCGAGTTGCAGAGCACCGGAAAGGCCGAGTGTCGAAGTGTCGTCGCGGGCGTTCGACGAGGCCGTCGCGCCCCTGTGCGGGGCCGGTTTCCGCCGCCTGTGAGCACGTTGTCCGGCGGCAAGAAACGCCCGGCGCCAAGTCAGGCAAGTAGGACATACATTCAAAAAATGTTGATATAACCCTCACATAGGGCGTGAGCTGCTCCTCCGATGCAGCCGCGCCCCACGTGTTCGCCGAGGGCCGGGGTCATAGGGAGAACCATGCGGCAGTCCACCAGCGCGGTGTCGAGGCAGGCGATTTCCCTCACACCGCACCGGTCCACCACGCCCAAACGCCCTGCCAACCGGTGGTACGTGCCGGTCGCGGTCTGCGCCGACTCCTTGGGGATGGCGCTGCCGACAGTGGTGATCCTCTCCCTGATCGGTGCGGCCCACCCCGTGCACCAGGCGGTGGCGATCACGGTCGTCTGGGTGCTCGTGGGCCTCGCCGCCAAGCGCTACGCACCCTGGACATGGGACGAAGGCGCCCCGGTCGGACCGGTGGTGCGGGACTGGCTGGTGCTGCTCGGCGCCCTGGCCGTACTGCGGACGGTATTCGGGCTCGGCGAGCCCCCGGCGGCGGCTCTTGCCGCCCTGTGCCCGTCCCTGGCGGTCACCGTGGTCTGCCGCAAGGCGATCCACCGCCACGTCCTGGCCGTACGCCGACGCGCCCGAGGGCTTCGACGCGTCCTCGTCGTCGGTGAGGCCGGGGCGGTGGACTCCGTGGTCGGACAGCTCGCCGAGCGCACGGACCACGGGTACGTGGTGGTCGGGGCCTGTGTGCTGGGCGAGGGAGACCTGCTGTCCGGTGTGCCCGTGTCCGCCCGGCTGCGGGTCGGCGCGCCGGCAGCTCCGGACGAGGATGCCGTGCCCGTGGCGGAAGCGGCTGAGGCGCTCGGCGCCGACCTGGTCTTCGTCACCACCGGCAGGCACATGTGCGGGGACCGGCTTCGCCGGCTGTCCTGGGCCTTGCACGACCGGGGCCGCCGGCTGATGGTGCTGCCCGGCATCGTCGAAGTGGCCCGGCGCCGGGTCCGTATCGCCTCGGCGGCCGGGCTCACCCTGCTGGACGTCTCGCCGCCGACGCGCCGTGGCCTGCCGACGCTGCTGAAGGCCGCCACGGACCGGGCAGGCTCGCTCGTCCTGCTCATGGTGCTGGCTCCCCTGTTCGCGCTGCTGGCGCTCGCCGTGCGCATCAGTTCGCCGGGGCCCGTCATCTACCGTCAGGTCCGCGTCGGCCGGGACGGGGTGCCTTTCCCCATGTGGAAGTTCCGGACCATGGTCGTGGACGCGGACCGGATGAAGGGTGACCTGGCGGCGGCGAACGAACACGACGGCCATATGTTCAAGCTGCGCCGGGATCCCCGGGTCACGTCTGCCGGACGCTTTCTGCGCCGCTACTCGCTGGACGAGCTGCCCCAGTTGGCCAATGTCCTGCTCGGCCACATGTCGCTGGTGGGGCCCCGCCCGCCGCTGCCCGAGGAAGTCGCCCGCTACGACGAGGTGGAGATGCGCCGACTGAGCGTCAAACCCGGCCTCACGGGGCTGTGGCAGGTCAGCGGCAGATCCGACCTGTCCTGGCACGAGACCGTCTCGCTCGATCTGCGGTACGTCGACAACTGGTCGTGGACCTGGGACATGACGGTCATGGCCCGCACGGTTCGCGCTGTGCTGGACGGGCGCGGCGCCTACTGAGAACGTCTGGTCCGGTGTGCCGGACCGAACCGGTCAGGAAAGCCGGCATACCGAATCGAGATTCAGGGAGCGCACATACCGCTCATCGGCATCGGCACCGCGGTAGCGAAGCGGGCGCGCATTCTCAGGGGTGATCGGTGTGCACCGTGATTCGAGCTGCAGGCGGAGATCGTTTCGCAGGTACATCCACATGCCGTGGACGACAATGGGCGTGTAGTTGTGCCGGAAGTAGGCGATGTCGTACAGCTTGGAGACCTCCGACCACATGCCGTGCGTCTCCACCAGTTCGGGTTTGTTGGCCGCCAGGTAGGAGGGCATCGCCGCGTATCCGTCGCGAGCGAGCGCGGTGTTGGCAAGCAGGGCCAGGTCAAGGATCTTCAAGTTGGCGCAGCACAGACTCGAGCCGCCGACATCCGGGGTCAATACGGTCAGTTCCGGCTGTCCCAGCTTCACCCGCACCTCGTCCATCGCCTCGCCGGTCATACGGTATGCCGCTGGGGTGACAGCCACCTCGCTCTCGGGGTGGAGCCGTGCGGCGATAAACTGCTTTTCGATGCCGCAGGCCGTGAGCAGAAGCATCGCGGCGATCACGGCGAAGAGGCGTGGCGTGGATTTCAGGAATCGCATGACACCGGGCTTGGACAGGGCGAGCGCCACTACGCCCAGGGCGATCGCGGACTGCTCCATCCGCCCGATGTAGCCCCAATTCCGACCGATCGCCACGTTGAAGACCGCGACAGCACCGATGTACCCGAGGCCGAAACTCGCGACGGGGTGGACGCTCCGTGAGCGAATTCGCCCGACCGCCTCCGCGCCCGCCGACCGCAACCCGCTGCGCATCCCTGCCCACGCCGTGACGGCGATGACCGCTGCCGGCAGCAGGACGTAGAGAACCTCCACCGCGGCCACGGACACCTGCAGGACGTGCCTGATCGTCGAGTCCGCGCTGTACGGGCTGGACTGCTTCGCGATCATCGTGTTCGGCAGCGGCGAGCCGAAAATCGCCAGGCGAACCGCTGTGAGGACCGCGAAGGAGAGAACGGCCCCCGCGACCAGGGCCCACGCCCGGCGATACTCCCTCGAACACAGCACCAACACCACAGCGCCGGCGATGACGTACCCGACGGCTTCCGCCCGGATCCACGGGGCTGTGGCCGCCAGCAGCATCAGCCCGATCCACGCATGCCGGTGGCCGCTCCGAAACAGCCACACGATCGCGAGCGCGGCCGTGGACAGCGACGTCATCTCCATTCCGTTGATGGTTTCGTTGAGGAACGGCCCGTACCCGAAGAGCACCAGGCTGACCACCCAAGCCTGGACGCGGCCGTACTGTCGCACCATGGTGTGCAGCAGTACGGCACCGATGGCCGCGAAGAGTGCGGACCACAGCTGGCCGGCCAGGATCATGCCGCCGAAGTCCAAGGGCAACACCCGGTAGGTGCCTGCCATCAGCAAGAACCAAAAGGGACTTGAAAACCCCTCGACCGTCTCTGACGGCGGTGTCAGCGCGATCTGACCGGACTCGACAAAGGTGCGCGCGAACGCCAGCGTGATGGATCCGTCGTCCCAGCCGTTCGCCCCGATGAACAGAGCGAGGGCCGAGTGGAGGAAAAGGACCGCACCGAACAGTCCGTAGGAAAGGAACCGGTCTGCCTTTTCGGCTGCCCGTCGAGGCGCTGAGGTGGGGTCGTCCGTCGTGCGGATGACGCCGAGATCGCCTGCCGTCTGCCCAACGTACATGCCGTCCGCCCTTGTGTCGGAATGCCGATCTTTCTACTACAGGAATTCATTTCGACTTGGGTGACGGTCGCGGGCACGCTCACACCCGGGGCCAATCGGGTGGATCTCACGATAAGTCCGCTTGTCCCATCGGGTGTGGCGGGCCCGAGCACTTACGTTCGTGACATGGCGATCATGGCGAGACAGTCATCCGTGGGCGAGTCGCGACGTTTCCGTACCTCATCACATCCGCGGTGATCGTCGCGCCTGCTCAGGCATGAGGTTGAGAGAGTGGACTTCCCCAGCGCACTGAGGCAGCTCTCGAAGGCGCAGAAGCCCGCCCGCGGTGTCCCCGGTTACTCACGATTCGTCAATCGGCCGGCCGGAAGACTGCTCGCGGCCGCGGCCCACCGCATCGGGCTCTCGCCCAACCAAGTGACCGCCGCAAGTGGCCTGGTCACCTTTCCGGGCATTGTCGCGATCGCCCTTTACCCCCCTTCACACGCGCTCGCACGATGGGTGACGCTCGCCCTGCTCGTCGGCTTCGCGCTGGATTCCGCGGACGGTCAACTGGCCCGGCTGCACGGGTCGGCCAGCCCTGCCGGGGCGTGGATGGACCATGTGGTGGACTGCGCCAAAATCCTGAGCGTCCATGCGGCGGTTCTGATTTCATTCTACCGGTTCTTCGAACTGCCGCGCCCGGTCCTGCTGCTCACCCCGATCACTTTCCAGTTCGCTGCTGTCCTGCTGTTCTTCGGGGGAATCCTGACGGAACAGCTGAGACGGCGGGGGGCCGACCCGCACGTCGACCCGATGCGACCGCCCTCCGCTGTCCGTGTCATGGCGCTGTTGCCCGTGGATTACGGCCTGCTGTGCCTGATCTTCTTGTTCCTGGGAAATCAGAAGCTTTTCTTCGCGCTGTATGTCGCCCTGCTCGTGGCCCACCTGATGCTCGTGCCCGCATTCTTCGCCAAGTGGTTCCGAGAACTGTCCTGACTCGATTCATTCCCCGCACAAAGAAGGGTCCACCCCGTGGAACGCTCCCTGCGAGGCTTCACCGGAGCCGGTTACGACAAGGGGCGCCCCCTGCTCGTTCAGGCGGCCTGGTTCGCTGTTCTCAACCTCGTCTTCGTCAAGTGGTGGTTCCCGGCCCGCTGGCGGCCCGCTCTGCTGCGGGCCTTCGGCGCGCGGGTCGGGCAGCGGGTGCTGATCCGTCAGCGGGTGCGTGTGCACTGGCCGTGGCGGCTGGACGTCGGCGACGACGTATGGATCGGCGAGGACGCCTGGTTGCTGAACCTCGAGCGGATCAGCATCGGCAGCAACGCCTGTGTCTCCCAGGGGGCGTTGCTGTGCACCGGAAGCCATCAACGCCACAGTCCCACCTTCGAGTTCGACAACGGGCCCATCCGCCTGGAGCCCGGAGCCTGGGTGGCGGCGCGGGCCGTCGTGTTGCGAGGGGTCACCGTCGGCCGTGGCGCCGTGGTGGGCGCCGCGGCGATCGCCCACCGGGACGTCGCGCCGGCCGAGGTCGTCATGGCGAGGGGTGTGGGATGAGGCTCGTTCATGTGGTGACGCTCGTCAGCGAGGACGGAGCGTACGGCGGTCCCACGAGCGTGGCGACGGGACAATTGGAGGAGTGCGCCGCGCGCGGCCATGAGGTCACGCTGCTGTCCTTGTGGCGAGGCGAATCCCGGGCACCCGCACGCATCGGCTCGGTTCCGCTGCGTACGCGCCCCGCGCGCGCCCTGCTTCCGGGCCGCTTCACCGGGCTCATGAACCCGCTGCTCGTCCGGGACATGTGGCGTTCCATGGGCAGGGCCGATGTGGTGCACATCCACGCTGGGCGCGACCTCGTTTCCCTCACCGCGCTGGCCGTGGCGACGTTGCGGGGAAAGAGGTTCTTCACGCAGACGCACGGAATGGTGGAGCCACGCCACAGGCTGGTCGCCAAGCTCTTCGACCGTCTGTACGTGCCTCTGCTGCGCCGGGCGCGCGGTTGTCTGGTGCTCACCGAGAGGGAGCGACGGGCTGTGTCCGAGGTCATCGGACCGGAGGGGCCGCCGCTGCTGACGTTGCCCAACGGGGTGCGGCCGGAGCGCAACGCGGTGGTGGAGCCTCGGCGGCACGCCCCGGAGGTGCTCTTCATGGCGAGGCTGCACCCGCGTAAGCGCCCGGAGGCGTTCGTCGAGATGGCCGCCCTGGTGCACCGGAAGCTGCCCGAGGTGCGGTTCACCCTGCACGGGACCGACGAGGGGTCGCTGCCGACGGTACGTCAGCTCATCGCCGGCCACCGGCTCCGGGATGTCGTCGCCTACGGCGGGGCGTTGTCGTACGCCGAGGCCGTGCGCGCCTATGCGAAGGCAGCCGTATACGTGCTGCCGAGCGTGGACGAGCCGTTCCCCATGACCGTGATCGAAGCCCTGTCCGCCGGAACGCCGGTGGTGTGCACCGACACCTGCGGCATGGCGGACGAGCTGGCGCGCCGGGGAGCGGCGATCGTCACGGACGGCAGCCCGCAGGCCATGGCCGAGGCGGTCTGCGAGCTGCTCACCGACGAGGACAGGCGCCGTGGGCTGGTGGAAGCGGGCAAGCGCGCGGTGGAGGAAGCCTTCTCCATCCATGCGGTGGCGGACCGACTGGAGGAGCTCTACCGAAACCTCTGACAGCTCGTCAAACGCCGCGCGTGGCCGGATACGACAGGCCCAGACGGAGGCATCAGGGCACTCGGGTCACGGAAGCGCGTGGCATATCGGTCTAATTCGGATAATTAGTGCATAACCTACCTGGCAGGTCTCAGTGACCACCGATCCCGGGTTTCTGGAGGAGCTGCCATGACCAAGCAGGTGGACGTCGTTGTTGCCGGAGGCGGGGGATTCATCGGCGGGCACCTCGCTGCCGACCTCCTGGCGCAAGGGCTTTCGGTCCGCTGTGTCGACATCAAGCCGCAGCACGACTGGCACCAGCTGCACCGCGACGCCGAGAACGTCGTCGCCGATCTGTCGCTCCTGGAGAACGCCCGCGACGCCGTCCGGGGCGCCGGTCAGGTGTACATGCTGGCCGCCGACATGGGCGGCATGGGCTTCATCGAGAACCACAAGGCCGCCTGCATGATGTCGGTGCTGATCAGCACCCACATGCTCAAGGCCGCGCACGAGGCCGACGTGGAGCGCTACTTCTACTCCTCGTCGGCCTGCGTGTACGCCGCCGCCAAGCAGACCGCCTCGAACGTCACCGCGCTGAAGGAGGAGGACGCGTATCCGGCGCAGCCCGAGGACGGCTACGGCTGGGAGAAGCTCTTCTCCGAGCGCATGTGCCGCCACTTCGAGGAGGACTACGGGTTCACCTGTCGCGTCGCGCGCTACCACAACGTGTACGGCCCCGCGGGCACCTGGACCGGTGGCCGTGAGAAGGCCCCGGCGGCCGTGTGCCGCAAGATCGCCGAGGCGGCCATCTCCGGCTCGCACCGGATCGACATCTGGGGCGACGGCCGGCAGACCCGTTCCTTCATGTACATCGACGACTGCGTCCACGGCACGCAGATGCTCATGAACGGGGCCAGCAGCATCCCCGTCAACATCGGCTCCTCCGAGCTGGTCACCATCAACCAACTGGTCGACATCGTCGAGGAGATCGCGGGCATCCGCTGCGAGCGCAAGTACCAGCTGGACGCGCCGCAGGGCGTACGCGGCCGCAACTCCGACAACACCCTGATCCGCGAACTCCACGGCTGGGAGCCCTCGATCTCCCTCGCCGAGGGCCTTGAGAAGACCTATGCCTGGGTCTACGGCCAGGTCAAGCTCGCGCGCTCCTGATCGCTCGGATCGGCAGGGAGAGCAGCCGATGAGGATCCTCGTCCACGACTACAGCGGGCACCCCTTCCAGGCGCAGCTCAGCCGTGAGCTGGCGCACCGCGGCCATGACGTCGTGCACTCGACCTGCCCGGCCTACGTCTCCGGAAAGGGCAACCTCGCCGAGGACACGGTCGCCGGCCTGCGGTTCGTCACCATCGGCGACCACGTCGTGCTGGACAAGGGCGCCTACGTCCGACGCCTCTTCCAGGAGACCCGGCTCGGCCTGGAACTGGCCCGACAGGTACGGCGCGAGCAGCCGGACGTGGCGATGCTGGGGAATCTGCCGATCCCGACCCTGGTGATGGCCGCGGCGGCGCTGAGGACGCTGCGCATCCCCTGGGTGCTGTGGCACCAGGACATCACCGCCATCGCCCTTCGCAGCTTCGCCGCCGCCGGTGTGTCGAGGCTGATGGGCGTCGCCGCCAGGGTGTTCGAGCAGGGTGAGAGGTGGTCGGCGCGACGTGCCTCGGCGATCGTGGTGATCGCCGACTCCTTCGTGCGGGTGCACCGGGAGTGGGGCACCGCCGACAAGGTCAGCGTCATTCCCAACTGGGCGCCGCTGGACGAGATCCTCCCCGTGGCCCGTGCCAACGCGTGGTCGCGGGAGCACGGCCTCACCGGCGTCAGGACCGTGCTGTACTCGGGCACGATCGGCCTCAAGCACAACCCCGCCCTGCTGGTGCGGCTGGTCGAGACGCTGCGCGAGCAGGGTGAGCGGGTCCGCCTCGTCGTCGTCAACGACGGCCCGGCCGTCCCGGTCATCAAGGAGGCCGCGGCCGCCCGAGGCGTCGATCTGACCCTGTTGCCCTTCCAGCCCTACGAGCGGCTGCCCGAGGTGCTGGGCACCGGCGATGTGCTGGTCGTGCTGCTCGCGGCGGACGCCGGGGAGTTCTCGGTCCCCTCCAAGACGCTGTCCTATCTGTGCGCCGGACGCCCGGTGCTGGGCCTGATGCCGGCGGACAATCTGGCGGCGCAGCTGCTCCGCAAGGCCGGCTCGGCGGTCTTCGCGCCGGAGGAGTCCTCGCTGGCCGGCGCGGCCACGTGGGTCCGCGAGGTCCTGAACGACCCGGCGCGCGCGGAGGCACTGGGCAAGGAGAGCCGGGCGCTGGCCGAGCGGGAGTTCGCCCTGGAGCGCTGTGCCTCGCGATTCGAAGAAATCCTCAGGCTGGCCTCGTCGACTCGGGACCCATTGCACAAGTCCAACGTCAGGAGCTCTCGATGCGCGAAATCTCGTACGAGGAACAAACGGTAAAATCCGGTAACCCACTGGCTCGTTTTGCGCATCGCACCCGTACGACGATGGCGGTCGATCTCGTCGCCGGAGTGTGCGCGAAGTACGGCACCGTCATCGATTTCGGTGCAGGACCCGGACTTTTTCTGCACGCGCTTGGCGAGGTCCGACCCGACGTCACGCTCGTCGGATACGACCCGTACATGGAACCGACGTATCCCGAAGTGAAGTACGTGGAATCGATGGAAAGCGTCGCGGCGCAGAGCGTGGATGTGCTGACCGCGTTCGAGGTCTGCGAGCATCTCTACGCCAACGAACTCGATGCTCTGCTCGAAGACGCATTGCGCATTCTCAAGCCGAGCGGCGCGCTCGTGATCTCCGTGCCGATCATGTGCGGCCTGGCCATCGTGCCGAAGGTGACGAACTGGATGATCCGCAGCCGCTCGCTCCGATCGGAGTACACGCCCGCGGAAGTGATGAAAGCGATGGTCGGAATGCGGGTGAGCCGACCGCGGAATCCGCGCACGACCCACAAGGGCTTTGATTTCCGGGAACTGCGGGAGGTCGTGCGAGAGCGGTTCTCCATCGAAGCCGTACATATGAGCCCGGTGCCGAAGGCGCCGTGGTGGCTGAGCTCGCAGTACTTCATGGTTTGTCGGTCAATCAGATAATGCGATCCGACGGCCGTGAACCCTCAAGCGAAAAGCTCCTGAATTCACCCGATATGTATCGCATGTGAGGTACAAATAGGTTGACGCGTATTTCAACCTATTTGCTCGCCTTCCATGAGAGGGGTGCAGGTGCAGGGCAGTCGAGAACGTTGCATGGCCGCAGTATGCGCCTGGGCCGCCGTACTCATCGGCCTGCTGCCGGGACTGGTCCTGCAGACCTCCGCCGGGCACGTCGGCGCCGCGCTCATCGTGCAGTGCGTCGTCGTGGCGCACACCGGAGGTGCGCTCACCTGGGTACTCACCGATACATCGGTACGGCTCGTCGCGTTCGGTTTCTGGCTCTTCGCCTACGTATGGCTCGGGTTGGCGCCGCTCGCCATGCTCACCACCGACACCTACCCCCTCGGATACCGGACCGACGAGGCCACCGCCTTCACGGCCACCGTCCTGATCGAAGTCGGGCTCCTCGCCTACAGCGCCGGAGCGGTGCTGGCAGCCAGGCGCGCCCCGCATCGCTCGATCGTTCTCGGACCGCTGCTCTCCCGCAGACTCGCCCCGTTGCCCGTGCTCGTCCTGAGCTGCCTGTCGCTCGTTCTCGCGGTCGTCCTCATTCCCCAACTGGGCGGCTGGGGCGCCTTCTTCACCAGCAGGCAGGCCCTGTGGCAGTCGCAGGCCGCGACGGACTCGGAGCGGACGCTGCGCACCTGGACCCTCGCCGTCCCCGCCTTCTGGGCCTTGGTGGGCCTGATCCACCTGCCTCGCCGCACGACGGGCGACCGGTGGTTGCGCCGCGTCCGCTGGACGCTGCTCCCGCTGCTGCTCGGACTCAACGTGGTCGTCAACAACCCGATCAGCAGGCCGCGCTTCTGGGCCGGCACCGTCCTGCTGGTCCTGCTGTTCACATGGAGCCGGTTCAACCGCCCACGGGCCTTTCGCAGCACCGCCGCGGCGCTCACCGCGGTGGTGCTGCTCGTCTTCCCGTACAGCGACTACTTCCGTTACAGCGAACGTGAAGCCGTCCAGGTGGTGAGCCTGACGGAGCAGCTCACCTCGAACATGGACTACGACTCCTTCCAGCAGATGCAGACCGGGGTCGACCATGTGGAGGAGAACGGCTTCTCGCCGTCGGACGCGCTCGGGCCCCTCGTGTTCATGGTGCCCCGCTCCGTATGGCCGGAAAAACCGCAGGCCGTCGGTATCACGCTCGCCCAGCATGCGGGCTACGACTTCTGGAACCTCTCGGCACCGCTGTGGATCGAGAGCTACATGTGGGCCGGTTTCCCCTCCGTGGTGGCCGTCTTCTGTCTGCTGGGTGCGGCCGGACGCCGTATGGACGACATCCGGGAACGGCTACGGGACAGGCAGGCCACGCTGGCGTTTGTGCTGGTCCCGGCCTTCGCCTTCTACCAGATGATCTTCCTGCGCGGCAGCCTCCTGGCCATCGTCGGGCCGATGCTGCTGCTCCTGACCGTCCCGCTGTTCATCACCCGCCGCGCCGCCCGGCCACTCCGGCTCCCTTCACCGGCGCTGCCGCCCGAGACCGTCAGCCACGCATCCATCCCCGGAACAGGAGGCATCCGTGACCAGCTCCGCCAGCTTCGATGACGGGTACAGCGAACCGGACCAGCTGCGCGACCAGCTGCGCCAGCTGCTGAAGTACCGCGTGACCATCGCGCTGGGTATCGTCCTCGGGCTGCTCGGGGGACTGCTGCTGGTGCTGCTGCGCGCAGGCAGCTACACCTCCACCGGTGAGGTTCTCGTCCGTTCGACGGTGGACCCGTTCAGCACCTTCGGCGTGTCCGTCGACAACCAGGTGAGCATGGGCACCGAGCAGCAGATCGCGCAAAGCGCCGCCGTCGCGGCCCGTGCGGCACAAGCGTTGCGCCAGCCGTCCCGGGCCGACGCGCTGCTGGAGGAGCTGCGGGTCAGCAATCGGCCGCACACCCAGATTCTGCGGTTCGAGTACACGGCCGGCACTCCGAAGCGGGCGGCCCGGGTCACCAACGCGTTCCTCGACGCCTACCTCGCCGACCGCAAGGAGCGGACCGACGCCACGGTGCGGCGGATGGCGGACGCGCTGAAACGGCAGCTCGCCCCGCTGGTCAGAAAGAACAACGCGGAAGCCGGCAAGCCCGCGAGCGCGGCTCTGCGGGAGCAGATCAACGCGCTGCAGAAGCGGATCTCCGACTTCGAGTCCCGCGACACCACCGGAGGTGACGTCGTACGCAGGGCCGAGCCGCCGGAGCACCCCGCGGGGCCGGGGCCGGTGGCGCTCATCGGCCTCGGCCTGATGGGCGGACTCGTACTGGCCGTCCTGCTCGCCTGGCTGCGGTCCGCCTTCGAACCACGGGTCCGCTCGGTCGACGAGGTCCAAGGCGCGCTGGGCGCCCCGGTGCTGGCCATCCTCCCGGACGCCGCGACGGACAGCGAACTGCTGGAGGTCGGCCGGGTCGCCAGCAGTCGCGCGGAGGCGTACCGCACTCTCGCCTTCCACCTCCGGCACGGCGACGCCCGTACGGCCGGCGGCACGCTGCTGGTCGTGGCGCCGAAGCGGGACCGCGAGGCCGAGGCGGCCGCCATCAACCTCGCCGCCGTGTTCGCCGAGTCCGGTGAGGACGTTCTGCTGGTGGACGCCACCGCGAGCACACCGGGCCTCGCGGCACGGCTGCCCCTGCTGACCGAGGACGCGGATGACGACGCCGAATCGCCGCGTCCCCTGGACGGCCGGGTCGTCGTCGACGCGGGCGCGGCCGGACGCATCACGCTCTGCCCCGACCGACGGGGCGCCTCCACCGGCGACATCCCGATGTCCCCCATGGTGGCGCGTGCCCTGTCGTGTGCCGGTTCCGGAAGATCCTCGGTGGTCGTCACACGGCCGCTGCTCGAACACGCCGACGGTCTCGCGGTCGCCCAGCGTGCGGACGGTGTCCTCATCGTGGGCGGACCGCAGCACACCACCCGCGACGACCTCAGGCAGGTTCGCGAGCTGATCAGTTGCTCGGGCGGACACATCGTGGGCGCGGTGCTCTGCCCCGGCACTCGGCGGAGCCTGCTCCGCGCTGCCCTGAGCGGCAGCCGCCGTCCGGGAGAGCTCGGCCCGTCGGCGATGCCGGCCGCCCGTGCCGAGAAGACCGAGGGCCTGTCCGCGGCCGCGCACCACGTCGGCCGCGACACCCAGGAAGAGCTGGTCTCCCAGCCGCAGCAGAGCCCGTCCGCCCAGGACGACACGCTCACCGCCTCCAAAGGATGAGCGCCTCCGGAACGGCCCTTCCCGCCGCCGGCGGGAAGGCCACCCGGAGCGCGGTCGCCGCCACCGCGCGGGGCGGATGGTGGGGCTTCCTGGGCTCAGCGGTCAGCGCTGTATCCGGCTACATCCTCGTCACCCTGGTCACTCGCGCCCTCGGGGCGCACGGGTCGGGAGCGGTGTTCACCGGCATCGCCGTCTTCACCATCCTCTGCAACACCTGCAAGCTCGGCGCCGACACCGGGCTGGTGCGCTTCGTCTCCCGTGACGTGGCCACCGGCGGCGGCCGGCAGGTGGGCGCGCTTCTGCGCACCGCGGTCGTACCGGGAGCCGCGGTGAGCACAGGGGCCGCCGCGCTGCTGTTCCTGTCTCCCTCGACGGCCACCTCACTGCTGCCGAACCTGCCTCCCCAGGACGCGGTCACCCTGGTCCGGCTCTTCGCACTGTTTCTCCCCCTGGCCACGGTCACCCTGATCCTGCTTGGCGCGACCCAGGGCTACGGCACCGTGATTCCGTTGGTCGGGGTCGAGCAGATCGGCAAACCCGTCCTGCGCGTCCTAATCGCCGTACCGGTCGCCCTGCTGGCCCCCGGTGTGCTGAGTCTGGCCGCCGCCTGGCTCGTCCCCTCCCTGGCCGGCGTCCTCGTCGCCTGGCACGCGCTGCGCCGGTGCCGCCGTACCGGCCTCAGAGCTCCTTGCGGACCCGACGCCGCCGCCACCCGGCACGGATTCTGGGCGTTCGCCGTACCTCGGGCGATCTCCTCCGTCTTCGACATCAGCGCGGTCTGGGTGGGCGTCGTGCTGCTGTCCTGCCTGGCGACGAGCGAAGAGGCCGGCATCTACACCGCCGTCGGCCGTGTCGTCATCGCGGCGACGCTGCTCCAGCTCGCCATCCGGCTGGCCGTCGCTCCGGAGATCAGCCGCCTCCTCGCCGTGGGCGACATCCCGCAGGCCCGCCATCTGTACCGGGTCTCGACACGCTGGATCGTGCTGTTCTCCTGGCCCCTGCTCGTCCTGCTCACCAGCTTCCCCGGCACCATCCTGTCCTTGTTCGGGCCGGAGTTCGAGCAGGGGGCGGCCGCGCTGGTCGTGCTCTGTGTCGCCTCGGCGGTCAACGTGGGGGTGGGAAACGCCCAGACGGTGCTGCTCATGGCCGGCAAGAGCTCCTGGCATCTGGCGGTCACCGGCGTCGCGTTCACGGTGCAGCTGACGGTCGGCCTGCTCGCCGTACCCCGGCTGGGCGTCCTCGGAGCCGCCCTGTCCTGGGCGGCGGCGACCATCGTCGAGAACCTGGTCTCGGCCGCGCTGGTGCGGCGGCATCCGGGCTTCACGGTCATCGACAACGGATATCTCCTGGCGACCGCCGCCGGGCTGTGTCTCACGGTGCCGCTGGTCGTTCCCACCCGGCTGCTGGCAGGTGACACGGCCATCGGACTTGCCGTCGCAATCACCATGGGATTTTTCGTATTCGGTATAAGTTTGTGGAGATTTAGCGCACCTCTGGGCGTGCGTGAACTCGTCGGTGTGCTGCGCGAACGCGCCACTTGAGGCCGTCTCGGAACCGAGACCGCCGCTCCTCCTTCCGTTCTCCCACCCGTACTTGCTGCAACCAGGGATGTTCCATGCGCCTGAGAAAAAGCACGAAGAGAGGGCTCACCACGGCTTCGGCTGTGGCCCTCCTCGCGGCTGCCTCGCTCATCACCGCGTCGAGCTCAGCAGCCGACGGCGACGAAAAGACCCTGACCGCCGACCGTTTGGCGACCTGGCAGACCGACGGCATCGTGTGGTCGATCGAGTACGCGGACGGTGTCGTGTACGTCGGCGGGACCTTCGACAAGGTCCGTCCTCCGGGCGCGAAGCGCGGTCAGAGGGAGGTCGTACGCAAGAACTTCGCCGCGTTCGACGCCGCCACCGGCAAACTGCTGCCGTGCGCCCAGCCCTTCTCCGGCGCCGGTGACACCGTACGGGCGCTGAAGGCTTCCCCCGACGGCGAGGTGCTGTACGTCGGCGGCTCGTTCGGCAAGGTCGGCAAGGCCGCTGCCTCCAGTGCGGTCGCGCTCAACACGGCCGACTGCTCGCTGCGCAAGGACTTCCGGCCGCACATGTCGTCGTTCGTGCGGGCGATCGAGGTCACGGACTCCGCGGTCTATCTGGGCGGCGACTTCACGGTCGTCAACGGTCAGAAGCGGCAGCGCATCGCGGCGCTCGCGCCCGATGGTTCGCTGCTGCCGTTCAAGGCGCGGATCGACGCTCCCGTACGGGCCCTCCTCGCCGCACCCGAATTCGGCAAGCTCATCGTCGGCGGCGACTTCCTCGAGGTCAACGACGAGTTCGAGTTCAAGCTCGTCGCCCTGCGCCCCGCCACAGGCACGACGGTGACCTCGTACCCGAGCTGGCTGCCGGCGAGATCCAAGGTGAAGGCGCTGGTACGCGACGCGACCAACTTCTATGTGGCAGCCGAGGGCAGGGGAACCGGCATCTTCGACGGCCGCATCGCCGGCCGCCTCGGCAACGGCGACATGGTCTGGAAGGACACCTGCCTGGGCGCCACCCAGGCCCTCGCCGTGCACAACGGTGTGCTCTACAGCGGGTCCCACGCCCACAACTGCAGGGACACACCGGGCGGTTTCCCCGAGTTCAACCAGCGCCAGCACTTCCTGGCCCAATCGGTCCGTGACCGGCACATCCTGCACTGGTTCCCCGACACGGACGGCGGGACCGGCGAGGGCAACGGCCCCCGCGCGCTGAAGATGGCCGGTGAAGTCCTCTGGGCGGGCGGCGAGTTCACCGAGGTCAACGGCAGACGGCAGCAGAGCCTGGTCCGCTTCTCGCCCGGGCGCGACCGCGGAGCCCCGGAGGAGCCGCCCCAGCTCGAGGCCTCGACGTCGACCGCCGGGAAGGTCACGCTCAGCTGGCGTGCCGCATGGGACCGGGACGACGCGGAGCTGAAGTACCTGATCTACCGGGACGGCAAGCTCGTGGCCTCGCCCACGCAGCGGTCCACGGAGTGGAACCGCCCCACGATGCAGCACACCGACTCCGTCACCCCCGGCTCTCGCCATCGCTACCGGATCGCCGTCAGCGACGGCGACAACACCTCGCCCAGGTCGAAAGCGCTCGTAGTCACCGCGGTCGCCGACGGGCGTCCGAAGGAACAGCGTTGACAGGCGAACGTCTCGGCTACGCGCCAGGGGTCTTCGACCTCTTCCATGTGGGCCATCTGAACATCCTGCGCCGGGCGCGCGGGCACTGCGACCGGCTCATCGCCGGCGTCTGCTCGGACGACCTGGTGGTGCGCCTGAAAGGCAGGCCGCCGGTCGTCCCGCTCGCCGAGCGGCTGCAGATCGTTCGGAGTGTGCGCTATGTGGACGAGACGTTCGTCGCGACCGTGGACGACAAGATCGCGATCTGGAAGGAAGTCGGATTCGACGTCATCTTCAAAGGTGACGACTGGCTGGGCACGGACGTCTGGACGGCTCTCGAAACCGAGTTCGCGAGGGTGGGGGTGAAGGTCGTCTACTTCCCCTACACCGTGCACACCTCGAGCACGCTGCTACGGGAGGCGCTCCGCCTCCTCGGCGAGCAGAACCCCTCCGGGCCGGCCTCGGGACAGCTCGCGGGACCACGTCCGAGCGGGACAGTCGGCTGACACAGGCCTGTCGCCCGTGTACCAGAGGCCGACGGGTCCGCTGAGGCGGACCCGTCGGCCCGAGAACCTCACCCCATGGTCCCCGGACCACGGGGTGATCCGGTCGCTGGTGGACGACGGCGCGGACGCGACCGCTCCGGTCAGGCGGCGGGCACCCGGTCGATCCGAGGGCGCGGCCGCCCGGGTTTGACCTACATCACCCTCGGGGTATTCTCTCCGGCTCGATTGGCCAGCCCCCTGCCCCATATGGCAGACTGTCCGAGTTGCTCGGTCGAGTGTTGATGCTGCGCGCCTCCCGCCGGGAGGACCGGAAGCGAGTCCCACAGTACTCGTCGCCCTAACTGCCGTAAGGCAGCGCTGGGGCGGACGTACGGGAATCTTTCGGGAAGTGTCAGTGCGGCGCCGGCCAGGCACCCGGTGGGCCTCCTCGCCCCCGGCTTGCGGTTCCGGAAGGGCCGTGCTCCCCGGCAAGGGATGTTCGAACAAGGGGCATCTGTGTCAGCGAGAGCGCGACACGCCCGACCGCGTGGGTCGGAGAAGAGGGACAGGAACACCAGGTTCCAGAGCGTTAGAGAGACAGGACTACTGAGTAGCCATGGCGGGACAGAAGATCCGCATCCGGCTCAAGGCCTACGACCACGAGGTCATCGACTCCTCGGCGAAGAAGATCGTCGAGACGGTGACGCGCACTGGTGCGTCGGTCGCGGGCCCGGTGCCGCTGCCCACTGAGAAGAACGTGTACTGCGTCATCAAGTCGCCGCACAAGTACAAGGACTCGCGCGAGCACTTCGAGATGCGCACGCACAAGCGCCTGATCGACATCCTCGACCCGACCCCCAAGACCGTTGACTCTCTGATGCGACTCGACCTCCCGGCCGGTGTCGACATCGAGATCAAGCTCTGAGGCCGGTGATCTGAGAGATGGCTAAGCAGATCAAGGGCATCCTGGGCGAGAAGCTCGGCATGACGCAGGTGTGGGACGAGAACAACCGTGTTGTTCCGGTCACCGTCGTCAAGGCCGGCCCCAACGTCGTGACCCAGGTGCGTACGAACGACGTCGACGGCTACGAGTCGGTCCAGATCGCCTTCGGCGAGATCGACCCGCGCAAGGTGAACAAGCCCCTCAAGGGTCACTTCGCCAAGGCCGACGTCACCCCCCGTCGTCACCTCGTCGAGATCCGCACCGCTGACGCCTCCGAGTACACGCTCGGCCAGGAAGTCACGGCCGAGGTCTTCGAGGCCGGCGTGAAGGTCGACGTCACCGGCAAGAGCAAGGGCAAGGGCTTCGCCGGTGTCATGAAGCGTCACAACTTCAAGGGCCTCGGCGCCGGACACGGCACCCAGCGCAAGCACCGCTCTCCCGGTTCCATCGGTGGCTGCGCCACCCCGGGCCGTGTGTTCAAGGGCCTCCGCATGGCGGGTCGCATGGGCAACGAGCGGGTCACCACCCAGAACCTGACCGTCCACGCCGTTGACGCGGAGAAGGGTCTGCTGCTCATCAAGGGCGCGGTTCCTGGTCCGAACGGCGGCCTCGTCCTGGTCCGCACCGCGGCCAAGGGGGCCTGAGGTAACCGATGAGCACTGTTGACATCCTTTCGCCGGCGGGCGACAAGGCCGGTACCGTCGAGCTCCCCGCGGAGATCTTCGACGTAGAGAAGATCAGCGTTCCGCTGCTTCACCAGGTCGTCGTCGCGCAGCTGGCCGCTGCCCGCCAGGGCACGCACAAGACCAAGACCCGTGGCGAGGTCCGTGGTGGTGGCAAGAAGCCTTACCGCCAGAAGGGCACCGGTCGCGCCCGTCAGGGTTCGACCCGCGCGCCGCAGTTCGCCGGTGGTGGCGTCGTGCACGGTCCCGTGCCGCGTGACTACTCGCAGCGGACCCCGAAGAAGATGAAGGCCGCGGCCCTGCGCCACGCCCTCACCGACCGGGCCCGCAACAACCGCATCCACGTCGTCTCCGGCGTGATCGAGGGCGAGGCACCCTCCACGAAGGCCGCCAAGAGCCTGTTCGGCAAGATCAGCGAGCGCAAGAACCTGCTCCTGGTCGTCGAGCGCGCCGACGAGGCCGCGTGGCTGTCCGCCCGCAACCTGCCCCAGGTCCACATCCTGGAGCCGGGCCAGCTGAACACGTACGACGTTCTCGTCTCGGACGACGTGGTCTTCACCCAGGCCGCGTTCGAGTCCTTCGTGTCGGGCCCGAAGGCCAATGACACCGAAGGGAGCGAGGCCTGATGGCTATCCGTCACCCCGCCATTGCCTCGAAGGCCGCGAAGAAGGCCAAGGCCGCTCGCGTCGCCAAGGCGCGTCGCCACGCCGCCGAGGGCAAGAACACCGTCGTCACGCCGGCGAGCAAGTCGTTCACGGACCTCCGTGACATCTTGATCAAGCCGGTCGTGTCCGAGAAGAGCTACGCGCTCCTCGACGAGAACAAGTACACGTTCGTCGTCGCCCCGGGCAGCAACAAGACCCAGATCAAGCAGGCCGTCGAGACGGTCTTCGAGGTCAAGGTCACCGGGGTCAACACGATCAACCGCCAGGGCAAGCGCAAGCGGACCCGCACGGGCTTCGGCCAGCGCGCGTCCACCAAGCGCGCGATCGTGACCCTCGCTGAGGGCGACCGTATCGACATCTTCGGCGGTCCGACCGCCTGAGGGCGGTCCGGATCGTCCGATATCGGACGAGGACTGAGAAATGGGAATCCGCAAGTACAAGCCGACTACGCCGGGCCGTCGTGGCTCCAGCGTCGCCGACTTCGTCGAGGTCACGCGGTCCACGCCGGAGAAGTCGTTGGTCCGCCCCCTGCACAGCAAGGGTGGCCGTAACAACTCCGGTCGTGTGACCGTCCGCCACCAGGGCGGTGGCCACAAGCGCGCCTACCGCGTGATCGACTTCCGTCGTCACGACAAGGACGGCGTGCCGGCGAAGGTCGCGCACATCGAGTACGACCCCAACCGCACCGCGCGCATCGCGCTGCTGCACTACGCCGACGGCGAGAAGCGCTACATCCTCGCCCCGCGCAACCTGCAGCAGGGTGACCGCGTCGAGAACGGTCCCGGGGCCGACATCAAGCCGGGCAACAACCTGGCGCTGCGCAACATCCCGGTCGGTACCACGATCCACGCGATCGAGCTCCGTCCCGGTGGCGGCGCCAAGTTCGCCCGCTCCGCCGGTGCCTCCGTGCAGCTGCTCGCGAAGGAGGGCCAGATGGCCCACCTGCGCATGCCCTCCGGTGAGATCCGCCTGGTCGACGTGCGCTGCCGCGCCACCGTCGGCGAGGTCGGCAACGCCGAGCAGAGCAACATCAACTGGGGCAAGGCCGGCCGCAAGCGCTGGCTGGGCGTTCGCCCGACCGTTCGCGGTGTGGCGATGAACCCGGTTGACCACCCGCACGGTGGTGGTGAGGGCAAGACCTCCGGTGGTCGCCACCCGGTCTCCCCGTGGGGTCAGAAGGAAGGTCGTACTCGTGCTCCCAAGAAGGCGAGCAACAAGTACATCGTCCGCCGCCGCAAGACGAACAAGAAGCGCTAGGAGCGGGTTTAGATGCCGCGCAGTCTCAAGAAGGGGCCCTTCGTCGACGACCACCTGATCAAGAAGGTGGAAGCCCAGAACGAAGCCGGTTCCAAGAACGTCATCAAGACCTGGTCCCGTCGCTCCATGATCGTGCCGGCCATGCTCGGCCACACGCTCGCGGTGCACAACGGCAAGACCCACATCCCGGTGTTCGTCACCGAGTCGATGGTCGGCCACAAGCTCGGCGAGTTCTCGCCGACGCGCACCTTCCGGGGCCACGTCAAGGACGACCGGAAGTCGAAGCGCCGCTAGTAGCGGATCGCATTCAGACACGTAAGTAACTGAAGGGACAACCATGGAAGCCAGGGCCCAGGCGCGGTACATCCGCGTCACGCCCATGAAGGCCCGCCGCGTGGTGGACCTCATCCGTGGCATGGACGCCACGGAGGCCCAGGCTGTTCTGCGATTCGCTCCGCAGGCAGCCTCCGTGCCGGTCGGCAAGGTGCTCGACAGCGCCATTGCCAACGCCGCGCACAACTACGACCACCCGGACGCCACCTCGCTGTTCATCAGCGAGGCGTACGTCGACGAGGGCCCGACCCTGAAGCGGTTCCGTCCGCGCGCTCAGGGCCGTGCCTACCGGATCCGCAAGCGGACCAGCCACATCACCGTGGTCGTCGCCAGCAAGGAAGGAACCCGGTAATGGGCCAGAAGGTTAACCCGCATGGGTTCCGGCTCGGTGTCACCACGGACTTCAAGTCCCGGTGGTACGCCGACAAGCTGTACAAGGACTACGTCAAGGAAGACGTCGCCATCCGTCGGATGATGACGTCCGGCATGGAGCGCGCCGGTATCTCGAAGGTTGAGATCGAGCGCACCCGTGACCGTGTGCGGGTGGACATCCACACCGCGCGTCCGGGCATCGTCATCGGCCGCCGTGGCGCCGAGGCCGACCGCATCCGCGGTGACCTCGAGAAGCTCACGGGCAAGCAGGTCCAGCTGAACATCCTCGAGGTCAAGAACCCCGAGACCGACGCTCAGCTGGTTGCCCAGGCCGTTGCCGAGCAGCTCTCCTCCCGCGTCTCCTTCCGCCGCGCCATGCGTAAGAGCATGCAGTCGGCGATGAAGGCCGGCGCCAAGGGCATCAAGATCCAGTGCGGTGGCCGCCTCGGCGGCGCCGAGATGTCCCGCTCGGAGTTCTACCGCGAGGGCCGCGTGCCCCTGCACACGCTCCGCGCGAACGTGGACTACGGCTTCTTCGAGGCCAAGACGACCTTCGGCCGCATCGGTGTGAAGGTCTGGATCTACAAGGGCGACGTCAAGAACATCGCCGAGGTCCGCGCCGAGAACGCTGCGGCCCGTGCGGGTAACCGCCCGGCCCGTGGCGGTGCCGACCGCCCGGCCCGTGGTGGCCGTGGTGGCGAGCGGCGCGGTTGCAAGCCGCAGCAGGCTGCCGGCGCCGAGGCCCCCAAGGCCGAGGCTCCCGCCGCCGCTCCGGCTGAGAGCACCGGAACGGAGGCCTGACCGTCATGCTGATCCCCCGTAGGGTCAAGCACCGCAAGCAGCACCACCCCAAGCGCTCCGGCGCTGCCAAGGGTGGCACGACGGTTGCGTTCGGCGAGTACGGCATCCAGGCGCTCACCCCGGCGTACGTGACGAACCGTCAGATCGAGGCCGCTCGTATCGCCATGACGCGTCACATCAAGCGTGGTGGCAAGGTCTGGATCAACATCTACCCGGACCGTCCGCTCACCAAGAAGCCCGCCGAGACCCGCATGGGTTCCGGTAAGGGTTCTCCGGAGTGGTGGATCGCCAACGTCAAGCCCGGACGCGTGATGTTCGAGCTGTCGTACCCCAACGAGAAGATCGCCCGTGAGGCGCTGACTCGTGCGGCCCACAAGCTGCCGATGAAGTGCCGGATCGTCAAGCGCGAGGCAGGTGAAGCGTGATGTCGGCCGGTACCAAGGCGTCCGAGCTGCGCGAGCTGGGCAACGAGGAGCTTCTTGCGAAGCTCCGCGAGGCCAAGGAAGAGCTGTTCAACCTCCGCTTCCAGGCGGCGACCGGTCAGCTCGAGAACCACGGTCGGCTCAAGGCCGTCCGTAAGGACATCGCGCGGATCTACACCCTGATGCGTGAGCGCGAGCTGGGCATCGAGACGGTGGAGAGCGCCTGATGAGTGAGAGCAACGTGACTGAGCAGACTGCAGAGGCCCGCGGCTTCCGCAAGACCCGTGAGGGTCTCGTCGTCAGCGACAAGATGGACAAGACCGTCGTCGTCGCCGTCGAGGACCGCGTCAAGCACGCGCTGTACGGCAAGGTCATCCGCCGTACCAACAAGCTCAAGGCGCACGACGAGCAGAACGCCGCGGGCGTCGGCGACCGCGTCCTCCTCATGGAGACCCGGCCGCTGTCCGCGACGAAGCGCTGGCGCGTCGTCGAGATCCTCGAGAAGGCGAAGTAATCAAGCGGGGGTTCGCCCCCCGCTGCCCCTCGCTGGGGGCCGGCTCCACCTCACGGTGTGTGGCCCCCGGCGCGGGTTTCCGCCTGAAGAGGCGCAAGTAATTCCTGCGGGGCAATCCTTGCAGGACGGTTCCGCCAGGCTCTCCGGTTCAACCCCCGGAGGGAACCGGCAGACAAACAGGAGATAGACGTGATCCAGCAGGAGTCGCGACTGCGTGTCGCCGACAACACTGGTGCGAAGGAAATCCTTTGCATCCGTGTGCTCGGTGGCTCCGGTCGCCGCTACGCGGGCATCGGTGACGTCATCGTCGCCACCGTCAAGGACGCGATCCCCGGTGGCAACGTGAAGAAGGGTGACGTCGTCAAGGCGGTCATCGTTCGCACCGTCAAGGAGCGCCGCCGTCCGGACGGCTCGTACATCCGCTTCGACGAGAACGCCGCCGTCATTCTGAAGAACGACGGCGACCCTCGCGGCACCCGCATCTTCGGCCCGGTCGGGCGTGAGCTGCGCGAGAAGAAGTTCATGAAGATCATCTCGCTGGCTCCGGAGGTGCTGTAAGCATGAAGATCAAGAAGGGCGACCTGGTCCAGGTCATCACCGGCAAGGACAAGGGCAAGCAGGGCAAGGTCATTGCCGCTTACCCGCGCGACGAGCGTGTCCTGGTCGAGGGTGTCAACCGGGTCAAGAAGCACACCAAGGCCGGTCCGACCGCCAAGGGCTCGCAGGCCGGCGGCATCGTCACGACCGAGGCGCCGATCCACGTCTCCAACGTCCAGCTGGTCGTTGAGAAGGACGGCAACAAGGTCGTCACGCGTGTCGGCTACCGCTTCGACGAAGAGGGCAACAAGATCCGCGTTGCCAAGCGGACGGGTGAGGACATCTGATGACGACCACCACCACTCCGCGTCTGAAGCAGAAGTACCGCGAGGAGATCGCGGGCAAGCTGCGTGACGAGTTCAAGTACGAGAACGTCATGCAGGTTCCCGGCCTCGTCAAGATCGTGGTCAACATGGGTGTGGGCGACGCCGCCCGCGACTCCAAGCTGATCGAGGGCGCCATCCGCGACCTCACCACGATCACCGGTCAGAAGCCGGCCGTCACCAAGGCCCGCAAGTCCATCGCGCAGTTCAAGCTGCGTGAGGGCCAGCCGATCGGTGCCCACGTCACGCTCCGTGGCGACCGCATGTGGGAGTTCCTGGACCGCACCCTGTCGCTCGCGCTGCCGCGCATCCGCGACTTCCGTGGTCTGTCCCCCAAGCAGTTCGACGGCCGTGGCAACTACACCTTCGGTCTCACGGAGCAGGTCATGTTCCACGAGATCGACCAGGACAAGATCGACCGCGTCCGGGGTATGGACATCACCGTGGTGACCACGGCGACCAACGACGCTGAGGGCCGTGCGCTCCTTCGTCACCTCGGCTTCCCCTTCAAGGAGGCGTGAGCGAGATGGCGAAGAAGGCTCTGATCGCGAAGGCTGCTCGCAAGCCCAAGTTCGGCGTGCGTGGCTACACGCGCTGCCAGCGCTGCGGCCGTCCCCACTCCGTGTACCGCAAGTTCGGCCTGTGCCGCGTGTGCCTTCGTGAGATGGCTCACCGTGGCGAGCTGCCGGGCGTGACCAAGAGCTCCTGGTAATCCCCCATTTAGGGATTCCAAGGGCTCTCGGTAAGCACTGGGCGTGTCAGGCGCCCTCCCTTCCATGGCTTAGGCTTGGAGGGTTGGGCGCCTGACAGTCGCCCGTACGACTTACTACGCCGTAGGTCCACCGCGCCGCACCCGTCCCGTCTCGGATCGGGGAGAGGGATGGCGCACCAGGAAACCCCGGCGAGAGAGGCCGAAGGCCAATTCATGACCATGACTGATCCGATCGCAGACATGCTTACGCGTCTGCGGAACGCGAACTCGGCGTACCACGACACCGTGGCGATGCCGCACTCGAAGATCAAGTCGCACATCGCGGAGATCCTCCAGCAGGAGGGCTTCATCACGGGCTGGAAGGTCGAGGACGCCGAGGTCGGCAAGAACCTCGTCCTCGAGCTGAAGTTCGGCCCGAACCGTGAGCGCTCCATCGCGGGCATCAAGCGGATCTCCAAGCCCGGTCTCCGGGTGTACGCGAAGTCCACCAACCTGCCGAAGGTGCTCGGCGGCCTCGGCGTGGCGATCATCTCCACGTCGCACGGGCTCCTCACCGACAAGCAGGCCGGCAAGAAGGGCGTAGGCGGAGAAGTTCTCGCCTACGTCTGGTAGCAGAAGGGAACGGAGGAAACAGCTATGTCGCGCATCGGCAAGCTCCCCATCGCGGTTCCCGCCGGCGTGGACGTCACCATCGACGGCCGTACGGTCAAGGTCAAGGGCCCCAAGGGCGAGCTGACCCACACCGTCTCGGCGCCGATCGAGGTCGTCAAGGGCGAGGATGGCACCCTGCAGGTGACCCGCCCGAACGACGAGCGTCAGAACAAGGCCCTCCACGGCCTGTCCCGCACGCTGGTGGCGAACATGATCACCGGCGTGACCCAGGGTTACGTGAAGAAGCTCGAGATCAGCGGTGTCGGTTACCGCGTGCAGGCCAAGGGATCGAACCTCGAGTTCGCTCTCGGCTACAGCCACCCGATCACCGTCGAGGCTCCCGAGGGCATCACCTTCAAGGTGGAGGCCCCCACCCGGTTCTCGGTCGAGGGCATCGACAAGCAGAAGGTCGGCGAGGTTGCGGCCAACATCCGCAAGCTGCGCAAGCCCGACCCGTACAAGGCCAAGGGCGTCAAGTACGAGGGCGAAGTCATCCGCCGCAAGGTCGGAAAGGCGGGTAAGTAAGCCATGGCATACGGACAGAAGATCCTCAAGGGCGACGCCTACAAGCGCGCCGCGATCAAGCGCCGCCACATCCGGATCCGTAAGCACATCAACGGTACGGCGGAGCGTCCGCGCCTGGTCGTCACCCGCTCGAACCGCCACATCGTGGCCCAGGTGATCGACGACATCAAGGGTCACACCCTTGCGTCGGCGTCCACCCTGGACACCTCGATCCGCGGTGGCGAGGGCGACAAGTCCGCGCAGGCCAAGCAGGTCGGCGCCCTGGTCGCCGAGCGTGCCAAGGCCGCCGGCGTCGAGGCCGTCGTATTCGACCGTGGTGGTAACCAGTACGCCGGGCGCATCGCCGCTCTGGCGGACGCCGCCCGCGAAGCCGGACTCAAGTTCTGAGTCGGTTCCGTAGCTAGCGGAGACAGAGAGAGGTAATTCCAATGGCTGGACCCCAGCGCCGCGGTGGCGGTGCCGGTGGCGGCGAGCGGCGGGACCGGAAGGGCCGTGACGGCGGCGCAGCTGCCGCCGAGAAGACCGCGTACGTTGAGCGCGTTGTCGCGATCAACCGCGTCGCCAAGGTTGTGAAGGGTGGTCGTCGCTTCAGCTTCACTGCGCTCGTCGTAGTGGGCGATGGTGACGGCACCGTGGGTGTCGGTTACGGCAAGGCCAAGGAGGTGCCGGCCGCCATCGCCAAGGGTGTTGAGGAGGCCAAGAAGCACTTCTTCAAGGTCCCCCGTATCCAGGGCACCATCCCGCACCCCATCCAGGGTGAGAAGGCTGCCGGCGTCGTCCTGCTCAAGCCCGCGTCCCCCGGTACCGGTGTTATCGCCGGTGGCCCGGTGCGTGCCGTGCTCGAGTGCGCCGGTATCCACGACGTGCTGTCGAAGTCGCTCGGCTCCGACAACGCCATCAACATCGTGCACGCGACCGTGGAGGCCCTGAAGGGCCTGCAGCGTCCCGAGGAGATCGCGGCTCGCCGTGGTCTGCCGCTCGAGGACGTCGCCCCCGCGGCTCTTCTCCGTGCGCGTGCCGGGGCGGGTGCGTAGGTCATGGCGCAGCTCAAGATTACGCAGGTCAAGTCCTACATCGGCAGCAAGCAGAACCACCGTGACACCCTGCGTTCCCTTGGTCTCAAGGGCATCAACACGCAGGTCGTCAAGGAGGACCGCCCCGAGTTCCGCGGCATGGTGCACACCGTCCGCCACCTCGTGACGGTCGAGGAGGTCGACTGATCATGGCGGAGAACAACCCGCTCAAGATCCACAACCTCCGTCCCGCCCCGGGCGCCAAGACCGCGAAGACCCGTGTCGGTCGCGGTGAGGCGTCGAAGGGTAAGACGGCCGGTCGTGGTACCAAGGGTACGAAGGCCCGTTACCAGGTTCCGGAGCGCTTCGAGGGTGGCCAGATGCCCCTCCACATGCGTCTTCCGAAGCTGAAGGGCTTCAAGAACCCGTTCAAGACCGAGTACCAGGTCGTGAACCTCGACAAGCTGGCGTCGCTGTACCCCGAGGGTGGCGAGGTCACCGTCGAGGGTCTGGTCGCCAAGGGTGCCGTTCGCAAGAACAGCCTCGTCAAGGTGCTCGGCCAGGGCGAGATCTCCGTGGCGCTGCAGGTGACGGTGGACGCCGTCTCCGGCTCCGCCAAGGAGAAGATCACCGCCGCCGGCGGTACCGTCACCGAGCTCGTCTGAACACATCAGGCGTCTCGATGACTTGAGCGATCCCGACCGGGGATACCCCACAAATGGGGTATCCCCGGTTGGTCGTTCCAAGGGGGGCGGTCTCGCCGGTAAGGTGGCCTGCACTGCCCACTTTTACGGAGTGCTTCCTGTGGGGCACTCTGAGCGGCAGTTGACCGTTAGCTAAGTCGTTCCCATTAGTCGATCCTCAAGACCGTCACCCTTGACGCAGTAGCGCGGGGGTCGCAGGAGGCACCGTGCTCACCGCGTTCGCCCGGGCGTTCAAGACGCCCGACCTGCGCAAGAAGCTGCTCTTCACGCTCGGCATCATCGTGATCTACCGGATCGGTACACACATTCCGATCCCCGGCGTCGACTACAGGGCCGTTCAGGCCTGCATCGACCAGGCGAGCACCAACACGGGCCTGTTCGGTCTGGTCAACATGTTCAGTGGTGGCGCGCTGCTGCAGATCACGATCTTTGCGCTCGGCATCATGCCGTACATCACGGCGAGCATCATCCTGCAGCTGCTGACCGTCGTGATCCCGCGCTTGGAAGCCCTCAAGAAAGAGGGCCAGGCCGGCACCGCGAAGATCACGCAGTACACCCGCTATCTGACCGTGGCGCTCGCGATCCTGCAGGGCACCGGCCTGGTGGCCACCGCCCGCAGCGGTTCGCTGTTCCCGAACTGCCAGGTGGCCGGTCAGATCGTGCCGGACCGCTCGATCTTCACCACCATCGTGATGGTCATCACGATGACCGCCGGTACGGCCACCGTCATGTGGCTCGGTGAGCTCATCACCGACCGGGGCATCGGCAACGGCATGTCGATCCTGATGTTCATCTCGATCGCCGCGACCTTCCCGTCGGCCCTGTGGTCCATCAAGCAGCAGGGCAACCTGGCGGGCGGCTGGATCGAGTTCGGTGTCGTCATCGCCGTTGGTCTGTTCATGGTCGGCCTGGTGGTCTTCGTCGAGCAGGCCCAGCGCCGTATTCCGGTGCAGTACGCGAAGCGCATGATCGGCCGCCGGTCCTATGGCGGCACGTCGACGTACATTCCGCTGAAGGTCAACCAGGCGGGCATCATCCCTGTGATCTTTGCCTCGTCGCTGCTCTACATCCCGGCATTGATCGCGCAGTTCGCCGGTGGAAGCTCCGGCTGGAAGTCCTGGATCGAAGCGAACCTCGCGAGGACGGAGGCTCCGACGCACGTCGTCCTCTACTTCCTCCTGATCATCTTCTTCGCGTTCTTCTACGTGGCCATCTCGTTCAACCCCGAGGAAGTCGCGGACAACATGAAGAAGTATGGTGGCTTCATCCCGGGCATCCGGGCTGGCCGACCGACCGCTGAGTACCTTTCGTATGTGCTCAACCGGATCACTTGGCCGGGCTCGCTGTACTTGGGCCTGATCGCTCTCGTGCCGACGATGGCGTTGGCTGGTTTCGGGGCAAACCAGAACTTCCCGTTCGGTGGTACCAGCATCCTGATCATTGTGGGTGTCGGTCTCGAAACGGTGAAGCAGATCGAGAGCCAGCTCCAGCAGCGCAATTACGAAGGGTTCCTCCGCTGATGCGTATCGTCCTCGTCGGGCCGCCGGGTGCCGGTAAGGGAACGCAGGCCGCGTTCCTGGCCAAGAACCTGTCGATCCCGCACATCTCCACGGGCGACCTGTTCCGCGCCAACATCAGCCAGCAGACGGAGCTCGGGAAGCTCGCGAAGTCCTACATGGACGCGGGCAACCTGGTGCCGGACGAGGTCACCATCGGGATGGCCAAGGACCGCATGGAGAAGCCGGACGCCGAGGGTGGGTTCCTGCTGGATGGTTTCCCGCGCAATGTGTCCCAGGCCGAGGCGCTCGACGAGATGCTTCAGTCCGAGAGCATGAAGCTGGACGCGGTCCTGGACCTCGAGGTCCCCGAGGAAGAGGTCGTCAAGCGGATCGCCGGGCGGCGGATCTGCCGCAAAGACTCCAGCCACGTCTTCCACGTCACGTACAGCCAGCCGAAGAAGGAAGGCGTCTGCGACGTCTGCGGCGGCGAGCTGTACCAGCGGGACGACGACTCCGAGGAGACCGTCCGCAAGCGGCTGGAGGTCTACCACACGCAGACCGAACCGATCATCGACTACTACAAGGCGCAGGGGCTGGTCGTCACCATCTCCGCGCTGGGCAAGGTCGAAGAGGTCACGGCTCGCGCGATGGAGGCGCTTCAGCGCGACGAGGACAGCAAGTAGGAGCGCTCGTAGCTCGTACGTAGCTCAGGCCGCGGTTCCCTGTCGGGGGCCGCGGCTGCTGCGTGGGGTGGGCGCGCCGGCCCCGCCCTTGCGGTTCCCGCTCCGCCCTTATGGTTGAAGCAGTCCCCTTATCCGGTCCAAGAAAGGCCCCCGTCCCCATGGTGCAGATCAAGACCCCCGAGCAGATCGCCAAGATGCGTGAGGCGGGGTTGGTCGTCGCCGCGATTCACGCGGCCACCCGTGAGGCCGCGGTGCCCGGGGCCACGACGAAGGATCTGGACGAGGTCGCCCGCAAGGTGCTCGCGGAGCACGGCGCGAAGTCGAACTTCCTCGGTTACGGCGGGTTCCCGGCGACCATCTGCACCTCCGTGAACGACGTCGTCGTCCACGGCATCCCGTCCGAGGACGTCGTCCTCAAGGACGGCGACATCATCTCCATCGACTGCGGCGCGATCATCGACGGTTGGCACGGCGATGCCGCGTACACCGCCTTCGTCGGGTCCGGGCACGCCCCGGAGCTGATCGAGCTCTCCCGGGTGACCGAGGAGTCGATGTGGGCCGGCATCGCGGCCATGAAGCAGGGGAATCGTCTGGTCGACGTCTCCCGCGCCATCGAGACGTACATCCGTCGGCAGCCCAAGCCCGGTGGCGGCAAGTACGGGATCATCGAGGACTACGGCGGCCACGGCATCGGCACCGAGATGCACATGGACCCGCATCTGCTGAACTACGTCGACCGGCGGCGGGGGAAGGGGCCGAAGCTGGTCCCGGGCTTCTGCCTGGCGATCGAGCCGATGGTGTCCCTGGGCACGCCGAAGACCGAGGTCCTCTCGGACGACTGGACGGTCATCACCACGGACGGCACGTGGTCGTCGCACTGGGAGCACTCGGTCGCGCTGACCGTGGAGGGGCCGCTTGTGCTGACGGCTCCCGACGGGGGCAAGGCGAAATTGGCTGAGCACGGGATTGTTGCTGCGCCGGATCCGTTGGCCTGAGCGCCTACGGGGGAGCGGGTTGCTGCTGTCCGGCGGCTGCGGCGCCGCTGTGGTTTGTCGTGCCCACGCGGCGGAGCCGCATATCGACACAGCCCCGCGCCCCTTTGGGACGCGCTTAACGATCTGTCCTCTGGGGCAGGATCTCTCGATTCGTGTTTCCGGGAGCGCTGACGTAGACTGACTCGTCGGCTCTCGTGCACTCGCATGTCTGCATGCGCCCGTAAGGGACGCAGGGGAGTCGATCAAGGTAGTCGATTCCGAAGGGCAAAGCGTGGCCAAGAAGCAAGGTGCCATCGAGATCGAGGGCACTGTCGTCGAGTCTCTGCCGAACGCCATGTTCAAGGTCGAGCTCCAGAACGGCCACCAGGTCCTGGCACACATCAGCGGCAAGATGCGTATGCACTACATCCGCATCCTCCCTGACGACCGGGTCGTGGTGGAGCTGTCTCCGTACGACCTGACGCGTGGCCGGATCGTCTACCGGTACAAGTAGATCTTGCCCCCGCCCCGGGACCTCCCGAGGCGATGGCACTGACCCGGAGAACCTCACCTAATGAAGGTCAAGCCGAGCGTCAAGAAGATCTGCGACAAGTGCAGGGTGATCCGCCGTCACGGCCGGGTCATGGTCATCTGCGAGAACCCGCGCCACAAGCAGCGCCAGGGCTGACGCACGATCGTCCACTCCCTCTGCATCGATATCGCAGAGATTCGCGCGACGCGAGCTGAATATGTTCATACGCAGAATCCAGGCGAGCGATCGCCTGATACCCCCGGTTCGGAGGCTGGGGACCCAGTTCGTACCTAATCTTTGGCTGCTCTTTTGAACAGCGTGAAGAGGCCGGCGGCTGGGAGTCGGTTCTGCGGAAGACCTCCGAAGATCACCAGGAGCCATTGAATGGCACGCGTTTCCGGTGTTGACATCCCGCGCGACAAGCGCGTGGAGGTCGCCCTCACCTACGTGTTCGGCATCGGCCGGACCCTCTCGCAGGAGACGCTGGCAGCGACCGGCGTCAACCCGAACACCCGCGTTCGCGACCTCTCCGAGGAGCAGCTCGTCGCGATCCGCGAGTACGTGGACAACAACATCAAGACCGAGGGTGACCTCCGTCGCGAGATCCAGGCCGACATCCGCCGTAAGGTCGAGATCGGCTGTTACCAGGGTCTCCGTCACCGTCGCGGCCTGCCCGTCCGCGGTCAGCGCACCAGCACGAACGCTCGTACCCGCAAGGGCCCGCGTCGCGCCATCGCCGGCAAGAAGAAGCCGGGCAAGAAGTAGTCCTCAGCGGACAACGCTTCATCAGCGGTCTTCGCTGTAGGACCGACCACCTCCCCGTAGGAGTTACTAGATGCCCCCCAAGGGTCGTCAGGGCGCTGCCAAGAAGGTGCGCCGCAAGGAAAAGAAGAACGTCGCTCACGGCCACGCGCACATCAAGAGCACGTTCAACAACACGATCGTCTCCATCACGGACCCGTCCGGCAACGTGATCTCCTGGGCCTCCGCCGGCCACGTCGGCTTCAAGGGCTCCCGGAAGTCCACGCCGTTCGCCGCGCAGATGGCCGCCGAGTCGGCTGCCCGCCGCGCCCAGGAGCACGGCATGCGCAAGGTCGACGTGTTCGTGAAGGGTCCGGGTTCGGGTCGTGAGACCGCGATCCGTTCGCTTCAGGCGACCGGTCTCGAGGTCGGCTCCATCCAGGACGTCACCCCGACCCCGCACAACGGCTGCCGTCCGCCGAAGCGTCGTCGCGTCTGACGTACGGCCGGTAGGTCTTCGGGATTCGGGCGGTACGGCGCCGTAAAAGCGCCGTATCGCCCGTACCCTTGCAGTACCCGTCCCTTTTGCCGGGGGCGGTCCCGTCGGGCGTCAAATAGCGGGCGTCCACGAAAGAAGGATCTGATCCACACATGCTGATTGCTCAGCGTCCCTCGTTGACCGAAGAGGTCGTCGACGAGTTCCGCTCCCGGTTCGTGATCGAGCCGTTGGAGCCGGGCTTCGGTTACACCCTCGGCAACTCCCTGCGCCGTACGCTCCTGTCCTCGATCCCGGGTGCGGCGGTCACGTCCATCCGTATCGACGGTGTCCTGCACGAGTTCACCACCGTGCCGGGCGTCAAGGAGGACGTCACCGACCTGATCCTCAACATCAAGCAGCTGGTCGTGTCGTCCGAGCACGACGAGCCCGTTGTGATGTACCTGCGCAAGCAGGGCCCGGGTCTGGTCACCGCCGCCGACATCGCGCCGCCGGCCGGTGTGGAGGTGCACAACCCCGACCTCGTCCTCGCCACGCTCAACGGCAAGGGCAAGCTGGAGATGGAGCTGACGGTCGAGCGTGGCCGTGGTTACGTCTCCGCCGTGCAGAACAAGCAGCTGGGCCAGGAGATCGGTCGTATCCCGGTCGACTCGATCTACTCGCCGGTGCTGAAGGTCACGTACAAGGTCGAGGCGACGCGTGTCGAGCAGCGTACCGACTTCGACAAGCTGATCGTCGATGTCGAGACCAAGCAGGCGATGCGTCCGCGTGACGCCATGGCGTCGGCCGGTAAGACGCTGGTCGAGCTGTTCGGTCTCGCCCGTGAGCTCAACATCGACGCCGAGGGCATCGACATGGGCCCGTCCCCCACGGACGCCGCCCTCGCCGCCGACCTCGCGCTGCCGATCGAGGAGTTGGAGCTCACGGTCCGTTCGTACAACTGCCTCAAGCGTGAGGGCATCCACTCCGTGGGTGAGCTCGTCGCGCGCTCCGAGGCCGACCTGCTCGACATCCGTAACTTCGGTGCGAAGTCGATCGACGAGGTCAAGGCGAAGCTGGCCGGGATGGGCCTGGCCCTGAAGGACAGCCCGCCCGGATTCGACCCGACGGCCGCCGCCGACGCTTTTGGCGCCGACGACGACGCGGACGCCGGGTTCGTCGAGACCGAGCAGTACTAAGAGCTCGGGACCGACGGCCGGATTTTGGCTGCGGGCCGGCTGTGGCTGGTCGCGCAGTTCCCCGCGCCCCTTTGGGGCGCGGGTTCTCCGGGCGCCTTGCAAAAGGCGCCCGGATCTCCGACAGGCGACCGCCTGCTCGGATACTGACCCCGGTACCTGATACGGCCGGGGCAGACACCTAGGAGAAACACCATGCCGAAGCCCGCCAAGGGTGCCCGTCTGGGCGGCAGCGCCGCGCACGAGAAGCTGCTCCTCGCGAACCTCGCGAAGGCGCTGTTCGAGCACGGCCGTATCACCACCACCGAGGCGAAGGCCCGCCGTCTGCGGCCGTACGCCGAGCGTCTGGTCACCAAGGCGAAGAAGGGCGACCTTCACAACCGCCGCCAGGTGCTCCAGGTCATCACGGACAAGAGCGTCGTCCACACGCTCTTCACCGAGATCGGCCCGCGGTACGAGAACCGTCCGGGTGGCTACACCCGTATCACCAAGATCGGTAACCGCCGTGGCGACAACGCGCCCATGGCTGTCATCGAGCTGGTCGAGGCGCTGACGGTTGCGCAGGAGGCCACGGGTGAGGCCGAGGCGGCGACGAAGCGTGCCGCCAAGGACGCCGAGGCGCCGGCCGTCGAGGAGACCAAGGTCGACGTCACCAAGGCCGACGAGGCCGAGGAGGCTTCGGCTGAGGAGTCCAAGGACGCGTAAGCGTCTGCGGGGGCCTGTTCGTTCGGCGGCTGCGGCCTCGTCGTGGTTGCTCGCGCAGTTCCCCGCGCCCCTTTACGGGGCGCTCAGCGGGTCCGTTCCTTTCACAGGAGCGGGCCCGCTTTTGTGTACCTGAGAGGATCTGTACGTGAGTGATGAAGCAGCACCCGGTTACGTCCGTGTCCGTCTTGATCTGTCCTATGACGGGGCCGCGTTTCACGGGTGGGCCAAGCAGGCCGGTGGGAAGCGGACCGTGCAGGGGGAGATCGAGGATGCGTTGCGGACCGTCACGCGGTCGGGGGGTACGACGTACGAACTGACCGTGGCGGGGCGGACCGATGCCGGTGTGCATGCGCGGGGGCAGGTCGCGCATGTCGATCTGCCGGAGTCGGTCTGGCGGGAGCACCACGAGAAGTTGCTCAAGCGGCTCGCCGGGCGGCTGTCCAAGGATGTGCGGGTGTGGGCCCTCAGGGAGGCGCCCAGTGGGTTCAACGCGCGGTTCTCCGCCGTCTGGCGGCGGTACGCGTATCGCGTCACCGACAATCCCGGCGGTGTCGATCCGCTGCTGCGCAGTCATGTCCTCTGGCACGACTGGCCCCTCGACGTCGAGGCCATGAACGAGGCGGCGCGGCCGCTGCTCGGTGAGCATGACTTCGCTGCCTACTGCAAGAAGCGGGAGGGGGCCACCACCATCCGCACGCTGCAGGAGCTGAGTCTGGTGCGGGGGGACGACGGGATCATCACCGCGACGGTTCGGGCCGATGCCTTCTGCCACAACATGGTGCGGTCGCTCATCGGGGCGCTGCTGTTCGTGGGGGACGGGCACCGGCCCACCGACTGGCCCGGCAAGGTGCTCGCCGCCGGCGTACGGGACTCGGCCGTACATGTCGTTCGGCCCCATGGGCTGACGCTCGAAGAGGTCGGGTATCCCGCCGACGAGTTGCTCGCGGCGCGGAACAAGGAAGCGCGAAACAGGCGATCCCTGCCCGGGACGTCCGGATGCGAAACCTGTTAGTTACCCGACATTTGAGGTCGGATAGCGCTCATGTCGGGACTTACCTGGCGTAAGTCCCCTAGTTCCCTCTTACGACCTTCTTACCTCTCGTATAGCCTTTCGTCGCTCGACCGTTGGTTCGAGCTGCTCGGCCGTTGTTCGAGAAATCGACATGGGGAAGGCCGAGTAGGGGTGGGGGTCAACGGGCCGTATCCGGGCCCGGGGGTGGGTTTTGCATGAGTTCAGTTGGTCCTGCGCGGACTGGGGGGCGCCGAACCGCGCGCCAGAACAACGCCGGTGGACGACGGAAGGCGGGACGGGGTGAAGGTGCCCCGTTGGGGCTGCTGCCGCTGCCGCCGACGGACAGGGAGAAGTACTCCTACGCGCGCCGGCGTCTGTGGATCCTGACGATCAGTTCGCTGGTCAGTTTCTGCTGCCTGGTGGTGAGCCAGTTCAAGCTGGCCCAGTCGACGCCGGTGCTGTGGATCTACACACCGCTGCTCGTCTTCACGGTCATCTACTACCTGGTGTCGCTGCGGGTGAACGGGTTCACCCGGGACTTCGACATCGCGCACCACAAGCGGCTGGTGCACAACTGGCGGCCCGAGGTGTACCCGAGCGTGGATGTGTTCCTGCCGGTGTGCGGTGAGCCCATCGAGGTGCTGCACAACACCTGGCGGCATGTGCGGGAGATGGCCGACCGGTATCCGGGTGTGTGCGTGCCCTTCGTGCTCGACGACGGTGCCAGCCCCGAACTGGCCGCCATGGCCCGGGACTTCGGGTTCCGCTACGGCACCCGGGAGAACCGCGGCTGGTTCAAGAAGGCCGGCAACCTGCACTTCGGGTTCGGGCAGTCCGACGGCCAGTACATCCTGATCCTGGACGCCGACTTCACGCCGCGCGCCGACCTGCTCCAGGAGTTGCTGCCGTACATGGAGGCGGACCCGCGCATCGGGATCGTTCAGTCGCCGCAGTACTTCCGGGTGCTGGACTCGCAGAACTGGATCGAGCGCGGCGCGGGTGCGGTGCAGGAGTTGTTCTACCGGTCCGTGCAGGTGTCGCGGCAGGGCAGTGACGGCGCGATCTGTGTGGGTAGCTGTGCTGTGTATCGGCGGGCCGCCTTGGAGACCAACGGCGGTACGACGCTGATCGAGCACTCCGAGGACGTGCACACCGGGTTCGACCTGCGGGGGCTCGGCTGGGATCTGCGGTACGTGCCGGTCGCCGTGTCGACGGGGGTGTGCCCGGACACCGCGGGCGCCTTCTTCAACCAGCAGTACCGCTGGTGTTCGGGATCCATGAGCCTGCTCGGCAGCCGGAAGTTCTGGCAGGCGAAGATCAGGCTCTCCAGCCGCCTGTGCTACATGTCCGGGTTCTTCTACTACATCCACACGGCGCTGTTCACCTTCGCCGCCCCGGTCATCCCGATCGTGCTGCTGCTGATGATGCCCGAGAAGCTCATGGTCGAGCATCTGATCCTGGTGCTGCCCAGCATCATCTACACCACGATCATCTTCCCGATGTGGCACAAGGCGCCCTACCGCCTGGAGGCCTGGGCGGCCCGCATGATGTACGGCTGGGCGCACGTCTTCGCCATCTGGGACATCCTGCGCAAGAACCGCATGGGCTGGCAGCCCACCGGCTCCTCCGGCGCCAAGAAGAACAAGACCCGGCGCTTCTGGCTCGGCATGTGGGTCTGGAGCGGTGGCACCGCGCTGATCTGGGTCGTGGGAGCGGTCTACCGGACGTTCACCATGGACGCCCCGGACTTCGCCCTGATCCTGTCCTCCGGGCTCTTCTACGCCCTCGTCGTGGGCCGTGTCCTGGTCCAGCCCCGCGAGAAGGCGGTCGCCTGATGCAGCTGTTCAGCCGTACCCGTACGGCCCTGGCGGCCGGTCTGCTCAGTGGCGTGCTCGCCCTCAGCGGCTGCTCGGTCCTCGGTGAGGACTCGGGCGGCTCCTCGGGGACCAGTGAGCAGGGCAAGGCCGGGGCCGACACCTCGGCGAGCCCCGAGGCCGAGGTGCCCTACGACGTCGTACCGCTCCTGAAACCGGACAAGAAGTACTTCGGGGCCGCGGTGGACGGCGCGCCGAACTCCATGAAGGGCGTGGACACGTACACGAAGATGGTCGGCAAGCAGCCGAACCTCATCGAGTACTACGCCGCCTGGGGCGACGGCTTCGACGCCACCGGCGTGCGCAACGCCTGGCGTGAGGGCGCCATGACGCTGATGTCGTGGGAGCCCTTCGACACGCCGATCGCGGACATCGCGGCGGGCAAGTCGGACGCGTACCTCAAGGAGTACGCGACGGCGGTCCGCAGGCTGAACCTGCCCGTCGTGATCTCCTTCGCCGACGAGTTCAACGGCCACTGGGAGAAGTGGGGCACGAAGAACGTGACCTCCAAGGACTACGTGGCCGCCTGGCGGCACATCCACGAGACCTTCATCGACGCCGGCGCCTCGAACGTCATCTGGGCCTGGTCGCCCAACATCGTCAACCCGGTCAAGAGCGTCAAGCTCAAGCCGTACTACCCGGGCGACGCCTACGTCGACTGGGTCGGGCTGATCGGCTACTGGACGATCGAGGAGGACGGCGCCTTCGACAGCGTCTTCGGGCCGACCCGGGACCAGGTCCGCACCTTCACCAAGAAGCCGGTGATCCTGCTGGAGACCGCCGCGATGGCGGGTGAGCGGCGGCGCGCCGACATCCGCAATCTGTTCGCGGGCGTCGCGGCGGACGACGACATGCTCGGCTTCATCTGGTTCAACCACAAAAAGCGTGCCGACTGGCGACTGGAGGCGAGCCCGCTGGCGCTGAAGGAGTTCAAGCGTCTGGCCGCCGACGACAGCTTCGGCTTCGACGTACGGAAGCCGTGATGAACTCCAACTCCCGACACGAGCACTACACGCCTCAGCCCTACGATCCGTACGCCGAGGAAGAGTCGGCGTCCACGCGGTTCAACTCGAACGGGCGGCGCTCCCGGCAGCAGGGTCCCGCGTACGACGACGGCCAGTACGGCTACCAGCAGGAGCAGCACCGAGAGCAGGACCAGGAGCCGTACCAGGACCAGCGGTACCAGCAGGACCCGTACGCGACGCAGATCCCGCAGCAGCCGCACGGCCGGCACGAGGACCATGCCGACCAGCCGACGTACGCGCTGCGCACGGTCCAGTACCAGCAGGTGCCGGACGACGAGCCCGAGTACCACATCCCCGAAACGCCGGAAGCCGGCTGGGAGATGGCGGCGAGCAGGCGGCGGGCCTGGGTGAGCCGGGTCGTGCTGCTGTGCATCATGGTCATCCAGGCGGCGCTGTCGCTGCGTCTGTCGAACACCGCGTTCCAGGACGAGGCGCTGTACCTGGCGGCCGGCCATGCCCACCTGGACCACATGCTGGGCGGCACCGAGCTGCCTCGCGACTACGCCGCGTACTTCTCCGGCTCACCGCAGCTCTACCCCGTACTCGCCGCGATCGTGGACGCGGAGTTCGGGCTCGCCGGGGCGCGGACCCTGAGCCTGTTCTTCATGCTCTGCACCACGGGGCTGCTGTATTCGTTCACCCGGCGACTGTTCAACGAGCGGGCCGCGCTGGCCGCCGCCGCGCTGTTCGCGGTGCTCCAGTCGACCGTCGTCATGGGCTACTTCGCCACCTATGACGCGGCCGCGGTCTTCCTGCTGGCCCTGACCACCTGGATCGTCGTACGCACCGACCGGGCGCCCGTGATCGCCGTACTGCTGGCCGCACCCTTCGGGGTGCTGGCGGTCGGGGTGAAGTACGCGTCCGCGCTGTACCTGCCGACCATCGTCGTGCTGGCGCTGCTCACCGCGTGGCCGCACAAGGGCCGCCGTGCCTTCGTGCGGATGGTGGTGCTCGCCCTCGGCATCGGCGGTCTGCTGGCGGCGGGGATGTACACCACCGACCTCATGGCCGGTGTGCGGCAGACCACCACCGACCGTGCCCATGGCACGGACACCGTCGAGTTCCTGTTGGAGCAGACCGCCAAGTGGGGCGGGCTGATGTTCCTCACCGCCGTCGGCGGCGCCATCTCGTACGTGCGGCGCAGCCGTATGAACGAGTCGCCGCTGGCGCTGCGGCTCGGTAACCCCGGCTGGCGCTGGCGGGCCCTGCTCGGGCTGGTGCTGTGCGGTACGGCCGTGCTGGCACCGGCGTACCAGGTTCATCTGGGGACCGTGGTCTCGCTGTTCAAGCACGTCGGCTTCGGTCTGCTCTTCGCCGCTCCGATGGCCGGTGTGGGAGTCAGCCGCCTGATGGGCGCGCACTTCCGCTATCCCCAGCTCGGCATCATGCTCTGGACCGCCGTGCTGTGCCTGGGCATCCAGCAGGCGGACTGGCGTTTCGACATCTGGCCGGACTCCACGAAGATGATCAACGCCATCGAGTCCCATGTGGACTCCAAGGGCGAATACCTCGCCTCGACGCCCGAGGTGCCCGTCTACTACCTGTACGACAAGTCCAGCCACCATCAGTGGCACAGCCTCTTCGGCATGGAGTACAAGGACGCGAAGGGCAAGTACTACGGCGGCGACGAGGCCTACACGGCGGCGGTGAAGGCCGGCAAGTTCGACCTGATCGTCCTCGACGGGCTCACCAACCCGAGGGTCGACGACATCGTCGCCGCCGCTGCCAAGGGCAACTCGCACTACCGGCTGCTGGCCGAGATCCCGTTCCGCAACGCGAACGGCACGAGCGAGTACCGCATCTGGATCAAGACCTCCTGAGCGCGCGCGTTCGCGTTGAAGCAAGAAAGGCCGTACTCATGCGGCTCACCGTCATCGGCACCGGCTACCTCGGTGCCACCCACGCCGCCTGCATGGCGGAGCTCGGCCACGAGGTCCTCGGTGTCGATGTGGACCCCGAGAAGGTCGCCGCGCTGCGGGCCGGGCGCGTGCCGTTCCACGAGCCCGGGCTGCCCGAGCTCATCGCGAAGCACACGGCGAGCGGGCGGCTTCGGTTCACGGGCGACTACGCGGAGGCCGGGGCCTTCGGCGACGTGCACTTCGTGTGTGTCGGGACGCCTCAGCTCAAGGGGTCCGAGGGCGCCGATCTGACGTACGTCGACTCCGCCTTCGCGGCCGTCGCCGCGCACGCCCGGCCGGGCGCGCTGCTGGTCGGCAAGTCCACCGTGCCGGTGGGGACGGCGGGGCGGCTCGCGGAGACGTACGCCGGTGTCGAGGTCGCCTGGAACCCGGAGTTCCTGCGCGAGGGCTTCGCCGTCGAGGACACGCTGCGGCCGGACCGGCTGGTGTTCGGGGTGCGGTCGAAGGGGGCCGAAACGATTCTGCGGGACGTGTACGCCCCCGTCCTCGCCGCCGGGATCCCGCTCGTCACCGCCGACTTCCCGACCGCCGAGCTGGTCAAGACGGCCGCCAACGCCTTCCTCGCCACCAAGATCTCCTTCATCAACGCGATGGCCGAGGTCTGCGAGGCCGCGGGCGGCGACGTCGGCGTGCTCGCCGAGGCGATCGGGTACGACGACCGGATCGGGAAGAAGTTCCTGCGCGCCGGCGTCGGCTTCGGCGGGGGCTGCCTGCCCAAGGACATCCGTGCCTTCGCGCACCGCGCCGACGAGCTGGGGGTCTCGCTGGCGTTCCTGCGCGAGGTGGACGCGATCAACATGCGGCGGCGCGACAAGGTGGTCGAGGTGGCGCGGGAGTGGTGCGGGGGAACGGTGCTGGGCGCCCGTATCGCCGTACTCGGTGCCGCCTTCAAGCCCGACTCCGACGACATCCGTGACTCGCCGGCGCTCAACGTGGCGGCGCGGCTGCGCCTCGACGGCGCCGACGTCACGGTCTACGACCCCGAGGCGATGGACAGCGCCCGCAAGGCCTTCCCGCTCCTCGGGTACGCGCTGTCGGCCGAGGAGGCGCTGCAACGCGCCGATCTCGTGCTGCATCTGACCGAGTGGCCGCAGTTCCGGGAGATCGACCCGGCGCGGGCCCGGTCGCTGGTTTCCCGTCCGCTGATCGTGGACGGGCGGGGGGTGCTCGACGCGGACCGCTGGACCGCGGCGGGCTGGCGGTTCCGGGCGCTGGGAAGGCCCGCGCCCGTTGGGGAGGGGCCTCGGCAGGGGCTCCTGGGGGAGGGAAAGAGAAAGCCATGACGGGACGTGACAACCACGACAGACACCCGGGCGTACCGGTCACCGTGGTCATGCCGACGTACAACGAGGCCGCGAACCTGCCGCGGATGGCCGAGCTGGTGCTCGGGCTGCCGGTCGACGGGCTGCACCTGAAGATCGTCGACGACTCCAGCCCGGACGGCACCGGGCGGATCGCCGAGGAGCTGGCCGAGAAGTACAACTGGGACGGCCGGCGCCGGATGAGCGTGCTGCACCGCACCGAGAAGGACGGTCTGGGGCGGGCGTACGTCGCGGGCATGAGCGCCGCGCTGGAGGAGGGCGCCGCGTACGTCGTCCAGATGGACGCCGACGGGAGCCACCCGGCGGAGGCGGTGCCGCGGATGCTGGGGACGGCCGTGGCCTCGGGGGTGGGCCTGGTCGTCGGCAGCCGGTACGTGGAGGGCGGCTCGCTCGACGAGGACTGGGGCATCCACCGCGTCCTGCTGTCCCGGTTCGCCAACCGCTACGCCCGTACCGTGCTCGGCACCAAGATCCGGGACATCACGGCCGGCTTCAACCTGTGGTCGGCGGCGACCCTGCGCGACCTCGACCTGGCCACCCTGGACAGCGCGGGCTACAGCTTCCAGGTCGAGCTGAAGTACAAGGCCGTGCGGGCCGGGCACAGCGCCGTGGAGATCCCGATCCGCTTCGAGGAGCGGACGGAAGGTGTGTCGAAGATGACGCTGAAGACGCAGCTGGAGTCGGCGGTCGTGCCGATTCGGCTGCGCCTGAAGCACAGGTGAGCTCTCGGCGGCGGCCGGTTGTCCGTCGGCCGCCGCTGTCCGTTGGGGCTCGCTGTGCGTTGGGCCTCGCTGTCCGTCGGGCGTCGCTACTCGTCCGGCGTCGCTACTCGTCCGGCGTCGCTACTCGTTGGCCGCCGCCGACGCCTGCGTCTCGCCCCGCTTGCGGATCTGACTGAACGTGAAGCTTTCCAGGTTGTCACTGACCTGGTAGGCGTCCGTGTCCTTCTCCGTCATGTCCTTGCCGCTGGTGAAGCCGGTGATGGTGAAGTAGGCGTAACGGCCGTAGGAGTTGGAGGTCGAGAGGCAGACGGCGGCGGTGCAGAAGTCCTTGATGCCCTTGCCGGAGAGCGACCTGATGATGTCGTCGTCGGTGTCGACCTGGCTCTTGACCTTGGTGGCCTGCGCCGCGGTGTCGAAGACGGCCACGCCGATCGTCGTCGCGATGCCGTCCTTGGTGTACGAGACGCGCAGGAAGCGGGTGCAGTCGTTGGCGGTGAGGATCTTCGGGAGTCCTCCCCTGGTGACCGCGGAGCAGCTCTTCGTGTCGTCGGTCGCGCCCTTTTTGTACACCGTGTTGTCGGCCACGGTCAGCTGCGTGCCCGGGAAGAGGATCTGAGCACCGAGCGGGGCGGTGTCCTTGCTCTTGCTGGAGACGAAGTCCCTCGGATCCAGCGGCGGCGGAGCGCTCGTCGACTCGAACGACGGGGCCGGGCCGGTCGTCTCGCCCGGTACGTTCCCGGTCGCGGGATTGCCGGAAGCCGGGTTGTTCGCGGCCGAGTTGCTGTCGTTCGCCGACACCACGGCCACGGCGACGGCGGCACCGATCGCGACGGTGGCCAGTGCGCCGCCGCCGATGAACAGCAGCCGACGCCGCTTGTTGCGGGTCTCGGACGCCTCTGCGAGTGCGGCCCAGTCCGGGGTCTCGTCGGCGCCGCTGGTCCACGGCTGCTGGGAATGCGGTTTCCAGGGATCCCACTGGGACTGGGGTCCCCCCTGCTGCCCGAAGCTCATGGGGCGCATCTTAGACGGGACGAGGGCGTGCCGGTCTGCCTCAAGAGGCCCATGCGCACCTAGCGTTCACATGGTGAGTGAGTACAAAAGCGACATCTCCGGGTGGTTGGTGCGGCGGGCGAGCTGGCATCTGTGGGTGGTGCTCGGGGCCGTCCTGGGCGCTCTCGCGGCGCGTACGGCGCGTGTGACCTCGGACGGAGGGATGGACAACGCCATCGTCGTGCGGGCGGCGCGGGTCTGGCTGGCCGGGGGGTCGCCGTATGACGACCCCCACTTCCTCTATTTGCCGAGCGCGGTGCTGGCGGCGGCTCCTCAGGTGCTGGTTCCGCGGGATGTGCTGGCCGTGCTGGTGCCGGTGGTGGTGACCGGGTGCCTGGTGGGTGGGTGGGGGTGCGCGCTGCGGCTGTACGGCGTCGGGCTGCGCAGTCGCTTCGCCGTCCTCGGTCTGGTCGGCCTCGCGGTCGGGTTCGCGCCGTTCGCGCACCTTGTTCTGCTGGGGAACTGGACGGCGACGGCGGTGCTTGCCCTGCCGTTGGGGTTGTTGCTGGCGGGGCGGGGGCGGTGGGTGGCTGCGGGGGTGGTGATCGGAGCGGCGGTCGCGTTGAAGCCGTTGCTGGCGCCGGTGGGGTTGTTGTTCGTGTTCGCGGGGCGGTGGCGGGGGCTGGTGGTGATGGTCGGGGTGCCGGTGGTGGCGTCCGTGGGGGCGGCGCTGTTGCTGCCGGATCCTGTGGGGTTCCTCACTCGTACGTTGCCGTTTCTGCTGCGGGGCGACGACGGCTTTGTACGGCTGTATGAGGCGTCGCTGGTTGCTGTGCTGCCGAGGGTGGGGGTGCCGGGGGCGGTGGCCGGGGGGATCGGGCTGGGGGCTGCGGGGGTGGGGGTTTGGTGTGCGTGGCGGCGGTGGCGGCGGTGTGGTGAGGGGGGCGGAGTGGGTGGTCCGCTGTGTCTTGCGGAGACCGCGGCGATGTTGATGCTTTCGGCGTTTCTGGTCTCCAGGCCGTCGTACGACCACTATCTGCTCGTTGTCGTGCCGGTGCTGTTGGCGGGGTTGCCGTATGAGGGGGCGGTTGGGCGGGGGGTGTGGTTCTGGATGGCGCTGGTGCCGCAGCTGCCTGGGGTGACCTGGCCTTATCTGGAGGCGGTTCAGCGGCGGGCGTTCCGGGATGCGGTGACGTTGTGTGGGCTGGCGGTGACGTTGGCTGTTCGCTGTTTCGGGAGTGGCCGGGTTTTCTCGCCCCCGCCGCCCCTACCCGTCCCGTCCTCCAGGGGTGCTGCCCCTTCGACCCCGCCAGGGGCTCCGCCCCTGGACCCCGCTGGGGGCTCCGCCCCCAGACCCCGGGGGGTTGCCCACCCACCCACCCGACTCGGTCGGCCAAGAGGCGGGCGTCGGGGGCGTCGGGGGTGCCCGGGGTGGGGGAGTGAGCGTCGGTGCCGGGCCTGGTGCTCGAGGGGCGCTGCCCGGGGTGGGCGCGGGTTTCTGCCGGGGTTGCCTTCCTGCGTGGGGTCGCTGTCCGGGGTTGGGTGCAGGCCTCGGCCGGGGTCGCTTTCCTGCGTGGGGTTGCTGTCCTCGGCTGGGTGTTGGTTTCTGCTGGGGGCGCTTTCCTGCGTGGGGTCGTTTTCCTGGGTTGGGTGCAGGCCTCGGCCGGGGTCGCTTTCCTGCGTGGGGTCGCTGTACGGGGTGGGGTGCTGATCTCTGTCGGGGTCGCTTTCCTGCGTGGGGTCGCTGTCCTCGGCTGGATGTTGGTTTCTGCCCGGGGCGCTTTCCTGCGCAGGGTCGTTTTCCGGGGCTGGGCGCGTGCCTCCGCCGGGCCGCTTTCCTGCGTGTGGTCGCCGCCCTGCCTGGGTCGGCCTTCGGTGATCCGCGATGCCGGGCCGCTGATCGTCGCTTCCCGGCAGGGGTGGCCGCTTCCCGGCGCCAGGTGGCGTCCTCGTCGGAGGGGCGGTCCAGGCGGTCCCAGGCCGTTCGGCGTCGGTGAATCGCCGGGCCCCCTCTGGCTCCGGCCCGCACCATTCAGCCCGTCCGGCGTTTGAGGACGAGGCCCCTTCAGGGCCGAAGCGGGGGGCGGGGGCGGCAGCCCCCGGGCGGGGCGTCTACGCTGGGGTGCCGGACAGCGACGGCCTGCCGCAGCCAAGCCATTTTGACCGGGCCCGGGCGCCGCAGGTATCCTGCATGTTCGTTGTGTATTGGCTTGCTCATTCTCACGGGACGGGCCCTTACACCGGTCCACCGGGCCGATGACCAGCGACCCCACGTACGCGGTATGCGTCGCCGCCGTGCGGTCCAGGCTGTCGTGATCGTTTCGGTGACCTGTTCAGGACCATTCACTCGAAGCGAAGGCTACGAACCGTGCGTACGTACAGCCCCAAGCCCGGCGATGTGACGCGCCAGTGGCACGTCATCGACGCTCAGGACGTTGTCCTGGGCCGTCTCGCCACCACTGCCGCGACGCTCCTCCGGGGCAAGCACAAGCCGATCTACGCGCCGCACGTCGACGCTGGTGACTTCGTCATCATCATCAACGCCGACAAGGTGCACCTGTCCGGCAACAAGCGGACCCAGAAGATGGCGTACCGCCACTCCGGCTACCCGGGTGGTCTGCGCTCCGTCCGCTACGACGAGCTCCTCGACAAGAATCCCGAGAAGGCCATCGAGAAGGCCGTCAAGGGCATGCTCCCCAAGAACACTCTGGGCCGTCAGATGCTCTCGAAGCTGAAGGTCTACAAGGGTGACCAGCACCCGCACGGCGCGCAGCAGCCGCAGCCGTACGAGATCACCCAGGTCGCGCAGTAAGTCCGGCCACCCCCTAAGACTGAAGAGAATCTGAGGAGAATCGTGGCCGAGACCACTGCCGAGCAGCCGCTCGAAGAGCTTGACATCGACAGCTACACCACCGAGTCCGAGGTTCCGGTGGAGGGCGAGTACACCTCCGAGTCCCTCGCCTCGCGCTTCGGTGAGCCCCAGCCCGCCGCCGGCCTGGGTCGTCGTAAGAACGCCATTGCTCGTGTTCGGATCGTTCCGGGCACCGGCAAGTGGAAGATCAACGGGCGGACGCTCGAGGACTACTTCCCGAACAAGGTGCACCAGCAGGAGGTCAACGAGCCGTTCAAGGTTCTTGAGCTCGAAGGTCGTTACGACGTCGTCGCCCGCATCGCCGGTGGCGGTGTCTCCGGCCAGGCCGGTGCGCTGCGTCTCGGTGTCGCCCGTGCGCTGAACGAGGCCGACGTCGACAACAACCGCGGCCCGCTGAAGAAGGCCGGCTTCCTCAAGCGCGACGACCGTGCGGTCGAGCGCAAGAAGGCCGGTCTGAAGAAGGCCCGCAAGGCCCCGCAGTACAGCAAGCGCTAAGCTTCGCTGCCTGTACGTCCGAACGCCCCGGCGGCACGCCACAGTGCCGCCGGGGCGTTCGTTTTCTCACAGGCTTGGGCGTATAACGGCACAAGGTGTTCAAAGGCTGATGTGCTCGTGTGCTCGTGTGCTCGTGTGCTCGTGTGCCTGTGGGCTCGTGTGATCGGGCGATGGGATGATCGGACGATCTCCGAAACTGACGCTTCCTCAGGAGGACAAGTGGGACGACTCTTCGGCACGGACGGCGTGCGCGGCGTCGCCAACGCGGATCTGACGGCCGAGATGGCGCTCGGTCTGTCCGTGGCGGCGGCGCACGTACTGGCCGAGGCGGGCACCTTCGAGGGCCACCGGCCGAAAGCGGTGGTCGGGCGGGACCCGCGTGCGTCCGGGGAGTTCCTGGAGGCCGCCGTGGTGGCCGGTCTGGCGAGTGCGGGTGTCGATGTGCTGCGCGTTGGGGTGCTGCCGACGCCGGCGGTGGCTTTTCTGACGGGATCGCTCGGCGCCGACCTCGGCGTGATGCTCTCCGCCAGCCACAACGCCATGCCCGACAACGGCATCAAGTTCTTCGCCCGCGGTGGCCACAAGCTCGCCGATGAGTTGGAAGACCGTATTGAGTCCGTTTACGACGAGCATCGGCACGGTGAGCCCTGGGAGCGGCCCACGGGTGCGGCTGTCGGGCGCGTGCGGTCGTATGACCAGGGGTTCGAGGAGTACGTCGCCCACCTCCTCGGGGCGCTGCCCAACCGGCTGGACGGGCTGAAGATCGTTCTCGACGAGGCGCACGGTGCCGCGGCGGTTGTCTCGCCGGAGGCCTTCTCGCGGGCCGGGGCCGAGGTCGTCACCATCGGTGCCGAGCCGGACGGGCTCAACATCAACGACGGGTGCGGGTCCACGCATCTGGACAAGCTGAAGGCCGCCGTCGTCGAGCAGGGTGCGGATCTTGGTATCGCGCACGACGGTGACGCCGACCGTTGCCTCGCCGTGGATCACACGGGCGAGGAGGTGGACGGCGACCAGATCCTCGCCGTGCTGGCGCTGGCGATGCGGGAGCGGTCCGCCCTGCGGTCCGACACCGTGGTGGCGACCGTCATGTCCAACCTCGGCTTCAAGCTGGCGATGGAGCGCGAGGGGATCCAGCTCGTCCAGACCGCGGTCGGTGACCGGTATGTGCTGGAGGAGATGAAGGAGAAGGACTTCGCGCTGGGTGGCGAGCAGTCCGGGCACGTCATCGTGCTGGACCACGCCACGACCGGTGACGGCACGCTGACCGGGCTGATGCTGGCCGCGCGGGTCGCCGAGACCGGGCGTACGCTGCGGGATCTCGCGGCGGTGATGGAACGGCTGCCGCAGGTGCTGATCAATGTGCCGGATGTGGACAGGGCGCGGGTGAAGACCTCGGCCGACCTCGCCGCCGCTGTCGCCGAGGCGGAGCGGGAGCTGGGGGAGACCGGGCGGGTGCTGCTTCGGCCTTCGGGGACCGAGCCGTTGGTGCGCGTGATGGTCGAGGCCGCCGACATCGACCAGGCACGGTCGGTCGCCGGGCAGCTCGCCGATGCCGTGAAGTCGGCGCTGGGGTAGCGCTGCGGGACGCCGTCCGGGGCGGGTTCGCAGGTCCGCGTTCTGCCCCGGATGCCCTATGCCACTGCGGTGCGATGTGCGTCACTCCGTGGCCGTAACAAAGAGTGCCGGGTTGATCGCTGGTTGTTTCACTGGCGTCGAGGCCGCCCCTACGCGGCGAGCCCCTCGACGGAAGTGAGAAACGCAGCATGAAGACAGTGAGCAGCACCCTGAAACGCGCGGCCGTGCCGGCCCTGGCCGCCGGTCTCCTCGTCACCGCGCTCGCCACCCCGGCCGCTGCGCAGACCCCCGGCTCCACTGCGTTCCGTGTTTTCGGCAACGTCGGGCTCAGCGCGCGTGCCGGATTCGTGAACAACGTGACGGCCACCGTCGTCGGCGCCAGTCTGAGACTCACGGACAGCTCGGGCGTCGCGGCGGGACCGGGTTGCCGTCAGGTGGACTTCAACACTGTCGACTGCCCCCTCCCGGTCAGCCGGCTCTCGGTCGGGCTGGGTGACCAAGGCGACAGTTTCGACGGGACGAGCATTGTCGTCCGCACTGTCGTCGATGCCGGACCGGGCGCGGACACCGTGGCGACCGGCGGCGCCAACGACATGATCGGCGTGGACGACGACACGCCCAACAACGACACCGTGACTACCTGCGGCCTCGGTTCCGACGCGGTGTTCGCCAACTCCGGTGACCAGATCGGCACGGGCTGCGAAGCGCGTTACATCTCTTCCTAGGCGCTGCCCGCCTTCGCCGTACGTGCGCGCTGCCTGGCCCAGAGCCACTTCTGGGCCAGCAGCGTGAGCGTGCCGGCGAGGATGATGCCCAGCAGGTTCAGGAGCAGCTGGCCCGTCGAGAACCAGGTCTGTTTGGCGTCGTCGTAGATCAGGGCCACGGCCGCGTTGGCGGCGGCCGGGACCGTCGTCACCGAGATGGCGACCCCGACCAGGGCGCCGGACTTCGACGACGTCAGCGAGAGGGTGCCGGCGGCGCCGGCGAGGACCGCCACGACGAAGGAGAACCAGTCGGGGGCGTAGATGAAGCCCGTGTTGGGGCGCTCGGCCTCCAGTCTGGCCTCGGTGAACAGGCCGACGGCGTCCATGAAGTAGCTGAAACCCACCGTCACCGCCATCGCCACGGCGAAGCCGACCAGCAGGGCGATCAGTGAGCGCAGCGCCAGGCGCGGCGCCCGCTGCACCACGGCCGTGCAGATGCCCGCCAGCGGTCCGAACTCCGGGCCGACCGCCATCGCGCCCACGATCAGGATCGCGTTGTCGAGCACGACACCGCAGGCCGCGATCATCGTGGCGAGCGTGATGAAGGCGAGGTAGGTGATGGAGAGGGTGGACTCCTCGTGCGTCGCGTCCGTGAGGTGCTCCCACAGCACCGCGTCCGCGCCCTCGCCGGGGGCCTCCGCCTCGGCCTTGTCGGCGCGCTTGGACAGCGACAGGTCGATGTTCTCGACGGCGATGGAGCCGTGCTTGTCGAGGTCCAATCCCTGCAGCCTGCTCAGGAGTTCGTCACCCGCCTCGCGCGCCACGTCGCACAGCACGACATCGCCGGCGGGGTTGCGGGCGGCGCCCGGCAGCACGACGAGGTGTGTGGTGCCGACCGTCTTCTCGATCAGGCGGACCACGGCGTCGGTCTTGTCGGCCGGGGTGATCAGGCGCAGATGCAGCATGACGTCTTTCTAACAGGCCCGTGTTACGGCCCTCACGGCCCTACGGTCTTACAGCTTGCGCAGGCTCAGGCGCTGGACCTTGTGGTCCGGGCCCTTGCGGACGACGAGGGCGGCGCGGCCCCGGGTGGGGGCGATGTTCTCCACGAGGTTGGGCTTGTTGATGGTGCGCCACATCGTGCGGGCGTAGTCGAGGGCCTCTTCCTCGGATACCTGGGTGTACTTGCGGAAGTACGAGGAGGGGTTCTGGAAGGCGGTCTCGCGCAGGCGCTTGAAGCGGTTGAGGTACCAGTGCTCGATGTCCTCGGTGCGGGCGTCGACGTACACGCTGAAGTCGAAGTAGTCCGCGAGGCCGACCCGGGTGCGGCCGTCCTTGCCGGGGAGGGCGGGCTGGAGGACGTTCAGGCCCTCGACGATCAGGATGTCGGGCCGGCGGACCGTGAGCCGCTGGTCGGGGACGATGTCGTAGATCAGGTGGGAGTAGACGGGGGCCGTGACCTCGTCCTTGCCCGCCTTGATGTCGGCGACGAAACGGGTCAGGGCGCGGCGGTCGTAGGACTCGGGGAAACCTTTCCGCGACATCAGGCCGCGGGCCTGGAGTTCCTTGGTGGGCAGCAGGAAGCCGTCCGTCGTGACCAGTTCGACGCGCGGGTGCTCGGGCCAGCGGGAGAGCAGGGCCTGCAGGAGGCGGGCGACCGTGGACTTTCCTACGGCGACCGAGCCGGCGACTCCTATGACGAACGGGGTTCCGGACTGGGAGCCCTGTTCGCCGAGGAAGGTGTTCAGGGCGCCGCGCAGGCCGTCGGTGGCGCCTACGTAGAGATTGAGGAGCCGGGAGAGCGGGAGGTAGATGTCACGCACCTCGTCGAGGTCGATGACGTCGCCCAGGCCGCGCAGCTTCTCGACCTCCTCCGCCGTGAGCGGCAGCGGGGTCTTGTCGCGCAGCGCGCTCCACTCCGAGCGGGTGAGGTCGACGTAGGGAGTCGCCTCCGGCCGTTGCCGGTGGGCGCTCCGGGGTATCGAGGAGACCGGAGAGATCACAGTCCATTGTTACGGCAGTACGAACAGACGGTGAGGTGGGATCCGTCACGCGGGTCCCTGTCTCGGTCATTTTCGTGAGGAAGCGGGAGGGAGCGGGACAAGGAGGGGAATGTCAGTGGCGTGGGTCACAGTTGTGGGAGAGGTGGGCCCGGGCCGGGGTCCGCTGAACCGAACCCCCGAGGGGTGACCCATGACGTATGCGATAGAGGCGGAAGGTCTGGTCAAACGGTTCAAGGAGACCGAGGCGCTGGCCGGTGTCGATCTCGGGGCCCGCAAGGGCTCGGTGCTCGGGCTGCTGGGTCCCAACGGAGCGGGGAAGACGACGGCGGTGCGGATCTTCGCGACGCTGCTGAGGCCCGATGGGGGCAGGGCGCGGGTGGCCGGGCACGACGTGGTCCGGGAGGCCGGGGTCGTACGCGCCATGGTGGGGCTGACCGGGCAGTACGCGGCGGTGGACGAGAACCTGACCGGCACGGAGAACCTGCTGCTCATCGGCCGGCTGCTCGGTCTGCCGAGGCGGGCGGCCCGGGCGCGGGCGGCTGAGCTGCTGGAGCGGTTTCAGCTGACGGACGCGGCCGGGCGGGCCGTGAAGACCTTCTCCGGCGGCATGCGCAGGCGGCTGGATCTCGCGGCCAGTCTCGTCGGCCGGCCCAGCATCCTCTTCCTCGACGAGCCGACCACCGGCCTCGATCCGCACAGCCGCGGTGAGCTGTGGGACCTGCTGCGGGGCCTGGTCGCGGACGGTGCGACGGCCCTGCTGACCACGCAGTATCTGAACGAGGCCGATGTACTCGCCGACGACATCGTGGTGATCGACAAGGGCCGGGTGATCGCCGAGGGCACCCCGGATCAGCTGAAGTCGCAGGTCGGGGGCCAGGTGCTGGAGCTGCGGCCGGTGGCGGGGCAGGACCTCGCGCGGGCGCATGCGCTGGTGGCCGGGGCCGCCGGACCGGAGGCGCGGATCGAGGGCGAGACGATCACCGCCCCGGTGAAGGATCCCGAGCTGATGCCGGCCGTCGTACGCACGCTCGACCGCGAGGGGATAGCGGTGGGCGAGCTCGCCCTGCGCCGCTCGTCGCTCGACGAGGTCTTCCTCGCCCTGACCGGCCACCGCGCCGAACCCGGCGCGCCCGAGGGCAACGGTGGCGCGGCCGTCCGGGACGAGGGCGAGGACGCCGAGCTTCATACGGCGGCGAAGGCGGCGAAGGCGGTGATGCGGCCATGACCGCCACCACCACGACCATCACCGCCCCGGTCACCAAGTCGGGCCGGGTGCGGCCGCTCGACGGGTTGCGGCAGACCTTCACGATGGCCTGGCGGAGCCTGGTCGCGGTCAAGCACAACCCGCTGGAGCTGGTCGACTACAGCATCACGCCCATCATGTTCGTCTTCCTCTTCACGTATGTGCTGGGCGGACAGATGGCCGGAACGCCCGAGGCGTATCTGAAGTACGCGCTGCCCGGGATCATCGTGCAGAACACCCTGTTCATGACGATGTACACGGCGATGGCGCTCAACACCGACCTCACCAAGGGTGTCTTCGACCGGCTGCGCAGCCTGCCGATAGCCCGCTCCGCCCCGCTCATCGGCCGGATCACCGCGGATCTCGCCAAGCACGTGTGGGCGCTGCTGTTGATGATCGGCCTCGGGCTGCTGCTCGGTTTCCGGGTCACGGGCGGGCTCGACGGGTTCCTGCTGGGCACGCTGCTGGTGGTGGTGTTCGCCGCGGCCGTGTCCTGGAGCGCGGTGCTGATCGGGATGCTGGCGGGGGATGCGGAGAAGGTGCAGGCCTTCGCCTTCACGATCATCTTCCCGATCACCTTCACCAGCAGCGCGTTCGTCATGGTGGACACCATGCCGGGGTGGCTGCAGGCGTGGAGTGACGTCAATCCGGTGACGCATCTGTCCGACGCGTTCCGTGGGCTGCTGCTGGGCGGGCCGGTCGCGGAGCCGGTGTTGTGGTCGTTGGTGTGGGCCGCGGGGATCGCGCTGGTGTTCTGTCCGTTGGCCATGCGGGCTTATCGGGCCAAGACGTGAGGCTGCGGCGGCCGGGGGCGGGGGGCTGTCGTCACCGGAGGCTGTCGTCACCGGAGGCTGCCGTCCTGGGTGCCGCGGATGAGCGCGTGCCCGAGTGCCGTCGTGACATGCAGGGCCCGCCCCGACTGCCGGACTGTGACGAGCAGTCCGGCAGTCGCGCAGCTTCGCGGTGTGCCGGCTGACGGCGGGCGTGGAGACCGCCGGGCTCCTTCAGAGGCACGACGTCGACGACCAGGACATGTGTGACGTCGCCGCGGACTTCGCGGCGGACGTGGCGACCGCCGTGCCGAAGTGAGGCGGGAATTTCCGAAATCGGGCACGCTACGGCCGTTTCCGAGCGGAGTTCGGTCGTAGGCTGCCGCGCATGTGCGGAATCGTGGGATACGTGGGGTCGCAGTCGGCGCTCGAGATCGTGATGGCCGGACTGAAGCGGCTGGAGTACCGGGGATACGACTCGGCGGGCGTCGCCGTGCTGGCGGACGGCGGGCTGGCGGCCGCGAAGAAGGCCGGCAAGCTCGTCAATCTCGAGAAGGAGCTGACCGAGCGGCCGTTGCCGACGGGAAGCACGGGGATCGGGCATACCCGGTGGGCCACACATGGCGGGCCCACGGATGCCAACGCGCATCCGCACCTCGACAACGCCGGGCGCGTGGCCGTCGTGCACAACGGGATCATCGAGAACTTCGCCTGTCTGCGGGCCGAGTTGGAGGAGCGGGGGCATGAGCTGGGGTCCGAGACGGACACCGAGGTCGTGGCTCACCTGCTCGCCGAGGAGTTCTCGGTGACCGCCGACCTCGCCGAGGCCATGCGGCTCGTGTGCCGGCGGTTGGAGGGGGCCTTCACGCTGGTCGCGGTGCATGCCGACGAGCCTGACGTGGTCGTCGGCGCGCGACGGAACTCGCCACTCGTGGTGGGCGTTGGGGAGGGTGAGGCCTTTCTCGCCTCGGACGTCGCCGCGTTCATCGCCCATACGCGGTCGGCGATCGAGCTGGGTCAGGACCAGGTGGTGGAGCTGCGGCGGGACGGGGTGACCGTCACCGGGTTCGACGGGCGGCCGGCGGATGTGCGGTCGTATCGCGTCGACTGGGATGCCGCCGCCGCGGAAAAGGGGGGCTATGACTACTTCATGCTCAAGGAGATCGCCGAGCAGCCCAAGGCGGTCGCCGATACGTTACTGGGGCGCATCGACGCCGCCGGCTCACTGACGCTGGACGAGGTCCGGATCAGCGCCTCCGAGCTGCGGGAAGTCGACAAGGTCGTCATCGTCGCCTGCGGTACGGCCTTCCACGCCGGGCTGATCGCCAAGTACGCCATCGAGCACTGGACGCGGATTCCGTGCGAGGTGGAGCTGGCCAGTGAGTTCCGGTACCGGGATCCGATCCTCGACCAGCAGACGCTCGTCATCGCCATCTCCCAGTCCGGCGAGACCATGGACACGCTCATGGCGCTGCGGCATGCCCGTGAGCAGGGGGCCCGGGTGCTGGCGATCTGCAACACCAACGGGTCGACGATTCCGCGTGAGTCGGACGCGGTGCTGTACACGCATGCCGGGCCGGAGGTCGCGGTCGCTTCGACGAAGGCGTTTCTCACGCAGCTGGTGGCGTGCTACCTGGTCGCCCTGTATCTGGGGCAGGTGCGGGGCACCAAGTGGGGGGACGAGATCCACGCGGTGATCCGGGACCTGTCGCAGATCTCCGGTGTGGTCGAGCGGGTGCTGGAGACCATGGAACCGGTGCGGGCGCTGGCGCGAAGCCTTGCCCACAAGAACACGGTGCTGTTCCTCGGCCGGCACGTGGGGTATCCGGTGGCGCTGGAAGGCGCGCTCAAGCTGAAGGAACTCGCCTATATGCACGCCGAGGGGTTTGCGGCGGGGGAGTTGAAGCACGGGCCGATCGCCTTGATCGAGGACGATCTGCCGGTGGTCGTGGTCGTGCCCTCGCCCCGGGGACGGTCAGTCCTGCACGACAAGATCGTGTCCAACATCCAGGAGATCCGGGCCCGGGGTGCGCGGACGATCGTGATCGCGGAGGAGGGGGACGAGGCGGTGGTGCCGTACGCGGATCACCTGATCTGGATTCCGGCGACTCCGACCCTGCTTCAGCCGCTCGTGGCCACGGTGCCGTTGCAGGTGTTCGCGTGTGAGCTGGCCACCGCCCGGGGCAACGAGGTGGATCAGCCTCGGAACCTGGCGAAGTCGGTGACGGTGGAGTGAGCCGACTTTAGGGCCTCGATGAAGGGGGTGAAGGCTCCGGTCGGGAAAGTGAGGATGCGGTCGGCCGGGGCCTTGGAGTCGCGTACGGCTACGTGGGTGGGGGAGTTGGCTATTTCCACACATTCGTTGCCGTCGCCCTCGCCGGAGTAGGACGACTTCCGCCAGTTGTCCATGGGGTGCCTCACAGCTCTGTTGCCAGCCGGTGGATGAAGTCACGGGACTGGTCCGATTCGAGTGATACGGCCTCCACCATACGGAAGCGCGTTCGATAGGTGTTGAGCTGGGCCTCGGCATCGATGAGGATCGAGCCATGGGGCGCGTCCCGCACCACTGTGTCCAGCTTGGGCAGGGGCCCACCCACGTACGTCATCGTGCTTGAGGCTGTGGCGAAGCCGTCCAGGTTGAAGGGGATGACGCGCAAAGTAATGTGGTCCGCTTCTGAGAGCTCAAGGAGCCGGGCGAGCTGGGCCTTCGAGGTGGCACGGTCGCTGACCCTGATGCGAAGCGCCGCCTCGTGGATCACTGCCTTGTACGGGATGGTGATCTCCTGGCGTGCCTTTCGGTGTTGGATGCGCAACTCAAGCTCTTCGTCGGTGAGTTCGGGCAGCCTCGACGAGAAGACGGCACGGGCGTAGTCCTCCGTCTGCAGGAGGCCCGGCACGTACAGGATGGCCACGTGGTGTTGGAACCGGGCGTGGTGCTCCAACTCGGACAAGTCCAGGAAGGACTTGGGCAACAGGCCCCGGTACTCTTCCCACCAGCCGCGGGTCCGATCGGTGGTCATCGCGGCCAAGGCGTCGATGAACTCCTTGTCCGTACAGGCGTAGTGGGATGCGAGGCGGCGTACTCGCTCCTCGCTCACGCCCACGAGTCCGGATTCGATCTGGCTCATCTGGACGCGATTCACCCCGAGTTGTGCTGCTGCTTCGATGGCGGTGAGTCCCGCCGCCTGGCGGAGCCTGCGCAGTTCGGTCGCCAGGCGCATCTGACGTGCTGTTGGTCCGCGCCGCTGGGACATCGATAGCTCCTCGTTCGGGGTCGAATTACGCGATCGGCTTGCTAGGAGTTACATGTTACGCCTACCGTCGGTGACGCGGCGCGCACTCTGCGGAAGTGCACCGCTCCGTCCTGCCATGACGAACGCGGCACCGCCACCGCAACCAACTCCCCCTCATCCGAACGGAGCTCACGCATGCCCGAAACCGAACCCTGGGAGTACACGCTCTACATCCCGAACGATGTCCGAGCCGTCACCGTCTCCCGCCGCACCCTCCGCCTGATCCTCACCATGCACGGCCTCATCGGCCTGGTGGGCACCGCCGAACTCCTCGCGACCGAGCTGGTCGCCAACGCCGTACGTCACACCAAGGGGCCCGCGGCCCTGCGTGTGCGCTGGTCGGCCGGTGTGCTGCGGATCGGGGCGTGGGGCGCGGATCCGGAACCGCCGGAGCCGCCCCGGGAGTTGGCCCAGCTTGGGGAGGCGGAGGAGGGGCGGGGGTTGGCGATGGTCCGGGCCTGTTCGGATCTGTGGGGGTGGCAGCCGCTGACCAGACACGGCAACCGGGGCAAGTACGTGTGGTGCGAACTGACTTCGGCGGCGTGAGGAGGTGGCTGCGCATCGGGCCGTCCGATGGCGAGGACTTTCTGCTTGCCGTCGAGGCGCAGTCGGGCAAGGTCGAGGGCAAGGAGTGGAGTTGGGCGTACTACATCGGCTACCTCCAGGCGAAGTACGCGCTGCCCGTACTGCTGCTCGTCGTCTGCCAGGACAGGGCCACGGCCAAGTGGGCGGCCGGCCCCTTCGACTGCGGAGTGCGCGGCTGGACGGCTCTACGGACGTATCCGCTGGTCGCCGGGCCGGACAACCTGCCGGTGATCACCGACGCCAGGACCGCGGCGAAGAACCTCCCACTGGCCGTGCTCTCCGCCCTGGCACACGCCCGTAGCCGCGACGGCGACGCCATCTGGAGGCCATCAGCAGCGCCCTTCAGGAACTCCTGGAAACCGATCCTGCCACCGCCAAGTACTTCTTCGACTTCCTCGAAGTCACCCTGGGCAAGACTCCAGCCGGAGAGAAATGGAAGGCAATCATGTCGACGTTCGTCAGCTACTTCCCCGGTCGGGGGACGGTCCGTGAGACGGCATACCTGGAAGGCAAGGCCGACGGCGAGGCCAAGGGAATCCTGTTCGTGCTGGAGGCTCGGGGCATCCCCGTACCGGACAGCGTGCGTGAGCGCATCACCACCTGCACCGACCTTGATCGCATGGATGCCTGGCTGGAGCGTTCCCGTACGGTCGAGCGGGCCGAGGATCTGTTCGCCGAGGACCCGGACCTTCCGGGTGCTGGTTCTGGAGAGGCCTGAGCGATGGGCGACCAGCAAGACAGCCAACAGGACGAGCCGCCGGAGCTGATCGACCTGCTCCGATTCACGACGACCTGCCTCGGGTTGGGCATTCCCGCACCGAAGGTGGCGGGTGATTTCCGGTTCGGGTTGGAGGATCTCAGGCAGCGCGGCATCCTTCCCCTTGAGGAGGTGGCCCGGATTCGTGCCGTCACGGCGGGGGAGGCCACGGACCGTCCTGAGGAGTGGGCGGCGGGCTTCGCCGAGGGGTATCGCTCGGCCTGGGCGGCAGCCGTCCTGAGCGTTCTGGACACGCGCGGGGTCGTGTTCGACAAACATCTCCATCGGGGCCTCAACCTGTGCCTCGATACGGACAAGCTGACGCGGTTCCTCGATCGCGCGGTCACTGCGACACACGAGGCTGATCTGGTCGCCGGGGAGCCGAGCCAGCGGTCGCCGGACGGATCGTAGAACGCCCGGGAGAGCTCAGCAGGTGAGCCTCGACGCCCATCGCCTCGGTCGGCATGCCGGTTCCCGACGTTGGGATACAGGGCTGCCGGATCGGGGTGGTCGGCCACGACTGACGATCATGCGCTGCTCATGGCTCCGGCTTCTCCTTCAACACGTTCGTCCTCCACGCCGTCGCCTGGGGCATGAACCTGTGCTCGGCCGCGTGTGCAGCCATGCGGGCGTTCCGTGCCTGCGCCCCCGCCCCGTCCGGCAGGTGGAAGTCCCTGCCCGCGAGGGCCGAAGCGGCCTGCATGCCCGTGGCGCCCGCCACGCGTCGGCGGACGTAGCGGTCCAGTGAGTCGGGTACGTCGGCCGTCGTTGCGCCCCTGAGGACGTCGCCCAGTACGGCCGCGTCCAGGATCGCCTGAGCCGCCCCCTGGGCCTGGAACGGCACCATCGCGTGGGCGCTGTCGCCGAGGAGGGTCACCCGGCCGATGTTCCAGCGAGTGAGCGGAGTGCGGGTGTGGATGCCGTAGCGGTACACCTGGCCCGCGCGTTCGAGGACGCTCAGCACTCGGGGGTCCCAGCCGGCGAACTCGCGCAATTGCTCGCCGGGTTCCGCCCGAGCGGTCCACGACTCCTGGGCCAACTCGCTCGTGCTGAACACGGCCACCACGTTGAGTAGTTCACCGCGCCGCACCCAGTAGTGGACGAAGTGGTGGTCCGGGCCGAGCCAGACGGCGAGTGGGGGAGGCCTAAGCCGGCCACTTCCTCGGCCGGCAGCAGGGCCCGGTACGCGACCGTTCCCGAGAAGACCGTCTCGTCCTTGCCGAAGAGCCACTGGCGGGCGGCGGACCGGATGCCGTCCGCCGCCACCACGAGGTCCGCGGTCAGGCGCTCGCCTGTCGCCGTCATCACCTGGGCGTGATCGTCGTCCTGGCCGATCGCGACGACCGTCGTGTTCAGGCGTACCGACTCCCGTGGCACCGCGGCGGCCATGGCGCCGTGCAGGTCCGCCCGGTGCACCACCAGATACGGCGCCCCGAACTCCTCCTCCGCCTCGCGGCCCAGCGCGTAGCGGCAGATCTCCGACCCGTCCGACCAGGTGCGGAAGCTCACGTGGGCAGGGCGGGCGGCCTGGTCGGCGACTGCGTCCAGCACGTCGAGCCGGCGCAGCTCCCGCGTGGCGTTGGGGGCGAGTTGGATGCCGGCGCCCACCTCCGTGAAGCGCGCCGTCTGCTCGACCAGCGTCACTTCGACGCCCGCACGGCGCAGGCTCAGTGTCGCGGCCAGTCCTCCGATGCCCGCTCCCACGACGATCGCCCTCATACGGCCACCTCGCCGGGACGCCGACACAGCAACGCGGGCCGTCGTCGTCCTGTCGCGCTCTCCTCAGCCCCGTACATCCCGCCAAGCCCCCGGAATCCCCTCGGCCACGTCATGCGCCCCCACCGGCGCCCCGTCCGCCGCGAACCTCGCCGAGAGGCCATGGAGATACGCGGCCACGCTCGCAGCGTCCACCGCCGTGAGCCCCGCCGCCAGCAGCGATCCCGCCAATCCGGACAGCACGTCACCGCTGCCTGCCGTGGCCAGCCAGCCGGTTCCCGTCGGGTTCACCCGTACCGCCCCGGTGCCGCCCGCCTCCGCCACCAGCGTCGTCGAACCCTTCAACAGCACCGTCGCCGCATACCGCCCCGCCAACTCCCGTACCGAAGCCAGCCGAGCCCCCTCGACCTCCTCCCGTGCCACCCCGAGCAGCGCCGCCGCCTCCCCGGCGTGCGGGGTCATCAGGGTCGGTGCCGTACGGCCCCGTACCGCCTCCGCGTCCGCCAGCCGCAGCCCGTCCGCGTCGATCAGTACCGGGACGTCCGTCGCCAGCACCTCCGCCACCGTCGCCGCGTCGTCCCCGGCGCCGGGGCCGACGACCCAGGCCTGCACGCGCCCGGCCTTCTTCGGCCCCCGGTCCGACACCAGCGTCTCGGGGAACCGCGCGATCACCGCGTCCCCGGCCGGACCGACGTACCGCACGGCCCCGGCCCCGCCGCGCAACGCCCCCGCCACGGCCAGTACGGCCGCGCCCGGATACCTCCCGGATCCCGCCGCGATGCCTACGACCCCTCGCCGGTACTTGTCCGTCTCCGCCGCCGGCAGCGGCAACAGCCGTGCCACGTCCGCGTGTTGGAGCGCCTCCAGCTCCACCGCGTCGTTCGGCAGCGCCAGACCGATGTCCACCAGCCGCACCACCCCGGCGTACTCCCGCGCCGGATCGATCAGCAGCCCCGGCTTGTGCGTGCCGAAGGTGACGGTGAGGTCGGCCCGCAGTGCCGTGCCGCGTACCTCGCCCGTGTCGACGTCCACGCCGCTCGGCAGGTCCACGGCGACCACGGCCGCCCTCGACCGAGCCACCGCGTCGGCCAACGGTGCCGCCTCCGGACGGAGCCCGCCCTTGCCGCCGATCCCGACGATCCCGTCGACGACCAGATGCGCGCGCTCGATCAACTCCTCGGCGGCATCGACACCGGTCGTCCTTCCGCCTGCCCGGCGCAGCGCCTCCAGCCCTCCGGCATGCGCCCGCCCGGGCTTCAGCAGGACCGCCGTAACTCCCGCCCCGCGCCTGGCCAGTCGGGCGCCGGCGTACAGGGCGTCGCCGCCGTTGTCGCCGCTGCCGACCAGCAGGACGATCCGGCTGCCGTACACCCGGCCCAGCAGATCCGCGCAGGCGGCGGCGAGTCCGGCCGCCGCACGCTGCATCAGTGCCCCGTCCGGAAGCCGTGCCATCAGCTCCCGTTCGGCCGCCCTTACCGTCTCCACGCTGTACGCACTCCGCATGCGACCGAGTGTCCCGTACCCGGCGAGGCTCGTCGCATCCATTGACGCTTTGCCGTGCCTTTGCCAAACTCACCGGCCCCCACAGGATGAATCGATTCAGTCGAATTGGTTCGACGAGAGGACCCCCATGGGACGCAGAGCCGCATTCACAGGCCGCCGAGCCGCCCTCCTCATCGCCGCCGGTGCCACCGCCCTCCTCACCGCCATCGGCACCCTCACCGCCCCCACCCCCGCCGCGGCCGCCGCCTGCGGCGAAGGCTCCTACCAGGCCGAGGCCGTCCTCAGCGGCAGCACCTGGACCGCGCGGCGCGGCGGCAGCACCGTCTATACGGGCGGTGACATGCGGGCCGCCGTCCAGGCGGCCGTGAACAGCCTGACCGCCGGGCGCTCCGCCAAGGAGCGGGTGGTGGTGCGGGGTTCGGGAGCCATGTCCGCCGGGTCGCGCATCTCCCTGCCCAGCTACACCGTGCTCGACGTCTGCGGCACCATCAACGTCACCGGCAGCGGTTCCGGCGACCAGGCGCCCGTCTACTCGCGCGGCACCCGGGACGTCGAGGTCCAGCACCTGAACCTCACCGGCAGCCCGCTGTACGGGATCTTCCTGCGGAACGTGCAGAACGTCGTCCTCGGGCAGATCGACATGCGGCTGTCCGCCGGTCTGGGCGTGCGGATCGACAACCGCGGGGACACCAGCCAGTGGACGCGCAACGTCCGGATCGACAACGTCTACGTCTCCGGGGCCTCCAGCCACGCCGTGGAGACGTACGGCGTCGACGGCATCACCATCGGGACGGTGACCGCGCGCAACGTGGGCGAGTCGGGGCTGCTGCTCAACCAGACCATCAACGCCACCGTCACCAAGGTCGACGCCGAGAACGCGGGGACGGGCACCGGGTACGCCGCCTTCCGCATGGCCAACCGGAACGGGCGGGTGGGGAGTTCGTACCCGGCCAACATCCGGGTGGGCGAGGTCATCGCGCGTGGCGGCGGGCGCGGGGTGTTCTGCGTGTCCGAGAGCGGCGGGGCCGTCATCGACCGGGTCACCCTCTCCAACACCGGCAACAACTCCGTGCTGATCGAGAACTGCTACAACGTCAGCCTGGCCGCGCAGAGCGGCACCATCACCGGCGGCGGAGAGCTGCGGCTGGCGGCGCGGTCGGAGTTCGCGAACAACAGGGACATCACCGTGCAGAACCTGACCGTGACCAACTCGGCGATCAGGGAGAGCCCTTGCGGTGAGAACACCACGTTCCGGAACATCACCCGCGTGAACACCAGCCAGTCGATCTGCTGACCGCCGAGTGCCTGGTGGCGGAGCCTCGGCCCGTGCCCGGGGCTCAGCCCTCCGCCACCACCACCGCCGACGCCACTCCGGCGTCATGGCTCAGCGACAGGTGCCAGGACCGCACGCCCAGGTCGGCCGCCCGCGCCGCCACCGTTCCCGTCACCCGCAGGCGCGGCCGGCCGCTGTCCTCGACGAAGACCTCGGCGTCCGTCCAGAGCAGGCCCGAGGGCGCGCCCAGTGCCTTGGCGAGGGCTTCCTTCGCGGCGAAGCGGGCGGCGAGCGAGGCGATGCCCCGGCGTTCGCCGCTGGGCAGCATCAACTCGCTCTCCAGGAACAGCCGATCGGCCAGCCCGGGCGTGCGTTGCAGCGCCGCCTCGAATCTGTCGATCTCGGCCACGTCGATACCGACCCCGATGATGCTCATGCCGAGCACCCTACGGTCGGCCTCCCGTGCACCGACGCCGGGTTCCCGCTCCTCGTTGCCGGGTTGCCGCTCCTCGTTAGGGTGACGCCGCCGCGCGGCACCTGCCGCCCGGCAGGACCTCACGCTTCCCTGTGCGCATGATCAGCGGACGTATCGCATGTCGGAGCATGGCCGTAGTGCTCGCCGCGGCCACCCTGCTGCCCGTCGGCAGCGCCTCGGCCGACCCCGTCCCCCCGGCCTCCGGACCGCAGGCCGAACTCGTGCCGCAGGCTTCCGAGCCGCAGGCCGGCCCTGTCTCCCCGGATTCCGGGCCGCGGGCCGAGCTGGTGCCCCCGCATTCCGGACCGCAGGCCGACCCCGTCCCCCCGGACTCCGGACCGCAGGCCGAACTCGTGCCCGGAATTCCCTTGGGCCTGCCTCCGCTCTGGCAGACGGACACGCCTGACCAGGCGCTGGCGCCGGAGGTGTACACGCCCACCGCCGAGGAGGACGCCGTCGAGCCGGAGGACGCGCCGCGGGAGGCGTACGACAGCGTGGAGTACGTCGATCCCATCGACGCTCTCGGGGGCGTGAAGTGCAGCGAGGAGACGGGCCCGCGGCAGCGGCAGGTCGAGCGGTGGCTGAAGCTGCCGGTGGACGGGGAGCAGTCGGCCGCCGACTGCCGGGCCATCCGCGCCTTCCAGAAAAAGCACGGCATCAAGCCCGCCATCGGCTTCGCCGGGCCTCTGACCTGGTCCACCATGCAGCTCGTCGACGCCCGGAAGAACCCGAACGCCGCCAAGAAGTGCCCGGTGCGGGCGTACCGGGTCGCCTGTGTCGACCTCGACCGGCAGCTGACCTGGGTGCAGCACGGCAAGAAGGTCGTGTTCGGGCCCGCGCCCATCCGGAGCGGACGGGAGGGGTACGGGACGCGCACCGGGTGGCACGCGGTCTACTGGCGGCACAAGAACCACGTGTCGTCGCTGTACAAGAGCCGTATGCCCTACTCCCAGTTCTTTAGCGGGGGCCAGGCCTTCCACGGCGTCTACGGCAACATCTTCAGCCCCGTCGGCTCGATGGGCTGCGTCAACATGCGCCTCGACGAGGCCCGGCAGCTGTGGGGCGTGCTGAAGCGGAACGACCGGGTGTACGTGTGGGGGCACCGGCCGGAGGCGTGAGTCCGGTGGCCGGGCCCGGGGGCCACGGGTGGGGGTCCCGGCTCGGCGGTGTTGTCGGACCCCTCTGAGACACTGGGGGCGCGATGACAGAAACAGCAGCCCTGCGGACCGCGCCCCTGCGTGCCCGCGCCGAGATCGATCTGGCCGCCCTGCGGGCCAATGTGCGGACCCTGCGCGCCCACGCGCCGGGCGCGGCCCTCATGGCCGTCGTGAAGTCGGACGCGTACGGCCACGGGGCGGTGCCGTGTGCCCGCGCGGCCGTCGAGGCGGGCGCCGGCTGGCTGGGCACGGCCACGCCCGAGGAGGCCCTCGTGCTGCGGGCCGCCGGGCTGGACGGCGTACGGATCATGTGCTGGCTGTGGACGCCGGGCGGGCCCTGGCGGGAGGCCATCGAGGCCGACCTCGACGTCTCCGTGAGCGGGATGTGGGCCCTGCGGGAGGTCACCGACGCCGCCCGGCAGGCCGGCGCCCCCGCGCGCGTGCAGCTCAAGGCCGACACCGGGCTCGGGCGCAACGGCTGCCAGCCGGGTGACGACTGGGCCGAGCTGGTGCGCGAGGCCCTGGGGGCCGAGGCCGACGGGCTGGTCCGGATCACCGGGCTGTGGTCGCACTTCGCCTGCGCCGACGAGCCGGGCCATCCGTCCATCGACGCCCAGCTCTCCCTCTTCCGCGAGATGGTCGCGTACGCCGAGGAGCGGGGCGTGTGCCCCGAGGTCCGGCACATCGCCAACTCGCCCGCCACGCTCACCGTTCCCGACAGCCACTTCGACCTGGTGCGCACCGGGATCGCGACCTACGGCATCTCGCCCAGCCCCGAGCTCGGCAGCCCCGCCGACTTCGGGCTGCGGCCCGTGATGACCCTCTCGGCGTCCCTCGCGCTGGTGAAGCACGTGCCGGGGGGCCACGGCGTCAGCTACGGGCATCACTACACCACCCCGGGCGAGACCACCCTCGGCCTCGTCCCGCTCGGCTACGCCGACGGCATCCCACGGCACGCCTCGGGCGCCGGGCCCGTTCTGGTGGGCGGCAAATGGCGGACGGTCGCCGGACGCATCGCGATGGACCAGTTCGTCGTCGATCTGGGCGGGGACGAGCCCGAGCCGGGCGCGCAGGCCGTGCTGTTCGGGCCCGGTGACCGCGGTGAGCCCACCGCCGAGGACTGGGCGCAGGCCGCGGGAACCATCGCCTACGAAATCGTCACCCGGATCGGAACGCGCGTTCCACGCGTCTATAGAAATGCGTCCACGTGATGCGTCCACGTGATGCGTCCACGTGATGCGGCCACGTGATGCGTCTATCCGAATGCATCTAGGTGAATGAGGAACAAGACGGGTAACCCCGTAGCGGAACACCCCATCGAAGAACACCTGCACCATCCACCACCTACGTCACACCCGGCACCACCCGACCCAGCGAAGAGGAGCGGTACGTGAGCGAGAGCAGTGCGGAGGCCGTCGCGGCCGTCGCCTCCGCCACGGGGGCGGCCGCGAACTGGCGTAGGGCCACAGGCATCGCCGGTGCGGCGATAGGCGTGATCGCGGCGGGCGCGGCCGCGGGCGTCGCCATAGAGCGGATGACCGTGGGCCGGGGCATGCGGCAGAAGGCCCGCCTCGCCCTCGACTCGGCGGGGCCGTACGGCTCGCTGCGCGGCATGCCCGGCAAGGCGCAGGCCGAGGACGGCACCGAGCTGTACTACGAGGTCGACGACCTCGACCCCGAGGCCGCCCCCGCCCTCACCCCACGCCGGCGACGGCTCTTCGGACGCAAGTCACCCGCCCCCGTCACCGTCGTCTTCAGCCATGGCTACTGCCTCAGCCAGGACTCCTGGCACTTCCAGCGCGCCGCGCTCAGGGGCGTCGTCCGCACCGTGCACTGGGACCAGCGCAGCCACGGCCGGTCCGGGCGGGGTGTGGCCCAGGTCGAGGACGGGGTGCCGGTCGACATCGAGCAGCTCGGGCGCGACCTGAAGGCCGTCATCGACGCCGCCGTCCCCGAGGGGCCGATCGTGCTGGTCGGGCACTCCATGGGCGGGATGACGGTGATGGCGCTGGCCGACCAGTACCCGGAGCTGATCCGCGACCGGGTCGTCGCCACCGCCTTCGTCGGTACGTCGTCCGGACGGCTCGGCGAGGTCAACTTCGGGCTGCCCGTCGCCGGTGTGAATGCGGTGCGGCGGGTGTTGCCGGGCGTGCTCAAGGCGCTGGGTCAGCGGGCCGAGCTGGTGGAGAAGGGGCGCCGGGCCACCGCCGACCTGTTCGCGGGGATCATCAAGCGGTACTCGTTCTCGTCGCGGGACGTCGACCCGGCCGTCGCCCGGTTCGCCGAGCGGATGATCGAGGGGACGCCGATCGACGTGGTCGCGGAGTTCTACCCGGCCTTCACCGACCACGACAAGACCGAGGCGCTCGCCCTCTTCACCGAGATGCCCGTGCTCGTCCTCGCCGGTGTGGGCGACCTCGTCACGCCCAGTGAGCACAGCGAGGCGATCGCCGACCTACTGCCGGAGGCCGAGCTGGTCCTGGTGCCGGACGCCGGGCACCTGGTGATGCTGGAGCACCCGGAGGTGGTCACCGACCGCCTGGCCGACCTGCTCACCCGCTCGGGCGCCGTGCCCGCAGGGGCTACCGTAAGTGGCTATGGAAGCACCAGCAGCACCGCACAACGCGGGTGACCTCGAGCTGACCGTCACTTCTCCCGACCAGATGCGGGAACTGGGCCGCCGCCTCGCCAAGCTGCTGCGCGCCGGCGACCTCCTGATGCTCAGCGGGGAGCTCGGCGCGGGCAAGACGACGCTGACCCGGGGGCTCGGCGAGGGGATGGGGGTGAGGGGCGCGGTCACGTCCCCGACCTTCGTGATCGCCCGCGTGCACCCCTCCCTCGGCGACGGCCCGCCGCTCGTCCACGTCGACGCCTACCGGCTGTCCGGCGGCCTCGACGAGATGGAGGACCTCGACCTCGACGTCTCGCTGCCCGAGTCGGTGATCGTCGTGGAGTGGGGCGAGGGCAAGGTCGAGGAGCTGACCGAGGAACGGCTGCAGGTCGTGATCCACCGGGCCGTCGGGGACACGACCGACGAGGTGCGGCACGTCACCGTGACCGGGCTCGGGGAGCGCTGGGCGGCGGTGGATCTGAGCGTGCTGTCCGCGTGAGCGGGTGGTGGGCCGGATGAACATTCCGACAAGACGTCGGCAAGATATTGCGTTCGCGGTCTTGCGCGTGGTCACATGGTATCCAGTCCGTAGTTAGGTCTACCTAACTACGTCCGCCCCCGGCCCCAGGAGGCGTCCATGTCGGCATCCGAGAGCAAGGCGCAGAGCGAGAGGCGGCCACGGCCGTACGTGCCGGTGGCCGGGGTGTCCATGCGTGATCTGCTGGCAGCCGGTGCCGCTGCGAACGTGATCTCGACCCCGCCGCGTCTTCCTGATCCGGAGACGAACCGGCGGGCCGCCGATCACGGGCATCGCGAAGCGGCGTAGCTCCGCTGGTTGAGCCGTGGGGAGAGTGCCGCGCTGGGTCGTCGGTCGTGTGCTGCGTCGTTGTGGCTGGTCGCGCAGTTCCCCGCGCCCCTGAAGGGCGCTCCCGCGCCTTCAGGGCGCTTCGCTCGCCCTGCGTCAGTGGATCACTGCCACCGTTCGGCCGATTGTCGCGAACTCCCACATCGCGGCTCCGTCCGCGCGGGACTCGCGGATGCCGCCTGTTTTCACGGTCGGGTTGGGCTGGGGTGTCGAGCCGTCGACGGCCGCGCTGAAGCCGATGGTGACGCCCTCGACTTCGCTGAAGCGGACGACGTGCTCGATGGCGGTGCCGTCGGTGCCGGTGATCGCGTTGGAGCGGGACGTGACCGAGTAGACGCCCGGCGCCGGGTCGACCGATCCGGCGGTGACGCGGAACGTGCGCTTGACCGTGTCGCCCTCGCCGACCAGCCACACCCGGTCGTCGTCCAGCGAGTACACGACCCGCACACCCGTACCGGACCCGGCGGGCAGCGCGCCGGGTTCCTTGCCGTCGCGGGGCCCCTTGACGGCACTCACTTCGGGTGAGCTGCTCGCCCCGGGCCTGGCCAGGTCGGCCGGGACGCTCGCCGAGGCCTGGTAGGCGAGGAAGCCGACGGTCGCGAGGGCAGCCGCGGTGAGCCCCGCCACGAATCCGGAGCTGCTGCTTGCCACCGTCGCCCACCTCGGTCGTTCGCGCCGTACGTCATGATCCAGCCCGACCGTAGCAGCCGTCGGGCGTGCCGCCGGGGCGGCGCTTCCTGGGGCCTGAGCGCCGTAGGCTGTTTGCGTGCTCTTGCTCGCTCTGGATACCGCCACCCCCGCCGTCACCGTCGCGCTGCACGACGGTACGGACGTCATCGCCTCGTCGAGCCAGGTGGACGCGCGCCGGCACGGCGAGCTGCTGCTGCCGGCCGTCGACCGCGTCCTCACCGAGGCCGGCGTGCGGCTCGACGCCGTCACCGGCATCGTCGTAGGCATCGGCCCCGGCCCGTACACCGGGCTGCGCGTCGGCCTGATGACCGCCGACACCTTCGGGATCGCCCTCGGCGTCCCCGTGCACGGCGTGTGCACGCTCGACGGTCTCGCGTACGCCGCCGACATCGAGAAGGGCCCCTTCGTCGTGGCGACCGACGCCCGGCGCAAGGAGGTCTACTGGGCGCGCTACGCCGACTCCCGTACGCGGCTGACCGACCCGGCCGTCGACCGGCCCGCCGACATCGCCGACCAGGTCGCCGGGCTGCCGGCCGTCGGCGCGGGCGCGCTGCTGTACCCCGACACCTTCCCCAGCGCCCACGAGCCCGAGCACGTGTCGGCGGCGGCTCTCGCGGGGCTGGCCGCCGAGAAGCTGGCGGCGGGCGAGGAACTTCCCGCGCCCCGGCCGCTGTATCTGCGCCGGCCCGACGCCCAGGTTCCCAAGAACTACAAGGTGGTCACCCCCAAGTGACAGGACAGCCGACCGGACCGCAGGCCGGGCCGCCCGTGACCCCTGTGCTGCGCGAGATGCGCTGGTGGGACATCGACCTGGTGCTGGGCCTGGAGAAGGACCTCTTCCCCGAGGACGCCTGGTCCCGTGGCATGTTCTGGTCCGAGCTGGCCCACTCGCGCGGGCCCGAGGCGACGCGGCACTACGTCGTCGCCGAGGACGGCGGACGGCTCGTGGGATACGCCGGACTCGCGTCCGCCGGGGACCTGGCCGACGTCCAGACCATCGCCGTCGCCCGGGACTACTGGGGGACGGGCCTCGGCGGCCGTCTCCTGACCGAGCTGCTGCGGGCCGCCACCGCCTTCGAGTGCGCCGAAGTGATGCTGGAGTGCCGCGTGGACAACGTCCGCGCGCAGAAGCTCTACGAGCGCTTCGGCTTCGAGGCCATCGGCTTCCGGCGCGGCTACTACCAGCCGGGGAACGTGGACGCCCTGGTGATGCGACTGACCACGAAATCCAACAGCGGCTCCGCCGCGGGTTCAACTGCCGTACAAGGAACCGAGATCAATGACTGACTCACGCGACGAGCCGCTCGTACTCGGCATCGAGACCTCCTGCGACGAGACCGGCGTCGGCATCGTCCGCGGCACCACCCTGCTCGCCGACGCCATCGCCTCCAGCGTCGACGAGCACGCCCGCTTCGGCGGCGTCGTGCCGGAGGTCGCCTCCCGGGCGCACCTGGAGGCGATGGTCCCGACGATCGACCGCGCGCTGAAGGAAGCGGGGGTCAGCGCGAGGGATCTGGACGGTATCGCCGTCACCGCCGGCCCGGGTCTCGCGGGCGCGTTGCTGGTGGGCGTCTCGGCGGCGAAGGCGTACGCCTACGCGCTGGGCAAGCCGCTCTACGGCGTCAACCACCTCGCCTCCCACATCTGCGTGGACCAGCTGGAGCACGGCGCGCTGCCGGAGCCGACGATGGCGCTGCTGGTGTCCGGCGGGCACAGCTCTCTGCTGCTGTCCTCGGACATCACCTCCGACGTCCGCCCGATGGGCGCGACCATCGACGACGCGGCGGGCGAGGCCTTCGACAAGATCGCCCGCGTGCTGAACCTGGGTTTCCCGGGCGGGCCGGTCATCGACCGGTACGCACGCGAGGGCGACCCGGCGGCGATCGCCTTCCCGCGCGGTCTGACCGGGCCGCGCGATCCGGCGTACGACTTCTCCTTCTCCGGCCTCAAGACGGCGGTCGCCCGTTGGATCGAGGCCAAGCGGGCCGCGGGCGAGGAGGTGCCGGTGCGGGATGTCGCGGCCTCATTCCAGGAGGCGGTCGTGGACGTGCTGACCCGCAAGGCCGTCCGTGCCTGCAAGGACGAGGGCGTCGACCACCTGATGATCGGCGGCGGCGTGGCGGCCAACTCCCGGCTGCGGGCGCTGGCCCAGGAGCGGTGCGAGGCGGCCGGGATCCGGCTGCGGGTGCCCCGGCCGAAGCTGTGCACGGACAACGGGGCGATGGTGGCGGCGCTGGGCGCGGAGATGGTGGCGCGCAACCGGCCCGCGTCCAGCTGGGATCTGTCGGCGGACTCTTCGCTGCCGGTGACGGATCCTCATGTGCCCGGGCACGACCATGTGCACGAGGTCAGCAAGGAGAACCTCTACTCGTGACGGTCGCGCTGATGTGGGAGGCGCGGGCGGTGCCCGGGCGGGGGGAGGAACTGCTTGCCTGGGCGCGGGCGCAGGAGCTCGACGCCGAGCCCCTGCGCCGTGAGACCTTCCGCGCTCCCCAGGACCGGGTGCTGGTGATCACGTGGTGGGACGCGGCCTACGACGCCGGGCTCCCCGAACTGCCCGAGCCGGACGCGGACTTGGTCACGCGGCCTGTGCACCGGTGGCGGTTCGAGTCGGTGGGCGTGAGCTGACCGAGAGCTCCCACGGCCTGCTCTCGACGTGGCCTCGCCACACGACCCTGCCGTGCCCGCGCTCCCAGTGGACGGCCACCGCGGCCTGTCCCAGCCAGTCCAGGGCCGACCCCAGCGGCAACAGGACGATCCACGGCTCCCACAACACGGACGCGGGCAGCGTGAGGATCAGGTACAGCACGAAGAGCCTCACGCTGAACGGCTGGTCGCGCAGGAAGCCGTTGGTGGGCAGGACCACGTCGGTGTCGTCGAGGGGGACAGCGGCCTCGAAGTGCCGCACGTCGCTGAACCCCTTGAGCCTGGTCGCCTTCAAGAGCGTCGACACCAGCAAGAGGGCGAACAGGATCGCGCCGAAGCGCAGCCCGTCGGTCTTCGGCGGCGAGAACCCGCGGACGAACCCCGCCACGGTCGCGGCGACGGCGCCGGCGGCGAGGATCGAAACGACGGCCCGCAACTGGTGGTGAACGTACCTGTCGATGGGATCCCCCTGGTGCTCTCGGCGCGGGGGTCACGCCACCCCGGACACCTCCGTTCCGCACCGCAGCAGCCGGTCGGGGCCGAGGACCCGGACAGGGCCCGTGAGGTTCAGCCGTGCCGTGTGGCGTACGTCCGCGCTGGACGCGGCCAAACGTAGTTCGAGGGCGCCCGGCTCGACCACCCTCCGGCCTGAACGGTCGGTGAACGCCGACAGATCCGTGTGGAAGCGGAAGGTCACCCGCGCTGCCTCGCCGGGCGCCAACTCCACCCGCTGGTAGCCGATCAGCCGCACGTCCGGCCGGGTCACGGAGGCCACCGGGTCGTGCAGGTACAGCTGGACCACCTCCGCGCCCGCGCGCTCGCCCGTGTTGCGGACGGTCACGGACACGTCGTACGACCCGTCCGTGCCGATCTCCGTCTCTCCCGAATCCACGGACTCCCAGGCGAACGACGTGTACGACCGCCCGTGCCCGAACGCGTACAGCGGCGTCGGATCCAGGTTGCTGGCCCCGCCCGCCAGCCCCAGCGGCGGCTGGAGATACGTCCACGGCTGGCCCCCGGGCACCCGCGGCACGCTCACCGGCAGCCGCCCCGACGGGTTGACCCGGCCCGACAGCACTCCCGCCACCGCCGGGCCGCCCTCCTCGCCCGGGAAGAACGCCTGGACCACCGCGGCCAGCCGCCCGTGCCAGCGGCCCAGCGCGTACGGGCGGCCGGTGAGCAGGACCAGCACCACCGGGACGCCGGTGGCCACGAGCGCGTCCAGCAGATCTCCCTGCACACCCGGCAGCCGGAGGTCCGTCACATCGCAGCCCTCGCCCGAGGTGCCCCGCCCGAAGAGCCCCGCCCGGTCGCCGAGCACCGCCAGGCACACGTCCGCCTCCGAGGCCCGTGCCACCGCCTCCTCGAAGCCCGCCGGGTCGGGGTCCGAGACGCCGCAGCCCTGCGCGAACGTCACCTTGGCGTCGGGGAGTTCGGCGCGCAGGGCCTCCAGGACCGTCGGGATCTCGATGCCCATCGGCACCTCGGGGTGGTGCGTGAGGACGTGGGACGGGAAGGAGTAGCAGCCCAGCATCGCCAGGGCGTCCGCCGCGCGCGGGCCCACGACCGCGATACGGGCGTCGGGGGGAAGGGGGAGGATGCCGTCGGGATTGTCCAGCAGGACCACCGACTCCTCGGCCACTCGGCGGGCCAGGGCGCGGTTCGCGGGGGAGTCCAGGTCGAGGGGTGCCGTTGCCGGCTCCGGGGTCCAGTCCTCGTCCAGGAGGCCCAGCTCGCACTTCTGGAGCAGGACCCGGCGGGCCGCGCGGTCCACCAGTTCCTCCGGGACCTCGCCCGCCCGGACGGCGTCCACCAGCGGTTTCCCGTAGCACTTCAGGGTCGGCAGTTCCACGTCGATGCCGGCCGCCAGCGCCGTGTGCGCCGCCTCGGCCGGTGAGCCCGCCACGCGGTGCAGGGTCTCCAGGAACGCGATGCCGAAGTAGTCGGCGACCACGGTGCCCGTGAAACCCCATTGCTCGCGCAGGAGTTCGGTCAGCAGCGCCGGGTCGGCGGAGGCCGGTACCCCGTCCGTCTCGTTGTACGCCGCCATCACCGAGCGCGCGCCCCCCTCGCGCAGCGCCATCTCGAACGGCGGCAGGGTGACGTCCGCGAACTCGCGGACGCCCGCGCGTACGGGCGCGAGGTTGCGGGCGCCCGCCGAGGACGCGTACCCGGCGAAGTGCTTGAGCGTCGCGACGACCCCGGCCGACTCCAGGCCCCGCACGTACGCCGCGCCGACCGTGCCGACCAGGTACGGGTCCTCGCCGACGGTCTCCTCCACCCGGCCCCAGCGCGGATCGCGTACGACGTCCAGGACGGGCGCCAGACCCTGGTGGACGCCGACCGAGCGCAGGTCCTCGCCGATGCGCCGGGCCATCTCCTCGATGAGCGGCGGGTCGAAGGAGGCCCCCCACGCCAGCGGCACCGGGTAGGCGGTGGCCTGCCAGGCCGTGAAGCCGGCCAGGCACTCCTCGTGGGCGACCGCGGGGATGCCGAAGCGGCCGGCGGCGGCGATACGGCGCTGGGCGCGGGCCAGTGCTCGCGCGCCCAGCGCCGGGTCCACGGGGGCGGTGCCGAAGGAGCGGGTGAGCTGGCCGAGGCCGAGGGTGATCAGCTCGGCCCATTCCTCGTCGGAGGAGCCGGCGGTCATGTCGTGCTGGTGCGGGGCGACTCCGTCACCGTCCGTGGCGGCGCCCACCCACACGCCGTACAGCTGGGCGGTCTTCTCCTGAAGGGTCATCCGGGAGAGGAGGTCGTCGACGCGGGCGGCGGCGGGCAGGGCGGGGTCGCGCCAGGGGGCGGTGGTCATGAAACTCCTGTCCGGGCGATGGCTGGAAACTCCTGTCGGGGCGGTGACGGGACGGCCTCTCGCGAATGTTTCGTTGTTCCCATCGAATGTTCCGGGAACCTAGGGGCGGTGAGAAGGGTTCGTCAAGAGGGCGCGCAGGGATACGATCGCCGCCATGAAGCCCCCGGAGCCCGCTGAAAGCCGGACGCCACCTGGTGAAAACCGGGAGACGCAGAGTGAAACCCGGACGACCTCCCCGTCGGCCGGGCGGTCCACGCAGACCGCGACGCTCGCCGAGATCGCCCGCGAGGCCGGCGTGTCCGCGCCGACTGTTTCGAAGGTCCTCAACGGACGAGCCGATGTCGCACCGGCCACCCGCAGCCGGGTCGAGGAACTGCTGCGCGCCCACGGCTACCGGCGGCGGCGGGCCGAGGCGAGCCGTTCACCCCTGATCGACCTGGTCTTCCACGAGCTGGAGAGCGCGTGGGCGATGGAGGTCATCCGGGGCGTGGAGAACGTCGCCCGGGACGCCGGGCTGAGCGTCGTGCTGAGCGAGAGCGCCGGCCGGCTCACCCCCGGCCGCACCTGGGCCGACCAGGTCGCCGCCCGGCGCCCGCACGGCGTGATCCTCGTGCTGTCCGGCCTCGACGAGTCCCAGCGCGCCCTGCTCACCAGCCGGTCGATCCCGTTCGTGGTGATGGACCCGGCGGGCGACCCGGGCGCCGACGTGCCGTCCATCGGGGCGACCAACTGGCAGGGCGGACTCGCCGCCACCCGGCACCTGGTCGAGCTGGGCCACCGCAGGATCGGCGCGATCACCGGACCGTCCCGGATGATGTGCAGCCGCGCCCGCATCGACGGCTACCGGGCCGCCCTGGAGACGGCCGGGCTCCCGGTCGGCCAGGACCTGGTCCGGCCCGGCGACTTCCACCACGAGACCGGCTACCGGCAGGGCCTTGAGCTGCTGCGCCGCCCGGACCGGCCGACCGCCGTCTTCGCCGGCAACGACCTCCAGGCGCTCGGGCTGTACGAGGCCGCGCGCGAGCTGGGGCTGCGGATTCCGGAGGATCTGAGCGTGGTCGGCTTCGACGATCTGCCGATCGCACGCTGGGTCGGGCCGCCGCTGACGACCGTACGGCAGCCGCTGACGGAGATGGCGGAGGCGGCGGCGAAGCTGGTCCTCGACCTCGCGCGGCAGGAGGGGACACCGGCCGCGACGCGGGTGGAGCTGGCGACGAGCCTGGTGGTGCGGAGCAGCACGGGGGCACCTCCGGCGGTTTAGCGGGAGAGGCGTGTTGCTGTATTGACGGGTGTTCCGTGGCGCCCCACACTGCACCGAAGCCAGTCGGTTCTTCAACCGAAACTTTCGGAGGCACCCGCCATGAGATCTCTGAGAACAGGCTTATCCCTCGGTTCCCTTCTCACCGGCATCGCGACTGTCGGAGCCCTTCTGCTCACGGCGCCCGCGGCGCACGCTGCCGACACCCCGCTGCGCGACCTCGCCGCCGCCAAGGGCAAGGTCATGGGTACGGCCGTCACCGGCTCCAAGCTCACCGGCACCTACGGCGACATCGCGGGCCGGGAGTTCAACGCGCTGACCCCCGGCAACGCCATGAAGTGGGGCTCGGTCGAGCCGACGCGCGGCAACTTCAACTGGGCCGAGGCCGACCAGATCGTCGCCTTCGCCGAGGCGCACGGACAGCAGGTGCGCGGCCACACCCTGGTCTGGCACAGCCAGAACCCGAGCTGGCTGACGAACGGCAGCTGGACGTCGGCCGAACTGAGCCAGCTGATGAACGACCACATCGCGCTGGAAGTCGGCCGCTACAAGGGCAGGCTCGCGACCTGGGACGTAGTGAACGAGCCGTTCAACGAGGACGGCACCTACCGGCAGACCCTCTGGTACAACGGCCTCGGCGCCGACTACATCGCCCAGGCCCTGACCGCGGCCCGCGCCGCCGACCCGAGCGCCAAGCTGTACATCAACGACTACAACGTCGAGGGCGTCAACGCGAAGAGCACCGCCCTGTACAACCTGGTCAAGTCGTTGAAGGAGCGCGGCGTCCCGATCGACGGCGTCGGTCTCCAGGCCCACCTGATCCTCGGCCAGGTGCCGTCCACCATGCAGCAGAACATCCAGCGGTTCGCCGACCTCGGCGTCGACGTGGCGATCACCGAGCTGGACATCCGAATGCAACTGCCCGCGGACAGCGCCGAGCTGACGCAGCAGGCCGCCGACTACAAGGCCGTCATGAACGCCTGCCTCGCGGTGTCCCGGTGCCACGGCGTCACCGTCTGGGGCTTCACCGACTCCGACTCCTGGATCCCGAGCACCTTCCCGGGGCAGGGCGCGGCGACGCCGTACGACGAGAACTACGCGCCGAAACCGGCGTACTACGCGATCGCCGAGTCGCTGGGCGGCGGCACGACCACGCCACCTCCCACGGACGCCTGCACGGCGACCTACAGCGTGCCCAGCCAGTGGAACACCGGCTTCACCGGGCAGGTCAGGATCGCCTGCTCGGGGGCGGCGCTGTCGTCCTGGAAGGTGAGCTGGACATTCGGCGCGGGGCAACGGCTCACGCAGGCCTGGAACGCGAGCTGTACACAGTCGGGGGCGACGGTCACCTGTTCCAACGCCTCGTACAACGGGACGGTTCCCGACGGCGGTTCGGTGACCTTCGGGTTCAACGGATCGTGGAGCGGGAGCAATCCGGTGCCGACGGTGACGCTGGGCTGAGAAGTCTGAGATTTTCCGAAGAAACCCGGTCTGACGTTCCTGGCCGTAATAATTCGGACTTACGTTCCTCCCTGTGAGTGGACGAGACGTGAACGGGGGCGACGGCAGACGCGCGGGCCGGCGGTCGAGGGTGCTGAAGACCGCCGGCCTCGTCCTCGCGGGCGCCCTGGTGCTGGGCGCGGGCTGCGCGGGCTGGGCCTACTGGCACCTGAACGGCAACATCAAGAGCGTCGACATCAACAACGCCCTCGGCGACAACCGCCCGGCGAAGTCGGTGACGACGCCGTCGGCCTCCGCCTCGGCGCCCGAGCTGCCGACCGAGGCGCTGAACATCCTGGTCCTGGGCTCGGACTCGCGCAGCGGCGACGAGAACCAGGCGTTGGGCGGCGGCAGCAGCACCGGCGCCCGCTCGGACACCGCGATGGTGGTGCACGTCGACGCGGGCCGGACCTCGGCCACGGTGGTGAGCATTCCGCGCGACACGCTGGTCACACGACCGTCCTGCCCGCTGTCGTCGGGCGGTTCGACGGAGGTGGCGTACAGCGTGATGTTCAACAGCGCGTACGCGGTGGGCGGGCCGGTGTGCGCGGTCAAGACGGTCGAGTCGCTCACGGACGTCCGCATGGACCACTACGTCGAGATCGACTTCTCGGGCTTCGCGAAGCTGGTGGACGCCCTCGGTGGCGTGACGGTGACGACGGACGAGGACATCGACGACGAGGACAGCCACCTGACGCTGGAAGCGGGCACCCACCACCTCGACGGCAAGACAGCCCTGGCCCTGGCGCGCACCCGGCACGGCATAGGCGACGGCAGCGACCTCGGCCGCATAGGCCTGCAGCAGAAGCTGGTGAAGGCGCTGCTGGAACAGATCTCCTCGACCGACCTCCTCACCGACCCCGCCAAGCTCTACAAGGTCGCCGACGCGGTGACGGGCAGCCTGACGACCGACACCGGCCTGGACTCGCTGAGCGAGCTGATGTCCCTCGGCGAGAGCCTGCGGGGCTTGTCGGCGGGCGAGGTGAGGACGGTGACGATGCCGGTGGTCACGGCGGCGTCGGACGCGAACCGGGTGGTGGCGGAGGAGCCGGAGGCGAGCGAGTTGTGGGAGTCGTTGCGGTAGGCGTCCATGACCTGTGAAGCAGGTCGGCCGGGGTGGGTCGGCTGAAGCGGGTCAGCGCCCCTTCCGCAGCAGCCCGTCCACCACGGCCTCCAGCTGCTCGGCGATGTCGTAACGCCCCTTGATCTCCTCCCAGTTCGCCGCCATCTCGGCCATACGCGGCAGCGCCACCGCGTCCTCCTCCGTGAGCAAGGCGGGGAAGAACGGCCGGCGTTCGGGGTCGGCGGCGCGGCGGACGTCGGCTCGCCGGAAGACCAGGGCGCCGTAGACGACGTACCAGATGGTGCGGTAGGCGTGCAGGGCCTGGGTGGGGGTCAGGCCGCAGGCGATGGCCGAGTCGATGATCTCCTCGGGCATCCACAGCGCGTCCTTGTCGGTGAGGTCGCCGAGGCTCAGTACGTCGATGACCCAGACCACCTCGCTGAGAATCGCGTGCATGTGGACGGCGGTCGTGAGGATGCGCTCGCGGGGGTCGGCGGGGAGTGGCGGGCGCGGGAACGTCGCCGCCATGCCCCGCAGGGTGAGCAGGAGCAACTCGTCCTTGTCGCGTACGTGGTTGTAGAGCGCCATCGGTGTGGCGCCGACCTCCTTCGCCACCCGGCGCATGCTGACCGCCTCGACGCCCTCCTCCTGGAGGAGCCGCCGGGCCGCGTCGACGATCTGCTCCGCCGCGATGCGGGGCGGACGGCCGCGTTTACGGCTCTGCGAGTTCGCTGTCTCTGCTGCCACGGGGGGCATTGTCTCGCGGGGGTGTCGGTCGATGGGCCGGAGTCGGGAGGCTCGCTGCGGCCCTGGCTAATTTATGTACGCGTATATTAATCTGCTGGCATGGTGGATACCGTCAACTCTCTGAAGCCGGGCGCCCGTTGGTTACTGCCGGTGCTGCTCACCGTGCAGTTCCTCGTCTCCCTCGACATGTCCGTCGTCAACGTCGCCCTCCCGGCCATCGGCACCGGCCTCGGCTTCGACGCCGGGGCGCTGGCCTGGGTCGTCAACGCCTACGCGCTCACCTTCGGCGGGCTGCTCATGCTCGGCGGGCGGCTCGCCGACGTCGCCGGCCGGCGGCGGGTGCTCGTGGTCGGCTTCGTCGTCTTCGGGCTCGCGAGCCTCGTCGGCGGACTCGCCCAGGCGCCGGGGCAGTTGGTCGCGGCCCGGGCGGTGCAGGGGGTGGGCGCGGCCCTGCTGTCGCCGGTCGCGCTCGCCCTGATCACCGTGAACTTCCCGGCGGGGGCGGCCCGTTCACGGGCGCTGGGGCTGTGGGGCGCCGCCGGTGCGGCCGGCGGGGCCGTCGGGGTGCTCGCCGGCGGGCTGCTCACCGACTGGTTCGGCTGGCGGGCGGTCATGCTGGTCAACGTGCCCGTCGTGGTCGCCGTACTGGCCGTCGTACGGCCCGGTGTGCCCGCCGATGACCGGCGGGCGAGCGGGAGCCGGCCGCGCCTCGACGCCCTCGGCGCGCTCCTCGTCACCGCCGGAACCTCGCTGCTCGTCCTCGGGCTCGTGCGGACCGAGACCCACGGCTGGACGGCCTGGCAGACCGGCGGGGTGCTGGGCGCCGGCGTCGTCCTGCTGGCGGTCTTCGCCCTGGTGGAGACCCGCGTACGGCAGCCGCTGCTCAGGCTCGGGCTCCTGACCCGGGGGCCGGTGCTCGCGGCGAACGTCTTCGCGCTGCTGATGTCGGCAGGCCAGTTCGCCGCCTTCTACTTCACCTCCCTCTACATGCAGCAGGTGCTGGGGTACGGCCCCACCGCCGCCGGGAGCGCCTTCCTGCCGTTCTGCGTCGGGGTCGTGGCCGGGTCGGTGATCGCCGCGCGCACGGTCGGGCGGGTCGGGGCCGGGGTGCTGCTGCTGGTCGGCGGGCTGCTCGGGGCGGCCGGGATCGCGTGGTTCGCGATGGCGGTGGCGGTGGACGGCGGGTTCCTGCTCTCCGTCCTCGGACCGTCGGCGGTCGCCTCGGTCGGCATCGGCATGTGCTTCGTACCGCTGGGCACGGCCGCCACGGAAGGGGTCGCGCCGGAGGAGACCGGGATGGCGTCCGGGCTGCTCAACAGCGCGCGGCAGGTCGGCGGGGCGGTGGGGCTCGGGGTGCTGGTGACGGTGGCGGCGAGTGCCGGCGGGGACGGGGCGGAGGGGGCCGAGGGGCTCGTCGACGGGTACGCGGCGGCGTACTGGGTGGCGGCGGGGCTGCTCGCCGTGGCCGCCCTGGCCGCCGGTGCGCTGCACGGGGTGGGGGCTCGGCCTGCGGAAACGCCCGCCGGAGAAAAAGATTCGAAGAATTCCGGCGAGCGTGTCGATCCGGATGTCTCCCGTTCGACGCAGGGGTGAGAGGCCGGGAATGAACCGGTCACCGAACCCTGAGGAGTCACCATGCCGCGTTACCTGTCCCTCGTCCGGATCGACGAGTCCACCGCGCCCGCCGAGGGCCCCAGCCCTGAGCTGATGCAGCGCATGGGGGAGCTGCTGGAGGAGATCACCAAGGCCGGCGTGATGCTCGACACGGCAGGGCTCACCCCGTCGGCGCAGGGCACCCGCGTGCACTGGGACGGCGCGAAGACGTCCGTCACCGACGGGCCCTTCACCGAGTCCAAGGAGGTCATCGGCGGCTACGCGATCATGCAGTGCAAGGACAAGGCCGAGGCGCTGGAGTGGGCCTCGCGGTTCCTGAAGGTCCACGGGGAGGAATGGCAGGTCACCTGCGAGGTGCGGGAGATCGCCGAGGGCTGACCTGCCCTCCTTGGATCCCTGGCCCCAGGCCCTGTCGTCAAATTCCCGCCTGCCCGGCGGCGTCTGGCACGCACTCCCCCACTCTCGACTTCGCTCGAGCGGGGGGACCCCCATGCCGCGTTGCCGAACCGCCCACGTGGCTCCTCCCCCACGCTCGAACCGAGCTTCGCTCGGCTCGCGCGGGGGCACCCCCATCGCCGCCGCCGGGCCCGCCCTTCGGGCGGGCGACGGGAATTTGACGACAGGGCCGACGGGTGTTGCATGGTGGGCTGTGACCCCGCAGCCCACCGCCGACCCGCGCGGCACCGTCGAAACCGTCTTCCGCATCGAGTCCCCGCGCATCATCGCCGGCGTCGCCCGCATCGTCCGCGACGTCGGCATCGCCGAGGAACTCGCCCAGGACGCACTCGTCGCCGCCCTGGAGCAGTGGCCCCGCGACGGCGTCCCCGACAACCCGGGCGCCTGGCTCATGGCCACCGCGCGGCACCGCGCCGTGGACCTGATCCGCCGCCGCGAGAGCTACGCCCGCAAGCTGGCGGAGATCGGGCGGGACCTGGAGACGACGGCCCCGCCCGAGGAGCCGGCCGACCCCGACGACATCGACGACGACCTGCTGAGGCTCGTCTTCACCGCCTGCCACCCGGTGCTGTCTCCCGAGGCCCGCATCGCCCTCACTCTCCGCCTCCTCGGCGGCCTGACGACGCCGGAGATCGCCCGGGCGTTCCTGGTCCCGGAGCCGACGATCGCCCAGCGCATCGTCCGCGCCAAGCGCACGCTCGCCACGAAGAACGTCGCCTTCGAGGTCCCGTACGGCCCCGACCGCGAGGCCCGCCTGGGCTCGGTCCTCGACGTCATCTACCTGGTCTTCAACGAGGGCTACGCCGCCACGGCCGGCGACGACTGGCTGCGCCCGGCCCTGTGCGAGGACGCGTTGCGGCTGGCCCGCGTGCTGTCGGGACTGATGCCGAAGGAGCCGGAGGTGCACGGTCTGACCGCCCTCCTGGAATTCCAGACGTCCCGCGCGGCAGCCCGCACAGGCCCGTCCGGCGAACCGATCCTCCTCAAGGACCAGAACCGCCGCCGCTGGAACCGCATGCTCATCGCGCGCGGCGTCCATGCGCTGGGCCGCGCCGATGCCGCCGCCACGGGTGCGCCGGGCCCGTACGCCCTCCAGGCCGCGATCGCCGCCTGCCACGCGCACGCGTACACGTACGAGGAGACGGACTGGAAGACCATCGCCACCCTGTACGGCCTGCTGTCCGCCCGGTCCCCTTCCCCCGTGGTCGAGTTGAACCGCGCGGTCGCCGTGTCGATGGCGGACGGCCCGGAACCCGCCCTGGAGATCGTCGACGCGATCGCCACCGAACCCGCCCTGCGGGACTACCACTTGCTGCCGAGCGTGCGCGGCGACCTGCTGCTGCGTCTCGGCCGTACGGCGGAGGCACGGGCGGAGTTCGAGCGGGCGGCGGGGCTCACGCGGAACGAGCGGGAGCGGGAGATGCTGCTGCGCCGGGCGAGCGAGGTCTCGTAGGGCGAACGGGAGCCCCGCCGTTCACGCACGACGCGGCTAGGCCGGCCGCCCGACCAGCATCGTCGGCGCCCCCGCCACCCGCGTCAGAAACACGGTCGCCGAGTGGGGCCCCTGAGGCTTGACCTTCTTCCGCAGCTCCTCCGGCTCGACGGCCGACCCGCGCTTCTTCACGGTCAGTGTGCCGACCTCCCGCTCGCGCAGCAGGGCCTTCAACTTCTTGACGTTGAAGGGGAGTTGGTCGGTGATCTCGTACGCCGTGGCATACGGCGTCGCGTGCAGCTCGTCCCCCGTGACGTACGCGATGGTCGCGTCGACCAGCCCGCCGTTCAGTTGGTCCGCCACCTCGGCGACCAGGTGCGCCCGGATGACGGCACCGTCGGGCTCGTACAAGTACCGCCCGACGGTCCGGACCTCGGGGTCGGGCAGCCCCCGGGAGAGCAGCGAACGCGGCCCCGGCAGCAGGGTGGCCCGGATCGCCCCGGGCTCCGTCCCGAACCACAGCACCGCTTCCTTCACATCCCCGCCGTCCGAGATCCACTCCGCCTCGGCCTCGCCCGGAACGGCCTCGTGCGGAATGCCGGGCGCGATCTTCAGGGCGGCGTGGGGGGCCTGGCCGGCGGCCTCGACGGCCCATGACAGCGGGGGCGAGTACGCCTCGGGGTCGAAGATCCTGCCGCGACCGCCCCGGCGGCCGGGGTCGACGAACACGGCGTCGTAGCCGGCCGTGTCCACCTCGGTGACGTCGGCCTCCCGCACCTCGATGAGGTCGGCGAGGCCGAGACCCTCCGCGTTGGCCCGCGCCGCCGCCACCGTCACCGGATCCCGGTCCACCGCCAGCACCCGGATCCCGGCCCGCGCCAACGCGATCGCGTCGCCCCCGATCCCGCAGCACAGGTCGGCGACCGACCCCACCCCCAGTTCCCTCATCCGCCCGGCCCGATACGTGGCGACACTCGCCCGCGTCGACTGCTCGACGCCGTTCGGGGTGAAGAACATCCGCCCCGCGTCCACCGCCCCGAACTTCGCCACCGCCCGCTGCCGCAGCCGTGCCTGCCCGAGCGCCGCCGACACCAGCTCGGCGGGGTGCTCGCGGCGCAGCCGGGTGGCGACGGCGAGTTCGTCGGCGGGGTCGGTGTCGCGTACGGCGTCGAGGAGGGCGCTGCCCTCGGGGGTGAGGAGGCGGGAGAAGGAGGCGAGGTCGTTCACCGGGTCATTGTCGGCCAGTCGGTGGATGGTCCGCCTCCGGCGGCGGTGTCGGCCGATCTTCGGGGCGGGTGCCTGCGAGGATCCGGCTCCATGCGAGTAGTACGACAAAATGACAAAAGTCGCCGCAATGGGGTAGCCGCGGGGTGTCGTCATGGGACGGCGGGGCGTGCGCGGATCCGCGGCGGAATCGCCGCACTCACCGTCGCCGCCATCGCCTCGGGGTGTGCACAGGGCGGGGGTGGCGGACAGGGCGGCGGAGGCGGAGGCGGACATGAGGCCGTACGCCCCACACCGAGCCGGCAGCCCCTCAAGGCGCCGCCCCCGGTGGAAACCCCGGACCCGAACGCCGAAGCCCCCCGGACCAAGAAGTTCCACTCCGCCCAGGCCGCCCACGCCGCCCGGGTCGCCGCCGCGAGGCGCTGGCGCCTGGCGCGAGTGCCGCTCACGCCCCCGCCGCCACCCACCAAAAAGCCGGAGATCACCACCCGCGACGGCTTCGAGGTCGACGGCCACGAGGAACTCGGCCTCCCGCCGGTCTTCACGACCGTCCCCACCAAGCAGCGGGTCGTCTTCCTCACCATCGACGACGGCGCCGAGAAGGACCCGGCGTTCCTGCGGATGATGAGCGAGCTGCAGGTGCCGTACACCGCTTTCCTCAGCGACTACCTGATCAAGGAGGACTACGGCTACTTCAAACGGATGCAGCACGGCGGCGTGGTCCTGAACAACCACACCCTCCACCACCCCTACCTCCCGGCCCTCTCCTACTACCGCCAAAGGCATGAGATCTGCGGCATGCAGGAGGTGATCGAGAAGCGCTACGGCAAGCGCCCGCTGCTCTTCCGCCCGCCCTTCGGCAACTACAACAGGAACACCCTGCGCGCCGCGAAGTCCTGCGGCATCGAGTACGTCCCCCTGTGGAACGAGGAGGTCTTCGTCGACCACTGGGACTACCGCGAGTGGGACCGGAAGATCCGCCCGGGTGACATCGTCCTCAGCCACTTCCGGGGCAGGGACGACTGGAAGGGCACAATGCCCGACATGATCCGCCGATTCCTGAACAAAGTGACGGCCGAGGGGTACGCGGTGGCCCGGCTGGAGGACTACCTGTGAGGCGGGCGCCGGCATCGGTGCCGGCGCCCGAGCCGGGGGCTCTCACGCCCGTACGCGCCCTCACGGTCGTACGCGTTCCGGCGGCGCTGCGTGCGCTGGCAGCCGTCGCCCTGACAGCCGCCGTGCTCACCGGTTGCGCCCGGCCGGCCGGGTCGGTCGAGCCCGGCGGGCGCCCGGGAGAGAGGGCGGCACAAGAGGCGCGTTCGGCGAAGGGCCCGACGACCACAGCCCAGCCGTACCGCCGATGGGGCCTCACCGCCCCGCTGCCCGCACCCCCGTCCCCACCCGCCCGGCGTCATTGGTTGCCCGGGGGTGATCGGCCGTCCGCGGGCGGTCTGCTGCCCGTCGTGGACCGCATCCGCACCCGCGACCAAGTCGTGTTCCTCACCTACGACGACGGCGCCGAGAAGGACCCCCGCTTCGTCGACATGGTCCGCGAGCTACGGCTGCCCGTCAGCATGTTCCTCACGGACAGCGTGGTCGGCCCGGGCTACGGCCACTTCGCGCGCCTGCGCTCGGTGGGCGCGTCGATACAGAACCACACCCTCGACCACGCCGCCCTGCGCGGCCTGCCGTACGCCGGCCAGCGCGCCGAGATCTGCGGCCAGCAGAACAAACTCCGCGCCCGCTTCGGCATCCGGCCCCAGCTCTTCCGACCGCCCTACGGCACGTACGACACCACCACGCTCCGCGCGGCAGCCGACTGCGGCGTGCGGGCGGTGGTGCTGTGGCGGGCGGCGATGGAGGGCGACGGCGAGCTGACGTACGCGGAGGGCCCGGCCCGGCTGCGCCCCGGCGACATCGTCTCCGTCCCTTCGGGCGAACCGACCGGCCTGAGCCTGAGGGAGCGGACGACGAGGCTGCTGCGGGAGATCCAGGGACAGGGACTGACGGTGGGCCGGCTGGAGGACTACGTCTGACGGTGGGCCGTTCGGAGGATTACGTCCGACAGGACTTCTCGACGCCGGCCCGCATCATTCAGCCCGTCCGGCGTTCGAGGACGAGGCCCGTTCAGGGCCGAAGGGGGGGCTGGGGGCGGCAGCCCCAAGGGGCGGCCACGCAACGCCGGTCACCCGAAACCCGGCTCAGCCAGCGCAGCGAATTAGCAGTCCGCTTGACCGAGTGCTAATCACGGTCATAGTCTCGGCTCTGGCACTCCCCACTGGAGAGTGCCAACTACGCGACGGGCAGGTCCGGCACCCGCGACGACGGATCCACCTGGTCGCCACCTCAGACAGTTAACCCCGTGAGATCTCCGAAGGGGGAGGTCGGATCGTGACGACCACCAGCTCCAAGGTTGCCATCAAGCCGCTCGAGGACCGCATCGTGGTCCAGCCGCTCGACGCCGAGCAGACCACCGCCTCTGGCCTGGTCATCCCGGACACCGCCAAGGAGAAGCCCCAGGAGGGCGTCGTCCTGGCCGTGGGCCCGGGCCGCTTCGAGAACGGCGAGCGTCTGCCGCTCGACGTCAAGACCGGCGACATCGTGCTGTACAGCAAGTACGGCGGCACCGAGGTGAAGTACAACGGCGAGGAGTACCTCGTCCTCTCGGCTCGCGACGTGCTCGCGATCATCGAGAAGTAGGGGGGTCTGGGGGTTACCCCCCAGATAACCCGTCACCTCAAGCACTTTTGCTTGTGAGCTGCGCCCCGGGCCCCCGCGACCTTATGAAGCCGGGCGTCAGGGGCGCAGTTCGTTTCACCCACGTTTTCCGAGAGGGCTGAACCGCTCCCATGGCGAAGATCCTGAAGTTCGACGAGGACGCCCGTCGCGCCCTCGAGCGCGGCGTCAACAAGCTGGCCGACACGGTCAAGGTGACGATCGGCCCCAAGGGCCGCAACGTCGTCATCGACAAGAAGTTCGGCGCGCCCACCATCACCAACGACGGCGTCACCATCGCCCGCGAGGTCGAGGTCGAGGACCCCTACGAGAACCTCGGCGCCCAGCTGGTGAAGGAGGTGGCGACCAAGACCAACGACATCGCGGGTGACGGTACGACCACCGCCACCGTGCTCGCCCAGGCGCTGGTGCGCGAGGGCCTGAAGAACGTCGCCGCCGGTGCCTCCCCGGCCGCCCTGAAGAAGGGCATCGACGCGGCCGTCGCCGCGGTCTCCGAGGAGCTCCTCGCGACCGCCCGCCCGATCGACGAGAAGTCCGACATCGCCGCCGTCGCCGGTCTGTCCGCCCAGGACACGCAGGTCGGCGAGCTCATCGCCGAGGCGATGGACAAGGTCGGCAAGGACGGTGTCATCACCGTCGAGGAGTCCAACACCTTCGGTCTGGAGCTGGACTTCACCGAGGGCATGGCCTTCGACAAGGGCTACCTGTCGCCGTACTTCGTGACGGACCAGGAGCGCATGGAGGCCGTCCTGGAGGACCCGTACATCCTCATCAACCAGGGCAAGATCTCCTCCATCGCGGACCTGCTGCCGCTGCTGGAGAAGGTCATCCAGGCGGGTGCCTCCAAGCCGCTGCTGATCATCGCCGAGGACGTCGAGGGCGAGGCCCTGTCGACCCTGGTCGTCAACAAGATCCGCGGCACCTTCAACGCGGTCGCCGTCAAGGCCCCGGGCTTCGGTGACCGCCGCAAGGCGATGCTGCAGGACATGGCGGTCCTCACCGGCGCCACGGTCATCTCCGAGGAGGTCGGCCTCAAGCTCGACCAGGTCGGCCTGGAGGTGCTGGGCTCCGCCCGCCGCGTCACGGTCACCAAGGACGACACGACCCTCGTCGACGGCGCCGGCAACTCCGAGGACGTCCAGGGCCGCGTCGCCCAGATCAAGGCCGAGATCGAGAACACCGACTCCGACTGGGACCGCGAGAAGCTCCAGGAGCGCCTCGCGAAGCTGGCCGGCGGCGTGTGCGTGATCAAGGTCGGCGCCGCCACCGAGGTGGAGCTGAAGGAGAAGAAGCACCGTCTGGAGGACGCCATCTCCGCGACCCGCGCCGCGGTCGAGGAGGGCATCGTCTCCGGTGGTGGCTCCGCGCTCGTCCACGCCGCGAAGGTCCTCGAGGGCGGCCTCGGCAAGACCGGCGACGAGGCCACGGGTGTCGCCGTCGTCCGCCGCGCGGTCGTCGAGCCGCTGCGCTGGATCGCCGAGAACGCCGGCCTGGAGGGCTACGTCATCACCTCCAAGGTCGCCGAGCTCGACAAGGGCCAGGGCTTCAACGCCGCCACCGGCGAGTACGGCGACCTGGTCAAGGCCGGCGTCATCGACCCGGTCAAGGTCACCCGCTCCGCCCTGGAGAACGCCGCCTCCATCGCCTCCCTCCTCCTCACGACCGAGACCCTGGTCGTCGAGAAGAAGGAAGAGGAGGAGCCGGCCGCCGCTGGTCACGGCCACGGCCACGCCCACTGAGGCACGCACCGCCTGAAGAAGCCCCCCGCTGCTGTGCAGCGGGGGGCTTCTCCCTTCGCGGGCGTCACTGACCGAGTACCCCCAACTGCTCCAGCAGTCCCGCCCGGTCGTAGAGCCAGTGGCCCTCGCAGATCTTGCCGTCCCGGAACCGCTGCCAGGTCATGCCCTGCATGCTCACGTCCTGTCCGGTCGCCGGAATCCCCAGGAACTCGCCCTTGTGCCGCGCGGTCCAGGTCCACCGCGTGCACACCTGGTCGCCCTGGGCCAGCTGATCGTCGATCCGGAACGTGAAGTCGAAGGCGGCACGCCACCCCGCGTACTGCTCGCGGATTCCCTCGACCCCCTGCAAGGGCTGCGGATACGACGGATCGTGATCCACGTAGTCGTCCGTGAGGTGCTCGCCGATCCGCTGCGGCTCCATCCTGCCCATGGCCTTGAAGAAGGCCTGCGCGGCCAGGACGTTCAGCTGCTCGTCCCGCACGACATCGAGATCGGTGAACGTCGGCGTCTCGTCACAGAGCGCGACCATCTCCTGGAAGATCCGATCGGTCTCCGGAAGATTGGAGTTCCGCATCGCCTCCTCGTACGAGGCGAACTCCACGATCTCGATGAAGTGTGACGCGTCCGACCGGTCCTTCCCGATGATGTCGTGCGTCGCCGTCCGCTTCCCCTTGGTCTGCTCGACCCACCTGTCCATCAGCCGGTTCATCTCGTCGAAGCGGCTGGTCCTGCAGTCGATGAGCTGTACGAAGGTCATGACGTCATCGCCTCCCGGCCCCCCTGGGCGCGACCGAACAGCACCATTCTCCCCGCCGGAGGGGCACTGTGCCTCTCGGCTCGGCATCACGACGCGATGCGCCCGTTCGGCGGGAGGCAGCGGCCGGCGACCGCGGGCGGGACATGGAGGCGCGCCCTGTCGGAACTGGTCGCCAAAGACACCGAGTTGAGCGAACCGGCGGCCCATCCGGCAGGAAATACGGCCCTCGACGCCGCGTGCCGTCGGCCACGTCGAGGGACGCGGCCGGCCGGCCTGCGTTCCAGCCCCGCGCCTCCGCCGTGCCCTGGAGTCCGTGGAGTCCGTGGAGCCGACTCGCGGCCGGACCCTCCTGTCGCGGGCCGCGCGGCGCACGAGCCTCCCACCGGTCCCGCCCGCCCTGGTCCGCGTCGAGCCCCGCACCATCCCGCTGGTCGTCGACTTCCCGCACCGCCCGGCGGACGGTCCCGCGCCTACTGCGGCCCGTACTTCCGCCCCGTCTTCGAACTGATCCCCCCGAGCAACCCCCGAGGCACCAGCTTCGTCGCGCCCATCAGCACCTTGTAGCGAGGATCCGGAATGGACAGGGACTTCCCCCGCGCCAGATCCTCCAGCGCCGCGGCCGCCACCTTGTCCGCGTCCAGCCACATCCACCCCGGAATGTTGTCCGTCCCCATCCCCGCCCGCTGATGGAACTCCGTCCGCACGAACCCCGGGCACAGCGCCATCAGCCGCACCCCGCTCCCGGCCAAGTCCCGCGCCGCCCCCTGCGTGAACTGCACGACCCACGCCTTGGACGCGCCGTACGTCCCGCGCGGTACGAAGGCCGCGACCGACGCGACGTTGACGACACCCCCGCGCCCCCGCTCCCGCATCGCCGCCGATGCCGCCGAGGTCAGCCGCAGCACCGCCTCGCAGTGCACCTTGAGCATCATCAGCTCGTCGGCCATGGAGACATCGAGATAGCGGCCCTTGTGGCCGAAGCCGGCGTTGTTGATCAGCAGGTCGACGGGGTTCCTGCGGTCGCCGAGGCGGGCGGCGACGGCCTCGATGCCGGTGTCCTGCGCCAGGTCGGCCGTCAGCACCTCCGCCTCGATGCCGTGCCGGTCGTGCAGCTCCGTCGCCTGCTCCCGCAGCCGTTTGGTGTCCCGGGCCACCAGGACGAGGTCATGCCCGTCGGCCGCCAGGCGCCGCGCGAACGCGGCGCCGATGCCCGCGGTCGATCCCGTAATCAATGCCGTTGTCATGGAGCAAGATTAGTGACCTGGACTGCGCGCTTCCGCTCCCTTGCTCAGCCATGCTGGTGCCCCGAGTGACCGACTGACCCGCGTCCCCCCGACGGCGCTCCCACCCGCTGCCCCTCCTCCACCACCACGAACTGGCCCATCATCCCCTCGTCCTCGTGATACAGCAGATGGCAGTGGTACATGTACGGCGTGTCCGGATCCGCCGGCCCGGTGAAGCGCAGCGCCAGCTTCATGGTCGTCCCGTTGGGCAGGAACACCGTGTCCTTCGGCCCGCGCAGCGCCGGGGGCGGTGCCTCGCCGTTCACCTCCAGCACCCGGAACTGGACGTCGTGCACATGGAAGTTGTGCGGCATGCCGTTGCCGTTGCGGACCGTCCACACCTCCGTCGTCCCGCGCGTGACCGTCTCGTCGACGCGGCTCATGTCCATCGACCGCCCGTTGATACCGGACCGCTTCAGGTCGAAGTGCCTGCCCCGGACCGCATCCGTGCCGTCGGGTGTCTCCGACTCGCCCAGCGCGGCGGGCATCTCGGGCGAGGGCCGCAGCTCTCGGGCCGCCCGCAGCTCCAGGACATCGAAGGAGTCGTCGCCCCCGCCGAACCTTCGCTGCCAGCTGTCCCCGTAGTTGTCCTGCGCAAAACTGCGCAGCATCACGTGCTCGCCCGCCCGCATCCGTACGACGATCTCGGCTCGCTCGCCCGGCGACAGCTGCACACGGTCCAGGGACACGGGCCGCTCCAGCAGACCTCCGTCCGTCGCTATCAGCGAGAAGGCGCGGCCGTCCGGGAACCCGAAGGCGTACGTGCGTGCCGTCGAGGCGTTGAGCAGCCGCAGCCGTATGAGCTCGTCGCCGACCTCCCGGTAGGGACGCAGCGTGCCGTTGACCATCGTCCGGTCGCCGAGGAAGCCGACGTTCTGCATGATCCCGCGGTCGCCGTCGAGCTTCGCGCCGTCGAAGCGCACGTCCTGCACGATGACGGGCAGGTCGTCGACGCCGTACCGCTTCGGCAGGGCGAGCTTCGTGGACCGCTCGTCGTCGAGGATGAACATGCCGGCCAGGCCCTTCCGCACATGCCGTTCGGTCGCGCCGTGCGGGTGCGGGTGGTACCAGAGCGTCGCGGCGGGCTGGTCCACGGTCCAGTGGGGAGTCCATGTGCCGCCGGCGGCGATCATCTGGTGCGGGCCGCCGTCCATCCGCGCGGGCAGGTGCATGCCGTGCCAGTGCACGCCGGACGCCTCGTCGAGCCCGTTCGTTATGCGTACGCGGACCTTCTCACCGCGGGCCGCGCGGAGCGTCGGGCCGAGGTAGGAGCCGTTGAAGCCCCAGGTCGGGGTCTTCAGGCCGGCCTCGAACTCCGTTTCGCCCGCGCGCATGTGCAGGTCGAAGACGCGGGTGCCGTCCTTGTCGACGGACGACTCGGCCAGGGGCGGTATCGCCAGCGCGTTGTCGAACGACGCCTTGCCGACCGTGCTCACGTCGGCGCCGGTCCACAGCCAGGCGAACAGGCCGCCGACCGCCGTCACGAGGACCGTGACGACGGAGCCGAGAACGAGGAGGACGCGCTTGAAGCGAGACATGCTTCGAGCGTCCTCGACCGCCGCCCGCCGAACATCCGGGTCGTCCCCCGGACCACCCCGAGTCAACCCCCGTCGCTCGTACGGGGTTTCCCCCTAGGAGCCGTGCCGCGCCTGGGCGATCGCCGGGCGAGCGCGGGGCGACCGCCGCCTCAGCTGTCGGTCGACGGCCCGTCAGACCCCGTACTTCGCCACGTACTTCCGCGCCGCCTCCAACGACTCCGGATGCAGCGCCTCACCCGCGGCCAGCAGCCGCGGCAGCAGCTTCCGCTCCGTCGTGACCGCCCGGAACTGCAGCGCCACCGTCACGTCGTGATCCGGACGGTGGATGATCTCCATCGCATCACCTGACCGGATCTCGCCCGGCTCGATCACCCGCAGATAGGCGCCCGGCGCACCCTTCGCCGTGAACCGCTTCACCCACTGCTTCTCACCCAGATGGTTCTGGAAGGTGGCGCAGGGAATCCGGCCGCACGTGACCTCCAGCACCACCTCGGACCCGATCCGCCAGCGCTCGCCGATCAGCGCGCCGGACACGTCCAGGCCGGAGGTCGTGAGGTTCTCGCCGAACCCGCCGTTCGTCAGCGACCGCCCCAGCTCGCGCTCCCAGTCGTCGAGATCCTCGCGCGCCACCGCGTACACGGCCTGGTCGTTGCCGCCGTGGTGCTCCTTCTTGCACACCGCGTCGCCGGCCAGCCCGCTCCCCCCGATGCCCTTGGGCCCGGGCGCCGCCACCCGTACCGGCCCCGTCACCGGCTGCTTGTCGATGCCGGTCACGCCTTCGGGGTTATCCGTGTACGGCACGGCCTTCGAACGGCCCAGGTTCACAGACAGAAGCTTCATGGCGGCACGGTAGGTCACGCCAAGCCAAAGCGTCCACGCATTATTCGGCGCCATGCCCAAGGCTCGCTTATGCTCGACGGGTGATCGAGGCTCGTCATCTCCGTGTGCTGCGCGCCGTCGCCGCCACCGGTTCCTTCTCCGCGGCGGGGCGCGAACTGGGCTGCACCCAGCCCGCCGTCAGCCAGCAGATGAAGGCCCTGGAGGCGTCCGTCGGCACACCCCTGCTGATCCGCAGCGGGCGCGAGATGCGGCTGACCCAGGCCGGTGAGGCGCTGGTGCGGCACGCCGCCGGGATCCTGGCGGGACTCACCGCCGCCGAGGAGGAGGTCGCCGCCATCGCCGGGTTGCGGGCCGGGCGCGTTCGCCTCGTCTCCTTCCCCAGCGGGAGCTCCACCCTCGTCCCCACCGCCCTCGCCGCCCTGCGCGCCGCACACCCCGGCACCCGCGTCTCGCTGGAGGAGGCCGAGCCGCCGCAGTCCGTCGAGATGCTGCGCGAGGGCGACTGCGACGTGGCCCTCGCCTTCCGGTACGAGGGTGCCGCGGGCGCCCCGGAAGGGGAGTGGGACGACCTGGTCGTGCGCCCGCTGCTGACGGACCGTCTCGTCGCGCTCGTACCCGAACGGCACCGGCTCGCGCGCACCGCGTCCTCGGGGTCCGTCGCCATCGGGGAGCTCGCGGCCGAGCCGTGGATCGCCGGATGCCCGCGCTGTCGGGGGCAGTTGGTCGAGGTGTGCGAGAGCGCGGGCTTCACGCCCCGTATCGACTTCGCCACCGACGACTACCCGGCGGTCGTCGGCCTCGTGGGCGCCGGCCTCGGCGTGGCCGTCCTGCCCCAGCTCGCCGTCGAGTCCGTACGGCCGCGAGGCGCGCGCATGGTGGCGCTGGAGCCGGCGGTGCGGCGGGAGATCGTCGCGCTCACCCTGCCCGACCTCGCGCAGGTGCCGGCGGTGGCGGCGACGCTCGAACAGCTGACGCGGGCCGCTGCCCGCTAGCGCTGCGACCGGGAAGGTTCACCGGGCTGCGTCGGGCGTCAGCGCGGTTGTGGGAGAAAGGCCATGAGAGCCGCTGTGAGTTCGGCAGGTGCGTCTTCTTGGACGAGGTGGCCCGCACCGGCGATCGGCTCAAGTCGCGCGCCTGGGATCCGGGCGGCGAGCTCCCGTCCTTTCGCCACGGGTATCCAGGTGTCGTCCTGGCCCCAGCACACCAGCGTCGGGCAGTCGATCTCGCCGTACCGGTCCTGCACTTCGTCGGTGTACAGCTGATCGGCCTGGGCGATCTGTCGGTAGAAGGCCTCTTGGCCGAGGTCGTCGAGCCAGGGCTGGATGAGCCGGTCGAGGACGGCAGGGTGCAGGCCAGGGCTGCTGGCCGAGCTCACGTACTCGCGCACCAGAGCGTGGTGCAGTGCGGGCGGCAGTTGTTCGAAGACTTTGGAGTGCTCGCCGACGAGCCGGAAGAACGGCGAACCCCACGGGGCCAGCGCGACCGGGTCGACCATCGCGAGCGCGCGGTAGCGAGCTCCATGCAGCAGACGCGCCCGCAAGGAAACGGCACCGCCGCAGTCGTGGGCCACCACCAACGGTTCGTCGAGGCCCCAGTGAGCCAGGAGCTCGGTGAAGACCTTGCCCTGAGCGGCGCGGGAGACGTCCTGGCCGGCGAACTTCTCCGATGCCCCATAACCGGGCATGTCCCACACGAAGACCTGGTAGCGGCGAGCGAGTGCGCGGGCGACAGCGCGCCAGACATACGAGGAGAAGGGGGTGCCGTGAAGGAGCACGACCGGATCCCGGTCGGGGCTTCCGAGGCTGCCCCAGCGGACGTCGCCTGACGTGCTGCGGAATGTCTCGGCCAGTTGCCATTCGCTCACGGGTGCTGTTCCTCTCGGTTGTGCGGGCAGGGACCGCCTCCCGCCCATCCAGGGTCCAGGCAACGCCGGTCTCGTCGAAACCGGTGGATCACCGACCCGGACCGTTTCCAGCAGTCGGTGCTTATCTGCACTTCACCCAGACGAGGCATGTGGGCCTGTGTGAAGGCCGGGGCTGAGCGAAAGGAAGGTGCGCCTTGGCAAGGCGGTGTCGGCAGGATGCCTGGCGTGACTGAGCTGCCGAGCGATGCCGTCCCGCCCCGTCCTGTCCTCGTGCCTTCGGTGTGAAGGGCATCCCGGTGAGCCTGTTAAGGCTCTTTGAAACGGCCACCCCATGCTCGCCCTCCCCACTTTGGTTGCGGGCTCACCAGGGCGGGTTGGCCAGCCAGATTTGGGAGCGTCGCGGACTGTCAGGGGTGGTCGTGGGCCATCGCGCGGCGACGCTCGACGAGCGCCCTTGACGGGCTGTAGTGCTCCCGCACCCTTGGGGGTGTTCCACGAGTGGCCTTTGGGTGCGGCGATGAAGCCCTGTGAAGATCACTTCCTGTGGGGGGAGTTCCCCGCGAGTGGGCGCGGGGAACTAGATGGGGGGTCAGGGGTGGCGGCGGCGTCCCACAGGTCGCATTTGTGTGCGGCCTGGGTATCCGACGTTACGGCATTGCCGCTCTGTGAGGCGGTCCGCAGCTGAAGCACTTCGCCAGGCGTCGAGGTCTGGTCCGGCATGGCGGGCTGGCCGGGGGCGCTCGGGGCCGAGCCGTGGATGAAGGAGCCCCAGTAGCGGGTCATCTGGTCGGCCAGGGTGCGCTGTTCGGCGTTGAGAGAGGCACTGATGCCGTATGGCTTGAACAGGTAGTTCAGTTCGGCCGCGTGCGTCGCGCCGAAGTCGAAGTCGGCGTTTTGCGGCAGGGAGGCGAACAGCGGGGAGGTGCGGTCGGCGAACTCGTACGCGTAGACCTGTCCGCGGTTGGCCAGGCGCGCGCTGGTGCGCAGTGCGGGGCAGGCGAAGAGCTGGTCGCCGAAGGCCGCGGCGTAGGCGTAGCCGGGGCGCGGGTAGGCGCTGAGCGGGTAGCGCGCCAGGGCCTTGGCGCCGGTGGTGTCGCCGAAGGCGGAGGTCAGAGCCTTGGGGTAGGCGTCGGCGGTCAGGGGGTTGCCCCAGCGGTCGAAGCTGTCGTAGGAGAAGACCAGGCCCTCGTCGCTGTTGGCGCCGTTGAGGACGGGGACGTGGGAGGCCCGGCCGGAGGCGAAGGCTTGCGCGGGCTGGAGGGGCAGCGCACGGCCGCCGACGGTGTAGTTCCAGGTCTCGAGGAATGTGCCGTTCTGTGCGTCGAGGATCGCCTTGGCCGGCTTGGCCCGCAGGCAATCGGTCACGGTCGCCGGGTCGGTGCAGCCGAGCTTCTTGGCGAAGGTGAGTCCGTTGGCGACGGCCTTCTCGCGGGGGATGCCCGCGCAGTCGAAGTAGGCACCGCTCTGGATGATGGCCGCGCGGTACAGGCCCCGGCTGGCCGGGGAGGCGAGCTGGGCGCAGACCGCGCTGCCGCCGGCCGACTCGCCGGCCAGGGTGACCTGCCGTGGGTCACCGCCGAAGGCTGCGATGTTCGACTGGACCCAGCGCAGCGCCTGCTGCTGGTCGAGCAGCGCGAAGTTGCCGGTGGTTCCGGGCAGGGTCAGGAAGCCGAGGGCGCCGAGCCGGTAGTTGACGGTGACCACGGCAGAGTTCGTTCGGCGGGCGAAGGTGTCGGGGACGATGTCGCGGGCGTCTCCGCCGATGTTGGCGCCGCCGTGGATCCAGACGAGAACAGGCAGCCGGGACGAGCGGGCGGCCGTGGGCGGCGTGTACACGTTCACGTCGAGGCAGTCCTCGGTGGTGTGCTCCGTCGCATAGCCGGGCGCCCAGTAGGTGTTCTGCGCGCAGTAGTCGCCGTACTGGGTGGCATCCCGGACACCGCGCCAGTTCGCCGGGCGACGGGGGGCTTGCCAGCGCAGGTCGCCGGTGGGCTCCGCGGCATAGGGGATGCCGAGGAACTGCCGCCCCCCGGCGGTGCTCTCCCCGCGGACCAGGCCCTGGTCGGTGCGGACGAGGAGGGAGCGTTCAAAACCGGCCGCTGATCCGGCCCCGGCGGGCGTGCTCGCCAGAGCGGGGGCGCAGGTGAGCGCCAGGGCGGTGGCGGTGAGCGTGATCAGGCTCCGGCGCAGTCGGCGCCAGGGTCTCAAGGTCAGGGGCATAGGGTCTCCCGGTGCATGGGTGGCCCGGCGGGGACGGCTCGGGCATCGTGAGAGTAGGGGCAAAGTGGCATAGGTGACTAGTGCCATAGGTAAAAGGGGTGTAACGGCGAATGAAGCTGGAACACGTGCTGCTGGGAATGGTGGCCATGCGTCCCTGCACGGGTTACGACCTGAAGCGCTGGCTGGACAGCGAGATGGGCCGGATGCTCCGCATCCGTACGCAGCAGAGCCAGGTGTACCGGACGCTGAACCGCATGTGCGCCGACGGCTGGGTCCGCTACGACGTGCAGCGCAATGAAGGTCGGCCGGATGCCAAGGTGTACTTCGCCACCGAGGCCGGCGAGCGCGAACTGCGCGAGCGCCTGGCCGTTCCGTATGCGCCGTCACCCGATTTCGGCGACCCGGAGTTCTTGGTCCGCTATACCTTCGTGATCTTCCTCGACCGCGACGAACAGGTCCGCCTCGTGCAGACCGAACTCGACGCACGCCTTGCCCAGCTGGACAGGTTCCGGGCCCGGGAAGTCCGCGATGAGCCCTGGCTGCCCGGCGTCGACCAGCCCCGCATGGCTCAGATCCTGGATCATGTCCACGGCTACAAGGACCTCGCTCTGGACACGCACGTGCGCTGGCTCAAACAGACGCTGGCCGAGCTCACCGAGGAAACGCAGTGACCTCGACCGCCCGCCGGACCGGGACCCCCGGGGGAAACCTGGGTCGCAACGTCGGACCGTCATCACCAGCGCGCTGCCTCTTGGGTGCCGGGCGGACCCGCCTCGGCATCAGCCACGTCGCGCGGGTGGGGACCAAGTGCAGGTCTGGGGAGAGAGCCGAGCACGGGCGGGGAGTCTCCACTGCTTTCCGTGCTGCCCTGCGACACCTGCCCCGGCCCGACTTCCTTGATCGGCATGCCCATCCCTGGGCTGTGGCTGACCGGGTCGCGTGGGGCGAGCAGGGCATCGACGTGATCGAGGACCGCACCGCGCCGTATTCGACTCTGCTGGAGCTGAGGCGCCCCGTTGAGCACGAGGCAGCTCAGCTCATTCACGGCGACCTCACCGGCAATGTGCTTTTCGCCGCGGACGACGAGCCAGCCGTGATCGACTTTTCGCCGTACTGGCGGCCTCCGGTGTTCGCCGAGGCCATCGTCGTCGCCGATGGCCTGCTGTGGTTCGACCTTCCGGCCGCCTGCTGACGGGTGTTCGCGATCATCCCGACTGGCAGCAGATGGTGATTCGTGCGTTGATCTTCAGGCTCGTCACGCATAGCGAGAGCGCGGGACCGTCGGGACGGGCTCAGCCCGGTGAGCCGGAGCGGTATGTGAGGGCCACCGACGTTGTGGTGGAGAAGTTGGCGATGCTTCAGAGGCAGTCCTCTCTGGTGGTTTCCAGCTGAACGAGCAGTTCGACGGCGGGGCGTCTGACTTGCCGTTGTGTTTTCTGGCGCTTGGCGCGGAGGGAGGTGAGTGTGAGGTCGATGCCTTCGACCACGACGAGTCCCAGTGTGGTCATTGGGCTCCTGCGGTTCGTGGGGTGGGGATGCCGAGGTCGACGGTGGGGCGTTGGGCGCGGTGGTGGGTGTCGTCGCGCTTGGCGCGGAGGAGCTGGAGAGTGAGGTCGAGCCCTTCGATCTCACCGGCCCAGCCTTCGGCTACTGCGCGGGCTCGGCGGGTGATGAGGTCGGCTTCGAGGTCGTCTAACCGGCTGATCATCTTCGGGCTGACCTGGAGCATGGGGCACCGGATGCAGGCGTGTTCATGCTGGCAGGGGGTGCCGTAGGGGCGCCCGCATGCGCCGAGTTCGACCTTGCGCTGTCGAAGTGCTCTTCGAACTCCTCCCACTCGTCGCTGGTGACGTCGCGGAGCTGGCGGCGTTCGTTGAGATGGGCGAGGTAATGGCGGATGACGTCTTCGTCGAACACCGGAGCATCGGCCCGGTGCCGGTGCCGGTGCCGGTGCGGGTGGACGGCCGAGCGCAGCCAACCCGTCAGCACCGCGACCTCCGACTCCGTCGCCCGCTCCCACCCGGTGCCCAGCAACCACAGCAGGCGGAACCACCGCAGCATCCCGTAGCCGTAGCTGCGGCAGGTCAGCGGGCTGGAATCCCCAAGCGCCAGGTCCCGCAGAAACGCGGTGACCGGCTCGACCTCGGCCCCCGTCGCATCGAGCATCGCGTACGGCGGATGTGCCCGGTTCGCCTCCACCACTCGTCCAAGGCGAGGGATGGCCCCGCGGCCCTCCATCAACTCATCGCGTACATCCGTCACTTGCTTCTTGATCGCGGCCTGTTACGCCGTGACCAACGAGGCGAGGATGGTGCAGTTAACAGAGCATCCCCGTCCAGCCAGCCGCCAACCGGGCAAACCTGTGCGGTCACCGCACCAGCGAAGGCGGCGGCGCAGCCAAAAACACGGGCACGCGCGCGCGTGCCCGTATTGGAGAAACGTTCCTTCAGTTGTGCGGGCCAGCCTCTCCGCTGGTCGTCGAAGCCGAGACCAGCCGGTTGCGCGCCCGTCCCATGAGCTCCTCACGCTCGTCCTCGGTCAAGCCGCCCCACACGCCGTACGGCTCCCGTACGGCCAGCGCGTGCGCCGCGCACTGCGCGCGCACCGGGCACCTCATGCAGACCTCCTTGGCCGAGTTCTCACGAGCGCTCCGGGCCGCACCGCGCTCACCCTCCGGATGAAAGAAGAGCGAGCTGTCCACCCCGCGACAGGCAGCCAGCAGCTGCCAGTCCCACAGGTCCGCGTTCGGTCCGGGAAGGCGGGAGAAATCTGCCATTGCGTGACCCCTTGTAGCCGTTCTGGGCGGATACGGTGTCCACGACCGTACATCTACGATCTAAGGAGATGAAAATATGACTCATTGCGAATCTAGCCTCAGACGCCAATAAATGGGAAGAAAAAGGGCTGAATGGGGCATGGGTTGTGATGAAACGTTGAGGGTCCGTCGTGCATGCCTGCCCCGTGTCCACCCCCTCACGTAGAGTGCCGAAGACGGCACATGGCCCCGTAACTCTTTCGAGTGACCGTCGTTGAGAGGGCGGAGGCGGTTGAAGGAACAAGCGCTCGGGCAGGCGTCCGAGACGGTCGACCGCACAGGTGACGATTTCGTACCAGCCTGGAGGCTCAAGGTGACGTGCATCAGCTGCGGAGGGCGGCCATGACATCCGTCCTCGTCTGCGACGACTCCCCGCTTGCCCGAGAGGCGCTTCGCCGTGCGGTCGCGACCGTGCCCGGCGTCGAGCGCGTAACGACGGCGGCCAACGGCGAGGAAGTCCTCCGCCGCTGGGGCGCCGACCGCTCGGACCTGATTCTGATGGACGTACGCATGCCCGGCCTGGGCGGCGTCGAGACCGTGCGGCGGCTGCTGTCCGCCGACCCAGGTGCGCGCATCATCATGCTCACCGTCGCCGAGGACCTGGACGGCGTGGCCCTCGCGGTCGCCGCCGGTGCCCGCGGCTATCTGCACAAGGACGCCTCGCGCGCGGAGTTGCGCGCCACGGTGACGCAGGCGCTGGCCGACCCGACCTGGCGTCTCGCCCCCCGGCGGCTGCGCTCCGCCGAGATGGGCGCCGCGCCGACGCTCACGGCGCGTGAAATCCAGGTGCTCGAGGGTATGAGCCATGGTCGTTCCAATGCGGAGATCGGTCGGGAGCTGTTCCTGTCCGAGGACACCGTGAAGACGCATGCGCGGCGGCTGTTCAAGAAGCTCGGTGCTTCGGACCGGGCCCACGCGGTGGCGCTCGGGTTCCGATGGGGCCTGGTTCGCTAAGAGCTCGGTCGTACGGGCTGTCGTTCTGGTGCGGGCCGTTCGTGGCTGGTCGCGCAGTTCCCCGCGCCCCTTTCGGGGCGCGGTTGCGAGGCCGGCCAAGAGGTCCTGTGGGTGCCCGCTGCTCGTTTCGGCGCGGATGCCGCATCCTTGAGATGTGGAGTCTCTCGGGGACGAGTCGGTCGAGCGGAAGGGGAGGGCGCAGGGGATGAGTGCCGGCGCACCTGCTCATAACGCTTCAGTGCACAACATCGGGCGTGATGCCGCGGACCGTACGGCCGCAAGGCACCATGGACCGATGCGCGACGACGAGGCGGCTTGTGCCCAAGGGGCGATCGGTGCACTCGTCCACCGCGCCGTGGACGGGGACGAGCAGGCCACACACGATCTGCTCGCGCATGTCCACCCCTTGGCCCTGCGCTACTGCCGCACCAGGCTGTCCCGCCTTCCGGGCGACGCCCGCCACTTCGTCGAAGACCTCGCCCAGGAGGTCTGCGTCGCGGTCCTCCTCGCGCTGCCGCGCTACAGGGACACCGGCCGCCCCTTCGAGGCGTTCGTCTTCGCCATCGCCGCGCACAAGGTGGCGGACCTGCAGCGGGCGGCGATGCGCCACCCCGGCTCGACGGCCGTGCCGTCCGACGAGATGCCGGAACGCCCGGACGACTCCCTCGGCCCGGAGGAGCGGGCGCTGCTGAGCAGCGACGCCGAGTGGGCCAAGAAGCTGCTGGCCAACCTGCCCGAGAACCAGCGGGAGCTGTTGCTGCTGAGGATCGCGGTGGGGTTGACCGCGGAAGAGACGGGCCAGATGTTGGGAATGTCACCCGGCGCAGTGCGGGTGGCCCAGCACAGGGCGCTGAGCAGGTTGCGGGCGCTGGCCGAGCAGTAGTGCTCCCTTGAGCGCGCCCCAAATGAACAGGCTTCTCTCCGGTTCCGTACGAACATACGAAGCCCGGAGCCACCCAGAACCGTGGAATGAGTCAGCCATGCTTCCCGTTAGCATGGACATCCGCACCGATCAAGGCCATTTGGGGAAGGTGTCATGACTGCCAACGTCGACGGAGTGCCCGAGAAATTCGCGACACTCGGGCTGACCTACGACGACGTGCTGCTGCTGCCGGGCGCATCCGAGGTGCTCCCCAACGCGGTCGACACCTCGTCCCGCATCTCCCGCAATGTCCAGGTGAACATCCCGCTGCTCTCGGCGGCCATGGACAAGGTGACCGAGTCCCGCATGGCCATCGCGATGGCCCGGCTGGGCGGCGTCGGTGTGCTGCACCGCAACCTCTCCGTCGAGGACCAGGTCAACCAGGTCGACCTGGTGAAGCGGTCCGAGTCCGGCATGGTCACCGACCCGATCACGGTGCACCCGGAGGCGACCCTCGCCGAGGCCGACGCCCTGTGTGCCAAGTTCCGCATCAGCGGCGTCCCGGTCACCGACCCGGCCGGCAAGCTGCTCGGCATCGTCACCAACCGCGACATGGCCTTCGAGACGGACCGCAGCCGTCAGGTGCGCGAGGTCATGACGCCGATGCCGCTGGTCACCGGCCAGGTCGGCATCTCCGGCAGCGAGGCGATGGAGCTGCTGCGCCGCCACAAGATCGAGAAGCTTCCCCTGGTCGACGAGGCGGGTGCCCTCAAGGGCCTGATCACGGTCAAGGACTTCGTCAAGGCGGAGAAGTACCCCAACGCCGCCAAGGACTCCGAGGGCCGTCTCCTCGTCGGTGCCGCCGTCGGCGCCAGCCCCGAGGCCCTGGAGCGCGCCCAGGCGCTCGCCGAGGCCGGCGTGGACTTCCTGGTCGTCGACACCTCGCACGGCCACAACAGCAACGCCCTCAGCTGGATGTCGAAGATCAAGTCTAGCGTGGGCGTCGACGTGATCGGCGGCAACGTCGCCACCCGTGACGGCGCCCAGGCCCTGATCGACGCCGGTGTCGACGGCATCAAGGTCGGTGTCGGACCGGGCTCCATCTGCACCACCCGCGTGGTCGCCGGCATCGGCGTCCCGCAGGTCACCGCCATCTACGAGGCCTCCCTGGCCGCGCGCCCCGCGGGTATCCCGCTGATCGGCGACGGCGGCCTGCAGTACTCCGGCGACATCGGCAAGGCGCTCGCCGCCGGCGCCGACACCGTGATGCTGGGCTCGCTGCTCGCGGGCTGTGAGGAGTCCCCGGGCGAACTGCTGTTCATCAACGGCAAGCAGTTCAAGTCGTACCGCGGCATGGGCTCGCTGGGCGCCATGCAGTCCCGCGGCCAGGGCCGGTCGTACTCGAAGGACCGCTACTTCCAGGGCGAGGTCGCCTCCGACGACAAGCTCGTGCCCGAGGGCATCGAGGGCCAGGTGCCCTACCGCGGCCCGCTGGCCAACGTGCTGCACCAGCTCGTCGGCGGTCTGCGCCAGACCATGGGCTACGTGGGCGCGGCGACCATCGGCGAGATGGAGACCAAGGGCCGCTTCGTGCGGATCACCTCCGCCGGTCTCAAGGAGAGCCACCCGCACGACATCCAGATGACGGTCGAGGCGCCGAACTACAGCCGTAAGTGACGGCCACGCGCGCGTGAGGCATATCGAGGGCGGGCCCGGAGCTTCCGGGGCCGCCCTCGCCGTACCGCCGGGCGGCGCTGTCGTACCCGTCGGCGATACTGGAAGACGCTGAAACGCATCAGGGAAAGGCCACAGACGTGACTGAGATCGAGATCGGGCGCGGCAAGCGCGGCCGCAGGGCGTACGCCTTCGACGACATCGCCGTCGTCCCCAGCCGCCGTACGCGAGACCCGAAGGAGGTCTCGATCGCCTGGCAGATCGACGCCTACCGCTTCGAGCTGCCCTTCCTGGCCGCCCCCATGGACTCGGTCGTCTCCCCGGCCACCGCGATCCGCATCGGCGAGCTCGGCGGCCTCGGCGTGCTGAACCTCGAGGGTCTGTGGACGCGGTACGAGGACCCGCAGCCGCTGCTCGACGAGATCGCCGGGCTGCCCACGGAGGCCGCCACGCGCCGCCTCCAGGAGATCTACGCCGCCCCCATCAAGGAGGAGCTGATCGGGCAGCGCATCAAGGAGGTGCGCGACTCGGGCGTGGTCACCGCCGCCGCGCTCTCCCCGCAGCGCACGGCCCAGTTCTCCAAGGCGGTCGTCGACGCGGGCGTGGACATCTTCGTCATCCGCGGTACGACGGTCTCGGCGGAGCACGTCTCCGGTGCGCACGAGCCGCTGAACCTGAAGCAGTTCATCTACGAGCTCGACGTCCCGGTGATCGTCGGCGGCTGCGCCACCTACACCGCGGCCCTGCACCTGATGCGCACCGGCGCGGCGGGCGTCCTGGTCGGCTTCGGCGGCGGCGCCGCGCACACCACGCGCAATGTGCTCGGCATCCGCGTCCCGATGGCGACGGCGGTCGCGGACGTGGCGGCGGCTCGCCGTGACTACATGGACGAGTCCGGCGGCCGGTATGTGCACGTGATCGCGGACGGCGGTGTCGGCTGGTCCGGCGACCTGCCCAAGGCGATCGCCTGTGGTGCCGACGCGGTCATGATGGGCTCCCCGCTCGCGCGCGCGACCGACGCGCCGGGCAAGGGCCACCACTGGGGCATGGAGGCCGTCAACGAGGAGCTGCCGCGCGGCAAGAAGGTCGACCTCGGCACGGTCGGCACCATCGAGGAGGTACTGACGGGCCCGTCCCACACTCCGGACGGCTCGATGAACTTCTTCGGCGCCCTGCGCCGCGCCATGGCCACGACCGGTTACAGCGAGCTCAAGGAGTTCCAGCGCGTCGAGGTGACGGTGGCGGACTCGCAGCACCAGCGCTGACGCCGCGCCCGGCTCGAACGGAAGGGGCCCGGACCACCGAGAGGTGTTCCGGGCCCCTACGCGTGCGTGCGGGGCGGCTCAGGCCGCGGCCTTCTTCGCGCCGGAGAACGCGGCGAACGCGCCGATGCCGAGGAAGACGAAGCTCATCGCGTCCGCCTCCTCGCTCCAGACCTCGGTCACCACGTCCAAGTGGTCGGTGAGGACCGTGGTCACGGAGACGCCGAGCTCCTCGGCGCCGATCGCCGCGATGCCGATCAGCTGGCCGAGGTAGACGGCGCCCAGGGAGAGGATCGCGCTCACCACGGGCAGCGCCGGGTTGGCGCCGCCGACCTTGCCGGCGGCGAAGCCGATGACGAAGCCGACACCGACGGCGGCGTAGCCGATCTCGTACTCGGTGGCGCCGACGATGCCGCCGTAGATGCCGGCGGTGACCAGGGCCGCGACGACGGCGGCGACGATGCCGAGGGCGATGTTGTTGCGCGCGGGTGCGGGTGCGGGTGCGGGTGCGGGCGGCGCCGGGGGCACGGCGTCCGACTTCTGGGCGAACGGGTTGCCGTCGGTGGGCTGTGGCGGCACTGACTGGGTCATGACAGGAATCCCCCCACGGGACTGTGGTCCCCCCACGGGACCTTGAATGAGCGATGAGCGGTGTGACTGCGCACGACTGTGCGACGAGACGCCGAAGAGTAACAGGCTGCCTGCCCCGGTTCGCCAGTGTTTTCGGGGGAGGGAGGGGAGGGAATCGGTGGTCGCCGTCGTCAGAGCCGGTGTGCCGCCCCCATCGGCGTCGCCCCCCGAGTGTCCAGCAAAAGCTGGGCTTTCACCGACAGGCCCTGGAGGTCGTAGGTGCGGTGCTGCTGGAGCAGGATCGTCAGGTCGGCGTCGGCGGCGGCATCGTAGAGGGAGTCCGCGCGCGGGACCGGGCGGTCCAGGATGCTCCAGGACGCGATGTGCGGGTCGTGGTAGCTCACGGAGGCGCCCAGCTCCATCAGGCGGATCGCGACCTCCTGGGCGGGCGTGGACTGCTGGTCGGCGAGGTCGGGCTTGTAGGTGACGCCGAGGAGGAGGATGCGGGCGCCGCGCGCGGACTTGCCGTGCTCGTTGAGGAGGGTGGCGGAGCGCTGGACGACGTACCGGGGCATCTGGCTGTTGACCTGCTGGGCCAGTTCGACCATCCGTAGGGTGCGGCCCGCGGGGGCGGTCAGCTCCTGCGGGACGGCGTGTCCGCCGACGCCGGGGCCGGGGCGGAAGGCCTGGAAGCCGAACGGCTTGGTCTCCGCGCAGCGGATGACGTCCCACAGATCGACGCCCAAGTCATGGCAGAGGACGGCCATTTCGTTGACGAGGGCGATGTTGACGTGCCGGAAGTTGGTCTCCAGCACCTGCACGGTCTCCGCCTCGCGCGGTCCACGCGCGCGTACCACCTTGTCGGTGAGCCGGCCGTAGAAGGCCGCGGCCGACTCGGTGCAGGCGGGGGTGAGGCCGCCGATCACCTTGGGGGTGTTGGCGGGCGTGAAGTCGCGGTTGCCGGGATCGACGCGGGTGGGGGAGTAGGCCAGGTGGAAGTCGCGGCCGGCGCGCAGCCCCGAGCCCTCTTCGAGGAGGGGGCGCAGGATGTTCTCGGTGGTGCCCGGGGGCACGGGCGACTCCAGGATGACGGTGCTGTGCGGGCGCAGTCGTGCGGCCAGGGTGCGGGCGGCCGCCTCCACCTGGCTCAGGTCGAGCGAGCCGTCCGCGCCGCGCGGCGTCGGCGCGCAGATGACGGCGGTGCGCACGCGGCCGAGCTCGGCGGGGCTGGTGGCGTGCTGAAATCCCCCCGCTAGCATCCGGCGCAGCTCGGCGGGGCTGAGGGAGCCGGCCTCGGGCCCGGTCCGGTAACCGAGCGTGCGGATGCCGGCGGCGACGGCGGCCTGGGCCAGGGGCAGGCCGTACAAGCCGAGTCCGATGACGGCGAGATCTGCGGGCATGGCGTGGGCCGTCCTTCCCAATAACCGAAGCGGGGCGGGTGCGCAAGCCCTGTGGACAGGACGAGGGAGCGCAATGTCAGACTAGGAGTAAATATGACCGATTTGCGGGATTGGATGTTGGCGTTTCCGTGAGTGTTGTCCACAGGCTGGGGGCGAGTGGTGGCTGAAGTCGGGCAACCCGGTCAGAATTTGGGCATGGGGGGTACGAGGCGGGCTTCGCCCGACGGGTGCGGCCTACGCGACCGATGAGCGGGAGGCAGCGGTGAGGACAGCGACACTGGGGCCGGCGGAGCGCGCCGAGTCACTGGCATCCATGGCCGAGCGCGAGCTGGACCTACTGGTCGTGGGCGGTGGCGTCGTGGGCGCGGGCACCGCCCTGGACGCGGCCACTCGCGGACTGTCCACCGGCCTGGTCGAGGCACGTGACTGGGCGTCGGGCACATCGAGCAGGTCCAGCAAACTGATCCACGGCGGCCTGCGCTATCTGGAGATGCTCGACTTCGTGCTCGTACGGGAGGCCTTGAAGGAGCGCGGCCTGCTGCTGGAGCGGCTCGCCCCGCATCTGGTGAAGCCGGTGCCGTTCCTGTACCCCTTGCAGCACAAGGGCTGGGAGCGCCTTTACGCCGGTTCGGGCGTCGCGCTCTACGACGCCATGTCGATGGCCCGCGGCCACGGACGGGGCCTGCCCATGCACCGCCACCTGAGCCGCCGTCACGCCCTGCGCGTCGCTCCCGCCCTGAAGAAGGACGCACTGGTCGGGGCGCTGCAGTACTACGACGCCCAGATGGACGACGCCCGCTATGTGGCCACCCTCGTGCGCACGGCGGCGGCCTACGGCGCGCAAGTCGCCAACCGCGCGCGCGTGACCGGGTTTCTGCGTGAGGGCGAACGCGTCGTCGGGGCCCGGGTGCGGGACGTCGAGGCGGGCGGGGAGTACGAGATCCGCGCCAAGCAGATCGTCAACGCGACCGGGGTGTGGACCGACGACACCCAGTCGATGGTGGGGGAGCGCGGGCAGTTCCACGTACGCGCCTCCAAGGGCATCCACCTGGTCGTACCCAAGGACCGCATCCACTCCACGACGGGGCTGATCCTGCGCACCGAGAAGTCCGTGCTGTTCGTGATCCCCTGGGGCCGGCACTGGATCGTCGGCACGACCGACACCGACTGGGACCTGGACAAGGCCCACCCGGCCGCGTCCAGCGCGGACATCGACTACCTGCTGGAACACGTGAACTCGGTGCTCGCGGTGCCGCTGACACGGGACGACGTGGAGGGCGTGTACGCGGGACTGCGGCCCCTGCTCGCGGGTGAGTCGGACGCCACCAGCAAGCTGTCGCGCGAGCACACCGTGGCGCACCCCGTGCCCGGGCTCGTCGTCGTGGCCGGCGGCAAGTACACGACGTACCGGGTGATGGCGAAGGACGCGGTGGACGCCGCCGTGCACGGTCTCGACATGCGGGTCGCCGAGTGCGTGACGGAGGACATTCCGCTGCTGGGAGCCGAGGGTTACCGGGCGTTGTGGAACGCGCGGGCGCGGATCGCCGCGCGGACAGGACTTCATGTGGTGCGGGTGGAGCACCTGTTGAACCGGTTCGGTTCGCTGGCGGAGGAGGTGCTCGAACTCATCGCCGCCGATCCCACGCTGGGCGAGCCCCTGCAGTCCGCCGACGACTATCTGCGCGCCGAGATCGTCTACGCCGCCTCGCACGAGGGGGCGCGGCATCTGGACGACGTGCTGACGCGGCGGACACGCATCTCGATCGAGACGTTCGACCGCGGGACGCGGTGCGCGCGCGAGGCCGCCGAGCTGATGGCGCCGGTGCTGGGCTGGGACGAGGACCACATCGAGCGCGAGATCGAGCACTACCGGAAGCGGGTGGAGGCCGAGCGGGAGTCGCAGAGGCAGCCGGACGATCTGACGGCGGACGCGGCGCGGTTGGGGGCGCCGGACATCGTGCCGTTGTAGTGCACCGCTTATCACTCGAACGGGTGGCTGAAGCTGGGATCTCTGCTCGAACCCCGGCCGTTCTACAAGGTGCGAGGGCAGAACTCGGCGGCGAGCAGCCGGGGTTCGAGACCGGGATCTGCGATCGCCGTCGTGTTCACCCGGACTGTGAGGACACGACGACCGCCGACGGTGGCCGCGGAGCGCACGTAGCTGCCGGAGATGCGCCCGTTGTGCCCCCATACGACGGTGCCGCACGGCAGTTTCATGGGAAAGAGCCCCATGCCGTACGAGCCATGCGCGGCACGGGTGTCGAGCATCTCGCGCAGCCAGTGCGGGGGCAGCAGCCGGCCGCCGAGCAGTGCGGCGTAGAAGCGATCGAGATCGGCGAGTGTCGTCACCAGCTCGCCCGCGGCGCCGGCCACCCGCGGGTCGAGTTCGGTGACGTCGGTCCCGTCGGCGGCGTAGGCACGGCCGTGCGGCCAGGGAAGAGAGGTGCGGGATCCAGGAAAGGAGGTGCCGGTCAGCCCCAGCGGAGCGATGATGCGGCGCTCGGCCTCGGCGGCGTAGGAGCGGCCGGTGACCTGCTTGATGACCAGGCCGAGCAGGACGTAGTTGGTGTTCGAGTAGGAGAAGCTGCCTCGATCGGCAGGGGGGTGGGTGAGTGCGATGCGTACGGCCTGAAGCGGCGTGACGGGGACGGTGCCCCCGGTCTCGGCGGTGAAGTCGTGCAGACCGCTGGTGTGGGTCAGCAGGGAACGAAGGGTCAGCGCGCGCCCGTCGTTGCCCGACCCGCGTACCAGGCCGGGCAGATGCTGCTCCACCGTGTCGGCGAGGGACAGCCGTCGTTCGGCGGCCAGCTGAAGGACGACCGTCGCGAGGAAGGACTTTGTGACGCTGCCGGCCCGGAAGTGGTCGGTGGGGGCGATGCCCTGGCCGGTCTGGGCGTAGCGGGTGCCGGCCTCCTCGCGGGCCAGCAGGGCCGCGGCGGGGGCCTTGCCCTTGGTGACGAGCAGCGGAAGGAGAGCGCCCGTCGCCCACACCGGGGGCGCCGAGGAGGCGATGGGGGCCAGACCGAGGAGCGCCACGGACACCAGCCCGAGGAGGGACAGGGACACAGGAATGCCCAGTAGCGTCCGAAACGGCGGCATCGTCGGTCGCGCCATGCGGGTTCCTTTCCTTGGCGCGGCTCATCATGCCGGGCGGCGGAACGTTCGATTCAGCTGGGCTCGGGTGCATCGTGGCCGAGAGGTTCGGGCCCTGCGACGGCGTGGTGGTGCGACGGGCACCCTGGGCGTTGGGCACTTGTCGGGTGAGAGACAATGGAGCCTCTGTCAGGGCGGGTTGTATGAGGGGACGCATGTCGGAGGCGGAGCGGGCGGGGACATCTCGTCAGGACACTCGTCAGGACAACCGCGAGCGTCTCCTGGCGGGGCGGTACCGGCTGGGCGATGTGCTCGGCCGCGGCGGTATGGGCACGGTGTGGCGTGCCGAGGACGAGACCCTGGGGCGGACGGTCGCCGTCAAGGAGTTGCGGTTCCCGTCGAACATCGACGAGGAGGAGAAGCGGCGGCTGATCACGCGCACGTTGCGTGAGGCCAAGGCGATCGCGCGGATCCGCAACAACAGCGCGGTGACGGTGTTCGACGTGGTCGAAGAGGACGACCGGCCGTGGATCGTGATGGAGCTCGTCGAGGGCAAGTCGCTCGCCGAGGTCATCCGCGAGGACGGCCTGCTCGAGCCGAAGCGTGCGGCCGAGGTCGGCCTGGCGATCCTCGACGTGCTGCGGTCCGCGCACCGCGAGGGCATCCTGCACCGCGATGTGAAGCCGTCGAACGTCCTGCTCGAGTCCGACAGCGACCGGGTCGTGCTCACCGACTTCGGTATCGCCCAGGTCGAGGGCGACCCGTCCATCACCTCAACCGGCATGCTCGTCGGCGCGCCCTCCTACATCTCCCCGGAACGGGCCCGCGGCCACAAGCCGGGCCCGGCGGCCGACCTGTGGTCGCTGGGCGGACTGTTGTACGCGTCGGTCGAGGGCGTGCCGCCGTACGACAAGGGCTCCGCGATCGCCACTCTCACGGCGGTGATGACCGAGCCGTTGGAGGAGCCGAAGAACGCGGGACCGCTGAAGGACGTCATCTACGGCCTGCTCACCAAGGACCCCGCCAAGCGGCTCGACGACGCCGGTGCGCGGGCGATGCTCAACGCCGTCATTCACGCGCCCGAGCCCAAGGACGAGCCGGAGCCGGCGCTGGACGCGACGCGGGTCGTGCCGTTGCCGCCGCAGCCGGATGCGCCTGCGGACAAGGGCCGTTCGGGCGCGGGGTCCGGGTCCGGGTCTGGTTCCGGTGCTGGTTCCGGGTCCGGGGGCAAGCGGGCCGAGGAGGCCGGGGAGCGGTTGCGCGGGGCGCTGCGTTCCGTGCGGAAGGCCGCGGTGAGTGCTGGGGCGGCAGGGGCGGCGGCCGCGGCTCGTACCAAGTCCGGGAGCGAGACGGCTGCCTCGGGGTCCGGCGGTGGAGCGGCCGGCGGTTCGTCCACGGGAGTGGGCGGGGCCGGGGCGTCGGCGACGGCGCCTGCGACGGCGGGGGATTCGGGCCGGACTTCCGGTGCCAAGGATGGAGTGGGTGCCGGTTCCGTTGCCGGGGCCGGCAGCAGCGCCGGGGCCGGTGCCGGGGTCGGTGGCAAGGTCGGTTCCGGTGCCGGAGAGCGGGATGCTCGGGCGGCGAACGGGCAGAGTGGCGCCCGGAGTTCGGGGTGGCCCGTGGTGCCGCCGCCGGATCTGCCGCCGCGGCCCGTGCCGCGGGCGCCGCTGACCGATGTGGTGCCGAAGCGGACGCTGGTGATCATCGCGGTGGTCGTGGTGCTGGCCGTGATCGGAGTGGTGCTGGCCTTCGTGCTCGACGGGGACGGCGACGGGTCGAAGGCGTCCGCGAGTGGTGGCAAGCCCAAGGCTTCGGCCAGCGCGGGCGCGAGTGCCGACACCAAGGAGGACGAGAACGGCGGCGCTCACACGGACGGTGAGGCGACCGCGTCCGCGGATACCGGTGCGGGGTCGGGATCCGGCAAGGAGACCGGGAGCACGCCGAGTGCCGGGGTGAGCGCGACCGGCGGGAGCGGTGCCGAGGCGGGATCCGGGAGCGACAGCGGGGCCGCGTCGACGCACAACGGGAGCCAGGGGTACTCGATCGGGCTGCCCAAGGGGTGGAAGTTCCAGTCAACGGGGTCGGCGGGGGACCGGTTCACCGGGCCCGACGGGCAGAAGCTGCTCGTCGCCTGGACGTCCTCACCGAAGGGTGACCCGGTGACGGACTGGAAGAACCAGGAGCAGTACATGACGCGCTCCCAGTACAAGAGGATCCGGATAGAGGCGGTGGACTACCGCAGCTGGAAGACGGCCGACTGGGAGTTCACCTATACCGAGGGCGGTACCAAGTACCGGACGATCGACCGTGGGTTCGTTGTGAACGACGATCTCGGATATGCGCTGATGTACACGGGGAAAGCCAGCAATTGGGGCAGCGAGCTGCGCAAGGACACATGGCGGACGTTGACGGACACGTTCAAGCCGAAGTCGTGAAGTGAACGGCTCTTGGTTCGGGGCCGCGACGGACAGGGTCCAACGGTGAGATACGGCAACCCCTCTTTGCGGGTTGCCTACGGCACGTATCGTGAATGCCTGCGGACCGTACGCATCCAGTCGCGCGTCCGGAACGGGACGCAACGCGAGCGGAATTGACCAGCAGGGCGGCCGGGGGAGGCAACGTGGACGACTACGCGGGTCGGGTACTCGCCGACCGCTACCGCCTGCCGCTGCCGCCCTCCGACGAGTACGAACTCACCGAGTCCCGGGCCTTCGACACCTACAGCGGGCAGGAAGTCCTCGTCCGGCAGGTGCCGTTGCCGGAGGTCGTCGAGGCGGAGGTGCTCGACGCGGAGGGACTGCCCGACGGGTTCACCGCCCGGGACGCGCGGGAGTGGGGGACGGGGCGACGGCCCTCGGCGCGGTCGAGTACGCGTCGGCCCAGTGATCCCGCCGTACGGAGGGCGGTCGAGGCGGCGCAGGCCGCGGCGCGGATCCCCGACCATCCGCGGCTGGACCAGGTCTTCGACGTGTTCGCCGAGGGCGGTTCGCTGTGGATAGTGAGTGAGTTCGTGGCCGCGCGTCCGCTGGCCGCGTTGCTCGCCGAGCAGCCTCTGACACCGTATCGGGCGGCCGAGGTCGCCTCCGACGTCCTCATGGCATTGCGGGTGCTGCACGCGCATGGCTGGGTCCACCGGAACATCACCGCCCGTACGGTGCTCGTCTGCGACGACGGACGGGTGATGCTGACGGGGCTCGCCGTCGGCGCCGCGGAGGAGGCGCTGTGCGGGTATGACCCAGTGCCGGTCGAGGACGGTGACGGGGGCGGCGGGGTCGCGACGTTCGGTGGCGGGCCGAGTCCCGGTGGCGGACAGGCCTCGGGTGGCGGCTTCGGTGGCGCGGGTGGTGTCGGGCCGCCCCGTCAGCCCGCGGGGGCGACCGGGGTCGACGGGTCCGGCGTCGGTGGTACGGATCCCGAGGCCGCTCGGCGTGCCGCCATCGAAGCGCGTGCGGCCGGGGGCCTGCCGGTGCCCGGGGCCGACGCCGGGCACGGGGCAGGGCACTCGACGGCGCCGAGCGGTGCCGTGGAGACCGGCGGTGACGTCAGGGCCGCGCGGGCCGGGGCGATCGCCGCGTATCGGGCGGGTGCCCGTGCCGCGGCCCGGGTGCAGGAGGGCCAGCAGAACGGACGCGTCGCGTTGCCCGGCGCCCGCTCGGCGCCCGAAGGCGACCCCGCGTCCCGGACGAACGGCGCGACGCAGCAGCCGTACCCCTCCGGCAACGGCATCACCATGCCCTCGGGCCAGATCGCCGACCCGTACGGCGCGCAGGCCACACCCTGGCACGGCGCCACGCCGCGCATCGGGGTCGGCGGCGCACCGACGGAAGAAGGCCCCGAGCGCACGGCACTGCCTCCGGCGGGCCAGGGCGACCGGCCCGGCCCCGGCCTCGGCGCACCTCCTGACACGGGCGTGCCCGCTCCCGGCGCCGACGGTTTCCTCCCCACCCAGGGCCTGCCCACCCAGGGCATCCCCACCCAAGGCCTCCCCACCCAGGGCCACCCCGCGCCCGGCACCACCTCCACCACAGGCACCCCTGCCCCACCCCCGGCCGTCTCCGCCCCCGCCCGCTGGAACGACCTCGTAGCAGACGCCCCCGGCCACCGGGGCCCCACCCGAGGCCCCACCAGCGCGCTCGCCGCGGAGCGAGCCCGGCAGGCGCGGATGGCCGTGGTCGGGCCCGTGACCGAGCGGTGGGCGCCGGAGCAGGCCGGGCCCGTGCACGAGAACTGGCAGCTCGCCGCGCCGATCGGGCCCGCGACCGATCTGTGGGCGCTGGGGGCGCTGCTCTTCCGGGCCGTGCAGGGGCATGCGCCGTATCCGGAGGAGTCGACGGCCGATCTGGTGCAGTTGGTGTGCGCCGAGCCGCCCGCCTACGCCGAGGAGTGCGGGCCGCTCAGGCCGGTCGTGGAGTCGCTGCTGCGTCAGGACCCCACCGAGCGCCTGGACTTCGAGGAGCTGCGGGGCTGGCTGCGCTCGCTGGTGCGGTCCGCTCCCGAGCCGGAGGCCGGCGCGCATGTCGTCGCCGCTCCGCCGGCCGACTCGAACCGGCTGCCGATCGTACGGCGCCGGGGCGAGCTGGTGCGCCGGCGGCGGGCCGGGCTGCCCGCGCATCACGGGCGGCACAAGCGGGCCAAGCAGGAGAGCGCTTCGCCACGCAGGCTGGGGCGTACGTTGCTGTTGCTCGTCCTGCTCGGTATGGCCGCGGCGATCGCGTACGCCGTGATGTTCATGCCGAAGGCCGACAGCGGCAACGGCGGTACCGCGGACGCCGATCGCACCGGAGCCGCCGGGGCCACTCAGGCGGCGCCCGAACAGTCCGCAGAGGCGAGCAGTGAGCCGAGGCCCGACCAGACCACCCCGGGGTCCGGCAACAGCCCCTCGAAGTCGGCTGGTTCCGACGAGACGCCGACCACTGGCCCCGAGGTCCCCGACGGTTTCACCCTGCGCGAGGACGCGGCCGGCTTCCAGATCGCGGTGGCCAACGGATGGAACCGCACCCCGGAGAACGGGCGCGGGCAGATCGTGTACTCGCACGGCGACTTCGACCTCATCGTCGTACCCGGCCGGGACACCGCGGACGAGTACGGCAGCGATCCGATGGTCTACCAGCGGGAGCACGAGCGTGAGTTGCAGCCGTACCGGGACTCCAGCTGGGCCTCGTCCGGCGGGCTGAAGACCATCCGGGTCGGCGAGCGGACCATGGCCGAGGGGCAGTTCACCTGGACCGACGACCAGGGGCGCGAGCTGTTCGTGCGGAACGTCGCGATCCTGATCGGCGGGCGGTACCACGTGGTGCAGGTGCGCGGGCCGGACGCCGAGCGGGACGAGGTGACGCGGCTGTTCGAGCAGGCGTCGGCGACGTACCAGGTCACCGGCTGAACCAGGTCACCGGCTGAACCGGGTCACCAGGTGAACCCGCCTGTCGACCCTGCGTGATGCGTGATGGTTGAGTCCCGCTCCCGAAAGCGACAACCATCACAGTGCGGTCTCCTTGGCACCCCCGCGGTTCCCGTCCCCTCCGCCGGTCCCTAATCTGACCCTGTCAAGAGCATTGCGGGGCAACGTGAATCAGATGCAGGGCCAGCTCGTTTCGGGGCGCTACCGGCTCGCCGACGCGATCGGCAGCGGCGGTATGGGCCGTGTCTGGCGTGCGCATGACGAGGTGCTGCACCGGGCCGTCGCGATCAAGGAGCTGACCGCAGCGCTCTACGTCTCCGAGAGCGACCTGGAGCGGCTGCTCGTGCGCACGCGCGCCGAGGCACGGGCCGCCGCGCGCATCAACCACTCCGCCGTCGTCACCGTGCACGATGTCCTGGAGCACGACGGCCGGCCGTGGATCGTGATGGAGCTGGTCGAGGGGTACTCGCTGGCCGACGCGGTCAAGGAGAGCGGACGCGTCGAGCCGACCGAGGCCGCCCGTATCGGCCTGTGGGTGCTGCGGGCGTTGCGCGCCGCGCACACCGCCGGAGTCCTGCACCGCGACGTCAAGCCCGGCAACGTCCTGATCTCCGAGGACGACGGCCGCGTCCTGCTGACCGACTTCGGCATCGCCCAGATCGAGGGCGACACCACCATCACCCGCACCGGAGAGGTCGTCGGCTCGGTCGACTACCTCGCCCCCGAGCGCATCCGCGGCCACGACCCGGGCGCCTCCTCCGACTTGTGGGCGCTCGGCGCGACGCTGTACACGGCGGTGGAGGGGCGTTCGCCGTTCCGCCGCACCTCGCCGCTGAGCACCATGCAGGCGGTCGTCGACGAGGAGCCCGCCGAGCCGCAGCACGCCGGCCCGCTCGGGCCCGTGATCACCGCCCTGCTGCGCAAGGATCCGGCCACCCGGCCCGACGCGGCCGAGGCCGAGCAGATGCTGGCCGAGGCGGCGGAGGGGCGGCGGCCGAGCACGGCGCAGGCGTACGTGCCGACGCAGCACACCCGGTACGAGCCGGAGGCACGCGCGGGGGGCGCGCACAGCGGGACGGCGGCGGGCGCCGGGGCAGCTGCGGGCACCGGGGCGGAGGCGGCGACCGGTACGCCGTATCCCCCGATGAACGGCCGGACGCCGACGGGTACGCCGTATCCGCCGATGAACGGCCGGACCCCGACCGGCACGCCATACCCCCCGATGACCGGCCAGACGACGGGCGGCACGCCGTACGACATCTCGGGCACCGGAGCCGTGCCCGCCGGGCCGCCCCGGCTGCGCCGTCGGCTGCGCACGCTCGCCCTCCTTGTCGCGTTCGCCGCGATCGTCGGCGGGGGCACCGCGGTGGTGCTGCGGCAATGGTGGCCGCAGAGCGTTGACGGCACGTCCGCCTCGACCTCGACTTCGACTTCGACCTCGCCGAGCGCCTCGGCGACCGAGGACCAGGGCCCGGAGGGCGGTGTGCCCGCATCGTGGGAGCAGGTCGACGACCCCCTCGGGTTCAGCCTGTACCTGCCCAAGGGCTGGAAGCGGGAGGAGGTCGGCAAGGAGGTCGACGGCCTCCAGCAGGTCGACTACACGCCCGACGGCGGCGAGCACTTCGTCCGTATCGCCGTCGACACCTCGCCGGACTTCGCGAATGCCTACGACCACCAGCGCGACCTGGAGGAGCAGGTGGGGCGGCGGCTGGTCGCGTACGAGACGGTGTCCCTGAAGAAGAACCTCTACCGTGACCGCGAGGGCTCCCTGTGGGAGTACACGTGGACCGCGCGGGCCGAGGACACGGCCTTCCCCGGGCCGCGCCGCGCCATCGACCAGGCGTACATCGACCGGGACGGCACGGAGTACGCGATCTACATGTCCTCGCCGCAGACGGACTGGGCGGCCACACGCACCCAGTTCACCGCGGTGCTGAAGGGCTGGCGGCCGGGCGGCTCCTGAGGCTCTTTGCCGCGTTGCGGAGGCTTTGCGGCTTTGCATAGTTGGCCGATCGGCGCCCCGGAGTCGATCCGTCCGGTGCGGCATGATGGGGCGCATGGGGACCGAGAGCGCCAACTTCCGTGTGATCGCGGGGCGTTACCGCATCGACGCGAAGCTCGGTCGCGGCGGCATGGGCGTCGTATGGCGGGCGACCGACCAACTCCTCGGACGGCAGGTGGCCGTCAAGGAGCTCCCCCTCGACGAGACGCTCTCCGCGGCCGAGGTCAGGCGGCAGCGCGAGCGCACGCTGCGCGAGGCCCAGGCGGTGGCGCAGTTGAGCCACCCGAACGTCATCGTCGTCTACGACATCCTGAAGGACGACGAACGCCCGTACATCGTCATGGAGTTGATCGACGGCGACTCCCTCGCCGACCGTATCGCGGCGCACGGGCCCGTCGACGCGTACGAGGCCGCCCGGATCGGCGTCGACCTGCTGAGCGCGCTGCGCACGGCGCACGCGGCCGGGGTTCTGCACCGCGACATCACGCCGGCCAACGTGCTCATCGAGAACGGCACCGACCGCGTCGTCCTCACCGACTTCGGCATCGCCCAGGTGGCGGGCACGTCCACGCTCACCGAGTCCGGGTCCTTCGTCGGCTCGCCGGAGTACACCGCGCCCGAGCGAATGTCCGGGGCCAGGACCGGTCCCGCCGCCGACCTGTGGTCGGTGGGTGCGCTGCTGTGCGCGGCCCTGAGCGGCGAATCACCGTTCCGGCGCGACTCGTTGAGCGGCATCGTGCTCGCCGTGGTGTCCGACGAGATACGTCCGCCCGCGCAGGCGGGGCCGATCCTGCCCGTCGTCCAGGGGCTGCTGGAGCGGGATCCGGGGCTGCGGCTGGACGCGGCGGGGGCGGAGCGGATGCTGCGGGAGTTTCTGGAGACGGGGCTCGCGCCTGTGCCGAAACGGTTCGGCAGTGCGGAGCGCCGGTACTCCCCGCGCAGTGTGCTGGCCGCCGCGATGCTGGTCGCCGCGATGGCGGTGGCGGGGGTGTCGGCGGCGGCGCTGCTGGCGAACGGGGGCGGGGACGGGGGTGTCGTGCCGAGCAGTTCGGCGCCCGACGCCTCGGTGACGCCGTCCAGTGCGGCAGGTTCGTCCAGTGGAACCAGTCTGACTCCCTCGCGCAGTGCGTCTGCCTCGCGCAGTGCGTCTGCCTCACCGAGTACGTCTCCCGCACCGAGTACGTCTCCCGCGCCGAGTACGTCTCCCTCACCGAGCACCCCGACTCCTTCACCCACCAACCCCGAATAAAGGGGAGATAAGTGGCGACCTGAGTCACGGCTCTGTGACCGGAAAGCATTCCCGCTGGATGCCGAAGCGCTTGCCGCGATATTGATGGAGCCATGAGCAGCAACGGGGGAGTCCCTTACCGGTCCGACGAGCCGACGAGTTTCGAACTGCAACCACCGCAGACGAACCCGCCCCCGCCCGTGCCGCACCCGGACAATCCATACGCGGCACCCACTCGGGCCGTATCGCAGCCGGGCGCTCCCGAACCGCAGCCCGCGGCTCCTGTACAGCCCGCCCCCGCCCCCGCCCAGCCCGCTCAGCCCACCACCCCGGACCCCGGCACCGGCAGGCTGATCGCGGGCCGATACCGGCTGCTCGCCAAGCTCGGGCACGGCGGTATGGGCACGGTCTGGCGGGCCAAGGACGAGACGGTGGACCGCGAGGTCGCCGTGAAGGAGCCCCGCGCACCGGATCATCTTCCCGAGCGCGAACGTACGAACGTCTTCGAGCGGATGCGCCGCGAGGCACGCGCCGCGGCCCGGCTCGATCATCCGGCGGTCGTGAACGTGCACGATGTCGCCGTCGTGGACGGCCGGCCCTGGATCGTGATGGAGTTGGTGCAGGGCCGTTCGCTGGGCGCCGCGTTGCAGGAGGGCACGCTCGGGGCCCGGGATACGGCGAGAATCGGCCTCGAAGTGCTCGGCGCGCTGGAGGCCGCGCACGCGGCGGGCATACTGCACCGCGACGTCAAGCCGGACAACGTCCTCCTCGGCCGCCATGACCGCGTCGTCCTCACCGACTTCGGCATCGCCCAGATCGAGGGCGAGACCAATCTGACCGACACCGGGGGCTTCGTCGGCTCGCCCGAGTACATCGCCCCGGAGCGGGTGCTGGGCCAGCGGCCGGGCCCGGCGAGCGACCTGTGGTCCCTGGGTGTCGTCCTGTACGCGGCGTCGGAGGGCGTCTCGCCGTTCCGCCGCAGCAACACCCCGGCCACCCTCCAATCGGTCCTCAATGCCACGCCCGCGCCGCCCGCTTCGGCCCAGGGCCCACTCGCCGAGGCCATCAACGGCCTGCTCCAGAAGGACCCGGCGCGCCGCCCGAACGCCGCGCAGACGCGGGCGCTGCTGGAACAGGTGGCCAACCCGCCGGCACCGGTCGCCGCCACGCAGGTCGTGCGGATCCCCGGGGACGTCAACGGCGTCAAGGGCGGCGTCCGGCTGGGGCGCAAGGCGCTGCTCGGGCTCGGCGCGGCCGTCGTCGCGGCCGCGGTGGCGGCGTATCTGGTGATCGCCGACCCGTTCGCGGGGCCGTTGCCGGACCACTGGAAGATCCGCGAGGAGACAGCACTCGCCGCCTCGCTGGCGGTGCCCGAAGGCTACAAGCGGGGCGTGCCCGAGGACACGGACGACGGCCACTGGGTGACGTACACCGACGAGAGCGGTGCGATCTGGATCGGCCTGAGGCTCGACAAGAAGGCCGAGGACGCCAACAACTCCATCGCCGGGTCCGCGGCCGCCGAGATGTACGAGGACGACGGCGACTACAAGGAGAACGGCGCCTACGAGGCGAGCATGCCGGCGAATCCGAGGACGGACCCCAAGCAGACCACGTACCAGGGCCACAAGTCCGCCGAGAACACGATCGTCTACACCACCACCGACACCCAGAACCCGCGCCCGCGCGAGATGCGGATCTTCTACTACAAGACCTCGGCCGGGGACATGTACAAGCTCACCGTCAGCTACCCCGGCAAGGGCGACTTCACGGACCGTGGACGCGAGGTGGCGCGGACGGCGATCGCGAACCTGGACGTCGACAAGCTCTGAACTGGCCAACGGCCTGCCCCGCAAGGTAGGCATGGAACATGACCAACGACGGGGGCGGCACCGGCCACAAAAAGCGTGTGATCGGCGGGCGTTACCGGCTGGTCGAGCGCATCGGCTCCGGCGGGATGGGCACCGTCTGGCGGGCGCTCGACGAACTGGTGGAGCGGGAAGTCGCCGTCAAGCAGCCGAGGTTGCCCGGCGACCCCGAGGACGCGGCCCATCAGCGCGCCGCCCACCGGCTCTACCGTGAGGCCCGCGCCGCCGCACGCGTCGACCACCCGGCCGCCGTCGCCATCCACGACGTCGTCGTCGAGGACGGACTGCCCTGGATCGTCATGGAGTTGATCCGCGGCGAGTCCCTGCACGAGGCCCTCCAGCGCGGCCCGGTCGAGGCGGCCGAGGCCGCCCGTATCGGCGTCGCCGTACTCGGCGCCCTGCGCGCCGCGCACGCCGTCGGCATCGTCCACCGGGACGTCAAGCCCGCCAACGTCCTGCTCGGCCCGCATCGCCGCGTCGTCCTCACCGACTTCGGCATCGCCCACATCCAGGGCGAGGAATCCCTCACCGTCAGCGGTGAGTTCATCGGGTCCCTGGAGTTCATCGCCCCCGAGCGGATGTCCGGCCGCGGCGCCGGCCCCGCCTCCGACCTGTGGTCGCTGGGCGTGCTCCTGTACGCCGCCGTGGAGGGCCGGTCGCCGTTTCGCCGTACGGCACCGGAGTCCACGCTCGCCGCGATCCTCGCCGTCGATCCGCCCGAGCCGAAGCAGGCGGGGCCGCTGGGGCCGCTGATCGTAGGGCTGCTGGCGAAGGATCCCGAGGTGCGGCCCGGGGCGGAGGAGACCGGGGCGGTGCTGGAGGCGGTGGCGGAGGGGTGGCCGGTGCCGGATCCCTCCGGGGGCTCGGCAGCGGTGGGGTCACAGGATGCCTCGGGGCTGCGGGAGTTCGCGGAGGATTCGGGGACGGTACGGCTGGGAGGCGCGGCGGGCTCCGAGCCGGCGGGTGAGCCGGAGCCCGAGCCGGCGGCCAAGGCGACGCCGGAGCCGATAGCCGAGCCGACTTCCGGGCCGGCGTCCGAATCGCCTTCCGAGCCGACTTCCGGGTCGGCGTCCGAATCGCCTTCCGAGCCGACTTCCGGGTCGACATCCGACCCCACGTCCCCGATCCCGAACGGCAAGGGCCGCTTCCTCCTCCGCCCGATTCCCGTCGCGGCACTGGGTGTCCTCCTCGTCGGCGGCACCTGGTTCGCCACGTCCTCCTTCCTCGTCGACAAGGGCGACGACCTCAAGGAGATGAACCCCGTCTACACCTCGGCTCCCCTGGCCCCGAGCACCACCACCCCCAGCCCCACCGCCGACACCTGGACCGCGCACCGGGAGAAGGACATGGACGCCGTCCTCTCTCTCCCCGCCGAGTACAAGGAGGCCGCGCGGGAGGGCAGCGCCACCGACCAGCCCCGGCTCGTCGTCTACGACGTCGGGCTCGTCCAGGTCCGCCTCACCCAGTGGGACAAGGCGCCCCGACCGTTGCTGGACCAGGCGCAGTACGCGCACGACACCTGGGACAGCTACAACCACGACGCGAGCACCCAGTCCACGCGCACCACCTTCAAGGGTTACGACGCCGTCCTCTCCGACACCACCTACGACATGGAGGAGTCGCCGAGCCGCGTGATGCAGCTGTTCGTGGTCACCGGTGACGACCGCATGTACGAGTTGCGCGTCGACATGCCCAAGGGCACGCCCACCGAGAAGAAGGGCACCGCGGTCTTCAAGGGCGCCCGTGACCGACTCGAGATCGAGTGACTCGGCACTGACTCCGCAACGCCCTGATCGGCGCGTTTGTTGCCAGTGGACACTGGCGTCGTGTGAGCACTCGGTGAATCCGCGTTACCGACGGGTACACAAAGCCTCCGCTCCGGCATACCCTGCGGCTCATGACGGACGCGCAGGCCCCGGCCAAGACCGGCACCAACCCCCTCGCCCCCGCCCCGGAGGGCGCCCGCACCGCCGCCGACGTGGTCACCCCCGAGTTGGTCGCCCAGCTCACCAAGGGCGTGGCCGGTTCCGGTCGTACCGCCAACCACACGCCCTTCACCGGCGAGAAGCTGGCCGACCTGCCCGAATCCACGCCCGAGGACGTGCGGAAGGCCTTCGAGGCGGCCCGCGCGGCCCAGGCCGTCTGGGCGCAGGTCCCCGTACGGCAGCGTGCCGCCGTCCTGCTCCGCTTCCACGACCTGATGCTCGAACGCCAGGCCGAGGTCCTCGACCTCATCCAGCTGGAGACCGGCAAGGCCCGGCTGCACGCCCACGAGGAGGTGCAGGCCGTAGCCGTCGCGGCCCGCCATTACGGCCGTAAGGCACCGGCCTACCTCAAGCCGAAGCGGCACGCGGGCGCCATGCCCACGCTCACCCGCGTCACCGAACTGCGCCACCCGCGCGGTGTCGTCGGCCAGATCGCCCCCTGGAACTACCCCCTGGAGCTGTCCGTCGGCGACGCGCTCCCGGCGTTCGTCGCGGGCAACGCGGTCGTCATGAAGCCGGACACCGAGACCTGCCTCACCGCCCTGTGGGCCCGTGACCTGCTCATAGAGGCCGGTCTGCCCGCCGATGTCTTCCAGGTCGTCCTCGGCGAGGGCCCGGTCGTCGGCCCCGAGGTCGTCAAGCACGCCGACTACGTCTCCTTCACCGGCTCCACCCGCACCGGCCGCCAGGTCGCCCAGGGCGCCGCCGCCCGCCTGGTCGGCGTCTCCCTCGAACTCGGCGGCAAGAACGCCATGCTGGTCCTGGAGGACGCCGACGTGGAGAAGGCCGCCGCGGGCGCCGTCCGCGCCTGCTTCTCCTCCGCCGGCCAGCTGTGCATCTCCATCGAGCGGCTGTACGTCCACGAGTCCATCGCCGACACCTTCGTCGAGCGCTTCGCCGCTCGCACCAAGGCGATGCGGCTGGGCAAGTCCCTCGCCTACGGCGCCGACATGGGCTCCCTGGTCGGCGAACGCCAGCTGGAGACGGTCACCCGGCACGTCGAGGAGGCGGTCGCGAAGGGCGCGAAGCTCGTCGCCGGCGGCACCGCCCGCCCCGACATCGGCCCGTACTTCTTCGAGCCGACCATCCTCGACGGCGTCGAGCCGGAGATGACCGTCTGCACCGAGGAGACCTTCGGCCCGGTCGTCTCCATCTACCGCTTCAAGACCGAGGACGAGGCGATCGAGCACGCCAACTCCACGCCGTACGGCCTCAACTCCTCCGTCTGGACGAAGGACGGCAGCCGCGGCCGCGCGGTCGCCGCCCGCCTGCGCACCGGCACGGTCAACGTCAACGAGGGCTACGCCCCGGCCTACGGCAGCGTCCAGTCGCCCATGGGCGGCATGAAGGACTCCGGCCTCGGCCGCCGCCACGGCTCCGAGGGCATCCTCAAGTACACGGAGGCCCAGACGGTCGCCCAGCAGCGGCTGCTGCCGATGGCGCCCTCGCTGGGGATGGACGACGAGAAGTACGCACAGTTCATGAGCAGGAGCCTGCGGCTGATGAAGGCGTTCCGCTTCCGCTAGACAGCACCCGTTCTCAACGAGGAGAGCACGTGTCACAGGAGAAGTCTGTCCAGACCCGGGACGAGGACGGGTACGACTACGACGTCATCGTCGTCGGATCGGGGTTCGGCGGCTCCGTCACCGCGCTCCGCCTGACCGAGAAGGGCTACCGCGTCGGCGTCCTGGAAGCCGGCCGCCGCTGGACCCGCGAGAGCCTCCCCAAGAACTCCTGGGACCTGAAGGACTACCTCTGGGCCCCCAAGCTCGGCATGTACGGCATCCAGCGCATCCACCTGCTGGGCAACGTCATGGTGCTGGCGGGAGCGGGCGTCGGCGGCGGCTCCCTCAACTACGCCAACACCCTCTATGTACCGCCGAAGGCCTTCTTCGACGACCCCCAGTGGCGTGACATCACCGACTGGCAGGAGGAGCTGAAGCCGTACTACGACCAGGCGCAGCGCATGCTCGGCGTACGGCTCAACCCGACGATGACCCCCTCCGACGTCCATCTGAAGGCGGCGGCCGAGCGGATGGGCGTCGGCGACACCTTCCACATGGCGCCGGTCGGCGTTTTCTTCGGGGACGGCAAGGACGCCGAGGGGGCGGCACGGGCCAAGCCGGGCCAGGAGGTCTCCGACCCGTACTTCGGCGGGGCGGGCCCGGCGCGCAAGGCGTGCACGGAGTGCGGCGAGTGCATGACCGGCTGCCGCCACGGCGCGAAGAACACACTGAACGAGAACTACCTCTACCTGGCCGAGAAGGCGGGCGCGGTCGTCCACCCCCTGACGACGGTCGTCTCCGTCACGGACGACTCGCAGGGCGGTTACGCGGTGGCGACCCTGCCGACCGACCGCGGGAAGAAGGGCGAGGGCAGGCTGTTCAAGGCCCGCCGGGTGGTGCTGGCGGCCGGGACATACGGCACCCAGACCCTCCTGCACCGCATGAAGGCGGGCGGCCAACTGCCGTACCTCTCGCCCAAGCTCGGGGAGCTGACCCGCACCAACTCGGAGGCCCTCGTCGGCGCGCAGACCGACAACCGGCGCTATCGCAAGGTGACGGGCGAGCCGAGGGTCGACTTCACCCGCGGAGTCGCCATCACGTCGTCCATCCACCCGGACGAGAGCACCCACATCGAGCCGGTCCGCTACGGCAAGGGCTCCAACTCGATGGGCGGGCTGTCGATCCTGCAGGTGCCGTACGCGGAGGGCTCGTCGCGTGTCGCCGCCTGGGTCCGCAACGCGGCCCGGCACCCGCTCCTGGTCCTGCGCTCCCTCTCCAACCGCCGCTGGTCGGAGCGGACCATCATCGGCCTGGTGATGCAGTCGCTGGACAACTCGCTGACGACGTACCTGAAGCCGGACGGTGTGGGCAAGGGCCTGCTGACCGCCCGCCAGGGCCATGGCTCGCCCAACCCCAAGCAGATCAGGGCGGCTTCGGAGGCCGCGTCGGCGATCGCGGCCGACATCAACGGCTTCGCCGGCTCCAACGTCGGCGAGCTGATGGGCACCCCCCTCACCGCCCACTTCCTCGGCGGCTGCCCGATCGGCGACTCACCCGAGACCGGCGTGATCGACCCGTACCACCGCCTGTACGGCCACTCCGGCATCTCGGTCGTCGACGGAGCGGCGGTCTCGGCCAACCTGGGCGTGAACCCCTCCCTGACGATCACCGCGCAGGCCGAGCGGGCGATGTCGTACTGGCCGAACAAGGGCGAGGCCGACCCGCGCCCGGCACAGGGGGCGGCGTACGAACGCCTGAAGCCGGTCGAGCCGCAGTCACCGGCGGTCCCGGCGGAGGCCTTCGGGGCGTTGCGGTTGCCGTTCCTGGGGATGCCGGCGGTGCCGCCGAAGAAGTAGCCGGCAGCGGCAGACGGAAACAGCGAAGGACCTGCACCCCCCTCCGAGCGCAGGTCCTTCGCTGTCTTGCGTGGAGCTGTGGTGAGACTTACGCCTCGGCACCGCTCCGACGACGCTTCATCGCGAACATGACGCCGGCACCGGCGACAATGGCGACGCCACCGATGGTGGCGATGACCGGCATGTTGGAGCTGGAGCCGGTCTCGGCGAGCGCGCCGTCGACGTCGACGTCGCTGACCTCGGAGATCGGGGCCTGGCCACCCGTCTGCGGCTTGGCGTCGCCCGGGTTACCCGGGTCGGAGCCCGCGGCGAGGATGTCGAAGAAGTAGATCCAGCCGTTCGGGTCGTCGGCGATCCAGCAGCCGTCGGCGTCCGAGTACTGCGCGAAGCCGCCGGTGATGCCGATGGAGTCCGGCACCTTGCCGCTGACGCTCAGCCGCAGCTTGAACGAGGTCGACTGGCCGGCGTCGAGCGCGAACGCGGTGAAGGTCGCGCCCTCACCGGCGGCGTCCGCGAGCGTCTGCCAGCTGCCGGTCTCCTTGTTGAAGACCTGGACCTTGATCTGGCCGGAGTAGTCCACCTCGTCCCAGCCGAGTGCCGCGACGCCGATCAGCGGCTTGATGTTCTTGATGTCCTGGTCCCCGGAGTTGGAGACGTTGAACGAGAAGTTGGTCCAGCCGCTGCCGGCGACGATCGTCTCGGGCAGGCCCGACAGACCGCTGTGCAGTTCCTCGCTGAGGCCGATCGACTCGTCGTCGGCGTCCTCGCAGTAGTCGACCTCCTCCGGGGCGCTCTCGCTGGCGCTCGGCGACGGGGAGGCGGAGGTGGAGGCGGTGGGCTCTTCGGTGGGCGTCGGCTCTTCGGTGGCCGGCGCGGTCTCGTCCTCGGTGGGCGTCGGCTCCTCGGTGGTCGGGGTGACCTCGTCCTCGGTGGGCGCCGGCTCCTCGGTGGTCGGCGTGACCTCGTCCTCGGTGGGCGTCGGCTCCTCGGGAGCCGACGTGGCCTCCGACGCCGTCGGCGCCGGGGTCTCGTCCGTGGCGAACGCGGCCGGCGCGGACAGCAGAGCTATCGGCGCGATGACAGCCGTCGTGGCCGCGGCGGCCAGGGCACGGCGAAGCTTCATGAAGACCTCGAAAGTCCGGAGTGCTGCGACTCGCAACACGCGTATGGCAGGGAGGCCTCCGCGTGTGGGGCGCGGGTGTGGCCCTTGATACGCAGGGTTTGATCGGCGACAGCTGTGAATGGTTGTGCTCTCACTAACAGGTTTCTTATGTGGTCTGCGTCACATGTGGACAAGCTCCGCTCGGCGGCCCGGAGCTGACGTACGCTCAGCCGGCCAACAGCCCCTGAGAGGAAGCGCATACCGCCGTGACCGACAAGCCGTCCGAAGGGCCCAGACCGGAATCCGCGTCCGACCGTGACTCCGGTGGCTCCTCGCCCCTGCCCCGGGGCTCGTCCATACCGGACGAGGCATGGGAGAAGTTCGTCCAGGACGCCGAGCGCGATCCCGCCGCCGCCCCGAAGGAGCCGTCCGCCCGGGCGCGGATGGTGGCCGAACGGCTGCGCGCGCTGGACGAGGCGGAGGCCCGGCAGTCGCGCGCCGGACGCCGCTGGGGAAGGAAGAAGGCGCCCGCCGAGCCCTGGCAGCCCGAAGGATGGCGTACGGGGCCGGCCTGGCAGGAGAGGAACGGCCGGGGCTCACGTGGGCGGAAGGTCTGGAGCGCCCTCGGCGTGCTGCTCGCCGTCGCGGTGGCCCTGATCGCCCTCAAGCCCTCCGCCGCGCTGTCCTGGCTGCCCGGCGGTTCGCAGGACGCGGCGCCCGCTTCGGCGTCGCCGCTGGCCCCGGAGACGAGCCGGCCGAGCGGCGCGCCCGGCGACGCTGCCGGTCTGCCGACGCGGAAGCGGCCCTTCACCGGCTCCCCGGCCGAACGCTGGGCCGCGGGCGCGGACGCCATCGAGGTGCCGAAGGCGTCGAAGGCCGTCGGCGGAGTCTCCGCCGCGCGGATCGCGACGGCGCTGGGGCTGACCAAGGACTTCCTGGTCGCCTCGAACCTCGACCGCGATGTGCTGTACGGCGCCGAACCGAAGAAGGCACTGGCGCTCGTCGACCCGCTGCAGCAGGACTACCTGTCCGACCTGCGGTCCGCCCTGCGCCACCCCACGGTGAAGAACGACCCCACATGGACCTTCACCCGCTTCGACCCCGACAAGGTCGAACTCGTGGGCACCGAGGTCAGGGTCCGCGGCCGTATGACCGTCGAACCCGGGGACGTGGCCGGCCAGGCACGGATCCGGGCCGACTACACCTTCGTCTACCCGCTGGCCAGGGCCGGTGGTGGAAACGAGGTCACCCGTACGATCGTCCGCCGGGTCGTCCAGGTGGACGTCTCGGATCCCGCCAGATTCCAGGGGACCGAGGGGCACATCTGGGTGTACGACCTCGACGGCGAGATCTCCAACGACAACTGCCGGGACGGTGACGGTCTCATCCAGCCGCTGTTCCAGGCCGATCTGTACGCCAGTCCCGGGCCCTCCGGCGAGGTGGTCGACCCGTACGACCGCAGCAGGGAGCTGGACCGGGCCGAGGACGAGTGCGGCACCGTCTCGCGCACGTGAGACATGAGAAGGGCCCCGCAGGGCGGAGCCGCGGGGCCCTTCTTTCGTCAGCACCGACGTCAGGGCAGCGTCGGTGCTTGGGGAGCGGCGCCGGGGGGTGCGCCGCTGGTCCTGTGGTCCGGGTCTACGACGGGACTCGGAGCTTTCTCGAATCGTGCTGGATGGGTGCGGGCACCGCAACCGCTCGACCCGGCCTTGTACTCCGTTCCGGCACTTCCGCCGGTCGGCCCCGGGCGTCCCCGGAGCCGACCGTTCTCTTGGGTGACCGGGCTGCTGTCCCCTGCCGTCCGGTCACTTACCTGGAGCGAGGTCCCACGGCGCACGGCACGATCCGTACGCCTCATCACTCCAGCGAGCCACGCGTGGTTCTTTCGGGCCCGCCCCTGGCTGGCACGGACACCGGTACCAACGAAGGCATCCGGGAGGCGTCACGGGCCGTACGGGTGAGAGGGGGGCCCGAACTCAGATGCGACCGCGGCACAGTTCGAGGAGCGTCATGGCGAGCGCCGTACCCGGCTTGCCCAGCGCCTCGCTGTAGTGGTTGAGGACCTCCATCTCGCGGGAGAGGTTCACCCGCCGACCGCCGGAGGTGATCCGCGCCTCCTGGATGACGGCCGAGACGGCCATCCGTTCCTGGATCAGGCCGATGATCCGGTCGTCGAGCGCGTCGATGCGTTCACGGGCGCCGGTGATCACGCCGGCGGCCTCGGCGGTGTGCGCGCCGCCCGCAGCGTCAGCTGCTGAGGTCTGGGTCTGTGCGGGGGTGGTGGAGGTGGTGGTCATCTCGGAGGCTCCTCGCTGGATGGGCGGGGCCGCCCCGGAGCGACAGGACCCGGAAACGCCAGGCGCCCCGGACCTTGTCGGCCCGGGGCGCCTGGGAAGTCGCTTGTCAGTTGCTCAAGCAGCACGACCATGGCAGCCGGTGGGCCGGTTGCCATAGGTAAAGAGGTAGGCCGGGTGCGTGAGCATGGGGTCAGTATGCCCTGCCTCCCGGAGGCGTCCAAGGCGGTTCGCATCCTGAGACGGCCTTCGGCCCAGGGGGGCTCCCGCCGAGCCCGGTAGACTCGGCCTCACACACACCTCGCTCACCGCCGGAAGGCAACCCGTGTCATCAGCGAACCCCGCAGCCGCCCCCGACACCGTTCTGGTCGTCGACTTCGGTGCGCAGTACGCCCAGCTCATCGCCCGTCGCGTCCGCGAGGCCCGGGTCTACAGCGAGATCGTGCCGAGCACCATGCCGGTCGCCGAGATGCTCGCCAAGAGCCCGGCGGCGATCATCCTCTCCGGCGGCCCCTCGTCCGTGTACGAGGAGGGCGCCCCCCGTATCGACCGCGCGCTCTTCGAGGCCGGCGTCCCCGTCTTCGGCATGTGCTACGGCTTCCAGCTCATGGCGCAGAGCCTGGGCGGGACGGTCGACAACACCGGCGCCCGCGAGTACGGCCGTACGGATCTCCACGTGTCGAAGTCGTCCTCCACCCTCTTCGAGGGCACCCCGGCCGAGCAGCACGTGTGGATGTCGCACGGCGACGCCTGCTCCGCCGCCCCCGAGGGCTTCTCCGTGACGGCCTCCACGGATGTCGTCCCGGTCGCCGCCTTCGAGAACGACGAGGCGAAGCTGTACGGCGTCCAGTACCACCCCGAGGTCATGCACTCCACGCACGGCCAGCAGGTGCTGGAGCACTTCCTGTACCGGGGCGCGGGCCTGACCCCGAACTGGACCACCGGCAACGTCATCGAGGAGCAGGTCGCGGCCATCCGCGAGCAGGTCGGCGACAAGCGCGCCATCTGCGGTCTGTCCGGCGGCGTGGACTCCGCCGTGGCCGCCGCCCTGGTCCAGAAGGCCATCGGCTCCCAGCTGACCTGCGTGTACGTCGACCACGGACTGATGCGCAAGGGCGAGACCGAGCAGGTCGAGAAGGACTTCGTGGCCGCGACCGGCGTACAGCTGAAGGTCGTGGACGCGGAGGAGCGGTTCCTGACCGCTTTGAAGGGTGTCTCGGACCCCGAGGAGAAGCGGAAGATCATCGGCCGGGAGTTCATCCGGGTCTTCGAGCAGGCGCAGGCCGAGATCATCGCGGACGAGGGTCCGGCGGTGGAGTTCCTCGTCCAGGGCACGCTGTACCCGGACGTGGTCGAGTCCGGCGGCGGCACCGGCACGGCCAACATCAAGTCGCACCACAACGTCGGCGGCCTGCCGGAAGACCTCGAATTCAAGCTGATCGAGCCGCTGCGCAAGCTGTTCAAGGACGAGGTCCGCATGGTCGGCCAGGAGCTCGGCCTGCCGGACGAGATCGTCCAGCGCCAGCCGTTCCCGGGCCCGGGCCTCGGCATCCGCATCGTCGGTGAGGTGACGAAGGAGCGTCTCGACCTCCTCCGCGAGGCCGACGCCATCGCCCGCGAGGAGCTCACGGCGGCCGGCCTCGACCGGGACATCTGGCAGTGCCCGGTGGTCCTGCTCGCGGACGTGCGCAGCGTGGGTGTGCAGGGTGACGGGCGGACGTACGGCCACCCGATCGTGCTGCGGCCCGTCTCGTCCGAGGACGCGATGACCGCCGACTGGTCGCGACTGCCGTACGAGGTCCTGGCGCGGATCTCGACCCGGATCACCAACGAGGTGCGGGACGTCAACCGTGTCGTCCTCGACGTGACGTCGAAGCCGCCGGGGACGATCGAGTGGGAGTAGGCCCCACGGGCCAGGGCCCTACAGGCGAGTGGGGCGGGCCCTAGGTGCGCTTGATCGTGCGCAGGGGCTCGCCGGGCTGCCAGATCTGGACGACCAGGTACTTGTCGTCCTCGACATAGGTCCGCACGACCTGCGTCAGCTCGGTACGGAAGAGGTGGAACGGCTCCGGCGGTTCCACCTCTTCGCCGTATGCGGCCTTCACCTCCGGGTCCTCGACCTCGATCGCCCGCCCGGCGATCCGTACGTCGCCGCCGCCCATGGACTGCCCCTCCCCGGGGTTCGCCTGGAGCGCGAAGCGCGGATCGCGGCGCAGGTCGAGGGCCTTGAGGGAGTTCGGCATCATGCCGAGCCACAGCTCGCCGTCGAGGAAGCGGACCTCCAGGCCGGTGGTGCGGGGGGAGCCGTCCTTGCGGAGGGTGGCGAGGACGTGGTGGGTGAAGGCGCAGAAGCGCTCCTCGGCGGTGCGGGCGAGCTCCGGTTCCGCCGCGGTGAAGGTTGCCCAGTTCGCTGTCATACGGCGAGTGTGGCGCCGATATCCGACATCTGCTGTCCGGTTTCCGCGGCCCCGGGGGCGTGAGGAGGCCGTGACGAGGGCGTGACGAGGGCCGCATCTTTACAGAACATCTCTGTTCTCCTGCGCTGACCGACGGTAACTTCCGCCCCGTAAGCAACCCAGTGCTGGAGGACACATGCACGGGACGCCCCTCGGGCCGATTCCGCCCTCGCCGCTGCCCACCGACCAGTTGCGGTTCGCGATGCCGCCGATGCACGAGTCGGTCGAGGACGAGCGTCGGCACCGCAAGGAACGGCTCGCGGGCGCGCTGCGGATCTTCGGGCGGCTCGGGTTCGAGGACGGGGTCTCGGGCCACATCACCGCGCGCGATCCCGAGTTCAGCGACTGCTTCTGGGTCAACCCGTTCGGGATGCCGTTCAAGCACGTCACCGTCAGCGACCTGGTGCTCGCCAACTCCGAGGGACAGGTGATCGAGGGCCGCTACCACGTCAACCAGGCGGCCTTCACCGTGCACTCCCAGGTCCACGCCGCCCGCCCGGACGTCGTCGCCGTCACCCACTGCCACTCGGTGCACGGGCGGGCGCTCGCGGCGCTCGGGGAACTGCTGGACCCGATCACCCAGGAGAGCTGCGCCTTCTACGAGGACCACGCGCTCTACGACGCCTACTCGGGGGTCGCCGTCGACGCCCTGGAGGGCCGACGGATCGCGGCCGCGCTCGGCTCACACAAGGCGCTCGTCCTGCGCAACCACGGCTTGCTGACCGTCGGCGACTCGGTCGACGCGGCGGCCTGGTGGTTCCTGTCGATGGAGCGGTCCTGCCAGGTGCAGCTCACCGCCAAGGCCGCGGGGCGCCCGGTACTCATCGAGCATCGGCAGGCGGTGGCCACGCGGGAGCAGTTGGGCGGGGATCTGGTGGCGTGGATCAACTACCAGCCGCTCTGGCAGGAGGTCAGCCGCAGCGAGCCGGATCTGCTGAGCTAGCCGTCGAGTTTTCGCCTTTCACCGGTGCGGCGAAGGGTCGATCATCGCTGCATGGGGCGGCGGATGGGTCTGGATGAGGAGTTTCGGTCGGAGGCGGGAGCGGCCTTCTCCTTCCTGACGGAGGAGGGGGGTTTCTCGGGGCCGGAGCAGACCGAGAACGGGGTGCTCTTCCGCCGTGCCGACCTGCGGATCGAGGTCTGGCTTCTCGGCGGGCGGGAACCGACGGTCACGACTCTGCTGGTTTCGGTCGGGCCCGACGGCAAGCGGCAGGGCAGCGCGTGGCTGGAAGACGTATACGTCGCCGCCGGGTACGGCCCGCCCCAAGACGTCCCCGGCAATGCCCCGAATCGCCGAAGCGCGCTCAAGCGCGTTCAGCAGCACTCGGCTGCGCTGCGGCGGGTCCTGCCGCGGCTGCTCACGTCCGAGGCCGCGCGGGAGTTCCTGGAGGCCCACGGGAAGCAGGACTAGGGCCTGTTGCGAAAGTGGCGTCGTCGCCCGTAGGGCGGCCGCGCGGCGTCGGTGCGTGCTCTCGGCGTGCCGCCCGGAAGCCCTCGTACTGGGCGTACTCGGGCTTTCGGGCGGTGCGGCGAGAGTGCGTGCCGGACGCCGCGCGGCAGGAGCCACTTTCGCAACGGGCCCTAGAAGTCTCGCATGATGACCGCCTTCGTCATCGCGAACTCCTCGTCCGTGAGGACCCCGTCCCGGTGGAGTTCGCCCAGTTCCCGCAGGCGGCGCAGAAGTATGTCGTGGTGGTCGGCCGGGGGCGGGACGGACGCCGCCGGGTGGGGGCGGTCCGCGGAGTCGACGCCGGTGCGGGTGGACGGGTGCGGCAGGCGGGCGGTGACCGCGGTGGCGATCAGGGCCGTGAGCAGGTCGCGGCGGGTGCTGCCCCACAGGTCCAGGGCGTACGGGTCCTTCTCGGGCGGGAGTTTGGAGAACACCGTCTCGCGGGTCACGAAGCGCAGGAAGCCGTCCTCGTAGCCGGAGTTGGGCAGCCACTCGACCTGGACGAGGTCGCCGACGTCGATGATGCGCGGGCCGGTGGCCCGTTTGACCCGGTCGGAGGTGTCGGACCAGTCGATGCGCACCTGGGTGCCGTCGAAGGAGACCGTGCCGTCGGAGGAGCGGACGGAGACGGGTACGGGCGGGCCGGGGAGGAGGTAAGTCCTGGTCGGTTCCTTGGGGATCTGGTCCAGGAGTAGTGCGTGCCGGATCTCCTCAGCGACGTACTCGGCGACCCCGGCGCGGTCGACTTCCACCGTCAGCCGGTACGGATCCGCCGGGTCCGGGAGCCGGCCGCCGGTCGCCTGGAGCAGCGGGTCGGCGCCCTCACGCAGCCGCATGCGCAGCCGTCCGCGTTTGCGTTCGGGCTCGAAGACGATGCTCGCGACGGCTTCGAGGGGTACGGCGATCTCCCCGTACGTCTGCCGGAACAGCGGTACGGAGCGGTGGAGTCCCGGCGTGATCCGGACCGTTGTGCCGTCGAAGGCCCAGGTCCCGTCGCGCTGGATGATCTCGGCCATAAGGGAATTCTCGCAGTCGGGTCAACACGATGGCGCTCTCATCACCCGCGCCGACCGGGCCTGCGGGAGGGGAGCGGGGGCTGTGCGGCACAATTCGCTGTCGTCGTACGGGAGTTGTCGGTGGTGCGCGCGGTGGCCGCAATCTGTGATGGCCGGTATGTGAGATCCGGCTGCCGGTCGGGGGGCCGTGAGGCTATAAGGCCATGTGGTCATCTGGTTGCTGGAGCACCAGGTCGTGAGGGTATGGAAGGCGGGCATCGGGCGTGGCGGTGCAGGAGGCTGGGCAGGGCGGCGCGGCTGCGGGCGCGCATGGGGGCGGCTGCACCTGTGGGGGCTGTCCGCACGGGGCGCGTGCGGGGCATCGGCGGGCCGTCGCCGAATTCCTGCGGAAACGGGACGAGTTCGCGGCCGGGCAGGGGCTGCCGGCCGCGGTGGCCCACTCGGCCTCGGCCTCCCGGCAGTGGGTTTCCGAGGAACTGACGCAGTCGGCGGAACAGGTCGCCGAACGAGGGCGGGCCGAGGGCCAGGCGTGGCTGGCGCGACTGTGGTGGCGTACGGCGTCGGCGGTCTGGGTTCTGGTCGTCGTACTGCTGCTGGTGCAGGCGTTCACGGCGATCGGGGCGGGGTGGACTTCGGCGCGCACCGCCGGGTTGCTGGCGGCGCTCGTGACGGCCGGAGCGCTGACCGCGGCGTCCTGGTTCCACCGGGCGCGGGGCGGGGCGCTGGCGCCGGTCATCGGTGAGGACAACCGGCTGTCCACGTCGCGTGCGGTGGCCGGGGCGTGGGTGCTGTTCGTGGTTTACGCCGTGCTGGTGCTCGTGGGGAGGCTGGCAGGGGCCTCCGGGCACGAGGAGCGCGATGCGCTGATCGCCGGTCTCGAGCTCGGGCGGGGTGCCGGTGTGGTGACCGTGCTGGCGGTGGTGTGCGCGATCGCTGTGCTGGTGCGGCGGGTGGTCGGAGTGCGGGTGCTAGGGCAGCGGTTGCAGAAGGTGCGGGCGGATCGGCCTCGGGCGGCGGATCTGCTGACGGATGATGCGGGGCGGGGGACGTTCGCGGACATCCAGTACGTCGTGATCGGCGGGGTTGCGTTGCTGTTCGCGGCGGTGCGGTTGGGGCGGCGGCCGGATCAGTTGCCCGATCTGCCGTGGGGGCTGGCTGTGGTGGTGCTGATCTCGGCGGCGACGTATCTGGCCGGGAAGTATGCGGAGGGCGGTCGGCCGGTGATCCTCTCTGTGGTGCGGGCGCGGGAGGCGGGTGACTTGGACGCGCCGATCCGTACCGGGGACGACATCGAGATCCGAGGGGCCGGGTTCGTGCCGCCCGGGGCGCAGGGGGCCGACCGGTTGTCGCGGATGGTGGTGCGGATCGGGGCGGTGCATGTCCATGTGCCGTTGGTGCCGGTGAGCGGGGGGTTCAGCAATCCGACGGATGCGGTGCTGAGGGTGCCTGTGCCGGCGGATGTGGAGCCGGGGCGGGTGGAGGTGCAGGTGGTTACTGCGGCGGGGGTGGAGACGAATCGGTATGGGATTGATGTGACTGACTGAGGGCCCGGTGCCTCCGGCGGTGGGGCCGGGGGGGGTGCCCCTATGGGTTTCGTCAAGCTGATGGGGCGGGTTGGGGGTCGTAGAAGGTGCCGTCGCGGAGCATCGCGAAGAGCACGTCGGCTCGTCGTCTCGCGAGGCAGAGGAGGGCTTGGGTGTGGTGTTTTCCCTGGCTGATCTTCTTGTCGTAGTAGGTCCGGGAGGCCGGGTCGGCCAGAGCCGCGAACGCGGACAGGAAGAAGGCCCGTTTGAGCTGCTTGTTTCCGCGGCGGGATGGTTGTTCGCCGCGGATCGAGGAGCCAGAACTGCGGGTTGTGGGGGCGAGGCCGGCGTAGGCGGCGAGGTGGGCGGCGGTCGGGAACGAACGGCCGTCGCCGACGTCGATGAGGATGCGGGCTCCGGTCCTGACGCCGATCCCCGGCATGGACGTCAGGACCTTGGAAAGAGGGTGGTTCTCCAGCAGTTCCTCGATCCGGGTGGCCAAGAGTTTCCGCTGGTCAAGCACCGCTCGGAGCGAGTTGGCGAGGCTGGGGACGATCAGAGCGGCCGCGTCGGTGCCCGGGACGACGACGGTCTGTTCGTCCAGTGCGGTGAAGATGTCCTCGACGAGCCGCTCGGCCATCCGCGGTGCCTTCGGGCGTATCAACGCAATGAGCCGTCGGCGTCCGGCTTTGCGGATCTGGGCCGGGGAGCCGAACTGGTCGAGGAGCTTGAGCACGGCCGGGTGTTGGACGCGTGGGCCCAGGATCCGTTCCAGCGACGGGTGGATCTGGGTGAGCAGGCCCCGCAGGCGGTTGCTGATGCGGGTTGCTTCGCCGGCCAGGTCGTCGTCGAAGCCGACGATCATCTCCAGCTCGGCGATGGTCTCGTCCTCGAGGTCGACCGAGCGGAGCGTGTGAGGCATGACGCGGGCCGCGTCTGCGATGACGAACGCGTCGCGGGCATCTGTCTTGGCCTCGCCGGGATAGAGGTCGGCGATCCGCCGCATCGTCAGGCCGGGCAGATAGGCGACCGGGCAGCCCATGTCCCGGGCCACCGCCAGCGGCAGAGCCCCGATCGAGGCCGGCTGGTCGACCACCACGAGCACGGTCCCGTGCTTGGCCTGCAGTTTGCCGAACACTTCGCGGAGCTTCGGCTCGCTGTTGGGCAGCCGCTTGTCGAAGGCCTTCTTCCCGGCCGGGGTGACGGCGGTGGCGTGGTGTTCGCCCTTGCCGACGTCCAGGCCGAGGAAAGCGCCGATGTCACTGACGTCGATCACGTGCGTCCTTCGGTCGTCCTCGCCCGGCCGTCCCACGGCACCGATCGCCACATCCACATTACGAAGAGCCTCCCGACCTGCGAAGAAGCCGGTGGTCATGCCCCTAATCAGCGGTCTGTCGATGCCTCCGGAGCCGGTGACACCACCCCCCAAGACATGCGATCGACAGGGGGAGAAAGTCATGCCAACTCCGAAGGCCGGGCGCCCCATTGCGGGGCTACCAAAAAGGTAATGGGGGGCCTGCGGGTGCCTCCGGCGGTTGAGCCGGGATGCCTGCGGCGGCCCGTGCTGTCCGGTGGGGGTGCGCGTGGCGCCTGCGGGTGCGTTGTGGGTCGGGGCCGTGCCGGGGGGTGTCCGTCCTCGGTCCGGTGGTGGGCGTTGGGCGAGAGGTGCCGTTTCTTGACACCGGACTCTGCGGGCGGACACCCCCCGGCACGTCCCCTTGCCGCCGTGGGCGGCTGCGGGTCCGTGCGTGCGGACGCCCCAGTCTCGGGCAGTCGTGCCGCTGGGGCGGCACGGGTGCGGCTGGTTCCTCCTTTCCCGGAACGGATATGAGGCCGAAACACAACCTCGGACGGGCCAAGTCAGAAAAAGGCGGCGGGGACAGGATTGAGCGGGGGCGTCGTTGCGTACGTATCGTCTTTTGAGGGGTCAGGGCACGGCGGGCGAGAGGCGGCTATGGGCGATGACTCACCGTATGCACACGGACACGCACACCCCTTACCTCGACGGCGGCCGGAGCTGGCGGGATGCCGCCGGCCGGTACGCGCTACTGCCGCTCCGCGTCTTTCTCGGCGTCACCTTCATCTACGCCGGCCTGGACAAACTCACCGACAGCGCCTTCATGAAGGACGCCGGCTCGGGCTCGGTCGGCGACATGATGCGGGCCGTTCGTGATTCCTCGGCCATTCCGGCCATGGTCGACATGGCCCTGGAGAACCCTGTCGCCTTTGGCTATGCCATCGCGATCGGTGAGGTGGCCGTCGGTATCGGCACGCTGGTCGGGCTGCTCGCCCGCGCGGCGGCGCTCGGCGGTGCGCTCATCTCGCTGAGTCTGTGGTTGACGGTGAGCTGGGCCTCCGATCCGTACTACTACGGCAATGACCTGGCCTATTTGATGGCGTGGTTGCCGCTCCTGCTCGCGGGTGCCCCCATGTTTTCGCTGGACGCCGCACTTCGCGCGCGGCGGCGGCGGGTGGGGGGTTACCGGTAGCCCTCGTCGGCGGGGCTGTCGGTCAGTGGTGTGGGTCCGGTTGGGGCTCCGGGGGTGTCGGGTGGGGACTGTGGGGTGGGCGGTGGCGTCTGCGTATCGCCCGTGTCAGGACCGCTACCGCGCCTGCCAGGCACAGGCCGCCCACGACCAGCGGGATCACCACGAACCACGGCGTCTCCCAGGCGTCGCCCGCGTCACCGGCGTAGATGACGCCCGCGAGGGTCAGGAAGGTGCCGGCTACCAGCCGGCCGGGCTGGAACTCATGACGTAGCACGGCTCACCTCCGCCTGTCCCGCGCCGATGCTGAGCTCGAGGTCCAGCGTGCCCGCATCCTTGGTGCCCGTGGCCGGTGTCAGGGTCAGCTCCTTGTGCTTGCCCGGTGCCACGTCCACGTCCTGCTCGTCGTCGCCCGGCAGTTGGATGTCTCCCACCCCCACGTCGATGCTCACCTCCACGGTCACGTCCTTGGGGACGATCACTTTCAGTCGGCCCACGCCCACGTCTGCCCTCGTCGTCACCGTCTGGTCCTCGGTGAGCTCCAACCGGGACAGGTCCAGGGTGCCGACGCCGGTGCCGAGGTCGTACTGCGGTTGTACGTCCGCGACGGCCGCCGGTCGCCAGTTCCGCTCGATCCAGTGCGTGCTGATGTCCTTGGGCAGCGCGGCCGAGGCGGCCAGGAGGCCTGCTGTGATCATCGCCAGGAATATGGAGCCTGCCCCTGTCCGGCCCAGGAACGCGCTGACCGCTATGCCCAGGCCGAGGACGAGCAGCGCGCAGGACAGGCCGGTCTGCAGACTGGTGCCGAGCGCGTGGTCCTCCCACGTCGCGCTGGTGCCGAGGGCGCCCGCGAGCAGGGCCAGCAGGAACACCCAGCCGCCGATCCAACGGGGGCCGCGCGGCTTCGGCTGGTGGGGGCGCCGGGCGCGTATGTCCTGGCGGCTGCTCCAGGTGGTGCCGAGGCTGATGTTGACGGCCGCCGCGATGTCGCGGTCGCGGGAGTCGCGAGGGCCCCAGAGATAGCCCGTGCCGCCGTCGTGCGTGCCGTCCTTGACGATGGGGTCGCGCCACCAGGAGGGGTAGGCGGCGGGGACCGGTGGAGCCTGGGCCTCGGGTGGGGCGTCGGCGACGGCCTGGGCGGCGAGCGGGTCGGGGTCGGGAGTGGCGCGGTGCCGCGACCAGTAGCCGGCGCCCGCCACGAGGAGGGAGAGGACGACGGCGAAGGCCAGCACACCGCCGTTCCTCAGCAGTGTCAGGAACACGCCGCAGCCGACCAGCGCGAACAGCACGGCCGTCAGCGCCTGGCCGTCGACCCGGCCGGTCAGCAGCTTGCGGACCTCGTTCTCGTCCTCGTCGTCGTACGGGACGAAGAGCCAGGCGAACCCGTAGAAGATGAGGCCGATGCCGCCGGTCGCGGAGAGCACGGCGAGGGTGATTCGGAAGATCACCGGGTCCATGTCGCACTGCCGGCCGAGCCCCGCGCAGACGCCGGCCAGCATCTTGTACCGCCGGTCGCGCCGGAACTTGCGCGGCGGGTCGAGTGCACCCGCTTCGGCGGGCGCTCCTGCTTCCGTGCCCGCGTGCGCGCGCGGTTCCTCACCCACGGCGCTCGCGGGTGCCGGGCCGGACGGGGTGCCTGCGGTGGGCACGGCGTCCGGCTCGGGCACGGAGTCCGCGGCGGGCTGGTGATCTGTCATGTGTCCATGGTGACGGGCGGGTCGGCGTGGCGGGAGTCGGAATGACCCTGGTCGGACCCTGATATCGGTCCCTGAGGGGGGTCTGGGGAAGCGTTCGAGGTGGAGGGGTTCGAAGATCAGGGGAGTCTCGGGGGTCGACCCTGATGCCCTGCTGCTCCGGCCGTGTGAACATCGATGGCATGCCGGAAGCCGCAGCAGCGCCACTCGTCGAACCGCGGCCGCCGCGCAAGCTCTACCGCAGCAGCGACGGACGCTGGCTCGGGGGCGTGGCGCGGGGGCTCGCCGGACATCTCGGCCTGCCCGTCATCTGGGTGCGACTCGTCTTCGTCGGCCTGTTCATGGCGGACGGCCTCGGCGCGCTGCTGTATGCCGCGTTCTGGTTCTTCGTGCCGCTCGGCGTCGGCGGTGTCGACGCGCAGCGGCCCTCCCCCTTCGCCACCGAGACCGCGGCCGACGGCCGCCGCAGACTCGTCGCCCGCAAGCCGGACAAGGGGCAGATCGTCGCGCTGCTCCTCATGGTCGTGGTGGCGATGGTCTTCGTCGGCAGCGTGGACCTGGGCAGCGGAGCCAAGGCCTACCTCCTGCCCGCCGTGCTGGTCGGCGCGGGCGTCGCCCTGGTCTGGCGCCAGGCGGACAACGCCCGCCGGGCCCGCTGGATGGAGGTTGGTCGGCATCGGCGCACCCTGACGCTGCTGCGCGCCGCGGGCGGCGTCGTCCTGGTCACGGCCGGCGTCTCCGGAATCTTCGTCCTGCAGGGCTCCGCCGACCACCTCGGCTCCGTCCTGCAGGCGGCCCTGGCGGTCCTCGTCGGTATAACGCTCCTCGCGGGCCCGTACCTGGTCCGGATGACCCAGGACCTCTCCGAGGAACGCCTGATGCGCATCCGCGCCCAGGAGCGCGCCGAGGTCGCCGCGCACGTCCACGACTCGGTGCTGCACACCCTGACCCTGATCCAGCGCAACGCGGAGAACGCGAACGAGGTCCGCCGCCTCGCCCGCGCCCAGGAGCGCGACCTGCGCACCTGGCTCTACAAACCCGAGGGCACCGGCAAGGACGAGGCCGACGAACCCACCCACCTCGCCGACGCGGTCCGGCGCAACGCCGCGGAGGTGGAGGACAAACACGGCGTCCCCATAGAGGTCGTGGTCGTCGGCGACTGCCCGCTCGACGAGAAAATCGGCGCACAGATGCAGGCCGCGCGCGAGGCGATGGTGAACGCCGCGAAGTACGGTGGCGAGGGCGGCGCCGTGCAGGTCTACGCCGAAGTGGAGGGGAAGACCGTCTTCGTGTCCGTCCGGGACCGCGGTCCGGGCTTCGACCTCGACTCGATACCCGCCGATCGCATGGGCGTCAGAGAATCGATCATCGGCCGCATGGAGCGCAACGGCGGCACGGCCCGGCTGAGGGCGGTGCCCGGCGGCGGTACAGAGGTCGAGCTGGAGATGGAGAGGGCGGAGAAGACGTCATGAGCGACCCGACCGAGGCGAACGAGCCTGTGGAGTCGACCGGCGGGAGCGCGGGCGAGCGGCACGTGCGCGTGGTCCTCGTCGACGACCACCGCATGTTCCGCACGGGAGTCCAGGCCGAGATCGGCCGCACCGAGCAGACCGGCGTCGAGGTCGTCGGCGAGGCCGCGGACGTCGACCAGGCGGTCACGGTCATCACCGCGACCCGGCCCGAGGTCGTCCTCCTCGACGTACACCTTCCGGGTGGCGGCGGGGTCGAAGTCCTGCGTCGCTGCGCCCCGTTGATGGCGGACGCCGAGCAGCCCGTCCGCTTCCTCGCGCTGTCCGTCTCGGACGCGGCGGAGGATGTGATCGGGGTGATCCGGGGCGGTGCGCGCGGATACGTCACGAAGACGATCACCGGCACGGATCTGGTCGACTCCATCTTCCGGGTCCAGGAGGGCGACGCGGTCTTCTCGCCGCGTCTTGCCGGGTTCGTGCTGGACGCCTTTGCCTCCACCGACGCCCCGCCCGTCGACGAGGACCTCGACCGCCTGACCCAGCGCGAGCGGGAGGTGCTGCGGCTGATTGCGCGGGGGTACGCGTACAAGGAGATCGCCAAGCAGCTCTTCATCTCCGTCAAGACGGTCGAGTCCCATGTCTCGGCGGTGCTGAGGAAGCTCCAGTTGTCGAATCGGCATGAGCTGACGCGGTGGGCGACGGCACGGCGCCTGGTGTGATCCCGGGCCCGGGCAGCGCTCCCGGCCCCGGCTCGCTCGCTCACACCACCCGCGTGGCGCCCGCGAACGGCATCTCGTCGAGCGGGGCCACCCGGACCGGTGCGGACGGGTTCGGGGCGTGGATCATCTGGCCGTTGCCGATGTAGAGACCCACGTGGCTGATGCCGGAGTAGAAGAACACCAGGTCACCCGGGAGCAGTTCGGCGCGGGAGACACGGCGGCCGGCGTCGATCTGGGCGTAGGTCGTGCGGGGCAGGGAGATGCCGGCCGAGCGGTACGCGGCCTGGGTGAGGCCGGAGCAGTCGAAGGCGTCCGGGCCGGTCGCGCCCCAGACGTAGGGGCTGCCGATCTTGGTGTGAGCGTAGGAAACCGCGGCGGCGGCACGGGAGTTGGGGGCCTGCGCCGTGACGGAGCCGGGGGCCGTCAGGGCGTCGCGGGTGCCCGTCGAGGAGCGTGCGGCGCGGGCTGCGTCGGCTGCGCTCGCCCCGAGCCGGGCCCGCTCCTCGGCGGTCAGTCGGGCGAGCAGGCTTCGGGCCGCGTCCAGCTTGCCGGTGATCGTGTTCTTGTGGCGTCGCAGTTCGGCCTGGCGGGACTTCAGCGAGGCCAGTTCGACACGTGCGGCTCCGCGCAGCTGCTCGATCTCGCGGAGTTGCTCGCGGACGCTCGCGACGGACGCCGCCTGACGGTTGCCGGCGCGTTCCGCGAACTCCGCTCCGTCGAGGTACCGGTCGGGGTTGGCGGAGAGCGCGAGCCGGAGGGACGGGTCGAGGCCGCCGTCGCGGTACTGCGCAGCCGCCATCGAACCCAGCGCCTCCCGCGCCGAGTTGAGCTTCTCCGTCTTGCGCGCGGCCTCGTCCTGCAGTGTCCTGATGCGCCGTTCGGCCGTGTCCGCCTTCTCCTTCGCGCCGTTGTACTTCTCGGTGGCGACCTCCGCCTCCTGGTACAGCTTGTCCACCTTCGCCTTGACCTGCTCCGGTGTCAGCTGCGGCTCGGCGTGTCCGGTCCCGTCGAACCCCGTCGCCGTCGCCGCGCCCGCCAGGGCGATCGTCCATGCCGTGCGGGCCGTGTTGCCGCCGGCCGAGCGCTGACGGGGCTTGCGGTGCGCTGCCACGTGGACTGCACGTCCTTTCGTACGACCGCCTACGACCGCCTCGTCCCTTACGGGCGCCTGGGGGAGCGGCCGTAGGACGCCGGGGGTGCCGGGGGGCTGGTTACGCGTCCGGCGGCTGCCCACACAGGGGGAGCGGGCCGCCGCCGGACTTCCTCGGCGGTGGTGTCCGACTGCCGCCCCTGGCCCGGGCGGCGGTGGGGAGCCGGTCACCTGGTGGAGGACGCTAAACCTCACTGTGTCGGGTCGGTAACGCGTTGTACGGAAGTGCCGGGAGCGGACCGCGGGATGACCGTAAGTGAGCGTGATCCTGGGGTGGGGTCGTCGTGTTCACGCAGTGTGCTGACCGATGTGGCGGTTTCCGGGGTTGTGGGGGTGGCGGGGTGCTATGGCGCATATATGCAAGATCGGTAGGCGGGGTGGGGCGGGGTGGGGCGTGGGTGGGGGTGAGGGCTGGGGTGAGTGGAGTGCGTTGAGTGGGGCGGTGTCGGGTGGCTGTCCGGCGCTCATTAGGCTCCGGCTCCATGGACGTACTCATCCATCTCTTCGTCGGCCTGCACATCATCGGTATCGCCGCGCTGCTCGGTGGTTTCTTCACCCAGATGAAGGCGATGGGCCAGGGCACCGCCCGGTTCGTCCCCGCGATGCTGCACGGCGCGCTGACCATGCTGGTTACCGGGGTGATCCTCGTTGGTCTCAATCAGGCGGACGACCAGTCCGTCAACAACATCAAGATCGGCGTGAAGCTGGCGCTGCTGATCGTGATCCTCGGACTCGTCTATGTGAAGCGGGACGACGAGACGGTGGACAAGAGTCTGTTCGGGGTGGTGGGGCTGCTGACCACGGCGAACGTCTTCATCGCTGTGTTGTGGACGTGATGTCGGACTCGTGGGTCGTTCGGGGGCGTGTCCGGTGGTGGTGACGGAGAGTGTTGCCGCGGCGGTCATTCCCATCGGGAACGCGGTTGCCCGGCGGCGTACGTCGTAGCGCGGCCGGGGCCATGCGATCTCGGCGATGAGCAGCACGGCGTACCAGGCCAGGGTGAGGGTGATCCGGGACAGGGTTTCCTGGCCCGTCTGGTGCAGGGTCACCGACAGGGTGCCGGTTGCCATGCCGGCGGCGTCGGCTGTGGGGCTGCCTCCGGCGGTTGGGCGGGGGTGCCTGCGGCGGCCTGTTGCTGTCGGGTGGGGGTGCGGGTAGCGCCCAACGGTGGGTTGTGGGTCGGGGCCGTGCCGGGGGGTGTCCGTCCTCGGTCGGGCGGTGGGCGTTGGGCTAGAGGTGCTGTGTCTTGACGCCCGACTCTGCGGGCGGACACCCCCCGGCACGTCCCCTTCCCGCCGTACGCGGGTGCGGCGCCGCGGGGGTACTCCCACGCGCGCGTGTCGGAAGCTCCGCCACGCGCGCGTGCGGCGTCAGGCCGGGCGGACCACGCTGTGGATCGACGACTCCCCGTCGTAGTAGACCGACTCCTCGCGGACGTAGGCGCCGGGCTTCGGGGCGTGGATCATCATGCCGTTGCCGATGTAGATGCCCACGTGGGTGACGTCGTCGTAGAAGAAGATCAGGTCGCCGGGCTGGGCGTTGGAGAGGGAGACCGTGGTGCCGGCGTTGACCTGGTCGTAGGTGACGCGGGGGATGTCCACGCCGGCGGCCTTCCAGGCGGCCTGGGTGAGGCCGGAGCAGTCGTAGGAGTCGGGGCCGGTCGCGCCCCAGACGTACGGCTTGCCTATCTGGGAGCGGGCGAAGGCGAGGGCCTTCTCGGCCTTGGTGGCGTACGAGGAGTCCGTCGCGGATGAGTCCGAGGTGCTCGAGTCGGACGGCTGCTCGGTGCTCTCCTGCTGCTGGGCGGCCTCCTGGCGTTGGCGCTCCGCCTCTGCCTGCTGCCGGGCCAGCTCTGCGGCCTTACGTGCGGCTTCCTCCTGCTTGCGCTTCTCGATCGCGGCCAGGCGCGCCTTTTCCTCCGCCGTCAGCTTCGAGAGGAGTTCGCGTGCGTCAGCGAGCTTCCTTTGGACGGTGGTCTTGGCGGTCTGCAGGTCGTTCTGCGACTCGGTGAGCGTCTCGAGGCTCTGGGTGGCCTCCTGGCGCTTCTTCATCGTCGCGGACTGCTGCGTGAAGTAGTCGTCGACCGCTCCCTTCTGACGGCCGGTCATACGGTCCATCAGCTGGGTCTGGTCGAAGTAGTCCTGCGGGGTGTCCGCGAGGAGGAAGGTCGCCGTGTCGGGGGCGGTGGCGCCGGTGCGGTACTGGGCGGCGGCGTTGCGACCGAGTTCCTCGCGCGCGTCGTTGAGCTTCTGGGTGCGCTGGGCGACGTCGTCGAGGAGGGTGTCGACGCGCTTGCGCTGCTTCGCGGTCTTCTCCTTGGCCGCGTTGTACTTCTCGGTGGCCGACTCCGCCTGGCGGTAGAGGTCGTCGACCTTCTTCTCGACCTCTTCGAGGCTCGGCTTGTCGTCCGCCGAGGGGCTCGCGTTGGCCGTCTGGGACAGCAGGGCCACGGAGGTGAGGGCCGCCGTGGCGAGGGCGGGGGTCCGTATGCCTGCTACGCGCGTACCCGCGGGACGCGACTTGCGGTGCGACGCCAAGGGAGGCGACTCCTTCCGTACTCCGCCTACCGAGTTAGCTGTCGGGTTCGGGCGGGTGGTCCGGAAGGGTTGCCCTACGGCCTCTCCCTGGGCGGGATCGGGCCGATTCACCCCAAGTTCGGTGGGTCCCCGGCTCCGGCAGCGCGGCGGCGTACCGGACTCGGCGGAGGCCGTGCGGCCCGGCGACGTTCGCCGGTGGGGGTCGTACGGCCTGTCCGGCACGGTAGCCAACTCGTGTGGCCCCTGTGAAGGTTGATGTTCGATATGCCCGATACATTTTCGTGACCTTGGGTCAGGGCGTTGCGGACTGTGGCGGGTGGGGGTGGGTTTGGGGTTGTTTGCGATTCTTTGGGTTGGGTGTGGACTTTGGGTGATGTTGAGCTTTGCTGGTGTCGGGATCCGCGGCGGGTGGGGTGCGGGTTTTCGGTTGATTGCGGACCGTGACGGGATGGGTGGACAGGGTGAGGAGGCGCGGGGGGGCGGGTGGATCTGGAAGATCATCTGGGTTTGAAACAGGCGATGTTCTCGGGGTGGCCGCGGGCTGTCAGTGGGGCGCCCTAGACTCGGAGAGCGATGAGCAGCCTCTTTGACGACAGCTTCCTGGCAGACCTCCAGGCCCCACGCGGCCACGAGGAAGAACTCCCGCCGCCGCCCGAGGACGATCACACTCCGGAGCCGGTTCCGGACGATCTGTTCGGCGGGAAGTTCGACGTGCCTCCGGACCGGGACGCCTACTACCGCGACGGCGCCCCGCGCCCTGCCATCGACGCGGCCGCGCTGCTGGAGGGGCTGAACGAGAACCAGCGTGCGGCCGTCGTCCACTCCGGCGGCCCGCTGCTCATCGTGGCCGGCGCCGGGTCCGGCAAGACGCGGGTGCTCACCCACCGCATCGCCCACCTGCTCGCCGAGCGGAACGTGCACCCGGGGCAGATCCTCGCGATCACCTTCACCAACAAGGCCGCGGGCGAGATGAAGGAGCGCGTCGAGCAGCTCGTCGGCCCGCGTGCGAACGCGATGTGGGTGATGACCTTCCACAGTGCGTGCGTGCGCATCCTGCGCAGGGAGAGCAAGAAGCTCGGGTTCACGTCTTCTTTCTCGATCTACGACGCCGCCGACAGCAAGCGGCTCATGGCGCTCGTCTGCCGGGACCTGGATCTTGACCCGAAGAGGTTTCCGCCCAAGTCCTTCAGCGCCAAGATCAGCAATCTGAAGAACGAGCTGATCGACGAGGAGGACTTCGCCGCTCAGGCGACGGACGGCTTCGAGAAGACCCTCGCCCAGGCCTACGCCATGTACCAGTCGCGGTTGCGGGAGGCCAACGCCCTCGACTTCGACGACCTGATCATGACGACGGTCAACCTGCTGCGCGCCTTCCCGGACGTCGCCGAGCACTACCGCCGTCGCTTCCGCCATGTGCTGGTGGACGAGTACCAGGACACCAACCACGCGCAGTACGCCCTTGTGCGCGAGCTCGTCGGGACCAGCGAGCACCCGGTCGACGTACCGCCCAGCGAGGACGACATCCCGCCCGCCGAGCTGTGTGTGGTGGGTGACGCCGACCAGTCGATCTACGCCTTCCGCGGCGCGACCATCCGCAACATCCTCCAGTTCGAGGAGGACTACCCGGACGCGACGACCATCCTGCTGGAGCAGAACTACCGTTCCACGCAGACGATCCTGACCGCCGCCAACGCGGTCATCGAGCGCAACGAGTCGCGCCGTCCCAAGAACCTGTGGACCAACGCGGGCGCGGGCGCGCGCATCACCGGCTATGTCGCCGACACCGAGCACGACGAGGCACAGTTCGTCGCCGAGGAGATAGACCGACTGACCGATGCGAGGGACGCGAAGGCCGGCGATGTCGCCGTCTTCTACCGTACGAACGCCCAGTCCCGTGTCTTCGAAGAGGTCTTCATCCGCGTCGGCCTGCCGTACAAGGTCGTCGGCGGGGTCCGCTTCTACGAGCGCAAGGAGGTCCGGGACGTCCTGGCCTACCTGCGGGTGCTGGCCAATCCCGAGGACTCCGTGCCGCTGCGGCGGATTCTGAACGTGCCCAAGCGGGGCATCGGTGACCGTGCCGAGGCCATGATCGACGCCCTTTCGCAGAGGGAGAAGATCAGCTTTCCGCAGGCGCTGCGGCGCGTGGACGAGGCGTACGGCATGGCCGCGCGGTCGACCAACGCCGTCAAGCGGTTCAACACGCTGATGGAGGAGCTCCGTACGATCGTCGAGTCCGGCGCGGGACCGGCGACCATCCTGGAGGCGGTGCTCGAACGCACCGGCTACCTCGCCGAGTTGCAGGCTTCCACCGACCCGCAGGACGAGACCCGGATCGAGAACCTCCAGGAACTTGCCGCTGTGGCGCTGGAGTTCGAGCAGGAGTCGGAGGAAGGGGAGGCGTCCGGTGGGCTCGCCGCCTTCCTGGAGCGGGTTGCCCTGGTCGCCGACTCCGACCAGATTCCCGATGAGGACGAGGACGGCTCCGGCGTCATCACCCTGATGACCCTGCACACCGCCAAGGGCCTGGAGTTCCCGGTCGTCTTCCTCACCGGCATGGAGGACGGCGTCTTCCCGCACATGCGTGCCCTAGGCCAGACCAAGGAGCTGGAGGAGGAACGGCGGCTCGCCTACGTGGGCATCACGCGCGCGCGTGAACGGCTTTATCTGACCAGGTCGTCGATGCGGAGCGCGTGGGGGCAGCCGTCGTACAACCCGCCGTCCCGCTTCCTGGAGGAGATCCCGGCGCAGCACGTGGACTGGAAGCGCACGGGCGCGTCCGCGCCGGTTTCCTCCGGCCCGGCGTCCGGTGTGGCTGCCTCGCTGTCCTCGTCCCGTTCGCGCTCCGCGGCCTCGGGCGCGTCCGGTTTCGCCACGCGCCGTACCTCGGAGAAGCCGGTCGCCCAGCTGGCGGTCGGGGACCGGGTCACGCACGACCAGTTCGGGCTCGGCACCGTGATGGCGGTCAAGGGCACGGGTGGGAACGCCGAGGCGACGATCGACTTCGGGGACACCAAGCCGAAGCGGTTGCTGTTGCGGTACGCGCCGGTGGAGAAGCTCTAGCAGTGACAAGTGTGCGCCCCCGCTGCAGAGCGGGGGCGCACAACGAAGACGTCGAAGTCGTCGGGCCGCTTACGACGGGTCGAGTCCGTGGCTGCGCAGCCAGGGAAGCGGGTCTATGGCCGAGCTGCCACCCGGCCGTACCTCGAAGTGCAGGTGCGGGCCGGTCGAGTTGCCGGAGTTGCCGGAGTACGCGATCGGGTCGCCGGCCTTCACCGTCGTACCGGAGGCGACACGGTAGCTGGAGAGGTGGCAGTACCACGTCTCCGTGCCGTCTTTCGCGGTCACGATCATCATGTTGCCGTAGGCGCTGTTCCACTGCGTCCGGACAGTGCCGTCGGTCGCGGACATCACCGTCGTGCCGTACGAGACGGGGAAGTCGATGCCGGTGTGCACGGACATCCAGTTGATGCCGGCCTGGCCGTAGTAGGCGCTGAGGCCGTGCTGCGCCACCGGAAGGGCGAACTTGGGGCGCAGCCGCTCCTTGCGGGCCGCCTCCTCCGCCGCCTTCTTCTTCTCGGCCGCCTGCTGCGCCTTCAGGTCGATGCGCTCCTGCGTACGGCTGGCCCGGTCGGCGAAGTCGTCGGCGCCGGCGGAGAGGTTCTCGAGCTGGGTGTCCAACTTGTTGTTCGCGGTGGACGGCTTCACGGCCTGGCCGTCCGACGCCGTCGTCGCCGTGTCCTTGTCGTCGGTCGTCAGGGTGCCGACGGAGGCGGCGGCGATCCCCGCGACGCCCATCACACACGCCGAGGGCACGGCGACCGTCAGCAGAGCGGAGCGCTTGGGGGGTGTACGGCGGCGGGAGCGGGAGCCGCTGCGGGAGGCGGCGCGTGGGGAGGGGGCCGGAGTGGACTCCTCCTGGCCGTCGAGGAGCGGGGCCGCGGCGGGGAGATCGCCGGTGGCGCTCAACTCGGCGTCGTGCTGGGCGGGGTCGTCGTACGCGGCGGGGTCGTCGTACGCGGCGGGGTCGTCGTACGTCGTGGGGGCGGCGTGGTCGATCTGCTCGAAGTGCGCGGTCGCCTGTTGATCGAAGGATTCTGCTGACTGCTCGTACTCGTCGGCTGCCTGCGCGGTGGTGCCGGTGCCGCCGTCGGAGTTCCACTGCGTGGCGTCGTACGCCCCGGTGTCGAAGGCCTGCGTGCCCCATTCCCACTGCTGGGTCTGGTCGGCCGGGGCGCCGGACTGGTCGGGCTGGAGCCAACTGCTCGCGTCCCAGTGACCGGATGTGTCGTGGCCGGTGGCCTGCTGCGGGACGAAGGCGAGCCGCTCGTGTTCGGCCGTCCACGCCGTGGCGTCGTACGTGCCGGTGTCGTAGGCGGCGTGGTGCTGGGTCGCGTAGGCGTCGTAGTTCACGGTCTGGTGGTTGCCCGTGGACCACTGTGTGGTGTCGTACGCGCCCGTGTTCTCGCCGGGAAGGCTGCCGAACAGGGGGTCCGCGTCGAAGGTCGGGGCGGCGTGGGCGTGGCCGGCGGCGCTGAATTGAGTGGCGTCGTAGGCGCCGTAGCTGGTGGAGTCACCGTAGTGGGCTTCCTGGGCGCCGTACGACGCGTAGTGCGCCGAGGCGGCATCGGAAGCCGTAGCCGGGGAGGTCATGGTCCCCGACGGGTGACGATCGTTCACCAACTTCTCTCTCGCCTCGACAACAGGGGCTGCCAGAGCAGTGCGGCGACTGTACCCGGCGGTACGCGGGCACGACAATCTTCGGCAGGTTTCGCGCCTGAAGGAAACGGGCATTCGGCCGTGTTTTGGCGGACTGTGGGCGCGAGTTGGCCTTGTGTTCGAAGATTGTTCGATGTCGGTGTGCTGTTCTGAGTCTGTGAGCCGAGTGTGAGTCGGGTGTTGAGGGCTGCTGTCGAGGTCGGCGCGGGAGCTGTGTCGTGGGAGCTGTTGAGGGGTGGCGGTCACGCCACTGTCAGGCCGTCGGCCTGTGCCGCGGTTTCCGCTCCTGTCCGTGCGGTGTCGAGGGCCTGCCGTATCCCGGTCGCCACGGCGGGGTGCACGGGCAGGGCGAGGTGGCCGATGCCGGTCACGCGGACGTTCTGCGCCATCAGGTCCGGGTGGTCGATGCAGGCAGTCTCCAGCGGGTCCATCAGATGGTCGAGATCGCTCCAGAAGCTCACGAAGTGGGTACGGCAGCCGGGCGCGGGCCTGGCCAGTTCCTCGAGGACCGGTGAGCCGGGGCGCATCTGACGCACGATGGGATGCGCGTTCGCCAGGGGGGCGACGCGGGTGCCGGAGTGCGGCGTGCCGAGCGTGACGAGCGTGCGGACCCTGAGGTCGCCGCCGAGACACTGCACGTAGTAACGCGCTATCAGCCCGCCGAGGCTGTGCCCGACGATGTCGACCTGCCTGCTGCCGGTGCGCTCGCAGATCCCCTCTATATGCCGGCCGAGCAGTTCGGCGGCGATGCGGATGTCGCAGGTCGGGGGGAGTAGTTGAGCGACTCGACCTGGTGCCTGCCGTGCTGGGCGAGGCTGCGGCGCAGCAGGACGAAGACCGAGCGGTTGTCTATGAAGCCGTGCAGCAGGACGACGGGGGGTTTGGTCTCCGTCGGCAGCTGGGCGGTGTCCTGTGGGGGGAGTGCGGGGGTGGTCCGGCGCTCCTGGGTGATGCCGGAGGGGTACAGGAGCAGGTGTCCGGCGAGGATCGCGATCTCCAGTGCGGTCGCCTTCAGCAGGGTCAGGGAGAGGCCGGCGAGTCTGCTCGGGAGCAGGCGCTGACAGAGCGGTAGAAAGGGGAGTGCTGCCCCGGTGACCTTCATGGCCGACCTCCTTGCGGCACGCAGGAGGACGGTTTCGGCCCCCGTGTGCCCTCGTGGGAAGTCGCGGCGGAGGTGGCCGGCGGGGCATGAGGAGAGCGCGGGGGGTGAGCGAGGCGCGTGGCGTGAGCCAGTCCTGTCGGCCAGGGTGCGCCGAAGACCTGGCGGGGCTCCCTGCCGGTGTGACGACGAGGTCCCCCGCTGTCGTGCCTTGCCTGCCCTGCGTGCCCTTCGTGCGACCGTCGATGCGCCGCGCCGCCACGGCGCGCGGTCTGCGGCGCGGTGGTGCGGCGACCTCGTTGCGGCTCCCGTTGCGCGTGGTTCCGCTGCGACGCGGGTACCGCAAGCTGCTGCGGCCCGTGTGCCGCAGAGATGTGGAACGGTGCGCGGCGAACGTGTCCCACCGTGTGATTTCCCCCTCGGTCTGCACCGCGAAACTGCCGGTTGCGGGATGCTGGAGATAACGTTCGTTCACTTCTTCGGGCAGCGTGGCCCGGGGCGTCCGTACCGTGGTGGCGCGTCCGATGCGGTGAGCAGCGGAAAAGTGCCATACGCGCACCATGTATGGGATGTGCCGCCTGTGCGGCATAACTCATAGATGAGCGGTACTTGTCGGTACGGATGGATGTAGTCGCTTCATGGAGGCAGTGATGGGTGTGGCAGCCGGTCCGATCCGCGTGGTGGTGGCCAAGCCGGGACTCGACGGCCACGATCGGGGGGCCAAGGTCATCGCGCGGGCACTGCGCGACGCCGGTATGGAGGTCATCTACACCGGCCTTCACCAGACTCCCGAGCAGATCGTCGACACCGCGATCCAGGAGGACGCCGACGCGATCGGCCTGTCCATCCTCTCCGGTGCCCACAACACCCTCTTCGCCGCCGTGATCGAACTCCTCAAGGAGCGCGACGCGGAGGACATTCTGGTCTTCGGCGGCGGGATCATCCCCGAGGCGGACATCGCCCCGCTGAAGGAGAAGGGCGTCGCGGAGATCTTCACGCCCGGGGCCACGACGCAGTCGATCGTGGACTGGGTGCGGGCGAACGTACGTCAGCCGGCTGCCTCCGGCGGTTGAGCCGACTTCCGCTGCGGGCAGGTGGGGGTGACTGTCCCTGAGGGCCGCTGCCCCCGGACCCCCGCTTCGGCCCTGAACCGGCCTCGTCCTCAAGCGCCGGACGGGCCGAGTGGTTCCAGCTCCTCGATCATGGCCGCCCGCAGCCGCAACGTCGTGGCCAGCCGCTGAAACGCCTCCGCCCAGTACCCCCCGGCCCCCGGTGACGCGTCCTCCGACTCGTCCGGCACCGCCTGCAGACCGTCGAGGCGGCTTGCCTCGGCCGGATCGAGGCAGCGCTCGGCCAGGCCCATCACACCACTGAAACTCCATGGATAACTCCCCGCGTCCCGCGCGATGTTGAGCGCGTCGACCACCGCCCGCCCGAGCGGCGCGGCCCACGGCACCGCACACACCCCGAGCAGCTGAAACGCCTCGGACAGGCCGTGCGTCGCGATGAACCCGGCGACCCACTCGGCACGCTCGGCGGAGCCCAGCGTGCCGAGGAGCTTCGCCCGCTCCGCCAAGGACACCGCTCCCGGTCCGCCCGCTTCGGGAGCCGAGGGCGACCCGAGCAGCGCCCTCGCCCACTCGCCGTCCCGCTGCCGTACCGCCGCCCGGCACCACGCGGCGTGCAGCTCGCCCTGCCAGTCGTCCGTCACCGGCAGCGCCACGATCTCCTGGGGCGTACGCCCCCCGAGCCGCCCCGGCCACGTGCTGAGCGGTGCTGCCTCCACCAACTGGCCGAACCACCAGGACCGTTCACCCCGTCCGGACGGAGCCTTGGCCACGACTCCGTCGCGCTCCATGCCCGCGTCGCACTCGTGCGGCGCCTCGACACTGATCGCCGGCGTCTGTCCCGTGTGGTCCACCGCCACGCACGCCCCGGCGCGCACCGCCATCCGCGCGGCGAGCGCCGAACCCGGCAGTGCCGAGAGCAACTCGGCTGCCGTCGCCCGGACATTGCGGCTCCGGTCGGTCAGCGCCTGCTCCAGGAACGGCTCGTCCTGCGGGCCCAGCCCGGTCCGCAGCGAGTCGAGGAACATCAGCCGGTCCTCGGCCCGCTCCGTGGCCCACGTCGCGGTCAGCAGCTCGCGGGCGGCGGCGGGCTCACGGGCGCGTATCGCGGAGAGAAGGGAGACCCGCTCGGCGAACAACCCCTCCTGCCAAAGCTGTTGGATCCTGGCCGAGTCCTCGAGGTGCGGCAGTGCCGCGCCCCGGCCGGGTGCCGCACGCAGGGCGAACCGCCAGTCCGGGTTCAGCCGGGCCAGCCACACCGCCCGCGGGCCCGCGAACGTCAGCGCCGCCGGCCGTAGATCCGTACGCCCCCGCGCCGCGTCCAGCAGCGCGGGCAGCGACTGAGGGGGCGGAGCGAAACCGCGGTCGTTCGCCGTCGCGAGCCACTGAGGCAGCAGCTCCATGAGGTCCGGTGCCGTGCCTCTGCGGCCGCCGCCCGCCACGCCGGGGCGGTCGGCCAGCAGCATCGCCAGCCTGCGGGCCGCCGCCGGGGGCAGCTCCGGCCGCGGGTCCTCGGGGGCCGGCTGCGGACGCTGCGCCGCTCGCGCCGGCCGCAGTCCCGCCCGCCGCCGTACGGTCTCCACGGCCGCCGCGTCCAGCAGCGCCGCCGGCGCCTCCCGGCCCGGCGCGCAGCCCGGGGGTGTACGCCGATCCGTGCCGAGCAGCGCCGCGGTGACGAGTTCCTCCCAGGCGCCGGGCGGGGGTGAGTCCACGGTTCCCGGTGCGGGCGAATCCAAGGGGACGGAGGGGCTGTTCATGCGGTTCCTTCCTGTCTTCCTGGGTGGTGGGTGCTGGCTGCCATGGAGGGGGCGGGGTTTACGCGCGACGGGGGCCGGCCTGACGGGTGGGACGTACGGCGGGGGCGGCGGGGGCCGGGTCGGCGGGCTTCGCTCGGTTCGTCTCACGGTCTGCGCGAGACGCGCCGCTCAGCACAGTCGCACCGCCTCTCCCGCCCCCTCCGGCCAGGCCGTCAACGGGGTGAAGCCACGGTGGCCGCACTCGCCGAACACCTTGACCGGCGCGCCGCCCGACAGCGCGACCAGGCGCCACAGGCCGGGGCGGGCGCGGGCGGCAGGAGTGAGCGGCAGCGCCGTGTCCGCGTCGGCATCCGCCAGCTGCCACGAGCCGTCGTCCGGGGTCGGTATGACCCGGTCCAGGGTCACCGGGACGGAGTCCAGCCACGGGTCGTCGCGGAGCGCCTCGCCGTAACGGGCGGTCGCCTCGGTCGTCGTCACACCCGGCGGCCGTATCGCCGTCGGAGCGGGCGGTGCGAACTGCTCGCCCAGAGCCGCCCGCAGCTGCCCGGCGCCCGGGTACGCGGCCACCTCCGCCTCCAGGGCCAGCCCCACCGGCAGCGCCAGCTCCGGGGCACGGCCGGCGGCGCCGTAGGAGAGGAGCAGTGCGGTGCGGTGCGAGTCGGCGCCGTACAGCCATATCCGACGCGTCGTCAGTTTGGTGTCCGACGTGTCGTACTGGGCGAGGACCAGCCAGCGGTCCCGCACCGGCGGGCTGTCCGCCGAGGCGGGCAGGCCGATGCGGGAGCGGACCGTGGCCGCCAGGCCGTCGGGCAGCCGCTCGCGGCCGAGCCAGCCTTGGTCGAGGAGGTGCAGAAGGGCGCACTCCTCCAGCAGGCGTACCGGCCAGCCCGGACCGGACGCGGGGATCGCCCCCAGGTCCCGCACCCGCGCGGCCAGTCCGGGGGCCTGGGCGTCGACCATGCGGGCCGCCGTCTCCTCCCACGGGCCGTACCCCGCCTGTTCCGCGCCGGCCAGGCCGCCGCGCAGCAGGTCCGCCAGGCGCTGCTCCAGCTCTGTCGCGCCCGCGGTGACCCGCATGGCCCGGCGCTCCGCCCTGCGCCGTGCTGCCTCCGGATCACCGGACCCGGAGGCGGAACCGGACGCGCCCGCTGTCTGCTTCTCTTCGGTGCGCTGCCTTCTCCCCTTTATCCACTGCTCCGCCCAGTCCGGCGGCTGCCCCGGCGACACCGCCCCTTCCCCGCCCGCCCAGAGGAGCAGCAGCCCGAGCGCGTGCTTGCACGGGAACTTCCGGCTCGGGCAACTGCACTTGTACGCGGGCCCGGATGCGTCCGCGATGTCGATGACTGTCTGATACGGCTTGCTGCCACTGCCCTTGCACAGCCCCCACACCGTCCCCTCGTCGGAACTCCCCGCCTCGGACCACGGCCCCGCCGCGCCGAGTTTGCTTCCCGCTTTGCGTGACGCGGTGTCAGGCGCCAGTGCCAGCACCTGGTCCGCGGTCCAGCGCACCCCCTGCTGAGTCATGCCATCGAAGGTAGATCCCACCACTGACAATCGGCCGGGGCCGAGATCCCGGGAACGGGCTTGCGAGCGCGTTTGCGCAGGTCGGAACGCATTGTCAGTGGCGTGGTGCAACGTGGATGCCAGATCCGAAACGGCTGAACCGGCCGAGCTGGAGGGGGACTTTGCCATGCCTGTGTCCGTAGAACCGACATCCGTCGCAGCAGGGGAGACGGAACCGGCCGAGGCGTTGCGGCCGCACGCCGAGGACGCCTTCGCCCATGAACTCGCCGCGCTGGCCGCGCAGGACGACCGTCCGCGCCCGGCCCGCTGGAAGCTGTCGCCGTGGGCGGTGGCCACGTATCTGCTCGGCGGCACGCTGCCGGACGGCACGGTGATCACACCGAAGTACGTGGGCCCGCGCCGCCTGGTCGAGGTCGCCGTCACGACGCTCGCCACGGACCGCGCCCTGCTCCTGCTCGGCGTGCCCGGCACCGCCAAGACCTGGGTCTCCGAGCACTTGGCCGCGGCGGTCAGCGGCGACTCGACGTTGCTGGTGCAGGGCACGGCGGGCACGCCGGAGGAGGCGATCCGGTACGGCTGGAACTACGCGCAGCTGCTCGCGCACGGGCCGAGCCGTGACGCCCTCGTGCCCAGCCCCGTCATGCGGGCCATGGCGGAGGGCATGACCGCGCGGGTCGAGGAGCTGACCCGTATTCCTGCCGACGTGCAGGACACGCTGATCACGATCCTGTCGGAGAAGACGCTGCCGATACCGGAGCTGGGGCAGGAGGTGCAGGCGGTCCGCGGCTTCAACCTCATCGCCACGGCCAACGACCGCGACCGTGGCGTCAACGACCTCTCCAGTGCCCTGCGCCGCCGCTTCAACACGGTTGTGCTGCCGCTGCCGGAGAGCGTCGAGGCCGAAGTGGACATCGTCTCCCGCCGAGTCGACCAGATCGGCCGCTCCCTGGACCTGCCGGCCCCGCCCGACGGTATCGACGAGATCCGCCGCGTCGTAACGGTCTTCCGCGAGCTGCGGGACGGGGTGACGACCGACGGCCGCACGAAGCTGAAGTCGCCGAGCGGCACGCTGTCGACGGCCGAGGCGATCTCCGTCGTCACCAACGGCCTCGCGCTGGCCGCCCACTTCGGCGACGGCGTCCTGCGATCCGGCGACGTGGCCGCGGGCATCCTCGGCGCCGTCGTCCGCGATCCGGCGGCCGACCGGACCATCTGGCAGGAGTACCTGGAGGCGGTCGTGCGTGAGCGGGACGGCTGGACGGACTTCTACCGGGCGTGCCGGGAGGTGAGCGCGTGAACGACGACCTTGGGTGGGGGCGGCCTGGTGGCGGATCGAAGGAGGGCGGGCGAAGGCGGGTGGGTCGGCGCGGGCGGATCGGGGGTGGGGGTTCGGTGGTGACGGGGGCGGTGGGGGGAGGGGGATCCGTGACTGGGGGGCCGGTGGGGCCGGTGGGGCCGGTGAGGTTGGTGTGGTGAGGCTGGGTGGACGAGCCAGGTGAGCGGACTGTGAGTGGCGTGGCCGGTGGTCCGGCTGGGGCGACTCGGGGCACGTGGTGCGTGGCGCGGTCGGGGTGGTGGCCGAGAGGCTCACGTGGCGTTCGTCGGCGGTGAGTTGGTGTGCGGCGGTGTGGTGATGGCGGTCCTGTGACCGTGCGGCACTGCGAGGTCGGGAGGGCGTCCGGTGGGGACATGTGGTGGCAGCGGAGGCGAGGGGGACGGTGTGACGGGCGTTGACCAGGTGGGGAGTGGGGGCGTGGAGGCGAGCGTCCACGGGGCGGGCGGCGGGCCGGCGGCGTGTTCGGACACCTCGGCTGCACCCGCTCCGGTATCGAAGCCGCCGGCATGGCCGTTGCTGCTCGGCGTGCGGCACCACGGGCCGGGCTCGGCGCGGGCCGTGCGGGCGGCGCTGGACGCGGCCCGGCCGCGGGTCCTGCTGATCGAGGGGCCGCCGGAGGCAGACGCCCTGATCCCGCTCGCCGCCGAGGAGGACATGCGACCGCCCGTCGCGCTCCTCGCTCACGCCGTGGACGAGCCCGGCCGCTCGGCCTTCTGGCCGCTGGCCGAGTTCTCCCCGGAGTGGGTCGCGATCCGCTGGGCCGTGGAGCACCAGGTCCCGGCCCGCTTCATCGACCTGCCGGCCACGCACACGCTGGCGTGGGGCAGGCAGGACGAGGCCGCGTTCGATGCGGGGGGTGGCGAGGGGCGGGACGCGGAGCCGGGCGCCGACGCCCGGCCGGGGGCCGAGGGGGGCGCCCAGCCGGGAGCCGAGGGCGGCGGCCAGGAGGGCGGGGTGGCTGATACCGGTGGCGACCCTCGTGCCGATGTCCGGGTCGATCCCCTCGCCGTGCTCGCCGATGTCGCCGGCTACGACGATCCCGAGCGGTGGTGGGAGGACGCCGTCGAGCACCGGGGAGCGGGGTACGGGGACGCGTTCGCGCCGTTTCTCGGGCTCGAAGAGGCCATGGGGGCGTTGCGGGAGGCGTACGGCAGCGGAGGGCATGACCGGGATCTCGTGCGGGAGGCGTATATGCGGCTCCAAGCGCGCGCTGCTCAGCGGGAGTTCGGGGACGAGGTGGCCGTGGTGTGCGGGGCGTGGCACGTGCCCGCGCTGCGGCGGAAGAGCACCGTGGCCGCGGACAAGGCGCTGCTGAAGGGGTTGCCCAAGGTCAAGGCGGACATGACGTGGGTGCCGTGGACGTACCGCCGGTTGGCTCGGGTCAGTGGGTACGGGGCAGGGATCGACTCGCCCGGATGGTACGGGCATCTCTTCGGCGCGCCGGACCGGCCGGTCGAGCGGTGGATGACCAAGGTGGCCGGGCTGCTGCGGGACGAGGACCGGATGGTGTCCTCGGCGCACGTCATCGAGGCGGTGCGGCTGGCGGAGACGCTCGCGGTGATGCGCGGGCGGCCGTTGCCGGGGCTGAGCGAGACGACCGACGCGGTGCGGGCGGTGATGTGCGAGGGCTCGGACGTGCCTTTGGCGCTGGTGCACGACCGGCTCGTCGTGGGGGACGTGCTGGGGGAGGTGCCTCGGTCGGCGCCGGCGGTGCCGTTGCAGCGGGACCTCGACCGGATCCAGCGTCGCCTGCGGCTCAAACCGGAGGCGCTGGAACGGGAGTTGGAGCTCGACCTGCGCAAGGAGAACGACGCCGAGCGCAGCAGGCTCTTGCACCGGCTACGGCTGCTCGGCGTGGCGTGGGGAGAGCCGGTCGCGTCGCGGGGCAGCACGGGGACGTTCCGGGAGACGTGGCGGCTGCGGTGGGAGCCCGAGCTGTCCGTGCGGGTCGCGGAGGCCGGGGTGTGGGGGACCACCGTGTTCGCCGCGGCGACCGCCAAGGTGGAGGCGGACGCCGTCGCCGCGCAGAGCCTGGCCGACGTCACCGCCCTCGCCGAGCGCTGCCTGCTGGCCGAACTGCCGGACGCGCTGCCCGCGGTGATGCGGATCCTCGCGGACCGGGCCGCCCTCGACGCGGACGTCGGCCATCTCGCCCAGGCCCTGCCCGCACTGGTTCGATCCCTGCGGTACGGCGATGTGCGCGGCACGGACACCGGAGCGCTCACGGAGGTCGCCGCGGGGCTCGCCGAGCGCGTCTTCGTCGGTCTGCCCCCGGCCTGCGCCGCCCTGGACGCGGACGCGGCCGAGGAGATGCGGCGCCATGTGGACGCCGTGCACGGGGCGGTGGGGTTGCTGGGTGACGCGGTGGCTTCCGGGGAGGTCGCAAGGGGCGGGGCCGCAGGAAACGGCGACCTGCGCAAGCGGTGGCACAGGGTGCTTCGGGTGCTGTCCGTGCGGGACACCGTGCCCGGTGTCGTCCGGGGTCGTGCCGTACGACTGCTGCTGGACGACGGGGAGTTGGCGCAGGACGAGGCGGCGCGGCTGATGGGGCTCGCGTTGTCGCCGGGGACGCCGCCGGGGGACGCGGCCGCGTGGATCGAGGGGTTCGTCGGTGGCGGTTCCGGTGGCGGGATGCTGCTCGTCCATGACGAGCGGCTGCTCGGGTTGGTCGATGCGTGGCTGACGGGAGTGCCGACGGAGGCGTTCACGGATGTGCTGCCGCTGCTGAGGCGCACGTTCTCGGCGTATGAGCCGGGAGTACGGCGGACCTTGGGCGAGCTGGTTCGGCGCGGGCCGGGGCAGCGGGGGAGTACGGGGGCCGGTGGCTCCGGCATACCCGGCTTCGCCGCCGAGCTCGACCTGGAGCGGGCGGATGCCGTGGTGCCGGTGGTGCGGTTGCTGCTGGGGCTGGACCGGGTGGAGGAGGACGTCGAGAACGACCGTGGTGAGAACGACCTTGGCAAGAACGACCTTGTGGGGGCAACGGGATGACGACTGACTGTGTGACGGAGCCGAGGGAGCGGGGCGGAGCGGTGGGGGCCGGCAGGCCGGCGCACTCATGTCCGGTACAAGGCGGGCCGCCGACGACGACGGCGCCGGTGATTCCGGTGATTCCGTTGTGGGAGCGGCCTCGCATCGGAGCGTGCCGATGACGAGCGAGGCGATGGATCCGACCCGGGAGCGGCTGCGGCGGTGGCGGATGGTGCTGGGCGGGGACGACGCCGACGGCACCGGGTGCGCGCTCTCCGGGCGGGACGCCGCGATGGACGGGGCGCTGTCCGCCCTGTACGGCAAGGGGGACAAGGCGCAGTCGGGGAGAGACCGTTCGGCGGGGCTCGGGGCGTCGGCGCCGTCCGTGGCGCGATGGCTCGGGGACATCCGGACGTACTTCCCGTCGTCCGTCGTCCAGGTCATGCAGCGGGACGCCATCGACCGTCTCGGGCTGAACACCCTGCTGCTGGAGCCGGAGATGCTGGAGGCGGTGGAGGCGGACGTGCATCTCGTCGGCACGCTGCTGTCGCTCAACAAGGCGATGCCGGAGACCACGAAGGAGACGGCAAGGGCCGTCGTGCGCAAGGTCGTCCAGGACCTGGAGAAGCGGCTCGCCACCCGCACCCGGGCCACGCTCACCGGTGCCCTCGACCGCAGCGCCCGTATCAGTCGGCCACGTCACCACGACATCGACTGGAACCGGACGATCGCGGCCAACCTCAAGCACTACCTGCCGGAGTACCGGACGGTCGTACCGGAGCGGCTCATCGGGTACGGGCGGGCGTCGCAGTCAGTGAAGAAGGAGGTCGTCCTCTGCATCGACCAGTCGGGGTCGATGGCGGCGTCCGTCGTGTACGCGTCGGTCTTCGGGGCCGTGCTGGCCTCCATGCGGTCCATCAGCACGCGGCTCGTCGTCTTCGACACATCCGTCGTCGACCTCACCGACCAGCTCGACGACCCGGTCGACGTCCTCTTCGGCACCCAGCTCGGCGGCGGCACGGACATCAACCGGGCGCTCGCGTACTGCCAGTCGCAGATCACCCGGCCCGCGGAGACGGTGGTCGTGCTGATCAGCGACCTGTACGAGGGAGGTATACGGAACGAGATGCTCAAGCGGGTCGCCGCGATGAAGGCGTCGGGGGTGCAGTTCGTGGCGCTGCTGGCGCTGTCGGACGAGGGAGCGCCCGCCTACGACCGGGAGCACGCTGCCGCGCTCGCGGCGCTGGGCGCACCGGCCTTCGCCTGTACGCCCGACCTGTTCCCGGACGTGATGGCGGCGGCCATCGAGAAGCGGCCGATTCCAGTGCCGGACACGGTGTGAGGAGGCGGTCTCAGGCGGCGGTGTGAGGGGGCGGTGTGAGGCGGCAATGGCGCGGAACGGCTGGTGATTTGTCGACCTGGTGACGTCCGACTTGGGCCAGCAAAAGGGACATGAGGCGTATCGGGAACGGGGGGCTTGCGTAACCTCGGGAGGGCCGTGCGAGTATCGGACACCTGTTCAGCGGTGCGCCGCGCTCCGCTCGTCCGTACCGCGTCGCATCGACTCGCCGCTCATCACGCGTACTTCGCTGCACTCCACGCGTACTTCGTTCCGTCGCACGGGAGGACCGTCGCCCCTTGACCTGGCCAGCCGCTTCGCCGGGTGCCGCTCTGCGCGTCGTGCGCAGGGCGGCCGGGCGGCGTGCGCTGCAGGCGGTGCTGTTGGTGGGCGGTCTGTTCGCGCTCGGGTTCCTGTGCGGAGAGCGGGCGTATGCGGCTGACGGGGTGTCGGTGAGCACTGGGTCCGTCTCATCCGCGTCACCTGCGTCGTCCGCGTCACCTGCGTCGTCCGGGTCGCCAACCTCGTCTGCGTCGTCAACCTCGTCCGCATCCTCCGCCGATCTCCGGTCGGCGACGGAGAGCGCGGTCGAGGGGCTCGTGGCCGTACCGGCTGAGCCCGGCGTTCGAGATGAGCCGACCGCTCCGGCCAAGCCGACAGCTCCCCGGCGCCCGGCGCCTCAGGTCCAGGCACCCCTGGGCCGGCCGGCCGGAGACGCCGTGCGGACAGTGACCGAAAGCCTGACCGAGGGGCGGGCCGGCGTGCAGGCGAAGGTGCCGCCGCTGGCGTCGTTGCCCGCGTTGCCCACCCTGCCCGTCCTGCCGACCGCGCCCGAGTCGCCCGCGTGGCCGAGCACGCCAGGGCTGGAATTCCCCGGCCTGCCAGAGCTTCCCGGCACGGAACTTCCCGGCACCGACCTCCCCGGCACCAACCTCCCCGGCACCGACCTCCCCGGCACCGACCTTCCCGCTCTGCCCGCGGCGCCCGGACAGACGTTGCCCGTGCCCGTCACCGGGACTCCGCAGCCGGGGCCCCCGGCGCCCGCGTCGGGTGCAGGGCGTGACGGCGAGGGGCGGCGTACCGGCAAGGAAGCGGCGAGCGTTGTCTTCGGCCCTCGGTTCGTTGCCGAGGTCACCGCGTCCCACACCCCGGTCGCCGACGGCGCGCACCGTGGCGCGACCGCCGGCTACGCCCCCGTCCGACCGGCGCCGATCGATCACCCGAGCGGTGTGCTGGGCAACCGTTCGGCGGGCGACAGCGGTACGTCGCGGCACGGTGACGCGCACGCCGTCTCGCTGAACCAGCGGGCTCCGCTGCGGCTGGTGCCCGGCGCCGCCGCCCGCGTCGACGCGGACGAGACCCAGGACAGGCACCGGGACATCCCGGTTTCCCCCGCATAGGCCAGTAGGCCGGCCCTCCCCGCCGTAGACCTGCCGCGCGGGGGCGGAAACAGGTCTGCCCACCCGTCCGGACACCCCCCCCAGCTCTCGGATGTCCCCCGACATCCCCCGGACGCAAGCCGCTGGCGCCGTACCCGGTCCCGCTGGTCCCCGACTTCCCGGACCGCGACCGCAACCGGCGCCGCAATGTCCCCAACCGTCCGAAGCCCCGGAGCTGTTCGCAACTCCGTTCCTCCGGGACCTTCGGAACCCCAAGATCTAGGGATCCGACGCACGCATGAACAAGAACATCCGCCGTTCGATCGTCATAGCCGCCGGTGTCACCGGCGCCTGGGCGCTCGGTTCGGCCGCCGCCAGCGCGGACGATCTGCCCGCCTCCGCCCTCTCCGTACCGGACACCACCACCGACGCGACCGCCGCGGCCGACAGCGCCGACGACCCCGGCCTGCTCGGTGCCGTCACCGGCACCGTCAACGGCGTCGTCTCCGACGTGACCGACACCGTCTCCGGCGTCACCGACGGCGCCACCAGCACGGTCACCGACACGGTCACCGGCACGGTCGACGACACCGCCGGTACGGCCCAGACGGCGCCCGCGAGCGCCGCCGAGCAGGCCCGCCGTTACGTCGACGCCAAGGTCGCCGTCCCGTCCGCAACCCAGGCCACCAAGGCCGCCAACGCCAACAAGGCAAAGGGCGCCGCCCAGGTCATCCAGGGTGCCAAGGCCGCCCGCGCGGACAAGGCGGCCGCGCACGCCGAGGCCCATGTCTCCGCGGGCGCCGCCGATGCCGTCACCGACCTCCGGAACGCCCCCCAGGACGCCGCGGACGCCCCGGACGTCCCCAGCACCATCGACTACCTCTTCGGCCCCCTCGCCGCCTTCGCCCCCGAGTTGGAGAAGGCGCTCGCCGCAGCCCAGACGAAGCTGCAGGGCACGCAGGCGGCGGCCCGTTCGCAGGCGCAGGGCGTCGAGGGCGTCGTACGGACGAAGACGCAGTACGCCGTCGCGGGCGCGGGCCGCACCGTGGCGGGTGTGCAGGGCGCCGGACAGGGTGCCGTCGCCTACGCCGACAGCAGGACCGCGGGCGCGGCAACGGCCGCCCAGTCCACCGCCACCGGCAGGGCCACCGCCGTCAAGACGGCCGCCGAGGCCTCCGTCTCCGCCGTCCCCAGCCATGTCACCGGCACGGTCGGCGGCGTGGAGCAGCGGGTCGTCGGCACGGTCAGTACTGTCCGCGGCACGGTCAGCACCGTCCCCGGCACGGTCTCCCCGGTCGTAGAGCAGACCGCCGACGCGGCCGTCCCGCCGATCGCCGCCGAGGCCGTCAACGGTGTGCTCCCGGTCGCCGGGCAGGCCGTCGAGGGCGTCGTCCCGGCCGCCCGGCACGCCGTCGCCGGTGTCACCCCCACCGCCACCCACGCCGTGGCCGGGGTGACCCCGGTCGCCGGGAACGCGGTGGCCGGCGTCCAGCCGGTGGCCGCCGCCGCGGTGGCCGGGGTGACCCCGGTCGTCGGCCAGGCGGTGGATGGCGTCGTGCCGGTCGCCCAGGGTGCCGTGGCCGGGGTCGCCCGGACCGCCGGGCACACGGTCGACGCCGCGACGGCGCTGGCGTACGGCGTCGTCGCCGACGTACAGCCCGTGGCCGGCCAGGCCGTCGCCGGCGTCCAGCCGGTCGCCGCCGGTGCGGTCCAGGGGGTTCAGCCGGTCGCCGGTGGGATCGTCCAGGGCGTGCAGCCGGTGGCCCACGGCGCGGTGGGCGACGTCCAGCACCTCGCGTACGGCACCGTCGCCGACGTCCAGCCCATCGCCTACGGCACCGTCGCCGACGTGCAGCCGGTCGTGCGGGGCGTCACCGCGGACGTGCCCCCGTACGCCACCGGCCTGGCCGGCCAGGTCACCGCCGACGGCACCGGTGCCGTCCTGCCGCCGGTCGCCGGCACCGCCGTGCACGGTGTCGCGCCGGTCGCCGAGCAGGCCGTCCGGGACGCGGGCGCGCTCGCGTACGGCGTGACCGGCGACGTCCGGCCCTTCGCGGGCGGTGTCGTCGGCGAGGTCGACCCCTTCGCGCACGGCGTGGCCGGGCAGGCCGTGCCCTTCGCCGAGGGCGTCACCGAGCACGTGCAGCCGTTCGCGTACGGCGTCACCGGTGCCGTCCAGCCCGTCGTCGACACGGTCATGGACACCGTCCAGCCGGTCGTGCACGGCGTCGGTGGCAGCGCCACGACGTTCGCGTACGGCGTGGCGGGCGACGTGCAGCCCTTCGCGGGCGGTGTCGTCGGCGAGGTCGACCCCTTCGCCCACGGTGTCGCCGGCCAGGTCGCGCCCTTCGCCGGGGACCTGACGGGAACGGTCCAGTACTCGGCGGACCCGCTGGCCGGCAACGCCGTCACCGGCGCGCGGGGCGTCGGCCAGTCGATCACCCCGGGTTACGCGCAGGACCTCCACCACGGCGGCGCGTCCGGCATCTGACCGCACACCCCTGCACCACCCCGCACCACCCAGCAACACCTCGCACCACCCAGCAACACCTCGCACCACCCAGCAACACCTCGCACCACCGCCGCCACGGCGAGCGCGACCACCGCGGTCTCACGCACCGCATGCGACGCGGCCCGCGCTCCCGAGGCGACCGACCGACTCCACGGGGCGGACGGACCCGGACGGCCGAACACCGTCGGCCGATCCGACCGGAACCCTGCGGAAGGGCCGCGTGCTCCCCATTGGGGTGGGGGGCACGCGGCCCAGAGCCCACAGGGGCGGCCCATTCATGCCCCTTTGGGCTGTTCAAGGGGCCTCACCGGGCCAACCCCAGCCCGGTGAGGTCCTTCCCTTGTCACGACCGGTGCGCTACCGGCGCACTACCGGAACCTCACACTCGGCACCCTGTGTCAGAGATCTTTGCTGATCGCGGCATCATGTGACAGGTATCACCGCTCAGGTGTGACCCTCGATTTAGGGGCCTCCTGCAACCAGCGATAACCTGCGAGACGGACATGCCGCGCGCTCGGACACCGTGTGCGCCTCCCTTGTGACAGACAGCGGTCGGACGTCACGTTGCCCTCGCGGCACGCCCACGCAGACAACGAACCGCGAGATCACTGATAGGGACGGAAGCGCGTGGACCTGTTCGAGTACCAGGCGAGGGACCTCTTCGCCAAGCACGATGTACCGGTGCTGGCCGGTGAAGTCATCGACACGCCTGAGGCGGCCCGCGCAGCCACTGAGCGCCTCGGTGGCAAGTCCGTCGTCAAGGCACAGGTGAAGGTCGGCGGCCGTGGCAAGGCCGGTGGCGTCAAGCTCGCCGCGAACGCGGACGAGGCCGTCGCCCGCGCGACGGACATCCTCGGCATGGACATCAAGGGCCACACGGTCCACAAGGTGATGATCGCCGAGACGGCCCCGGAGATCCTGGAGGAGTACTACGTCTCCTTCCTCCTCGACCGTGCCAACCGCACCTTCCTCTCCATCGCCTCCGTCGAGGGCGGCATGGAGATCGAGGAGGTGGCGGCCACCCGTCCGGAGGCCGTCGCCAAGATCGCGATCGACGCCATCGACGGCGTGGACGAGGCCAAGGCCCGCGAGATCGTCGAGGCCGCCAAGTTCCCGGCCGAGGTCGCGGACAAGGTCGCCAACGTCCTGATCAAGCTGTGGGACACCTTCATCAAGTCGGACGCCCTCCTCGTCGAGGTCAACCCGCTCGCGAAGGTCGCCTCCGGTGACGTCATCGCCCTCGACGGCAAGGTGTCGCTCGACGAGAACGCCGAGTTCCGCCACCCCGAGTACGAGGAGCTCCACGACAAGGACGCGGCCAACCCGCTCGAGGCCGCGGCCAAGGCGAAGGGCCTCAACTACGTCAAGCTCGAGGGCGAGGTCGGCATCATCGGCAACGGCGCCGGCCTGGTCATGTCGACCCTGGACGTCGTCGCGTACGCCGGTGAGAAGCACGGCAACGTCAAGCCGGCCAACTTCCTGGACATCGGCGGTGGCGCCTCCGCCCAGGTCATGGCCAACGGTCTGGAGATCATCCTCGGCGACCCGGACGTCAAGTCCGTCTTCGTCAACGTCTTCGGTGGCATCACCGCCTGTGACGAGGTCGCCAACGGCATCGTCCAGGCACTGAAGCTCCTCGAGGACCGCGGCGAGAACGTCAGCAAGCCCCTCGTCGTCCGTCTCGACGGCAACAACGCCGAGCTCGGTCGGCAGATCCTCACCGACGCCAACCACCCGCTGGTCCAGCGCGTCGACACCATGGACGGCGCGGCCGACAAGGCCGCCGAGCTGGCCCACGCCGCCAAGTAAGCACTCAGGACGAGGACACAACACACCATGGCTATCTGGCTCAACAAGGACAGCAAGGTCATCGTCCAGGGCATGACCGGCTCCACCGGCATGAAGCACACGAAGCTCATGCTCGGTGACGGCACCGAGGTCGTGGGCGGCGTGAACCCGCGCAAGGCGGGCACCTCCGTGGACTTCGACGGCACCGACGTACCGGTCTTCGGCACCGTCAAGGAGGCCATCGAGAAGACCGGCGCCAACGTCTCCGTCATCTTCGTGCCGGAGAAGTTCACCAAGGACGCGGTCGTCGAGGCCATCGACGCCGAGATCCCGCTGGCCGTCGTGATCACCGAGGGCATCGCCGTGCACGACACGGCCGCCTTCTGGGCGTACGCCGGCAAGAAGGGCAACAAGACCCGCATCATCGGCCCGAACTGCCCCGGCATCATCACGCCGGGTCAGTCGAACGTCGGCATCATCCCGGGCGACATCACCAAGCCGGGCCGTATCGGCCTGGTGTCGAAGTCCGGCACGCTGACGTACCAGATGATGTACGAGCTGCGTGACATCGGCTTCTCGACCGCCGTCGGCATCGGTGGCGACCCGATCATCGGCACCACGCACATCGACGCGCTCGCCGCGTTCGAGGCCGACCCCGACACCGACCTGATCGTCATGATCGGCGAGATCGGTGGCGACGCCGAGGAGCGGGCCGCGGACTTCATCGCGAAGAACGTGACCAAGCCGGTCGTCGGCTACGTCGCGGGCTTCACCGCGCCCGAGGGCAAGACCATGGGCCACGCGGGTGCCATCGTCTCCGGTTCGTCGGGCACGGCCCAGGCGAAGAAGGAGGCGCTGGAGGCTGCGGGCGTCAAGGTCGGCAAGACGCCGACCGAGACGGCGAAGCTTGCTCGCGAGATCCTGGGTGGCTGAGCGTAGTTACGGCAGCTAGCTGAACGTTGGTGGGCCCGTTCCCTGCGTGGGGGCGGGCCCGCTGGCGTTGCCGCTCGCCCGCGCTGGCGGCGTGCCGCCTGCGCCCACCCGTGCCGCCCCAGCGGAACGACTGCCCGCAGGCTGCGTAAGCCGCTGCGAGCGAGGCCCGCGGTTGCGCGGGTGGGCGTCGCCTCGGTCGGCACAACCGCCCGCAGGCTACGCGGGCGGTGACTGCAGCTGACCCAGGGGCGCGGGGAACTGCGCGACCAGCCACGACGGGCCCGCAGTCGGGGGACGGCCGTAGCCGCGATGGCGAGTTGCCGCATCGCTCACCCCGTTTGCGGCGCCAGCCGTTCCGGCCCGTTCTGCGCCTCCGACCGCAGCTTCGCCCTCAGCTTCAGCTCTTTCTCCGACAACGGCCCCGGCGCCACCCTCGGCGGCACCCCGAGCACCGTCTGCCCCGGCGGCACAGGCGGCTCGTAGCGGGTCGGAGCCGTCCGCAGCGTCAGCGCCGTCGTGCCGATGAGGGCCACGGTGAACGCGATCGCCGCCCGCGTCCAGAAGCGGGCCCGGCGTTCGCTGCCCTCGCGGACCGTCACCGGCTTGGCCGCGCGCAGGCGCTCCGCGGAGGCCAGTTCGGCCAGGCGCCGGTTGAGTTCGACGGGGTCGGACAGGCCCGGCAGGCGGGCGGCGACCGCGGCGCGGGCGTGGAGCAGGCGGTTCGCGGTCGCCGGGGTGCTCGCCTCCGTCTCCGCCGCCGTTTCGGGCAGGTCGAGGCCCACACCGTCGTAGAGGAGAAGCGTGCGGCGCTGGGGCGCCGGGAGTTCGAGGAGCACGTCCAGCAGGGCACGGTCGGACGCGTCCGGCGGCGGGGGTTCGGGGTGCCGGTAGCGGGGGCGGAACCGGTGCCAGGGGGAGAGGGCGCAGTCGTACGCCGTCGCCCGCACCCAGCCCGCCGGGTCCCGGTCGCGGGCCACCTCCGGCCAGCGCTGCCAGGCGAGTTGGAAGGCCCGCTCGACCGATTCGCGGGCGAGTTCGCGGCGCCCGGTGAGCAGGTACGTCTGCCGTACGAGGGCGGGGGCGCAGAAGGCGTAGAGCGCGTCGAAGGCCTGGGCGGGGGTCAGGGGACACTCCGTCACCTCGGGTGCGGCCGGGGGCTCCTGATCCCACGTCTCCTGAGCCTCCGTCTTCTCCGTGAGGGAACCGAGCAGTTCCGCGTACGCCTCCCTCCTCCCGCCCCGCGGCGTCCTGCGGCCGATCTCCCACGCGCGTACCGTCTCGCGGCTGACGCCCACCCGTGCCGCGACCTGATCCTGCGTCAATGAACTGGCCTCGCGCAGGCGTCGGCGTTCCTCGGGCGGGGGGAGCGGGAATGCGGGGCTCTGCGTCACAGCACGCCCTTTCGTGGGAAAAGTTAGATAAACACATATTGGGCGACACATCGGAGCTTCGCCTGTTACGACGGAAAAGCGCGTGTCGTTGGGAGCATGGCGGGCGTGATTGACATGACCGCTCGCAGAACGCCCCCGTCACCCCCGTCGTCCCTGCTCACGCGGCTGCGCGGCCGAACGCCCGGGCTGGGCGCCAGCCTTGTGTCCGGCGCGGTGGCGGCGGGGCTGGGGCTGGGTGTGTTCGCCGTACTGGTGATGGTGCTCTGGGTCAGTTCGCCGTATCCGGACAGCGGGCCGGGGGGCGCGCTGCGGATCGCCGCCGTGCTGTGGCTGCTGGCGCACGGCGCCGAACTGGTCCGCACCGACACTCTCTCCGGCGTCCCCGCGCCCGTGGGGGTCACGCCGTTGCTGCTGTTCGTGCTGCCGGTGCTGCTGGTGCACCGGGCGGCGCGGGACACGGCGGCGGACGGGGGCGAGGGGGTGCCGCTGGTGGCGGGGCGCACCGCGTGGGCGGGTGTCGTGCTCGGGTACCTCGGGATCGGGGCGGCGGCCGCGGTGTACGCGGCCGGGGGTGAGTTGCGGCCGGCGTGGTGGTGGACCGGGCTGTGGGTGCCGGCGGTCGTGATGGGGGCGGCGGGGGCGGGGGTGTGGACGGCGTGCGGGCGACCGCCCGAGGTGGTGGAGCGGGTGCTGGCCGGGTTGCCGAGATGGGTACGGCGGCTGGTGCCCGGGGTGCGGGCCCGCGCCCGTTTCGGTGCGGCGGCGCGCGCGGCCACGGCCGGCGCGGCGGCCCTCGTCGGGGGCGGGGCCCTGCTGGTGGGCGGGTCGCTGGTGTGGCACGGCGGGGCGACGCAGGCGTCCTTCCTGCAGCTGACGGAGGGGTGGTCGGGGCGGTTCGCGGTACTGCTGCTGTGCCTGGCGCTCGTGCCGAACGCGGCGGTGTGGGCGGCGGCGTACGCGCTGGGACCGGGCTTCGTGCTCGGGGCGGGGCATGTGGTGGCGCCGGCGTCCTCGGCCCCCACGCCCTTGCTGCCGCCGCTTCCGTTGCTGGAGGCGGTGCCGGACGCGGGGGGTGCGGGGCCGGTGCAGTGGGGGATCGGGGCGTTGCCTGTGGTGGCGGGGGTGGTGGTCGGGTGGTTTGTGGCGGGGGCGGCGGTGCGGGGTGGGGGCGTTGGATCCGCAGGGGCTGGGACGCAGGGCGGGCGGGCCGCCGAGGGGGCCCGGACCCAGGGTGGGCGGGCATCCGCCACGGCCCCGTCTCGGGTCGGGCAAGTGGCTGCCGAGGTCTGGTCGGGTGGGCGGACTGCCGCGGTCGCGGTGCTGGCTGCCGTGCTCTGCGCGGTGGTGGTCGCCGTGCTGGCCGGTCAGTCGGGTGGGCCGCTGGGGGTCGGGATGCTCGCGGACTTCGGGCCGGTGTGGTGGCAGGTGGGGGCGGCGACGTTGGCGTGGATCACGGTGGTGGCGGTTCCCGTGGCGGTGCTCGCCCGGGCGTGGCGGTGCCGGGCCGGGGCGGGGCGCCGGGCGGAGCGGCTGAGCGAGACGCAGGGGGCGCGGATCGGCAAGCCGCGGGTGGAGGAGTCGGGGGAGCGTGGCTCGCAGGACAGCGGCTCGGGGAAGGGCGACGGGGCGCCGACGGACTCGAAGGCGGACTCGAAGGCGGGCGCGAAGACTGGCTCGCAGGCGGGCGCGAAGGCGGACTCGAAGACCCGGCACAAGGCTTACGGCCAGGACGCCCCGCTCACGGCACCGGCACCGGACCAGCCCGTTCCGCATCAGGGCAAGGACCACGACGCCCGGTCCGCGAAGTACGACGAGGACGCCCCGTACGAGGGTTCCGACCAGGAGATCCCGCACGTGGAGTACGACCACGACACGACCTTCGAGCCGTACGACTACCCGCCCGCCGAGCCGTCCCCGGAGCCGCCGGCGAAGCAGTCGCCGGAACAGTCACCGGAGGCATCGCATCCACCGGAGCCCGCCCCCTGAGCGCACTCCGGAGCCGGACCCGAACCCAAACCCCTCAGTCCGTCGTCCCCAGAACTCCCCGCAGCTCCTTCGGCAGAAGCTCATTGCACGCCTGCTTCGCCTCGTTCGTCAGCGCGTCATTGGTGCAGGTGTAGTAGTCGCTGTAGACCACCTGCGCCGTGAACCCGGCGGCGACCACCGCGATGGCGAGGGACGCCGTGACCAGGCCGCTCACCGCCGCCGTCGTCTGGGGGCGGCCGCCCGGCCGGGGGGCCGGGGTGTCGGGGTCGGGGGTGCGGGGCTTGGTGCGGAGGCTGGTGATGCCCCAGTAGAGGGCCAGCGCGCCGAGCAGCAGGGCGACGTACGGCCAGCTGAAGAGGGCGAAGAAGAAGGCCCACATACCGGAGAGCAGGGCGAAGCGAGCGCGGCGCTGGGCGGGGTCGGTGGGGTCCCAGCGCATGCCCGAGCCCGGGCCGCCGTTTCCGGGGCCCTCGGGGCCGCCGCGGGGACGCTCTCCGAAGCCGTCGGGGGAGCGGCCCGGCTGGCGGTCGCTCCACTGGCTGCCCCACGGCGAGTGCCCGCCGCCTTCGCCCGACCCCCGCGCACCGTCCTCGTCCGAAGGGCGCCGCGGCTGCCACGGGCGGTCCGGCGTGCCCTCCGGCGGCGGGGCGAAGGGGTTGTCGTCCTGGGCGCCAGTGCCCTGTTCATCGCCGGACTTCTTGCCCGAGGGCGCGTCGGGAGGCGAGGCGGGCCGCTCTCGCAGCAGGACGGCGCCACGCTTCCCTCCCTGCGCGGACTGCGGAGGGAGGGTGAGGAGTCGCAGGCTGCGGTCCGACATCAAGTGAGCGTCTTCCCCTTGGTGAACAACTGATCTTGGCAAACGACTGATCTTGGTGAACGACTGATCCGACATGAGCTGTCACTTCGTGAACGCACCGCACCACCACCGCGTTCCCGGGCCAGCTCCCCCAGACGCTACCTTCCGGCCACGCCCCCGTCCCGTGGGGGCTGTCCGTAGTGCCGGTATCGTTGCTGACGGTCGGCCGCTTCGTAGACTTCCCCGTATCCCGGGGCGCGATGCATTCGTACGAATATACAAAGCACCGGCCGCATGAAGAACGCACCCCCGAGAAAGGGCCCCACCGTGGCCGCCAAGCCCGTGGCCGAGCGTGCCAAGCGCCTCGTCGTGCTGGTCTCCGGATCCGGCACCAATCTGCAGGCGCTCCTCGACGAGATCGCCGCCGTCGGTCCCGAGGCGTACGGCGCCCAGATCGTGGCCGTCGGTGCCGACCGCGAGAACATCGAGGGGCTCGCGCGGGCCGAGCGCGCCGGGCTGCCGACCTTCGTGCGGAAGGTCAAGGACTACGGCAGCCGGGAGGAGTGGGACGCGGCGCTCGCCGAGGCCGTCGCCTCCTACGAGCCCGACCTCGTCGTCTCCGCCGGGTTCATGAAGATCGTGGGCAAGGAGTTCCTCGCGCGCTTCGGCGGGCGGTTCGTGAACACCCACCCGGCCCTTCTGCCCAGTTTTCCCGGCGCCCACGGCGTCCGCGACGCCCTCGCGTACGGCGCCAGGGTCACCGGCTGCACCGTCCACTTCGTCGACGACGGCGTCGACACCGGGCCGATCATCGCGCAGGGCGTGGTGGAGGTCCGGGACGAGGACGACGAGAGCGCTCTGCACGAGCGCATCAAGGAAGTCGAGCGAAGGCTGCTCGTCGAGGTCGTGGGGCGGCTCGCCCGCAACGGCTATCGCATTGAGGGACGAAAGGTAGTTATCCAGTGACCGCCACCGCCGAGAGCAACAAGCGGCCCCTTCGCCGGGCGCTCGTCAGCGTCTATGACAAGACCGGGCTGGAAGACCTCGCGCGCGGGCTGCACGAGGCCGGTGTCGAGCTCGTCTCCACCGGTTCCACGGCCGCGAAGATCGCCGCGGCGGGCGTCCCCGTCACCAAGGTCGAGGAGCTCACCGGCTTCCCCGAGTGCCTGGACGGCCGCGTCAAGACGCTGCACCCGCGCGTGCACGCGGGCATCCTCGCCGACCTGCGCCTGGAGGACCACCGGCGGCAGCTGGCCGAGCTGGGTGTCGAGCCGTTCGACCTCGTCGTCGTCAACCTCTACCCGTTCCGCGAGACCGTCGCGTCCGGGGCCTCTCCCGACGAGTGCGTGGAGCAGATCGACATCGGCGGTCCGTCGATGGTGCGCGCCGCCGCCAAGAACCACCCGTCCGTGGCGGTCGTCACCAGCCCGGCGCGGTACGCCGACGTCCTGGCGGCGGTCCGCGACGGCGGCTTCGACCTCCCCACCCGCAAGCGGCTCGCCGCGGAGGCCTTCCGGCACACGGCCGAGTACGACATCGCGGTCTCCTCCTGGTTCGCCTCCGCCTATGCCCCGGCCGACGACTCCCCGTTCCCGAGCTTCCTCGCCACCAGCCTGGAGCGCGCCCACACCCTGCGCTACGGCGAGAACCCGCACCAGCCCGCCGCCCTCTACACCGCGGGCACCGGCGGCCTCGCGCAGGCCGAGCAGCTGCACGGCAAGGAGATGTCCTTCAACAACTACACGGACACGGACGCCGCCCGCCGTGCCGCGTACGACCACGACGAGCCGGCCGTCGCGATCATCAAGCACGCCAACCCGTGCGGCATCGCGATCGGCGCGGACGTCGCCGAGGCGCACCGCAGGGCGCACGCCTGCGACCCGCTGTCGGCGTTCGGCGGCGTGATCGCGGTCAACCGTCCGGTGTCCAAGGAGATGGCCGAGCAGGTCGCGGAGATCTTCACCGAGGTCATCGTCGCGCCGGACTACGAGGAGGGGGCCGTGGAGGCCCTCGCCAAGAAGAAGAACATCCGCGTGCTGCGCGCCCCCGGTCGCCCCGAGTACCCCGTCGAGGTCAAGCCCATCGACGGCGGCGCCCTCCTCCAGGTCACCGACCGCCTCCAGGCCGACGGCGACGACCCGGCCAACTGGACCCTCGCGACGGGCGAGGGGCTCAGCGCCGAGGAACTCTCGGAACTCGCCTTCGCCTGGAAGGCCTGCCGGGCCGTCAAGTCCAACGCCATCCTGCTCGCCAAGGACGGCGCGTCGGTGGGCGTCGGCATGGGGCAGGTCAACCGGGTCGACTCCGCGAAGCTGGCCGTCGAGCGGGCCGGCGCCGAGCGCGCGCAGGGTTCGTACGCCGCCTCCGACGCCTTCTTCCCCTTCCCCGACGGTCTGGAGATCCTGACCGAGGCCGGGGTCAAGGCCGTTGTCCAGCCGGGCGGTTCGGTCCGCGACGAGCTGGTGGTCGAGGCCGCGAAGAAGGCGGGCGTGACGATGTACTTCACGGGGACGCGGCACTTCTTCCACTGAGCCGCACGGATTCGACTGAGCCGCACAGGTTCGACTGAGCCGCACAAGTCGCAGGGCCCGCCGTTCACCTCGACGGCGGGCCCTGCGTCATGTGGAACTCCGCAGGGCCGCCCAGGTGTTGGGCCCCACCTGGCCGTCCACCTCAAGTCCCTTGGCGCTCTGGAACTGCTTGACCGCGGACTCGGTGTCCCTGCCGAACTCGCCGTCCACGCCCGCGCTGCCGACGTTGTAGCCGCGCTTGCTGAGCATGCACTGCACCTGGACGACGCGTTGGCCCTTGTCGCCGTAGTCGGTGAGCTTGGTGCCGGAGTAGTACGTGCACTGGGAGTTCCAGGGCGGAGTGGCGGGTGTGGTGGCGGTCTCGGTGGGGGTGGCGGTCGGGGCGGTGCCGCCACCGCTGCCGCCGCTGTCGTCGCCGTCCGATGTGGGGGAGGCTTCGGCGGCGGGAGTGGACTGCGTCGCGCCTGCGCCGCCTTCGGGCGCGTTCGGGCTCTGCGACGTCCCGGCCTGCGCCTGGCTGGTCTGCTTCCCCTTCCCCTTTCCCTTCCCCTCCTCCTTCTCTTTCTCCTTGTCGCCGGAGGGAGAGGCGGAGGAACTGGGCAGGCGCGAGGTCCCCGTGTCGTCGGGGGCGGTGCTGCCGGCTGCCGTCGGTGCGGCGGAGGCCGTTTCGTCGAGGGACGGGCGGGTGAGGAAGAAGGCGCTCGCGGCGACGGCGCACACGGCGAGGCCCGCGGCGACGGCGAGGTACGCCTTCCGCTTCCTCCGGCCGCCGCCGTCCTCGGGGTGTGTGGCCGGCATGGTGGCGGCGTGCGGCTCGGGCGGCGTGGGCGGCCCGAAGGTGGGGCCGTGGGCCGGGAACGCCGCGTGGTCCGGCGCGCGCAAGTGGACGGTCTCCTGGACGGCGAGGCGTTCCAGCGCGTCGCAGGCCTGCCCTCGGGCGATCAGCCGGGCGCTCAGCGGCTCGTGCCAGACGGCGGCGCGGCCGTGACCGGCGGCCGTGGCGGCCTCGGTGAGTTGCCGTGGGGTGGGGCGCCCGGAGGGGTCCTTGGCGAGGCAGGCGGACAGCAGGCCGGCCAACGCGGCGTCCACGGCGCCGAGTTCGGCCATGATCTCCTGCTTGGGCTCCTCGAAGGCCACCCGGTGCATCACGTCGACGCCGGTGCCGTCCCCGAACGGGGCGTGCCCGGTGGTGGCGTAGATGAGGCTCCCCGCGAGCGAGAAGACGTCGGAGGCGGTGTCGCACCGCCCCTCGCGCAGATACTCGGGCGACATGAAGGCGGGCGTGCCGACCCTGCTGCCGGTCGAGGTGATCGCGCTGCTGTCGGCGGCCTGCGCGATGCCGAAGTCGATGACGTGCGCGCCCTGCGGGGACAGGATCACGTTGGACGGCTTGAGATCCCGGTGTACGACATCGGCGGCGGCCATCGCCGACAGGGCCTGCCCGAGGTCAGCCACCAGCCGCCACACGCCGGCCGGCGCCAGCGTGCCGCAGTCGCGCACGGCGTCGGCGAGGTTGAGGCCGGGCACGTACTGCGTGGCCATCCACAGCAGCGTGTCGTCGAACCCGGTGCCGAGCAGCTGCGGCGCACGCGGGGTGTGCACGCGGGCGTGCAGGGAGGCCTCCCGCTCGAAGCGCCGCCGGAACCTCGGGTCTTCGGCGTACTCCGGGCGGATCACCTTGACGGCGGCGAGACCGGGGGAGTTGTCGGCGGGGCGGGCGAGGTAGACGCGGCCCATGCCGCCGGTGCCGAGGAGGCCGAGGGGAGCGTAGGGGCCGATGCGGCCGGGGTCGGTCCGCTGCAGCGGTGTCGCGCCCGCCTGCTTCAGGGCGGCGTCACCGGACGCCGGGGTGTGGGACGGCATGGACTGCCGCTGGTCTGTCATCGGTCCCCCGAGTGCTGTTCTGCCTGCCTCCCCAACGTGCGCTTGTGTCACGCCAGTTGAAGGGAGGCTATCGCGTGGGGGCGGGGTAGTCGGCCTCAGGGAGCCCCGTGGCTCCGGAATGCGCCGGGAGCGAGCCGGTCCCTGCCGGGACGGCCGCGGTGAGCGGGGGAAACGTGACGCTCACCGCGGCCGCGTGCGCGGAAGTGGGGGACGGCACCTCGAACTTCTCAGGGTCCCCAGGGTCTCAGTGGTGTCGCCGACTGCACGACATCGAAGGGCTACGCGTCCAGCAGGTGACCGCTATCGTTCCGCGCCCTCCGATGTCCTTGCGGGCAGGTGTCAGGCGCAGGACCGGTAGTCGTACCCCGCGGCCCGGAGCTTGTTGCTCTCGTAGAAGCTCCACTTGCCGGTCTGGCCCCGGTAGACGGGGAAGCTGTGCTTGCTGCCCTTGTACGTCAGGATGTACACCCGGTTGGAGTCGTAGTTCACATACCGGGAGTTCGTCAGCTTGGAGCCGGCCTTCGTGAAGGTCTTCTTGCCCACGATGCCGTCGGCGGTCAGACCCCAGCGGGACTGGAGCTTCTTGGTGGTGTACTTGGTGTTCGAGCCGAAGACGCCGTCGACGTCCGCGTCGTCGTACGTGGAGCCGTCCGACTCGGTGGCGCCTTCCGCCCACAGGATCTTCTGCCACAGGCAGCTCACGTTGGACTTGGTGTGCGAGGCGGTCGAGACGGTGCCCTCGTCGTTCCAGTCGTCGTAGGTGTAGCCGGAACCGCTGACGTATCCGTTGGAGGCGGCGGCCGAGGCCGGTGCGGCGCCGAAGGCCAGGGTGCCCGCCACGGTGGCACCGATGGCGGCAACGGTCAGACGGGCTCGGGTGTTACGGAAGTTCATGGTGTTCCTTCCCCGTTGGTTGTCGTGAAGAGGTCGCTCCGGGCGACGCAGATGTCACTGTGCGGCCGACGGGGCGCGCGTGGTACCTCCAACGTTTCAGGGTCGGCCGCCGCGCCGCCCACTTCGCACCACACGGTCTTGCCTCGCGGATGCCGGTCCACGCCCCAGCGCCGGGCGACCGCGGTGATCAGCAGCAGGCCCCGCCCCATCTCCTCGCCCGCGTCAGGCCGACGCGCGATGAGCCAGGTATGTGCGTCGGGGTCGGTGACCTCCACCCGTGCACAGCCGTCGTGACCGTGGGTCAGACGGAGTGTCACCGGCGTGCCCTCGCCGACATGGGTGATTACGTTCGTCAGCAACTCGCTTACGCAGAGCTGGATTTCGGGGCAAGGGCGGTTGAGATGCTCGCGTACGGCACGGCGGGCCTCGGGGACGGCTTTGGGGAGCGCGAGCAGTTCGAGGACGAGCGGTCGGGTCACCGCTCGGCCGCCTTGCGCAGGGCGGAGATCAGGGCGCGGGCGGTGGTCTGGTTGCAGTTGCCGAGTGCGATGAGAGGCCGCGTGGGGAGGGTGCCCGCGAAGGTCGGCAGGTCGATGCCGAGGGAGGGGAGGGTGATGCCGTTCGCCTCCAGGGCGGTGCGGAGGTCTTCGACGCAGGCGTCGGTTTCGTGGTGGGGGTTCATGGGGGTACGCCTCCGTGTGCGTTCTGTGCTGGATTGCTCACAGAGTGGCGTCAAGGTGCGTACCGTAAAAGGGGTTTGGGGTTCGCACGGCAGCTTGGGAAACGGTGGTGGTGGGTGTGCCCGCGAAGAAGGACCCTGACGCGTCGATGAATGTCCCGTGCTTCTACGGCGCTGAGTTGCGCTATAGGCGGGAGCAAGCGGGGCTGACGCTGGAGCAGTTGGCGGACGGGAGTTTTCGCGGGATCCCGTTCCTCAGCCAGATCGAGCGCGGGGAACGGGGGATGCCGATGGATCTGGCCCGGCATGTGGACGAGCGGCTGGGCACGGACGGGTTTTTCCAGCGGCGCTGCGAAGACGTCGCCAAGGCGCGGCGGGCGGGGCATCCGCTGTACTACGCGGATGTGCCGGACCTGGAGAAGCACGCGGAGACGTTGGAGGAATGGGCGCCCAACGTCATCCCAGGCCTCCTGCAGACCGAGCCGTACATGCGGGTTCTCATGCGGCACGGGGAGTCGTCGCCGTCCCGAGAGCTGATCGAGCAGCGTGTCCGCGCGCGGCTGAAGCGTGCGGAACTGTGGGATCGTGAGCAGCGGCCTGCGTACTGGGGGATCCTTCGCGAGTCAGTCATTCGGACCCCGCTTATGCCGCCGGGGCAGATGGCCGAGCAGCTGGAGCACATCGTGAACGTGATCCGGGCCACGGAGAGTGTTTTGCAGATCGTCCCGCAAACGACCGCCGCGCACCCCCTCATGTACGGCATGGCCAAGATCATGACCTTCCCTGACGCGCCGCCGCTGGTGTGGACGGAAAGCAACTTCGATGGCCAGATTGCCGACTTTCCGGCCCTCGTGAAGGAGTACCGCAGGTCGTACGATCTCCTCAGGGCCGTCGCACTCCCTCCCGCGGCGTCCCTTGCCTTGATCGAAGAAGCAGCGAGGAACTACAGAGATGAAGCGCAGCAAGGGGATTGACCTGAGCTCCGTCGCCTGGCGCAAGAGCAGCTACAGCAATGGTCAAGGCGCCGACTGCCTCGAAGTAGCCGACAACCTCCCCGGCATCACCCCCGTCCGCGACTCCAAGAACCCCAACGGCCCCGCCCTCGTGTTCCCCGCCCACGCCTGGGGCGCATTCGTCGGGACACTCAAGGACGGGGCCGCTCTGGACGTCAGCGACAGCTGAGGGACCTGTACGCGGCGCTCCTCCAGGCGCCGTCGGCGTAGAAGCCGTACCGGCCCTTGTCGTTGCGCTTCACGGTGAACTCGTGTGAGCCGCCCTGGTACTTGAGCGTAAGCTCCCTACCGCTGGCGGTGCTGCCGGAGACGTACTTCAGCCTGCCGGGTTTGCCGGCGGTGTTGAACGTCCGCGGGTCGGCCTTGCCGGTCGTGTTGATGTTCCAGCGGGACTGGAGCTTCTTGGTGGCGACGCGTGTCTCCGCCGAGAAGTTGCCGCTGATCTTCGACTCCTTCAGCAGGCCCTCGGCCCACAGGATCTTCTGCCACAGACAGGCGGCGTTGGACGGCGAATAGGCGCTGGTGGACACTGTGCCCTCGTCCCCCCAGTCGTTGTTGAAACTGCCGCCGCCGCTGACGTAACCGTCGGAGACGGCCGCCGATGCCGGAGAGGCGCCCAGGGCCAGCGTGGCGCCGACAGCCGCGCTCATGACGGCGGCGGTCAGGGCCGAGGCCAGGCGGGGCCGGTGCGTATGGATGGTCATGTGGTTCCTTCCCCCGTCGGACGCTCAGGCCTTCCGCATCCAGACTTCGTAGCCGGTGGCCGTCCAGTTGGTGCTGTCACCGGGCGCCTTGGAGAAGTAGTCCTTGTCGCCCTGGGGGCAGGCCTTGGGCGAGTAGTCGGTGTCGGACTTTCCGCCGCTGCCGTACCAGTTGATGACGACCTGGGCGCAGTCCCCGTCGTCGTCAAGGTCCTTGACCCAGCCTGAGGCGGACGTGCTGGTGATGGTCCCCGCCGACTGGCCCCAGGTCGTGGACTTGCTCCACGTGCCCTGGGCGGTGAAGTCGCCGCTGGCGGCCACACGGACCCAGCCCTCACCCGGAGCCGCCTGAGGCGCCGAAGGGGCGGCGAGGGCGGGTGCGGCCGAGCCGGCGAGGAGAAGCGCCGAGGTGATGGCTCCCAGGGCGGTCTTGCGTATCGAGGTCATGCGGTTCACTCCTTGGCTCCGATTCCGTCTTCCGTCGTGCTTGCCTCCTGACTGTGACGGCAACGGGATACGGCCGGAACCTCAAAGGTTTCAGGGTGCCAAATCCCGGGTCACTGACCAGGCACTTTCCATGCCGGGAGTGGCCCGGATCTGCCAATACCTTGGCGGTGAAGCGGGGGGCCTGGGGCGCTAGCAGTTCTTGCTGACGACGTCCTTCCACGTCTGGCCCGTACCCGTGTACTTCGTGCCGTTGAAGTGCACGGGCTCGCGGTCGGCCTCCGTGGGGATGCCGGTGAGCTTGTAGCGCTGCTCGTAGTGCAGGTGCGCCCAGTTGCCGCTGTTGCTGCCGGTCGCGCCGATGCTGCCGATCCTGGTCTTCGCGGTGACCACGTCGCCCACCTGGACGTACGTGTCGTGCTTCTCCTTGAGGTGGTAGTACGCCGTGTACCAGCCGGCGCCGTGGTTGATGACGATGACGTTGCCGGCGCCCCGGTCCCAGAAGGTGCGGGCCACCGTGCCCAGGTAGCCGGGGTACACCGCCTTGCCCGACGACCCCGTGTTGTCCTTCACCACGATGTCCACCGCAGGGCTGTGGCCGCTGTCGTAGGTGTCGATCCGCCAGTGCGTGTCGCAGGCGAACGGCATCTGGAACCTGGGCTTGGTCACGTCCGCGATCGCGTCGGTCACCTGGTCCGTGTCGGGAGCCGCCGTGGCCGTGGCCGTGGCGGTGAGCTGGAAGCCGAGTGAGAGCGCGAGGGCGCCGGCCGCGAGGGCCACGGGCGTCTTGCGGTGTCGGTTCAGGGCGGTTGTCTTCATGTGTGTCTCCCCGTTCTCGTTCTTCTTGGTTGTCGTTCTTCGTGGTTGTAGGGCGGACCGGCACGACGACCGTCGGTTCAGCAGGAGCGAACCCATTCATGAGAGCGGATCACCAGGCCGCCGGGGTCAGGGAAGTTGACCTTCTGGAGCTCCTGGATGCAGCCGAACGGCTCTTTCCACTTGGCCTTGCGGAAGAGCTTGACGTCGTGGTGCGGATCCCCGACGTAGCCGTTGTTGAAGGCCGATCTCGGTCGGGTGGTCTTCGCCCAGTCGCAGGTGATGACGCCGCCGATCCAGTCGTGGTCGCGCTCGTACCAGGCGCACATCTCGCCCTGTCCGTCCGGCTTCGTGAAGAAGCAGACGTCTCCCTGGTCGCAGCGGGCGTACCCCTGGGGCGCGGGCTCGCGCAGGGCGAGCAGCCCGGCGGTGGCCAGCGACACCGCCGCGATCGCCGCGAGCGAGATGAGGACGGCCGGATGCGGGCCGCGCCGCGGCTTCAGCCGGGGCAGCCGCGGGGAGCGTGCCGCCCCGGCCGCGGCCTCGACCCGGCGCAGCAGGGCCTGCGCGGTGTGCGGGGCCCGGTCGGCGTGGGTGGGGGCGAGGCAGTCGGTGACGATCTGCCGCCACACGTCCGGGAGTTCGGGCGAGAGGCGGAGCTCGTCGCGGCCCTTGGCGTAGCGCTGGACCGCTTCCCGGCGGGCCGTCGGGTTCGTTCCGGGGAACGGCAGGCTGCCGGTCAGCACCAGGTGGGCGATGATGCCGAAGGCCCAGATGTCGGCGGTGGGACGGGTCTGGTGGCCACGTTCGCCGACCTCGGCCCACAGCAGTTCGGGCGGGGTGTAGTCGGAGGTCGTGAACGCGGGGGAGTAGGCGTGGGTGCCGTCCAGTTCGGCGGCCATGTTGAAGTCGGCGAGGCGTGCCGAACCGTCCGCCATCAGCAGCACGTTGGCGGGCTTGAGGTCGCCGTGCACCCAGCCCGCGTGGTGGAGGTGGGCCACTCCCTCGCAGATCTGGGCGACCAGGGAGGGTCCGCCCGGGACGGCGACGGCATGGCCGGCGGGCGCGCCCCTGCGGCCCCGCAGCCGCGCCGACAACTGGTCGAGCAGCTGGTCGAGGGAGCCCTCGGCGCGTTCCAGTACGAGGACCGTGGCGCCGTCGAGGCCGGGGCGGGCCGGGTCGTCCACGGTCAGGGCCTCGTACATCCGGATCAGGCGCGGACGCTGCAATCGGCGCAGCAACTCGGTCTCCCGCTCGGCGAGTTCCCGCAAGTGGTGCAGTTGGCGTGGCGTTTGGGTGCCTGTGGGCAGGAACTTCAGCGCGACCTCGGTCGGCAGGCCCTCGGCGGGCTCGGCGGGCTCGGCGGGCTCGGCGGGCTCGGCGGGCTCGGCGCGCCGGGCGGCGTACACACTGCCGAAGCCCCCGGACGCGATGGGCTCGCGCACCTCCCAGGCGCCGACGCGGTAACCCCGCGGGACGTCCACGGCGTGGGCCGACGAGTCGGCGCTCATCGGACGACGCTCCTGTTCCCGTGAAGCAGGATCAGGTCGTCCTCGCGTACGAGGTCGAAGCGCAGGGCCAGGGAGACCAGGCGCTCCTTCTTGCCGTTGAGGCGGGGGCCGCCGCCCGGCGTGGAGTCCGGAGCCGGTTTGAGGCGCAGTTTGACGGCCAGGTAGTCGATGTTCCACGCCACCGACGCGCGGGAGACCGACGGCCACAGTGGGCGCAGCCGCTCGACCAGTTCCTCGGCGGTGGGCAGCGGGGCGTGCGGCTCGCCGCGCAGGCGCCCGGCGCACAGGGCGACCAGGACCTGGAAGTACCGCTTGCCGCGGTCGAGCGGGAAGGCGCATGTCGTGGGCGCCCCGTCCCGCGGGCCGGGGCGGTCCAGGAAGTCGTGGCGCGGGGCCCAGACGTCGAAGCTCAGCAGGTCGCTCCCGGCGGGCAGGACCACGCGGGCGAACTCGAAGGGCACCGGGGCGTCGAGCCGGCCGGGCGCGACCTTGATGTGCTCACCCGCGCCCTCCGGGTTCTCGACCACGTACGTCTGCGCGCTGCTCAGGTTGCTGAGCCGCCAGTAGGCGCCCGCGGCGGTGATCTCTCCGGCCGTACGGGAGACGCCCTCGTGCGCGATGGTCAGGTGCGGGCTGTGCGGGCTGTGCGGGCTGTGCGGGCTGTGCGGGCTGTGCGATGGTGCCACGCGGCCGAACGGCAAGGCGTCGCCCGGCTCCAGGCGAAGGTGGTCGTCCGGGCACGCGCTGTGCATGGGCACGACGATGATGCTGTGCATGACTGTTTCCTCCCCCGACAGAAACTGGGGTCAGGGTAGGAAGGGAAAGCGCGGGCATCCCAAGGGCATGCAAAAAACGGCGTGTCGTGTACAAAATGTGCGAGGTCATGCGATAAAGGCGAACGGCCTCCGGCCCTCCCCCGAGGGAGCCGGAGGCCGCGGATCGGGCGGTCGGCAGGTCAGCAGAAGCAGGTCAGCGGGTCAGCAGACCGGCAGGCCCGGCACCGGCTCGTAGTTGTTGCCGCCCGAGACCTTGGTCGCCGGGAACCAGCCCCAGGCCTTGTGCTCGCTGCCGGTGTCGCCCTGGGTGTAGAGCCACCAGTCGTTACGGGCGTTGCCGACGGGCGGGTTCGGGAAGCTCGGGTCCTTCGTCTGGCAGACGAACCAGTTGTCGCCCGCGTACAGGTAGCCGATCTTGTTGCGGTACCAGATGATGTCGCCGCCCTGGTAGTTGTGGCAGTAGCGGGCCGTGTAGGTGCGCCCGTCGGGGTCGGTCTTCGTGCCGGCGTTCCCCCAGCAGCCGTTCGGTGCCGCGGACGCGCCCGTCGGTGTCAGGGCGACGGCGCCGGTGGCCAGTACGGCCGCCGCGCCCAGCGAGGCGAGCATGCGCTTCATGGTCGGTGTCCTTCCGGTGTTGCCACCCCCGTTGGTGGACACGACCACCGTGCCGCCGGCCGCCCGTGAGCGGTACCTGAGAACTCTCAGGGTCACCTCTTGCCGGGCGGCGTGTACTCCTTGAGGTAGTGGGCGACGCGGGTGGCGTAGTCGCGGTACTGCGGGGGAACACCGCCCGCGTTGTTCACGACCTTGGTCGAGGTCCGGTACGCGGCGGCCAGCAGCACCTGGCGGTCGCCGGACAAGCCGGTCTGGTTCAGGCGCGGTTCCATGAAGCAGAGGTAGCGGCCGACGGCCGGGATGGACTCGGCGGGGGAGAGGGGAGGCTTGGGGGTCTCCTTCGCGGGGACGCCGTCGTCGCGGATCCACCAGCGCAGCAGGCTCGGCGTCCAGCGCGCGATGCCGTACTCGCCCTCCTTGCCCACGGACGGGTCGGAGAGGTCCGGGTCGAAGTTGCTCTCCGCCTTCAGCAGGGCGGCGATCAGCGCGGGGGTGACCTCCGGCTGGACGCAGTCGTGGGCGGCGTCGACGATGAGGCGGCGGTAGGCCACCGGGACACCTTTGTCCGTACGGAGTTCGGAGGCGCCGTAGGTGGCGGCCGTGACCTTCGTGGTCTCGCCGCCCGACGCGCCGGCCCTCTCGGTCCCGGCGCCGGCCCAGGTGCTGATGCCGTAGCCGAGGGCGGACACCGCCACCACGCCGGTCGCGGCGGCCAGCATCGTCGTACGGCGCGAGCGGCGGCGGGGGAGCAGGACCCGCGGCAGGCGCGGTGAACGGCCGGTGCCCGCCGCGGCCTCCACCCGCCGCAGCAGGTCCTGGGTGCCGACGCGGTCGGCGTGCGTACGGGTCAGGCAGTCCCGCACGATCTCCCGCCAGGAGTCCGGGAGTTCGGGCGACAGGCGTAGCTCGTCGGTGCCGCGGGCGTAGGCGGCGGCCGCGTCACGGCGGGTCGTGGGAGTGGCGCCGGGGAGCGGGAAGGAGCCGGTGAGGACCAGATGGGCCAGGACGCCGAACGCCCAGACGTCGGCCGACGGTCGGATACGGCGGCCGCGCTCGCCGATCTCCGACCAGAGGAGTTCCGGCGGCGTGTAGTCGGGGGTCGAGAAGGCGGGTGTGTACGCGTGCGTGCCCTCCAGCTCCGCCGCCATGTTGAAGTCGGCGAGCCGGGCAGAACCGTCCTTCATCAGCAGCACATTGGCCGGTTTGAGGTCCCCGTGCACCCATCCGGCGTGGTGCAGCTGCGCCAGTCCCGCGCAGATCTGCGCGAGCAGCGCCGGTCCGGCCGCCGGCCTCGGCGTGTGCGCCAGCAACGCCGACAGCGACCCTTCCGCCTTCTCCAGTACGAGGACCGTGGCGCCGTCGAGGGCCGGGTGGTCCGCGTCGTCGACGACGAGGGTCTCGTACATCCGGATCAGCCGCGGCTGCTTCAGCCTGCGGTGCAACTCGACCTCGCGGTCGATGAGTTCGCGCAGGTGGGTGAGTTGGCGCGGGGTTCCGGTGCCAGTGGGCAGGAACTTCAGGGCCACCTCGGCCGGCCGGTCCGGGCCGGCTCCGACGCGCCTGCCCGCGTACACGCTCCCGAACGCCCCCGTGGCGATCGGCTCCCGCACCTCCCACCCGCCCACCCGGTACCCCTTCGGCACCGGCACGGCGTACGGCTCGGTCACCGGCCCGTCCGGCCGGGTGCCGGGGCCGTCGAGGACACGGGCTCTCGCAGCACGATCAGGTCGTCCTCCCGGACGAGATCGAAGCGCAGCGCCAGCGACACCAGGGACTCCTTCTTGCCGTTGAGGCGCGGGCCGGTGTCCGCCGTCTCCGGGCCGGGCTTGAGCCGCAGCTTCACGGCGAGGTAGTCGATGTTCCATTGAACCGACGTACGGGACGCCGCAGGCCAGTGGGGGCGCAGCCGGTCCACGACCTGGTCGACCGTGGGCGGCGGGGCGTGCGGTTCGCCGCGCAGCCGGGGTTCGCACAGGGCGGCCAGGACCGCGAAGTACCGCTTGGTGCGGTCGACCGAGAAGGCCGGGGCGGTCGTCGCGCCGTCCAGGCCGCCGTCGCAGCTGAGGTAGTCGTGGCGCGGCGCCCACACCTCGACCGCCAGCAGATCGCCGGCCGCCGGCAGCACAATCCGCGAGAACTCGAAGGGCACCGGCGCGTCAAGGCGCCCCGGCCCGACCTTGATGTGCTCGCCCGCGCCCTCCGGGTTCTCCACGACGTACGTCTGTTCCCGGCTGAGGTTGCTCAGTATCCAGAAGGCGCCCTGCGCGGTGATCTCACCGGCTCTGCGGGAGACCCCGTCGTGCGCGATGGTGAGGTCGTTGTCGGAAGCGGAACGCCCGAAGCTGAGCCGCTCGCCGGGAGCCAGCCGGAGCTGGGCGGCCCGGGTGCGGTCGGTCTCGTCCTCCGTGGTCGGCGGAGGTACCACGATGATGCTGTACAAGGTGCGTCTCCCCGTGCCTGACGGCTACCCACGTCAGAGTAGGGCGACGCAGCGGGGCCGTGTCCCCCTCATACGGGTGAGACACGGCCCTCGGCTGTGATTGGCGAGAAGACGTCGCTCGCCGTCTCGTGTTCAGACGGTCAGGCGTCCACAGCTCACTGGTTGCGGATCACGATGGACCCGCACACCTTGTCGGCGAACGTCTGCCGCTTGGCGTCCCACGCCGGCCACAGCCAGCCGAGGTAGCACGCGATGCTGTCCAGGAAGTGGGCGAGCCGGCGCACGAACGCCATGCCGACGCCCAGGGGCTGGCCGGTCTCCTCCTTCACCAGGCGGATGCCGAGCGCCTTCTTGCCGAGGGTCTGGCCGTTCTTGCCCTCGAGGATCAGCTGCCAGATCGCGATGCCGATCATGATGACGTAGCCGACGCCCATCACGGCGGCGTTCCTGTTGGCCCCACCGATGCCGATGATGATGTAGGGCGGCGCGAACACGAGCATGTCGACCAGGGTGCCGAGGAAGCGCTGGCCCCAGTTCGCGTACGACGGCGGCATGCCGTAGCCCGGCTGCTGCGGGTAGCCGTAGCCCGGAGCCTGCGGGTAACCCGGCGCCTGCGGGTAGCCGGGCTGCTGCTGCGGGTAGCCGTAAGCCTGCTGCGGCGGGACTCCCTGCGGGGCCTGCGGGTAGCCGTAGCCGGGCTGGGCCGGGGGCTGCTGGGGCGGGTAGCCCGGCTGCTGACCCTGCGGGGCCCCGTACGGGTTGTTCGGGTCGCCGAAGCTCATGGCGGTGTTTCCTCCGTTGTCGCGTTAGTGCGGGGACGACGCGCGGCATGGTTCGGAGGAAAGTTCAACGTGGATGCGGTCCGTCCCCCCGGCACTGCCCGCGGCACTGCGCCGTTCATCGTTCTTTAGGGCTGGCTTATTTGTCCAGCGGCATTCGCTATGTGTTGTGCAAGTGCAACATCACTGATCATGAGCCGACGCGCGGCGGCGGGTGCTCCGGTGGCCCAGTGGCACCCGGATTGGAACCCCGAGGGCGTCATCCGCGAGGATGGGACCCATGACCGCCCAGATTCTCGATGGCAAGGCCACCGCAGCCGCGATCAAGTCCGATCTGACCGCCCGCGTGGCGGCGCTGAAGGAGAAGGGCGTCACGCCCGGCCTCGGCACGATCCTGGTCGGGGACGACCCCGGCAGCCAGAAGTACGTCGCCGGCAAGCACCGCGACTGCGCCCAGGTGGGCATCGCCTCCATCCAGCGCGAGTTGCCCGCCACGGCGACGCAGGAGGAGATCGAGGCGGTGGTGCGGGAGCTGAACGAGGACCCCGCCTGCACGGGTTACATCGTCCAGCTGCCCCTCCCCAAGGGCATCGACGAGAACCGCATCCTCGAACTGATGGACCCGGCCAAGGACGCCGACGGCCTGCACCCGATGAACCTCGGCCGCCTGGTGCTCAACGAGCCCGCCCCGCTGCCGTGCACCCCCAACGGCGTCCTCACCCTGCTCCGCCAGTACGGCGTCGAGATCAAGGGCGCCGAGGTCGTGGTCGTCGGCCGCGGTGTGACCATCGGCCGGCCGATGCCGCTGCTGCTGACCCGGCGCAGCGAGAACGCGACCGTGACCCAGTGCCACACCGGCACACGGGACCTGGCCGCGCACCTGCGCCGCGCGGACATCATCGTCGCGGCCGCGGGCTCCGCCCACCTGATCCGCCCCGAGGACGTGAAGCCGGGCGCCGCCGTCCTCGACGTCGGTGTCTCCCGCAACGCCGAGGGCAAGATCGTGGGCGACGTCCACCCCGGCGTCGCCGAGGTGGCCGGCTGGATCTCCCCGAACCCCGGCGGCGTGGGCCCGATGACCCGGGCGCAGCTGCTGGTCAACGTGGTCGAGGCGGCGGAGCGCAGTGTCGTCGGCTGAGGGCGGCACCGACAAGGCGGAGGAGATCGAGGTCCGGGACCCGGTGAGCGCGCCGGACGCCGACGGTGTGCCCCGGCGGACCACCCGACGCTTCCCGCTGTTCACCAGGGACACGGCACGCCCCGAGGGCGGCGGCCGCGCCGCGGCCGGTGACGCCCCGGCGCCCGCCCGGCAGTGGCCGGTCCTCCTGGTCATCGGCCTGGTCGGGGTGGGCCTGCTGATCACCGCGCTGGACGTGTTCCGGGCGGGCACGCTGGTGATCGGCGGTGCTCTGCTGACCGGCGCGGTGCTGCGCTGGCTCCTGCCGAGCGTCGGCATGCTCGCCGTGCGCTCGCGCTTCACGGACATAGTGACGTACGGCGTGCTGGGCCTCGTGATCGTGCTGCTGGCGTTGATGGCGCAGCCGAAGCCGAAGCTGGTGATCCCGTTTCTGGAGGACATTCTGCACTTCACGGTCAGCAGCTGACCTGGTGTTTGCGTCGGCGGCCCGTCCTCTCCCCCCGAGGAAGGACGGACCGCCGTCTGTGTCAACCCTCGGGCACGGTGAAGGGGCTGTTCAACGCCTGTCACTGTGCGGTGGCACGGAGGTGACCGTTCCGCTACGTCGGTCCGCCGGGTCCGCCGGGAACCGATGAGCCGTCCCGAGTCGTCACCTGATCGGGTCTGGTTCGGAGGTGAGCGATGGGTGCCTGGCAGCCGCTGCCCGACGATCTGCCGCCGGAGGTGCGGCACTTCGTGGAGCAGTTGCGGCAGCTCAAGGACCGCACGGGCCTGAGCCTGGTGTCGCTGGGCGCGCGCACCGCGTACAGCAAGTCCTCCTGGCAGCGTTACCTCAACGCCACCCAGCCCCCGCCCCGGCAGGCGGTCGTCGCCCTGTGCCGGGTGGCAGGGGTCGGCAAGGAGGAGGCGGAGCGCTTCGGGGTGCGGTGGGAGCTGGCGGTGCAGGTGTGGCCGCGGGCTGTGGCGGTGCCGGTGAAGCCGGGGCAGGAGGAGCCGGGGCAGGAGGAGCACGGGGAACACGAGGCGTACGAGGACGATCCCACCCTTCCGTGGTGGGACGCGCCGCCGAAGGAGCCGGAGGGCCCGTCCCGTCGGTTGCTGGTTGTGGCCGTCGTACTCGTCGTGGTGCTGGTGCTGACGGCGGTGATCGGGGCGCTTGCGCTGGGTTGAGTTCGATGGGACTGCGGGTGCCGGACTTGTCTGAATGCGGCACATGTGGCGTAGGTGGTTATTTATGTGCGTTCTGTGTGTCGATGTGTTGACAAGTTCGCGCATTTGCAACGAAGCCGTTCAACTATCGGGCTAGCGTGGTCGATTGGGACGGCCCGGGACGTCCTGAGTTGTCTGCAAGGGCTTACTGCCAGGGTTGTGTGCGCTGGAGTCGGGAGCCGGTGGAACACTGGACGCGGTCCCCATGCTCCCGTGCGCCCCCACCCCGGGAACTGAGATCCTTGTTCGGCGCATCCGTGTGGGTAGCCAGAACGGGTACTCGGCAGAGGGCACCACGCGCGGGGGAAACGCGAGAAACACCAGCACCAACCGGGGGAAGAGGGGGAAGCAATGCCTCGTTGGAGGGCCTTGCCGGATGAACTCGATCCGCAGGTCAGGGAGTTCGCGAGCCAGCTGCGCAGGCTCGTGGACCGCAGTGGTCTGAGCATCGCGGCGCTGGCCGACCGCACGGGATACAGCAAGACGTCCTGGGAGCGGTATCTGAACGGGCGACTGCTCGCGCCCAAGGGCGCGATCGTGGCGCTCGCCGAGGTCACGGGCACCAATCCCGTTCACCTGACAACGATGTGGGAGCTCGCCGAACGGGCGTGGAGCCGTTCGGAGATGCGCCACGACATGACCATGGAGGCGATCCGGATCTCCCAGGCGCGCGCCGCGCTGAGCGAGTTCGGGGCGCCGCCGGCGAACGCCAAGGGGAGTGCGAAGGCGGCCAAGACCGCCCGCAAGAGCGGGAGCGCGACGGCGACGCCCGGGGTGGCGGGACCGGCGGGCGTGGCACCGACCGTGCCGCCCACGGTGCCGGCCCAGCCCACGGCGCCGGAGGTGCGGGACTCGGCCGTGCGGGACTCCGCGGTGCGGGACGCGGCGGAACGGGGCTCCAGTGGGGCCGACGTCCGCGACGGCGCCTCCTCCGGGGGCAACTCCTGGGGCATGGCCGGGTATCGAGGTCCGGCGCCGACGGGTGGCCGTACGGCGGGGGCGGCGGCGCCGGCTTCGGCGGGGACGCCGAGTCCGTACGGCGAGCCTCCGCAGCGGCCTCGGCCGGGAGGTGGATCCGCCGGCGGCGGTGGCGGCAAGCGGCGGCTGACGATGTTCCTCGCGGGGGTCGTCGGTGTGCTGGTGGTGATCGCGGCGGTGTTCTACCTCACCGACCCCGGCAGCGGGAACAAGAACGAGGGCGCGGCCAAGTCGCCCTCGCCGTCCGCGACGACCGACCCCGATCTGCCGGCCGGGGTGAAGTGCAGCGGCGACTCCTGCACCGGCAAGGACGCGGAGAGCATGGGCTGCAGCGGCGACCTGGTGACGACCGCCAAGACGGCGACCGTCGGCACGGCCGTGGTCGAGGTCCGCTACAGCGAGACCTGCGGCGCGGCGTGGGGGCGTATCACGCAGGCCGCGCAGGGGGACGAGGTGGCGGTGACGGTCGGCAAGACGAAGCAGACCGGATCGATCACCCTCGCCGGGGACACGATCGCGTACACGCCGATGGTGGCCGTGAAGGACGCGGGCGAGGCAACGGCCTGCGTGACGCTGGCCGCTGGGCAGGAGGGGTGCACGCAGTAGCGGGGGCGCGGGTGACGTCCGGGGTCTTCGCCCCCGCCGCCCCTACCCGTCCCATCCCTGGGGGCTGCCGCCCCCAGACCCCGCTTCGGCCCTGAACGGGCCTCGTCCTCAAACGCCGGACGGGCTGAGTAAGTCAGCCCCTCCGGCGTTTGAGGAGCGGGGGCGAGAAAAAGAATTCGGTGGGGCAGGAATGGCCGTCGGCAAAGTGGGCACGCGCACCGTACCCCCACGGGAGTCCGGCAATCGGTACCCCCACCCGGCGGCCGCCCAGGTTCCACCTCTCCCGGAGCGGGCGGCCGCCCCCTTTTGCCGTAACGGACCGCCCCTTTGCCGCAGTCATGGTCATTCTGTGGGGCGGGCCACACGGACCCGGCCGTGCGAGATCCCGGATGCGCGATAGCCTGACGGGTGGATCTCTTGACGCCAAGAGATCGATCATCTCTACGTCCCGCACCCCGGGGCAGGGATGCCCTCACCGCCAGCTGTCATACGGAGAACGCCATGACCCGCACTCCCGTGAACGTCACCGTCACCGGCGCGGCCGGCCAGATCGGTTACGCCCTGCTCTTCCGCATCGCCTCCGGCCAGCTGCTCGGCGCGGACGTGCCGGTCAAGCTGCGCCTCCTGGAGATCACGCCCGCGCTCAAGGCCGCCGAGGGCACCGCCATGGAGCTCGACGACTGCGCGTTCCCGCTGCTGCAGGGCATCGACATCTCGGACGACCCGAACGTCGCCTTCGACGGCGCCAACGTCGCGCTGCTCGTCGGCGCCCGCCCCCGTACCAAGGGCATGGAGCGCGGTGACCTCCTGGAGGCCAACGGCGGCATCTTCAAGCCGCAGGGCCAGGCCATCAACGCCCACGCCGCGGACGACATCAAGGTCCTGGTCGTCGGCAACCCGGCCAACACCAACGCGCTCATCGCGCAGGCCGCCGCACCCGACGTACCGGCCGAGCGGTTCACCGCGATGACCCGCCTCGACCACAACCGCGCGCTGACCCAGCTCGCGAAGAAGACCGGCTCGACGGTCTCCGACATCAAGCGTCTGACCATCTGGGGCAACCACTCGGCCACCCAGTACCCGGACATCTTCCACGCCACCATCGCCGGCAAGAACGCCGCCGAGGTCGTCAACGACGAGAAGTGGCTCGCCGAGGACTTCATCCCGACCGTCGCCAAGCGCGGTGCGGCGATCATCGAGGCCCGTGGCGCCTCTTCGGCCGCCTCCGCCGCCAACGCCGCCATCGACCACGTCCACACGTGGGTCAACGGCACGGCCGACGGCGACTGGGTCTCCATGGGTATTCCGTCCGACGGTTCCTACGGCGTTCCCGAGGGGCTCATCTCCTCCTTCCCCGTCACCACCAAGGACGGCAAGTACGAGATCGTCCAGGGCCTGGAGATCAACGAGTTCTCCCGCACCCGTATCGACGCCTCCGTCCAGGAGCTGACCGAGGAGCGCGAGGCGGTCCGCTCCCTCGGCCTGATCTGAGCCGACCCGCACCTGTGATCCCCGGGCCGCGCGGCAGCGGCCCGGGGATCGGTGCGTTCACCCGCACCCGCAGCCACCCGCCCAGCCGCTCTGCTCAGCCCGCCACGACCAGTGCCGCCAGGTCCAGAAAGGCGTTCAGCGCCGGTGCCCGCAACTGGTCCAACTGCCGGAAGCCCGGAGACCACAGCGACCGGTCGTAAGGCACGGCGACCACCTGGTCGGCACCGATGTCGAAACGGGCGGGAAGGTCGTCCGGCACGGCACGGCCCGTACGTTGCTCGACCTCGGTCACCACGACGATCGCCTGGTCCGCCAACCGCCGGTGCCCGTCGACGCGCAGCCGGTCGAGCACCCGCCACGCGGCGTCGAGGTACCAGCCCGAGTTGCCGCAGCACAGGATCAGCCGGTCGGTCAGATCGAGGACGGTGTCGGCCGACCGGTCCAGGCGCTGCGGGGCCCAGTCGGTGAGGACGAAGGAGTAGTAGGGCGCGGTCCTCGCCAGAACGTGCGGATAGGCCTGGGCGTGTATGAGGTTCGGGGGGACGTGGCCCCCCGGGTGCGCGGCGACTTCCAGCCCCGACGGCAGGCGGGTGGTGCGGGCGCGGACCTCCTGGTACGTCGGATCGGCCGGCAGGTCGGCCAGGTCGCGCACGGTGGCCGGGTTCCGGTCGGTGAGGAAGGCGTCGAGTGCGCCCTCGTCGTCCGCTCCGTCGAGGGCCAGGACAGGCTCGCTCCGGACGGCGGCGAGGAGCGAGCCCAGCACCATCGTCGTGGTGGCCCGCCCGCTGTAGACCCGGCCGCCGTGGTGGTAGGCGCCGATCAGGGTGATGCGCCGGGCGTGGCGCAGCGGTGTCCGCAGCCGTTCCAGCCGGGCCTGCCGTTCGCGGCGGGCGGCGCCGAAGCGGGGCGGGCGCAGGGGGAGGGGGCGGGGGTCCGAGGGCACGGCGGCGGCCGGTGGCAGGTCGAGCGGCACGCGCGACGACGGCCGGGTGCGGGCCTGGGGCTGGGCCGGGGGCGTCGGAGTGCCGGTGCGTTCGGCGCGGGACTGGGCGATGTACTTCGCCAGGACGTCCGCGACCTCGCCCGCCGTGGGGCGCTCGGCCGGATCGGGGCCCAGGCAGCGCAGCACGATCTGCCGCAGCCGCGCCCAGGTGTCGCCCTGCCACAGGTGCATGCCCTCGGGATGGCCGGGGACCCGCCAGTGCAGTTCCCGGCCCGCCTTGCTGCTGACCAGCTGCAGCAGGTCGCCCAGCGCGCGGACATTGTCCTCGGGGGTCGGCGCCGGGCCCATACCGGCGTACTGGCCGTCCAGGGCGCAGTCGGACAGGTCGGCGAGGACCACCGAGCGCCGCAGCACGAAGATGTTCTCGGCACTGAGGTCCGCGGGCACGATCCCGTGGAGATGGCACAGGGCCAGGGCGCTCGCCAGATGCCAGCCGACGAGCAGCCCGGTGAGCTTGTCGAAGGGGGCGCCACCCGTCGCGTGGGCCTGGTTGAAGAGCTCCGCCAGCCGGGGCGGGGCGGCGGGTGCGGGGCCGTCCTCGATCGGCGCCGATGCCACCCAGAGGGGCGGACGCCCGAGTCCGGTGCCGAGCAGGGCGGGCGCGTACTGTCCGCCCAGCCGGCGCAACGCCTCCGCCTCCACCGCGATCAACTCGGCACCGTCGGCGGAGACATCGGAGCGTGGGGTCCGCACCATGGCTCTGGTGCGGTCGACCTCGTCGACGCCGTCGTACTCCACCACCCACCGCAGACGCCGTCGGCCGCGCAGCCGGTAGGGGCCCAGCTGCCGCGGGTCGTCGTCCGTCAGGCGCCCCCAGCCGTCACCCGACGTGGCGCCCTGTTCGCGCAGGCCCCGCTCCAGCCCGTGCACCCCGGAGCCGAACGAGACCCCGAACCGTGCCAGCAGCTTCCGCTCCACGCTCGTGAACGGCCGCTGCGAGCCGGGGAGCCGGGCGGAGCCGTCCGGGTGGGCGAGCCAGGCCGGGAAGTCGGGGGAGTTGCCCGCGAGTTGTTCGAGACGGAGCCCGATCGTGCGGCTGGTCCTGAGGAGTTCGGACTGCGGGACGGCGTCCAGGAGCACCGACCTCGACGTGTCGGAGAAGTCGAACACCTGGTGCTTGGCGGGCAGCGGCCCCGGCACGGGCGCGGGATGCGGCCGCATGAGCCCGCCGAGGAAGACCTCCGCGAGATGCGAGGTCCGCGCCTGCCACGGAACCGCCGTCTGGACGAGCCGCATCACCGGCACCGTGAGCGGTGACACGGCCGCCAGGTGCGCCGCGAGCCGGTACGCCTCCGGGGTGGCCGCGTCCCGGAAGTGCTGGGCGCCGCCCGGGCCCCGGGGCGCGGGGGCCGGGCCGGACGGGCGCGGCCGGGTCAGCAGCGGCAGCTGTACCGTGGCGCCCGGCGAGGCGAGCAGGTGGGCCCAGTTCCGCAGGGCGGCGGCCGTCGGCTCCAGGACCGGCACCGGCACACCGTCGAAGGCGGCCAGGCCGGGCGGCAGTACCGGGTCGGTGATTTCCCAGGAGGTGTTGGCGCCGCCGATCCGCCGAGTGGTGGCCTGCCAGCGTTCCGCGTGGATGCCGGAGCCTTCCCACAGGTCGGGCGGCAGGGTGTGCAGCAGGGCGGTGGGGCCGCGGGAGGCCCAGGTGGACAGCAGGCCGTGCAGGGCACCACTGCGCCAGGCGGCGCCCATGCCGTCGCTGACGACGAGGACCAGGGTGCGGCCCGAGGGGTCGCCGACCGTGCTCAGCGGTACGGGCGGGCTGTCGGGCCGGAACGGGCGGGTGTGCAGACGGGGTTCGTCGGCGCCGCGGGTGTCGAGGCCGAGGACGCGGGTGGTGGCGAAGGCGCCCAGGCGTTCGAGCAGGGTGCGCAGTTCGGCGGCGAGGCGGTGCCACAGCAGCATCGACAGGCCGTCGTCGACGAGCAGGACCAGATGGAGCCAGCGCTCCTGCACGGGCCGCTGCACCACGTCGGGCAGCCGGGTCTCGGCGAGTTCGGCGGCGGTGCGCTCCTCGTCGATCTCCAGGCGGTGCGGGCTGGCCAGGCGGCGGCGCAACGGCCGTAGTGCGCGGCCCAGTTCGAGCTCGCCCGCGAGGGCCTTGTCCTCGGGGACCCGGACGGGCAGCGCCTTGTCCGGCTCGGGGCCCTGGCGCAGCCGTATCTCGGGAACCGGCGCGGCTTCGGGCTCCTGCCGGGCGTCCGAGTACAGCGGGTGCGCGGTCAGGTCGGGCAGGTCCGGGTCGTCGGGCCGGGGTGCCTTCGCGGGGTGCTCCGGGCCGGCCTCGTCCGGCTCGGTCGCGGCCGGCTCCGCGGGCGGCGCCGGTGCCGTGCGCGTGAGGCGCGCGAGGGGCGCCTCCGGTCCGCCGGGCATCCGCCGGGCCAGCCACAGCACGTCGAGCACCTGATCGGCGTCCAGCTCGTGCCCGGAAGCCGTCAGCACCCGTAACAGCTCGCCGAGCCGCCCGCCCCCGCCGGCCTCGGTCACAGCGCCCCGGTGAGCTGGTGCAGTACGGCGTCCAGCAGCTCTTCCGCGTTGAGGTTCACCCCGCCGTTGCGCAGGAACACGGCGTTGAGCAGCTGGTCCGTGGCCAGTTCGCCGGGGGCGCGGCGACGCAGGAACGTCTCGATCAGGTCGTCCGCGTCGCGCAGGGCCTCCTCGCCCAGGTGTGCGGTGACGATGGCACGCAGCCGGGCCTCGTCCGGTATGGGCAGGGCGAGGCGGACGCAGCGGCGCAGGAAGGCGGGCGGGAACTCGCGCTCGCCGTTGCTGGTGATGACGACGACCGGGAACTCGGCGCACTGGACCCGCCCCTGATGCACCGTCACCGTGCCGCGATGGTCGGCGGTCTGCACCTCCACGTCCGCCATGTCCTCGGGGAGCCGGGTCAGTTCCGGGATGTCGAAGTAGCCCTCCTCGAAAACGGTGAGCAGGTCGTTGGGCAGGTCGACGTCGCCCTTGTCCATCTCGTCGATGAGCAGCGCACGCGGCGTCGGCTGCGGCACCAGGGCCGTGCCCAGCGGGCCGAGCCGGATGAACGTCCCGATCGACGGCTCGCGTTCGCCCCGGTCGCGGCTGAGGGTCGTCTCGCGCAGCCGGCCGATCGCGTCGTACTGGTACAGCGCCTCCCGTACGGTCGACCGGCTGTTGATGGACCAGCGCAGCAGCTCGCCCAGCCGCAGTTCGTGCGCGACGGCCCGGGCGAGCGACGACTTGCCGGTGCCGGCCGGACCGGTGACCAGCAGCGGGCGGCGCAGATGCAGGGCGGCGTTGACGACGTCGGCATGCTCCGGCTGGATCAGATAGGGCAGTTCGGGGCGGACGGACGGCGTCGGGCTGAAACGGCGCCATGGCGGGGCCGGGGGCAGCGTCACATGGCGCGGGAGACCGTCGCCGCGGAAGAGGCGCCAGTCGGCCTCGGAAGGGGACGTCATGCGCTCTCCTGTGGCTCGGTCAGGTGCAGTCGGGGCACCGTGCGGTCGGCGTCCGCCCAGGCGAGGACCGGGCGGCCGGGGAACTCGGGGGCGCGGGTGCCCCGGGCGTTGGCCCGGTAGACCCGCACCCCGTCGGGCAGTTCACGGGTGGCGAGCTCCGCCATGTGCTTGGCGGCGTGCGAGGGCGTGTCCCGGCCGCGGTCCCACACCACCACCGGTATGCCCACGGCGAGGCAGATCTGAACGATCCGGTCGCGCGGGCCCGCCGGCACGTCGACGGAGACCCGGACCGTGTCGAGCCGGCCCATCAGTTCGTAGTACACCTGGTGCGGGTCCTGGCCCGGATCCGACACGACCAGCGTCTGACCGGAGTCGAGCTGTCTCCACCGCTCCCGCCAGTCGGGAAGGAAACGCTCGTGCCGGCGCAGGAGTTCCGGACAGTGCACGACCAGCGGGAACTCCGCGCCCAGCATGCCCGGGATGATCTCGCCGGGTGCCTGGGCCGCCCATTCGTCGACCGGCAGGTTCAGGTTGTCGCTGTCCACGAGCACCTCCACCAGGGGCCGCCCGCCGTCCGCGGCCGCGGGCGTGAGGGACTCCAGGACGCGCAGCAGTTCGCGCGCCGCCTCGGACGCGGAGTACGCGGCGGAGCTGTCGGCCGACACCTGCCGGGGCCCGGAGCCCTCGTCGCACCAGATGCGCAGCCGGTGCCGGCCCCGGGCGGCCTGGGTCACCTGGACCAGGACCCGCACCCGCCCGGTCCTCGCGCGCACCATGCGGGCCCAGTCCTCGGCGTCCGAACGCCGCTCCCGCAGCGCCGCGGCGGGGATGCCGAGCCGCACCGCCACGCTGTCCGACCACAGCCGCAGCACCCCCTTCTGCGGTGCCGGGCACAGCACGGCGACGTACTCGACGACCCGCAGCAGCGCCGGCACTCGGGGCCCGCCGCCGTCGGAGTGGCCGTCGCCCGCCAGCCTCTCCAGGCTGAGCAGCTGGGCGTCCGGCGTGTCCCCGTCGGACCGGACGTCGACCCGCTTCGCGGCCTCGCGCACCACCTCGGGGAGCCGCCCGAGCACCGGCCGGTCCACCTTGCGCAAGAGCTGGTGCAGTTGCTGGTGTTCGCGCGGCGAGAGCAGCAGCGCGGACTCGAAGAACTGCCCCGCGGCCAGGACCCGGTCGGCCGCCGCGGGATTCGTGGGCCGCAGGATCTGGGTGAGTGCCGCCACCGCCCGCGGATGGCTGACCAGGAAGCCCGCGAACTCCTCCACCGACGGCGGGGCCACGGCGCTGCCCGGCTCGCGGCCGCACTCGACCGCCAGCTTGCGGGCGGTGTCGCCGAAGGAGTACGACGACGTCGGCAGGGCGTACCGGATCGTCTCCACGAGTTTGACGAACGGGGGATCGCCGGGGTCGTAGGACTGCCCCGCGTCGGCGTCCTCGTCGTCCAGTGCCACCCCCGCGTTCCGCAGCTCGGCCTCGACCCGCTGCCAGGGGATGCCCCAGCTGCGCCGGATCATGTCCTGCGGGCTGGGCGGGACATCGCACGCCGGCATGAAGTGCGCCACGACGAGCCCCACGACGGTCTCGTCGTCCACGCACCACAGCGGGCCGCCGCTGTAGCCGTGGCCGACCGCCATGCCCGTGCTCTTGCCGTCGAGATAGCCGATCCCGTCGTCGAGGGCGGCGACCTTCAGATCGGCGAACGTCGCGTTGTGCCCGCTGCCGTGCCAGGCGCGCACCCGCTGGCCGGGCACCATGTCCATGCGACGGTCGGGCGCGGGCACTCCGCGTGGCGGAGCGTCGATCCGCAGGACCGCGAGATCGCCGAGCCACTCCAGGTCGCCGTCCCCCACGGCCTGCCCGGCGCGGGTGCGCGGGGGGATCCAGTGCGCCACCCTCGCGGGGTACCGCTCGGTCTTCCGCGCCCCCTTCACTTCGACGTTCATTTCGACGAACAGTTCCTCCAGGCCGGGCGGCCGGGGGTCGAACTGCGCTCTGCCCAGGGCGTCGTTGACGACATGCGCGCAGGTCAGCACCGTGTCGGCGCCGAGCACGACCGCCGCGCCCGCCGTCTTGCCGTCGGCTGTCCGGCGCACGGACACGGCACTCGGCCGCCACTTCTCGCCGGGTGCCGCACTGATCTCCTTGAACCACCCCACGGTTACTCCGGACCGGCCGCCGGCTTCCAACTGGCGGTGACGGTGAGGTGCGCCTGCCCGTTGCCGCCGACGATCCCGAGCTTGAGGTCCTGCCCGACCTGCACACCGAAGGTCACACTGAGCTCGCTGGGCGGCTCCGGTACGTCCTTCACGGCGTCGTGCACCTCTTGCAGAAGGGGCCCGAGTGGCTTCAGAGCGCCGCGCAGGGCACCGGTCGCGAAGTTGGCGACGGCTCGGCCGCCGGTGGCGACGGGGACGGCTCTGCCCATGCCTTCGGGGAGGTCGTCGTCGCCCCGCGCGGGTGCGGGGGCGAGCAGGAACCTCACGGGCGTACCGTCGTCGAACTCTGATTCCGAGATGGTGGACACGACAATATTGTGGCTCAAGTCGCCTGATCGGACACTGAGTTCACCACTCCTGATCGCCTCGCAGGGGGGCGGGGGCGGACCGGCCGAGTGCGGTCAGGCGCTCGGCGACAGCCGCTTCTCGAACCAGTGGCTGGCGTAGACGTTGTCGTCGTAGGCCGGGATGTCCGTGTATCCGCACGCCCGGTACATCGCCTGCGCCTCGGTGAGCGCGGCATGCGTGTCGAGGCGTACGACGGTCAAGTGCCGGGCGGCGGCCTCCTGTTCGAGGGATTCCAGGAGTCGGCGGGCGAGGCCGAGGCGGCGGGCGCCGGGGTGCACCCAGAGGTGGCGGATCTCGCCGACGCCGGGCTCCAGGCGGCGTAGTGCCCCGCAGCCCACGGGGCGGCCCTCCTCGTAGGCCACGAAGAACGCGCCGGCGTCGCCGGACACCTCCTGCGGCCGGACGAGGGAGTCCTTGTCGAACCCTTCGGGGAACCGCTCGTCGATGTCGTCGGCGTAGGTGTCCAGGCAGGCCCGGGCGTCCGGTGCGGCGCCGTCGACGAGGTCGACGGTGATGCCGGCGAGGCGCAGCAGGCGCTGTGCGGTGGCCATCGCCTCGGTCAGTTCGGCGCGTTGCGGTGCGCTGAGGCCTTCGAGGAGCCCGGCGGCAGCCGCGTACGCGCGCCGGTTCTGCTCCTTCACCTCCACCCGTCCGGCCGGGGTCAGCTCGATCATCCGCAGCCGGTTGTCCTGGGGGTGCGCACTCAGCCGGACCATGCCCTGCGACTCCAGTGCCTTGGCCATCCGGCTCAGGTACCCGGCGTCCAGGCCGAGCCGGCTCCTGAGCTCACGCAGGGAAGCGCCGGCCCGGGACTCGGAGATCTCGAACAGCAGCCGGGCCTCGCCGAGCGGGCGGTCCTGGCCGAGGTAGTGGTCGTCCAGGACGCCGATGCGGCGCGTGAAGTAGCGGTTGAAGCGGCGCAGGGCGGTCACATCCTGCGACGGGACCGGCTCCGTGTCGCTCACTGGATTCCTCACTGGCTCCACACTTCCTGGCTCCACACTTCTTTGACTTTAGTCAAAGGTCGCGTCGGGTGCCATGCCTTCGGCCGCTTCCATGAGGCGCCGGCCGAGTGCGCGGGCCGCCCCTTTCATTCCCGTTTGCCCGCATGTTCAGTGACACAGCACACTTTCGGCCGCCGATCGCGCATGTAATCCGAACGCCAGGGCAGGCGCTGACGGTCCTCGTGAGTGACACCTGTGTGACTCAGGGGCATCGAACAGGAACGGAAGGCAACCCCGATCATGACCGGACAGCAGGCACGACAGGCGCGACAGACGATTCACGCGGGCGGCGAGTGGCGTGAAGCCGTCACCGGCGCGACGCGCGAGATCCTCGACCCCGCGGACGCCCTGCCCTTCGCCGTGGTCGCGGAGGGTGACGAGAAGGACACCGACCTGGCCGTGGCGGCCGCCCACCGTGCCTTCGACGGCGGCCAGGGGGAGTGGCCCCGCACTCCCGTCGCCGAGCGTGCCGCCCTGCTGCGCCGCGTCGCCGACCTGCTGGTGCGCGACCGCGAGGGGCTCGGCCTGCTGGAGAGCCGCGACGCCGGGAAGACCCTCGAAGAGGGCCGCGTCGACATCGACTGCGTCGCCGACGCCTTCCGCTACTTCGCCGACCTCGTCGCCGCCGAGGCCCCGGGCCGGGTCGTCGACGCGGGCTCGCCCGACATCCACAGCGTCGTCGTCCATGAGCCGGTCGGCGTGTGCGCGCTGATCACGCCCTGGAACTACCCCCTGCTCCAGGCCAGTTGGAAGATCGCGCCCGCTCTCGCGGCCGGCAACACCTTCGTCGTCAAGCCGAGCGAGATCACGCCGCTGACGACGATCGCGCTGATCGAGCTGCTCGTCGAGGCGGGCCTGCCGACCGGTGTCGCCAACATCGTCACCGGGCCCGGCCACTCCGTCGGCGCCCGGCTCGCCGAGCACCCCGACGTCGACCTCGTCTCCTTCACCGGCGGCCTGATCAGCGGCACCAAGGTGGCCCAGGCCGCCGCGCCCACCGTCAAGAAGGTCGCCCTCGAACTCGGCGGCAAGAACCCCAACGTCGTCTTCGCCGACGCCTGCGCCACCGACGAGGCCTTCGACACCGCCGTCGACCAGGCCCTCAACGCCGCCTTCATCCACAGCGGCCAGGTCTGCTCGGCGGGCGGCCGCCTCATCATCGAGGACTCCGTCCGGGACCGCTTCGTCGCCGAACTCGCCCGCCGGGCAGGCAAGATCCGCCTCGGCCGCGGCACCGCCGACGGAGTCGAGTGCGGACCGCTCGTCTCCGAGCAGCAGCGCGCGAAGGTCGAGGCGTACGTCGACTCGGCGCTCAAGGAGGGCGCGGTGCTGCGTTCCGGCGGCAAGCGCCCCGAGCCGTCGCCCGAGCGGCCGGAGAACGGCTACTTCTACGAGCCGACCGTCCTCGACCACTGCCACCGCGAGATGCGCGTCGTACGCGAGGAGGTCTTCGGCCCGGTCCTCACCGTCGAGACCTTCCGCACCGAGGACGAGGCGATCGCCCTCGCCAACGACACCGAGTACGGCCTCGCGGGCGCCGTCTGGACCGCCGACGCGGGGCGCGCCCGCCGGGTCGCGGGCCGGCTGCGGCACGGCACCGTCTGGATCAACGACTTCCACCCCTACCTCCCCCAGGCGGAGTGGGGCGGCTTCGGCAAGAGCGGGGTGGGCCGCGAGCTCGGCCCCGCCGGACTCGCCGAGTACCGCGAGAGCAAGCACGTGTACCAGAACCTCGCGCCGAAGCCGGTGCGGTGGTTCGCGGGCTGACCCTTCCGGTCCCCCGGCCCCGTAAGACCCGGTCCCCCTGACCCCGCAAGACTTCGCAAGTCCCTGGAGCTACCCCCACATGTCCCAGAACACCCCTGTCTACGACTACGTCGTGATCGGCGGCGGTACGGCCGGATCGGTCATCGCCTCCCGCCTCACCGAGAACCCCGACGTCACCGTCGCCGTCATCGAGGGCGGCCCCAGTGACGTCGGCCGCGACGACGTCCTCACCCTGCGCCGCTGGATGGGCCTGCTCGGCGGCGAGCTGGACTACGACTACCCGACCACCGAGCAGCCCCGCGGCAACTCGCACATCCGGCACAGCCGCGCCCGCGTGCTCGGCGGCTGCTCCTCGCACAACACGCTCATCGCCTTCAAGCCGCTGCCGTCCGACTGGGACGAGTGGGAGGCGGCCGGCGCCAAGGGCTGGGGCGCGGTGCCGATGGAGGCGTACTTCGCCCGGCTGAAGAACAACATCGTCCCGGTCGACGAGCAGGACCGGAACGCCATCGCCCGCGACTTCGTCGACGCGGCGCAGGGCGCGCTCGACGTCCCGCGCGTCGAGGGCTTCAACAAGCAGCCCTTCACCGAGGGCGTCGGCTTCTTCGACCTCGCCTACCACCCCGAGAACAACAAGCGCTCCTCGGCGTCGGTGGCGTATCTGCACCCGGTGATGGACGAGCGGGAGAACCTCACCATCCTGCTGGAGACCTGGGCGTACAAGCTGGAGCTGGACGGCACCCGCGCCGAGGGCGTGCACGTGCGCACCAAGGACGGCGAGGAACTCCTCATCCGCGCCCGGCGCGAGGTCGTCCTGTGCGCGGGCGCCGTCGACACGCCCCGCCTGCTGCTGCACTCCGGCATCGGTCCCAAGGAGGACCTCACCGAGCTGGGCATACCCGTGGTCCACGACCTGCCGGGCGTCGGCGAGAACCTGCTCGACCACCCCGAGTCGGTGATCGTCTGGGAGACCCACGGCCCGATCCCCGAGAACTCCGCGATGGACTCGGATGCCGGGCTGTTCGTGCGGCGCGACCCCGAACACCAGGGCCCCGACCTGATGTTCCACTTCTACCAGATCCCGTTCACGGACAACCCGGAGCGACTGGGCTACGAGCGGCCGGAGTTCGGGGTGTCCATGACCCCCAACATCCCCAAGCCGAAGAGCCGCGGCCGGCTGTACCTGACCAGCGCCGACCCGTCCGTGAAGCCCGCGCTCGACTTCCGCTACTTCACCGACGAGGACGACTACGACGGCCGCACCCTCGTCGACGGCATCCGCATCGCCCGCGAGGTCGCCGCGACCGAACCGCTGGCGAGCTGGCTCAAGCGCGAGGTGTGCCCCGGCCCGGACGTCACGGGCGACGAGGAGCTGAGCGAGTACGCCCGCAAGGTCGCGCACACCGTGTACCACCCGGCGGGCACCTGCCGTATGGGCGCCGCCGATGACGAACTGGCCGTAGTGGACCCGCAGTTGAGGATCCGGGGCCTGGACGGTATCCGGATCGCCGACGCGTCGGTCTTCCCGACGATGACCGCCGTGAACCCGATGATCGGGGTGCTCATGGTCGGGGAGAAGGCCGTCGAACTGCTTGGAGGTGAGGCGTGATGAGTACTGCCCCTGGTAACCCGGGTACCCCTGTTTTCTCTGTCGAAGGTCTCTGGAAGGTCTTCGGTCCGAAGGCGGACCGTGTCCCCGCCGACCCGGAGCTGGCCACGCTCGCGCCGGCCGAGTTGCGCACCCGCACCGGCTGCACGGCGGCGGTCCGGGACGTCTCCTTCGACGTCCGCAAGGGCGAGGTCTTCGTCGTCATGGGACTGTCCGGCTCCGGCAAGTCCACGCTGGTGCGCTGTCTGACCCGGCTGATCGAGCCGACGGCGGGCACCATCGCCATCGACGGCGAGGACGTCCGCGCCATGGACAAGACCCGCCTGCGCGAACTGCGCCGGCACCGCGCCGCGATGGTCTTCCAGCACTTCGGCCTGCTGCCGCACCGCACGGTCCTGGACAACGTGGCCTACGGCCTGGAGATCCAGGGCATCGGCAAGGCGGAGCGCCGCGAGCGGGCCGCCGAGGTGGTGGCCAAGGTCGGCCTGGAGGGCATGGAGCACCGCAGGCCGGGCCAGTTGTCCGGCGGCCAGCGCCAGCGCGTGGGCCTCGCCCGGGCCCTGGCCGTGGACCCCGAGGTCCTGCTCTTCGACGAGCCGTTCAGCGCGCTCGACCCGCTGATCCGGCGGGACATGCAGGAGGAGGTCGTCCGCCTGCACCGTGAGGAGGGCCGCACGATGGTCTTCATCACCCATGACCTGAGCGAGGCGCTCAAGCTGGGCGACCGCATCGCCCTGATGCGCGACGGCGCCGTGGTCCAGCTGGGCACCCCGGAGGAGATCGTGGGCTCGCCGGCCGACGACTACGTCCGTGAGTTCGTCCGGGACGTCCCGCGCGAGCAGGTCATGACCGTGCGTACGGCCATGCGGGCCGCGTCGGCGGACGAGGCGGGCAGCGGCCCGGCTCTGGCGCCGGACGCGACGGTGTCGGAGGCGATCGAGGCCGTGGCGCGTACCGGTGCCCCGGCCCGGGTCATGGACGGGGCACGTTGTCTGGGGGTGGTCGACCACGAACGTCTTCTCGGCGTCGTGGCGGGCACGGAGCAGCGTCCCCTGGCGGGGACGGGGCACAGTGCCGTAGCGGGGGCAGGGAAGAGCAAGGAGGTGGCGTGATGGCCACCGTCACCACTGTCGCCCCTCGCGTCGCCGTGCCGGGCGTCCTCAAACACCCTGTCCTGCGCAAGCTCCTGCTGCTCGCCCTCGCCGCCGCGATCCTCGTGCCGCTGGCCAACGCCCGCTGGGCGAGCGGCAGCTGGCCCGCCGCGCTGACCGTCGACTTCACCGAGCCGCTCACCAAGGCCAGCGTCTGGATCATCGACAACCGGGACAGCCACCCGCTGTTCCTCTACTTCTTCGGGCACATCAGCAACGCGGTCGTGATCGCCGTACGCGCCGTGTACCTGGTGCTGCTCGCGGCCGGCTGGGCCGGTGTCACCGCCGCCGCGTCCCTCATCGCCTGGCGCGTCGCGGGCTGGAGGCTGGCCGCCGGCACCGGGATCGCGTTCCTGGCCTGCGGGTTCCTCGGCATGTGGATCCCGACCATGCAAACCCTCGCGCTCATGGTCGTGGCGGTCCTCGCCTCGGTCGCCGTGGGCGCGCTGCTCGGACTCGCCGCCGGCCTGTCCGACCGCATGGACCGGATCCTGCGCCCCGTCCTGGACACCATGCAGGTGCTCCCGGCGTACGCCTACCTGCTCCCCGTCGTCCTGGTCTTCGGCATGGGCGTCCCCGCGGCCGTCCTGGCCACCGTCGTCTACGCCGCCCCGCCGATGGCCCGCCTCACCGCCCTCGGCCTGCGCGGCGCCGACAAGGAGGTGCTGGAGGCGGTCGAGTCGCTCGGCACCACCGCGCGGCAGCGCCTGCTGACCGCACGCATCCCGCTGGCCCGCAAGGAACTCCTCCTGGGCCTCAACCAGACGATCATGATGGCGCTGTCCATGGCGGTCATCGCCTCGGTCATCGGCGCGGGCGGCCTCGGTGACCGCGTCTACCAGGCGCTGGGGTCCGTGGACGTCGGCGCGGCGCTCGCGGCCGGCATTCCGATCGTGCTGCTCGCCGTCGTACTGGACCGGGTGACCGGCGCGGCCGGGGCGGCGCTCGGTGACGAGCCGCAGCCGAACGGCCGGGCGCGCTGGCTGTACGCCCTCGTCGCCGCCGTGGCCGTAGCGGTGGCCGGACGTCTCGTCGGCCGCCTCGACTGGCCCGAGTCCTGGGCCCTGAACATCGCCGAGCCGGTCAACCGCGCCGTCGACTGGATGACCGACCACCTCTACTCCGGCGTCCCCGTCATCGGCGGCACCGCCGACTGGGCGGCCCACTTCACCACGTGGGTCCTCGACCCCGTACGCGACACCCTGCAGTGGCTGCCCTGGTGGTCGGTCCTGCTGATCGTCGCCGCCCTCGCCTGGCTGATCGGCACCTGGCGCACCGCGCTGACCGCCGTGCTCGCCATGGCCGCGATCGGCGTGCTGGGGGTGTGGACGCCGTCGCTCGACACCCTCTCCCAGGTGCTGGCGGCCGTCGCCGTCACCCTGGTCCTGGGCTTCGCGACCGGCATCGCGGCGGCCCGCAGCGGCCGCGTCGAGCGGATGCTCCGGCCCGTCCTGGACGTCTTCCAGACGATGCCGCAGTTCGTGTACCTGATCCCGGTCGTGGCGCTGTTCGGCGTCGGCCGTGCCCCGGCCGTCGCGGCAGCGGTGGTCTACGCCCTGCCCGCCGTCGTCCGCATCACCACCCAGGGCCTGCGCCAGGTCGACCCGGCCGCCCTGGAGTCGGCCCGCTCGCTCGGCGCGACGCCCGCCCAGCAGCTACGGCAGGTCCAACTCCCGCTCGCCCGCCCGGCGTTGCTGCTCGCCGTCAACCAGGGCGTGGTCCTGGTCCTCGCCGTCGTCATCATCGGCGGCCTGGTCGGCGGTGGCGCGCTCGGCTACGAGGTCGTCGCCGGCCTCGCACAGGGCGACCTCGCGACCGGTCTGGTGGCCGGCGCGGCGATCGTCTGCCTGGGCCTGATGCTGGACCGGGTGACCCAGCCGACCGAGCGCCGCGCGAAGAAGGGAGCGTGACATGCGACTTCGTACCCGACGTATGCGTATCCGACGTATGCGTACGACTGCCGTAGTGGCCGGCGTGTCCTCGCTGGCCCTGCTGACCGGCTGCGGCGCCGCCGACATGACCAAGCAGGCCTCGCCCTTCGCCAACGCGCAGGGCGCCAAGACCGTGACCCTGTCCGTCCAGTCCTGGGTCGGCGCACAGGCCAACGTGGCCGTCGCCCAGTACCTGCTGGAACACGAGCTCGGCTACCGCGTCGACACCGTCCAGATCGACGAGGTGCCCGCCTGGGACGCGCTCAGCCAGGGCCGCGTCGACGCGCTCCTGGAGGACTGGGGCCACCCCGAGGAGGAGCAGCGGTACGTCAAGGACAAGAAGACGATCGTGCCCGGCGGCGACCTCGGGGTCACCGGGCACATCGGCTGGTACGTCCCGACGTACTTCGCCAAGCAGCACCCGGACGTCACCGACTGGAAGAACCTCAACAAGTACGCCGACCGGATGCGCACCGCGGAGAGCGGCGGCAAGGGCCAGCTGATGGACGGCTCGCCCTCCTACGTCACCAACGACAAGGCGCTGGTCGACAACCTGGACCTGAACTACCAGGTGGTGTTCGCCGGTTCCGAGGCCGCGCAGATCACGCAGATCCAACAGTTCGCCAAGGCGAAGAAGCCCTTCCTGACGTACTGGTACTCCCCGCAGTGGCTGTTCAAGAAGGTCCCGATGACCGAGGTGAGGCTGCCGGCGTACAAGGAGGGCTGCGACGCCGACCCGAAGAAGGTCGCCTGCGCCTATCCGCACACCCCGCTGCAGAAGTACCTCAACGCGGACTTCGCCAAGACCGGCGGCGAGGCGGCGGCCCTGCTGAGGAAGTTCAAGTGGACGACCGAGGACCAGAACGAGGTCTCCCTGATGATCGCCGAGCAGAAGCTGTCGCCTGAGGAGGCGGCGAAGAAGTGGGTGGACAGCCACGAGTCCACGTGGAAGGCGTGGCTGTCCTGACGCTCACTTCGTGAGACCGGCCGCGATCTCGCGCAGCGCCTCGGCGGCCCTGCGCTGGAGTCCCGGCCCGAACGTGATCCGGGTGGCCCCGAGTTCACCGAGTTCGGTGGGGGAGGGGCCGTCCCCGGTCACGGTGCCGTGCACATTGACCGGCCCCTGGATCCCCGACCGCAGCAGTGGCAGTACGTCGACGGGGGCGCCGATCGGATACACGCAGTCGGCGCCCGCGGCGACGTACAACGCGGCCCGCCGGATGGTCTGTTCGGGGTCGGTGACACCGCAGTCGAACGTGTCGATACGGGCGTTGATGAACAGCTGGTCGGCCGCGGCGGAGCGCACCTCGGCGAGCCAGTCGGCGTGCTTGCGCGGGTCCTTGAGGGTTCCGTGTGCGGAGTCCTCCAGGTTGCAGCCCACGGCGCCGGTCTCCAGCAGCCGCTCCACGAGTTCCTTGGGCGCGAGCCCGTACCCGCCCTCGATGTCCGCCGACACCGGCACGTCCACCGACCGTACGATCCGCGCGACGGCGGCGAACATCTCGTCGGCCGGGGTCTGCCCGTCCTCGTACCCGAGGGAGGCGGCGACCCCGGCACTGGGCGTGGCCAGCGCCGGGAACCCGGCGTCGGCGAAGGCGCGGGCGCTCGCGGCGTCCCACGGGCCGGGCAGGACCAGCGGGTCGCCCGGGGAGCGGCGGCGGTGCAGTGCGCGGAAGGCGTCGACCTTGGACACGGTCTTGGTCACGGTGTGTATCCCCCTGGTGGAATCCGGCGGCTGACCATCACACGGTTCCAGTTGTTGATGGCGACGATCAGCCCGATGAGGTGGGCCAGTTCGGCGTCGTCGAAGTGCTCGGCGGCCCTGTCGTACACCTCGTCGGGCACGAAGCCGTCGGTCAGGACGGTCACCGCCTCCGTCAGCGCGAGCGCGGCCCGCTCCCGCTCGTCGAAGACGTCCTCGGCCTCCTCCCAGGCGGCCGGCAGATCGAGCTGCTGCTCGCTCACCCCGTGCTCGCGTGCGATGCCGAGGTGCATGTCCAGGCAGAAGGCGCAGTGGTTGAGCTGCGAGGCCCGGATCATGACGAGTTCGGCGAGCGCGGGGTCGCGGAGGCCCTTCTTCGCGGCGGCGCTGAGCGCGGACATGGCCTGGCCGACGGCCTGGTCGAGGAGCGTGGTCCGGACCGTCACGCGTGCTGTCCCGGCCGGTAGTGCCCCGGCACCCGACGGCAGGTCACCCCGAACCGGTTCCAGGCGTTGATCACCGTGATCGCGGCGATCAGCTGGGCCAGTTCGGCCTCCTCGAAGTGCTTGGCGGCCCTGTCGTACACCTCGTCGGGCACGAAGCCGTCCGTCAGGACGGTCACCGCCTCCGTCAGTTCCAGCGCCGCGAGCTCCTGCTCCGTGTAGAAGTGCTCGGATTCCTCCCACGCGCTGAGCTGGACGATCCGCTCGACGCTCTCCCCGGCGGCGAGCGCGTCCTTGCTGTGCATGTCGAGGCAGAGCGCGCAGTGGTTGATCTGCGAGGCGCGGATCTTCACCAGCTCCAGCAGCTTCGGCTCGACGCCCTTCCGGGCCGCCGCGTCCAGCCGGACCATGGCCTTGAAGACGTCCGGGGCGAGCGTGGCCCAGTCCAGGCGCTGGGTGTGTTCGGGGGCGTACTGGACGGTCTCGTCAGTGGTCATGCTACCGACACTATGAACGATGCAGCCCACGGGTATGGTCCATTTCCATGGCGAAACCATGGGCCACTTTGGGCGTCGACCTGCATCTGGAGCCGACCGGTCCGGGTCTGCGCCGGGGTCTGACCGACGCCCTGCGCGATGCGGTCCGCACCGGCCGCCTCGACGCCGGCACCCGGCTGCCCTCCTCCCGCTCCCTCGCCGCCGACCTGGGCATCGCCCGCAACACGGTCGCCGACGCCTACGCCGACCTCGTCGCCGAGGGCTGGCTCACCGCACGGCAGGGTTCGGGGACCCGGGTCGCCGAGCGGAGGGTCGTCCCGCCGGCCGGCACGGTTCGCCGGCCCCGCCGGCGCGGCCGACCGCAGTACGACCTGCGCCCCGGCTTCCCCGACCTCGCCTCCTTCCCGCGCACGGAGTGGCTCCGGGCAGCCCGCCGCGCCCTGGCCGCCGCCCCGTACGACGCCCTCGGCTACGGTGACCCGCGAGGCCGCCCGGAACTGCGCACCGCCCTCGCCGGCTACCTCTCCCGGGTACGGGGCGTACGCGCCGACCCGGAACGGATCGTGGTGTGCGGCGGGATCTCGCACGGCCTGAGGATCCTCGGCGCGGTGCTGCGGGCGCGGGGCGTAGAGGCGGTGGCGGTCGAGTCGTACGGCCTGAAGGCGCACTGGAACATCCTGCACGGGACGGGCCTGCACACGACCACGCTGCCGTTCGACGAACTCGGCACGGATCCGGGGGCGTCGGACGACGGGCGGGGTGAAGCGCCCCGAAGGGGCGCGGGGCCGAATCCATCAGCGGCTCTCCCCGCGGAGCGAGCCGTGCTGCTCACCCCCGCGCACCAGTTCCCCATGGGCGTCCCCCTGCACCGCGACCGCCGGGCGGCCGTCGTGGACTGGGCACGCCGCACCGGCGGCCTGGTCCTGGAGGACGACTACGACGGCGAGTTCCGCTACGACCGCCAGCCCGTCGGCGCCCTCCAGGGACTGGACCCCGACCGGGTCGTCTACCTCGGCACCGCCAGCAAGTCCCTCGCCCCCGGCCTGCGCCTGGCCTGGATGGTGCTGCCGCCCACACTGGTGGAGGAGACCGCGGCGGCGAAGGGCGGCATCGACACCTGCGGGGCGCTGGACCAGCTGATCCTGGCGGAGTTCCTCGCGTCCGGCGCCTACGACCGCCATGTACGCGCCGCCCGGCTGCGCTACCGGCGCCGTCGCGACGCCCTGGTCGCGGCCCTCGCCGAGCGCGCTCCGGAGGTCCGTGCCACCGGTATCGCGGCCGGACTGCACGCCGTACTCCAACTCCCGCCCGGCAGCGAGCAGTCGGTGGTCCAGGCGGCCCACTGGCAGGGCCTGGCGCTCGACGGCCTCACCCGCTATCGCCGCCCCGACGCCGTCGCCGAGCCGATGGACGCCCTGGTGGTCGGCTACGGGACACCGCCGGACCACGCGTGGTCGGGAGCGCTGGACGCGCTGTGCGCGGCACTTCCCTGAATGCCGGACCGAATGCAGCGAATTCGGCACGGGAATCCAGTTCCGTGGATAGAGTCGGCCCATGAGTGAAAGCGACTCCATATCCCGCGTGGCCCTCAAGAAAAACACCCCGGACGTGTCCGCGGCAATGGGCTCCCTGCATGTCGCCGCCGTTTCCGCGGCACAGGACGCAAAGGTCGAGCCCCAGATTCTGGAACTGATCCGGATCCGCGCCTCCCAGATCAACGGCTGCGCGTTCTGTCTCGACATGCACACCAAGGACGCCCGCGCGGCGGGCGAGACCGAACAGCGCGTCTACGCCCTGAACGCCTGGCGGGAGACCCCCTTCTTCACCGAACGCGAGCGTGCCGCACTGGCGTTGACCGAGGCGGTGACGCTGGTGACCGACGGCCACGTCCCGGACGAGGTCTACGCCGAGGCCGCCGCGGTCTTCGACGAGGCTCAGATCGCGGCGCTGATCTGGGCGGCCACCGTCATCAACGCGTACAACCGGATCGCGATCGCGACACGGATGGTGCCGGGCGCCTAATCAGCCGGCACCGAGGAATTAGCCGGGTAAAGGCAGCGGTAGCACCGCTGGTCCACTTGAGAAATGCGGACCGGCGGTACTGTGTTGCTCTCCTGCTGTTCCGTTGAATTCATTCCGCCGGCAGCGGCTCCATGATGTCGTCGAGCCATTTCCGCCAGTCCGGTGCGCGCACTGCTGTTCCCGCACGCATCGGCAGTCCCGTCCAGGCCGTCACGGGCCGAATTCCGTGCAGGGCGTTGACGAGCCAGACCTCCCGGCCCTCCAGTTCCGGCACGGTCCGCTCACGAGAGGCGACGGCGATCCCCAGCCGCCGGGCGCGCTCCCGGATGAGACCGACGGTCACTCCGGGCAGCACCGGCAGCCCGGGCGGGGGCAGGCACAGGGTGTCGTCCTCCCACCACAGGACACTGGCCGTGGCCGACTCCAGCGCCACCCCGGAGGGCGCGACCAGCACCGCCTCCTCCGCGCCCTCGCCGAACGCCCGCCGGCGGACCCCGGCCAGCTTCTCCAGGTCCGGTCCCTTCCGGCGCGGGACGGCACGCGGGTCGGGCTGCCCCGTCGCCCAGACCCGCACCTCGGCCGCGAGCGGCGGAGCGTGCCGCAGCAGCAGCCGCAACTCCAGGGAACCGGCGGCGAGTTCCACGCGGGGGAACCACTCACCCGTGCGCGGCAGCGCGGCGGCCACGTCCCGCCAGAACTCCACGAGCCGGCGCTGCGGCGGCCCGCCGCACTCCCCGCAGGCCCGTACGAACCGCTCCCGGTGCCGGTCGAAGCCGCGCACCCGGCCGTCGCGCACCAGCCAGGAGTCCGCGACGAGCAACGGCCCGCCGGCCTCCGCGCCGGTGGTCAGGCCACGGCCGGACGACCACGCCAACACCTCTTCCGCACCCGCCGGTCGTGTCACCAACAGCTCCTCCTCAGTACTTGCGGCCCGCGAGGGCGGGCGCTCCGTGCCGGGGTCCGTACGGCGCGTGCTCCAGCCACGACCCGCACCACGGCAGCACGGGCGCCAGGGCCGCGGCCGCCCGCTGTCCGACCCGGACGACCCGGCGCCGCGGCCGCAGGTGTTCGAGCGCCGCCCCGGCGGCGGCGCTGTTGAACAGGGCCGCCGTGCGCCGCACTTCGGCGAACTCTCCGACCGCCTCCGCCGTCCCCGCGGCGATCGCCTCCGCCGCAGCCGCCGCATCCGCGATACCGCTGTTCATGCCGCGCGCCCCGAACGGCGGGAACAGATGCGCCGCCTCACCGACCAGCAGCACACGGCCGTGCGGATCGGTGAACGACGCCGCGACCTTGCGCAGGAAACGGTACGTCGACACCCACAGGATCCGCTCGGCGTACCCGTCGCCCACGACCGCGGGCAGCCAGCGCCGTACGGTCTCCTCGGTCCCGTACGCCTCCTCCCGGTCGTCGTCCCGGCACTGCAGGTCGACCTGGAAGCCCCCGGTGAACGGCACCCGCATCACGCTGCGCCCACCGACCCCGGGGTGCTCGTAGTGGAAGACCCGCTCCAGCGGCAGCTCGGCGCCCGGGATGTCGGCCACGTCGACGACGATGTGGAAACCCTCACCGCGACCGCCCTCGAGCGGGATGCCCAGTTCTCGCCGGACCGTGGAACGGGCGCCGTCGGCGGCGATCGCGTACGCGCCGGTCCACACCCGGCCGTCCTCACCCGTCAGCCGGACCCCGGCCCCGGTGCTGCGCACGGCCGCGACACGGGCGTTCCAGACGAACTCCACCCCGGCCCGCTCGCAGGCCGCGCGCAGGAAGCGCTCGGTGTCCACCTGGCGCAGGCTGGTGAAGGGCGGCCTGCCGGACGGCGGCGGGAAGGTCCGGGAGTACACCTCGCGGCCCCGGTAGAGAGTGCGTCTGGTGTGCCAGGTGCGGCCGTACGACGTGATCTCCTCGGCCAGCCCCGGCCGCATCCCGTCGAGCAGGGCGAGGGTCTCCCGATGCACGAACAGTGCGCGGCTGCCGGGCCGTTCGCGGTCCTTCGGGTCCGCTTCCAGCAGGACGACGGGCAGGCCGTGCGCGCGCAGTCCGAGCGCCGCCGACAGGCCCACGGGGCCGGCGCCGACGACGAGGACCGGGGTCACGCGGGGGCGCCTTCGGGCTCGGTCTCGGCCAGCATGCGGGTGATCTCCACCCGCTTCACCTTCCACGTGGCCGTCATGGGCAGGTCCGCGAACCGCCACTGCCGTGGCTCGGCCATCGCGGGCAGGTCGGCGGTGGCCTCCCGCCAGCGCTCCGGGTCCAGTGGCTGCTCGCCCCGGACACACACCACCGGCACCGGCTCGCGGTCCGCGCCGGGCACGATGACGACCTCGCGCAGTTCCTCCAGGCGGGACATCAGCATGTCCTCGACCTCCAGATTGCTGTGCACCGAGTCGATCCGGTCGATCTCCCGGTCGATCAGGTACAGGGCGCCCAGGCGGCTCTGGTAGCCCATGTCGCCCATCTCCCACCAGCCGTCGGTGAGCTGGCGGTCGTAGCGGTCCCGCATGCCGAGATAGGTGAGGATGCGGCCCCGGGTGCGGGCCTCGATCCGGCCCGGCGTGCCGGGCGCCACGCGCCTGCCGTCGGGGCCGGTGACGCGGACGCGGGTGAAGCCGGGGATGCCGATCCCGACCCGCCGGCCGTCCGCGCGGGCGGCACTGCGCCGCGTGAACCACTGGAACGCCACGGGGCCCGTCTCGCTCTGCCCGTACAACTGGATCAGCCACGGAGTACGGCGCCGCGACGCGTCCAGCAGCCGCCGTACGGTGCGCGGATGGATCGCGTCGAATGTGGAGCCGTACGACCGGACCCGGGACAGGGGCGCGCCGGGTGCGTCGGCCAACTCCTCCCACAGGACGAACGTGTTGGGGTGGGTCTCGACGATGCCGGGACGATGGCGGACCAGCAGCGGGGCCACCGCGGCCGGTTCCGGGTCGGTGATCAGCACGAGCGGGCTGCCGAAGTGCAGCAGGACGCCGAGCAGGTGGTAGAAGCGCGAGTGCACGAAGGACATGTGCAGCGCCGCGGTCTCCCCGCGGGTGGGCCGGCCCATCGCCTTCTGCGGTACGAGGCGGTTCCACATGGTGTTGGCGCAATGCACGGCGAGCTTGGGGACGCCGGTGGTGCCCGAGCTGTGGGTGATCAGGGACGGCTCGCGGGGGTGCAGCCGTACGGGCGCGGCGGGCTCGGCGCCGGCGTACTTCTCCAAGGGCTCGGCTCCGGGCGCGTCGTCCACGCCGTCCACGCAGAGCGTCCGCCGGACGAGCCCGGACACCCCGGCGTCCTTCAACGGGCCGTCCAGCTTGGCTCTGTCGGTGATCAGCCAGGGCCGCCGGAGCCGGCCGAGGAGCTGCGCGACCACCGGACCGGCCAGGGCGGGCGACAACAGCACGGGGACGGCGCCGACACGGGAGACGGCACAGGTCAGCAGGACGATGTCGACGTTGTCCGTCTTGTGGACGGCCACCTGCTCCGAGGGCCGTACCCCGGCCTCCCAGAGGCGGCCGGCCAGCTCCTCGACGACATCGGCCAGTACCGGATAGCTGAGGTCGACCCCGAGGTCGGGGCGGATGTCCAGGGGCCGGTCCAGGGTGACGCGGACGGCTCCGTGCCGGTCGGCCGCCCGCCGGAACACCGGTCCCAGATAGAAGCCGCGGTCGGCGAGCAGGGGGTGCTGCTGTGGCATGGGGCGTTCCTTTCCGTGCCTTTCCATGGGGTTCACCAGGCGCCCTGGCGGACCAGGTGGCGGCGGAGCTTTCCGGTTGCGGTGTGGGGCAGGGAAGCCACGAAGCTGGCGCTTCGGGGGACCTTGAAGGCCGCGAGCCGCTCATGCGCCAGGCCGAGGAGTTCGTCCTCCAGCCCGGCCCGCACCGGCGGTACGGGCACGACGAAGGCGCGCAGCCGGCTCACCCCGCGCGCGTCGGTGAGGGCGGCGACCGCGACTTCCTTCACCGCCGGATGCCGCCGCAGCACGGCCTCCACCTCCAGCGGGGAGACGGTGATGCCGCCGACCATCTCCATGTCGTCGGCGCGGCCCAGGTGCCGGTAGGTGCCGTCCGGTTCGCGGCGCGCCCGGTCGCGGGTGGCCAGCCAGCCGCCCACCAGGGTGCGGGCCGTCTCCTCGGGACGGTTCAGATAGCCGGGCGTCACCGTCGGCCCGCGCACCCACATCTCGCCCTCCGTGCCGTCCGGCACCGGGTGCCCGTCACGGTCACGCAGCTCCACCTCGAAGCCGGGGACGGGACGGCCGACCGTGCCCGGGTGGTTGTGCTGGAAGCTGTTGGCGCAGAAGGCGTGACCGGCCTCGGTGGAGCCGATCTGCTCCAGCACCGGCGCGCCGAGCAGCTCGGTGACCTGCCGCGCCAGCCCCTCCGGCATGCCCTCCCCGGCGGTCACCGCGGCCCGCACCGAGGCGAAGCAGGCCTCGTGCCCGCTGCCCCGGTCGGCCACCAGGGCGGCGTACGCCGACGGCACGGAGTACAGCACGGTCACCCGGTACCGGGCGACGAGCTCGTCGACGGCGGCTGGGGTCGGACGCCGGCCCACCAGCACGGCGGACGAACCGGAGAACAGCGGGAAGACGAAGGCGTTGCCGAAGCCGTAGGCGAAGTACAGCTTCGACACCGACAGGGTCACGTCGTCCTGGGTGATCCGCAGCACGCGCCGGCCGATGAGGTCGTGGTACGTCTTCGGGTCGCCGTGGCGGTGCACGACGCCCTTGGGGCGGCCCGTGGTGCCGGAGGTGTACTGGACGTACAGGGGGGTGTGCGCGTGGACCGGTCGGGCGGCGGCGGGCTCGGCGGCGGGGATGAGTGCCATGAGCTGGTCGGCGCCGAGGCGGGCCAGGCCACCGAACCGGTCCCCGTCCCCGTCCCGGTCCTCCGGTCCCGGTCCCGTCACGCACAGCACCGCCCCGGTGTCCTCGGCCATGAACGCGTGGTCGGCGGCGGGGAGTTCCGGGTTGACCAGCACGGCGACGGCACCGAGGCGGGCGGTGGCGAGGAACGCCGTCACCCAGGCGACGGAGTCGGGCAGCGCGAGCAGCACCCGGTCGCCGGGGCGTACGCCGTGGCCGGCGAGCACGGTCGCCGCGCGGGCCGCGAGGTCGTGCACCTCGCCATGGGTCCAGGTCCGGTGGCCCTGGTGGAGGGCGGCCCGGTCGGTCCACCCGCGCCGCTCGGCGAGCGCGGCGAGATGGGCGGCGAGATTCCCGGGGGCGCGGGCTTCGGCCGGGGGCAGGGGGGACTGCGGGGTCGTGGACTGTGAGGTCGTCATCGGGCGGGCTCCTCGGCGGAGGGCCGCTGCGGACGCGTGCCCACCGGGAGCGCGGTGGCCGTCCGCACCGCGGCTCGCTCCCGCTGTTCCCGTATCCGGTCAGCGGTGTACTGGTGCAGGGCCCGCATCGGGGCCGCCGTCTTCAGCAGCATCTCGTCGTACTCGGCAACCGGATCGGAGTCGAGGACGATGGCGCCGCCCGCGCCCAACTGCATCAGACCGTCGGCGAGCACGGCCGTACGGATGACGATGCTGAGGTCAGCGCCGCCGCTGCAGCCCAGGTAGCCGAGGGCGCCGGAGTACACGCCGCGGGCCTCGGTCTCCAGGGAGTCGATGATCTCCATGGTGCGCAGCTTCGGCGCGCCGGTCATCGAACCGCCGGGGAAGCAGGCGCGGACGCAGTCCACCACGTCCGTGCCGGTGCGCAGCCGGCCCTCGACGGTGGAGACGAGCTGGTGCACGGTGGCGTACGTCTCCGTGGCCATGAGCCGGGACACGCGCACCGTCCCGGTCCGGCACACCCGGCCCAGGTCGTTGCGGAGCAGGTCGACGATCATCAGGTTCTCGGCACGCGTCTTGGCGTCCGCCGCCAGCGCGTCCCTGAGCCGGGCGTCCTCCTCCGGCCCGGAGCCGCGGGGCGCGGTGCCCTTGATGGGCCGGGCCTCGGCGACACCGTCCCGGCCGACCCGCAGGAAACGCTCGGGGGAGGAGCCGGCCACGTCGAGGTCCCCGAACCTCAGGAACGCCGCGTACGGCGCCGGGTTGACGCGGCGCAGCGTCCGGTAGAAGTCATAGGCGTCGGGCGGGGCGGGTAACCGGGCGGCGTTGGTCAGACAGATCTCGTAACTGGTGCCCGCCCGCAGCTCCCGTCGGCAGGCGTCGATGTCCGCGAGATACGTCGCCCGGTCGCGCACCAGCCACGGCTCGGCGGCGCCGGGATCGGCCTCGCCCGGCACGGGCAGGGATGGCTGCCCCGAGGCCACGCAGGTGAGCTGCGCCAACGCGCTCTCCAGCCAGTCGGCGGCCTCCCGGGCGGCCTGCGGGGTGTCCTCCGCCAGGCAGACGGCGTAGGTGAAGCCCGCCTCGTGGTCCACCGCGATCAGCCGGTCGGCGAACAGCCAGCAGGAGTCCGGGATTTCGGACCGGTGACGGTTCGGCGAGCCGCAGTCGGCCTTCATCTCGTAGCCGAAGTAGCCGACATAGCCGCCGGTGAAGTCGAAGGGCAGCCCGGTGGCGTCGACATGGCGGTTCGTCAGCTGACGCTTGAGATAGTCGAAGACGCTCGCCCTGACCTTGCGCGGGGGCCGCCCCGCCCGCTCGATCTCGCATCGGCCGCTGTCCACGTCGTAGCGCACGAACTCGGCGAGCGGGCCGCTGTCGTCACCGAAGAACGAGAAGCGGGACCGGCCCTCCTCGACCAGCGAACTGTCCAGCCAGAACGCGCGCGGAGAGCCGGCGTACATCCGCGTGAAGGCGGCCTCCGTGTCGACCGCGGTGGTGATGCGGCGGGTGTGCAGACGGTAGGCGGGACGGCCGGGGCGGCGGGGGCGGGGGATGGTCACGGTGGCCGGGGCGGCCTTGGCGGAGGGGGCGGCCGTGTCGGCCGGGGTGTCGGCCCGGCGGGGGGCGCCGGCGTGGGGTGCGGTGGCTGCGGGGCGGGGGACGGCCACGTCCGGTGCGGGGATCGCGGTGTTCTTCGTACGGAGCTTGCGGGCCCGCTCGGCCGTGAGGTTGCGGAAGTTCACCAGCATGCGGTGGCCGTAGTCGGTGAGGACGGACTCCGGGTGGAACTGCACCCCCCACAGGGGCCGGCTGCGGTGCCGCAGCCCCATCAGGACGCCGTCCTCGGCCCAGGCGGTGGCCTCCAGGTTCTCGGGCAGCGGCTCGCGCACGGCCAGCGAGTGATATCGGACCGCGGTGAAGTTCTGCGGCAGCCCCTGGAACAGGTCCCGTTCGTCATGCCGGATCACGGAGAGATGCCCGTGCCGGGGCTCCGGGGCGGGCACCACGTGGCCCCCCTCCCCGAGAGCGATGCCCTGGTGGCCCAGACAGACGCCGAGCACGGGAACCGGGGACGCGGCGAGCACCCTGGCGCTGATGCCGAAGTCCCGCACCGCACCCGGATGTCCGGGGCCCGGTGACACCATCACGTTGTCGAACGCGCCAAGATCCGGGACCTCGTCCGCGGGGGCGTCGTTGAGGACCACCACCGGCTCCTCGCCATTGACCTCGGCGATCAGCTGGAACAGGTTGTACGTGTAAGAGTCGTAATTGTCGATGAGCAGGGTTTTCACCCACCCACCCCCCTCTGATGGTTCTCGGGCCTATGCGGTCCGCCGTTTGTGCCGACCGCGCAGCGCCTGGAGCGGTGGATACAGCCATTTACGGAAGAAGCGCTGAAGACGCGGCATCAGAATCCAGGTGACAAGTGCCGTCACGCACAGACACAAGAGCAGCGTCCGGACAAGCGCATTGAGGCCGCCGAGATACGGCAGTACGATCAGATTGAACAGGAGTACGGGCGGGAAAACCGCGCTCATATTCACGAACCACAACTTCCATTTCGACGGCGGCGCCGGCGGTGCGGGCGTCAGGGTCTGGGCATCGAACCACGCCTTGGAGCCCGGTACCCTCCTGCGCCCCGCCTCCCGGCCGAGCGGCTCCCCCCGGGCGTCCCACTGCGCCCGTGCGCTCGAGTTCTCCCAGGCCAGGGCCGCGCCCTCGCTGGCGAAGCGATAAACCACATGCCACTCCGCCTCCTTGTCGACGAGTACGCCACCCCCCAGGAACCCCGACTGCTGTGCGCTCGCGCCCAGCAGGGCCCACCCCCAGGAGTGGAACTCGGCCTCACGGCCCGGCACCACGTGATAGGCCACGGTGACGGTGACGGGATTACTGGTCATCGCCCTGGAATACGGAGAACGCGTGGCGGGCGTTCAAAGATTCAACGAAGATTTTCCCGCTGTCCGGAACGTAGTTCTTCGGGTGTTTTCGGCGGCCGTGCGAGGTTCCGGAAATTAATTGCCGGACGGCCGGAAAATGTGCGCGATCGATATTTGGCGCGCATCGGCGGTATTCGGCCCGCCCCCCGTCCGGGAGCGAGGGCCGTTCCGGCCGAAGCGGGGACGGGCAGGATCGCCGCACCGGCGCACAGAACACCCCGAACTACCCAAAGCGACAGTGGGGAAGCGGGAGAAGGGCGGCCCTCCGGCAGCCGCACTCTCACCGATCTCTAAGCTGTCCGCCGGACGACAACCGGTTCGACGGGGGAGACACGCATGGCGGAAACGCGACGCAGGCTGCGCTCGAGCACGGTCGTGCTCGGCGGCATGGGAGTCGTAGCGGCGGCCCTGACCTCCTGCGGCTCGGAACCCGACCGCCGCTGCGTCGACCGCGACAGCTACACCTACGAGGGCTACAAGATCATCGCGGACAAGAACTGCACGTTCGGTACCAGTTCGAGCTCGTCGTACGCCAGGAGCGGCAAGAAGAAGACCACCGGCTCCGACGCCGCCTGGTACTACGACGCCGACACCGACGACGGCCGCGCCGACTTCGGCACCTTCAGCCGCAGCGAGGCCGTCGACCGCGGCGGCTTCGGCTGCTCGGGCTCGGGCAGCAGCGGCGGCTGAGTAGGAGCCGTACAGATGGAGCGCCGCACGATCGAGCCCCGCCCCGGCTGGCAGCAGACCGTCGAGGAACAGGGGCTCATCTACCCCCTCACCCGCTACCCCGACAACTCCTTGCGCCCGTACTGGGACGAGAGCGCCCACTACGTCTTCTCCCTGGAGGAGGTCGAGGCGCTGGAGGAGGTCGTCGAGGAACTCCACCGCATGTGCCTGACGGCGGCCGAACACATCGTCGCCGCCCGCCGCTTCGCCGACCTCGGCATCACCGACCCACGCGTCGCGGACGCCGTCGCCGAGGCCTGGCGCCGGCGCGCCGAACTCCCCTCCGTCTACGGCCGCTTCGACCTCCACTACGACGGCACCGGCCCGGCGAAACTCCTGGAGTACAACGCCGACACCCCCACCTCGCTGGTCGAGGCCGCCTCGCCCCAGTGGTTCTGGATGGAGGAGCGCTTCCCCGGCGCCGACCAGTGGAACTCCCTCCACGAACGCCTCGTCGCCGCCTGGAAGAAGCAGTCCGCCCTGCTCCCGCCCGGCAGTCCCCTCTACTTCGCCTACTCCTCGGCCGACGAACTCGGCGAGGACATGATGACGGTCGCCTATCTGAAGGAGACAGCGGAACAGGCGGGCCTGGACACCAGCTGGATCTCCATGGAGGAGATCGGCTGGGACCGTCTCTCCGGCCGCTTCGTCGACAACCAACTCCGCTTCATCCGCAGCTGCTTCAAGCTCTACCCCTGGGAGTGGCTCACCACCGACCGCTTCGCCGACCACGTCCTCGACACCCTCGACAACGGCGGCGGCACCGGTACGACGCTGTGGATCGAGCCCGCCTGGAAGATGCTCCTCAGCAACAAGGCCCTCCTCGCCGTCCTCTGGGAGCTCTACCCGGACCACCCGAACCTCCTCCCCGCCCACCTCGACGGACCGAGGGAGCTGGCGGGCACGACGGGTTACGTCGCCAAGCCCCTGCTGGGCCGGGAGGGCGCGGGCGTGACGATCCACGAACCCGGCACCGAGGCCGTCGTCCGTGACGAGCCCTGCTGCTACCAGCAGCTGGCCCCGCTCCCCGCCTTCGACGGCAACCACGTCGTCCTCGGCGCCTGGGTCGTCGAGGGCGAGTCGGCCGGCCTCGGCATCCGTGAGTCGTCCGGCCTGATCACCGACGAGTACGCCCGCTTCCTGCCGCACGTGATCCTGTAACGCCCGTACGTCGAAAACTGCGTGGCGCATGCAGCATCGATGCAATACGATACGTCTCGTCTCTCACCGTCTCCCTTCTCCTCTCCTCTCCTCTCCTCTCCTCGCATCGACGGAAGCCCGGCACCCAATCGCAGACCAGAGGGAGCCCCATGGAACACTCCATCAACGCGGCACCCGGCATCCGCCTCTGGGCGGAAGACCACGGCGCCCCCGACGCGCCCCCGCTCCTCCTGATCATGGGCGCGCAGGCCTCCGGCCTCGGCTGGCCGGACGAACTGGTCGGCCTCCTCGCCGCCCAGCACCGCGTGATCCGCTACGACCACCGCGACACCGGCCGCTCCACCTGGGCCTACGACGACCGGCCCTACCCCCTCACCACCCTCGCCGACGACGCCCTCGCGGTCCTGGACGGCCTCGGCGTCGCACGTGCCCATGTCGTCGGCATGTCGCTGGGCGGCATGCTCACGCAGCTCCTGATCGCCGACCACCCGGACCGCCTGCTGAGCGCGACCCTGATCGGCACGGGCGCCCTCAGCGACACCCCGTACCGCCACCCGGACGGCACCCGCACCCCGGCGGAGGAACTCCCCGGCGTGGACCCCCGCATCATGGAACTGTGGTCCCAGCCGTGGACCGACGAGGGCCGGGAGGCGGAACTGGACCGACGGGTCGCCCACTGGCGGCTCCTGTCCGGCGGCCGAATCCCCTTCGACGCCGACTACTTCCGCACCCTCGACCACAAGGTCATCGCCCACACCGGCCATCACCGGCCCGGCGACGCCCATGGCCGCGCCGACTACTCGGGCATGCTCCGTACCGAACAACTCGCCCGGACCACGGTCCCCACCCTCGTCGTCTCAGCCCCCGCCGAACCGGTCTTCCCCCTCCCGCACGCCCACCACCTCGCCCAGACGATCCACGGCGCCCACGTCGTCGAGATCCCCGGCATGGGCCACGCACTCCCGCCCGAGACCCACAAGCCCCTCGCCACCGCGATCCTCGACCACACCGCACACCGCTGAAGCCGGGCGGCGGACGACGGCCGACTCACACCCCCAGCACTCCCCGCAACTGGGCGAGCCCCCAGTCCAGATCCTCCTTCCCGATCACCAGGGGCGGCGCGATACGGACCGTCGCCCCCTGGGTGTCCTTCACCAGCACACCCCGGTCCATCAGCTTCTCCGCCACCTCCCGCCCGGTCCCGAACGCCCGGGCGATGTCGACCCCCGCCCACAGCCCGCGCCCCCGCACCGCCGTCACCCGCCCCGTCCCGGCCAACAGCCCCAGCTCCCGGTGCAGATGCGCGCCGAGCTCCGCCGACCGCTCCTGGAACTCGCCCGTCCGCAGCATCGCGATCACCTCCAGCGCCACCGCGCACGCCAGCGGATTCCCGCCGAACGTCGACCCGTGCTCCCCGGGCCGGAACACCCCGAGCACCTCGGCCGACGACACCACCGCCGACACCGGCACGACCCCGCCCCCGAGCGCCTTGCCGAGCACATACACATCCGGCACCACCCCCTCGTGCTCGCACGCGAACGTACGACCCGTGCGCCCCAGCCCCGACTGGATCTCGTCCGCCACGAACAGCACGTTCCGCTCCCGCGTCAGCTCCCGCACCGCCGGCAGATAACCGGCCGGCGGCACGAGCACCCCCGCCTCGCCCTGGATCGGCTCCAGCAGCACGGCCACCGTGTTCTCCGTCATCGCCTCCCGCATCGCCGTCAGATCCCCGTACGGCACGATCTCGAAGCCCGGCGTGTACGGCCCGAAGTCCGCCCGCGCCTCCGGGTCGGTGGAGAAGCTGATGATCGTCGTCGTACGCCCGTGGAAGTTGTTCCCGGCGACCACGATCTTCGCCATCTCCGCCGGCACACCCTTGACCCGGTAACCCCACTTCCGGGCGGTCTTCACGGCTGTCTCCACCGCCTCCGACCCCGTGTTCATCGGCAGCACCATCTCCATCCCGCACAGCTCGGCCAGCTGCTCGCAGAACGCCGCGAACCGGTCGTGATGAAACGCCCGCGACGTCAGCGTCACCCGCTCCAGCTGCGCCTTCGCCGCGTCCAGGATCCGCCGGTTGCCGTGCCCGAAGTTGAGCGCCGAATACCCGGCCAGCAGATCCAGATACCGCCGCCCCTCCACATCCGTCATCCACGCCCCGTCCGCCGTCGCCACCACGACCGGCAACGGGTGGTAGTTGTGGGCGCTGTGCGCGTCGACCGCGGCGATCAGGGATTCGGTGGTGCTCGACGTGCTCACTGGGCTCTCCGTTTCCGCCACCACGAGGGCTCGTGTCCCGGCCGGCACGAGGCTCGCGGCCACTGTCCATTTCCGGCCTTACGAGTGCTTTGCGGCCCCTTCCTATCGTTGCTCGGATGGCGGACGCGGGACCATGCCCCGTCGGCGCGCCCGGTAGGCTGATCGACGGGCCGTGACTGGCGCGCTGGGATGGGACCGACCATCGGGGAGCGGCCCACTGGACCCTTCGTCCAGCACCGAGTGCCGTGCGCCTGGGCCGTACCGTGAACGCTGCACACGACGTCCGGAGGTCCCCATGCCAGCCGAGCCCCTCTCCACCGAGTCCACCGCCTTCCGCGCCGCCCTCGACGTGATCCGCGCCGTCGAGCCGCGGGTGGCCGACGCCATCGGCCAGGAGGTCGCCGACCAGCGCGAGATGCTCAAACTGATCGCCTCCGAGAACTACGCCTCCCCGGCCACCCTCCTGGCGATGGGCAACTGGTTCAGCGACAAGTACGCCGAGGGCACCGTCGGCCGCCGCTTCTACGCCGGCTGCCGCAACGTCGACACCGTCGAGTCCCTCGCCGCCGAACACGCCCGCGAGCTCTTCGGCGCCCGCCACGCCTACGTCCAGCCCCACTCCGGCATCGACGCCAACCTCGTCGCCTTCTGGGCCGTCCTCGCCGCCCGCGTCGAGGCCCCCGCCCTGGAGAAGGCCGGCGTCCGCCAGGTCAACGACCTCTCCGAGGCCGACTGGGCCGAGCTCCGCCAGGCCTTCGGCAACCAGCGCATGCTCGGCATGTCCCTGGACGCCGGCGGCCACCTCACCCACGGCTTCCGCCCGAACATCTCCGGCAAGATGTTCGACCAGCGCTCCTACGGCACCGACCCCGCCACGGGCCTGATCGACTACGAGGCGCTGCGCGTGTCGGCCCGCGAGTTCAAGCCGCTGATCATCGTCGCCGGCTACTCCGCCTACCCCCGCCTCGTGAACTTCCGGATCATGCGCGAGATCGCCGACGAGGTCGGCGCCACGCTCATGGTCGACATGGCCCACTTCGCCGGCCTGGTGGCGGGCAAGGTGCTGACCGGCGACTTCGACCCGGTCCCGCACGCCCAGATCGTCACCACCACCACCCACAAGTCGCTGCGCGGCCCGCGCGGCGGCATGGTCCTGTGCGACGACTCCCTCAAGGACCAGGTCGACCGCGGCTGCCCGATGGTCCTCGGCGGCCCGCTCCCGCACGTCATGGCCGCCAAGGCCGTCGCCCTCGCCGAGGCCCGCCAGGAGTCCTTCCGCGACTACGCCCAGCGCATCGTCGACAACTCCCGGGCGCTGGCCGATGGCCTGATGCGCCGGGGCGCGACCCTCGTGACCGGCGGTACGGACAACCACCTGAACCTGATCGACGTCGCCTCCTCCTACGGCCTCACCGGCCGCCAGGCCGAGGCCGCGCTCCTCGACTCCGGCATCGTCACCAACCGCAACGCCATCCCGGCCGACCCCAACGGGGCCTGGTACACCTCCGGCATCCGCATCGGCACCCCCGCCCTGACCACCCGCGGCCTGGGCACCGCCGAGATGGACGAGGTCGCCGCCCTCATCGACCGCGTCCTCACCACCACCGAGCCCGGTACGACCAAGTCGGGCGCCCCGTCCAAGGCCGCTCACGTCCTGGACCCGAAGATCGCGGACGAGATCTCCCACCGCGCCACCGACCTCGTGGCCGGCTTCCCGCTGTACCCGGAGATCGACCTCGGCTGACGGCCGCACGACGCGCCGAGGGCCTCACCGGTCCAGGTCGATCGACTCCTGTCGTGGCTTCTCCCGCGGCGGTCCGGCTCCCGGCCGGGCCGCCGCGCGGCGGGCTGCCGTGCGCACTGTGTTCCTCGTCTCATCGGCGACGATCGCCGGCAGCCATGGCTTGAACGCCGCGCCGTCCTTGAACCGGCCGGCGTGCGTTCGGACCGGATCGGTTCCCACCTGTGTCACATCTGTTTCCGAGCGGTTCCGGATCGGTCCCCGACACCTGAGAGAATGGTGAGCATGGCCTCTGATCGACCCCGCGTGCTCTCCGGAATCCAGCCCACCGCAGGCTCGTTCCACCTCGGCAACTACCTCGGCGCCGTCCGCCAGTGGGTGGCGCTGCAGGAGACCCACGACGCGTTCTACATGGTCGTCGACCTGCACGCGATCACGGTCCCGCAGGACCCGAAGGAACTGCGCGCCAACACCCGCCTGGCCGCCGCACAGCTCCTCGCGGCCGGACTCGACCCCGAGCGCTGCACGCTCTTCGTCCAGAGCCACGTCCCCGAGCACGCCCAGCTCGCCTGGGTCATGAACTGCTTCACCGGCTTCGGCGAGGCCTCCCGCATGACCCAGTTCAAGGACAAGTCCGCCAAGCAGGGCGCCGAGCGGGCCTCCGTCGGCCTGTTCACGTACCCGATCCTGCAGGTCGCGGACATCCTGCTGTACCAGGCCAACGAGGTCCCGGTCGGCGAGGACCAGCGCCAGCACATCGAGCTCACGCGCGACCTCGCCGAGCGCTTCAACGGCCGCTTCGGCCCGACCTTCACCGTCCCGAAGCCGTACATCCTCAAGGAGACGGCGAAGATCTACGACCTTCAGGACCCGTCGATCAAGATGAGCAAGTCGGCGTCGACGCCGAAGGGCCTCATCAACCTCCTCGACGAGCCCAGGACCACCGCCAAGAAGGTCAAGAGCGCGGTCACCGACACCGAGACCGTCATCCGCTACGACGTCGGGAACAAGCCGGGCGTCAGCAACCTGCTCACCATCTACTCGACCCTCACGGGGACGGGAATCGCGGAACTGGAGCAGAAGTACGACGGCAAGGGCTACGGTGCGCTCAAGACGGACCTCGCCGAGGTCATGGTCGAGTTCGTGACGCCCTTCCGGGAGCGCACCCAGCAGTATCTGGACGATCCGGAGACGCTGGACTCGATCCTGGCCAAGGGCGCGGAGAAGGCGCGCGCCGTCGCCGCGGAGACGCTCTCCCAGGCGTACGACAGGGTGGGTTTCCTGCCCGCGAAGCACTGAGCCCGTACAGCGCTGCATATCACTACGGTTGCGCCTGCCCGCAGCACGGCCGTAGCCGTACAGTCGATAGCCGAGTGGCTGCCACGGCGGCCACTCACGCTCACCAACAGACGACAGGAGACGACGTGGGGACCGTAACGATCGGCGTGTCGATCGCGGTCCCGGAGCCTCACGGCAGCCTGCTCCAGGAGCGGCGCGCGGGCTTCGGCGACGCCGCTGCTCACGGCATCCCCACGCACGTCACGCTGCTGCCGCCGACAGAGGTCGACGCCTCGCTGCTGCCCGCGATCGAGGCCCATCTCGAGGAGGTCGCGGCCGCCGGCCGTGCCTTCCCGATGCGGCTGTCCGGCACCGGCACCTTCCGGCCCCTCTCGCCGGTCGTCTTCGTCCAGGTCGTCGAGGGCGCCGAGGCCTGCACCTGGCTGCAGAAGCAGGTCCGCGACGCCTCCGGGCCCGTGGCGCGCGAACTGCAGTTCCCGTACCACCCGCACGTCACGGTCGCGCACGGAATCGACGACGAGTCGATGGACCGCGCCTTCGAGGAACTGGCCGACTACCGGGCCGAGTGGCCCTGCACCGGATTCGCCCTCTACGAACAGGGCGCCGACGGCGTGTGGCGCAAGCTGAGGGACTTCACCTTCGGGGGCACGGTGGTGCCGCCGCAGGCGGGGCATGTGGAGCGCGAGACGCTCCGCTAGGAGTGCCGGGCCCCTGAGGGGCGCTTACAGCGCCCCTGCGCTAGACCGGCAACCTTCGGAACAGCGCCCGCGGCGCGTGCCGCAGTGCCGACATCACCACCCTGAGCGCGCCCGGGACCCACACCGTCTCCGAGCGTCGGCGCAGGCCCAGTTCGATGGCCGTGGCTACCGCTTCCGGGGTGGTCGCGAGGGGGGCTTCGTCCAGGCCTGCGGTCATTTTCGAGCGTACGAACCCGGGGCGTACGACCATGACGTGTACGCCGGTGCCGTGCAGTGCGTCGCCCAGGCCCTGGGTGAAGGCGTCGAGGCCGGCCTTGCTGGAGCCGTAGATGAAGTTGGCGCGGCGGGCCCGTTCACCGGCGACGGAGGAGAGGACGACGAGCGAGCCGTGGCCCTGGGACTGGAGGGCGCCGGCGCTGACCAGGCTCGCCGACACGGCGCCCGTGTAGTTGGTCTGGGCCACGCGTACCGCGTTCAGCGGCTCACGCTCGTCGCGCGCCTGGTCGCCGAGGACTCCGAAGGCGAGGAGCACCATGTCGACGTCGCCCTCCGCGAACACCTTGCCGAGCACCGCCTCGTGGGACTCGGGGTCCAGCGCGTCGAAGGCCACGGTGTGCACGTCGGCCCCCAGGGCGCGCAGATCGGCCGCGGACTGCTCCAGGGCGGGCGACGGGCGGCCCGCCAGCCAGACCGTGCGGGTGCGGCGCGCGATCAGGCGGCGTGCGGTGGCCAGCGCGATCTTGGACGTACCGCCGAGGACGAGCAGGGACTGGGGGATGCCGAAGGCGTCCTTCACTACAGCTCCTAGAGAGATCTGAGAGTCCGAGAGATCCGGTGTGGGGTTCTGGTCGGGTTCTAAAGGCCGAGGCGGCGGGCCAGGTCCGAGACGAACACCCCGCGCGGGTCGAGCTCCGCGCGCAGCGCGCGGAAGTCGTCCAGGCGGGGGTACATCGCGGCGAGCAGTTCGGGCCGCAGCCGGGAGTCCTTGGCGAGGTAGACGCGCCCGCCCGCCGCGGCCACCTCCTCGTCCAACTCGTCGAGGAGGACGGCGAGGCCGGGCAGGCCGGCCGGGATGTCCAGGGCCAGCGTCCAGCCGGGGACGGGGAAGGAGAGCCAGCCGGGGTCGGCGTCCCCGAAGCGCTTGAGGACGGCCAGGAAGGACGGGCAGCGGTGCTCGGAGATGCGCCGCACGATCCGGCGCAGGGTGTCCTCCTGGCCGTTCCCGACGGCGAACTGGTACTGCACGAAGCCGCCCCGGCCGTAGATCCGGTTCCAGTGGGGGACGCCGTCCAGGGGGTGGAAGAAGGCGGAGAGCTTCTGCAGTTCGCCGGTACGCGCGCGTGGAGCCCTGCGGTACCAGAGCTCGTTGAACCAGCCGACCGTACGGCGGCTCAGCAGTCCCTCCGGAACGAAGGCGGGCGCGGCGGGCAGGCGGGAGGGGCGGAAGGCGAGCGGCTCTCTACGCGCGCGCGTGCCTTCGCGCAGTGCCTCCAGGGGCGCGTGGTCGCCGCGCGTGAGCACCGCGCGGCCCGTCGCCGCGCCGCGCGCCAGCAGGTCGATCCACGCGACCGAGTAGCGGTAATGGTCGTCGGTGGCGACCAGGCGGGCCATCAGGTCGTCGAGGTCCCGCGCGCGCTCCGTGTCGACCGACATCAACGAGGTCTGCACCGGCTGGAGTTGGACCGTCGCGGTCAGGATCACGCCCGTCAGGCCCATGCCGCCGGTGGTGGCGTCGAACAGCGGCGTGCCGCGGCGGACGGTGTGGATCTCGCCGTCGGCGGTGAGGAGTTCCAAGGACAGGACGTGGCGGGAGAAGGAGCCCGAGACGTGGTGGTTCTTGCCGTGGATGTCGGCGCCGATCGCGCCGCCGACCGTCACATAGCGGGTGCCCGGCGTCACCGGCACGAACCAGCCGAGCGGCAGCAGCACCTCCATCAGCCGGTGCAGGGAGACCCCCGCGTCGCACAGCACGGTGCCGCCGTCGGCGTCGATCGCGTGGACGCGGTCCAGACCCGTCATGTCGAGCACCGTGCCCCCGGCGTTCTGCGCCGCGTCCCCGTACGCCCGCCCCAGGCCCCTCGGGATGCCCCCGCGGGCCCCACAGCCCCGAACGGCCGCCGCGGCCTCCTCGTACGTCCGTGGGCGGATCAGACGGGCGGTGGTGGGGGCGGTGCGGCCCCATCCCGTGACGGAGACGGTGTCGGCAGGCATGTCGGCGACCGTAGCGCCCCTATATGGGCGAGTAGTTCTGAAACATTCCTCTCCTCCCCGAAATGGGTGATTAATGGGATGTCGCCCAATATGTTCGTAGTTCTGACGATGTGGACGTGAACAGTGAGTCCACATGGACCGCCTCGACGACGACATGGACCACCGAAGCCTCGGTGGCACGGACCGACGAAGCCCGCGGGGCACGGAGCGCCGAAGCCTGCGGGGCACGGAGCGCCGAAGCCTGCGGGGCACGGAGCGCCGGATCCTTTCGGCGTTCCACGCCCGCGGCCGCGACCCACGCGTCGCCTCCGCCGCGCGCGCCCTGTCCTGGGCCGGCGAGCACGGCGCGCTGTGGCTGGCGGCGGGCCTCGCGGGGGCCGCCGTGGACGGAGGGCGACGCGGCGCCTGGTTGCGCGGCACGGCGCTCACCGCGGGTGCGCACCTCGTCAGCATGGGGGTGAAAAGGGTGGTGCGCCGCCCGCGTCCGGCGCATGTCACGCCCCTCGTGCGCACCGCCGGCCGGCACTCCTTCCCCAGCTCCCACGCGACCTCCGCCGCGGCCGCCGCCGTCGCCTACGGCACGCTCGGCGCGTACGTGATCCCGCCGCTCGCCGCCGCGATGTGCGTGTCACGCCTGGTCGTCGGCGTGCACTACCCCTCGGACGTGGCGGCGGGCGCGGCCCTGGGGGCGCTCACGGCGTGCGTCGGGGCGGGCTGGATGAGGAAGGGGAGCGCCCATGACTGAGGCAGCGCCCCTCACGAGTGCCGCGAGCGACCGGGAAGCGCTGCTCCACGAGCAGCGCACGCCCCCGCGACCATCCGCACCACCACCCCGCAAAGGCGGCCTCCGCGCGCTCCCCAAAGGCCTCCTCAGGACCGCGCGCCCCAAGCAGTGGGTCAAGAACATCCTGGTCATCGCGGCTCCGGCCGCCGCCGGCGAGCTCTTCTCGGCCGGCGCCCTGACCCAACTCGCGCTCGTCTTCGCCCTCTTCACCGCCTGCGCCTCCGCCGTCTACCTGGTCAACGACGCCCGCGACGCCGAAGCGGACCGCGCGCACCCCACCAAACGCCACCGCCCGGTCGCCGCGGGACAGGTCCCCGTGCCCGTCGCGTACGCCGTGGGAGGCGCCCTCGCCGTCCTCGCGCCGGCCACCGCGGCCTGGCTGACCTCGCCCGCCGTCGCCGCCCTGCTCACCGCGTACCTCGGCATGCAACTGGCGTACTGCGTCAGCCTCAAGCACGTCCTGGTCGTCGACCTCGTCGTCGTCACGACCGGGTTCCTGATGCGGGCGGTGGTCGGCGGGCTCGCGCTCGGCATCCCGCTGTCGCGCTGGTTCCTCATCACGACCGGGTTCGGGGCGCTGTTCATGGTGTCGGCCAAGCGCTACTCCGAAGCCGTGCAGATGGCCGGGAAAGCGGGCGCCACGCGCGCGTTGCTCACCGAGTACACCACCGGCTATCTGCGCTTCGTGTGGCAGTTGGCGGCCGGAGTCGCCGTCCTCGGCTACTGCCTGTGGGCCCTGGAGGAAGGCGGCGTCCCGCACACCAGCGTGCTGCCCTGGCGCCAGCTGTCCATGGTCGCCTTCATCCTCGCGATCCTGCGCTACGCCGTCTTCGCCGATCGCGGCACGGCGGGCGAACCCGAGGACGTCGTCCTGCACGACCGCGCGCTCGCCGTCATCGGCCTGGCGTGGCTGGCGATGTACGGGCTGGCGGTGGCCAATTGGTAGGTACGCGTGCGTGGGGCGGCCGACGCGAACTCCTCGGCTTCGCCGCCGTCGGCCTCCTCGCCTACGCCGTCGACCTCGCCCTCTTCACCTGCCTGCGCGGCCCCGCCGCCCTGGACCCCCTCACCGCCAAAGCCCTCTCCTTCGTCGCCGGCTGCACGGTCGCCTACGCCGGGAACGCGCTCGGCACCTACCGCCACACCCACCCGAGGGGCCTGCGGCCCTACGCCGTCTTCTTCGCGGTGAACATCGCCGGAGCGCTCGTACAGCTCCTCTGTCTCGCTGTCAGCCACTACGGCCTCGGCCTCACCTCGCAGCGCGCGGACACCGTCTCCGGGGCAGGAATCGGGATGGTCCTGGCTACAGTCCTGCGGTTCTGGGGCACTCGGACATTGGTCTTCCGTGCGGAGGGCAGAGTCGGGTCATGGACTGGCTGAAGAAACTCCCCGGCGTCGGGCCGATGGTGGCCCGGCTCATGACCACGCACGCGTGGCGGTCGTACGAGCGCATGGACCGGGTGAAGTGGACACGGCTGGCCGCCGCGATGACGTTCACCAGTTTCGTCGCGCTGTTTCCGTTGCTCACCGTGGCCGCCGCCATCGCCGCCGCGACGCTCAGCAGGAAGCAGCAGGACCAGCTGGAAGACAAGATCACCGACCAGGTCCCCGGCATCTCCGACCAGCTCGACATCGACGGCCTGGTCCAGAACGCCGGCACCGTCGGCCTCATCGCCGGCGCCGTCCTGCTGTTCACCGGCATCGGCTGGGTCGGCTCCATGCGCGAGTGTCTGCGCGCGGTGTGGGAGGTGCCCGAGGACGAGGGGAACCCCGTCCTGCGCAAGGCCAAGGACGCGGGCGTCCTGGTCGGCTTCGGGGGCGCCGTACTGGTGACGCTCGCGGCCTCCGCCGTCGCCTCCGCCATGGTCGGCTGGATCACCCGGCAGCTCGGCATCGACGAGGGCGGCTGGGGCGGGGTCCTGCTGCAGATCGCCGCGTTCCTTGTCGCCGTACTCGCCAACTTCCTGCTCCTGCTGTACGTCCTGACCCTGCTGCCCGGCGTCGAACCGCCACGCCGCCGGCTGATGGTGGCCGCGCTGATCGGCGCGGTCGGGTTCGAACTGCTGAAGTTGCTGCTGAGCGGCTATATGCAGGGCGTGGCCACGAAGAGCATGTACGGCGCGTTCGGCGTGCCGGTCGCCCTGCTGCTGTGGATCAACTTCACCGCGAAGCTGGTGGTGTTCTGCGCCGCCTGGACGGCGACGCAGGGCAAGGAGGTCGAACTCGCCGACGGGGCCGAAGACTCGGGCTCCTCCGAAGACTCGGGCGAGTCCGCAGGGTCGGGCCGGTCAGCGGAGTCGGGCGAGTCTTCGGAGCCGGGGCCAGGAGAGTCCGACGACGCGGGCGAGGCCGAGAAGCCCGGGCGCCCCGAGCGGCCCGGGGACCCCGAGCGGCCCGGGGACCCCGAGCGGCCCGGGGACCCCGAGAACCCCGGAGTCAGGGGCGGCTCCGGCGGCGCACCAGGTCGGGCAGCGGCCACCGGCGGTTGATCAGGAACGCGCCCGCCGCGAGCAGCACCAGCACCCCGCCGGTGATCCCGAGCGCGACGCCGATGCCCGTCGAGCCGCCCGCGGCCGAGGCACCCACCGCGGGCTTCGCGGACTTCTCGGCGCTCCCGGCGCCACCGGCCTCCCCGGAGTCGTTCGCACCGGGCTGCGCGCCGGCCTGCGTCGCGCTCTTCGGCGGCACCAGCTCACCCACCGGCTGCACCTCGCCGGCCGCCTGGAAGCCCCAGTCGAAGAGCTTCGCGGTCTCCTTGTAGACCTCGTTGTGCTCGCTCTTCTCGGGGTTCATGACCGTGACGAGCAGCACCTTGCCGTTCCGCTCGGCCACGCCGGTGAAGGTGGCGCCGGCGTTGGTGGTGTTGCCGTTCTTGACGCCGGCGATGCCCTGGTAGACGGAGATGTCGGAGTCGCCGCTCAGCAGCCGGTTGGTGTTCTGGATCTCGAAGGACTTCCGGACGGACTTGCCCTTCTTGTTCTTCTTCGTCTCGCCCGGGAACTTCGCGGTGACGGTCGAGCAGTACTCGCGGAAGTCCTTCTTCTGCAGCCCGGAACGGGCGATCAGGGTGAGGTCGTACGCCGACGAGACCTGGCGCGGAGCGTCGTAGCCGTCGGGCGACACCGCGTACGTGTCGAGGGCCTGAAGCTCCTCGGCGTGCTCGTTCATCTCCTTGACGGTGTGGTCGATCCCGCCGTTCATCTTCGACAGGACGTGCACGGCGTCGTTGCCGGAGCGCAGGAACACGCCGAGCCACAGGTCGTGGACGGAGTACGTCTCGCCTTCCTTTATCCCGACCATGCTGGACCCGGACCCGATGTCCGCCAGGTCGGACGGGACGACCTTGTGTTCCATGGTCTTCGGGAACTTCGGCAGCACCGTGTCGGCGAACAGCATCTTCATGGTGCTCGCGGGCGGCAGCCGCCAGTGCGCGTTGTGCGCCGCGAGCACATCACCGGACTCGGCGTCGGCGACGACCCAGGAACGGGCGGTCAGATCCTTGGGCAGCACGGGGACGCCGCTCGCCAGATTCACCTGGGTACCGGGCTGTCCCAGCCGCTCGCCGCCCACGGTCGACATGTTCGCCGGGGGAGTGGCCGACGGGCTCGTACTCGGTGACGGCTTGGGAGCCGCGTAGGAGGCGGGCGCGGTCAGCGCGAGGGACGACAGGACGGCGGAAGTGACCAGCAGGGAGCGCCTGACGGTCTTCTTGGGTGCGGGCACGACCGAGAACGTACATGCCGTTGCCATGGAAGTCCCGCTTCTTCCCCCACCCCGCTCGAGGGACCGGGCACCCGACGGCGATACTGAACTCATGCTGTGCTCATCCGGGGGACAACCCCGGACCCCGGCCGTCTGCGGGTGCCCGGCGCTGTGATGAAAGGTCTGTTCTAGTGAAACTCAGCCGCCCCGTCTCCTGGTTCCTGCTCGCCTTCGGGGTGTGGAGCTGGGTCATCTGGGTCACCTTCCATGCGAAACTAACGATTAGGAGTTGATCACTACAAAACAGCAGGTGAGGCACCATGGCAGGCATCGCCACGCTCCCCGGCAGCGAACACTTGGACACCGTGCGCGTCGCTGTGTACGCACGACAGTCCAAGGCGCGGCCCGACTCGTCGGAAGCCTCTCCGGAGGCGCAGGTATCTGCTGGTGAGTCGCTGTCCGACAGTCGAGGTTGGCGAGTGGTGCACAGGTTCAAAGACGTTGGACGGTCCGGTTGGGATCCAAAGGCCGTGCGTCCCGGCTTCGAAGAGCTCATGAAAGCCGTCCGTGCCGGTGAGGTTGACGTGGTGGTCGTCAATGAGCTGTCGCGTCTGACGCGCAAGGGCGCGCACGATGCCCTGGAGATCGACAAAGAGTTCAAGAAGTACGGCGTGCGGTTCGTATCCGTGCTTGAGCCCTTTCTGGACACGTCCAACCCGATCGGCGTCGCTATCTTCGCCTTGATTGCCGCTCTCGCCAAGCAGGACAGCGATATCAAGGCGGAGCGTCTGCGAGGTGCGAAGGAAGAGATCAAGGCTGTCGGTGGTCGTCATTCCAGCTCCGCCCCGTACGGAATGCGGGCTGTCCGTGAGCGAATTGGAAATCTCGTTGTGTCGGTGCTTGAGCCGGACGAGGACAACCCGGATCACGTTGCGACCGTAGAGCGCATGATTGAGATGAGCTGGGAAGGGATTTCGGACAACAAGATTGCAACCACGCTTGAGGGGGAGGAGGTTCCCGCCCCCGGAACTGCGGAACGCCGCGCCACTGAGAAGCGTCTCGCATCCATCAAGAAGCGTCGCGTATCCGGTGAGCAAAGCCCGATTCAGTGGCGTGCTCAGACAGTTCGATGGATTCTCAACCATCCGGCCATCGGAGGATTCGCCAGCGAGCGAGTCAAGCGAGGGAAGGCGTACGTCAACGTCATCGCGCGCGATGAGGCCGGCTCGCCGCTGACGCCTCATAGGGGCGTCACTGATGGGGCCAAGTGGCTTGAGTTGCAGGAGCGTCGGAACAAGCGCAACAAGACGAACAGGCAGCCGGGTGGATCCGCTGAGGCTCGTCTCCTGAGCGGGTGGCGCTTCATGCGTTGCGATATCTGTGCTGGCTCCATGGGGCAGACCAAGAACAACGGCGGGCAGGACTACTACAGTTGTGCCAATCCCAAGGGGCATGGAGGGCTTACCGTCAAGCGTGACTACGCCGACGATTACGTCGCTCGGCGAGTGTGGGCGCGACTTGTGAACGCCGACATGAACAACGAGGAAGACCGGGAATGGGTGGCCGCCGCCGCTCTCCGGTTCGCGCAGCAGACCGACTCGGCAGGTGTAGAAGAGGAACGGCGTGAGACTGCCGCTCACCTTGAGCACGTAAAGCAGTCCATCACAGAGCTTCAGGCGGATCGTAAGGCGGGGTTGTACCGGGGCCGTGATGAGCTGGCCACCTGGCGCGCAACCATGCAGCAGTACCGGGCGTACGAGGATCAATGCGTTGCGCGTCTCGCGGAGTTGGATGAGAAGACTGCCAGCGCGGTTCATATTCCGGCTGAGTGGTTCACGCCGGGGGAAGACCCGTTGGGGCCGGAATCGCCGTGGGCATTGTGGGATGTGTATGAGCGACGCGCTTTCCTTGAGTTGTTCCTCACCGGCGTATCAGTTGGTCCGGGGCGAGACCCGGAAACCCGGAAGTACATCGCGATCGAGGATCGCGTGATGCTGGACTGGCGGCCACTTCCGGGCAACCAGGACGGCGAGGAGGAGGAAGAGCAGGAGGAACCAATCCTGACGCTCTAGCGGTCATGCGGCCCCGTCCGGCTGCGGCTGCAAGCGGAAGCCCCCTTGCCCCGACCTGAACGGGGGCAAGGGGGCTTCGCTGCGCCTTGCGGATCTACTTCACGGAGTTGATGAACGAAGCCCAAGCCGAGCGGCTGACGACCAGGGCCGCGCCTTCCTTGTTCTTCGAGTCCCGGACAGGCACGGCCGACAGCCCGTCAACGACCTCGACGCAGGTGTTTCCGCCGTTGTCGCTGTAGGTGCTCTTGCGCCATGCCGCCTCGGGCAGGCTGTTTGCGCGGATCACGTTGTTCCCTTCGGACGTCGGGGACTGGGGAATCGCGCTGTGCTGACTCAGAGGGAGCGGATGAACGAAGCCCAGGCCGAGCGGCTGACGGCCAGGGCGGCGCCCTTCTTGTTCTTCGAGTCTCGGACGGGTACGACCGGCAGTCCGTCAACGACCTCGACGCAGGCTCCGCCGTTGTCGGAGCTGTAGGTGCTCTTGCGCCATGCCGCCTCGGGCAGGCTGTTTGCGCGGATCACGTTGTTTCCTTCATGACGTCGGCGATCAGGTCGATTGACGCTCGCACGGACAGGGCGTCGCTCATGAGCAGATCATAGGCTCGTTCCGCCGCTTTGAAATCTGCCGGATCGGCCAAGAGCTGCCCCCGGGGGAAGCCGTCAACGTGGACGACGGGCAGGGTCGGAGCGCCCTTGATGCCTTCCTCGAAGGTGAGTGTGTGGAAGGCACCGGCCGCAGCTGCGCGGGCGCCAGTGCCGAATGGCACGACCTGGATCACGATCGACGGTCGTTCTGACAGATTCAGCAGGTGCTGTAGCTGCTCCCGCATCACCCTGTCGCCGCCTACCGTTCGTCGCAACACGGCTTCGTCCATGAGCGCCCACAGTTCCGGAGGGTTGCCCCGTTCGAGGATGGCCTGTCGCTCCATACGCGCGTCAAGCAAGGTGTCGATGTCATTGGTTCGGCCGACAGCCAGGGTCGCCCTGGCGTAGCCCCTGGTCTGTAGCAGTCCGGGGACAACTGTCGGCTCAAGAGTACGGATGACGGCTGCCTGTTTCTCCAGTTCGACGAACGGCCGGAACCAGCTCGGATACGCGTAGAGGATGACGAGCGGCCACAGCCGACTCAAGTGGTCGTCAGCGTCAAGGAATTCATCGGCGTACTTGGCGAAGTCCTTCGACGGCACCCGGACCGCGTTCTCGATCTTGTTGACCAGGGTTCTCGTGCAGTGGGTGGCCTTGGCCAACGCGTCCTGAGACGCACCCTTCTTGCCTCGTAGCCGCTGCACTTCGGACCCGAAGAAGGCCAGCATTGAGTCCTTTTCCTTCAGGTCCTGTTCCTCGACCGTCATCCCCAACCCTCCGTGTGACAGGTCGCGTTGTCACGGTGACCAGCGCATCTGTCACCGCGAAACCTCTGTTGATCGTAGCGCCGCAAGGGTCACGCTGAACCCGCTTGGTAGTTATGGCACTACGGAGAGGAGCGGTCGTGTCCGAGCAGGGGATGGCTTCGCCCCGGGCTGACGAGGTGGCGGAGCGGGATGCACTGAGGATCGAGTTTTGGCGGGGTGTTCCGGGGTGGGTGCCTCGTACTGGTTACGCGGAGCCGACATCCAGGGTGCTGCGTGATGTTGAGATCGGGCTGAGGGGATTGCTGTGAGTGCGGGGGTGGGTACCGATGCGGGGCAGGTCGAGTACTCGACGTACGCGCCCAAGGGTGAGAAGTGCCGCAGGTGTCACAAGCCGTTTGGGAGTCTTGAGCGTGTGTGGCGTGTGAAGCCGTTCGGTGTGGCTACCGGCCGCCCGTACGTGCACCCTGGGTGTCTGACTGAGGCCAAACCATGACGCCTTCGGGAAGGCGCCTCGGCGCCCGATCGGGTGCCCTTTCCGGCCCCGGCCCGGTCAAGGGCTCGGAGCGGCCCGCGGACGGTGGCTGGTGGGCGGCATTCGGCGGCACCCGCAACCCTGCGTCGGGTGTGATCGCGTTCCGGCGCGGTGCGCTCCCTTCGTGCCGCGTCCCCGGGTGCGGACACTGCGACAAGAGAAGGTGTGCGCGGTGACGTGTGGCGTGTGGTTGGACGTGCCTGAGGAAATGCGGGCGGCGGCGTTGGACGTCGTGGGCGGGTTGTGGGACGAGGCGCCGTTGCCGGTCTCCGTGACCTGCGAACTCGACAAGCACGACCACGGTGAACACGCCGCGCGTTTGCGGAACTTGTTCGAGGGGGCCGTGTGGGTCATGTGGGCGGGCGATGACATCACGGTACGGCCCCTCGCCTACTGCGAGTCGTTCCGTCCGTCGAAGGGCGGCATTTCCTTGTCCGAGGCGCTGTGTTGGCTGCCTGATGCGCATCGGGGTGGTCACACCTGGGAGCGGTGCGCGTGACCTCGATGAAGACTGCGGCGCGGACTTCCGCCGGCCTTAGAAGCTGTTGCTCTATCGATCTTGGTGAGCGTGAGTTCGAGGTCGTCGACTCGGTCGGGTGATCTTCTGGCTGGCTGAGCATGAAAGCGGGGCCTCCCGCACAGCTCGTGGGTGTCGAATCCAACCGAGCAGCAGGAGGCCCCTGGTGCTGCAGTCTTCCGTGCCGGCGTCGTTGTCGTCCAACCCGGCTTCCCTGACGTGTGATTGCCTCGCTCACCGGTTCGGGAACGCCAGTGATCAGCCGTACAGGCGGCCGAGATATCCGTCCGACATGAGCGACGCGGAGTGGGCGGTCGTGCGCGACGCGATGCCGGTCCCCGGCTGGTTGGAGGGCCGCGGCGGGCAACCGGAGGGCTACTGCCACCGGCAGATGGTCGACGCGGTGCGCTACCTGGTCGCGGGCGGCATCACCTGGCGGGCGATGCCCGCGGACTTCCCCGCGTGGGACCGCGTCTACGCCTTCTTCCGGCGCTGGCGGGACAAGGGCCTGGCCGCCGAGTTCCACGACCGGCTGCGCGACCGGGTACGCGAGGCTGCGGGCCAGGATCCGGAACCGACGGCGGGCGTCATCGACGCGCAGTCGGTGAGAGGAGCCGCATCGGTGCCGGCCGCGACCAGGGGCTTCGACGGCGGAAAGAAGGTCAACGGCCGCAAGCGGCACATCGTGGTGGACACCCTCGGGCTGTTGCTGGTCGTGATGGTGACCGCGGCTTCGGTCACCGACCGGGACGCGGGGCAGACGCTGCTGGCCAGGCTGCGCGATCGGCACTGGCGCGTCACGCGGGTGTGGGCCGACGGCGGCTATACCGGGCGCCTGGTCGACTTCGTCGGTGGTGTCCTGCGCATCGCGCTGACGGTGGTCAAACGCAGCGACGACACCAGCGGCTTCACCGTGTTGCCGAAGAGGTGGCTGGTGGAGCGCACGTTCGCCTGGCTGATGCACTCACGCCGTCTGGCCCGCGACTACGAGACGCGCACCGACACCTCGGAGGCGGTGATCCGGTGGTCGATGAGCATGGTCATGAGCCGTCGGCTCGTCCGACGGGCACGCTGAACAGCCCCGGCCGTTCCTCTGCCAGCCAGCCCCGCGCGGCCAGTCGCTTCGCCTTCGACCGCACCCCTTCCACCTTCGCCGGGACCGGCTCCAGCCCGACTGCCGCCGCGAGTTGCCGACAGTCCATCGCCTTTTCGCACGACGCACTCCCACCGGCCAGGACGTCCATGATCTGCTGATAGTCCGGCGCCAGAACCGTCGGGCCAAGCCCTGCCTGCCAGTGCGGCACCACCGAACCGGGCACCGCCGCCGTGACCTTCACCGGCCGCCCGCCGGCCATCACGACTGGCGGTACCTCCTCGCCTCCGCGGGGCTCCGCCAGAACCTCGCCCACCGTCTCACGGGCGATCACGAACCGCTCCCACACGGCCTCCGCCTCCCGCAGCTCGGTCTGAAGGGCCTCCACTCGCTGCCGAGCAGCGCGTTCGCGCTCCTCCAGCAACCCCATTACCGACGGCATCCCGGCACCTCCACCGAAGAGACGACACGACACCTCGTCCCTGCCGCCGAAACACCACCCCTATGCCTGACCAGCGGAAACGCACCCGTCACTCTCGGAAAGACAACAGCTTCTTACTGGATGGACCCGACAACCGATGCTGACTGACCTGACGACACCTGGTCCCGGACCCGTGGACCCCGAACCCTGCGTCATGTGTGCACGGCTGCGTGACGTGCTCGGAGCGGCCGTGCTCCTGGGCGACCCGCAGGCGGCGGGCAACCTCGTGCGCGCCACATACACGCACATGAGATACGGCCACCCGAACGACCAGCGGACGCAACGCGCTGTCCCCGTGCAGACCTCACCAGAGGTGGTCCAGCGATGACCAGGTGGCCTCCGCAACTCGACTACCGCGCGACAGGCGCCCATCGGCGGTTACGAACCTGGCGCTTCAGTGCCGACGGCCCCTTCTGGGGCGGGGTGCTGCTGCTGGTGATCTGGGGATCCGTAGTCACCGTCATCGTGTCAGCACTCGTGAGTGGAGCCAGTTCCCCGTAAGCCCCTGCTCTGGCCGGATGATCCCCCTCCCCCTGATCTCCGGCCAGGGCGGGTTCCACTTCCTCTGTCGGTGGTCTGGGTGGGCGATCCTCACCCGGGCCTCTCGTTGACCGATGGAGGGCCCGTGCGCCACAGCCGAATCGCGAATTCCAACGGCCGCGTCGGCTGACATCCGGTCCGACCCCGGACACGGGCACCCATCCCCTTGTAGCTCAGTCAGGAAGAGCCTCCTCGCTCCTGGGCGGCTTAACGTCGCTGGGGCGCGCGATCCATAGCCGTAGCGCCCGGGAGAGACCCCGGTTCGAGTCCGGGCAAGGGGACTGTCATGCGTACCCTTCGACGAGGGAAAGCTGCTGGCCACGTGCGTGGTGACCTCACGCGCGCACGGACATGGGCCACGACGAAACCCGCATTCGCGCGTGAGGTTGCCACGCCTGGGCGGGGTCCAGGGGCGCGCTGTAGCGTCCCTGGTACCACCGGCCTGAACCGGGTTCGTCGCGGTGCTGTATGCCATCGTGAGCGGCGCTGGCATCCCTCGTGAACCAACGTGTGAGCGAGCAGAGTTGGCGCCCGTGCCGGGTGGAGTGCGGGCCTCGCTGGTCGTGCGGCTCGCCTCCCCGGTGACCTGACAGGGCAGACGGTAGAGCCTCCGGCGACGATTCGGCGGATGGCTTGTCTGCTTGGTCGGGTGCGGGCTGGTGGTGTCGGGCGGCTGGCCGTCCGGACGGGACCGGCCGAAGGCCGCATGCCCGGCCGAGGCGGCCCAAGGCCGCCCGGCGCGCGCGGAGCGCGCGCCCTAGATCAAGTAAAGCGAAGTTACTCCGATTCGGATCGGCGTCGGGTGGGGCGCCTGGCGGCTGGCTTCGACGGCGTCATGGGATAGGTGAGCTGGCACGTGGCGGCGGGGGCCTTCAGCTCCTCGCACAGCAGCGGGCGCTCCTGGTCGGCGTCGGCGGTCACGCGGTAGGTGATCAGCAGGGGGCTGGCGTCGCTGAGCCCGAGTGCTGCCCGCTCGTCCGGGTAGGGGGTGCGGGCGGTGACGTGCTCGGTGAACGCAAGGCTGAGTCCGGCGTCGGCAAGCTGCTGGTACAGGTCGCTGACTTCGGCGTCGGGCTGCTCGGCGAGGCTCGGCGCGTCGGCTGCCGTGGCAAGCGGGATCAGGACGCGGTGGGCCATGCGGGCGCCGGTTGCCGGGTTGTGGATCATGCGGTCCACGCTGATGGCGTCCTGGTCCTGCTGGTCCAAGAGCAGTGCCGGGGGTCCGTCGAGTGTGGTCCTGCTGACGGCGGGCGCCTCCGCCTCGATCGCCTCCGGCAGGCTCCAACTCCCCTTCACCGTACGGTGGATGGAGCGGTCTACGCAGGTGGCGGGAAGGACTCCGCCAGAAGCAAGGACGATGCTGCCCTTGCCCTGCCGGGACTCGACCAGTCCCATGCGGCGCAGCTCGGCGACGGCGGAGCGTGCGGTGTGCTTTCCCACGCCGTACATCTCCACCATCTGCGCCTCTGACGGCAGCAACTCACCCGTCTGGTAGCGGCCTCGCCGGATGTCGTCGGCGATGCGCTGGGCCAGCTGCATGTACATGGCCGGTGCGCGTTCGATGTGCTCTCGGGCTGCCATGGCTCGTGCCCTTCTGCGGTGGCGTGGGTGCGCCGCGTTGCCTGTCAGTGGCCGGTGGGTAGGCGGGTGGCCACTCATGAGGATAAGTGGTTGCACCTCTGGTGCACCTACCATTGCCACTCATCCGGATAAGTGGTTGACCTGAATCTAGTGGTTGGGTGACGATGATCGTCCAACTCATCCGGATGAGTGGCTTGGTTGGTTGGGCTGTGACAGCTGTGCCCATCGCTCGTGGAAGGAGGCCGCTTGTGTATCCGCTGTCGACTGAGGCGCGGCGTTCAGTCCTGGATGAGGCTGAGCGGCTGCGGCTTCTCTCTCCTACCGAGCGTGACCTCCTCCGGCTCGTCCACGAACCGGGGTTCTCACGCTGGCTGGAGCAGATCAAGTCCATTGGCGGCTGCGCCCACCCGATCTATCTCGCCGGGCGCACCACGACCCATGACGCGGTGACAGGCGAGGTGCTGCGGCACTACGACACGGCCGATGAACCAGGCGGCCGGATGCCGGTGCGCTGCCGCAACCGCCGTGAGACACGCTGCGAACCGTGCTCCTACCTGCACGCGGGCGACACGTTCCACCTGGTCCGCTCCGGCCTGTCGGGCGGCAAGGGCGTGGCGCATGGCGTCCGGCGTCATCCCCGGCTCTTCGTCACGCTCACCGCCCCCTCGTTCGGCGCGGTGCACCGTGCGAGCGGTCCTGACGGAGCCTTCTGCCGCCCTCGACGGGATCGCGGAGTCTGTGAGCACGGGCGGTCCCTCGGCTGCGGCCACAAGCACACGGATACCGAATCCGTGGTGGGTCAGGCGCTGTGCCGGGACTGCTACGACTACGCCGGACACGTCTTGTGGCACGCTTCCGTCGGCTCACTGTGGAACCGTTATTGCCACATGCTCAGGCGCCATCTGGCGACCGCCGCAGGAATCACCCAAACCCGCCTGGGCGAACACCTGAAAGTCTCCTTCGCGAAGGTCGCCGAATACCAAAAGCGCGGTGCCGTCCACTTCCACGTGGTCATCCGGCTCGACGGTCCGGACGGGCCTTCCTCGCCCCCGCCGCTGTGGGCCACGACCGAACTCCTTGAGGGCGCCGTGCGGTCGGCAGCTGACCAAGTAGAGGTGCGCACACCGTATTCCCCGGCAACCGGTGAACGGGTCATCAAGTGGGGAAAACGGCTCGACGTACACCCGATCCGTAGCGACGCATTTACCGAATCCTCGACTGTCACTGACAATGCCGTTGCGGCCTACGTCGCCAAATACGTATCCAAAAGCGTCGGCGACGCGGGCGGCATCGACTACCGCATACAAGACTTCAACAGCATCCGCCTAGCCCCGGTAAATACCCACCTGCGCGCTCTCATGGCTGCCTGTTGGCGCCTGGGCGGCCTTCCGGGGCTGGAGGAAATGAGGCTCCGAGCCTGGGCTCACACGCTCGGATACCGGGGCCACGTCCTCACCAAATCCCGCCAGTACTCCACCACATACGGAGCACTCCGCACCGTGCGAGCGGACTACCAGGGCAGCGGCCTCCTCGCCCTGGAGGACAGAGACGCGGTTACCGATTCCGCATGGCGCTATGTCGGCTCCGGGCACTCACCGGCCGAAGCGGACTTCGCAGTCGGAATAGCCGAAGACCTAGCCGAAACTGCGCGATATCAGAAGAGACATGATCGCCGAGGGGTGGAAATATGCCTCTTAGGGAAAGTGTGGGGTGGTTCCATGCCGGTCGTTTTCGGGGTCAGCGTCCTGAAGGTCTCAGGCGTTGGAGAATTACGAGCGCGCATCTCGGTGTCATTGAGCGACTCAAGGGTGTATTTGGTGGGGAAGTCGAAGAGAGCAAGGATGCGGATTCGTATCCCATGGAGCTGCTGACGGTCGCCGAGCGTATCGAAATAATTGTTGAGGATGTGGAGTCGCTCAACACGGAAATGCTGATGTGGGGTCGCTCTGGCGTGCTGCATCATTGTGATGGTGCACGCTTTCTGTCGCCGCACGATAAGGTGGGGGATCCTTGTGGATGTCCTGCGTCCCTGGGCGAGCGAAGGAGTCATGCAAATGCGGGAACCGGTCCGCAACCGAGTACGGAAATACGTTTTCGCGTCGCGCAACTTCCCGACTTGGGCGAGTTCGGCTTTCGGTCGAGTTCCTGGGAATTCATGGAGTCCGCCGATGCGATCAGGGCCGGTATTTCCGTGAGGAATACGGAAACTCTCTGTGAACTCTCACTGGAGCCTGTTGAGTTCAAGATGCGCAGTGGCCAGGTCGTCGCGGGCGTTGCGCCTTCCATCAGAGCGGTGGCCGCTGATGCGGTCAATGCCGCTGAGTGTCGCCCCTCCTCGACGCCGGTGGCACGAGCCAGGTGGCACGAACGTACCCGCCGACTTCGATCACATCGGTATCCAGCCCCGTCCGGGATCCATCCGGGCGGGGCTCGCTCGTGCACCTACTTGTCAGAGCGGCGGGACGCTCGAACGCCCCGGAAGCCAATGACGCCGATGGCGGTGCCCAGAAGGAAGGACACGACGGCCAGGGTGAGGTGCACCCACAGGTAAGCCGTAGGCTCGCCATCGTCAAAGGCAAGTCCGCTGGCATCCTTGAACAGGTTGTTGACGAAAGTTGCCCAGATCACCCACGACCAGACGCCGAACGCTGCGAGGAACCAGGAGACGGGGCGGGTGAGCTTCATGGATCGTCCTTCGGGCGGGGAGGTTCGTGCCCTGCAAGTATGTGACCCGTGCCCGCTCGGCCGTTGGGTGGGGGTTGTACTGGGTTCTTGCTTATGGATCACTTTCGTCAAAAACCTGATCAAGGACAGCAGCGGGCTCGCGTTCGACGACGGTCACCCGACGGCGTACTTCTGGGTGCACCTGCTGCTCGCCGTCGTCTCCTTCGTATTGGGGACGGTCATCGGGGTCATCGGGTTGCGCTCGGTGCGCGCACTGCGCCGGACGTCATAGGAACTCGTCCGGAGCCCCGGGCGTTCACTCAGCACGCAAAGGAAAGGGAACGTCGGCGTGGTCGTCGTCTTCGCGCTTGTCGCACTGCTCGTGTTGTCCGCCCTGGTGGCGGGCAACTGGCTGGTGTGGCGCCGCCTGTTCCGCGACACGACCCGCGGCCCCGGGTTCGTGCGCCGAGCGGGCGTGGTGGTGATCGCCGGCGGCTGGGCGCTGACGGTCGGTGCCCTCGTCGCCGAGCGCGCGGGCGCCCCCTTCCGGCTCCAGCAGATCCTGGCCTGGCCGGGCTTCATGTGGCTGGCCCTGTCGATATACCTGCTGCTGGGTGTGGTGGCGGGTGAATTCGTACGACCGCTGCTGCGGCGGTGGGTCGAACGGCGGGCGCGCGGGAAGGAAGCGGCAGAGGAGCAGCCGGTGCTCGTGCCGGCGGGAGCGACCGCGGTCACGGCGCTCGCCACGGCACCCGCCGCGACGCCTGCCACCAAGTCGGCCGGGACCCAGACCCTCACGCCCGCGTCCGCCCCCGCGGATACGACCGGCCCGGCTGCGACGCGCGCGACCGACCTGGACTCGGCGCCCACGACCGCCACGACCTCTGCGCTCACAACCGACCCGCCCCCGCCGTCCGCGAGCGACGCGACCCCGCCCTCCGCCCCGGAGTCCACGGACCCCGCCCGCCCCCTGGCCGCCCCCACCCGCCGCCTCTTCGTCTCCCGAGTCGTCGCCGGTGCCGCGGCCGCGGCCGCCGTGGGAACCGTCGGCTACGGCACCTACGGCGTGCTGAGCGGCCCGAAGGTGAAGCGGGTCACCGTCCCGCTGGCCAAGCTCCCACGCGCGGCGCACGGTTACCGGATCGCGGTGGTCAGCGACATCCACCTGGGCCCGGTCCTGGGCCGGGGTTTCGCCCAGAAGGTCGTCGACACCATCAACGGCACCCAGCCCGACCTCATCGCGGTGGTCGGCGACCTGGTGGACGGCAGCGTGAAGGACCTCGGTCCGGCGGCTGCCCCGCTCGCCCAACTCCGGGCGAGACATGGCGCGTTCTTCGTCACCGGCAACCACGAGTACTTCTCGGGCGCCGAGCAGTGGGTGGACGAGGTGCGCCGCCTGGGCCTGCGCCCGCTGGAGAACGCGCGCACCGAGCTGCCCCACTTCGACCTGGCCGGCGTCAACGACGTCGCGGGCGAGAGCGAGGGCCAGGGCCCTGACTTCGCCAAGGCCCTCGGCGACCGGGACAGGGCACGCGCGTGCGTGCTCCTCGCCCATCAGCCGGTCCAGATCCACGACGCCGTCGACCACGGCGTCGACCTCCAGCTCTCCGGCCACACCCACGGCGGCCAGATGTGGCCCGGCAACCTCATCGCGGGCCTGGCCAACCCCACCCTGGCCGGCCTGGAGCGCTACGGCGACACCCAGCTGTACGTCAGCCGGGGCGCGGGCGCCTGGGGTCCGCCGACGCGCGTGGGTGCCCCGTCGGACATCACGGTGATCGAGCTGGCGTCCCGTCAGGCCTGACGAGGCGCGGACTCATGGCCACCCCGCCAACTCCCTCTGTGGACAGCCTGTGAAACCTGCCGGAAACGCCCGTAGGTAAGTTCTTTCCCATGTCGTCAGAATCCTCTTCCCCCTGATGAAAAACGTGTGATTAGGTGTGCGCGCCGCTTGGGGGAGTGGCGCAAATTCACTGCTCACGTGGGGGCCCTCAGAGGGCCGGGGAGAGGGCACACCCATGCGTTCGGTCCGCATGCGGATTCTCGCGACGCTGCTCGTGCTGGCGGCCGTGGGGATAGGCGGCTGGCAGCTGTTGCCGTCGCAGCAGGACGAGGACAGGACCATCACGGTCGGTACGACGGACGCCGTCACCTCGCTCGATCCGGCCGGCGCCTATGACGCCGGCTCCTGGGCGCTGTTCAACAACGTCTTCCAGTCACTGCTGACCTTCGAGCCGGGCGGCGTCACACCCGTGCCGGACGCGGCGCAGAGCTGCGCCTTCGGCGGCGGCGACCTGAAGACCTACCGCTGCGAGCTGCGCGAGGGCCTCGCCTTCCCGAGCGGGCGCGCCATGACCGCCGAGGACGTCAAGTACTCCTTCGACCGCGTCAAGCGGATCAAGTCGGACGTCGGCCGGCCGGGTGCGGCGCAGTACCGCCGTGATCCTCGCGACCACCTCGTCGATGTTGAACGGCTTGGTGATGTAGTCGTCGCCGAAGCCGAGGGCGCCGACGATCTCGGCGGGCGCGTCGCGCGCGGTGAGGAAGACGAGCGCCAAGTCCGGTCGTCGTTCACGCAGTTCACGCCCCAGCGCCCGGCCGTCCCCGTCCGGCAGCATGACGTCGAGCAGCGCCACGTCGGGCCGGGTGCGCTCGGCGAGGGTGAGCGCCTCGCGGACCGTGCCCGCGACCATGACCTCGAACCGGTGGTAGCGCAGGGCGATGGCGAGGACGTCGGCGATGCTCTCCTCGTCCTCCACGACCAGCACGGTGCCTGAACCCGTCGTCATGCCCCCAGTATCGGCGGGCCCACTGACAGTCGGGCGGGTTCGCCCTTTGGAGTTCCTTGAGAGTCATGGCCGTCGCCTGCCACGCGCGCGCGGCGCCGCCAATCCTGTTGCCCAGGACCTGGGGGACCGACCGAACCGAATAAGGAGCGTTGAGCGTGGCTGCATTGGCACGGTGGTGCTATCGGCACCGGCTGGTGGTCCTGTTGCTGTGGTTGGGGGCGCTGTTCGGCCTGGGCGCGGCGAGTTCGGCCGCGGGCACGAACTACGCGAACGTCTTCTCCCTCCCGGACACGGACTCCGCGACCGCGTACGACCTGATGGAGAAGGCATTCCCGGAGCGCGCGGGCGACACCGACACGGTGGTGTGGAAGGTGGACGACGGTTCCGTACGGGACGAGTCCGTACGGTCCCGGATCGAGCCCGCGCTGCAGGAGATCGGGCGCGTGCAGGGCGTCGGTGAGGTCACCGACCCGTACGCGGAGCAGGGAGCCGCGCAGATCAGCCGGGACGGGCGGATCGGGTACGCCCAGATCACCTTCACCGAGCAGGCGAACGCCGTCCCCAAGGAGTTGATCGAGGACGTCGTCGACACGGCGCGGGCCGCCGAACGCGACGGGCTCCAGGTCGAGCTGGGCGGCCAGGCGATCGCCCGCACCCAGGAGCCGCCGCAGGGCACGGCGGAGGCGGTCGGCATCCTCGCGGCGGCGGTCGTGCTGTTCCTGGCCTTCGGCTCGCTCTTCGCGATGCTGCTGCCGATCGTCGTGGCGATCGCGGGCGTCGGCACCGGCATGATCGCGACGATGCTGATGAGCCATGTCGCGGACGTGCCCGAAGTGGCCCCGCTGCTGGGCTCGTTGATCGGCCTCGGCGTCGGCATCGACTACGCCCTGTTCATCGTCACCCGGCACCGGCGCGGCATCCTGCGCGGGATGAAGCCGGAGGAGGCGGCCGTGACCGCCCTCAACACCTCGGGCCGCGCGGTGCTGTTCGCGGGCGGCACGGTGTGCATCGCGCTCGCCGGCATGCTGGTGATGAACATGCGGTTCCTGGACGGCGTGGTCATCGCCACCTCGCTCACCGTCGTCCTGAGCGTGCTGGCCGCGATCACCCTGCTGCCCGCCCTCCTCGGCCTGCTCGGCGTGCGGGTGCTCAGCCGCCGGCAGCGGCGTCGGCTCGCGGCGGCGGGACCGGAGCCGGCGGAGGCGAGCGGACTGGCGGCGCGCTGGTCGTCGTACGTCCAAAGGCGCCCGCGCCCGGTCGCCGCGATGGCCCTCGTTGTCATGGCGGTCCTCGCGATCCCCGTCCTGTCGATCCGCCTCGGCGCCACCGACCAGGGCAACCACCAGGAGTCGACCACCACCCGGCAGGCCTACGACCTGCTCGCCGAGGGCTTCGGGCCCGGCGTCAACGGCCCGCTCCAGGTGGTGGTCGACGGCGACGCACCGGAAAGCCTGGTCAACGCGATCCGCTCGACCGAGGGCGTCGCCCAGGTGGCCGCCGTCCCGCCCGCGAACGGCGTCACGGTGATCCAGGTGGTCCCGACCACATCACCCCAGTCCGAGCAGACCGACCAGCTGATCGACCGGCTGCGCGACGACGTGATCCCGCGGTCCGGCGCCGAGGCCCATGTCGGCGGCGTGACGGCGGTCTTCAAGGACTTCGCGTCGGTGACCGGCGATCGCCTGCCGTACTTCGTCGCGACGATCATCGCGCTGGGCTTCCTGCTCCTGCTGGTGGCCTTCCGCTCGCTGGTGGTGCCGCTGACGGCCGCCCTGATGAACCTCATCGCGGCCGCCGCCTCCTTCGGCGTCCTGGTGGCGATCTTCCAGTGGGGCTGGGGCACAGAGCTCATCGGAGTCGGCAAGGAAGGACCGATCACGTCCTTCCTGCCGGTGATCATGCTGTCCCTGCTCTTCGGCCTCTCCATGGACTACCAGGTGTTCCTGGTGAGCCGGATGCACGAGGAGTGGGTGCACACCAAGGACAACGCGCGCGCGGTCCGCGTCGGCCTCGCGGAGACCAGCCGGGTCATCAACTCCGCCGCCCTGATCATGATCTGTGTGTTCAGCGCGTTCGTGCTGAGCGGCGACATGGAGGGCGCGATGGCGGGCATCGGCCTCGCGGCCGCCGTCGCCCTGGACGCGTTCATCCTGCGTACGGCGCTGGTGCCGGCCGCGATGCACATGCTCGGCAAGGCGAACTGGTGGCTGCCGGACTGGCTGGAGAAGCGGCTGCCGCATCTGGCGGTCGAGCCGAAGGAGGAGGCGCCGGTGGCCGAGGAGGAGCCGCTCGCGGCGGGCCGTGCCTCGGTCGTCCACGGTTTCATCCGCACCGCCGACGGTGGGCCGGTCGAGGGCGCGGCGGTGACGCTGCTGACGAAGGGCGGGCGTCAGCTGGACCGGGTGACGTCCCTGGCCGACGGCTCGTACATCGTCTCGGTGCCCGCGCCGGGGACGTACCTGCTGGCGACGACAGCTGCTTCGTACGGCTCCCGGGCGGGGCAGGTGGTCGTGGCGGACGGGCCGCTGGTGTACGACGTCGAGCTGGCGGAGGGCGAGCCGGCCGAGGGTGAGGTCGACGCCGTCAACTGACCGCCACTGAACGAGGTTTCAGGGGCGCTCGTCCTCGGCGGGCGCCCCCTTCGCGTCCTTCGCCGGATCCGGCACCGCGTTCGTCATCCCCGGCAGGAAGTCCGTGAACAGGTCGTGCACCTCGCGCACCAACGGCCGCAGCACCCGGAACCGCGCCAGCGAGACGCCCCGCGCGGTCAGCCGGGCGCTTCGTGCGGCGAGCCGGTAGCTGTTCCGGCGCCCCTCGGTCCGGTCGTAGACCCAGTACAGGACGAGCCCCATCTGGCCGAGCCACATCATCTCGGGCAGCACGTCCCGGAGCTCCTCGGGCACCTTGGTCTTCGTCGCGCCCGCCAGCACCTGGCGATGGATGCCGATGGCCTCCACGCGCGCGTGCTCCGACTCGGCGGAGAAGGGGCTGAGCGGGCTGGCGGGATCGGCGGCGTTCTTGAAGAACTGCACCGCGAACTCGTGGTACGGCGTGGCGATGTCCAGCCACGCCCGCAGGACGCCGGCGAGCCGCGCCTCCAGGTCGGTCTCCCGGGCCAGGACCTCCCGGATCGCCACCTTGTGCTCGGTGGCGATCCGGTCGTAGAAGCCCTGGATCAGGTGTTCCTTGCCCTCGAAGTAGTAGTACGCGTTGCCGACGGAGACCCCGGCCTCCTGGGCGATCGCCCGCATCGTCGTCTTGTCGTAGCCGCGCTCCTGGAACAGCCGCATGGCGGTCTCCAGGATCAGCGCACGGGTCTGCTCGGACTTGCTGGGCGCGTCGCCCTGTTCAGGGCTGTCGTTCATCGAGGGCACGGAACGAGAGCCTAACCAGTGGTGTTTCGGTCGGCGGTCAGGAGGTCTGTGCGGTCTGGTAGAGGTTCTGGGCGTCGGTGCCGAAGTACGGGCCGTACATCCGGTTCGGCAGGAAGTTGTACTTGAAGCTGTTCACCGAGGACAGCAGGCCGGTGCCCGTGGACTCGTTGAACTGCGTGAACCAGGGGCCGCCGCTGGAGCCGCCGGTCATGTTGCAGTTCATGCCGTGGTCGTCGGAGAGCAGGAAGTCCCGGTTGGTGGTACCGCTGCAGTAGATGAACTTCTCGCCGTCGTACGGAGCGGCGGCCGGGAAGCCGAAGGAGTACATGCGCAGGTTGTAGCCGGTGTTGAAGGCCAGCCCCTGCCCGCCGACGACGTCCGTGAGCAGCTTGCCGTCCAGCGGGGCGACGACGGCGGCGCCGACGTCGTAGTTGATGTCCTCGCTCGCCGTCCACTGCGGTGTGGACAGGGTCTTGGACGCGGTCCAGCGGCCGTAGGGGGCCTGTCCGTCGTGGTAGCCGGGCACGAAGACCCAGTTGGTGTGCCAGGCGCCCTCCAGCTTCACGCAGTGGCCCGCGGTGATCACGGTGCTCTTGTTGGCGCTGGTGACGGCGTTGCCGGAACAGGACGCCGTACGCCCCTGATAGCTGAAGAACACCCGTCCCGCCGTGGAGACGACCGCACCGCCGCCGCTCCACTGGCCGCCGGTGTTCGGGAAGGCCAGCAGGCCGATGTCGGATACGGCCTTGCCGACCGCCGCGACCGGGCCGCTGGGCGCGACGGTGGTCGCCGCACCCTTGAGGGGCACCGAGCCGCCGTCGAGGTTGCCGTCGACGGAGACCAGGTCGAGCGGGGTCGCCTCGCGCATCCGTTCCGACGTCCAGAAGTCACGGGCCTGCTGCTGCGCGCCGGCCGAGACCGTGGTGACCGCGGTCGGGGTGTCGGGCCTCGGCGCGGCGCTCGCGGGGGTGGCCAGGGCGCCGGCGGTGAGCAGCGCGGTGACGCCGACCAGGGCGCCGAGGAGGGGACGGGGTATGCGGGTGACGCCGGGTATGCCTCTCACGCGTACTCCTTCTGCGATGGGGGGACCGGGCGACCGGGTGGGCCGTCCGGCTGACAGACAGTCGATGCGAGTGCGGAGTGGAGAACCGGGAGGCAGCGTGCCAACCAGAGCGCCGTTTTGGAAGGGCGCATGCCAAAACGGAGTCGGAAACCGGGTCATTCAGGGTGAGTTGGACCCCCTGGCGGGGTCCCTGGGCCCCGGCCTCATCCCGCGGCGCAGGTGCCGCCGTCGCAGCCCGGCGGGGTGTACGTCCAGCCCTGATGCGGGTCGTACGACCACCCGTCCGCGTGCCGATAGACCCGCCCGTCCCCTCGCGCTCCGTCCTGCTGCGCCCCGCGCCACTTGGCGGCGGCGAGTACGGCCCCCTTGGCGAAGCGTGCCCCCGACGGGGTGCTGAGGCGATGCGCGAGCGGGCGGTGCTCCCGCAGGGCCCACAGGGTGACGATCCAGGCGGCGGTGCCCCGGTAGACCTGCCCGGCGTCACCGACGACGGTGATCTCTTCGAGGGTGGCGCCGTGGTCGAGGCCGGGGTAGCGCCGCCGTGCCTCGTCCGACCCGGCCGGCACCAGCTCCAGCGGCACCAACTGCGGCTGCCGTACGAGCCAGTCGCGCAGGAACGCGCACAGGGAGCACCGCGCGTCGTAGAGGGCGGTCAGTCGGCGGACCGGGGCGGCGGGCCCGGGGCGCGAGGCGCGGGGCCCGCCGACCGCGACGGCGTCGTCCGTCACGCCGGCCATGTCGTTCACGCCCCGGCCGACGGAGCGACCCAGTCCTGCGGCGTGACGGGCGGCATCTGCTCCCGCTCCATCACCCCGCGCCGCCGGATCTTGTTGAGCACGTAGACGTTGCCCAGGTGCATGACGCCGAGCACCAGCAGCACCACCCCGAGCTTGGTCGACAGGGCCTCGAAGATGCCGCGGGTGTCGAGGACGGTTCCGTCGTCGCTCAGGTACAGCGCGACGAAGCCGAGGTTGACGAGGTAGAAGCCGACCACCAGCAGGTGGTTCACGGCGTCGGCGAGCTTCTCGTTCCCGCGCAGTACGTCGGCGAGGAAGATCCGTCCGTTGCGGCTGAGAGTGCGGGCCACCCAGACGGTCAGCGCGATGCTGACGACCAGGTAGATGACGTAGGCGATGACCGTGCGGTCCATTGCCTCCCCCTTCTGAACACGTTCAAAATGCTGACGAGGAAGACTCTAGACCCGTCTTTGAACATGTTCAACTCAGTGGAGTGAGGCCTCCGTCACGCCGCCGTTGGGCCCGCATCACGCCTGCGCCAAGCCTGTTTTTTCATGGCCTGCGCCCGAGCTCCGGCCGCTTGGAGTAGTCCGTGAACCCGATGACGTTCCCCCAGGGGTCGGCCATCTCGACGGTCCAGCCGGTGGCCACCGAGGACGGCTCGTCGAGCGGCGCGATGCCCGCGCCGGTCAACGCCCGCGCCGCCGCCCGCGCGTCCGGCACCTCCAGCCACACGCGCGGGGAGGGCCACGGCGGCGTCCGATGCCTCAACTCCTCCTCCTGCCGCAGCAGGATGCCCGGCATCTCGCCCCCGACCTTCAGCAGCGCGATCCCGGCCTCGTCGAGCCGGAACCCGACCGCGAACCCGGCCCGCTCGTAGAACCGGACGGCCTCGCCGAGGTCGCCGACCGGCAGCAGCACGTTGTCGAACCCGAGCAGTTCGTACGACTCGTCATCTGACATGCCGTCAGAATAAGGGGATGATGGGCCGGAGCCCGTGATTGTCACCTCGGGCCGGGTCTGACAGTCGGCCCGGCGCCCGCCTCAGCAGCCGGCCACCCTGCGCGTGCTCACCGCGATGTCGTCCATCCGGACGTCGTACGACGACGGCGTCGGATCGGCCTGGTAGAGCTGCCAGCCCAGCTTCAGCTTGTCGAAGGTGGGGAAGGTGAAGGGATCCGAAGTGCCGCCGTGGTGGGCCGTGGAGACCGTCAGGTCGGGCTGCTCGATGCCGTCGAAGTAGACGGTGACGCGGTTGTCCGTCGCGTCCAGGTGGAACTCGACGCACTGCCACTTGCCGGCTGTCGCAGGTGCCGATGTCTTCCACGACGTCCAGTCGCCCGTGGGGCCCAGATCGGAGCCGACGCCCCAGAAGTTGCCGTGGTCGGTGGGGGCGTACTGGCCGCCCAGGGGCCGGACCAGGGTGGGGGAGTCCGAACCGGACGCCTCGGCGATGGTCCAGTGGGCCCAGTCGGGGGCGGTGGGGAAGACGTCGACGCGCAGGCGCAGGCGGGCCCAGTAGCTGTTGCCGGGGGCGGTCAGGCCGGGGAAGACGAGGAAGGCGCGGCCGTTGCCCTCGGTGCGGAGGCGGAGTTCACGGCCGGGGCGGCCGGTGGTGCTGGGGGCGACGGTCAGGGTGCCGTTGGACGTGTCGGCGGTCCAGTCGCGTCCCTCGGAGACGGGGCCGAGGGGGAGACGGTCGAAGGTCTCCCGGGCCGGCGTTCCGTGGGAGGTGGGGGCTGCGGAGGCAGTGGGGGATGTCGAGAGCAGTACGGCCGCTGCGGCCGAGAATGCGGCTGCGGCTTTCCTCAGGAGTGCCATGGGGGCAGTGTGCAACTGGAGTCACACAAGCAACAGACGCCGCGGGGGAGTTGGCTGGGGGAGGTGCGTTGCGTGTCCTGATCCCTTGACCTCTCAACTACTTTTCGGCTGGCCTGCTTTCAGGATCTCCGCCACGTCCAGGGTGACCTTGGCGCCGATCGAGTCTGGAAGCGTGACCACTTCGCCGGGAGCGTGAGGACGGTGGTTGGCGTAGTCGTCCCTGTCCGGGTCGGTGAGGACGTGGAGACGCTGGTGCTTGCGGTCGACGATCACGTACACGGGGACTTCGGCCCTGGCGTAGGCGGCGACCTTGGTCTTGAGGTCGTCCTTCCAGTTCCCGGAGGTGACCTCCAGGACGAGGCGGAAGCAGACCGGGTCGTACGCGTTGTTCTCGACGAGGTGGTCATCGATATCGGCATCCACCACCACGAGGTCGGGGATGGCGTAGTCCTCGTCGCCGGTCGGCAGCCAGAGCCCGACGTTCTGGAGGACCTCGGTTTCGCCGCCGTGCAGGCCGGCTGCGATGAACGGGATCATGAGGCTGGTCAGGGCGCGGGCGTGGGGGGCATCCGGTGATGGGGTCACGAGGAGGTGGCCTCCGATGATCTCGACGCGGTAGCCCGGATGGCGCTCCATGATCTCGTCGGCGATGGCCGTCAGAGAGAACGGCTCGTCGTCGAAGGGCTGCTCGACGGGTGCAGCGGACATCGCGTGCCTCCTAGGGGCTGGTGTCGAGAGCATCATCGTAGGCCGGCACCACCCGCACGTCTTTTACGATCACGTTCACTCGAACGTGTTTCCGCACGCCAGAGGGCCCCGCTCCCACCGGAAACGGGGCCCTCACAGCCGTACGGAAAGCCGTACCGAAAACGACCTCAGAACCGGCGCGTGATCAGTGCCTTCTTGACTTCCGCGATCGCCTTCGTGACCTCGATACCGCGCGGGCAGGCGTCCGTGCAGTTGAAGGTCGTGCGGCAGCGCCAGACGCCGTCCTTGTCGTTCAGGATCTCCAGGCGCTGCTCGCCTGCCTCGTCGCGCGAGTCGAAGATGAAGCGGTGCGCGTTGACGATGGCGGCCGGGCCGAAGTACTGGCCGTCGTTCCAGAAGACCGGGCACGAGGACGTGCAGGCGGCGCAGAGGATGCACTTCGTCGTGTCGTCGAAGCGCTCGCGGTCCTCGGCCGTCTGCAGGCGCTCACGCGTGGGCTCGTTCGTGTCCTTCGTGATGAGGAAGGGCATGACGTCCCGGTACGCCTGGAAGAACGGCTCCATGTCGACCACGAGGTCCTTCAGGACCGTCAGGCCCTTGATGGGCTCGACCGTGATCGGCTTCTCGGGGTTGATGTCCTTGATGAGGGTCTTGCAGGCAAGACGGTTCCTGCCGTTGATCCTCATCGCGTCCGAGCCGCAGATGCCGTGGGCGCAGGAGCGGCGGAAGGTCAGCGTGCCGTCGACGTCCCACTTGATCTTGTGCAGACCGTCGAGGACGCGCTCCTTCGGGTCGATCTCCAGCTCGAAGTCTTCCCAGGTCGCCTCGGCCGAGACCTCCGGGTTGAAGCGGCGCACCCGGAAGGTGACCGTGATGTAGGGGGACGCGGCGGACTCTGCCTCCACCTTGTCCATAACGGGGGTAGCCATCAGTACTTACGCTCCATCGGCTGGTAGCGGGTCTGGACGACCGGCTTGTAGTCGAGACGGATGGACTCGGCGCCGTCGTCGCCCACCTCGCGGTACGCCATGGTGTGACGCATGAAGTTGACGTCGTCGCGGTTCGGGTAGTCCTCGCGGTAGTGACCGCCGCGGGACTCCTTGCGGGCCAGCGCCGACACCGCCATGACCTCGGCCAGGTCGAGCAGGTTGCCCAGCTCGATGGCCTCCAGCAGGTCGGTGTTGAACCGCTTGCCCTTGTCCTGGATCGAGACGTTCCGGTAGCGCTCGCGCAGCTCCGCGATCTTCTCGACCGCCGTCTTGATCGTCTGCTCCGTGCGGAACACCATGACGTTGGCGTCCATGGTCTCCTGCAGCTCCTTGCGGAGCGTCGCCACCCGCTCGGTGCCGGTGGAGCTGCGCAGCCGCTCCACCTGCTCGACCACGAGCTCCGCCGGGTTCTCGGGCAGCTCGACGAAGTCCGCCTTCTGGCTGTACTCCGCCGCCGCGATGCCGGCCCGCTTGCCGAACACGTTGATGTCCAGGAGCGAGTTCGTGCCCAGGCGGTTGGCGCCGTGCACGGACACGCAGGCGACCTCGCCGGCCGCGTACAGGCCCGGGACGACCGTGGTGTTGTCCGCCAGGACCTCACCCTCGACGTTCGTCGGGATGCCGCCCATCGCGTAGTGCGCGGTGGGCTGGATCGGGATCGGGTCCGTGTACGGCTCGATACCGAGGTACGTCCGCGCGAACTCCGTGATGTCGGGCAGCTTGGCGTCCAGCTGCTCCGGCGGGAGGTGCGTGAGGTCCAGGAAGACGTGGTCGCCCTCGGGGCCACAGCCGCGGCCTTCGCGGATCTCCGTGTAGATGGAGCGGGAGACGACGTCACGGGACGCGAGGTCCTTCATGACCGGCGCGTACTTCTCCATGAAGCGCTCGCCGTCCTTGTTGCGGAGGATGCCGCCCTCACCGCGGGCGCCCTCCGTCAGCAGGATGCCCATGCGCCAGATGCCGGTCGGGTGGAACTGGAAGAACTCCATGTCCTCCAGCGGCAGCCCGCGACGGTAGACCGCGGCCTGGCCGTCACCGGTCAGCGTGTGCGCGTTCGACGTCACCTTGAAGAACTTGCCGCAGCCGCCGGACGCGTAGATCACGGCCTTCGCCTGGAAGACGTGGATCTCGCCGGTCGCCAGCTCGTACGCCACGACACCGGCCGACTTCTTGACGCCGTCGACCTCGGTGATCAGCTGGTCCAGGACGTAGAACTCGTTGAAGAACTCCACGCCCTCCTTGACGCAGTTCTGGTACAGCGTCTGGAGGATCATGTGGCCGGTGCGGTCCGCGGCGTAGCAGGACCGGCGGACCGGCGCCTCGCCGTGGTTACGGCTGTGACCGCCGAAGCGGCGCTGGTCGATGGTGCCGTTCGGGGTGCGGTTGAACGGCAGGCCCATCTTCTCCAGGTCGAGGACCGAGTCGATGGCCTCCTTCGCCAGGATCTCGGCGGCGTCCTGGTCGACCAGGTAGTCACCGCCCTTGACCGTGTCGAAGGTGTGCCACTCCCAGTTGTCCTCCTCCACGTTGGCCAGCGCGGCGGCCATACCGCCCTGCGCGGCGCCCGTGTGGGAGCGGGTGGGGTAGAGCTTGGTCAGCACGGCGGTGCGGCTGCGCTTCGTCGACTCGATGGCGGCGCGCATGCCCGCGCCGCCGGCGCCGACGATGACGGTGTCGTACTTGTGGATCTTCATGAGTGGATTACCTCAGCCCCGTGCCTAGCGGATGTTCGGGTCGAAGGTGAAGATCACCAGCGTGCCCAGCAGGATGGTGAACACCGTGGCGGTGTAGAGCAGGCCCTTGAGCCACAGGCGGGTGTTCGCGCGCTCCGCGTAGTCGTTGATGACCGTGCGCAGGCCGTTGGCGCCGTGCAGCATCGCGAGCCAGAGCATCAACAGGTCCCAGACCTGCCAGAAGGGGCTTGCCCAGCGGCCCGCCACGAAGGCGAAACCGATCTTCGATACGCCGCCGTCCAGCACGAGCTGGATCAGCAGGTGGCCGATGACCAGGACCACCAGCACGATGCCGGACAGGCGCATGAACAGCCAGGCGGCCATCTCGAAGTTGCCCCGCGTGGACTTCGGGGTCTTCTTGGTGCGCTTGCGCGGGGCCTCGATGAGGGGGGCCGGGTTGTCGACGTTGTAGAGGGACTCGCCCTCGACGGGGCCGACCCCGGTCGCGGTCTTCTCAGTGGTGACTGTGTTGTCAGACATGCTTACGCGTCAGCTCCCGAAGAGTTCACGAGCGGCGTGGCCGAGGACGGGGTAGATCGCCCCGACCATCAGCACGACCCAGAGGCCGACGACGGACCAGAGCATCTGCTTCTGGTAGCGCGGGCCCTTCGACCAGAAGTCGACGGCGATGACGCGCAGGCCGTTGAGCGCGTGGAAGAGGATGGCGGCGACGAGGCCGTACTCCAGCAGCGCGACGATTGGCGTCTTGTACGTGGCTACGACCTTGTCGTAGTCCTCGGGCGACACTCGGACGAGTGCGGTGTCCAGCACGTGAACGAACAGGAAGAAGAAAATGAGGACGCCGGTGACTCGGTGAGCCACCCAGGACCACATTCCTTCCCGGCCGCGGTACAGCGTTCCAGCCGGCACGGAAGTTCCTCCGGGAGCGGGGATTGGGGCCGCGCCGGCTTGTGCTGTCGGTCGGGCCCGGCCGGGTACGGTCCACCGGCCCTCAGCATCGTATCCACGGTTGCCTGCGGCGCTTACTGGGGGCCTGGGTATGTGATCAAACTGGCACGCGGATGGGTTATTGGCGGCTAATTGGGCGGTGTGTGTGGTTATTTGCCGAGTGCGGCGCCGTTGGGGCTGGTCGCGCGGTTCCCCGCGCCCCTAGGGAGTCGACCAACCGTGCTCTTGCAAGGCGCCGGAGTTCCTCTGCCGCAAGGACCCGCTCTTCTTCCGGATCGTTTGTCAATCGTGATCGGATGCCTGCGAGGACGTGGTCCAGGGCCTCGTTCGGTGCCAGGCCGTCCAGGCAGATGACGAACGCGTGGCCGAACCTCGCCTCGTATGCGGCATTCGCGGCACTCATGGCTGTATACGCCGCCCCGTACGCCCCTTCCGGCAGTACAGGCAACGTTTCTCCTGCCAGTGCCTCCGCCAGATCCCCCGGAGCCAGGTCGTACGCCGCCTCGTCCGAAGCCGCCAACAAGGAGTCGACGTCGGGGTACGGGCGGTGGTCGGCGATGCGGGCGGCCCAGCGGGGGCTGTGGAGGCAGGTCAGGAGGGTGCGCAGGAGGCCGTCGGCGGGGGCAGAGTTGAAGGACTCCAGCGCGGTGGGGGACGGTGGAGTGCGGGTCTGCTCGGGCAGCGACGGTATGGCGACTGGGCCAGGAAGGTGTGTGGGCGTCACGTGGGTTTCGGCAGGGGATTCTGGGGCAGGAGTGGCGCCACGCTACAGAGTGTGGACGTGTGGTGTCCGACGAATGCCCGAATTTCAGCCGAACGGGAGAGTTTTGGAACGTGTGGTGGACGCCTCCGGTTGATCACAGGGCCTAGGTTGGCGCCGTGAGCCAGCACAAGCACAGGCGCCGGGCACCGGCGAAGAGGACCCTGAAGCAGACGTGGGTGCTGATCGTCGCGGTGGTCGTGGTGACGGTCGCGGCCGGGGTGAGCCTCGGGCTCCTGGCCACCGGCGACGACGGAGGGCCGGCCGGGTCGCAGCAGGGGCGGTCGGCCGCAGGCACGTCCGAGGCCGCTTCGCCCTCCGCGCCGAGGAAGAGGACGAGCCCGACTCCGACGCCCACCCGGTCGTACCCGCTCTCGAAGGCACCCCGCACCATCCCGGCCGTGACCTCCCACACCGCCGCCCGCGGGCCGGGCTGGCGTCCGGCGCGCGGGGAGCGTGTCGTCGTGAGCGACGCGGAGCTCGCCGACGAGGGGCGGCTCGTCGCCGGTGAGCTGGGGCTGACGTACGCCGGTGAGAAGGAGGACGTGCGGGCCGGGGATCTGCGGCTGGCCCTGAACGACGACGAAGGCGCGGACCCGGAGTCGTACACCATGACCGTGCGCGGTGGGCGGGTGACCATCAGCGGGCCGGGGGAGGCGGGGGTCTTCTACGGGACCCGGACGCTCAAGCAGGAGGTCCATGGTGGGGGTACAGCGCCGGAGGGCGTCGTACGGGACGAGCCCGCCAAGCCGGTGCGCGGGTTCATGCTCGACATCGCGCGCAAGCACTTCACCGCGGACTGGATCGAGGACCGGGTGCGGGAGCTGGGGGACCTGAAGTTCAACCAGCTGGGGCTGCACTTCTCCGACGACCAGGGGTTTCGGATCGAGTCCGATTCGCATCCCGAGGTCGTGTCGCGGCAGCATCTGACCAAGGCGCAGGTCAGGAAGATCGTCGACCTGGCGGCCAGTCGGCACATCACCGTCGTGCCCGAGATCGACTCGCCCGGGCATCTGGGGGCGGTCATCGCCGCGCATCCGGAGCTGCAGCTGCGGAACGTGTCGGGCATCGCCACGCGCGGGGCGATCGACATCTCCAACCCCGACTCCGCGGCGATCGTCGACGACCTGCTCAACGAGTACGTCGATCTCTTTCCCGGCGGTCAGTGGCATCTCGGCGGGGACGAGTACCAGGCGCTGACCGTGTCCAACCCCGAGGTGACCTACCCGCAGCTCGCCGCCGCCGCGCGGGAGGCCTACGGCTCCGGCGGCACCGTCGCCGACCTGACCACCGGCTGGCTCAACGACCGCGCCGACACGGTTCGCGCCCACGACCGGACTCCCCGCGCCTGGAACGACGGGTTCTTCCGGAACACGTCCGTCCAGCCGGACAAGGAGATCCAGGTGGCGTACTGGACCGGCAAGGAGATCGGTGCGCGGCTGCCCGTGGAGTATCTGAAGGCCGGGCGCGAGCTGATCAACTACAACGACGAGTTCCTGTACTACGTGCTCGGGCAGCCGCAGACCTTCGTCTATCCCACGGGCGAGCGAATCTACGAGCAGTGGACGCCGCGGGTGGTGCGGGGGACGGCGGCCGTGCCGGCCGGCTACGACGACCAGATCCTGGGCGGGTCCTTCGCGGTGTGGTGCGATCTGTCGAACGCGCAGACTCAGGCGCAGGTCGCGGCCGGGATCCGGATGCCGCTGCGGGCGACGGCGCAGAAGCTGTGGGACGCGGGCCGGCCGGAACTGTCCTGGGCGCAGTTCAGGGCGCTCGCCGACCGGCTGAGCTGAGCTGAGCTGTGGATTTGGTCCATACGGCTGCGAACCCCCGTACGACTGTGGTGTATTCGGCCCGAGCCGAACCGAGCAGCCAGGGGGAACCGGGATGGGCTACTGGGGGTACTTCGTCGTCGGCCGCGGGGAGCGGCCGCTGGCGGAGCTGGACGCGCCGGCCGGCGCCGAGGGCATGACCCTGCGCGAGCAGGCGCCGGGCGGGTGGCAGGTGTGGGAGTACCCGAGCGGGGACGGGGAGGTCGGGAACATGAACGCCCTGGCCCGCGAGACCGGGGCGCCCGCGCTCTTCGGGTACGTCATGGACAGTGACTGCGTGGTCGTGGAGGCGGCGGCTCCGGAGAGCGGGGCGTGGACGACCTGTCTGGGGCGGGCCGCCATGGCCGGGTATCTCGGCGCCGGGGACGAGGGGCTCACGGTCGAGGACTACTTCCTCGAACCCGCTGACGCCGCCGACCGGGCCGTCGCCTGGGCCGCCGAGGCCGGGCACGAGGTGAACGCCGAGTCGCTGATCGACGTACTCACCGCTGAAGCGGACCCTTTGGCCGAAAACCTCTTCTTCCGACTGCTCGACCGGCTCGGCGTCGTGCCCCAGTGACACTCACGGGCCGTTGCACGCAGTAAGGGGAAGTGCGGGCTCCGTTAGGGAAGGAGCCTTCCAGGGGCCTGTGCGGGGACCCCGACCCTCATGACTGACCCGCTTAGGGAGGCGTGGATGAGCCTGGTGGAACTGATCGCTCAGGCCGACGAACGCGGACTGGCCGCCAGCGGGTTGGCTTGTTTGGATCGGTGTGTGCCCCTGCTGGGCGGTGACGACGAGGTGCTGCGGCCGCTGTGGGCGAACCTCGCGAACGGCGGGGACCCTGCGGCGTGGGGAGAACTGCTGGACCAGGTGCGCGCCAAGCTGGGCGTCGCGGAGGTCGTGGACGACGAGGACGTAGAGGACGAGGCCGCGCTGCTCGCCCGGCGGATGCTGGCCGCCGCCCCGGCCGTACGGTCCGCCCCCGAGGCGCGGATATGGGCCGACGCCTGCTCGGTCGCCTCGCTGCAGATCCACCGGCTGCTCGACCCCGCGGCGGACGACGCGTCCTCGGCCGCTGCCGTGCCTCAGGCTCTCCACTCCGTTCGCGCGGGCGGGGCTCCCGTCGAGGGCCGGGCGCAGGGCATGTCGCCGCTCGTCGCCGCCGAACTGCGCTGCCAGGTGGGCGTCCTGGAGCTCCTTGCCCAGCACGGTGCGGGCGGGCTGCGCCGGGCGCTGGAGGTGTCGACTCAGGGGCGGCGCGTACTGCGGGCGGTCGTGTCGCGGCGGGCCCGGGGGAGGGGCTGACCTCCTCGGGCGGCCGTCAGCTCATCAGCCACTTCACCACCGCGTCGCCGTAGTCGGCCGTCCGCGCGTAGAAGTCCGGTCAGGTCGCGGTGGGTCGCCGCGAAGAGGCCGCGCACTTCGGGTTCCGCGTCCGGCGCGCCGTACGGCCGCAGCAGCCGCATGCGCGCGTGCCGCCACAGGTCGTCGAAGTCGGCCGTCCTGAGGTACTCGGCGACGCCGGTCACCTGGGACGCGGTGAGCAGCAGGAAGGGGGGCAGCGGGGAGTCGGTGTGGAACACCGGCGGCCGCCGAGCACCACATGGGTGCGGGGGCCTTCCGGTGCGTGGTTCGGGGGGATACTGCAGTAGAGGAGCTCGACCTCGCCGTACTGCTTGTCGAGCACCTCCTCGCGATGCCGGCCGATCCGGTCCCGCACGGGGGCGGCGAAGCGTCACTCTCGCGTCAACCGCGTAAACCTGGTTCCTGAGGGAGTCCTGTGCCCGTGCTGGGGTGGAGGTGCGGTGGTCCTGCACCGGTCCCGGGCAGCCCTCGGATCCGGGTGACGAAACACTGTTCGGGCACGCTCTCAAGAATGTGACGACTCAGCAGGAAACCAGGCCCCCAGCCGCGACGAAGCCCGTGCGGTGGGCGGCGGACGCGGTGGCGACGATGCGCGAGGGGGCGCGGCTGCGGCTCGACTACTCGGCGCAGAGCCTGTGGCGGGTCGACCGGATGATCGAGGGGCTGCGACGTGAACGGACGCCGTATGCCGCGGTGGAGAACGCGCTGCGCGGTCTCGGCGCGTACGCCGGTGAGGTGATCGCCCGTCAGACCGGCGCCGAGTGGTGGACGTCGGGCGGCGACTTCTGGATCCGCACGCCGGACGGACGGCTGTGGGACCCGATCGACGAGGCGCGGCGGTGTTTCGCGGGCGACGGGTCGCTGCGGTTGCTGTGCCGGGACGCGACGCGCGGGGAGTCGCGGCCGTAACCCTGTGACATGACCCGGCCGGGACCCCGTGAATGGGCGGGGTCCCGGCCGGGTCAGGTGGTCCTCGGCGGCTTACGAGGCTCTCGACGGGTTACGGCGTCAGCGTCTGGCCCAGGTGGGCGTCCGTCGGGGTGCCCAGGGTGGTCTTGCTGTAGATGACCGCCTGGGAGTAGCCGAGGCCCGTGCTGTTGCTCGGGAGGTGCAGCACGATGCCGTCCGTGCCGTCCTCGCCCTCCGCGCCGAACGTCAGGTCCGCGCGGCCGTAGCCCGACAGGTCCGTCAGCGACACCGACGAGCCGAACAGGTCGCCGGTCTCCGCCGTGCCGGGGACGCCGGACGTGTCCTGGGAGATCGCGACCGAGCCCGTGCCGGTCAGGCCGGAGGCCGTGCCCTTGACCAGGATGGCGTCGCCCGCGTTGGACTGGTTGACGCCGCTGCGGGGGAAGTCCTCGCCGGGGGCGCCGGCGAGGGCGTCCGCGTAACCGTCGGCGTTGTAGTCGCCGACCGAGACCGAGGCGCCGAAGTTGTCGCCGGACTCGTTGCCGCCGGGGACGTTCGTCGTGTCCTGGTGGATCGTCGTCATGCCGGTGGTGGTGAAGCCGGTGGACGTGCCGGGGACCATGGTGATCTGGCCGCCGGACTTGCCGCCCGACTCGGACGCCACCGGCTGGCCGATGACGATGTCGTCGTAGCCGTTGCCGTTGACGTCGCCCGCGGCGATGGAGCGGCCGCCCTTGACGGAGATCACACCGACCTTGGTGAGGCCGGTCGCCGAGCCCGCGAAGCGGACCACGCGGCCGATGCCGCCGGTGTCGCGGTAGTTGAGGGCGACGTCCGCGTAGCCGTCCCGGTTGAAGTCGCCGGTCGCGGCGTCCAGGTAGGCGACCGAACCGGTGGCGGTGGTGAGCGTGCCGGTCTTGGTGGCGCCGCCGGTGTGCCGGGCGTTCCAGTTGCCGCCCTTGCCGGTGCCGGCCGCGAACACGTCCGCCTTGCCGTCGCCGTTGAAGTCGCCGACGGCGACCGTGGAGCCGAGCTTCGCGCCGGCGGCTGTCACGCTGCCCGAAGTGGTGTACGTGAAGCCGGAGTTGAGGCCCGGGCCGTACAGCACCGTGACCGAGCCGCGGTCGGCGTGGCCGCTGGTGTCGTCCTCGCCGGGCGCGCCGATCGCGAGGTCGGCGTAGCCGTCGCCGTTGACGTCGCCCCAGGCGGTGGCGGCGCCGAAGTTGTCGCCGGACTCGTGGGAGCCGGGGACGCCGGTGCTGTTCTGGGTGATCGTCCGCTTCGAGGCGGTGACCGGGCCGTCGACGCCGCCCGGGACGACGGTGAGGGTGCCGCCGTTGCTCAGCGCGCGGGGCGTGCCGGTGACCAGGTCGGTGATGCCGTCACGGTTGAAGTCCGAGGTCGCCAGGGCGTGCGAGATGCCCGGGGTCTTGGCGACCTGGGCGATCCGGCTGAGCTTGGGGTAGAGGTTGGCGCCGGGGCAGGCCGTGGCGTTGGTGTCGCGGTGGCCGAAGACCCGCGGCAGGGTGATCGACTGTCCCATCGGGACCTTGTTGCCGTCGACGCCCTGTTCCGCGCCCGAGGTGAGGGTCACCTTGCCGGTCGGGTCGATGCCGTACATCCCGAACTTCCAGGCCACGATCCGGGAGATCGCGTCCATCGCGGCGCGACTCGGCTTGGCCGTCTCGAAGTTGCCTATGTACGAGATGCCGACCGTGTTGGTGTTGAAGCCGACGTCGTGCGCGCCCCGCACCGGCAGCTCCATGCCACCGCTGCGGCCCTCGAAGATCTGACCGCACTTGTCGACGACGAAGTTGTAGCCGATGTCGAAGTAGCCGCGGGCGAAGTGCGCCTGCTGGATGGAGCGCATCCGGGCCCGGGACTCGCCGCAGGACAGGGTGTTGTCGCTGTCCTCGCCGGTGTGGTGGATGACGGCGGCCTTGATCTCGGTGCCGTACTCCGGCGTGCCGTCGTAGTCCGTCGACGCGCCCCACTCGGCCTGCGCGATGATCGGCGGCTTGACGACCGTCGAAGGCCGCGGGGCGGGGACCGTGGAGGTCGGGGTGGGGGAGGCGGTCGGGGACGCGGACCCGGTGGGCGTCCCGGTGACCGTCGGGGAGTCCGTGGGCGTGGGGGCGTTCGTGGGGTCCGGGGTGCCGGTGGGCGTGGCCGAGTCGGTCGGCGTGACCGTTTCGGCGGGGGTGGCCGGGTCCGTCGGGGTCTCGGCCGCCGGCGCCGTGGTCTCCTCCGCCGCGAAGGCGGCCGGCTGCAACGCGCCCTTCGGATCCGTGCCGGGGTCGATCAGCTTGACGTCCATGCCGCTCGGCTGGCCGCTCGCCTCGGTGCCGTCCGCGTTCACGAGGCGCACCTCGATGCCGTCGGAGTCACCGGTCCACACCGACTCCGTACCGCCGCGAAGGGCGGCCCGATCGCCCTCGGCGCCGTCCGCCTGGCTCGGTTCGAGCGTGACCTTCTGCCAGCCCGACCACTTGCCGCTCTCCAGGTCCCGGGTGCGCACCTCGGGCGTGCCCTTGGCCTTCGCATCGGGGTCGTTCCAGGTCAGCACGACCGCGCTGAAGCGGTCGGTGCCCTGCTTGGCCAGGCCCCGGCGGCCCGAGCCGCGGTCCTTGAGCTTGAGTGTGTGGATCGACGGCTCGCGGCTGTCCCGCTGGGCGTCGGCCGGCGCGGACGGATCCGCCATCGCGTACGTCACGACGCCGGCACCGCTCAGCACGACGGCTCCCACCGTCAGCCACGCACGTCTCTTCAGACTGAGCGGTTTGTACGCATGGGTCCTGCGAGGACTCAACTGTCCCACCCCTAGGAAATGGTCACGGTCGCATCACCTGTCACACAGGTGGCAACTACAAACAGCGCACACACGATTCGAACTGTCACTCACTGACACGTCTGAACGAGGCAGCGGGGCCGGGTCCTCGCGGACGCGGCCCCGTAGGCCCGACGGGCGTCAGGCCGCCCAGACCTCGGCCTCGTCGGCCGGGACGGTGGTGGCCAGGCCCAGCTCCTTACGGGCGGCGACCGTCTTGTTCGGGTCGATACCGGTGAAGGCCGGGTCGTAGGCGATGTAGAACGCGTCGGCGTCAGCGGCGTTCGCGGCCGCCTTCCAGTGCCCGGCCGTCTTCGTCAGCTGCGCGCGCAGCTTGCCGACCTCCGTGCCCTCGATGCCCTTCAGGCCCTCGAGGTGTGCGTCGAGGGCGGCCGCGACGGCCTTGGCCTGCGCCTTGTAGGCGGCCAGGTCCTCCTCGACGTCCTTCTCGGACTGGTTGGCCCACAGGGCGTCGTAGACGGCGTTCGAACCCTTCAGATACGCGCTTTGCCCGGACTTGTAGGACTTCGCGTCGGCGTCCAACGAGCCGGTGAACTTGCCCGATTCCTTGGTGTAGCTGCAGCTCACGGCGCGGTCACCCGTCGCCCAGCTCTCCTTGGTCGGGGTGTAGTAGAAGAGGACGACCCCCTTGGGGAGCGCCCAGGTGTCCGGGGCGAACTTCCCCGCCTCGACCGGGCACCGCTTGTCGGCGGTGGCCGAGACCGCGTCGTCGCCGGGGTACGAGGAGCCTTCGTCGATCTTGAAATCGCCGACGGCCTGACCCGTGTGCGCCTCGGTGCAAGGCACGATCTCGACGAGGATCTCCGTGCCCTCGCCCTTGGTGTTGGGGTTGTAGCAGTCCCCGGTCTCCAGCGAGAACACCGACCGCTGGCGGGCCACCTTCTTAGCGCCGTCCTTGGCGCTGTCGACGGCGTCCGACACGTCCGAACACCCCGCCGCGCCGATCGCGAGCAGGGCGACGGCGGCAGCTATGCCGCGAAGGGGGCGGTGGGGCTTAAGGATCGACATGGCGTGTACATCCTCTTATGTGATCTTTATGAGGGGCGCGCGCATCGTATGCCATTTCTGTGGCACGGCTGTGCGAAGGCCGTTGCCTCCCTCATGGGGTCTCTGACTCCCGATGGGCCGCGAGGGTTGTATCCCGGGCCGCGCCGGACGCGCCCTGTGACACTTCTGTGAGGCGGGGCGCTGATCACCGTGGAGGGACGTGGGCAAGGTGGCCGTACCGCGAGGTGCGGATTCGCCGCGAACCGGTACGGACGAGGACAGTTCTTGCGCCAGGGAGGGGAACCCCGCCGCGTGCACGCGTACGACGGGGAGTTGGGCGCGGCCGTCGCGCGGGCTCAGGAGGGTGACGAGGCCGCGTTCGCGGTCGCGTACCGGCTGGTGCAGCCAGGACTGCTCGGGTACCTGCGTGGGCTGGTCGGGGACGACGCCGAGGACGTGGCGTCCGACGCCTGGCTGGAGATCGCCCGGGATCTCGGGCGGTTCAAGGGTGACGGGGCCGGGTTCCGGGGCTGGAGCGTGACCATCGCCCGGCACCGGGCGCTGGACCATCTGCGCCGGCTGAAGGTACGGCCCCGGTCGTCGGCGCTGGAACAGGACGTACTGGAGTTGCCCGGTACGCACAGCACCTATGACCAGGCGCTGGAGTCGATCTCCACGGAGCGCGCCCTGGAGCTGGTCCGCGGACTGCCGCGGGACCAGGCCGAGGCCGTGCTGCTGCGGGTGGTCGTCGGCCTCGACGCCCCCGCCGCGGCCCGCGTCCTCGGCAAGCGCCCGGGCGCGGTCCGCACGGCCGCGTACCGAGGGCTGAAGCGCCTGGCCAAGCAGCTGGGCGTCGAAGGTGTGACGGATGACGGCCCCCGGACGCTGGGGGAATCGAGATGAACGGTGCGCGTGACGGCGGCGGCCAAGGCGGAACATGGGCGCCTCGATGAGGCGAAGCGGTGTGGGCGGTGAGTCGTACGGGGCGTGGGAGACGTACAGGCTCTACGAGCTCGTGAGTCACAGCTGTCACAGGTGCTGCGTAGATCGTGTACGTCATGTGCGTCACGTACGTCATGTGCGTCACGCGGGCCGCATACGGATCAGGTCGGACAGGAACAGGACATGGACATGGGTGAACGGCAGAGCGGCGGTGGGTACACCGGCCGTCGGCGTGCGCACCCTGAGGGCATGGCTTCCGGGCCTGCGTCCGGTCACGTGCCCGGTCACGCGTCCGGCCCGACCGTGATGCTCGACGACGCCGCGTTGGAGGCGCTGCTCTCCGCCGCCGTGCTGCGCGGGCACCGCGTGGACGACGAGGGCGAGCAGCGGGCCGTGGCCGCGTTCCGCGCGGCCCGGGAGGCGGGGGCCCACCGGACGGCGCGCACCCGGCGCCGGGACGACTGGCGGCCCCGTGAGCAACGGCGCTTCGCGCGCTCGGTGAAGACCACGCTCTCCCTGTTCGTCGCGAGCCTCGCGCTGGGCGGCGTGGCGTTCGCCGCGATCGGTACGTCCGGTTCCTCGGACGCCCCCGCGGAAGACAAGGGCGGGCCCACCCCGTCGAACAGCGCTCCCGGTCTGCCGGCCGCCGAGCCGTCCTCCGCCGCGCCGGGCGCCGCCTCCGCGAAGCCCGGCCATCCGGCCACCGCCCAGGACACCGAGGCCAAGTGCCGCGCCTACGCGCAGGTCGAGGAGCACGGCAAGGCCCTGGACTCGACGGCCTGGCAGCGGCTCGTCACGGCAGCGGGCGGCGAGGACCAGGTGGCCGCGTACTGCGCCGAGCAACTGGCGGCGGCGAAGAGCGAGCCGACCAAGAAGGCCGACGGCGCCGGTGCGGGGGCCACCGGCAACGGTCAGGTCCCGAGTGACCCGAGTGACCAGGCCCCGAGCGACAAGAACACGTCCGGGAAGGGCGCCGGGAAGGCTGAGAACGGCGAGAACAACGAAGGCGCCGAGAACGCCGAGAACGCCGAGAACGCCGAGAACGCCGAGAACGCCGGGAAGCGAGCAGGCTGAGAAGGTCGCTTGATCAGGTGTCGCCGCGTGTCTGGAACGCGGCGATTCGTTCCCGCATCGCCACGGGGTTGGCGTACATCGGCCAGTGCCCGCTGTGCGGGACGCGGGACCTCCGCCACCTCGACGCCGTCGGGTCGACCATCGACTCGAAGATCCCTCGCACCGCGCCGGGGGCGCACCTTGTGGCGCAGGCTCGCTGCGTACAGGGCCCTGGACGGCTCCGCCGACCGGTGCGCCTGCTCGACGAAGCCGTCGAAGAAGTGCTCGTCGTCGCCCGGGGGTGCATGACGACTGCCGGCTCAGGAAGCAGTCCTCCGTGGCGAGGTTGCCCTCGATGCCCGACTGCCGCAGCACTGCCTGGGCGGTGTTCACCAGGAACGGGATCGAGATCTTCGTCAGGTCCGCGCAGACCGTCTCCCCGCAGCCCGGGGCGTCGTAGGCGAGGAACGGGCGCCCGGCGAAGGCGGGTTGGTGCAGGAAGTCGGTGTAGTCCTCCTTCGTGGAGCCGAAGCCGTGGAGGAAGACGCCAGGGGCAAGCTCACCGGCCCGCCGGACGGCGGCGACCTGTAGGGCCACGCCGTCGACGCGCAGGCTCAGCCGTTCGTCCGTGAACTCGCTCCCGAAGGGCACGGCTTTCTCCTTCACACCGCTTCCGCCGGACCCGTCCCCGCGTCGAACTTCAGATCATGGAGGGGGACACGGGAGCGGGGCAGGAGGCCGTCGTCCGGCGCGAGATCGACATCGCCGTCATCCGGCCGAGCGCACCGGTGCGCGGCCTGCGCATGCGGCCCTGGCGCCACGACCATTTCGTGAGCGCACTGCCCAGCGGCATCCCCTGGCCGAGGACACCGACTTGCCCGTCGATCTGTCCCGCTTCGCCGACGAGCCCTGGGTCTGGCTGAACCGCGACGCCTCCCCCGACGCCCGTCACCTCGCCAACTCGACCCTGACGCAACTGTCCATGCTGGCCTGCGGCCTCGGCGCCACCCCCGTACCCAACGCGACCGCCTCGCGCACGTTCCGGCACCCCGTCGCCTACCGGGCCCGCACCGATTTGTGCGCATCGCGTCCGGAGAGACTTCGCCGCAACAGCCTGGTGGACGTGCGGGCAGGCGACGCCGACCTGGGGCTTGATCCGTCCGAACCAGAGACGTCGCGGAGACGGCCGGGGCCGCCACCCCCCACAGGAGAGGCCCCGGCCGTCGCGCGGCACGGGCCGCGCGGCGGCCCGTACTCTCTACAGCGCCATGACTGCGTTTTGTGTCACACCCCGGCGGGGACATCGCGGTGTCCTGGGTAGTTGCATGTTGTACGGACATGGACGAGCGGCTCTTTCAGGCCGTAACGTGCCTTTCGCGCCGGACGCGGAGGGTGTATGACCACCGCAACGACCTGCGGTCTTGAAACCGCAACCATCAATTGAGGTACCTAGTGCTGGGGGACGACGCGGAGCTGACGGCCGCGGTGCTTGCGGCACAGGACGGGAACGAGACCGCGTTCCGGACTGTGTACCGCTCCGTGCACCCGCGGCTGCTCGGGTACGTACGGACGCTGGTCGGCGACCCCGACGCCGAGGACGTCGCGTCGGAGGCGTGGCTGCAGATAGCGCGTGACCTGGAGCGGTTCAGCGGGGACGCGGACCGCTTCCGCGGCTGGGCCGCCCGAATAGCCCGCAACCGCGCCCTGGACCACATACGCATGCGCGGCCGCCGCCCCGCGATCGGCGGCGACGAGACGGAGCTGACCGGGAAGGCCGCCGAGTCCGACACCGCGGGCGAGGCCATCGAGGCCCTGGCCACCGACGGCACCCTCTCCCTCATCGCGCGCCTGCCGCAGGACCAGGCGGAGGCCGTCGTCCTGCGCGTGGTCGTGGGGCTCGACGCCAAGACGGCCGCGGAGACGCTCGGCAAGCGTCCGGGCGCCGTACGGACCGCCGCGCACCGGGGTCTGAAGCGGCTCGCCGAGCTGCTCGGCGACGATCCGGAATCGGCCGGGGTGCTCGACGCCCTGCCTCACCAGCGAGGAACCCGCGACCGTGCGGTGACGTCTGCGAGTGTGACGCATATGCGTTCGCGGACGCAGAAGGATGTGTGATGGCCGACGAGCAGTACAGGTGGCTGGACCGCGAAACGGCGGAACGTTTGCTGCGCGGAGAGTCCCTCGAAGCTGTCGACGCCGCCAACCGTGACCAGGCCGAACGGCTCGCCAAGACGCTTGAGTCCCTGACCGCCGAACCCCCGCTGAGCAGCGCGGAACTCCCCGGAGAGGCCGCCGCGTTGGCGGCGTTCCGCGCGGCGCGCGCCGACCGGGCCGACGCTCCCGGGACCACCGGCCACAGCTCCGGTTCGCACGCCTCCGACGGTTCCGACGCGGGCCTCGTCCGCATCGGCACCCCCGCCCGTGCCGCCCGTCGCCCGCGCTGGGCTCGTCCCGCACGGCTCGGCCTCGCCGCCGCGCTGGCCGTCGGCATGGTCGGCGGGGTCGCCGTCGCGGCCGGAACCGGAGTCCTGCCCACGCCGTTCGACCGCGACGAGCCGGGCCGCCCGGCCGCCTCGGTCTCGCCGTCGCTGCCGGAGCGCACGCTCGTCTCGCCCTCGCCGGAGAACGGCGCTCAGGGCGAGCCCACGCCCGACGGCGGCTCGAAGGGCTCCACCGGCTCCGGGAACACCCAGGACACGGCACCCGGCAGCCCGGCCCCGGGCCGCGAAACCGCCGCCCCGGACCGCGACGAACACTCCGACGGCTGGTGGCGCAAGGTCACCTCCTCCTGCCGCGACCTGCGCGACGGCAAGCAGTTGTCCGTCGACCGTCGCCGCGCCCTGGAGAGCGCGGCCGGTGGTTCCGTCACCGTGCGGAAGTACTGCCAGAGCGTCCTGACCGGCGTCGGCGAGAGCACCGGGTCGCCGCGGGACGAGGGCAAGGGCGACGTCGGCCAGGAAGAGAACGCGGACAAAGGCAAAGACAAAGACACGGACAAGGGCGACGACGACCGCCGAGACCAGGACCAGGACCAGGACCAGGACCAGGACCGGGATCGGGATCGGGATCGGGATCGGGACAAGGGCAGAAGCGCTGACGCGGACCCCGCGGTCGGCGTGCCCACGTCGGAGTCGTCGTAGTCACTCCTGACACAAGCCGCTGACCTGCGGTTTTGTGATTCGCGGAAAATTCTTCGCGCCGAGGGTGACACTTTCGGCCGCCGTGGCGCTGAAATGAGTGAGCCGACTGGTCATCGGCCCTCGCACAGAGCCGGGGTTCCCCCCGTACCTGCGGCTCGTGCATCGGCGCGGGCGGGACACGTTCCCCCGGTCCCGCCCGCGCCCCACTTCATCCGCGTCCCGCGCCTCACCAGTGGACGACGACCTTGTCGCCGGTCCTCACCTGGTCGAACATCTCCGAGATCGCCCGCTCGTCCCGTACGTTGACGCAGCCGTGCGAGGCGCCGGAGTAACCCGTGGCCGCGAAGTCGGACGAGTAGTGCACCGCCTGGCCGCCGCTGAAGAACATCGCGTACGGCATCGGCGAGTCATAGAGCGTCGACACATGATGCCGGGACTTCCAGTAGACGTTGAACACACCTTCCCGCGTCGGTGTGTACTGCGACCCGAACCGCACCGGCACCGTCAGCACCGTCCGACCGTCGATCATCCAGCGCAGCGTCCGGCTCGACTTGCTGATGCACAGCACCCGGCCCGTCATGCACCGCGCGTCCGGCGCGTCGGCGGGCTGCCCGCCCATCAGGTACAGGTCCCACTTGCCGGGCTCGCGCGTCATCTTCAGCAGCCGTTGCCAGGTGACCTCGTCGGTCTTCCCCGTCTTCGGCAGCCCCCGCTTGCCCTGGAAGCCCCTGACCGCCTGCTCGGTCAGATCGTCGTAGGTCCCGGTCGGCCCGTCGAAGAGCCAGGCGATCTGCCGCAGCCGGGCCTGGAGCTCGCGTACGTCACGGCCCTCGTCGCCCCGCGACCACAGCACGGCGGGCGCCGGCGGCGTGGGCTCGGCGCTCGGCTTGTCGTCGGGCGGGGCGGACTTCGGGGACGGCGTGCCGCTCGGGAGCTCGATGCGCACCGGCGTGCGGTGCTTCTCGCCGGAGGCCTGCACGGTGCACCCGCACAGCACCGTGAGCACGGCACCCGAGGCGACCACGGCCGTCGACGCCCGCCTGCCCTTGCCGCGGAGGCTCCCCATGCCCCTGACGCGTATCCACCCCATGCCTCTGGTACGCATCCCGACCCCCGTCGTCTCATCGCGGCCGGACCCGGCCGCCCCGATGTCCTCACCAGACGTTCCCCAGAGATGTCTCCCCGCGCGTGACCCGTTGCGAACCAGGGAGCATGGTGGGAGACAAGGCGGACGCCCGCCGCTACAGTCCGTGGCGAGGCCGCCCGTACCGGCGGGTAACAAGCAGCACGACGCGGAGGCACACACCATGGCGCGTGAGTCGGAGTCCGGACTGCCCATCGAGCCGGTCTACGGGCCGGACGCGCTGAACGACTGGGACCCGGCGGAGAAGCTGGGCGAGCCCGGCGAGTACCCCTTCACGCGCGGCGTGTATCCGTCGATGTACACGGGCCGCCCGTGGACGATGCGCCAGTACGCGGGTTTCGGTACGGCGACGGAGTCCAACGCCCGCTACCGCGACCTGATCGCCCACGGCACGATGGGCCTCTCCGTCGCCTTCGACCTGCCCACCCAGATGGGCCACGACTCCGACGCCCCGATCGCGCACGGTGAGGTCGGCAAGGTGGGCGTCGCCATCGACTCGATCGACGACATGCGGGTGCTGTTCGGCGGGATCCCGCTGGACCAGGTGTCGACGTCGATGACGATCAACGCGCCGGCCGCGCTGCTGCTGCTCCTGTACCAACTGGTGGCGGAGGAGCAGGGGGTCCCGGCCGACCGGCTCACCGGCACGATCCAGAACGACGTGCTGAAGGAGTACATCGCGCGCGGGACGTACATCTTCCCGCCGAAGCCCTCCCTGCGTCTGATCGCGGACATCTTCAAGTACTGCAAGGCCGAGATCCCGAAGTGGAACACGATCTCGATCTCCGGCTACCACATGGCGGAGGCGGGCGCGTCGCCCGCGCAGGAGATCGCGTTCACGCTGGCGGACGGCATCGAGTACGTCCGCACGGCGGTGGCGGCGGGCATGGACGTCGACGACTTCGCGCCCCGCCTCTCCTTCTTCTTCGTGGCCCGTACGACGATCCTGGAGGAGGTCGCCAAGTTCCGTGCCGCGCGCAGGATCTGGGCCCGCGTGATGCGGGAGGAGTTCGGAGCGAAGAACCCGAAGTCGCTGATGCTGCGCTTCCACACGCAGACCGCCGGCGTGCAGCTGACGGCCCAGCAGCCGGAGGTGAACCTGGTCCGGGTCGCGGTGCAGGGCCTCGCGGCGGTGCTGGGAGGCACGCAGTCCCTGCACACGAACTCCTTCGACGAGGCGATCGCGCTGCCGACGGACAAGAGCGCGCGGCTGGCGTTGCGTACGCAGCAGGTGCTGGCGTACGAGACGGACGTGACGGCGACGGTCGACCCCTTCGCGGGCTCGTACGTCATCGAGAAGATGACCGACGACGTGGAGGCGGCGGCGGTCGAGCTGATGCAGCGGGTCGAGGACCTCGGCGGCGCGGTGGCGGCCATCGAGCACGGCTTCCAGAAGAACGAGATCGAGCGCAGCGCGTACCGGATCGCCCAGGAGACGGACTCGGGCGAGCGGGTGGTCGTCGGCGTCAACCGCTTCCAGCTGGACGAGGAGGAGCCGTACGAGCCGCTGCGCGTCGACCCCGCCATCGAGGCCCAGCAGGCCGAGCGGCTCGCGAAGCTGCGGGCGGAGCGGGACCAGGGGGCGGTGGACTCGGCCCTCGATGCCCTGCGGAAGGCGGCGGAGGGGGAGGACAACGTGCTGTACCCGATGAAGGAGGCGCTGCGGGCTCGGGCGACTGTGGGGGAGGTATGCAACGCGCTGCGGGGGGTTTGGGGGATTTACGTGCCGACGGATGCGTTCTGAGCTGGGCGGTTCCCTCGAATGAGTGATCGGGGGCGGAATTCGCCCGCCCCCGGTTAATCTCGTGGAGGGTGTTCCCGAAAGGAGGGTGCCGTGGCTGTGATGCTGCACGAGTCGTCGCTTTCTGATGCTGCCGACCGGCTCTGGGAGGAGCTGCCCGGGCACCGGGTGGAGATCCTCAACGGGAGCATTGTCGTGACACCGCCGCCGGATGGGCCGCACCAAGAGACGTGTTTCGAGGTCGGCTACGAGTTCAGGCAGGCCGGAGCCCGGGAGGCTGGGCTCCGGGCCATTCCCGGGATCGGACTCTGGCTGCCGACCGGACCGGATGACTACGCGGTGCCGGACGTGTCCGTCGTCGACGCCGATTTCCGGGACGCGCTCGTCGAGAAGAACTGCTACGCGCCGCACGTCTTCCGTCTGGTGTTGGAGGTGACCTCGACCAACTGGTCCAACGACACGGCCATCAAGGTCGGGATCTATGCCAGGGCCGGCATCCCCGTCTATATCGTGGCCGACCGCACGCACGACGAGGTCCTCCTCTACACGGACCCGGCCGACGGTAAGTACCCCGACCCTCAGCGCTTCAAGCGAGGGCAGGCCGTCCCCGTCCCCGAATCCGTCGGCGTCACCCTCGACCTCTCCGTCGACACCCTCCTCGACGGCGACGACTAGCGCAGGCCGAAGCGAGCCAGGTAGTCCACGACCCCGGCTGCCTGGTTTCCGGCCCACCCCACGTAACCGTCCGGTCGTACGAGAAACACCCCGCTGCCGTACGACTCCTGCGCGTCCCCTCGAACCACCCGCACCGCCCCCGCCACCTCCGGCACCTCCACCCCCACCGCGACCAACGTCCAGTGCGGCCCCCGAAACGCATCAAACAGCCGCACGCCACCCAGCACCCCATCCGGCGCCCGATCCCCGCCCCGCACCGCCCCCGGCGCCCCCCCCGCGTCTCCTCCGTCAGGCTCGACTCCCGGTACTCCAGCCCCAGTTGACGCGTAGCCTCCCCGCGCCGCACCTCCCCGCGATGCACGCTCGTCGACAACCCCAGCATGTCCGCCGCGATGGCCCGCCGTTCCTCCTCGTACGTGTCCAACAGCCCGGCGCCCGCCCCGTCCCGCAGCACCGCCCCCAGCTTCCACCCCAGGTTGTACGCGTCCTGCACGCTGGTGTTGAGCCCCTGCCCGCCCGCCGGTGAGTGGACGTGCGCGGCGTCCCCCGCCAGGAAGACCCGCCCGTCCCGGAACCGGTCCGCCAGCGCCGTCCGTGGCCGGAAGTCCGACGCCCAGCGCACCTCGGTCACGTCCTCGGGGGCGAGGTGGGACCGGGCGGCGACGATCTTGCGGATGCCGTCGAGGGAGAGGTCCACCGAGGCGCCCTCGGGGAACTGGGCGACGACCTGGAAGTCCTCCGTGCCGGCCAGCGGGCACACGGCGAGGAAGCCGCCCGCATCGTCGGCGGGCGGGAAGATGTGCCAGTTGTTCCGGTCCAGTCCCGCGATCCTGACGTCCGCCACCAGCATCGGGCTCGGGTCGACCGTCTCCCCGGTCATGCCGATGCCCACAGCCCGCCGTACGGCCGAACGGCCACCGTCCGCGGCGACGACGTACCGCGCACGGACGCTCTCGCCCCCCGAGAAGTGCGCGGTCACGCCCTCCGCGTCCTGCGTCACCCCGACGACCTCCCGGCCGAAGGCGACCTTCCCGCCCAGCTCCTCCAGCCGGCCGAACAGGATCTGCCGCGTCCGCCACTGCGGCACCATCCACGGCTCGGCGTACGGGGAGTCCTCCGTCACCTCCGCCGGGTCGAACATCCGGTGCTCGCCGACCCGCTCCCCGTCCTGCCAGATCATCCCCACCGGATAGCTGCCGCCCGCCGCGCGGATCGCGTCGAGCACGCCCAGGTCGTCGAAGACCTCCATCGTGCGCGGCTGGATCCCCTTGCCGCGCGAGCCGGGGAACAGCCGCTCGTCCCGCTCCACGACCAGCGCGTCCACCCCGCGCCGGGCGAGGTCGATGCCGAGGGTGAGGCCGGTCGGCCCCGCGCCCACGATCAGTACATCGGTCCGTACAGTCATGATCGACTCTCCTTAACGCTGTTAAGTTCAGCGGAGCGCGAGGGTGGCCTTAACGTCGTTAAGCTGTCAAAGCGTGAACACCGAACGCCGAGCGCCCCTCGACCGCACACGCGTCGCGGACACCGCCCTCAAGCTCCTGAACGAGGTCGGTCTGGACGGCCTGACCCTGCGTGCCATCGCCAAGGAGCTGGACGTCAAGGCGCCGGCCCTGTACTGGCACTTCAAGGACAAACAGGCGCTGCTCGACGAGATGGCGACCGAGATGTACCGGCGGATGGTCGCCGGGACGCCCCTCGACCCCGCCGACACCTGGCAGGAACGGCTGCTCAAGTCCAACCGCGGACTGCGCACGGCGCTGCTCGGCTACCGCGACGGCGCGAAGGTCTTCAGCGGCTCACGCTTCACCGGCATCGAGCACGCCGAACAGATGGAGGACAACCTGCGCCTGTTCACGGCCGCCGGTTTCACCCTCGCCCAGGCGGTCCGCGCGACCTCGGCGACGTACTTCTACACCCTCGGTTTCGTCACGGAGGAGCAGGGCGTCGAGCCGCTGCCCGGCGAGCGCCGCGAGGGCTACGACATTGAGCAACGCGCCCGCCTGATGGCCGACTTCCCCTTGTCGGCTCAGGCGGGCGCGGAGATCTTCGCTGACTACGAACGGCACTTCGAGGAAGGGCTGGCCCTGGTGATCGCCGGGATCGAGGCGCGGTACCGGGCCGGGTAGGCGATCAGTAGTTCTCGACGTAGGTGTTGATGCAGTCCTTCCAGGTGCCGTCGGGCAGCAGCTTGCACACGGTGAACTTCACCTGCTCGCCGTATGCCGGACGGGGGCTGTTGTCGGCGAGGCCGTTGTAGTTGGTCGAACCGCAGCCCCGGACGCTCACCAGTCCGCTGGTCGTCCACGAGCTGTTCCGCCACACGTAGGCGGCGGCGATGATGCCGTTGTCCCCGTCGCAGAAGGCGTCGTACACCTCGATCGCGCCCGAGCCGCCGCCGTGGAAGTAGCCGCTGCCGAGGTAGGTGCCCGAGGAGCCCCAGACCTGGACGGTGGTCGTCACCGCCGAGGCGGAACCGGCCGCCGCCACCGTGAGTCCCGTCGCGGCGGCTGCGCAGGCGGCCAGTCTGCCCATTCTGTTGCGGATACGCATTCCCTTACTCCTTCGCAGAGTTGGTCGAACACAAATCCCTCGAACTGGCGCACTCGCGCCGGTTCGGGCCACACCTCATCAGCGGAGGATGGACACGCGCGGGTGATCGTGTAGCGGAATGATGGATGCCGTACGAAGCCGGGCGCGGCGCCGCCGTGCGCGCGGGTCCGCGGCATGGTGATGTCATGCCGAGTTCACTTGGAGGTCGGCGAGGTGTCGCGTTCAGGCAGCCCGTCGGTTCCTAGGATCACGGAGATTTCCCGCTGAGAATCCAGGTGTGCACACGTGGCCAACCAAACCACCCTGTCCGTGATCGTCCCGTGCTACAACATCGAGTCGTACGTACCCGAGACCGTGACCAGCCTGGTCAACAACGAACGGGACGACTTCGAGTTCATCTTCGTCGAGGACCGGTCCACCAAGGACAAGACGTACGAAGCGCTGCTGACGCTGACGAAGAGACTCAAGAACAGTCGGGTGATACGGCACGAGCAGAACGGCGGACTGGCCACCGCGCGCAACACCGGAATCGACGCCTCGGAGGGCCGCTACCTCACCTTCCTCGACGGCGACGACTGGCTGGCGCCCGGCTATCTCGCGGATCTCGTCGACGCCGTCGAGCGGTTCGACGTCGACTTCGTACGGACCGACCACGTGCAGGTCACCGGCATCGAGCGGACCGTCCACCGGGCGCCCGAGGGACGGCGGCACACCCCGCTGGACCCGCGCACCTCGATCCTCCCCGTCGACGACACCACCATGGTCGACTACCCGTACGCGTGGGCCGGCGTCTACCACCGCCGCCTCCTGGACCGCGGCATGCTGCGCTTCCACGACGGGCTGAAGACCGCCGAGGACCGCCCCTGGATCTGGGACCTGCACCGCAGGGCCGACTCCTACGCCGTCGCCAGCCTGCGCGGCGTCTTCTACCGCCGGGGCGTGGCCAGCTCGCTGACCCAGATCGGCGATGTGCGCCAGCTGGACTTCTTCCGCTCCTTCGACCTCGTCCTCGCCGAGCTCGCCGAGGACCCCGAGGTGGGCAGGCTGCGCAAGAAGGCGCTGCGCAACTACTGCGTCGTCATCGCCCACCAGCTGCTCAGCCGGGGCCGGTTCGAGCGCAGCATCGCGGCCAGGCTGAAGCAGATGGCGGCCGAGGCGCTGGGCAGGATGTCGGAGGAGGAGTTGGAAGAGGCCCTCATCGGGATGGGCGAGGAACGCGTGTACATGCTGCGCCGGATACGGGGTGGCATGAAGGGAGTGGCGGCATGATCCAGATCTTCTTCTCGGCCACGCAGTACGCGGCCGCGACCGTCACCGCCGCCATCCGGGCCGGCCAGTTCGGCCCGCGCGAGGGCGTCCGCCGCATCCTCGTCGTGAGCAACACGGCCGCCATCCCCGAGGTCGGCACCCCGCTGGACAAGATGGCCGGCTTCGAGAAGCTGCGCCCCGAGTTCGACGAGGTGCGCTCCTGGAACGAGTTCATCTCCCCGCACCACCCGGCCGGCTGGTCCCCGCGCGGCCAGGACACCCTGCTGTGGGAGAAGGCCGTACGCCTCGCCTGGAACCTCGGCGACGAGCCCGTCGAGATCGCCTGCGAGTCCATCCAGGCCAACCCCTCGCGCGCGGTCGCGGACATCTTCGCCGACAGCCCGATCCATGTGTACGCGGACGGCCTGATGAGCTACGGCCCCACCCGCAACCGCATCCCGCACGGCATGAGCAGCCGGATCGCCCGCGTCCTCCACCTGGACCTGGTGCCGGGCCTGCGACCCATGCTCCTCGCCGAGTACGGCGTCGAGCCGGAGGCCGTCCCCAACGAGGCGATCGTCGACGTCCTCGCCCAGATCGGCGAGTCCGGCGCCGGCATCCTCGCCGAGCGCCTCCCGGCCGACAACCCGCCCACCGCCGTCCTCCTCGGCCAGTACCTCTCGGCCATCGACCTGATCACCCAGGACGAGGAGGAGCGGCTGCACATCCGCATGCTGCGCGCCGCCGCCCGGGCCGGCCACCAGGACGTGCTGTTCAAGCCGCACCCGAGCGCGCCCGCCGTCTTCAACGAGTCCCTGGAGGCGGTCGCCGACGAACTCGGCGTCCGTCTCACGGTGCTGAACGAGCCCGTCCTCGCCGAGACCGTCTTCGCCTTCCTGAAGCCGAAGCTGGTCATCGGCTGCTTCTCGACCGCGCTGATGACGGCCGCCGCCTTCTACGGCATCCCGGTCGCCCGCGTCGGTACGGACCTGCTCCTCGAACGCATCACGCCGTACGAGAACAGCAACCGCATCCCGCTGACCATCATCGACGCGGCCCTGCCCGACGCGGAGCACGCCGAGCTCGGCTCGCAGCTCGAACTCGCCGGGATGGCCGAGGAGTTGGCCCCGCTGGTGCGTAGCGTCGGCTACTGCATGCAGTCCCGCAAGCACCACGGCTCGCGCGACGAGGTGGCCGCCTGGCTCACCGCCAACCTGAACCGGTACCAGCACTACTTCAAGCGCCGCCGCCTCACCAGCCTGCGCCTCCCCGGCGGCAGCCCGGTCCGCGCGGAGGCGCTGCGCAGGCATCCGGCGGTGCGCAAGGCCGTGCGGCAGCTGCGGTCGACGGCGCGGAAGTAACGCGCGGTCACGGAACAGCAGTTGGGGCGCCCCGAGCCACGGGGGCGCCCCAACTGTCTTTCCGGCTTCAGAACCGTACGGCCGGCAGCCCCCGCTTCAGCTTCGGCCCGAACGGCTTCTCCACGAACCGGTGCATCAGCCAGGCCAGCCCCAGCAGGCTCAGCACGGACAGGGCCAGCGTCGCGTAGGAGCCCAGCCCGAGGCCCCGGTGCAGGACCCGGATGAAGAACCAGCCCAGGTGCTCGTGGATCAGGTAGAAGGGGTACGTCAGTGCCCCCGCCACCGTCAGCCAGCGCCAGTTGGCCCAGCTCGTCCAGCCCAGCGCCACCACCGCGACGGCGGCGAAGGCGCAGAAGACGATGGCCTGGATGACGTACGGACTGCGGTGGAAGTCGCCCTGGGCGCCGGGGTGCCACAGCGCCATGACCGAGTAGCGCTGGCCCAGCAGGAAGGACATGCCGACGATCCCCCACAGCAGCAGGTCGCTGCCGAAGCGGTGGATCAGGTACAGCGCGAGGCCGCCGATGAAGAACGGGGCGTGGTCGCGCATCACCAGCTCGTCGGTCAGCGGGTTGTCGGCGACCCGGGCGAACGCACTGGCCAGTGTCCACAGGATGCAGAAGGTGACCACCCGCTTGTAGGTGACGCCCTTCCAGATCACGAACAGCGCGAAGAGCACGTAGAACTTGAGCTCCACCCACAGCGTCCAGCACACGCCCAGGACCCGCGGCACGCCCAGCGGCTGCTGCATCATCGTGAGGTTGACCAGGAACTCGTCCGGCCGGACGGGATGGACGACGACCGGCAGCAGGACCGCGGCGCCGGTGACCATGACGATGGCCACCCAGTACGCCGGGTAGAGGCGGGAGATCCGGGAGCGGAAGAAGTCGCCGAGGCTGCGGCCCCAGCTGCTCATGCAGATCACGAAGCCACTGATGACGAAGAAGAACTGGACGCCCAGGCTGCCGTAGGTGGACAGCTGCGACAGTGTCGGGAACATGGTCCCGGGGGACTGGTGCCAGGAGGTGGCCACCTCGCCGTTCTTGCCGGTGAAGTGGTACATGCACACCATCAGCGCGGCCATGAGCCGCAGCCCGTCCAGGGCGCGCAGCCGGCTCGCCGCCCGGGGCCGGACGGGCGGCCGGTCGGACAGGGGCAGCCGTATGTGCGGTGCCGTGGCCTGGTCAGCCGCGCTCATCCTGGGGCCCTTCTCGTGGGAGTCGTGGGACAACCGAACCTACGTACCTCCGACGGGTGAAAGGTGAGTGACGGCTGACGCTCAGGGAGCGCAAAGGTGTCACATGGATGAACGACCACCCCTTCTCGGCTACTTTCGGCCGGCCACCTGCTTCAGCGCCCGCGCCCGGCGCGCCAGCCGGCGTACGGTCGCGTTGCGCGGGATGAAGGAGAGCTGGGCCGGTACGGCGCCCGGCAGGGCCAGCGAGGTCAGGCGCTTGCGCTTGAAGTAGCGCCAGGTGTGCGGGTTGAGGTGCCGGGAGAGGTAGGCCTCGGCATCGCCGCGCAGCCCCGGGTAGATCTTCGGCTGCATGGCGAACCCGACCGCCTTGAGCAGCGCGGCCAGTTCGTCCACCCGCTCGCGCGGGGGCATCGCCCAGCCGCTGACCGCGGAGGCGTCCGCGATGTCGGGCAGCAGGGCGTCGACGATGGTCAGCGGCACGCGGTTGCTGTTCTGGTAGGGCGCGAGCCGGGCCAGCAAGCTGTCGGTGCCGACCCGCGCGACCGGGACGCCGTACAGGCCGGCGGCCGTGAGCAGCGCGGTCGAGAAGCAGCCGACGACCAGTGCGGGCCGCAGCCGCTGGAAGGCCACCTCGGCGAGCACGGGCCGGTCCAGGAAGGTGAGCTGGGCGCCCAGCTTCGTCGCCTCGTCCGCCAGGAGCCTCGACCAGTGGGCCGGCGCGACGGGGTGCGGCTTGAACACGAGCTCGCGGTGGCCCAGTTCGACGGCGCCGCGCACCATCTGGAGGTGCAGGTCCGCCTCCTCGGCGTCGGTGAGGATGCCGAGTGCGGAGAGGTACTGGCCGAGCAGCAGCGCCGGGCGCTCGCCCGCGGAGGAGGGGCGGTCGGTCAGGTCGCCCTGACCCTCGGCGAGTTCGCCGATCACCTTCGAGAACGCCTCGGACGGCACCAGTTCGGACGGCACACCGAACTCGGTGAGCAGCAGCGGGGTGAGGCCCGGGACGAGATCGAGGTGCAGCAGGCGGCCGATACGGGTGCCGACCAGCGGGTCGATCTTGTCGCGTGTGGGCCCGTAGCCGGTGAGGCCGCCGGCGTAGACGTCGACGGGAGCGCCGGTGAACAGCTGGCACAGCGCGAGGGCCGGATTGGTCTGCACGGACTCGACGGCCAGCTGGACGTCGTCGTCACCGAGGCCCCACAGCAGCCGTACGTACCGCTCCCACATGGGGATGTCGTCGGCGCGCGGCGACCAGCCGCTCGGATGGAACGGGGAGATGGTCTCGTTCCAGGACCGGACCTCGTCGAAGCGCTCACTGATCGGGGTGAAGCCCGGCATGGTGTCGACGGACGGGGTGATCTCGGGGTTGGTCGCGTTGTTGGTGACCAGCAGCAGTCGCCGGTCGGCCGGTTCGAAGAGCCCGGCGTCCAGGGCGGCGGCGAGGGTCGCGGCGCCGTACAGCGTCGAGGCGCAGAAGATCTGGGTGGTGCGAGGCATCAGGCGGCCACCGTCCGGGTGCCCATCGACCGGCGGCGCACCCGCCGCAGTCGGGAGGCTCGCTGCGCGTCCATCGAGTCCATTACCTCCGCGAGCACGTCCTGCGGCATTCTTTTCAGGGCGGCGGCGCTCATCGAGCGCAGTTTTCGAGCCACGGCGGGTTCGAACCTCTCGATGTGGCCGAGATGATGCGCCATGATGGCGCAATAAGTGCGCACGGCTTTCGGGAGCAGCTTATCGGCCTCGGGGTCGGCCGCCGTTTCCTCGATTACCTGGTCGAACGCACGAATGAAATCCAACTGTCGGACGTCGCCGATCTGGGTGAGTGAGGACGCCACTCCGCGCCGGTAGTAGACGCCCAGCAGCCCCACCGCGGCGAACGACTTCGCCTCCCGGTGCAGTTTCCAGATCCACGGCCGGTCCTCGGCGGTGCGCAGCCCGTGGGTGAAGTGCAGCACCCCGCGGTCGACGAGGCGGCGGTGGTAGACGCCCGCCCACGCGTACGCGTAGTCCACGGACGTCGACCGGTCGGCGGGCAGGATCGCCTCCCGCGGGTTCATCACCGTCCACCGCCGGCCGTGCGGCACCCGGTGGATGCTGCGCGCCCGCCCCGTGCACTGCACATGATCGGTGCGTACGAAGTCGCAGCCCAACTCCTCGATGGCGGCGAGGAGTTGCGGGAAATAGCCGGGCGCCAGCCAGTCGTCGCCGTCCAGGAACGTCAGGTACTCGCCGCGCGCCCTGTCGATGCCCGTGTTCCGCGCGGTGGCCAGCCCTCCGTTCCGCTCGTGTCTGACGACCACCGCGCCCGGCAGCTCACGCTCCGCGCGCGCGAGCAGGTCCGGTGTCCCGTCGGTCGAGCAGTCGTCGACGAGGATGAACTCGAAGTCCTCGCGTGTGTTCGCACGCAGGCTCTTCAAGGTGTCTGGCGCGTATTGCTGCACGTTGTAGAACGGCACGATGACGGAGAGCTTGACCACGCGAAGGACGTTAGGCGGCGGCCCGGCACCCGTCTTTACCCAGAGCTTGATGTCAGGTGAACGACGCGTGGCGATGCCGTGAACCAGGCTTTTTTTCAACGACTTCGGGCCCCGATTCGCCGTTCGTCGATGTGCTGTTAACCGTTTGTTGCATTCGGGTTGGGCAGAACCTCTCCATCGCTTCCTAGCGTCTTCGACGTGCCAGTAAGTGCGACGAAGACCCGGCGAGTTGCCGTACTCGCGGATTCCGATACCCGGTGGAAATGGGGTGCGCTCACCGCGAACCGCATCGCCCCGGAGAATTCGGACATCCGTCTGGACGGATATCTCCTGCGCGGCCGCGCCACCCCGACCCCCCGCCAGCTCCAGGAGGTCGGCGTCCATGCCGACTCCCTGCGTGAGGTGACCGCCGTCGAGTTCCTGCGCACCATGGCGCAGGAGTCGTACGACGTCCTGGTCCTCTCCCTCGTCGGCGGGGGCGTCCAGGCCATGCTGCACGGCCTGAAGCGGGTCTGGGAGGGGCAGTCGGAGCGGCCCGTCGTCGTCACCGGCTATGTCGGCGTCGTCTACGAGAAGCTCGCCGACGGCCTGCTGCTGCGGCACGGCGCGGACCTCGTCCTCGCCAACTCCCGGCAGGACGCCGAGCGTTTCCGCGCGGTGTACGACGGGGTCGGCGCCGACTCCTCGGCGGTGACCGAGGTGGCGCTGCCGTTCCTCGGCGGGGAGCCCTACACCGGCGAGCACGACCCCTATACGGTCGTCTTCGCCGCCCAGCCCTCGGTGCCGGACAACCGCAGGGACCGTACGTACCTGCTGAACCGCCTGATCCAGCACGCCCGCAAGCACCCCGAGCGCGAGGTGCTGCTGAAGCTGCGCTCCAAGCCGGGCGAACACACCACACACATCGAGGAGCTGCCGTACCAGAAGCTGGTGCAGCGGCTCGAACCGCCGGCCAACTTCCGTCTGGTGTACGGAAACATGGGCGAGGTCCTCGACCGCACCGACCTGCTGGTCACGATCAGCTCCACGGCGGCGCTGGAGTCGCTGCACCGCCGTATCCCCACCGTCGTCCTCACCGACCTCGGTGTGCGCGAGACGCTCGGCAACCACCACTTCGTGGGCTCCGGCTGCCTCGCCTCCTGGGACCAGCTGGACGACGGACACCGCCCGGCGCCCGACGAGGAGTGGGTGTCCCGGCAGGGCGTCTGCGCCGACGGCTCGTACGCCACCGCCTTCGACGCGGCCCGCGAGCGCATCGCCAAGCTGCTCGACCGGCCGGGCGGACTGCCCGCCCTCACGCCGTACTACACGCCGGCCACCGCCCCCGGCTATCTGCCCGGCATCCTCGCCCGCCACCACCTCGGCCCCGACGGCAGCCCGCTGCCCGGCGCCCCCGCCCACGACAAGGAGCCCGGCCCGGTCCGCCAGATAGTGCGCCGGGCGGCGCGCGGCGCCTACCGGCACGGCGTGCAGCGCGTGGCACCGGCCATCCGGCGGATGGGCGAGCTGTGAGCCGCCAGACCCCACGTCAAGGAGCAGAACCCATGTCCAAGTCGGAAGCAGGGCAAGGCACTTCGGTGCCGCGCGTGCTCGCCGTGATCCCCGCGCGCGGCGGCTCCAAGGGCGTGCCCGCCAAGAACCTGATGCCCGTCGGCGGCGTACCGCTGGTGGCCCGCGCGGTGCGCGAGTGCCGGGCTTCGAGACTCGTCACGGACGTCGTCGTCTCCACCGACGACCAGGGCATCGCGGCCGCCGCCCGCCAGGCCGGCGCCGAGGTCGTGCTGCGCCCCGCCGCCATCGCCGGTGACACCGCCACCTCCGAGGCGGCCGTGCTGCACGCCATGGACGCGCACGAGGCGCTGCACGGCTGGCCGGTGGACGTGGTCCTGCTCGTGCAGTGCACCAGCCCCTTCATCGTCCGCGAGGACATCGACGGCGTGGTCAAGGCGATCGTCGCCAACGGCGCCGACACCTCCCTGACCGTCGCCCCCTTCCACGGCTTCGTGTGGCGCCACGGCGACGACGAGCCGGCCGCGCTGCGCGCCGAGCGCGAGGCCGTCGAGGGCGGCACCGACACCGTCGCCACCCGCACCACCACCTCCGGCGGCGGCTACGGCGTCAACCACGACAAGTCCTTCCGCCCGCGCCGCCAGGACCGCCCCCAGGACTTCCTGGAGACCGGCGCCGCCTACGCGATGGACGCGCGCGGCTTCCGCGAGCACAGGCACCGCTTCTTCGGCCGCACCGAGCTCGTGCGCACCGACCCCGCCCGGGTCCTGGAGATCGACGATCCCCACGACCTGGCCCGCGCCCGCGCGCTGGCCCCGCTGTTCGACGCGGACCGGCCCGGCGCCCTCCCGACCGCCGACGAGATCGACGCGGTCGTACTGGACTTCGACGGCACCCAGACCGACGACCGGGTGCTGATCGATGCCGATGGAAAGGAGTTCGTCTCCGTGCACCGCGGAGACGGCCTCGGCATCGCCGCCCTGCGCAAGAGCGGGCTGAAGATGCTGATCCTGTCCACGGAGCAGAACCCGGTCGTCGCCGCCCGCGCACGGAAGCTGCAGATTCCCGTGCTGCACGGCATCGACCGCAAGGACCTCGCACTCAAGCAGTGGTGCGAGGAGCAGGGCATCGCGCCTGAGCGCGTGCTCTACGTCGGCAACGACGTCAACGACCTCCCGTGCTTCGCCCTCGTGGGCTGGCCCGTGGCGGTCGGCAGCGCCCACGACGTCGTGCGCGGCGCCGCACGCGCGGTCACCACCACCCCCGGTGGCGACGGCGCGATCCGAGAGATCGCCAGCTGGATCCTCGGCCCCTCTCTCGACTCCCTCACCAAGTAAGGACATCTTCTGCCATGAGCACCAACTCCCGTCTGCGCTCGTTCGGTTCGCGTGAGGTCGGCCCGGGCAAGCCCGTCTACATCTGCGGCGAGATCGGCATCAACCACAACGGTGAGCTGGAGAACGCCTTCAAGCTCATCGACGTGGCCGCCGAGGCCGGCTGTGACGCCGTGAAGTTCCAGAAGCGCACCCCGGAGATCTGCACCCCGCGCGACCAGTGGGACATCGAGCGCGACACCCCCTGGGGCCGGATGACCTACATCGACTACCGCCACCGTGTGGAGTTCGGCGAGGACGAGTACCGCCAGATCGACGAGTACTGCAAGAGCAAGAACATCGACTGGTTCGCCTCCCCGTGGGACACCGAGGCCGTCGCCTTCCTGGAGAAGTTCGACGTCCCCGCCCACAAGGTCGCCTCCGCCTCCCTGACCGACGACGAGCTGCTGCGCGCCCTGCGCGCCACCAACCGCGCGGTCATCCTCTCCACCGGTATGTCGACGCCGAAGCAGATCCGCCACGCGGTCGAGGTCCTCGGCTCGGACAACATCCTGATGTGCCACGCCACTTCGACGTACCCCGCGAAGGCCGAGGAGCTCAACCTCCGCGCGATCAACACCCTGGAGAAGGAGTTCCCGAACGTCCCGATCGGCTACTCCGGCCACGAGACGGGCCTGCAGACCACGCTGGCCGCGGTCGCCCTCGGCGCCGTCTTCGTCGAGCGCCACATCACCCTGGACCGCGCGATGTGGGGTTCGGACCAGGCCGCTTCCGTCGAGCCGCAGGGCCTGACGCGCCTCGTCCGCGACATCCGCACCATCGAGGCCTCCCTCGGTGACGGCGTCAAGAAGGTCTACGACTCCGAGCTCGGCCCGATGAAGAAGCTGCGCCGCGTCGCCGGTGTGGTCGCCGAGGCGGAGATCGCCGCCGCCGCGGGCGAGCCGGTCCAGGTCTGAGCCCGAAGGCACCGAGTCCGAGTGCGCCGACCCCGAGTGCCCCGAGAGGGAGCGCTCGGGCTCGGCGCCCTTCGGGCTCGTGGCAGCACTGGCCGGAACACGAGCTGAATACGAGCGCCGCATGAGCGCCTTACGACGGGACGGTCGTACGTCGATGAGATCGATGAGCCCCCGCGCCGGGAACACCGGCCCTCACACTCTCGCCTTCGTCGAGAGCCCGGTACAGCTCCTGAACGTGCTGGAGTGGGCGCACGCCCGACGGCACGACGCCCTAGGGGGACTCACCCTCGTCGTCCTGTCCCCGATCGACCCCATGACCCGCGGCCAGCTGCGCCGGATGGCCGAGCTGGCGCGGGAGGACGGGCACGAGGTCCGCTGGGAGGAGGCGCGGGGCGGGCCGGCGGCCCCGTTCCAGACGATCGGGGGCTTGGCCGGCCTGCTCCGCCGGGCCGAGCGTGTGGTGTTGGGGGACCCCTTCTCCCGGTACGTCCAGCTGCTGCTGACGATCACCAAGGCGCGCGACCTGGTCGTCGTCGACGACGGCACGGCGACCATGGAGTTCGTCGCCCAACTCGCCCGTGGCGAGCGCCTGGTGCGCTGGCACCGCAAGGGCGGCCGACCCGGTCCCCGCGACCTGGTCTTCGCGCCGGTGTCGTCGGCGGCTCGGAAGCGGCTGACGCCGAGTGAGCGCCGGAGAGTCGAGATCTTCTCGTCGATGCCGATGGAGAAGACCCCGGACGGCGTGACGGTCACCGCCAACACCTTCGCCTGGACCCGCGACCGCTTCGGCCCGCCCCGCATCACCAAGGGCGCCGACATGGTGGGCACCTCGCTGGTGGAGACCGGCGTGGTGGACGGCGACCGCTACCTGGAGGCCGTCAGCTCCCTCGCCAAGGCCCACGGGGCCACCCGCTACTTCGCCCATCGGAGGGAGAGCGCGGAGAAGCTGCATCGGCTGGCGGTGGAGACGGGGCTGGAGGTCGTACGGCCGGACCTCCCGCTGGAGCTGATCGCGCGGCGCGGGCCGATCGGCCGCACGATCCTGAGCTTCCCGTCGACCGTCGTACATACGTTGCCGCTGGCGCTGACCGGTACGGAGGTCCGGGTCGCGGTGTGCGACATCGACCCCGCGTGGCTGACGGAGAACGCCTCGCCGCGGGCGCAGGGGTTCCTGTCGGGGGTCACGGGGACCGCGCGGGACGTGCATCGGCTGTCGGCGGTGAGCGCGGTCTGAACCGGCCGGCGGGCGCTGTGCCCGGCCCGGCGGCAACCGCTTGTTAACCTCTGACCTGCAAGGCTGGCTGAGGTGAGAGGCGGGTCGTGGCGGCTGCCGGGCATGACGACGCTGCGTCGAGCAGGGCCGAGACGCTCCGTCGACAGGCCGAGCGGGCCTTCCGCTCCGGCCGGGCCGACGAGGCCCACCGGATCGCCGTCCGGGCACTGACCGAGGCCGGGCGGACGACGGACTCCCGCGCCCTGCTCCTGGAACACCTCGGCCGCTATCTCGACGCGGGCAGCACCAGCTGGGAGCACGACTACTTCGAGCAGTCCCTCGCCGAGCTGGATCCGAACGCGCTGCCGCACGAGCGGATCCGGGTGCTCTGCTCCTCCGGCCTCGCCGGGCTGCGACGCGGCCGCACCGACGACGGAGTACGGCTGCTCCACGAGGCCGCGGAGCTGGCCCGCGAGGCCGACGACGCCGAGTTGGAGACCGTCGTCTGCACGGTCGTGGCCGAGGCCGCCCTCACCCTGGGCACGCTCGACGAGTCCCTCCACCGCACCCGGCGGGCCCGGCGCCTGGGTATCGAGTCCCGGCAGCACCACCTGGTCGTGCGTTCCTACTTCAACGAGGCCCGCGCCACCTACCTGCGCACCGGGAACGTCGCCGACGCCGCCCGCATCCGCGGCGCCGGCCTGGCCTACGCCGCCGAACACGGCGAACTGGCCACCGAGGAGGGCAACACACTGCGCCTGGCTTTGATCGAGGACCTGATCGAGGCCGGCCGCTGGCCCGAGGCCGACGACCTGCTGAACGACCCGGCACCGCACGAGCGGCACGGTTCGCTCAACGAGGTCGAGGAGGCGCTGGTCCGGGCCTGGCTGCAGAGCTGGCGCAGCCGGGAACCGGACCCGGCACCGTCGCTGGTCCGGCTCGTGGCGACCAGCAGCCCGCTGCACGAGGCGTACTTCCTCAGCCTGGCGCTCGCCGCGGCGGCCCGGCTCGGCGACCACGCGGCCGTCGAGGAGCTGACCGGCCGTGCGCTCCTCCTGGCCGACGGGCACCTCGCACCGCCCAGCAGCGGCCTGTACGTCATCGACGCGCTCGCCTCCGCGATCCACGCCCAGACGGCCGGCCCCCGGCCGCCCATGCTGCACCCCGACACCGCGCCCGACCGGCTGCTCGAAGCCCTGGAGAGCGTCTACGCCCGGGTACGCCACCATGTGGCCGCGCCCTACGAACTGACGGACGGGGTGGTGGCCGTGGCGCGTGCGGAAGCGGCACACGCCGGGGCTCGCGAGCAGGTCGAGGCGGAGCACTGGGACACCGCCATCTGGATCTTCCGGCGCACCCATGCCAGGGCCCGCCTGGTCCACGCCCTGCTGGGACGGGTGGCCGCGTACGAACGGGGTGACGACCGCGCGGCCGCGCTGCTCGACGAGGCGGAGCGGATCGCCGTGTCCATGGGCGCGGAGCCGTACGTCGAACGGATCGCCCGGCTGCGGGAGCCCCGTCGCCCGGACCGCCCCTCGGACCGCGCGCCGGTCGCGCGCCGGCCGCCCCCGGCATCGTCGGCATCGCCGGCCGACCTGACACCACGCCAGCGCCAGGTGATCGCCCGCCTCGCCGAGGGCCGCACGGACCGGGAGATCGCCGAGGAACTGCGCCTGAGCGTCCGCACGGTCAACGCGCACGTCGCCCAGCTCCTGACCCGACTGGGCCTGCGCAACCGTGCGGAGGCCGCGGGGTGGTACTACCGCTCCGAGAACGGACGCGGCGAGGAGCACGGCGCGTCGGGCTGACCCACGGTCGGCCCGCTCGCCGTCACCCCGCCCCGTGCGGCGTGCCGCTCCTCGTACCGCTGCGGCAGGCCGCCGTGCCCGCCACGCAGACCAGCACCACACCGGCCAACTGGCCCGCGTCCGGGGTCTGGGCGAGGACGAGGAAACCGATGCCTGTCGCGACCGCCGGTTCCAGGCTCATCAGCGTGCCGACCGCCGCCGCCGTCAGACGGCGCAGCGCGAACAGTTCCAGCATGTGCGGGGCGATCGGCAGCAGCACCGCGGCCAGCGCCGAAACGGCCAGTACCCGCGGACTCCACCAGTCCGCCTTGGCCCCGCCGCCCGCCACCACTCCGAGGCACAGGGCCGCCACGGCCGTGGACAGCGCGATGCCCTGCAGGCCGGGCAGCCGGTCGCCCACCCGCTGGGTCAGCACGATGTAGCCGCCCAGCCCCGCCGCGGCACCCAGCGCGTACCCGATCCCGAGCAGGTCCGCGGACGCCTCCCAGGGCCGGGTGAGCAGCAGCACCCCGGCCAGCGCCAGCAGCGGCCACACCAGGTCGGCACGGCGCCGCGACCCCGCGACGGCGACCAGCAGCGGCCCGGTGAACTCCACCGCGCTGACCGTGCCCAGCGGCAGCCGGTCGATCGCCTGGAAGGAGCACAGAGTCATCACCGCGCTCGCGCAACCGAGCGCCGCCGCCGCGCCCAGACCGCTGCGGGGCAGACGACGGATCCGCGGCCGGGTCCACACGAGCAGCAGTACCGCCGCGCAGCTCAGCCGCAGCCAGGCCGTCCCGGCCGGCGACACCCGGTCGAAGAGGGGCACGGCGAGCGAGGCGCCGGTCTGCACGCTGACCATGGCGCAGACAGTGGCGGCCATTGCGGGTGCGGCGGTGCGGACGGGCGAGGCGGCGGGCGCGGTGGGCGCGGCGGAGGTCATGCCGGGACGGACGCGTACGCGGCGGTCGCCCGGACGAGGAACGCGGTCTCCGCGTAGAAGAACTCCCCGTCCCGCGCGGCCCGTTCCACCGACGCCGTCCACTCGTCGATCTCGGCGACCGACAGCGGCCCCGTCCCGTTGACCGCGCGTTCCCGCAGCGCCGCGGCGATCTGCTCCACCCGGTGCCGGGCGAACCCGGTCAGCTCCGTGCCCACGGTGACGTGCGTGTCGACCTGTTCCACGCACAGCAGGCTCTTGCGCACCAGGGCGGCGGCCTTGCGCCCCATCCAGGCGTCGCTGAACTCCATCCACTCCTCGGGGAACTCGGCCCACCCGTGGCACACGGCACGCGTCAGCTCCGGGTCGCCCGCGCGGATCACCAGGGCGTCGTAGTCGGTGTGCGAGATCACCGCCGTACCGCCCGGCCGCAGCAGCCGGGCCGCCTCGTCGATCAGCGCCGCCGGGTCGCGCAGGAACTCCAGGACGTCGTGGCAGACGACCGCGTCCATGCTGCCGGCGGGGTACCGGGTCGGCTTGTTGAGGTCGTGCACCTCGACCTCGGCGTCCCCGCCCAGCAGCGTCCGCGCGGCTGCCACCGCCTCCGGATCGACGTCGCACCCGTGCAGTAAGGCCCCCGGCGCCCGCTCCGCCACGGCCTGAAGCGTCCCGCCGGTACCGCACCCAAGGTCCAGCACCCGCTGTCCGTCGACCACGTCCAGGCTCGTGGCCAGCGCACGGTGTATCGAGTGACCAGGCATGGGCATACGAAGTTCCTCCACAACTCGGCATGAGCAGCACCGGGTTCGTTTCTACGGGTGCTGGGGGAGGAGCGCTTCGGTAGTTCTACCTAGGTGTGATCACTTGGCCGAAAACTCGCGCGGCAACGGCCCACCGCTGAACGGTGGTTGCCGCATGCCCGAAACCGAGCCCCAGCCCGAGTCCTGGGGGTACGTCTGGTGCGAGTCGGCGACGTAGGTCACCTCGGTTTGCGGGCCATGACGAACGCGCGTGGACGCTTCTCGTCGCCTTCCGGTTCGCGCAGGACGCGGGCCCGGAGCTGGAGGTCCGCCTCGGCCAGGTGGGCGGCGACCGTGTCCGGGGTGCGCCAGTAGTAGTGGAGCGAGATGTCGTGGCCGAAGCGTTCCGCGAGGTGAAGGTACTCCTCGTCGTCGGGCCGGCCGGAGGACTGGCCGGACTGGAACGCGAGGAGTACGTGGCCGCCGGGGACCAGGACGCGGTGGAACTCGGCGAAGGTGGCGGTGAGGTGCTCGGTCGGGACGTGGATGATCGAGTACAGCGCGACGATCCCGCCCAGCGTCCCGTCCGGCAGGTCCAGCGACGTCATCGAGCCCACGTGGAACCGGAGCCCGGGATACGCACGGCGGGCCAGGGCCGCCATCCGGGGCGAGAGGTCGACGCCGAAGACCGGTAGCCCGAGGGTGTGCAGGTGGGCGGTGACGGAGCCGGGGCCGCTGCCGAGGTCGGCGACCGGGGCCGGGGCGTGCTCGCGGGCCGGCTCGGCGAAGGCGGTGACCAGGGAGCGGTCCAGGGGGTGCTGTCGGCCGGCCAGTCGGAGAAGCGGTCCGCGTAGTCGGGGGCCATGGCGTCGTACGAGGCTCTGGTGGCCTGGAGGAAGTCGGCGCTCACGGGGCGCACCCTAGTGCGGCGGGCGCACGGGTGTCCGGAGGTTCACCGGGAGTGTGCGATCCCGACAGGTGAACACAACCGACGGTTCTGTTCGCAGCGTGGTATGCGTAGAGAAAAGAGTTACCTACCCATCTCCACTCACACCCATGCGTCGAGCGGCCGGATTTTCTCCCTCCAACGGGTTGAACTTTTGTTGATCGAGGGCGAGTTGGCCACCCGGGCGTCCTACCCTTTAGAGGGTGAACCAACTGATGTCCCCAGAGTCCGAGGTCGATCACACCGGGGAAGCCGCCCTTCTCGGCACCCTGCCGGAGGCGCTCCGTGCGGAACTCGTCGAGTTCCGACGCGACTTGCACATGCACCCGGAGCTCGGCAACCAGGAGTTCCGTACGACCGCCGCGATCAAGGCCCGCCTGGAGAAGGCCGGCCTCCAGCCCCGCGTGCTCGCCATCGGAACCGGGCTCATCTGTGACATCGGGGAGTGGGACGGCGAGCAGCCCATGCTCGCCCTGCGCGCCGACATCGACGGCCTGCCCATCCCGGACACGAAGAGTGAGTGCCCGTACCGCTCGACCGTCCCCGACCGGGCGCACGCCTGCGGCCACGACGTCCACACGGCCGTGGTGCTCGGCGCGGGGCTGGTGCTGGCCGAGCTGCACAAGCGCGGGCGGCTGCCCCGTCCCGTCCGGCTGCTCTTCCAGCCCGCTGAGGAGGTGCTCCCCGGAGGCGCCGCCGACGTCATCGAGTGCGGGGTGCTCGAAGGGGTGGGCCGGATCCTCGCCGTGCACTGCGACCCCAAGGTGGACGCCGGGAAGATCGGTCTGCGGCAGGGGGCCATCACGTCCGCCTGCGACCGGCTCGAAATCGCCCTCGACGGCCCCGGCGGGCACACCGCTCGCCCCCACCTGACGACCGACCTGGTCACCGCCGCCGCCCGGGTCGTCACCGACGTGCCCGCGCTGGTCGCCCGGCGCACCGACGCCCGCAGCGGCCTCGCCGTGACCTGGGGCCGCGTCGAGTCCGGCCACGCCCCCAACGTCATCCCGCAGCACGCCGAGCTCTCCGGGACCGTACGCTGCCTGGACCTCGACACCTGGCGGCAGGCTCCGGACCTCGTCGTCGCCGCCATCGACGAGATCGCCAACCTCCACCGCGCCAAGTCGGAGATCAACTACGTCCGAGGCGTCCCGCCCGTCGTCAACGACCCGGCCGCCACCGAGCTGCTGCGCGCCGCCATGACCGCCCGGCTCGGCGCCGACTCCGTCGAGGGCACCGAGCAGAGCCTCGGCGGCGAGGACTTCTCCTGGTACCTGGAGCACGTTCCCGGCGCCATGGCCCGCCTGGGCGTCCGCACGCCGGGTGACCGGATCGGCCGTGACCTGCACCAGGGCGACTTCGACGTCGACGAGTCGGCCATCACGGTGGGCGTGGAACTCTTCACGGCGGCGGCGCTGCTCGACGCCGCCGCGGCTTAGCCGGAGCGTGCTCGCCGTAGGGGTGCGGTCGTGCGGCGGCTGCGGGCTCGTTGTGGCTGGTCGCGCCCGCGCGGCGGAGCCGCATGTCGAACACAGCCCCGCGCCCCTGACCCCCTCGCTCCGCTTGCAGTCGGCGCGTAGTCGAGGGAGTCTGGCCCCATGGTCGGCGGTCCTGTGCGCCATCACGCTGAAGGTATCTCTCATGCGCGGAGCGTGCGGTGCGGAAAAGGGGGTAATCGCCCCGCGCGTGCCTTTCGATCCGGTGGTTCACAAGGACGTAACCGGCCATCGGCACGAATGGATAACGGCAAGACGAAACCCCGTTCCCAGGAGTGTCTACGCGCGTTAATGTGCGCCGAACTCAGCACCCACTGCGGGGCTTGGAGAATGGGGACTTCACGATGCGTCGGACATCCAAACTGACCCGTGTCGCGGTGGGGGTCGCGTCGATCGCGCTCGCCGCCACGGCGTGCGGTGGTACCAGCAGCGACAACGGCAGCGGCAGTGACAGCACTGGCGACGCCAAGGGTCTCGCCATCGCGTACGACATCGGCGGCAAGGGCGACCAGTCCTTCAACGACGCCGCGTACGCCGGTCTGCAGAAGGCCCAGAAGGAGTTCGGTTACCAGACCGACGACGTCGAGCCCACCGAGGGCGAGACGGACGCCGACAAGGAGCAGCGGCTGTCCTCGCTGGCCAGGCAGGGCTACAACCCGGTGATCGGCGTCGGCTTCGCCTACGGCCCCGCGATGGAGGCCGTGGCCAAGAAGTACCCGAAGACCACCTTCGGCATCGTCGACTCCGTGGTCGAGGGCAACAACGTCGCCTCCCTCGTCTTCGCCGAGGAGCAGGCCTCGTACCTGGCCGGCGTCGCGGCGGCCAAGGCCACCAAGAGCAACACGGTTGGCTTCGTGGGCGGTGTGGACATCCCGCTGATCCACAAGTTCGAGGCCGGTTACAAGCAGGGTGTCCAGGACACCAGCGGCGGCAAGGTCAAGGTCGTCTCGCAGTACCTGACCCAGACCGCCGAGGAGGGTGGCTTCTCCAGTCCCGACAAGGGCAAGGCCGCCGCCGAGGGCCAGATCGAGAAGAAGGCCGACGTCGTCTACCAGGCGGCCGGTCTGTCCGGTCAGGGCGTCATCGAGGCCGCCGCGAAGGCCAAGGTCTGGGCGATCGGCGTCGACTCCGACCAGTACAAGCAGGCGGCTCTGGCCAACTACAAGAACTACATCCTGACCTCCGCCCTCAAGGACGTCGGCGGCGCGGTCTACGCGCTGGCCAAGTCCGTCCAGGACGACAAGCCGCTGACCGGCACTCAGACCTTCGACCTGAAGGTCAACGGCGTCGGCCTGTCCGAGTCCAACCCGGAGTTCGCGAAGATCGCCGGCCTCTCCGACGCCGTGGCGAAGGCCAAGGAAGGCATCATCGACGGCTCCATCAAGGTCAAGACCGAGTAATACGGCGGTAGTCACCGACGTACACCGGTGAAGCGGGCGGGCATCCCAGGGTGCCCGCCCGCTTCGTTGTTCCCGGACCGCCGCGTCACCCACCGCCACCCTCCGTTTGCTGTCGGCAAGGCCTTGGTCAAGGTCTGACGTGGTGTTGGCCACGGGCGCATAACAAGGTGGACAGAAGGGGTTTTCAGGGGAGTCTACGCGCGTTAATCTGCGGCGAAAGCCAGCGCCGTAGCTGTGAAGCTGTCCCGAGCTGTACCGTCCGGCGCTGGGCGAACCCGGAGAAGTGCAGGCACGCCCCCACGCCGCCCGGCACGCACTCTCGCCGCACCGGCCAAAGGCCCTAGTAGCTCCGCTACGAGGACCTTCGTCCGGCACGCCGAGAGCACGCACCGAACGACGCGGGAACGCACCCGCACTTCTCCGGCCCCGCCAGTACGACAGGAGCTCTACACATGCGCCGGATTACCCGGATCACGGTCGCAGGCGCAGCGACCGCCTCTCTGGCCCTCGCGCTCTCCGCCTGCGGCGGCACCTCGACCTCGGCCTCGTCGTCGGAGTCGAAGGGCGACAAGGGCCTCGCCATCGCGTACGACGTCGGCGGCAAGGGCGACCAGTCCTTCAACGACGCCGCGTACGCGGGCCTGGAGCAGGCGAAGAAGGAGTTCCAGTACGACACCGCCGACCTCGAGCCCACCGAGGGCGAGACGGACGCCGACAAGGAGCAGCGACTGGTGTCGCTGGCCAAGCAGGGCTACAACCCGGTGATCGGCGTCGGCTACGCGTACGCCACCGCCGTGAAGGCCGCCGCGGAGCGGTTCCCCGACACCACCTTCGGCATCGTCGACGACTCCACGGTCGAGGCGAAGAACGTGGCCGACCTGGTCTTCTCCGAGGAGGAGGCCTCGTACCTGGCCGGTGTCGCCGCCGCCAAGAGCACCAAGACGAACACGGTCGGCTTCGTGGGCGGCGTGGACATCCCGCTCATCCACAAGTTCCAGGCCGGCTTCGAGCAGGGCGTCAAGGACACCGACCCCAAGGTCAAGGTCCTCTCCCAGTACCTCACGCAGACCGCGGAGGAGGGTGGCTTCTCCAGCCCCGACAAGGGCAAGTCGGCCGCCGAGGGCCAGATCGAGAAGAAGGCCGACGTCGTCTACGCGGCCGCCGGTCTGTCCGGCCAGGGTGTCATCGAGGCCGCCGCCGCCAACAAGGTGTGGGCGATCGGCGTCGACTCCGACCAGTACAAGCAGGAAGCCCTTGCCAAGTACAAGGACTCCATCCTGACCTCGGCGATGAAGGACGTCGCCAAGGCGGTCTACACCCTGGCGAAGTCGGTCGAGGACGGTAAGCCCGAGACCGGTATCGTTCGTGGCGATCTGAAGACCGGCCAGGTGAGCCTGTCGAACTCCAACCCGAAGTTCGCGGACGACACCGAGGTCCAGGAAGCCATCAAGACGGCCAAGGAGAAGATCGTCAAGGGCGAGATCAAGGTCAAGACGAGCTGACTTACAGCAACACCCTGAGCAGCGGTAACCCCGGGGTTACGTCCGCTCAACGGGGTACGGGGAGGCTCTCCCTTGGGGGGCCTTCCCCGTACCCCGTTGTCGCGGTGCGTCGGCCCCCTTTCAGGCCATAGGGGCGCTACGCGCGTAGACGACCCCCGTCCCCAGGAGAGTGCGCCATCAACGCGTCCAGCAGCCCTCCGGCCGGCGCGGCGGTCAACGGTCAGGTGACCGCCGTCGAACTCGCCGGGATCACTAAGCGTTTCCCGGGCGTCGTGGCCAACCACGACATCCACCTCACCGTCCGCAAGGGCACCGTCCACGCCCTCGTCGGCGAGAACGGCGCCGGCAAGTCGACGCTGATGAAGATCCTCTACGGCATGCAGAAGCCGGACGAGGGCACCATCGCGGTCAACGGCGAGCAGGTCACCTTCTCCTCGCCGGCCGACGCCATCGTCCGCGGCATCGGCATGGTGCACCAGCACTTCATGCTCGCCGACAACCTCACCGTCCTCGAGAACGTCGTGCTGGGCAGCGAGAAGCTGTACGGCATCGGCGCCAAGGCCCGCCGGAAGATCAAGGAGCTCTCCGAGCGCTACGGCCTCGGCGTGGAGCCCGACCGGCTGGTCGAGGAGCTCGGCGTCGCCGCCCGCCAGCGCGTGGAGATCCTCAAGGTCCTCTTCCGCGGCGCCACCACGCTGATCCTCGACGAGCCGACGGCCGTCCTGGTGCCGCAGGAGGTCGACGCGCTCTTCGACAACCTGCGCGAGCTGAAGGCCGAGGGCCTGTCGGTCATCTTCATCTCCCACAAGCTGGGCGAGGTGCTGTCCGTCGCGGACGAGATCACCGTCATCCGCCGCGGTACGACGGTCGGTACGGCCGTCCCCTCCGAGACCACCCCGCGCCAGCTCGCCGAGATGATGGTGGGCAGCGAGCTGCCGACGCCCGAGACCGCGGAGTCGACGGTCACCGACCGCCCCGTCATCACGGTGGACAAGCTGCGCCTGGAGACGGCCGGCGGCAAGGCCCTGCTGGACGACATCACCTTCACCATCCACGCGGGCGAGGTCCTGGGCATCGCCGGCGTCGAGGGCAACGGCCAGACCGAGCTGGTCGACGCGCTGATCGGCCTCAGGCACGCCGACTCCGGCACGATCAAGCTGATCGACGAGGAGATCACCGGCTGGGCCACCCGCAAGCGTCGCGAGCAGGGCATCGGCTACATCCCCGAGGACCGCCACCGCCACGGCCTGCTCCTGGAGGCCCCCCTCTGGGAGAACCGCATCCTCGGCCACGTCACCGAGAAGCCCAACGCCAAGGGCGTATGGCTGGACCCGAAGGCCGCGCAGGCGGACACCCGCCGCATCGTCGAGGCGTACGACGTGCGCACCCCCGGCATCGACGTCACCGCCGCCTCCCTGTCCGGCGGCAACCAGCAGAAGCTGATCGTCGGCCGCGAGATGAGCCACAAGCCGCGCTTCCTGATCGCCGCGCACCCGACCCGTGGTGTGGACGTCGGCGCGCAGGCCGCCATCTGGGACCACATCCGCGAGGCCCGCCGCGAGGGCCTGGCCGTACTGCTGATCTCCGCCGACCTGGACGAGCTGATCGGCCTGTCCGACACCCTCCGCGTGATCTACAACGGCAAGCTGGTCGCCGACGCCGACCCGGCCACCATCACGCCGGAGGAGCTGGGCTCGGCCATGACCGGTGCCGCCACCGGCCACCTGGAACACGAAGAGACCCCCGAGACCCCGGCAGACACCCCCGAGACTCCCGACCTTCGCAAGTCTCCCGAGTCTGGTGAAGACGAGGCCCGCTGATGAAGAAGTTCGACAAGGAGCGCGTGCTCCTCGCGGTGGCCGGACCGGTCATCGCGCTCGCCGTGGCCTTCGTGCTCAGCGCGATCGTGCTGGTCGCCTCCGGCAAGAGCCCGGTCGAGCCGTACACCCTGATGTTCGAGCAGGCCTCGTTCTCCGACATCCAGGTCCTGATCATCAACCAGGCGTCGATGTACTACATCGCGGCCCTCGCGGTCGCCATCGGCTTCCGGATGAACCTGTTCAACATCGGCGTCGACGGCCAGTACCAGCTCGCCGCCATGATGGCCGCCATCGTCGGCGCCCACGCGAACCTGCCGGCGGCGCTCCAGATCCCGCTGCTGCTCCTCACCGCGGTCTGCACCGGTGCCTTCTGGTCCGGCATCGCCGGTGTCCTCAAGGTGACCCGCGGCGTCAGCGAGGTCGTCGCGACGATCATGCTGAACGCGATCGCCACGTCGGTCATCGCCTACCTGTGGCTGCCGAACGTCTTCGGCGTCAAGGTCGGCAACAACAACACCACCGGCGAGATGCACGAGTCCGGCTGGGTCCCCGGCATCGACATGGGTGACGCCGGCGAGATCTACGGCCTGGTCTTCCTCGCCGTCCTGCTCGGCGTCGGCTACTGGGTCGTCCTCAACCGCACCCGCTTCGGCTTCGACCTGCGCGCTTCCGGCGCCTCGGAGACGGCCGCCGCGGCCAGCGGTGTCGACCCCAAGCGCATGGTGCTCACCGCCATGCTGATCTCCGGCGGCATCGCGGGCCTCGCCGGCCTGCCGATCCTGCTCGGCGACACCCACACCTACAGCCTGAACTTCCCCACCGGCATCGGCTTCCTCGGCATCGGCATCGCCCTGCTCGGCCGCAACAGCCCCGTCGGCATCGCGTTCGCCGCCCTGCTGTGGGCCTGGCTCGACAAGGCATCGCCCGAGCTGGACTTCCACGACTACGACAAGGAGATCGCGGTCATCATGCAGGGCCTGATCGTGCTCTCGGTCGTCGTCTCCTACGAGGCCGTACGCGAGTGGGGCCTGCGCCGCCAGCAGCGCCGGGTCGGCGCGGAGCTGGCCGCCGGCAACGTCCTCGGCGCCGACAACAACACCACGAAGGAGGTGGCAGGCCGATGACCACCCCGCAGACTTCAGCGGTCGATGTCAACCAGCCCACGCTGCAGCCCGCGGCTCCGACGGGCCGCCGCCTGTCGTGGCCCGTCCTGCTGCTGGTCATCGCCGGAGCGCTGGCGCTGACCTCGATCGTCCGCATCATCACCGGCGCCGACGGCATCACCAACGTCAGCCAGATGTCCACCGCCCTCCAGCTCGCCGTGCCGATCGGCCTCGCCGGTCTCGGCGGTCTGTGGGCCGAGCGGGCGGGAGTCGTCAACATCGGCCTCGAGGGCATGATGATCCTCGGCACCTGGTTCGGCGCCTGGGCCGGCTTCCAGTGGGGCCCGTGGACCGGTGTCCTGGTCGGCATCATCGGCGGCTGCCTGGGCGGCCTGCTGCACGCCCTCGTCACCGTCACCTTCAACGTCAACCACATCGTCTCCGGTGTGGCCATCAACATCCTCGCCTTGGGCGCCACCCGCTACCTCGCGCCCCTCGCCTTCGAGGGCCACCAGGGCGGCTCCGCCAAGCAGTCCCCGGCGGTCGAATCCCTCGGCAACTTCACGGTGCCGGGGCTGTCCGACGCGCTGCGCGACCTCAACAACCAGGGCTGGTTCTTCATCTCGGACGTCGCCGGTCTGCTCGGCGGCCTGGTCACCAACGTCTCCTGGCTGACCCTGATCGCCGTGGCCCTGATCCCCGCCACCTGGTGGATCCTGTGGCGCACCTCCTTCGGCCTGCGCCTGCGCTCCTGCGGCGAGAACCCGGTCGCGGCCGAATCCCTCGGCGTGAACGTCTACAAGTACAAGTACATCGCCGTGATCATCTCCGGCGGCCTGGCCGGCCTCGGCGGCGTCTTCCTGTCCATCGTGGCCAACCCCTTCTACCTGGAGGGCCAGGTCAGCGGCCGCGGCTTCATCGGCCTCGCCGCGATGATCTTCGGCAACTGGATGCCGGGCGGCCTCGCCATCGGCGCCGGCCTGTTCGGCTACACCGACAGCCTCAACCTGCGCGGCGGTGCCGAGAACGTCCACGCCCTGCTGCTGCTCGGCGCGCTCCTGCTGATCATCGGCGCCATCTGGCTCGTGATCTCCAAGAGGTACGTCCAGGCCGCGATCACCGCGGTCATCGGCGCCCTGGTGTTCGCCTGGTACGCGGGCACCGACGAGGTCCCGAACCAGGTCGTCTCCGCCACGCCGTACGTCATCACGCTCGTCGTCCTCGTGCTGTCCGCGCAGCGCCTGCGCATGCCGAGGGCGAACGGCCTGCCGTACCGGAAGGGCCAGGGCAAGTGACCTCGGCCGCCTCCCACGACGTCGACTGGGACAAGCTGCGCGCGGCGGCCCGGGACGCCATGTCCCGCGCGTACGCCCCGTACTCCGGCTACCCGGTCGGCGTCGCGGCCCTGGTCGACGACGGCCGTACGGTCACCGGCTGCAACGTCGAGAACGCGTCGTACGGCCTCGGCCTGTGCGCCGAGTGCGGACTGGTCTCGGAGCTGCAGAACACGGGGGGCGGCCGGCTGACGCACTTCACCTGCGTCGACGGCAAGGGCGACCCCCTCGTCCCGTGCGGCCGCTGCCGACAGCTGCTGTACGAGTTCGGCGGCCCGGACCTGCTGCTGGAGACCCCGGCGGGGATCCTGCCGCTGTCGGAGATGCTGCCCCAGGCCTTCGGGCCGGGCCACCTCAGCAAGTAACTCCCGTGCGGCCCCTCTGAGTTGCCCAGGCGACGGTCGCCCGGGCGACCGGCTCAGAGGGGCCGTACGACTTCTGGAATCCTCGGAAGGAAGCCAAGCCATGGCCATGGACGCCATCTCCGTCATCCGCACCAAGCGGGACCGCGGCGAGCTCAGCGACGAGCAGATCGACTGGGTCATCGACGCGTACACCCGCGGGGAGGTCGCCGACGAGCAGATGTCCGCGCTCGCCATGGCGATCCTGCTCAACGGCATGAACCGCCGGGAGATCGCCCGCTGGACCGCCGCGATGATCGCCTCCGGCGAGCGCATGGACTTCTCGTCCCTGTCCCGCCCGACGGCCGACAAGCACTCCACGGGTGGCGTCGGCGACAAGATCACCCTCCCGCTGGCCCCCCTGGTCGCGGCCTGCGGTGCCGCCGTCCCCCAGCTCTCGGGCCGGGGCCTCGGCCACACGGGCGGCACGCTGGACAAGCTGGAGTCGATCCCCGGTTGGCGGGCCCTGCTCTCCAACGAGGAGATGCTGCACGTCCTGGACACCACGGGCGCGGTGATCTGCGCGGCGGGCGACGGCCTGGCCCCCGCGGACAAGAAGCTGTACGCACTCCGCGATGTGACGGGCACGGTCGAGGCCATCCCCCTGATCGCTTCCTCGATCATGTCGAAGAAGATCGCGGAGGGCACGGGCTCGCTGGTCCTGGACGTGAAGGTCGGCACGGGCGCCTTCATGAAGACCGTCGAGGACGCGCGCGAGCTGGCCTCGACGATGGTGGGCCTGGGCACGGACCACGGCGTGAAGACGGTGGCCCTGCTGACGGACATGTCGACGCCGCTGGGTCTGACGGCGGGCAACGCCCTGGAGGTCCGCGAGTCGGTCGAGGTCCTCGCGGGCGGCGGTCCCTCCGACGTGGTCGAGCTGACGATCGCCCTGGCCCGCGAAATGCTGGAAGCGGCGGGTGTCCGTGACGCCGACCCGGCGAAGGCCCTGGCCGACGGCTCGGCGATGGACGTCTGGCGCCGCATGATCGCGGCCCAGGGCGGCGACCCGGACGCGGAACTCCCGGTGGCCCGTGAGCAGCACGTGATCAAGGCCCCCTCCTCCGGTGTCCTGACCCGCCTCGACGCCTACGACATCGGCGTCGCCGCCTGGCGCCTGGGCGCCGGGCGCGCCCGCAAGGAGGACCCGGTGCAGGCCGGCGCGGGCATCGAGATGCACGCCAAGCCGGGCGACACGGTGACCGAGGGCCAGCCCCTGCTCACCCTGCACACGGACACGCCGGAGCGCTTTGAGTACGCGCTCCAGTCGGTGGAGGGTTCGTACGACATCGCGGCGGCGGGCACGGACTTCACGGCGTCGCCCGTCGTGCTGGAACGTATCGCCTGACCAGGCGGTTTCCCTTTCGGGCGAACGGGATCGGTGGACCGGCGCCGGTCCCGTTCGGCATGCTGGGATCGGTGACGTACCGATCCCGATCGCCCTGACGGTCCTGGACCTCTCCGGCGAGGGCGAGAAGGGAACTTCCCGGTCGGCTGACGCCCCTCATCCCAACAACGCCGCCACCGCCACCAACACCGGCACCGACAACACCGTCGACAGCAGAATCGAGTCCCGCGCCAACCGCTCACCCACCCCATAACTCGACGCATACGTGAACAGGGTCTGCGCGGCAGGCAGCGCCGACGTCACCACCACGTCCAGCAGCGGAGCGCCCCGCAGGCCGAACACCCCCGCAGCCAGCGCCCATGCCGCCGCCGGCTGGCCCACCGACTTCAGGGCGACCGACAGCAGCACCGGATGGCGGTCCGGCCCCCGGCCGGGCATCGTGCTGCCGCACAGGGAGATGCCGAAGGCCAGCAGGACGGCCGGGACCGACATGCCGCCGATCAGGGTCAGCGGGTCCAGGACGGGCGCCGGGACCTTCCACCCCGCCGCCGAGACCGCCACCCCCGCCAGCGAGCCGACCGCGATCGGGTTGCGCAACGGCGTCAGCAGCCGCCGCCACAGCGGCCCCTTCTCGCCCTCGCCGGAGAGGTCCAGGACCGTCAGGGCTATCGGGGTGACCCCGACGAGCTGGAACAGCAGCACCGGTGCCACCAGCGAGGCGTCGCCCAGGACGTACACCGCGATCGGGATGCCGAGGTTGCCGGAGTTGACGTAGCTGGAACACAGCGCGCCGATCGTCGTACGGCCGACGCCCCAGCGCCGTACGGCACCCACCGCGACGAAGACTCCGGCCGCCGCTGCCGTGCTCAGCGCGGTGACGAGGAGGCGGCTGGAGAAGATCACCGAGAGGTCGGTCTGCGCGAGCGTGGTGAAGAGCAGGGCGGGGGAGGCCACATGGAAGGCCAGCTTGGTGAGGACCTCCCGGCCATGGTCGCCGAGGTAACCGCGCCGGCCGATCGCATAGCCCACCCCGATGACGACCGCGATCACCGCGAACCCGGTCAACACCCCCTGCACGGAACCTCCCTGGCGGGACGGAAACCGCAGGGTATTCGAGGATGCGCTGATGGGTGTGGCATACAGCCAACCCTCCGGGGAAGGAGGGGAGCAGGTCAACGTGATCTCGGTCGGCGGACACCTCGCGCACGTGCGGTGAGCAGCGGGAATCGGCGACCGGCGCATGGCCCGATGAGTTCCGCCCGCCCGCCCGGTCTACCGCTCGTGGACGCCATGACACCCGCTGTACTCGTGCTGGTCGGCCCCGTCACCCGGGGCGAGGTGGCAGGGCTGTGCGACGACGTGCGGGCGCTGCTGGAGGCCTCGGAGGCAGGGGTCGTGGTGTGTGACGTCGGAGGGCTCGGACCGCCGGGACTCGGCGCCGTCGACCTGCTGGCGCGGCTGCAGCTGGCCGCCCGGCGGGCCGGGGGCCGGATACGGCTGCGCGACCCGGACCCGGCCCTACACGCCCTCCTCGACCTGGTCGGCCTGCGCTTCGAGATGGAGGGGGAGCCCGAACAGCGGGAACCAGCGCTTGGTGTCGAGGAAGCAGTGGAATCCGGTGATCCGGCCGTCTGATATCTCCAGCACCTGCACAGCCCACGGGGTGAAGCCGCCCGCCTCCGGGTCCGGCTTGTACTGGGCGAAGCCCGGCAGCCCGTTGACCTGGACCGGGACCAGATGCGAGCCCGCGCAGGGGGCGCCGAGCGTCGTCATGAAGCCGGTGATGTCCTTGACGCCGGTCAGCCACAGGTCGAACGGCGGCATCGTCATGATGGCGTCCTCGTGCAGCAGGGCCGTCAGCGCCGTCATGTCATAGCCCTCGAAGGCCGCGACATACCGCTCCAGGAGCTTTTGCTGCTCGTCGTCCAGCGGGTCGGAGGCGGCGGCGTCGCTGCCCGGTTGCTGTTGCTCGGCGAGTGTCGCGCGGGCCCGCTGCAGGGCGCTGTTGACCGACGCGACCGTCGTGCCGAGCAACTCGGCGACCTCGCTCGCCTTCCAGGCCAGCACCTCGCGCAGGATCAGCACCGCCCGCTGCTTGGGCGGCAGCTGCTGCAGTGCGGCCATGAAGGCGAGCCGCACCGACTCCTTGGCGACGGCCGCCTCCGCCGGGTCGTCGGTGGTGGGCAGCACCCGGCTGTCCGGCATCGGCTCCAGCCAGGTGTTGTCCGGGCGGGGCGAGAGCGCCGCCTGGGCCAGCGGAGTCGACTCCGTCAGGTCCATCGGCCGAGCCCGCTTGTTGCCGGCGGTCAGCATGTCCAGGCACACGTTCGTCGCGATGCGGTACAGCCACGACCGGAGGCTGGAGCGCCCCTCGAACTTCTCGTAGCTCCGCCAGGCGCGGACCATCGTGTCCTGCACCGCGTCCTCGGCCTCGAAGGACGAGCCGAGCATGCGGTAGCAGTACCCGGTCAGTTCGACGCGGTGTTTCTCCAGCCTGACGTCGAGGTCCGTTGTCGTCGTCGCCGTACTGTCGCTCATCGTCCACCCACCCCTGTGGCCCTGTCCCGTCGAACGCCTCGTCGCGCCCAACACTTCGGAAGCTACAGCAGGCCACTGACAATGGCCCCCGGAGCGCACAAACGCCCAGGTCGGGACAGGTGTCAGACCAGTTGCTTCACGGACATGAGCAGATGCTGGTGACTCGCGTCCGCCGCACCTCCACCCGAGACGGCGCCGAGCAGCGCCCGCTGCCCCGTCCCCAGCAGCTCCATCCGCAGCCGCGGTGCCTCGAAGGAGTTCAGCGCGTCCAGCAGATACGCCGGATTGAAGGCCACGGTGACCTCCTGCGCGCCGCTCAGCACCGCCGGCAACCGCTGCGTCGCCACGTCGTCCCCGAACCCCGCCCGCAGCAGCACGGACCCGTCGCCGGAGAAGTCCATCCGCACGGGACTGCTCGCCTCGGCCACCACGGCGACCCGCCGCACCGCCTCCGTCAGCGCCCCGCACTCCACCTCCGCGACCGCCGCCCCCGCCATGTCGAACAGCGACCCGTACTTCGGCAGCCGCCCGTCCAGCAGCCGTACGACGGCCCGCATACCCCCGCCCTCGAACCCGGCCAGCCCTCCACCTGCCGCGCGATCCAGCCCGACCCGCACGTCTCCGCACCGCGCCAGCGACCGCGCGGCATCGAGCAGCCGCCGCGCGGGGACCAGGGCGTCCACCGCACCGTCGGAGGCCCTCGCGTCGCCCTCCGGCTTCCACCCCACCCGCCGTACGGCGTACCGATACCGGTCCGACGCCGACAGCGTCATCGAGTCGCCGTCCAGGCGCAGCTGTACGCCGGTCAGCACCGGCAGCGTCTCGTCCCGGCCGGCCGCCACGGCCACCTGGCCGACGGCCGTCGCGAACGCGGCGGCGTCCACACTGCCGTACACGGACGGCTGGGACGGCAGGGCCGGGTACTCCTCGCGCGGCAGCGTCGACATCCCGAACTCGGTGCCGCCCGCCTCCACCGTGAACCGCGTCCCCTCCAAGGCGCAGCTCACCGGCCCGTCCGGCAGCACCCGGCAGATGTCCAGCAGCCGTCGCCCGGGTACGAGCACCTCTCCGGCCGACGCCGTCTCCGCGTCCACCCCGATGCGCGCCGCGGCCTCGAAGTCGAAGCCGGAGACGTTGAGCCGTCCCGCGCCGGCCGCCAGCAGCAGGCCGCCCAGCACCGGCACCGGGGTGCGCGAGGGCAGCGCTCGCGCCGCCCACCCCACGGCCTCGGCGAAGGCGGTCCGCTCGATTCGGAACTGCATCAGAAATCCCCCTGGTCGGCCCGGTCTTCAGTGATCGCGGAGACTATCCGCGGCCACTGACAACCGGCCCCGACTAGGGGGATCGGACGTACGAGAGGGTCAGGCCGCCGTCGCCGGCCGCTGTCGCTGCAGCCGCGCCGCCCGGGTCCCGAAGACCGTGATCGTCACGACGCCGAGCACCGCCAGCAGGCCGACCCCGACCGTCCCGGCCCAGCCGCCCGCGTGGAAGGCGATCGCGCCCACCGTGCTGCCCGCGCTGGAGCCGATGTAGTACGCGGACTGGTACAGCGCGGAAGCCTGCGCGCGGCCGTGGGTCGCCGTCTTGCTCACCGCCGAGGACGCCACCGCGTGCCCCGCGAAGAAGCCGCCCGTGATCAGGACCAGGCCCAGCAGGACCAAGGGAAGGGAGCTCGCGAGGGACACCAGCAGACCGGTCGCCGTCGTCGCGCCCGCCGCGTACAGGGCGCCTCGGCGGCCCAGGCGGCCCACCAGCCGGCCCGCCGTCGACGCCGACACCGTGCCGACCAGGTAGACCAGGAAGATCGAGCCGATGATGCCCTGGGGGAGGCCGAACGGCGCCTCCGTCAGGCGGTAGCCGATGACCGTGTACACGCCGCCGAAGATCGTCATGAACAGGGCGCCGATCGCGTACAGGCGGCACAGCAGCGGGTCGGCGAGGTGGGCGCGGACCGTGCGGGCCAGGACACGCGGACGCAGCGAGCCCGGCTTGAAGTGGCGCGGTGCCGGGAGCAGCAGCCGGAAGGCCACCGCGCACGCGACCGCGATCACGCCGATCACACCGATCGCGACCCGCCAGCCCCACTCCTGAGCGACCCAGCCGGTGATCACCCGGCCGCTCATGCCGCCGACGCTGTTGCCCGCGACGAACAGCCCGATCGCCGTGACCAGCGCCTTCGGCCGGACCTCCTCGGCCAGATAAGCCGTGGCCGACGCCGGCAGACCCGCCAGCGCCGCGCCCTGGACCGCCCGCAGCACGACCAGGGCGGTCAGGTTCGGCGCGAAGGGGACCAGCAGCCCGACCGTCACCGCGACCGCCAGCGACGCCGTCATGACCGTACGGCGTCCGAACCGCTCCGACAGCGCGCTCATCGGCAGTACGAACAGGGCCAGACCGCCCGTCGCCGCCGCCACCGTCCAGCTCGCCTCGCTCGCCGCCACTCCGAAGTCGCCCGAGATCAGCGGCAGCAGGGCCTGCGTGGAGTAGAGAAGCGCGAAGGTCGCGACACCGGCGAGGAAGAGGGCGAAGCTCATCCGGCGGTAGCCGGGGCCGCCCGGGGCCATACGGGAGTCGACGACAGGGACAGCGGGTGCGGCGCCCACGATGGTGGACGCCCCGGTACTGGCGGGAGACATGCTTCGAAGCTACGTACGATGCCGCTGATCCGTCCAATGCATGGATTGGCCATAATCGTTCCCATGGAGCATCAACAGAGGTCACGGGCTCGTCTGTCACCATCCAGTGACACAGAAGACATGGTGATGTTGCTGGCCCCCCGCCTCGCGTACTTCGCCGGCGTCGCCCGCACCGAGCACGTCACCCGGGCCGCGCAGGAGATGCAGGTCCCGCAGTCCACGCTCTCGCGAGCCATGGTCCGCCTCGAACAGGACCTGGGCGTCGACCTCTTCGCCCGCCGCGGCCGTACGGTCTCCCTGACCCCTGCCGGCCGCACCTTCCTCGCCTCCGTCGAACGCGCCCTCGCCGAGATCGAGCGCGCCGCCGACGAGGTCCGCGCCGACGCCGACCCGGCCACCGGCAAGGTCGCCTTCGGCTTCCTGCACACCATGGGCGCCGAAACGGTCCCGGGCCTCCTGCAGGCCTTCCGCGCCGACCACCCCCGGGTCCGCTTCAGCCTGGTCCAGAACTACGGAGAGGCGATGATCGAGCGTCTGCGGTCCGGTGAGCTCGACCTGTGCCTGACATCCCCGGTGCCGGACGCCCCCGACCTGGTGGCCCGCCGCCTGGACGAACAGAAACTCCGCCTGGTCGTCCCGGCCGACCACCGTCTGGCCTCACGCAAACGCATCCGCCTGGCCGAGGCGGCCGACGAGACCTTCGTGACCCTGGAGCCCGGCTACGGCATGCGCCGCATCACCGACGACCTGTGCCAGGAGGCGGGCTTCAAGCCGCGTATCGCCTTCGAGGGCGAGGAGGCGGAGACGTTGCGGGGGCTGGTGGCGGCGGGGCTGGGAGTCGCCCTGCTGCCTCCGCCGGCGGTGCCTCGCCCAGGAGTGGCGGAACTGACGGTGACGGCCCCGCGCGCGGCCCGCGAAATCGGCGTGGCATGGCTGGCGAACCGGCCCGACACACCCCCGGTGGCCGCCTTCAAGAAGTTCTTGCTCTCAAGGAGGGGAAGTCTGTTGCCAACCTGAGGGGCGCGGGGCTGTGCCGATATGCGGCTCCGCCGCGTGGGCGCGAGCAACCACGAATCACCCGCACCCGCCGACGAATCAACCACCCGAACGGCGCTATCGCCGCAACGACTTACCGAACCCCGCGGCCAACGGCATCCGCAACCCCAAGGGCGGCGGAGCCGCGAGCGCGTCGGCGACCGGCCGGGAGAACGCCCTCCCGAACAGGGCCCCCATGACGAAGTCCTCGGCCAACGCGAGGACTTCATCCCGATGCTGGTGCAACCCATGCCGATCGGAGTGCACTTCGAACCGGCACACATCCCGGTTCGCCTTCTTCGCCCGCACCGCCAACCGAAAGGACAGCTCGGGGTCGGAGACCTCGTCGTTCGTGCCGTGCACGATCAGCACCCGCCGCCCGCCGAGCTGCTTCACCGGTTCGGGCGAGGCCGCCAGGTCCTCCTCCGGCAGCCAAGGAGCGATGGCCAGCACGGAGTTGACGGCCTCATGGCCACCCGCGTGCAGGGCCGCCCGCCCGCCCATGTCGATCCCGGCGAGGCACACGGGGACGTCGCCATAGCGCCGTACGACCTCGTCCGCGGCCCATGACGCGTCGCTCGCGAGGTTCGCGGCACTGCCGTTCCAGCCGCGGAAGCGGTAGTGGACGACATGTGTCGCCAGCCCCTCCCCGCGTCCCGCCCGCATCAGGCGGCGCCCCAGCGTCCGCACGTACGAGGTCGCCAACAACGTGGCCGGCTTGCGCTGTGATACCTCGTCACCGCCGGGAAGCAGGAGGACCACGCCACTCACCGCTGTCGGCTCCGGCCCGATCGCTCTGCCCAGCCGGGCCCTGCGAACCGGCGTCGCTTGGTGTGCCATGACAGAACAGTGTCAGAAGCGCGGGTGTACGCCACCCTGCCGTGGGGTCACCGTTACGTATCGACGGATTCGTACACCGAGGGAAACGGCCCGATGAACCCGCCGTCTACGCGCGTAGGCGTTACAGTGCGAAAATGACGAGCGAGACTGCCCCGAAGGCGACCATTCCGAGCTCGGACCAGATCCGCCGGGCGCCGAAGGTTCTGCTGCACGACCACCTCGACGGCGGGCTGCGCCCCGGCACCGTCGTCGAGCTCGCCCGCGCGACGGGCTACACCCAGCTCCCCGAGACCGACCCCGCCAAGCTCGGCCTGTGGTTCCGCGAGGCGGCCGACTCCGGCTCCCTGGAGCGGTACCTGGAGACCTTCTCCCACACCGTCGGCGTGATGCAGACCCGCGACGCCCTCGTCCGGGTCGCGCGCGAGTGCGCCGAGGACCTCGCCGAGGACGGAGTCGTCTACGCCGAGGTGCGGTACGCGCCCGAACAGCACCTCGAAGGCGGGCTCACCCTCGAAGAGGTCGTCGAGGCCGTCAACGAGGGCTTCCGGGAGGGCGAGCGGATCGCGCGGGAGAACGGCCACCGCATCCGCGTGGGCGCCCTGCTCACCGCCATGCGACACGCCGCCCGCGCCCTGGAGATCGCCGAACTCGCCAACCGCTACCGCGACCTGGGCGTCGTCGGCTTCGACATCGCGGGCGCCGAGGCCGGCCATCCGCCCACCCGGCATCTCGACGCCTTCGAGTACCTCAAGCGCGAGAACAACCACTTCACCATCCACGCGGGCGAGGCCTTCGGTCTGCCGTCCATCTGGCAGGCCCTGCAGTGGTGCGGCGCCGACCGGCTCGGGCACGGGGTGCGCATCATCGACGACATCCAGGTGCACGCCGACGGCTCGGTGAAGCTAGGCCGGCTCGCCTCGTACGTACGGGACAAGCGCATCCCGCTGGAGCTGTGCCCCAGCTCCAACCTCCAGACGGGCGCCGCCGACTCCTACGCCGCCCACCCCATCGGGCTGCTGCGCCGACTGCACTTCCGGGCCACCGTGAACACCGACAACCGCCTCATGTCCCACACAACCATGAGCCGAGAATTCGAGCATCTTGTCGAGGCGTTCGGTTACACGCTCGATGACATGCAGTGGTTCTCCGTCAATGCGATGAAATCATCGTTCATTCCTTTCGATGAACGGCTCGCGATGATCAATGACGTGATCAAGCCCGGATATGCCGAACTGAAGTCCGAGTGGCTTTTCCGACAGGCGACCTCTACCAGCGACTCTGCCGCTGGGGAGGGGTGACCGGAGGCTCTGCGCCCACGGGGAATGCAGGCACTATTCACAATCCGTCCTCATTTCGATGTTTGCGGCGGTGTGCCGGGCGTGTTTACGGTCGAGAACCGCTCACAACCCCGTAACGAATTTCGAGGACGCATTTCATGAAGCAGTCTGCTGCCAAGACCCTCGGTGTCGCCGCGCTCGGTGCCGCCTTCGCCGCCGCCGGTGCGGGCGCCGCGAACGCCGCGCCCATCGCCCCGGACGTCGCCGGTGCGGCGCTGGGCGCCGTCCAGACCCTCCCGGCCGGGGACCTCGCCCAGGCGGCGCCGGGTGCCGGTGCCGGGCTGGCCAGCGGGCCCGAGGCGGTCACCACCGGGCTGTCCGCCGCGCAGACCGGCGTGACGTCCGGTGTGCAGCCGGCTGCCGAGCAGGCGCTGGCCGGTGGCCCGACCGGCGTGGCCGGCGGGCTGCTCGGCGGTATGCCGGTGCAGGGCCTGGCCGCCGAGGGTCTCACCCAGGGGGTGCCCACGGGTCTGCCCACCGAGGGTCTGCCCGTGAACGGTGTTCCGCTCGGCTGAGACCGCTCACTCTGAGCGCGCCGCTGGGGCGCACCCTTGGACACCGGGTGCGCCCCAGCGGCGTATCCGTGTACGCCTGTGCGTCGAGCGGTTCACCAGGCCGTGCGCGTCTTGTTCGCCTTGTCTTCCGAGGGGAGCAGGAGCCACAGGGCTATGTAGAGCAGGAACTGCGGGCCCGGGAGCAGGCAGGAGACCAGGAAGATCACGCGCATCGTCGTCGCGGAGGTGCCGAAGCGCTGGGCCAGCGCGGCGCACACTCCGCCGATCATGCGGCCGTGGGTGGGGCGGGCAAGCGCGGTCATGGTGCGACTCCTTCGCGAACGTCGGTCGAAGGCCTGCTGTGGGGCCTCCCGAGGCGGTGCCTCATCTGACATCAACGCTAGAGCGACGAAGCGGGCAAAGCGTCACTCTACGGAGCTATGCCGACCCTGGGAATCGTCGGGGTCCGACCCTGAGAGGGCTCCTCCTGGGGGACCGTCGCCCGGTGTGCGCGCTCGGACCTGCGGCGGAGCCAGGCGCGGGCGGCCGGGACCACCGTCGTGTGCGCCAGCGCCACGCCCACCGTGTTCAGCAGCAGTGAGTCGACATCGACGATCTGGCCGGGTACGCCGGTCTGCAGCAGCTCGATGCCCAGCGAGATCAGGGCGCCGGCGGCGATCGTGCGGACCAGGGAGCCGAGGGGGGAGGCGGTGAGTCTGCCGTGTGCCATCGGGATCAGGACGCCGAGTGGTGCGAGCAGTGCGAGGCCCTCGGCGATGCGGCGGGCGGCCTCCTGCCAGCCCAGCGCCAGATCCGCTCTGATCCCGGCGAACGGGCGCAGGTTGGCGGGCATCACCCAGGGGACGTCCAGGGGGCGCAGCGTGAGCCAGGCGACGAACGCGAGGTGCGCGACCAGGAGGACACCCCCCGTCGCACGGATGCGGATCGCGGCGCTGCCGCCGATGGAGCCTTGACGCTGCACGCCCCCCAAGACGCGCCCCCCGGCGGGATCGGTTCCGGGACGTGGCGCTCCGGGGTGAGGCGTCCGCCACAACGTGCCTCCGGCGGTGGGGCCGGGGGTGCCTGCGGCGGCCCGTTGCTGTCCGGTGGGGGTGCGGGTAGCGCCTGCGGGTGGGTTGTGGGTCGGGGCCGTGCCGGGGGGTGTCCGTCCTCGGTCGGGCGGTGGGCGTTGGGAGAGGTGCTGTTTCTTGACGCCCGACCCTGCGGGCGGACACCCCCGGCACGTCCCCTTGCCGCCGTACGCGGGTGCGGCGCCGTGGGGGTGCGTCATGGTTCAGCCGTCTGTGACCTCGGTCGACGGGGGCTCGTTGCTGCCGGGGCGGGTGCGGACCTCGTCCGTGCACTCGTAGCGGCGTAGGGGGTCTTCGTCGGGGCCGCCGAGGATTACCGAGCCGTCGCCCTCGGCTGCCGTCGAGTCCGAGAATGTGCAGACGATCTGGGCGAGCGCGTATGAGGTGAGGTCGTTGGGGGGTGTGCTCAGGCGCAGTGCCTCGTCGGGGTCGTCGGCGCGTGGGCTGCTCACGCTCATGGCGCCGCGGACGTCCGTGGTGTAGCCGGCCTCCTTCTCGTCGGCCGACGGCGTTGCCTCCAGTTCGTCCAGGAGGCCCTGGGCCACGAGGACGCGTCGCTCCGAGTCCGCGGTGCCTTCCGGTACGCGTACGGTCCGGTCGACGGCCACCAGCTGGGACCCGCAGAGCAGGAACACCTGGACCGGGAGTCCTCGGGTGGCCTGCGTCGACACGTCCGGTTCGGAGAGTGAGCAGTGCACGCGGGAGGGGCCGGGGCCGAAGTCGGTCGGGACCTCCGTGGACCGTATGCCGCATCCGGTCAGCAGGGCGGCGGTGAGTGTGGAGAGAGCCAGAAGGCGGCGTACGTTCCTCACGCGTCCCCCTTCTCCGTGGCGTCGGTGCCCTCGCCGTTGTTCTCGTCGCCGTCCTGTTCCGCCGGCTTCGACGTGCCCTGGGGCAGGTGCAGGGTGAACACCGCGCCGCCTTCGGGGGAGTTGGCGGCGGTGATGTCGCCGCCGTGGATGTGAGCGTTCTCCAGGGCGATGGACAGGCCGAGGCCGCTGCCCTCGGAGCGGGGGCGGGAGGCGCTGGCCTTGTAGAAGCGGTCGAAGACGTGGGGGAGGACGTCTTCGGGGATGCCGGGGCCGTGGTCGCGTACCTGGATGACGACCGAGTCGTCCGCCTCGCCGACCGAGACGCGGACCGGCGAGCCGCCGTGCTTGAGGGCGTTGCCGATGAGGTTGGCCATGATGACGTCGAGGCGGCGGGGGTCCAGGCGGGCCATGAGGCCGCGCTCGGCGTCCAGGTCCACCGCGTCCAGCCAGGCCCGGGCGTCGATGCAGGCCGTGATCTGGTCGGCGACGTCGACGTCGTCCAGGACCAGGCGGGCGGTGCCCGCGTCGAAGCGGGTGACCTCCATGAGGTTCTCGACGAGGTCGTTCAGGCGGCGTGTCTCGCTGACGACCAGGCGAACGGCGGGCTCGATCATCGGGTCCATGGAGCCGGTCTCCGCCTCCAGTTCCTCCTCCAGCACCTCCGTCACGGCGGTGATCGCGGTGAGGGGGGTGCGCAGTTCGTGCGACATGTCGGCCACGAAGCGGCGGGACGCCTCGTCGCGCCCGGCCATGTCGGCGACCCGCTTCTCCAGAGCTTCCGCGGCGTTGTTGAACGTCCGGGAGAGGTCGGCCAGTTCGTCCGTCCCCGAGACTCGGAGGCGGGTGTCCAGCCTGCCCTCGCCGAGCCGGCGGGCGGCGGCGCCCAGGCGCTGCACGGGCTTCAGTACGGTCGTGGCGGCGGCCTGCGCCAGCAGCGCGGAGCCGATCAGCGCCAGGCCCGTGGCGATGCCGAGCGACCAGGCCAGGGAGTTGAGGTCCTTGGCCTCCTGCTCCAGGGACTTGAGCATGTAGCCGGTCGGGCCGCCACCGTTCACCTTGGTGCCGGCGATCAGATACGGCTGGTCGTCCTCCACGATCCGCTGCCAGTACAGGTGGTACTGCGACTTGTTGGTGGAGTCGACCGGCTGCTTCTCGTTCACCGCCTTGCGCAGTGACGCGGGCACGTCCGCGAGCGTGAAGCCGTCCAGGCCGCCGGAGGAGCCGTACGCGGGAGTGCCGTCGGCGTCGTCGGCGACCAGCAGCACGCTGAAGCGCTGGCTGCTGTTGGCCATCTGCCCGGCGGTGTGCTGCAGTTCGTCCTGCGTCGGCGCCTCGGGCAGCAGGCCCGCGCGGTTCTGCATCTCCTGCTCGAAGTCGCGCAGCACCGCGTCCTGGGTGCGCGTGAGCACCGCCTCGCGGTTGAGCCAGTAGGCGATCCCGGAGGCCGATACGGCGGCCGTGAGCGCCACCAGGCCGAAAACGACCACCAGGCGCAGTCGCAGGCTCGTGAAACGCAGCCTCGACCACACTCCCTTGCGAGCCGCGACCCAGCCGCGGAACCCCCCTTGCGCGTTGGTCACTGAGGCGCGTCCAGGCGGTAGCCGACACCACGCACGGTACGGATCAGGGTGGGGGAGGAGGGGACGTCCTCGACCTTGGCGCGCAGGCGCTGGACGCACGCGTCGACCAGGCGTGAGTCGCCCAGGTAGTCGTGCTCCCAGACCAGGCGCAGCAGTTGCTGGCGGGACAGGGCCTGGCCCGGCCGGCGGCTCAGTTCGAGCAGCAGGCGCAGCTCGGTCGGGGTCAGCTGGAGGTCCTCGCCGTTCTTCGTCACGGTCATCGCCGCACGGTCGATGACGAGGCTGCCGTAGGTCGCCGCGTCGTTGGACTCCCGCTCCCCGCGCCGCAGCACGGCCCGGATCCGGGCGTCGAGGACGCGGCCCTGCACGGGTTTGACGACATAGTCGTCCGCGCCGGACTCCAGTCCGACCACGACGTCGATGTCGTCGCTGCGCGCGGTCAGCAGGATGATCGGCAGCTGGTCGGTGCGCCGGATGCGGCGGCACACCTCGAAGCCGTCGATGCCGGGCAGCATCACGTCCAGCACGATCAGGTCCGGCCGCTGCTCACGCAGCAGCTTCAGGCCGTCCTCACCGGTGGCAGCCGTGGCCACACGGTGTCCCTGGCGCGTCAGTGAGAGCTCCAGGGCCGTGCGGATGGCGTCGTCGTCCTCGATCAGCAACAGGGAAGGCACGGGGGTCATTCTGGCCCATGCGGGGCGGTCTTTCGACACCTGTACGAGCTGTACGGCTACGCGCACGTAGCGCGTTTGTCTGTGCCCGGACTGTCCCGCGCCTGGGGGCGACCTCTGACACAGGCCCCTGTGACAGGTCTGTGACAGTCGGCGGACACGGCCATGAAGGTGCCCGGGCAAGCTTTTCGGCACAGGCAAGACAGCAAGTCGCACGACAGCAAGACGAACGAGAACACCGGAAGTCCACGACGGGGGGCGCGAGATGAACACGCTGCACGGCACCAGCACCAGCGCAGTGGTCACGCGCCTGCACGACGTGCACGGGGGCCGGGGTTCCGAGAAGTCCGGTGCCGTGAGCGGGCGGGGGTGCGCTCGCGGCACCGGGCGTCAGCACACCGCGTACATGACGGTGGTTGACGGTTTCACGGGGGAAACGCACGGGGGAGCCGCGTACAGGGAGGACTCGGGGGAGCGTCGGAGCTCGCTGTCGGAGGCGGAGTTCACCGCCTACGTCCAGGAGCGCCGCGCCTCCCTGTACGCCACCGCCTACCACCTGACCGGTGACCGTTTCGAGGCCGAGGATCTGCTGCAGAGCGCCCTCTTCTCGACGTACAGGGCCTGGGACCGGATCAGCGACAAGGCCGCGGTCGGCGGATACCTCCGCCGCACCATGACCAACCTGCACATCAGCGCGTGGCGCCGCCGCAAGCTGAACGAATACCCGACCGAGGAGCTGCCGGAGACGCCCGGCGACACGGACGCGATGCGCGGCACCGAGCTGCGCGCGGTCCTGTGGCAGGCGCTCGCCCGGCTGCCCGAACTCCAGCGCACGATGCTGGTCCTCCGCTACTACGAGGGCCGCACCGACCCGGAGATCGCGGAGATCCTCGACATCAGTGTCGGCACGGTGAAGTCCAGCATCTGGCGGTCGCTCCGCCGGCTGCGCGAGGACGAGGTCCTCAGCTTCGGCCGTGACGAGGAGGACGCCTTCGGGGAGCTCGTCGCCTGAAGGTCTTGGGGGGCCGCTCGGGGGAGCGGTGGCAAGTGGGGGGGACCCACGGGGGCCGGGGGGCCCGCGGGGGACCAACGGGGGAAACGGGGGGTGCTCCGCCACGGGGGAAGCGGCGGAGCACAACGGCAGCGGGGCTGGAGGGCCGGGGGGTCCGTCCAGTCCCGCTTCGCTGTGCGGTCAGCGGACCTGCATGAGGATCGCTTCGGCAGCCGTGTCGCCTACAGCGATGGTGACGGCCGGGTCCATCCCCTCGACCTCGTACGCGGTGATCGTGCGCTCCGGGACGGTGTCCCCGGGGGTGTTCGGGGTGTCGTCGCACTCCGGGATCGTGGCCGTGCCCAGCTTCTCCCCGACGGTGAAGTCGACGTTCGCGACATCCAGGTAGGTGCGGCTGTCGTAGGTGACCAGGTACGCGCACGACGCCTCGGACGCGCCTCCCGACCCCGCACAGCCGACGGCCGCCGCGATGAGCAGGGACGCCATGACCAGCCGTCGGCCGGTCCGCAGAGCAGTCGTCATCGGCTTCCTTCCCACGGGGACCGTTGTTCCGCTCCTACGACGGAGAAGGCGCCGGCTTCGTTCAGGTGGCCGGAGCCGCCGCCGGGCGGCGGCCCGCGGCGGCCGAGGTGAGGCGGCCGAGGGCCTCGTCCCGGTCGCAGGCGTGGGCGCCCAGCGCGGTCTGGTGGGCGATGATCGAGCGTTCCAGGCGCATCAGGCGCCAGCCGCGGCGCAGGAGGAACGGGACCGACTTGCGGCCCTCCTTCAGATCGCGCACGAAGCGGCGGCGGAAGGTCTTCACCGGGCCGCGGCTCAGGCACAGCGCGTCGGCCAGCACACCGAGTTCCCGGCAGCGGGTCACGATCTCGGCCGCGAAGATGCCCTCCGCGATGAACAGCGGGGTACGGCCGATCTCGACGGCCTCCTCGCCGGTGCGGGCGCTGAGCGAGATGTCGTACAGCGGCACGTTCGTACGGCCCGTGCGGCACAGCTCCGTGATCGCCGCCACGGCCGTGTCGGCGTCCCACGAGCCGGGGTGGTCCCAGTCGATGTCGGAGCTCCCGGGGACCTGCGGCAGGGTCGGGTCGTCGCCCTCTTTGTAGAAGTCGTCGAGCCGCAGCACCGGAAGACCGGAGCGGGCGGCGAGAAGGGACTTGCCGGAGCCGGAGGGGCCGCAGAGCAGCACGACTCGCGTCGGTATGGGCGGATGGGAACTCACGGGACACCAGTGTGAGGCATCGCCGGGCCGCAGAACGACCCCGCGGGTCGGCTTTGCAGCGCGCGTCACATCCCAACTGCCCTTCGTGGTGGAGTGATTGCTCTACGTGACGGGCTTGGCGTGGCAGAGAGCCGCGCTTCCCCTGGACGGAGGGGAAACGCGGCTCTCCGGTCTCAGCGCCCGGCAGGCCTCAGCGGCCTCAGTACGACGAGCCGGACGCGCCCAGCGACCCCGTCGGGTGCCAGACCGTCTTGGTCTCCAGGAACGCCGTCATGCGGTCGATACCGGGAGTGGCCGCCCAGTCGACCTCGTCCACAGGCTGTGGACGCAGGACGCGCTTCAGGTTGTCCGCCGCCGCGATCTCCAGCTCCTTCGCCAGCACCTCGTCGGCGCCCGCGAGGTCGATCGCGTTGACGTCCTGGTGCGCGGCCAGCGGCGTCGCGATCTCCGCCGTACGGCCGGAGAGGACGTTGACCACGCCGCCGGGGAGGTCGGAGGTGGCCAGGACCTCGCCGAGGGAGAGGGCGGGGAGCGGGGACTTCTCGGAGGCCACCACGATCGCCGTGTTGCCGGTGGCGATCACCGGGGCGACGACCGAGACCAGGCCCAGGAAGGACGACTCCTGAGGGGCCAGGACCGCCACCACGCCCGTCGGCTCCGGGGAGGAGAGGTTGAAGAACGGGCCCGCGACCGGGTTCCCGCCGCCGACCACCTGGGCGATCTTGTCGGTCCAGCCCGCGTACCAGACCCACCGGTCGATCGCCGCGTCGACCTGCGCCGCCGCCTTCGACTTCGACAGGCCCTCGGCGTCGGCGACTTCGCGTACGAACTGCTCGCGGCGGCCCTCCAGCATCTCGGCGATGCGGTAGAGGATCTGGCCGCGGTTGTACGCCGTCGCGCCGGACCACGCCCCGAACGCCTTGCGGGCGGCGACCACCGCGTCACGGGCGTCCTTGCGGGAGGAGAGCGGCGCGTTTGCCAGCCAGTTGCCCTTCGAGTCCGTCACCTCGTACACCCGGCCGCTCTCGGAACGCGGGAACTTCCCGCCGACGTACAGCTTGTAGGTCTTGAACACGCTGAGCCGCGCTTCGGACTTCTCAGACATCGAGGTACGCCTCCAGGCCGTGGCGGCCGCCCTCGCGGCCGAAGCCCGACTCCTTGTAGCCGCCGAACGGCGAGGTCGGGTCGAACTTGTTGAACGTGTTGGACCAGACGACGCCTGCGCGGAGCTTGTTGGCCACGGCCAGGATCCGCGAACCCTTCTCCGTCCAGATGCCCGCCGACAGGCCGTACGGGGTGTTGTTGGCCTTGGCGACGGCCTCGTCCGGCGTGCGGAAGGTGAGGACCGACAGGACCGGGCCGAAGATCTCGTCGCGGGCGATCCGGTGCGCCTGGGTGACGTTCGTGAAGAGCGTCGGCGCGAACCAGTAGCCGCTCTCGGGCAGCTCGCACGCCGGGGACCAGCGCTCGGCGCCCTCCGCCTCGCCCTGCTCGACGAGCGAGGTGATGCGGGTGAGCTGCTCCTCGGAGTTGATCGCGCCGATGTCGGTGTTCTTGTCGAGGGGGTCGCCCAGGCGCAGGGTCGACAGGCGGCGTTTCAGGGCATCCAGCAGCTCGTCCTGGATCGACTCCTGGACCAGCAGGCGGCTGCCCGCGCAGCAGACCTGGCCCTGGTTGAAGAAGATCCCGTTGACGATGCCTTCGACGGCCTGGTCGATGGGGGCGTCGTCGAAGACGATGTTGGCGCCCTTGCCGCCCAGTTCCAGGGTGAGCTTCTTGCGGCTGCCGGCGACCGTGCGGGCGATCTCCTTGCCGACGGCCGTGGAGCCGGTGAAGGCGACCTTGTTGACGTCCGGGTGCGCGACGAGCGCGGCGCCCGTCCTTCCGTCGCCGGTCACGATGTTGACAACACCCTTGGGCAGGCCCGCCTGGCGGCAGATGTCCGCGAAGAAGAGGGCGCTCAACGGGGTCGTCTCGGCCGGCTTCAGTACCACCGTGTTGCCGGTTGCCAGCGCCGGAGCGATCTTCCATGCCAGCATCAACAGCGGGAAGTTCCAGGGGATGACCTGGCCCGCGACGCCGAGCGGGCGCGGGTTCGCGCCGAAGCCCGCGTGGTCGAGCTTGTCCGCCCAGCCTGCGTAGTAGAAGAAGTGCGCGGCTACGAGGGGCAGGTCGGCGTCCCTCGTCTCCTTGATGGGCTTTCCGTTGTCCAGCGTCTCCAGGACCGCCAGCTCACGGCTTCGCTCCTGGATGATCCGGGCGATACGGAACAGGTACTTCGCGCGCTCGGAGCCGGGCAGCGCCGACCACTCCTCGAAGGCCTTGCGGGCGGCCTTCACCGCGCGGTCCACGTCCGCCTCGCCGGCCTGGGCGATCTCGGAGAGGACCTCCTCGGTGGACGGCGAGACGGTCTTGAAGACCTTGCCGTCGGCCGCCTCGGTGAACTCGCCGTCGATGAACAGGCCGTAGGAGGGCGCGATGTCGACGATCGCGCGGGACTCGGGGGCCGGTGCGTATTCGAATGCCGATGCCATGGTGATCAGTCCACCGTCACGTAGTCGGGGCCGGAGTAGCGGCCGGTGGCCAGCTTCTGACGCTGCATCAGCAGGTCGTTCAGGAGCGAGGAGGCGCCGAAGCGGAACCAGTGGTTGTCCAGCCAGTCCTCGCCCGCGGTCTCGTTGACCAGGACGAGGAACTTGATGGCGTCCTTGGTCGTCCTGATGCCGCCGGCCGGCTTCACGCCGACCTGGATGCCGGTCTGGGTACGGAAGTCGCGTACCGCTTCCAGCATAAGGAGGGTGTTCGCGGGCGTGGCGTTCACGGCGACCTTGCCGGTGGACGTCTTGATGAAGTCGGCGCCCGCCAGCATGCCGAGCCAGCTCGCCCGCCGGATGTTGTCGTACGTCGACAGCTCGCCGGTCTCGAAGATGACCTTGAGGCGGGCGCTGGTCCCGCAGGCCTCCTTCACGGCGACGATCTCGTCGTACACCTTCCTGTAGTGGCCCGCGAGGAACGCCCCGCGGTCGATGACCATGTCGATCTCGTCGGCACCGGCGGCGACGGCCTCGCGCACGTCCGCCAGCTTCACGGCGAGCGGGGCGCGGCCCGCCGGGAAGGCGGTGGCGACCGAGGCGACCTTGACGGTCGAGCCGGCGACGGCCTCCTTCGCGGTGGCCACCATGTCCGGATAGACGCAGACGGCCGCGGTCGCCGGAGTCGTACGGTCGGTGGGGTCGGGGTGGACCGCCTTGGCGCCGAGCGCCCGGACCTTGCCCGGGGTATCCGCGCCTTCCAGCGTCGTCAGGTCGACCATCGAGATGGCGAGGTCGATGGCGTACGCCTTCGCGGTCGTCTTGATGGAACGGGTGCCGAGGGACGCGGCACGCCCCTCCAGGCCGACCGCGTCGACGCCGGGCAGCCCGTGGAGGAAGCGGCGCAGCATGCTGTCGGACGCGGTCACGTCCGTGAGGGCGTGAGCTGCGGTCAGTGCATTGGTGGGCATGGTCACCAGACGAGCATATCTACGCGCGTAGCGGCTGTACAGGCCGGATGCTCATCTTGTGTGGGGGGTGGTGCGTATGAGCGCTGTCCGAGGCGTCGGGCAGAATCGGCCTCATGACGACCCCGGAGCATCAGTCACCCACGCCGGACCCCGCGCCGAAGGACCGCGTCTTCCGCTCGCCCATGGGCATCGTCGGCGGTGTCGCGCTGCTGGCCATCGTGCTCTGGCTGGGCGGCGACGCGCTGGTGCGGGGCGAGGGGCGCACGCAGTGGCTGGCGCTCGCGGCGCTGATCCTGATCGTGCCGCTGGTGTCCGCGTTCACCCTGCGACCCGCCGTCTACGCCAACGAGGACCGACTGCGCATCCGCAACCCGCTCCGCGTGATCGTCCTGCCCTGGGGCCAGGTCGCCGCACTCCGGTCCGGTTACTCGAACGAGGTCGTCACCAAGTCCGGCACCAAGTTCCAGCTCTGGGCGGTCCCGGTCTCGCTGCGGGCCCGCAAGAAGGCGGCGCGGCGCTCGGCCCGTGCGGCCGCGGAGCGGAGCGCTGCCGCGCGGGGTGAGCGGGGTGGCCGCGCGGGCGGGGCGATGGGGTTCGGAGGGCTCGGGTTCGGGGCGCCGCGAGGCGATGTCGACGCGGAGGGGCCCACGCGGGCCGAGACCGACAAGGTCATCGACGACCTGCGCGAACTGCTGGAGCAGCGGGAGACGGCGGAGTCCGCGCAGGGTGAGGTGACCGTGCGGTGGGCTTATGAGGTGGCGGGGCCGGTGGTTGCGGGGGCTTTGTTGCTGGTGATTTTGCTGGTGGTGGGGTAGGGGCCGGGTGTTGCCGGTCGCCGGGCGCTCGGCGTTGCAGGTTCTTCGACCGGAGACCGGCCCTCCTCAGGGCGCGCCCGGATACACCAGTGCCATGTACGCGCCGCAGTACGCCGACCCCGTGACCGCCGCCGCGAGGGCCAGCGTGCGGTAGCGGCGGGAGGCACGGGACAGGTGCAGGGCGAGGGGGAGCAGGAGCGGGAAGGCGGGGAGGAGGAAGCGGGCGCGGGGGAAGTAGACGCCGCCGCTGCCCAGGACGATCGCCAGCAGTACGGCCGTGAAGGCCAGCAGCGGCAGGGGCTGCCGGTCCCACACCGACAGCCCGAACAACACCACCGACGCGATCAGTGTGAGCGTCACCATCACCAGGAACAGCCCGGGGCTGGGGTCGTACACCAGCAGCCGCCGCATCACACGCAGGGTCTCGCGGCCGCCGTCGAGCTCGTTGCGCCACAGCCGCTGTACGGCGAAGTAACCGTCCCAGCGGCCCAGCCGCAGGCCCACCCAGCCGACGTATCCGCACCAGCCGAGCGGCGCGATCGCGGCGGCCGCGAGGGTACGGAGACGGAAGCGGCGGCGCAGGGCGAACAGGGCCGTCACCGTGACCGCCGCCGCCACCGCGATGCCGGTCGGGCGGGTCAGGCCGGCGAGTGCCGCGAGCCAGGCCGCGGTGAGGAGGCGGCCGGTGAGCACGCCGTACAGCGACCAGGCCGCGAGCGCCGTGAACAGGGACTCGGTGTAGCCCATCCACTGGACCAGGCCGACCGGGAGCGCGGCCCACAGGACCGTGAGGAGGATGCCGACCCGGCGGCCGTGCAGCCGGTCGCCGACCGCGAAGACGCCCCACGCGGCGACGACGGAGGCGATGACGGCGATGGCGAGGCCCGTGCCGGCGCGGGTGCCCGGCGTGACGGCCGCGACCGCCTTGACCAGGACCGGGTAGAGCGGGAAGAAGGCGAGGTTGTTGGCGCTGTACGCGGTGCCGAGTTCGCGCGCGTAGCCGTGGTCGGCGATGCCGAGGTACCAGTCGGCGTCCCATTGCGTCGCCAGGATCGGCCAGACGCCGTGCCGTTGGCGGTGGGCCCAGACGGTGAGGAGCAGCAGGCCCGTGGCGCGTACGGCGAGGTAGGCGAGGAGGGCGGGGGCCGCGTGGCGCAGGGCGTGCAGCAGGGTGGGCAGCGCGCGCGGAGGTGACGGGGGCGGGGAGCCGGAGTGGGGGGCGGCGCCGAGGGCGGTGGTCGCTCGGGGTGTCGGCCGGAATGCGGTCGTGGACACGGCGGCGGCTCCAGGCAACTCGGTGGTGCGTTTCCGTTCCACCGTTGCCCGGGGGGTGGGGCGGGGCGTGGAGCCCGCGTCAACCGCCCTGCGGAAATCGCCCGAAGGGGTGCCTCCGGATGGAGGCACCCCTTCGAGGACGGCCCGAGGTTCGCGTACGGCTCAGATGCCTGCCGCCGACGACAGGTCCCGCTTGATCGTCTCCAGCAGCTCCGTCGCCCTGGCACGGGCGGCCGGGAGGTCGGCGTGGGTCGCGACCGGGACGACGACCTCCAGGTAGCACTTCAGCTTGGGCTCCGTGCCACTGGGGCGCACGATGACGCGGGCGCCCTCGAGGGTGTAGCGCAGGCCGTCGGTGGGCGGGAGCGTCTCGGTGCCCTGGGTGAGGTCCTCGGCGCGGGTGATGGCCAGGCCGGCGAGCTCGGTCGGCGGCTGCTCGCGCAGTCGGCGCATGGCGTTCGCGATGACCGACAGGTCCTGGACGCGGACCGAGAGCTGGTCGGTGGCGTGCAGGCCGTGCTCCACTGCGAGGTCGTCGAGCAGGTCGAGGAGCGTGCGGCCCTCGGCCTTGAGCACGGAGGCGAGTTCGGTGATCAGCAGGGCGGCGGTGATGCCGTCCTTGTCGCGTACGCCCTCGGGGTCGACGCAGTAGCCGAGGGCCTCCTCGTAGCCGTAGCGCAGGCCGTCGACCCGGGCGATCCACTTGAAGCCGGTGAGGGTCTCCTCGTACGCCAGCCCCGCCTTCTCGGCGATACGGCCGAGGAGGGAGGAGGAGACGATCGACTCGGCGAAGGTGCCCTGTGCTCCGCGGTTCACCAGGTTGGCGGCGAGCAGGGCGCCCACCTCGTCGCCGCGCAGCATCCGCCACGCATCCCCGTCCCTGACGGCCGCGGCGCAGCGGTCGGCGTCGGGGTCGTTGGCGATGACGAGGTCGGGGTCGGTCTCGCGGGCCTTGGCGAAGGCGAGGTCCATCGCGCCGGGCTCTTCCGGGTTGGGGAAGGCGACGGTGGGGAAGTCCGGGTCGGGGTCGGCCTGCTCGGCGACCAGGGCCGGGGGCGGGAAGCCGGCGCGTGCGAAGGCGGCGAGGAGGACGTCCTTGCCGACGCCGTGCATCGCCGTGTAGACGGTGCGGGCGGTGCGGGGGGAGTCGGGGGCGAGGACCGCGTCGGTGCGGGCGAGGTAGGCGTCGAGGACGCTGTCGTCGAGGGTCTCCCAGCCTTCGGTGGGGCGGGGGACGACGGTGAGGGACGGGACGGCGGCGATCTCCTCCGCGATGTCGATGTCCGCGGGCGGGACGATCTGGGAGCCGTCGCCGAGGTAGACCTTGTAGCCGTTGTCGCGGGGCGGGTTGTGGCTGGCGGTGACCTCGACTCCGGCGACCGCGCCCAGGTGCCTTATGGCGTAGGCCAGGACGGGGGTGGGGAGGGGGCGGGGGAGTACGGCGGCGCGCAGGCCCGCTCCCGTCATCACGGCGGCCGTGTCGCGGGCGAAGTCCTCCGACTTGTGGCGGGCGTCGTAGCCGATGACGACGAGGCCGTTCTCGTGGCCGTTCTTCTTGAGGTACGCGGCGAGGCCGGCTGCGGCGCGGATGACGACGGTGCGGTTCATGCGCATGGGGCCGGCGCCGAGCTCTCCGCGGAGGCCCGCGGTGCCGAACTGGAGCGTGCCGCTGAAGCGTGCGGCGAGCTCTTCGACGTCCGCGGCCTCGATGAGCTTGGCGAGCTCGTCGCGGGTCTCCGGGTCCGGGTCCTCGGCAAGCCATGCCTGGGCCCGGGCGATGAGATCGTCGTGCACGTCGGTCAACCTCTCGTTCGTGTCGTTCGGAGCGGGTCGGGTGGGGAGGGGTGTTTTCGCCCCCGCCGCCCCTGCCCGTCCCATCCTGAAGGGGCGCCGCCCTTTCGACCCCGCCAGGGGGCTCCGCCCCCCGGACCCCCGCTCCTCAAACGCCGGAGGGGCCGTCTTAGCGGGGTCTGGGGGCCGCAGGCCCCCAGGGACGGGACGGGTAGGGGCGGCGGGGGCGAGGGAACGCCCTACAGCCGCCCCAGCACCTGCGCCAGCAGCGACCCCATCCGCGTCGCCGAGTCGCGCCCGGCCTGCAGAACCTCCTCGTGGTTGAGGGGCTCGCCCGTCATGCCCGCCGCGAGGTTCGTCACCAGCGAGATGCCCAGCACCTCCGCGCCCGCCTCACGCGCCGCGATGGCCTCCAGCACCGTCGACATGCCCACCAGGTCCGCGCCGATCACGCGGGCCATGCGGATCTCGGCCGGAGTCTCGTAGTGCGGGCCGGGGAACTGGGCGTAGACACCCTCCTCCAGCGTGGGGTCGATCTCCTTGCACAGGGCACGCAGGCGCGGCGAGTACAGGTCCGTCAGGTCGACGAAGTTCGCGCCGACGATCGGCGACGTCGCCGTGAGGTTGATGTGGTCGCTGATCAGGACCGGCTGGCCGGGGCGCATACCCTCACGCAGGCCGCCGCAGCCGTTGGTGAGGACGAGCGTCTTGCAGCCCGCCGCCACGGCGGTGCGGACACCGTGGGCCACCGCCGCCACCCCGCGGCCCTCGTAGTAGTGGGTGCGGCCCAGGAAGACGAGGGTGCGCTTGTTGCCGATCCGGTAGGAGCGGATCTTGCCGCCGTGCCCTTCCACCGCCGGCGGGGGGAACCCGGGCAGCTCGGTGACCTGGAACTCGGCCTCGGGGGCGCCGAGGGCGCCCACGGCCGGCGCCCAGCCGGAGCCCATCACGAGGGCGACGTCGTGGGTCTCGGCGCCGGTGAGTTCGCGCAGGCGCGCGGCGGCGGCGTCGGCGGCGGCGTGGGGGTCGCCCTGGATGTCGTCCGGAAGAAGAGATGCGTTCACGCGACTGAGGGTAGCCGGTTTGGGCCTACGCGCGTAGATGACGGAGCTCACGGGATGGCGATCGTTGTCTTGTCGTTTCCAACGAAGGGCTGTGACCGGTGGGGCGGGAGGGGCCGGAGGGGGTGGGGAGGCCGGGGATGCTCAGCAGGGGCGCTTCCGCAGCTCCATCACGTAGTCGTGCGGTGCGCCCGCCGACTCCGCCGCGTCCGCGAGCTCGCCCAGGTAGCGGGCCGACGGCAGCCCGCCCTCGTAGGCGTTCAGCACGTAGACCCACGCCGGCTCCTCGCCCTCCAGCGTGTCCACCCGTACCCGGAGCCGCCGGTAGATGCCCAGGCCGACGCCCTCCCAGCGGTCCAGGGACTCCTCGTCCATCGGGGCGATGTCGTACAGCGCGACGAAGACCTGCTCCTTCGGCTCCTCGACGAGCGTCACCAGCGCGCCGTCCCAGCCCAGTTGCTCGCCCCCGAACGTCAGTCGCCACCCGTTCAGCCAGCCGGTGGCGCGCAGCGGCGAGTGCGGGGCGCGGCGGGTCATCAGCCGCGCGTCGAGATTGCCGGCGTACGCGGCGTAGAGCGACATGCACAGAGGGTACGGCAGGTGAATCGTCCTCCCCTCCCGTAACAGTGGTGTCTCGGGCGGCCCCCCAGGCAGTGGCACGGTGAGGCGTGCGGGACAATGGAGTACGTGACTCGGATCGTGATCATCGGTGGCGGACCCGGCGGATACGAGGCGGCCCTGGTGGCCGCCCAGCTCGGCGCGGAGGTGACCGTCGTCGACTGCGACGGCCTGGGCGGGGCGTCGGTGCTCACCGACTGCGTGCCCTCGAAGACCCTCATCGCCACGGCCGAGGTGATGACGACCTTCGATTCCTCGTACGAGGAGCTGGGGATCATCGTCGCCGACGACACCCCGCACATCGACACGCCCGCGCGTGTCGTGGGCGTCGACCTGGGCAAGGTCAACCGGCGTGTGAAGCGGCTCGCGCTCGCGCAGTCCCACGACATCACCGCCTCCGTCACGCGGGCCGGTGCGCGCGTGCTGCGCGGGCGCGGTCGGCTGGAGGGCATGCAGGCCCTCGACGGCTCGCGCAAGGTCGTGGTGCGGGCCGCGGACGGCACCGAGGAGACCCTCGTCGCCGATGCCGTACTCATCGCCACCGGCGGTCACCCGCGCGAGCTGCCCGACGCCCAGCCCGACGGCGAGCGCATCCTCAACTGGACCCAGGTCTACGACCTCACCGAGCTGCCCGAGGAGCTCATCGTGGTCGGGTCGGGTGTCACCGGTGCCGAGTTCGCCGGCGCCTACCAGGCGCTCGGGTCGCGGGTCACCCTCGTGTCGTCCCGGGACCGGGTGCTGCCGGGTGAGGACCCGGACGCCGCCGCCGTCCTCGAAGACGTCTTCCGGCGCCGTGGCATGAACGTCATGGCCCGCTCGCGCGCCGCCGCCGCCAAGCGCGTCGGCGACCGGGTGGAGGTCACCCTCGCCGACGGGCGTGTCATCAGCGGCAGCCACTGCCTCATGGCCGTCGGCGCCATCCCGAACTCCGAGGGCATGGGCCTGGAGGAGGCCGGCGTCAAGCTGCGCGAGTCCGGTCACATCTGGACCGACAAGGTGTCCAGGACGACCGCGCCGGGTGTGTACGCCGCCGGTGACGTGACCGGTGTCTTCGCCCTCGCGTCGGTGGCGGCGATGCAGGGACGTATCGCCATGTACCACTTCCTCGGCGACGCGGTGGCCCCGCTCAACCTGAAGACCGTCTCCTCCAACGTCTTCACCGACCCCGAGATCGCCACCGTCGGCTACACCCAGGCGGACGTGGACGCGGGCAAGATCGACGCCCGGGTCGTCAAGCTGCCGCTGCTGCGCAACCCGCGCGCCAAGATGCAGGGCATCCGGGACGGCTTCGTCAAGATCTTCTGCCGTCCGGGTACGGGCATCGTGGTCGGCGGTGTGGTCGTGGCGCCGCGCGCCTCGGAACTGATCCACCCGATCTCGATCGCGGTCGACAACAATCTGACGGTCGAACAGATCGCGAACGCCTTCACCGTGTACCCCTCCCTTTCGGGGTCGATCGCCGAGGTGGCACGGCAGCTGCACACACGGAAGTCCGGCGACGAGATCTGACGGCCGAAACCAACTCCCCGCTGGTCACGGGAAGTTGTCGAGCATGCGTACGGCATAGGCGGCGGGACTAGGCCCTATACCACTTCTCGCCCTTGCGTACGAACAACTTCTGTTATTCGCCGCAAACTGCTGAAACCAGACGGTCGTTGGGGTTACTGTCAGTTTCGTGTTCGCTGCAGAACGTCGCCAATTGATCCTCGAAATGGTGCGAGCGAACGGGGCCGTGTCGCTCCGTGAGCTCGCCCGCGTCGTCCAGACCTCCGAAGTGACCGTACGGCGGGACGTGCGCGCACTGGAGGCAGAAGGACTCCTCGACCGCCGGCATGGCGGTGCGGTATTGCCGGGCGGGTTCACGCGGGAGTCCGGCTTTCCGCAGAAATCACATCTCGCGACCGCCGAGAAGACGGCCATCGCCGACCTCGCCGCGAACTTCGTGGAGGAGGGCGAGGCGATCGTCGTCGGGGCGGGGACCACCACGCAGGAGCTGGCACGCCGGCTCGCTCGCGTCCCCGGACTGACCGTCGTCACCAACTCCCTTCTGGTGGCGCAGGCGTTGGCCCATGCCAACCGGGTCGAGGTCGTGATGACCGGCGGCACGCTGCGTGGTTCGAACTACGCCCTGGTGGGCAGTGGCGCCGAGCAGTCCCTGCAGGGGCTGCGGGTGTCGCGGGCCTTCATCTCCGGGAGCGGGCTCACCGCCGAGCGCGGGCTGTCGACGTCCAACATGCTCTCGGCGTCCGTCGACCGGGCGCTGGTGCAGGCGGCCGCGGAGGTCGTCGTCCTTGCCGACCATACGAAGCTCGGTACGGACACCATGTTCCAGACGGTGCCCACGGAGGTCATCACCCGGCTCGTCACCGATGATCCGCCGGCGCACGACGACCGCGCCCACGCCGAGTTGCAGGCCCTGGCCGACCAGGGGGTGCAGATCGCCGTGGCCGGGGCGACCGGGAACCCGGGGGGTGACGAGGTCCCGGCGCGGCGGCGTGCCCTGCCGGGGCCGAGGCGGGGTCAGGCGCCGGGTGCGCCCGGGCTGCGGTCCGCTGCGGCGGTGCTCGGGGAGCAGGGGCCGGAGAGGGAACGGGAGCGGGCCCGGGTTGCGGATTTGCGGCGGCGTTAGGTTCGCCTATTCGCCGTAGGGGTTCGTGGTGATGTGCGGGTGCGGGTTGTTTGTGGCTTGTCGCGCCCGCGCGGCGGAGCCGCATATCGATACAGCCCCGCGCCCCTTTAGGTCGGCTGCCGCTCAGTCTGCTTTCAGGCCCCGCAGCGTCAGCATCAGCAACCGGTCGGCCAACTCCGGATCTCCCGGCGTCTCCTCCGCCGCCAGTGCGATCGCGTGGGTCAGTTGCAGTAGGTCGCCGATCGCCACGTCCTCCCGGACCCTGCCCGCCTCCTGTGCGCGTGCCAGTAGTGCGCCGCCCGCTTCTCTGATCGGGCCGCTGCACCGGGCCAGGGCCGAGGTGTTGTCGTACGACACGGACATCAGGGACCTGGCCAGGCCCCGGTACTCCCCGGCGTGGGTGACCATCTCGCGCAGCCATGTCACCAGGGCCGCGCACGGCTCCGGGGCGTGCAGGAGTTCACGGGAGCGGGTCAGGAGGTCGCCGACCGCGTCCTCGAAGACCGCGCTCAGCAGGGCGTCGCGGTTGGGGAAGTGGCGGTACAGCGTGCCGATTCCGACGCCCGCGCGGCGGGCCACGTCCTCCAAGGACGCGTCCGTGCCGCGTTCGGCGAAGGCGGAGCGGGCCTCGGTGACCAGGCGCTCGTAGTTGCGGCGGGCATCGGCTCGCATGCCTGCCGGCGGCCGGGCCATGGGGGTCACCTGCCCTTCCTTCACTTGTTCCGTGGGTTCAGCATGCCATCGGCGGCCGGACACCAAGAAAGAGGCGCCCGGTGGACTGATCGCTCAGTCCGCCGGGCGCCTCGGGACGTCGTACGTCTCAGTCCTTGATCTCGCAGATGGGGGCGCCGGAGGTGAGGGAGGCGCCGACCTCGGCGGACAGGCCCTTGATGGTGCCGGACTTGTGCGCGTTCAGGGGCTGTTCCATCTTCATCGCCTCAAGGACGACGATCAGGTCGCCTTCCTTGACCTCCTGGCCCTCCTCGACGGCCACCTTGACGATGGTGCCCTGCATCGGGGAGGCGAGGGTGTCGCCGGAGGCCGCGGGGCCGGACTTCTTGGCCGCGCGGCGCTTGGGCTTGGCCCCTGCCGCGAGGCCGGTGCGGGCCAGGGTCATGCCGAGCGAGGCCGGCAGGGAGACCTCAAGGCGCTTGCCGCCGACCTCGACCACGACCGTCTCACGGCCGGCTTCCTCGTCCGCCTCGGTGTCGGCGGGAGCGGCGAAGGGCTTGATGTCGTTGACGAACTCGGTCTCGATCCAGCGGGTGTGGACCGTGAACGGCTCGCTGGAGCCGGTCAGTTCCGGCGCGAACGCCGGGTCGGTGACCACCGCGCGGTGGAACGGGATGGCGGTGGCCATGCCCTCCACCTGGAACTCGGCCAGCGCACGGGCGGCGCGCTGCAGCGCCTGCTCGCGGGTGGCGCCGGTGACGATCAGCTTGGCCAGCAGGGAGTCCCAGGCCGGGCCGATCACGGAACCGGACTCCACGCCCGCGTCCAGACGCACACCCGGACCCGACGGCGCGGTGAACGTCGTGACCGTGCCGGGGGCGGGCAGGAAGTTGCGGCCCGGGTCCTCGCCGTTGATGCGGAACTCGAAGGAATGGCCGCGCAGCGGCGGGTCGTCGTAGCCGAGTTCCTCACCGTCGGCGATGCGGAACATCTCCCGCACCAGGTCGATGCCGGCGACCTCCTCGGTGACCGGGTGCTCCACCTGCAGACGCGTGTTGACCTCCAGGAAGGAGATCGTGCCGTCCAGGCCGACGAGGAACTCCACCGTGCCGGCGCCGACGTAGCCGGCCTCCTTCAGGATCGCCTTGGAGGAGGAGTACAGCTCGGCGACCTGCTCGTCGGAGAGGAACGGCGCGGGGGCCTCCTCGACCAGCTTCTGGTGGCGGCGCTGCAGCGAGCAGTCACGCGTCGACACGACGACCACGTTGCCGTGGGAGTCGGCCAGGCACTGGGTCTCCACGTGCCGCGGCTTGTCGAGGTAGCGCTCGACGAAGCACTCACCGCGGCCGAAGGCGGCTACGGCCTCGCGGACGGCGGAGTCGTACAGCTCGGGTACCTCTTCGAGCGTGCGGGCGACCTTCAGACCGCGTCCGCCACCACCGAAGGCGGCCTTGATGGCGATCGGCAGGCCGTGCTCCTCGGCGAAGGCGACGACTTCCTCGGCCCCGCTCACGGGGTCGGGCGTGCCGGCCACGAGAGGGGCGCCGGCGCGCTGGGCGATGTGCCGGGCGGCCACCTTGTCGCCGAGGTCGCGGATGGCCTGCGGGGGCGGGCCGATCCAGATCAGACCGGCGTCCAGGACCGCCTGGGCGAAGTCGGCGTTCTCGGAGAGGAAGCCGTAGCCCGGGTGGATCGCGTCCGCCCCGGACTCACGCGCGGCCTTGAGGACCTTGTCGATGTCCAGGTAGCTGGTGGCCGGAGTGTCACCGCCCAGGGCGAACGCCTCATCCGCGACGCGGACATGCAGAGCGTCCCGGTCCGGGTCGGCATAGACGGCCACGCTCGCGATCCCGGCGTCCCGGCAGGCCCGGGCCACGCGGACAGCGATTTCGCCACGGTTGGCGATGAGCACCTTGCGCACGATTGAGGCTCCCTCCTTGAAACAAGCCGAGTTTAGGGACTGCCGACACGCCACATCGACCCGTCCCCAGTGGTGAGCTTGCCCACACGGAGCGTGATTCCAGGCTCGCTCGACCTGCGAAATCCCATGTCGCGCCTCGGTACGCAGGTCTCTCCCGGCAAACCCTAGCCCTCCGCTGTGGTCAAGGTCTCTGTCATCACGTGCTGCGGGCCACTCTGTTTCTTTGTGGAATCCCTACGAATGGCCCAATGATTCTTTGCTGTCGCCCGAACTCTTGTCCCGGGGTTTACCCGTTAGTAGCGTTCGCGATGTCTCGTACGTACTTGGGGTAACAGCGCGGCTCGGAAGTGGGTGGGGACCGGTGGTACGCAGGCCGGTGGCGTGGGTGGTGGCGCTCGTGCTCTTCGTCGAGGGGCTCGGCGTCGCGGCGCTGCAGTGGTTCCTCGGCGTGGTGGTCGACCGGCAGGACATGTCCCTGGCCGGCCTGGACCCTGACGTGATGTCGACGTCCTCGAAGGCCGGCGGCCTGGTCTTCGGCGGCTACTTCGCGCTGTGCGGGCTGGTGGCCCTGCTCGTGGCCGTGCGCGACCGCGCCCCGGCCGGCTTCGGGCGCATCCTGCTGATCAGCGCGGCCGTGGTGCACGGGCTGCTGGGCGCGTTCGCCTGGGGGCTGGTGGGCTGGACGGCGTTCCTGTTCATGGTCGTCGTACTCGGCCTGATCGTGCTGCTGCTGATGACGTACGACGCCCAGGGCATGCCCACCTCCGACGAGCCCGCCGACGCCGCTCCCGACGGGGGCAAGGGCGGCGACGGGTCCCCGGTCACCCCTCAGCCGGCGCCCACAACTCCGTGATGCCGATCCCCAGTTGGCTCAGCAGTCGCCGTACCAGCGGCAGGCTGATGCCGATCACATTGCCGTGGTCGCCGTCGATGCCGTCGATGAACGGGGCCGAGCGGCCGTCGAGGGTGAACGCCCCGGCGACGTAGAGGGGTTCGCCCGAGGCGACGTACGCGGCGATCTCCTCGTCGGTCGGCTCGCCGAAGCGGACGACCGTGGAGGCGGTCGCGGAGGTGTACCGGCCGGTGGCGGTGTCGTAGACGCAGTGGCCGGTCTGGAGGGTGCCCGCCCGGCCGCGCATCGACTTCCAGCGGGCCGTGGCCTCCTCGGCGTCGGCCGGCTTGCCCAGGGCCTCGCCGTCCAGGTCGAGGACCGAGTCGCAGCCGATCACGATCGCGCCCTTGACCTCCGGCTTCGCCGCCACGACGGAGGCCTTCGCCTCGGCCAGGGCCAGCGCCAGCTCGGCGGGGGTGGGTGCGGTGACGGCGTCCTCGTCGACGCCGCTCACGATGACCTCGGGGTCCAGACCGGCCTGGCGGAGCAGATTGAGCCGGGCGGGGGACTGGGAGGCGAGGACGAGTCGGCGGCGCGGCTGATCAGTCATGCGGTCAGCGTATCGGCGCGCCCGGCCGGGCTCACCTCAGCCCGAGCACGATCATCGTGAGCACCATGGCCAGCGCCATGAGAACGCCCAGCCGCCGCAACATCTCCTGCATGTCGCGCAGTTCCTTGGGCGGCTCGTTCTCCGGGTCGGACCACAGCATGCCTTCCATCGTCGATCGGGGGTCCGGGGCGGCGCCTGAGTACGCATACTCAACTTCCCTGCAAACAGTGCTACGGTTCTATTAGTTAAAGGGACCTCAGTTCTGTTTGGAGGATGTGCTGCCATGTTCACGACTTCCTGGACCGCGTCACCCCAGCTGCCCAGCGAGGGCTTCACCCCCAACTGGTCCCGTGAGGGCTTCTGGCGCCAGTCGCTGCGGCAGGTCGTACGGATGTCGGCGGGGGGTGGCCGGGTGCGGGTGCGGCTCTCGCACGTCTACGGCGCCTCGCCCGTGCGCGTCGCGAGCGCGAGCGTGGGGCGTACGGCCGCGGGGGCGTCCGTGGAGCCGGGGTCGCTCGTGCGGCTCACCTTCGGGGGTGCCGAGGACACCGAAATACCAGTACACGGGGAGCTGGTCAGCGATGACGTCCCGTTCGCCGTCGCCGCCGGGGAGTCGGTGACCGTCACGCTGTACTTCGACACCACCACCGGGCCCGCGACCTTCCACGCCCAGGCCTTCACGACCAGCTATCGGGGCGAGGGCGACCTGGTGGCCGACAGCGGCGGCGAGGGCTTCGACGCGGTGACCGAGTCCTGGTACTTCCTGTCGGCGGTGGAGGTCGACGCCGGGCGCGGGGACGCCGTCGCGCTCTTCGGGGACTCGATCACGGACGGGTTCGGCTCCACGCCGGGGGCGAACCGCCGCTGGTCCGATGCCCTTGCCGCGCGCACGGGGCGGCCCGTTCTCAACGCGGGCATCGGCGGGAATCTGCTGCTCAACGACTCCGCGTGGTACGGCGACGGCGGCATCCGCCGGTTGCGCCGGGATGTTCTCGACCGGCCCGGAGTGGACACGCTCGTCGTCCTGCTCGGGCTGAACGACATCGGCTTCAGCGAGACGGACGAGCAGCCGACCTACAAGCCGGCGCCGGTGGTGGAGGCGGAGGAACTCATCGCCGGGCACCGGGAGTTGATACGGCAGGGCAGGGCGGCGGGACTGAGGGTCGTCGGGGCGACGCTGCTGCCGTTCGGGGGCTCGGACCACTGGGGTGAGCACGCGGCCAAGGTGAGCCACGAGCTCAACGAGTGGATCCGCGGCTCCGGGGAGTACGACGCGGTGGTGGACGTGAACCGGGCGCTGGCCGACCCCGCGGACCCCGACCGCCTGCACCCGTCGTACGACTTCGGCGACCACCTGCACCCGAACGATGCCGGGTACGAGGTGATGGCCGAAGTCGTGTCAACGCTCCTCTAAGCGGGCCAGTACGTACGCGCCCACGTTGTCGGGCCCGGCTGCGGCACCCTCTGCGCCGCGATGCGGGACGGGTCGGACCAGGAGTCGCGCGGGGTGGGTGCGCCGGGCGGGAGGGTGCTCGCCGCCGCGGCGCGGGCGCGGACCACCGCCAGTGCGGCGGCCAGCTCCTCCGGTGTCGGGTTGCCCCGTAGGACCTTGATGTTCATGACGGCTCCCAGCAGGCCTAGAGGGGGATGTTGCCGTGCTTCTTCGGAGGCAGGGATTCCCGCTTGGTGCGCAGCTGACGCAGGCCGCGTACGACCTGCAGGCGGGTGTCGGACGGCATGATCACCGCGTCGATGTAACCGCGCTCGGCCGCGACGTAGGGGTTGAGGAGGGTGTCCTCGTACTCCTGGATCAGCCGGGCGCGCACCGCCTCCAGGTCCTCGCCGTTCGCCTCCGCTTCAGCGATGGTGCGGCGGTGCAGGATGTTGACCGCGCCCTGGGCGCCCATGACGGCGATCTGGGCGGTCGGCCAGGCGAGGTTGAGGTCGGCGCCGAGGTGCTTGGAGCCCATGACGTCGTAGGCGCCGCCGAAGGCCTTGCGGGTGATCACCGTGATGAGCGGGACCGTCGCCTCGGCGTAGGCGTAGATCAGCTTGGCGCCGCGGCGGATGATGCCGTCGTGCTCCTGGTCGACACCCGGGAGGAAGCCGGGGACGTCGACGAAGGTGATGACCGGGACGTTGAAGGCGTCGCAGGTGCGGACGAAGCGGGCGGCCTTCTCGCTGGCCTGGATGTCGAGGCAGCCGGCGAACTGCATCGGCTGGTTGGCGACGATGCCGACCGGGCGGCCCTCGACCCGGCCGAAGCCGGTGAGGATGTTCGGCGCGAACAGCGGCTGCGTCTCGAAGAACTCGGCGTCGTCCAGGACGTGCTCGATCACCGTGTGCATGTCGTACGGCTGGTTCGCGCTGTCCGGCACGATCGTGTCCAGCTCGCGGTCCTCGTCCGTGACGGAGAGGTCCGCCTCCTCCGGGAACGCCGGAGCCTCGGAGAGGTTGTTGGACGGCAGGTACGACAGCAGCTGCTTGACGTACTCGATGGCGTCCTTCTCGTCGCCGGCCATGTGGTGGGCCACGCCGGAGGCGGAGTTGTGGGTGCGGGCGCCGCCCAGCTCCTCGAAGCCGACGTCCTCGCCGGTGACGGTCTTGATGACGTCCGGGCCGGTGATGAACATGTGCGAGGTCTGGTCGACCATGATCGTGAAGTCGGTGATGGCGGGGGAGTACACCGCACCGCCCGCACACGGACCGACGACCAGGCTGATCTGCGGAATGACACCGCTCGCGTGCGTGTTGCGGCGGAAGATCTCGCCGTACGCGCCCAGCGAGGCCACACCCTCCTGGATGCGGGCGCCGCCGGAGTCGTTGATGCCGATGACCGGACAGCCGGTCTTCAGCGCGAAGTCCATGACCTTGACGATCTTCTGGCCGTAGACCTCGCCCAGCGCACCGCCGAACACGGTGAAGTCCTGCGAGAACACGGCGACGGGGCGGCCGTCGACGGTCCCGTACCCGGTGACGACGCCGTCGCCGTACGGGCGGTTCTTCTCCAGGCCGAAGTTGGTGGAGCGGTGCCGGGCGAACTCGTCGAGCTCGACGAAGGAGTCCTCGTCCAGGAGGAGCTCGATGCGCTCACGGGCGGTCAACTTGCCCTTGGCGTGCTGCTTTTCGACGGCGCGAGCGGAGCCGGCGTGCGTCGCTTCCTCGATACGGCGCTGGAGATCCGCGAGCTTGCCCGCGGTGGTGTGGATGTCGATCCCTTGGGTCTCTTGGATCTCGTGACGCTCTTCCGGCTCGGACATCGGGATGGCGCTCCCTGCCTGCTCAAAAGGGGGGACGGTTACTCATCCGTAGCGTAGTGGGGTGCCTACGAATCAGCAGTGCGGCGTTTGCCACACCTAGGGTGGCTTGCATGACGCCGCGAGATGCATCAGACGACAGCCGCTGGTCCAACCTGGAACGTCCGCCGCTCAACGTCGCCGCGCTGCGACGCGGTCTCGTGCGAGAAGGCGGGTTGTGGCGGGAGGTGGAGGTGGTGCAGCGCACCGGCTCCACCAACACCGACCTGGTGGACCTGGCCACCGAGGGCGAGGCGAGCGAGGGCAGCGTCCTGGTCGCCGAGGAGCAGACGGCCGGCAAGGGCCGCCTTGACCGGCAGTGGACGGCCCCGCCCCGCTCGGGGCTGTTCTTCTCCGTGCTGCTGAACCCCGCCGAGGTGCCGGCGGCCCGCTGGGGATGGCTGCCGCTGCTCACCGGGGTCGCCGTGGCGACGGGACTGTCGCGGGCCGCGGGCATCGACACGGCACTCAAGTGGCCGAACGACCTGCTGGTGACCGTGGGCGGTGAGGAACGCAAGGCCGGCGGGATCCTGGCGGAGCGGGCCGGAGACGAAGGGGTGGTCGTCGGCGTCGGCATCAATGTCACGCTGCGTGAGGACGAACTGCCGGTGCCGCAGGCGGGCTCGCTGGCGCTCGCCGGGGCCGTGAGCACGGACCGGGATCCGCTGCTGCGGGGCGTGTTGCGGTCGTTGGAGGAGTGGTACGGGCGTTGGCGGGCCGCTGCGGGGGACCCGGTGGTGAGTGGGCTGCAGGAGACGTATGCGGCGGGGTGCGCGACCCTGGGAAGGGTCGTGCGGGCCGAGCTGCCGGGGGAACGGACGATCACGGGGGAGGCGGTCGCCATCGACGGGGACGGGCGGCTGGTACTGGCGACGGGGGAAGGGGTGCAGGAGCCCGTGGGAGCGGGGGACATCGTGCATCTGAGGCCGGCGTAGGTGCGGGTGGGGCTGTACGCCTCTCGGGAGTGAGGTGGCCCACACCTGCCGTAAAGTGAAGGCCGGTCGATTACTGACCGCGGCAGATCGGAAGGGCAGCAGGCGTGACCGTCGACGACACGGGCTCCGGCACGGGCGCGGACGGCCGGGTGGATCCCCACGCCGCCGAACCCGGCGAGGATCCGCTCGCCCTGCGCCTCGAACAGCTCATCCTCGGCGCCGAGCGGCGCTACACCCCGTTTCAGGCGGCCCGTAGCGCCGGTGTCTCCATGGAGCTGGCGTCCCGGTTCTGGCGGGCCATGGGGTTCGCCGACATCGGGCAGGCCAAGGCGCTGACCGAGGCCGACGTACTGGCGCTCAGGCGTCTCGCCGGTCTCGTCGAGGCCGGGCTGCTCAGCGAGGCCATGGCCGTGCAGGTGGCCAGGTCCACCGGGCAGACCACGGCGCGGCTCGCCGACTGGCAGATCGACTCGTTCCTGGAGGGCCTGACCGAGCCGCCGGAGCCGGGCATGACCCGCACCGAGGTGACGTACCCCCTGGTCGAGCTGCTCCTGCCCGAGCTGGAGGAGTTCATCGTCTACGTCTGGCGCCGCCAGCTCGCCGCCGCGACCGGCCGGGTCGTGCAGGCCGCCGACGACGAGGAGATGGTCGACCGGCGCCTGTGCGTCGGCTTCGCGGACCTGGTCGGCTTCACCCGGCTGACCCGCCGTATGGAGGAGGAGGAGCTCGGCGAACTCGTCGAGGCCTTCGAGACCACGGCCGCCGACCTGGTGGCCGCACGCGGTGGCCGGCTGGTCAAGACCCTCGGCGACGAGGTCCTGTACTCCGCCGACGACGCGGCCGTCTCCGCCGAGATCGCCCTGCGGCTCATCGAGACGATGGCCAACGACGAGACGATGCCCGAGCTGCGCGTCGGCATCGCCTTCGGCACGGTGACCACCCGTATGGGCGATGTCTTCGGTACGACCGTGAACCTCGCCTCCCGGCTCACGTCCATAGCTCCACGCGACGCCGTCCTCGTCGACAGCGCGTTCGCGGAAGAACTCATCCGAACGGGCGAAGCCCCTGCGTCGGAGGCGGAGGCCGCGGAGGCCGCTGCCGCGGCGGAGAAGGAGGGGGAGGAGGCGCCGGTGTATCGGTTTGCGCTGCAGCCGATGTGGCAGCGGCCGGTGCGGGGGCTTGGTGTGGTCGAGCCTTGGCTTTTGACGCGGAGGGCCTCCGGCGGGGGCGAGTGAGCGCCGTCGGGGTGCGGTTGTTTCGTCGGGTGCGGGTTCGTTGTGGCTGGTCGCGCCCACGCGGCGGAGCCGCATATGAATACAGCCCCGCGCCCCTTGGGGGGTTGCAGTGAGCGATCTTGTCAGGTGCCGTTGGTCAGGGGATCTACGCACAGGCCGATGACCGGGACGCAGACGGTGTTGTCGTCGGGGTGATCCGGCTGTTCGGTCGGGGGATTCGTCGTCGGCTTGCCCGGTGTGGGAGTCGGGGCCGCTTCGGGTGCGTGGGTGGGCGCCGCTGGTGGGCGGCGTGTGGGCGTGAGCGGCGGGGCGTCGGTCGTCGTCGTGCCGGGGCCGGCCGGCCGGGGCGTCGCTGTGGTGTTCGTCGTCGGTACGACGATCGTGGTGGGCGTCGATTTCGTGTCCAGGGCGCCCATGACGGAGGTCGCCGACGGGCTTGCCTTCGGGGCAGGTGTCGGGACGGTGGCTGCGGCGTTGGTCGAGCGGTCCTTGTCCGTGACCGTGCCGGAGTCCGGGGTGGGCTCCGTCTCCGTTGCGCTGAGGCCGGTGACGTCGGAGTCGGGGGTCAGTCGTACGAGGCTCAGTGCGCCCGCGGCCAGGGCGAGGCCGCCGGCCGCGAGGAGAACCTTGCGGGGGCGTGGGCGGCGGTGGCGGCCGCGGGGGCCGAAGAGGCGGGTGGTGGCCTGTTCCGCCTCACTCGTCGTCCCGGTTTCTGCTGATGTCTCCGCCGTCACGCCCATCACGCCCCCTCCCAACGCACTCGCGCCCCCAATGCGCCGTGGTCTCGCGCACGTTATGCGTTGTCGTGGGCGGTGAGGCGGGAGTTGGGCGGATGTCACTCGAACGGGGTGTCGGCACTCGATTCGGGAACCGCTCGTCGGGCCTTTCCCCGGCGTGGTCCGGCTGCGATGATCGAGGCGATGCTGTTAACCCGCGTTAACCGGAGGGTGTCATGAGTGAGGAGCGGTACGGGGAGTTCGTGCTGGTGCGGCGACACGGCGACGGGGGTGCCGGGGGCGCCGGGCATGTCGCGGAGCTCGTCCTCGACCGGCCCAAGGCCATGAACGCCGTGTCGACGGAGATGGCCGGTTCGATCGCGGGGGCGTGTGCGGCGCTGGGCGCGGACAAGGGCGTACGGGTGGTGGTGCTGACCTCGACGCATGCGCGGGCGTTCTGTGTCGGGGCGGACCTGAAGGAGCGGAATTCGTTCAGTGACGCCGATCTGATGCGGCAGCGGCCCGTGACGCGGGGGGCGTACGCGGGGGTGCTGGAGTTGCCGGTGCCGACGATCGCGGCGGTGCACGGGTTCGCGCTGGGGGGTGGCTTCGAGCTGGCGTTGTCCTGCGATGTGATCGTGGCCGACCGGACGGCCGTGGTGGGGCTGCCGGAGGTGTCGGTCGGCGTGATTCCGGGGGGCGGGGGCACGCAGTTGCTGCCGCGGCGGGTCGGGGCCGCTCGGGCGGCGGAGCTGATCTTCACGGCGCGGCGGGTCGAGGCGGGTGAGGCTCGGGAGCTGGGGCTCGTGGATGTGCTGGTGGAGGAGGGGCGGGACCGGGAGGAGGCTCTGGCGATGGCGGGTCGGATCGCCGCGAACTCGCCGGTGGGGTTGCGGGCGGCCAAGCGGGCGCTGCGGGTGGGGCACGGGCTGGATCTGCGGGCCGGGCTGGAGATCGAGGACGCGGCTTGGCGGGCGACGGCGTTTTCGGGGGACCGGGCGGAGGGGGTGGCGGCGTTCAACGAGAAGCGGCGGCCTGAGTGGCCGGGGGAGTGACGGCTGCCCTTCTGGTGGAGGAGTGGGGAAGGGGAAAGGGGAGGGGAAGGGGAAGGGGGCAGGGAGGGGAAGGGGGCAGGCGGAATTCGGTGGTGAGCTCCCCGTTCGCCACGCCAACGTCCCAAATCGGCGCAAAACTACCTAGCCTGGAGGGATGGGTGAGGACAGACGGCTCGCGGCCGTAGTGGCGTTGGCGCAGGGGATGGCGGCGGCGCACACCCCGCGTGAGTCCTGGCGGGCGGCGGCGCTCGGAGCGTGTCGGGCGTTGGACGGGAGCTTTGCGGCGCTGTCGGTGTGGGAACGGGAGCTCGGGCGGTTGCGGGTGCTCGTGAATGTGGGGGACCGGGCCCGGGGGGAGGAGGAGTTCCCGAGCGACGAGGCCTATCCGGTGCATCAGTTCCCGGAGATCACCGAGTTCCTGCACGAGCGGTGGGCCGCCGGGGGTGAGCCCAACGCGTGGGTGGAGACGGCCGACGGTCCTTCCACCGGTCATCCCGGGTACTGCCATCAGCGGGTGGCGGCCCTGCGGCGGCGTGGGCGGGGGTGCTGTGTCGTGGCGCCGATCGTGCTGAACGGGCGTGCCTGGGGGGAGCTGTATGTCGCTCGTTCCGCCGGTGTGCCTGTCTTCGACCGTGCGGACGCCGACTTCGCGACCGTGCTGGCCTCCGTCGTGGCCGCCGGGATGGCGCAGATCGAGCGGCTGGAGGAGGCTCGGCGGTTGGCGTTCACCGATGCGTTGACCGGGCTTGCGAATCGGCGTGCTGTCGATGTGCGGTTGGAGGAGGCCATTGAGCGGCATCGCAGCCACGGTGTTGTCGTGAGTCTCGTCGTCTGCGATCTCAATGGGCTCAAGCGGGTCAACGACACGCGGGGGCATGCCGTGGGTGACCGGCTTCTGGAGCGGTTCGGGTCGGTGTTGTCGCTGTGTGGCGCGATGCTGCCCGGGGCTCTTGCCGCGCGGCTCGGGGGTGACGAGTTCTGTCTGCTTGCCGTCGGGTCGCCCGTCGGCGATGTGGTGAAGGCTGCCGAGGAATTGTGCCGTCGTGCCGCTGAGTTGGAGCTGGGGGAGGGGGTCGCGTGTGGGGTGGCGTCCACCGAGGACGCCATCGGGCCGGTTCGTTCTGCGCGGCGGTTGTTTCGGCTTGCTGATGCGGCTCAGTACCAGGCGAAGGCGGTTCGGGCCGGTCAGCCTGTCGTCGCGGGGCGGGAGGGGCCGGACGATCCTGTGGTGCGGCTCGCTGACGCGGAGCCGTCGGGGGAAGGGGTTGTGGAGCGGCGGCGGTTCCGTGGTCGGTTGCCGTGACGCGCCGCGGCGGGTCACGCGGGGTGTTCGCCCCCGCCGCCCCTACCCGTCCCATCCCCCAGGGGCTGCTGCCCCTTCGACCCCGCCCTCCTGGGGGCCTGCGGCCCCCAGACCCCCGCTTCGGCCCTGAACGGGCCTCGTCCTCAAACGCCGGACGGGCTGGAATGCCTGGGCCGGCGCTGAGGAGCGACAGCCGGCTGCGCAAGGCCTGGCCCCCCAGCGGGTGGGTGGGGGGCTAGGGATGGTGTGGCCTCGTCCTCGAAGGCCGGACGGGCTGGATGGTGTCAGCTGGTGCTGGGGGGGCGACGGTCGGCTTCGCAAGGTCTGGCCCTCGGCGGGTGGGTGGGGGCTTGGGGTGGTGTGGCTTCGTCCTTGAGGGTCGGGCGGGCTGGATGGTGTCAGCTGGTGCTGAGGGGCGACGGTCGGCTTCGCAAGGTCTGGCCCTCAGCGGGTGGGTGGATCTAGGGGCGGCGCGGTCTCGTCCTCGAAGGCGGGACGGGCTGGATGATGCCGGCCGGCGTTGTAAGGGGTGTACCGGGTGCCCGCTAGTGACATCTTCGTCTTCACTGCGTACGCTCCTGAATATGGATATGCACACTGTGGTGGTGGGGACGTCCGGGGTCACCGCGTCCGACGTCCTTGCCGTGGCGCGTGGTGGGGCGAGGGTCGAGTTGTCGGCGGAGGCGGTTGCGGCGCTGGCCGCGGCGCGGGAGATCGTGGACGCGTTGGCGGCCAAGCCCGATCCGGTCTACGGCGTCTCCACCGGCTTCGGGGCCCTTGCGACCCGGCACATCAGCCAGGAGCTGCGAGGGCGGCTGCAGCGCAACATCGTCCGCTCGCACGCCGCCGGGATGGGGCCGCGGGTGGAGCGGGAGGTCGTACGGGCGCTGATGTTTCTGCGGCTCAAGACCGTCTGTTCGGGGCATACGGGTGTGCGGCCCGAGGTCGCGCAGACCATGGCCGACCTTCTCAACGCCGGTATCACGCCCGTCGTCCACGAGTACGGCTCCCTCGGCTGCTCCGGTGATCTCGCTCCCCTTTCGCACTGCGCCCTCGCGCTCATGGGGGAGGGGGAAGCGGAAGGTCCGGACGGGAGCGTGCGGCCTGCCGGTGAACTTCTCGCCGCCCACGGCATCGCGCCCGTCGAACTGCGGGAGAAGGAAGGCCTCGCCCTCCTCAACGGCACCGACGGCATGCTCGGGATGCTCGTCATGGCTCTCGCCGATCTTGACCTTCTTTACAAGTCCGCCGACGTCACCGCCGCGCTGAGCCTCGAAGGGCTCCTCGGGACCGACAAGGTGCTCGCACCCGAGCTGCATGCCATTCGGCCGCATCCGGGGCAGGGCGCCTCCGCCGCCAACATGCTGGCCGTGCTGAAGGGTTCGGGGCTGACCGGGCATCACCAGGACGACGCGCCCCGCGTTCAGGACGCGTACTCGGTGCGGTGTGCTCCGCAGGTAGCCGGTGCCGGGCGGGACACCATGGCGCACGCGCGGCTCGTCGCCGAGCGGGAGTTGGCGTCGGCGGTGGACAACCCCGTCGTCCTGCCGGACGGGCGGGTCGAGTCCAACGGGAACTTCCATGGGGCGCCCGTCGCCTACGTGCTCGACTTCCTCGCCATCGCCGTCGCCGACCTCGCCTCCATCGCCGAGCGGCGTACCGACCGGCTGCTGGACAAGAACCGCAGTCACGGGCTGCCGCCGTTCCTGGCCGACGACGCGGGTGTCGACTCGGGGCTGATGATCGCCCAGTACACGCAGGCCGCCCTGGTGAGCGAGTTGAAGCGGCTGGCCGTTCCGGCGTCCGCCGACTCCATTCCCTCCTCCGCCATGCAGGAGGACCACGTCTCCATGGGCTGGTCCGCCGCCCGCAAGCTGCGTACGGCGATCGACAACCTCACCCGTGTGCTGGCGGTCGAGCTGTACGCCGCCACCCGTGCCATCGAGCTGCGGGAGGGGCTCGCCCCGGCACCGGCCTCGCAGGCGGTCATCGACGCCGTACGGGCCGCCGGTGTTCAGGGTCCGGGGCCGGACCGGTTCCTGGCGCCCGACCTCGCCGCGGCCGACGCGTTCGTGCGTGGTGGGGAGCTGGTCGTGGCGGTGGAGAAGGTGACCGGGCCGCTTCAGTAATTCCGGTAATTCCCGAAAGGGGGCCCTGTCGTACGAGCGGCAGGGCCCCGGTGCGGCAAGGGCGGGTTACTTCAGCTTCGCGGCCTGCGCGTCGATGAGGGCGGCCGGGACGTCGTACGCCTTGTCCGTCATCATCAGACCGAGGTTCATCGTGTAGTACGTGGCGATGGTGCTGCCGTGCCGCACCACCTCGACGTGCGTGGTGCCCACGTCGCCGTCCTCCATGTCGCTCACCGCGGTGAACGCCACCGACTCGTCACCGGCCCCGGACGCCTTCTCCGAGGTGATCTTGGTGAGCTTCTGGTCCGTGCCCTGCATGGTCAGGGGGAAGCCCCCGGAGCAGCTCTCCACCGCGTCCGACACGGACTTGAAGGTCTTCTCGGCGCCGTCACCGTCGTACGAGGAGAGTCCCACGACGGTCATGTCGAGGCTCAGCGCGTTGGTGAAGGAGTCCTCGAACTCGCCCTCTGTCAGGTCCTCCAGGGACTTGGAGGCGGTGTCGGTGGGCTTCTTCTTGTCCTCGGTGGCCATGACGGCCGCGTTCGAGGCCGAGTCGCCCGGCGCCAGGCCGGCCATGGCGTAGGCCAGCGGGACGCACTTCTCCTCGCTGCTCTTGATGTCGTCCTTGGACTTCGGCAACTGCTTGCCGGAGGCGTCCACCTTGTACCCGTTGACATCGCTCGCGGCGATGATCGCCTTCTTCAACTCCGCGGAGCTCAGCGCCTTCGCGTCCGAACCGCCGGAGTCACCCCCGCAACCCGTGACAAGGGCGAGCGTCAGCGCGCTCACGGCAACCGTGGCGGCTACACGCACGCCCGATGATCTCTTCATGGGCGGACTATGAAGCCCATGTCAAGGAAGCGTCAAGCGAATTCAAAATCCGAGATGTTCCCGGCGCACCGAATAGGCGACGAAGCCCGCGCCCAGACCGAGGAAGACGGTCCCGCCGACGATGTACGGCGTGGTGTCGAAGCTTCCCGTGTCGGCGAGCCGCGTTGTGTCCGCGGCGGCGTCGTCCGTGCTCTCGGAGGCGGCCCGGGCCTGCTGGGTGACCTGCGTCGACGGGGTCGCCGAAGGCTCCGTTCTCGCTGGCTCGTCCCCCGTCGCGTTGGCGGAGGGTACGAACCACAGGGCGCCCAGCAGGGCCCCCGCGGCGGTGGCGGTCAGCAGCGATCGGCGTGCGGTGGACGACGATCGGTGAGCGGCGGACACGGAATATCGATCCCCTTGTGGCGCTGGCGAATTGGCCGTGTGGGGCGATGTTAGTGAAAGTCGCGGGTCACGGGAAAGTCACGGGGGAAATCAGTCGTACGCTCCGGGCATGAGTGCACCAGAAACATCACGTTTTGTACGGCTTCGCGTGGAACTCGTCCTCGAAGTGGAGGACGAGAACGCCCTGACCAAGGCCGCGCTGCGGCGCATCGCCGGCGACGAAACCATGCCGACCGACGAACGGGCCCACGCCGAAAGCGCTGTGACGGAAGACACGGCGGAAGCCCTCGCTTATCTCGTCGACCCGTTCGACCTGGTCAGCGAGGTACCGGGGGTCGAGCTCGCGCAAGCCTCCTGGTCCAGCGAGCGCATCGGCTACGACCCGGATTCGCCGGAGTGGGACCTTGACGACGATGATGTCGACGAGGACTTCGACGATGAAGGCGTTGACGGCGACGAAGGCGCTGAAGGGGCCGGAGGGGCCGAAGGGGCCAAGAGGGTCGGCTGACGCGGCTTGGGGAAATCGTGACCCCGGGCGGCAACCGCCGTCCGGGGTTTCGTCGTCTCATGGGGCGCACTGACCGACACCGGCACCACCCGCCCCGGCGGACGTGGTGTGCCCCACACATACAAGGAATGTGGAACGGGACGAACCGGTCGTAGCGTTGAAGGTTCTTGACGGGGACTCTCGGGCGTTTTGGGGATTCGGGAACAATGGAGAAGCGTGTGATGACGAACAGTAAGCGGCGCAAGGGCCTGGCGGTCGCGTCCGCACTGCTCGGCGGTGTCCTGGTGCTCTCCGCCTGCTCCGGCGGCGACGACAACGCCTCCGGAAGCGACGGCGGCGACTCCTCGCAGGCCAAGGTCGACGAGGCGGCCGCCAAGGAGACCTCCGAGGCCCAGATCAAGATCACGCCCGAGGACGGCACCGACAACGCCTCCATCAACAAGTCCGCCGCCGTCACCGTGAGCAAGGGCACGCTCACCGAGGTGACGATGACGACCGCCGACGGCGCCGCGGTCGAGGGCGAGATATCCGCCGACAAGACCAGCTGGAAGCCCAGCGCCCAGCTGGAGCGCTCCACGACCTACAAGGTCGCGGTGACCGCGAAGGACTCCAAGGGCCTGGAGGCCCACGAGAACGCCTCCTTCACCACCGTCTCCCCGAGCAACAGCTTCCTCGGCTACTTCACGCCGGAGGACGGCTCCACCGTCGGCGTCGGCATGCCCGTGTCGATCAACTTCGACAAGTCGATCACCAACAAGGCGGCCGTCCAGAAGGGCGTCACCGTCTCCACCACCAGCGGCCAGGAAGTCGTCTGCCACTGGTTCAACGACATCCGCATGGACTGCCGGCCCGACGAGTACTGGCAGGAAGGCTCCACCGTCACCCTGAAGATGGCCCTGGACGGGGTCGAGGGTGCCGACGGTGTCTACGGCGTCCAGGAGAAGACGGTCACCTTCAAGATCGGCCGCAACCAGATCTCGTACGTCGACGCGAAGACCAAGCAGATGAAGGTCACGCAGGACGGCAAGACCATCAAGACCATCCCGATCTCCGCCGGTTCGCCGGAGAACAAGACCTACGAAGGCATCATGGTGATGTCCGAGAAGTTCAAGGAGACGCGCATGAACGGCGCGACCGTGGGCTTCACGGACGACGACGGCAAGGGCGAGTACGACATCAAGGACGTGCCGCACGCCATCCGCCTGTCCACCTCCGGCACCTTCGTGCACGGCAACTACTGGGGCGCCAAGTCCATCTTCGGCAGCGTGAACACCAGCCACGGCTGCGTGGGCCTGTCCGACACCAAGGGTGCCAACGACAAGGGCACGGCGGGCTACTGGTTCTACAACAACTCGATCGTCGGTGACGTCGTGGTCGTCCAGAACACCGGCGACAAGACCATCGCGCCGGACAACGGCCTCAACGGCTGGAACATGGACTGGGCGCAGTGGAAGGCCGGTTCGGCCGTCTGACGGCCCCGCGGGTTCCCTCGCGCGTAGCCGCCGTACAGCTCCCGCACAGCCGACCGATGCCGCCCTCAGGGGCGGCATCGGTGTTTCCGGGCGCGGTCTCAGGCGTCTCATCCGTCTCTTATTTCGGCCTTATCCAGTCATCACGCGCCGTACCTAGCTTGCGGCGCATGTTCCTCACCTACCTGAGGCGCGAGCTGCGCCGCCGCAGAAAGGCGGCCCTCGTCGTCGCCTCCGGACTCGCGCTGGGCATCGCGCTGGTCATCGTGGTCAACTCCGTGTCCTCCGGCATGAGCAAGGCCCAGGACAAGGTCCTGCAGTCCCTCTACGGCCTGGGCACGGACATGACCGTCACCAAGGCCGCCGAGCCCACCGGGAACAGCTCCGAGCGGCCGCGCTTCCAGTTCGACGCCCAGGACGACGGCTCCGACGAGGAGCAGTCCACCGACCGCGTCATGGTCCAGGGCTTCCAGACGCTGTCGAGCTCGACCGTCACCAAGGTCGGCGACCAGAGCGGTGTCTCGGACGCGGTCGGCGGGCTGAGCCTGCAGGTCATCAAGGTCAGCGGGCAGTTCACGCGGGGTCAGTTCCAGCAGGACCAGAGCAGCGGTGGCCAGCAGGGCGGCGGTCCCGGGCAGCAGGGCGGTGGCGGCGGCAGCCAGCCGCAGGGCGAAGTGCCCGGCGGTGGCGCCGACTTCGACGTCAACAACCACTCCGTCTACGGCACCGACGTCACCAAGCCGGCGCTCGGCCCGCTGACCTCGTCGAAGATCACCAGCGGCCGTACGTTCAAGACGTCGGAGACCGACGCCCAGGTCGTCGTCGCCGACACGTCGTACGCCAAGGAGAAGAAGCTCAAGGTCGGCTCCACCGTCACCGTCAAGGGCACCAAGTTCAAGGTGATCGGCATCGCCACGCCCGACAGCGGGGACGCGGCCGCCAACCTCTACATCCCGCTGAAGCAGGCGCAGACGCTCGCCGACGCGAAGAACAAGGTCACCACCATCTACGTCAAGGCGACCGACTCCCAGCAGATCGACTCCGTCAAGTCGACGATCCAGAAGAACATCTCCGGTACGACGGTGACGACCTCCGCCGACCTCGCGGACACGGTGTCCGGCTCGCTGTCCACGGCGTCCTCGCTGGCTGCCGGCGTCGGCAAGTGGCTGTCCATCGCGGTGCTGGTGGCGGCGTTCCTGGTGGCCGGGCTGCTGACCTCCTCGGCGGTGTCGCGCCGGGTGCGGGAGTTCGGCACGCTCAAGGCGCTGGGGTGGAAGTCGGGGCGGGTGACCCGGCAGGTGGTCGGCGAGGCGATCGTCAACGGGCTGCTCGGTGGTGCGCTGGGTATCGCGATCGGGCTCGCGGGGGCGTACGTCGTGACGGCGATCAGTCCGACGCTGCAGGCGCAGTTGGGCGGTGGCGGTGGCGGTGGCGGAACGGGGGGCGGCCCGGGGGGCGGTGGCTTCGGGGGCGGCGGTCCCGGACGGCAGACGGCGAGCACGACGCTCGACGTCGCGCTGACCGCGCCCGTCAGTCTTACGACGGTTGCCCTTGCGGTCGGGCTCGCGGTGACGGGCGGGTTGATCGCGGGCGCGTTCGGCGGCTGGCGCGCCTCTCGGCTCCGTCCGGCCGATGCACTGCGCCGTGTCGAGTAGCTGACGTCGGCTGCGGCTGCGGCTGGGCGGGGGTGGGTCGCGCAACCCGGCGACGACGGGGTGCCGCTCTCTTTGGGACGGGCGCCGCCCCAGCGGCACGACTGCCCGCAAGCTGGGCAGGTTGCGGCGGCTGGTGGCTGCGCAGGGGCTGCCGTGGCCGGTGGCTGGGCAGGCAATGGCGCTGGTGGCTGTGCAGGCTGTGGGCGGGCCGGTGGCGGCGCAGGTTGCGGTGCCGGTGGCTGGGCAGGTTGCGGCGGCTGGTGGCTGCGCAGGGGCTGCCGTGGCCGGTGGCTGGGCAGGCAATGGCGCTGGTGGCTATGCAGGCTGTGGGCGGGCCGGCGGCGGCGCAGGTTGCGGTGCCGGCGGCTGGGCAGGTTGCGGCGGCTGGTGGCTGGGCAGGCAATGGCGCTGGTGGCTGTGCAGGCTGTGGGCGGGCCGGTGGCGGCGCAGGTTGCGGTGCCGGTGGCTGGGCAGGTTGCGGCGGCTGGTGGCTGTGCAGGCAATGGCGCTGGTGGCTGTGCAGGCTGTGGGCGGGCCGGTGGCGGCGCAGGTTGCGGTGCCGGTGGCTGGGCAGGTTGCGGCGGCTGGTGGCTGTGCAGGCCACGGCGGCTGGCGGCTGCGCAGGCGCTGCGGCGGCTGGTGGCTATGCGGGGCTGCGGTGCCGACGGCTACGCAGGACCTGGCGGCCGGTCGCTGTGCAGGCTGCGGCGGCTCCGCGTTGCGACGAGTCGAGCAGCGGTCCATTGCAGCCGGCGGGACTGCACCCACCCAAGGGGCGCGGGGAACTGCGCGACCAGCCCCCACGCACCCGCAGCCAAGAAACGATCCGCACCACCCCCGAACCTCACCCCACCCCACCCGAACCGACCCCCCAGGAGCCACCCACCATGTACGAACTCAGAAACGTCACCAAGCGCTACACCCGAGGCAAGGAAACCGTCGACGCCCTCGACGGAGTCGACCTCACCATCGCCGACGGCGACCGGCTCGTCATCCAGGGCCCCACCGGCGGCGGCAAGTCCACCCTCCTTCAGATGCTCGGCGGCCTGGACCGGCCCACCGCAGGTGAAGTCGTCCTCGACGGCACCGACTTGGCCAAGCTCTCCGAGACCCGGCTGACAGAGATCCGCAGCGAGAACATCGGCTTCGTGTTCCAGTCCTTCAACCTCATCCCCACCCTCACCGCACAGGAGAACGTCGAGACCGCCCTCGTCCCCCTCGGCATCAAGACGAAGGAGCGGCGCGAACGGGCCGCCGAGGCACTGAAGTCGGTCGGGCTCGGAGAGCGTCTCGGGCATCTGCCGAGCGAGATGTCCGGCGGTCAGCAGCAGCGCGTCGCCATCGCCCGCGCGCTGGTCAAGGAGCCGAAGGTGCTGCTGGCCGACGAACCCACCGGCAATCTCGACGAGTCGATGCGCGACGAGATCATGGACGTACTCGAACGCATGTGGAAGGAACTCGGGTTGACCTTCACCATGGTCACCCACGACTCGGCGATCGCGAAAAAGGCCCCGCGAGTGGCGACCATCCGCAAGGGACAGATCATTGTCAAGGAGAACGCGGGGGCGTAACACGACAACTCTGTAACGGAGTTCGGGCTGGCACGTAACAGTCGGCAGGGCGTGCTTCTTACCTTCCTCTCATCTATTGAGGTGCCTGATCGCCCCTCGGCATACTGCGTATTCCGGGGGGCGAAGCGCGCATGCGCGGGATCTCCTCCGGCCGGGTGAACAGAGAATTCGCCCGGACCTTCTGCAAGGGGGAAACTTGCGCAGAAAAGTCAGAAGAACATGCGCGGCCTCTGTCGCCACGGCGGCCGCCGTCGCCCTCGCCGCGGGCATGACCAGCCCGGCGTCGGCAGAACCGGAGCAGCGCTCGTCCGGCGCCAAGGACCGCGCCGCTGCCTCGCTCACGGCCCCCCACCGCATCACCCTGATCACGGGTGACCGGGTCTCCGTCGACTCCAAGGGCCGCGTGGTCGGCCTGGAGCGGGCGAAGGGGCGCGAGCACATACCGGTACAGATACGCAAGACCGACGGGCACACGCTCGTCACCCCGGCCGACGCGGCCCAGTTGGTCGCCGCCGGCAAGCTCGACCAGCGGCTGTTCGACGTCACCGAGCTCAACAAGTCCGCGACCCGCACCTCCCAGGCCAAGGGCCTGAAGGTCATCGTCGGCTACAAGGGCGCCGCCGCCGGCACCAAGGCGGACGTCCGTGACGCGGGCAAGCTCCGCCGGACCCTGAAGTCCCTCAACGCGGACGCGGTCCAGACCCCGCACCAGGACGCGCCCGAACTGTGGGACGCGCTCACCAACGGCGACAAGGCCGCCTCCGGCATCGCGCACATCTGGCTCGACGGCGTCCGCGAGGCCAGCCTCGACAAGTCCGTGCCGCAGATCGGCGCCCCCAAGGCGTGGGAGGCCGGCTACGACGGCAAGGGCGTCAAGATCGCCGTACTGGACACCGGCGTCGACGCGACCCACCCGGACCTCAAGGACCAGGTGATCGCGGCCAAGAACTTCACGCCGTCCGCCACCGCGGAGGACAAGGTCGGCCACGGCACGCACGTCGCGTCCATCGCGGCCGGCACCGGCGCGAAGTCCGGCGGCAAGTTCAAGGGCGTCGCACCAGGCGCCGACGTCCTCAACGGCAAGGTCCTCGACGACCAGGGCTTCGGCGACGACTCCGGCATCCTCGCCGGCATGGAGTGGGCCGCCGAGCAGGGCGCCCAGGTCGTCAACATGAGCCTGGGCGGCGGCGACACCCCGGCGGTCGACCCGCTGGAGGCGGCGGTCAACAAGCTGTCCGCCGAGAAGGGCATCCTCTTCGCGATCGCGGCGGGCAACTCCGGCCCGGAGTCGGTCAATTCGCCGGGCAGCGCGGACGCCGCGCTCACCGTCGGCGCCGTCGACGACAAGGACAAGCTCGCCGAGTTCTCCAGCACCGGCCCGCGGCTCGGCGACGGCGCCGTCAAGCCGGACGTCACCGCGCCCGGCGTGGACATCACGGCGGCGTCCGCCAAGGGCAGCCTCATCGAGCAGGAGGTCGGCGAGAACCCGGCCGGCTACCTGACGATCTCCGGTACGTCGATGGCGACCCCGCATGTCGCGGGCGCCGCGGCGATCCTCAAGCAGCAGCACCCGGACTGGACGTACGCCGAGCTGAAGGGCGCGCTGACCGGTTCCACCAAGGGCGGCAAGTACACGCCGTTCGAGCAGGGTTCGGGCCGTATCCAGGTCGACAAGGCCATCAAGCAGACCGTGATCGCCGACCCGGTGTCGGTGAGCTTCGGTGTGCAGCAGTGGCCGCACACCGACGACAAGCCGGTCACCGAGGCGCTGACGTACCGCAACCTCGGTACGCAGGACGTCACCCTCACCCTGTCCGCGACCGCCACCGACCCCAAGGGCCAGGCGGCCCCCGCGGGCTTCTTCACGCTCGGTGCGACGAAGGTGACGGTCCCGGCGGGCGGCAAGGCCTCCGTCGACCTGACCGTCAACACCAAGCTGGGCGGCACGCTCGACGGCGCCTACTCCGCGTATGTGACGGCGACGGGCGGCGGGCAGAGCGTCCGTACGGCCGCCGCGGTGCAGCGTGAGATGGAGTCGTACGACGTCACCGTCAAGCACCTCGACAAGGACGGCAAGCCGGCCCCCGACTACAACACCGTCCTGCTCGGCTACTCGGGTCTGGCGACCGACCGGTCCTACCAGGTGCCGCTTGCCGAGTCCGGCACGACCAAGATGCGGCTGCCCAAGGGCACGTATCTGCTGGACGCCTGGATCGCCAAGGACTGGGTGAACCTGGAGGGCGGCCTCGACTGGGTGGTCCAGCCGAAGCTGACCGTCACCAAGAACACCTCCGTGACGATCGACGGCCGCGCGACCAGGTCCGCCGACATCACCGTGCCGGACGCGCAGGCCAAGCAGGTGCTCGCGAGCACCGGCTACTACTACGAGCCGGCGGGCATCGGCATCGCCGTCGGCCTCGGCTCCTTCGCCGACCTGCGCATGGCACACCTGGGCCCGGAGATCGCGAGCGGTCTGAGCCAGACCTGGAACGGCCAGTGGACCAAGGGTGCCGCCACCGAGTACGACGTCGCCACCACCGCCAAGGTCAAGAAGATCCAGGGCAAGAAGGTCCGCCACTTCAAGGCGGGCGAGCTCGCCAAGGTGAAGAACAACCTGGGTGCCGCGGCCCCCGGCAAGACCGGCGCACTGGTCCCCGTGGGCCTCTTCCCCGACGACGTCGCGATCGGCACGCCGGTCGAGCAGAAGCTGCCCGGCTCGCGGACGGTGTACCTGTCGACGTCCGACAAGATCCAGTGGACGTTCGACTTCGCGCAGTACGCGGGCAAGGACGCGGACGGCTTCCCGGTCAGCGACGCCTTCTACACACTGGGCGCCGCACAGACCTTCAAGGCGGGCCAGAGCTACTCGAAGACCTTCAACACGGCGGTCTTCGGCCCGCACATCAACGCGGACTACGGGCTGTTCCGTGACGGCAACGACATCTACGGGTTCCTGCCGCTGTTCGCCGACGCCAACAAGCACGCCGGCTCGTCGGACTTCACCGCGGTGACCACGAGCCTGTACCGCAACGGCACCAAGGTCGGCACCAACGACGACCCGCTGTTCGGCGGGAAGGCGTTCACGGTTCCGGCCGCGGAGGCCGAGTACAAGCTGACGACCTCGGTCAAGCGGAGCGCCAAGGTCGCGGCCGCCTCCACGCGGATCGACGCGAGCTGGACCTTCCGCTCCAAGAAGCCGTCCGGCGACCAGGCCAAGCTGCCGGCCTCCACGGTCCGCTTCAACGCCAAGACGGGCCTGGACAGCCGGGTCGACGCCGACAAGAAGGTGACGTTCCCGGTCACCGTCGTGGGCTCGGCCGCGGGCAGCAACCTCAAGTCGCTGCACGTCTACGTGTCGTACGACTACGGGCAGACCTGGAAGAAGCTCGAGGTCAAGAACGGCAAGATCACCGTGAAGAACCCGGCGAAGGGGAAGGCCATTTCCTTCCACGCCAAGATCGCCGACAAGAAGGGCAACAAGTCGACGATCTCGATCTACAACGCGTATTACGGCAAGTGATGCGGTGGCAGCCATGTGAGCCATGAGCGAACCGCCCGCCGGAAGTACAGCTTCCGGCGGGCGGTTCGTGTTTCGTTGAGGTCATGACGGCTCACACGGTGGAATACATCCGGTACCGCATTCCCGAGCAGAAATCGGCAGAGTTCCTGGCCGCCTACACCCTCGCCGCGGCCCAGCTGGCCGCGTCCCCGCACTGCGTCGACTACGAACTCGCCCGCTGCGAGGAGGACTTCGAGCACTACGTCCTGCGCATCACCTGGACCTCGACGCAGGACCACCTGGAGGGCTTTCGCGAGTCGGAGCTCTTCCCCGACTTCCTCGCCGAGATCCGCCCGTACCTCCCGTACATCGAGGAGATGCGCCACTACAAGCCGACGACGGTCCGCGGCACGGGCGCGTCCGTGCCGACGCTGTACGCCTGGGCGGGCGGCGCCGAGGCCTTCGCCCGCCTGACGTCCGTCTTCTACGACAAGGTCCGCAAGGACGACCTGCTGGCCCCGCTGTTCGCGGGCCTGGACCCGGCCCACGCGGAACATGTGGCCCTCTGGCTCGGCGAGGTCTTCGGCGGCCCGCCCGCCTACTCCGAGACCCAGGGCGGCCACGGCCACATGGTCGCGGGGCACATGGGCCGGGGGATCACCGAGCCCCAGCGCCGCCGTTGGGTCGACCTCGTCCAGGACGCGGCCGACGAGGCGGGCCTGCCGACGGACGCGGAGTTCCGTTCGGCGTTCCTGGCGTACGTGGAGTGGGGGACGAGGCTGGCGGTGCACTTCTCGGGGCCGGACGCGGTGCCGCCGGCGGAGCAGCCGGTGCCGAGGTGGAACTGGGGGGCCGCGCCGCCGTATCGGGGATGACGGCTCTGCCCGGTCACCGGGGCGACATGACCTCGTACGGGTTCCCCGCCTCGTGGGTGAAGTAGAGCCGTCGGGCGCAGAGGGGGTGGTCGACGTGGCCGTTGTTTTCGAGCAGTGGTGACGGCGGCGCCGTGCTCGGCGACGAGGGGCAGGGCAGCGGCGAGGATCATCGAGCGCCGCTGCTCGGGGGTCATGCCGGGGGCGCGGCAAGTTGCCCTGGTCGGCTGCGAACCACCGTTCCGCTCCGCCATCATGCTGGCAGTGGACCGGCATGCCGGCAGGGGGAGAGCGTGCGACACAGACGCCGGGCGAGGCTGGGTGCAGCGGCGGCCGGGGCCTTGGCCATGGTCACGGTCCTGCTGGGGCCGGTGACCAACTACGCCAGCGAGTCCGTGCCCGGCTGGGTGCGCAACCCCTGGGTCGCCTGGTCGATCTTCGCCTCGCTCGCGCTCTCGGCGGTCGCCCTGGGGCTGTTGAGCAGGTATCTCGACGGGGAGGCGGCGCCGTCCGGTCCCCTGACCCACGTGGCGGCGGCGACCACCGCCGGACTGAGCTCCCTGCGCGCGCCGCATGTCGTGCCGGCCCTCGTGCGCGGACGTGAGCCGGAACTGACGCACCTCGCACAGCTGTTACGGGCCCCGGCGGACCGGTTCGCGGTGCTCAGCGGCGTGGGCGGCATCGGCAAGACCACGGTGGCGGCGACCCTGTGCGCGGAGGCGAGGAGCGCCGGTTACACCGTCTTCTGGGTCCACTGGCGCGACCAGGCCGACCTGGCCAAGCACCTCACCCAGGTCGCGCTCGCCTGCGGTCTGCCGGTGAGCGCGCTGGAGCGGGCCAACGCCGGTCACGAGAACCTGCCGGACGTCGTGTGGCGGCAGCTGGTCGTGGCGCGCAAATGGCTGCTGGTCATCGACGACGCCGACGAGACCGCCAGGATCGGCCCGGGTACGGAGAAGGTGCGCGACTATCGCGGCTGGATCCGTCCCGAGGGCGGCGGCCTCCTGCTCGTCACGAGCCGGGACACCAGTACGGACACCTGGGGGCCGTGTGCCGAGGTCGTACGCCTCGGGCCGCTGACCGTGCGCGCGGCCGCGCAGGTTCTGCTGGACACCGCGCCCGGAGCGGGGACCCTGCGCGAGGCCGAGGCCCTGGCCGCCCGGCTCGGCGGCCTGCCGCTGGCCCTGCGCTCGACCAGCGCCTACCTCGCCAAACCCACCAGCCGCTTCCAGACGTTCATGGCCTACCGCAGCGCCCTGCTGGAGGACATGCGGTCCCTGCTGGGGTCGGCCGACCCCAACGCGGCCGACCCGGAGGTGGCACGCCGGACGGTCCGCCACACGTGGGAACTCTCACTCGACCAGCTGGGCAGCGAGGGATACACCCTGGCCCGCCCGCTGCTGCGGCTGCTGGCCCTCTTCGGCGAGGCGCCGATACCCCTGTCGCTCATCACGACGGACCTGCTGCGGACGGCCGTACGGCAACCGGTCGACCAGGGCGCCCTGGACGCCGTGCTCGCGGGCCTGAACCGGTACGGACTCCTCGGCGTGCCGGACGCCCTGGCCCCGCACAACGGCGCCCGGACGATCACCCTGGATCCGCTGGTCCGGCAGATCAACCTCATCGCGCTGGCCGAGGAGGCGGCCGATCCCGTGCGCTGGCACTCGGCCGTCGCGCAGTCCATCACGCAAGCCGTGGCCGACGTACGCGCGACCGGCAGACCCGGGTGGGCGATGGCCCGTGTCCTCGCCCCCCACGCCCCGCTCCTGCTGGGCGGTCAGGACCCTCCGCTGCCGATGCGCGACGCCCGCCGTACCGTGGAAGACCTCGGGGAGGTGCTCAAGGAGGCCGGTCTGAGCGCCGAGCGGCTCGCCCTGTGCCAGATCCAACTCACCATCGACAACCGCCTGTTGGGGCCCGAGCATCCCGACACCCTCCGCAGCCGCGACCACCTGGCCGGTGTACTGCTGGAACTCGGGGACTACCGCCAGGCCGTGGAACTCCACCGCGAGTCCCTGGCCGTCCGGGAGCGCACCCTGGGCGCCGACCACCCCGACACCCGCGCCGGCCGCGGAAACCTGGAGTCGGCCGTCGCGGCCCTGCGACAGCGTCAGCCTCCGCTGCCGTAGGGCCTGGTCAGGATCTCCAGGTGGTGGCCGTTCGGGTCTTCGAAGTAGGTGCCGCGGCCGCCGTCGTTGTGGTTGATCTCGCCGGGGCGGCGGTGGTGAGGGTCGGCCCAGTGCGTCAGTCCGGACTCGCGTATCCGGCCGAAGATCGTGTCGAAGTCGTCCTCCGACACCAGGAACGCGTAGTGCTGCGGCGTGATGCTGCCGGGCGAGTCCAGGTAGTCCAGGGTCACACCGTTGGGGATCTCGACCGGGATGAACGGACCGTACTGCGGGCTCACCTCCAGGCCCAGGAGGTCGGCGAGGAACTGGGCCGACGCCTTCTTGTCGTGCGCGGCGACGATGGTGTGGTCGAGCCGGACGGTCATCGGGGCTGCCTCCTCGTGTGCACGGTTCGGACGGGCTCCTGGTTTCACGCTAGCCAGGGCGGCCGCACGGCACATCGGTCGTAGGGCGGGGGTGCCTCTACTCCTGCGGTGCTCCGCCTCTCGTAAGCTGGCGCTGGCGGGGACCGCGCTGTCGGCGATGACGGCCGGGGCCACGACCGTCGTCCTGACCTCCAGCTTCCGCCACGCTCGACCAGTTCCGGTTCTGGCAGGTGGGCGCGCTGAGCGGACGGGACGCGGGAACGGTCGTACGGATGCTGCCGTTCCTGGTCGGCGGGGCGGTGCTGGTGCCGGCCTGCGCACGGGGGCTGGACGCGTTGGCGCTGGGGGACGAGACGGCTCGGGCGCTGGGGCATCGGGTGCGGTTGGTGCGGGGGGCCGCGGCGACCGTGCTCGCGCTCTCGACCGGTGCGGTGAGCTCGCCGGGTGCCCTGCCCGTCGTATCCGTCCTCGGCGGACTCGTCGCGGCCGCCCTCGTCTACGTGCTGGCCTGGCGGCACGGCATGCAGCCGAGCCGTTTCGTGCTCACCGGCGTCGGTATCGGTGTCGCGCTCTCCGCCGTGGTGCAGCTCTACCTCACCGACAGCGAGCTGGAAGCCGCCGAGCAGGTCAAGCTGTGGCTGACCGGGAGCCTCAACGGGCGGGGCTGGGTGCAGGCGGGGCCCCTGGCTGCCGTACTGGCCCTTTCCCTGCCCGCTCTGGTGTGGGCGAGCCGCGCGCTGCGGCCGCTCGGGCTCGATCCCGAGACCGCGGCCGGACTCGGCGTACGGGTCGACCGGACGCGGCTCGGCCTCACCGTGCTCGGCGTCGACCTCGCCGCCACGGCGACCGGCGCCGCGGGGCCGATCGGGTTCGTGGCGCTGACCGCGCCGCAGCTCGCCCGGCGCCTCACCCGTACGCCACAACTCCCGCTCCTCAACGCCGCGTTGACGGGCGCGGTCGTCCTGGTCGCCGCCGATCTGGCCGCCCGTACCCTGCTGCCCCCGCTGGAGATCCCGGTCGGCGCGCTCACCGCGCTGGTCGGCGGGCCGTATCCGCTGTGGCTGCTGGGGCGTCGTACGGCGACACGCTGAAGGCCCCGGAGCAGTGCGGCTCCGGGGCCCTCGGTCAGGGGATCGGCGTGGGCGTCAGATCGTCGCCGTGTCGATCACGAACCGGTACCGCACATCGCTGTTCAGCACCCGCTCGTACGCCTCGTTGATCTGGTCCGCGTCGATCAGCTCGATCTCGGCGCCGAGGCCGTGCTCGGCGCAGAAGTCCAGCATCTCCTGGGTCTCGGCGATGCCGCCGATCATCGAACCGGCGAGGGTCTTGTTGCCGCCGATGAGCGAGAACAGGTTCAGGGCGACGGGCTCCTCCGGGGCGCCGACGTTCACCAGGGCGCCGCCCGTCTTGATCAGGCTGAGGTAGGCGCCGAAGTCCAGCGGCGCCGACACCGTGGAGATGATCAGGTCGAAGGAGCCGGCGAGCTCCTCGAACGTCTTCGGGTCGCTGGTGGCGTAGTAGTGGTCGGCGCCCAGCTTCAGGCCGTCGTCCCTCTTGCGCAGCGACTGCGACAGGACGGTGACCTCCGCGCCGAGCGCGTGCGCGATCTTGACGCCCATGTGGCCGAGGCCGCCCAGACCGACGATCGCGACCTTCTTGCCGGGGCCGGCGCCCCAGTGCTTCAGCGGGGAGTACAGGGTGATGCCGGCGCACAGCAGCGGGGCGGCGACGTCGAGGGACAGGCCGTCGGGGATGCGGACGACGTAGTTCTCGTCGACGACGACCTTCTGCGAGTAGCCGCCGTAGTTGGGCGTGCCGTCCCGGCCGATCGCGTTGTACGTGGGGCCGATGCTCCCGTTCAGGCAGTGCTGCTCCACACCGGCCTTGCAGTTCTCGCACTCACGGCAGGAGTCGACCAGGCAGCCGACGCCCACGCGGTCGCCGACCCGGTACTTGGTGACCCCGGAGCCGACCTCGGAGACGATGCCCGCGATCTCGTGGCCGGGGACCATCGGGAAGAGGGCCTCGCCCCAGCCCTCGCGGGCCTGGTGGATGTCGGAGTGGCAGATACCGGCGAACTTGATGTCGATCAGGACGTCGAACTCGCCGACCTCGCGGCGCTCGATGGTGGTGCGCTCCAGCGGAGCCTTGGCGGCGGGTGCTGCGTATGCGGCAACGGTGGTCATGCCGGGGTTCTCCTAGAGGGGGTTCGCGCCCGGCTGCCTTCTGACGTGCTGCTTGTTCGTCCGGGCACGGCACCCAGCCTGCGGGAACGCGCCGGAGTCACCCAGCCCTCCGTTGTACGTACGTCCGCCGGTCCTACCACTGGCGGGGACAGGATCGTGTGCGTACGACCGGGAATACTTGAGGCATGGACGATAAGCCCGAATCCACGGCGGGACCCGCCGCCGGCCCCGGTACCGGCCTCGGTGCCGGCCTGGACCGGCGCGCCGAGATCAGCGAGTTTCTGCGCACCCGGCGTGCCCGGCTGAAGCCGGAGGACGTCGGGCTGCCGGACTTCGGGCGGCACCGCAGGGTGCCGGGGCTGCGGCGCGAGGAGCTGGCCCAGCTGGCCGGGGTGTCCGTGGCGTACTACACACGCCTGGAGCAGGGCAACGGGCGGAACGTCTCGGCGGAGGTCCTCGACGCGATCGCGCGAGCGCTGCGGCTGAGCGACGCCGAGCACGCGCACCTCACCCACCTCGCCAAGCCCAAGCAGCACAAGAAGAAGCAGGTCGCGCGCACGGAGCAGGTGCGGCCGGCGCTGCGGCAGCTGCTGGAGTCGATCGACGGCGTGCCCGCGTACATCTCGGGCCGGCGCTCGGACATCCTCGCCTGGAACCGGATGGCGGCGGCGGTCTTCGGCGACTGGTCGGAGCTGCCGGCGCAGGAGCGGAACTGGGCCCGGCTGGTGTTCCTGCGGCCCGAGTACCGCGACCTGTTCGTGGAGTGGGACCAGAAGGCGTACGACATGGTCAGCTACCTCCGCATGGACGCGGGCTGCCACTCGGACGACCCGCTCCTGTCCGCCCTGGTCGGCGAACTCTCTGTCAAGAGCGAGGAGTTCCGCCGGCTGTGGGCCACTCATGACGTCAAGGAGAAGAGCTACGGCGTCAAGCACCTCCGGCATCCGCTGGTGGGCGGGCTGACCCTGAACTTCGAGTCGTTCCGCCTGTCCGACGGCACGGAACAGAGCCTGATCACGTGCCACGCGGAGCCGGGGTCGCCGTCGGCGGAGGCGTTGCGCCTGCTGGCGAGCTGGGGCGCCGACGCGACGAAGGCGGGGGTGGCGGGTACGTCCGGTACGTCGGGTACGGGGACGTCGGCGCCGTCGGTGTGACGGGCGGCCGGGTCCCCGACCCCGCCCCGAAAAGCGGGCGCTCGCGGGCGGGCGACGGGGGGAGGGCGCGCGATTCACACCAGTTCGGGTTGAGGTTCCGGTTGCGGCACTGCTGCGGCCTTCGGTTCCCACAGTTTGGTGGTCCGCACGTAGCCGTAGATCACGGAAACCATGGCCAGAACAAGAAGTGGCCCGAACACCCGCGGATGCGTGGCCATTTCCACCGACAGATAGCGATACGACACCAAGAGCGCGGCGAAGACCATCACGCCGTAAGCGACCAGCTGGATTCCTGGCCGATCCCAACCGCGATCGTACGAACGCAGAGCTGCCTCGACCGTGAACACGAACACCACACCGGCAATGAGATCCACGCCGTAGTGGTAGCCGAATCCCAGCGTCGCGCCGAGCGTGGCTATCAGCCAGAACGTGCCCGCGAAACGCAGAATTCTCGGACCCTTGCGGGAATGGATGAAGATCGCCGTGGCCCAGGCGGTGTGCAGGCTGGGCATGCAATTGCGAGGGGTGATCTGGTCGTACGGCATCGCGTGCGGAGTGGTGAGCGGTGGCGGCACGTCCGGCCACAGGTTGGCCAGCGCCCAGTGACCGCCGCCGGTACCGAAGGCGCCGGTGCCGTAGGCGAAGATCGGTCCGACCACCGGGAAGATCATGTAGATGCCCGGCCCGAGGAGGCCGATCAGCAGGAACGTGCGCACCAGGTGATGGCTCGGGAAGCGGCGCTCGGCCGCCACGTTGCGCAGCTGGTACAGCGCGATGACGACCGCGGCCACCGCCAGCTGGACGTAGACGAAGTCGAGAACATGGGCGCCGACCGGACCGGTGGCCCTGACCGCCCGGCCCACCAGCCACGACGGGTCGCCCAGCGCGTGATCGGCGGTGGCCAGGTACGGGTCGAGCACTGCCGGGCGGGTCTTCGACGTGATGAGCAGCCAGGTGTCGCCCGTCTTGCGGCCGGCCACCAGCAGCAGGCCCAGCCCGACGCCCTTCAGCAGTAGGAGACGTTCCTGGCCGGTGCGGTGTGTGACGGCGATGACCGCACAGCCCAGGATCACCCACAGCGCGCCGTTGCCGAAGGGGTGCCCGTCGGTCGTCCTGATGTCGAACACCCAGCGCACCAGCACGAGGGCGAGATCGATGCCGATCGCGGCGGCCATCGCGATGAACCGTTGCCGCCAGGTGAGCACCACCATCATCAACGCCATACTGGCGTACAACAGAAACCCCGATTTAGGGGCGAATATCACCTCTCGCGCCTGGCTGGCGATCGGCCCCGGCAGGCCGTATCGGCGCGCGGTGACCTCCAGCGCGATGAGGAATCCGAGTGCCGCCGCGGCTGCGGTGGCCCACAGAATCGCCTGTGGCCGAGGCCGCGAGGCGAGAGTAATTCTGCGTCTTATTCGGGAAAATGCCCGTGGTGATATAGGTATCAATTGTTTGGTCGATTTGTTAGGTATTGGCTGAATGGATGGGTTTTCATGCCGAATGGCATGGCTTTTTGGTCATGGGTGGGCGATGGGTGTGATCGTCATAAGTTCGATCATGCTATCGGTTTACTGTCAATAGTTCGGTGCCTTGGTTCGAACATGAAGAGGTCCGTCGAAGTCGCGAGGTTCCAACGGGGAAATCCCGTGCCGTCCTCGATCGGCCCGCGATTCCGTTCGAGATGCCGCGGCTCCTCGGCCAGGTTCGGCTCCCGAGGCTCCAGGATGAGGGGACGCGAACTGGGTACCTGTGTGTTGTCTGGAGGGCCTGGGCTGTGGAACTCACCGATTGGCTGCTGGCCTCGGGCGAACGCGGCAACAGCGCCACGCGTCTGGACAGCCGCCGATCGGATCGAGCCGCGTGGTCGTACGGAAACCTGGTGCGGCCCCTCATCCACGGCGCGACGTACTTCCCGGAACTCCTCCGCGCGATCCGAGCGCAGCGCGCCGGAGACCTGCTCCTGTTCACCGACTGGCGGGGAGACCCCGACGAGCGCCTCGATGGGCCCGGCAGCGAAATCGGCACCGTCCTGTGCGAGGCGGCCGAGCGGGGTGTGATCGTCAAAGGGCTGGTCTGGCGCTCCCACCTGGACCGATTCCAGTTCAGTGAGGCCGAGAACCGCCACCTCGGTGAGGAGATCGAAGCGGCGGGCGGCGAGTGCCTGCTCGATATGAGGGTGCGCCCCGGCGGTTCGCACCACCAGAAGAGCGTCGTGCTCCGGCACTGCGACCGCCCCGAGCTCGACATCGCGTTCGTCGGCGGCATCGACCTGTGCCACAACCGCCACGACGACGCGACTCACCTTGGCGACCCGCAGTCACTGCCCATCGCCGCCGCGTACGGACCGCACCCACCGTGGCACGACATCCAGCTCGCGATACGCGGACCGGCCGTCGGTGACATCGAGGCAGGCTTCCGCGAACGCTGGGACGACCCGGCGCCGCTCAGTCGCAGCCCGCTCGTGCGCCTGCGGGAGCTCGCTCACGCCGAGGACACACATGCGGACCCACTGCCGCCGCAGTCACCCGACCCCTCGCCCTGCGGTACACACACCCTCCAGGTCCTGCGCACCTATCCCAACCGGCTGCTGCGCGGCTACGACTTCGCCCCCGACGGCGAGCGCAGTATCGCCCGCGGCTACCGCAAGGCGCTGCGCCGGGCCCGCGCACTGATCTACCTGGAGGACCAGTACCTGTGGTCGCCGCACGTGGTGGAATGCTTCGCCGAGGCGCTGATCGCCAACTCCGGCCTGCGCCTGATCGCGGTCATCCCCACCGTTCCCGAGCAGGACGGCCGACTCACACTGCCGATGAATCTGATCGGCCGGATCACAGCCCTGGACAGGCTGCGCCGCGCCGGTGGTGGGCGCGTCGCGGTGTACGGGCTGGAGAACCACGCCGGGACACCGGTGTACGTGCACGCCAAGGCGTGCGTGATCGACGACGTGTGGGCCTCGGTCGGATCCGACAACATCAACCTCCGCTCCTGGACCCACGACTCCGAACTCACCTGTGCCCTCCTCGACGAGAGCACGGACCCACGCGAGCCGCGCGACCCCGGCGGTCTCGGAGACGGCGCGCGCACCTTCGCCAGGAATCTGCGCCTGGAACTCGCGCGCGAGCACCTGGACCTGGAAGCACCCCGGACCCCGTACGCGCCCGACCCGCTCTGCGATCCCCTGAGCGCCTTCGACGCCTTCGAGGCGAGCGCTGCCGCACTGGACTCCTGGCACGACAACGGCCGCCGCGGCCCCAGGCCACCCGGGCGCCTACGCGCCTATCGCCCGCCCGGCCTTTCGCGCACGGCCAAGGCACTCTGCCCGCCTCTGCATCGCCTTCTCGTCGACCCGGACGGCCGCCCCTTCAGGCTGCGCCGCCGCAACGAGTACTGACGATCGAGCCGTCCTGGCCAGTCGCGCATCATCAGGGCGGCGTCGCGTTCCTCCTGATTCAGGCTGCCGCGGAGGCGGTGCGCGGCTGTGTCCGGTTGTGTCCGGTTGTGTCGCAGTGCTCAGCTCTCTGCGGGGGCAACGCCGATCGGGCAGGACACGCCGGTCCCGCCGATCCCGCAGTAGCCCGCCGGGTTCTTGTCCAAGTACTGCTGGTGATACCCCTCCGCCGGATAGAACGTCCGACCCTCCGCCGGAAGGATCTCCGTCGTGATCGTGCCGTAGCCGGAGCCCGTCAGGACCTTCTGGTACGACTCGCGGGAGGCCTCGGCCGTCTTCGACTGTTCCGGGGTGTGCGGGTAGATCGCGGAGCGGTACTGGGTGCCGACGTCGTTGCCCTGGCGGAAGCCCTGGGTGGGGTCGTGGGACTCCCAGAAGGTCTTCAGGAGGCGTTCGTACGAGATCACGCTCGGGTCGAAGACCACGCGTACGACCTCGGTGTGGCCGGTCAGACCCGAGCAGACCTCTTCGTAGGTGGGGTTCTCGGTGTGGCCGCCCTGATAGCCGACCAGAGTCGTCCACACGCCCGCCGGAAGCTGCCAGAACTTGCGCTCGGCGCCCCAGAAGCACCCCAGACCGAAGTCGGCGATCTCAAGACCCTCGGGGTAGGGGCCGAGCAGCGGGTTGCCGAGGACCGTGTGACGGGCGGGGACCGTGAAGGCCGGCTCGGGGCGCCCCTGCAGCGCCTGCTCGGGGGTGGGCAGGGTGGGCGTACGGCCGAACAACATGTCGGGGTCTCCTTCGTCCTCTCGCCATCTCTCCGGGGATCTCTCCCGGGCGGCACTGTCTCAACGATTTCCTGCCGCCCCGAATTCCAGCCGGACAGACTCAGGCCTGCCCAGTCAGCCGGAGGCCACGCCCTCAGCCGGCAGCCGCACGCTGTCATTCGGTGCGGTGGGGAATCTTCGAAGCGGGGAGTGAGGCTGCCGAGTGAGCGGGAAGTTCCGGCCGCGGCCCGGCTGTGTGGTGCAGGGCTACAAGTTCGCCCTCGATCCGAACACCAGGCCCGGCCGTAATACCGGCTGAGGTAGGCGGGCAGGTGGCGCAAGCCTGCCGCGCCCGACCCGAACCCGCCCGCCGCGCGCGGGTCAGCACGGCGATGTCGGGCCCGCCGCACGACCCGTGTGCGCTCAGTGCGGCAGTGTCGCCGGGCTGCCGCCGTTCGCCTCGTAGCCCGCCACCGCGAGCGCGCGGTAGACCGCGAACTCCGCGGCGGGGTCGGGGGAGAGGGTCCAGGGGAGCGCGCCCACGTGGCCGTCGACCGCTATCAGCTCGTTCATCGCCTCCGCCCAGCGTTCGCCGCGGACCAGGAAGAAGACCAGCAGATGGCGTACGTGCGCCAGCATCGGGTCGTCGGGGCGGGCCGCGTGCACCGTGTACAGCGCGCCGTGGATCGCCTTCGTCACGACCTCGCTCTGGTAGAAGCCGCTGACCAGGTTCACCTCGGGCAGATGCTCGAAGACCGCGAAGAGCGGCATGGCGGCGAGGAGGGAGCCCTGGGGGGCGCGGGCCGCGGCCGCCTCCGCGAAGTCGTACGCCAGCTTGCGCGAGCCGTGCCACTTCTCGCACCAGTAGTGCAGGGCGGCCAGGTGCGCGCCCATGTGGGCCGGGGCGCGGTCCAGGATCTTCAGCCAGAGCTGCTCGAACTCCGGCTGGGAGTAGGCGAGTCCGCGCGCGACCGACAGCTCGATGATGTACGGGATCGGGTCACCGGGGGCGAGCAGCGCCGCGTCGCCGCATGCCGACTTCGCCTCCTCCATGATGATCCGGAACTCGTCCGTGCCCGGCGTCGCCGTGCGCCACGCCTGCTGCACCAGGAACTCCGCGTGTACGGCCGCCCCGCCCGCGTCCTTGGGCTGCTCGGCCCGCCACACCCGCAGCCACTGGCCGCCCGGCGACTCGCTGACCCCGCCCGGACGCTGCTGGAGCTCCAGGGACGCGGCGCCGGCGAAGGCCTGCACCCGCTGCCAGCGGACCTCGCCCTCCGCCTCCGTGCCGGCCAGCAGCTGCGCGGCCGCGCGGTAGTCCTGGGTGCGCTGCACCAGGTCCAGGACGTCCAGCAGGTCCTGGTCGGGGCCGGGCATGCGGACGTCCAGCTCCTCCTGCCGTACGAAGCCGTAGTTCGCCGGGTCCGCGGCGTCGGGGTGGCCCGGCGGGACCTGCTCGATCATGCCCCGGCGGCGCCTCATGAACGGCACCAGCACAAAGCCGATCATGACGAGCGCGATCAGGACCCAGAGAATCTCCATGCCTCCAGCGTTCCAGACGCCACTGACAATTGGCCAACGTGTTGCCTCCGGCGGTTGGGCGGGGGTGCCTGCGGCGGCCTGTTGCTGTCGGGTGGGGGTGCGGGTAGCGCCTGCGGTTCGGTGGGTGGGTCGGGGCCGTGCCGGGGGGTGTCCGTCCTCGGTCGGGCGGTGGGCGTTGGGCTAGAGGTGCCGTGTCTTGACGCCCGACTCTGCGGGCGGACACCCCCCCGGCACGTCCCCTTGCCGCCGTACGCGGGTGCGGGCCGTCCCGCCCTGGCCGGGGGGCCGTCGCGCGCCGCAGCCGGGAGCCGTCCCGCCCCGGCCGGGGGGCCGTCGCGCGCCCCAGCCGCGGGCCGTCCCGCCCCGGCCGGGGGGCCGTCGCGCGCCTTAGCTGCGGGCCGTCCCCTCCTAGCCGCGGGCTGTTCCGTCCTAGCCGGAGGCCCGTCCCACGCCTCAGCCGGAGGCCGTCCCGGCCTGGCCGGGGGGCCGTCGCGCGCCTTAGCCGCGGGCCGTCCCCTCCTAGCCGCGGGCTGTCCCGTCCTAGCCGGAGGCCCGTCCCACGCCTCAGCCGGAGGCCGTCCCGCCCTGGCCGGGGGGCCGTCGCGCGCCTTAGCCGCGGGCCGTCCCCTCCTAGCCGCGGGTCGTTCCGTCCTAGCCGGAGGCCCGTCCCACGCCTCAGCCGGAGGCCGTCCCGCCCTGGCCGGGGGGCCGTCGCGCGCCTTAGCCGCGGGCCGTCCCCTCCTAGCCGCGGGTCGTTCCGTCCTAGCCGGAGGCCCGTCCCACGCCTCAGCCGGAGGCCGTCCCGCCCTGGCCGGAGGCCCGTCCCACGCCCCAGCCGCGGGCCGTCCCGCCCCAGCCGCGGGCCGTCCCGCCCAATCCGTGGGCAGTCGTGCCGCTGGGGCGGCTCCCGACCCACAGAGGGGCGGCGCCCCGTCAGCGCCGGGCCGCGCGACCTGCCCGCGCCCAGCCCGGACGCCGGGTGCCCCAGTAAGCGGGCTGTGCCCCTGACTCGGCCCGGCCGACGGAGTCACCCCGCGCCGGGTTTCGCGACCCACCCCCGCCCAGTCTCGACGCCGGGCACCCGGCAGTCGGTGTCGGTTTCCGGTCCTGGGTGTCTGCCCGGAAACCACGCCGTCCGGCATCCGCCCCGTTCGCGCATTACGCTCGGTGCCCATGAGTGACAGGCACATCAGTCAGCACTTCGAGACCCTGGCGATCCACGCGGGCAACACCGCCGATCCCCTGACCGGCGCCGTCGTCCCGCCGATCTACCAGGTCTCGACCTACAAGCAGGACGGCGTGGGCGGCCTGCGTGGCGGCTACGAGTACAGCCGTAGCGCCAACCCGACCAGGACGGCCCTGGAGGAGAACCTCGCCGCCTTGGAGGGCGGGCGCCGGGGGCTCGCGTTCGCTTCCGGACTGGCGGCCGAGGACTGCCTGTTGCGTACGCTGCTCAGCCCCGGCGACCACGTGGTCATCCCCAACGACGCGTACGGCGGCACGTTCCGCCTCTTCGCGAAGGTCGTCGCCCGGTGGGGCGTGGAGTGGTCGGTCGCCGACACCAGCGACCCGTCCGCCGTACGGGCCGCCATCACCCCGAAGACCAAGGTCGTGTGGGTGGAGACACCCTCCAACCCGCTGCTCGGCATCACCGACATCGCCGCCGTCGCCCAGATCGCCCGCGACGCGGGCGCGAGGCTCGTCGTCGACAACACCTTCGCCACGCCGTATCTGCAGCAGCCGCTGTCGTTGGGCGCGGATGTCGTGGTGCACTCCCTGACCAAGTACATGGGCGGCCACTCGGACGTCGTCGGGGGCGCGCTGATCGTCAGCGACTCGGACCTGGGCGACGAACTGGCCTTCCACCAGAACGCGATGGGCGCGGTCGCCGGGCCCTTCGACTCCTGGCTGGTGCTGCGGGGCACCAAGACGCTGTCGGTGCGCATGGACCGGCACAGCGAGAACGCCACCAAGATCGCCGACATGCTCAGCCGGCACGCGCGCGTGACGCGCGTTCTGTACCCGGGGCTGCCCGAGCACCCCGGTCACGAGGTCGCCGCCAAGCAGATGCGGGCGTTCGGTGGCATGGTCTCCTTCCAGGTCGCCGGCGGTGAGGAGGCGGCCGTCGAGGTCTGCAACCGGGCCAAGGTGTTCACGCTCGGCGAGTCCCTGGGCGGTGTGGAGTCCCTCATCGAGCACCCGGGACGCATGACGCACGCCTCCGCGGCCGGCTCGGCCCTGGAGGTACCGGCCGACCTCGTCCGCCTCTCCGTGGGCATCGAGAACGTCGACGATCTCCTGGAAGACCTCCAGCAGGCGCTCGGCTAGGCGGGGGCCTGCAGGAAGGGCTCACCAGCCCGTCAGCGGTGGGGTCGTCTCCGACGGCGGCTCCACCCACGGGCGGGCCATCAGCGCCCACACCACGAACGCCACCGCCGCGGCGAACAGCAGCAGCCACATCAGGCGTACTGCGGCCGTCCTGCGGCGCAGCATGCGGCCACCGCGCCGCACGGCCTCCGGGTACAGCTCCGGCGGCACCGGCGGCGGCGTGCGCTCCATGATCCGCCGTGCCGCCGCCTCACGTTCGGTGCGATTCATGGCGACGCCGCCTTCGCTTCGAGCACGGCCGGTGCCGGCTCCCGCGGCGGATGCAGCAGGGTCGCCGTCGCCCGGTCGCAGATCGCGTGGACACGCTCCCGGGGCAGGCCGAGCAGGGCCGCCGCCTGTTCCTCGGCGACACCCTCGTACAGGCGCAGGACCAGGATCAGGCGTTCCTGCGGGGAGAGCCGGGCGAGCGGGCTGTCGGGGTGCGGGCGGGAGCGGCCGAGGGCGCCCAGACCGCCGTACTCATGCCAGGCGGCTCGGGAGAAGCGGGTGGCCAGGTACTGGCGGGCGCGGTCGTACGGGTCCTCGCCGCGCAGCCGGTCCCAGCAGGCGTACGTGTGCGCGAGGGACAGCGTCAGCAGGCGCCGCGCGCGCGGGTTGTCGTCCGGCGGCTCCGCGGTGAGCAGCGTGGCGGCATGCAGCAGCCGCCCTGCCGCGCCCGCGACGAACGCCTCGAACTCCCGGGCCCGGCGGGCGTCCTGGGCCGCACGCCGTCGTCCCACCGCCCCTCCCGCCTTGAGCGCCCACCAGTTTTCATATGAGGCCAGCGGCGGCCCAGGGTCAAGAGCCGGGAACGGATCACATGAGCACGCGCGCGTACGCTTTCAAATCACCTCACGGCGCGGGATAAGTTGCCCGCCATGACTGAGCTCGGAGCTGTCGCCTGGCCACCTGCCCCGATACGGACCGAACGGCTCGTGCTCCGCGAGTCCGAGGCCCGGGACCGTGCGGCGTTCATCGAGCTGTTCGCATCGCCGGAGGTGGGCACCTACATCGGTGGCCCTCGACCGCGTGACGAGCTCCAACACGCGGTGCCTGAGGTGCCCGGGCGGCGCCCCGGCCTTTTCGTGATCGATCTCGACGGAACGATGATCGGCATGGTCACGCTCGATCGGCGCGACGCGGAGCGTCCGGGGCACGTCCGTCCGGATGCCGGGGAGGCCGAGCTCGGCTACATGTTCCTGCCGCAGGCGTGGGGACGCGGGTACGCCGCCGAGGCGTGCGCGGCGGCACTGGACTGGTTCGCCGACGCGCTTCCCGGCGAGCCGGTGGTGCTCTGCACCCGGACCGCCAACGACCGCGCGATGCGCCTCGCGGCGAAGCTGGGGTTCACCGAGGTGGAGCGGTTCGAGGAGTACGGCGCCGAGCAGTGGTTCGGCGTGTGGCCGGCAACGTAGCCCTCGTACGCTGTTCCCCGTGCCCTCCACCCGCCTCCATCGCGTTGCCGTGCTTGTGCTCGAGGGTGCGAAGCCGCTCGATGTCGGCATTCCCGCGCAGGTGTTCACGACCCGGGCGAGCATGCCGTACGAGGTGCGGGTCTGCGGTGCGGAGACCGGTCTCGTGACCGGCGGCGACGGCCTGTCGTACCACGTCGCCCACGGCCTCGACGCGCTGGCGTGGGCCGATGTCGTCTTCATCCCCGGTTACCGGTCTCCGGACCGCGACGATCCGCCGTCGGCCGTCGTCGACGCGCTGCTCGCCGCCCACGATCGGGGCGCGCGGCTCGCCGCCATCTCCACGGGCGCCTTCGCGCTCGCCGCCACGGGTCTGCTCGACGGCAAGCGCGCCACGACGCACTGGCATTACTCACAGGCGCTCAGGGCGAAGCATCCCCTCGTCCGAGTCGACGAGAACGTCCTGTTCGTCGACGAGGGCAGCGTGCTGACGTCGGCCGGCGCCGCTTCCGGCATCGACCTGTGCCTGCATGTTCTGCGCGGAGACCTCGGGGTGGCCGCGTCGAATCACGCGGCCCGGCGGCTGGTCGCGGCCCCCTACCGCAGCGGCGGTCAGGCACAGTACGTGCCGCGCAGCCTGCCCGAGCCGCTCGGCGAGCGGTTCGCCACCACCCGCGAATGGGCCCTGCACCGGCTCGGCGAGCCGCTCACCCTCGATGTGCTCGCCCGGCACGCGGCGGTCTCGCCGCGCACCTTCTCGAGGCGCTTCGTCGAGGACACCGGGTACACGCCGATGCAGTGGGTCATGCGCGCCCGCATCGACATGGCCCGTGAGCTGCTGGAGCGCTCGGAGCGGAGCGTCGAACAGATCGCCGCCGACGTCGGTCTGGGCACCGGCACGAATCTGCGGCTGCACTTCCACCGCATCCTCGGCACCACCCCGAGCGAGTACCGGCGCACGTTCGCCCAGGGCGAGTAGCCGGCCTGGCGAGATCCTTACGAACCGTGGCGCTTACGCCGCGGTCACGGGCGAAGGCTGTCCGCGAGGCTGGTGGCGAACCGAAGGGAGAGCTCTCATGACTCGTATCGCCATCAACGGATTCGGCCGCATCGGACGCAATGTGCTGCGCGCGCTGCTCGAACGCACCAGCGACCTCGAGGTCGTCGCCGTCAACGACCTCACGGAGCCCGCCACCCTCGCGCGGCTGCTCGCCTACGACTCGACGGCCGGTCGGCTCGGTCGCCCGGTGACCGTCGACGGGGACGCGCTCGTCGTCGACGGACGCCGCATCACGGTGCTCGCCGAGCGCGAACCGGCGCAGCTGCCGTGGGCCGAACTCGGCGTGGACATCGTGCTGGAGGCGACCGGCCGCTTCACCTCGGCCAAGGCCGCCCGTGCCCACCTCGACGCGGGCGCGAAGAAGGTGCTCGTCAGCGCGCCGTCGGACGGCGCCGACGTCACGCTCGCGTTCGGGGTCAACACCGCCGCGTACGACCCGGACGTGCACACGATCGTCTCGAACGCCTCCTGCACGACCAACGCGCTCGCGCCGCTGGCCGCGGTGCTGGACGAGCTCGCCGGTATCGAGCACGGCTTCATGACGACGGTGCACGCCTACACGCAGGAGCAGAACCTGCAGGACGGTCCGCACCGCGACGCCCGCCGCGCGCGTGCGGCGGGCGTCAACATCGTGCCGACCACGACGGGCGCCGCCAAGGCGATCGGCCTCGTGCTGCCGAACCTCGACGGCAAGCTGTCGGGCGACTCGATCCGCGTGCCGGTTCCGGTGGGCTCGATCGTCGAACTCAACACGACCGTCGCCCGCGACGTGACGCGCGACGACGTGCTGGCGGCGTATCGCGCCGCGGCGCAGGGGCCGCTCGCCGGCATCCTCGAGTACGCGGACGACCCGCTCGTGTCGTCCGACATCGTGGGCAATCCGGCCTCGTCCATCTTCGACTCGGCCCTCACCCGCGTCGACGGACGTCACGTCAAGGTGGTCGCCTGGTACGACAACGAGTGGGGCTTCTCGAACCGCGTGATCGACACGCTCGAACTCCTCGCCACCGCTTGATCGGATGCCGCGGCGACGCCGCGGCGTCCACGAGTGCAGGGCAGTGCGGACTCGCGGTGGTGGGTCCGCGACCGGAGTGAGCGGTGAGGTGGCCGGGCCGTCGTAGCCCGATCACGCACCCTCGGTCCGCATCGTCAGTTGCGGCCGCCCGCCGCCCCTGCGGTTGGACTTCTCAGCGCCGGCCGGCATCACTCAGCCCGTCCCGCGTTCGAGGACGAGGCCCGTTCAGGGCCGACGTGGGGGCCGGGAGCGCCCCGCCGAACTGCCCCTCAGGACGCCGTGGGCGACTCCGCGCCCGTGATCCCCTGCGCCGCCATCCGCGAGGACAGCGCGGTGTTGAAGCGAGTGAGGAGCGTGCAGAACGCCTCGCGCTCCTCCGGGGCCCAGTCGTGTGTCAGCTCGGCCATCAACTGACGCCGGGACGAGCGCACTTCCTCCAGCCGCGACTGCCCGCGCGGGGAAAGCTGGAGCACCACCGCGCGCCCGTCCTCGGGGTGCGAGGTGCGCTTGACGAGTCCGGTGTCGACGAGCGGCGCCACCTGCCGGGTGACCGTCGACGAGTCGATCCCCATGCTCGCGGCGAGCGCCTTGACGCCCATGGGGCCTTCCTTGTCGAGGCGGTTGAGCAGCAGGTATGCGGCGCGGTCCATGGAGTTGCGCACCTGCCCGACCCCACCGAGCCGGGTCTGTTCGGCACGACGGGCGAACAGCGCCACCTCGTGCTGCAGCGTGTCGAGGAGACCGCTGTCAGCGACGGTCGTCATGTCCATCGACATTTCAGGTGTTGTGGGCATGGCCGGGGGCTCACTTCATGAAGGGGGTGCTGGGTTGGGGGACAGGGTACGCGGCCCGGACGCGGGGTGTACCGGCGCTGCGCAAACACATCTCGGTGCTTGGTCACACCAGGGCGCCGCGCCTGTGAACTGCGAGACTTGAGTCATGAGCTACAGCACGGCTGACTCCTTGCCGCCCGTCACCCTCGACGACGTGCGTGGCGCCCAGAAGATGCTGACGGGCGTGGCGCGGGTGACGGCGATGGAGGGCAGCAGGCACCTGTCCCAGCTGGTGGGCGCGCCGGTGCACTTCAAGTGCGAGAACCTCCAGCGGACGGGATCGTTCAAGCTGCGCGGCGCGTATGTGCGGATCGCCGGGCTGCTGCCGGAGGAGCGGGCGGCGGGGGTCGTGGCCGCGAGCGCCGGCAACCACGCGCAGGGCGTCGCCCTGGCGTCGTCGCTGCTCGGCGTGCGCTCCACGGTGTTCATGCCGAAGGGCGCCCCGCTGCCGAAGATCAGCGCCACCCGGGACTACGGCGCCGAGGTGCGCCTGCACGGCCAGGTGGTCGACGAGACGCTGGCCGCCGCGCAGGAGTACGCGGCCGAGACGGGCGCGGTGTTCATCCACCCCTTCGACCACCCCGACATCATCGCGGGCCAGGGCACGGTCGGCCTGGAGATCCTGGAGCAGTGCCCGGAGGTGCGGACGATCGTCGTCGGCATCGGCGGCGGCGGGCTCGCGGCGGGTATCGCGACGGCGGTGAAGGTGCTGCGGCCCGACGTGCGCATCGTGGGCGTCCAGGCGGCGGGCGCGGCGGCGTACCCGCCCTCGCTCGCGGCCGGCCACCCGGTCGCGGTCGACAACCCGGCGACCATGGCCGACGGCATCAAGGTCGGACGGCCCGGTGACGTGCCGTTCCGGATCATCGGCGACCTGGTGGACGAGGTCCGCACGGTCACCGAGGACGAGCTGGCCACCGCCCTGCTGCTCTGCCTGGAGCGGGCCAAGCTGGTCGTCGAACCGGCCGGGGCCAGCCCGGTCGCGGCGCTGCTGAGCGACCCCGGCGCCTTCGAGGGCCCGGTCGTCGCGGTGCTGTCCGGCGGCAACGTCGACCCGGTGCTGCTCCAGCGCGTCCTGCGGCACGGCATGGCCGCGCAGGGCCGCTACCTGGCCGTACGGCTGCGGCTGACGGACCGGCCGGGCGCGCTCGCCACGCTTCTCGGGGTGTTGTCAGTGGTGGACGCTAACGTCCTCGATGTGAGTCACGTACGGACCGACCCACGGCTCGGGCTCACGGAGGCGGAGGTCGAGCTGCACCTGGAGACGAAGGGCACCGCGCACTGCGTCGAGGTCGGCCAGGCCCTGCGCGAGGCGGGCTACACGGTCATCGGCTGAGGTCAGGCCACTCTTCGTCACTCGTTCGAGTAAGTCCATTGAGAGACGCGATACATCGCGTTATGGTGTGTCTGTGTTGCATGGCCAGTAATCCCCAACGACGTGGAGACTCATATGCCAGGCGCCATCTATGCCGAAGGCCTGGTGAAGACCTTCGGTGACGTAAGGGCTCTGGACGGCGTCGACCTCGATGTCCCCGAGGGCACGGTCCTCGGCCTGCTCGGGCCGAACGGCGCGGGCAAGACGACGACCGTCCGTTGTCTGACCACCCTGTTGCGTCCCGACAGCGGCTCGGCGGTCGTCGCGGGCATCGACGTCCTCAAGCATCCCGACGCCGTGCGCCGCTCCATCGGCCTGTCCGGCCAGTTCGCGGCGGTCGACGAGTACCTCACCGGCCGCGAGAACCTGCAGATGGTCGGCCAGCTCTACCAGATGAAGGCGAAGGCGGCGAAGGCCCGCGCGGCCGAACTGCTGGAACAGTTCGACCTCGCCGACGCCGCCGACCGTCCCACGAAGACCTACTCCGGCGGCATGCGCCGCCGCCTCGACCTCGCGGCCGCCCTGGTGGTCTCACCGCCCGTGATGTTCATGGACGAGCCGACGACCGGACTCGACCCGCGCAACCGTCAGCTGCTGTGGGAGGTCATCAAGCGACTGGTCTCGGGCGGTACGACGTTGCTGCTGACCACCCAGTACCTCGAAGAGGCCGATCACCTCGCGCACGAGATCGCGGTGGTCGACCACGGCCATGTCATCGCCACGGGCACCTCCGACCAGCTCAAGGCCCGCACCGGCGGCGAGCGCGTCGAGGTCGTGGTGCACGAGCGCGAGGACATCCCGTCCGCCTCCGCCCTCTTGGACAAATACAGCCTGCGCGGCTTCGGCAAGGGCGACACGACGGTCGAGGAGCACACGCGCAAGATCACCACGCCCGTGACCGGAGGCGCCAAGCTTCTCGCCGAGGTCATCCGCGAGCTCGACACCCGCGGCATCGAGATCGACGACATCGGGCTGCGCCGCCCGACCCTCGACGACGTCTTCCTGTCCCTGACAGGACACCTCGCCGAGGTGAAGGACGAGGAGAACGGCAAGGAGGCCGTCAAGTGAGTGCTCTCGACGCCGTGCGGGTCGCGCCGGCCACGAACCCGGTCAGCCAGTCCGTCCGGGACTCGATGGTCGTCGCGAAGCGCAACCTGATCCGGATGTCCCGGATCCCCGAGATGATCATCTATGGGCTGATCCAGCCGATCATGTTCGTGGTCCTGTTCACCTACGTCTTCGGCGGCTCCATGCAGATCGGCGGCAGCACCAGTGCCGTCGACTACAAGAACTTCCTGATGGCGGGCATCTTCGCGCAGACCGTCACCTTCGCCACCGCCAGCTCCGGCGCGGGCATCGCCGACGACATGCACAAGGGGCTCATCGACCGCTTCCGCTCCCTGCCCATGGCCAGGGGTGCGGTGCTCACCGGGCGAACCTTCGCCGACCTCGTCCAGACCGCCCTGACCCTGGTCGTCCTGGCCGTGGTCGCCCTGCTGGTCGGCTGGCGCATCGGGTCGGACGGTGACACCAACGCCGCCAGGGTGCTGGCGGCCTTCGGGCTGCTGCTCCTGCTCGGGTACGCGTTCACCTGGATCGGCGCCCTGATCGGCATGTCCGTCCGCACCCCCGAGGCGGCCACGTCCAGCGGACTGATCTGGCTCTTCCCGGTCACCTTCATCTCGAACGCGTTCGTGGACACCAGCCATATGACCCCGTGGCTGCGTCACGTCGCCGACTGGAACCCCTTCAGCGCCACGGTCCAGGCCTGCCGCGAGCTCTTCGCCAACCCGGGGGTCTCACCCTCGGACGCCTGGCCCATGCAGCACCCGGTCTGGGCCTCGCTGATCTACTCGGTCCTGATCATCGTGGTGTTCCGCACCCTCGCGGTACGGAAGTACCGCTCGGCGACGGCGTGACGAAACACCTTGTGTGACGAAACCCCTGGTATGACGAAACCCCTGGCATGACGAAACCCCCGGCGCCACGTGGGTGCCGGGGGGCTCGTCAAGGACATGCCGGGCGGGATCGACCGCCGCGCGGTCCGGGTCAGCCGCTGTAGGGCTCGGCCTTCAGGATCGTCACCGAGGCCTTCTTGCCGTTCGGCAGCTCGTACTCCGCGTCCTCGCCGACCTTGTGGCCCATCACGCCGGAACCCAGCGGGGACTGCGGGGAGTACGTCTCGATGTCGGCGCTCGCGTACTCGCGCGAGGCGAGCAGGAAGGTGAGCGTGTCGTCCTCGTCACCGTCGAAGGCGATCGTCACGACCATGCCGGGGGCCACCGCACCGTCCGCCGAGGCCGGCGCCTCGCCGACCTTGGCGTTCTCCAGGAGCTGGGTCAGCTGGCGCACGCGGAGCTCCTGCTTGCCCTGCTCCTCCTTGGCCGCGTGGTACCCGCCGTTCTCACGCAGGTCGCCCTCCTCGCGCGCGGCCGCGATCTTGGCGGCGATCTCCGTACGCGCAGGACCAGACAGGTACTCCAGCTCGGCCTTGAGCTGGTTGTACGCCTCCTGGGTCAGCCAGGTGACGTTCTCGCTGGTCTGGGTCACAGGTGCTCCTCGTAGGTACTGGGAATACAAAGCATCGCCCTACCCAGAAGGATGTTCCTCCACGGATGGGCGAAACCACGAGCCTAACAATTCAATGCCCGAAGGGGGAGGACATAAGCCATCAGAATCACGTCAACGCAGGTCAGCGCCTATGGATTCCGGGCGAATCCGGTCGGTGTCGACCAGGGACGGTCGGTTCCGGTCGCGGTTCGGTCGTGGGGCGGTCGCGGATCCGTCGGGGTCCGTCGCGGGTCCGACCGCAGGGTCAGTCGGCGTGGCAGCCGAGCAACTCGGCCGTCGTCCCCTGGGACGTCGTACGGAGCGTGACGACCTTGTCGATCCGGGTGGCGTCGCCGTCGAAGCGGAAGTCGGCCCGGCCGACCTCGGCGCCGCTCTCCGCCTGGGAGCGCAGCGTGCAGTAGCCGGAGGCACCGGCGTCCTTGCGGACCTCCAGGTGGACCTTCACCGCGTCCTTGCCGGCGTCGAACTCGATCACCTCGGCGCTGATCTTGTTCTGGCCGACGTAGTGGTAGCCGAAGTAGCCGACCAGCGCCAGCAGGGCCACCCCGAGGGCAGCGCCGACGACCTTGAGCGTGCGGTCGGAGCGCGCGTCCGAGGAGCGGCCGTAGCGGCCCTCGGGCAGCCGCGTGCTCGCCGTGCTCATGATCGTCCTCTCGGCAGGGGCGGGACGGATCTCCCAAAAGGGGCCTGCGGGCCGTACCCCGGAATTATCCGCCCCCCGATTCGGTCACTATAGAAGCCGCCGATCGCACCGGTTCACACCGGGCGCCGACTTATGAGGATTGAGTCTTGACTGACCAGTTGCGACTGATGGCCGTCCACGCCCACCCCGACGACGAGTCGAGCAAGGGCGCGGCCACCATGGCGAAGTACGTGTCCGAGGGGGTGGACGTGCTGGTCGTGACCTGCACGGGCGGGGAGCGCGGCTCCATCCTCAATCCGAAGCTCCAGGGCGACAAGTACATCGAGGAGCACATCCACGAGGTACGCAAGAAGGAGATGGACGAGGCCCGCGAGATCCTCGGGGTCAGGCAGGAGTGGCTCGGCTTCGTCGACTCCGGCCTGCCCGAGGGCGACCCGCTGCCCCCACTCCCCGAGGGCTGCTTCGCCCTGGAGGACGTCGACAAGGCGGCCGGTGAGCTGGTGAAGCAGATCCGCTCGTTCCGTCCCCAGGTGATCACCACCTATGACGAGAACGGCGGCTACCCGCACCCCGACCACATCATGACCCACAAGATCTCGATGGTGGCGTTCGAGGGCGCGGCGGACACCGAGAAGTACCCGGAGGCGGAGTTCGGGCCCGCGTACCAGCCGCTCAAGCTCTACTACAACCAGGGCTTCAACCGCCCGCGCACCCAGGCGCTGCACGACGCGATGATCGCGCGCGGCCTGGAGTCGCCGTACGGGGACTGGCTCAAGCGCTGGGACGAGTTCCAGCGCGCCGAGCGCACCCTCACCACGCATGTCCCGTGCGCCGACTTCTACGAGATCCGCGACAAGGCCCTGATCGCGCACGCCACCCAGATCGACCCGGACGGCGGTTGGTTCCGCGTGCCGATGGAGCTCCAGAAGGAGGTCTGGCCTACGGAGGAGTACGAGCTGGCGAAGTCCCTCGTCGATACCTCCCTCCCCGAGGACGACCTCTTTGCGGGCATCCGCGACAATGCCTGACATGAGCGCAAGCGCAAGCCTGGCAATGACACAGCTCGCCACCCTCGCCAAGGAGGTCGACGAGGACAAGGTCACCCCCGGCGTCCTCGGCTTCATCGTCTTCGCGGTGATGGCGTTGGCGGTGTGGGGCCTGATGAAGTCCATGAACCGCCACATGAGCAGGGTCGACTTCAAAGAGGCCCCGGACCCGAAGGCGGACGCCGGGGAGGCCGGGAAGGCCCAGGACACCACGGCCTCCGGCACGGCGAAGCCGCGGCAGGGCTGACCGGCCTTCGCCGGTACGGTGCGTCACCCACAGGTGTGACGGACCGTACAGTCCGACTGTGAGCGGGCCCGCGCCCGACGCCGACGGTCCGCGCGTCTACGCCCCGGCCGCGACGCCCACCCCCATCACCTCCCGCGCATGGCGGCCCGGCACCATGCCGAGCCGCCAGGCCTGCCACCCCTCCTCCAGGTTCACCCCGCGCTCCAGCAGGAGCAGATACGCCTCGACGTAGTCGCCGAGCTTGCCGTCCCGCAGCGCATGCCCGTCGCGCCCCAGCTGGGCCAGCTCCTCCTGCGCCACGGCCGTCCCGACCTCGACACCCCCCGGCGCCGCGTACGGCAGCAGCGTGCAACGCAGGAAGCGGGCCCAGTCCTCGCCCCTGCGGTCGCCGTACGACACGAACAGACCGACCGCGTCGTCGCACAGGGTCAGCGCCTGCTGCGTACGGGCGTTCCCGGCGTCCACCACCGCCAGCTCCAGGCACGTCCACGCCTCGCCGTGTGCCACGCCGATGCGCTGGAAGTCGGCGCGGGCGTCGACCAGAAGCTGGCGCGCGAAACCGGAGTTGCGCAGGGAGCCCGTCTGGGCCGCCCGCTGGTCCCGTGTCACCCGCGCCGAGTGGTGCCGGGCGCACGCCAGGCCGTACACGTCCCGCATACGGGAGAACATCGTGCGCGAACGTTCCAGCTCCCGTACCGCGAGGTCCAGGTTGCCCGTCTCCTCCAGGGCCTGGCCCAGGTAGTAGACGGACCACGCCTCGCCGCGCGCGTCCTCGTTGTCGCGGTGGTGCGAGGCCGCCTGGCGCAGGCCGTCCACCGCCGCGGACGGGTCGCGGTCGCCGGCGACCAGGCGGGCGCGGGCGAGCTGGGTCATCGCCCAGGCCTCGCCGCGGGCGTCGCGGGTGCGGCCGTACAGGTCCAGGGCCGTCCGCAGCTCCGACTCCGCGCGCGGTACGTCGCCCATGCGCAGGCCCAGTTGGCCGAGCTGGAAGTGGGCCCAGGCCTCGCCGTGGATCGACTCGCCTTCGCGGTGCAGGGCGAGGGAGCCGGTCAGGAGGTCCAGGGACTCGGAGACGCGGCCGCGATCCCGTTGCACCGCCGCGAGCGCGTGCATCGTCCAGGCGCGGTCCGTCGCCAGGGCGGGGACCGACTGCAGGTCCAGGGCCTCGCGGAGCTTGGCCGCCGCCTCGGTCAGGTTGCCCTGGTGGTGGAGGGTGATGCCGAGGGAGCACAGGGCCCGGGCCGCGCCCGCGTCGTGGTGGGCCTCCATGTAGAGGTCGACCACCGAGGTCAGGGTCGTGCGGGCCTTGTCGAGTTCGCCGAGCTGGCGGGCCGCGATGCCCGTACGCCACTGCACCGAGCGCACCAGCAGGCCCTGGTCCACGGCCTGCGCCAGTTCGTTGATCTCGCCCAGCCGGTAGAGGTCGCCGCGCAGCAGGCAGTAGTCGCACAGCGCGCCCAGCAGGTTCAGGACCGCCGCCTGGTTCACGTCCTCCGCGTGCCGCAGCGCCGCCGTGATGAAGCTCGACTCGTCGTCCAGCCAGCGCAGCGCGTCGTCCAGCGAGGTGAAGCCGTGCGGGCTGAAGCGGTCCGAGCGGGTCGACATGTTGCCGTCGACCAGGCGCAGGACGGAGTCGGCGAGGTCGGCGTAGTTCACGATCAGCCGCTCCTGCGCCGCCGTACGCTCCGACGGCTCCTCCTCGTCGAGGAGGCGGGCGTGGGCGAAGGCGCGGACCAGGTCGTGCAGGCGGTAGCGGTTGCCGCGGACGTGGTCGATCAGGCCCGACTCGGACAGGGCCACCAGGTGGCGGGTCGCCTCCGCCTCGTCCGTCGCCAGCAGCGCCGCCGCCGCTGCCGCGCCCAGCGAGGCCCGGCCCGCCAGCGCGAGCCGGCGCAGCAGGCGTCTCGCCGACTCCGACTGGTCGGTGTAGCGCAGCCACAGCACCCGCTCGATCGGCTCCACCGGGCCGTACGCCCCCAGGTCCGTCGCCAGCGTGCGCGGTGAACGCGGCCCCAGCGCCGAGCCCGCGATGCGCAGCGCCAGCGGCAGCCCGCCGCACAACTCCCGTATCCGGTCGGCCGATTCGGCGTCGTAGGGACTCGACGAATCCTGCGCCGCCGCGCTCAGCAGCTCCTCCGCGCCGGCCGCGTCCAGCGACTCCACCGGCAGGTGGTGCACCCGGGCGGCGAGATCCGCGGGCAGGTCGAGGGGCTCGCGTGCGGTGACCAGGACCAGGCTGTCGCAGCGCTCGGGAACGAGGGTGCGGACCTGCTGCGGGTCCGAGGCGTCGTCCAGTACGACGGTGACCGGGAGGCCCGTGAGGTGCTGGTGGTAGAGCTCGCTCAGCCGCTTGACCTGCTGCTCCGCCGAGGACCGCTCGCGGAACAGCAGCTGCTCGCGCGGGGCGCCCAGACGGTTCAGCAGATGCAGCAGCGCGTCCCTGGTGGGCAGCGGTGGCTCCTCCGGGGTGTCGCCACGCAGGTCCACCACGCACGCGCCGCGGAACTGGTCCTTCAGGTCGTGGGCCGCGCGGACCGCCAATGCCGTACGACCACTGCCGGGCGCCCCGTGCAGGACCACGACCGTCGGCTTCGTCTCCGTACTGGCCCGCGCCGCCTGCACCCACTGCCGGATGCGGGCCATCTCCTGCCTGCGGCCCGCGAACGGGCCCGTCGGCTCGGGGAGTTGACCGAACGACTGCTCCAACAGGTTCCGCCCCCGGGCCGCCGCGCTCTTGTCCGCGCCCTTCAGCCGCGGCCCCGTCTTCTTCGGACCGGTGGACGCGCTCAGCACCCGCTGCTGGTCGAGGAAGGGACGGATGCCCCGTACCTCCAGCGCCGTCAGCCACTGCAGCCGCAGCTGTTCCGGCCCGCCGGGCTGGCCCACGGCGCCCGCGCGATGATGCGCGGCCGGCAGATGCGTGCCGGCCACCTTCACGACCGTCGCCGCCGCGCCCACGACACCGACGGTCACGCCCGCGCCCACCGCGGTGCCCGTGCCCGTGCCGAGCGCCAGGTCGGTGACGGCGGCCGCGAGCGCCGCGACGCCCGCCACCATCAGCGGCGTACCGCCGCCCTCCCGCGCGAACCGCTGCCCGAACGTCAGCCGGCCGGCCTCCGCCTCGTCCAGCGCGCGCGTATACGCCTCGTACTCCTCGGCCGCCGACTGCGCCATGGCGTCCAGCGCCCCGCGCGCCCGTGACAGCAGCACCTGCCCGTCGACCCGCCCGCCCGAGCGCCGCACTTCCTCCTCCACGGCCCGGACCAACAGCCGCTCGGCCTCCGTCCGATGGCTGTCCCGCATAGTCACGTCCCCCTCCGGCGGCAACGGCGTTCTTGGTCAAGTGTGCTGCGGATGGGGCACGGGGGCGAGAGGGCGGGCGGGGGCCGGCCGTCTGCATGTCCTGAGGCTTCGCTTGTCCGGCGCATGGAGAACGAAGATTCCTGCGTCGAGCGCGTGACCTTGAGCATGGGTTCTGGCAACAGTGCTCACCCCTGCTCAGTCTCCAGGGACGGTCCATCCTGCCGCAGCCAGGGCTGAAGGAGATCGAGTCGTACGGCTTCGAGACCGTCGAGGGAAGCGGTAGCACGTAAGACGGTCTTTCCCGAACGGTGGGCGGGGCCTTGGCGGGCCTCGTCCGCGCATGAGGCCCGCGTCCTGTTGCCCGGTGCCGCGCACCGTGAGCGAGGATGGACCCATGCCGAACCGACTGGCGCACGAGACGTCCCCGTACCTCCTTCAGCACGCTGACAACCCCGTCGACTGGTGGCCCTGGGTCGGCGAGGCCTTCGAGGAGGCGCGGAAACGGAACGTGCCCGTGCTGCTCAGCGTCGGGTACAGCAGCTGTCACTGGTGTCACGTGATGGCCCACGAGTCCTTCGAGGACCAGGAGACCGCCGACTACCTCAACGCCCACTTCGTCAGCGTCAAGGTCGACCGCGAGGAACGCCCCGACGTGGACGCCGTCTACATGGAGGCCGTCCAGGCGGCCACCGGCCAGGGCGGCTGGCCCATGACCGTCTTCCTCACGCCCGACGCCGAGCCCTTCTACTTCGGCACCTACTTCCCACCCGCCCCCCGGCACGGCATGCCGTCCTTCCGGCAGGTCCTGGAGGGCGTGCGCAGCGCCTGGGCCGACCGCAGGGACGAGGTCGCCGACGTCGCGGGGAAGATCGTGCGGGATCTCGCCGGGCGGGAGATCTCCTACGGCGGCACCGAGGCACCCGGTGAGGAGGAGCTCGCCCAGGCGCTGCTCGGGCTCACCCGGGAGTACGACCCGCAGCGGGGCGGGTTCGGGGGCGCGCCCAAGTTCCCGCCGTCCATGGTGATCGAGTTCCTGCTGCGGCACCATGCGCGGACGGGCGCCGAGGGCGCGCTGCAGATGGCCCAGGACACCTGCGAGCGGATGGCCCGCGGCGGGATCTACGACCAGCTCGGCGGCGGGTTCGCGCGGTACTCCGTCGACCGTGACTGGGTCGTGCCGCACTTCGAGAAGATGCTGTACGACAACGCCCTGCTGTGCCGCGTGTACGCCCACCTGTGGCGGGCCACAGGGTCCGAGCTCGCCCGCCGCGTAGCCCTGGAGACCGCCGACTTCATGGTGCGCGAACTGCGTACCGACGAGGGCGGGTTCGCCTCCGCGCTCGACGCGGACAGCGACGACGGGACCGGCAAGCACGTCGAGGGCGCGTACTACGTGTGGACGCCGGAGCAGCTGCGCGAGGTGCTCGGCGACGACGACGCCGAGCTCGCCGTTCACTACTTCGGCGTCACCGAGGAAGGCACCTTCGAGCACGGCTCCTCGGTGCTCCAACTCCCGCAGCAGGAGGGCGTGTTCGACGCCGAGAGGGTCGCCTCCGTCAAGGAGCGCCTGCTCGCCTCGCGGGCCGACCGCCCCGCCCCCGGCCGCGACGACAAGATCGTCGCCGCCTGGAACGGCCTCGCGATCGCCGCCCTCGCCGAGACCGGCGCGTACTTCGACCGCCCCGATCTCGTGGACGCCGCCCTCGGCGCCGCCGACCTCCTGGTACGGCTGCACCTCGACGACCACGCCCGCCTCGCCCGCACCAGCAAGGACGGCCAGGTCGGCGCCAACGCGGGCGTACTGGAGGACTACGGCGACGTCGCCGAGGGCTTCCTCGCGCTCGCCTCCGTCACCGGTGAGGGCGTCTGGCTGGACTTCGCCGGGTTCCTGCTCGACCACGTCCTGGCCCGTTTCGTCGACGAGGAGTCCGGTGCCCTCTACGACACCGCCGCCGACGCCGAGCAGCTGATCCGCCGCCCCCAGGACCCCACCGACAACGCCGCCCCCTCCGGGTGGAGCGCGGCGGCCGGCGCCCTGCTGAGCTATGCCGCGCAGACCGGTGCCGAGCCCCACCGCGTCGCCGCCGAGAAGGCGCTGGGTGTCGTCAAGGCCCTCGGCCCGCGTGTCCCCCGCTTCATCGGCTGGGGTCTCGCCGTCGCCGAGGCCGCCCTCGACGGTCCCCGCGAGGTCGCGATCGTCGGGCCGAGCCTCGACGACGAGGCCACAAGGGCCTTGCACCGTACGGCACTCATGGGCACCGCCCCCGGTGCGGTCGTGGCCGTCGGGACTCCGGAGAGTGACGAACTCCCGCTCCTCGCCGACCGTCCCCTCGTCGGCGGTGAACCGGCCGCGTATGTCTGCCGTAACTTCACCTGTGACGCCCCGACGACCGATCCTGAACGGCTGCGCACGGCACTGACGAGCTGAAGGCGAGCCGAAACGGAAGCGGAGAGCGCCGTTTCGGCTGCCCAAATTGGGCGTATGTTCGGATAGATCGCGCTTTCCACCGCACGATTCCGAAACAAGCTATTTATCGGAACAGCCCTCACGCTTCACAGTTCCCCCCTAATCTCTCCACAGTGATCGCAACGGCTGGAACTCGCCGTTCGCGACAGGGGGCATTGGGGATCTGGGGGGATCTGTTGCTGACGTCTGTCTTCATAGCCGTCGTCTCGCTGGGCTTGTTCTGGATGGCGGCTTTCACCTTGTGGTGGCAGATGCACGCGTGGCGTACGCCCGAGGTGCTCGCCTCCACCCGGTTCAGCAGACCGGACGGCGGCGAGCACGTGTCGTTCTCGCTGCTGTTGCCGGCCCGGCACGAACAGGCCGTGCTGGACCACACCATCCAGCGGCTGCTGGAGTCCACACACACCGACTTCGAGATCATCGTCATCGTCGGGCACGACGACCCGGAGACCACGGAGGTCGCCGAGCGGGCCGCCGCTCGCGACCCACGGGTCCGGGTCGTCGTCGACACCCACGAGAAGAAGAACAAGCCGAAGGCCATGAACACGGCGCTGCCGCACTGTCGCGGCGACGTCGTCGGGGTCTTCGACGCCGAGGACCAGGTCCACCCGGAGCTCCTCGCCCATGTCGACCACGCGTTCCGGACGACGAAGGCGGACGTGGTCCAGGGCGGCGTCCAGCTGATCAACTTCCACTCCAGCTGGTACAGCCTGCGCAACTGCCTGGAGTACTTCTTCTGGTTCCGGTCGCGACTGCACCTGCACGCGCAGAAGGGGTTCATCCCGCTCGGCGGCAACACCGTCTTCGTACGGACGGACGTGCTCAGGGAAGCCGACGGCTGGGACCCGAACTGCCTCGCGGAGGACTGCGACCTGGGCGTCCGGCTCTCCAGCGTCGGCAAGAAGGTCGTCGTCGCCTACGACTCCGACATGGTGACCAAGGAGGAGACGCCCGGCAGCCTGATGTCGCTGCTCAAGCAGCGCACCCGCTGGAACCAGGGCTTCCTGCAGGTCTACCGGAAGAAGGACTGGAAGCAACTGCCCACCTTCGGGCAGCGGTTGCTGGCCCGGTACACGCTCATGACGCCGTTCATGCAGGCCTTCACCGGGCTCATCATCCCGCTCAACATCGCGATCGCGGTGTTCCTCGACGTGTCCGTGACCATCGCCTTCATCACCTTCCTGCCGGCCGTCACCGCGCTCGTCACCTTCGTCTTCGAGGTCGTCGGACTGCACGACTTCGGCAAGCAGTACGGGCTGCGCGTCCGCTTCGTCCACTACCTGAAGCTCATCGTGGGCGGCCCCTTCTACCAGGTGCTCCTCGCCGGGGCCGCCGTCCGCGCCGTATGGCGCGAGCAGCGCGGCCGGAACGACTGGGAGTTGACCACCCACGTCGGCGCGCATCTCGCCACCGCCGAAGTGACCCGTGACCTCCGAGAGGACGTCCCTGCGTGACCTCCACCCTTCCCGCGGTGACCACTGCGAAGGTCCCCGCGCAGCGGCAGCCTGCGCCTGAAACGCGTCCGATCAGTCGAACGACCCCGCCGCAACGGTTGCGTTCGTCCCGGCCCGACCTCGTCCTGTGCGGCGTACTCCTCGTCGCGATCCTCCTCGTGCAGGGCTGGAACATCGCCGACTACCCCACCCTCAGCGACGACGAGGGCACCTACCTCGCCCAGGCCTGGGCGGTCCAGGAGGGCCGGGGCCTCGCCCACTACACCTACTGGTACGACCATCCGCCCCTCGGCTGGATCCAGATAGCCCTGCTGACCTGGATACCGGCCGCGCTCAACCCCGAGTCGATGACCGTCGGCACCATGCGCGCCGCGATGCTCGTCATCAGCGCGGTCAGCGCGGTCCTGGTGTACGTGCTCGGGCGGCGCCTGTCCCTGCCGCGCTGGGCGGCCGGGCTCGGCATGGTCCTGTTCGGGCTGTCACCCCTGTCGGTCGTACTCCAGCGGGAGATCTTCCTCGACAACCTCGCGGTGATGTGGACGCTCCTCGCGTTCGCTCTCGCCGCCTCCCCGAGCCGCCACCTCTGGCACCACTTCGGCGCCGGGATCGCGGCCGCGACGGCCGTGCTGACCAAGGAGACGATGCTCTTCGTCCTCCCGGCGGTCTTCGTCACCATGTGGCGGCACAGCCACCGCGACACCCGCAAGTTCGCCCTCACCGGCGCCGTCACGGCCTGCGCGTTGATCGGCCTCTCGTACCCCCTGTTCGCCCTGCTGAAGGGCGAGCTGTTCCCGGGCAGCGGGCACGTCTCACTCTGGGACGGCATCAAGTACCAGATGACCAGACCCGGTTCGGGCTTCATCCTCGACCAGGGCTCCGGCTCCTACGGCGTCCTGCAGTCCTGGCTCTACTACGACCGCGTCCTCATCTTCGGCGGCCTCGCGGGCGGCCTGCTGCTCCTGGCCACCTGGCGCTGGTCGGTCACGGCTCGGTCGCTGGCCGGACCGTCGTTCGCGGTGGTGATCCTCGCCCTGGTGGCCATGCGCCCCAGCGGCTACCTGCCCGCCATGTACGTCATCCAGGCGCTGCCCTTCCTCGCACTCGTCCTCGCCGGAGGAACGGCCTCCGTCGCCCACGCCGTCCTGCGGCGATGGCGGTCCGAGGCCGAGACGCGGTACGTCACGGGCGGGCGGTACGCCCTCGCGGCCGTGCTCGCGATCGCCGCCGGCGCCTATGTCGTACCCCGCTGGTACGACGGCGACCGCACCGCCGTCACCGCCGACGCCAACGCGCCCTACCAGGCCGCCTCGAAGTGGCTGGCGACGGAGGTGGAGGACCCCGAGGACACCCGGGTCCTCGTCGACGACGCGCTGTGGCTGGACCTGGTGCACGCCGGGTACCGGCCCGGGCTCGGCGCCATCTGGTTCTACAAGGCCGACCTCGACCCGGCCGTGACGAAGACGATGCCGCGCGGCTGGAAGGACCTCGACTACGTCGTCGCCTCGCCGACGGTACGGCGGGACGCGGTCGACCTGCCCAACGTCAAGGCGGCGATGGAGCACTCGACGGCGGTCGCCGTGTTCGGCCGCGGCGAGGACCGCATCGAGATCCGGCAGATCCAGGCAGCCTCGGGAGGCGTTCGATGAGCCAGGATTACACCGCCCCCGAGGAGCTGGGCGATCCGATCGTGGAGGCCGCCGAGGTGGCCGAGGTGGCCGAGCCGGGCGCCGTCACCATCGTCGTACCGACCTTCAACGAGTCCGCGAACGTACGGCAGTTGCTGCACCGGATCACCGAATCGGTGCCGTCCCGGCTGCCCTGCGAGGTCGTCTTCGTGGACGACTCCACCGACGACACCCCGCAGGTCATCAAGGAGGCCGCGCAGGACTGCCCGTTCCCCGTCACCGTCATCCACCGCGACGAACCCGTCGGCGGGCTCGGCGGGGCGGTCGTCGAGGGGATGAAGGCGGCCGGGTCGGACTGGATCGTCGTCATGGACGGCGACTGCCAGCATCCGCCCTCCCTGGTCCCGGAGTTGGTGGCCACCGGCGAGCGCGCGAACGCCGGGCTCGTCGTCGCCTCCCGGTACGTCAAGGGCGGCAGCCGGGCCGGGCTCGCCGGCAGCTACCGCGTGGCCGTGTCACGTGGAGCGACCTGGCTGACCAAGTCCCTCTTCCCGCGCCGGCTGCACGGCATCAGCGACCCGATGAGCGGCTTCTTCGCCATCCGCCGCAGCGACATCACCGCGGAGGCGCTGAAGCCCCTCGGCTACAAGATCCTGCTGGAGCTGGCTGTGCGGAGCCGCCCGCGCGCGGTCACCGAAGTGCCGTTCGTCTTCCAGGAGCGGTTCGCGGGCGAGTCCAAGTCCACGGCGGCGGAGGGGCGCCGCTTCCTGCGGCACCTCGCGGGGCTGCGCACGGCGGATCCGCTGGCCCGGATGGTCGTGTTCGGGCTGATCGGACTGACGGGCTTCGTGCCGAACCTGACCGCGCTGTGGGCGTTGACGCAGGCGGGGCTGCACTACCTCCCCGCGGAGATCGTCGCCAACCAGTTCGGCGTGGCCTGGAACTTCCTGCTCATCGAGAAGCTGCTGTTCCGCGACCGCCGCCGGCACCGCCACTGGGCCGACCGCACCGCACGGTTCGCGCTGCTCGCCAACGCCGACCTGGTGCTGCGCATCCCGCTGATCGCGCTGCTCGTCGGCCAGTTCGGGCTGGCCGTACTGCCGGCCACCGCGCTGGCCCTGGTCATCACGTTCGTCCTGCGCTTCGCCGGTACCGAGGCGCTGGTCTATCTGCCACGCAGGAGCCGCACAGCAAGGAGTACAGCGTGAGATCCAGCCGTATGAGATCAGGACGGAGAACGGCTCTGCTGGCCGTGATGGGCCTCACCGGGAGCCTGCTCCTCACCTCGCCCCAGCCCGCCTCCGCCGCCAACCTCATCAAGAACCCCGGGTTCGAGACCGCCGGCACCGACGACATGCCCTACTGCTGGAAGAAGTCCGGCTGGGGCGACAACGACTTCACCTTCGAGACGGTGGCCGACGCCCACTCGGGCGGCAAGGCCATGAAGGTCAGCCTGACCCGCCGCGTCGACGGCGACCGCAAGGCGCTGATCACCGAGTCCGCCGCGTGCGCGCCCGTCGTCACCGTGGGCAAGCAGTACGACCTGGGGCTCTGGTACAAGTCGACCACCCCGGACACCTCCATCACCCTGTTCCGGCACGACGTCACGGGGGGCTGGCAGTACTGGACCGACCTCAAGACGCTGGAGATGGCGGCCGGTTGGAGCGAGGCCACGGTCCGTACGCCCGAGGTCCCGGCCGGCACCGACCGGATCGCCTGGGGCGTCTCCGTCTACGGCACCGGCTCCGTCACCACCGACGACTACACGATGGACCAGGTCGCCGACCCGGTCCCGGACCCGGTGTGCACGGGCACGGCGGAGGAGTGCGCGAACGGCCGCTGGGACGTCCTGCCCACGAAGAACCCCGTGCGCTCCATGCACTCCGTCGTCCTGAACAACGGCAAGGTGCTGCTGATCGCGGGCTCCGGCAACGACCCGGAGAAGTTCGCGGCGGGCACGTTCACCAGCGCGGTCTACGACCCGCGCAACGGCACGTACAAGCAGATCCCCACGCCGAAGGACATGTTCTGCGCGGGCCACGTCCAGCTGGACGACGGGCGTGTGCTGGTGATGAGCGGCAACAAGGGCTATCCGTCGGCCGACGGCACGATCGGCTACCAGGGTTACAAGGACTCGTACCTCTTCGACCCGGTCACCGAGACGTACGCCAAGACGAACGACATGAACGACGGCCACTGGTACCCGTCGGCGACGATCCTCGGCAACGGTGACGTGATCTCGTTCGGCGGGCTGAAGGAGGACTCCACCGGCTCGGTGACCGCCGAGCGGTGGTCGGACGCGCAGCAGCGGTGGCTGCCGACGTGGCAGGTCAACCAGACCTGGTCCTTCTGGGGCCTGTACCCGTCGATGATCCTGATGCAGGACGGCCGCCTCTTCTACTCGGGCAGCCATGTCTTCGGCAACAACATCCCGGGCACCGGATCGGCGATCTACGACTACGACGCCAACACGATCACCCAGGTCCCGGGCCTGCAGAACAAGGACGAGCGCGACCAGTCGGCGAGCGTGCTGCTGCCCCCGGCCCAGGACCAGAAGGTCCTCACCATCGGCGGCGGCAACATCGACTCCAACCCGGAGGCCAACCGCCTCACCGACGTCATCGACCTCAAGCAGCCCAACCCGTCCTACGTCGCCGGCCCGCCGCTCCCGCAGGGCACCGTCGACCTCGGAGGCGGCAAGGTCCCGCAGACCGGCAACCAGGGCAAGATGTACGCCTCCGCCGTACTCCTGCCGGACGGCAAGGTCCTGGAGACGGGCGGCGCGCTGCACAACCGGGCCAACCCGGTGTACGAGTCGTCGCTCTACGACCCGGCGACCAACACCTTCGACCCGGTGGCCACGGACCCGGAGGAGCGCGGCTACCACTCCTCCGCCTTCCTGCTGCCCGACGGCCGGGTGATGACGACGGGCGACAACCCGGGCAACGGCACCTGGAACCACGACGTGTCGGTCTACACCCCGCCCTATCTCCTCAAGGGCGAGCGCCCGACGATCACTTCGGTCATCGACACCGAGTGGACGTACGGCGACACCCAGCGGATCACCGTCGACCGTCCCATCGCCAAGGCCGAGCTGATCCGCCCGGCCGCCGTCACCCACTCCTCCGACCCGAACCAGCGGTTCGTGGATCTTCCCCTGTCGGTGGACGGCGACAACGTCGACCTGAACGTGACGAGCAACCCCAACCTGGCCCCGCCCGGCTGGTACATGCTCTTCGCGGTCGACGCGAACGGCGTCCCGTCGGTCGCCAAGTGGGTGCACCTCCAGGGCCCGCAGGCCCTCACCGCCACGGATGCGTCAGCGCACGTCCACGACTTCGCCGACGACCTCAAGGGCAAGGTCACGGGCCCCGGCAAGAAGCGCACCTCGCAGAAGGTCAGCCCGACCGTCTCCGGCTGCGACCGGCACTACGGCTCCGCCAACGTCTGCGTGCCGACGGACTTCCCGCCGACCGTGAAGGCGACGACGAAGTCCCGCTGCGACTGGCTGAAGGCGAACGACTACGGCCGCCTGAAGGTCAACGGCAAGGACGACCCGCTGCGGCTGGACCGGAACAAGGACGGGATCGCCTGCGGGAAGGGTGATGTGACCCGCCGTTAACTCGGGTCGGCGTACTCGGCGAGGGCGCGTTGCACGATGGCCACCAGCTGTTCGTGATGCGCGCCCTTCCAGTACGCCCGCCCGCACCGGGTGCACTGCGCGAAGACGTCGTACGACCGCTGCGTCCCGCCCTCCAGCTGGTCGGCCACCTCTTCCTTGGTGGCCTCCTTGAGCAGTCCGTTGCAGGCGGTGCAGCGGGTCCAGGGACGCAGTTCGGGCCGGAACCGGTCCAGGACATCCTGGAGCTGTTCCTCGGGCCGGGTGCTGTAGACGAAGGCGCCGGCCCACAGCTCACGCCGGCGCAGCAGCCCCCGGTCCCGGCTCAGCATGACCCGCTGCTCGGCGGCCGAGCGGGCGGCGAGGGCCGGGTCGCCGATGTCCGTCGACTCGTACGCCGTGTCCACGCCGAGCAGGCGCAGGCGGCGGGCGAGGGTGCCGAGGTGGACGTCGAGCAGGAAGCGCAGGGGAGCGCCGGGCACCCGCTGGGGACGCTGGACGGGCCGTACGGTCACGGACTCGCCCGCCGCCGGGACGTGCGCCACGGGCACCTCGCGGCCGTCGACGACCAGGGTGCCGACCTCGGTCAGCGGGACGCCGAGGGACTCCACGACATGGCCGAGGGTCGAGACGCCGTCGGTGGTGACGGCGCCCGCGCCGGCACGCCGTCCGTTGGGGAGGAACAGGCGCAGCTCGGGGGCGAGCTCGACGTGGATCTCGGGACCGTTCACCTGGTCAGGATGTCACGGCGCTACGCGCCGGGCCGATGCTTTTCTCACCGCCTGGGCAGGTCCTTGAACGTGTCGAGGGTGCGGTCGATCACCTCGATCAGGTCGTCCTGGTAGTCGTGCTCGGCCCAGTAGATGACGGCCTCCAGGAGCGCGCCCATCAGACCCATCGCGTAGACCCGCACTTCGAGGTCGTTCTCGTCGCGCCCGGTGCGCTCCGCCAGCGCGCGGCACATCAAGCGGCCGGTGACGGACATGCTCTCCATGGCGCGCGAGCGCACGGCCGGGACGTTGACCATCAGCCCCATCCGCAGCTTCATCTCGCGTTCCGCGAACGTCGGATCGTCCGCGATCGCCATGGCCAGCGACTGCCGGATCACGTACCGCAGCGACTGAAGGACCGACTCGTCGGCCGGGCGGTCCCGCAGCAGGTCCTCCACCAGGGGGTCGTACTCGTCCGTCAGGACGATGTCCTCCTTGGTGGGGAAGTAGCGGAAGACGGTGCTCGGCGAGACCTCGGCGCGCTCCGCGATCTGCTCGACGGTCGTGGCGTCGTACCCCTGCTCCTCGATCAGCGCGTACGTGGCGTCCCTGATCGCGATGCGCGTCTTGATCTTCTTCCGCTCCCGCAGGCTCAGATGGCGCGCGGCCTCGGGGACAGGTGTACGTGCCGTGGTCATGTCGTTCATTGTCGGTCATCGGCCTCCTGGGGGACCATGGCCGGAGCCGGGGGCCCCGCCTTCTCGGCCGGTTCGGCATCGGCCTGGTCCGTGGGCCGCCCGTTCGGCAGCAGCAGTGCCGTCAGCGCCGCCGTCACCAGCGCCGCGATGCCGCAGACGACGAGGACCGCGGCCATGCCGTCCACGTACGCGGCGTCGGCGGAACGGGCGAGGGCGGGCAGGGCGAGCCGCTCGGCGACGGCGTGGGCGCCGCTCAGCGAGTCGCGCGCCGCGTCCGCGGCCGCCTCCGGCAGGCCCCCGGTGTCGATCCGGTCGCCGTAGGCGCCCGCGACCAGGCTGCCCAGCAGCGCGATACCGATGGCGCCGCCCACCTGGCGCAGCGTCATCAGCAGCCCGGAGCCGCTGCCCGCCTCCTCGGCGGGGATGCCGCCGAGCGCCGCGTCCATCGCCGGCACCATCGCCAGGCCGAAGCCCAGGCCCGCGATGGTCAGCCACAGTGCGGTGAAGCCGTAGCCGCCGCCGGGCTCGGTCCGCGAGCCGAGCAGCGCGGCGAAGCACAGCACCACCAGGCCCGTGGTGACCACCGGGCGCGGGCCCATGCGGTGGACGAGAGACGTGCTCAGCCGAGCGGACACCATGAGCCCGCCCATCATCGGCAGCAGCCTGAGCCCGGCGCCGAACGCGTCGCTGCCGCCGACCTCCTGCAGATACGTCGGCAGCAGGAACAGCAGCCCGGAGAAGACGAAGGTGCCGAGCGTCGCGGCCAGGCTGTTGAACAGGAACCCGCGGTGCGCGAGCAGCTTCAGGTCGAGCATGGGGCGTACGGCCCGCCGCTCCCGCAGGACCAGACCGGCGAGCAGCACGGCGGACACCGCGAACGAGCCGAGCACCTCGGCGCTGCCCCAGCCGCGCTCGGGCGCCTCGATGATGCCGAAGACCAGGGCGCCGAGCCCCAGCGCGCTGCACGCGGTGGAGAGGGCGTCGACCCGGGGCGAGGAGGGGTCGCGGGACTCGGGCAGCAGGAAGAAACAGGCGGTGATGCCGACCGCGGCCATCGGGATGTTGATCAGGAAGATCGAGCCCCACCAGTAGTGGTCGAGCAGCAGCCCGCCGACGAGTGGTCCGAGCGGCATCCCCGCGGCCATGGAGGCGGTGACCGCGGCGACGGCCTTGCCGCGTTCCTCCTCGCCGAACATCGACGGCAGCACGGACAGGCCGAGCGGGATCACCAGCGCGGCCCCGAGGCCCATGACGGAGCGGGCGGCGATGACCAGTCCGGGGGTGTCGACGAGGGCGCCGAACACGGAGCCGGCGAGGAAGACGACGAGCCCGGCGATCAGCATCCGGCGCCGCCCGAAGCGGTCGCCGAGCAGTCCGGCGGGGAGCATCAGCGCCGCGAACACGACGACGTACGAGTCGACGATCCACTGCAGTTCCCCGCTGCTCGCCCGAAGCTGCGCCGCCATCGTCGGCAGCGCGACGTTGAGGATCGTCAGGTCGAAACCGAGCGTGAGCATGCTCGCGACCAGGGCGCCGAGTGCCCACCAGCGGCGTACGTCTTTAGTGACAGCATCCATGAAATGAGAGTAGCTCTCAAAAGAGTGTTGCTGTCAATGTCCTGGGGAACGCGAGAGGGCGCGAGAAAGGGCCACGGCTCGGAAGCCATGGCCCTTGCTGAGCGGGAGCAGCCGCTATGCGTGCTGGTACGCCACCAGCGAGATCCCCACGTAGTGCGTGATGAACGCCGCCAGCGTGAAGGAGTGGAACACCTCGTGGAAGCCGAACCAGCGCGGTGACGGGTTCGGGCGCTTGATGCCGTAGATCACGCCGCCCGCGCTGTAGAGGACGCCGCCGACGATCACCAGGACCAGCACCGCGATGCCGCCGGTGCGCATGAAGTCCGGCAGGAAGAAGACGGCCGCCCAGCCCATCGCGATGTAGCAGGGCGTGTAGAGCCAGCGCGGGGCGCCGACCCAGAAAACCCGGAAGACGATGCCCGCCGCGGCGGCGGCCCAGATGCCCCACAACAGCCACTGGCCCTTGGCTCCCGGCAGGAGCAGCATCGTCAGTGGTGTGTAGGTGCCCGCGATGATCAGGAAGATGTTGGCGTGATCCAGTCGGCGCAGGATGCCGTCCATGCGCGGACTCCAGTTGCCCCGGTGGTACAGCGCGCTCACGCCGAACAGCAGGCAGGCGGTGAGGGCGAAGATCCCGCAGGCGAGCCGGCCTCTGGGGGAGTCCGCGAGGGCGGTGAGCACCAGGCCCGCGACGAGCACGGCCGGGAACATGCCGAGGTGCAGCCAGCCGCGCAGCTTGGGCTTGATCTCGTCCGAGAGCTGCTGGGCGTGGTGCGCGATCTGATGTGGCAGGGAGGGCGCGTCGGAGCCGCGGCCGGCGGCCGCCGTGTCCGGTTGTGCGTCGGGGACGGGCGCAGTCATGGGGGGCATCGTACCTACGGAACCGTAAGTTACGTATCAGGGCGGCGAGATGGATGCCCGGAAGTGGCCATCGTCTCATGGGGTACCCGGAATGGGCGCACCCGGGGTGAAGCCGTGGTGACGCATCGAAAACATCTGAATGAGTGGTGATGCTCACGCCGCTCACCTGTGACGCCCTCTGGACATATGGGCGGACGCGTCGGATGATCAAATGAGTGCGGTCGGCACCGGATGAGCGCGGAAGATCGGGACGGTGGATCCAGTCCAGTCCCGGTCCGCGAAGCATCCGGGTCGCGGCCCCCACGGGGCATACAAGGGCATATTCAGGACAAAATCCCTCACTTAGGAGCAACCGTGGCGCGCGACATCGCGGCTCCCCCCGTCGTCCCCACAAACCACCAGGCACTGGTCTCGTGGGTGAACGAGATCGCTGAACTGACGCAGCCGGACAGCGTGGTCTGGTGTGACGGATCCGAGGCCGAGTACGACCGTCTGTGCGAGGAGCTCGTCGCGAAGGGCACCTTCAAGAGGCTCGACCCGATCAAGCGCCCCAACTCGTACTACGCCGCCTCCGACCCGACCGACGTCGCGCGCGTCGAGGACCGGACCTTCATCTGCTCCGAGAGGGAGCAGGACGCGGGGCCGACGAACCACTGGATGGACCCCGCCGAGATGCGTGAGGTCTTCGCCGGCGAGAAGGGCGTCTTCCGCGGCTCGATGCGCGGCCGGACCATGTACGTCGTCCCGTTCTGCATGGGCCCGCTCGGCTCGAAACTCTCCGCGATCGGCGTCGAGATCACCGACTCGGCCTACGTCGCCGTCTCCATGCGCACCATGACCCGCATGGGTCAGGCCGTCCTCGACGAGCTCGGTGAGGACGGCTTCTTCGTGAAGGCCGTGCACTCCGTCGGCGCCCCGCTGGAGGAAGGCCAGGAGGACGTCCCCTGGCCCTGCAACCAGACCAAGTACATCTCCCACTTCCCGGAGAGCCGCGAGATCTGGTCCTACGGCTCCGGCTACGGCGGCAACGCCCTGCTCGGCAAGAAGTGCTACGCCCTGCGCATCGCCTCCGTCATGGCCCGCGACGAGGGCTGGCTCGCCGAGCACATGCTGATCCTCAAGCTCACCCCGCCGCAGGGCGAGTCCAAGTACGTGGCGGCGGCCTTCCCCTCCGCCTGCGGCAAGACCAACCTCGCCATGCTGGAGCCCACGATCTCCGGCTGGACGGTCGAGACGATCGGCGACGACATCGCCTGGATGCGCTTCGGCGAGGACGGCCGCCTGTACGCCATCAACCCCGAGGCCGGCTTCTTCGGCGTCGCGCCCGGCACCGGTGAGCACACCAACGCCAACGCGATGAAGACGCTCTGGGGCAACTCGGTCTTCACCAACGTGGCGCTGACGGACGACAACGACATCTGGTGGGAGGGCATGACGGAGGAGACTCCGGCCCACCTCACCGACTGGAAGGGCAACGACTGGACGCCCCGGTCCGAGACCCCGGCCGCCCACCCCAACGCCCGCTTCACCGTTCCGGCCTCCCAGTGCCCGATCATCGCGCCCGAGTGGGAGGACCCCAAGGGCGTGCCGATCTCGGCGATCCTCTTCGGTGGGCGCCGCGCCACCGCCGTACCGCTGGTGACGGAGTCCTTCGACTGGAACCACGGCGTGTTCCTCGGCGCCAACGTGGCCTCCGAGAAGACCGCCGCCGCCGAGGGCAAGGTCGGCGAGCTGCGCCGCGACCCGTTCGCGATGCTGCCCTTCTGCGGCTACAACATGGGCGACTACATGGCCCACTGGGTCGACGTGGCCAAGGGCAAGGAGCAGTCCAAGCTGCCGAAGATCTACTACGTCAACTGGTTCCGCAAGAACGACGAGGGCAAGTTCGTCTGGCCTGGCTTCGGCGAGAACAGCCGCGTCCTGAAGTGGATCGTCGAGCGCCTGGAGGGCAAGGCCGAGGGCGTCGAGACCCCGATCGGGATCCTGCCGGCCAAGGGTGCGCTGGACACCAACGGTCTCGAACTGGCCGACTCCGACCTGGAGTTCCTCCTCACGGTCGACAAGGAAGTCTGGCGCGAGGAGGCCGCGCTCGTCCCCGACCACCTCAACACCTTCGGCGACCACACGCCGAAGGAGCTGTGGGACGAGTACCACGCGCTGGTGCAGCGCCTGGGCTGAAGCCCGCCCCGAAAGACTCCGCGGCCGGCACGGATGCCCTGACCAGTGATCGTCACGGCCGGCCGCGGTGCATACCGGCGAGGTTCCGTACAACGGCGTACGGAGCCCTGGGCCTGTCGTCGCGCCCCGTCCGCCCCGACGGGAAGGCGGCGGCAGGCCTTCGCCTGTGCTCGCGCCCCCTTGAACAAGGATCTTCACGGCTGTTTCATGTTCGTCACAGGTGCCTCACTTCACTCGGTGGGCACCCAACACAGCCTGGGGGGCACAGTTGAATACAGCACGCCTTGACGGCGCACACCGTCCCAGACGTCTCGCGGCCACGCTGCTCGCCGCCGCACTCGCCGGGACCGGCCTGACCGTCGCCGCCGCACCCGCGGCCCACGCGGCGGCCTCCGACGCGGTGGCCAAGCTGCCGATCTCGTCGTACTCGGCGCTGGCGGTGGACTCCGCGCACGAACGCGTCTACGTGGCCGACAGCAACATGGGCAGCTACTCCAACAGCGGCCTCATCGTCGTCTACAACTTCCAGGGCGAGCGGATCACCACGATCAGCACCCAGCAGCACATCTCCGGACTGGCGCTGAACGCCGACGGCTCCACGCTCTACGTCGGCGGACGCGAGGTGATCTGGCGCTACGACACCAGCACCTACACCTCGAACGGCCTGTACGTCTCCACCGACACCTGCGGCCGCAGCCTCGCCTTCTCCGGCGGCACCGCGTACTACACCACGCCGTACTCCTACTACACCTCGCAGTGCGACACGACGCTGACCTACCTGGACTCCTACGTCCCCGCCACCAACACGGCGCCGCGCACCAACTGGCAGGACCACGGCAAACTCCAGCTGGAGGCCGGACCTGGTGACCGGATGCTGATGGGCCAGCCGCTCAACGCGCAGGCCGGCAACCCGTTCCTGACGGTGTACGACACCAGCGGCGGCACCCTCGTGCGGGGCGCGGCCCGCCGGTTCGCCGACGCCGACGGCAAGGGCGCCCTGAACCTGAAGGACATGGCGTTCTCCGCGGACGGCAGCAAGGTCGCCGTCGCCGACGCCGCCTACGGCACCCGGCTGCTGAACACGACCGACCTGTCCGACGCCGCCGACGGCTACCAGGCCCTGCCCGCCGGTGCCACCGCCAGCGCGGTCGCCTTCGGCGGCGACGGCAAGTACCTCGCGCGCGGCGCCTCGGCCACCGGCTCCACGCCGGACCTGCTGGTGCAGCCCGCCGACCCGGCCGACGCCACCGCCCCGCTGGAGTTCGTCTTCGAGGGCAGCCTCGACGGCGACCGGGTCGCCCCGCGCGGCCTGGAGTGGTCGGCGGACGGCTCCCGCCTGTTCGCGGTGACCACCAACGCGGCCGGCAACCAGTTCTGGCTGCACGTCATCCAGCCCCCGGCCGTCCAGTACGACGCCCGCTTCACCGGCGGCCTCACCCACAGCCCCGCCCAGGCCGTGGCAGGCGAGCCGCTGGCCGTGCGCGGCAAGCTGGAGCAGGACGGCCCGGCGCCCACCGAGCCCCTGAAGGTCAAGGCGACCCGCACCGACGCCGACGGCACCCATGACGTGGGCACCTTCACCGTCAAGGCCGACGGCACGTTCACGGTCCTCGACGAGCCCGACCTCGTCGGCGACGCCACCTACACCGTCTCCTACCTCGGCGACCTGACCCACCGCCCCGCCGGGGACGTCACCACCACGGTGTCCGTCGGCAAGGCGCCCACCTCGATCGCGCTCACCGCACCCGAGGAGGGCTCGCTGAGCACGGGCGTCGAGATCACCGGCACCTTCACCGCCCAGGGCAAGGCGCTGCCCGACCGGGCGGTCCTCAAGGTCACCCGGACCGACCGGCTCGGCACCGGCACGCTGTCGTCGGTGACGGTCGCCGCCGACGGCACGTTCACGATCAACGACCTGCCGCGCACCCGGGGCGACGCCGACTACACGGTCAGCTGGCCGGGCGACGACCTGCACGAGGCGTCGACGGCCTCGGCGACGGTCTACGTCAGGCGCTGATGCCACCCGTCCCGCCCCGGTCCTCCAGATACCGGGTGTGGGACTCCTGGCGGCGGGCCTCCACCTCGCGCAGGCCCGCCGCCAGCCGCTCGGCGTCCTTCTTCAGCAGACCGAGCTGGCGCTCCAGATGGAGTTCGGGCGACTCGGTTCCGGGCGTCATCCGCGTCCACCACCGCGTCCGTACGAAGCTGTCGACGGCCTCGGGAAGATCGCGCCGCACGATCCGGGAGAGCACATGCACGCCTTCCGGATCGTGCGCGAGCAGCTCGGCGATCCAGCCCCGGTCGAGCAAAGCGCCCAGCAGCTCGGTGAGTTCGCGCAGCCGCGTGGCCGCCGTGACCGACAGCTCGACTTCCGTCAGATAGCCGCGCAGCTTCTCGAAGTCGCCCCGCACCTCGTCGAGCTGGGCCGACGGGTCCGGGAAGTCGGGCAGCGCGGGCCGCTCCGGCGGGGCGATCAGCGCGCCCGCGCCGTACAGCCCCGCGACCACGACGGGCCAGTACGGCCCCGCCACCCCCGCGAAGGTCAGCACGAGCCCGACGACCCCGCACGTGCTTCCGGCGATGTTCTTGCGGGACTCCAGGTACGCCAACGCCCTACTGGTAGCCACGGATCTCCTCGAAGGCGCCGTCCAGCGAGCCCTCCTGGGCGTCGAAGAGGCGGCCGCCGGTCAGCTCGGCGATGTGCTCCAGTTCGGACCGGTCGGAGTCGCCGAAGAGGATGGGGAAGACGGGCGTGTCCCGCCGGTCGCGGTCGAGCCCGGCGTAGAAGGCGTCGAAGTCCGCCGCCTCGGCGCCGGTGGTGTTCTCGCCGTCCGTCATCAGCACGATCGACGTGAACGTGTCCCGGGACTGGCCGGCGCCCAGATGGTCGTACGCCTTCTCCAGCGAGGTGTAGATCGCCGTGTCGCCCTCGGCGGTGAGCGCGTCGGTGTCCTCGCGGATGGCGTCGAGCCCGGTCTTCGGGCGGGCCGGCTCCACGACATGCGTGCGCACGCTCTTCACGTCCGACCCGAAGGGCATCAGCGTGACCTCCTCGCGTTCGCGGAAGTCTCCGGTGAGATCGGCGAGCGCCCGCTTCAGCTGAGTCAGGCGGTCGCCCTCCATCGAGCCCGAGGTGTCGAGGACGTAGACGGTCCTGGACGGGCGGCGCAGCTCGTTCTCGTACGAGTCGAGCAGGCCGTCGGCGACGGAACGGCTGCCCGGGAAGGGCAGTTCGCGCCGTCGGCTGCTGTCGAGGCCGGACGCGGGCGGGACGGAGGCGACGACCGGGCGGCGATGGGTGCGCTCGGTGATCAGCCGCTGGACGTCCTCGGCGCGCAGGGCCTCGGTGAGGCGGCGGACGTCCTCGCGGGTCGCGCTGTCGGTCGAGGCGAGGGAGGAGAGCGGGTAGTCGGCGGTGACGACGCCGTCCTGGGGGCGGATCACGGTCAGGCCCGGGATGCCCTTGAGGACGGACTCGTAGTTGAGCAGGGCGTCGACGTTCCCGCGCCGCTGGTACGCCTCCGCCAGCCAGCCCGACGAACCCGATGTCAGCTTCTGCCCCTGGAAGAACTCCTTCAGCCGGGGCGTGGCCTCGGTGACGTCCGTGTCGGTGAGCGCGGACTGGGCGCCGGACAGGGCCGAGGCGACGGAGACGAGAGTGGCGAAACCGGAGTTGGAACGCGCCGGGTCGGTCATGCCGTACGTCAGTTTCCCGTCCCGGACGGCCTGCTCGATCTGCGTCCAGGTGACCGCATCCGGCTGCCAGCCGAGCCTGCCGAGGGCCGTGGACCTGACCCCGACGGCCACCGGGCTCGACATGACCGGCGTCTCGGACACGACCTTCTTCGCCGCGTCGGGACGCAGGCGCAGATAGTCGTTGGAGGACAGCCACAGGGCGTCGTACTCTCCGTCCGCCTTGCCCTTCGCCAGCAGTTCCACGGCGTCGAGGGTGCCCATGTAGGTGGGCCGCACCTTGACGCCGGTGTCATCGGCGATCCGGTCGAGCACCGGGGTCATGTCACTGAGCTCGCTGGAGGCGAGGACGCGGAGGGTGCCGGGCTGCGGGGCGTTCGGGCTCGGGTCGTCGTCGGCCTGCTGCGAGGTGCAGGCGGTCAGCAGAGCCAGCGCGGCGAGCGCGGACGCGAGGAGTCGTCTCATCCGAGCCCACCCTCCAGCGCGCCCTGCGAGCGGCTGCGCTCCAAGTAGACGCTCGCGTGCTGCAGTTCGGCGGTGAGGTTCTCCACCGTCGTCGCCATCGCCTCGGTCGCCTGGACCTTGTAGGTGTCGATGGCGTCGAGCGTGCGGTAGATCTGCTGGAAGGCGCTTCGGAGGGTCTCCGCTCCCACCGCCGGGTCGGCGGCGATGCGCTGGATCTCGCCGCCCTGCGTGGCGAGCATCTCGGCATTGCCCCGAATGAGATCCTCCGTGGTCCCGCGCAGGGCGTTGACCTGCTCGATGACCTTCTTCTGGTTGTCGAGCGCGGACGCCAGCATCACGGAGATCCGCAGCGCCGAGACGGTGGTCGTGGCCGCCCGGTCGACGCCCTTGATCAGCTCCTCGTTGTTGCGTCGTACGACATCCATGGCGAGGTAGCCCTGCGCGCACACCGCGAGCTGGGTGAGCAGGTCCTGGTGCTTCTGCCGGACGGGGAAGAGCACGTCCGCGCGCAGGGAGTCCGCCTGCTGCGGATCACTCCCCCCGACCCCCGCGATGTGCTGCTCGACGGCGGCGTCCAGGGCCTGCGTCAGAACGACGTACTCCTGGAGCTTGCCCATGGTCTCCCACAGGCGCACCCGCTCGGTCTGCAGCGCGGCGTTGTCCCGGCGCAGCTCGTCCTGTCCGCCCCGCAGGGACCCCACGATCTTGTTCAGGGTCCCCTGCGCGGAGGCGTACTTGGCGACGTGGTCGCGCAGCTTGTTGCCGCCCGGGAGCCTGGAGAGGAACTTGCGCCCCTTGGCGGCGGGCAGATCCCTCGGATCCAGGTCCTCGACCACCCGCCGCAGTTCCACGAGCGAGCCCGCGACCTGCGACTGGGCGTCCCCGCCCTGGTCCGGCAGGCTCCGGATGGTCCGCTCCAGCATCCGGTTGGACTGCGCGGCGGCGGTGCGCATCTCGCCGGCGCCGAGGGCGGTGATCTCGCCGACCTTGCCGGCGAACTCGGGGGAGCGGGCGTCGAGCGCCGCGAGCCCCTCGACGTAGGCGGAGGCCTTCTTGGCCATGTCGGTACGGACGGCGTCGTCCACGGGGACGAGCCCGCCGGCCTTCTCGCGCGGCACGGTGGCCACGGGCTCGGGCGGGGTGAGGACGAAGGTGTCGTCGTTGCTGGTCATGTGGTGCTGTCCCCCTTATCCGCGCGCCCGTCGCGCCAGCTCGTGCAGCACCTTGGAGGTGGGCACGGGCGCCTGGCGGACGCCGGTCAGCTCCTGCTTGAGGTAGGTGGTGTCCGAGGCGAACTCGGCGGCGGCGCCCTGCGGCCGGAAACCGTGCCGCGCCTCCAGCTCGCGCAACTTCGGGTCCGAGGAGAGGAGTTCGGCGACTGCCTTGCCGTCCTCGGTGAGCGGTACGACGGTGTGGTCGCTGTTGACCGTGGTGTCCGGGTAGAGGACGACCAGGTCGTCGGGCTTCTGCCCGTCCGCCAGCAGCGAGGCGACCTGCGACTCGTAGACCACGACGAGCGGATTGCCGGCACCGCTGACGAAGTCCCGGAAGGCGGCGTCGCTGCCCGCCTGCTGGGCGCCCTGCACACTGACCAGCTTGTGCAGCAGCGGTGCGGTGCGGTCCACCTCGGCGTCGGTGGCGACGACCTTGCCGCCGTTGGCGACGTAGGAGGCGGCCGCGAGGTAGAGGGCGCCGGAGTTGGAGGTCTCGGGGTCGGTGCTGGACAGGTAGAGCGTGCCCGTCAACTCCCCGTACTTCTGGGCCCCCTTGAGCTGCTGCCAGGTGCGGTCGGCGCGGGCGGCGTCCAGATAGGCGGTCATGCTCAGGGTGCCCCGGTGGGCCTCGTCCAGCGTGGCGAGGCCGTTCGCCGCGAGCACCTCGGCGGCGTTCTTGTGCGCCACGACGACGAGGGGCGAGTAGAAGGGGCGGGGGAGTGCCCCCGTCACCTTGTACTTCGCGGCGAGTTCGGCGGCCGGCGCCTGGCTCGACGGCAGCGCCAGGTCGTACCCCTTGAGGTCCAGCCCCTCCATGGCCCACGACCCGGAGGTCTCGGCCTTCACGGTGTAGCCCTTGGCGGCGAGGGCCTTCACCACGTCGGGAGCGGCGAAGAACTCCGCCTTCTCCGATCCGATCACTGCGCGCACGGTCTTCGTTGCCGTGCCCTTGTCCTCATTGCTACGGCCTGCGACGACGGCAACCACCACGCCACCGATCAGCAGCACCGCGAGGACGATCCCTGCGATACGTCTCACGCCTGGAGAGTGCTCGCGGAATCCAACGTTCCCCGCCGAAAGGAATGAACGGGAAGTGTCATCCCGGTCCCGTTACAACACGGCGGACTGCAACGCCCTGCTTTTTAGGGGCGCGGGGCTGCATCGATATGCGGCTCCGCCGCGTGGGCGCGACGAGCCACAGATACCCGTCAGCCGCGAAACAACAAACTGAGGCAACCCGGTCCGCGCGTCGCTGCGGGTGCACGCGGACCGGGGCCGTTCAGGGGGGCGTCAGCCGACGCCGGTCAGTTCCTGCGGCTCGGCCAGCGCAGCGCCGTGCGCGTCCATTCGCTCGGCGGCGAGGATCGCGGCAGCGGTATCCGCACGCGACGCGGCGACGACCAGCGCGCGGCCCGCGAGGGCGTGTGCCCGCTGGTGCAGGGCGGCGAGGTCGGTGCCGGAGGGCGCCGCTGACATGCGGGCCGGCGTCATCCCACCCCGCAACCGGCTCACCTGGGCGGCGAGCCGCTCGGCCGCCTCGTCCAGGTCGGCGGAGGGAGCCGTCGCGCGCAGCTCGTCCGTGACGGCGAGCAGTGCCGCGAGATGGCCCGCCAGCTGGATGTCCAGCTCCTCCTCGCGGGAGCGGTGCGGAAAGTCGGAGGTCGTGCCGGCCATCGTGCTGTGGACCGACTTGGTGCGGATCGGTTCGTACATGGATGGCCTCCTGTGCTGTCAGGAAACCATCCTAGCTTGGATTCCGTCTAAAGTTGAGCGAGCGTAAAAGATCTAGGGCTGGCTGTATCCGTCCAGGAACCGCCCGATCCGCCCGACCGCGTCCCGCAGATCCGTGACCGTCGGCAGGGTCACCACCCGGAAGTGATCCGACTCCGGCCAGTTGAAGCCGCTGCCCTGGACGACCATGATCTTCTCGCGGCGCAGCAGGTCCAGGACCATCCGCCGGTCGTCCTTGATCTTGAAGACCTTGGGGTCGAGGCGCGGGAAGAGATACAGCGCCCCCTTCGGCCGTACGCACGTCACCCCGGGGATCTGTGTCAGCAGCTCGTACGCGACATCCAGCTGTTCCTTCAGCCGCCCCCCGGGCAGTACCAGGTCGTTGATGGTCTGCCGCCCGCTGAGCGCGGCCACGACCCCGTGCTGACCGGGCATGTTCGCGCACAGCCGCATGTTCGCGAGGATGGTGAGGCCCTCGATGTAGGAGTCGGCGTGGGCGCGGGGGCCCGAGATCGACATCCATCCCACCCGGTACCCGGCGACCCGGTAGGCCTTCGACATGCCGTTGAACGTGAGGGTGAGCAGGTCGGGGGCGACGGCGGCGGTCGGGGTGTGCGTGGCGCCGTCGTACAGGATCTTGTCGTAGATCTCGTCGGAGCAGACGAGGAGGTTGTGCCGGCGGGCGATGTCCGTCAGCCCCCGCAGCATGGCCTCGTCGTACACGGCCCCCGTCGGGTTGTTGGGGTTGATGATGACGATGGCCTTGGTGCGGTCGGTGACCTTGCGCTCGATGTCGGCGAGGTCGGGCATCCAGTCGGACTGCTCGTCGCACCGGTAGTGGACGGCGGTGCCGCCGGACAGGGACACGGCGGCGGTCCACAGGGGGTAGTCGGGCGCGGGCACGAGCACCTCGTCCCCGTCGTCGAGCAGCCCCTGCATCGCCATGACGATGAGCTCGGAGACGCCGTTGCCGATGAAGACGTGCTCGACGTCGGTCTCGATGCCGAGGGTCTGGTTGTGCATGACGACGGCCCGGCGCGCCGCGAGCAGCCCCTTCGCGTCGCCGTACCCATGTGCCGTCGAGACGTTCCGGAGGATGTCCTCCAGGATCTCGGGCGGGCACTCGAAGCCGAACGCGGCCGGGTTTCCGGTGTTCAGCTTGAGGATCCGATGCCCCGCCGACTCGAGCCGCATCGCCTCCTCGAGCACCGGGCCCCGGATCTCGTAACAGACGTTGGCGAGCTTGGTCGACTGGATCACCTGCATGTCAAGGAGCTTACGGCCCGGTAAAGCCCCCTGGGCCGTGTTTTCCGACACGTGAGACGCGCGGGTTTGGGCTGTTATCACCGGTAGCTGTTCCACGGCTCGCTCCCCTCCCTACAATGCGCGGTCATGTCCAGGCCACCCGAGCGCGAAAACGAGCCACCCCAGGCGCCGCCGAACGTGTACCTCCCGCAGCCGACGGCATCCCCCGCGTACGAGCGGTACACGGACCCGGCGGCCGCGCACGGCTGGCAGAACGCGTACGACGCGACGGCACAGCTGCCTCGGGTGAGTGATGCCGGGACGGCCGAGGGGCCGGGCCACGGCTCCGGCGAGAGTGCGAGCGCGGGTGCCGGTGCCGGCGCGGGTGAGCGGCACGGGCGTCGGGCGGGCGGCGCGGGCCAGGGTGTGCGCCGCAAGGGGCGGACCTGGGGCGCGCGGCGCGCGGTCGTCGTGGTCGGCGCGGCGGGGGTGGTGTCGGCGGCTGCGCTGATCGCCGGGTTCTCGCTGTCCGGCTCGGCGCCGGAGGGCGGCTCGCGGGGCAAGCAGGACCGTACGAGCCCGACGGTGGACGACTCGGCGGACCCGACCGACCCCACGGACGGCGACCCGGCCACGCCCGGCTCGTCCGACGGCGGCGGGTCGTCGCACACGCAGGTCCCGGACGCCTCGCCGAGCGCCTCCGCGTCCACCGCCGAGGGCGACAAGGCCGGCAGCCCCTCGCCGACCCCCTCCACCACGAGCGCGGCCCCCACGACCCCGACCGCCACGGCGAGCACGGCGAGCACGGCGAGCACGACGGCACCGGGCGGCGGGCGTGCGAGCAACCCGGGGCGGGGGCTGGGGAACACGAAGGGTCCCAAGTAGGGCGCGCCGCACTCGGGACCGGGTGGGGAACCCTGGCGGTGGCCTGCGCGCGGGCGCCGGAAGGGCGACGTCCCATGGAGGCCTCCCAGCGCGCGTGAGCCCCGGGTGTGCCGGGTGTGGCGATGTCATCGCTCTCTCGTGAACGTCCTGCGCCGCTCTCCCAACGCCCCTGGCACGCCGTGATAGGGAAAGCCCTACGGCTTGAACTCACCGGTAAGTAACTCCTTGTTCACACCCCCCTCGTGCGTGACAATGCGCATGACAAAAGTGCGGGTGACCGGAGGTTTTCCGGCCACTCTCTTCGTATGAGGGGACCCCCACATGAGAAAACCGCTCGGCGCCGCCCTCCTCGCCCTGGCGATAGCCGGGGCCGGCGCCGCACCCGCGGTCGCGGCTCCCGTGGACTCTGCCGCTTCCTTCGGCAAGAGCGTTGACACGGGCTCGGTCACGTCGGTGGTCAATGACACCGTCGCCTCCACCGCGGACACCCTCGACCAGGTCCTGAACGGCCCCAAGGCTCAGGCCGTCAACTTCGCGGGCACCGTCGCGCTCAGCAACTGCTCCGGCTCCGTCGTCCGCTTCTCGGACTCGGAGGACAACGACCCGGCGCTGGTGATGACCAACGGCCACTGTCTGGAGACCGGCATGCCCGGGCCCGGCCAGGTCGTGGTCGACCGGGCCTCCAGCCGTACCTTCAGTCTGCTCAACTCCTCGGGCAGCCGGGTCGCCACCCTGCGGGCCAGCAAGATCGCCTACGGGACGATGACCGACACGGACGTCGCCTTCTACCAACTCACCACCACGTACGGGCAGATCAAGAGCTCGTACAGCATCAACGCGCTCACCGTGGCCGACACCCACCCGGTCGCCGGTACCGCCATCACCGTCGCCTCCGGCTACTGGAAGCGGCTGTACAACTGCAACATCGACGGGTTCGCGTACCGCCTCAAGGAAGGCGACTGGACCTTCAAGGACTCGGTCCGCTACACCTCCGCCTGCAACACCATCGGCGGCACGTCCGGCTCGCCCGTCATCGACCAGGCCACCAACCAGGTCGTCGCCGTCAACAACACCGGCAACGAGGACGGCGAGCGCTGCACGGTCAACAACCCGTGCGAGGTCGACGAGAGCGGCAACGTCACCGTCCGCCAGGGCATCAACTACGCCCAGCAGATCTACACGATCCCCGCCTGCTTCGGCGTCGACAACAAGCTTGACCTGAGTGCGAGCGGGTGCGTGCTGCCCAAGCCGTAGCCCCACATCGTGCGGCGGGCGGACCTCAGGTCACCGAGGTGGATCACTGGTGGATCACTTTGGTGTCCTGCGGACCGCCCGCCCCGCGAGTACGTCCGTCCTGCGGCCGTCCTCGATCACGAAACGGCCGTCGACGAGGACGTACGGAATACCCGTCGGCAGCCTCCGCGGCTCCTCGAACGTCGAACCCGCCGCCACCGTCCCCGGGTCGAACAGCACCAGGTCCGCCCGGTAGCCCTCGCGGACCAGCCCCCGGTCCGGCAGCCGCAGCCGCGCGGCCGGGCGCGAGGTCAGATGGGCCACGCACTCCTCCAGGGACAGGATCCCCAACTCCCGTACGTACCGCCCGAGATAGTGCGGGAACGTGCCGTACGCCCGCGGATGCGGCTTCGTGCCGCGCAGGATGCCGTCCGAGCCGCCCGTGTGCACGCGGTGCCGCATGATCGTCCGTACGTTCTCCTCGTGGCCCACGTGCTGGAGGATCGTCGAGCCCAGCCGGTCCGCCAGGAGCAGCCGGCGAGCGGTCACCCAGGGGGCCTCGCCGCGAGCGACCGCCGACTGGTGGACCGTACGGCCGACGAAGTCCCCGAGCGCCGGGTCGCTCACGCCCGAGATCTCGATCGTGTCCCACTCGATCGGCACGCCGTGGCAGCCGTCCGCGCCGACGACCTCCATGTGGTGGCGGATGCGCTCGGCCGTCGCGTCGTCCGACAGCCGGTCCAGGATCGCCTCGGGACCGCCCTCGCTCGCCCAACTCGGCAGCATGGCGACCAGGGTGGTGCAGCCGGGGGTGTAGGGGTAGGTGTCGAGGGTGATGTCGGCCCCGGACTCCAGCGCCTTGTCCAGGAGGGAGAGCAGCTCCGGCGCCCGGCCCTTGTTCACGCCGAAGTTCATCGTGGCGTGGGCCAGGTGGAGTGAGCAGCCCGCCTCCCTCGTCAGGGCCACCATCTCCTCGTACGCCTCCAGGGCCCCGGCCCCGTACGAGCGGTGGTGCGGGCAGTAGTAGCCGCCGTACGACGCCACCACCCGGCACAGCTCCGTCAGCTCGGCGTCCTTGGCGTACATGCCGGGCGTGTACGTCAGCCCGGACGACATGCCGACCGCGCCCTGCTCCATGCCCTCCGCGACCAACTGCCGCATCCGGTCCAGCTCGTCCGGCGTCGCCTCCCGGTCCTCCCAGCCGACGGCCAGCGCGCGGACCGTGCCCTGGGGGATGAGGTATGCCGCGTTCACGGCGATGCCCCGGCCTTCGAAACCGGCGTCGAGGCGGTCCAGGTACTCGCCGACCGTCCGCCAGTCGAAGTCGATGTCGTCGCCGGAGCCGTTCCAGCCGGTGATCGCGCGGCGGACCTCGGCGAGGGTGCGGTCGTCGACGGGGGCGTACGACAGGCCGTCCTGGCCGATGACTTCGAGAGTGACCCCCTGTGCGGCCTTGGCGCTGTGGTCGGGGTCCCGGAGCAGCGCCAGGTCGCTGTGGGCGTGCATGTCGATGAAGCCGGGGGAGAGGACGAGGCCCTCCGCGTCCAGTTCCCGGCGTGCCTTGGGCCGTTGGCAGCCGGCCGCGGCCGCCTCCTTGACGATCGAGACGATCCGGCCGCCGTCCACGACCACATCGGCGCGGTAGGACGGACCGCCGCTGCCGTCCACGACCTCCGCGTCCCGAATGACGAGCTCTTCCACGACCGCCACCCCCTAGAAGAACGTGCGGATGTAGTCGACGACCGTCCCGTCCGCCTGCGCGACCGGGATCAGCTGCCACTTGTCGAAGGACGTGCACGGGTGCGACAGCCCCATGCCGAGCCAGTCCCCGACCTCCAGGTCCGCCTCCTCGGTCGTCCGCAGCCACGCGTGCTGGTCGGACAGGCCGGTCACCGAGATGCCGGTGGCCGGGCGCTCGGCGCCGTCCCGGCGGACCACCTGCGCGAACGGCAGGTGGAGGTCGTACGCCGCGTCCCGCTTGCCCGCGTTGACGAAGGCCTGGTCGGGGGTGGGACGGGAGACCACCTGGGCCCAGAGGCGGAAGGCGGGTTCGAGGGCGCCCTCGGCCGGGACCCGGTTGAACGGGGTCAGCTTGCGGTAGTGGCCGTCGTCGTGCGAGACGTACGCGCCCGAGCGCAGCAACTTCAGTACGGGGAGGGAGAGTTCGGGGATCTCGGCGAACACGTCCGCCACCGCGTCGAACCACGCGCTGCCGCCCGCGCTGACGACGATCTCGTCCAGCCCCGCGAACCGCCCCGCCTTGTCGAACTCGACGGCGAGGGCGACGAGCCGACGCAGCCACGCCCGCACCCGCTCCGGATCCGCCTGTGGGACCTCGCCCTCGTACCCCGCGACGCCGACCAGCCGCAGCGTCGACACGGCCGCCACCGCGTCCGCGACCGCCGCGCACTCGGCTTCCGTACGCGCGCCGGTACGGGCGCCGTCACCGGCCGCCAGCTCGACGACGACATGCAGCGGGCGGGTGGACCCGGCGTCGCGCAACGCGGCGTCCATCTGCTCCACGCCGCGCACGGAGTCGACGTAACAGATGAGGCGGAAGGCGGGGTCGGCCGCCAGCTCGCCGGCGATCCAGCGCAGGGCGGCCGGGTCCACCAGCTCGTTCGCGAGGAAGATCCGCTCGGTGCCGTACGCCCGCGCCACCCGTACCTGGTGCGGCACCGCGAGCGTGATGCCCCACGCCCCGTGCTCGATCTGCCGCTGGAACAGCTGGGGGGCCATGGAGGTCTTGCCGTGCGGGGCGAAGGCGAGGCCGTGGCGGGCGGCGTACGTCTCCATGAGGTCGAGGTTGTGCTCCAGGCGCTCGGCGGAGAGCGCGAGGACGGGGGTGGCGAAGCCGCCGGTGAAGAGGTTGCGGCGCTGGGCGGCCAGCTCGGCCACGGTCAGGCCGTCGGCGTCCGGGGGAGGCCCTTGAAGCGGTGATCGACGCGTTCCTCTGCGAGGCGGGCGAGGGAATCTGCGGTGCTGGTGGTGATCACAAAGGCCTCCCAAGTGGCATGTTGCGCGATATGCATTTCTTGCTGCGAACAGTGCAGCGCTCTGTCTAGTATCTGAGATCGGAGGTACGTACGCCGTCACTCGCTCCCCGGCCTCAGGGTCGAGAGTGACCAGCCCGAGTCGTCACGATGCCTTCAGGCTCAGAAGGATCAGAGGGGGGTGCATTACTTCGATGACTACGTTGCCCGTAGGTGAGCAGACCCACCCCGGCGTGCTTCCTCAGCGCCGGGCTCTGGAATCCGTGGGAGCAGACAACCCTGGGAGCAGGGACGAAACGGCTCACGGACTCCCGGCCGCGCGACGGCCGGACACTGGCGGGGGACATGGGCGAGGGGAGATCCGCTCCGGCAGCACCCGCCGGGGCGGGCGTCACGCCCGAACCGTGGCCACGGTCACGGAGAGGGCAGAGACCGGGAGCGGTAACGCTTCCTCCGCGGGCTGCGATCCGCGAGTTTTCGTTCTCGATGCGAACGGCAGGCCGTTGATGCCGTGTCATCCGGCCTGGGCAAGGGAACTGCTGTCCAAGAAGCGCGCTGTCGTGGTCAGGCGCGTGCCGTTCGTGATCCGTTTGAAGGACCGTGTTCGTGCGGATTCCGTGGTTCAGGGAGTGCAGGTGCGCATCGATCCCGGCAGTCGGTGTACCGGGATCGCGGTCACGGACGAGAAGCCGGAGGGAGGTCAGAGCCGAGAAGTAAGCACCGTACGCCGTGGCCTGGTGGCCTTCGAGCTTCAGCACCGGGGCAACCAGATCAGGGACAGGCTCGAACGACGCTCCCGCTACCGGCGCCGCAGGCGTGGTGCACGGTTGCGCTACCGCGCGCGCAGGTTTGACAACCGCGTCCGCCCAAAGGGCTGGTTGGCTCCGTCTCTGCGGCACCGGGTGGATACCACCGTGGCTCAGGCCGAACGACTCGTGCGCTGGGCGCCCGTCACCGAGATCCATGTGGAGCGGGTGGCGTTCGACGTCCACGCCCTCAGCGTCGGCAGGGATCTGTCCGGGGTGGAGTACCAGCGCGGCACCCTGCTGGGCACGGAGGTCCGCGAGTACCTTCTGGCGAAGTGGCGGCGTTCCTGTGCCTATTGCGGTGCGACTGGCGTGCCTCTGAACATCGACCACATCGTGCCCAAGGCCCGGGGAGGGTCGGATCGCGTCAGTAATCTGGTGCTCGCCTGCGTCCCCTGCAATCAGGACAAAGCCGCTCGCCCCGTGGAGGAGTTCCTCGCGCGGAGGCCGGAGCGGCTCCGGAAGATCCGTACGCAGGTGAAGGCCCCACTGCGCGATGCGGCGGTCATGAATGCCGTGCGGTGGCGACTCGCCGACGCACTGGATGGAGTCGGCCTGCCCGTGCGGCACAGCTCTGGCGGTCGTACAAAGTGGAACCGCACCGCGATGGGGCTGGCCAAGAGCCACACCCTTGATGCCCTGGCCATTGGTGACCTCTTCCATGAGGAGGGTGACATGATCGTCCGTCACCCGGCCAGAGTGACCGTGATCAGTGCGACCGGGCGGGGATCCTACGCGCGGACACGCACCGACCGTCATGGATTCCCGCGTCTGCGTCTGACACGTACCAAGGTTCACCACGGCTACCAGACAGGCGACCTTGTACGCGCAACGGTTCCCAGGGGGAAGCGGGCTGGCACGTACACCGGCCGGGTCGCGGTGCGGGCCAGCGGAAGCTTCAACATCACCACTGCCGTCGGTACCGTTCAGGGCATTCATCACAGTCACTTCCGCATGCTCCAGCGAGCAGACGGTTATGCGTACACCACGAAGAGGGAGGAAGGCGCTTCCCGCTCCGAGCCGAAGGCACGGGCGCGCGCCTCAGATCACCCATGAGTCAGAGCGTCGACCGCGCGTTGTCTATTCTGCCGCTGCTCGCACAAGGGCCCGCCAATCTGGGAGAGGTCGCCGGTCACCTCAGCGTCCATAAGACGACGGCTCTACGCCTTCTGCGCACCCTGCATCAGCACGGCATGGTCTACCGCCAGTCCGACCAGCGCTACCGCCTCGGCGCCCGCCTGATCGCCCTCGCCCAGGAGGCGATGGAGAACCTCGACATCCGCGAGATCGCCCATCCCCACCTCGTACGGCTGAACGAGCATTGCGGGCACACCGTGCACCTCGCTGTGTACGAGGAGGACGAGGTGCTGTACATCGACAAGGTGGAGAGCCGGTACCCGGTGCGGATGTACTCGCGGATCGGGAAGCCCGTCGCCATCACCGTCGCCGCTGCGGCCAAGCTGCTGCTCGCCGACCTGCCTGAGGCTGAGCGCCGTATCCTCGCCGAGAGGCTCGACTACCCCATGTACACGGCCCGTTCCACCCCCAACGCCCCGGCCTTCCTGCGGGAGTTGGACAAGGTGCGCGAACAGGGCTGGGCCACCGACCTCGGTGGCCACGAGGAGTCCATCAACTGTGTCGCCGCGCCGATCCGCGGCGCCGACGGCCGGGTCGTCGCCGCGATGTCGGTCTCCGCGCCCAACGTCGTCGTCACCGCCGACGAACTCCTCACCCTGCTCCCGCTGGTGCGCCGTACGGCGGACGACATCAGCGGCGAGTACTCCGGCAGGACCTCAGCGAAAGGCACCGCATGACCGAGAAGATCGCGCTCACCCCGAAGACCCACACCGCCCCGCCCGCGAAGTTCTCGCACGGCGTGAAGAAGGGGAACATCCTCCAGGTCGCGGGCCAGGTCGGCTTCCTCCCCGCGGTCGAGGGCCAGTCCCCGACGCCCGCCGGCCCCACCCTGCGCGAGCAGACCCTCCAGACCCTCGCCAACGTCAAGGCGATCCTGGAGGAGGGCGGCGCCTCCTGGGACGACGTCATGATGATCCGCGTCTATCTGACGGACGTCGCCCACTTCGCCGAGATGAACGAGGTCTACGACCAGTACTTCCGGGAGCAGGGTCTTACGCAGGCTCCTCCTGCTCGGACGACGGTGTACGTCAGTCTCCCGAAGCGCCTGCTGATCGAGATTGACGCCCTGGCAGTACTCGGCTGATTGATCGACTCTCGAACCCGTGACCTTTTCGCGTTGGTTCCGTTGATCAGACCAGCGGAACCAGCAGAGGAGGGGGCGTGGGTGAGAAGGCGATGCGCCATCGGGGTTGCCGTGCGCGTCTCGCTCTGACGCCTGCTCAAGAGGAACGCCTCGATCGGCAGGCCCATGCCGCGAGAGCGGAACGGCAACGCCGACTTCAACGCGAGTCGCAATATTGATCGGGCAGGTCTCGCACTTGCCTCGGCTGCCGGGAGGGCAGTCGTCAGGCAGACCTGAGTGCTGTCGAACTACCCGGAGCGATCCAGGGGAGAATCTCTCGCTCTTCATGTGGGAGAGAGCTCCCAAACGCCTACTTCGAGGTTCGATCTTCGCCTCGCACGTCAACGACGGCGCCCGCGCGCGGAGCGCGCTGATGGATGCAGTTGGATCGTCGCCAAGTACTTCGGCATCAGTGAGCGGGACACGTTGAAGACGTGGACCGTGCTGGAGAGTGTGCTGTCGGTGGCCGGGTTCGTGGTGGCGGCGGTGTTGAGCGTGTTCGTGTAACGAGGTTTTCGTATAACGATGCGGGGGCTGGTTGTGCGGGACACAGGGTCGTCGACCATACTGCTCCGCTGTGGAGCAGCGCATAGGTTCAGGCAGCCAGCCCCTGGAAGGCGCCGGGTTCGACCCGGCCTTCATCCCCGGGCTCACCTCGCCCGTGTCCGCCGAGCCGGAGGACGTGAAGGACGAGGACGTGGCCGAGGAGTCCGCCCCGGAGGAGAGAGATTCCGAGAGGGCGGCCTCCGGGAAGACGGACTTCAGGAAGCCGGACTCCGGGGATGCGGATCTCGAAGGCGCCGACGAGGCCGCCGACGAGGCGGACGGCGAAGCCGGTGAAGAGGCCCCCGCCGACGGCCCCGTCTTCGAGGCCGCCGACCGCCGGGCCCGTATCGTCGCCGACCACAAGGGCGTCCGGCTGTCCCTGGACGACCAGGAGTGCGAGTTCCGTTGGGACGAGATCGGCGCGATCGAGACGGAGGCCCCGCGCTTCGGGAAGCGTTTCACCGTCACGGTGCACACTCCTGACCGCCGCTGGTACCCGATCGAGATCGAGGCGACGGCCAGGAGCCGCTTCAAGGAGTGGGACGAGCAGTTGGACGCGGTTCTTGATGCCTACTTCGAGGACAGTGAGTCCTAGGCGGACGACGGGAACTTGACGACAGGGCCTAGCCGCAGTACTGGGCTTCCTTGCCGATCGACCGGTACATGCAGTCCGCGTTCTCCAGCAGCTGCAACACCGCATCCCGGTTCCGGGACGTCTCCCGCTCGATCACCTCGTCGGGCGGGTAGAAGCCCCCACCCGCACTGGACGACGGGTACATCTCGAAGGTGTACCCGAAGATCTTCTGGCTGCCCCACAGCCAGTCGTCGATCGACCCGTCGGTGATGTACAGGTCACTGGACTGCTCCGCCGTGTAGCCGTTGCTCGCGGCCATCTTCTGCCCGACCGTGGCGAACGCGTTGCGGTCGTCGGCGGTCATGCCGGTCGTCGTGTCGGAGTAGGTGTACCCGAAGGGCCACAACACCAGCTCGCTGTAGGTGTGGAAGTCGACCCCGGCCTTGATCTGCTGGACCCCGCCGACCACGCGGCTGCGCACGAAGTCGGCGACCACCTTGACCTCCGGCGCCGACTCGGCGGACGCGCCCCGGTACGTGTCCGAGGACGGCGATCCCGACGAACCGCCGCAGCAGCCCCACCGGTAGTTCCAGTTCCGGTTGAGGTCGGTCCCGACGTACGACGAACCGGGGTTGGGCTGCCGGTTCTTGCGCCACGACCGGTACGAGCCGGTGGCGATGTCGTACTCGCCGCCGTCCGGGTTGAGGTCGGGCACGATCCAGATCTCGCGGTTGTTCACCATGCTGGTGACCCGGGAGTCGGTGCCGTAGTCGGAGGTCAGCTCGCGCAGCAGATAGAGCGCCATCTCGACGGTGAGGTGCTCACGGGCGTGCTGGTGGTGGGTGAAGAGGACCTCCGGCTCGGACTCGTCGGTCCCCACGTTGTCGCTGATCTTGATGGCGACGATGTTCCGGCCCTGGTACGACGTGCCGATCACGCGCCGGCTCGCGATGGAGGAGTTGGCCGAGACGAGCGAGTTGATCTCGCTCGTCATCTCCGCGTAGTTGTGATAGCGCGAGTCGCCGGACGGGAAGTCGTAGAGGCGGACGTCGTCCTCGCCGGAGGAGCGGTCGGGGACCGCGCCGAGCGGGGCGACGTCGTAACCGAGGTCGCGCAGCTTCTTGATCTGGTCCGCGCGGCCGGAGACCACGACACCGTGACCGTGGACCTCGTCCACGGTCACACCCGTCCGCTGAAGTGCGGTGCGGTCCTTGGCGGTCGAGTGCATGTGCACCTCGTACTGCCGGGCGTCATCGGTCGACGAGGCCGCCTTGGTGGCGCTGTCGGCGTTCGCGGACACGTTGGCGGACAGGGGCGCCGCGAGGGCGAGGGCGAGCAGCGTGGCGAGCGCGGCGGTCCGTCTGCCGCTGCGGCCGCCTGAGCCGCGTGTGCGAAGTCGCATGAATTCTCCTTGTGGGAGTGGGGGGTGGGGTTCACTGCGACGTACTGCGTGATGGGGGTTCCCCCGCTCGAGCGAAGCCGAGAGCGGGGGAGGGTGTGGCGCTCATCGTGGGCCGGTGGCATGGACAGGTCAAGAGTGCCACGGTGATTGATGGCGTGAACCATTCGAAAATCAGCCGCGCAGTGTACGCGCGCGCACCGCGCACGGGGCGTTCCCGGGCGAAGTCCCCCCGGGGGTGTGAGCCGGGCGTGCGGGTGGGCGTGGGGGCGGGGGAGGGTGAGGATCCGCGCAAGGGGGGAGCGGTGGGAGCGGCGGCAATGGCGGGGACCGGCGCACCCTCCGGCTCCCTTGCTCCTCGGCTCCCTTCGACACCACCCCGGAAGAACGGCTGATCATGGGCGGATCAGCGCCACGACGGGATCACCAACTGCCGGTCGAGACGACCAGCTTCGTCGACCGGCGCGACGAACTCGCCGCCGGGCGCGAGCTGTTGGCCAGGGCCCGGCTGGTCACGCTGACCGGCCCCGGCGGCGTCGGCAAGACCCGCCTCGCCACACGCATCGCGGCCGGCGTCCGGCGCGCCTTCCCGGACGGGGTACGCATCGTGCACCTCTCCGGCCTCCATGACCCCGCGCTCGTCCCGCTCGCCGCCGCCGACGCGCTCGACCTGCACGACCACACCGCGCAGCCGCCGCTTCAGGCGCTGGTGGAGCGGGCCCGGGACCGTCGGCTGCTCCTGCTCGTCGACAACTGCGAACACCTGCTGCCGGCCTGCGCCGAACTCGCCGCGGCCCTGCTGCACGGCACCCCCGGCGTACGGATCCTCGCCACCAGCCGGCACCGCCTGGGCCTCACCGAGGAACACCTCCTGGAGGTACGGCCCCTGCCGGTCCCCGACCCGGACGGCGACCTCTCCGGCCCCGAGGGCTGTCCGGCCCTGGCCCTCTTCGCCGACCGAGCCGCCGCGGTGGTCCCCGGCTTCCGCCTGACCGCCGCGAACCGGGCGGCCGTCGCCCGCCTGTGCCGCCGCCTGGACGGCCTCCCCCTGGCCATCGAACTCGCCGCCGTCCGTATGCGCGTGCTCGACGTCGACCAGCTCCTCGACCGCCTCGACGACCGCTACCGCCTCCTCACCGGCGGCAGCCCCGCCGCCCTGCCACGCCACCGGACCCTGCGCGCGGCGGTCGACTGGAGCCACGAACTGTGCACCGAGCGCGAGCAGTTGGTGTGGGCGCGACTGTCGGTGCTGGCGGGTAGCTTCGACCTGGAGACGGCGGAGGCGGTGTGCGGGGACGGGGAAGGTGTGCCGCCCAGCGCCGGTCCGGGCATCTCAGCCCGTCCGGCGTCTGAGGACGAGGCCGCGCCGTCCCTAGCCCCCACCCACCCCCCGGGGGCTTCACCTCGCAACGCTGGCCCGCGTCATCCAGCCCGTCCGGCGCTCGAGGACGAGGCCCGTCCAGGGCCGACGGGGGGCCAAGCGGCGGAGCCCCCTGGCGGGGTCGAAGGGGCGGAGCCCCTTGAGGATGGGACGGGTAGGGGCGGCGGGGGCGAGAAACTCACGGCCACCACCCCCCACATCCACCCCTACGGCGTCCTCGACGCCGTCACCGGCCTCGTCGACAAGTCCGTACTGTCCCGGGAGTCCGGCCCCGACGGCATCCGCTACCGCCTCCTCGACACCCTCCGCCACTACGGCCTGGACCGCCTGCGCCGCCTGCCCGGCGAGGAGCCCGCGGCCCGCCGCCGCCAGCGCGACTGGATGCTGCGGCGCGCCACGGCCTGCGAGAGCGCCTGGTTCGGCCCGGGCCAGCGCGAGATCGTCGCCCGCCTGCGCGCCGACCAGGACAACCTCCGCACCGCACTCGACTTCAGCCTCGCCACCCCCGGCGAACGCCTCGCCGGACTGCGCCTGGCCGGCACCCTGTGGTTCTACTGGCACGCCTGCGGCGCCCCCCGCGAGGGCCGCTACTGGCTCGACCGCGCCCTGGCCGCCAACCCGGAGCCGACCCGGGAACGGGCCCGCGGCCTGTGGATCGCCGGACTCCTCGCCGCCGCCACCCATGACCTCACCGCGGGACTCGCCCGCGCCCGGGAATCCCGCACCCTGGCCCATGACCTCGACGACGAGGCCGAGGCCGCCCACGCCGAGTACGTCATCGGCGTCATCACCCTCTTCATGGACGACCTGCCGACCGCGCTGAAGCACTTCGAGGCCAGCGTCGCCCGCGGCCCCGTCCCCGGCCAGCACCTCAGCCTGCACGGCCTCGACCAGGTCGAACTCGCCTGCGCCCTGGGCTTCCTGGGCGAGGCCGAGCGCGCCGTCGAGGTCTGCGAGCGGGCCCGCCGGATGTGCGAACGGCACGGCGAGGAGTGGGTGCACTCGTACGTCCTGCGGATGCTCGCCCTCGCCCACACGGTGCAGCGCGACTGGCGCCGGGCCGAACACCACGCCCGGCACGCCCTGCGCCTCAAACTCGCCGTCCACGACGTCACTGGCATCGCCCTCACCCTCGACCTCCTGGCCCACATCGCCACCCAGGCGGGCGCCCCCGAGCGTGCGGCCGTCCTGCTCGGCGCCGCCGACCGCATCTGGGCCGGCATCGACCGCGGCCGCTGGGGATCGGCGGCCCTGAACTCGACCCGCCGCGACAGCGAGACCCGGGCCGGCGAGGCCCTGGGCCGGCCCGCCTTCCAGCGGGCGTACGAACGCGGCGCCGCACTCGACCTGGCGGAAGCCGTCGAGTACGCCGTCCATGACCGCGGTCAGCCCCGACGGCCCGCAGCCGCACGGAAAACGAACGTCCGACCCCGTGCCCACCACCCCGCTACCGGCGTCCGCCTCACGCACCCCGCTACCGGCGTCCGCCTCACCCGCCGCGAGACCGAGGTCGCCGAACTCGTCGCCCAGGGACTCGCCAACCAGCAGATCGCCGACCGCCTGGTCATCGCCCGCCGCACCGCCGAAGGCCATGTCGAACGCATCCTCGGCAAGCTCGGCTTCAGCAACCGCAGCCAGATCGCGGCCTGGATGGCGGCGCAACGCTGAGACTCCCAACCATCGGAACCAACGCACCCCAGAGGGAGCCCGGACCGTGACCACTCGACCCGCCCCGGACCAGCCCGGATTCGACCACCGCATGACCGTCTTCGAGTCCGACGACGAGTTCCTCGCCGCCGCCCTGCCCTTCCTCACCGAAGCCCTCGCCGCCCCCGGCGAACCCCCGCCCGTGGCCATCGCCGCCCCCGGCAACCTGGACCTCCTGCGCGACGCCCTCGGCACCGACGCCAAGAGCGTCGGCCTCGTCCCGCACACCGAGTGGTACACCGGCTCCGCCGCCAACGCGGTCGCCCAGGGCGCCGGTCACCTCGCCGCGCACGCCGGCCCGGGCGGCCGTATGCATCTGCTCATGGAACCCGTCTGGGGCGGCCGGGCGGGCCGTTCACCGCGCGAGACCGCCGAGTGGATCCGCTACGAGGCCCTCGCCAACCTTCTCTTCGCCCCGCTCGCGACGACGGCCCTGTGCGCCTACGACGCCCGCGTCGCGGGCTCCGCGATCGTCGCCGCCGCCCGCCGCGCCCACCCCGGCACCGGGGTGTACGAGGACCCCGTACGGCTCGCCGCCGAACTGGACGCCGTACCGCTGCCACCGCCCGCCGTCGACGCCGAGCGCCTGACCGGCCCGGCCCTCACCGGCGACGCCGTACGCGGCTGGGCGAGCGCGCGAGGGCTGTCCGCCGCGGACGTGGAGTTGTTCGCCACGGCCGTCACCGAGGCGGCCGCCGCCCTCGGCCCGGTCGACGGCGCCGTGCTGTGGGGGGAGGCTCCGGCCTGCGTCTGTGAACTGCGTACCGCGCGCCGCGTCGACGACCCGTTGGCGGGCTTCGTACCGCCGCCGAGCGCGGAACTGGAACCGGGGCAGGGGCTGTGGTTCGCCCGGCAGGTGTGCGCGTACGTCGACGTCCGGGACGACCGGGACGGGGCGAGCGTACGGCTGCAGTACGGGTAGCGGAGTCCCGGTGCAGGGATCGATGCCGGGGATGGCGCAGGGATCGGCGCAGGGATCGGCGCAGGTATCGGCGCAGGTATGGAATCAGGTATTCCTCCCCGTGCGCCGTACCCCCGTGCGCGCCACCCTGTACCCATGCTGTACCTCGACGGGGCGCGCTTCCCGGATCCTGGTCCTCAGTACGGTTCGTATCCCCAACCGCCCATGGGGGCCGGCCATCTGAGCGTCGACTACGACCCCCGTCCCTCCGCGGTCCGCGAGGCCCGCGCGGAGGTCCGCCGCCAGTTGGAGGGATGGGGGCTCGCGGACCTGGACGACCTGGTGGACGTGGCCGAGCTGCTGGTGAGCGAGCTGGCCACCAACGCCCTGCTGCACTCCGCGAGCCGCTTCGGGCTCACCCTGTTCGCCGCGCACGGGATCCTGCGCTGCGAGGTCCGGGACGGCGGCCGGCGCGTACCGATGGTGCTGGAAGCCGGCGCCTCGGAGAGCGGCCGGGGGATGTTCCTGGTGGACGCGCTCGCCCGGCGCTGGGGCTGCCATCAGGACGGGTCGGGCAAGACGGTGTGGTTCGAGCTCGCGACGTGTGGGGCCGACGGCTGTGGTCGGCGACAGCCGTAGCGCCCGCCCGAACACCCATGAGCACATCGGGTGGAGATCGCGCACGCCCTCTTGTCCGACCGGCTCCTTTGAGCTTTCTTGACCACCATGGCGGAAACCACGGGAAACACAGAGTCGTCCCAGGCCGGTGAGGCGGACTCCCGGCCCCGTAAGTCCAGTTGGCGGTACATCGGCCCCGGCATCGTCGTCGCCGCGACCGGCGTCGGCGCCGGCGACCTCGTCGCCACCCTCATCGCGGGCAGCAACTTCGGCTACACCCTCCTCTGGGCGGCGATCATCGGCTGCCTGGTCAAGATCTCGCTGGCCGAGGCGGCGGGCCGCTGGCACCTGTCCACCGGCCGCACCCTCTTCGACGGCTGGGCGAGCCTCGGCCGCTGGACCACCTGGTTCTTCGCCGTCTACACCGTGATCTGGGGCTTCGTCTACGGCGCGGCGGCGATGTCGTCGAGCGCGCTGCCGCTCCAGGCGCTGTTCCCGGACGTGATGGACCTGGAGTGGTGGGCCATCGCCTGCGGCCTGGTCGGCCTGGTCTTCGTCTGGTTCAACAAGTACGCCGTCTTCGAGAAGGTCATGACGGTCCTGGTGGGCGTCATGTTCGTGGTCACGGTGTACCTGGCGATCCGCGTCACGCCCAACCTCGGGGACGCCTTCGCGGGCCTGCTGCCCGTCCTGCCCGACGAGAAGGACTCGATCCTCAACACCCTCGGCCTGATCGGCGGCGTCGGCGGCACCATCACCCTTGCCGCGTACGGCTATTGGGTCAACGCCAAGGGCTGGACGAACACCGGCTGGATGAAGGTCATGCGGCTCGACAACCGCGTCGCGTACGCCACGACCGGCATCTTCGTCGTCGCGATGCTCTTCGTCGGCGCCGAGCTGCTGCACTCCGCGAACATCGCCATCGCCGGCGGCGACAAGGGCCTGATCCAGCTCGGCGACATCCTGGAGGACGAATACGGCACGGCGACGGCCAAGTTCTTCCTGATCGGCTTCTTCGCCACCTCCTTCACCTCCCTCATCGGCGTCTGGCACGGTGTGAGCCTGATGTTCGCGGACTTCGTGACCCGCTACCGGGGGCGGGAGGAGCTGAAGGGCGAGAAGGTCGCCTCGGGAGAGCGGGAGCGCTCCTGGCCCTTCCGCGCCTACCTGCTCTGGCTGACCTTCCCGCCCATGGTCCTGCTCTTCCAGGGCCAGCCCTTCCGCCTGATCATCATCTACGGCGTCCTGGGCGCGGCCTTCCTGCCCTTCCTCGCCGGCACCCTGATCTGGCTCCTCAACTCCTCCCGCACCCCGAGCCAGTGGCGCAACGGCCCGCTGAGCAACGCCATGCTGGCGATCGCCGGCCTGCTGTTCCTGGTGCTGTGCGTGAAGCAGATCTGGGACCAGCCGTGGTCGGAGTTCTTCTGACGGCCTAGCGGTACTGGTCCCACTGCGGGCTGAGGGCGATCTCCCGGAGCTGCTTCATGGTCAGGGCGGGGGTCTCGCGGGACGGGGCGTCGTGCTGGGTGCCGGAGTTGAAGGCACTGATGACGACCCGGAAGCCGTCCGTACCCGCGCGGAGGGTGTCGACGGTCCACATCACGGCGCCGTCGACGCCCTTGTCGCCGCCGCTCTGCCGAGAGGCGACCTTCGTGCCGTCGGGCAGCGTCTCGGCGTCGTCGCCGAAGAGCTGGTCGACGGTCTCCTTGTCCCCCATGCCGTGCTGGACGTCGATCTGGACGTAGCTCCTGCCCTTGCCGTCGTCGAGGACGAGGTACGTGTAGTCGTTGCCCTTCTCGACGACCTCGACGCCCTTGGGGAGGAGCGGGACGAGCGTGGCCAGGACCGAGTCCACGCTCGGTTCGACGGCGGTGCTCGGCGCGGCCGACGGCTTCGGCCTCTTGGGGTCCTCGGGAATGGAGTCGACGTACCCGCGCCACACCTGGGCCGTCACCAGCTCCTTCAACTGAGTGGTGGACAGGGGTGGTTCGCTTCTGCTGATCGGCGCGTCCTTCTCGGCGGCGGCGTTCCACTCGCTGACCGAGACGTGCTGTCCCGTCGGGGTGATCAGGTCGGCCGACCACCACTTGGTGTCGACGCGCCGGTCGGGATACTCGTACCCCTGGAACAGCTTGAGCAGGGAGCCGTCGGGCAGCCGGGTGGAGACGCAACTGTCGTGCGGGATCAGCGCCTTGTCCGGGCAGTCGGCCGTCTGTTGGGCCTGCTCGCTGCCCGGCTCGACCCGGTCCAGGCTGACGCCGATGGCCCCGGGGCCCTTGCCGTCGTCGTACACGAGGCGTGCGTACGGCGACCGCAGTGGCGCCTCGGCACCCCGTGACTCCTGTTCGCTGACCTTGCCGTCGGGGAGCAGTTCTTCGAGCGTCTCGATGAGTTCGCGGCCCGTCACGGGAGCGACCGACGGCGTCGGTGTGCCGGACGGCTGCTCGGCCACGCTGGAACTGGACGGCAGCGGGGCAGGCGAACCGCCCCAGGGCACCAGCAGCGCCCCGCCCACCGCGACCGCCGCGATCCCGGCCGCGCCGCCCACCACCGCGGCCCGCCGCCGCAGCCGCAGCCGCCGCCCCCGCGCCCGTCCGGCGGCGACCAGCGCGGTCCGGTCGGCGTCGAAGCGCTCACCGGCGTCGTGCAGGGCGTGACTGAGCCGCCCCTCGAAGCGGTCCTCGTCGTGTTCCACAGGCATGGCAAAACCACCGTTTCTCGGGAGTGGGTCGGGGAGGTCGTAGGAGGAACCGGGAGGTCGTGGGGGAGGGCGCGTGGGTCAGGAAGCCGCGTACTCGCCGAGGTCCTCGCCCAGCAGCTCGCGCAGCCGTCCGAGCGCCCGGGTGCACCGTGTCCGCACCGCGGCGGAACTGGCGTTCAGCGCGTCGGCGGTCTCCTCGACGGACCGGTCCTCCCAGTACCGCAGGACGACCACGGCCCGGTCCTTGGCGGGCAGCCGGGCGAGTGCCTGGAGCAGGGTCAGCCGCAGCGACACATCCCCGTGTCCGCCGTCGGCCGCCGCCCGGTCGGGAATCGCGTCCGTGGCCCGCTCGGTGCTGCTGCGTCGCCGCTGATGGGTGAGGAAGGCGCGGGTGAGGACGGTCTGCGCGTACCCGGCGGGGTTGTCCACCCCGGAGACCCGGCCCCAGCGGACGTAGATCCGGCCGAGGGCCTCCTGGACGAGGTCCTCGGCGAGGTGGGTGTCCCCGGCGGTCAGCAGACAGGCCGACCGGTACAGATGCCCGGCCCTGGCCGCCGCGAACTCCGCGTACTCGTCCGCGCGGGCCTGTCTCATGCGTTCCCCCTGTTGCTGTGCGCCGGCTGCCGATGAGGTCCTCACCTCACTGATGCGGCGGGGCTGGGAGAATGTTTCACCGCAGCACGAATCAGTTCCAGCGAGTACCCAGCGAGTACGAGGACCGAGGACCCCACGGATGATCGAGCAGCCACCCCCACCCGGCCCCGGCTTCGGCCCGCCCCCACCGCAGTTCGCGCCCGCACAGCCCCCGTACGCACCTGGCCAGCCTTCCTGTGCGCCCGCACAGCCTCCCTTCTCCCCGGTCCCGCCCCAACCGTCGGCTCCGGCCGGCCCGGAGTTCCTGGCGATCGACAAGCGCAACGCGGTCGTGATCGACGCGTCCGGCGTCGCCTTCGAGATGGCCGGTCTCACGATCGAGTTCTACTGGCCCGAGGTCCGCAGCGTCCACTACAAGGCGAGCCCCGACGGCAAGGCCCTGATGGTCGCCGTGATCCACGTGGACGGCAGGTTCTACGAGTGCGTGGTGGAGGCCAAGCCCCGGACGCGGCTGCAGGAGTGGTTCCCGCAGCTGGCCTGGGTGCTCGGCCACTACCGGCCCACGGGGTGAGGGCTCCTACGGCAGCCCGTGCACATGCGGTCCGACGGCGCTGGACCAGGCGTTGCCCGCCGTCGCGTCCCAGTTCGTCGACCAGGTCATCGCGCCCCGCAGGTCGGGATAGGTCCGCGAGGGCTTGAACGAGCCGCAGTTCGTGCCTTTCGTCAGGCAGTCCAGGGCGTTGTTCACGATCGACGGTGACACGTACCCGCTGCCCGCGCCCCGCGTGGAGGCCGGCAGCCCCAGCCCCACCTGGGACGGGGCCAGGCCGCCCTCCAGCTGGATGCAGGCCAGGGCGGTCAGGAAGTCCACCGAGCCCTGGCTGTGGACCTTGCCGTCGCAGCCCAGCATCGAACCGCTGTTGTAGTACTGCATGTTGACGACCGTGAGGATGTCCTTGATGTTCAGCGCGGTCTGGAAGTACGAGTTCGACGTCGACTGCATGTCGAGGGTCTGCGGCGCCATCGTGATGATCAGCGACGAGCCCGCCTTCGCCGAGAGCGAGCGCAGCGCCTGTGTCATGTAGGTCGCGTTGAGGCCGTTCTCCAGGTCGATGTCGACGCCGTCGAAGCTGTACGTCTGCATCAGGGAGTACACCGAGTTCGCGAAGTTCGCCGCCGACGCCGCGTCGTTCACCGCCACCGTGCCGCGCTCGCCGCCGACCGAGACGATGACCTTCTTCCCGGCGGCCTGCTTCGCCCTGATGTCCGCCTTGAACTGGTCGACCGTGTAGCCGCCAAGCCCGGCCGAGTCCAGGTTGAAGGTCACCGCGCCCGGCGTCGAGGTCGCGTCCGCGAAGGCGACGGCGATGACGTCGTACTGGGACTGGACGTCGGCGAGCTTCTGGACCGTCGCCCCGTTGTCGAAGTTCTGCCAGTAGCCGGTCACCGCGTGCTTGGGGAGAGCGGGGCCGGGGCCGGTCGGCGTGTTCGTCGTCGCCGTCACCGCCGCCGACTTCGGCGACTCACCGGTCGCGTTGGCCGCCGTGACCTGGAAGGAGTACGACGTCGAGGCCGCGAGCCCGGTCACGGTCGCCGAGGTGCCGGTCACCGCGGTCACCTTCGTGCCGTTGCGGTGGACGTGGTAGCCGGTCGCGCCCGGGACGGTGTTCCAGGCCAGGGAGACCGACGAGGAGGTCGTACGCGACACGGTGAGGCCGCTCGGGGCTCCCGGGATCGTGGGGGAGGGGTCGGTGCCGCCGCCTCCGGCGGGGCCGTACACCGACACGTCGTCCGCGTGGTAGGCCGCCTGTCCGTACCAGCCGTGCGTGTACACCGTCACCGAGGTCGTCGAGGCGCCGGTGGTGAAGGTGGTCGACAGCTGCTTCCAGGTCGTCGTGTCCGGCGTCCAGGTCGAGACGTCGGTCGTGCCGGTGCCCGTCACGCCCAGGTAGGTGTAGCCGCCCTGTGCCCACGCGCTCAGCGTGTACGTCGAGTTGGGCTGCACCGCCACTGCCTGGGTGCAGCGGGCGTTGTCCTGCCCGGCCGGTGTGGCCTTCAGCGCGGTCGAGCCGCCGTGCACCGGTGCGGAGACGGTCGTGCCGCTGTTCGCGGAACAGGTCCAGTCGCTCAGGCCGGACTCGAAGCCGGCGTTCTTGGCGTTGTTGACGTCCGCGGCCGAGGCGTGGCCCGCGGGGAGGAAGGTGAGGGCGAGGGCGGCGGTGACCGCGGCCACCCGGAATCTGCTGCGTATGGACATGACAAGAGGCATGCTGACAACTTGGTCCAGACCAATTCACGCGTCAAGGGATTCCGATGGTGGAGAATTCGTGTGCGTAACCTGCCCCGTTTTGGCGTGACTTGTGCGAGAGGAGTTCCTTCCCGGCTCAGAGAAGCTGTTCTCCGGCCACAGAGCCGTGGATACAGTGCTCAGATAGTCACGCAATGAAGTCACCGGGGAGCTGCGCGTGCCAACTGCCATTGCCGTGACCAGCGCCGACATGGCGCTGCCGGCGCAGGACGAGCGAACCGTGCCCGCCGTCGTGCTCGGAGACCTCGGCCGGGAGCCGCTGGAACTGTCGTTGGCGGATCTGCAGACCCTGATCGAGCAGCACGGTCATGTGGTCGTCGTCTGCTCACAGGCCGCCCCGCGTGAGGTGGTGCAGCGGCTGCGCACCGTGCGGTCCCTGTTGGAGAGCGACCGTATCGCCCTGTTCCGTCCGGAACTGCCCCCGCTCGGACTCGCCGTCCTGGCCCGCCAGTTGCGGCAGCTGGCCTCCTGCGACCTCAGCCCCGGCGTCCTCGCCTCGGCCGGCCGGCTGCTCACCCACTACATCCACGCCGGGGCCCTCCTCGGCTCCGTCGCCAAGCTGGACCGCATCCCCGTCGACCTCAAGTCGCACGCCAAGTCCTGGGTGCCCGGCAGCCAGTTCGGCGTGCTCGCCCACCCGACCCCGCAACTGGTCCGGATCGCCCCCGGAGCCACCCTCGGCGGCCCGGAGTTCCGCACGTCGATGCTGGTCGCCCAGGGGCAGCTCCAGTCCGACTGGGTCACCTCCAACCTGGTCAAGGTCTGGAACGCGCAGGGCCTGCGCGAGGCGGCGCTGCCCGCCGAGTCGGCCACCTGGTGGGGGACGCCCAAGCTGATCGAGTTCTGCGCGTATCTGCCCGACCTGCCGGTGCTTTACCAACTGGTCACCTCGGTACGGCAGAACTCCTGTCACTGGTGCGGCATCGACGTCATCGGCGACCGCTGCGTCTTCTGCTCCGCCGTCCCGCCCGCCCACGAGCAACCGGTCCGCGCCGGCTGACCGGCCCGGCCCCGCAAGGCCGCCCCGACCCCACCCGACCGCTCCCGACCGATTCCCCCAATGAGGTTGTCCGGTTCATGAACTCCCGTCAGCGCCGTGGCGTGATACTCCTGCTCCTGTCGATCGTGTGCGCCCTCGGCGCCTTCGCCGGCGTCCTGTCCGTCATCAACGACGTGAAGTCCAAGGTCGGTCCCGAGGTCACCGCCTACCGGGTCAAGGCGAGCGTCGCCCCGTACACGCAGCTCAGCGCCGGCCAGTTCGAGAAGATCGAGATGCCCGAGCGGTGGCTGTCGGAGAACGCGGTCACCAACCTCCGCGAGATCCAGGGCAAGATCGCCGTCACGACCCTGCAGAAGGGCTCCCTGCTCCAGAGCGACATGATCGTCGACCAGCCCGCCCTGAAGTCGGGTGAGCAGGAGGTCGCCATCATGATCGACGCGGCGACCGGCGTGGCCGGCAAGATCACCCCGGGCGCCACGGTCAACGTCTACGCCACCTTCGAGGGGCAGCGCGACGGCGACCCCGACCAGTCCAAGCTCATCGTGGAGAACGCCAGGGTCATCAACGTGGGCGAGCAGACCGCGCTCAAGCCCGACGCCGACGACCGCGACCGCGAGCCCACCGACGCCGTCCCGATCACCTTCGCGCTCCAGACCATCGACATCCAGCGCATCACCTACGCCGAGTCGTTCGCCGACGAGGTCCGGCTCGCCCTGGTGGCACCCGGTACGGGCTCCGACGTCGACGCGACGGACCGCACCTACGAACTCGCCAAGGACAAGTGAGAGGCCCCCATGCCCACGAGGATCCTCCCGGCCGTCGGCGACGCGGACGCGGTCCGGTCCCTCACGACGCTGCTCAGCCAGCTCCCCGACGCCGAGCCGGTGGCCCCGGTGGCCGACTCCACCCAGCTCGTCGACACCCTCGCCCGCCTGGCCGCCGAGTCCATCGACGAGCTGCCCGAGGTCGTCGTCGTCCACGAACGCATCGGACCCGTCCCGGCCCTGGAACTCATCCGCGACGTCGCCCTGCGCTTCCCGGCGGTGGGCGTCATCCTCGTGACCTCCGACGCGAGCCCCGGCCTCTTCCAGGCCGCCATGGACTACGGGGCGCGGGGTCTGGTCGCCCTGCCCCTGCACTACGAGGAGCTGGCCAGCCGCGTCAACGCGGTGGCCCAGTGGTCGGTGGGCGTACGGCGGCATCTGGGCGCCGGCGGCGATGTGTTCAGCGGCGTCGGCGGCACGGTCGTGACGGTGAGCGGCGCGAAGGGCGGGGTCGGGACCACCCTCACCGCCGTCCAACTGGCCCTCGCCGCCCAGACGTCCGGCCGTAGCACCGCCCTGCTCGACATGGACCTGCAGACCGGCGACATCGCCGCCTACCTGGACATCCAGTTCCGCCGCTCGGTCGTCGACCTGGCCACCATCAACGACATCACGCCGCGCGTGCTGGCGGACGCGGTGTTCCGGCACGACACCGGCGTCGCCCTGCTCCTCGCCCCCGGCGACGGCGAACGCGGCGAGGAGGTCACCGACCGCGCCGCCCGCCACATCGTCGGCGCCCTGCGCTCCCGCTACGAGGTCGTCGTCATCGACTGCGGCGCCCAGCTGACCGGCGCGAGCGCGGCCGCCGTGGAGATGGCCGACACGGCGCTCCTCGTCACCACCCCGGACGTGGTCGCGGTGCGCGGCGCCAAGCGCACGGTACGGATGTGGGACCGCCTGCAGATCCGCAAGGCGGAGGAGACCACGACCGTCGTCAACCGCTACTCGCGCGGTACGGAGATCCAGCCCGCCCTGATCCAGCGGATCACCGGCACGGCCATCGCGAGCACCGTGATCCCCGCCAACTTCAAGGAACTCCAGGGCGCGGTCGACGCCGGCCGGGTGCACGAGCTGGACAGCAAGGGCTCGGTCAAGCAGGCCCTGTGGGCGCTCGCGGGCGAGCTGGGGCTGGTCAAGGGCACCGAGGGCGCCGCCCAGCAGCGCCGCAACGGCCGGGCGCGGGGCGGGGACCGGGCGGCACTGACGTTCCGGCGGCGCAAGGAGCTCGGGCGGTGAGGCGGCGGCTGAGAGCCTGTGCGCAGGCCCTCAGGGACGACCGGGGCCAGGTGACCGTCGAGTTCCTCGGCATGACCCCGCTGATCATCCTGACGCTGGTGCTGCTGTGGCAGTTCGTGCTGCTGGGATACACGTTCACGCTCGCGGGGAACGCCGCGGACGAGGCGGCACGGGCGGCGACGGCGTCCGAGGGGCAGGCGGGCTGCGAGGAGGCGGGGCTGCAGCATCTGCCGGGCGCGTGGCAGGGCGGCGCGAGCGTGCAGTGCGGTGCGGGCGGCGGTTACGTCACGGCCGATGTGCACCTGGAGGTGCCCGTCCTCTTCCCCGGCTCGATCGGCTTCCCGTTCACCGTCGAGGGCCACGCGGGGGCCGTGCAGGAGGAGAAGGACTGAGATGTCGTACGACGCCGAAGTCCGCGGAGCCGGCAGAGGCCGCAAGGCCCGTGACCGCGGCCAGGTGGCCATCGAGTACCTCGGGTTCATCCCGATCCTGATCCTCGTCGCCATGGCCGGCGTACAGATCGGCCTGATCGCCTACACCGCCCAGCAGGCGGGCACGGCGGCCCGGGCCGGGGCGCGCGCCGCCTCGCTGGAGCCCGGTACCGCCCAGGAGGGGTGCCAGAACGCGGTCAGCGACTGGTTGTCCGTCACCTGTGAACCCGCGGAAGGCGGCGACGAGGTCACCGTCACCGCCACCGTCCAGATCCCGTCGATCGTCCCCGGCTGGGACTTCGGCGACGCCCGGAAGACCGCAACCATGCCGCTCGACTTCGACCCGACCACCGACTGACGCAGGAACGAGGAGCACCGACTATGAGCCTGCGCGCACGTATCAACACCCCCGAGGAGAACACCGGCCGGGGCGAGGACGGCCACCTGGTCGCCTCCTACCGGGCCAAGCTCCTGGAGGAGATCGACCTCGCGGAGATGAGCTCGCTGGCCGCGGCCGAGCGCAGGGCCCGCCTGGAACGAGTCCTCGGCCACATCATCAGCCGTGAGGGCCCGGTGCTGTCGACGGTCGAGCGCTCGCAGCTGATCCGCAGGGTCGTCGACGAGGCACTCGGCCTCGGCATCCTCGAACCACTCCTGGAGGACGCGTCGATCACCGAGATCATGGTGAACGGCCCGGACGCGATCTTCGTCGAACGCGCGGGCCGGGTCGAGCAGTTGCCGCTCCGCTTCCCGTCCCACGACCAGCTGATGCAGACGATCGAGCGCATCGTCTCGACGGTGAACCGGCGGGTGGACGAGTCGAACCCGATGGTGGACGCCCGTCTGCCGTCCGGCGAGCGAGTGAACGTCATCATCCCGCCCCTGTCGCTCACGGGCGCGACCCTGACGATCCGCCGCTTCCCCCGCTCCTTCACCCTGCACGAGATGACCGGCCTCGGCTCGCTCGACGAGCCCATGGTGTATCTGCTGGCCGGGCTGGTGCAGGCGAAGTTCAACATCATCGTCTCGGGCGCGACGGGCACGGGAAAGACCACGCTGCTCAACGCGTTGTCCGGGCTGATCCCCGAGCGCGAGCGCATCATCACCATCGAGGACTCCGCCGAACTCCAGCTCCAGCAGTCCCATGTGATCCGCCTGGAGTCCAGGCCCCCCAACGTCGAGGGCAAGGGCCAGGTGACGATCCGCGACCTGGTCCGCAACTCCCTCCGTATGCGCCCCGACCGCATCGTCGTCGGTGAGGTCCGCGGCGGCGAGTCCCTGGACATGCTCCAGGCGATGTCGACCGGCCACGACGGCTCCCTCGCCACCGTGCACGCCAACAGCACCGAGGACGCCCTGATGCGCCTGAAGACCCTCGCGTCCATGGCCGACGTGACGGTCCCCTTCGAGGCGCTGCACGACCAGATCAACAGCGCGGTGGACGTGATCATCCAGCTGACCCGTTTCCCGGACGGCGCCCGCAGGATCACCGAGATCGCGATCCTGGACAGCCATGGCGCGGAGCCGTACCGCGTGGTGACGGCGGCCCGCTTCCACGCCCAGCCCATGACGCCGGACGGCCGCGTCCACGGCGCCTTCGCGTACCACCCCCTCCCGCGCCGCACCGCGGACCGCCTCTACATGGCGAGCCAGCCGATACCCCAGGCCTTCGGCGTCGCCCAGTCACCGCTCGAGCTCGCCACCCGAGAAGCCAGGTAGGACCCCCCATGGACCTGCAGACCCGCATCACCCTCACGACCGGCGTCGCCCTGCTGACCTGCGCCCTGGCCGTGGTGGGCGTCCACGCGTACGCCGCCGGCCGGGCCCAGCGTCAGGCCCTGGTCGACCGCCTGACGGCCACCGGCCAGATCGCCGGAGCCGGCGGCCGCCGACGCCGCTTCACGGACCTGGACCGCCGTCTGCGCCGTACGAAACCGGGAAAGCGGCTGGAACTCCGCCTGGCGGCGACCGGCCTGGACGTGACCCCCGGCGAGTTCTTCGTCTACATGCTGGCGACGGTCGCGGGTCTGTGGCTGGTCGGCCAGGCGACCCTGGCGCCGTTCTTCGGCCCGATCGCGGGCCTGCTGGGCGTGTGGGCGGCGGTGCAGTTCCTCAACTGGCAACGCCAGAAGCGCATCGAGAGGTTCATCAACCAACTCCCGGAAATGGCCCGCATCCTGGCGAACGCCGCTCACGCGGGACTCGCCCTGCGTACGGCCATCGGCCTGGCCGCGGAGGAGCTGGAGGCCCCGGCGGGCGAGGAACTGGCCAAGGTCTCCAACCAGCTGGCGCTGGGCGCCTCCATGGACGACGCCCTGGGCGAGCTGGCGGAACGCCTGCCGTCCCGCGAGCTGGTCGTCCTGGTCACGACGCTGGTGCTGTCGAACCGGGCCGGCGGCCAGGTGGTCAGCGCACTGCGCAACCTCACGGAGACGCTGGAGGAGCGCAAGGAGACGCGACGCGAGGTCCGTACCCAGCTGTCCCAGGTGAGCATGACGTCGTACGCGGTCCCGGCCCTGGGCGTGGGCTCGCTGTTCCTGATGAACGGCGTGCAGGACGGCGCCCTGGACCGTATGACGGGTTCGCCGTTCGGCCAGGCGGCGGTGCTGATCGCGTTCGGGCTGTACGCGGTCGGCTTCATCCTGATCCGCCGCCTGTCGCGGATCGACGTCTGAGCCGCGGCAAGGGAGGCGAACGAGACAATGGGACTCGGACAACTGGGACTTCTCCTGGCGCTGGTGATGGCCCTGAGCGTGGGGGGGATCTTCGCCGGCATCCGCATGTACCGCGCGGAGGCGAAACTCCCCGCCGACCTGGCGCTGGCCCTGGAGATCGGCGCGACCCGCACCGGCGCCGTGGACTCGCTCGTCGACCGCATGGGCATGCGCTACGCCCCCGCCGTACTGCGCCTGATGGGCCCGAAGCTGGTGGCCAAGTACCGCCGCAAGATCGACCTCGCCGGCAACCCCGGCGGCCTGACCATCGACCGCTATGCGGCCAGGCGTGCGGTGTACGGCTTCCTGGGCGCGGTCGGCTTCCTGGTCTTCCTGCTCAGGGGCCAGGTGTTGGTGGCGTTGTTGTTGCTGGCCTTCGGCGCCTTCTGGACGGAGGTCGGCATCTGGTCGGCGATCCGGATCAGGAAGGACGAGATCGAGCGCACCCTGCCGGACTTCCTGGACGTACTGGCGGTCGTGGTGAGCGCGGGACTGGGCTTCCGCCAGGCACTGGACCGGGTCGCCTCGAAGTACGAGGGTCCCTGGGCCGACGAACTCCGCATCACCCTGCGCCAGATGGACCTCGGCATGAGCCGCCGTCAGGCCTTCGCGGAGCTGAGGCGGCGCAACGACTCGGAACAAGTGGCGATGTTCGTGACGGCGCTCCAGCAGGGGGAGGAACTGGGCGCGCCGATCGTCGACACGCTGGTCGCACTGGCGAAGGACATGCGCCGCACGGATGCGCAGAACGCCCGACGGAAGGCGGCGCGGGCGGTGCCCAAGGCCACGATGATGATCACGACCTTCATGGTTCCGGCGACGATGATCCTGCTGGGGGCGGGGCTGTTGCTGGGGTCGGGGACGGACTTCGGCTCGTTGACGGGGGAGTAGGGGGCGGGTGAGGTCTGTGTCGATGACGAGGGCGCTGTGGGTGCCGACGACTTGGGCGAAGGCGGCTGCATGAACGAGCAGGAGCCGCCCCCCGCTGCCACGCCTGTCCGGCTCGTGGTCGCTGCCGAGAAACCTGCCGTCCGAGTGGGCCTGGCGGCCCTCCTCACCACTCAGGCGGACGCAACAGTGGTGGCAGAGGCGACGAACGGCCACGAGGCCCACGAGGCGGCAGCCCGCCACCGCCCCGACATGATCCTCCTGGACGTCCGCCTACCGGGCATGGACGACATCACGGCGCTTCCCCAACTCGTCCGCATCGCGCCGGTGATGATGCTGACGTACAGCGGAGAGTCGGAGTCCGAGTCGGAGTCCGAGTCGGAGTCGGAGTCGGTCCGGGAGGCGCTGCGCCGAGGGGCCGTCGGCCACCTGGTCCACGGTGAGTTCACGGCGGACGAACTGGTGGACGCCGTACGGGACATCAGGGAGGGCACGCAACGGAGCGACAGGATGCCGCGTCTGCCACGTCCCACTCCCACGGCAACTGGATCACTAGCGCAAGCAAACGCCCAACTGCCAACTACCGCAAGCAATTCCCCGGAACGCCTTTCGCGAATGCAACCAGATGTGGGACAGTCGTCGTCGGACCGGTCGCGGTTCCGGCTGAGCAGGAGGGAGACGGAGATCATGGGCCTCATCGCATCGGGCATGAACAACCAGCAGATCGCCGCCACCTGCTTCATCAGCGAGAAGACGGTCAAGAACCACATCAACCGCATCTTCGCCAAACTCCATAGCACCAGCCGTGCGGATGCCACCGCCAAGTGGCTGGGCAAGGGCCCGGGTTCACCCCCAGGACGGAGCTGACGGCGATGACACAGCGATGGTTTTCGGCCTGGGTCCGGAATCGGCCCCAGGTGCCCTCTGGTGTTTCGGGTATTTCCGCTTACTTTTCTCGCAAGACTTCTCTCAAGACTTGCGAGCTCAGCGCTCAGCGATCGCTGAACACCAGAGGGGAACACCATGAGCAACTGGATCAACACCACCGTCGAGCACCTGCGCTCCCGTGCCGCTCGCGACGACAGGGGGCAGACGGCGGTGGAGTATCTGGGGATCATCGCGGTGGTCGTGGCGATTGTGCTGGCCATTGTGGGTACGGACATCGGCCAGACGATCTTCGACGCGATCACGGACAAGATCACCGAAGTGACCGGCGGTTGATGCGGCCATCCAGGTACGGCGGCGACGCAGGGCAGGCTTTCCCCATCTACATCATGGTGGTGGCGGGCCTGCTCTTTCTCGCGTTCGCGTACCTTGCGGTCGGCCAGGCCGCGGCGAACCGGAACGGCGCCCAGACCGCGGCGGACGCGGCGGCTCTGGCGGCGGCGCAGGAAACCCGAGACCAACTCGCGGGCATGTGGGTGGAGGACGTACTCGATCCGACGAAGTGGCAGGACATCTTCGACGGGATCGGGGTGGGGTCCGACGGCTGCTGGCGGGCGTACGAGCTGGCGGCGCAGAACGATGCGGATGTCAGGGGCTGTGATCCGGTGGAGCCCCTCGGCTACACGGTCGCCGTCGAATCCACGAAGCCCGTCGGCGACTCGATCGTCCCCGGCACGGAGGACATGAAGTCGCAGGCCTCCGCCACCGCCGTGATCGAGCCCCGCTGCACGTTCGAACTCCCTGGCGAGGACGCCGGGGGCGAGGCCGAGCCGGGCGACGGAAACGACGTACTGCCGCTCCCGCAACTCACGTGCGAGGACAGGAACTGGGATCCGGACCCGGAGGATCCGACCACCCTTCCGGACCCCGAGGACCTCTTCGACGTCCATCTGGCCGACTCAGCAGCGATCGACGAGTGACTAAGGAAGCAGAGGCATGAGCATGCGGTTCACGGCGAAGGCCCACAGGGGGATGGTCGCGCTGACCGTTGCGGCTGGACTGGCCCTCGGCGTGGGCGGCTGCGGCAGCGGCGGGGACGACGGCAAGAAGCCGAAGACGTCGGCGCCCGCCACCACGGGGCGTGGATCCAACCCGAGTGCTCAGGAGGGACAGACGGACGAGCTCTTGGCGGAGTTGAAGGGTTCGGACGGACTGCTCCTGCAGATCACCTCGGCCCAGCGGGACTCCGGTGGCTTCATCACCGTGAACGGCAACCTGAAGAACGACGGGGACAAGAGCACGTCGGTCCCCTCTGCGTTGAGCGGAAACGAGACCGAGATCACCAGAAACGGCCGGTCCCTCGGCGGCGCCACGCTCGTCGACTCGAAGAGCAAGAAGCGGTACTACGTCCTACGGGACACGGACGGCCGTCCGCTGACGACCACGGGCTTCTCGAGCCTCAAGGCCGGCGAGAGCCTGTCCGTGTTCATGCAGTTCCCCTCTCCGCCCACCGACACGAGCGAAGTCACCTTCCAGCTGCCGACCTTCGCCGCCGCCACCATCCAGATCTCCGGGTGAGGCAAACATGACCCGCACCCCGCGCCTCACCCTGACCCTCACCGCGGCCACGGTCATGGTCGCCGCGAACCTGCTCGGCGCCACAACGGCCGACGCGGCCGACGACCCCAGCGTCCCGCCCGGCACGGAGGCGACCGCCACCGCGCCCGTTGAAGTGGACGCCAACGACCCCGACCTCAAACTCCCCGAAGGCGCGACGCTGGCCCAGGCCAAGGTCCTGGACATCAAACAGGTGGTCGAAGACCAGGCCGGCGAGGAACGCCGCGAAGACACCAACGCGGACGTGAAGTTCGCCCTCCAGGCCGAGGTCCTCTTCCCCAAGGACAGCGCCAAGCTCACCGGCGAGGCAAAGGCCCGTATCTCGGAGATCGCCGAGGAGATCAAGACCCAGAACGCCACCCGCATCCGCGTCTTCGGCTTCACCGACAACCTGGGCTCGTCCGCCCACGGCGACGTCCTGTCCAGGAAGCGCGCGAACGCCGTACAGGGGATCCTGGAAGCGGAGCTGAACGACTCGACGGTGACGTACGAAGTACGGGGGTACGGCGAGCAGTACCCGATCTCTTCGAATGCGACGGAGGCGGGGCGCAAGAAGAACCGGCGGGTGGAGGTGTCGTTTCCGCGCTCGGAGAACTGACCGCGACGAGAAGCACGAGGCGTATACGTCACGTATACTTGCGCTATGCCTGACGTCATGATCCGCGTGCCCGCCGAAGTCCGTGACCAGCTCGCCGCCGTGGCGGAGGCCCGTGGGACCAGTCTTCGTGCCCTCATGCAGGAAATAGCGGCTCAGACCCTGACCCCCGAGCAGATCAAGGAACGGGCCGAGCGCACCCGGGCCCTTCTCGCCGAGCGGTTCGGGCATTACGTGACGGACGAGGAATCCGCGGAGATGCGGCGCCAGATGCGGGAGGCCACGGCCGCACACCGGGCCGCTCTCGGGGATGCCGAGTCGCCCCGTTGAACCAGATCGAGCACTACGTTCTCGACAGTCACACCCTGCTGGTGATGGGGGGCAACAAGCAGGTCTCCGGCCTCATCCACGCCGCGGCGTCCAGCGAGGATGTGCGCCTGTGGGTGCCAGTCCTGTCCCTCGTGGAGGCTGAGCGTGAGCGTGCGGGGATCGTGGCTCACGCGGGGGTACTGCTGGACGTGCTGCGCGTCATCGACGACGACTACGCGATGGCCGTGACCGTCGCCGCATTGTTCCGCACCGGTGTTGCCACCGGTGTCGCCGCCGCCGTACATGTGGCGCGACCGAACCCGATGCTTCCCGACGGAGCACTGGTGGCCACTGTCTCACCGGAGGCCTACGACGGACTGGGGGTCGGGGTCATGGACCTGAACCACTGACAAGCCCGACCCGGTCGCGGGCAGGAGCGGCCTCGCTCCTGCCCGAGCCCTGCATCCCACGCCGCGCGTCTACGGCGCGGCCCGGAGACCACCGACCGATAGCCGCCGGTCCGGCGCGCGTGCATGCAAGCCGCGTCTGCGCTGCCGACCGGGGACGACGCAGCCAACTGCCGACCGTCCTCAGCAACAACTCCGACGACGACTCCGGCGGCGGTGGCGGCATGTCCGCCGTCGCCGGCCTCCCGCACGTCGGCGGGGCCGCCTCCCGCCTGGACCCCGAGCGGGTACGCCGCACGGTCGCCGAGGTGTACGGCATCCTGACGCGCCGTGAGGAGTTCTTCCGCAGCGCCGGCATCGATTCCATAGCCACCTTCCGCAAGATGCGGGCACGCGGCGACATCTCGGTCGCGGACCAGCCGTGGGGTGACGTCTTCCTGGCCATCGACGGCTGGGGGAACTTCCGCACCGAGTACGAAGGCTTGGAAGCGGCTGTTCTCGACATCGCCGCGAGAGGCCTCGGCTACGGCATCCACCTCATCCTCACCGCGTCCCGCGCCATGGAAGTCCGCGCCAACCTCAAGGACCTGCTGATGAACCGCCTCGAGCTGCGGCTCGGCGACCCCATGGACTCCGAGCTGGACCGCAAGGCGGCCGAAAACGTGCCGGCGGGCGTGCCCGGCCGGGGGCTCACTCCGGAAGCGCTGCACTTCATGGCAGCGGTTCCCCGCATCGACGGTGCCAAGTCCGACGAAGAACTCTCCGAGGCGACGGCTGCCATGGGCCGGGACGTGGCCCGCCACTGGACGGCGCCCAAGGCGCCGGCAGTCCGTCTCCTGCCGCTCCGACTGCCCCTCGGGGAGCTGCCCGCAGCCGCTGCGGAGCCGGACCGCGGGGTCGCCTTCGCGCTCGACGAGAACAACCTGGAACCCGTCTTCGCCAACTTCGAACAGGACCCCTTCTTCCTCGTCTTCGGCGAAAGCGAGTCCGGCAAGTCCAACCTTCTGCGGCTCCTCATCAAGCAGCTGACCGATCTGCACGACGGGAACTCCTGCAAGCTCTTCGTCATCGACAACCGCCGCTCGCTGCTGGACGCGGCCCCCGCATCCCACCTGGCCGAGTACGTGCCCATGTCCAACGCCATGGACCACCACGTGGAGGCCCTGGCCGACCTCATGCGGCGCCGTACGCCTTCACCCGACGTGACCGCCGAGCAGTTGCGGGAACGCAGCTGGTGGAGCGGTCCGACGGTGTACGTGATCGTCGACGACTACGACCTGGTGTCGACCTCCGGCGGCAACCCCCTCGCCCCCCTCACGGAACTCCTCCCGTTCGCCCGCGACGTCGGCATCCGCTTCATCGTCGCCCGGAACACCGCGGGCGCCGGCCGGTCCTCGTACGAACCCTTCATGCAGCGCATCAAGGAGCTGGGCGCACAGGGCGTCGTACTGTCCGGTGACCCGAACGAGGGCGACATCCTCGGCAACGTACGTCCGCGTTCGATGCCGACGGGCCGGGGCGTCTTCGTCTCGCGGAGGCGGGGGAGCCTGTTGGTGCAGACGGGCCTCATGGAAGGGGAAGGCCGGCGCTGACGACCGACACCCGCACCCCCACCCCCAGCCCCCACCCCGCCATGGCCCCGGCCTCCGCCTCCAGCACATGCCGCGAACGAAGCCGGGGCAGGCCCAAGCGCCCCGGCCGCATGGTGCCCACGGCGATGACGTTCAGCTTGCGGTCGAGATGGGCGACGTCGATGGGGATCCGCATACGGAAGGTGTGCACGCCACTGGCGGGCGTCAGCAGCATCGCCCCGTCGACGGAATCACGCCCCAGGAGCCCCTTCGAACGGGCCCGGTACGACGACGCGAACTCCAGGGGGACCGAGACGTCGCCCCGCTCCCCGTGCACGACCAGCGTCCCCCGCCCGTCCCGCCACCGTCGTCCCATGCTCGGACACCTCCTGGGGGCCGTTTCAAACTCTGTTGTCCGCCGAGTGCCGGCCGGGTAGGAAAGACCCCATGACCGGACTCGGCGCAATCTTCCGCCCCCAACTCGCCCCTGAGCGACTCCGATCCGTCGCTCGCCTCGCCGACGAGACGGGCCTCGACGAACTCTGGCTCTGGGAGGACTGTTTCCGGGAGGGAGGGATCTCCACGGCCGCCGCCGCACTCGCGTGGACCGAGCGCGTGCGGGTCGGCATCGGACTCCTCCCCGTCCCGTTGCGGAACGTCGCCATCACCGCCATGGAGGCCGCCTCCCTCCACCGTATGTTCCCGGGCCGTCCGATCCTCGCCGTCGGGCACGGGGTGCAGGACTGGATGGGGCAGGTCGGGGCCCGGGTCGAGTCGCCGGTGACCCTGCTGCGGGAGCACCTCGATGTGCTGCGGGCCCTGTTGCGCGGAGAGCGGGTGACCGTCGAGGGCCGGTACGTGAACCTCGACGACGTCGCCCTCGACTGGCCGCCCGCCGAGCCGGTGCCCGTCATCGCCGGGGTCACCGGGCCCCGCTCGCTGCGGCTCGCCGGTGAGTCGGCCGACGGGACGTTGCTCACCGCCTCGACTTCACCGGAGGGCGTACGGCGGGCGCGCCAACTCATCGACGAGGGGAGGGAGTCGGCGGGACGTACCGATGGCGCGTCGCACCAGGTCGTCGTCTACCTCCTGACCGCCACCGGGCCCGACGGGCCCGCCCGGCTCAAGGCCGAACTCGAAGCCGAAGGGCTCGGCTCCGTGCCCGACCTCGGTGTCGCCGGGGACGCCGGCGCCGTCGCGAAGGCCGTGCAGCGGCTCGCTGATGCCGGTGCGGACACCGTGGTGCTGCAGCCGACGGGGGACGAGCCCGACCCGGAGGGGTTCGTGCGGTTCGTGGCCGAGGAAGTGCGGCCCTTGGTGCCGTAGAGCGTTCGGACCGTTCGTCGGCCCAGGGGCGTTGTCAGTGGCTCCTGCCACACTCCTGGACATGCGCGAAGAACTGAGCGACGACGACTACGCGGACGTACGGCTCCGGGACGTGCGGGACGCCGACCTCGAGGCCTTCCTCGCCTACGAGCACGACCCGGAAGCCGTCCGGCGGTCGAGATTCACCCCTCGGCCGCGCGACGCCTTCCTGAAGCACTGGAGGAAGAGCGTCCTCGGGGACAAGACCTGCCTGGTGCAGACGGTCACGGTGGGGGACGACGTGGCCGGAAGCGTCGTCTCCTGGTGGGACGGCGACCGCCGCTTCCTCGGCTACTGGCTGGGGCGGCCGTACTGGGGGCGGGGCATCGGCACCAAGGCGCTCGCCCTCTTCCTCGGAATCGAGCGGACCCGTCCGCTGTACGCCGACCCCTTCCACGGCAACACCGCCTCCGTACGACTCCTCGAACGACACGGCTTCCAGCGCGCGGGCACCCTCCACCACGGCGACGACGAACACGTGCTTCTCGTTCTGTCCGCCCTGGAAAAATGAGCGGTGGCCACGGACGACCCCCTGACACGATCACCGTATGAAGGAGCCGCACCCGCAGCACACCCGTACCTTCGAAGACCTCGTCGCCGAAGGCGCCGCCGTGCCCACCGAAGGCTGGGACTTCTCGTGGTTCGAGGGGCGGGCCACCGAGGCACGGCCGTCTTGGGGGTACGCCTCGTCCCTGGCCGAGCGGCTCTCCCTCTCCACCGCCGCTCTCGACATCCAGACGGGGGGAGGGGAGGTACTCGACTTCGCGCTCCGTCGCGCCCCCAAGGCACCCGCCCTCACCGTCGCCACCGAGGGCTGGCCGCCGAACATCGCCAAGGCCACCGCCCTCCTCCGCCCGCACGGCGTCGCCGTAGTCGCCTCACCCGAGGACGCCCCTCCGCCCTTCGCCGACGGCGCTTTCGACCTAGGCCCTGTCGTCAAATTCCCGCCTGCCGCGCGACGCCATGCACGCTCCCCCAGAGGGGGCACCCCCACTCGCCGCACCGCGCGAAAGCCCAAGTAGCTCCGCTACGAGGGCTTCCACGCGGCACGCCGAGAGCACGCACCTGACGCCGCGCGGCCCGCCCTTCGGGCGGACGACGGGAATTTGACGACAGGGCCTAGTCAGCAGCCGGCACCCGGTCAGTCCGCACTGGGCCGAGATCGCCTGCGTCCTCGAGCCCGGCGGCACGTACTTCGCCCAACACGTCGGCCCCCGCAGCGCCTTCGAGCTGGTCGAGTACTTCCTCGGCCCCCTCCCACAGGAGCAGAGCGCCGCCCGCCACCCGGACCGCGAGCGCGCCGACGCCGAGGCAGCCGGTCTGGAGATCGTCGACGTGCGGGCCGAGCGGCTGCGCATGGAGTTCCACGACATCGCGGCCGTCGTCCATTTCCTGCGCAAGGTGGTGTGGATGGTCCCCGGCTTCACCGTCGAGGCGTACCGACCCCGACTGCGCGCCCTGCACGAGCAGATCCAGGCCGACGGCCCCTTCGTCGCGCACAGCACCCGCCACCTCTTCGAGGCACGCAAGCCGTCCGCCTGAGCGCGCTCGCCGCGTCCCTCACGCATGCGGGCCGACCCTGCCGCGCCGTCAGGCCTCGTCCGGTCGGCTCCACCGTCACCTTCGTACGACGTGCCCTGGCGCCGCTCGTCATGCAAACCGTGTATCCGTGCGCAAAGACCTGCCGCCCCCTGCACATCAAAGGAAGCCCCACCTTTTCCACATTGTTATAGCGGCCGACTCGCTTTCCCTCCGGCCCTCACGTAGGTTCAGACCAAGGTAATTCGCGTAAGCAAAGTCGCGCGGCGGCACCGCGCGGCGGAGGGGGCTGCGCGGTGCCGTGCACCCGTACGCACCCCAGATGGACGCGCATCGCATCGAACCCGCGTCCGTCACGCGGAATCGCGTGCGTCGTCAAGTGAGCGTTCGCGGTCGGGGTCACCCAGGGGAGGGAAGCGCGGACAAGTCGCCGAGCGCGGCCCAAGAGGCGGCAAACCCTCCGGATCCGTCCGCATCCCACGCGTTTCCCCTGGGAATCGGCTTCGATCCCGTCGCGAATCCGCCACGAAAAGGCCCCGTCATGGCCACCGGGCCGTCGCCGAGTGACTTCGGAGAGTGATTGTGGCACGCCGATGCGCGCAGCATCCCTCACGAAGGGTTATGGTGGAAACCCCCCCTCGGGCCGGTCCGTCTCCCCCCACGGACCGGCCCGTTTTTCTTGCCCGGATCCGGGGTGCGTGCGGGCGCCGGGCGCTGCCCCCACCCCAAACCCAGACACCTCCCAGGCGCCCGCCCCCACCCACCGCCCCATAAACCCGGCCCAAGCCCCGCAGGGGTAGGCTTCGCCTCCGGGGACCGCCATAGGGACAGGAACCACCCTCGCCTGCGCCGCGCGCAGCGCCACGCGCCTGTCCGACCCGTACGGAGGGGCTGACAATCACGTGAACCTGCGCGACAAGCTGCGCGGCCTGCTGGTCAGGCTGTACGCACGCCGGGTGGAGGGTCACCTGGACCACGCTCAGGTGCCCAAGCACATCGGCGTCATCATGGACGGCAACCGGCGCTGGGCGAAGGCCGCGGGCTCCTCCACTGTGCACGGTCACCGGGCGGGTGCCGAGAAGATCGAGGAGTTCCTCGGCTGGTGCTCCGAGACGGACGTCGAGGTCGTCACCCTCTGGCTGCTGTCGACCGACAACTTCGACCGGCCGCAGGACGAGCTCGTCCCGCTCCTCGGCATCATCGAGGACGTCGTGCGCACCCTCGCCGCCGACGGCCGCTGGCGGGTGCACCACGTCGGCACGCCCGACCTGCTGCCGTCCGGGATGCAGACCACCCTCAAGGAGGCCGAGGAGGCCACCGCGCACGTCGACGGGATACTGGTCAACGTCGCCATCGGCTACGGCGGCCGCCAGGAGATCGCCGACGCCGTGCGGTCGATGATCGTCGACGCCCAGGACAAGGGCACCTCGATGGAGGACCTCGCCGAGTCCGTCAGCGTCGACCTGATCGGCCGCCACCTCTACACCGGCGACCAGCCCGACCCGGACCTCGTGATCCGTACCAGCGGCGAGCAGCGGCTGTCCGGATTCATGCTGTGGCAGACGGCCCACTCCGAGTACTACTTCTGCGAGGTCTTCTGGCCGGCCTTCCGCAAGGTCGACTTCCTGCGCGCCCTGCGCGACTACGCGGCCCGGCACCGGCGTTACGGCGGCTGATCCCCCTGCGGCGCTCTCACCGCCGTATCCGGACGCGACGAAAGTCACCCTCTCCGGGACAGAAGTAACAAGGAGTTCACCAGCGCGCCGTCATATGCGCTGGCATGGCACCGCATGTTCGAGGGCATAAGCCAAGCAGGTCGACGCCCGAACCACGGGTGTCGTATCTCAGCGGGCGGCGCCGGAGCCGTCCGCCCGGGAGGCCCTTTGCACCAGCCCTACCGTGCGGTCACGGCACGGGAGAAGCAGTGGAGGGCCGGTTTTCGGCCCATGCCAGGCGTGCAGGGCGGCCGACGACCGGTCCAGCTCCACTCCGTCGCTCCCCGACCTCATCCGAGGGGGTACGTCCTTCCGTGGTGACCAGCACAAAGCGCCACAAGCCAGACCGGCGCACTTACGTTCTCGACACCAGCGTCCTGCTGGCCGACCCGAACGCCCTGAACCGCTTCGACGAGCACGAGGTCGTGCTCCCCATCGTCGTGGTGACGGAACTGGAGGCCAAGCGGCACCATCCCGAACTGGGTTACTTCGCCCGGCAGGCACTGCGCCTGCTCGACGAGTTCCGGGTGAAGTACGGCCGTCTCGACGCCCCCATCCCGACCGGGGACCTCGGCGGGACCATCCGTGTCGAGCTCAACCACTCGGACCCCAGCGTTCTGCCGACCGGCTACCGTCTGGGGGACAACGACTCCCGCATCCTCGCGGTCGCCCGCAATCTGCAGGCCGAGGGGTTCGACGTCACCGTCGTGTCGAAGGACCTGCCGCTCAGGATCAAGGCCTCGTCCGTCGGTCTCCTCGCCGAGGAGTATCGCGCCGAGCTCGCCATCACGGACTCCTCCGGCTGGACCGGAATGTCCGAACTGACCCTGTCCGGCGAGCAGGTGGACGTCCTCTTCGAGGAAGGTCACATCTACGTCCCCGAAGCCGCCGCCATGCCGGTGCACACCGGGCTGACGATCCACTCCGAGCGCGGCAAGGCGCTGGGCCGGATCACGCCCGAGGGCAACGTCCGTCTGGTGCGCGGCGATCGGGAGGCCTTCGGTATCAAGGGCCGTAGTGCCGAGCAGCGGATCGCGCTCGACCTGCTGCTCGACCCGGACGTCGGGATCGTGTCCATGGGCGGGCGGGCCGGCACCGGCAAGTCGGCGCTGGCGCTGTGCGCGGGCCTCGAAGCGGTGCTGGAGCGCCGTCAGCACCAGAAGGTGATGGTCTTCCGGCCGCTGTACGCGGTGGGCGGGCAGGAGCTCGGCTATCTGCCCGGCAGCGAGGCCGAGAAGATGAGCCCCTGGGCGCAGGCGGTCTTCGACACGCTGTCCGCGGTCACCAGCCGCGAGGTCATCGAGGAGATCACCGCGCGCGGCATGCTGGAGGTGCTGCCCCTCACCCACATCCGCGGACGCTCGCTGCACGACGCGTTCGTGATCGTGGACGAGGCACAGTCGCTGGAAAGGAATGTCCTGCTGACTGTTCTGTCCCGAATTGGCGCCAATTCGCGGGTGGTTCTCACCCATGACGTGGCCCAGCGGGACAATCTGAGGGTCGGGCGCTACGACGGTGTCGTCGCCGTCGTGGAGAAGCTGAAGGGGCATCCACTTTTCGCCCACGTCACGCTGACGCGGTCCGAGAGGTCCCAGATTGCCGCCCTTGTGACCGAAATGCTGGAGGACGGGCAGATCTGACCCAAGTGCTCAACTTGCGGTAGCTACTCGTTGGTTGGCGCCGTTCGGAAAGGCAGTGAGCCTATCCGGGCGGCGCCTCGGCGTGTGCGGCTTTCCGAAAAACCCCTGGGGCAAACGAGGTGTGAGCTTTCACACTCAACACAGAATTGCCTTGCGGCGTCTGGTTACGGCAGAGTCTCACTCCTGTCAGGCCCCGCATACGACACACCTGTACCCCCAGCGGTACGGCACCACAGCAACACCACCACCAACTCCATACTGCCGTCGTATGCCGCCCGAGTTACCACGCGGCGCTCTCCTACACGGGAGTTGCCCACCGGGTCCGTGCCTCCCGTGACCCCGCAGTTGGGAGGCCAGCGCAAGGGGCACGATTGCGTCCGCCAGGGTCACCGAAGCGGGCGATGCTGGAAGGAAACCGTGTGAGTCCGATTTCGGTCAGGGGATTCGCAGTGGCCTCGGCCACCGCGGTCACCGCTGTCGGAAGCGTCGTCGGTGTTGCCTCGGGCAGCACCGCGCAGAACAACGACGCCGAGGCGACGGCTGCCGATTCGACGCTCCTCGCGGACATACCCGCGGGCCAGCAGGCCCAGGTGCAGAGCGAGTCCCTGACGGCGCAGGCCAACGTACAGGCCATCGCCGCGGACGTGAGCGCCAAGAAGGACGCTGAGGAGTCGGCCCGCAAGGCCGCCGCCCAGACCGCGATCGAGAAGAAGGAAGCCGCCGAGAAGGCGGCGCAGGAAGCCAAGGAGCGCGAAGAGGCCGAGGCGAAGGCCTCCCAGTCCTCCTCCGCGGACTTCCCCATCCAGGGCTCGTACAGCATCGCGGAGATCCAGGCGATGGCGCGCCAGATGGTGCCGAGCGACCAGTTCCAGTGCTTCAGCAACATCGTGGACCACGAGTCCAGCTGGAACTACCAGGCGGTCAACGCCTCCTCGGGTGCTTACGGCCTCTTCCAGGCGCTGCCCGGTTCCAAGATGTCGTCCGTCGGCTCGGACTGGCAGACGAACCCGGCCACCCAGATCAAGTGGGGCCTGAACTACATGAACGAGCGCTACGACAGTCCCTGCGGCGCTTGGTCGTTCTGGCAGGCCAACCGCTGGTACTAGGCGCTCCGCTGAGGGGGCCGCGATAGGCCGTCATTTGGCTGCGGCGCCGTCGTGGCTGGTCGCGCCCGCGCGGCGGAGCCGCATATTCGATGCAGCCCCGCGCCCCTTAGGGCGTGGTTCAACCCTGCGAAGCCTCTCACCGTCTTTGTGGTGAGGGGCTTTCGCTGTTCTCCGGTGACGCATGTACGGTCGGACGGACGACTCCAGGGGGGAGTGGTGGGGAGAGACGGGGAAGAGGGCGGATCATGTCGCGAGTGCCAGGGTGGCTCGGTCGGCTCAGCGCCGGACTGACCGAGATGAGCGAACGGTTGGACGAGCGCCGCGCCGCGGTGGAACGGGAGAGCGACGAGCTCCAGCCGGTGCGGAGGTCCGCCGTCGAGGCCGCGCCTGAGCCCTCCGCCGACGACACCCTCTCGCCGCCCGCCGACCACGTTCCCCGGCCCCCCGACTACGCGCCCTCGGCTCCGCCGCCCCGCCCCGACCCCGCACAGGTCGTGCCGTGGGGCGTCCGGGTCGCGGCGGAGGCCGGCTGGCGGCTGCTGGTGCTGGCCGGCACAGTTTGGGTGCTGATGCGGGTCATCAGCGCCGTACAACTCGTCGTGCTGGCCTTCGTCATCGCGCTGCTCCTCACCGCGCTGATGCAGCCCTCGGTGGCGTGGCTGAGGCGGCGCGGTGTGCCACGCGGGCTCGCCACCGCCCTGACCGCGGTCCTCGGGTTCGTCGTCATCGGGCTGATGGGCTGGTTCGTGACCTGGCAGGTCATGGAGAACATCGACAACCTCTCCGACCAGATCCAGGACGGCATCGACGAGCTGCGCAACTGGCTGCTCAACAGCCCCTTCCACGTCACCGACAAGCAGATCAACGAGATCGCCGAGAACCTCAGGGAGGCGATCGGCGCCAACACCGACGAGATCACCTCCGCCGGTCTGGAAGGCGTCACGGTCGTCGTCGAGGCCCTCACCGGCATTCTGCTGGCCGCCTTCTCGACCCTCTTCCTGCTCTACGACGGCAAGCGCATCTGGGAGTGGACGCTGAAGCTGGTGCCCGCCGCGGCCCGGCCGGGCGTCGCCGGCGCCGGCCCGCGCGCGTGGGAGACGCTCACGGCGTATGTACGCGGCACGGTCCTCGTCGCCCTGATCGACGCCGTCTTCATCGGCATCGGCATCTACTTCCTCGATGTGCCGATGGCCGTCCCGCTGGCCGTCTTCATCTTCTTGTTCTCCTTCATCCCGCTCGTCGGCGCGGTGGCCTCCGGCGCGTTGGCGGTGGTGGTGGCCCTGGTGACGCAGGGCGTGTTCACCGCGGTCATGACGCTCGCCGTCGTCCTCGCCGTGCAGCAGATCGAGGGCCACGTCCTGCAGCCGTTCATCCTCGGGCGCGCGGTCCGCGTCCACCCGCTGGCGGTGGTGCTGTCGGTGGCGGCCGGCGGCATGGTGGCGGGGATCGGCGGGGCGGTGGTGGCCGTACCGCTGGTGGCGGTTTCGAACACGATCGTGGGGTATCTGCGGGCGTATTCGCAGGAGACGGTGCCTCGACAGCCGCGTCCGACGCTTGCGGACAAGGCCGTTCCGGCGGAAGCGGGGTCCGGGCGCGCGGCCTCCGGGGACGCCCAGGACAGCGCGGAGGGCCCCGCCCACCAGCAGTGAGCGAGGCCCTCGACGTGGTTCGGCCTACTCTTCGGCCAACCCTTCGGCCAACCCTTCGGCCTACTCGGAGAGCACGGCCTCGGCATCCAGCGTGACACCGACCGCCTGAACGACGGACGCGATCTTGAACGCCTCCTGGACCGTCTCGCGGTCCACGCCCGCCTTGCGCAGTACCTGCTCGTGCGAGTCGAGGCACAGGCCGCAGCCGTTGATGGCGGACACCGCGAAGGACCACAGCTCGAAGTCGACCTTGTCGACACCGGGGTTGCCGATGACGTTCATACGGAGCCCGGCGCGCAGGCTGCCGTACTCGTGGTCGGACAGCAGGTGCCGGGTCCGGTAGAAGACGTTGTTCATCGCCATCACCGCGGCCGCGGACTTCGCCGCGTTGTACGCCTCCGGCGTGAGGTTCGCCTTCGCCTCCGGCGCCAGCTCGCGCAGCACGATCGGGGAGCGCGAGGCGATCGCGGTGGCGAGGACCGTGCCCCACAGCTGCTGCGCCGGGAGGTCGGAGTTGCCGATGACCGAGCCCAGGTTGAGCTTCAGGTCCTTGGCGTAGTCCGGTATGCGGGACTTCAGGGAGTCGAGGGACATGTCACTCACTCTCCGGCAAGCAGCTTGACCGGGTCCAGGGTGTCCTCGCCCTTGGTCCAGTTGCACGGGCACAGCTCGTCCGTCTGCAGGGCGTCCAGGACCCGCAGGACCTCCTTGGGGTTACGGCCGACGGAGCCGGCGGTCACCATGGAGAACTGGATCTCGTTGTTCTGGTCGACGATGAAGACGGCGCGCTTGGCGAAGCCGTCCTCGCCCTCGATGCCGAGGTCGCGCATCAGCTCGTGCCTGGAGTCGGCCATCATCGGGAACGGCAGGTCGCGCAGGTCGTCGTGGTCCTTGCGCCAGGCGTGGTGGACGAACTCCGAGTCACCGGAGAAGCCGAGGACCTGCGCGTCGCGGTCGGCGAACTCCTCGTTCAGCTTGCCGAAGGCCGCGATCTCGGTCGGGCAGACGAAGGTGAAGTCCTTCGGCCAGGCGAAGACCACCAACCAACCCTTCTTTTCCCGGTTGAGCTTAAGCCATTCGGCGTCGATCCGCTCGAACTCCTTGCCCTTCTCCAGGGAGACGCATGCCATGAGGTCGAAGTCAGGGAACTGGTCACCGACAGTAAGCACGTACAGGCCCTTCAGGTGTTGCTTGGGTTGGACAGGTGTAACCCTGTCAGATGCTCCTGTCGTAGGTGAAATCGATCAATCAGGTCAAAGTGATCAGTGATGCCGATCAGTTCGGCATGCCGAACGGGCGCCTGGCTGCTCACGGCGGGGCACACGGCAGACATGACGAGAGCCCCTGCCAGAGGTATGGCAGAGGCTCTCGCGAATCAGTCCACGGGTTGGCCTGAAGGGCCTTCGATGGCGCTGCGGATGGTGGTCAGAAGGCGCCGAGCTCTCGGGCCTTGACGCCCGCCACGAAGGACGAGAACGCATCGGTGGGGAAGCTCAGAACCGGGCCGCTTGAGTTCTTGGAGTCACGGACGGGTACCACGCCGCGTGAGGCGACGAGGTTTCCGGCGACCTCCACGCAAGCGCCGCCGTTGTCGCTGTACGAGGACTTGAACCAACGAGGGGATTCGGTCGTCACGGGGTGCCCTTTCGCAACTGGTTGATCATGGCCACAGATGCCGCCTGCGAGCAGGCTTCGGCCTGTAGTTGATGGTAGGCCGCCAACAAGGGCAGTACGAACGAGCTTTCCCGCTCAAGATGGCCTCGGTGCGCGGACTCGGCGTACGACATGAGGGAGCGGTCTGGCATCGTCAGGATGTAGAGCGGCAGATTGAACGTCCGACGCGCCCCCATGTCGTACGGGGCGACCTGAAGCACGGTGTTCGGCAGCTCGGCGAACTCGGCCAGACGCTCCAACTGAGCGTCCATGACGGCGGGCTCGCCGATGGGCCGGCGGATACAGCTTTCATCCAGCATCACGAAAACCAGAGGTGAAGACGGGCGGACGAGTGCGGCTTGCCGTTCGGCGACGAGCGTCACCCGCTCGTGCGCCTGCTCGGCGGTGATCGCTCCTCGCTTGACGGCGCTGTCTGCAAGCACCTCTGCGTACTCCGGTGTCTGGAGAAGCCCAGGGATGATCCCGATCTCAAACAGCCGGATTTCCGCTGCTCGGCCCTCGTGCCCGACGTACTCGGGGAAGCCCTCCAGCAAGGAGCCCTGACGAAGTTCACGGAACTGGCGCTCGAACGTGTCTGCACCCTCGATGCCGAAGGCGTGGTCTGCACTACGCGAGAAACGAAGGGTTGGAGACTTCCGCCCAGTTTCAACCGCTGAAATATGCACACTGGAATATTCCATGCGTTCGGCAAGGTCATCTTGGGTCCAGCCGCGCGCTTCTCGCAGACTGCGTAAACGCGCCCCGTAAGCCGCTTGAGGCGAGGCATCAGGGTTCAACTCCTTGCGATTCAAGGGTTGTTACACCAACCTTTCGTTCCTTTCCGGCAAGTTGAAGTGTTCCCAGGTGTGGGCCACGCTGAACCTGCTTGGTAGTGGCGGCACTACGGAGAGGAGCGGTCGTGTCCGATCAGGGAACGGCTCCGCCTTGGGCTGACGACAGGCCGGAGCTGGCAGCGCTCGTAGTAGCCGGCGGTTTCTGGCGGCTCCGCATGGAGCCCGCCGAAACGTGGCTCAACCAGTGGGCGCCGTATCCCGTTGGTGTCCGTAGGGGGCCGTACGCCGTGCCGACGCGCGCCAACTTGAAAGCGACGCTCGCTGGGCTGGAGAGGTTGCTCCCTGTGATCCGAAGCGAAGAGACGACGTCCGCTCCGGCCGTCCCGATGCCTGATCTTGAATCCGTTGCCGTTGCCGTTGGCGGGTGCGTGACCTGCAAGGCGGCGCACAGCGGCCGCACATCCGCGCACGCACGTGGCGCTGACCGAACGGCGCGGGAGTTCAACCGGATCATCGGGCAGCACCCGCACCGACGTACAGGCGAGGGGGTGAAGGAGTGAACGCCGAATTTCCGGAAGGAACAGACCTCGCGCCCGCTTCGCCTGTCGCTTTTCCGTCGTGCCAGTGCGGCTACCCCGAGTGCCCCGAGACCCATGACAGCGTTGCCGACACCCCGCCGAAGTACAGCGGCCCCGACGATCGATCGTTCAGCCCGACCATGCGGCGCCTTCGTCCCCTCGTGGAGAAGGAGAACCGGCGTGCGCTCTGATCTGACAGCAGGGCTCGGCACGAGCGGCAAACCACAGCCAGCGGGCTACCGCGCAGAGGTACGCGCGGAAGGGCCGGTGTACGGCACTGGGGAGAGTGTGCAGTACGTCTTAGGCACGTTTCAGAGCTTTTCCCCTGTGCTGGTGATCCGGTGGCTTCGCGGCGAGGCACTGCGCATGGCTGACCGGCTCGACCCCGATCCGGGACGCTCGCCGTGGTTTCCCACCCCGGCCGAATGCGAAGCGGCACCCGTTCACGACTGCCCCACGGAACTGCGGCGGTGGGCCAACGATCTCAACGAGGAACGCGAAGCACGCGAGCACATCAAGGGCGGGCACCCGCTCTTCGTGACGGCCACTGATCCGGACTGCACATACACCCTGTCCGTCTGGCCGGTGCGGATGTCTGCGGAGCCTGACCGGTGGCCGGGCGAATCACTTACACACCGGATCGGCGGACTGTCACACCCCCTGTACGTAGTCGCCGAAAACCCATGGAGGTAAGGGCATGAAGCGCGGTATGCGGCTACTGCCGACCGCCGCTATGCGTCAGTGCACGGCCACGGCCGAAGTGGCCTTCACCGAACTGTTGATAGCGATACTCGCTGGACAGAAGCGGGTCACTGGCGAGGACTGTGAGGACGCCCCCGCCACGGCCCGATGCGAACTCGGACTCTGGCACGAGGGTGAACACGCCGACTACGTATGGGACTGGCGAGAGCACAAGCCGCACGAAGGACTGTGGGCGCGCTGGACACCGGACGGAACGATGCGGTTTGAGTCGCTGAGGCACTGCGAGATCTCTGACGGATCGGACGACGAAGAAGCGTGCATGCTCTACCGGCATCACCCCCGCGAACACTCGTGGGCCCTGCGTGACCCCAAGACAGATGCCCTGCGCCGCAGGGTCCTAGCCGAAGGTGCCGGAGTGATCGAGCGGCTCAGCAGCAAGCCCAATTAGCCCCCGCCCTGACCGGATGAGCCTTTCCTCCTGCACTTCGGTCAGGGCGGGCACCACGTCTCTGTCGCTCTCCTTCATTGAGTGATCCTCAAGCGGGGGGAACAGCGAATGTGCGACAGAGCGCCCGTGAGACAGCCCAATCGCGAAAATCAACGGCCGCGTGGGCTGACATCCGGTCCGACCCCGGACACGGGCACCACCCCCTTGTAGCTGAGTCAGGAAGAGCCCCCTCTCTCTCCTGGCACGAGGGTGAACACGCACACGACGTACCCCTAGAGGGGGGGCGAGGCACGTTAGCGCACGATCCGACGCGAAGGAGTGCAGCCGTGACAGCCATCATGGAGAGCCCCACGAACGCCCCGGTCCTGGGTATCAGGTCGCTTGAGCTGGAGATCACCGGTAAGTGCCAGCTCACCTGTACGCACTGTCTGTCAGAGTCCAGCCCGCAGGCCACGCACGGCTCCATGACCCCGGCGGACTGGCGCGCGGTCATCACGGACGCTGCCGCGCTCGGCATCCGAACCATTCAGCTCATCGGCGGGGAGCCGACTGTTCACCCGTACTGGCGGGAGTTCACGGAACTCGGACTCTCGCTCGGACTGCACGTGGAGGTGTACTCCAACCTGTTCTATGTGGCGCCGGACTGGTGGGAGGTGTTCGAGCGGGACGGCGTGACGCTGGGCACCAGTTACTACAGCAACGATCCCGAAGAGCACGACAAGATCACCGGTCGGCGAGGGAGCTACGCCCGTACCCGGTGCAACATCCGGGAAGCGGTCATGCGTGGGATCACGGTTCGAGCCGGGATCGTAGATGTCCTGCCGGGGCAGCACGTCACCGAGGCTCGCTCAGAGCTGGAATCCATGGGCGTGAAGCACATCAACACGGATCGAGTGCGCGCGGTCGGACGGGCACAACTTCCCGGAGTCGCCCCGGCGCTGGACGAGATGTGCGGGCGGTGCACTCGTGGCCGCGCGGCGATCCTGCCGAACGGAGACCTCGCCGGCTGTGTGCTGTCGCGCGACTTCCCGGCGGGCAACGTGCGGGAAACTCGGCTCGCCGACCTGCTCAGGGGCCCGAAGTGGGCGGAACTCGCAGCGCGCATCCCCGCCCCGCGCGCTGCCTGCGGCCCAGACGACTCGAACGACTGCGATCCCGCGAACACGACAGCGTGTGACCCCGCGTACTGACCACTGAAAGGCTCGGCAGCATGGAATGGAACCAGCAAGCGGAACGGCTCGCGCACCGGGTGACGGACCCTGACTCCCGATGGCTGGCTCCCGTGGCCCGTGTTCCTCGTCACGAGCTGGTTCCCCGTTGGTGGGAGGTGGACGACTCGGGCGGGTGGGTGCTGCGGGACGGGCCGAGCGACACGCACGCGTGGACCGAAGCTGCTTACGCCGACCGTTCCCTGATCACCAGGGTCGGCACGCTCCATGCCGACCTCGCGAAGCCCGGTGACCAGCCTTCGGGAATGCCCACCTCGTCGGCCACGCTGCCGAGTCTGGTCGTGCGCATGCTCCGGCATGTCCGGCTCTGGGACGGACTGCCTCTCCTGGACTTGGGCACGGGGGCCGGTGGACTCACGGCGTACGCGTCGCACCGCATCGGGGACCGGTGCGTGACGAGTCTGGACGTGGACTCGTACCTGACGAGCGCGGCGGGGGAACGGCTCGCGTCCATGGGCTACCACCCGAAGTTCGTCACAGCGGACGCCACCGAGCATGTGCCCGGCACGTACGAGCGCATCGTGTGCACCGTGGCGCTTCCGCCTGGTCCTGGATTGCGGGCTGTTCTCGCGGCCCTGGTGCCTGGGGGACGCATCGCAACCACCCTTGCGCGAACCTCCCTGATCGTCACCGGGTGGAAGCACGCGAACGGGGACGTGATCGGGCAGGTGGAACGGGACATGGCGGGCTTCATGCTCACCCGGTCCGGTGACGACTACCCGCCCGCCCTTGCACAGCTGTTCTCCCTCGCCCGCGAGGCTGAGGGAGAACAGAGGAGCACCGGGCGCTACCCCGTGGTGGACGTGGCCAACGCATGGGAACTGCGATCCATGCTGGAAGTCACCACACCGGGCGTCGAACTCGGCTACGAGACAACCGGCCGAACTCGAACCGCCTACCTGGTGCACCCGGACGGTTCATGGGCTCGCGCCTCCGCCGAGTGGACAGACCCGCCGGAAGTGCACCAGGGCGGCCCGCAACGACTGTGGGAAGCACTTGAGCGCATCCGCAACAGGCTCAACGCGGAAGGAGCGTTGCCGCTGCTCGGCTCGCAAGTCCGGATCACGCCCGATGGCGTCTGCCACCTGTCACGCGGACGATGGCAGGCATCCATGGGCGCCCTGTAAAGCCCGGCACACAGGAGTCTCTCCACCATCCGTGTGCCAGACGGCGACGCGTTCCCCGAACGTCGCCACACCGCCCCGCCCGTGCGCTTCCCCCTGTGGCGTGCGGGCGGGGCTTCTTTGTTTTCTGCCATCACTTGCTCGACCTCTCCAAACTCATCCGGATAAGTGGTTGACCGGCCTGAGGTGAGTGCCCGATGCTGGCAACTCATCCGGATGAGTGGATGGGCTTCGCGTAGTGCGAAACCGGACCGCTCATGCTGTTTCGAGCGAAAGGGAAGTTGATCATGGGTGGCAAGGTTCTGCGGTCGCTGGTTGTGTCTGGAGCGCTGGTGGCTGGTGTCGGCCTGGTGGGCGCCTCGGTGGCGTCGGCGGCGGTTCCGTCGGGTCCGTCCGGGCCGGCGGTGAGTGCGTCGGCTCCGTCGTCGGTCCACGGTGCGGTGGCCGAGTCCGTCAACTACGCGGTGACGCGTACGGCGACCGTGGATGGGCTCCGGGTGCGTATGGGGCCGGGTACGGATTCACTGATACTGGGTCAGATCTATGCGGGCGAGCAGGTGCAGGTCATCACGTCCACGCGCGTCAGTGGCGGGCAGCAGTGGGACTTGATCATGTTGCAGAGTGATTCGGCGGGTGGGCTGCCGGGCGGCTACGTCGGTTGGGTAACGGACGCGTACTTGTACTAACCCGATTTAGGAAAGGTGACCTTGCGGCCCCTTCTCGGCTTCGGCGGAGAGGGGGCCGTCGCTTGTCCTATGTCGTTGGCATGTGATCGCAGCGTAAGTGCAAAGTGAGGGGGGCGTGTTGATGCGAGCGGTTTCCCGAGTTGACAGACCGTACCCGTGCGTATGCGGGAGGGCTCGAAGTAGACTGCGTGTCCTGTTTTCGATTTGCACAAGCGTTCGGCATGGCGGGGAAGGCCGGTCGTATCTGACCAAGACGGCTGGGGCTGGGGTGAGTTGAGCAATGACAGAGGACGCGTCGCCGGACAGTGGGGGGTACGGCGGCCTCGATGACGCCTTGTTCGTTGCGGGAGTTGACTACGTGTCACCGTGGCGGCAGGCGAAAGAAGTTGCCGAGGAGTTGAACGCGGCCCTGGCGGAGCTGGGTGTAGACGTGCGGCTGGTTCGGGCGGTGGCGCATGTGGGCGCGCATGGTGAACCGGTGGTGTGGCTCCGCCCGGAGGGAGCGCGGCTGGTCGCTCGGCGGTTGCGTGGGGCATCGGCCGGACCAGCGGGCAGGGTGGTCAAGTTTCAGCGGATGGAGGATGAGAGGGAGGGGGAGTTACGGCATGGGGCGGCGTGACGACTGGCGGACGGCGGCGGGCTCGCGTGTGTGGATCGAGACTGACAGGCGCGGGGAGTTCATCCGGTGTGAGGGGTGTCCGCGTCCGATCCTGATCACGGGTATAGGCCCGGCGAGGTTTGCAGCTCAGCGGCATGCGGATACCTGCCGGAGGTAGGGACCCAGCCTCCCTGGGCGCGCGTTGGCCGGCACGCTGCGGGAGGTCGGGACCGGTACCACTCGACGGGGGAAAGCTGCTGGTTACGTGCGTGGTGACCTCACGCGCGCACGGACATGGACCACGACGAAAGCCGCATTCGCGCGTGAGGTTGCCACGCTGGGCGGGGTCCAGGGGCGCGCTATAGCGTCCCTGGTACCACCGGCCCTAGGGAGTGACCTCCCTTGGCTCTGCGGTGGGCATGTGAGTGGATTCCTGAGGTCAGCAAGGGCTTTTCCTGCGCGGGGTGATGAACCGAACTGAAGTGCTTCAACTCGCCCTGTCTGCAAGGCCGTTAGCATGCTTCAATCTGCTGTCATGGTGACCATCGCAAGCGAAGTGAGTCAAACGATCATGACGCTGGTCGGGATCGCGGTGACGTTGGGCGTTGGCCTTCTTACGGTCTGGGCGACATTGAGGGCGCAAAAAAATCCCAAGCTGAGACTTGGCTATCGGTTGCAGTCAAGTGCCGAACTCTTGGCTAACCACGGGAGTAGTGGACTCTCCGTGACCCACAATGGCGTGATTCTCACTTCGCCTCACGTTGCAGCCGTTCAGGTTATTAATCAAGGCCGTCAGGATATTGAAAGTGGAATGTTCAGCGGCAGTATAGAATTTGAATTGGGAGAGCCTATCTTGGCACTGCTCAGTTCCGAGAGTTCGCCGAGCACCACGCAGGTGCCGGCGGCCACTGTGTCCGGTAGTAAGCTACTCCTACCTCCTTCTCATCTGCGGAAACAGCAGGAGGTCACCTACACTCTGCTGCTTGACGGTCCTGTTACGGGCCTAACTGCTACGGAATCGCTAATTAATGTCGACGTGAAGAATGCCGGTTCTGGGGACAACCTAGGGGTCAAGGGGTGGGTGCTTGTCGCCCTTGTGTCTCTAGTGGCATTTTTCTTCATCGGTTCGGTGTCGGCCATGATGCTTCCCAACGATTACGTGGCATGGCTTCAGGAGCTAGATAACAAGTTTGGTGGCTGACCTCATGGCAAGCCTGAGGCCAACTTGCAGTAGTCCGAGGAGGATTGACGCCCTGAGTGAGTGTCGGGCGGCGCCGGAACGGTCGGCATGCTCCTTCTAGCGACTCGGCAACGCAACGAAGCCACTGCGACGAATCCGCGGTGGCTTCTCTGCTTGGTATAGGGCGGCGGTGCTGTCGGGCGGCTGGTCGTCCGGACGGGACCGGCCGGAGGCCGCATGCCCGGGCGAGGCGGCCAGAGCCGCCCGGCGCGCCGAAGGCGCGCCCTTGAACAAGTAAAGAGAAGTTAGTCCGATGCGGGTGGCCGGCAGCGGCACGCTTGGCGGGTCCTTCGGCGGCGTGACGGGATAGGTGAGCTGACGGGTGAACGGCGGGGCCTTCAGCTCCTCAGATGCGGCTTCTCGCCGCGACGGCGGTCAGGCGGTAGGTGATCGAGGCCGTCAGCGGCGATGTCACTGCGGGAAGCGGGCGTTCACATCACCTCTCAGCCCCTGAGCGTTCGCTGACACGCGCCTTATTTCAGAGTGAGGTTAGAGACCCACGGGTCCCACTGCTGGAAGTTTGTACCGTCGGCGTTGAACGTCTTGAAGCCTTCGATCCCCAGCTTTTCTCCGGACTCGGAGGATTGCAGGATGTCGCAGAGGTCGGCCACCGTGGAAACCCGTTGATCCTTTACCTTGGTCACCACATCACCGGCCACAACCGCTTCCGCAGCCGGCGAATTTGTGCGAACAGAAGACACGAATAGGCCTTGGGCGTTCGCCTTCAGGAGAACCTCCTGCGTTTTCGCTATTTCGTTCGCGTAATCCGGATTCGATTCGGGTAGGTCTGGATCGTTGAGATCCATTATTTTCCATCCCGGATCGTTCTTCTTTTCGCCTTTTGCAAGCGCATCGAGCATTGGATGTGCATGGTGTTCGCTGATTGCATAGAACTGGTTTTGGATATCTCCTGAGGAGTACAGGGTGTTGATGCCTACCACTTTTCCTTCCGAGTCGAGCAGCGGCCCTCCCGAGTTACCTGGATTTACGGTAGCTGAATGCTGGACCAGGGAAGGGAAACGAGGGGAGGAGGGAAACGGCGTGGCTGCCACGTCTGGCGACTGGACTTCACCTGACGCATGAACGACATCCTGCGTCTCACTCTCAGCAATCGAACTAGGGTAACCGAGTGTGACCAGGGTATCGCCCGCTTCGAGCTTAGTGCTGTCGCCGAACTCCAACTCCTTCAGGTCCGGTTGCCGCGTGGCCAATTTGAGGACAGCGATGTCCTCACAAGGGTCACTGCCGACAAGCCGTACGGGAACGGGCTTCTGGTCCTGAATCACCACCTTCAAAGATGCTTGACCCTGTATTACATGGGCATTGGTGACGATCAGTCCTTCTTCAGCGTCATAGATGAAGCCAGTTCCGGAACCCAGGTTTCCGAGTACATGCACAGTCGCTGGCGCGGCTCGCTTGTAGATGTCGTTGGGATCGTCAGCCCTCGCAATTGCTGTCCCACTCAAGGCGATCGCAATCGCCGAGCCACCAGCAACAGCCGCTCTCACACCTGCAACCATGAGGGGCGCCCTTCAGGACTCCGGGCGATCCGCCCGACCGCCGGACCCAGCCCGGAAATGATCACTGTTCTCTTCAGTCTACGCTCACCGTTCTGCACCGTCCTGTGCGGGGAGTGGGGTTGGGTGTACGAACGTTGACTTCGGCTTTAGGTTGGTTGTTGAACAAATGAATGGTCAACTTTTAGGGAGGTGAAGTGGGAAGTTGAGAGATCCGGTTGAGTGCATCCTTCCCCAGCGAAGCTGCAGCGGTAAACGAGGCGATCTGAAAGATCGAGATGCAAAGGCACCGCTCGTGGCGCAACATGGCAAGAAAGGCTGCCTTCTATGCTCCGTTAAAGGAGGGGTGATCATTGCAGTACTAGTCGCGGGCTACCAGAAATAATCCTGCATAGTATATGTGCCGCCCTCTTGGGGTTTGCTCTGATCGCCGTCAGTGGCGGGGCCGCATACGGGCAGCCCTTGAAATTCCTGGCAGGCTGATCGGCATTTGGGTCGCTGTAGACAAGACGTCCCAGCTAGAATTCGCAGCAGACGGGACCTACCTATTTATTCAAGCCGGAGAACGCAGCTGGTCCGAACAAGGGACCTTTGCGGTCGAAGAGCATGGAATCGTAATTTCGCAAGACCAGTCACAGAGTCCACCAAGCCCTTACGTTGAGACATGGAGTGTTGAAACCCTCGACTCGGGAACAGATGAGCTCGTCACCAAAGGCGAAGGTGGCTCCTATACGTTTCGTGAGATGAAAATCTGGGAGTGCGCCGTTCCCAGCGAAAAACAGCCAGGCGCTTGAATTGAGTCACGCCCGGCCGGCACACCTCAACCTGGAGCCGCTGCCCCGACGCGGGTCAGCGGCTGGTGCGCTTGGCGGCGGTCTTCGTCGGCGTCAGGGAGAAAGTGAGCTGACAGGTGGCGGCGGGGGCCTTGAGTTCCTCGCACAGCAGGGGGCGGTCCTGGTCGGCGTCGGCGGTCACGCGGTAGGTGATCAGCAGGGGGCTGGCGTCGCTGAGTCCGAGTGCGGTGCGCTCGTCCGGGTAGGGGGTGCGGGCGGTGACGTGCTCGGTGAACGACAGGCTGAGGCCGGCGTCGGCAAGCTGTCGGTACAGGTCGGCTACTTCGGCGTTGGGCTGCTCGGCGAGGGTGGGCACGTCGGCTGCGGTTGCAAGCGGGATCAGGACACGGTGGGCCATGCGGGCGCCGGTTGCCGGGTCGTACAGCATGCGGTCGACGTTGATGGCGTCCTGGTCCTGCTGGTCCAACAGGGCTGCCGGGGGGCCGTCCAGCGCGCTCCTGCTGACGGCGGGCGCCTCGGTCTGCGTCGTCTCCGGCAGGTGCCAACTCCCCTTCGTCGTACGTTGGATGGACCGTTCAACGCGGGTGGCGGGGAGGGCTCCGCCGACGGCAAGGACGATGCTGCCCTTGCCCTGCTGGGACTCGACCAGTCCCATGCGGCGCAGCTCGGCGACGGCGGAGCGCGCGGTGTGCTTGCCGACCCCGTACATCTCCACCATCTGAGTTTCGGACGGCAGGAGTTCGCCGGGCTGGTAGCGGCCTCGGCGGATGTCGTCGGCCATGCGCTGGGCCACCTGCATGTACATGGCTGGTGCGCGTTCGATGTGCTCTCGGGCTGCCATGGCTGCTGTCCTTCTCAGGTCGGCGGTGAGTAGTTCAACGGATGCTCGACGTTCGTGGGGTGGGTCGTCGTGCCGCGTTGCTTGTCAGTGGGTCCTGGTATAGGCGTGCGTGCACTCATGAGGATAAGTGGTTGAGCGTCTGACGTACACCCAAACCCACTCATCCGGATAAGTGTTTGACCTGAATCGGGTGCCGGGTGATGATGATCGCCTCAACTCATCCGGATGAGTGGCCGGATGGGTGTGTTGTGAGATGAGGTGAACTCCGTTGGAAAACAAGCCGATCGACGTGTCCCGGCTGGGCACGATCCGGTGTGAGATCGCGCCGGAGCCGCGTACGACGCAGGAAGGTGATCAGCGTCGGGACCGTGACGGTAACCCGTTGTGGATCACGGGCCTGGCCGTGCGGCAGCCGGAAGGGCGCAGGGTCGATGCAATCGACGTGACGACGGTTGGGCAGCCGCAGGGCCTCACGGAGGGTGCTGAGGTCAGGGTCGCGAACCTGTGGGCGCGTGACTGGGCGTTGGAGGGCCGCACGGGTACGACGTACCGGGCCGACTCGATCACGCCCGTTGCGGGCTCCGGTGGTGGCTCCGCTGCTGCGGCTGCTGGTCCGCGCGGGAAGTCCTCGGGCGGTGATTCCTGATGGACCGTTATTTCTGGAACGTCGGCGGCCCCAAGGGTGACGGCCTGGCCTGCGTGGTGTGCGGCGCGAGCTTCATTGACGCGCGAGTCACGTCTGTCCCGGTGGGCCGCAATCCTGCTGACGAGTCAGAGGTGTTCGCCTGCAAGGAACCGTGCGCGGTGGTGCTTGCCGAGGACGCCGAACGGATGGCCCAGGAGATGCGGGCGGCCGCCGGTCTGGACGACGCGGACGTGCCCGACGGCCACGACGATCCCGTGTTCTGCGTAGACGGTCACTTCGGCTCGCTCCTGCGGGACTTGCGGACGCTCGCCGGTACCGAGGCGCTGCTCACCACGTCCGACGACATCACGACCATCCGGTTCCTCCTCTCCCTGACGGCCCGTCACGCGGAGACGGCGATGATGCGCGCCCGGCTGGTGCTGGCCCGCACCAAGGCGCCGGACACCAAGGAGGGGGACGAGTGATGCCCGCCTCCCTGGTGGTGTGGATCCTGACCGCGCTCCTCATCGTGGGCGTGCTCACCCAGAGGTGGTGGGAACCGCGTCTGGAGGCGCGGGGTGTCCCGGTGCGGCGGTGGCCGTGGCGCTGGTGGCTGCTCGGCTACCCGGGAACCGCGCTGCGGATCGTGGCGACCTGGCGGAGGCTGGCCTACCTCAACGGCCTGTCGGTGAGCATGGCGCCGGACCGTCGGGTGATCGGCCGTGACCTCGTGGTGCAGGGACAGGCACTCAAGCCGAAGCCCCCTCGACTGTCCTGGCCGGTGCCCACGGCAACCGGGCTGACGCTGCGGGTGCTGCTGCATCCAGGGCAGACTCCGGCGCCGTTCTACGCGGCGGCCCGCGCCATGGAACACACCTGGCGCGTGCACAGTGTGCGGGTCACCTCCCCGCGCCGGGGACAGGTGGTCATCGACGTCACGGCCAGGGATCCGCTGGCCGAGGACGCCCCTTCCACCCGTGTGCCGGCTCACGCACTGCTGGCCGCTGACGTGGGCGTTTTCGAGGACGGCGCCCCATGGCTGATCGACCTGCGGCGTGTCCCTCACTGGCTGGTCACCGGGGCCACGCAGTCGGGCAAGTCGTCTTTGCTGGCGGCGCTGGTCCTCGCGCTGGCGCCTCAGCGGGTCGCCCTGGTCGGCATCGACTGCAAAGGCGGCTTGGAGCTCGGCCTGTTCGGCGGGCGGCTCTCCGCGCTGGCCGTCGACCGGACACAGGCGCTCGGCGTGCTGTCCGGTGTGGTCGACGAGATCCAGGCACGGATGAGGTGGTGCCGCTCCTGGGAAAAACGGTCGGTCTGGGAACTGCCCGAGGAACAGCGGCCGGTGCCCCTGGTCGTGATCGTCGATGAACTGGCAGAGCTGTACCTGACCGACGGCTCCCGCGAATCGCGGGACGAGGCAGAGCAGTGCGGAACCCTGCTGCTGCGCATCGCCCAACTCGGCGCGGCGCTCGGCGTCCACTTGGTCATCGCCGGACAGCGGGTCGGCTCCGACCTCGGCCCCCGCGTGACCGCGCTGCGCGCCCAGCTCGGCGGACGCGTCGCCCACCGCGCGCATGACGCCGGGTCGGCCGAGATGACCTTGGGCGACATCAACCCGGACGCCGTGATCACCGCGCAGAACATCACCGAGGACGAACAAGGCGTCGCGGTCGTCGCCATGGGCGGCCGGTGGATGCGCGCCCGCTCCCGCCTGGTCAGCACCGCCGACGCGGCCGAGATCGGACAGATCGATCCGCCACAGGATCCGTTCCTGACCCAACCCGACCCCGTCACCTTCGAGAAAGGAGGAATTACGGCATGACACAGACACATATCTGGGTCATCGACTCATTCCTGTTCCTGTACGTCGTCCTGACGTCGCGGTCACGGGAAATCAGGGCCTATCAGGCAACGCTGATCGCACTGTTCGGATTCCTCCTCGCCGGTACGCCTTTCTCCTATCCGGTGTGGGCGATCGTCCAGGCCATCGGAAGCCTCTTTTTCGGCTGACCCCGGAAAAAGGAACCAAGAGGCGGCAAGAAGCCGCCTTGAAACCCTCCCAGAGGAGAAAATGAAATGCAGATCCGTCAGAACCTCGTCCGTGTTTCCGCTGCTGCTGCGACCACGGCTGTGATCGTGGGCGGCAATGTGCTCACCGCCCCGACCGCTTCGGCGGCATCGCTGCCCAAGTCGTGCACCTGGGAATGGGCTTGGCCGCAGAAGATGGAAGCTACCAGTGCTGTAAACCTGCGGAGCGGCCCCGGAGCTAAGTACGCCTCCCTCGGAATCCTGTACAAGGGCACTCGATTTACCGAGTACTGCGACAAGGATCACGAATGGAGCTACGGCAAGGTCACAAGCGGGCCGAACAACGGAAAAAAGGGCTGGGTCAAGTCTGATTACGTTGGCTGGAACTAAAAGAGACCGTCCGTATGGTCCCATTCGCCTCCTTTTCGGCTGACACCGGAAAAGGAAACCGTGAGGCGGCAAAAGGCTCCCTCGAAACTCTCTCAGAGGAGAAAACGCAATGCAGATCCGTCACACTCTCGTTCGTGCTCTCGCTGCAAGCGCGCTCGGCCTGGCCGTCACGGCAGGCGGTCTCACGGCGACCGCTTCGGCCGTCTCGCTGCCCGCAGGGTGCATAGCGCATTACGCCCAGACCATGAAGACCGATGCAGCCGTAAACCTCCGCAAGAAGCCCACGAGGTCGTCTACATCCCTAGGAATTCTCCAGAAGGGAACCAAGTTCAGGACGTATTGCTCGAAGGATTTCCTCTGGTATTACGGAAAAGTCGGCAGCGGAGCCAACAAGGGTAAGTACGGCTGGGTAGTCGCCGACTATCTCATCCCGTAGTAAGCCGATAGCTCCAATGGGCCGATTCCGGCCGAGTTCGGAGTTCACCGACACTCTTTTCTCGCATTCATAGCTGATGCGAGCCATAGCAGGAGTTGACCCATGACCACCGCGCCTACACCTCGTGAAAGGGGGCCACCCGTGTACCCGATATCGGATGAGGCGCGGCGCTCAGTCCTCAATGAGGCTGAGCGTCTGCGCCTTCTTTCTGCCACCGAACGCGACCTGATCCGGGTCGTCCACGAACCCGGATTCTCGCGCTGGCTCGAACAGATCAAATCCATCGGCGGCTGCGCCCACCCGATCTACTTCGCCGGACACACCACCACCCGCGACGCGGTCACCGGCGAGGTACTGCGGCACTACGACACCAGCGACGAACCCGGCGGCCGGATGCCGGTGCGCTGCCGCAACCGCCGAGAAACACGCTGCGAACCGTGCTCCTACCTGCACGCGGGCGACACCTTCCACCTGGTCCGCTCCGGCCTCCTGGGCGGCAAAGGCGTCACCGACAACGTGCAGCGCCACCCCCGCCTCTTCGTCACCCTCACCGCCCCCTCATTCGGCGCCGTACACCGCGCGAGCGGCCCTGACGGGGCCCTATGCCGCCCCCGACGAGACGGCGGAGTCTGCGAACACGGGCGGCCTCTCGACTGCGGCCACAAGCACGCCGACACCGACTCCCTGGTGGGTCAGCCACTCTGCCCGGACTGCTACGACTACGCCGGACACGCCCTGTGGCACGCGTCCGCCGGCGCCCTGTGGAACCGCTACTGCCGCACGCTTCGGCGGCATCTGGCGACTGCCGCAGGAATCACACAAACCCGCCTGCGCGAACACCTCACGGTGTCCTTCGCCAAAGTCGCCGAATACCAAAAGCGCGGGGCCGTGCACTTCCACGCGGTGATCCGACTCGACGGGCCCGACGGTCCTTCCTCGCCCCCTCCATTGTGGGGCACGACCGAACTCCTTGAAGGCGCCGTACGGTCGGCCGCTGAACACATAGAGGTGCACACGCCCTATTCCCCGGCCACAGGTGAGCGGGTCATCAAGTGGGGAAAACAGATCGATGTCCACCCGATCCGCAGCGATGCATTCACCGAATCCTCGGCCGTGACTGACAACTCCGTTGCGGCCTACGTCGCCAAATACGTCTCAAAGAGCGTTGGCGACGCGGGTGGCATCGACTACCGCATACAAGACTTCGACAGCATCCGCCTCGCCCCCGTGAATGCCCACCTACGGGCGCTTATGGCGGCCTGCTGGCGCCTGGGCGGCCTGCCCGAGCTGGACGCACTGAACCTCCGGGCCTGGGCTCACACTCTCGGCTACCGGGGCCACGTCCTCACCAAATCCCGCCAATACTCCACTACTTACGGGGCGCTGCGCGCCGTGCGGGCTGACTATCAAGGCGGTGGCCGGCTTGCCCTGGAAGACCGAGAGACCGTCACCGACTCCGCATGGCGTTACGTCGGCTCCGGGCACTCCCCGGCGGAAGCGGACTTCGCATGCGGCATAGCCGAAGACATAGCCAGCCTCCGCGAAATCAGAAGAGACATGATCGCCGAGGGGTGGAAATATGCCGCGTGAGGAATGCGCAGGATGCTCACATTCCTGTTGTGGGGAAATGAGAAATGCTGAGATTTTCCAGAGGCTCCGACGCACGGAAGAGAGTTGGGATGCCAGTAATTTCGATTGGGGGAGGAGGCATTGACGAAGGAAGAATGGTTGGCCCGCGAACTCGCTAAGATGCCGAAGCGGGGTGAGGCTTGGCGCGCGCGTGTGATGAAGATGTGGGGTCTGAAGAAGGTCAACAAATGATGAGAGCCCTCCCTTTTCTGGGAGGGCTCTCATCGTTTTAGGCGTCGGCCTTCTCTTCCTCCGGTTCCTCGTGCCATACGATCTCGATGAACTCTGGATCGAACCGTTTGCCCCGGCCTATGGGATGGATGATCACGGATCGGATGCTCTGAGTAAGCCGGGCGCGCTTCTCCTCCATTGCCAGATCTGTCCAGTCCGATAGGGCATCCGCGGAAAGTAGCCTTTTGCGCTTCTTCTGAAGCGCCAGCTTTCCGCGCTTCCCCAAGAGTTCGTCTCGTTCGCGCTCAAGCTCCTCAATCGCATCCAAAGACTCACCCATTGAAATCCGCTTCTCGCTGCGCCGCCTCTTCACGTCGGACATTTCCGCCGCGATCTCCGAAAGTCGATCATCGTGCACTTTCTCGTCGATCTCCTCGGCAGCCTGTTCAATGGCATCTCCGAGCCCTTGGCGAGTCCCCAGCAGGAACGCACTTTCAACAAGGTCATCGCAAGGTGGCCCGCAGCGGGTGACACCCCCGCATCCGCCCTGGCTGACGAGGCACGCGTACCGGAAGCCCCACTTTTCGTATGACGAGGTACCGGGCTCGTAGGGGTTGGACCACATCGGGCTGAGGCACTTGCCACACCGTGCGATGCCTGACAGGAAGTACTTGACGGCTGTGTCGTGGGGCTCTCCCTTGTTGCCGTCGCGTCGATTGTCCTTGCGCCGCTTGATCTCGTTGACGCAGGCCCAATATTCATCAGGAGTACAGGCCGGCTCCCAGTCACCCAGGACCGGGTTGCCCTCAGCGTCGCGGACGATGCAGTCGGGAAGCCACAGGCGCCCCGCGTTGCGCCGTTCGTCCTGGGGGGCGTACATGCGAAAGCCGGCGTTGCGAGGGTTCGTGAGGATCGCTTCCGCAGCCGCGTGGCCGATCTCCCGCTTGCCCTCGCGAGATCGCTTTGTCTTCCTGGGTACGTGCCCGAACTGAACGAGTCGCCTTCGGAAGGTCCCGACTTTGAGGCCGCCAGGGACGGCCCTGATCGCTGCCAGTAGAAACGGGTGCTCTGTCTCGTGGAGCGTCTTCCTGTCCTCGCCCCATCCAAAGGGACGAGGCGCCCCATGCATGGCGCCCTTGTTGGCAACCCGTCGGTTGGTTCGCTTCGTGCGGCGCTTGATGTTGCCAATCTCCATGTTGCCTACGGTGGCCTGCATGACGAACATGCCTCGGCCCTCGACGGTGGAGAGGTCAACGCTTCCCTCGACGGATCGCCCGATGTAGTCGGGGTTCATCTCGAAGATGCGGCAGACCCGCGCCGCGTCGTAGACGAGACGAGCCAACCGGTTGGAGTGAAGGAAGAGGACGCCACGGATCACCCCGGCTTCAAGGTCGCGCAGCAGGGCCTCAAAGTCGTCACGAACGATGAACGGATCCGATGCCGGCGTGTCGTTGTCGCAGTAGTCGCGCACAATGACGGCGCCCCGGCGCGTCAACTCGGGGTCATGCTCAGCAAGGAAGCGGATCGCTTCCTCCTGCTCCTTGACCTGCTCCTGAACCTCCCGCCAGTCAGATTCCAGGCCCTTGAGGGCCTTGTCGATCGAGACGCGGCGGTACATGCCAAGTGGTATGCACGTATCGGAGACGGTGTGTTGCAGCACTTCCACGTGGTGATCCCTTGTCTGCCTGCTGCGTGCTGACGCAGTTGTCCATGCTGGTCAGCGGCCTGCAAGCAGCCTCCCTGAAGACAAGATCACACAGAGGTTCCATCACCTCAAAGTGTTTTTTGCTTGCCTTCGGTCAGGCGAAGACGATCTTCCACTTGCCCTCGTAGGTCTTGTGGTTGATCGTCTCGAACTCCTTGCCCTTCTCCAGCGAGACGCAGGCGGTCAGTTCGAACTCGGGGAACTTGTCACCGACAGTGAGCACGCGCTCTCCTTGCAGCGAAAGAGACACCTGTTCGGTACAGGTGTCTCCCTTGGGTTGGACCTTACCGATCCTGGCACAGGCCGCATTGATACGGGAAATAGCTACACTCGGTCAGGTTGATAGGAGGTGCCTATCTATGATCGTGAGGCGGGATGACCGTGGGTAAGAGCATGCCCCTGGGCAAGAAGCGGCAGCCCAGCCTCGCCCAGCTGCGGGCCTTCGCCGCCGTCGCCGAGCATCTCCACTTCCGGGACGCCGCCGCCGCGATCGGGATGAGTCAGCCCGCGCTCTCGGGCGCCGTGTCCGCGCTGGAGGAGACGCTCGGGGTCACGCTGCTGGAGCGCACGACCCGCAAGGTGCTGCTCTCGCCGGCCGGCGAGCGGCTGGCCGTACGGGCGAAGGCGGTGCTGGTGGAGGTCGGGGCGCTGATGGAGGAGGCCGAGGCGGTCCGGGCGCCGTTCACCGGGGCCCTCCGCCTCGGAGTCATCCCCACCGTCGCGCCGTACCTGCTGCCGACCGTCCTGCGCCTCGTCCACGACCGGTATCCGCACCTCGACCTCCAGGTGCACGAGGAGCAGACGGCCAGCCTCGTCGAGGGGCTCACGACCGGCCGCCTGGACCTGCTGCTCCTCGCCGTGCCGCTCGGTGTGCCCGGCGTCGCCGAACTCCCGCTCTTCGACGAGGACTTCGTGCTCGTCACCCCGCTCGACCACTGGCTCGGCGGCCGCGAGGGCATCCCGCGCGAGGCCCTCAAGGAGCTGAACCTGCTGCTCCTTGACGAAGGGCACTGCCTGCGCGACCAGGCCCTCGACATCTGCCGGGAGGCGGGCCGCGAGGACGCGCCGGTCACCACCACGGCCGCCGGGCTGTCCACGCTCGTGCAACTCGTCGCGGGCGGCCTGGGCTGCACGCTGCTGCCGCGCACCGCCCTCAAGCTGGAGACGACCCGCAGCAGCCAACTCCTCACCGGCTACTTCGCCAACCCGGCACCCACCCGCCGCGTCGCCCTCGCCATGCGGACGGGAGCGGCGCGCGCAGCGGAGTACGAGGAACTGGCCTCCGCCCTGCGCGAGGCGCTGCGTCCGCTGCCGGTGCGGGTGGTGGACGGGGAGGGGTGATCCCTGTGTGGCCTTCGCGGTGTCGGTGAGGGCGGGGGGTGGCGGTGGTCGGCTTGGTGTGCGGGCGGGGTGGGGCGTAGGCCGTCTCGCCGGCTTGTGCCTGGTCCGGGCCTCGGCTGTGTCTGGCGACCGGGGGCGATCGGGCCGGTGGGCCCAATGGCGGGAGAGGGTTGGATGCCGTGCGTGTGCGCGGTCCTGTGCCCGCTGCCGGTGCGGGTGGTGGACGGGGAGGGGTGATCCCTGTGTGGCCTTCGCGGTGTCGGTGAGGGCAGGGGTGGCGGTGGTCGGCTTGGGGAGGGCGGCCCTGGATGCTGTGCGTGGGTGCGGAGTCCTGGGGCCGTTGCCCGTTCGGGTGGTGGACGCGGAGGGGTGAGCTACGCGTGCCTCAGGCGTCCCGACCGGTGGGGTCCGGACGCCTGAGGCCGGGGTGGGGCGGCAGCCGTGGACGGTGTGCCTACTCCGTACGCAAGCCGTCCGGGCGCATCAGTCGCAGCAGCGGCGGCAGGCTCAGCAGTGTCACCGTGAGGACGATGCCGGCGCCGACGCCCAGCATCGACACCACGCTCGTCCAGTCCACGATGACCGGCGTGGCCGTCATCCGCAGCAGGACCGCGCCCAGTGTCAGCCCCACCACCGAGGACAGCAGCAGGCCCAGGGCGATCGGGATCGCCGTCTGCCACAGCACCGACAGGCTCAGGGTGCGGCGCCGGGTGCCGAAGGCGACCAGGGACGACAGCAGCTTCTTGCGGTCGCGCAGCTGCTCCAGCTGGGAGACCAGCAGGCTCGCGCCGATCAGCGCCAGGACACAGACGGCGCCCACGAACAGGCCGGTGCGGATGGTGCGGTAGCGGTCGGCCGTCTGCGTGGAGGACCAGGTCATGGGGTAGGACAGCGGGTCCGCGGCCGTCGCCGTGTTCCGCACCCGGTCGTACGCGACCGGCACCGAGCGGTCGAGCTTGAGGTACACCTGCCCCCGCAGCGCCGGCGTGGCCGCCGCGGGCAGCGCCTTCGGGGTGACGAGGAAGCCACCTCGCTGCATACCCATGAAGTCCTCCTGCGTGCGGGCCGGCTTCAGGCCCTTAGGCACGGCCCAGGCGATCTCCTGCCGCGGCGGCCCGCCCTCGTACGACGGGTCCAGATACAACGTCCGGCCCGGCTGCTTCGCCAGCTTCGGGGTGTCCTCGTCGTACTCGGAGTTCGACACGTAGAAGATGTCGCCGTCCCGGCAGGAGGGAAGCTCGGCCGCCTGGCGCAGTGACGTGCAGTCGCCGACGGTCATCTCGATACCCATGTCCGGGTCCTTGCGCCGTTCGCCCAGGTAGCCCTCGGCGAGCGCGTAGACCTGCTGGACGCCCTTGGTGTCCCGGAACTGCTCGACGGCCGGGCCGAGTCGGGCGTTATGGGACATGGACACCTGCATCTGCGCCCGCTGGGTGTCGTACCGGGACTGCTTCGTGTAGTCGCTCTCCACCCCGGCGAACAGCATCTGCAGCGCGATCGCCCCGGCGACCGCCACCGCGACGCCGTTGACCATGCGGGCCGCCGTGCCGCTGCTCAACTGGAGCCTGCGGACGGCGAGTTGCCAGGCGACGCCGCCCGGGCCGAGCCGGGCGACGACCGCCTCGACGACCCACGGCAGCAGGGTGGTCACGCCGATGAGCAGCAGGAGTACGCCGCCGATGACCAGGTATTCGTTGAAGGCGCCGTTGTCGCGGCCCTGGCCGATCATCGGCCACAGCATCGCGAGGCCGCCCAGCGGCAGCAGCAGCCGCCACCACAGCCGGCGTCGCGAGGGCTTGGCCGTACGCACCACACCGAGCGGCTCGATCACCACGCCGCGCATCGCGAACAGCGTGACCAGCACCGCCGCCGCCGGGACCGCGAGGCCGACCAGCAGCGCCAGCGCGGGGGAGGGGTTGAGGTAGCTCGGGAACACGCTGACGTCGAACACCTCGACCGAGCCCGCGATCTGGCGGCCGATCAGGAAGAAGCCCGCACCGAAGACCAGTCCCAGCACCGCCCCCGCCAGCGCCTCGCCGGCCGCGATGCGCCGGGTCATCCGGCTGTCGGAGCCGACCAGCCGCAGCGCCGCGAGGCGGCGGTCGCGCCGCTCACCGCCGAAGCGCACGGCCGCGGCGATGAAGACGGCGACCGGCATCAGCAGCACCACGAAGACGACGATGACCAGCAGGATCAGCACGGGGTCGGTCCGCGTCTCGGTCGGGCTCGTGTCCCCGAACCGCTCGATACGGGCGACCCGGGCGCCGTCGATGTACGGCGCGAGGCCGTCGCCGCCCCGGAAGAAGGCGAGTTCGTGCGAGCCGATCAGCCCGCTCTCCCCGATGGTCCCGACGATCCGCTCGGGCAGCCGCTCGCGCAGCAGCTTGGCGTCGTCCGACTCCAGCAGCTTCTTCAGCGCGGGGGAGACGACCATCTCGCCCACCGCGGGGAACTTCTCCAGCCCCGGCGGCAACGGTGCCCGGGCTCCCTCGGGCTCCAGCGCCCGGCCGCGGATGTCCTTCTCCCGGAAGTCCGTGTCGACGTCCGCGACGATCAGGGTGCGGTCCGACTTCTTCAGATCCGTGTAGCTGTAGTCGATGTCGGCACGGGCGCTCTCCCGCTCGTGCCGGACCGCCAGCATGTTCGGGACCGCCGTCGTCAGCAGCAGCAGCGCCACCCCGAGCCCGACCCCGACGGCCGTCAGCAGTGCCCGGACCCACCCCTCGCGTCCGCCGGCGAAGGCGAACCGGACCCCCATGCCCAGATCCCGGGCCCTCCCCCAAACTCTCGACTTCGCTCGAGCCCGGGGATGCCCCCATCCCACGCTCATACGACCCGCTCCATGTCCCGCGACTTGCCGTCCCGTACGACGATCTCGCGGTCGGAGTAGGCGGCGACCCGCGCCTCGTGCGTGACGAGGACGACGGCGGCGTTGGTCGACCGGGCGGCGTCCGTCAGCAGCTCCATCACGCGCTCGCCGTTGAGGGAGTCGAGCGCGCCGGTCGGCTCGTCGGCGAACACCACGCGCGGGTTGGTGACCAGGGCGCGGGCCACGGCGACGCGCTGCCCCTGACCGCCGGAGACCTCACCGGGCCGCTTCTTGCGCAGGTCGTCGACCTCCAGCCGCTCCATCCAGGTCAGGGCGGCCTTCTCGGCCTCCTTGCGGGAGGTGCCGTTGAGGCGCAGCGGAAGGGCGACGTTCTCCACGCAGGTGAGCTCCGGCACGAGCTGACCGAACTGGAACACGAACCCGAACTCCGAGCGCCGGAGCGCACTGCGCTGGGCGTCGCTCATGGTGGCCAGCTCGCGGTCGGCGTAGGTGATGGACCCCGAGTCGGGCGGCACGATCCCGGCGAGACAGTGCAGCAGCGTCGACTTGCCGGAGCCGGACGGCCCCATCACGGCGACGACCTCGCCGGGGTGGATGGAGAACTCGGCCCCGTCGAGCGCCATGGTCGGGCCGTAGGCCTTGCGCAGCTCCTGGGCCGCGAGCAGGGAACCGGGAGGCGGTGTCACTTGACCACCACCTCGGCCAGCTTGTCGAGGCGCGCGGCGGTGAGTTCCAGCCAGCGCAGGTCGGCCTCGAGGTGGAAGAGGGCGTGGTCGCAGATGAGCTGATCGGCGAGATTCCCCTTCCGCTTCCGGTCGGTGAGGATCCGCATCATGCGCAGGTGCTCGGCGCGCTGCGTGTCGAGGATGTCGGCCGCGTCGCGCCGGGTGAGCAGGGCGAGGACGACCTTGGTGTAGAGGGTCGACTGAAGGTACGGCTCCGGCTTCTCGGGCGTCGCGAGCCACTGCTGGACGTCGGTGATCCCGGCGTCGGTGATGGCGTACCGCTTGCGCTCGGGCCCGCCGCCGGGCTCGATCCCGTCGACCTCGACGAGCCCGTTCTTCAGCAGCCGGGACATCGTCGAGTAGACCTGGCCGTAGTGCAGCGGCCGGTCGTGACCGAACTTCTCGTCGAAAGCCCGCTTCAGGTCGTAGCCGTGGCGGGGGCCCGATTCCAGGAGGCCCAGAAGGGTGTGACCGATGGACATGGCCATGACTCTACACGGGGTGTATACGCCGCATGTATACGTCGAGTGTGTAGATCATGGCGGTGGGTACGGCGGTGGTACGACGGCCCAGGTGGGGGCCGATTGTCACGGTTCTGCTACTGGGACTCGGGTGGCTTCACGGGAGGACGGCCACGGCGGGCGATCGGCTTGGCCTCGCCCGGCAGTCGACCCGCCTCCGCGAGAGCGCGTCGCAGCAGGAACTCGATCTGCGCATTGGCGGACCAGTTCGTCCCCAGCCCACCCCGCCCGGTGCGCGGGACCGGGAGCAGGGAACCGTCACTGTTGAAGTGCTCTCCCGACTGAGGCTGGGAGATTCCTGCCTACCTTGCGGTGGCGGGCTTGACGCCTCGTGGGCGCCTGACGACTGCCCTTCCGGCAGCCGGGATGAGCGCGTGGCCCATCCGGTACAGGTGCAAGATGTTCCGGGCGGCGTTGTGGTCGGCGTTGCCCGACCAGCCGCAGTCCTGGTTCTTGCACACGAACGTGGACTGGTCCTGTCGGCTGCCCGGCGTGATGAAGCCGCACGCGGAGCAGCGCAGGGAGGTGTTCGGGGCGGGGACCTTGTGCAGGGTGCCACCGTGGCGGGCGGTCTTGTACGTCAGCATCGTCACGGTGCGGCCCCAGGCCTCCTGACTGATGGAGCGGTTCAGGCCGGACTTTTGCGCGACGTTCTTCCCCGGGTTGTCGATGGTGCCCCTGGCGGACTTGACCATGTTCGGGATGTCCAGGTCTTCCACCACGATCACGCCGTAGGCGCGGGCGAGTTCGGTGGTGGTCTGGTGCTGCCAGTCAGTGGCGCGGCGCGTGGCTGTTGCGCGTAGCCGCTTGATCTGGTCGTAGGTGTTCTGAAGTCGGCGAGCGGTCTTCTCGCCGCGTTTGTGGAAGCTCTTGCGGTGCGCGGCTTGCTGCTCCAGGCGCAGCAGCTTGGCCTTCTCGTCGGGGTTCAGCCACTTCTCCCGATCGGCTGTGCCGTTCGGGAGCCGGGGCGGTCGGCCGTGGTCCTGGTGGTTGCCGTCGGACAGGGCGAGCGGGACGTTGACTCCGGTGTCGATGCCGACCTCGGACCCGGTGTGTGGCTCGGGCGCGCTCTGGAGGGTCTGGATGCGGAAGGCGATGTGCCAGCCGAGGGCGTCCTTGACCAGCCGGGCTCCAGTGATCCGGTTGTCCGCGTTTGCGTTCTTGCGCACGGGCAGGTCGCGACTCCAGCGGAAGCGTATGCGGCCGACCTTGGGGATGTTGACCATGCCCCAGCGGCGGTGCACCCGCTTGACGTGCAGGTCGCGCCCTTGGGGGATGTCCACGGACATCATCGTGCGGAAGCGGGCCTTGAAGTTCGGTGCGTCGGCCCTTCCTTCCCAGCAGTTCTTCCATGCTCGGTGGTAGGTCTTCAGGACCACCTGTGCGGCCTGGGCGGGAAGCACGGCGAGCCAGTCGATATCCCGGCGGGCCTGCCGGATCGCCTCGTCCGCGGCCCTGAGGGAGCGGCGGCACTTCGGCGTCATCATCCATAAGTCGTGCAGGAGATTCCACGTCGCCCGTGCGGCGTGGGCCTGGGAGTCGATGAGCCGGACCTGTGCAGGGGTCAGCGCCAGCCGGGCACGATGCCCGAACTGTCGAATCTCCTGCGCACGTTCCGTTGTCACGCGATCACCGTAGCATTTGGTTCATGACACCGCGCTGGAATCCAAACCCCGACGTACGCGCAGGCCGCCATGTCATCCACAACCTTCATGTCCACTTGGTCTTCGTCACCAGATACCGGCGCGAGGCCATGACAGGCGAGATGCTGACGCGCTGCGAAGAGATCATGCGGGAGGTCTGCGAGGACTTCGAAGCCGAGGTGGAGCAGTTCGACGGAGAGGACGACCACGTACACCTGCTCGTGCACTACCCGCCCAAGGTCCAGCTCTCCAAGCTGGTCAACTCCCTCAAGGGCGTCTCCGCCCGGCTCCTGCGCAAGGAATACGACGCCCACGTCCGCAGGTACCTGTGGGATGGCCACTTCTGGTCGGGCTCGTACTTCGCCGGATCATGTGGCGGGGCGCCGCTCACCGCCGTACGCCAGTACATCGAGAACCAGCAGCGCCCCGTGTGACGCCCGTCGTGGGCACGGGCTTGTGCACGAGCCACGTGATGCACATTCCCGCCCGAGCAACCCTGTGCACCCCTCAGTAGTCGGTTCTGATGGAACAGGTGCTGATTGTCACGTCCGCAAAGACCGGATCGGCTGCTCTTTGTCACATCTTCCGGTGTTAGCTTTCTGAGCTGACCTGAGCGGCGAACCTGTGTGGTAGATGCGCACACAAGAGCGAAGCGGAGCGGAGCTGACCCATGGGACGAGCGGAAGAGAGACGAGCGCGGCAGCGCGGCGGCCGCCGCGCGGCGCCCCGGCGTTCGTCCGGGACGCCCTCGCACTCGGGGGCGGGCGACTCGCCCACCGTCATAGGCGCCCCGTCGGCGGCGGTCGGCGGCCGGGCAGCGGCCCGCCGGGCGGCCAAGTCCGGGGGCAAGGGCGGTGACGGCAAGGGCCGAATGCGCCGGCTGTTCACCTGGAAGAAGATCCTCGGCACGTTCCTCGGAGTCTGCCTGCTCGGCATCGGCGCCTTCATCGCGCTGTACATGATGATCGAGATTCCCCAGGGCAACGACGATGCCAAGCTGCAGAGCAACATCTACAAGTACAGCGACGGTTCGGTCCTGGCCCGCACCGGTGATCTCAACCGTGAGATCGTGCCCCTGTCCGAGGTGCCCAAGCCGGTGCAGCGGACATTCGTCGCCGCCGAGAACAAGACCTTCTACAACGACTCCGGCGTCGACCTCAAGGGCACGGCCCGCGGTCTGCTCAACACGCTCAACGGCAAGGGCGCCCAGGGTGGTTCGACGATCACCCAGCAGTACGTCAAGAACTACTACCTGACGCAGGAGCAGACCGTCTCCCGCAAGCTCAGGGAGCTGGTCATCTCGCTGAAGCTGGACCGCGAGAAGTCCAAGGACTACATCCTCGCCGGCTACATCAACACCAGCTACTACGGCCGGGGCGCCTATGGCATCCAGGCCGCCGCGCAGGCCTACTACCGCACCGATGCCAGGCGCCTCACCGTCGAGCAGGGCGCCTACCTCGCGGCGCTCCTGCAGGCGCCGAACCAGTACGACTGGGCCATCGCAAGTGACGACGGCAAGCGCCTGGCCAAGGCGCGCTGGAACTATGTGCTGGACAACATGGTCGAGCAGGGCTGGCTGGACAAGGCCAAGCGCGACGCGATGACGTTCCGAGTGCCCAAGCCGGCCAAGGAGGACCCCGGGATGGGGGGCCAGACCGGCTATCTGGTGAAGGCCGCCGACAGTGCGTTGGAGAAGCGACTGGTCGAGACAGGCACCGCCGAGGACGCCAAGCAGGCCGAGGCGATGGTCGACCAGGGCGGCTGGACCGTCACGCTGAACATAGACAAGAAGAAGCAGGCGGCGCTGGTGAAGGCCACCCGGACTCAGCTGACCGACAAGCTGGACCCCAAGAAGCGCAAGGTCGACGCGGACGTCCAGGCCGGCGCCGTCTCGGTGAACCCGAAGACCGGCGCGGTCGTCGCGATGTACGGCGGCGAGGACTATCTGAAGCACTACCTCAACAACGCGACGCGCAGGGACTACCAGCCCGCTTCGACGTTCAAACCGGTGATCCTCGCCGCGGCCCTGGAGGGGAAGGCCGAGACCCAGGAGGGCAGGCCGATCACCGCGGACACCGTGTACGACGGCACGAGCAAGCGCCAGGTCGTCTCGAACGGCGAGAAGGTCGGGTTCGCCCCTGAGAACGAGGACGACGAGGACTACGGCGACATCACCGTCCAGACGGCGATGAACAAGTCCGTCAACTCCGTCTTCGCGCAGATGGGCGTCGACGTCGGTATGCCCGAGGTGATGAAGCTCGCCGGTGAGCTCGGCATGGACATCGAAGGCCAGCAGGCGGTGCCCGCGCAGACCCTCGGCACCATGGGCGCGAGCCCCCTGGAGATGGCAGGCGTCTACGCGACCCTCGACAACCACGGCAAGAAGGTCACCCCGGCCCTCGTCAAGAGCGTCGAGCACGACGCCCTCAAGGTCACGCTCCCGGCCCCGATCGGCGACCAGGTCGTCAGCCGCGAGACCGCCGACACGGTGACCTCGGTACTGACCGGCGTGGTCGACGACGGTACGGCCCGCAAGGCCGTGGCGCAGAACCCCAAGCATGACGGCCAGGACGTCGCCGGCAAGACGGGTACGTCCGACGACAACAAGTCGGCCTGGTTCACCGGTTACACACCCGACCTGGTCACCTCGGTGGGGCTGTTCGGCGAGGACGACAAGGCTCCGCACCCTCAGGTCAAGATGTACGGCGCCGGCGGCAACGACCGCGTCAACGGTGGTGGCTTCCCGGCGGAGATCTGGTCCGCCTACATGTTCGGCGTGACGAAGACGGACGCCGAGTTCGACCTCGACACCGACCAGGGCGCGGCCGTCCAGCCGACCTGGACGCCGACACCGACGCCGGAGCCGACGACCGAGGAGCCGACGGAGACGCCGACGACCGAGGAGCCGACACCGACACCGACGCCGACGACCGAGGAGCCGACGGAGACGCCGACGACCGAGGAGCCGACGGAGACGCCGACGACGGAGGAACCGACGACACCCCCGACGGGCGAGCCGACGGACGACATCACCGTGGCCCCGGTGAGACCCGGCGGCGACGACTCGTGACAACAGGAAGGCGCCCGGCACCGTACCGGGCGCCTTCCCCGTTGCGTCGACGGCCGGGCAGGCCGTTCGACGTCAGGCGGTGGTGACCCGCCAGATGCCGCAGGCCCAGATCTCGCTGTCCGCGACGCTGCCCTTCCAGTGGCCGCGGCAGGCGGCGACGGCCACCTCGGTGCCTTCGGCGATATCGAGGTCGAGGTGGCGCGTGGTGCCGGCGCCCCCGCTGTTGAACCACCACTGGTCCTTCGAGCCGTACTGTATGTGCGCGACGACCGACTCGCCGTTCGCGACGCTGTCCTCGATGTACAGGTGCTCGCCGTACGGCTTGAAGGTGGACCCGCCCCCCCGCCGTGCCGCTGCTGTCCTGCTGCGTCCAGGCAGTGACGTTGGATCCGTCCGCGTAGGCGGATGTGTTCGTCAAAGCGATTCCCACAGCCGCGACAGCGATGGCGGCGGATTTACCGAGTGTGCGCTTCATTCAGGCGTCCCGTCCTTGAATTTCAGTCATTGAATCCGAGCGAACTCGAACTCGCCTGCGCAGTATAGGCATTGATCTCAGAGCGCAGCCGGAAGCGACTCCTGAGACCGCCTCAGGGTTGTGCTCGAATTCCATTCCATTGAGATCACGGTTGAGTGAAGACTGGGTCCGCTCGGTCCGTGGAGATGTAGATCTCGTCTCATATCGGACTTGACCGCCTCGCGTCGGCGGTCGAAGATCACAATAATTGTGACCAGTGGACGCTAATTCCCGCGCATTTCCAGAAGTTGACCCCAGAGGAAGACGGAGTTTCATGGCTGACGAGATGGTGCTTCGCGCCCAGAGGTTCGTCAACACCACTTACAACAATGGCGCGACGCTCGGCATATCCAAGCTGGAGGAGAACGGCCAGACGGGCTGGCCCGTGATGTACGCCCTGACCCGGGCTCTCCAGTACGAAATGGGCATCACCGCCCTGTCGAACTCCTTCGGGCCGACCACCCTGGCGACGATCGGTGAGAAGTACGGCAAGTTGGATGAGACGACCATCCCCTCGGCGAACTTCTGCCGGATCATCCAGTCAGCGCTGTACTGCAAGGGCTACGACGGCGGCGAGATCGACGGCACCTACAACGATCGCGTCAAGGACTCTGTTGTGAAGCTGCACCAGAACATGGGTGTGGCCGACATCTACCCGGGCAGCTCCTTGTGGCCGAAAGTGGTCAAGGGCCTGTTCAACATGGACGCGTACGTCACCGTCCTCAACGGGTCGGACGCCATCCGTTCCATACAGCAGTGGCTGAACGGCCGGTACATCCTGCGCAAGGACTATTACGTCATCCCTTGCGACGGCCACCACTCCCGCGACGTGGCCAAGTCGATGCTGCTGGCGATCCAGTACGAGCTGGGCATGGCCGACGGTGTGGCGAACGGCGTGTTCGGGCCCGGCACACAGTCCGGCCTGAGGAGCCACACCGTGTCGCTGGGCACCACCGGTGTCTGGGCGCAGCTGTTCACCGCGGCCATGATCCTGAACAAGCGGAACGTTCCCTTCGGGAGCTTCACCTCCACGGTTCAGTCGGGCGTGGAGACCTTCCAGTCCTTCAGCAAGCTCCCGGTGACTGGCGCCGGCGACTTCCAGACCTGGGCCTCGCTGCTGGTCTCCTACGGTGACCAGTCCCGCAAGGGCACGGCCTGCGATGGCGTCACGATGATCACGCCCGCGCGGGCGCAGGCGCTGAAGGACGCCGGCTACAAGTACATCGGCCGCTACCTCTTCAACCCCTCCTCCACGGACCTGCCGGAGAAGCAGATCCAGCCCGGCGAGCTGGCCACCATCAAGGAGTACGGGCTCAGCTGCTTCCCGATCTTCCAGACATGGAGCCGGTCCGCCGACTACTTCAGCCCCAGCCAGGGCGCCGCCGACGCGTTCCGCGCGATCGAGTGGGCCAAGTACCACGGCTTCAGGCCCGGCACCATCATCTACTTCGCCGTCGACTACGACGCCATGGACGGCGAGGTCACGCAATACGTCATCCCACATTTCCGCGGGGTGATGCGGACGATCGGCGAGAACTCCAGCTACGGCGTGGGCGTCTACGGTCCCCGCAACGTCTGCCAGCGCGTCGCGGACGCCGGGTACGCCGCGGCGAGCTTCGTGTCCGACATGTCCAGCGGTTTCTCCGGCAACCTCGGCTACCCGCTGCCGACCAACTGGGCGTTCGACCAGATCTCCACCATCGAGGTCGGCTCCGGAGCCGGGCTGATCGAGATCGACAACAACATCGTCTCCGGCCGCGACTTCGGCCAGAGTGACTTCGACGCCGGCGCCGACCTCGGCGGACTGGACACGAGACTGGACGAGGCCGCGTACCGGAGCCTGATGCTCCAGGACGTGAAGGCCTACCTGGAGTCGATCGGCGTCCCCGAGACCGGCGGCGACGGCTGGACCGACAAGGACTGGGCCAGCCTGGGGGGCATCTCCAACACGGAGGCGTTCAACACGGTGGTGGACGCGGACTGGCTCTTCACCTCACTGGCCCGAACGCTGCGGATGCGCAAGGCTCTCATCCAGGCCCCGGTCCTGTGGGAACTGCGTAAGCTCAACCCTCTCGACTTCGCCTCCGACGCAGCGGTCAAGGCAGGTGAGCTGGACGACTGCAGCACCGGGTGGGGACAGATCTTCGCCGCGACCGCCATCAAGGCGCGCAACTACTGCATCGGCGAAGGCATCATCAACGGTGAGGGACTGGACTACAACTCCAAGACCGACCTCCGGAAGGTCTGGGACCAGCTCCACGACGACGAGGTATACAACGTCCGCACCGTCGCCTACGTGCTGCTCTGGAACTCGGAGCTGCTCGGTATCGACCGGCCGGACCTGAGCGGCAACGTCCACGTCACGGAGGCGGTGCTCGGACAGTACAACGGTACCGGTCCGGATGCCGAGCAGTACGGACGAGAACTGATGGGCCTGTACAACGTCCTGGAGCAGTACAACGCGTTGTCGCGCGCCCAGTAAGACCGGCGAACGAAAGAAGGCTGGACAGATGACCAGACGGTGGCAGATGGCCCTGGGCGCGAATGTGCTTCTCGGAATCCCGGGTGTGATACCCATCTGGCTGCTGTGGTTCCTCGCGGCGAACTGGCTGAGCGGCCCCGAGCCGACGGACAACGACCCCATGGTGCTCTGGCTGCCGATCGCCGCCATCATCGTCGGCCCTTACGCAATGCTCTGGTGGTCGGTCAACCGGTCCATAAGGCGCCGGAGTGTCCTCACACCGCGCACCTACTGGCCGCTCAGTGCCCTGGCCACCTTCCTGCCGAGCATGGCGCTCATCATCTACTCATCGTGAGAAGGGAACAAGACGTGCACACCGAGAGGCGCGGCAGCGTGAACGGCATATCGAGACGAGCCTTGGTCAAGAGCACCGGGCTGATCACCGCCGCGGTCGCCGCGGGGGCCTTCGCACCCGGCACAGCCGCGGCCGGTACCCGGAGCGGTACGACGGCCCGGCCCGCGGACGTGCCGAAGAAGGCGCCCACTTCGGCGAACGGCTGGCCCCTGGAGAAGGAGGCCAACCACGTCTCAACAGTGTGGACACGGTCCGTCCCCGGCACGGGCCTTGAGCTCGACGTCCGGATCGGCGACGTGGAGGCGATCCTGCTCCACGTCATCCGGCGCTTCCACTACGAGGTCGAGCAGCTCACCCGGATCGACCTCGCGGGATGGCGTCGTATCGGCGGTCTGAACAAGAATCGGCCGGAGTCCAACCTTGCCTCCGGCACGGCGGTCCAGATCCGTCCGGGCGCGAGTGCGAGCGGTGGGCTCTTTCCGCTTCAGCTGCTGACGCTGCGCGACATCCTCGCCGACTGCGAGGGCGTGGTCCGCTGGGGCGGCGACGACAGTCCGGTGGACGAGTCGCTCTTCTACATCGACCTCGGCCCGGCGGACAGGCGGGTGCGCGAACTTGCCGACAAGTTCCGCGCGGCGGAGGCCACCCCCGGCCAGGGCGCCGGCGTCGACGTGGATGTCCTCGACAAGTCCCGGCGCAGCCGCGCGAACCACCTTGCCCAGCAGCAGCGGGTGAGCTGAAGGCAGAGCGAAGCGGTGGGCCGTACCGCCGGTCGGCGGCGGTACGGCCCACTGTGATTCGCTCAGCCCCGGTTCAGTTCGAACCACACCACCTTGCCAGTACTCAACCGCGTGGCCCCCCACCGACGGGCCAGCCGGTTCACCAGGTACAGCCCACGCCCGCCCTCGTCCGTGGCCCGGGCCTGGCGCAGGCGCGGCAACTGCGGTACGTCGTCCCCGACCTCGCACCGCAGCACATCGGTCCGCAGCAACCGCAATGTCACCGGCCGCGTGGCATACCGCACCGCGTTGGTCACGACCTCGCTGACCAGCAGCTCGACCGAGTCGGTGAGCTCCTCGAGGCCCCAGCGGGCCAGCGCACGCCGGGCCAGCCGTCGGGCACGACCCGGCGCCGCGTCCTCCGGCTCCAGGAACCAGTACGCCACGTCGCTCGGCGCGATCCCGTCGAAGCGGGCGGCGAGCAGCGCGATGTCGTCGTCCCGGTCGCCCGGGCCGAGCATGTCGAGGACCTCGTCGCAGAGCGCTTCGAGGGGCGGCGGGTGGTCGGGTCCGGTGAGCTGCGCGGTGGCGGCGAGCTTCTCGCGCAGCTGCTCTATGCCGGTCCACACGTCACGCAGGCGCGACTCGACGAGACCGTCGGTGTACAGCAACAGCGTCGCTCCGGCCGGTGCGTCCAGCTCCACGGCCTCGAAGTCGACGCCGCCGACGCCGATCGGCGCCCCTGCCGGTACGCGCAGCACTTCCGCACGGCCGCCCAGGTGCAGCAGGACCGGCGGCGGATGACCGGCGTTGGCGATGGTGATGCGGTGCGAGACCGGGTCGTAGACCGCGTACAGGCAGGTCGCCATGCGGTCGGTGCCCAGGCGCTGGGCCTGCTCGTCGAGGTGGTGCAGGACCTCCTGCGGGGGCAGGTCGAGGCCGGCGAGGGTCTGGGCCGTGGTCCGCAGCTGGCCCATGATCGCGGCCGACGTCATGGAGTGGCCCATGACGTCACCGACGACCAGCGCCACGCGGCTGCCCGGCAGCGGGATCGCGTCGTACCAGTCGCCGCCCACCCGGGCCGTCTCGGCGGCCGGGAGGTAGCGGGAGGCGAGCCGCACGCCCGTCGGACGCGGCAGGGTCTCCGGCAGCATCGTCCGCTGCAACTCGTCGGCGATGTACGCCTCCCGGCCGTACAGCACCGCCTTGTCGATGCCGAGCGCGCTGTGCGTGGCGAGCTGGGCGGCGACGAGGAGGTCGTCGGGCTCGAAGGCGATGCGGTCCGGGCGGCGCAGGAAGACCGCGGCGCCGATGACACGGCGGCGGCCGCGCAGCGGGGCGAGGATCGCACGCTGACCGTCGGGGATGATCAACTCGCCGTCCTCGCCGAGGAGTTCGGGCAGGGCGGCGCGGGCGGCGGGCGCGTCGGCGAAGACGGGACGTACGCCGCGCAGCACCTCGGCGAGCGCACCGCCGGGCCGCACCTCGCAGAGTTCGGCGGTGACGGCCGACAGCTCGGACAGTTCGTTCGGCTCCGGCTGCTGCGCCCCCGGGGACAGGAAGCCGCCCTCGGTGTCCCGCTCCTCCGGGATCCGGTCGGTACGGCGCAGCCGCAGCACGACGGGCCCCGTGGGCCGTTCGTCGCCGACCGGCAGCGGGTCGCGCAGATAGACGAGGATCGCGTCGGAGAAGGTCGGCACGGTCGCCCGGCACAGCCCCATCACGATCTCGTCCAGGTCGATGCCGCGGGCGATCCGCCGGGTGGCGGCGCCCACGAAGCGCAGCCGGTCTCCGTCCCGCCGCATCGGCGTGGGCCGCCCCGGCGGCAGTCCCTGCCCGGAGCGCCGCTCGGCGGAATCCTGCGGCTGCTCGGCGCCGGGCTGGGGCGGTATGGCCTCCGGAACGGGCCGCGGCCGGTGTGTGTCGGGCTCGGCGGCGACGGAGGGCTGCGAGTGCTCGGGGCCGTTGCCGGCGATGTCTGGGGGCTCCTTGCTCGGGCCGGACGGTGCGGTGCTGCCCGGCGTGGAGGGGGTCTCTCCGGTGCGCGCCTGCGCGGGTAAGGCGGTCCCCGCGCGGGAGTCGCCGCCAGGGGAGTGCGGCGGCGTGGAGTGCGCCGTGGACGGTGTCGAGGTACGCACGAGCGCCCCGCGGGGCTCCGCGGGGTCCACGCCCGTCTCGGGGCGTTCGAAGGAGGTCGGCTGCTCCGTCACGCCTTTCGAATCCATCCGTCCGGGGCTGCGCGCCATGCGCGCAGTTCGGCCCGCCGAAACTCCGATACCCGGAATACGTGCCCCAGGAACGGAATTGCCGCGTGACCAGAGGCAGTTCCTGTGCCGTCGGGGCAGCGTCTGCCCGTCCCGACGTTGCCCTGGTAACCCTCGCTCACGTCCTGCCGCCCCTCGGTGACGATCGGTCAAGCCCGGCGCGCACTCCGGTAGTTGTCGCTGCGCGCCCTTGCGGAGGACGATCCTACGTTTGTTGCCCGGGGGCGCATCAAGGGTCTCATGAGGACATGTGCGCGGGTGTGCGATCCCAGTCCTCAGGCAAAGAAGGTACAGCCCAGGCGGGATCGGGGCGCCAGTGCTGCCAGCCGTCCGCGAACGGCGACCCCCAGGCGCGGATCACCTCCACCGCCTCGCGCCCCGCCTCCCGCACCTGCGCGGCGAGCCGGTCGTCCATCAGCCCGTCCCGCTGGGCCTGCGCGAACTCGTCCTCGTCCCGCCAGTGCCAACTGCGGTCCGGGTGCACGGAGATGTCGAGAAAGTGGTCCTCGGAGTCCACCCCGCCCGCCCAACGGGCCATCGGCTCCTCAAGGTTCACGTACCAGTTCTTGAACTGCCACCCGGGTTCCCAGAACAGCCACACCGACCACGGCTCCCGGGGCCGCGCGAGCTTCAGCACCCCGGTCCCGAACCACCGGTCGCGCTGGACGGAACGCGGCTTGGTGTACCGCGTCTCCAGCGGTTCCATGTGCACGGAGGTCCCGTCGGCCAGCACGGGTTTGACGCACTCCGTCCCCGGGGCCAGCCATACGGCGAGGATCTCGGCGTCGTCCCGTACGACGGTGACGGGACGCGCGATGTGGAAGCGACGGCCGGCGTTCTCCCGGTACCGCCACAGGATGTGTGTGCCGGGCGCCCAGAAGCCCGTCGATCCGCCCGCTTCCACTTCCGTCGTCACCGCTCCACCGTCCGCCATGCACAGATATTAGGTGCCACAGGCATACGACGCTGCGGCACGCGTCACGGTTCACGCCGCGGTGATCATTGGTTACGGCCGTGTCATCCGCAGGACATCGAGGGCCTCGTCGAGTTGCTCGACGGTGAGGTCGCCGCGCTCCACGTACCCGCTGTCCAGGACGACTTGACGGATCGTCCTCCGCTCCGCGAGCGCCTTCTTGGCGACCTTGGCGGCTTCCTCGTACCCGATGTACTTGTTGAGCGGCGTGACCACGGAGGGTGACGACTCGGCGTACTCCAGGGCCCGTTCGCGGTGGGCGACGATGCCGTCGACGGTGCGGTCGGCCAGCAGCCGGGAGGCGTTCGCGAGCAGCCGGATCGACTCCAGGACGTTCTTCGCGATGACGGGCAGCATCACGTTCAGCTCGAAGTTGCCGGCGGCTCCGGCGGTGGCCACGGTGGCGTCGTTGCCGACGACTTGAGCGGCGACCATGAGCACGGCCTCGGGGATGACCGGGTTGACCTTGCCGGGCATGATCGACGACCCCGGCTGGAGGTCGGGGAGGCTGATCTCCGCGAGCCCGGTGCGCGGTCCGGACGACATCCACCGCAGGTCGTTGGCGATCTTCGTCAGCCCGACCGCGATGGTCCGCAGTTGCCCGCTGGTCTCCACGATCCCGTCCCGGGCGCCCTGCGCCTCGAAGTGGTCGCGGGCCTCGGTGAGGGGCAGCCCGGTGGTGCGGGCGACCTCCTCGATGACGGCGGCGGAGAACCCGGGCGGGGTGTTGATGCCAGTCCCCACGGCCGTACCGCCGAGGGGAAGTTCGGCGAGGCGGGGCAGGGAGGCGTGGAGCCGCTCGACGCCGTACCGCACTTGGGCCGCGTAACCGCCGAACTCCTGACCCAGCGTCACGGGCGTGGCGTCCATGAGATGGGTCCGCCCCGACTTCACGACGTCGGCGAATTCCTCGGCCTTGCGCTCCAGGGACCCGGCGAGGTGCTCGAGGGCCGGGACGAGGTCGCGGGTGACGGCGGCGGTGGCGGCGATGTGGATGGAGGACGGGAAGACGTCGTTGGAGGACTGCGAGGCGTTGACGTGGTCGTTCGGATGTACGTCCCGCCCGAGCCGCTCGGTTGCGAGGCTGGCGATGACCTCGTTGGTGTTCATGTTGGACGAGGTGCCGGACCCGGTCTGGAACACGTCGATGGGGAAATGCTCGTCCCACCGCCCCTCGGCGACCTCGTGAGCGGCTTCCTGGATGGCCTCGGCGATGTCCTTGTCGAGCACCCCGAGCCGCGCGTTCACCTTTGCGGCGGCCCCCTTGATCCGGGCGAGGGCCTCGATGTGGGCGCGCTCGATGCGCTGGCCGGAGATGGGGAAGTTCTCGACGGCCCGCTGGGTCTGGGCCCGCCACTTGGCGTCCGCGGGGACGCGGACCTCGCCCATGGAGTCGTGCTCGATTCGATACTGCTGGTCGCCGTCGTCGGCCTTGGTCGTCATCGTTGTCGTACCTCCGGGAGTGAGAGCGCATGGGTTTGGGGGTGTATTCCCCACCCGGGATCGTCAGGCGCGGTCTCGTCACTCCTCGTGGGCCCCGCCCTCACCCGTCGTCCACGGGTGAGGGCGGTCCGTACGAACGCGGGCGTCAGACCAGCCCCGGCCCCCGCACCGGAATCGACGTGAACGTCGGCGCCGGCGCCGGGTCCTGGAAGAAGTCGTTGCCCTTGTCGTCGACGACGATGAACGCGGGGAAGTCCTCGACCTCGATCTTCCAGACGGCCTCCATGCCGAGCTCCTCGTACTCGACGACCTCGACCTTCTTGATGCAGTCCTGGGCGAGGCGGGCGGCCGGGCCGCCGATGGAGCCCAGGTAGAAGCCGCCGTGGGTGCCGCACGCGTCCGTGACCTGCTTGCTCCGGTTGCCCTTCGCCAGCATCACCTTGGAGCCGCCCGCCGCCTGGAACTGCTCGACGTAGGAGTCCATACGGCCGGCCGTGGTCGGCCCGAAGGAGCCGGACGCGTAACCCTCGGGCGTCTTCGCCGGACCCGCGTAGTACACCGGGTGGTCCTTCAGGTACTGCGGCATCTCCTCGCCCGCGTCAAGGCGTTCCTTGATCTTGGCGTGCGCGATGTCACGGGCCACGACCAGCGGGCCGGTGAGCGAAAGCCGGGTCTTCACCGGGTACTTGGTGAGCTCCGCGAGGATCGAGTCCATCGGCTGGTTGAGGTCGATCTTGACGACGTCCCCGTCCCCCGCGGCGGAGCCGCTATGGGATTCAGCAAGGTGCTCGTCCGTCGTCTCCGGCAGGAACCGCGCCGGGTCCGTCTCCAACTGCTCCAGGAAGACGCCCTCGGCCGTGATCTTCGCGACGGCCTGACGGTCGGCGGAGCAGGACACGGCGATGGCGACGGGGCACGAAGCGCCGTGCCTGGGAAGCCGCACCACCCGCACGTCGTGGCAGAAGTACTTGCCGCCGAACTGCGCCCCGATCCCGATCTTCTGCGTCAGCTCGAAGACCTTCTCCTCCAGCTCCTTGTCCCGGAAGCCGTGCCCGAGCGGCGAGCCCTCGGCCGGGATCTCGTCCAGGTAGTGCGCGGAGGCGTACTTGGCGGTCTTCAGCGCGTACTCGGCGGACGTACCGCCCACCACGATCGCCAGGTGGTACGGCGGACAGGCGGCCGTACCCAGCGAACGGATCTTCTCCTCCAGGAACTTCATCATGGAGGCCTCGTTCAGGACGGCCTTCGTCTCCTGGTAGAGGAAGGACTTGTTGGCCGAGCCGCCGCCCTTCGCCATGAACAGGAACTTGTAGGCGCCGCCGTCGGTGGCGTACAGCTCGATCTGCGCGGGGAGGTTGGAGCCGGTGTTCTTCTCCTCCCACATGGTGAGCGGAGCCATCTGCGAGTAGCGCAGGTTGAGGTTCAGATACGCGTCGTAGATGCCGCGGGAGAGGGCCTCCTCGTCGCCGCCCTCCGTAAGCACGTTCTGGCCGCGCTTGCCCATCACGATCGCCGTACCGGTGTCCTGGCACATGGGGAGCACGCCGGCGGCCGCGATGTTCGCGTTCTTCAGCAGGTCCAGGGCGACGAACTTGTCGTTGCTGGACGCCTCCGGGTCGTCGATGATGCGCCGCAGCTGAGCCAGGTGCGCGGGCCGCAGATAGTGCTGGATGTCGTGGATGGCCTCCTCGGCCAGCTTGCGCAGCGCCTCGGGCTCGACCTTGAGGAACGTCCGCCCGTCGGCCTCGAAGGTGGAGACACCCTCGGAGGTCACCAGCCGGTACGGGGTGGTGTCCTCTCCCATGGGGAGCAGATCGGTGTACGCGAACTCAGGCATCTCAGCCCATTCCTCACTCGACAGACGACAGCCGCCTCCATTGGCGGCCTCATCAGCGTAGAACCTGTCCGAGGCCGGGAGCTTGTGAGGTAAGGCTCAGTTCGGCATCCCCTTCGTCATCCGCAGGGGTATCGCGATCTATCGTGTTTCGGTACGCTGCTTGTCGTGGACCTTCAGAAGCGCCCTGCGCCCACCGTCTCCGATGTCACCGAGCTCCGCGCCTCCGACGCCGATCGCGACCGGATCGCCGACATCCTGCGCGACGCCCTGGCCGAGGGCCGCCTCACCGCCGATGAGCACGCCGAGCGCGTCGAGGGCGTGCTGGCGGCGAAGACGGTCGGTGAACTGGATGTCTTCATACGGGACCTGCCCGCAGCCCACGTGCGCCGCGCGCCGTATGTGCCCGCCCCCGCCCGCCCCGCCCCCGGCGCGATCCCCGCCGACCCCGACGAGAACGTGGTGGCGGTCTTCAGCAGCGCCGTCCGCAGGGGCCGTTGGCGCGCGGGCCGCCGTATCCATGCGTACGCGATCTTCGGCAGCGTGGAGATAGACCTCAGTGAGGCGCTCTTCGAGTACCAGCAGGTCGTCATCCGCGCGATATCGGTCTTCGGCAGCGTGGAGGTCCGCGTGCCGGAGAACGTCTCGCTGCGCGGCACGGGCGGCGGTGTCCTCGGCAACTTCGAGGTGGACACGCTCGACGCGGAGGATCCCCAGGCGCCGGTCGTCCATGTCGACGGCTGGGCGGTACTCGGCCACATCGAGGGCCGGCCGAAGCGGGGGAAGCTCGTCGCGGACATTCTCGACCGCGTGCAGCGCAAGGTCGACAAGGGTTTGCGCAAGCATCTGGATCGTTGACGATCGCGAATCAGTCCGTCTCCGTCCCGGCTCCACGGCCGTTCCCGTCGCCCTGCGGCGGCGCGCACGACCCCCCGAAATCCAGCGGTTCGGAACTGGCTGCATAGGCGCGCGCACAGCGGGTAGACCTTGCTGCATCGTCTCTCGCTCGCGAAGCCGTCGTCAGGAGTAGACCGTGCTGCAACCGCCGCATTCGTCCCTGCAGGTAGCTGCCGTTCCGGCCCAGCGGGTGCCAGTGCGAGACAGGGACCAAGACGCCCCGTGGCATACAGAGGCCGTGTGCCGCCGCGACGAGGCCGGCCTGTTCTTCGCCCCTTCGAAGGAGCCCACCGCGGCCCGCCTCTCCCGCGAGGAGGCCGCCAAGCGAGTCTGCGCCCGCTGTCCGGTCATGGTCGAGTGCCGCGAACACGCCCTTCTGCAGCCCGAACCGTACGGCGTCTGGGGCGGTCTCACCGCAGCGGAACGCCGAGTGGTCCTGGCGAGGCGCCGCCGCCGCGAGATGGAGTTGAAGAAGGCGACGAGGACGGCGGACCGTATAGCGCAGGCAGGCTGAGAAGCAACAAAGGGCGCCCCCTCCGCACAGGGGGCGCCTTTTTGACCAAGGGGAGTGGGCCAACCCAAGGGGCGCGGGGAACTGCGCGATCAACCACACACAACCGGTAGCCGCCGACGATCCGCAGTCCCGAGCTCTCAGGCGCTACTCACTACTTCGCGCGGTCGAAGTCAATCGCGCTGTAAGCCCGCAGCTTGCTCAACCGGTGCTCGGAGTCGATCCTGCGCACCGTCCCCGACTTCGACCGCATCACGATCGAGTCGGTGGTCGCGGTCTCCGACCGGTACCGCACACCCCGCAGCAACTCACCGTCGGTGATCCCGGTCGCGACGAAGAACACGTTGTCCCCGGCGACCAGGTCATCGGTCATCAGCACCCGGTCCAGGTCGTGCCCGGCGTCGATCGCCCGCTGCCGCTCCTCGTCGTCCTTCGGCCACAGCTTGCCCTGGATGGTTCCACCGAGGCACTTCACGGCACAGGCCGAGATGATCCCCTCCGGCGTACCGCCGATGCCGAGCAGCATGTCGACGCCGGTGCCCTCACGCAGTGCGTAGATGGACCCGGCGACATCGCCGTCGGAGATCAGCTTGATGCGCGCACCGGCGTCCCGGATCTCCTTGATGATGCCCTCGTGGCGAGGCCGGTCGAGGATGACGACGGTGACGTCCTCCGGCGTGGACCGCTTCGCCTTGGCGACCCGGCGGATGTTCACTTCCACGGGCGCGTTGATGTCGACGAAGTCGGCGGCCTCGGGCCCGGTGACCAGCTTGTCCATGTAGAAGACGGCGGACGGGTCGAACATGGACCCCCGGTCGGCCGCGGCGAGCACGGAGATCGCGTTGGGCATGCCCTTCGCGGTCAGCGTGGTCCCGTCGATCGGGTCGACGGCGATGTCGACCTCGGCCCCGGTTCCGTCGCCGACCCGCTCTCCGTTGAAGAGCATCGGTGCTTCGTCCTTCTCGCCCTCACCGATGACGACGACGCCGTTCATCGACACGGTGTGGACGAGGGTCCGCATGGCGCGCACCGCGGCACCGTCGGCGCCGTTCTTGTCGCCGCGCCCGACCCAGCGGCCCGCGGCCATCGCCGCCGCTTCGGTCACGCGGACCAGTTCCAGGGCGAGGTTGCGGTCGGGGGCTTCGCTGGGTACTTCGAGTTCGGACGGCAGATGATGATGATTCTCGGTCATCGGAGCGCACCTTTCTGATACGACGACGGCCGGATGAGGGTGACCGCCCTGACTCTATCCTCGGGCGCGCAGTATGAGCAGGGGGCCCCACGGATGAGCAGCCGGGGCACCTGCGACGATAGGGGGCGTGGCAGGTTCGAACGGCAAGCAGAAGTCGGTCCGCAACATGGTCCTCTCCCTGGGAGTGACCGTGCTCGCGGCGGGAGTCATCTATCTCTTCGTTCCCCATGAGGACGGCGCTCCCGACCTCCCGCGGGTCGACTACCGCGTCGAGCTGCTCACGGCCCGCCGCGCGGCGTCCTACCCCGTGGTCGCGCCGCAGGGCCTGCCCGAGTCCTGGAAGGCGACCTCCGTCCGCTTCAAGGGCGACGACTTCGACGCGTGGCACCTCGGCTTCCACATCCCCGGAGGGGAGTACGTGCAGGTCGAGCAGTCGGCCGAGAAGCCGGCGACCTTCCTGGAGGAGGCCACCCAGGGCGGGCAGGCGACCAAGGTCACCGAGGAGATCGGCGACCGGACGTGGACGCGGTACACGGGCGGCCGGTACGACGCCCTCGTGCACCAGGAGAAGGGCGCGACGACCGTGGTGGCGGGGACGGCGTCGTTCGAGCAGCTGACGCGGATGGCGAAGGCGCTGCAGGCGCACTGACCGTCCGCGCACGACTCGGCTGACGACGAAAGGCCCCCTGGCGACACCGCCGGGGGCCTTTCGTGTGCGCGGGCTCGGTGCCCGCCGGGTGCTCGGGTCGGTCAGACCGTCGTGATGACCTGGTCGTACTCCAGACGGGGGGAGCGCGGGTACCAGGCGTCGGGGCCCGGCTTGCCGATGTTGACGACCATCAGCGGGGTGTGGTCGTCGTCCAGGAACTCCTTGCGGACGCCCTCGAAGTCGAAGCCGGTCATGGGGCCGGCGGCCAGGCCGGCGGCGCGGACGCCGACGATGAAGTACGCGGTCTGGAGGGCGGCGTTCATGCCGGCGGCGTTCTCACGGGCCGCGCGCTCGCTGAAGAAGAGGTCCTTCGCCTGCGGGAAGGCCGGGAAGAGGTGCGGCAGCTCCTCGTGGAACTCGTTGTCCGCGGACAGGATCGCGACCAGCGGGGCGGCGGCGGTCTTGGCCTGGTTGCCCTCGGCCATGTGCTGCACCAGGCGCTCACGGGCCTCGGCGGAGCGGACCAGGGTGATGCGCAGCGGCGTCTGGTTGAAGGCGGTCGGGCCGTACTTGACCAGGTCGTAGATCGCCTGGACCTGCTCCTCGGTCACCGGCTCGTCGGTGAAGGAGTTGGCGGTGCGGGCCTCGCGGAACAGCAGGTCCTGGGCGGCGGAGTCAAGAACGAGAGACATGCGTGAACCTTCTCGGGATGTGCGTGGTGCGCGTAAACGGACCGGGGACCGGTTGTCGGGGTCGACGGTACGCGAGACAAGTTCAAGCTTCAACCAAAGGCGGGGTGTGGTGATCCGCTTCACATCACCGCGATGACGTCACGAGTCGTCCTGGCCGTCTTCCCGCTCGGCCTCGGCCTCCTCGGCGAGTGCCGCGTCCAGCCGCGCCCGCGCCCCCTCCAACCAGCGCCGGCACACCTTGGCCAGCTCCTCGCCCCGCTCCCAGAGCGCGAGGGACTCCTCCAACGTCGTACCGCCCGCCTCCAGGCGCCGTACGACCTCGATCAGCTCGTCCCGGGCCTGCTCGTACCCGAGGGCCTCTTCCACCTTGCTGGTCATTCGCCCACCCTATGCATCGGCCTGTGCGTCGACGCGTGCGTCGACGCGTGCGTCGACCCGTACGGAGAACTCTCCCTCGGCGACCCGCGCCCGCAGCGCCTCGTCCGCCGTCACCTCGCCCGGGTCCCGCACCACATGCCCGTCGGCCTTCTGCAGCACCGCGTACCCGCGCTTCAGGGTCGCCGCGGGGGAGAGGGCCACCACGCGCGCGTGCGTGTGGGTCAGCTCCGACTCGGCGCGGTCGAGGAGGTGGCCGAGGCAGCGGCGGCTCCGGTCCAGGAGCGAGGCCACGTGATCGGCGCGTTCGTCGATCATCCGGTGCGGATCCTCTATCGAGGGCCGCGCGAGGGCATGCGCGAGCCCGCGCTTCTCCCGCTCGACGAACGCCTCGACACACCGCCGGGCCCGGTCGCGCAGCATCCGCATCCGCTCGTACTCCTCACCCACGTCCGGTACGACCTTCTTGGCCGCGTCGGTGGGGGTGGAGGCCCGCAGGTCGGCGACGTGGTCGAGGAGGGGGTTGTCGGGCTCGTGCCCGATGGCGGACACGACCGGCGTACGGCATGAGGCGACGGCCCGGACCAGCTGCTCGTCGGAGAAGGGCAGCAGATCCTCGACGCTCCCGCCGCCCCGGGCGACGATGATCACATCCACGTCGTCGATCTCGTCGAGCTCCTTCACCGCCTGCACGACCTGCGGTACGGCGTGCACGCCCTGCACGGGGACGTTGCGCACCTCGAAGCGGACGGCGGGCCAGCGGTGGCGGGCGTTCTCCAGCACGTCCCGCTCCGCGGCGGAGGCCCGCCCGCAGACCAGGCCGATCAGCTGGGGGAGAAAGGGCAGCGGCTTCTTCCGCTCCGGTGCGAAGAGCCCTTCCGCGGCGAGGGCCTTCTTCAGCATCTCCAGCCGGGCGAGGAGCTCGCCGACGCCGACGGGCTTTATCTCGGTGGCGCGCAGGGAGAGCTGGCCGCGCGGGGCGTACCACTCGGGCTTGGCCAGTACGACGACCCTGGCGCCCTCGCTCACCACGTCGGCGACGTCGTCGAACACCTGCCGGTAGCACGTCACGCTGACGGAGATGTCGTACGACGGATCCCGCAACGTCAGAAACACGACGCCGGCGCCGGGGCGCCGCGACAACTGCGTGATCTGCCCCTCGACCCACACCGCCCCGAGCCGGTCGATCCACCCCCCGATGAGCCGCGACACCTCACCGACGGGCAGGGGCGATTCGGGAGACGTGTTCACAGCCATGCGCCGAGCGTAACGGCCGCCGCTGACAACGTGGCCCAGCCGAACGGGGGCCTGGCGGGGCTGCGGCCGGCCTCGCGGGGTTTCGCCCCCGCCGCCCCTACCCGTCCCATCCCCAGGGGCTGCCGCCCCTTCGACCCCGCCTCTGGGGGCCTGCGGCCCCCAGACCCCCGCTTCGGCCCTGAACGGGCCTCGTCCTCAAACGCCGGACGGGTAATTCCAGCCACTCCGGCGTTTGAGGAGCGGGGGTCCAGGGGGCGGAGCCCCCTGGCCGGGGTCGAAGGGGCGGAGCCCCTTCAGGATGGGACGGGTAGGGGCGGCGGGGGCGAAAAACCCCTCACAGCCCACCGTCAGTCTCCCCACCAACCCGTCACCCACACGACCTTCGACCCCCCGACCGCACCCTTACGATGGGACGCATGACTGCTTCGCCTGGCCGCCGTGTCCTGCTCGCCGCCCCCCGTGGCTACTGCGCGGGTGTGGACCGCGCCGTGATCGCCGTCGAGAAAGCCCTGGAGCAGTACGGCGCTCCGGTGTACGTCCGGCACGAGATCGTCCACAACAAGTACGTCGTCCAGACCCTGGAGAAGAAGGGCGCGATCTTCGTCGAGCGGACGGAGGAGGTCCCGCCGGGCAACATCGTCATGTTCTCGGCACACGGCGTGGCCCCCGTCGTCCACGAGGAGGCCGCGCGCGGCAAGCTGGCCACCATCGACGCGACGTGCCCGCTGGTCACCAAGGTCCACAAGGAAGCCGTCCGCTTCGCCAAGGAGGACTACGACATCCTCCTGATCGGGCACGAGGGTCACGAAGAGGTCATCGGTACGTCCGGCGAGGCCCCCGACCACATCCAGCTCGTCGACGGCCCGGCGGATGTCGCCAAGGTCGAGGTCCGTGACCCGTCGAAGATCGTGTGGCTGTCGCAGACCACCCTCTCCGTCGACGAGACGATGGAGACCGTGGACGCGCTGAAGGAGAAGTTCCCGCAGCTGATCTCCCCGCCCAGCGACGACATCTGCTACGCCACGCAGAACCGCCAGCTCGCGGTGAAGCAGATGGGCGCCGAGGCCGAGCTGGTCATCGTGGTCGGCTCCCGCAACTCCTCCAACTCCAAGCGGCTGGTCGAGGTCGCCAAGCTGGCGGGCTCCCGCGAGGCCTACCTCGTGGACTTCGCGAGCGAGATCGACGAGGCCTGGCTGGAGGGCGTCACGACGGTGGGCGTCACCTCCGGCGCCTCCGTCCCGGAGGTGCTGGTCGAGGAGGTCCTGGAGTGGCTCGCCCAGCGCGGCTACGGCGACGTCGAGCTCGTCAAGGCGGCCGAGGAGTCCATCACCTTCTCCCTGCCGAAGGAGCTGCGCCGCGATCTGCGCGAGGAGGCGGCGGCGCTGGTCGCCGAGCGCACGGGGGCCGGCGAGGGCTCCGCGGACGCGAGGGAGTGACCGTCAGTCCGCCGTCGTAACGTAGGGCCATGCAGATCTTCGGCTTGGACATCGGCGGATCCGGGATCAAGGGCGCCCCGGTGGACCTCGACAGGGGCGATCTCGCTCAGGAGCGCTTCAAGGTGCTCACTCCGCACCCGGCCACACCCGACGGGGTGGCCGACGGTGTGAAGCAGGTCGTCGAGCACTACGGCTGGACGGGGCCGGTCGGGCTGACCTTCCCCGGCGTGGTCACCGACGGATCCACGATCCGTACGGCGGCGAACGTCGACAGAGGCTGGATCGACACGGACGCGCGCGCGTTGTTCAGCGAGCGTCTCGGCGGCCTGCCGGTGACGGTGGTCAACGACGCGGACGCGGCCGGCGTGGCCGAGATGCACTTCGGCGCGGGCCGCGACCGCCGGGGCACCGTGATCCTGCTCACCTTCGGCACCGGCATCGGCAGCGCGCTGTTCGTCGACGGCGCCTTGGTCCCCAACACCGAGCTGGGCCATCTCGAACTCCACGGCCACGACGCCGAGAAGCGCGCCTCCAGCAAGGCCAGGGAGGACGAGGACCTGTCGTGGGAGCACTGGGCCGAGCGCGTCCAGAAGTACCTGGCCCATGTCGAGATGCTGTTCTCCCCGGAACTGTTCATCATCGGCGGCGGGGTGAGCCGGAAGTCCCACAAGTTCCTGCCCCACATCGAGGGCATCAAGGCGGAGATCGTCCCGGCGCGGCTGCAGAACAACGCGGGGATCGTGGGGGCGGCGATGCGGGCGGCGGAGAAGGACAGCTGAAGGACGTCTGCAGGACGTCCAGGGACGTCCGAAGGACAAGCTGGTCGAGGACAAGCTGGTCGACGCTCACCCCGACCGGCGGCGGGCCGCCGCCCTGCGCACCATCAGGCGGACCCTTCGTACGGTCACGATGAGAGCGGTGACCAGCGTCCCCCCGTACAGCCACCCGGCCTCAGTGGCGAGGGCGGTCACGATCCCCATCAGGTGACCGCCGATCCCCCCGCCCTGGTCGGCCACCGGAACCAGCCCCACCGCGAAGGCGATCGGCACGACCACCGGCGCGGTCATCAGGTCGCCCCTGCGCACCCAGACCGCCGTCAGCACGCACACCGGCAGGAACAGCACGCTGTACACCGTGAGCGACGACCCGAACAGCAGCGCGTCGAGGTAGCCGAGCAGGAGCATCACGGCACCGCAGAACAGGCCGCCGCCCAGACCGGTGAGCCGGGGGTTGGGAAACCGGCGCGCGGTCTGCGGCGCGGGGGACGGCCCGGGTCGCCGTACCGCCGCTGCCGCCGGGGCCGTACCCGGGCGGCGCTGGGAGACGGGCCGGGTCGACCGGGCCGGCTGGGCGGATCCGGTGGCGCGGGACGGCCGGGCGGGGCGGGAGGAGCTCGCCGCCGGGGCGGAGCCGGACGACCGGGGCGGCCAGACGGACCGATCCGAACCGCTCACACCCCTCACCCGGCCCGCACCGCCCGCACCGCGCTCACCCCGCGCGAACCCGCCCGCGCCCCGCCTCGTACGACCTTCGCCCCGCTCCACACCGACCCCGTCCGGCGCGCACCCGCGCTCACCCCGCGCGAACCCGCCCGCGCCCCGCCCCGCACCACCCCCGCCCCGCGCCGCCTGCGGCGGCAACGGCGGCGGCGTACCGCGTCGCGAGTCATACCCGGCAGGTCGCGCCCTGTCTGGCTCCACTGCACCAACCTAGGTCGGTTTATGTGGTGAATCGGCCCTCAGACACGCCCGGGGGCGGACCTTGGCCACCTGTTCGATGCGCCGACCCTCGGCCGCCGGGGCCCGGTCCGGTACGCCGTAGACTGGTGGATCGGCCCGTGCGTCTGCATCATCTGCATCGAAGATCGAAGAAGGACCGGGCCCCAGCCCAGCCCAGCCCTGAAGTCCTCTCACGTACGGGAAGTCGCAACGTGTCGCTCACGATCGGAATCGTCGGTCTGCCGAATGTCGGCAAGTCGACCCTGTTCAACGCCCTGACCAAGAACGACGTGCTCGCGGCCAACTACCCGTTCGCCACGATCGAGCCGAACGTCGGCGTGGTCGGTGTCCCCGACGCGCGGCTCACCAAGCTGGCCGAGATCTTCTCCTCCCAGCGGATCCTCCCCGCGACCGTCGACTTCGTCGACATCGCCGGCATCGTGCGCGGCGCCTCCGAGGGTGAGGGCCTGGGCAACAAGTTCCTCGCGAACATCCGTGAGTCCGACGCGATCTGCCAGGTCATCCGCGCCTTCAAGGACGAGAACGTCGTCCACGTCGACGGCAAGGTCTCACCCAAGGACGACATCGAGACGATCAACACCGAGCTGATCCTCGCCGACCTCCAGACCATCGAGAAGGTCCTGCCCCGGCTCCAGAAGGAGTCGCGGATCAAGAAGGACATCGCGCCGAAGGTGAAGGCCGTCGAGGAGGCCAAGGAGATCCTGGAGAAGGGCGACACGCTCTTCGCGCACGGCATCGTCCAGGGCACCGAGCGCAACGAGCTCCTGCACGACCTGCACCTGCTCACCACCAAGCCCTTCCTCTACGTCTTCAACGTCGACGAGGACGAGCTGGTCGACGAGGACTTCAAGAACGAGCAGCGCGCCCTGGTGGCCCCCGCCGAGGCGATCTTCCTCAACGCCAAGCTGGAGGCGGACCTCGCCGAGCTCGACGAGGAGGACGCGATGGAGCTGCTGGAGTCGGTGGGCGCCGAGGAGCCCGGCCTCGCGACCCTCGCCCGCGTCGGCTTCAACACCCTCGGCCTGCAGACCTACCTGACGGCCGGCCCCAAGGAATCCCGCGCCTGGACCATCAAGAAGGGCGCCACCGCTCCCGAGGCCGCAGGCGTCATCCACACCGACTTCCAGAAGGGCTTCATCAAGGCCGAGGTCATCTCCTTCGCCGACCTGGTGGAGACCGGCTCGGTGACCGAGGCCCGTGCCAAGGGGAAGGCGCGGATGGAGGGTAAGGACTACGTGATGCAGGACGGGGACGTGGTGGAGTTCCGCTTCAACGTGTAGCGGGTGACATATCACCACGTCGTTGATCTGGCAAACATGCAGGTCAGAGGGGGTCCGACTCTTCGGGGTCGGGCCCCTTGATTTTTACGGTGCTGGATAGGTGCTGGATTTTCTGACCTCTCGTCACCTGTCATCACCCCTCCTATCCGTACCGTGCTGGATTCGTGCTGGGTGTCTTTGCGGCACGCTGGCACGTAGTGGGACTGCGTACCTGCTCGGCGGTCCACTGACGTGGTCGGCGGATTGTCAGTGCTGACTTCTAGGATCGTCTCGACAGCTGAACCGGCGAGCAGGCACAGCAGTGGAGGGGCGAAATGGGGTCATCTCAGGGCTCTGGGCGCGTCACAGCGCCCGAACCGACGATTGCGCCGATCTCGACGCTCGCGCACCGCGTGCTGTCCGGAGAGATCGTTCTGCCGAAGTACCAGCGGGCGTTCGTCTGGGAGCCAGAACAGGTGCTCTATCTGCTGGACTCGGTCCGCCGGAACTATCCCATCGGCAGTTTGCTGATGTGGCGTACGTCCGACCGGAGGCTGGCCAGCGGTCACGAGATTGCTGGGCTGACCGCCGTTCCGCAGGTGTCCGGGGCTCCGGTGCAGTACGTCATCGATGGACAGCAGCGGCTGGCGAGTCTCGTGGGTGCGATGCACGGCGAGGGGGCACGGTGGAGGATCGGATTCGACCTGGCCCGTGAGGAATTCCTGTATCTCACGGAGGAGACCCCGGCCGGTGCGCACGTCATTCCCGTTCGCGACCTGGACTCGGCGGGCTCGATGATGGCGTGGGTGTTGAGGGATAAACCGACGGACGAGCACGTGCGGCGCGCTCAGGCGCTGAGCGATCAGTTTCGCGGGTACCAGGTACCGGTCGTGACCATGCTCGAGGTCACCGAGGAGGACTCGGCCCGCATCTTCGAGCGGATCAACAGCACGGGCACGAGGATGGACATCGTCGACCTTGTGCGCGCCGGGACCTGGTCGAGCGACTTCGACCTCAAGGAGGAGATCGAACAGCTGCTGCAGGTCCTCGACCGGAAGCGGTACGGCCGAGTCGACACCAAGACGATGCTCCGCACGATTTCCGCAGCCGCCGGCTTGGGGTTCTCCACGAAGTCCATCCAGGACCTGCGGCGTCTCGACCGCGCGGAGTTGCAGGACGCGGTGAGCGAGGCCGGCAAAGCGGCCGCTCGAGCGGTCGACTTCCTCTTCACCCAGATCCGGACCCCCCGCGCCGAGGCTCTGCCGTACTACAACCAGTTCGCGGTCCTGGTGGAGCTGTTCCGGCAGCTCCCCAAACCGTCCGCCGATCAGTACGCGGCGATCGGCCGGTGGTTCTGGCTGACGGCGAGTAGCGAGTACTTCAAGGGCTGGCGCGAGTCACAGATGACGGCCGACCTCGACGCGGTGAGCGCTTTCGCCAACGGCCAGGCGACGGAGATCGAGACGGGGGCGGCTCTGCCGCGCGACGTGCTCTGGCAGCGGACGCAGTTCTCCCGCGCCAACGCGCCAACCAAGCTGCACGTCTTGCTGATGTCGTACGAGAAGCCCGTGGACCTCAACACCGGCCAGGCCATCGACACCGACAAGGCGCTGGCCGGGCAGAACGACAAGCAATTCCACCACTTCTTCCCGCGCGCCTTTCTGAAGCGACGCGGAGTGAGCGCGGCTCGGGCGAACGTGTGCGGAAACCTGATCATGTTGAGCGCGATCACCAACAACAACGTCTCCGACTCTCCGCCCTCCGTGTATCTCAAGGACTTGATCGACTGGCACGGCGAGGACACTCTGAGAGCTCGGCTGCGGACCTGTCTCGTCGAGGAGGACGCCTACCAGGCTGCTCTGCGAGATGACTACGAGGGCTTCCTGAAGGCTCGCTCGCGGACCCTGCACGCGCGTCTGATCGACCTGATCGGATCGGCTGCCGAGGGCGGCGATGGCTCAAGGCCGGACGTCACGTCGATGGGCGCCGAGGAGTCCGAGGAGCCCGACCCCGTACCTGACGACGCGGAGCCGTTCGACCGCGACTCGGTCGACTGAGCCGGGCCTGATCGGCATGCGCATGAGGGAGGTCCCGGCGCAGGATCGGCCACGAGAACGGCTGCTCGACCGGGGTGCGGAGGCCCTGTCCGACCGGGAGCTTCTCGCACTGCTGCTGGGGGCGGGCCTGGCCGGCCAGGACGCCGTGGAACTGGCGGGTCGGTTGATCGCCCGGCACGGCGGGCTGTACGCACTGTCGCGAGTCCCTGCCGATGAGCTCGCCGCCAGCCTGCCGGGTGTAGGCCCGGCGAAGGCGGCGCGGGTCGCGGCGGCGTTCCAGTTGGGACGGCGGGCGGCGGTGCAGCAGGCTCCCGGCCTGCGGCGGGTTTCCGGCTCCGCCGACCTGGCGGCCGCCGCGAGCCCTCTCCTCCGTGGCTTGCGCCACGAACGCGCGGTTCTGGTGACCTGCGACGGGGCTGGCGTGGTCCTCCGCACCTCCGTCCTCACTGACGGCGCGTCCGACCGCACCCTGGTCCCGGTCCGCGACACGCTCGCTCGCGTTCTTGCCCTCGGCGGCACGGCGTTCGGTGTCGCCCATAACCACCCCACCGGCCGCCTGACGCCGAGCGACGCCGACCGCCTGACGACATCCCGCCTTGCGGCGGGGGCGGAGGCGGTCGGTCTGCGCTTCCTCGACCACGTGGTGGTCACGGATTCGGGATGGCGGCGGGTCCCGCCCGACTGACCCGCCTACAGGCGCCCGGAGAAGGCGGCGTCGAGCAGGCCCTTACGCAGCACCTCCAGGTCGACGACTTGCCGGGCGCCGGCCTCGGCGACGCGGCGGGCCAGCGTGAGGCGTTCAGCGATGCGGCGCTGTTCCGGCAGCGGAGGGAGCGGGACCTCCGTGGAGAGCAGGGTGGCCGGGGTGGTGCGCTTGCGTCGCACCATCGAGCCACGAGGCGTCAGCCTGGACCACAGTTCCGGCCACGCGAGGAGGTGGCCGATGTACGCGGGGTGCGCGGTCTCGGTGTTCAGGCTGAAAACCGGGTACTCGGGCGAGACGTAAGTGCCCGAGAAACTCTCGTCGACGACGGCTAGCGCGCCTTCCCATGCGTTCAGCTTGCTCATCACGATTTGGCCCTTACGCAGGCGCGCGAATCGCGGATACGCGGTCTCGGAGCCCTGAATGACGGGACGCTTGATGAGCCCCTTGCCGAAGCTGTAGATACCGGTGACGGCGTACTTCTCGTCTGACGAAACGTCGACAAAGTCCTGGTCGACGCGCAGAGCGGAGCCGAGGGTCGCAACCTGGTCCACAGACCTGAGCAGCGAATCCGCGTGCTGTTGCACTAGCGCGTCCGACTCCTTCTTCAGCTGCGCCACTCGGGTAATACTGCCCATCGCCGCGTCCAGCTTGTCGGCGATGCGGCGCTGTTCATTCAGGTGCGGCAGAGGTACTTGGAGCGCTAGCAAACGCTCTGCACTGACCCGCTCTCGACGGGCGCCGATTCCCTTAGACTCGCCTTTCAGCATATCCCAGAAGGCTGGCCAGCCAAACAAGTGCTTCACGTAACGACTTTCCCCAACTCCCTCCCTCAAAGAGAAGGTAGGGAACTCTGGGGAAGCGAAGTATCCGTCGAATTCGTCCGGCACTAGCGCGATCGCCCCCTCGAACGCCTTTAGGCGGCTCATGACGAACTGTCCACCGGCCATTCGGTGAAGCACCTTGTAGCTGGTCTGCCCACCTGTAATTTGCTCGCGCGCGAACACCCCATTTCCGAATCCACGAACCCCAGCGATGCGATAGACCTCTTCTGAGGTCACGACGTGAGCATCGATATTTACGCGAAGGATGTCACTTAGCGGACGAACGTCAGGCGCTTTCATCGCTCTCCGCCCAGCCCTTCGCGCAACTCCGTCAGCAACCGGAGGATCTCCTCTTCCGTCTTCACCAGCTCGTCCACCAGCTCCTCCGGCGTTCGGTGGGCCAACTCATCCCCGATGTGCGGGTTGGGGCGATCGAGGTTGTAGCCGTCCGCGATGATCTCCGCCGCCGGGACCGACCACGCGCGCTCCCCCGCCTCGCGGCCCTCGCGCGTCTTGCCGCCCCACCAGGCCACGCAGTCGTCGTACTCCTCCAGCTGCTGCGGCTTCGTCTTGGTGTAGCCGCGGCGGCCCTCCGGGAGGGGGATCTCGTAGAACCAGACGTCCCGCGTGGGGCCGGTCTTCTCGAAGAAGAGGATGTTGGACGGGATCTGCGTATAGGGAGCGAAAACCCCCTGGGGAAGGCGAACGACGGTGTGCAGGTTGCACTCCTTCATCAGCTTCTTCTTGATCTTCGCGCCGATCGAGTTCTCGCCGGAGGCGAAGAGCGAGCCGTTCGGCAGGACGATCGCACAGCGGCCGCCCAGCTTCAGCTGGTCCAAGATCGAGTACAGGAAGAGCCAGGCCGTCTCCTGCGTCTGGAAGGCGGACGGGAAGGCCGTGACGACCGACGACTCCTCCTCCCCGCCGAACGGCGGGTTGGTGAGGACCACGTCCACCTTGTCCGCCGCCTGCGCGTTCCGCATAGTGAGGAGTGCGTTCTCGCGCCGGAGGCGGGGGGCGTGAACGCCGTGGAGGAGCAGGTTCATCGAGGCCAGCAGATACGGCAGCGGTTTCTTCTCGATGCCCTTGAGGTTCGCGTGGAGCTCGCGCTGCTGCGTCTCGGTCTTGACCCTCCCCTCCAGTTCCTCGTACGCCTGCACCAGGAATCCGCCGGTCCCACAGGCCGGGTCGAGGATCGTCTCGCCGAGTTCGAGGAACGACTGCCGCACCATGAAGCGGTTGACGGGGCGCGGTGTGTAGAACTCGCCGGAGTCGCCGGCCGCGTCGCGCATCTCCCGCAGGATCGACTCGTAGACGAACGCCATGGTGTGGATGTCGTCGTGCGAGATGAAGTGAATCTTGTTGACGATGTTCACGAGGTCACGCAGCAGCGTTCCCGACTGCATGCGGTTGACGACGTCCTTGAAGATCAGCGAGATGACGTTGCGCGGGTCCTCCGCCCCCCGGTCGGCCTCCCTGCCCAGGCCCGCCAGGTAGGGGATCAGCTCGTCGTTAACGAAGGCCTTCAGCTCGTTGCCGCTGAGGTCCTCGTCCGTCGCCCAGTCCGTCCAACGGTATGGCTTCTCGATCGCCCGGCGGTATCCGCCCGGGTCCAGCGCCTCGCCCTCCTCCTCGACGCGCTCCTCGAATGCTTTGAGGAACAGGAGCCAGGACAGCTGCGGCAACCGGTCCAGGTCGCCGTTCATGCCGGCGTCCTTGCGCATGGTGTCGCGCGCGGACTTGATCAGGGACGCCAGGCGAGCCTGAGTGGTGACGGGTGCCTTTTCCGCCGCTTTCCTTCTGGTCGCTGCCATGTCAGTTCAGTTGGTCCTTCTGCTCGTTCCGTCCCGGAAATGCGGTGTCTCCGTCGCCCGTCCCTGCGTCCTCAGCAAGCGTCCGGGCCCACAGCTCGCGGACCAAGGCCATCGCGGCGTCGAGGGTCGGTGGAATGCTGGTCGCCAACTCCCTGGCGATCTCCGGATAGTCGTCCCGCCACCGCGGCGGCGGGTCAGGAAGCACGAGGGGAACCTCGTGCGTGGCCCGTACCGCGAACACGTGTCGCACGGCCTTCAACAGGTCCATGTCGCCGGAGAGCCCGCTCTCGATCAGGAGCACGAGGTCCACCAGGTCCTTGACCCGGGTATTGGGCCGATCGCCGTAGTCGCGGGTGAGCGCGTGGAGTTTCTCCGCGAAGTGTTGACGCCGGTCGACCGCCTCGATCGCACGCGCTGGCGCACCGGCGAACTCCAGCGTGTTGGGGAGGGGCAGGCGCTCGGTGAGTGTGATCTCCTCGCCACGGTCGACCACGTCCACCCTGACACCGGCGAAGACCTTCCCCGCCAGGTGCGCCTCGACGGAGAAGCGCCACCCACCCCGCCCGGCGACGTCCGCCTTCAGGGCCACCGGCGCCGCGACACGGAACCGGAATCCGTCGGCGTCGAGGTCGCGGTCCAGAGCCTCGATGAGCAGGTCGCGGACCGCATCCCCGTCAAGACCTCCGCCGACCGGATCAGGCCGTACGGCCAGGTCGAGGTCCTTGGTGGTGCGCGCGCGCCCGGTGAAGCGGAACTCCATGACGGCACCGCCCTTCAGTACCCAGCCGCCGGCGCGGTCCTCGGCCAGCCGCGCCGCGAGGCGGTCGAAGACGACCAGCCGCCGTCGTCGAGCCAGGTCCGCACCGGTCTCGGCGGCCTCCTGCTTGAGTCGCGCCTCCAGCGCCCTCCTCAGGTCCGCCGCATTCCGGTACCGCCCGGTCACGACAGAGCTCCGAGCGCGCGCTCGATTCCCAGCTCGGACCGTGGTCCGCAAAGCTGGGCTGCGTGCAGCAGCTTCCGACGGGTGATCATTCCGCGCTCCAGGGCCTCGGACACCGCGGATTCGAGCACGTCCTGGTCCTCCCCGTCGGCAGCACTCTCCGCCAGCGCCCTCAGCGGCGTCGTCACCCGGTATCCGGCACGCCCCTCACTGTCTCCGTCGGCGAGATCGGCATGGTGCAGGATCACCGCGTCCGTGGTCTGTCGGAAGGCGCGCGGCACGGTGAGATGGATGCGGGAGGGGTTGGCCACCCCCAGATCATGGGCCGCCAGAGCGCTGGCATGTGAGATCACCGCGCGCCCCCTGCTCCACAGCGACCAGCGGACGAACTGCTCGTCGCCTTCGCTCGGCAGGTCCGCGAACTCACGGAAGCGGTAGATGGCCCGGTCGACCGCAAGCCAGTTGCCGTGCTGCGCGTGGTAGCGCTGGGCCTGGTACGAGTACCCCGCCTTCCGGGCCTGTGCGGCGGTGAAATACCCCCGCTGTCCGGCGGCGATCCGCCAGAGCGTGGCGCGGGTGTCCGTACGATCTCTGAGCACCTCCCCAGCGTAACAGCACTGAAAACACAAAGACGCCTTTACTTCAATGTAACGTGCCAACATCGAAGTAAAGTCAGCTTATACTTTTACGCCTCGGTGCAGGTCAGACCGCGGTGAGTAGCCGGGCCGCCAGATCGTCGATGGCCTGATGTGCCTTGCCTGGCTCTCCGAACCGGCTGGTCAGCTCCGCCACCCGCCCCATTTCGGTGAACGGCGGCACCCTGAGCGTCTCCACCTTCAGTTGCGGCGACCCCGACTCCTCGAACTTCAGGAGCATCGCTTCGAGCACCTCCCTGGCCCGGGGCTCGAAGGAGGCCAGGAACTCCGCGTGCTCCCGGCGGAACCACGTCAGCCGTTCGTCCCGGCTCACGACGGCGAGCCCCTCCCAGGCCACGGACACCAGCAGGTCCACGGGGTCCACCTCGCGCATGCCCAACTCCTCGGGCAGACGCTCCACATCGATCTGTGCCGACTTCAGCGCCTCCATCAGAACGGCACGGCTCTTCGCCTGCGCCCACTGAGTGCGCAACTGGGCCGGGTCGAGATCGAGTTCCAGCACCCGGTCGTGCACCCACTGTTGCACGGTGACCAGTTGGAGTCGTTTTCCGTCGTCCTTGAGGATGTACCGCAGCTCACCCACCTTGTAGACGTCGACATCCTTGACCGTGAACCGGTTCCTGGAGCGGGAAAGAATCCTGTCGATCTCCTCGTCGTCGGTGATGTCGCCGTCCTGCGCTCCTGCCACGGAGTCGCCATCAGCGTCAAAAACACCGCCGTCCTGCTGGGTGTACTCCGCCTGCGGCTCAGCGGCGGACTCGGCGTCCATATCCGGCCCGGACTCAGGCGCAGGGGTCAGATCCTCCGAGTCCACCACCTCACCCTGATCGTCGGTCCAGTCCCGGACCACCTTGAGCGGCGGCCCGTCGAAGGCCGGATCGTCGAAGAGCCGCGACGCCTCGACGAAGTCGATGATGTCGAACGACTCCTTGCCGATCTCTGGGCAGAGTCGAGTGCCCCTGCCGATGACCTGCTTGAACTCCGGCATGGAGGCCATGCGCCGGAACAGCACCACATTCCGCACCGGTGGTATGTCCACTCCCGTCGACAGCAGCTTCGACGTCACCGCGATGACTGGCTCGTTGCTGTCTGCCTTGCGGAACTCCTCCAGCGCTTCGCCACCGTGCGAACCGTCGTCTCCGACGATGCGCCGCACGAAGTCCGGGAGCGCGGCCACCTCCTCGGGGGCGCCGTTGAACAACGCGGTCCGCATACGGGCCGCGTGGTCGTTGTTCTCGCAGAAGACGAGGGTCTTGCCGAGCCGCCCCTCCTCGGCCGTGGCGCGCAGATGGTCAAGGAGGTACCGCGCCGCCAACTCGGTCCGCTCGAGGATCACCATGACCCGTTCGTAGTCCTTGGGGCCGTAGAGATCGTCAGGGATCTCCCGGCCGTAGATGTCCTTCTCACCCGGCTGCGGCCGGTAACCCTCCACGTCCACGTTCAGCCGGACCCTGCGCAGTCGGTACGGCGAGAGGAATCCGTCCTCGATGCCGTCCTTGAGCGAGTACGTGAAGACGGGGTTGCCGAAGTACTCGTACGTGTCGGTCTTCCGCCTGTCATCGGCGACCGGCGTGGCGGTCAGGCCGATCTGTACGGCCGGCGAGAAGTGCTGAAGGATCCTCCGCCAGCGACCGTCACTGGCGGCGCTCCCTCGGTGGCACTCGTCCACGATGACGACGTCGAAGTAGTCCTTCGGGTACTGCCGGTACAGCTCCTCTCCCGGCGCACCCTGCTCCAGGGTCTGGTACAGGGCGAAGTAGACCTTCCGTCCGCGCTTGGCCTGACCTCCCGTGATCTTGTGGACGTCGTCCTTCCCGAACACTTCCTGAAAGTAGCGGTCCTTGGGATCATCGACGAGCATGTTGCGGTCCGCGAGGTACAGCACACGTGGCTTCCGGCCGCCGAAAGCCTCGGGGGCGTTCATCAGCCGAGCCACCAGTTGGAGTGCGAGCATGGTCTTGCCCGTGCCCGTCGCCAGGACGAGTAGGATGCGCCGCTCGTCGCGGGCCAGAGCGGCCAAGGCCCTTGTCACGGCCACCCGCTGGTAGTAGCGCGGCCGCTGGGAGGTGCTGTCGGAGTTGCGCAGCGTGTAGTCGTACGGGGTCGAGAGAAGTCGCTCGCCGAGCGGCGTGTCACTCACACCCTGGTCCTGAAGGAACCGCCCCCAGAGCTCCTGCGGGGAGGGGAACTCCTGGATGTCCCGGATCACCGGCCGCTTCGGGTCGCTGAAGTCGATCTCCACGATCTCACGGCCGTTGGTGGCGTAGGCGAATCTCAGCCCCAACTTGCGCGCGTACCGCCGCGCCTGCTCGACCCCGTTCTCCGCGCTGAGCCGGTATCGCTTGGCCTCCACCACGGCGATCGGCACGTCCGCGACGTACTCGAGGACGTAGTCGGCGACCAGCGGCCTTCCCTTGCGGTGACGCCTCTTGGTCGGCACGAGTTGTCCGTTGTTGATCCCGTACTGGGACCTGATCTGCTGAGTGGCCCACCCGGAGGCCGCGAGTGCCGGGAGGACGAACCGCTTGCACGTCTCGTCCTCGGTCATCTGATACGAACCGAAGGTCATGGGACCAGATTTACTGCATGTCTCTGACAGTTGGGCCGGGAGAGCGGAATCAGTCACCGCTCCGGCCGGTTTTTCCTTTGGAACCCAGTTCGGCAGTATCACGGGAGCCCGTGACCGGGCTGACCGGCGGTGGTCATCCGCGCTCGCCGTCTGCGACGCGGACGACCTCCACGTCAGTCCGGGTGTGGCCATGTGACCGTCAGTTCACCGACGAATCTCTCCTCAGCGCGAGCTGACGATCCCTCTGCAGGCCGGTGCGAGCCTTGGTATCAGCGACGCGCTTGCTTCCCACGTCGCTGCCTACGTGATGACTTCATCCGTGTCCGTTGGCAGATCAGTGCGAAGGCCAACCGCGAGGACTGCAAGAAGAGGCTCGTCCCGCTCGAACACCGGCAAGAGGGTGCGTGCCGTGAGGTGTCGGTAGCGCCCTTCAAAGTCGACGAACGTCATGAGCATGGGGTGATGTGACGGTCGACCCCTCTTGAGTTCGAGGACAACGCCGATCGCCCGTGGGTGGTCGAGGTTCTACGCGCCGAGAGAGCGCGGGAAGGGGGTCATGCCTACGGCTATGACCTACTCCTATAACTTCCGAAAGGCGCAGATCGCGGTCGGCATCGCCAAGCCCGACGGCACCGCGAAGGCCCCCCGTGCTCGTTGCGGCACTTCTTCGCTTCTTCTGCGTTGGCAAACGGTGTCCTGATCCACGAGGTCTCTCGTTGGCTCGGCCACAAGCCGATCAAGGCGACCGTGGACATCTACAGCCACCTGATCCCCGAGGCGTGGGATCGTTGCGCCCGATCGTGGCAGACTCGGAGTGACTTCGTCCGCAGCGTGACGGACTGGATGTGCTGGGATAAGTTTCGACGGTGCTGGATCGGTGCTGGATGCCCGCGCATTTCCGCAGGTCAAAGCCTTATCGTGGAGTTCCGCTTCAACGTCTAGGCGCGATTCCACCACCTCGCTTCCTTCAAAGGCAGAGGTCAGGACGGGTCCGACGTATCCCGGTCGGGCCCCTTGCGCCGGTCACCCCTGGACGTACGACCCGAGTGCGTGCTCGGGCTGACGGCTGAGAAGGTCATCGACGGTGTCCCGGGTACGTGCCAGGAAGGACCGTCCGCCGAGGAGTACGACCTCGGCGGGGTAGCCGTGGCTGAGGAAGAAGACGGGTGAGGCGGTCGGGCCGTACGCTCCCGATCTGTGCACTCCGAGCAGGTCTCCGCGGTGCAACGGCGGAAGCTGGGCGTTCTTGGCGACCGTGTCGTTCGGTGTGCACAGCGGTCCGGTGACGTTCCAGGGACCGGGTGTCTCCGAGTCGCTTTCGCCGGCCAGCAGTTCGATGGGGAAGTTCCGTTTCACGAACGAGCCGATACCGACCGCGGCCATGTGATGGTGCGTGCCGCCGTCCGTCACGGCGAATCGCTCCCCCATGGACTCCTTCGTGTAGCGAACCCGCATGAGGTAGGTGCCGAAGCGAGCCGTCAGATACCGGCCGGACTCCATGATCATCCTGGTGTCGGGGTGTGTTGATGCGAACGTGTCGAGCAGGGGATTGAGTTGCTTCGCCAGCTCGGTCACATCGAGGTCGTGCTCACCGTCGAAGTAGGCCACCCCCATGCCCCCGCCGATGTCCACGACCTCCAGGGGAACGCCGGTGGCCGCGGCCACCCGGTCGGCCAGATCGAGGACGTAGGCGGTGTTCTTCACGATGATCTCTTCGTCCAGGATGCGCGTACCCATGTACACCTGGATTCCGGCGATATGGGCGTGCTGATACCTGGAGCCGAGGTCGTGCGCGGCCGACAGCGCGGCCTCGTCGATGCCGAACTGGCGGGGGCGGCCCCCCATGGTGAGTCGCGAACCGGTCACCGAGTACGCGGGATTGATGCGCAGGAGCACCCGCTGGCGTACTCCGCGTTCGCGCGCGCACCGCTCGATGAGGTCCAGTTCGCCGAAGGACTCACAGACGATGCCGTATATGCGGGCGTCGACGGCCGCGGCGATTTCCTCGGTGCTCTTGCCGGGGCCGAGGAACAGGATGTCCCGGGGCGAGGTGCCGACGGCCAACGCTGTCCGCAGCTCGGCCAGGGAGGACACCTCGGCACCGGCTCCGGCAGCGCGCAGCAGCTCGTACACGCTTCGATTGGGGTTCGCCTTCAGGGAGTAGAAGATCTCCAGTCCCGGATGCAGGGCGGCCCGCAGCTCCCGGAAGTTCTCGACCAGGCCGTCACCGTCGTAGACGTAGGCAGGAGTCCCGTACTGGTCGGCTATGCCGGACCAGTTGACGTTCCTGTCGTTCCTGTCGTTCTCCGTGTTCATCACTGATTCACCATTTCGAGGAGTGCCTGCTCGGCGGCGCTCCGTAGTTCCTCGGCGTCGGCGGGGGTGTCCGCGACGCAGATGGCATAGAGCCGCCCGGCGGACCTCTTTCCCGGGGTGACAGCCGCGTTCAGGGTCGCGTAGTTGTTGATCAGTACGCCGGTTCCTCCGGGGCTCCGGTACAGCAGTGTGCCGAGAGCCCGGCTGACCTCGCTGAACGCATACGTGCGGGTCGGGCGCAGATGGATGACCGTGGCCAGCGCATGTTGCGCGGGGCCGAACAGCGTCTCGGCGACGCGGTTCTGATAGGTCGCCATGTTGAAGCGGGCATTGATCTCGAGGCACGGGTAGAGCGTGCCGTCGGTGCCGAGCATGGCGTCCACCCCGACCAGACCGTAGTAGCCCTCGTCGGCAAGCCGCTTTCCGATGACCGCGGAGGCCGAGCGGAGGTCTTCCACCTCGTCAGGCCGCAGGTCCGGTGGGAAGCGGTGGCCGCGGTGGACGCCGTCTTGCGTCAGCGCCGTCTTGACCGTCTCGAACCGGGTCGCGCCGTCGCGGTCCACGGTGAACTGGTAGTTGAGATCCGACCGCTTGTCGATCCACTCCTCCACGACCAGCGAGACCGGAGCCTGCCTCCCCCGGCGAGCCAGCATCCGCAGCAGTTGGTCCGCGCGGCGACGGCCGTCCAGCACGACCATGCCTCGGCCCGACACTCCGAGGGACTCCTTGACCACCACCCGTGACCCTTCGCCGAGATGGGCGGCGATCGCCTCTTCCAGTTCCTCGTACGTGCGGCACACCGCGCCCGGCACCCTGGTCAAGCCGGTGTCGTCCACCAGCTCACGGCTGAAGATCTTGCCGTTGACGTGCCTGCACACCGCTGCCGACGGCCCGGACAGCGGGAGTCCGGTGACTTCGGAGAGCCGCTCTTCGTCGGGCGAGATGCCGAGCGGTGCCAGAAACGTGTGACCGTCATCGAGACCGCGCAGATGTTCCAGCAGCCGCGGGGAGGCCAGGGCGTCCTGGGTGACGGAGCGGTTCGGCACGTTGTTCTCGACGGTCAGCCGCTGCCCCCGCGCGGCGTCGAGCGACTGGAGGTAGGCCAGATACTCCTCGTCCACGGGCGCTTTGAGTACGACCATGTCGTTCACGTCGGCGTGGAGGACTCCGACTTCCTCCATCCGGTTGACGGTGGCACCGGAGAAACTGAACCCCGACCCCGGAAGTCCGGGCTCGCTCTGCCCCCAGACGCGTTCGACCTCGAAGTTGTTGAGGTAGACGAATCGCGCTTCGGGGTCGCCCGTCAACGCCCGCTTGAGCCTTCGGGTGAACGTCATGCTGTCCTTCCTCGTAGAAACGCGCGCCGCCGGGCTGCTCAGACGTCGAGGTCGCGGCAGATCGCCTGCAGGGCTTCCGCTGTGGTCGCACTGCGCAGTGTCGGCACCGGCAGCTCTCCGGTCGTTGCCGTGACAGCCGCCCTTGGCCCGACCCACGCCGTCCGGCAGCCGGCGCGGTTGCCCGCCTCGACGTCAGTGGCGAAGTCGCCGATCATCCACGACCGGGAGAGGTCCAGGCGCAGCTCCGCCGCGGCACGGAGCAGCAGCCCGGGCTCCGGTTTGCGGCAGGAGCAGCTCCGCGCCAGCCCGGTCACCACGCCGTCGACGTGGTGCGGGCAGGTGTAGATCGCGTCCAGCTCCACGTCGACGGCCGTGAGCTCCGTCCGCAGGTGGCGGTGCATCGCCGCCAGGTCCAGGCCGGTGAACATGCCGCGGGCGAGCCCGGACTGGTTGGTGACGACCACCAGAGCCGCACCGTGGTGTTCCCTCAGGGCCCGCAGCCAAGGACCGATTCCCGGCTGCAGGACGAGATCCGACGGCCGGCTCGGATAGTGCCGTGGTTCTGTGAGTGTTCCGTCGCGATCGAGGAAGACCGCCGGCTTGCGCGCACGCGGTGTGCGGCTCCCGCGGTCGGCCCGCACCATGCGGACGGAGGTCATGAGCACTCCACTTCCGGTCGGTGACCGCCTTCCGGTCGGAAACGATCACGTGGTGCCAAAAGAAGTAGCCCGGGTCCTGCCGCCGCCACAACCGGGCCAGTCGGGTATGACAACACGTCCGGCGCCATGTCCGCGCCGATGACGCCTCCGGCGCCGTCCCCGCCCGCCTAGGTTCGACCGCATATGGCACGTCTGGGCAGGGGGACGCCCGGTTCACCGGAGGAACGGGTTCATGGAGATCGTGGGAAGAGGATCGGTCGCCACCGCCTTGCGGACGATCTCACACCGTCATTCCGGGGTCGTCGCGCTGGCGGCCGGGGTGTCCCGGATCAGCGCTGAGTACGCGCAGCATGAACTGGCGAGAGAGGCCGCCGTGGTGATCGGCCAGGCGCGCCGCTGCGCGTCCCGGGGAGAGAAGCTGCTCTATTTCTCCACGGCTTCCGCGGCGTTGTACGGCACCCGGGGCTGCTCGGGCAGGGAAAGCTGCGGACACACTCCCCGCACCGCGTACGGCCGGCACAAGCTCGCCATGGAGAACCTGGTGAAGCAGTCGGGCTGTTCCTGGCTGATCCTGCGTCTCACCCATCTCGTCGGCCCACGGCAGCGGCCCCACCAGCTGGTCCCGGCCCTGGTGGCGCAGGCCCTCGACGGCCGGGTGCGGATCTTCCGTCGGGCGAGCCGCGACCTGCTCGACGTCGACGACTTCGTCGCGATGACGGACATGGTGTTGGGCACCGGGATCGAGAGGGAAACGATCAATCTGGCATCCGGCCGGTCCACGGAAGTGGACGCGATCGTCGACCACGTCACCGCGCTGACCGCGACGAATCCGGTGCGTCAGTACGTCGAGGAAACAAGCAGGCACTCGGTCTCGATCGAAAAGCTGCGGTCCCTGTCACCCCGGAGCGGGATGTGGACGTTACTACAAGACCGTTCTGGACAAAGCCGTTTCCGAACTGCTCCGTGCCCCTCTGAGCGGCGCGGCCGGGGCGTGAGGCCCGACCCGGTTCGAAGGACCGGGTCGGCACCCGCTCCTCAGCGCTGTTCCATGGCCTGCCGTTCCTCGGCGCCTTCGGTGCCGCCCGTGCTCGCCGCCACTTGGCGGGTCAGCGTCCTCATCCCGGCCAGGACGGCCACCAGCGCCAGGACGGCGGCACCGCAGGGAATCCAGTAACCCGTCTCGGCGCCCTGCCACTCGACGACACGACCGGCCACGGCCGACCCCAGGGCGTTACCGCCCAGCAAGCCCGTCACGGCCAGCGCCATGCCCTCGTTGATCTGCGCCGCCGGCACCAGCTGCTGGACCAATGTCATGCCCGTGATCATCGTGGGTGCCGTCGCCATGCCGGCGACGAACATCAGTATCGCGAGCGACGGCAGTCCGTCGGCCAGCAGCAGCGGCAGCATCAGTGCCGCCATCGCGGCCACTCCGATCAGGAACTGCGTGGTCTGCCGGACCGTGACGGTGAGCGCGCCGAAGGCGAGCCCGGCGACGGCCGAGCCGAGGGCCAGCAGGGCGAGCGCCCACCCCGACGACGAGGCGTGGCCGAGAGCCTCGGTGTACGCGACCGTGACGAGTTCGGCGGACCCGAAGATCGCTCCGGTGAGGAGGAAGGTGAGGATCATGATCTGAAGCCCTCGGTTGCGCAGCGGCGAGGACGCCTGACCGGCGTCCGGCTCGTGGACCGGCGGCTCCGTCCTGCGCTGCGCGGTGAGCAGCAGTGTGCCGCCCAGAGTCAGGGCGCTCGCCCCCAGGACTCCCGCTTCGGGAAAGAGCGTCGTGCACAGGGCGACGGACAGGATCGGGCCGGCGATGAAACCCACCTCGTCGAGGACCTGTTCCAGCGCGTTCGCCGTGTGCATGGCGTCGGGTTCGTCCTTGAGGGCTTCCGCCCAGCGCGCCCGGACCATACCTCCCACGTTGGGCGCGGTCGCCGACAGGACAGCGGTGGCGAAGAGCGTCCAGTCCGGAGCTCCGTACCGCACACAGGCCACCTGCAGCACGGAGAAGACCACCGAGAACACGGTGGCCGGAACGGCCACGCGACTTTGTCCATGACGGTCGATCAGACGGCTGATCCTCGGCACGACCAGCACGGCGGCGAGGAGACTGGTCCCTGCGACCAGTCCGGCGAGCGCGTACGAGTCGCGCACGGTCGCGATCATCACCACGGTGCTGATGCCGTACATGGACAGCGGCAACCGGGCCAGGAAGCCGGCTGCGGTGAAGGAGAAACTCCCCTTGCGGGAGAACAAGTTGCGGTATGGGGACAAGAGGGACAACGGAAACGACTCTCCAGGGTTATGAGGGCCGGGAAACGGCCCGGGGATGGCGGAGGATCTGCCGGAGCAGGGCTCAGAGGGTGTGCAGGACGGCTCCGCGTGTGTCGAAGGCGAACGGCTGCTCCCGCATGCCGTGCGCGGTCAGGACTTCGCGCACCGGATGCTGTCGGTCGAGGGGAACGTGCAGGAGCAGAAACCCGCCCCCGCCCGCCCCGAGCAGCTTGCCCCCCGTGGCACCGACGGCGAGGGCGTCCTCGTAAGCACGGTCGACCCGTGGCAGGGACACACGGGCGCCGAGGCCGCGTTTGAGTTCCCAGTGGCGTCCGAGAAGACGCCCCACCTCGGTCAACCGCCCCTGTACAAGGGCGTCTTTGAGGGGAGCGGTGAGCTCCTTGATCTCGTGCAACCGGTGCGTGGTGTCCCTGTCGCCCCTCTCCGTGCCACCGGCCTGGTCGCTGAGGATCTCGCCGGCGTCGCGGCTGGTCCCGGTGTGGAAGAGCAGAAGCTCTTCGCCGAGTCGGTGCTTGAACCCGGCCGGCACCGCGACGTCCTCCACTTCCACGGTGCCGTCCCGGTGGAAGTGCAGCAGCCGGAATCCGCCCAGGGCCGAGAGATAGTGGTCCTGTCGGCCCACGGGCCGTCCAAGGCCGTCGATCTCGATGTCGCTGGCCGCCCTCGCGAGCGAGCACGCGTCCAGCGGTTTTGTGGACAGCCCGGCGACCAGGGAGACGCAGAACGCGGCCGAGCTGCCCATGCCGGTGGCTCCCGGCACGTCCCCCGTGGAGAAGAGATCCAGGGGAGTACCGTCCCAGTGGCGGAGCATCGCCTCCCGGGCGAAGGGATTGGCCAGCTCCTGAGCCGACTCCGCGTGGCCGCAGGAGTCCAGGCACACCCGGATCCCGGTCGATCTGCGGGCCCGCCTGCCCATGACCGTGACCCGCAGATCCGTGCCGGCCCCGAGTACCGTCCCCCCGAAGCGGAGGGCGTAGCCGGGCAGGTCGGTGCCTCCGCCGGCGAGCGATATGCGCAGGGGGGCGCTGCTCACCCACATGCCCGTGTCCGCGCTCATGCCGTCACCGGTGCCCGCCTGAGCGCCTCAGCCGCTCGCTCGGGGTCCGTCTCGCTCACGAAGGCTCCCGCTCCCAGCTCACCGGCGGCCATCCGTTTGACCGACCCGGAGTCCCAGTGGTCGGAGAACACCTGTGCCCGCAGATGGGCCAGCTCACGGTCGTGGCGGGCCGGTGCCTGAACCCACACCGCCATGTACGGCAACGGCCGGTCGGCCACCGTCTCGAAGCGTCGCAGCACGGAGCGGTAGATGTCGCAGAGGTCGTCGCGTTCTTCCTCCTGGAGCGCGGAGAGGTCCGGTACGTGCCGTCGTGCGTAGAGGTGCACCTCGAACGGCCACCGGGCCGCGAACGGCACGAACGCCGTCCATCGGGCAGAGCGCGCCACGACGCGGCTTCCCTCGTGTTCCTCGGCTTCCAGGACCCTGCAGAACACACAGCCCTCTCCGCGCGCACGCTCCTGCCGCGCCGTCTCCTGCATGCGCCGGAACCGGTCGGGAACCCACGGGTAGGCGTATATCTGCCCGTGGGGATGGTCCAGACTGGCCCCGACCTGCGCGCCCCTGTTCTCGAAGCACACGACCTGCTCCACCCCGTCGACCCGGTTGAGCTCCCGCGTGCGGTCCGCCCACGCGTCCACCACGGTGCGGACCCGGGACAGCGGCAGCCGGGCCAGTGGGGTGGCGTGGTCACTGCTGTACGAGATCACCTCGCAGCGTCCCGGTGCCGGGGCACTGGCGAGCAGCCCGGAGCCGTCCGCCGGCCCGGTCGGGTGCGGGCCGCCGAGAGCGGGGAAACGGTTGTCGAAAACCGCCACGTCGTAAGCGCCTCCCGGTACTTCCGCCGCCTCGGGGGGCGCGTCGGTGCACAGGGGGCAGTGCGGACCGGCGGCCGACCGTCCGCGTCGGTGCGGCGCCATCAGAATCCACTCGCGCGTCGTCGGATCGCGACGCAGTGACGAGGAGGGGACCGGCGTCGGCACGGGCGCGTGGCGTACGTCCGCTCGGGTACGCCCCGGCTGCTCGTCGTAGTAGTGGATGTGCCGTCCGTCCGTCAGCGTCGCGCTGGTGCGGTGCACGGGGGTCAACGGACTCTTCCCGCGGTGAGGGCGGGCTCGGTGGGGCGCGCCGTGACGAAGTCGCGCATGTGCCGGGTCAGAATGTGCGCGATCATCATGTGGATGTCCTCCTGCTCCTCGATCGAGCCGACGCGGGCCTTCACGTAGCGGTCGCTCAGGGCGACGGCCTTGTCGGCGACCGGGCCGAGCAGTCCCACGGTCCGGACACCGAGTTCACGGGCGAGCCGCAGTGCCTCCAGCACATTGGGGGAGTTGCCGCTGGTGGTGATGCCGACGAGGACATCGCCCTCTTCCGCCAGTCCCGAGAGCTGACCGCTGAAGACCGACTCGTATCCGACGTCGTTGGCCCACGCGGTGATCGCCGGCACGTGGTCGACGAGTGAGTACACGCGCATCGGCGCGGCACCGGGCCGCCGGGTGTTCTTCGCCAGATCGACCGCGAAGTGCGATGCCGTGGCCGCGCTCCCGCCGTTCCCGCAGGTGAAGACGGTCCGTCCGGAGAGGTACACCTCCTCCAACAGCTCTGCCACGCCGAGGAGTTCGGTGAGAGAGAGCTCATCGACCGCCCGCCGTATGCCCGTCAGGTAGCCGTACATGTGGGCGGTGCGCTGATGGGTGCTGTCCATGTTCGTCGTCCGTCCGCGGAGAGAAGGGTGCCGGTGATGGGGTGCGTGGTGCGGTGCAGCCGGTCAGCCACCCGCCACCACGCGTTCGTAGAGTCGCGCGGTCTGCCGGGCCGTACGCTCCCAGGACCAGTCGTGGGACATCGCCCGCCGCCGGGTCCGGGCCACCTCGCCGGGGTGTTCGGCCAGCCACCTCACCGCGTGGTCCACGGTGTGCCCGACCGCGTCCGAGGTGAGCGCCGCGAAGTGGAACCCTGTGCCCTTCGTCGGGTCGTCCCGCAGGTCGGTCACTGTGTCCCGTAGGCCGCCGACCGTGCTGACCAGCGGGATGGTGCCGTAGGCCATGGCGATCAACTGGTTGAGGCCACACGGCTCGACGCGCGACGGCATGAGCGTGAAGTCGGCGCCCGCGTAGACCAGGGAGGCGTGCTCCTGGTCGAAGCGCGGGGTGTGGTGGACGGCCCGCGGAGCGTGATGCTGGAGGTCCGCGAGAACCTTGAGGTACTCGGCGTCGCCTGTTCCGACGACGGCCAACTGCGCGCGCCCGCTGGTGAGGAGCGGGCCGAGGGCGGCGCATACGAGATCGATGCCCTTGTCGGGGACGAGCCGGGCGCAGACCGCGAACAAGGGGATGTGCGGATCGGCGTCCAGGCCCGTACGGCATTGCAGCAGACGCTTGTTGGCCTGCTTGCCCTCCGCCACCTCACGGCCGTCGTACGCAACAGCGAGAGAGCCGGGGGAAGCCGGGTCCCAGACCCTGCGGTCCACGCCGGCCACGATGCCTTCCATGCGCAGCGGCTCCAGCGCGTCACCGAGCGCCGTGCCCGCGAACGCCTCGGCGAGCTCGCGGGCGTAGCCGGGGCTCCCCGTCGTGGCCGCGTCCGCTGCCAGCAGGCCGGCCAGCAACAGGCTCGGACTGCCCTGCGCCTTGTCGAGGAGCCGTGCGGCGAACTCCTCCGGCAGGCCCAGCCGCGCCACCTGCCGCGGGGACACATCGCCCCGGTACTCGCCGTTGTGCACGTTCATCAGCAGAGCGGGCCGTCCTCGCCCGCCCCGCAGATGGCGCAGGTGCGCCAGAGCCGGTCCGGACTGCCAGTCGTTGCCGTGGACCAGATCGTAGGACCGCCCGGATCCGCGTACCCACTGTGCTGCCGCTCTTCCGTAGAAGGCGGCCCGTGCGGCGGCGTCCGGGAACTCCACGTACCGGTCGTCGCGGTAGATGCCTTCCCGGTCGTACCAGCGGTCGGACCGCAGCAGGAAGACCTCGCAGGAACCGTCGTGGCCGACCAGCCGCTCCACCGTTGCCGCGTCGCCGGCCGTCACGGCGGGGAGTCGGGCGACCGTCTCCGTGCGCAGGCCCTGCTCGTCGACGAGCCGCGGATAATAGGGGATCAGCAGAGTGTGGTCCAGGCCGTGGTGGCGGTGCAGGAGTTCCGGCAGCGCCCGCGCGGCCTGGCCGAGACCGCCCTCCACGAAATACGGTGCCAGCTCCTGGCACAGATAGAGGCATCTCACGGTGCGACCTCCCGGTGCTCGGCGAACGACATCCACAGCCCGAAGAGGTGCAGGTCCGGGTTGTACGGCAGTTCCAGCCAGGTGCAGCGGGGCGTGCCCGTGCACCCGACGGTCACCTGCCACAGCCGGGGCACGGCACCGGGAACCGCCTCGCCACCGGAGTCGAGGAAGAACTCCCCCTCGGCGCAGCAGCTTTCGCCGACAGCGGGGTGCCGAGCCAGGACGTCGCTGAACCCGATGACGAGGTCCGTTCCCTCGCCGCCGGGGCCCTGTCGCAGCCGGACCACCTCCTGGACGGAGCCGCCGGATCCGGCACCCACGGCGTGCAGCGCCGTCACGACGCCGGTGTGCGGCAGCCGGATCAGCTGTCCCTCACAGGCCACGTTGTCGGGAGCGCCCTGGCCGTGGTCCTCCGCCAGTCCGAGCGCCGGCGCCAGGTCGTGCAGCATCTTCGCCGGAAGGAAGCGGCCGAAGCCGTCGAATCCCTCACCGCCGGGCTTCTCCGCGGTCGCGCAGCCGACGTTGTTGCGGTGCGGTGCGAGATCGATGGCCACGGCACCGACGGGCACGGTCACGCCTCTCATACGGCGACTCCCACCGCCGACGTCAACTGTGCCGCGACGGCGTGGAGATCGTCGTACGCGCTGTCGAGCCGGACGCCGATCTGGCGGCGGAACTCGCGGGCCCGCGCCGTCGTCCGGGGCATCACCCCGAGACGCATCAGGAGGTTGCGCACCACGAGGATGTCCCGGCAGGCCCGGTCCGCTCCCGCGGCCGGCTCGGGCCCGACCGGCAGCGCCGCGTCGTCCGCCAGCAGCCCGAGGTAGCGGGAGAACCAGCGGAGCACGTGGTGGTACCACCACAGGCCGAGAACGAGCCCCTGACCGATTCCCCAGCTCAGCTCGTTGCCCTCCGCACCCCTGGGACGCTCGGCCACCAGTTCCACGTAGTCGTCCAGCCGGCTCCGCAGGCCGTCCACCAGTTCGGCGCCCCCGAGGTACCCGTCACGCCCCCGGGTCAACTCCTGGGCGGCCACGGCCAGTTCCTGCGCGAGCTGCCCCGGGGCCCATGTCCCCGGCTGCTCCGGCCCCTCGCGCCGCACCTCCATCCAGGACTGTCCCGCGTCCTCCCGGCACATCGCCGCCTCCAGGTCCGCCACCGGCAGCCGGTCGTCGAGGTAGACGGCCTGCCCCGGATCCAGGACGTGCACGGTCCCGTCCACCGGGTCCAGCTCGCTGATGACGATGGCGTGCAGGGCGTGGCTGCGGCCGTATCCCGGCCAGAAGTGCTTGAGGTGGTAGGCATCGGCCGCGATGGCGACGGTGCGGCCCTCGGCCACGGCGTCGAGCGCCGCCCGCCATTCCGTGGTGTCGCGCACACGGTGGTCGAGCAGCCGGTGACCTCGCCGCTCGGCCATCGCCGAGAACTGCACGAACGGTTCGCCGAAGACCGGCCGTCCTTCGGCGTCCCGGACGGCCCCGGTCGAGGCGCTGTTGCCCAGCACCCGGACAGGGTCGGCCTGTGGGTTCACCGAGCGCAGCAGGGCAGCCACCGCCGCGTGGTAGCAACTCGAATCGACAAGCGGGGACACGTGGCTCACCTGTTCCTCTCCACAGCACACAGGGACGGGTGGGGACCGGACGGATCCGGGCGCTCCCACCAGGAGCGGTTCTCGCGGTACCACGACACCGTCTCGGCCAGGCCCTCCGCGAAGGAGCGCCGCGGCGCGTACCCCAGCTCGCACCGGATCTTGGACCAGTCGACGCTGTACCGGGCGTCGTGGCCCTTGCGGTCGGCCACGTGTTCCACGCTGCTCCAGTCGGCGCCGCACAGATCCAGCAGCCGCTGCGTGAGCTTCCTGTTGGACAGTTCGGTGCCGCCGCCGACGTTGTAGACCTCGCCCGGCCTTCCGCGTTCCAGGACGAGGCGGACGGCACGGCAGTGGTCTTCGACGTGCAACCAGTCCCGCACGTGGTGGCCGTCGCCGTAGAGAGGAACCTTGTGTCCGTCGAGGAGACGGGTGACGAAGCGGGGGATCAGCTTCTCCGGGAACTGGTGGGGCCCGTAGTTGTTGGAGCAGCGGGTGATCCGTACGTCCAGGCCGTGTGTCCGGTGGTACGACAGCGCCAGGAGGTCCGCGCCCGCCTTCGACGCCGCGTAGGGGGAGCTGGGCGCGAGGGGCTGCTCCTCCGTCCAGGAGCCGGACGGGATCGTCCCGTACACCTCGTCGGTCGACACGTGCACGAAGGTGCGCGGTCCGTGCCTGACGGCCGCCTGCAGCAAGGTGTGCAGCCCGAGAACGTTGGTGGCGACGAAGGCGTGCCCCGCGGCGATCGAGCGGTCGACGTGTGACTCGGCGGCGAAGTGCACGACGGCGTCGTGGCCGGCCATGAGCTTGTCGACCAGGCCGGCGTCGAGGATGTCTCCCTGGACGAACACAAGCCGTGGATCACCGGCCAACGGTGCGAGGTTGGCGCGATTGCCCGCGTAGGTCAGGGCGTCCAGAACGGTCACCGTGGTCGGCGGCGCGTCCGTGCCTTCGCCCGAGGCGCACAGGGAACGGACGAACTGCGAGCCGATGAAACCGGCTCCTCCCGTGACGAGGATCTTCATGATGTGCCCTCAAAGCCTTCCTGAGGTGGGTCCTTTCGAGGACGGGCACGGTCAGCCGGCGAGCAGGATGCTGCTGTGATCGCCGAGCACCAGCCGCTGTGGACGGGGCCCCGGCCCCGGGCCCGACACGCATGCGTGCCGCCCGAGCAGCGAGCCCTCGACCGGGCCGGCGCCGTCGATGCGTACGCCGTCCAGGAGGATGGACGAGCGCACGGCGCTCCCCGTGATCCGACAACCGTCGGCCACCGAGGTGAAGGGGCCGATGACCGAGTCGCGCACGTGGACGTCCGCACCGATGACGGCGGGGCCCACGACGCGTGACCGGACGATCGACGCGCCCTTCGCGATGCGCACCCGCCCGATGACCTCGCTGTCCTCGTCCACATCGCCGTGCACCGACCTCTCGACGTCCTCCAGTACGGCGTTGTTGGCTTCCAGCAGGTCGTCGACCTTGCCGGTGTCCTTCCAGTAGCCGGTCACCAGCGACCCGCGGACCGTCCTCCCGGAGTCGATCAGCCGCTGCACGGCATCGGTGATCTCCAGCTCGCCGCGTGCCGATACCTCGATGGCCGCCACCGCTTCGTGCACGGCGGGGGTGAAGAGGTAGACGCCCACGACCGCCAGGTCACTGCTGGGCGCCGCCGGCTTCTCCTCCATGCGCGCAACCGTCCCGTTCCCCGCCAGCTCGGCGATGCCGAACCGCGTGGGGTCCGCGACCTTGGCCAGCAGGATCCACGCGTCGGCGGGGCGCAGCGGCGAGCCCGTTCCCCGCCGGACCTGCCGCTCGGCGCGGTACTGCGCCATGAGGTCCGCGATGCCGCTCGACAAGTAGTTGTCCCCGAGGTACATCAGAAAGTCGTCTTCGCCGAGCCAGCCGCGCGCCACCCGCACCGCGTGGGCCAGTCCCAACGGCTCCTCCTGGACCAGGTAGGTGACCCGGGCGCCGAACCGTGATCCGTCACCGATGACGTCCCTCAGCTCACGAGCCGCTCCACCGACCACCACGCCGATCTCGCGGATCCCGGCCGCGACGATCGCCTCGATGCCGTACAGGATCACTGACTTGTTGGCCAGCGGGATCAGCTGCTTGGCCATGGTGTGGGTGAGCGGACGCAGCCGGCTTCCGGTGCCGCCCGCCAGCACGAGTGCCTTCACCGGGAGCCCCCGGTCGAAGCAGCGGGTGCGAGGGCGGCGGCCAGCTCACGGGCCAGGGGCGCGGTGCTCAGCCGGTCGAGTGTGACGGGTCGGCCGTGCGTATCCGAGACCGGCAGTTGCCAGTTCGGGTACGAGCCCGACGTACCGGGGAGGTTCGGGCTCCGCACGTCTCCGACGACGTCCGGCAACCAGGCCGCCAGCAGGACGGACGGCGTGCGCGCCAGGTAGCGGTGCAGGGAGACCAGACGGGCGATGGCGCCGTCCGCGTCCTCGGTGGCACAGCCCGCTCGGGCGACCTCGTCCAGCCAGGTCCGGCGCAGCAGGTCGGCGGCCTGCTGTTCCTCGGCGAGAGGCCCGGACAGCAGGCCGTGCCGGTGGCGCAGCTCCACGTGGTCCCCGCTGAGCCAGGAGGCCGAGCTGGGCAGGTCGTGCGTGGTGAGGGTGGCGAGGCACTGTCGACGCCAGCGGTGTGCGGGCACGATCGCGCCGTGCGGGTCCTCCTCACCGGAGGCCGTGCTCTCACGCGTCAACCAGAGGACCGACGTTCCCAGCACGCCACGTGCGGCGAGTGCGTCACGCACGCCGGACTCGACGGTGCCGAGGTCCTCGCCGATCACGTACACACCCGCCCGGAGGGCCTCCAGAGCCAGCACCCCCAGCATCGCTTCGGGGTCGTAGCGGACGTACGTCCCTTCCCCGACGGCCGAGCCCTCGGGGATCCACCACAGCCGGAAGAGCCCCATGACGTGGTCGAGGCGTACCGCGCCCGCGTGCCGGAAGACTCGGCGGAGCAGCCCGGCGTAGGCCGCATAGCCGGTCCGGGCCAGTGCGTCCGGTCGCCAGGGCGGCAGTCGCCAGTTCTGGCCCTGGGCACTGAACGCGTCCGGCGGAGCGCCCGCGGTGACCCCCGTCGCGAGGCAGTCCTGCAGGGCCCAGGCTTCCGCACCCCCCGGGTGCACCCCTACGGCGAGGTCGTGCACCACGCCCACCGACATCCCGGCCTCTTCCGCGGCCGCCTGGGCGTCCGCCAGCTGACCGTCCACGAGCCAGGCGAGCCAGCGGTGGAACTCCACCTCCCGGGCCAGCCTCTCCCGCTCTGCCCGGACGGCGAGCGACGAGGGGTGGCGCAGCGGACCGGGCCAGGTGCGCCAGTCGGGCCCGTACACCTCGGCCAGTGCGCGCGCGGTCGCGAAGTCCGTCAGCTCCTGGCCCTCCCGGGCGACGTACTCGCGGTAGGAGCGCAGGTGTTCGGAGGTCGGCGGCACCCGATGCAGGAGCTGCAGGGCCGCACGCTTGAGCTGCCACACGACGTCACGGTCGATCAGATCGGCCCCGGACAGCACGCGTTCCCGCACGCGATCGGCTCGTTCGGCCAGTCCGTCCACCGTGGCCTTGTCCTCGCCCGTCAGAGCCGTGTACTCCGGCACGGTGTCGACCCTCAGGTGCACCGGGTCCGCGAAATACCTGCTGGACGGCCAGTAGGGGGAGTGGTCCGAGGACGCGGCCGGGAGCATCGCGTGCAGCGGATTGACCAGGACGAAGTCCGCTCCGAGTGCGCTGCCCGACCAGCGGGCCAGGCTCTTCAGATCGCCCAGGTCTCCCATTCCCCAGGAGCGGTCGGAGAGGACCGAGTACAGCTGCGTGGCGAAGCCCCACCCGCGTCGCTCCGGCGTCGGGATGCTGTCCGGGACCACGATCAGCGGCGTGCTCACCCACCCGTCGGCCGAGGTCGCCCGAAGGGTGTGGTAGCCGAGAGGGAGGTCGCCGGGCAGCGTCCTGGCGCCCGGTTCCCCCGGCTCACCGGCCGGGACTTCGCGGATGCCCCCGTTCTCCAGGTCCACGACGACCCGGCTGTCCGTCCCCACCTCCAGCCGCGCCGGACGGCCGGCGCGAGCGACGACACAAGGGGGCAGCAGGTGTGACGCCTGCTCCCGTCGATGCCGCTCGAGTGACTGCCGGATCCCCTCGGGAGTCGAGGCATCGACTCCCAGGGCGGCCAGCACCCGCGTGAGAGTGGTTCGGGACACGGGCTTGTCCGTACCGTCCGCGGCGCGGTACCAGGTGTCCACACCCTTGGCGCGGGCAAGGTCGACCAGTGCGTCCCGTACGGGCTCCGGTCGGTCGGGTTCTGTCACGGAAGTCTTCTCCTATCGGTCCGATGAGGCAGCGGAGCGCTGAGCGGCTCGCAGGCGCCGGACGGCGCATGGAGGGGGCTCAGTGCTCCGGAACCGGGTGGACCTCGTCCCAGACGAAGCGGCCGTGGGCAACGTGATCAGCAGCACCATGGGGCAGTCGCGGAGCGGGCCTGGAACGCTGCCGCGGAAGGCATCGCCGTCCCGGTTCAGCGGCTGTCCGAAGCCGTCCGCCGGGCTGTCGGCTCCCGGTGTGAACAGCTCGACCCGCTCGGCATGCGGAAAGTGGTAAGCGACCTCGGCACGGCCGCCCCTCTCCCGCACGCGCAGCCTGCGCCCGACCGGGTGTGCTTCCCACGTGCGCCCCGGCATGTCCAGCAGCGCCTCGCACACCTGGAATCGCGCGGCACGGTACGCCGTACGGAAGGCCGCCTCCGCGATGTCAGGACGACCGGTGCAGGCGCGCACACACTCCCGCGGTCTGCCCTGCGCGGCGGCGCTCGAGGCGATCAGCTCGCGGTGCGCCGCCCATGTCTCCTCGTCCAGTCCGTCGTACCAGCCCCGGCGGATCAGGGTCTCGGGATCGTCGGGGACGACGGCACCGGCCAGTACGCGCCGGAACCGCTCCTCGCGGAGCCGGGTGGCGGCGTCCCAGGTGAGTTGCCGGGCGGTCCGGCCCGCGCGGTCGGACAGCCGTGTGCAGGTGTCGGCGTCATGACGGAAGAGGTGGGCAGCCTCTCGAATCCGCTCGGCCAGGCGGTCCCGCAGGAGGTCGTCGTCCGGACGGAACGAGCGAGCCACGGCGAAACCGGTGGCTTCGGCCTGCTCCGCCCAGTCGAAGGCGTGCCCGAAGTGGCGGGTGCCGGACTGCAGGGTGGCGATCGGTACCGCCCCGCACGCCATGGCCTCGCCCTGAGCGATCAGGAAGGTGTCCATTTCGAACTTCGACGGAAAGACGCAGAAGTCGGCCGCCGAGGCGTAATCGAAGAGCGTGGCCTCATCGACCATCTCCCAGTCCGCGCGCAACCGGTTCTTGTGCTTCTCCGTCACTTCGCGAAGGCAGGGCGGCAGCTCTTGCTGGGACATCGTGCCGGGCAGAGCGCACCGGATCAGGAAGTTGGCTTCCAGGCCCTCGTCCAACACCCGACCGACCGCTTGGAAAAGCTCCAACTGTCCTTTGTGGTGGGGTGCGTAACGCGCGCTGTGGTAAAAGGTCGGCAACGACGGATCGAGTCCGAGGCCCGCCAGAAAGTCCCGGCGGTGCCCCTTCGCCACCTCCCGCCGCAACCAGCTGTCGGAGACGGCACAGCCTCCGACGAACGCCTTACCCGCGTTGCGCCGCAGCACCTCAGAAACCGTCAGTCGCCTGAAACGCTCCTCGAACGGGGTGTCCGCGAACGTCGCGCAGTAGTCGTTCTGTCCCTGCGTCAGGAAGTCGACAGCCGAGGCGAATTCGAGGACGAGGGAGTGGTAGTTGACATAGCCGGGCCGTCCGGCCGGATCCAGCAGTGTCGACGGAAGGTACCGGCGGAGGACCTCGTGCAGCGCTCCCGGCTCCTCGGGCGGATCCGCGTAGACGTCGAGGTCGGCTTCCGCTCCCAGGAGCGCCAGCAGCTCCTCCACCTGCGGCCGGTGGACCTTGTGGTTGATCGGCACGTTCGTGGCCACAGTGCTCACGACGGGAATCCCCGGCGCGGAGCGAAGCGCGACCGGCAGCAGGTAATGCTGATGCGGCTCGTACGCCTGGACCAGCTCGGCGGCCCCCAGGACCTGCCGAATGAACCTGACTCCCGCGACCTGGAACACGAGTTCCTTGAAGAACGAGAGGTCATGCCCCTCCGCCTCGGCGTCCGGGACGAACGTCTCGTGAAGCTTGTCGAGGTAGGTGTTGGACAGGAAGTAGAGGTCCACTCCCTGATGCCTCATGTGCAGTGCTCCGGTACGCAGCGGCACGTCGACGCGAGAAGGGAGGCCACGCCAGACCGCGGGATCCAGGACGAAGGGCATCCGGAACTCGTCCGCGAAGGCGGTGGCCCGGGCGCCGTATCGCTCGCGCAGGTACCGGCCGTGGCCGTGCGCCGGCGTGACGATCGAGACGGTGTGTCCGCGTTCCGCGAGTTTGGTCGCGGAATTCCACACCAGGGCAGCGGTGCCGCTCCGCATCAGTCGCGGGTCGAAGGCCCCGCACTCGAAGGCGAAGGTCACCACATGCATCGTTACGCAGCCTTACTTGTCCTGGTACTTCCGGGGCCTGGGGCCAAAAGGAGAAGCGGCCGGCGGCCCTCACATTCTGGGGGGCGTCGGCACGGATGTAGACCTCCCCTTTGGGCTATGCCTGTCCAGTGCACCGATAGCGCGACCATCGAGTCTTGTCGCCCGCTCCGGACTCGGAAATCCTCACTCCTCGGCGCCGCCTGAGAGGCGGAGCCGAGGAGACTTCGAATTCCGGCCGCAGCGGTCGTTGGAGAGGAACGGGCACGATGACGGGCAGGAGCACAGAACACCGGGACATCACCGCAGAGGTGATCGGAACGGTGGCTGGCATGGTGCAGCGCGATCCAGCGGAGTTGTCGCCGGAGACGAGGTTCTTCGACGATCTGTACTTCGACTCGACGAACGTTCTCGAACTTCTGATGCAACTGGAGACGGAACTCGGGGTGGAGTTCGACCCGGAGACGCTGGAACCTTCCGATTTCGAGAAGGTGGGCAGTCTCGTCGACTACGTGCGCCGAGCGCTCGAGGGCGCATAGTGCGGGAATACTCCCGATCCCCGTCGCCACGGGAGGCGGTGAAGGCCCCGGAACTCTGGAAGCGGGGGCATGACGAGGCCGCCTCGAACGGCCTGGTCGTCGCGCTGACGGTGCTTCACGGCGTGCTGGGCCCGGACACCGTGGCCGCCGGCGTCCGCGGCCATGTGATCGCGCCCGTGGAGTTGGCGCGTACCGCCCGTCGGGTCTGGACCGGCGAACGGTACGCGGACCTGACGTCGAGCCGCTCCCCCGAGGCCGGACCCGTCCTGCTGGCCGGGTCCGGCCTGACGACGCTGCGCTGGGAGCCGCCGCGGTCGGCCGAGCACTCGGACGCGGCCGGGCCCCGTGACTGGGACGGATGGTGGGGCACGGCACTGGCCTGGGTCCGGCTGGGGCACTCCCGGCAGCTGTTCGGCCTGGCCGCGGCCCACCTCGGACAGCGAACCTTCTCGGGCTCCCCGTTGTTGCAGCAGCAGATGGTCAAAGGCACCGTGGCCGACGCCGCCGTCGAGCACCTGGAGATCGAGAGCGCCCTCGTCGCGGCCGGCTCGGCCGCCCTGTCCGGCACGGGTCTGCGGCACTGGCACGACCGGCTGACCGCGGTCGATCGCATGCTGCTCCGGCTGCTGGGCGCCCGTGGGTACATGGCGACCGGCCCCGGGCGCGCGGCCTACGCGTCGGAGCTGCTGTGCGATGTGTACGTCGGGCCGTGCGGCGGCTACGCCGCCGTGGGAGGTGAGCGGTGAAGGAAACGCGAGAACGTCTCGCCCTGCTCCGGGGACAGGTGCGGGAGTGGACCGCCGACATCCTGCCGTACGCGGCCGAACTGGAACGGGATCCCGACACGGTGCTGCGCATGGTGGACCTGCCGCTGCTGGCCGGAGCCGCCACTTTGCAGATACCCGCCGAGTACGCCCCCTCCTGCCTGGTCATCGGGCGGGAGCGTTTCGACCTGAGGACCGCGCTGGAGCGAGTGGTCTTCTTCGAGGAAGGAGCGCGTGCCGACGCCGGACTTCTGCTCTCCGTACCCGGACCGGACATGGCCGGTTCCCTGGTCGACGCCCTGGGCGACCGTCCGCAGAAGGACTGGTTCTACGGCCGGCTGCTGGAACGGCCGACCTGGACCTGCTTCGCGATGACGGAATCCGAACGGGGATCGGACGCGACCTCCATGGCGACCTCCCTCACCCCTTCCTCCGATGAGGACTGTCTGGTCCTCAGTGGCGGCAAGCGGTTCGTCGGCAACGCCGTCCGGGCCGGCATCGCCGTGGTCTTCGCCCGCATGTCACCGGGGCCGCTCGGTATCCGGGCCGTGCTCGTGGACACCGCGACACCCGGGTTCTCGGCCGAGCCCATCCCGACCGTGGGCCTGCGCGGCATCCAGCTCGGCGCGATCACACTGGACGCGGTGCGGGTTCCGGGGGAACACCTGCTGGGGCGGCATCTTCCGGCCATCCGACAGGGCATGTGGGGCTGGCTGCGCACCTTCAACTTGTGGCGGACGGTCATCGCCGCCATGGGCGTCGGTGTCGCCGCCGCGGCCCACGCATATGTGGTTGAGGAACGACGGACACCGCCACGGCATGTCCAGGAGCAGCTCGACGCCATGGACCAGCGGATCCTGAGCGTTCGTCAGCTCACCTACCGCGCGGCCCGGGCAGTCGACGCCGATCCCTCGGACGGCGCGCTCGCCTGCGCGGCCAAGCTCGCGGCGGCGCGGCTGGCGGACCGGACGGCGCAGGAGGCGCTGAGTCTCCTGGGCGCCGGCGCACGGCTCGATCATCCTCGGCTGGACAAGATGGCCAGGGACGCGCAGGGGCTGGAGTTCATGGAGGGCACGTCGAACCTGCAGCGCCTGTCCGTCTTCAACGATGTGATGCGAGGCGGTGGTCGGCCGCACGGCATCGCGGCGGCGTCGGGTGAACGGCCCGTCGGGACATGACCGCTCAGCCGCACGGGCCGGACCGGACGAGTGCGCCGGCGCGCCACGAAGTGCACGTCTGGCACTTCTCGCTCGACGTCCCGGTCGACGGGTTCGTCGACGCGCTGAGCCCCGAGGAGGAGGCCCGCCGCAGTCGCCTGGCCTGCGACCTGCACCGGAATCGGTTCGCCGTCGCCCATGGAGTGAAACGCGGGGTCCTGGGTCTGTGTCTGTCCATGCCACCGCGTCAGGTCCCCATCGTGACGGGCCGTTGGGGCAAACCGCGGGTCGCCGGCGACGAGGTGACCTTCAGCCTCAGCCACTCGGAGGGTGCCGCGCTGCTCGCCGTCTCCCGCCACCGGGACGTCGGCGTCGACATCGAGCGCCCCCGGCCGGGGCTGGATCCTCGGGAGTTCGCCGCCCGCTATTTCCGCCCCGAGGAGAGCCGGCAGGTGGCATCGGCTCCGCCCGCACGCCGGTGGGCCTCCTTCCTCGCGCTGTGGACGCGGAAGGAAGCCTGTGTCAAAGCAGTCGGGGCACGTCTCGGCCAGGCACTGTCACTGCCGGTCGGCCTGGGCGCGTGTCACGTCAGCGCGCCTGCAGACCCGACGGCGGTGCATTGGCGCGTCGACGACATCCCGGTGCGGCCCGGCTACGTCGGCGCCGTCGCGCTGGTCGGGTCCGCTCCGTTCCGGGTGGTTGCCCACACATGGGATCCGGGTCACCGACAACGGGGCGCGGCGGTCACAGAAGCCCGGACTTCATTCCGGTGACCACTGCCGAGGTCCTGTTCGAGGCGCCCAGCTTGAGAAGGATGGAGCCGACCAGTCGCTTCGCTCCGTGCACGGATATGCCAAGGCTTCGAGCGATCTGCTTGTTGCTCAGGCCCTTGGCGAGCAGCACGAACGCCTGGTTTTCGCGAGAAGTCAGCGGAATGACGCCGGGTGCGGAAGCCGTGCCGCGACTGCCGGTCAGCAGGCGTTTGGCGAGCGAGGACGGAATCGGCATCTCGCCCACGGTCACCCGCTTCAGCGCGTCGTCGAGAGTTTGCACCGACAGTTCCTTCAGAGAGAGGAAACCGTCCACCGGCAGCGAGGAGAGATCCCCGTTCCACCGTTCGTACAGATCGTCTCCCAGTACCAGGGTCGAGGGCAGGCCGGAGACATCCGTACAGCTTTCCAGCATGCTCCACTGCTCAGCGGCGACGATCAGCACATCGGCAGGCCTGATTCGCTCCGGCAGGACCTCGGCATCGAGCGGGATCACCCGCACTCTGCCGACCGCCGGAAGTCTGCTCAACAAAGCCTCGAGCCCCGCGCACGTGACTTCGCTCGCCACCAGAACGGCAATGTCAAGAGCCGCATCGAGCCCTTCGTCGAGCCCTTCTCGTGCAACGGCTTCCGCCTCAACGGCAACCATGCCTTCCCCCTGTCCGTCAACGACGCTGTCTTCGACCAGTCCATGAGTCAAGCATCGAAAAGATCTGGATGCAAGAACTTGCGGAAACTTGCAGCGGCCCTTGTGATGCGGTCGACATTCTTACGTATAGCTATGGAAAACGGACGCCCGAGTGGCATGAGGCGTCACCTGAAGAACGGAAGAAAGGCAGGCGAAAAAGTGCTTGACAAGCGCGCGCACTCAGGGCGTCCCGTCTCGTTGGCCGATTGGTTCCGGATCGGCTTGGCAGCCAATCCGGACGGCCTTGCCATACGCGACGGCAGGAGTGAATTCTCGTACCGCGCCGTCGATCGACTGGCGTCGTCCCTCGCGGCGGAGATCCGCGTTACGGCACCGGAGGCGGAGCGCGTCGGAATCCTGATGGGACGGGGCGCGCATGCCTACATCGCGGTCCTGGCGGTCAGCTGTGCCGGTGCCACGGCCGTTCCCTTGAATCCGGAATATCCTCCGGCGCGTACGCGGATCATGATGGAATCCGCGAATGTCGGAGCGATTGTCGCGGACGGGGCGAGCCTGGAACAGTTCCGTAGCCGCGGGGTCGCACTTGAAGAATCGGTCAAGGTGATCCGCGCAGAAGCAGAAAACGGGCAGTCTCCGGTGATCGACGCCGTAGTCGAAAAATATGTCGAAAAATATCCGGACGCGCCCGCACGAGAGTATGCGTATGTGGTGTTCACGTCCGGCACCACGGGGAAACCGAAGGGCGTAGCGGTTTCGAGCCGGGGCCTTTCGCATTACCTCGAATCCGTGCACGCGCTCTACGGCTTCTCGAGCAGCGATGTCTTCTCCCAGGTCGCCGATCTGACCTTCGATCTCTCCATGCTCGATCTGTTCTCCGCGTGGGGCGCCGGTGCGACCGTGGTCACGACCAGGCCCCGGGACTTCCTCAGGCTCCCGCGGTTCATCACCGACCACGGCATCTCGGTCTGGCTCTCCGCGCCCAGCATCGTGGCGTTGCTGCGCCGGAACGGCGCCCTGGAGCCGGGCTCCCTGCCGACCTTGCGGTGGACGTTCTTCTGCGGGGAGCCGCTGCTGCGCCAGGACGCGGCGGACTGGCAGACCGCTGCGTCGCATTCCGCGATAGAGAACCTGTACGGCCTGACGGAAACGCCCATCACCTGCTTCTCCCATCGCTGGGACCGCGACACCTCGGCACGTCTCGCGGTCAACGACGCCCTTCCGATCGGCTCACCGCGACACGGCTACGAGGTGGGCGTCATCGCTTCCCCCGGTACGGGGCAGAGCCACTGTCCGGATCTGGGCGAAGGGGAAATCGAAGGCGAGCTGTGCATCACCGGCCCCCACCTCTTCCCCGGCTTCCTGGACCCCGGGGACGACCGGGACCGCTTTCTCTCCGTCGGGGGTCGCCGCTGGTACCGGACGGGTGATCTCGTACGCCGGCTCCCCGGCCGGGAGTTCGCTTTCATCGGCCGCAGGGACCACCAGGTCAAAATCCGCGGCAGGCGGGTCGAGTTGGCCGAGGTCGACGGCGCGCTGCGCAGCTGTGAGGGCGTCAGCGAAGCCGTGACAATACTGGCCGACGAGCAACTGGTGGCCTTCTACGTGGGCGAGCCGAAAAGCGCCGGAGCCATGCTCCGTGAGCTGGCCGAGATTCTTCCGCCATACGCCCTGCCGCGCCGGATCATCCGCCTGCCAGAGTTCCCGCTGACCCACAACCGCAAGATCGACCGGCGAGCCCTGGTCCTGCTCGCCGGTACGCCGTCGGCGTCTCCCGCGCCTGACACGGGGCGCTCAGCCGCCGGGGAGCGGGCTCGGTAGGAGACGGGGCGCGCGCCGCTCCGTCCGTGCCCGTCCCTTGGCGGCGCTTCTGCGGCGGCGGCGTGCCTCGACCGATGCCGCGGTCACCTACCGCAACGGGCATGCGGACACCGCGGCGACGGATCGACCATCTCAAGGACCTGGCGCAGCACCAGCTGATCCACAGATGGACCCCGGAGCGCTGAGCCGACGCCTCCTTCTGGCCAACTCGCCCTGCGGGCGCCGTCTTTGGGATGGGGTTCGTCTGGCACGAGCGCCAGCTCGAAATTGAGCCACTGCCGGCACGAAGCGCTGGAGTGGCAATTCCTCAACCCGGATGGCGCCTGGCATTCACGGTGCTAACGTGAGTGTTACTAACATTGACGTTAGTTACGTGCTGGAGGTTGGCGGGCGTGGTGGACTTCGTGGGCCGTCGGCAGGAGCTGGCGACCTTGGAGCGAGAGCTGCAGAAGGTGGCGGCAGGGGTTGGCGGGGAGCGGCCCGGTTGGTGTGTGATGTTGCGTGGGCGGCGCCGGGTGGGCAAGTCGCGACTGGTCGAGCGGTTTGCGGAGCGCTCCGGAGCCCCGTTCTTGTTCTACGCGGCGACCGGTGCGTCCCCCGGGGATGATCTGGCGCGTCTGGCCCGGGATGCCCAGGCATCGACGCTGCCGTTGGCGGGGCTGGTGGCCGCCGCGCGGCCGGAGAGCTGGGATGCCGCGTTCGATGTGCTGGCCGCGGCGCTGCCCGCCGACCGGACGAGCGTGCTGGTCATCGACGAGGTGCCGTACCTGATGGATGTCGATGGCGCCTTCGAGGGGATGCTGCAACGGGCCTGGGATCGGGTGCTGGAGACCAAGCCGGTGCTGCTGGTCCTCATCGGCTCCGACCTGTCGATGATGGAGGCTCTGAACAGCTACGGGCGCCCCTTTCATCAGCGTGGCCGGGAGATGGTGCTAGGACCGCTGAACCCCGCCGAGGTGGGGAGGATGCTCGGGCTGGAACCGGCGGAGGCCTTCGACGCCGCGCTGGTCACCGGGGGACTGCCGCTGATCTGCGCGGAGTGGCCGCACGGCGCGGGGTTGTGGGACTTCCTCGGCGAGGCCCTGAATGACCCGGTCTCGGCCCTGCTGGTGTCGGCCGAGCGCTCGTTGGCTGCCGAGTTCCCCCGCAGGCTCAGGCGCGTACGGTGCTGGCGGCTCTTGGCAGTGGTGAGCGGACTTTCACCAACATCGCCCGTGCGGCCGGCGGGATCGGGGCCACGCCGCTGCAGCGAGCCCTGGAGCTGCTCGCGAACAAGCGGATCGTCGCCGCGGAGCTGCCCGTGTCGCTGCGTCCGTCGAAGGATCGTCGCTACCGGGTGACAGATCCCTACCTGCGGTTCTGGCTGCACCTGCTGGGCCCGTCCATGGAGGAGATCGAGCGCGGGCGGGGCGATCTGACCTTGGCGCGGATTCGGGACAGTTGGACCAGTTGGCGCGGTCGGGCGATCGAACCGCTCATCCGCGAGGCGCTCGCCCGGATACTGCCCGACGACCTGCTCCCGGCGGCCCCCGCCTTGGGCGGCTACTGGACCCGCACCAACGACGTCGAGATCGACATCGTCGGGGCGGACCGCGCCCCCGTCGCCAAGGAGCTGCTCTTCGTCGGCTCCATCAAGTGGCAGGAGCGGTCGCCCTTCGACCGGCATGACCTGGCAGCTCTCCATCGACACCGGGCCGCCCTCACCGGCGAACCGGTTCCAGTCGTGGCGGTCTCGCGCAGCGGCGTCGACTGTCCGGGGCTCGATGCCGCCTACGGCCCCGGCGATTTGTTGACCGCTTGGCCGCTGTGAGCGGGTGACCCAACACCTCGTCGCTGATCTGGCAAACATGCAGGTCAACGGGGTCGGATCAGAGAGTCGCGGGCGGGTCGCTCACGGTGACGAAGTGATAGCCGTCGGCCGTCAGGGTGCGCAGGATCTGGGGGGACGGGGGCGGCCGAGGGGGGGTGCCCCTATGGGTTTCGTCAAGCTGATGGGGCGGGTTGGGGGTCGTAGAAGGTGCCGTCGCGGAGCATCGCGAAGAGCACGTCGGCTCGTCGTCTCGCGAGGCAGAGGAGGGCTTGGGTGTGGTGTTTTCCCTGGCTGATCTTCTTGTCGTAGTAGGTCCGGGAGGCCGGGTCGGCCAGAGCCGCGAACGCGGACAGGAAGAAGGCCCGTTTGAGCTGCTTGTTTCCGCGGCGGGATGGTTGTTCGCCGCGGATCGAGGAGCCAGAACTGCGGGTTGTGGGGGCGAGGCCGGCGTAGGCGGCGAGGTGGGCGGCGGTCGGGAACGAACGGCCGTCGCCGACGTCGATGAGGATGCGGGCTCCGGTCCTGACGCCGATCCCCGGCATGGACGTCAGGACCTTGGAAAGAGGGTGGTTCTCCAGCAGTTCCTTCGATCCGGGTGGCCAAGAGTTTCCGCTGGTCAAGCACCGCTCGGAGCGAGTTGGCGAGGCTGGGGACGATCAGAGCGGCCGCGTCGGTGCCCGGGACGACGACGGTCTGTTCGTCCAGTGCGGTGAAGATGTCCTCGACGAGCCGCTCGGCCATCCGCGGTGCCTTCGGGCGTATCAACGCAATGAGCCGTCGGCGTCCGGCTTTGCGGATCTGGGCCGGGGAGCCGAACTGGTCGAGGAGCTTGAGCACGGCCGGGTGTTGGACGCGTGGGCCCAGGATCCGTTCCAGCGACGGGTGGATCTGGGTGAGCAGGCCCCGCAGGCGGTTGCTGATGCGGGTTGCTTCGCCGGCCAGGTCGTCGTCGAAGCCGACGATCATCTCCAGCTCGGCGATGGTCTCGTCCTGGAGGTCGACCGAGCGGAGCGTGTGAGGCATGACGCGGGCCGCGTCTGCGATGACGAACGCGTCGCGGGCATCTGTCTTGGCCTCGCCGGGATAGAGGTCGGCGATCCGCCGCATCGTCAGGCCGGGCAGATAGGCGACCGGGCAGCCCATGTCCCGGGCCACCGCCAGCGGCAGAGCCCCGATCGAGGCCGGCTGGTCGACCACCACGAGCACGGTCCCGTGCTTGGCCTGCAGTTTGCCGAACACTTCGCGGAGCTTCGGCTCGCTGTTGGGCAGCCGCTTGTCGAAGGCCTTCTTCCCGGCCGGGGTGACGGCGGTGGCGTGGTGTTCGCCCTTGCCGACGTCCAGGCCGAGGAAAGCGCCGATGTCACTGACGTCGATCACGTGCGTCCTTCGGTCGTCCTCGCCCGGCCGTCCCACGGCACCGATCGCCACATCCACATTACGAAGAGCCTCCCGACCTGCGAAGAAGCCGGTGGTCATGCCCCTAATCAGCGGTCTGTCGATGCCTCCGGAGCCGGTGACACCACCCCCCAAGACATGCGATCGACAGGGGGAGAAAGTCATGCCAACTCCGAAGGCCGGGCGCCCCATTGCGGGGCTACCAAAAAGGTAATGGGGGGGGAGGTCTGCATCAGGATCACATCGTCGCGCTTCACCTTGCTGATGACGGCCTGGGCGACCCCTGGGGCGTCGGGGTGTTTCCGGTCCTCGGTGTCCAGGGTCCACAGCACTGGGAAGAGGGTCCTGGACGCGCTTGCCGAAGGCGGAAGGCCCTCTCCAGCTCGACGGTGTCGCCGTCCAGGGTGAGCAGCCGGGCGGCGGCGAGGCGTTCCAGGACGTCCTGGGCGCCGGGTTCCAGCTCCGCCCGGGACGCCGGGTGACGGCGGCGCCGTCTCCGGGTGCGATCGGCCGCAGCAGGATGCGCCGGGCGGTGCGGGCCTGCTCCGGAGTGAGGTCGCCGTAGACCTGCTCGGCGGTCGTGTCGATCGCGCCGCGTACGCCGCCCGTCTCCGCGATCGGCAGGGCGCCCGGCCGGTCGTCCGGACATGGCACCGACGCGGACGTGCCCGGGCATGGGGACGGCCCCGCGACCGCAGGGGGGCGCGGGGCGCGGGACCGTCCGGGAGGGCCGGCGGCGGGGGGAGCCGTCGGCCGGGACCGACTCTTCCGCAGGAAGGGATTGATCAGTAGACCCTCACCTGCACTGAACAATCCGTCAGGCCGTGATCCACTTCTGGTTGGCGCCGCCCGTGCGGCTCCAGATGATGACGAGTTCGCCGCGCCCGACCCCCTCTGCACTCCCGTGCCGGACCCGTTCCGGCCTCTTCGGCGCTCAGCCGGGGAAGACGTGGTCGTGGGTGACATGGCGGGAGCGCAGGAGCAGTTCGTCGTTCTCGCCTCGGACCAGGACGTCGTGGACGACGCAGCTCGGGCCGAACTCGGGCTCCTTGACGTCGGCGTGGACGGTGAGGACCAGGCAGTAGCTCGTCGCTGTGATCGAGCCGTCGGGGGCCTGGTCCACGGCCACGTGGTTGAACCAGTGCCGGCGCTGGATCTTGCGGGCGTCGAACTTCTGGTGGAAGTCCTCCAGGACGGCGATGATCCCGGCACGGGTGTGGGCTGCGGGCAGGGCCGGGGAGTGCTTGAACTCGCCGTCCTCGGTGAAGGTCGCGGCGTAGCCGGCGAAGTCGGCTCGGTGGCCGGCACGCTGGCCGCGCTCGACCGGCTGGCGGAGCTGGAGCCCGAGGTGGTCGTCGGCGGGCACGGCCCGGTGGCGGGACCCGAGGTGCTCGACGCCAACCGGGACTATCTGCGCTGGGTCCAGCACCTCGCCGCCGAGGCGGCCGACAGCGGGCTGACACCGCTGCAGGCCGCGCGCGAGGCGGACCTCGGCGCCTTCGCCGGCCTGCTGGACGCGGAGCGTCTCGTCGCCAACCTGCACCGGGCTCACGAGGAGCTGCTCGGCAGGCCCGGACGCGACGCCATGGAGATCTTCGCGGAGCTGGTCGCCTACAAGGGTGGGCGGCTGCCCACCTGCCTCGCCTAAGGAGTCGAAGATGGCCGCCGACCAGGGAATGCTCCGGGACGCCATGGCCCGGGTGCCCGCCGGGGTGGCGCTCGTCACCGCCCACGACCGCGGGGGAGTCCCGCACGGTTTCACCGCCAGCTCGTTCGTGTCCGTCTCGATGGAGCCGCCGCTCGCGCTGGTCTGCCTGGCCCGTACGGCCAACTCCTTCCCCGTGTTCGACAGTTGCGGCGAGTTCGCGGTGAGCGTGCTGCGCGACGACCACACCGAGCTGGCCATGCGCTTCGCGCGCAAGTCCGCGGACAAGTTCGCGGGCGGGGAGTTCATCCGCACCGCACGGGGCGGGACCGTGCTCGACGGGGCGCTCGCGGTCGTCGAGTGCACCGTGCACGAGCGCTACCCCGCGGGCGACCAATCATCCTGCTCGGCGAGGTACAGGCCGTGCACGTCGAGGAGAAGGGGGCGCCGGCGGTGTACGTGGACCGAGGGTTCGCCGCCCTGTGCTCGGGGACGGGGGCCTGCGTGGCCGCCGCCGAGCGGGGCGCGCCTGCGCACGCCGGCTGAGGAGACGTGCCGAGGAGACGTAAGGAGGAACCATGTCCGTGACCGACGAGGTGACCGGTGAGCCGGCCGGCGAGGTGACCGGTGAGCACCTGGCCGGACTCGCTCGGATCCGGGCGCGGGCCGAGGCCGGCCCGGGGGAGCAGGCGACCCGGGCGCAGCACGCCAGAGGGAAGCTGACGCCCCGGGAGCGGATCGCGCTGCTGCTGGACCCCGGCTCCTTCCAGGAGGTGGAGCAGCTGCGCCGGCACCGGGCGAGCGGCTTCGGGCTGGAGCACAAGCGGCCGTACACGGACGGTGTGATCACCGGCTGGGGCACGGTCGACGGCCGGACCGTCTTCGTCTACGCGCATGACTTCAGGATCTTCGGCGGCTCGCTCGGCGAGGCGCACGCCGCGAAGATCCACAAGATCATGGACATGGCGCTCTCGGCGGGCGCTCCGCTCGTGAGCCTCAACGACGGGGCCGGCGCGCGGATCCAGGAGGGCGTCTCCGCGCTGGCCGGCTACGGCGGGATCTTCCGCCGCGACACCCGTGCCTCGGGGGTGATCCCGCAGATCTCGGTGATGCTCGGCCCGTGCGCGGGCGGCGCGGCGTACTCGCCGGCGCTGACGGACTTCGTGTTCATGGTGCGCGAGACCGCGCAGATGTTCATCACCGGTCCCGACGTGGTCAGCGCCGTCACCGGCGCGCAGCTCACCCAGAACGCGGTGGGCGGCGCGGACGTGCACGCCACGACGTCCGGGGTGGCGCACTTCGTGTACGAGGACGAGGAGACCTGTCTGGCGGAAGTGCGCTACCTGCTCTCCCTGCTGCCCTCCAACAACCGGCAGAACCCGCCCGTCCACCCCTCGGACGACCCGCCGAACCGGCTCACCTCCACGCTCTACGACCTCGTGCCGCAGGACGGCAACCAGCCGTACGACATGCACAAGGTGATCGAGGAACTCGTCGACGACGGCGACTGGCTGGAGGTCCACGAGCGCTGGGCCCGGAACATCGTCTGCGGCCTCGCCCGGCTGGACGGCCGGGTGGTGGGCATCGTCGCCAACCAGCCGCAGACGCTGGCCGGCGTACTGGACATCGCGGCCTCGGAGAAGGCCGGCCGCTTCGTGACGATGTGCGACGCCTGCAGCATCCCGATCGTGACCCTGCTCGACGTGCCGGGCTTCCTGCCCGGGGCGGACCAGGAGCACGGCGGCATCATCCGCCACGGCGCGAAACTCCTCTACGCCTACTGCAACGCCACCGTCCCCAGGGTCTCGATCGTCCTGCGCAAGGCCTACGGCGGCGCGTACATCGTGCTGGACTCCCAGTCCATCGGCGCCGATCTGACCTTCGCCTGGCCGACCAACGAGATCGCCGTGATGGGCGCGGAAGGCGCGGCGGGCGTCATCTTCCGGCGCGACATGGCCGCGGCCGACGACCCCGACGCCAAGCGCGCCGAGATGGTCAAGCAGTACAAGTCCGAGCTGATGCACCCGTACTACGCGGCCGAGCGGGGCCTGGTCGACGACGTCATCGACCCGGCGGAAACCCGCGAGATCCTGATCCGCTCGCTCGCGATGCTCCGTACGAAGCACGCCGACCTGCCGTCGCGCAAGCACGGCAACCCGCCGCAGTGAGCGCGACGGCCGGCGCGCTCGGCGCCGAACTCCGCGTCGAGAGGGGCCGGGCGAGCGCCGAGGAGATAGCGGCCCTCACCGCGGTCCTCCTCGCCCGGGCCGCCACCCGGCCCGACTCCGCCGCGGCGCACTGCCCCGACAGCCCAGCGGGCTGGCGCCGCCCGGAACGCACACCGGGCTTCCGCGCACCGCACAGCTGGCAGGAGTCCGGTTGACGGCGATCCGAGCGCCCGAGGCGCCCCTAGTACTTGTAGTCGCATGGCCGGGACGTCGGGGGCTTCGGGGTGCATTCCACGATCCCGGATTCGGAGACATCGAAGACCTGCTTCTGCTTCTCCGCGATGCCGCGCACGGCGAAGCCCTCGCCGTTGTTCGTGATGTCCCGGGTGTGTGTTCCGTCGGAGTCGACGTAGGTGACCTCGAAGGCCTTCCAGGTGCAGTCGTGCGTGCCGGACGTGACCTGGATCCGCAGTCCTGCGGGTGCGGCGCCGTTGCCGAGGTCGATCGTCCTGTGCTTGAAGAACGGTTCCCCGTAGTGCTCGTCCTCCGCGTCGGCGATGAGCAGCGTGTCGGGTCGTGCGGTGTCGAAGAGCACTCCGGCGTAGGTGGCGACGCGCTCGTCCGGGTGGATGATCACGGTGGTGGCCTTGGCGGGGACACACTCAAGTCCCTTCATCCGCATGCCGTTGATGATGAGGGTGGCTCTCCTGTCGCTGAAAATGTCCACCATCCATGCCTGGGCGTATCCCCGGGTCCCGACTCCCATGCTCTCGTGCCAGACGTCGGTGAAGAAGACACCTCGTCCGTGGTGGGCGGCCCGGTAGGGGGCAATATCCTTCCGCGGCCCGATGAGCGGCTTTTTCTCCTCGGCGGAGAAGGGCTTGTCGAAGAGCGTCGCCTCAGGGTTGTCCATGTCCGCCCGGGTGCTCGCCGTGAACGCGGGCCCCTGCCGGTCCACCTTGTCGTCGGCCTCGCTGGCGACCTCCGCGTCGTGCTCCGACAAAAGCCACTCGGTGCCCTTCGCCGTCAGGAACAGCACGAGCGAGCTCACGACCACCCAGCACAGCCTGATGAGGATCTTCCGGTTCCGTCTGCGCGGATCCGCGTCCGCCGCCTCCGGAACGACGCCGGCGACCACGTCGTCCATCAGCGGCGAGGTGTCCGAGGACCTGGGCGAGGGGGAAGGCGGAGTCTCGCTGTCTGCCATGGCGGTGGCCTCGCTGGCGTAAGTGAGGTGTACAACGGGAAGTTGATGCTACGTCATGGGGCTCGCCGGCCTCGGCACCGCTCGGCACGCCTCCGCATGCGCCCGCACCAGCGGCCGCCCCGCGTCCTCCTTGCGGCCACGCCGCGCTCGATGCCGAGGAGACCCCGCTGCGGCTGCCGTTGGGCGACGACGGGGTCACGGCCGTACTCGGTCACCTGGACCAGGTGCGGGAGGACGTCGCCGCCTGGGAGAAGCGCACGCGCGCGACCGCCTTCGGCGACTGAGCGGATCACCCGGCGGCGATGAACGCCCTCCAGGCGGCGAGGCCGGCCTGGAGGGCGTCGCCGTCTTCTGTCTGCAGGGCCCTTGTGCAATTCCTGTGGAGGCCTCAATCTTTCGGCTGACACACGGCAACAGCACAGGAAATTGACATGCTCCTGTCCGCTTCGTGTCGCCCCCACAAGCGCACCACCACTCGAGGAGGACCCCTCAGATGGCAGTGATGCGTAACTCCCGAAGAGACACCCGGCGAAGACTGGCCGCCCTCAGTGCCGCGGCCACCGCGGTCCTCACCGCGAGCCTGGTCTCCGCTCTCCCCGCCGCGGCCGCACCCGAGGGCCGCATCCAGTACGCGGGCGCGGTCAACGCCGTGGCCGACAGCTACCTCGTGAACCTCAAGGCGGACCACGCCCGTTCGGGCTCCGAGGCCGGACGCGCCCTGGTCGAGAAGTACGGCGCCGACATCGAGCGGACGTACCGGAAGGCCCTCAACGGCTACGCCATCGAGGCATCCGAGGCCGAGGCCAAGGCACTCGCCGCCGACCCGGCCGTCGCCTCCGTCGTCCAGAACCGCACCTTCAGCATCGACGCGACCCAGACCAACCCGCCCTCCTGGGGCCTGGACCGCGCAGACCAGCGCAACCTCCCCCTGAACAGCTCGTATACATACCCTGACTCGGCCGGCCAGGGCGTGACCGCGTACGTCATCGACACCGGCGTCCGCATCACCCACAGCGACTTCGGCGGCCGTGCCTCCTACGGCTACGACGCCATCGACAACGACAACACCGCCCAGGACGGCAACGGCCACGGCACGCACGTGGCGGGCACCGTCGCCGGATCGTCGTACGGCGTCGCCAAGAAGGCGAAGATCGTCGGCGTCCGCGTACTGAACAACTCCGGCTCCGGTACGACCGCCCAGGTCGTCGCCGGTATCGACTGGGTCGCCCGGAACGCGGTCAAGCCGGCCGTCGCCAACATGTCCCTCGGCGGCGGCGCCGACACCGCCCTCGACACGGCCGTACGCAACGCCATCGCCTCCGGCGTCACCTTCGCCGTCGCGGCCGGCAACGAGTCGACCAACGCCTCCACCAGGTCGCCCGCACGCGTCACCGAGGCCATCACGGTAGGCGCCACCACCAGCACGGACGCCAAGGCGAGCTACTCCAACTACGGCTCGGTCCTGGACCTCTTCGCGCCGGGCTCGTCCATCACGTCGACCTGGAACACCGGCGACTCGGCGACCAACACCATCTCCGGTACGTCGATGGCGACCCCGCACGTAGCGGGCGCGGCCGCGCTCCACCTCGCCGCCAACCCCTCGGCCACCCCGTCCCAGGTCTCCTCGGCCCTGACGTCCGCCGCCACGACCGGCGTAGTCACCAGCCCCGGCACGGGCTCCCCCAACCGACTCCTCTACGTGGGCGGCGGCACCACGACCCCTCCGGGCCCACGTTTCGAGAACACCGCTGACTACACGATCAGCGACAACTCCACGGTCGAGTCCCCGGTGACGGTCTCCGGCGTCTCCGGCAACGCGCCCTCGGCCCTCGCGGTCGAGGTCCACATCGTCCACACGTACATCGGCGACCTCCAGGTCCAGCTGATCGCCCCCGACGGCACGGCGTACACACTCAAGTCGTACGGCACGGGCGGCAGTTCGGACAACATCAACACCACGTACTCGGTGAACGCCTCCTCGGAGGCCGCCAACGGCACGTGGAAACTGCGCGTGAGCGACAACGCGAACGTCGACACCGGACGGATCGACGCCTGGGCGCTCCAGTTCTAGCCCTGAACCACTGATCCCCCTCGTCCTCGCGGAACGGCCCCGGGCCGACCGCGAGGACGAGCCGTTATAAGGCCATCCGGCGTCGAAGGGGCGGCGTCCCCCCACGGGCCCGCAGCCGCCCGCGGCGGGAAGGGGACGTGCCGGGGGGTGTCCGCCCGCAGAGTCCGGTGTCAAGAAACGGCACCTCTAGCGCAAGGCCCACCACCGGACCGAGGACGGACACCCCCCGGCACGGCCCCGACTCACCCCCCACCCGCAGGCGCTACGCGAACCCCCACCAAGGCCGCACAGGCCGCCGCAGGCATCCACGCGCACCCCCACCGGCCGACCAGCCCGTCGACCGCCCGGATCGCCGTACGATTCGCCCAGTCGTACGCCAGTTCCCCCGGCCCCGCCGCCTGAACCAGGAGCACGGTACCCGTGTCCATACCTCCGCCCTCCGGCCCCCAGCAGCCACAGGGCCCGTACGCGCAGGGCCAGTACCCCCCGCCGCCGTACCCCCACGGCGCACCCGGCGCCCCGGGACCGAACGCGTACCCGTACCACCCCTACGCCCCCTACGGCCGTCCCACGCCCGTCAACGGCGTCGCCATCGGCGCCCTGGTCCTCGGCATCCTCTGCTTCGTGCCGGCCGTGGGACTGGTGCTGGGCCTGATCGCGCTGGCGCAGATCAAGAAGACGGGCGAGCGCGGCAAGGGCATGGCGATAGCCGGTTCCGTACTGTCCTCCATCGGCCTCGCGCTGTGGGCGCTGACGCTGTCGACAGTCTCGGCCTCCGACTTCTGGGAGGGCTTCACGGACGCCGCGAAGGGCGAGGGCACCGCCTACGCGCTCGCCAAGGGCGACTGCTTCGACACGCCGACCGGCAGCCTGGAGGGCGAGGCCTACGACATCGACGAGGTGCCCTGCGCCCGCGAGCACGACGGCGAGGTGTTCGCCGTCGTCACGCTGCCGGGCGGCTCCTTCCCGGGCGACGACGAGGTCGAGCGGACCGCCGACGACAAGTGTTACGCGCTCCAGGACAGTTACGCCATGGACACCTGGGCCGTACCGGACGACGCGGACGTCTACTACCTCGTCCCGTCCCGGCAGAGCTGGCGCGTCGGCGACCGCGAGATCACCTGCCTGTTCGGCAGCACGCGGGAGAACGGCAAGCTGACCGGCTCGCTGCGCGGCGACTCGACGACCCTCGACGCGGACCAGATCGCCTTCCTCTCCGCGACCAACGCCATCGACACGACGCTGTACGAGGAGCCCGAGGAATACCCCGAGGACGACCTGGCGGCGAACCGGGCCTGGGCGAAGGACGTCCATGCGGAACTCGGCGAACAGATCGAGGCGTTGCGCGGGCGCACCTGGCCGGCCGGTGCGAAGCGGCCGGTCGCCGAGCTGATCGAGGAGATGGAGGACGCCCGCAAGGACTGGGCGCGAGCGGCCGCGGCCACCGACGCCGACACGTACTACACGCACTACGACAGCGGGTACGAGTACGTCGACGGACCCACGACCGTCACGGCGCGCAAAGCTCTGGGTCTGGACACCACCGTGCCGACGTACGAGGACGACTACGACAGCGTGGACGAGAGCGGGAGTGCGCCCGGCGTGGAGGTGTGAGCGCGGCTATAGCGGGGAGAAAGTGCCTGCGTAAAGCCCTCCACGGACACAAGTCATCACATCGAGTGATTCTCTGGCCTTTGCTTGCATGGGACAACCCACGGTTGCCACGCTGTTGCTGTCTGTACAGCCTGATGGGAGCGGCCAGTGACTTTCGGTGAGCAGCCGGCGTACCTGCGCGTCGCGGGTGATCTCCGCAAGAAGATCGTCGACGGTTCGCTGCCACCGCACACCCGCCTCCCCTCCCAGGCCAGGATCCGCGAGGAGTACGGCGTCTCGGACACCGTCGCGCTGGAGGCGCGCAAGGTGCTGATGGCCGAGGGGCTGGTCGAGGGCCGCTCCGGCTCCGGGACGTACGTCCGTGAGCGGCCCGTGCCGCGCCGGATCTCCCGCTCCGGCTTCCGCCCGCCGAGCGGTGCCACCCCCTTCCGCCAGGAGCAGGCCGACGGCGAGACGCGCGGCACCTGGGAGTCCAGCAGCGAGCAGGCCGAGGCGAGCGGCGCCATCGCCGAGCGGCTCGGCATCCGGCCCGGCGACCGCGTCATGTGCACGAGGTACGTCTTCCGGGACGCGGGCGAGCCGATGATGCTCTCCACGTCCTGGGAGCCTCTCGCCGTCACCGGCCGTACGCCCGTGATGCTGCCCGAGGAGGGCCCGCTCGGCGGCATGGGCGTCGTCGAGCGCATGGCGGCCATCGACGTCGTCGTGGACAACGTCACGGAGGAGGTGGGCGCACGCCCCGGCCTGGCGGAGGAACTGCTGGCGCTGGGCGGCGTCCCCGGCCATGTGGTGCTGGTCGTCCAGCGCACGTACTACGCGTCCGGCCGCCCCGTGGAGACGGCGGACGTGGTGATCCCGGCGGACCGCTACCGGGTCGCGTACCACCTCCCGGTGAAGTAGCGCACTCGGTGATGGAGTAGCGCACGCGTTGGTGAAGTAGCGCACACCTCTACGGCAGTTGTCGTCGCCTGAGCTCCAACTCCCGCCTCTCCCGCGGCCGTTGGAAACTGGCGGTTTTCGCAGGTCGCGACAGGCGTGTTCGATATGCCCGTGACCGGATGCATCGACGCCTGCGCGCGGCGCATTCGATGCCGCGCGCCCCCGGCGACTTGGCTGGTTGCGTACCTCTTTGTGAAAAGCCGTATTCGCTGCGTAAAGGTTAGGCGTAGGCTCGGGCATATGCGGATTGCGGTTTCCTTAGCGGGCGGGGCACGGCACAGGCCGCGAGCGGGACTCGGGCGGTCGTGGGCGGGAAGGAGCAGTGGGGCGCGATGAACGACAGCACGATCACTCTTCCCTGGCTCGTCGTTCGACAGGACGACAACGGCAATCGCTATCGCGTGGGCCGGTACGCGACACGGGCCGAGGCCCAGAAGATCGCGGACAGCCTCGATAGCCGTGGGCACAAGCAGCTGTACTGGGTCGAGCGGCTCGCGCAGAACGGGGACAGCGCCGACCGCTGAGATGTCACCGCTCCCGTAGGCTCCGGCGCATGACGGAACGGATCGTGGTCGGCGCCGCACTGTTGGAGGGGGGCCGCCTGCTCGCGGCCCGGCGCAGCGCGCCCGAGGAGCTGGCCGGGCGCTGGGAGCTGCCCGGCGGGAAGGTCGAACCCGGCGAGACGCCCGAGGCGGCGCTCGTGCGGGAGCTGCGTGAGGAACTCGGCGTGGACGCCGAGGTGGTCGAGCGGGTGCCGGGGCAGTGGCCCCTGAGGTCGCCGTACGTCCTACAGGTGTGGGTGGCCCGCCTCCTCCCCGGCGGTGACGAGCCCAAGCCCCTCCAGGACCACGACGCGCTGCGCTGGCTGGCGCCCGGAGAACTCTGGGACGTGGACTGGCTGGACCAGGACGTGCCGGCGGTCCGGGAGGTGGCCGGCCGGCTGGGGGTGTGGGGCGTCTGAACCCGGAAGTGAAGCCCGGCTGAGTCCGGATGCGTGGGTCGCCTCAGTCGGGAGACGAAGGCCGCCCGAGTCCGGATATGGGCCTGCCTGGGCCGGGCGGGGGTAGTCGAGTCACCGGATCCCACGCGCGGTACTGCCCGTCGAATATCGGGTATGTGCCCATTAACCCCATGAAACCGGACATGGGGAATCCGCTGGCCCGGGAAGTGATCGGCGTGATCGACTCCGAAGGCGGCTGCGCCGAGTGGACCTTTCCCGCGGAGGCAGGTGCCGTGCGTGCCGCTCGTGCCGCCGTTCGCGGCCGGCTGCGCGACTGGGGCCTGGACAGCCTCGCCGACATCACGGCGCTCCTGGTCAGTGAGCTGGTGACCAACTCCCTGCGGCACGCGACGGGCCCCATCGGCGTACGCCTGGTACGCCCCGTCGGTCTCGGCGGCGTCCTCCTGGTCGAGGTCTCCGACCCGCTCCCCGACCCACCCCTCGAACGCGTCGCCGCCCCCGAGGACGAGAGCGGCCGCGGACTCCAACTCGTGGCGCACTCCTCGCGCCGTTGGGGAACCCGACCGGGGCGGAACACGGGCAAGACGGTGTGGTTCGAGCTCGCGGTGCCGTCGGTGCCGGAGTGACCCGCTGGTCTCTCCACAACCCGTCAGTAGGCGTCCAGGGCGGTGTACGTACGCCCTCGCCCTGTCGAACGAATGGTTCAGGCCAGTGGCAGTTGGCGTGCCTCGTGATTCGACTGCGTGTCCGCTGGTTAGAAGACTGGAAGTGTTTCCACGGCCGGGACCGAAAACCATCGGGACCGTGCTGTGATCGTGAACACCGTGTTGTGCGGAGCCGTAGTGCTGGATACTGCGGGCAGCCGCTGTCGGTGACCGGTGCCGGGCGCGGTGAGCTGGAGGGGACGGTTCGCGTGAGCGAGATACCAGCGAAGGCCACGGAGTCCGAGGACCCGTCGGACGGCGCGAGGGGGAAGGCCGCGAGGGAGCGGGCTTACGACACACAGGCCTCGCAGTACACACAGGCCTCCCGGGACGCACGGGCCTCGCAGGACACACGGGCAGCCCGCGACACACACTCCTCCGACGAGTTCCGCCCCGGCGACGCCGTCTGGCAGAGCAGTCCGCCCGGCTCGATCTACGACTACATCAAGGTCGCGTCCTTCTCCATCGGCCCCCACGGCCTGGTCGACCAGTGGAGCCTGCGCGCCGAGCAGCTCTTCGGCATCCCGGCCGAACGCGCCGTCGGCATGGACCCCATAGAGGCGTTCATCGACCCGGACCTGCGCGAGCAGGGCCAGCGCAAGATGGCCGAGATCCTCGACGGACGGGAGTGGACCGGCGTGGTCCCCTTCCGGCTGCCGGACGACGCCTACGGCGGGCGCGGCAAGGATGGTCTCGCCGAGGTGTACGTCATGCCGACGCGGACCGAGGACGGCGAGAGGGCCGCCGTGTGCATCGTCGTCGATGTGCGCACCCTGCGCCGGATGGAGACCGACCTCGCCGCCTCGCAGTCGATATTCGGTCAATCTCCGTTCGGCTTCATCCTGATCGACCCCGAACTGAAGGTCCGCCGCGTCAACCACCGGTTCGCCTCCCTCTTCGGCGGCACACCCGACGACCACCGCGGCCACGACGTCCACGACTATCTGCCCCGCCCCGAGGCCGACCGGGTCGCGGCCACCCTGCGCCGCGTCCTGGAGAGCGGCAACTCCATCACGGACATGCACGTCACCGGCTTTCTGCCCGGCTCCGACGAACGCCGCCACTGGTCCGTCAACCTCTACCGTGTGCACAGCGGCAGCGGCCGGCCCATCGGCATCGCCTGGCTCGGACTCGACATCACCGCCCGTCGCGCCGCCGCCCGCGAGGCCGCCGCCGCGCGGCGCAATCTCGCCCTGCTGAACGACGCCGGTGCCCGCATCGGCAACTCCCTCGATCTGGAGACCACGGCCCGCGAACTCCTCGACGTCGTCGTCCCCGGCTTCTGCGACCTGGCCACGGTCGACCTCTACCAGGGCCTGCTGGCCGGCGACGAGACCCCGCCCGGCCTCGCCGACGGCAGCGCGGAACTACGCCGCGTCGCCTTCGCCAGCGCCGTCTCCGACGCGCCCTTCGTCGGCGGCGGCGCCGCGGTCGCGGTCGGCGCCGTCCACCACTACCCCTTCAACTCGCCCTGCGCGGACGCCCTGCGCACCGCCCGGCCGCAGTACGTGCCGGGCGAGGAGGGCGGCCTCGTGCAGTCCACGCTCGCGGTGCCGATGGTCGCCCACGACACGGTCGTAGGACTGGCGCAGTTCGCCCGTACGAAGGGCAGCGAGCCGTTCGGCGACCGGGACCGCGAGCTGGCGGTGGAGCTGGCGGCGCGGGCGGCGGTGTGCATCGACAACGCCCGCCTGTACCGGCGCGAGCACGAGCGGGCGCTGATACTGCAACGGTCCCTGCTGCCGCCGGGGGACCCGGTGGCGTCCGGGCTGGACATCGCGTGCCGTTACCTGCCGGGCAACTCCTCCTCCGACCGGCCCAGCGAGGTGGGCGGCGACTGGTTCGACGTCATCGAACTCCCCGGTCACCGCACGGCGTTGGTCGTCGGTGACGTCATGGGCCGAGGGCTGCGCGCGGCCGTGGCGATGGGCGAACTCCGTTCGGCCGTCCGAACGCTGGCGTTGCTGGACCTCGAACCGGCCGAGGTCCTCTCGGCGTTGGACGAGATCGCCCGCGGCCTGGGCGCCCCCGGCGGCGTCCAGCAGGCCACCCGCGCGGCCCGCCGCCCCCGCGAGGCGGACCTGTCCGAGGTGTACCTCGCGACCTGCGTGTACGCGGTCTACGACTCCGTCACGCGCCGCTGCACCTTCGCGAACGCCGGTCACCTGCCGCCGGTCCTCGTCGAACCCGGCGAGGCGGCGCTGATGCTGGACGTGCCGCCGGGGATGCCGCTGGGTGTGGGCGGCGAACCCTTCGAGGAGGTGGAGGTCGAGCTGCCGGAGGGTGCGCTGCTGGCGCTCTACACGGACGGACTGGTGGAGTCCCGCGACCACCCCCTGGACGAGGGCCTGCAAGCCTTCGTCGGCGCCCTCACCGATCCCACCAGCCCCCTGGAGGACGTCTGCGACCACGTCCTCAACACGCTCGACAGCCACCACGGCGAGGACGACATCGCGCTGCTGATGGCGCGCGTCCAGGGCCTGCCCGCCGAGTCGGTCGGTGACTGGACCCTTCCGCGCGAGCCCCGCAGCGTGGGCCGCGCCCGTGAGTACGCCCGGGGCCAGCTGCTGTCCTGGGACCTGGAGCCGCTGGTCGACACCACGGAGCTCCTGGTCAGCGAACTGGTCACCAACGCCCTCCGCTACGGCGAGGGTGAGATCAGGCTGAGGCTGCTGTTGGACCGCACGCTGGTGTGCGAGGTCTGGGACTCCGGTCTGGTCCAACCGCGCCGCCGACGGGCCCGTGACACGGACGAGGGTGGCCGCGGTCTGCAGCTGGTCGGGCTTCTCAGCGCGGCGTGGGGCTCCCGCCGGACGCCGCGCGGCAAGACGGTGTGGTTCGAACTGCCGTTGCCGGATGGGGGGAACGGGTTGGCGGATCCGGCGGAGGCGTTGCTGAGCCTGTTCTGAGTGCGCTTGGCGGGGGCGATCCCTGAGTTTTTCGCCCCCGCCGCCCCTACCCGTCCCATCCCCCAGGGGCGCTGCCCCTTCGACCCCGCCCCTCCTGGGGGCCTGCGGCCCCCAGACCCCCGCTTCGGCCCTGAACGGGCCTCGTCCTCAAACGCCGGACGGGCTGGGATTGCCTGGGCCGGCGTCGAGAGGTCGAGCCCCCAGCCGGGTGGGTGGGGGCTGGGGGCGGTGTGGCCTCGTTCTCGAACGCCGGACGGGGTGAAATGCCTGGCCGGTGCCAGGAAGTGACCGTCAGCGCCGCGAGGCAGAGCCCTCGGCCGGGTGGGTGGGGGCTGGGGGCGGTGTGGCCTCGTTCTCGAACGCCGCGACGGGCTGAAATGCGCAGACCGGCGCAGGGATTGCTGCGCGTCACGCCGAGGCGCGTGGTCGGACGGTGGGGCGGCGTTGCTGAGCCTGTTCTCGGTGGGCTCACGCGCTGGGCGGGCCTCCCCGGCGGTCCCATGTGCGGGGGCCGCCGAAGCTTGCCGGTGGGCCGTCGTTCGGCTCGTCGGGGGGCAGGATGCCGCCGAGGACGGCTCCGGTGAGGCCGGCGGCGGTCGTGGCGGGGCCGGCGATCGGGTGGCCGTATACGCGTATGTCCTGTTCGGCCAGCTCGCGGGCCTGCTGGGCCAGAGTGTCGGCGGTGAGGAGGTCGGACAGCTCCTGACGGGGCCCTCGCCTTCCCGGTGCGGACGCCGGACGGGCGAGACGCCGCCGCGCCTCCGCCAGACGGGTGCGCGCCTCGCTGCCCACCGCCGCCCGATGCGTCGCGACGACATCGTCCGCAGCGGCGACGGCACTGCTGGCGCAGAGCAGCGCGGCGGCCGTAATCACCCCGGCCCGCCCCGTGGCGATGGGCCCGACGCCCCGCACGATCCGTCGCAGTAGGTCGAGGGGGTCGTACGGCCCGGAGGTGAGCTCCTCGCGTACGACGGCCAGGGCGACGTCGGCATGGGTGACACGGGCGCGCAGCTCGCCGGGAGGGACGTCCACGTCCGCGGCTCCGAGCCCCGCCAGTGACTCCCGCGCCCCGGCGATCTCCGCCTCCCCGCCGGTCAGCGCGGCCGGAACCATCGCCGCGGCCGTCGCGAGCTCCCCGGTGAGCCGTTCGATGCCGTCGATGAAGACGGCGGCCTGGGCGATGGCACCCTCGGCGGCACGCAACTGCCCCGCGGCCCGCTCGGTGTCGCCCAAGTCGGCGCGCTGGCGGGCCTGGTTGAGACGCGTCGTGGCGAACACCAGGCGGTCCTTGGCCTGCTCGGCATGGCCCGCGACGGTGGCGGTGGCACCGGGGGCGTAGCGCGCGCCGAGCTCGCCGAGGGCGGCGCCGGCACCCCCGGTACGCCCGGCCAGTTCCCGGAACCGGGCCTCGGCGACGACCAGGGCATGGCCCAGCCCCCCGCCCAAGCCCTCCTCCAACCCCCGCACCTGGTCGAACGCGGCGGCCTGCGCATCCAGCAACCGCCCCGCCTCCTCGGCCCGCCCGACGATCCCCGCGAGCACATGCCGCCGAGCGCCGTCCTCCCCCGCAACCCCGTCCTCGTACTGCCACCGCATCCGGAACGCGGCCGCCAGCTCGCCTTCCGCGTCCCGCAGAGCCCGCGCGAAGGGCTCGATGTCCCCCACCTCGTCCCGCTCCTCGACGAACCCCAGCTCCTCCCGGCTGACCCGCACCGAGTCGTCGGCCGCGACCAGCAAGGCCCGTGCCCGCGCGTCGAGTTCGGCGACGTCCGGCTCCGCGACCCGCCCCGGCGCCCCACCGGGAGTCGTACGCCCCCGCGCCCGCCGCCTGCGCCGGAAGAACCCGTACGCCGCGACCCCCACCACCACGATCGCGGCCAGCAGCGGCAGCACGAGTTCGGCGGCGGACGTCTCCCCGACCTCCCCCTGAGCCACCGCACCGGCCACGGGCCGCTCCGCCCCGCCCGCGACCGGACCCTCGCCCCTGAGGATCAGCCCGGGCCACACCAGCCACGCCACCCCGACCAGCCCACGCACCAGCGCATGCGCCACCCGCACGGATATTCGCGAGGTGCCACGCCGAGGCCGGCCCCGGATCAAGGATGAGGTCACATTTCGGAGCGTATGAGCAGGAATGCGGCCGCGCGACCGGGGACGTCGGGGGTGGGGGCGGGGCCGGTCATGCGGCTGGTGGGACGATGACCGCCATGCACATCTACTTGGTGGTGGGGGCCGCGGTGTCCCTGGGCCTGCTCGGCGTGCTCGGCATTGTGGCCATCACGACCGGCTGGGTCGTGCCCTTCGGCCGCCCCCGGGTGCTGCGGCCGAAGCTGTGGGGGTACGGCTCGCTGGTGAGCGCGGTCGGCGGGGCCGTGTTCGTCTTCCTGGGGCCGCTCGCCCGGGAGTACGGCCCCCTGCCCTGGGCCGGCTGGTTCGCCCTCATGGGGGGCCTGGGCCTGCAGATGCTGGCCCAGCGCCCCGGCCGTGGTGCTACGAAGACCGCCTCCTGATCTTCGATCCCAGCCACACCAACGGGTCGTACTTGCGGTCGACGACCCGTTCCTTCAAGGGGATCAGCGCATTGTCGGTGATCTTGATGCCCTCGGGGCAGACCTCCGTGCAGCACTTGGTGATGTTGCAGTAGCCGAGCCCGTGTTCGTCCTGGGCCGTGCGCTTGCGGTCCAGGCCCGTCTCCGCGGCCGCGTCCAACGGGTGCATGTCCAGTTCCGCGACCCGCATCAGGAAGCGCGGGCCCGCGAACGCCGGCTTGTTCTCCTCGTGGTCACGGACGACATGGCAGGTGTCCTGGCACAGGAAGCACTCGATGCACTTGCGGAACTCCTGGGAGCGGTCCACGTCCTCCTGCATCATGCGGTACTCGCCGGGCGCCAGGCCCTCCGGCGGCACGAAGGACGGAACCTCGCGCGCCTTGGCGTAGTTGAAGTTCACGTTCGTCACGAGATCCCGCACCACCGGGAACGCCCGCAGCGGCGTCACCGTGATCGTCTCCTCCCGGGTGAACACCGACATCCGCGTCATGCACAACAGCCGCGGCCGCCCGTTGATCTCGGCGGAGCACGAACCGCACTTGCCCGCCTTGCAGTTCCAGCGGACGGCCAGGTCGGGCGCCTGGGTGGCCTGGAGGCGGTGGATGATGTCCAGGACCACCTCGCCGTCGTTCACCTCGACCTCGAAGTCCTCCAGGCCGCCGCCCTGCACATCGCCCCGCCACACCTTGAAGCGGGCCTCATAGCTGCTCACTGGTAGAGCTCCTCTTCGGCGAGGTACTTGACCAGCTCCTCCTTGTCGAAGAGAGCGAGCAGGTCGGGGCGGACGGGGTCGGTGGTCTCGCGCAGCAGGGCGATCTGGCCGCGTTCCGGGTCCGTGGCCGCCAACCCGCCCGTCGGGTCGGTGAGCCGGCACAGCAGGTTGATGTTGCGCCACTTGCGGTCCATCGTCGGGTGGTCCTCGCGGGTGTGCCCGCCGCGCGACTCCGTGCGCTCCAGCGCCGCCCGGGCGACGCACTCGCTGACCAGCAGCATGTTGCGCAGGTCCAGCGCGAGGTGCCAGCCCGGGTTGAACTGGCGGTGGCCCTCGACGCCGGCCCGCCGGGCGCGGACGCGCAGCTCCGCCAGCTTCTCCAGGGCCTGCTCCATCTCACCCTCGCGGCGGATGATGCCGACGAGGTCGTTCATGGTCTGCTGGAGTTCCTGGTGGAGGGTGTACGGGTTCTCCGGCGGACGCCCGTCGTCCGCGCCCCCGGCCGGACCCTCGGCCGAGAAGGGGCGCAGCGCCTCCGCGGCCGCCGCGTCGATCTGCAGGTCGCTGACCTCGGGGCGTTCGAAGGCCCGCGCGGCCGCGTACTCGGCGGCGTGCCAGCCGGCCCGGCGGCCGAAGACCAGGAGGTCGGAGAGCGAGTTGCCGCCCAGCCGGTTCGAGCCGTGCATGCCGCCCGCGACCTCACCGGCCGCGTACAGGCCGGGCACCCCGCGCGCCGCCGCCGTGTCCGACTCGACCGCGATGCCGCCCATGACGTAGTGGCAGGTCGGCCCGACCTCCATCGCCTCCGCCGTGATGTCCACGTCCGCCAGCTCCTTGAACTGGTGGTACATGGAGGGGAGGCGGCGCTTGATGACCTCGGCCGGCATCCGGGTCGACACGTCCAGGAACACGCCGCCGTGCGGGGAGCCCCGGCCCGCCTTCACCTCGGCGTTGATCGCCCGGGCGACCTCGTCACGAGGGAGCAGCTCCGGGGGCCGCCGGTTGTTGTCCGGGTCCTCGTACCAGCGGTCGCCCTCCTCCTCCGACTCGGCGTACTTCTCCTTGAAGACGTCGGGGATGTAGTCGAACATGAACCGCTTGCCCTCGGAGTTGCGCAGCACCCCTCCGTCGCCGCGCACCGACTCCGTGACCAGGATCCCCTTCACCGACGGCGGCCAGACCATGCCCGTCGGATGGAACTGCACGAACTCCATGTTGAGCAGGGGCGCGCCCGCCAGCAGTGCCAGCGCATGCCCGTCGCCGGTGTACTCCCAGGAGTTCGACGTCACCTTGAAGGACTTGCCGATCCCGCCCGTAGCGATCACCACGGCGGGGGCTTCGAGGACGAAGAAACGGCCGGTCTCGCGGTCGTAGGCGAAGACCCCGGAGACCCGGCTGCCGCCCGCGGCGGAGCCGCTGTCAGGCACGGTGAGGATCCTCGTGACCGTGCACTCCTGGTAGACCTTCAGCCGGGACTCGTAGTCCCCGGTCTCCTTCTTGTCCTGCTGCTGGAGCGAGACGATCTTCTGCTGGAGCGTGCGGATCAGCTCCAGGCCGGTGCGGTCGCCGACGTGCGCCAGGCGCGGGTACTCGTGGCCGCCGAAGTTGCGCTGGGAGATACGGCCGTCCTTCGTACGGTCGAAGAGCGCCCCCCAGGTCTCCAGCTCCCACACCCGCTCCGGAGCCTCCTGCGCGTGCAGCTCGGCCATCCGCCACTGGTTGAGGAACTTGCCGCCGCGCATGGTGTCGCGGAAGTGGACCTGCCAGTTGTCGTGCTCGTTGGCATTGGCCATGGCCGCCGCGATGCCGCCCTCGGCCATCACCGTGTGCGCCTTGCCGAACAGCGACTTGCAGATCACGGCCGTACGGGCGCCTCGCTCACGTGCCTCGATGGCGGCGCGGAGGCCGGCGCCCCCGGCGCCGACCACGACGACGTCCCACTCCTGCCGTTCGACCACGGACATCAGTTCAGTCCCCACCAAATCTAGAAGAAGCGCGGATCGTCGAAGACCCCGGACGCGACGAGATAGACGTAGAAGTCGGCGAGCGCCACGCTCACCAGCGACGTCCAGGCGAGCAGCATGTGGCGGGCGTTGAGTTTCCCGATCCACTGCCACATCCGGTAGCGCACCGGGTGTTGGGAGAAGTGCTTGAGTTTGCCGCCGACGATGTGCCGGCACGAGTGGCAGGAGAGGGTGTACGCCCAGATCAGCACGATGTTGACGAGGAAGACGAGGGTGCCGAGGCCCATGTGGCCCCACTCGTAGTTCTCGTCGCGGAAGGCGAGCACCGTGTCGTACGTCAGGATCCCGGCGACCGGGATCGCGGCGTAGAAGAAGTACCGGTGGATGTTCTGCAGGACCAGCGGGAACCGGGTCTCACCGGAGTACTTCTTGTGCGGCTCGGCGACCGCGCAGGCCGGGGGCGAGGCCCAGAAGCCGCGGTAGTAGGCCTTGCGGTAGTAGTAGCAGGTCAGGCGGAAGCCGAGCGGGAAGATCAGGATGATGATCGCGGGGGAGATGCCCCACCAGCTCCCGAACAGCTCCCAGTTCGGCCCGGCGCGCATGGGCTCGCAGTTCTCCGCCAGACAGGGCGAGTAGAACGGGGAGACGTACGGCGCCGCGTAGTAGTCCGCGTTGGCGAAGGCCCGCCAGGTCGAGTACACGATGAACGCCAGCAGACCGGCCGCGGTGGCGGCCGGGGCCAGCCACCAGCGGTCGGTCCGCAGGTGCGGGGCGGCGATCGCGGCGCGCGTACCGGTGTGTACGCCGCCGCTGTTCAGATGGGGTTCCGTACCAGTGGCCAATGCATGACTCCGGTCGGGTGTGGGTTCTCGGGGGATCTCAGGGAGCGCGGCGGTCCCGGGCGCCGAGACCCTCGTCATCCGTGTCGATCCACAGAGAGTCGTCGTACGGCGTGTCGGGGATGGTGACGAGCTCCGGCTTGCGCTGTGTGCTGGGGGTCGTGGCAGCGTCCCGCAGCAGCGCGACGCTCTCGCGCAGATGGTTGGCGTCGGTGCGGACGCGGCGCATCTCCAGGCCGGCGGTGCCGAGCTGCTTCTCCAGTCGGCCCACGGACCGGGCCAGGTCGTCGAGGCAGCGCTGGACAGTTGTCAGGTCGTCTTGCACGGACATGACGTGACCTCACTTCCGTGGGCCCTTGGGCCCTGGGTGGCAACGTTCATGCGCCTGCGAGTGTCGCGCGTCACACCTGTCGCTGTGAAGGGATGTGCAGCGATTGGCGGATTGCACGCCTCCGTCGCGCGCCCGCATGCGCTCTGTGTACGCCGGGGGAGCTGCAGGAGTGCGCGGGCGCGTTGCTCCACCCGTGTGGGAGCGAGTTGCTCCACACGGGTGGCCTTGCGCGCCCCCGCCGCCGTGTCGACTCCGCCTGGCGAACCCTTTCCTCTTCAGTGGGGCCCATAGATCTGATCAACTCCAAAATACCGCCAAACGTGATCAGAACGCACTTATTGTCACCGGCGGGAGTCGCTCCCCGGAGGTACCAGAGATGTCCTACGACGGCGTCGGACCCAGGCCTGGTCGCAGCGCGGTCATGCGCTCGGTCGCCTTCCTCGCGGCGGGCGTGCTCGCGGTGCCCGCGCTCGCCGGTTGCAGCGACCCGGACCCCGCCGGAAAGCCGCTGGCCGGGCAGGACATCGCGCCGGCCGCCCGGTCCCTGATCGCCGACGGCGGCACACTGCGGTGGGCCGTGGACGCCGTACCGGAGACGCTGAACACCTTCCAGTCGGACGCCGACGCGACCACGACCCGGATCGCACAGGCCACCCTGCCGTCGATGTTCCGGCTCGACGAGGCCGGGCGCCCGGAGCGCAACCCGGACTACCTCGAATCCGCCAAGATCATCGAGACCGAGCCCAAGCAGGTCGTCCTGTACAAGCTCAACCAGCAGGCCGTCTGGAGCGACGGCCGCGAGATCGGCGCCGCCGACTTCGCCGCCCAGTGGCGGGCCCTGTCCGGAAAGGACAGCGCCTACTGGACCGCCCGCAACGCCGGTTACGACCGCATCGAGCGGATCGAGCGCGGCGACAACGACCTGGAGGTGCGGGTCACCTTCGGGCGGCCGTACGCCGACTGGCGGTCGCTGTTCTCGCCGCTGTACCCGAAGGAGGTCATGGGCACGCCGGACTCGTTCAACGACGGGGCGCGGCGCAAGCTCAAGGTCAGCGCCGGGCCGTTCGCCGTGAAGAAGATCGACCGCAAGGACGACGAGGTCCGGCTCACCCGGAACCCCCGCTGGTGGGGGGAGCCGGCCAAGCTGAACGAGATCGTGCTGCGGGCCGTGCCGCGCGACGAGCGGGCCGCCCAGCTGGCCGCCGGACAGCTCGACCTGGCCGAGATCGACCCCACCGCGGCCCGGCGCATCGCGCTCGCCTCGCCTCCCCGGGGCGCGACCGCCAGTGCCACCGGTACGGCGCTGATGGGGCCGGAGCGGGGGCGGGGCAGCGGGACGACCACGAAGGAGCACCGGACGCAGGCGGCGTTCCAGGGCTTCGAGGTGCGCAAGTCCCTGGAACCGGCGTACACCCAGCTCGCCCTCAACGGCGCCGACGGTCCGCTCGCCGACGAGCGGGTGCGGCGGGCGGTGGCGCGCGCGCTCGACCGCAAGGAACTGGCGAAGCTGGTCCTCGCCCCGCTCGGCCTGCCGACCGAACCGGTCGGCAGCCACCTCGCGCTCTCCGGCCAGGCCGCGTACGCCGACAACAGCGGCGCGATCGGGGACCAGGACACGGCGGAGGCGCAGGCGCTGCTGGCGGACGCGGGGTGGGTGCAGGGCGGGCCGATCAAGGAGGAGAAGGGGAAGAAGGGGGAGGAGGCGGCTGGGGCGGAGGGGGAGAAGGCCGGGGAGGGGGAGAAGGGGGAGAAGGGCGAGAAGGCAGGGGACGGGGAGAAGGCGGAGAAGGCCGGCAAGAGCGAGAAGAGCGAGAAGAGCGAGAAGAGCGAGAAGAGCGAGAAGGCCGACGGGGGCGAGAAGGCCGACAAGAAGTCGGAGTCGAAGGCGAAGTCGGACTCTGAGTCGGACTCGGAGGGCGGGGACGACGGGACGTACATCGTCGGGGAGGACAACAAGGCGGACGGTGGCGAGGGGAAGCACCTCGCCCAGGACGGCAAGCAGTACGGCAGCAAGCAGGTGCAGCAGGGCGGGGCGCCCGGCGCGTACGCTCCGCAGGGCACCGCCGCTCCGGCGGGCGCGGCAGTGCGGCCGCTGGCGAAGAACGGCAAGCCGCTGACGCTGCGCTTCGTGGTGCCGGCGGGGGAGGGCTCTCAGACGCTGCGGACGGTGGCGGACCGGATCGGCATCATGCTGGAGCGGGTCGGTATCCGGACCGAGATCACCAAGGTCGCGGACGAGAGCTACTTCAAGGACCACATCGCGTCCGGTCAGTACGACCTCGCCCTGTACTCGTGGCCTGCCTCCGCCTACCCCGCGACCGATGCCCGGCCCATTTACGCCAAGCCGGTTCCGGCGGCCGACGGTTCCCTGAACGTCGAGCAGAACTACACGCGGGTCGGCACCGATCAGGTCGACCAGCTCTTCGACCAGGCGATCGCCACGCTCGACGAGTCCGAGTCGCGGTCCCTGATCCGCAAGGCGGACTCGCGCATCTGGGCCGCGGCCGGCTCGATTCCGCTGTACCAGCGGCCGCAGCTGACAGCGGCCAGGAAGAACGTCGTCAACGCGGGTGCCTTCGGCTTCCGGACACCGGTGTACGAGGACATGGGCTTCCTGAAGAAGGGCGCCCGGCCGTCGGCCTCGGCTACGGCCCGCTGAGTTTCCTCGCCCCCGCCGCCCCTACCCGTCCCGTCCCCTGGGGGCTGCCGCCCCCAGACCCCCGCTTCGGCCCTGAACGGGCCTCGTCCTCAAACGCCGGACGGGCTGACGTACTCAGCCCGTCCGGCGTTTGAGGAGCGAGGGTCCAGGGGGCAGAACCCCTGGGAACGGGGTCGAAGGGGCGGAGCCCCTGGAGGACGGGACGGGTAGGGGCGGCGGGGGCGCGGCAAAAGCCTGTCCCACCTGGGGCGACATATCCCGGCGAGCCCCAGTGGGAGCGGACACGTACCATGGGGTGAGGCCGTGGCGTGTCAAGCCCGGCAGGGCCCGCGTCACACAGACAGACGCGCAGGCCATCCTCACACTCCGGGAGAACGCCGCAATATGGCCACGCGCCACGACATCCGCAATGTCGCCATCGTCGCTCACGTCGACCACGGCAAGACCACCATCGTCGACGGCATGCTGAAGCAGGCCGGCGCCTTCGCCGCCCACCAGCTCGAAGGCGTCGACGACCGAATGATGGACTCGAACGACCTGGAGCGTGAGAAGGGCATCACGATCCTGGCCAAGAACACGGCGGTGAAGTACCACCCGAAGGACGGGGGGACGTCATCACCATCAACATCATCGACACCCCCGGCCACGCCGACTTCGGTGGTGAGGTGGAGCGCGGTCTGTCGATGGTGGATGGCGTCGTGCTGCTCGTCGACGCCTCCGAGGGGCCGCTGCCGCAGACCCGGTTCGTGCTGCGCAAGGCGCTGCAGGCCCGGCTGCCGATCATCCTCTGCATCAACAAGACCGACCGTCCGGACGCCCGTATCGACGAGGTGGTCAACGAGACCTACGACCTCTTCCTCGACCTGGACGCCGACGAGGAGCAGATCGAGTTCCCGATCGTCTACGCGTGCGGCCGTGACGGCATCGCGTCGCTGACCAAGCCGCAGGACGGGACCGTACCGAGCGACTCGACCAGCCTCGAGCCGTTCTTCTCGACGATCCTGGAGCACATCCCGGCCCCGACGTACGACGACGCCGCCCCGCTCCAGGCGCACGTCACCAACCTCGACGCCGACAACTTCCTCGGCCGTATCGCGCTGCTGCGCGTGCACCAGGGCGAGCTGAAGAAGGGGCAGACCGTCGCCTGGATGAAGCGCGACGGGTCCGTCACCAACGTGCGCATCTCCGAGCTGATGATGACCGAGGCGCTGACGCGCAAGCCGGCGGAGAAGGCCGGTCCCGGTGACATCTGCGCCGTCGCCGGTATCCCCGACATCATGATCGGCGAGACCCTGGCCGACCCGGAGAACCCGGTCCCGCTGCCGCTCATCACCGTCGACGAGCCCGCGATCTCCATGGTCATCGGCACCAACACCTCCCCGCTGGTCGGCCGTGGCGGCACCGGCAAGGGCGCCGACGCCAAGGCGGCCGTCAAGGACCGCAAGGTCACCGCCCGCCAGGTCAAGGACCGCCTCGACCGCGAGCTGATCGGTAACGTCAGCCTCCGCGTCCTGGACACCGAGCGCCCCGACGCCTGGGAGGTGCAGGGCCGCGGTGAGCTGGCGCTGGCCATCCTGGTCGAGCAGATGCGCCGCGAGGGCTTCGAGCTGACCATCGGCAAGCCGCAGGTCGTCACGAAGGACGTGGACGGCAAGGTCTACGAGCCCGTCGAGCGCATGACCATCGACGTGCCCGAGGAGCACATGGGCGCGGTCACGCAGCTGATGGGCGTGCGCAAGGGCCGTATGGACAACATGTCCAACCACGGGTCCGGGTGGGTGCGCATGGAGTTCGTGGTGCCGTCGCGCGGTCTCATCGGCTTCCGGACCGAGTTCCTGACCCAGACCCGTGGTACGGGCATCGGGCACTCCATCCACGAGGGCCACGAGCCCTGGTTCGGCACCCTGCAGACCCGCAACAACGGCTCGCTGGTCGCCGACCGCTCCGGCGCCGTCACCGCGTTCGCGATGACGAACCTCCAGGAGCGCGGCGTGCTGTTCGTCGAGCCCGGCACCGAGGTGTACGAGGGCATGATCGTCGGCGAGAACTCACGCGCCGACGACATGGACGTCAACATCACCAAGGAGAAGAAGCTCACCAACATGCGGTCGTCCACGGCCGATGTGGCCGAGTCGATCGTCCCGCCGCGCAAGCTGTCGCTGGAGCAGTCCCTGGAGTTCTGCCGCGACGACGAGTGCGTCGAGGTCACCCCGGAGGCGGTCCGTATCCGCAAGGTCAACCTGGACGCCCGCGAGCGCGCCCGCGCCGCGAGCCGCGCCAAGCACGGCTGATCATCGGGCAGTTGAGCCCGGGCTCCCCGACGAGGGGAACCCGGGCTTTTTCATGAGCCGTTTCCGGGGAACTGGAAGGGTTACGCGTCAGCTGTGACGGAATCGAGATTCACAGACGGTGGTCGGTCGTTGGCTCATGGCAGATAGTTAGCGGCAACTCTCGGGTTGCCGGCACCAGGGGGGCGTCTGAACTGTGACCAGTCCAGCAGAGACGGAGCACTTAGTCGGCCGGTCGCCCGGCCGGCTGATGTGGATCCGCTTCAAGCGCGACCGCACGGGCGTGATCTCGGCCTACGTCGTCCTGTTCTTCTTCCTGATCGGGCTGCTCGCCCCGGTGATCTCCAAGCTGTACGGCAAAGACCCGTACACGGTCTACGCCGACGAGCGCCCCGAGCTCTTCGACAGTGCGGGCGTCCCCGTGCAGCCCAACGGCGGCATCAGCGGCGAGTTCTGGTTCGGCCTCGAACCCGGCAACGGCTACGACGTCTTCACCAAACTCCTCTACGGCATCCGCACCTCGCTGATGATCTCCGTCGCCGTCACGCTCGCGACGGTCCTCACCGGGATCGTCCTCGGCGTCACGGCCGGCTACCTCGGCGGCAAGGCCGACTACTGGATCAGCCGGGTCATCGACTTCCTCCTCGCCTTCCCGGCCCAGCTGTTCTTCATCGCCAGCATGCCGGTGGTCGTCTCCCTGTTCGTCAGCCCGCGCGACGAGACCCCGGTCTATGTCCGGGTCGTCGCCCTCATCCTCGTGCAGTGGTTCCTCGGCTGGATGAGCCTGGGGCGGGTCCTCAGAGGCACCACACTCGCCCTGCGGGAGCGGGAGTTCATCGAGGCGGCCAAGGTCAGCGGCGCCCCGCCGGGGCGGATCATCCGCAAGGAGATCCTGCCGAACGTGGTGACGCCGATCCTCGTGCAGGGCACCTACATGCTCCCCAACTTCGTGACCGCCGAGGCCGGTCTGTCCTTCCTCGGCGTGGGCATCGTCGAACCGACGCCGGACTGGGGGCAGATGTTCGCCAAGGCGTCCACCGAGCTCGTGATGCAGAACGACATCACGTACATGTTCTTCCCCGGCATCTCGATGATCGTCTTCATCGTGGCGTTCAACCTGCTCGGGGACTCCGTCAGGGACGCCTTCGATCCCAAGACGGCGCGCTGACCGCGCTGACCAGCTGACCGGCTGACCTGCAAGGTCTGGGTTCCTTCGCACTGGTGACGACAGATGGGTGGAAACCGAGTGATGAGTAGGAGCGGACGCCACGTACACGCCGTGGTCTCAGTGCTCGCGGCCGCGGCACTCGTGCTGACCGGGTGCAGCTCGGGCGGCAGCAAGAGCGGCGGCAACGACAAGGAGCAGCAGGAGAACGCCGAACGGCAGAAGGCGTTGATCGAGTTCGGTGACGCCGCGGCCTCCAAGGGCCCCGCCCCCGAGGTCCCGGGCGCCAAGCCCGGCGGCACCATCTCGGTGCCCGCCCGCGACAGTTACGCCCACCTCGACCCGGCCCAGATCTACGTGTTCAACGAGATGCAGGTCGCCCTGCTGCTGCACCGAGGGCTGACCGGCTACAAGGCGACCAGCGACGACGGCAGCAAGCACGAGGTCGTCGGCGACCTCGCCACCGACTCCGGCACCACCACGGACGGCGGCAAGACCTGGAAGTACACACTCAAGGACGGCATCAAGTTCGAGGACGGCTCTGCGATCACCTCCGCGGACATCCGGCACTCCGTCGAGCGGCTCTTCGCCCCCTTCATCAACCAGGGCCCGCCGTACCTCCAGCAGTGGCTGGCCGACACGCCGGGCTCCGACTACCGCAAGCTGCTGCCGGACGGCCCGTTCAAGGGCAAGCACCTGCCGGACAGCATTCTGGAGACGCCGGACGCGAAAACCGTTGTCTTCAAGTTCAAGAAGCCGCACCCCGACCTGCCGTACGCGCTGGCGATGGCGGGCTACGCGGTCGTCTCCCAGAAGGGCGACACCAAGGAGAGGTACGACAAGGACCCGGTGGTGTCCGGGCCGTACAAGATCCAGTCCTTCAAGTCCGGCAAGTCGATGGTGCTGGTGAAGAACATCGACTGGGACCCGGCGACCGACCCGATCCGCCACCAGTACGTCGACCGGTTCAACATCACCTTCAACCAGCAGTACGAGGACTCCACCAAGGCGCTCCTCGCCGACAGCGGCACCGACCAGACCTCCGTCAGCTGGCAGAACTCGGTCGACGCGGGCAACCTGTCGAAGGTCCTGAGCGACCCGGAGATGAAGTCCCGCACGGTCGTCGGCTACCAGCCCTACGTGGGCCAGATGAACATCAACCTCAGCCACAAGGAGATGCAGGACAAGAAGGTCCGCGAGGCCATCGCCTACGCCCTGCCGGTCTCGCCGTTCCAGCGGGCCTACGGCGGCAGCGCGGCGATGGAGATCCCGGGCGGCATCATCAGCCCGACCGTCAGCGGCTACGACCCCTCCTTCGACCCCTGGGGCAAGAAGAAGAACCCCGCCGGTGACCCCGCCAAGGCCAAGAAGATCCTCCAGGAGGCCGGCAAGGTCGGCATGAAGCTGACCTTCGGCTACATCAACTCCCAGGAGGGCCAGGCGTACTCCACCGCCATGGCGGCGGGCCTGGAGAAGGCCGGGTTCGACGTCCAGCGCCAGGAGATCCCGGCCGAGTCGTACTACGACCAGGTCAGCAAGCTCAACAACAACTTCGACATCTTCAACACCAACTGGGGCGCCGACTGGCCGTCCGCCTCGACCGTCATCCCGCCCTGCTTCGACGGCCGGGGGATCGCCGACGGCGCGCAGAACTACTCGCAGATCAACGATCCCAAGGTCAACAGCGAGATCGACCGCATCAGCACCATCACCGACCCGGCCAAGGCCGCGGCCGAGTGGGACAAGCTCGGCAAGTACCTCGTGAAGGACGTCATCAACGTCGTCCCGACCGGGTACTTCAAGCAGACCCAGATCGCCGGATCCAAGATCGGCGGCCTCGTCTACGACGACGTCGTCGGCGGCGTCGACCCGCGCCGCCTGTACGTCAAGTAACCCCGCCCGCCCGGCATCCGGCGCGCCCGAGACGGTGCGCGCCGGATGCCCTCCGGCCCGCTGAGAGCTGCCTCTGCCATGCTGCGCTTCCTCGTCCGCCGGTCCCTCGGCGCCGTCGTCATCCTCTTCCTGCTGAGCATCGTCGCGTTCCTGCTGTTCTTCGGGATGCCGCGCGACCCGGCGCTCCTGATGTGCGGCAAGACGTGCACCCCGGCCAACCTCGAGAACCTGCACCATGTGCTCGGCCTCGACAAGCCGATCCCCGAGCAGTACTGGATCTTCCTGCACAACCTCGTCATGGGCAGCGACGACTTCGCCCAAGGGCCGTGCCCCGCCCCCTGTTTCGGGTACTCGTACCACTCCAACGAACAGGTCTGGGGCACCCTGATGGACCGCCTGCCCACCACCGTCTCGCTCACCCTCGGCGGGGCCGTCTGCTTCCTGGTCATCGGTCTGGGCACCGGCCTGATCGCCGCCTGGAAGCGGGGCACCCTCGTCGACAAGACCTTCACGGCCGGCGCCATGGTGATCAGCTCGATGCAGATCTACTTCCTCGGCCCGCTGGCCCTGGCGATCCTCGTCTACCAGACCCGGATTCTCGACAAGCCCGCCTACAACGACTTCACCGCCGACCCGGTGGCCTGGTTCACCGGCCTGCTCCTGCCCTGGGTGGTGCTCTCCACGATCTTCGCCTCGCAGTACACCCGTATGGCGCGCTCGTCGATGATCGAGCAACTCCAGGAGGAGCATGTCCGCACGGCCCGCGCGAAGGGCATGTCCCGCCGGTACGTCTTCCTCCGCTACGCCTGGCGCGGCTCGCTGATCCCCATCGTCACCATTTTCGGCATCGACCTCGGATCGCTGCTCGGCGGTGCCATCATCACGGAGTACACCTTCGGACTTCCGGGGCTCGGCCGGCTGGCGGTGGAGTCGGTGTTCTTCAGCGATCTGCCGCTGCTGCTGGGCGTGATGCTGTTCTCCGCCACCATGATCCTGCTCTGCAACATCGTCGTCGACGCCGCGTACGCCTTCATCGACCCGCGCGTGCGGCTGGCCTAGTCCGCGCCGGGGAACCTTTTCCAGAGGACCTGCCCGAGGAGCACTGACGTGACCACTGTGACCAAGGAGGCCGGCGCCCCCGTCCCGGCGGACGCGGACGCGTTCCTGTCGGTGCGGGACCTGCACGTCAGCTTCCGGACCGAGGACGGCGTCGTACGGGCCGTGGAGGGGCTCTCCTTCGACCTGGAGCGCGGCAGGACGCTGGGCATCGTGGGCGAGTCGGGCTCGGGGAAGTCGGTGACGAACCTGACGATCCTCGGGCTGCACAACCCGATGTTCACCACCGTCGAGGGCGAGATCCTCCTGGAGGGCCAGGAGTTGACCACCGCCCGCGAGTCCGAGCTGGAGAAGCTGCGCGGCAACAAGGTCGCCATGATCTTCCAGGACCCGCTCACCGCGCTGTCGCCGTACTACACGGTGGGCCGGCAGATCGCCGAGCCGTACAGGAAGCACATGCGCGCCTCGAAGAAGGCCGCCTGGGAGCGGGCGGTGGAGATGCTGGGGAAGGTCGGCATCCCCAACCCGGGGCAACGGGCGAAGGACTACCCGCACCAGTTCTCCGGCGGTATGCGCCAGCGCGCGATGATCGCCATGGCGCTGGTCTGCGACCCCGACCTGCTGATCGCCGACGAGCCGACCACGGCCCTGGACGTGACGGTCCAGGCCCAGATCCTGGACCTGCTCAAGGACCTGCAGCAGGAGTTCGGCTCGGCGATCATCTTCATCACGCACGACCTCGGTGTCATCGCCGACATGGCCGACGACATCCTGGTGATGTACGCGGGCGGCGCGGTGGAGCGCGGCTCGGTGCGCGAGGTGCTGAGGGCGCCGCAACACCCGTACACCTGGGGCCTGTTGAACTCGATGCCCCGCCTGGACTCGGACCCGAGCGCCCCGCTGGCCCCCATCCCCGGCTCCCCGCCGTCGCTGCTCCACCCGCCCTCCGGCTGCCGTTTCCACCCCCGCTGCACCTTCCAGGACCGTGTCGGCGGGGCCCGCTGTGTCACCGAGGTCCCGTTGCTCGGCCCGGACCGCTCCTCGGCCTGCCACCTGACGGCGGATCAGAAGCGGACCATCTTCGAAGAAGAGATCAAGCCCCGACTGCGCTAGCACCCCGATCGGCCCCGTCTGAGGAGGATCACGGCTATGACAGAGGACCTCGTCCTCCCCGCCCCCCGCGAAGTCGCCGACGACGAACCCGGCGAACCACTGCTGGTGGTGGAGAAGCTCGTCAAGCACTTCCCGGTCAAGGGCGGCTTCCCGATCCGGCGGACCGTCGGCCAGGTGCAGGCGGTGGACGGCATCGACCTGACCGTGCACGTCGGCGAGAGCTTCGGCCTGGTGGGGGAGTCGGGCTGCGGCAAGTCGACGACCGGACGGCTGATCACCAAGCTCCTGGAGCCGACGGGCGGCCGGATCTCGTACCGGGGCAAGGACATCACGCATGCCACGCGCAGGCAGCTGGCGCCGGTCCGCTCCGAGATCCAGATGATCTTCCAGGACCCCTATTCCTCGCTGAACCCGCGCCAGACGGTCGGAAAGATCATCTCGGGTCCGATGGAGATCAACGGGGTCGAGCCGGAGGGCGGAAGGGAGAAACGGGTCAGAGAGCTGCTGGACATCGTGGGCCTCAACCCGGAGCACTACAACCGCTTCCCGCACGAGTTCTCCGGCGGCCAGCGTCAACGTATCGGCGTGGCACGGGCGTTGGCGCTGGACCCGAAGCTGATCGTGGCGGACGAGCCGGTGTCGGCCCTCGACGTGTCGATCCAGGCGCAGGTGGTGAACCTGCTCCAGAAGGTCCAGCAGGAGCTGGGCATCGCGTTCCTGTTCATCGCCCACGACCTGGCGGTGGTCCGCCACTTCTCGCAACGCGTGGCGGTGATGTACCTCGGCAAGGTGATCGAGGTCGGCGACCGCGACTCCATCTACACCCGCCCCCGGCACCCCTACACCCACGCCCTGCTGTCCGCCGTGCCCGAGGTGAACGTGGCCGGCGAGGACGGCGAGGAGGCGCCCCAGCGGGAGCGGATCCGCCTGGCCGGTGACGTGCCGTCGCCCATCTCCCCGCCCTCCGGCTGCCGTTTCCGCACCCGCTGCTGGAAGGCACAGGACAAGTGCGCGGCCGAGGAGCCCCCGCTGATCCAGATCTCCGGCAACCACGCGGGCCACTTGACGGCCTGCCACTTCCCGGAGGAGCCGACGATCGAGGGGCGGGAGCAGGACATCGTGCTGGATCCGGCGCTGGCGGCGCTGGAGGGGGACGCGGAGAGCTAGGCGGCCAGGGCCGCCACGGTGATGATCTCGGGGCTGGTGGGAGTGAGTGGTCCCCGGCCCCAGGCGCCGCACCGCTCGACGATGGTGAAGCCGGCCTCGTGGAGGGAAGCGTCCAAGGCGTCGGGGGCGAGAAAGCGGAGGGTGGTGCGGCTGACGACGGGTGCCTGCCAAGCGTCGCAGTCGAACGTCTCGACGAAGGTCACTCTGTCCCCGACGACGGGCTCCCGAACCTCGTGCCACACCCGTACGACACGCCCGTCCTCGTCCGTGGCCTCCCGTACCCGATCCGGCGTCCACGTCTCCCAGGCCCGTACGACCGGGTTCCGCGTCTCGAACACGAACCGCCCTCCTGGCCGGAGGGCTCGGCGCACAGCCGACAGTGCGGTGCGCAACTCGTCGTCCTCGACGAGCACTTGGAAGGCATGCCCGGTCATCACGACGAGGTCGAACTCCTCACCCCAGGAACATGCGCGAAGATCCCCGAGCAGCCATTCCACGTCGGCGTCGTGCCGCCGGGCCTGGACGAGCATGGCGGCGGCCGGATCGAGCCCCACGAGCCGCCCGCGGTGGCCGTCCGCACTGGCCCGCCGCAGCAACCGCCCCGTACCGCAACCGACATCGAGCACCGACTCGGAGGACATCACGAGCCCGAGGTAGAAGTCGTCACCCGGCCCCCACGGGTTGAGGGCGTCGTACAACGCGGCGAGCGAGAGATCCGCGAACGACCGATCGACCATTCGGTGCAGTGTGCCACAACTGCCCTTCGCCGACGGCCATTTCACGACCCTTCGCAGGCGGCCCGCCCCCGCAGCACCTTTCAGCGCACGACCCGCCCCCGCAGCACAATGCGCCACGGATGCCGCAGCACCCCCGGCTCCCGGCGCGGATCCGCGTCGTACACGGTGACGTCGGCGAGCCCGCCCTCGACCAGCCCCGGCAGCCCCAGGAAGTCCCGCGCTGCCCAACTCGCCGCGCCCACCGCCACGTCGGCGGGCAGGCCGGCGGCGATGAGGTGCTCGACCTCGGTGGCGACGTTGCCGAAGGGGGCGGAGTCGGTGCCGGCGAGGACGGGGACACCGGCGTCGTGGGTCTCACGGACCCGGCGGATCATGATGCGGTGGCCTTCGTGCCATAGGCGGCCGCGGGGGTTGTCCTTGATGCGGGGTGCGCTGCGGGCGAAGGCGGTGAGGGTGGGGACGTAGACGGTCCCGTGGGCGGCCATGAGCTCCACGCACTCCTGTGGCATCCCCATGCCGTGCTCGATCGAGTCGATCCCGGCACGAGCGGCGTTGAGCACTCCCTGCGCCGATTGACAGTGCGCGGCGACCCGCCCCCCGGCCGCGTGCACCGCGTCGGTCACGGCGCGCAGGATGTCGTACGGCACCGGATCCGCCTCGAAGTCCCAGTCGCCCATGAGCTTGCACCACCCGTCGTGGGCCTTGGCCTCGGCGACGGCGGCGGCCACGAGGTCATCGGTGACGGTGTGGAAGTCGGCACTTCTCGACAGGCCCGCCCACGCCAGCCACCGCCCGGCCGTGATCATGCGCGGCGCGTTCGGCGCCTCGCGCATCCCGTCCGGGATCTCGCCGAGCAGCCCCGGGAACCGCAACGCCGTTGTCCCGGCGTCCCGGTGCGCGGCGATCTGCGCGGCGAAGGCGTCGGGGTCGAAGACGGGTTCCCCCTCGGACGGGGACCCGGGATGCGTGTGCACGTCGACCAGTCCCGGAAGCAGGTAGCCGCCGTCGGCCACCGTCTCCGCCTCGACCGAGGGGCGGGTGAAGGTGATGCGGTCACCGAGGATCCAGAGGTCGCGGGTGGTGCCGTGGGGGAGGAGGGTGCCGCGCAGGTGGAGGGCCATGATCAGGCAGTCTTGTCGCCTGGGCCGCGCAACGGCAAGCCCCCACTCATACCCGCCCGCCTGGGGCGAACGCAGCCCGCCGGCTCCCGGGAGTCACGAATGGGTACGAGTGCGTACCCGTACTATCGATGCCTGAGTGGAAGGAGCCCCGTCATGCCTGACGCCAACATCCGCATCCCCGCCGAGGCCCGTGACCGGCTTGCCGAGATAGCAGCCGGTGAGGGTCTGTCGCTGCGTGCTTACCTCGCCAGGCTCGCAGACTCGCTGCTCACTCCCGCGGAGCGTGCCGAGAAGGCCGAGCGCGCTCGTGCGGTGCTGCGTGAATGGAACGGCTACGACCCCAGCGACGGTGAACAGGCCGGCCTGGATGCCGAACTCGATCGCCGTCTGGCCGAGGCGGCCGCCCGGTGACCGAGGCTCTCCATGTGATCCTCGACGACACGGCCATGATCGCCGCCGGGGCCGGCAACGTCCTGGCCTCCCGGCTGATCCACCGTGCACACGCCACGCAGGGGTGGTTCCTGTACGCGCCGACGTGTGCGTTGGTCGAGGCCGACCGGACCCGGCGCGGTACGGCTGAGCACATCGTCGCGCTGCCCGGCGTCATCGTCCTCGACCTGGACCTGCCCGCCGCCCTTGCCGTCGCCCGCGATACCGGCTGGGCGCCCGCCCATATCGAGCATGCCGCTCAGCTGACTCCTGAGCGGCCGGACGGAGCTGTTGTCGCTACGGCCGTGCCAGGGAGGTGGAAAGGGCGGCTGGTGCGCGTCCTGGACCTCAACCCGTGAGCATCGAAATCCAGGCCACCCGTCACCCAGGCCGGCCAGCAGGTCCATGACCTGGACGGGTTGCGGACCGCACACGATGTCTCCGGTGAGCACGACCAGGTCCGCGGCCACGACCTCGGGCTCCGCGAGCACGGGCTTCGGTATCGCGGCGCGCAGCAGGACGAACCGGCACGGTCTGCATCCGAGAGAGCATCACCCCCGGCACCGTTCCCACCGCAGCACCGTCCGCCTCGCGGGGCTGATCGACAAGGCCAAGAAGGATCTGCCGTCCGGGAGTTGATCCGGCTTTGGCGAGGCCAGGGCATGATGTCCACGCGGACGGTTCACCTCTCCGACTCGCGGTCCGCCTTGCCGTAGCGGCGGAACTCCCGGGTGTCCACAGTCCAAGGGCCGCAGGGAACATGGTCGCCGAAGATGTACGGGTCCTTGCGCTGGTAGCGGTCTTTGCACGGGTCCGAGTGCACCTCGATGGTGCCCGTACGGGGGTCGACGATCAGGTAGTGCGCGATGCCCATGGCGGGGTACTCGGTGAGTTTCTCGCCGTAGTCGTTGTTGGGGTTCGACGGAGAGACGATCTCGATGACCGCCAGCACCTGTGTGGCGTCGACTGCGAGGCCCTCTTCGTCGAGTACCTCCTCGGGAATCACCACGGCGTCCGGGCGCCGCATACGGCCGATCGCCGGGTGCTCGATCTCGGGGCCGTTCTCACAGATGTAGCCGGGGTGGGTGTCGGGAAGCTGTGCGTTGAGCTGATTGCGGATACGCCGGACCGTGCCCTCATGACGTTTCGAGGGGCTCATCATTGCGAGGAACGGGCCGGAGGGCCCGATCTCGACGTTCCAGGCCCCCTCAAGGTGCTCGGCGTACGCCGTGAGCTCCTCGGCGATCGCGCGCATTTTCCCGTAGTCCATGTCTCCGAGAGTAGCGGGCATGTCCCGTGCGAGGTGGAGGATGGATCGTCTGGTCAGCGGCTTCCGCCGGATGCTGGACAGCTGACGAGCACGCAGGTGGGGATGGTGCGAACTCCGTCCTGGCCGGGTGAGTGAGAGGTGCGGGGGCCCTCCCTCCCCTGGAACCGGACGTTCAGGGCTCGGGTCAATGGGCCGGTGAAGGTCCGTTCCGTGAGCGGTGGCCGCCGTCTCGGCCCTTGGCGAGGAGGGGAGCCGGAACGAGTACTCAGAGGCAGTCGAATGGTGGGATGATCCGCGTGATCGCAATGAGGCGCAACCGGGGTACCGGCAGGGCATGGAACCAGCCATCGGACAGCAGCGGGATGCGTGCACGCCCCCCGGCACGCCACGCCGGGGTCCCTCGCCGATGCCCGTCACAGCGACGCCCACCTCTGCGAGGGCGACCAGTTCCGCCGCCAGGCGCCCAACCTCGTCGACGATGTGCTGTGGGAACCCGGCAGCGACCTGCTTGGCCTCGGGTCGTACTCCCGGCGCGCCAGGTCTCTTCGTCCCCCATTCCGTCACACGCCCTCTGCCCGCTCGACCTCAGCCTCAGCGCACGCGAGGAACGGGACACTCCCACCCATGGACGTGTCTGTACCGCCCGATGGGCACCTCGCCAAGTACTCTCTGGGGCTGGTTCGGAGACTCCTCTATCCCCTCTGAAGAAGGCGAGCATGACCGGGCTGCGGCGGCAGAAGTCGACCTACAGCGAAGGTGGCGCCGACACCTGCGGCGAGGTCGCCCTCGATGACACCGCCACCGTGCACCACGCGAGAGCGACACCCCCGGCATCGCCCTCATGGTCCGCTACATCCGCCTTCGCGACGCTGCTCGACGGGATCAAGGGTGGGGCGATGGCCGGCCGTTGATCCCATGACCGCTGTCACCGCTGCCTGGGCTTGCTCGTACAGAAGCTCCTTGGGGAGTCCGACTTTCGGGGCGGGGACTACGACACATTCGGGTCAGCGGCCGGATTCCCTGCCTGCCTCTGTTCACTCCTGCCGAGCGAGCCGAGCGCGCTCGTGCGGTGCAGCGGGAACAGAACAGCGGCGACGCCACCGAGGGCGAATGGGTCGACCCGGACGCGGAACTCGATCGCCGGCTGGCCGAGGCGGCCGCCCGTAACCGACGCTTTCCATGTCATCCTCGACGACCCGCCGCCGAATCAGGCAATATCTTGGTTTCAGCTTGATCGACCGCGCGCACCACGCTGTGCATTGCGAAGCGAAGTGATACACATCACACCCCTTGGCTGTCTGTCCAGTTAGTTCATTAGCTCCCGCTTGTGATTCGACTCGAAGGGGGCAAAGGGGACTACGCCTTCCGTTGGGTGCTGTGGGGGATTTGAGCTTTACTTGAGGGGGGAATGTTAATGAGTTCCCCAAAATAGTGGATCGCCTTAGTGGTGATCGTTAGTGTTCTTTGCGGGAAGACCGCACTGGGTGGTCTCTTTTCACGAGAAACGGGGAGTACGGGGAATCATGACCAAGTCCCGCAAGGCCGCCTCGACCGTAGCGGCATTCGCGACACTGGCCAGCTCGTTGATTGCGCTGACCGCGGCAGCAACTCCGGCTTCGGCGGCCTGCCAGCCGCCCGGCGGTGCCTCGCACAAGTATGTGATCGGTTCCGTCTCGAAGGCCAAGCTCGCGACCAACCTCCGCAGTGACGATGTCCAGGGCCCTGGGACCGCGACCTACAATCAAACGTCGACAGCTACGACCACGGTCAAGGCGGCTGCTGAGGCCAAGGCGGACATCGGCAAGTGGATCGCCAAGGCTTCAGCCAAGGCGAATGTCTCACTCACCAAGACCTGGTCCAAGAAGACTGGGTGGTCGTACTCGCTGCAGATAGCCAGCGGTAAGACGCAGCACATCCGAATGGGGCACTGGGCGCGAAAGTACCCGGTGACCAAGTACACCTGGACGCCTGCCAAGTGTAAGTATGCCGACAAGGCCTGGACGCACACCGTGATCACTCCGGTGAAGTCCGACTCCAACGTGTGGTACCGGGAAAATCCTTCTTAATTTATGGTGCGGCGACAGGGAAGGCATCTGTTGTTAGTGCCTTTCTCGTCGTGTGCAGCGATTAGCCGAATTAGCCGCCAGTCAGAGCTGGCGGCTAATTCGTCGTTCGCGAGATTTCTTTGTGCGTGACCAGAAACCAGGCGCTCATGGGTCTGGGAATTGCCTGTGGAGATCCGCTCTCCAGCAGCCGGAGGCGGTGATGGAGGGACGAGGAGGGCCCGCACACCCTTCGTGGATGTACGGGCCCTCGGCCTCAGGACCGGACATTCATGGGCTCTGGGCAATGGGCCGGTGAAAGTCCGTTCCGTGAGCGGCGGCTGACGGAACGGGTGGTGTCAGGCCGCCGCCTCGGGATCCTTGGCGAGCCGGTGGGCCGGAACGGTGTCCGCAGTCTCGGGGTAGTGGCACGCCGTCAGATGCCCGGGCTTGTTGCCCTCGACCTGGACCAGCGGCGGGGCCTCGGTCGCGCACTTCTCCGTCGCCTTCCAGCAGCGGGTGCGGAAGCGGCAGCCGGAGGGCGGGTTGATGGGCGAGGGGACGTCGCCCTGGAGGCGGATACGCTCGCGGGCCGGGGCGTCGTCCGCGGTCGCCTCGGGCACGGCGGACAGCAGCGCCCGGGTGTAGGGGTGGCGCGGGTTGCCGTACAGGTCGTCACGGTCGGCGATCTCGACGATCTTGCCGAGGTACATGACCGCCACGCGCTGCGAGAAGTGCCGTACGACGGCGAGGTCGTGGGCGATGAAGACGAAGGCGATGCCCAGCTCCTGCTGGACCTTCTGGAGCAGGTTCACGACCTGCGCCTGGATGGAGACGTCGAGGGCCGAGACCGGCTCGTCCGCCACGATCAGCTTCGGGTCCAGCGCCAACGCCCGTGCCACGCCGATGCGCTGGCGCTGGCCGCCGGAGAACTCGTGCGGGAAGCGGTTGTAGTGCTCGGGGTTGAGGCCGACGATCTCCAGCAGTTCACGGACGCGCTTCTCGCGGCCGCCGGCCGGGTTGATGTTGTTGATCTCCATCGGGCCGACGATGATCTTGCCGACCGTCTGGCGCGGGTTCAGGGACGCGTAGGGGTCCTGGAAGATCATCTGGATCTCGGAGCGGACCGGCGCCAGCTGCTTGCGGCTCGCGTGCGTGATGTCCTGGCCGCGGTACGAGATCTTGCCGCCGGTCGGCTCCAGGAGCCGGGTGATCAGCCGGCCGGTCGTCGACTTGCCGCAGCCGGACTCGCCGACCAGACCGAGGGCTTCGCCCTCGGCCACCTGGAAGTCGAGCCCGTCCACGGCCCTGACGGCACCGACCGTGCGTTTGATCGGGAAGCCGCCCTTGATCGGGAAGTGCTTGGTCAGACCGCTGACGTCCAGGAGCGGTTGCGCGTTGCTCATGATGGTGAAGTCCCGTCTCGTGTACGTCAGTCAGTGCCGGGATCCGGCGAAGTCGGCGAAGAGGTCGGCGCGCTGTTCCAGCGGGAGGTGGCAGGCGGAACCCCGGCCGTCCACCACGTCCAGCACCGGCCGCTCCGTGGAGCACAGCCCGCCCGCGACCTTCTCGGTGAAGGTGCACCGCGGGTGGAAACGGCAGCCGGAGGGCGGGTTGAGCAGCGAGGGCGGCGAACCCGGGATCGGTGCCAGCGGCACGTCGACCGGGCCGTCGAGGCTCGGCATGGAACTCATCAGGCCCAGCGTGTAGGGGTGCTGCGGGGTGCGCAGCACCTCCTGCTTGGTGCCCCGCTCCACGCAGCGGCCGCCGTACATCACCAGCACGTCGTCCGCGATGTCGGCGATGACACCGAGGTCGTGCGTGATGAAGATGATCGCCGTGCCGAACTCCTGCTGGAGCTCCTTGAGCAGATCCAGGATCTGCGCCTGGACCGTCACGTCGAGCGCGGTGGTCGGCTCGTCCGCGATGAGCAGCTCGGGGTCGCAGACCAGCGCCATCGCGATCATCGCGCGCTGGCGCATACCGCCGGAGAACTGGTGCGGATAGTCGTCCACCCGGACGTCCGGCTGAGGGATCCCGACCCGCCGCAGCATCTCGATCGCCCGCGCCCGGGCCTCCTTCTTGGAGACACCGGTGTGCTTGCGGTACGTCTCGCCGATCTGGGTGCCGATGGTGTGGTACGGCGACAGCGAGGCCAGTGCGTCCTGGAAGATCATGGACATCTTGTTGCCGCGCAGCCGCTCGAGTTCCTTCTCGGAGGCGGCGAGCAGCTCCTTGCCGTCCAGCAGGATCTCACCGTCGATCGAGGTGCGGTGGGGGTCGTGCAGGCCCAGGATCGTCAGGTTGGTGACGGACTTGCCGGATCCCGACTCACCCACGATGCCGAGTGTCTGGCCCTTGGCGAGATCGAAGGAGAGCCCGTCGACGGCCTTGACGATGCCGTCCTCGGTGGAGAAGTGGACCTGAAGGTCCCTGACGGAGAGGAAGGGCTGCTGATCGGTGCTCGTCACGGGGACGCTCCTGGGGGGTGATGCGAGGTGTCGGGAGTGGGGGCGGAGGTCAGGCGAGCCGGATCCGCGGGTCGATGAGGGCGTAGACGGCATCGACGACGATGTTGAAGAAGACGATCGCGCCGGCCGCGAGAAGGGTCACACCCAGCAGCATCGGAAGGTCGCTCTGGTCCACGGACTTCACCGCGAGCCGGCCGATGCCCTGGAGGCTGAAGGTCGACTCGGTGATGATCGCGCCACCGATGAGCACACCCAGGTCGATGCCGAACACCGTGACGATGGGGCCCATGGCGCCGCGCCAGGCGAACCGGAAGAACACGTTCGACCGGGACAGACCCTTGGCCCGGGCTGTGCGGACGTAGTCCTCACTCAGTTGCTCGACCAGCTGGGAGCGTGTCATACGGGTGTAGTTGGCGGTGAAGATGATCGCCAGGACCAGCCAGGGCAGCAGCAGTCCGGAGAACCAGGCGGCCGGGTTCTCGGTGAGCGGCGTGTACTGCGGCTGGTCGAGCCACCCCAGCTGTGCGACGAAGAAGAACATCGCGATGTAGCCGACGAAGTAGATCTGGAGCGAGGAGCCGAGCAGCGACACCGAGCTGGCGAACTTGTCCAGGAACCGGCCCTGCTTGAGCGCCGCGAGCATGCCCGCGCCGATGCCGAGGATCAGGAAGACCACGGCCGCGCCGAAGGCCAGCGACAGGGTCGTCGGCAGCCGGTCCATGATCGTGTCGAAGACGGGCTCGCGGTTGGCGAAGGAGTAACCGAGGCAGGGGGCGTTGCAGTAGTCGTAGCCGGGGTAGTCGCGCCCGGCGAAGATGCCGACGAGCCACAGCCAGTACTGGACCGGGATGGGCTTGTCGATGCCCAGGTTCTTCCGGATCTGCTCGAGGGCCTCAGGCGTGCAGTTCTTGCCGCAGGACATCATGGCGGGGTCACGCGGCACGGCGTAGAAGAGCCAGAACGTGATGGCGCTGATGATCAACAGGATGACCAGTGCGCCGGTGACTCGGCGGACAAGGAAGCGGAACATGAGGCGTGACTTTCCGGACGGGGCGCCGTCGCCGGGAGGGAAGTAGAGGGGGTGGGCCGCAGGGGGCGGCCATGCGAATGGCCGCCCCCAGGGGGTCGTGCGCGCTTACTTCTTGGCGTAGAGCTTGCTGAGCGCGACGCAGGTGTTGCCGGCGTCCCAGATGACGTTGCCGACCTTGGAGCCGTACAGGTAGTTGCGGATCTTGTGGTAGTCCGGGACGACCGCGGCCAGCTCCAGGATCATCTTGTCGACGTTGCCCCAGGCCTTGTTGGCCTCCTCCACGTCCGCGATCTTGGCAGCCGCGTCGATGGCCTTGTTGACGCTCGCGTCGTCGAGCTGGGCGTAGTTGCTCCGGCCGTCGCCGATGTTCTTGCCGCTCCAGCAGGGGTAGAACTGCGAGTAACCGTTCGGCCAGTCCGGGCTCCAGCCGGCGCCCATCAGGTCGAAGCCGTTGTCGAGCTTGCCGATCTGCGTGTAGAACGTCGACTTGTCGACCTGCTTGGTGACGACGGTGAAGCCCGCCTCCTCCAGCGCGTTCTTGACGGCGACGGCGACCTTCACCTGAGTGTCCGACTGCTGGAAGGCGATGACCAGCTTGTAGCCGAGCTTGCCGGCTTCCTTCAGCAGGGCCTTGGCCTTCGCGGGGTCGCCGTTCGGCTTCTTGGTCACGCCGTACAGGTCGAACTTGGTGTAGCCGGGGGTCACCGGGGCGAGGATCGTGGTGGCGACCTCGCTGGTGGCGGCGCCGCCATTGATGGTCTGGACCTGCTGGTGCGGCCAGGCGTGGTTGATGGCCTGGCGGACCTTGAGGTCCTTGACGCGGGTCATGTTGATCGGCCAGTAGTAGGTGGCCGTGTCGACCGCGGTGAGGACGCGCTTCTTCAGCTCGGGGCTGGTGAGGACCTGGGCGACGCGCTCGGGCGCGACCTCGTTGAAGATCGGCACCGCGTACTGGTCGTTGCCCTTGTCCGCGATCCAGCGGTCGGTGGACGCCACCAGCTCGTAGCCCATCTGGAAGACGTACTTGTCCGGGTAGGCGTTGCGGATCGAGTCCGTCTTCGGGTCCCAGTGCTCGTTGCGCACGTAGGTCATCGACTTGCCGATGCTGCGGTCGGCGATCTTGTACGGACCGCAGGAGAACGGGCGCTTGTCGTACTTCTCCTTGGTGTCGTGCTTCTTCGGCACCAGGGAGTAACCACGCATCGCGAGCGTGTAGTTGAAGTCGACGCGGGGCTCGTTGAGACGGAAGGTGATGGTCTTGCCGTCGATCTCGATGGAGTCGAGGCTCTTGCCGTCGTAGGGGCCCTTGTACTTGTCGCCGCCGACCGTGAACTGCTGGACGTAGCGGGGACCCTCGGTGATGAACTCGGCGAAGAGGCGCTCGAAGGTGTGGCGGACGTCGTCCATGGAGAGGTCGGCGCCGTCCTCCCACTTGATGCCGTCCTTGATGGTGAAGGACCAGGTCTTGCCGCCGTCCTTCATCGTGCCGGCGTCGGTCGCGGCGTCGCCGACCAGGGTGGCGTTGCCCTTGTCGTCCAGCTTGTAGCCGGTCAGGCCGCGCATGATCGGCACGGTGATGGCGCCCTCGGTCGAGACGTAGATCTGCGCCGGGTCCATGTGGTCCATGTCGAACTGCTGGAGCGAGTAGATCGTCCCGCCCTTGACCGCGCCCTTGACCTCGGGAGCCGGACCGGTCGAGTCGGCCTTGGTGCCGACCGGGATCTCGGTCGTCTTGGAGCCGCTGACCTTGGGGGCGTCGTTCTGCCCGGAGCCCTCGCTGCCGCTGCTGCAGGCGCTCAGCACCGAGGTCGACGCCGCGGCGACACCGGTGGCGATGAGGAAGTTTCTACGCGAGAAGGACATGGCTTCCTGCCTTGGAAAGTGAGAGTGATGAGAGAATCCGGCACCCCGGCGCCTTCGCCGTGGTCCTGAAATGAGCCGGAGCTAGCGCTTGGACTTCGGGTCGAGTGCGTCACGCACCGAGTCGCCGAGCAGGTTGAACGCGAGCACGAAGATCACCATGGACAGGCCCGGGAAGAGCATGAAGGTGATGTCCTCGGTGTAGAACATTGCGCCCCGCTGGATCATGACGCCCCAGTCCGGGGTCGGGTCGATCATGCCGACCCCGAGGAAGGCGAGACCCGCCTCTGCCGTCACGAATGCCGGGAGCATCAGCGTGGACTGGATGATGATCGGAGTCCACAGGTTTGGCAGCAGTTCCTTGAAGACGATGCGTCGCGGTGACGCACCCGTGACCTTGGCCGCCTCGACGAACTCCCGTTCGCGCAGGCCGAGTACCTGGCCGCGCAGCAGTCGGGCGATGGACGCCCAGCCGAAGGCCGAGAGGACGATGATCAGGCCGGTGGCCCGCAGCCAGGTCGGGATGTCCTCGTCGGGGGCGATGAAGAGCCCGTACACGACCGGCATGAAGGCGATGAAGAAGAGGGTGGACGGGAACGACAGAAGGATGTCGATGACCCGGCCCACGAGGTAGTCCGTCTTGCCGCCGAGATAGCCCGCGGTGACGCCGATGACCACACCGAGGAACACGGTGAGCAAAGTGGCCGCGACGGCGATGCCCAGCGACGTGCGGATGGCGTAGAGCAGGAAGGTGAAGACGTCACGGCCGAGCTGGGGCTCGATGCCGAACCAGAACTCCGAGCTGATGCCCCCGTTCGGACCCGCCGGGTAGGAGAAGGCGTTCAGCAGCTCCGGCCGCTGGCTCGCGTAGGTGGTGTACGGATCCTTGCCGTACAGCTTCGCGATGAGCGGAGCGGCGAGCGCGATCACGAAGAAGAAGATCACGATGTACGCCGATATGACGCCCGTGCGGTCCCGCTTGAAGCGGGTCCACGCCAGTCGTCCAGGCGAGCGGCTCTCGTTGCCCTTATGGGTGGAGGGCGAAGGCGACTTTTCGATGCTCTCGTCGGTCGTCTCAAGCGGGGCAGCCGCTGATGGAGTTGGGGGGGTCATGGTGCTCCTGGCCCAAGGGAGGGTCTGATGACTCCGCAGGGCACGCTCCCCTACGGGCTACGCCGGACTTTTTCAACGCAATTCATTCAAGGTCAATAAATTCTCGGGCGACTTGGTTGTCTCTTTACGTTTTTTACCCTGCCTTTACCATTCCGTAGCTACGCGGGTAGCGCAACGTAATCGAGTCGTGCCTTGACTCGGGCTAACTGGACTAATCGGGCAATGAGTTCGTTATGCGGACGGTCGGGTGCCGAAATGCGTACATCGGGGGGTCGAAATCCAACGGTTCTGCATCGGTACGTGAAGATCCATTGCGCGCTACACGGAAGATCCATCGCCCCGTGAGGGAGAAGTCCGTTTCGTTACGTGCGCGGATGCGTGCATCCGGATGGCGTGTTGCTCCATTGGCCGGATCCCGTGTGCGGTATGTGCCTTTTAGCTCGATATTGGCCCGTAATGGATCAGGACCAGAGGAGGCACCCCATGCGTGGAGCCACGAACGCCGGATGGGCCGCGTGCGCGGTGGCGGTCGCGCTCGCGGCGACGGCCTGCGGAGGCGGAGGTGACAGCGGCGGTGACGGCGGCGCGGTGCTCAGCTCCTCGTGGACCGATCCGCAGAACCCCCTGGAGCCGGCCAACACCAACGAGGTGCAGGGCGGCAAGGTGCTCTCCATGATCTTCCGCGGGCTGAAGCAGTACGACCCGAAGACCGGCGAGGCCGAGGACATGCTCGCCGAGCGGATCGAGACCTCCGACTCGCGGAACTACACCGTCACCGTCAAGGACGGCTGGACCTTCAGCAACGGCGAGAAGGTCACCGCCAAGTCCTTCGTGGACGCCTGGAACTACGGGGCGAGCCTGCGGAACAACCAGAAGAACGCCTACTTCTTCAGCTACATCGAGGGCTACGACAAGGTCCACCCGGCCAAGGGCGAGCAGACCGCCGAGACGATGTCCGGGCTGAAGGTCACGGGCGAGCGGACCTTCACGGTCAGGCTCCGCCAGAAGTTCTCCAGCTTCCCCGACACCCTCGGCTACAACGCCTTCGTCCCGCTGCCCCGGGCGTTCTACGAGGACCACGCCGGCTGGCTGGCCAAGCCGGTCGGCAACGGCCCGTATGCCGTGGAGTCGTACACGAAGGGTTCCGAGATGCGTCTGACGAAGTGGGACGCCTACCCGGGGGAGGACGCGGCGCGCAACGGTGGCGTCACCCTCAAGGTGTACACGGACAACAACACGGCCTACACCGACCTGATGGCCGGCAACCTCGACCTCGTCGACGACGTACCGGCCCAGCAGCTGAAGAACGTCGCGAACGACCTCGGCGACCGCTACCTCAACACCCCCGCCGGCATCATCCAGACGCTCGCCTTCCCCTTCTACGACAAGAACTGGAACAAGGCCGGCTCGGTCAAGGTCCGCAAGGGCCTGTCCCGGGCGATCAACCGCGAGCAGATCACCGACACCATCTTCCAGAAGACCCGCACCCCCGCCACCGACTGGACCTCACCCGTCCTCGGCGCGGACGGCGGCTACAAGGAGGGGCTGTGCGGTGAGTGGTGCGAGTACGACGCCGCCGCGGCCAAGAAGCTGATCGAGGAGGGCGGCGGGCTGCCCGGCGGCCAGGTGAAGATCACGTACAACGCGGACACCGGCTCCCACAAGCTGTGGGTGGACGCCGTCTGCAACTCCATCAACAACGCCCTGGACAACGACCGGGCCTGCGTCGGCAATCCGATCGGTACCTTCGCCGACTTCCGCAGCAAGTCCACGACCCAGAAGCTCTCCGGCCCCTTCCGGGCGGGCTGGCAGATGGACTACCCCCTCACCCAGAACTTCCTCCAGCCGCTCTACTACACCAACGCCTCCTCCAACGACGGCAAGTGGTCGAGCGAGGAGTTCGACAGGCTCGTCGACCGGGCGAACGCCGAGACCGACCCCGCGAAGGCCGTGGAGATGTTCCAGAAGGCCGAGGAGGTCGTCCGGGACAACATGGCCGCCATCCCGCTCTGGTACCAGAACGGCAGTGCCGGGTGGTCCGAGCGGCTGTCGAACGTGGCCCTCAACCCGTTCAGCGTCCCCGTCTACGACCAGATCAAGGTCGGCTGAACCCGTCATGGGGCGGTACGTCGTCCGGCGCCTGGTGCAGATGGTCCCGGTGTTCATCGGGTCGACCCTGCTGATCTTCCTCATGGTGAACGTGATGGGCGACCCCGTCGCGGGCCTGTGCGGCGACCGGCAGTGCGACGCGGCGACGGCGGCTCAGCTGAAGAAGGAGTTCGGCCTCGACCAGCCCGTGTGGCAGCAGTACCTGACCTACATGGGGAACGTCTTCACCGGAGACTTCGGTACGGCCTTCAACGGTCAGGAAGTCACCGAGCTGATGTCGACGGCCTTCCCGGTCACCATCCGGCTCACGATCGTGGCGATCCTCTTCGAGGTCGTCATCGGGATCACGCTGGGCGTGGTCACCGGCCTGCGCCGCGGACGCCCCATCGACACCGGGGTCCTCCTGTTCACCCTCGTCGTCATCTCCGTCCCCACCTTCGTCACCGGCCTGCTGCTCCAGCTGATGCTGGGCGTGGAACGCGACTGGATCCGTCCCTCCGTCTCGACGGAGGCCCCCTTCGACGAGCTGATCGTCCCCGGCCTCGTCCTCGCCTCGGTCTCCCTCGCGTACATCACCCGCCTGACCCGCACCTCCATCGCGGAGAACCGTCGCTCCGACTACGTCCGTACGGCCATCGCCAAGGGCCTGCCGAGGCACCGAGTCGTCACTCGCCACCTGCTGCGCAACTCCCTCATCCCCGTCGTCACCTTCATCGGCGCCGACATCGGGTTCCTCATGGGCGGCGCGATCGTCACCGAGCGGATCTTCAACATCCACGGCGTCGGCTATCAGCTCTACCAGGGCATCCTGCGCCAGAACACCCAGACGGTCGTCGGCTTCGTGACGGTCCTCGTCCTCGTCTTCCTCCTGTGCAACCTGGTCGTCGATCTCCTGTACGCCGTACTCGACCCGAGGATCCGCTATGCCTGACCGGCCGTTCCAGTTCGAGGGCGCGATCGCCGGCAGCGGCGCGGGCGGCGCGCCGGATCTGACAGCGAGCGCGGCGGAGGCGGCGGCGGGGGCTCCGGGCGGCCCCGGGGACAAGGGCCGGGACGGACTCGTACCCGACCCTTGGGCCGCCTCCGCCGGACGACCCCGCAGCCTCTGGTCCGACGCCTGGCGCGACCTGCGCCGCAACCCCGTCTTCCTCGTCTCGGCCCTGATCATCCTCTTCCTGCTCTTCATCTCCTTCTGGCCCTCGGCGATCGCCTCCGGCAGCCCCCTCAAGTGCGACCTCGCCAAGGCCCAGCAGGGTTCCGCGCCCGGCCATCCCTTCGGCTACGACGGCCAGGGCTGCGACGTCTACACGCGCACGGTCCACGGCGCCCGTACGTCCGTCACGGTCGGCGTCTGCGCCACGCTCGGGGTCGCGGTCCTCGGCTCGGTGCTGGGCGCGCTCGCCGGCTTCTTCGGCGGCCTGTGGGACTCGGTCCTCTCCCGCGTCACCGACGTCTTCTTCGCCATCCCGGTCATCCTCGGCGGCCTGGTCCTGCTGTCGGTGGTCACCAGCAACTCCGTCTGGCCGGTCATCGGCTTCATCGTGCTGCTCGGCTGGCCGCAGATCTCCCGTATCGCGCGCGGCGCGGTCATCACCGCCAAACAGAACGACTACGTGCAGGCCGCCCGCGCCCTGGGCGCCTCCAACTCCCGCCTCCTGCTACGCCACATCGCGCCCAACGCCATCGCCCCCGTGATCGTGGTCGCCACCATCGCACTCGGCACGTACATCGCCCTGGAGGCGACCCTGTCCTACCTCGGCGTAGGCCTGAAGCCCCCGAGCGTCTCCTGGGGCATCGACATCTCCGCGGCCTCCCCCTACATCCGCAACGCCCCCCACGCCCTCCTGTGGCCCTCCGGCGCCCTGGCGATCACGGTGCTGGCCTTCATCATGCTGGGCGATGCGGTGCGCGACGCCCTCGATCCGAAGCTGAGGTGACGGGGGCGATGTGGTGCGGGGTCCGCGGTACGGACAAGCGGAGGAGACGGTGGTGTCACGCCCCGGCGTCCCCTGCTGCGGCCGTCGGACGCGCCGACGAGCACGGTTCCGGCTCGCGTGGTGCACGGCGGCGCGGCGCCCGACGGCCCACGTGCCGCCGGTCGGCACGCCCGGCCGGCCCATGCGGCTCCGCCGCTCAGGGCGGCCCTTGCCCGCCGGTCCGGCAACCGTCCGCCGGTCCTGCCTCTGGCTGCCGACCGGTATCCGGCCGCCGGTCCTGCCTCTGGCTCTCGACCGGGCACTCGGCTGTCGACCGGTATCCGGCTGTCGACCGGTATCCGGCTGCCGACCGGTATCCGGCTGCCGACCGGTATCCGGCCGCCGGTCCGGTATCCGGCGGTGGGTTCGGTATCCGTCCGTCGGTCCTGCGTCCGGCTGCCAGTCATGCATCCGGCTGTCGACCGGCGTCTGGCCGCCGGTCCGGCACTGGGCCGTCGACCGGCATCCGGCCGTCGCCGGTATCTGTCCGCCGGTCCGGCATCTGGCTGTGGTCCGGCACTGGGCCGCCGGTCCGGCACTCGGCTGTCGACCGGTACCGGCCGTCGGCCGCCATCCGGCTCTCGGCCCGGCATCCGCCCGTCACCTGGCCCCCGGCCGTCGACCGGCCCGGTCGCGCAGGGCGGTGGTCGGAGCGGGCGCCCCGGGCGTTCGGCCGTGTCCGTCGGCCGCAGGCCATGGGGGCCGGCCGGCCCCCGGTCCCGGTGTCCGCATCACTCGGCGGGACGCCATCCGTGCGACGCCCTCGATGCGAAGGTGAGGTGAGCCGGCGTCATGTTGCTCGAAGTGCGTGATCTGCGGGTGGAGTTCAGGACCCGGGACGGGGTCGCCCAAGCCGTCAACGGCGTCGACTACGGCGTGGACGCGGGGGAGACGCTCGCCGTGCTCGGGGAGTCCGGGTCCGGGAAGTCGGTGACCGCGCAGGCGGTGATGGGGATCCTGGACATGCCGCCCGGGAGGATCACCGGTGGCGAGATCCTCTTCCAGGGGCGGGACCTGCTCAAGCTGAAGGAAGAGGAGCGGCGCAGGGTCCGCGGGGCCGAGATGGCGATGATCTTCCAGGACGCCCTGTCGTCCCTGAACCCCGTACAGACCGTCGGGGACCAGCTCGGCGAGATGTTCGTCGTCCACCGGGGCATGTCGAAGAAGGACGCCCGGGCGAAGGCCGTCGAGCTGATGGACCGGGTGCGGATCCCGGCCGCGAGGGAGCGCGTGCGGCAGTACCCGCACCAGTTCTCCGGCGGTATGCGCCAGCGCATCATGATCGCGATGGCCCTCGCCCTCGAACCCGCGCTGATCATCGCCGACGAGCCCACCACCGCCCTCGACGTCACCGTCCAGGCCCAGGTCATGGAGCTGCTCGCCGAGTTGCAGCGCGAGTACCGCATGGGGCTCATCCTCATCACCCACGACCTCGGCGTGGTCGCCGACGTCGCCGACAGGATCGCGGTGATGTACGCGGGCCGGATCGTCGAGACCGCGCCGGTCCACGCCCTCTACAAGGCGCCCGCCCACCCGTACACCCGAGGCCTGCTGGACTCCATCCCGCGCCTGGACCAGAAGGGCCAGGAGCTCTACGCCATCAAGGGCCTGCCCCCCAACCTCATGAACATCCCCCCGGGCTGCGCCTTCCACCCCCGCTGCCCCCTGGCCCAGGACCTGTGCCGCACGGACGTACCCCCGCTGTACGAGGTCACCGAGTCGGACACGGCCCGGGGCAGCGCCTGCCACTTCTGGAGGGAGTGCCTGCATGGCTAGTTCCTCGTCGGCCGAGCCGATTCTGCAGGTCAGCGGGCTCGTCAAGCACTACCCGCTCACCCAGGGCATCCTGTTCAAGAAGCAGGTCGGCGCGGTCAAGGCCGTCGACGGCGTCGACTTCACGCTCCACGCCGGGGAAACCCTCGGCATCGTCGGCGAGTCCGGCTGCGGCAAGTCCACGGTCGCCAAGATGCTGGTCAACCTGGAGCGCCCGACGGCCGGTTCGATCAAGTACAAGGGCGAGGACATCACCCGGCTGTCCGGCCGCGCCCTGAAGGCCGTACGCCGCAACATCCAGATGGTGTTCCAGGACCCGTACACCTCACTCAACCCCCGTATGACGGTGGGCGACATCATCGGCGAGCCGTACGACATCCACCCCGAGGTGGCCCCGAAGGGCGACCGCCGCCGCAAGGTGCGGGAGCTGCTGGACGTGGTCGGCCTCAACCCCGAGTACATCAACCGCTATCCGCACCAGTTCTCCGGCGGCCAGCGCCAACGCATCGGCATCGCACGGGGGCTGGCGCTGCGCCCGGAGGTCATCGTCGCCGACGAACCGGTCTCCGCACTGGACGTCTCGGTCCAGGCCCAGGTCATCAACCTGATGGACCGGCTGCAGAACGAGTTCGACCTCTCCTACGTCTTCATCGCCCACGACCTGTCGATCGTCCGTCACATCTCCGACCGGGTGGGGGTGATGTACCTCGGCCGGATCGTGGAGATCGGCAAGGACGCCGAGATCTACGACCACCCCACGCACCCCTACACCCAGGCGCTGCTCTCCGCGGTCCCCGTCCCCGACCCCGACGCCCGTGACCGCCGCGAGCGCATCATCCTCGCGGGCGACGTCCCGTCCCCGACGAACGTCCCCTCCGGCTGCCGCTTCCGCACCCGCTGCTGGAAGGCGCGGGAGCGGTGCGCCCTGGAGGCACCGCCGCTCGCGGTGCCGTCGCGTTTCGGCGAGGCGAGCGGGCCCGAGGCGCATGCCTCGGCCTGTCACTTCGCGGAGGCTGTGTCGATCAGGCGCTCCGCGCCGGGGCAAGTCGTTCCGCCGGAGGCGGTGCCATAGCCGTACAAACACACGCGAACTGCGTTAACACGCAGGCAACTCAGCCGACCCGATCCCGATATACGGACGCGTCAGGCTGAACAGCGTACGGCCGTGCGGGTGCCGTAAACGAGCCGGGGTGCGCCATGTCACCCCGGCTCGTTGCCGTTCCACCCTCACGACCGGAACCCCATGCGCAAGCTGCTCACCGCCTCCGGGCTCACCACAGCCGGGCTCGACACCTCCGCGCTCGCGGCATCCTGGTCTTCCTCGCCCGGCCGAGAGGTCAGTTCAGCCCCAGCGACCGCTTCAGGAAGTCGAGCTGGAGCAGCAGCAGGTTCTCCGCGACCTCCTCCTGCGGAGTCATGTGGGTCACGCCGGACAGCGGCAGCACCTCGTGCGGGCGGCCCGCGGCGAGCAGGGCCGAGGACAGGCGCAGTGAGTGGGCGACCACCACGTTGTCGTCCGCCAGCCCGTGGACGATCATCATCGGGCGGGCCGGCTCGGCCGGGTCCACCAGGCCGGTGTCGTCGATCAGCGAGTTGCGCCGGTAGACCTCCGGCTGCTCCTCGGGGTGCCCGACGTAACGCTCCTGGTAGTGGGTGTCGTACAGCCGCAGATCGGTGACCGGGGCGCCGACCACCGCCGCGTGGAAGACGTCCGGGCGGCGCAGCACCGCGAGCCCCGCCAGATAGCCGCCGAAGGACCAGCCGCGGATGGCCACCCGGGTCAGGTCGAGCGGGAACCGCTCGGCGAGCCCCTGGAGCGCGTCGACCTGGTCCTGCACCACGACCGCCGCGATGTCGTCCTTGATCGCCTTCTCCCACGCGGGCGAGCGCCCCGGCGTACCGCGCCCGTCCGCGACGACCACCGCGAACCCCTGGTCGGCGAACCACTGCGAGGTCAGATACGCGTTGTGCGCGGCGACCACCCTGGAGGCGTGCGGTCCCCCGTACGGATCCAGCAAAACCGGGAGCGGGGTGTCACCGGCGTAGTCCCGAGGCATAAGCACGGCGCACGGGATGCGGCGTGCGCCCCCTTCGGTGAGGGTGATGCGCGGGGTCAAACCGGGATCTTCGGCATGCGACCGGACCGCCGCCGTCTGCTTCCCCTCGCGCAGCACCTGGACCCGGGACCCGGGCCGGTCGAGAGTGTGCGACACCAGCACGGTCACGCCCCCGGCACGCACCGCCGAGTGCACGCCGGGCTCCTGCGACACGCGCTCCACGCCGAGCTCGTTCACCCGGTACACGTGCACTTCACCGATCTCGGCGTCAGCCGCGGCCGCACCCGCCGACGCCGAGACCAGGACGTCGTCGTCGGAGACGTCCAGCACCGCGCGGACGTGCAACTGCGGGCCCGTCAGCGGGCGTTCGCCCACCGTGAGCACCCGGGCGCCGCCCTCGTCGGCGATGCGCACCAGCTGCCCGGAGGGGCTCCAGCAGGGCACGCCAGGGAAAAGATCCAGCCATTGTGGATCTTCGTCGGCGTGCACCATCCGCGTCGCCCCCGTCGCCGGGTCCACGGCCAGGAACAGCTGGCTGCGCTGGTCCCGCGCCTGGACGAGCAGCAGCGGCGCACCCGCCGCTGACCAGTGCACTCGTGCCAGATAGGGGTACCGCGCCCGGTCCCACGCCACCTCCGTGCGCGCCCCGTCCAGACCGATCACGAACAGCCGTACGTCCGCGTTCTCGGTCCCCGCCGCCGGATACGCGACCTGCTGCGGCGCGCGCTCCGGACGTGCGGGATCGGAGATCCACCACCGCCGCACCGGCGTGTCGTCCACGCGCGCCACGAGCAGCCGGTCCGACTCCGGACCCCACCAAAAGCCCCGGTAGCGTGCCATCTCCTCGGCGGCGATGAACTCGGCGAGCCCATAGGTGACCCCCTCCGACTCCGGCTCGGCGAGCGCACGATCGCCTTCACCCTCGGCGCCCACCACCCGCAGCGCGCCCTGCGCGACGTACGCGATGTGCCGTCCGTCGGGGGAGGGCCGCGGGTCGATCACCGGCCCGGGGACCCGGAGTTCGCGTGCCGTGCCGACCCGTAGCTCCGCTGTGAAAAGCCGCCCTGACAAGGCAAAAGACGCCAACTCCACGGCGCTGTCGGTGGCGTGGCCGACGACGCCGGCGCCGGCCTCGCGGCTGCGCTCGCGGCGCGCCCGCTCCTCGGGCGAGAGGTCTTCCGAGGCGCCGCCCAGCAGGGCGCGCGGGTCGGCCGCCACGCGCTCCTTGCCGTCCACGGTGTCGAGCACCCACAGCGAACTCGCCGGATCCGTGCCGGAGGTGGAGCGCAGGAACACGACACGGGAACCGTCGGGCGCCACCGCGAACGCGCGCGGCGCGCCGAAGGTGAACCGCTGGGTGCTGGCATGCCGGCGGGGGAAGGACACAGGCTCGGTCGTCATGCCCCGACCATATTGGCCAGTGCGCCCCCTTGTGCGGCTGTGCGCCGATCGATGCGCACGTACGGATAGTTATGATCACTAGCGCATAGTGGGTATGAACCTGCTGGCTGCTGCATGGATTTATCTGCCCCCATAGTCCGACCCCCCGCCCCTGGGATTCTTGGAGGTGAGCCGCCGTGGCACTCTCGATTTCGGCGGTGGTGCTGCTGGCGATCATCGTCTTCCTGCTGATCAAGAAATCAGGGTTGAAGGCGGGCCATGCGGTCGTCTGCATGCTGCTCGGGTTCTACCTGGCGTCCTCGACCGTCGCGCCCACCATCAGTGAGCTGACGACGAACATCGCGGGCATGATCGGCAGCATCAAGTTCTGAGCCGCGCTTTCCGACAGCGCCGTGCGGCGCTGTCAGTGGTGCCTCGTAGGGTGGGGTCCATGACGGAACTGCCCGACCGGCGTCTCCTCCTGGTGCACGCGCACCCGGACGACGAGTCGATCAACAACGGCGCGACCATGGCCAAGTACGCGGCCGAGGGTGCCCGCGTGACCCTGGTCACCTGCACCCTCGGCGAGCACGGCGAGGTCATTCCCCCCGAGCTCCAGCACCTGACCGGTGCCGATCTGGGCGAACACCGTCTGGGCGAGCTCACCGCCGCGATGCGCGAGCTCGGCGTCGAGGACTTCCGTCTCCTCGGCGGAAAGGGCCGCTTCGAGGACTCGGGGATGATGGGCATCGCCGACAACGACGACCCGGCCGGCCTCTGGCAGGCGGACGTCGACGACGCGGCCCGGGCTCTCGTCGAGGTGATCCTGGAGGTGCGCCCGCAGGTCCTCGTCACCTATGACCCGGATGGCGGCTACGGCCACCCGGACCACATCCAGGCCCACCGCATCGCCATGCGCGCGGCCGAGCTGGCCGCCGATGCCGGGTGGGAGATCCCCAAGATCTACTGGAACCGCGTCCCGCGCACGGTCGCCGAGGAGGCCTTCGCCCGGCTTCAGGCGGATCTGCCCGGGTTGCCGTTCGGCAAGGCCGCCACCGTGGACGACGTGCCGGGCGTCGTCGACGACGAGCGGATCACCACCGTGATCGACGGCACCGCCTACGCCGCCGCCAAGGCCGCCGCGATGCGGGCGCACGCCACGCAGATCGACGTGGCCGAGCTGTACTTCGCGCTCTCCAACGAACTCGCACAACCCCTCTTCACCACCGAGTACTACGAGTTGGTGCGAGGGGAGCGAAGCGAGATGGGGGTCCCCCCGGCCGAAGGCTGGGGGAGAGGGGCGGAGACGGAGACCGATCTGTTCGCCGGTGTCACCGTCGGGGAGGCGTCATGAGCTCGATGCTCGCCCAGCCGCTGAAGCGGCCCTCCGGCCTGCGGGCTGTCGCCTACGTCGGGCTGTTCGTGCTCGGCGCGGTGGTCGGCGTGGTCGGGGCGCTGGTGCAGCCCGCATGGTTCCCGGGCGGCCTGCTGCTCGCGCTCGCCGGTGAGGCCGGGCTCTGTCTGGGCGGTGGCCTGGCGGCGGGCAGTCGCGCCGGGGCCGTCGCACCCGCCGGCGGCTGGATGGTCGCCGTCATCCTGCTCACCGCCAGCCGCCCGGAGGGCGACTTCGTGTTCGGCACGAGCGCCGCCTCCTACCTCTTCCTGCTCGGCGGCATGGCCGTGGCTGTGATCTGCGCCACCCTCGCACCGGCGCGGCAACCGAGCGACGACCGCGTCCGACTTGGCAAGTGACGTACTACTTCTCCATGCCGCACTCGTGCGAGTCCCGTGTGGGTTTCCCAGGCGGTCGTGGGATACGGGCCGGAAGTGGCCAGTATGGTGGTGCGCGCCGCCGAGCCGTCCGAAGCAATGAGGTCGAACAGGCGGTGGAGCCAACCGGGAGAACCTGCCTTGAGTCGTGAAACTGACACTCCGTCCTCCGGGCCCAACGGGCGCGGCGGAGCCGCATACCCCTCGGGCACGCCGCCGTACGGGACCCCCATGGCTTCCGACAGCGGTACGGGCGCGGGCCGTTCGGCCGCGCAGCCGGAGGAACGCAAGACCGAGACCACGCTGACGACCCGGATCCGGATCAACATCCCGGGGTCGCGGCCCATTCCGCCGGTCGTCGTGCGCAAGCCCGTCGCCGAAGCCGAGGGCGCCGGGGACAGGGCGGAGACCGAGACGCCGGCACCGTCCGCCGCCACGTCCATGTCCACGGGCACCGTCGAGCCCCCGGCCGACCCCGCCGCGCAGCCGGGGGAGAAGACGAGCGACTGGTTCGCGCCGCGCAAGTCCGGCGCGCCCAAGGGCGGTCAGGGCGGCCCGCCCTCCAACGGGGCAGGTCTGCCCGGCGGTTCGGGCCCCGGTGCCCCCGGCGGTGCGCGGACGGGTGACGGTTCCGGGCGGCCCGGTGGTGTCGTCGGCGCGATGAGCGTCCCCGGCGGTACGAACGGCGCCGGTCTCCCCGGTGCGACCGGCGGCCCGGTGGCTCCCGGGCACGGCGGAGGCACCGGTTCCTTCGACGTCACCGAGGCACTGTCGGCGGGCCCGCTGGGCAACGGCAATGGTTCCCGCCCCGGCGGCGAGGCGCGCCGCGACGACCTGCCGTACTTCTCAGAGAACGGCGACGGCGGCCCGAACGGTCAGAACGGCTATGGCACCCAGGGCGGCCCGAACGGCCCCCATGGTTACGGCGCCCAGGGCGGCCCGAGCGGTTTCGACGGTTCCGCCGACTTCGGCGGCCTCAACGACTTCAATGGCTCGAACGATTTCAACGGCCCGAACGACTTCAACGGCCCGAACGACTTCGGCGGCCCGAAAGGCCGTGGCGGCCAGGGCGGCCCGCAGGGCCCCGCAGGTCCGACGACCGGTCCGGTCACCGGCGACGGCCCGCCCGTGCCCCCGGTCGCGGGCGGTGGACAGGGCGGCCGCGGTGGGCCCGGCGGTCCGGGTGGCCCGGGTGGCCCGGCTGGTCCGGGTGTGCCCGGCATCTCCAACGGCCCGGGTGGCTCCGGTGTGCCCGGCATCTCCAACGGTCCGAGTCGGCCCGGCGGACCCGCCGGCCCCGGCGTTCCCGGCAGCGGCCCGGGGGGCCCCGCCGGCCCGGGCGGCGCCCCCCACACCCCGGGCCGTGGCCCCGGCGGCGGCCTGAGCGACGACACCGCGATCCTCACCCCGCAGAAGCCGGCCCCCGAACCCGGCAACCCGCACTACGGCGGTGTCGCCGACAACGTCTCCGGTCACACCGTCACCAGCGGCATCCCCGTCGTACCCTCCGGCGCCCAGAGCGGTCCCTTCGGCCCGGGCGCCACCGACGGACCGGCGCCGCACACGCCTCCGAAGCTGCCCGAGCCGGGCTCGACGAACGCGTCGACGTCCCGCGCGCCCAAGAAGAAGGGCCGCAACAAGCTGCCCCTGCTCGTCGGCGGAGTGATCGTCCTCGCCGGTGGCGTCTACGGCGCCGGCCTGCTGATGAACCACTCCGACGTGCCCAAGGGCACCACCGTGCTCGGCGTCGACATCGGCGGCGGCACTCGCGACGACGCGGTCAAGAAGCTCAACGACGCCTTCGACGAGCGGGTCAACAAGCCGCTGAAGCTGTCGGTCGGCGGCAAGACCGTCACCCTCGAACCGGACAAGGCCGGGCTGCAGTTCGACATGCAGCAGACGGTCAGTACGGCCGCGACCAGCGACTACAACCCGGTCTCGGTCATCGGCTCCCTGTTCGGCAACCACCGGACCGTGGACCCGGTCATGCCGATCGACGAGGAGAAGCTGCACGCCGCCCTGGAGGACGTCTCCGGCGGCTCCGGCTCGGTGACCGAGGGCACGGTCTCCTTCAAGACCGGCAAGGCGGTCGCCGTGTACGGCAAGGCCGGCAAGGGCATCGACGTCGCCAAGTCGACCACGGCGGTCGAGGAGGCGTACCGCACCCAGGTGGAGACGGGCACCTCCTCCCCGGTGCAGGTCGCGACGACCACCCAGCAGCCGACGGTGACCAACGCCGAGGTCGACCGGTTCATGAAGGAGTTCGCCGAGCCGGCGATGGCCACCAAGGTCACGGTCCAGACGGACGCCGCGCACAGCATCCCGTTCGGCTCCCTGTCCCTGCCGAAGATCCTCGGCGTCGAGGCCGTCGACGGCAAGCTCGTGGACACGTACGACCTCAAGGCGCTCAAGGAGGCGTACGGCGCCACCTTCGACGGCGTGCAGATCAACGGCGCGAGCGGCAAGCGTGACGTCCTGCCGCAGGACGTCGCCTCCGCCCTGCGCAAGGCCCTGCGCGGCAAGACAGCGGCGGAGCGCACCGTCACCATCGACACCAACCCGAGCTAGCGGTACCGCTCGGACCAGGGGGCACCCGGCACACGCCGCCGGGTGCCCCCTGGTCGTCGTATGACATCTGTCATCCGGCAGTCAGGATCACCGACACTGCCGGGTGAAGGGGCCCGCGGGCCACTCTGGATCACATGACGACGACAGTGGTCGCATTCGAACAGGTGAGCAAGAGCTACGGGAAGGTCCGTGCCGTCGACGGGCTGACACTCGCGCTGTACCCGGGGGAGACGGTGGCCCTGCGGGGGCCCAACGGCGCCGGCAAGTCGACCACGCTCGACCTGCTGCTCGGGCTCAAGCAGCCCGACAGTGGCACGGTCCGCGTCTTCGACACCAGCCCGCGCGAGGCCATCGTCGCCGGGCGGGAGGGCGCCATGCTGCAGAGCGGCGGGCTGATGGACGAGGTGACCGTCGCCGCCTGCCGTTCGCCCTCGCCCGCTGGACCATCCCGGCCGTGTCCGCCCTGCTGACCGGGGTCGCCCTCGCGGTCCCCGGCGGCGCGTCGTTCCTGGCCGGACTGCTCTTCCCGGCCCTTCTCGGCGGCTTCTCCATGACCGGCGTACGCGAGCTCATCCGCACGACCATAGAGCTGCGCGAGGCCCGCGCCACGGTCGCCCAACTCGCCGCCAACGAGGAACGCCTGCGCCTCGCCCGCGACCTGCACGACCTGCTGGGCCACTCCCTCTCGCTGATCACGCTGAAGAGCGAACTCGCGGGCCGTATGCTCCCGGCCCACCCCGACAAGGCGGCCCAGCAGGTCGCCGACATCGAGCGGGTCAGCCGCCAGGCCTGGTCGACGTACGGGAGGCCGTGTCGGGCTACCGCCGCCCCCGCCTGTCCGCCGAACTGGCAGGCGCGAAGGTCGCGTTGACACCGGCCGGGATCATCGCGGAACTGCCCGACGAACCGGACCCCACCGACATCCCCGAGACCAGCAAGACGGCCCTGGCCTGGGCACTGCGCGAGGCCGTCACCAACGTCGTACGCCACAGCGGTGCCCGGCGCTGCACGGTGGAACTCCTGCGCCGCCAGACCCTCGACGGCCCCGTCCTGGAACTCTCCGTCGAGGACAACGGCTCGGGCGACCAGGGCAACGGCCCCGGCAACGGCCTGGCGGGCCTGGCGGAACGCCTGGCGAAGGCGGGCGGCACCCTGGGGGCGGGCGGGACCCGGCACGGCTTCCGCCTGATCGCCCGCGTCCCGGCCGCCCGGGCCGCCTCGGCCGACGCGGCCCCGGCGGACGTAGGATCCCCGTCACGAGCCGGACGATCAAGGTTCTCCTGGCCGAGGACCAGTCGATGGTCCGCGAGGCCCTGGCCGCCCTGCTCGGCCTGGAGGACGACATCGAGGTCGTCGTCCAGGTGGCCCGCGGCGACGAGGTCCTGGCGGCGGCCCGCGCGCACGACGTGGACGTGGCCCTCCTCGACATAGAGATGCCCGGCGCGACCGGCATCGAGGCGGCGGCCCTCGTGCACGCGGAGCTGCCGGCCCTGAAGCTGGTCATCCTCACCACCTTCGGCCGCCCCGGCTACCTCCGCAGCGCGATGGAGTCGGGCGCCGACGCCTTCCTGGTCAAGGACGCACCGGCGGCCCAACTGGCCCAGGCGGTACGGAAGGTACTCGCGGGCGAGCGCGTCATCGACCCCACGCTCGCGGCAGCGGCCCTGGCGGAGGGCGCCAACCCTTTGACGGACCGCGAGCGAGAGGTACTGCGAGCAGCGGAGGACGGCTCCACGAACGCCGAACTCGCGGCGGCCCTGCACCTGTCACAGGGCACGGTCCGCAACTACCTGTCGACAGCGATCCAGAAACTGGCGGCACGGAACAGGGCGGAGGCGGTACGGCTCGCACGAGAAAAGGGCTGGCTGTAGCCCCCCAAGGGGCGCGGGGAACTGCCCGAGCAACCACGACGCGCCCGCACCCGCGCAATCACCGAACCTCCCACGGCGATTGGGCCACCCGTCAGTTCAACATCGCCCGAGCAGCCCGAGCCTGCCCCCGCACCCGTTCCGCCGCCCCCTCATCCACCACACTGATCAACTCCGCGTATGCCTCCAACTCCGCCGCCCCCTCGACGAAGTCCCCCCGCTGCACCAGCAACTGCGCCCGCTCGAACCGCAACCGAGCCGGATGCGACGGCAGCAACAGCGACAACTCCACCGCCCACAAGCCCACATCCGTCCGCTCGGGCCGGGTGGCCGCCCAGGCGCGGATGTTGTTCAGGATCCGCAGCACCACATCCAAGGGATCGGCCGGCGTCAACATCGACGGCTGGAGCGGCGCCCCCGTGGCCCCCGCCACCAGCATCTGCGCATCGCTCCCGGTCAGCACCCGCCCCCCGTCGAACGGGTCGGCGAGCACCTGCTCCTCAGTCGGCCCGAACCCCACCACGAAATGTCCCGGCAGAGCGACCCCGTACACAGGCGCCCCCGCCCGCCGCGCCACCTCCATCCACACCACCGACAGCAGGATCGGCAGCCCCCTGCGCCGCACCAGCACCTGATGCAGCAACGACGATTCCAGCCGCTGATAGTCCGCGGCGGAGCCGCGAAACCCGTACCGCTCCCCGAGCAGCTCCCGCAGAGCGACCGCCCACGACCGCGGCCCTCCGGGCCGGAACGGCAGCCGCCCCGCCAGCCCGTCCAGCTCCACCTGCGCCGCGTCCATGCCCGCCTCGTCCAGCGCCCCGTCCGCCTCGGCCCCCACCAGCAGACACAGCGTGGACAGGTCGGGCCGCTCGGACCGCGCCTCTTCGGCGAACCGCCGCCGCAGCTCGGCGGAACGTTCGGGCGGTGGGGGGTAGGGGGGACGCATAGCTGGCTCGTGCCCTTTCACGGCGATCGGTACTACCGTCAGCAGCCGGTGGTTCGCGGCTCACCGCCGCAGGCACCTGGCTCGCGATAGTGGTGGTACGCGTGATGCGCGGCGAACCCCATCCGGGCGTACATCTCCCGCGCCCCCGCGTTCTCCGTCTCGACCTGCAGCCACGCCGCCGACGCCCCTTCGTCGAGGGCACGCCGGGCCAGCGCGGCCATCACCCGGGTCGCCAGCCCCTGCCGCCGCAGCGCCGGATCGACCTCCACGGCGGCGAACCCGGCCCACCGCCCGTCCACGACACACCGCCCGATGGCGGCAGGCGCACCGCCGCCCGCACCGGGAACCGTCGCGAACCACACCGACGGCCCGCTCCTCAGCACCTCCAGAGCCACCTCGCTCACCCCCTTGCGCTGATACCGGGCAAGCCAAGCCTCGTCCGCCTCCCGGGACAGCACCACCCCGGCCACCTCGGCCGGGGTGGCTCGGTCGGCGACCGGCGCCAACGCCCCGATCCACATCTCGGCGGACACCTCCCGCACCCACCCCAGCCGCTCCAGCTCCGCGCACAGCGGCTCCTGCGTGCCCTCAGGGCCGGCCCGGCGGATCATGCCGGCGTCGCGGGGCCTGGCACGCACATCTGCGGCACCGGCCTGATCCGCCGGACAGGCCCTCGCCCCGGTCGCGGTCTGGACGTACGCGGGGAGCCCGCGGTCGCCGTACCAGCGCCGTACGACATCGAGCGCCGCCTGGAGCGGCATCCCGGGGTCGCCGAGCGGCAGCACCGAGTTGGCCCGCCGGGTGAAGCCGGACGCGGCCCGCAGCTCCCACTCGCCGAGCCGCTCGCTCTCCACCGGCCGCCACGCGCGCGTGGCGACCTGCGCCAGCTCCTCGTACGAGGCGGCAGGCCCGCGGCGCCGGGCGGGAGCGGCGGGCACCACCTTGCCCGCGACCAGCGACGCTTCCGGGATGCGGACGGTCTCGCCACTCTTCCGTGTGATCAGCAGCACACCGTCGTCCCATGATGCGAGAACACCCACCGTGTCGGTGAACTTCTCACCCGGAGGCGCAGGATCGTTCAGGCGGCGTACGGAGACTCGTTTACCCACGTCAGCAGCGGTGACACGGACCTCAAGGCGCCCCGTCGCAGAGATTTCCACAGGTCAGTTCACCCCTCCTGTTCGGATCATGCCCAAGAACGGAGATACTAGGGGCGGGCATCGACGACGCCGCGCTCCCGCGCGCCAGGCGGCGGAGCCTGAGGAGGCCCGCCAGCGCCCTATCGAGGAGGAACGACAGCGTGACCTACGTCATCGCGCAGCCTTGTGTCGACGTCAAGGACAAGGCGTGCATCGAGGAGTGCCCGGTCGACTGCATCTACGAGGGCCAGCGGTCCTTGTACATCCACCCGGACGAATGCGTCGACTGTGGTGCCTGTGAGCCGGTATGCCCGGTCGAGGCGATCTTCTACGAGGACGACACTCCGGAGGAGTGGAAGGACTACTACAAGGCGAACGTCGAGTTCTTCGACGAGCTCGGCTCCCCCGGCGGCGCCAGCAAGCTGGGCCTGATCGAACGGGACCACCCCTTCATCGCCGCGCTGCCGCCGCAGGCCGAGTAATCCCCACCGGCGACCCGCACAGCGTGCCGCCTCGGTCCTGTACGGCCTGATCACCATGATCGCCGTACGGGACCGAGGCGTTGCCGTATCCGCCATGAGCAGTGAGCAGTGGCATGGCAGTACCAGCGGCCGTACCAGAAAGTGAGCCAGATCCCGTGTCCGCAGTCTCCGACCGCCTTCCGACCTTCCCCTGGGACAAGCTGGAGCCGTACAAGAAGACGGCCGCCGCGCACCCGGACGGCATCGTCGACCTCTCCGTCGGCACGCCGGTCGACCCCGTGCCCGAGCTGATCCAGAAGGCCCTGATCGACGCGGCGGACTCCCCGGGCTATCCGACGGTCTGGGGCACCCCGGCACTGCGTGACGCGATCACGGGCTGGGTGGAGCGCCGCCTGGGCGCCCGCGAGGTCACCCACCGCCACGTGCTTCCCATCGTCGGCTCCAAGGAACTGGTCGCCTGGCTCCCCACCCAGCTGGGCCTCGGCCCCGGCGACAAGGTGGCCTACCCGCGGCTGGCGTACCCGACGTACGAGGTGGGCGCCCGTCTGGCCCGCGCGGACTACGAGGTGTACGACACGGAGACATTTGCGGCTACCGCCGCGGGGACGGAGCTGGACCCCGAGGGTCTGAAGCTGCTCTGGCTGAACTCGCCGTCGAACCCCACCGGCCAGGTGCTGTCCAAGGCGGAGCTCACCCGGATCGTGGCGTGGGCCCGCGAGCACGGCATCCTGCTCTTCTCCGACAAGTGCTACCTGGAGCTGGGCTGGGAGGCCGACCCGGTCTCGGTCCTGCACCCGGACGTGAACGGCGGCTCGTACGAGGGCATTGTCGCCGTCCACAGCCTCTCCAAGCGCTCGAACCTGGCCGGCTACCGCGCCGCGTTCCTGGCGGGCGACCCCGCGGTCCTGGCCCCCCTCCTGGAGATCCGCAAGCACGGCGGCATGATGACGTCGGCGCCGACCCAGGCGGCGGTGATCGCGGCCCTGGGCGACGACGAACACGTCCGCGTCCAGCGCGACCGCTACGCGGCCCGCCGCGAGGCCCTCCGCGGGGCCTTGGAAGCACACGGCTTCCGCATCGAGCACAGCGAGGCCAGCCTCTACCTCTGGGCCACACGGGACGAGTCCTGCTGGACCACGGTCTCCCACCTGGCCGACCTCGGCATCCTGGTGGCCCCGGGCGACTTCTACGGCGAGGCGGGCGCCCGGCACGTACGCGTGGCGTTCACGGCGACGGACGAGCGGGTGGGCGAAGCGGTGCGCCGCTTGGCGTAAACCGCAGGGGCACCGCTGGCACCGCTGGACCGCCGCTGTGGGCAGTCGTTCCGCAGGGCGGAACGGGTGGGCACAGCCTGCAGCGCCGGGCACCGCGCAAACACGCCCCGGCCCCTGCCCACGTAGTGCACACAAAAACCGACGGGGCCCAGGGAACTCCCTGGACCCCGTCGACGGCTCAAGCCAGGCGCAGCCGAACGCGCAGCCGAACGGCGGCGAACCGTCAGCTGAGGGGAAGCGCCTGCACCGGCAGCGAGCCGGTCGACGGCACGCCGCTCGTCGTGGCCACACCGGCCGTGTCGCCGAGGACGCTTCCGACCGACCCGGCCACACCACCCGCGGTCTCCTGAGCCGCGGGCGTCGCCTTCTTCGCAACCTTGCCGCCGACCTTGGCCGCGGTCGGCACCGCCTTCTTCGCGGCCTTGCCGCCGGTCTTGGTCACCTTGTCGCCGGCCTTCGTCGCGGTCGGCAGCGCGCCGTCGACCGCGGTGTCGACGGCGCCACCCGCGAGCCCGGTGGCGTTCGTGGCCGCGCCGTCGACGACGCTGGCGCCGTCCAGGGCGGTCAGCCCGCCGACCTTCGAGGCGTCGGGCAGTTCGGGGGCCGCGCTGGCGGAGCCGGCCGCACCGACCCCGGCAGCCGCTCCGGCAGCGACGAGCAGCGCGGCACGAGCGATCCGGCGGGTCAGGGGGAGGGACATGATGCTCCTTCGACGGGTATGTCGGATCAGGACGATGAAATGTCCGACCGCGCCCGGCAGTTGACCGACTCACTACGGCCGACTGCCGGTGGACCGACTGGCTGTTGATCTCCGGGCTCGGACGCAGTGACTACCGCTCGAAGCCCGCGAAGGTTGCGGCGCCCCAATGTAAAGAGTTGGCAATGCGTCGCATTATCGCCTGCGGATAAAAACGGGCAAACGGAGCCGCGCCCGAATCCCTGCCGAATCCTTACAGCCCTTTGTTCTCAAGGCTTTTGACGGATACGAGGGTGACCGCGCGAAAACCTGCCCACACCGCCGCCGAACGACACCTCGGGTAACCCGCACGGGTGATGCTCCGAACTGCCGCACGGGTGCCGCGCGAGGACTGCTGGGCAGGCTGCTGACCACCTACCGGGCCATCTACCGAGCGGTCACGATCCGGACCGAGCCCAGCCCGCTGTCCGCCCCCGAGGCGCCCTCGGTGGCAGTCGCGCGCCACTGACTGTCGGTGTTCCCGGCGGTCCACTCCCGCCCGGCATACGACACCTGCTTGATGCGCAGGTCGGAGGCGTTGGCCACGGCCCAGTGGGCCAGCTGCCACCCACGCTCACGGACGCTGCGCCCGGCGCCGGAACCGGAGCCTCCGGTCACCGGCAGCAGGACGGTCTGCCCGTCGCGCTCGATCACGGTAGGAGTGGGCGTGGGCGTGGCCTTCCGGGCGCCCACCTCGGCGGCCGACTGAAGCGTGTCCTGCCCGAAGTCCCGTAGGAGCGCGGCCCGTACAGCGTCCGGACCCGAGGTCCGTGTGGCGCCGGGGCGCCCCTCGCAGGTCAGCGTCGCGGCCGAACGCCCGGTGAGTGCGGCGGCGAGCAGCGTCGCGTCCGGCTCGTGCTTGGCGTACGCCTTCGGAAAGCCGCTGCGCTGCACGCGCTGCGCGGCGACGGTGAGCGGCAACTCCGTATAGCCGCGGACCTTGATCAGGTGCTCGTAGAAGATGTCCGCCGAGTAGATCGGGTCAAGGATCTCCTGCTCCGTGCCCCAGCCCTGCGAGGGCCGCTGCTGGAACAGGCCCAGGGAGTCACGGTCGCCGTGACTGATGTTGCGCAGTCCCGACTCCTGCAGGGCGGTGGCGAGCGCGATCGTCACGGCCCGCTCGGGCAGGCCGCGGTTGGTGCCGACGGCGGCGATCGTCGCCGCGTTCACCGCCTGCTCCGGCGTGAACTCGTACCTCCCCCCGCCGGCCTTGCCCGAGACGACCTCGCAGCCCGGCTCGCCCGTGCCTCCGGTGACGTACCGCACCGCGAGATATCCCGCGACGGCGAGCAGGACCACGAAGGCCGCCCCGCGACGCAGGAGGCGGCCACGACGTTTGGAAGAGGGGGACGACGCTGGCACGCCCTACAAGGTAGCCGAGGTTACTGGGGGGTATGGGTCGAGTGGGGAAAGTGGGCCGACGACCGGGCGCGTTAGGGTCGGCACCATGGCCGACACCTCCCTTGACCTCACGCTGGACGCCGCGCGGCTCACCGCGCAGCTCGTCGACTTCCCCTCCGTCAGCGGCACCGAGCAACCCCTCGCTGACGCCATCGAGGCCGCCCTGCGCGCCCTGCCGCATCTGTCGGTCGAGCGGTACGGCAACAACGTCGTGGCGCGTACGAACCTGGGGCGGCCCGAGCGCGTGATCCTCGCCGGTCACATCGACACGGTGCCGATCGCGGACAACGTCCCGTCGAGGCTGGACGAGGACGGCGTCCTGTGGGGCTGCGGCACCTGCGACATGAAGTCGGGCGTGGCGGTCCAGCTCCGCATCGCGGCCACCGTGCCCGCGCCGAACCGCGACCTGACCTTCGTCTTCTACGACAACGAAGAGGTGACCGCGGACCTCAACGGCCTCAAGCACGTCGCGGAGAACCGTCCGGAGTGGCTGGAGGGCGACTTCGCGGTCCTCCTCGAGCCGTCGGACGGCGAGGTGGAGGGCGGCTGCCAGGGCACGCTCAGGGTCCTGCTCAAGACCAAGGGCGAGCGCGCCCACTCCGCGCGCAGCTGGATGGGCTCGAACGCGATCCACGCGGCGGCGCCGATCCTCGCGCGCCTGGCCTCGTACGAACCGCGCTACCCGGTGATCGACGGCCTGGAGTACCGCGAGGGCCTGAACGCGGTCGGCATCAAGGGCGGTGTGGCCGGCAACGTCATCCCGGACGAGTGCGTGGTGACCGTCAACTTCCGCTATGCGCCGGACCGTACGGAGGAGGAGGCCATCGCGCACGTCCACGAGGTCTTCGCCGACTGCGGGGTCGAGGAGTTCGTGGTGGACGACCACAGCGGCGGCGCGCTGCCGGGGCTGTCCCACCCGGCGGCGGCGGCGTTCATGGAGGCGGTCGGAGGAACTGCTCGCCCCAAGTACGGCTGGACGGACGTCTCCCGCTTCTCGTCCCTGGGCATCCCGGCGGTCAACTACGGCCCCGGCAACCCGCACTTGGCGCACAAGCGTGACGAACGCGTCGAGACGGCGAAGATCCTGGCGGGGGAGGAGCGGCTGAGGGCGTGGCTCACGGCGTAGCGGTGCGGCCAGAGGGTTGCCGGGACGGCGCTTCATGGCAGTCATGCTCACGTCCCCCGTCCGTAACCCGCGTGGATCTACGCTGAGGTGGAACGACCTGCAACACCCGCAGGCCCCGCAGCGGAGGGAGCGCACATGGCTACCGGCAACCCCGAGGGGAAGAAGCAGCCACCGTCGGAGCAGCGTCTGGGCCCGGTCATCCGAAGGCGGAGCCAGGTGAAGGCGAGTACGACCGACCAGCGACTGCTGGACGCGGGCGGGCCCTCCGACTGGGTCCACACGGACCCCTGGCGAGTCCTGCGCATCCAGTCGGAGTTCATCGAGGGCTTCGGCACCCTCGCCGAACTCCCGTCGGCCATCAGCGTCTTCGGCTCGGCCCGCACACCGGTCGACTCTCCCGAGTACGACGCCGGAGTCCGCCTCGGCCGAGGCCTGGTCGAGGCGGGCTTCGCGGTGATCACGGGCGGCGGCCCCGGCGCCATGGAGGCGGCGAACAAGGGCGCGTGCGAGGCGGGCGGCATCTCGGTCGGCCTCGGCATCGAGCTTCCCTTCGAGCAGGGGCTCAACCCCTACGTCGACATCGGCCTGAACTTCCGGTACTTCTTCGTCCGCAAGATGATGTTCGTCAAGTACGCCCAGGGCTTCGTGGTCCTCCCCGGCGGCCTCGGCACCCTCGACGAACTCTTCGAGGCCCTCACCCTGGTCCAGACCCAGAAGGTCACCCGCTTCCCGATCGTCCTCTTCGGCAGCGAGTACTGGGGCGGCCTCGTCGACTGGCTGAAGAACACACTGATCGCCCAGGGCAAGGCCTCGGAGAAGGACCTGCTCCTGTTCCACGTCACGGACGACGTGGAGGAGGCGGTGGCACTGGTGTCGAAGGAGGCGGGGCGCTAGCGCTGGGCTTGAGCGGGAGGGGTGGGCGGGTGCTGGAAGGGGCGGTCTGTTGGGCCGCCGCCCTCGCACCCTCGGCCAGGGATTCCCCCTGACACGGGCCCGTGCATCTCGCCCCGTCCGGCGTTCGAGAACGAGGCCACACCAACCCTGGCCCCCACTCACCCGCCGGGGGGCACCTCTCAACGCCGGTCCGGGCATTCCAGCCCGTCCGGCGTTTGAGGACGAGGCCCGTTCAGGGCCGAAGCGGGGGTCTGGGGGCCGCAGGCCCCCAGGGACCGGGGTCGAAGGGGCAGCGCCCCTTAAGGATGGGACGGGTAGGGGCGGCGGGGGCGAGGAAGGGCGTTCACGCCAGCCCCCGCCGCGCCACCGCCGGCGCCCGGCGCCCCGCGATCGACGCGACCATGTCCAGCACCTGCCGCGTCTCCGCCACCTCATGCACCCGATACACCTGCGCCCCCAACCACGCAGACACAGCAGTCGTGGCCAGCGTCCCCACCACCCGCTCCTTCACCGGCCGGTCCAGCGTCTCCCCGACGAAGTCCTTGTTCGACAGGGACACCAACACCGGCCACCCCGTCGCGACCATCTCCCCCAACCGCCGAGTCGCCTCAAGACTGTGCCGCGTGTTCTTCCCGAAGTCGTGCCCGGGATCGATCAGGATCGACTCCCGCGGCACCCCCAGCGCCAACGCCCGTTCGGCCAGCCCCACCGTCACCCGAAGAATGTCGGCCATGACGTCGTCGTACGTCACCCGATGCGGCCGAGTCCGAGGCTCGGTACCTCCGGCATGCGTACACACCAGCCCCACCCCGTACCGCGCGGCAACCTCCGCCAGCCCCGGATCCACCCCACCCCACGCGTCGTTCAGCAGATCCGCCCCCGCCTCGCACACCGCCGCCCCGACCGAGGCCCGCCAGGTGTCCACGCTGATCACGACATCCGGGAAACGCCGCCGCACCTCGGCCACGAACCCGACCGTCCGCCGCGCCTCCTCCTCGGCGGTCACCTCTTCCCCCGGCCCGGCCTTGACCCCACCGATGTCGATGATCGCCGCCCCCTCGGCCACGGCCTGCTCCACGCGCGCGAGGGCGGGCTCGTCGCGGAACGTGGCCCCTTGGTCGTAGAAGGAGTCCGGGGTCCGGTTCACGATCGCCATGATCACCGGCTCGTGCGTGTCGAACTCACGCCTGCCCAGCCTGAGCATCCCCTGTGACCTCTCCTAGTACGTCCTGGCAAGTCGCCGGCCTTCGGCCGCCTGCGACCCTAACTGTCAGAGTCGCATGGCACGATCGGACACTGACACACTCGACCGCTCGCATTCACCGACCGTGGGGGCCACAGCGATGGTTATGTTCTTGTTCCTGGTCGTCGCGCTCGCCGTCGTGGTCGCCGCGGTGACACTCGCCGTGGTGGGCGGCGGCGAGGGCGGCGGCCCTTTGCCGGAGGCCGCGCCCGAGCGCCTGCAGGACCTGCTGCCGCTGGACCGCCCGATCAACCGCGTGGACATCGAGACCCTCCGCTTTCCGCTCGCCGCCCGCGGCTACCGCATGTCCGACGTCGACGACGCCCTCAGCCGCCTCGGCGCCGAGCTCGCCGAGCGCGACGCCCGTATCGCCGACCTGGAGTCCGCGCTGGCGGGCGCGCAGGCGTCGGCCGGCCATGTGTCGATGGAGAAGCACGCCCAGGACGACCAGCGATGAGCGGCGGTACGGCCCTCGCCGGCCCGGACGGCGCCCTGCGCTGCCCCTGGGCGCTGTCCACCGCGGACTACGTGACGTACCACGACGAGGAATGGGGCCGCCCGGTCCACGGCGACGACGCGCTCTACGAACGCCTCAGCCTGGAGGCCTTCCAGTCGGGCCTGTCCTGGATCACGATCCTGCGCCGCCGCGAGGGCTTCCGTACCGCCTTCGCGGGCTTCGAGATCGCCAAGGTCGCGACCTTCACCGACTCCGACAGGGACCGCCTCCTCACCGACGAGGGCATCATCCGCAACCGAGCCAAGATCGACGCGACCCTCGCCAACGCACGCGTGCTCGCCGACTGGACCCCGGGCGACCTGGACGCCCTGATCTGGTCCCACGCACCGGACCCGGCCACCCGCCCGGTCCCGAAGACCTTGGCGGACGTCCCCGCGGTCACTCCGGAGTCGACAGCCCTGTCCAAGGCCTTGAAGAAGCGCGGCCTGCGCTTCGTGGGCCCGACGACGGCATACGCCCTGATGCAAGCGTGCGGCCTGGTCGACGACCACTTGGAAACCTGCGTCGCGAGAAGCGCCCTTTAGGGGCGCGGGGCTGTATCGATATGCGGCTCCGCCGCGTGGGCGCGACCAGCCACATCGGACCCGCACCCCCGCCGGCGCTGTCGCCCCGAGCTCATCGGCCCAAATACTTTGGCTTCTCCTTGTTCACAAACGCCTGCACAGCGATCGCATGGTCCTCCGACGACCCGGCACGCGTCTGCAGCTCGTCCTCCTTGTCCAAGGTCTCCTCCAAGGAGTGCGACAGCCCGTACGCCATTGCCTCCTTGATCGCCCCATACGCCACCGTCGGCCCCTCGGCGAGTGCCCGCGCCACCTTCGCGGCCTCTTCGTGCAGCTCACCGGCAGGCACAACCCGGTTCGCGATGCCCAGCTCGTACGCCTCCTGCGCCTTGATGCTCCGCGGGAAGAGCAGCAGGTCAGCCGCCCGCCCGGGCCCCACGACCCGAGGCAGCGTCCACGAGATGCCGGAGTCGGCGGTCAGCGCGACCCCGGCGAAGGACGTATTGAACGCAGCCGTGTCCGCCACGACCCGATAGTCCGCGGCCAACGCGAAACCGAAGCCCGCCCCCGCCGCAACCCCGTTCACCCCGGCCACCACCGGCTTCGCCATGGACGTAAGCGCGGTCACGACCGGGTTGTAATGCTCCCGCACCGTGCTCATCGTCTGCCGCGACCCGGTCTCCCGGTCCGAGACCAGCAGCCCGATGTGCTCCTTGAGGTCCTGACCCACGCAGAACGCCCGCTCCCCGGCCGCGGTCAGCAGCACGGCCCGTACGGCGTCGTCGCCCGCCGCAGCCTGGACCGCCTCCCGCAGGGCGACCTTGGTCTCGATGTTCAGCGCGTTCATCGCCTCGGGGCGGTTCAGCGTGATCGTCGCGAGCCCGTCGCTCACCTCGTAGAGCACGGTGTCGGCCATGGCGTATCCCCTCCGGTGTCGCGGCATCGGCGTACTCGTCGGTACGCACTTGTCTGAAGGACAGCATGGCGGAGATCACCGACAACGGCTCGGACCGGACGTGTGACCTGCGTCAAAGAATTCGTGTCCGGTTCTGTTCGGCCGAAGCGCGTGCGGTGGCGCAGTATCGCAGTCACATCGCCGAATTGAGTGGTTTTGCTCGCGCGCGTTTCCCAAGCGATGCCGACTGATGTTGGTCATCGGGTCCTGAGATGCGGGATAATGGCTTGGAAGCAATGTGTTCGATGCCGGTGTCGCGTGTCTCACTTCAGACACGCGTGCCCTCCATGGGGCCGTCGGCTTTGACTATGAGCTGGTTTCAGGAAGGGGAACGAGCATGGCGGCCATGAAGCCGCGGACGGGCGATGGCCCGCTCGAGGTGACCAAGGAGGGGCGGGGCATCGTCATGCGCGTTCCGCTCGAAGGCGGCGGTCGGCTCGTCGTCGAGCTGACCCCTGACGAGGCCGACGCGCTCGGCGACGCCCTCAAGAAGGTCGTCGGCTGACGCGGCAGCGACCCTTACCTTTCGGCGACCCCGGCATCGCACATGGTGCCGGGGTCGCTGCTTCTTTCAGCACGTCGCTTCTTCAGTACGTCGCTTCTTCAGCGCGTCGCTTGTTCCGTACATCCATGACGTACGGTCGGCCGCACGGTCACCGCTTGACCGCGCACAGCAGCCCGTCCCCGACCGGCAGCAGCGACGGCACCAGCTCCTGGCTCTCCCGCACCGCGCGCAGCAGCTCCCGGATACGTATGACTTCCGTGGGCTGTGGGCCCGAGTCCACCGTGCGGCCGTTGGCGAAGACGCCCTCGAAGACGACGAGGCCACCCGGACGCAGAAGGCGCAACGATTCAGCGAGATAGTCGAGGAACTCCAGCCGGTCGCCGTCACAGAAGACGAGGTCGTAACCGGCGTCCGCGAGGCGGGGCAGGACGTCCAGGGCGCGGCCCGGGATGAAGCGGGCGCGGTTGCTGGCGAAGCCGGAGGCGCGGAAGGCCTGGCGGGCGAACTGCTGGTGTTCGGGTTCGGGGTCCACCGTGGTCAGGACGCCGTCGGGGCGCATACCGTGCAGGAGGTGGATGCCGGAGACGCCGGTGCCGGTACCGATCTCCGCCACCGCCTTCGCGTCCACCGAAGCGGCCAGCAACCGCAGCGCGGCACCCGTGCCCGGCGACACCGAGCGCAGCCCCGCCTCACGGGCCCGGTCCCGGGCCCAGCGCAGGACGTCGTCCTCGGCGACGTAGGCGTCGGCGAACGCCCAGCTCGTCTGCCGGTTGCCGGTAATGACCCTCTCCTGTCCCCGTGGTTGCCTGGGCGTGACTGTATCCGTTGCCGACGGGAACCCGCAGATGGGACCGGGCGTTTAGAGGGGTGGGAAGACGAGCGGGGGGACACAGTTGGATCACGATGCCGAACAGGGCCGCGAGCAAGTGCTGACGCAGGCACACCAGCCGTGTCAGCCCAGATCAATTTCTCGTAAAACCGCTTATCCGGAGCTAACGGGCGAGGTGGCTATGGTAGGGGCTCCACTGGACACCACCAGAGCCGACAGGGGAGGTGCGGCTGCGCCTGTGGATCGGGGAGGAGTGCTGCGGCGCTTCCTCGGATCGGCAGGCAGGCCGAAATCCGTGAACGACACCGCTGACCACAGCCACGCCGGCGACTACGCCCAGACCGCGACCTTCTCCACCGACGCGGACGGGCAGGCGTGGACTCCGCCCACGTGGGAGGAGATCGTCAGCACGCACAGCGGCCGCGTCTACCGTCTGGCCTACCGCCTGACGGGCAACCAGCACGACGCCGAGGACCTCACGCAGGAGGTCTTCGTCCGCGTCTTCCGCTCCCTGTCGACGTACACGCCCGGCACCTTCGAGGGCTGGCTGCACCGCATCACCACGAACCTCTTCCTGGACATGGTCCGCCGCAAGCAGCGCATCCGTTTCGACGCGCTGGGCGAGGACGCGGCCGAGCGGCTGCCCAGCAAGGAGCCCACGCCCCAGCAGGTCTTCAACGACGCCCACTTCGACGCGGACGTCCAGCAGGCCCTCGACACCCTCGCGCCGGAGTTCCGCGCCGCGGTCGTCCTGTGTGACATCGAAGGGCTGTCGTACGAGGAGATCGCCGCGACCCTGGGCGTCAAGCTCGGCACCGTCCGGTCCCGTATCCACCGTGGCCGCTCCCAGCTGCGCAAGGCCCTTGCCCACCGTTCGCCGGAGGCGCGCGCCGAGCGTCGCTCCTTCGTGCCGCGGGTGGCCGCACTGGGGGGAGGGGGCGCGACCGCGTGAGTGGCTCTCGACCCAACCCCGCAGAACGGCTCCTGGCCGAGCAACACCTGGGAGACCGACTCTCCGCCCTCGTCGACGGAGAGCTCGGTCATGAGACGCGCGAGCGCGTCCTGGCCCACCTGGCGACCTGCGCCAGGTGCAAGGCCGAGGTCGACGCCCAGCGCCGACTGAAGAACGTCTTCGCGGAGGCGGCCCCGCCGCCTCCCTCCGAGAGTTTCCTGGCCCGCCTTCAGGGCCTCCCCGGGGGAGGTGACCTGGACGGCGGTGGCTCGCCGCTGGGCGGGGGAGGATTCGGCGGACTGTCCGGGCGGCCGGGCGCCACCGGAGTGTTCGGAGTGAAGCGGGGCGACCGCTTCGAGTTCGGATACGTCCCGTCGCGTCCGCACGGCCCGGCGCTCCCCGCCTCGGAGCGGGGCTTCCGCACCCATCCCGTGGGCCGTCCTGACGCCGATCGCTCCGGGTCCTCCCGGATGCGGTTCGCGTTCGTCGCGGCGGGCGCGGTGTCGCTGGCCGCGATCGCCCTGGGGGGTGTCACGTCGAGCGTGCCGATCGACACGGAGGCGCGTGGCGGCTCGGGCGGCAGCAATGTGACACCGGCCCGGACGCAGGGCACCGGCGCGGCGACGACACCCGAGAACCAGCGCCGCCGTGGCGTCGGCCCGCTGCTCGCCCAAGGTCAGGGCGAGCGGACGCTCGACACCCCGGTCGCCCCGACCGAGGGATCGGCCCCCCTCCTGCCCGGGATGCCGGCCCAGCCCGCCGACCAGGACATGCACACCCTGACGGCACCCGTGGTGGTGGGCGCGGCCGCCATGTCCCCGCTGATACGCCCGCTCAGCGAGACCCCGCCGCTCGCCCTGACCGCGTGGTCCACGACCCCCGAGATCACGGCGAGCCCCGACCTGCTCGCCGTGCCCGTCCCCGACGCGACGTCATCCCCCTCCACCTTCCCCGCCACCGGCCGCTGACCCGGCCTCTGCGCAGCGGCCCACGAACCTGGTTGAATCCAGGGTGGGCCGCGCGCCGTGCCTGTGGGCCGGGCGCGGAGTCGATGAACCGCGGCTGCCGTTGACGCCGCGTGACGGATGGGGGAGGTAACACGAAGTCGCCGGTTTCTGAGGGGACTTGAGCGCGACAGCGCAGAGTTGAGTAGGCATTCGGGCGCCGGGATGTTCCCGGTGGCGGCCTGCCGAGGAACCAGGTCGGCAGGCCGGCAGACCTCAGTCGTCTCCGCGGACTGCGGGATGACGGTCGACCGTTTCTCTTGGCACGCGGCAAAGAGCGAAGCGTCCTACTCGGGCAACGGTCAGCAGCGAGCAGGAAGCAGAGCATGAACGAGGGGAAGCCCGCGAAGGCGAAGTGGTGGAACCGGCCCCGGCCACAGGGCCCTTCGGCCCCGGCGGAGGACGCGGAGCCGACGCCGGACGAGATGAGCGGGACGCTGCCGGGAACATCGAACGCCACCGAGCACACGGCACCTGCCGGCACCGGTGATCCCGGCCATGGCGGCGACACGAACGCCGACGGCGACTTCGAACTGGCCCTGCCCGCCGCCCGCACATCCGACGCCGCGGCTTCGACTGAGGGCGACTTCGAGCTTCCTCGCCCTGCCTTGAACGGCGGTGGTGGTGTGGCTTCGGCGGAGGGTGACTTCGAGCTTGGCCAGCCTGCTGTGAACGGCAGCGGTGGCGACGTGACCTCCGCTGACGGTGACTTCGAGCTGGCGCGGCCGGGTGGGGTGGCCGCGTCGGTACCGTCCGCGGGTGACGCTGCCGTGGTCGCGGGGGGTGCCGGTGACGCCAGTGCTGCAGCCGCGGGGGCTGCCGATGACGCCGGTGCCGCAGCGGTGAGGGCTGCCGCCGACGCAAGTACTGGGGGCGCGGAGTCCGCCGGTCGTGCGGTCACTGTCCCTGCGGTGTCCCCCGAGGGTGCGGTCACTGTCCCTGCGGTGTCCCCCGAGGGTGCGATCACCGTCCCCGCGGTGCCCGCCGACGGCGCCGCCGCTGTCGCAGGGCCCGTCGACGAACGCCCCAAGCCCCTCCACGCCCCCGACCCCTACAGCACCCCGCCCTACGGCGAGCCCGGACCCTGGGCGCCCGCTCCGCCGGTACAGCACCCGGCCACCACGCCGGCGCACGGGACGGCCGTACCGATGCCGGCACCACCGACGCACAGCCTTCCGGCACCCGTGCCCGGTCTTCCGGCCCCGACGCAGCCCACGCAGGCCGCAGCGCACAGCACGCCCGTGCCGTCGGCAGCCGCGGCCCCGGCAGCCGGCGTACCCGCTCCGGTACCGAATCCGGCCCCGGGTGCTCCTGCCCCGGCGCCGACACATGGCATTCCCGCGCAGGCGGCGCCCCCGGCGCCCGGCGTGCCCACCCAAGCAGCGTCCCTTGGAACCGGCGTGCCCACGCCTCCGGCCCCTGGCCCCGGCGCCTCCGCCCCGGTGGCCCCGACGGCCGCCATCCCCGCCCGGGCAACCTCGGCCCCCGCCCAGGCAACCCCCGACCCCGCCTACGCCGACGCCCCACCCCCCACCAACCCCTGGCAGAACTACGACCCCTGGGCCCACCCGACCCACCCCGCCCAATCCACCCCTCCCACCCACCCCAGTCATCCCACCCAGCCCCTCCACCCCTCCGCCCCCCTCCAACAGACCGGCGCCGCCGTCGCCACCGAGGGGCAGCGGCGTAAGCGGGCGAAGAAGGTGGTCCTCGTCGGGGCCCTGATGATCGCGCTCGTGTCCGGTGGTGTCGGCGGTGCCGTGGGGGCGTATCTCGAGCGCAACGGTGGCGTCGGGGACGTGGAGCTGCCGCAGGCCGGGGACGAGCCGACCGGGCGGGCGCCGGACAGCGTCGCCGGGATCGCCGCGCGCGCCCTGCCCAGCGTCGTGACGCTGCATGTGAGCGGGGGCGATGAGCAGGGCACCGGTACCGGGTTCGTGCTCGACGACCGTGGTCACATCCTCACCAACAACCACGTCGTCGAACCCGCGGGGGACGCCGGCGAGATATCGGTGACCTTCCACAGCGGGGACACCGCCAAGGCCACCGTCGTCGGACGCGACAGCGGCTATGACCTCGCCGTCGTCAAGGTCACCGGTGTCAGCGGCCTGAAGCCCTTGCCGCTCGGCAACTCCGACAACGTCCAGGTCGGCGACCCCGTCGTCGCCATCGGCGCCCCGTTCGACCTGGCCGGCACCGTCACCTCCGGCATCATCAGCGCCAAGGAACGGCCCATCACGGCCGGCGGCGAGAGCGGCGACGGGAGCGATGTGTCGTACGTCGACGCTCTGCAGACCGACGCGCCCATCAACCCCGGCAACTCCGGTGGCCCTCTCCTCGACGCCCGCGCCCGCGTCATCGGCATCAACTCCGCCATCCGCTCCGCCGACACCGGCTCCGACCTGGACAGCGGCCAGTCCGGCTCGATCGGCCTCGGCTTCGCCATACCGGTCAACCAGGCCAAGCGCGTCGCCGAGGAGCTGATCAACACCGGCAGGGCGACCCACCCGGTCATCGGCGTCACCCTCGACATGGACTACAGCGGCGACGGCGCCCGCGTCGGCACGAAGGGCGGTGACGGCGGCTCCGCGGTCTCCGAGGGCGGCCCCGGTGACAGGGCCGGCATCAAGTCGGGCGACGTCATCACCGAGGTCGACGGCCAGCGCGTCCACTCCGGCGAGGAACTCATCGTCAAGACCCGCGCCCACCGCCCCGGCGACCGGCTCGAACTGACCCTGGAGCGCAGCGGCAAGGAGATCAGGATCTCGCTGACACTCGGCTCGTCGGGCGGGGACTGAGACTCAGATAAACCTCACAGCGCGGCCCGTATGACCACCCCGAACGGGCCCTGACAAGGCAAACAACCCGGAAAACCGCACGTTCATCGCATTCGGAGGCCTCGGGACAGTACCGGTCGTAGCGGATCGCCGGGTACCTTGGATCCGGCCCGGACCACGGAAGACCCGCCAAGACCGCCGAGGGCCGAGGACCGAGGACATCGCAAGGAGCTTCAGGTGTTCAATGACATAGGACCGCTCGAGCTGGTGACGCTCATCGTCCTCGCCGTGCTCGTCTTCGGTCCGGACAAGCTCCCGAAGCTCATCCAGGACGCCACGCGGACGATCCGCAAGATCCGCGAGTTCTCGGAGAGCGCCAAGCAGGACATCCGTGAGGAGCTGGGCCCGGAGTTCAAGGACTTCGAGTTCGAGGACCTCAACCCCAAGACGTTCATCCGCAAGCAGCTGGACAACGACGAACTGGGGCTGAAGGAGATCCGCAACGGCTTCGACCTGAAGAAGGAGATGGCCGAGGTCACCGACGCGGTGCACAGCCGTGACTCGGAGTCGTCCGGGTCCTCCTCGTCGTCATCGTCGTCGTCCTCCACCTCGGGTTCCTCCGGCGGCAGCATCGACATGACGAAGAAGCCCGAGAACCCCCGCGACGAGCGCCCGCCCTACGACGCGGACGCGACCTGAGCCGTACGAAAGCCGTACGAACACAGGGGCGGAACACCACTCATACGTGACGCTTCTCATACCCTGCGCGGGTCGCACACGGCCTGAACGCGCTCCCTGCGCGCCTCGCGCGCCGGGCGCTTTCCATACTGCTCGGAGTGGTGTGGTTATGCTGCCGAGTTGTTGTGCGGACCGGACGAGTACGCCCGAAGGGGGGCGGGCCGGTTGGTCCGGCGAGAGCTAGGAGGCGTCCGGGCAATGGAGACGACGAGTCAGACGACGAGTCGGGCAGTCGCGCAGACGCCGGCCGCGGAGAGCGGACAGCAGGTCCCCTCCGCCCGGCGCACGGTCGACGGCTACCTGTTGGCGCCCTTCCCGTGGTACGGCCTGGACGAGGCCTTCACGGGGCCGCGCTGGCTGATGCAGGTCGGCATGTCGGCCGACGGGGCCGTGGAACACGGGTCGATCGGGCACGGCGACGAGCCCTCCGTACGGAACGAGGCGACGGAGGACAAGGACAGGTTCGCGGTGGTGGTGACCGTCGCGGCGAATCCGTCCCGCAGGAGCGCCGACGGTACGGGCCTGCTGGAGGCCACGACGGTGTCCTCGGCGGCGTGGCTCGCGGGGGTGGGGCTGCTGTCGTTCACCTGGCCCGGGCAGATGGACCACTCGCTGCGCGACGACTGGCTGGAGCAGCAGACGGAGACCGCGTGGGCGCTGGCCGACGATCTTGACGGGTCGGAGTGGTCGACGCTCTCCCTGCCGGTGGACGGCGTGCCCACGCCCTTCCACTACCGGGAGTCCGAGTTCGGCTGGGTGCTGGCCGGCTCGACTCAGGAGGGGGTGCACGTGGGGGCGTACGGGAGAGGCCTGAGCGCGTACGGGCTGGGCTTCGCGATGATCAAGGACATCTCCGCGTACGCCTAGGTGTCGTCCCGCACAAGGACAGAGTTACGACGATGGGGCGCCGCCCGGTGGGACGGCGCCCCATCGTCGTAGGGGAAGTCGTACGGGAATCAGAACTTGTTGCGCGGTGTGATCCCCAGCGACATGCCCGACAGGCCCCGCTGCCGTCCGCCCAGCTTCCCCGCGATCGCCCGCAGGGCTGAGCCCGCCGGGGAGTCCGGGTCCGTCAGGACCACCGGCTTGCCCTCGTCGCCGCCCTCGCGGAGGCGGACGTCGATGGGGATGCTGCCGAGGACCGGGACGTTCGTACCCGTCGTGCGCGTGAGGCCGTCGGCGACGACCTGGCCGCCGCCCGTGCCGAAGACGTCGACCATCTCGTCGCAGTGCGGGCAGGGCAGGCCGGACATGTTCTCGACCACGCCGACGATCTTCTGGTGGGTCTGGACGGCGATGGAGCCCGCCCGCTCGGCCACTTCCGCGGCCGCCTGCTGCGGGGTCGTGACGACCAGGATCTCGGCGTTCGGGACCAGCTGGGCCACGGAGATCGCGATGTCGCCCGTGCCCGGCGGGAGGTCCAGGAGCAGCACGTCCAAGTCGCCCCAGTACACGTCCGCCAGGAACTGCTGCAGCGCCCTGTGCAGCATCGGGCCGCGCCAGACGACCGGGGCGTTGCCCGGCGTGAACATGCCGATGGAGATGACCTTCACGCCGTTCGCGGACGGCGGCATGATCATGTTCTCGACCTGGGTCGGACGCCCGTCGGCGCCCAGCATGCGCGGCACGCTGTGGCCGTAGATGTCGGCGTCGACGACGCCCACCTTCAGGCCGTCGGCCGCCATCGCCGCCGCCAGGTTCACCGTCACCGACGACTTGCCGACGCCGCCCTTGCCGGAGGCGACCGCGTACACGCGGGTCAGCGAGCCCGGCTTGGCGAAGGGGACCTCGCGCTCGGCGGTGCCGCCGCGCAGGGCGTTCGCCAGCTCCTTGCGCTGCTCGTCGCTCATCACGTCGAGCGTGACGTCGACGCGGGTGACGCCCTCGACCCCGGAGACCGCGTCCGTCACACGCTGCGTGATCGTCTCGCGCATCGGGCAGCCGGAGACCGTCAGGTACACGGTGACCGCGACCGCTCCGTCCGCGCCGATCTGCACCGACTTGACCATCCCGAGCTCCGTGATGGGTCGGTTGATCTCCGGGTCGTTCACCGTCGCCAGTGCTTCGCGCACCGCGTCTTCCGTAGCCATAAGGACGATGGTACGGCGCGGCGGCCATGCCCCGGAAAGCCCGTCAGCGGTCGTCTACGTCACGTCCCGGCGACCGATCTGCCGGGAATACCCCGTGCTCGCGGTGACCGTTGCCCCGATCCTCCAGCTCTTTCATCACGTCCTGCAGCTCCGAGCGCATCCAGTCGCGGGTGGCCACCTCGCCGAGTCCGATCCTGAGCGCGGCGATCTCCCTGGTCAGGTACTCGGTGTCGGCGATCGACCGCTCGTTCTGCTTGCGGTCCTGTTCGAGGTTGACCCGGTCGCGGTCGTCCTGCCGGTTCTGCGCGAGCAGGATCAGCGGGGCGGCGTAGGAGGCCTGCAGGGACAGGACCAGGGTCAGGAAGATGAACGGGTATTCGTCCCAGCGCAGGTCGCTCGGTGCGGCGATGTTCCACAGCACCCACACGACGATCACGACCGTCATCCAGACGAGGAACCGCCCGGTGCCGATGAAGCGGGCGATGCGCTCCGAGAACCGTCCGAAGGCATCCGGGTCCCACTCGGGCAGGATGCGGCGGCGTGGCGGGCGGGGTTGGTCGAGGCGCGGGCGGGGCGCCCGGGTGGTCGCGGTGGCGCCCGATGCCACGCGCTCGCGTGTGCCCTCCCGCTCAGGAGCCATGGGCCGCCACCTCCTCGCCCGTGTCCTCGTCCAGGTGGAACTCCGTCTCCCGCCAGTCCTCGGGCAGCATGTGGTCCAGCACGTCGTCCACGGTCACCGCGCCCAGCAGCGACCCGGACTCGTCGACGACGGGCGCCGCGACCATGTCGTACGTCGCGAAGAAGCCGGCCACGACCGGCAGCGCGGCGTCCGGTGCCAGGGCCTCCAGGGCCTCGTCGACGAGCGAGCTGACCAGGGTGTACGGCGGGTCGCGCAGCAGGCGCTGGAAGTGGACCGTGCCGAGGTACTTGCCGGTGGGTGTCTCGTCGGGCGGGCGGCAGACGTAGACCTGTGCGGCGAGGGCGGGGGACAGGTCGGGGTTGCGGACGCGGGCGAGAGCGTCGGCGACGGTGGCGTCGGGGCGCAGGATGATCGGCTCCGTCGTCATCAGACCGCCGGCCGTGTGCTCCTCGTACGCCATCAGGCGGCGCATGTCGGCCGCGTCGGCGGGCTGCATCAGGCTCAGCAGCCGCTCCTGGTCGTCCTCCGGGAGCTCGCCGAGCAGGTCGGCCGCGTCGTCCGGGTCCATGGCCTCCAGGACGTCCGCGGCGCGCTCCTCCTTCAGCTTGCCGAGGATCTCGATCTGGTCGTCCTCGGGGAGCTCTTCGAGGACGTCGGCGAGACGGTCGTCGTCGAGGGCGGCGGCGACCTCGGCGCGGCGCTTGGGGGAGAGGTGGTGCAGGACGTTGGCGAGGTCGGCCGGGCGCAGCTGCTCGAAGGTGGCGAGGAGGCTCTCGGCGCCCTGTCCCTTCTCCTCCGCGGAGAAGCCGGTCACGGCGGACCACTCGACGGTCAGCGACTCGCCCTTGGCGCGCCGGAAGGTGCCGCTCTTGCCGGCCTTCCGTACGAACACCTTGTCGATCTCCCACTCCCGGCGGGCCGGCAGCTGGTGCACCGACAGATCGAGGACGGTGACCTCCTCGCCGGTCTCGACGAGGGTGACGCGCCGGTCGAGCAGCTCGCCGAAGACGAGGCGCTCGGTGGGGCGCTGCTCGAAGCGGCGGACGTTGAGCACGCCGGTGGTGATGACCTGGCCGGACTCGATGCTGGTGACGCGGGTCATGGGCAGGAAGATACGGCGCCGGGTGGAGAGTTCGACGACGAGGCCGAGCAGCCGCGGGGGGCGCCGGCCGACGCGCAGCATGACGACCAGATCGCGGACGCGGCCCACCTGGTCGCCGTTCGGGTCGAAGGCGGCGACGCCGGCGAGGTGCGAGACGAAGATCCGGGGGGCGCCGGCTGCCATGGCTGCGGCTCCTTTGTGTGCGGGGTGTGCCGTGTTGCTGTCGCTGTTCGTTCGCTGTTTCGCGTGCTGTGCCGGTTTTCCGAATTGCCCGCTCGGGTGGGCTTCAGGCTAGCCCGTCCGGATCCGATACGCCCTGGTGAGCGGTCCGGACGGACTGGCTCCGCCGGGGACCTGACCGCCCGGTACGCTGCCGTACGCCGCTCGGGTCCCATGACAGAAAGGCAGCCCCACCTGTGACTGCGATTCCCCAGGGTCGTACTCGCCGGGCCGCGCTGGTGAGCGCCGTGTGCGCCCTGGTCGTGTCGGGAACGGCACTGACGGGATGCAGCGAGGACCCCGACGAGGGCGCCAACGGGGTCGGTAAGCTGCCCGCCGCCGAGATCCAGCGCAAGACCCGCGCGGCCGCCGACGCCACCGACGCGGTGCGCCTCTCCGGGAACGTGGTGACCAGTGGGCGCACTTACGAACTCGACATGCGGCTGAAGTCCGACGGAGCGACGGGCTCGGTCACCGTGCGGGGGGCGACGTTCCAGCTGCTGCGGATCGGTGAGCAGCTGTATCTGAAGGCCGACGCCGGTTTCTGGAGCGATGCGGGCGCGCAGGGCGGCGCGGACAAGACGGACACCGCTGCCGCGGACAAGCTGAACGGCAAGTTCGTGAAGGTGCCGCAGGGCGACCCCTCGTACAAGAAGTTCAGCGGCTTCACCGACAAGGACGTCCTCCTCGACGGCCTGCTGACCCTCCACGGCACGCTGGCGACGGACGGCCACCACGAGCAGGCCGGCACCCGCACCATCCGCATCACCGGCGACTCGGGCTCCGGCGGCACCCTCGACGTCTCCCTGGAGGGCACCCCGTACCCCCTGCGCCTGACCCGGGCCGGCGGCGCGGGCACCTTGACCTTCTCGTCCTGGGGCAAGGACTTCACCCTGGAGAAGCCCGCGAAGGACGAGACGGTGGACTACGGCAGGCAGCTGCCGACGTCGTGACCGCCTACCGGCGCCGCTTCTTCTTCAGCAGCAGCCGAGGAAGGCCCGCGGGGATCGGCTGACGCGTCGTCGCCGGGGACGGCAACGGCGCCTCGGCCAGGGAGCCGTCCGGCAGCGGGGCGGTGGTGCCCGTCGGCTCCAGGCGCAGCACCCGGCACTCGCGGGCCCAGCGGGCCGGCATGGCCTCGCCGTCGGGAGCGTTGAGCCGCTTGCCCTTCAGCTCGCCGACCGTCGCCTCCCACTCCTCGGAGCCCGACACCAGCTCGACGACCTTCGCGCTCCAGGAGACCAGCCGGCCGCCCTTGTCCTTGCTGCGGACCGTCACCTCGGCCTCCGCCCCGTCGGCCAGCCCCGGCAGTGGCTGCTCGCCCGGCCCGTCGCCCACGACACACGCCGCACCCTCGTGCCACACGTGCCACAGCGCCCGGGCGGGGACACCGGGGCCCTTGACCCAGATGAGGCCGGACTTCTTCGTGGCCTCCTCGACGAGGGCCTGGTCGAGCAGCTCGCTTGTCATGGCCCAAGACTATCCAGCGGTCCCCGGCCCGGTCAGAGCCATCCGTTCCGCTTCAGCGTGCGGTGGATGCCCAGACAGATGGCCACCGTGATGCTCATGATCACCGGGTAGCCGTACTTCCAGTGCAGCTCGGGCATGTGCTTGAAGTTCATCCCGTACACACCGCACACCATCGTCGGTACGGCGATGATCGCGGCCCACGAGGTGATCTTCCGCATGTCCTCGTTCTGCGCCACGGACGCCTGCGCGAGGTTGGCCTGGAGGATGGAGTTGAGGAGTTCGTCGAAGCCGATGACCTGCTCCTGCACCCGGGCGAGGTGGTCGGCGACGTCCCGGAAGTACTTCTGGATGTCCGGGTCGATCAGCCGCATCGGCCGCTCGCTCAGCAGCTGCATGGGCCGCAGCAGGGGCGACACCGCACGCTTGAACTCCAGCACCTCACGCTTGAGTTGGTAGATCCGCCCCGCGTCCGTACCGCGCGGTGTCCCCTTGCGGCCCGGCGAGAACACCTCCGTCTCCACCTCGTCGATGTCGTCCTGCACCGCGTCGGCGACGGCGACGTACCCGTCGACGACATGGTCGGCGATCGCGTGCAGCACGGCCGACGGCCCCTTGGCGAGCAGCTCGGGGTCGTCCTGCAGCCGGTGCCGCAGCGCCCGCAGCGAGCCCTGGCCGCCGTGCCGGACGGTGATGAAGAAGTCCCGCCCGGTGAAGCACATGACCTCGCCGGTCTCGACGATCTCGCTGTTGGCGGTGAGTTCGTCGTGCTCGACGTAGTGGATGGTCTTGAAGACGGTGAACAGGGAGTCGTCGTACCGCTCCAGCTTCGGGCGCTGGTGGGCCTGCACCGCGTCCTCCACGGCCAGTGGGTGCAGCCCGAACTCGCCGGCGATACCGGAGAATTCGGCCTCGGTCGGCTCGTGCAGGCCGATCCACACGAAGCCCCCGTCACGCCGCACCTGACGCATCGCCTCGTGCGGGGTCAGCGGCTTCGGGCTCTCCACGCGGGCGCCGTTGCGGTAGACGGCGCAGTCGACGACGGCGGAGGGCGTCGCCGGGTCGCGGGTGGTGTCGTACGCGCCGGTGTCCTTGCGCAGGGAGATACGGGACGGGCGGACCACGGCACGCAGGTCGCGGATCATCGACATGGGCAGGCTCCTTCGCAACGGGCAACGAAGCGCGGAGGGCCGCCGGACGGGTGGAACTGCCCGGAATGGGGACGTCCTGACCTCAGGATGTTTGGCACGTCCACAAAGCGGGGAGCACCGCACCGTCGCGGTGGCGGGCTTCGTTGCTGATTCAGATCAGACAGATCAGGCAAAGCGAAACGAAGTGCTCTTCCGTGTGAGGACGCGAGCGTGAAAGGGCGGCGGTCAGCCGGAGCGGAACAGCCGAATCAGCTACATCAGCGGCGGGAAGAGCGAGTGGTACTGCACGGTCGACTTCGATCCATGACAGCCCCACCTCCTCCGGCCGGTCCCTCGTGAGGGACGTTCCATACCCCGTTCGGGGTTCCCCGTAGGGGAGTCAAACTTGGCGTCGGGACTCGATCGCGACGCTTCTGCGTGCTGCCCCGAACACCGGGCAAGAGTATCAGCCGACTGAAGTGTCAAGGCGCTGCTTTGCCCGGTACTGACGAGTTCTATGCTCGCCGCATGGCTGATGTTCTTCCTCTGGTCGAGGCCCGGTTGCGCACCGCGCTGGGCGAACCGGACGCGCGCGCGGCGGTCACCTTCCTCGGTACGGACCGCATCGAGGTGCTCCGTTTCCAGGAGGGCGACATCGTCCGCTACGCCACGCTCGGCATGGCCGCGCAGCCCATGAGCGACCCCACCGCGGTGCTCGCCGACCCGGTCAAGGGCCCGCGCGCCGAGCTGATCCTCTCCGTCCGTTCCGGCCAAGCCGACACCGACAAGGTGCTCCGCCCGCTCGCCGTGCTCGCCGCGTCCCCGCAGGTGGAGGGCGTGATCGTGGCCCCCGGCGCTTCCCTGGACGTCGGCGAGCCGCTGTGGCCCGGCGCCCCGTTCACCTCGGTCCTGGTCGCCGAGCCGGGCGGCCTGGTGGAGGACCTGGAACTCGACGAGCCCGCCGACCCCGTGTGCTTCCTGCCGCTGCTCCCCATGACCCCGAACGAGGCCGCCTGGAAGCGCGTGCACGGCGCCCAGGCCCTCCAGGAGCGCTGGCTGACGAACGGGACGGACCTTCGCGACCCCGTCCGCACGTCCGTCCCGCTGGAGTGACCGTGGCGTGAGGAACCTCACCAACCGGTGGCTGAAAAGCGTCAGTTGGCGAACACGGTGACGCTGTCCTCGACCGCGTGCTTGGTCTCCAGTTCCTCGGCATCGTGCGCGAGCGCCCCGCGCCGTACGACGACCACGAGCGCGCCCGCGACCGCCGTGACCGCCGCCACCACGAACGGGACGTGGATGCTGCCGGTCCACTCCTCGATCCGCGGTGCGAAGAAGGGCGCGGCCGCCGCCGCGAACCAGCGCACGAAGTTGTAGCCCGCGCTCGCCACGGGGCGAGGCGCGTGGGAGACGCCGAGTGCCAGCTCCGTATAGACGGTGTTGTTCACGCCGATGAACGCGCCGGACAGGACCGTGCAGACGACGGCGGTGGTGTGGCCGCCGTAGCCGAGGACCAGTACGTCCACGGCGAGCAGCACCAGCGAGCCGCCGAGCACCTTCAGCGAACCGAACCGCTCCTGCAGGCGCGGCGCCACGACCACCGAGAACACGGCGAGCAGCACACCCCACGCGAAGAACACCGCACCCGACCGGTACGGGCTCATGTCCAGTACGAACGGTGTGAAGGCCAGCACGGTGAAGAACGTGTAGTTGTAGAAGAACGCCGAGACCGCCGCGGACGCGAGGCCGCCGTGACCGAGCGCCTTGAGCGGGTCCAGCAGCGAGGTCTTGCGGGCCGGCTTCGGCTGCTCCTTCAGGAACACCGCGATGCACAGGAAGCCGACAGCCATCAGGAAGGCCGTACCGAAGAACGGGTAGCGCCAGCTGGCGTCCCCGAGCAGCGCGCCCAGCAGGGGCCCGCACGCCATGCCGAGGCCGAGGGCGGACTCGTACAGCCGGATCGCCGCCGCGCTGCCGCCGGCCGCCGCGCCGACTATTACGGCGAGGGCCGTGGAGACGAAGAGCGCGTTGCCGAGCCCCCAGCCCGCCCGGAACCCGACCAGTTCGCCGACCGATCCGGACGTGCCCGCGAGCCCGGCGAAGACGACCACGAACGCGAGGCCGAGCAGCAGGGTCTTGCGGCCGCCGATCCGGCTGGAGACGAAGCCGGTGACCAGCATCGCCACGGCGGTGATGAGGAAGTACGAGGTGAAGAGCAGGGAGACCTGTCCGGCCGTGGCGTTCAGGCCGCTCGCGATGGACGGCAGGATCGGGTCGACCAGTCCGATGCCCATGAAGGCGACGACGGACGCACCGGCGGTCGCCCACACGGCCTTCGGCTGACGCAGAAAGATAGATGGCATGTACATATATTAAGTTAGACATGCTAACGATGCAAAGGCGGATCCGCCTCCTTCGTGAACCGGTTCCGTCCGGACGGGTGATCGTCCTTGACGTGACGCACGAGGGGTAGGACCGTGGGGCCCTATGAGGGGCGAACCCAGTTGCCCGAAGTGTGGTGGCCGGGTCAGGGCTCCCGGACTCTTCGCCGACACCTGGCAGTGCGATGTGCACGGCACCGTGCATCCGGTGCAGCCCGTGATCCCGCCCAGCGTCGAGGCCCTCGGAGTTGTGGTGCACCGCACGCAGGTGCCGGTGTGGATGCCGTGGCCGCTGCCGATCGGCTGGCTGTTCACGGGTGTCGCCAGTGCGGGCGACGACCGCAGTGGCGGCCGCGCGACCGCCGTGGCCTGCTCCGGACCCGGCCCGCTCGGCGGCATGGGCGAGCTGATCCTGGTCGCCGAGGAACTCGGCGTCGGCCTCGGCGCGCGCTACGCGGGCATGGACGGACCGGACCCGGGGCCGCACATGAACGTCGAGAAGCCGCCCCAGGCCAAGGTTCTGGCCGCCGGCCGCCCGACGCCGCTGTGGCATGTCTCCGGCACCCCCGAGGACCGCGCCGTCTTCGCGGGGGAGGCGCTCGGGATGTGGCTGTGGGCGGTCGTGTGGCCCGAGCAGTCCGGGTTGTTGATGTACGACGAGCTGGTGCTGACGGACCTGCGGGACGCGGGGGCCGAGGTGGAGCTGGTGCCCTGTGGGGCGTTGTCGCCGCGCTTGCTTGAACCGTAGCGCCTACGGGGGTGGGGTGCCCCTGTCGAGGGGCGGGTGCGGGTCGTCTGTGGCTGGTCGCGCCCCCGCGGGCGGAGCCGCATATCGATACAGCCCCGCGCCCCTAGGGGTGCCTGTGTAAGGGGCGTATTGCTGTGCGGGTGTGACCGGGGTCGTTGAAAATCTGGTTATCCTTGAGCGGCCCCTTCCGTCCCGTTGCCGTCTGGAGTTCGCGTCGTGCGTATCGATCTGCACACCCACTCCACCGCCTCCGACGGCACGGACACCCCAGCCGAGCTCGTGCGCAATGCCGCGGCGGCCGGACTGGACGTCGTGGCACTCACCGATCACGACACCACCCGCGGGTACGCCGAGGCGATCGCCGCGCTGCCGCCGGGGCTCAGCCTCGTCACCGGCGCCGAGCTGTCCTGCCGTATCGACGGCATCAGCATGCACATGCTGGCCTACCTCTTCGACCCCGAGGAGCCGGCGCTGCTCGCCGAGCGGGAGCTGGTGCGCGACGACCGGGTGCCCCGGGCCCAGGGCATGGTCGCCAAGCTCAACGAGCTGGGCGTTCCCGTCACCTGGGAGCAGGTGCTGCGGATCGCCGGTGACGGCTCGGTCGGCCGGCCGCATGTCGCCACCGCGCTGGTCGAGCTCGGGGTCGTACCGACCGTGGGGGACGCCTTCACGCAGGACTGGCTGGCCGACGGCGGGCGGGCCTTCGTGGAGAAGCACGAGACCGACCCGTTCGAGGCGATCCGGCTGATCAAGGACGCGGGGGGCGTCGCCGTCTTCGCGCATCCGGCGGCGAGCAAGCGGGGGCGTACGGTGCCGGAGTCCGCGATCGCCGATATGGCCGCGGCCGGGCTCGACGGCATCGAGGTCGACCACATGGACCACGATCCCGACACGCGCGCGCGGCTGCGCGGGCTCGCGAAGGAGCTCGGGCTGCTGACGACCGGGTCCAGCGACTACCACGGCAGCCGCAAGACGTGTGTGCTCGGCGAGTACACGACGGATCCCGAGGTGTACGGCGAGATCACGCGACGGGCGACCGGGGCGTTTCCCGTCCCGGGGGCCGGCGGGGTCTAGGTCGGCCGCCTTCACGTTCGTTTCGAGGCACCCGGCGCTGTCGGCTGTGCCCACCCGTTCCGCCCTGCGGAACGTTTGCCCACAGCGGTAGCGGCACAGCGGCCGTAGCCCAGCTCAGCCCAGTCCTGCCCACCGCTCGTTTCCTCCACTTCGCAAGGCCCATCACCCATGTTCGACCTCGCCGTCTTCGGCTCCCTGTTCCTGACCCTCTTCGTCATCATGGATCCCCCCGGGATCACCCCGATCTTCCTCGCGCTCACCGCCGGTCGGCCGGCCAAGGTGCAGAAGCGGATGGCCTTCCAGGCCGTCTGTGTGGCGGGCGGTGTGATCACGGTGTTCGGGCTCCTCGGCCACCAGATCCTCAACTACCTGCACGTCTCCGTCCCCGCGCTGATGATCGCGGGCGGGCTGCTGCTCCTGCTGATCGCGCTCGACCTGCTCACCGGCAAGACCGACGAGCCCAAGCAGACCAAGGACGTCAACGTCGCCCTCGTCCCGCTGGGCATGCCGCTGCTGGCCGGGCCGGGTGCGATCGTGTCGGTCATCCTCGCCGTGCAGAAGGCCGACGGCGTCGGCATGCGGGTGTCGGTGTGGACGGCGATCCTCGCCATCCATGTCGTGCTGTGGCTCGTGATGCGGTACTCGCTGCTGATCATCCGGGTCATCAAGGACGGCGGCGTGGTCCTGGTGACGCGGCTCGCGGGCATGATGCTGTCGGCGATCGCCGTGCAGCAGATCATCAACGGCGTCACGCAGGTGATCCAGGGCGCCTGAGCCCGACGTATGCGCGAAGCCCCCGTACGGCCTGAGTGCCGTACGGGGGCTTCGAAGCTTCTGCGGTGATCCGCGTCTGTTATGAGGCCGTGGTCTCGGCCGGTCGGATCCAAAGCCGCTGACCGATTGCCGCGGCCTGCTGAACGATCCGGTTGACGGAGGCGGCGTCTACGACGGTGCTGTCCACGGGCGTGCCGTCGACCTCGTCGAGTCGCATGATTTCGAAGCGCATGGCTTCTCCCTTCGTCTGGTCATCCTCCTGAGGAGAACTACTGGGTTCACACTTGGTTACACACGTATGCAACGGCTTGCGTGTTACAAACATTCCCTACGCTAAGGAAATTTTTCGAACGGCTAACTACTGACCGGTAAGTGGCTGGTGAGAGATCGCCGGGGGACTGACCGGGACCGGTTGTGTTCGCAGCGTGACCGCCAGGACAATGGAGGCGATGAACGACGACCTCGCGGCACTCGCCGCCCGCATCGACCACACCAACGAGCTGCTGCAACGCATGCTCGCCGAGGTGGCGAAGACGCCCTCGACCCATGCGATCTTCGTCGACGCGGGCTATCTCTACGCCGCCGCGGGACGGCTCGTCGCCGGCACGGAGGACCGTCGCGCCTTCGACGTGGACGCCGAAGGACTGATCGAGGCGCTCATCGACCGGGCACGCACGATCTTCGCGGACAGCAGGCTGCTGCGGGTCTACTGGTACGACGGTGCGCGGCGCCGTATCCACACGGCGGAGCAGCAGTCCATCGCCGAGCTCCCCGATGTGAAGGTGCGGCTGGGGAACCTCAACGCCAACAACCAGCAAAAGGGCGTCGACTCACTGATCAGGACCGACCTGGAGTCCCTGGCCAGACACCGCGCCGTCAGCGACGCGGCACTCCTCGGCGGGGACGAGGACCTGGTGTCGGCGGTCGAGGCGGCGCAGGGGTACGGGGCGCGGGTGCACCTGTGGGGCATCGAGGCGCCGGAAGGCCGCAACCAGGCCGAGCCCCTGCTCTGGGAGGTCGACAGCCAGCGCACCCTCGACCTCGACTTCTTCAAGCCGTACGTCTCTCGGCGCACGGCCGCCGCGTACGAGGTGGCGGGGGCCCGGCCGACGCGGGAGGACGTCCGGTTCGTCGGCGCGCAGATCGCCGCGAAGTGGCTCGCGGCGCGCGGGCGGGAGTCGCTCGTGGAACTACTGCCCGGGCATCCCTATCTGCCCGGGTCCGTCGACCAGGACCTGCTGGTGGAGGCGGAGGGGCTGCTGCAGTACTCGCTGCGCGGGCAGGCGGATCTGCGGCGGGCGCTGCGGGACGGGTTCTGGGAGCACCTGCAGGCGCAGTATTAGGCCTCTGTCGGGCGTGCGCCGGCGCCGTCGACGCTGTTCCAGAAGTCGGCCACGGCCTCGGCGGTGCGCAGGGGCTGGTCGGCGTTGGGGGAGTGCTCGGCGCCGGGGATGATCGTCCGGCGGGCGTTCAGCCGTGCGGCCATGTCGTCCAGGACCGGGACCGGCCACGTGTCGTCGCTGGCACCCGACAGGACGTGGAACGGGAGCGGTACGGCGGCCAGTTCGTCGACGCGGTCCGGTTCCGTGCACAACTGACGTCCCGTCGCGAGGAGTTGCGCGGGCTTCGTGCCGAGCCAACGGCGGCGCAGCAACTCCTGGCCACCGATGCCGCGCGCCGGCCCGCCGACCTCCTCGGGCGGCCCCATGGCGCGGATCGCCTCCCAGGTCTCGGCCATGGTCATCACCGCGAGCGCGTCCCGCAACAGCTTCACGCGCTGCTGCTGGGAGTCGGAGATCTGGGCGGGGCCCGACGCCATGAGGGTGAGTGAGCGGAACGGAGAGTGGTCGAGGAGGACGGCCGCGCGGGCGATCTGGCCGCCGAGGGAGTGGCCGAAGAGGTGGAGGGGGGTGTCGAGGGTGCCTCCCAGGGCTGCCGCCTGGGCGAGGACGTCCCGGGCCAACTCGCCCTGTGCGTACGCGGATTCGTCCTGCTCGGGCCCGTCCGACTCGTGCTGTCCGCGACCGTCGACGGCGACCGTACGGTAGCCGCGCGCCGCGAGCGGCTCGTGCATCAGCGTGAAGTCCTCCTTGCTGCCGGTGAATCCGGGGAGCAGCAGGGCCACACCTCGGGACTCGACGCCAGGGGCAGCGGGGGAGTCGACGACGGCGAAGGTCCCGCGGGAGGTGTCGAGGGGGTAGGCGCGGGCGTTCGGGGGCGGCGTGAAGGCGGGTTGGGTGGTCACGGGGGGAGGGTAGCCGGTGCGCCGCCGGAGCCCTACCTGGTGGTGGCTGGGTCCTGCGCAAGGCGGCCCGGGTACGCCGACGGCCCGGCCCCGCGTGAGGCGGGACCGGGCCGTCGTGCGGGAGATCAGCTCTCCGCGGGCTCCGTGGCGGCCGTGGCCTTACGGGTACGGCGCACCTTGGGCTTCGCCTCGGCCGTGGCGTCGGCCGCCTCCACGGTCGCCGCGGCCTTGCGGGTACGGCGACGGGGCGCGGGCGCCTCCGTGGCCGTCGGCTCCTGCGTGGCCTGGGCCGGGATGTCGGCGGCCAGGGTGGCGGACGCCGCGGTCTTGCGGGTGCGGCGTGCCTTGGGCTTGGCCTCGGTGGCCTCGGCCGTGTCGACGGCCGTCTCGGCGGCAGCGGCCGTCGCCTTGCGGGTGCGCCGCGGCTTGGCCTCGGCGGCCTCCGGCTCCGCGACGGTCGCGGCGGCCTTGCGCGTACGGCGCGGCTTCGCCTCCGTGCCCTCGGCCGTGTCCACGGCGGCTTCGGCCGTGGCCGTGGCCTTGCGGGTGCGGCGAGCCTTGGGCTTGGCCTCCGCGGCCTCGGCCGTGTCGACGGCAGCCTCTGCGGCCGTGGCCGTGGCCTTGCGGGTGCGCTTGGGCTTCGCCTCGGCGGCCTCCGGCTCCCCGGCAGGCTGCGCCGGGATGTCGGCGGCCAGGGTGGCGGACGCCGCGGTCTTGCGGGTGCGGCGCGTCTTGGGCTTGGCCTCGGTGGCCTCGGCCGTGTCGACGGCCGTCTCGGCGGCGGTCGTTGCCTTACGGGTCGTCCGGCGGCGCGGCTTGGACTCCGCCGCCTCCGGGGTCTCCTGTGCGGCCTCGGTGGTGTCCTCGGCCGTGTCGACGGCCGTTTCGGCGGCGGTCGTTGCCTTGCGGGTGCGGCGGCGGGGCTTGGTGGCGGGAGCCTCCTCGGGCTCCGAGACCTGCTCAGCCGCAGGAGCCGTAGCGGGCTCGGACGCCTGCACGGCCTCCGTGACCTTCGCGGGCTCCGAGACCGTCGTGGCCTCCGCCTCCGGCGTCGTCGCCGCCTCGGCCGAAGTCGCCTTCGGCTCCGCCGACTTGCGCGTCCGGCGGCGGCGCGGCTTCGCCGCGGCCTCCTCGGAGGCGTCCAGGGACGGGCCCTCCGCCGTCGCGACGGCCGCCTCAGCGGCCTCCGCGGGCTCGGGCGCCGAGGAAGGGGCCGTCACGGCAGCGGCCGGCTCCGAGGACGCCCCGCCGCGGGTGCGGCGACGGCGGCGCGGGGTGCGAGGCGCGGTCACGGACTCCGCCGCGGTGGCCTCGACGGTCTCGTCCGCCGTCGCGGGACCGGCGGCCGGTGCCGGCGTCTCGTCCAGCGATGCTCCGCCGCGCGTACGGCGGCGGCGACGCGGCGTGCGCGCCGAGCGCTCGCGGTCCGACGAGGGCGAGGACGCGGACGAGCGGGACTCGTCCCGGCCGCCCCGGCCACCGCGACCGCGTCCACCGCGTCCGCCGGTCTCGCCGAGGTCCTCCAGCTCCTCCGCCGCCAGCCCGGCGCGCTTACGCTCCGCGCGGGGCAGGACGCCCTTGGTGCCCGCGGGGATGTTCAGTTCCTCGAAGAGGTGCGGGGACGTGGAGTACGTCTCCGGCGGGTCGTTGAAGTTGAGCTCCAGCGCCTTGTTGATCAGCTGCCAGCGCGGGATGTCGTCCCAGTCGACGAGGGTGATCGCGATGCCCTTGGCGCCCGCGCGGCCGGTGCGGCCGATGCGGTGCAGGTACGTCTTCTCCTCTTCCGGCGACTGGTAGTTGATGACGTGCGTCACGCCCTCGACGTCGATGCCGCGCGCGGCGACGTCGGTGCAGACGAGGACGTCCACCTTGCCGTTGCGGAAAGCGCGCAGGGCCTGCTCGCGGGCGCCCTGGCCGAGGTCGCCGTGGACCGCGCCGGCGGCGAAACCGCGCTGCTGGAGCTGGTCGGCGAGGTCGGCCGCGGTGCGCTTCGTACGGCAGAAGACCATGGCCAGTCCCCGGCCGTCGGCCTGCAGTATGCGCGCGACCATCTCCGGCTTGTCCATGTTGTGCGCGCGGTAGACGAACTGCGCGGTGTTCGCGACCGTCGCGCCCTCGTCGTCCGGCGCGGTGGCGCGGATGTGGGTGGGCTGCGACATGTAGCGGCGCGCGAGGCCGATGACCGCGCCCGGCATGGTCGCCGAGAACAGCATGGTCTGGCGGCGGGCCGGCAGCATGTTGATGATCTTCTCGACGTCGGGCAGGAAGCCCAGGTCGAGCATCTCGTCGGCCTCGTCGAGGACGAGCGCCTTGATGTGCTTGAGGTCGAGCTTCTTCTGGCCCGCGAGGTCCAGCAGTCGGCCCGGGGTGCCGACGATGACGTCGACGCCCTTCTTGAGGGCCTCGACCTGGGGCTCGTAGGCCCGGCCGCCGTAGATGGCGAGGACGCGTACGTTGCGCACCTTGCCCGCGGTCAGCAGGTCGTTGGTGACCTGCGTGCACAGCTCGCGCGTGGGGACGACGACGAGCGCCTGCGGGGCGTCGGTGAGGGCCTCGGGCTTGGCGCGCCCGGCCTCCACGTCGGCGGGGACGGTGACGCGCTCCAGGAGCGGGAGACCGAAGCCCAGCGTCTTGCCGGTACCGGTCTTGGCCTGGCCGATGACGTCCGTGCCGGAGAGGGCGACGGGGAGGGTCATCTCCTGGATGGGGAAGGGGGTGACGATGCCGACGGCCTCAAGGGCCTCGGCGGTCTCGGGAAGGATTCCGAGCTCTCGGAAAGTCGTAGTCAGGGTGCTGCCTCTTCTGTGTACGCGGTGCGAGGCGAGCGCGGGGGTTCTTGACGGACCGTGCCGGGGGACGTCGGCTGCCATACGGTCGGGCCGTAAGGCACGGGACCACTGCCGACGCTCTAGCGCTCGTACCGCTGAGGGTGTCCCCCTCCGGGCTCCGTACGCAGAGTGCCGTACGGCCGTGGAGGGCTGTCGGGTCGGAGCCGATCGGGCCACCGACCGGGCATCCTCATAACGTGCGGCCCGTCGAGATACGTCTGAGTACTCAGCGGGCGCATTACCACCATACCCCGGAAACGCGCACATGCGATGGCCGAATTGGTCACGTAGTCGGCGTCACAGTCATTGACCAGGGACTTCCCCGACGCGGTGAGCGGGCTATTGTGCGCTTCATGACGACGCCTGACAACACCCCTGACGCCCCCGACACCGCTGACTCCACCGTCGAACACACCGGGGTCGCCGCCCAGGACTGGGCGCAGGCCTCCGCCGATCCGCAGTACCGGGCCGCTGTCGTGGATCTGCTGGGCGCGCTGGCGTACGGGGAGCTGGCGGCGTTCGAGCGGCTGGCGGAGGACGCCAAGCTGGCGCCGACGCTGGCGGACAAGGCGGAGCTGGCGAAGATGGCGTCGGCGGAGTTCCACCACTACGAGAAGCTGCGGGACCGGCTGACCGAGATCGGGGCCGAGCCGACGGAGTCCATGGAGCCGTTCGTCGCGGCGCTGGACGGGTTCCACAAGCAGACGGCGCCTTCTGACTGGCTGGAAGGGCTTGTCAAGGCGTACGTCGGTGACTCGATCGCCAGTGACTTCTACCGGGAGGTCGCGGCTCGGCTCGACTCGGACACGCGGGGGCTGGTGCTGGCCGTGCTCGACGACACCGGGCATGCGTCGTTCGCCGTGGAGAAGGTGCGGGCCGCTATCGATGCGGATCCTCGTGTGGGTGGGCGGCTTGCGTTGTGGGCTCGGCGGTTGATGGGGGAGGCGTTGTCGCAGTCGCAGCGGGTGGTGGCCGACCGGGACGCGTTGTCGACGATGCTCGTGGGTGGGGTCGCGGACGGGTTCGATCTCGCGGAGGTCGGGCGGATGTTCTCGCGGATCACTGAGGCGCACACCAAGCGGATGGCTGCGCTGGGGTTGGCCGCGTAGGTTTTTCGCCCCCGCCGCCCCTACCCGTCCCATCCCCAGGGGCGCTGCCCTTCGACCCCGCCAGGGGGCTCCGCCCCCTGGACCCCCGTCGGCCTGAACGGCCTCGTCCTCAAACGCCGGACGGGCTGAAATGCCTGGGCCGGCGTTGAGAGGTGAAGCCCCCTGTGGGTGGTTGGGGCCCGGGGGGCGGTGAGGAGGCGAGCGCCCTGCGGGTGAGGGGCGTCAGGGATTTGGCGGCCGGTCCTCTGGGTTTACGCGGTCGCCGAGTGGCGGTGGAGTCTTCCCGCGGGGCGTACCAGCAGGGAGAGGGAGGCGGTGGAGACCGCGGCCGCGCCGATGAGGATCAGGAAGAGGTTGCCGAAGTCCAGCGCGGTGTGCGTGATGAAGGCGCCGAAGAGGGCGCCGGCGACACCCGTCGGCAGGACCAGGGAACGGGCCGGGAGACGGTGCGGCAGGCGGTGGGCGGCAGCCCATGCCAGGGCCAGGCCGAGGATCGCGGAGCTGAGCGCTTCCAAGAGCATGTGTTGGGGTCCCTCCCACATGGCCGGCCTGCTCGAAACGGTCGTAGCCCGTCATACCCCTGACCTGCGGAATGCAATCCTCCCCTGTGGTTGGTCTGTGCTCCATCCGTGGAGAAACTCGTCCGTGGAGAAACTCGTCCGTGGAGAAATCTCATGTGTGGGGAACGGGAGGGGCCCGGCGAGCGTAGTCGTCGGGCCCCTCCCGTCACGCCTGTCCGGCGGCGCCTTCCTACAGCGCGCCGAAGCCCACCTTGCGCGGGGCCGGCTCACCGAGCTCCACGTACGCGAGGCGGTCGGCCGGGACCAGGACCTTGCGGCCGTGCTCGTCCACGAGGGTCAGCAGCTGTGACTTCCCGGCCAGTGCCTCGGACACGGCCCGCTCGACCTCCTCGGCACTCTGACCGCTCTCCAGAACGATCTCGCGGGGCGCGTGCTGCACGCCGATCTTGACCTCCACGGCTATGTCCCTCCGACGGTCAGTGAAGTGCGCGATCTTCCGCGCCGTACCCAGCACACATTAGCCCGGTGAGGGGACGTACACCCTCCGCCCGAGAACGCCAGGAGCGAACAGCGGACGGGAACAAACGCCCCGCACACGCGCGTGCGTGTCAGTGGTGCTCCGTGCCGTGCAGCGGGAAGCCCGCGATGCCGCGCCACGCAAGGGACGTCAGCAGCTGCACCGCCTGGTCGCGCGGAACGCTGCGGTCGCTGTGCAGCCAGGAGCGGGCCACGACCTGGGCGAGGCCGCCGAGGCCGGAGGCGAGCAGCATCGACTCCGCGCGCGAGAGGCCGGTGTCCTCGGCGATGACGTCGCAGATCGCCTCGGCGCACTCGTTGGTGACCTTGTCGACGCGCTGGCGCACGGCCGGTTCGTTCGTCAGGTCCGACTCGAAGACCAGACGGAAGGCGCCGCCGTCGTCCTCGACGTACGCGAAGTACGCGTCCATCGTCGCCCGCACGCGCTGCTTGTTGTCGGTCGTCGACGCCAGCGCGTTCCGTACGGCCTGGATCAGGGACTCGCAGTGCTGGTCCAGCAGGGCGAGGTACAGGTCGAGCTTGCCCGGGAAGTGCTGGTAGAGCACCGGCTTGCTGACGCCGGCACGCTCGGCGATGTCGTCCATCGCGGCAGCGTGGTAGCCCTGCGCGACGAAGACCTCCTGGGCGGCGCCCAAGAGCTGGTTCCGTCGGGCACGGCGCGGCAGGCGAGTGCCCCGCGGGCGTGCCGCCTCTGTCTGCTCGATGGCTGTCACGCCGCCTCCCAATGTCGTCCACATGCGGTGTGCGCCGCGCCGCCATCGTACTTTTCGGTAACCCTGCTGTGCGCGGTGCGAGCGCAGAATTTCACGGACCGGACGGTGACGAAAGTCGTGCAGAAGGTTTGAAACCGGTCCGGAACGGGCAACAAATAGCCTCATTCCTGCTCAGTGGCGCTCTCTTCCGCGCTTTTTCGCGTCCGGTCGCACCTTCGCCGACCGCACCTTCGTTCACCGATAGTCGTCCTCGTCGATGGAGACGACGCGCGCCTGTTCGGCCAGATCGGCCTCGCTGGCCCGGTCCTGGTCCTCGCCGGTCACCGGATCGTCGCGGTCGGGCCGGACCTCGGCGTGCTGCTCGGCCGCGTCGGCCGCGGGGGCCTCGACGTCGAACTCCTGGGCTTCCTCGGTGTCGTCGTTCACGAATGTCTCGGGATCGGTGGGATCGACGGTCATGGCGGGCTCCCTTCCTTGAACGTCCCCGTGGGGCACAACGTCCCTGGGTAGCAGGGGTCCATATGCGGGTGCCCTGCGTATGAGCCTAGGAGACACAAGTTCCGGACGCTATGCGATCCGCGGGGGACCTGCGGGCGATGCGGGTGGGTTTTGCGGGCGGGTTTCAGGCCTGGCGGGCAGGGCCGTACGACTGCCGTGTGCGGGTGCCACGTACGTGTGCCATGTACGTGTCGACTTGTGACGGCGAACACATGAACCAGGGCGTGATCGTCTCGTAACATTGCCGCATGTCTTCGACCGAACTCCCGTCCGCGCCGGCGACTGCCAATGTGCTGCCCAAGGTGGCGACCGTCAGGGTCGCGGAGGGGGAGAGGCTTCGATCGGTCGGGCTGCCGGGGATCACGCTGACGGTGCGTTCGAGACCACCCGCGCGCGAGGGGCTGCCGCCCGCGCTGTACGTCCACGGACTCGGCGGTTCCTCGCAGAACTGGTCGGCGCTGATGGAGCAGCTCGAAGGCGAGGTCGACGGCGAGGCCGTCGACCTGCCGGGCTTCGGCGACTCTCCCCCACCGGATGACGGCGACTACTCGATCACCGCGCACGCACGCGCGGTGATTCGTTATCTCGACGCCTCCGGCCGCGGCCCCGTACACCTCTTCGGCAACTCGCTCGGCGGCGCGGTCACCACGCGCGTCGCAGCGGTACGTCCCGACCTGGTCCGTACGCTCACTCTCGTGTCACCTGCACTGCCGGAAATCCGCGTCCAGCGCACGGCCGCGCCCACGGCACTGCTCGCGGTGCCCGGAGTGACCGCGCTCTTCACCCGGCTCACCAGGGGCTGGACGGCGGAGCAGCGGGTCCGCGGCGTGATGCAACTCTGTTACGGCGCCCCCGAGCGGGTGACTCCGGAGGGATTCCGCAACGCCGTCGAGGAGATGGAACGGCGGCTGCAACTGCCGTACTTCTGGGACGCGATGACCCGCTCCGCGCGCGGGCTCGTCAACGCCTACACGCTGGGCGGCCAGCACGCGCTGTGGCGCCAGGCCGAACGGGTGCTGGCGCCGACGCTGCTCATCTACGGCGGCCGCGACCAGCTCGTGGGCTACCGCATGCGTCGGCGGGCAGCGCGCGCCTTCCGCGACTCCCGCCTGCTGAGCCTGCCGGAGGCCGGGCACGTGGCGATGATGGAGTACCCGGAGGTGGTCGCCCGGGCGGTCCGTGAACTCCTCGTGGAGACGGCGGGGACGGCGGGGACGGCGGAGACGGCGTGGACGGCGGAGACGGCGGGGACCCTGGATGCGGGGAAGACGGGTGTGTCGGCCGCCGACGGGCGCACAAGGCGCGGTGAGGGTGCGGCCGGGGCCGTCGGCCGGGGCGCGGATGACGCCGGCGACAGGGCCGCCGCCGCGGGCGAGGACGAGGCCGTGACCGAGAACGCGGGGAGCTGAGGCGCGACGTGGGACGCCACAGCCGCCGCGGGTCTGCCGCCAAACGCGACACCGCGGACACCGCGGACACAACTGCACGACAGGGCTCTCGGGGAGCACAGCCGGAGACGGGCGCGGCCCAGCGGGGTCCGTCCGCGCCGGGTGCGGGATCGGGCAGGGTCCCGACGGCGAGGCAGGGTGCGGCTCCGGGCGCGGGGCAGGGCGGTTGGGTGCAGGCCGGTGGTCCTGGTGGTCCTGGCGGTGCCGGTGGTCCTGGCGGTCCGGGTGGTCCCGGTGGTGCCGGTGGTCCTGGCGGTCGCAGGGTGCCCGGTCCGCCGCCCGCTCGGCAGGGGATGCCGACGGGTGGGGCGCCGGCGTATGGAGGGCGGGCGTTCCCGGACGGCACGCCCGCGCATGGCTTTCCGAGGTTGCCCGACGGCACGCCCGCGCATGGTGTCCAGAGGCTGCCCGACGGCACCCCCGCGCATGGCTTCCCCCGGCTCCCCGACGGCACCCCCGCCCGCGGCGTTCCTCGGCTGCCGGACGGCACTCCCGCCCAGGGCGTCCCCCGCTTCGCGGGCGGCACCCCGGCCCACGGCACCCCCCAGGCCCGCGGCGGCCACCCCGAGCAGCGTGAACCGGGTGGGGGCTGGGGTGAGTTGAGGGGGCGCACCGGGGTTGCGTACGGGGTTTCCCCGGCGGTCGGCGCTCCTCCGGCGACCGGCGTTCCCCTTCCGCGACCCCGGCGGGCATCGCCGTCCGAGGGGCCCCGGCAGGACTACCTCGACGCCTTCGACGGGGACGTCGACGTCTTCGCGCCCCGTACGTCCGACGCCGCGCACCCCGCCGACCCGTACGCCTCGGTCACCGACTGGGACACCGAGGCCGGGTCCCGTGTCGGCGTCGCGAACGACGCCGACCTCGACGATGACGCCCCGCCGACCGGCGAGCCCGTGCCGGCGAAGGGCGCCAAGGGCCGGGCCTTCACCGGCATCGCGGCCGCCGCCGTCGTCACCGTGCTGGCCGTGGTCGTCGCCGGGCAGGTCGCGAAGGGGCGGGAGGGCAGCGACGTACAGTCGCAGTCCGCCGCCGATCAGGCGCGGGACGCCCGTGACTCGGCCTCGCGCAGCGACGGGCGGCCGACGCCGTCCGGGTCGCCGAGCGTGGCACCGCTGACGTACGAGCAGAAGATCGGCAAGAGGTACGCGCTCAGCGCCACGCTCAAGGGCTCGGGGAAGTTCGACGCGGTCCCGGGGATCGACAAGGCGCCCGGCACGGGGCAGAAGTTCACCTACCGCGTGGATGTGGAGCAGGGACTCGGGCTCGACGGCGAGCTCTTCGCGCAGGCGGTGCAGAAGACGCTCAACGACGACCGCAGCTGGTCCCACAACGGCGCCCGCACCTTCGAGCGCATCTACTCCGGCAAGCCCGACTTCGTGATCACGCTGGCCAGCCCCGGTACGACGGCCGACTGGTGCGCCAAGTCCGGTCTGGACACCACCGTCGACAATGTGTCGTGCGACTCCGCCGCCACCGAGCGCGTGATGATCAATGCGTACAGATGGGCGCAGGGGTCGGAGACATACGGTGATCGGATCCACGCGTACCGACAGATGCTGATCAACCACGAGGTCGGCCACCGGCTCGGCTACAGCCACGTCACCTGTGACAAGGACGGTGACCTCGCGCCGGTCATGCAGCAGCAGACCAAGTTCCTCGACCACGACGGGATCCACTGCCGGGCCAACCCCTGGGCGTATCCCGCGAGTTGACGAGTGACTCACGAGTCACATTGGCATGTGCAGCGAGTTCATACATATATCTGCGCATGTCGACCCGTCACGCCTCCTCTTGCGCCGCCATCGAGCTGGCGCTCATCGGTGTGACCGCACTGTGCGTGGCCGACGTCCACTGTCCCTGACGCCCGCCCCTCGCGTTCGCGTGGCGATCCGGCGCGGGGGCAGATGTCTGCCCATTTCCGTCTCACTTCTCGTCAAACTGTCTCGCTATTCGAGATTCATCATTTCGAGAGGTCGTCTCCGATGCGCCAACCGTCCGTCATGGCGGTCGTCGTCGCGCTGCTCGTCCTGGTCGCGCTCGCCGCGCGGAGGCGTGCCGATCGGGTCGTTCGGGGGAGTGAGCGCCGATGACTGGCTCGGCGTCGAACCGCAGGCCGGCCGGGACCTGTTCGCGCGGCTGGTCCACGGCACGCGCGTGTCGCTCGGGGTCGCGCTGGCGGCGACGGTCGTGCAGCTCGTACTGGGCGTCGTCATCGGCGTCGCGGCCGGGCTCGGCAACCGCTGGGTGGACCTCGTCCTGACCCGGATCGCCGACATCTTCGTGGCCATGCCGCTGATGGTCGTCGCGCTCGCGCTGCTCGCCATCGTGCCCACGAGCTTCCCGCGCCCCGTCCTGGTGGCGCTGGTCGTCGGGCTGGTCTGCGGCTGGGGCACGCTCGCCAAGATGGTGTGCGCGCAGACGCTCACCCTCAAGGAGCTCGACTACGTCGCCGCCGACCGGCTCAGCGGGTGGGGCATGTTCCGGATCGCCCGCCGGGAGCTGCTTCCCGGACTCGCCGCGCCCGTCATCACCTTCGCCGCGATTCTTGTACCGACGAACATCACCGTCGAGGCGGCGCTGTCCTTCCGCGCCGGGTGAACGTAGAACCGCCGACGCCGTCCTGGGGCGGTGACGACCTGCGTCGTCTTCCACGTCACCGTTCCTAAGCGGTGAGCGGAAGTGAGCCCGCGCACTGGCACGCCCCGAACGGTCTTGGGCGCGCTGGTCGTCCGCTTTCGCATCCCGGGCGGCGACACGGATCGCGTCCGTGGTCAATGGTCGCCCTGCTCGGCGAGTTGCAGCGCGAACTCGGCCTCGCGCTCGTCTTCGTCGCGCACGACCTCACCGTCGTACGCCAGGTCAGCGACCGGGTCGCGGTGATGCGGCGCGGGCGGATCGTCGAGGAAGGCCCCGCCGACGAGGTGTACGACAACCCGCAGGACCCATGCGCCAAGCAACTCCTGGCCGCCGTACCGGCACTCGATCCGCTGATCGCGGCCCAGCGGCGGGCCGCGCGACGGGAGTTGGCCATGGTGTGACGATCCGTAGGCGTTTGATCTCTTAGCGCGACGGAACGCGACCTGCACGGGAAAGTTACGACCGTTCACCCCTTTTGGTGGCGCGATGGACAACCGTCCATCGGGCCACCGGCTTGTCCGCATACGTTCGTCCCGCTGTGAGCCGCCGGAGGAACGGTGGCTCCCCTTAGGGAGATCGGGGGTGTACTCGTGCGCATCGCACTGATCGCGGAGGGCGGCTATCCGTATGTGGACGGTGACGCCAGGCTCTGGTGCGACCGGCTCGTGCGCGGGCTCGGACAGCACGAGTTCGACATCTACGCGCTCAGCCGCAGCGAGCGCCAGGAGGACGAGGGCTGGGTCCCGCTGCCACCGCAGGTCAGCCGCGTGCGTACGGCGCCGCTGTGGGCGGGCGAGGATGACTATGGGAGGGGCGGCCCGAAGGGACCCGTTGGAAGGGCGGTGGCGGGCGACGGGTGGGCGTATGGGCGCCGTGCGCGCCGGCGGTTCGCCGAGTGCTACGGCGAGTTGGTGGCCGTGCTCTGCGCAGGGGGGACCGGGGGCCCTTCCGGAGCCTCCGAGGACACGTCGGCCACTGAGGCGGACCGTTTCGGCAACGCGCTGTACGGGCTCGCCGAACTCGCCCGTGACGAGGGCGGACTGGTGGGAGCGCTCCGCTCCGAGTCCGCCGTACGCGCCCTTGAGCGCGCCTGCAGGGCGCGGGGCGCCCTGCGCCCGGCGCGTGAGGCGCGCGTACCCGATCTGCTGGCCTTCGCCGCGCAGCTGGAACGCGCCCTGCGCCCCCTCTCGCTCGACTGGTACGAGGACGACGACCTGGGCTCGGCCGACCTGTGTCACGCCGCCTCCGGCGGCTCGGCGGCCCTGACCGGCCTGCTCGCCCAGCACTTCTGCGGCGTACCGCTGCTGCTGACCGAGTACGGGGTACGGCTCCGCACGCACTACCTGGCCGCCACCGAGTCCTCGCCCGCCGTACGGTCGCTGCTCGCCGCCTTCCACGGCAGGCTCGCCGCCGAGACCTACGCCCGGGCCGCCCTCGTCACACCCGGCAACGCCCACGCCCGCCGCTGGCAGGAGCGCTGCGGCGCCGACCGCGCGAAGCTGCGCACCGTCTACCCCGGCATGGACGCCTCCCGCTTCGCCGAAGTCGGCGAGGCCCAGGAGTGCGCGGACCCGGACACGCTGGTCTGGGTCGGCCGTGTCGAACCCGCCAAGGACCTGGTGTCGTTGCTGCACGCCTTCGCCGAGGTCCGCAAGGAGGAACCGAAGACGCGGCTGCGGATCGTCGGCTCCCCCGCGGGCCCCGAGGGCGACGCCTACCTCGGCCACTGCAGGGCGCTCGCCGCGCAGCTCTTCCCCGACGAGGCCGAGGGCCCGCACACCGTCGGCGACAACCCGGTCTCCTTCGAGGAGATCGGCGGCCCCGAGATCCCCACGCTCGCCGACGCGTACGCCGCGGGCGCCGTGGTCGTCCTGTCCAGCGTCGTCGAGGGCTTCCCCATCAGTCTGGTCGAGGCCATGTTCTGCGGCCGCGTGACGGTGTCCACGGACGTAGGCGCGGTGGTGGAGGTCATCGGCGGCACCGGTCTCGTCGTACCACCGCGTAACCCCCGGGCGCTCGCGGAGGCCTGTGTGGCGCTGTTGCGCGACCCCGAGCGCCGTGAGCGCCTGGGCGCGGCGGCACGCGCGCGGGCGCTCGAACTGTTCACCGTCGAGCAGAACGTCGCGGCATTTCACGGCATTTACCTGGAGATCGTCTCGCGTACGCCGGTCCGCCGCGTCGTCCTCGACGAGGCCGGCGCCCCCCTGCCCTTCGCCGTCCCCGCCGAGGCCCATGTCCCCGGCCGCTGGACCGAGCGATCCGCACGCCTGGTGGCCCGCGGCGGCCCCGGCCGCCCGACGGGAGCCCCCGTACGCGCCACCGCGTTGCCCGCGACGGAGGCGGCGCGATGAGCGGCCTGGGAGGCCTGGACCGTCCCGGGGCCCCGACCAGCCCCGGGGCCTGGGACGAGCGGTCGGGGGAGTGGCTCGTGGCGGAGACGGACGTACGCGAGAGCGGAGCCGACGCGCCACCCACCGTCGGCCAGGAACCAACCGCCACCCGTCCCACCGGCCCCCGGCCGACTCCCACCCGCCGCACCGGCGCCGACCCCGTGAAGGCGCTGATGCACCGTCACCGCGACCTCTGCGAACGCGCGGTGGACCCCCTGGAGATCGCCGCCGGCCTGGAAGCCCACGGCATCACCGACCGCACCGCGGCACGCTTCCTGCACCGGGACGTCTTCTCCCTCGCGGAGGAGATGTACGCCCGAGTGGCCCGCGACGGCGAAACGCCCCCCAGCTCCCCGCCCTTCCCCGCCCCCCGCGCACGAGCCGACTGGATTCTCCTCACCCTCCTCCCCGGAGCCCTCTGCGCGGCGGCCGTGACCGCCCTGCACCTCACCCACGGGCAGTCCCGCCTGATCGCGGCCGCCGCGGGAGCCCTCGCCGTGACCCTCGCCCTGCGCGCCGCACTGGCCCGAGGCCCCCTCGCCGCCGCACAGGCCACACACCCGGCGGCCACCCGCACCTGCTGGCTCCTCGCCTACGCCCTCCTCGGCGACGGCCTTCTCCAGGCAGCCGCCACCGGAGGCCCCGACGCCCTCCCCAGCGGCACCACCGGGGGTCCTTGGCCCCTCACCACCGCCCCCCTCCTGGCCCTCACCCTCTCCTGCGCCCCCGCGGCATGGTGCGCCCACCTCCTTGCCGTACGAGCCCGCCGCAAGCTGTCGGCCAGCCGAGCCCTGGAGGACTTCGCCACCTCCGTGAAGCCCCTGCTCCTGGGCACGTTCGCCCTCTACCTCGGCGCCCTGACAGCCCTACTGACCGTTACCGCCACGGTCCTGGACGAGCCCGCCGCCTACCCCCAGACCCTCACCCTGGGCGCTTTCCTGTTCCTCTCCCGTCTCCTCACCACCCACGGTTTCACCCACGCCCCCGCACTGGTCCTCACCGCCACAGTCACAGCCGAGGCCACGGCCCTGGCCGCCCTCTTCACAGCCCGCCTCCCCGGCTGCGCCTGGCTGGCAACCCCAGTCCAGTCCCTGATCGACACATGGGGCCCGGCCGCCATCCCCACCATCGCCTGCGGCACGGGCGCCCTGACCCTCCTGCTCCACGCGACCCGCACCCTCACGAGGGCGTCGGCGCACGCACGGGCGGACGACCCATGCTGACGCGACAGGCATCAGCGACGTGCCGCACCCGCGTACGGCGGGTAGGGGGCACCCTCCCGCGCGGCCCCGACCCACGACGAAACCGTGGGAGCTACGCGAACCGCCACTCAGCCGCACGGGCTGCCGAAGGCATACACGCCCAGAAACCCGCTGAACCCCTTCTGTCTGAAAGCCCCTCTCTGAAAGCCCCTCTGCCTGAAGTCCTTGTCCGTGAAGGAGACCCCCAAATGATCACCTCCCGACCCGACCACGCCTCGGCCCCGGGAGCCGCCCGATGAGAGTTCTGCTGATCGGAGCCAACGGCTACCTCGGCCGCTTCGTAGCCGACCGCCTCCTCGCCGACCCCGCCGTCCAACTCACCGCACTGGGCCGAGGCGACGACGCCGACGTGCGTTTCGACCTCGCGTCCGGCAGCCCCGGCGCCCTCACCCGCTTCCTCGACGCGGTCCACCCCGGCGTCGTCATCAACTGCGCCGGCGCCACCCGAGGCGGCGCCCGCGAACTCACCCGCCACAACACCGTCGCCGTCGCCACCGTCTGCGAGGCCCTGCGCCGCAGCGGCTGCGGCGCCCGCCTCGTCCAGATCGGCTGCGGCGCCGAGTACGGCCCGAGCCAGCCCGGCTCCTCCACGGCCGAGGACGCCGTCCCCCGCCCCGGAGGGCCGTACGGCGTCAGCAAACTCGCCGCCACCGAACTGGTCCTGGGCTCCGGCCTGGACGCCGTGGTTCTCCGCGTCTTCTCACCCGCGGGCCCCGGCACCCCGGCCGGCTCCCCCCTCGGCCGCCTGGCCGAGGCCATGCGCCGCGCCATGCAGTCCGGCGACGGCGAGCTCAAACTCACCGGCCTCGGCGCGCAGCGCGACTTCGTCGACGTCCGCGACGTGGCCCGCGCCGTCCACGCCGCCTCGCTGTCCGCAGCGCAGGGCGTCATCAACATCGGCTCGGGACGGGCCGTCCGCCTCCGGGACGCCGCCGCCGTCCTCGCCCGCGTGGCCGGATACGGCGGCGCCCTCCACGAACTCGACGGCCCGCCCGGCCTGTTGCGGTCGTCCATCGGCCACCCCCGCGCCGACTCGGACCACATGACCCACACGGCCCATGCGACGCAGGCGGGCCACGGCGCCCCGGCCGCGTACCCGTACCCGGACGGCTGCGGCAGCTGGCAGCAGGCCGACGTGCGCACCGCACGCGACCGGCTCGGCTGGCGCCCCCGGATCAACCTCGAAGAGTCCCTGGGTGACATCTGGATGGAGGCGGCATGCCGTATCTGACCGGCACACCACCGACTGTCACGAGCACACACCTCCGCACCGGCCTCGGCATCCCCGGCTACGCACATCCCCTCCTCGCCCCCACCGAGTGGGGCGAACTCACCCGCCCCGGCACCCCCGTGCACTGGGTGGTCCTGAACGTCGCGGACGGCCCCGGCACCCGCCCCGACCCGCACTGCCTCGAGACCGCCGGAAGACTCCACAACGCGGGAGTCCGCATCCTGGGCCACCTCGACACCGCTCACCTGGGCACGGTCCACCCGGAAGCGGCGCACTTCGACACGGCCGATGGCGCCCGCGCCTTCGGCGAGGTGATCTCCGAGGCGCGCCGCTACCTCGACTGGTACCGGGTCGACGGCTTCTTCCTGGACCGCTGTCCGACCGAACGCGCCGCCCTGTCCCAGATCCGCCGCACGATCACCACACTCCGCGCGTTGCGTGACAAGGCCCACATCGTCCTCGGCCACGGCACCCACCCCCACCCGGGCTACGCGGAGTGCGCCGACCAGTTGGTCACCTTCCGGGGCTCGTGGAGCGACTACCGCTGGTCGCAGGTGGCGGAGTGGACCGCCGACTACCCGCCCGACCGCTTCTGCCACTTCGTGCACGGGGTGCCCCGCCCCCACCTGGACGAGGCACTGCGCATCGCCCGCTGGCAGGGCGCGGCGACCATCTACTTCACCGACCGCACGGACCGCACCGACCGCGGCGGCCGCACCGACGCCTGGGGGACCATGCCCGGCTACTGGGACGAAATCGTCTCGCGGATCGGAACAGGTGTCTCGGAATGAAAAAGCCCATGGCACTGTTACGGAGAGAACAACCGTAGTGATCGACCGACCAACGGAGTCCCCGTGTCGCTGCCACCCCTGGTCGAGCCCGCATCCGAGCTCACCGTAGACGAGGTCCGCAGGTACTCCCGCCACCTGATCATCCCCGACGTGGGGATGGACGGGCAGAAGCGGCTGAAGAACGCCAAGGTGCTGTGTGTGGGCGCCGGCGGCCTGGGCTCGCCGGCGCTGATGTACCTGGCCGCCGCGGGCGTCGGCACGCTCGGAATCGTGGAGTTCGACGAGGTCGACGAGTCGAACCTGCAGCGCCAGATCATCCACAGCCAGGCCGACATCGGCCGCTCCAAGGCCGAGTCCGCCCGCGACTCCGTCCTCGGCATCAACCCGTACGTGAACGTGATCCTTCACGAGGAGCGGCTCGAGGCCGACAACGTGATGGACATCTTCAGCCAGTACGACCTGATCGTCGACGGCACGGACAACTTCGCGACCCGCTACCTGGTCAACGACGCCTGCGTGCTGCTGAACAAGCCGTACGTGTGGGGCTCGATCTACCGCTTCGACGGCCAGGCCTCGGTCTTCTGGTCCGAGCACGGCCCCTGCTACCGCTGCCTCTACCCGGAGCCCCCGCCGCCGGGCATGGTCCCCTCCTGCGCCGAGGGCGGCGTGCTGGGCGTGCTCTGCGCGTCCATCGGCTCCATCCAGGTCAACGAGGCCATCAAGCTCCTCGCGGGCATCGGCGAGCCGCTGGTCGGCCGACTCATGATCTACGACGCCCTGGAGATGCAGTACCGCCAGGTCAAGGTCCGCAAGGACCCGAACTGCGCGGTCTGCGGCGAGAACCCGACCGTCACCGAGCTCATCGACTACGAGGCCTTCTGCGGCGTCGTCTCCGAGGAGGCCCAGGAGGCTGCCGCCGGCTCGACGATCACTCCCAAGCAGCTCAAGGAGTGGATCGACGACGGCGAGAACATCGAGATCATCGACGTCCGCGAGATCAACGAGTACGAGATCGTCTCGATCCCCGGCGCCACGCTGATCCCGAAGAACGAGTTCCTCATGGGCACCGCTCTGGAGAACCTCCCGCAGGACAAGAAGATCGTCTTGCACTGCAAGACGGGTGTCCGCAGTGCGGAAGTCCTCGCGGTCCTGAAGTCCGCGGGCTTCGCCGACGCCGTGCACGTCGGTGGCGGCGTGATCGGCTGGGTCAACCAGATCGAGCCGCACAAGCCGGTCTACTGAGCGGACTCCCTCGCCCGCAGGGCGGGCCTCGCTCGGACGGCGGGGGCTTGGGGCACCACGGGTGCTCGAAGCCCCCGCCGCCGTCATGAGCAGACCTTGCCGTCCTTCGGTACCGTCCCCTGCAGCAGATAGGCGTTCACCGTGGAGTCGACGCAGTCGCTCCCCTTCCCGTACGAGGCGTGACCCTCGCCCTTCCAGGTGAGCATCACGCCGACGCCCTTGCCCAGTTCGTCCGCCATTTTCCGGGTGCCCTCGTAGGGCGTCGCCGGGTCGCCGGTGTTGCCGACCAGCAGGATCGGTGCCGCACCCGGCGCACTCACCTCCGGGGTGTCGTGCTGTCCGGCCACCGGCCAGTCGTGGCACCAGCCGGCCGTGTCCCAGCCGAGCATGGGACCGAACACGGGCGAGACCTTCTCGAACCGCGGCAACAGCTTCCTCGTCTCCTCGAGGGTCGGCCGCTGCCTGGTGTCCAGGCACGATATGACCCGTTGTGAGTGGGTCCCCGTGCCGTAGTGCCCCGAGGCGCTGCGTTCGTTGTAGTCGTCGGCGAGCGCCAGGAGTTCCGAGCCGTCTCCCTCCTCGGCCGCCTCCAGGGCGCTGGTCAGGGTCGGCCAGCTCGCCTCGCTGTACAGCGGCCTGATGATGCCGGTGAGGGCGAGTGCCTCGGTGAGTTTCCGCCCGGACGACGTCGGCAGTGGGCTCGCGTCGATTCGCTTCAGCAGGTCCACGATCTTCCGCGAGCCCTCTTCGGCGCCCTGGCCGGTGGAGTCGAGGTAGTTGTTCAGCGCGCGCTGGAAGCCCCTGGCCTGGTTCTCGGTGTGTCCCTCCCCGTCGGCGCTCGGGTCGACGACCGCGTCCAGGATCAGCCGCCCCACGTTCTTGGGGAACAAGTGGGCGTAGACGCCGCCGAGTTCGGTGCCGTAGGAGATGCCGAAGTAGTGCATCTGCGTGTCGCCCAGGACCTGGCGCATCAGGTCCATGTCGCGGGCGGTGTCGGTGGTCGACACATGCGCGATCAGCGCCCCCTCGGACTTCTGGCAGCCCTGGCCGAAGTCGGCGGCGTCCCGCAGATACGCCGTCTCCTCGGCCGGGGTGTCCGGCGTGATGTCCATGGACTCGGAGGCCTGGATCTCCTTGTCGGTGCGGCAGCGCACGCCTTCGCTGGCGCCGACCCCGCGCGGGTCCCAGCTCACCAGGTCGTACCGCTTGCCGAGCTCGGACGTGGCGGAGGCGTACCACGGCAGCGTGGACAACCCCGAGCTGCCGGGGCCGCCGAAGTTGAACAGGAGAGAACCGATGCGGTCGTCGCCACTGGCCCTGGCGCGGATCAGCGCGAGGTCGATCGTCCTGCCGTCCGGTTTCTTCCAGTCCAGCGGCGCCTCGAGCGTCGCGCACTGCCACTCGTCGCCGGGCGCGGGGGAGTCCCCGGTGGCCTTGCAGCGTCCCCAGTCGAGCTTCTGCGAGGTCAGCGAGGACGGCAGTGGAGTCGCCGAGCCGGCGGACGCGGCCGAGGAACTCGTCCCGCTCGCCTTCCCACCGGCCCCGCCGCCGTCGGACGAGCCGCCGCTGCAGGCCGTCACCAGCAGCGCGGCGGTGGCCGTCAGGGCCGTCCACCGTACGAATCGCGCCATGTCACTTCCCCCCTCGCGGGCCGTCCGCACCGTGCCGCGGATGGCGGTCAGGCCATAGTAGGCGGATCCCGAAAGGGCTGTAGCGGCCTGTGGATAACTCTCTGACCTGCTGATTTGTTGCTTCGCCGCTCGGCTTCATGAGCAGCTTCAGGAGCAGACGGTGCCCCCCGCCGGCACCTTCCCGTCCAGCAGATAACCGTCCACCGCGTCCTGCACGCACTTGTTCTTGCTGTTGTACGCCCCGTGTCCCTGGCCCTTGTACGTCAGCTCGACGCCCACCCCCTTGCCCAGTGCCTGGACCATCCTCCGCGCGCCCTCGTACGGCGTGGCCGGGTCGCCCGTGTTGCCCACCACGAGGATCGGCGCCGAGCCGGGCGCGCTGACCTCGGGATGGTCGGTGGCCCCGGCCACGGCCCAGTCGGTGCAGCTGAGCATGGACCAGGCCAGGGAGTCGCCGAACAGGTTCGAGGCGGCCCGGAACTCGGGCAGCCTCCGCTCCACGTCCTCGGCTGTGTAACGGGGCTTGTCATCGGCGCAGTTGATCGCCACGTTGGCCGGGATGATGTTGCTGTACTCGCCGTTCTCGCGGCGTCCGTTGCTCGAGTCGGCCAGCAGCATCAGGGCGCTGCCGTCACCGTCGTACGCCTGCACCAGGCCCTGGGTGAGGTACTCCCAGAAGTTCTTCGAATACAGAGCCTGCATGATGCCGGAGGTCGCGGTGCTCTGGGTCAGCTCGCGGGGGAAGATGCCCTGGATCGGTTTGCTGTCGAGGTCCTTCAGCAGCTTGGCGATGCGGTCCTTGACGTCCTGGGGGCTGTCGCCGATCGGGCAGTCCGTCTTTGACGCGCAGTCCTCGGCGAAGTTGTCCAGCGCGAGCTGAAATCCCTTGGCCTGCGCGAGCGCGTTCTGCTCGGGGTTCTGCGTCGGGTCGACGACCGCGTCGAAGACGGCGCGTCCCACGTTCTTGGGGAACAGGTGGGCGTAGACGCCGCCGAGTTCGGTGCCGTACGAGATGCCGAAGTAGTGCAGCTTGTCGTCGCCGAGGACCTGTCGCATCAGGTCCAGGTCACGAGCCGCGTCGGTGGTGATCACATACGGCAGCATCCCCTTGGAGTTCTTCTCGCACGCCGCGTTGAACTCCTTGGCGCTGTCCAGCCGTTCGGTCCGCTCGGCGACGTCGTCCGGCGTGGCGTCCTGCTGGAAGTAGGCGTCGAGCTGCTGGTCGTTCTCGCACCGTACGGGCTCGCTGCGGCCGACCCCGCGCGGGTCGAAGCTCACCAGGTCGTAGCGGGTGCGCAGTTTCTCGTATCCCTCGGCGAAGGAGGGCAGGCTGGTGACGCCCGAGCCGCCGGGACCGCCGAAGTTGAAGATCAGCGAGCCGATGCGGCGGTTCTCGTCGCCGCTGGCCTTCACCCGGATCAGCGCGATGCCGATCGTGTCGCCCCTGGGCTCGTCCCAGTCGCGCGGTGCCTTCATCGTGGCGCACTGCCATGCGCCGCCGTCCGGCAGAGGTGACGGGCTGCCCCTGCCGCCCTGCGCCTGGGAGGGGGCCGGACAGTCCTTCCAGCTCAGCTCCTGGACCGTCAGATCCTCGTCCCCGGAGTCGTCGTCGCTGCAACCCGCCAGCAGGGCGGGCACCAGCAGGGCCGTGGCGGTCAGGGCGGCTGCACGCATCCGGGGAGGGTTCGGCATGGTCCCATCCTGCGGTCGTACGAGGTGGGACGCTCGGGGCGCGAGCCGTACGAGGGATCGCGCTACAGCGCGCCCTTGCGTGTCAGGTGGTTGAAGGCCAGCCAGCCCGGCAGTACCGGCAGCCACAGCGTCAGCATCCGGAACAGCAGCACCGCAGGCGCGGCGACCTCGCTCTCCAGACCTACGGCGATCAGACCGACCGTCAAGGTCACGTCCACGGCGCCCACGCCGCCCGGGGTCGGGGCCGCCGAGCCGAGCGCGTTGCCCGCGAGGAAGACGACGGCCACGCTGGCGATGCTGAGCGAGGTCCCCTCGCTGCCGAACGCCCGGATCGACGCGTCCAGGCACATCACGAAGCAGGCGGTCAGCAGCAGCATGCCGCCGATGCCGGTGACCAGCTTCTGCGGCCGCTGGAGCACGTCGAGCATGCGCGGCACGACACCCGCGAACAGCGACCTCACGCGCGTGACGACGAATTTCCGCAGGAACGGCACCGAGGTCACCACGAGCACCAGCACCGCCACCGTCAGCAGACCCGCGATGACGGTCCGGGACGGCGACAGCGAGGGCGTCTTCTCGATGCCGGTCAGATAGCCGAAGGACAGCAGCATCAGGATGTGGCAGCCGAGCCCGAACAGCTGTGATGCGCCGACGCTCGCCACCGCGAGCCCCGGTCGCACTCCCGCGCGCTGCAGGAAGCGCGTGTTGAGCGCGACGCCGCCGACCGCCGCCGGGGCGACGATCTTCACGAACGACCCGGCGACCTGGGCCGTCACGGTCCGCCGGAACGGCACCCGCTCGGGCACGAAGCCCAGCAGCGCCATGGCCGCCGCGAAGTAGCTGCACGCCGAGAACAGCACGGCCGCGGCCACCCAGCCCCACTGGGCGTTGGCGATGAGCGGGCCGAACTCGATGTGGGTGAGCTGCGTCAGCAGGAAGTACGCGGCGATCGCACCGGCGATGAAACTGATCAGTGTGCGCGGCCGCACTCGCTCCAGGCGGGCCGGCTCGACCGGCGCCTGCGGCCTGATCAGCAGTACCTCGTGGCGGATCTGCGTGAGCAGGTCCTCCTCGCGCGCCTCGTCCAGGGCCTCGTCGATGGCCCGCTTCTCGGCCCGCGTCTGCGCCCGTACGGTCTTCTTGTCCGGCTTGTCCGGTACGGCCCCGGGGTCGCCCGTGGCTTCCTCGCTGCGGGCGTGCTTGGCGAGCCGGGACGCCTCCAGCACCGCCTCGCGCTCGCGCTCGGCCCTCTCCCGGGCCAGTCTGCGCAGCGTCGCGCGCGTGGAGCGGCTCAGCGCGATGGGCTGCAGCATCGGCAGACAGTCGGCCACGGCGTCGGGGCCGAGCACGCTCACCGCCGACGCCACCGCACGCTCGGCGCCCACCCGGAGGCCGAGCGTCACCAGCAGCTGGGAGATGTCCATGCGCAGCAGCAGACTGTTGGCCGCGATCTCGCCGATGCGCAGGTCGCTGATGATCACCTTGCCGGAACGATCCACCAGAATCGCGTCACCCACCAGCCGACGGTGCGCGATACGCCGGGACTGCAGCGCCTTGACCTGGAGCCAGGTGCCGCGCAGCAGCTCGTCGGTGATCTCCTCGTCCGGCAGCGAGTCCAGGGTGTGCCCGCCGGTGTGCTCGTAGACGAGCATCACGGCGTCCGGGCCGAGCTCGGAGGTTGCGATGAGCTTGGGCGCGTTGGCACCGGCCGCGATGGCCGCGTAGGCGAGCAGCGCCTCCTGCTCCAGGGCCTGGCGCAGCGACTGGAGGCTGCTTCGGGTGGCGAAGCCGCGCAGCGTCAGATTGCGCCACGCGCGATAGAAGAACCCCTGCGCCTGCTGCTCCCGGTCGACCACCGTCACATCGAGCGGCGGACCGTCCTCGAGGGTGACGAAGTAGCGCCGGCCGCGATCGCCGGTCTCCTGTGTGTCGGAGATCTCCTCGCGGGCCGCGCTCACCGGGCGGAAGCCGACGTGCCTGAGACCCGCCATCAGCGTCCGTCCGGTGGGACGGACGTTGGGCGAGCCGACCGCGTACAGCGTGCCGTAGGCGACGGTCCAGCCGATCAGCAGCGTCAGGAGGATCGAGAACGGCGTGGTGTAGCCGGTGACCAGCATGGAGAAGGCGTACAGGACCAGGACCGCCCAGAGGACCGCGCGCCAGCGAGGTCTGCGGGACATGCCCACGGCCGTCATGTACGCGATGACCGGCGCGAGATAGCCGTGCACCGGGTCGGTGAGGGAGCCGAGGTCGCCGGGCGACGGCTGGGTGAGCGCGTCCCGGATGGACTCCGGGGCGGCCCGCGCCACCCACAGGTCGGTGGCGAGTGTCACCCCGTGCGCGAGGACGGCCGCGAGGACGCCGTCGGCGATGCGCAGCCCGTCCCGCTTGATCAGCCGCTCGATCGCGAAGGCGACGGGCACCAGGAGGATCGCGATGCTGGACACCAGTCCGGCCATCTTGCTGAACAGGTCGGGCGCCTGCCCGGTGCCCTTGTTGATGTCCTGTTCGAGACCCGAGGTGGTGCCGTGTGCGAACGCGGCGATCGCGAGCAGCAGGGCGATGCCCAGCGCGCCCACGAGGAGTCGCATCAGGTCGGACGGACGGTGCACGCGCGCGGGGAGCAGCGGTTCGTCGCCCTCCACCTCGTCGACGTGCGCCTCTTCGAGGTCGTACGGGGCCTTCCCCTCGATGGCCTTGCGGCCGGCGTCGCTCGTGTCGGCGCCCTTGCTGACCTCGTCCTTCTTGCCGCCGTCGCTCTCGCCGAGGTCCTTCTTGCCGACGTTCGCGGTGTCCGGGCGCGACGAAGCGTCAGAGGTGCTCTCCGCGCCCTCCGGGTGTGCACCCTGTTGCTTCATCGTCTCTTCTTGATCTCGTATCACCAGTCACCGCCCGCACGATGGTGGCATGCCCCACCGACACACGGGGGCATCAGGGTGCAAATGCGGGGGCGCACAGTCTGCCCGAAGCGCCGCCGCGGAGCGAGGCATACGCACAGTGGCGAGCACGTCACATTGTCGGTGGGGTGGGGCAGGATGGGCCGGATGAGCGAGGAGAGCCTTCCGGACGACGCCTGCCTGGAGTACGACGACGCCCACCCGGAGTCCGAGGACGCGCTGCCCGAGTACGCCGAGCGGGTCCTTGAGGTCGCCGAGCTGATCCCGCCGGGCCGCGTCATGACGTACGGGGACGTCGCGGAGTGGCTGGAGGAGGGCGGGCCCCGGCAGGTCGGCCGGGTGATGGCCCTCTACGGGGGAGCCGTCCCGTGGTGGCGGGTGGTCCGCGCGGACGGGGTCCTGCTGCCGGGCCACGAGCTGAGAGCGCTGGAGCACTACCGCGCCGAGGGCACGCCGCTGAAGGAGGCGAGCAGGGCCGCGGAGGGCCACCTGCCGCGCCTCGACATGAGGCGGGCGCGCTGGGACGGCGGCGAACGCGCACAGGGTCACACCTGACAGCTTCCGCCATCGGACGGCCCGCTGTGTGACCTGTGATCCGAACGGGGGAAGGGGGGCACGTGCGTGGCATGGCGTACGTTCGTGAGTCGAGGGACGCACGTGCCAGAAGTGAACCGAGGGATGAATCGGAAGCCCTGCTTCCGTACCGCCCGTCGGCGTAGCGTCGGCTGCGCGTGTCCCCCTCACCCCGCCGCCACCGCCCGCCACGCGCGAGGGGCGGCCCACCCGCCACCCGACCACCACCCCTGAACGACGGCGCTCCTTGCCGCCAACGACAACTTGCACACCCACCAGGACCGGCGAACCACGTGAGCTCCTCTTCCTCCACCAAGCGCCTGTCGCACCCCCAGGTGCGACAGGGGGCCCGTGGCGCTTACCGGCTGGTGCGTACCCCTCCGGTCCAGGTGGCTCCCCCTCGTCTGGACGCCGCACAGCGCGCCGTGGTTGACCACGCGACCGGCCCGATGCTCGTCCTCGCAGGTCCGGGCACCGGGAAGACCACCACCCTCGTCGAGTCCGTGGCGGCGCGCATCGCCCGTGGCGGGGACCCCGAGCGCATCCTGGTGCTGACGTTCAGCCGCAAGGCCGCCGTCGAACTGCGCGACCGTATGGCGCTGCGTATAGGGGCGGCACGCGCGCCTCAGGCGACCACGTTCCACTCGTTCTGCTACGCCCTGGTCCGCGCCCACCAGGACAGCGACCTGTTCGTGGAGCCCCTGCGGCTGCTGTCCGGCCCCGAGCAGGACGTGACCGTACGGGAACTGCTCGCGGGCCAGCCGGACCTGGAGCGGCTCGGCCTGGCCAACGTGCGCTGGCCGGACGAGCTGCGCGCCTGCCTGACCACCCGGGGCTTCGCCGACGAGGTCCGCGCGGTCCTCGCCCGCAGCCGCGAACTGGGCCTCGGCCCCGACGCCCTGGACGCCTTCGCCCGCCGTATCGGGCGACCCGACTGGCGTGCCGCGGCGTCCTTCCTCGCCGAGTACCTCGACGTGCTCGACCTGCAGGGCGTCCTCGACTACGCCGAGCTGGTCCATCGCGCGGTGCTCCTCGCCCGCCGCCCCGAGGCCGCCGAGCGGCTCGCCGCGCAGTACGACGCCGTGTACGTCGACGAGTACCAGGACACCGACCCTGCCCAGGTACGGCTGCTGCACGCCCTGGCGGGCGGTGGCCGCACCCTGGTCGCCTTCGGGGACCCCGACCAGTCGATCTACGCGTTCCGGGGCGCCGACGTGAACGGCATCCTGGAGTTCCCGCACGCCTTCCCGCGCGCGGACGGCCGCCCCGCACCCGTCGAGGTCCTGCGCACCTCCCGCCGCTCCGGCGCCGCCCTGCTGACCGCGACCCGGCTGCTGACCCAGCGCATGCCGCTCACCCGGCTCCCGGCGGAGAAGGTACGCGCCCACCGAGAGCTCGCCCCCGTCCGCGAGGGCGGCGGCCGCGTCGAGGTCTTCACGTACCCGACCCCCGGCACCGAGCTGGACAACATCGCCGACATCCTGCGCAGGGCGCACCTGGAGGACGGCGTGCCCTGGAGCGAGATGGCCGTCCTGGTGCGCGCCGGGTCGCGCACGATCCCGATGGTGCGCCGGGCGCTCACCGCCGCCGGGGTGCCCTTGGACATCGACGGCGACGACCTGCCCCTGCGGCACGAGCCGGCGGTGGCGCCGCTGCTGACGGCGTTGCGGGCGGTGGCCACGGCGGAGGCGCAGCCCGCGCGGGGCGATGGTGACGTACGTACCGAGGCTGCGGCCGAAGCCGAGGACGACGCCGTGACCGACCGGCTCGACCCCGGTGCCTCCTGGCTCGACACCGAGACCGCGCTCACCCTGCTCGCCTCCCCTCTCGCCGGCATGGACGCCGCCGACCTGCGCCGCCTCGGGCGTGCCCTGCGCGACGAGGAGCGGGCCGCGGGCAACCCCCTGCCGCCGCCCTCGGACGAACTGCTCGCCCGGGCGCTGGCCGAGCCGGAGCGGCTGGCGGTGCACGACCCCACGTACGCACGTGGCGCCCAGCGCCTCGGCGCGCTGCTCGGCAAGGCCCGTGCGCGCCTCGCGGGCGGCGGTACGGCCGAGGAGGCGCTGTGGGACCTGTGGGAGGGCACACCGTGGCCCACGCGCCTGGAGCGGGCCGCCCGCCGCGGCGGCGCGGCCGGACGCAACGCCGACCGTGACCTCGACGCCGTGTGCGCACTGTTCGCGACCGCGGCCCGCGCGGAGGAGCGCACCGGCGGCCGGGGCACCCTGAACTTCCTCGAGGAGATCGAGGCCGAGGACATCGCCGCCGACACGCTCACGCGGCGTGCCGTACGCCCCGACGCCGTGCGCCTGATGACCGCGCACCGCTCCAAGGGGCTGGAGTGGCGCCTGGTCGTCGTCGCGGGCGTCCAGGAGGGCCTGTGGCCGGACCTGCGCCGCCGCGGCTCCCTCCTGGAAGCCGACCGCATCGGCCGCGACGGGCTCGCCGAACCGCTCACCCCGGGGGCGCTGCTGGCGGAGGAGCGCCGCCTGTTCTACGTCGCCGCCACGCGCGCGCGTGAACGCCTTGTCGTCACGGCGGTGAAGGCCCCGGCCGACGACGGGGACCAGCCCTCCCGTTTCCTGACCGAACTCGGCGTAGAGCCGAAAGACGTGACGGGTCGCCCGCGCCGCCCGCTGGCCGTCGCCGCGCTCGTCGCCGAACTCCGGGCGACGACGGTCGACCCGCGCGCGTCGGACACCCTCAGGGAGGCCGCCGCCCGCAGACTGGCCCGGCTCGCCGCGCTCGCCGACGAGGAGGGCCGCCCGCTGGTCCCGTCCGCGCACCCCTACCGCTGGTGGGGCATGTTCGAGCCGACCGAGTCCAAGGTGCCGCTGCGCAACCGCGACCAGCCCGTCGTGCTCTCCGGAAGCGCCCTCGACCAGCTCGCCAACACCTGCGCCCTGCAGTGGTTCCTGGGCCGCGAGGTGAAGGCCGACGCACCCGCGACCGCCGCCCAGGGCTTCGGCAACGTGGTGCACGTCCTCGCCGACGAGGTCGCCTCCGGACACACCCCGGCCGACCTCGCCGTCCTCATGGAGCGCCTCGACTCCGTGTGGAACGCGCTGGCCTTCGACGCGCCGTGGAAGTCGGCGCAGGAGAAGGACAACGCGCGCGTGGCACTCGAACGCTTCCTGAAGTGGCACGTGATGGACCGCGCGGGGCGGACACCGGTGGCGAGCGAGCACGACTTCGACGTCACCCTCGCGGCGGGCGACGTCGAGGTCCGCATCCGCGGCCAGATGGACCGCGTCGAGACCGACGGCGAAGGACGGGCCTACGTAGTCGACTTCAAGACCGGCAAACAGGCACCCAGCGCCGCCGAGGTGGCCCGCCACCCGCAGCTCGCCGTCTACCAGCTCGCCGTCCGCGAGGGCGCCGTCGACGAGGCCTTCGACGGCGTACGCCCCGAGCCGGGCGGCGCCGAACTCGTCCAGCTGCGCCAGGGCGCCGCCAAGCGGGACGGCGGCGAAACGCTGCCCAAGGTGCAGGGGCAGGAGCCCCTGGACGGCCCTGAGGGGGAGTGGGTCGGCGACCTGCTGGCCACGGCGGCGGGCAAGGTCCTCGACGAGCGGTTCACGCCCAGCGCGGGCCAGCACTGCACACACTGCGCGTTCCGGGCGTCGTGCAGTGCGCGGCCCGAGGGGCGGCACGTGGTCGAGTGACAGTTGGTGCGGCAGTCGGCGTGACGGATCGCACCACACGTGCTGACCTGCGCTTCTCCCGGCCCGAAGGCCGATCCGGCATCCACTGTCAGTGCCCGCGGCTAGCCTCTCCGATGTGTCCGCCCGTATCACCGATCCCGATCAGCTCAAGGAGCTCCTCGGCATCCCGTTCACCCCGGAGCAGACGGCGTGCATCATCGCGCCGCCGGCTCCGCAGGTGATCGTTGCCGGAGCCGGATCGGGCAAGACGACGGTGATGGCGGCGCGTGTGGTGTGGCTGGTCGGGACCGGCCAGGTCGCGCCCGAGCAGGTCCTCGGCCTGACCTTCACCAACAAGGCGGCCGGTGAACTCGCCGAGCGCGTCCGCAAGGCGCTCGTCAAGGCCGGCGTCACCGACCCCGACGTCATCGACCCGGACAACCCGCCGGGCGAGCCGGTGATCTCGACGTACCACGCCTTCGCCGGTCGCCTGCTGACCGACCACGGCCTGCGCATCGGCCTCGAACCGACCTCCCGCCTGCTCGCCGACGCCACCCGCTACCAGCTCGCCGCACGCGTGCTGCGCGAGTCCCCGGGCCCGTACCCGGCCCTCACCCGCTCCTTCGCCGACCTGGTCAGCGACCTTCTCACCCTGGACGCCGAGCTCGCCGAGCACCTCGTCCGGCCCGAGGCCCTGCGCGCGTACGACGCCGAGCTGCTGCTCACCCTGCAGGGCGCCAAGCTCTCCAACGCCGACCTGCGCAAGGTCCCCGAGACGGCCGCCGCGCGCCGCGAACTGGCCGAGCTGGTGGTCCGCTACCGCGCCGCCAAGCGGGAGCGCGATCTGCTCGACTTCGGTGACCAGATCGCTCTGTCGGCGCAGCTCGCCCGGATCCCGGAGGTGGGCCGCAGCCTGCGCGATGAGTTCCGGGTGGTCCTGCTGGACGAGTACCAGGACACCTCCGTGGCTCAACGCGTCCTGCTGGCGGGTCTGTTCGGGGGCGGTACCGGCCATCCGGTGACCGCCGTCGGCGACCCCTGCCAGGCGATCTACGGCTGGCGCGGCGCCTCCGTCGCCAACCTCGACGACTTTCCCGAGCACTTCGCCCACGCCGACGGCCGCCCCGCCACCCGCCAGGCGCTCAGCGAGAACCGCCGCAGCGGCGGCCGCCTCCTCGACCTCGCCAACGGTCTCGCGGAGCCCCTGCGCGCCATGCACGCGGGCGTGGAGGCCCTCCGGCCGGCCCCCGGAGCCGAGCGCGACGGCACCGTCCGCTGCGCGCTGCTGCCCACCCACGACGAGGAGATGGACTGGCTCGCCGACTCCATCGCCCATCTCGTGAACACGGGGAAGGCGCCCGGCGAGATCGCCGTCCTGTGCCGCACGGCGACCGACTTCGCCGAGATCCAGGGCGCGCTCGTCGCCCGGGACGTCCCCGTCGAGGTCGTCGGCCTGTCCGGGCTGCTCCACCTGCCCGAGGTCGCCGACCTGGTCGCCGTCTGCGAGGTCCTCCAGGACCCCGGCGCCAACGCCTCCCTGGTCCGCCTCCTCACCGGCCCGCGCTGGCGCATCGGGCCGCGCGACCTCGCCCTCCTGGGGCGCCGCGCACGGCTGCTGGTGTCCCACGCGCGCGTGGACGGCGACGACGACCCGGACCGCCGGCTCGCCGAGGCCGTCGAGGGGGTCGACCCCGCCGAGGTGATCTCGCTCGCGGACGCCCTCGACACGTTCCTGGAGACGCCGCTGGGCGGCGACGGGGACGCCGACGGTCTGCCCTTCTCGCCGGACGCGCGCGTGCGGTTCGCCCGCCTGGCCACCGAACTGCGCGACCTGCGCCGCTCCCTGTCCGACCCGCTGATGGACGTCCTGCACCGCGTCCTCGCCGTCACCGGCCTGGAGGTGGAGCTTTCGGCCTCCCCACACGCGCTGGCCGCCCGCCGCCGCGAGACCCTGTCCAACTTCCTCGACATCGCCGCCTCGTTCGCGGCCGGCGACAACGAGGCGACCCTGCTCGCCTTCCTCGCCTTCCTGCGCACAGCCGCCCAGTACGAGAAGGGCCTCGACAACGCCCTCCCCGGCGGCGAGAACACCGTCAAGGTGCTCACCGCGCACAAGTCCAAGGGCCTGGAATGGGACGTCGTCGCCGTCCCCGGCCTGGTCACCGGCACCTTCCCCAGCACCAAGGGGCGTGAGAAGTGGACCGCCCAGGGCAAGGTGCTGCCGCACGAACTGCGCGGTGACGCCGACACGCTCCCCGACGTCGCCTCCTGGGACGCCCGAGGCCTGAAGGCCTTCCAGGAGGCCATGAAGGACCACCAGCACACCGAGGAACTCCGCCTCGGCTACGTCACCTTCACCCGCCCCCGCTCCCTCCTCCTCGGCTCCGGCCACTGGTGGGGACCGAGCCAGAAGAAGCCCCGCGGCCCGTCCGACTTCCTGCAGGCCCTGTACGACCACTGCGCGGCCGGTTACGGCGAGATCGAGGCGTGGGCCGACGAGCCCGCCGAGGACGAGGCGAACCCCGCCCTGCACCGGCAGACCGCCGACCAGGTGTGGCCCCTGCCCCTCGACGAGGCCGCCCTGGCGCGACGCCGCGCGGCCGCCGAGACGGTCCTGGCCCACCTGGAGAACCTCACCTCCCACGAGGACGGCCACCCCGCCGCGACACACGACCCGGACACGTACGACGATCCGGACTGGCCTCCGCCACCGGACGACGAAGCGCTCCACGAGGAGTATGAGGAGTACGGGGAGGAGGATCCCTTCGCCGGAGAGGACCCGGCCGACTGGGACTCCTGGACCGGGGACCGCCCCTCGGTCCCGCATCAGGCGACGTCTCCGGACCCCGCCCCACTCCCGGCTCGCCCTCACCCCACGGAACCGGAACGCCTCACCCCGGAGGAAATCCGCGCCATCGCTTCCTGGGACCGCGACCTCGACGCCCTCACCGGGGAGCTCCTGCGCGCCCGCGCGAGCGTCACCGACGTACCCCTGCCGGCGTCGCTGACCGCGTCCCAGCTGCTGAGACTGGCCGCCGACCCGGACGGATTCGCGCAGGAACTCGCGCGCCCCATGCCGCGCCCCCCACAACCCGCCGCACGCCGAGGCACCCGATTCCACGCCTGGGTCGAGGCCCGCTTCGAAGAGCTGACCCTGCCCATGCTGGAGCCGGAGGACCTGCCCGGCAGCGAGGCGGAGATCGCCGACGAGCGCGACCTGGAGGCCCTCAAGGACGCCTTCGAACGCACCGAGTACGCGCACCGCACGCCGTACCGGGTCGAGGCCCCGTTCCAGCTCGCGATCGCCGGCCGCGTCGTACGGGGCCGTATCGACGCCGTCTACAAGGCCGGCGACGGTGACGCGGCGACGTACGAGATCGTCGACTGGAAGACCAACCGCACCCGCACCGCCGACCCGCTCCAGCTCGCCCTGTACCGGCTCGCCTGGGCCGAGCAGCAGGGCGTGCCTCTGGAGTCGGTCAACGCCGCGTTTCTCTACGTCCGCAGTGGTGAGGTCGTCCGCCCGGACGACCTGCCCGGCCGGGCCGCGCTGGAGCGGCTGCTGACCGAGGAGCCGGCCGCGGCGGCGGACTGTGAGGAACCGCCCACCGAGGATGTCGGTGCGGGCCGATAGGCTCGTGACCATGAGCCATCCCGTTGACAGTGACGTCAGCGCCGTCCGCACGTACATCGAGCAGCACAGCGCCGCCTTCCTCGACGACCTCGCCGAGTGGCTGCGCATCCCGTCTGTGTCGGCCCAGCCCGACCACGCGCCCGACGTACGCCGCAGCGCCGACTGGCTCGCCGCCAAGCTCAAGGAGACCGGCTTCCCGACCGCCGAGGTCTGGCCGACCCCGGGCGCGCCCGCCGTCTTCGCCGAGTGGCCCTCCGACGACCCCGAGGCACCCACGGTCCTCGTCTACGGCCACCATGATGTGCAGCCCGCCGCCCGCGAGGACGGCTGGGACAGCGAGCCCTTCGAGCCCCTCGTCCGCCAAGGGCGCCTCTACGCGCGCGGGGCGGCCGACGACAAGGGGCAGGTGTTCTTCCACACACTCGGCGTCCGCGCCCACCTGGCCACCACCGGCCGCACCACCCCGGCCGTGAACCTGAAGCTGCTGATCGAGGGCGAGGAGGAGTCCGGCTCTCCGCACTTCCGCACCCTCGTCGAGGAGCGCGCCGAGCGGCTCGCGGCCGACGCCGTGATCGTGTCCGACACCGGCATGTGGTCCGAGGACACCCCCACCGTGTGCACCGGCATGCGTGGCCTCGCCGAGTGCGAGATCCGGCTGTACGGCCCCGACCAGGACATTCACTCCGGCTCCTTCGGCGGCGCCGTCCCCAACCCGGCCACCGCGGCCGCCCACCTGGTCGCCGCCCTGCACGACGAGCACGCGCGCGTGGCGATCCCCGGCTTCTACGACGGCATCGTCGAACTGACCGACCGCGAGCGCGAGCTCTTCGCCGAGCTGCCCTTCGACGAGCAGCAGTGGCTGCGCACCGCCAAGTCCTACGCCACCCACGGCGAGGCCGGCCACACCACCCTGGAGCGCATCTGGGCCCGCCCCACCGCCGAGGTCAACGGCATCGGCGGCGGCTACCAGGGCCCCGGCAGCAAGACGATCATCCCGTCCTCCGCGATGGTGAAGCTCTCCTTCCGCCTGGTCGCGGGGCAGGACCCCGACCACATCGAGAAGGCCGTCCGCGCCTGGGCCGACGCTCAGGCACCCGCCGGGATCCGCTGCGAGATCACGTTCAGCGGGGCCACGCGCCCGTGCCTGACGCCGCTGGACCACCCGGCCTTGCAGTCCGTCGTACGCGCCATGGGACGCGCCTTCGAGGGACCCGTCCGCTTCACGCGCGAAGGCGGCTCGGGCCCCGCCGCCGACCTCCAGGACGTCCTCGGCGCACCCGTGCTCTTCCTGGGCATCTCCGTCCCCTCCGACGGCTGGCACGCCCCGAACGAGAAGGTCGAGCTCGACCTGCTCCTCAAGGGCGTCGAGACCACCGCATACCTGTGGGGCGACCTCGCCGCGAACTGGCGCCATGCGCCCTGAGCGTCCCCGGCCGTCCGGAGCGGCACCGCGCGCGGGGCACACTGAGAACGCCGCCCCGCACCGCCGAGCTCTGCCGCACCCGGTCGCCTCCCGTCGTACGTCCCGCCGATCCGCCCGCCGAAGTACACCGTTCCACTGGGGGAGTTGGAAGCACCCGTGACCACCTGGACCGACCACACCGCCGACCGCCCCATCTCGCTCACCGCACCGAGCGGCATCGATCGCGCCGCCCACCACCGGCTCGACGAGGCCTGGCTCGCGGCGGCGTGGAGCCACCCCACGACCCGCTGCTTCGTGGTCTCCGGCGGACAGGTCCTGATCGACGAGACGGCGGACGGGCGAACCGAACTCGTCATGACCCCCTCGTTCGAGGCCCCCCTCACCGAAGCACACCGCTACTTCCTCGGCATCGACGAGGACGGCGTCAGCTACTTCGCCCTCCAGAAGGACGCGCTGCCCGGCCGTATCGACCAGTCCGCGCGCCCGGCCGGCCTGCGTGAGGCGGGCCTGCTGCTGTCGCCGCGCGACGCGGGCCTGATGGTGCACGCCGTCGGCCTGGAGAACTGGCAGCGCACCCACCGCTTCTGCTCCCGCTGCGGTGAGCGGACCGTGATCGCCGCGGCCGGCCACATCCGCCGCTGCCCCGCCTGTGGCGCCGAGCACTACCCGCGCACCGATCCCGCCGTGATCATGGCGGTCACCGACGAGGACGACCGCATCCTTCTCGGCCGCCAGGTGCACTGGCCCGAGGGCCGCTTCTCGACACTCGCCGGGTTCGTCGAGCCCGGCGAGTCCATCGAGCAGGCGGTGCGCCGCGAGGTCTTCGAGGAGGCCGGCGTCACCGTCGGCCAGGTCGAGTACGTCGCCAGCCAGCCCTGGCCATTCCCGTCCAGCCTCATGCTGGGCTTCATGGCCCGCGCCACCTCCACCGAGGTCAATGTCGACGGGGACGAGATCCACGAGGCCCGCTGGTTCTCCCGCGAGGAACTGCGCGCCGCCTTTGACTCGGGCGAGGTCATGCCGCCGTACGGCATCTCGATCGCGGCCCGCCTGATCGAGCTCTGGTACGGCAAGCCACTGCCTACGCGCAGCGTCTGAGCGCAAAAGGAGAGGGTGGCCACCCGACTAGGGCGGCCACCCTCTCCGTTTTGCGTCGATCACACGCCGATCTTCTGCTTCACCTGAGCCAGCGACGGGTTCGTCAGCGTCGACCCGTCCCCGAAGAGCACGGTCGGGACCGTCTGATTTCCGCCATTCGCCTTCTCGACGAACGCCGCGGACTCGGGGTCCTGCTCGATGTTGATCTCGGTGTACGCGATGCCCTCGCGCTCCAGCTGCTTCTTCAGCCGCTGGCAGTAGCCGCACCACGTGGTGCTGTACATCGTCACAGTGCCCTGCATGTCTCGCGCGCTCCTTGGGTGGCTCGGGGGAACAGGTCGTCCAGAGTGGGAACGTACGCGACCGGGGCGCCATTCCCGCCCGGGGTATGCCCGGCCACGTGACGCCTGCCGCATTAATACGACTATCAGTGCCCGCCTGTGGACAACCGGCACAGCCGTCTCCGGCGACCTGGCAGCATGGCCGTGTGACAGCAGCAACGCACTCCACCCTCTTCCCGCAGGTACCGGACTCGGCCGACGCGGTGCTCGAAGGGCTCGACCCCGAGCAGCGCGAGGTGGCCACCGCCCTGCACGGTCCGGTGTGCGTGCTGGCGGGCGCCGGCACGGGCAAGACCCGGGCGATCACCCACCGCATCGCCTACGGGGTGCGTTCCGGCATCCTCCAGCCCTCCAGCGTGCTCGCCGTCACCTTCACCAACCGCGCTGCGGGAGAGATGCGCGGCCGGCTGCGCCAGCTCGGCGCCGCCGGGGTCCAGGCCCGTACGTTCCACTCGGCTGCCCTGCGGCAGCTCCAGTACTTCTGGCCGAAAGCAGTCGGCGGCTCCCTGCCCCGGCTCGTCGACCGCAAGATCCAGCTCGTCGCCGACGCGGCCGCCGCCTGCCGTATCCGCCTCGACCGGAACGAGCTGCGGGACGTCACCGCCGAGATCGAGTGGTCGAAGGTCACCCAGACCGTCCCCACCGACTATCCCCCCGCCGCCGCGAAGGCGGGCCGCGAAGCCCCCCGCGACCCGGCCGAGATCGCCCAGATCTACAACGTCTACGAGGACCTCAAGCGGGACCGCGCGTTCATCGACTTCGAGGACGTCCTGCTGCTCACCGTCGGCATCCTCCAGGACCGCCACGACATCGCCGACCAGGTCCGTTCCCAGTACCAGCACTTCGTGGTCGACGAGTACCAGGACGTCAGCCCGCTCCAGCAGCGTCTGCTGGAGCTGTGGCTCGGCGACCGCGACAACCTGTGCGTGGTCGGTGACGCCAGCCAGACGATCTACTCGTTCACAGGAGCAACTCCGGACCATCTGCTCGACTTCCGCACCCGCCACCCCGGCGCCACCGTCGTCAAGCTGGTCCGCGACTACCGGTCCACCCCCCAAGTGGTCCACCTCGCCAACGGCCTGCTCGCCCAGGCGCGGGGCCGCGCCGCCGACCACCGTCTGGAGCTGATCTCCCAGCGCGACCCGGGCCCCGAGCCCGTCTACACCGAGTACACGGACGAGCCGGCCGAGGCCGAGGGCGCCGCCCGCCGCATCCGGGAACTCATGGACTCCGGCATCCCGGCCGGCGAGATCGCCATCCTGTTCCGCACGAACGCTCAGTCCGAGACCTACGAGCAGGCCCTCGCCGACGCGGGCGTCCCCTACCAGCTGCGGGGTGCCGAGCGGTTCTTCGACCGTCCCGAGGTGCGCAAGGCGGGCATCGCCCTGCGCGGCGCGGCCCGCTTCGGCGGCAACGACTCGCTCCTCGACGACGCCGTCGACCTGCCCTCGCAGGTGCGGGCGGTGCTGTCGGGCGAGGGCTGGACGACCCAGCCCCCGGCCGGCTCCGGCGCCGTCAGGGAGCGCTGGGAGTCCCTGGCCGCCCTGGTGAACCTCGCCCAGGACTTCGCCGCGGCCAAACCCGGCGCCACCCTCGCCGACCTCGTCGCCGAGCTCGACGAACGGGCGAACGCCCAGCACCCCCCGACCGTCCAGGGCGTGACCCTCGCCTCCCTGCACTCGGCCAAGGGCCTGGAGTGGGACGTCGTCTTCCTGGTCGGTGTGGCCGAAGGCATGATGCCGATCACCTACGCAAAGACCGACGAACAGGTCGAGGAGGAGCGCCGCCTCCTCTACGTCGGCGTCACCCGCGCCCGCCAGCACCTCCATGTCTCCTGGGCCCTCAGCCGGGCGCCCGGCAGCAGGCCCAACCGCCGCCCCAGCCGCTTCCTCGACGGACTGCGCCCCGGCTCGACCGCCACCGCTGGACGCACGGCCGTCGGCGGCGGCTCCGGAGGCGTCGAGCGCGGCTTCACGAGCAGACCGGATGCCGCCCCGAGACGGACCCAGCGCAGCCCGGCCCGCTGCCGCGTGTGCGGGCGCACGCTCACCGACGCCGGTGAGATGAAGCTGATGCGCTGCGAGGACTGCCCCTCAGACATGGACGAGGGCCTCTACGAACGGCTCCGCGAGTGGCGCGCGGTCCAGGCCCGGCTCAGCGGGCAGCCGGACTTCTGCGTCTTCACGGACAGGACCCTGATGGCCATCGCTGAAGCGGAGCCGACCAGTCCGGTTGAGCTGTCGCGAATCTCCGGTGTCCTCAAGCGCAAGCTCGAGCGCTACGGAGCCGATGTTCTGGCCATCTGTGCAGGCCAGGAGCTTGCGGAGGGCTCCGGCGGGGAATGACGCGAACTCGTCGAAAAAATAGTTTGCGCATGCCCCAGCAATCCCCATAGGTTCTTAGCCACGGGAACGGAGGCCTTCTCGGAGGCCCCAATTCCGTGTTCTACTTGCATACCCGTCGGACTGGTTCACCCCAGTCCCCTTAGACGCCGAGAGGAGGCGAGTCCAGTGATCAGCATCAACACCAGCTCCATCAGCATCGTGAAAATGACCGATCGCTCGGTCGTCGCTTCCCTGTGCATGCTCGGCGCCTCCAACCAGGGCACCGGTCTGTCCGGCATTCGTGCCGCGCGTCCGGCGTCCGCCCTGTCTCTCGCGGGTCTCCCTGTCCGCGAGGGCAATGAGCGACCGACCAAGGCACTGGAAGCGGCAGTAGTGGCACAGGCCAAGGCCTATGCCTTTACGGCGACCGGTGCCGGATTCCGGAAGCAGACGACGCAGCACCACCAGATGTGGGCCTTCCGTGGGCCAGAACCCTGGAGTGATCCAGCCTGATTGCCGATCAGGCCGGCGCCTTCAGGGCCGCGGAACCCCATCCGGGATCCGCGGCCCTTCTGTTTGTCCTCCAACGGGGATGACGGAGCGAAGGGGCCTCGGGACAAGAAAAGACCCGGTACCAGCCGCCACCCGGTCCAACAGGGCCGGAACGACCAGACGAGGAAGACGAACCGTGCAACTCGAAGCGCACGCCCCGTCCGTACCGCCTTCAGACGTGATCCCCAAGCCCGGCCTCACGGAGGACTCCACCTTGACCCCGCTCACTGCGCTCACCGCGCTCGACGACGCCATCGAGAACCTCGGCGTGCCCGTCCCCTGCCGCTCCTACGACCCGGAGGTCTTCTTCGCCGAGTCGCCGGCGGACGTCGAGTACGCCAAGTCCCTCTGCCGCACCTGCCCGCTGATGGAGGCCTGCCTCGCCGGCGCCAAGGAGCGGCGTGAGCCCTGGGGCGTCTGGGGTGGCGAGCTGTTCGTCCAGGGTGTCGTCGTCGCCCGGAAGCGGCCGCGTGGCCGCCCGCGCAAGAACCCGGTCACGGCATGAACACCGCAGGAACGATCGACCGCCCCCTCACGCACGACCCCCAGAAGCAGGCCCCGATGAAGCCGTCCACCCACGAACTCGCACGCTCCGCGCCCGAAGACTTCACCACGAGTGGCGCGAACGACTCGCGTCAGAACAGGAACCGAGAGATGCAACTCATCCAAGAAGCCCTGGCACGTGCGCATATGCACGAGCGACAGCAGGCGGCCGAGCAGGAACGCCGGGCCGTGCGCCTGGCGACCGCTCGCCGCATGCAGCGCCGGGCCGAGCGCGCCTCGAAGCGTGCCCGGCGTGCGCTCGCCATGGCAGTCATGCAGTAACCGACCGAACCGCCAAGCGGTGATGGCCTCCCGAACCGGGAGGCAGTGGCTCCTCGCGGGGGCCGGTCCGAGCGAACGGACCGGCCCCCGCGGTGCGTTGTGCCCGCCCATCGGTCAGTGCCGGCGTTATCGTCGGCGAGTGACGAGTCTTCCCGGAGGCAGTGACAACGGCGGTTCCGCCACGGAGCCCTCGCCCCTCGTGTGCGCCCGCTGCGGCACCCAGGCCAAGGCCCCGCAGCCCACCTGGACCTGCTCCGTGGAGAACGGCATCCGCCACTACATCTGCGACACCTGCTCCCGGGAGAACCTCAGGGCGATCGAGGGGCGACTGGACTCGGCCTGGTGGTAGGGCCGCCGCTCACGCCTCCGCCGCCGACTGCTCCTCGTCGGTCAGATCCTCCGGCGCGAACCCCGGCAGCCACTCCTCCAGTTCCTGGCGCAGCCGTACCGTCGCGCCCAGCTGGCACAGCACTCCGATTGTGCTCAATGTCACCCGGTGGATGAGGAGGTACGCCGGGGGCAGATTGAGCCGTTTGCCCAGTTGGTAGGCGGGGGAGCGGGGGTCGGCCACGCGGGCGGCCTGACTGCGCATCCAGCCGCGGGTGAAGGTGAACTCGTCGACCTGTGCCGGTTCGATGATCGGCAGGAGGTAGTCGAGGACGGCGTCGGGGTCCAGGTCTATTGATTCCTTGACGAAGCCCTCGGTGCAGAGAAGTTCGTAGACGGCCTCCGCCTCGCCGTCCAGGGTCATGCGCAGGGAGTCGCCGATGGGGGTCGGCAGCCCGCCGGGGAGACGGTCGACCGTGCCGAAGTCCAGCACACCGAGCCGCCAGTCGTCCTCACCGTCCGGGCCGCCCGGCAGGAGGCGGAAGTTGCCGGGGTGCGGGTCGGCGTGCAGGAGGCCCGTGCGGGCCGGGCCGGAGAAGAGGAAGCGGGCCAGGAGCTGGCCGGCGCGGTCGCGCTGCTCCTGGGTGCCGTCGGAGATCACCTCCGAGAGCGGGACGCCGTCGATCCACTCCGTGATCAGGACCTGCTCGTTCTGGTGGACGACCGCCGGCACGACGACGTCCGGATCGTCGGCGAACTCCTCCGCGTGTGCCTGCTGGGCCTGCGCCTCCAGGCCGTAGTCCAGTTCCTCGGAGACGCGGTCCTTGAGTTCCGCGATCAGCGGCTTGATGTCCATGCCGGGAATCAGCGGGCCCAACAGCCGGGCGAACCGGCTCAGTTGGTTCAGGTCGGACAGCAGTGCCTCGCCGGCTCCCGGGTACTGCACCTTGACCGCCACCTCACGGCCGTCGTGCCACACCCCCCGGTGCACCTGGCCGATCGAGGCCGCCGCGGCGGGCTTGTCCTCGAACTCCAGAAACAGCTCGTGCCAGTCCTCGCCGAGCCGCTCCGCCAGCACCGTGTGCACGGTGCGCGTCGGCATCGGCGGCGCTGCCTCCTGCAGCTTCGTGAGCGCCGCGCGGTAGGGGCCGGCGATCTCCTCGGGCAGGGCCGACTCGAAGACGGACAGGGCCTGGCCGAACTTCATCGCGCCGCCCTTGAGCTCGCCGAGCACCTTGAACAGCTGCTCGGCGGTGCGCTGCTGCAGCTCCCGCCCGACGATCTCCGCGGACTCGCCGACGATCCGCTTGCCGAGTCCCCAGGTCGCTCGCCCGGCGAAGCCGAGCGGGAGCGCGGCGAGCTTGGCGGTACGGGTGACCGCCTTGCGGGGAAGATCAGACATGCGCCCTCCAGGTCCCAGCCAGCCGCTCCGCGTCTGCCTTACGGCGTAACTCCGTCGACGGCCGTTGCTCTGCCATTGTCTCGTGCGAACCCTCGTCCTCGGAGGGGTGTTCTCCCTCACCTTTCTCCCTGGCGCCGCACGGGCATGCGGGATGTGCCCACACCGGCCGGGCGTGCCAGCTCAGACCGGGCAGGGACACCTCCCAGCGTGCACCCGCGCTCGACGGGATCCGGCCGTCCAGGAAGGCCAGGGCGTGCGCGGCCGCCAGCCCGGCGACCGTGGTGGCCAGCGCCAGATCGCAGGGCCGCACCTCGCGCGTCCTTCCCGAGCCCGAGCGCCATTGCGCGACCAGGCGGGGCCAGGCCGGGTCCCGGTCGGTGCGCCCCTCGTTGAGACAGCCTGCGCAGCCGGTCTCGCCGGGCAGGACGAGGGGGCCGACGATGCCGGTTCCCTCCACGACGCCGACGTACAGATGGGGCGTACCGGAGGCGATGAGGGGTTCGGCGGCGGACGGCGAGGGCGCGTGCACGGCGACGTCGTCCCGTGGAGCGATGATCACCAGGGAGTGGCCCGCGCTGTCCTCCCCGGGAGGTGCCTTGGGGCCGCGGCGTGGTGGGCGGTCGGGTGCGCAGTGGCGTGCGGCCCGTCGCGCGGCTTCGTCCCTGCGGTCGCCGACCGCCTCCGCGGGCAGCCCGCCCGGTGCCACGTCCCACGGCTCGACACGGCCGACGTCGCGCACGTCGACGTCGCCGACCCCCGCGCCCGACAGCAGTGAGGCCACCACCGCGCCCACCCGGCCGGCCCCCCTCACCTGCACACGCAGTGAGCGGCGGGCGGCCAGGCGGTCGATCGCCTCGCCCGGCTCGGACGTGGTCAGGGACAGGGAGGCCAGATCGGGGCGCAGCCGGTCCAGGACCTCCTTCTTGCGGCGCAGGGTTTGGGCGGCCGGGCCGCCTCCCTTCGTGTCGTCGAGCAGCCCGGCCCGCGCCAGTCGCCGTACCAGTCCCTCGACGTGACCGTCCGGCAGATCCATACGGCGGCCCTCTTCGCGCAGCAGCTCCACTCCGCGGGTGCCGTTGAGCAGGTCGAGGAATCCGCCCGTCGCCGTGTCCATCGGGCCCAGCGTCAGCGCGTGCGCCGGAGTCATCCCGAACTGCACGGTATTGAGATCCCGCCAGCCTCGCCTGAGCGCGGGCTTCACTGCTGGAGCCAGCGGAAGCGTCGCATCTGCCGAACCTGCCGAATCTGTCGAAACCGTCGCTTGCATGAACAGGCCCCCGTAGCCGTAGCGGAACGTCCCCGTGTACCGGTGGAGCTCGGTCGAAGCTCCGCCGGTGACTGCCAGCATGCCCCGACGCGGCGCCCCGTGCCGAAAGTTGTCCACAGGCGGTGGATATTCGTAGTACAAATCAAACGCATGGTGGGGGATCGGCATCGAACCGTCCCGGAGTCGGGACTTCCCCCATGTGCAGCGGGTAACGTCGGGGCGTGTCCGCCGACCCACTGCACCGCGCCGGAACGCCACAGCGCAGTACGACGAGCCCGCCGACGAGCGGCTCAGGGGCGAGCGCGATCGAGGTCCGCAGGAGCGCCCGGCGCCGCCGGACGGTCTCGGCGTACCGCGAGGGCGATCGCACCGTCGTGCTCATCCCCGCCCGGATGTCCGAGGCCGAGGAACAGCGCTGGGTGAACGTCATGCTCGACAAGCTGGCCGCGCAGGAGAGCAAGCAGGTCCTCGGCGACGCCGAACTGGCCGAGCGCGCCGAACAGCTGTCGGCCCAGTACTTCGACGGCCGTGCCCGGCCCAGCTCGGTGCGCTGGGTCACCAATCAGAACACACGCTGGGGCTCGTGCACCCCGGCCGAGGGCAGCATCCGTCTTTCGCATCGTCTGCAGGGCATGCCCGAGTACGTCGTCGACTACGTCCTCCTCCACGAGCTCGCGCATCTGCTGGTACCCGGACACGGGCCCCGCTTCTGGCGGCTGCTGGAGGGGTATCCCCGCACCGAGCGGGCGAAGGGCTACCTGGAAGGGGTGGTTGCCGCCGAGCGCCTGCCCCATGTGCCCGGCGCGCGCGGCGAGTGACCGCTACCTGAGGCATCCCCCCTGGAGCACCCTCCCGGAGGCAGCGCCCGGAGGCAGCCCCGAAGGCAGTGCTTCCGGTACGGCTGGGCGGGGGTTGTGTACCGGGTCTGTACCGGCTTCGTCCGATGTCGGAGTTAGCCGTTAGCCTGGCGCGACGCACTCACATTCGGGATGGGGGACGGTCGTTACGCATGGCCAGGGAATTCCAACGCGGCCACAAGGCCAAGATCAGTGACCTCACCGCGGGCACGGATCTGTACGTAGGTGTACAGATCACTGCCCCAGGGCTGAGCTTCGACATCAGCTGCTTCGGTCTCGACGCCGACGAACGGCTCTCGGACGACCGCTACTTCATCTTCTTCAACCAGCCGAAGTCCCCCGAAGAGTCCATCCAGCTCCTCGGCGCCCAGGCCGGCGACACGGAATCCTTCCGGGTCACGCTTGACAAGATCCCCCCGCAGATCCAGAAGCTGTCCTTCACGGCGACGATCGACGGCGCCGGACAGATGTCACAGATCGCCCCCGGATACATCCGGATCGTCGCCGGCGGCGAGGAAGTGGCCCGCTACTCCTTCAACGGCTCGGAGTTCTCCACCGAACGCGCCGTGATGCTGGGCGACTTCTACCTCAAGGACGTCTGGCGGTTCGCGGCCGTCGGGCAGGGCTTCGACGGTGGTCTCGACGCGCTGCTGAGGAACTTCGGCGGCGAGGTCGCCGAGGAGGAGACGCCCGCCGCCCCGCAGCAGCCGCAGCAGCCTCAGGCGGGTGCGACCCCCGGCTTCGCCCCGCCCGCCCAGGGCACCGCCCCGCCAGCGTTCGGCGCCCCGGCGGCCGCGGCCCCGGCTCCCGCGCCCGCCCCGGCTCCCGCGCCCGCCCCGGCTCCCGCGCCCGCCCCGGCTCCCGCGCCCGCCCCGGCTCCCGCGCCCGCCCCGGCTCCCGCGCCCGCCCCGGCTCCGCAGCCCGCCGCCCAGGGCTTCGCGCCCCCTCCCGGGTCCACCCCGCCGCCTCCGGCCCCGGCGCCCGCCCCGTCGGTGCACGCCCAGCCGACCATCGTCGCGCCCATGACGCCGCCCGGCGGCACCCCGCCGCCCCCCGCCCCGGCGCCCGCGCCCTACGGCCAGCCGGGTCAGCAGCAGCCGTACGGCCAGCCCGGGCAGCAGGCCCCGTACGGCCAGGCCCCCGCTCCGACCGCCCCGCCGCCCCCCGGCTACGCCCAGCCCCAGGCCCCGCAGGCACCGACCCCGCCGCCCGGTTACGGCCAGCCGACCCCGCCTCCGGGCTACGGCCAGCAGCCCCCCTACGGCCAGGCCCCGGGCCAGCAGGCGCCGTATGGAGCCCCGCAGGGCGCACCTCAAGGTGCTCCTCAAGGCGCACCGCAGGGCCCCGGCGTGGCCGCGGCGCTCCAGCAGTTCAAGGAGACGCCCACCGGCCAGCGCTGGACGCAGCAGAACAAGAAGCTGGTCCGGGTCGACCTCGGCATCGGCGGCCACCCCGTGCTCGCCCGGCAGGGCAGCATGGTGCTCTACCAGGGCAAGGTCGACTTCAGCTACAAGGGCGCCGGGTTCGCCGGCCGGATCGTGGGCAACGCGACCGGCCAGGAGATGCAGCTGATGCGCTGTACCGGCCAGGGCCAGGTGTTCCTCGCCGAGAACTCCACGATGCTGCACCCCATCGAGCTCCAGGGCGACGGCATCTGCGTCTCCGCGGAGAACGTCCTCGCCTTCGACGAGAGCCTCCAGTACGAGATCCGCCGCATCGAGGGACACGGCATCCCCGGTGGCGCGCTGTTCACGATGCAGTTCACGGGCACCGGCACGATCGTCGTGAAGACGCACGGCACGCCCGTGGTCCTTCCGGTCACGCCCACGACGTTCGCCGACTGCAACGCCGTCGTCGCCTGGTCGGCCGCCTCCCAGGTGGTCGTCTCCAGCCAGGTGCGCATGCGCCGCAACGCCTACCCCGGCGACACCGGAGAGAGCGTCAACCTCCAGTTCCGCGGCGCGCCCGGCAACTTCATCGTCGTCCAGCCGTACGAGATCTGAGGGAGAGCCCGTCATGAACCAGCCGCTCGCGGGCTACGCCCCCGCACCCGTCACCGCCCGCATGGAGAACCACGGCAACCACATGCTGAAGGTCGCCATGCAGACCGGAAACGACCTCTTCGCGCGCGTGGGGTCGATGGTCGCCTACGAAGGCTTCGTCCAGTACGAGCCCAACCCGCCGGCCGTGCGCCAGATCGCCAAGGACTGGATGACCGGCGAGGGCGCGCCCCTGATGAAGTGCACCGGCGACGGACTGCTCTACCTCGCCGACTACGGCGCCAACGTCGTCGTCATCAACCTCAACGGCGACGGCATCTCCGTCAACGCCACCAACCTGCTCGCCTTCGACGCCCACCTCACGTGGGGGGTCGAGCGGGTGAAGGGCCTGGCTAAGTTCGCCGGGCAGGGCCTGTGGAACACCAAGATCTCCGGGCAGGGCTGGGTCGCGCTGACCTCCCGGGGCAAGCCGATCGTCGTCGACTGCGGCGGCGGCGAGGACGAGACGTACGTCGACCCGGACGCCCTCGTCGCCTGGTCGCCGAACCTCAAGGTGAAGGGCAAGCGCAGCTTCAAGGCGCAGTCGCTCATCGGCCGGGGCAGCGGCGAGGCCTACCAGATGGCCTTCTCCGGCCAGGGCATCGTCGTCGTCCAGCCCAGCGAGGACAGCACCGACCGTCTCCGGGTCCGAGGCTGAGGGGGAGCCAGAAAGCCATGCAGAGTCCGCTTTTCGCCTACAACGAGCAGCAGACCCAGGAGCGCTGGAGCCTGCAGAACAAGCAGATGCTCCGCGTCGCCCTGGAGGGCCACGACGACATCCTCGCCCGCAAGGGCACGATGGTCGCCTACCAGGGCCTGGTCGAGTTCGACGCCGAATTCCAGAGCAACGAGCAGGGACGCGCGCGTGCCCGTACCGGCGAGGGCCTCGACCTCATGCGCTGCCACGGGCAGGGCACGGTCTACCTCGCCAACCTCAAGCAGCACGTCCACGTGGTGGAGGTGGAGCAGGACGGCCTGACCGTCGACAGCAGCTATGTGCTGGCGATGGACTCCTCGCTGCACCACGAGGTCATCGCCGTCGACAGCCTCTACGGCATCTCCGGCTCCGGGAAGTACCAGCTCAACATCAGCGGGCGCGGCAAGGTCGCCCTGATGACCTCGGGCATGCCGCTGATGCTGCAGGTGACGCCCGACAAGTACGTCAACTGCGACGCCGACGCGATCGTCGCCTGGTCGACGAGCCTGCGCGTCCAGATGCAGGCCCAGACGCACTCCTCCGGGGTGTGGCGGCGCCGCGGCAACACCGGTGAGGGCTGGGAGCTCAGCTTCATGGGCAGCGGTTACGCGATCGTCCAGCCCAGCGAGCTGCTGCCGCCGCAGAACGCCCAGATCGGCTCGGGCCTCGCCGCCCAGTACGGCATGGGGCAGCAGGGGGGCCGGGGGCAGAACCAGGGCAACGTCTGGAGCTGAGCCGACGTGACGACCGGTAAGGGGTGACCGCAAGGGCGGTCACCCCTTACGCGTTCACAGCCTGGCGCGCGTCGCCTCCAGCAGGCGTACGACCGACTCGTCGGCCACCCCCGGCACCTCGTCGTAGGCGAACCAGCGCACGTCCAGCGACTCCTCGCTGATCGCATGCTCGGCGTCCTGCGGCGCCAGGACCGCGTACTGCACGTCGAAGTGCCAGTGGCAGGGCGCCGGGATCGGATGCCGGTCCAGGCGCACCGGGCCGCCCGGCAGCAGCGACAGGCCGGTGATGCCGGACTCCTCCGTGGCCTCTCGCAGGGCCGCGGCCGTCAGAGAGGCATCCTGCGCCTCGCAGTGGCCGCCCATCTGCAGCCACATGCGCAGCTTCTTGTGAAGGGTCAGCAGCACGCGCCCGCGCGACGGGTCGATCACCAAGGCGCTCGCCGTGATGTGCCCGGCCTCGCAGGACTTCCACATGCCGTCCGGATGGGCGGCGAGATGATCCAGGTAGGCCTGGCGCAGTTCGGCCTGGTCCTCATACCCCTTCAGTACGAGGACCGCGTCGTCGTACAGGCTCACTCGGTGCCGTCGCCCTTGTCGTCGTCCTTGGACTTGTCGTCCTTCTTCAGGTCCGGCTTCCCGGTGGAGCCGCTCGCCGCCTCCCCGAGCATCTTGTCCAGCTCGGAGAAGTCGATCTGCTCACGGTGCACGAAGCCGTCCGGGTCGTCCAGGTCGGTGGCCGTCGGCAGCATGTCCGGGTGGGCCCACAGGGCGTCCCGGCCGTCGACACCGCGCGCGTCGGTGAGCGAGGCCCACAGACGGGAGGCGTCGCGCAGACGCCGCGGGCGCAGCTCCAGGCCGATCAACGTGGCGAACGTCTGCTCCGCCGGGCCGCCCGAGGCGCGGCGGCGGCGCAGCGTCTCGCGCAGTGCGTCCGCGGACGACAGTCGGGGCTTGGCGGCGGCGTGCACCACCGCGTCCACCCAGCCCTCGACGAGCGCCAGAGCCGTCTCCAGACGGGCCAGGGCCGCCTTCTGCTCCGGCGTGTCCTCCGGCTGGAACATGCCCTGCTGCAGGGCGTCCTGCAGCTGCTCGGGGTTCTGCGGGTCGAACTGGCCGACCACGTCCTCCAGCTTGGCCGTGTCGACCTTGATCCCGCGCGCGTAGCCGTCGACCGCGCCGAACAGGTGCGAGCGCAGCCACGGCACGTGCGCGAACAGGCGCTGGTGGGCCGCCTCGCGCAGGGCGAGATACAGCCGCACCTCCTCCTTCGGCACGCCCAGGTCCTTGCCGAATGTCTCGATGTTCACCGGCAGCAGCGCGGCCTTGCCGGCCGGGCCGAGCGGCAGGCCGATGTCGGTGGAGCCGACGACTTCGCCCGCGAGCACACCGACGGCCTGCCCGATCTGCGTGCCGAACATGGCGCCGCCCATCGAGCGCATCATGCCGATCAGCGGGCCGGCCATGGCCTGCATCTCCTCCGGCAGGACGTCGCCCATGGCGGTGCCGACGCGCTCGGCGACCGGGTCGACGAGCTCCTTCCAGGCGGGCAGGGTCGCCTCGACCCACTCCGCGCGGGACCACGCCACCGCGGAGCCCGCGCCGGACGGCAGGGACGTCGCGTCGTCGAGCCACAGGTCGGCCAGGCGGACGGCCTCCTCGACGGCGGTGCGCTCGGCGGGGCCGATGCTCGCGTCCTTGGTGCCGTCCGCGGTGCCCTGGGAGACCGTCTGGCGGGCGATCTGCTTGGCCATGTCCCAGTTCACCGGGCCGCCCTCATAGGAGAGCATCTGCCCCAGCTGCTGGAACGCGGCGCCCAGGTCGGAGGGGTTCAGCGAACCGAACATGGCAGCGAACGGATTGTCCGCGCCAGGGCCACCAAAGCCCCCGGCACCCGGCAGCCCGCCGAAACCGAACGGGTTGGCCGGGCCCTGACCACCACCGCTCTGCTGGTCCTTCTTCTTGCCCTCGTCGCCGTCGTCCGGCTCCTCCGGCGGAAGGCCGAATCCGAATGGGGTGTCACTCACGGGATTCCTCGGCTGGTAAGGCCACCGGTTTCCACCGGCGGCGCGGCTGCCCGATAACACCACCCAGCGTAGACACCGCGAGCCGATCGGGCCTCGGTGCTTCGCCGACTCTTGGCCTGCGGCAGGATGGATGCCACCTGGTACGTACGCGTCACTCGCGTTCGTACTGAAGACAACCGCTGGAGACGCCCGGTGAGTTCCCCTGATCCGCAGGTTCGCGCAGCGCGAAACCAGTCAACCCCTCCCGCGCGCGGTGTGCGCGGGCCCGTCGTCGCGGTGACCGGTGCCGCGTCCGGTGTCGGCGCGCTGCTCACCGAGCGGCTGGTCGCGTCGGACGAGGTCAAGCAGGTCATCGCCATCGACGAGCGGCGCGGTGAGTGCGCGGCGGCACAGTGGCACATCCTGGATGTGCGGGATCCGGCCATCGCGGACAAGCTGCGGGGCGCCGACGTGGTCGTTCACCTGGCGCTCGATCTGGATCTGGAGACGGATCCCGCCGCCCGGACGGCGTACAACGTTCGGGGGACGCAGACCGTGCTGACGGCCGCGGCGGCGGCCGGGATCCACCGGGTGGTGCTGTGCACCTCCGCGATGGTCTACGGGGCGCTGCCGGACAACGAGCTTCCGTTGGCCGAGGACGCGGAGCTGCGGGCGACGGCGGAGGCCACCGGGGTCGCGGATCTGCTGGAGATCGAGCGCCTCGCGCGCAGGGCCCCTCGGGCCCACCCCGGACTCAATGTCACCGTTGTCCGGCCCGCGGTCCTCGTGGGCGGCACGGACACCGCGCTGACCAGGTACTTCGAGTCGCCTCGGCTGCTTGTCGTCGCCGGCTCACGGCCTGCCTGGCAGTTCTGTCATGTCGAGGATCTGTGCAGCGCCCTGGAGTACGCCGTCCTGGAGAAGGTCGAGGGGGAACTCGCCGTCGGATGTGACGGCTGGCTGGAGCAGGAGGAGGTCGAGGAGCTCAGCGGGATCCGGCGGATGGAGCTGCCGTCCGCGGTCGCGCTGGGTGCGGCGGCCCGACTGCACCGGATCGGTCTGACGCCCTCTCCGGCCGGGGACCTGGCGTACACGATGTATCCCTGGGTGGTCAGCGGGAGCCGGCTCCACGACGCGGGGTGGCGGCCGCAGTGGACCAACGAGGAAGTGCTCGCGGAGCTGCTGGAGGAGGTCTCCGGTCGGCACACGGTCGCCGGGCGGCGGCTCGGGCGCAAGGACGCGACGGCGGCCGGCGCCGCCGGTGCGACGGTGGCCCTGCTGGGCGCGGCGGCCGTGGTGCGGCGGGCACGGAAGGCCCGGCGGCGGATCTGACCGGGCGAGGGCCCACCGACACCCGGCAATGTGCGGGCGACGGGCGCACTCCCCGGCGTGCAAGGGCCTGCTCGACGGGATGCACGCGGCCCCCTCATCGGGATGCACGCGGGGCCCCTTCATCGGGATGCACGCGGCCCCCCTCATGTAGGAGGCTCCAAACCCGCACGCGCGTGTGCCGGGCGATAACGCTATTTCACGCCCACGCGGACGTGGGGCACGATGGGGGCATGGCACCTACCAACGATCACCCTGGTGAGCAGGGCGCTCAGGATCCCGTCAAGCTCATCGCCATCCGCGAGACGGCCCTCTCCGTGGACGAGGTTTTCCGGGCCGTCGGCGATGACGCCACTGGGGGGACCGCGTTGTTCGTGGGGACTGTGCGGAACCACGACGGCGGTGCCGATGTCGACGAGCTCGGGTACTCGTGCCATCCCAGTGCCGAGGCCGAGATGCGGCGGATCGCCGAGAAGGTCGTCGCCGAGTATCCGGTGCGGGCCCTCGCGGCCGTACACCGCGTCGGAGAGCTCAAGGTCGGGGATCTGGCCGTTGTCGTCGCCGTCTCCTGTCCCCATCGCGGCGAGGCCTTCGAGGCCTGCCGGAAGCTGATCGACGATCTCAAGCACGAGGTGCCCATCTGGAAGCACCAGAGGTTCTCCGACGGCACCGAGGAGTGGGTCGGCGCCTGCTGAACCGGTTCCGCCCACCCCGTCCGTACCACTCCGGTTGCGTAACCGCACCCCTGGCGTGAGCGTTGTCAGTGCCAGTGGTTAATCTGCTGATCAGTCAGTTTGCGGTCACTCATTGGGGATGGGAGGACGGCATGGCGGCGCTCGCCTGGTTGCTGATTCCGCTTGTGGCTGCGATCGGCGCCGGTCTGTGGGGCAGTTGGGCCAACCGGACCCGGAGGGCACGGAGCGACGGGCCGGAACTCGACGGATACGCCCGGTTCCGCGCGGCCATGGAGAAGCCCTCCTCCCGTACATGATCGCAGGGGGGCTGGATCGTGGCCTGACGGGGCACTGTCCGATGGCCCTGACGGGGCGCTGACAGGTGTGTCACGTACTGTCTTGGCATGCCACGCCGCACCGCGACGATGCTCGCCTCCACCCTGATGCTGATCGCGCTTCTGTGCGCGGGAGTCTTCATCCCCGTGCCGTATGCGGAGATGTCGCCGGGGCCGACGGTGAACACCCTTGGGGAGCACGACGGCGAGCCGGTGCTGCAGATCTCCGGGCGCAAGACGTACGCGACGACCGGGCATCTCAACATGACCACCGTCCGGGTCACCAGCGCCGACTACAGGATGAACCTCGTGGAGGCCGTCTACGGCTGGCTCGCGCACGACAACAAGGTCGTGCCGCACGACACCCTCTACCCGGACGGCAAGACCGAGGAGGAGTCCTCCCAGGAGAACGCCGAGGAGTTCAGCCAGTCCCAGGAGAGCGCCAAGGTCGCCGCCCTGAAGGAGCTGGACATCCCGGTGCAGAGCTGGGTGATCGTCTCGACCGTCGTCAAGGGAACCCCGGCCGAGGGCAAGCTGCACGCCGGTGACGTGATCAAGGCCGTCGACGGTACGACCGTGAAGGAACCGGCGGACGTCGCCAAGCTGGTGACCAAGCACAAGCCGGGTCAGGACGTCGTCTTCACCGTCGTGCCGGCCAAGGAGCAGGCCGCCGCGGAGAAGGAGCGCAGGACGCCCACGAAGTCCGAGAAGGTCACGATCAGGACCGCCGAGTCCGATGACAGCGCCGGCAAGCGCGCGATCGTCGGGATCTCCGCAGGGACCGACCACACCTTCCCGTTCACCATCGACATCAAGCTCGCCGACGTCGGCGGCCCCAGCGCGGGCCTCATGTTCGCCCTCGGGCTCTACGACAGGCTCACCCCGGGCAGCCTCACCGGCGGCAAGTTCGTCGCCGGCACCGGCACCATCGACGACGACGGCAAGGTCGGGCCCATCGGCGGCATCGAGATGAAGACCGTCGGCGCCCGCGACAAGGGCGCCCAGTACTTCCTCACGCCTGCCGACAACTGCGCGACCGCCGCCAGGGACGTCCCCGACGGGCTCACCCTCGTCAAGGTCGGCACCATCGGCGACGCCCTCGACGCCCTGAAGGACATCCGCTCCGGCGACACCGCCGACCTGCCGAAGTGCACGACCAAGGACTGAGAAACAGGCTTCGGTACGGCAGTGGGGCGCCCCTTCACCTCAAGGGGCGCCCCACTGCCGTTCAAGTCCTCGCCGTCGTACCGGAAGACCTCAGTCCGCGAAGGTCGCCGCCAACGCCTCCGCCAGACCCGGGACCAGGTCCGGGCCGGTGAGGACCTCTGTCGGGGTGTCCTTCTCGCGCAGGCGCAGGGCCGACTCGCGGGCGCCGTCGCGCAGGACCGCGACCGTCATGCGGACCTCCTGACGGTCGGGGTGGTCCGCCACCCACTTTGTGAGCTTGGCCTCGCTCAGGCCCTGCGGGACCTGGGCCTCGGCGGACGGCGGCAGCATCAGGCGCTCCACGGTGAGCGCGCAGCCGACCACCGCGTCGGGCCAGGCGATGGTGCCGAGGAACTCATCGAGCGCCTTGCCCGTTTCAATTTCGTCCTGCTCGATCGGGGTCAGGCCGGAGGACTCCTGCTCGTCCCCCAGGCCGAGCTGGGCGGCGAGGCCGGGTTCCTGGGTCCGCAGCCGTGCGGTGTCTACGAGGGCGAAGAGGCGTGCGGGCTGGTCCCAGCCGAGGCCGGAGGCGTACTCGTCGATCTCGAGAACGGCCCGGGTGAGCGGGCTCGCCGCCATGGGAGTGTTGGACATGGTCACAATCCTGCCTCGTTCCCGGCCGGAATCGGGAACTGAGTAAACGGTGAGTAAGTTGCATAGGTGTGGGCCCACGATTACGGGGGGCCACGGCGGGTCCACGAAGACGCGGGCCTGACGGACCAACAGCGAACCTCGGGGTGCGAACCTTGGCTTTCCAGATGCCGGACCGCGGCGGAGGCCCGACCGGGCCACGGATCAGAGTGGGCCGCCCGTCCCGGCGTGTCCGGACGCTGCTCATGACACTGGGCGTCCTCGCCGTCCTCGGCATGGCCTTCACCATGTTCGCGGGCTTCTGGACGGACTGGCTCTGGTACCGGTCGGTGAATTACTCGTCGGTGTTCACGACCACGCTCTGGACGAAGATCGGACTCTTCTTCGTCTTCGGTCTGTTGATGGCCCTCGCGGTCGGCTTCAACATCTGGCTGGCGCACCGGCTGCGCCCGCCGCTGAGCGCCATGTCGATGGAGCAGCAGAGCCTCGACCGCTACCGCATGGGCATCGCCCCGTACAAGAAGTGGCTACTGCTCGCGATCACCGCCCTGGTCGGACTGATCGCCGGTGCCTCCGCCTCCAGCCAGTGGCGGACCTGGCTGATGTGGGTCAACGGCGTGCCCTTCGGTGAGAAGGACCCGCAGTTCCACCTCGACGTCGGCTTCTACGCCTTCGACCTGCCCTGGTACCGGTTCCTGCTCGGCTTCGGCTTCGCCGCCGCGATCCTCTCCGTGATCGCCGCCGCGCTCACCCACTACCTGTACGGCGGGCTGCGCATCACCAGCCCGGGCGCGCGCGCCACGGCCGCGGCCACCGGCCATCTGTCGGTCCTCATCGGCATCTTCGTCGCCCTGAAGGCGGTCGCGTACTGGCTCGACCGGTACGGACTCGCCGTGAAGTCCAGCGACTTCAAGGCGACCGACAACTGGACGGGCCTCAGGTACGTCGACGCCAACGCCTATCTGCCGGCCAAGACGATCCTGTTCTGCATCGCCGTCATCTGCGCGCTGCTGTTCTTCGCCACCCTGTGGCGGCGCACCTGGCAGCTGCCCGTCATCGGCTTCGGCCTGATGGTGCTCTCGGCGATCCTCATCGGCGGTCTGTACCCCGCGATCGTCCAGAAGTTCCAGGTCCAGCCCAACGAGCAGGCCAAGGAAGCGCCGTACGTCGAGAAGAACCTCAAGGCGACGCGCGACGCGTACGGCATCGACGGCGCGCAGGTCACCGAGTATCCGGGCACGAGCACGACCGAGGACAAGACCAAGCTGCGCGACGACGTGGACGCCGCGGCGAGCATCCGGATCCTGGACCCGAACATCGTCTCGCCGACGTTCCAGCAGCTCCAGCAGATCAGGAACTACTACGCGTTCCCGACCAACCTGGATGTCGACCGGTACACCAAGGACGGCAAGGACCAGGACACCGTCATCGGTCTGCGTGAGATCAACCTCAACGGCATTCCGAAGCGGAACTGGATCAACGACCACTTCCGCTACACCCACGGCTACGGCGTGGTCGCCGCCGAGGGCACCAATGCCGACTCCCAGGGCCGACCGGACTTCACCGAGTCCGACCTGCCGTCCAAGGGCGACCTCGGGACGTACGAGCAGCGGGTCTACTACGGCGAGAAGACCAGCATGTACTCGATCGTCGGCGGTCCCCAGAAGGAGATCGACTACTCCGACGACAGCGGTGAGAAGACCTACAGCTACAAGGCCGACAGCGGGGTCAGTCTCTCCAACCCCGTCAACCGGGCCGCGTACGCGGTGGCGTTCGGCGAGCCGCAGATCCTGTACTCCGGTGCGATCGGCGACGGTTCGCGCATCCTGTACAACCGCACGCCCAAGGAGCGCGTCGAGGCGGTGGCGCCGTGGCTGACCATCGACGGCGACGCCTACCCGGCCGTGGTGAACCACCGCATCCAGTGGATCGTCGACGCCTACACGACGACCAACGGATACCCGTACTCCTCGCGTACGACCCTCGGTGACACGACAGCCGACTCGCTGACCGCGAGCAACAACCAGCGGGCGGTCGTAGCCCAGCAGAACCAGGTCAACTACATCCGCAACTCGGTGAAGGCGACCGTCGACGCCTACACGGGCGAGGTCAAGCTCTACCAGTGGGACACCCAGGACCCGGTCCTGAAGACCTGGATGAAGGCCTTCCCGGGCACGGTGGAGTCCAAGAGCAAGATCTCCAAGGATCTGATGGCCCATCTGCGCTACCCGCAGGACCTGTTCAAGGTCCAGCGCGAGCTGCTCACCCGCTACCACGTGAAGGACGCCACGACGTTCCTCAGCGGCAGCGAGGTCTGGCAGGTGCCGGTCGACCCGACCAACAAGTCGGGCAGCGCGGTGCCGCCGTACTACCTGAGCATGAAGATGCCCGACCAGGCGGCGCAGGCGTTCTCGCTGACGACGACGTTCACGCCGAACGGACGGGACAACCTCAGCGCCTTCATGGCCGTCGACGCGGAGGCGGGCACCAGTGACTACGGCAAGATCAGAGTTCTGAAACTGCCGACCAACACCACGGTCAACGGACCCAGCCAGGTCCAGAGCCAGTTCAACTCCGAACAGAACATCGCCGAGACCATCAGGCTGCTGAGAGGCGGCGATTCGGAGGTCGAGTACGGCAACCTGCTGGCGGTCCCGCTCGACGGCGGACTGCTCTATGTCGAGCCGGTCTACGTACGTGGTGGCGGACTCAAGTACCCGCTGCTGCGAAAGGTGTTGGTGTCCTACGGCGGCACCACCGCCTTCGAGGACACGCTCGACGAGGCCCTCAACAAGGTCTTCGGAGCGGAGGGCCCGACCACCGAGCCACCGGACGAGGGCGACGAGGACGGCGGCGGTACGACACCACCACCGACATCCACCAACCCGACGGTCCAAGACGCGCTCAACGACGCCCAGAAGGCCTTCGAAGCCGGCCAGGAAGCCCTGAAGAACGGCGACTGGGAGGCGTACGGCAAGGCGCAGGAGGACCTCGAGGACGCGCTGCGGCGGGCCGAGGACGCCCAGGCCGAGGCGGACAAGACCGGCGGCGGTGGCAGCGGCGGCGACAGTGGCAGCAGCCCGAGCCCCAGTTCCAGTCCGAGTCCTGCCAGCAGTCCCACCAGCTCGTAGGGACGGCGGCTGATCGAATAGCCCACCCCGCGCCGTGATACGGTTGCAGAACAACGGCGCGGGGTGGAGCAGCTCGGTAGCTCGCTGGGCTCATAACCCAGAGGTCGCAGGTTCAAATCCTGTCCCCGCTACTGAAGTCGACGAACATTTCGTACGACAGCGAAGGCCCGGATCCTCCAAAGGATCCGGGCCTTTGTGATGTGCGAACGCATGTGCAGGGGGCCGAGGCGGTCGCGCCGCCATGGGGAGTTGGGAGAACTGTGTTTGACTTGTCTCTCTGTGGGCATGTCGACAAAACGCTGAAGTGACCTCACTGGCTGCGGTATACGAGGTGTACCCAGGTTGCAGGTGGTGCGACGATGGACGTTATGGGGGACAAGGCAACTCTGTTGGAGACAGGGCGGTTTGTGCAGCCTGCCGACTTTGTGCAGCCGACGGGCGATTTCGCGCAGCCGACGGACAGGGCCTCGCTGCCGGTGGGTGACCTCGCGCAGCCGGAGGGCGACTTCGCCTTCGACCGGACGACCGACCGGGACGAGGCCGCGGAGGCCGCCGAGGAGGCCCGGCAGCGGCTTGCCGCCGAGGCCGGTGACGCCGAGGCGACGAGCGTGCTCGGGGCCATGCTGCTGCGCCGTGGTGATCTCGACGGAGCCGAGCCCTATCTGCGGGCCGCCACCGCCGCCGGGGACCGGGCCGCCGCCAACAACCTGGGAGTCCTTCTTCATCAGCGCGGGTACGCCGACGAGGCCGCCGGATGGTGGCGGATCGCGGCCGTAGCGGGGTCGGCCGCGGCCGCGCACGCGCTGGGACGCCATCACCGCGAGCGGGGCGACGAGCCCGCCGCCGAGTACTGGCTGCGACAGTCCGCCGAGCAGGGACACGCGCTGGGCGCGTACGCGCTCGCCGATCTGCTGGAGCACCGCGGCGACGACGGGGCCGAGCAGTGGATGCGGGCCGCGGCCGAGCGGGGGCACCGGGAGGCGGCGTACCGGCTGGCGCGTGCGCTCGACCGGCAGGCGGGGCGTACGGGCGAGGACGGGGCCGACAACGGTGTCGCGCCGAGCGAGCCTCTGCTCGTCGAGGCCGAGCAGTGGTACCGGCAGGCCGCCGCGCGCGGGCACCGGCGGGCCGCGCTGCACCTCGGGGCGATTCTCGAGAAGCGCGGGGAGCTCAAGGAGGCCGGGCGCTGGTACCTGACCTCCGCCAAGGACGGGGAGGCGCGCGCCGCCTGCGCGCTCGGCTTCCTGCTGCGGGACGCCGGGGACACCGAGAGCGCCGCCGTGTGGTGGCTGCGGGCCGCGCAGGACGGCGACGGCAACGCGGCCAACGCGCTGGGCGCGCTGCACGCCGAGCGCGGCCAGCCGCAGACCGCCGAGCGGTGGTACCGGGCCGCGATGGACGCCGGCGATGTGAACGGTGCGTACAACCTCGGGCTGCTCTGCGCCGATCAGGGGCGTACCGCGCAGGCCGAGCAGTGGTACCGGCGGGCGGCGTACGCCGGGCACCGCGAGGCGGCGAACGCGCTGGCCATCCTGCTGCTGCAGGGCGGGGACACGACGGGTGCCGAGCCGTGGTTCTCCAAGGCCGCGGAGGCCGGGAGCGTGGACGCCGCGTTCAACCTGGGGATCCTGTACGCCGGGCGCGGCGAGGAGCGGGCCGCGCTGCGGTGGTACGAGCGTGCCGCGGCCGCCGGGCACACGGAGGCGGCGCTGCAGGTCGGCATCGCGCGGCTGCGGGACGGGGACGAGTTCGCCGCGGAGCGGCATCTGCGGTGCGCGGCCGGGGGCGGCAGTGCGGAGGCCGCGTACCGGCTGGCGACCGTGCTGGACGCTCGGCGGCCGCCGGAGCCCGAGCATGAGCTCGGGGAGCCGGCGTACGAGAAGACCGAGTGCGAGGAGTGGTACGAGCGGGCGGCTTCCCAGGGGCATCGGCGGGCGCAGGTGCGGGTGGGGATGCTTGCCGCGGCTCGGGGGGACGTGGTGGAGGCGGCTCGGTGGTACCGGGAGGCCGCCGAGGCCGGGTCGCGGAACGGGGCGTTCAATCTGGGGCTGCTGCTCGCCCGGGAGGGGAGTGAGCCGGAGGCCGCGATGTGGTGGACTCGGGCGGCTGACGCCGGGCATGGGCGGTCGGCGTTGCGGCTGGCTCTGGTCTACGCGCGTCGCGGGGAGCTGGCGGAGGGGCAGCGGTGGGCTGATCGGGCGGTGAGTTTGGGGCCGCGAGAGGTTGCGCAGCGGGCTGCGCGGTTGCGGGATGCTCTGCGGGAGGAGCTGTCGGCGTGACGGTGCGCTGTGGTTGCCGCCGGGGTTTTCGCCCCCGCCGCCCCTACCCGTCCCATCCTCCAGGGGCTGCCGCCCCTTCGACCCCGCCCTCATGGGGGACTGCGGCCCCCAGACCCCCGCTTCGGCCCTGAACGGGCCTCGTCCTCAAACGCCGGACGGGCTGAAAGATGCCGGCCGGCGCTGAAAGCGATGGTCGGTGCCGCGAGGTCTGGCGCCCGGCGGACGGGCCGGGTGATGCGGGTCGGCGCTGAGAAGCGACGACGGTCGGTGTCGCAAGGCCTCGCTGTACTGCCCCCCAGCGGGCTGCGACCGGTGTCAGAGAGTGGCTGGTGACAAGCGATTTGCCTCTGTCCGCATGGTTGACGTAATGTTGCATTCATCGACGCGGGGTGGAGCAGCTCGGTAGCTCGCTGGGCTCATAACCCAGAGGTCGCAGGTTCAAATCCTGTCCCCGCTACTGAAGGCCCAGGGCCGGGATCCCAACGGATCCCGGCCCTAGGTGTGTTCAGGGTGTGTGGCCCACCGCCTCCTCGTACAGCGTGCGGTTCACCGTCCGTGACTCCGGGAGCGGGCTTCCCTCCGACACGCCCTGGGCCTCGTAGGCCGATTGCAGGCGCGTCGTCGTGCCGGAGCGGATTTCCCAGTCCATGCGCAGGGGTGGGGTGGATTCGAGGATGGACTCCTCCGACTTCAGGAGGTTGGCGAGGTATGTGACGAAGGTCGCATCCTGCTTGTAGTCGGCCGCGAAGTACGTGTTCACCGTGCGGATGTAGGCCCTGAGCAGGGCCACGCCCGCGTCCATGTCGTCCTGCAGCAGTGCGCGGCCGTAGAGCATGCCGCCCAGCGGTTCGCCCGGTGGCTGGCCGCCCAGGAAGGCGTACCCCTGTTTGCCGTCCACCTTGCGCCAGACCGGATCCAGGAGCCACGCGGAGTCGACGCCGCCGTTCTGCAGGGCCGTGAGGACGTCGGCCGAGCCCAGTTGCTGGTACTGGATTTCGGCCAGGCCGCCGCCGTGCTGCTCCAGCGCCTTTTCCATGGGGTACGCGATGACCGAGCCCTTGCCGATCATCGTGCCCAGCTTGCGGCCCGCCATGGCGACGTGGCTCGCGCTCTCGCCCTCCTTCAGGCGTACCCACAGGCCGCTCTTCGAGTGGGGGGGTGAGAAGTTGCCCGCGACCCACTTGATGTCGAAGCCGCCCCTGACGCCGTTCATGACCGCCGCCTCTGGGGCCGCCCACAGGGCGTCGATGTCCCCCTTGGCCAGCAGGGGCAGCGCGTCCGGGGTCGGGAGGACCTTCAGGTCGACGTCCAGGCCCTCGTTCTTGAACTCACCCTTGTCGAGGGCGACTTGCAGGGGTGCCACGTACTCGGCGCTCAGCGTTCCCGTCGCGATCGTCAGCTCGCGGGGCTCGGACAGGGGCTGTGGGGGAGGGGCTCCGGGGCGGCAGCGGGCCGGAGTTCGGCTCGGGGAGAGGTCCTTCGGGTCCGTCCAGGCCTTCGTGCCGCAGCCCTCGACCGGGCGGACGGTGCGCTGTTCCCCGGCTGCCTTCGACGAGGGGTCCGACTCGTACGGCGATGAGCAGGCTGTCGACGCCAGCAGGGCTGCTCCCGCGGCGAGGGCGACGCCGTAAGCGTGCTTCCGCCTTCTCATGACTGGCCCCTTCCTCTGTCCCTCGGTGCCGAGGGGGTGAGCAGGCGTCCGGCGAAGCGGATCAGTTCGGAGAAGATCACCCCGAGGACCGCGACACAGACGATGCCGACGAACATCACGTCGTTCTGGAACAGCGCGCGCGAGTCGAAGATCAGATGGCCCAGGCCGTTCGTCGCGGCGATCTGCTCCGACGCGACGATGACCAGGACCGCCACGCCCGCCGCGATGCGCGCGCCCACCAGGACCGAGGGCAGGGAGGCGGGGAGCAGGACGTGGCGGAACATCTGCCACCGTGAGGCGCCGAAGACCCGGCCCGCGTCACGGTGGCCGGAGGGGATGGACATGACCGCGGACATCGTCGAGATCCAGACGAAGAAGAACACCGTCGCCGCGACCAAGGCCACCTGTGGGCCCTCGCCCAGGCCGAACATGTTCAGGAAGATCGGCAGCAAGGCCAGTTTCGGTACGACGTACAGCGCGTCCAGAAGCGGTTCCAGGGCCGCTCGCACCAGGGAGAGGGATCCCATCAGGAGGCCCAGGGCGTAGCCCGCAGCCGTGCCCGCCGCGTATCCCGCCAGGACGCGCTTCAGCGTCGCCCACACGTCCGGCCACAGATCGCCGGCCGCGGCCCGGTTCCAGCCGTCGGCGAGGATCGTGGACGGGGCCGGGTAGACGCGGGCGTCGATCCAGGCCTGGGGAGGCGGCCAGTTGCCACAGGAGGATCAGGGAGAGGGGCGCGGCCGGCGCCAGCGACAGCTCCAGGGCGCGCCTGTGGCGGTGGGCGCGGGCGGGGTGGGTGGAGTTCCTGCGGGCCCGGGCGGCGGACCAGGACCGACTCCGCGGGTGGCTTCGTGAGTGTCGTCATGCCGGTGCCGCCTCCTTCCGCAGCAGGTCCCACAGTTCGCTCTTCAGCGCCGTGAACTCGGGTGCGGCGCGGATGTCACCGGTGCGCGGGCGTGGGAAGGGCGGGCGGTGCTCGGCGATGACCCGGCCCGGGCGGGCGGACATCACCAGCACGCGGTCGCCGAGGACGATGGCCTCCTCCAGGCTGTGGGTGATGAAGAGCGTGTCGTCCTCAGTGACTGGGTGATGTCCAGGAGTTCGTCCTGGAGGATCGTGCGGAGCTGGGCGTCGAGCGCCGCGAACGGCTCGTCCATCAGGAGGAGTTCGGGCCGCACGGCCAGTGCCCGGGCGATCGCCACGCGCTGGCGCATGCCGCCGGAGAGGGTGGCCGGGTAGACGTCCGCGAACTCCGACAGGCCCATGCGGGCCAGTCAGTCGTCGGCGCGGGCGTTCGCCTCGCGGCGGGGAACGCGTTGGATGTCCAGCCCGAAGCGGACGTTGGCGCGGACGGTCTTCCAGTCGTAGATGCCGTAGTCCTGGAAGATCATGGCCGCCGGACGCGCGCTCGATGTGCGGATCTCCAGCGTGCCCGTGCTCGGGCGCAGCATGCCCGCGGCGATGCGCAGCAGCGTGGACTTGCCGCAGCCGGACGGGCCGACGACACACACGAACTCGCCGGGGGCGACGGTCAGATCGAGGGGGCCGAGGGCGTCGACCGTGTGGGGGTTCGGCCGAAGGTGCGGGTCAGGTCGGTGGCTTTGAGTTTCGGATCACTCGCTTCGCGGTCTTGATACGGCTCTCCCACGGGGGCTCCTCGCGGAGTGCGGTACGGACTGGTGGGTGCCGTCGACGATATGACGGACCGTCAGACCGTCAGATACGGGAAGGTCGCCCGCAGGGGGCGTATCCGCATGGGTCGTTTCTGAAGGGGGCGTGTCCGCAGGGGCCGTATCCGAAGGACGTGCGCAGCGCGAAGCCCCGGCGCCTCATCGGTGCCGGGGCTTGAAGGAGTGGCGGGGCTACGCCTTCGCGCAGTTGGGGCAGAGGCCGCGGTACGTGACCTCGACGTCCGAGACCGTGAAGCCGAAGCGCTCGGAGTCGGGGAGGTCGGCCATCGGGTTGCCCGTCGGGTGGACGTCCCGGATCGAGCCGCACTGGGCGCAGACCAGGTGGTGGTGGGGCCGGTGGGCGTTCGGGTCGTACCGCTTCGCGCGCTTGTCGGTGGAGACCTCGAGCACCTCGCCGAGGGAGACCAGCTCGCCCAGCGTGTTGTAGACCGTGGCCCGGGAGATCTCGGGCAGCTTGGCGACAGCCCGCGCGTGCACCTCGTCGGCCGTCAGGTGGACGTGATCGCCGGCGAGGACCTCGGCCACGACGCGCCGCTGCGCGGTCATCCGCCATCCGCGTCCGCGCAGCCGTTCCAGAAGGTCACTCATGGAGACACCTTAACAGCAGCAGGCCTAGGTTCCGAATGGGTGTGATTTTGGAGCTCCTTTCAATTTGGACAAAGTCCAGTATGGGATCGAGGCTGGCTTTGACCAAGGGACAGGATCGGTCGGGCTGCTCGGACAGGCGCGGGAGGCGCACGTGAGCCAGAGACCGCTCACGACGGAGGCCGGTGCTCCGGTCGCCGACAACCAGAACAGCGAGACGGCGGCATCGGCGGCCCGGTCCTGGTCCAGGACCAAAGATGCTCCAGGGCCGCCTCTTCGCGTACGGCGACGCCCACCCCTACCGCGTCGGCATCAACGCCGACCACCTGCCGGTGAACCGTCCGCACGCCACCGAGGCGCGCACCAACTCCCGTGACGGCTTCCTCTACGACGGCCGGCACGGCGGCGCGAAGAGCTACGAGCCGAACAGCTTCGGCGGCCCGGCCCGGCCCGGACCGGCCGTCCGCTGTGGCGGCCGTTCGCCGGCTTCACGGCCGGCACGGGCAACCACGAGGCCCCCGTCCACGCGGAGGACGACGACTTCGTCCAGGCGGGCAACCTCTACCGCCTGATGTCGGAAGACGAGAAGACGAGAAGGAGCGCCTGATCACCAACCTGGCGGGGGCCATCGCACCGGTCTCGCGCGAGGACGTCGTCGAGCGTGCGATCGACAACTTCCGTCGCGTGGACGACGACTTCGGCAAGCGGCTGGAAGCCGCGGTCCAGGCTTTGCGCGGCTGACAACCAGCACTGGATCGCTTGCCGTGGCGGACGGGCCGGGTTCCGCGGGGAGCCCGGCCCGTTTCGCGTGCCGTTTCCCTGGTGGCCGTTCCTAGGCCGGAACGTGCTGCCGTACGGGTGCCCAGCAGCGGATGATGTCGCGGACCGAGACGATGCCGACGGGCTCGTCGTGGTCCAGGACGATCAGATGGCGGAAGCCGCCGTGCGCCATGGCGCGGGCCGCCTCCTCCAGGGTCCACGACGGGGCGGCGAACACGACGTCGTTGGTGGTGTGGTCGTGGGTGCGTTCGCTGTCCGGGTTCTGTCCGAGGCCGACGGAGTTGAGGATGTCGCGTTCGGTGAGGATGCCGATGCCGCCGGCGTCGGGGTCGTGGACCACGGCCGCGCCGATCCGACGGGCGGACATCAGCGCGGCTGCCTGGCGAAGGGTGTGGGTGGGGCCGATGGTGAGGACCACGGTGCTCATGGCGTCACGTACGAGCATGGATGGAGCCACCTCCTGGAGTGCCCCCGCCGCCTCGGTCACGGCTTTGTTCACGGTTTCACAAATTCACAAGCGGGGGACTCTCAGGGTTGCAGGTAAAGCGCGGGTCAACAAGGGGGCGCGTGCGGCTGGTACGGGGCGCGACGGGCGCGTCAGTAGCGCTGGTTGAGATACCCGAGGAACTCGTCGTGCAGGAGGCCGTTCGAGGCGGCCGCGTTGCCGCTGTGCGGGCCCGGGCGGCCGTCGAGGCCGGTGAAGGTGCCACCGGCTTCGGTGACGATGATCGCGGTCGCGGCCATGTCCCACAGTGACAGCTCCGGCTCGGCGCAGAGGTCCACCGAGCCCTCGGCGACCATCATGTAGGGCCAGAAGTCGCCGTACGCGCGCGTGCGCCACACCTCACGGGTCAGGTCGAGGAAGCCGCCCAGCCGGCCCTGGTCCTCCCACCCGCTGAGCGAGGAGTACGCGAACGAGGCGTCCGACAGCTTCGAGAGGCGGGAGACCTGCAGGCGGGTGGCGGAGGAGAGGCTGCGGCCGCTGAAGGCGCCGTGGCCCTTGGCGCCCCACCAGCGGCGGCCGAGCGCGGGGGCGGAAACGACGCCCACGACCGGCTGGTAGCCGCCCTCGCCGGCCTCCATCAGGGCGATGAGGGTGGCCCAGACCGGGACGCCGCGTACGTAGTTCTTGGTGCCGTCGATCGGGTCGATCACCCAGCGGCGGGGGCCGGTGCCCTCGACGCCGTACTCCTCACCGAGGATCGCGTCTCTCGGCCGGGCCCGCTGCAGCTGCCCGCGGATGAGTTCCTCGGCGGCCTTGTCGGCCTCGCTCACCGGCGTCATGTCCGGCTTTGTCTCGACTTTGAGGTCGAGCGCCTTGAAGCGGTCCATGGTGGCGGCGTCGGCGGCGTCCGCGAGGACGTGGGCGAGGCGGAGATCGTCGAGGTAGTCCGGCATGGAACGAACCGTATCTGTCGTGGTCGGGGTGGGGCTACCGGGTGACTGCGTCGGCTGGGCCGAGTCGCAGGCGCCGTTCACTTTGCGAGTTGCCCGGCGTGAGGGCTGGGCGGGGGTGGGTCGCGCGGCCCGGCGCTGACGGGGTGCCGCTGCGCCCACCCGTGCCGCCCCAGCGGCACGACTGCCCGCAGCTACGCAGGCTGCCGCGGCGGTGCGGAGGCTGGCGGCAGCTGCGTAGGGTGCTGCGGCGGTGCGGAGGCTGGCGGCAGCTGCGTAGGGTGCTGCGGCGGTGCGGAGATTGCCCGCAGCTACGTAGGCTGCTGCCGGCGGCGCGGAGATTGCCCGCAGCTACGTAAACTGCTGTCGGCGGTGCGGAGGCTGCCCGCAGCTACGAGGCTCTGCGGTGGCGCGGAGGCTGCCCGCAGCCACGCAAGCTGCTCCGGCCGCCCGGCGACTGCGTGCAGCCCCACGGGCCCGCAGCCGCCCGCGGCGGGAAGGGGACGTGCCGGGGGGTGTCCGCCCGCAGAGTCCGGTGTCAAGAGACGGCACCTCTAGCGCAAGGCCCACCACCGGACCGAGGACGAACACCCCCCGGCACGGCCCCGACCCACAACGCACCCGCAGGCGCCACGCGCACCCCCACCGGACAGCAACGGGCCGCCGCAGGCACCCCGGCTCAACCGCCGGAGGCCAGCGCACCCCAGGCGAATGGCGCCCCCGCGTGCCCTCGCGACCCCTTGACAGTGCCTCTGTGCGCGTCAAATCTGGGCGCAGAGCCGCTCGTCCAGGGAGGCGATGATGCCTGCAGCGCGGGAGTCCCTGCTGGACGCCGCTTACACGGCGCTGGCGCGCCGGCCGTGGTCTGCCGTGCGGATGGTGGACGTGGCCGCGGCGGCCGGAGTGTCCCGGCAGACGTTGTACAACGAGTTCGGCAGCAAGGAAGGTCTCGCCCGCGCGCTCGTGAGGCGGGAGGCCGACGCGTACCTGGCCGGCATCGACCGCGCCCTCGCCACGCAGAGCGACGCCCGCGAGCGCCTCACCGCCACCGCGGAGTGGACCGCCACCCTCGCCCGCGAAAACGCCCTGGTCCGCGCCATGCTCACCGGCTGCTGGAGCGAGCGCCTGCCCTCACCGACCCTCTCGGCCGTCCCGTCCTCCTCCGCCGTACCGGCACAGCGACGGGCGGACGGCCCCCTGCCCTCCCCGGGCGACTTCGTGGCCCTCGTCCGCGACCGGGCCGTGTCGGTCCTGTCCGGGCCCGGCGCCGACAAGTCCGACACCCCCGACCTCGCCCGCTCCTGCGAACTCGTCGTCAGGCTGGCCCTGTCCTGCGTCGCCGCCCCACCCGGCGAAGGCGGCGTGGCCGACCTCGTACGCAGCGCGCTGTACCGGCAGTTGACCGGCTGACCTCCGGAGGAAACCGGCCTCAGTGCGTCGAGCCCGACAACTGCAACCCGATGACCCCCACGATCACCAAACTGATCGACACGATCTTCAACGTCGACACGAGATCCCCGAGGAAGATCATCCCGTAGATCGCCGTACCCGCCGCTCCGATCCCCGTCCACACCGCATACGCCGGCCCCACGTCCAGCTTCTTCAGCGACAGCGTCAGCAGTCCGAAACTGCCGAGGGCGAAGATGCAGAAGGCGACGGTCGGCCAGAGCCGGGTGAAGCCGTGCGACAGCTTCAGACAGACGGCGAAGCCGGTTTCGAGCAGCCCCGCCACGATGACCAGCAGCCACGCCATGTGCTGTCCTCCCGTATCCCCGCGTTCTGTGACCGCTTCGTCGGCTTCGTCAGGCTTTGGTCAGGCTTGCTTCCAGCTCGGTGCGATTATGCCCTTACCAGCCCTACAGGGAGGCAAACAACGCGGAGGTCAGCCGCCTTCCGCAGCGGCCCCTCCGCAGCCGCCCTTCCACAACGGCCCTTCCTCAGTCCCCCTCCGTGGGCTCCCGCGAAGCCAGCAGCCGCCGCAGCGAGTACAGCCGCGCCTGATCGACGTGCCCCTGCGCCACCCAGTCGTCCAGCGCGCAGTCCGGTTCGTCATGACTGCACGCACGCGGGCAGCCTTCGGTTCCCGGTTCCAGGTCCGGGAAGGCGTGGATCACCCGGGACGGGTCGACATGAGCCAGACCGAAGGAGCGGACCCCGGGGGTGTCGATCACCCAACTGTCCGCCACGGGCCCCGCCAGCGGCAGCGCCAGCGCCGACGTCGTCGTGTGCCGCCCCCGACCCGTCACCGCGTTGACATGACCGGTCGAACGCCGCCGTTCCTCCGGCACCAGCGCGTTCACCAGCGTCGTCTTGCCCACACCCGAGTGACCGACGAACGCCGTCACCCTGCCGTCGAGTTGCTCCCGCACCCGGTCCGCCGCGCTGCCGTTCTCCAGCTCCTCACGGCTGGTGACCACATACGGGATGTCCAACGCCCCGTAGAGCTCCAGGAGTGTGTCCGGCGGTGCCAGGTCCGACTTCGTCATCACCAGCAGCGGTTCCAGACCGCCGTCGAACGCCGCCACCAGACAGCGGTCGATCAGCCGAGGCCGCGGCTCGGGGTCGGCGAGGGCGGTGACGATGGCGAGCTGGTCGGCGTTGGCCACCACGACGCGCTCGTAGGGGTCGTCGTCATCGGCCGTCCGCCGGAGCACCGACGTCCGCTTCTCGATCCGCACGATCCGCGCGAGCGTGTCCTTCTTGCCGGACAGATCGCCGACCAGAGCGACCCGGTCACCGACCACCGCCGCCTTGCGGCCGAGCTCGCGGGCCTTCATCGCCATCACGACCCGGTCCTCGACGAGGCAGGTCAGACGGCCCCGGTCGACGGTGAGGACCATGCCCTCGGCGGCGTCCTCGTGCTTGGGCCGGATGCTCGTCCGGGGTCGGGTGTTCCGACGGCCCGGGCGGCTGCGGATGTCGTCCTCGTCGGTGTTCTTGCCGTAGCGGCGCATGGCAGTGAGTCCCTACGCCCCGAGCATCCCGGTCCACAGTTCCGGGAAGTCCGGCAGGGTCTTCGCCGTCGTCGCCACGTTCTCGATCCGTACGCCCTCGACCGCGAGGCCGATGATCGCGCCGGCCGTCGCCATGCGGTGGTCCTCGTAGGTGTGGAAGACGCCGCCGTGCAGTCGGCGCGGGCGGATGTGCAGGCCGTCGGCGGTCTCCGTCACGTCACCGCCGAGTTCGTTGATCTCCTTGGTGAGCGCGGCCAGGCGGTCCGTCTCGTGCAGACGCAGGTGGGCGACCCCGCGCAGGGTCGAAGGGGAGTCGGCCAGGGCGGCCACCGCCGCGATGCCCGGGGTGAGTTCGCCGACCTCGCTGAGGTCCACGTCGATGCCGTGGATCGCGCCCGAACCGGTGAACACGAGCCCGTACTCGGTGAGTTCGCAGGAACCGCCCATCTCGGTGAAGATCTCCCGCAGCCGGTCACCGGGCTGGGTGGTACGGGCCGGCCAGTCCGGGACGAGCACCTTGCCACCGGTCACCAGCGCCGCGGCCAGGAACGGCTGGGCGTTGGACAGATCCGGCTCGATGGTCAGGTCGCGGCCGAGCAGGGCGCCCGGCGTGACCCGCCAGACGTTCGGCTCGCCGCCCGACTCAGGGGTGTCCACCTGGGCGCCGACCGCGCGCAGCATGTCGACGGTCATGCGGATGTGCGGCATGGAGGGGAGGGAGGAACCGATGTGACGGACCTCGACCCCCTGGTTGAAGCGCGGGCCGGAGAGCAGCAGGGCCGACACGAACTGGGACGACGACGAGGCGTCGATCTCCACCGGGCCACCCTCCAGCGCACCGCCGCCGTGCACCGTCAGCGGCAGCGCGCCCCGGCCGTCGTCGTCGATCCGGGTGCCGAGGACGCGCAGGGCGTCGATCACGCTGTGCAGGGGACGCTCGTACGACCTCGGGTCGCCGTCGAAGCGGATGGGGCCGTCGGCGAGCGCGGCGACCGGCGGCAGGAAGCGCATCACCGTGCCGGCGTTGCCGACGTCGACCGTGACCGGGCCGCGCAGACCCGCGGGGAGCACACGCCACGCCTCGCCGGTGCCCTCGGGCCCCACGCCCTCCTCGATGCCGACGCCCATCGCGCGCAGGGCGCCGGCCATCAGCAGGGTGTCGCGGGAGCGGAGGGGGCGACGCAGCCAACCCGGTTCCGAGGCGAGGGCTGCCAGGACGAGGGCGCGGTTGGTGACCGACTTGGACCCGGGCACGTGGACCGTCGCGTCGACGGCTCCGCTCGCGTGCGGGGCGGGCCAGAGGGCGGTGGGTGCGTCGTTCGGGGCCATGGCCCCACTTTATAAGCAGGGGGTTGTGCAGGTCGTTGTTCGGGTGCGGCGCCGTGGGGGCTGATCGCGCCCACGCGGCGGAGCCGCACATCGATACAGCCCCGCGCCCCTGTGACTCGCCCCTCCGGGCTTGTCACACCTCCAAGAGCCACCGCCCTCCGCCTATCAGAGAGCACAACGACACAGCGTGGAACAAGAACAGCCACAAGCCCGCCGGTACATGCGTCAAGCGCGACAACTGATCCGCATCCGAGTCCCCCGCCCCACCCCGCGCCCTCTTCGCCTGCAGCTCGAACGCCGGTCGCACGCCCCCCACCAGCAGGAACCACACCACCACATACGCGAACGCCGCCTGCACCTGCGGACCCGTCAACCAGCTGACCAGCACGAACGTGCCACCTGTCACGAACACCGTCAGTGCCCCGTACGCGTTGCGGATCATCACCAGCATCGCCACCAGCAGGGCCGTCGCCAGCCACAGCAACAGCGTGATCCGCCCGCTCGCCAGCAGCGCCGCGCCGCCGAGGCCCAGCAGCGGAGGAGCCGTGTAGCCCGAGGCTGCCGTGAGGATCATGCCGAGGCCGTGCGGCTTGCCGCGGCTGACGGTGAGGCCGCTGGTGTCGGAGTGCAGGCGTATGCCGGTCAGGGTCCGGCCGGTCAGCAGCGCGACCAGGCCGTGGCCGCCCTCGTGGGCGATGGTGATCGCGTTGCGCGCGACGCGCCACAGGACGTGCGGGACGACGACGGCGAGCGCGGCGACCAGGGTGGCGATCACCACCCACAGATCCGGGTCGGGCTGAGTACCGGAGACCTCGTTCCAGAGGGAGGCGAGCGAGGCGGATGCGGTGCTGTCCATGTAAGGCGATGGCTCCCTGTGGGCGGATGGAATCTGGCAGTGTGGCACGTATGTGCGGACGGTATGCAGCTAGTCGTGGACCCGAGGATCTCGCAGGAATCTTTGAGATCGAGAAGTGGGAGCCCGAGGAGACCCTGGAGCCGGACTACAACGTGGCACCCACCAAAGAGGTCCACGTCATCCTCGACCGTCCCTTGAAGGACGCCGCCGCTGCGTCCACCAGTTCCTCCGTCACGGGCCGTCCGGTTCGGCAGCTGCGGAAGCTCAAGTGGGGGCTGGTGCCCAGCTGGTCCAAGACCCCCGAGAGCGCCTTCAAGATGATCAACGCGCGCGCGGAGACGGTGCACGAGAAGCCGTCGTACCGCCGGGCCTTCAGCTCCCGGCGCTGCATCATCCCCGCCGACGGCTACTACGAGTGGGTCACCGGCGCGCAGGAGCGGGAGCTGGAGGTCGAGGGGAAGCGGAAACGGCCGCGCAAGCAGCCGTACTTCGTGCTGCCCGCCGACGGGTCGGTGTTCGCGATGGCGGGGCTGTACGAGTTCTGGCGGGATCGGACGCTGCCGGACGAGCATCCGCAGGCCTGGTGGGTGACCTGCTCGGTCATCACGACGGAGGCGGAGACGACCCCGCTGGCGGTGACGCCGCCCGAGGGCCCGACCTCGCTGGCCGAGATCCACCCCCGCATGCCGCTGATGCTGACACCGGACCGCTGGGACGCCTGGCTCGACCCGTCCCGCACCGACCCCGAGGAGCTGCGGACGCTGCTCGCCCCGCCGCCCGCCGGACGGATGCGTGCCTACCCGGTCTCCACGCTGGTCAGCAACGTCCGCAACAACGGCCCGGAGCTGCTGAAGGAGCTGGACGGTCCCGAAGAGGGCACACTCTTCTGACCCGACCGAGATCACCGGCATGGACGCGGGAGACGCCGGGGACGCGGGGAACGCGGAGATGCGCCGAGCGCCTCAGGGACCGGCCGGGTTTCAGGGACCGGCCGAGCACCTCAGGGACCGGCCCAGGGCCCGTGCCGACGAGGCGTGGCGACACCGAGCGGTGCCGCCACGCCAACTCACCCGGACCGCCCCCGCGCGGACCGCGCGGACCGCCCGGACCAGGGCCGATCAGACGACCCCGGCCGGCGTCAGGGCCTCCCGTACCGTCGCCCGTGCCAGTGCGGCCGTGGGGTCCACCACCGGTAGGCCGGCGTTGCGATCGCCGAGAAGGAGGGGCAGTTCGGTGCAGCCCGCCACCAGCAGGCCCGCCCCTCGGGCCGCCAGCTCCTCGGCCGCCCGCTCGATCAGGGAGACCGGGGCCGGGCCGAGATCGCCCGCCTTGATCCGGCGGATGGCGCCCGTGACGGCCTCGCCCTGGGAGAGCTCGCCCGGCACCACGACCCGCAGCCCCGCCGCCTCCAGGGCCCGCTGACAGAGCCCGGCGCGGACCGTGCCGGTCGTGGCCAGGAGCCCGACCGCCGCCACGTCCGGGTGGTGGTGGCGGATCTCGGCAACCGTCTCCGCGATCATGTCGAGCATCGGGGCCCGCACAGTGGTCCGTACCTCGTCGAGGAACGCGTGCGCGGTGTTGCACGGCGTCGCGATGACCCGTGCCCCCATGGCCTCGAGCCGGTGGGCGCCGCGCACGAGCCACGGCGTCGGGTCGGGGCCGCGCCCGATCAGCGCCGCCGAGCGGTCCGGGACCGTGGGGTCGGCCCAGACCACGATCGGCAGATGGTCCTGGTCGATGTCGGCGGGGGTCGCGTCGATGACCTTCCGGTAGAAGTCGACCGTGGCCAACGGGCCCATTCCGCCCAGGATTCCGATGGACATCTCACGTCCCCCATTGGTCGAGTGCGAGCTTGCCGACCAGCACGGTCACGACGACGAGCAGCACGGCCCGTACGAAACCGCTGCCGCGCTTGAGTGCCATGCGGGCTCCCACCGAGGCGCCCGCGAGGTTGAACAGCGCCATGAAGGGAGCGAGCGCCCACAGCACTGTTCCCTGGTACGTGAACATCGCGAGCGCGCCCAGGTTGGTCCCGACGTTGACGACCTTCGCGGTCGCCGATGCCATGACCATGTCCATCGACAGGACCGCGACCAGGCCGATCACCAGGAAAGTCCCGGTGCCGGGGCCGAGCAGGCCGTCGTAGAAGCCGATACCCGCCCCGACGACCGCGACGGCGGCCAGAACCCGCTGCCGGGTCACGGCGCCGCCCGGCCGCTGCCCGAACTGCGGCTTCAGGACGACGAAGGCGGCGACCGCGAGCAGCACCATGATCACAGGGCGCAGAACCTCGCTGTTCACGCCGGCCGCGAAGAACGCCCCGGCCACCGCCGCCAGGGCCGCGACAGAGCCGAGCCCGGCCGCGAGCCGCACGTCGATCGCGGCTCGGCGGGCGTACGTCACCGCCGCCGCCGACGTGCCGACGACGCCGACGGCCTTGTTGGTGCCGAGGGCGTACGCCGGGGCCAGGTGCGGGAAGGCGATCAGCAGGGCGGGTACCTGGAGGAGCCCGCCGCCGACCACCGCGTCCACCCAGCCCGCGAGCGCGGCGGTGACACAGAGCAGCACCGCCGCGGTGAGGGTCAGGTCATGCACGGGCGTAGCTGTCCTTGCTGAGTACGCGGCCCCCGGCCCGCACCAGGACGTCGGCGGGCAGCTCGCCGGGGTACGGGTAGAACCGGCGCAGCCAGCGGTCGTCGCCGTCGTAGCGCGGCGTGAAGTCGCTGCGGCCGTGCACGACGATCCGGTTGTCGACCAGGAGCAGTTCGCCCCGGTCGGCCCGCACCGCGCGGTGCACGGTGTGCATGGCACGGTTGAGGCGTTCCAGGGCCGCCTGCGCCTCGGGGTCCGTGCCCGAAGGTGTTGTGCATGTTGAACCGGACCCTCGTCCCGGGGGCGCCGGCCGGGCCGTCCGTGAGCACCGGGTGCGGCTCGGTCACCGGCCGTTCGTCCTCGGCGAGACCCCGGGTGAAGGAGAGCGGGAAGCGGCTGCGGTAGCGGTCGGTGCGCGGCAGCTCACGGTCGCCGGCCGAGAGCAGCGGCTCGGCCTCGCGGACTGAGGCGACCATGGTGGCCGCCCGCCGGTCGTGGTCGGGGCGCAGGCACAGCAGGCCCAAGTGCGAGGGCCGCACCGGGTGGTGGACGTTCTCGGTGTGGAAGTCGAAGAGCGTGGAGCCGGAGTTCAGGGGTTTCGCCGCGTCGGTGGGGACCGGGTACACGTCGTGCACGAGCGCCCCGGACTTCTCGTCCTCGTAGCCGATCAACCCGCCCAGCGGGTGCGCCCCCAGGGCCACGAGCAGGCTGGAGGGGTGCGTCTCGCCGAGGACGTTGGAACCGTACGTCGCCGGAGTCAGCGGGATGTCGCCGACGGGCAGTCCGCGCACCACGAGCAGACCTTGGTCCGGCGGCGTGTCACGGAAGGACTCGATGCCCTCGCGCAGCCGGGCCGGCAGGCGCTCGGCGAGCACGGCGAACGCCTCGGTCCGGAGAGCCTGTTCCAGGGGGCCCGTCAGCCGCGCCGCGACGTGGAGCAGCCCTTCGAGGCGGGCGGTGTCGCCCGGGTCGAGGGTGAGTGTGGCGAGGTCTGCACGGGGTTCCGCATGAGTCGTGCTCCAGCGCAGTCGTCCTGGTCAATGGATCCCCCTCGTCGACGCCGCCCCGGTCGCGAAGGAAGGGCGCCCTCCCTCCCGCCGGGGGAGTGACAGCCTCGTCACACAGTCGGACACCCTGCGTCGGAGAAGGCACACTCTTCTGATGTGACTGATGTGACGACCGAGATCGTTGGCACGGACGCGGGGGACGCCCGCATCACCTGGCACCCGGCGAAGCAGCCCCGGCTCGTGCTGGCGGTGAGCCACGGTGCCGGCGGTGGCATCGAGGCCAGGGACCTGCGGGCGCTGGCCGAGGTCCTGCCCGGGCACGGAGTGACCGTCGCCCTCGTGGAGCAGCCCTGGCGCGTGGCCGGCAAGAAGGTGGCACCCGCCCCGAAGACCCTCGACGTCGGCTGGCGCGGCATCTGGCCCGCGCTCGCCCAGCCCGGTCTGCCCGTGATCTCCGGAGGGCGCAGCGCCGGGGCCCGGGTCGCCTGCCGTACGGCCGTCGAACTCGGCGCCCACGCCGTACTCGCCCTCGGCTTCCCCCTCCACCCGCCGGGCAAGCCCGAGAAGTCCCGCGCCGACGAGCTGCTCGGGGCCGGGGTGCCCACCCTCGTCGTCCAGGGCGGGAACGATCCGTTCGGGAAGCCGGAGGAGTTCCCGGACGGCGACTTCGAGCTGGTCGAGGTGCCGTACGGCGATCACGGGTTCGCCGTACCCAAGCGGGCGCCCCTCGATCAGGACGAGGCCGTGGCGGTCATCACGGACGCGGTGGTCAAGTGGGTCGGGTCACTCGGGTAAAGGTTGGGGAATGTCGGGGCCCCGGCCTCTGTTGTGGCGGACAGCGGTGCTGAACGAGCAGCGCAGACGTCGTAGGAGAGGAAGTCCGCCGCATGGGTTCGACCTTCTGCCCGAGCCGTGGCAGCCGTGCTGACCTGGACTGGACAGTGCTGCACGCGGCCAGGACCGCTCCTATTCGAGCGGCGGCAGGTACCGCAGGTCGTCTATCCTCCGATTCAGGCGGGTCCGGCTTCGGCCCTGCCCGGAATCTTGAGGAGGTGGGTCCGGTTCCCGGTACCGACGCAGGGACCGACAACGGCCAGGCGGAGCAGCCCGAGGGCCTGGGCACGAGCGTGGGCACGTCCACGGAGACGACCGCCGAGCGCAGCGCGCGCTTCGAGCGGGACGCGCTCGAATTCCTCGACCAGATGTACTCGGCCGCGCTGCGCATGACGCGCAACCCGGCCGACGCCGAGGACCTGGTGCAGGAGACGTACGCCAAGGCGTACGCGTCCTTCCACCAGTTCCGCGAGGGCACCAACCTGAAGGCGTGGCTGTACCGGATCCTCACCAACACCTTCATCAACTCCTACCGCAAGAAGCAGCGTGAGCCGCAGCGTTCGGCGGCGGAGGAGATCGAGGACTGGCAGCTCGCCCGCGCCGAGTCGCACATGTCGACGGGTCTGCGCTCCGCGGAGTCGCAGGCGCTCGACCACCTGCCCGACTCGGACGTGAAGGAAGCGCTCCAGGCGATCCCCGAGGAATTCCGCATCGCCGTGTACCTCGCCGACGTCGAGGGCTTTGCGTACAAGGAGATCGCGGACATCATGGGGACACCCATCGGTACGGTGATGTCCCGGCTGCACCGGGGCCGCCGTCAACTGCGCGGCATGCTCGAGGACTACGCCCGTGAGCGCGGCCTGGTCCCGGCGGGCGCCGGAGAGTCGAACGAAGTGAAAGGTTCGGGCTCATGAGCTGCGGAGAGCCGCACGAGACGGACTGCAGTGAGGTACTCGATCATCTCTACGAGTTCCTCGACAGTGAGATGCCGGACGTGGACCGCGACAAGTTCAAGCAGCACTTCAAGGAGTGCTCGCCGTGCCTGGAGAAGTACGGCCTGGAAGAGGCCGTGAAGAAGCTGGTCAAGCGGTGCTGCGGCCATGACGACGTGCCGACCGACCTGCGCGCCAAGGTCCTGGGGCGGCTCGACCTGATCCGCTCCGGGCAGGCGGTGCCCGACCACGACGTGACCGCGACGCCGCAGGAGTCCTGACCCCCCGTCGTACTCCCCGTCCCGGGAACGGGCTGCCGTCACTCGAACGTGCTAATCGGCGCGTGACAAGCCCGCAGCCGCCCCTCTCACCGACCTAGGCTCCGCGTTGAGCTGAGCAGGTCATGGTTGGGGAGGCGTCGAAGATGGAGGCGATACCGGCACGGGCGCGGGTGTACGTCGCCTGTGTGGCGCTGTGCGCCCTCGCCTGCCTCGTGCCGTTGCTCGCGGCCCACACGCCCTGGCGGGCGGCCGTCCTGCTCGCCGCGCTGTATGCCGCCGGTGAGCGGATCGCCGCCCGATGGCGGTTCGCGGGCACCTTCTATCCCGTGCTGCTCGCCGGGGCCTTTCTGCTGCCGCCGTCCGCCGCCGCGCTGGTCGCGGTGCCGGGTGCCCTGCTGTCGCCGGCCGGGCAACGGCCGCTGTGGACCCGCCGGATCTGGCGGGCCGCCCAGCTCGCCGTCGCCGTCTGGGCGGCGGCCCGGGTGCACGGTGCACTGGACGGGCGCGATGCCGTCGCGACGGGTGAATTCCCGTGTGCGCTGCTGTCGGCCGGGGGCGCGGTACTGACGTTCTGTCTGGTGCTGACCGCGCTGGACGGCGGGATTCTCACGGTGGCCGAGGGCGTGCCGGTGCCGCGCGCCTGGCGGGGGCTGTTCCCGCGCTCGCTCGCGCCCATCGCCGTACACGGTCTGGCCGGGCTCATGATGGCCGTGCTGTGGCGCAGTCCGTACGGCTCCGTCGCCGCGCTGCTCGTGCTGCTGCCGATGTGTGTGTCGTGGTGGGTGTTCGCCCAGTACCACCGGGAACGCGCGGCTCACCAGGCGACCATCCGGGCGCTGGTCCAGGCCGTCGACATCAAGGACGGCTACACCCGCGGCCACAGCGAGCGGGTCGGGCAGGCCTCGATGATGATCGCGCGTGAGCTGGGCCTGGCCGACGAACGCGTCGAGGTGCTGCGGTTCGCCGGGATCCTGCACGACGTGGGGAAGCTGGGCGTGCCCACGCGGCTGCTGCGGAAGAACGGGCCGCTCACGCCCGAGGAGCGGCGGGTGATCGAGCTGCACCCCGAGTACGGGCACGAGATGGTCCGGGGGATCTCCTTCCTCGGCGAGGCCCGGGCCGCCGTACTCCATCACCATGAGCGGCTGGACGGGAGCGGGTACCCCTACGGGCTGAGGGGGAGCCAGATCCCGGAGTCCGCGCGGGTGGTGGCGGTCGCGGACGCGTTCGACGCGATGACGTCGACCCGGACCTATTCGAGGGCCCGGCCCGTGTCCGTCGCCCTGGGGGAACTGGAGAAGTGCGCGGGCTCGCAGTTCGACCCCCGGATGGTCACGGCCCTCGCCAGAGCCGTGGACCAGTACGGATGGCATCCTGCCGTGACCGCCGACGAAGCCTGTACGCCCCCTGCGCGCCCCCCGGTCGCCGGTGTCCCGGGAGCGCACCGGTGAGCGCCCCCTGTACCGCCGGGAAACCGCCCCTCCTCCTCACCCTCGTCCACACCTCCGCGGCCCTCCTCGCCGCGGCCTCCCTCGTCGGCACCCTCGGGCACGGACTGGAGGAACGCGGCACCGCCCTCGCCTTCGGCGTCCTCGTCACCGTCGGCGAGCTCACCCGGTGGACCGGAGCGGAGGGCCGGGAGGCCGCCCCGCTCGGCGCCGCCGCGGCGCTGTCGTACGCCCTGCTGGGGGAGGACGGCGGCCACCCCACCCACCACGGGGTCCTGCAGGTCGGTGCCGTCGTCCTCGCCGCCTCGCTCCTCGGCAGCGTGCCGCACCTCGCGAGCGGGCGCCCCGTGCTCGACCACCTCGCCCGGCGCGTGCTCACCGTCGGCTTCGCCGCCGTCTGCTTCCAACCCCTGTACAACCAGGGCACGTTCCAAGGCTGGGGCCCCGGCTACGCCCTGCTCCTGCTCGCGATCCTGGTCCTGACCGCCCTGTGCGACGCCGTGCTCGCCGCCGCGCTGGCGCACTCCCGCACCCGGTGGCCGTTCGGGCCGCTGCTGCGGGACGAGCTGCGGGCGACGCTCGGGATCGGGTCGGCCGTCTGCGCGACGGGCGCGGTGATGGCACTCGCGGTCGCCGTGGTCGGGCTGTGGGCGCTGCCCGTCTTCTCGCTCCCCCTCCTGCTCACCCAGATGTCGCTGCGACGCTACGCCGCCGTGCGGACCACCTACCGGCAGACCATCGCCTCCCTCGCCCGGGCCACCGAGATCGCCGGGTACACGCCGGCCGGACACGCCCGGCGGGTGGCCGCGCTCAGCCGGGAGGTCGGGCGGGACCTGGGCCTGTCCGAGGCCGAGCTCACCGTGCTGGAGTACGCGGCGCTCATGCACGACATCGGCCAGCTGAGCCTGGTCGACCCGGTGCCGGCCGGGGCCACCGCCGGACTGCCCGTCGAGGAACAGCGGCGGATCGCGCTGCTCGGCGGGGCCGTCGTACGGCAGACGGGGGTGCCCGCGCAGGTGGCGACGGTCGTGGAACGGCTCGCCGACCCCTGCCCGGAGCAGCCGGTCGCCGCGCGGATCGTGCGGGCCGTGAACGCCTACGAGGAGAAGGCGCGGGACGCCGGTCCCGGCGGGCCGCTGAAGGCGCTGGAGGAACTGCGCCTTGCCACCGCCGGGGAGTACGCGCCGGAGGTGGTGGGGTCGCTCGCACGGGTGCTGGCCAGAGACTGTCTGACATGGCCTGTGGCTGGGTAACCCATGGGTAATGAGCGCCCTTCCAGCCGTACGTGGTTGGATGCGAATGAGAGGGTGTCCGGGGGCGAGCACTAGCCAGCCCACTCCACGGAACTGGCAGGCGGGAATCGTGAGGATCTTCGGCAAGGGACGGCACCGGCCCTCCGCCTCCTGGCGGCAGGCCACCGACCGTGCGTTCACGTTGATCGGTGACGGTCGGTACGACGACGCGGGCGCGTTGCTGACACGCGCCGCCGATCTGGAGCCCTGGCTTTCCGAGTCCTGGTTCAACCTCGCCCTGCTGCACAAGTTCCGCCACGACTGGGAGCAGGCCCGCGCCGCCGGGCTGCGTGCCGTGGCGCTGCTCGACCGGGAGACCGGGGCGCCCGACTGGTGGAACGTCGGCATCGCGGCCACCGCCCTGCAGGACTGGCCGCTGGCCCGGCGGGCCTGGCAGGCGTACGGGCTGCGGGTGCCCGGCGGTGCCACCGACTCCGGTGAGCCGGTCGGGATGGACCTGGGCAGCGCGGCCGTACGGCTGTCCCCCGAGGGGGAGGCCGAGGTCGTGTGGGGGCGGCGGCTGGACCCCGCCCGCATCGAGGTGCTGTCGATCCCGCTGCCGTCCTCCGGGCGGCGCTGGGGCGAGGTCGTGCTGCACGACGGCGTGCCCCACGGCGAGCGCACCACGTCCGCCGGGCACGCCTACCCCGTCTTCGACGAGATCGAACTGTGGGCGCCCTCGCCGGTGCCGACCTGGGTGGTCCTCCTGGAGGCGGCCACCGAGGCCGACCGGGACGCCCTGGAGCAGCTCGCGGCCGACGCCGGGTTCGCCGCGGAGGACTGGTCGTCGTCGGTGCGGCTGCTGTGCCGGATGTGCTCGGAGTCGCGGATGCCGTCGGACGAGGGCGACGGGGACCACCTGGACCCGCACGACCACAGCGAACCGGGCCATCCCGGGCCGCTGGGGCACCGCACCGACGGGCAATTGTGGGTGCCGGAGCGGGAGTGTGGCGTCGCGGCGCCCGCGGCGTTGGTACGGGGACTGCTGGACGGATGGGTCGCGGACAGCCCGGATTCGCGGGACTGGCGGGATCTCGAAGAGGTCTGCTGAGCATTCGCCGTACCCTGTATCAGCGTCACACCCCCTCTTCGACTCTTTTGTTTGTGCAGGAAGGCTTACGTCTGTCATGGCCCAGCAGGACACCGATCAGCAGCACGCGGGCGTGCTCCCCGTCGACGACGAGGGCTTCGTCATCGACACGGAGGACTGCGAGGAGCGCGAGCAGGCGTACCGCGAGCGTGGCACCTCGCGGCCCATCACGGTCGTCGGGAACCCGGTGCTCCACAAGGAGTGCAAGGACGTCACCGAGTTCGACGACGAGCTGCTGAAGCTGGTCGACGACATGTTCGCCTCGCAGCGCACCGCCGAGGGCGTGGGCCTGGCCGCCAACCAGATCGGCGTCGACCTGAAGGTCTTCGTCTACGACTGCATGGACGACCAGGGCAAGCAGCACGTCGGCGTCGTCTGCAACCCCGAGCTCGTCGAGCTGCCCGCCGACCGGCGCCGCCTGGACGACAGCAACGAGGGCTGCCTGTCCGTGCCGACGGCGTACGCGCCGCTGGCCCGCCCGGACTACGCCGAGGTGACCGGGCAGGACGAGAAGGGCAACCCGATCAAGGTGCGCGGCACCGGGTACTTCGCCCGGTGCCTGCAGCACGAGACCGACCACCTGTACGGCTACCTCTACATCGACCGTCTCTCCAAGCGGGAGCGCAAGGACGCGCTGAGGCAGATGGCCGAGGGCGAGCCCCGCTATCCCGTGGTCGCGAACGACTGAGGTCCCCGGAACGTCCTGCGGTAGGCGTTCGGGGTCGTCCCCAGCGCCCGTACGAATTGATGGCGCAGCGCGGCCGCCGTGCCGAAGCCCGTCCGGCCGGCGATCGCGTCCACCGTCTCGTCCGTCGCCTCCAGCAACTCCTGCGCCAGCAGCACCCGTTGGCGCAGGATCCAGCGGTAGGGAGTCGTACCGGTCTCCTGCTGGAAGCGGCGGGCGAAGGTGCGCGGCGACATGTGCGCACGCTCGGCGAGCTGCTCGACGGTGACCTCCTCGTCGAGGTGCCGCTCCATCCACGCCAGCACCTCGCCGACGGTGTCGCACTCGGAGCGGGGCAGCGGGCGCTCGATGTACTGGGCCTGCCCGCCGTCCCGGTGCGGCGGCACCAGCATGCGCCGGGCGATCCTGTTGGCGACCTCGGGGCCCTGCTCCTTGCGCACGATGTGCAGGCAGGCGTCGATGCCGGCCGCGGTGCCGGCGGAGGTGATCACCGGGTCGGCGTCGACGTACAGCACGTCGGGCTCGACGACCGCCCGCGGAAAACGCCGGGCGAGTGTCTCGGCGTGCCGCCAGTGCGCGGCACAGCGCCGCCCGTCGAGCAGTCCGGCCGCGCCCAGCACGAAGACGCCGGAGCAGACGCTGAGCACCCGGGCGCCTCGGTCGACGGCCCGGCGCAGGGCGTCGAGCAGCTCGGGCGGATAGTCACGGGTGACGTTCTCGTCCGAGGCCGGCACGGCGATCAGGTCTGCCTCCTCCAGGCGATCGAGGCCGTACGGGGTCGAGACCGTGAAGCCGGGGACGTGGGTGCTCAGCGCCGACCCCTCGGCCGAGACCACGGCGAAGTCGTACACCGGCAGGCCCTCGTCGCTCCGGTCGAGCCCGAACACCTCGCAGACGACGCCGAGTTCGAAGGGGTGCGCGCCGTCGACGAGGACGCAGGCGACGTTCTTCAACATGCGGCCAGTGTGCCTCGCCGGTGGCAGTAAATCGAGGGTCTACGGCAGTCCTGCCACTGTTCGTAAGGAGCGTCCGGCGCGACAGTGGTGTCATGACTACGGAACAGACAGAAGGACTGCTCGCAATGGTCACCGTTCTCGGCATGTTCGTCCTGCTGGTCCTCCCGTCGCTGATCGGGATCGTGCGCGACCGGCGCATCGACCGTCAGATCAGGGAGGCGGAGGAACGCCGGGCCCGGCAGCAGGGCTTCGCGCCGGCGGCGTAACCTCTCCTGCACCACCAGGGGAGGATCATGAGACACAGATTGTGGGCCGTGGCAGGCGGGGCGGCAGCCCTGACCCTGCTCACGGCCACCGGCGCCCATGCCGAGGGCGAGGGCGACATCCGGGTCACCACGACGGTCGTCAACAACGGCAAGAACGTCATCGTCGGGACGTCGAAGGTCGTCGAGTACCCGATCGCCATCACCATCAAGGACGACTCGGGGGTGAAGGGGCTCGGCCGCGTCAGCACCTTCAACACGTCCAGTGCCAACGGGGGCGGCTTCGCCGAGTGGACCGGCGCGACGTGCGTGAAGAAGACGTCGACCACATCGGTGTGCACGGCCACGATGAGGATCACTCCGACCTGGATCCCCCACTACAGCGACGCCGACAGCAACAAGACCGCCGGGGAATGGCAGGTCAACGCCACGGTCAACGCGAACGACGGTGACTACTGGATCTCCGACCGCATCGCCCTCTACAAGGTCAAGCGCGCCTCCAGACTCACGACGGACGCGACCCCGGAGCCGGTCGCCAAGGGCACCACGCTCACCGTCAACGGCAAGCTGACGCGCGCGAACTGGGAGAACCTCGAGTACCACGGGTACACGCAACAGGCGGTCAAGCTCCAGTTCCGGCCCGCCGGCGGCGCCCACTACAGCACGGTCAAGACCGTGCAGACGGGCACGCACGGCAAGCTCAGCACCAAGGTGACCGTCACCTCGGCGGGCAGCTGGCGCTGGTACTTCCCCGGCACGACGACGACCGCGCGGGTCGTGTCGGCCGGGGACGCCGTCACGCTGAAGTAAGGCTGAGAAGTACGGCTCAGAAGTCCTCGTCCAGGTCGACCGTGCCCTCCACGGCGACCTGGTACGCCGACGGACGCCGCTCGAAGAAGTTGGTGAGCTCCTGAACGCCCTGCAGCTCCATGAAGGAGAAGGGGTTCTCGGAGCCGTACACCGGGGCGAAGCCGAGGCGAGTCAGACGCTGGTCGGCGACACACTCCAGGTACTGCCGCATCGAGTCGGTGTTCATGCCCGGGAGGCCTTCACCGCACAGGTCGCGCCCGAACTGGAGCTCGGCCTCGACAGCCTCCCTCAGCATGTCGGTGACCTGCTGCTGGAGTTCGTCGTCGAAGAGCTCCGGCTCCTCCTTGCGGACGGTGTCGACGATGTCGAAGGCGAAGGACATGTGCATCGTCTCGTCGCGGAACACCCAGTTGGTGCCGGTGGCCAGGCCGTGCAGCAGGCCGCGGCTGCGGAACCAGTAGACGTAGGCGAAGGCGCCGTAGAAGAACAGGCCCTCGATGCACGCGGCGAAGCAGATCAGGTTGAGCAGGAAGCGGCGCCGGTCGGCCTTGGTCTCCAGGCGGTCCAGCTTCTCCACTGAGTCCATCCACTTGAAGCAGAACTCGGCCTTCTCGCGGATGGAGGGGATGTTCTCCACGGCCGCGAAGGCGGCGGTGCGGTCCTCCGGGTCGGGCAGGTAGGTGTCCAGCAGCGTCAGATAGAACTGGACGTGGACGGCCTCCTCGAAGAGCTGACGGCTCAAGTAGAGCCGCGCCTCGGGGGAGTTGATGTGCTTGTAGAGCGTCAGCACCAGGTTGTTCGCGACGATCGAGTCACCCGTCGCGAAGAAGGCCACCAGACGGCCGATGAGGTGGTGCTCGGCGGGGGTGAGCTTGGCGAGGTCCGCGACGTCCGAGTGGAGGTCGACCTCCTCCACCGTCCAGGTGTTCTTGATGGCGTCCCGGTAGCGCTCGTAGAAGTCCGGGTAGCGCATCGGGCGCAGCGTCAGCTCGAAGCCGGGGTCGAGCAGGTTCTGGTGGGACATTACTGGCAGGCCTCGCAGGACTCGGGGTTTTCCAGGGAGCAGGCGACGGCGTCGGGCTCGGCGACCTGCTGGACGGGGATGGTCTTCTCGGGCTGGGCGGCCTGAGCCTGTGCGGCGCGGGCGATGCGGGTCGCCGGGCGCGAGCGCAGGTAGTACGTCGTCTTCAGGCCCTGCTTCCAGGCGTAGGCGTACATCGAGGAGAGCTTGCCGATGGTCGGCGTCTCCAGGAAGAGGTTCAGGGACTGGGACTGGTCGAGGAACGGGGTGCGGGCGGCGGCCATGTCGATGAGCCCGCGCTGCGGGATCTCCCACGCCGTGCGGTACAGGGCCCGTACGTCCGCCGGGATCCAGGCGAAGTCCTGCACCGAGCCGTTCGACTCGCGCAGCGCCTCACGGGTGCGGGCGTCCCAGACGCCCAGCTCCTTGAGGTCGTTGACCAGGTAGGAGTTGACCTGGAGGAACTCGCCGGACAGCGTCTCGCGCTTGAACAGGTTGGAGACCTGCGGCTCGATGCACTCGTAGACGCCGGCGATGGACGCGATGGTGGCGGTGGGTGCGATGGCGAGGAGGAGGGAGTTGCGCAGACCGGTGGCGGCCATACGGTCCCGCAGCGCGGCCCAGCGCTCCGGCCACGTCAGCTCGACGCCGTAGTGGTCGGGGTGCAGGACCCCCTTGGCCGTACGGGTCTTCTCCCAGGCCGGCAGCGGGCCGCTGCGCTCGGCGAGGTCGGCGGAGGCCTCGTACGCGGCGAGCATGATGCGCTCGGCGATCCGCGTGGACAGCTGGTTCGCCTCGGCCGAGTCGAAGGGCAGCCGCAGCCTGAAGAAGACGTCCTGGAGCCCCATCGCGCCCAGCCCGACCGGGCGCCACTTGGCGTTCGATCGCCCCGCCTGCTCGGTCGGGTAGAAGTTGATGTCGACGACGCGGTCGAGGAAGGTGACGGCGGTACGGACGGTGGCGTCGAGCCGCTCCCAGTCGATGTCGCCGGTCGTCGTGTCGACGAACGCGCCGAGGTTGACCGACCCCAGGTTGCAGACCGCCGTCTCCCCGTCGTCCGTGACCTCCAGGATCTCCGTGCAGAGGTTGGAGGAGTGGACGACATGGCCCGGCAGGGCGGTCTGGTTGGCGGTGCGGTTGGCGGCGTCCTTGAAGGTCATCCAGCCGTTGCCGGTCTGCGCGAGGGTGCGCATCATGCGGCCGTACAGGTCACGGGCCGGGATGGTCTTCTTCGCGAGGCCCGCCTCCTCGGCCTCGCGGTAGGCGGCGTCGAACTCCTCGCCCCACAGGTCGACCAGCTCGGGCACGTCGGCGGGGGAGAACAGGGACCACAGGCCGTCGGCGTTCACGCGGCGCATGAACTCGTCCGGGACCCAGTGCGCGAGGTTGAGGTTGTGCGTACGGCGGGCGTCCTCACCGGTGTTGTCGCGCAGCTCCAGGAACTCCTCGATGTCGGAGTGCCAGGTCTCCAGGTAGACCGCGGCGGCACCCTTGCGCCGGCCGCCCTGGTTCACGGCGGCGACCGAGGCGTCGAGCGTCTTCAGGAACGGGACGATGCCGTTGGAGTGCCCGTTGGTGCCGCGGATCAGCGAACCGCGGCTGCGGATACGGGAGTACGACAGACCGATGCCGCCGGCGTGCTTGGAGAGGCGGGCGACCTGGTGGTAGCGGTCGTAGATGGAGTCCAGCTCGTCCTTCGGGGAGTCGAGGAGATAGCAGGACGACATCTGGGGGTGGCGGGTGCCGGAGTTGAAGAGCGTGGGGGAGGAGGGGAGGTAGTCGAGGCGGCTCATGAGCCCGTAGAGCGCGGCGACTTCGTCTACGGACCTCATCGTGTCGTCCTCGGCGAGACCGGCGGCGACGCGCAGCATGAAGTGCTGGGGCGTCTCGATGACCTTGCGGGTGAGGGGATGCCGGAGCAGGTACCGGCTGTGCAGGGTGCGCAGGCCGAAGTAGCCGAAGCGGTCGTCGGCACCGGTGTCGATCAGGTCGTCGAGGCGGGCGGCGTGCAGGCGCACGAACTCGGCGGTCCGGTCGGCGATGAGCCCCTCGCGATGCCCGACGGCCACCGACTCGGTGAAGGACGTGACGCCCTGCGAGGCGGCCTCGGCGGCGATGGAGATGGTCAGCAGCCGGGCGGCCAGTCTGCTGTAGGCGGGGTCCTCGGAGATGAGACCGGCCGCCGCCTCGGTGGCCAGCTCGCGCAGCTCCGCTTCGTCCGCGACGGCGGACCGGCCGCGCAACGCGGCGGCGGCGACCCGGCCGGGGTCGGCGTCGGGGAGGTCGGCGGTCAGCTCGGTCAGGGTCCGCAACAAGGCGGTTCCCGGAGCGTCCTCGTCCGTCGGGACGGTCGGGACGGCTGAGGCCGGTTCTGCTGGCGCGATGGTCACGTGGGGGCTCTCCCTCGCTCGGCACGGGGGCCTTGCGGGAGGGCAGCCGGCAGCACACGAGCGCACGCGGCGTCGCGTCCACCGGCCCATTCCACGAGGCCCGGACGTCAGAACGCACCGGCCGGTTGGCCGGGCGCACTGTCGGCAGGTCCTCGGACTGACTCTCGTACGACGGCATGCGGGCATACGTGTACGAGTACACCGTTGCGGGACAGTTCCGGATTCGCACCGGATTCCCCTGCGGCGACAGCGAGCATGAGCATACATCTTGTGTCGGGCTGTCGTGTCACCCCCAGATGTTGTGTCGGGGTGGTTTCAGAGCGTCAACTCGTAGGTGAGGAGAGTGATGTCGGCGAGGGCCGGGATCGGGTTCCAGTCCCGCGCGGGCGTGCGGACGAAGCCCAGGCGCTCGTAGATGCGGTGGGCGCTGTGCATGGTGCGCTGGGTCGACAGGACGATGCGTACGCAGCCCTCCGTGGCCCGTGCGCGGTCGACGCAGGCGCGTACGAGGGCCTCGCCGGCGCCCCGGCCGCGTGCCTCCCGCGAGACCGCCAGCATGCGGATCTCGGCCTCGCCGGAGCGCGCTATGTCGGCCATCGGCCCGCCGCTCGGTACGAAGGTCACGCCGCCCAGCAGCCGGCCCTTCTCGACCGCCACCAGCACCTCGGCGGCGGCCGCCCGCTTGGCCACGTCCTTCAGTTCACCGAGGTATTCGTCGCTCTCCCCGAAGTCCAGGAGGCCGTCCTGGAGGTAGGCCTGGGCGGTGATCTCGCCCAGGGCTTCGTACTCAGCGGGGTCCGCCTGCCGGATCACGATGTCCATGCAGGTGAGTGTGCCGGACGGGTACGACAACGGGCCGCCGGATTTCTCCGACGGCCCGTCGATGCCAGGTACTCAGTGGGACGTGCCCGCGGTCGCAGGCGGCAGTTCCACCTTCACGCCCGGGTCGCCCGCGTCCGCCGTGTAGTCCTCCGGGCTGGTCTCGTCGATGCCCTCCGGGGCCTTCGCCGCCTTCAGGACGAAGGTGAGGACGACCGTCACCACCACGTTCAGCACGAACGCCGTCAGGCCGATGTAGCCGATCTCCCCGATGCCGGGGATCTCCTTCGCCGAGCCGCCGAAGTGCTTCTGCGTCGGCGAGGCGACGCCGTACGCGGCGACCGTGCCGTAGATCATGCCGACCGCCCAGCCGGCCAGCAGGGCCCAGCGGTGGAACCAGCGGGTGAACAGGCCGCCGACCAGGGCCGGGAAGGTCTGCAGGATCCAGATGCCGCCCAGGAGCTGGAAGTTGATCGCGACCGTCTTGTCCATCGTCAGGACGAAGACCAGTGCACCAACCTTCACCAGCAGGGACACCAGCTTGGAGACCTTGGTCTCCTGCGCGGGAGTGGCGTCCGGCTTGATGAAGTCCTTGTAGATGTTGCGGGTGAAGAGGTTCGCGGCCGCGATGGACATGATGGCCGCGGGGACGAGGGCGCCGATGCCGATCGCCGCGAAGGCCACGCCCGCGAACCAGGACGGGAACATGTCCTCGAAGAGCTGCGGGATCGCCAGCTGGGGGTTGGTGACCGAGACTCCGGCCGCGATCGCCATGAAGCCCAGCAGGGCCAGCAGGCCGAGCATGAGGGAGTACAGCGGCAGGATCGTGGTGTTGCGGCGGATCACCTCACGGCTCCTGGAGGAGAGCGTCGCGGTGATCGAGTGCGGGTACATGAACAGCGCGAGCGCGGAGCCCAACGCCAGCGTGGCGTACGTCCACTGGCCCGCCTCCGGCGGGATCAGACCGCCGGCCTTGGCTGCCGTGTACTTCTCGCTCGCCGCGCCGAAGATCTCGTCGAACCCGCCCAGCTTGATCGGGATGTAGATGATCGCCACCGCGATGACGACGTAGATCAGCGTGTCCTTCACGAACGCGATCAGCGCCGGGGCGCGCAGACCCGAGGAGTAGGTGTACGCCGCCAGCACACCGAAGGCGATGAGGAGGGGGAGGTCCTTCACGAACCAGTTGGTGTTCTCGCCGCCGCCCACGCCCATCACGTCCAGCACCGCCTGGATGCCGACCAGCTGGAGCGCGATGTACGGCATGGTCGCCAGCAGGCCGGTGACGGCCACGGCCAGCGACAGGCTCTTCGAGCCGAAGCGGCCGCGCACGAAGTCCGAGGTCGTGACGTATCCGTGCTTGTGCGAGACCGACCAGAGGCGGGGCAGGAAGGTGAAGATCAGCGGGTACACCAGGATCGTGTACGGCACCGCGAAGAAGCCCGCCGCGCCGGCCGCGTAGATCGCCGCCGGGACCGCCACGAAGGTGTACGCCGTGTACAGGTCGCCGCCGAGCAGGAACCAGGTCACCCAGGTGCCGAACGACCGGCCGCCCAGGCCCCATTCGTCGAGGCTGTGCTCGTTCTCGGCCTTGCGCCAGCGCGAGGCCAGGAAGCCCATGACCGTGACGGCCAGGAAGAAGATGATGAAGACGGCGAGTGCGACGCCGTTCACGCCGTCGTTCACTCGGCACCCCCACGGCGTGCACGCTGGTCACGCTGCCACAGCTTGTACGCGATCATCGTCAGTGCGGTGGAGATCAGCACCCACAGCATCTGGTACCAGTAGAAGAACGGGATGCCGGCGAAGGCCGGGTCCACCTTCGCGTACGAGCCGACCCACAGCATCGCCACGAACGGCGCGATCAGGCAGAGGGCGATGACCACGCGCACGGGTGTCACCACCGGTGGTCTCACTTCTGGCGCATCAGACATACGACGGCTCCGTCCCCTCACTGATCACCTGTGCAATGCGCAGGAAATCTAGGCGACGGTTCCGCTTTATGGAACCCCCGTCCGTATAACGGATAGCACTCAACTGATAGCGCTTGCCGCTCAGCAGCAGCGGAAGCCCTGCCGGGGGTCCTGCTCCTGACGGTCGGTGCGCATGCGCTCGAACGTCCGCCGTGAGGGCGCGTCCGCCTGCGGGTGGTCCCGGCGGATGTGCGCGACATAGCGGTCGTACGCCGACTCGTCGGTCAGCTCCCGCACATACCAGCGCACGCCCCTAAGTGCCCGCCGCAGTGCCGACGTCATGGCGTGCCTCCTCCTTCTCCTCCCGGGTCGGGAACAGCCCGGCCGGGGCGACGATCTTCGACTCGACGTACGGCGCCTCGCTCAGCGTGGACAGCGCCGGGCGCCGGACGTGCCGGACGCAGACGCGGGCCGCGTCGACGATGACGACGACGATCAGCAGGGCGAGGACCGCCGAGAGGACGCCGTCCACCGTGGAGTTGGTGACCACGGTGTGCATGTCGTCCATGGTCTTGGCGGGCGGCAGGACCTCACCGCGGTCGATGGCGTCCTGGAACACCTGACGCTGCTTGAAGAAGCCGACCTTCGGGTCGCTGGAGAAGACCTTCTGCCAGCTGGCGGTGAGGGTCACCGTGGCGTCCCAGGCGAGCGGGATCCCGGTGATCCAGGCCCACTTGAGGCGTCCCGACTTCACCAGCAGGGTCGTGCAGACGGCGAGGGCGACCGCGGCCAGCAGCTGGTTCGAGATGCCGAAGATCGGGAACAGCTGGTTGATGCCGCCGAGGGGCTCATGGACGCCCACCCACAGGAAGTACCCCCACAGGCCGCACACCACCGCGCTGGTGATGACCAGGCCGGGCTTCCAACTGACGTTCCTGAAGGGCCGGTAGACGTTGCCCAGCGTGTCCTGGAGCATGAACCGGCCCACTCGGGTGCCCGCGTCCAGCGCGGTCAGGATGAACAGCGCCTCGAACATGATCGCGAAGTGATACCAGAAGGCGCGCAGACCGTCACCAGTGACCTGGGAGAAGATCTCCGAGACGCCGATGGCGAGGGTGGGCGCGCCGCCGGTGCGGGACAGCAGGGACGCCTCCTCGACGTTCTCCGCCGCCCGCGCCAGCGCCTCGGGGGAGATCTGGTAGCCCCAACTCCCCACGACCTGCGAGGCGTTCTGCACGGTGTCCCCGATGACCCCGGCGGGCGCGTTCATCGCGAAGTACAGGCCCGGGTCGATGATGCTCGCCGCGACCAGCGCCATCACGGCGACCGACGACTCCATCAGCATGGAGCCGTAGCCGATCATCCGGACCTGCGTCTCCTTCTGGATCATCTTCGGCGTCGTACCGGAGGAGATCAGCGAGTGGAAGCCGGACAGGGCGCCGCAGGCGATGGTGATGAAGACGAAGGGGAACAGGGACCCCGCGAAGACCGGGCCGTCGCCGCGCGAGGCGAAGTCCGTCACCGCGTCCATCTTCAGCGTCGGCAGCGCGATGACCACGCCGAGGGCGAGCAGGACGATCGTGCCGATCTTCATGAAGGTGGAGAGGTAGTCGCGCGGCGCCAGCAGCATCCACACCGGCAGGCGAGGCGATGAAGCCGTACGCCACCAGCCAGACGACCAGCGTCGAGGGCGCGAGGGTGAAGGTGTCGGCCCACGACGACTCGGCGACCCAGCGGCCGGCGACCAGGGCGAACAGCAGCAGCGCGACGCCGATGACGGAGACCTCGGTGACCCGGCCGGGGCGCAGCACCCGCAGGTAGAAGCCCATCAGCACGACGATCGGGATCGTCATCGCGATGGAGAAGGTGCCCCAGGGGGACTGCGCGAGGGCGTTGACGATCACCAGCGCCAGCACGCCGAGCAGGATGATCATGATGGTGAAGGCGGCGAGCAGCGCCGCCGCGCCGCCGAACGGGCCGATCTCCTCGCGCGCCATCTGCCCCAGCGAGCGTCCGTCCCGGCGGGTGGAGAAGAACAGCACCACCATGTCCTGGACCGCGCCCGCGAAGATGACGCCGGCGATGATCCAGACCGTCCCCGGGAGATAGCCCATCTGCGCGGCCAGGACCGGCCCGACGAGGGGTCCGGCGCCGGCGATCGCCGCGAAGTGGTGGCCGAGCAGGACGCGGCGGTCGGTGGGGTGGAAGTCGATGCCGTTGTCGAGGCGTTCGGCCGGGGTGGCCCTGGTCCTGTCGACCTTGAGGACCTTGTACGCGATGAACTTCGCGTAGAAGCGGTAGGCGATGGCGTACGAGCCGAGGGCGGCCGCGACCATCCAGGCGGCCGAGACGTCCTCGCCCCGGGAGAGCGCGAGCACGGACCAGCCCGCCGCACCGACGAGCGCGACGAGGGTCCAGATGACGATGGATCGGACGTTCGCGGTACGCGCCGGGGAGTCCTCCCGTCCATGCGGCGACGGGAGGAACGTAGAGCAGCGGCGGCAGTTGCGCTACACCGCGTGCAGTACGCGAAGGGCCCTAATCCTGGGGCCGCTTGAGGCGCGCCACGCTGCATTACCCCGGGGGATAACCCCCGGACCCCCAGCAGGCCCGCGCGCACCGGCGACTCATTCCGCAGGCCGCTTCAGCCTCGCCACGAACTTGTAGCGATCCCCCCGGTACACCGACCGCACCCACTCCACCGGCTGCCCGTCCCGGTCCTGCGAGTGCCGGGACAGCATCAGCATCGGCAGGCCCACGTCGGTGCCGAGCAGGCCGGCCTCGCGCGGGGTGGCCAGCGAGGTCTCGATGGTCTCCTCGGCCTCGGCGAGATGGACGTCGTAGACCTCGGCGAGGGCGGTGTAGAGGGACGTGTACTTGGCCAGGGACCGGCGCAGGGCGGGGAAGCGCTTGGCGCTCAGGTGGGTCGTCTCGATGGCCATCGGCTCGCCGTTCGCCATGCGCAGCCGCTCGATGCGCAGCACCCGTCCGCCGGCCGTGATGTCGAGGAGCTCGGCGAGCCGGTCGTCGGCGGTGATGTAGCCGATGTCCAGCAGCTGCGAGGTCGGCTCCAGGCCCTGGGCGCGCATGTCCTCGGTGTACGAGGTGAGTTGCAGGGCCTGCGAGACCTTCGGCTTGGCGACGAACGTGCCCTTGCCCTGGATGCGCTCCAGGCGCCCCTCGACGACCAGTTCCTGGAGGGCCTGGCGCACGGTCGTGCGGGAGGTGTCGAACTCGGCGGCCAGCGTGCGCTCGGGCGGGACCGGGGTGCCGGGAGACTGTGTCTCCGTCATGTCGAGCAGGTGCTTCTTCAGGCGGTAGTACTTGGGCACGCGCGCGGTACGAACGCCTGCCCCACCCTCGTTCTCCGCACTGCTGACGTCGGTACTCATGGCCTGCCTTCCCGGCTCCGGATGCGGGTCACCTCGTGATCCCTTCTGTATACCGTCGCCGCCTCTTTTGGTCTAGTCCACAACGCCTAAGTGGTCTAGCGGACGAGAGTACTCCGGGGTCGCTGTTTTTCGCTGCCTTCTTACTTAAAGGTTCCTTCATATGTAGGTCCCATAACGGCTGGTCAGGGGCCATTCGGCCACCCTTGACACGCTTCCTGGTCTGGTCCAAGCTCCCCCCTACTGGTCTACACCATTGGTCCAGGTCCCGGCCCATGGGCGGGAGGTGTGGGCATCCCTGAGGAGGGTGGCGTGAAGCGCAAGCTGATATCCGCGATCGGTGTCGCGGGCATGATGATCTCGCTGGCGGCGTGCGGGGGCGACAACGGCGACGGTGGGGACAAGGCCGGGGCGGACGGCTACGCGGGCCAGACGCTCACGGTGTGGATGATGGACGGCTCCACGCCGGACCAGTGGCAGAAGGACGTCGCCACGGCCTTCGAGAAGCAGACCAAGGCCAAGGTCAAGTTCGAGGTTCAGCAGTGGAACGGCATCCAGCAGAAGCTGACCACCGCCCTGTCCGAGGAGAACCCGCCGGACGTCTTCGAGGTCGGCAACACCCAGACCCCGGCCTACGCCAAGACCGGCGGCCTCGCCGACCTCGCCGACCTCAAGTCGGAGATCGGCGCCGACTGGACCGAGTCCCTCAACGAGTCCTCCATCTACGACGGCAAGCAGTACGCCGCCCCGTGGTTCTTCGCCAACCGCGTCGTCCTCTACAACAAGAAGATCTGGGCCGAGGCCGGCCTCAAGGACACCCCCAGGACCCGCGACGAGTTCTACGCCGACCTCAAGCAGATCGGCGAGAAGACCGACGCCGAGCCCCTCTACCTGCCCGGCCAGAACTGGTACCACTTCGTCGGCCTGACCATCGGTGAGGGCGCCGAGCTGGTCAAGAAGGACGGCGACAAGTACGTCTCCAACCTCGCCGATCCGAAGATCGCCGCCGCCATGGAGACGTACAAGAAGTTCCAGGCCCTGTCCAAGGCGCCCAAGGACAAGGACGAGGCCACCCCGCAGCAGGGCGAGGTCTTCGGCAAGGGCAATGTCGGCGCCTTCATCGGCATGGGCTGGGAGGCCGGCATCGCCATCAAGGCCAACCCGAAGATCGAGAAGGAGATCGGCTACTTCACCCTTCCCGGTGCCACGGCCGACAAGCCCGAGGGCGTCTTCCTCGGCGGCTCCAACCTCGCCGTCGCCGCGGGCAGCCAGAAGCAGGAGCTCGCCAAGGAGTTCCTGAAGATCGCTCTGTCCGACAAGTACGAGGGTGAGCTGGCCAAGCTCAACGGCGTCATCCCCAACAAGGAGTCGCTGCAGACCAGCCTCAAGGGCAACGTCGTCGCCGAGGCAGCCGCGCCGGCCGCCGCGGGCGGTGGCACCACGCCGCTGATCCCCGAGTGGGCCGCCGTGGAGAACGCGCCCAACCCGATCAAGACGTACATGACCGCCGTGCTGAACGGTAAGTCGCCCGCCGAGGCCGCGAAGCAGGTCGAGGACGAGTTCAACAAGCGTCTGTCGCAGCAGCAGTAGGAGCAGCCGCAGGACAAGGCGCCGGTGTTCGCGCCGGGGCGGGGATGCGCATGCCGCCCCCGCCCCGGCGACCGCACGCGGGTCTACGTACGTAGGTCGAGAAGAGAGATCGCGAGCATGACCGTGCAGACCGAACGGCCGCCCTCCGGCCCGGTGGACGTAGCCAAAAGGGATGGGAGCGGCCCCGCCGGACCAGGACCCCGAGCCGCGTCCCGCCTCGGCGCGCTCACCCCGTACCTCCTGTTGCTGCCGGCCTGCGTGGCCACCGTGCTGCTGCTCGGCTGGCCGCTGCTGAAGGACGTCCTGCTGTCGTTCCAGAACCTCAACATGGCGCAGCTGATCCAGCACGTCACCGAGTGGAACGGCATCGACAACTACAAGGAGGTCCTCACCGGCGAGGACTTCTGGCGCGTCACCCTGCGCTCGATCCTGTTCACGGCGGTCAACGTCGCCCTGATCATGGTCCTGGGTGCCCTGGTCGGCCTGCTGCTGGCCCGCCTCGGGCAGCGGATGCGGGTCACCCTGATGATCGGGCTGGTGCTGGCCTGGGCGATGCCCGTGGTCGCCGCGACCACCGTCTACCAGTGGCTGTTCGCCCAGCGCTTCGGTGTCGTCAACTGGGTCCTGGACAAGCTCGGTTGGCACTCCATGGCCGACTACAGCTGGACCAGCAGCCAGATGTCGACCTTCTTCGTGGTCACGGTCCTCATCGTCTGGCAATCGATCCCGTTCGTCGCGATCAACCTCTACGCGGCCACGACCACCATCCCGGGCGAGCTCTACGAGGCCGCGGCGCTCGACGGCGCGGGCGGCTGGAAGAGCTTCACCACGGTCACCCTGCCCTTCCTGCGCCCCTTCCTCTACGCCACGACGTTCCTGGAGGTCATCTGGGTCTTCAAGGCGTTCGTGCAGGTCTTCACCATCAACGGCGGCGGCCCCGACCGGCTCACCGAGATCCTGCCCGTCTACGCCTACATCGAGGGCGTCGGCAACCAGCACTACGGCATGGGCGCGGCGATCGCCGTCCTGACCATCCTGATCCTGCTCGGCCTCACCGCCTACTACCTGCGGATCGTGCTCAAGCAAGAGGAGGACGAGCTGTGAAGCGCTCGCTCTTCGGCCGCCTGTGGCCCAACGTCACGGCCGTCGTCCTGTTCATCGGCTTCGTCTTCCCCGTGTACTGGATGTTCTCCACGGCCTTCAAGCCGACCGGCGACATCATCTCGGAGGACCCGGTCTGGTTCCCGACCGACATCACCTTCGAGCACTTCGAGCGGGCGACCGGCGTCGACCACTTCTGGACGTACGTCACCAACTCGCTGATCGTCACCCTGTGCGCGGTCGTCCTCGCCCTGGTCGTCGCGCTGGCCGGCTCCTTCGCCCTGGCCCGGTTGCGGTTCAAGGGACGGCGCGGCTTCGTCATCGGCTTCATGCTGGCCCAGATGGCGCCCTGGGAGGTCATGATCATCGCGATGTACATGATCGTGCGGGACGCGTCGATGCTGAACAGCCTCGTGCCGCTGACGGCCTTCTACATGATGATGATCCTGCCCTTCACCATCCTGACCCTGCGCGGCTTCGTCGCCGCGGTGCCCCGGGACCTGGAGGAGGCCGCGATGGTCGACGGCTGCACCCGCGCCCAGGCGTTCCGCAAGGTCATCCTGCCGCTGCTGGCCCCGGGCCTGATGTCCACGTCCCTGTTCGGCTTCATCACCGCATGGAATGAATTCCCCCTGGTCCTGGTGCTGAACAAGGAGACCGAGGCGCAGACCCTGCCACTGTGGCTGTCCAGCTTCCAGACCGCCTTCGGCAATGACTGGGGCGCGACGATGGCGGCGTCCTCCCTCTTCGCCATCCCGATCCTGATCCTCTTCGTCTTCCTGCAGCGCAGGGCTGTCAGCGGCCTGACGGCCGGCGCCGTGAAGGGATAACGCCACCCGATGACGACATTCGCCAGCGGTACCGACACGTTGACGCGCGACGCGCTGACGGTCCTCCAGCCCGGCTTCACCGGCACCACCGCCCCCGACTGGCTGCTGCGCCGCCTCGGCGAGGGCCTCGCCTCCGTCGGCCTGTTCGGCCGCAACATCGCCTCGCCCGAGCAACTGGCAGCCCTGACGGCCCAGTTGCGGGCCGAGCGGGACGACGTGCTGGTCGCGATCGACGAGGAGGGGGGTGATGTGACGAGGCTGGAGGTGAGGTGCGGCTCCAGCTTCCCCGGCAACCACGCCCTGGGCGCGGTGGACGACGTCGAGCTGACGAGGCAGGTGGCGTCCGAACTGGGCCGCCGCCTGGCCGCCTGCGGGGTGAACCTCAACTGGGCCCCCTCGGCGGACGTGAACTCCAACCCCGCGAACCCGGTGATCGGCGTACGCTCCTTCGGCGCCGACACCGCCCTGGTCGCCCGCCACACCGCGGCCTACGTCACCGGCCTCCAGTCGGCAGGCGTGGCGGCCTGCACGAAACACTTCCCGGGCCACGGCGACACGGCGGTCGACTCCCACCACGCGCTCCCGCGCATCGACGCGGCCCTGGACGTGCTGACGGACCGCGAACTCTCCCCGTTCCGCGCGGCGATCGCCGCCGGCACGAGGGCGATGATGAGCGCGCACATCCTGGTCCCGGCCCTGGACCCCGGCCACCCGGCGACCCTCTCCCGCCCGGTCCTGACCGACCTCCTGCGCGGCGAACTCGGCTACACCGGCCTGATCGTCACCGACGGCATGGAGATGCAGGCCATCGCCGCCACCTACGGCATCGAACGCGGCAGCGTCCTCGCCATCGCGGCCGGCGCGGACGCGATCTGCGTGGGCGGCGGCCTGGCGGACGACGAGACGGTACGCCGCCTGCGGGACGCCCTGACCGCCGCGGTCCGCTCGGGCGAACTCCCCGAGGAACGCCTGGCGGAGGCCGCGGAACGGGTCCGCGAACTGGCCCGCTGGACGGCGACCGCGACACCGGTGACCGACGCCGAGGGGCGCACGGACGTGGGCCTCGTCGCAGCCCGCCGCGCCCTGCAGGCGACCGGCGCCGCGGACTTCACCCCGCTCACCGAAGCGCCCTACGTCGTCGCCCTCACCCCGGTGGCGAACATCGCCGTGGGCGACGAGACGCCCTGGGGCGTGGCGGCGGAACTGGCCAGACTGCTCCCGGGCACACAGACGGGCAGCTTCGTGGGGGAGGACGCGGGGCGCGACGCACTGGAGGCGGCGGGGGACCGGCGGATCGTGGCGGTGGTCCGCGACGAACACCGGCATCCTTGGATGCAGCGTGCCCTGGACACCCTGCTGACGGCTCGCCCGGACACGATCGTGGTCGAAATGGGCGTCCCCCAGGCGCCACCCCGAGGCGCCCTGCACCTCGCAACCCACGGCGCGGCTCGCGTGTGCGGGCGGGCGGCGGCGGAGGTCATCGCGGGGGAGTAGCGGTTACGACGAGGAAGGCGCCGGTCCCCTTTCAAAGGACCGGCGCCTTCAGTGTCCCCAGGGGCGCGGGGCTGTATCGATATGCGGCTCCGCCGCGTGGGCTCGACCAGCCACTTGCGGCCCGCAGTCCGCAGAAAACCGAACCCGGCAGACGAAACGCGCGTCTCAAATCCCCTGCCAGTCCGGCTTGTTGGCATACGTGTGCCGGAAATACTCGGCAAGCTTCAACTTCGATGCGGCCCCCTCGTCCACAACAACCGTCGCATGCGGATGCAACTGCAACGCCGAGGCCGGACACACCGCAGCCACCGGCCCCTCCACAGTCGCCGCAACCGCATCCGCTTTGCCCTCACCCGTCGCCAGCAACACCAGGTGCCGCGCCTCAAGAATGGTGCCGATGCCCTGCGTGATCACGTGATGCGGCACCTGCTCGATGTCCCCGTCGAAGAACCGCGCGTTGTCGACCCGCGTCTGCTCCGTCAGCGTCTTGATCCGCGTCCGCGACGCCAGCGACGAACACGGCTCATTGAACCCGATGTGCCCGTCCGTCCCGATCCCGAGCAACTGCAGATCGACGCCCCCTGCCTCGGACAGTGCCGCGTCATACGCCTCGCACGCCCCCTGCACGTCCTCGGCCGTACCGTCGGGCCCCATGAACGCGTCCATCCCGATTCCGAGCGGCTCCAGCACCTCGCGCCGCAGTACGGACCGATACGACTCCGGATGGTCGGCGGGCAGCCCCACATACTCGTCCAGCTGCGCGATCCGCGCCCGTGAGACGTCCACGGCACCGGAGCGCACCTCGGCCGCGAGCGCCGCGTAGATGGGCAGCGGCGTCGACCCGGTGGCCACACCGAGCACGGCGTCGGGCTTGCGTCGGAGCAACTGCGCCATGGCCTCGGCTATCAGCTCGCCACCCGCCTTGGCGTCCGGAACGATGACAACTTCCACGCTGGGCCTGCCGTTCTGAAGGGGGCATGTGGTTTAGACCAATCTAACAGAGCGGGGCCCCCAGGCCCAGGTCAACGAAACATTCGCTATCGATCGCTACAAAAATAACCGTAGATCACCCCGCCGGCATTTGTCTAGCGTCCGCTATAAAATGCACCCCATGGTGAGCAACAAGGAGAGCGAGACGACCGGGGCGAAGCCCCGCCCGGCGCCCAGACCCCGCGGACGCCCCCGCTCCTTCGACCGCGAGACCGCCCTGGAGAAGGCGATCCTCGCGTTCTGGGAGCACGGCTACGAGGCGACCTCCGTCTCCGACCTCACACGCGTCATGGACATCGGCGCCCCCAGCCTGTACGCGGCCTTCGGTGACAAGCAGTCGCTGTTCGAAGAGGTCGTCCGCGCGTACGACGTGCGGTACGGCTCCTTCGCCGATCGCGCCCTCGCCGAGGAGCCCACCGCCCGTGCGGCCGTCGCGCGGATGCTGCGCGAGGCCGCCGCGGAGTACACCGATCCGGCCCATCCGCACGGCTGCCTCGTCGCCCACGCGGCCACCAACTGCTCCACGCCCGAGGTGGAGGAGTCGCTACGGAGCCGGCGCAACGCCACCATCGCGGCCATCCGGAGCCGTACAGAAGCGGACGTCGCCACAGGCGCCCTCCCGCCCGGCACCGACGCCGCCGCCCTCGCCCGGCATACCGGTGCGATGATCCAGGGCATGTCGCAACAGGCACGCGACGGGGCGAGCCGGGAGGAACTGGAGGCGCTCGCGGAAATTGCCATGGCCAACTGGCCCCGCACATGAACCCGCACGGGTTAGGCTGCGTGGTGGACGCCAGGGCGTCCCACTGGTTCTCCGACTGGCTCGGAGCCCGCGAAGAAGCGTCAACAACAAACAGGCTCCAACGCATGGACACACCGAAGTGGTCTAGTCCACAATGCGAAGGAGTGCGTAGGAGAAGAACGCACCGACTTCCGCCTTCCCCGCACAGGAAGGCGGACCGAGGAACCGGAGCTCTCTGCCCTGACTGCCCCGGCTCCTCATCCTTCGGCCGACCGGGACCGCACACCCCACGGCCGTTGTTGCTCCGGGCTGCGGTGCCGGGAGGGTTGAGGGTCCCTCCCAGGCGCCGCGGCCCGCGGGTGTTTTCGGCCCCTGCGGGCCCCTGAAGTGGCTGGTTTCGAGTCATGTCCGTACCGCCAGGTACGCTCGGCCACGTGCCCTCCATGAACGAACTCGTACGCCAGCACACGGCCCTCGACGACTCCGACCTCGAGTGGCTCCACCTGCTGGTCTCGGAGTGGCAGCTGCTCTCCGACCTCTCCTTCGCCGACCTCGTCCTGTGGGTCCCCACCAGCGACGGCACCCGCTATGTGTCCGTCGCCCAGATGCGGCCCAACACCGGCCCGACCTCGTACCAGGACGACATGGTCGGCCACCTCGTCCCGCGCGGCCGCCGCCCGATGCTGGACGCCGCGCTCGACGAGGGCCGGATCGTGCGGGAGGGCGACCCCGAGTGGCGCGAGGAGGTGCCGGTCCGCGTCGAGTCGATTCCCGTACGACGGGACGGGCGCGTCCTCGGTGTCATCGCGCGCAACACCAACCTGCTGACCGTGCGCACTCCGAGCCGCCTGGAGCTGACCTACCTCCAGAGCGCCTCGGATCTGGCTCAGATGATCGCGGCCGGCGCGTTCCCGTTCGCCAACCAGCAGGTCGACATGGACGCCTCGCCGCGCGTCGGCGACGGCCTGATCCGCCTCGACGCCGACGGCCTCGTCCAGTACGCCTCCCCGAACGCGCTGTCCGCCTACCACCGCCTCGGCCTCGCCGCCGACCTCGTAGGCCACCACCTGGGCATGACCACCGCCGAACTCGCCCCGACCCACGGGCCGGTGGACGAGGCGCTCGCCAAGGTCGCCAGCGGCTGGGCGCCCCGCGAGTTCGAGATCGAGTCGGGCGACGGAGTCATCCAGTTCCGGGCGATCCCCCTCAAGCCCAAGGGCACCCGCATCGGTTCGCTGGTCCTGCTCCGGGACGTCACCGAACTGCGCCGCCGCGAACGCGAGTTGATCACCAAGGACGCGACCATCCGGGAGATCCACCACCGCGTCAAGAACAACCTCCAGACCGTGGCCGCCCTGCTCCGCCTCCAGGCCCGGCGCATCGAGTCCGACCGCGGCCGCGAAGCCCTCGAAGAGGCGGTACGACGGGTCGGCTCGATCGCGATCGTGCACGAGACGCTCTCCCAGAACCTCGACGAGCGCGTGGAGTTCGACGAGATCGCCGACCGGGTGCTGGCGATGGTCGCCGAGATCTCGCCCGGCAAGGTCACCGGCCGGCGCACCGGCCGCTTCGGCATCCTGGACGCCGAGGTCGCCACGCCGCTGTCGATGGTCCTGACCGAGATCCTGCAGAACGCCCTGGAGCACGGCTTCCGCGAGGGCGACACCGGCACGGTCGAGGTCTCGGCGGTCCGCGGCGGTACGACCAAGCAGGCCCGCCTCCTGGTCACGGTCCAGGACGACGGCGTGGGTCTGCCCGAGGGCTTCGACCCGCACACCGCGGGCAACCTCGGCCTGCAGATCGTACGGACGCTGGTGGAGGGCGAGTTGGGCGGCACGTTCGACATGGTGCCGGCGCCGGAGCGGGGGACCCGGGTGATCCTCGACCTCCCGGTGCGAGCGCACAAGTAGGCGCCGACAGAGGTTGTGTGCAGTGCACCACGGCGGCAGGGTGGTGTACTGCACACGGTCCCCCACACGTCAACGGCCGGATGTTCGCCGGCCTTTGGACAGCAAAGAGCCCCAGCCCGTTCAGGGGGCTGGGGCTCAACATGCTCGTTGCCAGCATTTGCTGCGCATCGGGGGTACTGCGCGCTGCGGCTCGGGGGCGGGAGATGCGTACTCGCTGTACGCGCCGCCAAGCTCAGGCTGTTTGCGGGGCGGGTGTTGTCAGGCGGAGGCCTGACGGGCCCGGTTGCGGGCGGCGCGGCGCTTCATGGCGCGGCGCTCGTCCTCGCTGAGACCACCCCAGACGCCGGAGTCCTGGCCGGACTCGAGCGCCCACTGCAGACACTGATCCATAACGGGGCAGCGACGGCAGACGGCCTTGGCTTCCTCGATCTGCAGCAGCGCAGGACCGGTGTTGCCGATGGGGAAGAAGAGCTCGGGGTCTTCCTCGCGGCAAACGGCGTTGTGACGCCAGTCCATGGCTGCTACCTCTCCTTGTGTATTACGTGCAAGTTGCTTGTGAATGTGAACGCTTTCACGAATCCCTCAACAAGTGAAGGGCCGACCGCCAGGTTCCCTGGCGAGGTCCTGTGATTGAAGAGGGGTTCCGGTGATCTGTGGAGCCGGTGTTGCGGGCTGTCCCGATCGCCACGTAGAGACTCGCAAACCTCAGCGACGGATACAACCCCTTCCGGAAAGTTTTTTTTGATTCCTCGGTGTCGACTAGGTCACAGCCGTACTTCCATGGGGTGGATCCTGGCCTAAACGTTCGAGTGAAAGGACTTTAGCCCGTTCCGCTCACACAATCACACGCAGTGCACGGCGTACGCCTGTGAACGTCACGCTCGTACGCAGCCCCAGATGGTCGCCGTCCATCTGAAGGGGCAAGGGGACCTTCGAATGCAAGGTGAAGCGGTCCAGGTCGTGGAGTGAGACGGCGTGCTTTCCATGGGGTCCGCGTTCGGGGGACGAAGTGAGCAACTGGGTGCCATACCGGGCAACCGCGGCTGTCGTCATACGGCTGAGACCGAGTACGTCGAGGCCTTTATCGAACGAGGCCTTAGGTGACGCGTACATCGGGTGATTGCCCAGGAAGGTCCACGGAGAGGTGTTCGAGACTATGGAAAGGACAAGATCGGTCACCGGCTCGGCGTCCGCCCGCTCCAGCGTGATCGTCCCGTGCCGGCGGTGCGCCTCGCCGAAGAACTGGCGCAGGGCCTGTCGGACGTAGAGCGCGTGTGTGGACTTCCTGCCGCGCTCGCGCTGCTGCTCGACCCGTCCGACCACGCCGGCGTCGAAACCGAGGCCCGCGTTGAAGGTGAACCACCGTCCCGGCACGGCCTCGTCCTCGGTGCCGGGCGTACCCGAGGCCAGGCCCAGGCCGACCGTGCGCTCGCTGCCCTCGCGCAGGGCGTCCAGCAGGGCACCGGTCGCCTCCACGGCGTCATTGGGCAGACCGAGTGCGCGGGCGAAGACGTTGGTGGAGCCGCCGGGGACCACGGCGAGGCGGGGGAGGTGTTTCGGGTCTGGGCCGTTGTGCAACAGTCCGTTGACGACCTCGTTCACCGTGCCGTCGCCGCCGAGGGCGACCACCAGGTCGACGTCGTCGCTGTCCGCCGCCTGCCGGCCCAGGTCGCGCGCGTGGCCGCGGTACTCGGTGGTGACCGCCTCGAGCTTCATCTCGCTGGCGAGCGCATGGATCAGGACATCGCGCGTACGTGCGCTTGTGGTGGTTGCTGCCGGATTGACCACGAGAAGTGCACGCATGAGTTGCAGCGTACCTACTGGGGGGTACCGGGCACAGGGCGAGGTAGGGATCAAGTAAGACATCGCGCGTGAGTCTCAACACGGGGGGACTCCGTCGGTTGGGCCGCGTTTGCTGATGCCGTCCGCTGCGAGGGTGAGCGGCGTCGGCGCTGGCCCTGCTGGGGGCTGCCGCCCCCAGACCCCCGCTTCGGCCCTGAACGGGCCTCGTCCTCAAACGCCGGACGGGCTGAAATGCCTGGACCGGCGTTGAGGGGTGAAGCCCCCTACGGGTGGGTGGGGGCCAGGGATGGTGCGGCCCCGCTCCTCAAGCGCCGGAGGGGCTGAATCCAGCCCCTCCGGCGCTTGAGGAGCGGGGGTCCAGAGGGCGGAGCCCCTTCAGGATGGGACGGGTAGGGGCGGCGGGGGCGATGTGGCGGAGGGCTACCCTTCAGGGGTGACCAAGGAGCAGACCCCCACCACCCCGGAAACCACCGGTCCGCGCCCGCGGCGGCTGACGTATGCGGCGGTACTCACCGCACTCGAAGGGCTGGCGCTCGCCGTCGGGGGTGTCTGGGTGCTCGTCCTTGGTCTTGCCGGTGATCCGGACGACCGGCAGCAGGCCGTCACCCTCGGCGTGACACTGATCGTGCTCGCGCTGCTGCCGCTGCTCGCCGCGCGGGGCCTGTTCGCTCAGCGCAGCTGGAGTCGAGGGCCGTCCGTCATCACGCAGATCCTGGCCCTGCCGGTGGCCTACAGCCTGCTCCAGGCCGACAGCATCGCGATTCCGGCGGGCATCGCGATCGCGGCGGCCGCGATCGCCACGCTCGTGCTCCTGATCAACCAGGAGACGACCCAGGCCCTCGGAATCCGGGGGCCCGGCAGCACACCGGATCAGGAGTAGTACTCAGGCCTGACCGTCACTCCTCGGCCTGACCGTCACTCCTCCACCAGCAGCTTCTCCCGCAGCTGCGCCAGCGTGCGCGCCAGCAGTCGGGACACGTGCATCTGGGAGATCCCGACCTCCTGCGCGATCTGCGACTGGGTCATGTTGCCGAAGAACCGCAGCAACAGGATCCGCTTCTCGCGCGGCGGGAGGTCTTCGAGCAGCGGCTTGAGCGACTCCCGGTACTCGACGCCCTCCAGCGCCTCGTCCTCCGCGCCCAGCGTGTCCGCGACCGCGGGGGACTCGTCGTCCGTGTCGGGGACGTCCAGGGACAGCGTGGAGTACGCGTTGGCGGACTCCAGGCCCTCCAGGACCTCCTCCTCCGAGATCGCGAGCTTCTCGGCGAGTTCATGGACGGTGGGGGAGCGGCCGTGTTGCTGGGACAGCTCGGCCGTGGCCGTCGTCAGGGAGAGGCGCAGCTCCTGCAGGCGCCGCGGCACCCGCACCGCCCAGCCCTTGTCGCGGAAGTGCCGCTTGATCTCGCCGACGACCGTCGGGGTCGCGTAGGTCGAGAACTCGACGCCGCGCTCCGGGTCGAAGCGGTCGACCGACTTGATCAGGCCGATGGTGGCGACCTGGGTGAGGTCGTCCAGCGGCTCACCGCGGTTGCGGAAGCGGCGCGCGAGGTGCTCGACGAGCGGCAGGTGCATACGGACCAGCCGATTGCGCAGCTCCGCGTACTCGGCGCTGCCGTCCTGCAGCTTGCGCAGCTCGACGAACATGGCGCGCGCCCCGCTGCGGTCCTGAGGGTCGTGCTGCGTGGCCTGCACGCTGTGCGTGGCCTGCACGCTGTGCGTGGCCTGCACGCTGTGCGCGCCCGTCGCCTCGTCCTCGGCGTTTCGCTCGTGCTCGCTCATCGTCCCGCCCGTTGCCCTCTCCCGAGCCCTCGCCTCCACACGGACAGGGGAGACCCCGCTCCCTCCGCCCGGAGGCGCGCCCTGCACGGCGCCTTCGTCATCCCGACCGTCGTCCAGGAAGCCGGCCTCCGCGGAGTCGTCCTCCGGGTGTGGCCGGGCCTGCTCGGGGATGCCGTCGATGCCGCCCACCACGCGTCGGGAACCGCTCGGACCGCTCGGGCCCACCCCCAGGCTCTCTGCTCCGTCCGAGCAGGGGGGAGTGCCGTCCGACAGCTCTCGTGTGCCGCGCTCTTCGTCCCGCACCGGCCCGTCCCCGTTCCTCACGCCGGCCCGGGTCCCGCGCCGCGCTGTTTGTAGAGGCTGATCGAAACGGTTTTGTCCTCGTCCACGGCGGAGGAGACCTTGCCCGCGAGGGCGGACAGCACGGTCCAGGCGAAGGTGTCCCTGGAGGGAGCGTGGCCGTCCGTGGTCGGGGCCGAGACGGTGACCTCGAGCGAGTCGTCGACGAGCCGGAACACACAGCTGAGCACCGAGCCGGGCACGGCCTGCTGAAGCAGGATCGCGCACGCCTCGTCCACCGCGATGCGCAGGTCCTCGATCTCGTCGAGGGTGAAGTCCAAACGGGCCGCGAGGCCGGCCGTGGCCGTACGCAGCACCGACAGGTAGGCACCCGCGGCCGGCAGCCGGACTTCCACGAAGTCCTGGGTCGCGGGCTCGCCTGCGATCTGGGACACCCTCACCTCCAAGGTGGTACAAGCTTCTCGGGGCCGAGGGTCGCCCCCCGGGGTAACGCGATGTGTGGTTCAGCGGTGACGCTATCGCGCTCTGAACTTTCCTGTCCCCAGGACCCCAACCCCGTGCCGTCACTCACAGTAAACCTGTGGATACGCTCCGTGTCTAGGGGTCTGCGGCTCCAATTGGGAAGAGCGCGCGCCGGGTTGACGTACCCAGACGTCAGACGGTCGAACCGTCCGGATCCAGGGTCACACGAGTACGTGGTCGGCGAAGCACCAACGCCATTCCTCGCCCGGCTCGAAGGTCCGCATCACCGGGTGACCGGACTTCTTGTGGTGTTCTGTCGCATGCCTCCCCGGCGAGGAGTCGCAGCAGCCGACATGCCCGCAGCTGAGACAGAGCCGCAGTTGTACGGGGTGCGTGCCGTCCGCCAGACACTCCGGGCACGTCTCGTTCAGCGCCACGGGTTCCGGGTGCGGCAGCGCGTCGGCGTGCGTGCACTGTTTCATGATTGCCAGGTTACGACGGTCGCGAGGATGGCCGCGCGGAAAAACGAGGGCGGGCGTACGGCGATGATCAAGTGCGGTCCACGACCGATGATCGAGGGCGGGGGCCGCCGTGCCGCGGTGCACGCGCGCGTGGGCACCGTGACGGACGAGGGCGGGCGAGAAGCATGGACGTGATGCCGCTGCTGTTGCTGGTGGCCGGCAGTGCCGCGGTGGCCGCTGCCGCCCGGCGGTCCCCCGTGCCGGCGCCGCTGCTGCTCGTCGCCGCGGGCCTCGCGGTGTCGTACGTCCCGGGGGTGCCCGACTACACCCTCGACCCGCACATCGTCCTGCCCCTGGTGCTGCCCCCGCTGCTGCACACCGCGGCGACGGACAGTTCGTATCTCGATCTGCGGGCCCAGATGCGGCCCGTGATGCTGCTGTCGGTGGGCTACGTGCTCTTCGCGACCTTCACCGTCGGCTGGGCCGCGTATCTCGTCGTGCCGGATCTGCCGCTGACCGCGGCGCTGGTGCTGGGCGCGGTGGTGGCGCCGCCGGACGCGGTCGCGGCGACGGCGGTCGCGCGCCGGGTGGGGCTGCCGTCCCGGATCACCACGATCCTGCAGGGCGAGTCCCTGGTGAACGACGCCACCGCGATCACCGCCTACCGTGTGGCGCTCGCGGCCGCCGTCGGGGAGGGCGCCACCTGGGCCGGCGGCATCGGCGAGTTCCTGCTCGCGGCGCTCGGCGGCATCGGGATGGGACTGGTGCTGATGGTGCCGCTCCACTGGCTGCGCACGCATGTGAAGGAAGCGCTGCTGAAGAACACGCTCTCGCTGCTCATCCCGTTCGTCGCGTACGCGGCCGCCGAGCAGGTGCACGCCTCCGGGGTGCTGGCCGTCGTGGTCGTCGCGCTGTACCTGGGGCACCGCGCGTGGGAGGTCGACTTCGCCACCCGGCTCCAGGAGGAGGCGGTGTGGAAGATGGTCGCGTTCGTGCTGGAGTCGGCGGTGTTCGCGCTCATCGGACTGCAACTGCCGGTGGTCCTCAAGGGCCTCGGGGAGTACGAGGGCGGGCGCGCCGCCTGGTACGCGGTCGCCGTCTTCGTCGTGGTCGTCGTCTCGCGGTTCGTGTGGGTGTATCCGGCGACCTTCCTGCCGCGCCTGCTGTCGGCCCGGATCCGGGAGCGTGAGGACAACCCGACCTGGAAGGGGCCGTTCATCATCTCCTGGGCCGGGATGCGTGGCGTGGTCTCGCTGGCCATCGCCTTCTCGATCCCGCTCACGGTGCACGGGGGCGAGGCCTTCCCCGAGCGCAACCTCATCCTCTTCCTGACCTTCACGACGGTCATCGGCACGCTGGTCGTCCAGGGCGTGACGCTGCCGCCCTTGATCCGCCTGCTGAGACTCCCCGGCCGGGACGCACAGGCCGAGACCCTCGCCGAGGCGAACGCCCAGGCGCAGGCCTCCCGCGTCGCCGAGCTCCGCCTGGAGGAACTCCTCTCCGACGAACGCAATGCCCTCCCGGGCCCGCTGGCCGACCGCCTGCGTGCCGTCCTGGAACGGCGCCGCAACTCCGTCTGGGAACGGCTGGGCCAGGCCAACCCGGTCACCGGCGAGTCCGTCGACGACACCTACCGGCGCCTGTCCCGTGAGGTGATCGGCGCCGAGCGCACGGTGTTCGTGAAGCTGCGGGACGGTCGCCATATCGACGACGAGATGCTGCGGACGCTGCTGCGCAGACTGGACCTGGAGGAGGCGGCGGCCTATCGGGAGGCGGGGTGAGCGGCCGGGCGGCGGCGTGCGCGTCTCCCTACCGCGTGCGCCTCTGACGGTGGATCATTGGCGGGGCACGATCGGTACTGGGTGACTCGGGGGAGGGCTCGATGACCGGCACCTCACGGCGGTTCTTCATCAGTTACGCGGGGGCGGACCGGTTGTGGGCCGAGTGGGTGGCGTGGCATCTCGAGCAGGATGGTCACCTTGTCGAACTCGACGTGTGGGACTGGCGGACCGGGGACGACTTCGTCCGGCGGATGGACGAGGGGCTGGAGAAGGCGGACACCGTCGTGGCTCTGTTCTCCAAGTCGTACTTCGAGGACGGGCGTTGGACCCAGGAGGAGCGGTCCGCGCTCGTCGCCCGCCGGGACCGGGTCCTTCCGCTCGCGGTGGAGCCCCTGACCAACCACGACGTCGATCCCATGTTCGCCGCGAAGGTGCGCACCAACCTGCACGGGCTGGACGAGGCCGCCGCCGTCGAGGCATTGCGGGCCGCGGTGAGCGGGGAGGGGCGGCCGACCGAGCGCCCGGCGTTTCCGGGCCGGAAACGGCCGTAGCCGGCCCCACGTTCGGCTCTCACCCCGCGAACGGAGCCCCGGTGATCACCGCGGCAACCGCGGCCCCCGTCTCGAAGGCTCCCTCCTCCACCAACGCGACAAGCCCATACAGCAACTTGGCGACATAGAGACGCTCGACGCGCACTCCATGCCGTTCCTCGAAATCCTCGGCGAAGTCGTCGAGTTCGGGCGACGTCCGGGCGTACCCGCCGAAATGGAACCGCTCGTCCAGCCGCCAGTCACCGCGCGGACCGCCGAACGCCTCGGCCTGCAGGCCCCGTATGTCGTCGCCGAGGAAGCCGCCCCTGAGGACAGGGATGCCGAGGGCCCGCTGACCGGGGCCGAGCCCCGCGGCGAGGCCGGCCAGCGTGCCGCCCGTGCCGCACGCGATCGCGACGGCGTCGGCCTGCCCGCGCAGCTCCTCGCCGAGCGCCCGGCACCCTCGTACGGCAAGGGCGTTGCTGCCGCCTTCCGGGACGACGGACGCCCCCTCCGCGCCCGCCGCGCCCAGGATGGCCGCCTGCGTCTTCGGGTCGGTCTTGCGGCGGTACGTCGATCTGTCGACGAAATGCAGCCGCATACCGTCGGCCACGCATCGCGTCAGTGACGGATTGAGGGGCTGGTCGGCCAGTTCCTGGCCGCGCACCACGCCGACCGTGGGCACGCCGAGGAGCCGGCCGGCCGCGGCGGTGGCGCGCAGGTGGTTGGAGTAGGCGCCGCCGAAGGTGACGATCGGGCGGCCGGCCGCGGCCGTCAGGTTCGGCGCGAGCTTGCGCCATTTGTTGCCGATCAGCTCCGGGTGGATCAGGTCGTCGCGCTTGAGGAGCAGCCGGACGCCACGACGCGTGAACCGCTCGTCGGCCGCCTCCTGCAAGGGGGAGGGGAGCCGGGGGCGGAGTGCGGTGAGGTCGGGGCCGGTCACCTGGCCATTGTCGCCCGGACCCCGGCGGTACGGCTGCCCCTGCCCAGGCTGCTCCCGCGCCCCGTCCTACTTCAGCCGCTCCCGGATCCGCTCCCGCATCCACGCCATCGTGAACCCGCGCGGATCCACCTTCCCCGGCTGCCACTCCAGATGGCCGATCACCGACCGTTCCGTCCATCCGTGATGGCGGCAGACGGCTGCCGAGACCCGTTCGATCGCCTCCAGCTGGGGCTCCGGCCACGGATCCTGTCCGTCACCCAGGTTCTCGCACTCGAAGCCGTAGAAGTGGCGGTTGCCGTCGGTGTTGGCCTCGTTGTCGGCAGGCAGGGCCTCTTCCGCGATGACCGCCCGCAGTACGTCGTCGTCGCCGAGCCCGGCGTGGTTGGCGCGGCCGTAGCCGACGAGGTGGACCCTGCCGTCCTTGGTGATGACGCCGTGGCACAGCGGCCCCGGCAGCCCTTCGTAGCCGTTGCGGCAGAGCTCCACCGTGTGTGCGCTGCCTTTGGTCACCGTGTGGTGGATCATCACGCCGTGGACGGGGCCCCAAGGGCCCACGTGGTTGCGGTTGTGGTGCTCCCAGTCGCCGACCTCGACGACCGTCGCGCCCTCCGCCCTGAGTCTCTCCAGGAATCTGCTCGCGGACATGGGTGAGGCCATGACCGCCTCCTTCGTGCCGTGCGTCGGCCGCCGTGCGCGGCCGGCTCGTATCGGTGACTTACCGAAAACGGGCAGACGGGATCCTTGAATCGCACGGTGTGCGAGTCATTTCGGACATCGCCGCGGCTTGGACGGGGCGGGCGCCCTGGTTTCACGAGTGGACAAGAGCCCTCTATTTGCCCAGTGAACCGTTGATCCATTCCCGCTCTTTCGTGTAATAGCACCGGCGCACCCCGTGATGGAAGGCTCGGTCGTGCAGATCGCGATGCGTGGCGCCAGATCGGCGCCGGTGCATGACCGGGAGGGCAATTCCTTATGTCGGTAGGCGAAGAGGTCCGCACGGAGCAGGACAAGCCGCAGCAGAGTCTCGGCACAGCGGCGGCGCGGAACCTGGCCACCACCACCAAGTCCGCGCCCCAGATGCAGGAGATCAGCTCCCGCTGGCTGCTGCGCATGCTGCCATGGGTGAATGTGCAGGGCGGCACGTACCGGGTGAACCGGCGTCTGACCTACGCCGTCGGAGACGGTCGTATCACGTTCGTGAAGACCGGCGACCGGGTCGAGGTCATCCCCGCCGAGCTGACCGAACTGCCCGCCCTGCGGTCGTACGAGGACGAAGAGGTGCTCGCCGAGCTCGCCCAGCGCTGCCAGCAGCGGGAGTTCGCGGCGGGGAACGTGATCGCCTCGTTCGGCAGCCAGACCGACGAGGTGTACCTGCTGGCGCACGGCAGGGTGGAGAAGATCGGCACGGGTCCGTACGGGGAGGACGAGTCCCTGGGAGTCCTCGCCGACGGGGCCTACCTCGGTGAGCAGGCGCTGCTCGACTCGGACGCGATCTGGGAGTACACGGCCCGCGCGGTCACCGCGTGCACGGTGCTTGTCCTGTCCCGCCAGGATGTCGAGCAGATCGCCGAGCGCGCCGACTCCCTGCGCGAGCACCTCGAAGAGCTGCGGGCGATCCCCGAACAGCGCACCAACAAGTACGGCGAGAAGGAGATCGACCTCGCCGCCGGCCACAGCGGTGAGCCCGACATCCCGCACACCTTCGTCGACTACGAGGCCAGGCCCCGTGAGTACGAACTGAGCGTCGCCCAGACCGTGCTGCGCATCCACACACGCGTGGCCGACCTCTACAACCAGCCGATGAACCAGACCGAGCAGCAGCTCCGGCTGACCGTGGAGGCCCTGAAGGAGCGCCAGGAGCACGAGCTCATCAACAACCGCGAGTTCGGGCTGCTCAACAACTGCGAGTACGACCAGCGGCTCCAGCCGCACGACGGCGTGCCCAGCCCCGACGACATGGACGAGCTGCTCTGCCGGCGGCGTGGCACCAAACTGTTCCTCGCCCACCCGCGCGCGATCTCCGCGTTCGGGCGTGAGCTGAACAAGCGCGGGCTGGTCCCCGAGACCATCGAGATGGCCGGCAACCGCATCCCCACCTGGCGCGGGGTGCCGATCTTCCCGTGCAACAAGATCCCGGTCACCGAGGCCCGTACGACCTCGATCATCGCCATGCGTACCGGCGAGGCGGAGCAGGGTGTCATCGGGCTCCAGCAGGCCGGCATCCCGGACGAGATCGAGCCGAGCCTGTCCTGCCGCTTCATGGGCATCAACGAACAGGCCATCATCAAGTACCTGGTGACGGCCTACTACTCGGCCGCGGTCCTGGTGCCGGACGCCCTCGGTGTGCTGGAGAACGTCGAGATCGGGCGCTGGCGGTGACCTGCCCCGCCCGGACCCTGTCCGCCCGAAGTCCCGCCGCCCGCAGGCCGGGTCCGAGGCGATGCCATGGGTGAGTTCATGACGGAGGCCGAGCCGCGCCCTGCCGGGGCGCGGCCGTCCACCGAGACGCTCGAAAGGCGAAGGCCGATCACGACCGACATGGACGGCGGGGCGGGTCCGCTCGACGGGCCCGAGGCGGCGGTGATCCTGGAGCACGTCCGGGCGTCGGTCGACCCCGAACTGCGTGCCGCGATCGAGTCGTTGCCGCCCTCCATGCGCCGGATCGCGCGCTACCACTTCGGCTGGGAGCACCCGGACGGCACCCCGGCGGCGGACAACGCGGGCAAGGCGATCCGTCCCGCCCTCGTGCTCACCGCGGCCGCCGCGCTCGGCGGTCCGGGGGCGCGGACGGCGGCCGTACGGGCCGCTGTGGCGGTGGAACTGGTGCACAACTTCACGCTGTTGCACGACGACGTGATGGACCGGGACACCACCCGTCGGCACCGGCCCACCGCATGGGCGGTGTTCGGCGACGCCGACGCGATCCTCGCCGGGGACGCCCTCCAGGCGCTGGCCCTGCGGCTGCTCGCCGAGGACCCGCACCCGGCGTCCACGGCCGCCGCCGCCCGCCTCGCGTCCTGCGTCGTCGAGCTGTGCGCCGGTCAGCACGCGGACACGGCGATGGAGAAGCGGGGCCCCGGTGACGTCGGCCTCGACGAGGTGCTCGGCATGGCCGAGGCCAAGACCGGCGCGCTGCTGGGGTGCGCCTGCGCCATCGGCGCGCTGTACGCGGGCGCGGCGGACGAGGACGTGGCGGCGCTGGACGCGTTCGGCCGTGAGGCCGGGCTCGCCTTCCAGCTCATCGACGACGTGATCGGCATATGGGGCGACCCGAGCCACACCGGCAAACCGGCCGGCGCGGACCTCGCCGCCCGCAAGAAGTCCCTGCCGGTCGTCGCCGCGCTGACCTCCGGCGGTCCGGCGGCGGCGGAACTGGCCGCGCTGTACGAGCTGCCGTACGACAAGGAGGACTTGCAGGCGACCGCCCTCGCCGTCGAGCGGGCGGGTGGCCGTGACTGGGCGCAGGCCCAGGCCGCCGACCGGATGGCCCGTGCCATGCAGGAACTGGCCCGCGCGGTCCCCGACCCGGAGCAGGCGGGCGGACTGCTGGCCCTCGCGGAGTACGTGACGCGGCGCAGCAACTGAGGGCCGCGGCAGCCGAAGCCCGCCTCGCCCGGCCGCGGCAGCCGACGGTCGTCGAGACCCCGGAGCCCTCGGGGCCGTACGGTTCCTGACCCCGTACGGCCGCCGGGCGGCTCCGGACCGGCGGGTCCCGCACATCCCCACGGTGTGCGGGGCCCGTCCCTGTGCGCCGGCCGGCGTGTCGGCCCCAGCACCGGACAGATCTCGACAAAGTCGTTCCGCGGACGGCACGCCCGCTCCGATCGCCCTACGATCAAGGCCGGTTGACGTGAAGGGGGCGGATGGACATGGGGGTGCGGATCCGGACGGCGGGCGCGGAGGACCGGGAGCTGGTGGTCCGGCTGCTGGACGCGGCCTTCCAGGACGATCCGGTCAGCGGCTGGGTGTTCCCGGGCGAGGAGCACCGCCGTAGCGCCCACCCCGAGCTCATGGCCGCGTTCACCGACATCGTGTTCTCCGTCGGCCGTATCGACATCACCGAGGACGGCACCGCGTGCGCGTTGTGGATGTCGGTGCCGGCCGACGAGCAGGACCATGACGACGAAGGGCCCGCGCGGCTGCGCGAGGCCGTGGACCCGGAGAACGAGCGCGTCGAGCTGATCGGCCGCCTGACAGCCGGTATCCATCCCTCCGGCCGTGCGCACGAATACCTGTGGATGATCGCCGTGGCACCCGAGCACCAGGGCGAGGGCCTGGGCACCGCGCTCATGAACTCGGTCCTCGACCGCTGCGACCGGGACGGCCTGCCCGCCTATCTGGAGGCGAGCAGCGACCGGAGCCGGAAGCTGTACGAGCGCCTCGGCTTCGGACCCGAGGGCCGTCCCCTCGACCTCCCGGACGGCCCCCGGATGTGGCCGATGTGGCGCGAGCCGCGCGGCTGAGCCGACCCCCGCAGCCCTGCTCTACCCCTCCGGTACGACCGTCTCCACGATCCGCTCCACCAGCCCGTCCGGCACGCTCACCCCGGGCAGGACGCCGTCCAGCACGTCCGGCAGCGTCAGGTGCTCCAGGAGCAGCCCGAGCATCGCGAGGTAGAGCACGGTGACGATCTCGTCGCCGCCGGGCAGCCCGGCGGCGCGGTGGAACTCCATGCCCTCCTCCAGGTCGCCGCGCACCGACTTGGTGAAGGAGGAGCGCAGTCCGGGGCGCCGGTTGGCCTCCAGGCGCATCTCCAGCAGGGCCAGGTAGCCCGTTCGGTCGCGGGTGGCGCGGGCCATCAGGTCGTGCATGAAGGCGGCGACCAGGGAGCGGTCCTTCGGCCGGGTCATCAGACCGGCGATCAGCTCCTGGTCGGGCGCCAGCCGGACGTGCAGCCGGGTGTCGATCTGGCGGAGCAGGTCGTCGCGCCCGGTGAAGTAGTTGGAGGCGGTGCCGACCGGCACCCCTGCCTCGGCGTCCACCGCGCGGAACGTCAGCCCGCGCGCCCCCTCGCGCGCCAGCACCTCGACGCCCGCGTCGACGAGCGCGGCCCGGCGCTCCGGATTGCCCGCCATGCGGAAGCCCCTCTCCCACTTACGTCCGTCTCCGGAAATACCCTTGCAACCACTACAAGCGAAGTACTACAACTGAAGCACTACAACCGAAGTGGTTGACCAGCCTACGAAAAGAGACCGGCTTGCGAAAGCTCACGTACTACATCGCCTGTTCGATCGACGGGTTCATCGGAGACCCGGGCGGCGACGGGTCGGACATGGTTCGCTTCGCCGACGAGGAGTTCTTCGGGTTCGTGAAGAGCGAGTATCCGGAGACCCTGCCGACCCACGTCCGCCGGGCCCTCGGCATCGACGACCTGGACAACAAGAGGTTCGACACGATCATCCAGGGCCGGGGCAGCTACGACGTGGCCCTGCAGGAGGGCATCACCAGCCCCTACGCCCACCTGCGCGAGTACGTCGCCTCGCGCACCCTGACCAAGTCACCCGACCCGAACGTCGAGATCATCGGCGACGACCTGGTCGCCAACGTGCGCGAACTCAAGGCCGAGGACAGCGAGTTCGGCATCTACCTGTGCGGAGGCTCGCAGATCGCGGGTGAACTGCTCGACGAGATCGACGAGCTCGTCATCAAGACCTACCCCGTCGTGTACGGCACGGGCATGCCGATGTTCGGCTCGGACTTCGCCGGCACGGACTTCACCCTCGACGGGGCGCGGACGTTCGGCAACGGCGCCGTGGTCCGTACGTACAGCAGGAAGCGCTGAGCGGTCCCCCGCCCTACCCTGGGGACATGGGCAGCGAAGAGCACGTCTGTCCCGAATGCGGACAGCCCGTCGATACGGTCGTCCGGCGCCACAAGACGCTGGGCGTCTGGGTCCCCACATGGGTGCCCGTCCCGTGCCGGAACCCCGAGTGCGGCGCGTGCGCCGAGGACGACGCGGAGCGCGAGGAAAAGTACGCGCAGAAGCATGAGCCGAAGCACGAGCCGAAGCGCGAACAACAGGCCGAGCAGCCTGCGACACCCACCGCGAAAAATTCCTGAACCCCTTGTCGAGAATCCCGGCCCGGCTCCGACGTCCCCTGTGAGAGCCGCCCGCCAAGGGCGGCCCGAGCCGACGGAAACCGAAGGAGCGGACCGATGAAGTACCTGGTCATGGTGCAGGGCACACAGGCGGACTACGAGGCGATGCAGGGCAAGGCGTCCGAGCACTCCGTGGCCTGGAGCCAGGAGGAGATCCAGGCGATGTACGCCTACATGCAGGCCATCAACGACGACCTCGCCGAGACCGGCGAGATGATCGACGGACAGGGACTGGCCGAGCCCGCGAAGGTCCGGCACGTCACCCTGGGCGACGACGGCAAGGCAGTGATCACCGACGGGCCGTACAGCGAGACCAAGGAGCTGCTGGCCGGCTACTGGGTGCTGGACTGCGCGAGCCTGGAGCGGGTCACCGAGATCGCCGAGCGCATCACCCGCTGCCCCCAGCCGGCCGGGGCGCCCGTGTACCCGGTGGTGATCCGGCCCATCCTGGACGGCGCCGGGGACGTCTGCTGAGCCGTACATGAGCGCCACACCCGAGACCGAGGACCTGCTGCGCCGCTGCACGCCGCAGGTCCTCGGCGCGCTGGTGCGGCGGTACGGCCACTTCGACACCGCCGAGGAGGCCGTACAGGAGGCCCTGCTCGCGGCGGCCGAGCAGTGGCCGCGGGCCGGCGTCCCCGACAATCCGCGCGGTTGGCTGATCAAGGTCGCCGCACGCCGGCTGACCGACGCCCTGCGCGCGGAGCAGGCGCGCCGAGCCCGGGAGGAGAAGGCCGCGGCGCTGACGCCACGGGATGCCTTCACGGCGCCGACGCCGGGGACGGACCGTGCTCCCCGCGAGGACGACACCCTCACCCTGCTCTTCCTGTGCTGCCACCCCGACCTGACCCCGCCCGCCCAGATCGCCCTCACCCTGCGTGCCGTCGGCGGTCTGACCACGGCGGAGATCGCCCGCGCCCATCTCGTCCCCGAGGCGACCATGGCTCAGCGCATCAGCCGGGCCAAGCAGAAGGTTCGCGGCGTGCGGTTCGGGCACCCCGACAACTGGGAGGACCGGCTGCCCGCGGTCCTGCAGACCCTGTACCTGATCTTCAACGAGGGCTATACGGCGACCTCGGGCACGAGCCTGACGCGGCGGGACCTCGCCGGGGAGGCGATCCGGCTGACCCGCGAGGTCCACCGGCTCCTCCCCGACCACGGCGAGGCGGCCGGCCTGCTGGCCCTGATGCTGCTCACCGACGCCCGCCGCGACGCGCGCACCGGCCCGCACGGCGAGCTCGTCCCCCTCGACGAACAGGACCGCGACCGCTGGGACAAGGCCGCGATCGAGGAGGGCGTCGCCCTGGTCACCCGCGCCCTCTCCCGGGGCCGCGCCGGCCCGTACCAGCTGCGCGCCGCCATCGCCGCCGTCCACGACGAGGCACCCTCCGCGCAGGCGACGGACTGGCAGGAGATCCTCGGCCTCTACGACGTCCTCGTACGCCTCGTCCCCGGACCCGTCGAGCGGCTCAACCGGGCGGTGGCCGTCGCCATGGTCCGGGGCCCGCGTGCGGGTCTGGCCGAACTGGCCGTTCTGGACGACGAGTTGGGTGCAGGGCACCGCCTGGACGCGGTCCGCGGGCACCTTCTGGAGCGGGCGGGCGCCCACGGCGAGGCCCGCGCCGCCTACGAGGCCGCGGCCGCCAAGACCCTGAGCCTGCCGGAGCAGCGCTATCTGCAAGCGCGGGCGGCACGGTTGAGGTCGTAGCGTGTGCCCATGCCCGAACAGACGTACATCCTCCACATCACCGAACGTTCCCTGTGGGACGCGGCGCGCGAGCACGGCACGTACGAGATCTCGACACGCGGCCGCACGCTCCAGGAGGAGGGCTTCATCCACTGCTCGACCCGCACCCAGCTCCCGACCGTGGCGGCCTTCCTGTACGGCTCCTACGACGGCCCCGACGAGTTGGTGGTGCTGGTCGTGGACCCCGCGCGGCTCGATGTGCCGCTGAGGTACGAGGCGCCGGAGCCCGGGGGCGAGGAGTTCCCGCATGTGTACGGGCCCATTCGGGTGGACGCGGTGGTGAATGTGGAGCGGTGGGGGTGACCGTGGGAGAGCGGCGGCGCAGGGTGTGGCGGTGGGTCGTCGGGGTGTGGATGGCGCTCGTGGCCGTCGGCGGTGGGTTGACCCTGTTCATTCAGGACTCGGTCGAGGCCCGGGCGCCGTACGTCGGGGAGGGGCGGAGCCCGATGCCGACGTCGACGGCGGACGGCGGCGACTGCCCCCGCCCCACGCCCGAACCGGGCGGGACTGTGGCCTACGCCTGCGTGTTCAAGGTCCGATAGGCAGCCCGCCGGTCTCCGGATCCCGCCTCGTCAGGCAGTACACGCCGCCCGCCGGGTCGCGCATCACCGTCCAGCGGGCGCCCTGGGCGACGAACGTCGCGCCCAGTTCCTCGTGCCGGGCGCGGGTCGCCGCGACGTCCGCGCAGGCGAGGTCCAGGTGGGCGGAGGCGAGCCGCTCCTCTCCGGTCCGCTCCTCGCCGAGCCGCTGGAGCAGGATACGGACGGGCAGCCCGGCCGGAGGCCTGAGCACATGGAACTCGGGGCGGGAGCCGGGCGCCGACGCCCAGTCCGCCAACAGGCCGCTCCAGAAGGCGACTTCGGCGTCGTACAGCGACGGCGGTACGTCCAGGCAGACCTGGTCGAGCCGGCTGCCGCGGACCACGGGCGGCCGTACCGACTCCCCGTGCCAGGGCACGGCACAGAACAACTGCCCGGCGGGCGAGCGCAGCACGGCCCAGCCCTCGTGCTCGGCGACGCAGCCCGCACCCTGCCGAAGTGACGCCTCCACGAATTCCGGTACGTCGTCCACGGCGAAGTCGAGATGCGCCCCACCGGCGCCCGAGTCGACCCCCTGGGCCTTCACGCAGGGGTCGGTCCCACCGCCCGGCAGCAGGGTCACGAACTCTCCCTGCTCGCCGCGGAATTCGGACAGCCGCGTGTCCGTCACGGCGGTCCAGAAGGCGTGGGCCCGGGCGAAGGACGCGGCGGGGCGGTCGACGAAGGCGTACGTCCAGCGGATGCGCATGGAGCGATCGTAGATCCGCCGATGCGGTCGCGGGCCTGCCGCAGCCGTAGCGACGCCCTGAACGCCCTCGACGCCCTGGAGCTTTCACCACGCCGGCTTTGCAGGACCCTTACCAATCGCGCGTCGGCTCCTGGGACACGCTTTGCCATGGGTTCTCCGCGAATTGGTCCGCGCTTGTTTGCATTGGGGAATGGACCACATCACGTTCCTGGTGGCGGTCGTCATCGTGACGGCCCTCGCCTTCGACTTCACCAACGGATTCCACGACACGGCGAACGCGATGGCCACCTCCATCGCCACGGGGGCGCTCAAACCGAAGACGGCGGTACTCATCAGCGGCGTCCTGAACGTCGTCGGTGCCTTTCTGTCCACCGAGGTCGCCAAGACGATCTCCGGCGGCATCGTGGACGACACACTCGTCACCCCGGGCATGATCTTCGCGGGCCTGGTGGGGGCGATCCTGTGGAATCTGCTCACCTGGCTGGTCGGGCTGCCGTCCAGCTCGTCGCACGCGCTGTTCGGCGGGCTGATCGGGGCCGTCTGGGTGGGCGCGGGGTCGCATGGCGTGCACTTTGACAAGGTTGTCGAGAAGGTGCTGATCCCGGCGGTGGCCTCGCCGCTGGTGGCGGGGGTCGCGGCGCTGCTGGCCACGTACCTGGCGTACAGGCTCACCTCTCGCGCCCGCAAGCAGACGGTCACCAAGGGCTTCCGCCTCGGCCAGATCGCCTCGGCCTCGCTGGTCTCCCTCGCCCACGGCACCAACGACGCGCAGAAGACGATGGGAGTCATCACGCTGACCCTGATCTCGGCGGGGGCGCTCGGCGCCGACGCGGGTCCGCCCCTGTGGGTGATCGCCTCGGCCGGCCTGGCCATCGGTCTCGGCACCTACCTCGGCGGCTGGCGGATCATCCGCACGATGGGCAAGGGCCTGACGGAGATTCAGTCCCCGCAGGGCTTCGCCGCCGAGACCGCATCCACGACGGTGATCCTGACCTCGGCCCACCTGGGCTTCGCACTGTCCACCACGCAGGTCGCCTCCGGAAGCATCCTCGGCGCCGGGCTGGGCCGCCGTCTGGCGGAGGTGCGTTGGGGTGTGGCCGGGCGCATGGTCGTGGCCTGGCTGGTCACGCTGCCCGCCGCCGCGCTGGTCGGCGGCGTCTCGGCGAGCGTGGTCAAGCACGGCGGCGACATCGGTACGGCCGTGGTCGCGCTGGTCGGCGCGGCGGTGGCCGGCGGCATCGTGCTCGCCTCCCGCCGCAACCCGGTGTCCGCGCACAACGTCAACGACACCCACGAGGTCACGCTCCGCACCGCGGAGCCGACGAAGGTCGGCACAGCCGCTTGAGACGCGGTCGCTTGAGACGCGGCCGTATGAGAAGCGGCCGTATGAGACAAGGCCGTATGAGACAAGGGGAGTTCACATCATGAACCTCGACTGGACCGCGCTCGGCCAGGTCGCCGCGGTGAGCCTCGCCGTGACGGTGGCCGTGGTCACCGTCTTCGCCCTCGGCGTGCTGGGCCTGGCTCGCCACGAAGGGGCCCGCGAGGAGGGCGGCGGCACGTCCACCCTCGCCGCCGCCCAGGCCGGGCTGTGCTTTGTCGCCTGCGCGGCGGTGGTGGCGTACGGGATCTATCTGATCGTGCCGCAGTTCCACTGAAGTCTCACTGACGGGGGCGGCGGACGGCTGACGGGGCTCGGCCGGAGGAGCGGCGGCCGGGCCCCTAGGCCCTGTCGTCAAATTCCCGCCTGCCGCGCGACGCCATGCACGCTCCCCAGAGGGGGCACCCCCCACTCGCCGCACCTGACGCCGCGCGGCCCGCCCTTCGGGCGGACGGCGGGAATTTGACGACAGGGCCTAGCCAGCGGTGTCCGCTGTTCCGAGCGTTCCGAGCCGTTCGTACGCCGTCACACGCCGCCCGCGGACCTGCACGTCCGCCACCACCGTGAAGTGCTCCCTCAGCACGGCGGTCTTCGTCCTGTCCCGCTCCGCCGACACCGGCCGTGCCACCCCGGGCACGTCGGTGACCAGGAGTATGCGCCGCTGGGCCAACATCGCGCTCCGTATCCGGGCCGGCCCCGCCTCCTCGCCCTTCAGCGTCCCCGACGCCACGGGGCTTTCCGCCAGCGCGACGTCCCGCAGTCCGGCGAAGTCGGCGGGGCGGACGAGGGAGGTGTCGCGCCGGGCCGCCGGTATGAAGACCACCGCGTCCCCGGCCTGCTTCAGCCGCCGCACGTCCGCCGCCACGGCCAGGACGTCGTCCACCCTGCTGGCCGGAGACCGCTTGGCCAGCGACTGCGGCAACAGCCCCACGACCGCCACGGTGACCACCACCGGGACCAGCCACGTCGACGCTCTCGGGAACCGCGGCCCGGCCGCCCGTACGGCCGTGCCCAGCGCCGTGCCGATCAGCAGGGCCAGGCCCAGCATGCTGAACAGGACGTAGCGGTCCAGGAACAGCGGCCGGACCAGGGAGAGCCCGAGCAGGCCGAGCTGCGGCACCGCGAGCAGCGGCAGCCCGACGGCGGCCACGGACAGCCGGCCCTCGCGCGGCCGGTCCAGCAGGGCACCGAGAGCGCCGATCGCCAGCAGGATCGCGGGGCCGATCATCATGTGCCAGGTCAGCGGCGGGATCCAGGAGACCTGGGCGGACTGGCGCCGGCTGAACAGGATCAACGGCAGCACAGCCAGCAGGGCGACCGTCGCGGCCACCGCCCACCGCAGCCATGTCCGCCGCCCGGCCCGGGTCCAGAGCAGGGTCGCCAGGTGCGCGGGCAGGATCAGCAGCGACAGCCAGTTCAGCAGCCCGCACACCGCCACCGTGCCCCCGTACGCAGCCCAGTGCACCGCTCGGCCGCGCCCCTGAAGGACGGTCATCAGCAAGAGGGTGGAGATCCCGGCCCCGGCCGCGACGAGCGCGTACGGGCGGCCCTCCTGGAGATAGAACTGGACGGCCGGGAGCAGCCCGAACGCCAGCCCTCCCGCCAGGCCCGCCCAGGCCCCGGCCAGCCGTTGGCCGATGACCGCCACGCAGGCCGCCGCCACCGCCGTGGCCAGTACGGAGGGCAGCCGCAGAGTCGTGGTGCCGGGCCCGAAGCACTCGAAGAGCGCGTGCATCAGCAGGTAGTAGAGCCCGTGCACGGCATCGACCTGCCCCAGCATGTGCCAGATGTCGCCGACGGACCGCCGGGCCACCTGCCAGGTCGCGGCCTCGTCCCGCCACACGCTGTGCTGCCGGGACAGCCCCCACAGCCCGAGGGCGAGGGTCCACAGCAGGGGTATCGGCCAGAGGGGCGGGCGGCGGCGCAGGGGTTTCTCCCGGGGGATCGACATTCCGTACGGCGGGGGAGAGACCGCCGGGTGATGTGGTCCCCACTCGCCCGCTCGTCGCACAGCACGCCGCACCCCGCCTCGGCCGCGCGGGCGGAGACGGGGGTGGATCGGAACTTTGCTCGCTTCCCCCGTGAACCCAGCAAAAGTTACGGGACGGGGATGATCCGCGGCCACCGTCCGGCGCGTGAACACAATCACCGCGCATGCAGGCAACCTTGAGCCTGCCGAGCGGTCGATTTACTCCGGTTCGCTAGCGATTGCCGGTTCGGCGCCGCGGGTTAGAGCGGCCACCGCTGAAGGGGACGGTCGGCAATGAGTCAGTGCATGAACGAGATCGTGCTGATGTCAGATCCGAAGATCGCGGCGATCCCGGTGGCCGACCGCGGCGAACCACTCGTTGACGTCCGGCTCCACGAACCCCTCGCCGTGGACTCCCGCAAGGCCGATGGAACAGGGGCGTTCGCGCACCTGCGAGAAGGGGTTCTGATACGTCTTCTCGACGCTCAGAAGCTGCTCCCGGACGGGATCCGTCTGCTGTTCGTCGAGGGATACCGGCCGCCCGCACTGCAGCGCCGCTACTTCGAGCGGTACGCCGACAACCTGCGAGCCGACAACCCGGACTGGTCCCCGACCCGGGTTCGCCGGGCCGCGAGCCGGTACGTGTCGCCGCCGGAGATCGCACCGCACAGCGCCGGCGCCGCGGTGGACCTCACTCTCGTCTGCGCCGACGGCCGGGAACTCGACATGGGAACCCCGGTCAACGCCAACCCGGAAGAGAGCGACGGCGCCTGCTACACCCATGCCGAGAACATCGGCTCCGCAGCCCGGGCCAACCGGCGGCTACTCAGTGACGCCCTGACCGCTGCGGGCCTGGTGAACTACCCCACCGAGTGGTGGCACTGGTCGTACGGCGACCGCTACTGGGCCCTTTCCAGCGGAGCCGACAGCGCGATGTACGGGCCGCGGGAACTGGATTGAGCTGCGGGGGGAACGTGTGCTGCGCGACGTGGCCGGGGGCAAACAAAACCGCACCCGGACCGTTATGGACGCCGTGTTCGGCGGCCTGAGGGCCGGGTGCGGTCAAGTGGGCCAGGTGATCGGAGATCAGGCCTTCTTGGTCTCCTAGCAATGGGGCGGGTCGGTGACCTGCGGGGATTCTTCGTATGGGGCGCTGACCTGGCCTTTTCTTGATGGCTAGCGATGGGGCGCGACGGTCCTGATCGGGTGTCCTGCGGACTGTGTGCGGACTGGCTGCCGACTCGGGGTGGCCCCCTTGAGTCAGATGACACGGTCGGCAGGGTGCAGTCGCGGGTCAGCCTTCCATCGTGTCCTTAAATCTCGTCCCGTAGCCGCTCTTGCTCATCTGCGCTGAGTGAGCCGCCCTCGATCACATGGACGGCCCACGGCGTATCGCACCAACCCTCATGGTTCGGATCTGGGCAGATGGCGTCGACGAAGCGGTCAACGAGAGCGTCCTTCTGTTCTGCTGTCGCTTGTAGGGCGATGACCACTTTCCAGAGCTCAGGCGCGTCACTCATTTCTGATTCCCTGCGATGGGGCTTTCTCTCGGCGGTTTGCCCCGACCACGACCTTCAGCGGCTCCCCTGCCATCGTTGGACGAGGGCCTGTGCCTTCTGGTCGAACTCTCCGTCGAAGAGAGACATCGGGGCGCGCAGCATCGTGCGTCGTCCATCTGCGGTGTACACGGCGACGCGACTTACACCGCAGGTGCGTTGCACTTCCAGTCGAAGAATGTCTCTCCATGGGACCTGCCGACGTCGGTCCCCCAGGACAACAAGGGCGTCTGCGGTGAGGCTCACGCCATGGCGCCGGTAGAGGAAAGCGACGACCGCGCTGGCCACGATCGCCGCCAACACGCACTGCCCCAGTTCACTGAGATCCATCGGCTGAGCTGTGAAGGCGAGACCTCCGTACAAGAGCGCCGTGCCGGCCAGGAGTCCGAGGAGGACGGGGAGGACCAGCTGGAGAGTCCCGAGTTTGAACGAGACAGCTCCGTTCATCGGTCGCTGGTCGGGAGAAGGTTCTGAGGGATGCAATGTGCTCACCGATTCGAGGAGGGAATTCCTGTGATCGAACGTTGCGGTGTCGGTGGCGCTGTCCTGGCGCCACCGACACCCGTTCGGTCAGCGATGGGTGATCGCGGACCGAGTTACCTCTTGCGGCAGTACTTGTTCTTCTTGCTCACGTTGCCGGGTGCTGCCCAACCGTGCACACCCCAACCGACGGTGGCTCCGAAGGTCCAGGTGAAGCACCCGCCTCGCGCCACTGCCTGATTGACGTTGTGCACCGCCCACCACGTGTACGCCCAGGCAAGGGCGACGCAGGCGCCGGCGGCGACGGGGTGAGTGAGCTTGGAGCACATGTATGCCTCGGCTATGGCGACACCTGCCCCACCCATGATGCCGATGTCCTCCTTGAGGACCTGGGTGTGGAACCTCGTCACGTAGAACTTGCACTTGAACGTGTAGCCAGACCAGCCCCAGCTGGTACCACACTTGCGCACCCACTTCGCCTGGCCGGAGAGATCGTACTGATTCACCGGGTCCTGGTCGACGTAGTCGTAGGCAGTTGCCGAGCCGCCGTAGACAGGATCGGTCTGCAGGAAGCGGCCCAGGGTCGGGTCGTACACGCGTACGCCCATCAAGACATCGCCGCTCACCGTCTCGCTGGACCGCTGGCTGGCACCGAGCCAGCTGTAGCGAGCAGCCGTCTGACCAGAGCGTGGATTGCCGAACTCGTCGTTGTCGAGTGCGACCGGCGCCTTAGAGGTGTCCAGGGGGAGGAGCAGAGCTACGTCCCCGTGGATGGTGTTGAGGTACAAGACGGTGTCACCGGTCTTGCTGGTGGTAGCGGCCAGAGTGCCGGTAGCGGAAGTGACGTTGCGGGTCACTGCCCCAGTGCCGGTGTCTTCGACGATCCACCGGGGCTTGTCGCCGTCGTCGCCGTAATGGTTGACCTTGGCCGCGGTCTGGGTCCAGCTGCTTCCGCTGCCGGTCTCGACCGTCCAGGAACGCAGACGCTGGGCTGCGTCGAGCTGCCAAGTCTGCCGCTGGGTCCCTGTCGTCTGCCGGTAGATGAGGTCGTTGACGTAGTAGCCGAAGGTGCTTCCCGGCTGTGCCGTCGTGCGACCGAGAGCGTCGTACGTGTAGCCGGAGTCGACGAGACGATCGGCGCTGTCGTAGGTGTGGCTCTGCGCGGTGCCTCCCGTGGTCGGGCAGTCGGTGCCGGCGGTGCCGACTGCCGTCGTGAGCGTCTTACGGTTACTGCGCACGTCGTACGCGTAGTCACGGCGGGTGCAGATCGTGTCAGCCGTGTCCTCGACCGTACTGAGCCGACCGACGGCGTCGTAGCGGTAGGTCTGGTCCGACCAGCCTGCGTGTCGGGTGACTTGACCGTGGACCGACTCGGCCACAGCGTCTGAATAGATCAGGGTGGAGTCGCTGTCGCGGGTGTACGTCCGCTCGATGATCGCGCCCGTGGCGTCCTTGCTCTGGTTGAGTGTGTAGCCGCCGGGTAGCTTCTCGCTGCTGACAGCGCCGTCGGCGTCGTAGGTGGTCTGGAAAGACCCCGCCACTGAGTCAGTGACCTTGGTGGCGAGCCCGCGGGGGTCGACGGTCTGGTCGTACGTGTAGGTGACGGTGGACGGCACGCTGTCCGCGACCTTGACCGGCCGGTCGAGCAGGTCGTACTCCACGGTGGTGGTGCCGCCGTCGGCGTCGGTGTACGAGATCTGTCGGCCCAGCTTGTCGAACTTCCGGGTGATCGTACCGCCGGTGGAGGACACCGTCTTGACGGGCTTGCCTGTCGTGGTGTCGTACTCAGCGGTGGCATCCGGCAGAGCCTGGCCGAGTCCGCCGCTCACCGTGACCTTGCTCTGCCGTCCGGCAGCGTCGTAGGTCGTCGTGGTGGTGCGGGTGACGCCGTTCGCCGTGGTGGTCACCTTGGCGGGGTTGCCCCACCAGTCGTACTCGGTCGTGGTCGTGGGGAGCCCAGTGGGGTTAGAGCCACCACCGGTGATCGCGCCGCCTGGGCTGGTCTGGCAGGGAAGGTCGGCCCACTCGGGGCGCCCTGTGCAGGTGCCGGAACCGGTCGCCGACCAGTAGGTGGTCACCTGGGTGCCGGCGTCAGTGCCGGTGGCACCAGGCTGTAGCTGTTTGATCACCCGTCCTTGGTTGTCGTATTCCTTACTGGTGGTGATGGCCAGCCCGGTCGGATCCTCAATGGTCTTGGTGGCTAGCCCCTTGGCCCAGTCGTAGACGGTCTGTACGGAGCGCGTCTCGCCCTGCACCGACGGGTGTTCGCGGACCTGGACGCCGGTGGTGGACTTGGTGACCTGGTCCTTGATCACGGCGCTTCCGTCGGTCGGTCGACCTGTGTCGTATTCGTTCACCGTCCAACTGCGTGCGGTCACCGGAGTACCGGCTGCCGCGAGCGTGGTGGTGCCCGACTTCAGGTCCGCCGTGAGATCGACGCGGTGCAGCGGCCCCAGCTCCTCCAGCTCTCTGAGGCCCTTGTCGTCGAATACCCAGCGAGTCGAGAGGAGTTCGGCTCGCTCGTTGCTGGGGAGACCTGCGATACCCAGATCGGCCTGAGCGGCCCGGTTGGCAGCCGTGAGGCCCAGGGCGACAGCGCGGTTGGACGCGGTCAGTTCACGGACCGTGTTTCCGAACCGGTCGCTTTCGGTCGTGGTGATGTGACCGCCAGGAGCGGTGTTGTTGCTTTCCTCTCCCGAGACGTTCAGGTAGTGCACGCCAGCACGCCGGTAGTCACCAGAAGCAAGACCGCCTCCCGAGTGTGCGGCCGGGACCGAGTCGGGCGGAAAGACTGCGGTGGCGTCGGTCGGGGCGTCCACTTGTCCCCAGGCGCGCACATCCGCAGCGCCCATCTGATATGGCGCCGACGCGCCGGTCAGGGGCACGTCATAGACCACGGACGTGGTCGCTGTGCCCTGCTGCACGTCCGTCGTGCCTTGCTGCAGCCCGCTGCGCGAGGCTGTGAGCAGCATGCCCTCCGCCGCAGCGGCGGAGCTGCCGGCCTTTCCGTAGGTGAAGGTCCATGGGAGCTCACCAGGCGGGGTCAGCTTGGTGATCCGACCGGCGCTGTCGTAGTTGTACTGAGTTTTGAGTGACAGGGAGATCTGCGGGTGCCACGCCTCGCGAAGCCGTCCTTGGTCGTCGTACAGGTACATCTGGACCGACTTGGAGGTGGCGTTCGCCGCACCGGGAGCGGTGGACCACAGACGAATCTCCTTGACCTGGCCCGCGACGTCACCGAGTGAGCTGCTCGTGGCCGTGGTCGTCGTGGCGTAAACGAACTCCAGGAAACGGCAGCCCTTGGTGGCCTGCGCAGTCTTGCAGGTGCTGACGGTGACCGCCGACGTGGGAGCGAAGACCCGCTTCGGACGGGCCAATTGCTTGCCGTTCACGGTGACCGTCTCGGACTCCACGCTGGTGGCGGAGTCAGCCTGCCCGTCGTTACGGGTGCTGCTGACCTGCCAGGTGCTGGCGCCAGCGGGCTTGGCGAAGTCGGTGACCGTGCCCCCGGTGTCGGTCAGGGTGAAGGTGCCGCTGACACTGCCCGTCAGGCTCAGGGACTCGGAGCCAGGCTCTGCTATCCAGCCGGTTTTAGCGGCGTTCGAGGTGAAGTGGATCGCGTCACCGTCCGCGAGAACCACATCGACAGCTGTGTCGGAGACCTTACGGATGTGGCTGTACTCGGAGTCGGTCGCCTCGGCGACAGTGCCGGAGACCCATTCCTTGCCGAAGATCGGAGCCTGCCCGTCCTGGCGCGCGGCCGAGTCCGGCACCCGAGACGATGCGGTGCGAGAGACCGACAGACCGAGCGCGGAGACGTCGGTTGCCGAGATCGAGTAGTCACCCGTCAGCAGGTTCAGGGTGCCGGGACCGATCTGGTCATCGGCCGCTCCTTCGGCGTTGCGGTCGATGACCACGGTCAGCGCCTGTGTGCTCCCGGATGCGTTGTTGGGACCGGTGAAGTCGGCCTTGATCTGGACTGTGCCATCAGGATCGACGGTGTCGGTGGCGTTCCACACCAGCGGAGAGTTCGTGCCATTGGCAGCCAGAGGTACCGGCCAAGCAGCAAGTGCATTGCCATCAGAGGTGACGTCGCCGACAGGGATCTTCACCCAGTTGTCCGCCTCGGAGCGGCGCCAGGAGAAGGAGACACTGTCGTATTTCGAGGCATCCGCCTCGGCGACCAGAGGCAGTCGGCGGGCAGTGCGCTCGCCGTCATCGGGCTGGGCGAAACCACCCGGACCGGCGTGGAATTCGTACTCGATTGCCTCTGACTTGTTGTCCGCCTTGTCCACGCTACGCACCTGCAAGGCGTGCGTGCCGTCCTTCGGCGGCGTGATGCTTATGGCCTTGTCGGCGCTGGACCCGCCGGTTGCGACCTTGGTCCAGGTGACGCCGTCCAGCGACCACTCCAGCCAGTTGTGGTCGGATGCGGGCGGAGTGACGGTGAATGTGCCAGCCTGACCCGCGCCCTTGACCCAGGCGCTCGAGGGATAGTCCGTTGAGACGATCTTAGTGGGTGAGGAGGGTTTGGTGGTGTCGACGGTGAAGGTCTTCCAGGCCGACCAGCCGGTGTTGTAGTGCGTGCCGTCGTACGGTGACGTACGGAACTTGTACGTCTTGGCGTTGGCCAGCATCCCCGAAGGCACCGTGACCGAAGCGACCTTGCCGGAGGCCACGTACGGGGATACCAGCACTTCGCCGACCTGGGTGTTGGTGGCGTTGTCGTAGATCTGGAAGGTGCCGTTGACCTTGTCACCGTCGGCGTCGACGAAGGTGTCCCGCAGCGTGGGCGTGGTGGTGTTCACCACGTAGGCGCCGCTGTAGGAGAAGTACGGCGGGCCGGCTTCTTGCTTGGTGCCGGTGCGCGGCCGGTAGTTGTAGTTGACGACCAGCTTGGGCGGGTTGGAGGCGGCGTTGGCGGAGTTGACCCGCTTCCACTGGGCGACCACGGTCTCGCTAGAGGCGCGCAGGCCCATGTGGCCGCGGGTGGCCTTGGCCGACGCCCACTCCTGCACCAGCGTGGTCACGTCGGCGTTGATCCAGCCGTCCGGCTGCGTGGTGCACGCGGCGTTGCCGGTGGTCTCGGTGGAGGTGGCCTTCTTCGCCGTCCACGACGGCTGTGCCGTCCAGCGCGACGATGTCGAGGCCGCGCCGGTCGACCCCACCTCCCACGGGTAGACCTTGCAGTCGGTGTTGTTTCCCGAGTGGAAGTTCCACAGCGACAGCTTGGCGTCTAGGACGAGGGCGTCCTGGATCGGTGTGGTGTTCCAGGAGATGAAGGAGCGCGCCGTTCGCGGGGTGCCGTCGGAGTTGGTCGTTCCGGGGTTGCCCAGGTCCAGTTCGGTGTCGGTGGACCAGTCGACGGTCTCGCCCTGCTGGACGTAGGTGTCGAAGACGTTGGACAGCGACGAGGTGGACGGGTCGACGGTGACCGGATACTGGGTGTCCGGGTCGGTGAGGAACTTCGCGTCCGGTGTGACCACCAGGTCGACAGTGGAGCCCTTTTGAACGACTTTCAGGCCGACCTTGGCTCGCTTGGTGTGCTCACCGGACCGTTTGTCGACGGTGGCGTCCCACATCACCGGCGCGGGCATCACGGCCCGCTTCTTGTTCTTCTTGTCGGTGAACAGGATGCTTCCGTCGGCGAGCTGCTTCGCCTTCAGGCCCTTGGCCTTGAGCGGCAGCGTGTAGGAGTAGTCGCCCGAGGCAGGGCGCTGCTTGATCTCGACGAACTGCTCGAAGCCGGTGCGTGTGGCCTCGACGACCACGTCCGCGCCGGGAACGGCGTTGACGTACTCCGCCCGCGTACCGTCGAGCTTCGGCTGCGGCAGGCCGCCTTTCCACTGGAGGGTGATCTGCTGGGCACCTTCGCCGAGCGTGACCAGATCGGTGGCCTTGGCCTCGCGAGCGGCCTTCAAGGACTTCGCCGGCGTGCCAGTCCTGCCTGCGAGCCTCAGTCCCTCCGGGTGCGCGACCGGCTCCACACCTGAGCCGGATTCACGCAACTCCACGTCGACGTCGACCCACTTGCCGTCCCGCTCAAAACGGACCGGGCCGGCCGCGAATTCCGTTGTGAGGCTGCCGTCCTTGTTCGCCCAGGTCGTCGACGTTTCGGTGCGCTCCGAAAGAGCTTCAACCCGTTTGCCGGACAGCCTTGCCGCGACACGGGCAGAAGGTATGTCGGCTGCCTGGGTCGCTGCCGTCTTCTTTGGCGCGTCCGCGGTCCGAGGAGGCGAGACCGCCCCAGAACTCGTCGCGTCGAGCAGGGTGATGGCCATGGCCAAGGCGACGCCGCCCGCTGTCCAGCGAGCGTTTCCCCCGAGCCAAGGCCGCCCGCGCCGCCGTGGCGCGGGTCTGTGAACCGTCATGAATCTTCGACCTCTCGCATTTTCACCGGCATCACCCACGTGACGCCAATGTGAAGATATGCGTCAGGTAAAGATCGGAAATGATGACGAGATCGCAGAAGATGGACAGGGTGATAACTGCCCGATGTGGTGATCTGCGTCACTCTGGAGCGTCAACTGACCTGGAGGCCACCGCTGTTCACTTCGATGATGCTTGGAGTTCGGCCATTGGGTGGCTGGAAATTCCGACAGTGCGCACTTTCCAGTTCGCTTTGGGTGTAGGTGGATACGCGCAATGCAGCGGTCTGATAAGGGGCGTTTGGCTCCGCGGTTGGATGCTGGCACAGGCGGAGGAATGCCCACGCTCCATCGGTGTGCCTTCGCATGCGGAGAACGTCGTCACGGAGAGATACGCACGATCTCAATGGCGCGGGCGTCGAGGGCTTCCTTCTCGGGTGCGTAGATGGCACGGATGTTGGTGAGCTGCTGTTCGCGAGTGACGGTGAGATTGACGCTGGCCGGTCCCTCGCCCTCGAGCAGGGTCTCGAAGTCAGGGAACTCGGTGACCTTCTTGACTATGACCTCAGAAGCTGTTGTCTTTCCGGACTTGAGGACTGCGTTTCCGCTGGTCGGGCATAGGGTCGGCGATCCCGTGGGAGTTGTGGCATGTCGTGCTGTCGCTGCCCGGGAGGTCGTGGATGCCGTCGGTGGTTGGGCTGTTGGAACAGCGTGAGCTGGGTGCTCACCGTCGTGTGGACGAGCTGCGGGAGGAAGCCGACCGTGTCCAGGCCGAGTTGGCCGTGGCCGAGCAGGAATGGAAGGAGTGGGCCATCGCCTGCTCGCGGGTCGGCGAGGTGCTGGCCCCCGTGGACGAGAGCGGGCAGGACCCCGCCCGGGCCGAGGGGACCGCGCCGGCCGCCGAGGAGCAGATCGGAAGGACGCCGCAGGTGCCGGAGGCAGCGAAGACGAAGTCGCAGGTTCCGATGTGGCGTGAGGGGCTGGCCTGGTCGGTGCTGTCGGTGGACTACCAGCGCATCCTTAGTGCGCTCGCGGACCGGGCCCGGCTCCATCAAGGGCCGCTGACCTGCCAGGAGATGGCCGCAGGGTTCGGTATGGACGTGGTGCCGACGCGGGTGGAGGCGCTGCGGTCGAAGGCGAAGCGCCTGGTCGCGCGCGGCTGGCTGGCCGAGCAGCAGCCAGGCCGGTTCACGCTGGCTGCGGGCGTGGCCGGGCCAGGCGGCGGGTCATGAGCAGGGTCATCGACCAGTAGACCATCGCCTCGGCGCTGGTGGTGCGACGCTCGTAGTCGCGTGCCAGGCGGCGGGTGCGCATCAGGTGGGCGAAGAGGCGCTCGACGATCCACCGCTTGGGCAACACCACGAAGCCGCGCATGTCGTCGCTGCGTTTGACAATCGCCAGGACCAGGGCGAGCGCGGCCAGGCAGTACCCGACGAGGCTGCCGGTGTAGCCGCCGTCGGCCCAGACCAGCTCCAACTGGTGGTGCGTGTCGGTGACTTGCTGCAACAGCACCTGGGCGGCGGTGCGGTCGCCGACGTCCGCGGCGGTGACCATCACGCCCAGCAGCAGGCCGAGGGTATCGACCACGACGTGCCGCTTGCGCCCGTTGATCAGCTTGCCGCCGTCGAAGCCGCGGCTGTCCGACCCGACGACGGCGTCTGCCTTGACCGACTGCGAGTCGATCACGCCGGCCGACGGCTCCGCATCCCGCCCCAGCCTCTCGCGGATCCTCGCGCGCAACCGGTCGTGGAACTCCTTGACCAGGCCGTGGTCACGCCAGCGGCGAAAGAACGCATATACCCGGTCCCACGGCGGGAAGTCGGCGGGCATCGCCCGCCACTTGATGCCATTGTCGACCAGGTAGCGGATCGCATCGAGTATCGCCCGATGGCAGTACGCCTCCGGCTGCCCTCCCCAGCCGCGCATCCAGCCAGGCACCGGCAGCAACGGCCGTACCGCGGCCCACTCCGCGTCCGTCATGTCCGTCGGATAACGCGACTGCCGAAACCCGTTGTCGGCGGCGTTTCCGAACCGGTGAGCCAGACAGTCACACTCCAGCGTGACTGAACTGGACTGCGCGCCCATCGACACGGAACACTGCGGCACCAGGGCCTCCTGATGTTGCTCGGTGATTCGACACCAACGAGCTGTTCAGGAGGCCCTGCTCGTATGCGCCGAACACCTCGCGACCACCCAATCGAGACTCCCGTTCGACGGACACCGCTCAAGATCGGAACGACAACAGCTACTCACAGGTCTCGTCGGTGCCCTCGATGCGGAAGCAGATGACGTTGCCGGCGGCGAGGTCGGCGAGGCGCGGATATTTCACCCGCACCTCGGTGGTCTTGATGCCCGCGGCGATGAGGTCGAGCTACTGGCGGTAGAGGTTGAGCTCTCGTACGCGGGCGGTGCTGTCGGTCATTGGGCGGGAACGCTCCTGGTGGCTGATGCGGTCATCATGCGGCCGATCTTGGTTGCCGAGTACGAGTGGTGGAGGGCCCACCCAAGCAACCGGTCGGGCCGCAGTTGGCCTATTGCCAGCCGTCGAGGGATACCTCCGGGCCTCCCGCGAGATACCGGTGGAGAGCGCTTGAGGTGGTGTCCACGAACTCCTCGGGGATGGCGGTGGCGTTGACCCAGCAGACCTGGTCGTGCTTACGCGGTTCGCGGTTTTCGGGTTCGCCCGTCCATTCGTGGGCGGCGAAGACGACGGTGAGGAAGCCGTTGGGGGCTTCGACGCCCCAGGCGCCGTGGATGATGTGGGCGACCTTGAGCGACTCGGGCTTTACCGTCAGGCCGGTCTCCTCGTACAGCTCTCGCACGGCGGTTTCGGTGATGGGTTCGCCGGGTTCGCTCTTGCCGACGGGGAGGTCCCACATGCCCTGGGCGAACTTGGCGTTCTGGCTGCGCTGGAGGAGGACGACGCGGTTGGTGGCCTTGTCGTGGACGATGACGGCGGCGACCAGGAGGGTCATGGATTCGAGGGCGGGCTGTAGGGCTTTGGACTGGTCGTCGGTTGTCCGCTGAGCCACGGCTTACGTCCCTTCGTCGGCCGGATGGTGGCAGCTTAGGCCAGTGCTTCGCGTGCGCGGCGGGCGAGTTCGGCGGCTCCGGGCACTTTGCGACGCTGGTAGACGGACAGGGTGGAGCGGAGCGAGGTGATGGCCTTGCGGGTGCGGTCGGAGGTCATGCCCTCCATGAGGGTCAGGGCCTGGGCCCAGGCGGCGACGGCTTCGTCGGCGCGGGCCTGGGCGGCGAGGCTGTCGCCGAGGTCGGCGTAGGTGAGGGCGTGGACGCGCTTGTACTTCTCGGGGTCCCAGCGCACCAAGGCGTCGCGGTGCTGTTGCTCGGTGCCGACGTGGTCGGCGAGGTCGGTCAGAGTGCGGGCGGTGTGGCTGGCGACGGTGCCGGCGGCCGGGCCGCTGACGCGGGAGTAGCTGGGCTGGGGGCCGTCGTCGCGCAGAAGGGCGTCTTCGGCGGCGAGCAGGGCGCGGGCTGCTGCTGGCTTCGCGCCGACAGCGGCGTAGGCGCGGGCGTGGGTGATGTGCAGCAGCGCCTCGGTCTGGCCGTCGACGTAGCCCAGACCGCGGGTGAGGGCTCCTTCGACGAGGTCGACGCAGTGGTGGGGCTGTTTGAGGCTCAGTGCCTGGTGGGCGAGGGCGCGCATCATCCAGGCGGCGTGGCCGCGCGGGTCGGCTTCGCAGGCGAGTTGGTAGCCGACCTGGTAGTAGCGCTGGGCGGCGCCTTCCTGGCCGAGGTCGTGGTGCTTCCACCCAGCGAGGTAGGCGAGTTCGGCGACGGCACCGAAGGCCGCTTGCCGTAGGGCTTCGTTCGGGAAGCGTCCGCGGAGCATGGGGGCGGCGGTGTCGGCGAGGTAAGCGGTGACGGTTGTCAGGCCATGGCCGCCGCCGAGGCGTTCGTCAGCCGCACTGAAGGCTGCGGTGATCTGCCGAACGACCTCCACGTCCTCGATCCCGACCAGCGAGCTGCCGGTGCGAGCCCGCAACATGCGGGCGGTGGCCTCGTGGTCGTAGAGGAGCGGCATGGCCACGCCAGCCGTGGTGAAGGCAGCCACGGCCAGGAAACGGCGGCGCTCGACGTCGGCACGGCCCAGATCGGTGGCGGCCAGAACCGGATCGGGCTCTTCCAACGCCGCAGTTTCGGGTGCTCGCAGGCCGATCTCGGCCGAGGTGATGGTGCGGCCTGCTCGGCGGGACAGCGCCTCAGCGAGATACTGGCCGGTCCGCCCGGTCGGCTGGCGTGTGCCGTTCGCCCAGTGGGAGACGGCCGACTTGTTGGTCTGGAGAGTCTCGCCGTTCTCGGCCGCGATACGCCGGATGTCCTTCGCCAGAGCCTCGTAGGTGCAGCCGATCGCCTCGATGACGTCACGCAGGCGGGAGTTGGGACCTCTCGGCGCTGCTGCCACGATCGCCTCCGCTCAGGAGCTGTAAACCGCGTATACCGCTTCAACTGCCTCTCACCGTACCCACTGTGCGTGACGGAGGGTTCACTAATCATCAGCCGCCCGGCCCCGGTCCGACACCGCGACCAGGCTCCCCCCTTCGGCCGGGCGGCCCCCGAAATTCCGTACACCTACACCGGGTTCGGGCATTCCTGTGCCCGAACCCGGCCGATCAGAGACGGAGACACGGTGACCACCATCAACACCACGGCCATCACGGTCGTACTGCCCGAGGCGTTCGACGAGCGTTGGAGCCGCCTGCCCGGCATCCAGGTCGACGGCCAGCGCATCACCATCGACCCGGCCGAGTACTTCTTCCGCTTCGAGTCGAACACGTGGCTCGTCGCCGACTGGGAGCTGGTCAAGTCCCAGCTGCTGGAGGTGCAGGAGACCACCGAGAGCGCCGTCGAGCAGCTCGCGCTGGACTTCATCAAGGCTCACGCCGAGTCCACCTCGGACGCCGCCCGCGTGCTGTCCACCGCCTCCGCGGTGTACGCGTACCTGTTCCGCGACGAGCACCTCGTCGGCCTCGGCCTGCCGCAGATCACGGCTGAGCACCTGCGGATGCTGCGCGAGGCGGCCACGCTGATGGCGCTGACAAGGTCGAGCTGGACGGGCACATCTCCAACGTCGGCCCGTGCTGGTTCTTCCCGGCCGCCACCTCCGTCGTCTTCGACCTGAGCGACGAGATGGGCGGCATGCTCGACGAGGTCTACCACGGCGGTTGGTTCAACGAGCATCGCCGCATCGAGTCCATCAAGGCCCACGCCGCCCTTGGTGGCCGACTTGTGCACGGTTGCCAGTCCGTGCCGGACCAGACCGGTGGCGTCGTCGCGCCCTACGGTGCGTCGATGGCCGCCTTCCGTGACGACCTCGCGGCCTTCAAGGCCGGATGGATCGATCAGGTCTACGCCCACCGCGTGAGCCCTGCCGCGTAACACCGCACACCAGGCTCCGGGGCGGGCCGGCGCCTGTCGCCCGCCTCGGACGCCCTCAACCTCCTTGGAGCCCTCACATGACCGCGAACCCCAGCGCCGATCTCCTCGACAACCTGCTCACCATGGCCGGCCGCACCACCGCGGTGCGCGAGGAGGTGCGCGTGTGGTGCATGTCCGGTGTCGAGCGCCTGACCTTCCCCGACGCCACCACCGCGATCTTCAAGTACGCGAAGCGGCCGTTCGACAGCGAGGATCAAGCTCTCCGTCTGGCGCGCACGCTCGGCGTTCCCGTCCCGCAGCTCCACGCCTCCGCCGTCCTGGACGGCTGGCTCGGCATGCTCATGGAGGACCTCGACCCCGTCGTCCGCGACGCGGACGACCTAGACGGCACCGCCGCGGCCGTGGTCCTGCACGGCACCCGTACGGCTCCGGCCCTGCCCGTCCTCGACCAGGCCCGCCTGCGCACGCTGCCGGACCGGGCCCTGGAGCACCTCGCCGGACTCCGCAAGGCCGACCGGTGGCAAGAGGCAGACGACGTCGAGGACGCGCTCGATCGGATCGCCCAGGCCGCCGAGACCCGCTCGGCCGGTGCCACAGTGGCTCCATTCGGCTGGGTGCACTCCGAGTTCCACCCCACCAGCCTCCACATCAGCAGCCACGGCTGGCGGCTGCTGGACTTCGCCCGCGCCTTCACCGGCCCCGGCCTGCTCGACCTCGCCAGCTGGCACGGCACCCTCGACACCCCCGACCCCGTACGCCTGCGGGTCTTCCTGGAGCAATACGTCACCGCCGGCGGCACCCCCGACGCCCTCACCCGGCGCGGCGGGCTCACCGCCGAGAACTGGGCCCTGGGCTGGCATCGCATGTGGGCCGTCGAGTGGTTCATGGAGCAGTCGATCCGCTGGATCAACGACCCGGCCACCGACCCCGCCTACATCAAGGCCGTACGCCGCCACCTCACCGACGTCCTCCACCTCCTGGAGGTCTAGGTGCTCGCCCACGCTTCCCCCTGGTACGTCCACGCCCTACAACGCACCGCAGGTACGGAGAGATCCGTATCGGCGCGGACGTCCGTCCCCGCGCTGACCTGCGTGGGGACGGACGCGACGGCGTGCGACGAGCCCAGGGGAAGGTGGGTTAGCGGGCGCGCTTGGGGCCCGCGATGCCGCCGGGCGGGCCGACGGGCAGGGTTCCCCTCGGGGCAGCGGGTGACTGGCCCTTGGCTGGAGGTGCCGGTGTGACCTCTTGTGTGGGCGCGGTGGCCGGTTGAGCGGGGTCGGGGCAGTAGCGGGCCCAGGCGTCGAGGAACCGGTTGCGCATGTACGCCTTGGCCTGCCTGCCCTCCTCGAAGCGGTAGTTGGCCGGGCTGATGTTGAAGTCCCGCAGCAGATTGGCCAGGTGGTAGGCGTTCAGGCCCTTGGTGCCGTACTCCGCCCACGGCGCTTCGGCATCCACGGTGAGCTCCTGGACCAGGTCATGGGTGCGCAGGGCCTCGGGGTTGTCCCGCTCGGCGAAGACGCGGCGGATGTCCCGCAGCAGACGCGTCTTCAGGCTGGTCTGCTCGTCCTGGGCGACCTCGTTGCGGGTCATCGCCACACAGGCCGCCCGAGCACTCGCGGGCCAGTGACCGCCGGCCATGTCGGCGACGATGACCAGCGGCTCCCAGGTATCCGCGGCCCGGTCCTCGACCGGCATCTGTGGCACCAGTCGGGCAGCGGTGGCCTGCAGTGGGGTCAGCCACGCGGCCAGCTTGTCGCGCAGCGCGTTCAGCTCCGGTACCGCGTAGCGCGAGCGGAACGGGGTGACCTTCTCGCCGGGCTTGCGCTTTTGCAGAGCACGACCGCTCGGTCCGTGATCGTGTCGGGCAGGTCGCCGATCGCGGCCAGCGCGGCCATGGCGAAGGTCGGATACGGGGTCGGCTTGTGTTCCGGTCCGGAGATGCGCCAGGCGGGCCGGTTGCGCTGGTGTCCGGCGTTCAGCAGGCCGCGCAGCTCCTCGTTGTCGCCCGCCTTGCTGAAGATGGCGTCGGCCTCGTCCACCAGGAGCGTGCGCGGGTTCTTGCCGATGACCCGGAAGAGCACCGCCGTGGACATGTTCACCGTCATGATCGGCTGGTGGACGGTCTCGTGGAGCACGTCCAGGACGCGGGACTTGCCGCACCCCTTGGTCGGCCCGAGCACCGCCAGGCGGGGAGCGTGCTGCAGCGCGGGCTGGATGTGGGTGGCCGCCACCCACAACGTGACCGCGATCAACGCCTCCTGGCTGGGCAGCACCGCGTACTTGGCGATCGCCGACCGCAACTCGTCCAGCAGCGCGGCACCGTCAGCAGCCGACTCGATGCCGGTGCCTTCGTGGTTTCCGGTGCCCGACCCGCCATCGGGGACCGCGATCACGTGCTGCATGGCCCCCTCGATGGGACCGTCGGTCCCCAGCGGCCGGCGGGGACCGCGATCACGGTCCCCATTGCGGTCCCCTGGTGCAACTTCCACGCTTTGGGGACCGGTCCCCGTTTTCGCGCCGCCGGCCTGTAGGTTTCCGCCGGATGTGGATACGGGGACCGGGGCTTGCGGGGACCGAGCACCGGGTATGTCGCGGGGACGGTCCCCGACAGCGGGGTCAGCGGGAGGCTGGGGACCGTGTGTTTGTGCATCGGCCGAGTGCTCGGCGGTCCCCAATGTGGGGGACCGTGTGTGCGCCTGGTCTCCGCGGTGCCAGGGGATGCCCCGGCCGGGGACCGCAGCCGTTGGCCAGACGGTATTGGCGGATGTGTACGTGGTGGTGGGGGACGTAGAGTCCTCCGTAGACGTTCCTCTCCGGTGAGAGGCAGGACGGGGAAGGTCCCGCCCCTCACCAGCTCGTTCGTTCAGGGATGGGCAGTCGGCAGGGGAGTCTCCGGCCCTCGGCGTTGGCTCGCCGAGGGCCGTTGCTGTGTCCGGGGCTTCCGGCAGCTCAGGAAGCCAGGCCCCACTCGTCTCGGCCGTCGGCCAGCGTCCGCTCGTATCGCAGCAGCTCGGCCTCGGGGTACAGCACCCGCTTGCGGATCTTGATGCCGCGTGGGCCTTTGTCGATCTGGCGCCAGTAGCGGACGGTGCTCTCGGCCGTGCGGTAGCGCTCGGCGACCTCGGCGGTGGTCAGGTATCGCATGCGTTCCAATTCGACTAGGCGGCAATCCGATCTGCATAAAGTGTGCTCGACGATCGCCGGTTAGCCAAATCGCATAGCATGTGTTTCAATATGGATAGGGATGGTCATGCTGGAGGTGTGATGACAGGCGACAAGGGCGACGGCGGTGAACTGCCGCTGCTCTACAGCGAGGGCAACATCGCTGCGCGGGTGGCGCTGGAGCGCGAGGTCAGGGGGTGGAGCACGACCGAGCTGGCGGACCGGGTGTCCAAGGCCGGCGTCAAGATGAACCAGACCGCGGTCTGGCGCATCGAGAACGGCACGCCACGTCGGCGCATCAACGTCGACGAAGCCCTCGCCTTCGCCCGCGTCTTCGAACTGCCCCTAGAAGAGCTGATGTCCCCGCCGCTGGAAGGGCTGGACCTCGACAGCAGACGCCTCGTCCAGGAAGCCGTCGAGGCGTACTACGAGACACGCGACGCCGAGGACCGCCTGCACCACGCCGTCGTCGGCATCGCCGAGCACATCCAGACCCACCCCGACAGCTCACGAGCCATCCACGAGCAGTGCCTTCGCCTCATGGGCGAGGAGCGCGACGCCCGCACCCTCACCGAGTACATCGAGGGCGGCGGCTACTACCGATAACCAACCTAAGGGAGAAGCCACTTGGCCAACATCCAAAAGCGCCCCAACGGCAAATGGCGAGCCCGCTACCGCGACCTCGACGGCAAGGAGCACGCCCGCCACTTCGACCGCAAGCTCGACGCCCAACGCTGGCTCGACGAGGTCACGGCCAGCATCGTCACGGGCCAGTACGTCGATCCCCGCGCCGGACGGATCACGTTCGAGAAGTACGCGAAGAAGTGGGAGGAGTCGCTCATCGCCAGCGAGGCGGGCGAGCGGATCACCGACAACGCGCTCCGGCTCCACCTCGTCCCGGCGCTCGGCTCCCGCGCGATGGCTGCGATACGCCGCAACGACCTCCAGGTGCTCTTCAAGAGCCTGTCCGAGCTGCTCGGCCCCGGCAGTGTGCGGAACGTCTACGACGTCCTCGTACGCCTCATGACGGCGGCCGTGGAGGACAAGGTCATCGCGTCCAGCCCGTGCCGCCGGGTCACGCTCCCGCCCATGCCGGACGAGGAGGTCACCCCGCCCACGGTCGTGCAGGTCGAGGCCATGGCCCGCGTGATGCCGCCGTACATCCGCGCGGCGATCGTTACGCTCGCCGGATCAGGGTTGCGAATAGGCGAGTTGCTCGGCCTCAAGGTGTCGGACGTCGACTTCAAGGCCGGCACTATTCGCGTCGAGCGCCAGCGCCTTCAGTCCGGGAAGATCGGGCCGCCGAAGACCGCAAAGTCCCGGCGGACTGTCCCGGTCGGTGAGGTCGTCACTGACGCGCTTCTCACGCACCTCGCCGCACGCCCCTCCAAGGAGTGGCTGTTCACGATGGAGGAGGGTGAACCGCTCAACTACCGCCGCTGGAAGACCGAATGGAACTGCGCTCGTAAGGAGCTGCAGAAGGCGGAGAGTGAGGCGGCCGAACGCGAGGGCCGCAAGCCCGTCGAGCTGCCACACACGGTGACCCACGACCTGCGCCACTTCTACGCCTCCGCCCTCATCGCAGGCGGAGCGAGCGTCCAGCAGGTCCAGCTCGTCCTCGGCCACGCGTCCGCCGTCATCACGCTGCGGATCTACGCGCACCTGTGGCCGGGCGAAGAAGACCGCACCCGGACCGTCATGGACGCCGTTCTCGGCGGCCTGCGGACCGGGTGCGGACTGGATGACCGAGCGACCAAGGAAATCGCAGGTCAAACGGCATGATCGAAGATCAAGCCTTCTTGGTCTCCCAGAAGATCTTGTCGATCTGGGCGATGTAGTCCAGCGCCTTCTGCCCGGTGGCCGGGTCGGTGGAGGCCTTGGCGGCCGAGAGGGCCTTCAGGGCATCGTTGACCAGCTGGTGCAGCTCCGGGTACTTCTCGAAGTGCGGGGGCTTGAAGTAGTCGCTCCAGAGCACCGAGACGTGGTGCTTGGCGAGCTCGGCGCGCTGCTCCTTGATGACGGTGGCACGCGCCTGGAAGTGCGGGTCGTCGTTGGCGGCCATCTTTTCCTGGACGGCCTTCACCGACTCCGCCTCGATGCGGGCCTGGGCCGGGTCGTACACACCGCAGGGCAGGTCGCAGTGTGCGCTGACCTTGACCTTGGGGGCAAACAGGCGGGAAAGCATGGAGCGTTCCTTCCTCGTGATCGTCTTCTCAGGTGGGACATTACTCCCTGCAAGACGGGTTTTCGCGAGTGCCCCCATGGGCTTAGGACAAAAGTCCAGGGTCAGACTGAGACTGGTGGAGGACAGTACCGGGGAGGTGCCGGGGATGCCGGAGTTGTCGCAGGACGCCGAGCGCGGGCGGGACGCTCAGCCCTTCGGGTGGGCCGAGGTGACGGGGCCGTCCATGGTGCCGACGCTGTACCACGGAGACCTGCTCGTGGTGTGGCACCGGGGCCGGATCAGGCCCGGGGACGTGGTGGTGCTGCGGCATCCGTTCCAGCAGGACCTGCTCGTCGTCAAGCGGGCCGCGGAGCGGCGTGAAGGTGGGTGGTGGGTGCTCGGGGACAATGCCTACGCCGGTGGGGACAGCACCGACTACGGAGTCGTGCCGGACGAGCTGATTCTGGGCAAGGTCCGCTTCCGGTACCGGCCGCGCAAGCCCGATCAGCGCTCGCCGTTCGCGCGGGCGCGCTGGGCGGTGTCGGCCGTGCGGCCCGTGTTCGCCGACCGGTCGGCCTCCAAGCGCTTGCGGGCGCGGTAGGCGGCCACATTGGCGCGGGTCGCGCAGCGGTCCGAGCAGTAGCGCCGGGAGCGGTTGGTGGACGTGTCGAGGTAGGCGTTGCGGCACGGGGCCGCCTCGCACAGGCCCAGGCGGTCCACGCCGTACTCGGTGAGGTGGAAGGCCAGTCCCATCGCCGCGATGGCCGCGTAGCCGGCGGTCGCGTTCGACGGGTGGTCCGCCAGGTGCATGTGCCACAGGGGGCGGCCGTCGTCGTCCCGGAAGTCGTGGCCGGAGATCTGCGGGCTCACCGGGAACTCCAGGAGGAGGGAGTTCAGCAGGTTCACGGCCAGCGCTTCGTCGCCCTTGTCCGCCGCCTCGAAGACCGCCCTCAGCCGTGCGCGGACCGAGCGGAAGCGGGTGACGTCGGCGTCGGTGGCACGGCGGCCCGCCTCCTGGCTGACGCCGAACAGGTCGCGGACGGCCTCGACCGAGGTCAGCGAGTCCTTGCCCCGGGCCGGGTCCTCGCTGTTGACGAGTCGTACGGCGTAATCCGAGTAATAGGCCAGTTCCACTTGTAGTCCTTACGGAGGCGTTCTATCGTCGTGGTGCGGTCGAGGTAACAGCTGATCGTGCTTCCAGGGTATTACGTGACGTGTGCGATGGAGGGGCTCGATGACGGACACGGACATCACCACCACGGCCGGAGCCGACTGGGCCGCCTGGCAGGAGAGCTGGGACCGGCAGCAGGAGTGGTACATGCCCGACCGCGAGGAACGGTTCAGGATCATGCTCGACATGGTCGAGGCCCTCGTCGGCCCCGCCCCGCGCGTGCTCGACCTCGCGTGCGGCACGGGAAGTATCACGGCCCGGCTGCTCGCCCGGTTCCCGGACGCCGTCAGCACCGGCGTCGACCTCGACCCGGCACTCCTCGCTATCGCCGAGGGCACCTTCGCGGACGACGAGCGGGTCTCGTTCGTGACGGCCGACCTCAAGACGCCGGACTGGCCGGCGCGGCTGCCGTACGACTCGTACGACGCCGTCCTGACCGCCACGGCCCTGCACTGGCTGCACCGTGAACCCCTCGCGGCCCTCTACGGTCAGGTCGCGGAGCTCGTCCGCGACGGCGGTGTCTTCCTGAACGCGGACCACATGATCGACGACTCGACGCCCCGGATCAACGCGGCGGAGCGCGCCCTGCGCCACGCCCGCATGGATCAGGCCAAGCGGGACGGCGCCCTCGACTGGTCCGAGTGGTGGCAGCTCGCGGCCAAGGACCCGGTACTGGCCGGGCCCACGGCCCAGCGCTTCGAGATCTACGGCGAGCACGCCGAGGGCGAGATGCCGTCCCCCGAGTGGCACGCGCGCGTACTGCGCGAGAAGGGGTTCGGGGAGGCGCGGCCGGTGTGGTGCTCGCCCTCGGACACGCTGCTGCTGGCGCTGAAGCAGGGCGGGCCGCGGGCGCCGCTTCGAGGCTTTCGGACGGACACCGAAGAGGCTTTCGGGCGGACGTCGAAGGGGGATGTCCCGTAAATCCGGCACGGATGTGAACAGCGGCGCGGAAACGCGAAAGGGGCGGGTACGGAATCCGTACCGCCCCTTTCGTCGAGAAGCTTCGCCGGTCCTCGCAGGCCGTGTCTTTTCTCGGCGCCGTTCGCATCGTGGCACTCGCCGCCGCGCCCGTGGTCCGTCGATCACACCGACGGCGAGCAATGCCCCCATGGATGAGGTTCTTCTGAGGTGGCGCGTGGGCTCCGAGCCGGAATGGCCACGGAGCCCACGCCGGGATCGCATCCCTCGAGAATCAGAGCACCTTGGACAGGAACGCCTGCGTCCGCTCGTGCTGCGGGTTCGTCAGGACCTCACGCGGGCTGCCCGACTCGACGACCACGCCGCCGTCCATGAAGACCAGGCTGTCGCCGACCTCGCGGGCGAAGCCCATCTCGTGGGTGACGACGACCATCGTCATGCCCGACTCCGCGAGGTCGCGCATGACGTCGAGGACGTCGCCGACCAGCTCCGGGTCGAGTGCCGAGGTCGGCTCGTCGAAGAGCATCAGCTTGGGGTCCATGGCGAGCGCCCGGGCGATGGCCACGCGCTGCTGCTGGCCGCCGGAGAGCTGGGAGGGGTAGTTCCCGGCCTTGTCGGCGAGGCCGACGCGCTCCAGCAACTGCCCCGCGCGCTCCCTGGCCTGGGCCCTGCTCACGCCCTTGACCTGGACCGGAGCCTCGGTGACGTTCTCCAGGGCCGTCATGTGCGGGAACAGGTTGAAGCGCTGGAAGACCATGCCGATGTCCCGGCGCTTCAGCGCGACCTCGCTGTCCTTGAGCTCGTAGAGCTTGTCGCCCTTCTGGCGGTAGCCGACCAGCTCGCCGTCGACGTACAGCCGCCCGGAGTTGATCTTCTCCAGGTGGTTGATGCACCGCAGGAAGGTCGACTTGCCGGAGCCGGAGGGGCCGATGAGGCAGAACACCTCGCCGGACTTCACCTCCAGGTCGATGCCCTTGAGCACCTCGACGGGGCCGTACGACTTGTGGACGCCTTCGGCCTTGACCATGGGGACGGTCGAGTGCGTGCCGGGGGCGGCCGTCTTGCTGAGCTTCTCGGTCATGCCGAGACCCCCTGCCGGTTGGAGAAGGAGAGCAGGTTCGCCTTGACCTTCTGCCACGGTGTCGGCGGCAGCTGGCGCATGGCGCCGCGGGCGTAGTACCGCTCGAGGTAGTACTGGCCGACGCTGAAGATCGACGTCAGCAGCAGATACCAGGCGGCGGCGAGGAACAGCATCTCGGCGGGGGCGCCGGAGGTCTGGCCGATGTCCTGGGCGACTCGGAGCAGTTCGGAGTACTGGACGACGGACACCAGCGAGGTCGTCTTCAGCATGTTGATGACCTCGTTGCCCGTCGGGGGCACGATCACGCGCATCGCCTGCGGGATGACGATCCGGCGCAGCGTCTTGGAGTGGCTCATGCCCAGCGCGTGCGCGGCCTCGGTCTGGCCCTCGTCGACCGCCAGCAGACCGGCGCGGCAGATCTCCGCCATGTACGCGGCCTCGTTGAGACCCAGGCCGAGCAGCGCCGTCAGGAACGGGGTCATGAAGTCCGACCACTCGTCCTTGTAGAACGGACCGAGGTTGATGTACTCGAAGACCAGGCCCAGGTTGAACCAGACGATGAGCTGGACCAGGACCGGGGTCCCGCGGAAGAACCAGATGTAGAACCACGCGATGGACGAGGTCACGGGGTTCTTCGACAGGCGCATCACCGCGAGCATGATGCCGCCGACGATGCCGATCAGCATGGACAGGACGGTCAGCAGGAGCGTCTTGCCCACACCGCTGAGGATGCGGTCGTTGAAGAAGTAGTCCGGGATCGCACCCCAGTTGATCTTGCCCTGGGAGAACGCGTACACGATGCCGCCCAGCAGGGCGAGCGCGACGGCGGCGGAGACGTACCGCCCGTAGTGGCGGACCGGGACGGCCTTGATCGCCTCCGCGCCGGCCGGCGGAGTGTCCGCCGGCCCGTCCGTCTTGTCGATGTCAACAGTCACAGGTGTTGCCTTTCAGTGCCCGCTGCTCGGCGCGGTCACTTGCCGCCGTTGATGGTGGCTTCCTTCACCGCGCCGTCCTCGACGCCCCACTTCTTGATGACCTTGTCGTACTCGCCGTTCGCGATGATCGCGTCCAGGGCGGCCTTCAGGGCGTCACGCAGCTGCGTGTTGTTCTTGGCGACCGCGATGCCGTAAGGAGCGGCCTCGACCTGCTCGCCGACGATCTGGAAGTCGTTGCCGCCGCCGGAGGTCTTCACGGCGTACGCGGCCACGGGGAAGTCGGAGGAGCCGGCGTCCGCGCCGCCCGCGCGCAGGCGGGTCTGGGCCTGCTGGTCGTTGTCGAAGGCCTCGATGGAGATCGTCTTACCACCGGTGCACTTCTTGGCCTCGGCCTTCGCCAGGTCCTCGGAGACCGAGCCGCGCTGCAGCACGATCTTCTTGCCGCACAGGTCCGACCAGGTCTTGATGTCGGTGTTCTTGCCCTTCTGGGTGTAGATCGAGACACCGGCGGTGAAGTAGTCCACGAAGTCGACGCCTTCACCGACCTTCTTGCCCGTGTCGGAGTCGATGCCCTCCTGGCGGTTCTTCGTGTCGGTCATCGCGGACATGGCGATGTCGTAGCGCTTGGAGCGCAGACCCGTGATCAGGCTGTCGAAGATGCCGTTCTCGAACTCGAACTTCACGCCCAGCTGCTTGCCCATGGCGTCGGCGAGGTCGGGGTCGATGCCGACCGTCTTGCCGGAGCTGTCCTTGAACTCGACCGGCGCGTACGCGATGTCCGAGCCGACCTTGATGACGCCCTTGTCGCGGATTTCCTTGGGCAGCTTGTCGGCGAGCGGGGCGGCCGCCGTGGCGGCGCCGGTGCCCTCCGAGCCGTTGTCCTTGGTCTGGTCACCGCAGCCGGTGAGAATCAGTGCGCCTGCGACCGCGATCGAGCCGACCGCGGCCAGCCGGGAGCGTGCGGCGGTCGTACGACGGGTGGAGCGTGCGGTCATGGTGGGTTCCTCCGGCGGATGGGTGGAGTTGCCGATGGGGCGTACAGCTGCCGATGGGTTCGGCACTGCGATGGTCGACGAGAACACACGTCTTCGAGTGTCGCGACCTCGTGTGATTACGGCATCTTGCCATTCGGTCTGAGCCATTCAGGACGCCCGCCATGTCAAAATCGGATAACGGGTGACCCTCGAACCGCCTCAGGTCGGTACATCCTGACCGCACCTTCTACGGAGATCTGCCCTCCCGACCGGAAGATCTTCGGCGCATCTCAGGATATGGGTCAGTGTGGTGCGTAGTTTGCGGGAGTTCGTGGCCTTTGGGGCCTGCGGTGCCGATTGTTCGCTTATTTCGCCATGAAGCGCACCGCTGTCGTTGCCGGGCCGTGTTCGATCCGTGTCGTCGGTGAACGTGTTTCCCTTCACGTCATGTGACCTTGCACGTATTGGGCTCGTCGTCGATGCCGTCCGTCCGGTAAGAAGGTTCTTTACACCCCTCATCCGGGGCTCAGGGCGCGTGTGCGGCGCGCTCGTCGCGTATGACCCGTACGCATCAACAGATCGGGGCATGCGCGGTCCCGCCCACCCCTCACCAGGAGTGGCCACCCTCAACCAATGAAGATCTAAGGGGTAAGACAAAGTGGCAGCGGAGATCGTCAATCCTCGCAGCGACAGCAATACGGATCAGGACGGCGGGGCCGAGCCCCTCGATTCCTTCGATCCGGCGTTCGCGCTGCACCGCGGCGGCAAGATGGCTGTGCAGGCCACCGTGCCGGTCCGTGACAAGGACGACCTGTCCCTCGCATACACACCCGGCGTGGCGCGCGTGTGCACCGCGATCGCCGAGCAGCCGGAGCTCGTCCACGACTACACGTGGAAGTCGTCCGTCGTGGCCGTCGTCACCGACGGCACGGCCGTGCTCGGGCTCGGGGACATCGGCCCGGAGGCCTCCCTTCCGGTGATGGAAGGCAAGGCGATTCTGTTCAAGCAGTTCGGCGGCGTGGACGCGGTCCCGATCGCGCTCGACTGCACGGACGTGGACGAGATCGTCGAGACGGTGGTGCGCCTCGCCCCGTCGTTCGGCGGTGTCAATCTGGAGGACATCTCGGCACCGCGGTGCTTCGAGATCGAGCGAAAGCTCCAGGAGCGGGTCGACATCCCGGTCTTCCACGACGACCAGCACGGTACGGCGGTCGTGACGCTGGCGGCCCTGCGGAACGCCGCGCGGCTGAGCGGGCGGTCCATCGGGGACCTGCGGGCCGTCATCTCCGGCGCGGGCGCGGCCGGTGTCGCCATCGCCAAGATGCTGGTCGAGGCCGGCATCGGCGACGTGGCCGTCGCGGACCGCAAGGGCGTCGTCTCGGCCGACCGGGACGACCTGACGCCCGTCAAGCGGGAGCTCGCCGGGTTCACCAACAAGGCCGGCGTCACCGGGTCGCTGGAGGCGGCCCTGGAGGGTGCGGACGTCTTCATCGGCGTCTCCGGCGGTACGGTCGCGGAGGCTGCGGTCGCTTCCATGGCTGAGGGCGCCTTCGTCTTCGCCATGGCCAACCCGAACCCCGAGGTGCACCCCGAGGTCGCGCACAAGTACGCGGCGGTCGTGGCGACCGGGCGGTCCGACTTCCCGAACCAGATCAACAACGTCCTGGCGTTCCCGGGCATCTTCGCGGGCGCGCTGCAGGTGCGGGCCTCTCGGATCACCGAGGGGATGAAGATCGCGGCGGCGGAGGCCTTGGCGGGCGTGGTCGGGGACGACCTCGCCGCGGACTATGTCATCCCGTCGCCCTTCGACGAGCGGGTCGCTCCGGCGGTCACGGCGGCGGTCGCTGCCGCGGCGCGGGCCGAGGGTGTCGCCCGGCGCTGACGTGAGTGTCGGCTGATCGGCCCCGTCCGGTATGGGCGGGGCCGATTCTTTGCCTGCGGGTGGGCTGTTCGGGTGGTTCAGGGCCGGTTCGGTGGGATGTGCCGTGTGTTGCGGCGGCGGACCGTCCCGTGGACGGGGGCGCGGGTGGCGGCTGCCTGTCCAGTCCCACGCCGGGCGCCCTGGCAAGAGGGTGTGTGTCACAGGGCGCTGTGGTTCCGTCGGTCGGCGTGGGCACCTATCGTCAAGGTCATGTTCGCTGTCTACGCCGCCCGAATCGACCGCGACGAGCCGCTCTCGGGGCTGGAGTTGGGGGAGCGTCCGGCCCCCGAGGCCCGCCCCGGCTGGAGCACCGTCGACGTCAAGGCCGCCTCCCTCAACCATCACGACCTCTGGTCACTGCGGGGCGTGGGCCTCGCGGAGGACAAGTTGCCGATGATCCTCGGCTGTGACGCCGCCGGTGTCGACGAGGACGGCAACGAGGTCGTCCTGCACTCCGTGATCGGACAGAGCGGGCACGGGGTGGGGCCCAAGGAGCCCCGTTCCATTCTCACCGAGCGGTACCAGGGCACGTTCGCGGAGCAGGTCGCCGTGCCGACCTGGAACATCCTGCCCAAGCCCAAGGAGCTCTCCTTCGAGGAGGCCGCCTGTCTGCCGACCGCCTGGCTGACGGCCTATCGGATGCTGTTCACCAACGCGGGGGTGCGACCCGGGGACTCCGTGCTCGTACAGGGGGCCGGGGGCGGGGTCGCCACCGCTGCCATCGTGCTCGGGAAGGCCGCGGGGCTGCGCGTCTTCGCCACCAGTCGGGACGAGGCCAAGCGCAAGCGTGCCCTGGAGCTGGGGGCCGTGGAGGCCGTGGAGTCGGGGGCTCGGCTGCCGCAGCGGGTGGACGCCGTGATCGAGACGGTGGGTGCCGCCACCTGGTCGCACTCCGTGAAGTCGCTGAAGCCGGGCGGCACGCTGGTCATCTCCGGTGCCACCAGTGGTGACCGGCCCTCGCACGCGGAGCTCACGCGGATCTTCTTCCTGGAGCTGAAGGTGGTCGGGTCCACCATGGGGACCAAGGACGAGCTCGAGGATCTGCTCTCCTTCTGTGCCGCCACCGGTGTGCGGCCTGTCATCGACGAGGTGCTTCCCATGGACCGGGCCCGTGAGGGCTTCGCGCGGATGGAGTCCGGGGAGCAGTTCGGGAAGATCGTGCTCACCAACTGACGGTTCTCGCCACGGCGCTTGCGGCGGGTTCGGGGCTTTGCCCCGGGCCCGCCGTTCATTTGTCAACTGGGGTTGACGCGGGCCGGTATGTCAACTTACGTTGACATCATGACCGAAGCAACAGATCTCGCCGAGCGGGCGGGTGATCGCGATCCGCGGGTCGGACTGCGGGCCGTTGCCGCGTTGCGCCGGCTGCTGGAGCAGTTGGAGGCGGTGCAGGTGCGCAGCGCGCGCAATCAGGGGTGGTCGTGGCAGGAGATCGCCGCGGAACTCGGGGTCAGCAGGCAGGCCGTGCACAAGAAGTACGGGAGGCGTTGATGTTCGAGCGGTTCACGAAGGATGCCCGCGCGGTGGTGACGGGCGCGATCGAGCACGCCGAGACGGGTGGGGCGCAGACCGTCGATGCCGAGCACATGCTGCTTGCGGTGCTCGATCGGGAGGGGAGCCGGGCGTCGTTCGCGCTCGCCGCGCTCGGGGGCGGCCAGTGGCTGGAGTCCGTACGGCAGGCCTTGGGTGAGGCTCGGCGGCGGGGCGGGCTGTCGCAGGCCGAGGCCGAGGCGCTGGCCGGATTGGGGATCGATGTGGGGGAGATCGTCGCCCGGGTGGAGGAGGCGCACGGGGTCGGGGCGCTGGCCGGGGAGGTGCAGGGCAAGGGCTGGTGGTCGGGGCGACGGTCGTTCGGCCGGGGTGCCAAGGACGTGCTGGAGCGGGCGCTGCGTGTGGCCGTCGCCCGTCGGGATCGGCACATCGGCGATGAGCACATCCTGCTGGCTCTGACCAGCCGTCCTGGCGTGCCCGCCGAGGTCCTCGCCGATCACGGAGTGACGTATGAGTCCGTGACGAGGGTGCTGTACGGCGAGGGAGAGGCCAAGGCCGGCTGAGGAGCGGTACGCGAGGCGGGCGCCCGGCCTTCCGGGTTGGGTGCGCTGTCCGGAAGGCCGGGCGCGCCGCCTGTTGCGTCCGACACGACGACCGGTACGGCGGCCCCGGCCAAGAAGGCCTCGGCCCCCGGGCGGTGCGCTGAGTTGGTGGTCGCGCTGCCCGAGGGAGTGGGCTCAGTGCTTCGGCGTACGCAGTAGCGCTCCGATGTGTGCCGCCGCCGTCGACAAGTGGCGGCGGGCGTCGCGGAGTTGGTCCGCTGTCACGCCGTGGTCCCTCGCCGCGTCACGGATGTCGTCGCGGAAGCGGTCGAGCAGGCGGTCCAGGTCGCGGGCCGGGTCGGCGGTGGGGGGCTCATGGGCCCAGGTGGGTTCGTAGTCGGCGGGGAAGTCCTGAGGGGTGTCGGAGTAGTCGGGGTGCTGCTGCGCCGACTTGGGGGCGCCCGGGCGGCCGAAGCCGAAGTCCCGGCCGAACTCCTTCCCGAAGTCCTTGCCGAAGTCGCCGAACTCCTTGGCCAGTTCCGTCAGGCCCTCGCGTACGCCCGTCGGCCAGTCGCCGCGCGCGAAATGGTCCTGTACGTGCTCCTGGACCCGGCGGGCGATGCGCTGGACCTCCTCCTGGGCCTGGGCCCGGGCGCGGTCCTGTGCCTCCTTGGCCTGGCGTCGGGCACGCTGCGCCTCGTCGCGGGCGCGGCGGCTCTCGTCCTTGGCGCGCCGGGCCTGTTCCTTCCACTCCTGCTTGGCGCGGCGCATCTCCTCCTTGGCGGCGCGCCACGCCTCCTTGTCGGTGTAGTCCGAGAAGTCGCCGAAGGGGGTGTCCGCCTTGGCGCCGTTCCCCTGGCGGGCCTCGGACGCCGCCGCCCGCATCTCGCGCCGCAGGTCGCCCGCCGCGCCGCGGACGTCGGCCTGGATCTCGGCGGCGAGTTCGGCCACCGACTCCCTGATCTCCAGCTCCAGGTCGGCCAACTCGCCGCTGCGATCGGCCAGTTCGGCGCGGCCGGCGTCCGTGATGGCGTACACCTTGCGGCCGCCCTCGGTCGTGTGGGTGACCAGCCCCTCGGTCTCCAGCTTGGCCAGGCGGGGGTAGACGGTGCCGGCCGACGGTGCGTACAGCCCCTGGAAGCGCTCCTCAAGGAGGCGGATCACCTCGTAGCCGTGACGCGGGGCTTCGTCCAGCAGCTTCAGCAGATAGAGGCGGAGGCGGCCGTGGGCGAAGACGGGAGGCATGTCAGAGCACCTTCTTGTCGGTCGTGCCGTCGGCCGGGGCGGCGGTGGGGCCCTCGCCCTGGCCGGAGACGGAATTGTCCCCCGAGTCGTCCTGTGCGCTGTTCACCGGGTCGGTCGTCGAATCGGTGGCTGAGGTTGGTGAGGTGGGCGTGGCGGGCTCGGGCTCCTCCCAGGCCTCGGCCTCCCACGGCTCGTCCTCCTTGGGCGGGCGGCGCAGCAGGGCGATCGAGCCGGAGACCGTCGTCGCCCGGAGCTTGCCGGTGCCCTCGCCCAGTCGGCCGGTGATCTTGTGGGCGCCCCACTGGCCGTGGACCCGCAGGCCCTCGAAGGCGTTGGCGATCCTGCCGCTCGCGGTGTTGGCCTCGACGTCCGCGTCCGCCGGGGCCGGCAGGCGGATGGCGATCTCGCCCGAGACGCTGGTCAGCCGGACGTCGGTCGGGCCGTCCGGGTCGAGGTCGACGATCATGGAGCCGCTCACGGAGTCGGCCTTCACCGAGGAGCCGGAGCCCTCGACGACCGTGAGGTCACCGGAGACGGAGTTGAAGCGGAGGTCACCGGTGACGGCCTGGGCCTCCAGGTTCCCGCAGACCGTGTCGGCGCGGACCGGGCCGGACAGGGCGACGAGTGTCGTGTCGCCGGTGACGCCCTTGACGACCGACGGGCCGTGAATCCCGGAGACCACCGCCCCGGCGCCGACCACGCCCACCTCGACGCGCGTGTCGGCCGGGACCGCCAGGGAGACCACCGCGCTGCGGCGCCAGCCCTTGCGGTCGAGCCATTTGAGGAAGCCCTTCCAGGGGAGGTCCTCGTACGCCACCGTCAGCGTGCCGCCCTGCTGGGTCACCGCCAGGGGCGGGCCCTCGATCTCGGAGACCTCCAGGCGGGCGGAACCTTCGTCCGTCCCCACCACGTTCACCGTGCCGTTGACGATGCGCACGTGGAGCTCGCTCACCGGCTCGTCGAAGGTGAGCTTCCCGGGCTCTGTGACGGACCACTCGGACATGCTGCGGACCTCCTGGGCGACCGGACGCGGCCGCACGGGCCGGACCTGAACACGACACGCCATATCGCGTCTTCAGCAAAACACGATATATCGTGGGCGACGTAAGTCAAGGCACTCGTTCTGGTGATCACAAATAACGCAAGGGTGAACAAACTGGCCTAGCGTGTTGTCATGCCGACGGAAGAGTCCCGAGCCGCTCGCCAGGCCCGTCCCGCCCCGGGTGCCCTGCTGCTCTGCCGCGCGGAGCCGGAGTCCGTCGCCCCCGCCGCCCAGCTGCTGCGTGAGCGCATGCTGCTCGCGTCGGCCGGCGGGGAGTGGAGCGTGCTCGTCCCCGAGGGCAGGCCCTGGCTGGAGGGCGGCGAACCGGTCGACCGCGTCCTGACCGGCTGGGCCACCGCCCTCGCCGTCGGCGCCCCCTGGCCCGTCCTCGCCCTCTGGTGGGACGCCGACCGCACCGGATACACCCTCGCCTCCGGTTTCCGCCGCCCCGTCGGCTACGTCTGGCTCGCCAACGGCACCCCGGCCGGCGAGGGCGAGGCCATGCACACCTTCGCCGGCCGCCTCGGCCTCGATCCGGTGCTGGACGTGCAGGCCCTCGACGACCTCACGGGACCCGACCCCGCGGCCGACGCACGGGCACGCATGCGTGGCCTGCTCGCCGTCCTCACGCGCGCGGGCGTGTCCCTGCCCGCCGACCTCGCCCCCGGCGACAGCGCCGACCGCCTCCACGAGGCCGCCCGCGACCACCCGCACGTCCGCATCGAGGGCGCGGCGGGCTGGCGCCACGCCCTCCGCGCGGAACTCGACGCCGTCGAAGGCGGCCGCCTCGGCCCCCTGCTGCCCTGGACCGGCGGCCCCCAGTCCCACCGGCTCGCCCTGGCCCAGGTCGCGGCCGGTCTGCCCGTCACGGCCTGGGGGCTGCGGCGCCGCAGTGCGGGCTGGACCGTGGCGGGCGCGGTGCTGCTGGCCCACGGGGCGCTGGGGCTGGTGTACAACGCGGTGTGGCCGCTGGACTGAGGGTTCTGCGGCGGGGTCCGGCCGCCGACGGCCAGGGCCTTTGCTCCGGCCTGGGGCAGCCGTACGGCCTCTGCCTCGGCCGCCGACGGCCAGGGCCTTTGTTCCGGCCGGCGGCAGCTGTACTGCTTCTGCTCCGGCCGCCGACGGCCAGGGCCTTTGCTCCGGCCTGGGGCAGCCGTACGGCCTCTGCCTCGGCCGCCGACGGCCAGGGCCTTTGTTCCGGCCGGCGGCAGCTGTACTGCTTCTGCTCCGGCCGCCGACGGCCAGGGCCTTTGCTCCGGCCTGGGGCAGCCGTACGGCCTCTGCCTCGGCCGCCGACGGCCAGGGCCTTTGTTCCGGCCGGCGGCAGCTGTACTGCTTCTGCTCCGGCCGCCGACGGCCAGGGCCTCTGCTCCGGCCTGGGGCAGCCGTACGGCCTCTGCCTCGGCCGCCGACGGCCAGGGCCTTTGTTCCGGCCGGCGGCAGCTGTACTGCTTCTGCTCCGGCCGCCGACGGCCACGCCCTTTGCTCCGGCCTGCGGCAGCCGTACCGCCTCTGCCCCGCCGCTGGACCGACGGCCGCGCAGACTGCCGTACACCACGACCGACCGCCGCTCGGACGGCCGTACACCACGACCAACGGCCGCTCGGGCGGCCGTACAACGCGAAGGGCGCCCCGCATCAGGGCGCCCAGGGCAGGAGGTGTCCGCCAGGGGCGCCCTGGCGCGGGGCCCCCTCATGCCGAGAGGGTCGGCCGAACTCCTACACGTCGTCGTCCTCGTCGTCCAGCCGGGCCAGCCATGTCGCCAGCCGCTCCACCGGTACCTCGAAGTCCGGGTTCAGGTCGACGAACGTGCGCAGCTGCTCGGCCAGCCACTCGAAGGTGATCTCCTCCTCGCCGCGCCGCTTCTCCAGTTCTTCGATGCCTCGGTCGGTGAAGTACACGGATGCTCTCCTGGGGCTGGGCCTGGGGCCACGGGTCGTACGTCTCCAGGTTATGTGGCCCGGGACCCGGGTCGTACCACTGCGTTTCCGCACGCCACGCGCGCGTGGCGGGCACAATGTCCGCAGGCGTGAAGAAAGCGCCAACCGGTCAGGGGCACAGGGGAGTTGCCCCGGAGTGCGGGGGAGCCATGGAGCGGAGGATCCAGGAGATCGAGCTGCCCGGAGGGCAGACGGTGCTCGCCAGGGTCGGAATCCTCAGGGCCGACGACCTTCCCGGCGACGAGGAGGAGTTCGCCTACGACGACGTCGGCGCCCTCGATCAGCTCTCCGCCCGGGTGGAGCAGCTGAACGAGCTCGTCACGGGCGTCGGCGGTGCCGTCCTCGCGGCGGGCCGGGCCGCCGGGCCGGACGAGATCAGCGCCACGTTCGGCGTCGAACTCGCCGCCAAGCCCGGCAAGGCCGTGGCCCTCCTCGCGGACGGCGAGGCGAAGGCGGCGATCTCGGTGACGCTGACCTGGCACCTGGACGGACGCGGCACCCAGCGGACCGGGGACGGCACAGCGAGCGGAGAAGGCACCGGCGCCGGCGGAGCCTGACCGTGTCCGAACTGGAAGACCTGACACGCGGGGCCACCGTACGCCTGGGGCCGGCCGGTGATCCCGACGTGCTGTGGGGCAGCGGGTTCTTCGTCGCGCCCGGCTGGGTGCTCAGCTGCGCGCACGTGTTGCGCCTCGGCGAGGACGGCGAGCGGAAGGGGCCGTTACGGGTCTCGGGCGAGCACGGAGCGGTCCGCGCCCGGCCCGCCTACTGGCTGGGCTCCCGCGTCGACCCCGAGCAGGACCTCGTCCTGCTCCGGCTGCTGGACGACGTGCCGCACGCATGCGTGCGGCTCACCGACCGCTACGACCGGCCGCACGAGATCACCGCGTTCGGCTGGCGCGCACGGTCGGGCGGCCCCGAGACGTGGAGCGGCCGCTGCCTCGTGAGCGGCACCGACGGCGACTACGGCGTCACCCTGGGGCCGGAGAGCGAGATACCGCACGGCGCCTCCGGCGGCCCCGTCCTGGACCGGCTGCACGGGGTGGTCGCCGGAGTCGTCAAGGCCCGCCGCAGGGGCCGGGACGGCGGCCTCGCCGTCGCCGCCACCGCCCTGCGGGGCTTCGGCGAGGCGATCGCCCTGGACGGCGGGGACGAACTGGGCCCCGACCCGTACCACGCCCTCATCCGCGCCCACGACCAGTGGCACCACGACCGCCATCGGGACCACGCGACCCGCCGCACCTGCTGGGTCGCCGCGCAGGAGCGGCTGGCCGCGCCGCACGCGCGCGTGTGGCGGCCGTCGGACGGCGCCACCGCCTGCGCTCTGTTGGCGGATCTGCCGCTGCCCGAGGGGACGGACACCCTCCAACGGCTCATCAAGGTCGTCCTCGACATCGAGCCGCACTGGCGGGGGCGCCACCGCCGCGCGACTGGCGCGACGGCCACGGCTGGCTGTACGACCGCAGCGAGCGGGCCGACATCGCCTTCCTGCACTATCTGACCCTCGTCGCCCAGGGGTGCGCCCAGGACTGCCCGGCACCCGTCGCCGCCCTGGAGGACTGGCTGCGGGAACGGGTGGAGACGCTGCCGGACGGCGAGCGGGGGCTGCTCAAGGACAAGCTGTCGGGCGGCCGGACGCCGGCGCGCGCGGCGGCACCCCCGCCTCGGTCCCAGGGCGACGACGGGCGGAACCCGGTGGTGACCGTCGTACTGGAGCCCGACGCCTTCCACCCCGCCGACCGGTTCCACTGGCGGGTGTGGATCTGGCCCGGCGGATCCGGGACGACCAGTTCCCTGGCCGAGTCCGACGGCATGGAGGGCGTACCGCTGACCGCGCTGCAGAACGAGCTGAGAGCGCCCCTGGGCAAGGCGTTCCAGCTGCTCGACTCCCCCCACCGACGAGCCCGGCTCGAAGTCGCCCTGCCTGTCGAGCACTTCGACATGGACGTGGACTTCTGGCGGCCCCAGACCGCCGTCCGCAGCTACCGCCTGCACCCCGCCGAGCGTCCCTTCGGCGTGCACCGGCAGGTTGTGCTCCGGTACCTCGGCCACAGCCGCGGCCCGTCCGCGCAGGCCTGGCGGGAGCGCTGGCGGGCCCTCGACGAAGGCGGCCTGGAGGCCCTTCCGCTGAACCCGCCCGCGTACGCGCGCACCACCCTGGAGTCGGCCCCCGGCCCCGCCGTGCCCGTGCTGTGCCGGACCGCGGCCGAAAGCATCGAGGCCCTCCAGGAGGCGATCGACGCGGGCTACGGACTCGCCCTGTGGGCCCGCGGCGTCCAGCACACGTACGGCTGCGGGCAGCAATGTGTGGACCTGCGCGAACACACCGCCAAGCTGCTGCGCCGCACCGGCCGCGCCGTGGCGCTCCCCGAGGCGTTGCGCCGACTGCGCGAACGCATGGGCGAGTGCGACGAGGAAGCGGAGTGGGCCGAGCCGCTGGCCCTCCTCTACGACGATCCGCAGCGCCCCGTCCCACGCTGCGACGAGCCCCTGAACTCGCCCTGAACCGACGCGAACAGCCCGAGGAGGGCCCGTGACAACCCCCGACTGGTACGTCTTCACAGGCTCGGGCGAGCCCCACGCGGGCATCACCCGGCTGCCCGCCCCACCGCCCTGGCGTGACTTCGACGGCGGCCCGCCGCTGACCGACGTACCGCCCCTGGGCACCGAGTCCACCCGCCGCCTCGGCAGCCACGGCACCCGCGCCCCGGCCTGGCGCGCCGAGGAACTGGACCTGGTCAACGCCGCGTTGCACCTGCGCCGGCCGTTGCTCGTCACCGGCGACCCCGGCTCCGGCAAGTCCACCCTCGCGCACGCCCTCGCCCATGAACTCGGCCTCGGCCGCGTGCTCCACTGGCCCATCGTCAGCCGGACCACTCTGCGCGACGGTCTGTACAGCTACGACGCCATCGCCCGGCTCCAGGACATCCAGATGGCCAGGGAACTCGGCGAGCGGGCCGGCACGGACATCGGGGAGTACGTGCGCCTCGGGCCCCTGGGCACCGCCCTGCTTCCGTACGCGCGGCCGCGCGTGCTGCTCGTGGACGAGCTCGACAAGAGCGACATCGACCTGCCGAACGACCTGCTGAACGCGCTGGAGGAAGGCGAGTTCACCATCCCCGAGCTGCAGCGGATCGCCCGCGTGGAACCGACCGCCGAGGTGCTCACCGACGACGGCGGCCGAGCCGCGGTGACCGACGGCAAGGTACGCTGCCGCGCCTTCCCGGTGGTCGTGATGACGAGCAATCGCGAACGGGACTTCCCCGCCCCGCTGTTGCGTCGCTGCGTCCACCTCGATCTGCCCTCGCCGACGAACGACCGCGCGGGCGCCGACCGCCTGGCCGCCATGGTCAGCGCGCACTTCGGCGACGGGGACGCAGCGGAGTACGAGACGCTGATCCAGCACTTCCTGCAGAGCAGCCCCGGCTCCCTGCGCGCCGCCGACCAGCTTCTCAACGCCGTCTACCTGACCCAGCAGTCACTGCGCACCGCCCACCCGGACCGGCAGCGGCTGGCCGAACTGCTGATGCGCCCGCTCGACCACGGCGACCACGGAGCGCGCTGATGAGTGCCGGGGGCGCGATCGGCAGGCTGGCCGAACGGCTGCGCGCACTGGGCGCCGAGCCCTCCGCCCGCGAACTCGCGGAGGCCTTGTGGCTGGCCCGCCATGTGACCCCCGTCGAGCCGACGGCCCCGCCCGAGTCACCCCCGCGGCCCCACCCGGCCCCTGCGGACGACGAGCCCCCGCCCGCCCGGCGACCGACTCCGGAACAGCGGGATCCCGCCGGTTCCGAGTCCGACCGGGCCCGCCTGTATCCGGACCCCACGCCCTCCGGGCCGCGCGCCACGACGCCCCCGCTCGGCGACTCCTTCATCCGCGTGCGCGTCCCCGCGGCCACCGCCCTGCCCCGCTCCCTCCGGCTCCAGCGCGCCCTGCTGCCGCTCCAGCGCTACCACCCACCGGTCCGCGCCGTCGCCCACCGGCTGGACGAACAGGCCACCGCGGAACGCGCCGCGGAGACCGGCCTGCTGCTGCCCGTCCGCACGCCTGTCGTCCGCCGCCAGGCCCGGCTGCGGCTGCTGATGGACGCCTCGACGTCGACACCCGTCTGGGACAAGGCCCTCAGCGAGCTCAGCCAGATCTGCGCGGGCACCGGCGCCTTCCGCGAGGTGCTCGTCCACTACGTCCACGAAGGCCCCGACGGCGCCCTCCTCGTCGCCCCCTCGCGCCGCCGCGACCGTGCGCCGCGCCCCGCCGAGCAGCTGCGCGACCCGACCGGCCATCAGCTGACCCTCGTCCTCAGCGACTGCGCGGGGCCGCTCTGGCGCGACGGCCGCATGCAGCGACTCCTCCACGACTGGGCGCAGGCGGCGCCGGTCGCCGTCGTCCAGCCGTTGCCCCAGCGGATGTGGCAGCGCACCCACCTGCCCGCGCTCCCCGGAACCCTGCGCCGCCGTGAAGGCCTGGGCGCGCGCATGGACTTCACCCCCGCCCCCTCGCCGGCCGGCGCGCTGCCCGTGCCGGTGCTCGGCCTGACCGGCGCGGCGTTCGGCACCTGGGCGAGGCTGCTGTCCGGCAGCACGGGAGTGACCCTGTCGGCCGCCGCGGCCTGGGTCCGCGCGGACCACACCGCACCGGAGCGTGACCGGGCGGGGCGCCGTGAGCCGGCCGAGGAGCCGCTGACCGTCTTCCGCGCGACCGCTTCCCACCACGCCGTCGAGCTCGCCGTGCTCCTGTCCGCCGTACCGCTCACCATCCCGGTGATGCAGCTCGTCCAGCGTGCCATGCTGCCCGCGACCGGCCCGGCCGTGCTCGCGGAGGTGATCCTGAGCGGGCTGCTGCGCAGGGGCGGGCGTGACGACTGGTACGAGTTCCTGCCGGGGGCGCGCGAACAGCTCCTGAACCTGCTGCCCCTCGGCGACGCCCTGCTCGTGCTGAAGCACTGCGGCGACTACGTCGACCGGCACTTCGGCCGGCGGGCCCGCAACTTCCCCGCCCTGGCCCACGCCCTGCTCACCGGCGGCGAGCTGCCGAGGGGTGCCGAGGCGGGCGTACCGGGGGCGTTCGCCGAGGTGTCGCGGATGGTGGTGCGGCGGTACGGGGGTGAGGTGGCGGTGCCGGAGGAGCGGCAACGCAGGACGGCACCTCTGGAGGAGCCCGTGACTCCCGTGCGCTGCACCATCCTCTACGCGGGCTACGACCGGCCGTGGGCGGCCTGGGCCGGGCGGGTGCTGAATTCGTACGGCATGGAGGTCGTCGAGACGCGGTGGGATCCGGGGCCGTACCGGGACCTGGTCGACGCCCTGGCGACCGTGCGCGACCTGGGTGTGACGCGTCCGCCCGCCGGACGGGTGCTGGTGATGCTGAGCGAGGCGCTGCTCCAGCCCGGTGTCCGTCGACCTGACGAGTGGTGGGACGCGCTGTACCTGGTCGGGGAGGGAAGGCCCGGCCTCTTCGCCCTGGTCGCCCTCGGGATGCGGCTGACGGAGGAGAGCTGGCCCGGCTTCCCTCCGGCCTTGGACGCGGTCGGTGAGGCGGAGGCCGAGGAGCTGTTGCTCGAGGCGCTCGACCTCGACATCGGGGGCTCGGTCACACGTCGTCGGGCAGGGGCGACGCGATTCCCCCGAGCGATGAGGGCCGACGAGGCGCAGGTGCCCGCGCGAGACCCGTACTTCACCGGACGTGGCGACCAGCTCCACGCCCTGCCCGAGCGCTTGCGGCAGGCCCGGCGGGCCGGAGCCGTCCTCGTCCTGAGCGGCGAACCGGGCGTCGGCAAGACCGCGATGGCGGTCGAGTACGTGCATCGGTTCGGGGACGACTACGACGAGGTGCGGTGGACGGCGTCGGGCGACCACCCCGGATCCGTGCGGCGGCGCTCGAAGCCGGACAGCCTCCTGTGGGTCGTCGACGACTGGGACGGCCAGGACCTCGACGCACTGACCGAACTCACCGCGCACACCCAGGTGCTGGTCACGGCACGAGCGGTGCCCGACTCGCCCCGCTGCCGTGTCGTTCCCGTCGGTGCCCTGTCCCGCCAGGACTCGGTCGCCTACCTCATGCGGATGCTGCACGTGTCCCGGGGGGAGGCCGAGGCGCGGGCCCAGGCCTGTGCCGACCATCCGGCGGCCCTGGCACGGGCGGTGGACCGGACGCCGGTGCCGACCGCGTACGTGAGTCCCGTGCACCGGTTGGACGCACTGACCCACCGCTGTGTGGTGGGCCTCAGCGCCGACGGCACGGCCGAGACGCACACCGGCTGCGGTGTGCTGGTGGCGCCGGGATGGGTGCTGACCGCGGCGGACGTACTCGGCGAAGCGGACACGGTCGTGGTCACCCTGGACGACGGACGCAGGCTCCCCGGCCAGTTGGTCCATGACACGGCCGGGCCCGTCGAACCCCGACCGGCGCTCGTGCGGCTCCCCGAGGGGGTCGAGCACGAATGCGTGTGGCTCGCCGATCCGGGGCCGCGACCGAGCGAGGTACTGGTGCAGGGGCTGCGCGCCCTGCCGATGCGGCTGGCGCGCTGGACCGGCACGGGAGAAGTGGCCGAGGCGTTCGGTCCCGGGTTCCGGGTGCCCGGCATCGACCTGCCGCCGTCCGCTGTCGGCGGCCCCGTCATCGACCGGAATCTCGGGACGGCCGTCGGCCTGGCCTGGCTGGGCCCGCCCGGCCCCCCGCGGAGCATGGTCTTCGCGTCCATGGGGGCGTTGCGTGCCCGGTTCGAGGCATCCGAGCCGACGGCACGCCTGTGGCACGACATCATGCGCGCACACGACCGGTACCACCTCGGCCGCCTGGACCACGCCGGGAGCTGGCCCGCGGTCCAGGAGAGCCTCGCGCAGGAGACGGGGGACAGCCCCGCGGCCCTCACTCCGGCGCTGCGCACCCGCCTGTACGGAATCGTGGCGGCCCTCACCCCACCGTCCTGCCGCGATGAGGCGCGAGGCCCGTTGGAACTGGCAGGCGTAGAGGTGGACGAGGCGCCGCGCGACTGGGGGGACGGGCTGCGGCTGTTGGCCGCGTACGGCCAGGGACTGGAGGTCATCGCGCTGTGCGCCGCGCACATCTGGGCCCATCGCCTCGGGGCGGGCCATGGGGAGGACCACCGGGCGCTGGTCGAACTGCGGGGGTGGACGGAGGATGTGGCTTTCAGGTGTCTCGACGGGGAGGCACGGCGACAGGTGCTCGGCGTCCTGAACAAGGGGCGGTCACTTGCCCGTTCGGACATCTTCGTCGAGTTGGTCCAGGCCCCCGGCGGGCACGGCTGGCGGCTGTGCCGCCGGGCGGGGGAGGACCTGCGGACCGTTCAGGAGAGCTCCGGCGGATGGCCCTCGCCCCTGTCGGCGTACCGCCACAGCGAGTTCGAGGCGGCCGTCAGGTTCAGCGAGGCGCACGGTGAGCGGGCACACGTCGTCTTCGTCGTGCCGCCCGGTCCCCTGCTCGACGAGCCGTTCGAGGAATGGGAGACCGCACACCAGCGGTTGGGGCAGCGCTGCCGGGTCAGTGTGGCGCTGGAGCGGGAAAGCCTGTTCCACCAGGACGACGAGGCATCACGGCGATTCCGCTGGGCCGGCGTCAGCAACGGCCCGCTGCGGCCCCTGTCCCTCGTACACGAGTCCGGCCGGGACCCGCACGCCGAGCTGCTGTTCGCGCCCCTGGCGACCGTGCCGGTCCACTGCGGGTCGCTGAGCACCGGCAGGGGAACCGGTGCGTTGGAGGCGGCGCTGGGCGGCGGGTACGGACTGGTGCTGTGGCGGCGCGGCGACGACCACCGCGACTGCGCGGAGTTCCATGCCCGGGCCGCCGAGTTGGTGTCCACCGCCGGTACGGTGGCGGACCTCCTCGAACGGGTCCGCCTGCTGCGCGCCGACCAGGACGCCCCCGCTCACGCCTGGGCCCGGGGCCTCGCGGTCCTCTACGACCCGCCCCTCGGGCACTCGCTCTTCTGAGGACGGCTGGGACAAGGAACCGGCCCCGACACCTCGGACGAGGCGTCGGGGCCGGTTCCGTCGGTCACCCGGTGTCAGAGGCTCAGGCCTCGAACACCTCACGCACCAGCTGCTCCTGCTCGGCCTGGTGCCGCTTGGCGGAACCGACGGCCGGGGACGAGGAGTGCGGACGCGAGATGCGGCGCAGGCGCTCGCCGTGCGGGACGTCCGCGCCGACCGCCAGGTCCAGGTGGTCGATCAGGTTGAGCGCGATGAACGGCCACGCACCCTGGTTCGCCGGCTCCTCCTGGGCCCACAGGTACTTCTCGGCGTTCGGGTACTTGGCGATCTCGGCCTGGATCTCGGCACCCGGCAGCGGGTACAGGCGCTCGATGCGGAGGATCGCCGTGTCCGTGACGCCGCGCTTCTTCCGCTCGGCCTCGAGGTCGTAGTAGACCTTGCCGGCGCAGAAGACGACCTTCTTGACGGCGGCCGGGTCGACCGACGCGTCGCCGATGACCGGCTGGAACTGCCCGGTCGTGAACTCCTCCGCCTTCGCCGCGGCGGCCTTCAGACGCAGCATCGACTTCGGGGTGAAGACGACCAGCGGCTTGTGGTGCGGGTTGTGCACCTGCCACCGCAGGAGGTGGAAGTAGTTCGACGGGGACGTCGGCATCGCGACCGTCATGTTGTTCTGCGCGCAGAGCTGCAGGAACCGCTCCGGGCGGGCCGAGGAGTGGTCCGGGCCCTGGCCCTCGTAGCCGTGCGGCAGGAGCAGGACCACACCGGAGGTCTGCGCCCACTTCTGCTCGGCCGACGAGATGAACTCGTCCACGACCGTCTGGGCGCCGTTGACGAAGTCGCCGAACTGGGCCTCCCACATCACGAGCGCGTCGGGGCGGGCCAGCGAGTAGCCGTACTCGAAGCCCATCGCCGCGTACTCGGACAGCAGGGAGTTGTAGACGTTCAGCCGCGCCTGGTCCTCGGAGAGGTACTGCAGCGGCGTGTACTCCTCGCCCGTCTCACGGTCGATGATGACCGCGTGGCGCTGGCCGAACGTACCGCGCTGCGAGTCCTGGCCGGCCAGGCGGACCGGGACGCCCTCCAGCAGCAGGGAGCCGACCGCGAGGGTCTCGCCCATGCCCCAGTCGATGGTGCCGTCCTCGACCATCGACGCCCGGCGCTGCAGCTGCGGCAGCAGACGCGGGTGGACGGTGATGTGGTCGGGGATGTTGACCTGGGACTCGGCGATCCGCTTGACGACCTCCGAGGTCACCGCGGTGTTCACGGCGACCGGGAACTCGGCCTGCGGGTCCGAGGGCTCCGCGGCGGCCGGCTGCGAGGTGGCCTCGCGGACCTCCGTGAAGACCTTCTCCAGCTGGCCCTGGTAGTCCTGCAGCGCCTGCTCGGCCTCTTCCAGGGTGATGTCGCCGCGACCGATGAGGGACTCGGTGTAGAGCTTGCGCACCGAGCGCTTCTTGTCGATCAGGTCGTACATCAGCGGCTGGGTGAAGGCCGGGTTGTCCGACTCGTTGTGACCGCGGCGGCGGTAGCAGATGAGGTCGATCACCACGTCCTTGTTGAACGCCTGGCGGAACTCGAAGGCGAGCCGCGCGACGCGGACCACGGCCTCCGGGTCGTCGCCGTTCACGTGGAAGATCGGGGCCTCGATCATGCGGGCCACGTCGGTCGAGTACATGGAGGAGCGCGAGGACTCGGGCGCCGCCGTGAAACCGACCTGGTTGTTGATGACGATGTGGACCGTGCCGCCGGTGCGGTAGCCGCGCAGCTGCGACATGTTCAGGGTCTCCGCGACCACACCCTGGCCCGCGAAGGCCGCGTCGCCGTGCAGGGCGATCGGCAGGACCGTGAAGTCGGTGCCGCCCTTGTTGATGACGTCCTGCTTGGCGCGGACGACACCTTCGAGGACCGGGTCGACCGCCTCCAGGTGCGAGGGGTTGGCGGTCAGCGAGACCTTGATCTGCTCGCCGTCCAGACCGGTGAACACGCCCTCGGCGCCCAGGTGGTACTTGACGTCGCCGGAGCCGTGCATCGACTTCGGGTCGAGGTTGCCCTCGAACTCACGGAAGATCTGGGCGTACGACTTGCCGACGATGTTGGCGAGGACGTTCAGGCGGCCGCGGTGGGCCATGCCGATGACGACCTCGTCCAGGCGGGACTCGGCGGCCGAGTCGAGGACCGCGTCCAGCAGCGGGATGACCGACTCGCCGCCCTCCAGGGAGAAGCGCTTCTGGCCGACGTACTTCGTCTGCAGGAACGTCTCGAAGGCCTCCGCCGCGTTGAGCCGGCGCAGGATGCGCAGCTGCTCCTCGCGCTCCGGCTTGGAGTGCGAGCGCTCGATGCGGTCCTGGATCCACTTGCGCTGCTTCGGGTCCTGGATGTGCATGAACTCGACGCCGGTGGTGCGGCAGTACGAGTCGCGCAGCACGCCGAGGATGTCGCGCAGCTTCATCATCGACTTGCCGGCGAAGCCACCGACCGCGAACTCGCGCTCCAGGTCCCAGAGGGTGAGTCCGTGCTCGGTGATGTCCAGGTCGGGGTGCTTGCGCTGCTTGTACTCCAGCGGGTCGGTGTCGGCCATGACATGGCCGCGGACCCGGTAGGAGTGGATCAGCTCGAAGACGCGGGCGGCCTTGGTGACGTCGTCGTCGTGCGAGGCGTCGATGTCCTTGAGCCAGCGGACAGGCTCGTAGGGGATGCGCAGGGCTTCGAAGATCTCGTCGTAGAAGCCGTTCTCGCCGAGGAGGTAGTTCGCGACGACGCGCAGGAACTCGCCCGAGGCGGCGCCCTGGATGACCCGGTGGTCGTAGGTCGACGTGAGCGTCATGACCTTCGAGATGCCGAGCTTGTTCAGGGTGTCCTGGGAGGTGCCCTGGAACTCCGCGGGGTAGTCCATGGAGCCGACGCCCATGATGACCGACTGGCCGGGCATCAGACGCGGCACGGAGTGGACGGTGCCGAGGCCGCCGGGGTTGGTCAGGGAGACCGTCACGCCGGTGAAGTCGTCCATCGTCAGCTTGCCGTCGCGGGCGCGGCGGACGATGTCCTCGTAGGCCTGCCAGAACTCGAAGAAGTTCAGCGTCTCGGCCTTCTTGATGCCGGCGACGACGAGCTGGCGGTCGCCGTTGGGCTTCACCAGGTCGATGGCCAGGCCGAAGTTGACGTGCGGCGGCTTGACGAGGGTGGGCTTCCCGTCCTTCTCCGCGTAGTGCCAGTTCATCGACGGCATGGCCTTGATGGCCTGCACCATCGCGTAGCCGATCAGGTGCGTGAAGGAGATCTTCCCGCCCCGGGCGCGCTTGAGGTGGTTGTTGATGACGATGCGGTTGTCGAAGAGCAGCTTCACCGGCACCGCGCGCACGGACGTGGCCGTGGGCAGTTCCAGCGAGGCGTTCATGTTCTTCGCGACCGCGGCGGACGGGCCGCGCAGCGTCACGTACTCGGGACCGTCGGCGGCTGCGGCGGGCTCGGCCTTCTTCGGCTGAGCGGGCTTGGCGGCCGGGGCGGGCTTCGCCGCAGCCGGGGCCGGAGCCGGGGCGGCGGGCGCGGCGGCCGCGGGAGCCGGCGCGGGGACCGACGGAGCGGCAGGCGCGGCCGGAGCAGCCGGGGCGGCGGGAGCCGCTGGAGCGGTGGTGGTCTCTGCGGCCCCCGCGGCCGCAGTACCCGCCGGAGCCGGGGCGGCGGGCGCCCCCGGCTTGTAGTCGGCGAAGAAGTCCCACCAGGCTCGGTCTACCGAATTGGGGTCCTGGAGGTACTGCTGATAGATCTCGTCGACGAGCCACTCGTTCGCACCGAACGCGGCCGCGGGGTTCTTGCCCGCTTGGTCGGTGTCGGTCGAGATGCTCGAGTTACTGGGGGACTGTGGCGACACGGCGGCAACCGCCCTCTTCCGCTTCACAAGGTGATGGACAGCGGGAATAAAGGCTACGCCCCTATGGCCGGGAAGGTCAGGCTGAGCAAGGTCATCGTCGCGTAAGTCACATCGGAAAGCGTGTTTCGTGCCTGGAAATGGCGGGAAACAAGCGTGGTTCCGCTTCAGCTGGGAAGGCGCGACCGCGGCCCGGCACGCCGAGGGCGCGGGGCTCTGCCTGATCACACGTGTCCGTCAGCCGGGACGCACGTGGATCTTGGTGCTCCGCTTCGAACTTTACGTCAACTTGGCAAAGATGGCTGCCCTGGAAGTGTGACAAGAATCCGGCAGCCCCGCTCGGATTCGGCCACTCCGATCCGGCCGCCGTGCAGATCGACGGCCCAGCGTGCGATCGCCAGCCCCAGCCCCGTACCGCCGTCGCTGCCCGGCCCGTGCGGCCGGATCACGGCGCCCCGGTTGAACCGCTCGAAGACCCGGTGCCAGTCCGACCGCGGAATGCCCGGACCCTCGTCCAGGACCTCCAGCTCCAGCGACTCCGGATACGCCCCGCGCCGCGCCTTGACCGTCACGCGGCCGTGCGGCGGGCTGTGCTTGATCGCGTTGTCGATGAGGTTGGCGACGACCTGGTGGATGCGCTCGGGGTCGGCGTGCGCGGTCAGCTCCGGCGGGGAGACGTCGAGGTGCAGATGGACGTCCGTGCGGGTGTGACTGCCGGAGCCCGACGCCATGCCCCCGCGCGCGGAGGCGACCATGTTGGCCTCCTTCAGCACGCCGGACAGGTACGGCCAGACCTCGAAGCGCCGCAAGCGCAGCGGTACGACGCCGTTGTCCAGGCGGGAGAGGTCCAGCAGCGTCTCCACGAGCCGGCCCAGCCGCTCGGTCTGCTTCAGCGCCGTGCGCATCGTCTCGGGGTCGGCCTCGGCGATGCCGTCGACCACGTTCTCCAGGACGGCCCGCAGGCCCGCGATCGGGGTGCGCAGCTCGTGCGAGACGTTCGCCACCAGCTCCTTGCGCTGCTGGTCCTGGGCCGCCAGCTCGTCGGCCATGCGGTTGATCGTCTCGGCCAGGTCGCCCAGCTCGTCCCGGCGGTTCTCCCGCACCCGGCGCGTGTAGTCGCCGTGCGAGATGGACCGGGCCACCGCGTTCATCTCGTCCAGCGGCGCGGTGAGCGAATGCGCCACGAACTGCGTAATGAGCAGGGTGGCGATCATCGAGAAGACCGTGATGAAGCGCAGCTCCGTCTGGGTACGCACGGCGATCATCGACAGGCCGGTGGTGATCAGCACCGCGATGATGACCAGCGCGCCCAGCTTGGTCTTGATCGAGAACGGACGTACGCCGCCCCAGGGCTCCCCGGGGCCTCTCCGCGCGGCCGGCCCGTCGCTCATGGCGTCGGGGTCTCCAGGGCGTAGCCCACGCCGTGCACCGTACGGATCCGCTCGGCGCCGATCTTCCGGCGCAGCGCCTTGATGTGGCTGTCGACCGTGCGGGTGCCGGAGGCGTCCGCCCAGTCCCACACCTCGGCGAGCAGCTGCTCACGGGAGAGCACCGCGCGCGGGGTGTTCGCCAGGCACACCAGGAGGTCGAACTCGGTCGGGGTGAGGTGAACATCCTCACTGCGCACCCGCACCCGCCGCTGCGCGTGGTCGATCTCCAGCTCACCGAGGCGCAGGATGCCCGAGCGCGGCGTCGTGGCGGCCAGCGCGGCCCGCTCGACGCGGCGCAGCAGCACGTGCACGCGTGCCGCGAGCTCCCGCATCGAGAACGGCTTGGTCATGTAGTCGTCGGCGCCGACGCCGAGCCCGACCAGCATGTCGGTCTCGTCGTCACGCGCGGTCAGCATCAGCACCGGTACCGGCCGCTGGGCCTGCACCCGGCGGCACACCTCCAGGCCGTCGAAGCCCGGCAGCATGATGTCGAGGATCAGCAGATCGGGCTGCCAGGCCTCGGCCGTGTCGACGGCCGCCGGACCGTCGCCCGCGGTCTGCACGAGGAAACCCTCGGCGCGCAGACGGGCCGCGATGGCGTCCACGATGGTCGGATCGTCCTCGACCACGAGGACCCGGCGCTGAGCGCCGGGAGTCGCCGCCGTGCCGTTGTGGGAGGTGTGTGTCTGCTCCATCGCCCGCCCCAAAGTTGCTTTCCGGAATCCGTGGGGTGATCCCGCTATCTGGCTATGCCTGCGCATGCTTGCGATTGACGCTTGAATGATCCGCGTCAGGTGAGCAGAGTACGGGGAGTCACCGTGCCACGGCTATCCAGGTCGTACGGCGAGGTGTACGACGTCCGGAACGCCCCGGGCAACGGGGATCTCTTCGGTACGCACCTGTTGGAATCCGGCATTACACAAGGTTTCTTCGAATTCCGGAGAGGGCTGGGCGGACCAAACGGCCAGCACCCCACCCGGTCTCAACGCCCCTGCGCAGGCCGCCAGTCCAGTCGGTGAGTACAGACTGTCGTTGCCCTCGGTGACGGTCCAGCCGGGTCCGTTGTCGATGTCGAGACACAGGGCGTCATACGTGTCGTAAGTCTCATGTACGTGCGCCACCAGATCCGTTTGCAGAATCCGGGTGCGCGGGTCGGCGAGGGCGCGGGCGGAGAAGTCGGACAACGGCCCGTCGAGATGCCAGCCGATAATCGCCGGCTCGCGCTCGACGACGGTGATCCGTTTCGGGCGCGGATCGGCTGCGGCGTGTGCGAGCGAGAACCCGACGCCGAGCCCGCCGATCAGCACGTGCGGCTCCGGCCGGCCGCCCAGCGCGCCGAGCGCCGCGTCGACGAGCAGCCGCTCCGAGCGCCCGTCGGAGGTGTCCATCAGAAAGCAGCCGTTGGCGATGATCTGGAGCAGTTCGCCGTGCCGCCGCAACACGATCTCGCCGTACGGGCCTTCGCGACGGTCCAGGACTTCGGGGATGTCGTACGAAGTGGGCATCCGGCCATCCTGGCAGGTCGGTCCGGGACGGCCGAGGGAAATACGTCAGCGGGTGACGTCCGGCAGGGGGATCAGGGGAAGACGCGGGATCTTCTTGAGAGGTTGCTGAGAATCCGCTGTCATGTGGCGCTGGTCACAGACATGGGTGGGGGGCGGGCCGAGGGTGGGGAAAACGGAAGGAGCGCCTCACCGTGGAACGAACCGTGACTGGCCCTTCCGGCGACGCGGGTCTGCCCGAGGTGGCCGGGCTGCTGGACGGGATGCCGCGCCAGCGCGGACCACTGAGCGTCGCTCCCGCGCCGTCCTCGGCGCCGGAGATCGCCGATGCGACGCGGGCGACCGGCGTCACCGTGGCAGCCGCGACTGCTGAGGCCGCCGAGGCTGAGGGCGCCGCACCCCGGACCCGCGCCTTCCGCCCCTGGCGTCTGCTCCCCACCCCCACCGCAACGCCCTTCACTTGCGCCTACGCCGCCGTCCTGACCGCCACCTCGCTGATCGCCACCTACGCCGACCCCGCCCTCGTCCACGCCCTGCACCAGGGCTCCAGCACCGATGTGGCGCACCTCGTGCGGACGCCCGTGCTGGTGCTGATCGCCAGCGCGCTGTGGATCGCGGGCGGGATCATGGCGCCGTACACGCTCGGCTTCCTGCTCGGGCTCACCGCGCTGGAGCGGCGCATCGGCGGCGCTCGCACGGCCGTCGTCTTCCTGCTCGGGCACGTCCTGGCCACCCTCGCGACCGAGGTCCCGGTCGGGATCGCGGTGCTGGTCGGCCACCTTCCCGACAGCTCGCTGCACCGCCTCGACTACGGCATCAGCTTCGGCGTCGCCACGAGCGTCGGCGCGCTGGCCGGGCTGCTGCGGCCGTGGCTGCGGTGGCCGGTGCTGGTGCTGTTCGGCGGGATGCTGGTCCAGGACCTGCTCAATCTCACGGATCCGCTGACCAATTGGGGACATCTGATCTCCCTGGTCATCGGGATCGCGCTGTGGCCGGTGGTGCGCCGCTGGTACGCCCCTGGTTCAGCCGGCCACGGGCGACCACACGTACGGCGTGGTCGTCGTCACCGCCTCGAAGCCCAGCCGCCGCAGGATGGGCGCGCTGTCGTCGGAGGCGTCGACGTGCAGGTAGCCGACCCCGCGTGCGACGGCGAGGGCGGCGCGGGTGGCGACCAGCGCGCGGTAGATGCCCTGGCCGCGCCACTCGGCCAGCGTTGACCCGCCCCACAGGCTCGCGAACTCGGTCCCCGCGCGGAACACCAGCCACGCCGCGGAGACGACCTGGCCGTCCGCCTCGGCGACGTACACGGCGACCTCGTCCGGAGCGGACGCGACGCGGCCGATGAGATCGTCGGCGAGCCAGCTCCAGTCCTGGCCCCACACGACCGACTCCATCGCGGCGATACGGCGCATGTCCGCGTCCGCCGTGACCCCCCGCAGCGTCACGCCCTCCGGCAGGACGGGCTGCCGTACGGCCATGTCGGCGGCCCGTCCCACCAGGACCGTCTCCTCGTCCTCGGGCAGGAAGCCGGCCCCGCGCAGGCGGTCGGTGAGGTCGGCCGGGTCGTCGTGGGACCGCGTCTTCCACTCCACCGCCTCGCCGCGCGCCGCGAAGTAGTCGCGCTGCCGGGCGATGAGCCGGTCGAGCTCGGCGCCGCGTACGCCGAGCGAGCGCGGGCCGCTGACGAGGCCGCGGAATCCGCCGACGATCCGCAGCAGGGGACCGTCCTGTTCGTACGTCACGCCGACGGGCGGGGTCGGGGGTGCGCCGCGCATCTGGTCGTCGTAGGCGGCGAGAAGGGTCTCTGTGTCTGTCGCGGTGTCTGTCACGGGGAGACGGTGAGGGAAGGAACCGGCCCCCGGCAACCGTTTATTCGCGAAAGCCGAGGTCACAGTCGGTGCCGCGGATGATCGCTCACAGCGAACGAAGGCCTGGGAACATTCGGGCCTCCCCGTGCATTGAGTCGGCATAACTCAACTTGACTGCCGAAGGGGAGATCATGGCTTCGACGTCCACACCGCTCACCCTGCCTGTGCTGCCGCTCGACGATGAGGTCGTGCTGCCCGGAATGGTGGTCCCGCTGGACTTGAACGACACCGATGTGCGCGCCGCCGTGGAGGCCGCGCAGGCGGCCGCCCGCTCGCAATCCGGAAAGCCACGGGTGCTTCTGGTGCCGCGCATCGACGGTACGTACGCGGGCACCGGTGTGCTCGGCACCGTCGAGCAGGTAGGCCGGCTGGCCGACGGTGACCCGGGTGCCCTGATCCGCGGTCGCGGCCGCGTGCGGATCGGTGCTGGGACGACCGGACCGGGTGCGGCACTGTGGGTCGAGGGGACGCGGGTCGACGAGAGCGTGCCCGAGCCGCTGCCCGGACAGGTCACCGAACTGGTCAAGGAATACAAGGCGCTCGCCACCGCCTGGCTGCGCAAGCGCGGCGCCTGGCAGGTCGTCGACCGCGTCCAGGCCATCGACGACGTCTCGGCCCTGGCCGACAACTCCGGTTACTCCCCCTTCCTGTCCACCGAGCAGAAGGTGGAACTCCTGGAGACCGCCGACCCGGTCGCCCGCCTCAAGCTCGCCACCCGGCACCTGCGGGACCACCTCGCCGAGCAGGACGTCGCCGAGACCATCGCCAAGGACGTCCAGGAGGGCGTCGACAAGCAGCAGCGCGAGTTCCTGCTGCGCCGTCAGCTGGAGGCCGTCCGCAAGGAACTGCGCGAGCTGAACGGCGAGCAGGAGGGCGAGGAGTCCGACGACTACCGCGCCCGCGTGGAGGCCGCCGACCTGCCGGAGAAGGTCCGCGAGGCGGCCTTGAAGGAGGTCGACAAGCTGGAGCGGTCCAGCGACCAGTCCCCGGAGGGCTCCTGGATCCGCACCTGGCTGGACACCGTCCTCGAACTCCCGTGGAACGAGCGGACCGATGACAAGGCTTCCGCGTACGACATCCAGGGCGCGAAGCGTGTGCTGGACGCCGAGCACGCCGGTCTGGAGGACGTGAAGGAGCGGATCACCGAGTACCTGGCGGTGCGCAAGCGGCGGGCCGACCGCGGCCTCGGTGTCGTCGGCGGCCGGCGCGGCGGTGCCGTACTGGCCCTGGTCGGCCCGCCCGGCGTCGGCAAGACCTCGCTCGGCGAGTCCGTCGCCCACGCCATGGGCCGCAAGTTCGTCAGGGTCGCCCTGGGCGGCGTCCGCGACGAGGCCGAGATCCGCGGCCACCGCCGTACGTACGTCGGCGCGCTGCCCGGCCGGATCGTGCGCGCGATCAAGGAGGCCGGTTCGATGAACCCGGTGGTCCTCCTCGACGAGATCGACAAGGTGGGCTCGGACTTCCGCGGCGACCCCGCGGCCGCGCTCCTGGAGGTCCTGGACCCGGCCCAGAACCACACCTTCCGGGACCACTACCTGGAAGTGGAGCTGGACCTGTCGGACGTGGTCTTCCTCGCCACCGCCAACGTCCTGGAGGCCATCCCCGAGGCCCTGCTCGACCGTATGGAGCTGGTCCGCCTCGACGGCTACACCGAGGACGAGAAGATCGTCATCGCCCGCGACCACCTGCTCCCGCGCCAACTGGAGCGGGCGGGCCTGGAGAAGGACGAGGTGACACTCGACGAGAGCGCGCTGCGCAAGCTCGCCGGCGAGTACACGCGCGAGGCGGGCGTCCGCAACCTGGAGCGCTCGATCGCGCGGCTGCTCCGCAAGGTCGCGGCGCAGCACGAACTGGGTGAGCGGAAGCTGCCGTTCACGATCTCGGACGGTGACCTGCGCGGCCTGATCGGCCGGCCGCACCACGTGCCCGAGTCCGCCCAGGACCCGGCGGAGCGCCGTACGGCCGTGCCGGGCGTGGCCACGGGCCTCGCGGTGACCGGCGCGGGCGGCGACGTGCTGTTCGTCGAGGCGTCGCTGGCGGACGCGGAGACGGGCGCGGCGGGCCTGACGCTGACGGGCCAACTGGGTGACGTGATGAAGGAGAGCGCACAGATCGCCCTGTCCTTCCTCCGCTCGCACGGCGCCGAACTGGAGCTGCCCGTCGCCGACCTGAAGGACCAGGGCGTGCACATCCACTTCCCGGCGGGCGCGGTGCCCAAGGACGGCCCGAGCGCGGGCATCACGATGACGACGGCGCTGGCGTCGCTCCTGTCCGGCCGCCCGCTGCGCACGGACGTGGCGATGACGGGCGAGGTCTCACTCACGGGCCGCGTCCTGCCCATCGGCGGCGTGAAGCAGAAGCTGCTGGCGGCCCACCGGGCGGGCGTCAAGACCGTGATCATCCCCAAGCGCAACGAGCCCGACCTGGACGACGTCCCCGCCGAGGTGCTGGACAAGCTCGACGTCCACACGGTGACGGACGTCCGCCAGGTCCTGGAGCTGGCGCTGGCGCCGGCCGTCAGCGGCGTGGCGCCGGAGGTTCCGGTCGCGGCGTGACGGACGCGACCGGAAAAGGGAAGGCCCGGGTTTCTCGTGAGAGAGGCCGGGCCTTCGCCGTACGGCGTCCGGGCCTTCGCCGTACGGCGTCCGGTACGGCCCGTGGGGCGTCCGGTACGGCCGTGGGGGTGGCCGTCGGCCGGGGCTTGGCGGTGTCGGACTAGCCGTTGGCCAATGCCTTCACCCGGTCCAGCGCGCCGTTGAACCTGTTGTGGTCACCGACGGTCGGCCCGGAGGACGTGTACTGCCACATCGTGTAGTAGCGCCAGCCCGCCGGCAGTTCGCCCACCGCCGTCGCGTACCGGGCGATCCACAGCGGGTTGACGGAGGCGAAGCCGCTGTGGTTGCCGGTGCACTGTTTCCACCAACTGGTGGCCGTGTAGATGACGGGGCCGCGGCCGGTGCGGGCCCTGTACCGGTTCAGGAAGTCGCGGATCCAGGTGACCATCGCGCTCGGTGTCTTGCCGTAGCAGGCGTCTCCGTACGGATTCCACTCGATGTCGAGGACGCCGGGCAGGGTCTTGCCGTCGCGGGACCAACCGCCGCCGCGATCGACGAAATAGTCGGCCTGGGTTGCTCCATTGGTGGTGTCCGGGGTGGCGAAGTGGTACGCGCCGCGGATCATGCCGATGTCGTGGGAGCCGTCGTACTGCTGGGCGAAGTAGGGGTTCTTGTAGTACGTCCCCTCGGTGGCCTTCACATAGGCCCACTTCACCCCGCTGTCCCACAGCGTCGGCCAGTCGACGTCGCCCTGGTGGCTGGAGACGTCCACGCCTTCCGTCTGAGCGGCCAGGGTGCTGGCAGGGCCGTCGTGCACCCCGTCGTGGACTGCGACGCCCATGCCCATGTGGGCGGAGCCGCGCGGCGGGTCGTCGTCGGCGGATGCGGGAGGGGGCTGGACGGCGAGGAGGAGGACCAGGAGGAGGGAGAGGGCGGTGGCGAGCACGAGCCCTGCGAGGTGGGGATGGCGGGAGCGGAGCGGTTCGGATCTGAGCACGGGCACAGCGTGCCTCCGAAGGCCCGGTGACGCTCGGTGGGGAAATGGGCCGGGGGTGTGACTGCGGTCGGGTGACGGTGACGGGGGTGGCTGGGGGCTGGGTGGCTTCGGCTGGGGGCCGCGGTGGGTGAGGGCCTCGGCAGGCGGCAGGGGGGCCGGAGGCTGCCGTTGGTCTACGCCTGCGAAATACTGGCGGAGCTGCGGCAATGACGGCGGGTGGCGGAAATTTTCGGGACCGGGAAATCGAGGCAGGGGCTGACGTGCACCAAGACGGAAACGACGACGGGCGGAGAGTCGAATCTGGGGGTGCCGCCTCTGGGAGAATGCCCGGTGGTGGTATGGACCAGCCCGAATTCCTCGACCTGGAACGCGAGTTGACCGTCCTCTTCCGGCGCGCCAGGGCCAAGCAGGGCGAGATGGCCCGCGAGGTCCATCCCGACCTGGAGTCCGCGGCGTACGGGCTGCTGGTCCGACTGGACGAGTCCGGCCGCATGCGCGCCACGGAACTCGCCGCGTACATCGGCGTCGGCAAGGCCACCATGTCCCGCCAGCTGCGCGCCCTGGAGGACCTGGGCCTGGTCGCCCGCGAGCCGGACCCCGCCGACGGGCGGGCGTGGCTGGTGCACCTCACGGAGGAGGGGCGCGGCCGGGTCGCGAAGGTGCGGGAGGCCCGCCGGGCTCGGTATGTCGCGCAGCTGTCCCACTGGGATCGGGGTGAGGTGGCGGAGCTGGCTCGGTTGCTGAATCAGTTGAACCGAGGGATGGAGAAGTAAGGCGACGGTCGCGGGGAAATGGGCCGTTATCGCTGTCGCGGGCGGCGAGCCCTGGCATCCTTGCATTTCCTCAACCTCGGGGTAGCTGTCTGGGCGCCGGCTCCGGGGGTGCTGCGTACGGGGGTGCGGTGTGGACGGAGCCGGGGTCGGGGCCGGGTCTGCGGCCGGATCAGGGCCCGGATCAGGGGCCGAGCGATTCGATGTGTTCTTCTCCTACGCCTTCAGGGACGGTGATTGGCCCGTCGCCCTGGCGGAGAACCTTGAGCGGCTCGGGCGGGCAGCGGGTGGCCACGCGGTTGCAGGAGGGCTTGGCACAGGCGGAAGCTCTGGTGGCCGTGGTGACTCCGCTGTGGATCGCCTCCGAGTGGTGCGACGAGGAGTTCGCGGCGGCCATGACGGCTTCGACGGCCGGGCGGCAGCGGGTGATCCCGGTCCTCTGGGGCGATGTGGCGACCGTTCCGCCCTTCATCGCTCACGGCTGTTCGTCGACTTTCGTACGGTGGCGGCGCCGGACCAGTACGAGGCGAAGGCACGGCAACTCGCGCGCGCGGTACGGGGGTTGGCGGACTCGGAGCGGCCGGCGGCCACGGGTGTGGTGGTCCCGCCGCAGGGCCTGGAGTACCGGCCGGACGGGCCCATCCACGCGGAGTTACGGGTCGGGGTGGGGGCGGTGGTGTTCTCGACCGAGGGAGCCGAGGTGTCCGGCGCTCCGCCCGGCGCGGATGACGGGCTTGCGGCGGCCGAGCTGGACCGCCAGTTGGATGAGCGGGTTCGGGCGTTGCAGCGTGCGCGGGGATCACGTGACCCGGACCGCGCCCACGACGGACACGCCGGTGATCTCCGGTGGCGTGAACGGTGCCTTGGCCGCCGTCGGCCGGACCCTGGGCGAGCGGTTCGTGAACGGGGAGGTGGGGGCCGCGTTGCGGCGCGAGGCGGCGTTGGCTCGTGACTGCAATGCTCCGCTGCGGATCGGGTTGAGCGTCGACGCGGCCGAGTGGCGGGATCTGCCCTGGGAGAGCCTGGTGGTACCCGGTGCGCCGGGGCCGCTGGTGCTGTCCGAGCGCGTCGACCTGTACCGCAAGGTACGGCGGGAGACCCCGCCGGTGGCGATGCCGATCCCGGGGCCGCTGCGGATTCTTGCCGTGGTGGCGAGTCCGGAGGCGGGGGCGGGTGAACTTCTCGACTATGAGCGGGAGTTGGCGCGCATCCTGGACGCGGTCGGCTCCGCGCGCACCAAGCAGGGGGCGTATGTCCGGGTACTGAACTGGGGGAGCGTCGCCGAGATTCGCGCCGCTCTGGAGGAGGAGCGGTTCCACGTACTGCATCTGTCGTGCCATGCCGCCCCGGGGGTGCTGTTCCTGGAGAAGGACGACGGCGGGCTGGACAAGGTGGACGCGCGGCGGTTCATGGATGACGTGCTGCCGCCGGGACGTGGGGTGCCGTTGGTCGTCCTGTCCGGTTGTTCCACGGCACAGGCACCGCAGTCGGATGCCGATGACGCCGCCGCCGAGGCCCGTGCAGGCTGGCGCGGGAGCTTCTGGGCCGAGGGGTTCCGAGCGTGCTGGCGATGACGGAGGCGGTCACCGACCGGTACGCCACCGAGCTGGCCGCTCTCGTGTACGAGGATCTGGCCCGGGCGGAGCACCCCGTCCCGCTGGCCGCGCTTTCGCGGGCGCGGCGACGGCTGGAGGCCGCACGGCAGCAGCTCCCGGCCGGTGATCCGAGGGGCGCCTGGCCCGAGTGGTCCACTCCGTCCCTTTTCCTCGCTGGGCCGCCCCTGCCGCTCTTCGACGCCGGGCAAGGCGTCGAGCGGGTGGCACCGATGCCCGAAGAGGGTGCTGGAAGAGGGGATGGTGGTGCGCAAGGTCGGCGAGTTCGTGGGGCGTCGGGCGGAGCTACGGCAACTGCTGGGCGTATTGCGTGACTCCGGCCGGGGCGGCGTGCTGATCCACGGGATCGGCGGCGTCGGCAAGTCGACGCTCACCGCGGAGTTGCTGCACCATCTGGGGTCCGAAGCGGGGTTGGTGGTGCCCGTCCCGGCCGCTACGGCCCCGACGGTCGACTCGGTGCTGGAGACCCTGCGCAAACGTCTCGTCGTTCGCTGCGTGTCCGCCGGGCTTGCCGAGGACGACATGCTGCGCCGGGTGGCGGCCATGCTCGCCGATGCCACGCCGTCGTGGCGGGAACGGTGGGAACTGATCCAGCAGGTCGTCCTGCCACGGCTGCCGGTCCTGCTCGTGCTGGACAACGCCGAGGACCTCCTGGTCCAGTCCGACGGGGGTTGGCAGCCGGCCGATCCCGACCTGGCGGACTTCCTGGCCGCCTGGGCGGCTGCCGCGCCTCGCGCTCGACTGCTGGTCACCAGCCGGTATCCGTTCAGCCTGCCGAACCGGATGCACCGACGCCTGACGATGCATCACCTCGGCCCGCTGTCGCTTGCCGAAACCCGCAAGCTGATCTGGCGGCTGCCCGGCCTGGACGCCCTCGGCAAGGAGGACCTCGAACGCGCCTACGCCGATGTCGGCGGGCATCCGCGGGCACTGGAGTACCTGGACGCGCTGCTGCGCGGTGGCGAGGCACGGTTCCCCGACATCGCCGAGCGCATGGAGGAGGCGCTGGAGCGACGCGGCATCCGTAACCCGGAGCGATGGCTGGCCGGGATCGCCGGTGACCTGGACAAGGCGTTGGCCGAGACCGTCACGCTGGCGGTGGATGACGTGCTGCTCGACACGCTGCTGGGGCAGTTGGACGGTGTGCCGGGGGCGCGGTCGCTGCTGGACGGGCTTGCGGTGTATCGCGCGCCGGTCGACCGGACGGGGGCTGCCTGGCAACTGTCTGACCTGACCTCGGCACCGGGGGTTGAACCGGCGTTGGCGGACCGGCTCCGGACAGTGAGGCGACAGATCGTGGAAGCCCAGGCTGGGGGAGCCGTGGCGGAGGAAGGATGGGGTCTTCCTTCGGAGGTGATGGCCCAGTTCGGAGACGATCTCAAGGAGCTGTCCCGGCCTCCGGTCGAACTCGACGACGATGCCGAGGAAGCCTTGCGTCTACTGCTGGGACTGGGGCTGGTCTCCCCCGCGCCGACGTCGCAGGACGAGCCGGGCAGTCGGCCCAGCGGCTTGCTGGTACACCGCTGGACCGCTGACGCCCTGCGAAACCGGAGCGCCCCTGAGGTACTCACAGCAGCTCATCGCCGGGCTGCTGCCTACTGGCGGTGGCGCGCCCATGTATGGCCGCAGGACAAGGCCGCCGCCATCATCGACCTCATCGAAGCCCGCCATCACCATTACCAAGCCGGTGCCCTCGATCAGGCGAACGCTGTCACCGACCGTGTGTGCCGGCAATTGCACACTTGGGGTGCGTGGGACTGGGAAGAGCGGCTGCTCAAGGAGAGTCTCTCCTGGAATCCCGCCGGCTCCCGGGCCGCTGCCGGCTGTCTTCATAATCTGGGCACCATCGCGGACGCACGGGGGGACTATGGTGAAGCCGAAGAGTACTACCGTAATTCGCTCGCCATCAGTGAGGAACGCGGCGATCGAGCCGGTATTGCAGGCACATATCACCAACTCGGCCTCCTCGCAGTGAGGCGGGGGAATTACGGTGAAGCTGAAGAGTTCTGTCGAAAATCGCTCGCCATCGCAGAAGAACGCGGCGACCGGGATAGGATTGGTGCTGGCCACCATACTCTGGGCGCGATTGCGGAAATGCGGCGAGAGTACGACGTAGCCGAAGAATACTACCGCAAGTCACTGGCCATCAGTGAGGAAATCGGCGATCGAGTCGGTGTTGCCAACAGCTATCATCAACTCGGTAAGGTTGCGGAAAGTCGGGGTGATTATGACCTCGCCGAAGAGTGCCACCACAGTTCGCTAGCCATCCGTCAGGAAGGCCGCTACCGGGCTGGGATCGGTGCCAGTTACCACCATCTCGGCAAGATTGCGGAAGTGCGTGAGGATTATGGCGTGGCCGAGGACTACTACCTCAAGTCGCTGGCCATCAGTGAGGAAATCGGTGACCGAGCCAGCATTGCCGCCACCACCAGTCAACTTGGCATACTGCGAACAAAACTGAATCAGCCGGATCAAGGCATTACCCTCAATCTCCAGGCGCTCGCTCTACGTCTGGAGATGGGAGTCTCAGTCGGTACGGACATTTACTGGCTCAAAAGGCAGAGAATCCTCCTCGGTGACGACGCCTTCGAGGAAGAGCTCCGCGCCCACCTGCCCGAGAAGAACGCACAAGCGGTCATGTCGGTAACGCTTCCGTCGCCCGAGAGCGCCGATGAGGACGAGTCGCCCCCGGAATAGGTGGCTCACAACTCCGCAAACACCACCGTCGCATCGTCATGCGTCTTACTCCGCCCCAGCCGCACCCGCTCCTCCGCATCGCCCCGCTCCAACCCCCGCACCCGATCCACCAACTCCCGCGCCCCCTCCTTCCGCAGGAGCCGATAGCAGTCCCCCCAGTCCCCCTCCCGGAACTTCTCCACCCACCGGGTCGCCCCATCCGTCAGCGCGGCCACGGCCCGAACCTCCCCCCGCGCCAGCACCCCCGTCACCGCCCGCCCCGCCACCGACGGATCGGCGGCGGCCGTGAAGAAGCCGCCCTCCTTGTTGCGGATGTGGGCGTCGATCATGGCGTCCGCGGCCAGGGACGCGCGGGGGAGGCGGGACAGGCGGTCGTCCAGGTAGGGCGTGATCGCGCCGTCCGGGGACTCCACCAGCAGGGCCGAGTCCGACAGGATCAGGTACTCCACCGTCTCCGGCGACCACCGGGCCAGAACCACCGTTGCCTGTGGGGTGCGTGGGTGAGAAAGGTCACAGGTTTCGGCGTGGGCCTCAGCGGTACGTGCGATGGCGCGGGCCAAGGCGTCGACGAGGGGAACATCAGGGAGTGAAACGGTCAGTTCGGTCAGGGCTCCGCCGAGTCGTGCGGTGAACCAGGCGACGGAATGCAGGCAGCCCGTCTCACCCCTCGGTGGGGTCACTCCATCCAGAACCACCAGTGCGCCGCCCTGTCCCGAGGCGGGAAGAGCGACACTCGCGAAGTCCTCGTTGGGGCGGGCCGGGTCACCGGGCTCCGAAACAAGCTCTGTTCGCATTCGGCCAGTCTGCACGAGGCCTTCACAAGGTTCGCGAAGGGGCCGCATTGGCCGCCGAATGAGTGCGGCGGCGCAGGTCAGGCGCCTGATTTGGGGTGGAATGGTTTACTCCGGCCGGGCGTGGCGGCGAATACTGTCATCGCCCGCCGCAGACGTCCAACCGGCCCGCCGCGCAAGGCATCCGCACGCGCCTGAGAAACTTGCCCGCCAACTCCCCTCCGGGGTTCACTCCTTCGGGTGGCGGGTCAGGTGATGCGCGGCCGCTGCCCACCGGCACTGGGAGGGTCGGGAACCGCATCGAGTGTACGTAGAGTCGGCAGTAGTTGACGGAGCGTCACTCGGACCCATGGGTATCACGAGTCAGGAATGCGAGCACCGGTGCAGAAGATGCGGCCTCGTCGCTCAGGCAAGCAGACGTCCTCCGCAGGGGGCGCGCAGTCCACGCCCGGCACCACGAACGGCACAACGGCCGACGTCACACCCGTCGGCAAGGGGCGCCCGACCCATGTACGGAACCGGCTGATCGTCGCCGTGGCCGTCGTGGCCGCCGCCATCGCCGGCGCCGGCGTCCCCTCGGTCGTCGCCGCCTCCGGGCAACTGCACGACACTCAGAAGCTCGTGACCCTCGCCGAGCAGACCGAGGACGCGCTCACACTCGCCCACTCCCTCGCCGACGAGCGCGACGAAGTCACGTCGTACATCGCCGCCGGACGGCCCAAGTCGAAGGCGCCCAGCGAGCAGCGCAGCGTCCGCGTCGACCGCCAGGTCGAGGAGCTGCGCGCCGACACCGACACGCCCCCCGCGCTGCGCGGCGACCTCGACGGCATCGCGACCGTGCGCAGGGCGGCGCTCACCGGCAAGAGCACCGCGCTGGAAGCGCACGAGGCCTACTCGGTCACCATCACCGAACTCCACCGGCTCGCCGAGCAGCTGGCCGAGCAGATGCCGCCCCGCGCGGGCGCCGGCGCCTACGCCCTCGCCGAGCTGGACTCCGCCGTACAGCAGGCCGCCGCCGCCCGCGGGCTGCTGCTCGCCGCCCTCAGTGTGCCGACCACCACCGAGACCGTGATCGACCCGATCACCGGCATCGCGACCACCCAGAAGACCTCCTCGGACGCCGACGCCAAGCAGCGCGCCGCCCTCAGCGCCGCCGCCCAGCAGGCCCGGCTGCGCTCCGACGCCGCCCTCACCGACTTCCACGACACCGCCCCCAAGAGCGCGCGCACGTCGTACGACTCCACGGTCACCGGCCCCGAGATCACCACCGCCGAGCGGTATCTCACCGGCCTCACCGACCAGGCCACGCTCTCCGACCGGGACCTCGCCACCAACACCCAGCGTGCCGAGGCCGCCCTCTCCGCCCGCGTCGACGCCATGCGCGGTGTCGAGTCCGCCCTGTACGACCGCCGCACCAAGGCCCTCGAACAGCTCCGCGACGACGACGTCACCGCACTGGAGATCCGCATCGCGATCCTCGGCGCGCTGATGCTGCTCGCCGTGGGCGTCGCCACGGGCATGGCCCGCAGCCTCACCCGGCCGCTCGCCGTGCTGCGGCTCGGCTCCGCCCGGCTGGCCCAGGCCGAGGACCCGGCGGCCGAAGAGCCCGTCAAGTTCACCGGCCGCAAGGACGAGTTCGCCCAGGTCGTCAACTCCGTCAACGCCCTGCACGCGCACGCCGTCGCCCTCCACGAGCGCATCGCCACCCTGGAGTCCGACCGCAAGCACCTCGTCGGACAGCGCCAGAAGATGGCCGACGCCCGCGACGAGCTGCGCACCGAACTCGCCGATTCGGCCGCCCAGTTGGAGCGGCTGCGGGAGACCATCGGCTCCACCTTCGTCAACCTCGCCCTGCGCACCCTCGGGCTCGTCGAGCGCCAACTCGCCGTCATCGAGAGCCTGGAGGAGCGCGAGCAGGACCCCGACCGGCTCGCCACGCTCTTCAAGCTCGACCACTTCGCCACGGTCATGCGCCGGCACAGCGAGAACCTCCTCGTCCTCGCCGGCACCGAGCACGTCCAGCAGCACGCCGGACCGGTTCCGCTCGTCGACGTCGTCCGCGCGGCGGTCAGCGAGATCGAGCGGTACGAGCGGGTCCGCATCGCCGCGCTCCCGCCGCACGCGCATGTGGCGGGCTTCGTGGCCGACGACCTCTCCCACCTGCTGGCCGAGCTGATGGAGAACGCGTCGTCGTTCTCCCCGCCCGACCTGCCCGTCGAGGTCTCCGGCTGGCTGCTGGAGAACGGCGAGGTCATGCTCTCCGTCCACGACGAGGGCATCGGGATGACGAGCGATCGCCTGACGCGCCTGAACTCCCGCCTCGCCGACTTCGATCCCGAGGCCACCTACAACCAGGAGGGCGACGACGGCCTGGGCCTCGGCCTTTACGTCGTCGCCCGCCTCGCCCACCGCCACGGCGTCCGCGTCCAGCTCCGCGAGCAGAAGCAGGGCGGGGTCGCGGCGGTCGCGGTCCTGCCCAGGGGCCTGCTGGTGGCCGCCCCCGCGGCCGCGGTTCCCTCGGACTCACCGCACCACGCCGGCACCCGCACCTTCTCCCTGCCCGGCGCCGACGCCGAGGCCAACTCCAACGTCCTGCGCGGCCGCGCGAAGGGCGGGGACCCGCTGGTGGCGCTGGCGGAGAAGGCCGTACAGGAGACGGAGGCCGCGGACGAGGCCGTACGGGAGACGGCAGAACGGCAGCAGCCGGGCACGCCCGAGGCCGAGCAGGAGCGGGAGCACCCCGCCGAGACCACGATGGAGCTGCTGATCCCGGCACAGTCGACGGGAGAGCCGACTCCTGGCGGGTCGGCGGTCGGCGAAGGCGCGAGTGCGAAGTCCGCGGATGGCGATCCCGGAGCGACAGCTGATCCCGCGGCCGACGAACCCGCGGCCGCCGACGGCGAGGACGCCCCACAGGGGCCACCCGCACCCGACGACGATGCCCGCACGGTTGGTGCGGGTGGGAAAGAACCCGCCGAAGGCGAAGCCGAGGCGGAACACACCCGCGCCCCGGACGAGGACCTGCTCACCGACAAGGGCCTCCCCAAACGCACCCCGAAGATCACTGCCCCCGCCCAGGCCCCGCGCCAGCGGACCGCCGGCGTCGACGCCGAAGCCCTCCGCAGGAGGCTGGGTGGCTTCCGCAAGGGAGCGGAGGCCGGCTACCGCGACGTACAAACAGAGATCGCCGAACAGACCGGCCGGCACAGAACACCCAGCAGTGAATCCGAAGCAGCCACGGGGGGCACAGTCGAGGAGGCAAGCAGTTGACAGCGCCCAGTACCTTCGGACTGAGCAGTGAAGCCCGCAACCTGCACTGGTTGTTGACGAATCTGGTCGAGGAGGTGCCGGGCATCCAGTCAGTCGCGGTGGTCTCCTCCGACGGGTTGCTCCTGCTCTCCTCGGACCACGCCCGCAACGAGGAGGCGCGGGAGGTGAGGAGCGACAAGCCCACCGGCCCCCGCGGCTCCTCCGCCGACCTCGCCACCATCGTCTCCGGCATCGGCAGCCTCACCATCGGCGCCGCCAAGCTGATGCAGTTCGGCGGGGTGAAACACACGATGGTCGCGATGGACGAGGGCAGCCTGTTCGTGATGTCCATCAGCGACGGCTCGCTGCTCGGCGTGCACGGCTCCGCGGACTGCGACATGAGCGTGGTGGCCTACCACATGGCGCTCTTCGTCGGCCGTGCCGGCCACGTCCTCACTCCCGAACTCCGCAGCGAGCTACGGAAGTCCCTCGAGACCGCCTCGGCAGGGGGTACCCGATGAGCAACGCCCCGCAGAACAGGCCCCAGCTCCCCGTCCGCGGCGGCGACCGCAAGCCCGCCCGCGTGCGCCCGTACTCGCTCACCGGCGGCCGTACCCGCTTCGGCCACGTCCTCCTCGTCGAGACGTTCGTCAGCAGCACGGCCGCGCTGGAGGCTCCGGAGGAGCGCCGGGAACTGACGAATGGTTCCCTCACCACCCGGGTCATGCCGGAGATGCGGGCCATCGTCGAACTGTGCCGCCGTATGCGCACGGTGGCCGAGATCGCCGCGCTGCTGAAGATGCCGCTCGGCGTGGTCCGCGTGCTCCTCAGCGACCTCGCGGACCAGGGAAAGATCCGTGTGTACGGCACCGGAACCGGTCACGGCACCGGCCGTCCGGACCGCGCGCTGCTGGAAAGGGTGCTGAGTGGACTCCGTCGTCTCTGACGCCGCTCGCGGTGTCTCCCCCCGCCCCGACTCGTTCCTCGCCGATGAAGGGCCCGTGCAGCCCTGGCAGACGGACCGCACCCGAGCCCCCGTCGCCACGAAGATAGTCGTGGCCGGCGGCTTCGGCGTCGGCAAGACCACACTGGTCACCGCCGTCTCGGAGATCACGCCCCTGCAGACCGAGGCACTGATGACCGAGGCGAGCGAGGAGACCGACGACCTCACCTCGACGCCCGGCAAGCTGACCACCACCGTGGCCATGGACTACGGCCGCATCACGCTCGACGACGACCTGGTGCTCTACCTGTTCGGCACGCCGGGCCAGCAGCGGTTCTGGTTCATGTGGGACGACCTGGTGCGCGGCGCGATCGGCGCGGTCGTCATGGCCGACACCCGGCGCCTGAAGGACTGCTTCCCGGCGCTGGACTACTTCGAGAGCTGCGGACTGCCGTACGTCGTCGCCGTCAACCACTTCGACGGCAGCGTGCGCTTCGATCCGGAGGACGTGCGGGAGGCGTTGACGGTCCCCGCGCACATACCTGTAATGATCATGGATGCGCGGCGGCGGATCTCGGTGGTCGAGACTCTGCTGTCTCTCGTCGGCCACGCACTGGACGTCACCCCCGAGTAGTCCCCGATCCCTGTAGGAGACACCACCGGATGCGGAAGATACTCGTCGTCGGAGCCGGTCAGTCCGGACTCCAGATAGCCCTCGGACTCCAGTCGCACGGGTACGAGGTCACCCTGATGTCCAACCGGACCGCGGACGAGATCCGCTCCGGCCGGGTCATGTCCACCCAGTGCATGTTCCACACGGCACTGCAGCACGAGCGCGATCTCCAGCTGAACTTCTGGGAGTCCCAGGCCCCGAAGATCGAAGGACTCGGCGTCTCGGTGGCGGCCCCCGGCTCCTGGGGCGAGGGCCCCGCGGCACGGGCGATCAACTGGCTGGGGCACCTCGACGGGTTCGCGCAGTCGATCGACCAGCGGGTGAAGATGGCCGGCTGGATGGAGACGTTCGCCCAGCGCGGCGGCCAGCTGGTCATCCATGGCGCGGCGGTCGGCGACCTCGACTACTTCTCCCGTACGTACGACCTGGTGCTGGTGTCGGCCGCAAGGGCGAGATCGTCCAGATGTTCGAGCGGGACGCGGAGCGGTCCCCGTACAGCGAGCCGCAGCGGGCGCTCGCCGTGTCGTACGTCCACGGCCTGGGCCCGCGTCCGGAGCACCCGGACACCGAGGCCGTCCGCTGCAACCTCGTCCCCGGCGTCGGCGAGCTGTTCGTCATGCCGTGTCTGACCACCTCCGGGCGCGCGGACATCCTCTTCTGGGAGGGCATACCCGGCGGGCCGCTCGACGTCTTCGACGGCGTGAAGGACCCGGCGGAGCACCTCTCCCTGACCCTGGAACTCATGGAGCGGTACACCCCGTGGGAGCACGCGCGGGCGACCAAGGCCGAGCTCACGGACGCCGGCGGCGTGCTGAGCGGGCGGTACGCGCCGACCGTGCGCAACCCGATCGGGCGGCTGCCCGGTGGCGGGCTCGTGCTGGGTGTGGCGGACGTCGTCGTGGCCAACGACCCGATCACCGGGCAGGGCTCCAACTCCGCGTCCAAGTGCGCGGCCGCCTACCTCGCCTCGATCGTCGAACACGGCGACAAGGAGTTCGACGAGGCGTGGATGCGCGCCACCTTCGACCGGTACTGGGCCACCGCGCAGCACGTGACCAAGTGGACGAACGCGATGCTCGCGCCGCCGCCGGAGCACATCCTCAACCTCATCGGCGCGGCCGGGCAGCTGCCGCCGGTCGCCGACCGGTTCGCCAACGGGTTCAATGACCCGGCCGACTTCGAGAACTACTTCTATGAGCCGGAGAAGGCCGCGGCTTACCTCGCTGAGGTTTCTGGGTCCTGACCTGCGGGCGTACCTCCGGGCGTACGGCTCCCAGGACCGGGTTCGACGCGATCGGCGAGATCTTGATCTTCTCGCCGGTGCGCGGGGCCTGGACCACCTTGCCCTTGCCGAGGTACAGGGCCACGTGCGTGGCGTCCGGGAAGTAGACGACCAGGTCGCCCGGGCGCAGTTCGGTCAGCGGGACGCGGTCGAGCTGCGCCCACTGCTCCTGGCTCGTGCGGGGGATCGGGGTGCCGGCGTGGGCCCACGCCTCTGACGTCAGGCCCGAGCAGTCGTACGACTTCGGGCCCTCCGCGCCCCACTTGTACGGCTTTCCCAGCTGCTTCCTGGCGTAGCGGATGGCGCGGCGGGCCTCGGGGGACGGTTTGTGGTCGTCCTTGGCGAGGGCGCCGGACGCCATGAAGGCCCTCTGGGACTTGGCGACGCCCTGCTTCTCGAACTCGGCCAGGGCGGTGAGCTGGGCGGCGGTGAGGGAGGCGAGGAGCTCCTCCACCTTTTTCAGCCGCTTTCGTACGGCGTCCCGGTCCTTCTTCTGCCGCTCGGCCAGGGCGAGTCGGGCGTCCAGCGCCTTGCGGGCCTGCCGGGCCAGCTCGTCGGCCTTCTTCTCCGTGCCGGTCAGGCGGCCCACCGTCTCGGCGCGCTCGCGTGCCAGCCGGCCGATGACGTGGCCCTGGTCCAGGGCGTGCTGGGGGTCGCGGGCCAGGAGCAGGCGTACGTACGGGGAGATGTCGGTGGTGTTCTGGTACTGCTGGCGGGCCAGGCGGCCGGCCGCTCCTCGGCTGTCGCGCAGGGAGAGGCGGGCGCGGGCCAGGGCGGCGTCCAGGCGGGCCACCTCGGTGCGCTGCTTCTTCAGCTTCTCCTCGGTGGCGTTGTAGGTCTCCGTCGCCTGCTCGGCCTTGCGGTAGAGGCGCTGAAGGTCGGTCAGAAGCTCGGCTGTGGAGCGCGCCCGGGGTTCGGGGGCCGGGGCGGCCGCAGCGGGTGCCGGTGGGAGGAGCGTGGCGACCGTCGTGGCGGTCGCCGTCACCGCCGCCATGCATGCCAGACGCAGAAATCTTCCTGACACGTCATCACCTCCGGTGCGGAGAGGCTCTCTGCTCCGCATCGTGAGGATTAGACCGGGGTGGCGGGTTTGTATGGCGGATGTGCGCGGTTCGGCGTAATCCGGTCACCCGTCGGAGTTGTCCGGCTTGCCCTGCGGCGTGGCGTCCGGCTTGGACCACGGCCAGTTCAGGCGGCGGGACTGCTTCCCTTCCGGGTCGTACTCGTACTTCCAGCGTCGGGACAGGCCCGTGCGGGCGCCCGGGGTGCGGGGTACGCGGTGGTAGACGAGGACGGTCGGCGGGCCGCCGTGCGGGTCGGGGACGGGGATGCGGTACGTCTTGGGCGGGTGGCCTGTGATGCCCAGGAGCACCGGGAGTACACGGCCGTCCATGGGGCCGCCCTCGAAGGGGGTCTCTTCGCTCTTCACGGCACCAGTCTCAGCTATCCGTTCTCAGCTGTCCGTTCTCAGCTGTCCGTCGTCAGCTTCTGCGTCAGTGCCGCGGTCTGTGGGTCCCGGTCCGCCGTGACCGAGAGTACGGCGACGAACTGGTCGACCAGCCAGTCCCGTAGTTCCTCGACGGGGGGCTGCTTGTCCTCGTCGAGCCAGATGAGGGAGGCCGCCTCCACCGCGGTGATCCACATCCGTACGGTCATGCGCAGGCGGAGGCCGGGGTCGGTGACCTCCAGGTGGCTGAGGATGTGCTCGGCCGCGGCGCGGCGTACGCCGTCGACGATCGCCGTCGTACGAGACGTCTCCACGACGCTGCCGCCCTGGAGCAGCGCGCTGAATCCGGCGTCGTGCTCGTCCACGAAGGCGAGGTAGCGGTCCAGGGCGCGGGCGAGGCGGGGGAGGAGCGGGCCGTTCGGGGGTTCGTCGAAGCAGCGCTGGAGCTCTTCGGCGGCCGAGCGGAGGGCGGCCTCGTAGAGCTGTTGCTTGCCGCCGGGGAAGTAGCGGTACACCAGGGGCCGGGAGACGCCGGCCGCCTCTGCCACGTCGTCCAGGGAGACGTCCTCGGGGGCGCGGTGGGCGAAGAGGGTGAGCGCGGCGTTGAGGAGCTGGGTGCGGCGTTCCTCGACGCTCAGGCGGCGGTACGCGGGGGCGGCGGGCATGGGATGAAGCCTAGTCGCCGTGGGGGGTGCGGGGATTTGGCGGCTGGGGGTGCGTGGTGGCTGATCGCGCCCACGCGGCGGAGCCGCATATCGAATACAGCACCGCGCCCCTTAACGGCGCTGCAGCGCCGTCGGCCGGCAGCCCCCTGGCCTGCGGGCAGTCGTGCCGCTGGGGCGGCACGGGTGGGCGCAGGCGGGCACCCCGCAAGCGCGGGCGAGCGTCCCAACCCCGCGCCGGCCCCGACTCACGCCAGCAAACCGGACGACCTCCACAGCCGCCGCCCAACCCCCCGCAGCACCCCGATGTCGTCCAGGAAGTCCGTCAGCTTCTTCGCCCCCGTCTGCATGATCTCCCGCCGGTGCCCGCTCGCCTTCACCTGCGCCATCGCCTCCCTCTTGTCCAGGCCCACGTTCGTGTAGACCTCGGGATTCACGAACGCCACCGAGAACACCCGCGCGAACTCACCGGAGGTCACCCGCGTGAACTCCTGGGACCACTTCGGTGCCGTCACCATCTGGCGGCGCAGCTCCTCACGGGCGTAGCGGACGTGGCGGGCCTCCTCGACCACGTGGATGCGGGTGACGCCGCGTATCAGGGGCTGTATTCGTTCGTCGGGGAACGTCAGCCGCTGCATCCAGTCGAGGACCTCCTCGCCGAGGAGGGTCGCCGTGAAGGAGCCGGGGGTGGTGGAGATCGTCTTGAAGAGGCGGCCCAGGTTCTGGTGGGCGCGGCTGACGGGGTACCAGGGGGTGCCGCCGTGGGAGATCAGGCGGGCGAACATCTTCGAGTGGCGGCACTCGTCCTCGATCTCGGTGAGGGCGTAGCGCACGTGGGCGCTCGTTGCCGCCTTGTCGTAGATGTGGCGGACCAGGAGCTGCATGAGGATGATCTCGAACCAGATCCCCAGGGAGGCGAGCGCGGCGGCCTCGTGCCGGGAGAGGAGGAGGCGCTGCTCCTCGCTCATCCGCTTCCACAGGGGGGTGTCGTAGAGGGAGAGCAGCTCCGGCGGCCAGAACCACTTGCCCTCCTCGAAGGGCGCGTCCCAGTCCAGCTCCGTGTCGGGGTCGAAGGAGTGCTTGACGGAGGAGGCGAGGAGGCGTTCGGCCACCTGTTCGCGGTCCTTGAGCAGGCCGAGTGCGTCGCGCAGGCCGTCCAGCGCGTCGGCGTCCGTCAGGGTCGTCATCGGTCCCTCACCTCGTTACCGGGGGTACGTCGTCCGCGTCTTATGAGACTGCTTGTCAGCAAGCCCGTCAATCCCCCGCGCAGGACTTGTTGACCCGGCGTCTACTCCGTGTGAGCCTGCCGGACATGCCGACATTCGACGTGTACGCCACCGATCCGGGGGACCCTCTGTGGCAGGTGCCGGCGACCGGCGCGGCGCGCTTCAGCTGGGAGTACGACGACGGCCGCGAACGGCTGCTGGCCCTGTACCAGAAGGGCAAGGACAAGCAGTGGGACGGGCAGCTGAGGATCGACTGGGACCTGGAGGTCGATCCGTACGACGCGCTCGGTACGCCGGAAGAGGCGATGGCGCTGTACGGGACGCCGTACTGGGCGAAGATGAGCGAGCGGGAGAAGGGCGAGCTGCGCAAGCACTACGCCTCCTGGCAGTTCAGCCAGTTCCTGCACGGTGAGCAGGGCGCGATGATCTGTGCGGCGCGGATCGTGGAGTCGGTGCCCGACATGGACGCGAAGTTCTACTCGGCGACCCAGACGACGGACGAGGCGCGGCATGCCGAGATCTACGGTCGCTTTCTGCACGAGAAGATCGGGATGGTCTATCCGATCAACGACAACCTTCAGTCGTTGCTGGGTGACACGCTGCGTGACAGTCGATGGGACATGCCGTACCTCGGTATGCAGGTGTTGATCGAGGGGCTCGCGCTGGCCGCCTTCGGGATGATCCGGGACACCACCAACAAGCCGTTGCCCAAGCAGATCCTGGCGTATGTGATGCAGGACGAGGCGCGGCACGTGGCCTTCGGGCGTATGGCGCTGCGGGACTACTACAAGCAGCTGACCGATGCCGAGCTGCGGGAGCGCGAGGAGTTCGTCATCGAGGGCTGCTATCTGATGCGCGACCGGCTGCGGGGCGTGGAGGTCCTGGAGAATTTCGGGATTCCGAAGGCCGAGGCGGAGCAGCTCAGTGAGCGGTCCGAATTCCTGCAGCTGTTCCGCCGGCTGCTCTTCTCCCGCATCGTCCCCTGTGTGAAAGACATCGGGCTGTGGGGTGAGCGCCTCCAGCAGGCCTATGTGGACATGGGGGTGTTCGAGATGGGGGACTCGAATCTGGACCTGCTGATGGCTCAGGACGTGGAGATCGCCGAGAAGCTCGACGCCGAGCGGTTCGCGGTGGAGGAGCGGGAGCGGGTGGCGGAGGTGGAGGGGGCGATCAAGGCCGGGGACGAGGGCTAGACCGAGCAGCCCAGGTCGTCCGGCACCTCGCCCAGTACCGGCTCCGCCCCCTGCGGCGGGAACGACGTGCGCAGGGTGAAGGCGTACGGGGTCGGGCCGTTCGTGCGCAGGTGCAGGAGGCGGGACTCCGCCTCCGCGACCGTCGGGCGGTGGCCGGCGGGGACCCACCACAGGGCCGTCATCGCCTCCTGCACCCGTTCGAACCACTCCCGGCGGCGGGCCAGCATCTCGCGGTGGCGGCCCTGGTACATGTACGCGGTCAGGGCGTTCGTGTCCCGCCACATCGTCAGGTTGATGATCAGCCACTCGTCGCCGAAGACGCTCACGTCGGTCGCGTCGCCGGAGTCGCCCTTCAGCCGCCAGACGAAGCCGTCGGCGGCATCGGCGTCGGCGTTGACGGGCTCGAGGTTGTCGACGAAGTCCTTCAACTGCGGAGAATCCAGCGGGGCCTTGAGGCGGGCGATGTTGACCTGGGCCAGTTCGTAGGCGGCTTCCGGGGTGGCTGATGTCGTCATGGACCGAACGATAGGTCGGGGCGCAGCCGCAGGCCCAGGGGGCGTCTCAGTACGTGGGCACATGTCCCCCTTTCACAGGCGGGAGGGCACGTGCGTGAGTACCTGTGTACCGGCGTCTTACGGGCGGGAAACCGTGCCCTGACCGGCCCGCCCGTAGCCTCGCGGGGCATGACGGGGAATGTACTGACCACCCTCCGCTCCATCGTCCGCCGCCCGGCCGGCCTTCCCGGCTGGAACTCCATCCGCGGCCGGATGGCCATCGTGCTGGCCGTTCCGACCTGTCTGCTGCTCGCCCTGATCGGGCTCGGCGTCGCCGACCGTGCCGCCGACTGGTCCGCCGCCCGGGGGACCGAGGCGCATGTCGGGGTGCTGTTGCGGGCGCAGGAGCTCGTCCGGGAGGTGCAGCGCGAACGCGGGCTGACCAACGGGCTGTTGGCGGGTGAGGAGGGGTACCGCGACGACGTCGCCGCGCAGCGCGGCCGTACCGACGAGGCACGGGACGCCCTGCGTGCCGCGCTCGACGAGGAGAGCGGTGCGCTGCCCGACGCCGCGGTCTCCGCGCTGCGGGCCGCGGATGTTCCGCTCGCCGCCCTCACCGCCACTCGCGAGGACGTCGACGCCGGCACCGCCGACCGTGCCGCCACCCTGCGGACGTACACCAAGGCCGTCACCGCCCTCATCGACGCCGAGTCGGCCGGCGCCCCGGACGGCGACCGGCGTATCGCGCAGGGCGTGCAGGCGCTCCAGGCGCTCGGCCGGGCGACGGAGGCGGTCGCTCTCGAACGCGGCTCCCTCAACGGGGTGTTCGCGGCCGGGCGGTTCCGGGCCGGTGAGTACCTCGACTTCACGGAGGTCCGGGCCACCCGGGTGGCCGCCCTGGGGCAGTTCCGGCAACTGGCGGGGGACGGCGAGGAGTCCGCGCTCGACGGCGCCTTCGGTACGGCCGCCGCGCGCCGCGTCGCCGGGTACGAGGCGCGGGCCGAGCGGGGGGCCGACGGGTCCGCTCTCGCCGTTGCCCCCGGCCGCTGGTGGGCCGACATGACGACCCTCGTCGACGATCTGCACGACGTGCAGCGGGCGGTCGGGGACGACGTCCGTGCGCGGGCCGCCGAGGCCGGTTCCGCCGCCACGCGTCAGCTCGGCGGCTTCCTCGCGCTCGCGGCGCTGATCCTCGCCGTGGCCGTCGCGCTCGCCGTCTTCTCGGCCCGCTCCATCACCCGGCCGCTGGGCGCCCTCGCCGACGAGGCGGACGCCGTCGCCGGGAGCCGGCTGCCCGAGGCCGTCCGGCGGATCCAGGAGGCCGGCCCCGACGGCCCGGTCGCGCCGGAGCCCGGGCGGCCCGAACTGTCCGGTGGCGCACGGGAGATCAGCCGTCTGGCCGCCGCCCTGCGGGGAGTCGAGGACACCGCCGTCGGCCTCGCCGCCCAGCAGGCCGTGCTGCGCCGCACCAGCACCGAGTCCCTGGCCAGTCTCGGCCGCCGCAACCAGAGCCTGCTCAACCGGCAGCTCGGCCTGATCACCACCCTGGAGAGCCAGGAGCTCGACCCGGACGCCCTCACCGAGCTCTTCGAACTCGACCACCTGGCCACCCGGATGCGCCGCAACGCCGAGTCCCTGCTGGTACTCGCCGGTGAGGAGTCGCCGGCCCGGTCCTGGAAGGGCACGGTCGCCGTCGCCGACGTGGTGCGCTCGGCCGTGTCGGAGGTCGAGCAGTACCGCAGGGTGGCCGCGGTGGACATCCAGCAGTGCGGTGTCCGCGGCCACTGCGTCGCCGAACTGTCCCACCTCCTGGCGGAGTTGGTGGAGAACGCCCTGATGTTCAGCCCGCCCAAGCAGCCCGTGGAGGTCTACGGCTGGCGGGACGGCGCCGAGTACTGCCTGGCCGTGGTGGACCGGGGGATCGGGATGACCCCGGAGCGCATGGCCGCGTCCAACGCCGTGCTGTCGGGGAAGGGCGACTCCCTGCACACCGCCCCGACCCGGTTCCTCGGTCACCACGTCGTCGGCGCCCTCGCCGCCCGCCTCGGCGCCCATGTCGAGCTCCGCCCCACCCAGGGCACGGGGGTCACCGCGTACGTCGCCCTGCCGGCCGTTCTGATTCAGGAACCGACGTCAACTGCCGTCCTGCGAGGGTGACTTCAGCACCGCCTCCATCACCGCCCGCGCGATCGGCGCCGCGTCCCCGCCCCCGCTGATCTCGCCCCGGTCCGCGTCCGCGTCCTCCACGACCACCGCGACCGCGACCTTGGGCTCCAGGTCGCGGTCGCCCTGCGCCCAGGAGACGAACCAGGCGTACGGCGTGCCGGAGTTGCCGAGGCCGTGCTGGGCCGTGCCGGTCTTGCCGCCGACCGTCACGCCGGGGATCCAGGCGTTCGTGCCGGTGCCCTCGCGCACCGCGTCCGCCATCAGTTCCTTCAGGCGAACGCTCGTCGATGGGTGCATGGCCTGCCGGGTGGGGCGTGACCCGGCCGTCGACACCGTGCCGCCGCTCGCCCGGGTCGTGCGCTCCACGAGATACGGGGAGCGCACCTTGCCGCCGTTCGCCACGGCCGCCGCGACCATCGCCATCTGCAGCGGAGTGGCCCGCGTGTTGTACTGGCCGATCGACGACAGGGCGAGCTGAGCCCGGTCCACCTTCGGGTCGAAGGTGGACTCGGCGACCGAGAAGGGGATCCTCAGGTCCGCTTTGTTGAAACCGAAGGCCGCCGCCGTCGCGGCCATCCGCTTCGCCCCCACCCGCACACCCAGCTTGGCGAACACCGTGTTGCACGACCACTCGAAGGCTTTCCGCAGCGGAACGTCCTCGCAGCCCTCGGACTCGTTCGTCAGCGAGGTCCTGGTGCCCGGGAGACGGTAGGGATCCGGGGAGTCGGTCGGCTCGTCCAGGTCCTGGACCACGCCCGAGTCCAACGCGGCCGCCGCGGTCACCACCTTGAAGGTCGAGCCCGGCGGATACGTCTTGCGCACCGCCCGGTTGAGCATCGGCTTGTCCGCGTCACCGTTCAGCGACTTCCACGACCGGGTCACGGACGAGCCGTTCCCGGACAGTACGGACGGGTCGTACGAGGGGGCGGACACCAGGGCCAGGATCCGCCCGGTCGCCGGCTCGATCGCTGCCACCGCGCCCTTGCGGCCGGCCAGCCCTTCGTACGCCGCCTCCTGCGCGCCCCGGTGCAGGGTGGTGACGACGTCGCCGCCGGGGTTCCGGCCGCGGGCGAGGCCCTTCCCCAGCGGGAACGGCGAGAGCAGCGGGTCGGTGCCGGACAGGACGCCGTCCTCGGTGTGCTCCAGGAGCGAGGTGCCGTACACCTGGGAGGCGTAGCCGGTGACGGGGGCGTACATCGGGCCGTTGGCGTACGTCCGTTCGTAGCGGAGGTGCTCCCCGGTGTCGTGGGAGCCGGTGACCGGTTCGCGGCCGACCAGGATGTCACCGCGCGGCTGCCCGTAACGGGCGAAGGTGGCGCGGCGGTTGGCGACGTTGTCGTCGTAGCCGGAAGCCTCGAAGACCTGCAGGCGGGTGGCGTTCACGAGCAGCGCGATCAGCAGCAGGGCGCAGAAGAACGCGGCATGCCGGATGTGCCGGGTCATCGGGCGGCCTCCGCCCGGTCGTCGTACGCCGTCGTACGGTCTGCCTCCTCGACCTTGGGAACGCCGAGCCGGCTGCGCGACCGGTCGCTCACCCGGATCAGCAGCGCCACCATCGCCCAGTTGGTCACCACCGACGAGCCTCCCTGGGCCAGGAACGGCATCGCCATGCCCGTCAGCGGGATCAGGCCCGTCACCCCGCCCGCGATCACGAACACCTGGAGCGCCAGGATCGAGGCGAGCCCCACCGCGAGCAGCCGGCCGAAGGGGTCCCGCAGCGCGAGGCCGGCCCGGTAGCCGCGCTCCACCAGCAGGCCGTAGAGGAGGAAGATCGCCGACAGGCCCGCCAGGCCCAGCTCCTCCCCGGCCGTCGCCAGGATGAAGTCCGACTTGGCCGCGAAGCCGATCAGGATGGAGTGGCCGAGCCCCAGTCCCGTGCCGAACATGCCGCCCGCCGCGAAGGCGAACAGGGACTGGGCCAGCTGGTTGGGGCCCTGGCCCGCGTCGATCGACGCGAACGGGTGCTGCCAGTCCTCGACCCTGCTGTGCACATGCGGCTCCAGCTGGCCGACGGCCACCGCCCCGAGCGCCGCGAGGAGCAGGCCGAGCGCGATCCAGCCGGTGCGGCCGGTGGCGACGTAGAGGAGGACCACGAACAGGCCGAAGAACAGCAGTGAGGTGCCGAGGTCGCGTTCGAGGATCAGCACCCCCACGCTCAGCAGCCAGATGGCGACGATCGGGCCGAGGACGCGCCCGGTGGGCAGTTGCAGTCGGTCGATCCCGAGGACACGACGGCCCGTGTACGCCAGCGCACTGCGGTTGGCGGCCAGATACGCCGCGAAGAACACCGCCAGCAGCACCTTCGCGAACTCGCCGGGCTGGATGGAGAATCCGGCGATCCGGATCCAGATGCGGGCGCCGTTCACGGCGGGGAAGAAGATCGGCAGGGTGAGGAGGGCGAGGGCGGCCACGACACAGACGTAGGAGTAGCGCTGGAGTACGCGATGGTCGCGCAGCAGGAGCACGACCACGATGAACAGCGCCACGCCCAGCGTGGACCAGACGAGTTGGGCGGGTGCCGCGTGGTCGCCCGGTGTCTCCAGGTCGAGCCGGTAGATCAGGACCAGGCCGAGGCCGTTGAGCAGCACGCCGATCGGCAGCAGCAGGGGGTCGGCGCAGGGGGCGCGCAGGCGCACCGCCAGATGGGCGACCAGCGCGAGCACACCGAGCCCGGCGCCGTAACCGGCGGCACCGGGTGGGACGGTGCCGTTCTTGGCGAGGCCGACCGCGCAGTAGCCGTACACGGAGAGCAGGACGGCCACGACGATCAGGGACAGTTCGATGCCACGGCGCCGGGGGAGACGTACGGCGGGAGCGGGCGCGTCCGCTGCCACCAGGGTGGTTCCGGTGGTTCCGGCCTTGGTCATGCCCGGAACCTACCCAAATAGTCCGTCTTGTGTGCCTTACGGCTCAGCACCAGCGCGGCGCGGGCCCGATGTTGTCGATGTACCGCGCCGCACCCCAGGCCCAGGTGCCGTCCGCGAGCAGGTACCACAGGGGGTTGCCCTGGACCCGCTGGCCCGGCGTCTTGCAGAAGATCCTGACGATGTCGCCCTTGTGGACGACCCGGATCACCTGGCTGCGCCGGTTGGGCGCACTGCGCAGCAGCAGGGTGTTCGCGGTGACGACCCCCTTGGCGAACCGTCGCCCGCCCTCGTCTCCGTCGCCCCCGGCCCCGCCTCCGTCGCCCCCGGCCCCGCCCCAGTCCTGGGATCCGCCCCCGTCGCCCCCGGCCCCGCCGTCCCCTTCGCCTCCACCCCCGTCGCCCTGGGATCCGCCCCAGTCGTCGCCCTGGGACGCACCCGAGTCGCTCCCGGACCCCCACTCGTCATCGGCGGCAGCGGGCGTGGCGAAGGCCGCGACGGTAAGAGCGCCGACGGCTATGGATATGGCGAGGCGCGAGCGCAGGGCCATGGGAACCTCCAGGAAAGAGGGGCGAACCTGACTAACCGCCACATTAAGAGCGCATCGGTAACGCCGCGCGCCACGCTGGGCCATAGGAGGCCGTGGGAGGCCCTGGCGGGCCGCAGGAGCGGGCACCGCCCCGTTCCCGCTTGCTTCCTAGCGGAGCGTCAGCGTGGCCACGGCCCCGCCGTCCGCCGCGTTGGCGAACGTCAGCCGTGCGCCGAGTACCTCCGCCTGCCCGAGCGCGATGGTCAGCCCCAGCCCGTGCCCCTTGGCTCCGCCCTCCGTACGGAACCGCTGCGGCCCATGCGCGAGGAGGTACTCCGGGTAGCCGGCCCCGTGATCCCGCACGGTGACCACCGGCCCGTCCACGGTCAGGGACACCGGCCCCCGCCCGTGCTTGTGCGCGTTCGCCACCAGATTCCCCAGCACCCGCTCAAGGCGCCGCCGGTCGGTCTCCACCACGGCGTCCCGTACGACGACGACCTCCGTGTCGGTTCCGGACCCGCGCACCACCCGCTCCGCGAGCGCCGCGAGCGGCTCGGTGTCCGACTCCAGCCGCTCCCGCCCGGTGTCCAGCCGGGAGATCTCCAGCAGATCCTCGGTCAGCGTGCGCAACGCGGCCACCCGGTCCCGCACCAGCTCCGTCGGCCGCCCCGGCGGCAGCAGCTCGGCCGCCGCGTGCAGCCCGGTCAACGGCGTGCGCAGCTCGTGCGCCACGTCCGCCGTGAACCGCTGCTCGGACAGCAGCTTGCTCTGCAGCGACGACGCCATGGAGTCGAGGGCGGCGGCGACGGCGGCCACCTCGTCCTGCGGCCTGGTCGGATCCTTCGTACGGGGATCGTCGACCCGCGCGTCCAGGTCGCCGCCGCTGATCCGCCGGGCCACCTGGGCCGTGGTGTGCAGCCGCCGCGTCACCCGGGTCACCGCGAACGCGCCCACCAGCAGCGTCGCCCCGATCGCCAGCACCGACGACCACAGGATCGCCCGGTCCAGCCCCTCGATGGTGCGCGCCTGCTGCGAGTAGTCGACCTCGACCGCGAGGGCCCGCTCGCCGTCGACCGGCCCCGCCGCCCACATCGTGGGGCGGCCGTGGTGGTCGGCGACCATCGTGCCGCGCTCCCCGGCCCACGCCAACTCCCGCAGGGACTCCGGCAGCTCCGGCGGATCCAGGCTGACGCGGTGCCCGAGCGGGTCCCCGGCCTCGAACGCCGCCGTCGCGTCCTCCAGCCGGGACAGCGCGAGGTCGCGGGCCTGGCCCACGGTCTGGTTCGTCACCGAGACGTGCACGAGGATGCCGAGCAGCGCCGCGAGCGCGCAGCACATCACCGTGATGAAGGCGGCGGCCTTCACGGCGAGCGTGCCGGCCCACTGGGGGAGCGCGAGTCTCATGGGGTGCTCGCCGAGGGGGAGGCGGACCGGGAGGGCGAGGCGGAATGCGAGGGCGAGGGCGACGGGTGGGGCGTCTTCTTGTGGTGGCCGGTGCGCAGCATCTCGTCGTGCGTGAGCAGCATCGCCTTCTGGTCCGCGGCCCAGGTCCACTGCAGCCGGTACTCGTAGCCGGCGACCTCGGACGGCGAGCGCAGGATCACCGACCGTCCGGCCAGCTCGACGCCGCTGAGGGCGTCGTCCCACCCCATCACCTGCACGAGCCTGCGCTTCTCGACGGTGTAGACGCGCACCGCGGTCGTCTTGCCGGGCATCAGCCGGAAGCCCAGCGTCAGCTCGGGGTGCCCGTCGCCGGTCAGATCCCGGTAGTACGGCTGGAGCACCGGGCATCTGCCGCGCCCGGCGCCCTTGGCGCACTCGGCCATCAAGCGGCCGGTCTGCCGGTACGTCGCGTCCTCGCCGGAGTAGTCGTCCGGACTCCCGGCGATCTCCTTGCGTACGACCGCCACCGGGTCCACGTCGCGGATGTCGCCCCCGGGGACGGTGACGCCCTTGACGGTCTCCCTGTTCACCTCGCCGATCTCATAGGCGGGGCTGGACGCCGGTGTCAGCTCCGGCCAGAGCTTGTCCGGGCTGACCGCGGTCTCGGTCGGGCCCGCGCCCTGGAGCCCCCCGGCGTCACCGCAGGCCGTCGCCGCCGTCAGCAGCAGTGCGGCGAGGGCACTGAGCGCGACGGCGCGCGTGGGGCGGCTGCGGGGCACGGTTCTCCTGGGGCTGGGACGGTCGTAGGCCCGTACACCCTATTCGTACGGAAGTCCTTTTTGCGCACCCGGTGGGCGGACGGGCGAAACGGTTACTCGGCGAGTTCCTCGAGGAGCCGGGCGGTCGACAGGCCGGCCCGGAGGTAGTCGACGAACAGGTCGTTGTGCAGGGCCCACGGAGAGCGGCGGGAGCGTATCAGCCGGATCGCCTGCTCGGCGGAGTGGCTCCGGCGGATCAGGGCGTGCGCGATGACGAGCCCCGAGCGGTTGTACCCGTGGTAACAGCGAACGAGGACCCTGCGGCCCTCGTCCAGCGCCTCGCACGCCGCCTCCGCCAGCCGTATCACCCCGGCCAGCTGGGTCCCGTCCAGCGGCCCGTCGGGAATCGGCCACACATGGTGCTCGACCCCGGGATCGGGCCCGTGCCCCGGCAGGCGCAGCAGAGTCTGTACGAGATCGAACTCGTCCTGTACGACGGCGAACTCCAGTTGTCCCGACGAACCCCGGAACTCGTGCCCGCCCATCCACAGGCCGGTCACGATCTCGCTCCACGGGCTGTCCGGAGCCGGTACGTCGGGTTGCTTCCTGCGGGTACGCAACGGCGCCTCCCCAACCACCCCTCCCGGGGGGTCTGCCCAACTCCTGGCAAAGGTAACCGGGTTCTTGCCCCCGCGGCACCCCGCCTGTTCCCATGGTCAGTGGGGTGATGGTGCATGAGCGGACTGCGCGTCATACCGACCTGGCGGCACGGCCGGGAGCGGCTCTACGTCTGCCTCACGGACGGGCGGAACCTCGCCTGGTACGACCGTGAGGCCGCCAGGATCAACCTGCTCAGCGACGACCGCCGGGAGGAGGTGCTGGAGGCGCTCGGCCCCTTCGTCACCGGACCGGTGACCGTGGGCCCGCCGCCGGTCCCCACACCCGCCGAGCTGGCCCGGCTGTCCCTGCACCCGGACGACGACCTCGCGCCCAACCGCCCCGGCGAGGCGCTCATCGTCTCCCTCGACCGGGATCCGGCCCGCTCCCACCGGCTGCGCCGCCCCGAGCCGCGGCTGCGGGCGCTGACCGCGGAGCAGACGGTCGGCGAGGCGCTGGACCGGCTGGACGGTGCGGGCTGGCACGCGCTGCACTCCATTCCGCTTCCCGGCGGCGACCGCATCCACCATCTGGTGATCGGGCCGGGTGGGCTGTTCGTGCTGCACAGCCTGTACGCCCGTAAGCAGAAGGTGACCGTCGCCGATCCGATGGTCTCCCTCGGGCGCCGCGAACCGTATCCCCTGCTGCGCCGCGTCCGCGCCGACGCCGACCGCGCCTCGTACGCCCTGACCGCGGAGGTCCGCCCGGTCCTCGTGCTGGTCGGGCCGGCCGACGTGGCGATACCCGGGCCGTTGCGGGAGGTCCGGGTGCTCAGGGACGCGGAGGTGGAGGGGCTGGCTCGGCTGGGTGGGTTGTTGAAGCCGGCGGATGTGGAGGCGCTGCATGCGATGGCGAGGGACCGGCGCGTGTGGGGTGCCCCCGGCTGAACCGTGGGGGTCGGCTGAGTGCACGTCGGCCGAGTGCGCGGGTCGGCTGGGGTGGCCGTCCCTGGGGGCTGCCGCCCCCGGACCCCCGCTTCGGCCCTGACGGGCCTCGTCCTCAAGCGCCGGACGGGCTAAATATCCGGCAGCGCGCCCGCCCGGTCCGTGTCCAGGAGCGGTGCCAGCAGGTCGCCGTAGTCCTGGACCCGTGGGGCCAGGTCCGGGGCGAGGAAGGTCAGGGAGCGGGGGGAGCGGCAGTCCTGTACCTCCTCCCAGGTGACCGGCGCGGACACGGTGGGGGCGCGGCGGGCGCGCAGGGTGTAGGGCGTGGCCGTGGTCTTGCGGGCGGCGTTCTGGCTCCAGTCGACGAAGACCTTGCCGGGCCGCAGGCTCTTCGTCATCCGGTGGATCACGAGCCGGGGCATGGCCTTCTCGGCCTCCACGGCGAGTTCCTTGGCGTACTCGGTGGCCTGCTCGGAGGAGGCCGGCCGGATGGCGGCGGCGAGGTGGAGGCCCTTCGAGCCGGAGGTCTTGGCGTAGGCCTCGATGCCGTCGGCGGCCAGCCGTTCCCGCAGCCAGAGGGCGACCTCGCAGCACTCGACCACGGTGGCGGGCGAGCCGGGGTCGAGGTCGAAGACCAGCCGGTCGGCCTCGCCGGGCGCGTCGATCAGCCACTGGGGGGTGTGGAACTCCGTGACGAGGTTGGCCGCCCACATCAGCGAGGGCAGATCCTGCACCAGCACCATCCGCGCCGGCCCCTCCGCACGGGGCACCTCGGCGGTGGTGACCCACTCGGGCGTACCCGGCGGCACGTTCTTGGTGAAGAACACCTGTCCGTCCGGCCCGTCCGGGTAGCGCAGGAAGGACACCGGCCGGTCGCGCAGATGCGGCAGCAGTACGTCGGCGATGGTCGCGTAGTAGTGCAGCACCTCGCCCTTGGCGAACCCGGCCGCCGGATACAGCACCTTCTCCAGGTTGCTGAGCGCGAGCCGCCGTCCCTCCACCTCTGTGATCGGCGTCATACGATGAGAATCACATGAAACCGGTCGGAATCGCCTCGAAAGGTGCTGAACGTGCGATCCATCTGGAACGGCGCCATCTCCTTCGGCCTGGTCAGCATCCCGATCAAGGTGGTGAACGCGACCGAGAGCCACTCGATCTCCTTCCGCCAGATCCACACCGAGGACGGCGGCCGGATCCGCTACCGCAAGTTCTGCGAACTGGAGGACCGCGAGGTCACCCAGGGCGAGATCGGCAAGGGATACGAGGACGCGGACGGCTCGATCATCCCCATCTCCGACGAGGACCTGGCCGAGCTGCCGATCCCGACCGCGAAGACGATCGAGATCGTGGCCTTCGTCCCGGAGGACCGGATCGACCCGCTCCAGATGGACGCGGCGTACTACCTCGCCGCGAGCGGCGCCCCGGCCGCCAAGCCGTACACCCTGCTGCGCGAGGCGCTCAAGCGCAGCAACAAGGTCGCCATCGCCAAGTTCGCGCTGCGCGGCCGGGAACGGCTGGGCATGCTCCGGGTCGTCGGTGACGCCATCGCCATGCACGGCCTGCTCTGGCCCGACGAGGTCCGCGCCCCGGAGGGCGTCGCCCCCGACACCGGTGTCACCGTCCGTGACAAGGAACTCGACCTCGCGGACGCCCTGATGGACACGCTCGGCGAGGTCGACCTCGACGATCTGCACGACGAGTACCGCGAGGCCGTCGAGGAGGTCATCGCCGCGAAGGCGGCCGGCGAGGCCCCGCCCTCCGCGCCCGAACCCGCCACCGGCGGCAAGGTCCTCGACCTCATGGCGGCGCTGGAGAGCAGCGTGCGTGCGGCGAAGGAGTCGCGCGGCGAGGAGCCGGCGGAGGTCAGACGTCTGCCGGAGCGCAAGTCGGCCAGGGCGGCCCCGAAGCAGGCGGCGGGCAAGAAGTCGACGGCGACGAAGAAGACGGCGGCGAAGAAGACGGCGGCGGCCAAGAAGTCCACGTCGAAGACGGCCCAGGGGACGAAGAAGACGGCGGCGAAGAGCACGGCGAAGAGCACGGCGAAGCAGAGCACGGCCAAGACCGCGAAGAGCGCCAAGAAGACGGCGGCCCGCAAGCGCAGCGCGTGAGTGGGGGTGACCGGAGCCTCACCGCGACCGGCGCAGCACCAGCACCGCGTTGTGCCCTCCGAACCCGAACGAGTTGCTGAGCGCCAGGTCCCCGTCCTCCGGCAACGCCCGCGGCGCTCCCGTCACCACATCCAGGTCGATCGCGTCGTCCACCTCCCGGCACCCCACCGTCGGCGGCACCACCCCGTGATGCAGCGTCAGTACGGCGGCGACGGCCTCGACCCCGCCCGCGGCCCCCTGCAGATGCCCGAGGTGCCCCTTGAGCGCGGTGACCGGTACGGACCGTCGCCCCAGCACCGCCCGCAGCGCACCCGCCTCCGCGAGGTCGCCCTCGACCGTGGCCGTGGCATGGGCGTTCACGTGGACGACGTCCCCGACGCGGCCTCCGGCGTCCCGCAGGGCCCGTCGCAGGGCGAGCGCGATGCCGTTGCCGGACGGGTCGGGGGCGGCCATGTGGTGGGCGTCGGCGGAGAGTCCCCAGCCCGCGGCCTCGCAGTAGATCCGCGCTCCCCGGGCCCGCGCGTGCTCCTCGGCCTCCAGTACGAGGACCCCGGCGCCCTCGCCGTTGACGAACCCGCCCCGGTCCTTGGCGAAGGGCCGCGACGGCGAGCCGTCGGCGGGGTCCCCGTCGGCCAGGGCCCGCATCGCCGCGAAGGACGCCATGATCGCCGGCGTGACGACGGCCTCGGCGCCGCCCGCCAGAGCGACGTCGATCCGCCCGTACCGTATGCGGTCGATCGCCTGCCCTATGGCCTCGGTCCCCGACGCGCACGCGCTCGTCACGGTGCGGGCCTCGCCGGTGATGTGCAGATCGAGCGAGACCTGGGAGGCGGCCTGCGAGGGCACGGTCATGGGAGTGGTGAGCGGCGAGACGGCCCGGGGCCCCTTCTCCCGCAGCTGCCGGTCCCCGCCCACGAGCACGGACGCGTCGCCGAGGATGGCCCCGAGACTCACCCCCACCCGCTCCGGATCGATCCCGCTCTCCCGGGTACCGCCCGCCACGAACCCGGCGTCGGACCACGCCTCCCGGGCGGCCAGCACCCCGAACTGGGCGGCCCGGTTCATCCGCCGGGCAACGGGCCGGGGCAGCAGCTCACCGGGATCCACGGGTACGACCCCGGCGACCCGCACGGGCAACCCGTCGAACTCGGGATCCGCCAACTCCCGTATTCCGTGGCGCCTGTCGAGCAGTCCCTGCCACAACGCGCCGGCCCCGACGCCCAGTGGCGTGACCGCCCCGAGCCCGGTCACGACGACTCTGCGCGGTGCGGACGCGGTGGACTCGCTCATCCGGGCATGCCCCCTCTGGTTGTTGAAGGGGAAACATGCCCAGATTCCTCAGGTCCTGCACGTCCGTTCGACGCGCCGTCTCAGGTCAGCTGCGAGGCGACGAACGCGAGCAACTCCTCTTTCCGCTGCTGGAGATAGAAGTGGCCGCCCTCGAAGACCCGGAGGTCCAGCCCCCTCGTCGTGACGTCCGACCAGGACTTGAGGTCCTCGACCGTGCACACGGGGTCGCGGTCGCCACCGCACACCGTGACCGGCACTTCCAGCCGGTGCAGGTGAGCCGGACGGTACTTGGCGAGGAGCCCGAAGTCCGCGCGCAGCGCCGGCATGATCACGGGCCGCAGTTCGGGGTGGTCGTAGAGGCCGGCGCCCTCGGGGTCCAGCAGACGGACGCGGTCCAGGACCTCGGTGTCGGTCGGGACCGGGCCGGGTGCCTCCTCCTGCGGGACGCGGGGCCTGTGCCGGCCCGACACGACCAGGTGGGTGAGGGTGCGTCCGGGGTCGTCCTCCAGACGGCGGGCCACCTCGTACGCCACCGACGAACCCATGCTGTGGCCGAAGAGGGCCAACGGCAGGTCACCGGTCAGTTCGTGCCGCAGGGCCGTCGTGATCGTGTCCGCCAGCTCCTCCATCGTGCTCGCACACGGGTCGTACAGGCGGTCCTGGCGGCCGGGGTACTGCACCGCCACGACCTCGATCTCCGGTGGGGCGAGCGCGGCCCAGTCATGGAAGGCCACCGCCGCTCCGCCCGCATGCGGGAAGCACAGCAGGCGGATCCTCGCGCCGGGCGCGCTCATGCCCCGGAACCACAGGGTCCTGATGTCCGGGATGTTCACGACTCCGCCTCGAATTCGGCGAGGAGGGCGTCGAGGGCGCCGTCCTCGCCACCGTTCCGCTTCATCTCGCAGATGCTGATCGTCATGTCCTTCAGTGTGATCGGTTCGAGGAACAGCTGGATCGGCACGTCGATGCCCAGCTCGTCGCGGAGCCTGCCGGCGAGGTGAACGGCCGTCAGTGAGTCGCCGCCCGCCTCGAAGTACGTCTGCGCGAGATCGGCGGCACTGTTCAGATCCAGCGCCTCGATCACCAGCTCGGTCACTTTGTCCCCGAGTTCGTCCTGCGGGGCGGGTGCCGTGGCGCCGGGCGCCGCCTCCACCCGCGGCTCCTGCGCCGCGGGCCCGATCAGCGTCAGCGCGCCGTAGCTCTCGCCCGCGAACGGGTACGTCGGGATCCGCGCGCGCCGTACGTCGCCGTCCAGGGCCGGCCACGTGACCTGCTCACCCTTCAGCCAGGCCTCGCCGAGAGGGTCGGTCGTCGTGTCCCGGCGGCCCTCGGCCAATGCCGTGAGCCTGTCGGCCGCCTCCCCTCGTGTGCCGGCCACGACATAGGCGCGTACGGGCATCGGGACCCGGCCCGTGCGCAGGGTGTGCGCGACGGCGGCCAAGGAGGGGGCGTCCGGCGTGCGCAGCGCCGAGGCCAACCGCTCCGCCGCGGCGGCCAGTTGCGGCTCGGTCCGGGCCGACAGCGGCAGGACCAGCGGTCGTACGGCGTCGTCCGCCGGAGCCGGTCGCGCCGGTGCCTCCTGCACCACCACATGCACGTTCGTGCCGCCGATGCCCACCGACGTCACGCCCGCCAGCCGGGGCAGGCCCGCACGGCTCGGCCACTCCTCGGTCTCGGTCACCAGCCGCAGCGGTGACCCCCGCAGGGCGGCGACCGGGCTCGTGACGTCCACCGTCGGGGCCAGCGTCGCGTGCTCCAGCATCAGGATCGTCTTGATCAGCGCCGCCGCCCCGGCCGCCGCGTCCGCGTGCCCGATGTTCGACTTCACCGAGCCGAGGCCGATGCCCGCCCCGCCCGCGAAGGCCGCGCTCGCCGCCTCCAGCTCGATCCGGTCCCCGAGTTCGGTCCCCGTCCCGTGTGCCTCCACGTACTGCGCCGCCGACGGCTCCAGGCCCGCCGCCGCCCACGCCTCCGTGATCGCGGCCGACTGCCGGTCCACCCCCGGAGCGGTGAAACCGACCTTGCCGGAACCGTCGTTGGTGACCGCCGTACCCCGGATCACCGCGCGCACCGGGTCACCGTCGGCCAGCGCGTCCTGAAGCCGGCGCAGCACCAGCACGCCCACGCCGCTGCCGGGCACCGTGCCGGCCGCCTTCTCGTCGAAGGGGCGGCAACGGCCGTCGGGGGAGAAGATCCCGCCCTGATAGTGGACGTAGCCCTGCTTGCGCACGCTGCCGATGGCCACGCCGCCCGCGAGGGCCATGTCGCACTCGCCGAGGAGGAGCGCCTGGACGGCCAGGTGGACCGCCGTCAGCGACGTCGAGCAGGCCGTCTGGACCGTCATGCTGGGGCCCTCCAGGCCCAGCCGGTAGGAGATCCAGGGCGCCAGGAACTCGCGGTCGGTGAGGATACGGACCTGCAGGGCCCCGATCGACGCCGCGAGCGCCGGGTCGGTGCCCGCCGCCAGCGCGTGTTCCGTGGGGCTGCCGCCCACGTACACGCCGGTGCGAGGCGGGCCCGCCGCGGCAGCGGCAGATGGTGCAGTCAGCGGGGCGCGTCCCGCGTCCTCCAGGGCGGACCACGCCGTCTCCAGCAGCACGCGGTGCTGCGGGTCCAGCGCCGCCGCCTCCGTGCGGTTGAAGCCGAAGAGGTCCGCCTCGAAGCGGTCGGCGTCGGGGAGGCGGCCCTGGGCGCGGACGTACGCGGGACTGCTCAGCTCCGCCGCGTCCGCTCCGTCGGCCAGCAGCTCCTTCTCGGTGAAGGTGGAGAGGGTGCAGACACCGTCGCGCAGGTTGGCCCAGTACGTGTCGAGGTCGGGGGCGCCGGGGAAGCGTCCGCTCATCCCCACGACGGCCACCGCGGACTCAAGGTCGTGCGGTGCGGCTTCCTCGGTCGTCATCGCGTCGTGCCTTTCCTGGAACGGAGTTTCTGCATGGCTGCCTGGCGTTGCCGGCGATCGCCGCCGCGCCGGGCCGCCTCCTCGTGGCGTGCGGGCTCCTCGGCCGAGCGGTCGAGATGGGCCGCCACGGCGGCGACCGTCGGGTGCCGGAAGAGGTCGATCAGGGTGAGGTCCCGGTACTCCGGGTGTTCCTGGAGCGCCGCCAGCACGGCCAGCAGCCGTACCGAATTGCCGCCCAGGTCGAAGAAGTTGTCGTGGACGCCGACCCGGTCCAGGGTCAGCACCCGCTGCCAGACCCGGGCCACGCGTCGCTCGGCCTCGGTGCTCGGGGCGGCGTACGACTCCGTCAACTCGGGGCGCGACGAGGGGGGTTCGGGCAGCCGGGCCCGGTCGATCTTTCCGGAGCGGTTCAGGGGCAGGTCCGGCAGGCGTACGAAGACCTCCGGGACCATGTAGCCGGGGAGCCGTCGGGTGAGGAGGGCGCGCAGGGCCTTGTCCGAGGGGCCCGTGTCCGTGTCCGGGCCCGTCTCGGCGCCCTTCCCGACCACATACGCCACGAGCCGCTGCTCGGCCCCCTCCCCGCGTACCGCCGCCGCGGCGACCGTGACGTCGGGATGGCCCGCCAACAGCGCCTCGATCTCGCCCAGTTCGATGCGGTAGCCGCGTAGCTTCACCTGGGAGTCGCCGCGGCCGAGATAGTGCAGCACGCCGTGCGCGTCGATGCGGCACAGGTCCCCGGTGCGGTACATCCGGCTGCCGGGCGGCCCGTACGGGTCGGCGACGAAGCGCTCGGCGGTCATGCCGGGCCGGCCGAAGTAGCCGCGGGCCAGAGAGGCGCCGGCGACGTAGAGCTCGCCCGTCACGCCGACCGGGACGGGGCGCAGGCGCCGGTCCAGGACGTAGGCGCGGGTGCCGGGGACGGCGTTGCCGATCACCACCGGTTCGCCCGGGCGCAGATCGGCGGTGGTGGAGTACACCGTGGCCTCGCTGGGGCCGTACGCGTTGACGATCCGGCGGCCCTCCTCGGCGAGCCGCTCGACCAGTTCGGCCGGGCAGGCCTCGCCGCCGACCGCGAGCGTGCGCAGCTCGGGCAGGGCGCCCGGGGCGCGGGGCAGGGTCATCGCGGCGGACGGCGGCAGGAACACGTAGGTGATGCGGGAGTCCCGCAACCGCGCCTGGAGCGCCTCGCCCAGCCGCTCGTCCTCCCGCGCGATGTGCAGCTCCGCGCCCGCGACCCAGGGGAAGAACAGGTCGGACACGGCCACGTCGAAGCCGAACGACACGAACTGCAGGACGCGGTCCGTCTCGGTCACCGGGAACACGGGGCGGACGTTCACGGCGAGGTTGAGCAGGGCGCGGTGCTCGACGGCGACGCCCTTGGGGACGCCGGTGGAGCCGGAGGTGTAGAGGACGTAGGCGAGGTCGTGGGGGGCGCATGCCACGGGGGCGGGCGGAGGCACCTCGTCCGTGGTCTCGTCCACGCGTAGTTCCGGGACGTCCGTCGTCGTCAGGCCTGTCGTCCCTTCTGCCGTCAGGAGCAGGGACGTGCCCGAGTTGTTCACCATGTAGGCCAGGCGGGCGGCCGGATGCGCCGGGTCCAGGGGTACGTAGGCGCCGCCCGCACGCAGCACCGCGAGGGCGGCGACGCCCATGTCGGCGCCGCGGGGTAGGAGCAGGCCGACCCGGTCTCCGCGTCGGACGCCGCGTGCCTGTAGGTGGGCTGCGAGGGTGTCGGCGCGCTTCAGTAGTTCGCGGTATGTGAGGCGCAGGTCGCCGCAGACCAGGGCGGTGGCTTCCGGTTGTTCGGCGGCTCGGTCCGCCACGAGATCGGGTACCAAGTGCGCCGCAGGGGGTGCCACACTGTGTCGTCGGGCGTCTGCGGGTTTGTTGTGGCTGGTCGCGCCCCGCGGCGGAGCCGCATATTGATACAGCCCCGCGCCCCTGGGGGGCGCTGCCGTGCCCTGGGTCACGAGCCACTCGTGTTCGTCCGGCGGGAGCATGTCGATGGCCGACACCGGGGCCTCCGGGCTGTCCAGCAGCCCCTCCAGCAGTGTCTCGAAGCACCGCACCCACCGCCGTACCGTCTCCGACTCGAACAGGGCGCTGCGGTGGATCAGGTACGCGGCGAGATCCTCGCCCCACCGCTCCACCTGGAGATGGAAGTCGAACTTCGCGGTGTCCAGCGGTACATGGACCCGCTCGACCTCGGCGCCGGCCAGCCGCAGCGTCAGCTCGGTGTCGTCGTCGTAGCCGAACATCACCTGGACGACCGGGTCGTGGCTGATCTCGCGGGCCGGGGCGACCGCGTTCACGACCGCCTCGAAGGGGGCGTCCTGGTACGGCTGGGAGTCCAGCAGCGCGGTGCGCAGACGGGCGATGAGGTCGTGGTACGAGGGGTCGCCGGACAGGTCGACGCGCAGGGCCAGGGTGTTGGTCAGCATGCCGACCATGTCCTGGAGTTCGGGGCGGTCCCGGCCGGAGACGGGGAAGCCGATCACCAGGTCCTCGGAGCCCGACAGCCGGCTCACGAACGCGGCGTACGCGGCGAACACCGCCATGAACGGCGTACCGCCGCGTGCTCCGGCCGTCTCGGCGAGCCGTTCACGGAGCCGGGCCGACAGCGTGAAGCGTTCGGTGCCGCCCGCCGCCGAACGGACCGCCCCACGCGGCCGGTCCAGCGGCAGCGCGACCGTCCCGGGAGCCCCGCGCAGCAGCCCGGCCCAGTGCGCGACCGAGTCGGCGTACTCGCCCGCCGCCTGCCGCTCCCGCTGCCAGGCCGCGAAGTCCGGGAACTGCAGCGGGAGTTCGGGCAGCGTGTGGCGCAGGCCCTTGGTCTCGTTCTCGTACCCGGCCGACAGCTCGCGCAGCAGCACGCCCAGCGACCAGCCGTCGCAGACCAGGTGGTGGGCGACGAGCAGGATGCGGTGGCTGCCGTCGTCCACGGCGTACAGCGTGCAGCGCAGCAGCGGGCCGGACGTCACGTCGAAGGGGCGGGCGGCCTCCGCGCGCATCCGCGCGTCCACCTCGGACGAGGGTACGTCGCGCTCCACGCGCGGCTCGGCCCTCCCCGTGGCGGACACGATCTGCAGCGGCACCCCGTCGGGGCCGGTGCGGAACACCGTGCGCAGCGACTCGTGCCGGGCGACGAGCGCGTCCACGGCCCGGCCGAAGGCGGTCACGTCGAACGGCCCGCGCACGGCGAACGCGGCCGGCACGTGGTAGGTCGGGCTGCCCGGGTCCATGTGGTCCAGGACGAGCAGCCGGGCCTGCGCGTCCGAGGTCGGGAACTCGTACTCCTCGCCATCGCCGGGAGCCTCCTCGTGCTCCCCGACGGTCCCTGTGTCGTCAGCGTCCATCTGTCTGTGCTCCGTCCCCCGTGCGATCCCTTGCCAGTACGTCCTCCACGGCCGCGGCGATCTCGCCGACCGGCCCCGGGGTGAGCACATCGCTGTGCTCGCAGTCCAGTTCGTGTACGTCCACCCCGGCCGAGCAGGCCTGCCACGCGGCGTTCTTCCGCGCGGTCGTCGCCTCCGAGGCGCGGGTGGCCGAGAAGAGGGTCACCCGGCCGTCGTACGGCGACGGCTGCCAGGCGCGGGCCATCTCGATGTACCGCTCCATGGCGGCGACCAGGGTGTCGAGGCGCTGTTCGGCGAGGTCGGCGAAGAGCGCGCTGTGCGCGTGGACGCGTGCGACGACCTTGGCCCGCTCCAGCGGCCCGGCGCCGGCCGCGACCCCGGGCAGCGCGTTGCGCAGCAGGTTGCCCAGTGCCACCTGCTCCACGACCGCCGGGTCCAGCGGCACCCGCGCGACCTCGGGCGGCTTCGGCATCGAGTCCAGCACGGCGACGAGCGCGACCTCCTCGCCGGCCGCGCGCAACCGCACCGCCAGCTCATGGGCGAACGGCCCGCCGAAGGAGCGGCCCAGCAGCAGATACGGCCCGTGCGGTCGCACCGCCCGGATGCGCGGCAGATATCTCTCGGCCAACTCGCCGAGCGTGTCCGGCAGTTGCTCGCCGTGCAGCACCGGTGTCTGCAGGGCGTACACCGGTCTGCCGGGGGCGAGGTGCGGCAGCAGCGCCGCGTATCCCCAGCCGAGCCCCAGCCCCGGGTGGAGGCAGAACAGCGGGGGCAGATCGCCCTCGCGGCGCAGGGCGAGCAGCGGGGCGTACGCGTCCTCGTCGCCCTTGCCGTGGTCGTGGTCCACCTGTCCGGTGGCCAGGCGCGCGGCGAGCGCGGCCGGCGTCGGCGCCTCGAACAGCGTGGCCGGCGACACCTGGGTCCCGAGCTCGGCGTGGATCGCCGCGGTCAGCCGCAGGGCGAGCAGCGAGTGGCCGCCGTACGCGAAGAAGTCGGCGTGGGGGCCGACCGCCTCGACCCCGAGCACCTGGGCGAACAGCGCGCACAGCAGCTGCTCGCGTCCCGGCCGCGCGATCCGTCCGTGGCTCGGCCGGACCCGCTGCGGCCCGGGTTCGGGCAGTGCGGCCCGGTCGACCTTGCCGTGCGCGGTCAGCGGTACGGCGTCGAGGGCGGCCCACGCCGACGGCATCAGATGCGCCGGCAGCGTGCGCGCCGCATGCTCCCGTACGAGACCCAGGTCGCCGCCCACGACATACGCGACGAGCCTCTTGCCGCCGTCCGGCCCCGGGCGCGCGGCCACCACGGCCCGCTCCACGCCCGGGCAGGCGGCCAGGGCGGCCTCCACCTCGCCGGGCTCGATCCGAAAGCCCCGTACCTTGACCTGGTCGTCGCTCCGGCCGATGAACCGCAGCTCGCCGCCCGGGAGCTGCCGCACCAGATCGCCCGTGCGGTACATCCGGGCGCCGGGCGGCCCGTAGGGGTCGGCGACGAAGCGCTCGGCGGTCTGGCCCGGACGGTTCAGGTATCCGCGGGCGAGCCCGGAGCCGGCGACGTACAACTCGCCTGCCGTTCCGGCCGGTACGGGGCGCAGGAGGTGGTCGAGGACGTAGGCGCGGGTGTTGTCCAGGGGGCGTCCGACGGGCACGGACGCGCCGACGTCACGGGTGACCCGGTGGGCCGTGGCGAACACGGTCGTCTCGGTGGGCCCGTAGCCGTTGACGACCCGAGTGCCGGGGCAGTGCTCGCGCACCCGCCGGACCGCCTCGGGCGCGAGGACGTCCCCGCCCGCCCACACCTCCCGCACGGTGCCGAGCGCCTCGGGCGCGATCTCCGCGACCGCGCGCAGGAGTTCGGCTGTGAGCCACAGGGCGGTGACGCGCGTTTCGGGCAGCAGCCGCTTCAGCAGGTCGGGGGCGGCGGGGCCGGGCGGGGCGAGCACGACCGTGCCGCCGTTCAGCAGCGGCACCCAGGTCTCGTAGGTCGCGGCGTCGAAGGTGTGCGGGCTGTGGAGCAGCACCCGCTCGTGCGCGCCGCCCGCGAAGAGGGTGTCGGCGGCGAGTTCGACGACGGCCCGGTGCGGGGTGAGGATGCCCTTGGGTTCGCCGGTCGAGCCGGAGGTGTACATCACGTAGGCGGCGGATTCCGGGCGCACGGCCACCGTCGGCGGCGCGCCGGTGTCGGCGCCCTCCGGGCCCAACGACCGTATTCCTTCCGGTAGTTGCACATGGGCCGTCGTGATGGCCACCCGTGCACCAGCCTGCCCCATCAGCGCCGCCGCCCGCCCCGCCGGAGCCGCCGGATCCAGCGGCAGACAGCACGCACCCACCTTCAGCACCGCCAGCTGTGCGACGACCAGTGACACGGACCGGGCCAGCGGCAGCGCCACCGTGTCGCCGGGCCGCACCCCCGCCTCCCACAGCCGCCCCGCCAGCCGGTCGGACGCCGCGTCGAGACCGCCGTACGTCAGCACCTCACCGTCCGCCTCGACGGCCGGCGCGTCGGGGGTACGGGCCGCCTGCTCGGCGAAGCGCCCGGGGATGCTCAGCGGTCCCGCTACCGGACGTACCGGCCCCTCGGCCAGGGTGAGCAGCTGTCGCCGCTCCTCCTGCGGGAGGACGTCGAGCCGGTCGGCCGGTGTGGCGTGCGCGTACGTCAGCGCCTCGAAGGCGCGTGCCAGGCGGGCGCCGACCGTGGCCGCGGAGATGCCCCGGCGGCAGCTGATCCGCAGCAGCATCCGCTCCCCGGCGACGACGGCGACCGTCACCGGGTAGTGGGTCGCGTCCCGCGTCTCGACGAGTTCGACGCCCGCGGTGGGCCCCTGGGCGCGCGGGAAGTTCTCGAACGCCAGGACCGTGTCGAAGAGTTCGCCCGCTCCGGCCGCCCGCTGCACCTGCGACAGCCGTACATGGTGATACGGCGCCAGCCGCGGCTGCTCGCTCTGGACGCGGGCCAGCAGCTCGTCGACGCCCTCACCGCGGCGCAGCCGGATCCGCACCGGCAGCGTGTTGATGAACAGGCCCACCATCCGCTCGACCCCGGGCAGATCGTGCGGCCGCCCGGAGACGACCGCGCCGAACACCAGGTCCTCGGCACCGGTCAACCGGGCCAGCGCCAGGGCCCAGGCGGTCTGCGCCACGGTGTTGACGGTGACGCCCGCGTCCGCGGCACGCCGGGTGATCGCCGCCGTCAGCTCGGGCGTCAGCTCCACGTCGACCGTGTCCTCGGCCCCGTCCGGCCCGTCCGGCCCCTCCGGCACGGTTGAGGGGAGCAGCGCGGGCCGCGACAGCCCGTCCAGCGCCTCGCGCCAGGCGGTCTGGGCCCGTGCCTGGTCCTGGCCGTTCAGCCAGACCAGGTACTGCTTGAAGGGCACGGCGGGCGGCAGCGCGGCGGTACCTGTCGTCAGCGCCTCCAGATCCCGCGCGAGCAACGGCAGCGACCAGCCGTCCAGCAGGATGTGATGGAGCGTCAGAAGCAGCGCGGCGCCCGCGTCGTGCCGGACCAGCGTGGCCCGTACCAGCGGGCGCCGGGCCAGGTCGAAGCGGCGGCCCCGGTCCTCGGCCATGAGGCGCGCGAACTCCGCCTCCGTCTCGTCCGGCGTGCGGCCCGTGCAGTCGGTCTCCGTCCACGGCACCTTCACCGAGCGCGGGATCACCTGCACCGGCCGGTCGACATGCGCGTGCCGAAACCGCGCCCGCAGATTCGGGTGCCGCTCCAGCAGCGCCGTCACCCCGGCCCGCACGGCCTCGGCCGTGATGCCGGGGGCGATCCGGAAACGGGCCTGCACCAGATACGGGTCGGGGCGGTCCGGGTCGCGCAGGGCGTGGAAGAGCAGGCCCTCCTGGGCGGGGGAGAGCGGCAGTACGTCGGCGATGCGGTCGCCCATCAGTCGTTCCCCTCTTCGCCCTCGTCGTCCTCGTCGTCCCAGTCCTCGAACTCCAGGTCGTCCTCCAGCAGGGCGAGCTGATCCGACGACAGGTCGACCAGGGGGAAGTCGGAGCTGGTGTGGCCGCCGGCGCCGTCCCTGCGGGCGTGCTCGACCAGCACCTCGATCGCCTCGCACCACAGCCGGGCCAGCTCCCTCACCTCGTCCTCGCCGAGCACCCCGCGCGCGTACGAGAACCCGGCGCTCAGACCCAGCCGCCCGCCGTCCCGCTCCAGGACCAGCGCGTCCACCTCCACCGCATGGCCGAGCGGCAGCGCCTCCGCGGCCATGCCGAGCAGCTCCCCGTCGGCCGTGTCGCCGCCGGAGAACCGGCCCAGGTAGTTGAAGCGCAGGTCCGGGACGGGCAGCGCGGCCAGCTTCGGGGCCGTGTCCGGGTTGAGGTGGCGCAGCAGGCCCCAGCCGAGCCCGCCCGACGGGACCGCCCGCAGCTGCTCCTTGACCCGCTTGAGCGCCGCACCGGCCGCGTCCCGCGCGGGCTGCCAGAACTCCGGACCGAGCGCGCCGCCCGCGTCCAGCCGGACCGGGTACTGGGTGGTGAACCAGCCGACGGTGCGGGAGATGTCGGCGGGCTCGGAGAGCGCCTCGCGGCCGTGGCCCTCCAGGTGGACCAGCAGGCCGGTGACCGTCGCAGGGGCCTCGCCCCGCCGCCGTACCGCCGCCGCGGCCAGCGCCGTCAGCAGCACGGCGTCCGGGCCGCAGTGGAAGGCCGCGGTCACCTCGGACAGGACCGCCTCGGTGACCTCGGGGGTCAGCTCGACGGTGAGCACGGCACGGCTCGCCCCGACACCCCGCCCGCCCGCGATCCGCGCGTCCGGGCCGCTCAGCATCCGCTCCCACCAGGCGGCCTCCGTATCGGCCGCCCCGGGCCTGACCGCCTCCCGCGCCAGCAGCCGCGCCCAGCGCGCGAAGGACGTGCCCGGGCTCTGCGGCAGCCGCTCCCCGGCCAGCCCGGCCGCCAGGTCGGGACCCAGCAGCCGCCAGGACACCCCGTCCACCGCCAGATGGTGCACCGTCAGCAACAGCAGCCCCGGCCCGCCGGAGGCCGGGTCGAGCCAGGTGGCCCGCAGCATCTCCCCCTTCTCCGGGTCGAGCCGCACCGACGCCGCCCACTCCTCGGCCGCCGCCCGCGGATCGGCGCCGACGGGCACCTCGACGCGCTCCACCGACCCACCGGGGACGCCCTCGGGGATCTCCAGCTCCCCGTCCACCAGGCGCATCCGCAGCACACCGTGCCGCTCGACCAGCCCGCGCACCGCCGCCTCGACACGCTCCGGGCCGGCGTCCCGCGGTACCGGGAACACCATCGACTGCGTGAACGCGGCCGGGTCCCCGGCCTGTTCGCGCCACCACCGCATGACGGGCGTGAGCGGGAACCGCCCCGTGCCGGTGTCCTCGCCGACGCCGGGGTCCGCCGCCTCCCGTGCCGTCAGCGCGAGCACGGCAGGCGTACGGGCCGTGAAGACGTCACGCGGCACGATGCCGAGCCCCGCCCCCGAGGCCCGCCCCGCCAGCTGGATCGCCATGATGCTGTCGCCGCCCAGCCGGAAGAAGTCGTCGTCGGCGCCGACCCGTTCGACGCCGAGCACCTCCTCGAACAGGGCGCACAGGGTGACTTCGCGGGCACCCTGCGGGGCCCGTCCCGAGCCGTTCGGCCGGCTGCCCGGGGCGGGCAGAGCGGCCCGGTCCAGCTTGCCGTTGGCCGCCAGCGGCAGCTCGTCCAGCACCACCACGTCGGACGGCACCATGGCGGCGGGCAACCGCCCGGCGGCGTACGCGAGCAGCGCGTCCGGTGCCGGGACGCCCTCGTCGCCGCCCACGACGTAGGCGACGAGCCGTGGCCTGCCCGGCCGGTCCTCCCGTACGACGACGACCGCCTGCCCGACCGAGGGATGCCCGGTGAGGACGGCCGCGATCTCGCCCGGCTCGATGCGCAGGCCGCGGATCTTCACCTGGTCGTCGGAGCGGCCCAGATACTCCAGCTGCCCGTCGTCCCGGCGGCGGGCCAGGTCCCCGGTGCGGTACATGCGCTCGCCGGGCGGCCCGTACGGGTCGGCGACGAACCGCTCGGCGGTCGCCGCCGCCCGCCCCAGATAGCCGTACGCCACTCCCGGCCCCGCCAGATAGAGCTCGCCGCACACCCCGGGCGGCACGGGACGCAGCCGCCCGTCGAGGACGTACGCGCGCGTGCCCGGGAACGGGGCGCCGATGGGCGGCACCGTGCCGTCGCCGGTCAGCGGGCCGGAGACGGTGGCGCCGACCGTGAACTCGGTGGGCCCGTAGGCGTTGTGGAACCGGCGCCCGCCGACGGCCCAGCGGGCCACCAGATCCGGCGGGCACGCCTCCGCCCCCACGGCCAGCGACCGCAGCTCCGGGTACTCCCCGGCCGGCACCGTCGCCAGCACCGAGGGCGGCAGCAGCGCACAGCTGATCCGCCGCCCGGTCAGCACATCCGCGAGGTCCTGCCCGACGAGCGGGCCCCCCGGGGGTACGACCAGGGTGCCGCCGGACCCGAACGCCAGACACATCTTGCCCAGGGAGATGTCGAAGGCGGGCGAGCCGAGTTGCAGCACCCTGCTGTCCGGGGTCAGCGCCATGGTGTCCACGAGGCCCTGCGCGAGGGCGGCCAGGCCTGTGTGGGGTACGACGACGCCCTTGGGGCGCCCGGTGGAGCCGGAGGTATGGATGACGTAGGCGGGGGTTGCCGGGTTCGACTCAGCAGGGAGCGCTGGGGGCGCCCCATAGGGGCGCGGGGCTGTACTTGAATATGCGGCTCCGCCGCGCGGGCGCGACCAGCCACGATGGTGCGGCGGACGATCGACGGCATCAAGCGGCACGTCCAGCGTCCTGCTCAGTACCAGTGTGGGGACGCCCGTGTCCGGCAGCACCCCGGGCTCGCCGACCACGAGCAGCACCGGCGCCGCGTCGGCCAGCGCCAGCGAGATCCGCTCCGCCGGATAGTCGGGGTCGATCGGCAGATATGCCGCACCCGTGCGCTGTACCGCCAGCAACGCCACCGTCATGGCAGCCGTGCGGCCCAGCGCGAGGGCCACGACATCGCCGGGCCCCGCACCGTGCCGCGCGAGACGCGTGGCCAGCCGGTCGACCCGGTCGGTCAATTCGGCGTAGGTCAGCGCCAGCGACGCGGCCTCCAGCGCGGGCGCGTCGGGGTTGCGGGCCGCCTGCCTGGCGACCAGGTCGGGCAGGGTCAGCGGCTCGGGGGCGGGCCCGCCGGAGCTGAGCTCCGCCACTCGGCGCCGGTCGGACTCCGGCGTGAGCCCCACCTCGGCGAGCGGCACCTCAGGGTCGGCGGTGAAGCGCCGCAGCAGCTCCAGATACGCATCCGTCCAGTGCCGCACGGCATCCGCGCCGAAGAGGGCCGTACGGATCTCGAAACTGCCCTCCATCGTGCCGTCGTCGCAGTCACGGACGATGCCGACGAGGTCGTGCTCGCCACCGGTGTGGATGCGCTCGGGCTCGCTGAACTCCCGCAGCGCGGCCACGCTGCGCTGCTGGGTGAGGTGCATGAAGACCCACTGGAACAGCGGGGAGCGGCCTGCGCTGCGGTCCGGCGCGACCGCCGAGACGATCCGGCCCACGGGCACGTCGGAGTTGGCCATCAGCTCGGGGAAGTCCGCGGCGAACCGGGCCAGGACGTCGGCGAAGGAGTCCTCGGCCCGGATCCGCCAGCGGGTCGGGATGGCGTTCATGACGTACCCGATGACCCGCTCCAGCCCCTTGGCGGCCCGGTTGGCCGTCGGCGTGCCGAGCACCATGTCGTCGGCGCCGGTCAGGCGGTGGGCCAGCACCGCGAAGGCCGCCATCAGGACGACGTAGACGGAGGCGCCGCGCTCGCGGGCCAGCGCCCGTACGGCCCGGGCGGTCGGGGCGTCGACCCGGAAGGGGACCTGGGAGATGCCGTCCCCGGTCCCCGTACGGGTGCCGGGCACGGTGAGCGGCGCGGGCGGCTCCGCCAGATAACGGCGCCAGAAGTCCAGCCGTGCCTCGAAGACCCCGGCCTCCTCCAACTCGCCCTGCCAGGAGGCGAAGTCGGCGTACTGGACGAGCGGCCGGGTCAGGGCCGACGCGGTGCCGGCGCCGGTCGCGTGATGGGCCTCGGCGAACTCGGCCTGCAGGACGTCGAAGGACCACCAGTCGGCGATGACGTGGTGCAGGCCCAGCATCAGCGTGGTCCGCTTCTCGTCGACCGTGACCAGACGGGCCCGCATCAGCGGCCCCCCGCCCAGGTCGAAGGAGCGGCGCCGGAACGTCTCGAAGGCCTCGGCGATGGTGGTGCCGGTGCCGCGCAGGTCCTCCCGCTCCAGGACGAAGCGGTCCTCGGGCGGGAAGGTGAGGTGCAGCGCGCCCGGCTCACCGCCGATGCGTGCCCGCAGGATGTCGTGATGGGCCCGGACCTGCGTCAGCGCCGTCTCCAGGCGGCCCGGGTCGACGGGCTGGTCGAAGTGGTAGGCGCTGCACAGGTTCAGCGCGGGCGTGCCGGGATACAGCGACTCGTACACCCACAGGTCCTGCTGCGCGGCACTGAGCCGCACCGGCCCGTCCCCGTCCCGTCGCGGTACGACCGCCGGGATCAGGCCCGACTGCCCGGACTCCACGAGCCGGCGCATCAGCCGGACGCGCTGTTCCCCGCTGAGCGCCCCGAACCGCTCGGCCATCGAGGCACCGCTCGCCCTGGCCGACCCCGTCACCCCCGTCACGCCCGTCATGCCACTTCCTCCTGCAGCTCGGCCAGCCGGTGCAGCCCGGCCAGCACCTCGTCGCGGCCGAGTCCGAAGTCCACGAAGCAGGCGACCTCGTCACAGCCCAGCTCGCGCAGATCGGCGAGCATCTTCCGGCAGGTCTCGGCGGAGCCGAGCAGGCTGCCCCAGGTCAGATAGCGGTGGAAGGCGAACTCGGCGAGCAGCGCGGTCTGTTCCTCGGTGAGCTGTGCCGTCGCCCGGTCGGCGGTGCGGTTGGCCGTGGTCTGCCGTACGTACGAGCGCAGATACCGCGTCAGCGGTACGCCGCTCAGGCGCCGCGCCTCCTCGTCGTCCGCGCCGACGAACGTGTGCGCCATCAGCGTCACCCGGCCGTGCGCGTCGGTGCCGCCCTGGTCGGGGGCGGCGGCGCAGGCCGCCCGATAGCGGGCGATCTTCTCGGCCAGCTCCTCCCGGCTCTGCCCGACCGTCGCCCCGAGCACCCCGGTGCGCAGGCTGCCGGCGGCCTCCCAGGTCGCGGGGTTGCCGGAGCTGGTGAGCCACAGAGGGAGGGTGTCCTGCACGGGGCGGGGCTGCGGCAGGACGGAGACGGAGGTGCCGGTGCCGTCGGTGAACTCGGCCGCCTCGCCCGCCCACAGCCGCCGCAGCAGCGGGATGTCCCGCAGGGTCTGCTCGCGGCGGCCCTCGTAGTGGTCCGGGGCCAGCACGAAGTCGGCGGAGTGCCAGCCCGTCGCCGCGGACAGCCCGATCCGGCCGTGCGAGAGGTTGTCCACGACGGCCCAGTCCTCGGCGATCCGCAGCGGATGGTGCAGCGGCAGGATCACGCTGCCCGCCCGGATGTTGATCCGCTCGGTGGCCACCGCGAGCGCCGCGCTGAGCACCGGCGGGCTCGGGAAGACCTGCCCGACCTGCTGGAAGTGCCGCTCGGGCGTCCAGATCGCGTGGAAGCCGAGCCGGTCCGCGGTACGGGCGACGGTGAGGATGTCGTCGTAGGCCTCGCTGTGCCGCGGCGCGGTGCCCCCGCCCGGGGTGTCGGCGGCGGGCGTGTCGGCGCCGAAGAACATCACGCTCAGGTCCATGGCACCTCCTTCTGACTGGTGTCGGTACGGCCGTCGCGGCCGGGCTGCCGCGGAACGCGCGGCCGACGCGGGATGGGCGCCGCAGCCGCGGGAGCCCGGGCCGGTGCCCGCTCCAGTTCGGCGGCGAGGGCGGCGACCGTGGGGGAGGTGAACAGCTGGGCGGCCGTCACCGTGCGCCCGGCGCCGGTGAGACGGGCCGCGACCCGGACCGCGCGCAGGGAGTTGCCGCCCAGCCGGAAGAAGTCGTCGTGCGGCCCGATGCGCTCGACGCCGAGGACGTCGGACCAGACGGCGGCGATCTCCCGGTGCAGCGCGGAGTCCGCCGGGGCGGCGGCGGCGCGAGCGGGGGTGGGGATCGCGTCCCGGGCCGCGTCCGCCCGCCGGGGAGGCGCGGGCAGCGGGAGCCGGGACAGCGGTACGTCCGGCTCGGCGGCCGCCGCCCGCAGCGCCTCGACGACCGCGTCCGCCAGCCATTGGACGAACTCCGGCTCCAGACACGAGGTCCGGTACTCGAAGACCAGCGTCATGCCGTCCGGCGCGCCCGCCGGCCCGTGGTCGTCGGTGACGTCGACCAGCAGCTCGAACCGCGCGGTGCCGGTGCGCAGCGGCTCCACACCGGCTTCGGCGCCGGGCAGCTCCACCTCGGCCCGGGCGTTGTTCTGCAACGCCAGCACCACCTCGGTGAACGGCTGCCGCCCCGGTGGCCGTACCGGATTGAGCGCGTCCACGACCTCCTCGAACGGCATGTCCTGGTGGGCGAAGGCGTTCAGCGCCGTCTCCCGGGTGCGCGCGAGCAGTTGCCGGGCGGTGGGGTCACCGGAGGCGTCTGTCCGCACCACCAGCATGTTGACGAAGAACCCGACGACGTCGTCGACCGTGCCGTCGTGCCCACGCCCGGCGATCGGCGACCCGACCGCGAGATCCTCACCCGCCCCGGCCCGCACCAGCGCGGCGGCGAGGGCGGCGTGCAGCGCCATGAACAGCGTGGCGCCCTGGACCCGCGCCGCCTCGACGATCCGCGCGTGCGCGCCCGCGTCCAGCCGCCGTACGACGGTGGCGGCGTCCCGACCCGGCACGGCGGGCCGCCCGGGACGACGGGGGAGCAGCGGTCCGCCGGCCGGCAGGTCGGCCAAGGCCTCGCGCCAGAAGGCGAGTTGGGCAGCGGCCAGGGACCCCGGATCGTCCGCCGAGCCCAGCCGCTCCCGCTGCCGGCGGGCGAAGTCGGCGTAGGGCACGGGCAGCGGGGCGAGCTCCGGCTCGGCACCGGCGCCGCGGGCGGCGTAGGCGCGGGACAGATCCCGGAAGAGCGGGGACAAAGACCAGCCGTCACCCGCGATGTGGTGCAGGACGAGCAGCAGGGCGTGTTCACCCGGCCGGTCCTGGACGCTGAACAGCACGGCATGCAGGGGGAGTTCGGCGGCGAGGTCGAACCGGTGCCGGGCGGCCGCGCTGACGGCCTGCGCCAACTCGCCCGAGCCGACCGTGACGTGCCGCAGCCGAGGCAGTGCCTCGGCGCCGCTCAGCACCCGCTGCCTCGGCTCGCCGTCGCGCTCCTCGAAGACGGTACGCAGCGCCGTCTGCCGTGCGGCCACGTCCCCGAGAGCGGCCCGAAGGGCCTCCGCGTCGACCTCACCGCGCAGCCGCACCAGCACGGGCAGGGTGTAGGCGGCACCCGCGTCGACCCGGTCCAGGAACCACAGCCGGCGCTGGGCGTACGACAGGGGCAGCACGTCCCCGTCCCGCACAGGCGCGGGAAGCTCGGCCCTCTCATCCCGCGCGGCCTTCTCCACGTACGGCACCAGCGCCGCCGGCGTCCGGCACTCGAACAGCGTCCGTACGCCGACCGGCGCGCCCAGCGTCAGCCGGATCCGGCCCAGCAGCCGCGCCACCATCAGCGAGTTGCCGCCGAGCGCGAAGAAGTCGTCCTCGGGACCGACCGACGCCACCCCCAGCACCTCGGAGAACAGCCCGCACAGCGCCTCCTCGACCGGCCCCGATGGCTGCCGTGCGGCTGCCGAGGCGAGGGAGCCGACGACCGGGCCGGGCTCGGGCAGGGCGGCGCGGTCCAGCTTGCCGTTGGCGGTGAGGGGCAGCGCGTCCAGCAGGACGAAGGCGGCCGGGACCAGGTAGTCGGCCAGCACGCGCGCGGCGTGCTCGCGCAACCGCTGTTCCGACAGCCCCCGGCGATGTCCGTCGCGCGGGACGACGTACGCGATCAGCCGCTGGTCACCCGAGACGTCGGGACGCGCGACGACAGCGGCCCGGACGACATCCGGGTGGCCGGCCAGGACCGTCTCCACCTCCCCGGGCTCCACCCGGAACCCGCGGATCTTCACCTGGGCGTCGGCCCGCCCCAGATACTCCAGCACCCCGTCCGCCCGCCGCCGCACCAGGTCACCGGTGCGGTACATCCGCTCACCGGCGGCCCCGTACAGGTCGGCCGCAAAACGCTCCGCGGTCAGCTCGGGCCGACCGCAGTAGCCGAGGGCGACCCCCGCCCCGGCGGCGTACAGCTCACCGGTCTCGCCGTCCGCGACGGGCCGCAGCCGCTCGTCGAGCACCCGGAGCCGTTTGCCGGCCAGCGGGCGGCCGATCGGCACCGGCCGTCCGTCCCGTACGTCCTCGGCGGTGACCGGATGGACGGTCAGGAAGACCATGCCCTCGACCGGTCCGTAGCCGTTGCTCAGCCTCAGCTCGGGGTACCGCTCCAGGGCGCGGGCCGCGTGCGCGGGCGACAACGGCTCGCCCCCGACGATCAGTTCGCTCACTTGGGCGAGGGCCCGCGGGTACTCGTCGACGATCACATGGAACAGGGAGGCGGAGAGGTAGAGCGAGGTGACGGCGTGCCGGTCGACCAGGCCGGCCATCACCACCGGGTCGGGGCGCTGCCCCGGGTGCAGAACACACAGGCCGCCGCCGAGCAGCGGCCCCCACAGCTCCAGCGCGAACGCGTCCCAGGACACGGGGGAGCACTGCAACCACACCGCGCCGGCTCCGAACGAGGCGAAGTCCTGCCCGGTCAGCGTCCCGGTGATCGCGGCATGGGAGGCGACGATGCCCTTCGGACGGCCGGTGGAGCCGGAGGTGAACATCACGCAGGCCGGGTCCTGCGGCCGTACGGTCACCGCGCCACGTTCGAGCGGCGGCGCCTCTTCCGCGTCCTCCACAGCGACCGACTCGGCCGCGATGCCGGTCGGTCGGGCCCCGCGCCGTGACACGACCACGGCGACGCCCGCGTCGGCCGCCATCCCCCGCAGCCGTTCCGCCGGAAAGTCCGGGTCGAGCATCACATATCCGGCACCGGCCTTGAGCGTGCCGAGCAGGGCGACCACCATCTCGGCGGACCGCTCCAGGTATACGCCCACCAGGGCCCCCGGCCGCACGCCGTGCCGCCGCAGCAGTCCGGCCAACCGGTCGGCCCACGCGTCGAGTTCGCCGTAGCTCAGCCGCTGCTCGCCGTGGACCAGCGCGGTCGCCGCCGGTGTCCGCCGAGCCTGTTCCCCGAAGAGTTCATGCACCCCGTGCAAAGCCCCCGTTGCCCCCTTCTCAGCCATCGGCTGCCGTGCGGGCGGGACATATGTCGCTCCAGCTGTCCTCGACGTAGGCGAGGCAGTCCGCACGGCTGCTCGCGGCCAGCGCCACGTCCCACCCGCCCGGCACGGTGATCCCGTCGGGCCAGAGCGAGAACTGGCCCTCGGCGTTGGTGAGCACGAGGTAGGTGCCGTTCTCGTCCTCGAACGGATTGGTGGTCATGGTCAGCCCTCCACGAGTGCTTTGTTCTCGGGGTTGTCGGGGTTTTCGGGATCCTCGGGGTCTTCGGGGGTGTCGCGGCGCTTGTCCGGATCCTCGGGATCACCGGGGCGCCCGGCGTCGCCGCGGCTCACGGCCTCGTCGGTGCTCGCGCCGCCCTCGCCACCCGCGCCGTCCCCGTCCTCCGCGCCGTCCCCGCCGGACTCGGCATCGATGTCCGGCAGCAGCGAGTCGATCTCCCGCACCGTGCGCCGGGTCATGCTCAGCACTCCGACGGCGATGCCGCACAGGCCGGCGATGAGCAGCATGGCGGCCATGCCGCTGCCCGGACCGTCGCCCACGAGCGGCCCGAGCACCACGAAGATCCCGCTGCCGTCCGCGGCCCGCGGTTCGAAGACATGGTCGGCGAGCGGCCCGGAGACCGCGGTGGCCAGCGGGACGGAGATCTGCGACAGGAACATCACGGCGCCGAAGACCCGGCCGTGCCACTCCTGGGGAACCTTGGTCTGCACGATCGCCTGCATCACGCCGTTGATCATCGGCATGAGCGCCGCGCCCACCAGAATGGCCGCGCACCAGCCGACCACACCGCCCGCGAGGGCCATGGCCACCTGGGCGGACAGGCACATGCCGATGATCCCGAGCAGCATGCCCCGGGCCCGGTTCCTCGGCCCGCTCCAGGCCGCCATCAGCAGCCCGCCCGCGATCCCACCGACCCCGATCGCGGTGTTGACGCTCGCCAGCGCCGCGGTCTCGCCGCCGGACCGGGCCAGCACCATGGGCTGTACGGCGGCGAAGCCGAAGACCATGACCAGGTTGACCACGCAGAAGGCCAGCATCAGATCGCGCAGGCTCGGATGCCGGAAGAGGAACCGCATCCCCTCGACGGCCTCCGCGACGAGCTTCTTGCGCGGCCCGCCCCCCGGCTTCCTCGCGGTGCCGCCGTCCCCCCGCATCCGTACGACCCGGATGGCGGCCAGCGCGGCAGCGAAGCTCACCAGGTCGGCGACGAGGATGAAACCCAGCCCGGAGAACACCACCAGGAGCCCCCCCAGCGCCGGACCGCCGACGTCCGCCGTGCTCTTGGCGCTCGCCAGCAGACTGTTGGCCCGCTGGAGCTGCCCCTTGTCCACCAGCAACGGCACGGAGGCGCCCAGCGCCGGGAACTGGAAGGCGGCGGCGGCGCCGAGCAGCATGACGGCCGCGTAGACCTCCCAGGTGTCCAGCCCGCCGGCGAAGTGCAGGACGCCGAGCAGCGCCACGACCAGCAGTCCGCCACCGTCCGCGAGCTGCAGCGCCGTACGCCGGTTGATCCGGTCGACGAAGGCTCCGGCGAGCGGGCTGAGCAGCACCTGGGGGAGCATCGCGCAGAGCGACAGCGTGGTCAGCGCCGTGGCCCGGCCGGTGGCCGACCATGTCTCGAAGACGAAGGCGAACCGCAGAACGGAATTGCCGACCAGGGATATCGCCTGCCCGCTCCAGACGAGCATGAAGGGACCCATGCCGGCGAACCGGCCTGTCCTTCCCCCGTCCTGCGCGGTGTCGTCAAGCGAGCGCGCCGAATCGGCCACGTGCGTACCCCCGTCGAATGTGGCTTCCGACGGAGAACCTTAGTTCGAAGTGGCCCGCCGCACAGCCGGATCATGAAAGGAGGCCGAGAAGCCCTCACGGACGCCGCCCCATGACCGTGAGGGCCGTGCTCTGACAGGCGCCGGACGCTGCCACGTCGTAGACACCTACGAACGTTTGACGACACAACGAGATGCCGGGACGGGCGACAAGGGTGGCATTCCCGCGGTGGTTGACAGACGGACTGGCCTGAGCAACTGCCGCCTCCCTAGGATGTGTTGTCGGGCGAGGTGATCTCCTCGACCGGCCCTGCCACTGGGGGAAACGATGGAGCCTGGAAAGCCGCTGTCCACGTCGATCGATGCCACGATTCCGACAGCCGCGCGCATGTACGACTACTACCTCGGCGGCAAGGACAATTACGCGTCCGACCGAGCCGCCTGCGAAGAGCTGGACAAGGTCGTCCCCAGCACCCGCGCCCTCGCGCTGAACAACCGGCGCTTCCTGCAGCGGGTGGTCGGGACGCTGGCCCAGGACTACGGCATCCGGCAGTTCCTCGACCACGGCTCCGGCCTGCCCACCCAGAACAACGTCCACCAGGTCGCGCAGGCCATCGACCCGTCCTCGCGCGTGGTGTACGTCGACAACGACCCGATGGTCCTGGTCCACGGCCGCGCCCTGCTGGAGCAGAACGAGAACACCGCCGTCATCCACGCCGACATGCGCGACACCGACGGCATCTTCTCCCACCCGGACACCGAGCGCCTGATCGACTTCTCGCAGCCGGTGGCCGTGCTGTTCAACTCGGTGTTCCACTGCATCCCGGACAGCGACACCGACAGCCCGCTCGCCGTGGCCCGCCGCGTGGCCGCACGACTCGTGCCCGGCAGCTACCTGGTGATGTGCCAGCTGGTCAGCGAGGACGCCGAGGTCCGCGAGTTCGTCACCAACTTCATGGACCAGGCGACCCAGGGCCACTGGGGCCGGGTGCGCCAGGAGAAGGACGTGGCGGAGCTGTTCGAGGGCCTGGAGATCCTGGAGCCGGGCCTGGTGGAGGTCTCCACCTGGCGCCCCGACACCGAGGTCGTACCGCGCCAGCTCACCCAGGAGTGGATCGAGTTCGGCGGCGTGGGCCGACTGCCGTAGCGAAGTGCCGCCCTAAGGGGCAGGGGCGTACCGGGCCTTCGTCTGACGCAGCCGCTCCAGCGACTCGCGTGGGTTGAGGGCCTCGTCGCCCAGCCGGTCCAGGACGATCCGGTACTCCTCCGTCTCGTCCTGGTCTTCCAGGAAGGCGGCGCTCTTGATGTGCTCCAGATAGACGATGTCGGGCAGATCGATGCCGCCGAAGCGCAGATAGGTGACGGGAATGGCGGGCGCGGAGGCGTTCGTCACGTCCAAGGGCACGATCTGCAGGGTCACATGGGGGAGCCGGGCCATCTCCTCCAGATACTCGAGCTGCTCGCGCATCACCTCGCGGCTGCCCAGCATCCGCAGCAGCACCGACTCGTCCACGATCGCCCACAGCTGAGGCGCGTCCGGCCGCTGCAGCAGCTCCCGTCGCCGCATCCGCAGCTCCACGCGCCGCTGCACCTCACGGCCCGGCGCCGACGGCAGCCCGCGCTCCACCACGGCCTGGGTGTAGGCCTCGGTCTGCAACAGGCCCGGCACGTACTGGAGCTCGAAGGTACGGATGGCGGTCGCCGCCTCCTGCAACCCGACCAGCCGGTCGAACCACTCCGGCATCAGCCGCTTGTCATAGCGCTGCCACCACCCGGGCTCACCGGCCCGCCGCAGCAACTGCAGCAGCACCGAGGACTCGTACTCCTTGGCCTGGTACAGCTCCAGCAGCGTACGGACATCGGCCTCCGTGGGCGGCCGACGGCCCTTGCCCGCCTCGATGCGCGACAGCTTCGCCGGACTGAACCCGGCGGCGCGTGCCGCCTGGTCCTGGGAGAGCCCGAAGTCCTCGCGGATACCCGCCAGTTGGACGCCGACCAGCATTTTCAGCAGGGTCGGCGCGGGCTCGGACCGGTTCAGATACGGTTCGAGGCGGGAGATGCGAGGCGACTCGGCGGACATCCTGACTCCCCGTAGACCGGCATGGGACAGACCGCATTATCGCATCCCGCCGCCTCGTGCCGCTTGAACCGGCGTAAGTGAGGGGCACAACTTCCGCTTCACAGCGGTCCCCTGGCCTTCCGCGGACGCCCCTTCGCGGCGGTCCGGGTCAGACCAGGTGGTCGAACTCTCCTTCCTTCGCGCCCGCCAGGAAGGCGGCGATCTCGGCCGGGGTGTAGACGAGGGCCGGCCCGTCGGGGTCGCGGGAGTTGCGCATCGCGACGCTGCCGTCGCCCAGGGGGGCCACCTCGACGCAGTTGCCCTCGGCATTGCTGTGCCGGCTCTTGGTCCAGCGGACGCCCAACGAGCTTGCCTGCACGCCGTTCGGTGCTGTTGGCACTGCACTCTCCTTGCTCACGTTCGGCCACGTGTACGCCCCGCCGCCCCGGCGGGCCCGGGGGCATCACGTGCTCTGCGTCGACACCGCTCGCGCAATTTCCCGTGAAATTGCACGGAGGCGCCTTCGGCGTGGATAATAGTCCGTGGCGTCAACTGCAGCGCGTACCCCCCGCCTTGACCGTGTATCAGGGAGACGTTGTGTCCTTACCTGCGTACGAAGGGCTTCGAGTGCCCGTGAGCGCTGCGCCGCCTGTGGAGAGGGCCCTGGCCCCGGCAGCGCACCCCGGCACCCCGGCCCGCAGCCATCTCGCCAGGCCCGAGCCCCCGCGCACCCCGCCCCGCTCGGCGGCCCTGCGCCTCGTCGGCGCCGAACAGGGTTGCTGCCAGGCCCGCGACTTCGTCCGTCGCACCCTCGGTGACTGGGCCCTCGACCACTGCAGCGCCGACGCCCTCATGGTGGTCACCGAACTGGCCGCCAACGCCGTACTGCACGCCGCCCCGCACTCCGCGGCCCACCCCTCGGCCGCCGGCGAGCCCGAGATCTGGCTGAAGCTCAGTCTCCGCCGCCCCGCCCACCTGGTCTGCGCGGTCACCGACCCGAGCGACAAGCCGCCCGTGTACCCGCGCACCAGCGACCCCCTCGACGAACACGGGCGTGGGCTGCGCATCATCGACGCCCTGGCCGAACACTGGGGTTGGACCCGACGGCAGCCCCTCGGCAAGACGGTCTGGGCGATGCTCCCCACCGGCCGCCAGGCCTGATCAACCCATAAGTGCCCGTATAAGCCTGCATATTCAGCAGGCCGCCATATTCGGGATGCCTCGGACAGTGGTGTAACGCGGTCGCGTTTGCATGACGCAGAACCAGGCAGAAGTGGAAACCCTCGACGGCCGAATTCTCGGCTCCACGGGGTGACCCATCCGCCCAGCAATGCGTCAGATCGGATTTCTCGTGAACACTGACCCGGTTTCCGGACACCAGGCGTACGACCGCCCCGCAGGCCCCGACCGCTCCCTGCGCAACCAAGCCGCCGCACGCAGGGCGGCCTTGGCGATCTGCACGATCGTCGACGTCTCGGCCGGTCTGCTCGGCCTGTGGATCGTGCTGTACCTGCTCGACGCGAACCAAGGGAACGCGTTCGTGGAGTTCGTGCAGGGCGCGGCGGACTGGCTCGGCGGATGGGCGCAGGACATTTTCACGATGGACACAGAGAGCCTGCGAGTCATCCTTAATTACGGTCTCCCCGCCGCCCTTTACTTGCTCCTCGGGCACGGAATTGCCGCCCGACTCAACAGGGCCTGACGGCATTACCCAGCGGAAGGACCGGAATTATGGCACGCGCTACCTCCGAGAACGATCACCCGCCGATCTATGAAGAATTGGTGCAGGAACGCGGAGACGCCGTGGCGGAGGCCCAGAGAGCAGCCGCACACACACAGACCCAGGCAGCGGAACTACTGACCGGCACAGAACCGACCCGCTGGGACCAGCCGACGGGCCACCACCGGGACCCTCACTTCGGGTGATCCGCGGGGGCGGCGCCGACAGCGTCATGGGCGGCGATGAGCCGTCCGACGGCTGCCGGTGCCCGGGACGAAGCCCCGGTGGTAGGCGACGGCGTCGATCCCGGCCGGGGGCCGACGCGCGTACTCGTGGACGAGGCGGATGACGGCCGGCTTGCTCGTCGAGGAGAAGGTGCACGTCCGGCGACCGCCGCAGGATGTGCCCCGCGGCGACGCGGCTGATCCCGCGACTCGCGCCTGTCATCACGAGGGTGTGCTGCACAGGCATAGGGGGACTCCCCAACAAGTGAGCCGACAACACCCGCCGGCCGCCTGAGCGCCCCCACGTTCGCCGGATGCGCAGGCGCCGGCCAGCGCTGTTCCCGTCACCGGACCGGCCGTACCCAGGCTCATCCGGCGCGTTACGGCGAGAACGAACACATGGCACGCACGGCCCGCTCCGACTTCGCCCCACTGCTGCGCGCTGGCGTGACCGTCTGTCCCCGGCGACGCTGAATTCCCGTGACGGACGGCCGTCGTGCCCCGGCACTGCCACGACTACGGCACCGCACACACCTCGATGCTCCCCGTCCGTTCCGAGCAGGGAAACGACAAAGAGCGGGACCCAGTGACATTGGGTCCCGCTCTCTCATCCAGGCATCCGCCCTGGTCGTCCGGTTGAGTCGGCAGGCCGATGTCGCTTGGCCGCAGGTTCGAGTCCTGGGCGGGAGCCACACAACATGGCTGGTCGTGCGCGGGGCGCTGACCTGCGGATTTGCTCGACGGTAGCGGTTGAGGGACGGGTTCGGCTGGTGCCGCTTTCGCCGGGGACGCGCCCGGCGGTCGCTGAACTCCCGCGCGTGATGAAGAGGGCCTGCGACCTTGGGTGATGCCTTCCACCGGCTCCGTTGTCAGCGAGAAGACCGAGTCACCGACGACGTGTTGCGCTCGGGGCGTTGCGGTGTTCGCCGGGGTGCGCGGTGGAGCCTTGGGGCTCCACCGAGGCGGTCACATGCGTTCGGGCTTCCGCCGCCTTCATCATCCAGGACCGGCAGGCCCATCGGGCCAGTCCGCCCACCGTGTTTCCCACGCCTGCGTGAGCGCTCCGGCGAAGCGCAGTCGACGCCGGAGTTCTGCTGAGGGCTGTCCCGTAAGTGATCTCAAGGCCGGTTCAGCCGCCCATCGCTGCTGGGGCGGTCACCTATCCGGCGAGGGCGAGTTGTGCAGGCGGGCAATGCCAAGCATCGCGTGGTGGACGCCTTCGCCTCTGGGGCGGCAGTCGCGGAGGATCTTCCAGGTCTTCATGCGGGCGACGGCGTGCTCGACGCGGGCCCGGACCTTGCGGTGGGAAGCGTTGTGCTCCTCCTTCCAGGCTTGGAGCTCGGCCTGGCCGTGCCCGCGGCGGTGAGGGATGACCAGCCCCCGTGTCCCGGTAGCCGCCGTCCGCGATCACCATCGTGTCGCCGACGGCGGCTTTCGCGCCGGACAGCTCCCACGCCGACTGCTTGGCGACCTCGCCCGGGCCCGGCGACCTGGAGCCCTTCCCGCACGGCTGGAGCCCGTGCGGCCCCTACCGCAGGTGAGCCGGCGCCAGGCTCGCGTCTTGTGAACTGGGGGTGCGGCGATGTGGAGATATGGGACAGCGGCTGTCCGTTGGAGCGTATGGTTTCGGCCAGTTGTGGATCACTCATCTGGCACGCCGAACAAGAGGCCGTAGGGTGCAGGCAGTTGGTGTCGAGGCGCAGGTGGCGGGTGAGATGAACGGGGGCGCGGGGTGACTGTGTTCGTCGACCGGGAGGAGAGCCTGGCCAGGCTCGAGAGCGCGGCGACTGCTCTGGCGGAAGGGCGCTCGAGTGTGCTGTTCGTCGAGGGCGACTCGGGGATGGGTAAATCGTCCCTGTTGAGCGAGTTCGCCCGCCGCCTGGGCACCTCCCCCGATTCCCAGGAGCAGCCCTGCCGGGTGGTACTCGTGCGGGCCGCGCCCGGCATCGGTTCGCGGCGGCCGTACGGACCCGTCCTGGACGCTCTGCACGCACTGGACCGTCCCGCACAGGGCCGCAGGCGGCTGGCCGGCTTCCGGCGCACGGCGGCCCGCGGCGCGCTGGCGGCCGCCCCCGACCTGCTGTCCGCCGCGGTGCCGGGGCTCGGTGCGGTGGTCGCGGCCGGGCGGGTGTTCGCCGAGGCCACCGTAGCCACCGGGTCCATCCCGGGCGACAGTCTCCTGCCCGTGGAAAGCACCGTGACCCGGCAGCTGATCGACGTCCTGCTGCAGCAGGCGCGCGCGGGTCGGCCCTTGCTTCTGATGGTGGACGACATCCAGCTGTGCGATGTGTCGACCCTGGAGTTCCTGCACCTGTTGCTGCCCAGGATCGAGGGTGAACCGCTCGGTCTGGTTCTCGGGCTCGGCCTGTATGCCGCAGCCGAGGGTAACGGCAGGGCGGTGGAGCAGCTGCTGGACGCCTGGCAGCGGGATCACGCGGAACTCGTGTCCCGCCACGTGCTGCCGCCGCTGCCTGCCTGGGCTGTCAGGAAACTGGTCGATGCCAGGCTTCGGAGTCACCCTGCTCCCGAGGACTTCGCCGTCCGGTTGACCGGGGCGACGGGCGGCCATCCGATCTTCGTCGAGCAGTGCCTGAGGCTGTGGCGACCCGAAGACGGCGTCCGGGTGCCGCTGCCAGGGAGCCTTCCCGCCGCCGTGCTGGACCGTTTCCGGCAGCTGGACCCGGCTGCGCGCGAACTCCTTGTCACCGGTGCCACGATGGGCGAGTTTTTCTTCTCACACACACTCGCCGAGGTGTCCGGCTCGCCACGGATCCAGGTCCAGGACCTGCTGCACCGTATAGAGCGCGAACACGGCCTGATCCGCTGCCGGCACCGGGACGAGTTCCCCGACTGGGCAGCGGGTCTGGGGACCGACTGGTACGACTTCGAGCACCGGGTCCTGCAAAGGGGGATCCGCGGCGAACAGTCGGAAGGCGCCCGCCAGCAACGGCATGCGGACATCGCCGAAGCACTCCCACGCCTGCCGGGAGTCGACGTGGGCGCCGCTCCGCTCGAGTTGCGCGCGCTGATCGCCGATCACTTCCTGCAGGCCGGGCCCGCGTATGCCGCACAGACCGCCGCCGCCCACTACGGCCTGGCCCGTTCCGTGGCGGTGGAGGATCTCTCCTTCGCCCAGGCCGAACAGCACTGCCGGACGGCGATCGAGTCCGCCCGGCTGATGCCCGCCGGCCGTCCGGAGCGCGATCGCCGTCTGGTGGAGGCGATCGAGCTGTTGCTCAGCATCACTGAGGTGCGTTGGAAGGGAGGCGAGGGCGAGCAGGAGAGCATGGGAATCGACGCCTTGGCCGCCGAGGCGGAGCAGGCGGCACACCGCCTCGGGGACCAGCTGCTCATCGCCCGCACCACCCTGCTGCGTGGCAAGACACTGCTGGCCGTCCACGGCGTCCAACCCTCCCTCGCCAAGCTCGAAGAGGCGGTCGAACGCGCCCGGGAGTGTGGCGAGGCAGGCCGTCAGGCGCTCTTCGTGGCGATGGTCGAATACGGACGCCAGCTGCCCAAGCGCGATCTGCACGCAGGTCTGCAGGTGCTGCTGGACGCCGAGCGGCTGTACGCCTCAGACCCGCGCCTCGGCGAGGCGGGGAACCCCGTGCTGCAGCACGCCCGCAATCTCAACGAGATGCAGATCGGGGTCAACCTCTTCGACGCGGGCCGGCTCGGCGAAGCCCGGCAGAGACTGCTGCGCTGCACCGAGCGGCTGAGAGGTGAGACCCTCCGCGCCGAGCTGCCCATAGCGCTGAATTATCTCGCCCAGCTCCACCTGTCCACCGGCTCGTGGGAGGAAGCGGGCACGGTGCTGCGTGAGGCCCTGGACTTCGAGGAGGAGCGCGGTGGCGACAGTGGCTGGCACGCATACAACAACGCCCTCCTCGCCACGCTGCTCACTCATGATCCCGCTCGCCACGGCGAAGCGGTCGAGCGCGCGCGGAACGCCTGGCTGGAGACCCAGCGCACCTGGCTGGTCAACCTGGTGCCGATCGTGCGCAACCTGTACGCGGAGGTCCTCCTCGCGACCGACCACGACACGAGGCTCGCTCGGCAGCTGTGTGAGGACACCCTCGTCGACACCCGTGACAGTGGCATGGTGCGCAGCGAGATCGCCGGATATGTGCTGCGCAGCCGGATCCATCTGCAGGACGACGAGATGGATCTGGCCGCCCGCGACGGCCGCCAGGCGCTCGCCCTGCTCGCCGAGCACGGCGACATGCCTGCCCTGCGCACGGAAGAGGTCCTGTATCACGCGGCCCGGGCTCTGCGGGCCGAGGACAGCAGGAACGAGGCTCGCAACTTGCTGGACAGAGCCCGTGCCGAGGTATTGCGCAAGGCGGACAGCATGGATGACCCGGTCCTGCGGACGCGTTTCCTGACCGACGTGCCCCTGAACCGGGCTCTGCTTCACGACAGCGGCGTCGACGAGGGAGAGGCCGGGGCAGGCTGACCGACTACAGTGCGAGACCGGCAGGGGTCCCAACGGGGGAGCGGAGGAGACGGGATCGGCATGTTCACCATAAGCAAGGAGTTCCACTTCTCCGCGAGCCACGTGCTCGACACGCTGCCCTCCTGGCACCCGTGCGCGCGTCTGCACGGCCACAACTACGTGGTCGTGCTCGAACTCTCGGCGGAGGACCACGCCCTTGCCCCGCCCGGCTTCGTCCGCGACTACCGGGACCTGGACGCCTTCAAGAAATGGGTCGACGCGACGCTCGACCACCGGCACCTCAATGAAGCGATGGGGGGGGGTATCCCCCGACGGCCGAGAACCTCGCCAAGTGGATCTACGACACCTGGCGCGATGACCTGCCTGAACTCAGCGCCGTGAAGGTCTCGGAGACGCCCAAGACCTGGGCCGTCTACCGGCTCTAGAGGTCGACGCGCGGGAAGCAGTGACTGGGCGCCGTCCCGCTCAGCTTTGCCAACCCGCCGTTCGGTAAATCTCGGCAGACACGTGGTGTGTGTGCACACCGGCAGCGACCGGAGACCTACGGCCGCGAACTGTCCGACTGCTGCTGCCGCGGGTCGGGCCCGGGAGAGGGTGGGCAGGCAGGCCCGGGCGGGGGCCAGGTTGTGTGCAGCGCGATGTCCTCCCCATGAGGCGGGCCGGATCAGGTCATGTCAGGCCGCGAATGGGTCCGTCGCCGTACAGCGCCCGGATGTCGACCAGGAGGACATCACGGCGGCGCCCGGCGGCGTCGATGACATCGGGATGGAAGCCGTGCAGGGAGAACAGGGTAAGGATCGCGTCCTCGGGCCGATGTCCCTGGTCGGCGAGGAGAGCGCGGATGTGTTCGAGGCGCTCCAGGTCCTTCAGCCCGCAGGGTTGGACGGTGGCCTTGGCCTCGCCGATCAGGATGATGGACGCCCGAGGGCTTTGCGGGCGCTCACCGGGGGCCAGGGCGAGCAGGTCGACCTCGTGCTTGGTCAGTGCGGCCGGATCTGCGATCTCCGCCGTGCCCACCGCGCCGAGCGACAGCCCCGTCTCGTCGATGGCGAAGGAGCGGGCCCATTCGCGCGCGGTCTCCTCGAAGTGCGGGCCGAGGATCTTCGAGTGGTACGTCGGCCGGGACGACTGCCACACCTGAGCCCCGCGCCGCCGTTCCACCAGGTCCGCCATGGGCAGCGTGATCAGCTGGTTGAAGCGGATCACCGGGTCCGCGACGCTGATGACCGGGTGCCGGGCCTTGAGCAGGTCCTGTTCCTTGCGGAGGTAGCCGGTGGATTCGAGCACCTCCAGCGGGGCGACCATGGCGGAGCGGGAGCGCTCCAGCATGGAGCCGACCTTCGCTGGGGTCGAGGCGCCCCGGGCGACGGCGGACAGGATGTCGTAGTACAGCGTGCGGTGGGTGATCCGAGGGTCCTCGCGCAGCAGGATTCCGCCTCCACCCGCGAGTACGGGGCCCGCCCCGGGTCCAGCAGGGTGCGCTCCACCCAGGGGCCGAGCTCCGTCTCGCTCTGCGGCGCGGGCCCGGCGGCCAGCGGCCGGTAGCCGGGGGCGCCGCCCAGCACGGCGTCGACCTGCAGTGCCACCGCTGGATCCTCGATCCCCCAGTGGGTGCGGGCGGTGCGGTAGTCGAAGGCCGGCAGGCGCAGGTCCAGCACGGCTCGGCCGCGCAGTGGCTTGGTGCCGGACAGCAGCTCGGACATCACGCTCATCGCCGAGCCGCACAGTACGATCCGGCCGCCGGGTGCCTTGCCGGACTGCGACTGGTCGTACAGCAGTTGCAGGAACCCGGGGATCTCCGGGGAGTGCTGCATCAGATACGGCAGCTCGTCGATGACGATCAGTGGCGCCCCTGAGGCCCGGTTCACTACCTCCAGCGCAGCGGTGAGCACGTCCCGCCAGTCGTCCAGCCGCATCGCGCCGGGCCGTACTCCCGCGTGTGCGGCGATCGCCTCGGTGAATCGGTGCAGCGCGGGCACCCTCCCTCCTCCTGGACGGCGGTCAGATACAGCCCCCCACCGCTTCAGTGAGCGCCTCCAGCAGGAACGACTGCCCGTTCCGCCGCCGCCCCGAGACGGCGGCCAGCCGCAGCTCGGTGGCTGGGTCGTCGAGGAAGTCGCTCAGCAGTGCCCACTCGTGATCACGGTCCAGCAGCCGCTCCGGCTTGCTGAGCTGTCCGGGCATGCCCTCTCCAAAACCGTTCAGGTCAACCTGAACGAAATCGGTAGAGCCAGACCTCACCTGCGTGGGGGCTGTGAGCGTAATTCTGCGGGTGGGTCACACGCGGATTTCTTCTCGCCGAGAGTGTCGCGGCTCCTGGCAGGCTCCGGCCCGGAGCCGCCGCCCCAGGACTGCACCGCCATCCGCCTGCACGAGTCCGGCGAGGTGCAGCGGCAGCGGCAGTCTCACCGGCTGACCACCCCTGGCATTGGGCGAGTTGAGGGGCAAACCCACCGAAGCCGTCGGTTTGCAGGCCTCGGCCCCCTAGGCTGGCGCATCATCGACTGCACCATCACAGCGGGGCGGAAAAGAATCATGCGCGGCCTCACTGAGGCGAACCTCAAGACGCTGGCCGGTGCCCGTTCCTTCGAACGCGCCCGCGGGTATCTCGACGCGGTGTCCGGGGTCGACGTCGGCGATGGTTGGGTCACCGCAAGCGTCCACGGCACGGAACGGTACGAGGTGGAGCTGACCCTGGACGGGCCCGGCGGACTGTCCGGCGAGTGCGACTGCCCGTACGGCCTGGAGGGCAACTTCTGCAAGCACCTGGTCGCCCTCGGCCTGACCGTGCTTGCCCAGCGGGAGAGCCTGCCGCGCCAGCGGAAAGCGGCCCAGGAGCGCGCGCAGGACCTCGACGGGTGGCTGTCCGCCCTGTCCAGGGACGAGTTGCTCGCCCTGCTGCGGGAACAGATCGACGACGACCGGCGGTTGCGGCGACACCTGGAACTGCGCGCCGCGAGCGCCCGCGGCGACCTCGCCGCGGTCCGGTCCCGTCTCCGCGATCTGCTCGACATCGGCCCCTTCGCTCAGTACGGCTACGTCGAGTACGCCGATGCCCGCGCATACGCCGACCAAGCGGGGCAGGCGGTGTCCGCGATCGGCGCGCTGACCGGCTCGGGCCGGGCCGCCGACGCGATCACCCTGGCGCGGGAGGCGATGCGGCTGCTGGCCGAGGCGGTGGAGAGCGTCGACGACTCCGACGGCCGGCTCGGGCAGATCGGCGCAGGCCTCGCCGACGCCCACCTCGACGCGTGCCGCGCGGCACGCCCCGACCCCGAGGAGCTCGCGCGCTGGCTGGTCGGCCATGCGCTCGGCGACATCGACGACGGCCTGACCGACCTCGATCCGCTCGATTACGACGATGTCCTCGGCGAAGAAGGCATGACCGTCCTGCGAAAGCTGGCCGCCGAGGCGTGGCGGCGCAACCGCCGCGGCTGGGCGGAGAAGCACCTGATGGAACGCCTGGCCAAGGCCGGAGGAAACGTCGACGCGGTGATCGCCGTGCACGCGGCCGACCTCGCACCGAACGGCCACACGCATCTGGTCATCGCCCGCGAGCTGGATGCCGCCCGGCGTTCCGACGATGCCCTGGACTGGGCAGAACGCGGTATCCGGGACGCCCGGGACCTCTCCACGGTGGACACCGCCCTGGTCGACTATCTCTGCGACCGCTATGCGCAGGCGGGCCGGATCGCCGACGCTGTCGTCGTGCGCCGTGACCACTTCGGTGCCCGCCGCTCTCTGCTCGCCTACCAGCAACTCCGCGCCGCCGCGCGGGCCGCGGACAGCTGGCCGGCCGAGCGTGAGGGAGCCCTCGCCCTGCTGCGCGCCGCCGCGGAGCGGCCGCAACAGAGCTGGTACGGCGGTCCCGTCCTGGTCGACGCATTGCTCGACGACAAGGACGTCGACGCCGCCTGGCAGGCCGCCACCGCCACCGGCGCCCATGACCGGCAGTGGCTCACGCTTGCCGATCAGGCGCGGGCCACCCGTCCCGCCGACGCGCTCAGCGTCTACCTGCGCCTGGCCGAGCCGTTGACCAAGGAGACCGGCAACACCGTCTACGAGCAGCTCGTCGGCCTACTACTCGGCATCCGCGACTGCCACCGCCGCCTGGGTACCGAGGACGAGTTCGCCCGGTACGTCACCGCCCTGCGCACCGCCCAGAAACGCAAGCGGAATCTGATGCGCCTGATGGACGAACATGGCCTGTGAGCCGGACGGTGTCTCGCACCCCTCCCGCCAGATCGGCCACCGCCGTATGACGAAACCCCTGTGGTCGTAGACCATCCTGTCGGTGTCAAACACAGTCCCGGAGCGCCGCGACTCTTCCACCCCGTGAGCGGGCAGGACCACGGTGCAGGGTATGAAGAGTGAGTCGGAGAGAACCGCCCAAGGTCGTCATCGAGTACGTCATTGTGGATGGGCCCGAAGGTGAGCAACTGGCGATGAGGCAGGGTGAAGCCATCCGCGAGGTCCTCGAATGGCTTCACACGCACCACGGCTCTGTGGAGCGCAACAAGGAACACGGCAGACGACGGGCGGCTGTTCTTCACCGAACAGGGCCGGGTTATCAGCTACACCACCTACCACCGGGTGTGGCACGAGACCCGCGACCTTGCCCTGCCGCCCGCACTCACCCGCACCCCGCTCGCGAAGCGCCCGTACGACCTGCGGCACTCGGCGCTGTCCACCTGGCTGTGCGCGGGCGCGGACCCTGCCGAGGTCGCCCAGCGGGCCGGCAACAGCGTCGAGGTCCTGTTGAGCCGGTACGCCAAGTGCCTGTACGACCGGCAGTCCATCAACAACCAGCGCATCGAAGGGCTCCTGAGCGCCTACGACCAGCCGCCCGAACCGGACGTGGCGTGAGGAGTTCGGCATCTGGTTGCGGGAACTGGATCAGGTGATCTCGGCAGTGGGGAGATGGGGCATGGCGGTTGTGGGACGGCGAGGCGCGCGTGGCGGACTGGCTGCGGGCGCAGATCGAGGACGTGGACCTCCCGCGCCGGCAGGTGCGAGTGCGGGAGCCAATGAGAGCGGACACGCCGGAGTGGGTCCCGGTGAGTGAGCTGACGGCATCGCTGCTGGGCCGGTTGATCGGTGATCTGACGAGCGGGCCGCTGTTCTGCGATGGCCCGGGGCGGGTCACGCGTGGAGGAGCCTTCTCCATGGCGCGCGGTCGCGCGGGGACCGGCCTGCACGCGTTCCGGTCCGGTGGTTTGAGCGCCCGATACCCTCCAACAGCCGCGGAGTCCGCGTCGTAGCTCCGTGACTGCGTTGACGATGAACGTGTGCGCTGGCCGCGCCGATCGGGAGCTCCGCCTCCCGGGCAGCAGGTGTGTGCGGCCCCGCTGGCGGACGTTCGCCCTGGCCGTGCCCCGACCTGTGGGCGAATCAACTGCCGGGCGACTGAGCCAGTTGGTGCTCACGCTGTCCCTGTGGGAAGACGCGAGGCGGATCTCATGAGCGGGTGCCATTTGGAGCGTCCAGGGCGTTTCGCGCCTGCTCGGCGAAGGCTGAGAGTTTCTCTTTGAGTTCCGAGGCAGCCGTCGTCACCCGTCGCGAGCGTTCACCGAGCGCTGGGTCGTCGTAGGCGCGCTTGGCGTGGATCAAGGAATACGACCGGGCGTTGTGTGTGGCTGTGGCCGCACGTTCCACGATGGCCTCGGCCAGGTCTGCGATGCCGCGCGGTCCTTCGATCATGACGATGGGGCCGGTGGTGCGCACTGCCGGCAGGAGGGCGGATACCTCCTGCCAAGCGGCATCGAGTTCCTCCGGGGAGTGATCTCCCCGGACTGCCGCGTAGGTCGTCGACGAAAGGCGTCCCAGCGCTTCTTGGTGGGCAGTGATGGCTTCAAGGAACGTGCTGTACACGTCGCGTCGCCCCTGGCGTCGCCATTGGGTGTGCTGACTGCGTCCCTGAGACCTTCCCGCCAGGGGCGGCTGCTCCCATGGTCCCGCCTGCTCCGAGGAGTCCTCCCACGGCTGCGCCCAGCAGGGCAGCCACTCCAGCGTCCATCGCCACACCTTCGCATTGTCGAGTCGATCGACATCGTTCCCTGGTCATGGTGTGGCAGGTGGCGGATCCGGACGATTGCCCCGAGGGGGCGCCGAGTCAGACCTTGATCACGGTGACCCGTCTGCCGCACAGCGCGGTCAGGTCCTCGGGGTCCGAGGTGAGGATCGTGACGGGGCCGGGGGTGGCGAGGGCGGTGGCGCTGAGCATGGCGTCGATGGCGTACTTGTGGCCGTGCAGGCCGGCGTCGGCAAGGAGCGCGGCGGCGTGACGCGCGATCGGCTCGGTGACCGGTTCTACGACCAGGCGGGACAGCGTCCACTCCAGGGCCGGGCGGTTGATCCGAGGGTGGACCACTTCGACCAGGGTGGCCGCGGAGGTGATCACGCGCAGGTCGTCGGCGCGGGCCAGGGCGAGCCATCCGGTGACGGTGCGGTCGCGCAGCACTGCCTTTGCCAGCCCCTCACTGTCCAGGACGAGCGTGCCGCCGGGGACGGCGGGGGAGCGGGTCACGCTGCGTCGGCCCCGCCCTGTGTCTGCTCCCGGCGAGCCTGGTGGAGCTGGTCGCGCAGGGTCTGGATCTCCTCGTCCGTGACGGGCCCGTGTTCGGCTTCGGCGACGGCGATGAGCTCGTTGAGGTTGTCGCGCTCGATCTGGCGGGCGACGGCGGCGGCGACATAGGCGGACAGGCCGGAGGGGCCGCTGCGGGCCTTGGCGGCTTCGGCGATGTCGCGCGGCATGGTGATCGAGTACTTGCCGGTAGGCTCACTCATGCTACTCATCCTACCCCTGATCCTCCCGGTGAGCGTCGCACTGGGACTCGAGCCGGCCGCGAGGGCCGGTCTGCCTGTGACGCTTTCCGGCGCGAGCCACCAATGAACCGGAGCCGCAGCAGGGTCGCGCCTCACTGCGAGAACCCGCGTCCCAGGCGCTACAGCGCGTCCGAGGCGGGAGGCAGCCGGGCTGTCGCCCAGGGATAGGCCGCCCATCCCTGATCGAGGACCGGGTTGCGGTCGCTCTCGTGTCCATTGAGGCATTCGTTGAGCGCCCACGTGGAGCGTTGGGGGTCGGCCGCACGCTCCAGGAGCAGCGAGCTGGGCGTGGTGTCCGTCAAGGTCACCAGGCGTTCGATCTCCTGGGCCCCGACGACCGCGGTCGGGATATCGGCGGCGGGCAGGTCCACGTGGGGCAGGTTGGCGTTGGCGATGGGGAACGGCTCAAGGGTGACGATCAGAGCTTGACGCGGACGGTCGGCCGGAATGCCGGCGAATGCCGGATTGGGCTGGTCGATCTGGGCCGAGGTGGCGTTGACCTGGCGGTAGGCGCGGGCCAGTTTGTTGTCGGTCTCCGCTACTCCGCCTTCCAGGCCGAGCCGGGCGTTCTCGGTCGGCATCATGGACTTGACCTCCGCGAGCAGTACCAGGTCGTCGAAGATGACGATCCAGTCGACGCTGTGCAGCTGGTTGCGCTTGACCCGGTACGTGATCTCTCCGACGACGTCGGTATTCGGTATCAGGTGGAGCTGGCGGCCGACGTACTCCTCGAAGAGATAGCCGGTTTCCTCCAGGAAGGCGGTGCCGAAGTGCTCAAGCCCTGTGTGGTAGATACCGGCCGGTGTCGCCTTGCGCCAGACCAGCTGGGGTGAGGGGCACAGCAGGCCGGGCCCGAAGCCGGTGACCGCCGGCCGGCCGAGCAGCGGGTTGTACGTGAAGCGACGGAGCTGGGCTGCTTTGCTGCCGGCCGCCTTCGCCAGGTTCTCCACGGTCTGCTTCTCGGTTGCTTTGATGGAAGCCACGTCGGTGGCGAAGTGCCGTTCGATGACACGCAGGACCGTCTCCCGGCTGACCACGCGGTTGAACTTCTCCCCGTCCGGGCTGTCGAAGATCGCGGGATCGAAACGCCCGGCGTTGAACAGCGCGCATCCCCAGAGCAGTTGCGCGGTGCCGACGTAGTCGGGCAGCGGGCAGCCGAACAACTCGGTGTCCCGGCCCGGGACCATGCAGCGGGGCTGTCGGCGTGCGGGGAACGGGGTGTGCAGGTAGAGCGCCGCGGTACGGGCGAGACTGACGAACTCCGGGGCCTGCCATGCCATCTGCTCGCCGCCCAGACGCATCATGAAGTCCCGGAGGCGGACCGGGGGCGGCTCGTCCGTACCGTGCAGGGTCGGTTCCTTCAGGCTGGAGTACTCCGCGAGGATCTCCAACAGATCGCGCTCGGAGGCTTCGGAGCGCTGGTGCTCGGTGCCGTAGGCCAGGCAGACGCGGGCCGCGTCTGCCAGAGCCCAGGGCGTGTACTTCAGAGAGGGGCTTTCCAGCCAGGACTGAGGCCGTTCGGGCGAGCCGTAGCGGGCCGCGGCTGCGGCGATCAGCGGCAGCAGCGAGCTGGGACGGTGGCGCCGGATGCGCTGGCGGTACTCGGCCTCCGTCACCAGCCGGTCGTACAGGTACGCAGCCATCTCGCCATGATCCTCGTCCTGGCCATCTTGTTCGACAGATTTCTCCCGAGTAGGTCCTGCACGTGGCCATGCCGATGCCTGGGTGATCTACGTCGTCGACGGTCTGTCCGCTGAGGTGCCGGCACTCGCCGTCGCAGCCACGCGGGAACGGAATGGTGAGGCGCCGAAGCGGGGAGTTGTCCCTGGGGTGGTATGGCTGGACGGTGGTCCCGGATCTGCTGTTCAGCGGTGCTGGTCCGCGGTGACGATGCGTGTTGGCGCGGAGGCGTGGTGTCAGGGCAGCCGGACGAGGTTCAGCCGGTAGTCCTCGACCCGGGGCAGCCGCTGGGCGGCGAGGCTGCTGAGCATGTCCTGGACAGGGGCCGGGAGTCCGTCGTACATCGGGGCGGGGAGGCTGCTGAACGTGTGGGAGGCCAGTACTTCAACCCCCGGGCGCCACTCGGTGAGCTGTGCCGGATCGGCGCAGGCCCACTGCATCCGGGCGCTGACCTTGCCCAGTGCGTCGTGCTGGTCCTGGGTGTCGAAGTGGCCGGGGCCGGAGGTGTCGAGGGCCAGCAGTGAACCGGGGAAGCGGTCGGCGAGCAGGCCGATGACCTCGCGCACGTCCGTCTCCTGGAGGTAGGGCAGGACGGCTTCGGCGGCGAAAAGGTATGGGCCGCCGGAGTGCGCGGCGACGGTGTCCGCCCACGCCTCGTCCGTCACCGACGCGGCGATCATCGTGCGGCGTGGCATATCGGTGAGGAAAGTGCGGCGCAGCTCGATCACGTCGGGCAGGTCGAGGTCGAACCAGCGGGCCTGGCCGTTGTCGGTGCGTTCGTAGCGGGTGTTGAGGCCGGTGCCGATCTCCACCACGGTTCCGGTGGGATGCTCGGCGAGGAAGTCGGCCACCCAGCGGTCGAACAGGCTGGTGCGCAGGACCGTGCCGAGCAGCATCGGGAGGTCGTCGAAGCGGGCGAAGTCGTAGTCGATCGCTGCGACGAGTTCCTCGGCGATGGGGTCGCGCAGGACCGCTTCCTTCTTGCGGTTTTCCACCGCCCGGCCGTACAGCGGGATGAGCAGGGTTTCCTGGATCGTGCCCAGGCGTACGTCGCGCTCGGTCATGACTGCCTCCACAGTCCTCTGCGGGTGCGACGACGCTATATGAAAATGGGATTCATTATTAGGGGTCCGGCGCCGTCCTGCCGCGGCGGCGCCGGACTACTCCTGTGCGTGCCGGATGGCGTCCAGCACGATGTGGGCGATGTGTTCGTCGGTGAGGTGGTACCGGATCTCGCGGGCCTGGCGGCGGGTCGTCACGATGCGGGAGTTGCGCAGGACCCGCAGGTGCTGCGAGACCAGCGGCTGGCTCACCTCGAGGGTGGCGACCAGTTCGTGGACGTACTTTCCGCCCTCGGACAGCTCGCGCACGATACCGAGGCGGACCGGGGAGGCCAGTGCCTTCAGCAGGTCACTGGCGGCTTCCAGGGCGCGTAGAGGTTCGTCCGCCGGGGCTGTCGGGGAGGGAGGTGTCACCATCACATGCATACATTAGCAAGTGACAATGATTTCCGGTCCGGGTTTGTGTCGCCGGACGCGGATCCGGGTCAGTGGTCGTCCCAGTGGCCGTCGTGTGCGGCGTGACGGTGGCCGTCGTGCACGTAGTCCACGTGGTCCTCGTGCGGCACGGCCACATGCCCGCAGCCCTCGCCGTGCTGGTGGTCGTGGCTCTCGTGGGCGGTGTGGCCGGTGGGCGCGCACTCGTCGACGTGACCTTCGTGGGCCTTGTGGAGGTGGCCGTCGTGCGCGTAGTCGGTGTGGTCGCCGTGCGGGACGGCGACGTGGCCGCAGCCCTCGCCGTGGGTGTGCGTGTGGTCGTCGTGCGTGCGGTGCTCGGTGGCCGTGGCCATGTGGTGCTCCTAGCGGTGCTCTCTGGTCGCCTGCGGCTGGTGCTCCGCAGGCCGTGCGTGGTCACATTAACATATGGCAATTCGCGCATGTGTTGCTCGAAGTCAGGCCGCTGCGGGCGCAGTTGGCTCCCGTGGGCCGGTCCGACTGTCATTTCGACCGTCAACCGGGGTCCTGCATGCCGAGTCGCAGGTGTTCGATGTGGTGGACTGCCTGGTCGAGGAGCTGGGCCACGTGGTTGTCGTAGAGGCGGTAGACGATGCGGCGGCCGTCGCGCCGCCCGATGGCCAGGCCCAGGGTGCGCAGCAGCCGGAGCTGGTGGGAGGCCGCGGGCTGCTCAATCCCCACGTCGGTGGTGAGTTCGGTGACGCCGAACAGTGTTCAGTGCCGCCGCCCGGTCCTTCGCATCGGAGATCGCCCTCACAGTGTCTCCGGCGATCAGCCAGGTCGGGGGGTCGAGCGCTACCCACCAGAAAAACACCACCGCGATGACTATGCCCGCTGCCAACATGGTTTGTCTGACTCAGATCCGCCCCCCCACGCATATGCCCTCTTTACCCGCATGGGGGAGGAGCTGACACCTGAACGTCCGAGTCCCAGCTCTGCAGGCCCGCGTTGAGCTGGGGCAGGAGGCCCGCAGGGGCGGCGGCGGGGTCGTCGTCGCGACCCTGCGCCAGCCCAGCCGGTCGACGTGCGGACGACGGCCGTGGTGGGCGCAGGCATGAGGCGAGGATGCCGGTCAGTCGCCCGGCGTGAAGTGGTACGGCATGGGAATCTCGAAGTGCACCGTGGCGACGCCTGGTCCGTGCTCGCCTGTGGTGCGGGCGTCGAACACCTCCTTGGACAAGCTGCGCCAGAAGGCTTCCGCACCCTCGACGTTGACGTTGGTGTGGAGGTAGATCCGCTCGTAGCCCGGTGTGTTCGCGATGAAGGAGCAGGCCGTGTCGACCAGGGTGCGGGCGAGCCCCTGGCGCCGGTGTTCGGGCCGTACGTACACGCGGACCAGCTGGGCGGTGGTCCCCGACGGGTAGTGCTCGGCCAGCCAGCGCGGGTGCGGTGGGTGGGCAGGGCCCGCAGAGCGCACTCCGGTCGTGGCGACCACCTCGCCCTCATGGACCGCTACGAGGAGCAGGTGCCGGTGGTTGTCGAGGTACGTGCCCTTGAGGTCCATCACGTCCCGGTGCCATTGGGGCACGTACCCGTATCCGAACTCCTTGTAGAGGGTGTCGAGCATGACGCGGCGCGCGTCGTCCATGTCGGCCGGTGTCGCGGGGCGCACGGTATATCCGCGGTGTGCGGTCTCGCTCACGGGGTTTCTCCTGTCTGGCATGTGCGTGGCTGGCATGCGCGTCTGTTGGGTGTGTGCCGTCTGTGCAGCGGTTCCGTGGCGCTGCCCCGGGTCGACTCTATCCAATTTAATGAAAACGGTTTTCAGCTGTGCGGGTGCCTGGTCCCATGTGGCGCACGTCAGTTGCCGCGCTGGAGCGATGCTGAGCGTCGCAGGCGCCAACCGGAGCACTCCGGGGGGCGGTTCAGTGGGGGTCGCGCAGGTTGAGGCGGAGGTGTTCGATGTGGTGGACGGCCTGGTCGAGGAGTTGGGCGACGTGGTTGTCGTAGAGGCGGTAGACGATGCGGCGGCCGTCGCGTTCTCCGGTGACCAGGCCGAGGGCGCGCAGGAGCCGGAGTTGGTGGGAGACGGCGGACTGTTCCATGCCGACGGCGGCGGCGAGGGCGCCGACGGGGTACGGGGCGTGGCGCAGGGTGGTGAGGATGCGCAGCCGGGAGGGGGTGGCCAGGGCCTGAAGGGTGGCGGCGACAGACGCTACCGTCGTCTCGTCGAGCGGAGCGCAGACGGCGCGAACAGCCGTGCCCGAAGGGCTGCGGGGGAGGGCGGCCGCGAGGATGTCGCGACCACCACTCCCTCCTCCGTTGCCGCCACCGGAGTCAGCGGCGTGCACGGGCCCTCGCCTCGCGTGGCGGGCGGACGAACTGCAGCTCCAGCGTGGTCGGGGGTTCCGCGACGCCAGGTCCGCCGTCGGCGGCCCACCGCAGGACGTCGTCGGTGCAGTCGTCGTCCATGGCGAAGCCGATCCAGGTCGCCCGGCCTCCGGCTCTTCGGCCGGCGGTGGAGGGCTGGACGACGATGACATTGGCCTGGTCGCAGGGGCCCAGACAGTCCGTCGTACGGACGACGAAGCGGCCGCCGGACGCGGCGGCACCGGCGCGCAGCCGGTCCAGTTGCCAAGCGTGGTCGGTGCCGGGGTGCTTGCGGGGGTTGCCGCAGCAGCAGCCGCGGCACACGACCAGCGTGCAGGGCCGTGCCCGTGCGACGCCGACGGTCACCGTAGGGCCGGCGGCGCCGCACGGGGCGGCGGGGCGCTTCACAGCTCCGTCCGGGAGGGCAGGCCGTAGGCCCGTACGCGGCCGTCGCGGTAGGCGGTGACCAGCAGGTGCGGTCCGGCCCAGGCCAGCGCGGCGACTGCGGAGTCGGCGTCGTCCAGTGTGCGCACCGGCCGCAGCCGGTTGGCGGGTTGTCCGGCGGTGGCGTACCAGAGCGCGATCGTGCCGTCGTGGCCGCCGCTGGCCAGATGCCCGGCCGGGCCCGGCCGCCAGGCCAGCGCGGTGATCGTCTCGTGGCAGCGCAGTTGGCGCGGTGCCGTCCCCGCCGGACCTTTGCCGGAGAAGTCCCAGACCGTCAGGTCGGGGGCGCCGTCGGCGGCGAGCCAGAAGCCGGTGTCGTCGAAGGCGAGGCGGGAGACCTTCTCCGGGTAGCCGGACATGGTCAGTTCGCTGCCGTCGCGGGTGCGCCAGATGTGGATCGAGGCGTCCTGGTTGCCGCTGCAGATCCACTTCTCGGTCGGGGCGACGGCGAGTGCGAGGTGCGAGCCGATGTAGGGGTAGGTGACGACGGGCTGGGCGGTGTGCCGCTCGTGGCCGCGTACGGCTCCGTAGGCGGCCACGGCCAGCCGGCGCCCCCGGCGCAGCCAGGCGAGGTCGGTGACGGTGGATGCGGCGGGCTCTGTACGCCACAACTCCTCGCCGTCGCCGTCGGCGTCGAGTACGAGCGCCTTGCGTCCGGAGGCGATGGCCACCCGCTCGTCGTTGGCCCAGGCGGCGGAGGAGGACCAGGCGCCGGATTCGCGGACGACGGTGCGGCCGTCCGTGCGCCGCCACAGCGCGTACCCCATGGGGCCGGTGACCGCCAAGTGCCGGGCGGTGGGGGAGAGGTAATTCTTCAGGGCGCCACCGGGCAGGTCGAGTGCCCCCATCTCGGCACCCATCGCGGCATCGAGGATGCGTACCGTGCCCTCGGCTCCGGCGACGGCCACCAGGTCGCCGCGCGCGCTGAGCGCGACGGGTGCGTCCTCGATGGTGATCTCCCAGGCGACGGTGAGCGCCTGGTCGGGTGCGGTGATGCTCACGCGGCCGCTCCCGCCGTGGCCAGGCAGTCGGCGAAGCCGCGCTCCAGCTCGTCGCGGTCGAGGTTGCGGCCGATGAAGACCAGCCGGTTGCGGCGCGGCTCATCGTTCCGCCACTGGGCGCCCTCCTCGCCCATCAGCAGCATGTGGACGCCCTGGAAGACGTACTGCCTGCCCGAACCGGCAATGGCGAGGATGCCCTTGGAGCGGAAGATGTCGACGCCCTTGGTGCGCAGCAGGTTGCCCAGCCACGCGTTCAGGCGGGCGTCGTCGACCTCGCCGTCCAGTTCGATGCCGACGGAGGTGACGGTGGCGTCGTGCTGGTGCTCGGTCTCGGTGAGGAAGGACGGGTCGTCTTTGAGGACCCGGTCGAGGTCGAAGGCGCCGACGTCGAGGATCTGCTTCAGGTCGACCTCGGCGTTGCGGGCGCGCAGGATCTGCACGGGCGCGTTGATGGCCTTCACGCGGGCCTCGACCTCGGCGAGGGTCGCCTCGTCCGCCAGGTCGGTCTTGTTGAGGATGACGCGGTCGGCGAAGGCGATCTGCTCGACGGCCTCGTTCTCCACGCCCTCGGGCTTGACCTCGTCAAGGTGTTGTAGGACGTGGGCGGCGTCGACGAGGGTGATGATGGCGTCCAGGCGCAGCTGGGCGGCGATCTCGTCGTCCATGAAGAAGGTCTGTGCCACGGGCGCGGGGTCGGCCAGGCCGGTGGTCTCGATGAGGATGTGGTCGAACTTCTCCCGGCGGCGCATCAGGGCTCCGAGGATGCGGATGAGGTCTCCTCGGACGGTGCAGCAGATGCAGCCGTTGTTCATCTCGAAGATCTCTTCTTCGGCGTCGAGGACGAGGGCGTCGTCGATGCCGATCTCGCCGAACTCGTTCTCGATGACGGCGATCCGCATCCCGTGGTGTTCGGTGAGGATCCGGTTGAGAAGGGTCGTCTTGCCCGAGCCGAGGAAGCCGGTGAGGACGGTGACGGGCACGCGTTCGTCGCGCGGGGCGTCCGTCGTGGTTGCTTCGGTCATCAGGGTCAGGCTCCTTCGGGTGCGGTGGTGAGCAGGGCGGCCTTGAGGTCGTCCTCGGTGATCTCGTCGGTGGGCTGGTGCAGGGTCCAGCGGCGGGCAGGCCCGTTCATCGGCAGGGCGGCGACGACCGTCTCCAAGGGCGGGCAACCCGGTTCGGTGCAGGCGAGCTGGCGGATCATGACGGCGGTGTCGTCGTCGAGGTCCAGCAGGGTGCGCACGGTCTCCTTCAGCTCGCGCAGGTGCGGGCTGGGTGCGGCGGGGTTTCCTGGCCCGAATCCCAGGGGCATGACGGCAGTTCTCCTCACTCGGTGGCGGGTTGGCAGCCGGCGCAGACGTCGGTGAGTTCGACGGTGTGCTCCACCGCGGCGAATCCGGAGTCGGAGGCGATTTGTCCGGCCCACTCCTCGACGACCTCGCAGTCCACCGGTCGGCTGCTGCCGCAGGCACGGCAGATCAGGTAGTGGCGGTGTTCATCGGTGGGCCGCCATCGGTAAAGCCGTTCACCGGCGTTGGCTTGGATGACGTCGACGGCGTCCGCGGCCTCCAGGTCACGCAGTCCTCGGTAGACGGTGGTCAGACCGATCCGTGTGCCGTCGGCGGTCATGCGCGCGTACAGGTCCTGCGCCGAGACGAAGTCGTGACAGTTCGCGAGAGCTTCCAGAAGGGCCGAGCGCTGCCGGGTTGGCCGCTGTTGGGTCATCGCTCACACCAACGTTCACCCCCTAGTGGCGTGCCGAATCCGAGCTAATGAAAATGAAATCCATAACCACATGAACGATAGCTCATGTATGACTGAGTGCGCGAGTCGCGGTGGGGCGTCTCGCCGATCAGGGGAGGTTCTCTTGAGTGAGGGCCGCGCGGTGTGGCTGGCTGTGCCGCGCCCGTTGGGCCTGCCTCCGGGCAGGAAACGTGGCCCTCGTCGTCCTGTTCCTCTTCTTGCGTATCGAGGATCGCCGGCTGACGGTATGTCGGGTCAGCGCACGCGTCGCTCCTCCAGCGGTGCCGCACGCAACCGTGCGGCGGTGTCGCTCGGCAGGTGGGGGGTGTGTCCCACGAGTCGGGCGGAGTTGGCGACGACGGCGATGCTGCTGGTGTTGTGCAGCAGGGCGGCCAGGACGGGGTTGATGGAGCCGCCGGCGCTCACGATGAGGCCGGCGAGGTTGACGCCGATGGACAGGGTGTAGTTCTGCCGTACGACGCGCAGGGTGTGCCGGCTCAGCTCCACGACGGCGGCGACATTACGCAGGTCGTTTCCGGCGAGGGCGATGTCGGCGGTCTCGAGTGCGACGTGGGAGGAGTGGGCGCCCATGACGATGCCGACGTCCGCGAGGGCGAGTGCGGGGGCGTCGTTGGTGCCGTCGCCGACCATCGCGACGCTGTGTCCCTCGGTCTGGAGGTCGCGGATCAGTTGGAGTTTGGCCTCGGGCAGTGCGTGGGCGTGGACCTCGGTGATGCCGAGGGTGTCGGCCACGGCCTGGGCGGTCTCGGGGGCGTCGCCGGTCAGCAGCACGATCCGGGTCACCCCGAGGTCGGTCAGCTGGCGGACGACGGTGTCGGCTCCGCCGCGTACGGCGTCGGACAGGCCGAGCATGCCGATGAGTTTGTCGTCGTGGGCGAGGCAGATGACGGTCTCGCCGGCGGCGCGCAGCCGGGTCGTCCATTCCTGGGCCACTTCGGAGAGTTCCAGGCCGTGGCGGCGCAGTAGGGCGGGGCTGCCCACGAGCAGGCGGCTGCCGTCGAGTTCGGCGCGTACGCCCATGCCGAGGACGACCTCGCAGGCTTGGTGGATGGGGATGTGCAGGTGCTGTTCCTCGGTGCGCCGGACGATGGCTTCGGCGAGCGGGTGGCGTGCGTGCAGTTCGCCGGAGGCCGCAAGGCTCAGTACCTCGTCGGCGGTGACCGTCTCGTCGAGCGTGACCACGCTGGTGACCAGGGGGCGGCCGAGGGTGAGGGTGCCGGTCTTGTCGAAGACGACGGCGGTGACGCGGCCGATGCCTTCGAGGTGGGTGCCGCCCTTGATGAGGGTGCCGCGGCGGGCGCCGTTGCCGATGGCGGCGCTGATCGCGGTGGGGGTGGCCAGGCCCGCGGCGCAGGGGCAGGCGATCAGCAGCATGGTCATCGCGCGTCGGGCGTCCCGGAGGGCGGGATCCTGCTGGCCCTGGGAAGCAGCATCCCCATCAGCCCCTACGTCACCACGATCTCGTTCACGATCTACATCGTCTGCCGACTGGTGGGCACCTACCGGACCCGGCAGTGGGGAGCCGGACGAACCGTTCCCGAGTCCGGCTGACCGACGCTTGCGCCATCCCTCCCGGCGTCTGATCCCCCGCTTCAACAGCGAAGTTGTCGCTGAACGCGCACGGCGGCCCGCGCTGTAGGCGGTGACGCCACTCGTGCCGCCGGTGCACACGGTGTTCGGCGCGCGTGCGCCCTCGGTCCCGCATCCGGTCGGGGTCCGCCCCCAGCTCCCCTGCGTCACGCTCGGCCGTTCACGCCCCCCAGACATCACCGCAATCTCATTGCCAACCCTTTATGAAAACGATTATCGTCTTTACTGTGCCCGAGTGGGCATGAACATGACCCATGGGGGGTCCTTTTGCGTACCCACAGACGCCTGCTGACCGTCACCGGCATCGCCGCCGCCGCGCTCGCCACGGCCGGTCTCAACACCTCCGCCTTCGCCGCCACCACCCTGAGCAGCGGCCACGTCGACGTCCTCGACGCCGAGTGGGACGGTACCGACCTGCACCTTCACGTCCACGACGAGGAGACCGGCACCGAGTACGAGCCGGCCGATGTCACCCTGTCGGTGCCGGCAGCCGCGAAGGTGACCAACCCGGGCTGCGGCTTCCTCGGCTCCGGCGGCCAGGTCTGGCTGCTGCCGGACACCGAGGCCGAGGCCGACGCAGCCGGGGTGCTGTTCCCCGGCATCTCCACCGAGCACCTCAGCACCGGCGTCTTCGCCAACAACAACGTCACGTACACCCTGGTCAGCGCCACTCGCAACGGCGCGGTCACCGAGGACTTCAGCATCTACACCGGCAGCTGCGCCCGCTGGTTCGACAGCAACACCGCCACCACCAGCTTCAAGTCCCGGACCTTTGGCGTCGCCACCCACAACCACGCCAACTGGGCCTTCGAGGAGGCCGGAACCTACGAACTGAAGTTCAAGGTCTCCGGCACGGTGAACGGTGCTCTCGAGGAGTCCGCCACCGAGACGTACACCGTCGTCGTCAGCTCGTGATGGGGGCCCTGACGCGCGGCGGACGCGCCTTCACCGCCGCGGCCCTGGCCGCGGCAACCGCGGTGCTCGTGGGCGCGGCAGGGCTGGTCGCCGACGGCAGCGGGAACGCCCGCGCCGCCGGCGGTGCCGTCGTGCTGGACGAGGGCGAGCTCGATCTCACGCCCCGACTGGCCGACGGAAAGCTGGAGTTGCAGATCGACGACCGCAGTGGCGACACGGCGGTCGTGCGCGAGCCGTCCCAGGTCGTGCTGCACGCCCCGGCGTCCTCCCTGCAGTACACCCCGGACCCGGTGGCCACGGCGCTCGGCACGACCAACATGGACTCCTGGCAGCTGGGCGGCTGGGAGGCGGAAAACATCTTCGCGCCCGAGCCGGGCTGGAACGGCTCAGAGGCGGGGGGCGACACAGAGGTCACGCTGTCCGGGTACGAAGGTCCCGGGGACTTCGGTCTGGCCATGTACACCCGCGAGATGGACGCCGCGGACGCTCCTGCGATCCCGTACCTCGGCAGTGTCGCTTCCGTTCAGCGCACCTTCGCGCTGCCGCGCGACGAGGAACGGCTGCTGCCCATCTGGCAGTTCACCGCAGAGGGCGTCTACCGGCTCACCTTCACCGTGACTAGCGGCGGCTCCTCCGACATCGAGACCCTCGCCGTGGTCGTCGGCGACGACGTCGACCCGGCCGACGTCCTGCCCGGTGACGGCTCCACGCCCACGGCTTCCCCGACGGATTCGCCGACCGGCTCGGCGACCGCGAGCCCGTTGCCCACCGCCCCGGTGGCGCATGTCATCGCCGAGGGCCACGTCGACCTGGCGGCCCGTCCGACAGCCGGCGGCCTGGAGTTCCAGATCAAGGAGGGCACCGAGCTCAACCACAAGTGGTATGAGCCGGGCGAGGTCGTCATGCATGTACGGCCTGCCGCCAAGCGGAAGATCCCGCAGGGGTACGAATTCCTCGGCACCCCGGGCGAGGCGGTGTGGTGGCTGCCGCTGCAGCAGAACGCCGGCATCGTGTGGCCGGGCTGGAACACCACGGAGTACGCCAAGGCCGACCTCGACGGCCGCGTCTCCTTCCGGCTGGACTCCGTGCAGGGCCCCGGCAACATCGCGATGTTCCACAACGACGCGCTGGGCATCCCGGTCGTCTCGCTCAACAGCGGTGACGGTCTGCCCGACACCCACACCCTCGGTGCGGGCACGCACAGCCACTTCGACTGGGTATTCGGCGCCGAGGGCGTCTACCGCACCACCTTCACCGTCAGCGCCACTCTCGCCGACGGCACGAAGGTCAGCGACACGGAGACCATCGCCTGGGTGGTCGGTGACGACACGGATCCGTCGACCGTGACGCCGGGTGAGGGGGACGAGCCGACGGCGACGCCCACAGCCACCCCGTCGGAATCGGCATCGCAGACACCGACCGCTACCGCGTCCCCGCCGGCGTCCGACTCGCCGAGCGCCTCGGCTTCGGCAACGGACCCGGGCTCCAGCTCCTCCGGTACCGGCGGAAGTTCGTCGACCGGCGGCAGCGGAACCTCGACGACCGGCGGCCTGGCCTCCACCGGTGCGCAGATCACCGTGATCGCGGGCATCGCCGTTATCGCCCTGCTCGTGGGTGGCAGCGCTGTGTTCTTCGTACGACATCGCCGTACCGCCCCGTGAAAGCTCCGCGTACGACGGACCGGCGCATGGCAGCCACCCGGTCCGTCGTACGCGGCATTGTCGTGTTCGAGAGAAGGAGGAGCCCCATGTGGGGCCACCCCAGACGCACCACCGCTACCGCCGCCGCGCTGATCGCGGCGAGCGCGTTACTGTCAGGGTGCAGCGGGCTTCAAGCCGCTTCGTCGGATGCCGAGTTGAGGGTGTCGACGACCACCGGGATCATCGCCGACCTCGTCGAGCAGGTCGGCGGCGACCGCGTCGAGGTCACCTCGATCGTGCCGCACCACGGCGACCCGCACTCCTACGAGCCCAGCCCCGGCGACGCGGCCAAGGTCGCCAGGGCCGACGTCGTGTTCAGCAACGGACTGCTGCTCGAAGAGCCCGGGATCATGAAGATGGTCCACACCAACGCCCGTAAGTCCGCCCCGAAGATCGAGATCGCCGAGAAGCTCGAGCAGCACGGCGGCACGGTCATCAAGCTGGAGGAGGACCTCGGGCTCGACGTGCTGTGGCTCGGCTGGGCCGTCGAAGGCGAGGTCGCCGGAGACGGCTCCCAAGTCCGGACGGCCGCCACGAAGCTGGAAGGGCCCGGCGAGCTGCGCGTGTATCTCACCGACACGCTCGGCAAGCCCAAGGTGTACATCGACTCCGCCGACGGCCTCGACGACGCCGACTCCTTCACCCTGCCGCCCGAGGCGCACACGCACGTCAACTGGGCGTTCAGCGAGCCCGGAACGTACCGGCTGACCGTCGAGGGGCAGACCGAGACCCTCGACGGGAAGACCAAGGACATCGGCAGCGGCACTTTCACCTTCACCGTCGGCGACGACGCCGAAGCGCCCGAGGGAGCCAGAGTGCTCGACGGCGGGCACGCCGATGTCGCGCTCAACGCCGAGACCGGGAAGGTCTACGTCCGCGCTGACGACGACAAGAGCGGCGAGCCTGAGCGTCTCCCGGCCGGCGACGTGGTGCTGAACGTTCCCGACCGGGCCAAGGAGGCCGTGCCGAAGGAGGAGCCGTACGCCTTCCTCGGCGAGCCGGGCGACGAACTGTGGGTACTGCCGCAGGCCGTGATCGGCAAGCACGTGCACGGCGACATGGACCCGCACGCCTGGGCGGACGTCGCCAACGCGGCGGCGTACGTCCGGCGGATCGAGGCCGAGCTGATCAAGGCCGACCCGGACGGGAGAGCGACGTATGAGAAGAACGCCGCCTCATATCTGAAGACGCTCGGCGCCCTTGATGAGGAGGTCGCCAAGAAGCTCGCCACCGTGCCGGAGCAGAACCGCAAGCTGATCACCACCCACGACGCCTTCGGCTACCTCGCCAAGGCGTACGGCATGGAGATCGCGGGCTTCGTCGTGCCCGTGCCCAACCAGGAGCCGAGCGCGGCCGAGGTCGAGGAACTCGGCGACACCATCCGGGAGAAGAAGGTCCCGTCGGTGTTCCTGGAGCCGAACCTCGCGGCGCGCGCCGACGTGCTGCGCCGGGTCGCCGAGGACGAGGGCGTCGGGATCTGCACGATCTACGGCGACTCGTTCGACGACAACGTCGACGACTACGTATCGATGATGCGGCACAACGCGACCGAGCTCGCCAAGTGCCTGGGGAGGGACGCCTGATGAGGGGCATGCGTAGAGTGCAGCGGGTAGCTGTGGCGGTGGTGCTCGCGGCCACCGTGGCGGGGGGCGGCGTCGCCGTCGCGGACGACGGGACGGCATCTGGGCGCGGACTCGGCCGGATCGCTTATGCGGACGGACTGCTGACCCTGGATCCGGCCGACCGAGCCCATGTGATCGACGTAGGCAGTGCGGACGCGGCAGACGCGTCGGCACCCGGGTGGGACACCACCGGCGTGCCCGAGGGCGCGGTAGCCGGGGACACCGTTCGGTGGTCGCTGACCGGGCTCGACGGGCCGGGTGACCTGAAGGTGTACTCGGACGAGGATGAACAGGCAGGCGGCAGAGCCGAGGACGCGCTGCTGTTCGACAGTGCGGACGACCTGCCCGACGAGCACGAGCTGCCAGTTGGCCAGCAGGGTGGCACGCGCTGGGAGTTCAGCGAGGACGGCACGTACCGGGTCATCTTCACCGCGGAGGCCACGGCCGCGGACGGGCGGGAACTGTCCGTGGGGACCGTGTACACGGTCGTGGTCGGGGACACCGCGGATGGGGAGGACACGGCCACCGAAGAGCCGGTCGCCGACGAGATCTCCGCCGGGGAAGTCACCGAGAATGTGCAGACCCCGCCGACCCCGGCGGCGGCCGGGAAGGCTGTGACGGAGGCGGCTGAGGCCGAGCGGCGCACCGCCCTGGCCGCCACCACGGCTGCCGGCGGCGTCGTGTCCGACAAGAAGGTCCTCGACGAGGGCCACGTCGACTTCGCCGCCCGCGTCGTCGACAACAAGCTGCAGATCCACATCAAGGACGGAACCGTCTCGGGAAGGACCACCTGGCGCGAGCCCTCCTCCGTGGTCCTGCACGTCAAGCCCGCGGCCAAGAACACCCTCCCGGCGGGCGACGAGTTCGCGTTCCTCGGCAAGGGCGGCGACCCCGTGTGGCTGCTCGACCAGGTGCAGCAGGACGGGCTGCTGTGGCCCGGCTGGTCGACGGACAACATCAAGGCCGGGGCGACCAAGGGAGGCGTGGAGTTCTCACTCACCAAGGTCGACGGTCCGGGAACCTACGCGCTCTACACATACGACGCCATGTCGGGCGCGAGCGTCCTGTTCAACAGCAAGGACGGGGTACCGGACTCCTTCGACGTGCCCGCCAACACGCACGCACATGGCGGGTGGGCGTTCACCAAGGAAGGGACGTACCGTTTGACGTTCAAGATGAGCGGCACGCTTGCGAGCGGTACGAAGGTCTCCGACACCGAGACGGTGACGTTCGCGGTCGGCGACACCGATCCCGGCACGGTGACGCCGGGCGACGGCTCGGGCAAGGGAGCGGCCGGCACCTCCGGGACGTCCGGTTCCTCTTCCTCGGACACGGCGGGCACCGCCTCCGACACCGGTTCCACGGGCGGCTCTTCGACGGACGATACCAACGGCTCGATGGCTTCTACCGGCGCCGGTCAGGCCGTACTCCTGGGCTCGGCCGCCGCCGTCCTCACTGCCGTGGGAGCCGTGTCCTTCCTCGCCGCACGCCGCAGGAGGACCGCACGTGGCTGACAGATCGGACCCGCTGCTGCGGGTCACGGGCGCGACCGTCGTCCTCGGCGGGCGGATCGCCCTGGAGAAGGCCGACCTGGCCGTCGACGCGGGAGAGCTGGTCGGGCTCATCGGACCCAACGGCGCTGGCAAGACAACCCTGCTGCGGGCTGTGCTCGGGCTGGTTCCCATGGCTGGGGGAGAGGTGGCCGTGGAGGGGCGGACCGGACGTAGAGCCGGTCAGCGGATCGGGTACGTGCCTCAACGCCACGAGTTCGCCTGGGACTTCCCGATCGACATCGCGGGCGCGGTGCTCACCGGCCGTACCCGGCTGATGGGCTGGCTGCGCCGTCCGGGGGCGGCGGACCGGGCGGCGGTGGAGGAGGCGTTGGAGCTGACGGGGCTCGCCGAGCTGCGGCGGCGCCCGATCGGTGAGCTGTCCGGTGGCCAGCGGCAGCGGGTCCTGGTGGCCCGCGCCCTGGCGGCCGGCCCGCGCATCCTGCTCCTGGACGAGCCGTTCACCGGAGTCGACGTCCCCACCCAGGAGTTGTTGAACGAGTTGTTCGGCCGGCTGGCCGCGGAAGGCAGGGCGCTGCTGATGACCACCCATGACCTGGCTGCGGCCGCCCGCACCTGCGGCCGGGTGGCGCTGATCAACCGCACGGTCGTCGCCGAGGGAGGGCCCGGCCTCCTCGCCGACTCCGACCAGATGCTGCGGGCGTTCGGCCTCGACCGCGCGATCGGCACGGTGACCGCGTCATGAGTGACCTGATCGCCTTCTTCACCGATCCCTGGCAACTCCCGTTCATGCAGAGGGCGTTCGCCGTGGCAGCGATCATCGGCCTGGTGTGCGGCGTCGTCGGCGTGTACGTCGTGCTGCGCGGCATGGCGTTCATCGGCGACGCGGTCGCCCACTCGGCCTTCCCCGGCGTCGCACTCGCCTACGCCTTCGAGGGCAATCTCCTGCTCGGTGGTGCCGCGGCCGGCATCACCACGGCGGTGCTGATCGCCTTCGTCTCCCAGAACCGGCGGCTGAAAGAGGACACCGTCATCGGCGTCTTCTTCGCCTTCGCCTTCGGACTGGGCATCGTCCTGGTATCCACCCGGGACAGCTGGACGACGGACCTGTCGTCCTTCCTGTTCGGGCAAGTGCTGGCGGTGAGCGCGTCGGACGTGTGGACGGTGGCCGCCGTCGGCGCCGTACTGGTCCTCGTCGTGCTGGCGATCGGCAAGGAACTGGTCGCCGTCAGCCTCGACCGCGAAACGGCACGCGCGGCGGGCCTGCCGGTGTTCCGCCTCGACCTGGCGCTCTACGTCGTCGTCACCACGACGATCGTGATGTCCCTGGAAGCGGTCGGCAACATCCTCGTCCTCGCCCTGCTCATCACGCCCGCCGCCACCGCCCGCATGCTGACGGAGCGGCTGTGGGCGATGACGCTGCTGGCCTCGTTGATCGGCTGTGCCGGGAGCGTGGCGGGTCTGTACGTCTCGTACACCTACGACCTGGCCGCCGGCGGCTCGGTGGTCGTCGTCCTCACCGGCCTGTTCGCACTCACCTGGTGCCTGGCTCCCCGCCACGGGCTCCTCGCGAAGTTCGTCCGACGTCCGGACGGGGCCGCCCCCTTGCCCGCCGGTCGGTGAGACCCCGAAGGCCGGTCCGCGCACCACGTGGGCGGTGTACGCCGGCCCGTCACGGCTCCGGGGCGCGCGAGGGACGTACGGCCAGCAGGCGACGCGGAGGGCGGTGCCCTTGGTGCAGGCCCTCCGCCAGCCAGACGGCCAGTGCCTCAGCCTGCTCCGGATCCATGAGGGGGCCGAAGGCGACGGCGGGTCCGAGCGGCGTACGGTCACGGCTGCACGGCTGGACGACCACGCGGTGGCCCGTGCGTGGCACCTGGTTGCCCTCGTGGTGCGGGCAATGCAGGTGTCGGCCCAGGCAGCCGGTGGCGACGAGCAGCCCGAACGGCACCCGCTGGGTGGCGCCGCGCAGCGCTTCGAGAACGCGGCCATCCGCTGTGCCGCAGCCGTCCTGGGCCCGGCAGACCGCGGCCGTGAAACCCTCGGCGGCCTGCCGTGCGGCGGTGTGATGCGGCCTCCGGGTCATGCCACGGCCGTCCCGGTCAGGATCCGGACGTCCAAATCCGTTACCGACGCCGCCTCCAACGCGGCGGTGAAGTGGCCGCGGACGCGTTCCACCGCGTCGGGCGTGAGCCCGTTCAGCAGGGCGCGGGTGCCGCTGCCCACCGCCAGGTCCCAGGCGGTCGCGGGGGTCAGCGGCACGGCGAGATCCCGGCGCACGACTCGGGGACCCCTCAGCCCGAGGTCCGCCAGCCAGGTGGCGAGCGCGTCGGCGGTGTCGATCCGGGCCAGTTGGTCTGGCTGCGACGACCCCGGCCATTCCCGCTCGGCCTCTACCGCGCCCTTGAACGCCTGCCCCCAACCGCCGAGCGCCTCCTTCTCCCATACGGTCACCGCGAGCCGCCCACCTGGCCGCAGCAGACCCGCAAGCTTGGCGGTATCGCGGTCCATGTCGGGGAAGAAGAACACGCCCAGCGCGCACTGCACCAGGTCATAGCCGCCCTCGGGTGCCGCCCACGCCGTCACGTCGTGCTGGTGGAACCGTAGGTTCGCCAGACCATCCTGCCGCGCGCGCCGTTCGCCGAGAGCCACGAGGGCCCCGGAGAGGTCCACCGCATCGACCAGTCCGCCAGGGCCGACCGCACGGGCCGCCGGCAGCGCCGATGCTCCGGCCCCGCAGCAGCTGTCGAGGACCCGCTCGCCGACGGAAGGAGCCGACATGTCCACCGTGGCCTGCCCGACACGGTCCCACAGCAGCGGCGACCAGCTGTGGAACTCCTCGGCACCTGCGCTGAACACCTCTCCAATCGCTGCCTGTTGTGCGGTCATCGGAACTCCCAAAATATCTGAAACGGTTTTCGTTGTCGTTAACGTACTTGCGGGGCGCTCCCTTTGAACACCCTTGGGTGGTGGGTGGTGGGTGGGAAGAGGCCGACGTTCTCAGCCGGTCGACGCGGCGCGGCGCCGTAGGGGCGGCCTGAGCAGGCCGCTGAGTGGGGACAGGGCTGTGGGCCACCGGCCCCGGAGCCGACAAGGCCACGCCCGAGACCGTCACCACCTACGCCTACGACGCCTCCGGCAGGCTGCGCCAGGTCTGGGACCCGCGGATCTCCCCGGCTCTGAAGATCGCCTACGCCTACGACTCCGACGGCCGCGTGGCAACCCTCACCGAGCCGGGCGAGCCGCCCTGGACCCTCTCGGCGCCGCCTCGGCGTACGGCTCCCACGACAACAGGGCCGGCTCGGTTCACCCACCACGGGACAACTCCGGTGACTCAAGGGAGGGGATATGGCCCGATCGAGGGAGCGGCCGATCTCGGCCAGTGGTGCGCCCTCCCGTCCAACCTCGGCCGTCGTGCACCAAGTCCGAAACAGCCGGACGAGTAGAGCCTGGGCCGAAACGGTGACGACCCACCAGGCCGTTTGCGGTTCGGTGTGCTGTCGGTCACATTTAGGCAGGTCACACGCGGTTCTCCAGGCGGGAACGCTGCTGACCTTCGCGTCGGCGCCAAGGTTCGGAATCTGGCCCTGAGTGTGGCAACCGAACGCCTCGTGAAATGGCTTTGACCTGCAGTAACGCGCCAAAAAAGGGGGATGGCCGCGTTGTTCGGGACGCTACCGGACCGGAAAGAGCAACGGTCAAAAGACCGTGTGCGTTTTGGCGTGAACGCAAAAACTCCCGACCTGTATTTCTGCAGGTCAGGAGCTTGTTCCGGAGTGCCCCCGGCAGGATTCGAACCTGCGCACACGGCTCCGGAGGCCCCTTCGGTCCCAGACGTGTGCGCAGGTCACGGGCGTCTAATTGATCGGTGAGACGTGACTTGTCCACGGATAGTCCACGGACCGGTGCCGACGTGAGAGCGCCGATTCCACGATCCGCAAGGCAACCAGCACCGTCACGATGATGACCAACCAGGTTGCTTGGCGAAGCATGCCGGTGATGCTGTCCCCGGTGATCACACAACCGAGGATCCCGACGAAAATGATCAATTGGCCGTTGCCGCCGATGGCCGCTTGTGCGAGAGTTCCTAAGGTGCTGCTCCTGGAATCTGACAGGGCAGCACCTCGGACCTGATGCAGCGTCACGCTTGCTCCTTGGGCTCGACAGGGGTGCCTGATCTTCTTTTGCGGGGAGGTGCAGGCACCCTTTCCGTTGCTTGGAGCACGACGTCACAGCACCCTCCGGACGGTCGATGGTGACATATTCTCAGTTTGAGAAACTGCAGGTCAGAGTACTATTGATTTTGGGTTGTCGCGGCAACGCCGAATTCCAGATTCCAAATAGCAAAAACCCTGGACAGGCCTTGTTTGTGTATCTACACGAACTGACGGCCGACCCGGCGGCATGGCCTTGAAGGTGAAATGGGTCACACTCGCGCGGGGCTGTCGTTGGGACGGTCTTCCTGGTGATTCGGGCTCTATGGGCGGAACTGCGGCGATCGCCGCCCAGCTCCGTCGAACTGCCCGCGTGGCTGGCACCTCCGGGCCTGTGGGGTGTGGGAGCCCGCTGGCTTAGGGTTCCGCTACGCCCCCTCTTTGGGCCCGCAGTTGAGTGGCGGCGGAATCCAGGGCTTGGCGCTCCGGAATGCCAGAACGGAACTCTCGACGTGCGCCCCCACTCTTCCAGCTAACCCGGAAGTATAGATTTTGCCCATATGCGGCCTGAGGAATCTGAACCTGAAGGGTTTTTCCTTTCCTTAGGCGCCTGCGCTTGAGTGAGACGTAGGCGCCGTCAGTAAGCGGCTCCTGGCCTCGACTAAAGTCGCGTACCACATCTACAACAAGATCGCGAGCAGCGCGAGGGCCTGTGGCGAGCACTTCAAATTTGTGAGGCTGGCCATCGTAACCGGGCCGATACGTCATGCCGAAAATTCCAGCACTCCTGAATTTGTCCCACCGCTCGCGCACGGTCAGGCGTACAGCGTCCGGCCTGCCCAGACTCACCATGTTTCTTGAACGCGCCATTTTGCTCCCAGGGAGTCGCACGAACGCCTGAAGCGTGTGCGGGACTCCAGGGTGAGCGTTTTGAAGGCTCGTTTTCTGCTCCTGGTAGTCGAGCTTCCAGAAGGCTTCAGGATTTTCTGGTGACAGCACGGTAGGCGTCCCAGGGCCGTGACTCCAACTTCCCGAAGGGCCTATCGAGAAGCGTCCTTACGGATCTGCAAGCCCCCAACTCATGATTACTGCGGTTCCGCGCCCGATGTTGACGGCGTGAACACAAACGCACGAGCGGCTTGTGCCGTCTTCGAACGGTCCTACTATTGCTGTTGAAGCCTTGACGATTACCTTGCCTCCCTCTCTTCGCCATCGGGCATGTTCAGCGACAGCGGTCGCAATCGATATAACGATTGCTGTGACAGCAAGTGCGGTTTCCATAGGCGTGTCGAGTCCCGCTCCTCTTCGCAAGTTGTTTCAAGCATGCACCGCAGCACACCTCGATCGTAGTGAAGGAGGTATGGGGCGTCTGGCACTCAAGGTGACGACTCCCGGGGCGGGGGTCGGGGAGGTCGATGACTGCCCAGTTGTAGACGCGGTGGCCCTTGGCCCCGGCCCCTGCGGAGAGCTTCTGCCAGGCCCGCTTGGGCACCTTCTTGGCCAAGATGTCCGCACGGAACTTCCCCGCACCGGTGGTGACTTCGTGCGAGCAGGCCACCGCGAGGACGTAGCCGGTGCCGCGTTCCTCCAGTGCGGTTCGCAGCTTCGGGTTGCCGCCGTAGACCTCGTCGCCGGCAACCCATGCGGCCTGGTGGCCGGCGTCCAGGAACCGGGCGACCATACGACCAGCTCCGGCTTGGTGGCGAAGGTGGTTTCCTCGGCAAGGCCCGCGGCGCGGCAGCGGTCGGGGTCGGAGGTCCAGCAGCGCGGAACGTAGAGTTCCCGGTCCACTGCGGCGTGGCCGCGCTTGCCTGCGTAAACCAGGTAGACGGCGACTTGGGAGTTCTCGATCCGGCCGGCAGTACCGGTGTATTGGCGCTGGACGCCGACCGTGCCAGTGCCCTTCTTCACATCGCCGGTCTCGTCGACGACCAGCACCGCCCGGTCGTCGTGCAGGTGCTCCACCACGTAGCCGCACACGTCGTCGCGGACCTGATCGGCATCCCACTTGGCCCTGCCCAACAGGTGCTGCATGCCGTCCGGAGTGGTCTCGCCAGCCCACTCGGCGATGGTCCAGCAGTTCTTGCGCGGCAGGTCGGCCAATAGACCGAACACCAACCGCGCCGCCCTGCGCCGGGGTTCGACCCGGGCGAAGCGCCCCGCGATCCGGCCCATCAGGCCCTCGAACGCGTCCCGCCAACGGGTGGGTTCTATGCTGTGACCTGCGGCCACCGTCTCTTCGTCAGTCCACACAACTCACGATGATCAACGGTGGCCGCACCCGTCTCCACAACGCGTCAGGGTCGCGCAGTTCCGCCTGCCGTCCTGAGTCAGGAGGACATGTGCAACGTGGCGAAGTCTGGTGGGTGGAGTTCGACGAGCGGCGGCTGGTCGTACTGCTGGCGGCAGACGACGCGTCCAGGATCCGAGCGATGCAGGTCGTCACTCCTGCGGGCGTCGACATCAGCGGTCTGGGCGTCGAAGTGCAAGTAGGTGCCATGGAAGGACTGCCCTTTGAAGGTGTGCTGCGGTTCGCGTTCCCGCGCCCGGGCTTTACCCCCTGCACGTGGCTGACCACCGTGTCCCAGGACGACCTGATCGAGCGGGCGGGCGTCCTGTCCTCCGCGAAGCTCAGCGAGATTGAGGACGCCCTCCGTCTCGGCGAACAGGCGAAGGAACGGACCCCGGCGACAACCGCGAAGCTCAGCGAGATAAGGGACGCCCTCCGTCTCGGTGAACTCGGGTAGGCGGAGAGGCGCCACTCACCATCGAGATCACGATCTACGGCTGGAGTACTAATACTCCAGCAGGATTTCGCTGTCTGACCTGGTCTTTCGCCGGTGGCGGGAGTGTAGCGGGACTTCGATCGTGCGGGGGCGGTCTCACGGAGACCGCCCCTCGATCGTGCGACAACGCCGCAGGAAGTGACAGCGGCGGGCGACTGCTTGGCGTCGGCGGCGCCAGTTCGACCAGCTCAGCGCGTGGTGTCGTCCGCGGTGTCCGCTCAGGTGCAGGGGCCGGGCACGACAAGCTGCCAGGAGTCGCCGAACCTCCGCCACTGTGAGCCCGATGGCCCCGGTTGTATCACCTGTTCCGCCCCCTTTTCCCAGGGCTGGTGCGCCGTGGCGGCCAGGAAAGCGTGCGCGAGCATGGCCAAAGTGATGTGCCGATACCAGCCCGTGTAACGGCGGACCTCGTACTGGTCCAGGCCGCATTCGTTCTTCGCGGCCTGGAAGCACTCCTCGATCGCCCAGCGCGCCCCGGCGACCCGCACCAGCTCCTGGACGGTGACCTGAAGGGGCGTGTAGGCGAGGTAGTAGGCGATCTCCTCGGGCTTGCTGATACTGCGCCGGGCCAGTGCCCACCGCATCCGGTAGGGGACCTCGCCCTGATAGTCGAACTCGGCGACGGCCGGCAGCCGCACCGCTGCCCAGTGGTAAACGCGGGGCCCCTTCGCGCCGTCGCCGCAGGAGATCTTCTCCCACGCTTCGTCCGGGGCCTGCGCGAATAGGCCCTCGATCCGTGAACAGCCCACGCTGAACTGGGACTTGGGGACGGCCAATACGTAGCCGACACCCGACTGCTCCAGCAGCCGGCGGAATCGGTTGTCCTGACCGTAGGCGGAATCCGCAGTGACCCAGGCAATGGGCAGCGGCGAGGCGAGGGCCCGCAGCACCATGCGCCTGGCCAGTTCGCCTTTGGTGGCGAACTCCCGCTCGTCGGGGACCCTTGCGGTGCGGCAGCGTTCCCGGTCCTCAGTCCAGGACTTCGGGAGGTAGAGCTCACGGTCGACCAGAGCCCGGCCGTGGGCGGAGGCGTAGGCGGCGAAGACGCCGATCTGGCAGTTCTCGGTCCGGCCGGCAGTTCCGGAGTACTGGCGCTGGACCCCGGCTGAGGTGGTGCCCTTCTTGATGAACCCGGTGTCGTCGATGATCAGCACGCCGCCAGCCTCGCCGATCTTGTCGGCGACGTATTCCTGCAGGTCGTCGCGGATGTCATCGGCCTCCCACTTCGATCCGGCGAGAAGGTGCTGCAGGCCGTCGGGCGTGCGGTGGCCAGCCTGTTCGGCCAGCTGCCAGCTGTTCTTGCGGGCCACCGGAGCGAGCAGCCCGCGTACGTAGTCACGCATGCGGCGGCGGAGCTCGACCCGGCCGAACCGATGCCCGATGGTCAGGAAGAGATCGTCCAGTTCGAGGGCCCACTGCGCGGCGGCATACTCGGTGATCACCCTTGGAGGCTGCCCCGCCGCTGTCACTTCCTGCGGCGTTGTCGCACGATCGAGGGGCGGTCTCCGTGAGACCGCCCCCGCACGATCGAAGTCCCGCTACACTCCCGCCACCGGCGAAAGACCAGGTCAGACAGCGAAATCCTGCTGGAGTACTAAAGAACCGGCCCGTGGAAGAGGTCCGGCCCGTGCCGATTCCGCCTCATCTCGTTGCGATCCTGCGGGATCACATCGACACCTTCGGTGTAGCTGATGACGGACGCCTGTTCACCAACGAGCGCGGGGGAGTGGTCGGCTCCTCGACGTACTTCCGGGTCTGGCAGGAGGCTCGCGCGCTGGCACTCCCGCCGGCCGTTTTGGCCTCCCCGCTCGCCGCCCGCCCGTACGACCTGCGGCACTCGGCACTGTCGACCTGGCTCAACTCCGGCGTGGACGCGACCGAGGTCGCCGAGCGCGCGGGCAACAGTGTTGAGGTCCTCCTGAGCCGCTACGCGAAGTGCATCGACGGTCGGCAGGAGATCGCCAACCGCAAGATCGAAGAGCTGTTGCGCGAGTACGAGTGATGCCATACGCGCCGCGCTAGGCTTCACGCCCCTGGATTCGTCCGGGGGCCTTCGCCGTTCCTGAGGCTGACCAGGGACGATGCCTCAAGATCGTGTCCACGAATAGTCCACGGACGCCGACATAGAGCCGCTCAGAGCGGCATACGGCTGCACATACGCGAAGACCCCGTACTCAGCGAACTCGCTGGTCACGGGGTCTTTAGGCACCTCAGAAAGGGTGCCCCCGGCAGGATTCGAACCTGCGCACACGGCTCCGGAGGCCGTTGCTCTATCCCCTGAGCTACGGGGGCGTGTCGGGCGCCTTGCTTGGCGGCGACGGGTAGAACCCTACCAGTTCCTCCGGGGTGTTCATGAACGGTTTCCCGGGTGGTGGCACCGGGCGCGACCTGGGGTGGCTCGTCCTCAGGGGGTGGAAGTGGGGAAAACCCGGACGCGGTGGCCGGTCTCGACCTACTCTCGAGTTGTGCCAGGGGCGTCGGGCCGGGTGCTTGTTGTGGACGACAACAAGGTCATCCGGCAGCTGATCAGGGTCAATCTCGAACTGGAGGGGTTCGAGGTGGTGACCGCGGCCGATGGTGCCGAGTGTCTGGATGTCGTTCATCAGGTGCGGCCCGATGCGGTCACCCTGGATGTCGTCATGCCGCGGCTCGACGGGCTGCGGACCGCCGCGCGGCTGCGTGCCGACCCCCGTACCCGCGATCTACCCCTCGCCATCGTCAGCGCCTGCACCCAGTACGAGGTCGACAGCGGCCTCGACGTCGGCGTCGACGCCTTCCTCGCCAAGCCCTTCGAGCCCGGCGAACTCGTCAGCCTCGTACGGCGGTTGATCGAGCGGGAGAGGAGCGGGGAGAGGGGCGCGGAGCTGAGTGGAGAGCGGGGCGGGAACGCCGAGAGTAGGGCCGAGGCCGCGGGGGGCGGCGAGATCGTATTCGGGAGCGTCTTCGGCGCCGGTGAGGCCGCCGGGCGCACCGGCGGCTGACACTCCTGCCGGCAGCGCGGCCGCAGACAACGTTGCGCGGCCCGCGCCGTACAAGGCCCCCGTACCCCGTCCGCCCCACCCCCGCTGACCCACGCCCCCACCCGTCCACATCGCGGGACCCCGCCCAAACCCATTCGCATACCCACCCCCCTCCTCCCCTACGCTTGTCCCGTGACCCCCGTCGAGCTCTCCCGTACCGTGCTGCGCGCGGTGCGTCGTGCTGTCGATGAGGGGGAGCTGCGTGTCACCGTGCCGGAGCGGGCCGTGGTGAGCGCTCCCGGGCCCGGTGGGTGTGGTGACTACGCCACCAACATCGCCCTCCAGCTCGCCCGCCCTGCCGGACAGCCGCCCCTGCGCGTCGCCGAGATCCTGCGGCCGCACCTCGCCGGCGTGGACGGTGTCGCCGACGTCGTCGTCACCGGGCCCGGCTTCCTCAACATCAGCCTGGGCGGCGCCGCGCCCGTCGCGCTCGTCGAGGAGATCCTGCGGCGCGGCACCCGGTACGGGCACGCCCACGGCCCCTCCGCGGACGTCGTGTCGCTGTACTGCCCCCGCGAGGTACGGGCGGTGGTCGTGATGGACGCCGTCGCCCGGATCCTGCGGTCCCAGGGCGCCCTCGTCCGCACGCGTTGCGAGGCCGCGCTCGACCCCCAGTGGGCCGACATCCTGGGCGTACGTGTCGACGCGCACGGCGCGCAGGACTCGCCGGCCCCTCCCCACTTCCTCGTGCGTCCGGTGCCCGCCCCCGCCGACCCCCTCCCGCTCGGCCGCGACGCCGCCCGCTGGGCCCTGCTGCACCCGGCCGCCCACGACCGGCCTCGCATCACCGAGGACCACCTCGTCCAGCGCGAGGGCAACCCCCTCTTCCGCGTCCGCTACGCCCACGCCCGCACCCGGGCCCTCGGCCGCAACGCCGCCGACCTCGGCTTCGCCCCTGAGCCCGGGCAACCAGGCCAACCCGGGCAACCCGGTCCCGGCGAGGACGCGTACCCCCTCCTCGCCGCCCTCGCCGACCACCCCCGCGTCCTGGCCCGAGCGGCAGCGGACCGCGCCCCCGACCGTCTCGCCCGGCACCTCGTCACCGTCGCCGATGCCGTCCTCCCTCTGCTGCCCGCCGTCCTGCCCCGCGGTGCGGAGAAACCCTCGGCCACCCACCGCGCCCGGCTCGCCCTCGCCGAAGCCGCCGGGACGGTGCTGGCCGGTGGCCTGTCCCTGCTCGGCATCGACGCACCCGAACACCTCTGAGAGAGCCCACGACAGTCATGAGCCGTTCCGCCCACCCCGCCGGGCCCCGCCACGCCGACGTCCTCCCCGAGGGGCACTACTCCGCCCCGCCCACCGACCTCAACGCCCTCGACCCGAAGGTGTGGGCCCAGACCGTCGCCCGTAACGCCGACGGCGTCGTCACCGTCGGCGGTGTCGACGTGAAGACGCTCGCCGAACAGCACGGCACCCCGGCCTACTTCCTCGACGAGGCCGACTTCCGGGCCCGGGCGCGGGCCTGGCGCGGCGCCTTCGGGTCCGACGCCGACGTGTTCTACGCCGGCAAGGCGTTCCTCTCCCGTGCCGTCGTACGGTGGCTGCACGAGGAAGGGCTCAACCTGGATGTGTGCTCCGGGGGCGAGCTCGCCACCGCCCTCTCGGCCGGCATGCCCGCCGACCGCATCGCCTTCCACGGCAACAACAAGTCCAAGGAAGAGATCCACCGGGCCATCGAGGCCGGCGTCGGGCGTATCGTCCTCGACTCCTTCCAGGAGATCGTCCGCGTCGCCCACATCGCGCAGGAACTCGGCAAGCGGCAGCGCGTCCAGATCCGGATCACCGTCGGGGTCGAGGCGCATACGCACGAGTACATCGCCACCGCCCATGAGGACCAGAAGTTCGGCATCCCGCTCGCCGGGGGGCAGGCCGCCGAGGCCGTGCGGCGTGCGCTGAAGCTCGACGGGCTGGAGCTCATCGGCATTCACAGCCACATCGGGTCGCAGATCTTCGACATGTCCGGGTTCGAGGTGGCCGCGCACCGCGTCGTCGGGCTGCTGAAGGACATCCGCGACGAGCACGGCGTCGAGCTTCCCGAGATCGACCTCGGGGGTGGCCTCGGTATCGCGTACACGAGTGACGACGACCCCCGCGAACCCCACGAGATCGCCAAGGCGCTCACCGAGATCGTCACCCGCGAGTGCGAGGTCGCCCGCCTCCGTACTCCCCGGATCTCCGTCGAGCCCGGGCGCGCCATCGTCGGGCCGACCGCCTTCACGCTCTACGAGGTCGGCACCATCAAGCCCCTCGACGGGCTGCGGACGTACGTCTCCGTCGACGGCGGCATGTCCGACAACATCCGTACGGCGCTGTACGACGCCGAGTACAGCGTCGCCCTCGTCTCGCGCACCTCCGACGCCGAGCCCATGCTCGCCCGTGTCGTCGGCAAGCACTGCGAGAGCGGGGACATCGTCGTGAAGGACGCGTTCCTTCCCGCCGACCTGGCACCGGGTGACCTCATCGCCGTACCGGCGACGGGTGCCTACTGCCGGTCCATGGCCAGCAACTACAACCACGTGCTGCGGCCGCCGGTCGTCGCCGTGAACGACGGCGAGGCCCGGGTGATCGTCCGCCGTGAGACGGAGGAGGACCTCCTGCGTCTCGACGTCGGGTAACCCCGGAGACAGGCCCGGGTAGAGCCGGGGGCGGAAGATCTCCTGTCATCCGCCCCCGTACAAATGAAATAGATGTCTCACGATCCGGACGAAGGGCAGAAACTCCCGTCCGGTGAGTGAGACTGGTGCAACCGTAGACGGTATGAGGAAACGAGGTCGGATGATGCGTACGCGTCCGCTGAAGGTGGCGCTGCTGGGCTGTGGAGTTGTCGGCTCAGAGGTGGCGCGCATCATGACGACGCACGCCGACGACCTCGCCGCCCGGATCGGGGCTCCCGTGGAGCTCGCGGGAGTGGCCGTACGGCGGCCGTCCAAGGTCCGTGAGGGCATCGACCCCGGGCTCGTCACCACCGACGCCACCGCCCTCGTCAAACGCGGTGACATCGATGTGGTGGTCGAGGTCATCGGCGGCATCGAGCCCGCCCGCACCCTCATCACCACCGCCTTCGAGCACGGCGCGTCCGTCGTGTCGGCGAACAAGGCGCTCCTCGCCCAGGACGGCGCCGCCCTGCACGCCGCCGCCGAGCAGCACGGCCGCGACCTCTACTACGAGGCCGCCGTCGCCGGCGCCATCCCGCTGATCCGCCCGCTGCGCGAGTCCCTCGCCGGCGACAAGGTCAACCGCGTGCTCGGGATCGTCAACGGCACGACGAACTTCATCCTCGACAAGATGGACTCGACCGGCGCCGGGTATCAGGAGGCCCTCGACGAGGCCACCGCCCTCGGGTACGCCGAAGCCGACCCGACCGCCGACGTCGAGGGCTTCGACGCTGCCGCCAAGGCCGCCATCCTCGCCGGAATCGCCTTCCACACGCGCGTGCGCCTCGACGACGTCTACCGCGAGGGCATGACCGAGGTGACCGCCGCCGACTTCGCCTCCGCGAAGAACATGGGCTGCACCATCAAGCTGCTCGCCATCTGCGAGCGGGCCGGGGACGGCCAGTCGGTCACCGCGCGCGTGCATCCCGCCATGATCCCGCTGACCCACCCGCTGGCCTCTGTACGCGGCGCGTACAACGCCGTGTTCGTCGAGTCCGACGCCTCCGGGCAGCTCATGTTCTACGGCCCCGGCGCGGGCGGCTCCCCGACCGCGTCCGCCGTACTCGGCGACCTCGTCGCCGTATGCCGCAACCGGCTCAGCGGGGCAACGGGGCCCGGCGAGTCGGCGTACGCCGCCCTGACCGTGTCGCCCATGGGTGACGTCGTCACGCGCTACCACATCAGCCTCGATGTGGCGGACAAACCGGGTGTTCTCGCCCAGGTGGCGACCGTGTTCGCCGAGCACGGAGTCTCGATCGATACGGTTCGCCAGCAGGGCAAGGACGGCGAGGCCTCCCTCGTCGTCGTCACCCACCGTGCGTCCGACGCGGCCCTCGGCGGGACCGTGGAGGCGCTGCGCAACCTCGACACCGTGCGGGGTGTCGCCAGCATCATGCGGGTTGAAGGAGAGTAACCAGCAATGACCCACCAGTGGCGCGGAATCATCGAGGAGTACCGGGACCGGCTGCCCGTCTCCGACACCACGCCGGTCGTGACGCTCCGCGAGGGCGGCACGCCCCTCGTGCCCGCGCAGGTGCTCTCCGAGCGCACGGGCTGCGAGGTCCACCTGAAGGTGGAGGGTGCGAACCCGACCGGGTCCTTCAAGGACCGCGGCATGACCATGGCCATCACCAAGGCCAAGGAGGAGGGCGCGAAGGCGGTCATCTGCGCCTCCACCGGCAACACGTCGGCCTCCGCCGCCGCCTACGCCGTACGCGCGGGCATGGTTTCGGCCGTTCTCGTCCCGCAGGGCAAGATCGCGCTCGGCAAGATGGGCCAGGCCCTCGTGCACGGCGCGAAGATCCTCCAGGTCGACGGCAACTTCGACGACTGCCTCACGCTCGCTCGCGACCTGAGCGACAACTACCCCGTGGCACTGGTCAATTCGGTCAACCCGGTGCGTATCGAGGGGCAGAAGACGGCCGCCTTCGAGATCGTGGACATGCTCGGGGACGCCCCCGACATCCACGTGCTGCCGGTGGGCAACGCGGGCAACATCACCGCGTACTGGAAGGGCTACACGGAGTACGCCGCCGACGGTGTCTCGAAGCAGACCCCGCGCATGTGGGGCTTCCAGGCCTCCGGCTCCGCGCCCATCGTGCGCGGCGAGGTCGTCAAGGACCCGTCGACCATCGCCACCGCCATCCGCATCGGCAACCCCGCGTCCTGGCAGTACGCGCTGGCCGCGCGGGACGAGTCCGGCGGCTTCATCGACGAGGTGACGGACCGTGAAATCCTGCGCGCCTACCGGCTGTTGGCCGCGCAGGAGGGCGTCTTCGTGGAGCCCGCGTCCGCCGCGTCCGTCGCCGGTCTGCTGAAGGCCGCCGAGCAGGGCAAGGTCGACCCGGGCCAGACGATCGTGTGCACCGTCACCGGCAACGGCCTCAAGGACCCCGACTGGGCCGTCGCCGGCGCCCCGCAGCCCGTCACCGTCCCGGTCGACGCGGCGACGGCGGCCGAGCGGCTCGGACTGGCGTAAGCGGGGCCACACCCCGTCGTAGCGGCGCCCGACCCCGTCGTACGGGGCTCGTGTCCGCGCGTAAGAGGGCGCTCACCCGGGGGACTTCCCTACGGGGGGTGCACAGGGGGCATACGACACGCATCGTGCGCCTCCTGTGCGCCCTATGTCGCCACAGAACCCACCTTCGATAGGCTGTACTGAACCCGCCCGCCGCATATGCCTCCGCAAGGGGCGCGGTGCCGCGCCGTCTCCGCGGCCCGGAAGCGGCCCCAGGGGTCTTCGTACGTCATCGAATGTCGTTCATCGAATGTCTTCGACAATCACCGCAGCTCAAGGAGAGTCATCGAGCGATGGCCGGTCCAGCCTTCCGCGCCGCCGCCGTCCGGGTGCGCGTCCCCGCCACCAGCGCCAACCTCGGCCCGGGCTTCGACGCCCTCGGCCTGTCGCTGGGGCTCTACGACGACGTCGTCGTCCGGGTGGCCGACTCCGGGCTGCACATCGACATCGCGGGTGAGGGCAGCGAGACGCTGCCGCGTGACGAAAAGCACCTTCTCGTACGGTCTCTGCGCACCGCCTTCGATCTGCTGGGCGGCCAGCCGCGCGGCCTGGAGATCGTCTGCGCGAACCGCATTCCGCACGGCCGGGGCCTCGGCTCCTCCTCGGCCGCCATCAGCGCCGGCATCGTCGCCGCCCGCGCCGTGACCATAGGCGGCGAGGCCAAGCTCGACGACACGGCCCTCCTGGAGCTCGCCACCGAGATCGAGGGCCACCCCGACAACGTGGCGGCCTGTCTGCTCGGCGGTTTCACCCTCTCCTGGATGGAGGCCGGTGCCGCGCGGGCGATCAGGATGGACCCCGCCGATTCCATCGTTCCGGTGGTTTTCGTGCCCGGAAAGCCGGTCCTCACCGAGACCGCGCGCGGCCTGCTCCCGCGCACCGTGCCGCACGTCGACGCCGCCACCAACGCGGGCCGTGCCGCCCTGCTCGTCGAGGCCCTGACCAGGCGCCCCGAGCTGCTGCTGCCCGCCACCGAGGACCGTCTCCACCAGGAGTACCGCGCGCCCGCCATGCCGGAGAGCGCGGCGTTGGTGGAGCGGCTGCGGGCCGACGGGATCCCGGCGGTCATCTCCGGCGCGGGCCCCACCGTTCTGGCGTTGGTCGATGCCGACAGCGCCGACAAGGTCGCCCATCTGGCAGGCGAGGGGTGGGCCGCGAACCGGCTCGACCTCGACGCCCAGGGAGCGAGCGTGCTGCCGCTCGCGCCCTCCAGTGACATTTAAAAGCCGGCGGTCGCCGGATTTCGAGAGGGGGAATGTTTGTTGGATCCGGTAGTGTTAACCTCAAGTCTGCACCCGACCCCACCATGGCGAGGTGCTTCGTGTCCCCGTCCGGGACAGACATTCTTCCGGGAGCCTCCCAAGCCGCACTGTGTTTCGTACGACGTACGCGGGCAGTACCTCGTACGCGGGCACTGAGCGACTTGCCGGGCACGCTCCGGAACCGGTGCGACCGAGCCCAGTGACACAGACACTCAGTGCCACGGCTCTGGGAAGCGCCATCACCAGATATTTCCTCCGCCGCTTCGGCGGAACACCGCCCCGGCACGGTCCACACACCAAGGACCGAAGCCGGACAGCACAACCGGTCGCCGAGCCAGACAGGCCGACGTCCGCTCCAGGGAAGGACCCTTCGTGAGCGACACCACCGATCTGATGGGCGCACGTGTCGAGGAGACCGCTGCCGCGCCCGCCACGGACGCCTCCGCGCCTGCCACCGGTGCCGGCTCCCGGCGGCGCCGCGGTACCGGCCTCGAGGGCATGGTGCTGGCCGAGCTGCAGCAGGTCGCATCCGGCCTCGGCATCAGGGGCACCGCGCGCATGCGCAAGAGCCAGCTGATCGAGGTCATCAAGGAGGCGCAGGCCGGGGGAGGTGCCGCGGCTCCCAAGGCCGCGTCCTCCTCCGCCGGGGACGCCACCGAGACCAAGCCCAAGCGCCGCGCCACCTCCAAGGCTCGTACCGGCGAAGCCGCCGAGAAGAAGGCGGACAAGGCGGCTGAGGCCCCCGCCGAGAAGGCCGTGGCCCAGCAGCAGATCGAAATCCCCGGCCAGCCGGCCAGCGATGAGGGCCCGGCCGAGCGCCGCCGTCGCCGCGCCACCGCCGACGCCGGTGCGCCCGCGGCCGCCCCCGAGACGGTTGCCGCCGAGGCGAAGAGCGAGCCGAAGGCCGAGACGCCCGCGCAGTCGCAGGCCCAGCAGGGTGACGCCGGTGAGGGCGGCGAGGGCCGTCGTCGCGACCGCCGTGAGCGCGGCCGGGACCGCGACCGCGGTGACCGCGGTGACCGTGGCGACCGCCGCAAGGGCGACGACCAGCAGGGCGGCGGTCGTCAGGACCGTCAGCAGGGCCAGCAGCAGGGCGGTGGCCGTCAGGACCGTCAGCGCGACAACGCCCCGCAGGACGACGACGACTTCGAGGGCGGCCGCCGTGGCCGTCGCGGGCGTTACCGCGACCGCCGTGGCCGTCGCGGCCGCGACGAGATGGGCAGCCCGGAGCCGCAGATCAACGAGGACGACGTCCTGATCCCCGTCGCGGGCATCCTGGACATCCTCGACAACTACGCCTTCATCCGTACGTCGGGCTACCTGCCGGGCCCGAACGACGTGTACGTCTCCCTCGCCCAGGTCCGCAAGAACGGCCTGCGCAAGGGCGACCACATCACCGGTGCGGTCCGTCAGCCCAAGGAAGGCGAGCGGCGCGAGAAGTTCAACGCGCTGGTGCGTCTCGACTCCGTCAACGGCATGGCGCCCGAACACGGCCGCGGCCGCCCGGAGTTCAACAAGCTCACCCCGCTGTACCCGCAGGACCGGCTCCGTCTGGAGACCGACCCGGGCGTGCTGACCACCCGCATCATCGACCTCGTGTCGCCGATCGGTAAGGGCCAGCGCGGTCTGATCGTGGCCCCGCCGAAGACCGGTAAGACCATGATCATGCAGGCGATCGCCAACGCGATCACGCACAACAACCCCGAGTGCCACCTGATGGTCGTCCTCGTCGACGAGCGTCCGGAAGAGGTCACCGACATGCAGCGGTCGGTCAAGGGCGAGGTCATCTCCTCGACCTTCGACCGCCCGGCCGAGGACCACACGACGGTCGCCGAGCTCGCCATCGAGCGCGCCAAGCGGCTCGTCGAGCTGGGCCACGACGTGGTCGTCCTGCTGGACTCCATCACGCGTCTGGGCCGTGCCTACAACCTCGCCGCGCCCGCCTCCGGCCGCATTCTGTCCGGTGGTGTCGACTCGACCGCGCTGTACCCGCCGAAGCGCTTCTTCGGTGCCGCGCGGAACATCGAGGACGGTGGCTCGCTCACCATCCTGGCGACGGCTCTCGTCGACACCGGGTCCCGCATGGACGAGGTGATCTTCGAGGAGTTCAAGGGCACCGGCAACGCCGAGCTCAAGCTCGACCGCAAGCTCGCCGACAAGCGCATCTTCCCGGCGGTGGACGTCGACGCGTCCGGCACCCGTAAGGAAGAGATCCTGCTCGCCCCTGACGAGCTCGCCATCGTCTGGAAGCTGCGCCGGGTGCTGCACGCCCTCGACCAGCAGCAGGCGGTCGAGCTGCTCCTCGACAAGATGAAGCAGACGAAGTCGAACGCCGAGTTCCTGATGCAGATCCAGAAGACGACGCCGACGCCTGGGAATGGCGACTGAGCACAAGCGCTCCCAGAAAGTCCCAAAAGGGCCGCTCCCCGTCAAATAGTGACGGGGAGCGGCCTTTTGGCGCTGATAGGGACGGGCGTATCAGTGCGCCCCTTCCTACTCTTGTGTCTCTGGGGGGACTTCTTGACCACCACCTTGTCCGGCAGCGGTCGTCACAGACGCCGGATGCGTATCGGGCTGCCCGTCGCCGCCGCCGGTGTCGCCGTGGCCGTCGCCGCCTCCCTGCTGACCTCGTCCGCGGGTGCCGCGACCGCGCTGCCCCACCCCACCGTGAAGCCCGCCACCAGTTCGGCCTCGCTCGCCGAGCTGGAGCGGCGCGTCGCGGGTGCCGTCGCCGGTGACGACACCGCGGGGGAGACGGCGAAGCAGTCGTCGTACAGCGCGAGCACCAGCGGCTCCTCCGGTGACTCCTCCGGTGACTCCACCGTGAGCCCCATGGTCATCGGCGGCACCGACACCACCATCACCTCGGCGCCCTGGATGGCGCAGCTCTGGTACTACGACGACCAGGGCACCGCCGACGAGGCCGACGACCTCGGGTTCTTCTGCGGTGGCGCCGTCGTCGCGCCGACGAAGATCCTCACCGCCGCGCACTGCGTCAAGGGCTACGACTGGTACGACTACGGCGCCGTCATCACCGGCACCGCCCAGCTGCCGACCACCGACGACGCCGGCAACACCGACCTGCACGGCGGCACCGTCACGCTGCCGCACCGGCAGTGGAACCACCCGTCGTACAGCGCGACGACGATCGACAACGACATCGCCGTCATCACGCTGGCGAACCCGGTCAAGGCGACGCCGATCCGCATGACGACGTCCGGCGACACCGCCTCGTACGCCGCCGGGACGAGCGCCAAGGTCTACGGCTGGGGCCGGACCAGCTCCACCAGCCAGGACATCTCCGAGACGCTGAAGACGGCCACGCTGCCCGTCCAGTCCGACAGCACCTGCACGGGCTACTACGGCAGCAAGTTCATCAAGGGCCACATGGTCTGCGCGGGCCCGCCGGCGAGCGGCAGCGACAGTGGCACCACCTCCGCCTGCAACGGTGACTCCGGCGGGCCGCTCGTCGTGAACGGCCGGATCGTCGGTGTCGTGTCGTGGGGTGTGCAGACCTGTGTCGCCAAGGGGGCGTACAGCGTCTTCGCCAAGGTCAGCAGCTACGTCGGGGCCGTCTACCCGCGGGTCGACGACACCAACATCAGCGGTGACCACCGGGCCGACATGTGGGTGCGCAACGCCTCCACCAGGACCGGTTACTCGAAGAACTCCAACGGCACCTCGTTCGCCGCGCGCGAGTCCTGGGGCGACTGGAGCGGCGTGAACGTCGTCCTGCAGACCGACCTCGACCGGGACGGCTACCAGGACCTGGTGTTCCGGCGCAGCTCCGACGGTGCCATGTTCTGGGCGCACTACGTGCCGGCCAGCGGCTCCTGGGCCACCAAGACGCTCTTCAGCAACTGGAAGACCCGCACCCGCGTCGTCGCCCCGGGCGACGTCACCGGCGACTACCTGCCCGACCTGCTCTCGGTCGACTCCGGCGGCGCCCTGTGGATCTACCCGGGCAAGGGCAACGGCTCCTTCGCCACGCCGGTCAAGGTCGGCACGGGCTGGAACCAGTACAACTCCCTGCGCGGACACGGCGACTTCACCGGCGACGGCAAGGCCGACCTGATCGCGCGCAGCAAGACGGGCGGCTACATCTACCTGTTCAAGGGCACCGGCAAGGCCGGCACCGGCGCCTTCGCCACCCGCATCAAGGTGCGCACCTGGTCGACCTACACCGGCTTCGACGCCGTCGGTGACGTCACCGGCGACGGAAAGGCCGACTTCCTGGCCCGCAACTCCTCCGGCACGCTCTACCTGTACCCGGGCACCGGAAAGGCCACCAGCGAGATCTTTGCCACACCGAAGTCCGTCGGCACCGATTTCAAGCAGTACGACATCTTCGGCTGAAATCGCAGGTGAGACGGGTATACCCGGGTATCACCGAATACGCCCCGTGCCCACCGCTCCTCGGCGGTGGGCACGGGGCGTTGTGCAACCCTTCTCCGAGTTTCCCCGTCTGACCGGACGGGGTGACGATGGTGTGGTACGGGCCAAATGGCCACGCCTGACCCTGAAAGCAGGGGGTAACCGACCGGACGAGAACCGAGGAGCACATGTCCGCCGAGAGCACGCCGGAGCCCGGCATACCGGGCGAGACCGGCACCACAGGTCCGCGCCGCCGCGCCAGAGGCCGCCGTCGCAAGCCCCGCGACAAGCGCAGGAGCCTGCTGATCACGGCCTGGACGGCCGCCGGGATCGTGGTCCTGGGCGGCACCGGAGCCGGGTACCTGTACTTCAAGCTCAACGGCAACCTCAAGAGCGTCGACATCGACCAGGCCCTCGGCACCGAGCGGCCGAAGAAGGTCGACAACGGCTCGGAGAACATCCTCGTCCTCGGCTCCGACACCCGTTCCGGCAGCAACAAGGCGCTCGGCGGCGGCACCGACGACGGCAGCGCCCGCTCCGACACGGCGATGATCGTGCACGTCTACGAGGGCCGCAAGAAGGCCAGCGTGGTCTCCATCCCGCGCGACACCCTCATCGACCGCCCCCGGTGCACCGACACCAACGGCAAGACGCACGACGCCGCGTCCGGCGTGATGTTCAACGAGTCGTACTCCACGGGCGGCGCCGCCTGCACCGTGAAGACCGTCGAGTCCATCACCGGCATCCGCATGGACCACTACCTGGAGGTCGACTTCTCCGGCTTCCAGAAGCTCATAGACGAGCTCGGTGGCGTCGAGGTCACGACGACCAAGGACATCAACGACCCCGACAGCCACCTCGACCTCAAGGCCGGCACCCACCAGCTCACCGGCAAGCAGGCCCTGGGCCTGGTCCGCACCCGGCACGGCGTGGGCGACGGCTCCGACCTCGGCCGCATCCAGCTCCAGCAGGCCTTCATCAAGGCGCTGATCAACCAGGTCAAGGACATCAACCTCTTCGGCAACCCCAAGAGGCTCTACGACCTGGCCGACACCGCCACGAACGCCGTGACCGCCGACTCCGACCTCGGCTCGGTCAACAAGCTCCTGTCCTTCGCCAACGGCTTGAAGGGCATCAGCTCCAAGAACATGAACATGGTCACGATGCCGGTCCAGTACGACCCGGCGGACCCGAACCGGGTGCTCGTGGCGAAGACCAAGGCCCAGCTGGTGTGGGACGCCCTGAAGAACGACAAGGCGATCCCGAAGGCGGCCACCGAAGGCACGGCCACAGGTGATGCCAAGGGCGTGGTGAGTTAGTCGGGGGACCTCGGGGAATACCCCACAGCCACCCCCGGTTTTGGCTGATGGACACCAGTCCTGGCAGACTGGTACGTCGGCTCCGGTTCACGCTCCCGCATCCCGCGGCTGCGACCCGGCGCCCTCCCGAAACTAGGAGACACCTTGAAGCGCGACATCCACCCCGAGTACGTCGAGACGCAGGTCAGCTGCACCTGTGGCGCGTCGTTCACCACCCGTAGCACGATCGAGAGCGGCACCATCCGCGCCGAGGTCTGCTCCGAGTGCCACCCGTTCTACACGGGCAAGCAGAAGATCCTCGACACCGGTGGCCGTGTGGCCCGCTTCGAGGCCCGCTTCGGCAAGGCAACTGCCGGCTCCAAGAAGTAGCGAGCTCCAATTCGCCGGTCCACGGTTCGCGGGCCCTCCCCTCCGGAGGAGCCGCACCGGGACCGGCGTTTTTGGTCGCCCGCCCTTCACCCACGTACGTACAGGAGCCCAAGATGTTCGAGGCCGTCGAGGACCTGGTCGTTGAGCACGCCGACCTGGAGACGAAGCTCGCCGACCCGTCGGTCCACGCCGACCAGGCGAACGCGCGCAAGCTGAACAAGCGCTACGCCGAGCTCACCCCGATCGTCGCCACGTACCGCTCCTGGAAGCAGACCGGCGACGACATGGAGACCGCACGGGAACTCGCCGCCGACGACCCGGAGTTCGCGGCCGAGGTCAAGGAGCTGGACAAGCAGCGCGAGGAGCTGACGGAGAAGCTCCGCCTGCTGCTCGTCCCGCGCGACCCCAGCGACGACAAGGACGTCATCCTCGAGATCAAGGCGGGCGCGGGCGGCGACGAGTCGGCACTGTTCGCCGGCGACCTGCTGCGGATGTACCTGCGCTACGCCGAGCGCGTCGGCTGGAAGACCGAGATCATCGACTCCACCGAGTCCGAGCTCGGCGGCTACAAGGACGTCCAGGTCGCCGTGAAGACCAAGGGCGGCCAGGGTGCCACCGAGCCCGGGCAGGGCGTGTGGGCGCGGCTGAAGTACGAGGGCGGTGTGCACCGTGTGCAGCGTGTGCCGGCGACCGAGTCCCAGGGCCGTATCCACACCTCCGCGGCCGGTGTGCTGGTCACGCCGGAGGCCGAGGAGATCGACGTCGAGATCAACCCGAACGACCTTCGGATCGACGTGTACCGGTCGTCCGGCCCGGGTGGTCAGTCCGTCAACACCACCGACTCCGCCGTGCGCATCACGCACATTCCCACCGGAGTCGTGGCCTCCTGCCAGAACGAGAAGAGCCAGCTGCAGAACAAGGAGCAGGCTATGCGTATCCTGCGCTCCAGGCTGCTCGCAGCGGCGCAGGAGGAGGCCGAGAAGGAGGCCGCCGACGCCCGCCGCAGCCAGGTCCGCACGGTCGACCGCTCCGAGAAGATCCGCACCTACAACTTCCCGGAGAATCGCATCTCGGACCACCGCGTCGGCTTCAAGGCGTACAACCTGGACCAGGTCCTGGACGGCGACCTCGACGCGGTGATCCAGGCCTGCGTCGACGCGGACTCGGCCGCCAAGCTCGCGGCCGCGTAAGGCACGTACGAGTACGACCGGAGGACTTGCGTGCAGCAATTCATTGGGGGGCGATCCCCAAGCCCCCGCAGCGTGCTGCTCGCGGAGGTGGCCCAGGCCACCCAGCGGCTGGCCGACGCCGGTGTGCCCTCGCCGCGCAACGACGCGGAGGAGCTCGCCGCGTTCGTGCACGGCGTGAAGCGGGGCGAGCTGCACTCCGTGAAGGACTCGGACTTCGACGCCCGCTACTGGGAGGTCATCGCCCGGCGTGAGCAGCGCGAGCCGTTGCAGCACATCACCGGGCGGGCCTACTTCCGGTATCTCGAACTCCAAGTCGGGCCCGGTGTGTTCGTGCCCCGCCCCGAGACCGAGTCGGTCGTCGGGTGGGCCATAGACGCCGTACGCGCGATGGACGTCGTCGAGCCCTGCATCGTCGACCTGTGCACCGGCTCCGGCGCCATCGCGCTCGCCCTCGCCCAGGAGGTCCCGCGCTCGCGCGTGCACGCCGTGGAGCTGTCCGAGGACGCCCTGCACTGGACCCGCAAGAACGTGGCGGGGTCCAGGGTCGACCTGCGGCAGGGCAACGCCCTGGACGCCTTCCCGGACCTGGACGGCCAGGTCGACCTGGTCATCTCCAACCCGCCCTACATCCCGCTCACCGAATGGGAGTACGTCGCTCCCGAGGCGCGGGACTACGATCCCGAACTCGCCCTGTTCTCGGGGGAGGACGGCCTCGACCTCATCCGCGGCCTGGAACGGACCGCACACCGGCTCCTGCGCCCCGGCGGCGTCGTCGTCATCGAACACGCCGACACCCAGGGCGGCCAGGTGCCGTGGATCTTCACCGAGGAGCGGGGCTGGGCCGACGCGGCCGACCACCCCGACCTCAACAACCGCCCGAGGTTCGCGACCGCCCGCAAGGCGCTGCCGTGACCACCCCCCAGAGTCTTTTCCCGAAGTACGTGTACGAGGAGGCCCGCTGATATGGCACGGCGATACGACACCAACGACGCGACCGACCGCACGACGGGTCTGCGTGAGGCCGCGTCCGCCGTCCGCCGTGGCGAGCTCGTGGTCCTCCCGACCGACACGGTGTACGGCATCGGCGCCGACGCGTTCTCCAAGGAGGCCGTGGGCGACCTGCTGGAGGCCAAGGGCCGTGGCCGCACCATGCCCACCCCTGTGCTGATCGGCTCCCCGAACACGCTCCATGGTCTCGTCACCGACTTCTCCGAGCTGGCCTGGGAACTGGTGGACGCGTTCTGGCCGGGCGCGCTGACCCTGGTCGCCAAGCACCAGCCGTCCCTGCAGTGGGACCTCGGCGACACCCGGGGCACGGTCGCCGTGCGCATGCCGCTGCACCCGGTCGCCATCGAGCTCCTCACGGAGGTCGGCCCGATGGCGGTGTCGTCGGCGAACCTGACGGGCCACCCGGCCCCCGAGGACTGTGACGCCGCGCAGGAGATGCTCGGCGACTCGGTCTCCGTCTACCTGGACGGCGGCCCGACCCCCGGCAACGTCCCGTCGTCGATCGTCGACGTGACCGGCGAAGTGCCCCTCCTCCTGCGCGCGGGCGCCATCTCCGCGGACGAGCTGCGGAAGGTCGTACCCGACCTCGAGGTGGCGAATTGACAGCCCCTGAGGCGGGGCGTGGCATAGGCAACGGGGAAAGCGCGGCGGAGATCACGACGACCTTCGTGGGACTCCCGCGCGACAGCTTCCGCATCCTCCACGTCAGCACCGGAAATGTCTGCCGCTCGCCGATCACCGAGCGGCTGACCCGTCATTTCGTGGCGCAGCGGCTCGGTGTGCTCGGCGGCGGGCTGATCGTGGAGAGCGCGGGCACCTGGGGCCATGAGGGCGCGCCCATGGAGGCCAACGCGGAGACGGTCCTCGCCGACTTCGGCGCGGACGCCGCCGGCTTCGTCGGCCGCGAGCTCCTCGACGAGCACGTCATCCGCGCCGACCTGGTCCTGACGGCCACCCGCGACCACCGCGCCCAGGTCATCTCCATGGGCCATTCGGCGGGCCTGCGCACCTTCACGCTGAAGGAGTTCACCCGCCTGGTCCGCGCGATAGACCCGGCGACCCTGCCGCCCCTGGAGGACGGCGTGGTGGCACGCGCGCGCGCACTGGTCCGGGCCGGGGCGGCTCTACGCGGGTGGCTCCTGGCGCCGACCGCGGAGGCGGACGAGGTGTACGACCCGTACGGCGCCCCGCTGCCCTTCTTCCGTTCCGTCGGGGACGAGATACACCAGGCGCTGGACCCGGTGGTAACGGCTTTGACCGGGGTACCCGCTCGCACTTGATGCCTGTGCAGAGCGCGATGAGCGTCTTGGATCGGGCTCCGGTCGTCACAGCGCTCACCGGAGCACCCGCGAGGGCGTAACAACCGGGCGTCCCTGTCGCCCCGGGCCTACATTGGACGTACGTCACCGTCGACGCCGGGAGCCCACCATGACGGTTGCCCATGCCATCGAGGCCGACGTCCTGCGCCGCCAGGACCCGCAGCTCGCCGACATCCTGCTCGGAGAGCTCGACCGGCAGTCGACGACGCTCCAGCTCATCGCCGCCGAGAACTTCACCTCGCCCGCGGTGCTGGCGGCTCTAGGGTCGCCACTCGCCAACAAGTACGCCGAGGGGTATCCGGGCGCCCGATACCACGGTGGCTGCGAGCTGGTCGACGCCGCCGAGCGGCTCGCCGTGGAGCGGGCCAAGCTGCTGTTCGGGGCCGAACACGCCAACGTGCAGTCGCACTCGGGGTCTTCGGCCGTCCTCGCCGCGTACGCCGCCCTGCTGCGGCCCGGTGACACCGTGCTCGCCCTCGGGCTGCCGTACGGCGGACACCTCACGCACGGCTCGCCGGCCAACTTCTCCGGGCGCTGGTTCGACTTCGTGGGATACGGGGTGGACGCCGAGACCGGGCTCATCGACTACGACCAAGTGCGCACGCTCGCCCGCAATCACCGGCCCAAGGCCGTCGTCTGCGGGTCCATCGCCTACCCGCGCCACATCGACTACGCCCTCTTCCGCGACATCGCGGACGAGGTGGGCGCGTATCTCATCGCCGACGCCGCCCACCCGATCGGGCTCGTCGCCGGGGGAGCGGCGCCGAGTCCGGTGCCGTACGCCGATGTCGTGTGCGTCACCACACACAAGGTGCTGCGGGGGCCCCGTGGCGGCATGATCCTGTGCGGCTCGGACCTCGCCGAACGGGTCGACCGCGCCGTGTTCCCGTTCACCCAGGGCGGTGCGCAGATGCACACCATCGCGGCCAAGGCCGTCGCGTTCGGCGAGGCGGCAACACCGGCGTTCACGGCGTACGCCCATCAGGTGGTCGCCAATGCGAGGACCCTGGCGGCGGGGCTGGCCGCGGAGGGGCTGGTCGTCACCACGGGCGGGACCGACACCCACCTCATCACCGCCGACCCGGCACCGCTCGGCGTCGACGGCCGTGCGGCGCGCGGACGGCTCGCGGCGGCCGGGATCGTGCTGGACTGCTGCGCGCTGCCGCACGGCGACGCCCGCGGCCTGCGCCTGGGCACGGCGGCCGTGACCACCCAGGGCATGGGGGAGGAGGAGATGGTGTGGCTCGCCGCGTTGCTGGCGGGTGTGCTGCGCGGGGAGACCGAAAGTCAGAAGGCTCGTGAAGAAGTGCGGGAGCTGGCCGGTAGATTTTCGCCGTATCCCGGCTGAGTGCAACCATCGTCGCTACCGTTCCTGGCATTGTTGGCCGGTGCTGGCCAACTCGCCATAATCCGGACGTGTGGTCCGGTGGCCCTCCGAACGGTCTTGAGGGCCGGGGAACAACACGAGCTGGTCACCTCGGCACGGTCGGGTCTTGCCGCCCCTAAGGGGCATGCCCGCCGTCCTGGGTGGGCCCGTGGTCCCGCGTGGAGGGGGGACGGGTACGGTCTGGCCGGTAGCTCTCCGTTGCCCGATCCTCTGGTCGGGTACGGTCACACCTGGCCGACGCCGGACTCGATGGCCCAGGCCACGCCTGCCGATCGCCACAGCAGCACCGTGATGCCGCGTGGCGGAGGTCTTTGTCTGCCGCTGGAGCGGGGCCTGCCAGTGCTGGCCGCCCCAGCGTGAGGTGTACGCGGGATCGACCGCCACGACCACCAGGCCTTGGTGGTAGGCCATGCCGCGCAGGCGTTCCCGGAAACGTGTGGTGGGGATGCCCGCGACTGTGCGGCGGAACTTTTTGCCGCGCTTGCCGCGGCCCAGGGTCTCCCGGCCGGTCTGCCGGGCGTCGCTGAAGCCCAGGTCCTCGATCACGATCCCCGCGCAGCCGTGACCCCGCGCGCTGTCGAGGAGTTCGGTGATTGCGGCGCGCAGCTGCCCGTCCCGACGACTGGAACGGCCGGTCAGATCGAGTGGCACAGTGAGCGGTTCGCCGACCGGGTTGCCGTGTGTATCGAGCACGATGGCGGCGAGGTGGTCGGCGTTGAGGTCCACCGCTAGTAGGCGCTCGCCCGACGCCCTCAGCTCGTCCGGGTCGGGTACGACGGTATGGTCGGCCGCCCAGGAGGCGTCCAGATACCAGCGGCCCCGGGCTGGGTCGTGGACGATGTCGTATCGCACGGCCCTGCGGGCGATCACGCGGTCCAGCCACTCCTCCCGGCGGTGCGAGAACGTGACCGTGCAGGTCAGCTTGTACCGACCGCGCGGGGCATTGGCCAGGTGTCGCAGCGGCTCGGGCAGTACGAGCGTCACTGATCCGTCGTGCGGGTCGGCGGTGATGGTGTAGTTGCCGTACGGGGCGCCGGATTCTCCGTCGGCGGTCAGGAACAGCCGAGCCGCGTCCCAGCGCTGCCGCCACTCCGGCTCGGTGAGCCGGGCCTCGGCGAGGTGGTGCCGCGTCTTGAGTAGCCGCCTGCCGCCGTCCACGATGGCTGGGTGGCCATCCTCGATCCGCTGTTCCACGACGGCCAGCCTGGTCGTTAGCGCCTGCACGCGGCGCTGCTTGTGGAACCGCTCGTTCTGGTCGGCGTAGCCCCGTGTCTTGCCCTTGCGCTGTCCGCACGGCACCGACAGCCGTTTACAGATCGAGATGATGGCGCGGCGCAGGCCAGCGCGCTCGTCGAACAGGCAGCGCATGGAGAGCTGGTACTGGTCCTCGGACGCGCGGGTCATCGCCCCCGCCCAGCGCGATGACGACACCGCCGTCAGTGCTCTCTTGCGCCTTGCACGTCCGGTGTCCCTCATCGGCACGTTGCCCAGGGCGATGCGTGCGGCCAGGTCGGAGCGCTGGTGCTGGCCGAGATGGTCACCGGCCAGGGTGAGGACCTCGATGTCGGCCCCGGAGAGGCGTAGCCGGTCCCGGACCCGGGCGCCAGAAGGTGCAGCCACGGTGAAGGGGGCCGCGATCGCTCGCAGCTCGCTCTTCCCCCCACGCCTGGACATGCGGCAACCCTCCCCCAACGTCTCGGTCAACCTCGCCACGAGCAACGTACTGGCCGTCACCGACGACCGTCGTCCGCCGAGATCCATTCACTCTTATGAGGGACCCGATGCCCGTAGCGGCAACAACCGCATCAGTGAATTCCCACACCTGCGGCCAAACGACGTCGGCCAATGACAGGGGGGCGGTCCTACCCCCAAGCTGGGGCCGGCCAGGCCGCGACCCCGGTGCCTGACAGATGCCCGATGCGACCGGACGAGCCGCCTGGCGGTTGGCTGGAGGAGAGCCGGTGCCGCAAGGGCCGCTGACTGTGCGCCAAGGGGGCCGCCAGGCGGGCTCTCCAGTCGGGCAAGGGACTATCGTGAGGGCCTGGATCGGCTACCGGAACTGGTGGAGCTACTCTGTGCGCGAATACCTGCTGACGCTCTGCATCACTGCTGCGGTGACGTATCTGCTGACAGGGCCGGTACGTAAGTTCGCGATCGTGGCCGGGGCGATGCCGGAGATCCGGGCACGTGACGTGCACCGGGAACCCACTCCGCGGCTCGGCGGTATCGCGATGTTCTTCGGCCTGTGCGCGGGCCTGCTGGTCGCCGATCACCTCACCAACCTCAGTACGGTCTTCGAGAAGTCCAACGAACCGCGGGCGCTGCTCTCCGGAGCGGCGCTCATCTGGCTGATCGGCGTCCTGGACGACAAGTTCGAGATCGACGCCCTGATCAAGCTGGGCGGCCAGATGATCGCCGCCGGCGTCATGGTCATGCAGGGTCTGACGATCCTGTGGCTGCCGATCCCCGGCTTCGGCTCGGTCGCGCTGACCCAGTGGCAGGGCACCCTGCTGACGGTCGCCCTGGTCGTCATCACCATCAACGCGGTCAACTTCGTCGACGGCCTGGACGGCCTCGCGGCCGGCATGGTGTGCATCGCCTCGGCCGCGTTCTTCCTCTACGCCTATCGCGTCTGGGTGTCGTACGGCATCGAGGCCGCCGCCCCGGCCACCCTGTTCGCGGCGATCCTGATGGGCATGTGCCTGGGCTTCCTGCCGCACAACATGCACCCGGCGCGGATCTTCATGGGCGACTCCGGCTCGATGCTGATCGGCCTGGTGCTCGCCGCGGGCGCGATCTCCATCACGGGACAGGTCGACCCGGACGCGCTGAAGCTGTTCGCCGGCTCCGAGAAGGAGGCCGTGCACCAGACGGTGCCCGTCTACATCCCGCTGCTGCTGCCGCTGACGATCATCGCGATCCCGGCCGCCGACCTGGTGCTGGCGATCGTGCGCCGCACCTGGCGGGGCCAGTCGCCGTTCGCCGCCGACCGGGGCCACCTGCACCACCGCCTCCTGGAGATCGGCCACTCGCACAGCCGGGCGGTGCTGATCATGTACTTCTGGTCGGCGCTGATCGCCTTCGGCGCGCTCGCCTACTCCGTGAACTCGGCGTCCATGTGGATCGTGCTGAGCGTGGTGTTCCTCAGCGCCATCGGGCTCGGGCTGCTTCTGCTGCCCCGCTTCACTCCGCGCGCCCCGCGCTGGGCCGAGGCGTTCGTGCCGCCGCGCTACCGCCGTCGCGACGCCGTTGCCGAGCCGGCGGCCACCACGCCGCAGACCGCCGCCGCCGAGGCACCGGCCGACGCCGCGGCCGACTCCGGGTCCGACGAGGACGCGCGCACCCCGGTCGCCGCCGGTGTGGCCGGCGTCAACGGCGCGACCGCGATCGGTGCCCGTTCGCGCTTCCTGGACCGGCGGAAGGCCGCAACGTCGCGCTGATTTGTGGGGTGCTCCTGACAGCGCACGAGTCTGGCGACGCTTTCACGCTGGTGAACGAGATGCTGACGCTCACGGGCGGCCTCAACTCAGTCACTTCCGCGAGTCGTGCCTCCCCGTTGCTGCCGAGACGGCAGTGACGGACGTCACCTGCGTGATTCCCTCGCGCGGCATTTGTTGATCAGTGGGGTGTTGATCGACCACGCCGCAAAGCGGCACACAGATCGATTAGGGGATGACATGCGCAGATCACGGGGTGCCTGGCGGGCTGGCGCAGTGGCTGGGGCGGTACTTACCGTCGCCCTGGGCAATGCGATACCTGCCTATGCAAGTGCGCACAACTGCACAGGTGGTGGCAGTAACTGCATCATCGTGGATGGTTCGGGCCTGAAGGTTACGGGGATCACGGCCAACTACTCCCCGGCGCCTAAGACACTCTCGGGGAAGATCGCGAAGCTGAGGATCAAGCTCCCCGGGAAGCCTGCCAAGACCTACTGGGAGAATGACAGCGTCCGTCAGGGGCGCTCAGAGGATCACAACTGGGATTCGTACGCGAAGAAGTACCCCGACGGCACGCAGCTCTGCACGGGCTGGAAATGGACTGACGGGCTGGCCTGCGCCACCGTGCACGACTGACCACTAACTGACCGCGGGATCTATTGGCGGGGCGCTCGGATCGACCGAGCGCCCCGCTTCGCTGTCGGGCGGCACGTAGCGCTGACGGCAGGTTAAGAACGCGTTCTAGGTAAGAATCTGACTAGAGCATTGCCAAGTCATGGGGGAGCGAAGCGCCCCTATACCAGACAAACCGGCCGCGTTTTTGCACAGACGCGCACTGTCACTCTCATGTGTGACACCGGGCACACCCTCCAGGTAAAGACCTCATCAAATAGTTTGTGATACGGTTCACGAGAACCCCCGGATAGAGCCGAAGGACCGCAGTGCGACGGTCCGTTGGCGTGAGGTCCCCTCTTAGCCCGGGACTACGCTCGTCCATGACGACACCCTGCCCCCACCGTGAAAGCGGAGTTGCCGCCATGCCGTCCAATGACGCCCGGATTCTCCTTCAGGCTGCCGTGCCCACGGCTGCCGTCGGTGCGATTGCCGCCGTCGTCAGTGGTGTGCTCGTTGGCGGCAAGGGGGCTGTCGGGGCTGTCGTGGCAGCGGTGCTCACGATTCTCTTCATGGGGATCGGGCTCTACGTTCTGCAGCGCACTGCCAAATCGCTTCCGCATCTGTTCCAGATGATGGGCCTGATGCTCTACGCGGCGCAGATCCTGCTGCTGTTCATCTTTCTGAGCGTGTTCAAGAACACCACGCTGTTCCACCCCAAGGCTTTCGCGATCACCCTTATCGCGACCACCCTCGCGTGGATCGCATCCCAGACTCGGGCTCACATGAAAGCCAAGATCCTCTACGTCGAACCCGACTCCTCGGGCGACAAGCCCGAAAAATCGGGGCACTCGTCGTGAGGGGTAGGGCTGAGATAAGTGCGTGTGAGAAGTCCTGCTATCGTCCGGTGCCAACTGCGGCATCGCGGGCGCGGGCATCTGAGCTGACGCCTGCTCATTCGCGAGGCTTGATGCCCCACAGCCGCCCCCACATCCGTAACACCAGTCCCGTGCCGAACTGCGGCTGCGCGCCGCGCCGACACAACGAGGTTGCCGTACCCATGCGTCACGCCGAAGGAGCCCGCGGTGAGTGCTGACCAGACCCAGCTCGCCTTTGACTGGAGCTGTCGGATCATGTCCGACAACGGCTGTGGCTTCCCGGCTCCGGGCCTGCACTCGTTCCTCTTCAAGCCGATCGCCACAGTCGGGGGGTTCGAGTTCAACAAGGTGATGCTGCTTGCCCTCATCACCACGCTCCTGGTCATCACCTTCTTCACGCTCGCCTTCAGCAAGGCGAAGGTGGTGCCGGGCAAGCTTCAGATGGTCGGCGAAGCCGGTTATGACTTCGTGCGCCGCGGCATCGTCTACGAGACCCTCGGCAAGCGTGAGGGCGAGAAGTACGTCCCGTTCATGGTCTCGCTCTTCTTCTTCATCTGGATCATGAACATCTGGTCCGTGATCCCGCTGGCCCAGTTCCCGGTCTCGTCGATCATCGCGTTCCCGATGGTGCTGGCCGCCATCGTCTGGCTCATCTGGGTCTCGGTGACCTTCAAGCGGCACGGCTTCGTCGGGTTCTTCAAGAACGTCACCGGCTACGACAAGTCGCTGGGTGCGGTGCTGCCGCTCGTGATGGTCATCGAGTTCTTCTCGAACCTGCTGGTCCGCCCGTTCACGCACGCGGTGCGACTGTTCGCCAACATGTTCGCCGGTCACCTGATGCTGGTGATGTTCACCGTCGCCTCCTGGTACCTGCTGAACAGCTGGATGATCCCGGCGGCCGGTGTCTCCTTCGTCATGACCATGGTCATGATCCTCTTCGAGCTCTTCGTGCAGGCCGTCCAGGCGTACGTCTTCGTGCTGCTGGCCTGCTCGTACATCCAGGGCGCTCTCGCCGAGCACCACTGAGCCCCGCCGCACCGCAAGCCCCCAAGAACGTCCGGTGGCCAACCCCCGCCGGTCCATGAAAGAGAAGGAAGAATCAGCATGGCTGCCCTTGAGACCCTCGCCGCCGTCGAAGGCAACATTGGTTCCATCGGCTACGGCCTGGCCGCCATCGGCCCCGGCGTCGGCGTCGGCATCATCTTCGGCAACGGCACCCAGGCCCTCGCCCGCCAGCCCGAGGCTGCCGGCCTGATCCGTGCCAACCAGATCCTCGGCTTCGCCTTCTGTGAGGCGCTCGCCCTCATCGGCATCGTCATGCCGTTCGTCTACGGATGATCGAGCCCTGACGAGCCAACCTTTCCACGAAAGGCACTGATGTGATCGACAACCTGGTGCGGCTTGCGGCGGAGGAGGAGCAGAACCCGCTCATTCCTCCGGGCCCCGAGCTGCTCGTCGGCACCATCGCCTTCGCCATCGTGTTCTTCTTCTTCTGGAAGAAGCTGCTTCCGAACATCAACAAGGTTCTGGAGGAGCGCCGCGAGGCGATCGAAGGCGGAATCGAGAAGGCTGAGGCCGCTCAGGTCGAGGCCCAGAGCGTCCTTGAGCAGTACAAGGCGCAGCTCGCCGAGGCCCGGCACGAGGCCGCGCGTCTGCGCCAGGAGGCGCAGGAGCAGGGCGCCGTGCTCATCGCCGAGATGCGCGCGGAAGGCCAGCGGCAGCGCGAGGAGATCGTCGCCGCCGGTCACGCGCAGATCGAGGCCGACCGCAAGGCCGCGTCCTCCGCGCTGCGCCAGGACGTCGGCAAGCTCGCCACCGACCTGGCGGGCAAGCTCGTCGGCGAGTCCCTCGAGGACCACGCCCGGCAGAGCCGCGTCATCGACCGCTTCCTCGACGAGCTCGAGGAGAAGGCCGAGGCCGGACGATGAACGGAGCGAGCCGCGAGGCCCTGGCAGCCGCACGTGAGCGTCTCGACGCGCTGACGGACAACACGTCCGTCGACGCGGCCAAGCTCGCCGACGAGCTGGCCGCCGTCACCGCGCTGCTCGACCGCGAGGTGTCGCTGCGTCGGGTCCTGACCGACCCGGCGCAGGCCGGCGAGGCCAAGGCGGAGCTGGCCCAGCGCCTGCTCGCCGGCCAGGTCAGCGGCGAGGCCGCCGATCTGCTGGCCGGCATGGTGCGCTCCCGCTGGTCGCAGTCGCGCGACCTGGTGGACGCGCTGGAGGAGCTGGCGGACACCGCCGACCTCACCGCCGCGCAGAAGGCGGGCACGCTCGACGATGTCGAGGACGAGCTGTTCCGGTTCGGCCGGATCGTCGCCTCGAACACCGGGCTGCGCGCCGCGCTGACCGACCGGTCCGCCACTACCTCGGCCAAGGGCGAGCTGCTGCGCAGCCTGCTCGGCGGCCGGGCCAAGGCGACCACCGAGCGTCTGGTGACGCGTCTTGTGACCGCGCCGCGTGGACGTAGCCTGGAGTCGGGACTGGAGTCCCTGTCCAAGCTCGCCGCCGAGCGCCGGGAGCGCATGGTGGCCGTCGTCACTTCGGCGGTACCGCTGAGCGGCCCGCAGAAGCAGCGCCTGGGCGCCGCCCTCGCGAAGCTCTACGGCCGCCAGATGCACCTCAACCTCGACGTGGACCCCGAGGTCCTCGGCGGAATCCGGGTGCAGGTCGGCGACGAGGTCATCAACGGCTCCCTCGCGGACCGCATCGAGGACGCCGGCCGCCGCCTGGCGAGCTGACCAGCAACTCAATAGGCAGTACGTACTTACGGCCCTGGTTGGGCCGTGCAGAAGAATCCTGGGGGTCGCCCCCAGACCCCCAAAGTGAAACTTCGGGCCCAACAAGGAGAGCAGGGAACCCAGATGGCGGAGCTCACGATCCGGCCGGAGGAGATCCGGGACGCGCTGGAGACGTTCGTCCAGTCGTACAAGCCGGACGCGGCCTCGCGCGAGGAGGTCGGTACGGTCACCCTTGCCGGCGACGGCATCGCGAAGGTCGAGGGTCTGCCCTCGGCCATGGCCAACGAACTGCTGAAGTTCGAGGACGGCACCCTCGGCCTCGCCCTCAACCTCGAGGAGCGCGAGATCGGTGCCATCGTCCTCGGTGAGTTCAGCGGCATCGAGGAGGGTCAGCCGGTCTCCCGTACCGGTGAGGTCCTCTCCGTGGCTGTCGGCGAGGGCTACCTCGGCCGCGTCGTCGACCCGCTCGGCAACCCGATCGACGGCCTCGGCGAGATCGAGACCAGCGGTCGCCGCGCCCTTGAGCTGCAGGCTCCGGGCGTCATGGCCCGTAAGTCGGTGCACGAGCCGATGGAGACCGGCTACAAGGCCGTCGACGCGATGACCCCGATCGGCCGTGGCCAGCGTCAGCTGATCATCGGTGACCGCCAGACCGGCAAGACCGCCCTGGCCGTCGACACGATCATCAACCAGCGTGACAACTGGCGCACCGGCGACCCGAACAAGCAGGTCCGCTGCGTCTACGTCGCCATCGGCCAGAAGGGCTCGACGATCGCGTCGGTCCGCGGCGCGCTGGAGGAGAACGGCGCGCTGGAGTACACGACCATCGTCGCCGCCCCCGCGTCCGACCCGGCCGGCTTCAAGTACCTGGCGCCGTACACCGGTTCGGCCATCGGTCAGCAGTGGATGTACGAGGGCAAGCACGTCCTCATCATCTTCGACGACCTCTCGAAGCAGGCCGACGCCTACCGCGCCGTGTCCCTGCTGCTGCGCCGCCCGCCGGGCCGTGAGGCCTACCCGGGTGACGTCTTCTACCTGCACTCCCGTCTGCTGGAGCGCTGCGCGAAGCTCTCCGACGCCATGGGCGCCGGCTCGATGACCGGTCTGCCGATCGTCGAGACCAAGGCCAACGACGTCTCGGCGTTCATCCCGACCAACGTCATCTCCATCACCGACGGCCAGTGCTTCCTGGAGTCGGACCTGTTCAACGCCGGTCAGCGCCCCGCGCTGAACGTCGGTATCTCCGTCTCCCGAGTCGGTGGTTCCGCGCAGCACAAGGCGATGAAGCAGGTTTCGGGCCGTCTGCGCGTCGACCTCGCCCAGTTCCGTGAGCTGGAGGCGTTCGCCGCCTTCGGTTCCGACCTGGACGCCGCGTCGAAGGCGCAGCTGGAGCGCGGTCAGCGCATGGTCGAGCTGCTGAAGCAGGCCCAGTACGAGCCGATGTCGACCGAGGACCAGGTCGTCTCGGTGTGGGCCGGCACCACCGGCAAGATGGACGACGTGCCGGTCGCCGACATCCGCCGCTTCGAGAAGGAGCTCCTGGAGTACCTGCACCGCAAGGAGCAGGGCCTCATGACCTCCATCAAGGAGGGCGGCAAGATGTCGGACGACACGCTCACCGCCATCGCCGACGCCATCGCGGAGTTCAAGAAGCAGTTCGAGACCGCGGACGGCAAGCTCCTCGGCGAAGAGGCTCCGGCCGCCCCGAAGGCGACCAGCGCCTCCAAGTGACGTAAGGAAGGGACCTGACTCATGGGAGCCCAGCTCCGGGTCTACAAGCGTCGCATCCGATCCGTCACCGCGACCAAGAAGATCACGAAGGCGATGGAGATGATCGCCGCCTCGCGCGTCGTCAAGGCGCAGCGCAAGGTGGCGGCCTCCACGCCCTACGCGACCGAGCTCACCCGCGCGGTCACGGCGGTCGGCACCGGCTCGAACACCAAGCACCCGCTGACCACGCAGGCCGAGACGGTCACGCGGTCCGCGGTGCTGCTCCTGACGAGCGACCGCGGTCTGGCCGGCGCCTTCAACTCCAACGCCATCAAGGCGGCGGAGCAGCTGACCGAGCGCCTGGAGCGCGAGGGCAAGCAGGTCGACGTGTACATCGTCGGCCGGCGCGGTGTCGCCCACTACAACTTCCGTGAGCGCAAGATCGCGGAGTCGTGGAGCGGCTTCACCGACGAGCCGACGTACGCGGACGCCAAGAAGGTCGCGGCTCCGCTGATCGAGGCGATCGAGACGGAGACGGCTCAGGGCGGCGTGGACGAGCTCCACATCGTCTACACCGAGTTCGTCTCGATGATGACCCAGCAGGCGCTGGATGCGCGTCTGCTGCCGCTCAGCCTCGAAGAGGTCGCGCAGGAGGCTCCGTCCAAGGGCGAGATCCTTCCGCTGTACGACTTCGAGCCCTCGGCGGAGGACGTCCTCGACGCCCTTCTGCCGCGCTACGTGGAGAGCCGTATCTACAACGCGCTGCTCCAGTCGGCCGCCTCCAAGCACGCCGCCACGCGGCGCGCGATGAAGTCGGCCACCGACAACGCCGGAGAGCTCATCGAGACGCTGTCCCGGCTTGCGAACGCGGCCCGCCAGGCCGAAATCACCCAGGAAATCAGCGAGATCGTCGGTGGCTCCGCAGCCCTGGCCGACGCGACCGCGGGGAGTGACCGCTAATGACCACCACTGTTGAGACCGCGACGGCCACGGGCCGCGTCGCCCGGGTCATCGGCCCGGTCGTCGACGTGGAGTTCCCCGTCGACGCGATGCCGGAGATCTACAACGCCCTCCACGTCGAGGTCGCCGACCCGGCGAACGCGGGCGAGAAGAAGATCCTGACCCTGGAGGTCGCCCAGCACCTGGGTGACGGCCTGGTCCGCACCATCTCCATGCAGCCCACCGACGGTCTGGTCCGCCAGGCCGCGGTCACCGACACCGGCAAGGGCATCACCGTCCCGGTCGGCGACTTCACCAAGGGCAAGGTGTTCAACACCCTCGGTGAGGTGCTGAACGTCGATGAGACCTACGAGGGCGAGCGCTGGTCCATCCACCGCAAGGCCCCGAACTTCGACGAGCTCGAGTCGAAGACCGAGATGTTCGAGACCGGCGTCAAGTGCATCGACCTGCTCACCCCGTACGTCAAGGGTGGAAAGATCGGTCTGTTCGGCGGCGCCGGTGTCGGCAAGACGGTGCTCATCCAGGAGATGATCTACCGCGTCGCCAACAACCACGACGGTGTGTCGGTGTTCGCCGGTGTCGGTGAGCGTACCCGTGAGGGCAACGACCTCATCGACGAGATGAGCGAGTCGGGCGTCATCGACAAGACCGCCCTGGTCTTCGGTCAGATGGACGAGCCCCCGGGCACCCGTCTGCGCGTCGCGCTGGCCGGCCTGACCATGGCCGAGTACTTCCGCGACGTCCAGAAGCAGGACGTGCTGTTCTTCATCGACAACATCTTCCGCTTCACGCAGGCCGGTTCCGAGGTGTCGACCCTGCTCGGCCGTATGCCCTCCGCGGTGGGCTACCAGCCGAACCTGGCCGACGAGATGGGTCTCCTCCAGGAGCGCATCACCTCGACCCGTGGTCACTCGATCACCTCGATGCAGGCGATCTACGTCCCCGCGGACGACCTGACCGACCCGGCCCCGGCCACCACGTTCGCCCACCTCGACGCGACGACGGTGCTGTCCCGTCCGATCTCCGAGAAGGGCATCTACCCGGCGATCGACCCGCTGGACTCCACGTCCCGCATCCTGGACCCGCGCTACATCGCGGCGGACCACTACAACACCGCCATGCGTGTCAAGGGGATCCTCCAGAAGTACAAGGACCTCCAGGACATCATCGCGATCCTCGGTATCGACGAGCTCAGCGAGGAGGACAAGCTGGTCGTCCAGCGTGCCCGCCGCGTCGAGCGCTTCCTGTCGCAGAACACGCACGTCGCCAAGCAGTTCACCGGTGTGGACGGCTCCGACGTGCCGCTGGACGAGTCGATCACCGCGTTCAACGCGATCTGCGACGGTGAGTTCGACCACTTCCCGGAGCAGGCGTTCTTCATGTGCGGTGGTCTCGAGGACCTCAAGAAGAACGCGAAGGAACTGGGCGTCTCCTGACGCACCGGTGCTCTTGAGCCATTGAGCTCTTGATGGAGGGGGCGGGGGTTCGTCCCGCCCCCTCTCTCACGCCTACTAGACTTGTAACCAACACCCGGCAGAACCGCCGGGTGGTGACCCGAGGAGCCACCTTGGCTGCTGAGCTGCACGTCGCGCTGGTCGCCGCCGACCGTGAGGTCTGGTCGGGCCAGGCCACCCTGGTCGTCGCGCGCACCACGTCCGGCGACATCGGCGTCATGCCCGGTCACCAGCCGCTGCTCGGTGTGCTGGAGTCGGGCCCGGTGACCATCCGTACGAGTGACGGTGGAACTGTCATCGCCGCGGTGCACGGCGGTTTCATCTCGTTCGCGGACGACAAGCTGTCGCTGCTGGCCGAGATCGCCGAGCTGTCGGACGAGATCGACGTCCAGCGCGCGGAGCGGGAGCTCGAGCGCGCGAAGGCGGAGGGCGACGACGTCGCCGAGCGTCGCGCGGAGGTCCGTCTGCGGGCGGCGACGGCGCGCTGACCCCTGGGGGTACCGCCCAGTGCCCTTAGGCTCTGGGACAGTGCACGCGACGACGTCACTCAGCCGCGGCTGGGACCGGAGCAATCCGGTGCCGGTCGCGGCTGAGGCAGATATGGAAGTTTTTTCCGTTCCGTTACCTAGGAGACGAGGAGGTCGGTGTCGATGGTCCTCGCTCTGACTGTGTGCGGAATCGTTGTCGCCCTCGTGGTGCTGGGGCTGTTCGTCTTCGGCCTGCGCCGCAGGCTCATCCAGCGCTCCGGCGGCACTTTCGACTGTTCCCTGCGCTGGGACGTGCCGGAGAAACCCGACACCAGCGGCAAGGGCTGGAGCTATGGCGTCGCCCGCTACAACGGCGACCGCATCGAGTGGTACCGCGTCTTCTCCTACGCCTACCGCCCGCGCCGCATCCTGGAGCGCTCCGCGATCGAGGTGGCCGGCCGCCGGGTCCCCGACGGCGAGGAGGAGCTGGCGCTGCTCTCCGACGCGGTGATCCTCACCTGTCTGCACCGGGGTACGCGCCTCGAACTCGCCATGAGCGAAGACGCGCTGACCGGTTTTCTCGCGTGGCTTGAGGCAGCCCCGCCCGGACAGCGAGTGAATGTGGCGTAGCCACATTCACTCGCTGGGTGGGGGTCCCCCCGGACGAAGTCTGGGGGAGTGTCAATGTCGCTTGGTACGTCGGCTAGTTGAGCCCGCTGTTGATGGCGCTCACCAGCTCGCCGTTGCTGGTGTCACCGCTGAACTCCCAGAAGAACGCGCCGCCCAGACCCTGGGTCTTGGCCCACGACATCTTCGTACCGATGGTGGCGGGAGTGTCGTACGACCACCAGTTGCTGCCGCAGTGCGCGTACGCCGTGCCCGCGATCGTGCCGGTGGCCGGGCAGGAGCTCTTGAGGACCTTGTAGTCCTCGATGCCGGCCTCGTAGGTGCCGGTGGCCGGGCCGGTGGCCGTGCCGCCGGGGGCGGACTGGGTGACGCCGGTCCAGCCGCGGCCGTAGAAGCCGATGCCGAGCAGCAGCTTGCTCGCCGGGACGCCCTTGGCCTTGAGCTTGGCTATGGCGGCGGCGGAGTTGAAGCCCTCCTTCGGGATGCCGGAGTACGACGTGAGCGGCGAGTGCGGGGCGGTCGGGCCGGTCTTGTCCCAGGCGCCGAAGTAGTCGTACGTCATCACGTTGTACCAGTCGAGGTACTGGGCGGCGCCGCCGTAGTCGGCCGCGTCGATCTTGCCGCCCGACGAGGCGTCGGCCGTGATGGCGGCGGTGATCAGGTAGTTCGAGCCGAACTCGGCACGCAGTGCCTGCGAGAGGTTCCTGAAGGCCGCGGGGCCGGAGGTGTCGCAGGTCAGGCCGCAGGCGTTCGGGTACTCCCAGTCGATGTCGATGCCGTCGAAGACGTCGGCCCAGCGCGGGTCCTCGACCACGGCCTTGCAGGACTTGGCGAAGGCTGCGGCGTTGGCCGCCGCCTGGCCGAAGCCGCCGGAGTAGGTCCAGCCGCCGAAGGAGTACAGCACCTTGATGTGCGGGTACTTGGCCTTCAGCTGGCGCAGCTGGTTGAAGTTGCCGCGCAGTGGCTGGTCCCAGGTGTCGGCGGTGCCGCTGACGGACTGGTCGGCGGTGTAGGCCTTGTCGTGGGCGGCGTAGGTGTCGTCGACGACGCACTTGCCGTCCTTGACGTTGCCGAACGCGTAGTTGATGTGCGTGATCTTCGAGGCGGAGCCCGAGGTCACCAGGTTCTTGACGTGGTAGTTGCGGCCGTAGACGCCCCACTCGGTGAAGTAGCCGAGCTTGACCTTGGATCCGGGGTTCGGGTCCGGGTCCGGGTCGCCGCCGGTGGTGCGCACCGCGCGGGCGCCGCTGACCGGGCCGGTCTGGTCGGCGGTGTCGCGGGCCTGGACGGTGTAGGAGTAGTCGGTGCCCGCGGTCAGGCCGGTGTTGGTGTACGACGTCGTCGTCACGGTGGCGACCTTGGCGCCGTCGCGCAGGACGTCGTAGTTCTTGATGCCCTTGTCGTCCGTGGCGGCGTTCCAGGACAGCTTCACCGAGGTGTTGCTGATGTCGGAGGCGGTGGGCGTACCGGGGGCGGACGGCGGGTTGTCGCCGGGGACGCTGCCGCCGTCGCAGCTGCCGCCGTTCAGCTTGCAGTTCGCGGGGGAGCCGGAGCCGGTGCCGTTGAAGCCGAAGGTGACGGAGGCGCCGGGGGCGAGGGTGCCGTTCCAGGACTTGTTCTTGGCGGTCCGGTGGGTGCCGGAGGAGGTGACGTCGGCGTCCCAGGCGGAGGTGACGGACGTGCCGGACGGGAAGTCCCACTCGACGGTCCAGGAGCTGAGGGAGGTCGTGCCGGTGTTCTTCACCGTCCACTTGCCCTCGAAGCCGGAGCCCCAGTCCTGTGTCTTGGCGTAGGTGGCGGTGGCGGACGTCGCGGCCTCGGCGGGGCCCGCGAGGCCGACCAGGCCGGCGAAGGGGAGCAACAGGGTCGCGAACCCTGCCGCGGCTCTGTGTCTGAAGCGCATGCTGCGCCTCCTTGTCGGGGAGTTGGGGGGCATGCTGAGCCTCACGCCCACTCATGGTGCGGTGAGAATAGAAAGGTCTGGACCACGGGTCAATAGGTCTGGACCACTTGCCCCTCGCGGATTCGCTCCGTTCCGCTAGATCCCCAACTCCTGCGCCAGTACGGCCGCTTGCACCCGGCTGCGCAGCTCCAGCTTCCCCAGCAACCGGCTGACGTGCGTCTTCACCGTCGCCTCGGCCATGTCGAGACGGGTCGCGATGGCGGCGTTGGACAACCCCTCCCCGAGGCAGGCCAGCACCTCGCGTTCGCGGCGCGTGAGACTGTCCAGCACCGACGGGTCGGCCGTCGGTTCCCGTACGGGCTTCGCGGCGAACTCGGCGATCAGGCGCCGGGTGACCGCCGGGGCGATGAGGCCCTCCCCGCGTGCCACTGTCCGGACGGCCTCGATCAGATCCCTCGCTTCCGTGTTCTTCAGCAGAAACCCCGCGGCCCCGGCCCGCAACGCCCCGAACACATACTCGTCGAGGTCGAAGGTGGTCAGCACGAGGACGTCCGCCAGCCGCTCGGCGACCACCTGCCGCGTCGCCGACACCCCGTCCAAGCGCGGCATCTGAACGTCCATCAGCACCAGGTCGGGCCGCAGCTCGCGCGCCAGGGCCACCGCCTGCGCGCCGTCCGCCGCCTCGCCCACCACCTCGATGTCGGGCGCGCTGCGCAGGATGAGGACGAGCCCGGCGCGGACGGCCGACTGATCCTCGGCGACCAGGACGCGGATCATTCTCTGTCTCCTTGGGTCACGGGAAGCGTGGCGCGTACGGCCCAGATCTTGCCGTCGACCGAGTCCGGGTCCTGGACGGGGCCGGCCTCGAAATTGCCGCCCAGCAGCGCGACCCGCTCCCGCATCCCGACCAGCCCGGCACCCGAGCCGGGCGCGCGCGGGCCCTCGCGGTCGCCGCCGAACGGGCTGGTCACGGCGACGGTGAGGCAGCCGTCCCGCTGGGCCACCGCCACCCTGACCCGGCCGGGGGAGGCGTGCTTGAGGGCGTTGGTCAGGGACTCCTGGACGATGCGGTAGGCGGCGAGTTCGACCGGGGTGGGGACGGCGGGGCAGGAGGCGTCGAGCGTGACGTCGAGGCCGTTGGTGCGGGCGCCGTCGACCAGGGTGTCGAGGCCGTCGAGCGTGGGGGCGGCGACCGGCTCGGTGTCGCCGGTGGAGTCGCGCAGGATGCCGATGAGCCGGCGCATCTCGGCGAGCCCTTCGACGCTGTTCTCGCGGATGACCGACAGGGCCTCCTGGGAGGTCTTCGGGTCGTCGATGGAGAGCGCGGCCGTGGAGTGGATGGCGATGGCGGAGAGGTGGTTGGCGACCATGTCGTGCAACTCACGTGCCATGCGGGCGCGTTCCGAGGTCACGGCCTGGGCGCGGTCCATCTCGGCCAGCAGAGCGGTCTGTTCGGCCCGCAGGCGGGCGGCCTCGGCGGCGTCGCGATGGTTGCGGACGATCCAGCCGGTGGCGGCGGGCGCGTACGCCACGACACCGACGACCACGCCGATCAGCAGCGCCTCCGGAACGCGCCACACCGCGAACGGCACCAGCGTTCCGGCCACCGTGAGCAGACCGGTGATCCACTGGATACGGCGGGCCGAGGCGAGCGGACCGTACAGCACGGCCGCGTAGACGATGTCGGTGAACATCAGGACCGTGGCCAGGTTGCCCTGGGTCACGACGTCCACGCAGATCGCGGGCGTGCCGATCAGCAGGGCTGCGCGGGGGGCCGTCCGGCGCAGCAGTTCGCAGCCGGCCATCACGGTGAGCGGTACCAGGATCGGCCAGGGACCGTCGAAGAGCGTGATCGGGTCCTTGGCGGTCCGCGTGCCCAGGCCGATGCCCACCAGCAGCAGACCGCCGAGCAGCCCGCCGATGCCGATGTACACGTCGAAGCGGTGCGGGCGGGGGAGGGCCATGACTCCATCCAACACGGCGCCCGCGGGCGACGCCTGATTCAGGGGGAGGGTCCTGGACTGCATCTTTCGATGTACGGCGGTTTCGTCACCGCCGACGACGAAAGGGGGCGTGGCCGCCGGGAGCCTGGACAGGTGACCGAAGGGAGCAAGTCGTGATCGTCGCCCTCATCATCGCCTGCGAGGTCGGCTTCTGGGTGCTGCTGGCCCTGGGCCTGGCCGTGCGCTACCTGCTGACGTGGCGCCGCACCAGCGTGGTGCTGCTGCTGTGCGAGCCGGTGCTGGAGCTGGTCCTGTTCGTCGCGACGGCGATCGACCTGAAGAACGGCGCCGAGCCGAGCTGGGAGCACGGCGTGGCGGCGCTCTACATCGGCTACACGGTGGCCTTCGGCCACTACACGATCCGCTGGCTCGACGGCCACGCCGCCCACCGCCTGGCCGGCGGCCCGCCCCCGCCGAAGCCGCCCCGCTACGGCCGCGCCCGCGCCCGGCACGAGGCGAAGCTGTGGCTGCGGGCGGTGTTCGGGGGAGCGGTGGCGCTGGGACTGCTCCAGCTCGCGGTCTGGTACGTCGGCGACTCCGGGGACGTCAGCTCCCTCCGGGCCTTCCAGTGGGTGGCGATCCGCATGGTCGGCATCTACGGCCTGATCGCCCTGGGGTACTGGATCTGGCCGAAGAAGGCCCCCGCCGGCGCCGAGAAGGAGTCCGGGCTCACGAGCGGCGAGGAGCGTGTCCGGTCATGAGCCAGGCGTCGAAGAACCTGCTGGAAGGCATCGTCACCTTCCTGACCGGCCTGCCGCTTTGGTTGTTCACCGAGGACGTGGACGTGCCGGTCGTCACGCTGACGAAGTTCGGTCTGGTGATGATGTGTGTCGGCGGCGCCCTCGTCCTCGTGGGCCTGTACCAACGGGTGCGGGAGAACAGCTGAGCGCTCCGCTGGAAGCGCCGTGCTGGGCCGTTGTTCGTCCGCGGCCTCGTCGAGGCTGGTCGCGCAGTTCCCCGCGCCCCTTCAGGGTGCTGCCGAACCGCAGTCGACTTCGCCAAGGCTGCTTCAGCGCTCCCCGCCGGGGACCCAGAGGACGTCGCCCTCGGACTTGTTCGCCGTCCGCGCCAAGATGAACAGCAGGTCCGACAGGCGGTTGAGGTAGGTCGCCGTCAGCGGGTTCATCGCCTCGCCATGCACCTCCAGCGCGGCCCACGTGGAGCGCTCGGCCCGGCGTACGACCGTGCAGGCCTGGTGCAGCAGGGCCGCGCCCGGCGTGCCGCCCGGAAGGATGAAGGACCGCAGCTTCTCCAGCTGCTCGTTGAAGCGGTCGCAGTCCGCCTCCAGCTTGTCGATGTAGAACTGCTCGACCCGCAGCGGCGGGAACTCCGGGTTCTCCACCACCGGCGTCGACAGGTCCGCACCCACGTCGAACAGGTCGTTCTGCACGCGGGTGAGGACCTTGACGACCTCCTCGTCGAGCCCGCCCAGTGCGATCGCCGTGCCGATCACCGCGTTCGCCTCGTTGGCGTCGGCGTACGCCGAGATCCGCAGATCGGTCTTGGCGACCCGGCTCATGTCGCCGAGGGCGGTGGTGCCCTGGTCGCCGGTCCTGGTGTAGATGCGCGTCAGATTGACCATGTGGCCAGCGTAGTTACGCTCCGGCGGTTCGGAACACGCGTGTGCCGACTGTCACGGCCAGTGCGGTGAAGGCGAGCGCGACCAGGACGCCGTACAGCATGTGCGCCGTCGCGTACGAGCCGACGTAGGCGTCCCGTACCGCGTCCACCAGATAGCGGAACGGCACGAAGTGGGAGAGGACGTCCAGCCACCTCGGCCCCAGTGTCATCGGCAGCATCAGGCCCGACAGCAGCATCATCGGCATCGTCATGGCGTTGATCGCCGGCCCGACCTCCTGCGGTGTGCGGACCTTCATGGCGAGCGCGTACGACAGGGAGGCCAGCGACACCGTCAGCAGCGCGACGAACGCGAAGCCGATCAGCACGCCGGGCACGGGAGCCCTGAGGCCCATCGCCAACGCCGCCAGCACCAGCAGCACCGCCTGGAAGACGAAGACGGTGGCGTCGCGCAGGACGCGGCCCAGCAGCAGCGCCAGGCGGCTGACGGGCGTCACGCGCATGCGCTCCACCACGCCCTGGCCCTGCTCGATGATGACCGAGAAGCCCGCGAACGACGCCCCGAACAAGCCGAGTTGCAGCAGCAGCCCGGGCACCAGCATCTGCCACGAGCTGCCGCGCCCGCCGAGCGGCAGGTCGGTCAGGAGCGGGCCGAAGAAGAGCAGGTACAGCAGCGGCATCAGCACGCCGAAGAGCAGGGCGAAGCGGGAGCGCAGGGACTGGCGGAGGTAACGGCCGTAGATGAGGGCCGTGTCCTGGAACAGCATCCGGGGATTCCTATACGGCTACGGGGGCGGCGTCGGCCGGCGTGGCGCTGCGGCCGGTGATGGCGAGGAACGTGTCCTGGAGGGAGGCGTCGATCGAGCCGCCGTACTGCAGCTTCAGCGCGCTCGGTGTGCCCTCCGCGACGACCACGCCCCGGTCGACGACGACCAGGCGGTCGGAGAGGGCGTCGGCCTCGTCGAGGTAGTGGGTGGTCAGGAAGACCGTGGTGCCGTGCTCGTCGCGCAGGCGGCGGATCAGGTCCCACAGGTCGGCCCGGCTGCCGGGGTCGAGGCCGGTCGTCGGCTCGTCGAGGAACAGGACCTTCGGGCGGTGCGTGAGCGCCATCGCGATGTCGAGGCGGCGTCGCTGGCCGCCGGAGAGGGCGCCGGCCTTGCGGTCGAGGAGGTCGGTCAGGCTCAGGTCGCGGGCCAGCTCCTCGGCCCGCCGGGTCGCCTGCGTCTTCGTCAGGCGGTACAGGCGGCCCTGAGTGACCAGCTCCTCCCGCACGGTGATCTGCGGGTCGACCCCGCCGGACTGGGCCACGTATCCGCACGCCCGGCGCACCCCGGCGGGGTCGGTCGCGAGATCGCAGCCCGCCACGGTGGCCGCGCCCCCGGTGGGCGCCAGCAAAGTCGTCAGCATCCGCAGGGTCGTCGTCTTGCCTGCCCCGTTCGGGCCCAGGAAGCCGAGGATCTCGCCCTCGCGGACGGCCAGGTCGATGCCGCGCACGGCTTCCACGATGCCCTTGCGGGCGGCTTGAGCGGAGGCTGAGACGCAGGGAGGCTGGGTGGGAACCCTTGGGGTACCGCTCAAATGTGCGGCACCGGGTCGCTCAGGGGAATGTGCAGTATCTGGTTGACCGGGATATATGCGGCAGCGGGGTGCGCGCCGCACCCCGCTGCCGCCCGCCTCGCCGGAGGCGCCCGCCGGCGTCGTCGAGCAGCTCTCCCGCTGGGTGCGCGGACGGGTTCACGGGGAGTCGGCCGCCCGGGCCGTACTGCGCGAGCTGCGTGCCGAGGCCGAGGCGGTCTCCCCGAGGCTCGGCCTCATGGAGGGCTACGACCGCTTCATGCGCGTCATCCACGAGGCGCCGCCCTTGCGCTCCCGACTCTGGAGCCTCCAGCAGGAGATCCACGACCACCTCGAAGCCACCCTCAGCGAGGAGGCCGGCGCGCCCGAAGGCGACCCGCTGCCGGGCCTGATCGCCGGTCAGATCTCCTGGTGTCACCAGACGGTTTTCGTCGCCGTCGGCCGCGAGATGCTCAAGGGGTGCAATCCGGACGAAGTATCACGTGAGGTGCTCGTGCTTCTCGACGACATCGAGGAGCTGTTGAGCGAAAAGGTGCTCAACTACGCCGTCCGACGCGCGGAATGACCCGTGCCGGTGTGATGTCCGTCAGATGAGACGTGACTCGCGTTACTAACCGGTCACACAGTCCCTCACGACCGCTAAGGTCCGCCGAAGAGGCAACCTAAACAGGGTGTAAGGCGTTTCAAAGGGGAGTCGCAACAGTGGCACGGAAGCTTGCCGTCATCGGCGCCGGCTTGATGGGTTCCGGGATCGCCCAGGTCTCCGCTCAGGCGGGCTGGGACGTCGTCCTCAGGGACGTCACCGACGAGGCTCTCAAGCGTGGCACCGACGGCATCAAGGCGTCGTACGACAAGTTTGTCAGCAAGGGCAAGCTGGAGGCGCACGACGCCGACGCGGCCCTCGCCCGGATCACCGCGACCACCGACCTGGACGCCGCCGCCGACGCGGACGTCGTCGTCGAGGCCGTCTTCGAGAAGCTCGAGGTCAAGCACGAGATCTTCCGCACGCTCGACAAGATCGTGCGCGAGGACACCGTGCTGGCCTCCAACACCTCCGCCATCCCGATCACCAAGATCGCGGCGGCCACCGAGCGTCCCGAGCGGGTCGTCGGTGTGCACTTCTTCTCGCCGGTCCCGATGATGCAGCTCGTCGAACTCGTCCGCGGTTACAAGACGAGTGACGAAACCCTCGCCGCCGCACGGGAGTTCGCCGAGTCCGTCGGCAAGACCTGCATCGTCGTCAACCGGGACGTCGCCGGCTTCGTGACCACCCGTCTCATCTCGGCCCTCGTCGTCGAGGCCACCAAGCTCTACGAGTCGGGCGTCGCCACCGCCGAGGACATCGACCTCGCCTGCAAGCTGGGCTTCGGTCACGCCATGGGCCCGCTCGCCACCGCGGACCTCACCGGCGTCGACATCCTGCTGCACGCGACCAGCAACATCTACACCGAGTCCCAGGACGAGAAGTTCGCCCCGCCGGAGCTGATGCGCCGGATGGTGGACGCGGGTGACATCGGCCGCAAGAGCGGGCAAGGCTTTTACAGCTACTGAGGTTTCGTAGACCACCGCACAGCCCCCGCGCCCATCACGCGATGGGGTGAATTCGGTATCGGTTCGCTTACAGACGGCAACCTCTGACGGCTCAACGCAGTCAGAGGTTGCATCACCCGTCACAGCGAAGACTCATAGCGAACACAGGCACAGCTACAGCAGCCACAGCCACAGACAACTCATCGCGGAGCACGAACGCACGCTTGGGGAGCGCATATGCACATCAGGGGCGACCACGCCGAACTGGTCGTCGGGGGCGTCCTCGACGTCCGCAGCGCGGCGGACGCCCGTACGGTCCTGCACTCGGCCGTCGACGACGGAGTCGGCGATCTGGTGCTCGACCTGTCCGAGCTGGACTCCTGGGACGCCACCGGACTCGGGGTGATCATGGGGGCCCATCGGCGGGCCGGCCGCTGCGGCCGGCGCCTGGTGCTGCGCGGCGTGCCGCCGCAGATGCAGCGCCTGCTGGTGGCCACCCGGCTGCACCGGATCCTGGCGATCGAGGGCGGCATCGGGGTGGAGTCCCTGCCCCGGGTGTGACCCCCGGCACGGGTGGGGCGGGACAGTCGGGCGTTCCGTCTGCGAAGCGTACGTCGGGCACAATCCTCACGAGACTGTGATGTCTCGGGCGGCGCGGTACCCCGACCTGTCGTAGATACTGTGCGAAGGTTTAGGGTTCGGCTGCCCGCCGACTAGACAAACCCCTTCGAGCGGGCCCGGACCAGAAGCGACAGCGCGGTGTGCAAAGGCCGGGAGGGGCCAGGACCCGCAGCACACGACGCTTTTGGGGGGCTTGAAGCTATGGACCCGAACAACCGGGGACCCGAGGAGTACGGACACGATGGCGACGGTCAGGCGTCGCGCCAGCGCCCGCCCAGGGATCCCCTCACACCCGACTTCGGACAGCACGCGCCCGGACTTGCCCGCACGGTGCAACTGGTCTCGGGCGACTTCCTGCTCACCGTCAACCCCGTCGACGGCAGCGAGATAGAGGTCTGCCCGCCCGCGGAGCGCCCCGGGCGGCCCGAGAAGCTGAGCCCGGCCGACCGCGCCGAGGCCGACCGCGCCGTCAGACCGCCCGTCCCACCCGGCCCGCCCCGTCCCGCACAGCCGCTGCTGTCCCGCCAGGACGAGCGCGAACAGCTGGTACGGCTGCTCGCCCGCGGCCGCTCCGTACGCCTCGTCGGCTCCCCGGGCGCCGGCCGCACCAGCCTCCTCGACCTCGTCGCCGAGGACTGCGCGGACCTCGCCCCCGACGGCGTGGTCCGCCTCACCGGCTTCCACCGCACGCCCACCGACCTGCTGCACGACCTCTTCTACGCCGTCTACAGCGCCCCCCTGCACCGCCCGGAACAGGACGAACTGCTCGCCTTCGTCCGTGAGATCGGCGCGGTCGTCGTCCTGGACGACCTCGAGTTCGGCGGCGCCGCCCTCGACGAGTTGCTGGACGCGACCCCCGAGTGCGCCTTCGTGCTCGGCGTCCCGCCCGACGCGCCCGCGCCGTCCGTCGAGTCCGGCATCGAGGACGTCGCCCTCGACGGTCTCGACCGGGCCGCGAGCGTGGAGCTCCTGGAGCGGGGCGTCGACCGGGTCCTCACCGAGGACGAGTTGAACTGGGCGGGCGACCTGTGGTTCGAGTCGGAGGGCCTGCCGCTGCGGTTCGTCCAGGCCGGGGCGCTGCTGCGGCAGCGGGACCGGCTGCGGGCCGGCGCGGACGCCGTCGACGAGTTCGGGGTCTTCGAGGACGCGCCGCCGCTGGTGGACGCGCCGGTCGACGCCCCCTTCGAGGCGCCGTTCGGCGACGAGGCCGGCCGCGAGGAAGTGCCGCTGCCGTCGCTCGGCGAGGCGGCCGGCCCGGCGCCGCTGCTCGCCTCACGGCTCAGCGCCTCGGCCCGCGCCACCCTGAAGTTCGCCGTCGCGCTCGGCGGCGAGGTGCCGCACCAGGCCCATCTGCCGGCGCTGGTCGGTGACACCCACGCCGACGCCGCACTGGGCGAGCTGGCCGAGTGCGGGCTGGTCACGCCGGTCGGCTCCCGCTACCGGCTCGCCGCCGGCGTCCAGGCCCAGCTGGAGGCCGTCGGATACGCCGAGGACGTCCAGGACAGCGCCCTCACCGCCGCCCGGCACTACGCCTGGTGGGCCGGGCACCCCTCGGTCACGCCGGAGCGCGTGTGCGCCGAGGCGGACGCCGTGCTCGCCACCCTGGGCGTGCTGGTGCCGGCTACGACACCGCCCGCCGAGGGCGACGAGAGCCCGGCCGTGCAGCTGGCCCGTACGGCCGCGCCCGCGTTCGCCGCGGGCCTGTACTGGAGCGCCTGGGAGCGGGCGCTGCGGGCCGGCGCCGAGGCCGCTCGCCTCGCCGGTGACGTCTCCGAACAGGCCTACTTCCACCACGAATTGGGCATCCTCGCGCTCTGCGGCGGCCGGCTGGACCGGGCCCGGGCCGAGCTGGAGACCTCCATCGGCCTGCGCGGCGCCCTCGCCGACAAGCGCGGCACGGTCGCGGGCCGCCGCGCCCTCGCGCTGGTCTCGGACCGCTCCGGTACGACGCCGGGGGTGGCCGGGTTCGGGGCCACGGCGGGGGAGGAGGTGTCGGGCGCGCGGTACGAGGAGTCGCAGTCGCCGCCGGGAGGAGTACCGGCCGCCGCCTTCCCGCCCGCCGGGGACGCCACGACGCTGGTCACCCACCGGGCGTCGTCGCCCTCCTCGCCGTCGTCCCAGGGGACCTCGCACAAGGGCCGCGGCGGCGTCCGGAACTTCGCCCGGCGCAACCTCGTCGCGGCCGGCTCGGGCGCGCTGCTCGTGGCCGTGCTCGGCACGGTGGTGACGCTCGGCGCGACCTCCGACAACGACCCCGGCACCCCGTCCACCCAGGTCGGCGTCAACCCGTCCGCCAGCCAGGGCCTCGGCGACGACAGCATCGGCGCCGACAAGGCGGAGGGCGACGACGGCAAGGGCTCCGGCGACACGGGCACGGCGACGAGCCGGCCCACGGACCCGGGCCCCGACGGCACGTACGGCACGTCCGACGACCCGACTCCGACGGGGACGGACGGGCCGTCGGACGACCCGACCGGTACGCAGGGCTCGGGCGGAGGTTCGAGCTCGCCGACGAAGCCGCCGTCGTCGACGACCAAGCCACCGTCCACGACCAAGCCGCCGACGGACGATCCGACGGACGACCCCACCGACGATCCGACGGACGACCCGACGACGACACCGACGGACGACCCGACGACGACACCGACGGACGACCCGACGACGCCGCCGACGGAATCCCCGTCGACCTCCACGTCGGCCAGCGGCCCGGCCCCGTCCGGCCCGACGGAGACCACCAGCTCCGCGAGCGCCCCGCAGAGCACCGACGCGGGTACGCCGAGCACCGGCTCGGACGCCGTGATCTGACCATCGATCAAGACAGAAGGGCCGGGTCCACCCTGCGGACCCGGCCCTCGTCGTCGTACAACCGCCCAGAACGGGCGCGTCAGAACAGCCGCAGCTTGTCGTCCTCGATCCCGCGCATCGCGTCGTAGTCCAGGACCTGGCAGCCGATGCCGCGGTCCGTGGCGAGGACGCGGGCCTGCGGCTTGATCTCCTGTGCCGCGAAGACGCCCCGGACGGGCGCCAGATGGGGGTCCCGGTTCAGCAGCTCCAGATAGCGCGTGAGCTGCTCCACGCCGTCGATCTCGCCGCGCCGCTTGATCTCGACGGCGACCGTCTGGCCCTCGGCGTCCCGGCACAGGATGTCGACCGGCCCGATGGCCGTCATGTACTCGCGGCGGATGAGCGTGTAGCCCTCGCCGAGCGTTTCGATGCGGTCGGCGAGCAGTTCCTGGAGGTGCGCTTCCACGCCGTCCTTGATCAGGCCGGGGTCCACGCCGAGTTCGTGCGAGGAGTCGTGGAGGATTTCCTCCATCGTGATGATGAGCTTCTCGCCCGCTTTGTTGGTGACCGTCCAGACGTCCTGCTGCTCGCCGTCCCCCTCCTTCAGGGTGCAGGGCGGCGACATCCAGTTCAGAGGCTTGTAGGCCCGGTCGTCCGCGTGGATCGAGACGCTGCCGTCCGCCTTGACCAGGATCAGACGGGGCGCCGAGGGCAGGTGGGCGGTGAGCCGGCCCGCGTAGTCGACGGAGCATCGGGCAATGACGAGACGCATGGTCGGCAACGCTACTCGACGGGCCGGTGTCGACGCGATTCGCCCTGGGGGAGTCCGTATGACCCCGGACTGCCCCTGTTCATTTCTGGCCGATTGTGTGCCTAACGAGGACTGCGCATGTACCCATTCTCCTGGTGCCGTCACCGTCTGTTGCCTACGGTATTAAACGGGAGGTCGCGAGGCGTGTACGCAGAGTGTCCGATATCGCGAACTCCCTTATCTGTCCGGCAACCCCTGGTGTTCTGGGGGTGCGAGAGGAGAACCCATGTCGCTCGACGTCTCACCGGCCCTACTCGAACAGGCCGAGCGAGGCGAGGTCGACGAAGCCGAATTCGTCGACTGCGTCCGGACCTCCCTGCCTTACGCATGGGAGATGATCAGCTCCCTGGTGGCTCAGCTGAAGGTCGACGGCGGTCAGTTCGCCGACAACCAGACGCCCCCGCCGGACGAGCAGGCACGTGGCCAGCTGCTGCGTGCGCTTGCGAGTGACGCGATACGCGGCGCGCTGCAGCGGCACTTCGGGGTGCGACTGGCCTTCCAGAACTGCCACCGGGTGGCGGTGTTCCCGCTTGACGCCTCGGTCGACGAGACGCTCGCGCGCTTCACCTCGGTCCGCAGTCAGCTGCTGAACCAGTCCCCGGAATTCAGGGACTGCTGACGCGCTGAACCGCTTGCTTGCCGCTCCGTACGCGGGAGGTGCAATCAGTACTGGGGCGGCAAGCCCTTCTGGCGGACCGGGAGTTCGGACGTGTGGGAGCCGTGCATCCTCGGCGAGGCGGTTCAGCCGAGGTGCGGCAGTACTTCGGCGCCCAGTCGCCGTACGTTCTCCTCGGTCGCCGCCAGATCGCCCGAGCCCTCCACGAGCAGGGCGAAGCGGGAGATGCCGGTCCGTTCGCTGGTCGCCGCCAGGCGGTCGGCGCACAGACGCGGGGTGCCCACCGGGTGCAGCCCGCAGAGCAGTTCGGTGTAGGCGAGCGGGTCGCGCATCACGCGATGGCGGCCGTCCACCGTCACGTGGGCCTCCAGGCCCTGCCGGAGCCAGCCCGGCATCGCCTTCGTCAGGGTCTCGACCGCATCCGTGCGCCGGTCCGCGATCTGGCAGACGCCGGCCGAGACATGGGCCGCGCCGAGGATCTCCTCCGCGGGCCGCCCGGCCGCGCGGGCGAGCTCCCGCCACAGGGCGACCATCTCGGCCTTCTCCTCGTCGCCCACATGCATCCCCAGCAGCATCGGCAGCCCGCGCTCGGCCGCGAGGCGCACGCTGGCCGGCGAGGTGCACGCGACGACGACCTCGGGTCCCTCGACATCCGTGAGGCACTCCGACGGCCTTGGTACGACGGGGACTTCACGGAAACCGAAACGGTCCCCGGCGGCCGCGACCGACGGTTCGCGCAGCCAGCGCATGAGCAGATCGAGTGATTCCGGGAACCCCTCCTCGTACGCCTCGAGGCCCTGGCCGAACACCTCCAGGTCGACCCACGGCCCGCCGCGCCCGACCCCCAGCGAGAACCGCCCGCCGGAGGTGATGTGCAGCAGCGCGGCCTGTTCGCCGAGGGCCACCGGGTGCGCGGTGGGCAGCACGCTGACCGCCGTGCCGACCCGCAGGCGCTCGGTGCGGCCGAGCAGTAACGCGGCCAGCGTGATCGCGGACGGACAGGTGCCGTACGGCACGAAGTGGTGCTCGGCCAGCCAGACCGTGTCGAGCCCCGCTTCCTCGGCGACCTCGGCGGAGCGGACCGCGCGGTGCAGCGCCTCCCCGTCGCCCTGTCCCGGGAACCGGGCCGCCAACACGAAACTTCCTACGTGCATTGCCTTTTCCTGCTTCCTTGGCTCCGACGCGGAGCTCCCCCGCCCGGCATAACCGTCTGACACGTGCCGAGGACACGGCTTGGCGAAGAGATTTGCGGATTGTCTGCAGAATGGAGCGCCGGAGCGAGGGACTTGTGGGGGTTGGTGCCGTACGACTACCCCTGTCCGTGCCGCGTAGGCTGGACATGACCCGTGCATCCTGTATAGCCCCGAGAGGTGTTCCGTGTCCCCGCGTCGCAACCGACCCAACGGCCCCAAGGGAGCTGTCTCGTCCGGACGCAGTGCCGAGGACGACCGCCCCGGCCGTTACGGCGGCTGGCAGTCGGCCGAGAACTGGCAGGGCGAGGACTGGAACGTACGGCATGTGGCGGGCGCGAGCGCGCAGGGCAAGGCGTACCGCTGCCCCGGCTGCGACCAGCTGATCCCGGACGGCGTCCCGCACGTCGTCGCCTGGCCGGACCGCGTGGGCGTCGACGACCGCCGCCACTGGCACAAGGCGTGCTGGAACGCGAAGGACCGCCGCACCACGCGGGTGCAGCGGTCCCGTAACGCGCCGAAGTTCTAGAGGGTCCGGCCGGACCGGCTCACACGTCCCGCCGCTCCAGCAGGGCGTAGGCGCCGGCGAACGCGGCGGCCGTCACGACGAGCATGATCCACAGCGGGTCCCAGCCGGACGGGCCGGAATCGCTGAGGGACTGCTCGTAGAAGACGCTGAGCTGGTTCGGGATCGAGTACTCGAACAGGGCCCGCTGCAGGTCCTCCAGCGACTGCGAGAACATGAACAGCGCGATGACCAGTGGTGCCAGCAGCACGCCGGTCATGATCGTGATCGCGCCCGCCGAGTGCCGGATCATCGACCCGACGACGAGCGAGAGCAGGCCGAGCAGCGCGATGTAGAGCGAGATGCCGACCGTGCCCTTCAGCCACTCCTCGCCGCTGGGCTCGCGCGCGTCCAGCATGGCCACGTCCGCGAGGGCGACGAGGCCGGCCGACACCAGCGTCACCACGAACGCGACCGCGAAGAACACGATCGACTTCGCCGCCAGGACCCGGCTGCGGGACGGGCAGGCGGTCATCGTGGTCCGGATCATGCCGGTGCCGTACTCCGAGGCGGTGGTCAGCACGCCGAGCGTGATGATGCACATGCTGCCGAGCAGCAGCCCGAAGAAGCCGAACGAGAGCGGGTTCTCCTGGCTCAGACTGCCGTCCGAGGAGTTGCCGGCGACCAGCGCGGCGGCCGCCAGGCCGATGCCGACGACGAGCACCACGAACACGCCGAGCGTCCACATCGTGGAGCGCACCGACCGGATCTTCGTCCACTCCGAGGCGAGCGCGTGCCCGAGGTGCGTGCGCACGACGGGGATCGGCGAGGTGTAGGTGGGGTTCGACGAGCCGGGCGCCGCCTGCCAGTTCGGTGCGGCGGTCTGCGGCATCGGGGGCTGGGGCGTGCTCATCGGGCGTCCTCGGGCTTGGTCGGGGCGGCGGGGGCAGAGGGGGCGGCGGGCGGCTTTGCCAGGGCCTGCGGGGGTGCGGCAGGGGGCTGAGCCGGGGCCTGGGGAGGCGTGGCAGGGGGCTGGGTCGGGGCCTGGGGCGCCTGGGGCGCCTGCTGGGCGTACGGGTTGGGCGCACCCGCTCCCGGCGCCGCAGCGGGCGCGCCAGGGGCGCCGTACGGTCCCTGCCCGCCCTGCTCGGGCGGCGGCGGGGCGTACCAGCCGGGCTGGCCCTGACCCGGGACCGGCATCGGCGGCTGCGCGCCCGGCGGCAGCTGCTGCATCAGCCCTGCCTTCTGGTCGGCCGTCGAGCGGTAGTCCACCGCGCCCTGCGTCATCCGCATGTACGCCTCCTCCAGCGAGGCCTGGTGCGGTGACAGCTCCCACAGCCGTACGTCGGAGTCGTGCGCGATGTCGCTGATGCGGGGGAGCGGCAGCCCGGTCACCCGGAGCGCGCCGTCCTGCTCGGGCAGCACATGCCCGCCCGCCTCGGTGAGCGCGCCGGCCAGCTTCTCGCGCAGCTGCGGCTCGGTGTCGGGCGTCCGGATCCGGGCGAACCCGGCGGAGTTCGCCGAGATGAAGTCCTTCACGCTCATGTCGGCGAGCAGCTGTCCGCGCCCGATGACGATCAGGTGGTCGGCGGTCAGCGCCATCTCGCTCATGAGGTGCGAGGAGACGAAGACGGTCCGGCCCTCGGCCGCCAGCGACTTCATCAGGTTGCGCACCCAGAGGATGCCCTCGGGGTCGAGGCCGTTGACCGGCTCGTCGAACAGCAGCACCTGCGGGTCGCCCAGCAGCGCGGCGGCGATGCCGAGCCGCTGGCCCATGCCGAGCGAGAAGCCCTTCGAGCGCCGCCTGGCCACGTCCTGGAGACCGACCACGCCCAGCACCTCGTCGACCCGCCGGGCCGGGATGCCGGACAGCTGGGCCAGGGACAGCAGGTGGTTGCGGGCGGCCCGGCCGCCGTGCACGGCCTTGGCGTCCAGCAGGGCGCCGACCTGGCGGGGGGCGTTGGGCAGCTTGCGGTACGGGAAGCCGCCGATGCTCACGTGGCCGGCGGTCGGGTTGTCCAGGCCGAGGATCATGCGCATCGTCGTCGACTTGCCCGAGCCGTTGGGGCCCAGGAAGCCGGTGACGGCACCGGGCCGCACCTGGAAGGACAAGTTGTACACAGCGGTCTTGTCGCCGTAGCGCTTGGTCAGGCCGACAGCCTCGATCATGCTCCGCACCCATCGAAAGGTTCAGGACAGCGGGGCACACGCCCCCCGTAAGGGTTAGGAGGATACCGAGGCGCTGACGGTTCCACCCAAGGGCCGGTAAAACCTTGCGCCGGCGCCTCCCCCGCCCGGGGCGTCCCCCTACGCGTCCCGTTTCCTGAGCGTGGCGTAACCGCCCGCGAGCGCCGCGATCACCCAGAGCACCATGATGCCCAGCCCGCCCCAGGGGCCGTACGGGGTGTCGTCGTCGACCGGGGTGACCACCTGCATGATCTTGCTGCCGGCCTGGTCGGGCAGATAGCGGCCGATCTTCTCGGTGGCCGGGACGTTGCCCAGGATGTTCGAGATCAGGAAGAAGAACGGCATCAGGATGCCCAGCGACAGCATCGGCGAGCGCAGCATCGCGGCGACGCCCATCGAGAACATCGCGATGAGGGTCATGTAGAGCCCGCCGCCGATCACCGCCCGCAGCACGCCGGGGTCACCGATGGCCGCCTTGTGCTCGCCGAGCATCGCCTGCCCGAGGAAGAAGGTGACGAAGCTGGTGGCCATGCCGACGACGAGCGCGAGGCCGGTGGCCACCGCGATCTTGCTGAACAGGAAGGTGCCCCGCCGCGGTACGGCGGCCAGTGAGGTGCGGATCATGCCGGTGCTGTACTCGTTCGAGACGACGAGCACCCCGAACACGATCATCGCGAGCTGGCCGAGGGTCATCCCGGCGAAGCTGATGAAGGTCGGGTCGAAGGAGAGCCTGTCCCGCTCGCTCATGTTGTCGAACTCGTTCGCCGACAGGCCCGAGATCAGCATGCCGAGAGCGATCGTGACCACCACGGCGAGGGAGAGCGTCCACACGGTGGAGGCCACGGACCGGATCTTGGTCCACTCGGAGCGGATCACCTGCGTGGCTGCCATGGTCAGCTCCTCCTCCAGCCTTCGCCCCACGGGCGCTGCTCGGCAGGCGGCGCCTGCGGAGCCTCGGAGTGCGCGTGGTACTCCACCGACTCCGCGGTCAGCTGCATGAACGCCTCCTCCAGCGAGGCCTGTTGCGCGCTCAGCTCATGCAGTACGACCCCGTGCCGCGCCGCCAGCTCCCCGATCTGCTCCGCCTTGCCACCGTCGACCTCGAGCGTGCCGTTGCCCGTCTCCACGGCCGTGATCCCGGCCGTGTGCAGCACGTCCAGCAGCAGCTCCCGCTGCGGGGTGCGGATCCGGACGTACGACTTCGAGTTCCGCGCGATGAAGTCCGCCATGGACGTGTCGGCGAGCAGCCGGCCCTGTCCGATGACGACGAGGTGGTCGGCGGTCAGCGCCATCTCGCTCATGAGGTGCGAGGAGACGAAGACCGTACGGCCCTGCGCGGCGAGGGATTTCATCAGGTTGCGGATCCAGTGGATGCCCTCGGGGTCGAGCCCGTTGACCGGCTCGTCGAACATCAGGATCCGCGGATCGCCCAGCAGCGCGCCCGCGATGCCGAGCCGCTGCCCCATGCCCATCGAGAAGCCCTTGGTCTTCTTGCGCGCGACCGCCGTGAGTCCCACCGTCTCCAGCACCTCCCGCACCCGCCGCTTCGGGATGCCGTTGCTCTGCGCGAGGCACAGCAGGTGGTTGAAGGCGCTGCGCCCGCCGTGCCAGGCCTTCGCCTCCAGCAGGGCGCCGATGTACGTCAGGGGGTCCTTGAGCTCGTCGTAGTGCTTGCCGTCTATACGGACATCGCCGGCCGTGGGGTGGTCGAGGCCGAGGACCATCCGCATCGTGGTGGACTTCCCGGCGCCGTTGGGGCCGAGGAAGCCGGTGACGATGCCGGGTCTGACGGTGAAGGTGAGGTTGTTGACCGCCACCTTCTCGCCGTACCGCTTGGTCAGCCCCTCGAGCTCGATCATGCCGCCCACGCTAAAACGCCACAAAGCCCCCTGCCACCGGAGTGGCAGAGGGCTTCGCAGATGTTCAGACGACGTACGCCGAACGGTTACCGGGTCTGCTGCGCCGGGACACCGCGGGAGATCGGCTCGTCCTCGGCCGGGGTGCCGGCGGCGGCCACCGCGGCGCCCGTGAGGGTCGCCAGCATCTCGCGGACGTTCGTCAGCTGAGCGTTGATGCTGTCGCGGCGGTTGGTGAGCGCCGCGAGCTCGCGCTCGGATTCCGAACGGATCCGGTCGGCCTTGGCGTTGGCGTCGGCCACGATGTCCTCGGCCTGACGCTGAGCCGTCTCCACCGTCTGGCGGGCGCGGCGCTCGGCGTCGGTGCGCAGCTTCTCGGCCTCCAGGCGGAGCTGCTCCGCGCGGTGCTCGATCTCCGCGAGGCGCTTCTCGGCCTTGGCCTGACGGGACGCCAGGTCGCGCTCGGACTGCTCGCGGCGCTTGGCGAGGTTCGTCTCGAAGTCGGCGGCGGCCTGCGCGGCCTTGGCGCGGGTCTCCTCGAAGAGGGCGTCGGCCTCCTCACGCTTGGACTGCGCGTCCTTCTGCGCCTCGGAGCGCAGCTGGGACGCGTCACTCTTGGCCTTCTCGACGATTCGGACGCCTTCGTCCTCGGCCTTGGCCTTGCGCTCCGCAGCGAACGATTCTGCGTCGTTGCGGACCTGCTGGGCCGCCGACTCGGCGAGCTCGCGGTGCTGCTCGGCGGCGCGGCGGGCCTCCTCGCGCAGATCCTTGGCCTCTTCCTCGGCGAGGCGGAGGATCTTCTCGACACGCGCGCCGAGACCGGCGTACGACGGCTCTGCGTCGGTTACCTGGGCCTGGGCGTTCTGCGTCTCGAGGTGGAGCTCCTCGATGCGCTTTTCCAGAGCGGTGATGCGGGCGAGAGCGCTGTCACGGTCGGAGACGAGCTTGGAGATTCGTTCGTCCACCTGAGCGCGGTCGTACCCACGCCGCACAAGCTCGAAGCCGTAGGGGGAAGTGTCGCTCATGGGGTTCCTGTCGAATGAGACCGGTGAGGTGATAAGTGGAATCCTAGGGGCCGAAGCGGTGTGTCATCGAGCGGATACGTGTTTGATCTGGAGAATGAGACCCCTTTTGGGTGGCTAACCGTCGGACGGCTTGCCAAAAACTTGGTCAAAGGCCCCAGGAGACACCGGAACCCGGTCGCTGCGCTAGCTCTCTGACGACTTGCCACCCGATCGGGGGGCACCCACCGTCGCACCGGCCTTGACCCCGCCGTCCTTGCCCGCGGACGGTGCCTCGAAGGACTCCAACGCCTCCAGGACGTCCTGGACGCGCGAGATTTCGGCGTTGATGTCCTCGCGGCGCCGGACGAGCACCTCCAGCTCGCGCTTGCCCTCCTCGACCGTGCGCTTGGCCTCGCGGATCGCCTCGGCCTTGAGCTCCTCGGCCTCCTTGATCAGCGTGGACCGCTTCTGCTCGGCCTCCTTCAGGAGCCCCTCGGCCTTCTTCACGGCGGCGATACGGACCTTGCCCGCCTCGGAGTTGGCCTCCGAGACGATCTCCTTGGCCTTCGCCTGCGCCTTGGCCAGCTGCTCCTCGGCGGCCTTGATGAGCGCGTCGCAGCGGTCACCGGTGGACTTCATCGTCTCGGCGGCCTCGCGGCGGGCCCGCTCGTGCAGCGCCTCGATCTCGCTCGTGATGCGGTCGCGCAGCTCCTCCGCGCGCTCCCTGATCGCGGTGGCGTCCCGGCGGGCGCCGACGAGCAGCTCGTCCGCGTCCGTACGGGCCTTCTCCACCATGGAGTTGCCCTCGACCGTCGCCTCGGAGACGAGCCGGTCGGCCTCCTTGCGGGCGGCGCCGACCATGGTGTCGGCCTGTCCCTCGGCGTCCGCGGTCGTCTTGTGCGCCTGCTGCTGCGCCTCGGTGAGCAGCTTGTCCGCCTCGGCCGTGGTCTCCGAGATGAGCTTGTCGACCTGCTCCGCCGCCTCGGAACGCCGCTTGTTGGCGGCCTTGCGGGCCTCGTCGAGGGTGCGCTCGGCCTCCTCGCGCGCGGACGTCACCAGCCGCTCGGCCTCCGCCGCCGCCTCGGCCTTGACCCGCTCGGAGTCGCTGCGGACCCGCTCGGCGTGCTGCTGCGCGGACCCGACCGTCTCCGCGGCCTCGGCGCGCAGCCGCTCCGCCTCCGACGTGGCGTCCCCGACCAGCTTCTCGGCCTTGGCGAGCGCGTCGGTGCGCACCCGGTCGGCCTCCGCGATCGTCTCCGACTGGAGCCGCTCCGCCTCGTTGCGAGCCTCGGTGATGAGGGTGTCGGCCTGCGTCGCCGCGTCCGACCGGATCCGGTTGGCGTCCTCGCGGGCGTCGGCCCGGGTGCGCGACGCGGCCTGGTCGGCCTCGGCGATGGTGTTCGACGCGTCCGTGCGGACCCGCTGGGCGTGCTCGGCAGCCTCCGACCGCAGCCGCTCCGCCTCGGCGATCGCCTCCCCGACGGTGCGCTCGGCGAGGGACTTGGCGGCCTCGGACTCCTCGTGCGCCTCGCGCCGGACGCGGCCCGCGTCCTCGCTGGCCCGCTCCCGCTCGGCGTAGGCGTCGGAGCGGACCCGGTCCGCCTCCTCCTGCGCCTCCCGGCGGGTACGGTCCGCCGCGTGCTCGGCGGCACTGCGCAGCCCGGTGATCTCCTCCTGGGCCTGCTCGTGCAGCCCGGACACGGAGTCGCGGACCTGCTGGGCGTGCTGCTCGGCCGCCGACACCATCTCGGTGGCGCGCCGGTCGGCCTCCTCGACCAGCCGCACCGCCTCGGCCTGCGCCTCCTCCACCCGCTTGCGGGCGGAGGCCAGCAGCTCCTCGCTCTGCTCGCGGGCCCGCTCACGCTCCTGGTCGGCTTCCTGGCGGGCGGAACCGAGGGTCTCCTCGGCCTCGCGGCGGCGCCGGGCGGCCTCCTCCTGGGCGGCGGCCAGCGTCTCGGACGCCTCGGTGGCGAGCCGCTCGGCGGCGGCCTGCGCCTCCGCACGGACCCGGTCGGCGGTGTCCTGCGCCTCCGACTTCAGCCGCTCGGCCTCGGCCGCCGCCTCCGACCTGAGGCGTACGGCGATGGCCTCGCCCTCGGCACGCGACGCGGACGCGTCCGACGCGGCCTCGTTGCGCAGCCGGTCGGCCTCGTCCTCGGCCTGCTGCTGCAGCGTGCGGATCCGCTCGGCGGACTCGGCGCGCAGCCGGTCGGTCTCCTCGGCGGCCTCGCGCCGGATGCGTGCGGCCTCCTCGCGGGCGTCGGTGAGTGCCTGCTCGGCTGCGGCGAGCCGCTGCTCGGCGTCGGCGTGAAGCCGCGTCAGCTCCTCGGCGGCCTCCGCCCGGCGGGCCTCGACGCCGCGCTCGGTCTCCTCGCGCAGCTCACGGGCGGCGCGCTCGGCGTCGGCCTTGATGCCCTCGGCCTGCTCGACGACCTCGTCGCGGTGCCGCTCGGCCTCCTGACGGGTGCGCTGGAGGGTCTCCTCGGCCTGGCGGCGCAGCGTCGTCGCCCGCTCGATGGCCTCGGTGCGGACCTTCTCGCTGTCGGTCGTGGCCTTCTGGCGCAGCTCGTCCGCGTCCTGCTTGGCCTTGGACAGCAGTTCCTCGGCGGTCTTGGCCGCCTCCTCGATCTGCTGGACGGCCTCCTTGCGGGCCTCCGCGCGGATCTTCTCGCCCTCGGCGACCGCCTCGGAGCGCAGCTGCTCGGCCTCGCCGCGCAGCCGGCGGGCCTCCTCCTGCAGCTCGACCGTCTTGGCGCGGTACTCCTTGGTGTCGTCCTTCGCCGCGCCCTTGAGCTGCTCGGCGATGTCGTGCGCCTCGGCGCGCAGCCGGTCCGCCTCGGCCTCGGCCTCCGTGCGGATCCGCTCGGCCTCCTCGGCCGCCGCCTTGGTGGTGTTCCGGGCGTCCTCCTGCGCCTTGTTGAGGACGTCCTCGGCCGTCTTGGCCGCCTTGGACAGCTGGGTCGCGCTCTCCTCGGCGGTGATCGTGCGGGCCTTCTCGGCGGCCTCGGCGAGGAGCTTCTCGGCCTCGGCGCGGGCGTCGGCGACGATCTGCTCGGCGTCCGCCTTGGTGGACTCGGCCTCCTTGGTGGCCTCGCTGACCAGACGGGCGACCTGCTCCTTCGCCGTACGCGTGCGCTGCTCGTTGGCCGACTCGGCGCTCGACAGGGCCTTCTCGGCGGCCGTCTTGGCCTCGGCGACCAGCTTCTCGGCCTCGGACTGCGCCTTGCGCAGCGCCTCCTCGGCCTCCGCCATGCGCTGCTCGGCGGCCCGGCTGAGCTCGGTGGCCTGCCGGCGGGCGGCGTCCGACTCGGTCGCGGTGGAGCTGCGCAGCTGCTCGGCGTGGTCGGTGGCCTCCTGGGCCTGCGTGGAGGCGGCGTTCAGCAGCCGCTCGGCGTCCGTGCGGGCGCGGCGCAGGATCTGCTCGGCCTCCGCGCGGGCCTCCTCGGCCGCGCTGGTGAGCCGCTGGCGGGCCTCGCCCGTGAGCCGCTCGGCCTCGGCGCGCGCGGCCGCCATGGCCTGGTCGGCCTCGGCACGCGACTCGTCGAGGAGGCGGCGGGCCTGCTGCTCGGTGCGGGCGCGCAGCTGCTCCGCCCACGCCACGTTCTCGTTGACGTGCGACTCGACGGTCTGCCGCCGCTCGGCCAGCTCCTGGTCCAGCTGCTGGCGGCGCGTGACCGCCTCCTGGTGCAGCTCGGCCTGGAGCCGGGCGGCCTGCTCGGCGTGCTCCTGGAGGATCCGCTGGGTCTGCGCGCGGGCCTGGCTCAGCTCCCGCTCCGCCTCCTGGCGCAGCTGGTCGGCCTGGACCTGGGCGTTGCGCAGCAACTGCTCGGCCTGATAGCCGATGTCGCCGCCGGCGAAGTCGGGCCGGGACATGATGGTGCGCCGCGCCTCGTGCAACTTGGCGCGCAGCACCTCGACCTGGTAGCCGAGGTCCTCGGCGTGCTGGATCGCCTTTTCCCGCTCGGTCTTCAGCCGATCCATCTCGGCCTCGAACCGAGAGAGGTGGTCGACGTCAGCCGCCGGCTCTCGCTCCTGGCGTTCGTAGCCCCGCACTGCGCGGTCCCATCCGTCCCCTGGTCGCAAGTCTCTCCATACGAGCACCGTCCATCCGCCGAACGGGGCCCCCGGGGAATGGTGTCAGATCAACGGCGAAGCACGGGCTGTTGCCCCACCCTCGTCCCCCGAAACCCGGACCCCGGACGGTCCCCCCGTCGGACGGAGGGGCCGGGTCGCCCTGGACTGAGCGGCGACCGCCCCCAACCCTACCGGCCCATATGTACGAGGGTCAGTGCTCAGGTGACTCAACAGGCGCCGAAGTGACCAGTTCTGTCAGTACGCCATGGCAATCCTTCGGGTGCAGGAAAGTGATTCGTGACCCCATGGAGCCGCGCCGGGGCTCTTCGTACAGAACGCGTACGCCCTTGTCCTTGATGTCGGCGGCGTCACCGTCCACATCCGCGGTGCCGAAAGCGATGTGGTGGACGCCCTCGCCGTTCTTGTCGAGCCACTTCGCGACGGTGGAGTCCGGGCGGGTGGGCTCGAGAAGCTGCAGGTAGGAGGCACCGCCGTCGGAGGTGTCGTTGATCTTGAGCATGGCCTCGCGGACGCCCTGCTCCTCGTTGACCTCGGAGTGGAACACCTCGAAGCCGTACGTGGCCCGGTAGAACTCGACGGTCTTGTCGAGATCGAAACAGGCGATTCCGATGTGGTCGATTCGCGTCAGCATGGAACTCAGTGCAGCGCCCCCGAGGTGGTTACGCAACGTGCGCGCGATCACACCGACGGCCCGGTGACGGCACGGAGTGCCACTCAGTACATTCGAAGTAAACCCTCGTTCACTCCTCGGCAGTGCAGCCGGAAGGGGATCGCACCTCATGTCTGGAACGAACAGCAGTACCTCGGTGATCGTCGCGGGGGCCCGTACGCCCATGGGACGCTTGCTGGGCTCGCTGAAGTCCTTCTCGGGAGCCGACCTCGGCGGCTTCGCGATCAAGGCCGCCCTCGACCGTGCGGGGATCGGCGGCGACCAGGTGCAGTACGTCATCATGGGTCAGGTCCTCCAGGCCGGCGCGGGCCAGATCCCGGCCCGCCAGGCGGCCGTGAAGGCCGGCATCCCGATGAACGTCCCGGCGCTCACCATCAACAAGGTGTGTCTGTCCGGCCTGGACGCGATCGCCCTCGCGGACCAGCTGATCCGCGCCGGCGAGTTCGACGTGATCGTCGCGGGCGGCCAGGAGTCCATGACCAACGCCCCGCACCTGCTGCCGAAGTCCCGAGAGGGCTTCAAGTACGGCGCGATCGAGATGATCGACGCGATGGCGTACGACGGTCTGACCGACTCCTTCGAGGGCATCGCCATGGGCGAGTCGACGGAGAAGCACAACACCCGCCTCGGCATCCAGCGCCCCGAGCAGGACGAGATCGCCGCCCTGTCCCACCAGCGCGCCGCGGCCGCCCAGAAGAACGGCATCTTCGAGGCCGAGATCACCCCGGTCGAGATCCCGCAGCGCAAGGGCGATCCGGTCCTCTTCAGCAAGGACGAGGGCATCCGCGCGGAGACCACCGCCGAGTCGCTGGGCAAGCTGCGCCCGGCGTTCTCCAGGGACGGCACGATCACGGCGGGTTCGGCGTCCCAGATCTCGGACGGCGCCGCCGCGGTCGTCGTCATGAGCAAGGCCAAGGCGCAGGAGCTCGGCCTGGACTGGATCGCCGAGATCGGCGCCCACGGCAACGTGGCGGGCCCGGACAACAGCCTCCAGTCCCAGCCCTCCAACGCCATCGTGCACGCCCTGAAGAAGGAGGGCCTGGAGGTCTCCGACCTCGACCTGATCGAGATCAACGAGGCCTTCGCCGCCGTCGCGGTGCAGTCAATGAAGGACCTCGGAGTGTCATCGGAAAAGGTGAACGTCAACGGCGGAGCCATCGCCCTGGGTCACCCGATCGGTATGTCGGGTGCGCGGCTCGTCCTGCACCTGGCCCTGGAGCTGAAGCGGCGGGGCGGCGGCGTGGGCGCGGCCGCGCTGTGCGGTGGCGGTGGCCAGGGTGACGCGCTGATCGTGCGGGTACCCAAGGCCTGAGTTCTCCTTGTAGGACCTCTTTCGTGAACGGAGCTGTGATGCAGGACGTCTCCACCCTGGTGGCCCAGGCCAGGGAAGGCCGGCCGCGGGCCGTGGCCCGGCTGATCTCCCTGGTGGAGGGGGCGTCCCCGCAGCTGCGGGAGGTCATGGCGGCGCTGGCCCCGCTGACGGGCAACGCGTACGTGGTGGGTTTGACGGGCTCACCGGGTGTCGGCAAGTCCACCTCGACCTCGGCGCTGGTGACGGCGTATCGCAAGCAGGGCAAACGGGTCGGCGTCCTGGCCGTCGACCCGTCCTCGCCCTTCTCGGGCGGCGCCCTGCTCGGCGACCGGGTGCGGATGTCCGACCACGCCTCCGACCCCGGTGTCTACATCCGCTCGATGGCGACGCGCGGTCACCTGGGCGGTCTGGCCTGGGCGGCCCCCCAGGCGATCCGCGTCCTGGACGCGGCGGGCTGCGACGTGATCCTGGTCGAGACGGTCGGCGTCGGCCAGTCGGAGGTCGAGATCGCCTCGCAGGCGGACACGTCGGTGGTGTTGCTGGCCCCCGGCATGGGCGACGGCATCCAGGCGGCCAAGGCGGGCATCCTGGAGATCGGCGACGTCTACGTCGTCAACAAGGCCGACCGCGACGGCGCCGACGCCACCGCCCGCGAGCTCAACCACATGCTCGGCCTCGGCGAGTCCCGCGGCCCCGGCGACTGGCGCCCACCGATCGTCAAGACGGTGGCCGCGCGCGCCGAGGGCGTCGACGAGGTTCTGGAGGCCCTGGAGAAGCACCGCGCCTGGATGGAGGAGCACGGCGTCCTCACGGAACGCCGCCGCGCCCGCGCCGCCCGCGAGGTGGAGACCATCGCCGTCACCGCCCTGCGCGAACGCATCGCCGACCTGCACGGCGACCGCCGGCTCGGGGCGCTGGCGGAGAAGATCACCGCCGGGGAGCTTGATCCCTACCGGGCGGCGGACGAACTGGTGGCGGGGCTCACGCGGGGCTGACGGCCACTTCATCGGCCTGCTTCGAGGGGCGGCTCGCGGGGGGTGGCGGGGACCTTTCCTGAGGCCTGCCCCGGACGCCGGCTTGCGGGTGCGGTGGGGTTCTTTCGTGGGCCGGGCCTGGCTTCGGGGGCGGTGGGGGTCAGTTCGCGTGGCCCGCTGTGAGCGCGTGGTTCGAATGGTCGGCGGCCCTTCACGCGAGTGGCCCGCGTGGGCTTCTCGCCGTCGGCGCGGCGGGGTCTCTCCGTGCGGTCGGCGGTGAGGGTGTTGCTCGTGGGTGCTGGTGGCCCTTTCCGCGCGGGTGACCCCGAGCGGCCCTCTCGCTCGGGTGCGCGCGGTGGCCCTTTCGCGTGAGTGTTCCGGCGTGGGCGTCTCGCCGTCGGCTCGGTGGGGCCTGTCCGTGCGGCGGCTGCGAGCTTCACGTGGTCGGCACCCGGGGCTTCGGCGTGGGCAACTCCCGGCCCCCGCTGCTAGGTTGAACCGCATGTACCTCCTCTTGGCATAGGGCTCGCCCTGCCCGCGCACGGTGGACGGCCCGTCGGCCGTGACCGTCGCGGCGATTCGGCGTCCCCTTTCCCGCCTCGAGTCGAGGAACTCCCGTGTCTTCCACGCCTGTCGTGCGGCCTTCGTATGCCGCCGTTCTCCGGATCCCGTACGCCCGCCGCACCTTCGCCGCCGCCCTGCTCGGCAGGCTGTCGTACGGCATCGTCCCGCTGTCCGTGATGCTCGCCGTGACCCGGGCCTCCGGGTCGTACGCAGTGGCGGGCGTCGTGATGGCGCTGTTCTCCGGGACCAGCGTCTTCCTGTCGCCCGCGCGGGCGGCCCTGATCGACCGGCACGGCCCGCGCCGCGCGCTCGTGCCGATGGCCGCGGCCTATACCGCGCTGCTCGGACTGTTGACGGTGACCGTCTGGCACCCGGGCGCCGCCTCGCCGCTCGTGCTGGGTACCGTGACCGCCGCCGCGGGGGCCTGCACCCCGCCGCTGGGGCCGACCATGCGGGCCCTGTGGGGCAGGCTCGCCGCTGACCGGGCGCTGGTGCAGCGCGCCTACAGTCTGGACGCCGTCGCCGAGGAACTGCTGTTCGTCTCGGGGCCGTTGCTGGTCGGCGTGGTCGTCGGGTTCGCTCCGCCGGCGCTCGGGATCGTCGTCGGGGCGGTGCTGATCGCGGCCGGGACGGCGGGGTTCGTGGCCTCGCCCCCGGTGCGGGACCTGGCCCCCGGCCACGCGAAGGCGAGGGCGCGAGGCAAGAGCCGGCGTCGGGTGCTGCGCGGGATCGGGCGGCCCGTGATCGCCGCGGCGGGCGTCGGGCTCGCGCTGGGCGCCGTCGAACTGCTGGTCGTGGCGTTCGTCGAGGGGCGCGGCCACGGCAGTGACAGCGTGGCGTGGGTGCTGGCCGCCATGTCGGCCGGAAGCGCCGTCGGCGGACTCGCCAACGGGGCCTTCGCATGGCGCATTTCGGCAGGGCTACGGCTGCCGCTGCTGGCCGCAGGCCTGGGGACGGCGCTGCTCGGCGCGGGACTGGCCCCGGGCCTCGGCACACTCGCGTCGGCCATGGCGGTCGCCGGGCTCTTCGTGGCCCCGGCCATCACCACCGCGTATCTCATCGCCGACGAGGCCGCCGCACCCGAGGCCAGGGTCCAGGCCGGGGCCTGGGTGAACACGGCCGTCAACGCCGGGGGTACGGCGGGCACCGCGGCCGCCGGGCTGCTGGTGGGACGGCTGTCGACGGGGTGGTGCTTCGCGGTGACCGGTGCGGTGACGCTGCTCGCGGCCGTGGCAGTGGCGAGGGGCGCCACCCGTGACAGGGGCGCCCCTGAGGAAGACACAGTGGGGGAGGTGGGGGACGGGGGTGCCGTGCGGGCGGCCTGATGTCCGACGTCGCCCGCGGTCATCGTGACCGTTCAGCTCGGCGTCGGCGTCGGCGTCGGCGTCGGCGTCGGCGTCCGGACGGTGCCCTTCGTGGCGTTGGCCCGGGCGGCCTCGCCGCGTTTGGGGCGCCTCCCGTGAATGACCGGGGGCGCCCCTGAGGCAGCGCGGGATTCCGTGCGCGCGGCCCGGTGTCAGTCGTCGTCGCCGTCGCGGTCGTCCTGACCGTTCTGGTCGTCGTCGTGGTCCTGGGTGACCTTGCCCGTCTTGAGGTCGACCTTCCACTCGCCCTTCGTGGTCTCCACGCTCCAGGCCGCCGGACCGTCGTCGTCCAGGTCGACGTCGGTGACCGTGCCCTTCGTCGCAGCCGCCTGCGCGGCCTCGCGGGCGTCCACGCTCGCGCCCTTCAGCGCGGCGAGGTCCTCGCGGCCGTCGTTGTCGTCATCGTCGTCGCGCTGGGCGCCGAGGACCTTGCCGTTGTCCGCGGAGACCCGGACGTCGTAGTCGGTGCCGTCGCCCTTCACGACGTTCACCTCCCAGACGTTCGAGCGGTCGTCGTCCAGGTCGGCGGCGACGGCCGTACCCGGCGTGTGCTTCAGCGCGGCCGCGATCGCGTCGGCGGCGGTGATCTTGGCGGTGCCGGCCTGCGAGCGGACCTCGGTGAGGTCGTCGTCCCGGTCGTCGGCGGTGCCGTCCGCCTTGTCCTCCGCGGCGTCCTCCGCGCTGTCGTCCCGGTCGTCGGCGACCCGTACGTTCGACCGCTGCTGCGTGGGCGCGCTGTCGTCACCGGACGCGTAGGCCGCGACGGTGCCGCCTCCGATCAGTGCCGCGGCGGCGACGGTGGCGATGACGATGTTGCGCTTCATGGGGTTCCCTCCCGGTTGATCACGTTTCACGTCGTTTCGACGGGAACCAATCTGCCGAACCGACGCTGAGAGGAACCTGAAGCCCCCTGAAAAGATCTTCAGCTTCGCTTTGCGAACCTTTACGCATGCGCCTGTTGATCGTGGAGGACGAGAAGCGGCTGGCCCTGTCGCTCGCCAAGGGCCTGACGGCCGAGGGATATGCCGTGGACGTCGTCCATGACGGCCGCGAGGGGTTGCACCGGGCCTCGGAGGGGTCGTACGACCTCGTGATCCTCGACATCATGCTGCCCGGCATGAACGGCTACCGCGTCTGCGCCGCCCTGCGCGCCGCCGGCCACGACGTGCCGATCCTGATGCTCACCGCCAAGGACGGCGAGTACGACGAGGCCGAGGGGCTGGACACCGGCGCCGACGACTACCTCACCAAGCCGTTCTCGTACGTCGTCCTCGTCGCCCGCGTCAAGGCACTGCTGCGGCGCGGCGGCCAGGGCGCCGGGGCCTCGCCCGTGCACGTCCACGGGGACCTCAAGGTCGACACCGCCGCGCGCCGCGTCTTCCTCGGTGATGACGAAGTGACCCTCACCGCCAAGGAGTTCGCCGTCCTGGAGCATCTCGTGGTGCGGGCCGGCGAGGTGGTGTCCAAGGCGGAGATCCTGGAGCACGTCTGGGACTTCGCGTACGAGGGCGATCCGAACATCGTCGAGGTGTACGTCAGCACCCTGCGGCGCAAGCTGCGCGCGGGGCTCATCCGGACGGTCCGGGGCGCCGGTTACCGGCTGGAGAGAGCGGAGGCCGCGCGATGAGAGGCCGCCTCTTCGGCTCGGTCCGGTCCCGGGCGACGCTGGCCGCCACCCTCGTCGTCGCGGTGGCGCTGGTCGCCGCCGGGACCGCCGTACTGCTGTCGCTCCGGTCCAACCTGGTCGGACAGGCCGGCACGGAGGCGGAACACACCGCACGGGCCGTCGCCACGGACATCGCGCTCACGAGGCCGGACCAGCCGCTGTCGGTGGACGTCGACGACCCCGTCCAGGTCGTCGACGAGAACAACAAGCTGCTCGCGGCCAGCGAGAACCTGGAACGGATCAGCGGCACGGGCACCGCGGCGGTGCGGCCACAGCCGCAGACCTCGCCCGGTGGGACCGACAGCGGTGAGGACTCCGAGGACGACGCGGACGACGACTCGGCCCTCGAATCCCTCGACCCGGGCGAGATCGGCGAGCACACCACCTTCACGAACGGCACCGCCACGCTCGACGGCGAGACCGACGACTACCGCTTCGCCAAGGTCCACGTGGAGGTCGAGGGCAGGGGCACGCTCACCGTGTACGCGGGCGCCCCGCTCTCCGCCGAACAGGGCGCCGTCAAGACGGCGCTGACCGTCATGCTGATCGGCTTCCCGCTGCTGCTGGGCGTCGTCGCGGCCGTCACCTGGCTGGTCACCCGGCGTGCCCTGCGCCCGGTCGAGGGCATCCGCGGCGAGATGGCCGCGATCACCGCCTCCGAGGACCTCGCGCGCCGCGTACCGGTGCCGGACACGCACGACGAGGTCGCCCACCTCGCGCTGACCACGAACGAGACGCTGGCCGCCCTGCAGACCTCGGTGGAACGCCAGCGCCGGTTCGTCGCCGACGTCTCGCACGAGCTGCGCAGCCCGATCGCGTCCCTGCGCACCCAGCTCGAAGTGGGCGCCGCGCACCCCGAGTTGCTCGACCTCGACGGCGCAGTGGAGGACACCGTACGGCTCCAGGGCCTGGCCGCCGACCTGCTGCTGCTCGCCCGCCTGGACGCGGGGGAGCGGCCCGGGGACACGCGGTTCGACCTGGGCGCGCTGGCCCGGGCGGAGGCGGAGGGGCGGGCCGGTGTGACGGTTCAGGCGCAGGTCGTTCAGGTGACCGGGTCGCGGGGGCAGGTCGGCCGGGTGCTCACCAACCTGCTGGACAACGCCCAGCGGCACACCCGCTCGGCGGTCACCGTGACCGTCCGGAAGGACGGGGAGTGGGCCGTCGTGGCCGTCGCGGACGACGGGGACGGGGTGGCCGAGGCCGACCGGGAGCGGATCTTCGAGAGGTTCGTACGGCTCGACGAGGCCCGCAGCCGCGACGACGGCGGCGCCGGGCTGGGTCTGGCCATCGCCCTCGACGTGGCCGTACGGCACGGTGGCACGCTCACCGTGGGCCGGGCGCCGGCGGGCGGAGCCCTGTTCGAACTCCGCCTGCCGCAGGCTCAGTAGGTGCCGGGCGGGTCCGCCCGGGTCACGGGCGCCCGCGCTGACCGCGCAGGTGCTCCGCGATCGGCTTGAGGGCCTTGTCGACCTCCGTCAGTGACTCGGGAGGCAGCAGGTCGATGAAGTGCCTCCGCACGGACGCCACATGATGCGGCGCGACCTTCTGCATCGTCTCCATGCCGTGCTCGGTGAGCACCGCGTAGAGCCCGCGGCGGTCGGACTCGCAGTTCTCACGCCGGACCAGGTTCGCGTTCTCCATCCGGGTGATCTGGTGGGAGAGGCGGCTCTTGGACTGGAGGGTGGCCGACGCGAGGTCGCTCATCCGCATCCGTACGTCGTCCGACTCGGAGAGATTCACCAGGATCTCGTAGTCGTTCATGGTCAGGCCGAACGGCTGCAGGTCCCTCTCGAGCTGGTACGTCAACAGCCTGTTGACCTCCAGGTGGGTGCGCCAGGCGCACTGCTCCGCATCGCTCAGCCAGCGGGTGGCCGTCTCGGTCTCCATAAATGAAGTCTACCTAAAATGTTGAAAGGCGAACTAGTGAGGGTTTTCTGTGACACACCTGTGTGCGCACACGTTCGATGTCACACTCCGCAGACTACCGCTCACAGCCCGAAGCGACGCTGGAGGTCTCCCAGCTGTCCGGGAAGGCGCGGTGTCCCGGCCGCTTGTGAAGGGCCCGTGTGCGTCCCGCCGGCACCCGGCACTCCGGGGTCCGGTGGAACCGCCCCTGTGGCCTGCTCGGTCATGAGGGTCTCGGTCGACTGGAGCAGTACGGTCCCGGCTCCGACGAACTCGAACTGATGCTCCTCTCCGGAGGCCCCGCCGAGGCCTGTCAGTGCACGTAGACCGCCCATCACGCCGGTCATGTAGCCATGGTCGTAGTGGTGGCACGGTGACGGGCAGTCGGCCCAGCCGACGAGTGCCTGCGGGTCCACCCGGATCGGGGGTTCCATGAACACCACCGGACCGTTAGATGCGGCCACGAACTTTCCGGTTCCGATCAGTGTCAGAAAACCCGGCACGATCGATTGCTTGAGCGCAAGACTTGGCTGAAAAGCGAGCAGGTTGCCCGAGCGAATGGTCAGGTTGCCGTCTTCGAGGTCGTACGAGTTCACGTCGAAGGCCCGGTCGGCCAGCAGCATCTTGCCCGAGCCCTCCGCGACGACCCAGTCGCTCGCGTGCAGAGGTGAATGAAAGGACGTGCGGACAAGTCGGTCGAGTCGGCCGTGCCCGACGCCGTTGAACTCCATCGAGCCGTAGTAGGCGATCATCTTCCCCTTCTGCAGGAACCACTGGCTCCCCTTGAGCTCCACGCAGAAGGTGTAGGCGTCGACGTTGTCGTCGGAGGGCAGCGTCACAGGGTCGTACACGGTCGGACCCGCGCCCGGATACTGGCTCACAGCTTCTCCTCCGACGCCTGGACGTACACCGCACCGCTCCCACTGAGCTCCAGCTGGAAGGCCTCGCCGGAGCCGCGGCCCACCATGTCGCGCCAGCCGAGCGCGGTGGACAGCTTGTTGCGTACGTCGCCGTGGTGGGCCACATACGCCTGGGGGTCGACATGGACGGGCCGCTGCGGGGTGATCGGAATCTCGAAGACACCACCGTGCGCCATGACGGCCACGGCCCCATGCCCCTTGAGGGTCGTGGTGAACAGCCCCTGCCCGCTGATCTGCCCCCGCACCATGCCCATGACGCCGCCCTGCGAGCCGAGGAACATCGTGCCCTGCTGGAGGGTGCCCTCGAAGGCGAGGAGACGGTCCGCCTCGACGCACAGGGTGTCGCCGGAGAGGTTGATCACCTGGACGTGATGGCCGCCGTGCCCGAAGAGCACGGTGCCGCTGCCCTCGACGGTCATCAGCGGGGTGTCCTCGTCGGCCACCCGGCGCCCGATCATCGACATGATCCCGCCCTGGCCACCGCCCATGTTGGGTGTGAAGGACACCTCGCCCTTGTAGGCGAGCATCGCACCCCGCTGACTGAACAGCCGCTGCCCGGGCACGACCACGGCCTCGACCATCCTGGAGTTGATCTCACGGAAGCCCATGTCACACGTCCCCCGCGATCGTGTTCCGCTCGCTCGGCTGTACGTACACCAGCCCGTCCCCCTCGAACCGGATCTGGAAGGCATCGCCACCGCCCTCACCCATCAGAGTGCGGAAGGTCACACCGGACTGGAAGGACTGCCGCAGATTCCCCTGATGGGCCACATAGGCCCCCGGATCGACGGTCAACGGATACTGCGAGCTGACCCGCAGCACCACCGCCGGCCCGTCCGACATGATCGCCGCCTGTCCGTGCCCCTCGACGGTGGTCGTGAACAGCCCATTGCCCTGCGAGGCACCGCGCATCCCCGTAAAGCTGGTCCCGGTCCGCAGCCCCGCGTCGGTCGCGAGCAGATTGCTCGACTCCACATACAGCTTGTCCCCCTGGAGACTCACCAGGTTGATCTCCGAGGCCCGGTCCGCGAACCAGCACGTCCCGTGCCCTTTCACCTCCATCACCGTCATCTGCTCACCGGTGAGCCGCCGGGTCACCATGCCCCGGATGCCCTCCCCGCCACCGCTCATCTTCTTGAAGGCCATCTGCCCGTCGTACGCGACCATCGAGCCGTTCTTCGCCTTCACGGCGTCCCCGGTCATGTCGACGGCGAGCACCTTGCTGCCCTGAAGTCGGAACATCGCCACGCAGCGAAAGGTAGCCCGCGGCGCCATCCGCCAAAAGGTCCTGAAGGTGGACATCACCCCTGACGGCACCCCGAGCCACACTCACTCCCGGCGTTTGCCACAATGGGCGAGCATTTGTGCTTGCGTTCACAAGCTGATCCGAGCCGACCCACGTCTCTCCCGCCGAACCCACCGAAGGTGACCCGTGGACATCAAGACCGCCACCGCCCTCCGCCGCCTCCGTCTCGTCTCGGGCCCCGAGGCGGTGTCGTTCCTGCTCCTGCTCGTCTGCTCGGTGCTGAAGCGGACCACCGACTTCAACGCGGTGCCAGTGATGGGCATGGTCCATGGCGTCCTCTTCATCCTGTACGTGATCTTCTGGGCGGACGCCTGGAACCGCACCAAGTGGTCCCTGAAGACCGCGGCCCTCTACTTCGTCCTCTCCGTCCTGCCGACCGGCGGCTTCTTCGCCGAGCGCAAGCTCAAGCGCGAGGCCGAGGACGCGGTCATCGCCGCCCGCGCCCGCAGGGAAGGCAAGGTCAACGCATGATCGTCGCCTTCTCCGTGACCCCGCTCGGCGTCGGCGAGGACGTGGGGGAGTACGTAGCCGACGCCGTCCGGGTGGTCCGCGAGTCCGGCCTGCCCAACCGCACCGACGCGATGTTCACCTCCATCGAGGGCGAGTGGGACGAGGTCATGGACGTCGTCAAGCGCGCCGTGGCCGCCGTAGAGACACGGGCACCGCGCGTCTCACTGGTCCTCAAGGCCGACATCCGCCCCGGCGTGACCGACGGCCTCACCTCCAAGGTGGAGACGGTGGAACGCCACCTGGCCGACTAAGCGCTCCGCTTGAAGTGCCGCGATGTGTCGTCGGTCGTCTGCGGCGCCATCGCGGCTGGTCGCGCAGTTCCCCGCGCCCCTTTGGGGCGCTGCCGAACCGCAGCGGACTTCGCCCGACCTGCTTAGCCGCCGCCGTACCCAAGTCCCCGTCCCGAACGGGGCTTCGACACGCGCCCTCCAGACGGATGGCCCCCGCGGTGCCGCACCCGCGTACGGCGGCGAGGGGACGCGTCGGGGGGTGTCCGCCCGCAGAGTCCGGTGTCAAGAAACGGCACCTCTAGCGCAAGGCCCACCACCGGACCGAGGACGGACACCCCCCGACGCGGCCCCGCCCCACCCCCCACCCGCAGGCGCTACGCGCACCCCCATCCGGCCCAGCGGGCCGCCGCAGGCATGGACGCGCACCCACCGCGCACCCACCGCGCACCCACCGCGCACCCACCGCGCACCCACCGCGCACCCACCGCGCACCCACCGCGCACCCACCGCGCACCCACCGCGCCCCCCAACCCGCGCCCCGGCGACGGCACATACCGCACCCCCCGACCCCCCTGACACGGCGTCGGCACCCAGCGAGCACACCCTCCCGGCCAGTTCCCTCAATTGGCCCGCGCGGCTCGCGGTCCCCGTGGCCCTGACCCACGATGAAGGCTCAGGGCCGAAACCCGCGTTCGCGCAGGTGAACACGGACGGCCGCCGCTTGCTCCCGCGAAGGAAGGGTCCGCCGGATGACCACTTCGCCCTATACATCCCAGTCGGCATTCGACGGTTCCAGGATGCGCGTCATCCTGCTCGTCGATCTCCACGAAGGCGCCCAGCAAGAGTTCCTCGACGCGTACGAGCACATGCGTGACCGAGTCGCGTCGGTTCCCGGTCACCTCGGCGACCAGTTGTGCCAGTCCCTGGAGAACCCGTCCCAGTGGGTCATCACGAGCGAATGGGCCACCGCCCCGCCGTACCTCGCCTGGGTGAACAGTGAAGAGCATCTCGAGACGGTCAGGCCCCTGCAGAACTGCGTCCGTGAACTGCGTTCGATGCGTTACGGCGTCGTCCGTGAGACCGGCCGCGCCCGCCCGAACACCGGCGGACTCCAGACGGCCGTACGGGTGGGCGACGGTGTGACACGCCACGCCCTGACCTTCACCGTCAAGCCCGGCTCCGAGTCCAAGGTCACGGAGATCCTCGCCGGCTACGCGCCGCCCCAGGCCCGCGTCGACGACTCCACGCGGCTGCGCCGCACCACCCTGTTCCTCCACGGCAACCGGGTCGTCCGCACCGTCGAGGTGGAGGGCGACCTGATGGCCGCCCTGCGCCACGTCTCGCGTCAGCCCGAGGTACGGGCCGTCGAGGAGGCCCTCAACCCCCACCTGGAGCAGCACCGCGACCTGTCCGACCCGGAGTCCGCGCGGGCCTTCTTCGCCCGCGCCGCCATGCCGGCCGTCCACCATGTGGCACTTGGCGGCCCGGAACCGGACGGCCTCACGCGGCACGCCCTGTACTACCCGGCCCGCCCGGGCTGCGGGATGGCGCTGGCCCGGCTGCTCTCCCGGCAGGACGAGACCGCGGCCGCCGACCCGGCCGGCCCCGTGCACCGCAGCACCGTCTTCCAGCGGGAGGACATCGTCGTCCGCCTCGTCGACGTACGCGGTGACCCCGAGACCGATCCGGTCAGGGTGCTCGGCATCCACGGCCCGCGCAAGGCCGCCGTGCTGGCCCGTCTGCTCGACAGTGACGCACTCGGCGTGGCGGGACCGCCCACGGGCGAGCGGGAGGCCACCCGCCTCCTGACGCACGCCGACATGGCGCTGATCACCGACCGCAGGGCCGCGCAGCCCTGACGGCGCAGCGCAGGGACCCACACCCCACCGACCGACCTGGAGACAGACCATGGAGAAGATGCGCCCGCGCGTCGTGGACGTGAACGAGATCGAGCCCAACCGCAAGCGTGGTGGCGACCTGCGCACCCTGCTCACCCCTGTCACGGTGGGTGCCACGAGCGGGTTCATGGGCCTCGCCATCATGCGGCCCGGCGAACGCATCAGCGAGCACTACCACCCGTACTCCGAGGAGTTCGTGTACGTCGTCGAAGGGCAGGCTGGAGGTCGACCTGGACGGAGAAACGTTTTCCCTCCGTGCCGACCAGGGCCTCATGATCCCCATCGACATGCGGCACCGCTTCCGCAACGTCGGTGACGAGGAAGCCCGGATGGTCTTCCACCTGAGCCCGCTGGCCCCGAAGCCGAGCCTCGGCCACGTCGACACGGAGGCCCCGGAGATCAGCGACGACCTCAAGCCGTACCCGCTCGTCCAGGAGGAGAGCGGACGGCCCGACCGACGCGGAGTCCTCTCGTGACCCGGCGGGTGGCGGTCACCGGCATAGGCGTGGTCGCTCCGGGAGGCATAGGGGTGCCCGCGTTCTGGGACCTCCTCGCGAGCGGCCGTACCGCGACACGAGGCATCACCCTGTTCGACCCCGAGGGACTGCGGTCCCGCATAGCCGCCGAGTGCGACTTCGACCCGCTCGCCCACGGACTCGAACCCGAACTGGTCGAACGCGCCGACCGGTACATACAGTTTGCCCTCGTCGCCGCGACGGAGGCCGTGACCGACAGCGGAGTCGACTTCGGCACGGAGGACCCCTGGCGCGTGGCCGTGTCCCTGGGCAGCGCGGTGGGCGGCACGACCCGGCTGGAGCAGGACTACGTCCTGGTCAGCGAAGGCGGGCAGCGCTGGGACGTCGACCATCGCGCGGCGAACCCGTACCTGCACCGCGCCTTCTCGCCCAGCACACTGGCGTCGGACGTCGCGGAACGGTTCGGCGCCCAGGGGCCCGTGCAGACCGTCTCCACCGGCTGCACCTCCGGGCTCGACGCCGTGGGCTACGCCTTCCACACCATCGAGGAGGGCCGCGCCGACCTCTGCATCACCGGGGCGTCGGACTCCCCGATCTCCCCGATCACCATGGCCTGCTTCGACGCCATCAAGGCCACCTCACCCAACAACGACGACCCGGAGCACGCCTCCCGCCCCTTCGACGCCCACCGCGACGGATTCGTCATGGGCGAGGGCGCCGCCGTCCTCGTCCTGGAGGAACTGGAACACGCCCGCGCGCGCGGCGCGCACGTGTACTGCGAGATCGACGGCTACGCCACCTTCGGCAACGCCTACCACATGACCGGACTCACCAGTGAGGGACTGGAGATGGCCCGGGCCATCGACGCCGCGCTCGACCACGCGCGCGTGGACCCCACCGACATCGACTACGTCAACGCCCACGGCTCCGGTACCCGCCAGAACGACCGGCACGAGACCGCCGCGGTCAAGAAATCCCTCGGCTCCCACGCCTACGACACACCCATGAGCTCGATCAAGTCCATGGTGGGCCACTCGCTCGGGGCGATCGGCGCGATCGAGGTCGTCGCCTGTGTGCTCGCCCTGGCCCGGCAGGTGGTGCCGCCCACGGCGAACTACGAGACCCCGGACCCCGAGTGCGACCTGGACTACGTACCGCGCACCGCACGCCCGCGCAGGCTCGACCACGTGCTCTCCGTGGGCAGCGGCTTCGGCGGTTTCCAGTCCGCGGTGCTCCTCACGGGGCCGGGTGGGAGGACGAAATGAGTGGTAGTGGCATACGCCCCCGGCACACCGCCGTCACGGGGATCGGCGTGGTCGCCCCCAACGGCCTGCACGCCGACACCTACTGGAAGTCCGTCAAGGAGGGCGCGAGCGTCCTGGACCGCATCACCCGGGACGGCTGCGAGCACCTTCCGCTCCGCGTCGCCGGCGAGGTCCGCGGATTCGACGCCTCGGCGCTCATCGAGGAGACCTTCCTCGTCCAGACCGACAAGTTCACCCACTTCGCCCTGGCCGCCGCCGATGCCGCCCTGCAGGACGCGGGGCTGAGCAGCACCGCCGCCGACTCCCCGTACTCCGTCGGCGTGGTCACCGCGGCCGGCTCCGGCGGCGGCGAGTTCGGCCAGCGGGAACTGCAGAAGCTGTGGGGACAGGGATCCCGGTTCGTCGGGCCCTACCAGTCCATCGCCTGGTTCTACGCGGCCAGCACCGGCCAGATATCCATCCGCAGCGGCTTCAAGGGCCCCTGCGGGGTGGTGGCCAGCGACGAGGCGGGCGGCCTGGACGCCGTCGCGCACGCCGCGCGGGCCGTGGACCGGGGCACGGACGTGGTCGTGGTCGGGGCGGCCGAGGCGCCGCTCGCCCCCTACTCGGGGGTCTGCCAGCTCGGTTACCCCGAGCTCAGCACCGTCGAGGACCCGGCCCGCGCCTACCGTCCCTTCACCCCGGCGGCCTGCGGGTTCGTGCCCGCGGAGGGCGGTGCCGTGCTGATCGTGGAGGACCTGGAGCGGGCACAGCGGCGTGCCGCGGTCGTCCGGGCCGTCGTGGCGGGACACTCCGCCACCTTCACCGGCGCCTCGCACTGGGAGCAGTCACGGGAGGGGCTCGCGCACGCCATCCGCGGCGCCCTCGACGAGGCCGGCTGCGCACCGGAGGAGATCGACGTGGTCTTCGCCGACGCGCTGGGCGTCCCGGAGGCGGACCGCGCCGAGGCCCTCGCCCTCGCCGACGCCCTGGGCCCGCACGGCACCAGGGTGCCCGTCACGGCCCCCAAGACCGGCATCGGGCGGTCCTACTGCGGGGCACCCCTGCTGGACATCGTGGCCGCGGTGCAGGCCATGGAGCACGGGCAGATACCGCCGACCCCGAACGTCTTCGACGTCTGCCACGACATCGACCTGGTGACCGCCACCGCACGCCCGGCTGAGCTCCGCACGGCCCTGGTCCTCAGCCGGGGACTCATGGGCTCCAACGCGGCGCTCGTGCTACGCCGCGGCCCCGGATCCGCCGCCTGAGCGCTCCGCTGGAGGCGCAGAGACGACCCTGCGGCTCGGTGGGGGCTGGTCGCGCCGTTCCCCGCGCCCCTTGCGGGGCGCGGTCCGCACCGGACTTCACCAGGGCCGCGCAGAACCCTCCGCACCCGTACAACAAGGAGAACGCGCATGACCACTGAAGTGACCCAAGTGACCGTAGAGGAACTGGCCGCGCTGATGAAGCAGGCCGCCGGCGTGACCGTCGACCCGCAGGACCTCGCGAGCCGGGCGGACTCCACCTTCGCCGAGTTCGGGCTGGACTCGCTCGGCCTCCTCGGCATCGTGGGCGAGCTGGAGAACCGGCACGGCGTGGCGCTGCCCACCGACGCGGAGCGCTGCAAGAGCCCCCGCGCCTTCCTCGACCTCGTCAACGGCGCACTCACGACGGGAGCCTGAGGTGGCCGGACACACGGAGAACGAGATCACCATCGCCGCACCCGTCGACCTCGTCTGGGACATGACGAACGACCTGGACAAATGGCCCCAGTTGTTCAGCGAGTACGCCTCCTGCGAGGTGCTGTCCCGCGAGGGCGACACGGTGGCCTTCCGCCTGACCATGCACCCCGACGAGAACGGCAAGGTGTGGAGCTGGGTCTCGGAACGGGTCGCCGACCGCGAGAAGCTCATCGTCCGTGCCCGCAGGGTCGAAACCGGGCCCTTCGAGTACATGAACATCGTCTGGGAGTACGAGGAGACCCCCGACGGCACCCGGATGCACTGGACGCAGGACTTCGCCATGAAGCCCGACGCCCCGGTCGACGACGCCGGGATGACCGACATCATCAACCGCAACTCGCCCATCCAGATGGCCCTCATCCGCGACCGCATCGAGGAGGTCTCGTGCACCACGCCCTGATCGTCGCCCGGATGGCCCCGCAGTCGGCACCGGACATCGCCGACGTCTTCGCGGCCTCCGACAGCGGCGAACTCCCGCACCTCGTCGGTGTGACCCAGCGCTCCCTCTTCCAGTTCGGCGATGTGTACATGCACTTCATCGAGGCCGAGCAGGACCCGGGCCCCGCCATCGCGAAGGTGGCCGGACACCCCGAGTTCGTCGACATCAGCAGGAGGCTCGAAGCCTTCGTCAGCCCGTACGACCCGCAGACCTGGCGGAGTCCGAAGGACGCGATGGCGCGGCGCTTCTACCACTGGCGGAGGGACTGAACGACGTACGAACGCCGCCGCCCGCGCTGAACCAGGCGCGGGCGGCGGCGTTCCGGTGACAGTCGGTCACAGGCGCGCGTAGTCGGTCACTGACGCGCGAGCCCCGGCATCAGCCGAAGCGCGTTCTCCCGGTTGATGCCCTCGAGTTGCTCCTCCGACAGGAACGGGTCGCTGTCCAGAGCGGGCGCCACGCTGTCGGTGATGACATGCGCGGGGGTGGGCGGCCAGTCCGTGCCGAAGAGGATGCGGCCGGGGTCCACCGTCGTCAGCAGGGTGGGCGTGGCCGAGGGGGACATGGGGCCCGCCGTGTCGAAGTAGAACCGGTGCAGGTAGTCACGGACCCGGGCGGGCTCGATGGCGGGGGTGATGCGCCCGCCGAAGAGTTCGAGCCGGGTGGCCATGTAGGGGAGGAAGCCTCCCCCGTGCGGCAGGATGAAGCTGAGGTTCGGGTAGCGGTCCAGGGTGCCGTTCCTGATGAGGTTGATGGCCGCACGCGTGGTGTCCATGAGGAAGTCGCACACGAAGGGCGGCATTCCCGGCAGTCCCGCTCCGCCGTCCTTCCCGGCCGGTACGTCCATGGGGTGCGTGCTGATGACCGCGGACCGGTCGTTCAGCTCCCGCAGGAGGCGGTCGTGCGACTCGTCGCCGAGCACCACGCCGTCCATGCTCGTGCGCGTGCTCACCCCGATGGCTCCGAGCTCGTCGAGGCCGTAACTCAGGCTCCACGAGGAGAGCTCCAGGTCGTCGAGGAACACGGGCGTGAAGAAGGCGAAGCGCGCGGGGTGGCTCGCCACGACGTCGGCCGCCGCCCGCAGGGCGACACGTGCGCTCTCCTGGCGCTCCGCGCGCTCACGGAGCCGGCCGAGCATCGCGACGGTCATGACGGACGTACCGATGCCGTTCTTGTCCATGACCTCCAGTGCCGTGTCCAGGTCCCAGCGTGTCCACCAGGGCAGCTTCTCGCGGTTGACCACGCCTCGTTCCTCCGCCCAGTCCAGCCAGGCGGGGGCGGTGAAGTGGTGGTGGACGTCGACGCGTCCGGCAAGGGTCATAACAACGTCCTAGGGGTGGGTCGTTCAGTGGGTGTCAGGCACAGTGCGGTCAATCAGGTGCGGTCAGTCGGGGTGCGGTCGGTCACGGGGCAGCGGGGCTTCAGTCGCGGCAGAGCACGGACTGCAGCACCTTGGTCAGCACGCGATCGGCGTCCGGCATGGCGGCGTCCGCCCGCCAGGCGACGAAACCGTCGGGGCGTACGAGTACGGCACCGTCCTCGGCCGTGCCGTGCAGCTCCGCCCAGTCGGCGTCCGGGGCGGGGGCGAGGTCGTGGTCGGGGCCCGTGCCCACGAGGTACACGTCGACCGGGAGGCCCAGGTTCGAGGAGGCCTTCTCCGCCGCCGCCCGCCACTTCTGCCCGCCGGACCCGGCGAGCAGCACGAAGGAACGCTCGTACAGGTCGAGCGTGGAGATCCTGCCGCCCCCTCTCGTCACCCACATGTGCGGCGCCCGGCTCCCCGGCTCGCCGCCCAGCTGGAAGGCGTCGGGGACGATCGGCCGCTCCGCGGGGGCGTCCAGCACGGCAGGGGACGCGTACCGGTAGCACAGGGCGACGGTCATCAGGTCCGCCGGGTCGTTGTTGCGTCCCGCGGCGGGACTGAACCCCGGGTGCTGCTCGTCGGCCGCCTGGACGCACGCGCGCGTGCCCGTCGCGAGGGCGATGGGCCGTCGTTCACGCTCGTAGGTGTCGAGCAACGGCAGGCCCGCCCAGCCGCGGAGCACCGAGGCCAGTTTCCAGGCGAGGTTGTGGGCGTCCTGGATCCCGGTGTTGGAGCCGAACGCCCCGGTGGGCGGCATCTCGTGGACCGCGTCGCCGGCCAGGAAGACCCGGACCTCGCCGTAGCTGTCCGCGACCCGCTTCGACGCGTGCCAGGGCGCCTTGCCCGTGATCTCGACGTCGATGTCCGCGACGCCGACGGCAGCGCGGATGTGGGCCGCCAGCCTCTCGTCGGTGAAGTCCTCCAGCTCTTCGCCCCGGTCGGGAGACCAGGGCACGTGGATCACCCATCGCTCCTCGTTGTCCACCGGCAGCAGGGCACCTTCGCCCTGGGGGTTGGTGACATAGCAGACGACGAATCGTTTCTCTCCGACGTGGTTCCTCAGCGCCCTGCTGCGGAACGTGACGCTGACGTTGTGGAACAGCTCGCCCGGCCCCGACTGGCCGATCCCCAACTGGTTGCGGACGGGGCTGCGCGGGCCGTCGGCGGCCACCAGGAAGTCGGCGTTCACCGTGTACGTCTCACCGGTCTCCCGGTGCCTGATCCGGGCCTGCACCCCCTCGCCGTGCTGTGCGAAGGAGAGCATCTCCGAGTTGAAGCGGATGTCGGCGCCCTGCTCGGTGGCGTAGCTCAGCAGGACCGGCTCGAGATCGTTCTGACTGCACAGGCACCAGTCCGAGGAGCTGACCCGCGAGACGTCCATGCCCCCGGCGATGTCCCCGATGATCCAGCGGCGCTGCTTCCCGGTGAGGGTGTCCACCTGGAGAATGCCGTCGTTTCCGGCGAGCACGCGGGCCGCGTCCCGAATACGTGATTCGAGGCCCGCGGTCCGGTAGATCTCCATGGTGCGCACGTTGTTGCCGCGGCCACGCGGATGCGTCGATGTCGCGGCATGGCGCTCCACGAGCATGTGCTCGATGCCGAGGCGCCCCAGGAAAACCGAAGTGGAAAGACCCACCAGGGATCCGCCGACGATGAGAACTGGTACAGATTCCGCTTCGTGTCCGCTCACGTCGACGATGTTTACCAAGCCGGACTGCCACACACACGTCGTACGACGACCCGACCCGTATGGCGCAGTGCCGTTTGCGGCGTGGTGTCGCCCGGGAAACGGTGGCTCTGACCGACGGAGTCCGACCGCCGGAATCCAACCGCCGGAATTCACGCCTACCCCGGGGATCAGCCATGACGCAAGCGTTCGCATCCGAGGAATCCGAGGCACTGTCGTCCGAAGCGGCCGCGGCCGCGGCCTCGTCCTGCAGCCGGGAGTTCCGGGCCAACCCGCACCCCGTGTACGCGGCGCTCCGGGAGTCGGCGCCCGTGTGCCCGCTGTCGCCGCCGCACGGCGTCGAGACGTACCTCATCACGCGATACGACGACGCGCGTGCCGCCCTGGCCGACCCCCGGCTGAGCAAGGACATGTACGGCGCCATCGACGCCTACCACCGCATCTTCGGTGACTCGTCGATCGCGCTGGACGACAACATGCTCTTCTCCGACCCGCCGAAGCACACCAGGCTCAGGAGAATCGTCGGCAGCACTTTCACGCCGAAAAGGGTGGAATCGCTGCGTACCCGCGTGCAGGAGATCACCGATGATCTGCTGGACCAATGCCCGACGTCGGGTCCGGTGAACCTGCTCCCGGAGTTCTGCTTCCCGCTGCCGCTGCACGTCATCTGTGAACTCCTGGGCGTCCCGGAAAACGAACGCAAACAGGCTCAGGAATGGTCCGCCACCGTCGCGCAGACCGGTTTCGGACCGGAGGCGCGAAAGGCGCTGGAAATCGCCGAGGGAAACCTGCGCGGCTATCTCGCGGAGCTGTGCGCACGGAAGCGGACTGAGCCGGACGGAGGTCTGCTCAGCGCACTCGTCACGGCCCAGGACCAGGAGGGCTCGCTCACCGACCACGAACTCGTCTCGACGGCGTGGGTGCTCCTCTTCGCGGGCCACAAGTCGACGGCGTACCAGATCGGAAACGCCGTCTACCACTTGCTCAGCCGACCGGATCAGAAGGAACTGGCGCTCCGGGACGCGAGCGCCATGAACGCGGCGATCGAGGAGATCTTCCGGTTCGAGACCTCCGTGGAGAACTCCACCTTCCGTCACGCGACGGAAGACATCGTGATCCGTGACCAGCTCATCCCCAAGGGAGCGCTCGTCCAGATCTCGATCACCGGGGCCAACCGGGACCCGGAGATGTTCGCCGAGCCGAACGAGATGGACGTCCAGCGGCCGAACGTCCAGGCGACGCATCTCGCCTTCGGGTACGGCCCGCACTACTGCATCGGCGCGCCGCTGGCGCGGCTGGAGATGCAGACCGCCCTCACCTCGCTCTTCGGGCGATTCCCCGACATGGCCCTGGCCGTGGCGCCGGAGGACGCGCGCTGGCTGACCGTGCCGTTCCCCGCCTTCCGCGGGCTCGCGGAACTCCCGGTCGTCCTCGACCCGTCATGACGGGCGGCCCCTCGGCCCCGGAGCGGGTGCGGGTGATCCGACTGCTGCGCGTGCGCGCCGGGATGGAAGCGGACTTCGTGAAGTCCTACAAGGACGTACTCGCCAGGGCCGCGCGATTCCCCGGACACCTCGGCGAACAGTTGTGCCGTTCCCTGGACGATCCCGCGCAGTGGCTGCTCACCAGCGAGTGGGACAGCCCCGAAGCCGTCCAGCGGTGGCGCACCAACCCCGAGCACCGGACCCTGGTCGAGCCGATGAACGCCTGCCTGCACGACGACCGGTGGACGGCGGTCTTCCAGGTGAAGGAGACAGTGCCCGTCTGAGCGGCCGGACCGAAAGACGAGACGGGGCTGACCAGCATGTGACCGGCCGGTAAGGTCGGTCCCGTGCCGAAGCCGCTCAGTCTTCCCTTCGATCCCATCGCCCGCGCCGACGAACTCTGGAAGCAGCGCTGGGGCAACGTGCCGTCGATGGCGGCCATCACCTCGATCATGCGCGCGCACCAGATCCTGCTCGGCGAGGTGGACGCGGCGGTCAAGCCGTACGGACTGACGTTCGCGCGGTACGAGGCGCTGGTACTGCTCAACTTCTCCAAGGCCGGCGAGCTGCCGATGTCCAAGATCGGCGAGCGGCTGATGGTCCATCCCACGTCCGTGACGAACACCGTCGACCGGCTGGTCAAGTCGGGTCTGGTCGACAAGCGCCCCAACCCCAACGACGGGCGCGGCACGCTCGCCTCCATCACCGACAAGGGCCGCGAGGTCGTCGAGGCGGCCACCCGTGACCTGATGGCCATGGACTTCGGGCTCGGGGTGTACGACGCCGAGGAGTGCGCGGAGATCTTCGCCATGCTGCGCCCGCTGCGGGTGGCGGCGCACGACTTCGAAGAGGGCTGACCTCCGGAAAGGCGACCCGGGGCCCGGGGCAAGATCTCCCGGAACGGGTGGTTACGCTCGTACGCATGAAGAAGAGCGTCCTGACCCGCTACCGGGTGATGGCTTACGTCACCGCCGTCATGCTGCTCGTGCTGTGCACCTGCATGGTGTTCAAGTACGGCTTCGACATGGGCGAGGACGTCACCTTCGCCGTCTCCCAGGTCCACGGCTTCCTCTACATCATCTATCTGGTTTTCGCCTTCGACCTCGGCTCCAAGGCCAAGTGGTCGTTCGGCAAGCTGCTGTGGGTGCTGCTCTCCGGGACGATTCCCTTCGCGGCCTTCTTCGTCGAGCGCAAGGTCACCCGCCAGGTCGAACCCCTGGTCAGCGAGCCGGTCCCGGCTGTCGCCAAGGCCTGACGAAGCCTGACGCAACCGCCGTACGGACGCGTACGGCGGTTCTGCCATCGACATTTACTTGGACGTCCTAGTAAATTCGAGGGTATGGACGCTGACGCCATCGAGGAGGGCCGCCGTCGCTGGCAGGCCCGGTACGACGCCGCGCGCAAGCGCACGGCGGCAACCGGGGCGGAGCCCCGAAATTGGACACGCACCACGCTCTCCGGGGACCCCGTGGAGCCGGTGTACGGACCCCGGCCCGGGGACAGGTACGAGGGCTTCGAGCGGATCGGCTGGCCCGGGGAGTACCCCTACACCCGCGGGCTGTATCCGACCGGCTACCGAGGGCGGACGTGGACCATCCGGCAGTTCGCCGGGTTCGGGAACGCCGAGCAGACCAACGAGCGCTACAAGATGATCCTCGGCAACGGCGGCGGCGGTCTCTCGGTCGCCTTCGACATGCCGACGCTCATGGGCCGCGACTCCGACGACCCGCGCTCGCTCGGCGAGGTCGGGCACTGCGGTGTGGCCATCGACTCGGCCGCCGACATGGAGGTCCTGTTCAAGGACATCCCGCTGGGCGACGTGACGACGTCCATGACCATCAGCGGTCCGGCCGTCCCCGTCTTCTGCATGTACCTGGTGGCGGCGGAGCGGCAGGGCGTCGACCCGTCCGTGCTCAACGGCACCCTCCAGACCGACATCTTCAAGGAGTACATCGCCCAGAAGGAGTGGCTCTTCCAGCCCGAGCCGCACCTGCGCCTCATCGGCGACCTCATGGAGTACTGCGCGGCCGGCATCCCCGCCTACAAGCCGCTGTCCGTCTCCGGCTACCACATCCGCGAGGCCGGATCGACGGCCGCGCAGGAGCTGGCGTACACGCTGGCGGACGGCTTCGGGTACGTCGAACTGGGCCTGTCGCGCGGACTGGACGTCGACGTCTTCGCCCCCGGCCTGTCCTTCTTCTTCGACGCGCACGTCGACTTCTTCGAGGAGATCGCCAAGTTCCGGGCCGCGCGCAGGATCTGGGCGCGCTGGATGCGGGACGTGTACGGGGCGCGGAGCGAGAAGGCGCAGTGGCTGCGCTTCCACACGCAGACCGCCGGCGTCTCGCTGACCGCGCAGCAGCCGTACAACAACGTGGTGCGTACGGCCGTGGAGGCGCTGGCGGCCGTGCTCGGCGGGACCAACTCGCTGCACACCAACGCCCTCGACGAGACCCTCGCGCTCCCCTCCGAGCAGGCCGCCGAGATCGCCCTGCGCACGCAGCAGGTCCTCATGGAGGAGACCGGGGTCGCCAACGTGGCCGATCCGCTGGGTGGTTCGTGGTACGTCGAGCAGCTGACCGACCGGATCGAGGCCGACGCCGAGAAGATCTTCGAGCAGATAAAGGAGCGGGGACTGCGGGCGCATCCCGACGGGCGGCACCCGATCGGGCCGGTCACGTCCGGGATCCTGCGCGGGATCGAGGACGGCTGGTTCACCGGGGAGATCGCCGAGTCGGCGTTCCGCTACCAGCAGGCGCTGGAGAAGGGTGACAAGAGGGTCGTGGGGGTCAACGCCCACACCGGTTCCGTCACCGGCGACCTGGAGATCCTGCGGGTGAGCCATGAGGTGGAGCGGGAGCAGGTGCGGGTGCTGGGTGCCCGCAAGGAGGTGCGGGACGACGGTGCCGTGCGGGCCGCGCTCGACGCGATGCTCGCCGCCGCGCGGGACGGCGGCAACATGATCGAGCCGATGCTGGACGCGGTCCGGGCCGAGGCGACCCTGGGCGAGATCTGCGGGGTGCTGCGCGAGGAGTGGGGGGTGTACACCGAGCCGGCGGGGTTCTGAGTGTGCTGGGTGTGCTGAGCTAAGAGGCTCTGGTGAGGCCCAGGAGCAGGACGCGTGTGAAGCTGCGCACCCACTCCTCGTCCGCCGGCTCCGCGCTCACCAGGGTGCGGTGCACCACCGCGCCCGCCACCACGTCGAAGATCAGGTCCGCTGTGCGGGCGGCTTCCTCCGGATCGCTCTCCGGGGGGAGCTCGCCGCGTTTCTGGGCCCGGGAGCGGCCCTGGAGGACCAGGCGTTTCTGGCGGTCGACGATGGACCCGCGGATGCGCTCGCGCAGCGCCTCGTCCCGCGTCGACTCCGCCACCACCGCCATCAGTCCGCTCTTCGCCTCGGGGCGGGCCAGGATCGCCGCGAACTGCAGGACCACGCCCTCGATGTCGGCGGCGAGGCTCCCGCTGTCGGGGAGCTCCAGTTCGTCGAAGAGTTCCGCGACCGCGTCCACCACCAGCTCGTTCTTGCCGGACCAGCGGCGATAGAGGGTCGTCTTCGCAACCCCGGCGCGCGTTGCCACGTCTCCCAGGGTGAGCCTGGACCAGCCCACCTCGACCAGCGCCTCCCGCGTCGCGGCCAGGATCGCCGTGGCCGCGGCGGCGCTGCGCGGGCGGCCGAGGCGGGCGGCGGAGGTGCGGCTCTGCATCCCCTGACCATATCGCCGCGATATCCGGGGATTCTGTGAGGTCGTGAGGGAGATCACCGGGGTGTGGTGTTCCGAAGGCACTCGATGCCATTACGCTACGACTCGTAGCGAAAGCTTGCGATGGACGTACGCGAGCGACCGCACGCACGGCGTGGGTGGGGACCCGGCGTCGGAACAGCATCAGGGAACAGCATCAGGCCCGACCGGCTTTCACGGTGCTTTTCACGTGTGCGCGGGGTACAGGGGAGGATAGACGCATGCAGCCACGGAACATGTCCATGAGCGGAGTCGTCGACCTCGCCGCGGTGAAGGCGGCCCAGGAGGCCAAGGCGAAGGCGGAGCAGGCGCGTGCCGAGGCCGCCCGGCAGGGCGGGGGCACCGGCGCCGTATCGCCCGCCGATCTTGTTATTGATGTGGATGAGGCGGGATTCGAGCGGGACGTCCTCCAGCGGTCCGCCGAGGTGCCCGTCGTCATCGACTTCTGGGCCGAGTGGTGCCAGCCCTGCAAGCAGCTGAGCCCGGTACTGGAGCGGCTCGCCGTCGAGTACGACGGGCGGTTCCTCCTCGCCAAGATCGACGTCGACGCCAACCAGATGCTGATGCAGCAGTTCGGCGTACAGGGCATCCCCGCCGTCTTCGCCGTCGTCGCGGGTCAGGCGCTGCCGCTCTTCCAGGGGGCGGCCGACGAGACGCAGATCCGCCAGACGCTCGACCAACTCGTCACCGTCGCCGAGCAGAGGTTCGGCCTCACCGGCCTCACCGTAGACCCGGACGCCGAGCCCGGTGGCGCCCAGCCCGCTCCCACAGTGCCGTCCGGTCCGTACGACGCGCTGCTCGAGGCCGCCGTACAGGCGCTGGACGCGGGCGACTTGGGCGGTGCCGTCCAGGCGTACAAGAACGTACTGAGTGAGGACCCGGCGAACACGGAGGCCAAACTCGGGCTCGCCCAGGCCGAGTTGCTCCAGCGGGTGCAGGGCGCCGACCCCCAGCAGGTGCGCAAGGAGGCCGCCGAGAAGCCCACCGATGCGCGGGCGCAGATCGCCGCCGCGGACCTGGATCTGGTGGGCGGCCATGTCGAGGACGCGTTCGGCCGGCTGATCGAGACCGTGCAGCGCACGGTGGGCGACGACCGGGACACCGTACGACTTCGGCTGCTGGAGCTGTTCGAGGTCGTGGGCGGCGATGATCCACGCGTGGCGGCGGCGCGCAGGGCGTTGGCCCGCGCGTTGTTCTGACCGGCCTCGCATGCGGGGCGGCGGCCCCGTTCTGACCAGTCACTAAACGCGCAGGCACGTGTTGCCCGAGTGAAAGATCTGCCGACAGAGCATCAAAGCGGCCGCGCTTTACCAAAACTTGGTAATCGCGGCCGCAGTTACTGCAGGTAAGTCGCAGGCGTCGTTCTGTCGGATTCTGTCCGGTGATTACTGGACTTGTCCGGTCGCTGGGCACCACCCTGTGTCGCTGACCGAGACCGGCGGGTCGTTGTTCGGTTATCCCGCCGTTACTACCGAGTAACGAAGCCCCTTGTGCGGGCGGCGAGAATGCACCACGATCGGCCACGCTCGGTCCATTCCCGTACCCCGACAGCCGGTTGGGTCACGGGAGTTCCTGGGTCCCCACCGAGCAGAGTCGGCGGCAGTGGCGCCGGCTCTTGGGCAGGGGGGTCTTCGCTCATCCGGCGAAGCCTGTCCAGCAAGGTTGTGCGTGATGCGTGTCAGGCGCGACCAGTGGTTGTCGCTCGGGGGTGATCGCCGGTGATTCGGGCGCGGTTCGCGCCACCGAGCGCAGGCGCTCTCCTTCCCGAGGACGTAGCACTTCTCCCATCCCTGCCCGGCTGAGCCGTCGAACTGACAGTGGCAGCCAGGGCCAGGAGATGTACGTCCGAGAAGGAGGAAATATGGAGTCCCAGGTGCGTGGCGGGACCAGATGGAAGCGGTTCGCTGTGGTCATGGTGCCCAGCGTCGCCGCCACGGCTGCGATAGGTGTCGCCCTCGGGCAGGGCGCTCTCGCCGCGTCGTTCAGTGTCTCCGGCCAGTCGTTCAAGGTCACGACCGACAAGCTCGTCGGTACGGGTTTCTCGCAGTACGGCGCTCTTGATGAGGGATACACCCTCACCGGCAAGAAGACGGTTCACCCCGTCGCCGTCTCGGGCTTCAAGTCCGCGACGATCAACAGCCTGTGCCAGTCCGTTGTCACCCCGGACGTCCCGCTGCTCGGGAGCGTCAGCCTGATCCTGCGGGCCGGCCAGGACCCGAACAAGCCGGTCGAGGCCAAGAACCTCTACATCGACGTCGCCGACCTCGAGGCCGACGCGACGTTCGAGAACATCGACATCGGTGTGGCCGCCAAGGACGCCAGCAAGGGTCCGGGCATGAAGGGCGGCGGCGAGCAGGCCAACCCCTTCGGTTTCGCCCAGCAGGCCGACAAGGCCACGCTGGTCGGCGTGAAGCAGACGGCGTGGGCGACCACCGCCGGAACCTTCAAGCTCAGCGGTCTGAAGATGTCGCTGTCGACGGGTGTCAAGGAGTGCTACTAAGCACTCTGTGACGGGCGGGGGAGCCGATGGCGCCCCCGCCCGTCCACTCTCCGCCCGCTTTCTTCACAAGTGGTCACATGCACCACAACTCACCACCACAGCACCACCATCACAGCAACGCCGTACCAGGGAGCTGTTTTCGATGAGCGCCGAGACTCCTGCCGCGCCCGGCCATGACGAGCACTACCTCCGGGTCTTTCGGCGGAACTTCCGCGCCTGGCGGGGCACGAGGCCGTTCTGGGCCGGTCTGTTCGTCATGTTCGGCGGACTCCCGATCGCCTACTTCCCGTACGCGAACCTCCAGATCGGCCACCTGACGCTGGCGATGCAGACCGCGGGGGGCTCCAGCTCCCTGATCATCGGTGTGCTGCTCGTCGTCCTGGGCTTCACTCTGTGGTTCCAGAAGCACGTCCGCACCTTCGCGGGCGTGGCGGCGATCCTGCTGGCGCTCGTCTCCATCCCGCTGTCCAACCTCGGTGGCTTCCTCATCGGCTTCCTCTTCGCCCTCGTCGGCGGAGCGATGGCCGTGTCGTGGGTCCCGGGCACGCCGCCCGACGCGGAGCAGGCGCAGCGGGGCACGACGGGAGCGGGTGGCGCTCCTGAGGGCCTGGACCCCGACACCACGGTCCTCCAGCCCGTGCAGGACGCGGACGCGTGGGGCGAGTCGAACGATCTGTCAGGAACGAGCCCGGCGAACGGGGCGAACGGGAGGCACAGTGCCGGCTGACGAGGTGACCCACGGGACTGGGGTGGACAAGTCCCGTGCGAGAACCGGGCCGCGTCACGCGGCGCCCAAGAAGCCGCTGTTCACCAGGTTCCACATGCCGGCAGGCAAGGCGATAGCCCTGGCGGCGATGCCCACGGCGGTCCTCATGGGGATGGGCTTCACACCCACCCTCGCCCAGGCCGACAGCAACAACGCGACGAAGCCGACGTCCAACAGCCTGACGGCGGACGAGTACAAGGACTGCGTGGCGGCCCTGGAGGACGATGCCTCCGCGTCCCCGGGCGCCGATGACTCCCCGGACAGCGACGAGGCGACGGAGCCGACCCCGTCGGCGTCGCCCTCCACCGGCGAGGACTCCTCGGACGGTTCGGGGTCTTCGGACTCGTCGAACACTTCGGGTTCTTCTGGCTCCGCGGGCGACTCCTCCTCGTCGGATTCAGGTTCCGACGGCGGGGCCGAGCCCACGCCGACGCCCTCCGCGAGCAAGACGAGCGAGGCCCAGTCCGGCGACACCGCCACGCCGAGCCCCTCGGCGTCCGAGAGCGGCGGCAACCTGCTGGAGGACATCGGTGACGCGATCACCGGCGTCTTCACGGGTGGCTCCTCCGCCGAGGAGAGCGCGAGCCCGACGCCGACGCCCTCCGCGAGCGCGAGCGAGGAGGCGTCCTCCGGCTCTTCGGATTCCTCGGACTCCGCCGACTCCTCGGACTCCGCCGGCAAGGACACCTCCGACGCCTCCGACCTCGTCAAGGACACCGCCGAGAAGGTCACCGACACGGTGAAGGACACCGTCGAGGGCGCCACCGACACGGCGTCCGAGGCGGCGCAGGACGCCACCGAGGCGGCCGGCGAGGCCACCGCCTCGCCCAGCCCCTCCGCGAGCTCCACCACGGACCCGGAGGACTGCCCGGCCGCCACGGACGAGGAGGGCGGCGTCGACAACACCGTGCCGCTCCCCGACGACCCCTGGTACCTGGACGCCAGCTCGCTGCTGCTCAAGGGCGCCGACTACCAGGGCATCGTCAAGGTGAAGACGGCCAACGGCTCCACCAAGAAGGTGCTGAAGTACGTCGTCTCCGACGGGGTCGACATCGGCGACCTGCACCAGACGGTGAAGGACAAGCAGTCCGGCAAGACCTACCACGTGCAGGCGGCCGAGGGCTCGACGTCCACCTTCCGCAACGGCAAGGTCGTGATGTACACGGAGAGCATCTCCGGCAACCTGCTGGGTCTGATCCCGCTGACGTTCAGCCCCGAGAGCCCGCCGCCGCTGAACATCCCGCTGATCTACTTCACGAAGGTGAAGGTCGTCCAGGCCGGCCAGTTCGGCGGCACCCTGCACGTGCCCGGGCTGCACTCCTACATCACCGACTGAGCCGACCGAGCCGACCGAGCCGGGCGTCTCGAGCGGACGCCCCCCAAGCCTGTTCGGGAGCCGCGAAAACGCCGAGGGCGCCCCCTGGATCACAGGGGGCGCCCTCAGCGCCGTACGGGGCTTCGCAGGCCCTTCTCGGGATCAGTCCCGCGCGCCGCCGCCGAGGTGGTGGACGCGGACCATGTTGGTGGTGCCGGGAACGCCGGGCGGGGAACCGGCGGTGATGACCACGATGTCGCCCTCGTTGAACAGGCCCATCTTGACGATCTCCTGGTCCACCAGGTCGACCATCTCGTCGGTGCTGTTGACGAACGGCACGACGTGCGGCTCCACACCCCAGCTGAGCGTCATCTGGTTGCGGGTGGACTCGTCCGTGGTGAACGCGATGATCTGCTGGGCGGCGCGGTAGCGGCACAGGCGGCGGGCGGTGTCGCCGGACTGGGTGAAGGCGACCAGGCCCTTGCCGCCGAGGAAGTCGGCGATCTCGCAGGCCGCACGGGCGACCGAACCGCCCTGCGTGCGCGGCTTCTTGCCGGGGACGAGGGGCTGCAGGCCCTTGCTCAGCAGCTCCTGCTCGGCCGCGGTGACGATCTTCGACATCGTCTTGACGGTCTCGATCGGGTAGGCGCCGACGGAGGACTCCGCCGACAGCATGACCGCGTCGGCACCGTCCAGGATCGCGTTGGCCACGTCGGAGGCCTCGGCGCGGGTCGGGCGGGAGTTGGTGATCATCGACTCCATCATCTGGGTCGCCACGATCACCGGCTTGGCGTTGCGACGGCACAGCTCGATGAGCCGCTTCTGCACCATCGGGACCTTCTCGAGCGGGTACTCGACGGCCAGGTCGCCACGCGCGACCATCACGCCGTCGAACGCCATCACCACGTCCTCCATGTTGGCGACCGCCTGCGGCTTCTCCACCTTGGCGATGACCGGGACGCGGCGGCCGACCTCGTCCATGACCTTGTGCACGTCCTGCACGTCGTTGGCGTCCCGCACGAAGGACAGGGCGACCAGGTCGCAGCCCATGCGCAGCGCGAAGCGGAGGTCCTCGACGTCCTTCTCGCTCAGCGCCGGCACGTTCACGGCCGCGCCGGGCAGGTTGATGCCCTTGTGGTCGGAGACGACACCGCCCTCGATGACGATCGTCTTCACCCGGGGGCCGTCGACCTCGGTGACCTTCAGCTCGACGTTGCCGTCGTTGATGAGGACCTGGTCGCCCTTGGTGACGTCGCCCGGCAGGCCCTTGTAGGTGGTCCCGCAGATCTGCTTGTCGCCCGGGACGTCCTCGGTCGTGATGACGAACTCGTCACCGCGCTCCAGCTCCACCGGGCCCTCGGCGAAGGTCTCCAGACGGATCTTCGGACCCTGGAGGTCGGCGAGCACACCGATGGCCCGCCCGGTCTCCTCGGCGGCGGCCCGCAGGCGCTCGTACCGCCCCTGGTGGTCTTCGTGCGTGCCGTGGCTGAAGTTGAAGCGGGCCACATTCATGCCCGCCTCGATCAGGGCGACGAGCTGTTCATGGGAGTCGACCGCGGGGCCGAGAGTACAAACGATTTTCGAACGGCGCATGGGACGATCCTATCGGTTTGTTTCGCTACGGAATATTCCGTCTGGCGGAAGATACAAATGAGCTGCGCTTTGCTCAGCCGTGTTACTCAGGCGTTCTCTTCGACCAGTGCGTAGGTCTGCGTCGCGATCTCCAGTTCTTCATCCGTGGGCACCACGGCAACCGCCACCCGCGCGCCCGCGGGTGAGATCAGCCGCGGCTCGTCACCGCGTACGGCGTTCAGTTCGGCGTCGACCACGAGGCCGAGTTGTTCCAGGCCCGCCACGGCGGCCTCCCGCACCGGCGCCGCGTTCTCGCCGACTCCGGCCGTGAACGCGACCGCGTCCACCGTGCCGAGCACCGCGTAATAGGCGCCGATGTACTTCTTCAGTCGGTGAATGTAGATGTCGAAGGCCAATTGGGCCCGCTCGTCACCTTCGTCGATCCGCCGGCCGATCTCCCGCATGTCGTTGTCGCCGCACAGGCCGATCAATCCGCTCTTCTTGTTGAGAAGAGTGTCGATTTCCTCGATGGACATTCCTCCAACACGCGCCAAATGGAAGATGACGGCGGGATCCATGTCACCGGAGCGCGTACCCATCACGAGCCCCTCCAAAGGCGTCAGCCCCATGGAGGTGTCCACGCAGCGACCGCCCCGCACGGCCGACGCGGACGCGCCGTTGCCCAGGTGCAGCACGATGACGTTCACGTCCTCGGGCGCCTTGTCCAGCAGTTTCGCGGTGGCCCGGGAGACGTACGCGTGCGAGGTGCCGTGGAAGCCGTACCGGCGTATCCGGTGCCGGTCGGCGGTCTCGACGTCGATGGCGTAGCGGGCGGCCGACTCCGGCATCGTCGTGTGGAACGCGGTGTCGAAGACGGCGACCTGCGGCAGGTCCGGGCGCAGGGCCTGGGCCGTGCGGATCCCGGTGAGGTTGGCCGGGTTGTGCAGCGGGGCGACCGGGATCAGCCGCTCGATCTCGGCGAGCACGGCGTCGTCGATGACGGTCGGCTCGGTGAAGTGCTTGCCGCCGTGCACCACCCGGTGCCCGATCGCGGCCAGCTCGGGCGAGTCCAGCCCGAGGCCGTCCCTGGCGAGTTCCGCCGACACGGCCTTCAGGGCGGCCTCGTGATCGGCTATCGCCCCGGTGCACTCACGGGTCTCGCCGCCGCCGGCCAGCGGCGTGTGCCTGAGCCGGGAGGTCTCCTCGCCGATGCGCTCGACGAGCCCGACGGCCAGGCGGCTGCTGTCGCGCATGTCGAGCAGCTGGTACTTCACCGACGAGGAGCCGGAGTTGAGGACGAGGACGCGGGACGGGCTCACTGGGCGGTTGCCTTCTCGGTGGGGGACAGGACGGAGGACTGGGCCTGGATCGCCGTGATGGCGACGGTGTTGACGATGTCCTGGACCAGGGCGCCCCGGGACAGGTCGTTGACCGGCTTGCGCAGACCCTGCAGCACCGGTCCGACGGCGATGGCGCCGGCCGAGCGCTGCACGGCCTTGTAGGTGTTGTTACCCGTATTGAGGTCCGGAAAGATCAAAACCGTTGCCTGCCCGGCGACTTCCGACTCCGGCAGCTTGGTCGCGGCGACGGACGGCTCCACGGCGGCGTCGTACTGGATGGGCCCCTCGATCTTCAGGTCGGGCCGCCGCCGGCGCGCCAGCTCGGTCGCCTCGCGCACCTTGTCGACGTCGGCGCCCGAACCGGACGTACCCGTCGAGTACGACAGCATCGCGATCCGCGGCTCCACACCGAACCGCTGGGCCGTGGCGGCCGACTGGATGGCGATGTCGGCCAGCTGCTCGGCGTTCGGGTCGGGGTTCACGGCGCAGTCGCCGTAGACGAGGACCCGGTCGGCGAGGCACATGAAGAAGACCGAGGAGACGATGCCGGCGTCCGGGTTGGCCCGCCCGTCTCCCACCACCACCCTGTCTGACGCGCTTCGCGCGGCCCCCTTTGTTCTTATGATCTCGAAGGCGGGCCGGATGGTCGCGGCGGTCGAGTGGACGGAACCGGAGACCATGCCGTCCGCGAGGCCCTCCTGCACCATCAGCGTGCCGAAGTAGTTCACGTCGGAGACGACGTCGTACGCCAGCTCCACCGTGACCCCCTTGTGGGCGCGCAGCTTGGCGTACTTCTCGGCGAAGGAGTCGCGCAGTTCGCTGGTGGCCGGGTCGATCAGCTGGCAGTCACCGAGGTCGATACCGAGGTCGGCGGCCTGCTTGCGGATCCGGTCGACCGGCCCCAGGAGCGTGAGGTCGCAGACGTTCCGCCGCAGCAGGACCTCCGCGGCGTGCAGGACGCGCGGCTCGGTGCCCTCGGGCAGCACGATGCGGCGCATGTTCGAGCGGGCCTGCTCCAGCAGCTTGTGCTCGAACATCATCGGCGTGACCCGGTCGCTGTTCGGCGTCGAGACCCGCTTCAGCAGGTCGCCGGTCTCGACGTACCGCTCGAACAGGCCGAGGGCGGTCTCCGCCTTGCGCGGGGTGGCCGCGCTCAACTTCCCCTCCAGGGAGAAGAGTTGCTCGGCGGTGGGGAAGCTGTAGCCGGGCACCGAGAGCACCGGGGTGCCGGGGGCGAGGCGGGCGGCGAGGGTGAGGATCTCGTCGCCGGGGCGCTCGTCGAGGGTGAGCAGCACACCGGCTATCGGCGGGGTGCCGGCGCTGTGCGCGGCCAGCGAGCCGACGACCAGGTCGGCGCGGTCGCCGGGGGTGACGACCAGGCAGCCCGGGGTCAGGGCGGTCAGGAAGTTCGGCAGCATCGCGCCGCCGAACACGAAGCCGAGGGCGTCGCGGGCGAGCCCCGAGTCGTCGCCGAGCAGGACCTTCGCGTCCAGGGACTGGGCGATCTGCGAGACGGTCGGCGCGGCCAGGGCGGGCTCGTCCGGCACCACGTAGCAGGGTACGGGCAGCCGCGCCTGAAGCCGCTGGGCGATCTCGTCCCGGTCGTCCCGGGCGACCCGGTTGGTGACCATGGCCAGCACGTCGCAGCCGAGGCCCTCGTACGCCCGGTAGGCGTTGCGCGTCTCGGCCAGCACGGACTCGGCGGTCTGCTTGCGTCCGCCCACGACCGGTATCACGGACGCGCCGAACTCGTTGGCGAGCCGGGCGTTCAGGGACAGCTCGTCCGGGAGCTGGGTGTCGGCGTAGTCGGTGCCGAGGACGAGGACGACGTCGTAGTCGCGGGCGACGAGATGGAACCGGTCGACGAGCGTGGACACCAGCTCGTCGGTCCCGCGCTCGGCCTGGAGGGCGGACGCCTCGTGGTAGTCCATGCCGTAGACCGTCGCCGGGTCCTGGGACAGCCGGTAGCGGGCGCGCAACAGCTCGAACAGGCGGTCGGGGACGTGGTGCACCAGCGGCCGGAACACCCCCACCCGGTCGACCTGCCGGGTCAGGAGCTCCATGACCCCCAGTTCGACGACCTGGCGGCCGTCTCCGCGGTCGATGCCGGTCACGTACACGCTGCGCGTCACGCGTGCTCTCCGTTTCGTCTGTCGTCTGTCGTCTGTCGTCTGTTGACTGTCGGCGGGCTTGGCGGAGCCTTTGCTCTGTTCCGGTGCTCTGTTCCGGTCAAGGGTCGCAAAATCGCCCAGTGAGGTGAGCGAAACCCTCTTGACAATACCCTTGCCGCTGGATAAGGCGCCCGTCAGGATCCAGGGTCGGACAGGGGCCTTCGGAACGTGAAACAATCGGACTGGCTCACCGGTATCAACAGCGAGCAGGAGACACAGCGCGATGCGTATCGGAGTTCTCACCGCAGGCGGCGACTGCCCCGGCCTGAACGCCGTGATCCGGTCGGTCGTGCACCGGGCGGTCGACAACTACGGCGACGAGGTCATCGGCTTCGAGGACGGTTACTCGGGCCTGCTGGACGGTCGCTACCGTGCCCTCGACCTGGACAGCGTGAGCGGCATCCTGGCCCGGGGCGGCACCATCCTCGGCTCCTCCCGACTGGAGCGCGACCGGCTGCGCGAGGCCTGCGAGCGGGCCGAGGACATGGTCGCGGACTTCGGCATCGACGCGCTGATCCCGATCGGCGGCGAGGGCACCCTGACGGCGGCGCGCATGCTGTCGGACGCGGGCCTGCCGGTGGTGGGCGTCCCGAAGACGATCGACAACGACATCTCGTCGACGGACCGGACGTTCGGCTTCGACACGGCGGTCGGTGTCGCCACCGAGGCCATGGACCGCCTGAAGACGACGGCGGAGTCCCACCAGCGGGTGATGGTCGTGGAGGTCATGGGCCGCCACGCGGGCTGGATCGCGCTGGAGTCCGGCATGGCGGCGGGTGCGCACGGCATCTGCCTCCCGGAGCGCCCGTTCGACCCGGCCGACCTCGTGAAAATGGTCGAGGAGCGCTTCGCGCGCGGCAAGAAGTTCGCGGTGATCTGCGTCGCCGAGGGCGCCCACCCCGCCGACGGCACCATGGACTACGGCAAGGGCGCGATCGACAAGTTCGGCCACGAGCGCTTCCAGGGCATCGGTACGGCGCTGGCGTTCGAGCTGGAGCGCCGGCTCGGCAAGGAGGCCAAGCCGGTCATCCTCGGCCATGTCCAGCGCGGCGGTGTGCCCACGGCGTACGACCGCGTCCTCGCCACCCGCTTCGGCTGGCACGCGGTGGAGGCCGCGCACCGGGGCGAGTTCGGCAGGATGACCGCGCTGCGCGGGACCGACATCGTGATGGTGCCGCTGGCGGAGGCGGTGACCGAGCTGAAGACGGTGCCGAAGGACCGGATGGACGAGGCGGAGTCGGTGTTCTAGACCGGCACACGATCGTCCGGACGCCGAACGGCAACGACTACGGGCCTGAGAACGCCGGGCCGGAGGCTCAGGTGGTGCCTCCCCCGACCGTCGCCCAGAAGCGCTCCACGATCCGCTCCAGGAACTCGCGGCCGGCCGCGCTGGAGTCACTGCCACCGCCGCCCCAGCTGAGCGTGGCGGTCATCTGCCCCTGGTAGTCCTGATGCAGCTCCTGGAGGGCGTTCTCCAGGAGCCGCCGGTCCAGGGGCACCATCTTGCCCACCGGCCGCACGTACGCCTGCCAGCGCGTCGACACGGCACTGCGCAGCAGCTCGCCGAGCTTCGCGTCACGGCCGGTGACGGTGATGAAGTCCGGGAGCGTCAGCCCGAGGGCCTCCGCGAGGGCGGCGGACTGACGGTCGTTGCCGTGCCAGTCGTCGTTCTCCTCCATACGGAGATACGCGCCGAGCTCGTGCCCGACGGCCCGGGCCACGTCCTCCGGCGCCAGCCCACGGGCGATGCGGTGCTCGCGCAGCGTCCTCGGCTTGCCGAGCAGCTCACTGGGCGAGCACCACAGCACGCCCGCGAGGGCGGTGAGCTCATTGCTGTTCGGGGAGGCGAGCTCACGTTCCCAGGCGACGACGAGGTCCCCGGTGACGTAGGGGAGCCCGTACGAGGCCCGCATGCCGTAGGCGACGTGTTCGGGCCCCATGTTGAGCCCGGCCCGCAGGCGGCGGGCGGCGGGGGCGTTGAACGGGGGAGCGGGCGGGTTCCGGCGGTTCGAGCGGTCGGGGGGCTGGTTCGGTTGGGCTGGGGGTCGGCGCACGGGCACAACGTAGGCCGGGCGGAGTGGGGTGACTACGGTCTGTTCGGCCAGGATCACGGATTGTAGGAAGCTACGGCTACTGGTGGGTTCGCCACTGGCTGAAGATCGTCTGTCGACCGGCACGGGGCGGCGGCCAGGATGGCGCCAGGTCGTCACGGTGGCGGCCCCGGAAGGTGGTGACTGCCGGTGAACGGCAAGCTCAACGGGCATATTCGCGAGCGCCTCCTCGCGCCGAACTTCTGGCATCTGGCGACGGTGGGCCCGGACGGGATGCCGCAGGTATCGCCCATGTGGGCGGACATCGAAGACGAGTACGCCATGGTCAACACGTCGATCGGGCGCGTGAAGGTGGACAACCTGCGGCTCAATCCCAACGTTTCCCTCTCCCACCATGATGTGGACAACCCTTACGACCGGGCTGAGATCCGGGGCCGGGTCGTGCGGTTCGTGGAGGGCGAGGTGGCGGAGCGGGCGATGGACCGGCTCGCGCAGAAGTACATCGGGGAGGAGCGGTACCCGTGGCTGTTGCCGGGGGAGCGGCGGGTGATGCTGCTGATCGAGCCGGTGCGGGTGCGGAGGGTTGTGGGGGTGGAGGTGTTTCGGGCGGGAGTGCTGCCCGAGTAGGGACGCCGAGCAGGGGCGGACTATGACAGGCCTTCGGCCCAGGTGCGGCACCGTGCGGCGTCGTCGGGGGCGCCCGCACGTCCGTACGCATCGGCGGCCTGGACGAAAGCGATGCGGGCCTGGGCGGGCACGTCGGTGTGCTCATGGATCCAGGCCAGGTGTTCGAGGACGAAGCCCGTGTGGTACCAGTCCTCGAACTCCCGGCAGATACCCAAGGAGGTGGTGAGCGCCTCGATCGCTTCTTGCGTCCGACCTGCCTCGTGCAGGGTGACGCCGAGATTGCTGCAGGTGGCGGCCACCTCGTGAGGGCTCCCCGCAGTGCGGAGCAGGTCGCGGGCCCGGGTGAGCGCTTCGACTGCCTCCTCCATCCGATCCGCGTCGCGCAGCGCGTTGCCGAGTCCGGACCAGGCGCCCGCCTCGCCCCGGTTGTTCCGAGCGCTCCGGCACAGGTCACGGGCGCGCGTGTGGGCATCGATCGCTTCCTCCGTCCGGCCCGCCAACATCAGAGCGGTGCCGAGGTTGCTCCACACGGTGGCCTCTTCGTGGGGCTGTCCAGCGGCGGGGAACGTGTCGCGGGCCCGGGTGAGCGCTTCGACCGCCTCCTCCACCCGGCCCGCCTCCCCCAGCGCGACGCCGAGCCGGCTCCACTTGACCGACTCGAGCTCGCGCCGGCCGAGATGGCAAACGGTCTGGTGGAAAGCGGCGCGGGCCACGGCAACCCAGTCGTCGAAGTACCGCCGCCAGTGCAGGTACTCGCCCAAGGACGCGGCCAGTGCCCCCGCGGCTGTCTCGAACCGCTCCTCGCCCGCCCACTGCACGGCGGCCACCAGTCCTGCCCTCTCCCCGTCCAACCAGGCCAGCGCCTCGGCCCGGGTGGCGAAACAACCGGGGTCCTCCTCCAACCCGGACTGCCACTCCATACGGGCATTCGCCGCGGATGCCAACATCGCGTAGTACACCAGGATCCGTTCCCGGGCCGCCTCCCCCTCTTCACCGAGCGCCCCGTCCGTGGCCACCAGCCCGGCCCCGAACGCCCGCACCAGGTCGTGTAACCGCCACCGCACCGCATCCCCGGTCCCGCGCACGGGCGTGACCAGACCCGCGGCCGCCAGATCCTCCAAAAGGTCCAGAACGGGGTCGATGCCGAGGTCGGCCAGGATGGCCACGGCGTCCGTGGCTGCGTCGGGGCCGGGGATCAGCGCGAGCAGACGCAGCAGGCGCGCCTGCGCGGGTGAGAGCCGTCGGTACGAGGTCTCCAGGACCGGCCGCAGAACGAGGGAGCGTCCGTACTGGTCGGTCCCGCGAGCGCCGCCGTCGAGCACGGCCGTCGGATCCTCGGCCTTCCTGATCTCCGCCACCAGTGAGGCGATCAGGCGGTGCCGGCGCCTGCGCAGCATCGCGGCGGCGATCTGGAGGGCGAGAGGCAAGTGGCCGCAGAGCACGGTCAGTTCGCGCAGAGCATCCGGTTCGAGGGACGGGCGCTCGTCGCGCGGGTCGTTGCTGAGGGCCGTGCGCACAAGGGCGGTCGAGTCGTCCTCGGGAAGGTTCTCCAGGCTGACGACGTGCAGAGGGAGCGAGTCGGGGCGGTCGCGGGAGGTGATCAGGATGCGGTGGTGGCCGGTGCCGGGAAGGAGGGGGAGGAACTGGGACGGGTCCGAGACGTTGTCGAGGATCAGCAGGGTTCGGGGACGGCGCTCGCAGAGGCGGGCCCGGTAAGCGTCGTACTGGCGTGCCGTGGTCGTCGGCAGCTCTGCGTCACGCACGCCGAGAGCATCCAGAAGGGCGAGCACCGCCTGGTCGGCGGTGACCGGGTTCTCGTCGTAGCCGCGCAGGTCGACGAAGAGCGTCCCGCCGGGGAACCAGCCCGACGCACATGCCTGGTGAGCGGCCTCGATCGCCAGCGCGGTCTTGCCGATGCCGCCCAGACCGGTGACGGCGGAGATGAGCAGAGCGGGTGCGGTCGTGCCGTCCGGTGCTGGGGCGGGGGCGGGGGCGAGGTGGGTGAGCAGGTGGCTCAGATCCGCCGATCGTCCGGTGAAGCCGAGAGGGCGGGGCGGGAGCGTCGTGGAGGCGGTGGGGACCGGGCCATGGGTCTGGCCGGTCCAGTGGGGGGTGCGTGGCGGTGGTGCCTTCTCCTTCGGTTCCAGCTCGTGGAGTACGGCGATCGCCGCCTCGGCGGCCCGCGCGGCGGCGTGCGGCTGGGAGCCCTGCCCGTCCGCCTCGGCCTTGCCGGCGTCCGCCTTGTCGCTGATGCCCCGGATGATCAACGCGCCGCCCGCTGTACCGGCGAGGTGAGCCGCGTGCGCCACGCCGGAGCCCTCCATCTCGATGGCCACGGCGTCGTTGAAGCGCTGCCGGATGCGCTGGGCGAGGGGTGAGTCCGCGGCGGCGAGGACGACATCGCCGGCGGCGATCGGTTTGAAGTGGATGTGCGGTTCGCCGCGCAGGGCCTGCCGGGCCGCCGAGTCGAGGTGGTGCGGGGCGTGCCAGCTTTCCGGGCGGTCGAGGAAGCCGTCGGGGGACTCCTTGCCACCGTGGATGGCGTACACCTTGGTGGCGATGACGACGTCGCCGAGGTCGATGTCGTCCTTCAGACCGCCCGCCACACCGACGAAGAGCGCCGCTTGTGGGGTGAACCAGGTCATCGCACGCTCGGTGAGGGCGGCTGCCGCGCGGGTTCCCTCGCCCAGTTCCAGGAGGGCGATCTGCCAGGGGGTTCCGGGGAGTCGGCCCACCTCGGCCCGGGTGCCGTAGTCGGGGTGCACGCGCTTCTCGATGGACGTGAGGTGGGCGCGGACCGCCAGGTATTCGAGTGGCAGTGCGGTGAGCACGGCGACCGTGGGTGGGGTGACGGGCACCGCTTCACGGTACTGCCAAGTCGGCTGGCCAGAGCGGGGGTTGGGCGCGCAGGAGGGGCGTACCGTGTGGGTGCGCGAGGGTCGGAGGCGGTACGGGGGCGGCGCGATGGTCGGTGAGGGTGGCGGGCGGTACGGCGGGGATCATCTTGACTTCGGGGGAGGGGAGTTCAAGGGGACCGTCGTCGCGAAGGGGAGCGTCTACCAGTACGCGGCTGCTCCTACGGCTCTGGACGCGCTGCCCGCGCGGGTGACCGGGTTCACCGGGCGGGGTGACGAACTGCGGCGACTGCTCGACACGTTTGATCCGTCCGCGGCCGACGGCGGCTCCGTACCGGTGCTGGTCGCCGCCTTGTCCGGGCTCGGCGGTATCGGCAAGACCGCCCTTGCGGTGGAGGCCGCTCACGAGGCGTGCGAGAAGGGGTGGTTCCCGGGCGGGGTGCTCTTCCTGGACCTGCACGGGTACGACGACGATCCCGTTACGGGGGAGCAGGCGCTGGAGACGCTGCTGCGGGCGCTCGGCGCGGAGCCGGAGCACATTCCGGTACGGGCGGACGAGCGGGGTGCGCTGTACCGGTCGCTGCTTGCTGAGCGACGGCGGGAGCGCGGGGCCGTGTTGGTGTTGGCCGACAACGCTTCATCGCCGGACCAGGTGCGGCCGCTGCTTCCCGGTGATGTACGGCATCGGTTGCTGGTCACCTCGCGGAACAAGTTGCCCCAACTGGGGGCACGATTACTGGCGTTGGACGAGCTGACTCCTGGCGAGGCATACGAGCTTCTCGACCGTGTGCTGCGGATCGCCGATCCGGCCGACAGCCGGGTCACCGACGAGCCCGAGGCCGCGAAGGAAGTCGCCTCCCACTGCGGCCACCTGCCGCTGGCCCTCCAGATCTCGGCGGCACTGCTGGTGCTGGACCGGGGCAAGCCCGTTGCCGAACTGGCCGGTGAGCTCTTGGAGTTCCGCGACCGGCTGATCCATCTCGACGACGGGGAGCGCAGTGTCCGTGCCGCCTTCGACCTGTCGTATCGGCGTTTGCCGCCTGATCAGGCCCGGTTGCTACGGCTGCTTGCCCTCGCACCAGGGGCAGAGGTGACTGCCGAGGCCGTAACTGCTTTGGCCGGGGAGGATTTCCCGCCGACTCGGACCTTGGACGCGCTGGCCCGCTCTCACCTTGTCGAGCGAGGGAGCGGGCGTGGGCGGTGGCGGTTGCATGACCTGGTGCGAGTGTTCGGCGTGGGTGTGGTGGCCGCGGATGCGGGCTTGCGGGAGGAGGGGGAGACGGCGAGGGAACGGTTGCTTGAGTTCTACATGCGAGGGGCGGGTGCGGCGGATGCCCGGTTGCGGTGGCTGCCGGGGATCGTGGAGCCGGAGCGGTTCACGGAACGAGGGCAGGCGTTGGCGTGGCTGGACGGGGAACGGGCGGGGCTGGTGGCAGCGGCGGCGTGGGTGAGCGAGGAGCGGTTCGCGGAGGCGGCGGTGCGCCTGGCCGCATGCCTGGGGGAGTACTTGCGCTGGCGAAGGTTCTTCGGCGACTGGATCACTGTTACTCAAGCTGCTCAGGAAGCTGCCTCTCGTATCGGTGACCGCTCTGCGGAGGCCCACGCTTGGAACGGCCTCGGCTTCGCCCTGCGGGAGGCGGGCCGGGGAGAGGAGGCGATCGCAGCACACATCCGTGCTCGTGACCTGTGTCAGGCTGCCGGCGACCGCTACCGGGAGGCCGCCTCGTGGGGCGGCCTCGGCTACGCCCTGCGGGAGGTGGGCCGGGCGGAGGAGGCGATCGCAGCTCATATCCGTGCCCGCGACATGCTTCAAGTCCTCGGCGATCACTACCACGAGGGCATGGCGTGGAATGGCCTGGGCCTTGCCCTCGTGGACACGGGGCAGCTGGAGGAGGCAGTCGATGCCTACACCCGCGCCCGCGATCTGTTCCAGGCTGGTGGGGACCGCTACCGCGAAGGCAGGGCGTGGAACGATCTCGGCCGTGCCTTGAGGAAGGCGGGCCGGGTGGAGGAGGCCATCCAGGCGTACGGCAAGCATCTGGAGATCTGCCGGGAGTTCGAGGACAGGTATGGCACAGGTCGTGCTCTCGCAAACCTGGCGCGTGCCTGGGAAGCGGCCGACAACCTCCCCCATGCGCGCGCCAACTGGCTTCAGGCAGCCCATGCCTACACCCGAGCCGAGGCATCCGCGGAAGCCGCCCACGCCCGTACCCGGGCCGACGAGCTCACCCCTTGACCGCCCCACCCAACGCGAACCCCCCACCCAACCGCCGCGCCACCAGCACATAAAGCAAAATCACCGGCGTCGAGTAAATGATCGAGAACGCCGCGAGCTGGCCGTACGCCACCATCCCGCGGTTGCCGAAGAACTCGTTGATGCTCACGGAGGCCGGCATCTGGTCGGGGGTGAGCAGGAGCATGAACGGCACAAAGAAGTTCCCCCACATCATCACGAACGAGAACACCGTCACCACTGCCACACCGGGCCCCATCAGCGGCAGCACGATCCGCATCAGCGACTGAAGCGACGACGCGCCGTCCGTCCAGGCCGCCTCCTCCAGTTCCTTCGGCACTCCGTCCATGAAGTTCTTCATCAGCCAGATGGCGAACGGCAGTTGAGAGGCGGCGAAGAAGAAGGTCGTGCCCTGCATGGTGTCGATCAGGTTCACCCGCACGAACAGGGCGTACACCGGAACCATGATCGCCGTGATCGGCAGGCTCGTCGCGAAGAGGACCGTGAGGAGGAACGGGCGGTTGAGCCGCGACCGGAACCGCGACAGGGGGTACGCCGCCAGCGCCGCGCACACCACCGTCAGGGCCGTTCCCCCGCCGCACAGGAGCAGACTGTTGAGCAGGGGGGTGAAGGTGATGTCGGGCGTCAGGACCGCGTCGAAGTTGTCCAGGGTCGCGCCGTCGGGGAGCTTCACCCGGAGGTTCGCGTTCGTGTCCAGGGCGGAGAGGAGCACCCAGGCGAGCGGGAGTACGAAGGCCGCGGCCACCGCAAGGAGGCCGGCGTCTGCGGCCAGGCGGTGGGTGGTGCGTCGGGACGAGACGGTGCGGGGCATGCGGCGTCAGACCTCCGTTCGCAGCAGACGCAGGTAGACCGCCGAGAACAACGAGCCCACCACCAACAGCAGCAGGGCGACCGCCGTGCCGTAGCCGATCATGCTCTTCTGGAACGCCTCCTCGTACATGAAGAGCGGGAGCGTCTGGCTCTTGCCGCCCGGGCCGCCCCTCGTCATCACCCAGATCAGGCCGAAGACGGACAGGGTCTGCAGGGTGATCAGCATGAGGTTCGTGCCGATGGAGCGGCGGATCATCGGGAGCGTGATGTGCCACATACGGCGCCAGCCGCCGGCGCCGTCCACCTCGGCCGCCTCGGTGATCTCCTTGGGGATCTCGTTGAGGGCCGCCGAGTACACCAGCATGGAGAAGGCCGTGCCCCGCCAGACGTTCGCGAAGGACACCGCCAGGATCGGGAGGGTGAACAGCCAGTTCTGGGTGGGGAGTCGGAGCCAGTCCAGGATGGCGTTCAGGGTGCCTTCGCGACGGAAGAAGACGTAGAGCAGGAAGCCGGCGACGACCTCCGGCAGGACCCACGCCGTGATGACGATGCCGCCCACCAGTGTGCGCACGGGCTTCGACGCGCGCTGCATCAGGGCGGCCAGGGCCAGGCCCAGGGTGTTCTGCCCGAGCAGGGCGGAGACGACGGTGAAGACGAGGGTGAGCCAGACCGCGTTGAGGAACGCCTCGTCACCGAACGCCGTACGGAAGTTGTCGAAGCCGACGAACGAGTCCTCGGCCTGGCCGGTGAGCTGGAGGTCGGTGAAGGCGATGTAGGCGCAGTAGGCGATGGGGCCGGCGAGGAAGAGGAGCAGGAGGACGACGGCGGGGGCGACCGGGAGGGCGCGGGTGAGGGATCGGCTGAGGGAGCGGGCCCGCGTCATACGGGGGAGCCCGTCTCGGCAGCGGTCATTTCTCGATCACCTGGCCGTCCGCCGCCGCCTTCAGCTCCTCGTCGTAGCCCTTCGCCGCGTCCTCGACCGACATGTCGCCCGTCGTCACGCCCTCCATCGCCTCCTGGACGGCGGTGGAGACCTTCGGGTACGCCGGGTAGGCGGGGCGGTAGTGGGTGTTCGCGACGAGGTCCGTGAAGAACTTGATGCCGGGTTGGGCGTCGACGTACGCCGGGTCGGCGGCCACGTCCTCGCGTACCGCGATGCCGGAGTTGGCGACGTACCACTTCTGGGCGTTCGCCTTCGTCTGCATCGTCTTGACGAACTCGAAGGCGAGGTCGGGGTTGGCCGCCTTGGCCGGGATGGACCAGGTCCAGCCGCCGGACATGCTCACCTTGCCGGGGGCCTGGCCGTTCTGGGTGGGCATGGCGGCGAGGCCGAGTTCGTCGGACCACTCGGGCCATTCGTGGCCGCTGCCGGGGAGCCAGTCCTGCGGGAGCCAGGAGCCGTCGAGGGCGATGGCGAGTTCGCCCTGCGGGAGCCACTCGCCGCGGACGCGGGTCATGACGTTGGGGTCGAGGGCGTCGGAGACGTCCGGGCCGAGTTTCTCCTTGTAGACGGTCTCCACGAAGCTGAGGGCGTCCTTGAAACCCTGGCTGCCGGCGATCCACTTCTTGGCGGACCTGTCGTACAGAGGGTCCGACGTTCCGTCGTTCGTTCCGTAGAGCAGCATTTCGAAGGTCTGCATGGTGGCGGCCTCGCCGACGGGTTTGCCCGTGTAGATGTTCAGGGGGATGACGTCGGGGGCTTCGCGCTTGATGGTGCGGGCGGCGTCGAGGACGTCGTTCCAGGTCCTCGGCTGCCAGTCGGCGGGCAGGCCGGCCTTCTTGAAGATGTCCTTGCTGAACCACAGGCCCCGGGTGTCCGTGCCGTCCGGGATGCCGTACGTCTTGCCGTCCTCGCCCTTGGCGGCCTCCTTTGCCGTGTCGATGAACTGGTCCCAGTCCTGCCACTTGGCGAGGTACGGGTCGAGAGGCTTCAAGTACCCGCTGGTGATGTCCGAGTTGATGAGGAAGGTGTCCTCGTAGACCAGGTCGGGGGCGGTCTTGGGGGAGCGGAGCATCTGCTGGAGCTTGGTGTAGTACTCCGAGTCCGGGGCCTTGATCGGGACGAACTCGACCTTCTTGCCGGGGTTCGCCTTCTCGAACTGCTTCTTGATGTCCGCGAGGTAGGTGTCCATCACCTTGATGGAGTTGTCCGTGGACTGTTTGAAGGAGACCTTGACGGTGTCCGGGTCGCTGCCGGAGCCGGTACCGCAGGCGGTGAGGGTGGTCGCGGCGGCGAGGGAGAGGGCGAGGAGTGTGGGGAGAACGGCGGTGGGGCGCACGGGCATGACCTCCTGCGGGCTCACTTCGTTGTGGCGCGGGGATGGCTGCCTGGTGAACGTAGGTTGAGTGGTCTAGTCAGGTCAATGCGTCTGCGGCGGATTGGGCGTTGGCGGCTTCGGCGGGGGCGTTGGCTCGGGTGTAGGCGGCGGCGGCCTGGAGCAGGCAGGCGCGGAATTCAGCGGGGCGGTCGATGCTCGCGTGGGCAAGGCCCAACTTCTCGAAGGTCTGGCCTGCCCCGTACCAGTCTTCGAACTCGTGGCAGATGTCAAGGTCCTTGCCGTACGCCTCGATGGCCTCCTTCACCTGGCCTGTCTCCCACAGGGCGAGGCCGAGGTTGTGCCATGCCGTGCCCTCAAGGTGGCGGTCCCCGACGGTCTGGTAGAGGTCGCGGGCGCGGGTGTGGGCGTCGATCGCTTCCTCCGCCCGGCCCGCCCACCGCAGGGCGTTGCCGAGGTTGTTCCACGCGTGGGCCTCCTCCTGGCGGTCCCCGGCGGTTTGGTAGAGCTCGCGGGCGCGGGTGTGGACGTCGATCGCTTCCTCCGCCCGGCCCGTCGCCGCCAGGGCGTTGCCGAGGCTGTGCCACGCGCGGGCCTCGCCGTGGCGGTCCCCGGCGGTTTGGTAGAGGTCGCGGGCGCGGGTGTGGGCGTCGATCGCTTCCTCCGCCCTGCCCGCCTGTTGCAGGGCGTTGCCGAGGCTGATTTCCGCTCTGGCCTCGCTGAGTCGGTCCGCGGCGCGGTGGGCGGCCTCCCTGGCGGCACGTGCGACGGTGAGCCCGTCGTCGAAGTAGCGTCGCCAGCGCAGGTACTCCGACAGGCACACTGCCAGTTCCACCGCCTTCTGCCCGTACCGCTCCTCACCCGCCCACTGCACGGCGGCGATCAGCGCCGCGCGCTCCCGGTCCAGCCACGCCAGCGCCCCCCTCCGGTCCGTGAACCGCGGCTCCGGCATCCCCGGCAGCCACTTCAACCGAGCATGTGCCTCATAGGCCCAGAGCAAGTAGAAGTGCAGCAGCCGCTCCCGCGCCGCCTCCCCCTCCTTCCGCAAGTGCGCCTCCCTTGCCACCATCGCGACCGCGAACGCCCGCACCAGGTCATGCAACCGCCACCGCACATGCCCACCCGCCGACACCGGCGTCACGAGACCGGCGGAGGCCAAGTCCTCCAGCAGCCGCATGGCGACATCCATGTCCAGGGCGGTCAGAGACACGACGGTCTCCGTGCTCGCGTCGGAGCCGGGGGCCAGGGCCAGCAGACGCAGCAGCCGGGCCCGCTCGGGAGACAGACGGCGATATGAGGTCTCCAGCACAGGACGCAGAGCGAGCGAGCGGCCGTACAGGTCCGTGCCCGGGCTGCCGTTGTCCAGGACAGCGGTGGGGTCCTCCGCCTCCTTGATCTCGGCCACCAGGGAGGCGATGCCACGGTGCCGGCGCCGGCGGAGCATCGCGGCGGCGATATGGAGAGCGAGCGGCAAGTGGCCGCACAGCGCGGTCAGTTCGCACAACGCCTGCGGTTCCCGCGTCGCGCGGTCGTCGCGTTCGTCGGCGCCCTGAAGGGCACGGGCCACGAGGGCGACCGAGTCGTCCGGAGCGAGTGCCTCCAGGTCGATGAGACGTACGGGGAGGGCGTCCGGGCGATCCCGGGACGTGATCAGTACCCGGTGGTGGCCCGTACCCGGCAGAAGAGGCAGGAACTGGGACGCATCCGAGGCGTTGTCCAGGATCAGCAACGTCCGGTTCTCCCGCTCGGAGAGGAGCGTGCGGTATACGTCGTACTGACGCGCAGCCGACTGCGGCAGATTCGCGCCCTCCACACCCATCGCATCGAGCAGCGCCAGCACCGCCTGATCCGCCGTCACCGGATTGTCGTCGTACCCCCGCAGATCCACGAACAGCGTCCCGCCGGGGAACCACCCCCGTGCGCAGGCCCGATGCGCCGCCTCCACCGCCAACGCCGTCTTGCCGATGCCGCCCAGACCAGTGACGGTGAAGATGAGGACAGGAGGGGCGGCCGAGTCATCCGAATCGGGCGACAGCTGGGCGAGCAGCCGGTCCAGTTCCGACGACCGCCCCGTGAACCCGATCGGCCGAGGCGGCAGCGTCGCACTGGCTCGCGGAACCGGCCCGTGGACGGTCCCCCTACCGTTGCCCTCCGCTCTGCTTGCCGATGACAGGGCCGTAGAAGGTGCCGCCCCGGAAGTCGATGTGGTCGCCCCGGTACGCGCCACCCCCGTCCCCGCCCCGATGGGGACCCTCCTCGGAGTCGGCGGAACCGGCGGAGCCACCCCGCGGCCGATGCTTCCGCAACACCCCCACCGCCACCGAAGCCGCCCGCGCGGCAGCCCGCTCCTGTGACCCGGACGCGTCGTCGTCGCCCTTCTTCGCATTGGCCCGGTCGCTGATCCCCCGGATCACCAGCGCGTCCAGCTGCCCGCTCAGGTGCGCCGCGTGCGCCGCCCCCGACCCTTCCATCTCGATCGCGTACGCGTCGTTGTAGTTCCGCCGGATGAACTCGGCGAACGCCGATTCATGATCGGCCAGGACCACATCCCCGCAGGCGATCGGCTTTCGGTGCCCCCGCACCCCCTCCACCGCCAGGTCCCGCAACGCCGAACGCGCCGCCTGCACCAGCCGGTGCGAGCCGTGCCAGACCTCGGGGCGGGCCTGGAAACCGTCCGGTGTCACCTTGCCGCCCTGGACGGCGTACACCTTGGTGCCCACCACGACGTCCCCGAGTTCGATGTCGTCCTTCAGCCCGCCCGCGACTCCGACGAACAGCAGCGCCTCGGGGCGGAGCCAGGAGACCAGCTGCATGGTGAGCGCGGCGGCCGTCACCGCTCCCTCGCCCAGCTCGGCGATCGCCAAGGCCCAGGGCGTGCCCGCGAGCCGGCCGCGTTCGACGCGGGTTCCGTCGTGGTGGACGAGTTCCTCGGTCTCGTCGAGGTGGGCGCGCACGGCGTCGTACTCGACGGGGAGCGCGGTCAGGACGACGACGGTGGGTGATGTCTCGGACACGCGTTTAAGGTACTGCCAAGTGGCCCGGTAGGGCGGGGTGTTGGGGAGCCGGGGAAGGGGATGGCGATGGACGGGGCGGAGCGGGACGTGACCGCAGGGCAGCTGCTGCTCACCGAGTACCAGAGCGTGAAGGACGAGCAGAAGGCGCGGATCGGGTTCCGGGACAACCTGCTGTACGTCACCCTCGCGGTCGTCGCCGCCGTCATCGCCGCGGCGGCGCAGGCCAAGCAGCCGTCGATGCTGCTCGCGTTGCCGCCGGTGTGTGTCGTGCTCGGGTGGACGTATCTGGTGAACGACGAGAAGATCTCGGAGATCGGGAGGTATGTGCGGGGCGAGCTGGGGCCTCGGCTCGCTCGACTCGCGGGCGCGGAAGGCGCCTTCGGGTGGGAGGACTTCCACCGCGGGGACACCAGGAGGGTGTCCCGGAAGGTCGTGCAGCTCGTGGTCGATCTGCTCGCCTTCTGCGTCGTACCGCTGAGCGCGCTCGTCGTGTACTGGGCCGGGGACGGCACCTCGCCGGGGCTCGTCATCCTGTCCGTGGGCGAGGCGGCCGCGGTGGCGGCGCTGGGCTGGTACTTCGTCGGGTACGCGGTGCCGTTCGGTACGGCGGACGACGGGCGGCGGTGACTCAGCGGCGTTCGCCGCGCACCCACCGATACACCAACTCCGGCCTCCCCACCTGCCCGTAGACCGGCTTCCGCTCAGCCCTCCCCGCCTCCACCAGGTGTTCCAGGTACCGCCGGGCCGTGATCCTGGAGATCCCCACGGCCTCCGCGACCCCCGCCGCCGTGAGCCCCTCAGCGGCCTCCCGCACCGCCCCGGTCACCCGCTCCAGCGTCGGCCCGCTCAGCCCTTTCGGCAGTGCCGCAGGGCCCGGTGCCCGCAGGGCCGCCAGGGCGCGGTCCACCTCGTCCTGGCCGCTCGCCTCCCCGACCGCCGCGTGGAACTCGGCGTACCGCACCAGCCGATCGCGCAGCGTCGCGAAGGTGAAGGGCTTCAGTACGTACTGCACGACCCCCAGGGACACCCCCTCGCGCACCACGGCCAGATCCCGTGCCGACGTCACCGCGATCACGTCCGCGTGGTGCCCGGCCGCCCGCAGGGACCGTGCCAGTTGCAGCCCGTGCACATCCGGCAGGTGCAGGTCCAGCAACAGCAGGTCCACCGGCGTCCGCTCCAGCGCACGCCGCGCCTCCGCGCCCGTGTGCGCCTTGCCGACCGCGACGAACCCCGGCACCCGGCCGACGTACATCACGTGCGCGTCCGCCGCGACCGGATCGTCCTCCACGACCAGGACGCGAATCGCCTGCTCGGCCGCCGCCGTCATATGTCACCTCTCGAAACCACCGCGCCCTCGGAGCCCCGCACGGGGTCGGCTCCCCGCACAGGGTCGGCCTGCCGCGAAGGCCCGCCGCCCGGCGTGGGTTCGGCGCCGGGCGGGAGTCCGGCGCCCGGCGCGGCCCCGGCATCGGGCTCGCGTTTCGCACCCTCTCCCAACGGCATCCGCACCTCGAACTCCGCCCCGCCCCCGGCAGCCTCCGCCACCGACAGCGTCCCGTCGTGCCGATGCGCCGCCTGCCGTACCAGCGCCAGCCCCAGCCCCCGCCCGCCCGGCCCAGCCGGCTTCGTCGAGAAGCCGCGCTCGAACACCGCCTCCACGTGCGCGGGGTCCACCCCGGCCCCCGTGTCCGACACCCGCAGCACCAGCTCCCCACCCTCCGTGTACGCCGTCACCGTCACCCGCCCCCGCACGCTCCCCTGCGCGGCGTCCACCGCGTTGTCGATCAGGTTGCCGAGGATCGTCACCAGGTCCCGGGCCGGCAGCGAGGGCGGCAGCAGGCCGTCGTCCAGTCGGCTGTCCTCCGATACGACGAGTTCGACGCCCCGCTCGTTGGCCTGCGCCGTCTTCCCCAGCAGCAGTGCCGCCAGCACCGGCTCGCTGACCGCCGCGACGACCTGGTCCGTCAGTGCCTGTGCCAGCTCCAGCTCGGCGGTCGCGAACTCCACCGCCTCCTCGGCCCGTCCGAGTTCGATCAGCGAGACGACCGTGTGGAGACGGTTCGCCGCCTCGTGCGCCTGGGAGCGCAGCGCCTGGGTGAAGCCACGCTCGGAGTCCAACTCGCCCATCAGGGACTGGAGTTCGGTCACGTCCCGCAGTGTCACGACCGTTCCGCGCCGCTCGCCGCCCGACACGGGGGAGGTGTTCACCACCAGGACGCGCTGCGCCGTCAGGTGCACCTCGTCGACCCTGGGCTCGGACGCCAGCAGGGCCCCGGTCAGCGGTGCGGGCAGGCCGAGGTCCGCCACCGACCGCCCCACCACATCGCCGCCCACCCCGAGCAGCTCCCGCCCGCCGTCGTTGATCAGCGCCACCCGGTACTGCCCGTCCAGCATCAGCAGCCCCTCGCGCACCGCGTGCAGCGCGGCCTGGTGGTAGTCGTGCATCCGGCTCAGCTCGGCCGCGTTCATGCCGTGGGTGTGGCGGCGCAGGCGGGCGTTGACGACGTACGTGCCGATCGCGCCCAGCGCGAGCGCGCCCGCCGCCACGCCGAGCAGGGCCGTCAGCTGCTCCTGCACCCGCTTGCTGATCTCCTCGACCCTGATGCCCGCGCTGACCAGCCCGACGATGTCCTTCGGGGCCGTACCACCGTCGTAGATCGGCACGACCGCGCGGACGGACGGGCCCAGCGTGCCGGTGTACGTCTCGGTGAAGGGCTCACCGCGCAGGGCGGCCTCGGTGTGGCCGCGGAAGTGCTGGCCGATCTGCTTCTCGTCGGGGTGCGTCCAGCGGATGCCCTGAGGGTTCATGATCGTGACGAAGTCGACGCCGGTGTGGTGCTGGACGCGCAGCGCGTACGGCTGGAGTTCGGCTGTCGGGTCGGGGGTGCGGATCGCGTCGCGCACGGACGGGGCGTCGGCTATCGACTGGGCCACCGCCATCGCCTGGCGGCGCGCCGCGTCCTCGGCCTGGCCGCGGTCGCTGACGTAGGTGAACACCGCGTACCCGGCGACGAGCACCGCTATCAGCACGGCCTGCATCGCGAAGAGCTGGCCGGCCAGGCTGCGGGGCCTCGGGACGGAGATGCGCATGCCGTCAGTCTGCCCCATGGCCGATTTTGACCGCTCCCCCCTGTGGACGACCGCTTTCCCCTGTGGATGAGGGGCGGCACCACCCGGTGAACAGCGGTGCTCGCCGGGCGGTGCTCGCTGCGTTCATCGCAGGGTGATGCCCGCCGTACGCATCGTCGGTGATGCCCGCCGTACGCATCGTCACCGCAGCGTGAGCGGGGTCTCCGATTCGACGCGGGTCAGCTTCTCGGGGTTGCGGACGTAGTAGAGGCCGGTGATGCGGGCGTCCTCCATGCGGATCGCCATGACGCCGTCGATCTCGCCGTCCAGGCGCAGGACGAGTGCCGGGCTGCCGTTGACCACGGTGAGGCCGGTGGTGAGCGTGGCGTCGAGCTTGCCCGTGCCGCCGACGATGAAGCGGGCCACCTTGTCGGCGCCGACCACCGGCCGCGGTGCGGCCTGCTTGACGCCGCCGCCGTCGCTGACCAGGACGACGTCGGGGGCGAGCACGTCGAGGAAGCCCTGCAGGTCCCCGGTGGCGAGCGCGCGCTGGAACGACTCCAGGGCCGCCCGGGTCGCGCTCGCGGAGACCGGCGCGCGGGGGCGGCGGGCATCGACGTGCCGGCGGGCGCGGTGCGCGATCTGGCGGACGGCCGCGGGGGTCTTGTCGACGGCGGCCGCGATCTCGTCGTAGTCGACGTCGAAGACCTCGCGCAGCACGAAGACGGCGCGCTCCGTCGGGGAGAGCGTCTCGAGGACGAGCATCAGCGCCATCGACACGCTCTCGGCGAGCTCGACGTCCTGGGCCACGTCCGGCGCGGTGAGCAGCGGCTCGGGCAGCCAGGGGCCGACGTACGCCTCCTTGCGGCGGGTCATCGTGCGCAGCCGGTTGAGCGACTGGCGGGTCGTGATCCGGACCAGGTAGGCGCGCTGGTCGCGCACCTGCCCCAGGTCGACCTCCACCCACCGCAGCCAGGTCTCCTGCAGGACGTCCTCGGCGTCGGCCGCCGAGCCGAGCATCTCGTAGGCGACGGTGAAGAGCAGGTTGCGGTGGGCGACGAAGGCCTCGGTCGCCGGATCGGTGGCGTGATCACTCATGCCCAGGTCTCTCCCCTGTTCGTGCGCGGGCTAGGCCACGCGTTCGACGGTGGCCGGAGTCCCGCCCGCAGCCGTGGCCGGGGTCCCGCCCGCAGCCGTGGCCGAGGTCCCGCCCGCAGCCGTGCCCTGGGTCCCGCCATGCCCCGCCCGCAGCAGCTCCTGACGCTTGGCACCTCCTGAGACGCGGTGCAAGCGGAACGAGCCGGGCCGCCGCGACTCGTCGGCCAGATGCTTGACGATGCTGTCGCAGACGACCTCCTTGAGCCTCGCGCCGGGGCGGCCGTCGATGTGGAACCACAGCGCGACGTCGTACCGGTGGGCGAACTGGAAGATGCCGGCGCCGCGGCCCAGGCTGATGCACTGCCCGGCGAAGAACTGGTTGAGGGGCGAGGGCCGCTCACCCGCGATCCGGCTGAGCAGCGTGTCGGCGGCCCGCGCGCCCAGCGGTATCGCGGCCTGGCAGCTCATCCGCAACGGCAGACCCGACGGTGCCGCCGAGTCGCCGGCCGCGACGATGTGCGGGTCGTCCACGCTGGTCAGCGTCTCGTCGGTGAGCAGCCGGCCCAGGGCGTCGGTGCTCAGCCCGCTGCGCGCCGCCAGGTCCGGCACACCGAAGCCGGCGGTCCAGATGGTCACCTCGCTCGGCACTGTACGGCCGCCACCGAGCCGTACGGCGTCCCGGGCCACGGCCGTCACCTCCGTGTCGGGGCCCTCCAGCACGGTCACCCCGAGGGCGGCCAGCCGCCTGGCGACCGAGCGCCGCCCCCGCGGGTGCAGATACGGGCCGAGCACCCCACCACAGACCAGGGTCACGCTGCGGCCGGCCTCCGCCAGCTCGGCGGCGGTCTCGATACCGGTCGGACCGGCGCCGACGACCGTCACCGGCGCCTTCGCGGACGCGGCGTCGAGAACCGGCCGCAGCCGCTGCGCCTCCTCCAGGCCGGCGATCGGATAGGCGAACTCGGCCGCTCCGGGCACGCCCGGGTCGGCGCTGCCGCTGCCCACCGCGTAGACCAGGTAGTCGTAGCCGACCGTGCCGCCGGCCGCCAGCGTCACGCTGCGCTCGGCCGCGTCGATCCGCGTCACGCTGTCGACCACCAGCCGGACGCCCTCGGCCAGGACCTCCCGGTAGTCGACGACCGCGTCGTCGGACCCGCCCACCAGCTGGTGCAGGCGGACCCGGTGGACGAAGGTCGAGCGCGGGTTGATCAGCGTCACGGTCACGTCGTCGCGCAGGGTCAGGCGATTGGCTGCCATGACGCCCGCGTATCCGCCGCCGATCACGATGACGTTGTTGTTCTCGGTCATGACGTTGCTGTTCTCGGTCACGGTGCCTCCTCCGGTTCCAGGGGGTTCGACCTCAAGACACCGGGGCCTCGCTCGTTGTGACATGACGTGACCCAGATCACTGCACCGCTGCCACGTAACCGGGCGGTGAACTCAATGAACGGAAGGGTGACCGCCCTCACACGGCAAGGGATAGTCACCGCATCGCTGGAGTACGACGACCCCCGCTCCCCGGGGCGCGCTTCCCCGTCAGCGAACCCCCACCCCGGACGTGAGCCGCACGCCGGTGATACCGACGAAGACGTCAAGGAGGGCAGCCGTGGCCGCCGCCAAATCCCCCGATACGGCACCTGCCGCACCCGTCGCCAAGCGGGACCGCACGCACTACCTCTACATCGCGGTGATCATCGCGGTGGCTCTCGGTATCACCGTGGGCCTGGTCGCGCCCGACTTCGCGGTCGAGCTGAAGCCCATCGGAACGGGCTTCGTGAACCTGATCAAGATGATGATCTCGCCGATCATCTTCTGCACGATCGTCCTCGGCATCGGCTCGGTACGCAAGGCCGCCAAGGTCGGTGCCGTCGGCGGTATCGCGATGGGCTACTTCCTCGCGATGTCGCTGGTCGCCCTGGGCATCGGGCTCGTCGTCGGCAACATCCTGGAGCCGGGCACGGGTCTGCAGATCACCGACGCCATCAAGGACGCCGGTCACGAGCAGGTCGACGCGGAGGCCAAGGACACTACCGAGTTCCTGCTCAGCCTCATCCCGACCACGATGGTCTCCGCCTTCACCTCGGAAACGGTCCTGCAGACCCTGCTCGTCGCCCTGCTCGTCGGTTTCGCGCTCCAGGCCATGGGCTCGGCGGGGGAGCCGATCCTGCGCGGCGTGCAGCACATCCAGCGGCTCGTCTTCCGCATCCTGGCCATGGTGATGTGGGCCGCCCCCATCGGTGCCTTCGGCGCCATCGCCGCCGTCACCGGGTCCGCCGGCGTCGACGCGCTCAAGCAGCTCGCCATCCTGATGGTCGGCTTCTACGTCACCTGTTTCCTCTTCGTCTTCCTCGTGCTCGGCGCGCTGCTGCGCATCGTCGCCGGCCTCAACATCTTCACGCTGTTCAAGTACCTGGGCCGCGAGTTCCTGCTGATCCTGTCCACCTCCTCCTCCGAGTCCGCGCTGCCGCGCCTCATCGCGAAGATGGAGCACCTGGGTGTCAGCAAGCCGGTGGTCGGCATCACCGTCCCGACCGGCTACTCCTTCAACCTCGACGGCACCATGATCTACATGACCATGGCGTCCCTGTTCATCGCCGACGCCATGGGTACGCCGATGTCGATCGGCGAGCAGATCCCGCTGCTGCTCTTCCTGCTGGTCGCCTCCAAGGGCGCCGCCGGTGTCACCGGTGCGGGTCTGGCCACGCTGGCGGGTGGCCTCCAGTCGCACAAGCCCGCCCTGGTGGACGGCATCGGCCTCATCGTCGGCATCGACCGCTTCATGAGTGAGGCCCGCGCCCTGACGAACTTCGCGGGCAACGCCGTGGCCACCGTCCTGATCGGCACCTGGACCAAGGAGATCGACCGCGGGCGCGTCGACCAGGTGCTCGCCGGTCAGCTCCCGTTCGACGAGGCGACCCTCCAGGACGACGGCCACGGCGCCCCGGCTGCCGAGGCGTCGGAACGGGGCGACGAGAAGGAACTCGCCAAGGCGTAGGCGCTGCGCCGGGCGAGCCGGGGACGACTCGGGGCTCGCCGCCCCGACGCCCCTCGGCACCTTCCGCCCCTCCTCGCTCCGGACGTCCGGCCCCTCCTGAACCGGGGCCGGGCGTCCGGCCGTCATACTCCGGGCGGCTGGGATGCTCCCCCGTCTCTCAGCCGCCCGGTCGCAATCTCTCCACCCCGGCCCCACCACAGGCGCACGGCAACTGCCGTGCGCCTGACGGCGTTACCGGAAGCTTGCGTTCCCTGGCCACCGGGGCCGTGCGCCTCACGGCCGGCGTGGTTTCCGACCCCAGCCGTCCACGGGGCGTGACCACAAGAGCATGGCCCGCCCCGCCGGGGTGATGTCCACGGGAACGCTCCGCTCGGTCTGCGGCCGAGCTGCGGTCCCGGTGCCCGGCCGACGCACAGGCGCGCACACGGCCGAGCCGGGGCGGCCGCGTCACTCGGCACCCGGCCCGCTGCTCGCCGTGCCCAGCAGCGCCACCCCCGCGTTCAGGGCACGCCTGTCGGCGCGGTGGCCCATGTCAGCCGGTCGTTCCGAGAGTCTCGGCGACGGCCTTCGGGAGCCACTGCCGGGCGGGTGTGAAGGGGAAACCCAGGCGTGCGGCACGGGAGTTGTCCATGCCGTAGGCGCGGGTGAAGGAGAGCGGCGAGACCTCGCCGACCTCGACGTGCCGGAAGACGGGCTTGCCGTCCGGGATGTGGGCGGCGATCGCGTCGCACAGGTCGCCGGTGGTCAGCAGGCCGTGCGAGGCGGCGTTGACCGGCCCCGTGAAGTCCTGGCCCACCGCCCAGAACAGGAAGTCGGCGATCTCCTCGACATGGATGTACGTCGCCGGCTGGTTCACCACGGGCACGGCGATCGGCGTGCCGGTGCGGATGCGGTCCGCGTAGTACGTCATACGGCCCGTGAAGTCGTCGTCCCCGCCCAGCACATGGGCGACGCGCACCGCCGCGTACGGCAGGTCGGGGCCGGCGGCGAAGACGGCCTCCGCCTGCCGCTTGCCCTCGCCGTAGTGGGCGTCGAGGAACTCCGGGTCGTCCCAGGGCAGTTCGAGGTCGACGGTCACGTCCAGCGGATCCACGTCCGTCTCGCGCACGGGGGCGATCGAGTCCTCGTACTCGTACACCTCCACCGTCGATGTCAGCACGTAACGACGGGTACGGCCGGCGAGGACCCGGCGGGCGATCTCCGCCTGCCGCGGCGTGTAGCAGACCTGGTCGACCACGGCGTCGAACGTCCGTGAACCCAGCGCCGCCGTCAGGGACTTCTCGTCGTTCCGGTCGGCGACAAGGTGGACCGCGCCCGACGGGGGCGCCGACGATCCGCGATTGAGAACCGTCACCCGGTCCCCGGCCGCCAGCAGTCGCGCGATCAGCCGCTTGCCGAAATAGCGGTTGCCGCCGATGACCAGTACCTCTCGTGCCTTTCGCATGACCATAATTCTCCGGGCCATACACCGCGTCCTGAAGGGGAAGACATGGGAGATCAGGCCGCCGTGCCGAAAGAACCACGGTATCTGCGCCCAGCCACCAGCGAAACACCGGTGGCCTTCGACGCCCTGGACCGGCAGATCCTCGAACTGCTCCAGACGGACGGCCGGATCAAGCTGAGCGAGCTGGGCCGCCGCGTACGGCTCAGCCCGGCGGCCGTCACCGAGCGCGTACGGCGACTGGAGGCGGCGGGCGCGATCACCGGGTACGGCGCCCAGGTCGCCCCCGCCCGGCTCGGCTACGGCATCCAGGCCTTCATCCGCGTCAACCCGCACGGCGGCTACACCCTCAAACACCCCCGCACCCTGGAACTGCTCGACCGCCCGGAGATCATCGAGGTCCACCACGTCGTCGGCGAGGACTGCTGGGTCCTCAAGGTCGCCGTCGAGGACACCGTCCACCTGGAGGAGGTCCTCGAACAGACCTCGGCGCTGGGCCGTACGACGACATCGATCGTGCTGTCCTCCCCGGTGCGCGGAAAGCCGCTCCTGCCGCGGTTGCCCTGACGTCGGCGTCAAGGATTACGTTCGTACGCATGCGAATCGGCGAGCTGGCCGCACGGGCCGGGACCACGACGCGCACGTTGCGCTACTACGAGTCGCGGGGGCTGCTGCCCGCGCGGCGCAGCGGCAACGGGTACCGGACATACGACGAGAGCGACCTGAAGCTGCTTCGGCAGATCCGGACGCTGCAGGACTTCGGGTTCGACCTGGAGGAGACGCGGCCGTTCGTGGAGTGTCTGCGGGCCGGGCACCCGGAGGGCGACACGTGCTCCGCCTCGCTCGCGGTCTACCGGCGCAAGCTGGACGAGCTCGACGCGCTGATCGGGGAGTTGCAGACCGTGCGCGCCAAGATCGGGCTGCGGCTCGCACTCGCCGAGGGGGAACCACCGTTGTGCGAACTGGGAGGGCAGGAGCTGTGATCAAGGCGGCGGGCGTGGCAGAGGTGACGGACGAGGACTTCGAAGCGGAGGTGATCGGCTCCGACCTGCCGGTGCTGGTGCAGTTCACGGCCGAGTGGTGCGGCCCGTGCCGCCAGCTCGCGCCGGTCCTGAGCGCCATCGCCGGCGAGGAGGGCGAGCGGCTGAGGATCGTCCAGCTGGACGTGGACCGCAATCCGAACACCACGATCGCGTACGGCGTGCTGTCGACGCCGACGCTGATGGTGTTCCGGGGCGGCGAGCCCGTGAAGTCGATGGTGGGCGCGCGGCCCAAGCGCAGGCTCCTGGAGGAGCTCGCCGACGTGCTGTGACCCACTTCGGATACTCGGATACGAAGAAATCCCCCGGGCAATTGCGCCCGGGGGATTTCTTTGCGTATATTCAATGGTTCGCGACTTCAAGTCGGATTGGGCCCGACGAAGTTGCGGTGAAGTCCAGTGAGCACACTATATCCGGGCGGGAGCAGAATTGTCAAACACCGAATTGCAAGACGGTGAAATGCGACGCGAGCAGGAATTCATCGACTCCCTGTACGTGCGCGTGGACGCGCTGCGCGGCGACACCGAGGTCTCCGTGGGGGACGCGCTCGCCCAGGGCAACACGCCCATGCAGGCCCGGCTGGAGCGGGACATCCTCGTCGCCGAGCGCTCGGGGCTGCTCGCCGCGCTGAACGCGGTGGACGGTTCGCTCTGCTTCGGCCGGATCGACCTCGCCTCGGGCGTCCACCACCACATCGGCCGCATCGGCCTGCGCACCGACGACGCCGAGCGCACGCCGATCCTGATCGACTGGCGGGCCGACGTCGCCCGCCCCTTCTACCTGGCCACCGGCCACACCCCGATGGGCATCAGGCGCAGGCGGCACATCACCACCAGCGGCCGTACGGTCACCGCCCTGCACGACGAGATCCTCGACCTGGGGGACCAGGAGCGGACCGGCCACGAGGACCCGACCGGCGACGCGGTCCTGCTCGCCGCGCTCAACTCCGCGCGCACGGGCCGGATGAGCGACATCGTGCAGACCATCCAGGCCGAGCAGGACGAGATCATCCGGGCACCGCACCGCGGAGTGCTCGTCGTCGAGGGCGGCCCCGGCACGGGCAAGACGGCGGTCGCCCTGCACCGCGCCGCCTATCTCCTCTACGAGCACCGCGAACTGCTCGCCAAGCGCGCCGTTCTGATCGTCGGCCCCAACCCCGCCTTCCTCGGCTACATCGGCGAGGTCCTGCCCTCGCTCGGCGAGACCGGCGTCCTGCTGGCCACGGTCGGCGAGCTGTTCCCCGGCGTGAAGGCGACCGCGACGGACACGCCGCAGGCGGCCGCCGTGAAGGGGCGGGCGGAGATGGCCGACGTGCTCGCCGCCGTCGTACGCGACCGGCAACTGCTGCCCGACCCGGTGATCGCGATCGAGCACGACCGCGAGGTCCTGATGCTCGACGACGACCTGGTGAACGTGGCGCGCGAGCGGACGCGGGCCGCGAAGCTCCCGCACAACGGGGCGCGCGAGCACTTCGAGGGCTACATCCTCAACACGCTCACGGACATGGTCGCCGAGCGCATCGGCACGGACCCGTACGACGGCGGCAACCTCCTCGACCCGAGCGACATCACCCAGATCCGCGACGAACTCGCCGAGAACCCCGAAGTCTGGTCCGCCATCGACCAGTTGTGGCCGGTGCTCACCCCGCAGCGGCTGGTCGCGGACTTCCTCGCCGACCCCGAGGGATACGTCCGCGACGAGGACGCCGCCGCCATCCGCCGCCCGGTGACGCGGGCGTGGACGGTCGCGGACGTGCCGCTGCTGGACGAGGCGGCCGAACTGCTCGGCGAGGACGACCGGGTCGCGCGGGCGCGTGCCGAGCGCGAGCGGGAGACCCAGATCGCCTACGCGCAGGGCGTGCTGGACGTGTCGTACGCCTCCCGGACGTACGAGTTCGAGGACAAGGAAGACAGCGATCCCGACGGCTCCGAGGTGCTGTCGGCCCACGACATCATCGACGCCGAGCGCTTCGCCGAACGCCAGGAGGAGGACGACCACCGCAGCGCCGCCGAGCGTGCGGCGGCCGACCGCACCTGGGCGTTCGGGCACATCATCGTGGACGAGGCGCAGGAGCTGTCGCCGATGGCGTGGCGGCTGCTCATGCGGCGCAGTCCGACCCGCTCGATGACGCTGGTCGGCGACCCGGCCCAGACGGCCGAGGCGGCCGGTGTCGGCTCCTGGGCCGGGATCCTGGAGCCGTACGTCGAGGACCGCTGGGACCACACCCGCCTCGGCGTCAACTACCGCACGCCGGCCGAGATCATGGAGCTGGCCGCGGCGGTGGTCCGCGCCGAGAACCCCGAGTTCGAGCCCCCGAGTTCGGTGCGCTCGACAGGGGTACGGCCGTGGATCCGCGCCACCGACGACCTCCCCGGCGCCGTGGCCAAGGCGGTCGCGGAACTGACCCCGGAGGAGGGGCGGCTGGCGGTCATCGCCCCGCGCGATCTGCACCGGTCGCTGGCCGCGCGGCTGGACGGCGTGACGGCGGGCGCGGAACCCGACCTGACGCGGGCGGTCGTACTCCTCGATCCGCGCCAGGCGAAGGGGCTGGAGTTCGACTCCGTGCTGGTGGTGGAGCCCGGGCTGTACGGCACGAGCGACCTGTACGTGGCGCTGACACGGGCGACGCAGCGGCTGGGGGTGCTGCACACGGGGTCGCTGCCGCGGGGCTTGGCCGACAAGGCGCTGCCGCTGAGCTGAGCGTCTCTGGGGGCTGCCGCCCCCAGACCCCCGCTTCGGCCCTGAACGGGCCTCGTCCTCAAACGCCGGAGGGGCTGAAAGATCCAGCCCCTCCGGCGTTTGAGGAGGCGAAAACTAGGCCGGGCGCAGCCACACCGTCGCCAGCGGTGGCAACGTCAGCCGGATGCTCGCCGCGCGGCCGTGCCACGGCTGGGCTTCCGGCTTGAGCGGGTCGGGGTTGACGACGTCGCTGCCGCCGTACTTCGCCGCGTCGGTGTTCAGCGACTCGTGCCAGGCCGGGACGTCGTCCGGGACCCCGAGGCGGTAGTCGTGCCGGACGACCGGCGACAGGTTCGACACCGCCAGCAGCGGAGCGCCCTCGGCGTCGTAGCGCAGGAACGCGAACACGTTGTCGTCGGCCGCGTCCCCGACCACCCACTGGAAGCCGGACGGGTCGGTGTCCCGCTGCCAGAGGGCCGGGGTGTGGCGGTAGACCGTGTTCAGGTCGCGGACCAGGTCCCGCACCCCGCGATGGTCGGGCTCCGCCCCGTACGCCGGGTCCAGCAGCCACCAGTCCGGGCCGTGCGCCTCCGACCACTCCGCGCCCTGGGCGAACTCCTGTCCCATGAAGATCAGTTGCTTGCCGGGATGCGCCCACATGAAGCCCAGATACGCGCGGTGGTTGGCGCGCTGCTGCCACCAGTCGCCCGGCATCTTCGACACCAGCGACCGCTTGCCGTGCACCACCTCGTCGTGGGAGATGGGCAGGACGTAGTTCTCGCTGTAGGCGTACACCATCGAGAACGTCATCTCGTTGTGGTGGTACTTGCGGTGGATCGGCTCCTTGGCCATGTACTCCAGCGAGTCGTGCATCCAGCCCATGTTCCACTTCAGCCCGAAGCCCAGGCCTCCGAAGCCGCCCGGCCCCGCCACATGCGTCGGGCGGGTCACGCCGTCCCAGGCCGTGGACTCCTCCGCGATCGTCACGACCCCCGGCACCCGCCGGTACAGGGTCGCGTTCATCTCCTGGAGGAACGCCACCGCGTCCAGGTTCTCCCGGCCCCCGTGCTCGTTCGGCACCCACTGGCCCGGCTCGCGTGAGTAGTCCAGGTAGAGCATGGAGGCGACGGCGTCCACCCGGAGCCCGTCGATGTGGAACTCCTCGCACCAGTACGTGGCGTTGGCGACCAGGAAGTTGCGCACCTCGGTACGTCCGTAGTCGAACTCCAGCGTGCCCCAGTCGGGGTGCGCGGAGCGCAGGGGGTCCTCGTGCTCGTAGAGCGGACGCCCGTCGAACTCGGCCAGCGCCCAGTCGTCGCGCGGGAAGTGCGCCGGCACCCAGTCCATCAGCACGCCGATCCCGGCCTGGTGCAGGGCGTCGACCAGGAACTTGAAGTCGTCCGGCGTGCCGAGGCGGGCCGTGGGCGCGTAGAGGCCGGTGACCTGGTAGCCCCAGGAGCCGCCGAAGGGGTGCTCGGCGACCGGCATGAGCTCGACGTGCGTGAAGCCCAGGTCCTTGACGTAGGCGGGGAGCTGCTCGGCGAGCTGACGATACGTCAGTCCTGGGCGCCAGGACGCCAGATGGACCTCGTACACCGAGAACGGCGCCTCATGCGTCGGGATCTGCCCGCGCCGCGCCAGCCACTCCGCGTCACCCCACTCGTGCTGCGAGGCGTGCACGATGGACGACGTGTCGGGCGGGGCCTGCGTACGGCGGGCCAGCGGGTCGGCGCGCAGTGTCTTCGAGCCGTCGGGCCGGGTGATCTCGAACTTGTACAGCTCGCCCTCGCCGATGCCGGGCACGAACAGCTCCCAGACGCCGGAGCCGCCGAGCGAGCGCATCGGGTACCCCGTGCCGTCCCAGAAGTTGAAGGTGCCGGCCAGGGACACGCCGCGTGCGTTCGGCGCCCACACCGTGAACCGGGTGCCGGTCACGCCCTGGTGCGTCATCGGCTCGGCGCCGAGCGCCCGCCACAGCTCCTCGTGCCGTCCCTCGCCGATCAGATGCAGGTCGAGTTCGCCCAGCGCGGGCAGGAAGCCGTACGCGTCCTCGGTCTCCTGAACCGACCCCTCGTACGCCACGAGGAGCCGGTAGTCCTCCGGTACGTCCCGCAGCGGCAGCAGTCCCGAGAAGAACCCCTCCCCGTCGTCGTGCAGCTCGGCCCGCAGGCTGCCCGCGACGACGGTGACCGACAGGGCGTACGGCCGGAAGGCCCGGAAGGCGACACCGCCGGGCACGGGATGCACGCCGAGGACGGAGTGCGGGTCGTGGTGGGTGCCGGTGAGGAGGCGGTCGTGGTCGGCGGCATCGAGGGCGGGGGAGACGGCGACGTCCACGGGCGCCGACGGCTCGACGGGAGCGGCCTTCTGAGCGGGGATCTTCTTGGGTGCCGCCGCCTTCTGCGCGGGGATCTTCTTGGCGGCGGCCTTCTTCGGGGCCGTGCTCTTCGACGCGGCCGTGCTCTTCGGCGTCGTCGTGCTCTTCGCGGTGGTGGTCTTCGCGGCCGCCTTCTTGGCCACGGCCTTCTTCGCGACGGCCTTCTTGGCGGCAGCCTTCTTCGCGGGGGCCTTCTTCGCAGCTGTCTTCTTCGCGGCCGTCTTCTCCGCGGCGGTCTTCTTCGCCGCGTCGGCCTTCGGCGTCGCCTTTTTCGCTGTCCCCTTCTTCATGGCCTCCGCGGCCTTCTCGGCGGCCTTCACCGTCTTCGTCGTCGCCTTCTTCGCGACGTTCGTCTGCTCAGCCGGCTGTTCGGCCGTCTTCTTCGGATCCGAACCGGTGGAGGGAGTGGTGCGGGGGGTCACGGGCGGGGCCTCCTAGGCGAAGGTGGGGATGGGGGCGTGGAGGGGGACGGGGCTGCGGAGTCCGCGGCGAGGCGGCGTATCGCGGACAGCGGTACGGGGAGCCAGTCGGGGCGGTGGCGGGCCTCGTAGACGACCTCGTAGATCGCCTTGTCGGTCTCGTACGCGCGCAGCAGCACCGGATCGGTCCGCGGATCGGCGCCGCTGACCTGCGCGTACCCGGAGCAGTACGCGGCCCGGCAGGCGTCGGCCCAGCCCGGTACCGGAGGGTCGGCCGAGTGGGCGGCGTAGTCGAAGGAGCGCAGCATCCCCGCGACGTCCCGCACCGGCGGCTGCGGCATCCGCCGTTCGGCCAGCGGCTTCGACGGCTCGCCCTCGAAGTCGATCAGCCACCACTGCCCCGCGGGCGAGCGCAGGCACTGCCCGAGGTGCAGGTCGCCGTGGATGCGCTGGGCGGTCCAGGTGCAGCCCTCGGCGGCCAGGTCGGCCAGCGCCGCGAAGGCGGAACGCAGACCGGGCGCGTACGGCCGCAGCGCGGGCACCGCCTGGGCGGCCTCGTCCAGCCGCTCGACCATGCCGTCGACCAGCTGCTGCACCTGCGCGCGCCCCAGGGTCACGGTCGGCAGCGTGCGGGCCAGCGCCATGTGTACCTCGGCCGTGGCGCGCCCGAGTGCCCGTGCCGCGGCGGCGAAGTCCTCGCCCTTGGCCAGTTCGCGCAGCGCCAGCTCCCAGCCGTCCGCCGCGCCCTGCACGAAGGGCTGGAGCACGCCGAGGACGTATGAGTCGCCGGACAGTTCCGCCCGGATCCACGCCGTCGGCGCGGGCACCCGGTCGCAGCTCTCGCGGGCCAGCGCCAGCGGCAGCTCCAGGTCGGGATTGACGCCGGGCACGATGCGGCGCAACAGCTTCAGGATGAACGTATCGCCGTATACGACGGACGAGTTCGACTGCTCGGAGGTGACCAGGCGCGGCACCAGGCCGGACCGGATCTCCTGGCTTTCGTCCCGCTCGAAACGCAGTCCGCCGATCCGGGCCCCGGTGCGCAGCGCCTCCAGGAGCAGCTCGGTGGGGCGGGTGTCGTACAGGGCGTCGTACACCGTACGTCCGGCGAGCGGGCCCTCGGCCACGTGTCCGATCAGCGCGGGCGCGAGCCGCGGCGGCAACGCCTCGCGCTCTCCTATGAGGAGCTGGTAGCAGTCCGCGGGCTGCTCGGGGGCGCCCGTCAGGGGCGCGAGCGGCTGATGGGCGCGCACCAGCAGGTGGTACAGGCCCAGCTTGCCGCCGGGCGGCAGCAGCTCGGTGGCCGCCACCAGCGAGAACCCGGTGACCGGACGCCCCTTGCCGGCGAACCATCGCTGCCGTGGCAGCCACTCCCGCAGGAGTGGGTCCAGCGACGCGAGGAGGCTGGGAGGGGTGGTAAGGGTGCGGGTGACGGCTTTCGACATGGCGTCACGTCCTTTCCCCGGGCCGGTCGGGGTGTTACTGATGCGTGCCCCGGGCGGGGCGGGAGAAACCGCCCCGCCGGGCTGTCAGGCGGCGTCCTTGCGGAGCCGGAACCAGTAGAAGCCGTGGCCCCCGAGGGTCAGCAAGTACGGCAGCTCACCGATGGCCGGGAAGCGCACCCCGCCGAACAGCTCCACCGGGTGGCGTCCGCTGAACTCGCGCAGGTCGAGCTCGGTGGGCTGTGCGAACCGCGAGAAGTTGTTCACGCAGAGGACGAGATCGTCCTCGTATTCGCGCAGGAAGGCGATCACGGCCGGATTCGACGACTGGAGTTCGGTGTAGGAGCCGAGTCCGAAGGCCGTGTTCTGCTTGCGGATCTCGATCATGCGGCGGGTCCAGTGCAGCAGCGAGGACGGGGAGGCCATGGAGGCCTCGACGTTCGTCACCTGGTAGCCGTAGACCGGGTCCATGATCGTGGGCAGGAACAGCCGCCCCGGGTCGCTCGACGAGAAGCCCGCGTTGCGGTCCGGGGTCCACTGCATCGGCGTGCGGACGGCGTCGCGGTCGCCGAGCCAGATGTTGTCGCCCATGCCGATCTCGTCGCCGTAGTACAGGATCGGCGAGCCGGGCAGCGACAGCAGCAGGGCGGTGAACAGCTCGATCTGGTTGCGGTCGTTGTCGAGCAGGGGGGCCAGTCGGCGCCGGATGCCGATGTTGGCGCGCATCCGCGGGTCCTTGGCGTACTCCGCGTACATGTAGTCGCGCTCTTCGTCGGTGACCATTTCCAGGGTCAGCTCGTCGTGGTTGCGCAGGAAGATGCCCCACTGGCAGCCGGAGGGGATGGCGGGGGTCTTGGCGAGGATTTCCGAGACGGGGTAGCGGGATTCCCGCCGTACGGCCATGAAGATGCGCGGCATGACGGGGAAGTGGAAGGCCATGTGGCATTCGTCGCCACCGCTGGCGTAGTCGCCGAAATAGTCGACGACGTCTTCAGGCCATTGGTTCGCTTCCGCCAGCAGCACCGTGTCGGGGTAGTGGGCGTCGATCTCCTTCCGTACCCGCCTGAGGAACTCATGCGTCGCGGGAAGGTTCTCGCAGTTCGTGCCTTCCTCCGCGTACAGATAGGGCACGGCATCGAGCCGGAATCCGTCGATTCCCAGGTCCAGCCAGAACTTCAGCGCGGAGAGGATCTCCTCCTGCACGGCCGGGTTCTCGTAGTTGAGGTCCGGCTGGTGGGAGAAGAAGCGGTGGAAGAAGTACTGCTTGCGGACCGGGTCGAAGGTCCAGTTGGAGGCCTCGGTGTCGACGAAGATGATGCGGGCGTCGGCGTACTGCTTGTCGTCGTCGGCCCACATGTAGTAGTCGCCATAGGGGCCGTCGGGGTCCTTCCTCGACTCCTGGAACCACGGGTGCTGGTCGCTGGTGTGGTTCATGACGAAGTCGATGATGACCCGCATGCCCCGCTGGTGGGCGGAGTCCACGAAGTCCACGAAATCGGCGAGGTCACCGAACTCGGGCAGCACGGAGGTGTAGTCGGAGACGTCGTAGCCGCCGTCCCTGAGCGGTGATTTGAAGAAGGGCGGCAGCCACAGGCAGTCGACGCCGAGCCATTGCAGGTAGTCGAGTTTGGCGGTCAGTCCTTTGAGGTCGCCGACGCCGTCGCCGTTGCTGTCCTGGAAGGAGCGGACCAGGACCTCGTAGAAGACGGCGCGCTTGAACCAATCCGGGTCACGATCCTTGGCAGGCGTGTCCTCGAAGGTGTCCTGAACGGGCTCGTTGACGATCATTTTGTGGGTGACCCTCCGATCTGCGGGGTGGACGGTCGCAGGACGGTGAGGATGTGCGCGGGACGAGTGCCCGGTTCGAGACGCACGTAGTTCGCCCTGCCCCAGTGATAGGTCTCGCCGGTGAGCTCGTCGCGCACCGGCACCGACTCGTGCCAGTCCAGGCCGAGTTGCGGCATGTCCAACGAGACCGTGGCCTCCTGGGTGTGGTGAGGATCGAGGTTGGCGACCACCAGAACCGTGTTCGAACCGCTGCGCTTCGAGTACGCGATCACCGCTTCCTGGTCCGCGTGATGGAAGTGGAGGTCGCGCAATTGCCGCAGGGCCGGATTGGCCCGCCGGATGGCGTTGAGCTGGGTGATCAGGGGGGTGATGGTGCGGCCTTCGCGTTCGGCGGTTTCCCAGTCGCGGGGGCGGAGCTGGTACTTCTCCGAGTGGAGGTATTCCTCGCTGCCGTCGCGCAGGGGGGTGTTCTCGCACAGTTCGTAGCCGCTGTAGATGCCCCAGGTGGGGGAGAGGGTGGCGGCCAGGACGGCGCGGACCTCGAAGGCGGGGCGTGCGCCGTGCTGGAGGTAGGCGTGGAGGATGTCGGGGGTGTTGGCGAAGAAGTTCGGCCGCATGTAGGCGGCTGCTTCGCCGGTCAGTTCGGTGAGGTACTCGGTGAGTTCCTGCTTGGTGTTGCGCCAGGTGAAGTAGGTGTAGGACTGCTGGAAGCCGATCTGGGCCAGGGTGTGCATCATCGCCGGGCGGGTGAACGCCTCGGCCAGGAAGATCACGTCCGGGTCGGTGCGGTTGATGTCGGCGATGACCTTCTGCCAGAACACGACCGGTTTGGTGTGGGGGTTGTCCACGCGGAAGATCCGCACCCCGTGGGCCATCCAGTGCCGCAGCACGCGCAGGGTCTCGGCGATCAGGCCGTCCATGTCCGCGTCGAAGGCGAGGGGGTAGATGTCCTGGTACTTCTTCGGCGGGTTCTCCGCGTAGGCGATCGTGCCGTCCGGGCGGTGGTGGAACCACTCGGGGTGCTTGTGTACCCAGGGGTGGTCGGGGGAGCACTGCAGGGCGAAGTCCAGGGCGATCTCCAGGCCCAGCTCACCGGCCTGGGCCACGAAGTGGTCGAAGTCCTCGATGGTGCCCAGGTCGGGGTGGACGGCGTCGTGGCCGCCCTCGGGCGAGCCGATCGCCCAGGGCACGCCGACGTCGTCGGGGCCGGCGGAGAGGGTGTTGTCGGGGCCCTTGCGGAAGGTGGTGCCGATCGGGTGGACGGGCGGGAGGTAGACGACGTCGAAGCCCATCGCGGCGATCGCCGGGAGCCGGCGCGCGGCGGTGCGGAAGGTGCCGTGGGGCTGCTGCGGGGTGCCTTCGGAGCGGGGGAAGAACTCGTACCAGGAGCCGTACAGGGCCCGTTCCCGTTCCACCAGCAGCGGCAGCGGATCCGACGCGGTGACCAGATCCCGCAGCGGGTACCGCCCCAACACCGCATCCACCTCGGGCGTCAACGCCGCCGCCAACCGCCAGGCGGCCGGGCGGCTCTCGTCCCGCAGGGCCTCGACGGCCGCGAGGATCACCGGCTGTCCCTCGGCCTCGGGCACGTCGGCGGCCGCACGCTCGTACAGCCGCGCGCCCTCCTCCAGGACCAGGTCGGTGTCCATGCCGGCCGGAATCTTGATCTGGGCGTGGTGCCGCCAGGTCGTGACCGGATCGCCCCAGGCCTCGACCCGGTAGGTCCAGTGGCCGGGCTCGCCGGCGGTGACGGTGGCGCCCCAGCGGTCGGTGCCCGGGGCCAGTTCACGCATCGGCGTCCACGGGCCCGGACGGCCGTCCGGGTCGGTCAGCACGACATTGGCGGCCACGGCGTCATGGCCCTCGCGGAACACGGTGGCCGAGATCTCGAAGGTCTCGCCGGTCACCGCCTTCGCGGGCCTGCGCCCGTGCTGGACGATCGGCCGGACATCGAGGACTGGTATGCGCCCCACGCCGCCGGCCGTGTCGCTCGCGGAGGGTCGCTCCGGAGCCGGCGGTCCGGGGTCGGCGGTGACGGCGCGGGGCTCGGGGGGTGCGTCGGTGCTGGACGTCGGGGGTGAGGACGACTGGTGGTGCATGGCGGGCATGACCGCTCCTGTCCGCGTCAACTTGGGTGGGCGGATGGCTGTGGGGAGGTGGGTCCTGCGTGGGGCGCGCCCGGGGGCGCAAAGCTGCGGTGTACCGGAGGAGCCTTCCCACCCTATTCGGGTACGCAATCCGGCACTTTGTTAACTACTCACGCGTATGTCTACACACAAGACCGGCCCCGTTCCTCGGGGAACGGGGCCGGTGTTCGCGGTTGGCCGACAACAGACGCTACGAGCCCGGCACTTGCAGGAGTTTGTTCGGTGAACCGAGCCCCCTGCCGGAGACCTTGCCGGACACCGCCTGCGCCACCAACGCCTTGGACACCTGTGCGGGCCCGGCCTTCGGGTGGTCGGCCAGATAGAGCGCGGCCACGCCCGCCGCGTGCGGCGAGGCCATCGACGTACCGGAGAAGGTCGCCTTGCCGGTGTCGCTCGCGTACGACGCGGAGGTGATCGAGACGCCCGGGGCGAACAGGTCCAGTACCGAGCCGAAGTTGGAGAAGTCGGCCCGCGCGTCCTTCTTGTCGGTGGCGCCCACGGTGACGGCCTCCCGCACCGCCGCGGGGGAGTACAGGCCGGCCGGCAGCCCGTCGTTGCCCGCCGCGACCGTGTAGGTGACGCCGGACGCGATGGAGTTGCGTACGGCGGCGTCGAGCTGCGTGTTGCGGTAGCCGCCGAGGCTGACGTTGGCGACCGCGGGCTTCTTCGCGTGCTTGGTCACCCAGTCGATGCCCGCGATGACCTGGGCCGTGGTGCCACCGCCGTCATTGTCGAGCACGCGTACGGCGACGACCTTGGCCTTCTTGGCGACCCCGTACTGCTTGCCCGCGACGGTGCCGGCGACATGGGTGCCGTGGCCGTTGCCGTCGCTCGCGGTCCGGTCGTTGCCGACGAAGTCCCAGCCGTAGCTCGCCCGGCCGCCGAAGTCCTTGTGCGAGATGCGAATGCCGGTGTCGATCACGTACACGGTCACTCCGGCGCCCGCGGACTCGGGCCAGGTGTAGCTCTTGTCCAGCGGCAGGTTGCGCTGGTCGATGCGGTCGAGCCCCCAGGACGGCGGGTTCTTCTGGGTGTGGGCCGGCGTGACGCGGGTGTCCTGGACGACCGACGCGACGCGGGAGTCGGCTGCGAGCCGCTTGGCTTGTCTCTCGTTGGCCTGGACGGCATAGCCGTTGAGGACCGTGTCGTAGGTGTGGCTTATTTTCGCCCCGTACTTCTCGGCGAGGCTCTTTCCGGCCGCCGAGGGAGCCTTCGTTCCCCCCTTGAGTGTCACCAGGTAACTGCCGCTGACGGAGCCGGGGTCCCCGGCGCCGAGTATCTGCCCCTCCGGTGCGGCGTGCGCGGGCATGGTGGTGGCCGAAAGCGCGGCGACACAGGTCACCGCGGTCAGGCCACCGGCCCAGCGCAGACGCCGTATGCGCGTCCGTGCCATGGTGTGAGTCCCCTCCTCAACTCGGCGCAGGGCGGCCCTCGTTCGCCGGGTGCACCCGACCTGGACCGGTACGCCACCGTCAGCCTCTCGTGACGTGAGAAGTCGCCACAAGGACGCCTACGGGGGCGGAATCGGCCATACCGGCTAGGGGGGATGCGTAAAGGTTGCGGCGCTTTTCGGACGGACGTGCTCTTTCACCCCCGCTTGACAGCCGTGACCGGCCACCGACAGCCACAAAAAGGCACGGTGGTTACGAAGCCCCGCATACCGATACCGTCGGGGGCGATGACGGGACGCACACCGCCGTGCGTCCCCTGCCACGCGCTGCCCGAGGTGGAACCGTGAAGGCGATCCGTCGATTCACCGTCCGTCCAGTCCTCCCCGAAGCCCTCCGGCCGCTGAGCGATCTGGCCCGCAATCTGCGCTGGTCCTGGCATGCCGAGACCCGCGATCTCTTCCAGTCCGTGGACCCCGAGTGCTGGGCCGCCTCGGGCAACGACCCCGTACGGCTGCTGGGCAGCGTGTCGCCCGGGCGGCTCGCGGAGCTGGCCCAGGACCACGACTTCCTGCGCCGGCTGACCGCGGTCGCCGCTGACCTCGACGACTACGTCACGGGCGAGCGCTGGTACCAGGGCGAGTCCGCCGAACTCCCCGCCGCCGTCGCCTACTTCTCGCCCGAGTTCGGCATCACGGCCGCCCTGCCCCAGTACTCCGGCGGCCTCGGCATCCTCGCCGGCGACCACCTCAAGGCGGCCAGCGACCTCGGCGTACCCCTCATCGGGGTCGGGCTGCTGTACCGGCACGGCTACTTCCGGCAGACCCTGTCCCGGGACGGCTGGCAGCAGGAGCACTATCCGGTCCTGGACCCCAACGAGCTGCCGGTGGCCCTCCTGAAGGAGCCCGACGGCACCCCCGCCCAGGTCTCCCTCGCCCTGCCCGGCAGCAGGCAGCTGCACGCCCGCGTCTGGCTCGCCCAGGTCGGCCGCGTCCCCCTGCTGATGCTCGACTCGGACGTCGAGGAGAACGACCTCGGCGAACGCGGCGTGACCGACCGCCTGTACGGCGGCGGCAGCGAGCACCGTCTGCTGCAGGAGATGCTGCTGGGCATAGGGGGAGTACGGGCGGTCCGGACGTACTGCCGCCTGACCGGCCACCCCGAACCCGAGGTCTTCCACACCAACGAGGGCCACGCCGGCTTCCTGGGCCTGGAGCGCATCGCCGAACTCTGCGACGACGACGGCCTGGACTTCGACGCGGCCCTGGAGGCGGTCCGCGCCGGCACGGTCTTCACCACCCACACCCCCGTCCCGGCCGGCATCGACCGCTTCGACCGCGAGCTGGTCGCCCACCACTTCGGTCCCGACGCCGAACTCCCGAGCATCGATGTCGAGCGCATCCTCCAGCTCGGCATGGAGACCTACCCCGGCGGCGAACCCAACCTCTTCAACATGGCCGTGATGGGCCTGCGCCTGGGCCAGCGGGCGAACGGCGTCTCCCTGCTCCACGGCAACGTCAGCCGCGAGATGTTCTCGGGACTGTGGCCGGGATTCGACCCCGACGAGGTCCCCATCACCTCGGTCACCAACGGCGTCCACGCCCCGACCTGGGTCGCGCCCGAGGTCTTCCGCCTCGGCGCCCGCCAGATCGGCGGCCGGCGCACCGAGGACGCGATGACCGTCGGCGGCTCGGACCGCTGGGACGCGGTCGCGGAGATCCCGGACCAGGACATCTGGGAGCTGCGCCGCAACCTGCGCGCGCAGCTGGTGACGGAGGTACGGTCCCGCCTGCGCACCTCCTGGCGGCAACGCGGCGCGGGAACGGCCGAGTTGGGCTGGATCGACGGCGTCCTGGACCCCGACGTCCTGACGATCGGATTCGCGCGCCGGGTCCCGTCGTACAAACGCCTCACGCTGATGCTGCGCGACCGCGACCGCCTGATGGACCTTCTCCTGCACCCGGAGCGGCCGATCCAGATCGTGGTGGCGGGCAAGGCGCACCCGGCGGACGACGGCGGAAAGCGCCTGATCCAGGAACTGGTGAGGTTCGCGGACGATCCGCGGGTGCGGCATCGGATCGTCTTCCTCCCGGACTACGGCATGGCGATGGCGCAGAAGCTGTACCCGGGCTGCGACATCTGGCTGAACAACCCGCTGAGGCCGTTGGAGGCCTGTGGGACCAGCGGGATGAAGGCGGCGCTCAACGGGTGTCTGAACCTGTCAGTGCTGGACGGCTGGTGGGACGAGTGGTTCCAGCCGGACTTCGGCTGGGCCGTCCCCACCGCGGACGGCACCGGCACGGACCCGGACCACCGCGACGCCATAGAGGCGGCGGCGCTGTACGACCTGCTGGAACAACGCGTCACGCCCCGCTTCTACGAGCGCGGCCGGGGCGGCCTGCCGGACCGCTGGATCGAGATGGTCCGCCAGACCCTGACGCTGCTCGGCCCGAAGGTCCTGGCGGGCAGGATGGTCCGCGAATACGTCGAGCGCCTCTACACCCCGGCCGCCCACGCCCACCGCGCGATGACACCGGACACGGCGCGCGAGCTGGCGGGCTGGAAGGCGCGGGTCCGCTCCGCCTGGCACGGCGTCACGGTCGACCACGTGGAGACGTCCGCCTTGACCCCCACCGCGGAACTCGGCTCGACGCTCGGTCTCCGGGTGCGGGTGGGCCTGGGCGACCTCGGGCCGGACGACGTCGAGGTCCAGGCGGTTTCGGGGCGGGTGGACTCCGAGGACCGCATCGCGGACGCGTCGACGGTGCCGCTGAAGTCGGCGGGGAGTCCGGACGCGGAGGGGCGGTGGGTGTACGAGGGGCCGCTGTCGCTGGACCGGACGGGGCCGTACGGCTATACGGTCCGGGTCCTTCCGGCTCATCGGTTGCTGGCGTCCGGCGCGGAGTTGGGGTTGGTGGCGGTGCCTTCGGAGGATGTGGGGGAGGGGGCGGGGGTTTTGTTGCGGTGACGGCTCATAAAGGCTGGTGACGCTCTCGAGGGCTGAGGTGTTCCTCAGCCCTCTTCGAGCTCTCGCTCGCACAGCTGCCGCAGCACATTGCCGCACCGCCGCGCATAAGCATGCTGCAACCCCCGCGTGGCCGGTCCCCCCGCCCGCGCGTACCACTTCGCCCCGCGGCTGAACGCGTTCACCGTCAGCCACACCGTGCCGTCCCCCGTGCGGTCCACGATGAACGACTCCTCGCCGCACTCCGGATGACCGGAAAGCGTCCCGTACGCCCACCCCACCCGGCGGTACTCCTCCACCGTCCACACCACCCGGCACGGTGCCTTGATCATGCCGGCGAGGGTGACCGTGACGTCGGCGTCGGGGGCCGCGCGGTCGGCCGAGGCGTCGATGCCGACGCCCATCGCGCGGTGCATCCGCCAGGTCATGACGGCGTCGGCGGCTCTGCGGAAGACGTCCTCGCCCTCGCCTATGCGGGTGCGGACGTGCAGGGGGTGGAAGCCGGGCGGGCAGAAGCCGGGCTCCCGGGTCGCGCCGACGTCGTCGTACGTGAAGGACATGGGTCCCAAGAGTAAGGCGGCACCCGGGGATGCCTTCGTCCCGGGTGCCGCCCCACTCAGTCTTCCCGACAGTCCTGCTTCAAAGGCCGGTGCTCAGCTGACGTTGACCGCCGACCAGGCCGACGCCACCGCGTTGTACTCCGTGCTGCCGGAGCCGTACAGGGCGGACGCCGCGCTCAGGGTCGCCGTGCGGGCGGCCTTGTAGTTCGTGGTCGACGTCATGTATTCCGTCAGCGCCTTGTACCAGATCTGAGCCGCCTTGGCGCGGCCGATCCCCGTGACCGTCGAGCCGTTGGACGTCGGGGAGTCGTAGCTCACCCCGTTGATCGTCTTCGAGCCGCTGCCCTCCGAGAGGAGGTAGAAGAAGTGGTTCGCGGGGCCCGAGGAGTAGTGGACGTCCAGGCCGCCCAGCGAGGACGACCAGTAGTCGGCCGAGTTGCCGTCCTTGCTCGGCTTGTCCATGTAGCGCAGCGGGGTGCCGTCGCCGTTGATGTCGATCTTCTCGCCGATGAGGTAGTCACCGACGTCGGACGAGTTCGCCGCGTAGAACTCCACCGCTGTGCCGAAGATGTCCGAGGTCGCCTCGTTGAGGCCGCCCGACTCTCCCGAGTAGTTCAGGCCCGCCGTGTTCGACGTGACGCCGTGGGTCATCTCGTGGCCGGCCACGTCGAGGGACGTCAGGGGCTTCGTGTTGCCCTCGCCGTCGCCGTACGTCATGCAGAAGCAGCTGTCGGACCAGAAGGCGTTGACGTACGCGTTGCCGTAGTGGACGCGGGAGTACGCCGCCACGCCGTTGTTCTTGATGCCGTTGCGGCCGAAGGCGTTCTTGTAGTAGTCCCAGGTCGTCTGGGCGCCGTAGGCGGCGTCGACGGCGGCCGTCTGGTCGCTGGAGGAGCTGGAGGCGGCGCCGGTGCCCCACGTGTCGTCCGCGTCGGTGAACAGCGTGCCCGCGGAGGAGCTGGTGCTGCGGGCCTTGTTGTACGTCTTGTGGCCGCCGCGCCCGCCGTCGGTGAGGTTGTACGTCGAGCCCGACAGGGTCGTGCCGAGGGTGACCGTGCCCGAGTAGAGGCTCTTGCCGGTGCCGGTCTCGATGCCCTGGTACTCGTACAGCTTCTTGCCGGTGGCGGCATCGGTGATGACGTGCAGCTCGTTCGGGGTGCCGTCCTCCTGGAGGCCGCCGACGACCGTCTCGTAGGCGAGGGTCGGCTTGCCGTTCGCCGCCCAGATCACCTTGCGGGGCGCGCTGTCCGCCTCGGTCTTCTCCGAGCCGGCCGCCTTGGCCAGCTTCACGGCCTGGCCCTCGGCCTTGGCCGCGGTGATCGCCGGCTTGAGCGAGGCGACCTTGAGGGTGGCCTTCGTCGCCTTGGTGACGCCCAAGGCCCCGCCGGACGCCGACTCGTGGACGACCAGGTCTCCACCGAGGACGGGCAGGCCGGCGTAGGTGCGCTCGTAGCGGGTGTGGACCGTGCCGTCGGCGTCCTTGACGACGTCCTTGACGACCAGTCTCTCCTGGGCACCGAGGCCTATCGCGTCGGCGGTCTCGGCCGCCTCGGCCTGCTGGTCCTTGATGAGGGCGGTGCGTGCCGCGGGGGCCAGCGCGACCGGGACGGCGAGCGGGGTCGCCTTGGTGCCGGCGTCCACGGGAGCGGCGGCCGAAGTGCCGGTGGTCAGACCGGTGGTGAGGAGGGCTCCGGCCGCCACGGCGGTGGCGACGGCCAGAGTCGTGCGCTTGTGACGCGCGTAGAGGGGGGTCACACGAGCTCCTTTTGTGGGGGAAGTGCAGGGGGTGCTTGTGCGGCGGGTGCACGAAGAGTGACACCTGGGGCGCGTACATGTCAGGAGGGTGTGGTGATGTTGGCCGAAAGTTGACTGTCCGGTAAATGTTTCGGACATGTGAACGGGCGCCGCCCCGACGGGAGTTGAACCCACCGGGACGGCGCCCTGTCCTGGGCAGACCGCGAACGGGCCTACGGGAAGGTGAGCTTCCAGCTGTTGATGTGACCGGTGTCGACGGCCGCGTTGTCCTGGACGCGCAACTTCCAGACGCCGTTGGCGACTTCGGAGGACGCGTTCACCGTGTACGTGGTGTTGAGGTTGTCCGTGCTGCCGCCCGTGCCGTACCCCTTCAGCGTGTACGCCGAGCCGTCGGGGGCGACCAGGTCCACCTTGAGGTCACCGATGTAGGTGTGGACGATGTCCACGGCGACCTGGAGGTTGGACGGCGCGTTGCCGGTCCGGCCGGAGACGGTGATCGAGGACGTCACGGCCGATCCGTTGTCCGGAATCGATACGTCGGTTCCGCTCTCGAAGGACGTGCCGCCTCCGCCGCCCCCGCCGTCGGAGCGCGAGCCCACGTTGACGCCCGCCCAGGCGTCCTGCACCGCCTTGTACTCGGCGCTCGTGGTGCCGTACAGCTCACCGGCCGCCGCGAGGGTGCCGGTGCGGGCGCCCGAGTAGTTCGTCGTGGAGGTGAACTTGGTGGTCAGCGCGCGGAACCAGATCTTCTCCGCCTTGTCCCGGCCGATGCCGGTGACCGGAAGGCCGTCCGAGGTGGGCGAGTTGTAGGTGACACCGTTGATCGTCTTGGTGCCGCTGCCCTCGCTCAGCAGGTAGAAGAAGTGGTTGGCGGGGCCCGACGAGTAGTGCACGTCGATCGAGCCGATGCCCGAGTACCAGGCGTCCTTGGACGAGCCGTCCTGGCTCGGCTTGTCCATGTAGCGCAGCGGGGTGCCGTCGCCGTTGATGTTGATCTCCTCGCCGATGAGGTAGTCACCGACGTCGGAGGAGTTGTTGGCGTAGAACTCGACCGTCGAGCCGAAGATGTCGGACGTGGCCTCGTTCAGACCGCCGGACTCGCCGCTGTAGTTGAGGCCGGCCGTGTTGGAGGTGAGCCCGTGGGTCATCTCGTGCGCGGCCACGTCGATCGACGTCAGCGGGTTGGCGTTGCCCGAGCCGTCGCCGTACGTCATGCAGAAGCAGCTGTCGGACCAGAACGCGTTGACGTAGTTGTTGCCGTAGTGGACCCGGGAGTAGGCGCCCACGCCGTCGCCGCGGATGCCGCTGCGCCCGTGCACGTTCTTGTAGTAGTCCCAGGTCAGCGCGGCACCGTAGTGCGCGTCGGCGGCCGCGGACTCCAGGTTGGACGGGCTGCCGTTGCCCCAGACGTCGTCGGCGCCCGAGAAGAGGGTGCCGGTCCCGGAGGTGCCGCGGTTCAGGTTGTACGTCTTGTGGTTGCCGCGAGCGCCGTCGGTGAGGTTGTACGTCGAACCCGACTGCGTGGTGGTCAGGTTGACCGTCCCGCTGTACACCGTGTTGCCGGTGCCGGTCTCGATCGCCTCCCACTCGTACAGCTTCTCGCCGGTGGTGGCGTCGGTGATGACGTGCAGTTCCTGCGGGGTGCCGTCGTGCTGGAAGCCGCCGACGACCGTCTCGTACGCCACGGTCGGCTTGCCGTTCGCGGCCCAGATCACCTTGCGCGGCGCCCGGTTGACGTCGGGGCTCTTGGCGTCCTCCGCCTTCGCCGCGGCCAGCGCCTGCTTCTCCGCCTTGGCCGTGGGCACGGTGGCCTTGGTGGTGGCCGGCTTGATGGCGGCGCGGGTGGCCTTGACGACGGCCTCGGTCGCACCGGACTTCGCGGTCTCGACGACCAGGTCGCCGCCGAGGACGGGCAGGCCGTCGTACGTCCGCTCGTAGCGGGTGTGGACCGTGCCGTTGCCGTCCTTGACGACGTCACGGACGACCAGCTTCTCCTTGGCGCCGAGGCCCAGGTCCTTCGCGGTGTCCGCCTTGGTGGCGTTGGCCTCGCGTATCAGCGCGGCGCGCTGGGCGGGGGAGAGCTTGACGGACTCCGCGCCCGGTATGACCTTGCCCGCGGCCGACGGTGCCTTCTCCGGAGCTGCGGTGGCGGCGCCCGACTGGACGGCCGCGGCGATCAGGGCGGAAACGCCGACGAGGGCGACGGCGGCGGCCCGGCGGTGCGTGGTGTGACGACGCGTCGTGTGGGAGGTGCGTCTGTGGGAGGAACTGTCTCTCAACACTGACTCCTTCTGCGCGGCCGCGGGTCACGCGGCCAGGGGAGACCGGCCGGCGGGTGGGCCGTCCGGGCAGAGCGAGGTGCGAGGTGGTACGCAGAACGACGTGCGCGTGCGGAATACGACGTGCGCGTGCGGGAGTTCAGCCGCGAGCGCCACCGTGTGACGGTGCTGTGGGGTTGCTGTGTCGCGGCCGTGGGAAGAGTGCCAGCTGATTGCGGTTTCTGTCAGGACCGCGTCAGGAAGTTGGCCGGAAATCGTTCGTTGTCCGGGAGTTCATGTTCGGTATACGGACCGGAACGGTAGGGGCCCATCCACCCGAGTCGGATGGATGGGCCCACATGTCCCCGCCGCAGCGCCTACTGCTCGGCGCCCAGCACGTCGAAGCGGTCGAGATCCCGCAGCCACGCATGCGCCGTACCGTCGGACGGGGCGCGCCAGTCGCCGCGCGGGGAGAGCGAACCGCCCGCCGAGACCTTCGGCCCGTTCGGCATGGCCGAGCGCTTGAACTGTGCGAACGCGAAGAAGCGACGGCAGAAGACCTCCAGCCAGCGCCGGATCTCGGCCAGGTCGTACGCCACCCGCTTGGCCTCGGGGAAGCCCGGCGGCCAGGCACCGGCCTCCGGGTCGTGCCAGGCGTGCCAGGCCAGGAAGGCGATCTTCGACGGCCGGAAGCCGTACCGCAGCACATGGAAGAGCGTGAAGTCGTGCAGCGCGTACGGGCCGATCTTCGACTCCGTGGACTGCATCTCCTCGCCCGGCACCAGCTCCGGGCTGATCTCCGTGTCGAGGATCGCGGCCAGCGTCCTGCCGGTCTCCTCGTCGAACTGGCCGCTGCCGATGACCCAGCGGATCAGATGCTGGATCAGCGTCTTCGGCACACCGGAGTTGACGTTGTAGTGGCTCATCTGGTCGCCCACGCCGTACGTGGACCAGCCGAGCGCCAGCTCCGACAGGTCGCCGGTGCCGAGCACGATGCCGCCGCGCTGGTTGGCGAGCCGGAACAGGTAGTCGGTGCGCAGCCCGGCCTGCACGTTCTCGAAGGTGACGTCGTACACCGGCTCGCCGGACGCGAACGGGTGGCCCATCTCCTTGAGCATCAGCCGTGCGGTCGGCGTGATGTCCAGCTCGGCCGCGGTGACGCCGAGGGAGTTCATCAGCTTGTGGGCGTTGTCCTTGGTGTGGTCGCTGGTGGCGAAGCCGGGCAGGGTGAAGGCCAGGATGTCGCTGCGCGGGCGCCCGGCGCGGTCCATCGCCCGGGCGGCGACGATCAGCGCGTGCGTGGAGTCCAGGCCGCCGGACACCCCGATGACGACCTTCGGGCCGCCGATCGAGGCCAGCCGCTGCTGGAGGCCCGCGACCTGGATGTTGTACGCCTCGTAGCAGTCCAGGGCGAGCCGCTCGGCGTCCGCGGGCACGAACGGGAAGCGCTCGACCCGGCGCTTCAGCCCCAGGTCCGCCGCCGGCGGGTCGAGCCGGAACCGCACCCGCCTGAAGTCCCCGGTCCGCGCGGCGTGGGCGCGGCGGTTGTCGTCGAACGTGCCCATCCGGTGCCGCTCCTGCCGCAGCAGGTCGAGGTCGACGTCGGCCACCGCGTACTGGTCGTCGAGCGGGAAGCGGTCCGACTCGGCCAGCAGCACGCCGTTCTCGTAGATCATGGTCTGCCCGTCCCAGGACAGGTCCGTGGTCGACTCGCCCAGACCCGCCGCCGAGTAGACGTACGCCGCCAGGCAGCGCGAGGACGCCGCCCGGCACAGCAGCCGCCGGTCCTCGGCCCGGCCCACCGTGATCGGGCTGCCCGAGAGGTTGGCGAGCACGGTCGCACCGGCCAGCGCCGCCTCCGCGCTCGGGGGCACCGGCACCCACATGTCCTCGCAGATCTCCGCGTGCAGCACCAGCCCCGGGACGTCCTCCGCCTCGAAGAGCAGGTCCACGCCGAACGGCACCTCCTCGCCGCCGACGCGGATCGTCCCGCCGCGCTCGTCCTCGCCGGACGCGATCTGGCGCCGCTCGTAGAACTCCCGGTAGTTCGGCGGGTACGACTTCGGCGCGACGCCGAGGATCCGGCCGCGGTGCACGATCACCGCGCAGTTGTAGATCCGGTGGCGGTGACGCAGCGGGGCGCCCACGATCAGCACGGGCAGCAGCTCCGCCGATCCGGCGACCACGGCCCGGAGCGCCTGCTCCACCTCGTCGAGCACCGCGTCCTGGAGCAGCAGGTCCTCGATCGAGTAGCCGGTCAGGCCCAGCTCGGGGAAGACGGCGACGGCGACCCCCTCCCGCGCGCACCGGCGCGCTTGCCGCAGCACCGCCTCGGCGTTGGCCTGCGGGTCGGCGATGACGGTGTGGCCGGTGCACGCGGCGACCCGCGCGAAGCCGTGCTCGTAGATCGACCAGAAGTTCAACGGACTTCCCCAGGAGAAGCGGACAGTGCTGGTACCGAGCATAGATCGCCTGATCAGGCCTACGCCGTTCCGGGCGAGGCGGGCCGCTCCCCGTGCCACGACCGCCACAGCGCCGCATACGCCCCGCCCGCCGCGACCAGGTCGTCGTGCGTGCCGAGCTCGATGAGGCGGCCGTTCTCCATCACGGCCACGCGGTCCGCGTCGTGCGCGGTGTGCAGGCGGTGGGCGATGGCGATGACCGTGCGGCCCTGAAGTACGGCGGCCAGGGCACGCTCGGTGTGGCGGGCGGTCGTCGGGTCGAGCAGGGCCGTCGCCTCGTCGAGGATCAGGGTGTGCGGGTCGGCCAGCACCACGCGGGCGAGGGCGAGCTGCTGGGCCTGCGAGCCGTCCGTACGGCAGCCTCCGTCGCCCAGCGCCGTGTCGAGGCCGTTGGACAGCTCCCGCACCCAGGTGTCGGCGCCGACCGCGGTGAGGGCGGCCCACAACTCCTCGTCCGTGGCGGACGGTTCGGCGATACGGAGGTTGTCGCGGACCGTGCCGAGGAAGACGTGGTGCTCCTGGGTGACCAGGACGACCTGGCGGCGCAGCTGCTCCGGGCCGAGCGCGACGACCGGGACGCCGCCGACCGTGACCGAGCCGGCGGTCGGCGCGTCGACACCGGCCAGGAGTCGGCTGAGGGTCGTCTTCCCGGCGCCCGAGGGGCCGACGACGGCGAGACGCTCGCCCGGCCTCACGGTCAGGTCGACGTCGCTGAGGACCTCGCCGCCGCGGTCGTAGGCGTAGCGCACGCCCGTCACGTCGATCCGGTCGTCCGCGGGGGTCGGCGAGCCGGTCTCCGTCGCCCGCGGGGCTCGGGCCAGGCCCTCCACGCGAGCGAACGAGGCGCCGCTGCTCTGCAGTTGCTCGACCCGCATCAGGATCTCGTCCAGCGGTTCGCTCAGCCGTTGCAGATACAGGGCGGCCGCGACGACCGCGCCCAGGCTCAGCGCGCCCCGCTCCAGCAGCACGCCGCCGAGCAGCAGGACCGTCGCCACGGGGACGACGTACGACACCTCGACGGCCGGGAAGAAGACGGTGCGCAGGAACAGGGTGTGGAACCGGGTGCGGCGGGACGTCTCCAGCGCGTCGCGGCTCGCCGCCACGCGTCGCCGTTCGAGGCGCAGGGCCTCCACCGTGCGGGCGCCGGTCGCGGTCGCCGCGAGGATCTCCGCGACCTCCGATGTGGCGGCCCCCTCGGCGAGGTAGCCGTCGCGGGCGCGGCGCAGGTACCAGCGCATGGCCCACCAGATGCCGCCGAAGCCGAGTACTCCGCAGAGGCCGAGCAAGGGGTCCAGGGTGATGACCGCGGCCAGCAGGAACAGGGCCTGTACGGAGTTGATCAGCAGTTCGGGGCCGACGTCGCGCAGGGTCGTGCCGACGAGGGCGACGTCTGTGGTGCCGCGGGCGGTGAGGTCGCCTGCGCCGGCTCGTTCCACGACGGATGCGGGGAGGGCGAGGGTGCGGTCCACGAATTCCTCGCGGACGCGCGCCAGTGTCCGTTCCCCGAACCTGTGGCCGACGTACCGTGCCCAGCGGGCCAGCAGCAGCTGGGCTGCTGCGGCCATCAGGATGGCCAGGGCCAGTTTGTCGACGGCCGTTACACCGCCGCCGCGTCTGACTTCGTCGATGATGCGGCCCACCAGCCAAGGGCTTGCCAGGCCGGCGATTGCTGCGAGGGAGTTCAGGGCGAGGGTGGCTGTGAAGGCTTTGGTGTCGGCTCGGATCAGGCGGAGGGTGGCTCGGCGGACGTCTTTGGGGGTGGCGATGGGCAGGGTTCGGCGGGCGAGAGCTCGGGACTTGGGGTCGTCTGCCGGGTGCGGGTGCTTCGTGGCTTGTCGCGCAGTTCCCCGCGCTCCTGAGGGGCGCTGCTCTCCCGTCACTTGGCAAGCTCCTCGGCGTTCTCGTCCCGTGCTACCAGGGCTCGGTATCCCGGCTCGCTGTTCATGAGTTCTCGGTGCGTGCCCGTGGCCGCCACCTTGCCGTCGACCAGGAAGTGGACCGTGTCCGCCTGGTCCAGGAGTAAGGGGGACGTCGTCGTCACCACCGTCGTACGGCCCCGCCTTCCCGCGTGCAGGCGTTCCGCGACCCGTGCCTCGGTGTGGGCGTCCAGAGCGGACGTCGGCTCGATCGCCAGCAGTACCTCGGGGTCGGCCAGCAACGCGCGGACCAGGCGGACGCGTTGGCGTTGGCCGCCGGAGAGGTTGCGGCCCTGGGCGTCGATCGGGGTGTCGAGGCCGTCGGGCAGGCCCCGGACGATGTCCTCGGCGACCGCCGTGTGGACCGCCCTTGTGATGGCCGCCTCGTCCAGGCCGTCCGGGCCCGCGTGGCCGGCGATCAGCTCCCGCAGCGTGCCCGCGAACAGGTCGGCCTCGTGGTCGGCGACCAGGACGCGTGCCCGCAGCTGCGGCAACGCGATCTCGCTGAGGGGTACGTCGCCCCAGGTCGCCGCTGAGGGCACGTAGCGGCCGAGGCGGTCCACGACGGCAGTGGCGTCGGCCGGCAGTGCGGCGGCCAGGGCGGTCAGGCGGCCCGGCAGCACCCGCACCCCGGACTCGGGGTCGTGCAGTGCCGCCGGCTCCGCGGGCGCGTCGAGGGTGCCGGTGTCGGGCATCGGCTCCAGGCGCAGGAACCGTACGACTCGCCGCGCCGCCACGATGCCGCGCGAGACCTGGTAGACCATCTCGACGACGAACGCCATCGGGCGGACCAGGACCGCCACATAGCCGTAGACCGACACCAACTCGCCCACCGTGATGGCCCCTTGGGCGGCCAGCCGGGCCGCCAGCCACGTCACCACCGCCAGGAACAGCGTCGGCAGCCCCACCCCGAGCGCCTGCACCCAGCTGGTCACCGCCCCGACCCGGTACCCCTGCGCGCGCAGCCGCTGCGAGTCGCGGTGGAAGGCGTCGGCGACCAGGCCCTTGCCGCCGAGGCCGTTGAGGACGCGCAGGCCGCCCGAGAGGTCGGCGATCCGTGCGGTCAGTACGCCCTGCCGCTCCCGGTACTCGGTCTCGGTGCCTTGCAGCCGGCCGAGCAGGGGGCCGACGAGTACGGCGATCGCCGGCATTCCGAGCAGCACCACGACCGCGATCGGCACCGAAACGGACACCAGCAGCACGGCTACCGCGAAATAGGCGACGATCGCGCCGAAACCGGGGCCGATGACGGTCAGGCAGCTGCTGATCGTGTGGACGTCACCCACCCCGATGGTGACGACCTCCCCGGTCCCGATCCGGCGCGGCAGTGCGGCGCCCAGCCGGACCGACTGCCCGACGAGGACCTTGATGGTGCGGAACAGGGCGTCCATCCGCACCCGCGTCATCGTGCGGTGCCGCATGATGCTCAGCCAGGCGTTGAACACGTGCACCCCGGCCAGCACACCGGTCCAGGCGATCAGCGCCGCGTAGTCACCGGGCGCCAGGCCCTCGTCCACGGCGCGCGAGAGCAGATACGGCGTCGCCGCCAGCAGCACCATCCAGACGGCGGAGATCAGGGACCCGAGGGCGGACCGCCCCGCCTGCTGGGTGACCAGCCACCACAGGTACCGGGCGCTACCGCGACAGTCGGGCTCGCCCGGATCCTCGTACGCGTCGATCATCGTTCCCCCGTGCCTCGTTCCGTGCTCGTGCCGTTCGGCTACGCCAGACTGTCCCGCCACGCCCGGTGCAGATCCGCGAACCTGCCCGTCCCCGCGACGAGTTCGGCCGGTGTGCCGTCCTCGACGATCTTCCCGTCCGCCATGACCAGCACACGGTCCGCGATCTCCACCGTGGACAGCCGATGCGCGATGACGACGGCCGTACGCCCGTGCAGGACCGTCGACATCGCGCGCTGCACGGCCCGCTCGCCCGGGATGTCGAGCGAGCTGGTCGCCTCGTCGAGGATCAGCACGGCCGGATCGGCGAGCAACGCCCTTGCGAACGCGACGAGTTGACGCTGACCGGCGGAGATACGGCCGCCCCGTTTGCGTACGTCGGTGTCGTAGCCGTCGGGCAGCGAGCTGATGAAGTCGTGCGCGCCGATGGCCTTCGCCGCCCGCTCGATCTCCTCGCGGGTGGCGTCGGGCCGGCCGATGGCGATGTTCTCGGCGACCGTGCCGGAGAACAGGAACGCCTCCTGCGTCACCATCACCACCCCGCGCCGCAGTTCGGGCACGGCCAGCTCGCGCAGGTCGACCCCGTCCAGCAGGACCCGTCCTTCGGAGGGGTCGTAGAACCGGGCGAGCAGCTTGGCCAGCGTCGACTTGCCCGCGCCGGTGGAGCCGACGACCGCGACGGTCTGCCCGGCCGGGATCGTGAGGTCGAAGCGGGGCAGCACCTCGCCGCCGGTGCGGTAGCCGAACCGGACGCCGTCGAAGACGACCTCGCGGCCGGGGTGCTCGCTCTCCAGGGCCGGGAGCTGCGTGGGCTCCGACGGCTCGGGCACGGACGGCGTCTGGGCCAGCAGTCCGGCGATCTTCTCCAGGGAGGCCGCCGCCGACTGGTAGGAGTTGAGGAACATGCCGAGGCGGTCGATCGGGTCGTACAGCCGCCGCAGATACAGCACGGCCGCCGCCAGCACACCCAGGGCCAGCGAACCGTTCGCGACCCGGTGGGCGCCCCACAGCACGATCCCCGCGACGGCCGTGTTGGCGACCAGGCGTGAGCCGATGACGTAACGGGCCATCTCCAGCAGCGCGTCGCCGTTCGTCCGCTCGTGCCGCTTGTTGAGTACGGCGAAGTCGGCGTCGTTGGCGGCCTCGCGACGGAAGGCGCGCACCGGGCGGATGCCGTTCATGGTCTCGACGAACTTGACGATCACGGCGGCGATCGCGGTGGACCGCAGCCGGTACACCCGCTTGGCGCGCCGCTGGTACAGCCGCACGAGCCCGTACAACGGCACGAACGACGCGACCGCGACCGCACCGAGGCCCAGGTCCAGCCAGAGCAGCATCGCCGAGATGTAGACGAAGGACAGGATGACGGTGACGAGTTCCTGCAGGCCCTCGCTGAGCAGTTCGCGCAGGGACTCCACGTCCGTGGTGGAGCGGGAGATGAGCCGTCCCGAGGTGTAGCGCTCGTGGAAGTCGATGCTCAGGGCCTGGGCATGGCGGAAGATACGGCCGCGCAGGTCGAGCAGCACGTCCTGGTTGACGCGGGCGGAGGCGAGGATGAACGCGTACTGCAGGGCCCCGGCGGCCGCGGCGCACAGCAGGTAGCCGACGGCGACGGCGATGACCGGCCCGTGGTCGGCGCGCCGGAACGCCGGTACGGCCTCGTCGATGGCGTACGCGACGAGCAGCGGGCCCGCCTGGACGGCCGCCTGCTGGAGCAGCAGGAGCAGCGTGGTGAAGGCGACGTGGGCCTTCATCGGGGCGAGCAGGGAGCGCAGGAGGGCGGCGGTGGCGCCCGGGGGAGTGGGCAGGACGTCGCGGTCGAAGAGGTCGCGGGCGTCGCCGGACTGGTTCTTCGGGCTGTCCTTGGCCGGGGCGTCGGCCGTGGTGGGTGCCGTCATCGGTGGGCCTCCTCGCCGGTTCCGTCCGCTCTGTCTGCTCTGTCTGCTTCATCCGCACCGTCCGTGCCGTCCGCACCGTCCGTGCCGTCCACGCCGGACATGAGATGGGCGTACTCGGCGTTGCCGCGCAGCAGTTCGTGATGGGTGCCGACGGCGGTGATACGGCCGCCGGAGAGCAGGGCGACGCGGTCGGCGAGCAGCACGGTGGACGGGCGGTGGGCCACGATGAGGGCGGTGGTCTCGGCGAGCACCTCCCGCAGGGCGGCCTCGACGGCGGCCTCGGTGTGCACGTCGAGCGCGGAGAGCGGATCGTCGAGGACGAGGAAGCGGGGCCGGCCGACGACGGCCCGCGCGAGCGCCAGCCGCTGCCGCTGACCACCGGAGAGGCTGAGGCCCTGCTCACCGACCTGGGTGTCGGTGCCCTGCGGAAGCGCGTGGGCGAAGTCGGCCTGCGCGACCCCGAGCGCCCGCTCCAACTCGGCTCTCCCGGCGCCGCCCTCGGCCCCCATCAGCACGTTCTCCCCCACGCTGGCCGAGAAGAGCGTGGGCTCCTCGAAGGCGACGGCGACGAGCGAGCGCAGCTCTTCGCGGGTCATCGCGGTGATGTCCTCGCCGTCGAGCGTGATCCGCCCGGACGTCAGCTCGTGCAGCCGGGGCACGAGCGCGGTGAGCGTGGTCTTCCCGCTGCCGGTGGCCCCGACGAGGGCCATGGACTCGCCGGGGCGGATGTGCAGGTCGATGTGGTCGAGGACGGGAGGGGAGCCGGAGGGGGCGTCGGGGTAGCGGAACCGCACGTCGTGGAAGCGCAGTCCGAGGCCGGCGCGGTCGTCCGCCGCTGCCCGGACCCCCGGGTCCTCGGGCTTCTCGTCCATCACCTCGAAGTAGCGCTCGGTCGCGGTCGCCGCCTCCTGACTCATCGCCAGCAGGAACCCGATCGACTCCACGGGCCACCGCAGCGCGAGAGCCGTCGACAGGAACGCGACCAACGTGCCGGCCGACAACACCCCGTCGGCGACCTGCACCACCCCCAACACCAGGGCCGCCCCGATGGCGACCTCCGGCAGCGTCACGATGACCGCCCAGATGACGGCCAGCAGGCGGGCCTTGCGCAACTCCGTGCCCCGCAGCGTCCGCGACAGCTCACGGAACGCGCGCGCCTGACTGCGATGCCGCCCGAACCCCTTGATGATCCGGATCCCGAGCACGCTCTCCTCGACGACCGTCGTCAGGTCGCCGACCTGGTCCTGCGCGCGCCGTGCCACGGCGGCGTACCGCTTCTCGAAGGCGAAGCACATCGCCATCATCGGCACGGCGGGAGCGAGGATCACCAGCCCCAGCGTCCAGTCCTGAAGCAGCATGATGATCACGCCGACGAGGATGGTCACGCTGTTGACCAGCAGGAATGTCAGCGGAAACGCGAGGAACATACGCAGCAGCATCAGATCGGTCGTGCCCCGCGACAGCAACTGCCCCGACGGCCACCGGTCGTGGAAGGCCACCGGCAGCCGCTGCAGATGCCGGTACAGATCCGCCCGCATCCCCGCCTCGACGCCCGCCAGCGGCCGCGCCACCAGCCACCGCCGCAGCCCGAACAGCAGCGCCTCCCCGAGCCCGAGCAGCAGCAGATACAGCGCCCCGAGCCACACGCCGGCCGGATCCCGGTCGGTGACGGGCCCGTCCACCATCCACTTCAGGACGAGCGGAATGACGAGCCCCGCACACGAGGCGAGCACGGCCACGAACGCGGCCGTGAACAACCGCACCCGCACCGGCCGGACGTACGGCCACAGGCGCAGCAGCGTACGTACGGCGGAACGGTCGGACCGGTCGGATCGGTCGGATCGGCCAGAGCTGTCCTCGGCGGTTGCACCTGTCGTCACCATCATCAGCGAGCCTACGGATCGCCACTGACACTGCCCACCGAGTTTTGGCCGGTCCGCGATCGGCCGCTGGACCTACGACCTGCGCGTTCGAGCGGTCGTACAGACCAGACGCGATACCTCCCGGGGACTGAAGCCCCGGGGTTCCTCACGTGATTCCGCTGAAACGCCACCGTCAGCAAACCACCGTCAGCAAACCACCGTCAGCAAACCGCCGTCAGCGAACCACCCGCAGCAGCAGCACCGCCCGCGCCGGCACCGTGATCGCCGCCCCCGCCCGGTGCTCCACCCCCGGCGCCTCCCCCTGCTCCTCCCGCGACGTGTCGACGACCACCTCGTACCGCTGCGCCCACGGCGGCCCCGGCAGCACGAAACTCACCGGCTGGTCCCCGGCGTGCAGGACGGCCAGGAAGCTGTCGTCGAGGATCGGCGCCCCCCGCTCGTCCCGCCCCGGGATGTCCCGCCCGGACAGATACATGCCCAGTGTGGCGGCGGGCGCGTACCAGTCCCGTTCCGTCATCTCCGAGCCGCGCAGGGTGAACCAGGCCAGGTCCCGCAGCCCGTCGGCCGAGTGCGCCCGCCCGGAGAAGAACGCCCGCCGCCGCAGCACGGGATGCCGGTGCCGCAGCTCGATCAGCCGGGAGGTCAGGTCGAACAGCGCCTTCCAGCCCGGGTCCTGAAGCAGCCCCCAGTCCAGCCAGCTGATCTCGTTGTCCTGGCAGTAGGCGTTGTTGTTGCCCCGCTGGGTGCGCCCCAGCTCATCCCCCGCGACCAGCATCGGCACGCCCGTCGACAGCAGCAGGGTCGTCAGCAGGTTCCGCAGTTGCCGCCGCCGCAGCGCCCGTACGCGCTCGTCGTCCGTCTCGCCCTCGGCCCCGCAGTTCCAGGACCGGTTGTCGTTCGACCCGTCCCGGTTGCCCTCCCCGTTCGCCTCGTTGTGCTTGCGTTCGTACGAGACCAGGTCCCGCAGCGTGAAACCGTCGTGCGCGGTCACGAAGTTGACGGAGGCGTACGGCCGCCGCCCGCCCCACGCGTACAGGTCGCTCGACCCCGACAGGCGGTACCCCAGATCCCGCACGTCCGGCAGCGCGCCCCGCCAGTAGTCCCGTATGGCATTGCGGTAGCGGTCGTTCCACTCCGTCCACAGCGGCGGGAAGGCGCCCACCTGATATCCGCCCGACCCCACGTCCCACGGCTCGGCGATCAGTTTCACCCGCCGCAGCACCGGATCCTGCGCGATCACCGCCAGAAACGGCGACAGCATGTCGACGTCGTGCATGGAGCGGGCCAGTGCGGCCGCCAGGTCGAACCGGAAACCGTCCACCCCCATCTCCGTCACCCAGTACCGCAGCGAGTCGGTGATGAGCCGCAGCACGTGCGGCTGGACGACGTGCAGCGTGTTCCCGCAGCCCGTGTAGTCCGCGTACCGGCGCGCGTCCGACTGCAGCCGGTAGTACCCCCGGTTGTCGATGCCCTTCAGCGACAGCGTCGGGCCCAGCTCGCCCGCCTCCGCGGTGTGGTTGTAGACGACGTCGAGGATGACCTCGATCCCGGCCGCGTGCAGCGCACGCACCATCCGCTTGAACTCGCCGACCTGCTGACCGGTCGTACCGGAGGCGGCGTAGGCGGCGTGCGGGGCGAAGTAGCCGATGGAGTTGTAGCCCCAGTAGTTGCGCAGGCCCTTGCGGAGCAGATGGTCCTCGTGCGCGAACTGGTGCACCGGCAGCAGCTCCACGGCCGTCACGCCCAGCTTGACCAGGTGCTCGACGGCCGCCGGGTGCGCGAGACCGGCGTACGTGCCCCGCAGCTCCTCCGGAATCCCGGGGTGCAGCTTCGTGAACCCCCGTACATGCACCTCGTAGATCACCGAGTCGGCCCACGGCGTCTTCGGCCGGCGGTCGTCCGCCCAGTCGTAGTCATCGTGGACGACGACACCCTTCGGGACGTACGGCGCCGAGTCCCGGTCGTCGCGCACGGTGTCGGCGACATGCTGCTGGGGCCAGTCCCGGACATGCCCGTACACCTCGGGCGGCAGACTGAAGTCGCCGTCCACCGCGCGCGCGTACGGGTCGAGGAGCAGCTTCGCCGGGTTCCAGCGGCCGCCGGTCCACGGGTCCCAGCGGCCGTGCACCCGGTAGCCGTAGCGCTGCCCCGGCATGACTCCCGGCACGAAGCCGTGCCAGATCTCGTGCGTCAGTTCGGTGAGCCTGGCCCGCGTCTCCCTGATCTCATCGCCTCGCTCGTCGAAGAGACACAGCTCGACCGCCTCCGCTCCCCCCGCCCACAGCGCGAAGTTGGTGCCCGCCACCCCGTCCGGGCCGACCCGGAAGCGGGCGCCGAGCGGCACGGGCGTGCCCGGCCACACGGGCACGGCAGGGGCCTTGCGCCGCGCGCCGTTCACGACGGCGGCCGGGCGCCCCTCCTCAGCGGCGACCGCACCGGCCACCGCCTCCTGCTCGGCTGCGCTCGACACCTGTCGGCCTCCCACGGCTCAGGGACCACACGAATGGGGAGGAAGAGCCCACGGTGTCCCGTCCGCGGCTCCCCGTCGCGTCGTCCTCCCCACTGTTCTGCCCACCGGGTGGCTCGCACTCACGTTTCCCCAGGGCCGCCCCGGTCGTTGGGGTCTTCGTGAGGCACGTACAAGGGCGCGCGCGGCGCGCGGGGGCCGTGTTGGCCGCCGTACTGACATGGGCCGGCCTGCTGGCCGGGGTGGCCGGCTGCACTGCGGACGGCGGTGGCGTCGACCAGATGCTGGGCAAACCGCCGGCGCCCGAGGACGTCATCCGGGTCACGCCCGACGACCGCAGCAAGGGCGTACGCCCCGACGACAGGCTGCTCGTCCGCGTGGCCGACGGGCGCCTGGAGTCCGTCGAGGTCGTCAAGTCCCAGGACGCCCAGGAGTCCCCGGTGCCCGGGCACATCTCCGAGGACGGCCGGCGCTGGGAGCCCGAGGACCCGGGGCTCGCGCTGGCCGCCAAGTACACGATCGACGCGGTGGCCGTAGACGGCCAGGGGCGTCGCAGCGCACGGCACACGACCTTCACCACGTACGTCCCCGAAGAGCGGTTCATCGGATACGTCACCCCGGAGAACCGCTCCACCGTCGGCACCGGAATGATCGTCTCCCTGGAGTTCAACCGCGAGATCGAGAACCGGGCGGCCGTCGAACGCGCCGTGCAGGTGACCGCCGAGCCGGCCGTGGACATCCGCCCGCACTGGTTCGGCAGGGCCCGCCTCGACTTCCGCCCCGAGCACTACTGGAAACCCGGCACCCAGGTCACCGTCGCGCTGCGCCTGCGGGACGTCGAGGGCGCGCCCGGCGTGTACGGACTGCAGTACAAGACGTTCTCCTTCACCGTCGGCCGCCACCAGGTCTCCCTGGTCGACGCGGCCCGGCACACCATGGAGGTACGGCGCGATGGCGAGCTGCTCACCACCGTGCCGATCACGGCCGGCGCACCCAAGAACACCACGTACAACGGCAAGATGGTGGTCACCGAGATGCTCGAGCTGACCCGGATGAACGGCGCCACGGTCGGCTTCAAGAAGGCCAACGGCAAGAGCGAGTACGACATCCCGGACGTCCCGCACGCCATGCGCCTCACCGACTCCGGCACCTTCCTGCACGGCAACTACTGGGCGGACGCCTCGGTCTTCGGACGGAGCAATGTCAGCCATGGGTGCGTGGGGCTCAGGGACGTCAAGGGCGGCGGCTCCGAGACGCCCGCGGGCTGGTTCTTCGACCGCAGCCTGATCGGGGACGTCGTCGAGGTCGTCCGCAGCAACGACAAAAAGGTCGCTCCCGACAATGGCCTCGGAGGCTGGAATATGGGCTGGAAGGAGTGGAAGGCAGGGAGTGCGGTGAAGTAACAGGAAAGGGGGGCGAGTTGCTCGACCAACCGGCTATCTGCCGATGTTGGAACGGAACGGTGACAAACGCGCGGCGCCGACGCCGATGACCTTGTGGTTAATATGCGCCGGTGCGCGCGGCAAACGCGCGGGGGCGCGGGCCTGACCAGGCCCGGGGAGGGGAGAAGGACTTGAACGTGCGGCCGATATCGGGGGCGTCGGTTGACGCGCGCGGGAGGCAGGGGCGCAAGGGGCTGGCGGCACTGGCCGGAGTGCTGCTGCTCGCCGTCACCGCGTGCGGCGGGGGCGGGGGATCGGACTCGGGGTCCGGCGACGGCAAGGGCAAGGACTCCGGCACGGCCGAGGCCAAGAAGTCCCAGGCCGTCGTGACCATAGCTCCGGGCGACGGCGCCAAGTCCGTCGACACCAGCGGCGCGCTGAAGGTGACGGCGGCCAAGGGCAAGCTGACGGACGTCGAGGTCAAGGACGCCAAGGGCAACGCGATCGACGGCAAGATATCCGGCGACGGCGCCACCTGGACGCCGTCCACGCACCTCGCCGCCGCCACGGCGTACACGGTGCACGCGGTCGCCAAGGACGCCGAGGGCCTGGAGGCGGCAGAGGAGGCCGACTTCACCACCCTGACCCCGAAGAACACCTTCCTCGGCACCTTCACGCCGGAGGACGGCTCCAAGGTCGGCGTCGGAATGCCGTTCTCCCTCCGCTTCACCCGGGGCATCACCAACCCCGAGGACGTCGAGAAGGCCATCACCATCAAGACGGAGCCGGCTGTCGAGGTCGCGGGCCACTGGTTCGGCAACGATCGCCTCGACTTCCGTCCCGAGAAGTACTGGAAGGCCGGCACGAAGGTCACGGTCGACCTCAACCTCGACGGCGTCGAGGGCCGCCCCGGCGTCTACGGCGAACAGGACAAGAAGGTCTCCTTCACCATCGGCCGCAACCAGGTCTCGGTCGTCGACGTGAAGACCAAGAAGATGAAGGTCACACAGGACGGCAAGGTCATCAAGACCATCCCCGTCACCACCGGCAAGCCCGGGTACGACACCTGGAACGGCCAGATGGTCATGACCGAGAAGTTCGTCGAGACCCGCATGAACGGCGACACCGTCGGCTACGACGGCGAGTACGACATCGCGGACGTCCCGCACGCCACCCGCCTGACCGACTCCGGCACGTTCATCCACGGCAACTACTGGGGCGGCGGCGCCTTCGGCAACTACAACGCCAGCCACGGCTGCATCGGCCTGCGCGACGTCAAGGGCGCCTACGACGGCAGCACGCCGGCCGCGTGGTTCTTCAACCACTCGATGATCGGCGACGTGGTGGTCGTGAAGAACTCCAACGACGCGACGGTCGCTCCCGACAACGGCCTGAACGGCTGGAACATGCCGTGGGAGAAGTGGAAGGCGTAGGGAAGGCGCAGGAAGACGTAGGGAAGGCGTAGGCCTACGGCGATCCGTGGCCCCGGTGTGAGGTACTGCACCGGGGCCGCAGCCGTTAATCCCCGTTAACCTGCCTCCATGACCGTGAATCTCGAAGTCGCCGAAGGCGTCGGCACCCTCCGCCTCGACCGTCCGCCCATGAACGCGCTGGACGTCGCCACCCAGGACAGGCTCAAGGAACTCGCCGAGGAGGCGGGCCGTCGTGACGACGTACGGGCCGTGGTGATCTACGGCGGGGAGAAGGTGTTCGCGGCCGGCGCGGACATCAAGGAGATGCAGGCCATGGACCACACGGCGATGGTCCTGCGCGCACGGGCCCTGCAGGAGTCGTTCACGGCGGTGGCCCGGATCCCGAAGCCGGTCGTGGCGGCCGTGACGGGCTACGCGCTCGGCGGCGGCTGCGAGTTGGCGCTGTGCGCGGACTACCGGATCGCCGGGGACAACGCCAAGCTGGGCCAGCCGGAGATCCTGCTGGGACTGATCCCGGGCGCGGGTGGCACCCAGCGGCTGGCCCGCCTGATCGGCCCGTCGAAGGCGAAGGACCTGATCTTCACGGGCCGTATGGTGAAGGCCGACGAGGCGCGGGAGCTGGGCTTGGTGGACCGCGTGGTGGCGCCGGACCAGGTCTACGCCGAGGCGCACGCCTGGGCGGCGAAGCTGGCGCAGGGTCCGGCGATCGCGCTGCGTGCGGCGAAGGAGTCGATCGACACGGGCCTGGAGACGGACATCGAGACGGGCCTCGCGGTGGAACGGGGCTGGTTCGCGGGGCTGTTCGCGACGGAGGACCGTGAGCGGGGGATGCGGAGCTTCGTGGAGGAGGGCCCGGGCAAGGCGAAGTTCCTCTGACGGCCGGCGAGAGCCGATGGGCGAGACCCGGCACAAGTCCGGCCCGAAACTCCCCCGAACCACTTGCAATTGACGGGATGTCTGATCCGGGTCCCTCGATGGGGCGGTTTATGGCAGCCTTAAGGCAACCTTAAGCGTGCCTTGTCGAGGGAGCCCGTCGATTGCCTGCAACAGACCCTTCGTCGCAGGTCAGAGGGGCTGTGGGCGATGCCGAACTGCCACTGTCATATGCCAAAGGGGTCCGCCGGAATGGGGGATTCCGGGGGGCGTATTCCGCCGGAACGGCCCCGGAGGGCCCTGTCGGCGGCCATGATGGGGGCATGGCGGGGCTGGAGGGTATCGAACAGCCGCGGGGACACAGCCGTGCTGCCGCGGCGCGCTGGTCGCCGGCGGCCGAGGACGAAGCTGCCTCCAAGGTTTTGGAGCTGTTCGGCAATCCCACGGAGGCGGAGGTTCCGCTCCCGTCCCGCCCCGAGTCCGCGGCGACGGCGCGGCGGCTGGCCCAGGTGGTGGTCCTGCGCCAGTGGGGCCTGACCCCGAAGATGACGGAGGACGCGGTCCTGCTCGTCTCCGAACTGGTCGGCAACGCCGTCCGCCACACCGGCGCCCGCGTCTTCGGCCTCCGCATGCGCCGCCGCCGAGGCTGGATCCGCATCGAGGTCCGCGACCCTTCCCGCGGCCTGCCCTGCCTGATGCCGGTCCAGGAGATGGACATCAGCGGCCGGGGCCTGTTCCTGGTGGACAAACTCGCCGACCGCTGGGGCGTGGACCTGCTGCCACGCGGCAAGACGACATGGTTCGAGATGAGGGTGGCAGACCGCTAGCCCGCGCCTCTCGGCCTACCGGGTGCCCCGCGCCTGCGGCCGACCCCGCGCCATTCCTGGCCCTGGGGCCGACCGGCATCACCCAGCCCGTCCGGCGTTTGAGGAGGAGGCCGTTCAGGGCCGAAGGCGGGATCCAGGGGGCGGCAGCCCCCTGGCGGGGTCGAAGGGGCGGAGCCCCTTCAAGGATGGGACGGGCAGGGGCGGCGGGGGTGAGAACAACCAGGCAGCGACGACCCGAACAGACCGCTTATCGAGTGAATCGTGCGTTTTTAGACGTAATCCTCATTAAATGGTCGAGTGATCACTACCGATCGCCGCTCCGGCCGCACGGCCCCGGTCGCCGCCCTCCCGCCGTACTGGAAGAACTGCCGATGAACCTCCTCCACCGCACCCTCCTCGCCGGCGTAGGCCTACTCGCGCTCGCCGCCTGCGGCACCGAGTCCGCCAAGGACAAGCCCCGGCCCGCCCCCGAGCCCCCCGGCGGCACCCAGGCCGCCATCCCCGCCCCACCGGAGAAGAAGCCCCTCGACGGCCTCCCCGGCATGCCCCCCGTCCTCGACCCGAAGGACGTCTACGCCGCCGACCGCCCCAACAAGCTCTCCCCGGTCGTCAAGGACTTCCCGTCCCGCGTCTACGTCCCCAACACCGAGTCGGACACCGTCTCCGTCATCGACCCGAAGACGTACGAGATCATCGAGACGATCCCCGTAGGCCGCCAGCCCCAGCACGTCGTCCCGTCCTGGGACCTGAAGACCCTCTGGGTCAACAACAACCGCGGCCACACCCTCACCCCCATCGACCCGAAGACGGGAAAGGCGGGCAAGCCGGTCGAGGTCCACGACCCCTACAACCTCTACTTCACCCCCAACGGCAAGTACGCCGTCGTCATGGCCTCCCTCGACCGCGAACTCGTCTTCCGCGACCCCCACACCATGAAGCGGATCAAGACCGAGCCGGTCACCTGCTACGGCGTCAACCACGCCGACTTCTCCCTCGACGGCCGCTACTTCATCGTCTCCTGCGAGTTCAGCGGCGAGCTGCTGAAGGTCGACACGGAGAGCATGAAGGTCGTAGGACAGCAGAAACTGCCCTTCGACGGAGCCATGCCGCAGGACGTGAAGGTCTCCCCGGACGGCAAGAGGTTCTACATCGCCGACATGATGGCCGACGGCATGTGGGTCCTGGACGGCGACAAGTTCACCGAGCCCACCCTCCTGCCCACCGGCAAGGGCTGCCACGGCCTCTACGTCAGCCGCGACTCGCGCGAGATGTACGTCTCCAACCGCGGCGAGGGCAGCGTCTCCGTCTTCGACTTCACCAAGAACAAGCTCACCAAGAAGTGGCACCTCCCCGACGGCGGCAGCCCCGACATGGGCGGCGTCTCCGCCGACGGCAAGGTGCTGTGGCTGTCGGGCCGCTACGACGCCGAGGTGTACGCCATCGACACCCGCACCGGCGAGCAACTCGCCCGTATCCCCGTCGGCAGCGGCCCGCACGGCCTCGCCGTCTACCCGCAGCCGGGCCGCTACTCCCTCGGCCACACCGGCATCTTCCGTTAGCCGAAGCCCAGTTGACCTGCGGTCAGTGGACACGCCGCCGTACGGGTGACGGTCCACGACTCGCCGCCACGGGCCCGGGATCGTGCTCCTCATGATCACAACTCGCCTGCGGCGGCGGGCCGCTGCCGCCGTCCTGTCCCTCTCGGCCGTCCTCGCGACGACGGCCGCCACGGCTCCCGAGACCGTCCCCGCCTCGGCTCGCACGACCGCCGTCAAGGCCGCCGCCCCCGCCCCGGCCGCCTGCCCCGTCCAGTACGACGACAAGGTCAAGGCCGCCGTCGACCGCCGTGTCGACGTCGACCGCATCACTCCCGAGCCCGCGTGGCGCACCACCTGCGGCACGCTCTACCGGGCCGACGGCCGCGGCCCGAACATCGTCTTCGAGGAGGGCTTCAAGCCCAAGGACGTCGTGAACGGCCAGTACGACCTGGAGCAGTACGTCCTGGTCAACCAGCCCTCCCCGTACGTGTCCACGAGCTACGACCACGACCTGTACAAGAACTGGTGGAAGTCGGGCTGGAACTACTACATCGACGCCCCCGGCGGCATCGACGTCAACAAGACCATCGGCGACACCCACAAATGGGCCGACCAGGTCGAGGTCGCCTTCCCCGGCGGGATCGCCCGGAAGTACATCATCGGCGTCTGTCCGGTGAACAAGACGACCAAGGTCGAGATCATGAGCGGCTGCCAGAGCAACCCGCACTACGAGGCCTGGCACTGACGCCTACCCGGCGTGCAGCAGTGCCTCCGCGCCCACCGGCCGGTAGCCGGCCGCCAGGAACGCCCGCGTGCTGCGGGCGTTCCCCGGGGCGACCTGCGCCCACAGCGGCTCCGTGACGAGATGCCGGGCCGCCGTCACCAACAGCCGCCCCAGCCCCCTGTGCCGTACCTCGTCGTCCACCTCGACCGAGACCTCCAGTCGCCCGGCGACGCCGCGCCCCATCACCAGCACGCAGCCGTCCGCCGCCCACGCGCGCACGTCGTCGCGCCGCCGTCGGGCATAGACGATCCGGGGGTGGCCGGCATCCTCGATCTACGTCAGCGCGAGCGACGGCTCACCCGGCAACGCGGAGCCGACCAGCACCGCGTCGATGGTCTCGGCCGTGCGCCCCGTCCGCTCCATGAGGGCCGCCAGGAAGCGCGGGTTCATCGGTGCGGCCGGCTCGTCGCAGTCGACGTCGCGCAGTGCCGCGTACACCCACGCGGGATCCTCGTCGGTGAAGACGACGGAGTGCGCGGTGAAGGCGAGGACGCCCGCGTTCCGGGGGGAGGGCTGGGGGACCACCGTCGTACGGCCGTCCGTAGGCGGGAAGACACCCCGCGCCGCCGCGTCGAGAATGTCCCGCAAGGTCTTGGCCACGACCGCCCCCGTCCCGCTCCTTGAGTCTCCACCCGCTGGAAGCCCCACACTCGCAGACATGATCGAAGACGGCACCGGACTTCTCACCATCGGCGACCTGGCCCGGGCCACCGGACTGACCGTGCGGACGATCCGTTACTGGTCCGACGAGGGCGCCCTGCCCCCGGTGACCCGCTCATCGGGCGGCTATCGCCTCTACGACGCCGAGTCCGTCGCCCGCCTGGAGCTGATCCGCACCCTGCGCGAACTGGGGCTGGGCCTGGACGACGTACGGAAGGTCGTCAGCGGTGAGAAGGATGTGGCGTCGGTCGCGGCCACGCATGTCGCCGCACTGGACGCGCAGATCAGGTCGCTGAAGGTGACCCGTGCGGTGCTGTCGACCGTGGCGCGACGCGGCTCGACCGCGAAGGAGATGACCCTCATGAACAGACTGGCGAGGCTGTCGGCCGCCGAGCGGCGGCGGATCCTGGAGGAGTTCGTGGACGAGATGTTCCGCGGACTCGACACGGCGGACCCGGCGATCCGCGAGCGGATGCGGACCATGACCGTGGACTTGCCGGACGAGCCGACGCCCGAGCAGGTGGACGCCTGGGTGGAGCTGGCCGAGCTGCTGCGGGACCCGGAGTTCCGGGCGCACATGCGCACGGTGGCCGAGTTCAACGCGGCCGGTCGTGGGCCCGAGGCCCCCGCCGGGGCGTCGATGTGGTTCGCGCGGAGGCTGGTGCAGTCGGCGGCCGAGGCGCGGCAGCGCGGGGTCGCCCCCGAGTCCCCCGAGGCGGAGCGCATCCTGCGGGACCTGCTCGGCGGTGCCGACCCGGCCGTCGTACTCGAAGGCCTGAAGGCGGGCGCGAACGACAAGGTCGCCCGCTATCGCGAGCTACTGGCCGTCGTGAAGGGCCAGGGACTCGCCTCGGCGCACCGCGCGGAGTTCGCCTGGGTGGTCGCCGCACTGGAGGCGCGGGCGGGCAGTTAATCTGACCTGCGGCAGTGAGCCGGCACAACACGACAGACGCGAGTAAGACGCGAGTAAAGGGGCGGATCGGTGGGGCACATCGACATCGAGGAAGCACGCAAGCAGTTCGAGCGCATCGATGCGGACGGTGACGGCACCATCACCGCCGCCGAGTTCAAGTCCGCCCTGGCTCAGGGAGGCGACTGGAACGTCACCGAGTCGGTCGCCGAGGCGATCATCAAGAGCCGCGACCTGAACGGCGACAAGCTCCTGACGTTCGACGAGTTCTGGTCCTTCCTGAACAAGTAACAAGTAACAAGTAACAAGTAACAAGTGACGCATGACGCATGACGAAAGGTGCCCGCTCACCGCCGCCGTGGTGAGCGGGCACCTCCGTCTCACGCGGACCGCTTGCGTTTACTGCCCCGGCGCCTACGTCACACGATCTCCAGGGTCCGATGCGGCCCGTCCGGAAGCTCCACGCGGATCGGGTCCCCGGCCCTCACCACACCCCCGCTGACGACGACACTCATGATCCCGGCCTTGAACCGCACACCGCCCTCGGCGTCCCGCCCGACAACCTGTTTCAGCAACCCACGCTGAAATCCGTCGATCTGAGCGCAGGGGTTGCGCAGCCCGGTCACCTCCACGACGGCCTCGCCCCCGAGCCTCAGGAGCGTCCCCGTCGGCAGCCCGAGCAGATCGATGCCCCGGGTGGTGACGTTCTCCCCGAGCTCCCCGGCCGCCACCTCGAACCCGGCCTCGCGCACCTCGTCGAACAGCTCCGCGTGGATGAGGTGCACCTGCCGCAGATTCGGCTGCGAGGGATCCTTCCGCATCCGGGACCGATGCTTCACCGTGGCGCCCGCGTGCACATCGCCCTCCACTCCGACGCCCGCGATCAGCGTGATGCTCTCGCGGTTCGGCTTGGTGAACGAGTACGTCCCCTTGCTGCTGACCGCGGCGACAGTCCCACTCATGCCGAGAAGCTCCCCTCTTCCGCAGCGGCGACTGCTTCGCCGCAGGTCGGAGCCTATGCGGTCAGGCGTTCTCGGCCCACTCCCGCAGTGCGGCCTTGCTGGCGAAGTCGGCGACGTTCTTGTCCAGCGGGTCGTCGGTGTACTGGTGGAAGCGCCACTTGGCCTTGATGCGGGGCTTGCCGGCGGTCACATAGTCGGCGATCCAGAGCCCGTCGCCGGCGTAGGACGTGGTGTCCACATTGAGCCAGTAGTTCCGGTTGCAGTACAAAATAACCGGATTGTTCGGTCGCTTCTCCTTCACCTTCCGGATGAAGAGGTCCTTCTCCGCGTTGCTCGCATGTGTCCCCGCGCTCGTCGTCTCCCAGTCGACGGCGAGGATGTCACCCGCTCTCTCGGGGGCCTTGCTGACGAAGTACTCCGCCTGGGCCGAGAGGTTGCCGGGCCAGAGGAAGTGGTAGAAGCCGACGACCAGGCCGGCGTCGCGGGCGCGCTTGGTCTGGGCGGCGAGTTTGGGGTTGATGTAGGAGCGGCCCTCCGTCGCCTTGATGAAGACGAAGGAGAGGCCGTCGGTGTCGTAGCTCGAGGACTGGTACGCGCTTACATCGATGCCGCGGAGCATGGGGGACTCCCTGAAGTACCGGTGGGGGGACAGGGGTTGGACTTGTTGTATGCCCCACCTTGGCACGCGTGAGCCGTTCCTGACGTGGAAATGTCAACTTCGTCGGGTGGGGCATTCGATGTTGGTCCGCTCCACCTTCGGCCGAGGCGTGACGGAAAGGCGCTTGGCGGTCTGGTGTGGTTTTCCCCGGGTTTGGTCTCGCGGGTCTCGGTGGCCGGTCCGGCGACGGGGCGGGCCCTCAGCACTCGATGATGTTCACCGCCAACCCGCCCCGCGCCGTCTCCTTGCACTTCACCGACATGTCGGCGGCTGTTGATCATGGGTTTGACCTGCGGATTTGAAATGAGCAGGCTCGCCATGCGTCACGTCAGGGACTTTTCAGGGACTTCTCGACGAGGGCTGCCTACACGGCATCCGATGGTGCATAGCATGCCTGCGGAGCCGGAGCCGGAGCTGAGCTTGTCGGTGGCCGGTGCAGACTGCTGTGATCGGCGACGAGCACTCGGATGTTCGCGGCGTGTCACCCGACCGAGGCGATCGAACTGGATGCCTTTCGCCGCACCCAGGCCGGCGGCAGACCCTCCCGGTCACCTGGTGAGGTAGCCGCAGGACGCGTTCGTACCCGGGTTCGGGGCGGACACACGCGTCGCGTCCGGGCCGGGCCGCCGTACAGCGGCCCGGCCCGGACGGTCGTCACCGCCGTTTGTCGAGGAAGTCCAGGATGTACCCGAACACGTCGAGGGCGGCGCCCCGGCCGAGGAACGTGTCCAAGTGGCCGTAGCCGGGGATCTCCCGGTACGTCACGTCCAGTTGGGGCTGGCGGTGGGTGAGGACCTCGTGGCAGAGCTTCTGGGAGTCCAGCCACAGCCCGTTCTCGCTGCCGGCGATGAGCAGGACCGGGGTGTCGATGCGTCCGGCGGCATCGAGGGCGTTCTGCGGCAGCGCCCGGTAGCGGTGGTCGGTGTCGTGCCAGCGCACCACGCTCCTGGCCAGTTCGATACGGCGCAGATGCGGCACGATCCACAGTGGTGCCGGGCCGAGCAGATCGGCGAGCCGGTCGTGGGTGGTCTCGGACAGGTGGTCGTGGACGAAGAGGGAGGCGCCCATGCCCCAGGCCGAGTTGTGCAGGACCTGGCAGGTCGGGTCCGGGCAGTTCGCCTTGCGGGAGGCCAGCGCGAACAGCGGCGTGTACTTGGACCGGAAGCCGACCTTGCGGAAGTCGATCGGCACATGGTCCAGGTGTTTCTTCAGCAGTTCGTGCGCTATCGACATGCTCAGCGACATGCGGCCCGCGAGCTTCGGCGTCAGGAACACGCCCTGCGAGACCACGCCCGCGAGCCCCGGGACCAGGCCCGCCGCCATGCTCATCGACAGGGTCAGCGAGCCCATGCAGTGCGCCACGACGAACAGCGGCCGGTCACCGATCCGCTGCCGGATGTGGGAGACGGCCTCGGGGATGTCGTACAGGGAGACGTCGTCGTACGTGTACTTCCTGCCGGTCTCGCTGTACGGGAGACGGCAGCTGCCCCGCCAGTCGAGGAGCCACGGCTCGTAACCGCCGTCCAGCAGGACATCGACGAGGTTGCGGGTCTCGGGCAGCAGGAACATGTCGGCCGACGCGGTGTGCCCGTGCAGGAGCAGTACGGCCGGCCGGTCGTCTCCGCCGGGCCCGATCCGGGTCAGGCCGAGCCGGACGCCGTCCGTGGTGTGGAACGGGATCTCCTCCACGGTCGCCGGGTCGAGACGGTGGTACCGCGGCCGGAGAGCGGCGCCCGTGCGGACCTTGCGGACGAGGGACCTGCTGCCTGATGGCTTGGGAGTCCTGGAGAGGATCATCGGTTGCGCTCCGTGAGGTTCGGGGTCTGACGCAGGTCGAGCAGGTCCGCCGCGGCTCGGGCGAAGGGGCCGAGCACGCTGCGGCCCGTCTCCATGCCGAACCAGGCGAGCCAGGTCAGCTTCGCGGCCCGCTTCTCCTGGGCGGTGAGTCGTGGGTCGACCTTGATGCCGTCGATCTGGTCGCGCACATAGCTGTCGGAGGGGACGACGATCTCGCCCTCGTACCGCGCGGGTTCGCCCTCGACGCCGATCCTGACGGTCAACGCCCGTGTCTGCCGCCAGACGTCACGTCGGGCGCGGACGAACTTGCGGCCCTCCAGCCACCAGCTGCCGCCGTCGGCGTCACGCAACCACAGCCGGTACAGGAGGAACGGGTGCCGCAGGCCGTGCTCCAGCGGGATGCCCTCCTCCGGGCGGACCCAGGCGTCCCCGTGCTGCACCACGAGCGGTTCGGGGTGCAGGGCTGTGCAGGTCAGCGTGCCGCTGACGTCGATCCTGCGATCCTTCACCAGCTGGTACATGCCCGCGATCGACAGGGTGAGGGCCATCGAGCAGGGGATGTCGGCGCCTTCGCCGACCAGGCCGATCCTGCCCTCGATCGTCTCGGGGAACCACAGGTAGGGCTGGTCGTCCTTGTGCGGCAGCCGGGACAGGCCGTTGTCCGCCAGCCGCTCGAACGTCTTCAGCTGGACCTCGGCGCCGTAGCGGGCCGCGGGCGGCAGGCCCAGCGCTGCGACGAGCGCGTCGGTGCGCTCGCTGGTCGCCGCCGGTCCCTTCAGCGTGGCCTCGCACAGCTTGAGGGCGGGGGACTCTCCAACACCCGTGTGAGGAAGTCCAGTTCGGGGACGGGCTCGGCCCGGAGCCGGGCCAGGGTGTCGACGCGCCACTCGTCCCAGTCCATCACGCGCGCGTTCATGCCGCTGAGAGCCATGTCCCGTACGACGTCGTCCAGGGTGCTGGGCACACCGGTGAGGTTGTAGTCGTAGCCCCAGGCGTCCGGTTCGCAGATGACGCCGACCGCGACGCGGCTCACCCAGTCGACGGGGGCCCCGTTGAGGTAGCGGAAGGCGGGCACGGTGCGGAAGCGGGCGAACGCCGAGAACAGGCCGCTGCTCAGGTCCTGCGGATTGTAGGCGCCGGTGAGGGTGTGTCCGGCGATACCGCCGGGACGCAGCGCGCTGACCACCAGGCCGTGGTCGCGGGCCCGGCGCAGCGCGACCTCCGCGGCCCACTTCGTCTGGTCGTAGCCGGAGATCAGACGGTCCACATGGGCGAGGGGGTCGTCCTCGCCCATGGAGGTGATACCGACCTCGTTGAAGACGGCGATGGAGGAGATGTGGTGCAGCGGCTTGGGCCGACCGGTCGCCGCCAGTTCGGCCAGGGTCAGCGCACCGAGGACGTTGCTCCTGCGCAGCGACTGGTAGCCGCGCAGGAAGTCCACGGCGGCGGCCACGCCGACGATGCTGTCCAGCTCGTACGAGAGGGCGTTCCACACGTCGTCGGAGAGACCGAGGTGGGGCTGGCGGATGTCGCCGGGCAGGACGGTCACCCGGCGGCGGATCTCGGCGGACCACGGCAGCTCGTAGCTGCGCAGCGCCTCGCCGAGCCGGGCGACCGCTGCCTCCTCGTCGGCCGCGCGGACCAGACAGTAGACATGGGCGTCGCTGTGCCGCAGCAGGTCGAGGAGCATGTGGCCGCCGAGGAAGCCGGTGGCGCCGGTCAGCAGGACGCGGGTGGGCGGCAGCGGTTCGGGGACGTCGGTCCACGGGAGGCGGTCGGCGAGGGAGAGGTCGGCGAGGATCTGGTCGAGGTCCTCGGGGCGGGCGGTGGTGTGGGGGGCGTCGGTGGTGGGTGCGGTGCGGAACGCGGGGGCTGCCGAGGGGCGGGACACGGGGCGGTGGGTGTGGGGGGCGGGCGCGGGCGCGGTGCCTGCCGCGGAGAGAGGGAGGGCGCTGCGGGGGGCGGGAACCGGGAGCGGCTGAACCGGTGCCGACTTGCCTTCAGGTGTTTCGGGTGCCTCTGGCGCCTCTGGTGCTTCAGATGCTCCGGTGGTTCTGAGCCAGCGTGCGGCCAGGGTGCGGGGACGGGCGTCGGCGAATACGTCGTCGAGGGCGATCGTCATGCCCAGCTCGCGTTCGAGCGTGGCGACGAGCTCCACCGCGTGGACGGAGGTGCCGCCGGCGTCGAAGAAGTCGGCGTCGGGTGACAGGTGCCCGTCGGGCAGATAGCGGCCCGCTTCGGCCGCGATGGAGGCGGCCAGGCCGTCCTCGGTCCGCGGCGACGAGGCGGGGCCCGTGCGCGGCCCCGTCCCGCCCTCGCCCGCGCCGTTCGCGTCGTCCGGTGTCACGCCCGGCTGTGCCGTGGAGGTGGTCATGACCTTGGCCAGCAGGTCGCTCACGCTGAGCCCGCCGCCACCCCGCTCGATCGACTCGCCCTCCGGCCGCCGCCCACCGCCGTACGCCGACGTGTCCTCGTTCACCTCGCGCATGGAGTGCCCTTCGCGGTGTGGCTCTGCTTCACGGTGTGCTTTTCCTTCGCTGTTCGTCATTCCTGCTTGCCGTCGCTGTTCATCGCTGCCAGGAGCGGAACGCCCCCAGGTGCTCCGCTGTCGTGATGAGGCTCAGACGCTCGTCGTCCTGGTCGCCGCCCCCGAGGGCCGCGATCAGTCGGCGGGCCGGTAGGTTGCGCGGCGTGCGTTCCGCCGACAGGCGGATCTTCGTGCAGCCCAGTTCCTTGGCGCGGTCGGCCAGCCAGCCCAGCAGCCGTTCCTCGATGCCGCGGCCCAGCGCCCGGCAACTCATCGCCCAGGCCAGGACGTCGAGTTGGTCGCCGTCGTGGCGAACGGCGAGGAGTCCGATCTGGCCGTAGTCGCCGAACCGGTCCCGGGCCGCCGCCGTCCACACCTCACCCACCTCCCGCCACCGCTCCAGATCACGGCCGTCCGCCGAACGGGCTCGCATCGTGAACTGGTTGGTGCGGCGCACCAGTTGCTCGGCCCGCTGGACGTCGTCCTCCGTCAGTTCCCGGATGTCGACCTCAAGCTCCAGCTGGGCGAGGAACTCCTCGAACGCGTTGCTCTCGCGTACGGCGTCGCGCTCCCGCTCCTGCTCGTAGAACCGGGCCCGCTGGGAGTCCTCCGCCGTTGCGGCGAGGGGCACCAGCGGCCACAACCAGCCGAGGAACTCCTCCAGTTCGCCCACCGGCGGGCAGGTCACGGACAGCACCTCCGGCAGCGCCGCACGCACGCCCGCGATCTCGACCGGGTTGTCGTCCAGGAACAGGAAGCTGTCCGGCCCGAGGTTCAGCTCCCGAGCCGCGCTCGCCAGGCGACCCGACTTGGGACCCCAGGTCGCCGAGAACACACTGAAGTGCTCCTCCTTGAGCAGGCTGTCCGGGCGGCTCAGGACCGCTCGCACGGTGGCCTCGTCGTTGTTGCTGACCAGGGCCAGCAGGGTGCCCGCGGCCCGCCACTGCAGGAGCCTGCGGGCGAGAAGGGCACGTGGACCGGTCAGGTCCACCGCCTCCGGGCCGGCCTCCCCTGCCACCCCGCTCCACAGGGTCTCGTCGCCGTCCACCACGATCACCTTCGGCGCGGGGCGCCGCACGGCTCGTACGACGTCCGCGAGTGTCAGGGCCACCGCCGCCTGAAAGGGCGGGGTGAAGGGGAGATGGGCGAGCTGCTCGGTGCGGGGGTCGAAGATCTCGTCCACGGCGTGGTGCCGGGTCCAGTCATCGGGCCGCAGCACCGCGATGCCGGGCGTCTCCGACAGCTCGTCGGCGATGTCCCGTTCCCAGCGGGCCAGCCGTTCGTCCTGGGCGGAGGTGGGCAGGAAGCCGACGACCAGGGGCTTACGGGTCCGCTCGGCCAGGGATCGCAGGGCCGCCGGATACTGGGTGCGCAGTTCGGCCAGGAGCGGGTCGTCGACCGGGCCGAAGCGCTCCAGGTCCGCCGCCCGCAGCAGGACCACACCCAGCGCCGCCGACGGGTCGGCGAAGACACCGGCGGGGTCGTGCAGGCTCGCCAGCACCTGGTGGTAGGGGGCTTCCGCCACCGTGAGCGTGCCGCCGTCCGGGGCCCCGGCGCCGAGGGCCGCCTCGCACATCGCCGGGAGGTTGCCGAGGGCGCAGGTGGCGGCGAGGGCGAGGGACGGGCGTGGGGCCGGTGCCGGGCGGGCGGGGGTGGCGGGGTCCTCGGCCACCTCCGCGAGCAGGCGCAGGAACTCCTCTCCCAGTGCGGTGGTGGCCGCCCCGTCGAGAATGTCGAGGTTGTGGTCGAGCCGGATCGAGCCCGCGTCCGGGATCATCGTGATCATCAGGTCGAGGTCGGAGTGGCCCGACCCGACCGGCAGCATGGCCAGCCGGTCGAACCGGCCGCCGCCGGAGGCCCGCACGAAGTTGAAGTACACCTCGACGAGCGGTGCGTTCGGCCGGTGCAGCCCCTGTGCGGCGAGCGTGGGCAGCACGTCGGAGAACATGGCGCCCCGCGTGAGCACCCGGTCGAGGCGGCTGTCGGTGCGGCGCAGCACCTCCGCGACGGAGTCCTCGCCGCCGGCCTCGGCCGGGAAGGGCACCGGCACTCCGAAGAAGCCGATCGCGTCGTACGCGTCGGCGTGGATGCGGGTGTCCACGGGGACGGCCAGGACGAAGCGGTCCCGCTGCCGCTCGCGTGCGAGGAGCACGGTCAGGGTGCCCAGGCAGAAGGCGGCGGGAGTGATCGCCAGTCGGATCGCCCGCTCCGAGACCCGCTCCATCAGCTCGTCGGGGATCGCGAGGGTCACGCTGCCGGCCCGGAAGGACCGTGTCCCTGGACGCGGCCGGGACAGCTCCAGGTCGAGCCGTGCGCTGCCGTCGAACGCGGCGCGCCACTCGGCCGCCCCCGGGTCGGGGAGACCGTCTCCGGTCTGCTGCGCCTCGATGAGCAGGTCGATGTCCCGGTTGGTGACGGTGTCGTCCAGCGGGGTGCCGGACAGTTCGGCGTCGATCTCGGTCGCGACGAGCAGCAGCGACTGCAGGTCGCTCACCGCGTGGTGGGCGCCGAAGACCAGGATCTGGCCGCCCGCGTCACCGCCGTCGAGCAGCTCGAAACGCCACAGGGAGGAGACGGTGAGGTCGAACGGCGGCTCCAGCAGCGCCCGCAGCCGCTCACCGGCGTCCACGGTGCCGTCCACCGTCGTCCGGCGCAGCAGCGGCCCGGTCGCCTCCCGGTCCACCCGCAGCTGCCGCTCACGTCCCGTGCCGCTGACGATCGCCGTACGCAGTGCCGCATGCCGTGCCGCCAACCGGTCCAGGATCTCCGCCAGTGAGTCGCCGGTGGTCGGCGTCGTCAGCCGTACGGCGAGGCCGATGGCATGGGCGGCGCTCGGGACGCCCTGCTGGGCGGTGCGCAGCAGGCGTACGACATCCCGGGTCGCGGGCCGCAGTTCGGTCTCGGCCACCTCGGGCCGGGCCGGGCCGGGGGCGACGCCGGCCGCCGGTTCCCCGCCCGCCGCGGCCGTGCCGGCGCGCTCCGGCAGGGCTTCGCCCAGCGCGCGGGCGAGGCTGCGGACGTCGGCGGCCGAGAACACGGTGGCGACGGGCAGTTGGACGTGCAGGTCACGGGCGAAGGCGTTGCGCAGCCTGACCAGCATCAGGGAGTCCAGACCCAGTTCCTTCAGGGCGGTGGTCGGGGACAACTCGGTGGCCCCGCCCGAGACTTCGCCGACCATGGCCCGTACGTAGGCTTCGAGACGTTCGGCGCGGTCCTGGTCCCCGGTGGCCGTGAGCACCTTCCCGGCGAGGTCGTCCGGGCCGCCCGGGACGTCGCCCGTGGAGACGGTGACGACATCACCGAGGATCGGGAGGGCCCGCGCCATGTCCGGGTCGCGCGCGAGGGTTTCCCAGTCCAGGGCGACGGGGGCGAGCTGGCGGCGGCCGGAGGACAGCACCCGCTCGAACAGTTCGCCGCCGTCCTGCGGGGAGAGGCCCACCAGTCCGGACCGGCTGGTCGAGGCGGCCCGGAGATCGGACTCGGCGACCATGCCGACGCCGGTCCACGCTCCCCAGTCGAGGCTGAGCGCGGGGCGTCCGGTGTGGGAGAGGTGGTGCGCCCAGGCGTCGAGGAAGGCGTTCGCCGCCGAGTACGGGCTCTGGCCCGCCGAGCCGAACAGGCCCGCCACGGAGGAGAAGAGCACGAGGCTGCCGGCCTCGGGGACCAGCTCGGTGAGCAGGGCGGTGCCCAGCACCTTGGGAGCGAGGACCCGCAGGACACGGTCGTCGGTCAGGTTGGGCACGGTGGCGTCGTCCAGCACACCGGCCGCGTGCACGACACCGGTGATCGGCCCGAGCCGGGTGCGTACGGCGTCCAGTGCGGCGGTCAGACCGGCACGGTCGGCCACGTCCGCGCGGGCCAGGTGCACGCTCACCCCGCGCTCTTCGAGCGCCGCGATCCAGCGTGCCGCCTCGGACGAGGGCGTGCCACGGCTCATCAGGGCCAGCCGCCGGGCTCCGAGCCGTACCAGCCGCTCGGCGACGACCTGGCCGAGTCCGCCCAGGCCACCGGTGATCAGATATGTGCCGTCCGGGCGGACCCGGGTGCCGCCGGTGCCGCCGGTGCCGCCGGTGTCGCCGGTGTCGCCGGTGTCGTCCGGGCGGGTACGGGTCAGCCGTGGCACCAGGCGCCCGGTGTCGCGCAGGGCGACCAGGCGTTCGTCGTCGGCGTGGCGCAGTTGTGTCCACAGGGCCTCGGTACCGCCGTCGGACGGCAGGTCGACCAGCGTGACCGACAGCTCCGGGTACTCCTGCGCCACCGCGAGGCCGAAGCCCCAGGCGAGGGCCTGCTCCGGGTGGGTCACCTCGGTGCTGCCCCCGGCGGCCTGACTGCCCCGTACGACCACGAACAGGCGGGGCGAACGGCCCCGGGGACGTTCGGCGAGCGCCCGCACCAGGTGCAGGGCGGAGAGGACACCCAGCCGGGCTGCCTCTGCCGCCGTGTCGGCCGCGTCGACGGCCGGGGCGTCGAGCGCGGACAGCAGGACGACCCGCTCGGGTGCCTCGCCGTCCCCGAACGCCTCGTCCAGCAGGCGGGACATGTGCTCCGGGTTCAGCGGGTCGAGGAGGTACCGGCCGGGAGCCTCGGCCGTGAACGTCGTGGACCTGCGGGCCACGACGTGAGGTGTGTCACCCAGGCGCGCCGAGAGTTCGGCGGCCACGCCCGTGTCGTCGGCCAGGATCAGCCACGGGCCGCGCGTCGGCGGCTCCTGGGCGGCGGGCCGGGGCTGCCAGCGGGTCTCGAAGAGGGCCTGGTCGAGTGGGGACAGGGCGGAGAGCGCGAAGCCCTCGATCTCCAGGAGGGGACGCTCCTCCTCGTCCAGGATGGTGAGGTCCAGGGTGACGCGGTCGCCGTCCACGGTGCGCAGCCGGCAGGCTGTCCAGGCCGGTGCGGTGCCCAGGCCGGTGAAGCGGAGCCGCCCGAGCCAGGCCGGCACGAACGTCCTGCCGGACGGCGTGTCGCCGGGCAGGGCCACCACCTGGAGGGCCGAGTCGAGCAGCGCCGGGTGCAGCAGGTGCCCGCCGGGTGCCTGCTCGGCGAGACGGCCCAGCGCCTGGCGCCGTCCCGCCCGGCCTTCCCGGATGAGGCGGAAGGCGGGGCCGTAGTCGAGGCCGGCGGCGGTGAACCCGGCGTACACGGCGGACGCGTCGACCGGGTCGGCGCACTCCTCCCGCAGCGCGGCCGCGGTCAGGTCCGCGAGGGGCCCGGCAGTGCCGGCGGCGGGGCCGACGCGGCCGGTGACGTGCGGTGTCCACGGGCCGGGGCGGCGGCCGGTGGCGGCCCTGGTGCCGGTGGCGGGCGCGGACGGCCGGGAGGCGATGGTGAAGCCACGGGAGCCGTCCTCCTTCGCCCGTAGGACCAACTGCAGCTGGACCGGCGTCTCGGCCTCCAGACGGAGCGGTCCCACGAATCCGACATCGGTCAGCCGCAGATCCCCGCTGTCCACGCCGTCCTGGCCGTCTCCGCCGTCCTGGAGCGCGGACGCCGCTTCGAGCGCCATCTCCAGGAACGCGGCGGCGGGTAGCCAGACCTCGCCGGAGACCCGGTGGTCGGCCAGATAGGCGAAGCGGGTGTCGCGCAGGTCGAGGGTCGTCTGGAAGACATGCCGGTCGGGTTCGTCGCTCGGCTCGACGTGCATGCCGATCAGGGGCGTACCGGAGATCCCGGCGGTTTGGGCGGCCGGGCCGGGGCCGGGCGTCAGCCAGTGCCGCTCGCGGGTGAAGGGGTAGGTGGGCAGGTCGACGCGGTTTCCCGAGGGGAACGTGACGGACCAGTCCGGAGTGTGACCGGCCGCGTACAACTCGCCGACCCGGCGCAGCAGACCCGCCGCGTCACCGTCGTCGCGGCGCAGCGAGCCGACCGTCACCGCGGCCACGCCCGCCGTGGCGGCGATCTCCTCGATCGACGCGGCCAGCGACGGATGCGGGCTCAGCTCGACGAAGTGCCGGTAGCCGTCGTCCAGCATGCGCCCGATGGTGTCGGCGAACCGTACCGGCTCGCTCAGGTTGGCGTACCAGTAGTCCGCGTCGAGCAGTTCACCGGGCACCGGCTCGGCCAGCACGGACGAGTAGAGAGGGACCCGCGGCTGCCCGCCGGTGACGTGAGCGAGCGCGCCCAGCAGTTCCGCGCGCACGGCTTCCATCCGGGGGCTGTGCGAGGCGAACGGCGTGCTCAGCCCGTGGACCTTGATCCCCCGCTCCTCGCAGTCCCGGCGCAGCCGCGCCAGCGCGTCCACGTCACCGGAGACCGCCGTGGAGTGCGCGCTGTTGACGGCCCCGACGAACAGTCCGTCCTCGTACCGGGCGAGCAGCTCCTCGACCTCGGCCCGGGGAAGCCCGACTGCCAGCATGCCGCCCCGGCCCACCAGCGGCGCCACTGCGGCGGCCCGCCGGGTTGTCACGGCCGCCGCGTCGTCCAGCGACAGCGCGCCCGCCGCGTACGCGGCGGCGATCTCGCCCAGGCTGTGCCCGACCACCGCGTCCGGCGACACCCCGAGGGCGCGCCAGGCCGCGGCCAGCGCGGCGTTCACCGCGAACAGCACCGGCTGCAGCACCTCCGTACGGCCGAAGGCGGCTTCGGCGTCCGGCGAGCGCAGTACGTCGACGACCGACCAGCCGGCATGGCGCCGGATCGCCTCGTCGATGCGGGACAGCTCCGTCCGGAACACCTCGGACCCGGCCATCAGGTCCGTGCCCATGCCCGGCCACTGGCCGCCGTGCCCGGGGAACACGAACGCGACCTTGCCGTCGGACCCGGAGGGGGAACCCGGCAGCCGGACCTGCCCGGCCGCCAGCGCGTCCAGTTCCGCCAGCAGTCCGTCCCGGTCGTCCGCGACCACGGCCGCGCGCCGCTCGAAGTGACTGCGGTGCCGGGCCAGCGTGAACGCCACGTCCTGCGGCGGCAGTTCGGCCCCGGCCGTCCGCTCGGTCAGTCGCTCGGCCAGCCGTGCCGCCTGGGCGCGCAGGGCGGTGTCGTCGCGGGCGGAGAGCACGAACAGCCCGGGTCGTCCTGCGGCGGGCAGGTCGGGCTCGACAGGCATGGCGACCTGTGGGGTGGTCTGCGGGGTGGCCGGTGGAGCCTCCTCCACGATCACGTGCGCGTTGGTGCCGCTGATCCCGAACGAGCTGATCCCGGCCCGCCGTACCCGTTCAGCGTCCGTCGGCCAGGCGGCTTCCTCCTGAAGCAGTCGCAGCCCGCTGTGTTCCCAGTCCACATGGCGGGTCGGTGTGTCCGAGTGGAGGGTCCTCGGCAAGGTGTGGTGCCGTAGCGACTGCACCACCTTGATCAGCCCGACGATGCCCGAAGCCGCCTGCAGATGCCCGATGTTGGACTTCAGCGAGCCCAGATACAGCGGACGGTCCTCGGGACGGGAGCCGCCGAACACCGACGCCAGGGCGTTCGCCTCGATCGGGTCCCCCAGGGTCGTACCCGTACCGTGTGCCTCGACGAAGTCGATGTCGCCGGGGGCCAGCCCGGACCGTTCCAGCGCGCGCCGGATCACCTGCTCCTGCGCCGGACCGTTGGGGGCGCTCAGCCCCTGACTGCGACCGTCCTGGTTGACCGCCGTGCCGCGCAGCACGGCGAGCACCTCGTCGCCGTCCCGCCGCGCGTCGCTCAGCCGCTTCAGTACGACCATGCCGGCGCCCTCGCCCCACACGGCGCCGTCGGCGTCGTCGGAGAAGGACCGGCAGCGACTCGTCGGGGACAGCCCGCGCAGCCGGCTGAACTCGACGAACACCTGCGGTGTGACCAGCAGCGTCACACCACCGGCGAGCGCGAGGTCGCACTCGCCCGAGCGCAGCGCCTGTGCCGCCAGATGCACGGCCACCAACGACGACGAGCATGCCGTGTCCACCGTCAGCGCCGGCCCGTGCAGGCCCAGGGAGTAGGCGAGCCGCCCCGACGCCACGCTCAGCGCGGAACCCGTGCCGACGTAGCCGTTGAACTGGTCGAGCCGGGAACCGGCCAGGTACTCGCTGCCGAACAGGCCGAGATAGACACCCGCGGTGCTGCCCGCCAGGTCCGCGGGCACGATCCCGGCGCGCTCCAGCGCCTCCCACGCCGTCTCCATCAGCAGGCGCTGCTGCGGGTCCATCGCCGCCGCCTCGATCGGGGTGATCCCGAAGAAGGCTGCGTCGAAGGAGTCGATCCCGTCGAGGAAACCGCCCTCCCGGCCGTACGACTTGCCCATCGCCTCCGGGTCCGGGTCGTACAGCGAGTCCACGTCCCAGCGCTCCGCCGGGAACGGGCCCACCGCGTCCCGCCCCTCCGCGACGAGCCGCCACAGCCCCTCGGGGTCCCGGACTCCGCCGGGCACTCGACAGGCCATGGAGACCACGGCCACCGGCTCGTCGGTCGCGGGTGCCGTCAGGCGTGGCCGTACGGTGTCGGGCGTGGTCGACGCGGCGTGGCCGCCCTCGGCCCCGGGCAGGTTCCGCAGCAGATACTCGGCGAGCCGGGCCGGCGTCGGGTGGTCGAACAGCAGCGTCGCCGGGAGCTTGAGGCCGAGGCGGGCGCTGAGACGGTTGCGGAGTTCGACGGCGAGGAGCGAGTCGAGGCCGAGGTCACGCAGGGGCCGGTCGAGGCCCACGGAGTCCGCGGCGTCCAGCTCCAGGACACCGGAGACCTCCTCTCGGACCAACGCTGTGACCCGATCGGCCCGTTCAGGCGCGGGAAGGCGGACCAGCCCGTCCGCGAGGCTCGTGTCGGCCGCCTGTCCGGCGGCGGCGCGGCGGCTACGGGCGGGCGCCCGGACCAGGCCGCGGAGCAGGGGCGGAACGGGTTCGGTGAGGCGGCCGGTGTCGAGCTTCGCGGGGATCACGGCCGGAAGGCCGGTGCTCAGGGCGGCGTCCAGCAGCGACAGCCCCTCCTCGGCGGTGAGCGCGCCACTGCCCGCGCCCTCCAGCCGGCGCAGCTCGGCCTCCCCGAGGTGCCCCGTCATACCGCTGGCCGGCGCCCACAGGCCCCAGGCCAGCGAGACCGCGGGCAGACCGGCCGACCGGCGGCGCGCGGCGAGGGCGTCCAGGGCGGCGTTGGCGGCGGCGTAGTTGGCCTGGCCCGCGTTGCCGACGACACCGGCCGCCGACGAGAACAGGACGAACTGCGCGAGGTCCAGGTCGGCGGTCAGCTCGTCCAGCACCATGGCCGCGCCCGCCTTCGGCCGCAGGACACTCTCCAAGCGCTCCGGGGTGAGCTGCTCGACCACACCGTCGTCAAGGACACCGGCGGCGTGTATCACCGCCGTCAGCGGGTGCTCGGCCGGTATCCGTTCGAGGAGGGTGGTGACGGCGTCGCGGTCGGAGACGTCGCACGCTTCCACGGTGACCGAGGCGCCGAGCGAGGTGAGTTCCTCGGTGAGTTCGCGCATGCCGTCGGCCGCCGCGCCCCGCCTGCCGACCAGCAGCAGGTGGCGGGCGTCGTGTTCGGTGACCAGGTGGCGTGCCACGAGGCGGCCGAGGGTGCCGGTGGCGCCCGTGATGAGGACCGTGCCCTGCGGGTCGAGCGGCGCGGGCACGGTCAGGACGATCTTGCCGACGTGCCGTGCCTGGCTGAGGTACCGGAAGGCCTCCGGTGCCCGGCGCAGGTCCCAGGTGGTGACCGGCAGCGGCGTCAGCACCCCCTCGCCGAACAGCCGCAGCACCTCGGCGAGCATCTCCCGGGTCCGTTCGGGTCCTGCCTCCCGCAGGTCGAAGGCCTGGTAGCGCACGCCGGGGTGGAGAGTGGCGACCTCGTCCGCGTCACGGATGTCCGTCTTGCCCATCTCGATGAACCGGCCGCCGTCGGCGGCGAGTGTCCGCAGGGAGGCGTCCACGAACTCGCCCGCGAGCGAGTCGAGTACGACGTCCACGCCCCGTCCGTCCGTCGCCTCCCGCACCCGCCGTTCGAACTCCAGGTCGCGCGAGGAGGCGATGTGCGCCTCGTCCAGCCCTTGCGCCCGCAGGGTGTCCCATTTGCCGGCACTCGCCGTACCGAACACCTCCGCACCCAGATGCCGCGCGACCTGCACCGCCGCCATGCCCACACCACCGGCCGCGGCATGGATCAGCACCGACTCACCCGCCCGCAATCCGGCCAGGTCGACCAGTCCGTAGTACGCGGTGAGGTACGCCAGCGGCACGGAGGCCGCGCGCGTGAACGACCAGCCGTCCGGGATTTTCGCCAGCATGCGGAAGTCCGTCACCGCCACCGGGGCGAACGCGCCGCTGGGCGCGAGGCCCGTGACCCGGTCGCCGGGCGCGAGACCGTCGACGTCCGGGCCCACCTCCAGGACGACACCGGCGAGTTCCAAGCCGAGGCCCGCGTTGTTCTCGATCATGCCGAGGGCGATCAGCACGTCGCGGAAGTTCAGGCCCGCCGCGCGTACGGCGACACGGACCTCACCGGCGGCCAGGGGCCGGTCCGCCTCCTCGAACGGCACCGCCGCCAGCCTGTCCAGCGACCCGCCGCCCGTGGCCTCCAGCCGCCAGGCCGGCGACCTGTCGTCCGGGACGACCAGCGTCCCGCGACCCGTCAGCGGGGCTATCCGCGGCGCGAGCGGCTTCCCGCCGCGTACGGCGAGCTGGTGCTCGCCCGTGGCCAGGGCGGTCGCGAGCGCCGGCCGCCACTCGTGCGGCCCGTCGTCGAGGTCCACGAGCACGAACCGGCCCGGGTGCTCCGACTGCGCCGAGCGCACCAGCCCCCATACGGCCGCCTGCGCCGGGTCGGGGGCGCGGTCGCCGGGGCCGGTGGTGACCGCGCGGCGGGTGACCAGCAGCAGCCGGGTGTCGGCGGCGAGGCAGGAGTGCACTCCGGCCAGCGCCTCGCCGACGGTGGGGCAGGTGAGGACGGTCGTTTCCGGAGCGGTGGCTTCCGGGGCGACCGGCGCCGAGGCGGTCCACTCCACCTCAGTCCACGTCACTTCGTACAGCGAGTCGAGCCGAGGGGCCGGGAGGGCGCCGCCGGTCAGCTCCCGCAGGGTGAGGGAGTCCACCGTGACCACGGGCGCGCCCGCGGCGTCGGCGGCGAGGAGGGCGATCTCGTGGTCTCCCGTGCGGCGCAGCCGCAGCCGCAGCCGGGACGCGCCCGTCGCGTGCAGCCGTACGCCGGACCAGCTGAACGGCAGCAGGGCCAGGGACTCGTCGTGGTCCCCCGCCCGCAGCGCGTGCAGTGCCGCGTCCAGCAGCGCGGGGTGCAGGCCGAAGCGGTCCACGTCGCCCACGTGTTCGGGAAGTATCACCTCGGCGTAGAGGTCGTCGTCCGAGCGCCATACGGTACGCAGGCCGCGGAAGGCCGGGCCGTAGCCGTAGCCGCCCTCGCGCAGCCGGTCGTACAGGTCGTCCACGGGGAGCGGCAGGGCACCGGGCGGCGGCCACTGGCGGAGATCGTCGGCCGGTATTGCCGGTGCCGGCGGTATTGCCGGTGTCGCCGGTCCGGTGGCCAGGGTGCCGGAGGCGTGCCGGGTCCAGGTCCGGTTCCCGGCCGGGGTGCCGGTGCAGGAGGACACGGTGAGCGCACGGCGGCCGTCCGCGTCGGGGGCCTCCACCCACACCTGGACGCGTACGGCGTCGCCGGGGGCGAGTACCAGCGGAGTGTGCAGGGTCAGTTCCTCGACGACCGGGCAGTCGACCTGGTCCCCGGCGCGGACCGCCATCTCGGCGAAGGCCGTTCCGGGGAGCAGGACGGTGCCGTTGACCGCGTGGTCGACGAGCCAGGGGTGGGCACCGGCCGACAGCACTCCGGTGAGCAGACACTGGTCGGTGCCGGCCACCGTGACCGCGGCGGTCAGCAGGGCGTGCCCGGTGCTCTCCAGGCCGGCGCCGGTGACGTCCGAGCCGTCGGCCGTATGGTCCAGCCAGTACCGGCTGCTCTGGAAGGCGTACGTCGGAAGGTCGGCGACCGGCGCCGGGGAGACCAGCCGACGCCAGTCCAGCGGACGTCCGTGGACGTGGAGTTCGGCGGCGGCCCGGTCCAGGCAGCCGGGCCCGTCCTCGTCCCGGCGCAGGGAACCGACCGCGACCAGTTCCCGGTCGGTGTCCTCGGCGACGGTCCGCAGGGCGGTGAGGAGGGCGGGGTGCGGGCTGAGTTCGACGAAGTAGCGGTAGCCGTCGGCGGCCATACGCTCCACGGTGGGGGCGAAACGGACCGGTTCACGCAGGTTGCGGTACCAGTAGTCGGCCTCCAGCTCCTCGGTCACCGGTTCCCCGGAGACCGTGGAGTACCAGGCGACCGAGGTGGGGACAGTCGTCACCCCGTCGAGTTCGTCGAGGACCGTCTCCCGGACCGGCTCGACCCGGGCGCTGTGGGAGGCGTAGTCGACATCGATACGGCGGACGAACACCTGCTGCCGGTCGAGGTCGGCGAGGAGGGCTTCCAGCGCTTCCACCTCACCGGCGATCACCGTCGACCTGCCGCTGTTGATCGCGGCGACGGAGACCCGGCCGTCGAGGTCGGCGAGGCGCGCGGTCACGTCGTCGTGCGGCAGGGCCACGACCGCCATGGTGCCGGTGCCGGCGACACCGGTCAGGGCCTGGCTGCGCAGGGCGACCACGGCCGCCGCGTCGTTGAGGCTGAGCGCCCCGGCGACACAGGCGGCGGCCACCTCGCCCTGGCTGTGCCCGATCACTGCGTCGGGGCGTACGCCGCGGGCCCGCCACACGGCGGCCAGCGAGACCATGACGGCGAAGAGCACCGGCTGGACGACGTCGACCCGGTCCAGGGACGGGACGGCGGCACCGCCGCGCAGGACCGTCGCCACCGACCAGCCGGTGAAGGGGCGCAGGGCGGCGTCGCAGCGGTCGAGTTCGTCCGCGAACACCGGGTCGCGGTCGAGCAGATCGCGGGCCATGCCGGCCCACTGGGAACCCTGGCCCGGAAAGACGAAGGCCATCTTTCCCGGGGAGAGGGCCCGCTGGGGGCCGATGACCGCGTTCGTCTCGGCCCGGCCCTCGGCGAGGTCGCGCAGGGCGGCGAGGAGTTCGTCCCGGTGGGCCGCCTGGACGACGGCACGGTGCTCGAAGTGCGTACGGCGATGGGCCAGCGTCCCGGCGACCTGGGGAAGCGGCAGGCCGGGGTCGGCCGTGAGGGCGCCGAGGAGGCGGGCGGCCTGCCCGTGCAGGGCGGGGAGAGTGCGGGCGGAGAGGGGGAAGAGGAGCGGGGCGGCGCCGGTGCCGGGCTGTTCGCCGGCTGACGGGTCGGTCGACCGGGCGGTCGACGGGTCGGTAGCCGCCGGCCGCCGGGCCCCCGCCAGGTCCTCCGGTGCCTCTTCCAGTACCACGTGCGCGTTGGTGCCGCTGATGCCGAAGGCGCTGACGCCCGCGCGCCGCACCCGCTCGCCGTCGCGCCGCCAGGCCTGCGCGTGGTTCTGCACGCGCAGGCCGCTGCCGGCCCAGTCGACGTGCTCCGTCGGCGTTCCGGCGTGCAGGGACGCGGGAAGCAGCTCCTTGCCGAGCGCCAGCACCGTCTTGATGACGCCGCCGATACCGGCGGCCGCCCCCATGTGCCCGATGTTGGACTTGAGCGAGCCCACGCTCAGCGGCAGTTCCGCGGGACGCCCCGGCCCGAACACCGCGGAGAGCGCCCGGCCCTCGATGGGGTCCCCGAGTTTCGTTCCCGTGCCGTGGGCCTCGACGTAGTCCACGTCGCCCGGCGCGAGCCCGGCGGCGTCGAGGGCCGCGCGCAGTACTCGTTCCTGCGCGAGGCCGTTGGGCGCGCTGAGCCCCTGGCTGCGGCCGTCCTGGTTGATCGCGGAACCCTTGAGGACCGCGAGTACGCGGTCGCCGTCCCGGCGCGCGTCGCCCAGCCGTTTGAGCAGCACCAGGCCGCAGCCCTCGGCCCACACCACACCGTCCGCGTCGGCCCCGAACGCGCTGCACCTCCCGGACGGCGAGAGACCGCGCAGCCTGCTGAACTCGACGTGGCCGCGCGCGGAGACCAGGAGCGTCGCGCCGCCCGCCAGCGCCAGGTCGCACTCACCGGCGGCCAGCGCACGCGCGGCCAGGTGCAGGGCGACGAGCGAGGAGGAGCAGGCGGTGTCCACGGTCACGGCCGGTCCCTGCAGACCCAGTGTGTACGCGACACGGCCGGAGGCCACGCTGGACGCCGAGCCCGTTGCCACATGCCCGTCCAGCTGGTCCAGTCCTGCCGCCGCCAGGTATCCGCTGTCGTACAGGCCGACGTAGACGCCCGTGGAGCTGCCGTTCAGCGTCTCGGGGACGATCCCGGCGCGCTCGATCGTCTCCCAGGCGGTGCCCAGCAGCAGGCGCTGCTGGGGGTCCATCGCGGCGGCTTCACGCGCTGAGATCCCGAAGAAGGAGGCGTCGAAGCGGTCGATGTCGGAGAGGAAGCCGCCGCGCAGGCTGTACGCCTTGCCGGTGGCCTCCGGGTCGGGGTCGTACAGTCCCTCGGTGTCCCAACGGCCCGCCGGCGCCTCCGCGATGGCGTCCACGCCGTCGACGAGCAGCCGCCACAGCGCCTCCGGGTCATCCGCGCCGCCGGGGAACCGGCAGGCCATGGAGACGATCGCGATGTCGTCCGCGACGGCGGGTGCGCCCTTCGGGGCCGGCCCCGCGGCCCCCGGAGCCCCGGCCGGGCCGACGTCGAGGACGGCCTCGGCCATCGACGCGACGGTGGGGTGGTTGTAGAGCAGGGTCGGGTCCAGAGGGCGGCCGACCAGCTCGGAGAGTCCGGCGGCCAGGGTGACCAACTGGCGTGATCCCAGGCCGAATTCGGCGATCGGCCGGTCAGGGCCGACATCGGCCGGGTCAAGGGCCGCGTGCTCGGCGATGGCCGTCGTGAGCCAGGCACACACGCCTTCGGCGGTCATGGTCGTGGGGGACGGTGCGGGGGAGTGTTCTTGGGAATCGTGCTCAGGCATCTGGGAAGTGCTTCCTCGGGACTCGGGTCCGGTCGACCCCGGCCTGGGACCAGGGCGGGGTCGGCGTGCGAGCGGCATGCGACGGACGCGTGGGGGTACGGACACGGCTGACGGGCCCCAGAGGGGGCGGGCATGGTCCCACCAGTGGGCCGGCATGGCGGGTAAGGGTCACCGGACCCCGGTCGGTGCGAACGGCGGGACCGGGACCGGGAACGTCATCTCGCTGCGAGCTCGCCGACCACGGAGAGGGTGCCGCCGAGGTACGCCTCGCGGGAGGCGCGGCGCTGGATCTTCCCGCTGGAGGTCTTGGGGATGGTGCCGGGGCGGACCAGGACGACGTCGCGCACCGACAGCCCGTGGGCCTCGCCGATGGCGTTGCGGATCTCGCGGGTGATGCTGCCGGACTCGTCCGCCGACTCCGGGGCCACCTCGGCGACGATGACGGGCTGTTCGCCTCCCGTCCCGTGCTCCCCCACCTCCACGGGGAACGCGGCGATGCAGCCGGGCCGCAGGGCCGGGTGGGACAACTCCGCCGACAGTTCCAGGTCCTGGGGGTAGTGGTTGCGGCCGTCGATCACCATCAGGTCCTTCAGCCGCCCCGTGACGAACAGCTCACCATCGCGCAGGAAACCGAGGTCACCGGTCCGCAGGAAGCGGGTGGAGCCGTCCTCCAGGACGGCCCGGAAGACCTCGCGGGTAGCGACGGCGTTGCGCCAGTAGCCCTTGGCGACGCTGTCACTCGCGACCCAGATCTCGCCGACCTCGCCCTCAGGGAGTGCCTTGTGCCGCTCGGGGTCGGCGATCACCACGTTCATGCCGGGCCCCGGCCGCCCGGAGCTGACGGCCGCCGCGTCCGCCGCGCCCGCGTGCGGGCCGTTCTCGTCGGCCGCGAGCAGGTTCGGCGGCGTGCCGACGGTGTGGCCGGTGACCATCAGGGTGGCCTCGGCCAGCCCGTAGCAGGGGTAGAGGGCCTCGCGCCGGAAACCGGCCGCCCCGCCGAAGGTCTCGGCGAACCGGCGCAGGGTCGCGGCCCGCACCGGTTCGGCACCGTTGAAGGCGACCTTCCACCGGCTCAGGTCGAGCCGGTCGAGGAATTCGGGCGTGGCGTGCTTCAGGCACAGTTCGAAGGCGAAGTTCGGACCGCCGCTGGTGTGCGGGCGGTACTTCGTGATGGCGGTCAGCCAGCGCTCGGGTTTCTGCAGGAAGTGCAGTGGTGAGAAGAGCGTGCTCGTCGCACCGAGGTACAGGGTGTTCAGGACGGGGAGGATGAGACCCATGTCGTGGTAGACGGGCAGCCAGCTGACGAACAGTTCGTTGTCGTGCTCCGCGAGCGCCTCCGGCGTGTGGCCCATCCGCTCCGTGAGGACACGCTCGTTGTCCACGAGGTTGCCATGCGTCACCATCACACCGCGCGGGGCCGAGGTGGAGCCGGATGTGTACTGGAGGAACGCGACCGAGTCGGCGCCGAGGTCGGGCTCGCGCCAGGACGCGGCCAGGTCGTCGGGGATGTCGTCGGTGACGACGCGGGTGATCTCGGCCAGTTCGGGCAGGTGCTCGGCCATGGTCGCGAGGGCCTCGGACACGCCACGGCCGCTGAGGATCACCTTGGCGTCGGCGTCGGAGATCAGGCGCTTCATACGGGTGAGGGCCCGGTGGTTCTGCGACCGCCCCTGCGGAGGCACGCCCGGTACGGCGACGACCCCGGCCGCGAGACAGCCCAGATACCCCGCGATGAACTCGATGCCCGGGGGATAGAGGAGTATCACGCGGGAGCCGGCGAGGCCGTGCTCCTGTAACCAGGCGGCGATGGCCTGTGCCCGGCCCGCCAGACGCGCGTACGAGATGTCCTGGATCTCCCCGTCACTGTCGCCGGTGACCAGGTAGCGGTAGGCGGTCCGGTCGGGATGACGTGAGGCGTGGGCGGACAGTGAATCGACGAGGGAATGAGCCATGTGCATGCTCCACCTGTCATGCAGACGCACCCCTGCGGCAACGGAGACCACAGGAGTACGTCGAGTGTGCGTTGACACCAGCAGTATCCGCAGCGCTCCCCTTGACTAGTCAACAACTTGCCTTTTTTCCTAGGGAAGTTGCGCAGTAACCTGGCGCAAAGGCAGTGCACTGATGGCCAGTTGTGGATCACAGCCTTCGCAAAACAGTCGGGGCGGTGGCTGTGACCTGGGCTTTGTGGGCGCCTGTCAGTGCGGTGACGACCACGGCCGGCACGAGGTTGATGCCGGCGCTGTCCCGGTTGTGCGCCATCACGCTGCACTGGCCCGCGGTCGCCGTGAGCAGGCTGCCGGATAGCTTGATCTGCCGGCGACGGCGGGGACCGGTCTTGGGGTCGCGGGCTTCGACGAGGGTGACGGAGCTGGTGACGACGCGAATGTCCTCGGCCTCGGCGGCGGCCGGCCATTCGGTGAGCGAGGGTGGGCTGACCTGCTCATTCTTCAGTCGCTGGCATGCGACGGGTGCGGGGTGCGCTGGGGGAGCGCTTCAGCGCAGGGTGGTGTGGGGACTTGGTGGTGACCGGACTGGTCCGGCGGGATCCGGGTCTGATCGCGTTCCCGCCGGACGCGCCCCTCATGCCAGCCGGGCGCCGAGTTGCTCGGCGACTTCACCCACATGCGGATCGTTGAGGATCGAGAAGTGGGTGCCAGGTGCCTGGCGGACGTCGACCGTTCCCTCGTAGAGGGCGCCGATCCGTTCGCGTACCCGTTCGACTGCCGCCTCGTCGGCGCCGGCCTTGAATACGATGGCGTCGCACGCCACCGGGCGGGGCACGTGACGGAGCATCGCGCGGACGCTCCGCTGGAAGGCGCGGCGGTAGACGCGCTGGCCGTCGCCCATCCGCTGGATGTCCGGGCGTCGGCCCAGCGCCGCCTGTGCCTGGTACCGCAGCCCTTGGGCGAGCAGCGTCGGCACGGTGTACTGGGGGCGGCCGTGCGTGTCGACCTGGTCTTTTGTCTTGCGCTCCTGATAGTTGGTGAGCTCGTGGGATGCCTATGAGCGGAGGGGAGCGCAAGGGGAGCGCAATCAGGATCGATGGCCAAGGTCTGTGACCTGGGGTTTTGTGGCCAAAGCGGCAGCCACGGCGGCCATCGCGCGTCGCTGTTCCCGCGCCAGGGCCACACTCGACTTCTGGCGCTGTGAGCAGGCAGAAGACGGGGATCCAGGGACTGTCCGTCGTGCTCTCGGCGGGTATGAAGACAGGTGTCACCATCACGGCGAGCCCGAAACGGCCCTGTACGTGCTCGGCGGCGTCGGCCGTCGGTGGGTCGGCGACCGGCTGGGACCAGGCCCGCGAGCGTTCCGGGACACTTCGTCGTCGTTGCGCCAGGTGTGGTGCACTAGAAGGAGAAGGGCAGTGACACCGGGCCGGTGCGGATGTGCGTCGTACACAGCACACAGGAGGCCATCGTCGTGAACCTTGATGACTGCCCCTACGCACCCGCGCATGGCTCGGACCCCGCCCAGGGCCGGAGGGCCCATGGGCATGCACGTATGAACCGCCTCGGAGCCTGTGGAGCACCCACGATCACCTGATGAATCGCGCGACGCAATCTCGGGGTAACCGTCCGCAGCCGACTTCGGCTCCGAGCCCGGTCACCTGCTCCTTCCCAGGAGCCGCAACCAAGGACAGGCGATGAAGCCGCCTCCATTCACGTACTGCGATCCCGAATCCGTCGATGAGGCCGTCGCGCTCAAGAGCGAGTACGGCAACGACTCCCTCGTCCTCGCGGGAGGACAGAGCCTTCTCCCCATGCTCAACATGCGGCTTGCCAGGCCGGAGGCACTGATCGACATCAACAAGATCGGTGACCTGCAGAAGATCGAGCGCCGGGCCGACATCCTGGAGGTGGGCGCCGGGGTTCGGCAGTACGAGTTGGAGGACCACCCGCTGGTCGGCGAACTGGTCCCGCTGCTGCCGGAGGCCACCGGCTACATCGGCCACATCGAGAACCGCCACCGCGGCACGGTGGGCGGCAGCCTGGCGCACGCCGACTCCGCTGCCGAACTGCCCTGCACGGCGGTGGCGCTCGACGCGACGGTGGTCGTGCACGGGGCGTCGGGCACCCGCACCATCGCGGCCCAGGACTTCTTCCAGGGCCGGATGACCACGGCCCTGGAGCCAGAGGAGGTCCTCGTCGCCATCCGCTACCCGGTGACGCCGTGGACCGCGGGCCACGGCTTCGTGGAGGTGTCCCGGCGCGTGGGCGACCTTGCGCTCGCCGGCGCCGCCGCGGTGGTGAACCTCGACGAGGACGGCCGCTTCACCTCCGTCTCCGTCGGCGTCCTGGGTATCTCCGACACGACGGTCCGCGCTTCCGCGGTGGAGAGCGCGCTGATCGGTGAGGCCCCGACCGAGGAGAACATCGCCAGGGCCGCAAAGGAGATCGTTCCCTCGGTGACCTCGGGGGACGACCTGCACGCCACGCGCGCCTACCGCCGGCACCTCGCCTCCGTCGTGGTGTCGCGCGCGATCACCGCGGCCGTGGCGCGCGCCCACGAGAGGAGCAACGGGAAGTGACGACCTCGACCGCCGCCAAGTACGGCACTGCCCGCCGGACCGTGACCATGCGCGTCAACGGGCGGGGCGTGACCCGCGAGGTGTCGACGCGCACCACGCTCGCCGACTTCCTGCGCGACGAACTCGACCTGGTCAGCGTGCATATCGGATGCGAGCACGGCGAGTGCGGATGCTGCAACGTCCTCTTCGACGGCCACTCCGTGCGCTCCTGCCTGATGCTGGCCGTCCAGGGGGACGGGCACGCGGTCGAGACCGTCGAAAGCCTGTCCGTCGACCCGACGGAGCTGCACCCCATCCAGGAGTCCTTCGCCGAGGAGCAGGGGCTGCAGTGCGGCTTCTGCACGCCCGCGATGGTGCTGCGTACCAAGGAGATCATCGAGACCGGTCATGCGATGACCGATGCCGAGGTGCGTCACGAGATCTCCGGGATCCTGTGCCGCTGCACCGGCTACCAGAACATCGTCAACGCGGTCCAGTCCGCCGGCGCCAAACTCCGCGGCGGTGCGGTCGGGGCCGACCGCGGCGAGGCGATGGCCGACGGCGCCGGGGGAGGTCGTTCCTGATGACCACCGAGCACACGGACACCGCCCAGAAGCCCGGCTACAGGTACATCGGCAAGGACCGCAAGCGGGTCGAGGACCCTCGGCTGCTGGTCGGCCGCGGCGGGTACATCGCCGACCTCAAACTGCCGGGCATGCTGCACGCCGCGATCCTGCGCAGCCCCGTACCGCACGCGTGGATCAGGTCCGTCGACGCCACCGAGGCACTGAAGCTGCCGGGAGTCGTCGCCGTGCTCACCGGCGAGGACTGCAAGGCCAAGATGAACCCCTGCATGAACTTCGGCCCGGCCACCATCGCGCAGTATCCGCTGGCCGTGGACAAGGTCCGCTACGTCGGCGAGGCCGTGGCGGCCGTCGTCGCGGAGAGCAGATACCTCGCCGAGGACGGCGTGGACCTGCTGGAGGTCGACTACGAGGACCTCCCGCCGGTCACCGATCCCATGGCGGCCATGGAGCCCGAGTCCGCCGTGCTGCACGAGGAGCACGGCAGCAACATCGGCTGCGAGCGGACCTTCGAGTTCGGCGATGTGAACGCCGCGTTCGCCGGGGCCGACCTCGTCGTCGAGGACACCCTGCACTGGGGCCGCTCCGCCGGAATGCCGATGGAGACCGCGGGCGCGGTTGCCCAGCCCGGCTTCAACGGCGTACTGGAGATCTACTGCAACTCGCTCAACTTCAGCTACTTCGCCTTCCTGATCGCGGGCGCGCTGAGGGTTCCGTCGAACAAGCTGACCATGAAGCCGGTTCCGGCGGGTGGCAGCTTCGGCAGCAAGCTCGCCGCGCACAAGGTACCCACCCTCGCCGGCTTCCTGGCGCTGCGGGTGGGTCGCCCGGTGTCGTACGTCGAGGACCGGATCGACCACATCGTGAACTCGGACCACCACGGGTGCGACCGCTTCTACGAAGCCCGCATGGGCTTTCGCGCTGACGGCACGATCGTCGGTCTCGACATCGACGTCGTCGACGACTACGGCGCCTACATGCAGTTCGGCGTCGGCCACCACGGCAACGCCTTCTCCCAGGTCGTCGGCCCTTACCGGTTCCGGGACGTGAGGTACCGACTGCGGGCCGTGCTCACCGACAAGTGCCAGCAGGGCGCCTACCGCGGCTTCGGCTCGGAGGTGCACAACTGGGTGCTGGAACGGCTGGTCGACTCCGGGGCGGCCCGGCTCGGGCTCGCTCCGGAGGAGATCCGCCGCCGCAACTTCATCCAGCCCGACCAGTTCCCGTACACGATCCCCGGCGGCAACGTCTACGACAGCGGTGACTACCCAGCCGTACTGGACAAGGCACTGTCGATGATCGACCTGGACAGGTGGCGCGCCGAACAGAAGCGGCTGTGGGCTCAGGAGGGCCGCTGCATCGGCATCGGCCTGGCCACCACCCAGGAGCGCAGCGTCTTCAGCTCCACCGAGTTCTGGTCCCTGGTGGAAAAGCCCGTCCTGCCCGTCACCTCCAGCCCCGAGAGCGCGACGGTGACGATCGACCCCACCGGGCAGTTCCAACTCTTGCTGCACTGCCAGTCGATGTGGGGCAACAGCCCCGAGACGGTGGGCGCCACCGTCCTCGCCGAGGAGTTCGGGATCCCGCCGGAGAGCGTCAACGTCCGGTATGCCGACTCCGCCCACGCGCTGCCCAGCACGGGCCCGGGCGGCAGCCGCTACACCGTCATGGTGGCCGGAGCGATCCGGGGCGCGTCGCGCAAGCTGCGGAAGAAACTCATCCACATCGCCGCGCACACCCTCGACGTGGCCGCGGAGGACCTCGAACTCGTCGACGCCCGCGTGCAGGTCAGAGACGCACCGGAGACCGGGCTGACCCTCGCGGAGCTCGCGGGCACCGCCTACTTCTTCGCGCTCAGCCTGCCCGAGGGCATGACAAGCGGACTGGAGGAGTCCTACACCTACGACCATCCGTACACGACGCTGCCGGCACCGGACGGCTCGGACTTCGGCGTCTTCTACCCGATCATGGGCCATGCCTGCCACATCGCGGTCCTGGAAATCGACCCCGACACCGGGATCCCCTCCTTCCTCGACTACGTGGCCGTGCACGACGCCGGGACGATCGTGAACCCCAAGAGCCTGGGCGGCCACGTCACCGGCGGCGCCACGCAGGGCATCGGGACCACGCTCTACGAGGAACTGGCTTACGACGGGGACGGGCAGTTCTTGTCCTCGACCTTCAGGGACTACCTGATCCCCACCGCGGGCGAGGTCCCGCCGTTCCGCATCGGGCACGTCGAGACGCCTTCGCCGTTCACCGAGTACGGCATCAAGGGCGGCGGCGAGGGCGGCCGCATGGTGGCCCCGGCGGCCGTGTCGGCGGCCATCGACGACGCCCTGCGGGAGTACGGGATGCGGGTTCGGCAGCTACCGGTCAAGCCCTCGGACATCGTGGCAGCGATACGGGCCGGCACCGTCCGGGCGTAGGCGGGCTGATGTCCGCCACCGGCGCCGGTCGACAGATCAATGGGCGAGCGGAAGGTCCTGCTCGGTCCAGATGCATTTGCCCTCGTCGAGATGGCGAGTGCCCCACCGCTGAGAGAGAGCGGCCACCAGGTGCAGGCCCCGGCCGCCTTCGTCGGTGTATGCGGCGCGCCGGATGCGCGGGCTGGTGAGGCTGCCGTCATAGACCTCGCAGATCAGCGACCGGCTGCGCAGCAGGCGCACGCGCATGGGGCCGCTGGCATGCCGGATCACGTTGCCGACCAATTCGCTCACCAGGAGCTCGGTGGTCATGGCGAGATCGTCCAGACCCCAGACGGCCAGCTGGCTGCGGACGTATTCCCGGGCCTGGCCGGCTGCTCGCGGGTCGTCCGGAAGGCTGCACGAGGCGACGCTGTCGGCAGGTGTGCCTCGGGTGTGGGCCACGAGGAGGACCGCGTCGTCGTTGGTCTGCTCACGGTCGGGCAGCAAAACCGAGACGATGACGTCGCAAAGGTCATCGAGGCACCTGGTGTCACCGTGCTGGGTGCCGGTCGGGAAGAACGAGGGCCGGGCCACGGCCCTCGCCAGTGTCTGCCTGAGCTGAGCCAATCCCTGGTCGATGTCCCGGGTGGCGGATTCGACGAGGCCGTCCGTGCAGAACACGAGAAGGCTCTCGTCCGGCAGGTGCAGCTCGTGCGTCTCGAAGGGAGGTTCGGCGGCGCCCAGCGGCGGGTCGCTGGCCAGCTCCGGGCAGTGGACCGTCCCATCGGGATAGACGATGACAGGTGGGAGATGACCGGCCAAGGAGAGCGAGCAGATACGGGTGACGGGGTCGAACACGGCGTAGGAGCAGGTGGCGTACTTGTCGTCGCCGAGGTCGGAGACGAGTTCGTTGAGGTGGCTGAGCAGCTCGTTTGGATCCAGTTCGAGGTCGGCAAGGGCGCGGACCGCCGTGCGCAGCTGCCCCATGACGGCGGCTTCGGCGATGCCGTGCCCCATGACGTCGCCGATCACGATGGCGACCCGATCGCCGGACAGCGGGATCAGGTCGTACCAGTCACCGCCGACCTCTTCGCCTTTCCCCGCGGGCATGTAGCGAGCGGCGGCGCAGACGGCCGACAGGGAGGGCAGTGTCCTGGGGAGCAGACCGCGCTGGAGTTCCTGGGCGCGGGTGTGCTCCACGTCGTACAGCCGGGCCCGATCCAGTGCCTGCGCGATCAGCCCGCTCAGGGCTATCAGCAGGGTGCGTTCCTCCTCGCTGAAGGAGCGCGGCCGAGAGAAGGAGACGACACAGCAACCGATCGCGTGCCCGGAGGCGATGAGAGGCAGGAACGCCCATGCGCTCTTGGTCGACGCGGCCACAAAGCCCTCGAACTGGGGATAGAGCTGAACATATTCGGCAGGCGACTCGACGAATCCGGGAGTGCGGGTGCGGAGCGTTTCGGCGATCGCCATGTGGCTCGTGAGCGAGATCCCGCTGATCTGGCGCAGGAATTCCTCTGTGTATCCGACGGATCCGACCACGTGCAGCCGGCCACCCTCAAGCGCGTTGACCACCAGCCCGTCGGCGCCGAAGGGCGGCAGGACACGCTCCGCGACGGCCTTTACCACGTCGCTGGATGTGACGGCTTCGGCCAGCGCCGCCGTCAGTTCACTCATCCGGGCGGTTCGCCCAGCCGCGACCCTCCTCCGGCCTCCGGCCGGGGGACCCCCATCTCGCTTCGCTCGCCGACCGATCGCTCGGCTCCCTCTGGTCGTTCGTCGGTGACACCGGCGAAGTAGATCGTCAGCCCGCCGCCCTGCAAGGGGACCAGCCGGACACGGCGGACGCGCTGATCGGTCGGCCCGTGGAGATCGAAACCGATCGGCTTCCTCTCGGCGGACGCCCGCCGGCACTGGGCTTCGAGACCGGGTGCGCGTCCTACGGGAATATCCCAGAGAGCGCTGCCCAGCATCGTCCGGCCGGGGCCGAGGAGACGCTCGGCCTCCTCGTTGACGAAGGTGATCCGCCAGTCCTCGTCCACCGCCAGGAATCCTTCGTCCATGTCACGAAGGGCGGCGACGGCCGGATCCCCCGTGGCTTGTGCGTGAGCCGGGCCCCACAGCGTGCCGACCATACGGGCAGAGGTGCCGTCCTCACCCGGCACCATGTGGCCGCGCGCTCGCACCCACCCGAATGTGCCGTCGCTGTGGTGCACTCGGTATTCGGTGTCGTGCGCCGTCCCGCTGTCGTACGCCTCACGGATGTCGGCCGTGAACGTCGGCAGATCCTCAATGCCCGGAAGGTGCCAGCAGAGGTCCGCGCTCTCGTCGAACGCTTGCAGCGACTCGCCGGACATGTCGATGACCGGCTGGGTGAGCGTTACGGAACCGGCCGCGGCGTCGTACTCCCAATGCCTGATCGCAAGCGCGCGGGGTATCTCCCCACCGGGCCAGTCGATCGTCGGCGGCTCCCCGGGCGCCGAGACGACACCCGACGGCGTAGCGTGACGTTTCTCCAGGTGTCCGGCCGCCCACATCGCCACGGAGCCGAGAAAGGACCGCTGCGCGGGATCCGGCTCGTCGGGCCCTGCCGTGAGCACGGACAGCGCACCGACTCGCCCGCTGGTACCGAGCAGCGGCACTGCCGCAGTGCCGGAGGCCCCGATCCCCAGGCTGTCCTCGGCCACCCAGACGAAGGCGCCGCTGCGCAAGGCGCGTGCGGGGGGCACGTCCTCGTCCGCACGGAGATTCGCCCATGCCCCGGCGAGTTCCGGCGCAAGTCCGCTGGCCGCCACCAAGCGCAACCGATCAGAACCGGGGTCGCGCCAGTGCACCAAGCCGCCGAGGCCACCCAGGTCAGCGGTCACCTGCTGAAGGGCCACGTTCAGTGCCTCGGCCATCGACAGATCGTGGTCGCTGGCCGCCAGCAACCGTAGCCGCATCGCCTCCGGCTGCTCGATGCGGCTCATGGGCCTCGCGTTCCCAGCCGTCACCGCATCTCCTGAAAGGTCGCGTGTGAAGCCCCGCCGTGGAATGCCCCACCATCGGGCACCGTGGGGCACTGCTGTCGCAGATTGGAGATTCTCCCAATTGACCTACATACACTGTATCGCTGGCTCTGTCCCGTAATCGGTGGCAGCTGTGCATCACCTCGGGCCGGGCCGAGGGATGCTTGAGGTCAATCGGGTGTGGCGGAGAAGGGTGATCTGGTCCGGGTGGCGGCGCGTCGCTGATGCCACCGTGGCCGTACCGCGCCGAGCTGTACGACGGCCAGGACCCGACCGACTTCCTCATGGGCGTGCTCGTGCCTTCGGCCGACTACTGGCCGCGAGTACGCGAGGTCCTCGACCGCCACGGCATCCTGCACACCGTCGGCGCCGCCGGATCCTCACCAGCCGCAGCCCGGCAATGGCGTCCCCCGGCCCGGAGCGCAAGTCCAGGGCGGCCCGCCAGCTGTGATGCCTGAGGGCCTCCGGTCCCACGAAGCCGTCGACCGTCTGCCGCTGCGCTCACCGAGGTGAGGGGGCGAGGAGCTCGCGAGTTCTGAGCGCCGCCTCGCCTGTGCGGTCTCGACAACCTGTGACGGCATGGTGTCGGCAAGGGGCTGTCCACGTGCTCGCATTGCTTCGCCGAGGAACGGGGAGCGCGGACGCCTTCGGACCGTGCAACACGGGATGCGGACAGCCGGCCCGCGGCATGGGCTCTGATCTGGGAAAACGGGATCTGGTACGACAGCATGGCACAGCCCAGCACGACCTCTGGCGGCCTCGTAATGCGCAGGTCTGCGGTTCCGAACCCCTAAGAAGCTGTTGTCTTTCCGAGAGTGACGGGTGCGTTTCCGCTGGTCAGGCATAGGGGTGGTGTTTCGGCGGCAGGGACGAGGTGTCGTGTCGTCTCTTCGGTGGAGGTGCCGGGATGCCGTCGGTAATGGGGTTGCTGGAGGAGCGCGAACGCGCTGCTCGGCAGCGAGTGGAGGCCCTTCAGACCGAGCTGCGGGAGGCGGAGGCCGTGTGGGAGCGGTTCGTGATCGCCCGTGAGACGGTGGGCGAGGTTCTGGCGGAGCCCCGCGGAGGCGAGGAGGTACCGCCAGTCGTGATGGCCGGCGGGCGGCCGGTGAAGGTCACGGCGGCGGTGCCCGGTTCGGTGGTGCCGCACTGGCAGGCAGGGCTTGGCCCGACGGTTCTGGCGCCGGACTATCAGCAGATCATGGACGTCCTGGCCGGTGGGAGTGCGTCGTGCGAAAAGGCGATGGACTGTCGGCAACTCGCGGCGGCAGTCGGGCTGGAGCCGGTCCCGGCGAAGGTGGAAGGGGTGCGGTCGAAGGCGAAGCGACTGGCCGCGCGGGGCTGGCTGGCAGAGGAACGGCCGGGGCTGTTCAGCGTGCCCGTCGGACGAGCCGACGGCTCATGACCATGCTCATCGACCACCGGATCACCGCCTCCGAGGTGTCGGTGCGCGTCTCGTAGTCGCGGGCCAGACGGCGTGAGTGCATCAGCCAGGCGAACGTGCGCTCCACCAGCCACCTCTTCGGCAACACGGTGAAGCCGCTGGTGTCGTCGCTGCGTTTGACCACCGTCAGCGCGATGCGCAGGACACCACCGACGAAGTCGACCAGGCGCCCGGTATAGCCGCCGTCGGCCCACACCCGCGTGACGCGCCAGTGCCGATCGCGCAGCCTGGCCAGCAGCGTCTGCCCCGCGTCCCGGTCGGTGACCGAAGCCGCGGTCACCATCACGACCAGCAACAGCCCGAGGGTGTCCACCACGATGTGCCGCTTGCGGCCGTTGACCTTCTTTCCGCCGTCGAAGCCCCTGGTCGCGGCCGGCACCGATGCGGCTCCTCTCACCGACTGCGCGTCGATGACGCCCGCCGTCGGTTCCGGATCCTGGCCCGCAGCCTCGCGTACCCGGTCGCGCAGCCGGTCGTGGAACTCGGCGGCCAGGCCCTTGTCCCGCCAGCGCCGGAAGAAGGCGTAGACGCGGTCCCACGCGGGGAAGTCCGCGGGCATCGCCCGCCAGGTGATGCCGCCCGCGACCAGGTAGCGCACCGCGTCGACCATCTGCCGGTGGCAGTAGCCCTCCGGTTGCCCGCCGCGGCCCTCCAACCAGCCGGGGACCGGCATCGCGTCGCGCACGACCGCCCACTCCGCGTCGCTCATGTCGGACGGATATCTCGGCCGCCTGTACGGCTGATCACTGGCGTTCCCGAACCGGTGAGCGAGGCAATCACACGTCAGGGAAGCCGGGTTGGACGACAACGACGCCGGCACGGAAGACTGCAGCACCAGGGGCCTCCTGCTGCTCGGTTGGATTCGACACCCACGAGCTGTGCGGGAGGCCCCGCTTTCATGCTCAGCCAGCCAGAAGATCACCCGACCGAGTCGACGACCTCGAACTCACGCTCACCAAGATCGATAGAGCAACAGCTTCTAAGGCCTGGTCGGTCGGCCAGGCAGGTCTGGTTCACGACCATGCGAGGGTCGCCGCATTCCATGTGCGGGTGGCGGCGCCGCCGTTGAGGAGTGTGTCGGCGAATGCGGTGACCTGCCGGACGACGTCGGTGAAGCGTTCGGGGTAGCCGGGTGCGGCGGGACCCTGTCGGCGGCGCCAGGCGGTGTAGGAGCTCTGGCGACGCTCGCCGAGGTCGCTGATGGTGGAGCTGAGGGGGTTCAAGGTGATGCCGCGGTGTGCGGCGGTGGCGGTCAGCGCGGCGGTGAGTCCCTGGCCGTCGAGGTCGTTGAGGGTGAGCAGGCGGTAGAGGTCGCCGTAGTCGCGGTCGCGGGTGTTGAGGTCGCCGAAGGTGACATTCGCTTGGAACTTGAGCCGGGCCCGGGTGATGGAGGCGGCCATGGGCAGGCGCAGACCGTGGTACTCGTCCTCCTCGCGGATGGGGAACGGTCTTGAGCGTCGCGGGATCGAATACGACGCCGTCGTCGATCTCGGTGGCGGCGATGGCCGCGATCCTGTGGATGATCTCGGTTTCGGTGCCCGGGAACGAGCAGCCGAGGATGTCGATGTCGCGGGTCATCCGACGCGCGCCGAACTGGGCGAGGAGCAGGCCGCCCTTGAGGACGAAGTGTTCCCGGCCGAGGGGGGATGCGGCCAAGCGGTAGAGGAACCGTTCGAGGATGTACTCGTTGCGGCGGGCCAGGTTGCGCAGGTCGTTGTAGACGCGGCCGGCGGTGGTGTCACGCGCGGGGTTGTGCCATCAGGCGAGCACCGCCTCTGGGGCGAGGTTCCCGTCGTTGACTATGCGCCACGAACCCGCAGGTCAGACGCCCATGCCATGGGATTTCCCAGGGACTCTTCAGGGACTTTCACGCCTGTCCCAGGGAGCTTCCAGGGACTTTCCGCCGCGTAAGCGGGAAAGGCCCCGACAGCGCTGAAAAACACGAACGCGCCGGTCAGGGCCCATCCCCTCAGCACTCGATGATGTTCACCGCCAACCCACCCCGAGCCGTCTCCTTGTACTTCACCGACATGTCGGCCCCCGTGTCCTTCATCGTCTTGATGACCTTGTCCAGGGACACCTTGTGCGAGCCGTCCCCGCGCATCGCCATCCGCGCCGCCGTGACCGCCTTCACCGCGGCCATGCCGTTGCGCTCGATGCAGGGGATCTGGACGAGGCCGCCGACCGGGTCGCAGGTGAGGCCGAGGTTGTGTTCCATGCCGATCTCGGCGGCGTTCTCGACCTGTTCGGGGGAGCCGCCGAGCACCTCCGCCAGGGCGCCCGCCGCCATCGAGCAGGCCGAGCCCACCTCGCCCTGGCAGCCGACCTCGGCGCCGGAGATGGACGCGTTCTCCTTGAAGAGCATGCCGATGGCGCCGGCGGCCAGCAGGAAGCGGACCGCGCCTTCATCGTCCGCGCCCGGCACGAAGTTGATGTAGTAGTGGAGTACGGCTGGGATGATTCCCGCGGCTCCGTTGGTCGGAGCGGTCACGACCCGGCCGCCCGCCGCGTTCTCCTCGTTCACGGCCATCGCGTAGAGCGTGATCCACTCCATGGCGAGCGCCTTCGGGTCGCCCTCGGAGCGCAGCTTGCGGGCCGTGTTCGCCGCCCGGCGACGGACCTTCAGGCCGCCCGGCAGGATGCCCTCCCGCGACATGCCCCGCGACACGCACTCCCGCATCACCCGCCAGATCTCCAGCAGACCCGCGCGGATCTCCTCCTCCGTGCGCCAGGCCCGCTCGTTCTCCAGCATCAGCGACGAGATCGACAGGCCCGTCTCCTGCGTCAGGCGCAGCAGCTCGTCGCCCGTGCGGAAGGGGTACTTCAGGACCGTGTCGTCGAGTTTGATGCGGTCCGCGCCCACCGCCTCCTCGTCGACGACGAAGCCGCCGCCCACCGAGTAGTAGGTCTTGGACAGCAGCTCCCCGCCGGACGCGTCGTACGCCCGGATCGTCATGCCGTTCGCGTGGTAGGGGAGTGCTTTACGGCGGTGCAGGATCAGGTCGTCGTCGAAGGAGAACGGGATGTCGCGCTCGCCGAGCAGACGCAGCACGCCCGCTTCCTTGATCGCCTCCACCCGCTCGTCCGCCGTCTCCACGTCCACCGTGCGCGGCGAGGCGCCCTCCAGGCCGAGCAGCACCGCCTTGGGGGTGCCGTGACCGTGGCCGGTCGCGCCCAGGGAGCCGTACAGCTCGCAGCGTACGGACGCGACGGAGTCCAGCAGGCCCTCGTTGCGCAGCCGGCGGGCGAAGATGCGTGCCGCGCGCATCGGGCCGACCGTGTGGGAGCTGGACGGGCCGATGCCGATCGAGAACAGGTCGAAGACCGAGATGGCCACGGGGACTCCTCAATACGGGGGGCGGTGCAAGGGGGTGGGGTGTCCCGCTCACCTACGAGTGTGCGGGACACCCCACGAAAAGGGACTACTTGTTCAGACCGGGGTACAGCGGGTGCTTGTCGGCCAGCGCCTTGACCCGGGCCTTGAGGGACTCGGCGTCGTAGGACGGCTTGAGCGTCTCGGCGATCACGTCCGCGACCTCGGTGAAGTCCTCGGCCTCGAAGCCACGGGTGGCCAGGGCGGGCGTGCCGATGCGCAGGCCCGACGTCACCATCGGCGGGCGCGGGTCGTTCGGGACGGCGTTGCGGTTGACCGTGATGCCGACCTCGTGCAGGCGGTCCTCGGCCTGCTGGCCGTCCAGCTCGGACTCGCGCAGGTCGACCAGGATCAGGTGCACGTCGGTGCCGCCGGACAGGACGTTCACGCCGGCCGCACGCGCGTCGTCGGCCGTCAGCCGCTCGGCGAGGATCTTCGCGCCCTCGATCGTACGACGCTGACGCTCCTTGAACTCCTCGCTAGCGGCGACCTTGAAGGAGACCGCCTTGGCCGCGATCACGTGCTCCAGGGGGCCGCCCTGGAAGCCCGGGAAGACGGACGAGTTCAGCTTCTTCGCGAAGTCCTTCTTCGCGAGGATGATGCCGCCGCGCGGGCCGCCCAGCGTCTTGTGGGTGGTGGAGGTGACGACGTCCGCGTACTCGACCGGGTTCGGGTGGAGACCGGCGGCCACCAGGCCCGCGAAGTGCGCCATGTCGACCCACAGGTACGCCTCGACCTCGTCGGCGATCCGGCGGAACTCGGCGAAGTCCAGCTGCCGCGGGTACGCCGACCAGCCCGCGATGATCACCTTCGGCCGGTGCTCCTTGGCGAGCCGCTCGACCTCGGCCATGTCCACCAGGCCGGAGTCGTCCACGTGGTACGGGACGACCTTGAACTGCTTGCCGGAGAAGTTCAGCCGCATCCCGTGGGTGAGGTGGCCGCCGTGGGCCAGGTCCAGGCCGAGGATGGTGTCGCCGGGCTGGGCCAGAGCGAACAGGGCGGCCTGGTTGGCGGAGGCGCCGGAGTGGGGCTGGACGTTGGCGTACTCGGCGCCGAACAGTTCCTTGACCCGGTCGATGGCGATCTGCTCGGCGACGTCGACGTGCTCGCAGCCGCCGTAGTAGCGCCGGCCCGGGTAGCCCTCGGCGTACTTGTTGGTGGCGACCGAGCCCTGTGCCTCCATGACCGCGACCGGCGCGAAGTTCTCGGAGGCGATCATCTCCAGGGTGGACTGCTGGCGCTCCAGCTCGGCGTCGAGCGCGGCGGCGATGGCCGGGTCCAGCTCGTGCAGGGGCGTGTTCAGAAGCGACTTGTCAGACATGGGGGATACGGCTCCTCAGCCGGTGGTGTGGGCGTCGTACTCGTCGGCGGAGAGCAGGTCGGCCGGCTCCTCCGTGACGCGTACCTTGAACAGCCAGCCGCCCTCGAAGGGGGCGGAGTTCACCAGCGCCGGGTCGTTCACCACGTCCTCGTTGATCTCGGTGATCTCGCCGGTGACCGGGGAGTACAGGTCCGAGACCGACTTGGTCGACTCCAGCTCGCCGCAGGTGTCACCCGCGGTCACGGTCGAGCCGACCTCGGGGAGCTGAGCGTAGACGACATCGCCGAGCGCGTTGGCCGCGAACTCGGTGATGCCGACCGTCGCGACGCCGTCCTCGGCGCTCGACAGCCACTCGTGCTCCTTGCTGTAGCGCAGCTGCTGGGGGTTGCTCATGGCCTGAATTCTCCTGTACGCGCGGGAGTGGTGAGGAATGGGGGACTGCTGGAAACGTGCGTGAGCAGCGGAAATGTGCGCAGGGTCACGCACGGGCCGCTGTCGGTCTGTACTTCTCGGCCAGTCCGGTGCTTCCGGTTCCCGGCCAGTGTGGTGCTTCCGGCGTTACTTCTGCCGCTTGTAGAACGGCAGCGCCACGACCTCGTACGGCTCATGGCTGCCGCGGATGTCCACGCCGACCCCGGCCGTGCCCGGCGCCGAGTGCGCCGCGTCGACGTACGCCATGGCGATCGGCTTGCCCAGCGTGGGGGAGGGGGCACCCGAGGTGACCTCGCCGATGACCGCGCCGCCGGCGACGACCGGGTACCCGGCGCGCGGGACGCGACGCCCCTCGGCGACCAGGCCGACCAGGACGCGCGGCGGATTCTCCGAGGCACGGGAGGCTGCCGCGGCCAGCGCCTCACGCCCCACGAAGTCGCCCTCCTTCTCGAACTTCACCACCCGGCCGAGCCCGGCGTCGAAGGGGGTGAGGGAGGTCGACAGCTCATGGCCGTACAGCGGCATGCCCGCCTCCAGGCGCAGCGTGTCCCGGCAGGAGAGCCCGCACGGGACCAGGCCGACGCCCTCGCCCGCCTCGGTCAGCGCCTGCCACAGCTCGACGGCGTGCTCCGGCCTCACGAACAGCTCGAAGCCGTCCTCGCCGGTGTAACCGGTGCGCGCGATGAGGGCGGGCACGCCGGCGACGGTGCCGGGCAGGCCGGCGTAGTACTTCAGGCCGTCGAGGTCGGCGTCGGTGAGGGACTTCAGGATGCCGGGGGACTCCGGTCCCTGGACGGCGATCAGCGCGTAGGCGTCCCGGTCGTCGCGCACCTCGGCGTCGAAGCCGGTCACCCGCTCGGTCAGCGCGTCCAGCACGACCTGGGCGTTGGAGGCGTTGGCGACGATCATGTACTCGGTCTCGGCGAGCCGGTAGACGATCAGGTCGTCCAGGATGCCGCCGTCGGCCCGGCAGATCATGGTGTAGCGGGCGCGGCCCACGCCGACGGAGGCGATGTCGCCGACGAGGGCGTAGTTCAGCAGCTGAGCCGCCTCGGGCCCCGTCACGGTGATCTCGCCCATGTGGGAGAGGTCGAACAGGCCGGCCCTGGTACGTACGGCGTTGTGCTCGTCGCGCTCGGAGCCGTAGCGCAGGGGCATGTCCCAGCCGGCGAAGTCGGTCATCGTCGCGCCGAGCGAGCGATGCAGGGCATCGAGCGCGGTGTGACGGAGTTCTTCTGTACTGCTCATCGGACGGTTGTCTCCCAAGGGATGACGGGCGAGGTCGTTCCTCCCCATCTGTCATCGGAACCTGAGAGGTTCGCCACGACCGCCACAGGGACGATCACGGTTTGCACCTTGGGTGGAGCCACGCCTCTCGAAGAGAGAGGCAGCGGCCCGCTTTTCAGATGTGCCTCGCCCGCGCGGTAACGGGGCCTGAGAGATTCAAGGGAGGGACTTGCTCCTTCGGCGCCCCGGCGATGCACTGCCAGGGACTCTCCCGCGCGGATTCAAACGGCCGGTATGCAGTTGGCGCGCACATCATTGCATGCCGGGACGGTTCTGCGGCAGGCCGCGTCTGTAACCGGCTTGTGGCGGGAAGCGAACAAAAACCGAGAGATCCTCTATTACCTTCTCTTTACGCTCAGTGGGGATGGGTACCCCTGACCCCGGAGGAGGACGATGACGGTGAACCGCACGACGGCGTACGCCACGACCTCGGGCATCGCGCTGCCCAAGCAGCCCGCGGCCCCGGCCGCCGAAGCCCGCGGTACGCACCTCGCACCCGTGGTCCGCGACCTGCGCGAGCGTTCCGGCCACAGCCCGCACGCCCTGCTCTTCGGGCCCGAGGACCTCGTGGTGATCACCGGCCTGCCCGGCAGCGGCAAGTCGACGCTGATGCGCCGGACCGTGAAGGGCACCCGCGTCGACTCCCAGGACACCCGGGACCGCTGGGCCGCCCGCATGCCCCGCTTCCTCCCCTACGCCGTCTACCGCCCCCTGGTCCGCATGGCGCACTACGCCGGACTGCGCCGAGCCCTGCGCTCCGGCGAGGGCGTCGTCGTGCACGACTGCGGTACGCAGGCCTGGGTGCGCGGCTGGCTGGCCCGCGAGGCCCGCCGCCGCGGCGGCACCCTGCACCTGCTGCTGCTCGACGTCCCCCCGGGCACCGCCCTGGAGGGCCAGCGCGAACGCGGCCGGGGCGTCTCCCGCTATGCCTTCCTGCGCCACCGCAGAGCGGCCGCCCACCTGCTGCACTCGGTGGAGAAGGGCCACCTGCCCCAGGGCTGCGCCTCGGCGGTGCTGATCGACCGGGAGGCGGCGGACGTCCTGCGCCGGATCGACTTCACGGCCTGAGCGGCCGTAGACCTGCAGGGAGTGGTCACCCGCTAGCCTTTTGAGCCACAGCAGCGGTTCACAGCAGGCGGTTGAGAGCAGATGGACTTCCCAGCGGATCTCCCGGCGGACCTCCCCGCGGACTTCCCGGCACCGGCACACCCCCAGCCACACGGCGGGTGGCCCGGCAACGAACTGGAGGAGGTGCTCTCGGCCTCCCTCGGCGTGCCCTCGGCGGGCGGCCGGATCATCGAGGTGCTGGGCCGCAGCTTCGTCTGGGTGCCCCTGCCGGGCGGCGGCGGCCCGCACAGCGGCCCGCTGGACCTGCCCACGGTGGAGATCGGGGGCCAGGCGTACGTCCCCGTCTTCAGCTCCGAGGAACAGTTCCGCCAGGTCGCCGGCTCCCACATGTCGTACACCGTCGCCCCCGCCGTGGAGTTCGCCCGCGGTCTGCCCCCGCAGGTGGGCATCGCCCTGAATCCGGACGGCGTGGTCGGCGTTCCGCTGCCCCCGGCGGCGGTGGCCGACCTGTGCCGGGTGGGCCGCACTCCGCTGGACGGCCTCAACTCCGGCGGCCGCGTCAAGCTCTACGAGCCCGACTGGCAGGACGACCCGATCGACTTCCTCGCGGCGGCGTCGGCCGAGTTCGCCGAAACCGGCGTGGTCGTGACGGCCCGCCGCTGCCTCGCGGCGATCGAGACGGCCGACCCGGTGATGTTCATAGGCGTGGAACTCTCCCACTGGGAGGGCGACCTGCGCGCCGCCCCCATGGACGCCCTCGCCCGAGCCCTGGGCCGGGCCCCGGCCCAGTGGCCGGTCAACCTGGTCCTGTTGGACGTGGCCCAGGACCCGGTGATCGAGTGGATGCGCGCAAAGGTACGGCCCTTCTACCAGCGGAACTCGTAACGTCCCTCGGGGCCAGCACCCCTTGAGGGGCGCGGGGCTGTATCGACGTGCGGCTCCGCCGCGTGGGCGCGACAAGCCACACGCGACCCGCAGCCCGCAGACCACATCAAGTCCCGAGTTCTCAACGCTTAAGCTGGTTGCGAAAACGGCTGTTTCCCGAAGGGGCGGTAAAAGGTGAGCGCGAGCGGCACCACCTCGACCGGACAGGTCGAGCACATGCTGCGCCAGGTGACGCCCGGGCGCTACGACGCCTACGAGGCCCTCCTGCGCGCGCTCGCGACCCCGTCCACCGGCCAGGTCTGGATGCTGCTGTGGCACGGCCAGGCCGGCTCCCCGGACGCCCAGTACGGAAACATGGAGGTCGACGGCCACGGCTACGCCCCGTGCGTCACCTCCGCACAGGAGCTGTCGGCCAGCGGCTGGAACCGCTCGTACGAGGTCGTCGACGGAGTCGACGTGGCCCGCACCCTCTACCCGGACCACTACGGTCTCTGGCTGAACCCGCACGCCCCGGGCGGCGGCGTCGGCATCCCGTGGCTCGACCTGCGCCGCATCGCCACCGGCCTGGACCGCCAGCCCGCGGGCCCCCTGCGCCTGTCCGAGCCCGGTATCGAGATCCCGCAGTTCTACGCCCTGCTCGCGCAGAACGCCCACCGCACCCCGGCCGTCCGCTCTCTGCGCCGCGCCTGGGTGCAGCCGGCGCTCGGCGCGCCGTATCTCGCCATCGGGCTCGACGTGTACGACACCAGCCCGCCCGCCGTGGACTCGGTGCGCTCGATGATGTCGCAGTCGATCGGCGCGTGTCCGGACGGGCTGCCGGTGTCGACCGTGGCGATGTCGGACGAGTACGACCCGGTCGCCATGTGGATGCGGGCGAGCGCCCGCCCCTTCTACGACCGCGAGGCACACGCCCCCGCCCCCGCGCAGGCGCCGGCCGCCGGCTACGGCTACCCACCGGCACAGGGCCGTTACTGATCATCCGGCGGCTAACCTACTGTTCAGTCCGCAGCCCGGCTGTCGTAGCCGTAAGCGGCTTCCGACTTCGGTTTCGCAGGTAGATCTCCGCGCGTAGATACGATCGGAAGATCCCGGTCCATCCTCATACGCCCCAACTGGGTCCCGTCCGGCCGTCGTTACCCGCTGTTCGAATAACGGAACCCACCAGACAGCATCACGGTTGCGCATCCTTTCCCCGCCAACTCTGGCAACAGATCGCCAAAGCGTTGAAGACTCCCCGCTAGACACGGGCCGGTCGGTCCTGTGTACGAGTGGAAGCAACCGCTACAGCGGCAGCCAGGGGGGCCGACAACCGTCGGCCGAGAGGGGTCAGACTCACCGTGACGGCACCGATCGAGACCACCGGATCGCAGGCCGAGGCCCAGCCCGAGGCCGTGCTGAAGGGTGTCGAGTCCAAGCAGATCGAGGGCCGGTCTCTCGGGCAGATCGCCTGGACCCGTTTCAAGAAGGACAAGGTGGCGGTCGCCGGAGGCGTCATCGTCATCCTGCTGATCCTGCTGGCGGTGCTCTCCCGACCCATCCAGGCCCTCTTCGGACTGGACCCGAACGCCCTGAACCAGGACCTGATCGACCCCAACACCTCGCTGCCCAAGGGCGACTTCGGTGGCATGAGCTGGGAGCACCCGCTCGGTGTCGAGCCGAAGTTCGGCCGCGACATCGCCACCCGCATCCTCGAGGGCTCCTGGGTCTCGCTGGTCGTCGCCTTCGGCGCCACGATCCTGTCCAACACGATCGGCGCGGTCCTCGGTGTAGTGGCCGGCTACTACGGCGGCCGGGTCGACACGATCATCAGCCGGATGATGGACACCTTCCTGGCCTTCCCTCTGCTGCTGTTCGCCATCGCCATCTCGGCCACCCTGCAGGGCGGTGCCTTCGGGCTGGAGGGCCTGCCGCTGCACATCACCGTGCTGATCTTCGTCATCGGCTTCTTCAACTGGCCCTACCTGGGCCGTATCGTGCGCGGCCAGACGCTGGCCCTGCGCGAGCGGGAGTTCGTCGACGCCTCGCGGGGGATGGGGGCCAAGGGGCCCTACATCCTCTTCCGGGAGCTGCTGCCGAACCTCGTCGGCCCGATCATCGTCTACTCGACGCTGCTCATCCCGACCAACATCCTCTTCGAGGCGTCCCTGAGCTTCCTCGGCGTCGGCATCCAGCCCCCGCAGGCGTCCTGGGGCGGCATGATCAACCAAGCGGTCGACTACTACCAGGTCGACCCGCAGTTCATGATCGTGCCCGGTCTGGCCATCTTCGTGACCGTCCTGGCATTCAACCTGCTCGGCGACGGTCTCCGTGACGCTCTCGACCCGCGCAGCCGCTGACCCGCGGCCGCGGTGCGAGTCCAACAGGTTTCCAACAATGGAGGGGAAGCGGACCATCATGCGAAGGTCAACGCTGGCCGCGGTTGCGGCTATCGGCAGTGCGAGCCTGCTGCTCTCGGCATGCAGCAAGGCCGATGACGGCAGTGAGAACGGAAACAAGTCGGCTGGGGCCAACGCAGCGACCAAGGGTGTCGTCAACGCCTCCACCCAGAAGGGCGGGACGGTCACCTACGAGCTCTCCGACGTCCCGGACTCCTTCGACCCCGGCAACACGTACTACGCGTACATGTACAACCTCAGCCGGCTCTACGCCCGCCCGCTGATGACGTTCAAGCCCGCCGCGGGCGAGGCCGGCAACGAGCTGGTCCCGGACCTCGCGGCGAGCCCCGGTGAGCCCAGCGACGGCGGCAAGACCTGGACGTACAAGCTGCGTTCGGGCCTGAAGTACCAGGACGGCACGCCGATCACCTCGAAGGACGTCAAGTACGCCGTCGAGCGCTCCAACTTCGCGCGTGACGTGCTCTCCCTCGGCCCGAACTACTTCCAGCAGTTCATGGCGGACGGCGACAAGTACAAGGGCCCCTACAAGGACAAGAGCGCCAAGGGCCTGTCGTCCATCGAGACGCCGGACGACACCACGATCGTCTTCCATCTCAACCGCGCCTTCCAGGAGTTCGACTACCTGGTCGCGACGCCGCAGACGGCTCCGGTGCCCCAGGCCAAGGACAAGGGCATCGACTACGTCAAGAGCATCGTGTCCTCGGGCTCCTACAAGTTCCAGAGCTACGACGAGGGCAAGCAGGCCGTCCTCGTCCGCAACGAGAACTGGGACCCGAAGACGGACCCGCTGCGCAAGCAGTACCCGGACAAGATCGTCGTCAAGCTGAAGGTCAACCCGGAGACCATCGACCAGGACGTCCAGGCCGGTGACGCGATCGACCTCGCCGGTACGGGTGTCCAGGCCGCGACCCAGGCCAAGGTCGTCAACGACGCCTCCCTGAAGGCCAACACGGACAACACCTACGGTGGCCGCCTGGTCTACCTGGCGATCAACAACCAGGTCGCACCGTTCGACAAGGTCGAGTGCCGCAAGGCCGTCCAGTACGCCATCAACAAGGTCTCCGTGCAGACCGCCGAGGGTGGCCCGATCCGCGGTGACGTCGCCACCACCGTTCTGCCGCCGGACATCCCCGGCTACCAGAAGCAGGACGTCTACGCCACCAAGGGCAACAAGGGCGACGTCGCCAAGGCCAAGGAGCAGCTGCAGGCCTGCGGCAAGACGAGCATCACCACCAACATCTCGGCGCGCAGCGACCGTCCGCAGGAGGTCGACGCGGCCACCGCGATCATCGACTCGCTGAAGAAGGTCGGTATCAACGCCAGCCTGAAGCAGTTCCCGTCGGGCAAGTACTTCACCGACTACGCGGGTGTGCCGTCGTTCGACAAGAAGCAGAACATCGGTCTGCACATGATGCAGTGGGGTGCCGACTGGCCGTCCGGCTACGGCTTCCTGCAGCAGATCCTGCACGGTGACGCGATCGGCGCGTCCGGCAACACCAACCTCTCGTACATCAACGACAAGCAGATCAACGAGATGCTGGAAAAGGCCATCGCCACCGAGGACGAGACCGAGCGCAACAGCCTGTACGCGCAGATCGACAAGCGTGCGATGGACCAGGCCGCGCTCGTCCCGCTGACCTACTTCAAGGTCCTGCTGTACCGCCCGGCCAACTTCACCAACCTGGTGTCCACGGCGGCCTTCAGCGGTCAGTACGACTACCTCAACATCGGCACGACCAAGAAGTAGCCCCGGAAGGCAGGTGAAGGCTTTGGTGCCCGCGGGCTTCGCAGCCCGCGGGCACCAGCGCCGGTCCCCGTGATCTCGTACATCCTCCGTCGGACGGTCGCGGCAGTGATCCTGCTGCTGGTCGTCACCGCGGTCACCTTCGCGATCTTCTTCCTGCTGCCACGGCTCGCCGGCCAGACCGCCGACCAGCTCGCGCAGCAGTACATCGGAAAGAGCCCGACGAAGGCCGACATCGCCGCGGTCAAGCAGAACCTCGGTCTGGACCAGCCCCTGTACATCCAGTACTGGCACTTCATCAAGGGGATCGTGGCCGGCGCCACCTACGACCTGGGCCCCACCACGACGCACTGCAACGCGCCGTGCTTCGGCTACTCCTTCAAGAACCACGTCGAGGTCTGGCCGCAGCTCACCTCGCGCATTCCGGTGACCCTCTCGCTGGCCCTCGGCGCCGCCGTGATGTGGCTGGTGTCCGGCGTCGTGATCGGCGTGATCTCCGCGCTCAAGCCCGGCAGCTTCTTCGACCGCACCTTCATGGGCGTCGCGCTCGCCGGTGTCTCACTGCCCATGTTCTTCACGGGCCAGCTCGCGCTGTTCCTCTTCACCTTCCAGTGGCCGATCTTCGGACGCACCTATGTGCCGTTCACCGAGAATCCGGCCCAGTGGGCCAACACGCTCATTCCTGCTTGGTGTTCGCTGGCGCTCCTGTACTCCGCCATTTACGCGCGGCTGACCCGCTCGGGCATGCTGGAGACGATGAACGAGGACTTCATCCGCACGGCCCGCGCCAAGGGCCTGCGCGAGCGCAAGGTCGTGGCCCGGCACGGGCTGCGGGCCGCGCTGACCCCGATCATCACCGTCTTCGGCATGGACCTGGGGCTGCTGCTCGGCGGTGCCGTGATCACCGAGAGCGTCTTCTCGCTGCCCGGCATCGGCCAGTACGCGGTGCAGGGCATCACCGACAACGACCTGCCCCCGATCCTCGGCGTCACCCTGCTCGCCGCCTTCTTCGTCGTGATCGCAAATCTCCTGGTGGACCTGCTGTACGCCGCCGCCGACCCGCGCGTGAGGCTCTCGTGACCGAACTGTCCAAGACCGGTGCCGCAGTGGGCGAGCCCTCGCCCGCGAACGCGCCCGACGCCTTCCTCGCGGTCCGTGACCTCAAGGTGCACTTCCCGACCGACGACGGCCTGGTCAAGTCCGTCGACGGGCTCAGCTTCCAGGTGGAGAAGGGCAAGACCCTCTGCATCGTCGGTGAGTCCGGCTCGGGCAAGTCCGTCACCTCGCTGGCGATCATGGGCCTGCACCGCCTCGGCGCGCGCGGCAAGAACGTGCGGATGTCCGGCGAGATCTGGCTCGGCGGCAAGGAGCTGGTCTCCGCCGCCCCGGACGAGGTGCGCCGGCTGCGGGGCCGCGAGATGGCGATGATCTTCCAGGATCCGCTGTCCGCGATGCACCCGTACTACACGATCGGCAACCAGATCGTGGAGGCGTACCGGGTCCACCACGACGTCAACAAGAAGACCGCGCGCAAGCGGGCGATCGAGATGCTCGACCGGGTCGGCATCCCCGAGCCGGACAAGCGGGTCGACAACTACCCGCACGAGTTCTCCGGCGGTATGCGCCAGCGCGCGATGATCGCCATGGCGCTCGTCAACAACCCCGAACTGCTCATCGCGGACGAGCCGACCACCGCCCTCGACGTCACCGTCCAGGCGCAGATCCTCGACCTCATCCGGGACCTGCAGAAGGAGTTCGGCTCCGCGGTCGTCCTCATCACCCACGACCTCGGTGTGGTCGCCGAGATCGCCGACGACGTCCTGGTGATGTACGGCGGCCGGTGCGTGGAGCGCGGTTCGGTCGACGACGTCTTCGAGCGGCCGCAGCACCCGTACACCTGGGGCCTGCTCGGCTCGATGCCGCGCATCGACCGTGAGACCTCCGACCGGCTCATCCCTGTCAAGGGCCAGCCGCCGAGCCTCATCAACGTCCCCTCGGGCTGCGCCTTCCACCCCCGCTGCCCGTACGCGGACGTCCCCAAGGGCGATGTCACCCGTACCGTGCGCCCGGAGCTCCAGCAGGTCGGCGGCGGGCACTTCTCCGCGTGCCACCTCTCGCAGGAGGACCGTACGCGGATCTGGACCGAAGAGATTGCGCCGAAGCTGTGAGTGAGACGAAGAAGACGGACGAGGCGAAAACCGACGAGTCGAAATCCGGCGAGGCGAAAACCGGCGCCGCTTCCGACGAGCGCGAGGTGCTCCTCAAGGTCGAGGGCCTGCAGAAGCACTTCCCGATCCGCAAGGGCGTGCTCCAGCGTCAGGTCGGCGCGGTCAAGGCCGTCGACGGCATCGACTTCGAGGTGCGCAAGGGCGAGACGCTCGGCGTGGTCGGCGAGTCGGGCTGCGGCAAGTCGACCATGGGCCGGGTCATCACCCGCCTCCAGGACCCGACCGGCGGCTCGATCCACTTCGAGGGCCAGGACATCACGCGGCTGAGCACGGCCGGGATGCGTCCGCTGCGGCGGGACATCCAGATGATCTTCCAGGATCCGTACGGCTCCCTGAACCCGCGGCACACCATCGGCGGCATCGTCTCGGCGCCGTTCCGCCTCCAGGGCGTCGAGCCCGAGGGCGGGGTGAAGAAGGAGGTGCAGCGCCTCCTGGAACTGGTCGGCCTGAGCCCCGAGCACTACAACCGCTACCCGCACGAGTTCTCCGGCGGCCAGCGCCAGCGCATCGGCATCGCGCGGGCGCTCGCCCTGAAGCCCAAGCTGGTGGTGGCCGACGAGCCGGTCTCCGCGCTGGACGTGTCGATCCAGGCGCAGGTCGTGAACCTGATGGACGACCTCCAGAAGGAGCTCGGCCTCACGTACGTGATCATCGCGCACGACCTCTCCGTCGTACGGCATGTCTCGGACCGTATCGCGGTGATGTACCTCGGCAAGATCGTCGAACTCGCCGACCGCACCTCGCTGTACGAGGCGCCGATGCACCCGTACACCAAGGCCCTGATGTCGGCCGTGCCGGTGCCGGACCCCAAGCGCCGTGGCGCCAAGAGCGAACGCATCCTGCTCCGCGGCGACGTCCCCTCCCCGATCTCCCCGCCCAGCGGCTGCCGCTTCCACACGCGGTGCTGGAAGGCGACGGAGATCTGCCGGACGACGGAACCGCCGCTGGCGGAGCTCAGGCCCGGCCAGCGGGTGGCGTGCCACCACCCGGAGAACTTCGAGGACCAGCAGCCGCAGGACACGGTGCTGCTGTCCGTGGCCAAGGAGGCCGCGACGCTGGTGCCGGACGAGGTGTCCACCGAGCCGTCCATCGAGCCCTCCACCGAGCCCTCCAAGGACGAAAGCAAGTAACCGCACTCAGGCCCCCGCCTTGCTTTGCAAGGTGGGGGCCTTTGGTTGCGCAAGAATGTGCGAGTGCTCCAGCAATTGTTCAGCCCGTCCGTCCAGCACACGCTCGACCTGATCGGCATCTTCGTCTTCGCCATCTCCGGTGCCCTGCTGGCCGTCCGCAAGAACTTCGACGTCTTCGGCATCGCCGTCCTCGCCGAGGTCACCGCCCTGGGCGGCGGGCTGTTCCGGGACCTGATCATCGGCGCCGTACCCCCGGCCGCCTTCACGGACCTGGGGTACTTCCTCACCCCGCTGCTCGCCGCGCTGCTCGTCTTCTTCCTCCACCCGCACGTGGAGCGCATCCAGAGCGGCGTGAACGTCTTCGACGCGGCGGGCCTCGGCCTGTTCTGCGTCGCCGGGACGACGAAGGCGTACGACTACGGCCTCAACCTCACCGCGTCCGCCTGCCTGGGCATGGCGACCGCCGTGGGCGGCGGTGTGCTGCGGGACGTCCTGGCCAACGAGGTGCCGTCATTGCTGCGTTGGGATCGTGACCTGTACGCGGTCCCGGCGATCGTCGGCTCCACGATGGTCGTCCTGTGCCTCCACTACGACGCCCTGAACCCGTTCACCAGTGCCCTCGCGGTCGTCACGGCGTTCGTGCTGCGGCTGCTGGCGATGCGGTTCCACTGGCGAGCTCCGCGTGCCTGGAACCGGAGGTCGACGGTGCGAGAGGAGTAGTCCCACCGGAGCCCGGCGCCGTACGGACCTGCGGCTGCGTGCCCATCACCTCGGTCAGCCAGCGGAACGCCGGGACCACCTGCGGCTTCCACAGCGCCATGGTGTGGCCGCCCGCGCTCCTCGGGATGAACACCACGTCCACGGTCGTGGGCGCCTTCGCGACTCGCTGGAGGGCCAGGGCCGCCTCGTACCCGTCCTTCGGCTGACCGGACAGATAGAGCGCCACGCGCGGCGGCACACGGGACGCCTTCAGGAGCATGTACGGGTTGTTCGCGGCCCGCAGGGCCGGGGACTTGCCGGCCAGCGACTGAGGTACGGCGGCGGGGTCGTTGTAGCCGGACATGCTGACCGCGGCCCGGTAGCGGTCGGGGTGGGCGAGGGCCAGCTTCGCCGCGCAGTGCGCGCCCGCCGAGTACCCGGCGACCGCCCAGCCGTCCGGCGCGGCCTGGGCCCGGAAGTTGTCCATGACCATCTTCGGCACGTCGATGCTGAGCCAGCTGTCGGCGTTCACCTTGCCCGGGACGTTCGCGCAGCCGGTGTCCTTGCCCGGCAGCAGCGTGGTGCGCGGCGACACGATGATGAACGGCTCGACCTGCCCGCTGCGCATCAGCGGTGCCAGCTGCTGGGGCGCGTCCATCGTGCCGTACCAGGCCTTCGACGAGCCGGGATAGCCCGGCAGCACCTCGACGACCGGGAACCTGTGGTTGCGGTAGGCGGGGTCGCGGTACTGCGGCGGCAGCCAGACGTTGACCTCGGCGTGCACTCCGGACACCCGGCCCTTGAGTTGGGTGACCAGCACCCCGCCCTCCGCGCGCATGCCGGGTCCCTTGCCCGGCTTGAAGGCCTGCCGGACCTTGGGCAGCTTCTCCAGGGCGATCCCGCCGGTGCCGCTCGCCCCGAGGTCGGCGGCCTCGTGCACATGGTCGCTGGTGCCGAGCAGGTCTCCCCAGTTGTCGTACAGCTGGTTGGAGTTGTTGACCAGCGTGAAGACCAGGGCGACCGCCGTGCCCTGCGCGAACAGCAGCATGAGCATCCGGGCGCCGGCCCGCAGGACCTTGGGTCCGCGCACCCGTGACCAGAGGATCAGCGGCAGCGCGACGGCGACGACGCACAGCGCGATGAGCGTGTAGAGGAACGGGGTCCCGGTGAGACTCATGTCCTCATAGAGGGGGAGATCGGTCTCCGGGTTTCGGACGAGAGGGGACACTTACCGAAAAGTTGCTCACACCTCGCCCACTTCCCGCCCACAGCTCGATCGGGAAAGCTACCGCTTAGTAGTTGGCTGTTGTACCGTTCATCCATGCCAGAAGCAGCCTCCGCCCTGACGGCCCCGACGGCCCCGCAGGCCACGATCGGCGACAGCGAGTTCGACCGCGACACCGCGCTCACCGCGCGCGCACCCGGCGTCTACGACATCGACCTCTCGGCCGGCTGGACCATCATCAGCGCCGTCAACGGCGGCTATCTGCTGGCCGTCCTCGGCCGCGCCCTCGCGGACGCCCTCCCGCACAGCGACCCGTTCACCATCTCCGCGCACTACCTGACCGCGTCCCAGCCGGGTCCGGCGGTCGTCCGCACGGACGTGGTGCGCACGGGGCGGACACTGTCGACCGGCCAGGCCTCGCTCTTCCAGTACGACGCCGAGGGCAACGAGATCGAGCGCATCCGCGTCCTCGCCTCGTACGGCGACCTCGACTCCCTCCCCGACGACGTCCGTACGACGGCCAAGCCGCCAGTGTTCCCGCCGATGGAGCACTGCTTCGGCGCGGAGGACGGGCCGGCCCCCGTCTCGGGCAGCTCGGCCCTCACCGACCGTCTGATGCTCAAGCTCGACCCGTCCACCCTCGGCTGGGCCCTCGGTCAGCCGTCGGGCAAGGGCGAGATGCGGGCATGGTTCGGCCTCGCCGACGGCCGTGACGCCGACCCGCTCTCGCTGCTGCTGGCGGTGGACGCACTGCCCCCGACCGCCTTCGAGATCGGCATCCTCGGCTGGGTCCCGACGGTCGAACTCACCGTCCACATACGGTGTCGCCCGGCCCCGGGCCCCCTGCGGGTCTCGATCACCACGCGCAACCTGGCGGGCGGCTTCCTGGAGGAGGATGCCGAAGTCTGGGACAGCGCGGACCGGTTGGTGGCGCAGTCGAGGCAGTTGGCGCGGGTAAGGCTCGGCTGAAGCGCCCCGACCCGCGGTCGCGCACGGACCGTCGAGGCTGGTCATCAGGCGCGCAGAGCCCGCTTCTGTCACGGCCTTGTACCAGCGAGTAGGTTGAGGTTCTGAGGAAACGCGCAGGTCAGCGAGGTGTTTTTAGGGGCGCTTTGCTTCGCGCACAGGCCCCCTACAGCAGGGCCCCAAGGACTCCCCAAGCGGCGTCGGTTGAGTTCACGCACAGGACTTCCTCGTCTTCCTTGGAGCTGTTTCTCATGAAGCGTGCGCGTCTCCTCCCCGCCGTGGCCCTGCTGGCGCTCTCGCCCCTGGCTCTGGCGGCCTGTGGGTCCGGCGACTCGTCGCCGACCTCGAACAACGGCAACTCCCGGCAGCAGTCATCGTCGTCGTGCCAGCCGTCGTCGGGCGCGCCCGGCGGGGCGCCGTCGGGCATGCCGAGCGGTGCTCCCTCGGGCGCGCCGAGCGGTGCTCCCAGCGGCGCCCCCGGCGGCGGGCAGGGCGGCGGTCAGGGTGGCCCCGGCGGTGGCCAGGGCGGCTGTGGCGGTCCGGGCGGTGGCCAGGGCGGCGGCGCGGCTCCGAGCGGCGCCCCGAGCGGCGCGCCGAGCGCGGCGGCCACGGCGACCAAGAACTGACGCGGAACGACGTAAGGCGGGGCGGTACTCCCGCCATGCGGCAGGGGTGGCGCTTTCGCCATACGACAGGGGCGGCACTTCCCGTACACCGGGGGTGCCGCCCCTGTCGTGCTGCCGGGGCTCAGTCCAGCCAGTGCTCCCGGCCGATGCTGATCAGCCTCATCTGGCGGGTCGCGACCTGGGCGACGCGCCGCCGCTCCTCCTCCGGTGCCTCCAGGGCGTCCAGGAACAGCGAGGCCGTCATCAGCATCTGGTCGACGTAGAGGTCGGCGAGCATGAGGAGGTCGTCGTCGTTCCAGCCTGCGGAGAGCGGGTCCTTGGCGAGCGCGGCCTTCACTTCCTCGGCGAAACGGGCCAGTTGGTCCTGGATCGCCTCCCGTACGGACTGCACTCCGCCGTGCCGCTCGCGGGCGATGAAGCGGACGTGGGCCGGGTGCGTGGCGACGTGCTGGGCGATCAACCCGACGGCGCGCTCTATGCGCTGGTCACTGTCGCCGGACGACGAGACGATCGTGCGGATCATCGGGTGCAGGCTGCCCAGCGCCTCCTCGACGAGGGCGACACCGAGGTCCGCGGTGGAGCGGAAGTGCCGGTAGAAGGCCGTCGGGGCGACGCCGACGGCGCGGGTCACCTCGCGCAGACCGAGACTGCTCAGGCTCTGCTCCTCCAGCAGTCCCAGCGCCGCGTCCAGCAGCGCCTGTCGGGTCTTCTGTTTCTGGGCCTGCCGAAGGCCGAGGGTGTGACTCATGCCATGCAGTTAACAACTGTTCTCTGGAATTGAAAAGCCGTGGGACGCGCTAGACTTGGGAGTCAGTGAACAACTGTTACTACAACTGTTCACCGAAATGTAACGAGAGAGATCGACGAGAGAGATCTCGAAGGGGGACCCGAATCCCATGCTGTTCCTCGTCGCCGCACTCCTGCTGCTGGGCGTGCTGCTGGGCACCGTGGCCCACGCACCGCTCGCCTTCACCGCCGTGGCCGCCGCCGTGATCGCCGCCTGGCTGGGCATCTTCGCCGCCCGCGAGCGCCGCGCCCGCCGCAACTGACTCCACCCACTGCACCGCACCGACTCCTCGGGAGCTGATACCCATGCAACTCACCGCACCGGCCACCGCCCGCCCCGGCACCCGCAATCGCACCCGCGACGCCGACGGCATGGCCGTGGCGTCCTTCATCCTCGGCCTCCTCGGCCTGCTGGTCTTCAACATCTTCCTCGGCCCGACCGCCATCGTCCTGGCGGCAGTGGCCCTGTGGCGCGGCACGCAGCGCCGGGGCCGTGCGTTCCTGGGCATGGGCCTCGGGGTCGCCGACCTGCTGGTCCTGCTGGCGTTCGTGCAGATGGACAACACGGTGTCCTGGAGCTTCTAGTCGCCGCCACGGGAGCTGCGACCTGGCGGCAAGCGGCCGGGGGCGAGTCACAGCCGCAGCCGCAGCCGCGAGCCGACCCGCCGACCCGCCGACCCGCCGTGGGCAGTCGTTCCGCAGGGCGGAACGGGTGGGCATGGCCTGCAGCGCCGGGTGCATCGCGACCCGAGCCTCAGGACGACGCAGACAGGGCAGCAGAACCTGAGCTGCACCCCGGGGCACCTTGACGCGGGCCTTTTACCGGCGCCCCTTAGAATCATGGCCACCATGGCTTACCTCGACCACGCCGCGACGACCCCCATGCTCCCGGAGGCGGCAGAGGCGCTGACCGCCCAGCTGAGCGTCACGGGCAACGCCTCCTCCCTCCACGCATCCGGCCGCCGCGCGAGGCGAACCGTCGAGGAGGCCCGCGAAACCCTCGCGGAAGCGCTCGGAGCCCGCCCCAGCGAGGTCGTCTTCACCTCCGGCGGCACCGAGTCCGACAACCTCGCGATCAAGGGCCTGTACTGGTCCCGCCGCGACGCCGCCCCGGCAGGAACGCGCACCCGCGTCCTCGCCAGCCCCGTCGAACACCACGCCGTCCTCGACGCAGTCCACTGGCTCGCCGAGCACGAGGGCGCCACGGTCGAGTACCTCCCGGTCGACTCCTACGGCCGAGTCCACCCGGACGCCCTGCGCGAGGCCATCGCCCGCAACCCCCACGACGTCGCCCTGGCCACCGTGATGTGGGCCAACAACGAGATCGGCACGGTCATGCCGATCCGCGAACTGGCCGACGTGGCAAGGGAGTTCGACCTCCCGCTGCACGCCGACGCCGTCCAGGCCTTCGGCCAGGTCCCCATTGACTTCGCCGCCTCAGGGCTGGCCGCGATGACGGTCTCCGGCCACAAGATCGGCGGGCCCTACGGCATCGGCGCCCTGATCCTGGGCCGCGACCAGACCCCCGTACCCGTCCTGCACGGCGGCGGCCAGGAGCGCCACGTCCGCTCCGGCACCCTCGACGTCCCCGCGATCGCCTCCTTCGCCGTCGCCGGCCGTCTCGCCGCCGAGCAGTGCGAGTGGTTCGCCCGGGAGATCGGCGCCCTGCGCGACGCCCTGGTCGAGGCGGTCCGTACGGCGGTCCCGGACGCGATCCTCGGCGGCGACCCGGCACCCGGCGGCCGCCTCCCGGCCAACGCGCACTTCACCTTCCCGGGCTGCGAGGGCGACTCCCTGCTCCTGCTCCTGGACGCCCAGGGCATCGAGTGCTCCACCGGCTCCGCCTGCACCGCGGGCGTCGCCCAGCCCAGCCACGTCCTCCTGGCCACCGGCACCGACCCCGACCTGGCCCGCGGCACCCTCCGCTTCTCCCTCGGCCACACCTCGACGGAGGCCGACGTCGAGGCGGTCGCCAAGGCGATCGGCCCGGCGGTGGAGCGGGCGCGGGCGGCGGGGCTGACGTAAGGAGCGCAGGGCCGCACGGGTTCCGCGGGGCACGGGTTCCGGCGGGGCGCGCGGGTTCCGCCGCGCGCTCTTGTCGGCGGCCGGGCACAGGCGGACACTCCGCCCGTGCACCTCGTCACCCAGGTCTTCGCCCTGATCGCAGCGCTGACGCACATCGCCGTCGGCACCCTGGAACGCTTCTTCTACGACCGCCCGGCGGTCCGCGTCTTCCTGACGACCTCCACCGCCGACGCCCCCGAAGTCACCCTGTGGCGCTCGGGCGTGGCGGTGTACAACATCCTTCTCGGACTCGGCCTCATCGCCGGAGCCGTGGCCCTCCACGCGGACGGCACCACCGTCGGCCGGACCCTTGTCCTCTACCTCTGCGCGTTCATGATCGCCTCCGCGCTCGTCTTCGCCGCCTCCTTCCCCCGGTTGTGGCGGGGCGCGCTCGGCCAGGGACTGCCGCCCGCCGTGGCGCTGGTCGCCGCCCTGCTCTGACCGCTCACGCCTCCGCCGCAGGAGCCTCCCGCACGAGCTTCATGTACCGGTCCCAGTCCCAGTGCTCCCCGGGATCCGTGTGATCGGTCCCCGGCACCTCCACGTGCCCGATGATGTGCTCGCGGTCGACGGGGATGTCGTAGCGCGCGCATATCCGGGCCGTGAGTCGCGCCGAGGCCTCGTACATCTCGTCCGTGAGGTCCTGCGGCCGGTCCACGAAGCCCTCGTGCTCGATGCCGATGCTGCGCTCGTTGTAGTCGCGGTTGCCCGCGTGGTACGCCACGTCCAGCTCGCGGATCATCTGCGTGATGTGGCCGTCCTTGCGGACGATGTAGTGCGCGGCCGCCCCGTGCTCCGGGTCCTGGAACACCTTCACCGCGCTGTCGAAGCTGCCCTGGGTGACATGGATGATCACCATGTCTATGCCGTAGTCGTCCGGACGGTCGGCCATCCGCCAGTTCGCGTCCGACGCCGCCACCCACCGCGCGCCGGCGTAGTCGACCTCGCCCTCCTTGCGCGGCTTCTCCACGCCCGGTACCCGCCACCACAGCCGCGCCAACTCGTCGCGGGCCAGCACGGCCGAGCCCACCGCGGCCGCCGTCCCCCCGATGAGCAACGCACGACGCCCGACCTTCCGGTCGCCGTCCTTCGAAGCCTTCCGCTGTCCCATGTGATCGTCAACGGATACTCGCGGGCCCTGGTTCCCGCGCCCCCGTACCCTGGAAGCGTTATGACTCACACCGCGCAGCCCTCCCGCCCCCTCCGCGTCCTCGCCGCCATGTCCGGCGGGGTCGACTCCGCCGTCGCCGCCGCCCGCGCGGCCGAGGCGGGCCACGACGTGACCGGCGTCCACCTCGCGCTCTCCGCGAACCCCCAATCCTTCCGCACGGGCGCGCGGGGCTGTTGCACCATCGAGGACTCCCGCGACGCCCGCCGCGCCGCGGACGTCATCGGCATCCCGTTCTATGTGTGGGACCTCGCCGACCGCTTCCGGGAGGACGTGGTCGAGGACTTCGTCGCCGAGTACGAGGCCGGCCGCACCCCGAACCCCTGCCTGCGCTGCAACGAGAAGATCAAGTTCGCGGCCCTGCTGGACAAGGCGCTGGCCCTCGGCTTCGACGCGGTCTGCACCGGCCACTACGCCACCGTCGTGCTGAACGAGGACGGCACACGCGAGCTGCACCGCGCCTCCGACATGGCCAAGGACCAGTCGTACGTCCTCGGCGTCCTGGACGAGAAGCAGCTGGCGCACGCGATGTTCCCGCTCGGCGACACGCTGACGACGAAGGACGAGATCCGCGCGGAGGCCGAGCGCCGCGGCCTGGCGGTCGCGAAGAAGCCCGACTCGCACGACATCTGCTTCATCGCCGACGGCGACACCCAGGGCTTCCTCGCCAACCGCCTCGGCAAGGCGGAGGGCGACATCGTCGACGAGTCGGGAGCCAAGCTCGGCACCCACGAGGGCGCGTACGGCTTCACCATCGGCCAGCGCAAGGGCCTGCGCATCGGCACCCCGGCCGCCGACGGCAAGCCGCGCTACGTCCTCGACATCTCACCGGTGAACAACACGGTGACGGTCGGCCCGGCGGCCTCCCTGGACGTCAGCGCCCTCACCGCCATCAAGCCCCGCTGGTGCGGCACCGCCCCGACCGGCCCCGGCACCTACACCGCACAGCTGCGCGCCCACGGCGGCGAGACCGAGGTGACGGCCGAGCTGATCGACGGCTCCCTGGAGGTCACGTTCACCGAGCCGGTCCGGGGCGTGGCACCCGGCCAGGCGATCGTCCTGTACGACGGCACGCGCGTGGTGGGGTCGGCGACGATCGCGTCGACGGTGCGGGCGACGGCGGGCGTGGCCTGAGCACAGGCGGGCGCCACGCGCGTGTGCGGAGCGGTACGGCTCACCCCCCGAAGAACTCCGCCAGCACCGGCCCCAGGACGTCCGGCTCGACCATGTGGGTCTGTCCCTCCAGGCTCCGATACGCCCCCTGGGGCACCGCCTCCGCGACCGCCCGCGATGCCTCGCGCATCCAGGCAGGGCTCGCGTCGCCCGCCACGGCCAGTACGGGGACCGTGATCGAGGCGAGCCGCGCCCGGGGCACCAGCCCGTCGCCCATCACGGCGTTGTCGTAGGCGAGGCTCGGCGCGACCGTCTCCATGCCGGCCCACATGGGGGACTGGCGGGCACCCCGGATCATCTGCTCCGCCATCCCGGTCAGCCGCAGGAACAGCTCGACGGCATCCCCGCGCCGACCCTGCGCGAGCGCCTCGGTCAGGTGCGCGGTGTACTCGGAGTGCTGTACGGCACCGCCCTCCAGAAAGTCGGCGAACGGCACCTCGTACACGGCGACCTGACGCACCGGAAGACCGCTCGCCGCCGCCTCCAACACCAGCGCACCGCCCGACGAGATGCCGCACAGCGCCGCCTCGCCGCCCACCGCCTCGATCAGCGCGGCAAGGTCCTCGACCTCGCGCTCCACCGCGTACGGCTGCGTGTCCCCGCTCTCGCCACGCCCTCGACGGTCGTACGCGACCACCCTGAAGCGGTCCGCCAGAGGCACGGCCAGCGGCGCCACCGTGCCCCCCGTGGACATCGCGCCGCTGACGAGGATCACCGCCGGACCGTCACCGCTGATCTCGTACGCGAGAGAGGTGCCGTCGGCCGAAAAGGTCTTCTTGTCCATGCCTGTGCAGATTGCCGTACGGCACGGGACTAATCGCTTACGACACTTCGACTTCGTAGAAGCAGAGGTGGTCCTTGATCTCGGCCACGTCCGGCTTCGGGTCCGGGTACGTCCAGACGAGGTCCGCCGCGTCCGGCAGCGACCAGTAGGAGGCCGTTCCCTTGAACGGGCAGTAGGTGTGCGTGTCGGAGGGCGTGAGCAGGTCCAGCCGTACGTCCTCGGCCGGGATGTAGTAGCGCACCGGACAGCCCGTCTCCCGCAGGAGAAGCGGCCGGTCGGTCTCCGCCAGGACCTGGTCGCCGTGGACGACCCGTACCCGCCGCGTGCCCTGCTCGATCGTGATCGTGTGTCCGTCAGCCATATCCGAAAAGCACTCGCGGGCGCCGGGTTCTTCCCGCATACGGTGGCTCCATGCGAATCTGCGTCTTCCTCTCCGCCGCCGACCTCGACGACCGTTACACGCGCCCCGCGCGCGAGTTCGCGAAACTCCTGGGCAAGGGCGGGCACACGCTCGTGTGGGGCGGCTCCGACGTGGGTCTGATGAAGGTCGTGGCCGACGGGGTGCAGGAGGCGGGCGGCCGGCTCGTCGGGGTCTCCGTGGAGTTCCTGGCCGCGAAGGTCCGCCCGGGCGTCGACGAGATGGTGATCGCGAAGGACCTCACCGAGCGCAAGAAGCTGCTTCTGGAGAAGGCCGACGCGGTGGTGATCATGGTCGGGGGCACGGGGACCCTGGACGAGGCCACGGAGATCCTGGAACTGAAGAAGCACGGCCACACGGACATGCCGGTGGTCCTGCTCAACACCGCGGGCTTCTACGACGGCCTGAAGGCACAGTTCCGCCGCATGGAGGACGAGGGCTTCCTGCCGCGTCCGCTGACCGACCTGGTGTTCTTCGCGGAGGAGCCGGTCGGGGCGCTGGCCTATCTGGAAGAGAGCCGGGGGATCGAGTGACCTCCCGCTGATGCGAGCATGGCGGGCATGGCTACACATGTGATCACCGGAGCGGGCTCCGGCATCGGCGCGGCCGTCGCCCGCCGCCTGCACGCGCGCGGGGACGAACTCGTCCTCCACGCGCGCGACGCGGGCCGCGCGAAGGAGCTGGCGGCGGAATTCCCCGGCGCGAAGACGCTGGTCGGCGATCTGGCGGACCCGGACAAGCTGTCCTGGGCCTTCTCGCACCAGACGCTGCCGGACCGGGTGGACTCCCTGCTCCACATCGCCGGGGTCGTGGACCTGGGTCCGGTGGGCGACCTGACGCCGAAGTCCTGGCGCCACCAGCTGAACGTCAACCTGATCTCCCCGGCCGAACTGACCCGCCACTTCCTCCCCCAACTCCGCGCCGCCCGCGGCCACGTGCTCTTCGTCAACTCGGGCGCCGGCCTCAACGCCCACGCCGACTGGTCCGCGTACGCCGCGTCGAAGCACGGCCTCAAGGCCCTTGCGGACTCCCTCCGCCACGAGGAACACGCCAACGGCGTCCGCGTCACCACCGTCTATCCCGGCCGCACGGCAAGCCCCATGCAGGCCAAGGTCCACCAGCAGGAGGGCAAGGAGTACGACGCGTCGAAGTGGATCGACCCCGAGTCGGTGGCGACGACGATCCTGATGGCCCTGGACCTCCCGAGGGACGCGGAGGTCAACGACCTGACGGTGCGGCCGGGGCGTTGACAGAGGCCTTTCGCCCCCGCCGCCCCTACCCGTCCCATCCCTGGGGGCCTGCGGCCCCCAGACCCCCGCTTCGGCTCCTGAACGGGCCTCGTCCTCAAACGCCGGACGGGCTGAGTACGTCAGCCCCTCCGGCGTTTGAGGAGCGGGGGTCCAGGGGGCGGAGCCTCCTGGCCGGGGTCGAAGGGGCGGAGCCCCTTGAGGATGGGACGGGTAGGGGCGGCGGGGGCGAAAACACTACGTAGGCTTCACCGCGTGAACGAAAACCCCACCTTCGCCCCCGCCACCGGCATCGGCTCCATGCCCGGCGGCGACGCCCGTGAGGCAGCCAAGACCGTCACCGGGTCCTTCGAGGACTTCCCTTTCCTCGCCGAACTGCCCGCCCGCGGCCCCGGCGCGGACATGATCGGGCGGACCGCCGGGATGCTGGTCGAGCTGTACGCGCGCGTGGAGCCCAGCGGGTGGCGGATCGGGGACCGGCCGGGGCGGGACACCAGGCGGGCCCGGTCATGGCTGGGGGAGGACCTCGACGCGCTGGAGGAGTTCACCCAGGGGTACGAGGGGCAGCTGAAGGTCCAGGCCGTGGGGCCCTGGACCTTGGCCGCCGCGCTGGAGCTGAGGAACGGCGAGGCCGCCCTCTCCGACCCCGGCGCCTGCCGCGACCTCGCCGCCTCGCTCGCCGAGGGCCTGCGGCTGCACCTGGAGGAGGTCCGCCGTCGGATCCCCGGCGCCCAACTCGTCCTCCAGCTCGACGAGCCCTCCCTCATCGCCGTACTGCGCGGCCAGGTCAAGTCCGCCAGCGGCTACCGCACCCACCGGGCGGTGGACCGGCAGCTCGTCGAGTCGACCCTCCGGGACGTCGTCGGGGTTCACGGCGACGGCCCCGTCGTGGTCCACTCGTGCGCACCCGACGTCCCGTTCGCCCTGCTGCGCCGGGCGGGCGCGGCGGCGATCTCCTTCGACTTCGCGCTCCTCACCGAGCGTGATGACGACGCGATCGGCGAGGCGGTGGAAGGGGGTACCCGGCTCTTCGCCGGTGTCGTCCCGGGCACGGACGGCCCATTGTCAGACCCTGCCGGTAGCGTCATGGGTGTCAGGACGTTGTGGCGCAGGCTGGGGCTGTCACCGGGGCTTCTCGCGGAGGCGGTCGCGCTCACGCCGTCGTGCGGACTCGCGGGGGCGTCCCCGGAGTACGCGCGCCAGGCGCTCGCCCACTGCGTCCGGGCGGCGAGATCCCTCGCGGACAACCCAGAGTAACGGGAGGACAACACGGTGGCCGGCGACAAGCAAGCGGAGACGACGGTGCCCGCCGAGGCGCGGGAGAAGCACGCGAAGCTCGCTGAGCGGATCGAGGAGCACCGCTTCCGGTACTACGTGAAGGACGCTCCCGTCATCAGCGACGCGGAGTTCGACAAGCTCCTGCGCTCGCTCGAAGCGCTGGAGGACGAGTATCCGGAACTGCGCACGCCGGACTCGCCGACCCAGAAGGTCGCGGGCGCGTACGAGACGGAGTTCACGGCCGTCCAGCACCGCGAGCGCATGCTGTCGCTGGACAACGCCTTCGACGATCTCGAGCTCGCCGCCTGGGGCGAGCGCGTCCACAAGGACGTCGGCACCTCGAAGTACCACTTCCTGTGCGAGCTCAAGGTCGACGGCCTCGCCGTCAACCTCACCTACGAGCACGGCCGCCTCACCCGCGCGGCGACCCGGGGCGACGGCCGCACCGGTGAGGACATCACCCCCAACGTCCGTACGATCGCGGACATTCCGGACCGCCTGAAGGGTGACCGCATCCCCGACCTCGTGGAGATCCGCGGCGAGGTCTACTTCCCGATGGAGAAGTTCGAGGAGCTCAACGCCCGCCTGGTCGGGGCCGGCGACAAGCCCTTCGCCAACCCGCGCAACGCGGCCGCCGGTTCGCTCCGCCAGAAGGACCCGCGCGTCACCGCGACCCGCCCGCTGCACATGGTCGTCCACGGCATCGGCGCCCTGGAGGGCTTCGACGGCATGACCCGCCTGTCGGAGGCGTACGACCTGCTGAAGACCTGGGGCCTGCCCACCGCCCGGCACAACAAGGTGGTCGACGACCTCGACGGCGTACGGGAGTTCATCGCGTACTTCGGCGAGAACCGCCACTCCGTGGAACACGAGATCGACGGGGTCGTCGTCAAGCTCGACCAGATTCCCCTCCAGGGCCGACTCGGCTCCACCTCGCGCGCGCCGCGCTGGGCGATCGCGTACAAGTACGCGCCGGAGGAGGTCAACACCAAGCTCGTCAACATCCGTGTGGGCGTGGGCCGTACGGGCCGGGTCACGCCGTACGCCCAGGTCGAGCCGGTCACGGTCGCGGGCTCGGAGGTCGAGTTCGCCACCCTGCACAACCAGGACGTCGTGAAGCTGAAGGGCGTCCTCATCGGCGACACCGTCGTGCTGCGCAAGGCCGGTGACGTCATCCCGGAGATCCTCGGGCCCGTCGTCGACCTGCGCGACGGCAGCGAGCGCGAGTTCGTGATGCCGGCCGAGTGCCCCGAGTGCGGTACGGCGCTTCGGCCCATGAAGGAGGGCGACGTCGACCTGCGCTGCCCGAACGCCCGCACCTGCCCGGCCCAGTTGCGCGAGCGTCTGTTCTACCTCGCGGGCCGCAAGGCCCTGGACATCGAGCACTTCGGCTATGTCGCCGCCGCCGCGCTCACCAAGCCGCTGGAGCCGTCCGAGCCGACGCTCGTGGACGAGGGCGACCTGTTCGACCTGACCGTCGAGCAACTGCTGCCCATCAGGGCGTACGTCCTCGACCAGGACAGCGGTCTGCCCAAGCGCGACCCGAAGACCGGCGAGGAGAAGATCGCCACGGTCTTCGCCAACCAGCAGGGCGAGCCGAAGAAGAACGCGGTCGCCATGCTGGAGAACATCGCCGCCGCCAAGGAGCGCCCGCTCGCCCGGATCATCACCGGCCTGTCGATCCGTCACGTCGGCCCGGTCGCCGCCGAGGCGCTGGCCCGCGAGTTCCGCTCCATCGACCGCATCGAACAGGCCAGTGAGGAGGAGTTGGCGAACACCGACGGTGTCGGCCCCATCATCGCCGCCTCGCTCAAGGAATGGTTCGCCGAGGAATGGCACCAGGAAATCCTCCGCAAGTGGAAAGCCGCCGGCGTCCGCATGGAGGAAGAGGGCTCCGGCGAGGACGAGGGACCGCGTCCGCTGGAAGGGCTTACCGTCGTCGTCACCGGCACGCTGGAGCACTTCACGCGCGACGGTGCCAAGGAGGCACTGCAAAGTCGCGGAGCGAAGGTGACCGGTTCGGTTTCGAAGAAGACGTCTTTTGTTGTCGTAGGTGACAGCCCTGGGTCCAAGTACGACAAGGCCATGCAGCTCAAGGTGCCTGTTCTGAACGAAGACGGCTTCAATGTCCTGTTGGAACAGGGGCCCGAAGCGGCGGCCGAAGTTGCTCTGCCCACAGCGGAGTAGCGGTTGAAGGCCATCGGATCGGCGCATACCAGATGCATACGGGTGGCTGGGGCGCATTCGGGCAACCGTTGACGACCGGTGCCCGAGGAAGCCTTCTGCGGCCTACTGTTGAGGGGTGCGCCTGCCGTGCCCAGCTGCGGTTGGGGCATCCCCTTGCTCTGAGAGGGCTTTCAAGGGCGAGGGGAAGGGTTTTCCAACGCGGTGCCGTTCAAGGTTGTTGTCAGGCATCGGGCCGCGTGGCGTGGGCACCGCCGGCTGTGAGAGGGACGGGAATGGAACCGACCGAGAGCGCCGCCCCGAACTCACCGCTGCGCCGGATGGCCGGCGTGTGGCGGGAGTGGGCGACGCGGACCGCGGAGCGTTCGCGCTCGGAAACAGGCGCGGGGAGCGCCGCCGGGCAGCGCACCGCGACGGAGGGTCGCAGCACCGTGCAGCTCGGTGCCGAGCACGCCGCCGACCTGCCGGGCTCCGAACACGAACGGCACCTGTCCTGGCCCGCGCTGCCCGCGGCGGTCGTCGCGGCGGCCGGGTTCGTCCTCGGCGCCGGGTTCTACCGGGCCTTCACCGGCCACCACGCCCTCTTTCCGTCCGGCACCGTCGGCTGGTCGCTGGCCGTGCTGACCGGCATCATCGTCGGCCACCTGGTCGCGCTCGGCCGCGCCCGCTGGTGGGGCGGCACCGGCTCCGGCGCCGCCCTCACCCTCGCCGTGCTGATGCTGTACGGCTGGGTGCCCGCCGGCATGGTCAGCCTCACCGTCGTCGTCCTGGTCGGCACAGCCCGCCGGGGCCGCTGGCGCCAGGGCGTGCTGCACGGCGCGGTCGACATCCTCGGCATCGCCGCCGGGGCCCTCGTGCTGGCAGCCTTCGGTCGGGTGCCGACCGTCGAGAACCCCTTGAACCCCGACACCTGGACGCTCTACACCGCCCCCGGCGTGGTCCTCGTCGCCGCCGCCTATCTCGCGGTCACCCGGGTCCTGATCTGGTATCTGCACGCCCCGCGCGGCGGCCTGCCCACCGTCGCCCGCACCGCGCTGGTCAGGCAAGGTCTGGTCGCTGTCGCCCTGCTCGGCATCACACCGCTGGTCTGTGTGGTCGCCACCGCCAAGCCCCTGCTGCTGCCGCTGTTCTCCATCCCCCTCATCGCCCTCGACTCCACCCTGTGGATCGCGCGGGCCAGGGCGGAGGAGCAGCTGCGCGATCCGCTGACCGGACTGCCCAACCGGCAGTGGCTGCTGGAGCGCATCTGGACCGCGCTCGACGACGCCGAGCGCATCGGTGCCCGATCCGCCCTGATGCTGATCGACCTCGACCGGTTCCGATCGGTCAACGACACGCTCGGTCATCTCGCCGGTGACCGGTTGCTGTTGCAGATAGCGGACCGGCTGCGCCTCGCCCTGCCCCGCGGAGCGGAGGCCGCGCGGCTCGGCGGTGACGAGTTCGCCGTCTTACTGCCCGTCGCCGACTCCACGACGTCCGCGACCCGGGTCGCCCGCGGCCTCGTCACCGCCCTCAGCTCCCCGCTCGACCTCGACGGGCTCACCCTGGTGCTGGAGGCGAGCGCCGGCGTCGCCGTCTTCCCCGACCACGCCCTCGACGCCGAGGGGCTGCTGCGACGCGCGGACGTGGCGATGTACCAGGCGAAGCGGGACCGCACGGGCGTAGAGGTCTACGAGTCGAAGCGGGACTCCAACACGCCGGACCGGCTGGGCCTGCTGGGGGATCTGCGCCGAGCCCTCGACGCGCACGAGGTCGAGCTGCACTACCAGCCGAAGGTCCGCTTCGACGGACAGGTCGCCGGCCTGGAGGCCCTGGTGCGCTGGGTGCATCCCGAGCGGGGGAAGGTGCCGCCGGACGAGTTCATAGCGATCGCCGAGTCCTCGGGGCTGATGCCGCACCTGACGGAGTACGTGCTGGAGACGGCGCTCGGACAGGTGGCGCAGTGGCGTTCCCAGGGCCTGTACGTGCCCGTCGCGGTCAACGTCTCGCCGCGCGACGTCCACACCCCCGGATTCGCCGGCTCCGTCGCCGCGCGCCTGGCCCGGCACGGCGTCCCGGCGGGAGCGCTCCAGCTGGAGATAACGGAACACGTCCTCCTGGAGGACCCGCAGCGCGCCGCCGACACCCTCGCCGGGCTGACCGGACACGGCGTGAAGATGTCCCTGGACGACTTCGGCACCGGGTACTCGTCCCTCGTGCACCTCAGACGGCTGCCGGTGAGCGAGCTGAAGATCGACCGCTCGTTCGTGGCCCGGCTGGCGGTGGACAACGAGGACGCGGAGATCGTGCGCTGCACGGTGGACCTGGCGCATTCGCTCGGCCTGCTCGTGGTCGCCGAGGGCGTCGAGGACGACGAGACGTGGGAACGCCTGCGGGACCTGGGCTGCGACGCCGTACAGGGCTGGCTGGTCGCGGCGGCGATGCCGGCGGAGGAGACGACGGCGTGGCTGCGGGCGCGGGGTTCGCGGGGGTGGGTGCGGCCGAAGGCGGCGCTTCCTGCGGCGGAGTGAGGTTCACGCACGGGGGGCGTGGCGACCTCCCCGCGTGTAGGAGTTCCGGGCGCCAACGGCTCACCTGCGCGTTGCAGTCCGGCCCCCCTGGGGAAACCGTTTCACGGGCACCAGCCCCCGCCCCATAGGATTGGCCCCAAACCACACTCACTCACCCCAGAGGATCGCTGCATGCCTGGCATCACGCGCGAGGAGGTCGCCCACCTCGCCCGGCTGGCGCGTCTGGAGCTGAAGCCCGAAGAGCTTGAACACTTCGCCGGCCAGCTGGACGACATCATCGGCGCGGTGGCCCGCGTCAGCGAGGTCGCCGACCAAGACGTACCGCCGACCTCGCACCCGCTTCCGCTGACGAACGTCATGCGCGCGGACGAGGTCCGTCCCTCGCTCACCCCCGAGCAGGCGCTCTCCGGCGCCCCGGCCCAGGAGCAGCAGCGTTTCAAGGTGCCGCAGATCCTGGGGGAGGACTAAGAAGTCATGACGGCCAAAAACATCGAATACTGCATCAAGCTCACGGCTGCCGAGACCGCCGCGAAGATCGCCTCCGGCGAGCTCACCGCGGTCGAGGTCACCGAGGCTCACCTCGCCCGCATCGAGGCCGTCGACGAGAAGGTGCACGCCTTCCTGCACGTCGACCGCGAGGGTGCCCTGGCCCAGGCCCGTGCCGTCGACGAGAAGCGGGCCAAGGGCGAGAAGCTCGGTCCGCTGGCCGGCGTTCCCCTCGCGCTCAAGGACATCTTCACCACCGAGGGCGTTCCGACGACCGTCGGTTCGAAGATCCTGGAAGGGTGGATTCCGCCGTACGACGCCACCCTCACCAAGAAGCTCAAGGCCGCTGACGTCGTCATCCTCGGCAAGACCAACATGGACGAGTTCGCCATGGGGTCGAGCACGGAGAACAGCGCGTACGGGCCGACCGGCAACCCCTGGGACCTCACCAAGATCCCCGGCGGCTCCGGCGGTGGTTCCGCCGCCGCGCTCGCGTCCTTCCAGGCGCCCCTCGCCATCGGCACCGACACCGGCGGCTCCATCCGCCAGCCGGCCGCCGTCACCGGCACGGTCGGCGTGAAGCCGACGTACGGGGCCGTGTCCCGGTACGGCATGGTCGCCTTCTCCAGCTCCCTGGACCAGGGCGGGCCCTGCGCCCGTACGGTCCTGGACGCGGCCCTGCTCCACGAGGTCATCGCCGGGCACGACCCGCTCGACTCCACGTCCATCGACGCCCCGGTCCCGCCGGTCGTCGAGGCCGCCCGCAACGGCAGCGTCCAGGGCATGCGCGTCGGCGTCGTCAAGCAGTTCCGCGGCGAGGGCTACCAGGCCGGCGTCATCCAGCGCTTCGACGAGTCCGTCGCTCTGCTCAAGGAGCTGGGCGCCGAGATCGTCGAGCTGGACTGCCCGTCCTTCGACCTCGCGCTCTCCGCGTACTACCTGATCGCGCCCTCCGAGTGCTCCTCCAACCTCGCCCGCTTCGACGGCCTGCGCTACGGCCTGCGGACCGGCGACGACGGCGCGCACTCCGCCGAGGAGGTCACCTCCCTCACCCGTGAGGCGGGCTTCGGTCCCGAGGTGAAGCGCCGCATCATGCTCGGCACGTACGCCCTGTCGAGCGGGTACTACGACGCGTACTACGGCTCCGCCCAGAAGGTCCGTACGCTCATCACCCGCGACTTCGAGAAGGCCTTCGAGCAGGTCGACGTGATCGTCTCGCCGACGACGCCGACCACCGCCTTCCCGATCGGCGAGCGTGCCGACGACCCGATGGCGATGTACCTCGCCGACCTGTGCACCATCCCGACGAACCTCGCGGGCAACGCGGCCATGTCGCTGCCCTGCGGTCTGGCCCCGGAGGACAACCTCCCGGTCGGCCTGCAGATCATCGCCCCGGCGCTGAAGGACGACCGGCTGTACAAGGTCGGGGCAGCCGTCGAGGCGGCCTTCGTGGAAAAGTGGGGCCACCCGCTGATCGAGGAGGCACCGTCGCTGTGAGTAAGGCAATGTCCAAGGCCAAGGGCTTCAAGAAGTCCAAGTCCGGCCTGTACCTGTCCATGGCCACCACCGCGTTCGGTGCGGTCAACGTCGTCAAGCAGGCCAAGAAGGCCCGCGTGGAGAGCGACACGCTGCGTCTGCTCGACGCCGCCGTGTCCGCCACCGCGATCGTCACCGGCCTCGCCATCCTCTACCGCGAGCTGAAGCGGCTGGGCGACGACGACGTCCTGCTGGGCTGAGAGGGAAGTTTCACCGTGACCACCACGACCGACCTGGTGTCGTACGAGGACGCACTCGCGTCGTACGACCCCGTCATGGGCCTTGAGGTCCATGTCGAACTCGGCACCAAGACCAAGATGTTCTGCGGCTGTTCGACCGCTCTCGGGCAGGACGCCAACACGCAGACCTGCCCCGTCTGCCTCGGCCTGCCCGGCGCGCTCCCGGTCGTCAACGCGACCGGCGTCGAGTCCGCGATCAAGATCGGTCTCGCGCTGAACTGCGAGATCGCCGAGTGGTGCCGCTTCGCCCGGAAGAACTACTTCTATCCGGACATGCCGAAGAACTTCCAGACCTCCCAGTACGACGAGCCGATCGCCTTCAACGGCTACCTGGACGTTCAGCTGGAGGACGGCGAGACCTTCCGTGTGGAGATCGAGCGCGCCCACATGGAGGAGGACACCGGCAAGTCGACCCACGTGGGCGGCGCGACGGGCCGTATCCACGGCGCCTCGCACTCGCTCCTCGACTACAACCGCGCCGGCATCCCGCTCATCGAGATCGTCACCAAGCCGATCGAGGGCGCGGGCGAGCGTGCCCCCGAGGTGGCGAAGGCGTACGTCCGTGAGCTGCGCGAGCTCATCAAGGCGCTCGGTGTGTCGGAAGCCCGCATGGAGATGGGGCAGATGCGCTGCGACGTGAACCTGTCGCTGCGCCCGAACGGCACCGAGAAGTTCGGCACCCGTTCGGAGACGAAGAACGTCAACTCGCTGCGGTCCGTGGAGCGTGCGGCCCGTTACGAGATCCAGCGTCACGCGGCCGTGCTGAGCAGCGGCGGGACGATCATCCAGGAGACCCGGCACTTCCACGAGGACACGGGGTCGACGACCTCGGGCCGTGTGAAGGAAGAGGCCGAGGACTACCGGTACTTCCCCGAGCCGGACCTGGTGCCGGTGGCCCCCTCGCGCGAGTGGGTCGAGGAGATCCGGGCGGCCCTTCCCGAGCTGCCGCTGGCCCGTCGTACCCGGCTCCTCGCGGAGTGGGGCATCTCGGCCACCGACATGCAGGCGATCCTCAACGCCGGCGCCCTGGAGCCGATCGTCGCCACGATCGACGCCGGTGCCGACGCGGCCTCCGCCCGCAAGTGGTGGATGGGCGAACTCGCCCGCAGCGCCAACGAGTCGGGCAAGTCGCTGGACGAGCTGGCCATCACCCCGGCGCAGGTCGCCCGGGTCACCGAGCTGGTCTCGAAGGGTGACCTGAACGACAAGCTGGCCCGCCAGGTCATCGAGGGCGTTCTCGCGGGCGAAGGCACCCCGGACGAGGTCGTCGACAAGCGCGGTCTGAAGGTCGTCTCCGACGAGGGCGCCCTCACCACCGCCGTCGAGGAGGCCATCGCCGGCAACCCGGGCATCGCCGACAAGATCCGCGGTGGCAAGGTGGCCGCGGCCGGCGCGCTGGTCGGCGCGGTCATGAAGGCGACCCGGGGTCAGGCCGACGCGGCCCGCGTCAAGGAGCTGATCCTGGAGAAGCTGGGCGTCAGCGAGGGCTGAGGCTCTTTCGGCAAACCGAGGGGGACGCGCCGCCACCGGTGCGTCCCCCTCGGCGCGTTGTCAGAGGCGGCGTCCTACGACCCGTACGAAGCCCAGCGTGCGGCCCTCGTCGGCCCGCACCATCTCACCGACCTCACGGGCCATGGTGCGATGGAACTCCTCCGGGCTCTCCTCGGCGATCACGTCGCACCACAGCAGCCAGTCCCGCCAGCCGTCCGGCTGCCAGTCGGCCGTCTCGACCTCGACGGCGCCACTGCGGGCCCAGTGCCGACGCCACCAGTCGGCGGTGTGGAAGCACCAGAAGTCGGGCTGCCACCACTGCTTGAGATGCTCCGGCGGCTCGATGCCGTCCGGCTCCTCCCGCAGGGCCGGTACGACGACCCCGATCCGCCCGCCCGGCTTGAGCAGCCGGGTCAAGTGTGGGCAGGTACAGGTCGTTCGTGCCGAAGTACTGGTACGCGTCGATGCTCACGATCGCGTCGAAGCTGCCCTCCGCGAACGGCAGGTCGTGCGCCTCGGTGTGCAAGGGCAGCACCCGGTCGGCGAAACCGGCCTCGGAGATGCGCTGCGCGTTCTCGTCCGGCTTGACCCACAGGTCGGCCGCGGTGACCTGGGCGTGGAACTCCCGGGCCAGGAAGACCGAGGTCATCGCCCGGCCGCAGCCCAGGTCGAGGACGCGGGCGCAGGGGCGCAGGGCTTCCAGGCCGAGGGCGGGGGCCAGCCACTCCAGCAGCCACAGTGCGTTCGGGCCCATCTGGTTCTCGATGACCCAACGGACGTCGTAGCTGTTGCTGCGCGGGTAGCGGGCGTGGGTCAGCCGCTTGGTGAGGTCCTCACTCGAGGTCCTCGGGGTGATGTCTGGCATCGGTGAACGGGCTCCTTGAGTCCTGGAAGACGGAAAGGGATACGGAGGAGCTCGGCCGGACGCTCAAACAATGCACCTGCCCAGGTCGGCGGCGATGTGCCGCGGCAACGGCTGACCTTCGGAAGCTAGCAGCCCGCCCTGCGGACCCGCATCCGGTTTCTCAGCGCGACGCGCTACGCTCGCCCGCCATGAGTGGACGCGGTGATTCCGAGATATCCGAGACGAGGGAGGACCGGACCGAGGCGCCCGAGGACGAGCGCGTCGAGGAACTGGTGGATGTCGAGGAACCGGAGGACGTCGAGGACCCGGCGCAGGTGGCGCGGCGGGCCCGCTGGACGGCTGCTGCCGCCGGGATGCTTCTGACGCTCGCCGGGCTGTCCGCGTCGGCGATACGGGCCACCGGGTCCGCGCCGGCCCTCGTCCCGGCCGCCTATGCGCTCGGCGCCGCCGTCTGCGCGCTCGCCGCCTTCCTCGGCTCGCGGGGTCGTACGCGCCGGGCGCTGTGGCTGCTCGTGACCGGCGTGATGGTGATGGCACTGGGGGATCAGTTCGACTGATGTGAAAGGCGTCACTCACGAACGACAGAGTGGCCGTTACTGTCCTGTGATCTGCCTCCCACTCGTGTGAATAAACCCACGAACGCGGCAAACGATCATTTTCGCCTGCAAGAGTTTGCTTCACATCGCTCACGCGTTCTTTGCGGGCTGTTCACTTCATGAACGACTGTTCCCGGTCAAAGATCCATAAATCGCCCCTGGGAGCTCGTTCGTGGCAGCCCTCGCACGCTGGTGTGTACAACGCCGCCTCCTCCCCCTCCTGCTGTGGCTCCTGGCCTTCGGCGGGGTGAGCGCGGCCGCCGCCGTCACGGGCTCCGCCTACTCGAACGACTACGAGGTCCCCGGCACCGAGTCGGGCCGCGCCACCCAGCTGCTTCAGGACGGTTTCCCCGGCCTCGGCGGCGACAGCGACACCGTCGTCTGGCACACCGAGTCCGGCACGGTCCGCGCCGCCGACGTCGAACAGACCATGACCCGCACCCTGGGCGAGATCGCGGACCTGCCCGGCGTCGCGGCCGTGGGCAGCCCGTACGACAAGCAGGGCGCCGCGCAGATCAGCGAGGACGGGCACACGGCGTACGCCACCGTCACCTTCGACACCGGCGCCGAGAACCTCGACAAGGGCGAGGCGCAGGCCGTGGTGAGCGCGGCCAAGGCCGCCGAGGCCGACGGACTCCAGGTGGAGCTGGGCGGGAGCGCCGTGGGGCTCACCGAGTCGCCGGGCGGGCATCTCGCCGAGGTCGTCGGGGTGGCCGTCGCCGCGGTCGTGCTGTTCCTCGCCTTCGGCTCGCTCGCCGCCTCACTGCTGCCCATCGCCACCGCGCTGGTCGGCGTCGGCACCGCGTACGCCGGGATCGTGCTGCTCGGGCACGCCATGACCGTCGCCGACTTCGCGCCCATGCTCGGGATGCTCATCGGGCTCGGCGTCGGCATCGACTACGCGCTGTTCATCGTCACCCGGCACCGGCGCGGCCTGAAACGCGGGCTGTCCGTCACCGAGTCGATCACGAACGCCGTGGCGACCACCGGACGCGCGGTCGTGTTCGCGGGTGCCACGGTGTGCATCGCCCTGCTCGGGATGCTGATCCTCCGGCTCGGCTTCCTCAACGGCGTCGCGATAGCCGCGTCCCTGACCGTGGTCCTGACGGTCGCGGCCTCCGTGACCCTGCTGCCCGCCCTGCTGTCCTTCATCGGCCTGCGCGCCCTGAGCCGCCGCGAGCGGCGCCGGCTGACGGAGCACGGGCCCGAGCCCGAGCTGCCGACCGGGTTCGCCGCCCGCTGGTCGGCGTTCGTGGAGCGCCACCCCAAGGTGCTCGGCGCGATCGCCCTGGCCGTCGTCACGGTCCTCGCACTGCCCACCCTCGGCCTGCGCCTCGGCACCTCCGACCAGGGCAACAACCCGGAGTCCTCCACCACCCGCCAGGCCTACGACCTCCTCGCCGACGGCTTCGGCCCCGGCGTGAACGGCCCCCTCACCCTGGTCACCAAGGTCGACGGCGGCGACGACAAGCTCGCCCTCGACAACCTCGACGCCACCCTGCGCCACACCGAGGGCGTCGCGTCGGTGACCCCGGCGACGTACAACACCGGCGGCGACACCGCGTACCTCACCGTCGTACCGGAGTCCTCCCCGCAGTCGCGGCAGACCAGCGACCTCGTCGACCGGCTGCGCTCCGAGGTCCTGCCGCGCGCCGAGACCGGCACCTCGCTCGATGTGCACGTCGGCGGTATGACGGCCGGCTACGACGACTTCGCCGACGTGATCGTCGGCAAGCTGCCGCTGTTCGTCGGGGTCGTCATCGGCCTGGGCTGTCTGCTGCTCCTGCTCGCCTTCCGGTCGGTCGGCATACCTCTGAAGGCCGCGGTGATGAACGTGGCCGCGGTCGCCGCCGCCTTCGGCGTCGTCGTAGCGATCTTCCAGTGGGGCTGGGGGAGCGAGTTGCTGGGCCTGGGCCGCGCGGGTCCGATCGAGCCCTTCCTCCCGGTCATCATGGTGTCGGTGCTGTTCGGCCTCTCCATGGACTACCAGGTCTTCCTCGTCAGCCGGATGTACGAGGAGTGGCTGGAGACCGGTGACAACCGGCGGGCCGTCCGGGTCGGCCTCACCGAGACCAGCCGGGTGATCAACTCCGCCGCCGTCATCATGATCTCGGTGTTCCTCGCCTTCGTCCTCAGCGGTGACCGCGTGATCGCCATGTTCGGCATCGCCCTTGCCGCCGCCGTCGCCCTGGACGCCTTCGTCCTGCGCACACTCCTCGTCCCCGCCCTGATGCACATGCTCGGCGCCGCCAACTGGTGGCTGCCCCGCTGGCTCGACCAGCGCATGCCCCGCATCAGCATCGAGCCGCCCGAGTCCCGTGCCGCCCATGAGAGGCTGGCCGCCGTGACGGACGCCGAGGTGGCGGACGTGCTGGCGGGGGAGGAGCGACAGCGGGATGTACGCGATATCGCTGGGTGACGACGGAGCCGAACTGCGGCCCCTGGAGCCGTGGCACGCCGAGGAGTTCCTCGCCCACCTGGAGCGGGGGAGGGACTTCATCAACCAGTACGTCCCCTTCGGCTCCAAGGCCGTCGACGTGGACTCCGCGCGCGAGGCACTCCAGCGGTACGCCGACATGCGCGCCGCCGACACCGGATCCCTGCACGGCATCTGGCTGGACGGAAAACTCGTGGGCGGCGTGCTCTTCCTCAACTTCGAGGCGGAGAACGCCAACTGCGAGATCGGCTGCTGGCTGGAACCCGCGGGCACCGGCCGCGGGCTCGTCACGCGCGCGATGCGCGTGCTCATCGACTTCGCGATCGAGCGGCGCGGCATCCACCGCGTCGAGTGGATCGCCGCCGCCGGGAACACGCCCAGCCTGAACGTGGCCCGGCGCCTCGGCATGACCCGCGAGGGCGTGCGGCGGGAGAGCTACCCCTATCGTGGGGTGCGGCACGACCTCGAGGTGTGGTCGATCCTGGCCCCCGAGTGGCGTGAGGCACGCGCGCGTGCCGCCCACAACGACCATGAAGAGTCCTCTCGATCATTACTCGATCATTAAGAGACCTCTCAGACAGCGTCCGTACGGTGCGAGGCATGGGAACGAAGACAGTGGACGAGACCGGCGCCGACAGCGGCACCGAGGTGAAGACCGACGAGGAGAAGGTGGACGTCGTCCAGACGACCGACGCCACCGGCTCCGCCGACGCCGACCAGGCGACGGAGACCGACGAGACCGAGGAAGAGGTGGCCGTCGAGGCGACGGAAGAGGGCCCCTCCGGCGTCGGCCAGGGCGCGGGCGCGGTCGTCTCCGCGGCGCTCGGCCTTGTCTCCCTGAGCGGCGGCTGGCTCGGTACGGTCGCCTCAGCGCGGCAGTCCCTCTACGCCCAGCTGGAGTCCTCGACGTCGTCGTCCCAGAACGTCTCCAAGCTTCTTGAGCAGGGCTACGGGGACGCCTGGAACGCCACCGCCCTGTGGGCCGGCGCCTTCGCGCTCCTCGCGCTGATCGTCGGCGTCGTCGTGCTCGCCCGGCCCGCGTTCGGGGCGCCCGGCAAGCCGCAGGCCGTGTGGATCAAGTCGGTCGCCTGGGGCGGTGTCTCGCTGGGCGTCATCGGCCTGCTGCTGGCCGTACTCAAGTACACCGACGTCCTGCTCGGCGTGCCGTCAGTGGGCTGAATCACCGCAGGTCCCGAGGGGCCTCAGGGCCGCCGTAAGCACATCGGACGGCGCTCTGAGGCCCCTTACGCGTGTCTGAGGCACCCCCCGCCGCCGAAGATGCGGAACTCTCCCGATGTGGCGGACCCGCCTGGGAGACGAAGGTGGAGGCATCGCACCAAGCGAGCCCGAAATCCGACTCTCACCAGGAAAAACGAGGGATCCGCCATGTACGAGTACGAGCTCCAGCACCTCCGTGCCGCCGAACTGATCCGCCAGGCCGAGCACGAACGCCTGGTCCGCGAGGCCGTCCGCGGCCGCCGCGCCGCGAAGCGCTCCGCTGAGGGCGCGGCGGAGGCGGAGGCGCATACGTGGCGCCTCCGCAGGCACCGGCATCCGCGTGCCGCGTGAAGGCGGGGGACACGGGGGTGAGGGTCGGCGCCGGCCCGGGTCATCCAGCCCGTCCGGGGGGCGGCAGCCCCCAGAAAACCGGTGCCGGGCTGTCAGTCGTGCATGCGATGCTCGGGCCCGTGCAGAGCCAGTCCGTAAGCCCCGTGTTCGTCGGCCGCGCAACCGAGTTGGAGACCCTGAACGACGCCCTCGCCCTTGCCGCCGGAGGCAACCCGCAGGCCTTGGTGATCGGCGGAGAAGCCGGGGTCGGCAAGACGCGGCTCGTCGAGGAGTTCACCGCTGCCGCCGGCCGCGCGGGCGCCGTCGTCGCGCTCGGCGGCTGCGTGGAGATCGGCGCCGACGGGCTGCCCTTCGCGCCGTTCTCCACCGCGCTACGAGCCCTGCGGCGCGCACTCCCCGGCGAGCTTGCCGACGCGGCCGCAGGGCAGGACGAGGAACTGGCCCGGCTACTGCCCGAGTTGAGCGATCCGGCGCTGTCCCGCGGGACGGACCGGTCCGACGAGGAGGGCATGGCCCGCCTCTTCGAACTCACCGCCCGCCTGCTGGAGCGCGTCGCCGCCGGCCGCACGGTCGTCGTCGCCCTGGAGGACCTGCACTGGGCCGACGCCTCCACCCGCCACCTCCTCGCCTATCTCTTCCGCACCCTGCGCACCGGCCGCCTCGTCGTCCTGGCCACCTACCGCTCCGACGACATCCACCGCCGCCACCCGCTGCGTCCGCTCCTCGCCGAACTCGACCGGCTGCGCACGGTCCGCCGTATCGAAGTCGGCCGCTTCAACCGCGCCGAGGTCGGCCGCCAGATCGCCGGCATCCTCGCCACGGAACCCGATCCGGCCCAGGTCGACGAGATCTTCGAACGCTCCGACGGCAACGCCTTCTTCGTCGAGGAACTCGCCGTCGCCGCCCACGAGGGCTGCCGCACGGGCCTCACCGACACCCTGCGCGATCTGCTCCTCGTGCGGGTGGAGGGGCTGCCCGAGGCCGCCCAGCGGGTCGCCCGGATCGTCGCCGAGGGCGGCTCCACCGTCGAGTACCGGCTGCTCGCCGCCGTCGCGGGGCTCGCCGAGGACGACCTCATCGAGGCGCTGCGGGCCGCCGTGAACGCCAACATCCTCATCGCCGCACCCGGTGGCGACGGCTACCGCTTCCGCCACTCCCTGGTCCGCGAGGCCGTCGGCGACGATCTGCTGCCCGGCGAGCGTTCCCGCCTCAACCGCCGTTACGCGGAAGCACTGGAGGCCGACCCGACGCTCGTCCCGGCCGACGAGCGCGTCATGCGCCTGGCCAGCTACTGGTACCACGCCCACGACCCCGCCAAGGCCCTGCCCGCCGTCCTGGACGCCTCCGTCACCGCCCGCCGCAGGCACGCCCACTCCGAGCAACTGCGGCTGCTGGAACGCGCGATGGAGCTGTGGGACTCCGCACCCGAGGACGTCCGGGCGAAGCTGCGCCCCGTCGACTACACCGAGGTCTACCCGCCCTGCGGTTGCGACCCGGAGACCACACCCCTGCGCTACCTCGACCTGATGGCCGAGGCCGCCGTCGCCGGACGGCTGTGCGGGGAGCGCGAACGCGCCCTGAAGATCACCAAGCGGGCCCTGCGCCTCCTGGAGGACGAGGGCGGCGACCCCCTGCGCGCCGCCTGGTTCTGGGTCCAGCGCTCCCGCCTGGTCGAGGCCCTGGCCCGCGGCGACGGCTGGCAGGAACTCGGCACCGCGAAGGAACTGGTGCGCGGCCTGCCGCCGTCCGAGGTGCACGCCGAGGTGCTGGCCACCTCGGCCAACTGGGCGATGCTGCGCGACCCCGGCCCCGAGGCCATGTCGGCCGCCGAGCGCGCCGTCGAGTACGCGCGCATGGTGGGCGCCGAGGACATCGAACTGAACGCCCGCCTCACGCTCGGCCAACTCCTGGTCGACGCCGGGCACATCGAGGCCGGGCTGGCCCAGATGTACGAGGTCAGGGACGAGGTGACGGCCCGCGGCCTGACCACCGTGGTGGGCCGCAGCCATGTGAACCTCCCGTCCGTCCTGGAAGGCATCGGCCGCTCCGAGGACGCCGTCGGCATCCTGCGCGAGGGCCTGCGCCTCACCCAGGAGTGGGGCCTGCGCGACTCCGAGGCCTGGGTCTGGGCGAACCTCGCCAAGTCACTGATCTCCCTCGGCCACTGGGACGAGGCCGCCCAAGCCGCGGTCAACGCCCAGCGGACGGGGCAGTCCGCCAGGCCGCGCGGCGGCGGCTCCAACAGCCTCGCCCACCTCGCGCTCGCCCGGGGCGACATCGCCGAGGCCGCCCGCCACCTGGCCGCCGGCCGCGCCGCCTACGGCACGCACGACCCCATGCCGCAGAACAGCCTGCGGATGTCCTGCCTCGCCGTCGGCACAGCCGCCGCCGAGGGCCGCCTCCTCGACGCCCGCGCGGAGGCCGACCGGGTCCTGAGCGCCGGTTTCCCGCCCGGCAGCCAGCGCTACGCCTGGCCGCTGCTACTGGCCGCCGCCGTCGTCGAGTCCGACGCCCGCGGCCACGCGCTGCCCGCCGCGCAGCAGGGCCGCGCCGCCTTCCTGGAACGGCTCTTCGAGGCCACCCGCAAGCTCACCACCGGCGCACCGCTGTGGCTGGCCTACGAGAAGTGGACCCGAGCCGAACTCGCCCGGGCCGAGAACCGGGCCACCCCCGACACCTGGTCGGACGTGATCACCGCCTTCGAGGCCCTGGAGCGCCCCTACGACCTCGCCCAGGTCCGCCACCGTCTGGCCGAGGCGCTGCTCGCGATCGGCGGCGAGGACGAGCGCGCCCGCGCCACGGAACTGCTCCGCCTGACCCGGGCCACCGCCGTCCACCTGGGCGCCCGCCCCCTCGCCGACGCCACGACCCACCTGGCCCAGCGAGCCCGCCTCACCCTCACCGCAGCCCCGCCCCCGACCGACCCGGCCGGCTCCCTCGGCCTCACCACCCGGGAACGAGACGTCCTGCGCCTGGTCTCCGCCGGCCGCACCAACCGCCAGATCGCCGGGGAACTCTTCATCTCCCCGAAGACGGCCAGCGTGCATGTGTCGAACATCCTGGGGAAACTCGGCGTCTCGGGGAGGGGCGAGGCGGCCGCGGTGGCACATCGGATGGGGCTGTTTCCGGCCGAAACGCTCACGTCTGGGACGAGTGGCTGAGGTTTACGCTGTAAAGGACGATGGCCCCGGGAGGCTCCGTGTTCAACGCGTTCGAGGAACTCTTCGCACCCGGCCGCAAACACACCCGCGACGAACAGAACCGTCTGGAACTGACCCGCGAGGACGTCGGAGACAACGACCCCGGGCGCGGACCGATAGATCTCGCGTCCGGGAAGGTGGTCGTACGGCAGCCCGAGCCGACGGCCGGGGAGTTCGACGAGGACCAGGACGACGACGGGGAGGAGTGAGGGCGGCTCCTCAGCTCACCCGCACCTCCAGGATTCTGTCGTCCCCGTCCTTCGGGCTGCCCCGGCCGTCCGTGTTGCTCGTCGTCACCCACAGTTTGTCGCCGCCCGCCGACACCACCGTCCGCAGCCGGCCGTACTCGCTCTCCAGGAAGGCCTGCGGGTCCGCCGAGGCCTCCGTGCCCTTCAGAGGGACGCGCCACAGGCGCTGGCCCTTCAGGCCGGCCATCCAGACGGAGCCCTCGGCATAGGCGATGCCGCTGGGGGAGGCCTCGTCCGTGCCCCATTGGGCCAGTGGGTTGTGGTACCGGGCGTCGTCGGACTTGCCCTCGACCTCCGGCCAGCCGTAGTTGTCGCCCGGCTTGATCGCGTTCAGCTCGTCCCAGGTGTCCTGGCCGAACTCCGCGGCGAACAGGCGCTGTTCGGCGTCCCAGGCCAGGCCCTGGACGTTCCGGTGGCCGTACGAGTACACGGGGGAGTCGGGGAAGGGATTGCCCGGGGCCGGTTCACCTTCCGGTGTCAGGCGCAGGATCTTGCCGCCCGTGGACTCCTTGTCCTGGGACAGGCCCGTGTCGCCGCTCTCGCCCGTGCCCGCGTACAGCATCTTGTCCGGGCCGAAGGCGATTCGGCCGCCGTTGTGGATGAAGCCCTTGGGGATGCCCTTGAAGATCGTGTCGGGCGCGCCCAACCGCTCGCCCGACGGCTTCTGCTCGTCGTACAGCATCCGGACGATGCGGTTGTCCGAGGCCGAGGTGAAGTACGCGTAGACCATGTGGTCCGAGGCGTAGTCCGGCGACAGCGCCAGGCCCATGAGGCCGCCCTCGCCCGCCGGTGACACCCCCGGTACCTCGCCCAGCTCGGACTTCTTACCCGTCTCCCTGTCGATCCGCGTGATGGTGGCCTCGTCGCGGGAGGAGACGAGCAGGTCGCCGTCGGGGAGCGGGGCCAGGCCCCAGGGCGTGTTCAGGCCCTCGGCGACCGTGCGCAGCACCTTGACCGAGCCCTGTGCCGGCGGGGTCTCCTCGGCCGCCCGGGAAGGCGGCGACCCCGACCCCGTAGTGCTCGATGCCGCGCTCCCGGCCTGCCCCGGTGATCCCCCGTCTTCGGAGGAACAGCCGACCGTCAGCAGGAGCGCGGCCGTGGCCATTGCGGCCGTCACAACTCGACGTTGCACGATCAAGGTCCCTTCGAAGCGGCGGAGTTCTACTTTTCTTACACCGCTCGACGCCTCACAGGTTCCCGATCCATGAACCTTGAATCACCCGCCCGGGCTATCGCCCGGCCCTCGCTTGGCCTCCGCCCGGTCCTCGCTTGGCCTCTGCCCGGTCCCCGCCCGGCCTCTGCCCGGGCCCCACCCGGTCTCCGGCTGGTCCCCGCCCATCCCGTCCGGTTACGGTCCCTCCCGGGAGGTGCTGGACCTGAGCCCGGCGAACGTCGTCCGGGACCCCGGCGGCGTCGGTCCCAGGATCCCTGCGGCGTCAGTGCCAGGCCCGCGACGGCCGCGCCGTCAGTCCCAGGACCCCAGTGCCCGCGGCAGCTCCGCGACCTCCGTCAGGTCCTCCGCTGTCAGCCGCACTCGCTCAGCCCCCGTGTTCTCGGTCGCCCAGGGCTCCTTGCAGGTTCCCTGCGGCGTCGGTCCAGGCCTCGACACTTGTGCCGTCAGTCCCAGACCCTGGCGGCTGCGGCCCCAGTCCCAGACCCCGACGGCTGTGCCGTCAGTCCCAGGACCCCAGTGCCCGCAGCAGCTCCGCGACCTCCGTCAGGTCCTCCGCCGTCAGCCGCACTCGCTCAGCCCTCGCGTTCTCGGTCGCCCAGCGCTCCTTGCAGGTTCCCTGCGGCGTCGGTCCAGGCCTCGACACTTGTGCCGTCAGTCCCAGACCCTGGCGGCTGCGGCCCCAGTCCCAGACCCCGACGGCCGCGCCGTCAGTCCCAGGACCCCAGCGCCCGCGGCAGCTCCGCGACCTCCGTCAGGTCCTCCGCCGTCAGCCGCACTCGCTCAGCCCTCGCGTTCTCGGTCGCCCAGCGCTCCTTGCAGGTTCCCTGCGGCGTCGGTCCAGGCCTCGACACTTGTGCCGTCAGTCCCAGACCCTGGCGGCTGCGGCGTCAGTGCCAGACCCCGACGGCCGCGCCGTCAGTCCCAGGACCCCAGTGCCCGCGGCAGCTCCGCGACCTCCGTCAGGTCCTCCGCCGTCAGCCGCACCCCCTCGGCCCCCGTGTTCTCGGTCACCCAGCGCTCCTGCTTGGCCCCGGGCACCGGGACCACGTGCCGGCCCTGCGCCAGCACCCACGCCAGCGCCACCTGTGCGGGCGTGACCCCGTCCCCGTGCCGGGCCGCTATTCGGCGCAGGCCGGCCACTATCGGCTGGTTCGCCGCCATCATCTCCGCGGTGAAGCGCGGGTGCCGGGCGCGGACGTCGTCCGGTTCGAAGCCCTGGCCCGGGGTCAGTGTGCCCGTGAGGAAGCCGTTGCCCAGCGGCATGGCCGCCAGGAAGCCGACGTCGCGTGCCTCGCACCACGGCAGCAGCGTCTCCAGGGCCTCCGGCGACCACACCGACAGCTCCGCCTGCACGGCGCTCACCGGAAAGACCTGCTGCACCCGCTGCAGCTGGCGGATCGTCGTGTCGTGCAGGCGGGTTCCCGAGCGGCGGCCGCCCCGCGCACCCATCGCGCACAGCCCCAACGACCGTACTTTTCCGGCCTGCACGAGCTCCGCCATCGCGCCCCACGTCTCCTCGATGGGGACTTCGGGATCCGCGCGGTGCAGTTGGTAGAGGTCGATCACGTCCGTCTGCAGGCGGCGCAGAGAGGCGTCGCACGCCCGCTTCACATAGCCGGGACGGCCGTTGGCCACGATGTGCTGTTCGCCCACCAGCAGACCGACCTTGGTCGACACGAACGCGTCCTGGCGGCGCTCCTTCAACGCCCGCCCCAGCAGCAGCTCGTTGGTGAACGGACCGTACATGTCGGCCGTGTCCAGCAGGGACGAGCCCAGATCGAGCGCCCGGTGCACCGCCCTGAGCGACTCCTCGCCCCGCTGCCGCGACGAGCTGTACGCCCAGCTCATCGGCATGCACCCGAGCCCGACGGCTCCCACCGCGAGTGCCGCCGCGCCCAACGTCCTGCGCTCCACCTGGCCGTAACCCTCCCTCTTCCGGCACCCCAACCTAACCTCTGCACACCTGTTCGCCTGACATAGCCTCCAGAGCATGACTGCTGATGTGTGGCTCCCCATCCCGCCGGAAGAGATCGAGGGCCTCCCCGAGGGCCCGAACTACCGCTTCTGGGACGGCGCCGAGGACTTCCCCGCCGACCCGGCGGAGTGCGCCTTCTACGTCGTCCCGTACATGAAGGCGCCCGCGCTCGGGCAGCGTCCGCTGCCGGAGATGAGCTCGGTGCAGGTCGTGCAGACGCTCTCCGCCGGCATCGACCATGTGGAGGCGGGCCTCAGGCACCTGCGGCCGGGCGTGAAGCTGTGCAACGCGCGCGGGGTGCACGAGGCGAGCACCGCCGAGCTCACCCTCACGCTGATCCTCGCCTCGCTGCGCGGCGTCCCCGACTTCGTGCGGGCGCAGGACAAGGGGGAGTGGCTCGGCGGATTCCGGCCGGCGCTGGCGGACAAGAGTGTCCTCATCGTGGGATACGGCTCGATCGGGGCGGCGATCGAGGACCGGCTCGCACCCTTTGAACTGGCGCGGGTGGCGCGCGTCGCGCGCTCTGAGCGCACCACGGCGCGCGGACCCGTGCATCCGCTCACCGAACTGCCCGCCCTGCTCCCGGAAGCGGACGTCGTCATCCTGTCCACGCCCCTGACGGACGCCACCCGGCACCTGGTCGACGCCGACTTCCTGGCCCGGATGAAGGACGGCGCGCTGCTGGTCAACGTCGCCCGTGGAGCCGTCGTCGACACCAAGGCGCTGCTCGCCGAGCTGGAGACCGGGCGCGTCACCGCCGCCCTGGACGTCACAGACCCCGAGCCGCTGCCCCGGGAACACCCCCTGTGGCGTGCGCCGGGCGTGCTGATCAGCCCGCATGTGGGCGGACCGACGTCGGCGTTCCTGCCCCGCGCGAAGAGGTTGCTGGTGGACCAGTTGAGTCGTTACGTGAACCGGGAGCCCCTGCGCAACGTGATCCTTACGACAGGGGCGTAGTCCGCTTCGAGCACCCTCCGCAACCTCCCGGAAGCGGTCCGTACTCGCATATGCGCTGGTCGTCACGGAGCGTAGAGGCGCTATGTCCCTGAGTGACGAGACTGGTGTATCGTCCGGACAGGGGTTGCGCCGCGTACGTTCGGCGCCGGGGATGGATATTTCAGATTTGTGAGGGGGGCGACGGGCGATGCACGGCCTATGGACCAACGACCCGACGCGGCGGGGCCGCCGACGACCCTGGCGAACGTCCGCGTGCAGACGCGGCCACCACGGCGCTCACGGCTGCCATCACAGTCACCACCACCGCAGGCACAGCAGCCGCAGGCGGCATGCGTACACAGCGCACCGGGACCCTCGGGACCCGGGGGCGGCGCGGACCGGGAGGGCCCGGTGAGCTCGCCACCCTCTCCCACGACCACCCTCGACGGAGCGCTGCGGGCACAGCCCTCGTCGGCGGCGATGCTGCCCCGCCGGCCGTCCATCGGCGGCGGCTCGGGGTTCGTCCCCCAACTCGTGCTGGCCCTGCTGTGTGCGGCATACGCCGTCGGTTCCGCGGTCGGCTGGGGCTCTGACCAAGTCGCGCTGATCATGGGCGACTTCGGGCTGGCCGCCGCGGCCGGCGCCGCCGCCGTGTCCTGCTTCCGCTACGCCCGTAGCCGCCATATCCGGTTTCGGCCGGCCTGGCTGCTGTTCGCCCTCTCCTCGGCCATGGCGGCCCTCGGCAACCTGGTCTGGGGGTGGTACGAGGTCGTCCTCGAACAGCCCGTGCCCAGCCCCTCCTACGCCGACGGGTTCTTCCTGTGCTTCGCGCCGCCCGCCATCGTGGGACTCCTGGTGCTCGCCAAGCGGCCGGTGACGAAGGCCGGCTGGGTCTGCCTCGGGCTGGACGCCTGGCTGATCGGCGGCTCGCTACTGACCCTGGCGTGGAGCCTCGCGCTCGCCCAGGCCGCCAAGCTCGACTCGAACGGCGGGGCGAGCGTGGCGCACACCGCGCTCTCGCTCGCCTACCCGCTGCTCGACATCGCCCTGGTCAGCATGGTGCTCGCGCTGCACTTCCGCCGCTCGTCGGCGAACCGCACCGCGGTCAACACCGCGATCGGCGCCCTCGCCCTGACCGTGATGTGCGACGCCCTGTTCACCTCGCCGCTGCTGCACAACAGCTACCGCTCCGGCCAGCTGCTCGACGCGGGCTGGTTCGCCGGCTCGCTGCTGCTGGCGTACGCCCCGTGGGCCGCGCCGCGGAACGCGGAGGGCGAACGGCAGGACGGGTCGGGGCACACGCGCGTGGTGCACGAGCACGTCCCCGGACAGCGCGGCGCAAGCCATCACCACGCGCCCGCGCCGGGAGGTGAGCACAGCCGGTACCCGGCCAACCGGCCGATCGCCGGCTCCCTGGCCGCGCTCACGCCGTACCTCGCCGCCGCCGTCTGCACGCTGGGGATCCTCTACAACGTGCTCAACGGCCGCAGCGTCGACCGCGTGGTGCTCATCACCGGCGGCACGGTCGTGCTCGCCCTCGTGGTGCGCCAGGGCATCATGCTGCTCGACAACATCACCCTCACCCAGGAGCTGGCGCAGAAGGAGAACCACTTCCGCTCCCTGGTGCAGGGCTCCAGCGACGTCATCATGATCGCCGCGCCCAACGGCATCCTCCGGTACGTCTCCCCGGCCGCCGCCGGAGTCTACGGCCGCACCGCCGAGGAGCTGGTGGGTACGGAACTGGCCAATCTCATCCACCCGGAGGACCTGGGCTGCGTGGTGCACGAGGTGCGCCGCTTCCTCGCCGCCAGCCCCCTTGAGGAACCCACTACGCGCATCGAATGCCGCTTCCGGTCCGGCGAGGACGGGTGGCTCAACGTCGAGTCGACCGTCAACCGCCACCACGGCGGCCTCATCTTCAACAGCCGGGACGTGACCGAAAGAGTGCGCCTGCAGGCGCAGCTCCAGCACAACGCCGAGCACGACCCGCTCACCGACCTGCCCAACCGCGCGCTGTTCACCAAGCGGGTCCAGCAGGCCCTGTCCGGCCGCCGTGCCTCCGATCGAGGCATCGCCCTGCGCAACACGGCCGTCCTCTTCATCGACCTCGACGGCTTCAAGGGCGTCAACGACACGATCGGACACCAGGCCGGGGACGAGTTGCTCGTCCAGGCCGCCCGCAGACTCCAGGAGGCGGTCCGGGGCGGGGACACCGCCTCCCGGCTGGGCGGCGACGAGTTCGCGGCCCTGATCGCCGGGGACAACACCCGCGACCGCACCGCCCGCGAACGACACATCCTGGAGCTCGCCGACCGCCTCAGAGTGACGCTGTCGCAGCCCTACCTCATCGACGGCAACGATGTCCGTGTCAACGCCTCCATCGGTGTCGCCTTCGCCGAGCCCGGCCTCGGCGCGGGGGAGCTGCTGCGCAACGCCGACCTGGCCATGTACCGCGCCAAGGCGGGCGGCAAGGGCCGAGTCGAGCTGTACAAGCCGCAGATGCAGCAGGACGTCGTACGCAAGGCGGAGCTGGCCACGCGTCTGCGTGCCGCGCTGCACGACGGCGAGTTCGCGCTGCTGCACCAGCCGGTGGTGTGTCTGGAGGACGGCCGGATCACGTCGATCGCCACCCAGGCGCGCTGGCGGTCCTCGCAAGGGGTGCTGTTCACGCCCGCCGAGTTCCTGCGGGTGGCCGAGGACAGCGACAAGACCGCCGAGCTGGGCCGCTGGATGCTGGAGGAGGCCGTCGAGCAGGCCGCCGAGCGCGCCGCGACCGGGCTCGCCGTACCTGTCGCCGTGCGGGTGGGCGCGCGCCGGCTGCTGGACCGGTCGACGCCGCTCGGCTCGATCGAGGCGCTGCTGACCCGGCACGGGCTGCCGTCCGGTTCACTGATCATCGAGCTGTCCGACCTAGACCCCCGTGTCTCGCTGGATGAACTGGAGCGCCGCCTGAGCGGCCTGCGCAGAGCCGGTGCCCGGGTCGCCCTGGACGGCTTCGGCAGCGGTTACGCGGCGCTCACGGCCCTGCGCCGACTGCCCGTCGACGTGGTCAGGCTCGACCGCGGCCTGGTCGAGGGAGTCGTCGAGTCCGCGCGGTTGCACAAGATCACCAGTGGGCTGCTGCGGATCGCCGGCGACCTCGGGCTGCAGTCCGTGGCCGACGGTGTGGACCTGCCGGAACAGGTGGTCGCACTGCGCGCGATGGGGTGCACGCACGGGCAGGGCATGGCGTTCTCCGGTCCGCTGGACGAGTACCGGCTGCGCCGGGCGCTCGGTTCCGGCCGCTATCCGGTACCGCACGGACCGGCGGAGCCCGCGTTCGCGGGAGGCGGGTCAGGGGTGTACACCAGTGGTGTGACCGCTGTCCTCGGAGGCGGCAGTGCCCTTCGCTCACATAATGAGACTCCCGTCCCACCTACTTGACAGTGGGTGCGTGCCGGGGAGAGGGTCAGTGCCATGCGCACCCGAATTCTCGTACTTGGAAAGCGCGTCGGCTGAAGCTGGTGACGTCCGGACAGACCCGGAACTCCCAGCGACCCCACCCGGCGCGCTCCCCTCGCTTGCCTTATGGCACGAGGGGTTTTTTGTTGCACAGGCACGAGTCGTGCAGCATCGAAACTCCGCCCAAACCTCGCAAAAACCCTCAGCATCGAGAAGAGAATGCCGATGACCGAGCAGGCCACCGGGGCCCATCACCCGCAGCCGCGGCCCCGATCCGGAGGACACCAGTCCGCCCCCGAGCACGTCACGGGTGCGCAGTCCCTCATCCGCTCTCTCGAGGAGGTCGGGGCCGACACGGTATTCGGCATTCCCGGCGGTGCGATCCTTCCGGCGTACGACCCGCTGATGGACTCCACCAGGGTCCGCCACGTCCTGGTCCGCCACGAGCAGGGCGCCGGTCACGCCGCCACCGGTTACGCGCAGGCCACCGGCAAGGTCGGCGTCTGCATGGCGACCTCCGGCCCCGGCGCCACCAACCTGGTCACGCCGATCGCCGACGCCCACATGGACTCGGTGCCGCTCGTGGCGATCACCGGGCAGGTGGCCTCCAAGGCGATCGGTACGGACGCCTTCCAGGAGGCGGACATCGTCGGCATCACGATGCCGATCACCAAGCACAACTTCCTGGTCACCAAGGCCGAGGACATCCCGCGGATCATCGCGCAGGCGTTCCACATCGCCTCCACCGGCCGCCCCGGCCCGGTCCTGGTCGACATCGCCAAGGACGCCCTCCAGGCGAAGACCACCTTCTCCTGGCCGCCCACCATGGACCTGCCCGGCTACCGGCCCGTCACCAAGCCGCACGCCAAGCAGATCCGCGAGGCCGCCAAGCTCATCACCTCCGCGAAGCGCCCCGTCCTCTACGTCGGCGGCGGCGTGATCAAGGCCGGCGCCACCGCCGAGCTGAAGGTCCTCGCGGAACTCACCGGAGCGCCCGTCACCACCACCCTGATGGCGCTCGGCGCATTCCCCGACAGCCACCCGCTGCACGTGGGAATGCCGGGCATGCACGGTGCGGTCACCGCCGTCACCGCGCTGCAGAAGGCCGACCTGATCGTCGCCCTCGGAGCCCGCTTCGACGACCGCGTCACCGGCAAGCTGGACAGCTTCGCCCCGTACGCCAAGATCGTCCACGCCGACATCGACCCCGCCGAGATCGGCAAGAACCGCGCCGCCGACGTGCCGATCGTCGGTGACGCCCGCGAGGTCATCGCCGACCTGGTCCAGGCCGTCCAGAAGGAGCACGCCGAGGGCCACCAGGGCGACTACAGCGCCTGGTGGAAGGACCTCAGCCGCTGGCGCGAGACCTACCCGCTCGGCTACGACCAGCCCGAGGACGGCTCCCTGTCCCCGCAGCAGGTCATCGAGCGCATCGGCCAACTCGCCCCGGAGGGCACGATCTTCGCGGCGGGCGTCGGCCAGCACCAGATGTGGGCCGCGCACTTCGTCCAGTACGAGAAGCCAGCCACCTGGCTGAACTCCGGCGGCGCCGGAACCATGGGCTACGCGGTCCCGGCCGCGATGGGCGCCAAGGCCGGAGCCCCGGACAAGGCGGTCTGGGCGATCGACGGCGACGGCTGCTTCCAGATGACCAATCAGGAGCTCACCACCTGCGCCCTGAACAACATCCCGATCAAGGTCGCCATCATCAACAACGGCGCCCTCGGGATGGTCCGCCAGTGGCAGACCCTCTTCTACAACCAGCGCTACTCCAACACCGTGCTGCACAGCGGCCCCGAGGCCGACGGCAAGCAGCCGAGCGCCGGCACCCGCGTCCCCGACTTCGTGAAGCTGTCGGAGGCCATGGGCTGCTACGCGATCCGCTGTGAGTCGCCGGAGGACCTCGACAAGGTCATCGAAGAGGCGAACTCCATCAACGACCGCCCGGTCGTCATCGACTTCATCGTCCACGAGGACGCGATGGTCTGGCCGATGGTCGCCGCCGGCACCTCCAACGACGAGATCATGGCCGCCCGGGACGTCCGCCCCGACTTCGGCGACAACGAAGACGACTGAGAGCCGTAGGTAAAGGAAGCAGACCATGTCCAAGCACACGCTCTCCGTCCTGGTGGAGAACACGCCGGGCATCCTCGCCCGGATCGCAGCCCTGTTCTCCCGCCGCGGCTTCAACATCGACTCGCTCGCGGTCGGCGTCACCGAGCACCCCGACATCTCCCGCATCACCATCGTGGTGAACGTCGAGGACCTCCCGCTGGAGCAGGTGACGAAGCAGCTCAACAAGCTCGTCAACGTGCTGAAGATCGTCGAGCTGGAGCCGGGTTCGGCCGTTCAGCGCGAACTCGTTCTGGTGAAGGTGCGCGCCGACAACGAGACGCGCTCCCAGATCGTCGAGATCGTCCAGCTGTTCCGCGCCAAGACCGTCGACGTCTCCCCGGAGGCCGTGACGATCGAGGCCACCGGCAGCAGCGACAAGCTGTCCGCCATGCTGAAGATGCTGGAGCCGTACGGCATCAAGGAGCTCGTCCAGTCCGGCACGATCGCGATCGGCCGCGGCGCCCGTTCGATCACGGACCGGTCGCTGCGCGCCCTGGACCGCTCGGCCTGAGCCCCCGTACGGCCCGTCGCGGCTTCCCGCACGGCCGACTCGTAGAAGATTCACGTACGACCGGAATCGGGCGGCCGGCGAGCCACCGGCCGCCCGCATTCCGAGACCCCGAGACCTCCCTCACCCCCGCCGTCATACGGTGGGACGCAACACCTGCACACAAGGAGAGAACCCAAAGTGGCCGAGCTGTTCTACGACGCCGACGCCGACCTGTCCATCATCCAGGGCCGCAAGGTCGCGGTCATCGGTTACGGCAGCCAGGGCCACGCCCACGCGCTGTCGCTCCGTGACTCGGGTGTCGACGTCCGCGTCGGTCTGCACGAGGGCTCCAAGTCCAAGGCGAAGGCCGAGGAGCAGGGCCTGCGCGTGGTGAGCCCGTCGGAGGCCGCCGCCGAGGCCGACGTCATCATGATCCTCGTCCCGGACCCGATCCAGGCCCAGGTCTACGAGGAGCACATCGCCCCGAACCTGAGCGACGGCGACGCCCTGTTCTTCGGCCACGGCCTGAACATCCGCTACGGCTTCATCAAGCCCCCGGCCGGCGTGGACGTCTGCATGGTCGCCCCGAAGGGCCCGGGCCACCTGGTGCGCCGTCAGTACGAGGAGGGCCGCGGCGTTCCGTGTATCGCCGCCGTCGAGCAGGACGCCACGGGCAACGCCTTCGCGCTGGCCCTGTCGTACGCCAAGGGCATCGGCGGCACCCGCGCCGGCGTCATCAAGACGACCTTCACCGAGGAGACCGAGACCGACCTGTTCGGTGAGCAGGCCGTTCTCTGCGGTGGTACGGCCGCGCTGGTCAAGGCCGGTTTCGAGACGCTGACCGAGGCCGGCTACCAGCCGGAGATCGCGTACTTCGAGTGCCTGCACGAGCTGAAGCTGATCGTGGACCTCATGTACGAGGGCGGTCTGGAGAAGATGCGCTGGTCGATCTCCGAGACCGCCGAGTGGGGCGACTACGTCACCGGCCCGCGGATCATCACCGACGCCACCAAGGCCGAGATGAAGAAGGTCCTCGCCGAGATCCAGGACGGCACCTTCGCCCAGGCCTGGATGGACGAGTACCACGGCGGTCTGAAGAAGTACAACGAGTACAAGACGGCCGACTCCGAGCACCTGCTGGAGACCACCGGCAAGGAGCTGCGCAAGCTCATGAGCTGGGTGAACGAGGAGGCGTAAGTCTCAGCCGACGGGGCCGGAGCTTGCCGCTCCGGCCCCGTTGTCCACCCCGTCGTATCACGGACGGGTGATCCTTCCGCAGAGGCGCAAGACGACCTCCGCCGCGCCACTAGACTGGCGCACAACATACGCGTCAGGCCCACAGCGTCGTGCGTCTCCACGCGGCTAGCCCCTCCACCGCCTGCGGCCGTCGGGACGGCCGTCCGCATTGGACTTGTGAGGACTCACGTGAGCTCGAAACCCGTCGTACTCATCGCTGAAGAGCTGTCGCCCGCCACCGTGGACGCGCTTGGCCCCGACTTCGAGATCCGCCACTGCAACGGAGCAGACCGAGCCGAACTGCTCCCGGCCATCGCCGAAGTGGACGCGATCCTGATCCGCTCCGCCACCAAGGTCGACGCCGAGGCGATCGCCGCCGCCAAGAAGCTCAAGGTCGTCGCGCGAGCCGGCGTCGGCCTGGACAACGTCGACGTCTCCGCCGCCACCAAGGCCGGCGTGATGGTCGTCAACGCCCCCACCTCGAACATCGTGACCGCCGCCGAGCTGGCCTGCGGTCTCCTCGTCGCCACCGCCCGCCACATCCCGCAGGCCAACGCCGCGCTGAAGAACGGCGAGTGGAAGCGCAGCAAGTACACGGGTGTGGAGCTCGCCGAGAAGACCCTCGGTGTCGTGGGTCTGGGCCGTATCGGTGCGCTGGTCGCCCAGCGCATGTCCGGCTTCGGCATGAAGGTCGTGGCCTACGACCCCTACATCCAGCCCGCGCGCGCCGCCCAGATGGGCGTCAAGGTGCTGTCGCTGGACGAGCTGCTCGAGGTCTCCGACTTCATCACCGTCCACCTGCCCAAGACCCCCGAGACCGTCGGCCTCATCGGCGACGAGGCGCTGCGCAAGGTCAAGCCGAGCGTGCGCATCGTCAACGCCGCGCGCGGCGGGATCGTCGACGAGGAGGCGCTGTACTCCGCCCTCAAGGAGGGCCGGGTCGCCGGTGCCGGTCTCGACGTGTACGCGAAGGAGCCCTGCACGGACTCCCCGCTGTTCGAGTTCGACCAGGTCGTCGCCACCCCGCACCTCGGTGCCTCCACCGACGAGGCGCAGGAGAAGGCCGGTATCGCCGTCGCCCGCTCGGTGCGTCTCGCCCTCGCCGGTGAGCTCGTGCCGGACGCGGTGAACGTCCAGGGGGGCGTCATCGCCGAGGACGTCAAGCCGGGTCTGCCGCTCGCCGAGCGCCTGGGCCGTATCTTCACGGCGCTCGCCGGTGAGGTCGCGGTCCGCCTCGACGTCGAGGTCTACGGCGAGATCACCCAGCACGATGTGAAGGTGCTGGAGCTCAGCGCCCTCAAGGGTGTCTTCGAGGACGTCGTCGACGAGACGGTGTCCTACGTCAACGCCCCGCTGTTCGCCCAGGAGCGCGGCGTCGAGGTGCGGCTGACGACCAGCTCGGAGTCGTCCGACCACCGCAACGTCGTCACCGTGCGCGGCACGCTCGGCAACGGCGAGGAGGTGTCGGTCTCCGGCACCCTGGCCGGCCCCAAGCACCTCCAGAAGATCGTCGCGGTCGGCGACTACGACGTGGACCTCGCGCTCGCCGACCACATGGTCGTCCTGAAGTACGAGGACCGTCCGGGTGTCGTCGGCACCGTCGGCCGCATCTTCGGTGAGGCGGGCATCAACATCGCCGGCATGCAGGTCTCGCGTGCCGTCGCCGGTGGCGAGGCGCTGGCCGTCCTCACCGTCGACGACACGGTGCCCGCCGGGGTGCTGACCGAGGTCGCCGAGGAGATCGGGGCGACGTCCGCCCGTGCGGTGAACCTGGCCTGACGCTCCACGACGAACGCCGGGTGGGCTGAGGATTCTCGGCCCACCCGGCGTTCGTCATGCCAGGACCTTGTCCGGTTCCGAGGCCTTCGCGGGCTCCCGCACGTGCACCCGCCGCAGCGTGACCGCCGCCAGCACCGCCGCGCCCGCCAGCACCACCGCTCCGGCGATCGCAGCGCCCCGCATCCCGTCGGTGAACGCCTCCCGCGCGACCGCGGCCAGCCCCGGGACCTGATCGGCGACGGCCAGCGCGCCGCCCAGCGTCTCGTGCGCCACGTCCGGCGCCGAGGCCGGGATCTCGTGGCGGTAGATCGCCGTACCGATGGAGCCGAGGACCGCCATGCCCAGCGCCCCGCCGAACTCCGCGCCCGTCTCCATCAGCGAGGACGCTGTGCCCGCCCGCTCCACCGGGGCGGTGCCCAGCGCGAGGTCCATGATCTGGGACATGGCCGTGACGCCCCCGACCGCGAGGACCCCGCACGCCGTCAGCACCAGCCCCATCGAGTCCGTACCGGCCAGGGCCAGTAGCGCGAAGCCGGACGCGGCGATCGCGAAGCCCGCGGTGACGACATGGGCGCGGTCGACGCCCTTCTGCACCAGCTGGGTCGCGATCGGCGCCGCCGCCCCGATCGGCACCGACGGCAGCAGCGCCCACAGGGCCGCCTCCAGCGCGCCCATGCCGAGTACCGACTGGAGGTACTGCGTGGTGAAGTAGGTCGAGCCCACCACCCCGAACATGCAGACGAGGTTGAGGCCCACCGAGGGGGCGAAGCCCCGTCCGCGGAACAGGGCCGGCGAGATCATCGGCGCCGCGGCCGTGCGCTGACGGTGGACGAAGAGGGCCGCGAACAGCAGGCCTACGGTGATCGGGACGACGTAGCGGACGTTCCAGCCCTCGGACGGGATCTCCTTCACGCCGTAGATCACGGGAAGCACCGCCGCCATCGACAGCGGAACGCTCAGCCAGTCGAAGCGGCCGGGCTCGGGGTTCCTCCACTCCGGGAGCAGGATCGGCCCGAGGACCAGCAGCAGCGCCATCGCCGGCAGGTTGACCAGGAAGACCGAGCCCCACCAGAAGTGCTCGACCAGCACCCCGCTCATCACCGAGCCGAGCGCGATCCCGGCCGTCATCACGCCGGACCACATGCCGATCGCCTTCGCGCGCTGGCCCGGGTCGGTGAACATCGTGCGGAGCAGGGCCATCGTCGACGGCAACAGGGTCGCGCCGCCGATGCCGAGGACCGCGCGGGCCGCGATCAGGGTCTCGGCGCTGCTGGCGTACGCCCCCACCAGTGAGGCGGCGCCGAAGGCGGTGGCGCCGATCAGCAGGAGGCGGCGGTGGCCGATGCGGTCGCCGAGCGAGCCCATCGTCATCAGCAGGCCCGCCAGGACGAAGGCGTAGATGTCGAAGATCCACAGCTGCTGGGTGCCGGTCGGCTCCAGGTCCGCGCTGATCGCCGGGATCGCGAAGTACAGGACCGAGACGTCCATCGAGACCAGCAGCAGCGGCAGCATCAGCACGCCGAGGGCGGTCCATTCTCGGCGGCCGGCGCGGGCGGGGACAGGCGTGGTGGTGCTCGCCGGGTCGGTTGTCATGGCAGGGAATGTACGTGCGTCTTAAACGCTTGTCTAGGACGGCTGTATATGACGACTGTATGGATCGACGGTAGGGTGGTCGGCATGGGACACCGTGAGGATCTGCTGGAAGGCGCCAAGCGCTGCCTGCTGGCGAAGGGGTTCGTGCGGACGACCGCGCGCGACATCGTCAAGGAGTCGGGGACCAACCTGGCGTCGATCGGCTACCACTACGGGTCGAAGGACGCGCTGCTGGCGCAGGCGTACGTGTCGCTGGTCGAGGGGCTGGGCGACGCCTTCGAGGGCGACGGGACTGCCGGGATCACCGCCGAGCCGGGCTCGATCGAGCGGTTCCAGGAAGTGTGGTCGAACATCATCGGCACCATGCGGGAGCCCGGCTCGGTGTGGCGTCTCAGCGTGGAGATCACCGCCATGGGCGATCAGTTGCCCCAGGTGCGCGACCATCTCTCCCATGCCCAGCTGGAGGCCGGGCGCGGCATCATCCCGCTGCTCATGGGCGGGCGTGAGGAGGATGTCCGGGACGAGACCGTGGACACCCTCGGCAAGTTCTATCTGACCCTGATGACCGGACTCATCACCCAGTGGACCTTCGACCCCGAAACCGCGCCCAGCGCGGAGCAGCTCACCGAGGGCCTCCGCCAGGTGATCGAGGCCGCTACCCGGAAATGACGCGCCCGTCACGCATCTCGATCGCCCGGTCCGCGAAGTGCCGTACGACCGCCCGGTCGTGGCAGATGAACAGGTAGCCGAGGCCGAGGTCGTCCTGGAGGTCGGCGAGCAGGTTCAGCACGCCGGCCCGCACCGAGGGGTCGAGGGCCGACACCGGCTCGTCCAGGACCAGCAGGTGTGGCTCGGAGGCCAACGCGCGGGCGATTCCGGCGCGTTGGCACTGGCCGCCGGAGAGTTCGTGCGGGTGGCGGTCGCCGTACGACGGATCGAGGCCGACCCGGTCGAGGAGTTCGGCGACCCGGGCGGGGCCGTCGGTGGCGCTCCAGCGGCCCTGCACCTTCAGTGGTTCCGCCACCGCGTCGCGGATGCGGTGGCGGGGGCTCAGGGAGCCGAACGGGTCCTGGAAGACCGGCTGCATGCGGGGGCGCAGCGGGCGCAGCTCGCGTTCGGTGAGGGTCGTCAACTCCTGTCCCTCGAAGACCACTTCACCGGCGTCCGGGCGGCGCAGCTGGAGGACCGCGAGGGCTGTGGAGGACTTGCCGCAGCCGGAGGGGCCGTTGACGGCGAGGGTCTCGCCGGCGGCCAGGGTGAACGAGACGTCGTCGACCGCGGTGACGTCGCCGTAGCGGACCGTGAGGTGGCGGACGTCGAGCAGGGCGTCACTCATGCGGGCTGCCGCTCCTCTCCCTGTCCTTGGAACAACTCCGTCGCGGGGTGGGGGAGTTCCGCCCAGTGATGGCAGGCGACCAGGCGTCCTTCCACCTCCTGCGGCTCCGGTTCCCGCGCACGGCAGGCGTCTGTCGCGAGCGGGCAGCGCGGGGCGAAGGCGCAGCCTGGCGGGAGTGCGCCCGGGGCGGGCGGGGTGCCGCGCAGGGCGGGCAGGCGGCGGCCCGGGGGTGCGTGCTGGGGGAGGGAGGCCAGCAGGCCCGCCGTGTACGGGGCGCGGGGGCGGTCCAGTACCTCGCCGGCCCGGCCCAGTTCGGTGAGGCGGCCGGCGTACATCACCAGCACGCGGTCCGCGCGGTCCCGTACGACGTCCATGTCGTGGGTGACGAGCACGAGCGCGGCCCCCACCGCCTCCCGTTGCTCGGCGAGCACCCGCAGCACCTGGTCGCGGTGCTCCTCGTCCAGGGCCGTGGTGGGCTCGTCGGCGACGACGATGTCGGGTTCGTTGATCGTCGCCATGGCGATGACGGCGCGCTGCCGCATGCCGCCGGAGTACTCGTGCGGATACGCCCGTGCCTTGCGGGCGGCGTCCGGGATGCCGACCCGGTCGAGCGCGGCGACCGCCCGGGCCCGGGCCTCCTTGCGGGAGACGCGGGCCACCGACCGTACGGCGGCGGCGAGTTGGTCGCCGACCGGGTGCACGGGGGACAGGGCGGACAGGGCGTCCTGCGGGACGAGGCAGATGCGGCGGCCGCGGTGGGGCGCGAGGTCCGGCTCGATCGTCCCGCTCGTCGTCGCGCCCCGGGGCAGCATGCCGAGCAGCGCCCGGGCGGTGAGGGACTTGCCGGCGCCCGATTCGCCTACGAGGGCGAGGACTTCGCGCGGGCGGACGTCGAAGGTCAGACCGCGTACGGCCTCGACTCCGTCGAAGGCGATGCGCAGGTCGTGTACCGACAGCAGTGCGTCAGACGGCAACGGGGGCTTCCTTCCTCTGCTCCGTCGGAGCGGCTCGCCTTGCCCTCCGGCCCTGTACGGCCGCCGCCCCCGACACCGCGAGCCCCGCCAGCAGGGCGAGCGCGACGGCCGGGGCGAGGGCCGCCCAGGGGGCGCGTTCGATGTAGGCGCGGGACTCGTCGAGCAGCAGGCCCCACTCGGGGGTGGGCGGCTGGGCGCCCAGGCCCAGGAAGCCGAGGGAGGCCAGGGCGAGGGCGATACCGGGCAGGCGCAGCAGGGCGTGGCGGGCGACGGGGGCGGCGACGGACGGCAGGACGTGCCGGGTGAGGATCCAGAACGGGGTCGCGCCCATGGCCCGTTGCGCGGTCAGGAACGCCGACGCCCGCACCTCCTGCACCAGGGCCGCCGCGTGCGCGGACAGCGCCGGCCACGAGATCAGGGCGACCGCGAGGGCCGTGCCGCCGGTGCCGGGGCCGGCCGCCGCGGCGACCAGGATGCCGACGATCACCGGGGGCAGGGCGTTGGCGATGTCGGCCGCGCCCGCTGCGATGCCGGGCAGGAAGCCCAGCGCGAGTGCGACCAGCAGGCTCAGCACACAGATGGCGGCGGCCGTGCCGACGGTCGAGGCGGCGCCGTGCCCGAGCCGGGCCAGCACGTCGCGGCCGAGGGCGTCGGTGCCGAGCGGGTGGGCCCAGGAGGGGGCGGTGAGGCGGGCGCTGGTGTGCACGGTGTACGGGTCCCGCAGCAGGCCCCAGCCGATGGTCACGGCGAGGACCGTGAACAGGGTCAACGGGATCGCCGGGTGGGTACGGACCGGACGTGCCGGGGGCAGCGTCAGCCCGGCGTCACGCAAGGCGGGGCCGAGCAGCCGGCGCCGTACGCCCACCGCCAGCGCACCCGCGACCAGGCCGAGCAGCAGCAGGGCCAGGACGGAACCCTGGAGCAGCGGCAGGTCCTGCGACTTGGCCGCGCCGAGCGCCGTACGGCCGATGCCGGGCACCGCGAACACCATCTCCACGGCGACCGCTCCGCCGGTCAGGCCGACGGCGACCATCCCGAACTGCGGTACCAGGGGCGGCAGTACGCGCTTGAGGGCGGCCGCCGAGATCGTCGTACGGCTCACTCCCGCACCCCGCCACAGCTCCACCCACCGCTCGTCGAGCACGGCGGGCAGCGCGTCCGCGACCAGCCGGCCGAGCAGACCGCCCGCCGGGACGCCGAGGGCGAGCGCGGGCAGCACCAGGTACTCGGGGCCCGCCCAGCCGGCCGTCGGCAGCCAGCCCAGCCACACCCCGCACACCAGCAGCGCGACCGTGGCCAGCAGGAACTCGGGGACCGCGGCGAGCATGGCGGCGAAGGCACCGGCCGATCCGCGTCCCCGCACCAGCACCGGCGCCACCAGCACGGCGGCCAGCACGACCGCGACGCCGAGCGCCGCGCCCATCAGGCCCAGGGACACCTGGAGGCCGGCGACGACGGACGGCAGGACGTCGGTTCCGGACACCCAGGAGGTGCCGAAGTCACCGTGCAGCAGGTCCGAGGCCCAACTCCCCAGCAGCGAAAGGGGACCGGCGTCCAGGCCCAGGTTCTCGCGGATCGCGGACAGGGCCTCCTCGGTCGCCTCCTGCTCGGCCGACCGGGCGCGCAGCACGGTCAGCGCCGGGTCCCTGCGCGAGAGCCAGGGCAGCAGGCCGACGGTGGCCAGGACGGCGACGAGACAGGCGAGGCGGGTCAGCCCGGCCGCGCCGACCGCCTTCCTCGCCCGGCCCCTCACTTGACGTACGTGTCGATCGTGACGAGCTCACGCTCGCGCGGGTCGTGCGCGGCGTCCACGACACCGGCGGCGTCGCCCTGGATCACCCGCTCGTGGAGCATGGGGACGGCCGCGTCCTCGGCGAGCACGGCGGCCTCGGCCGCGATGATCGCCTTGCGGCGGGCGTCGCCGGTCTTCGTCTCGCTGGCCTTCTTCAGCGCGGCGTCCACGGAGGGGTCGGCGAGCTGGGAGATGTTGAAGGAGCCGTCGGAGGCGAAGTCGCTGTACAGGTAGGCGGCCGGGTCGCCGGAGTCGAGGACGGTGGCGCGGGAGAGGATGAACGCGTCGAACTTGCCCGCGAGGGCGTCGGATTCGATGTTGGCGTACTCGCGGACGTCGAGCTTCACCTTGAATCCGGCCTTCTGGAGCTGCTGTTGCAGCGTGGCGGCGACCTCGGGCAGTTCCGCCCGGTCGGTGAAGGTGCCGATGGTGATCGTCGTGCCGTTCGGCTTGCCGGCCTTGGTGTGCTTGACGGGCGTGCGCAGTTCGGCCGCCCACGGCAGGGCGGGCCCGAGCAGTCCTTCGGCGACATCCGCCCGCCCCTCGTACACGCCCTCGACGATCGACTTGGCGTCGATCGCCTCCCGGGCGGCGGCGCGCAGCGAGGCGTCCTTGAAAGCGCCCTTCCCGGTGTTCAGGTAGAGCGTGTTGGTGCGCGGCATCGGGACCTCGGTGATCAGGTCCTGGTCGAGGACAGCGGCCTGGGAGACCGGAATCGCCTCGACGATGTCGGCCTCGCCGGTGCGCAGGGCGGCGGCGCGGGCCGTCCCGTCCGGCACGAACGTGACGTCGATTCCCGGGGCCTTGGCCTTGCCGCCCCAGTACGCGTCGTAGCGGTCGAGGGTGGCGGAGGAGGTGCCGTTGACCTTGACGAGTTCGAAGGGGCCGGTGCCGGCGCCGACGGGGTTCACCGTCTTGCCCTTGTAGGCCTTGGCGGCCAGGACCGACAGCTGGGGCGAGCTCAGCCGCTGCGGGACGAGGGGATCCTCGGTGCCGGTGGTGACCGTGACCGTGTCGGCGTCCTCGGCCTTCACGGTCAGCTCCACGCCGTCGAGGATGCGGGGCTTGGGGGAGGCGGAGGCGGCCTTGGTGAGCGACCGCACGACGGCGTCCGCGTCGAGCTTCGTGCCGTCGTGGAAGGTGACGCCGTCGCGTATCTCGAAGGTCCAGGTACGCCCGGACTGCTGCCACTCGGTGGCGAGCGCGGGCTGGGCGTCGCCTTCCTTGTCGAGCTTCACCAGGGTCTCGGCGGCCGACCAGCGCGACAGCTTGAACGCGTCGTCGCTCAGTGGGGACAGGCCCGAGCGGGGCGGCTGCATGTGCGCGACACGGATGCGCTTGCCGTCCGCACCCGCGTCCGCTGCGGATTCCGCCCCGGCGAAGCAGCCGGTGAGCAGTGCGGAGGCCGCGGTGAGGGCGGTGGCGGGGAGCAGGCGGTGAGCGGGCAGGCGCACGGAACCCTCCGGGTAAAGGGGCGGTCAAGAGAGCGGTTGCTGCGAACCATAGCACGATGGAAATCATTTCCAATAATCTGCCCTTGCTGCGCCTGCCGGGCGGCTGGCGCCGCCGGCTACCGCAGGCCGTGGCGTCGGCGCTCCTCCGCGCTGAGCGCGCGACTCGCCCGGCTGCGTCCCCTGTCGATCAGGGTCCGCGGATCCGTGGCGACCGGCCAGATGCGGACGGTCTGGTCCCGGGACGCCGTGGCCACCCGTGCGCCGTCCGGGGACCAGGCGACGCTCTCGACGCCGCCCGAGTGCCCGCCGAGGATCAGCAACTCCGCTCCACGGTCGACGTCCCAGATCCGTGCCGTGCCGTCCGCCGAGGCGGTGGCGGCGAAACGGCCGTCCGGCGACCAGCAGACATCCCGGATGGTGTCGTCGTGTCCGGTCAGCGCCAGCGCCTCCGCCCCGTCCGCCGCGCTGTGGATCCGAAGGGTCCTGTCGTTGGAGACGGAGGCGATCCGGGTGCCGTCGGGTGACCAGGCCACAGCCTGGACGAAGTCGGTGGGGCCGGTCAGGCAGTGCAGCTCGGCTCCGGCCTTCGCGTCCCAGATCCGCACGGTGCGGTCGACTGCGGCAGAGGCGAGGCGTGTGGAGTCCGGTGACCGGCAGACGTCCCGGATGAGGTCCTCGTGGGCGGCAAGCGTGCGCAGCAGCTCCCAGGTGGAGGCGTCCCAGACCCGCACCGTCCGGTCGTGGGCGCTGGTGGCGACGCGCGTGCCGTCGGGTGACCAGGCGACCCCCTCGACCCGGTCGGAGTGCGCCTGGACCAGGTTCTGCATGTGGCCCGTCGCGGCGGACCAGATACGCATCGTGCGGTCGTTGGAGGCCGTGGCGATGAACCGGGCGCCCGGGGACCAGGCCACGTCCCGGACCGGGTCGGTGTGTCCCTCCAAGGTGTGCAGCCAGGTGCCGTGCCGGGCGTCCCACACGCGGGCCGTGCAGTCGAACGAGGCGGTGCTCAGCCGCCGCCCGTCCGGTGGCCACGCGGCCGCCTCGACCAGAGCGTCGCGCCCGCGCAGGACGACCACGTCGTCCGGCCGCATCAGGTCCCAGATGCGGCCGGAGCCGTCATTGGCGACGGTGGCGATCCGGGCACGTCGGTCGCATGGTTCATCGAGAGGCCGACGAGCACGGAGAAACGCAGGACAGGACCTGCACGGCCCGAGTGAGCACGTGCCGGTACACAAGTCCCCCGTATCGGTCGACATCGGCTTCCGAGGTGTGGCAGTCGCGGTGAATTATGCCCACCGGCAAGGGAGTTACGGTTCGGGAGCGCGGGATTCACACACGCTCGCCGACCGGCCGGAACGCGGCCACCCTACAGTCGCGCCCCCTTCAACCCCATGTGCAGCAACAGCCGGTCCTCCCCGTCGTCCAGGTCCAGGCCCGTGAGCTGTTCGACGCGGGAGAGGCGGTAGTACAGGGTCTGGCGGTGGATGCCGAGTTCGGCGGCCGTGCGGCCGGCCTGGCCCGCGCAGTCCAGGTAGACCTTGGCGGTGCGGGCCAGTTCCTGGTGGGTGGGGGAGAGGAGCGGGGTCAGCGCGGGGTCGTGGAGCGTCTCGGGGGAGAGGGAGGTCAGCAGGCGGTACGGCCCGATGCGCGACCACTCGGCCACCGGTCCGAACCGCGGTTCCGCCAGGGCCGCGCGGGTCGCGGCCGACGCCTCCTGCCATACGGCGCCCAGATCGGCGAGGCCGGAGCGCGGTTCGCCGAGGCCGGCCGCCACCCGTGACCGGCCCGGCGTGGACGGCCGGGACGGCGCCTGGGCCGGGCCTTCCTTCAGCAGCCGGGACGCCGCCGCCAGCGCCGCCGTGCGTACCTCGGGTGAGCGCAGCCGCACCAGCACCGCCAGGCTCTGCCCGGCCGCCCCCCACGGCACCGTGCACAGCGCGGTCGCGTGCGGCACCGTTCGCACGGACGGGGCGTCGTCGGGGTCGGCCGAGGGCCAGGGGGCCACGCAGACCACCGTATGGACGCCGTCCGCGCGTGCGCCCAGGGCCGTGCGCAGCTCGGCGACCGCCATGTCGCCCTGCCAGCCCCGCTCCGCGGTCAGCGCCGCCCGCAGCTCCCGGCTCAGATCCGCCCCGTGCTGCGCCTCGTCCGCGAGCAGTGCGCCGATCCGGGCGGTCACCTCCATCGCCCCCGCGAGCTGGTGCTCGGTGGGCCCCGGATCGTCGTCGAGGAGCCAGACGTAGCCCAGCACCACACCCCTGTGGCGTACCGGGAGGCAAATACGTCCGCGGTACACCCCGGCCTCCGGAGTGGGCGGGATGCGCACCGGGCCGGTCGCTCGCGTGATGCCGAAGCCCTCGAACCAGGTCCGCACCGCCGCCGTGGAGCGGCGCGTCAGGATCGAGCGGGTGCGCACCGGGTCCAGGGCCGATGCGTCGAGTTCGTCCTCGCTGTCGTACGCGCCGAAGGCGATCAGCTCGAAGTCCCGGTTCTCCAGGGTCGCGGGCACGCCCAGCAGCTCCGAGAGCTCGTCGACGAGCTCCTGATAGTCGTCCTTGCGGTCCTTGGATTCCGGCGTCACCCGGGCATTCTCCCGCATTTCCGCGACGCCTTCATACATCTGTCTGAGATCTGTGGCACGGATGCGTGACAGCTGTCGATGGCTGCCGTTCGGAGGGATCCTTAGGTTTCACGGTGGTTCTCCGTGCCGTACCCGGAACATCACTTATCGGGGTGTCGGCCGTCATTCGGCTGTGTTTGTGGAGGTGCCCCGTGCTTGGTCCCTTGATTCTCGCCGCGTCGCGCAGCGACCGGATGCGACGCCTGATCTCGGCGGCTCCGGGGACGAGGCAGGTCGTCGACCGGTTCATCCCCGGCGAGACCGTCGACGAGGTCGTGCCGATCATCCGGGACCTCACCGGCAAGGGCCTGGAGCTGACGATGGACGTCGTCGGCGAGGACATCACCCGCCCCGAACAGGCCGCCGCCGCCCGGGACGCCTATCTGCTGCTCATCGACCGGATCAAGGATCTGGAGCTCGGCGAGCGCGTCGAGATGTCCGTCAAGCTGTCCATGTTCGGGCAGGCCCTCCCGTCGCCCACCACCGCCCTGTTCGAAGGGCCCTCCGGGCCCGCCCCTACATTCCAGGGCGGCCACGAGCTGGCGCTCGCCAACGTCCGCCAGGTCGTCGAGGCCGCCGCCGCCATCGGTACGACGGTCACGCTCGACGCGGAGGACCACACCACCCTCGACTCGATGTTCGCCATCCACGAGGAACTGCGCAGGGACTTCCCGCAGACCGGCTGCGTCATCCAGGCCTACCTGTTCCGCACCGAGGCCGACGCCCGCCGCCTCGCCGCGAACGGCAGCCGCGTACGGCTCGTCAAGGGCGCGTACAAGGAGCCCGCCGAGGTCGCCTACCAGCAGAAACACGAGATCGACAAGGCGTACGTCCGTGTCCTCAAGGTTCTGATGGAGGGCACCGGGTACCCGATGATCGGGTCCCACGACCCCCGCCTGATCTCCGTCGCCCAGGAACTCGCGCGGCGCGCCGGGCGAAAGCTCGACGAGTACGAGTTCCAGATGCTGTACGGCATCCGCAGCGACGAGCACCTGCGGCTGGCCGCCGAGGGCCACCGCATGCGCGTCTACACCGCCTACGGCACGGACTGGTACGGCTACTTCATGCGCAGGCTGGCTGAGAAGCCGGCGAACCTGCGCTTCTTCGTCCGCTCGATGGTCAGCAAGGGGTGATGCGCTGGATGAGCGGCGGCTGTCGGTCCCCGAGAGACGCTCGGAGGCCGACAGCCGCCGCCCCACGGCCGGCTGAGCCGGACCGGTTCCGTGGAAAGGAGTTACGGAACCCGTGACTCCGCCCCCGAGGGGGCTTCTCACGAGCCCGCCGAGGCGAGTTCGTGACGGTCAAGCCCTGACCGCTGCTCACCATACGCAACGGCTTCAGCTCGCCCCGGCTGGAGCCCGGGAATCACTCGGAAGAGGTAACCATGGACGCTGTGACCCAGGTCCCCACCCCCGTCAACGAGCCGGTGCACGGCTACGCCCCCGGCTCGCCCGAGCGTGCCCGGCTGGAGGTCAAGCTCAAGGAGCTGGCCGAGAACCCGATCGACCTGCCCTGCACCATCGGCGGCGAGAAGCGGCTGGGCGGCGGTGAGCGCTTCGACGTCGTGCAGCCGCACAACCACAAGGCCCGCCTCGGCACCTACGGCAACGCCACCCAGCAGGACGCCCAGGACGCCATCGACGCGGCCCTCGCCGCCGCGCCGGCGTGGCGTGCGATGTCGTTCGACGACCGTGCCGCGATCATCCTGCGCGCCGCCGAGCTGCTGTCCGGGCCGTGGCGCGAGACGCTGGCCGCGTCGACGATGCTCGGTCAGTCGAAGACCGCCCAGCAGGCCGAGATCGACACGCCCTGTGAGCTGATCGACTTCTGGCGCTTCAACGTCAAGTACGCCCGTGACCTGCTCGCCGAGCAGCCCCCGGCGAACTCCCCGGGCGTGTGGAACCGCCTCGACCACCGCCCGCTGGAGGGCTTCGTCTACGCGATCACGCCGTTCAACTTCACGGCGATCGCGGGCAACCTGCCGACGGCCCCGGCCCTCATGGGCAACGTCGTCGTCTGGAAGCCGTCCCCGACCCAGACCCACGCCGCCGTGCTGCTCATGCAGCTGCTGGAGGAGGCCGGGCTGCCCAAGGGCGTCATCAACCTCGTCACCGGCGACGGCGTCGAGGTCTCCAAGGTCGCGCTGGAGCACCGCGACCTCGCCGGCATCCACTTCACCGGCTCGACCAAGACCTTCCAGTACCTGTGGAAGACGGTCGGCAACAACATCGAGAAGTACCGCTCCTACCCGCGCATCGTCGGCGAGACCGGCGGCAAGGACTTCGTCGTCGCCCACCCGAGCGCGGACAAGGCGGTCCTGAAGACGGCCCTGACCCGCGGTGCCTTCGAGTACCAGGGCCAGAAGTGCTCGGCGACCTCCCGGGCGTACATCCCGGCGTCGATCTGGAACTCCGGCTTCAAGGAGGAGTTCGCCGCCGAGGTCGACTACATCACCATGGGTGACGTCACCGACCTGTCCAACTTCATCGGCGCCGTCATCGACGAGCGCGCCTTCGCCAAGAACAAGGCCGCGATCGACCGCGCCAAGTCCGACCCGGCCTGCACGATCGTCGCGGGCGGCTCCTACGACGACTCGGTCGGCTACTTCGTGCGCCCGACCGTCGTCGAGTGCACCGACCCGGAGAACGAGGTCTTCACCACCGAGTACTTCGGCCCGTTCCTCGCCGTGCACGTCTACGAGGACGACAAGTACGACGAGATGCTGGACCAGATGGAGTCGGTGTCCGCCTACGCGCTCACCGGCTCGGTCATCTCGGGCGACCGCGCCGCGGCGGCGTACACGATGGAGAAGCTGCGCTACGCGGCCGGCAACTTCTACATCAACGACAAGTCGACCGGCGCCGTCGTCGGCCAGCAGCCCTTCGGCGGCGGCCGCGCCTCCGGCACCAACGACAAGGCCGGCGCCCCGCAGAACCTGATGCGCTGGACGCTGACCCGCGCCATCAAGGAGACGCTGGTCGCGCCGACCGACTACACGTACCCGCACATGGGCTGACACCCCCACACACCTTGGAAGGCCGGGTCCCGAACGGACCCGGCCTTCTCCGGCTGCGGGGGACGGACTACTCGGCGATCTCCGTACGCTCCCACCACTCGTACACCGGCAGCCTGCCCTGCGCGGTGTCCGCGTGCCGTGGAGTCGGCCTGAAGTGCTCGTACCCGCCGCGCAGCCTGATCTTCGCGTCCGGGCCCGGGGACGGGGTCGGCACGATCCGTTCGGGCAGGTCGTCGGGGCCGCCCTCGAGGAACACTTTCGACATGTCGTTCATGGGTTCACCGGTTCCCCTCGGCCGGACCCGGTCTCCCGCGCCCTGCGCAGGATCAGCCGAGTGGGCGATCCCCTCGATACTGGTCGGATGACCACGCCCGCACCCGCCGCCACCCCGCGCACCGTCCACACCGCCGACCTCACCACGGCCGAACTGCGCGCGATCCGCGCCCTGTTGGACGACGCCTTCGACGGCGACTTCTCCGACGAGGACTTCGAGCACGGGCTCGGCGGTATGCACGCCCTGGTCCACGACGACGCCGGGCGGCTCGTCGCGCACGGTTCGGTGATCATGCGGCGGGTGCGGCACCGGGACCGGTGGCTGCGGGTCGGGTACGTCGAGGCGGTGGGCGTACGGCCCGACGCGCGCCGGACGGGGCTCGGGGGCCGGGTGATGGCGGAGCTGGAGCGGGTGATCGACCGGGCGTACGACGCGGGGATGCTGTCCGCGAGCGACGAGGGGGCCGCGCTGTACGCCGCCCGTGGCTGGGAGGTGTGGGGCGGGCGGGTCTGCGCGCTGGGGCCGCAGGGCGTCGTGCGGCTGCCGGACGAGGAGGGGAGCACGTTCGTGCGGCCTGCCCTCGCCGGTCCGCTCGACCCGGCGTTCGAGCTGGTCTTCGACTGGCGGGACGGTGACGTGCTCTGACGGGCCGGAGGTAAAAGCGCAGGTCAGTGGGGTGTGACCCAGTGCACCGTCTCAGATAGTAGGAAGTCCGAGTAATTGTGGAGACAGGCGCGCTGTCCTCCCTTAGTTTTGTAGAAGCCGAACGTCTCGCTCGATCAAGCGAATGGCGGTCGTGAGCCGGGCCCCGTGCAGGCAACCCCTGCGGCACCGCTCCCCGCCCCACCCGGCGTCTCGTAACCCCTGTCTGCACTCCCGGATTCTCGAAGGAGTCGATTTCCCATGGCCGAGACGACCGCCCGCCGTCGAGTCCGTCACCTCTCCCGTACGAGCGAGTCCGACCGCAAGAACGCCGCGGCTGCCCTCCAGCGCGCCCTCGACCGCAGGGACAACGGCGGAGCCACCGGCCATCAGGCGGCCTGACGCCGCACCAGCGCACCAGCGCGGACGCGCAGACGCACACAAGCCGGGAGCCGCACCCGCATGAGGTGCGGCGCGGTATCGCACCCCGCGCCGCACCTCGGGTCCGCTCAGCCGCCTCGCCGCACCTCGAAATGGTCGACGCGCTCGCCGCTCGGCGTCAGCGCCGACACCTTCAGGCGAGGCTTGGCGCCGCTCTCCGCCTCCACCGCGAGGAAGGAGAAGCCCCGGTAGCGCACCCGCGACCACCGCACGCTCTCCGTCCTGGCGTCCCGTGACCTGGTCCACCTGAAGGAGTCGACCGACTCCCGCTCGGTGACATGGCCCTCGTAGCTCTCCTCGACGCCCTTCGGGAAGCCGTACAGGTCCTTGCCGCCGCCGCCCGCCGTGACGTACACGATCCCGTCCCGCGTCGGGTCCGTCGTCGCGCCGATCGGTACCGGCGCGCCGACCTCGCCGTTCAGGATCGCGTCGGTCCGCTCGTACACGTGGTTGTGCCCGTTGATCACCAGGTCGACCTGGTGCTTGGCGAAGAGCGGCACCCACTCGGCGCGAATGCCCCCGTCGGAGGCGTGTGTCGAGGTGGAGTAGGCGCAGTGGTGGAAGTAGACGACGATGAAGTCGACCGAGCGGTCGGCCCGCAACTCGCCGAGCTTGCGGTCCAGCCACTTCGTCTGCCGCCCCTCCGTGTAGCCGAAGTTGGCGGGGATCTCGTACGACACGTCGTTCGCGTCCAGGGCGACCACGCCGACATTGCCGTACGTGAACGAGTACACCCCCGGCGCCGTACGCGGGTCGAAGCCGCTGTCCGGGAGGGAGAATCGGGCGAGTTGGCCGCCGTAGCCGTCCGGCGAGTACCAGGCCTCCATGTCGTGGTTGCCGGTCGTCACCATCCACGGCACCGACTTCGCCACCGACTCCGTCTGCTTGAGGAACACGTCCCACATGCCCGCCTGGAACGCGTCCGAGTCCTTGCCCTTGCCGGTCGGGTTCGCGTAGCAGATGTCCCCGGCGTGCAGATGGAAGGCGGGGTTCTGGCGCAGCAGGGCGCGGTCGTTGTCGGCGGCGTGCATGCCGACGCCCTGGTCGCCGAACGCGGTGAACACGAACCGCTCGGGCGGGGACGCGGGCGCCGTGCGGAAGGAGGCGATCGTGGGCCTGCGCGCGGGGGACGCCGGGTCGAAGCCGTCGTGCCCGACGCCGTAGTAGTACGTCGTGCCCGGCCGCAGGCCGTCCAGGGCCGCGTGCAGGTAGTACTGCTCGACCGCCGCGCTCACCCCCGCCATCTCCGGGGTCTTCAGGTCGCGCAGCTCCGCCTCGATCCTCCGGTCCAGGTCGTCCGGGCGCAGACCGATGCGGACGTACGGCCTGCGCACCGCGGCCGGCACCTGCCAGGAGATCCGCATCTGCGTCTTGGGGTCGGCGCCGAAGGCGAGGTGGCGGCCGAAGGGGGCGACGACGGAGCCGGGCACCTTCGTGGTGGCGGAGGCGGGGGCGGAGGCGGGGGGTTTCGAGGCGGTGGTCGTCCCCGATGTCGAACATCCCGTCAGCAGTCCGCCCGCCAGCGTTCCGCCCGCCACCGCCGAGGCCGTCACCACCGTGCGGCGCCGCACCAGTTTGGTGCGCAGGTACTCGTGCTGTTCGGCCATGCTCATCCGGCGCGCGAGCTGAGGTGGGATGCCGAAGTCGGGAAGGTCCATGGCGGTGAAGTTCCCAGCGAACGCCAACACCTGCCCCACATACGGGTGAACGCCAGTCGAAGGGCTGACGCCCGGCCGCTCGACACTGTCCGTATGGCGGACATGCCGTGTCATCCCATGGGACGAGGAGTAGGGTGCCGACATGTCTCGCAGCCTCAATCTCGCAGTGATTCCCGGTGACGGCATCGGCCAGGAGGTCGTGGCCGAAGGCCTGAAGGTCCTCTCCGCCGTCCTTCCGCAGGATGTGAAGCTGGAGACCAAGGAGTACGACTTCGGCGCCCGGCGCTACCACGCCACCGGTGAGACCCTCACCGACGCCGATGTCGAGGCGCTCAAGAAGCACGACGCCATCCTGCTCGGCGCGATCGGCGACCCCTCGGTCCCGTCCGGCGTCCTGGAGCGCGGTTTCCTGCTCAAGCTCCGCTTCCTCTTCGACCACCACGTCAACCTGCGTCCGTCGAAGCTCCTCCCGGGTGTCGCCACCCCGCTCGCCGGTCAGCCGGAGATCGACTTCATCGTCGTCCGTGAGGGCACCGAGGGCCCGTACACGGGCAACGGCGGCACCATCCGCAAGGGCACCCCGCACGAGGTCGCCACCGAGGTCTCCGTCAACACGGCCTTCGGTGTCGAGCGCGTGGTCCGCGACGCCTTCGCCCGCGCCCAGGCCCGCCCCCGCAAGAAGCTGGCGCTGATCCACAAGAACAACGTGCTGGCCTTCGCGGGCCACCTGTGGACGAACATCTTCAACCAGGTGGCCGAGGAGTTCCCCGACGTCACCACCGAGTACATGCACGTGGACGCGGCGACCATCTACCTGGTCACGCAGCCCGAGCGCTTCGACGTGATCGTCACCGACAACCTCTTCGGCGACATCATCACCGACCTCGCCGCGGCCGTCTCCGGCGGCATCGGCGTCGCCGCGAGCGGGAACATCAACCCGAGCGGCGAGTTCCCGTCCATGTTCGAGCCCGTCCACGGCTCGGCCCCGGACATCGCCGGCCAGGGCAAGGCCGACCCCACCGCCACGGTGCTGTCCGTCGCCCTGCTCCTGCGCCACCTCGGCTACGACGCCGAGGCCGCCCGCATCGACGAGGCCGTCTCCGCCGACCTCGCGGAGCGCACCGGCAAGCCCGCCCGCTCCACGTCGGAGATCGGCGACGCGCTGGCCGTACGAGTAGCCGGCTGACGCCCGTCGCGCCACTCGAATACCTTCGAAGCCGCCGGGTCACTCCGCACCCGGCGGCTTCCCCATGTCCGCCGCCGGGTGTCACCATCATCCCCGGATTGCGATTCACGCCGATCAAGCCGATCAGGCCGATTTCTTCCACGGCTCCCGCTTGCGATAATCGAACGCGGAGCCGCGGATCGACGGAATGCTCGGACGTCCTAGCACTGGCCACTGGCAGTACTGGCGTGAGCGCGGCCCGCCACAACCAACCGGTGAAGGACATCTACTCATGACGACGCCCACGATCGAGCTCAAGCCGTCCGCCGGCCCCCTCGCCACCGCGGACCGCGAGGCGATACTGGCCAACCCCGGCTTCGGCCGCCACTTCACCGACCACATGGTGACGATCAAGTGGACCGAGGGCCGCGGCTGGCACGACGGCCAGCTCGTGCCGTACGCGCCGATCTCCCTCGACCCGGCCACGATGGTCCTGCACTACGCGCAGGAGATCTTCGAGGGCCTCAAGGCGTACCGCCAGCCCGACGGGTCCGTCGCCAGCTTCCGTCCGGAGAAGAACGCCAAGCGCTTCCAGGCCTCCGCCCGCCGGCTCGGCATGCCGGAGCTGCCGGTGGAGACCTTCATCGAGGCGTGCGACGTGCTGGTGGGCCAGGACCAGGCCTGGGTCCCGGCGCACGGTGGCGAGGAGTCCCTCTACCTGCGCCCGTTCATGTTCGCGACCGAGGTCGGGCTGGGTGTGAAGCCCGCGAGCGAGTACCTCTTCATCGTCATCGCATCCCCGGCCGGCGCCTACTTCCCGGGCGGCGTCAAGCCGGTGTCCATCTGGGTCTCCGAGGACCACGTCCGCGCCGTGCCGGGCGGCATGGGCGACGCGAAGACGGGCGGCAACTACGCCGCCTCCCTGCTGGCCCAGGCCGAGGCCGCCGCCGAGGGCTGCGCCCAGGTCTGCTACCTCGACGCGGTCGAGCGCAAGTGGGTCGAGGAACTCGGCGGCATGAACCTGTACTTCGTGTACGGCGACAAGATCATCACCCCGTCCCTCACCGGCTCCATCCTGGAGGGAGTCACCCGTGACTCCCTTCTCACGGTCGCCCGTGACCTCGGCTACGAGGCCGAGGAGGGCCGCGTCTCCGTCGACCAGTGGCAGCGCGACTCCGAGAACGGCACCCTCACCGAGGTCTTCGCCTGCGGTACGGCGGCGGTCATCACGCCGGTCGGCACCGTGAAGCGCACGGGTGCGCAGTGGCAGCAGAGCGGCGGCGAGCCCGGCGAGGTCACGCTGAAGCTGCGCGAGGCGCTCCTCGACATCCAGCGGGGCACTGCCGCGGACCAGCACGGGTGGATGCACAAGCTGGGCTGACCCGTCGCTCGGCGTCGAGGCCGGGGTCGCTGGGGGCTGCCGCCCCCAGACCCCCGCTTCGGCCCTGAACGGGCCTTGTCCTCAAACGCCGGACGGGCTGGTGTCGCCGACCGGCACCGAGTTGTCGGCCTCGGCTTCCGCCTTCACGGAGCCCGGGGCCGACAGCGCGTACGCCAAGCCCCCCACCAGCCCCGACAGCAGGAAGCTGCAGTCCACCCCGCCCGTCAGGCTCAGCAGCGGCCCCTCGTACGACGGCAGCGCGACCGCGAGCAGACCGACCACCGCGCCCAGCGCCCACGCCACCGTCGCCTGGATGTTCCAGCCGGCCCGGTACCAGTAGATCCCGCCCCGCGCCCGGCGGTTGAAGACCTGGAGGGCCTCCGCGTCGTACACGCCACGGCACCGCGCGAAGCCGATCAGGGTGATGACCGCCCACGGGGTGCCGATCGCGGTCAGCAGCAGGACGAACGACGTCATCGCGTCCTGTGCCGTCGAGGCGTAGTGGCCGATGAAGACGCAGGCCGTGGCGACGACCGCGACCGCGTAGGTGGCCTGGGCGCGGGAGGCGCGCGGCAGGATGGCGTCCAGGTCGAGGCCCATGGAGTAGAGCATCAGGCCCGCGTTGCCGACCGAGCCGGCGGTGGCGGCCAGGAGCAGCGGGATCAGGTACCAGGTGGGGGAGGCGTCGACCAGGGGACCCGCGTAGTCGAGGGCCGCTCGCGCCGCGTACGCCGTGAAGGTGCCGAACAGCTGCGGGAGCAGCAGGCCCAGGATCAGGCCGAGCCACGTCGCGTGCAGGACCCGGCGTGAGGAGTGGCGGGCCGGGGAGATGTAGCGGGTGTAGTCGCCGAGGAGCGTGATGAAGGCGATCGGGCCGGACAGCCCCGCCGCCACCGTCGCCAGCAGCCATGTCGGCCAGAAGCCGCCCAGCAGATAGCCGCCCGCCTCCGGCAGCGCGTCGGTCGTGAAGTGCGGGGCGTAGGCGATCGCGCCGAGGGCCAGCAGGGCCGTCATGCCGATCGCGAGGACGCGGGACATGGCGAGCAGCACCCGGTAGCCGTACACCGCGCCCGCGACGGTCGCCGCGGCCAGCAGCCCGTACACCACGCCGTACGACACCCCGCTCGCCGGCAGCCCGACGAGCCGGCCCAGGACGCCCACCATCACATCGCCGCCGATCCACACGGTCAGGGCGGTGTAGCCGAGGGCGAGCAGGAGCCCGACCACGGAGCCGACCAGGCGGCCGCGCACTCCGAACTGGGCGCCGGGGGAGGTGGACAGGTTCGTCGCCGTGCGCAGGGAGATCAGGGCCAGCGGTGCGGTGAGGGCCGTGCCGACGAGGGTGCCGACCACGATCGAGGTGACCGACGCCCACCAGTCCAGGCCGAACGACGGCGGCAGCCAGCCGAACACGATCACCCCCAGGCAGAGGTTCGAGCCCAGCAGGATCGAGACGAGGTCCCGTGGGCCGCTCGTGCGTTCCTCGTCGGGGATGGTGTCGACTCCGCGCTGTTCCATCGGCATGCTGATCTCCCTCGGTTTGAGTGACGTTCAATGTGAGGTGCCCGAGGTTTGCTGTCAACCTTTCCGGACGGGGAAATCAATGATTAGAGTGATGCTCTAAAGTCGAGTCAGGCAAGGAGGTGCCGCGTTGTGAGACTGACCCCCACGGAACGTGACCGGCTGTTGCTCTTCGGGGCCGCCGAACTGGCCCGGGCACGCAAGGCCCGCGGGCTGAGGCTGAACGTGCCGGAGGCGACCGCGCTCGTCGCGGACACCGTGTGCGAGGCCGCCCGCGACGGGGCCCGGCTCGCCGAGGCGATCGAGCGTGCCCGGTCCGTGCTCGGGCCGGACGACGTGCTGCCGGGTGTCGCGGACGTCGTCACCGAGGTGCATGTCGAGGCCGTCTTCGACGACGGCTCGCGGCTCGCGGTCGTCTCCGACCCCATCGGGAGCGGGCTCGGTCCGGGGGCTCCCGGCGCGCTGCTGCCGGGGCCCGGGCACGCCGAGCCCGAGGCGGCCGTACGGCTGACGGTCACCAACACAGCCACCGTGCCCGTCTCCGTGACCTCCCACTTCCACTTCTTCGAGGCCAATCCGAGGCTCGACTTCGACCGCGCGACGGCCTACGGCATGCGGCTCGCCGTGCCCGCCGGGTCCTCGGCGCGCTTCGGGCCCGGGGAGAGCGTCGAGGTCGGGCTCGTGCCGATCGGGGGTGACCGGATCGCCATCGGGTTCGCCGGTCTTGTCGACGGGGCGCTGGACGCGCCGGGGGCGAAGGAAGAGGCCCTGCGCAGGGCCGCCGCCTGCGGATATCTGGGAGCAGACCGATGAGCATCGATCCTTACGCGTACGCCGCCACCCACGGCCCCCGCGCCGGCGACCGCATCCGCCTCGGCGACTCCGGGCTGGCGATCAGGGTCGAGGCCGACTCGCAGCGCTACGGCGACGAGTTCCTCGCCGGGTTCGGCAAGACCGCCCGCGACGGGCTGCACCTCAAGGCCGCCGCCGTCCGGGACACCTGTGACGTCGTCATCAGCAACGTGGTGGTGATCGACGCGGCGCTGGGGATCCGGAAGGTCTCCATCGGGATCAGACAGGGGCGGATCTGCTCGATCGGGCGGGCCGGGAATCCCGACACCCTCGACGGGGTCGACGTCGTGGTCGGGACCGGGACGTCGATCGTGTCCGGCGAGGGGCTCATCGCCACCGCCGGGGCCGTCGACACCCATGTGCACCTGCTGTCGCCGCGCGTCATGGAGGCCTCGCTCGCCTCCGGGGTGACCACGATCATCGGGCAGGAGTTCGGGCCGGTGTGGGGCGTCGGGGTCAACTCGCCGTGGGCGCTGCGGCACGCGTTCAACGCCTTCGACGCCTGGCCGGTCAACATCGGGTTTCTGGGCCGGGGTTCGTCGTCCGACTCCGCCCCGCTGATCGAGGCGCTGGCCGAGGGCGGGGCGTCCGGCTTCAAGGTGCACGAGGACATGGGCGCCCACACCCGGGCGCTGGACACGGCGCTGCGTGTCGCCGAGGAGCACGACGTCCAAGTCGCCCTGCACAGCGACGGGTTGAACGAGTGCCTGTCGGTCGAGGACACGTTGAAGGTGCTGGAGGGCCGGACCATCCACGCCTTCCACATCGAGGGCTGCGGCGGCGGACACGTCCCGAACGTGCTGAAGATGGCCGGCGTCCCCAACGTCATCGGCTCCTCCACCAACCCCACCCTGCCCTTCGGGCGGGACGCGGTCGCCGAGCACTACGGCATGATCGTCTCGGTACATGACCTGAAGACCGACCTGCCCGGCGACGCCGCCATGGCCCGCGACCGCATCCGCGCCGGGACGATGGGCGCCGAGGACGTGCTGCACGACCTGGGCGCGATCGGCATCACCTCGTCGGACGCGCAGGGCATGGGCCGGGCCGGCGAGACGGTCCGCCGCACCTTCGCCATGGCAGGGAAGATGAAGGCCGAGTTCGGCGCCCCGGACGACGGCCACGACAACGAGCGCGTCCTGCGCTACATGGCCAAGCTGACCATCAACCCGGCCATCGCCCACGGCCTCGCGCACGAGGTCGGCTCCATCGAGGTCGGCAAGCTCGCCGACATCGTGCTGTGGCGGCCGGAGTACTTCGGCGCCAAGCCGCAGCTGGTGCTGAAGTCCGGCTTCCCGGCGTACGGCGTGGTCGGCGACCCCAACGCCGCCACCGACACCTGCGAACCCCTCGTCCTCGGGCCGCAGTTCGGGGCGTACGGCGCCACCCCCGCCGACATCTCCGTCGCCTTCGTCGCCCAGGCCGCCGTCGACCAGGGAGGCGACAGCATGCCCACCCGGCGCCGCAGGGTCGCCGTGCGCGGCACGCGCGGCATCGGACCGGCCGACCTGCGCCTCAACTCCCGTACCGGAGCCGTCGACGTCGACCAGCGCACCGGTCTGGTCACCCTCGACGGGGAGCCGCTGCGCTCCGAGCCGGCCGAATCCGTCTCCCTCAACCGCCTGTACTTCCTGTGACGTTCAGACAAGGACCCGCTATGACCACCCCCGCCGCCGACGGCTTCCGCATGCCCGCAGAGTGGACTTCGCACGAGCGCACCTGGATGGCGTGGCCGGGCCCGAACCCGACCTTCGACGCTCCCGAGGGCCTCGCCGACGCACACCTCGCCTGGGCCTCGGTCGCCCGTGCGGTCCGCCGCTTCGAGCCGGTGACGGTGGTGTGCGGGCCGGGGCAGGCGAGGGAGGCCGCCGCTCTCCTGGGCCCGGACATCGACACCGTCGAGCGGGAGCTGGACGACGCGTGGATGCGCGACATCGGGCCGACCTTCCTGACCAACGGAAAGGGGGAACTCGCCGCCGTGGACTGGACGTTCAACGGCTGGGGCGCGCAGGACTGGGCCCGCTGGGAACACGACGCGAAGATCGCCGCGTATGTCTCCGACCTCGCCGGGTCGACAAGGACGTACGCCTCGAAGCTCGTGAACGAAGGCGGTGCGATCCATGTGGACGGCGAGGGCACCGTCCTGCTCACGGAAACGGTCCAGCTCGGCCCGGAGCGGAACCCCGACTGGACCCGGGAGCAGGTCGAAGCCGAGATCCACGCGATGCTCGGCACCCGCAAGGCGATCTGGCTGCCGCGCGGCCTGACCGGCGACTACCCGCCGTACGGCTTCGGCACCCTCGGCCATGTCGACATCGTGGCCGCCTTCGCCCGCCCCGGTGTGGTCGTCGCCCATGTGCAGCCGGACCCGGCGCATCCCGACCACGAGGTGACGAAGGAGGTCGTCGGGCTGCTGAAGACGCAGACGGACGCGCGGGGCCGCAGCCTGGAGGTCGTCGAGGTCCCGGCGCCCACCGTCCTGGAGGCCGACGGCCACTGGGCCGACTACTCCTACATCAACCACTACCTCTGCAACGGCGGCGTGGTCCTGTGCGGCTTCGACGACCCGCGCGACGAACTCGCGGCCGGAATCTTCCGCCGGCTGTTCCCGGAGCGGACGGTGACGCTCGTCGACGCCCGGACGATCTTCGCGGGCGGGGGCGGTATCCACTGCGTCACCCAGCAGCAGCCGAAGGCCGTGGTCCGGTAGAACGTACGGGTGAACGTACTGCTCTGCGCCACCTGCGGAACCCGGCTGACCGAGCCGGTCCGGCGGCTCGACGAGATGCCCCCGTATCCCGGCGGGGACGGGCTGCCGGACCTGGACGACCCGCGGCCCGGCCCGCCGAGCGTCCCGCGCGGTACGTACGCCGTCGATCCGCACCCCTTCGGGGCGCCGTACGTACCGTACGACGGGCCCGCGGGCGAGTACGCCGGGGTCTCCCCGGGCGGCGTGTGGATGTCCGACGCGCGGGGACTGCTGCTCTCCGCGGGGCCACGCGGCACCTACGTCGTGCACCCGCTCGATGCCGTCGGCCTCGCACCCCACACCGACGGCGCCCGCCTCGTCGGATGCTGCGGCCCGAGCGGCACCCGAGGGGTCAACCACGTGTGCGCCTGCGGGGCCGAGGTCGCCATCGTGGCCGCCGACTGCTGCATCCCCCGCGAGACCCGGTTCGTCCCGGACGCCGTCCGTGTGGAGGCCGCCGCGTGACCACCCGCCGCCGTACCCCCGCCCCGCCCCGCGAGGACGTCCTCGTCGCCGCCATGGAGATGATCGCCGAGCGCGGTCTGGAGAAGCTCACCATGGCGGCGCTCGGCCGTGAGGTCGGGATGAGCAGCGGCCATCTCCTCTACTACTTCCACTCCAAGGACGAACTGCTGCTCCAGACCCTGGAGTGGAGCGAGGGCCGGCTGGGCGCCGAGCGGGGCCGGCTGCTGACACGGGCGTCCGCGACGGCCCGGGAGCGGCTCGACGCGTACGTCGACCTGTATGTCCCCGACGCTCACCGCGATCCGCACTGGACGCTGTGGCTGGAGGTCTGGAACCGCTCGCAGAACGCCGACGACGACGCCCGCGACCGCCAGGCCGCGATCGAGGGCGCCTGGCACCGCGATCTGGTCGCGCTGCTGGCGGAGGGCGTGTCGCGGGGTGAGTTCCGGGCGGTCGACCCGGACCGCTTCGCCGCCCGGCTGCGGGCGCTGCTCGACGGGTTCTCCATCCATGTGGCGATCGGGCTGCGGGGGACCGATCGTGGCCAGGTCCTGTCGCACGTACGGGAGTTCCTCGACGAGTCACTGGGGCGGTCGGGGCTCGCGGACGCATGACCGGCCGTCCGGGTTGTACGTAAACGAGCGCATTGACCCGTGCCGCGTGATGCGCTTGCATCCCTGTGGGCCCTCGGCGCGGGGGCGAGGGAACGACAAGGTTTCGGGGGGAACCATGTCCACAGGCGCGCGTGTCCGCAGAGTGCCGTTCGCCCCGCGCGGGGTCTCCTCGGGCGCGGCCCTGACCGCCGCCCTGCCTGACCGCCCTGCCCTGACCGCCCTGCCGACGGCCGCCGCCGACGCCGGCGGACGCCATGTCCTGCCGTCCGACAGCAACGGGGCGTCGGACGTGTTCATCGACCACATCCACTGACCGACCACCAGCACCACACCAGGGGGAACAGATCTTGTACGTCAGCACACGCACCGCGCTCGCCACCGCCCTCGTCGCCGCCACGGTGGCCCTCACGGGAACGTCGGCGAGCGCCGCGCCCCGAGTCCCGTCCACCGAGCGAATCACCGTGTCCGGTACGGGAGAACAGGGCACCGACTACTCCGCGGGCCCCTACCTGAGCGCGAACGGCCGCTACGCCGCGTTCTCCTCCTACGCGCCGAACCTCGTGCCCGGCGACACGAACGGCGTGGAGGACGGCTTCGTACGCGATCTGCGCACGGGCCGGGTGGAGCGGATCAGCGTCACGTCCGACGGCACCCAGGTCGACGGCGGCACCGAGCCCGTGGCCATCAGCGCCAACGGCCGGTATGTCGTGCTCGTCTCGACCGCCGACAACCTCACCGACTGGCCGGAGCCGAAGGAGTACTGGGCCAAGGACGTCTACGTCCACGACCGGGTCACCCACCGCACCGAGCGGGTCAGCACGACACCCACCGGCGCCTCCGCCTACGCGCACGGCGCCGCCGCGATCTCCGACGACGGCCGGTACGTCGCGTTCAACGCCCGGCCGAAGCAGATGGAGAGCGGCCAGACGGTCATCTACCCGGCCGTGTACGTCACCGACCGCCGCACCGGCATCGTCGAGCGGATCACCAACCGTGACCACCCGGACCGGGGCTCCTACCACCTGGACATGAGCGCGGACGGCCGGTACGTGGTCTACGAGCAGTTCGGCCCGCGCGGCGGGGGCGGCGCGATGCCGGCGCACGACCGCCGCACCGGCACCGAGGAACAGGTCGACGCCACCCCGCGGGGCACACCCGCCCAGCGCTACGGCCTGGACCCCTCGATCTCGGCGGACGGCCGCTACGTCGCCTTCACCTACCGGGGCGAGGACCTGCTCCCGGACGGCACCGCGTCCAACACCAGCACCTATGTGCGCGACCTGCGGACCGACACCACCCGCGGCATCGTCCACGACGGCACGGGCGACCCCGCGGTCATCGCCGGTCCCGAGATCAGCCGCAACGGCCGCTACGTCGCCTACGGATTCCGGGCCGCGCAGGGCCAGGACAACATCTACGTACGGGATCTGCGCACCGGCACGTCCAGCCTCGCCAGCGAGTCGGCCACCGGCGGCCCCGTCACCGACGACAACGTCTACGTCACCTCGTTCGGCGGCGGCGACAAGCTCCTCGGCCTCGGTTCCGGCTCCGCCCAACTGGTCCCCGGCGACACGAACGGCGTGACCGACGGCTTCCTGCGCCGCCTGCGTTGATCAACCCAGTGCTCGCATCCTGAGACGGACGGTGAGCGCGGGGGCGTCTTGTGCCAGACTGCCTCCGTGCTCTCGTTCGCCATGATTATTGGCAGCAGGCGCGCCGGTCCGCAGTGACCACCACGTACGACCAGGTACGGGTGGACACCGTCGTCCTCGACCCGCGCGCAGACCTCTCGCACCCGCGAGGGGTTTTTCTGTTTCCCGGCCCATCCGCAGCCGGGCGGAGAGCGTGAGGGACCATAGGTGGGGGCGGTGGAACCGGTCATTCCGGTAGACCGAGATCCAACACAGGAGCCTTACGACCATGACGGTAACCAGCGAACTCGACGACTCGTTCCACGTCTTCGACACCACCCTGCGCGACGGCGCCCAGCGGGAGGGCATCAACCTCACCGTCGCCGACAAGCTGGCCATCGCACGGCACCTGGACGACTTCGGCGTGGGCTTCATCGAGGGCGGCTGGCCCGGAGCCAACCCCCGGGACACCGAGTTCTTCGCGCGCGCCCAGCAGGAGATCGACTTCCAGCACGCCCAGCTGGTCGCCTTCGGCGCGACCCGCCGCGCGGGCGCCAAGGCGAGCGAGGACCCGCAGGTCAAGGCGCTGCTGGAGTCCGGCGCCCCGGTGATCACCCTGGTCGCGAAGTCCCACGACCGGCACGTCGAGCTCGCCCTGCGCACCACGTTCGACGAGAACCTGGAGATGGTCCGCGACACCGTGTCCTACCTGCGTGAGCAGGGCCGCCGCGTCTTCGTCGACTGCGAGCACTTCTTCGACGGCTACCGCGCCAACCCCGAATACGCGAAATCCGTCGTCCGTACGGCCTCGGAGGCCGGCGCCGACGTCGTCATCCTCTGCGACACCAACGGCGGCATGCTCCCCGCCCAGGTCCAGGCAGTCGTGTCGACCGTCCTGGCCGACACGGGCGCCCGCCTCGGCATCCACGCCCAGGACGACACCGGCTGCGCGGTCGCCAACACCCTCGCCGCGGTCGACGCGGGCGCGACCCACGTCCAGTGCACGGCCAACGGCTACGGCGAACGGGTCGGCAACGCCAACCTGTTCCCGGTCGTCGCGGCCCTGGAGCTGAAGTACGGCAAGAAGGTCCTCCCCGACGGCCACCTGCGCGAGATGACCCGTATCTCGCACGCCATCGCCGAGGTCGTCAACCTCACCCCCTCCACGCACCAGCCGTACGTCGGCGTCTCCGCCTTCGCGCACAAGGCCGGCCTGCACGCCTCCGCGATCAAGGTCGACCCGGACCTGTACCAGCACATCGACCCCGAGCAGGTCGGCAACACCATGCGGATGCTGGTCTCCGACATGGCGGGCCGCGCCTCGGTCGAGCTCAAGGGCAAGGAGCTCGGCATCGACCTCGGCGGCGACCGCGAGCTGGTCGGCCGGGTGGTCGAGCGGGTCAAGGAGCGCGAGCTCAAGGGCTACACGTACGAGGCGGCGGACGCGAGCTTCGAGCTTCTCCTCCGTGCCGAGGTCGAGGGCAAGCCCCTGAAGTACTTCGGCGTCGAGTCCTGGCGCGCGATCGTCGAGGACCGCCCCGACGGCACCCACGCCAACGAGGCCACGGTCAAGCTCTTCGCCAAGGGTGAGCGCATCGTCGCCACGGCGGAGGGCAACGGCCCGGTCAACGCCCTCGACCGCGCGCTCCGAGTCGCCCTGGAGAAGATCTACCCGCAGCTCGCCAAGCTGGACCTCGTCGACTACAAGGTCCGCATCCTGGAGGGCGTGCACGGCACCCAGTCCACGACCCGCGTCCTGATCTCCACGTCCGACGGGGCGGGGGAGTGGTCCACGGTCGGCGTCGCCGAGAACGTCATCGCGGCGTCCTGGCAGGCCCTGGAGGACGCGTACACGTACGGGCTGCTGCGGGCCGGGGTGACGCCGGCCGAGTAGACGTACCGGTTGCCCGCCGTCGGCGTGGGCCGGGGGTGGGTCGCGCGGCCCGGCGCTACGGGGTGCCGCTGCGCCCACCCCTGCCGCCCCGGCGGCACGACTGCCCGCAGCTACGTCGGCATGGCGGCCCGTGCCGGCGCGGGCCCCTACCCCCCACACACACGCAGGCGCTACGCGCGCCCCCGCACAGGCCGCCGCAGGCATCCAAGCCGCACCCCCACCTCACCCGCAGGGACCGTCGAAGACGGCTTTCCCGGACACACCAAGGTTTCGCGTCGCGCGTTCACTTGCTGAAGCAACAACCCCCCAGTTTTGGCCAGGAGTTGACCGTGTCCCGGTCCTGACGTGAAGTCTTGACGCCAACCCGCACCACCAGTTGACTCACGGCGTGAGCCAAGTCATGTGTTGACTCCGAGAGTCGAGGGACGTTCCATGCGACGAACCGCCCTGCTCGCCTCCGCCGCACTCCTCACCACCCTGCTCCCGCTCACCGCCGCCCCCGCATCCGGCGCCGACGACCCCACCCCCATCCCCGTCGACCGCTTCGAGGGCGAGGTGCCCTTCGCGAGCCCGCCCGCCGAGGGCGTCTTCACCTGGGGCGGCGACAACGACGACCCACCGACTCTGCGACTGACCGCCCGCGCCGACGCGCCCGAGGGCGAGAAGGTCCTCGCCGGCACGTACGACATCAGCGGCTACGGCGGCTTCACCCACGGCTTCGCCTTCGCCGAACCCGCCCGCGACTGGTCCGCCCACAAGGGCATCCGCCTGTGGTGGGACGGCCAGGACAACGGCAAGAAGATCGCCTTCGAGCTCAGGGACGGCGGCGCCAACGGCGAGGCCTCCGAGCTGTGGACGACCTCCTTCACCGACGACTTCACCGGCTGGAAACAGATCGAGCTGCCGTTCACCGACTTCACCTATCGCACCGACTACCAGCCCGTCGGCGGCATCGACCACATCCTCGGCCTCACCCAGACCTGGGGGTACGCCGTCACCCTCCCGGTCGGCGTCAGGGGTCGATTCGCCATGGACGGCTTGGAGTTGTACGGCAAGGCCGACCAGTCCCTGAAGGCCTCGGTCCTGACGGACTCCGCCGTCCACCCCACCGACGAGGGCGACACGGCAACCGCGAAGCTCACCGTCGCCACCACCGGCTCCACCCCCCTCGACGAACCCGTCACCGTCACCTACGAGACCACCGGCGGCACCGCCGACCCCGGCAGGGACTACACCCCGGTCACCGGAACCGTCACCTTCCCGGCCGGCACGGCCTCCGGCACCACCCGCGAGATCCGCGTCCCCACCCTCGAGGACCGGTCCGCCGAGCCCGCCGAGACGATCCCCTTGAAGCTGACCGTCACCGGCGCCAAGCCCCCGGCCGAGACCCCGCGGATCGTCGTCGACGCGCACGGACTGCCGTATCTCGACAGTAAGTTGCCGGTGCGCAAGCGCGTCGCCGACCTCGTCTCACGCCTCTCCCTTCAGGAGAAGGCCGGCCAGATGACCCAGGCCGAGCGCGGCGCGCTCACCGCGTCCGGTGACATCGCCACGTACGCCCTAGGCTCGCTCCTGTCCGGCGGCGGCTCCACGCCGACGCCCAACACCGCCGAGGCCTGGGCGAAGATGATCGACGGCTTCCAGCTCCGGGCGCAGGCGACCCGCTTCCAGATCCCGCTGATCTACGGCGTCGACGCCGTGCACGGCCACAACAACCTGGTCGGGGCGACGATCATGCCGCACAACATCGGAATCGGCGCCTCCCGGGATCCGGGGCTGGCGTACCGGGCGGGCGCGGTGACGGCCGCCGAGACGCGGGCCACCGGCGTCCCCTGGGACTTCGCGCCCTGCCTGTGCGTGACGCGGGACGACCGGTGGGGACGGGCGTACGAGTCCTTCGGCGAGGACCCGGCCCTGGTCGACGCCATGGAGACCGTCATCCAGGGCCTCCAGGGCAGCCCCGACGGACGCGACCTGGACCGCGGCGACAAGGTCCTCGCCACCGCCAAGCACTTCGTCGCCGACGGCGGCACCGAGTACGGCTCCTCCACCACCGGCACGTACACCATCGACCAGGGCGTCACCAAGATCAGCCGGCAACAGCTGGAGGCGGTCCACCTCGCGCCCTACGCAACGGCCGTCGACCGCGGCGTCGGCACGGTCATGCCCTCGTACTCCTCCCTCGACCTCGTCGGCGACGGCAAGGGGCCGGTGAAGATGCACGCCCGCGCCGACGTGATCAACGGCGTCCTCAAGGACCGTATGGGCTTCGACGGCTTCGTGATCAGCGACTGGCAGGCCATCGACCAGATCCCCGGCGACTACGCCTCCGACGTCCGTACGTCGGTCAACGCGGGCCTCGACATGATCATGGTGCCGTACGCGTACAAGGACTTCCACGCGACCCTGATCGACGAGGTGCGGGCGGGCCGGATCGGCGAGAAGCGGATCGACGACGCCGTATCCCGCGTCCTCACGCAGAAGTTCCGCCTCGGGCTCTTCGAGAAGCCGTACGCCGACACCGGCGGGGCCGCGCGGATCGGTTCCGCAGCGCACCGGGCCGTGGCACGACAGGCGGCCGCGCAGTCGCAGGTGCTGCTGAAGAACACGAACGGGCTCCTGCCCCTGAAGAAGTCGCAGAAGGTCTACGTCGCCGGATCCAACGCCGACGACATCGGCAACCAGAGCGGCGGCTGGACGATCACCTGGCAGGGCTCGTCCGGGGACATCACGCCCGGTACGACGATCCTGGAGGCGATGCGGAAGAACTCCGCGCGGCTGACGTACTCCAAGGACGCCTCGACCCCGACGGGTGGCCATGACGTCGGTGTGGTCGTCGTCGGCGAGACCCCGTACGCCGAGGGCGTCGGTGACGTCGGCAACGGCCACGACCTTCGGCTGAGCCCCGCCGACCAGGCGGCCGTCGACAAGGTGTGCGGCGCGATGAAGTGCGCGGTGCTGATCGTGTCCGGGCGCCCGCAGTTGATCGACGACGAGAGCCTCGCCGGGATCGACGCGCTGGTCGCCTCCTGGCTGCCCGGCACCGAGGGCGACGGCGTGGCCGACGTCCTCTACGGCAAGCGGCCCTTCACCGGGCAGCTGCCCGTCACCTGGCCGAAGAGCGAGGCGCAGCCGCCGATCAACGTCGGGGACACCTCGTACGACCCGAGGTTCCCCTACGGCTGGGGCCTGACCACGCTGACCAAGGTGCCGGGCGGCGGCGCCGCGACGCTGCGGGCACTCGGCATCGCGGCCACGGCCGCCGAGCGGGCCGGGGCCGAAGAGGCAGGCCGCGCGCTGGTCACCAAGGCCCGGCTGATCGTCCAGCACAGGGCGGCCGGCACGGGGATCACCGAGGCGATGGCCAGGCCCTTCGCCGAGGCCGACCATCTGCTGTTGACGGGCCGGTACGGGGCGGCGGTGGAGAGGCTGACGGCGGCGTACAGAGCGGCCTGAGCCGTACAGGGCATCTCTTCCGGTGGGCAGGTCCGTGCCGGGAGAGATGCCCGTTCTCGTGCCCCATCGGGTAGCGTCGAAGTATGAGGACTCCGCTGTTCCGGGGCCTCATGCGCGCAGCTGTGGTGCCGGTCGCCGCGACGTTCGCGGTGCTCCTGGCCGGTGCCCCCGGCGCGCACGCGGCCACGGACCTCTCAACCGTCGCCGAGGAACTGCGCGAGGGCCCCGTCTACGTCGCCCCCGCCGCCTCGGACCAACTGTCGTCGGCTGACGCCGAAGCGCTCGCCGACAAGATCAAGGACGCCGACAAACCCGTCTTCGTCGTCGTTCTCCCGGCCGACCAGCCGACGCAGAACCTCCTCCTGAACCTCCGTACCGAGACCGGTGTCACGGGCCTGTACGGCGTCCGCGTCGATGATCGCTTCGACGCGGCGGCCGACTCCTCGGTCCTGTCCCGGCAAGGCGTGGACAACCTGGTCACGTCGGTGCGGGGCGCCGGTGACCCCAAGGCCCAGCTGAACGACTTCGTCGACGCGGCGCTGCGCAACGTGCGCGGCACGGCGCCCGCCAGTTGGAGCGACGGCGGGGGCGGCGGTGGCGTGGACGTCGGCGGGCTGGTCGCCGCCGGCGCGGTACTGGCGGCGGGCGGCGCGGGCGCGTACGCGCTGGTCCGGCGCAACCGGCGGCGCCACGAGGAGGAGCAGCGGGCGGCGCTGGAGAAGCTGCGGGTCGTGGTCGACGAGGACATCACGGCCTTCGGCGAGGAACTCGACCGTCTGGACTTCCACCCGGCCGAGCCCCGTGCCGACGACGCGATGCGCGCGGACTACGAACGCGCGCTGGACTCCTACGAGCAGGCAAAACGGCTCATGGACGGGGCCCGCAAACCGGAGGACGTCAAGGCGGTCACCCAAGCCCTGGCGGACGGCCGCTTCTCCCTCACCCAGCTGGCCGCCCGCCGGGAGCACCGGCCCCTTCCGGAACGCCGGCCACCCTGCTTCTTCGACCCACGCCATGGCCCGGCGGTGGCCGACGAGACCTGGACCCCACCCGGCGGCAGCGCCCGCGAGGTCCCGGTCTGCGCGGCCGACCGCAGCCGCCTCGCCGAAGGCCGCGACCCCATGGTCCGCGAGGTGGACACGGACTACGGCCGCCGCCCGTACTGGGAGGCCGGCCCCGCCTACGGCCCCTGGGCCGGCGGCTACTTCGGCGGCGGCATCCTCCCCGGCCTCCTCATCGGCACGATGCTCGGCAGCATGATGGCCATGCCGGCCTACGCGGCCGACTACGGCGCCGGGTACGGCTACGGCGGCGGGGGTTACGAGGGCGGCGACGTGTCCGGGGCGGACTTCGATGCCGGGGACTACGGGGGCGGGTTCGACGGCGGAGGAGGCTTCGGCGGAGGGGACTTCGGTGGGGGCGGCTTCGACGGGGGAGGTTTCTAGCCGTAGGCGTGGAACGCCACACGGGCCCGGCGTCCGAGGACGCCGGGCCCGCAGTACTCAAAAATCAGAGGCACTGGCAGGTCAGAGACCGGCCGCCGCCGAGGCGATCGCGGAGGCGAAGGTCGAGACCTCGGTGTAGACGCCGGGGGCGTTCGGGCGGGCGCAGCCTATGCCCCAGCTGACGATGCCGACCTGGATCCACGCGTTGCTCGCGTCCCGGCGGAACATCGGGCCGCCGGAGTCGCCCTGGCAGGTGTCGACACCGCCCGAGGCGTAGCCGGCGCAGATCTCCTCGTTCGCGATGAGGCCGCTGTAGCCGCTGTAGGAACGACAGGTGGCGTCGCTGACGAACGGCACGTTGGCCTTGAGCATGTAGCGCTGCTGGGAGCCGCCCTCGGTGGCCGCGCCCCAGCCGGCGACGGTGAAGGTGCCGGTGTTGTACTGCGTGGTGGTGGCGATCTTCAGCGTCGGCAGGTTGATGGGCTGGGCGAGCTTGATGAGCGCCCAGTCCTTGCCGTTGCCGTTGTAGCCGGGGGCCCGGTACACGTACGTGGAGCGGACCTGGACCCGGCCGCTGGTGGACTGCAGGTCCACGACACCGGCGGTGGCGGTGATGCTCGTGTTCGCACCGGTCCCGCTCACACAGTGCGCGGCGGTGAGCACGATCTGCTGGGTGTAGAGCGCGCCGCCACAGCCCATGGAGAGCCGGACCATGAACGGGAACTCGCCCTGCGTGGCACGGGTTCCGCCGACGACGCGCGAATCGGCCGCGTTCGCGGCCGAGACGGGCTGAAGACTGACGATCGCGAGAGCGGCGGCGCCGAGGACCGCGCATCTCTTGAGCGCGGTGAGGAGCTTCTTCAACGTGATGCCTTCCGTGGGGGGTTGGACATACGAACGTGGAGAGCGCTGGGACGTCAGGGGCATGGCAGGAAGAGAGACGGTGATGGGTGCGGCCCTCGGTCTGTCATGCGCTAGTCAATTCTGTTGCTGGATTATGTGGATTCTGTGAGCGCACGGGCAAGGGGCAAATTCCGGCCAGACCCCTTCAGGACACGGGCGGGTCGAGGACGGCGGTGCGCAGACCGGCGCGAACCCGAGCCCGAGCCGCCACAGGGCACCGGCGTCGACATGGACCGTGATCCACGCACGCCGGTGCCCGTCCGCGCCTGGGCCGCACCCCGTCCGGAACCGGGCCGCGGCGCGGCGGTCATGCCGACGACGACGCCTGGCTACGACGCCCGGCCGTGCCCTGATGACACCGCCGGGCCAGACCTGCCACAGCCACCGCCACCCCCGCCGCCACCAGCGACAGCGCCACCAGCGCAGCGCTGACCCACAGGGGTGACCGGTACCCGAGCCCGGCCCCGATGGCCGTACCGCCGAGCCACGGCCCCAGCGCGGCGCCCACGTTGAACGCGGCCGTCGCGAAGCCGGCGCCCAGCGTGGGCGCGCCGGGAGCCGCGTACAGCACCTGGGAGATGAGCGTGGATCCGACACCGAAGGACAGGGCACCCTGCACGAAGACGAGCCCGAGCGCCACGGCCGGCGTCCCGGCGCCGAGCGCGAAGGAACCCCACCCGAGGCACAGGGCACTCCCGCCCCCGATCACCACCACCCCGGGCCACCGATCGGCGAACCGCCCCCCGACGCCGACCCCCGCGAACGCCCCCGCACCGAACAGCGCGAGCACGACGGGCACCCATCCGCGCTCCAGCCCCGTCACCTTCGTGACCAGGGGCGCGAGATAGGTGAAGGTGCAGAAGGTGGCGGCGTTCACGAGGGCACCGAGGAGCAGCGTGACCTGGAGCCGAGGGCTGCGCAGCGACCGCAGTTCACCGCGCAGGGCAGGCCGCGCGGAGTCGGCGGAACCACCCGGCACGGACCGCACGACGGCCACCACGGCAGGCACGGACACCAGCGCCACCGCCCAGAACGCCGCACGCCACCCCCAGAGCTGACCGAGCACCGCCCCGGCGGGCACCCCCACCACGCAGGCGAGCGTGACTCCGCCGAGCAGGGTGGACGTGGCCCGGCCCTTGGCATCCGGCTCGACCATGTGGACGGCCGCGACGAGGGCGACAGCCAAGAACCCCGCATTGGCGAGCGCACCGACGACGCGGGTGCCGAGGAGTACCCCAAAGCTCTCGGTCACGGCCCCGACGACATGGACGGCGAGAAAGACGCCCAGAAACCCCAACAGCGCACCCCGCCTGGACCACCGCCGGGCGAGCCCGGCCATCAGGGGCGCCCCGACAACCATCCCCACGGCGAAGGCCGAGCCGAGCGCACCGGCAGCCGGGACGGAGACCCTCAGATCCCGGGCGATGTCCGGCAACAGCCCGGACAGCATGAACTCGGACGTCCCCTGCGCGAACACGGCAACGCCCAGCAGATAAAGAGCGAACGGCATGAAGAAACTCCGCAACCCGAAGTCGACGTCGAAAACGGCACGTTGAACGGCCGTCCGGCAGCGGAGTGAGCCCTGAAACGGAGTGAGCTGATCAGCCCGGCATCACAAGCAGCCACCGGAGAGCCGGTGGCCGGAGTCTGGAGGCTTCGGGGCTGGACACAGGCGCAGACTAAGCGGACCCGGCCGAGCGGGTCCACCCGTTTTCAGCGGACGCCGAGCGCAGCGACGACATGCTGCTCCGCTTGCCTGGAGCGCCCCACGAGCGACATCACTCACCCCCTCACCGTCCTGCAGGGCTGCGGACTTGTACGCAGAGAGGTGGACGCCTTCCGCAGGAACCGGAGCGTGTACCGAGTCGGCGAACCCCTGATCGCCTTCGATCACGCCATTTCACGGCCCAAGCTTCCGTTGTTGGACCGAGGCATGGCGGAACAGGTCTGGGAAAGCTCCCTGCCGCGATTCCTCTCGGCTGTCGTCGGCCCGCACTTTGAGCAGATCTGCCGCGAATGGGTGGCCCATTTCGCGGCTCCCGAGACATTCGGGGGCATGCCGATCGATGTCTCGTACGGGACCGTTCCTGATCAGGCGCTGCGCACCGGCTACGAGATCGATGTCGTCGTACGCGGAGCCGTGGACCAGGACAATGGGGTCCTGCTCTCGCTGGGCGAGGCCAAGTGGGATCAGGTCATGGGCACGGGGCATCTGGAACGGCTGCGCCATGCGCAGGCGCTGCTCGCGGGTCGCGGGGTCGATGTGTCGGCTGTGCGGCCGGCCTGCTAGAGCGGTGCTGGGTTCACCGACGAACTGCGCAGCGCGGGGGAGAGGGGCGAAGTGGTGCTGGTGGACTTGCGGCGGCTCTACGAGGGTGGGTGATGAGGTGGGCGCGGGGCGGGCCCCCTCATAGGACAGAAGCTGACCTATACCTGACCTACCGTCTCCCCATGACCACCCCCGACGGCACAGACCCCGTCGCCTTCGAATCCACCACCGCCCTCGACACCTGGCTGACCACCCACCCCGCCCCTCACCCCGGCCTCTGGATCAAGGTCGCCAAGAAGGGCTCGGGCATCCCCTCGGTCACCGCCGCCGAGGTCAACGACGTGGCGCTCTGCCACGGCTGGATCACCGGTCAGCGCAGGAGTCTCGACGCCGCGTACTTCCTGCAGAGGATCACCCCGCGACGGCCGGGCAGCCTCTGGTCGATGGTCAATGTGCGGCGCGTCGAGGAGCTGACGGCCGCCGGCCGCATGCGCCCGGCCGGCCTCGCGGAGGTGGACGCCGCGAAGGCGGACGGGCGGTGGGCGGCGGCGTACGAGTCGCAGAAGCACGCCACCGTCCCCGAGGACCTCGCGGCCGCACTGGAGCGGAGCCCCCGGGCCAAGGCCGCCTTCGACGGGCTCGGCAGGACGGATCAGTACCTCGTCATGCTCGGGGTGCTCCAGGCCCGGACCCCTGGGGCCAGGGCGGCTCAAGTGGGCGCGGCGATTGCGCAGTTGGAGGCGGGGGCCGAGATCTAGATCCAGCCCCGCCCAGGGTCACGCGTTCCTGATCGCCGAAATATCGAAGTTCAGCTTGATCTTGTCCGAGACCAGCACCCCGCCCGTCTCCAGCGCGGCGTTCCAGGTCAGCCCCCACTCCGAGCGCAGGATCTCCGCCTTGCCCTCGAAGCCGACGCGCTCGTTGCCGAAGGGGTCCTTCGCGGCGCCGTTGAACTCGAGGTCGATGGTGAGCGGTTTGGTGGTGCCGAGGATCGTCAGGTCGCCGGTGATGCGGTAGTCGTCGCCGCCGAGGGCCTGCGCCGAGGTCGAGCGGAAGGTCATCGTCGGGAACTCGTCCGTCTTGAAGAAGTCCGCGCTCTTGAGGTGCCCGTCGCGGTCCGCGGAGCCGGTGTCGATGCTCTCCATCTTGACGTCGATGGAGGCCGTGGACGCGGACGGGTCGCTGCCGTCCAGGTGCAGCGAGCCGCTGAAGTCGAGGAACTTGCCCTTGATGTTGGTGACCATGGCGTGGCGGACGGTGAAGCCGATCGTGGAGTGGGCCGTGTCGATCGTGTAGTCGCCGGTGAGGGCGGACAGGTCGGAGCTCACCATGACGTACTCCTTCGCGAGATGTTGAATCTTTAACTACATCAACGCGACCGACCCTAGGTCTATTCCGTTCGGGATTCAACATCATCCGCCAGGTGTTGGCGTGATTACTCTGAGGTGGTAGATGCCCAGGGCATGAATCCACAGCGAAGAGCCTCCATGGGACCCACCCGTCGAGCCGTGTTACTCGCGGCGGCGCTCCTGACCACGACCACGACCGCAGCCACGGCCACGACCGCTCCCGCCGCCGACGCCGACCCCTACGAAGCCCTCCGCCTGCGCTGGCTCGGCATCGCGCTCGGCGCCGACTACGACCCGACGGCCGAGCCGTACGCCTCCCGCCTCGCCGAAACCGGCACCCTCGCCCGCGGCTTCCAGGCCACCATGGCCCCCACCCCCACCTCCCTCTGGCCCGGCCACCCCTACGACCCGCCCGCCGGCATCACCCAGAGCTACGGCCGCCTGTGGGCCATGACCCAGGCCTACGTCCAGCCCGGCACCGGCTCCACCACCGACCCGGCCCTCCTCGCCGACGTCCTGCGCGGCCTCGACCATCTCTCCGCCACCATCTACAACCCCTCCACCACCCGCTACGGCAACTGGTGGGAATGGCAGATCGGCAGCCCCCGCCTGCTGACGGACATCACGGCCGCCCTGTACGGCCACCTCGGCGACGCCCGTATCGCCGACGCCTGCGCAGCCGTCGACCACTTCATCCCGGACTCGATGCTCACCGACTACTCCGGCACCTCCACCGGCGCCAACCGCGTCGACCTGTGCCGCGGCGTCGCCCTGCGCGGCATCCTCGGCCGGGCCCCGGCGAAGATCGCGCTCGCCCGTGACGGGCTCTCCCCGGTCTTCCCCTACGTCACGAAGGGCGACGGCCTCTACGCCGACGGCTCCTTCATCCAGCACACCTGGGTCGCCTACTCCGGCACCTACGGCCAGGTCCTCCTCGACGGCCTCGGCCGCCTCTTCGCCCTGCTCGCCGGATCCGAGTGGGAGGTGACCGACCCGAACAGGCAGATCGTCCTGGACAGCGTCGAGCGCGCCTTCGCCCCGCTCATCCACGACGGGCTGATGATGGACAGCGTCAACGGCCGTGCCATCAGCCGGGGTTACCTCAAGAGCGACGACCGGCACGTGATGCGCAGCGACCACTTCCACGGCCAGGGCGTCATCGCCGCCATGACCCTGCTCGCGGGCGGCGCGAGTGCCGTGGAACGCGAGCGCTGGCACGGCCGTATCAAGGGATGGATCGAACGGGACACCGTCACACCGGTCTTGACGGCGCGCCAGTTCGGGGTCGCCGACCTCGCCCGACTGCACGCCGTCGCCGCGTCGCCGGTCCCCGCCGCTCCCGAGCCCACCGGCCACCACCTCTTCGCCGCCATGGACCGGGCCGTCCACCGCCGCCCCGGCTTCGTCGCGAACATCGCCATGGCCGGCGACCGCATCGCCCACTACGAGTGCGGCAACGGCGAGAACCCGCGCGGCTGGCACACCGGCGCCGGGATGCTCTCCTGGTGGGCGGAGGGTCTGGGTGACCAGTACACCGACTGGTATTGGCCGACCGTCGACTGGTACCGGCTCCCGGGTACGACCGTCTCCACGCTCCGCCTCCCCGACAAGGCCGGCGGTGAGTGGGGCGAGCCCAAGCCCGACGTGCGGTGGGTCGGCGGCACGACCGACGGCGAGTACGCGGCGATCGGGCAGCATCTGAAGGGCCTGGGGTCGACGCTCGAAGCCCGCAAGTCATGGTTCTGCGTCGAGGACGCCGTGATCTGCCTCGGGGCCGGGATCACCTGCGCCGACGGCGTGCCCGTCGAGACCGTCGTCGACAACCGCAACCTGGGGGAGGGCGGCACCCAGGCCTTCGTACGCGGCCCGGGCTGGGCGCATCTGGAGGGCCACGGCGGCTGGGTGGTGCCGTACGGCGATCTGCGCGCCCTGCGCGAGGACCGCACCGGTGCCTGGGCCGACATCAACACCACCAGTACGACCGAGCGCCGCACCCGCCGCTGGCAGACCCTCTGGCTGGACCACGGCACGGACCCGACGGACGCGACATACGTCTACGTGCTCATGCCGGGCGCCGGCCGGCATGAGGTGGCGGCGCGGGCCGCACAGGGCGCCCGTCGGCTGTCGGTCCTCGCCAACGACCGCGCGCGCCAGGCGGTGCACGTGCCCTCCCTGGGCCTGACGGCCGTCAACTTCTGGCAGCCGGGCACGACCGGCCCGCTCACCGCCTCCGCCGGCGCGAGTGTGCTGCTCCGCCGCGGCGGCCGTACCGCTACGCTCTGCGTGAGCGAGCCGCCGCGCACCGGCGAGCCGCTGGAGATCACCTGGGAGCACCCCGTACGCCGCGTCCTGCGGGCGGACGACTCGGTCGAGATCCTGGCGACGGGCCGCCGACTGCGGGTCCGTGTCACTCCGGGGATGGTATGCGCGACCCACCGATGTGAGGTGGCTCTCGGCTGACGACTTTGTGCGACCCCCACAACGCGGACGCCCTCTGAGCAGTCGGAAGGGCTGCATGCAGTGATGGTTCTGTTCAGGGGTACCAGGAAAACGCTCCGGAGACTGTACGGAGTCAACGGCTCGCTTTCCTTCGTGTCCTTCGTAAGGTCGCTACATGACCGTTTTGGATGAGGCACCGGGTGAGCCGATCGACGCCCGCGGGCGGACGGCCGAGCTGCACGAGATCCGTGCGCAGGCATTGGCCGGCCCGAGCGAGAAGGCGACCGCGGCGCAGCACGCCAAGGGCAAGCTGACCGCCCGGGAGCGGATCGAGCTGCTGTTGGACCCGGGCTCCTTCCGGGAGGTCGAGCAGCTGCGCCGGCACCGCGCCCAGGGCTTCGGCCTGGAGGCCAAGAAGCCGTACACGGACGGTGTGATCACCGGCTGGGGCACGGTGGAGGGCCGGACGGTCTTCGTGTACGCGCACGACTTCCGGATCTTCGGCGGCGCGCTGGGCGAGGCCCACGCCACGAAGATCCACAAGATCATGGACATGGCCATCGCGGCCGGTGCCCCGCTGGTCTCCCTGAACGACGGCGCGGGCGCCCGCATCCAGGAAGGCGTCTCCGCCCTCGCCGGCTACGGCGGCATCTTCCAGCGCAACACCAGGGCGAGTGGTGTCATCCCGCAGATCTCGGTCATGCTCGGCCCGTGCGCGGGCGGTGCGGCCTACTCGCCCGCCCTGACGGACTTCGTCTTCATGGTCCGCGAGACGTCCCAGATGTTCATCACCGGCCCGGACGTGGTCAAGGCGGTGACGGGCGAGGAGATCACCCAGAACGGCCTGGGCGGCGCGGACGTCCACGCGGAGACGAGCGGCGTCTGCCACTTCGCGTACGACGACGAGGAGACGTGCATCGCGGAGGTCCGCTACCTCCTCTCGCTGCTGCCCCAGAACAACCGCGAGAACCCGCCCCGGGTGGACTCCACGGACGCCGCCGACCGCCGCTCGGACGTCCTGCTGGACCTGGTTCCGGCGGACGGCAACCGGCCGTACGACATGGCGAAGGTCATCGAGGAGATCGTCGACGACGGCGAGTACCTCGAGGTCCACGAGCGCTGGGCCCGCAACATCATCTGCGCGCTGGCCCGGCTGGACGGCCAGGTGGTCGGCATCGTGGCCAACCAGCCGCAGTCCCTCGCCGGTGTCCTCGACATCGAGGCATCGGAAAAAGCTGCGCGCTTTGTCCAGATGTGTGACGCTTTTAACATCCCGATCGTCACTTTCCTGGACGTCCCCGGGTTCCTCCCGGGCGTCGACCAAGAGCACGGCGGCATCATCCGCCACGGCGCGAAGCTCCTCTACGCCTACTGCAACGCGACCGTCCCCCGGATCTCCCTGATCCTGCGCAAGGCGTACGGAGGCGCCTACATCGTCATGGACAGCCAGTCCATCGGCGCGGACCTCACCTACGCCTGGCCGACGAACGAGATCGCCGTCATGGGCGCGGAAGGTGCGGCCAACGTCATCTTCCGCCGGCAGATCGCCGAGGCCGAGGACCCCGAGGCCATGCGGGCCCGCATGGTCAAGGAGTACAAGTCCGAGCTCATGCACCCCTACTACGCGGCCGAGCGTGGCCTCGTGGACGACGTGATCGACCCCGCGGAGACCCGCGAGGTGCTCATCAAGTCCCTGGCGATGCTCCAGACCAAGCACGCCGACCTGCCGTCCCGCAAGCACGGCAACCCCCCGCAGTAACCCAGCGGATCCTTCGCGGTACCCCCGCGGAAACCTCTCTCACGGAGACTGTGACCTATGAACTCCCCTGACATCCGCGTCGAGAAGGGCCACGCCGAGCCCGAGGAAGTCGCGGCCATCACCGCGATCCTCCTGGCCCGCGCCGCCGCCCAGCCCTCCGACACCACCCCGGCCCACCGCGGCCGCGCGAAGGCGGGCTGGCGCCGCCTGGAGCGCGAGCCCGGGTTCCGGGCGCCGCACAGCTGGCGCTGAGGCCTGGCGAACGTACGGCCCCGTTCTCCCTGGGGGAGGGCGGGGCCGTGGTCTGTGTCAGCGGACGGCGACGGTGACGCCGGGAAAGTCGAGGGCGCGTGGGTCGGGCAGGAGGCACCCGTACAGGCTGAGGCGCTTCAGGCTGGGAGGGAGGACGGGTGCCGAGTCGAGCCAGGCGGCGACGTCCACGTTGTGCAGACTCAGATGTCGGAGCCGGGGCAGGGTGGGCAGGTGCCGCAGGGCGGCCGGCAGGCAGGTGTCCATCGGGAGCATCTCCAGAGACGTGATACCGGGATGGCCGACGAGCGGAGCCAGGCTGGCTGTCGCTTCGAGGTCCCACAGCGAGAGGTCGGTCACCTTCGGTCCCAGACGGAGATCCGCCAAGCTCGGTGTACCGGCCAGCCCCAGGTACAGCTGCCGTAGCCGTGGCAGTTCACCCAGTGCTTCGAGATGCCTCATCGATCCCGTGCCCAGCAGGACGAGTGAGGTCAAAGAGGGCTGGGCCTTGAGATCGGTGAGGTCGGCCTCGCCCTCCACCTGGAAGACCAGCAGCCTTCTCAGGGGCGGGAGGCCGGTGAGCATCGCGAAGTCCGAGACGGGGTGCTTGACCGACAGACCGTCGACGGATGCCAGCCGCCGCACGGCATTCCACTGGCCGGAGTGGGTGATCACGGCGTTGCGGCCCCGCAGGGGGAGGCGGGCCAGCACCTGCGTGGCGTAGTCCTCCGCGTCGAAGTAGCCCCACGCGTGGATGAGTTCGGTGATGACAGGGTCGCGCCGATCCCGCGTGTATCCCGCCAGCAGCCGGAGCGCCTCCTCCCCGCCGATCAGCGCGACCGTCCGCACCGTCTGCATGGCCGCCTTCTGTGTGAGTTCCTCCAAGGACTGGGGAAGCTCACGCAGCAGACTCGGCCCCACGGCCGCCAGCGCCGGTGGATCCGTCACGCGGTGTGCCGGAAGCAGCGCTGCCACCGCCTCGTCCAACCGCCCTGCCAACTCGCCGGAGACCTCGGGCACCGTCTCCTGACAAGCCGCCGCCAGCAACCGCAACCGCCGCGCGTGCCGGGGTTCCTCCTCGGCCCGGTCCAGGATCCCGCCCAGCAACTCCTCCCGCTGCGGCCGATTGGCATGCCCGGCCGCCATGATGATCGTCTCCCGCCAGATGTCCAGGTGGGCCCGCCCCACCAGGTTCCCGATGCGGTCCTCCTCCGTCGCCTCCTGGGCGGCCAGGTACTCCTGGAACGTCCGGTGCACGAAGTCCAGCCGCCCCACGGCGGGGGAGCGCAGTACGCCTGAGCGCCCCCGCAACTGGTCCAGGACCCGCACCCCGTCCCGTTCCTCCAGATGCCGCATCCCCGTCAGCTTCCGGCCGACATACCGCTCCGCCTGCTCCAGCGAGATCTCACTGCGGTTGTTGTCGGACAGCCGCCACGCCAGATCCCGCAGCAGCACCAGCTTGTCCCCGAGGCTCAGCCGGCTGTCCACGGCGCTGGGGACGCTGCGGTGCGCGTCCCGCTCATGGACCAGCGTGTGCAGGGCGTTCCGGTACAACTCCATCCGGTCACGGGGGAGTTGGCTGCCCCGGTTCAGATGCATCGCGCACAGCAGCGACGCCAGCAACGGCGTCCCCGCGAGTGACTGGAGATGCGGTCGGTCCTTCAGGCTGTTCAGCAACGACTGCTCGTACTGCGGCAGTTCCTCCACCGCGCACGGCAACTCCTCACCCAGCTCCCGCACCGCCTGATGCCACTGCCGTACGAACGCCACCAGATCGGGTGGCGTCATGCGGTCCAGGTGCAGCGCCGTGAACTCCTCCCGGCGCAGCCAGTCCGCCCCTGCCGCGGACGGACGCGAGGTGACGACCACCCTTATGTCCCCGTACGCCGCGAGCAGCTTGCGCAGCCACTCCCGTACGGCCCGCCGCTCCCCGTCCAGCAGCTCGTCCACCCCGTCGATCAACAGCAGCGCCTTCCCGCCCGCCAACTGCCGCTCCACCCACGCCTTCGGCATCACCCCCGTGATGTGCCCGGCCACCGAATCGAGCATCGCCTCCGGCACCGGCAGTACCCGTCCGCTGTACTCCCGCAACTTCACGAACACCGGCGTCAGACCGTTCCACCCGGCCAGCTCACCCGTGAACGCACCCCGAGCCGCAGTGACCGCCAGCCACCGCAGCAACGTCGTCTTGCCCGAACCCGCCTCACCCCGCAACAGGACCCGCGAGGCACCGCCCAGAGCGGCCTCCACACGCATCCCCGCGGCCTCGCCCCGCCCGCCGTCCTCCCAGTCGCTCATATCGGGCCGTAGTAGCGGCAGAGAGCGTCCTCCAGCCCTTCGCCGGGCCGTTCCGTCGTCGCCCGTTGCCCGCAGGCTCACATACGCCACCGACAACCGAGCCTGCGCCACCGCCCGGTCCGACGCACGCCGAAACAGCTCCACCTCGTCCAGCGAGGTACTGACCAGCTCCAGATACCGCCGCCGGAACTCCCCGTCCCGGTCCGTCCCCTCCGGCGCGAACAGCGACCGGTCCGGCAACCGCTCCAGGACCCGGGCGATCTCAGCGCCGAGCGACGTCGTCCGCGCCAACAGCTCCGCAAGCGCCCGCTCCTGGAAGACCGGCAGTCCTCGCACGATCCGTACGTAGTACTCGCAGCACTCCGCGAACAGCACCTCGTACAGGCGGCTTTCGGCCTCGCTCAGCCCCACCGGAGCGCGCACGGCCCCCGTGATCCGCCGCACGACCTCCGCCGGATTCACGTCCGCCGCCAGCAGCGCCTCGTCCGACAGATCGGCCCGTACGCAGGTGTCGCACACCGCGTCGAGCACCGCCCGCCGCCCACCCTCGTCCAGCCCCCGGAACTCCCGCTCCAGAAACGGCGCCAGCCGGTCGAACACCGCGTCCGCGATCTCCTCGAACTGCCGCTCCACGCTCCGCTGCAGCCGCAACCCGGACACCCGCACCCGCACCAACTCGGCCATCGACAACCGGCGTTCCTGCTCCCGCCGCTTCCCACCGAGCCACACCTGGGCCGCCGCCCGCGCCACGGTCGTCCCCAGCCGTAAGGCAGCCGCTTCCGCGCTCATCCCCGCACCCCTCTCAACACACCTACGGCCCCCATCCCTCCCACAGGAGGAACAAGGGCCGCAAGCGAAACGTGCCGAAGACCGGCCGCCGGAGAGCCGCTAGCGCAGCCGCGCCATCAGCGCGTGCTCGACCAGCGTGATCAGCGCCGACTTGGCGTCCGCGCGGTGGCGGGCGTCCGTCGTGATGATCGGGGTGTCCGGACCGATCTGGAGGGCCTCACGGACCTCGTCCGGGTTGTACGGCTGGTTGCCGTCGAAGCCGTTCAGCGCGATCACGAACGGCAGGCCGCTGTTCTCGAAGTAGTCGACCGCGGGGAAGCAGTCGGCGAGGCGGCGGGTGTCCACCAGGACGATCGCGCCGATCGCGCCGCGCACCAAGTCGTCCCACATGAACCAGAAGCGGTCCTGACCGGGGGTGCCGAACAGGTACAGGATCAGGTCCTGGTCCAGGGTGATGCGGCCGAAGTCCATGGCGACCGTCGTGGTCGTCTTGTCTCCGGTGTGGGTGAGGTCGTCGATGCCCGCCGAAGCGGAAGTCATCACGGCCTCTGTGCGCAGCGGGTTGATCTCCGAAACGGCCCCGACGAACGTGGTCTTGCCCACGCCGAAGCCACCCGCCACCACGATCTTCGCCGAGGTGGTGGAGCGGGAAGGACCGCCGCTAGAGCTTGCGAAGTCCACTGAGCACCCTTTCGAGCAGTGTCACGTCTGGCTGGCCGCCGGCGTTCTCGTCGCCGCCGGGCTGATGGATGGCGACCAGGCCCGCCTCCGCCAAGTCGGCGACGAGGATCCTGGCCACGCCGAGAGGGATCGTCAGGAGGGCGGAGACTTCCGCCACCGACTTGATCTCGCGGCAGAGGTTGCAGATCCGCTGATGCTCGGGCAACTGGCCCTGCATCTGGTGCGGCTGCGCGGTGGTGTGCACCAGCGCCTCGATGGCGAGCTGGTAGCGCGGGCGCGTCCGTCCGCCGGTCATGGCGTACGGGCGTACCAGGGGGTTGTGCGACGACCCGGCGGGCGCCGGCTCAGGGGCGCGTCGCTGCGGCTGCACCGGCTGGATGCGCGGCGCCGGCGGCTGGTCGTACGGCGAGGGGCCGGGGCCCTGGGGCGCGTACGGCTGCCGCTGGCTCGGGGAGGAGGGGAAGTTGTAACGGTTCGGGTTCTGGGAACCGTCGTTCTGGCCCTGGCCAGGACCGTACGACCAATTACCCGACGATGAACCGCCTGGGGGTGTTGCCACTTTTTCTCCTCCTCCGACTGTGCCTGGCACCCATCATGTGGAGCCGCGTCCCGAAACCTTACGGCCCCGGGACGCCAAAACGCACCGACTGTCTGTTAGTTGAGCAGGCTGCCTTGAAGCTCCGCACGAAGATCCGGCGTGAGGACCGTACCGGCTCGGTCGACCAGAAGCGCCATCTCGTACCCGATGAGGCCGATGTCCGCCTCCGGATGTGCGAGGACCGCGAGCGACGAACCGTCGGAGATGGACATGATGAACAGGAATCCCCGCTCCATCTCCACAACCGTCTGGTTCACGCTGCCACCCTCGAAGATACGGGAGGCGCCTGCCGTCAGAGACGTCAGACCGGAGGCGACGGCCGCGAGCTGGTCGGCGCGGTCGCGGGGGAAGCCTTCGGACATCGCCAGAAGGAGTCCGTCGGCGGAGACCACCACCGTGTGCGACACCCCGGGGGTGTTGTCCACGAAGTTGGTGATCAACCAGTTCAGGTTCTGTGCCGCCTGGCTCATCGGGCTCACACTAACGCTCCTGGTTGTAGGTGCTGTCAGAACCGAAGCCCTGACCGTTCGTTTCGCTTCCCGCGCTGCGTCCCCGCTGGACCCCGCGGCGCAGGTTGCTCAGCCTGCCCCGGACGTCCTCGGGAGCGCGGGAGATCTGTGGACCTCCCTGGGGGGTGGTCTCGGCGGCTCCCTCGACCAGGTTGGCCTTGGGTACCCGCCGCGGCAGGCCGGAGGAGGTGACCCCGCCCGCCTTGGGCTTCCGGAGTTGCGCGGCCTGCTGCCAGCGGTCGTCGTTGGCCGAGCGCCAGCTGCTGTCGCCGTTGCTCTCCGGCGTGGGGGCCGGCGATTCCTGTCGCACCGGCCGAGCGCCGTTGGTGCCGCTCGCGGCGGAGCCACGGCGGGGGAGCCCGGCGTCGGTCAGTGCGTGGGCGGCGGAGGATGCCGGTCCCGGACCGTCGAAGCCTACGCGGTCGCGCTCGTTCGAGTCATCGGCCTGCGCAGATTCCGTTTCCGGAGCGTACTGGTCCTGGTACCCGTTGCGGTAGCCGTTCGGCTGCGGCCAGTCGTCCTGGTGGCGCCGCTGCTCGAAGGCGGGGAAGGTCTCCGGGGCCGACGCGCTCGCGGCCGCGGGCTCCTCACGGGTCGCCTCCGGATACGAGGGCTCGGGGTAGCCGCCGCCCGACGAGAAGGTGTCGTTCTGCTGCAGGCCCCCGTTCGGCGCGTAGTACGTGTCGTCGTACGACGGCCGCTGCGGCTCGTCGTACGCGGCCCGCTGCTGCTCCTCGTACGGCGTCTGCCGCTGCTGCTCCTCGTACGACTGGCGCTGCTCGTCGTACGACGGCTGCTGGTCGAACCCGCCGCGCTGCTCGGGGAAGCCGCTCTGGCCGTCGTAGGCCGGCTGACCGGTGAAGTCGTCGTACCCGGGCGCCCCAGGGTTCTCCTGGCCGGGCTGCTCGCCGTGGTTCTGGGACTCCAGGGCCGCACGGCGCTCCTCACGCATCAGGGAGCGGCCGACGGGGTCCAGCTCGCGGATGTCGTCCGGGACCTCGGTGTAGCGGCTGTCGTCGAAGCCGAGCTCCGCCGCCGTACGCATCGGCACCTGGTTGAAGTTCTCACCCTGGAAGTTCTGCTCCGGGATGATCTGCGAGACGGTGAAGTCGTCATGGGCAGGCTGCTGCTCGCCGCCACCGCCGTGCGTGATCGCGTCCGGCAGCATGACCAGCGAGGTGGTGCCGGCCTGCTCGCCGGAGGGGCGCAGCTGGACGCGGATGCCGTGCCGGTCGGACAGCCGGCCGACCACGAACAGGCCCATGCGCTGCGAGATCGCGGCGTCCACGGTCGGCGGGTTGGCCAGCTTGTGGTTGATGTCCGCGAAGTCCTCGGCGGTGAGGCCGATGCCCTTGTCGTGGATCTCGATCATGACGCGGCCGTCGGGGAGACGGGTGGCGGTCACCCGGACCTTGGTCTGCGGGGAGGAGAACGTCGTCGCGTTCTCCAGGAGCTCGGCGAGCAGGTGCACGAGGTCGGTCACGGCGCGGCCGTGGATCTCGGCCTCCGGGACGCCCGACAGCTCGATGCGCTCGTACTGCTCCACCTCGGAGGAGGCGGCGCGCAGGACGTCGACCAGCGGGACCGGCTGGTCCCAGCGGCGGCCGGGCTCCTCGCCGGCGAGGACGAGGAGGTTCTCGCCGTTGCGGCGCATACGGGTCGCGAGGTGGTCCAGCTTGAAGAGGTTCTCCAGCTGGTCCGGGTCGGCCTCGTTGTTCTCCAGGTCGGTGATCAGGGTCAGCTGGCCCTCGATCAGCGACTGGTTGCGGCGCGACAGGTTGGTGAAGATCGCGTTGATGTTGCCCCGCAGCAGGGCCTGCTCGGCGGCGAGCCGGACGGCCTCGCGGTGGACCTGGTCGAAGGCGCGGGCGACCTCGCCGATCTCGTCGCGGGTGTTGATCGGGATGGGCTGGACGCGGGTGTCCACGCGGCCCGGGTCGGTGCGCGAGAGCTGGTCGACCAGCATGGGCAGGCGCTGCTCGGCGATGCCGAAGGCGGCGTTGCGCAGCTGGCGCATCGCGCGGGACATCTGGCGGGCGACCATGCCGGCCAGGATGAACGCGGCGAGCAGGGCGACGACGACGGCGGCACCGGTGATGAGGGCGTCACGCTTGGCGTCGTCGGCGATGTTGGAGGCCTCGTTCACCGCGGTGTCCGCCAGGTCGGACTCGATCTCGCGGTAGGCGTTGAACTTGAGGGTGTTGACCGCCCACCAGTTCTGCGCGGTGACGCCCTGCTCGGCGAGTGCGGCGCGGGCGCTGGGGGCGGGGGACTCGAGGCCGACGAGGAGCTTGACCATATTGGTCGGGTCGGCCGGCGGCGGGACGTAGTCAGGGTCCTTGGCCGCGGCCTCCTTGGCCATGGCCGCGCCCTCGGCCGTGATCTCCTTCTTGGCGTCCTCGAGCTTCTGCGCGTCGGCTTCGGTGCCACCGCCCTTGTATTCCTCGATGGCGATGCCTTCCAGGTAGGCATACGAGGAGAGAGCGACCCGCTGGCTGGCGAAGCTGCTCGCGGTGGGGCCGGGCTTGACCAGCAGGTGCATACCGATGGAGCGCTGCAGCGACAGGGCCGCCTTGGTGAGCTCGATGGCGTAGACCGTGCGGCCGTAGGAGGTGATGTTGCCGGTGCCCAGACCGAGCTCGTTGGCGAACTCCGTCAGAGGGTGCGCGACCTCGACGTAGCCCTCCTCGGTCTGCACACCGGTGAGCTTGTTGGTGTAGGCCGCCGCGCGCAGGTCGGCGAGCCCCGGCTCGGCGTCTCGGAACACCTTCAGACGGCGCTCCAGGCCCGCTTTCTGCGGCATGTTCTGCGCGGCGGCGTCGAACTCGTCGGCTGCCTTGTCCGTGTTGGCACGGGCCGCGGTGACCGTCTTGTCGTCCTCGCCCTTGCCCTGCAGCAGCGGCGCTGCCGTGACGTCACGCTCGTTGTAGAGGGCGTCGGCGTAGTTCAGGGAGGCCCGGACCAGACGCGCGGTGTTCTCCGCGTCCTCGGCCTCCTGCCAGGTGTCGATCGAGCTCTTCACCTGGAAGCCGCCCATGACGAGGCCGACCAGCACGGGTATGAGCAGGATCGCGTTCAGCCGGGTCGGCACGCGCCAGTTGCGCGGCGAGAGACGGCCGCCGCTTGGCGCAGGCGCCGCCGTGGGTTCCGATCCGGGCACAGGGGCGGGCGCCGCTCCGCGCGGCGGCGGGGTGAAGTTGCCCCGGGCCGACGGCTCGGGACTGCTCTTGCTTCGCCTCACTCGACCAACAACCTTCCGGCGGGGTCGGCACCTACGTATGTGCCGCTGTGTCTCAGAGCCCAGTTCGCCATCGAGTACGGAGTACTGCTGAGTACGTCTTTGACTATTGGGCAGTTCTCGCATTCCAGCACGTCGGCCTGCGCTCTTCCAAACAGTGGAAGAGGAGGATTACGAGCGATGTAAGCCCCAGATAAAACGGTCATACAGAACGAGCCCCGCCAAAAGACGGGGCGTTCGTACGCGCAGCGATACCGCTTGACCGCGACGAGTGGCCATACCACCCGATTCCTCTGCCGAAACGTTATGAACAACGGAGCCGACCGTGTCAAAGGCCACAGCCGGCTCCGCCGCATCTACGACAACTGCCGTATTGCGCTTCCGACTTGCGCTACCGCAGCCGCGCCATCAGGGCGTGCTCGACCAGCGTGATCAGCGCGCTCTTGGCGTCGGCCCGGTGGCGGGCGTCCGTGGTGATGATCGGCGCGTCCGGGCCGATCTGCAGCGCCTCGCGCACCTCGTCGGGCGTGTAGGGCTGGTGTCCGTCGAAGCCGTTGAGGGCGATGACGAAGGGGAGCCCGCTGTTCTCGAAGTAGTCGACCGCGGGGAAGCAGTCGGCGAGGCGGCGGGTGTCCACCAGGACGACGGCGCCGATCGCGCCGCGCACCAGGTCGTCCCACATGAACCAGAAGCGGTCCTGGCCGGGCGTACCGAAGAGGTACAGGATCAGGTCCTGGTCCAGGGTGATACGGCCGAAGTCCATGGCCACCGTGGTGGTGGTCTTGTCCCCGGTGTGCGTGAGGTCGTCGATGCCCGCGCTCGCGGAGGTCATGACGGCCTCGGTGCGCAGCGGGTTGATCTCCGAGACGGCGCCCACGAACGTGGTCTTGCCCACGCCGAAGCCACCCGCCACCACGATCTTGGCGGAGGTGGTCGCCCGGCCCGGTTCAGAGCTTGCGAAGTCCACTGAGCACCCTTTCGAGCAGCGTCACGTCAGGTGCGCCGCCGTTGTTCTCGTCGCCGCCCGGCTGGTGGATGGCGACCAGGCCGGCCTCAGCGAGGTCCGCGACCAGGATCCTGGCCACGCCCAGCGGCATGGACAGCAGCGCGGAGACCTCGGCGACCGACTTCACCTCACGGCACAGGTGGCAGATGCGCTGGTGCTCCGGAAGGAGCCCCATGAGCGCTGCCGGGTCGGCCGTGGTGCTGATCAGGGCCTCGATGGCGAGCTGGTAGCGCGGCCGGGTCCGGCCGCCGGTCATCGCGTACGGACGTACCAGCGGCTGGTCGCCCTCATCCTCGTACGGCTCCGCGTACGGATCATGAGAGGCGGTGGGCGGGGTCATGAATCCTCCGGGCGGGGACAGCAAGTCGGTCAGTCAAGCCGTCTGACGTCGCCGGTGGGGGGGTTGTGGCGGCCGGACGGTGATTTGGTGAGACGGGTGGATCCGCGGGTGATCAGTGGAGCAGACTGCCTTGGAGCTCGGCGCGCAGGTCCGGCGTGAGCACAGCGCCCGCGCGGTCGACCAGCAGCGCCATCTCGTAGCCGACGAGGCCGATGTCGCACTCGGGGTGGGCGAGAACGGCCAGGGACGAACCATCCGAGACGGACATGAGGAAGAGGAATCCTCGCTCCATCTCGACGACGGTCTGTGCCACGCTGCCGCCCTCGAAGATCCGGGACGCCCCTGCCGTCAGCGAGGTCAGACCCGATGCGACGGCCGCCAGCTGGTCGGCACGGTCACGCGGGAATCCCTCGGACATGGCCAGCAGAAGACCGTCGGCGGACACGACAACGGTGTGGGACACACCCGGGGTGTTGTCCACGAAGTTGGTGATCAACCAGTTGAGGTTCTGTGCTGCCTGGCTCATCTGGCTCAACTAACGCTCCTGCTGGTGAGTGGGGTTCGGGAAGCTGCCGGTCTGGCCGTTACCGACCTGGCGACCTTGCGCGATACCCCGACGGAGATTGGTCAGCCGACCGCGTACGTCGTCAGGCGCACGCGAGACAGCCGGACCGGATTGGTGCTGTTGCTGCTGAGCCGTGCCCGGGACGAGGTTCGCCCGGGGCACCCGGCGCGGCAGGCCGGAGGTGGTGACACCGCCCGCGGCCGGTTGCCGGACGCGTTCCGCCTGCCGTACGAGGTCGTCGTTCGGCGAGCTGCGCCAGGCGGTCGATGAGGTCCGCTGGGGAGCGGAGGACGGCTGCGCCGGAGCCGCGGGAGCCTGCGGCTGCTGCGGGGCGGAGGCCGGAGCCGAGCCGTCCGCGCCGGGCTGACGGCCCTGCGGACCGCCGTGGAACCAGTTGGTCTCCAGCGTGTCGTACAGCGGGGTACGGCCGTCACCGGGACCCGCCGGCGGCAGCGCCTCCGGCTCCTGGCGTGCGGGCCGCTGCTGCGGACGCGGCGGGACCGGGGGCTGCTGGGCGCCGAAGTCGGCACCGCCGCCGTAGGCGCCGTTGACCTGCGGCCGCTCGAACTGCCCGGTGGAGTCGGGGTTCTGGCGGCCGGGCAGGGCGTGCTGGCCCGTCGAGCTGCCGTCGTACCCCTGCGGCGAGGCGAACTGGCCCGTCTGCGACGAGTTGTTCTGCCCGTTCGGGGTGCCGAAGACGTCCGAGCGGACGAACTGACCGTTGTTCTGCGGCTCGTTCGCACCGGGGCGGGCGGACTGGCCCGTGCTCTGCGAGTCGTACCCGCCCGGGGCAGGGGCGCCGAAGTCCGGGCGGCCGAAGTCCGACGGGCCGGCGTTCGAGCCGGGGCCCTGGCGGCCGTCGGGGCGTCCGATCGCCGGGATCTCCGTGGTGGAGCCGGGGCCCTGGAGGTCGTCGATGCGCGGCATACGGGAGGTCTGTGCGGTGTCCTCGTCGTGCCCGCGCGGGGTGTCGAGCGAGGCGCGCGGCACCGGCGGCTGCGCGTTCTCGTCGCTCCAGCTGGGGCGGGACGGCTGGTTGCCGCCCGGCAGCTCGGCACGCGGGCCACCACGCGGCGGCAGCTGCGGCTGACGGCCGCGGCGGCCCGTGTCGTTGCCGGCGGGCGGGGACTGCGGCGACGAGGGGCCACCCGGGCGGGACTGGTCGAGGCCGGAGGAGGCGCCACGGGGGCCGCCGAAGGGGTCCTGACCGGTGCCCGCGGCCTGCAGCCCCTGCGGGGCACCCGGCGCCTGGCCACCGAACCCGGCGCCCGCACCGGCCGGCGGCCGGCCCTGCGAGGGCGCGCCCGGACCCTGCGGTCCACGCGGTGCGCCCGGTCCACCGGGAAGTCCGCCACCGTCACGTCCGGGCAGCGCGGCCCGCGGTTCCTGACCGGCACCGAGCCGGCCCCCGCCGGACGCACCGGCGCCGAGCGCGCCGCCACCCGGCGCACCCGCGCCGAGGGAGCCGTTGCCGGCCTGGGCCTGGGCCTGGGCCTGGGCCTGGCGACGGGCGGCAGCCGCACCGGCGGCGGCCTGCGCGGCGGCCGGACCACCGGAGAGACCCGGACCGTTCGGGCCGGGCTTGCCCGGAGCGGGCTTCTTGCCGCCCTGGGCGACATCGACGGGGAGCATGACCAGCGCGGTCGTACCACCGGAGTCGGAGGGGCGCAGCTGGATGCGGATGCCGTGGCGCTGCGACAGCCGGCCGACCACGAACAGACCCATGCGGCGGGAGACCGAGACGTCCACGGTGGGCGGCGAGGCGAGTCGCTCGTTGATCGCGGCGAGGTCCTCGGGGGAGAGGCCGATGCCGGTGTCGTGGATCTCGATCAGGACGCGGCCGTCGGGCAGCGCGTGACCGGTGACCTTGACCTTGGTCTGCGGGGAGGAGAACGAGGTCGCGTTCTCCAGCAGCTCGGCGAGCAGGTGCACGAGGTCGTTGACCACACGGCCGGCCACTTCGGTGGTCGGCACGGAAGCGAGCTCGATGCGCTCGTACTGCTCCACCTCGGACGCGGCGGCGCGGAGCACGTCGACCAGCGGGACCGGGCGGGTCCAGCGACGGCCGGGCTCCTCACCGGCGAGGACGAGGAGGTTCTCACCGTTACGGCGCATACGCGTCGCGAGGTGGTCGAGCTTGAACAGCGAGGACAGCTGGTCCGGGTCGGCCTCGCGGGACTCCAGTTCGGAGATGAGCGAGAGCTGACGCTGGATGAGGCCCTGGGAGCGGCGCGAGAGGTTGGTGAACATCGCGTTGACGTTGCCCCGCAGCAGGGCCTGCTCGGCGGCGAGGCGGACCGCCTCGCGGTGCACGTCGTCGAAGGCCGCGGCCACCTGGCCGATCTCGTCCCGGGAGTGCACACCGACCGACTCGACGGAGGTGTCGACGTCCTGCGGGTCGGACTCCGAGAGCTGCTTGACCAGCTCGGGCAGCCGGTCCTGGGCGACCTTGGTGGCGGTCTCCTCCAGGCGGCGCAGCGAGCGGATCATGGAGCGGGCCACGACGAACGCGCCGACCAGCGAGACACCGAGCACGAGCAGGATCAGCGCACCGGAGATGATCGCCTCGCGCTCCGACTCGTTGCGCAGCTCGCGGGCCTTCTGCTCCATGTCCTCCAGCAGCGTCGTCTCGATGGCGCGCATCTGCTGGATCTTGGTGGTGCTGTCGTCCACCCAGTCCCGGTACGACCGCTTGTCCAGCGACTGCAGACCGGTGTCGGTGGTGAGGGCGCGGCTGGCGTAGGTGTCGCTGGCCTTGATCGTCGGGTTGCCGTCGCCGATCGGCTCCAGGAGCTCCTCGGCGGCTCCCGAGCCGTAGATGCTCTTGAAGCTGCGGATCTCGGACTTCTGGCTCTCCAGCGCCGAGTCGGCGTACAGGCGGTCGTTCTCGGACAGGTCGCCCTGGGTGGTGCTGTTCGCCGGCAGCGCCGCCGCGAGGACCGCGCGCTGGATGGACGCGTATTCCTTGGCCGAGGAGAAGGCGGCCAGGGCACGCGTGCTGTGGATCATGTCCGGGTTGCTGGTCGCCTCGGCCATGTCCTGCGAGAGGCCGAGCAGGTTGGTGATCAGACGGTGGTAGGCCTCCACGGTCTGGGTGGAGTTGTCCTCGGCCTTGTAGGCGGCGCTGCGGATCTCGGCGAGTCCGCCCAGGGCCCGGACCAGCTGGACGATGTTGTCGCGGACGCCCTTGAGGTTGCCGTCCTTGCTGCTGTCGTCGATCTCCTCGGCGGCTTCCCTGAAGCTGTCCGACGCCCGGTCGGTCTTGTCCCGATAGCCCTTGACCGTGTAGTCGGTCGCCTTGGCGCCGTGCGCGAGCGGACCGGCGGACTGGTCGCGCTCCTCCTGGAGCGCCGCGGCCAGCTCGGTGGCCCGCTTGGTCATGTCCGTCAGCAGCTTCATGTTGTCGAGCTGCTGGATGTCGTTCATGTTGTCGCTGATGCGCAGCGCGCCCAGCGAGGTGGCCGCGACCACCGGGAGAGTCAGCAGCGCCACCAGACGCGTGGAGATACGCCAGTTGCGCAGGGCTATTCGCGTGCCGGGGCCGCCGGAGCCCTTCGGGGCCTTCTTCGCCGGCGGAGCGGAAGGGTTCGCCGCCCCCGGGGATGCCGACACGCCGGGGCGCCCGGAGCGCTCACCGCCCTCGACGGACGGGGCCGGGCCCGGGTTCTGGGCGTGCTGGGGGGAGGGACCTCGGTCGGTCCCGCCGTGCTCCGGCTCCGCCGAAGCGCTGCCATCCCTCTTGAAACGTCCCTGCACTAGCGTCGCAACCTCTGGACCAGGCGCCCCTCCGCGTGAACGGACGGACACGGTGTCGGCGTCTTTCGGGAGCGCCCTGAATACGCTCCCTGATGGTCGTCAGTGACCGGCGCTGGCTCCCCCTTCTCGCCGCCACTCGGCGCTCGATGCGCCCCCTGTGCGCCGGCTCGATCCTGCGGCGGTCCGTGGAATTCCAGCACAGTGCAGGATCTCCAACAAGGCCCGTAGGTCGAGCCGTGACATACGTGACACCACGTGAGTACGAGATTACCTGCCGTAGAAAGCGATCCCACCCATAACGGACGTATGCCTGCGAACCGTTCGGGCGCAAGGGGTGCCCCAGTCGCCATGATCAGGAGCGGAATGACAGCTTCAGGGGTGCAATGTCCGTTTCGGTGAGGTGGATCGCGAGCCGGAATTGACTGATTTGTCCGCGAACTCGTGAGCAAACTCACACGCGGATCAAGGGGTCCGCGCAACTTCCCGAGGGAATTGCATGTTTAGCCTGACGCTTTACAAGAGGAATGTTTCTGCCAACCCGCGTCCGGACGCAGGCCCATCGTGGCCGGCCCCGGCGCCCCGTCACGACAGGGCTCAGTAAAACCGTGAAGACGACGACGATGATCCGCACGATAGCCAATCCGCGGCGCACGACGCTGGCGCACCTCGACGGCGCCGACGAACTGCAGGCCCCGCAGCAGCCGGAGCACTCCGTCGACCTTCCCGCTCAGACCGCCAACCCCAAGCGCACCATCCTCCAGGAGATGCCCGTCACCGCCGCCGCCGAGTAGTACGCGGCCGGACGACCGGTTGTTCAATCACGTACGAACATGCGGTCGCGTACGACGGTGGGAGCGCCCGCGGTAATGCGCGAGGCGCTCGCTCCTCCCCGCGCTAGCCTGGAGCGTCAGACTCCAGCCGGCTCAAGTGAGGGGCGCAGGATCCCGTGCGCATCGCCAGATTCTCCATCGACGGGAATGTCGCCTTCGGCGCGGTCGAGGGCGACAAGCCGGACGAGCTCGTGCTCGACATCATCAAGGGCATCCCGTTCGCGGACTTCGAGCTCTCCGGTACGAAGGTGCCGCTGAGCAAGGTCAGGCTGCTGCCGCCGGTGCTCCCCAACAAGGTCGTGGCGTTCGGCCGCAACTACGCCGAGCACGCCCGCGAACTCGGCAACGACGTGCCCGACGCCCCGTTCGCCTTCTTCAAGCCGTCCACCGCGGTGATCGGCTCCGGCGACGAGATCCAGTACCCGTCCTTCACCGAGGACCTCCACCACGAGGCCGAACTGGCCGTCGTCATCGGCCGCATGTGCCGCGAGGTCCCGCGCGACCGCGTCAAGGACGTGATCTTCGGCTTCACCTGCGCCAACGACATCACCGCCCGCGACGTCCAGAAGCGCGAGAAGCAGTGGGCGCGGGCCAAGGGCTTCGACACCTCCTGCCCGCTGGGCCCGTGGGTGGAGACGGACCTGGCCCTCGAAACGGCCGCCGACCTGACCATCCAGCTCACGGTCAACGGCGAACAGCGCCAGCTCGGCCGTACCAGCGAGATGATCCACCCGATCGAGGACCTGATCGTCAACATCTCCGAGGCCATGACGCTGCTCCCCGGCGACGTGATCCTCACGGGCACCCCGGCAGGGGTCGGCCCCCTCAACGTCGGCGACGAGGTCGCCGTCACCATCGAAGGCATCGGCACTCTCACCAACAAGGTTGTCAAGCGTGGCTAGCGCACCCGTCCGCGTACGTTTCTGCCCCTCGCCCACCGGTAACCCCCACGTGGGCCTGGTCCGCACCGCCCTGTTCAACTGGGCGTTCGCCCGGCACCACCAGGGCACGCTCGTCTTCCGCATCGAGGACACCGACGCGGCCCGCGACTCCGAGGAGTCCTACGGCCAGCTGCTCGACTCGATGCGCTGGCTCGGCTTCGACTGGGACGAGGGCCCCGAGGTCGGCGGCCCGCACGCGCCGTACCGCCAGTCGCAGCGCATGGACCTCTACAAGGATGTCGCGGCCAAGCTCCTGGACGGCGGCCACGCCTACTACTGCTATTGCTCCCAGGAGGAGCTGGACACCCGTCGCGAGGCCGCCCGCGCCGCCGGCAAGCCCTCCGGTTACGACGGCCACTGCCGCGACCTGACCGACGCGCAGGTCGAGGAGTACAAGGCCCAGGGCCGTACGCCCATCGTCCGTTTCCGCATGCCCGACGAGGCGATCACCTTCACGGACCTGGTCCGCGGCGAGCTGACCTTCACGCCGGAGAACGTCCCGGACTACGGCATCGTCCGCGCGAACGGCGCCCCGCTCTACACGCTCGTCAACCCGGTCGACGACGCCCTGATGGAGATCACCCACGTCCTGCGCGGCGAGGACCTGCTCTCCTCGACGCCCCGGCAGATCGCCCTGTACAAGGCGCTGATGGAGCTGGGCATCGCCAAGGGCATCCCCGAGTTCGGCCACCTGCCGTACGTGATGGGCGAGGGCAACAAGAAGCTGTCGAAGCGCGACCCGCAGTCGTCCCTGAACCTCTACCGCGAGCGCGGCTTCCTCCCCGAGGGCCTGCTCAACTACCTCTCCCTGCTCGGCTGGTCGCTCTCGGCCGACCAGGACATCTTCACGATGGACGAGATGGTCGCGGCCTTCGACATCGCGGACGTGAACCCCAACCCGGCCCGCTTCGACCTGAAGAAGTGCGAGTCGATCAACGGTGACCACATCCGCCTGCTCGATGTGAAGGACTTCACCGAGCGCTGCCGCCCGTGGCTCCAGGCGCCGTTCGCCCCCTGGGCCCCGGAGGCCTTCGACGAGGTGAAGTGGCAGGCGATCGCCCCGCACGCGCAGACCCGTCTGAAGGTGCTGTCGGAGATCACGGACAACGTCGACTTCCTGTTCCTGCCGGAGCCGGTCTTCGACGAGCCGTCCTGGACGAAGGCGATGAAGGAGGGCAGCGACGCCCTCCTGCGGACCGCCCGCGAGAAGCTGGACGCGGCCGACTGGACCTCCCCGGACTCCCTGAAGGAAGCCGTCCTGGCCGCCGGCGAGGCCCATGGCCTCAAGCTCGGCAAGGCCCAGGCCCCGGTCCGCGTGGCCGTCACGGGCCGCACGGTCGGCCTGCCGCTGTTCGAGTCCCTGGAGGTCCTGGGCAAGGAGACGACCCTGTCCCGGATCGACGCGGCGCTGGCGAAACTCGCGGCGTGACGCCGACGCGGACCTGAGGGGCGGCACCCGGACAACCGGGTGCCGCCCCTCGGCGGTGGATCAACGGAGGCGCTGACCCGGCCGAGGCTTCGGCCGTGAACCCGACTCCAATCCTCGGGTGGTGTCCCCTAGTTGGGTCACCGTTGGTTTACGTTGGATCGCGTGACGATCAAAGCTGTGGTCTGGGACGTCGACGACACCCTCTTCGACTACACCACCGCGGACCGTGTGGGCATGCGCGCGCACCTGCTGGCCGAGGGCCTGCTCGACGGGTACGACAGCGTCGAGCAGGCCATCGCGCGCTGGCGGAAGATCACCGACGCCCAGTGGGCGCGGTTCTCGGCGGGAGAGGCCACCTTCCAGGGGCAGCGCCGCGACCGCGTGCGGGTGTTCCTCGGCGAGGAGCTGACCGACGCCGAGGCCGACGCCTGGTTCGAGCGGTACATCGGGCACTACGAGACCGCCTGGAACCTTTTCCCGGACGTCCTGCCGGTCCTGGACGCCCTCGCGGCCAGCCACCGGCACGCGGTGCTGTCCAACTCCAGCATTCACGTCCAGGACCGCAAACTGCGCGTGCTCGGCGTGTACGACCGCTTCGAGGCCGTCCTGTGCGCGGCCGAGCTCGGCGTCTCCAAGCCGGAGGCCGGCGCCTTCCACGCCGCCTGCGCCGCGATGGAGCTCGCCCCGCACCAGGTGGCGTACGTCGGCGATCACCCGGAGATCGACGGGCGGGGTGCCGCGGACGCCGGGCTGCTGTCGGTGTGGATCGACCGTGACGGCGCGTACACCGGCGTTGGCGCGCCCGCCCCGGCGGACGGCAGACCGCACCGGATCGCCTCCCTCGCCGAACTCCCCGCGATCCTCGGCGCGGATACCCGTTTTGGAGCCCCGTCCACCTTCGGGTAATGTTCTTCCTGCGCCGCCGGGGAGCGGGCCGAAAGGCCGGAAACCCGGAGGAGCAAACTAGAACAAGATCCCCTCAGGGGCTTGCGTTCCAGTGGCCTATGGTGTAATTGGCAGCACGACTGATTCTGGTTCAGTTAGTCTTGGTTCGAGTCCAGGTAGGCCAGCTCGCAGAGCTCATCTGCAAAGCCCCCGTTGTGTAGCGGCCTAGCACGCTGCCCTCTCAAGGCAGTAGCGCCGGTTCGAATCCGGTCGGGGGTACTGATCTCGATCAACTCGGGATCGCTAGGGCCCCCGTTGTGTAGCGGCCTAGCACGCCGCCCTCTCAAGGCGGTAGCGCCGGTTCGAATCCGGTCGGGGGTACTGTCTGGTCTAAACCACATTGGTCTATGGTGTAATTGGCAGCACGACTGATTCTGGTTCAGTTAGTCTTGGTTCGAGTCCAGGTAGACCAGCTCGGACCTGCGGAAACGCAGGCTCCACGCCCCCGTTGTGTAGCGGCCTAGCACGCCGCCCTCTCAAGGCGGTAGCGCCGGTTCGAATCCGGTCGGGGGTACCACATGAAGGCCCTTCGCTTCGGCGGAGGGCCTTCATCGTGCCGGCGTCGGCTACTCGAAGCCGTACCGCCGCGTCGTCTCCTCCTCCTGGGCCAGCCGGTGCAGCGCCTGCAGCACCGGCTCGTTGAGGATCGCCCCCAGGATCGCGAACTCGATCCGCTCCGCCTCCGACGGGTGCGTCTCCATGTTGTCCAGGTCGAGGACGGCTGTCCGGTGCATCAACTCGGCGTACGGCGCGAGCAGTTCGGCCCCCCAGCCGTAGCCGAGCCGGCGGAACGCGGCCACCGCCACCACCAGCGAGCGATAGGCGGGGGAGATGGTCGTGAGCCGCTTGGCGTTCTCCCAGCCGAGCCGGTCCAGGAGCGTGCTGACCTCCTGCTGTGCGGCCTGGACATACTCGTCGTCCTCGTCCGGCTCCGGCACCTGGGGCAGCGCCCACAGCGCCGCGCCGAGGCGGATCGAACGGCCCAGTGAGTCGTCGTCGACGTGTCCGAGCACCTCCCGGACCGTCGCCACCGGCACCCGCCCGACCTGGATCATCGCGCGCACCAGGCGCAGCCGGCGCAGATGTTCCTCGTCGTACTCGGCGGTGCGGGCGTTGATCTGGCGGCCGGGCGCCAACAGCCCTTCGCGCAGGTAGTACTTGATCGTCGCGATGGGCACCCCGCTGCGCTCGCTCAGTTCCGCCAGCCGCATCTCTTGCGCTCCCTTGGAGAGTGTCACTATCCAAGCGCTCCCAAGAAGGATAGTGCCGCTGTCCGACTGGGCCGTGCCTCGCTGGTTCCCGGTCGCCCTGGCCATGCCGCGGACCTACTACGTGGTCCAGTACTGGGAGTCCAAGGAGAAGCTCTACGCGTACGCGACCTCGCCCGACATGCTCCGCCGCCGGGCGTGGGCGCTCTTCGACCGCAAGGAGCGGGAGGGCAAGGTGCGCGGGCATGTGGGGCTGTGGCACGGAGGTCCTACGTGGTGCCCGAGGGGGCGTACGAGTCGATCTACGCGGACATGCCGGCGTTCGGACTCGCGGCGGCGCACGGGCAGGTGCCGCTGGAGAAGCGGGGGCGCTACGCGAAGGACCGGTTCGCGCACCGGTCGAAGGTGAAGGCGGCCGAAGAAGCCGGGTGACCGGGGGGCTCAGGGGAGTGGGGAGGGTCTGCCGCGGCGTTGAGGCGGACCCTCCCCACTGACGTCCCCGATGTCAGCCGGTGCGGCGCAGGGCCTCGGAGAGGCGTGCGGCGGCGTCGATGACCGCCTGGGCGTGCATACGGCCCGGGTGGCGGGTCAGGCGCTCGATGGGGCCGGAGACCGACACGGCGGCCACCACGCGGTTCGACGGGCCGCGTACGGGCGCGGAGACGGACGCGACGCCCGGCTCGCGCTCGCCGATCGACTGGGCCCAGCCCCGGCGTCGTACGCCGGAGAGCGCGGTGGCTGTGAAGCGGGCGCCCTGCAGGCCCCGGTGCAGGCGCTCCGGCTCCTCCCAGGCCATGAGGATCTGCGCCGAGCTGCCCGCCTTCATCGTGAGCGTCGAGCCGACCGGGACCGTGTCCCGCAGGCCGGACAGACGTTCCGCCGCGGCGACGCAGATGCGCATGTCGCCCTGGCGGCGGTAGAGCTGGGCGCTCTCGCCCGTGACATCACGGAGGTGGGTGAGCACCGGGCCCGCCGTGGCGAGGAGGCGGTCCTCGCCTGCCGCCGCGGCCAGCTCCGCGAGGCGAGGGCCCAGAATGAAACGGCCCTGCATGTCGCGCGCCACCATGCGGTGGTGTTCCAGAGCCACGGCCAGCCGGTGGGCCGTGGGTCGTGCCAGTCCGGTGGCCGCCACAAGCCCCGCGAGGGTGGCCGGACCGGACTCCAGGGCGCTCAGGACAAGGGCTGCCTTGTCCAGGACGCCGACGCCGCTACTGTTGTCCATGCAACGATACTCGCGTCTCACTCTGTGAAACGCAAGTTCAATTTTCCGTGGAACACGCCACTCTGGAAGACACGAAGGCAATGCGGCCCGCAGACAAACGGGCCCGGTGGCGGACGCCCGAACAGGGGCGGCGGGCGCTGCCTCCTCAAGATCTCTAGTTGGGCCGGTGGACGCTTGCCGGCCGGAGGGAAAGCGATGGGTAGGACACTCGCGGAGAAGGTCTGGGACGACCATGTCGTCCGGCGCGCCGAGGGCGAGCCCGACCTCCTCTTCATCGATCTGCACCTGCTGCACGAGGTGACCAGCCCGCAGGCCTTCGACGGCCTCCGCAAGAGCGGTCGCCAGGTGCGCCGGCTCGACCTGACCATCGCCACCGAGGACCACAACACCCCGACCCTCGACATCGACAAGCCGATCGCCGACCCGGTCTCCCGGATCCAGCTGGAGACGCTGCGCAAGAACGCCGCCGAGTTCGGTGTGCGCCTGCACCCGCTGGGCGACGTCGAGCAGGGCGTCGTGCACGTCGTCGGCCCGCAGCTGGGTCTGACCCAGCCCGGCATGACGGTCGTCTGCGGCGACTCCCACACCTCCACGCACGGTGCCTTCGGCGGCCTGGCGTTCGGCATCGGCACCTCCCAGGTGGAGCACGTGCTGGCCACCCAGACGCTGCCGCTGGTCCGCCCGAAGACCATGGCCATCACGGTCAACGGCGAACTGCCCGACGGCGTCACCGCCAAGGACCTGATCCTGGCGATCATCGCCCGGATCGGTACCGGCGGCGGCCAGGGCTACGTCCTGGAGTACCGCGGCTCCGCCATCGAGAAGCTCTCGATGGAGGCCCGCATGACCATCTGCAACATGTCGATCGAGGCCGGCGCCCGCGCGGGCATGATCGCCCCGGACGAGACCACCTTCGAGTACCTCAAGGGCCGTCCGCACGCGCCCAAGGGCGAGGACTGGGACGCCGCGGTCGAGTACTGGAAGACGCTGAAGACCGACGATGACGCCGAGTTCGACGCCGAGGTCGTCATCGAGGCCGCCGAGCTGTCGCCGTTCGTCACCTGGGGCACCAACCCGGGCCAGGGCGCGCCGCTTTCGGCGAACGTCCCCGACCCGGCTTCGTACGAAGACGCTTCGGAGCGCCTCGCCGCCGAAAAGGCCCTGGAATACATGGGGTTGGAGGCCGGTCAGCCGCTGCGCTCCATCAAGGTGGACACCGTCTTCGTAGGCTCCTGCACCAACGGCCGGATCGAGGACCTGCGCGCCGCCGCCGAGCTCCTCAAGGGCCGCAAAGTCGCCGACGGCCTGCGGATGCTGGTCGTTCCGGGCTCCGCGCGGGTGGGTCTGCAGGCCGTCTCCGAGGGCCTGGACGTGGTCTTCAAGGAGGCCGGTGCCGAGTGGCGGCACGCGGGCTGCTCGATGTGCCTGGGCATGAACCCCGACCAGCTGGCCCCCGGTGAGCGCTCCGCGTCCACCTCCAACCGCAACTTCGAGGGCAGGCAGGGCAAGGGCGGCCGTACCCACCTGGTGTCGCCGCAGGTCGCCGCCGCGACCGCCGTGCTGGGCCACCTGGCCTCCCCGGCCGATCTGTCCGACGTCGAGACCCGTACGCCCGCTGGAGTCTGAGAAGTCATGGAAGCATTCACCACGCACACCGGCCGGGCCATCCCGCTGCGCCGCTCCAACGTCGACACCGACCAGATCATCCCTGCTCACTGGCTCAAGAAGGTGACTCGGGACGGGTTCGAGGACGGGCTGTTCGAGGCCTGGCGCAAGGACGAGACGTTCATCCTCAACCAGCCCGAGCGCCAAGGCGCCACGGTTCTGGTCGCGGGTCCCGACTTCGGTACGGGTTCCTCGCGTGAGCACGCCGTGTGGGCGCTGCAGAACTACGGCTTCAAGGCCGTCATCTCCTCGCGCTTCGCGGACATCTTCCGCGGTAACTCGCTCAAGAACGGCCTGCTCACGGTGGTTCTGGAGCAGAAGATCGTGGATGCGCTGTGGGAGCTCATCGAGAAGGACGCGACTGCTGAGGTCACGGTGGACCTTGAGGCTCGTGAGGTGCGCGCCGAGGGCATCACCGCCTCCTTCGAGCTGGACGAGAACTCCCGCTGGCGGCTGCTGAACGGCCTCGACGACATCTCGATCACCCTGCAGAACGAGGCCGACATCGCCGCCTACGAGGCGAAGCGACCGTCGTTCAAGCCGCGCACGCTCCAGGCCTGAGCCAAGGCACGCTCCAAGGCCTGAGCCAAGGCTTCGGCGCAAGGCGACTTTCGGCCACCGCAACACCCGCGCAGTACCCCCGATCAGCCCCGATCGGGGGTACTGCCATGTCTGCACCCGAACGGCCCTGCGCCGCGTGAGTGCCGTGCTCAACTTCCCACGTTACGAAGGGTGTTGCCGGGGTACGCGAGTGTTGTATCCGTGGCTTTCGCAAGTGCTCGGAAGGCCATTCGAGGCCGGAGTTGCACCCCTGGCAGGCGACAACTCGCCCCAGATGGCACAATCTGTGCATGGAACACGACGGCCAACTCGAGCTCTATGCGGCAGTCGCGGACCAACTGAAGGAAGCGCATGCAAGGGTGCGCGCACTGCAAGTCCCGGAGGGCGTACGGATGGCGCTGACCCGGAAGCTGCTGGTCATTACGGCCGCGGCCAAGCACGACGTCGCCGAAGCGACAAGGCGTCTGGAGTGGTTCATCGCGGACCTCGACGCGGGGCGATTCCCCGAAGAGGAACGCTGAACACCTTCGAGATCGCCGAGTCCGTTGCGGCACAAGGGTGATTAGCCCGTTTCGTGTTTGATTTGCGGTATATATCTGCCTAACGTGCGAAAAAGCTTGAACACTTTCGTTCTGGCGATGTCTCCGAAGGGGAAGACGTGAACAAGGCGCAGCTCGTAGAAGCGATTGCCGACAAGATGGGCGGCCGCCAGCAGGCCGCCGATGCTGTCGACCACGTACTGGACGCGATCGTCCGCGCGGTCGTCGCGGGTGAGCGGGTCTCGGTCACCGGCTTCGGATCGTTCGAGAAGGTCGACCGCCCGGCTCGTTACGCCCGTAACCCTCAGACGGGCGAGCGGGTTCGGGTCAAGAAGACGTCCGTTCCGCGCTTCCGTGCGGGTCAGGGCTTCAAGGACCTGGTGAGCGGCTCGAAGAAGCTCCCGCGGGGCGGCGAGGTCGCGGTCAAGAAGGCGCCCAAGGGCAGCCTGACCGGTGGTGCCGCGGCGACGGTCAAGAAGGCCGCCGCGAAGAAGACCACCAAGGCGGCCGCCGCGAAGAAGACGACGGCGAAGAAGACGACGGCCAAGAAGACCACGGCCACGGCGAAGAAGACCACCGCGAAGAAGGCGCCGGCGAAGAAGACCACGGCGACCGCCAAGACCACCGCGGCGAAGAAGACCACGGCCAAGAAGGCGACCGCCAAGAAGGCCCCGGCGAAGAAGGCGACCGCCAAGAAGGCGCCCGCCAAGAAGTCGACGGCTCGCAAGACCACCGCCAAGAAGGCCACCGCCCGCAAGAGGTAGAACCGCAGGGGCACTCACGCGCAGGGCCGGACTCCGTGGGGAGTCCGGCCCGCGGCGTGTTCAGCCGCTGTTCACAGGGTTTGCAGGGTGACCAGCGTGATGCGCAGGGACTCGCCTGCGCCCTCCGTCTCGATGCGGACCCGCTGCCCGGGGCGCAGCAGCCGTAGGCCGCCCGCGTCGAAAGCCGGGGCGTCGAAGGGGACGGGGGTGCCGTCGTCCAGCAGCACGCTGCCGGAGCGGGATTCGGCGTCGTAGGTGTATGCGGTGGCCTGCATGACGGCCAGCGTATGCGTTCCGCCGGGAGGCCGCGATGGGTGGCCGTCACTGTTCCTTGATCAGTAGTTGTGCCGCTGCCACAGCTGTGCGTGGGCCTACCCCCAGGGCCAGTGCCGCGCGCAGGTCGGCGCCGGTGTCCACGTCCTGGCGTACGGAATCCACGTCGGCGAGGGGGAGTTCCATCGCCCCCGACGCGCGATGGCGGGCCCGGGAACCCATGCCGAATGCCGGAAGTAATTCCTGGCCCGGAGCGGCGGCCAGCAGTGTTGTGCCGATTGCGGCTGCATCCGGGAGAAATGCGCGTGGGAATTCCGCGGCCGAGTCCAGGACCCGGGCCAATTCCAGGGGGCGCAGGGCGGGGAGATCGGCGTTGAGGGCCGCCACGGCGCTTTCGGGGCGGGACGAGCGTATGACTGCCGCCCCGTGCGCCAGAGCCGCGTTCAGGCCGTCGCCGGGCTCGTCCGGGACGATATGGGCGCCAAGTGCGCCCAGCTCGCGGCCGGCCAGGGCGTCGTCCGTGACGACTGCCACATCCTTCACCGCCGGGCAGGCCAGCGCCGCCGCGACGGTGTCCTGGGCGAAGGCGAGGGCCAGGCCCGGGCGCAGTCCGTCGCTCGCGGTGTCCGAGAGCCTGCTCTTCGCCCGCGCCAGGGGCTTCAGGGGTATGACCAAGGTCCACTGCACGAGCGTTTCGTCCCTCTCTAGTAGCGGCCATTGTCACTCAGCGGTCACCAGGGGCATCCGGCGGTTGCGGCAAGGGGAGGGGTGCGAAGCTCCTTGGAGGGGTGGGGGTCGGAGACGGGCGGGCGTACGGTGTTCTCGACAGACCGGCGGCCTGGGGCGACACTTGTGCGGCCCTCCGGCCCGATGTCCTTGATCCCTAGAGGAAGGTGTCCGTGTGCCCCGCCGCAGAATCGGCTTCTGGTACCGCTTCGCCGCGGTGCTCTGCAAACCGCCGCTGGTGGTTCTGATCAAGCGGGACTGGCGCGGAATGGAGCACATTCCGGCCGAGGGTGGATTTATCACCGCGGTGAACCACAATTCGCACATCGATCCCTTCACGTACGGGCACTTTCAGTACAACACCGGCCGGGTTCCGCGATTCCTGGCGAAGAGCGGGCTTTTCAAGAAGGGGTTCGTCGCCGCCGCGATGCGCGGCACCGGGCAGATTCCCGTCTACCGGGAGACCACGGACGCGCTGAGCGCTTTCCGTGCCGCGATCGACGCCGTGGAGCGCGGCGAGTGTGTCGCGTTCTACCCCGAGGGCACCATCACCCGCGACCCCGACCAGTGGCCCATGACCGGCAAGACCGGTGCCGCACGCGTCGCCCTGCAGACCAAGTGCCCGGTGATCCCGGTCGCGCAGTGGGGGGCCAACGAACTGCTGCCGCCCTACGCCAAGAAGCTCAACGTCCTTCCGCGCAAGACCCACCGGGTCCTCGCGGGCCCGCCCGTGGATCTCGCCCGCTTCTACGACAAGGAGATGACCCCGGAGTTGCTGAAGGAGGCGACCGAGGTCATCATGGCCGCCATCACCCGCCAGCTGGAGGAGATCCGCGGCGAGAAGGCGCCCGAGACGCCGTACGATCCGCGCCAGGAGCGCATCGAGCAGCGGCGCAGGACCGCCGCGCAGAACCGGCGGACGCAGCCGAAGGCCGAACAGGAAAAGGCCGGGCAGGAAGAGGGGCAGGGCACGTGAGCAAGCCTGTCAAGGCGGCGGTTCTGAGTGCCGGTTCGTGGGGTACCGCCTTCGGCATCGTCCTCGCCGACGCGGGGTGCGAGGTCACCCTGTGGGCCCGTCGCGCCGAGGTCGCCGAGGCCATCAACTCGAGCCGCACGAACCCCGACTACTTCCCCGGCGTCGAGCTCCCGCAAGGCATGCGGGCGACCACGGACCCCGCCGAGGCCATGGCCGACGCCGACTTCACGGTGCTGTCCGTCCCCTCCCAGACGCTGCGCGCCAACCTCGCCGAGTGGACCCCGATGCTGGCGCCGGGCACCGTGCTCGTGTCCCTGATGAAGGGCGTCGAACTCGGCACCACCATGCGGATGAGCGAGGTCATCGAGGACGTGGCCAAGGTCGGCCATGACCGCATCGCCGTGGTCACCGGACCCAACCTCGCGCGCGAGATCGCCGCGCGGATGCCGGCCGCGGCGGTGGTCGCCTGCACCGACGAGGCCGTCGCCCAGCGCCTCCAGGCCGCCTGCCACACGCCGTACTTCAGGCCGTACACCGAGACCGACGTGGTGGGCTGTGAGCTGGGCGGTGCCGTGAAGAACGTCATCGGGCTCGCCGTCGGCATCGCGGACGGCATGGGGCTCGGTGACAACGCCAAGGGCTCGCTCATCACGCGGGGCCTCGCCGAGACCGCGCGGCTGGGGGTCGCGCTGGGCGCCGACCCGCTGACGTTCTCCGGCCTCGCGGGCCTGGGCGACCTGGTGGCGACCTGCTCCTCGCCGCTGTCCCGCAACCACACCTTCGGCACCAACCTCGGCAAGGGCATGACCCTGCAGGAGACCATCGCGGTCACCAAGCAGACCGCCGAGGGCGTCAAGTCCTGTGAGTCCGTGCTGGATCTGGCCCGTCGGCACGGCGTAGACATGCCGATCACGGAGACGGTCGTCGGCATCGTGCACGAGGGCAAGCCTCCGGTGGTCGCGCTCAAGGAGCTGATGTCGCGCAGCGCGAAGCCCGAGCGACGCTGAGCGAACGCCGCTCCCTTGACACCGGCACGCCCTCCGACTCACTCGCGGCCCGGACGCTGACTCGGCCCCTACGGCCGGGTACGCTCATCGCGATATGAGCACCGAGAACCTCCCCCAGAGCCCTGACCAGCCGCCTCGCAAGCCGCGCGTGGCCGTCGTGTTCGGCGGTCGCAGCTCCGAGCACGGGATCTCCATGGTCACCGCCGGCGCCGTACTGCGTGCGATCGACCGGACGAAGTACGACGTCCTGCCGATCGGTATCACGCGGGAAGGCCGCTGGGTGCTCACCGCGGACGAACCGGAACGGATGGCGATCACCGATCGCCGTACGCCCGAGGTCGAGGATCTCACCGACTCCGGCGAGGGCGGCGTGGTGCTCCCCGTCGACCCCGCGAACCGCGAAGTCGTCTACAGCGAGCCCGGGTCGGTGCCCAAGGCGCTGGGCGAGATCGACGTCGTCTTCCCGGTGCTCCACGGCCCCTACGGCGAGGACGGCACCCTGCAGGGCCTGCTGGAGCTTTCCGGGGTGCCGTACGTGGGTTCCGGCGTGCTCGCCTCGGCCGTCGGTCAGGACAAGGAGTACATGAAGCGGGTGTTCACCTCGTTCGGGCTCAAGGTGGGCCCGTACGTGGTGATCCGGCCGCGCGAGTGGGAGCAGGACGAGTCCGCCGCCCGCAAGAAGATCATCGACCTCGCCGGCGACCACGGCTGGCCGCTCTTCGTGAAGCCCGCGCGCGCGGGTTCGTCGATCGGTATCACCAAGGTCGACGACCTGTCCGGCCTGGACGAGGCGATCGCCGAGGCCCGGCGGCACGACCCGAAGATCCTCGTCGAGGCGGCGCTGCGCGGCCGTGAGATCGAGTGCGGGGTGCTGGAGTTCGAGGACGGCCCGCGCGCCTCCGTACCGGCCGAGATCCCGCCGCCGGACGCGCACGCGTACTACGACTTCGAGGCCAAGTACATCGACTCGACGCCGGGGATCGTGCCGGCGCCCCTGACGGCGGAGGAGACGGCGGAGGTCCAGCGCCTGGCGGTGGACGCCTTCGAGGCGGCCTCGTGCGAGGGCCTGGTACGCGCGGACTTCTTCCTCACCGAGGACGGGGAGTTCGTGATCAACGAGATCAACACGATGCCCGGTTTCACGCCGATCTCGATGTATCCGCAGATGTGGCAGGCGAGCGGGATCAGCTACCCGGACCTCGTGGACAAGCTGCTCCAGGCGGCGTTGCGGCGGTCCACCGGGCTCAGGTGACGGTCGTCGTGTTCAGTTGGCGATCCCCGTGGGGATCGCCTTCTTGACGGCCGCCGCCAGGTCGATCAGCACACTCGAACTGTCCCGGCCCTTTTCCACGGTGACCTCGACATAGGCGCGGCGCAACGCGGACGTGAACCGGTAGCCCCCGTCGTCCTGCTTCTCCATCAGCCACCTGACGCCGTTCACGCCGCCGGCCACCGCGTCCGGATCCCGGCCTTCCGCCACCTTGGGATCGAGCATCTTGGGCGGCCTCGCGACACCGCACCGCAGTATGATCGCCGAGTCCCCCACCCGGCGGTCAGCGCGGACGCGGGCGAGGGGTCCGTACGGCTCTCACCGTCCACCTTGGCCGGCAGTACCTTGTCCAGGTTCTGGCACAACTTCGTGGTCTTCGCGTCGGCGCTGGGAACCGCCGCCGACGCGCTGCCGTCTGCTGATGAGCAGCCCGCCGCGGTGATCAGCAGGACGAGCGCGGGCAGCCCGAGGACGGAAATGCGCCGGGGACGGAAAGAGTTCACCGGCCAAGGGTAGACGGGGGCTACAGATGTACGACCGGGCAGGTCAGGGTGCGGGTGATGCCGTCCACTTGCTGGACCTTCGCGACCACCATGCGACCCAGGTCGTCGACTGTGTCGGCCTGGGCGCGCACGATGACGTCGTACGGTCCTGTCACGTCCTCGGCCTGGATGACTCCAGGGATCTTGCTGATCGTCTCGGCGACGGTCGACGCCTTGCCGACCTCCGTCTGGATCAGGATGTACGCCTGTACCACGGAACCTCCAGGGCGGCCACGAGGATCATGTGGGGAAAAGGAACGCCACGGTATCGCGTCGCCGCTCGCCGCGGGGAGACCCACGGGAACCGGGGCTTGCGCGCCGGGGTTCCGGCACGACAGAAGTTGACGTACACCTCGACCGTAGCGAGGACAGTAGTGACGCGCGACCGGGTGCGGACAGGGACAGAAGGGGCGTAAGGGCAATGAAGGGCACTGTTGGTGAGCTCGGCGAGTTCGGGCTCATCAGGGAGCTCACCTCCCGTCTCACCACCACCCCGGCGGTCCGGGTCGGTCCCGGCGACGACGCCGCGGTGGTGGCCGCGCCCGACCGCAGGGTGGTCGCCAGCACCGACATCCTGCTGGAGGGGCGGCACTTCCGCCGCGACTGGTCCACGGCCTACGACGTCGGCCGCAAGGCCGCCGCGCAGAACCTCGCGGACATCGCCGCCATGGGCGCCGTACCGACGGCGCTGCTGCTCGGCCTGGTCGTGCCGGCCGAACTCCCGGTGACCTGGCCGAGCGAGCTGATGGACGGCCTGCGCGACGAGTGCCAGGTCGCGGGCGCGTCGGTGGTCGGCGGGGACGTCGTACGGGGCGACACGATCATGGTGTCGATCACCGCGCTCGGCGATCTGCGCAACCAGGAGCCCGTGACGCGGGCGGGCGCCCAGCCCGGCGACCTCGTCGCGGTGACCGGCTGGCTGGGCTGGTCCGCCGCCGGATACGCCGTGCTCGCCCGCGGTTTCCGTTCGCCGCGGGCCTTCGTGGAGGCGCACCGGCGCCCCGAGCCGCCGTACCACGCGGGTCCGGCGGCGGCCGGGCTCGGCGCGACCGCCATGTGCGACGTCAGCGACGGGCTGATCGCCGACCTCGGGCACATCGCCGAGGCCAGCAAGGTCCGCATCGACATCCGCTCGGGCGCGATCGACATCCCGTCCCAGATGAACGACATCGGGCAGGCCGTCGGCGTCGACCCCATGCAATGGGTGCTGACCGGGGGAGAGGACCACGCGATCGTGGCGACCTTCCCGCCGGACGTGAAGCTCCCGGCCCGCTGGAAGGTCATCGGCGAGGTCCTCAATCCCTCGGCGCTGCCGCAGGTGACGGTGGACGGGGCGCCGTGGACCAGCAAGGGCGGCTGGGACCACTTCGGCGGGGACATCGAGTCATGATCCCGGGCGTCCTTACGGTGGCGGGCTCCGACTCCGGTGGGGGCGCGGGCATCCAGGCCGACCTGAAGACGATGCTCGCGCTCGGCGTGCACGGCATGAGTGTCCTTACGGCGGTCACCGCACAGAACTCCCTGGGCGTGCAGGGGGCCTGGGAGCTTCCGGTGGAGGCGGTGCGGGCGCAGTACCGCAGTGTCGTCGACGACATCGGCGTGCAGGCTGTCAAGACGGGGATGCTCGCGTCGGCCGGACTCGTCGAGGTGGTGGCCGAGTTGATCGGGGGACGGACGCGCCCGCCGTGGTCGACCCGGTCGGCGTCTCCAAGCACGGGGACTCGCTGCTGGCGGCCTCCGCGCTCGACTCGGTGCGCACCAAGCTGCTGCCGGTGGCGACCGTCGCGACGCCGAACCTCGACGAGGTGGCCCAACTCACCGGCGTCCACGTGGAGTCGGAGGACGACCTGCGGCGAGCCGCGGCGGCCGTGCTCGCCTACGGGCCCCGTTGGGTCGTGGTGAAGGGCGGCCATCTCGCGGGCGACGCCGTGGACCTGCTCACCGACGGCACCGAGGAGCACTGGCTGCGCGCCCCGCGCCACGACAACCGGCACACGCACGGCACGGGCTGCACCCTCGCCTCCGCGATCGCGGCGCAGCTGGCGAAGGGCCAGTCCGTGCCGGAGGCGGTGGCGGCGGCCAAGGAGTACGTCACCGGGGCGATCGCGGCCGGGTTCGCGCTGGGCGGGGGGATCGGGCCCGTGGATCACGGCTGGGCCCTCACTCGCCGGGGTAATCCGGCAGCTTGACGTCCGGTCGCGGCCTGCCGGGCCTCGATCTCCGTGTGCGGGGCCAGGGCAGCAAAAAGCCGGCCCACCGTGAGGTGGACCGGCTCAGTGCAGCGAACCAGCAGTGGCCGCGCGCTTAGCTGTGCGTCAGCGCGAGACCTTGCCGGCCTTGATGCACGAGGTGCAAGCGTTCACGCGCTTCGGCGTCCCGCCCACCACGGTACGGACGCGCTGGATGTTCGGGTTCCAGCGACGGGACGTACGGCGGTGCGAGTGCGAGATGTTGTTGCCGAAGCCCGGCCCCTTGCCGCAGACGTCGCAGTTGGCAGCCACGGGTCACTCCAAAGACTTCAGATGCACTTACGGTTGGATCCCGGCGGGCCGGGATCGAGATCGTAGGATCAGAGATCTGAGTGGCGCTGCCAGGAGGATGGCCCGATGGGATCGGGCAACCGGAGCAGCATACAACGACTGCGCCAGTGCAACGAAACTACCATGGCTGCTCAGGGGCCCGCTCCCGGCCCTCTTCCGCCGTACACCGGCCCTGGGTCTACGCTGCGTGCCACGTCCAGCAGCTCAAGGAGGCGCAGGTGGCGCACGTGCCGCAGACATTCTTCGATGCTCTCGCGGTGCGCACCTGGTGCGGTCTCGCGTTGGAGTCGCTGGGTCGCGCGCGTGAGGAGATCGACGCGATCAACGTCTATCCCGTGGCCGACGGTGACACCGGGACGAACCTGTATCTGACCGTGGAGTCGGCCGTGGCCGCGGTCGAGGCGGTGTTCGCCGGGCACGAGGTGGAGTCCGCGCGGACCGGTAGCCCCTCACTCGCCGACACCGTGCGCGCGATGGCGCACGGGGCGCTGATCGGGGCCCGGGGGAACTCCGGGACGATCCTCGCGCAGCTGCTGCGTGGCATGGCGCAGGTGCTCGCCGCGGACGGTGAGACGGCTCACACCGACGGGTCGGCCCTGCGGCTGGCCCTGCGGCGCGCCGCCGACTCCGCGCGCGAGGCCGTGGCCCATCCCGTCGAGGGCACGGTCCTCTCGGTCGCCTCGGCCGCCGCCGACGCGGCCACCGGGGCGGAGGGCGACTGCGGGACGGTCGCGCGGGCGGCCTACGAGGGGGCACGTGCCGCCCTCGCCGCGACGCCCAGCCAGTTGGCCGTCCTGGAGCGTGCCGGGGTCGTCGACGCGGGCGGGCGGGGGCTGGTGGCGGTGCTCGCGGCGCTGGTGGAGACGTTCACCGGGGAGGCGCCGCGGGAGGTCTACCGGGGGCTCCTTGGGGACGGCGGGTTCGGTGGCACGCACGCACACGTGGGGAGCGCAGAGGGCGGTGCCGCGCGCACGCGGGAGGAAAGCGCGGACGGTGGCGCCCCGCACGCGCGCGTGGAGCCCGGCGAGGTCGGGGTGCCGCTCACGGACTTGGCGGCGGGCGCGTTTCCTGGGACTGACTTGGCGCCGGGTGCCTTTCCGGGGGGCGACGACCATCTCCTCGTGTCCCCTGTGCCGGGAAGAGCGGCGGGGGAAGCGGTGGTCCCGGCACACGCGCGCGGTGGCTCCGCAGCCCCGGGCGGCCTCGACGACTGTGCCGACGGTCCGGCCGACCACGGCGGAGGAGGCGGCCCCGCCTTCGAGGTGATCTACCTCCTGGAGGCCGATGACGTGGCCGTCGCGCGACTGCGGGCCCGGCTCGACGCCCTCGGGGACTCCCTCGTCGTGGTCGGCGGCGACGGGCTGTGGAACGTCCATGTGCACGTCGACGACGCGGGTGCCGCCGTGGAGGCGGGCGTCGAGGCGGGGCGGCCGTACCGGATCCGGATCACTCACTTCGGGCTCGGCGACGTCCACACCACCGGCGGCGAGCGGCCGCTGCGGGAGCGGGTTCAGCGCGCCGTGGTGGCCGTCGTGCCGGGCGAGGGACTGGCCGGGCTGTACACCGAGGCCGGCGCGACCGCCGTGCTCGCGCGCCCCGGGGAGCCGCCCGCCAGCGGAGAGCTCGTCGACGCCGTTCGGCGGGCCCACGCGCGCGAGGTCGTGCTGCTGCCCAACGACCCCGAGCTGCGCCACACCGCGGCCGCCGCGGCCGAGCAGGCCCGCGCGGAGGGCATCCGCGTGGCGCTGATCCCGACCCGCTCCGCGGTCCAGGGCATCGCGGCGCTCGCCGTGCACGAGCCGGAGCGCCGCTTCGACGAGGACGTCGTGTCGATGACCTCGGCGGCCGGCGCGACCCGGTACGGCGAGGTCGTCGTCGCGGAGCGCCAGTCCTGGACCATGGCCGGCATCTGCCAGGCCGGCGACGTCCTCGGCCTCATCGACGGCGACGTGGCCGTGATCGGCTCGGACGTGACGGCCACCGCGGAGACCGTCCTCGACCGCATGATCGCGGCCGGCGGCGAACTCGTCACGATCGTCCTCGGCGACGAGGCGCCGGAGGCGATCGCCGAGCACCTCGAAGCACGCGTGCGTGAGTCGTATCTCGCCGTCGACACGGTGGTGTACCGGGGCGGACGGCAAGGGGCGCTGCTGCTCATCGGCGTGGAATAGCGCTCCCCGGAGCCCTGTCGCGCGAGAGCCCGGAACCGGCCCCTCCCCGCGCCGCTACTCCGTGCCCTGCTCCTCCACTACCTGCAGCATCTGCTGGGCCTCGGCCCGTCGCTCCTGTGCCGCCTCGTCGCCCTCGTCGGAGCCCGCGTACGCCGTCAGCACCGCACGCGCGCGTGCGGCGGCCCGGGCCGGGCGGCTCAGGTCGGCCTCCAGCCAGCCCGCGGCGAGTTCGGCGCCGGTGCGGCTGTGCAGGGCGTCATCGCCGAGGGAGGCGAACACCGCGGCGGCCCGCGTCACCTGGGACAGGGCCTCCTCCAGCGCGGCCCGGATCGACTCGTCCTCGGCGTCCTCCGTGGCGGAACGGGCGAGCAGGTCGCCGAACTGCCGATGGGTGTGGCCGAGTTCGGCGGTGAGCCGCTGCCGCGCCTCCGCGTCGTCCGCGGCGTCCAGCGCCGCCACGCACTCGCCGACCGCGCTCGCCATCAACTCGGACGCCGTGCCGACCCCGCCGGCCGCGTCTTCGCCCGCCACGTCCCCCACCCGCAGCGCCAGCCACGCGCGGGCGCGCAGGGAGCGGACGAGGCCGTGCACGTTGCCGAGGGAGCGCCACAGCGCGCCCGCGCGTGCGTACGCCTCGTCCGCCTCGGCGTGCAGGCCCGCGTGGCCGAGGGATTCGGCGGCGAGGTGGGCGAGCGTGGCGTGGTCGTGCTGCTCGGGCCAGTGCCGGGCGATCTCGGCGGCCTGCAACCGGCGTTCGGCCGCCGCGCGGTGTTCGCCGAGTTCGCTCAGGCAGTCGCCGAGCCACCACTGCGTCTGGACGACCGCGCCGTCGCCGTGCGTCTCGGCGGTCAGGTCGGGCAGCGCCGACTCCAGCACCTCGGCGGCCTCGGCCCACCGTCCCTGCCGCAGCAGGAACCCGCCGAGCTGTTGCCGCGCCCAGGCGCCCAGCGTGCGGCTCTCGCCCGCCTCGTCGGCCCAGTGCGCCGCCTCCAGGGCGCGTTCGGCGGCCTCCTCCGTCATCCCACGCCCGCCGAGCACCTCGGCCAGCTGGAGGTTCAGCTGGGCCCGCCCGGTCGCCTCGAGGTGCGGCCCGCCGTGCTCCAGGGCCGCCCGCAGCGCCCGCTCGGCTTCCGCCGTATCGCCGAGATGGTGCGCGAGACCGGCCAGCCGGGCCTCGTACTCCACCGCGAACCACGGCAGCCCCGCCCCGACGAACGCCTCCGAGGCCCGCGCGAACAGCTCCGCGGCCCCTTCCACGTCCCCGGTGAGCGCCGCCAGCTCCGCGAGCATCGCCTGCGCCTCCGCGGCCCGCGAGACGAGGCGTACGTCGTCCCCGGCCCGCCCGTCGACGAGCGCGAGCACCTCCCGCGCGGCGGTCTCGGCGTCGGCCAGGACGGCACCCTGCACCGCGTCCTCCGCCTCGTGCACCTGCCGCATCAGAATCCGCGCCCGGCTCATCAGTACGGCCGCCGTCTGACGTACCTCCGTGCCGTCCTCGGCGTACAGGGCGAGAATCCGGTCGTACAGGCCGGCGATCGTGGTGAGGGCCTGCGGCACCTCGCCCGAGAGAGCGCGTACGTACGCTCCACGCGCGCGTGCCGCCAGGGCCTCCCCGGGGTCGCCCGCCTCCGCGTACAGCCCGGCGGCCTCCTCGAACAGGGCGATGCCCTCGGGGCCCAGGTCCATCGCCTGGTGATCGGCGATCTCCGCGCGGTCGCGGGCGGCCAGCTCGACGCCCTCGGCGGCCCGCGCGACGGCCGCCCAGGCCTCGACGGCGTTCGGCTGCAGGGTGTCCGACAGGCGCCGTGCCTCGGCGAGCAGCGCGATCAGGTCGGGCTGCGTGTCCGGGTTCCCCGGCGCGTTCGCCGCGGCCGGGCCGGGCAACGCCACCGCCGTAGGCCGAGCCGGCGTACGCACCCCCAACGGCAGCCGCTCCACCAGTGGCCGCTGGCCCATACGCGCGCGTGCCCGCTCGCTGATGTGCGCCGTGCCGTTGCGCTCGTCGAAGCGGGCCGCCAGCGCGAGGGCCTCCCCGCGCGCGTGGGTGGCGAGTTCGCGGGCGGTCCAGGTACGGCCCGCCGGACCGGGCACCCGCTGATCACCGAGCCCGAGTTCGGTCAGGCGGTCCATGAGCAGGGCCACCACCGCCATGAACTCCAGCTTGCTGCGCGGATGCCCGTCGTCGGTGAAGTACGCGGGCCGCTCGGCGAGCAGCTCCAGGCCGCGCGCCTCGTTGCCGGTCAGCGCACAGAACTCCACGTGGTCCGCGTAGGCCCCACGCATGCTCTCCATGGCCCGTACGAGCCTGAAGCCCCGCAGATGGTTGGCGCGGGCCTCGTCGACGCGTCCCAGGCGCAGCAGCGGCGCCAGGGAGGACGCGAGGACCGTGTGCGGCTCATGGGCGCAGGTGAACTCGCCCTCCAGGACCGGCCCCCACAGCTGCAGCCCCTCCGCGTGCCGGCCCCGTTCCGCCTGCCACCACCCCTGCCCGTGCAGCTCGCACGCGTGGCAGTCGGCCATGCTGTCCCGGTCGGCGGCCAGCCAGGCGGCGTACGCCCGCTCGGCCCGCGCCACGTCCCCGACATGCGCGGCCACGCTGAACTCGGCGCTGCGCACGGCCCGTTCGGAGTGCCCGGCGAGCCGGTAGCGGTGCTCCATCTCGCCGAGCCACTTCTCGATCGAGGCGAGCGGGATGTGCGGCTGGTCGAGCATGCCGGACGACATCCACTTGAAGACCCAGTGCAGTGAGTGCGTCTCGTACGCGTCGAAGTCCTCGGGCCGCTCGTCCCACATGCGCAGCAGACGCGCGAAGGGGACGAACATCTTGTCCTTCTCGGAGCTGTAGTTGTAGACCTTCAGCTGGTGTCCGAGCGCCTCGATCACGGCGAGCGGGACGTTCAGCTTCTCGGCCTCGGCGAGCAGCTGCTCCGCGCGCGCGTTGCGGGCGGGACCCTCCGGCTCCTCGCCGTTCTCCGCCATCGCCCGGCGCAGTGAGTCGAAGTCCGTGATCCCGCTCATCGGCGGCCCTCCTCGCCGTTCGTGGCCCATTCCAGCAGGCCGATGAAGGCCCGGTTCAGCAGCGCCGAGTCCGCGGGCCTGAGCGGTCGCTGCGCCATCAGCAGCGCCTGCCCGTAGAGGGACTCGGTGGCGGTGCCGATCAGCTCCGGATCGCCCAGGGAACTGATCTTCCGGATGAGCGGGTTGAGGTGGTTGAGCACGAGACGCGCGCGTGGCGTGCTGCCGCGCAGCGAGCCGAGGATGCCCGCCCACAGGTCGTCGGCCTGCTCCTCCGCCTCCGCGCGCGCCTGCTCGTGCCGGGCTTCCCGGTCGTCGAGGTGCAGCGCGGGCACGGACAGCGGATGGAAGGCGCGCAGGACGACGTCACAGCCCAGGGGGTCGAGCTTGGCCCGCGCGGCGGCCAGGAAGCCCGCCAGGGCCAGCTCCTCGGCCGGGTCGACCGAGTCCAGATGGGCGGTCACGGTGTCCGCGTCCAGCTCGGCGACGACCGTCCCCGGCCGCACCGACGGCAGCGCCTCGACCAGCTCGCTGTCGTACGTGTAACCGCCATTGATCACCCCGACGCCCTGCGCGGACGCGATCGGCGCGACCTGCCGGTACTCCTCGACGGTCCGCGTGAAGTGCACCACCGGGTGCCGCTGCGCGAACTCCTCCAGGGACAGCCGCCCGTCGGTCGTCTCGAAGGGCAGCCACGGCAGCATCGTGCGCAGCATCTCCTTGTCGTGCCGCGCGAGGGACTTCACGCCCAGGTGGTGCACGGCCAGGAAGGCCGCCAGCCGTTCCGGATCACCGGCCGCAAGGCCGGTCAGCCAGGACCGAATCCTTTCGCCGAGCGCCTCCCGTACGGCCGCCAGCGTCTCGTCCTCGTACAGCGACTCCCGCGAGGCCGTGGGCCGCAGACTGTCCGTGTCGAGCACGCACCGCACGAAGAACGCCCAGTCCGGCAGCAGCTGTTCGGCCCGCTCGGTCAGCAGCATGCCCTTGAGGTGGACGCGATGGCCGGCCCGCTGGGCGGGGCTGACCGCCGAGGGAAGGACGTAAGCCACGCCACGCATCCCCGCGAGCGGCACGTCCAGGTCGATCGAGTCCAGCGGCGTGAAGCCGAACAGGTCGTGACAGTGCCGGGCCAGGGCAACCCTGCGGTTGGCGGGGGAGGGGTACGGCCGGTCCCAGGGCGCGGGCAGATCGGTGACCGCCTCGCCGCCGACCCGGACGTCGTACGGCAGCAGCGAGCCGAAGTCCCGCGCCAGCGCCAGCACCCGGTCCTCGGCCAGCCACTCGGCGGCTCCGGCGCGCGCCACCAGGTGCACGGTGGTCCCCGGTTCGGCGCGGGCGTCGTCAGGCAGCGTCCGCACGGTGTACGACCCGTCGTCCGTGGCCGTCCACTCCACGGGCGCCGCGTCCGGCGTACGGGCGCTGCGGCTGACGACGCGGATCCGCTCGGCGACCACGAAACAGGCCAGCAGACCGATGCCGAACTGCCCCAGGAACTCGGACCGGGCCTCCTGCAGCCCTTCGGCACGCTTGGAGCTGCGTCCGATGGTCGCGAGGAGGCTGTGCACGTCCGCCTCGGTGAGCCCGACCCCGGAGTCCTCGACCCGCAGGGCGCCCGACTCGGCGTACAGCCGGACCACGGCGGGCGCGCCCGGCTCCTCGGCGCGTCTGGCGGTGATGGCGTCGACCGCGTTCTGCAGCAGCTCGCGCAGGTAGACCTTGGGACTGGAGTAGAGGTGATGGGAGAGCAGGTCCACCAGACCGCGCAGGTCGACCTGGAACGTATGAGGTGACTGGGGCGGTTGAGGGGCCTGGGATGACTGTGAGGTCTGGGAGTCCATCGTCACGGCGCCGTTGGGGGGACTTGGCGACGGCGCGGGGTCGGGCGGTCCCGGTGAGGCGGTGACCGCGGAAAGGATGGCCGGAGCGCGCCATCCTAGAGCCGGAACGAGCCGCCTGACCAGGGGTTTCCGGGACGTTTACCAACACGGCCGCCACGACCGCTACGGCATTGTCAGTGCCGTGGTGTGGAATGGATCTCGTGCCCGCACTGGAAGAACCACTGAAGAAAGTGCTCGGCCCTCCCACCGCGAAGGTGATGGCCGAGCATCTCGGCCTGCACACCGTCGGCGACCTCCTGCACCACTACCCCCGCAGATACGAGGAGCGCGGCCAGCTCACCCACCTCGCCGACCTCCCCATGGACGAGCACGTCACGGTGGTCGCGATGGTCGCCGACGCCCGCCTGCACACCTTCGCCTCCAGCAGGGCCCCCCGCGGCAAGGGCCAGCGCCTCGAAGTCACGATCACGGACGGCAGCGGCCGCCTCCAACTGGTCTTCTTCGGCAACGGCGTTCACAAGCCCCACAAGGAGCTCCTGCCGGGCACACGCGCGATGTTCGCGGGCAAGGTCTCCGTCTTCAACCGCCGCCTCCAACTGGCGCATCCGGCATACGAGTTGCTGCGCGGCGCCGACGACGAGGCAGCGGAGACGGTCGAGACCTGGGCCGGCGCCCTGATCCCCATCTACCCAGCCACCGCCAAACTGGAGTCCTGGAAGATCGGCAAGGCGATCCAGACGGTCCTGCCCAGCGCCCAGGAGGCCGTAGACCCCCTCCCGGACTCCCTCCGCGAGGGCCGCGGCCTGGTCTCCCTCCCCGAGGCTCTCCTGAAGATCCACCGCCCGCACACCAAGGCGGACATCGAGGACGCCCGCTCCCGCCTCAAGTGGGACGAGGCCTTCGTCCTCCAGGTCGCCCTGGCCCGCCGCCGTCACGCCGACGCCCAACTCCCGGCGGTGGCCCGCAAACCCAAGCCGGACGGCCTCCTGGCGGCCTTCGACGACCGCCTCCCCTTCACCCTCACCGAGGGCCAGAAGAAGGTCTCCAAAGAGATCTTCGACGACCTCGCCACCGAACACCCGATGCACCGGCTGCTCCAGGGCGAGGTCGGATCGGGCAAGGCGCAACCCCTCGACTCGCTCGTGCTCACACCCTCCGGTTTCCGTCGGATGGGTGACATGAGTGTGGGTGACGAAGTCGTCGTGCCGAATGGGGAGCTCGCGCTGATCGACGGCGTCTTCCCACAAGGAGAACGCGATGTGTGGCGTTTGGTCCTCTCCGACGGAAGTTCCGTGGAGTGCGACGACGAACACCTCTGGATCGTCGGCACGAGTGGTGGGTGGCAGCGGGGCCAGGCTCCCAAGATCATGACGACGCGGGAGATCCGTCTCGACACGTTGAAGGCAGACGGGTCCTCGAAGTGGTACCTCCCAGCGGCAGCACCGGTCGATCTCGGCGGCGACTCGGGGCTGCCGCTGGACCCCTACCTGTTCGGCCTTCTCCTCGGGAGCGGCTCATTGCGTCACGATCTCCGTCTGTCCACGATCGACGACGAGATTCGCGATGCCGTGGCGGCCGCCGTGGCGCCGGAATGCCGTCTGGTGCCTGTAAAGGGTTCCCGCTGCGACTACACGATCCAGCTTTCCCAGCCTGCCGGCAGTGTCCGCAACCCCGTGATCCGGACTCTGCGGGACCTGAACCTGTGCGGCGAGACGTCGCCTGGCAAATTCGTTCCCGACGCTTTCAAGAACACGTCGGCCAAGAACCGTCTCGCTCTGTTGCAAGGGCTCCTGGACACCGACGGCACGATCCATGCGGACGGTATGAGCCTGTCGCTCTGCACGGCCTCGCGCAGGCTTGCGGACGATGTCGCCTGGCTCGTGCGCTCGCTGGGCGGCCGTGCGCGCGTCCTGCCGAAACGAGATGCGTTCAACGTGTCGGTTGCCTTGCCCGACGAGTACGTGCCGTTCCGACTGCCCCGCAAGGTCGAACGCGTCCGGCCCCGGCCGAAGGACGACACCTTCCGGCGGGGAATCCGCGCGGTCGAGTACGTGGGGCGAAAGCCGGCCCAGTGCATCAGCGTGGCTCACCCGAGCCACGCATACATCACCGACAACTTCACGGTGACCCACAACACCATGGTGGCCCTCCGAGCCATGCTCGCCGTCGTCGACGCCGGCGGCCAGGCCGCGATGCTCGCGCCCACAGAAGTGCTCGCCCAGCAGCACCACCGCTCCATCGTCGAGATGATGGGCGAGCTGGCCGAGGGCGGGATGCTGGGCGGGGCCGAGCAGGCCACGAAGGTGGTCCTGCTGACCGGGTCCATGGGCGCGGCCGCCCGCCGCCAGGCCCTGCTCGACCTGGTCACCGCGGAGGCCGGGATCGTGATCGGCACACACGCGCTGATCGAGGACAAGGTGCAGTTCCACGACCTCGGCCTGGTCGTGGTCGACGAACAGCACCGCTTCGGCGTCGAGCAGCGCGACGCCCTGCGCGGCAAGGGAAAGCAGCCCCCGCATCTGCTCGTCATGACCGCGACCCCCATCCCACGCACCGTCGCCATGACCGTCTTCGGCGACCTGGAGACCTCGGTCCTCGACCAGCTCCCGGCCGGCCGCTCCCCGATCGCCAGCCATGCCGTCCCGGCCGCCGACAAGCCCCACTTCCTGGCCCGCGCCTGGGAGCGGGTGCGGGAGGAGGTGGAGAACGGCCACCAGGCGTACGTCGTCTGCCCCCGCATCGGCGACGAGGAGGACGACCCGAAGAAGGCCGGCAAGAAGAAGTCCCCCGAGGACGAGGCGGAGAAGCGCCCGCCGCTCGCGGTCCTCGACGTGGCGGACCAGCTCTCCAAGGGGCCTCTCCAAGGCCTCAAGGTCGAGGTCCTGCACGGCAGGATGCACCCCGACGACAAGGACGCCGTCATGCGCCGCTTCGCCGCCGGCGAGACGGACGTCCTGGTCGCCACGACGGTCATCGAGGTCGGCGTGAACGTCCCCAACGCCACGGCGATGGTGATCATGGACGCCGACCGCTTCGGCGTCTCCCAGCTCCACCAGCTGCGCGGCCGAGTGGGCCGAGGCTCCGCCCCCGGCCTCTGCCTCCTGGTCACCGAGATGCCGGAGGCCAGCGCGGCCCGCCAGCGCCTCAACGCCGTCGCGTCCACCCTCGACGGCTTCGAACTCTCCCGCATCGACCTGGAACAACGCCGCGAGGGCGACGTCCTGGGCCAGGCTCAGTCGGGAGCGCGGTCCAGTCTGAGGGTCCTGGCGGTCATCGAGGACGAGGAGATCATCGCGGAGGCACGGGAGGAGGCGGCGGCGCTGGTGGCCGCCGATCCGGAGCTGACGGGACTTCCCGGCCTACGGACGGCCCTGGAGGCTCTCTTGGACGAGGAGAGGGAGCAGTACTTGGAGAAGGGGTGAGCTGGAGCGCCCTTATAGGGGCGCGGGGCTGTAATCCATATGCGGCTACCGCCGCGCGGGCGCGACCAGCCACACTGAGACCTAAAGCCGTCCACAACCAAGGACCAAAGATGACCCGCGTGATCGCCGGCGCAGCCGGCGGACGTCGTCTGGCCGTGCCCCCCGGCACGGGAACACGCCCCACCTCCGACCGCGCACGCGAGGGCCTCTTCTCCACCTGGCAGTCCCTCCTCGGCGGCCCTCTGGAGGGCGAACGAGTCCTCGACCTCTACGCGGGCTCGGGCGCGGTCGGCCTCGAAGCCCTGTCCCGCGGCGCGAGCCACACCCTCCTCGTCGAGGCCGACGCCCGAGCCGCACGCGTCATCCGCGAGAACGTCAGGAATCTCGGCCTCCCCGGCGCCGAGGTGAGGTCGGGCAAAGCCGAGCAGATCATCCAGACCCCGGCGCCGACCGAGCCGTACGACCTCGTCTTCCTGGACCCGCCGTACAGAGTCACAGATCACGATCTTCGCGAGATTCTCCTCACACTCCGCTCGGGGGGCTGGCTCACCCCGGACGCTCTCGTCACCGTGGAGCGCAGCACCAGAGGCGGCGAATTCAGATGGCCGGACGGCTTCGAAGCGCTCCGGGCCCGTCGCTACGGCGAGGGAACGTTTTGGTACGGTCGCGCCGCCTCTACGTGCGAAGACGCACGATGACCGGACCGGAGAGCGAGGGATCACAAGTGCGCCGCGCCGTCTGTCCCGGGTCGTTCGACCCCATCACCAACGGACACCTCGACATCATTTCCCGCGCCTCCAGGCTGTACGACGAGGTCTACGTCGCAGTCATGATCAACAAGGCCAAGAAGGGCCTGTTCGAGGTCGACGAACGGCTCGACCTGATCCGCCAGGTCACGGCCGAGTACGGCAACGTCCGGATCGAGGCCTTCCACGGCCTCCTCGTCGACTTCTGCAAGCAGCGCGACATCCCCGCCATCGTCAAGGGCCTGCGCGCGGTCAGCGACTTCGACTACGAGCTGCAGATGGCCCAGATGAACAACGGCCTGTCCGGCGTCGAGACGCTGTTCGTGCCGACCAACCCCACCTACAGCTTCCTCTCCTCCTCACTCGTCAAGGAAGTCGCCACCTGGGGCGGAGACGTCTCCCACCTGGTGCCCCCGGTGGTCCTCGAAGCCCTGAACAAGCGCCTGCGCAGGGACTGATGGGGCTACAGTCGTCCCGTCCGTCTCCATCACAGCTGTAGAGAGTGGCGAGCACACGGTGGACGTACAGAAGAAGCTCGACGAGATCGTCGCGGCCGTCTCGGGTGCCCGGTCGATGCCCATGTCGGCCTCGTGCGTGGTCAACCGAGCCGAACTGCTCTCGATGCTCGAAGAGGTCCGCGAGGCCCTGCCCGGCTCCCTCGCCCAGGCCCAGGAGCTGATCGGCGACCGCGAGCAGATGGTCGAGCAGGCCCGTCAGGAGGCCGAGCGGATCATCCACTCCGCGCACGCCGAGCGCGGCTCGCTGATCTCCGACACCGAGGTCGCCCGCCGCTCCCAGGCCGAGGCCGACCGCATTCTCGCCGAGGCCCGCAAGGAGGCCGAGGACATCCGCGCCGAGGCCGACGACTACGTCGACTCCAAGCTCGCCAATTTCGAGGTCGTCCTCACCAAGACCCTCGGCTCCGTCGGGCGCGGCCGCGAGAAGCTCCTCGGCACCGGCCCCGGCATCGACGAACAGGGCTACGAGGACGAGGACGCCCCCGAGCGCAGCCACGACCCGGAGACTCTGCGCCGCACCGCCGACGAGTACGTCGACGTCAAGCTCGGCGCCTTCGAGGCGGTCCTGGCCAAGACCCTGGAGGCCGTCGGCCGCGGCCGCCAGAAGCTGCACGGCCGTATCGCCACCGACGACCTCGGCGCCCTCGCCGATGACACCAGCACCGTCCAGCACTCCAGCGACGCCGACTACCTCGCCGACCTCGTCGCCCTCGCGGAGCAGGACGCCCCGGCAGCCGCCGCCGAGCAGCCCGCACGGCAACAGCAGCAGTACGACCAGCAGGCGGCCGTGCAGCCGGCGTACGGCTACCAGCAGCAGAACGCGGATCCGTACGGCGGCTACCAGCAGGGCTACGGCGGCCAGCAGGACCCGTACGGCTACCAGCAGGCCGACCCCTACGCCTACCAGGGCTACGCCCCCCAACAGGCCGCCTACGACCCGAACCAGGCCCAGCAGCAGCCCGCGCAGCAGACCTCGCAGGGCAACGACGGCTACGCCCTCGACGAGACCAGCCTCTTCGACACCAGCATGATCAGCGCGGAGCAGCTGCGGGCCTACGAGCAGGGGCGCGGCCAGTAAGGGGCCACCGGATTGGGCCGTGAGGGAAAGGTCCAGTATCCTGGCTCTTCGGTCGCGCGTACGTCCGCGATCACCGCTGCCCGGGAACACCACAGGGCAGCAACCCTCTGAGCTCAGCAGATCGAAAGCAGGAATGGCGTGACAGCCCGCCTCGACCACCGCAACCCTCTCGTGTTCGACACGCACGAGCTGGGCCGGCGGCCCGGTGCGCTGCAGCGCCTGACCCGCACGGTCGACGCTCCCAAGGACTTCGGTATCCAGGGAGTCGTCGGGGTGCCGGAAGGCGCCCCGGTGGAGCTCGAACTCCGACTCGAGTCGGTCATGGAAGGTGTGCTTGTCACAGGCACCGGCCGTGCACAGGCCGAGGGGGAGTGCGTAAGGTGTCTGGAGCCGCTTCAGCTCGACGTCGAAGCGGACTTCCAGGAGATGTTCTCGTACCCTGACGCCGATGATCGGGGCCGCCACCACCACGGTGCGGAACCCGGCGACGACGCCGAGGACGACGAGGACAGACTCTTTCTCGAGGACGGCCTGTTCGACCTCGAATCCGTGCTGCGCGATGCGGTGGTGCTCGCACTGCCGATGCAGCCGGTGTGCCAGGAAGACTGCCCGGGACTGTGCGCCGAGTGCGGCGCACGCCTCGCGGACGACCCGGACCACCACCATGACGCCGTCGACATCCGTTGGGCGGCACTGCAGGGACTCGCCGGTTCACTCGAAGACGGCGAGAAGGACGAGATGAGCGGCGCCGAACCGGGCGTCGACGAGAAGCAGGAGAAGTAGCCGTGGCTGTTCCGAAGCGGAAGATGTCGCGCAGCAACACGCGCCACCGCCGGTCGCAGTGGAAGGCTGCGGTCCCCACCCTGGTTGCGTGCGAGCGCTGCCACGAGCCCAAGCAGCAGCACATCGCGTGCCCGTCTTGCGGCACCTACAACAAGCGCCAGGTCCTCGAGGTCTGAGCGGCTGGTGAGAGGCACTGTGTCCACGCCGAAGAAGAACGCAGCGGACAACACGGCCTCGTCCCACACGCTGTTGGAAGGGCGGCTCGGGTACAAGCTCGAGTCCGCCCTTCTGGTGCGTGCGCTGACCCACCGCTCCTACGCATACGAGAACGGCGGTCTGCCCACCAACGAGCGCCTGGAGTTCCTCGGGGACTCCGTCCTCGGCCTCGTGGTCACGGACACGCTGTACCGCACCCACCCCGACCTGCCCGAAGGCCAGCTGGCCAAACTGCGGGCCGCGGTGGTCAACTCGCGTGCGCTGGCGGAGGTCGGTCGCGGCCTTGACCTTGGCTCCTTCATCCGGCTCGGCCGCGGTGAAGAGGGCACGGGCGGCCGGGACAAGGCGTCCATCCTCGCCGACACCCTGGAAGCGGTGATCGGCGCGGTCTATCTCGACCAGGGCCTGGACTCGGCGGCGGAGCTGGTGCACCGCCTGTTCGACCCCCTGATCGAGAAGTCCTCGAACCTCGGAGCCGGCCTGGACTGGAAGACCAGTCTCCAGGAGCTCACCGCGATCGAAGGCCTCGGAGTCCCCGAGTACCTGGTCACGGAGACCGGCCCCGACCACGAGAAGACCTTCACTGCTGCCGCCCGCGTCGGAGGCGTCTCGTACGGCACCGGCACCGGCCGCAGCAAGAAGGAGGCGGAGCAGCAGGCCGCGGAATCCGCGTGGCGGTCCATCAAGGCCGCGGCGGACGAGCGTGCCGAGAAGGCGAAGGCGGCAGCAGATGCCGTCGAGCCTGAGCCCGAGCCTGAGCTCGAGCCCGAGCCTGAGCTCGAGCCCGACGCCGACGCGTCATCGGCCTCCGCCTGACCGAACAGCGCGATCCGAGCGCCCGTGCCCGCCGTGGGCCGGGCGCTCGGCTCATATCCTCAGTCGTAGAAACACGGTCGTAGAAACACGGGGGAGTACGGGGGAACCATGCCCGAGTTGCCCGAGGTCGAGGTAGTACGGCGCGGTCTGGAGCGGTGGGTCGCCCATCGCACCGTCGCCGACGCCGAGGTGCTGCACCCGCGTGCCGTACGTCGGCACATCGCCGGTGCGGACGACTTCGCGCACCGCCTCAAGGGCCACCGGATCGGCATGCCGAGCCGTCGCGGCAAGTACCTGTGGCTGCCCCTGGAGGACACGCACCAGTCGATCCTGGCGCACCTCGGGATGAGCGGCCAGCTGCTGGTGCAGCCGCAGAGCGCGCCCGACGAGAAGCACCTCAGGATCCGCGTGCGGTTCGCGGACGCCCTCGGCACCGAACTGCGCTTCGTCGACCAACGCACCTTCGGCGGCCTGTCGTTGCACGACAACACCCAGGGCGGCCTGCCCGACGTCATCGCCCACATCGCCCGCGACCCACTCGACCCGCTCTTCGACGACGAGGCCTTCCACCAGGCCCTGCGCCGCAAGCGCACCACGATCAAACGGGCCCTGCTCGACCAGTCGTTGATCAGCGGAGTCGGCAACATCTACGCGGACGAGGCTCTTTGGCGCACCCGCCTCCACTACGACCGCCCGACCGCGACCTTCACCCGCCCGCGCAGCCTCGAACTCCTGGGCCACATAAGGGACGTCATGAACGCCGCCCTCGCGGTGGGCGGCACGAGCTTCGACAGCCTGTACGTCAACGTCAACGGCGAGTCGGGCTACTTCGACCGGTCGCTGGACGCGTACGGCCGTGAAGGGCTGCCGTGCAAGCGGTGCGGTACGCCGATGCGCCGGCGGCCCTGGATGAACCGGTCCAGCTACTTCTGCCCGAAGTGTCAGAGGGCGCCGCGCGTCTCGTCGTAACGCCGGCGTGCTTCGAGTACGTCGTCCATCTGTCCCTCCACGAAGTGGATGAGGGCCAGCAGCCGCTCGGCGACCCCGCGGCCCAGCGGCGTCAGCTCGTAGTCGACCCGGGGCGGATTGGTCGGCTGGGCCTCGCGGTGCACCAGGCCGTCGCGCTCCAGGGCGTGCAGCGTCTGGGACAGCATCTTCTCGCTGACGCCGTCGACCCGGCGGCGCAGCTCGTTGAAGCGCAGCGAGCCCTCGTACAGGGCGCCCAGGGTGAGTCCGCCCCAGCGGCCCGTGACGTGTCCCAGCGTGCCGCGCGAGGGGCAGAGCTTGGCGAACACGTTGTACGGGAGGTCCTGCACCTCCGTGCGCTCCTGCGTGGTGTCCATAGCTCAAGCGTACTCGCATGCAGCGCTAACGCAGAGTTTGCGCTAACTTATCGTTAGTCTTTCGGGAGGTGCGCCGCGATCGCCGCGTAGACGCTGACGCACGAAGGGCTCCCAGCCGGTCACCTCACCGGATGGGAGCCCTGGCGTTGTACGTGCTGCTCCTAGTACCCGAAGTCCTGCGTCCACCAGGGCCCGCCGGAGCCGAAGTGCACACCGACCCCGAGCGTCTTGAAGTCGCAGTTCAGGATGTTGGCCTTGTGGCCGGGGCTGTTCATCCAGGCGTCCATCACCGCGGCCGCGTCGGCCTGGCCGCGGGCTATGTTCTCGCCGCCGAGGTCGGTTATGCCCGCCTTCGCGGCCCGGTCCCACGGGGAGGCGCCGCTGGGGTCGGTGTGGTCGAAGAAGCCCCGCGCGGCCATGTCCTCGCTGAAGTCCTGGGCCAGATCGGCAAGCGAGCTGTTGGCGGCGACGGCGCTGCAGCCCACCTGTGCGCGCTCGTCGTTCACGAGCCTCAGCACCTCGGCCGCGGCGGCGGCCTCCGCGGACACCGTCACCGGGGCGCTGGTCTTCTCCTTCTCCGGTGCCTTCTCGGGCGCCTTCGTGGCCGTACGCGAAGGGGTCTCCTTCGGCTTCTGGCTGGGCGTGGCCGAGGGCTTCTTCGACGGGGTCTTCGTCGGTGCGGCCGACGAGGTCGACGGGGACGGCGAGGCGGGCCGCTGGGCGTCGCGGCTCGTCGAGCCGCCGTCGTCCTGGCTCTCGGCGTTGTTGGAGGTGCCGCCCTGTTCGCTCGGGGAGTTGGTCGGGGTGTCGGCGGCCTGCACCTTGTCCGCGCCGCTCGAACCGCCGAGCTGGTAGTTGTCGATGCCGGGCACCACGCCGGTGGCGACCGCGACGGTGCCCAGCGCGACCGCCGCGGAGACGCCGAGCAGCCCGGTCTTCACCGGGGCCACGGCCCTCTTCTTGCGGCGGCGGTGCGAGCCGCCCCCGGGTCGCCGGGAGTCGCCGGCGGGCGTGAAGCCGTCACTGCGAAGGACCGCGGTGGTCGCGCCCGGGGCCGAGCCGCCGGCGGATGCGGCGTCGCTCGGGAAGGTCGTGGGGCCGGTCACCAGGTCGAAGTCGTCGTCTGTGGCGAACAGGTAGGCGTCGCTCTTCGCGTAGGCCTCGGCGTACGCCTCCGGGTTCAGGTAGGGCGCGATGCCCATCTTCGGAGGGTGGTCGCTCGTGTGCGAGTCCCGTGGGGGGTGGCCCTCCGTATAAGAGCCGTCCGTATGTGTGACCCCCGTGGCGCGGCCCGTGGCGGCGCGGCCGGCGGCGGAGCGTCGGTGGCGTCCCATGTCCTGGCCTTCCTCGTCCGTGCGGTCTCAACGTCCTCACAGAACTCACACGATCGAGTGAGTTTCATATGAGATTCATTGGGTGGGGACGGTACCCCATGGCGCCAGGGGAGGAAGTGCCCGGAGAGGTATTGGCCCGTTAGGTTGCACTCATGAGCGAGGATGTACGGCTGGTCGCCTGGGTGCGTGGACGCGTCCAAGGTGTGGGTTTTCGCTGGTTCACGCGGGCCAAGGCGCTCGAGATCGGCGGCCTGAGTGGTTTTGCTCTCAATTTGGACGACGGACGGGTCCAGGTCGTCGCGGAGGGAGCCCAGGAAGGCTGTGAGGGACTCCTGGACTGGCTTCAGGGTGACGACACGCCCGGACGTGTGGACGGTGTCACCGAGATCTGGGACACACCTCGCGGGGGTTACGACGGCTTCGCCATCCGCTGAGCCGGATCTGTAAAACGGCCCTGGTGCAAGCGGAAGGACGTGCCCCCGGCAACTGCCCCGAGTGGAAAGAAGCAGGTGGTTGCCAAGAACCGCTTGCAGTGGCAGGCTCCGGACGTAAGGATGATCGCCACGCCCCCAGGGGCCCGCAGGAGTCGCCGCGCAGCCGCCATTCGGCCGTGTGCCCCCGGGTTTGCCCCCCAATACGGGGCGTGATCGTGTTGACCGTCAAACTTTTTGGTGAGACGCTGAAAGCCCCGCGCACCTGAGCTGTTTGGCGTGGCTGAACGGCAGCACAACTCCAGGCCTGCCAAGCAACCGCGGGTGCGAATCCCTCACGACCCACACCGCATCGGTCGGTCACTCAGTGTGGAGGACCATCCATCATGGCAAAGGCGCTTCTCGGTTACGTCGGCGGCTCCGACCCTCGACTCCTCGCCGAGATGCGACGGCTCCAGCAGCGTGTCCAGGATCTGGAATCCGAACTCGGACGAATCCAGGCGGAGAACGACGCTCTGCAGGCTGCCGCTTCTCACGACAGGATCATGGAGAGCATCGACGCACACCAGGCGGAGCCTGCGCTCACCTGATCACTGCACCGCTCCACAACAGCACAAGCAGTGGTTGGGCGGCCCGTATCCAACCGCTAAGTAGTTGTCAGGCGACTGGCCCGCCAGCCGTCAGAAGTTGCAAGGGACGCTTCGGCGTCCCTTCTTCTTGCCCCCGGCTTTACTGCCCGCGCATCCTTTCACCCTCTTTAACGTCTGGTGTGCCCTGCACGTTCATCGGTGAAACCGTTGGTTCATGGAGTGACATCCGGGCGGAAGGTAGAGTCCAGCGGCGTGCACCTCAAGGCCCTGACCCTCCGCGGGTTCAAGTCGTTCGCCTCGGCGACCACGCTCCGGTTCGAGCCGGGAATCACGTGCGTCGTGGGTCCGAACGGCTCGGGCAAGTCCAATGTGGTGGACGCGCTCAGCTGGGTCATGGGTGAGCAGGGCGCCAAGTCGCTGCGCGGCGGCAAGATGGAGGACGTCATCTTCGCCGGCACCACCGGCCGCCCGCCGCTGGGGCGCGCCGAGGTGTCGCTGACCATCGACAACTCCGACGGGGCGCTGCCCATCGAGTACTCCGAGGTCACCATCACGCGGATCATGTTCCGCAACGGCGGCAGCGAGTACCAGATCAACGGCGACACCTGCCGGTTGCTCGACATCCAGGAGCTGCTGTCCGACTCCGGCATCGGCCGTGAGATGCACGTCATCGTCGGCCAGGGCCAGCTCGACTCCGTCCTGCACGCCGACCCCATGGGCCGCCGCGCCTTCATCGAGGAGGCCGCGGGCGTCCTCAAACACCGCAAGCGCAAGGAGAAGGCCCTCAGGAAGCTGGACGCGATGCAGGCCAACCTCGCGCGCGTGCAGGACCTGACGGACGAGCTGCGCCGGCAGTTGAAGCCGCTGGGCCGCCAGGCGGCGGTGGCGCGCCGGGCCGCTGTCATCCAGGCGGATCTGCGCGACGCCCGCCTCCGCCTCCTCGCCGACGATCTCGTGCGGCTCCGTGAGGCGCTCCAGGCCGAGGTCGCCGACGAGGCCGCGCTGAAGGAGCGCAAGGAGGCCGCCGAGCAGCAGCTGAAGAAGGCGCTCCAGCGCGAGGCGCTCCTGGAGGACGCGGTACGGCAGCTCACGCCGCGCCTCCAGCGGGCCCAGCAGACCTGGTACGAGCTGTCCCAGCTCGCCGAGCGGGTCCGCGGCACGATCTCGCTGGCCGACGCGCGCGTGAAGAGCGCGACGTCCGCGCCGCCGGAGGAACGCCGGGGCCGTGACCCCGAGGACATGGAGCGCGAGGCCGCCCGCATCCGCGAGCAGGAGGCCGAGCTGGAAGCGGCCCTGGAGGCGGCCGAGCGGGCCCTGGAGGACACGGTCGCTCACCGTGCCGAACTGGAACGGGAGCTCACGCAGGAAGAACGGCGCCTGAAGGACGTCGCCCGCGCCATCGCGGATCGCCGCGAGGGACTGGCCCGGCTGAACGGGCAGGTCAACGCGGCCCGTTCACGTGCGGCCTCCGCCCAGGCCGAGATCGACCGCCTGGCCGCCGCCCGGGACGAGGCGCAGGAGCGGGCCTTCGCCGCTCAGGAGGAGTACGAGGCGCTGAAGGCCGAGGTCGACGGCCTGGACGCCGGCGACGCGGAACTGGGCGAGCAGCACGAGGCGGCGAAGCAGCAACTCGCGGAGGCGGAGGCCGCGCTCACCGCAGCCCGCGAGGCGGCCACCGCGGCGGAACGGGCGCGCGCCGCGACCCAGGCCCGCCACGAGGCGCTGGCGCTCGGCCTGCGCCGCAAGGACGGCACGGGCGCGCTGCTCGGCGCGAAGGACCGCCTCACGGGGTTGCTGGGCCCGGCTGCGGAACTGCTGACGGTGACGCCGGGGTACGAGGTCCCGCTGGCGGCGGCTTTCGGGGCGGCGGCGGACGCGATCGCGGTGACGTCAGCTTCGGCGGCGGCCGATGCAATCAGGCTGCTGCGGAAGCAGGACGGGGGCCGGGCATCGCTGCTGCTGGCGGGTACGCCGGAGGCGCCCCGCAGGGGCGCGGGGCTGCATCAATCTGCGGCTCCGCCGCGGGGCGCGCCCAGCCACGACGAACCCGCAGACGCCCGACGACATGACGTGGCACTTCCTGTCGCGGCACAACCCGCGGAGCGTTTCGCGGCAGATTTCGTCCGCGGCCCTTCCGAGCTCATGCCCGCCGTACGCCGTCTCCTCCACGGCATCGTCGTCGTCCCCACCCTCGAAGACGCCGAGGACCTCGTCTACGCCCACCCCGACCTCACCGCCGTAACCGCCGAAGGCGACCTCCTCGGCGCCCACTTCGCGCACGGCGGCTCCGCGGGCGCCCCCAGCCTTCTCGAAGTACAGGCCTCCGTGGACGAGGCCGCCGCAGAACTGGAAGAGCTGGCCGTCCGCTGCGAAGAGCTCGCCGAGGCCCAGCAGGCGGCGGCCGAGCGCCGCAAGGCATCCGCGGCGTCCGTCGAGGAGTTGGGGGAGCGGCGCCGGGCGGCCGACCGGGAGAAGTCCGCCGTGGCTCAGCAGCTCGGCCGGCTCGCAGGCCAGGCAAGGGGCGCGGCGGGCGAAGCGGAGCGCTCCGTCGCCGCCGCCGCGCGGGCGCAGGAGGCGCTCGACAAGGCCCTCCAGGACGTCGAGGAGCTGGCCGAACGGCTCGCCGTCGCCGAGGAGATGCCGGTCGAGGAGGAACCCGACACGTCGGTACGGGACCGTCTCGCCGCTGATGGCGCCAACGCCCGGCAGACCGAGATGGAAGCGCGGCTCCAGGTCCGTACGCACGAGGAACGGGTCAAGGGGCTCGCCGGACGTGCCGACTCCCTCGACCGGGCCGCCCGCGCCGAACGCGAGGCACGCGCGCGTGCCGAGCAGCGGCGGGCCCGGCTGCGCAACGAGGCGGCCGTCGCCGAGGCCGTCGCCTCCGGTGCGCGCCAACTCCTCGCGCACGTCGAGGTCTCCCTCGCCCGCGCCGACGAGGAGCGCACCGCGGCCGAGGCCGCCAAGGCACGGCGTGAGCAGGAGCTGGCCGCCGCCCGGAACGAAGGCCGCGACCTCAAGGCCGAACTCGACAAGCTGACCGACTCCGTCCACCGTGGCGAAGTCCTCGGCGCCGAGAAGCGGATGCGGATCGAGCAGCTGGAGACCAAGGCGCTGGAGGAACTGGGCGTCGAACCGGCGGGGCTCGTCTCCGAGTACGGCCCCCACCAGCTCGTACCGCCCTCCCTGGCCGCCGAGGGCGAGCAGCTCCCCGAGGACCCCGAGCACCCCCGCAACCAGCCCAAGCCCTTCGTCCGGGCCGAACAGGAGAAGCGGCTCAAGGCCGCCGAGCGCGCCTACCAGCAGCTCGGCAAGGTCAACCCGCTCGCCCTGGAGGAGTTCTCCGCGCTGGAGGAACGGCACAAGTTCCTCAGTGAGCAGCTTGAGGACCTGAAGAAGACCCGCGCCGACCTGCTCCAGGTCGTCAAGGAGGTCGACGAGCGCGTCGAGCAGGTCTTCACCGAGGCCTACCGGGACACGGCCCGGGAGTTCGAGGGCGTCTTCAGCCGGCTGTTCCCCGGTGGCGATGGACGGCTGATTCTGACCGATCCCGACAACATGCTCACCACGGGCGTCGACGTCGAGGCCCGTCCCCCCGGCAAGAAGGTCAAGCGGCTGTCCCTGCTCTCGGGCGGTGAGCGCTCACTCACCGCGGTCGCCCTGCTCGTGTCGATCTTCAAGGCACGGCCGAGCCCGTTCTACGTCATGGACGAGGTCGAGGCAGCCCTCGACGACACCAACCTGCAGCGGCTGATCCGCATCATGCAGGAGCTGCAGGAAGCCTCGCAGCTGATCGTGATCACCCACCAGAAGCGCACGATGGAGGTCGCCGACGCGCTGTACGGCGTCTCCATGCAGGGCGACGGTGTGTCCAAGGTCATCAGCCAGCGGCTTCGCTGACGCCGCCGGTCGTTCCCGATCGCGAGCACTTCAAACCCATCACTTCAAGAAGTGAACACATTTCACCTAGTCACGTCTCGAAAGTCACAGCAGCTCGACTATTGACTTCGGAACTTGAAGGAATAGTCTCTGCAACGTTCCTTTTACCTTCAGGTATCACTACTTGGAGCGGCTGACCCCCACCCGGCAGCGTTGCCGGTGGCCCGAGGAGTACACGTGACCAGCACAGCGCAGGCACCGACGTCAGGAGCCAGGACGGCTCACCCCGAGCACCTCGGGCACGTCGTCTTCATCACCGCGGCGGCCGCCATGGGCGGCTTCCTCTTCGGCTACGACAGCTCGGTCATCAACGGAGCCAACGGTGGTATCCAGGCCCGGTTCGACCTCAGCTCCGGCGTCACCGGGACCGTCGCCGCCAGCGCCCTGCTCGGCAGCGCCCTCGGTGCCGCTATCGCCGGCCGCATAGCCGACCGCATCGGACGCATCCGCGTCATGCAGATCGCGGCGGTGCTGTTCGCCGTGAGCGCCGTCGGCTCAGGCCTTCCGTTCGCCGCGTGGGACCTCGCCGCCTGGCGTGTCCTCGGCGGCATCGCCATCGGCATGGCCTCGGTCATCGGCCCGGCCTACATCGCCGAGGTCGCCCCGCCCGCGTACCGCGGCAGGCTCGCCTCGTTCCAGCAGGCCGCCATCGTCATCGGCATCGCCGTCTCCCAGCTCGTCAACTGGGCCATCCTCAACATGGCCGACGGCGAGGAGCGCGGGACGGTCGCGGGCCTGGAGGCCTGGCAGTGGATGCTAGGCGTGATGCTGGTCCCCGCCGTGATCTACGGTCTGCTGTCCTTCGCCATCCCCGAGTCCCCGCGCTACCTGATCAGCGTCGGCCGCGTCGACGACGCGAAGAAGGTCCTCGCCGACGTCGAGGGCGGCGTGGACCTGGACGCCCGGGTCGCCGAGATCGACCAGGCCATGCGCAGCGACCACAAGTCCACGTTCAAGGACCTGCTGGGCGGGCGGTTCGGTCTGCTGCCGATCGTGTGGATCGGTATCGGCCTCTCCGTCTTCCAGCAGCTGGTCGGCATCAACGTCATCTTCTACTACTCGAACCTGCTGTGGCAGTCCGTCGGCGTCGACCCGTCGAGCTCGTTCTTCTACTCGTTCGAGACCTCGATCATCAACATCATCGGCACCGTGATCGCGATGATCTTCGTCGACCGCATCGGCCGCAAGCCGCTCGCCCTCATCGGCTCCGTAGGCATGGGCATCTCGCTCGCGGCGGCCGCCTGGTCGTTCTCCTTCCAGAACGGCAACGACCCGCTGCCGACCGCACAGGGCTATGTGGCGCTGATCGCCGCCAACGCCTTCGTCCTCTTCTTCGCCCTGTCCTGGGGCGTGGTCGTCTGGGTCATGCTCGGTGAGGTCTTCCCGAACAAGATCCGCGCCGCCGCCCTGGGCGTGGCCGCCTCGGCCCAGTGGATCGCCAACTGGGTCATCACGATCACCTTCCCGGACCTGTCGGACTGGAACCTGTCGCTGACGTACGTGATGTACGCGGTGTTCGCCTTCCTCTCCATCCCGTTCATCCTCAAGTTCGTGCCCGAGACCAAGGGCAAGAAGCTGGAGGAGATGGGCTGACCGGCCCCCGAACTCGGGGAGAAGGGCCAAGTCCCCGCTGCCCCTCTCCCCGTAACCCGCCGCCGTCCCGGCTCGGCCACTGCCCGAGCCGGGGCGGCGGTTCTCGTACGTCACCCGATCTCGTGCCTCACCAGACGAGGACGCCGGCCCCGATCTCCCGGGCGCGCAGGGCGGTCGCTTCGATGTTGTCCAGCCGCCTCTCGATCCCGCTCCGGTGTTCGGCGAGTTCTCGCGGGCGGCGCGTGGTGGTGGCGATCAGCTCGATGTTCGCGCGCAGCAGCGCGACCTCGTCCAGGAATTCGGCGACTGTGTCCGCCTCGACGAACAAGTTGCTCACGGCCAGCACGGGCATGAACCGGGCACCCAGCGAGCGCACCGTCTCCGAGCCCCACACCGTTTCGCGCCAGGACTCGAACCCGGCCGAGTCGTTGCATCCCTCCGGGACGTCGAGGACCTGCCACTCGCCGTTCGTGTCCCGCACGAACACATCCACGCACAGACTCATGGGCCCAGTGGACCAGCCCAGGACACAGCGGGACCACCGGATATCGGCGCAGGTCAGCCCTCCAGCGCCGGAAGCACCTCCGCCGCGAACAACCGCAGGCTCCGCCACCCCTCCTCCACCGGCATCCCACCCGACAGCGGGTGCAAGACGTAGTTGGCGTGCCCCAGCGCCACACACTCCTCCGGCGTCACGATCCGGTACACGCCCTCGGCGCGCAGCTCCTCCACCGTCGTGGCCGCCGACTTCACGGCGGACCGTACGTCCCCGGACTGCCAGGAGGCGTACGTCCGCGCCTCGTGCAGGAAGTGCCCGCCGTACTCGGCCCAGGCCCGGTCGGGATCCTCGGCCACGTGCAGCAGAGGCGTCTCTGCGGCCGGCATCATCGTCCAGCCCTCGGTGCCGTACTCGACGAGCCGCTCCTTGTAGTACGACTCCAGCTCCGGCAGATGCGCGCTGGGGAAGAACGGCAGGCCGAGCCGGGCGGCCCGGCGGGCGGCGGCCTTCGAGGAGCCGCCGACCAGCAGCAGCGGGTGCGGATCGGTGTACGGGCGCGGAGTGACCCGTACCGTACGGCCCCGGTACTCGAAGGGCTCGCCGGTCCAGGCCTTGAGCAGGGTGTCGAGGAGCTCGTCCTGGAGCTTGCCGCGCCGCTTCCAGTCAACGTCGAACAGGGCGTACTCCTCGGGCCGGTATCCGATCCCGGCGACCGTCACCAGCCGCCCGCCGCTCAGCAGGTCCAGTACGGCGATCTCCTCGGCCAGCCGCAGCGGGTCGTGCAGCGGGCCGATGATCGCCGAGACGGTGACCGCGATCCGGCGCGTCGCGCCGAAGACCGCGGCCGCGAAGGAGAAGGGGGAGGGGAGCCAGTTGTTGTCGGCGCCGTGGTGCTCCTCGGTCTGCACAGTGCTGATGCCGTGCTCGTCGGCGTACGCGGCCATCTCCAGGGCCGCCCGATAGCGGGCGGCGAGCGAGGCGGGGGTCGCGTCGGGCTCGACGAGGTTGAAGCGTACGACCGTGACGGGCATGGGGGTCCCCCTTCACCGGGCGGGTGTGGGGGAGGACGTTAGCTGACGGTGTGTCAGACATCCAGGTCGGCGTAACCCATATTCCATGGCCGATACTGGACGCGTTATGGACATCCTCATCCTTGCTGTAGTCATCGCCGTGGTCGTGCTCGGCGCGCTCGGCGGGCTCATCGTCGGCAGCCGACGCAAGAAGCAGCTGCCCCCGCCGCCCCCAGCCGCCCCCGACATCACCGCCCCTCCGGCCGAGCCGCACGTCGGCGACGAGGCCGAGACACCGCGCGACGAACCGCGCCGGACCATAGAGGAGGTGGACCTTCCCGGCGGCGCCCCGACCGCCGTCGAGGAACCCCCCGTCGTCGAAGAGCTCCCGCCTGTCGAGATCGAGGTCCCGGAGCCCACCGCCGGCCGCCTGATCCGCTTGCGCGCCCGGCTCTCCCGCTCGCAGAACGCCCTCGGCAAGGGGCTGCTCACGCTCCTGTCGCGCGAGCACCTCGACGAGGACACCTGGGAGGAGATCGAGGACACGCTGCTCACCGCCGACGTCGGCGTGCTGCCCACCCAGGAGCTCGTCGACGGGCTGCGTGAGCGCGTGAAGGTCCTCGGCACCCGCACCCCCGAGGAGCTGCGCGGCCTGCTGCGCGAGGAGCTGCTCAAGCTGGTCGGCACCGACTTCGACCGCACGGTCAAGACCGAGCCGGAGACCAGCAAGCCCGGCATCGTGATGGTCGTCGGCGTCAACGGCACCGGCAAGACCACCACCACCGGCAAGCTCGCCCGCGTCCTCGTGGCCGACGGTCGCAGCGTGGTCCTGGGCGCCGCCGACACCTTCCGTGCCGCCGCCGCCGACCAGCTCCAGACCTGGGGCGAGCGCGTCGGCGCCTACACCGTGCGCGGGCCGGAGGGCGGCGACCCCGCCTCCGTGGCCTTCGACGCGGTGAAGGAGGGCAAGGAGATGGGGTCGGACGTCGTCCTCATCGACACCGCCGGCCGCCTGCACACCAAGACCGGTCTCATGGACGAGCTCGGCAAGGTCAAGCGGGTCGTCGAGAAGCACGCGCCGCTGGACGAGATCCTGCTCGTGCTGGACGCGACGACCGGGCAGAACGGCCTGGTCCAGGCCCGCGTCTTCGCCGAGGTCGTCGACATCACCGGCATCGTGCTCACCAAGCTGGACGGCACGGCCAAGGGCGGCATCGTCATCGCGGTCCAGCGTGAGCTGGGCGTGCCGGTGAAGCTGGTCGGCCTGGGCGAGGGGGCCGACGACCTGGCGCCGTTCGAGCCGGAGGCGTTCGTTGACGCCCTTATCGGGGAGTGACCCCACCTCACCTACGAACTTTCGTATGTGCTCGGCCGAAGAAGCGCCCGCCTCCCAAGGTGCAGTTGGGGGACGGGCGCTTCGCTGTGTACGACTGTGACGGGTGTGCCCTGCGCTACCGCCGTTACGCTCGCGACCGATGCGCCACGTAAGCCAGCGTCCCCAGCACCAACCGCGCCGTCGGCGGCTTCGTAGCCGAATCCAGCTCGGGCGGCCGCAGCCACCGCACCGGCCCCAGGCCGCCCCGGTCGGACGGCGGTGCCGTGATGTGCGTACCCGGGCCGAGGCCGCGCAGGTCGAGGTGGGTCGGGTCGTCCCAGCCCATGCGGTAGAGGAGCTCGGGGAGCTCGGCGGCGGCGCCGGGGGCGACGAAGAAGTGGGCGCGGCCCTCCGGGGTGGCGGTGACCGGGCCGAGGGGGAGGCCCATGCGTTCGAGCCGGGTCAGCGCGCGGCGTCCGGCGGGCTCGGCCACCTCGATCACGTCGAAGGCCCGCCCGACCGGCAGCATCACCGCGGCGCCCGGGACCTCCGCCCAGGCCTTGCCGACCTGGTCGAGTGTGGCCCCGGCCGGGACCTCGGGTGCGAAGTCGAGGGGGTGTGCGCCGGGGGCGTGGCAGTCGGAGCGGCCGCACGAGCAGGCGCCCGCCGCGGCTCGCGCGCCGGGCACGACGTCCCAGCCCCACAGTCCGGTGAACTCGGCGACGGTGGTGCACTCCGAGGAGCGGCCGCGTCGTCGCGAGCCGGAGCGGATCTCCCGGATGCCGCCGATCGTGAAGCCCATGCCCCCTCCAACGGGTCCAGCGCGCCGGTGGTTACGGCGCGGATTCGGATCGTGACCCTGTGTGTCCCTGGATCGCCGGTTACCCGCTGTCCCTGCTCGATCAACGCGGCGCCTGGAAGTACTCAGGGTTGTGGGCCCGGCGACACGCGCCCCTGAGTGCTTCGCTCTGCCCACTTCCGGCCGTCCTATGTCAAGTGAATCGCGTAGAGGCCACCGTTAGTTCATTCGAAGGGGTGGCGAATGGTGGCGATTCCGGGATCGCCATGGCTGGGGGCGTGATCGTAGGATTACTGTGAGTGCACGGCCCCTCGGGGCACATGCACGGGTGGGTATGCCGGAGGCAAGTCGGCTTTCCGTTCGAAGGGTGACAACCGCCGGACGAGCGACCGTATTTACCGGCATTCTGATAGGGCTTGGCGCACTCGGTGACAAGTGGTCCAAGGGATGGGGGCGTTCCAGTGAGCGGCAACAGCGGAAGCGGTACGAGTGCCGGTAGCGCATCGCACGCTGACAAGCGCCCGAACGAGCTGCTCACGTCCTGGTTCGTGCGGAGCGGCTGGTCGAAGGGCGAGCTCGCCCGCCAAGTGAACCGCCGCGCCCGCCAGTTGGGCGCCAACCACATCTCCACCGACACCTCGCGCGTACGCCGCTGGCTGGACGGCGAGAACCCCCGCGAGCCGATCCCGCGGATCCTGTCCGAGCTGTTCTCCGAGCGCTTCGGCTGCGTCGTCTCCGTCGAGGACCTCGGCCTGCGCGCCGCCCGCCAGTCACCCTCCGTGTCCGGCGTCGACCTGCCCTGGACGGGCCCGCAGACGGTGGCCCTGCTCAGTGAGTTCTCGCGCAGCGACCTGATGCTGGCGCGGCGCGGCTTCCTCGGGAGCTCGCTGGCCCTGTCCGCGGGCCCGGCCCTCATCGAACCGATGCAGCGCTGGCTGGTCCCCGCGCCCCCGGCGCCGTACCAGGAGCCCCGGCCCATCCCGTCCTCACGCGCGCGTGGCCGCCTGTCCAGGCCCGAGCTGGACCTGCTGGAGTCCACCACCGTGATGTTCCGGCAGTGGGACGCCCAGTGCGGCGGCGGTCTGCGCCGCAAGGCGGTCGTCGGCCAGTTGCACGAGGTGACCGACCTGCTCCAGGAGCCCCATCCGGAGGCCACCACCAGGAAGCTGTTCAAGGTCGCCGCCGAGCTGGCGGAGCTGGCCGGCTGGATGTCGTACGACGTGGGGCTCCAGCCCACCGCGCAGAAGTACTTCGTCCTCGCGCTGCACGCCGCCAAGGAGGCGGGCGACCGGCCGCTCGGCTCGTACATCCTCTCCAGCATGAGCCGCCAGATGATCCACCTCGGCCGGCCCGACGACGCCCTGGAGCTGATCCACCTCGCGCAGTACGGCAGCCGGGACTGCGCGAGCCCGCGCACCCAGTCGATGCTGTATGCGATGGAGGCCCGCGCCTACGCCAACATGGGCCAGCCCGGCAAGTGCAAGCGGGCGGTCCGGATGGCCGAGGACACCTTCGCCGAGGCCGACGAGTGGGACGAGCCGGACCCCGACTGGATCCGCTTCTTCTCCGAGGCCGAGCTGTACGGCGAGAACTCCCACTCCTACCGTGACCTCGCCTACGTCGCCGGCCGCAGCCCGACGTACGCCTCACTGGCCGAACCCGTGATGCAGCAGGCCGTGGACCTGTTCGCGAAGGACGTCGAGCACCAGCGGTCGTATGCGCTGAACCTCATCGGCATGGCCACGGTCCATCTGCTGCGGCGCGAGCCCGAGCAGAGCGCGGTCTACGCCGAACAGGCCATGCGGGTCGCCAAGAAGGTGCGCTCGGAGCGCGTCACCACTCGTATTCGAAAGACGGTCGACACGGCTGTACGCGACTTCGGGGATCTCGCCGAGGTCGTGGACCTCACCGACAAGCTCGCCGTGGAGTTGCCGGAGACCGCGGAGGCGGTCTGAGCTCCAGAGGATTCCCCGGGAATCCCCAGAACCCCGGCCGCGGCCGGCCCTCTCGAACCGCCCGACTCGGCTCCCCCATGCCAGGTCATCGGAAGGCCGACCGCGGCCGGTTCTCTTACCTCCAGTGAAGGTTGCGCCACGATAACGATCGTGCAGCCGAGCATCTCGCAGTTCATCAACGCGTAACACGCAGGGCGCCTTCGTCACGGCGGCGAAACAACGAGGGGCTTCCATCGAAACTCCGCTGCGTCAATCTCTTGGCGCATAACCGGCCCACCCCTCAATCCGCTCAGGCTTCCGCCCGCACGGGGCCGTACCAAACGACGAGGAGACGCCGATGGCACCAGCCATCACGCTTGCCGCAGAGACGGAGCTCTCTGCCGCCAACACAGGTTTCATGCTCATCTGCTCCGCCCTGGTGATGCTCATGACGCCGGGCCTGGCCTTCTTCTACGGAGGCATGGTCCGCGTCAAGAGCACCCTGAACATGCTGATGATGAGCTTCATCAGCCTGGGGATCGTCACCATCCTGTGGGTGCTGTACGGCTTCTCCCTCGCCTTCGGTACCGACTCCGGCAGCCTCATCGGCTGGAACTCGGACTGGATCGGCCTCAGCAGCGTCGACAAGGGCGAGCTGTGGAGCTCGGCGGGAACGACGTACAACATCCCGCTGCTGGCCTTCTTCGTCTTCCAGCTGATGTTCGCGATCATCACGCCCGCCCTGATCAGCGGCGCTCTCGCGGACCGCGTGAAGTTCTCGGCATGGGCGCTGTTCATCGCGCTGTGGGCCACCGTCGTGTACTTCCCGGTCGCCCACTGGGTCTGGGGCGATGGCGGCTGGGCCTTCGACATGGGCGTGATCGACTTCGCCGGTGGTACGGCGGTCCACATCAACGCGGGTGCCGCGGCGCTCGGTGTGATCCTCGTCATCGGCAAGCGCGTCGGCTTCAAGAAGGACCCGATGCGTCCGCACAGCCTCCCGCTGGTCATGCTCGGCGCCGGTCTGCTGTGGTTCGGCTGGTTCGGCTTCAACGCCGGTTCGTGGCTCGGCAACGACGACGGCGTCGGCACGCTGATGTTCGTCAACACGCAGGTCGCCACCGCCGCCGCCATGCTGGCCTGGCTGATCTACGAGAAGATCCGCCACGGCGCGTTCACCACTCTGGGCGCTGCCTCCGGCGCGGTCGCCGGTCTGGTCGCCATCACCCCGGCCGGTGGTGCGGTCACCCCGATCGGTGCGATCGCCGTCGGTGCCATCGCCGGTGTCCTGTGCGCCATGGCCGTGGGTCTGAAGTACAAGTTCGGCTACGACGACTCGCTCGACGTCGTCGGCGTCCACCTCGTCGGCGGTATCGTCGGCTCGATCCTGATCGGCTTCTTCGCCAGCGGTAAGGGTCAGTCGGATGCGACGGGTGTCTTCTACGGCGACCACAAGTTCGACCAGCTGTGGAAGCAGCTCGCCGGTGTCGGTGGTGTCCTCGCCTACTCCCTGATCGTCTCCGCGCTTCTCGCCTTCGTCCTCCACAAGACCATCGGTATGCGGGTCTCCGAGGACGAGGAGGTCGCCGGCATCGACCAGGCCGAGCACGCCGAGACCGCATACGACTTCAGTGGCGCCGGTGGCGGTGCGGCCAAGGCCGCGGTCACGGCCCCGGTCGCCGCAGCTTCGAGCAAGAAGGTGGACGCATGAAGCTCATCACCGCCGTCGTCAAGCCTCACCGGCTCGACGAGATCAAGGAAGCCCTCCAGGCCTTCGGCGTGCACGGCCTGACGGTCACCGAGGCGAGCGGCTACGGTCGTCAGCGGGGCCACACCGAGGTCTACCGCGGTGCCGAGTACACCGTCGACCTGGTCCCGAAGATCCGCATCGAGGTGCTGGCCGAGGACGACGACGCCGAGCAGTTGATCGACGTCATCGTCAAGGCCGCCCGCACCGGCAAGATCGGTGACGGCAAGGTCTGGTCCCTGCCGGTCGAGACGGCCGTCCGGGTGCGGACCGGCGAGCGTGGACCGGACGCGCTCTGAGGGAAGAACTCAGGGAAGAACTCCAAGAGAACGCGCTCTGAGAGAAGAAGAAGGACAGGAGTCGCTGGGTGTCGAGTACGGACGTTCGTAAGGATGCAGAGGACTCGGGACCCAGCGGCTACGCGGCGGCCCGGCTGCACCTCCTCACCGAGGGGGCGCAGTCCGGGCCGCCGCGCCGTTCGGCGCTCGCGGAGCTGACCGACGACTGGCTGACCGGCCTGTTCGCCGCCGGCGCCGAGGGGCTGCGCGGCGTCTCCCTGGTCGCCGTCGGCGGATACGGCCGCGGCGAGCTGTCCCCGCGCAGCGACCTGGACCTGCTCCTGCTGCACGACGGCAGCGACTCGGACGCGGTGGCCGCCCTGGCCGACCGCATCTGGTACCCCGTCTGGGACCTCGGTCTCGCCCTCGACCACTCCGTGCGCACACCGGCCGAGGCCCGCAAGACCGCGGGTGAGGACCTCAAGGTCCAGCTGGGCCTGCTGGACGCCCGGCACATCGCGGGCGACCTCGGCCTCACCGCCGGACTGCGGACGGCGGTCCTCGCCGACTGGCGCAACCAGGCGCCCAAGCGCCTGCCCGAACTCCAGGAGCTGTCCGCCGAGCGCGCCGAGCGCCAGGGCGAGCTGCAGTACCTCCTGGAACCCGACCTGAAGGAAGCGCGCGGCGGCCTGCGGGACGCCACCATCCTGCGCGCCGTCGCCGCCTCCTGGCTGGCCGACGCCCCGCGCGAGGGTCTCGCCGACGCCCGGCGCCGGCTGCTCGACGCGCGTGACGCCCTGCATCTGACGACCGGGCGGGCGACGGACCGGCTCGCGCTTCAGGAGCAGGACCAGGTCGCGGCCGAGCTGGGCCTGCTAGACGCGGACACGCTGCTGCGGCAGGTGTACGAGGCGGCGCGGGTCATCTCGTATGCGAGCGATGTCACGTGGCGCGAAGTGGGGCGTGTGCTGCGCTCGCGCGCTGTGCGGCCGCGTCTGCGCGCCATGCTGGGCGGCGGCAAGCCCACTGCTGAAAGGTCCCCACTCGCCGAGGGCGTGGTGGAGCAGGACGGCGAGGTGGTGCTCGCCCGCGCCGCGCGCCCCGAACGCGACCCTGTGCTCCCGCTGCGTGCAGCGGCCGCCGCCGCGCAGGCCGGACTCCCGCTCTCCCTGCACGCCGTACGGCGCATGGCTGGCTCCGTGCGCCCGCTGCCCACGCCCTGGCCCGCCGAGGCACGTGAGCAGCTCGTGACCCTGCTGGGCTCCGGGCGGCCCACGGTCGAGGTCTGGGAGGCCCTGGAGGCCGAAGGGCTGATCACTCGCTTCCTCCCCGACTGGGAGCGGGTGCGCTGCCGCCCGCAGCGCAACGCCGTGCACATCTGGACCGTCGACCGGCACCTCATCGAGACGGCCGTCCGCGCCTCCGAGTTCACTCGCCGCGTGCACCGCCCCGACCTCCTCCTGGTCGCCGCGCTGCTGCACGACATCGGCAAGGGCTGGCCCGGTGACCACTCGGTGGCCGGCGAGATCATTGCCAAGGACGTGGCCGCCCGCATCGGCTTCGACCGCGACGACGTGACGGTGCTCTCCACCCTGGTACGCCATCACCTGCTGCTCGTCGAGACGGCCACCCGGCGTGACCTGGAGGACCCGGCCACCGTGCGCGCGGTCGCCGAGGCGGTCGGCTCCCAGGGCACCCTGGAGCTGCTGCACGCCCTGACCGAGGCGGACGCCCTGGCCACCGGCCCGGCGGCCTGGTCGTCGTGGCGGGGTTCGCTCGTCGCCGACCTGGTGAAACGGGTCGCGGCCGTGCTGGCCGGGGACGACCTCGACGAGCCCGAGGCCGCCGCGCCCACCGCCGAGCAGGAGCGGCTCGCCATCGAGGCGGTCGCGACGGGCAGCCCGGTGCTGTCGCTGCGCGCGCAGACCGAGCCGCCGACCGAGGAGCAGCCCTCGGGCGACCCGGAGCCGCTCGGCGTGGAGCTCCTCATCGCCGTACCGGACCAGTCGGGCGTGCTGCCCGCGGTGGCCGGCGTCCTGGCGATGCACCGCCTGACCGTGCGCACCGCCGAACTGCGCGCCCTGGATCTGCCGGACGGCGTCGAGGGCTCCGTCCTGCTGCTGGACTGGCGGGTCGCCGCCGAGTACGGCTCCCTGCCGCAGGCCGCCCGGCTCCGTGCCGACCTGGTACGGGCCCTGGACGGCTCCCTGGACATCGCGGGCCGCCTCGCCGAGCGGGACGCCGCCTATCCGCGCCGGCGGGGCGTGGTGCCGCCGGCGGCGAGGGTGTCGGTCCACCCGGCCGCCTCCCGGCTGGCCACGGTGATCGAGGTGCGCGCACAGGACGCGCCGGGGCTGCTGTTCCGGATCGGGCGGGCGCTGGAGGACGCGAGCGTGCGGGTGCGCAGTGCGCATGTGAGCACCCTGGGTGCGAACGCCGTGGACGCGTTCTATGTCACAGGCCCCGAAGGGGCGCCGCTGCCCAGCGAGGAAGCGGCCTCCGTGGCGCGCAAGCTGGAGGAGACGTTGCGGGGCTGAGACCCTGTTCAAAGGCTCTGCACCCAGGGATCCCGGCAACCTGCGCCGCCGGGATACCCTGGAGGGCGATTCCCAGCTGCCACCGACCCCGAGGACCGCGAGCGCCGTGTTCGATACTCTCTCCGATCGCCTCTCAGCGACTTTCAAGAACCTGCGCGGCAAGGGACGGCTCTCCGAGGCGGACATCGACGCCACCGCACGCGAGATCCGCATCGCGCTCCTCGAAGCGGACGTGGCGTTGCCGGTCGTCCGGACGTTCATCAAGAACGTCAAGGAGCGCGCCCTCGGCGTAGACGTCTCCAAGGCGCTGAACCCGGCTCAGCAGGTCCTGAAGATCGTCAACGACGAGCTCGTCACGATCCTCGGCGGCGAGACCCGTCGCCTGCGCTTCGCCAAGCAGCCGCCGACCGTGATCATGCTCGCGGGTCTGCAGGGTGCCGGTAAGACCACCCTCGCGGGCAAGCTCGGCCGCTGGCTGAAGGAGCAGGGCCACTCGCCGCTGCTGGTCGCCGCCGACCTCCAGCGCCCGAACGCCGTCAACCAGCTGAGCGTCGTCGCCGAGCGGGCCGCTGTCGCGGTCTACGCGCCCGAGCCGGGCAACGGCGTCGGTGACCCGGTCAAGGTCGCCAAGGACTCCATCGACTTCGCGAAGTCCAGGGTCCACGACATTGTCATCGTCGACACCGCCGGCCGCCTGGGTATCGACCAGGAGATGATGCAGCAGGCCGCGGACATCCGCGACGCCGTCAGCCCCGACGAAATCCTGTTCGTCGTCGACGCCATGATCGGTCAGGACGCGGTCAACACCGCCGAGGCCTTCCGCGACGGCGTCGGCTTCGACGGCGTGGTGCTCTCCAAGCTCGACGGTGACGCCCGCGGTGGTGCGGCCCTGTCGATCCGGCAGATCACCGGCAAGCCGATCATGTTCGCGTCGAACGGCGAGAAGCTCGACGACTTCGACGCCTTCCACCCGGACCGGATGGCCTCCCGCATCCTCGACATGGGTGACCTGCTCACCCTGATCGAGCAGGCGGAGAAGACCTTCGACCAGGCCGAAGCCCAGAAGATGGCCGAGAAGCTGGCCTCCAAGAAGGGCCAGGACTTCACCCTCGACGACTTCCTGGCCCAGATGGAGCAGGTCAGGAAGATGGGCTCCATCTCCAAGCTGCTCGGCATGCTCCCCGGCATGGGCCAGATCAAGGACCAGATCAACAACCTCGACGAGCGGGACGTCGACCGCACGGCCGCGATCATCAAGTCGATGACCCCGGCCGAGCGCCAGGAGCCGACGATCATCAACGGCTCGCGGCGCGCCCGTATCGCGCGCGGTTCCGGTGTCGAGGTCGGCGCGGTCAAGAACCTGGTCGAGCGGTTCTTCGAGGCCCGCAAGATGATGTCCCGCATGGCTCAGGGCGGCGGCATGCCTGGTATGCCGGGGATGCCGGGCATGGGTGGCGGTCCCGGTCGTACGAAGAAGCAGCCGAAGAAGGCCAAGGGCAAGCAGCGTTCCGGCAACCCGATGAAGCGCAAGCAGCAGGAGCAGGAGGAGGCCGCACGCAGGGCCGCCGCCGCTCAGGCCGGAGGCGCCTTCGGCGTGCCGGGCCAGCAGGCTCCGCAGGACTTCGAGCTGCCGGACGAGTTCAAGAAGTTCATGGGCTGACGGTTCGTCTCGTACGACCTTCTCGTCTCGCTCCGTACGGCCTGCTCGTCTCGTTTCGGGCGACCGTCTCGTCGCGTACGTCGCTGGGGGCGCCCCTCTCCACGGGGGGCGCCCCCAGCGCATGCCACGGCCGGGTATCTGCCGTAACGTCCAGATATGAGCAATGCCGCGCCGCCGCGCAAGGCCCCTGACCAGCCGTGGCGCACCGAGGGCACGCCGGACGAGCCGTCCGGGCGGCCCGGTGGGCGACGGATGCGCGGCCGCTGGTGGAGCCTGCTCCTCACCGCGGTGATCGTGTTCCTGCTCGCCTATACCGGACTGACGTACCTCGACCGGGGCAATGAGCCGACGATCTCCTACACGGAGTTCAGCCGACAGGTCGATGCCGGCAACGTCGACAAGATCTACTCCAAGGGCGACGCGATCCAGGGCGAGCTCAAGAACGCCCGGGACAACCCCGAGGGCGACGGCGACTACACCAAGTTCAAGACGCAGCGCCCCGCCTTCGCGGACGACGACCTCTGGCAGGAACTGAGCAGCCGCGACGTCACCGTGACCGCGCAGCCGGTCGTGAAGGAGCGCGGTCTCCTCTCCAACCTGCTGATCTCACTGGCGCCGATCGTGATCATCGTCGCGGTGTGGATCTTCGTTGTCCGGCGGCTCGGCACGGGCCGGGGCGGCGCGGGCGGCATGTTCGGGCGCAAGGCGCCGCCCAAGCCGGTCGAGCTGCGGCCGGGGACCCAGCGCACGACGTTCGCCGACGTGGCCGGCATCGACGAGGTCAAGGGCGAGCTGGACGATGTCGTCGACTTCCTGGAGCACCCCGACGCCTATCGCAGGATGGGCGCGAAGCTGCCGCGCGGCGTGCTGCTCGCCGGCTCGCCCGGCACCGGCAAGACCCTGCTGGCGCGTGCGGTGGCGGGCGAGGCGGGCGTGCCGTTCTTCTCCGCGTCCGCGTCCGAGTTCATCGAGATGATCGTCGGTGTCGGCGCGTCCCGCGTCCGGGAGCTGTTCGCCGAGGCACGCAAGGTCGCGCCGTCGATCATCTTCATCGACGAGATCGACACCATCGGACGCGTGCGCAGCGGCGGCGCGTCGGTGAGCGGCCACGACGAGCGTGAGCAGACGCTGAACCAGATCCTCACGGAGATGGACGGCTTCTCCGGCTCGGAGGGCGTGATCGTCATCGCGGCGACCAACCGCGCCGACATCCTGGACCCGGCGCTGACCCGGCCCGGCCGCTTCGACCGGGTGGTCAACGTCTCCCCGCCGGACCGCGGCGGGCGCGAGGCGATCCTGCGGATCCACACCCGCGAGATCCCGCTCGCCGAGGACGTGGACCTGACCCGGCTGGCCCGCACCACCCCCGGCATGACAGGTGCGGATCTGGCCAATCTCGCCAACGAGGCGGCCCTGCTCGCGGTCAAGCGGAAGCAGGAGCAGGTGACCGCCTCGGACCTCTCCGAGGCCCTGGAGAAGGTGCAACTGGGCGCCGAGCGCACCCTCGTGATGCCCGAGGAGGACCGCCGCCGCACGGCCTACCACGAGAGTGGGCACGCCCTCCTCGGCATGCTGCAGCCGGGCGCCGACCCGGTCCGCAAGATCACCATCGTGCCGCGCGGCCGGGCGCTCGGGGTGACGATGTCGACGCCCGAGGTGGAGCGGTACGCGCACTCCGAGGAGTACCTGCGCGGCCGCATCATCGGCGCACTGGGCGGCATGGCGGCCGAACAGGTGGTCTACGGGGTCGTCACCACGGGTGCGGAGAACGACCTGGAACAGGTCACCAACATCGCGCGCGGCATGGTCGCCCGCTGGGGCATGAGCGCACGGGTCGGCCGGCTGTCCGCCCTGCCGAGCGACACCCAGCAGGCGTACGGCCTCGCGGCCGCCCCGCAGACCCTCGACGTGATCGACGCGGAGATGCGCCGGATCGTGGACGAGTGCTACGAGGAGGCCTGCCGCAAACTCCGCGACCACTACAGGCAGTTGGAGGCGCTGGCGGAGGCCCTGCTGGAGAACGAGACGCTGGAGGAGGCGGACGCCTACCGGATCGCGGGCATCACCCGGCTGACCAAGGAGGCGGACGCGTAGCGGGCCCGCTCAGTCCCGTATGCGCTTTCATGGCACGCGCGCGATCAGGTACCGGAAGACATTCGGCATCCACACCGTCCCGTCCGGCCGCAGATACGGATGCAGCGCTTCCGTCAACTCCTTGTCCACCTGCACCTGATCGGTCGCCGCGATGGCCGAGTCGAACAGCCCGGTCGACAGCAGCCCGCGTACGGCACTGTCGACGTCCGCGTACCCGAAGGGGCAGGCCACCCGCCCGGAACCGTCGGGCTTGAGGCCCGCGCGCTGGGCGACCTCCTCCAGGTCGTCGCGCAGGGCGGGGCGCCAACTGCCCGTACTGCGCAAGGGGTCGGCCAACTTGGTGGCGACGCGCAGCACGGACGACGTGGCACAGCGCTCCGGCGGACCCCAGCCGGCGAGCACCACCGGTGCCCCCCGCTCGGCGAGCGGCGTCGCGGCCGCGAGCATCTCACCGAGCCCCTCCGCGTCGCCCGCGAGGCACCCGATGGGCTCGAAGGCGGTCACCAGCGTGTACGCGGCCGTCTCCGCGCGCGTCCCGGCGTCGGCCGCCGCTGCCAGGTCGTCGGGCGAGCCGTCGACCAGCCGGGTGTCGGCACGCGCGCGCGTGCCCCACGCCTCGGGCAGCAACCGCTGCCGTGCGAGTGCCAGTCGTTCGGAGGAGGAGGACTCGACACCGGTGACGGCCGCGCCTCTGGACGCCGCCATCACCAGGGCGAGCCCGCTGCCGCAGCCGAGGCCCAGCAGCCGGGTGCCGGGGCCCGCTTCCAGTCGTTCGTAGACGGCTTCGTAGAGCGGAACCAGCATCCGCTCCTGGATCTCGGACCAGTCACGCGCGCGTGCACACAGGTCCACGCGAGGTGCCGACCCCGCGTGAGGCAGGTGCTGTCGCACGAGCGTAGGTGTCATGTAAAGCGCCCCAATCCGCCGAGAGTTACCGCTGCGTCCGATTCCGTCGCCCCCGTGGCATGCGCTCGCGCTCCCCCCCGTATGCCAGGAAACTCCGCGCCCGTCGCCGCGTCCAGAGGTCGCGGAGCCCTGCTTGTGGCTTCCCTGTGTCCGTGGCGAGAATTCACATTCCGGCAATGTGGGCCCATGCGATCTCGCCGTGGTCGAGGCACCCGTTCCGACGCCGCGGGCGGAGGAATTCCCGCGCGGGTACCAGGAGCTGATCAACAGGGCCGAGCCGGCCGACACGCGCGCTGGGGGCGGGCTCCCCGCGATCTTCGAAGAGGACCGGGCGCCGCTGCTGCTCGGCGAAGAAGGCGAGGCCAGGCCGGCCGAGCGCGCGGTGACCGTACGGTGTCTGGTCGCCGAGGGCGGGGCGGTGCCGGACGCCGACGACGGGCCCGGTAACGTCGCGGTCGTGGCGCGCGCTTACTGATATGACGCCCGTGTGGAACGACAGCGGCCGAATCGCCTCTTGCGCATCCGTGAACCACAGCCGCACCGGCGCGTGGACGGGGCGTACGCGCCGGCGCGTACGTCAGACTACGCACCAGCTTGTGACGAGCTGTGAGGCTTCTCCGCAGATCGGCGCACCCGCCCTCGTCAGGGCGCATCATTCGCAACTGACGGGTACGTGCAAATTATTTGGGATGCCCCGGAATCGGAACACAGCGGCACTCCGGCTCGTTGTCATTACGTGAGCACGACACAGACACCACCTGTTCTCGCCGCAGAACTGGCACAGGCGTGGGCCGACATTCAGCGGTACCACCCCGAGCTGCCGGATCTTGCCGCGCCAGAGTCCCTGATTGGGGAGTCGTCGTCCGCGTGCGGTCACGAGCTCTCCTTCGAGCGACTGCTTCACGAGGCAGTCCATGGCATCGCCGCCGCGCGCGGCGTCCGCGACACCTCCCGGGCCGGCCGTTACCACAACCGCAGATTCCTCTCCATCGCCGAGGAGTTGGGCCTGGACCACCCCGAGGAGCCGCACCCGAGCAGCGGCTTCTCCCTGGTCACGCTCAACCCCGAGGCCAAGCGCCGCTACCGCCCGACCATCGAACGCCTCCAGCGCGCCCTGAAGGCCCACACCGCGGCGACCTCCGCCGACACCAGCCGGACCTTCCGCGGCCCGGCGGCCCGCCACGGCTCCTCCGGGGGCGGCGTCCGCGTCAAGGCGGTCTGCGACTGCGGCCGCAACGTCCGGGTCGTTCCGTCGGTGCTGGCGCAGGCGCCGATCGTCTGCGGCGGGTGCGGGAAGCCGTTCCGGATCCCGGAGGTGGCCGGCGCGGCGTGACGGCGCCCTGCCGAGCACCGGCATCTCGTGGCTGCCGGTCGGAAGGCATGGTGCGTCGGGACGTACGGCGCGCGGACACGCGTGGCGTGGGGGTGCCGTTGTAGTGGGCCCGCGGCACCCCCGTCGGCGCCGGATTGCGCGACCGACCTCAACGGCACCTTCACGCCGGGTGCCTCTCAGGCGTGCCCGAGCACACGGCCGCCCCCCCTCGGCCGGAAGGGACCCGCAGGGTGTGGCACAATGGCTAGCTGTACTCGACAGCCGCACAGGAACCCTCTCGCCTCCGGCTGACGCGTCCATCGGGCACTCGGGTACCGCAACCCCACGCGGCATTCTCGCCGTGCCCAACCACGTCAAATCCAGGAGAACCCACTCCCGTGGCAGTCAAGATCAAGCTGAAGCGTCTGGGCAAGATCCGTTCGCCTCACTACCGCATCGTCGTCGCCGACTCCCGTACCCGTCGTGACGGTCGTGCGATCGAGGAGATCGGCAAGTACCACCCGACGTACAACCCGTCGGTCATCGAGGTCGACGCGGACCGTGTCGCGTACTGGCTGGGTGTCGGCGCGCAGCCGACCGAGCCCGTGCTCGCCATCCTGAAGAAGACCGGCGACTGGCAGAAGTTCAAGGGCGAGCCCGCCCCGGCTCCGCTGCTCGTGGCCGAGCCGAAGAAGGCGCGCCCGTCGTTCGAGGCCCTTGGTGGCGACGACGAGGGCAAGGGTGAGGCGATCACCCAGAAGAAGAAGGCGGAGAAGAAGGACGAGGCTGCCGCCGAGTCCGAGTCGGCCGAGGCCTGAGCATGCTCGAGGAGGCTCTCGAGCACCTCGTGAAGGGCATCGTCGACAACCCTGACGATGTGCAGGTCGCCTCGCGCAACCTGCGTCGCGGGCGTGTGCTGGAGGTCCGGGTGCACCCCGACGACCTCGGCAAGGTGATCGGCCGCAACGGCCGCACCGCACGCGCTCTGCGCACCGTCGTGGGTGCCATCGGCGGCCGCGGTGTCCGCGTCGACCTCGTCGACGTGGACCACGTCCGCTGACGCCGAACGCAGCACCGGCTCGGGCCGGGGAGGGCCACTGGGCCGTCCCCGGCCCGTAGTCGTATGAGCCTCGCGGCTCGTAGTCGTTCCGACAGGAGATCTTCGAAAGTGCAGCTCGTAGTCGCACGGATCGGCCGCGCTCACGGCATCAAGGGCGAGGTCACCGTGGAGGTCCGCACCGACGAGCCGGAACTGCGGCTCGCGCCCGGCGCGGTACTCCTCACCGATCCCGCCTCGGTAGGCCCGCTCACCATCGAGACCGGCAGGGTGCACAGCAGCCGGCTGCTGCTGCGCTTCGAAGGGGTCAAGGACCGCACCGCCGCCGAGGCGCTGCGCAACACCCTCCTGATCGCCGAGGTCGACCCGGACGAGCTGCCCGAGGATGAGGACGAGTACTACGACCACCAGCTGATGGACCTGGACGTGGTCACCGCTGATGGCGTGGAGGTCGGCCGTATCACCGAGATCTCGCACCTGCCCTCGCAGGACCTGTTCATCGTGGAGCGTCCCGACGGCAGCGAGGTCATGATCCCGTTCGTCGAGGAGATCGTCACCGAGATCGACCTGGAGGAGCAGAGGGCCGTCATCACGCCACCGCCGGGCCTGATCGACGACCAGGCGGAGATCGACTCCACCCGGGACGACAGCGCATGAGGCTCGACGTCGTCACGATCTTCCCCGAGTACCTGGAGCCCCTGAACGTCTCCCTGGTCGGCAAGGCACGCGCGCGTGGACAGCTGAACGTCCATGTGCACGACCTCCGCACCTGGACGTACGACCGCCACAACACGGTCGACGACACGCCGTACGGCGGTGGCCCCGGCATGGTCATGAAGACCGAGCCCTGGGGGGACGCGCTGGACTCCGTGCTGGCCGACGGCTACGAGACCGGCTCCGGCGCGCCCACCCTGATCGTCCCCACCCCCAGTGGCCGCCCCTTCACCCAGGAACTCGCCGTCGAGCTGTCCGAGCGGCCCTGGCTGATCTTCACGCCGGCTCGCTACGAGGGCATCGACCGCCGCGTCATCGACGAGTACGCGACCCGGATGCCCGTCCATGAGGTGTCCATCGGCGACTACGTCCTCGCCGGCGGCGAGGCAGCCGTACTCGTCATCACGGAGGCCGTGGCCCGCCTGCTGCCCGGCGTCCTGGGGAACGCGGAGTCCCACCGGGACGACTCCTTCGCGCCCGGCGCCATGGCCAACCTCCTGGAGGGACCCGTCTACACCAAGCCACCCGAGTGGCGCGGCCGTGACATCCCCGAGGTGCTGCTCAGCGGCCACCACGGCAAGATCGCCCGCTGGCGCCGCGACGAGGCGCTCAGGCGTACGACGGTCAACCGGCCGGACCTGATAGAGCGCTGCGACCCCAAGGCCTTCGACAAGAAGGACCGCGAGATGCTCTCCATCCTGGGCTGGATGCCCGACCCGGAGGGCGAGCGGTTCGGTCGATTTTGGCGCAGGACAGACGGCGTGGAAGAATAGCTCGCTGTTGTGCGTCGTCCGGCGTGCGCCCCTGCCACAGGGGGACACGACGCCCGCCCCGACACGGACAGCATCCTCACGAAACACCTAGCTCCCGCCTATGACCTGTGGCATGGGCGAAGAAAGCAGACGAAATGTCTCACCTGCTCGACTCCGTCGACTCCGCGTCGCTGCGCAGCGACGTCCCGGCGTTCCGCCCGGGCGACACCGTCAACGTCCACGTCCGCGTCATCGAGGGCAACCGCTCCCGTGTGCAGCAGTTCAAGGGCGTTGTGATCCGCCGCCAGGGCGCCGGCGTGCGCGAGACCTTCACGGTCCGCAAGGTCTCCTTCTCCGTCGGCGTCGAGCGCACCTTCCCGGTGCACACCCCGATCGTCGAGAAGATCGAGCTGGTCACCAAGGGTGACGTGCGTCGCGCCAAGCTGTACTACCTGCGCGAGCTGCGCGGCAAGGCGGCGAAGATCAAGGAGAAGCGCGAGAACTGAGCGCTTCAGGGGGCTCGCCCCCGCGGGGTCCAAAGCGGGGCCGGATAACATCTGGCCCCGATGGACACCGAAGCACAGCCGACGGAGCGCGACCGCTCCTCCCGCCCTTCCGATTCCGAGGAGATCTCGGACACAGAGGGTCAGGAGGGACGGTCGCGCTTCGCGTTGGTGTCGCGGATCACCCAGTGGCTCCCGGGTGGGCGGATCAGCCTGACCCTGCTGGTTTTCCTGGTGTTTCTGCTGGTGCTCAACACGTTCGTGCTGCGGCCGTTCGAGATTCCCAGCGGATCCATGGAGTCCGGCTTGAGGATCGGCGACCGCGTTCTCGTAAATAAGTTGGCGTACCGTTTCGGTGCCGAGCCGCGGCGCGGTGATGTTGTCGTGTTCGATGGAACTGGGTATTTCGGGGATGCCGACTACATCAAACGCGTTGTGGGTGTGGGGGGAGACCACGTGGTCTGCTGCGACAGGGAGGGGAGGGTCCGGGTGAACGGCCGGTCGGTCGACGAGTCGACATTCCTGTACCCCGGCGACAGCCCGTCCACGGTGCCGTTCGACGTCGTCGTGCCCGACGGCACCCTGTTCGTCCTTGGCGACCACCGCAGCGAATCCAGCGACTCCCGCGACCATCTGGGCTCGCCCGGCGGCGGCATGGTCCCGGTCGGCGACGTCATCGGCCGTGCCGACTGGATCGTATGGCCGACCGCCCATTGGACCCACCTGCACCGACCGGACGCCTACGCGCGCGTGCCCGCAGCTGCCGAAGCCGACCCCGGCTGGAGCGCCCCGGAGGCGGAGGCCTCGAATGGGGCGGGCGCGCATGGGTAACCGTGGCAAGCCGCGTGGAGCGCCCACCAGCGCCGCCGACAATCTGCTGCCCACCGGTGCCCGGCGCGCCGCCAGCCCCGCCGGCGGTCGCACGCGTGCGGAGCGGCGCAAGCTCCAGCGCAAGGTCAAGCGGCGCCGCAGGCGCTCCGCGATGAAGGAGATACCCCTCCTCGTCGGCGTTGCCGTCCTCATAGCGCTCGTCCTGAAGACCTTCCTCGTCCAGGCCTTCGTGATCCCCTCCGGCTCCATGGAGCAGACGATCCAGATCGGCGACCGTGTCCTGGTCGACAAGCTCACGCCCTGGTTCGGCTCCAAGCCGCAGCGCGGGGACGTCGTCGTCTTCAAGGACCCCGGCGGCTGGCTCCAGGACGAGCAGACGACGGTGCAGACGGAGGACCCCGTCGTCGTCAAGCAGGTCAAGGAGGCGCTCACCTTCATCGGTCTGCTGCCGTCCGACAACGAGAAGGACCTCATCAAGCGCGTCGTCGGCGTCGGCGGCGACCGCGTCACGTGCTGTGACACGCAAGGGCGGGTCACCGTCAACGGCGTTCCCCTGAACGAGGACTATCTGTATCCCGGCAACGTCCCCTCGAAGACGGAGTTCGACATCACCGTCCCGCAGGGCCGGCTGTGGGTGATGGGCGACCACCGGGCCAACTCCGCGGACTCCCGCTCGCACCAGGACAGGAACTACGGCGGCACGGTCTCCGAGGGCGAGGTGGTGGGGCGAGCCATGGTCATCGCCTGGCCCCTCGGTCACTGGACCTCCCTGGAAGAACCGAAAACCTACGCTTCCGTGTCCGACTCGGCGACCGGGTCGACCGCGTCCGTCCAGCTGTCGCATAGGGTTGCTTACGACGATTCGAACGGAACGATCCAGCTCCCGAGCCCTGCGGAACTCCCGCTCGTTATGGGAGTGGTGGGCCTGCGCCGCGCATGGGGCAGGCGGCGGCACAGAGTAAGGAGTTGGCGTGGGGGATGTGGCGGTTGGCGCACGATCCGGGCACGACGGCGAGGAGCACCGCGGACACCCCGTGGGAGCAGCCGACCCGGCCGCGGACGGCGCTGTGACCTCCGGGAATGACCCCGGAGCGGCCGGCGACGGCGAAGGGTCGGGCGGACAGCCCCCGACCGACGAGCAGGGGTCGGGCGGGGCTTCCCCCAAGTCGAAGAAGCAGCGCTCCTTCTGGAAGGAGCTGCCCATCCTGATCGGCATCGCGCTCGTCCTCGCGCTGCTGATCAAGACGTTCCTGGTGCAGGCGTTCTCGATCCCCTCCGATTCGATGCAGAACACCCTCCAGCAGGGTGACCGCGTCCTGGTCGACAAGCTCACCCCCTGGTTCGGCTCCGAGCCCGAGCGCGGCGAGGTCGTCGTCTTCCACGACCCCGACAACTGGCTGGCGGGCGAGCCCACCCTCGACCCCAACGCGCTGCAGACCTTCCTCAGCTGGATCGGCCTGATGCCGTCCGCGGAGGAGAAGGACCTCATCAAGCGCGTCGTCGGCGTCGGCGGCGACACGATCGAGTGCGAAGGCACCGGCCCGCTGAAGGTCAACGGCAAGGCGCTGAGCGAGACGTCCTATGTCTACCCCGGCAACACCCCGTGCAGCCAGGACGACCAGGGCGGCCAGTTCAAGGTGAAGGTCCCCAAGGGCTCCATCTGGGTCATGGGCGACCACCGGCAGAACTCCCGCGACTCGCGCTACAACCAGTCCGACAAGAACCACGGCATGGTCCCCGTCGACGAGGTCGTCGGCCGCGCCATCGTGATCGCCTGGCCGATCACCCGCTGGGACAACCTGCCGGTCCCGGACACTTTCGAGCAGAACCTGGACGCCCGGTCCGCCGCTCTGACGGTCGCGCCGCAGGGGCTCGCCCTGGCCGGTGCGGTGCCGCTGGTGCTGTGGCGCCGGCAGCGGATCAAGGCGGCCGAGACGCGCTGACCGCTTGGGAAAGCTTTGCCGAGCGTGTGACCTCGGGCGCTCAGGAGGGCTGCCCGGTGTCGGTACCGCCGGGTAGGGTGCGGACCCATGGGTGGCGAGAGCACGACACGTACGGCGCCGCGCGAGAGTGGCGCGAGCAGTGGCCCGGCGGGCGGCCGGACCGGACAGCGGTTGTCCGGGCTGGCCGTGGCGCTGGGCCTGTTGCTGTTCCTCGGCGGGTTCGCCTGGGGAGCGGTCCTCTACCGGCCGTACACCGTGCCCACCAGTTCGATGGCGCCGACGATCGGCGCGGGCGACCGGGTGCTGGCCCAGCGCGTCGACGGCGGTGAGGTACGCCGCGGTGACGTCGTCGTCTTCACCGACAAGACGTGGGTGTCCAACGCGCCCGTCGTCAAGCGTGTGGTCGCCGTCGGCGGGGACACGGTCGCCTGCTGCACCGACGGCAAGCTGACCGTCAACGGCAAGCAGATCGACGAACCCTATCTGGCCAAGGACAGCCTGGCCGAGATCCAGAACTTCCCGACCGTGACGGTCCCGAAGGGCAGGCTCTTCCTGCTCGGTGACGAGCGCAGCGGCTCCCTGGACTCCACCGCCCACCTCACGGACGCCGCCAGCGGCACCGTCGCGCGCAGTGCCGTCTCGGCCCGGGTGGACGCCGTCGTATGGCCCATGAACGGCATGCCGGAGCGCCCCACGGGCTTCGAACAACTCGGCTCGCTGTCGTCGCCGGGGCCGCTGCGGACGGTCGTCGCGCTGATCGTCGTGGGCGGCGTGCTGGTCCTGGGCGGCGGGGCGTACGGGCCGATCGCGAACAGGTTGGGCAAGCGCGCCAGGCCCCGGCCGGAGCCCGCCGGTGCCCGCTGAGGCGCCGGGTGTGGGGGAGAGCCCGTACGGGGACTCCTACGACGGCGGGCTGCGCAAGGTCGCCCGGGTCGTGCTGCTCGACCCTCGGGACCGCATCCTGCTGCTGCACGGCCACGAGCCGGAGGATCCGGCCGACGACTGGTGGTTCACCCCGGGCGGCGGCGTCGAGGGTGAGGAGAGCCGTGCGGAAGCCGCGTTGCGGGAACTCGCCGAGGAGACCGGCATGACGGACGTCGAACTCGGTCCCGTGCTGTGGCGGCGGATGTGCTCCTTCCCGTTCGCGGGACGCCGCTGGGACCAGGACGAGTGGTACTACCTGGCCCGTACGAGCCAGACGGCGACCCGACCCGTGGGGCTGACCGAGCTGGAGCGACGCAGCGTCGCCGGAGCGCGCTGGTGGACGTGTCGGGAACTTGCCCGGGCACATGAGACGGTGTATCCGACCAGACTCGCCGAGCTGCTGCGCACACTGGTCGACGAAGGTCCCCCCGCCGGGCCCGTGACCCTTGACCCCGAAATCGTCTAGGTGCTGACGGGACTGGCGCACAATGGTGGGATCGCACGGCTGAAGGGGAACATGCCATGAGCGCCGAGGACCTCGAGAAGTACGAGACCGAGATGGAGCTCAAGCTCTATCGGGAGTACCGCGATGTCGTCGGTCTGTTCAAGTATGTGATCGAGACCGAGCGGCGCTTCTATCTGACGAACGACTACGAGATGCAGGTGCACTCCGTCCAGGGCGAGGTGTTCTTCGAGGTGTCCATGGCGGATGCCTGGGTGTGGGACATGTACCGGCCGGCGCGGTTCGTGAAGCAGGTCCGCGTGCTCACGTTCAAGGACGTGAACATCGAGGAGCTGAACAAGAGCGATCTTGAGCTTCCGGGTGGGTGAGGTGCGTGACGTTCGGTGGCGTTCCGTGGCGGTCGGTGCGGTGACTTTCGGTGGTGTTCACCCGCAGGGGTGAGCAAGTTATCCACAGTCGCGGACTTGTCCACCAAGATCCCATAGCTCGCTGAGCCTGTCTCATCGTTGGCGCCGGAGGTGGTGCCGACATGAACGCACGCAGTGCACTCGGCAGGTACGGCGAGGACCTGGCCGCGCGGCGGCTGGTCGAGGCCGGGATGACGGTTCTGGAGCGCAACTGGCGCTGTGGCAGGACCGGAGAGATCGACATTGTCGCCAGGGACGGCGACGTGGTGGTCGTCTGTGAGGTGAAGACCCGCAGGACCAGCGGCTACGAGCATCCGATGGCCGCGGTCACACCCGAGAAGGCACAGCGTCTGCGAGGCCTCGCCGAACGCTGGATCCACGCTCACGGAGGGGCTCCACCCGGAGGCGTCCGTATCGACCTGGTCGGCATCGTTCTGCCCGACCGCGGCGCGCCCGTCGTCGAGCACGCGCGGGGGGTGGCCTGACATGGGATTCGCGCGAACCTGCTCGGTGGCCCTCGTGGGCGTCGAGGGTGTGGTGGTCGAGGTTCAGGCGGACCTGGAACCGGGGGTGGCGGCGTTCACCTTGGTGGGGCTGCCGGACAAGAGTCTCTCGGAGAGCCGGGACCGGGTTCGGGCGGCCGTCGTGAACTCGGGCGGCGAGTGGCCGCAGAAGAAGCTCACCGTCGGGCTCAGCCCGGCATCGGTGCCCAAGGCGGGCAGCGGTTTCGATCTGGCCGTCGCGTGCGCCGTCCTCGGTGCCTCCGAGCGGATCGATCCGCGGGTTCTCGCCGACATCGTGATGATCGGTGAGCTGGGCCTGGACGGACGTGTGCGGCCCGTGCGGGGCATCCTGCCCGCGGTGCTGGCCGCGGCGGACGCCGGCTATGAGCAGGTGGTCGTCCCGGAGTGCGCCGCGGCCGAGGCCTCGCTGGTGCCGGGTGTCTCCGTGCTGGGAGTGCGCAGCCTGCGCCAGCTGATCGCCGTCCTCGCGGACGAACCCGTACCCGACGAGGAACCCGACGACCTGGGCCGACCGGATCCGCTGCTCGCGGGACTGCGCGTGCCGGGGACGGGCGCGGCCACGGGCATCCACAGCATGGGAGCCGACCAGGCCGACCATGGGCACGACCTCGCCGATGTGGTGGGCCAGATGTCGGCGCGTACGGCCGTGGAGGTCGCCGCGGCGGGCGGGCATCACCTGTTCCTGGAGGGGCCACCCGGCGCCGGCAAGACGATGCTCGCGGAGCGGCTGCCGGCCATCCTGCCCCGGCTCGGCAGGGAGGAGTCGCTGGAAGTCACGGCCGTGCACTCGGTGGCGGGCCTGCTGCCGCCGGGCAAGCCCATGATCGACGTGGCCCCCTACTGCGCCCCGCATCATTCGGCGACGATGCAGGCGCTCGTCGGCGGGGGCCAGGGCATCGCGCGGCCCGGCGCGGTGTCGCTGTCCCACCGGGGTGTCCTGTTCCTGGACGAGACGCCGGAGTTCAGCAGTCAGGCCCTCGACGCCCTGCGGCAGCCCCTGGAAGCCGGGCACGTCGTCATCGCGCGCAGCGCGGGCGTGGTGCGCTTCCCGGCGAAGTTCCTGATGGTGCTGGCGGCCAACCCCTGCCCCTGTGGCCGCTTCTCCCAGACGGACGACATGTGCGAGTGCCCGCCCTCGGTGATCCGTCGGTATCAGGCGCGGCTGTCCGGGCCGCTGCTCGACCGGGTCGACCTCCGGGTCGAGGTGGACCGTGTCACCCGCGCCCAGCTGACCGAGCGCGGGGCTCGGGGTGAATCCACCGCCACGGTCGCCGACCGGGTACGCGCGGCGCGTGAGCGGACCTCGGCCCGGCTCTCCGGTACGCCGTGGCGGACCAACAGCGAGGTCCCCGGACGTGAGCTGCGCAGCCGTTGGTACGCCTCGATCGGTGCCATGGACGAGGCGGAACGGAACCTGGAGCGCGGCGTACTGACCGCTCGCGGGCTCGACCGCGTCCTGCGCGTCGCCTGGACCGTCGCCGACCTCGTCGGTCACGACCGGCCCGACGCGACGGACGTCGCCCTGGCACTGCAACTGCGCACCGGTGTGCCGCGGGGCGTGCCCATGGCCATCGGGGCACTGACGTGAACGGAAGCGAGGAGCCGGACGACGAACTGCTCGGCCGGGTGTTTCTCAGTCGGGTCGTCGAGCCCGGTGACGAGGTGGCCGGGCGGTGGGTGCGGGAGTACGGCGTCGGGGAAGTGGTGCGGCGGCTGCGGGAGGGGGCGGAGGCCTTGCCGGGGGTGAGTTACAAGCGGTGGGACGGGTTACGGGCCCGGGCGGTGCGGGCCGACCCCGGCCGGGACCTTGCCGTCGCCCGGGAAGCCGGAGTGCGGTTCCTGTGTCCGGGAGAAGTCGAGTGGCCGGGGCAACTCGATGATCTCGGCGACGCGCGGCCCATCGGGCTGTGGGTGCGGGGGCGGGCCAGTCTGCGGATGTGGGCGTTGCGGTCCGTGGCCCTCGTCGGGGCGCGGGCCTGTACCGAGTACGGCGCGCACATGGCGGCCACCCTCGCCGGCGGGCTTGCCGAGCGGGGGTGGGTGGTCGTGTCCGGAGGTGCCTATGGGGTCGACGGCGCCGCTCACCGGGGCGCCCTCGGCGCCGGCGGGGCCACCGTCGCCGTGCTCGCCTGCGGAGTTGACCGGCCCTATCCACGCGGGCACACGCAGCTGATCAACAGGATCGCGGAACAGGGGCTCGTCGTCGGGGAGCTGCCGCCGGGGGACCATCCGACGCCCAGCAGGTTCATCGTGCGGAACCGGGTGATCGCGGCGCTGACACGGGGCACGGTCGTCGTGGAGGCCGCACACCGCAGCGGGTCGCTGGTCACCGCCCGGGCGGCACAGCGGCTGGGGCGTCACACGATGGGTGTGCCCGGCCCGGCCACCAGCGGGCTCTCCGCGGGCGTGCACGAGCTCCTGCGCGGGGACGCCGTGCTGGTCACCGATGCCGCCGAGGTCGTCGAGCTCGTGGGCGACATGGGAGAGCTGGCGCCCGAGCGGCGTGGGCCCGTCCTGCCGCGCGATCTGCTGGAGCCGGGGGCGCGCAGAGTCCTGGCCGCGCTCCCCGGCGCTCGCGCTGCGCGGGCGGACGAGGTCGCACGCGGTGCGCAGACCACCGAGGACGACGCGATCGCGAGACTGTACGAACTCCGCTCACTTGGTTACGTCGAACGACACGGCGACGGCTGGAAGTTGACACGCCAGGCGATGATCTCTGTTCGCGCCGGTCGGAGTCGCTGTTGACCGAGCGTGTTCGGCCGTACGGGGGAACACGGATGCCCTTGAGAATTCCCCCAGTTGGGGTGTTCGGGTGATCACGTAGAGCGAACGATATGACCTGGCGGGGCGTCCAGCGGAACGTATCTGCGTACGGCTTGTGCTTCGCCCTTCGCGCACCGCGACACTGTAGTCACGCTACGCTCACGAGGATTCCGGCGCAGACCGGCCCCTCGACACCGGAAGATACCCAGAACGGCGCCAGCGCGATTACAGACCGACAGCTCCCCCAAACCACCCCCACTTCACGGCAGAACGGCACAAGGCAACGAATGCCCCAGCACACCTCCGGGTCCGACCGGGCGGCGATCCCCCCAGCCGCCCGTGACGGTGGCAGCGTGCGACCGCCCGCTCCCTCGACGCTCGACGAGCTGTGGCGGTCGTACAAGGCGACGGGGGACGAGCGGTTGCGCGAGCAGCTGATCCTGCACTACTCACCGCTCGTCAAGTACGTGGCGGGCCGGGTGAGCGTCGGTCTGCCGCCCAACGTCGAGCAGGCGGACTTCGTGTCGTCGGGGGTGTTCGGACTCATCGACGCGATCGAGAAGTTCGACATCGATCGGGAGATCAAGTTCGAGACGTACGCGATCACCCGGATCCGCGGCGCGATGATCGACGAGCTCAGGGCGCTGGACTGGATTCCGCGGTCGGTGCGGCAGAAGGCGCGGAACGTGGAACGGGCGTACGCGACGCTGGAGGCGCGGCTGCGGCGGACGCCGACGGAGGCGGAGGTGGCCGTCGAGATGGGGATCGCGGTGGACGAACTCCACGCGGTCTTCAGTCAGTTGTCGCTGGCGAACGTGGTGGCCCTGGAGGAGTTGCTGCACGGCGGCGGCGAGGGCGGCGACGGGCTGAGCGTCATGGACACGCTGGAGGACACCGCCGCGGACAATCCGGTGGAGGTGGCCGAGGACCGGGAGCTGCGGCGGTTTCTGGCGCGGGCGATCAACACGTTGCCCGAGCGGGAGAAGACCGTGGTCACGCTCTACTACTACGAGGGGCTCACGCTCGCCGAGATCGGGAACGTGCTGGGGGTGACCGAGAGCCGGGTGAGCCAGATCCACACCAAGTCGGTGCTGCAGCTGCGGGCGAAACTGGCCGGCTTCGGGCGTTGACCTGGCGTGATGGGGGTGGGGTTCGGCGGAGACACTCCCGTCGGCGGTGGCGCGTCCGTAAAGTGGCTGACGTGCCAAGGATTCGAGCGGCCTCCGTGGCCGAGCACCGGTCGATGCAGCGAGCCGCCCTGCTGGACGCGGCTCGTTCCCTGTTGTCCGAGGGCGGGACGGAGGCGCTGACCTTCCCGGCTCTCGCCGAGCGGACGGGGCTCGCGCGGTCGTCCGTGTACGAGTACTTCCGGTCGCGGGCAGCCGTGGTCGAGGAGCTGTGCGAGGTCGACTTCCCTGTGTGGGCCGCGGAGGTCTCGGCGGCCATGGAGCGGGAGTCGACGGCCGAGGGCAAGGTCGAGGCGTATGTGCGCCGGCAGCTCGCGCTGGTCGGGGACCGGCGGCATCGGGCCGTGGTGGCGATCTCCGCGAGTGAGCTGGACGCGGGGGCTCGGGAGAACATCCGGGCGGCGCACGGCGGGCTGGTCGCGATGATCGTCGAGGCGCTGCGGGAGATGGGACACGGGGAGCCTCGGCTGGCGGCGATGCTGCTGCAGGGCGTCGTGGATGCGGCGGTGCGGCGGATCGAGCTGGGGGCGGCGGAGGAGCCTGCGGCGATCACGGATGCGGCTGTGGCCATGGCGTTGCGGGGGGTTCGGGGCTGACGTCGGCGAGGGCTGGGCGGCGGGTGGGCCGCAGGGTCCGGACTTGACGGGCACCCGGCGTTGAGACTGCGGGCGGGGCGTCGCGCAGCCCGGCGCTGACGGGGTGTGCGCCCACCCGTACCGCCCCAGCGGCACGACTGCCCGCAGCTGTGTCGTGTGAGCGGTGCGGAGCTGTCTGCCTGGGTGGGCGCTGTTCGGCGCTGTTCCTGTGGCACGACTGCCCGTAGCTGGGTCAGTGATGCGGAGCGTTCCGGTGGCCGCGGTCTGTGAGCGCCGCCTGTAGACAGCCACCTCGGCTAAGACGGCAACGGCACCCCCAGCACCGGCAGCAACCGCGACGGGCCCTTGTGCAGCAGCCAGGGCGGGAGTAGCGACAGGGGGTCCAGATAGGTGTCATCTCTCCGCAGGCCCCAGTGCACGCACGCAGCCGTGCAGTGCGACCCATGAGCCTCCACCGTCCCCACCACCTCCCCCGCCTCCACCTCGGCGCCCTTCCGCACCGCCGCCCGTACCGGCTCATACGTCACCCGCAACGGTGGATCCCCCGTCCCCGCCAGTTCCACCGACACGACTCCCTTCCCCGCCACCCGGCCCGCGAAGGACACCCGCCCGGCTGCCACAGCCCGTACCGGCGCCCCGGCCGGGGCCGCCAGGTCCACGCCCCGGTGGCCGCGCCCGTACCGTGTCGCCGGGGGTTCCCAGCCGCGGAGGACCGGGGGGCGTAACCCCACGGGCCACGCTCGGCCGACCGTGGGCACCAACGGGTCCGGGGTCGGTGCGGCGGGCGCGCTCGTGGCGGTCGGGGTCAGTCGTGGGGCCGGTGCCAGCAGGACGGTTGCCGTCAGGATCAGCAGCAACACCAGCCGCCCGCATGTCCTCGCCGTCCTCGCGTATCGCATCTCTCGCATGCCGAAACCGTCCCGCATCCCCGCCGATCATCGCCGGGATCTGTGGACAACTCCCCGGTTGTGGACAGCGGCGTCACCCGGGGCCCCGCGGGTCCCGTACACTTCTTCTGGCGATCCGGGTCACCGGGTCGACTTCGCACGCCCCGATACGACCACCGGAAACGGTCCGTATCAGCGCCTCTCGGTCCTTCGTGGCACGGCGCATGTGGGCGTCAGGCGCGGAAGCCGTCCGGCATCCGCGGCACAACCGAGAACATTCAAGGAGTGCGGCCATGGCCGTCGTCACGATGCGGGAGCTGCTGGAAAGCGGCGTCCACTTCGGTCACCAGACCCGTCGTTGGAACCCGAAGATGAAGCGCTTCATCTTCACGGAGCGCAACGGCATCTACATCATCGACCTGCTCCAGTCGCTGTCGTACATCGACCGCGCCTACGAGTTCGTCAAGGAGACCGTCGCCCACGGCGGCACGGTCATGTTCGTCGGCACGAAGAAGCAGGCGCAGGAGGCCATCGCCGAGCAGGCCACCCGCGTCGGCATGCCTTACGTCAACCAGCGCTGGCTGGGCGGCATGCTCACCAACTTCTCGACCGTCTACAAGCGTCTGCAGCGCCTCAAGGAGCTCGAGCAGATCGACTTCGAGGACGTCGCCGCTTCCGGTCTGACCAAGAAGGAACTTCTCGTGCTCTCGCGCGAGAAGGCCAAGCTGGAGAAGACCCTCGGTGGTATCCGCGAGATGTCCAAGGTGCCCAGCGCCGTCTGGATCGTGGACACCAAGAAGGAGCACATCGCGGTCGGCGAGGCCCGGAAGCTCAACATCCCGGTCGTCGCCATCCTCGACACCAACTGCGACCCCGACGAGGTCGACTACAAGATCCCGGGCAACGACGACGCGATCCGCTCCGTCACCCTGCTCACCCGTGTGATCGCCGACGCCGTCGCCGAGGGCCTCATCGCCCGTTCCGGCGTCGCCACCGGCGACAAGGGTGAGAAGGCCGCGGGCGAGCCGCTCGCCGAGTGGGAGCGCGACCTGCTCGAGGGCGAGAAGAAGGCCGACGAGGCTCCGGCCGCCGCTGAGACCCCGGCTGCCGAGGCTCCGGCCGCTGAGGCCCCCGCCGCTGAGGCTCCGGCCGCTGAGGCTCCGGCTGCCGAGGCCCCCGCCGACGAGGCTCCGGCCGCCGAGGCGCCGGCCGCCGAGGGCGAGCAGGCCTGACACCGTCAGCGTTGACGGCGGGAGCGGTGACATAAAGTCCGCTCCCGCCGTTCACCCGTAGGTCGACGGAAGGTCAGCGGCTCCCGCCTTCATGGGGGCCGTAGACCCCGTAGATCCTTCGATCTTCCAGACTTCGAGAAAGATTCACAGACTCATGGCGAACTACACCGCCGCTGACGTCAAGAAGCTCCGTGAGCTCACCGGCGCCGGCATGATGGACTGCAAGAAGGCGCTGGACGAGGCCGAGGGCAACGTCGAGAAGGCCGTCGAGGCGCTCCGGATCAAGGGCCAGAAGGGCGTCGCCAAGCGCGAGGGCCGCTCCGCCGAGAACGGCGCTGTGGTCTCGATCATCGCTGACGACAACTCCTCCGGTGTCCTCGTCGAGCTGAAGTGCGAGACGGACTTCGTCGCCAAGGGCGAGAAGTTCCAGGCCGTGGCCAACGCCATCGCCGAGCACGTCGCCAAGAGCTCCCCGGCCGACATTGAGGCCCTGCTCGCCTCCGAGATCGAGGCCGGCAAGACCGTCCAGGCGTTCGTGGACGAGGCCAACGCCAACCTCGGCGAGAAGATCGTCCTGGACCGCTTCGCGCAGTTCGCCGACGGCTTCGTGATCGCGTACATGCACCGCACGATGCCCGACCTGCCCCCGCAGATCGGTGTCCTCGTCGAGCTGGACAAGCCGAACGCCGAGGTCGCCAAGGGCGTCGCCCAGCACATCGCCGCCTTCGCGCCGAAGTACCTCTCCAAGGAGGACGTGCCGGCCGAGGTCGTCGAGTCCGAGCGCCGCGTCGCCGAGGAGACCACCCGCGCCGAGGGCAAGCCCGAGGCCGCCCTGCCGAAGATCGTCGAGGGTCGCCTCAACGGCTTCTTCAAGGACGCCACGCTGCTCGGCCAGCCGTACGCGCTCGACAACAAGAAGTCCGTCCAGAAGGTTCTGGACGAGGCCGGTGTCACCCTGAAGCGCTTCTCGCGCATCAAGGTCGGCATCTGAGTCCGTACCGCGATCGACGCCCGACCCCGATAGGGTCGAGGGCAAGTCGTCCGCGGACGCCGTCACCGCGCGCGCGTGACGGACGACAGCAGATCTGACGAGGAGGCCATTGCCGCGCATGGGATGCGAAACACACCCCAACCGGCAATGGCCTTCTTCGTATGTGCACCACGTAACAAAGGCGGGATCTCGATGACCACCAAGGCCCAGAAGAGCGACGACGGCAAAGTACGCGGCCGGTATCTGCTGAAGCTGTCCGGAGAGGCCTTCTCCGGCGGCGGGGGCCTCGGCGTCGACCCCGACGTGGTGCACAAGATCGCCCGCGAGATCGCCGCCGTCGTCCGCGACGGGGCGCAGATCGCGGTCGTCATCGGCGGCGGCAACTTCTTCCGCGGCGCCGAACTCCAGCAGCGCGGCATGGACCGGGCCCGCTCCGACTACATGGGCATGCTCGGCACCGTGATGAACTGCCTCGCCCTCCAGGACTTCCTGGAGAAGGAGGGCATCGACAGCCGGGTCCAGACCGCCATCACCATGGGCCAGGTCGCCGAGCCGTACATCCCGCTGCGCGCCGTACGGCACCTGGAGAAGGGCCGCGTGGTCATCTTCGGCGCCGGTATGGGCATGCCGTACTTCTCCACCGACACCACCGCCGCCCAGCGCGCCCTGGAGATCGACGCCGAGGCGCTGCTGATGGGCAAGAACGGCGTGGACGGGGTCTACGACTCCGACCCGAAGGCCAACCCGGACGCCGTCAAGTTCGACTCTCTCGGCTACGGCGAGGTCATCACCCGCGACCTCAAGGTCGCCGACATGACCGCGATCACGCTGTGCCGGGACAACAAGCTCCCGATCCTCGTCTTCGAGCTCCTGGCGGAGGGCAATATCGCCCGCGCCGTCAAGGGTGAGAAGATCGGCACGCTTGTGGGTGAGCAGGGCAGCCAGGGCTGACGCCCGAGAGCAAACCCGTCCGGGCGACGGACGGGACGGACCCTGACCGGGGGATGGACAATGTCCTGCCGGTCGGGAACCGTGCAGGAAGAAGACGCGACGCAGCCGGCCGCCGCCCCCACGCAGGAACCGCAGCCGGGCCTTTACTCAAGACACGCAGGAGCAAGTGGTGATCGAAGAGACCCTCCTCGAGGCCGAGGAGAAGATGGAGAAGGCCGTCGTGGTCGCCAAGGAGGACTTCGCCGCGATCCGCACCGGCCGTGCGCACCCGGCGATGTTCAACAAGATCGTGGCCGACTACTACGGCGCGCCGACGCCGATCAACCAGCTGGCTTCGTTCTCCGTGCCGGAGCCGCGCATGGCGGTCGTGACCCCGTTCGACAAGACCGCGCTGCGCAACATCGAGCAGGCGATCCGGGACTCCGACCTGGGCGTCAACCCGAGCAACGACGGCAACATCATCCGAGTGGTGTTCCCCGAGCTCACCGAGGAGCGCCGCCGCGACTACATCAAGGTCGCCAAGGGCAAGGCCGAGGACGCTCGTGTGTCCATCCGCTCAGTCCGCCGCAAGGCCAAGGACGCCATCGACAAGCTGATCAAGGACGGCGAGATCGGCGAGGACGAGGGCCGCCGTGCGGAGAAGGAGCTCGACGACACCACGCACAAGTACGTCGCTCAGGTGGACGAGCTCCTCAAGCACAAGGAAGCGGAGCTGCTCGAGGTCTGATGAACGACTCTTCCTGGGGGGCGCCGCCACAAGCCCGGCAAGCCGGGTACTGGGGTGCCGCCGAGCGTGGACCTGTCCAGGGGGCTGCCCCGGCGGGTCCCGCGTACGATGCGCCTGAGGCGCAGCAGACTCGCCCCATGCCCATCGTGCCCGACGTACCCGCGTATGGCGGAGACCAGGATGACGACCGGGGGGCCGCTCGGCTGAGCGGCCCCTTGTTCCGCGACCGGCCGCCGCAGACGCGGCCTTACGACACGCCGCAGGCGCGGCCCTCCGAGGCGGCGCCGCAGAATCCGGAGCCCATGCCCGACGCCTCGCAGCCGGCGCCCCAGCCGCAGAAGAAGAACGCGGGGCGCGACCTGGGTGCGGCCATAGGGGTCGGTATCGGGCTCGGTACGGTGATCATCGCGTCGCTGTTCGTCGTCAAGGCCCTGTTCGTCGGCGTCGTCGCGGTCGCCGTCGTCGTAGGCCTGTGGGAGCTGACCAAGCGGCTCGACGAGCGCAAGGGCATCAAGGCGCCGCTCGTTCCGCTCGCACTCGGCGGTGCGGCCATGGTCGTCGCCGGGTACGTCCGGGGCGCCGAGGGTGCCTGGGTGTCGATGGCGCTGACCGCGTTGGCCGTGCTGGTCTGGCGGATGACGGAGCCACCGGAGGGTTACCTCAAGGACGTCACCGCGGGCGTCTTCGCCGCGTTCTACGTGCCGTTCCTGGCGACGTTCGTCGCGATGATGCTGACCGCCGAGGACGGGGCGTTCCGCGTCCTGACGTTCCTGCTCCTGACGGTCGTCAGCGACACCGGGGCGTACGCCGTCGGCTGGCGCTTCGGCAAGCACAAGCTCGCCCCGCGCATCAGCCCCGGCAAGACCCGCGAGGGCCTGCTCGGCGCGGTGAGCTTCGCGATGGTGGCGGGCGCACTGTGCATGGAGTTCCTGATCGACGACGGATCCTGGTGGCAGGGCCTGCTGCTGGGCCTCGCGGTCGCGGCCAGCGCCACGCTCGGTGACCTCGGCGAGTCGATGATCAAGCGGGACCTGGGCATCAAGGACATGGGCACGCTGCTGCCGGGGCATGGCGGGATCATGGACCGGCTGGACTCGTTGCTGCCTACGGCGCCGGTGGTGTGGTTGCTGCTGGTGCTCTTCGTGGGGTCGGGCTGACGAAGCCGTGACCGGAAGCCCTCGCTCTATTCGGGCGGGGGCTTCTTGCGATGGTGCCGTGGGTCCGCAGGTGGGACGATTCCGGTGTACGTCATCGAAGGCACCCAAAGGGGGTCATCATGACCGCCATCCGAGAAGTCATCGACATAGACCGGTCCCCGGACGAGGTCTACGCGTATGTCACGGACCCCTCCCACCTACCGGAATGGCAGTTGAGCGCCGTCTCCGCGGACCTGCTCGACGAGGGGCCCACGCACCCCGGCTCCCGGGTCCGGGTCACCCGGCGCATCGGCAGTCGCGAGATCCCGATGACCGTGGAGTTCACCGAACTCGACCCACCGCACAGCTGGGATCTGCACGGGATCGAGGGCCCCATCAGGCCACGGGCTCACGGTGAGATCGAGCCGCTCGACGACGGCCGCCGTTCCCGCGTGACGATCGACATCGACTTCGAAGGGCATGGCCTCGGCAAGCTCCTGGTGCCCCTCGTCGTCCGCCCTCAGGTCCGCAAGGAGCTGCCGCGTGACGAGCAACTGCTGAAGGACAGGCTGGAGCGCACGACCGACTGACGCGTTTCCGGTGGCTGGAACTCGACCACAGGTCCTAGCTGCCGTGACGACGACGAATCGGAGCACCACCGCCGCTGGTCAGCAACTGCACATGCGCTGACAATTCATCGCGCTGGCACGGGCGCGTAGTAGGTTCACCCGCCATGGCCTGCATGAGTTCACGCGCCTGATCGCGGTACGGGGCGCCGAGTTCGCTGAGAGCTGCCGCTGCCGCGTACCGATCGTCGAACGGGTTTGTTCTGTCGGTCACCAGCTCCCGCAAAACCTCAGCAACGTGAGACAGATATTCGCTGTCGAAGTCCAGTAGCGACTCCGCCGCGTGAATGCGTGTCCCAGCGTCGGCGTGCGGCGAATTCATGATCTCGAACGTGTGCTGGGTCGCGTGAGCCGCCCACTCAGGAGCCATGGTCTGAAGGGTGTCGATGAGGGCCATGCGGTCCACGACGGACTCGAGTCCCAGGTGGCATACCAGCGAGCAGAACAGGTAGGTGTCATCACCTGAATCCGGTGGGCGGCTACAGCCGAGCGTACTGAGCAGGGACCGGATGACCGGCTGCTCGCGGATGTCCAGCGGCTCGTCGGCGACCGGGTAGGGGGCGACCGGCTCCGTGCGGGCGAGGAATTGCGCGACGGGAAATCGCTCCGCGAGGTATGCGCGGGCCAGGGGATTCGGTATCTGACGGGCTGTGCGCCGGCTCGCCGCGGGCAGCCGAGGCAGGACGGACAGGAACGTCTCCAGCTGAGCGGGCGTGTAGGGGCTGCCCTCTGCCATGAGGACACCCGCGACATGTTGATGCCCTGCGCTGCCCTCCAGCAGCCAGGTCAGCAACGCCTCCGCTGCCAGGGGGTGCCGTTGGGCGTAGTGAACGAGTGCGGCGCGGTGGTCGCGGCCCTTGCGTCCGGTGAGGCGTGCGGCCTCGAATGTGAACGCCTGCCATTCCACGGAGCTTCCGTCGAAACTGTCGGGAAGGTCCATGGCGCGCGCCTCCGCCGCAAGGAATTCGGCGAAGCTCGTATGCAGGAACCGGATCGATCCCTCGCCGGACGCGAGGAGCCCACTCGATATCAGCAGGGTCGCGACGTATTCACCCCACCCGGGAATGCCCGTCTGTGCGCGGGGGCCGACTTTCGGGCGCAGCCACTCCAGCGCGACCGTCAAGAGGTCGAACGAGGCCCGCTGATCGGATTCCTCGGAGCGGCCCGCCGGTTCTGAAAGGTGCCGGACCGCTTCAGTGGCGACATGACGCAAGACATCGTCGAGGTTCTCCTGGAGAAACCGGATGGCTTCCAGGGCCCATGAGGCACTGCCCGCGTGCGTACGCAGCTGGCTGAAGACGCCTTCACGCTGGGTGGCCTTCGCATTCGTCAGATAGGTGCGGTACTGGTCGAAGAGAGCGTACTGATTGTTCGGCAGCCTCTGTTCGGGCCACGCTTCGAACACGGCGGCGGCCACCGCCGCCAGCAACGGGACGGCCACCAGGTCGCGCAGTTCCGGGGTGTCGACCTGCTGAAGGAACTCCCGGGCCTGACGACGCCCGGGAACATGGGTCCCGAACCAGCGCTCGGCGAACGTCTCCAGCTGTGAGCGATCGAACGGGACCATGGTGAAGACGAGGAAGCCGCTCTCGATGAAGCGGTCCCGTTCCACCGGATGCAGTGGACGGCACGATGCGATGATCCTGATACGGCCGACCCGGCCTGCCTCGCTTCTGGCGATGGTGGTGAGGTGGAGCGCCAGTCGGTTACGTGCCTCCATGGGGATCTCGTCGAACCCGTCCACCAGGAGCAGCCAGGAGTAGTCCTCCGGGACCAGTGCTTCCGTGGCGTCATCGAATCGCCGCTCATCGTGCTCAGTCCCGGCGAAGACGAGCCGGGACAACGCGCGGTCCACGCCGCCCGGGCCGGCGGTCAGTTGCTCGGCGGTCGCCCAGACCGGGACACAGGCGTTCTGCGCGAGCGTCGCGTCGAGGAGTTCGGCGGACAGACGCCCGGCAAGTCGGGCGAGCAAGGTCGACTTCCCGCTGCCCGGACCGGACTCCAGGAGGAGACGGCAGCCGTCGGGATCCTCGAGGATGTCCTCGATGTGCCCTCGCTTCGGTTCTGCCCCCGGTTCATCGGCAGAGCGGGATTCGTCCAGCAGTTGCTGAACGTGTACGGCCGACAGCGGTCGTCGCGCGCCCGTGCCACTGTGAACGACATAGGGCCACGCCTCTCCTCGCTCCCTCTGTTCCATCAGCAGCGGGAGCAGGAAAGAGGGAACCGGCGACGACGAAGCCCGGACGGCATGCCGGACGGGCTGGGCCGATTCGAGAAGTTCGTTGAGATACCGACGGCTGGGCTGCTCCCCGGCCCAGCGCGACCAGAGCTGTACCAGGGCCCATAGTTTCGGCTCATTGCTCAAGGTGGGTGCCTGGCGGCTTCGCGGCTCGTCCGTCAGCCAGTTACTCAGCCGGCGAGCATCCAGCTCGACCTGGAACTCCTTGCTGAGGATCTTCGCGGTCTCGCGACGGGAGTACGGCATCCTGTGCCGAAGCCGATTCGCCTTGGCCCTGCGTTCCAGGTCGCGCAGGTACTCGTGGAGCGCGTGGTCCGGATACTCCACGTCCCCCCGTCCCCCCTTGACGACCCTTCCGCTGCCCGCTGCGGGCACCGCCGGGCAACCCCTGACCTGCAGGGTAAGAGCGCGACCGCCCGGTCCGCCCGCACTTCCCCAGGATTCGGTCCACCAGCGCGCACCGTCTGGAGGCGAAACGTACGCCGCCACCAGGGAGGAACCATGAGGCGCGACAAACGCCCCACCATCAAGCGCCTGTATCGAGCCGCGCTGTTCGCAGCGGTCCGCGGAGCAGCCGCCGCAGCCGGGTCGTCCATGGTGGCCATCGCGGTGTGGGCATTCCAACGCTGACAGGTGTGCACTGACGATGACCGGCGCAGATGCCCTTGGCGCCGGTCGGGGGCGGCCGTACGACCGCAGGTCACCGGAATTGATCTGCGACACTGGTACAGCCATGCCTAAGCCCGGAGAACTCACTTTCGTCGCCCCGCGCGGAGCCAAGAAGCCGCCGCGGCATCTTGCCGACCTCACGCCCGGTGAGCGCAAGGACGCCGTCGCTGCTATCGGCGAGAAGCCGTTTCGTGCCAAGCAGCTCTCGCAGCACTACTTCGCGCGGTACGCGCACGACCCGGAGCAGTGGACCGACATCCCCGCCGGTTCGCGCGCCAAGCTGCGGGAGGAGCTGTTTCCCGAGCTGATGACCGTCGTACGGCATCTGTCGACCGACCAGGGCGACACGCGCAAGACGCTGTGGCGGCTGTTCGACGGGACGCTCGTCGAGTCGGTGCTGATGCGGTACCCGGACCGGGTCACCATGTGCATCAGTTCGCAGGCGGGGTGCGGGATGAACTGCCCGTTCTGTGCGACCGGGCAGGCGGGGCTGGACCGGAATCTGTCCACCGCCGAGATCGTGCATCAGATCGTGGACGGGATGCGGGCGCTCAGGGACGGAGAGGTTCCGGGGGGACCTGCGCGGCTTTCCAACATCGTCTTCATGGGGATGGGCGAGCCGCTCGCCAACTACAACCGGGTCGTGGGCGCCATCCGGCGGCTCACCGATCCCGAGCCCGACGGGCTGGGGCTGTCCCAGCGAGGGATCACCGTCTCGACGGTCGGGCTCGTGCCGGCCATCCACCGGTTCGCCGACGAGGGCTTCAAGTGCCGGCTCGCGATCTCGCTGCACGCGCCCGACGACGAGCTGCGCGACACCCTGGTACCGGTCAATACGCGGTGGAAGGTGCGCGAGGTGCTCGACGCCGGGTTCGAGTACGTCGAGAAGTCGGGCCGTCGGCTGTCCATCGAGTACGCCCTCATCCGGGACATCAACGACCAGGCCTGGCGTGGTGACCGGCTCGGGCGGCTGCTCAAGGGCAAGCCGGTGCATGTGAACCTGATCCCGCTGAACCCGACACCCGGGTCGAAGTGGACCGCTTCCCGGCCCGAGGACGAGAAGGCGTTCGTCGAGGCCATCGCCGCCCATGGTGTGCCGGTGACCATCCGGGACACCCGTGGGCAGGAGATCGACGGGGCGTGTGGGCAGCTCGCGGCGACCGAGCGGTAGTCTGACCACCGTAAGACCGCCGTAAGTACATCTTCATATTCCGACAGGGGAGCGCCACAGCGCTGAGAGTGCGGCACCGGCCGCAGACCCTCCGAACCTGGCCCAGGTCATTCTGGGTAGGGAGATCGGTCACCACTCGAGCTGTTGCGCCCTGCCCGGAGCCTTTCGGAGGTTCCGGGCAGGGCCGCGTCTCTTCCTGGTCCACCCCAGGAGGAATTCAGTGAGCATCACCAAGAAGGCCACGGTTCTCGCCGTCGGGTTCGGTCTCGTCGCGCTGCCCGCGTTGGCCGCGTGCGGGTCGTCCGACACCGACGGCGACAGCGGTAGCGGGGGCGGTTCCAAGACCGTCACGCTCGTCAGCCACAACTCGTGGGCCGTCTCCAAGAGCGTCCTCGCCGCCTTCGAGAAGCAGTCCGGCTACAAGGTCAAGGTCCTGGAGGACGGCGACGCCGGGCAGGCCGTCAACAAGGCGATCCTCACCAAGGACAACCCGCAGGGCGACGTCTTCTTCGGCGTCGACAACACCCTGCTGTCGCGGGCGCTCGACAACGGGCTGTTCCAGTCGTACGAGCCGAAGGGCTCCGACCTGATCCTGCCCGAGTACCGGGCCGACCAGGACCAGCACCGGGTCACGCCCATCGACACCGGCGACATCTGCGTCAACTACGACAAGGCCTACTTCAGCGAGCACAAGCTGACCCCGCCGACGTCGTACGACGACCTGATCAAGCCCGAGTACAAGAACCTCCTCGTCACCGAGAACGCCTCCACCTCCTCGCCCGGCCTCGGCTTCCTGCTCGGCACCGCCGCGAAGTACGGCGACGACGGCTGGCAGGACTACTGGAAGAAGCTGAAGGCCAACGGCGTCAAGGTCGTCGACGGCTGGGAGCAGGCCTACAACGAGGAGTTCTCCGGGTCCGCCGGCGGCAAGAAGGCCAAGGCCGACCGGCCGCTCGTCGTGTCGTACGCCTCCTCGCCGCCCGCCGAGGTGATCTACGCCGACCCGAAACCGACGACCGCGCCCACCGGTGTCGCGACCGGCACCTGCTTCCGCCAGGTCGAGTACGCGGGCCTGCTGAGCAACGCCGAGAACGCCGCGGGCGGCAAGGCGCTCCTCGACTTCATGCTCACCAAGACGTTCCAGGACGACATGCCGCTCAACATGTTCGTCTACCCGGTCCGGGAGGCCGCGCAGGTGCCGCCGGAGTTCACGAAGTACGGCCCCCAGGCCAAGAACCCCGAGACCATGGACCCGGCGAAGATCGCCGACAACCGTGACGACTGGGTCAAGTCGTGGACCTCGCTCGTACTGAAGTAAAGGCACCCCGTAAGAGGGTCATGCGGAGCGCGGCGGTGCGGCTCGGCCTCGTCGCCGTGCCCGTCGCGTTCTTCGCGGCCTTCTTCGCCTGGCCCGTCGCCGCGATCGTCGCGCGCGGGCTGAAGGCCGACGGCGTCTGGCAGTTCGCGCGCCTCACGGACGTGCTCGGGGAGTCCGACATCCGGCACGTCCTGTGGTTCACCACCTGGCAGGCGCTCGCCTCCACCGCGCTCACCCTGCTGATCGCGCTGCCGGGCGCCTACGTCTTCGCCCGCTTCGACTTCCCCGGCAAACAGATCCTGCGGGCCGTGGTGACCGTCCCCTTCGTGCTGCCGACGGTCGTCGTCGGTACGGCGTTCCTCGCGCTCGTCGGCCGCGGCGGACTCCTCGACGAGCTGTGGGGCGTACGCCTCGACACCACCGTGTGGGCCATCCTGCTCGCGCACGTCTTCTTCAACTACGCCGTCGTCGTACGGACGGTCGGCGGGCTCTGGGCGCAGCTGGACCCGCGGCAGGAGGAGGCCGCGCGGATGCTCGGCGCGTCCCGCTTCACCGCCTGGCGGACCGTCACCCTCCCGGCCCTCGCGCCCGCCGTGGCCGCCGCCGCGCTCATGGTCTTCCTGTTCACCTTCACCTCCTTCGGCGTCGTCCAGATCCTCGGCGGCCCGACCTTCTCGACGCTCGAAGTGGAGATCTACCGGCAGACGTCCGAGATCTTCGACCTGTCCACGGCCGCCGTCCTGACGATCATCCAGTTCCTGGCCGTCGGCGCGATCCTCGCCGTGCACGCCTGGACGGTACGGCGCCGCGAGAGCGCCCTGCGCCTGGTGGACGCGTCGGTGACCGCGCGGCGGCCGCGCGGGGCAGGGCAGTGGGCGCTGCTGGCCGGTGTCCTGGCCGTCATCGTCGTACTCCTGCTGCTGCCGCTGGCCGTCCTCGTGGAGCGGTCGCTGGACGCGCCGGACTTCGGCTACTACCGGGCGCTGGCCAGCGCCGACGGCGGGGTCTTCCTCGTCGCGCCGATCGAGGCGATCGGCAATTCGCTGCAGTACGCCGTCGTCGCCACGCTCATCGCCGTGCTCATCGGCGGGCTGGCCGCGGCGGCGTTGACCCGACGGGACGCGGGCCGGTTCGTGCGGGGCTTCGACGCGCTGTTGATGCTGCCGCTCGGGGTGTCCGCGGTGACGGTCGGGTTCGGGTTCCTGATCGCCCTGGACGAACCGCCGCTGGATCTGAGAAGCACGTGGATCCTCGTGCCGCTGGCCCAGGCGCTGGTCGGGGTGCCCTTCGTCGTACGGACCATGCTGCCCGTGCTGCGGGCCGTGGACCAGCGGCTGCGCGAGGCGGCCTCGGTGCTGGGGGCGTCGCCGTGGCGGGTCTGGCGTGAGGTGGACCTGCCGTTGGTGCGGCGGGCGCTGCTGATCGCGGCCGGGTTCGCCTTCGCGGTGTCGCTCGGGGAGTTCGGCGCGACCGTGTTCATCGCCCGGCCCGACAATCCGACGCTGCCGGTCGCCGTGGCGCGGCTGCTGGGGCGGGCCGGCGAGCTCAACTACGGCCAGGCGATGGCCCTTTCGACGGTACTGATGATGGTGTGCGCGGTGGCGCTGCTGGTGCTGGAGCGGCTCCGTACGGATCGGACGGGGGAGTTCTGAATGACGTCGAGTCCGCAGGGTCTGCTGAGTCTGCTCAGTCTTCGAGGCGCGACCGTACGGTTCGGTGGACGGCCCGTGCTGGACGGCGTCGATCTAGATGTCGCCGAGCACGAGATCGTGTGCGTGCTCGGGCCGAGCGGCAGCGGCAAGTCGACGCTGCTGCGGGTGGTGGCCGGGCTGCAACTCCTCGATGGCGGGCGGGTGTTGCTCGACGGGCGGGATCAGGCCGGGGTGCCCGCGCACAAGCGGGGCGTCGGGCTGATGTTCCAGGACCATCAGCTGTTCCCGCAGCGGGACGTCGGCGGCAACGTGGCCTTCGGGGCGCGGATGCACGGTGCCTCGAAGGGTGAACAGGCCGAGCGCGTACGGGAGTTGCTCGACCTGGTCGGACTGCCGGGGGCCGCCCGCCGTGCCGTCGCCTCCCTCTCCGGCGGGGAACAGCAGCGGGTTGCGCTGGCCCGTGCGCTCGCGCCGCGGCCTCGGCTGCTGATGCTGGACGAGCCGCTGGGCCAGCTCGACCGGTCCCTGAGGGAGCGGCTTGTCGTCGAACTCCGGGAACTGTTCGGGCGGTTGGGCACCACCGTGCTGGCCGTGACGCACGACCAGGGCGAGGCCTTCGCGCTCGCCGACCGGGTCGTGGTGATGCGGGACGGGCGGATCGCCCAGACCGGCACGCCGTTGGACGTGTGGCAGCGTCCGGTGGACGAGTTCGTGGCGCGCTTCCTCGGGTTCGACAACGTGGTCGAGGGCACGGTCGCCGGGGAGGCCGCGGACACGCCCTGGGGGAAGCTCCCGGTCGGCGAGGGCGCCGCGCAGGGGGCGCGGACGCTGCTCGTACGCCCGGCCGGCGTACGGCTCGTGGCCGCCGACGCGGCGCTGCGCTGCACGGTCGCGGCACGCACGTTCAAGGGCACGCATGTCGCCGTGCACCTCCAGCCGGAGGACGCGCCGCGCCTCGAAGCGGCGTGTGCGCTGCGGGACGCGCCCGAGGTCGGGGACACGGTCGGGGTGGAGTTCGACGCGGCGGAAATTGTGCTGCTGGGCTGATCGCCCGGCACCTAAGGTGCGGGGCATGACGCCACTCCCGCACAATCGCTACTGCGACGAAATCGCCCACCAAGTCGGCCTGTTGAGGGCCGTGGTGACCTCCGGCGCCGATCTGTCGGCCACCGTGCCGACCTGCCCGGACTGGTCGCTGGAAGAGCTCGTACGGCACATCGGCGGCGCCCTGCGCTGGGTGGAGCTGACGGTACGGACGCGAGCCGAGGAGGAGGTCCCGGAGGAGCGGGTGCCCGGCTTCGAGGGCCCGGAGGGCGAGGGGGACGCCGTCGCGCTGGACGCCTGGCTGGCGGAGACCGGCGAGATGCTCGTCGGCACGCTGCGGGAGGCCGGGCCGGACGCCAAGGTGTGGGGATGGGCGGGGATCCTCAACGCCGGGTTCTGGGCCCGCCGTATGACGCACGAGATCACCGTCCACCGTGCGGACGCGACCCTCGCCGCCGGACTGCCCTACGAGGTCGCGCCGGACGTGGCCGCCGACGCGATCGACGAGTGGCTGGAGATCGTGGAGTGGGCCCAGCGGACGCTGCCGGACGACCCGGCGCGGGAGCTGCGCCGGCCGGGGAGCAGCATCCATCTGCACGCCACCGACAACACCCCGGAGGTAGGCGCGGAGTGGATTATCGACCTCGGCGAGGACGTCGTCGCCTGGCGGCGCGGCCATGAGAAGGCGACCGTCGCGCTCCGGGGGCCACTCACCGCCGTACTGCTTGCCTTCTACCGTCGACTGCCGCTGGACAGCGCGGAGTTGGAGGTTCTGGGCGAGCGCGAGCTGCTGGAGTTCTGGCTGGAAAGGGCGACGTTCGGCTGACAGACGAATGGCCCGCCCCCGCGACACGGCGAATTCCAGGGGACGGGCCACACGGATGTTGCTCTACGAGCGCGTCAGCGGTCGCTGCTCGCCCCACGGCGACGCAGGCCGAAGAAGACCGCGCCGCCGCCGATCGCGACCAGGGCGATCGCGATGCCGGCGATGAGGCCGGTGTTGGAGCTCGCGCCGGTCTCGGCGAGGTTGGAGTCACCGGCGTCCGCCGGGGCCGGAGCGTTGCTCTCGGTGCCCGCCGGGGCGGTGCTCTCGCTCTCCGAGGGCGTCGGGGTCGGCGTGTCGGTCTCCTCGGCCGGGGTCGAGGCGGAGTCCGACGGGGTCGGGGTGTCGGTCGGAGCCGGCGGCTCCTCCTCCTTCTTGCAGGCCGTGGAGGGGGTCGTCAGGTTCGGCTTGATGTCCTCGTCGACATAGCCGGCGGCCTTGACGTGGATCCGGTACTCCGCGTCCGGCTTCCAGTCCTCGGCGAAGGTGATGGTGACACCTTCGCGCGAGCCCTTGACCTCCTGCTCGCCGACCTTCTTCAGGTCGGCGCCGTTGTTCTGGAGGAACACGCTGACGGTCGCCGGGACACCGCTGGGGTCCACGTCGGTGACCGTGATGACGCCCTTGTCGCCGTCGCACTTGGCTTCGGCGGAGAATTCACTGATGTCGCACGCGAGGGCGTTGCCCGCGAGGCCGAGCGCGAGCGCGACCGAGGCCGAGGCAACACCAAGAGCGCGCACGGAGCGCGCAACAGTACGGCGGTTTATGGACACTTTTGTCCTTACGAGTTGCACAACTGAGGGGGGTTGAACGAGGCGGTGATGTGTCATCACCGTCCCCAGGAGTCTCACAGGTTTATAAGCGTGGCATAAGCAGTGTCAACGCATATGCAGTCCACGGGCGTTGGCTTTGCCCTCTTATTAATCGCTGAGACGTTTCAACGCCGCCGGAGCCTCCTCGATCCGGTCAACCAGGGCGATACGGGACTCCATCGAGCGGTCCCGGGCCAGGGACTTCAGCAGGGGCCACGTCGGCAGCTTCTCGGTCCAGTGGGCGCGGTCGACCAGGACCATGGGAGTGGGCTCACCGCGCGACTCGTAGTAGTTCGGCGTCGCGTTGTCGAAGATCTCCTGTACGGTGCCGGCGGCGCCCGGCAGGAAGACGACGCCCGCGTTCGAGCGGGCCAGGAGGCCGTCCTCGCGGGTGGCGTTGGCGAAGTACTTGGCGATGTGGGAGGCGAACGGGTTCGGCGGCTCGTGGCCGTAGAACCAGGTCGGGATGCCGACGGAGCGGCCGCCCTTCGGCCAACGGGAGCGCACCTCGAAGGCCGCCGTGGCCCACTCGGTGATGGAGGGGGTGAACCCGGGCGCCTTCGCCAGGAGTTGGAGGGCGTCGGTGAGCATCTCTTCGCCGTACGCGGCGGCGTAAGCGCCGAGGTTCGCCGCCTCCATCGCGCCCGGGCCGCCGCCGGTGGCGACGGTGAAGCCCGCGCGGGCCAGCTCCCGGCCGAGCCGCGCCGCACCCTCGTACGCCTCCGTGCCGCGGCGCATCGCGTGGCCGCCCATGACGCCCACCACCCGGGCGCCGGAGAGGAGTTCGTCGAGGGCGTCGGAGACGGAGTCGTCGTGGACCGCGCGGAGCATGGAGGCGTAGATGTCGCCGTCCGCCTTGGTCTGCTGGAACCAGTCGTACGCGCGGGCGTCGGGCGTGTTCTCGTAGCCGTCGGCCAGGGACGCGAAGAGTTCGTCGGGCGAGTAGACCCGGCCCCGGTACGGGTCGAAGGGCAGGCCGGGGAGCGGCGGGAAGACCAGGGCGCCGTCCGCGCGGATCTTCGCGGCCGCGTCCTCGCGCATCGGACAGCCCAGGAAGACGGCGCCGGCCGTGTCCGTGGCGAGCAGTTCGCGCGTACGGTCCGTCAGATCGACGGCCTGGACCCGGAAGCCGGCGAGGGTGCCGCGCGCCGCGACGGTCGCGTCGAACTCCTCCAGCGTCTCTATCTCACGGTCGTTGTGGTGGGCCGCATGGGCGGGCATCGTCTGCACCCGCCCATGCTAGGCACCCCCCGAGGGACGGCGGGCGTCAGCCCTCGATGGCCGACGGGTCCATCCACACGACCTCCCAGGTGTGGCCGTCGAGGTCGTCGAAGGCGCGGCCGTACATGAAGCCCGGGTCCTGGACCTGGTCCGAGGCCGTGCCGCCCGCGGCGACCGCCTTCTCGACCAGCTCGTCGACCTTCTCGCGGCTCTCGGCGCTCAGACAGATCAGCACCTCGCTGGTCCTCGTGGCGTCCGCGATCTCCTTCTTGGTGAAGGTCGAGTAGAACGGCTTGGTGAGCAGCATCGCGACGATGGTGTCGCTGATCACGACGGACGCCGCGTTCTCGTCGCTGAACTGCGGGTTGATGGAGTAACCGAGCTCCGTGAAGAACTTCTTCGAGGCGTCGAGGTCGTTCACGGGCAGGTTCAGGAAGATCATCTGCTGGTACGCGGGGGCGGTCATCGTGGTCTCTCCCATCGGGGTGGCTGCTGTTCGGTGGGGTAGACCGGGGGGCCGGGCGGAACTCATCGCCGGGCGGAGATTTTTTTCCTGCGAGTTTTTCGCCGGGGGCCGGGGCCCGCTCGACCGCTTCACCGTGCCAGGGGCAGCGCGGCCAGCTGGGCCACGATCAGGGTGAGCGGGCCGAAGAAGGCCAGCAGGATGCCGACGCGCAGGGCGGCGGCGCTGCGGAGCATCGCGGTGGGGGCGCCGAGGCGGAGGAGCGCGGCCGTGGTGTCGGCGCGGGCGTGTTTGGCCTCCACGGCGGCCGTGAGGAGGGTGGCCACCGTGCAGCCGGTGACCAGGGTGACGCCGAGGGTGGTGAGGGGGCCGAAGGGCGGGGTGGCCGCGTTGCCGGAGAGGGGCGCCATGGCGTAAACGGCGGAGGTGACGGCGCAGACGATGCCGAGGGGGCGGCCGATGCGGACGGCTTCCTCCATCAGGACACGGCCGGCCAGGAGGCGGAGGGCGCCCGGTCGTGCGGTCTGCAGGAGGCGGCCGCAGAGGTGGGTGAGGCCGGGGGCGGCCAGGGCGAGCCCGAGGGCGGTGAGCAGCCAGCCGACCACGACTCCGGCGGGGCCGGTGGGGAGGGCGGCGGCCATGGCGACGGCGGTGCCGGTCGCCGCGCGGCCGGCGTAGGCCTCGACGGCGAGGCCCCCGGCGAGGACCGCGATGCCCCAGGGGAGGCCGGCGGGGGGTTTGCGGGGGGCGAGGGGGCGTGCGCGGCCCGAATCGGTCGCGGGAGCGGGGTCGGCCACCGCTTCGGTCCAGTCGGCCGGTGGGTTGTCCGTGGTGGGGTCCGGCCTCCGGGCCGGGTCGCCTGCCTGCGGGGTGCCGCCTTCGGGCTGTCGGCGCCCGTTCGCGTGGGCGTTGCCACGCTCGCCGCGCCGCAGGTGGGTGCCGAACCGACCGTACGCCCCGAACGTCTCCCGCGGCCCCGGCCTGCCGTACGCCCCGAAGCGGACGTACGCCCTGCCCGTGCCCTGGGCGGCGGCGGTGGGTCCGAGTTCCCTCGGGCGCAGCGTCAGCGCCACCATCAGCGACGCGATCGCCGGCACCAGGGTCAGCAGCGTCAGCGTGGCCGGCAGGGGCAGGGGGCTGCCCGCCGCCAGGAACTCCGCGGCCGCGCCGTCGAAGGGCATGCCCGTCAGGTCGCCCCTCAGGTGGAGGAAGACCAGCAGGGCCAGCGTGGAGCCGAGGGTGCAGGACAGGGCCGTGGTGGTGGCCGAGACGGCCATCAGACGGGCCGGGCCCAGGCCGATGGCCGCGAGGCCGGGGCGGGGCCTGGTGCCGGGGTCGGTGCGGGCCACGGCCACGGCGAAGTGGACCGTCGCCGCCAGCGGGGGTGCGCACCAGGCCAGGCGCAGGAGCGACGCGGCGGGGGAGTCGTGGGACATCGCGTAGCCCAGGGCGCAGAGCAGCAGGAAGCCCGTACCCGCCGACGCCGCCGCCACCAGCAGGCGGCGCAGCTGTACGGCCGGTTGGGCGCCGTGGGTCAGACGGAGAGCGAGCACGCGGCCCGGCCTTCCGTCTCCGTGGCCGGGGGCAGGTGCACCGTGTTCACGCGCCGTCCGTCCATGAGCGTGACCGTGCGGTCGGCGAGGGTCGCCGGGTCCGCGTCGGGGCTGGCCAGGACGACCGTGATGCCGTGCGAGCGGGCCGCTGTCGTCAGGGTGCGCAGGATGTGCGCGCGGTCGGCGCGGTGCAGGGGGGCGGTCGGCTCGTCGGCGAACAGGACCGTGGGTGAGGGGGCCAGCGCGCGGGCGATGCAGACGCGCTGGCGTTCGGCGTGGACCAGCTGGTGCGGGCGCTTGCGGGCCGACTCGGCGACGTCCAGGCGGTTCAGCCACTCCAGCGCGGCCGCCTTGGCGCGGCGGCGGCTGGTGCCGCGCAGCATCAGGGGAAGGGCGGTGTTCTCCCAGACGTTCAGCTCGGGGACGAGTGACGGTGCCGGGTCGATCCAGCTGAAGCGGTCGCGCCGGAGCCGTTCGCGGTCCGCCGGGCCCATCTTGTGCACCGGGACGCTGTTGAACCAGACCTCGCCCCGCCGCACCGCGGCCAGACCGGACAGACACCGCAGCAGAGTCGTCTTGCCGCTGCCGCGCGGGCCGATGACGGCGAGGACCTCGCCCTCCTGGACCCCGAGCGAGACGCCGCTGAGCGCGGGCGAACCGTCGTTGTGCGTGAAGTGCAGGGCGCGTGCCCAGAGCACGTCGTTGTCCGGCGGGGCCACCATCGCGTACACCTCGGTTCTGATCCGTTTTCCCAGGCCTGATCCCTCGTGCGGGGGAACGAAGGCTGGGCTGATCGGTCACTGGCACGCTAGGCAGCCGCCGCCCGGAGCCCGGACAGCACACGGCCCCGGGCCGCCGTGTCTCACTCGAACGGGCGGCACCGGGGCCGGTGTGTTGATCATTCAGACGGGAGAACGTCTTCCGTCGACCGCCGGGCCGCTGAACGGTCCGGCGATCGGCTCGGAGATCGGCTCGGAGATCGGACCGGCGATCGGTCCGGGCGTCACAGCTTGGTCCACGCCTCCGACAGCGTCGCCCGCAGGATCTGCTCGATCTCGTCGAACGTCTCCTGGTTGGAGATCAGCGGCGGGGCGAGCTGGACGACCGGGTCGCCACGGTCGTCGGCACGGCAGTACAGGCCGTTCTCGTAGAGCTTCTTGGAGAGGAAGCCGTACAGGACGCGCTCGGTCTCGTCGGCGTCGAAGGACTCCTTGGTCGCCTTGTCCTTGACCAGCTCGATGCCGTAGAAGAAGCCGTTGCCGCGGACGTCGCCGACGATCGGCAGGTCGTGCAGCTTCTCCAGCGTGGCGCGGAACGCCCCCTCGTTGTCGAGGACGTGCTGGTTGAGGCCCTCGCGCTCGAACAGGTCGAGGTTGGCCAGGCCGACCGCCGCGGAGACCGGGTGGCCGCCGAAGGTGTAGCCGTGCAGGAACGTGTTGTCGCCCTTGTAGAAGGGCTCGGCCAGCCGGTCCGAGATGATGCAGGCGCCGATGGGGGAGTAGCCCGACGTCATGCCCTTGGCGCAGGTGATCATGTCCGGGACGTAGCCGAACTTGTCGCAGGCGAACATCGTGCCCAGGCGGCCGAAGGCGCAGATGACCTCGTCCGAGACGAGCAGCACGTCGTACTGGTCGCAGATCTCGCGCACCCGCTGGAAGTAGCCGGGCGGGGGCGGGAAGCAGCCGCCCGCGTTCTGCACCGGCTCCAGGAAGACCGCGGCGACCGTGTCCGGGCCCTCGAAGAGGATCTGCTGCTCGATCTGGTCGGCGGCCCAGCGGCCGAAGGCCTCCGGGTCGTCGCCGTGGATCGGGGCGCGGTAGATGTTGGTGTTCGGGACCTTGTGCGCGCCCGGCACCAGCGGCTCGAAGGGGGCCTTCAGGGCGGGCAGGCCCGTGATGGACAGGGCGCCCTGCGGGGTGCCGTGGTAGGCGACCGCACGCGAGATGACCTTGTGCTTGGTGGGCTTGCCGACCAGCTTGAAGTACTGCTTGGCGAGCTTCCAGGCGGTCTCCACCGCCTCACCGCCGCCCGTGGTGAAGAAGACCTTGTTGAGGTCGCCCGGCGCGTGGTCCGCGAGGCGCTCGGCGAGCTCGATCGCCTTCGGGTGGGCGTAGGACCACACCGGGAAGAACGCCAGCTCCTGCGCCTGTTTGAAGGCGGTCTCGGCCAGCTCGACGCGGCCGTGACCCGCCTGGACCACGAACAGACCGGCGAGACCGTCGAGGTAGCGCTTGCCCTTGTCGTCGTAGATGTAGGTGCCCTCGCCCCGGACGATGGTGGGGACGGGGGCCTTCTCGTACGAGGACATACGCGTGAAGTGCATCCACAGGTGGTCGTACGCGGTCCTGCTGAGGTCCTGAGGGGTGTCGGTGCTCACGGTTATCGGGTCCTCACGGTTATCGGGTTCCCCACATGTAGGTCTGCTTCTTGAGCTTGAGATAGACGAAGCTCTCGGTCGAGCGCACTCCGGGGACGGCCCGGATGCGTCGGTTGATGACGTCCAGGAGGTGGTCGTCGTCCTCGCAGACGATTTCCACCATCAGGTCGAAGGACCCGGCTGTCATCACCACGTATTCGCATTCGGACATGGCGGTCAGCGCGTCGGCGACCGACTCCACGTCGCCCTCGACGTTCACGCCGACCATCGCCTGCCGTCGGAAACCCACGGTGAGCGGGTCCGTGACGGCGACGATCTGCATCACGCCCTGGTCGAGCAGCTTCTGGACGCGCTGGCGCACGGCCGCCTCGGACAGGCCGACAGCCTTGCCGATGGCGGCGTACGGCCGGCGGCCGTCCTCCTGGAGTTGTTCGATGATGGCGAGGGAGACGGCGTCCAGCTGGGGACCGCCCGTCCTGGACTCGCGGGAGTCCCTGTGCTCTGCGCTTCGACTGGCCACGACGTCACTGTGCACGACGTCTCGACAGTTCCGCAAGGCCCTGGCGATGAAATTCGTTGTTTACGAGACTGAGACTTGCGGATTTCGCAGCCATGGCGCGATCGGGGGTGTTGAAAACGTGGCTCGGCCGACTAGGGTGGGTGTCTCAGTAACTGGACAACCAGAACTGACAGCCACAAGCAGTGAAGACCTGACAGGAGGCCGGCAGTGAGCACCGAGCTGCGTCGTCTGCGCAACTACATCGACGGTGAGTTCCGGGACGCCGCCGACGGACGGACCACCGAGGTGGTCAACCCCGCGACGGGCGAGGCGTACGCGACCGCGCCGCTGTCCGGGCAGGCGGACGTCGACGCCGCGATGGAGGCCGCCGCCAGGGCCTTCCCGGGCTGGCGTGACACGACCCCCGCCGAGCGCCAGAAGGCCCTGCTGAAGATCGCGGACGCGTTCGAGGAGCGGGCCGAGGAGCTCATCGCGGCCGAGGTGGAGAACACCGGCAAGCCGATCGGGCTCACGCGGTCCGAGGAGATCCCGCCGATGGTGGACCAGATCCGCTTCTTCGCGGGTGCGGCGCGGATGCTCGAGGGCCGTTCGGCCGGTGAGTACATGGAGGGCCTGACCTCGATCGTCCGCCGTGAGCCGGTCGGCGTCTGCGCGCAGGTCGCGCCCTGGAACTACCCGATGATGATGGCCGTATGGAAGTTCGCGCCGGCGATCGCGGCGGGCAACACGGTGGTGCTGAAGCCGTCGGACACGACGCCGGCGTCCACCGTGCTCATCGCCGACATCATCGGCTCGATCCTGCCCAAGGGCGTCTTCAACGTCATCACCGGTGACCGCGAGACCGGCCGCATGATGGTCGAGCACCCGATCCCGGCCATGGCGTCCATCACCGGCTCGGTGCGGGCCGGTATGCAGGTCGCCGAGTCCGCGTCGAAGGACCTCAAGCGGGTCCACCTGGAGCTGGGCGGCAAGGCGCCGGTCGTCGTCTTCGAGGACACCGACATCGCCAAGGCCGTCGAGGACATCTCCGTCGCGGGCTTCTTCAACGCCGGGCAGGACTGTACGGCCGCCACCCGCGTGCTCGTCCACGAGGCCATCCACGACGAGTTCGTGCAGGCGCTCGCGAAGGCCGCCGCCGACACGAAGACGGGGCAGCCGGACGACGAGGACGTGCTGTTCGGCCCGCTCAACAACCCCAACCAGCTCAAGCAGGTCTCCGGGTTCATCGAGCGGCTGCCCGCCCACGCCAAGGTCGAGGCCGGTGGCCATCAGGTCGGTGAGAAGGGGTACTTCTACGCGCCGACCGTCGTGTCCGGGCTGAAGCAGGACGACGAGATCATCCAGAAGGAGGTCTTCGGGCCGGTCATCACCGTGCAGTCCTTCTCGGACGAGGCGCAGGCCGTCGAGTGGGCGAACGGTGTCGAGTACGCGCTCGCGTCGTCGGTGTGGACGAAGGACCACGGGCGGGCGATGCGGATGTCCAAGGCGCTGGACTTCGGGTGCGTGTGGATCAACACGCACATTCCGCTGGTTGCGGAGATGCCGCATGGTGGGTTCAAGAAGTCCGGGTACGGCAAGGACCTTTCGGCGTACGGGTTCGATGACTACACGCGGATCAAGCACGTCATGACGTCTCTGGACGCCTAGTCGTTCGACTGCGGGTGCGTGAGGGGCTGGTCGCGCACCCGCGGCGGAGCCGCATATCGGGCACCGCCCCGCGCCCCTCAGGGCGTTGCTGCGGTGGCGTGCTGCGGCCATGGCCCTCTCGTCGCACAACTCCGCGCCGGCTCGCCGGAACCTGCTGCGCACCCTTGGCGCGGGTGCGCTGCTGGGCGGTCTCGCCGGTTGTGGTGTGCCCGCCGCCTACGTGCCGCCCAGCGAGCGGGCCGCCGCCGATCTCTCCGCCAGCGACAGGCGGCTGACCTGGGCCGACTGGCCGCTGTACATCGATACGGACGACGAAGACGAGAACCGGCGGCCGACGCTGGAGGCCTTCGAGGAGCGCACCGGCATCTCCGTCGAGTACGTCGAGGAGATCAACGACAACGACGAGTTCTTCGGCAAGATCAGTCCCGCCCTGATGAACCACCAGCGCACCGGCCGCGATCTCGTCGTCATCAGCGACTGGATGTGCGCCCGGTTCGTACGGCTGGGCTGGGTGCAGGAGTTGGACCGGGCGCGCCAGCCCCACGTGACCAAGTACCTGGACCCGCTGCTGCGTTCACCGGCCTTCGACCCCGGACGGAAGTTCACCGTGCCGTGTCAGTCTGGCATCACCGGCATCGCGTACAACCGCCGCAGGCTGGGCCGCGAGGTACACAGCGTGTCCGAGCTGTGGGCGAGCGACCTGAAGGGCCGGGTGGCCCTGCTCTCCGGTCTGGACGAGGCGTTCGCCCTGCTCATGCAGGGCAACGGCGTCGACATCACCCGCTGGACGGCGGGCGACTTCCACACCGTCTGCGACCAGGTCGAGGAGCAGGTGCGCAAGGGCCGGATCCGCCGCTTCACCGGCAACGACTACATCAAGGACCTGTCGAGCGGCGACGTCCTGGCCTGCCAGGCGTACTCGGGCGACGCCATCCAGCTCCGGGCCGACGACCCCGACATCCGCTTCGTCGTCCCCGAGGAGGGTGCCGAGCTGTGGTCGGAGTCCCTGATGATCCCCAACCCGGCCCGCCACCAGGCCAACGCCGAGCGGTTCATCGACTACTACTACGAGCCCGAGGTCGCCGCCGAACCGGCCGCCTGGGTCAACTACGTCTGCCCCGTCCCGGCCGCCCAGGACGTGCTCGCGCCGCCGAGGACGAGGAGACGGCCGCCCTGGCCGAGGACCCGCTGATCTTCCCGGACCGGGCGATGCGCGACCACCTCGCCATCGCGCGGGACATCACGTCCGAGGAGCGGGTGGAGTTCGGGCAGCGGTGGAACGCGATCGTGGGGCTGTAGGGAGCCGCTGACTCCGACTTGTGACGAGGATTTTTAGTTGGCACAAAAGAGGGATAGTTGGCATCAAGATCACGGGCGTTCTCAGAGGTGGTGTGGCTGAGCGTTTCAGTTGGCGAGTGAGTGGTTGAGTCAGCGAGTCGAGCTGCGCCAGCCGCCCGCGGAGACGCGTGTGCTGGCCTGCGGCAACACGACAGCAGCGCCGCAGGCCAGTCAGGACGCTCCCGGACGGGACAGCCGGGTCAGCCGTCGATGCACGAGGGCCAGTGGTCTTCTGCCCACTCCGGCCAGCCCGGCCAGCCCGCCGGTGGGGCGGGGATCTCGCCGCCGTCGAGTTCGGCGGCGTCAGGCACCTGGAACTGCTCCCGCCATTGGTCTACCTCGGTCTCGCTCATCGGGAACGTCTGATGCGGTGCCGTCGCCTGGCGGTGGGTGATGCGGGCGAGCTGGACGTCCTTGTCCACGGGCACGTAGACCACCTGGCATGCTGCCCCGACCGACCGTGCCAGCCAGCGCAGTGCCGACCGTTCATCGCGGCCCCAGAGCCCGTAGTCGAGCACGACGCTGGTCCCCAGCCGCAGCGCCTGCAGGGCGACCGAGATGAGCCGCCCTTCGAGCACCCAGCGCTTGCCGTCGGCCATCGGATCGCCGAACAGCGGGATCATCCAGTGATCTGGGGTCAGCCGCAGCGCCTGGTGCGTTGCGGCGAGCTCTTTGGCCCGGGTGGTTTTCCCGGCTCCGGGGAGCCCGACCATCAAGAGCAGGGTGGCGACACGCGGGTCCCGCGTGACGATGGGGCCGGCTGCATGCGGGCATGGGTATGGGTTTTCGTACTGTGAATCGAAACGCTGCGACTGAGACATGACTTCCCTGATCAGGCAGGATGGCCCGGCAGCACAAAAGCAAGCGTGTGACTGCCGACAGGACACTGATCCGGCGGTACGTCAGCAAGGGGCCGCGGTTACGGCAACCTCGGACACCGCCGCTGAGCGGCGGTACGGGTAGTCATGGGAGCGCAGCAGCACATGCCGGCACCATAGCCGACCCGGACGTCGATCCGTCAGCAACCTGCGTGTCAAGCGAACCGGGCTCGGTCCTGCGGCGCCCTGAACGTGGCTCCGCCAATTCAAGCGCTCATCCGCCAACTGAAGTGCTCAGTCACAGGTGGCGGCGCATCACCTCGATGCACGTGGCCCGGGCCGCGTTCGATCGGTCCCGGGATACGGGATTCCGAGGTTCATGCCGGTGTCGGTGGTGATCGGTGACTGCTGCCAAGCGAGGCTCATCTGTGCGCAGGCTTCCGCGCGGGCCGTGGCCACGAGGGTTGCTTCGGGGCCCGCGACCGTCGTGGCCTCGATGGAGCCATGCCTGGTGGAAGGCCATGCGTGCCAGCAGACCGCTGACCTCGTCGGTGAGTTGTTGTCGTACGGCGGGCGAGGACTCCGGCCGGCGCCGTATGCGGTACGGCATCTCTACCGGCTCGACCAAGGCGGGCGCGACGACCTGTTCGGCCCTGACAGGCTGCTTGATTCGAGGCACGCGTTCGCGAGTGGGCGGTCGCCGTCCGACACCGCAACCTGCGACTGGCGGCGATGAACCGGAAGGTGCCCAACCGGCGCGAGTCGCTGCTCGGCGATCTGCCGGTGGGCACGCCGGCCGTGGCTGTCAGAGGTCGAATTCTCCGTCCCGGGTCTCCGGCAGAGCCAGGACACATACCAGGCTGACCAGGCACAATCCGCCCGCGTAGACCCCCAGCGCCAACGGCGACGCCCAGTGGCTGTTCAGCCAGGTGGCGACCAGCGGGGCGAAGCCGCCGCCGAGCGTGTTGGCGAGGATGAATGTCGCGGAGGCACCCGTGTAGCGCAGACGGGCGGGGAACAGCTCCGGCAGGAACGCCGCGATCGGCGCGAACATCAGCATGAACAGCACCAGGCCGACCGTGAACGCCCCCGTGATGACGAGTCCGTTGCGGGTGTTCAGGGCTCCGAACATGGGGAGCGCCCACAGCACGCATCCGATCGCGCCTGCCAGTATCACCGGCCGTCTGCCGACTCGGTCGGCCAGCCGGGCGGCGGGGATGGTCGTGGCGGCGGCAGCGACGGCCCCCACGCTCGCTGCGGCCAGCATCGTGTTCTGGGAGATGCCGAGGGCCTTCGGCCCGTACGAGATGCTGTAGACGATCGTCAGGTAGTAGACCGACGAGCCGCCGATGCCGGCGCCGATGCCGAGCAGAAGCCGGCCGGGGTGTTCCTTGAGCAGGGTGCCGAGCGGGAATCGGGGAGCGGAATCCGTGGCGCGTCCCCGCTCTGCGAACACCGGCGACTCGGTGACCCTCGTACGTACCCAGAGGCCGATGACGATCAGCAGTGCGCTCAGCAGGAAGGGCACGCGCCAGGCCCCGGCTGCGAAGCCGTCGCGCCCGGCGATCGAGAGGGTCGGCAGGATCACGGCGCTGGAGAGCAGGAAGCCCAGCAAGGGGCCGACTTGGGGGATCGACGCGAACATCGCTCGGCGCCCCGGGGGCGCGTGTTCGGCGGCCAGCAGCACCGCGCCACCCCACTCGCCGCCCATGCTGACGCCCTGCAGAAGGCGGAGCGTCACGAGCAGGGCGGGGGCGAGAAGGCCGGCGGTCTCGTACGTCGGCAGCAGCCCGACCCCTACCGTTGCCACGCCCATCAGGAGGAGGGAGATGACCAGTGCTCGTTTGCGGCCCAGCCGGTCGCCGATGGTGCCGAACAGGACGACACCCACGGGGCGCGCCAGGAACGCGGCCGCGAAGGTGAGGAAGGCGGCGAGGGTCTGGACCGTGGCGCTGCCGGACGGGAAGAAGGCAGGGCCCAGGACGAGCGCGGCGGCGGTGCCGTACACCGCGAAGTCGTAGTACTCGACCGTGGTGCCGATGAGGCTCGCGACGGCGACCCGGGACACCGTGCGCGTGTCGCTCGTGCGTGTGTCGGGGAGTGTGGGCGGACTGCTGACGGATTCGGACATGGAGCGGCTCGTTTCCGGTTGGACTGTGGCGTCGGATGCCGGTGATCTACACCACAGCGGGGACGTGGTGCGGAGAAAGGTGACGCCTGGCCGAACGTCGTGCACGCAGTCGTGCCGTCCTTCGGCACGCCGGACGTGGTTGCGGAGGTGCACGTCGTCAAACTGCTTGCCGTGACCGAGGCCGTCGGTTTCTGACCCGCGCTTGGATCGGTGGCCTGCCCGAACGAAACGCCGTGGTGGCGCCCGACGTGAGCCTCGCTCTGCCCATGTCGTGGTTCACGTGCGGCTTGGCTGGCGCGGCCGAAGTGACCAGGAGCACCGGAGGAGTTCCTCCGTCTCCCACCGGGGTCGAGCCGCTCAGGGCGGCTCCTGACATCGAGGAGTGAGAGAAAGTGCAGGCGTAGGCCTGAACCGGGCGGTCCTCCAGGGCCGCCCGGTGTGTGGGGCTGTGGGGATACCACGTGCTTGCGCCGACGCGGACGGAGTCAGCTGTTCCAGCGCTCCAGGACCCGCTGCTGGACATCCTGCCGGGCCCTCGACACCGGTGCGTGCGACGGACAGGTGCCCCTCGACACCGGTGCGTGCGGCGGACAGGTGCCCCTCGATGATGATCTCGGCGCTCGCCGATCTCGCCGCGCTGCTGGAGGCTCTGCGCTGGATCAGCGGCACCGGCCGGCGTTCGGACTGAACGGTCGGCGGGACGTTCCCACCGCCCCAGCCCGCAAGGCGACCTGACCGGCCTCGGCCGCTTTCCGACCTGCGCTTAGAGTGGTGGCGTGTCCCAAGGAAACGCCGTGGTGGCGCGCAACGTGCGCCTTCTGAGAGAGCAGCGGGGTCTGTCCCTGGCCGAATTGGCCCGGCAGGCGGGGCTGGCGAAGCAGACCCTGTCGAATCTGGAGCAGGGGGCGGGCAATCCCACGGTGGACACGCTGTTCTCCATCGCGGCCGCGCTCGGTGTGCCCGTCACCAGGCTGGTGGCGGAGCGCGAACAGATGATGACCGTGCAGCGGGGCGACGAGGTCGTCTGGCAGCGGCACGCGGGCTACGAGTCCCGCACGCTGGACCACATCTACGGATCCGGTGTCATCGAGAACTATCTGGTGCGCATCGGCCGGGAGGCGGAGGGCGCGGGGAAGCTGTCCGAGCCGCACCCGGTGGGCACCCTGGAGCACCTGTACGTCATCAGTGGCAGGGTGCGTGTGGGTCCCGCCGACAGTCCGGTGGAACTGTCGGCCGGCGACTTCGTGCGCTATCCGGGCGACCGCCCGCACGTGTATGAGTCGCTGGACGGCGAGAGCCTGGTGCACATCGTGGTGAGTGTGCCGCGGGTGCAGCCCGGTACGGGCGGTACCACCGTCGCGCGTACCCATGGCGGCGGTCGGCACTGAGCGCCGGGGCGGTGTGCCGTCGATCGGCACGTCTGCTTGGTTCGTACGGGCCGAACCGGGAGCGTGGCCGCTGACGGGCAGGTCGGGCCGGTTGGTGGGTTGGATCCCGTCGCGAAGGCGGCCTCGGTGCCGCATGCTTCGGGGTCGTCGCCAGCAGGATGGCCAGGCGGCCGCTGTAGGAGGGGACTTCGTGCGGGTCAGGCCCCGGAAAGCCCGCCCAGCCCGGCCGGTACCGCCTGCCGTGCCTTGGCCGCGGTGATCGTCCGGCCCGCTTCGAAGGCCACGCGGCGCAGGGCCGGGGCGAACCGGGCGGGGTCGAAGCGCCGGTCCGCGCCGGCGATGGACAGGGCCGCCACGGGGCGACCGGTGGGCCCCATGATCGGTACGGCGACGCAGGTGAGGCCGAGGGTGGCTTCCTGACGGTCGTAGGCGATGCCGTCCTGGCGGATGCGGCGCAGGTCGGCACGGAAGCGGTCGGGGTCGGCGAGGGTGTACTCGGTGCGGGCGGGCAGTCCCGCCGCGATGGCCGCCTCGGCGGCGTCGTGGTCGAACGCCAGGAGTGCCTTGCCGACCGCCGTGCAGTAGGCGGGCAGGCGGGCGCCGATCCGGGAGGGTGAACGGGCCGCACGGTGGCCGTGGAGCTTGTTGACGTAGACGATGTGCGTGCCGTGGAGCACGGCGAGGTGCACGGTCTCGTGGGTCAGCTCGTACAGGTCTGCCAGGTGCGGCAGCAGCCGCTCCTGGAGCAGCGGGGTGGTGGGGCCGTAGGCCCGGCTGCCGATGTCGAAGAGCTGGGCGCCCAGTCGGTAGTCGCTGCCGACCCGGTCGACGAGGTCGTTGCGCTGGAGGATCCCCAGCAGCCGGAAGGTCGTCGACTTGCTCATGCGGGTGCGGCGGGCCAGCTCGCTCACGCCGATCTCCCCGTCCAGCTCGGCGAGGGACTTCAGCAGGGTGAGCGCCTTGTCGACGGCGGTCTGCTGCTCCGGCGCGGTGTCGTCCGGCGCGATGGCCGGCGTGCAGCCGGCTGGGGGCTCGCTGTGGTGCGAAAGGGGGGAGTGGAGTGGCATGGCGGGCTCCGATGACGATCAGGCGACACATTAAAATGGACGCATGTCCAATGTAGGTGACCATTTCGGGGTTGTAAACGGGCGAAGCGTGGGTGCTGTTCCACATCTCGGCACGATGGCTGGGCAGGGCGTCGCCGGGCGACGTCTCCTGTGCCCATGCAGCGACATGGCACCGCGGCTCCGACCGCCTCAGCGCCGCAGATTCCTACGTGCGAGGAGGCCCAGCGATGACATCCACCCCTGTCCGTCCGGCGGACCGTCCGGCTCGTGTCCGTGAGCCGTCCGTCGACGTCGGTGCGTACTTCGACCTGGACCGGGGCCTGATCGACCGGACGATCTTCAGCGACACCGGCCTCTACCGGCAGGAGCTGCGCCGCGTCTTCGCGCCGAGCTGGCTGTTCCTCGCGCACGAGAGCCAGTTCAGCAAGCCCGGCGACTTCTTCACCACGTACATGGGCGAGGACCCGGTCATCGTCACGCTGGGCCGTGACCGGAAGCTGCGGGCCTTCCTCAATGCCTGCCGCCACCGGGGCATGCGGGTCTGCCGCGCCGACGCGGGCGCCACGAAGGCGTTCACGTGCAGCTATCACGGCTGGGCCTACGACACCTCCGGCAAGCTGATCAACGTACCCAACGGCGAGGACTATCCGGCCCACTTCGACCAGGACCAGTGGGGACTGATCGAGGTCGCGCAGCTCGACACGTACAAGGGACTCGTCTTCGCGACCTGGAACCCCGAGGCCCCGCCACTGCGCGAGGCGCTCGGCGGCCTCGCCTGGTACCTGGACGCGATGCTCGACCGCGATCCGGAGGGCACCGAGGTCGTCGGCGGGGTGCACAAGTGGGTGCTGGAGGGCAACTGGAAGCTGGCCGCCGAGCAGTTCGCCTCCGACTGGTACCACGTCAACATCTCGCACGCCTCGGCGCTGATGGTCATGTCGCCGACGGGCAAGGGGCCGAAGGCGGAGATCGTGCAGACGCCGGGACGGCAGTACACCGACCCGCTCGGCCACGGGCACGGCTTCCCCACCCACCCGAAGAGCCGCTTCGACGACCGGGTCGTGCACGGCCACTACGACTACGACGCGCTGCGCGAACGCCTCGGTGACGCCCGCGTCGAGGGGCCGATGACCACCGGTCACGGCACCGTCTTCCCCAACTTCTCCTACCTGCCGGTCAACGGCTCCATCCGCGTCTGGCACCCGAAGGGCCTGGACAAGATGGAGGTCTGGGCGTGGACGATCGTCGACAGGTCGATGCCGGACGAGGTCAAGGACGCCCAACGGATCTACAACCTGCGGACGTTCGGGCCGACCGGCATCTTCGAGCAGGACGACGGCGAGAACTGGAGCGAGGTCCAGGCCACCGCCCACGGCTTCGTGTCCGGCTCCATGACCCTCAACTACCAGATGGGCCTGGGACTTCAGACCCAGGACGGCATCCACCCCGGCACCACCGGACACCTCTACAGCGACGGCGCCGCACGCGGCTTCTACACCCGCTGGCGCGACCTGATGAACACGCCCGCCTGGCACGAGAAGGACAGTTGATGAGCACGAGCACCACCAGCACTGGTATTCGCGTGGCCGCCGATGGCGACATCGAGGACGGCGAGGCGCTGAAGGTACCCGTCGAGACCACCGGTCACGGCGACGCGATCGCCGTTTTCCACGACGGTGGCGCTTACTACGCCCTCGACGACACCTGCTCCCATGGCCAGGCCTCGCTGGCCGAGGGCTGGATCGAGGGCGGCGAGGTGGAGTGTCCGCTGCACAGCGCCCGCTTCTGCCTGAAGTCCGGCGAGCCGCAGTGCATGCCCGCCACCGTCGCCGCGCGCACCCATCGGGTCGAGGTCCGTGAAGGCGGCATCTGGCTGTACCCCGGCCAGGAGGCCACCGCATGAGCGACCTGCGGCGCATCGCCGTCGTCGGTGCGGGCCTGGCGGCCGTCTCGGCCTGCGACGCCCTGCGCACCCAGGGCTACGACGGGGAGCTCGTGCTGTACTCCGCCGAGAGCGGGCTGCCGTACGACCGTCCGCCGCTCAGCAAGGACGTACTGCTGGGCAAGGCCCGGCGCGAGGACGTCCTGCTGCGGCCGGAGCAGTGGTACGAGGAGCAGCGCGTCGACCTGCGCGAGGGCACCCGGGTCCGGGCGATCCGCCCGCACGAGGGCGGCCTGGAGCTGATCGACGGGTCGGTCGTGGGCGCCGACCGGATCGTGCTGGCCACCGGTGGCACGCCCCGCGCGCTGCCCGTGCCCGGCGGCGACGACCCGGCCGTACACCTGCTGCGCACCTGGGAGGACGCCGAGCGGCTGCGGGAACGCCTGCTGCCCGGCGCCCGGGTGGCCGTGGTCGGGGCCGGACTGATCGGCGCCGAGACCGCGGCCGTCGCCCGCGCCCTGGGCTGCCGCGTGACCCTGGTCGACCCGGTTCCGGTGCCGCTGGCCGCGGTGGTCGGGGACGACATCGCGGGTGCGCTGCATCTGCGGCACTCCGCCGAGGGCATCGACGTGGTCACCGCCGGTGTCGAGCGCGTCGAGCGCCGCCCGGGCGGTCTCGGTGTCCTGCTGCACCTCAACGGTTACGGCGGTCCCCTGTCCGCCGACACGGTGGTGGTCGGCATCGGGATCCGGCCGGCCACCGAACTGGCCGAGGCCGCCGGACTCGCCGTGGACAACGGCATCGTGGTCGACGCAGGTCAGCGCACCTCTCACCCGAACGTCTTCGCCATCGGTGATGTGGCACGCCGGGACGGGCATCGCGTACGGCACGAGCACTGGGAGGCCGCCCAGCAGGACGGCGAGGCCGCCGCCCACGGCATCCTCGGCCGCCCTGTTCCGGAGCCCGGCGCCCCATGGTTCTGGTCCGACCGGCACGGCTCGCGACTGGAGGCGGTCGGCACGATGGCTGACGCCGAGCGGACCGTCCTGCGCGGCGCGCCTGACAGCGGTGCCTTCACCGTCTTCGGCCTGCGTGGCGACCGGGTGGTGGCTGCGGCCTCCATCGACCGCGCCCGGGACATCAAGGCCGCTCGCCGTCTCGTCGACCGCCGCATCGTGGTCGACCCGGCGCACCTGGCCGACGAGAGCACCGACCTGCGCGCTGCGCTCCGCTGAGGGCGCCGTGTTTCCGGGGCTGCGCCCCAGACCCCCGATCTGGGGCAGCCACGGGATGTTGTCGGTTCACCGCGGGACGTCTGTGGCTGGTCGCGCCCACGCGGCGGAGCCGCATACCGACACAGCCCCGCGCCCCTCAACCGCGCTGCCCGACCCCCTGCTGTGCCATCCACCGGCACGCGTGCTGCCCCGAACCATCCCCTCCGCGCTGGAATGACAGCCGAGCGCGGACCGCAGGAGGACCCACCGATGAGCACCCACCCCCTGGAGTCGACGGCACCCTCGTCCGTCCCGTACGACGACATCCGGCTCCACTTCGAGGTGCAGCGGCTCTACGCCGTCGAGGCGCAACTGCTCGACCAGCACCGCTACGCCGACTGGCTGGAGCTGTTCGCCGACGACCTGCACTACTGGGCGCCGGTGCGCACCAACCGACTGCGCCGCCAGCAGGCCCTGGCCGACGGCTCGCCCGGCGAGGTGGCCATCTTCGACGAGACCAAGGCGAGTCTCGCGTGGCGGATCCGCCGCTTCGACTCGGGCATGGCGTGGGCCGAGGACCCGCCCTCACGGACCCGGCACCTGATCACCAACGTGACGGTACGGCCGGGCGACAACCCCGCCGAGTACGTCGCCGAGTCGGCGTTCCTCTGCTACCGCAACCGTCTGGAGCGCGAGGTCGACATCTACGCCGGCGGCCGCACCGACGTCCTGCGCCGCACCGAGGACGGCGGCCTGCTGATCGCCCGCCGCACGATCCTGCTCGACCAGAACGTCCTGCTCGCCAAGAACATCAGCACCTTCCTGTGATGACCGACCGGAGACCCACGTGAGCACTGCACAGACTGAAGAGCCGAAGCTCGTCGAGCACACCGTGCAGACGACGCTCGGGACCATCGCGGTCAGCGAGGCCGGCGAGGGCCCGGTGCTGGTGATGCTGCACGGCGGCGGCCCCGGTGCGAGCGCGATGGCGAACTACCACCAGAACCTGGCCGCCCTCACCCCGCACTTCCGGGTCGTGCTGCCCGACCAGCCCGGCTTCGGCGGCAGCTACCGGCCCACCGAGGCGGACCTGGACGCCCGCAGCATCACCGAGATCACGGTCGACGCGCTGCTGCAGACCCTGGACGCCCTCGGCATCGACCGGTTCCATCTGCTGGGCAACAGCCTCGGCGGCGCCGCCGCCATCGCCACCGCGCTCGAAGCCCCCGAGCGGGTGGAGAAGCTGGTGCTCATGGCGCCGGGCGGCGGCTGGTTGCCGTTCGGACCGACCCCGACCGAGGGGCAGAAGGCGATGTTCCGCTACTACAACGGCGAGGGCCCGACGGTGAAGAAGATGCGGGACTTCATCCGCGTCATGACCGCCGAGCCGAAACGCTGGGAGGACACCGTCCAGGCCCGCTACGAGGCCTCCTTGGACGAGTCCCACATCGCCTTCTACCACGCCTACAACGCGGCCTTCGCCAAGCGGCACGGCATGGACCCGCTCTGGCAGCGCGTCCACAAGATCAAGGCGCCGACCCTTCTGCTGTGGGGCCGCGACGACCGTACGATCACCCTCGACGGCGCCCAGCTGATGCTCAAGCAGATCCGAGACGTCCAGCTGCATGTCTTCGGCGGTTGCGGCCACTGGGTGCAGTTGGAGCGGCAGCAGGAGTTCGAGCGCCTCGTCACCGACTTCCTCGGTGCCCGGTGATGGGCGGCTGGCTGGAGGGCGAGGTCGCCCTGATCACCGGCGGCGGCTCCGGCATCGGCCGCGCGGTCGCCCTGCGCTATCTCGCCGAGGGCGGAAGTGTTGCCGTCCTCGGCCGAAGCGCCGACCAGCTCCAGGAAGTCGTCGAGGCAGCGGGGGACCTGGGGCAGCGCGTGCTGACCGTCGCCGGTGACGTGCGTTCCCCGGATGATCTGCACCGTGCGGTCGAGGCGACCGTGGAGCGCTTCGGCAAGCTGGACATCCTCGTTCCGAATGCCGGAATCTGGGACTACCACCGCAGTGTCACCCGGCTGTCCGGCAAGGAGCTGTCAGAGGCGTTCGACGAGGTCTTCGGCATCAACGTCAAGGGCTACGTCCTGGCCGTGGAGGCCGCCTGGCGGGAACTGGTCCGCAGTCGCGGGAGCATCGTCATGACCCTCTCCAACGCCTCCTTCCACACCGACGGCGGCGGCTCCCTCTACACCGCCAGCAAACACGCCTGCCTCGGTCTGCTCCGCCAGTTCGCCTACGAACTGGCACCAAGGGTCCGCGTCAACGGCGTCGCCGTCGGCGGCATGCGCACCAAGCTGCGCGGCCCCGAGAGCCTGGGGCTGCAGGACCGCACGCTGGAGGCGTCCTTCGCCAAGAACGAGGCGTCCGGCGACAAGCAGCCGCCGCTCATCCCCTTGTACGACTCCAGCGTCGAGCCCGAGGATTTCACCGGCCCGTACGTCCTGCTCGCTTCCCGCGCCAACAGCGGCACTGTCACCGGAGCCGTCATCCCCGCCGACGGTGGCATCGCCGTACGCGGCTTCCGCACTCCCGCCGGCGGCGCCGGCCTGTAGAAACCCTCCGCCTCCCGTACGACAGTCGTCGAGTACGACAGCCATTGAAGGAGCCGCCGCCATGGCCGCCGTCGACATCAGCCCCGCAGCCGCGCTGCACCGCAGAGCCAAGTACCCCACGCCCACCGCCCTCCTCTACGAGGGGCAGGAGTTCTCCGCCGCCCAGCTCAGCCGCACCGCCATCGAGCTGGCCGCCGGACTCGCCGAGCAGGGGCTGCGCCGCGGCGACCGCGTCGCCTACCTGGGCTTCAACAGCGTCACCTTCTTCCACGCGCTGTTCGCCGCCGCCCACCTCGGGGCCGTCTTCGTCCCTGTCAACTTCCGCCTCGCCGCGGACGAGGTACGTCACCTCCTCACCGACAGCGGAGCCCACACCGTGATCGTCGAGGAGGGGCACCGAGAACTGGTGGAGTCGGTCCTCGGTGACATCCCCGCCCGCCGCCACATCCTGGTCGACACCGACCCCGCCTGCCCCGCCGCCGTCGCGCCCGCGACCGTGTGGACGCCGCTGTCGGAGCTGCTCGGCCCCGGTCGGCCCGAACGGGAGCCGGTGCCGCTGCACGACGACGATCTCGGCGCCCTGATGTACACCTCCGGCACGACCGGTCGCCCCAAGGGCGTCATGCTCACCCACGGCAACCTGTGGTGGAACGCCGTCAACGTCGACAGCATGGTGGACACCCGCTCCGACGACGTGAACCTGGCCGCCGCCCCCCTCTTCCACATCGGCGGCCTCAACGCCCTCACCCTGCGCACCCTGCTGCGCGGCGGCACCGTCGTCCTGCGCCGCGGCTTCGATCCCGCACAGTGCCTGGAGGACCTCGTCCAGCACCGGGTGAGCACCTTCTTCGCGGTCCCCGCCATGTACGCCGCCCTCGCCCGCACACCCGGCTTCGCCGACGCCGACCTGGGAGCCCTGCGCTCCGCGGTGGTCGCGGGCGCACCCGTCCCGCCGCAGCTGATCAAGGACTACGCCGAACGCGGCATCCTGCTCCAGCAGGCCTGGGGGCTCACCGAGACGGCCCCCTTCGCCACGTACCTGCCCGTCGAGCTGACGCTGGAGAAGGCGGGCTCGGCCGGCGCCCCCATGCCGTACACCGAGATCTGCCTCGCCGATCCCGTCACCGGCGCCAGGATCGCCGAGGCCGACACCCGCGGCGAGATCTGCGTCCGCGGACCCAACGTCACCCCCGGCTACTGGAACAACCCGGAGGCGACCCGCGCCGCCTTCGACGACGCCGGCTGGTTCCACACCGGCGACATCGCCCACCGCGACAAAGAGGGCTTCTACTACATCGTCGACCGGCTGAAGGACATGATCATCAGCGGTGGCGAGAACATCTACCCGGCCGAGGTGGAGCGCGTCCTCGCCGCCTGCCCCGGCGTCCTGGAGGCGGCCGTCATCGGCGTACCCGACCCGAGATGGGGCGAGACCGTCCAGGCCGTTCTCACCTGTGCGCCCGGAACCTCGCTCACGCTGGAAGAGGTACGGGAGTTCGCCGGCCGGCACCTCGCCCGCTACAAGCTCCCCACCCGGCTCATGCTCGTCGCCCAACTGCCCCGCAACGCCAGCGGCAAGCTCGCCAAGGGCGAACTGCGCCGACTGGTCGAGGCGGATGCCGAGCCGGCCGCCGACACGGTGTGAGCCCGTCATGACCACGTCCCTCGAAGTGCAGCCGCCGCCCGAGCCCGCCCTCGGCGGCTGGACGCTGCGCCCGCTCGACGACGCCGGTCACGGTGTCCACGCGTACGCCGTCGCCCCGCGCGGCGGCGGCACACCGGTCGAGCTGCGCCTGCACCGCGTCCAGCACCATCCGCTGCGCGCCTGCTATCCGTACGGCGCGTACGACATCGCCGTTGGGCTGGTCCTGGTCGAGAACGCCGAGAACATGGCCGGTCGGCTGCTGAACGACCTCGTCCCCGCGCTGTTCACCGCCGACCCGAACTGCCGCCGTGTGGTCGCGGCACCGGCCGAGGACGACACCGCCACCCAGCGCGTCTTCGAAGCGGGCGGCTTCCGCCGGGTCGCCGAGGCGGACCTGCCGGACGGCAGCGTCGTGCTGTTCACGGCGGAACCGTCCTGGCTGGCCGACCTCCCTACGGCCTTGGACGACATGCCCCACTGACCCCGCTTCCCCTCAAGTCGGCCGACGGCACAGGCACAAGACCTGGCCGTCGGCCGCGGACGTTCACCCCGGGCGTTTTGAGGGGCGCGGGGAACTGCGCGACCAGCCACGTACGTCCCGCAGCAGACAGAAAACATCACGTGGCAACCCCTGATCGGGGGTCTGGGGCGCAGCCCCAGAAACAACGGAGCCCGTGCTGCACAGCGGCACACGCGCTAGGGCCCAGCACCAGGCCGCGGTCAACCTAATCCCGTGCTTGCCGCTATCGCCATCTCCCAGAGCGCCACCGACCCCCTCTCCGGGCTCGCGCTGCGCGACGACGTACCGGAGCCCGCACCGAAGCCCGGCTGGTCCCGGGTCCGTGTCGTGGCCTCCTCGCTGAACATGCACGACCTGTGGACCCTGCGGGGCGTCGGTCACCCTCCCGAGCGGCTCCCGATCGTCCTCGGCTGCGACGCGGCCGGATACGACGAGGACGGCAACGAGGTGATCGTCCACCCGGTGCTCGGCGACCCGGACGCCGGCCGCGGCGACGAGACGCTGGACCCGAACCGGGCGCTGCTGTCCGAGCAGCACGACGGTGCCTTCGCGGAGTACGTCACCGTGCCGACCCGCAACCTGGTGCCCAAGCCCGCGTGGCTGTCGTTCGACGAGGCCGCCTGTCTGCCGGTCGCCTGGACCACGGCCTACCGCATGCTGTTCACCCAGGCCCGGATCACCGCCGGCGACCGGGTCCTGGTGCAGGGCGCCGGCGGCGGAGTCGCCTCCGCCGCGATCAAGCTCGCGGTGGCCGCGGGCGCCGTCGTATACGCCACCAGCCGCAGCGAGGACAAGCGTGCCGAAGCCGTCACCTGGGGCGCGCGCGCCGCCGTACCCACCGGTGAACGGCTGCCCGAGAAGGTCGACGTCGTCGTCGAGACGGTCGGCGAGGCGACCTGGTCGCACTCGCTGAAGTCCCTGCGGCCCGGCGGCACGGTCGTGATCGCCGGAGCCACCAGCGGCACCAACCCGCCCGCCGACCTGGGCCGCGTCTTCTACCTCCAGCAGCGCATCCTCGGCTCCACCGGCTGCACCCGCGCCGAACTCGTCGCGATGCTTCGCATGCTCGACGCGACCGGAGTCCGTCCGGTGATCGACCGGACTCTGCCCCTCACGGACATCCACAAGGGATTCCAGCTCATGATCGACGGCGGGCTGACCGGAAAGCTCGTCATCCACCCGTCGGCTTCCCGCCCCCAGCCCCAGCAGTAAGGAACGCCCATGCCCGCAGCAGCCGTCGGGCTGTCCCACTCGCCCCTCATCGGCAAGAACGACCCGGACCCGGAGGTCCTGGTCCGTGTCGACGAGGCCGTGGACACCGCGAGGACCTTCATCCGCGCCTTCGACCCGGATTTGGTCGTGCTCTACGCACCCGACCACTACAACGGCTTCTTCTACAAGGAGATGCCGCCCTTCTGCCTGGCCACCGAGGCGCACGCGGTGGGTGACTTCGGTACGGCCGCCGGACCGCTGTCCGTCGACACCGTCGCCGCGAAGGCACTGGCCCAGGGCGCACTCGACCGCGGTATCGACCTCACCGTCTCCGCCCGGATGACCGTCGACCACGGTTTCGCACAGCCGCTGGAGGTCCTCTTCGGCGGCATCGACCAGGTACCGGTCGTGCCCGTCTTCGTCAACGGCGTTGCCACACCGCTGGGTCCGGTGAGCCGCATCAGGGCCCTGGGGACCGCGCTCGGGGAGTCCGCCGCCGTACTCGACCGCCGCGTGCTGTTCCTCGCCTCCGGTGGTCTCTCACACGACCCGCCCGTACCGGTGCTGGACGGGGCGCCACCCCGAGTCGCCGACGCGCTCATCGAGGGCCACCCGCTGACCCCCGAGCAGCGTGCGAAGGGCGAACAGCGGGTCGTCCAGGCGGGCCGCGACTACGCCGCCGGGTCGAGCGCGATGACCCCGATCAACCCTGCCTGGGACAACCGTCTCCTCGACCACCTGGAACGCGGCGAGTTGGCGGAGTTCGACTCCTGGACCGTGGACGGGATGGCCAAGGAGGCAGGCGGCTCCGCCCACGAAGTCCGCACGTGGATCGCCGCGTTCGCCTCCCTCGCCGTCTCCGGACCGTACGAGATGACCTCCCGCTTCTACGAGGCCATCCCCGCGTGGATCGCCGGGTTCGCCGTGGCCACGGCAGAGGGGCGGTAACCGGCATGACGCACAGGTCAGTTGACACCCACGCGGTTGCCCGGGCCGCCAGCCTCCTCGCCGCCGCTCTGGACGAGGGCCGGCCCGTCGCACCCGTACGGGACCTCCTCGGCGAACACGACGTCGCCGCCGCCTACGCCGTACAACAGGAGCTCACCCGTCGCAGGCTGGCGGACGGTGCCGTCGTCGTGGGCCGCAAGATCGGCCTGACCTCACCCGCCGTGCAACGCCAACTCGGCGTCGATCAACCAGACTTCGGCGTGCTCTTCGCCGACATGGACGTCTCGGGTCTGCCCGAGGTGCCGTCCGGGCGGCTGCTCCAGCCCAAGGCCGAGGCGGAGATCGCCTTCGTGCTCAAGGAGGACCTGGCCGACGGCGACCTGACCCCGGCACGGATACGGGCCGCCGTCGATCACGCGGTCGCCGCGCTGGAGATCGTCGACAGCCGCATCGCCGACTGGGACATCTCCCTCACCGACACGGTCGCGGACAACGCCTCCAGCGGACTGTTCGTCCTGGCCGAACACCGGCTCACCCTCGACGAGTTCGAGCCCCGCGAGACCTCCATGCGGCTGTACGCCGACGACGTGCTCGTCTCCGAGGGCTCCGGCGCCGCGTGCCTCGGCGACCCGCTGAACGCCCTGGCCTGGCTGGCCCGCACCGCACGGGAGTTCGGTGAGCCGCTGCGCGCGGGCCAGGTCGTCCTGTCCGGCGCGCTCGGCCCCATGGTCCCCACCCCGCCCGGAACCCGGATCCGTGCCGAGATCAGCTCGCTCGGCGAGGTGACCGCCGCCTTCTCCGAAAAGGCCGCCTCTTCAGAAGAGAGCAACGCATGACGAAGACCAAGGTCGCCATCATCGGATCCGGCAACATCGGCACCGACCTGATGATCAAGATCCTGCGCCTGTCGGACACCTTGGAAGTGGCTGCCCTGGTCGGCATCGACCCGGCGTCCGACGGCCTCGCGCGCGCCGCCCGCCTCAAGGTCCCCACGACCCACGAAGGTGTGGACGGCCTGATCTCGATGCCGCACTTCGACGACATCGAGATCGTCTTCGACGCCACCTCGGCCAAGGCCCACCTGGCCAACGCCCACAAGCTGGCGCCGTACGGCAAGAAGATCGTCGATCTCACGCCCGCGGCCGTCGGACCGTTCGTGGTCCCGCCGGTCAATCTCGACGAGCACCTCAATGCGGGAGCCGACAACCTCAACATGGTCACCTGCGGTGGCCAGGCGACCATCCCCATGGTCGCGGCCGTCTCCGCCGTGACCGACGTCCACTACGCGGAGATCGTGGCCTCCATCGCCTCCAGGTCGGCCGGGCCCGGCACCCGCGCCAACATCGACGAGTTCACCGAGACCACCTCCCACGCCATCGAGACCGTCGGCGGCGCCGCGCGCGGCAAGGCGATCATCATCCTCAACCCCGCCGAGCCGCCACTGATCATGCGGGACACCGTGCTCTGCCTCACCGGTGACGTCGACCAGGACGCCGTGCGCGCCTCCGTCAAGGAGATGGCCGAACGGGTGGCCCAGTACGTGCCCGGCTACCGCCTCAAGCAGGAGGTGCAGTTCGCCCCCGTCGCCGAGGACGAACCGGTGCACACCCTGGTGCCGGACGGCGCCGGTCCGGTGACCACCCGCATCTCGGTTTTCCTCGAAGTCGAGGGCGCCGCCCACTACTTGCCGGCCTACGCCGGAAACCTCGACATCATGACGTCGGCCGCGCTGCGGGTCGCCGAGTCGATCGCCCGGCGCAGCACCCTTCCCGCGGAGGCCCACCGATGAGCCGCAGCCTGTACATCCAGGACGTCACCCTGCGCGACGGCATGCACGCCATCCGGCACCGCATCGACCCCGCCGACGTGAGCCGCGTCGCCGCCGCTCTCGACGCGGCGGGCGTCGACGCGATCGAGGTCGCGCACGGCGACGGCCTGGCCGGCGGGTCGCTCAACTACGGACCCGGCAGCCACACCGACTGGGAATGGATCGAGGCGGCGGCGGACGCGATCGAGAACGCGGTCCTCACCACGCTCCTCCTGCCCGGCATCGGCACCATCGCCGAACTGGAGCGCGCCCACGCCCTGGGCGTCCGCTCGGTCCGCATCGCCACCCACTGCACCGAGGCCGACATCTCCGCCCAGCACATCGCCAAGGCCCGCGACCTCGGCATGGACGTCTCCGGCTTCCTGATGATGAGCCACATGGCCCCGGCCGCCGAACTCGCCGCCCAGGCCCAGCTCATGGAGTCCTACGGCGCCCACTGCGTGTACGTCACCGACTCCGGCGGCCGGCTCACCCTGGACGGCATGCGCGAGCGCGTCCGCGCCTACCGCGACGTCCTCGACCCGGCCACCGAGATCGGCGTGCACGCGCACGAAAACCTGTCCCTGTCGGTCGCCAACAGCGTCGTTGCCGTGGAGGAAGGCGTCACCCGGGTCGACGCGTCCCTCGCCGGACAGGGCGCGGGCGCGGGCAACTGTCCCATCGAGGCCTTCATCGCGGTGGCCAACTTGCAGGAGTGGCAGCACGGTTGCGATCTGCTCGCCCTTCAGGACGCCGCCGACGATCTGGTCCGACCGCTGCGCGACCGCCCGGTCCAGGTGGACCGCGAGACCCTCACCCTCGGCTACGCGGGCGTCTACTCCTCCTTCCTGCGCCACGCCGAGCTCGCCGCCGCACGCTACGGCGTCGACGCCCGCGCGCTCCTGTTGGAGGTCGGCCGCCGGGGCTTGGTCGGCGGGCAGGAGGACATGATCGTGGACATCGCCCTCGACCTCGCGTCGGTCGAGGCGACACCGGTGAGCTGAGCACGGATTGACCGCGGCGTCTTGGACGCCGGCAGAAGGCACGGGAACGGGGTCACGCCCGGTATGGGCGTGACCCCGTTCCTGTGGGTCAGTGTCGCTCTGCGCGGCCATCGTCGACCGGCTCACCTTCGGCGGCAACATCATCGAGACTGGCTAGGGACCGGACGCGTGATCGACGGGGAGGGGTCAATCCTTACGGCCAGTCGCGGCGACGGTGACACCGAGACCGATCATGGTGAGCCCACCGATCCCGCCGACCAGGGAGAGCCGCTGCGGTGAACGGGCGAACCAGTCCCGGGCGGTGGCCGCGACGAGCCCCCACACCATGTCGGAAGCAATGGCAATGATGTTGAAGACCAGGCCGAGCATCAGCATCTGAACCGCGACATGCCCCTGACCACGGTCGACGAACTGCGGCAGTACGGCGGCGAAGAACACGATGGTCTTGGGGTTGGTCACGCCGACCGCGAACCCCTCCCCACACGTCCGCAGACCGCCCTGCGCAGCCCCCACACCTGTGACCGCGGCCTGCAGCGAACCCCGCTCGCGCCACGCCTTGACGCCGAGATACACCAAGTACGCGGCACCAGCCAGCTTGAGCACCGTGAAGGCAAGAACCGAGCGTTCCACCACCGAACCGACTCCGAACGCCACGGCCACGATGAGCACATAGGCGCCGATCGTGTTCCCCAGGACCGTGGTCAGTGCGGCACGGCGCCCCTGCGCCAGCGCCCGTCCGATCACGAACAGCACGCTGGGGCCGGGAATCACGATCAGTAGGAACGACATGGCCGCGAAGGCGAGTAAACGGTCGACAGACACCATGACGCTCATGCAAGCACGGGCTGAGCTCGCCCTTCCAGCCAGTTTCCTCATCCGGTCCGGCCTCCCGGGGGTGGGCCAATCTCCCGCCTCCGACGACTTGGCCGCCGTGTTCCTGTCGCTCGGCACCGCGCTGTTCCTGGTCGGCCTCGCCTGCTTCCACCGTCCCCTGTCCCACAGGATGAGTCCGAGCAGTACCAGCGCGGTGGCGACCAGCGCGACCTGCGGCATCTGCGGGACTGGATCGTGCTGGCCGACGGCGCCCGCCACCAACTCGACCTGATCCACGCCGAAGCCGCTCGCCGCGACATCCGGCTGAGCGTCCGGCTCGACTTCGTCCACGTTGCCGAGTACTGCTGGACGGCCGCGCAAGCATTCCACCCGCCGGGCAGCCGCGAGGCCGAGACCTGAGCCGCGGCAAACTCACCGCGATCCCCGTTGGGACACGCCGACTGCGCGGCCACCAAGATGACCGCGCAGGCCGCTGCCCAGCACCTGTCCGCCGCCCGCCGCGACGTCGTCGCCCTCTGCCACCGCTACCTCGCCAGCCACCCCGACCAGCTCCACTACGTCGCCGTGAAGTGCGAGTGTCTCCGCTGCTGTGAAGAGGCTGGTCACAGGACTTCCGTCCCTGGTGACTTGAAGTGGGGCGGGTAGCACTTTGCGCGGAGCCAAGCATCGAGGGCCGGCGCCACGACATCTCCGTGCGGTACGCCGGTGTCGACGTGGTGGCGGCGGACCCGGCGCTGGAGCCGCGCTCGTAGGCTGCTGAAAGGTGTTCCGCCCAGCAAAGGGCGTATCGCTTCGGGGGAGCAGGACGTATCCATTCAGGCCCTCAACCTGCTTGCCGACATCCGCGAACGCACGCACATCTCCTATGTGCTGATCAGCCCTCACCGTTCATGCGCTTGGGTCTGGAACTCGGCATGAAGGTCGGCGTCGGTGCGCCTGGTGGCGCAACGTGCCGCCGTACGCGGCCTGATACGTGCTAAGGCTCCCCCTGGTCTGCCGCGCAGGCAGTCGATACCGGAGTGCGTTCTGGCGTCCGAGGGCGGCGTGTGTCGATAGCTGTCGCGTAGTCGGCGATGCGCCGCAGCAATTCCAGACGTGTGCAGGGGTGGTGCTGTGACGAGGAAGAACACGAACACCGCGATGGCACCGAGGAAGACACCGACCTCGGGACGGGCCGGCAGACGCAGTGCCAGGGGGCGCTGCTGGGTCCGTCCGTCCTTCTCCTCGCTGGGGCCGGGGGGCGGCGGTGTGGTCACCGCCGGCGCTGCCTGTTGGGTCGTGCTCATCACCGGGTGCCCTTCGAGGCGAATTCGGCGACCGCGGCGACGTTGTCCTTGTTGATGAAGGCGGGGCCGGTCAGGACGGGGGCGGTGCCGCCGCCGCTGAAGTTGCCGTTGGTCTTGTACAGCCACAGGGAGTCGACGGAGAGGTAGCCCTGGAGGTAGGGCTGCTGATCGACGGCGGTGAGGGCGAAGGGGGCGCCGAGGGTGACGACCTGGTCGATGGAGGAGTCCTGCCCGCCGACCGTCCTAGCGTCGCGTCAGATGAACGGCCCCCGCCGATGCACCGCCGTACGCCCCACCGTCGCCGCCAGTTTGCGCAGTCGGCGCCAGTCCAGACGGGGGCCGGGCTGTGGGACGCCGGGGCGTTTGCGTGGGACGCGGACGCGCAGGGCGCCGGGGGTGATGCGGCAGTGGACCGGGGCGGGCAGGACGAGGGCCTCGCCGTCTATGCCGGCCTCGATCTCCGCACGGTCGGCCTCGATGACCACGTCGGGCGCGGTGAGGATGGTGAGGCCGCCCGGCGCGGGGTCGAGCAGCAGTCCGGCGGCCTCTGCCGCGCTGTCCACCCTTATGCCGAGGACGCCGAGGACGGCCGCGTCGAGACGGTCGCGGCGGCCGAGTCCGAAGGGATCGTCCGTGCGGTAGGGGTTGTTGCTGACCAGCAAGGCATGCGGAGCGTCGAGCGTGGTGCCGCCTGCACGGGCCGTCAGCCGCGGGCCCTGCTGACGGGTGAGCAGGTCGGGCAGCAGCTCCAGGCTGGTGCCGATCTTGTCGTCGCGGTAGCCGGGGCTCTGCACGATGGCCGCGTACGCCCCGAAGGAGGCGTTGTTGACGAAGGGCCGGCCGTTCGCGAAGCCGAGGTCGACGCGGAGTTCCACGCCGTCGGTGAGCGCGTCGAGGCAGGTGGAGGGGTCGTCGCGGTCGAGGCCGAGGTCCATGGCGAAGTGGTTGCGAGTGCCGGCGCTGATCACCAGGAACGGGATGTCGTACGCGGCGGCGACCGCCGCGACCAGCGCCTGGGTGCCGTCACCGCCCGCGACGCCCAGCAGGTCGGCGCCGTCCGCCACGGCCTTGCGGGCGAGGGCGGTGACGTCCTGGTGCTGCTCCGGGTCGAGCAGGATGACGCGGGCGCCGAGGCGCTCGGCCTTCTCCTGGAGAGCGAAGCGGACCACCTTCCCGCCGCCCGAGCGCGGGTTCATGATCAGATACGGCCGCTGCGGCGGCGGCGCCTTCCGCTCCCGCATCACCCGCACCCGGGGGCTGCCCGTGCCCCGCAGCGCGTACCGGCCGCTCCAGACGGCCACCGCCCACAGCGCCACGGACGCCAGCAGCGCCCAGAAGAGGGTGGCCGCGAACAGGGCCACGACAGCGGCAGGCACCGCCAGGGCCAGGGCGGCCGCGGCCCAGCGCACCGGTCCGCGCAGGGTCAGCGTCCACCACACGGCGACCGCGCTGAGGCCCAGCCCCGCGGCCCCGGCCACCAGCAGCACAACGCCGCCGATGCCGCCGTAGGCGAGTGGCACGAGTACCGCGAGCCCTGCCGCGGCCAATGCCGTCCGCGCCGCCCACCGTTGTGCTCGGTAGGCCCGCCCGGTCAAGTCCAAGCCCATGATTTCTCCGTCCGCCGCGGACATCGTAGGGCCCGGTCCGTCGCGGACCGGACGGCAGCGGTGAGGGGCCTGCCGGACCCCGCTTTCGAACGTGTTCAACTCCAGGCGTACGCTGCCCCCATGAGCGACAGAGCCGCCCTGCTCAAGGGCATCCGCATCTGGCTGGCCTCCTTCGTCGTCTGCCTGGTGCTCAGCGGCGCCACGGCCTTCCCCCTCGTCCACGAACTGCGCTGGACCGAGGACCTGTTGCGCTCTCTGCCCGTGCCGGAGCACCTCCCCGGCCTTATGGACTGGATCGAACGCGTCCGGCACGGACTCGACACCGCCGACGCCGACTACCCCTTCCTCCTCTACGGCACGGACTGGCTGGCCTTCGCCCACCTCGTCATCGCGGTCGCCTTCTACGGCCCTTACCGCGACCCCGTCCGCAACATCTGGGTCGTCGAGTTCGGGATGATCGCCTGCGCCGGCATCATCCCGCTCGCCCTCATCTGCGGGCCGATCCGCGACATTCCCTTCTGGTGGTCGGTGATCGACATGTCGTTCGGCGTCTTCGGGGTGATCCCGCTGTACGTCGTACGGAAGAAGATCAAGCGACTTGAGGCGCTGACCGAAGCGTCGGCACCTCCGGCCGCCGCTGCCGTCGCCGTCAGCGGTTGAACGCCGGGAACGCGAAGCGCTGGGCGAGGGCCAGGCCGTCGCCCTTCGCGTCGGCCGAGTTGACGGAGTAGACGACCGTCCGGGACAGGTCACGGGTGGCCGCGACGACGGTGTGATAGCCGGGGCGGGCGCCCGTCTTGCCCCATATGGCCTTGCCGTTCAGTTCGTAACGCTCCATCCCCGCACTCATGGTGGCCCCGTCGACGGCCGGGACCGTGAACATCTCCTTCAACTGCGGCTCGGGTACGACCTGACCGCGGAACAGGGCGAAGACCAGCCGATCCAGGTCTGCCGTCGTCGAGATCATGTCGCCGGCCGCGAACCGGTCGGACATGTTCCACTCGGTGACGTCGACCAGCCTGCCGTCGATCCAGTCGTACCCGCGGTTGTGCGGGCCGTGGATACGGGGGTCGGGGCCGGCCGGGAACGAGGTGTGCCGCATGCCGAGGGGGCGGAAGATCCGTACGGCCGCCTGGTGGGCGTACGAGTCGCCGGTGACCTTCTCGATCAGCATGCCGAGCACGGTGTAGTGGATGTTGCCGTACCGCTGGTGCTCGCCGGGCGCGTGGTCGGGGTCGGGACCCTTGGCGACCGACGCGGCCACCACCTCCTGCGAGGTCAGCGTCTCGAAGCGGTGCTCGTAGCCGTCGTCGACGTCCTCGCCGAGGGACGCGCCCGGCTGCAGGCCGCTGGTGAAGTTCAGCAACTGCCGTACGGTGATGGGCGCGAAGTCCTTCGTGAGCAGGCCCGGCAGGTACTGCTGCACGGTCCCGTCGAGGGAGATCCGCCCCTCGGCGGCGAGTTGCAGCACGATCGCCGAGGTCACGATCTTCGTCGTCGAACCGGCGCGGAAGCGGGCGTTCTCCAGCGCGGGCGCTCCGGTTCTCATGTCGCGCACACCGGCCACGCCGTGCCAGCTTCCCTTGCCGCCCACGCGGATCAGCGCGGCCGTCGCGTCCTTGTCGGGCAGTCCGGCGAGTGCCGCGCACAGAGCCCCGACGTCGGGGCCGTCCGCCGGGGCGGCCTCGATCGCCCGCGCGCTGCACGACGACGACGCGGGGCGCGCGGAGGCCGTCCCGGCCAGCGGCAGCGCGGTCAGGGTCAGGGCGAGCGCTGAGGTGAGGAGGGCGGGAAGCGGGCGTACGGGCATCTGCTGCTCCTGAGGCGGGCGGGAGGTCCGATGGACGTCCGGTGGGAGGTCCGTGATCATCGTCGGGCCGTACGGCCCCGGCCGAATCGTCGGTGAGGAGGGGCTCGGACCCTGGGAGACCCCGGAGCAAATGCCGTACACAGCAAGGGCGTTGCCAGGGATCGCCCCTACGGGCCGGGTCCGCGGCCCAGGTCGCCGAAAAAAGTGTTATCGCCGCCCCCTTCACCGCGTCTCCACTCGCGTCCCGCCACCCCCCACCCCCGGGAGCCGCCCCGATGCCCCGCCTGCCGTCCCCGCTGGCGTCCCGTCCGTCGTCTCACCCGTGCCGAAAGCGGAATGTGATCTCCGACATAGCCAACAGTGCTGGTCAGGCTGAGAAGGTGCGTACGGGCAGCAAGTGAGCCGGGAGAGGACGTACGTGGACGAGCGAGCCGGCCGGCAGTGGCGCGCCACCATCGCGGCGGCGCAGGCCGGTGACCGGCATGCGCTGGACGAGCTGGTCGAGGGCTGGCTGCCGCTGGTCTACAACGTGGTCGGGCGCGCCCTGAACGGTCATGCCGACGTCGACGACGTCGTCCAGGAGACCATGCTGCGCGCCGTCGACAACCTCGGCTCGCTGCGCGACCCGGACAGCTTCCGCTCCTGGCTCGTCGCCATCGCCATGCGGCAGATCCGGGACCGGGCGCGCCGCAGGCAGACCGCCCAACTGGACGAGTCGGCCGCGCACGAGGCCACCGACTTCGCCGAACTCACCGTGCTGCGGCTGCAGTTGGAGGGGCAGCGGCGCGAGGTCGCGGAGGCCGTGCGCTGGCTGGACGACGAGGACCGGCAACTGCTGTCGCTGTGGTGGCTGGAGGTCGCGGGAGAGCTGACCCGGCGCGAACTGGCCGCCGCGGCCGGGATCAGCCGGCAGCACGCCGCGGTGCGCGTCCAGCGGGTCAAGGAGCGGCTGGAGACCGCGCGCGGCATCGTACGGGCGCTGGACGGCGCCTGCCCCGACCTGCGCGAGCTGACCGCCCGCTGGAACGGCCGCCCCGACTCGGTCTGGCGCAAGCGGCTGGCCCGGCACATCAGGGGCTGCGGCTACTGCGGCGACTCCCGCGAGGCCGTCGTACCGGCCGAACGGCTTCTCGTCGGTATCGCGCTCGTCCCGATCCCGGTCGGTTTCACCCTCTCCCTGGCCCTCGGCGGCAAGACGGCGGCCGCGGCGACGGCCACGGCGACCTCCGTCGGCTGGTCCGCGAAGGTGATGGCCGCGCTCGCCCAGCCCGCCGTGGCGGTGACGGCCGGCGCGACGATCGTCGCGGGCGGCGCGTACGTCGTCACCCAGACCCCGGACGCGCCGCCGCGCGCGGCCGCCCCCACGGCGGCGAGCACGGCCCGCCCGCCGTCGCCCACGCCGTCGGTGACACCGACAGCCACGCCTTCCCCGTCACCGTCGGCGACGAAGGAGGTCGACCTGTACGGCACGGTCGTCGACGCCGTCGACCAGGCCCCGGACCCGAACGCCGAGCCCGCCGCCCTGCCCCGCCGCCCCGAGTCCGGCGTCACCAGCACCGGGGGCGCGAAGGCCGTCATGCAGCACCGGGGCGAGAACGTGACGCTCAGCGGGCAGGGCTATGTCCTGGTGCGCTGGCAGATCTCCCCGCACGACCGGTCCGGCGGGCTGACCATGCCGACCTGGACCGGTCTGAAGGGCGAGATCTTCCACGTCGCCTCGGGTGGCGGCCGCCGTATGGACGACGTCATCGGGGACGGTTCCGACCGGGGCTACGTCACCGGCATGGGCGGCCCGGACATCGGCTACACGGTGCTGCCCGACGGCACCCAGCAGATGTGGCAGAACGAGTACTTCTACCTCGACGGCACCGTCACCCTGAACCAGAACGAGCGCGGCGCCTCCTACGGCCTGACCGTCATGCCGTCGAGCTGGGACAAGGTGAACGAGGACGTGCGGTACGGCCCCCCGCAGGGCGCCCTCCGCTACGGCCTGGTCCGCGACAACGGCAAGGACACCGCGCCGGTGCCGCAGTACGTCACCCGTGAGACGCCGGCCGATCCGGCGGCGGTGGCTCAGCGCTCGCGTGTGTAGCGCCGGTGACCGTGCCTAGGGCCTGTCCGCCTGGGCGGCGCGCAGGCCGAGGAGGACGGCGACCCGATTGGTCGTGATCGAGTCGACGCCGATGTCCAGCAGGCGGCGCATGGAGCGCCGGGTGTCCGGGGTCCAGGCGGACAGCAGGTAGCCGTCGCGGTGGACGCGCTCGGTGAGGGCGTGGTCGACCAGGCCGAAGCGGTAGTTGAGCCAGCGCGGGCGCACCGCGTCCAGCAGCGCGGGGCGCGGCGGCGCCAGCGTCGTCCAGGTCAGGGCGATCTCGGCGGCCGGGTCGGCGGCGCGCACGGCGAGCATGGCGGGGGCGCCCGCGCAGTAGTACACGCGGTCCTGCGCCCCGCACCCGCGCACGACGTCCACGACCCGGCGTGCCGCCCGCACATCGGGCGTGCCCGGCAGGTCGAGCATCACGCGGCTCCCGTCGCACGCCGCCAGCGCCTCCTCAAGTGTCGGCACCCCGCCCGCCGTCAGCCCCCGCACCTCGGCCGCCGACAGCGCGAGCACCGGCCGGTCCTGCTCCCACAGCCGTTTCAGTGTCTCGTCGTGCAGCAGCACCGGCACGCCGTCCTGGGTGAGCCGTACGTCGATCTCCACCGCGTCCGCGCCCAGTTCGAGCGCGGAGCGCAGGGAGTCGAGCGTGTTCTCGCGGACGCGGTAGGGGTCGCCGCGGTGGGCGACGGCGGTCACGTTCTGCATGGACGTCATTGTGGCGGTCGCCGGTGGGGTGGCGTCAGTCCGGGCGCCATTCCGGGCGTCAGGGGGCGAGCCACGTGCTCGTGTACGTGTCGATCTCGGCCTGGATCCGGGCCTTGCCGGGCGCGTCCAGGAAGGACGCCGCCACGGCGTTCTCGGCCAGGTCGGCCAGGCCCCGCTCGTCGAGGTCGAGGAGGCGTGCGGCGACCGCGTACTCGTTGTTGAGGTCCGTGCCGAACATGGGCGGGTCGTCGGAGTTGATGGTGACGACGACCCCGGCCTTCGCGAACTCCTTGATCGGGTGCTCGTCGATGGTGCGGACCGCGCGCGTGGCGATGTTGGAGGTCGGGCACACCTCCAGTGGGATCCGGTGCTCGGCGAGGTGTGCGAGCAGCTTCGGGTCCTGCGCCGAGCTCGTACCGTGCCCGATGCGCTCGGCGCGCAGATGGTTCAGGGCGTCCCAGACCGTCTCCGGCCCTGTGGTCTCACCGGCGTGCGGCACGGAGTGCAGTCCGGCGGCGATCGCCCGGTCGAAGTACGGCTTGAACTGCGGCCTCGGTACGCCGATTTCGGGCCCGCCGAGCCCGAACGACACCAGGCCCTCCGGGCGCACTCGGTCGTCGGTGGCGAGCCGCACGGTCTCCTCGGCGGATTCGAGCCCCGCCTCGCCGGGGATGTCGAAGCACCAGCGCAGCACGGTCCCGAACTCGGCCTCGGCCGCCTTGCGGGCGTCCTCGATGGCGTCCATGAACGCCTTCTCGTCGATGCCGCGGCGGGTGGAGGAGAACGGGGTGATGGTCAGCTCGGCGTAGCGCACCTGCTGGCGGGCCAGGTCGCGGGCCACCTCGTACGTCAGCAGCCGTACGTCCTCCGGGGTGCGGATCAGGTCCACGACGGACAGGTACACCTCGATGAAGTGGGCGAAGTCCGTGAACATGAAGTAGTCGACCAGGGCCTCGGGGTCGGTGGGGACCTTGGAGTCGGGGTGGCGGGCGGCGAGTTCCGCGACGATGCGGGGGGAGGCGGAGCCGACGTGGTGGACGTGCAGTTCGGCCTTGGGCAGTCCGGCGATGAAGGCGTGCAGGTCGCGCGGGACGCGGGCGTCGACGAGACGGTCGGTCAAGGTTCCTCCCCGGGAACGGCGTCCGCGGCCGGGTGTGCGGGTGGCGGGACGCGGGTGATCGGCTGATCGGTTACTCGGGAGCATCGTAGGCCGGGGCCGTGTCGGCGATGCCCGGGCCTTAGCATGACGGCACGCACGACGGAGGGGGCCCGCGCATGTCCGACGACGCGCAGACGCCGGAGGCGCCGGAAGTATCGGGGAGATCGGAAGCATCAGGGGGGTCGGGGACTTCGTCGGAGAAGGGGCCGAAGACGTCGTTGGACAAGCCGGGGGCGGGGGCGGGGGCGACCGGGCCGAGTGATGCGGTGCCGGGTGGGCCGCAGTCCCGAACCGAGCCGGATCCGTGGGCGCCTCCTGCCGCGGGCGCGCAGGCGGCCCCCGCCATCACGCCGGGCGGTCCCGGGCACACCCTCTCCTCGAACGAGCCGCCGGTCTGGCCTGCTCCGTCCGTGCACGATCAGCAGACCGTCACGTCCATGCCGCCCATGGGCGTGCCGTCCGAGCCACGGGACGCCGTGCCGCCGGCGGCGCCGTGGACGAACCCGTCGGCAGGGCCGGGCCCGGCGATGCCGCCGTACGGCTCGACGGGGAACCCCTTCGCGCCGCCGACCGCGCCCGGTCCCTACGGCGCTCATGATGAGCCCGTTCCGCCGCCGCCCATCGGTCCCGACGGGCCGGGGCAGGTTCCGTACGGCTATCCCGTGGGTCACGGGTACCCGGGGGCGGGGCCTGGTGCCGCGGGCTACTACGGCTGGCCCGGTATGCAGGCCATGCCGAGCAACGGAATGGGCACGGCCGCGCTTGTGCTCGGGATCATCTCCGCTGCGGTCTTCTGTCTGTGGCCGGTGGCGATCATTCTGGGTGTGCTGGCTCTGATCTTCGGTTCGATCGGGCGGGGCAAGGCGCGGCGGGGCGAGGCGACGAATCCGGGGCAGGCACTGGCCGGGATGATCTGTGGGGCGGCGGGGGTGGTGTTGGGGTTGGGGATGGTGGCGCTTGTGATCGCCACGGCGTAGGCACCGCCGGGTTTTCCTCGCCCCCGCCGCCCCTACCCGTCCCATCCCTGGGGCTGCGGCCCCCAGACCCCCGCTTCGGCCCTGAACGGGCCTCGTCCTCAAACGCCGGACGGGCTGAGTACGTCAGCCCCTCCGGCGTTTGAGGAGCGGGGTCGAAGGGGCGGAGCCCCTTCAGGACGGGACGGGTAGGGGCGGCGGGGGCGAACCCCCTACCCCCGCAACCGCTCCCGCGCCTCCATCAACGCGAACCCCAGCAAATTCGGCCCCCGCCACCGCTCCGGATCCCCCGCCCCCTCATCACTCGCCGCCAGCCCGATCCCCCACACCCGATCCACCGGACTCGCCTCCACCAGCACCCGATCCCCGGTACCCACCAAGAACGCCCGCAGATCCGCATGCGCCCCGAACTTGCGGACCGACCCCTCGACGACGATCCGGAACCGCTCCCGCTCCCATATCGCGTCGTCGAACCCCCGCACCAGCCGCCCGGCCTTCTTCGCCGCCGACGGATGCCCCGCCCCCAACACCCCTCGCTCGGCCTCGGCGTCCCCGAACAGCCGCGCCTTCTCGGCCATCATCCAGTGCTCGGCGGTCGCGTACGCCACCCCGTCCACCGTGAACGGGGACGGCCACCACTGGCTCAGGCAGCTCGCACCCACCTGGCCGTCCGGCCTCGGCCGGTGCCCCCAGAAGTGCAGATACTTGACCCTCGCCCCCGCACGGACCTCCCTGATCAGGACATCCCAAGAATCGATCTTCGGCATGCCGCCGAGTCTGGCACGCACCACCGACAATCCGTCCCGCGTTTTTCTGGCCAACTCGACACCTGGTCGACAGATTCCGTCGCGTAACCAAAAGGCAACAACGGAATCACTTGTTGGAGTGCTCCTGCTCTGTCAGGATCGGCACTCAAATCGAGCCTGAGCCACGCCGGCCCCACCGCGGGGACACGGAGGGAGCGACATGCACAACCCGGGCACCGCCACCCCGGAACGATTCCCGGCCCAGGACCGCTTCGCGGAGGGCGCGCAGTACATCGCGGGCCGACCGGCGAAGGGGACCTCGGGTCGTACCCACGCCGTCGTCGACCCTGCGACCGGCGAGGAGGTGTACACGTACGACCTGGCCGGCCCCGATGACGTCGACGCGGCCGTCGCCGCCGCGCGCGAGGCGTTCCCGGGCTGGGCCGCCGCGACCCCGGGCGAGCGCTCCGACGCGCTGCACCGTTTCGCCGCCGTCCTCGCCGACCGGGCCGAGGAATTCGCCCGCGCCGAGTCCCTGCAGTGCGGGAAGCCGCTGAAGCTGACCCGTGAGTTCGACGTGCCCGGCACGATCGACAACACCGCCTTCTTCGCGGGTGCCGCCCGCCACCTCGCCGGCCAGTCCGCCGGGGAGTACTCCGGCGACCACACCTCCTACGTCCGCCGCGAGCCCATCGGCGTCGTCGGCTCCATCGCCCCCTGGAACTACCCCCTCCAGATGGCCGCCTGGAAGATCCTCCCGGCGATCGCGGCGGGCAACACCATCGTGCTCAAGCCCGCCGAGCTCACGCCCCTGACCTCGCTGCTCTTCGCGCGGGCCGCCACCGACGCCGGGATCCCGGACGGGGTCATCAACATCATTACCGGCACCGGGAGAGAAGCCGGTGAGCACCTCGTCGGTCACCCCGACGTCGCCATGACCTCCTTCACCGGCTCCACCGCCGTCGGCAAGCGCGTGGCCGAGATCGCCACCGCCACCGTGAAGCGGATCCACCTGGAGCTGGGCGGCAAGGCGCCCTTCGTCGTCTTCGACGACGCCGACCTCGAAGCCGCCGTCCACGGCGCGGTCGCGGGCGCGCTGATCAACACCGGGCAGGACTGCACGGCGGCCACGCGCGCGTACGTGCAACGGCCGCTCCATGAGGCCTTCGTGGAGCAGACCGCCGCCCTCATGGACACCGTCCGCCTCGGTGATCCGTTCGCGCCGGGCACCGATCTCGGGCCGCTGATCTCCCATGTCCAGCGCGACCGGGTCGCCGGGTTCGTCGACCGTGCGCGCGCCTACGCGCGCGTGGTGACCGGTGGCGAGGCTCCCCAGGGCGACCTCGAGAACGGTGCGTACTACCGTCCCACCCTCGTTGCCGACGCGCCCCAGGACAGCGAGATCGTCCAGTCCGAGATCTTCGGGCCGGTCCTGGTCGTCGTGCCGTTCGACAGCGACGACGAGGGGATCAGGCTCGCCAACGACACCCCGTACGGGCTCGCCGCCTCCGCCTGGAGCCGTGATGTCTACCGCGCGAACCGGGCCACCCGCGAGATCAAGGCGGGCTGTGTGTGGGTCAACGACCACATCCCGATCGTCAGCGAGATGCCGCACGGAGGCTACAAGGCCTCCGGCTTCGGCAAGGACATGTCAACCTACTCCTTCGAGGAGTACACCCAGATCAAGCACGTCATGTTCGACAACACCGCGGTCGCCAGGAAGGACTGGCACCGCACTGTCTTCGGGGACCGATAGCCAGATCAGGCGGGAGCAGCCGGCCGCCCGACCCGCGACCAGGCCTCCCCAACCTTTCCGATCTCTCCCGAAAGGGCACCACGCGCATGGAGCAGTACGAGCCCGACCGCCTGTCCCCGGCCCAGGTGGCCGCCATGCGGCGCAGTATGCGCAACGGCCGGGCCGCCATGACCCGCCGTTCCCTGCTGCGCGCCTCCACGGGCGGCGCGCTCGCGCTGGGCGGACTGGGCACGCTCGGCGCCTGCGGGATCCCCGCGGCCGGCAAGACCCAGGGCGGCACGTCCGCAGAGGACCACTCGGCCGAGGAGAAGGTCGTCAACTTCTCCAACTGGACCGAGTACATGGACGTCGACGACAGCGGCAAGCACCATCCGACGCTGGAGCAGTTCACGAAACGCACCGGCATCAAGGTCAAGTACACCGAGGACATCAACGACAACAACGAGTTCTTCGGGAAGATCAAGCCGCAGCTGGCGGCGGGGCAGGACACCGGGCGCGACATCATCGTCCTCACCGACTGGCTGGCCGGCCGCCTCATCCGCCTCGGCTGGGTCCAGAAACTGGACCCGTCCAACCTGCCGCACGCCTTCGCCAACCTGTCCCAGCAGTTCCGCAGCCCCGACTGGGACCCGGGACGGGCGTACTCCTACCCCTGGCAGGGCATCTCGACCGTCATCGCCTACAACAAGAAGGCGCTCGACGGCGTCGAGGTGAAGACCGTCTCCGACCTGCTCGACAACCCCAAGCTCAAGGGCCGCGTCGGTTTCCTCACCGAGATGCGCGACACCATCGGCATGACCCTGCTCGACATGGGCAAGGACCCCGCCAAGTTCAGCGACGACGACTACGACGCGGCGATCGCCCGCCTCCAGAAGGCCGTCGACAAGAAGCAGATCCGCCGGTTCACCGGCAACGACTACACCTCCGACCTCACCAGCGGCGACTTCGCCGCCTGCCTCGCCTGGGCCGGTGACGTCGTACAGCTCAAGGCCGACAGCCCGGACATCGACTTCCTCATCCCGGACAGCGGCTACATGACGTCCAGCGACAACCTGCTGATCCCCAACAAGGCCCGTCACAAGACGAACGCCGAGCGGCTCATCGACTACTACTTCGAGCCGAAGGCCGCCGCCGAGCTCGCCGCCTACATCAACTACGTCTGTCCCGTGGACGGCGTGAAGGAAGAGCTTGCGAAGATCGACGAGGACGCGGCCGACAACCCGCTGATCCTCCCCGACAAGGCCATGCAGGCCCAGTCCCGTGCCTTCCGCTCACTGAGTTCGAAGGAAGAGACGGCCTACGAAGAGAAGTTCGCGAAGCTCACAGGGGCGTGACACCAATGACGAACGACACCAGCGGCGACGTCCGCCTCTCCGGCATCAGCAAGACCTACGGCTCCTTCACCGCCGTACACCCCCTCGACCTGACCGTGCCGCAGGGCTCCTTCTTCGCCCTGCTCGGCGCCTCCGGCTGCGGCAAGACCACCACCCTGCGGATGATCGCCGGCCTGGAGGAACCTTCCTCCGGCACCGTCCACCTCGGCGACCAGGACGTGACCGCTCTCCCGCCGTACAAGCGGCCGGTGAACACGGTCTTCCAGTCGTACGCCCTCTTCCCGCACCTCGACATCTTCGAGAACGTCGCCTTCGGCCTGCGCCGGCGCGGCATCAAGTCGGTGAAGAAGCAGGTCGAGGAGATGCTCGACCTCGTACAGCTCGGCGAGCAGGCCCGCAAGAAGCCGCACCAGCTGTCGGGTGGCCAGCAGCAGCGCGTGGCCGTGGCCCGGGCCCTCATCAACCACCCCAAGGTGCTCCTCCTCGACGAGCCCCTCGGCGCCCTCGACCTGAAGCTGCGCCGCCAGATGCAGCTGGAGCTCAAGCGCATCCAGACCGAGGTCGGCATCACCTTCGTCCACGTCACCCACGACCAGGAGGAGGCCATGACCATGGCCGACACGGTCGCCGTGATGAACGCGGGCCGCGTCGAGCAACTCGGCTCGCCCACCGATCTGTACGAGAACCCGCGCACGACGTTCGTCGCCAACTTCCTCGGCACCTCGAACTTCATCGAGGCCGAGGTCGACTCCAAGAGCGGCGACGACATCGTGCTGAAGGCGGGCGGCGGCAAGCTCGTCCTCCCCGAGGCGCGGTGCGGCGCGCCCACGTCCACCGGCGGCAAGGTGCTGGTCGGTGTCCGGCCGGAGAAGATCTCCCTCACCCACGCCGACGAGGCGGGCGAGATCCCCGAGGGCCGCAACCGCATCACCGGCAGGATCGCGGACTCCTCCTTCATCGGCGTCTCCACGCAGTACGTCGTCGACAGCCCGGTCTGCCCCGACTTCGAGGTCTACGCCCAGAACATCGACCGGGACGCCCGGCTGGTGCCCGGCGCCGAGGTCGTCCTGCACTGGAACCCGGCGCACACCTTCGGTCTGGACGCCACCCAGGACATCGACGCCGGCATCCAGGAAGAGGCGGCGGTCTGATGGCGACACTCACCGAGGCGCCCCCGCCTCTCTCCCCGACGGCTCCCGAGAAGAAGCCCCCGCGTAGACGCGGCCGTCTCGTCCCGTACTGGCTCCTGCTCCCCGGCATCCTCTGGCTGCTGGTCTTCTTCGCGCTGCCGATGATCTACCAGGCCTCCACGTCCGTGCAGACGGGCTCCCTGGAGGAGGGCTACAAGGTCACCTGGCACTTCGCCACCTACTGGGACGCCCTGTCCGAGTACTACCCGCAGTTCCTGCGCTCGGTGCTCTACGCCGGCTCGGCGACCGTCCTGTGCCTGATCCTCGGCTACCCGCTCGCCTACCTCATCGCCTTCCGCGCGGGCCGCTGGCGGAACCTGATCATGATCCTGGTGATCGCGCCGTTCTTCACCAGCTTCCTGATCCGCACCCTCGCCTGGAAGACGATCCTCGCGGACGGCGGCCCGGTCGTCGGCGCCCTCAACACGCTGCACGTCCTGGACGTCACCAGCTGGCTCGGCATGACCTCGGGCGACCGCGTGCTGGCCACGCCGCTCGCGGTGGTGTGCGGTCTGACGTACAACTTCCTGCCGTTCATGGTCCTGCCGCTCTACACCTCGCTGGAGCGCATCGACCCACGGCTCCACGAGGCCGCGCACGACCTTTACGCCAAGCCGATCACCACCTTCCGGAAGGTCACCTTCCCGCTGTCGATGCCGGGCGTCGTCTCGGGCACGCTGCTGACCTTCATCCCGGCGGCCGGCGACTACGTCAACGCCGATCTCCTCGGCTCGACCGACACCCGCATGGTCGGCAACGTCATTCAGACGCAGTTCCTGCGGATTCTGGACTATCCGACGGCCGCGGCCCTCTCCTTCATCCTCATGGCCGCCATTCTCGTCATGGTGACCGTCTACATCCGTAGGTCCGGCACGGAGGATCTGGTTTAAATGACCTTCGTCAACTGGCTCAAGCGCAATCTCGTCGTCATCGCGGGACTGCTGACGCTCGCTTATCTCCTTTTGCCGAACGTCGTCGTGACGGTCTTCTCCTTCAACAAACCGAAGGGGCGCTTCAACTACGAATGGCAGGAGTTCTCCACGGCCGCCTGGCAGGACCCGTGCGGTGTCTCCGACCTGTGCGGCTCGCTGTCGGTCAGCCTCCAGATCGCGTTCTGGGCGACGCTGGGCGCCACGCTCCTGGGCACGATGATCGCCTTCGCGCTGGTCCGATACCGCTTCCGCGCGCGGGGCGCCGTGAACTCGCTGATCTTCCTGCCGATGGCGATGCCCGAGGTCGTCATGGCGGCCTCGCTGCTCACCCTGTTCCTCAACATGGGCGCCCAGCTGGGCTTCTGGACGATCCTCATCGCCCACATCATGTTCTGCCTGAGCTTCGTCGTGACGGCGGTGAAGGCACGCGTGATGTCGATGGACCCGCGGCTGGAGCAGGCGGCGCAGGACCTGTACGCCGGACCCTTCCAGACGTTCGTCCGGGTCACCCTGCCGATCGCCGCCCCCGGAATCGCGGCGGGCGCGCTGCTCGCCTTCGCGCTCTCCTTCGACGATTTCATCATCACGAATTTCAACGCGGGCTCCACCGTCACCTTCCCGATGTTCGTCTGGGGCTCCGCCCAGCGCGGAACGCCCGTTCAGATCAATGTCATCGGTACGGCCATGTTCGTCGTCGCCGTACTGTTCGTCCTGACCTCCATGGTCATCGGAAACCGCAGAAACAAGCAGAAGGCATAAGCCAAAAGGCATAAGCCCAGGGAAAACCCCTGTAGGGAGTTGAAATCATGGCCCCAAGCGCCATGAACAGATGGACAAAGGCACTCTCTGAAGCCCAGCCGGTCCCGTACTGGCTGGACGACCCCGGCAGGCCCCACCCGGAACCCGCCCTCACCACCGCCGAGACCTGCGACCTGCTGGTTGTCGGCGGCGGCTACAGCGGACTGTGGACCGCGCTCCTCGCCAAGGAGCGCGACCCGCAGCGGGACGTGGTCCTGCTCGAAGGCCGCGAGGTGGGCTGGGCCGCCTCCGGCCGCAACGGCGGCTTCTGCGCCGCATCCCTCACCCACGGGCTGCCCAACGGCCTCGCCCGCTGGCCCGACGAGATCCGCACACTTCAGGAGCTGGGCGCCCGCAACCTCGACGAGATCGAGAAGGCGGTCGCCCGCTACTCCCTGGACTGCGACTTCGAACGCACCGGCGAGATCGACGTCGCCACCGAGACCTACCAGGCGTGGGAACTGCGCGACTGGTACGAGGAGTTGCGGGACAAGGGCCTTGCCGAGGGAATCGAGTTCCTGGACGCCGAGGGGGTACGGGCCCAGGTCGACTCACCGACCTTCCAGGCCGGCCTCTACGACCGCCGCGGCGTCGCCATGGTCAACCCGGCCAAGCTGGCATGGGGACTGAAGCGGGCGTGCCTGGACCTGGGCGTGCGCATCCACGAGCACACCCCCGCCCTCACCCTGAAGCCGTACGGCGCCGGCATGGCCGTACGCACCCCCTACGGCCAGATCCGCGCCCGCAAGGTCGCGCTCGGCACGAACATCTTCCCGAGTCTGGTCAAGCGCGTGCGCGCGTACACGGTCCCGGTCTACGACTACGCCCTGATGACCGAGCCCCTCACCGGGGACCAGCTCGCCTCGATCGGCTGGAAGAACCGCCAGGGCCTCGGGGACTCGGCGAACCAGTTCCACTACTTCCGCCTCTCCGCCGACAACCGCGTCCTCTGGGGCGGCTACGACGCCATCTACCCCTACGGCGGCCGGGTCCGCGCCGAGTACGACGACCGTCCGGAGACCTACGCCAAGCTCGCGGGGCACTTCTTCACCTGCTTCCCGCAGCTGGAGGGCATCCGCTTCACCCACGCCTGGGGCGGCGCGATCGACACCTGCTCCCGCTTCTCGGCGTTCTTCGGGACGGCCCACCAGGGCAAGGTGGCGTACGCGGCGGGATTCACGGGCCTCGGCGTCGGCGCCACCCGCTTCGGCGCGGACGTGATGCTGGATCTGCTGGCGGGGGAGCACACGGAACGCACACAGCTCGAAATGGTCCGCAAGAAGCCGCTCCCCTTCCCGCCGGAGCCCTTCGCCTGGACCGGCATCGCGCTCACCAAGTGGTCGCTGGCCCGCGCCGACGCGCACGGCGGGCGGCGCAATCTGTGGCTGAAGGCGATGGACCGACTCGGCCTCGGGTTCGACAGCTGAATGTGACTCAGGTCACCTTGGATTGGTGGCGAGAACCCGCGTAATGCCCGGCAGGTGACCTCCCTCTCCCTCGTGACGCGACCCGCGTTCACGAAAGAAAAAGGGAGGTCACCGTCATGACAGGGGCGAAGACGGCGGTCGAGTGGCTGGCATCCGTTGCGCCGGATCCCGCAGCCTGTCGCTGGGAGTGGGAGCGCAATCCCCTCGGGGTCGCGCTGCTGCCGGCCGGCAAGGCCTGGGACGTACTCATCCTGCCGGGCGAGCTCGGCTATCCGACGCTCGATGTCCTCACCCGCATCCTCGACCAGCCGGGCCCGGTGCTGGTCGACTTCGGCGACTCGCGCATGGGCTTCTTCGTGCCACCGGGCACGGCCGCCCGCTGGCTCGGCACCGGCATCCGTACGGCCGGGGAGGGCACCTGGATCGTCGTCCCCTACCCGGGCCGCGCCTCCGGCGGCACCCGCTGGCTGGTCCCACCGGACGGAACCGGCACCCTCACCGACCCGGCACTGCTCGAACTGGCCATGCACGAGGCGGCGGCGCGACTGGCCGCGGAGGGGGAGGGCTAGGCCCTGTCGTTTGGATCATCCCGGCGTCGCGGGGTCCGGCACGCACTCCCCACTGCCTTAAGGGCGCGGGGGCACCCCCATCGCCCCCGGCTCGGGTCGGCCGGAAGGCACCGCACCTCACAGCCGGCCTGATCCGAACGACAGGACCTAGTAGTGCTTCGTTAGGTTGTGGGCTGTCTGTGGCTGCTCCGAGGGCTGGGCAGGGGGCGTCCGCAGGTGGTGCAGGTACCGGTCCAGCACCTCAGCAGGTCCTGAAGAACGTCGAGGACCTGGTAGAGGGTCAGGCCGGTGTGTGGACTTTTGGGTCGAGCCGCCTGAGGGTGAGGAATGCCTGGGCGGCGGTGACGAGGGTGACGTGGTGGTGCCAGCCGCGCCAGGTGCGGCCCTCGAAGTGGTCCAGTCCGAGGCCATGCTTGAGCTCGCGGTAATCGTGCTCGATCCGCCAGCGCATCTTGGCCCACCGCACCAGGTCAGCGGCCGGTGTGGCGGCAGGCAGGTTCGATATCCAGTAGTCCGTCGGAGCGTCCTGGCCGTCCGGCCATTCGACGAGGAAGTGTCTGGACGGGCAGGACGCCGTCCCACCGGTTGCGGCCGCCGCCCGCCTCCTGCGCTGCGGCCAGGGACTGCTTGCCCGCGGGCCGCACTGTCAGCACCGCGAACCGCGAAGTCATCGCGCCTTTGCTGCCCTGCCTCCAGGTCACCTCGGTGAACCGCTCCGCACCCGCCTCCCCGGCGAGGACGCAGACGGCTCGCGGTGGGGTGCGGTAGCGGGCAAGGGTGGGCGGTCCGAGCCCGCCATACGCAGGCTGGTGCGGCTCAGCATCCTCCGGGTGGGCGACTTCCTTCCCGTTCAGGGCCAGGACATAGGACAGCCCTCGCTCCTGGAGACCGAGCCGGAAGGGGGTGCTGACGCCGTAGCCGGCGTCGGCGACCACGACCGGCGCCTTCAACTGCCACTGGGCGAGTGTGTCCAGGAGACCGAGCGCGAGACGCCACTTCTCCCGGTGCACCACGTCGTCGGGGACTCCTGCCCTGCGGCATCGGTCCGGCTCGTCCGTCCACTCACGCGGCAGATACAACTGCCACTCCAACGGGCACGAGGCAGTGTCGGTGGCGGCATGGACACTGACCGCGACCTGGCAGTTCGCCCGCTTGCCGACCGCTCCGCAGTACTGGCGGGCCACCCCGACCGACGCCTTGCCGCACTTGGGGAACGAGACATCGTCGATCACCCACACCTCGGGCCTGACAACTCCGGACAGCCGCTCGGCGATCCGCTGCCTGACCGGCAGCGGATCCCACGGCGACTGGTTCACGAACTGCTGCAGGGCCTGCATGTTCCCGTCCGGCAGACGCTCGGCCATCGGCTGGATCGACTTGCGCCGGCCGTCGAGCATCAGGCCCCGCAGATAACACTCGCCCCACCGTCGCTGATCCCGCCGCGGAAACGACCCGAACACATCGGCAACGAACTCCGCCAACTCGCCCCGGAGCCGTTCCACTTCCCCCAACCTCACTCCGGGAAGCTGCCCACGATCAGCCGAGATCACTCAACGTAACGAAGCACTACTAGCCCGCGGAACCCTCGATGCCCCTGGGGCCGGGACCGGTGCGGCGGTCGGGAGTGGCGGCGGGCGTTCGGCGGCTGCTTCGGGCGAGGAACAGCCAGAGCGAAGACAGGAGCACCGCGCACAGGCACCAACTGGCCACGACGTCCAGGGGCCAGTGGTAGCCGCGGCGGACCAGGCCGAAGCCGACGGCGGCGTTGACGACCGCGCAGGCGATGAGGAGCTCGCGGCGGGCGTAGGCGGAGCGGAGCCAGGGAAGGAGGAGCAGCGCCGCGGAGCCGTAGGCGACGGCGGCCGTGGCGGTGTGGCCGGAGGGGTAGTAACCGGTCGCCGGGGGACGGCCGGGGTGCCCGGGCGGTCGGTGAGTTCCTTGAGCGGCACGACCAGGGCCGGGACCAGTGCCATCAGGACGGCCGCCGCGGTGGCCGGCAGCCACCAGCGGTCTGTACCAGTGCGCCGGGACCGCCAGGCGGTGTGGACGAGGACCGCGGCGAGGACCGGGACCGCGACCTGGACATTGCCCAGATCGGCCAGGAGATCGGAGGAGCGGTCCGGGTGGATCAAGGCCCGGCTGACCCGCTCGTCCACACGCACGAGCGGCCCGTCCGCGACGACCTGCCAGGTGATCAGGGCGAAGAGGAGAGCCGGAAGGCCGAGAAGGAGGAAGAGGGAGGTCGGGCGCCCCGGAACAGGGGGGGTGGTTCCGAGGCGCCCGTCCGGATCGGATGGTCGGCCGCCCCGGGGGGTTTGGGGCGGGCGACTGTCCGATCGGTGAGGAGATCCGAAGCCGGAGGCTCCGGTTGTGTGCGCGAGGGCACGACCAGGTCGAAGCTGGGGAGGCCTCGGCCCGATGTCACCCAGAGTCCCCTCTGGGCGGGGTGTATCTCTCATCTGCCTAGAACCTACGACAGCGGAAGGGCGTAAGACAGACGGAATCGCGTCCTGCCATCCACCTCGCACACCTTCTTCACACGCTCTGACTACCGCCGCCCCACCCCCGGAACCGCGGGCGGGGTGAGGGGTGGGGCGGATGGGGTTACCGGGCCGGTCGACCGGCGCTCACCAGTGGTTTTTCCGTGATCCCAGTGGTTTTGCTGTGGCCTCAGATGCGGGCGAAGGCCTGCTCGATGATGTCGAGGCCCTCGTTCAGCAGGTCCTCGCCGATGACCAGCGGGGGCAGGAACCGCAGCACGTTGCCGTAGGTGCCACAGGTCAGGACCAGCAGGCCCTCGGCGTGGCAGGCCTTGGCGAGCGCGGCGGTTGCCTCCGGGTTCGGCTCCTTGGTGGCGCGGTCCTTGACCAGCTCGATGGCGATCATGGCGCCCCGGCCCCGCACCTCACCGACGATGTCGAACTTCTCGGCCATGGCGGTGAGGCGGGCCTTCATGATCGCCTCGATGTTCTTCGCCCTGGCGTTGAGGTCGAGCTCCTTCATCGTCTCGATGGAGCCCAGCGCACCGGCACACGCGACCGGGTTGCCGCCGTACGTGCCGCCCAGGCCGCCCGCGTGCGCTGCGTCCATGATCTCGGCGCGGCCGGTCACGGCGGCGAGCGGGAGGCCGCCGGCGATGCCCTTCGCGGTCGTGATCAGGTCGGGCACGATGCCCTCGTCCTCGCACGCGAACCACTGACCCGTACGGCAGAAGCCGGACTGGATCTCGTCGGCGACGAAGACGATGCCGTTGTCCGAGGCGAACTTGCTGATGGCCGGCAGGAAGCCCTTGGCCGGCTCGATGAAGCCGCCCTCGCCGAGGACCGGCTCGATGATGATCGCGGCGACGTTCTCCGCGCCGACCTGCTTCGAGATCTGGTCGATGGCCTGCGCGGCGGCCTCCGGACCCGCGTTCTCCGGGCCGGTCGGCCAGCGGTAGCCGTAGGCCACCGGCACCCGGTAGACCTCGGGCGCGAACGGGCCGAAGCCGTGCTTGTACGGCATGTTCTTCGCGGTCAGCGCCATCGTGAGGTTCGTACGGCCGTGGTAGCCGTGGTCGAAGACGACGACGGCCTGGCGCTTGGTGTACGCACGGGCGATCTTGACGGCGTTCTCGACGGCCTCGGCGCCGGAGTTGAACAGCGCGGACTTCTTGGCGTGGTCACCCGGGGTGAGCTCGGCGAGGGCCTCGGCGACCTCCACGTAACCCTCGTACGGCGTGACCATGAAACAGGTGTGGGTGAAGTCGGCGAGCTGCGCGGAGGCCCGGCGTACGACAGCCTCGGCGGACGCGCCGACGGATGTCACCGCGATGCCCGAGCCGAAGTCGATCAGGCGGTTGCCGTCGACGTCCTCGATGATGCCGCCGCCCGCACGCGCCGTGAAGACGGGCAGCACGGAGCCCACGCCCTGCGCGACCGCGGCGGTACGACGGGCCTGCAGCTCCAGCGACTTCGGGCCGGGGATGGCGGTGACGACGCGGCGCTCCTGCGGAAGTGCGCTCATGAGGGGCTCCTGGGGGTGTTGCGGACGCTTGTCTTCTCTTTTTCGCAGGCTAGGGCGGGCAGTGGGGGGTGGGCATGCTCCATGTGGGCGTTGTCAGCGCGTCCGGTTGTCCGTGGTGGACATAGCGACGCGCCGGCGGAGGTTACGCGCCGGTGGGGCAGGCCGTGACGAGATCCGGAGCACCTCGGTCCGCTCCGTCGGCCGCGTAAGCGGTGAACTCCCCAGGAGAGGGCGTTAGATTGGCTCGCTGATGGTGGACGGAACGGCTGCTCAGGGGGCAAGGGCGATGGACAGCGACGGGACGCAGGACGCGCGGGGCACGCACGCGACGCCTGTGCCACGTCCGGCGGTGCCACCGGAGGCCCCCGTGGCGCCACCGCGGCCGACGCACGCTCCGGGCACGTCTGTGGCTGACTGGCTGAACGAAGCCCGGCCCGAGACCAGGCCAGGCATCTGGCGCTTCGGATACCGGATGCCGAAGGCCGCTGTGACCACGGAGCGGGTCAATCCCACGACCGTCGCCGGCATGCTGATTCCGCTTGTCGTGGCGCTTGTGGTGTGGTCCTTCTGGCGGCGCGGCGCGCTCCCGTACCAGTTCACGATCCTGCGACTCTTCACGCCGGAAGACTGGTGGTGGGGCGGCACGATGGCCTCGCCCAAGCACTTCGAGGGCCAGGCACTGCAGTACCCGGGCGTGGAGGCCCTGGACGTGTACAACGGCCTCTTCTTCGCCGTGCTCGTCTACATGGTGGGCCGGCTGGGGAGTTGGCCCGCTGTCGTCCGGCACCTTGTGGGCCGCAAACCTCAGCCGACCCGTGGCCTGCTGGCCGCCCTGGGCGCCCTCGTCACCCTGGGCTTCGTCTACCCGGACGCCTTCCCCGGCGTCGGCTGGGATCCCCTGCCCGTCGTGAGCCCGTTGTTCTCCCTCATCGTGCTGATCAGCGGTGGGTACGAGGTCTACAGCTCGCCATGGGCCACCGCGCTCCACACCCTCGTCGTCGCCCTCGCCCTGTGGCCCTTCGCCCGGCTCGGTGGCTGGTGGTCTCTGGTCCGGGCCTGGCTCGCAGCCCGTGGTCGTGCCGCGCAGGACCAGGGCCCGTCGCCTGTCGCCGAACAGCCCCGTGCCCGATGGCCCGAGCTGCGGGAGGCCGACCAGCACCAGGCCGCTGACGTACTCACCGCCGAGGTGCTCGCCGGGCAGATGAACGACGTGGACTGCGCCCGCATCGAGTACGGCTGGGTCCGGTCCCGGAACCAGGGCCGGGTGGCCGCCTTCACCGACGCGGTGCTGCGTCAGGGGGGCGCCGCGTTCACCCACCCCTCCGGCGACCGCGACCTGCCCGGCCGCACCGCGCGGCACGACCTGCTCGCCGGACAGGTGCGCATCGGACGGTGGGCCTCCGCCGACCGCACCCCGCCCGCATACGGCGGCGTGGGCGCTGCCCTCGGGCCGGAGACGCTGGGCACCTCGCTGCTGGTCGTCGGGCCGTCGGGCGCCGGCAAGACTCGGCACGTCATCGCCCCGGTGGCCGAGTCCCTCGCGCTCCAGGCTCTCACCGGCAGGTGCGCGGTGGTCGTGGTGTGCGCCGCGGGCACGGCGGTCGGGGCGGACTCGTCGTACGACGTCGTGGTGCGCATCGGAGACCCCGCGTCCGCGCACGACCTCGACCCGTACGCGGACGCCGAAGACCCCGACGAGGCGGCCGGGTTCCTTGCCGAGGCGCTGGCCGGGGATCTCGACACCGTCGGTGCCGAGCGCGCCGCCACCGTCCTCGCTCAGCTTCTGGGCCCCTACCGGGCCGCATACGGCCGATTCCCTGCCCTGCCCGTGCTGCGGGACCTGCTGGAAGGGGGCCGGCCGGCACTCTCCGATCTGCGTGCCCGGCTGGCCGACGACCGGCACACGGTGATGCGCCGCGAAGTCGAGGCCCGCATCCGGCAGGCCGGCGCCCCCGGTGACCCCGGTCCGGTGCTCGCCGACCGGCTCGCCCTGCTGGACCGGCCCGCCTTCGCCGACTTCTTCGGCTCCGGCAGCGGCACGAACCGTCCGTTCTCGCTGCGAGCTGTCGCCCACCACGCCTTGCGTGTCCGTATCGACCTGCCCGAGCGTGGTCACGAGGAGGTCTCCCGCCTGATCACCAGGCTTGTGCTGGCCCAGTTCGCCGAGGTCGCACGGGCAGGATCACGCGACCACTTCGTCAGTCTTGTCCTCGACGACGCCACGGGCACCGTCACCCCCGAGTCGGTTCGGCGGATTCAGCGCCTGCGCTCGCAGAACGCCGGCGTCGTGCTCGCGCTCCGCACGGTCTCCGATGTGCCGGAGGCCCTCCACGGGCCCTTGTACGGGGCCGTCGGCTGTCGGATGGCTCTGTCCGGCGTGACAACCTGGGACGGGAGCCGTTTCGCCGACGCCTGGGGCACCGAGTGGGTGGAGACCAAGGACGTCGCCCAGCACACCGTGTTCGCCGATCAGCCGATGACCCGGGCCATGCACGCCCTGCGCAAGCTGGTGACCGGCAAGGCGGTGACCACGGAAGCCGTCACCGTCCGCCAGGTCGAACGGGAACGCTGGTCCGCCTCCGAGCTGGCGCACTCGGTACCGCCCGGGCATGCGGTGCTGTCACTGACCACCGTGAACGGCGAACACGCGCCGCCGCTGCTGGTGGATCTGCGGGGCTGACCTCGGTCTCCGGTCGGCAGGGCACGCGGTGACCGTACGGTGAGGCAGAATCGGCACAGGTCGTTCATACACGGCGGCTAAAAGATCACAGGGATCACACAGATGATCACCGTGATCGCGCTGGTCACACCGATCACAGCGATCACCTCGATAGCGATCACACCGATCACCTCGATAGTGAAGGCCTCATGCCCCCGACGCTCGCCTCGCTCGTCCACCACTCCGCGCTCAAGCTGACCGTGCGGGCGGGCGAGGACCGCCTCGACGTGCCCGTGCGCTGGGCGCACGTCAGTGAGCTCGCCGACCCCGTCCCCTACATGGAGGGCGGTGAGCTGCTGCTGATCACCGCGCTCAAGCTGGACGCGGAGAACCCCGAGGCGATGCGGCGCTATGTGCGGCGCCTCGTCGGTGCGGGCGTGGTCGGGCTCGGCTTCGCGGTCGGCGTCAACTACGAGGACATTCCCACGGCACTGGTCGACGCGGCCGAGGCGGAGGGCCTGCCGCTGCTGGAGGTGCCGCGCCGCACGCCGTTCCTCGCCATCAGCAAGGCCGTGTCGGCCGCGATCGCGGCGGACCAGTACCGGGCGGTGACGGCGGGGTTCGCGGCGCAACGGGAGCTGACGAAGCAGGCGTTGACCGCCGGGCCGGAGGGGCTGCTGGCCGCGCTGGCGTCCCAGGTGGACGGCTGGGCGGCACTGTACGACGCGTCCGGTGCCGTGGTCGCGACGGCGCCCGAGTGGGCGGGGCGGCGGGCGGCGCGCCTCACCGCGGACGTGGAGCGGCTGCGGGAGCGGCCAGCGCCGGCGTCGTCCGTGGTCGGCGGGCCGGAGCACGAGGACCGGGTCGAGCTGCACTCCCTGGGCACGGGGCGCCGGCCGCGGGCGGCGCTGGCCGTGGGGACGGCGGCGGCGCCGGGCACGGCGGAGCGGTACGCCGTCCACTCGGCGATCGCCCTGCTGACGCTGACGACCGAGCGGTCGCGGTCGCTGCACGCGGCCGAGCAGCGGGTGGGCGCGGCGGTGCTGCGCATGCTGCTCGCCGGGGAGCCGGACCATGCGCGGGCCGTGGCGGGAGACCTGTACGGCGAACTCCTGGACGCGCCCTTCCGGGTGATCGTCGCCGAGGCGGCGTCGGTGTCGGCGGCGCGGGTCGTGGACTCGGGGGCGCGGGTGGCGCTCACCGATGCGTCCGCCGCGGTGCTGGCCGCCGCGTCCGACACGAACGGCGATCCGCTGGGCACCCTCACCGAGATCGTGGAGTCCGCGGCGGCTCGGGCCGGGGAGGCGGTGCTCGTCGTGCCGGAGGGGGAGGGCGAGGCGGCGCGGCTCGTGGTGCTCGCCGCGGACGGGGGTGCGGCGGTGGCGGCGTGCGCGAAGTACGCGGAGGCGTTGGAGGGGGCGCGGGCGGGGGACGTGTCCGAGCAGGCGGTGGGCGCCGACCAGGACGAGCTGGTCGTGGGGCTCTCGGCGCCGGCCGGGCCCATCGCCGCCGCGGCGGCGTACAAGCAGGCCGCGCAGGCCCTGTCGGTGGCTCGGCGGCGGGGGCGGGTGTGTGTGGAGCATGAGCAGCTGGCGGCGGGGTCGGTGTTGCCGTTGCTCGCGGACGATGCGGTGAAGGCGTTCGCGGACGGGTTGCTGCGGGCGCTGCACGAGCATGACGCGACGGGGCGGGGGGATCTGGTGGCCTCGCTGCGGGCGTGGTTGTCGCGGCACGGGCAGTGGGATGCGGCGGCCGCGGATCTGGGGGTGCATCGGCATACGTTGCGGTATCGGATGCGGCGGGTGGAGGAGATTCTGGGGCGGTCGCTGGATGACGCGGATGTGCGGATGGAGCTTTGGCTGGCGTTGAAGGCGACGTCGGCGGAGTAGGGGGTTTCGCCCCCGCCGCCCCTACCCATTCCCGTCCCCTGGGGGCTGCGCCCCCAGACCCCCGCTTCGGCCCTGAACGGGCCTCGTCCTCAAACGCCGGACGGGCTGAGTGCGTCAGCCCCTCCGGCGTTTGAGGAGCACCACCCACCCCGCCAAACCGGCGCACCCCCCAACCCCCACCACTCCACCCCGGACAAGCGCCCCTCCGCCCCGGCACCCCTACCGTGGACCCCGACACACCAGGACACCCCCAACGCGGAAGGGCCGGGAAATCGACATGCCAACGGACAATGTGGCAGCCACCCACGCCTTCTGGATCGCCGGCCGCCAGGTCAGCGGCGAGGACACCTTCGATGTCACCTCCCCGTGGGACGGGCGGGCCGTCGGCAAGGTCAGTGTGCCGACGGACGCGCAGATCGAGGAGGCCGTGGCCGCCGCGTACGCCGTCCGCGAGGACTTCGCCGCGACGCCGGCCCACGTGCGGGCCGCGGCCCTCGACCACGTCAGCAGGCGGCTCGTCGAGCGCACCGAGGAGATCGCCCGGCTGATCTCCGCCGAGAACGGCAAGCCGATGAAGTGGGCCCGAGGCGAGGTCGGCCGTGCCGTGTCCGTCTTCCGGTTCGCGGCCGAGGAGGCCCGGCGGTTCAACGGGGGAGAGGCCCAGCGGCTCGACACCGACCTCGGCGGTCAGGGGCGCCTCGCCCTCACCCGGCGCTTCCCCAAGGGCGTCGTCCTGGGCATCGCCCCGTTCAACTTCCCGCTGAACCTGTGCGCCCACAAGATCGCCCCGGCCATCGCCGCCGGCGCGCCGATCATCCTGAAGCCCGCCCCGGCCACCCCGCTCTCCGGGCTCGTCATCGGTGAGCTCCTCGCCGAGACCGACCTTCCGGCCGGCTCGTGGAGCATCCTCCCGGTGCCCAACGACCGTATGCCCGCGCTCGTCCAGGACCCGCGGCTGCCCGTGATCTCCTTCACCGGCTCCGAGAAGGTCGGCTACGCGATCATGGACTCGGTGCCGCGCAAGCACTGCACCCTGGAGCTGGGTGGCAACGGCGCGGCCGTCGTGCTCGGCGACTACGCCTCCGACGCGGACCTCGACTGGGCCGCCACCCGCATCGCGACCTTCTCCAACTACCAGGGCGGCCAGTCCTGCATCTCCGTGCAGCGGGTGATCGCGGACGCGTCCGTGTACGACCGGCTCCTGCCGCGTATCGTCGCCGCCGTCGAGGCCCAGGTCACCGGCGACCCGAGCGACGACGCGACCGACGTCGGGCCGCTGGTCAGCGAGGACGCCGCCAAGCGCGTCGAGGCGTGGGTGCGGGAGGCCGTCGACGCCGGCGCGGGCCTCCTCACCGGCGGCAAGCGTGACGGCGCCTCCTACGCGCCGACCGTCCTCACCGACGTACCGGCCGACACGACCCTCTCCTGCGAGGAGGTCTTCGGGCCCGTCCTCACCGTGCGGAAGGTCGACGGCGAGGCCGAGGCCTTCGCCGCCGTCAACGACTCCAAGTACGGCCTCCAGGCGGGCGTCTTCACGCACGACCTCCAGGTCGCCTTCCGCGCCCACCGCGCCCTTGAGGTCGGCGGCGTCGTCATCGGCGACGTGCCCTCCTACCGCGCCGACCAGATGCCGTACGGCGGTGCCAAGCAGTCCGGTGTGGGGCGTGAGGGCGTGAGGTTCGCGATGGACGACTACACCTACGAGCGGGTGCTGGTCCTCACCGGTCTCGCTCTCTAGTAAATGGGATCCATTTTCAGTTAGGCTTTCCGAAAGGGGCCCGGCACCGATGCCTTCCGGTGCCGGGCCCCTTCTTTGCGTCGGCCTCTTCCGGACCCTCAACCGGAGAAGCCGACGTGCGCGAGCCGCACCGGGCCGCGCAGCCTGAGGTGGACGTCCCGGACGCCCTCGGCGATGATCTCGGCGCGCTGCGTCGAGTAGTCGTACGGGCTCCCGTCCGGCGCCTGGGACGTCAGTACGGCGAGCACCGCGCCCCCGTCCAGCGACACCTCGACCACGCCGTCGCCGGACACGGTCGCCGTCACCGCCGTGACGCCGCCTTCGAAGTCGCAGCCCCGGTAGACCAGTTCGCCCGACCTGCCCTGCGCCGGTGTCACCGCGTCACCCGACGCCTTCGTGCGGTCGACGATCGCCACGCCGCTCTGCTCGTCGAAGTCGGCCGCGTCCAGGCCGCGTCGGAGGACCGGACGCGGTGCGGGCGCCTCGCCGTCCAGGAGCACGGTCGTGCGCAGCCGGATGTCCTCGCTGGAGGCGCCGGCCAGGATCTCGTACGGGCCCGGCTCGCGGCGCCATCCGCCCCGCGCCACGTCCCAGAAGCCGAAGGACGACAAGGGGACTTCGAAGGTCAGCGTCGTCTGCTCGCCGGGCTCCAGCCGCACCCGGCTGTGCGCCACCAGCTCCCGTCGCGGGCGCGGCACCGTCGGTTCCACGGCACGGGTGTAGAGCTGGGCGACCTCGTCGGCCGGCACGTCACCGGTGTTGGTGACCGTGAAGGAGACGTGCAGCGTGTCGTCCGTCACGCGGATCTCCAGGCCGGCGTAGGAGAAGGTCGCGTAGGACAGGCCGTGGCCGAACGGGAACAGCGGGGTCCCCTCGAAGTACAGGTAGGTCTGGCGGCCGCCGATCACGTCGTAGTCGAGGAGGTCGGGCAGGTCGGCGTCGTCGGCGTACCAGGTCTGCGGGAGGCGGCCGGCGGGGGAGACGTCGCCGGCCAGGACGCGGGCGAGGGCGGTGCCGGCCGCCTGGCCGCCGTGGGACATCCAGAGGATCGCCGGGAGGGCGGCCGGGTCGACGGCGTAGGGGTACGCCGACACCAGCGCCAGCACCGTGTTCGGGTTGGCCGCGCGGGCGGCGCGCAGCAGGCGCTCCTGGTGGGCGGGGAGGGCGAGCGTCGTACGGTCCTCGGTCTCGCGGCCGTTGATGTGCGGGTCGTTGCCCGCGACCACCAGGACCACGTCCGCCTGCGAGGTGACCCTGGTCACTGCGTCCTCGCCGCTTTCGACGACGATGATCTCGAAGATTTCCGGATTCGCTTCGGCAACCCGCACGCCGTCGGCGGCGACTGAGACGTGGCGACCCGTGCCGAGATGCCGGAGGAGGTGTCCGTTCTCATGGGGTTCCAGGCGGAATGTCTCCTGGACGACCCAGCCTCCGGGCTGGTCGGCGGAGGCGCGGACCCGGCCGTCCTCGGCGACCGAGAGGTAGCGGCCGTCGGGGGCGCGCAGGGTCAGCACGTCCTGGCCCCAGTCGACGAGCGCGAACTCGGTGCCGGTCGGGTCGGTGGTGAGCGGCGGCAGGTCGGTGCGGCCGGCGAGCAGGGCCGGGTCGAGGGCGCCCTCGGCGCCGCGCACCTCGTCGTCGGCGTCCGCCTCGGGGACGTGCAGGAAGGTTCCGGCCGAGGTCTTCAGCAGGATGCGGTCGACGCCCTCCGCGAACTCCACCCGCTCCGCGCCGAACCGCTCGTACACGCCCTCCAGCGGGGTGGAGCGGTGGATGAGCGTGCCGCTGTACCAGTCGAGCTTGCACTCGTCGGCGAGCAGGCCGACCACGGCGAGCCGGGTGTCCGGGGCGAGCGGCAGCAGGCCGCCGCTGTTCTTGAGCAGGACGACCGACTGCTCGGCGGCCTCCTGGGCGAGCGCGCGGTGGGCCGGGGTGTCGAAGTCCCTGGTGAGCGCGTGCGGGTCGTACTCCGGGTCGAACTCGCCGAGGCGGAAGCGGACCGAGAGCTGGCGGCGGACCGCCGTGTCGATGTCCGACTCCGCCAGCAGGCCCTTGTCGAGGGCTCCGCGGACCCGTGCGGTGATCTTCGAGCCGTCGGTGCCGTGGTCGGTGAAGCTGTCGACGCCGGCGAGGATCGCGGCGGCCGTGGCCTCCTCGTGGGTGTCGAAGTAGTGCTCGGAGTCGACCAGGTTGGACGGCGCGCCCGCGTCCGAGCAGACCAGCAGGTCCTCGTCGGTCCAGGCCCGCAGGTGCTCGCGCAGATACGGCGAGACGTGGTTGGGGCGGCCGTTGACCAGGTTGTACGCCGGCATCACCCCGGCCGTCGCCCCGGCCTCGACCGTCTCGCGGAAGGCGCGCAGGTCGTACTCGTGCAGGACGCGCGGGCGCACCGAGGAGGAAGTGACGTCGCGGCCCGTCTCGTTGTTGTGGGCCAGCCAGTGCTTGAGGACGGGCGCGGTGCGCCAGTACGTCGGGTGGTCGCCGCGCAGGCCACGGGTGTAGGCGGTGGCGATGGCCGAGGTGAGCTTCGGATCCTCCGAGTAGCCCTCCTCGTTGCGGCCCCACAGGGGGTGACGCAGGAGGTTGACGGTGGGCGACCAGACGTTCAGCCCCACACGGTCGTCGCGGGCGCGCATCGCCCGGCTCTCCTTGGAGACGGCGTCGCCGACCCGTCGTACGAGATCCGTGTTCCAGGTCGCGCCGAGGCCGACGGCCTGGGGAAACACGGTGGCCGGACCCATCCACGCCACACCGTGCAGCGCCTCCTGGCCGGTGCGGAACGCGGCGATGCCGAGCCGCTCGACGGCCGGGGCGAACTGGTGCAGGAATCCGATCTTCTCGTCGAGCGTGAGCCGCGACAGGAGGTCGTCGATGCGCTTCGCGAACGGCAGTCGCTGATCACGGAAAGGCGGCGTAGGCGGCGTTTGTGCGGTCACGTGGGGATCCCCTTGCGGTGGAGCGGCGAGGCGCTTTCGAAGCGCTTCGATGCTCATTCGATCCGGGGGTGGGTGTCAAGACACCCCGGCGCAACAACTCCGACTCCTGACCGTTATTTCAAGCACTGCGTGAGAACGGGCGGATCCTGCGCGCCCCACAGGAATCTTGGAATCGACCCTTGTGCGCCCCCATGCCTTCACTTAACCTCGCAGCAACATCGAAGCGCTTCGACTACGAGGTCCGCCCGCTAAAGGAGTGCGCAGGCCTCGGCAGTGGCTCGAGGATCGCTTCAGCTCAGCCAGATCCACTTAAGACACCGCAGCCGACGGCCCACCGCCGGGTGTCCAGGTGCGCCATGAAGGGTTGACGCAATGACGCCGAACGCCGCCTCCGCCTCCTCCGGACCCAGCCGGAGAAGCTTCCTCGCCTCTACGGCGGTCGCCACCGCAGCGGTGGCGGGTGGGATGCCGTTGCTCTCCGCCTGCGGTGGGTCGGAGAGCGGGTCGCGGGAGGGTGCCACGTCGGGCAAGGACGCGAAGAAGATCCTTCCGACGTACGTGGCCAGCAACGTGGTGACGCCGGACATCCCGTCGAAGAACGGCTCGTCGATCGGCTTCACCCGCAAGCTGGACATTGCCGGCCTGAAGACGTCGGTGGAGAAGAAGCTCGGCAAGGGCGGCAAGGTCACCGTCATGTCGCCGTTCTGGGGCTCGCCTCCGAAGGGGAACAACCCCTACTACACGGCGATGAACGACCTGATCGGCGTCGACGTCCAGTGGCAGAACCAGGACGGCAACACCTACGACCAGAAGCTCGGCGCGGTCCTCGCCTCCAGCGACGTCCCGGACGTCGTGGTGGTCCCCGGCTGGAACATGGGCGGCAAGATACCCAGCGCCATCATCAGCAAGTTCGCCGACCTGGGCCCCTACCTCTCCGGGGACAAGGTCAAGGAGTACCCGAACCTCGCGGCGATCCCGACGGAGGCCTGGCAGCGCTCCATCTTCGGCGGTGCGCTGCGCGGCCTGCCCATGCCGGCCTCGTACGTCACCAACCTCGTGCCCCTGTACCGCCAGGACCTCTTCGAGAAGGAGGGGTACGAAGTCCCCAGGACCACCGACGAGTTCATGGCACTGGCCAAGGACATCACCAACGCCAAGGCCAAGGTGTGGGCGTGTGGCGACATGAAGTGGACCGCGTTCAACTCCTTCGGGGTGCTCTCGGGCTCGGAGAAGCCGCTCGGCTGGAACCTGGTCGACGGCAAGCTGATCTACCGCATCGAGACCGAGGAGTACCTCGAGGCGCTGGAATGGACGCGCAAGCTGTTCGAAGCCGGGGTCGTCCACCCCGACTTCAAGCTGGGCAAGAGCCAGGCCACCGACCCGCAGACCAAGTTCGCGGCCGGTGAGTTCCTGATGTACAACAACGACATCTCCAGCTGGTACGGCCTGACCGCCTCCCAGGCCACCCAGAACCCGGACCTCAAGGTCTCGGGCATGGACATCTTCGGCGCCGGTGGCAGCAAGCCGCTGCCGTGGGCCGTGCAGCCCGCCAACATCTTCGCCTTCATCAACAAGAATGCCTCCGAGTCCGTCATCCGCGACGCGCTGGCCGTCGCCAACGTGACCGCGGCACCGTACGGCACCAAGGAGCACATGCTCACCAACTACGGCGTCGAGGGCACCCACTACACCCTCAAGAACGGTGTCCCGGTCAAGACCGACAAGGGCAACAACGAGGTCACCAACGCCTACATCATGGTCGCCAGCCCCGCCTCGACCCTCGCCCACCCGGACTTCCCGGACGTCGCCAAGGCGCAGGTGGAGTGGCAGCAGCGGATGGGTGCCCTCACCAAGAAGTCGACCTTCTGGGGCATGCAGATCACCGAGCCTGCCCGGTACACGAACCTCTCCAACGACATGGAGCAGCTGGAGGACGACATCGTCCGCGGCCGCAAGAAGATCAGCGACATGCAGCAGTTCGTCTCGGAGTGGAAGAGCAAGGGCGGCGACAAGCTGCGCGACTGGTACAAGCAGATCCTCGACGAGAACGGCAACGCGGCCAACTGATCCGGGGCTGAGGCAAGGAGAAGGCCGTGTCCCACAGCACGGTGCCTCGGAGCAGTGCCGAGGCGAAGAGTAAGACCCCGCGTGACGAGACTCCGGTGGCGTCCGACGGTGCCACCGGATCGGCGGGGAAGCGCCCGTCGGGCAGGCTGAGCCTCAAGGTCAGGCTCAGACGCGACAGGCTGCTGCTTCTGATGACGCTGCCGGCCGTCGTGCTGGTCCTGCTCTTCAACTACGTACCGATCCTCGGCAACGTCGTCGCCTTCCAGGACTACGACCCGTACATCAGCGACAACGGCGTCGTCTCCATGCTGAACAGCCCCTTCGTGGGCATGGAGAACTTCCAGCGGATCTTCGAGGACTCGGCCTTCTGGAACGCCGTCCAGAACACCCTGATTCTGTTCATCCTCCAGCTCGTGCTGTTCTTCCCGATCCCGATCCTGCTCGCACTGCTCATCAACAGTGTGGTCAGGCCCCGGGTGCGGGCGGTCTCGCAGGCGATCCTCTACCTGCCGCACTTCTTCTCCTGGGTGCTGGTCATCGCCGTCTTCCAGCAGTTGTTCGGCGGCGCCGGGATCTTCTCCCAGCTGCTGCGGCAACACGGGTACGACGGCCTCGACTTCATGACCGACCCGAACACCTTCCCGCTGCTGATCACCGCGCAGAGCGTCTGGAAGGACGCCGGGTGGGGGATCATCGTCTTCCTCGCCGCGCTCGCCTCGGTGCCTCCCGACCTGTACGAGGCCGCCGCGATGGACGGCGCGGGCCGCTGGCGCCGTATGTGGCACGTCACCCTGCCCGCGCTGCGCCCGGTGATCGCCCTGTTGCTGGTGCTGCGCGTCGGTGACGCCCTCACTGTCGGCTTCGAACAGATCCTGCTGCAACGGGACATGGTGGGACCGGGTGCCGCGGAGGTCCTCGACACCTTCGTGTGGTGGAACGGTGTGCGCAACCAGGACTTCGGCTACGCGGCCGCGGCCGGCCTGGTCAAGGGCGTCGTCAGCCTCGGGCTGGTCCTCGCCGCGAACAAGGTGGCCCATCTCATGGGCGAGCAGGGGGTGTACAAGAAGTGACCGCCGTCATCGACAAGCCGGTGCGCGAACCCCGTCGGTGGGCGGCGCCACCCCGGCCGAGCTGGGAGGAAGCGCCCTCCCGGGCCGGCCTCGCCGGCAAGGGCCTCGCCCTGACGCTGGCCTGCCTCGGGATCCTCTTCCCGCTGTGGATCGTCGTCGTCACCAGCCTCTCGTCGCGCAAGACGATCGACGAGGCGGGTGGGCTGGTGATGGTGCCGAAGGACATCACCTTCATCGCCTACCAGGAACTGCTGAACGGGGGACAGGTCACCCGTGCGGCGATCATCAGCATCGTCGTCACTCTCGTCGGCACGGTGTTCTCCATGGCCGTGTCCGTGCTGTGTGCGTACGGGCTGTCCCGGACCGGGTCGCTGGGGCATCGCTGGATTCTGATGACACTGCTGGCGACGATGTTCTTCAGCGCCGGGCTCATTCCGACGTATCTGCTGGTGCAGACCCTGGGGCTGACGGATTCCTATCTGGCGCTGATCCTGCCGAGCGCGGTGTCCGTGTTCAACATCCTTGTGCTGCGCGGGTTCTTCATGGGGATTTCGCAGGAACTCGTCGACAGCGCGCGCATTGACGGCGCCGGGGACTTCCGGATTCTGTGGCAGATCGTCATGCCGTTGTCCCGAGCGGTGATCGCGGTGATCACCCTGTTCTATGCCGTCGGGTACTGGAGCGCCTGGTTCAACGCGTCGTTGTACTTGAACGACCAGGACATGATGCCGTTGCAGAACGTCATGATCCAGCTTGTGCAGAAGCAAGAGGCCCCGGTGGGACTGGGGCAGGCCATCAAGACGGGGCAGCTTTCGGGTCTGGCTGTACAGATGGCGGTCATGGTGATGGCTCTGCTGCCGGTGGCTGTGTTGTCGCCCTTCGTCCAGAAGCACTTCAAGAAGGGCATGCTCACCGGGGCCGTCAAGGGCTGATTGGCGCCTTTTCAACGGGGTGCATCGGTCGGATCGCGGCTGCGGGTTGTTCGTGGCTGGTCGCGCCCACGCGGCGGAGCCGCATATCGACACAGCCCCGCGCCCCTCAGGTGCGCTCCACTCCCCTTCCATTCAGAACAACGAGGTATGTGTCATGCACGCGTCCCGCCCCAGCAGACGAACCGTCCTCGCCGGCACCGCGGCCGCCGCCGCGCTCACCACCCTCCCGTCCCTCACAGCGCACGCCTCCGCCGCCGAGCCCTCTGCCGCCGCCGGCCAGGCGTACCGCTGGCGCACCGCCGTCATGGGCGGCACCGGTTTCGTCACCGGCGTCCTGTTCCACCCCTCCGTCCGCGGCCTCGCCTACGCCCGTACGGACATCGGGGGCGCCTACCGCTGGGACGACCGCACCGCGAACTGGGTCCCGCTGACCGACCACCTCGGCTGGGACGACTGGAACCTCCTCGGCGTCGAGGCCATGGCCGTCGACCCGGCCCACCCCAACCGCCTCTACCTCGCCCTCGGCACCTACGCCCAGTCGTGGGCCTCCAACGGCGCCGTCCTGCGCTCCGACGACCGCGGCGCCACCTGGTCCCGCACCGACCTCACCGTGAAGCTCGGCGGCAATGAGGACGGCCGGGGTACGGGTGAGCGGCTGCTCGTCGATCCGAGGGACGGCAACACGCTGTGGCTGGGCACCCGGCACGACGGGCTGCTGAAGTCCACCGACCGAGGGGCCACTTGGGCCGCCGCCTCCGGTTTCCCGGGCACCCCGAGCGCGAGCGGCCAGGGCGTCACCCTCCTCGTCGCCGCCGGACGCACCCTCTACGCAGGGTGGGGCGACGGCGACGGCACCTCGGGGACGAAGAACCTGTACCGGACCAGCGACGGCACCACCTGGGAAGCCGTCCCCGGCCAGCCCACCGGCACCGCCGCCAAGGTCCCGATCCGCGCCGCCTACGACCGGGGCACCAGCCACCTGTACGTGACGTATGCCAACGCGCCCGGCCCCAACGGCCAGTCCGACGGCAGCGTGCACAAGCTGTGCACCCTCAACGGCAAGTGGACCGAGGTCACGCCCGTGAAGCCGGGCGGGACCACGGCCGACGGGTCCGCCGACGACTTCGGCTACGGCGGTGTCGCCGTCGACGCCCGTCGGCCCGGCACGCTCGTCGTCTCCACCAACAACCGCTGGGCGGCGGTCGACACGGTGTACCGCAGCACCGACGGCGGCCGCACCTGGACGTCCCTGAAGGACACGGCCGTCCTCGACGTCTCCGAGACCCCCTACCTCAAGTGGGGTAACGACAAGCCCAAGTTCGGCTGGTGGATCCAGGCCGTCGCCCTCGACCCGTACGACTCCCGGCACATCGTCTACGGCACCGGCGCGACCCTCTACGGCACCCGGGACCTGAAGAACTGGGCCCCGCAGATCCGCGGCCTGGAGGAGACATCGGTGCGCCAGCTGATCTCGCCGCCGGTCGGCGAGGCGCATCTGATCAGCGGCAACGGGGACATCGGCGTGATGTACCACGAGTCGCTCACGGCCTCCCCCTCGCGCGGCATGGCGTCGAACCCCGTGTTCGGGTCGGCGACGGGACTCGCCCAGGCCGCGGCCAGGCCGGCGTATGTCGTCCGGGCCGGCTGGGGCGACAACGGCAACGGCGCCTACTCGAACGACGGCGGGCAGACCTGGGCGCCCTTCGCGGCCCAGCCCTCCATCGCCAAGGACGCACCGGGGCCGATCGCCACCAATGCCGACGGCAGCGTGCTGCTGTGGGTCTTCGTGCACTGGGACGGCACCAAGTACCCGGCCTACCGCTCGGCGGACAACGGTGCCACCTGGTCCGAGGTCTCCTCCTTCCCGAAGGGCGCCACGCCGGTCGCCGACCCGGCCGACCCGACGCGCTTCTACGCGTACGACACCGACACCGGAACGCTGCTCGCCAGCACTGACAGTGGCCGTACCTTCACCGCCCGGGCGAGCGGACTGCCCTCCGGTGACAGCCAGTTCGAGCTGGTCGCGGCGCCCGGGCGCTCCGGGGACCTCTGGCTCTCCACCAAGGGGAACGGGCTCTACCGGTCCACCGACGGCGGGGCCGGCTTCTCGAAGGTCGCCAGCTGCTGGGCCTCGTACACCCTCGGCTTCGGCAAGGCCGCCGACGGCGCCGACTACCCGGCGATCTACATGGTCGGCTCCACCGAGACGATCACCGCCGTCCACCGCTCGGACGACGAGGCGAAGACCTGGGTGCGGATCAACGACGACCAGCACCAGTGGGGCTGGACCGGCGAGACGATCACCGGCGACCCGCGCGTCCATGGCCGTGTCTACCTGGCCACCAACGGGCGCGGCGTGCAGTACGGGGAGCCGGTCTGATGCCGGAGCGCAACGAACTCGCGGGGAAGGGCCCCTCTGGCCCCTCCCTGTCCGACGCCACCCGTGGCCGCATCCTCTTCGGCGGCGACTACAACCCCGAGCAGTGGCCCGAGGAGACCTGGCACGAGGACGTCCGGCTGATGAAGGACGCCGGGGTCAACTCGGTCACCCTCGGCGTCTTCTCCTGGGCGAAGCTCGAACCCCGGCCCGGGGAGCGGGAGTTCGGGTGGCTGGACCGGCTGATGGACCTGATGCACGAGAACGGCATCGGGGTCGTCCTCGCCACCCCGACCTCCTCGCCCCCGCCGTGGATGGGACGTCTGCACCCCGAGACGCTCCCGCGCGACGAGGACGGCCGGACCGAGTGGTGGGGCTCCCGCCAGCACTTCTCGCACTCCAGCGCCACCTACCGCCGCTACGCCGCCGCCATCACCGAGGACCTCGCCGCCCGCTACGGCGGCCACCCGGCCCTGCGGATGTGGCACATCAACAACGAGTACTGCACCTATGACTGGGGCGACGAGGCCGAGGCCGCCTTCCGCCGCTGGCTGCGGGAGAAGTACGGCACCCTCGACGCCCTCAACGAGGCCTGGGGGACCGCCTTCTGGAGCCAGGGCTACGGCGACTGGTACGAGGTCCTGCCGCCGCGCCGGGCGCACTACATGAAGAACCCCGGCCAGGTTCTCGACTTCAAGCGGTTCACCTCCGACGCGCTGCTGGAGTGCTACCTCGCCGAGCGCGACATCGTCGCCCGGCACACCCCGCACATCCCGGTGACGACCAACTTCATGCCGTTCTGGCAGGGGCAGGACGCGTGGGTCTGGGCCGAGCGGGAGGACGTCGTCTCCGTCGACATCTATCCGGATCCGCGTGATCCGTTCGGCGGGCAGTACGGGGCGCTGGTGCATGACATGACGCGTTCGCAGGCCCGCGGCGGCCCCTGGATGGTCATGGAGCAGGCCGCCGGGCCGGTCAACTGGCGCGGGGTCAACCATCCCAAGCCCGCCGGCCTCAACCGCCTCTGGTCCCTCCAGGCCGTGGCCCGCGGCGCCGACGCCGTCTGCTACTTCCAGTGGCGGCAGTCCCGGCAGGGCTCGGAGAAGTTCCACTCCGGGATGGTCAGCCACGCGGGGGAGCAGGGCCGTACCTTCCAGGAGGTCAAGCGGATCGGCGCCGAACTCGCCCTGCTGAGCGAGAAGGTGGCCGACAGCCGCGTCGAGGCCGCCGAGGTCGCCGTACTCCTCGACTGGAACGCCTGGTGGGCGAGCCAGCAGGACGGGCGGCTGTCTACCGAGGTCGACCACCCGCAGGTGGTCCGGGCCTGGCACCGCGCCCTGTGGGAGGCGCAGACCGTCGCGGACTTCGCCCACCCCGAGCACGACCTGTCCGCGTACAAGCTGGTCGTCGTCCCGCAGCTGTACCTGATGACGGACGCGGCCATCGACCGCCTCGTCGCCTACGTCGAGGGCGGCGGCACCCTCGTCGCCGGCTTCCAGACCGGCGTCGCCGACGAGGACGACCGGGTGCGCGCGGGTGGCATGGACGCCCGTCTTCGCGACCTCTTCGGCATCCGCGTCCTGCACGAGTGGTGGCCGCTCGACGCGGGCGAGAAGGCCGACGTCGAGGGCTTCCACGGCACCCTGTGGTCCGAGGAGATCGAGGCGGCGGACGACGTGGACGCCGTGACGCCCTACAAGGGCGGCGAGCTGGACGGGCTGCCGGCCGTCCTGCGCAAGGGCCGTGCCTGGTACGTCTCCACCCTCCCCGAGCCGCACGCCCTGCGCACCCTGCTCGCCGACATCGCCGCCGGCGCGGGCGTACGGCCGACCCTCACCGGGCTCCCGGCCGGCGTGGAGGCGGTCCGCCGGGGCGGGCTGCTGTTCCTGCTCAACCACGGGCGCGACGGCGTCACCGTGCCGGTGCCCGGCCGCCACCGCGACCTGCTGACCGGCGCGGACGTCACCGACGGGGTGGAGCTGGGGCGGTACGGCGTGGCCGTGCTGGAGGCCGCCTCATGAGCGGACCGGTACACGGCATCTGGGACCCCACCCCCGCCGCCCGCTGGGAGGACGCCTTCCTGAGCGGGAACGGCCGACACGGCGTCATGGTGTTCGGAGATCCGAACGCCGACCGGATCATCGTCAACCACCACACCCTGGTCCGCCCCAACGGCAGCGAACACGCCCGCCCACCGGCCCTCGCCGCCGAACTCCCGCAGCTCCAGGACCGGTTGCTCGCCGGAGACGTCATGGCGGCCGAGCGGTTCACCGACGGGCGGGAGCTGCAGTGGGTGCAGCCCTTCCATCCCGCCTTCCAGATACGGCTGCGTCGTCCGGTCGCAGAGGAGCGCGAGAACCGCGAGGACTACCGCCGCGAGGTCGACTTCGCCACCGGCGTCTGCACCGCCATGCGGGGCGGCTGGCGGAGCCAGGTCTTCGTCTCGCGCGCCGACGACGTCATCGTCCAGTACGTCACCGAGCCCGGCCTCACCGCCGACGTCACCCTGGACCCTCAACTGCCCGGCGCACCCTATGGCTTGGCCGTCGGACACAGCGCAGTCCTCACCCCCGACGGCGCGCTCCTCACCCTCCGCGTCCGCTACCCCGGCAGCGACCGCGCGTACACGGGCGTCACCCTCGCCCTGGTCACCGGCGGCAGCACCCGCACCTCCCTGCCCGGCATCCGCGTCGAGGGTGCCCGCTCGCTGCTCCTCCTCACCCGGGTCCAGCGGCACACCGGCGAGCTGGACGCCCTCGCCGAGGCGCGAGCGCTGCGCGCCCTGCTCCCCGACGGCGACGAGGACCCGTACGACCGCCTCCTCGCCCGCCACACCGCCCTGCACCGCCCGGCCTACCTCCGCGCAGGCCTCGACCTCGGCGCCGACGACGCCGAACGCGCCCTTCCCGGCTCGGAGTTGGCCAGCAGCCCGAAGAGCCCCGCCCTCCTGGAACGCCTCTTCGCGGCCGGCCGCTACCACCTCCTGTCCGCCGCCGGAATGCTGCCGCCCCGGCTCACCGGCCTGTGGACCGGCGACTGGAACACGGCGTGGTCGGGCGCGTTCACCACCGACGCCAACCTCAACCTCCAGACCGCGTCGGCCGCCGCGGCCGCGCTCCCGGAGGTCACGGAGGCCCACGCCGCCCTCATCCACGGCCAGTTGGACCACTGGCGCGACAACGCCCGCACGATCTTCGGCACCCGGGGCGTCGTGGCCCCCGCCCACACCGACGGCGAGTCCGGGCACCTCTACCACTTCAGCCGCGAATACCCCCTGCACCTGTGGACCGCGGGCGCCGACTGGCTCCTCAAGCCCCTCGTCGACCACGACGAGACACGCGGCGACCGCGATTCGCGCACCGCCGCCGTTCTCGCCGAAGCGGCCCGGTTCTACGAGGACTTCCTCACCCGGAGCGACGACGACGGCCATGTGGTCGTCGTCCCCTCCTACTCACCCGAGAACCGCCCGGCGAACGCGAGCTGGGTCACCCTCAACGCCGCCATGGACCTCTCGGCGGCCCGGCACGCCCTGCTCACGGCGGCCGACTACCACCCGGACACCCCGGACGCCGACCGCTGGCGCACCCTCGCCGACCGCCTCCCGCCCCACCGGATCAACGAGGACGGCGCCCTCGCCGAATGGGCCTGGCCCGGCCTGGCGGACACCTACGACCACCGCCACCTCAGCCACCTCTACGGCGTCTGGCCGCTCGACGAGATCACCCCGTACGACACCCCCGCCCTCGCGGCGGCCGCCCACCGCGCCCTCGAACTGCGCGGCGCCGAGAACGACTCGGCGCACGGCCACCTCCACCACGCCCTGATCGCGGCCCGCCTCAGGGACGCCGCCCGGGTCGCCCACGCCCTCGACCAGGTGCTGGGCGGCGACTTCTTCCACGCCTCCCTGATGAGCGCGCACTACCCGAAGCGCGACGTCTACAACGCGGACGCCGCGCACACCCTGCCCGCCGTACTGATCGAGATGCTGGTGCAGTCGACCCCGGACCGGCTGGTCCTGCTGCCCGCGCTGCCGCCGACGCTCCCGCAGGGCCGCCTCCGGGGCGTACGGACGCGGTTCGGCGCGGAGGTCGACCTGACCTGGACGCCCGACGGGGCGACCGCCGTCCTGAGACCGTCTCGCACCGTCCGCATCGAACTCCGGACTTCCTCCGGCGACGGCGATGTACGACCGCTCGACCTCGTCGCCGGAGAAGACCACGTCCTCACCTTGGGGGCGTGGTAACTCCCCCCGCAATTCCCCCCACCCATGGAAAGGGACACCATGGCAAAGACAGCTCTGCGCAAGATCACCACGGCCGTGCTGGCCCCGGCGATGGCCCTCGGTGCCGTCGTCGGTCTCGCCTCCGCCCCCGCCTCGGCCGCGGTCTGGAACTCCTGCGACCAGTGGGGCAACACCAGCCTGAACGGCTACACGCTCTACAACAACATCTGGGGCTCCGGCGCCGGCAGCCAGTGCGTATGGGCCAACTCCGGCACCAACTGGGGTGTCTGGGCCAACCACCCCAACACCGGCGGCATCAAGTCCTACCCCAACTCCAAGAAGGTGATCAACAAGACGATCGCCTCCCTCGGCTCGCTCACCAGCAGCTACAACGTCAGCGTCCCGTCGTCCGGCGCGTACAACACGTCGTACGACATCTGGGACACCGACTACGACTACGAGATCATGCTCTGGGTCAACTACAACGGGGCCGTCGGCCCGCTCGGCACCTCGCAGGGCAACGTCACGCTCGGCGGCCACACCTGGACCGTCTACAAGGGCACCAACGGCGTCAACGAGGTCTTCTCGTTCCTGCGGACGTCCGACTCCTCCTCCGGCACCGTGAACATCAAGCCCATCCTCAGCTGGATCGCGGGCAAGGGCTGGATGTCCAGCAACGAGACCATCGGTGACGTCCAGTTCGGCTACGAGATCACCTCGTCGTCCGGCGGTCTGGACTTCACCACCAACAACCTGACCGTCAGCAGCAGCTGACGTCTCATCAGGGCCGGGGTCGGTCCGCGTCCGTTCTCAGGCGCGGTCGACCTCGGCCCGCAGCGCGTTGTAGTCGGCGAAGGCGGACTCCACGTCGGCGCGGGTCAGGCCGTAGCGGGCCAGGTCGTAGCGGTGCGGGCGGGTGCCCTTCGGGCGGGCCACGGCCCCGGGGAGCCGGGTGGCCTCGGCGTCGGTCCAGCGGGCGCCGATCGCGTCGTACAGCTTGGGGGCGCCCGTGGCCGGCTCGGAGGCGAGCCAGGCGTACGGGGCGTCCACCAGGGCGTGGGGCGGGATGGCGGCGCGGGCCGCGAGGCCGCGCGTCATGGCGTGGCTCAGCAGGTCGAGCCAGAGGGTGCCGATGCGGTGCAGGTCCAGGGGGCGGGTGCTGACGGCCATGCCGTGCTCGACCAGACTGCAGAAGGAGGCCACGACGGTCACCGGGTCGCGGTGGCACCACACGATCGTGGCGTCCGGGAAGACCGTGCGCAGCGCGTCGAGGTTGCCCAGGTGCATGGGTGACTTGAGGACCCAGCGGCGGCGCGGGCGGCCGTACTGCAGGACCTGGAACACCTGCTTGAGATACCGGTAGTCGTCGACGAACTCCCGCTCGCGGTACCACGCCGCGTACTCGGGGATCACCGCCTGCGACAGCGGCATCAGGGCGTGCGGCAGGGCGAAGGTGCACTCCTCCGGGCCCTCGGCGGCCATCGCGTGGATGTCGCGGAAGCGCGGCGCGAACAGGTTGGTGCCCTGGACCAGACGACGCCCCGCCGTGACCGCCTTGCGGCGCTGCCGGGGCGGCAACTCCAGGTCGGGTGTGAGCAGTTCCCACAGCAGCGGGCCTCGGTGCTCGGCCGAGAGCGACAGGACGGCGTGCGTGACGGTGGTCGCGGTGCGCGGCAGGCCCACGACGAACACCGGCTTCTCGATCGGCTCCCGCTCGATCCCGGGATGCTCGGCGATCAACCGCCGTACGCGGGCCCGGTTGGTGAGATGCCGGCGCACGAAGACCTGCGCGGACTGCCAGCCGACCGGGGTGAGGTTCTCGGCCTTCGCCCACCAGCCCAGCAGCGACCGGAAGTCGTCCACGAACTGCCGGTCTCCCGGAGACTCCCCGGCCTCCACCGCGATCCGGTCGAAGACCCGCTCGTGCCCGTGACGGGAGCCGAAGGTCGGACGCAGCAGCAGATCGGCCAGGGTGAGGGCTATCGGAGACGTGGACACGCGGCGACTCTATCCCGCCTAACTCACTTGCACGAGCGGCGAGTTGGTCGACCTGTCGAGGGAGTGACCGGAAGACCTCCACCCCCCCGGCCACCCCCTCCGACACGGCTACTCCGCTACAGGCAGCCGTGCCCCGTCCCGCAGGAACAGCGGGATGCGGTCCAGCGGGGCGTCGACCGTCACGGTCGTACCGCCCTCGTACGTCTCCCCGGTCCACGCGTCCGTCCAGCGCGCCCCCGCCGGGAGGTACACCGTCCGGGCCGTCGCGCCCGCCGTCAGCACCGGCGCGACGAGCAGGTCGTGGCCGAACAGGTACGAGTCGTCGACCGACCAGGCCGCCTGGTCCTCGGGGAACTCCAGGAACAGCGGGCGCATCACCGGCAGGCCCTCCTCGTGGGCCTCGCGCATGACCTGCAGGACATACGGCTTCATGCGCTCGCGCAGCCGCAGGTACTGCTCCAGGATGGCGCCGGCCTCCTCGCCGTACGACCACACCTCGTTCGGGCCGCCGGTCATCTGCGGGCCCAGCGGCATGCCCGGGTCGCGGAAGCCGTGCAGTCGCATCAGCGGGGACAGCGCGCCGAACTGGAACCAGCGGACCATCACCTCGCGGTACGCCGGGTCGTCCGGGTCGCCGCCGTGGAAGCCGCCGATGTCGGTGTTCCACCAGGGGATGCCGGACAGCGCGGTGTTGAGGCCGGCGGCGATCTGGCGGCGCAGGGTCGGGAAGTCGGTGCCGATGTCACCGGACCACAGGGCGGCGCCGTAGCGCTGACTGCCCGCCCACGCCGAGCGGTTGAGGGTGATGATCTCGTCCTCGCCGGTCGCGCGCAGGCCCTCGTAGAAGGTGCGGGCGTTCTCGGCGGGGTAGATGTTGCCGACCTCCAGGCCCGGGCCCGTCCAGTAGCGCAGGTTCTCCTGGAAGCCCGGCTTCAGCTCCGGCTCGCAGGCGTCCAGCCAGAAGGCCGTGATGCCGTACGGGTCGAGGTAGTTCTGCTTGACCTTGGACCACACGAACTCGCGGGCCTCGGGGTTGGTGGCGTCGTAGAAGGCCACCTGGACCGTCGACGCCACCTCCTTGTCGGGCCAGTCGGCGTGTGCCATCGGGCCGTACTGGGTGCCGATGAAGTAGCCGCGCTGCTCCATGACCGGGTGGTTCTCGGAGAGGGGGGAGACCGAAGGCCAGACACTGACCACCAGCTTGATGCCGAGCTCGTCCAGCTCGCGCACCATCGCCGCCGGGTCCGGCCACTCCTTCGGGTCGAACTTCCACTCGCCCAGGTGGGTCCAGTGGAAGAAGTCGCAGACGATGACGTCGATGGGCAGACCGCGGCGCTTGTACTCCCGCGCGACGGAGAGGAGTTCGTCCTGCGTGCGGTAGCGCAGCTTGCACTGCCAGAAGCCCGCCGCCCACTCCGGCAGCATGGGCGTACGGCCGGTCACCGCGCTGTAGCGGCGCTGGCCGTCGGCCGGAGTGCCCGCGGTGATCCAGTAGTCGATCTGGCGGGCGGAGTCGGCCACCCACCGGGTGCCGTTGTGCGCGAGCTCCACGCGGCCGATCGCCGGGTTGTTCCACAGCAGGGTGTAGCCACGGCTGGAGGCCAGCACCGGGATGCCGACCTCGGCGTTGCGCTGGACCAGGTCCAGGACCAGGCCCTTCTGGTCGAGGCGGCCGTGCTGGTGCTGGCCGAGGCCGTACAGCTTCTCGTCGTCGTACGCGGCGAAGCGCTGCTCCAGGCGGTGGTAGCCGTTGCCGACGGCGGTGTAGAGCCGCGAGCCCGGCCACCAGAAGTGGGCGCGCTCCTCGGCGAGCACCTCGGTGCCGTCCTCGGTGCGCAGGAAGCGGATCAGGCCCTCGGCGTCGACCTCGACGGTCAGCGCGCCGACGGTCAGCACCCCCAGCCCGTCCTCGATCTTGACCGTCGACTCGGTCGCCGGGGCGGACTCCAGGAGCGCGCCGGGCAGTCCGTCGAGGATGGGGCCGCCGAGCCGGGCACGCACCCGGACCGCGTCCGGACCCCACGGCTCGACGCGCAGCGTCTCCTGGCGGCCGCTCCACTCCAGCGCACCGTCCCGCTCACGGAACGTGCCGACGGTCGGGGACGACTGCGCGAGGCTGACCGTGCCTGGCTGAGGCTGGTTGTCGGCAGACTGATTCACGAGAGGCGCTCCTGAAGAGGGCGGCGGGGGCAGACATGGGGGTGCCCGGTAAGGGCTCGGTGCGGAAAGGAGGCGGGAGAACGGGGGTGGGAGAGCGGGTGGGGAAACGGTCAGTGGGTGGCGGACGGCGCCGGGCCCGTGCTCGCCCGCTGGGTCAACTCGGGTGCGATCAGCACGACTTCGTCGCTGCCGCGTCCCTCCAGCTTGGCGACCAGCTGCTGCACGGCATGCCGGCCCATCTCCTGCGCGGGAATGGAGACGGACGTCAGCCGCACCGAGGCCTGGGTGGCGACCTGGTCGGGGCAGATGCCGACCACCGACACGTCCTCCGGCACGGCCCGGCCCTGCTGGCGGAGCAGGGCGAGCAGCGGCTCGACCGCCGACTCGTTCTGCACGACGAACCCCGTGGTGCTCGGCCGCTCGTCGAGTATCCGGGCCAGGGTGACGGCCATCGCGTCGTACCCGCCCTCGCAGGGCCGGTGCAGCAGCCGCATCCCCAACTCCTGGGAACGCAGCCGGAGTCCGTCCAGCGTGCGCTCGGCGAAACCGGTGTGCCGCTCGTACACGGCCGGGGCCTCGCCTATGACAGCGATGTCCCGGTGCCCCAGCATCGCCAGATGCTCCACACACAGCGCGCCGGTCGCCTTGAAGTCGAGATCGACGCAGGTCAGCCCGGAGGTGTCGGCCGGCAGCCCGATCAGCACGGACGGCTGGTCGGTGCCGCGCAGCAGCGGCAGCCGCTCGTCGTCCAGCTGGACGTCCATCAGGATCATCGCGTCGGCCAGCCCGCTGCCGGTGACCCGGCGTACGGCGTCGGGGCCCTCCTCGCCGGTCAGCAGCAGCACGTCGTATCCGTGCGTACGGGCCGTGGTGGCCACCGCGATGGCGATCTCCATCATCACCGGCACATACATGTCGGTGCGCAGCGGGATCATCAGCGCGATGATGTTCGACTTGCTGCTGGCCAGGGCACGGGCGCCCGCGTTCGGGTGGTAGCCGAGTTCGCGGATGCTCTGCTCGACCCGCGTCCGGGTGGTCGCGGAGATGGACCGCTTGCCGCTGAGGACATAGCTCACCGTGCTCGCCGAGACTCCGGCGTGCTGGGCGACCTCGGCGAGGGTGACCATCCAGCTCTCCAAGCTTTGTGAAGCGCTTCGACAGTGCGCGGTGCGAATAGGGGCAGGTGTGTGGGTGGTTCGACAGTAGCTCCACCGGGGGTGGGTGTCCATAGGTTGTCGAAGCGCTTCGACTCAGAGTTTCCCGAGGGTGCCGACGCGGGCCTCGGCGGGTACGCCGGCCCTCCGCGCCGCGTGCCCGGGACGGCTTTCCGGGGCGCGTGTCCGCGATGGGCTTCCGGGGCGCGGCTTCCTCCCTACCATGACGACCGATGCGGTGTCGGCGGTGCGCGGGCCGGGGGACGCGCCGGTGACGGAACCTTTCCCGGAGGCGGCGGCCACTGAGGGGACGTAAGCGATCCAGCCCCGGAAGGACCGTCCCCCATGCAGCACCGCCGCCCCCGCCTGTCCAAGAAGGCGAAGACCCTCGTCTCCGCCGCGGTCGCCCTCGCGGCCGCCGCCGGTGTCACCGTCGCCCAGGCGGACGAGTCGAGCAAGAAGTGCGCGGCCTTCGACACGATCACGCTCGGCAAGTACTACGTGAACAACAACCTCTGGAACGAGGGCAAGTTCACCGGCACCCAGTGCGTCTGGGACAACTCCCGGTCGGGCTCGACGATCTCCTGGGGCACGGACTACAGCCTGGCCAACAGCGCCACGGGCAAGGACTACGACGTCAAGACGTACGCCTCCACCGTCCTCGGCTGGCACTGGGGCTGGAAGGTCGACAAGGCGACGACCGGCCTGCCGATCCGCGTCGGCGACCGCAAGCCGGTCCGGACGAGCTGGGAGTTCTCGGTCAGCTCCAACCCCGGCACCATGAACGTCGCCTACGACCTGTGGCTGCACACCAAGAACACCGCCGACTGGCAGGACCAGCCCACCGACGAGGTCATGATCTGGCTCAACCGCCAGGGCGGCGCGGGCCCGCTGGGCACCAAATACGGCAGCGTCAGCCTGGGCGGCGCGATGTGGGACATCTACGAGGGCGACATCGGCTGGAAGGTCCACTCCTTCGTCCGCCGCGCCAACACCACCAAGGCCACGCTCAACCTCGACGACTTCACCCAGGCACTCGTCCGGCGCAACCTGCTCAGCAACGACAAGTACGTCTCCGGCATCGAGTCCGGCACCGAGGTCTTCAAGGGAACCGGCCGCCTGGACACCAAGGCGTACTCCGTCAACATCGGCTGAACGGACGCGCGCGGGGTGGTGGGGTCGCCCGGAATCGGGTACATACGATCGGGTAGCACCCGTCGGTAACCAAACGGCCCAAGATCCCGATTCGCGGCGAGGTGAGCCTCATGTCCGCAGCACCCCCGAAGCCTACTGTCAGTGAGCGTGAGGCCCGCCAGGTGGCGGAGGCCGCCCGGCAACAGGAATGGCGCAAGCCCAGCTTCGCCAAGGAACTGTTCCTCGGCCGCTTCCGCCTCGACCTCATCCACCCCCACCCGATGCCCACCGACGAGGCCGCCCAGCGCGGCGAGGAGTTCCTCGCCAAACTGCGCGACTTCGTCGAGACGAAGGTCGACGGCGCCCTCATCGAGCGCGAGGCCCGCATCCCCGACGACGTGATCGACGGGCTCAAGGAGCTCGGCGCCTTCGGCATGAAGATCGACACCAAGTACGGCGGGCTCGGCCTCGGCCAGGTCTACTACAACAAGGCCCTCGCCCTGGCCGGCTCGGCGTCCCCGGCGATCGGCGTCCTGCTCTCCGCCCATCAGTCGATCGGCGTACCCCAGCCGCTCAAGCTCTTCGGCACCCCGGAACAGAAGGAGCGGTTCCTGCCGCGCTGCGCCCGCACCGACATCAGCGCCTTCCTGCTGACCGAGCCCGACGTGGGCTCCGACCCGGCCCGCCTCGCCACCTCCGCCGTACCGGACGGGGACGACTACGTCCTCGACGGGGTCAAGCTGTGGACGACCAACGGCGTCGTCGCCGACCTCCTCGTCGTCATGGCCCGCGTGCCCAAGTCCGAGGGCCACAAGGGCGGCATCACCGCCTTCGTCGTCGAGACCAACTCGCCCGGCATCACGGTCGAGAACCGCAACGCCTTCATGGGCCTGCGCGGCATCGAGAACGGCGTCACCCGCTTCCACCAGGTCCGCGTCCCCGCCGCCAACCGCATCGGCCCCGAGGGCGCCGGCCTGAAGATCGCCCTCACCACCCTCAACACAGGGCGGCTCTCGCTCCCCGCCTCCTGCGTCGCCGCCGGCAAGTGGTGCCTGAAGATCGCCCGCGAGTGGTCGGCGGCGCGCGAGCAGTGGGGCAAGCCGCTCGCGCACCACGAGGCCGTCGGCTCGAAGATCTCCTTCATCGCGGCCACCACCTTCGCCCTGGAGGCCGTCACCGACCTCGCCTCGCAGATGGCCGACGAGGACCGCAACGACATCCGTATCGAAGGCGCCCTCGCCAAGCTCTACGCCTCCGAGATGGCCTGGACGATCGCCGACGAACTCGTGCAGATCCGCGGCGGCCGCGGCTTCGAGACGGCCGAGTCGCTGCGGGCCCGCGGCGAGCGCGCCGTCGCCGCCGAGCAGGTCCTGCGCGACCTGCGCATCAACCGCATCTTCGAGGGCTCGACGGAGATCATGCACCTCCTGATCGCCCGCGAGGCCGTCGACGCCCACCTCTCGGTCGCCGGCGACCTCATCGACCCCGAAAAGTCCCTCCAGGACAAGGCGAAGGCGGGCGCGAACGCCGGCGTCTTCTACGCCAAGTGGCTGCCGAAGCTGGTCGCGGGGCAGGGGCAACTGCCGTACTCGTTCGGCGAGTTCAAACGCGGCGTCGACCTGTCCGCTCACCTGCGCTACGTCGAACGAACGTCCCGCAAGCTCGCCCGCTCCACCTTCTACGGCATGTCCCGCTGGCAGGGCCGCATGGAGACCAAGCAGGGCTTCCTCGGCCGGGTCGTGGACATCGGCGCCGAGTTGTTCGCCATGAGCGCGGCCTGTGTCCGCGCCGAGCACCTGCGCGGCCAGGGCGAGCACGGCCGCGAGGCCTACCAGCTCGCCGACGCCTTCTGCCACCAGGCCCGCCTGCGCATCGAGGAGCTCTTCGGCCGCCTGTGGTCCAACACCGACGACCTCGACCGCAAGGTCGTCAAGGGCGTGATGTCGGGCACGTACGAGTGGCTGGAGCAAGGGATCGTCGACCCGTCGGACGACGGCGCCCCGTGGATCGCCGACGCGACACCGGGCCCGAGCCGGCGGGAGAACGTGCACCGCCCGATCAGGTGACGGACACCCCGAGGGGTCACTGCCCGCAGTGACCCCTCACCGTCCTGTTACCCGCCGATGGGGACGCCCTGTCCTTCCTGTCGGCCCTTACGGCCACAATGGGGGGATGAGCGACAGTCCAGCCCCCCTCGCCGACCCGCATCTCGTCTACGACCCCGTGGCGGGCGACGGCCCCAAGGACGTGGTGATCCTCGGCTCCACCGGCTCGATCGGCACCCAGGCCATCGACCTCGTGCTGCGCAACCCCGACCGGTTCCGGGTCACCGCCCTGTCCGCCAACGGCGGCCGGGTCGCCCTCCTCGCCGAGCAGGCGTACCGGCTGAGGGCGCGGACCGTCGCGGTCGCCCGCGAGGACGTCGTACCGGCACTGCGGGAAGCTCTGACGGCCCAGTACGGCACGGGGGAGCCGCTCCCCGAGATCCTGTCCGGCCCGGACGCCGCCACACAGGTCGCCGCCTCCGACTGCCACACCGTCCTGAACGGCATCACCGGCTCCATCGGCCTCGCGCCCACCCTCGCCGCCCTGGAGGCGGGCCGCACCCTCGCGCTCGCCAACAAGGAGTCGCTCATCGTCGGCGGCCCGCTGGTCAAGGCCCTCGCCAAGCCCGGGCAGATCATCCCGGTCGACTCCGAGCACGCGGCCCTGTTCCAGGCGCTGGCGTCCGGCACGCGCGCGGACGTCCGCAAGCTTGTCGTCACGGCGTCCGGCGGCCCCTTCCGCGGCCGCACGAAGGCCGAGCTGGCCCACGTGACGGTCGAGGACGCCCTCGCCCACCCCACCTGGGCCATGGGCCCGGTCATCACGATCAACTCCGCGACCCTCGTCAACAAGGGTCTGGAGGTCATCGAGGCGCACCTGCTCTACGACATTTCCTTCGACCGCATTGAGGTGGTCGTGCATCCCCAGTCGTATGTTCACTCGATGGTTGAGTTCACGGACGGATCCACGATCGCCCAGGCGACGCCCCCCGACATGCGTGGGCCGATCGCCATCGGCCTCGGCTGGCCGGAGCGCGTCCCCGACGCCGCCCCCACGTTCGACTGGAGCAAGGCGTCGACCTGGGAGTTCTTCCCGCTCGACAACGACGCGTTCCCGTCGGTCGACCTGGCGCGCCACGTGGGCGAGCTCGCGGGCACCGCGCCCGCGGTGTTCAATGCGGCCAACGAGGAGTGCGTGGAGGCCTTCCGGGCCGGCGCACTGCCGTTCAACGGGATCATGGAGACCGTGACGCGGGTGGTGGAGGAACACGGCGCCCCGCGGGCGGGAACCTCACTCACCGTCGCGGACGTCCTCGAAGCGGAGACCTGGGCCCGCAGGCGGGCACAGGAACTGGCGGTACACACGGCGGAGGCCCGTGCATGACGACCCTGATGTTCATCCTCGGCATAGTGCTGTTCGCGGTCGGGCTGCTCTTCTCGATCGCATGGCACGAGCTGGGCCACCTGTCCACGGCCAAGCTGTTCGGCATCCGGGTGCCGCAGTACATGGTCGGCTTCGGCCCGACCATCTGGTCGCGGAACAAGGGCGAGACCGAGTACGGCATCAAGGCGATCCCGTTCGGCGGCTACATCCGCATGATCGGCATGTTCCCGCCCGGCCCCGACGGCCGCCTCGAAGCCCGCTCCACCTCGCCCTGGCGCGGCATGATCGAGGACGCCCGCGCACAGTCCTACGAGGAGCTGCGCCCCGGCGACGAGAGCCGCCTGTTCTACACGCGCAAGCCGTGGAAGCGCGTGATCGTGATGTTCGCGGGCCCCTTCATGAACCTCGTCCTCGCGGTGGCCCTGTTCCTCACCGTGCTGATGGGCTTCGGCATCCAGCAGCAGACCACCACCGTCAGCTCGGTCTCCCAGTGTGTCATCGACCAGAAGGAGAAGCGCGAGGACTGCAAGGCGTCCGACGACAAGTCCCCGGCCGCGGCCGCGGGCATGAAGGCCGGCGACAAGATCGTCTCCTTCGACGGGGTCCGGACCGAGGACTGGAACACCCTCTCCGACCTCATCCGCGGCAGCGCCGGCGAGAGCGTCCCGATCGTCGTCGACCGCAAGGGCGAGGAACTGACCCTGCACGCGAAGATCGCCACCAACTGGGTCGTGCAGAAGGACTCCGGCGGCGCGTATGTCGAGGGCAAGTACGTCCAGGCCGGCTTCCTCGGCTTCAGCGCGGCCACCGGCGTCGTCAAACAGGACTTCGGCGACTCGGTGACCTGGATGACCGACCGGGTCGGCGAGGCCGTCGACTCCCTCGTCGCCCTGCCCTCCAAGATCCCCGCACTGTGGGACGCGGCCTTCGGTGACGGCCCGCGCGAACCGGACTCCCCGATGGGCATCGTCGGCGCGGCACGGGTGAGCGGTGAGATCGCCACGCTGGACATCCCCGCCTCGCAGCAGCTGGCCACCTTCGTGTTCCTCCTGGCCGGCTTCAACCTCTCCCTGTTCCTGTTCAACATGCTCCCGCTGCTGCCGCTCGACGGCGGCCACATCGCGGGCGCCCTGTGGGAGTCGCTGCGCCGCAACACGGCGAAGGTGCTGCGCCGCCCGGACCCGGGTCCGTTCGATGTGGCGAAGCTGATGCCGGTGGCTTACGTCGTCGCCGGAATCTTCATCTGCTTCACACTCCTCGTACTGGTCGCGGACGTGGTTAACCCGGTCAGAATCTCCTAGTCACACGGAGTTCGAGGCGGCCCGGGATCATGGGGAGTCCCGGGCCGCCTTCCATTGAGTGGGTTTACGGGCCGATGGGGGTCCCCCCGCCGAGTGCATTCGAGGTGGGGGAGTGCTGGGGTGAGGGCCCGTGCCGTAATCTCGAAGCCTGGAGCCCGCTGCTGACGGGACCGGACCTTGATCCACGACTTGGGGTTGCACAGCAGATGACTGCGATTTCTCTCGGCATGCCGTCCGTTCCGACCAGGGTTGCCGAGCGCCGGAAGAGCCGGCAGATCCAGGTCGGCTCCGTGGCGGTAGGCGGAGACGCCCCGGTGTCCGTGCAGTCGATGACCACGACCCGTACGTCCGACATCGGCGCCACCCTCCAGCAGATCGCCGAGCTCACGGCCTCCGGCTGCCAGATCGTGCGCGTGGCCTGCCCGACCCAGGACGACGCCGACGCCCTCGCGACGATTGCCCGCAAGTCCCAGATCCCGGTGATCGCGGACATCCACTTCCAGCCCAAGTACGTCTTCGCGGCCATCGAGGCCGGCTGCGCCGCGGTCCGCGTGAACCCCGGCAACATCAAGCAGTTCGACGACAAGGTCAAGGAGATCGCGCGGGCCGCCAAGGACCACGGCACCCCGATCCGCATCGGCGTCAACGCCGGCTCCCTGGACCGGCGCCTGCTGCAGAAGTACGGCAAGGCGACGCCCGAGGCCCTGGTCGAATCGGCGCTCTGGGAGGCCTCGCTCTTCGAGGAGCACGACTTCCGGGACATCAAGATCTCGGTCAAGCACAACGACCCGGTCATCATGATCGAGGCGTACAAGCAGCTCGCCGCCCAGTGCGACTACCCGCTCCACCTCGGCGTCACCGAGGCGGGCCCGGCCTTCCAGGGCACGATCAAGTCCGCTGTCGCCTTCGGCGCCCTCCTCTCCCAGGGCATCGGCGACACGATCCGCGTGTCCCTGTCGGCTCCCCCCGCCGAGGAAGTGAAGGTCGGCATCCAGATCCTGGAGTCCCTGAACCTCAAGCAGCGCGGCCTGGAGATCGTCTCCTGCCCGTCCTGCGGCCGCGCCCAGGTCGACGTCTACAAGCTGGCCGAGGAGGTCACGGCGGGCCTGACCGGCATGGAGGTCCCGCTGCGGGTGGCCGTCATGGGCTGCGTGGTGAACGGCCCCGGCGAGGCCCGCGAGGCCGACCTCGGCGTCGCCTCCGGCAACGGCAAGGGCCAGATCTTCGTCAAGGGCGAGGTCATCAAGACCGTCCCCGAGTCCAAGATCGTCGAGACCCTCATCGAGGAGGCCATGAAGCTGGCCGAACAGATGGAGGCGGACGGCGCCACCTCGGGCGAGCCTTCGGTCTCGGTGGCGGGCTGAGGTTCGGCCCTGAACGGGCCTCGTCCTCAAACGCCGGATGGGATGTGGGGGCCGCAGTCCCCCAAGGGGCGCGGGACTGTATCGATCTGCGGCTCCGCCGCGTGGGCGCGACCAGCCCCCACCCACCCGCAGTCGCCAACCTCTCGGAGCGGCCCGAGCTCGTAGGCGTCCGGCCCAGCGGCGCAGCCGAGGGGCGGCGTGGCTCAGCTTCCGCAGGTACAGTGCGGGGATCAGCAGAACCCCAGCGTGAGGCCCCGTACGTGTTGACCCAGACCACCTCACGGGTGCTCGAACCGAGCGACCTGGACGCCGCGCTCGCCGTCCTCGACCGCGAGCCGGTCGCGAACGCCTTCGTGACGTCCCGTGTCCAGATCGCCGGCCTCGACCCCTGGCGCCTCGGCGGCGAGATGTGGGGCTGGTACGACGGCGGCATGCTGACATCCCTGTGCTACGCGGGCGCCAACCTCGTCCCGATCTGCGCCACCCCACGGGCGGTACGGGCCTTCGCCGACCGGGCCCGGCGCGCGGGCCGCCGCTGCTCCTCCATCGTCGGCCCCGCCGAATCCACCGCCCAGCTGTGGCGCCTGCTGGAGCCCAGCTGGGGCCCGGCCCGCGAGGTCCGCCGCCACCAGCCCCTCATGGTCACCGACCGCATGCCCGCCGACATCACCCCGGATCCGTACGTCCGCCGCATCCGCAAGGACGAGATGGAGACGATCATGCCGGCGTGCGTGGCGATGTTCACCGAGGAGGTCGGCGTATCGCCGCTGGCAGGCGACGGCGGGCTGTTGTACCAGGCCCGCGTCGCCGAACTCGTGGGCTCCGGCCGCTCCTTCGCCCGCCTCGACCAGAACGGCAAGGTCGTCTTCAAGGCGGAAATCGGCGCCGCGACGGACAGGGCCTGCCAGATCCAGGGCGTGTGGGTGGCCCCGGAGTACCGAGGCCAGGGCCTGGCGGCCCCCGGAATGGCGGCCGTACTGCGCTACGCCTTGGCGGATGTCGCCCCGGTGGTCAGCCTCTACGTCAACGACTTCAACACGGCGGCGAGAAGGACGTACACCACGGTGGGCTTCCAAGAGGTCGGCGCATTCATGAGCGTCCTGTTCTGAAGTGCCGCAAGGGGCGCGGGACTGTATCGATATGCGGCTCCGCCGCGTGGGCGAGACCAGCCCAACCCGCGGCCGAACTACAACCTGTAGCCCCCTGTACGCTCCCCACATGCGCCTTCCCGGTCACGGACACCGCCGCCGGCCCGACGACATCGTGATCGCCCCCCTGGACCTCTCAGCCCGAGTCGATGAGGCCCTGGCCGTCCAAGCCGTCGCCTTCGGCCTGGGCCCCGACGAGGTAGCCGTACGCCGCCAAATCGTCCTGCGCCACATGACCTACCCAGGCGCCCGCTCCCTCGGCGCCACCACCGCCGGGCGCCTCGTCGGGTTCGTGTACGGCATGCCAAATGACCGCACCCACTGGTGGTCCACCGTCGTGGAGCCCTACCTCCGAGCCCAGGGTTACGACGACTGGCTCGACAACTCCTTCGTCATCACGGAACTCCACGTCCACCCGCGCTACCAGAACCGAGGCGTCGGCCGCTCCCTGATCACCACGATCACGGACGGCGCCACCGAACCCCGCTCGATCCTCTCGGCGATCGACGTCGAAAGCCCGGCCCGCGGCCTCTACCGCTCCCTCGGCTACCAGGACCTCGCCCGCCAGGTCCTCTTCCCCAGCGCCCCCAAGCCGTACGCCGTGATGGGCGCCCCTCTGCCGCTGCGCCGCCGATAACCGATTTCCACCGCCCCGTACCCCCCGGCTAACCTCCTGCCATAACCCAAACCAGCAGGAGTACGAGAACCATGGCGAACGCACCGGTCCAGCGCATGTCCCAGTTGATGGCGAAGACGCTGCGCGACGACCCGGCGGACGCCGAGGTCCTCAGCCACAAGCTGCTCGTCCGCGCCGGCTACGTCCGCCGCACGGCGGCCGGCATCTGGTCGTGGCTGCCCCTCGGCAAGCGGGTCCTCGCCAACGTCGAGCGCATCGTCCGCGAGGAGATGGACGCGATCGGCGCCCAGGAGGTGCTGCTCCCCGCGCTGCTGCCGCGCGAGCCGTACGACGCGACCGGCCGCTGGGACGAGTACGGCCAGGAACTGTTCCGGCTCAAGGACCGCAAGGGCGGCGACTACCTGCTCGGCCCCACCCACGAGGAGATCTTCACCCTGCTGGTGAAGGACCAGGCATCCTCCTACAAGGACCTGCCGGTCATCCTCTACCAGATCCAGCACAAGTACCGTGACGAGGCCCGTCCCCGGGCCGGCATCCTGCGCGGCCGCGAGTTCCTCATGAAGGACTCCTACTCCTTCGACACCGAGGACGAGGGCCTCGCCCAGTCCTACGCCCTGCACCGCGAGGCGTACCAGAAGATCTTCGCGCGCCTCGGCCTCGACTACCGCATCTGCGCCGCCACCGCCGGCGCGATGGGCGGCTCCAAGTCGGAGGAGTTCCTCGCCCCGGCCGGCGCCGGTGAGGACACCTTCGCGGACTGCCCGAACTGCGACTTCGCGGCCAACACCGAGGCGGTCGCGTACGAGCTGAAGCCGGTGGACGCCGACGGCGTGGCCGCTCTCGAAGAGATCCCCACCCCGGACACCCCCACCATCGAGACCCTCGCCGCCCACCTCGGCGTCCCGGCCTCCGCCACCCTCAAGAACCTCCTGGTGAAGGTCGACGGCGAGATCGTCGCCGTCGGTGTTCCCGGCGACCGCGAGGTCGACATGGACAAGGTCGAGGCCCACTTCGCCCCGGCCGTCGTCGAGATGGTCACCGAGGCGGACTTCGCGGGCCGCCCGGACCTGGTCCGCGGCTACGTCGGCCCGCAGGGCCTGGGCGAGAAGGTCAAGTACATCGCCGACCCGCGCGTGGCCCCCGGCACCTCCTGGATCACCGGCGCCAACAAGGACGCCACCCACGCCAAGAACGTCGTCGCCGGCCGTGACTTCGAGGTCGGCGAGTACGTCGACGTCGTGGTCGTGCAGGACGGCGACCCCTGCCCGAACTGCGGCACCGGCCTCAAGCTCGACCGCGCCATCGAGATCGGCCACATCTTCCAGCTGGGCCGCAAGTACGCCGACGCCCTCAAGCTCGACGTCCTCGGCCAGAACGGCAAGCCGGTCCGCGTCACCATGGGCTCCTACGGCATCGGCGTCTCCCGCGCGGTCGCGGCCCTCGCCGAGCAGACCGCCGACGACAAGGGCCTGTGCTGGCCCGCGGAGGTCGCCCCGGCCGACGTCCACGTGGTCGCCGCGGGCAAGGCCCTGCAGACCGAACTCGCCCTCGACGTCTCCGAGAAGCTCTCCGCGGCCGGTCTGCGCGTCCTGTGCGACGACCGGGCGGGCGTCTCGCCGGGCGTGAAGTTCACCGACTCGGAGCTGATCGGCGTACCGCAGATCCTGGTGGCCGGGCGGCGCGCGGCCGAGGGCGTCGTCGAGCTCAAGGACCGCAGGACCGGTGAGCGCGAGGAGCTCACGGTGGACGAGGCGATCGCTCGCCTGACGGCGTAGTACCGCCGGAGGCGCCTTAAAGGAACCCCTCAGAATCTTCTCCGGGGGCCTAAAGGCGCCTCACAGCTATTCCTCAGGCCGTTCCCCGACCGTAGGACGTGACAGAGCGTCACTACGGAGGGGAACGGTCTTGCGTACCAGGGAAAGAGGCGCCGCGGCAGCGGTCCGCAGAGGAGCACAGCGCACGGCGGCGACCGCGGTGGCGATCACGCTCGCGGCCACCGCGGGGGTCTTCGCCCTGATCGGCACCATGCAGACGGACGCCGACACGACGGCGAGCGGCAGCGCGGGGTCGAGCAGCTCCAGCAGCACGAGCACTTCCAGCAGCACGTCGAGCGGCGGCACGGAATCGACGTCCTCGACATCGTCGACCGACAACTCCTCGTCGACCGACAACTCCTCGTCCTCATCGAGCAGTTCCGCGTCGGACTCCTCCGCGTCGGACTCCTCCTCATCGAGTTCGTCCTCGTCGAGTTCGTCCTCCTCCGGCCTGACCTCCGGCAGCGGCTCCGCCGACTCCGCCTCGGGGGCGTCGTGATGAGCACAGCCCTGCGCACGACCGCCGCCACCGACTGGCGTGCCCTCGGCACGAGCGTCCGGCTCGTCGTCACCGACCCGGCACTGCTGGACTCCTGCAACCTCCTCCTGGCCCGGCACCTGGCCGAGGTCGACGCCGCGTGCAGCCGCTTCCGTACGGACTCGGAACTCGCCTCCCTCGACGACTCGGCAGGCCGCCCGGTCAGGGTCAGCCCCCTGCTCGCCGAGGCCCTCGCGGTCGCCCTGCGCGCGGCCGAGACCACGGACGGCGACGTCGACCCGACGGTCGGCTCGGCGATGGAAGTGATCGGCTACGACCGGGACTTCACCCTGGTCAGCGAGGACGACCGGCCGGTACGGCTGAGGGTGCGGCGCGCTCCCGGCCGGCGTCAGGTGCGGCTGGACCGGGAGACCGGCACGGTCAGCGTCCCGGCCGGGGTCCGCCTGGACCTGGGCGCCACGGCCAAGGCCTGGGCGGCCGACAGGGCCGCCGCGATGCTCGCCGAAGCGGCCGGCTGCGGAGTGCTCGTGAGCCTCGGCGGCGACACGGCCGTCGCGGGCGAACCCCCGGCGGGCGGCTGGCAGATCCGCGTCCAGGACGTCACGGGCCCGGTCGACGAGACGCCCACGCAAGGGCCGTACGCCACGGTGGGCCTGCACAGCGGAGGCCTCGCGACCTCGGGCACGGCGGCCCGCAACTGGCGCCGCGGCGGCCACGCCCTCCACCACATCGTCGACCCGCGCACCGGCCTGCCCGTCCGCTCGCCCTGGCGCACCGTCTCGGTCGCCGCGGCCACCTGCGCCGACGCCAACGCGGCGAGCACGGCGGCCCTGGTGAAGGGCGCGGGCGCGGAGCGCCGGCTGACGCGGCTGGGCCTCCCGGCACGGCTGGTCGCGCAGGACGGGACCGTGGTCACGACACCGGGCTGGCCGACCGCTGCCGCCTCCGATCCGGAGCCGGCCGCATGACCTCCGAAACCCTCTGGTACGCCAACCGCGCCACCGGCGCCGTCTGCCTGGTCCTGTTCACGGTCGTCGTCCTGCTCGGCATCGCGGTACGCCTGCGCGGAAGGATCCCCGGCCTGCCCCGCTTCGGCACCGTCACCCTCCACCGCACCCTCTCCCTCTCCGCCACGGCCTTCCTGGCCCCGCACATCGCGTTCGCGGTGATCGACGACTACGTCGACATCACCGTCCTCGACGTCCTCGTCCCCTTCGCCTCCGAGCACCAGCCCCTGTGGCTGGGCCTGGGCACGGTCGCCTTCGACCTGATGCTCGCGGTACTGGTCACCAGCCTCCTGCGGGAACGCGTCGGCCACCGCACCTGGCGGGCCGTGCACTGGCTGGCGTACGCCTCCTGGCCCATCGCCCTGATCCACGGCGTCGGCATCGGCACGGACACCGGCAGCGACTGGATGACCTGGCTCACCGTCGCTTGCGTGGCCGCCGTGGTCACCGCCTTCGGTCTCCGCCTCGCCCACTCCGCACGCGCCGCCCGCCGCACGCCCGCCGCCCTGCTCCGCACGGCTGAAGGAGCCCGACCGTGACCATGACCTTCACCGACGTCCACATGTCCCCCCGGCTGCTCGCCCCCGGCGGCGCCCCGGCCGACTTCACCACGCACGAAAAGCGCTACGGCCCCGTGCCGTACGGCGATCCCGCCGGCCTGCTGCGGGAGGTCGCCGAGTCCGGCCTCACCGGTCGCGGGGGAGCGGCGTTCCCCGTCTACCGCAAGCTGCTGTCGGTGACCGAGGCGGGCCGGCGCTCGGGCCGTACGCCGGTCGTCGTGGCCAACGGCGCCGAGAGCGAGCCCGCGAGCCGCAAGGACCGGACGCTGCTGCGCCTGTCACCCCATCTCGTCCTGGACGGCCTGCAGTTGGCCGCCGCCGCGGTCGGCGCGGGGGAAGCCCATCTGGCGGTGGAGGACGGCGCGTCCTACCTCGAGTCGGCCCTCGGCCAGCGGGTACGACCCCGTGCCCGTGCGAGTCGTACGGCTCCCCAAACGGTTCCTGTCCGGCGAGTCCTCGGCCCTCGTCCGGTACGTCTCGTCAGGCGCCGCCCTGCCCACGTACCAGAGCCCGCCGGTTCGCGAACGCGGCGTCCACCGGGCCCCGACCCTGGTCCAGAACGTCGAGACCCTGTCCCACCTCGCCCTGATCGCCCGCTACGGCGCCGACTGGTTCCGCTCCGCCGGCACCCCTGCCCAGCCCGGCAGCGCCCTGTGCACGGTGCATGTGCCGGGACGCGGACCCCGGGTCCTGGAGGCCCCGTTCGGTATGCCGCTGCACCGGCTGCTGCCCCTCGACGGCATGTCGGCCGTCCTGCTCGGCGGCTACCACGGCACCTGGATCCCGGCCGCCGATGCGGCCCGACTCACCGTGGACTCGGCGCACTTGGGCGCCGGTGTCCTCGCCGCCCTCCCCGCCGACCGCTGCGGCCTCGCGGAAACCTCCCGAGTGCTGCGCCACCTGGCCCTCCAGTCGGCCGGCCAGTGCGGCCCCTGCCTCAACGGCCTGCCCCGCATCGCCGCCGCCTTCGCCACCCTGGCCACCGCCGGGCCCCAGGGCAGCACCCGCACCGACGTGGCCCGCTGGGCCGGCCTGGTGGAGGGCCGCGGCGCCTGCCACCACCCCGACGGCACGGTCCGCCTGGTCCGCAGCGCCCTGACGACCTTCGCGCCCGAACTCGACGCCCACGCAAGCGGCTTCTGCACCGCGACCGACCGCACGCCGCTACTGCCCGTACCCCAGGAGACCTGACATGGACCAGCGGATCGACATCGACTGGACGTCCTGCGAGGGCCACGGTTTGTGTGCGGAACTCCTGCCGGACCACATCACGCTGGACGAGTGGGGCTACCCGTTCGTCGCCGACACTCCCGTCCCCGCCAGAACGGTCAAACGAGCACGCAGAGCAGCGACGGACTGTCCTGCGCTGGCCTTGAAGCTGATGGCGAGCCCAACCCCCTAAGGGGCGCGGGGCTCCTCAAAGCCACCCGGCAAACTCCAACAACAACTCAGCATCCTTCGGCCGCCCAACCCTGACCGCCCGCACCCCGGACTCCACGGCCCGAAACAGCGTCCACCCCCGCAACCGGTCCTGATCCACCTCCAACGACTCCGCAAGCCGCTTGACCCGCCGCCGCGTAGTCGCCGCCCCCGAAGGCGAGGCAATCAGATCCTCCACCCGATCCCGCACCAGCCGAGCCAGATCGAACGCGCACTCACCCACCACCGGATCCGGCCCCACCGCCAGCCACGGCATCCGCTCCCCGGCCAGCACCTTGCTCTGCCGAAACGTCCCATGCAGCAACCGCCGCTCAGGCGGCGCGGCCAACAACTCCTCGCGCGCGGCAAGCGCGGCGTCGACGAGCGCCGTCACCTCGGCATCCGCAGACGCAGTCGCCCGCATCGCCTCGGCCTGCCGACCCGTCCGCCCGGCGACGGTCTCGAAGGGATGCTCACCAGGGGGCTCCACCCACAGCCGCCGCAGCGTCCCCGCCGCCTCCAGCAGCGCCTTCGCCTCCGGCAACGACCGCACCGACACATCCGGGTGAAGCCGCTCCAGCAACAGCACACCCTCGACGGAAGGCTCGTCGAGCAGTTGTACGGCGCCCACGCCACCCCAGTGCGCCAGCGCCGCCCGCTCGCTCTCCGGACGGGCCCGGGGCGGGGCCAGCTTCAGCACGGCGGGAGTGCCGTCCGGGCGCCGTACCAGCACCACCAGGCTGCTGCGGCCGCCCGGCACCTGCACCCGCTCAACGGTCAACTCGCGTAGCGCGACGGCCTGGTGGGCCGCCTGCGGCAGCTTCTCCAACCAGTCGTCACCGTCCGGTGCCGTCTCACCGAGCGCCCTGACCAGACGCTGCGGCGGTTCGAAAGCCATGCGCGAGTCGTTCCCTTCCCGTGTCCCGTGTCCCGTGTCCCGTGTCCCGTGTCCCGTTCCGGTACTCCCGTACTCCCGTACGTGTTCGCCGGCCCGGCGTCAGGCGGTGGGCGCCGCCGATGCCGACGCCGTGGCCGCCCGCTCGGCGAGCCCAGGGAAGGCTACGCTCTCGCCCCGCCAGCGCACCGCCCGCACCGCGGCCTCCCGCAGCGCCTCGGCGGCCGTACCCCGCAGCTCACCCTCGGCTGCCCGCACCAGGTCGGAGTACACCCCGGCCACCCGGTCCTCCAGTTCGGCGGCGAGCCGGACGGCCGCGGCCGAGTCCGGCACCGGGAAGGGCAGCGCGTACGCGGCGCTCGCGGCGGCAGGCTCGGCGCCCAGGTCGCGTACCTCGCGCGCCAGCGCGTCCCGCCGCGCCCGGTGCGCGTCGTACGCCGCGCGCGCTTCAGCGCGCCGTCCCTCGCGGATCCGGCCGCCGACGACGCCGTATCCGTACACCGCCGCGTGCTCGGCGGCGAGCGCCGCCTGCAGCGCCGTCAGCCGCTGCTTCTTCGCCTCGCTCACTTGGCCCCCTCCGTCAGCAGATACGCGTGCGCCGCCCCCGCCGCGGCCACCGAGGCCAGCAGCCGCGCCGGCTCACCCGGCAGGTCCAGCAGCGCCTTGGCCCGCCGATCCGCGAGAGCCCGTTCGGCGGCGGCGAGGTCGGCGAGGGCCTCCTTCTCGTCGAGGGGCACGGCGGCCGACGGCGAACCGGAAGGTGACGGCGACGCGGAAGGTGACGGACTGTCCGAGGCCTTACGGCCGCCTCCGAACGCCTCCACATGCCGTACGGCCTCCGCCCGCAACGGCCCCACCAGCTCCGCCAGCGCCGGATGGGCGGCGAGCACCGCGTCGTACCGCTCGACCAGCCCCTCGCTGTCCCGTGCCGCACGCGCGCGTGCCCGCTCGGCGACCGACGGGCTGCCGCTCGTGCCGCCGTCGGAGTCCTCGGAACCGGACGAGCAGCCCACCAACAGGGCGGCCCCGGCAGCCGAGGCGAGCAGAGTCCTTCTGCGCGGCCCCGAGGGGATGCGCGAGGGCGGGGGGTACGGCACGGCAGACGTCCTCGGGGCTCGTACGAACACGCGGGCGGGGAACACCGGCCCGCCGCTGATCACGGTACCCGCGAACCCCCGAGACTCATGTCACCGGCTCGTGGACCGCCCAAGGGGCGCGCAGTCCCCGAGCTCTTGGGCGCGGCGGCCCCACCGCCGGAGGCACACGTGACGGCAACAGCCCTCGCGACCGGATACCCTTTGACCAGACACGCGACCCATCCCACAACAGCACACGCGGCCGAGGAGTCACCCGGATGAGCACCACCCAGAGCGAGAGGCTGCGAGAACTGCTGGAACCGCTCGTCACCTCCCAGGGCCTGGACCTCGAAGAGATCGCGGTGGAATCGGTCGGACGCAAGCGAGTGCTGCGCGTCGTCGTCGACTCCGACACCGGGGCGGACCTGGACCAGATCGCCGATGCGAGCCGTGCGCTCTCGGCGAAGCTGGACGAGACGGACGCGATGGGCGAGGGCGAGTACACCCTCGAGGTCGGCACCCCCGGCGCGGAGCGCCCCCTCACGGAACACCGGCACTACGTCCGTGCCGTCGACCGGCTGGTGAAGTTCCAACTGGCCGAGGGCGGCGAGCTGGTGGCCCGAATCCTGAAGGTCGACGACAACGGTCTCGACCTCGAAGTGCCCGGAGTGAAGGGCCGCAAGGCCACCTCCCGCAGACTCGGCTTCCCGGAGATCGACAAGGCGCGCGTGCAGGTCGAGTTCAGCCGCAAGGACAGCAAAGACAACAAGGACGAGAAGGAAGAGGAGGCGTAGCCGTGGACATCGACATGAGTGCCCTGCGGGGCTTGGTACGGGAGAAGGAGATCTCCTTCCCCCTGCTGGTCGAGGCGATCGAGTCGGCCCTCCTCATCGCCTACCACCGCACCGAGGGAAGCCGCCGCCACGCGCGCGTGGAGCTGAACCGGGAGACCGGCCATGTGACCGTGTGGGCGAAGGAGGATCCCGAGGATCTGGAGGAGGGCCAGGAGGCCCGCGAGTTCGACGACACCCCGTCCGGCTTCGGCCGTATCGCCGCCACCACCGCCAAGCAGGTCATCCTGCAGCGGCTGCGCGACGCCGAGGACGACGCGACGCTCGGCGAGTATGCCGGCCGTGAGGGCGACATCGTCACCGGCGTGGTCCAGCAGGGCCGCGACCCGAAGAACGTGCTCGTGGACATCGGCAAGCTGGAGGCCATCCTGCCCGTGCAGGAGCAGGTGCCCGGCGAGACCTATCCGCACGGGATGCGGCTGCGGTCGTACGTCGTACGGGTGGCGAAGGGCGTCCGCGGTCCCTCCGTGACCCTCTCGCGCACGCACCCCAATCTGGTGAAGAAGCTCTTCGCCCTGGAGGTGCCGGAGATCGCCGACGGCTCCGTCGAGATCGCCGCCATCGCCCGCGAGGCCGGCCACCGCACCAAGATCGCCGTACGGTCCACCCGCAGCGGCCTGAACGCCAAGGGTGCCTGCATCGGCCCCATGGGCGGCCGTGTGCGCAATGTCATGGGCGAGCTGAACGGCGAGAAGATCGACATCGTCGACTGGTCGGACGACCCGGCCGAGATGGTGGCGAACGCGCTGTCGCCGGCCCGGGTCTCCAAGGTGGAGGTCGTGGACATGGCGGCCCGCTCGGCCCGCGTGACGGTGCCCGACTACCAGCTGTCGCTGGCGATCGGGAAGGAAGGGCAGAATGCCCGGCTTGCCGCCCGGCTCACCGGCTGGCGGATCGACATCCGTCCGGACACCGAGCAGCCCGGGGAATAGATCCCGGCCGCAGGCCGCTTAGATCACGTCAGGTTACTGCGCGACAACTGTTCGGATCCTGCCCCGAAGGGGTGAGGTCGGTGCGGGGAGGTAGACTTAAGAGTGTCTGGCCGGACACGCGTCCGCGCATGCCCTGAACGCACCTGTGTGGGGTGCCGGGAGCGAGCGGCCAAGGCTGATCTGCTGCGCATCGTGGCGATCAAGGATGAATGCGTCCCTGATCTTCGCGGTACGCTGCCCGGCCGGGGTGCGTATGTGCACCCCGCACTGGTCTGTCTCGACCAGGCGGTACGCCGCCGGGCGTTCACGCGGGCGTTGCGCGCCCCGGGAGCGCTCGACACAAAGGCGTTGCGCCAGTACGTCGAGCGGACAACAGTTGCTGAGCAGGCAACACCGTAAGAAGCGTCGCGCGGAACCCCCGTGCGGCCCAGGTACCCCGCGAGTTGGAAGTAGGTCGAGATTGCGATGAGCACTCGATGAGCACGCGATGAGTACGCCCATGAAGTAGCGACGGTCCGGCCGCAACCCGGACCTAAAAGGAGCGAAGTGGCTAAGGTCCGGGTATACGAACTCGCCAAGGAGTTCGGGGTTGAGAGCAAGGTCGTCATGGCCAAGCTCCAGGAACTCGGTGAATTCGTCCGTTCGGCGTCTTCGACCATCGAAGCGCCCGTCGTCCGTAAGCTGACGGACGCCCTCCAGCAGGGCAACGGAGGCGGCAAGCCCGCCCCCGCACGCAAGGCTGCTCCGGCCAGGCCGGCAGCCCCCTCTCCCGCGCAGGCTGCCCGTCCGGCCGCCCCACGCCCGCCGGCCCCCAAGCCGGCCGCCGCCGAGAAGCCCGCGGCTCCCGCCGCGCCGGCCGCTCCCGGCCCCCGTCCCACTCCGGGCCCGAAGCCCGCGCCGCGGCCCGCCCCGGCGTCCCCGGCTCCGACCACGCCCGAGTTCACGGCACCCCCGTCGGCTCCCGCCGCGCCGGCCGCCTCTCAGGGCCAGGGCCAGGGCTCCGGCCCGCGTCCGGGCGCCCCGCGTCCGGCCGGCCAGGCCCCGCGTCCCGGCGCCCCGCGTCCGGGTGGCCCCGGCCAGGGTGGCCAGGGCCGTGGTGACCGTGGCGACCGTCCCGGCGCTCCGCGTCCGGGTGGCGGCGCCCAGCGTCCCGGCGGTCGTCCGGCCGGTCCCCGTCCGGGCAACAACCCGTTCACCTCTGGTGGCTCCACCGGCATGGCGCGCCCGCAGGCGCCCCGTCCCGGCGGTGCCCCGCGTCCCGGTGGCCCGGGTGGCGCCGGTGCTCCCGGCGGCGCTCCGCGTCCGCAGGGCCAGGGCGGTCCCCGTCCCCAGGGCGCGGCGGGCGGTCCCCGTCCGCAGGCTCCGGGCGGCGCGCGTCCCACGCCGGGCGGCATGCCCCGTCCGCAGGGCGGCGGTCCTCGTCCCGGCGGCGGCCCCGGCGGCCCGCGTCCCAACCCCGGCATGATGCCGCAGCGTCCTGCTGCCGGCCCGCGTCCCGGCGGCGGTGGCCCCGGTGGCCGTGGTCCCGGTGGCGGCGGTCGTCCCGGTGGCGGTGGCGGTGGCGGCGGTCGTCCGGGCGGCGGCGGCTTCGCCGGTCGTCCCGGTGGCGGCGGTGGCGGCGGCTTCGCCGGTCGTCCCGGTGGTCCCGGTGGCGGTGGCGGCGGTTTCGCCGGTCGTCCCGGTGGTCCCGGCGGTGGCGGCGGTGGCCGTCCCGGCTTCGGTGGCCGTCCCGGTGGTCCCGGTGGCCGTGGTGGCACGCAGGGCGCCTTCGGTCGTCCCGGTGGTCCCGCGCGTCGTGGCCGTAAGTCGAAGCGGCAGAGGCGCCAGGAGTACGAGGCCATGCAGGCCCCGTCGGTCGGCGGCGTGATGCTGCCTCGCGGCAACGGCGAGTCCATTCGCCTGTCGCGCGGTGCGTCGCTCACCGACTTCGCGGAGAAGATCAACGCCAACCCGGCGTCCCTCGTCGCGGTCATGATGAACCTCGGCGAGATGGTCACGGCCACGCAGTCCGTCTCCGACGAGACGCTGCAGCTCCTCGCCGACGAGATGAACTACACGATTCAGATCGTCAGCCCCGAGGAGGAGGACCGCGAGCTGCTCGAGTCCTTCGACATCGAGTTCGGCGAGGACGAGGGCGACGAGGAAGACCTGGTGGTCCGTCCGCCGGTCGTCACCGTCATGGGTCACGTCGACCACGGTAAGACCCGACTGCTCGACGCCATCCGTAAGACGAACGTCATCGCGGGCGAGGCCGGCGGCATCACCCAGCACATCGGTGCCTACCAGGTCGCGACCGAGGTCAACGACGAAGAGCGCAAGATCACCTTCATCGACACCCCGGGTCACGAGGCGTTCACCGCCATGCGTGCCCGTGGTGCGAAGTCGACCGACATCGCGATCCTGGTCGTCGCGGCCAACGACGGCGTCATGCCGCAGACGGTCGAGGCGCTCAACCACGCCAAGGCGGCCGAGGTCCCGATCGTCGTCGCGGTCAACAAGATCGACGTCGAGGGTGCCGACCCGACCAAGGTGCGCGGTCAGCTCACCGAGTACGGGCTGGTGGCCGAGGAGTACGGCGGCGACACCATGTTCGTCGACATCTCCGCCAAGCAGGGTCTGCACATCGACTCCCTGCTGGAGGCCGTGATCCTCACGGCCGACGCCTCGCTCGACCTGCGGGCCAACCCGAACCAGGACGCGCAGGGCATCTCGATCGAGTCCCGCCTCGACCGCGGCCGCGGTGCCGTGTCGACGGTCCTCGTCCAGCGAGGCACGCTGCGGGTCGGCGACACGATGGTCGTGGGCGACGCCTACGGCCGAGTGCGCGCCATGCACGACGACAACGGCAACAACGTCACCGAGGCCGGCCCGTCGACGCCGGTGCAGGTCCTGGGCCTCACCAACGTCCCGGGTGCGGGCGACAACTTCCTCGTGGTCGAGGAGGACCGTACGGCCCGCCAGATCGCGGAGAAGCGTGCCGCTCGCGAGCGCAACGCGGCCTTCGCGAAGCGCACGCGCCGCGTGTCGCTGGAGGACCTGGACAAGGTGCTGAAGGCCGGCGAGGTCCAGCAGCTGAACCTGATCATCAAGGGTGACGCTTCCGGTTCCGTCGAGGCCCTCGAGTCCTCGCTGCTCCAGCTGGACGTCGGCGAAGAGGTCGACATCCGCGTCCTGCACCGCGGTGTCGGTGCGGTCACGGAGTCCGACATCGACCTGGCCATGGGCTCCGACGCCATCGTCATCGGCTTCAACGTCCGGGCAGCCGGCCGTGCGCAGCAGATGGCGGAGCGCGAGGGCGTGGACGTCCGGTACTACTCGGTCATCTACCAGGCGATCGAGGAGATCGAGGCGGCCCTCAAGGGCATGCTCAAGCCGGAGTACGAAGAGGTCGAGCTCGGTACGGCGGAGATCCGCGAGGTCTTCAAGTCGTCCAAGCTGGGCAACATCGCGGGTGTTCTCATCCGCTCCGGCGAGGTCAAGCGCAACACCAAGGCGCGCCTGGTCCGCGACGGCAAGGTCATCGCGGAGAACCTCAACATCGAGGGTCTGCGTCGCTTCAAGGACGACGTCACCGAGATCCGCGAAGGGTTCGAGGGCGGTATCAACCTCGGCAACTTCAACGACATCAAGGTCGACGACGTCATCGCGACGTACGAGATGCGGGAGAAGCCGCGGGCGTAAAGCCGACGGTTCGTGCTGGCCGGCGGGACTTCGGTCCTGTCGGCCAGCGCGCCGTTTGCGGAGAGTGTCCGACCGGCACGGGGACGCCGGGCCGCACGGTCCACGGAGCGTAATATCCGTCGATCCGCCCGGCCCCTTCGTTGTACGGTTTCTGATGTCCCTGGCCACACGGCCGGCAGGACCATCGATCCCGTACCGGCGGGTGAACCGGTTACACATGTACGTGGGGACGCTGTCCTTCGACCTCCTCCTCGGCGACGTACGGTCGCTGAAGGAGAAGCGCTCCGTCGTCCGCCCGATCGTCGCCGAGCTCCAGCGCAAGTACGCGGTGAGCGCGGCCGAGGTGGACCACATGGACCTCTACCGGCGGGCCGAGATCGGCATCGCCATGGTGTCCGGCGACGCCGGTCACCTCACCGACGTACTGGACCGGTGCGAACGGCTGGTCGCCGGGCGTCCCGAAGTGGAACTGCTGTCGGTACGGCGGCGCTTCCACGGTGAGCACGACGACTGACGACCAACAGCCAAGAACGTAGAAGAAGAAAGAACGGGAGACGGACCAGTGGCCGACAACGCGCGGGCGAAAAAGCTGGCGGACCTCATCCGAGAGGTGGTGGCCCAGAAGCTGCAGCGCGGGATCAAGGACCCGCGGCTCGGCTCGCACGTCACCATCACGGACACCCGCGTCACGGGTGATCTGCGGGAGGCGACCGTCTTCTACACGGTGTACGGGGACGACGAGGAGCGCAAGGCCGCGGCCGCCGGACTGGAGAGCGCCAAGGGCGTGCTCCGCTCGGCCGTCGGGGCGGCCGCGGGCGTGAAGTTCACGCCGACCCTCACCTTCGTCGCCGACGCCCTGCCGGACACCGCACGCACCATCGAGGACCTCCTCGACAAGGCGCGCCAGTCCGACGAGAAGGTGCGCGAGGTGTCCGCGGGCGCGAAGTACGCCGGTGAGGCGGACCCGTACCGCAAGCCGGGTGCCGAGGACGAGACGGACGGCGACACCGCGGAATGACGCAGAAGCACACCACGCCCGACGGCCTTGTCATCGTCGACAAGCCGTCGGGCTTCACTTCGCACGACGTGGTCGCCAAGATGCGCGGCATCGCCCGCACCCGCCGCGTCGGGCACGCCGGCACCCTCGACCCCATGGCGACGGGCGTGCTCGTCCTCGGCGTCGAGAAGGCGACCAAGCTCCTCGGTCATCTGGCCCTGACCGAGAAGGAGTACCTGGGCACCATCCGCCTGGGCCAGACCACGGTCACCGACGACGCCGAGGGCGAGATCACGGCGTCGGCCGACGCCTCGAAGGTCACCCGCGAGGCCATCGACGCCGGGATCGCCAAGCTGACCGGCGACATCATGCAGGTGCCGTCCAAGGTCAGCGCCATCAAGATCGACGGCGTGCGCTCCTACAAACGGGCGCGGGACGGCGAGGACTTCGACATCCCCGCGCGGCCGGTCACCGTCTCGTCGTTCTCGGTGTACGACGTCCGGGACGCCGTCGCCGACGACGGCACCGCCGTTCTCGACCTGGTCGTGTCGGTGGTCTGCTCCTCCGGCACCTACATCCGGGCCCTCGCCCGTGACCTCGGCGCCGACCTGGGCGTCGGCGGCCACCTCACGGCGCTGCGCCGCACCCGCGTCGGCCCCTACAAGCTGGACGCCGCCAAGACATTGGACCAGCTCCAGCAGGAGCTGACCGTGATGCCGATCGCCGAGGCCGCGGCGGCCGCCTTCCCGCGCTGGGACGTGGACGCCAGGCGCGCCCGTCTGCTGACGAACGGCGTCCGCCTCGACATGCCCGACGAGTACGCGGGCAGCGGCCCCGTCGCCGTCTTCGACCCCGAGGGCCGTTTCCTGGCGCTCGTGGAGCAGCACAAGGGCAAGGCGAAGAGCCTCGCCATCTTCGTCTGAGGGGCAGGCAGAGGGGCCGGCTGAGGCGCCCGGCCTCCGGCCTCCTTCGGAAGTCCGCCCGTGGAGCGGCGGTCACGGGGTGGTCCTCTGCCCGCCGCTCCACGGTCCCCCCTCGGTTCCCCCACCCCTAGGGTGTATCCAGCGACCCCCGTCTGTTCACCCGTCCGTGCGGGCGCTCGGAGTGAACCGAGGGAGCGGAAGGGGGCGCGTTCACCGCGCGAGCTGTCCCGCTGATCACATCGCACCTACCGTCGAAAAAACAGGGCGCGGGCGTATGGGCGTGTGGACGTACGGCGGGGAGGTTCGACGATGGCGGGACGGGGCCCGCGGGCGGGCGGCGACCGCCGGATGCCGGGGATGCAGGGGATGCCGGGGATGGCTGACGGGGCGCGGGTGACGGGGGAGGCGTGGGGCGCCGAGGGCCCGGATCCATCGGGCCCGCGGGACATGTCGGACGGCATCGGCGCCCGTGTCCGCGACGCGGCCCTGGTGCGCATCCACGACCCGGCCGGTCGGCCCCGCGGCCTCGGCTTCGTCGCCGACCACCGCGGCACGGTCGTCACCAGCCACGAGGCCGTCGACGGCCTGTCCCGTCTGGTCCTGCACGCCGCCGAGGGCGACCGCAGCTGTGTGGTGCCCGAGAGCGCGGTGACCCCGTTGCCCGCCCTCGACCTGGCGCTCGTACGCACCGAAGGGCTGGGCGTGGACCCGCTGCCGGTGACCGTGCGGGACCGGGTCGAAACCGGGGCGTACGTCCGGATCGCGGCCGGTGGCTGGCGGGAGGCGCGGGTGCTGGGCGCGACGTCCGTGACGTACCCGGCGACGGACCGCTGCCATCTCCTCGACGACGCCCTGGAGTTGGCGATCGGCACCGCCGGCCGGGACGCGCTGCGGCCGGGCGGAGGGGCGGCCGGGGGCCCCGTGCTCGACGCCGGGACCGGCGCGGTGGTGGGCGTCCTCGGCACGGCACTGCGGTCCGGCCACCGCGACGCCGGGTTCGCCGTGCCGCTGCTGCCTCCCGTCACGGCCGACGGGCCGCTGGCCGAGCTGCTCGCCGAGAACGCGGCGACCGTGCCGGCGTACGGCGCCGACCTGAACCTGGCCGGCGTACTGGAACTGACGGCCACGTCGGTCGGCCAGGACGGTCCGGCGGGGGTTCCGGCAGGCTGCGTCGGCGGTGTGGAGGCCGGGGGAGTGGGGGCGGTGGCCCCGGTCCAACGGGCCTCGGTGGTACGGGAGTTCAACGCCTTCACCGAGAGCGGGGCAGCGGTGCTGGGCCTGGTCGGGCCCCCGGGCAGCGGCCGTACGACCGAACTCGCGGCCCTGGCCGCCCGCCGCCACCGCGATCCGGAACCGGCCCCCACCCTGTGGCTGCGCGGCGCCGACCTGAAGGACGACGACACCTCGGTGGCCGACGCCGCAGGTCGGGCTCTGACCCGGGCGGCCCGCATCGTGGCGGCGGCGGCCTCGTCCGACCTCGCCGCCCTGGGCGACACGACCCCCGAGCGCCTGGCCCACCTCTCCCGCAGCACCGGCCGCCCCCTCCTGCTCCTCCTGGACGGCCCGGAGGAGATGCCTCCCGTCCTGGCCCACCGCCTCACGGAGTGGACCGAGGGCACGGAGGAGTGGCTGCGGGTGACGGGGGCGCGGCTGGTGGTGGCGTGCAGGGCGGAGTACTGGGAACGGGCGGGCGCCGAGTTCCCGGAGGAAGTGCTGTACGGCTCCGCCGATCGGGCGGTGCACGGCACGTCCGGGTGGTTTCCGCCCTGCGTACGGCTCGACGACCTCACCCCCGACGAGGCCCGGCACGCCCGAATCCGTTACGGCATCCCGGAGGGCGCCCTCGCCGGCCCCGACGCCCGCCACCCCCTCACCCTCCGCCTCCTCTCCGAGGTCCGCGCCGCCCTCCCCGACACGCCCCACCCCCGGCTCGACCGCGACGACGTCCTCTCCGCCCACCTCGACCTCATGTGCCTGCGCATCGCCGTCCGCCTCGCCGCCCAGAACGGCCTGCGCGGCACCGCCGTACGCCGCCTCGCCGCCAAGGTCTCCGGCCAGGTACACGAGGCCGCCCGCCGCAGCCTCGGCCCCGGCCAGGGGGAGCTGGACCGCGCGTCCTTCGAGGCCGTGTTCCCCTGGGGCACCGCCCCCGCGAGGCTCGGCGGCGGCACCGGCTGGGCGTCCGCCGTGCTCACCGAGGGCCTCCTGGTCCCCGCGGGCAACGGCTACCGCTTCGCCCACGAGGAACTCGCCGACTGGATCCAGGGCATGCACCTCGACCTCGACGAGGCCCTGCACGCCCTGGTCCACCGCCGCCGCACCGACCCCGACGCCGCTCACCCCGTGCCCGTACCGCACCACCGCATCGGTCCCGTCGTCCAGGCCCTCCTCCTGCTGGCGCGTCACCAGGGTGCCGACCAACTCGCCCTCCGGCTGGAGGAGTTGGCGCAAGCGCTGGACGCCGACCGGCACTCCTGGTGGGCCGCCCGGCTCCTCACCGAGACCCTGCTGCGCGTCCCCGACGCGACGCCGTACCAGGACGTACTGCGCCTCCTCACCGACCGGATCGTGGCCTGGAGCCGGCACCACGGCAGCGTGCCCCCCGAGCTCGGCCCCGACTTCTGGACCGCGCTGCCGGTCCCGGACGGCGAGCGCCTCGACCTGCTCCGCCGCCTCGTCCTCGCCGACGGCCCGCCGACCGACGCCGCAGCGCCCCGGCATCCCCGCTACCTCGACGCCGTGGCCCAGCTCCTCGCCGCCGACCCCACCGCCGTACAGCCCCACCTCACCCGCTGGTTCGACGACGACCGCCCGCTCCCCGCCACCCCCGACGCGACCGTCGGCCGCGCCGCCCAGGCCCTGCTGTACGCCCACCGCGACCGCGCGCCGGACGAGCTCACCGAGACGCTGGTCGACAGCGCGCACCGCCGGGCCGACGAGCTGCTCGCCGTGCTGGCCGAAGAAGAACCGTCCGCCCTGTGCCGCGCCGTCGACCGCTGGGCGCACGACGAGAGGCCCGCCCGACGCGTCGCCGCGGTGGTGTACGGGCCGCGCGCCGCGCCCCATGCCCGCACCGAGGCCGACCGCGAGCTTCTGCGCCACGCGGCCCTCGCGCTGCTCGACCGCCCCACCGACGGCACCCTGCACGGCGGCGCGCTCGCCATGCTGGTGCGTGACCCCCGCACCCGTGCCCGTCATCTCCCGCAGGCGGTACGGCACTTCGCGGCCGGTGACCCGCAGCTGCCGCCCAGCGCCCTGGTCACCGCCCTGACCACGCACCCCGAGCCGGTCCTCGACGCCTTCCGCGCGCGCCTGCACCGACCGGACGCCACGGAGGCGCTGCGCACCCTCGCCGACGTCACCCCGCCCGGCCTCGCCGGCCGGGTCGCCGCCCTCGTGGGGGAGGCGGTGGAGCGGCACCCCGAGGCCGCCGAGGACATGGCCGCGTACGTCGGCCGGCGCCTCGACCACGGCCCCATCGCCCGCGCCGTACTCCTCCCGCTGGTCACCGGCCTGCTGGCGGGCGGTCCGGAAGAGGTGCGGGCCGCCCTCGCCGCCGTACTCGCCGCTCCCGGCACCCCCGCCTCGCGCGCCCTGCGCCGCGAGCTCCTGGACTTCCTGCTGGACCACGAGCGCAGCCCCGCCGTGCTGGACGCCTTCCTGCACGCCTCCGTCCGGCAGAGCGGCGAGCAGGGCGACGGTCACCTCCGCGATCTGGTCCACCACACGGGAGTGCTCCTCGTCCGCACCCCGGACGGCGCGGCCCGCTTCGACCGCGGACTGGTCGATCTCGGCCGCCACGTCCCCGGCTTCGCCGCGCGCATCGCCGGCTGGCTGAACGACACCCCGCAGGAATGGGCGACGGTCGTGGGGCCGAGCACCCGCCGGATGATCGAGAGCCTGGCCGGCGTACGAGTTCCCGCATGAGCAGCTGACCAGCGCGTCCCTACGTGCACCCGGTCACAGCCCCATGCCGATGCGGGCCCGAGGCGCCCGGCATGGCACCCTTAGACCTGCGTAAGAGCGTCCGAGGCACAGACGGACACGGGTTCGACGAGTTTGCGACAAGGAGCAGGCACAGTGCAGCGCTGGCGTGGCTTGGAGGACATCCCCGAGGACTGGGGGCGCAGCGTCGTCACCATCGGCTCCTACGACGGGGTCCACCGCGGGCACCAGCTGATCATCCGGCACGCCGTCGACCGCGCCCGTGAGCTGGGCGTTCCGGCCGTCGTCGTCGCCTTCGACCCGCACCCCAGCGAGGTCGTCCGCCCCGGCAGCCACCCGCCCCTGCTGGCCCCGCACCACCGCCGCGCCGACCTCATGGCCGAGCTGGGCGTGGACGCGGTGCTGATCCTCCCCTTCACGACCGAGTTCTCGAAGCTGTCGCCGGCCGAGTTCGTGGTCAAGGTCCTGGTCGACAAGCTGCACGCCAAGGCGGTCGTCGAGGGCCCCAACTTCCGCTTCGGCCACCGCGCGGCGGGCAACGTGGACTTCCTCGCCGAACAGGGCAAGACCTACGACTTCGAGGTCGAGGTCGTCGACCTGTACGTGACCGGTGAGGCGGGCGGCGGCGAGCCCTTCTCCTCGACTCTGACCCGGCGCCTGGTCGCCGAGGGCGACGTCACCGGCGCCGCCGAGATCCTGGGCCGCCCGCACCGCGTGGAGGGCGTGGTCGTACGGGGTGCTCAGCGGGGGCGAGAGCTCGGCTTCCCGACCGCCAACGTCGAGACGCTGCCGCACACCGCCATCCCCGCCGACGGCGTCTACGCCGGCTGGCTGCACGCCCAGGGCGAGGTGATGCCGGCCGCGATCTCCGTCGGCACGAACCCGCAGTTCGACGGCACCGAGCGCACGGTGGAGGCGTACGCCATCGACCGCGTGGGCCTGGACCTGTACGGCCTGCATGTCGCCGTCGACTTCCTCGCCTTCGTCCGCGGCCAGGCGAAGTTCGAGTCGCTCGAGGCCCTGCTGGAGCAGATGGCCGAGGACGTGAAGCGCTGCCGGGAGCTGATCGCTGCCGCGGGCTGAACGGCACGACGACAGAGGGCCGGCACCGTGAAGGTGCCGGCCCTCTCCCTTTTCCAGCCGTCCGCTACTGCTGCGTCCAGCCGGGCGGTACGACGCCCGGCTGCTGGTTCGGCTGACCCTGCTGCGGATCCTGCGGCGGCGGCGCCTGCTGCTGCCAGCCCTGGCCCGGCGCGGGCTGCTGCGGGGCCTGCCCCCAGCCCTGACCCGGCTGCGGGGCGCCGCCGGGCTGGGCGTAGGGCTGCTGGGGCTGCTGCTGCGGGTACTCCTGCTGCTGCGGGTACTCCTGCTGCTGCGGGTACTCCTGCTGGGGCGGGTACCCCTGCTGGGGCTGCTGCTGGTACTGCATGTTCGGGTTGCCGAAGCCCTGCTGCGTCCGCGCGATGTCCTCGGCGATGAGGGCGGCGAGGTCGAAGTAGGCCTCGCGGGTCTTGGGACGCATCATGTCGAGGTCCACCTCGGCACCGGCCGCCAGGTGCTCGTCGAACGGGATCACGACGACACCGCGGCAACGCGTCTCGAAGTGCGCGACGATGTCCTCCACCTTGATCATCTTGCCCGTCTCGCGGACACCGGAGATCACGGTGACCGACCGCTGGACGAGGTCGGCGAAGCCGTTCGCCGACAGCCAGTCGAGCGTGGTCGAGGCGCTGCTCGCGCCGTCCACCGACGGGGTGGAGATGATGATCAACTGGTGGGCGAGGTCCAGGACTCCACGCATCGCGCTGTAGAGCAGACCGGTACCCGAGTCCGTGAGGATGATCGGGTACTGCCGGCCCAGCACGTCCAGCGCGCTGCGGTAGTCCTCGTCGTTGAAGGTGGTGGAGACCGCCGGGTCCACGTCGTTGGCGATGATCTCGAGACCGGAGGGCGCCTGCGAGGTGAAGCGGCGGATGTCCATGTAGCTGTGCAGCTGCGGGATCGCCTGCACCAGGTCACGGATGGTCGCGCCCGTCTCGCGCCGGACCCGTCGGCCGAGGGTGCCGGCGTCCGGGTTGGCGTCGATCGCCAGGATCTTGTCCTGACGCTCGGTGGCGAGCGTGGCGCCGAGCGCCATGGTCGTCGTGGTCTTGCCGACGCCGCCCTTGAGGCTGATCACCGCGATCCGGTAGCAGGACATCACCGGCGTACGGATCAGACCCAGCTTCCGCTCCCGCTCCGCCGCCTCCTTCTTGGCGCCGAGCTTGAACCGGGACGGGGCCTGGTTGTTCTTGCGGGCCTTGGGCTGGTTGCGCAGCAACCGGTCGGAGGAGAGCTCCACGGCGGCGTTGTAGCCGAGCGGAGTCCCGGGCGCGGCTTGCTGCTGCTGGGGAGCACCGGGGCCGGCCTGGGGGCCGGGAGGGGCGCTCCAGCCCTGGTTGCCCTGGGCGCCCGGGTTGCCGTAAGCGGCGGGCGGCACAGCGGGGTTCTGCTGCGGCGCGGGCTGCTGCGGCGCCTGCTGCTGAGGGGCCTGCTGCTGGGGCTGGGCCGGGGGCTGCTGTTGGGGGGCGGGCTGCTGCGGCTGCGCGGGCTGCGGGTAGCCGTAACCGGCCTGCTGGGGCGGGTAGCCGTAGCCGGGCTGTGCGGGGTGCTGCGGCTGCTGGGGGTAGCCGTACCCGTCCGCCTGCGGTTGTCCGGCCTGGGGGTGCCCCGGCTGGGGCTGTCCGGGCTGCGGCTGTGCGGCCTGCGGTGCCTGCTGGGGGTAGCCGTATCCGGCGGCCTGCGGCTGTCCGGGATGCGGCTGTCCGGGCTGAGGCGCCTGCCGCGGGTCGACGGCGGGCTGTCCGGCCTGCGGCGCCGGGTAGCCGGCCTGCTGGGCCGGGCCGAACGTGCCTTGCGGCGGGGTCTGGTGTGCCGGAGGTGCGGGCTGCTGCTGGGCGGGAGGCTGGGGGTAGCCGTATCCGCCCGCCTGTGCGGCGGCGGCTTGGGCGGCGGCAGCCTGTGCGGCGGCGGCCGCGGCCTGCTGGTCCGGCTGTCCCGCCTGCTGCGGCATGCCCTGGCCGGGGTGCGCGGGGGCGAAGCCCTGGGGCAGCGGGGGAAGCGGCTGCCCGGTCTGGGGCGGCGTGGGGGCCTGGCCGGCGGGCTGTGCCTGAGGTGCCTCCGGGGCCTGCCCGGTGGGCTGTGCCTGCGGCTGCTGTCCTTGAGCCGTCGCCGGGTCCGCGGGGGCCTGCGGCTCTGCCTCCGCCGTCGCCGCAGCGGCCTCGGAATCGGCATGCCCGGGGGAGTCCGCGTCGGCCTGGACGGGCGCCGACTCGTCGCCCTCGGCACCGGGGACGGAACCGGTGGAGTCACCCGGCTCCGCCTCGTCGCCCGGCTGCTCGTCCACGTCGTCGTCGGCACCGCCGAACAGCAGCGCCGCCTCGGCGTCGGCGGCGGCGTGGTTGAGCTCGGGCTCCGGCTCCGCCACCGGCTGTGCGGGGGCGGGCTGTTCGGGCGCGGGCGCTGCCGGGACGCCGGCCGCCGGGGTGGCGGTCGGGGCCGGGCCGGCCTGGGCGTCCGTGTCGACCGGACGCAGCACGGGGAAGCCGGGTGCGGCGGGCGGCTGGGCAGGCGTGTGCTGTGGGGGCGCGGCGGGCGGCTGGGCAGGCGCGCCCTGCTGCGGGGCGGTGAAACCACCCGAGGTGTCCTGCTGCGGTACGCCGAAGCCACCGGACGTGTCCTGCGCCGGCTGCGGCGCTCCGGCTCCGGTCTGCTGGGGATAGCCGTACCCGCCGGCCGCGGGGGCGCCCGGCGCGGACTGCTGCTGCGGAAAACCGTAGCCACCCGTGGCGGGGCCCTGCTGGTGCGGGCTGGGCGTGCCCTGAGCCGGAGTGGGCTGCGCGGGCTGGGCCGGGTGCGGGGGCTGGGCGGGCTGCTGTGGCGCACCCTGGGCCGGCGGCTGAGCCGGTCCGGGAGCGGGCGGTGCGGGAACGCCGGGCGGACCGGTGGGCGACCCGACGGGCGATCCCGTCGGCGGTGGCGGCGACGGCTGCCCGCCGTCCTGCTGTTCACCGGCCGCGGAACCACTTTGCGTACTTTGGGCGTACCAGGCGGGAGGTGTGTAGACGATTTCGAACTCGCCGGTGAGATCCACCTCGTGATCGTCCCCGTCCGAGGAAGGGCTCCCGCCGTTGTACTCGGACCGATCCCTGTTCACTGCTTGCCTCCTGGTCAGCCACTGCTGCTGAGCTGGTCGTCGTCGCGGCCGGGCGGACCGAGTGGCTAGTCCCACGCGACTGCGATCGTCACCGCACCACCAGAAGCCTAATCACTCGCATGGCGGGACGGAAAAGCCCCCACGGGCGCGGACGCTATAGCCCCGGTCGCGTGGACGGAAGTGCCGCATGGGCGCGGACGGAAAGCCCCCTGGGCGAGGCCTCGTTCGCGCCCCGCCCGAAGACGACGACGTGTCAGTCCATACGACGGGCCACGCCGAGCAGGCCCGTCTCCGCATCGGTGGGTTCGGTCATGACGAACTTCTGATGCTTGCGAGTGCACCACAGGGCGACGCCGTCGTGAAGGGTCGGCAGGTGCTGGAGTTGTTCCTCCGGGATCCCGAGCGTGTCCCGTACGGCCTCGGTCTCGTAGGGCGAGATGCGCTGGATCCCGACCAGATGGGCCTGAGCCAGCCAGCGCGGCGCATGCTCACTGACGAACGGCAACACCGTCACCACCGCCTGCCACGGCACGGACGTCACCCGCCCGCGCGGCGGTCGGATGCCGCAGTCCCGGAACAACACCACCGGACTGGACACCGACGGTCCCTGCGCGGGAACCCGGCCCACCGGATAGACCGTCACGCACTGCTGACCGCCGCCGGCCGCCTGGGCCAACTGCTGCCAGGCCTGCGGACGTCCGGTCTCGACGCCCACGCGCGCGCCCGTCGCGGCGGCGCGCAACGCCAGCACCTGGGCGAGCCAGAGGCCACCCACGAGCACGACGTCGAAGGCGGTCGGACGGGACAGACCCAGCACGGCCGGCTGCTGTTCCGGGTCGGTGCCGATGATCACGCCGTCGTCACCGATCGGCATGCTGATCGCCGCGAGCTCGTCGGCGGTGACGACATGGCGGTTGCGGCGCGGCCCGCGCAGCCCGAACCCCGGGCTGACGATGCGGCGTTGCTGCTGCGGGGTCTCCGGCTGCCGGATGATGGGGATCATGCCGGTGTCGGTGGGCGAGGCCACGTGTGCCGGCGTGCGCCCGGGGGCCCGGCCCTGCTGCCCCGGGGGCATGGTCGAGGCGGGGTGGGACATCAGTACGTACCTCCGAGCGGCAGAGTGGCGAGAGCACCGGGGACCTGCTCCCGGTCGAGACGGACCAGACCGACCTTCGCGGCACTCGCGGCCCGCTCCAACTCCCGCCCCACCTGGCCGACTTCACTGTCACCGCGAGCGGTGACGCGGACGTGCCCGGTGAGGGCGACACCCCGGTTGCCGGCCTTGCTCAGGGTCATGCTGAACGTCGTGGCGAGCACCGGCAGCGAGGTGAACCGCGTGACCAGTTCGGGCAGCGCCACACCACCGCTCCCCAACTGCGGCCAGCGGGAGACCCAGTACGTCGTGTGGTACCGGTCGTCGACCCGCCAGGTCCGCACCGACTCGACCGTACGGCGCTGGGGAGTCCGCCCGTCCTGGGCGTGCTGGGCGTTGGCGCGCGGGTTCAGGCAGCTGGACGTCGCGAGCGCCTGCACCAGCTCGGTCTCGTCCAGGATGGTCGCCTTGAAGCCGGCGCCGGCCAGCCGGCTCGCCAACTGGTCGGCCACGCGCAGCAGGGCGCGCTGCGCGCCGGGGACGCCGTCACCGCGGGCCTGGACCGCCTCCGGGCACAGCTCCGGGTCGAGCTTGAGGGCGACCCACGTGAGCCGGAGCGCGGGCGAACCGGACTGCGCCTGGAGGGGGCCGTACGACCGCGCGGCCAGCGACTGCTGCGGCAGATGCGGCGCCGGCGCCGGCTGCGTGTGCTGCACGACCTGTACGGAGGCGAGACGGATCCCGTCGACCTCGAGGGCGTCCTGGATCAGCCGCAGCGGCAGCTGCCGCTCGGCGGCGCCGGGACGCAACGGCTGGTCTCCCGGCTGCACGAACAGGACGGCGGTCAGGAAGGAACCGTCGCCGATCATGCCGATCGAGCGGTCGTCACGGGAGACGAAGGAGTACGTCCGCAGGGCGGGGTCGCATTCGACGACCGCTGCCAGCATCGCGTCCGTCCCGGGCGACACGGGCTGCTTGGCGTCGCGCCGGCGCTGCCTCAGCGCGCGGGTCGTCTCGTACCACTCGGGCAACGGACGGCGACCCCGGCGCAGAACCGCCAGGAGCAGCAGCAACGCCGCCACGACACCGGCCGGTACGAGCAGCCAGGACGTGTCGGCGGCCCAGGCGGCCAGCATGACCGCCGCCGCGAGCTCCACCAGGATGAGCTGCTGCAACCGCACCGGGCCCAGACCGCCGGGGCGCGGCAGCGTGCGCGGCGACGCGGCGGCGGGGGCGGCCGGGGCAGTCGACGAACGTCTGCCGCCCGGACCTCCCTGTTGCTGCTGTGCGCGGCGTCCGCGCCGAGTGCTCGTAGCGCTGGTCATCCCCCGGGACATCCCTTTCGCGAAGTAGTGGCCGTTGGCCGGGCGGGATCCTCTGTTCCGAGAGGTCCGCGATCCCGGCGACGGGCCAGGGGCACCGATGGCCCTCAACATCCATGCGGGTGGCTCACGGTACCCGCTGCGGAACACCGGGCGACACAGGGGACACCCAAAACCCAGGTGGTCAGCCTGTCATGGACCGGCCCCGCGTGGTGGAGCGCTGTCGTGAAGCTCTGTGAAGATGCGGGGTCGGCCGCACACCTGATGGATCGTCGCCCCGTGGCGCAGGGCATAGTAGGTGCCTGCGCGGCCGGATCGGCCTGTCGAGCGCGGTCGAAGTATCGCGATCACGCCCGAAACACCACGACCGCGATCGAAGCATCACGACCGTGATCGAGCAGTACAGACGCGGCAGACGCGGCCGGAACGTCGCAACACCATCGAGCATCACAAACGGGAGAAACGGGGACCATGGCAAAGCGTCGGGATGAGCTCGCCGCCTACACGTTCGCTCGCAAGCGCACCGTCGCGGCGTTCCTGGCGCCGTCACCGGGCGGCTCGGAGGAAGGCGCCCCGCGTCCCATTCGTACGGTGATGCCCAGCCTCGGCGTGGGCCTGGTACTGGTGCTCGGCTTCATCGCCTGGGGCGTGATCAAGCCCACGGCACCCAAGGGCTGGGACACGCCGGGCGAGTACATCATCGTCGACAGCGACTCCACGACGCGGTACGTGGTCCTCGATCCGGACCCGGACGACAGCAAGGTGGAGAAGGTCCTCCACCCGGTCCTCAACTACGCCTCCGCGAAGCTGCTGCTCGACAAGGGCAAGGGCACCGTTCTCGAGGTCCCCGGCAAGGAGATCGACAAGAGCGGCATCCGGCACGGCGCGACGATCGGCATCCCCTACGCTCCCGACCGGCTGCCCGCCAAGGAGGACGCGGAGACGCCGAAGACCTGGGCGGTGTGCGAGCGTCCGACCCCGGGATCGGAGACCGGCGCCATCGACCGTGCCGTCTTCGTCCTCGACGCCGACGACGCCAAGTCGCTGAACAACGCGGGGAAAGTCAACCCCAGCGAGGCTCTCTACGTCGTAGAGCGCCAGACCGGACGGCAGTTCCTGGTCGACAGCAAGGGCAACCTCTTCTTGCTGGGCGATACGGCGGGTCTCGACAACGTCACCATGGAACTGCTGCGCAACGCCGTGGTCGGCCGGGATGCCGAGCCGCAACCGGTGAGCGCCGAGTGGCTGCGCACCCTCAACAAGGGCAGCGTCATCACCTTCCCGACGGTCCCGAACGTCGGCGAGGCGACCTCGGTCCAGGGACTCCCCGCCAACGCGAGCACGGTGGGCCGGGTGCTCAAGGCGCAGGACGCGCAGGGCGAGCAGTACTACGTCGTCCTCAAGAACGAGATCGCCGCCATCACGCCCTTCGTCGCAGCCCTGATCAAGGCATCGCCCGCCGCCGAGGAGGCGTACGGCCAGGACGCGATCGAAGACATCAAGGTCGCCCCCCAGGACATCACCACAGCCAACAACGGCCCGGCGAACCGCTTCTACCAGAACAAGGGCTGGCCCCAGACCGTTCCGCAGCAGGCCAACCCCGCGACCACGCCGAACGGCGAGGCCCGTAACACCTCGTGCAGCGTCTACGACGGCACCATCGGCGAGGGCAACAAGCCGCAGCTCGCCGCCTGGGCCGGAACGGCGTACCCGAAGAGGGTCATCGCCGACTCGCTCAGCGCCTACGTCTCGTCCGGCTCGGGCCTGCTCTTCACGGAGGTCACCGGTGCGGCAGGGGGCGGCGGCGCGCAGTACCTGCTGACGGACACGGGCCTGCGGTACTCGCTGCCGAAGGGCAACGACAGCGCGGCGAAGGCGGAGGAGAGCGGCAGCGACTCGTCCTCGGACGCCTCGGGCTCTTCGAACGGTGACGCGAGCGAGACGGACAAGGCGCGCACGCGGCTGGGTTACGAGGACGTCTCCCAGCCCGCGATCGTGCCGCAGACGTGGGCGACATTCATCCCGAAGGGGCCCACCCTGGACACCGGAAGCGCGGCGCAGGAACAGAGTCAGTGACCTGACCAACAGGCTTGCGGGCAGGCGCACTTGACAGTAAGACGGCGTGAGCGTCACAAGATGATCGCTCAAGTGTGTGAGCCGTGTAACTGATTGGCCGTGCCTGTGGTCTGGTGACAGGCTGGCGATAGAGTGTTTGCAGCGCTCAACGGTGCGAAGCTTCTCCGGGCACCAGTGCAGGTTTCCCGGATCAACGACGACATGGGGGAAGGTTCATCATGGCCGGCCAGTTCCGGGTAACAGAGGACGAACTCACCAAGCTCTCCGGTGACATCAACACCGTCAACGGCCAGCTCCAGGGCGAGATCCGCCGCCTCAACGGAGTGATCGACCAGATCGCCGGCGGCTGGAAGGGCCAGGCGGCCCAGTCCTACCGCCAGCTCCAGGACCGCTGGAACGCGGACGCGAAGAGGATGAGCGACATCCTCAACGACATCAAGGAAGCCGTGGACTCCACGCGGAGCAACTACTCGGCGTCGGAAGAGCAGCAGAACGCCGAGATCAGCAAGATCATGTCGGACTTCGGCTGATCGAGCCGTTTGGTCCGTTCGGGCTGATCAAGCCGTTCGATCCGATCAAGCCGTTCGATCCGATCAAGCTGGTCGGGCTGAAGTTCTCCACTTCCTCCCGACTTCCACAGACTTCCTTCGATTCTTCCTGAAAGGGAACGACGATGTCGATCCTCGTCAATTACGCAACCATCACCAACGCGTCCACGGACGTGAAGTCCACGGCCGGCCGCATCAAGCAGCAGCTCGACGACATCGAGGCCGCGGTGAAGCGCGTCGCCAGCACCTGGGAAGGCGAGGCGCAGGAGGGTTACCAGCGCAAGCAGCGCGAGTGGGACCAGACCGCCGCCGACCTGCACGCGACCCTGCTGAAGATCTCCACCGCGCTGCAGAGCGCGGCCGAGAACTACCAGGCCACTGAGAAGAGCAACGCCAACACCTGGGCCTGAGCCCGTCGGCGGCCCGAGGGGCTTGAGATGAAGAGAATCGGCCCAGCTGACGCCACGGCGTCGGCTGGGCCGACCTCTGCTTCGGGGTCGTACACAACTTCTGCGGGATCGCGGACAGCTTCTGTGGGATCGCAGACGACTTCTGTGGACCTGCATGCAGCAAATCCCGCAAATCTTCACAAGTGTCGCTACAGCCACGACACCAGCTACATCCACGACATCCGTCACATACACATGACCCAGCTTCGAGAGAAGCAAGGAAGCCCTGGGGGCCTGAACATGGGGGGCCTGAGCGTGAAGGGCCGGACAGCCCGCTCGCGTAGCCGTAACAGTGGAACCCGCGCACTGCAGCGGGTTTTTGGTGTGCTCGCGGTGACGGGGATCTGCTGTACGTCGGCGTTGGTGACGCCGGCATTCGCTGACCCGTCGGTACCTACGCGCCACACGGCGGCAGGCGCCCTTGGTTCGAGCGGCACCGTGTCGGCCGGCACGGAATTCGGCCTGGCGGACAGCACGGAATGCGTCTTCGGCGGCAAGGTCATCAAGTCCACGCCGTGGTCGCTCCAGCGGATCCTGCTGGACCAGCTGTGGGGACAGGCGAAGGGCAAGGGCGTCACGGTCGCGGTGATCGACACGGGTGTCGACGCCTCCAACCGCCAACTGACCAACGCCATGGCCCCGGGCAGCAAGACCTTCGTCGACGGCGCCGCCACCAAGGACATCGAAGGACACGGCACCCGGGTCGCAGGCATCATCGCGGCCCGTCCGCTCAAGGGCACGGGCTTCGTGGGCATCGCACCGGAGGCCAAGATCCTCTCCCTCCGTTACACGGGCGGGCAGGAGAAGCAGGGCGACGCGGGGACGATGGCGGCGGCGATCCGTTACGCGGTCGCCCAGGACGCGAAGATCATCAACATCTCCTCGGACACCCAGAACAAGAAGGACGACCCGACACTCGCGGCCGCCGTGGCGGACGCGGTGGATGCGGGCGCCCTGATCGTGGCAGCCGCTGGCAACGACGGCGCCGACGGCAAGCTCGCGAAGACCTACCCCGCGGCCTACGACGGCGTCCTGGCGGTGGCGGCCTCCGACCGCAACGACGAACGCGCCCCCTTCTCACAGTCGGGCAACTTCGTCGACGTCGCGGCACCGGGCGTCAGCATGGTCTCCACGGTCCCCCTCGGCGGCCAGTGCACCGCGGACGGCACGAGCTTCGCGGCGCCGTATGTCGCGGGTGTCGCGGCTCTGCTGATGGACAAGTACCCGGAGTGGAACGCCGCCCAGATCGCCACCCGCATCGAGGAAACCGCACAACGCCCGGGGCGCGAGCCCAACCCCTACATCGGGTGGGGCGTCGTCGACCCGGTCGCCGCGTTGCAGGAGGAGTCGACACCGGGCGAGTCTCCGGAGCCGGATCCGCCGGTCGCGCCCGGAGCGGGCGGAGTCGTTCCGATGGCTGTGACCATGGGGGAGAGTGAGGCTGAGCGGGAACGCCGGGTAGCTATCTATGTGTTGGGCACGGGGATGGCTCTGGCGTTGGTGGTTGCGGGGAGTGGGGTGGCTTTGCGGGACTGGCGTAGTCGGCGGGATGCGTTGGCTGGGCCGGTTGGACGGGCTGGGCAGTCCGTCAGCCGACGTGGGCGATGATTTGAGCACCGAGTGGGTGCTGACAACTTGAGGAACAGGGGAGAGGACAACGGGGTATGAGTAACGGAATGCGGGTTGATCTGAGCGAGCTGGATAACGTCATCCGCAAGCTCAACGGCCTTCTCTCAGACATGGACAAGGCCAACACCAAGGCCAAGTACGAGACGGACATCCCGAGTACTGCTTTCGGAAGTATGAAGTTCCTGGAGTCCAACGAGCTTCATCAGGCTCACCAGAAGCAGAAGACCCGGATCGAGAACATCATCCGAGATCTGCACAAATTGATCGACGACTTCAGTACAAGCACCTCGAAGGTCAGGGACAAGTACAGCAACCAGGAGCAGGCGAACAAGCAGGGCGTGAGCGCTGCTCCCGACGGCGGGTCTACGGGCTCGGCCTACTAATCGGTTCAGCGACAGGTCACTGACAGAGGGGACGTTACGGCAATGGGCTACGGCTACGGCGGTTACTACAACAGCCCTGAGTACTACGAGGCTCAGCAGAAGGCACAGCAGCAGCGCATCCAGGACAAGCACGACCAAAGGCTTGAGTCGACCAAGGACGGCGGTATGGGGGGGCCGGACCGCAGCAAACTCGACTCGGATTTCATGAAGATGAGTATCCCGGAGCTGCGATCCATGATCCTGGACGCGGACCCCGGCCGGATCTACGAGGTCAGCCAGCACTGGAAGTCGGTCCACAACATCCTGTCCGGCGGTGACGGCGACGGCAAAAGCGGCGGTGTGGACTCGGTATCCGCGAAGGACAGCGTCGCGGGCATGATGCAAAGCGCAGTGGAAAACGTCCTTGAACACTGGGAGGGCGACGCGGCCGAGGCGTTCCGTAAGAAGGCCAACGAGATCATGCAGAACATTCGGAACGGCGCTGCGTGGGCGAACCACTACGGGGAAACCATGCACGCCGTCCAGAACGATCTGCGGAACTCCATGACCCAGATGCGGGAGGTCGAAGAACCTTCTGGCTGGGACAGGGCCTGGGACAAACTCACGGACGATGAGCGCAGCGATGAGCAATTGCTGGCAGACATCAACAAGGGCGTGAGTACTGAGGCCGCCGCCAAGGCGAATGCAGACTCCCTGTCTGCGGGCAAGGAAGCGCAGCTGAAGGGGGTGGCGATCATGGAGCAGTTGGGGGTCAATTACAAGGCTTACTCGAGCGGAAATCTTCGAGAAACTGACCCGAGGGATCCCTTCCAGCCCCCGAACCCTCAAACGCCGATGCCTCCCCCTATCCCTGTGCCGTCTGGTGGCGGCTCAAGTCCGAGTAGGGGAGGCGCCACGGCCAAGCCGTGGAGCGCGGGGCCGACGACGAACATTAAGCCGACGCCTACGGTGCCCCGTAACCCTGGCATCACCGGCGGTTCCCAGCTCCCGACAGCTGGAACGAAGGTTGACAGCATCTCCCCAGGCTTGACAGGGACTGGCCCCAGCACGGGCGTTGGCGGACCAGGCGTCGGTGGTGGCAACTTCGGCACCAGCGGAGCTCAAGGTTCCGGCATCGTGGCCCCTGGCGGAGCATCTGGCCTGGCGGGCGGTGCTGCCGCACGCGGCGGCATTGGCGCTGTTGGCGGTCGCGGTGGTCTGACTGGTGGCGGTGCGGCAGCAGGCCGCGGCGCTGGAGGACGATCCGGTATGGGCGGTATGGGTGGCGCCGGAGCTGGCGCAGCTGGCCGAGGCGGTGCTGGTGCTGGCGGCCGGGGAGCCCTTGCGAAGTCCCGTGGCGGCGTGGTCGGCGCGGCGAAGGGAGTCACTGGCAAGGGTGCCGGTGGCGGTGCAGGCCTCCACGGCAGCCGTGGCGGAAGCCAGCGCGGCGCTATGGCGGGCGGGGCCGGCGGCATGGCTGGTCGCAATGGCCGACGGTCCGAGGACGAGAACAGCCGGGGTGACCGTCCCGACTACTTGGTCGAGGACGAAGAGACCTGGATCTCGGAGGAGGAACGCAACCGGAACGTGCCCCGAACCATCGAATAGGCAGGCAAGCGGACCGGAGCCATTGGTTCCGGTCCGCTGTGAAGTCTGGTGAAACCAGTCTTAGTTGAGTGAGGAGCAAGGAATTGGGTGTCAAGCGATTCTGGTCCACGACAGGAGTCGTGACGTTGACAGGAGCCTTGCTCCTCACTTCGGCCCCAATGGCGTCGGCGGATCAAGTCCGAGAGGCTCAGTGGCCGCTGACGGTGTATGGCGCAGAAAAGGTCTGGAAAACCTCGCAAGGCGCGGGCGTCACGGTTGCTGTAATTGACTCAGGCGTAGATTCCAGTCATCCGGATCTCACCGGACAAGTTCTGCCTGGTAAGGACTTCACCGGAGCTGGAAACCCTCATGAAGACAATGTTGGACATGGCACTGCAATGGCTAGTCTCATCGCTGGACACGGGCATGGGATAAATGCTTCTGCGGGCGTGATGGGTCTTGCGCCCAAAGCGAAGATTCTCCCGGTGCGGGTGAGCGTGACGCGGGGGGTGGATGAGACTGATGGCAAGATTGATACGGCGGGTTGGGTCGCTGGAGTCCGCTTTGCGGTTGAGCAGGGTGCGGAAGTAATCAACCTGTCTCTCGATGATTCTTCCGCCTACCCTGGCTCGAAAGCTGCCAAGGCAATTGAATATGCGCAAGCGCACGACGTCGTGGTTGTAGCGAGTACGGGCAACGACGCAGGGACGGTCAATTATCCGGCCGCTCTCCCAGGCGTGGTGGCTGCCGCTGCTGTGGACAAGGACCTCAACCCTTGGTCTAAGTCAAACACCGGGAACGTGATTGTCGCAGCCCCCGGAGTGGAGGTGGCCCAGGCTGACCCGACCACAGGTAGTGGTTATTCGGTGGCAGACGGAACCTCTGGCTCCAGCGCTTACGTCTCAGCCATCGTTGCGCTCCTCCGCTCCAAGTACCCCGACCTAACCGCAGGCCAGATCATCAACCGCCTGATCAAGTCGGCGTCCTTCCTGAACAACAAGGGCAGGACGGCCCCGGACAGGGAACTCGGCTACGGGATCGCCCGCCCCGGTACTGCCTTGACGATGGACATCCCCAAGGGCTCCAAGCAGGGCCCCCTCGCGCACTCCTCCCCGTCCACGTCCACAAATTCCGGCGCCGCCCCCGACGACAACGACGGCACAAGCCTGGCCAAGAAAAAGAAGAAGTCCTCCTCGGGCAGCTTCCTCCTCATCGCCGGCATCGCAGCCGCCGTGGTCGTCATCGGCATCGCCATCGCGGTAATCCGCAGCCGCCGCAACGGCGGTTCCGGTGGAGGAATGCCCCCCGCCAGCACGGGCTACCCGCCCCAGCCTCCCACGGGCTATCAGCAGCACCCCCACGCGGCTCCCAACCAGGGCTACCCCACGCCTCCGGGACAGTCCCCGCAGCACCCCCACCCCTACGCCCAACAGCCCCCGCACCAAGGACAGTAGGGGTAACTCCCCTCGGAGAGCCCGTGAGCTCGGAACTACCGGACCTGAATTCCTAATCCCCTGCCGATGAGATGACGGCGCGCACAGCGAGCCACTTCACCACCATCTTGCTCGGGCTGGGAATCCTTGTTCCTTGGCTGCTCTTCGTTATGTCGATCATGTCTGGCACGCTCTGGTGGCTGACAGCGCTCAATTTGATCGGCACGCATGTGGCTCTCTTGGTCATGCTGCGTGGGTACCACGATGACAATCGAGCCTTGAAAAGGTGGGGAGCCGGGACTCATGCTACGACCCTGCTGCTCTGTATCGTCATTGCCCAGATTCTGCAGTGACCTAGAAGCCGAGAACGAGAAGGGATCCTCCTCAATGGGCCTCGTCGTCCTTGTGGTTGGCGTGATCGGCCTTGGAGCCGTAATCGGCGCCGTCGTCGTCTTCGCTGTACTACGCAGCCGCCGTAACTACGGCCCTGGAACCTACCCCCAGAACATGGGCTACCCGCCCCAGCAGCCGATCCATTCACCCGCTCAGCAGCAGTACCCCGCCCCTCCGGGGCAGGCCCCCCACCAAATCAACCCGTACGAGCGGTAGTTTCCAACTCAAGCAACCGAGGACGGCGGATAATGCCCGAGTCACTTCCTGGGACGTTTCGCGTGGACGTCCAGCAGCTCAGCCGGCTCGCTGGACATTTGGAGGACTGTGCCTCTGAGATGAAGTCTGCCGGTTACAAGATGGAGCAGGCGTCCGTTCGTGAAATCGGTCATGCCGACCTTGAGGAACGCTGTGGCGAGTTCCGCGATGCGTGGAAGTACGGAATTCAGCAGCTCTCGAAGCTCACTGACGCGATCCAGGGCGGAGTGCGAAAGACCGCGGAGAACTACGCGGAGACCGATCGCCGGATCGGAGAGTTCTTTGCCGGGGGCGGCGGAGAAACCGGTGGCGGATCTGCCGCATCGGGCAGCACGAGCACGGAAGCGGGTGGGCAGAATTACAGCTTGGCCGCCGACTTTGGCTGACAGCCGACGAAGGCACCTTGGCTGACGTTTCCCGCACCGGTCTTCATAGCATAGTCGCCGACCGCAGTAGCCCGTTTAGGAGAAGATCTTGGCTACCCCTGCCACGACCACTGTCGAGGGCTACCCGTCGCTCGGCTTTGACCCCGCCCCTGGTTCTCCCGCCGCCGTTTCCACGCTCGCCCAGGACATCAACGGGACGTACAGCAAACTCAAGGCCGCGGACGACATTCTCACCGGCATCATCAAGGGCACGGGCGGATGGACCGGCATCGCAGCCGATGCCTTCACCGCCAAGGTCAAGGAACTGCCGAAGCTCCTGGACGACGCGACAGCCAGTTTCCAGCGTGCGGCCGGCGCACTACTGGATTGGCAAGACCGGCTCGCCCATATGAAACAGCAGGCCATTGCCTACGAAGACCAGGCTGCATCCGTACGCGGACGAATACGGACCGCCGAAAGCAATCCCGACCTCAACCTTGCCGGTCAGCAGTTTCCCTCCCAGGAGGAAGCCGACCAGGCCCAGCGCCGCCTGGACAACGCGATCGCGGAGCTCAACGCCGCACGTCGGGACCTCGACGCGATCATCGCCGACGCGAAGCAGCTCCTGGCTCGCCACGACGAGATCGCAGACTCCGCTGCCGAACTCATCAAGAAGGCATGCGAACAGGCCCCCGACGAACCCGGCTTCTGGGACCGTCTCTTCGACGGTCTCGAATCCCTCGTCGAGGCTCACGCCCAACTCGCCAACGAAGCCTGGGACTGGGTCAAGGACCACGCAAATGCCATCTCCGCGGTCGGTGACGTCTTCTCAACGATCAGTACCGTGACAGGCGTCGTCGGACTTGCTCTTGATGCCACCGGCATCGGTGGCGTCGTGGGTGTTCCATTGGGCATTGTCTCCGGGGTCACGGCGGGCGTCGGCCTCGGACTACACCTCACTGCCAAAGCCGCGGGCGCTGATGTAAGCGACCGGACTCTCACCGAAGACGCGTTGGGACTCGCCTCATTTGGGATTGGGAAGGTTGCGTCCAAAGCCGACGATATCGTTGAAGCTCCCGTCGCGATCTACAGGGGACTCAAGTCTGCAGAACATGGGGCGGGCTGGACATCGATCGCCATGACGGGGCAGGACTACCTCAAGGACAGCACAGCCCTTGGCTACTTCGTCCCGGACAGCGCAACTGAAGCGGGAGTGCTCGGCGGCTCGATGCTGGTGCCAGGACTCGGCCCGGTGGTTGGCCTCGGTATGGCATTCGAGGATGCTTGGGAAAAGGGCTCGGAGAAGGATGTCGCAGCTGCCGAACAACGCGCGGGACAGTGAGGAGACAGCCCGATGGATTTCATCTGGTTTGTGCTTGCCGCGTTGGCTGGCGCGTTGCTCGTCGTCTATTTCCTCATTTCCAACTTCCGTGATCACGTGGGGACACGGCAGCTGCACCTGCAGCGCCAGGACAACGTGATGACCGCCTTTGACGGCAGAGATGAAGTGCGCGTCCGTTGGAGCGGTACGGGTATGACCATCGAGCAGATTGTCTGGTACGGCCGGCAGTACGGATACGACCTCTACTGCCTGAGTGGCACGGGCAGCGCCGCTCGCAAGCTGGTGATGCGGCGACTGCCGTACGGGCCACCACCCCACCCCATGCCTGGGTATGGACAACCGCATGCTGCTGAGTTGGCGGCGATCGCGAAGGATGTGCGCCGGACGGTCAATCCCGAGGCCATCGTGGCGCTGGCGGGCATGCTCGTTGTGATGGCGGGCGTTTGTGGTTTCGCCGCGCGTGATCGGTATCAGGCAGGTGACAGCTTCTTCGTACCGTTGGCGATCGCTGTGGTGCTGGTGCTGTTGGCACTGGGCGTGGCAATTGGGGGGCGTGTGGCGCTGCTCCGGCGACGCCGAAGGTTCGTACAGCACAAGAGCTCGGGCTACGTAGCGCCGCCGGGTCGGTCAGGAGGAGCACAGTGAACGTCAGTATGCAGGTACCGCCGTTCTTCCGGCCGATCACGCCAGGGTTGTCCGCCGAGGAGGCCAGGGCTGAAGCGCTGGCACGGATTGGTCAGCATCCGGTTGACTTGGAGGCCGGGTACGTCGATCAGCTGGTGGTGGACTATCGAAGGACTTCGGAATCCCTGGCCTCCGCAGGCGTCTTCTACGCGGCAACCTGCCTGGGAAAGATCAACAACGAGCCATCGGCCGGCACATTGATCATCGGGCTGCAGCCACTCAGCTATGCCGACTCCGATGCCGCCGCCGTCGGAATCCACGAGATCATGCTCGGCAAGCATGGCCGGCGCGCCTTGGTATCCACTCGGGACCTACCGTGTGGAAAGGCCGTCATCGTGATCGAACAGAGTCCCTCACTGCGTATACCGGCGGAATTGACCGAGAACGGTGAGGACATCCCGATCGACGTCGCACAGCTCCAGGCCTTCATACCCGTGCCTCAGCAAGCGGTCCCGGGTGCGCAGGAGATGCTCGTCCTGACCTTCAGTACGCCGAGTACAGACCACTGGGTGGAGTACTCCGAGGTCGTCGTGGACGTACTCCGCAGCCTCCGTTTCATGCCGGATGAAGAATCGGCGCAGCAGCCCGCATCACCGACAGAACCGGTTGGTGTCTGAGCCCGGCGCAACTATCCAGTACGCACAGAGCAAGGAACTGCGTTTCGAGTCTGTTCCGAGACAGGATTGGGGGCGCTGACGCCTTGCTCCTCGCTTCAGTCTCAACTGCTCGGCGGACCAAGCCCGAGATGTGCGGTGATCAGTACCTCCTGCACTCCGGGGAACATCACAGGGACGTGCAATGGATCTCACCAGCATGGCGGCCCAGCTTGACGGCCGCTCTGTCGTTGAGCTGACGTGTCCTCGTTTGGGGACGCCGGACCTGTGTGTCTGGCTGGCTCGGTTGTACGGCTACGAGTACTCGCACATCGAGCACAGCGGCCGCCGCGCCGCCCCGTACCACGTGATCGTCACCCGCTACGACTCCCCCCAAGCGCGCCAACGAGCCCAATGGATGTGGCGCCCGGTGTTCCAGCCCGGCGCTCCGGCTCCAGTCGGTTGGACCACCGTCCCTGCCTGGAATCTATCGCGCTGGCAGCCCTTGGCTGGCCACCTGGTGTGTTCGCGTCCCTCCCCGCAGATAGTGCGGCGCCTGATCTGCGCCGAGATCCACGAGGACATGCTCGCCACGGAGGGGGCGAAGTACGGGCTCATATTCTTCGGTGACCGGGCCGGGACTTCCACGACACTGCGGGCAGTGGCCGCTGCGACTGAAGCTTCCCCTTGTGAGTGGACACCTGGACGACATTAAGGAAGCTTTCGGATGACTCCTTCTGGCAACACTCAGTGGCCTGTCTCTGGACCCGCAAGCCGCTCCCTCCGCCGCATACACCGTTTGCCTTCAGGGTCCCTTCGCCGGGAAGGCGTCGAGACAGGGCCGGCATGTATGAGGCGACGAGGACCGAGATTCTCCTCGGCGGAGCAGGAGCAGGTGGTGCCGGTCACTTGTTGGCGGAGGTCCATTGGCCCACCCTCGAAGGGACTGGTGTTCTCTTCTCGATCCATGGGGTCGCTGAGCGTGCAAACCTCTGCGCGGTGAGGCGGGTTGGGGTAGACGCCTACGAGGTGTATTCGTCAGATGGGGTACTGCTTGCCCGGATCGGCAGGAGTAGGGCACGTTTCCTGCCTTGGCCGAGGCGGCTGCGGTGGACTGTGGAGACTGGCGGCACCAGCCAACCACTCGTGGGCAAGTCGGGTACCTGGTACGCGTGGACGTTCTATGTGGTCCTCGCCCCCATCTGGTTCCCGTTGGGGCTCGCCATGGCTGTGTACTCATGGTTCGAAGGTGACAGCGACGTGAGCATCGACCCGCCTCGACGCACACGTTGGCGTCGGCGTGGTGATGCGGTCGTGCTGGACTGGCGCGGATTGAGTGACCCTCAGTACCACCTCGTCCCGCAGGGCCTGGACTACCGGGTCGCATATACACAAGCGGTCATCGCCAACAGTCCATGGCGGAAATGAGTCGTGCGTCCGGCAAGTTGCCCACGTACGAGCTGCATCACCACCTCGACCTCAGCAACCTCGAAGCGGCTGCTGATTGCTGGGAGGAGACCGTCACCAAGTTCAAGGGGCTGCACACGGCGTACGGCGCCCAGGTCGCCCGCCCCTTCCGGCAGGCGGGCCGGTTCCCAGCCAGTCCTGACAGCGGCCAAGGCCGACAACGACGTACACGCTGCCCACCAGGAGTTCAAGGACGCCCATAAGGAGGCGCAGAGCATCGCTGGTCTCCTCACGACACCGCGCACCGAGTCCATCAACGCCGAAGCCGCCACCACCGGCCGCCCCTGGGACGGTGACCCAACGCCGATTCCGTCCGTCCCGCAAACGGAAGAACAGGCCAGCCTGACCCGCCAGATCGTGGACACCAGTTCAAACGCCTCGCTGTCCGCTGGGAACGCCGAACCGAACTCCATGACGTCTTCGCCTCGTTGTCTTGCGGCCTCATTTGCTGGCGACGACTGGAGTAGCACCGGTCCTGATCGTGTTACGAGTTCAAGGGACTGGCCACTCCTACCCGTGGAGACTCGCGCACATCAAGGGTAAGTCTTGTCAATATTGCTCATGGGCAGTCGCAAACGCCTCATGTGTTGTGCCTAAACTGACGCGCGGTCGTGTCCTGTGACTGGGATGCGGCCTCATGCAGCCGGAACGATGCGAGCAGGGAAGCGCGCGCAGATGCACAACGGGGGCGGGATCCCGCCGAGCAGTCAGCACGACGGCGAGCCGGCGGACATAGCCGCGCTGCGCGCCCATATGGCCGCCATGGCCCGCGGCACGGGGGATCCGGACGAACTCATCGCGGCGGTACGCAGCGCCGAGCTGTTGGTGGCGCTGCTGGATCACGGCCGGCTGTGGACATGCGAGCTGGAGGGCGCCCTGTGGCTGTTCGCCTTCACCACCGCCCGCGAATTGCGCGACTTCGTCCAGCGCAAGTGGGCTGCCGCCCGCCCCGGTGACCTGCCGATCGAGCTTGCGCAGCGCGCCCCGTGCATGCGTTTGACCGGTGCGGAGCTACTGGAAGACCTCATTCCCGCGCTGATGGAGCGCGACCACCTGCCTTACGGCCTCGCCCTGGACGTCACCTCCAGCCAGCGCGCTTTCCTGCCGCCGCTGCCCGGCATCGTTCCCGATCACGCCGCTCTCGACCTCGATGCCGCCACCGGCACCGGCGTGGGAGGTGCTGCGGCATGAGCGGCGGCTACGACGTCGACCCGCAGCTGCTTCAGCAGTTGTCGAAGAACCTGAACGCGGCCATGGATGAGCTCAAGGAGGTCACCGACGCGACCGAGGCCACCACCGGTCAGGGTTTCGAGGATCTCGCGCTGCCGCCCAACGCCGTGGGCGCGGCCCGCCCCGCCCAGGCACTCAAGGACTTCGCGAGCCGCTGGTCCTGGGAGGTACAGACCCTGCTGGACGAGGGCAATCAGATCGCCGAGGCTCTCGATTTGAACGCCGGCTACTACCACGAGGCCGAGGAGTACGGAAAGGGCGCGCTCAAGGACGTTGCCGCTGCCTTCGTCGCGCCTCCGACGATTACCTCTGAGCAGGCGCAGAAAATGTCCACCCAGGACTTGACCGCCGCCGTCAAGGAGAACGGCTCCTTCCACTACTCGGGCGACGACTTCAATAAGGGCTTCTCCCAGGCCCGTAAGTCACTCTCCGCCGAATGGGACGACGTGACCAGCTCCGGCCAGACCGGACTGGGGATCGACGCGATCAAGGAGGCAGCCTCGCCCGGCCAGGACGGGGCGTCCCGTTGAGCGGCCTGCCCGGCTTTGATGAACTGGGCAACGCTACCCAAGGCCTGCGCGACGGCATCGCCGATGGCGCGCAGTTCCTCGCCCATGGCGCGGCTGAGGGCCTGGACGCCGTCGGCGCGCACAAGTTGGCCGACAAGACCGAAGGCGCCAGCTCCTGGCTGACCGAGCACCTCAGCGCCAGCACCAGCGAACTGGAGCTCGGCGAGAGCGACGATCCGGCCCAGCTCCTGCACGGAGACGCCTCCCGCATTCGGGAGGCCGCCGTCCACCTGAAGAAGTTCTCCGCCGCTTTCGAGCGCACCGGCCAGGCCCTGCGCAAGATGGACGCCGACGACTGGCGCGGCGCGGCCGCCGACCGCTTCCGCGAGAAGGTCTCCACCCACCCCAAGCGCTGGCTCAAGGCCGCCGACGCCTTCGAGGACGCCGCCTCCGCCATGACCTCCTACGCCCACACCGTGGAGTGGGCCCGCGGCCAGGCCAAGGAAGCCGTCGCGAAGTACAAGGCCGCACAGGCCCGCACCGACGCCGCCCGCGAGCGCTACGACGCCCAGGTCGAGGCCTATAACAACGCCCTGTGGCAGCAGGAGACCTCCTGGACGGCCGCACGTGGCAGCACCGACCAACTGCCCCAGAAACCCGGCGACTTCCAGGATCCCGGCGCTGAGGAGCGCGCCGACGCCGAACACCTCCTCAAGAACGCCCGCCACAAGCGCGACGCCGACGCCGAAACCCTGGCCTCGGCCCTTGCCCGCGCCTACTCGCAGGCCCCGCCCGCACCCCAGGGCACCGAACTCCTGAAGCGCTCTGCCTCCAACACACTGAAGAACACCGTCGTCGGAGCCGAGCACCGCCTCGGCGGCGTGGTCAAAGCCGGCGCCTCGATGGTCCGGCTGTGCCGGACCGTCAGCCCCACGGACCCCTACAACATCAGCCACCCCGGCCAGTACGTCGCGAACCTCGCCGCCGTGAGCACCGGGCTGCTCCACAGCGCCAACCACCCCACCGAACTGGTCAAAGGCGTCGTCGGCGAAGGCTGGTCCACCGACCGCAACCAGGCCCTGGGAACCTTTGCCACCAACTTCATCCCCGTCGGCGGCGCCGCCAAGGCCGGAGCCTCGACCGCCGCCCACGCCGCCGAGAACGCCCTGGCCCACGACGCCGCCAAGGCCGCCGGCTCAGCCACAGCCAAGGAAGCCGGAAACGCCGCCGCCCATGCCGGCACCACCGCTGCCACCGACGCGGCCAAGGACATGTCAGCCGGCGCCGCCAAGATCTTCGAGGAGTTCGGCGGCGGTATCGACAACAACCTGACCAGCATTGAGGCCAGCATTGGCGCCGCTGCTCCGGATGCTGCCCAGGGCGTATCGCACGGCGGAGCCCAGCAGTTCCAGCACGCAGCCGAGCCAGCCACCAGTGCTCTCGACGGCATCGGCCGTGAGATCGACGGCATCCAGGTCAACCACCCGGATTCCCCCACGGCCGCCAGCCACGAAAACACCGTGCCTCCGCAGGCGACCACTGACCACACCGCCCCGGAGAGCGGACCCGTGGAGTGGACAGCCCCGCCCACTCAGAAGAACACACCGACTCCGGAAGCAGAGCCGGCACCGCAGAGCGGCCCGTACCAGAGTGACAATGCCAACAAGGCTTTCAACGACTTCGCACCGAAGCCCCCGCAGGTCGACGAGGCCGTTGGCCACGACCTGGACGCCATCGGCAAGGAGATCGACGACCTCCACGTCAACGAGCCGCACGCGCCCGATGACGTGGCGTCCAGTTCCAACACATCGGCATCACAGCACGCCGAGCCCGGTAACGCTCCCTTCAGTAACGCCAAGGACTTCCTCCACAGGGAAGAGGAGACCTACGCGTACGGTGGCGAACACTCGAGGAGCTTCATCGAAGAGCTCCCACAAGAACAGTTCGATTCCCTCAAGCACTATTCGACGAGCCACGGGTGTGACCTGATCAACGGCCACCTTCGCAATCCGGACGCGCCACAAAACCCGCTGACCGCTGAACACATCGATAACATTGACAAGATGTTTGATAATGTGCCGAAGACGCAGGAGCCACTGATACTGCGACGAGGAACCGGGATCGATCACTGGCTGAAAGAGTTCAATGTTGCCGATGCGAGGGAACTACGCGGGCTCGAACTCGGCGATGAGGGCTTCATGTCCACATCGCTCGGAGAGGCAGCATTCAAGGACAAGCCCGCGAAGCTGCACCTAGAGCTCCCGGAGGGGCGCCCCGCCATCTGGATGGACCGGAATGGAAGCACCATCGAGGGCCGTGGGATAATCACCGAGCACCCGACCGAGAGGGAGATGCTCCTTCCCCGTGGCACCAAGTTCGAGGTCACGGACGTCTATAAGGAAGGTGGCCAGTGGCAGATTCACGGAAGGATCGTGTAGTGAACGCCGACGACAAGACCGAGGGTGGCGGGCCACTTTCCAAGGACCTTGTCGTCAGCTGCATCTCTGCACCGGATGCGTATGCAAGCCTCTCACAGGGTGCCGTCGACTTCATTCCCCTGGCTAACCCCGTGGGCATCATCGGCGCCTTGGCAATCAGGGACACTGACGGCGCCTTCACCGTGCTGAACAATGAAGAGCAGGGTGAGGATTCCTTCAACAGTGGAATGTATTGGATAATGCTGGGCAGGAAGGCCAAGGAGCGCGGACTGACCCCAGCGCAATTTATTGTCGAAATCCAGCAGTCCCAAGATATTGGCGGATGGCCCTTGCCGGGAAGGCTGCTCCCCGTACCACTGCAGTCGTCCACGCTTCCAGAGCTCACCGAATACATCGAGAACGGGGTGTCGCGTCCGGATGTCGGCGGACGGGAGCTGCGTTCGTATGCGGCTGCGCCGCACGAGGCGGAGTACTCCGCGAGCCAGCAGGGATTCGTCGTGCCGACCACGGACGAGATCCGGAAGATGGCTGCCTATGCGCGCAATCCGAAGGCGCAGCGGTGGTGGACGGTGGTGGACCGCTCCTTCCCCGACCTGTATGCGGAACAGGTCCCCCTCCAGCACGTGTTCGGCGGCTGGGTCATCGAGCCGGACGGCACCCTGAGCGACTTCATCGCGAACCGGGAGTACCAGCCCACGCTGGTCGGCCTGGGGTGGCGTGCGGAAGTCAACGAGTTCGAGGGCAGCATCCAACGCCGGTACATGGGGCGCGAGAGTGACGCGGACTTCGGCGCGCACTTCCGCGCAGCCGAACTCATCGTCCCCGTGGGCGAGGATGGCGGCTACGCCCTCGAGGGTGATGTGGTTTGGCATCCGGTCCTGCGGGTGTACACCAGCGAGGGCCACCTGCCGGCAGGTGAGCAGCTGTGGGCGCGAGCGACCGGCGCCGAGCTGTCCGCCACGCTGCCTCGCAGCCTGTTGCTGATCATCAACCCAGGTGGCCGACCCGAGACGCGGATCACCCTCCGCGAGGCTGTCACAGGCGTGTAACCGAGCCGAGCAGCACGGCTACAGGGACCGCCCCTCGGCAAGGCTGGTGACATTCGCCGTGACGCGGTCGACGCGCTCCTCGGAGGCGCCGCCGGTTCCGGGTGCGCTGGCGACCGACAGCTCGTTCCCCTCCAGCCGGACGGTGAAGCCGCCGGCGCCGGGGATCGGAAACCACAACACCGGCTCGGCCAGTTCCGTGAGGACCTCCGGCTGCGGCAGGCGCAGGCCGAGGCGGCCGACGGGATCCTGGCCGGTGCCGCCGTCTGCCCGGTAGTGCAGGAGGCGGTGCAGCTGCTGCTGGAGGCCAGCCAGGACCTGCGGCGGCAGGGGGTGGTGAACCTGCGGCTGCAGGAGATCCGCCAGGTGACGGTGGCCGCGCTGGGTCGCGATGTCGACGGGGCGGGATCCATCGCTCGCGCGCAGACTGGACCAGGCGCCGTAGCCCTTCAGCAAGCGGATCGTGTCCGGGGATACCCCGTGCCAGGCGGCCTGGTGCAGGGCGGCGTAGCCGCTGGCGCCGCCGGGACGGGGGCTGTTGGCCAGGGCGGGCTGAGCGTGCAGGCGCTGCAGCACGACGTACCAGTTCCCATCCCGCGCGGCATCCGCGAGCCGGTCGCGGACGGCCAGGTCAGCGGCGGGCAGTACATCGCGCCGCGTAGTTCCGTCCCACATCGGCATCCCCTGACCAGCCATGCCGATCATCCTAGTCGCGCTCCTCAACCATTCCATGGCCAGGGAGTGGAGAACGGTATCTGGGTCGCGGGCGATCTTGCTTTTTGGGCTCGTTTCCGTGTCCAGCAGTGGATCATTCCTGCTGACGCACCCCGAGAAGCGGGACCGGCTGCTGTTGCGGGTCATGACGTTGTTGACGTGGTGTCGGTCAGCGGCTTCTGAGGGTAGGCGCGGAGCACGAGTGATGTGGTGACAGGGCCGTAACGGACAAGTGCGTCGACAACTTCTTCGAGTCGTCCTGCCTGCGGGTAGTAGACGTCGAAGATGAGGCAGTCTTCCCCGGTGACTCCGAAGGTGGAGGCGATCTCGGGGGTCCGGGAGGCGAAGTCCAGGGCGCGTGAGAGCTGGGCGTGCGTGGTGCGCAGCCGGATGACCGCGTGAATGTTCAGACCGAGGGCTGCCGGGTCGACCACGGCTCGGTAGCCGGTGATGACGCCGGGCATGTCCTATCCCTGTGGGTGGTCGGTGATCCTCAGGAGAACTGGGAGGCGGTGCGCGTCTCGTTCGCGTCGTAGGCGTCCGCACTGAGGCGGAAGTTGGCCGCCCGGTCGAGCCGCTGGACGACGACGTGCTTGTTCAGCGCCTCCCAGCGGCCCTGGAGTTCGTCGAGACTGCCAACGAAACGCCAGCCAGCCGAGCCAGTGCCCGCCTCCTCGGCCACGCCACGCGTCTGGCGGATGACCTCAGACGCTGCCTAGCAGTGGTGGGCCCGCCTGCCCAGGAACGACAAGGTGATGCCGAGGTCCAGGTCGGAAGCCCACGGCGTCGGCGGGGTCGGGCTTGGGTTCGGCGAGGGAAACGGTTCCGGGCCGGACGCACCGGCTCGGCTGACGGGCAACATCTCAAGCCGAGCCGATGGCCAACGTCACGGAGCAGACCCCACCGCACCCTGGCTGTTGCCCGACTGCCTCTGCGCCGCCGGGTCCTGGCTCCCGACTACGAACAGGCCATAAGCCAGAAGACCAACCGTGCCGGCGATTCCGACGACCAGGCGCCAAGCCCCCGAGGGGGCGGGAAGCGCGAGCACTACGACGCAGAGCGACCAGAGCAGGAGGACGTTCATCAGCCGGTTCGGGATGCTGAGGATCCAGCCGCTTTCGAGATCGAGCAGGCGACTCTCGCCTGCAGCGTCGACAGAAGTCTGGTGATCGGCCCCCGCACCTGCGGACTCCTCATACTCCGGGGCGAGCCCGCCCGGGATGAACCAGCCGGCATCGCTGATGAAGACCGCGCCTGTACGATGCGGCCCCTTCCGGCCTCCGTGCTGGTTGCTGCCCGGCACCCAGACCAGGTGGCCTTCGGCGTGCCCCACCGTGTCCACGTACCTGGCGTTGTCAACATGGACATGCAGCTGTACGGGGCCGGTGGACGTGTCCAGGGAGATGCGTGTCTTCCCCTCCCCATAACCGTCGTACCCGGAAATGCTTGCCCTCAGCACACGCTCGTCACCGCGCAGCCGCCGCGGAAATCGCTGGTCCCGGAGGATCATGGGATAGGTGACGGAGACCATCCCCATGAGGGCCAGCCACGCGAGAGCCAGGATCCAGGTCCACCAGTTGCCCATGGCGCGACCGGAGAGTTCACGGTCGACTTCGCTCCTGTCGTTGTCGCCTACGGCTCCCAGTTCAAGTCGGTCGGGGGCGTAGGCGACATAGACCTTCCCGCCAACCACCGCGGGGTCTGGCCACTCCGATCGGAACTCGGCGCGCGTCTCGCTCACGGCTCCGTCCGCCGGAGGCAGAGTTACTGTCACTGTGCAGAAGTACGTGCTGCCGTTCTTGTGCTTGTCCTCGACGACATCCCGTACCGACTCGATCGGCAACGCCCGCACAACGGCGCCCGAAGAGGCGATCTCCGCCGCCTTGCCCGTGGGCGTGGGAGTACCTACCCCAAGGGCGAGCGGCAGGATCAGCGCCATGATCGCGCCGTACGTCGGCAAGACTTCACAACCCACCCAAGCGGAGGCGCCTCGCAACCTCGCGGGGAGCGTCCTGGTTCCGCTCTCTCCTGCGGCCGATGTGCGGTCGGCCAGGGCGCGATAGACCGACGCGGGGTCCGGGTTGCCCGACAAGCGTCGCAACGCCCATGCCGAGAGGGCGAAGACAGCGAGTACGACCGCGCAGCCCAGCACCAGCGCGTCACGGAGGGTGGACTTCTCCAGGAAGAGCCAGCATCCGAGGAGCACCGTCACCAGGAGGCATGCCAGCCAGGCGACCATCCTGCCCAGGAGAATGGCCGGGCCGAGCGTGCGAATCCCGCCGTCGTTCATGGCACCTGCTCTCGTTGCGTTTCCCGTTCCGTCTGAAGCGTTCATCCGAAGTCGTCCACCAGACTCGTGTTCTTTGCGTGATCGCGGAGCTTTTGGGCTGTCTCCTGCTGCCCCTCGGCCACGTCGTCCTCCAGGCTGTCGGCCTCCTTGAGCCGATTTCCGGCCGCGCCTATCTCCGTGCCCACTCGGCTGTTCGTGGCCTCGTCGCGCATCGCGTTTCGCTGCTCTTGTGTCAGCCCTTCGGCATCGGCTCCCGTGTCGGGCGTTGCCTGGTCGCCGCTGCCCTCACTGGCCCCAGCGGCGCTGTTCGTTCCGCTCGCGTCAGCGGCTCCGCCGGAAGCACCGTCTGCTGTGCCATTCCCGTCGACTGCACCACCGGACGCGCCCTCTCCGGTGCCGTTCGCTTGCCCGTCCCCGGAACTATGCGTCATTCCGCCTCCGATGCCGCCGCCGGCTGCTCCGGCTCCGGCCCCGATCAGCGACTGCGACCAGTCGAACTCGTCGTCCTGGTCCGCCCACGGACCGTAGGCGTTGGCGGCATCCCCGACCAGGCTGCCCGTCGCTCCACCAACAGCGCCTGTCCCTATCGACTCGCCGATTCCTCCCCCGAGCCTCCCGCCTAGCGCGGCATCGGCAAGCTTTCCCATGCCTGCGCCAGCCACCCCTCCGACCAGGTTGTTCTCCCACTCGGGGCCCTTGCCGCTGATCAGGCTGGTGGCCACTCCGTTGCCGAATTCGATCGCGGTCCGGCCGGCGAACGTACTGCCGTGGCGGACCGCGAAGGCACCGAGCCGCGCGTACTTGCCCGAGCGTTCAAACGTCCGCAGCCTCTCGAACCAACGGGCGATCGTGGCCAAAATCCTGCCGAGCCTCGCGGCGGCGGCCGCCGCCTGCCCGGCGAGTCGGGCCGCGTTCGCGGCGCCGGCGGCCGCGGAGAAACCGAGGGTGATGAAGGAGGTGGCGATGGCGACACCGATCGTGACCCCGATCTCCTTGTAGATCGCATGGATCTCGTCGTTGATCTCTTTGATCTTTGCCGCTGCCTCGTTCAGGCCCTTCTTCGCCTCGTCGAAGGTCGGTTGAGCGTCCTCGACGGACTTCTTGACCTCTTCCCAGTGCTTGACGAAGGCGTCGGCGGCCGGCCCCCGCCATTCGTCGCCGTAAACGTCACGGACGACACTTGTCCATGCGGACGACGAACTTGTCGAGGGCGTCCCCCATCGCGCCCCACGCCTTGGCCGCGTCCTCCAGAACATCCGGCTCGCCACCGGGGTTCCAGAGCTCAAGTCCGGCTTCGTAAATGGTCTCCGCGGCCGACTCGTCACTCACGGGTGCTCCACCTTGAACAGATCCTCCAAGGCATGCTCGGCGGCTCCAGTGTTGCGGGAGTTGTCGGATAGGTTGTCGGCCATGTCATAGAGGTGGTCCTGCAACCCCTGGATCGCCGTGGTCATGTGGTCGGCCAACTCGATATACGCGGTGGTCACTTCCTCCGACTCCGTCAGAAAGCCGAACCCGTCGTGGATGGCCTCGGCATCCGTCTTCGGCTTGAACTTGGCCAACTCTTCGCCGAGTCCGTCGGCCTCCTTCTTGAAAGCGCCGCTCAACCTTTCGAGCGCGGAGTGGCCGATGTAGAACCCGTCCGACACAAGGTCCTCCTTCTGGGTGTTGCCGCGCGACACGCAGCCGACCCGGCGGCTCTGCATCTTGCGCCACGCGAACGCTAAGCGGAATGGTCGATTTTGCCAGGCGGCGGCTGCGGCTCTGAACGTCGGTGGTGCCTGCTGCGCATCTTCACAAAGCTTTACGCTCTGCTCTCAGTTCCAGCACGAAGGGCCTGGTGGCCGTTCGATCGACGAGCACCAAGTCACTGCATCGGGCATCTGGGGGCTGTCCGATAGTTCGCGTTAACCCTGTATGACCCGCCTAGTGTGAGATGCGATCTCTGTCGGGGAGGATTACGGGTGGTCAGCCAGGGTGAACGGCCCTGCGAGGGAGAGCTGGGCAGCTCACTCTGCGGAAGATGGCGCGACGCTCGGGAACCCAAGTTGCAGCTCAGTTCGGCACGCTGAACAGCGATGTGCAGACGATCAAGCACGCCATCGAACTGTCCAGCGCTACATATGTGCACCCTGTCTGATTCCCCTGCCAGGGGCGCGTTGTTCATCCGGTTTCGTCCGACGTCTCAGTCGGCAACCCGGACGACGACCAGGAAGCGCAACCAAGGTCCGCAGTCTCAGCGCACCGTGTCAGTGGTTCGCTCCCGGTGTCCCTCGTAGTTGGGGACGCCGCAGTGGCCCGGCTCGCGTTGCATCTCGCCGAGCCAAAGGTGCGGGACATGTTGCCGGATCGCCTCAACCAAGGGCTCCCGGTACCTCGCCGATGAGCCGTTGGTGACGAAGCTATAGCGCAAGCGCGGAAGGCCAGGGCGGATGGGTTCCTCGTCGCGGACCAGGATCCACAGGACTGGGTCGTCACGGTCGATCGGGCCACTCGGGCACAACTCGATCGAGTACCGCCTGCCACCCCGTTTGTCGGTCTCGCTCCAGTACACGGCAACTCCGGCGAGGGTGTCCCAGCGGATGACGCTCTGCCGAGTGCGGGTTCGCAGCCACATCCCCGTGTCGTCGATACTCACGGCCAGGTGATAGTGCGAGAGGGCAGAACGGAAGATCTTGAAGCCCGAGTAGCCGATGGTTGCGAAGAGCAGTGCAATGAGTCCCACTGGCTGAGGCTCGTTGCCGTTTAGGCCAGCAGTGATGACCACTGCCAGGGCCACGAAGAAGGCACCCATCGCCATGAAGATGCCACCGAGCACGAACCCTTCCCGGGCGGTTCGCCGACCGTAGTGGATGACCGTGGCTGTGGGGGCGGGACCACCGAGGGAGGAGGACGTCGACATGATCCGAGAGTCTATGCAGGTTGCCATGCTCACGTACGACGAGACCATCGGTACCCGCCCTACGCCCGACACGAAGGACTTCGGCTGACTCGTCACTCCGGCCTGATCGTTTCAGCTCCACCCGCGCGGCGTCCCCCTGAGTCCTCCCGAGACGATCGCCGGCAGGACTCAGTTCATCCGCCGAGCGTGGATCGCTGGCCGATTAACACTCGTTTTCGGTCTCGTGGCGGAAGTGGCTGCAACGGCCGTAGCCAGGGGGCGCGAACTGGGCGGGCAAGGAGGCCCGCGAGGTCTGGGGTGGTGCGGTCCAGAAAGCCGTGTCGGATGCCGGTGGCGATCGAGGCGAGCATGGGCGGCTGGAACGGCAGCAGTCCTGGCGTCTCGGGGAGGAGCCTGCGCCGGTACTCGCCCAGGCTTGTCGTGCGGGGCGGGACGCCGAGGCGATCGGCCACTGGCCGGCCGTGATCGGCGTGCCGACGAGGTCGTAGACGCGCCCGCTGTGCCGTGCGGGATCCGAGGCCGCGACGATCGCAGCGGCCTCGGCGAGATCCTCACGTACGACCGCGGCGAGGGGGCCATCGTCGAACGCGGACTCCACACCATCGTCGGCCCACATCAGGAGGCCGCCGAAAAGCTCGGCGTAGAAGACGTTGCGCAGGATCGTGCACTGCAATCCGCTTGCCTGTAGAAGGCGTTCGGTCGCACGGTGGGCGAGCGCGGAACCGAGATGGTCGCCAGCACCGGTGAGGCTCGTGTAGATGACGTTGGCGGACGCCGTCACGGACCGCGGCGTCCAGGACCGCCGCGTGCCGCCCCACGACCTGGTCGTCCTCGGCATGGGCGGCGGAGATCAGTACCAGGGGCGACAGACCTGCGAGGTCGAGGCTCGTGTGGTCGTCGAAGTCTAGGCGTCGTATCGCCTCTCCTACTGGGTCGGGGACAAGTGGTCGGTGCTCGTGATCGTCGAACTCGCGGGCGGGCCGCGCCGGTTCCGGGAACCTCAGCGCGCCATCGACGGCATCTCCCAGCGCATGCTCACGCTCACTGTGCGGAGGCTCGGTCGCGCCGGCCTCGTGCTGCGCACGGTGTACCCGACGGTCCCGGCCCAGGTCGACTACCGTTGACCGAGACCGGGGCTGGCTTGACCCACTTGGTCAAGGCACTCGCGGACTGGTCCCTTGCCCACCGCGTCGTCATCGCCGAGGCACGGCGCGCGTACGACGAGACCCACCACCCCGATCACGACATCCGCCGACGCTACGGGGCTGGCTCCGCGGCCTGGGCGATCAGGCTCAGGATGCCGACGGGGATGGCGACGACGACGGCGTAGCCCACTCGGTCGACCACCTTCTGGCGTCGCGAGGGCTCCCGGCCGTGGGCCTCGCGGCGTCGGTCCTCTCCGCGCGGCTTGATGGCCTGGTGCGCGAGGACCGCGAGGACGGTCACGCAGATCGCGACCTGCCAGAGCTCGCCCACGACGCCCCAGAACCCCACCCGTTGGATCGTCTCCGGCTCGATGCCCTGTCGCACGTCGAGCTCGGTGCCGTCCGGGTAGTCGCGTCCGGTGTCCTCGAGGTGCACGTAGTCGGCGTCGTCAGGGGTGCCGCCGACCGGTGTGAAATCCCCGTTGCAGTCGTAATCGGAGTTCTTGCCGTTGGAGTTGGTGTCGTAGCAGGTCTCCACCTTGTACGTGCCCGGGGTGCCGTAGATGCTGGCGGACAGCGCCAAGTCGGCGGTCGCGGTGACGCACCAGAAGGTGGTGACGAGGGCGAGGAGGACGCCGCACACCCAGCCGAGCACGCGCTTCATCCGATCACCCCGATGTTCGGCTCCCTCTCCAACAGACGGGAGATGCCGGCCTGTTCTGCGAGGGCCCGGCGCTGCGGGTCGGCTTCGGCGCGCTCCTGCTCGTACTTCTGCCAGTCCGCGGGCTGCACGAAGAGCATGTTGTTGTTCCCCGGCACGATCATGACGCCGCCGAAGGCCGGGTCACCGGCGAACCAGGCGCCGCCCTCCTCAGCCTCCTTCGGCCAGCGGCGTACGGTCGAGGCGTTGACCGCACGCAGAGAAGGGGCGCCGTGCTGTCCACGCACTGACAGTCGGACCGTGTGCACATCGCCGAGGTACTTCCACTCGGAGCCCTTCTTGGACACCCGGGTGCGGTACTCCAGGGGGTAGGTGCGGAGCACCTTCTCGCACACCTTGAGCCGCGAGCCGTGACGCAGGCGGAGCATCAGGAAGATCAGCACGAACAGGGCGGCCGGGATACCGAATGCGGGCAGGGCGGCGTCGTACCCGAGCAGATGCGACACATACGGCATGGAGAAGAGGGCCACTGCGAGCGCGAGGCGCGTGGCGATGTGTCGGTACAGCAGGGTGCGGTTGTGCTTGAGCACCTGCGCGACGTCGGGTGCCGCGGGTGGGCCCTCCATGTGGTGCTTCCGTTCCTGTCTGAATTCGTTGCGCATGGTCGCCGAGGCCGAATTCGGTCGCGGTCTGTCCGGTGTCCGCGCCGGCTCCGTCGGGCCGGTAGACGTCGGCTTGCCCATGGCCCCATGTCCGGGAGGTCGAGCAATGTGTGGGCGTCGCCAGCGGTGTTGGCGACGCGCGCGTGATGCGTCGGCCGTGCCGGGCAGGAGCAGGGGGAGTGGTCAGCGCACCGCGGACGCTGCCGCTCCGAGCAACCCGAGAATGGCGATCAATCCGGCGTAAAACACCACGTAGAATCGCCTCAGCTTTCGCTTTCGAGCCGCTTCCCAGCGCATATACGACTCGTATTCCGGCGATTCGGGCAGAAACGGGGCCGGCTTTGCCTCGGAACCACGCAGCACGAAGTGATACGTGGACTCTTTCATTGCTCCTGCCCCACGCCGCCCGGTTCGCTCCAGCTCATAGCCATGCCGCAGGGCAAGGCGTACCAGCGGCTCGCTCTTCAGGTTCGCCTCGGACGCTCCAACTTCGACCGGGGGTTCCGCCGCGGCGAAGAAACGTTGTTCGGCTTCCGCGATACGTTGTTGTTCCGGCTTGGTTCGGCGTCTCAGTTCAGCTACCCCGATGGCGGCGACGATGAGCAACATCACGCACACCATGACCATTTCCCACTGCACGCCCGACCCCTCCATGCCTTGCTCTTCGCTACGACAAGGCTGGTGATCTTATCGCCGGTTGTGACGGACAGGATGCCGACGACCTCCCTGGGCGCTCCCCGTACACAACAGCCCGCGCCCGACGCCATCGCGGCGGACAGCCCCGCGTTCTATGGGAGCGCGGCGTAGAAGGGAGGGCAGGGCAGGTCCGGCGGAGCGGCCACATCTACTCGCCGTCTCGTAGCCAACGAAGCTCCGCTTGGAGCGGGTGACCGCCCAAGTCGTATGCCTCGTCCGGAGATTCGAGGCCGTGGTGCCGCCGGCGGTCCGAGCCGACTGCAACAGGTGCGGAAGGCTTGGGCCCAGAGCCGCGGCTCATGCGACTTTTGATCACAGTTTCTCCACAGCAGTCCCATGCCGGCAGGTAAGGGCCGCGTAAGCAAAGGTCATAAGGTGTTGTGTGACTTAAGGGGAGGATGAGACGGGCAGTGCGACTGCCGCTCAAAGAGCCTGTACGCATCGCTCATTGAGGCCTGGGTAAGTCACCCAGGCCTCTGCCGCGTGCGGCCGGACCGCATCGTGCCCCTCATCAGTATGTCCGCGTGAGAGGTTGTCATGTCCTATTCGACGCCGCCGGGAGGGCCGGGGAATGCCGGCCCGTACGGGGCACCGGTCCAGCAGCAAGGGTGGTATCAGCCACCGCCGCCACCACCTCCGCCGCCTGGCAACTCCGGCGGGGGCAAGGGGCTCAAGGGCCTCGTCATCGGTCTGCTGGTCCTGGCTGTGGTAGCCGTCTTCGCGGTGGGCGGGCTGGCTCTGTACCAGGCTGTCGGCGGGGGCTCGCTGCCCGGCGCCCAGGGTGGTGACGATGAGAAACAGCAGATCTTGAGCTCGGACGAGATCGCGACGTTGCTCAACGGCCGTACGAACGCCCTGAAGAGCGGGGACGAGGACGAGTTCCTGGAGCCCTTCGTCGGTGCGGCCAAGGACAAGCAGCGCGCGATCTTCAAGAATCTGCGGAAGATTCCCTTCACGGAGAGCAAGTACATGGTGCTCCAGCAGACGGGCGACGGCTCGGACGAGTGGGGTTCCGATGTGAAGCTCGCGCTGGATGTTGCCTTTGTGCATCAGATCAAGGGCGTTGATGTTCGGCCGGTCTCCGAGTGGTATCGGTGGACCGTTGAGAAGCAGTCCGAGTCGGCTGAGCCGCAGATCAGTGAGGTGGGCGGATCGCCGGGCGCGAGTGCCATGGCCAACGCGGTCTACTATCCGGCCCCTTGGGATCTCTACGACGACATGTACGTCAAGCGTCAGGCGCACACCATTACGATCGCGGCCAAGAAGAACGCTGCGGACGCCAGCCGTTTCGCGCCGATTGTCGAGGACAGCGCTAAGAAGGATCTCGAGTTGTGGGCATCGAATGCGTCGTCGGTTCCCAACACCCCTGAGGGTTTTCTCGTCGTACTCGAGCCCGACCGTAAGACGTACACAAAGCTGTACAACAACAACGGTCAGGACGTGGGGTGGGATGCAGGACAGAGCGTTCCCATGCCCGCCTTCAACGCTAGTTACGGCGGCGGCGAGGACGCCCTCGAATACGGTGGCGCCCGCATCAAGATGGACACCTCGACGGGCCGATTCACTTCGTCCTGGTGGCAGAGGGGCGTCGGAGACATCTCCCGGCATGAGATCGCGCACGCCCTCGTTCAGCCGCAGGATCCCGGCGCATACGGCCAGGATGAGGAAACGAGCATTCGGGCGTGGGTCGTCGAGGGGTTTGCAGAGTACGTTTCCTACCGGTTCGACCGGGCTATGGGCGACGCGAGCGTACGTAGTGATCTCGCGGGCGAGGAGTTCGATGGCCAACTGCCCGGCCAGGACTTCGAACTGCAGAACAGCTCCGTGGGCGCGAACTACTCCCTCAGCTATCTGGCCATCCGCTTCATCGCGGAGAAGGGCGGCGAGGAAGCGCTCTTCGAGTTTGTCGTAGACCATTACAGGAAGCCCACCAACCTCGATCAGCAGCTGCAGACGGCAGTTGGCATGAACGAGAGCGAATTCGAGGCCGCGTGGGCCCAGTACGTCAGGAGCAACATCTGATGAGCGCCAACGGACCCATGCCGGGTACCGGTCCCGGTCCCGGCCCTGGTCCCGGCCCCTACGGGCAGCAGTACCCTCCGCCGCAGGAGCCCCCCATGCCACCGCAGCAGGGCAACCCGCCCCCGCAGGGATACGGCTATCCGCAGCAGGCGTACGGTCATCCGCAGCAGCCGCCACCCGCCGCGCCTCCGGGACAGCCTGGTTACGGCTACCCCCAACAGCCGGGGCCCCCGCAGTATCCGATGGCCCCCCAGCCGGGCTACGGCCAGCCAGGTCATCCGCAGCAGTTCCCCGGGGCGCCCGTCCCGGCTGGACCGCCGAGGAAGAAGAAGACCGGGCTGATCGTGCTGCTCGTCGTCGCACTCGTCGTGCTCGGTGGGGCCGGCGGGGGCGCGTGGTACCTGATGGCGAACGCTGCCACCGAGCCGCTGTACAGCGTGCCGACGGACGTCAGCTGGGGCCTGAGGGAGCAGGAGGTGGACGGCACCTGGTTCACGGACAAGGCAGTCGTACAGACACTGTCCGGTGGTGTGAAGGCCTACGAGCTCGACACCGGTAAGCAGCTTTGGGCCACAGCGCTGCCGGGCGCGGGTCAGCAGGCGTGCTTGGCTCCTTCTGATTCCGACGGCGGAGTCGGCATCGTTGCCTATGGCGCTTCGGCAACGGCCGGGGCTAGGGGTAAGTGCGACCATGTTGCCGCCTTCGACCTGTACTCCGGCAAGGTGCTTTGGAAGCGGGCCTTCAAGGTGAAGGACGAGTTCGGCATGGGTGACGGGCTGACGGTGGCTCGTTCCGGCGAGGCCGTGGTGATCGCGGCGGATACGGAGCACGTGGCGCTGAAGGTGGCCGACGGCAGTAAGGCCTGGGACCCGATGCGGCTGGAGGACGGCAGCAAGGTCTGGAATACACAGGACCTGTATCACGACGGTGGCTGCTCAGCCGGTTCGTACACCGGCGGCAAGAATCTGATCCGGGTACGCGCTTGCACCGAGGGCGACGACACCAGCGACAAGGCCTGGGACGAGGTGTCGCTGATCGACCCCGCCAGTGGCAGGGCCAAGTGGACCAAGCAATTTGCCGACGGCACGGCAGGGCAGGTCGTTTCCACGTCTCCTCTCGTCATCAGTGGCGATGAAGGCGGCGTATATGCGCTCGACGAGAAGACCGGCGAAAAGCGCGGCGGCAAATTCCAAGGAAAGCCGGAGAAATACACTCGGAGCGCTGAGGACAACGGCAGTCCGATGCGTCAGGCCGCAGGTTTCGGAAACATCTTCCTCATGGGCGGCTATGACCCGGACGGGGGCGCCGGCAGCCCCAGGTCGCTGGTCGCCTACGACCTCGACAGCGGAAAGGAGCTGTGGCGGTCGAAGGCATCACCCAAGATGGAGTACATCCCACTCCGCGAGACCGGTGACGAGCGTCTGTTGGTGTACGTCACCGAGTCCACGGAGAGGCCGAAGCTGGTGGAGTTCAACCCGGAGGACGGTGCGATGACGACACTCGTCGAATATCCGGAAGAGGTGGACACGAACACGGGCATCGATGCGTGGCCGTTCTGGCACAAGGGCGTGATCTACGTCACCTCGGTCGGTGCCGGCATCAGTGGGGATTCCTTCTCCCTCGCGGCATTGCCCACGACTGATTCCTAGATACCTAAGAAACACCGGCACCAACACCAGCAGCAACAGCAACTCGGCGGCATGGCAGACCTTCATGGTCTGCCATGCCGCCGAGTGCCGTTCGGGATCAACGCCAAGGCTTCTGTCACGCGAAGGTGACGCGAAGGTCAAGCGAAGAACCCCACCAACAGGCTGACAAGCAACCCGATCACCCCCACCACGACCAGCACCAAGCACGTGCGGAACAACCCCGCACTCGGCGCCCGCGTAGAGGAGAAGCCGGTAACGACCCCGAAGTAGCCGATCGCGAGCGGCATCAGGCCACCGAAGAACCACGCGCAGCCGGTGGCGATGGCGCCGACCCAGCCGCGGTCCAGCTTGTAGGAGGTGTCGCCGGTCTTGAGGGTCTCGATGACGTAGCCGCGCTGGTGCAGGGCATCGCTCTTGAGCTCGGCGTTGAGGTCCTTCATGGAGCCGTCGTTGGCGGTGAAGGTGCCGTAGCACCACCTGGTCTTGGTCTTCTTGCGCGAGCTGCTCGACGTGCTCGAGCGGTACTTGTAGTCGACGGTGCAGGTGTCGACGGTGAGCTTGCCCGGCGTGGACGTGGCGTAGGTGTACGGGCCGAGGTAGGCGCCCAGGGCCATCAGGACGACGCCTACGAGGATCAGGCCCGCGCCGATGAGGCGGCCGAGGCCCGCGCGGGTTTCCGGTTCGGCGGCGTTCGGCGCGGCGTTCCCGTGTACTTGTGTCATTGGGGGTTCCTCAGGGATGGGGATATGGCCGGCTGTCACAGGGCGAGGGCGCAGACGAGCGCTCCCAGGGCGCCCAGGGCGCAGAGGCCGCCCAGTACCGGGCCGGTGACGGTCTGGGCCGGCAGGCGCTGCCAAGAAGCGGTGAAGCCGGGGCCGTTGCGGGTACCGAAGCCGGTGAGGAGGCAGTAGATGCCGAAGGACAGCAAGGAGAGGCAGAACGCGAGGATCGCGGCGTCGTCTCCGGGGTCGCGGTCCTGCGGTTGCTCGAAGGTGTCGTCCACCTGAACCACGGGGATTTCTGCTCCGGTTTCGAAACGCGATGAGGTTTCCACCACCACGTCTTTGTAGGTGGCCTTCCCTTCTTCCGCGCTCCAGTTTCCGGTGCAGCTGAACTTCAGTTCCGTGGAACGCCTGTTCGTGCCGTAGTGGGTCTTCGTGTGTGTCTCGCATGAAGAAACGGTGAGGGTGCCGTCGGTGCCCTCTCCGGCGAGTTCACTGCGCAGTTCCGGAATGGTCACCGCGGCGACGACTGCGGCCAACAGGAGCAACCCCAGGCCGAGGAGTCTTCCCGCCCACAGGCTCCCTGTGTCGCCGTGACGCGACTGTACTGTCACCACTTTTTGTCGTCCCCTTGCTCAACTTGACGATCTCTTGACTGGCGGGCTTGGCAGGGTAGTGCGCGAGGAGTCTAAGGTATCCGTCTGTCGTTCAATATGAAGTGCAGCAAGGGGAGTTCGGGGGAGCGCAATGGAGTTTGAAACCTTCGATGTGGACACTGGTGTACTCCGCAAGCAGGGCGGGAAGTTCGTCGACCTCGGTGGTGATTTCTCAACCGCGTCCAAGCGGCTCAAGGGCAACCTTGAAGACCTTGGCGAGCCATGGGCGGATGCGGACTTCGGGGAGATCTTCGGACAGGTGTACACGCCGATTCGCGACGGAATCCTCACATCGATGAACAGCCTCGCGGAACGGCTCCAGAAGGTCGGTTACAACCTGCAGGACATGGCACGTAACTACGATGCGTCGGAAGCGTCGAACAACGGCCTGCTGAACGGTGTTTCCGGCGAACTCTAATAAAATACGGGGCTATTGGCATGTCGCTCACACTGCCCGGCGAGCTTGTCTGGGTACTCGACCTCCTCGGCTACAACTGGCCCGAGGCCGACGAAGAAGCACTGCACAATGTCGCCGAGACCTGGCGGGCTTTCGGCGAGGAACTCGAAGAGATCCAGCGGCAGGGCGAAGGTCTCGCCCGCACTGTCGTTTCTCACAACTTCGGTACGGCTGTCGATGGATTCAGCAAGGACTGGGGCGCCTATACCGGCGCGAATGGCGAGGACAGATATCTGCCGGACGCCAAGACCGCATGCGAAGTGATCGCCCTCGCTTTCGACGCGGCGGCGGTGGCGGTACTCACGGCGAAGCTGGCCGTGATCGTCCAACTCGTGGCGCTGGCCATCGAGATCATCGCGGCGCAGGCCGCGGCGCCCTTCACCTTCGGACTGTCCGAGATCGGTGCGCTGGGCGCGACACAGGCCACTCGGCTGATCGTCCGCGAGCTGCTGGACCGGCTCAAGCGGGAGGTCATGGAAGCGGTCACCAAGGCCATGGAGCACGCCACCATGGACGCCATCAAGAAGATGGCCAAGGAGCAGCTCGAGAAGGTCACCAAGGAGAAGGTCAAGCAGTTCGCCAAGGACCAGCTCAAGGAGCAGGGCAAGCAGTTCGTCCAGGAGAAGGTGGTCGACGCCGCCAAGGAGAAGGCCACCGAGGCCGCCGTAGGAATGGCGCAGAACATCGGCCAGCAGAGCATCGAGACGTACTTCGACGCGCGGTCCGGTGTCGACCTCGGCGAGACGGCGGACGTTGCCAAGACGGCGGCGGGCGAGTACGTGGACGGCCTCAAGAACGAGGTCACCGGCGGTGAGGGATCGACCTTCGCCGACTACGTGGACCCGACCGCGCACGTGAACAACGCCGTGGACGCCGCGACGGAGCGCGTCACCGGCGCGGCCGGGGACCGTGTACAGCATGGCGTCGACGCGCTGGTCGGACACGGTGCCCAGAGCGGGCAGGGGTCCGACGGGGCTGCGGCCACCGCGTCCGGGGCGGGTTCCGGCTCCTCGGGCACCATGCAGGCGTCCAACAGGCCGGCGGCGGCCACTGCCTCCGCGCCGAGCTCCGGTTCCTCCGGCTCCTCGGGGGGCGCGGACGACTGGGCCCGAAACGAGTTCGGATGACGCCGCCGCTGCTTCGGTTGCCCCCACCGAAGCCGGCCCCATCAACCACCAACGGGAAGGGCATGCCGCACCCATGACCGCGGACCGGGAGATCCAGGACGAGGAACTCATGGGGATCGCCCAGGACCCCGAGCAGGCCCTGCGGCTGCGCCGCTCCCTGCGCACCATCGCCGACGCGACCTCGCTCGGCCCGGACCTGCGCGAGATGGCGCGGACCGTGCTGAGCGGGAGCGTCGACATCAAGGACGCCTTCCAGGACCCGCGCTACACCGAGGCCGTGTTCCAGCGGATGCACGAGATCCGCCGGGCGGCCGACGACCAGACGTACGCGGAACGCCAGCAGTCCACGGCCCAGTTCGAGCAGTGGGACGCTCGGCAGCAGGCGGAGCTGGATCGCGAGCGTGCCGAGCGGGATGCGCCGGTGCACGACTCCGGGCGGGGTGGGCGGGCTCAACAGCGCTGAAGTGGGGAGACCGGCGGACGTGCGCCGACGGCAGTCCCGAGCAGCCCTGCCCTCCGGACGGGTCCGTGCCGTAGCGTTGAACCCCCGTACGCACGCGCCACGTTGACCCCTCACCGCGTACGGACACAAGTGCTTCCGCGCGACCTCGTGCGTTACATTCGCGGCAATGATCAAGGACAGCACTACACCTGCCCGCCTCCCGATCCGCAGCGGCTCACAAAACGTACGGACGCGACTCTGCCGAACGCGGCCAGGACAGTGCAGGACCGTGAGGGGCCATCTCGGGTGAGCAGAACGGATCGCGGACGGGAGACGCCCGCCGAGCGGGCGAGGGCGTTGGTGCCGGCGGGGGAGGTGCTGCGTGGTGAGCACGGGGTCTCTTTGGCCGACAGGGCGCCGCGGCCCGGCTACTTTCGCCGACCTCGCGCTCTGCGATCCGAGCGCCGCACGCTCGGGAGCTGGTGCATGCTCCCCGTCTATGGGGCTGCGAGGCTCTACGCCATCACCTGGAACCCGTTCGAGGCGTTCTTCGAAGCGGTCTTCTGGCGTGAGGAGAAGAAGCCGGGCAAACCGTTCCACGGCGGCTGGAACAGCATGGCCGGTCTCCTGGCCCGTGCCGTACTGCCTCGGACCAAGAACAGCAGGGCCGTGATGATGCAGGTCACCGACCGGCGCCTGCAGCTTGTGTACGTGTCCTGCGCGCGCTCCTTCACCGGTACACGCGGACGCGGCCCGGTCGAGGTGGGGTGGGCCACGGATATTCGCAACGTGACCTATATCCGCGACCGGAGCGACGTGGCGGGCGGCGACCACGAAATCGGCTTCGTCGACGGTTCGTGGTGCTCGGTCCACTTCGGGGGCCAGGGCTGGAGCCGTATGGCGTCGGCGTTTCCGGCGCGGTTGAGCCACCTCGACCCGGTTCCGTACCCGGGGTGAGGCGCGGGCGTGCGCTGCGCGGCGCGGGACTCGACGAGTTTTCGGCGGCGGACGGATTTCCGCAGGCGGCTTCCAGTGGTTGCGACCACCAAGCGGTGTAGTGGCGAAGGCGGTTCAGGATCAATGGGTTTTCTTGGCGGGGTCGACGACCTGGAGCGGTTCCTCACGCGTGCGTGCTACTTGAGTATCGCGTCCGTCCCGGCCTGCTGGGGCCTCATGGTCTTCCTCATCGGAGATGGTGGCTGGCGATTCAGCTTTCTGGTGACTGCGGTCCTCCCGCTGGTCGCCGCTTACCTGGGGATCCGCGCCAAACGGGAAATTCGTACGGTGATGTCGGCTACGGCGTTCGGACTCGCCTTCGCCTCAGTGCCGTTGATGCTTGCACTGGCGTATCTCGAGGGCTCGTGACGCGACAGGCTCGCGGCCGGCGGGTGGTCGTCGACCGATAGGCTCGGCTGCCATGACAACGCATGGCGGTAACGCGGCGAACAGGTCGGACGGATCGGGCGGGCGGCCCCTGTCTGGGGCGAGCGCGGACGAGCTGCGGGCGGAGTTCCAGGCTCAGGGCCGGCCAGGGCTCGCGGAGGAGCGGCGGCGCGATGCGCGGCAGGCACGAGGGCTGTACACGGCGTTCGCCGGATTGGTCGCCGTCGTCTGCCTGGTCCTGATCGGCGTACGCCTCGGTCAGGGCGATGCGCTCGGCGTCTGGGTCGCCACGTATGCCATGGGTGTGGCTCTGGGCGGTTGGGGTTTCGTGCTCGCCAGGATCGGCCACACCCGCTGGGCGATGATGGTCACCTGTATCGGGGGAGCGTTGGCGGGCCTCGGCGACAGCCCCGCTTTTCGTTGAGGCGGGTCGGCTGAAGGCGGGTCGGCTGAAGGCGGTCGACTGACGGCGGCCGTGACGGCAGGGGTTCAGTTACCGACCGGGCACCAGGCGGTGGACGCCCGGACCGGCACCTGACGAGAAGTCACGCCTGACGGCGCTTGTTACCGATGACGTAGGCGAGACCCCAGGCGGCGGCCGCGGCGAGCACGAGGCCGAGCAGGGAGAACCAGTCGACGCCGCCGTGGGTGTTGTCGGTCCACCAGAGTTTGGCCGGCCAGAAGGGGTCGTACCTCACCATGTCCCAGACGGTGCCGCCCCCGCTGCCATCGGCGATCATGAGCACGATGGCATTGGTGGAGCCGAAGAACGCGCCGAGCGCTGCGATGACGGCCCCACAGATCCAGGCGCCGTTGCTGCGGTGCCCCACCGTGCCGACCAGGAAGCCGACAATCGCTCCGTTGAGCAGCGCGTGGCCCAGGTAGAGCGTGTTGCCCACCGCGTATGACTGGTCCTCGTACGTGACCAGGTTGAGACCGCTGTAGAGCAGCGAGACGATGACCGACACGAAGAATCCGAGGAAGACCGCACCCACCGGACTACCGCTCGCGTTCGGCCGCTGGCCGAAAGGGGGCGCCTGGAACGGCGGCGCCGCGTGCATGCCATACATCGGTTGCCCGGGCGGCTGTCCCGGTCCAGGAACGGGCGGCGATCCGGGGTACATCGGGGGCTGGCCGGGGGCAGGCGGCGGCCCGGCCTGCATCGCGGGCTGCCCTATCGGCATGGGGGGCTGGCCCGGAGCCGACGGCTGACCGAACCCTGGTGGCTGCTGCGGCGGAGCGGGCTGCGTGTAGGGGTTGTTGGGAGCCTGCGGTGGCTGCGAAGGCTGTGGTGGTGGTTGGAACGGCGGCTGGCTCATTGACTTCCCACGGAGTGAACGGTCTGGAGCAGCAAGCTATCAGTGAGATCAGGAGGGGGCCGTCGGAGCCGGAGCGGGCCGCGTGAAGGGCGCCCAGCGGATCAGCCGCCGGAACGGCCCTCGACCGCCGTTCGCTCGGCCTCAGGGCTGGGCTGCCCGGCGAGATACGGCACCATCTCCGCGAGTCCCGCCACCCATACACGCGCCGTCTCGCCACCGGGGTCAGCCAGGAGGCGGCGTGCGCAGTCGAGCACGAGCGGATCGGCCGTCATGGCATCGGTGTCGGCACGGACCTGGCTTCGGGCATCGAGCAGCTGGGCTGTGTGGGAGTCGGGGCTCTCGGAGATGTGGATCATGCCCGCTTGCGACGCGTGAACGGCAGTGGCGGTTGCTGTGGAGTGGCTGGTGGGACGCTTGACCTGCAGGAACCGGCCTCGCGAAGATCTTCTGAGCCAGTAGGTGCACGAGCACCATGTAGGGGAACGGGACAGCATTGAAGACGGACGCGAATGGTGGGCAGAACCTGCGGAAGGCCGGAACGGGAGGGCCGGGCGCCGGCCCCGCTGCTGCGAAACGGGGCGTCGGCAGCCGTATAGGGGCCGGAATGGTGGGCGTCTTCTTCTTGCTCTTCGGCCTGGTCCTCGTCGGGGCGGGTTATGAGGAAGGTCCCAGGAGGGTGTCCGGCGGCACGGAAGGGACGATCACCATCGCGCGTTGCGGCAAGGACGACATCGGGGACGACGTGGAGTGCTCGGGCACCTTCCGCTCCGACGACGGCGGGGACCGCTACGACGTGGAGGACTTCGCGCCCGGTGCGGCGTACGACAAGGGTGAGAAGGTCGAGGCGGTGGCATACGACTCGGGGTGGTGGTTCGACCGCGGCACCTTCGCGTCGTTCTACGTCGAGGGTGTGCGGTTCTGGTGCGTAGCCGCCGCCATGTTCGGCGTGGCGACCTTCCCACTGAGCGCCGCCTTCCGCCGGGGGAACCGACCCAGGCGGCGCGGGACGTTCATCACCGGCCTCATCCTGCTTTTCGGCGGTCTGCTCGGCTGTGGTGTCTGTGTCCTGGTGAACTCCATGCTCCTTTAGCGGCCTTGGTAGGGGCTGGGGCTGGGGCTGGGGCTGCGAGGACTGCGGGGGCGGCTGTTGTCAGTGGTGGGTGCCAGGATGACCGTATGAATGAGGAGCTCGACGACGTACTGGCTGACCCCGCACGGCTGTTGACCGCTGACCGGGAGCTTGTGCGCGACCACCTCGCGGCGGGGAATGGCGCACAGAGCGTAGGGCGCGAGGTCTTCCTTCAGGCCGAGGCGATCTTCGGCGGCGCGGAGGTGCCCGCCGCCGAGTTTGCGTCCTGGCTGCACTTCGCGGCGAAGGCGACGGGGCACGAGGAGTACGCCGAGCGGATCGCGAAGGCCGAGCCGGGGATGCCGTGGCGCACAGTGTGGGCGTGGTGGCGGCCGGCCAACTGGTTCCTGGCCCACCCGAGCCTGAACGGTGACTATTGCCAGGTCCGCCGCCGCCTGTACGAAGGGCGGGAGCTCATCGAGGTGGTCGACCACCGCGGCCCGCTCTGGCTCGATGCGGGGACAGGGCGAAGAGTGAGGGTCCGTGACGAAGGAGCGCTGGATGCGGCGCCCTTGCCGTCGGAGACGCTCGATGTACCCGCGCTGTACGACCGGGAGTTGACCGCACCGGCGAGCTGGGAAGGCGCTGTCGCGGTCGCCGCCGAGGGTGGCAGGACCCGGTATCTCGTCAAGGACATGCATGGCATAGCGGTGCTCGAGACGGACGCGGAGGTGCTGCGGGACTGGCCGCGCGGTGACGGGATCGACTGCACGTCGTCCGAGGCAGCTCCGATCAGCCCTGAACCGGAGCTGCGGCGACCGACGGGGCCGCTCACCTCGGCCCGGGTCGACGACGCCTTCGGGGCGCGGCACGTGCTGCGCATATCGGAGAGCGCTCTGCCCGAGGGGCTCGAACACCCGGGAAGCAGGCGGCACTTGCGCGACGTTGGCGTACCCGCCTGGTGGGTGTGCCAATGGGCCGAGTACGAGGCCCTTCCGGCCGAAGCCCTGTGCCCACCGGCCGACGGCGACCTCACCGAGGACGGCCTGCCCGACGGTGTGTCCGCCGCGGACCTGATCGCCTTCGGCGCGTGCGAATACGGAGAGCTGTATCTGCACCGCCACGACGGGTCTGTGCACATCTGGAGCCGACTGGAGGGCCCGACGGACGGGACGCTTGTGCCGCTCGCGCCGGACCTCGATGTCTTCACTCGCATCCTTGAGGCCGTGTACCGCTACAGCAACGCCTGCTGGCATCCCTATCCGGTGGAGGGGGACCAGGAGGTGGTGGCGCAAGTGTTCCTGGACGAGATGAAGGAGCTGGCGCCGGGCCTGTTCGAACCGGAGACGTCCAGCGCGACGGTGTGGAGCTGGCTCTACGCCGGGATCACCGAACTGGGGGTGGATGGATTTTAGGAGAGGGTTCGGAGAGGGGGAGGGTGCCCTTGAAGGGGGAGTTGGGTACGCCGGTTCGGCTTCGTTCCGTAGTCCGGTGGGCAGGTCGACTACGCGGAGGCGCTGCAAAAACAGCGTCACGATCGCTTCGAACGAGAGTTTCAGCGGGTGGACGAAGTCGTTCACCGATCCGAGGCTCTGCGCGGCCATCGTCGACCGGCTGACCTTCAACGGCGCCATCACCCAGACCGGCACCGAGTCCTACCGCCTCACCCACACCAGGGGGCCCAGGCCGGACAAGCCCAGGCCAGCTGACCGGCGCCACGCAGGAGGAGCCGCTGCATGGTCGATCGGTAAATGAGTAGCGTGTTGCTATGGGTGTCGGAACACTGCCTCGGTGACTCATACGGCACTGCCTCACCTGCTTCGACCTCGTGCCCTGACGCCCGGAGATCTCGTTGTCATCGCGTCGCTGTCCGGGCCGCTCGGTGCCGCTTACGAGCCCGACCCCGAGCAGGCAGTGGTCGTACTCGACCGGATGGGATTCCGCGTGCGTCGGGCACCGCTACTCGAAGCAGGGCGGCACCATTGGTGGAGCGCGGCTCGGCCGGCGGAGATCGCCGAGGAGCTCAACAGCTGGGGCTGGTTGTTCGGTGCCGGGGTCACGTGGTGGACCGGGACCGGGATGACCTGAGGCTGCGGCTGTTGGTTCGGGGTGTTCGCCGGGGGCTGTTGGGTGTTGGGCTGCGCGCCCGGCTGGTTCGGGGTGCTCGGCGTGCTGCCCGCGGGCTGGTGGGGTGGCTTGTTGGGGGTGGCGCCGGCGTTCGGCTGGTTCGGGGTGCTGGGTGAGCCGGGTGTGCCATGGGGGGTGGGGCTGTGGGTGGCGGGGCCGGGCTGGGGTGAGGAGTTCGGGGTGCTGTTGCTCGGAGTTGAGGAGCCCGGCGTGCTGCTGCTCGGTGTCGACGTGGACGGCGACGTCGTGGAAGTGCTCGTGGACGGCGATGCGGCTCTGGAAGGAGTCGACTGGGCCGAGTTCTGGTTCGGGCTGGTCGTACTCGGGTTCTGTCCGGGGGTGTTAGTACGGCTGCCGCCGGTCGAGTCCGTGGAGTTGCGGAGCGTGGTGCGGTCGCCCGGTGTTGTGGTGCCGGGGTTGTTGCGGGGCGGAGTGCGGTCGCCCGGCGTCGTACCGGGGGTGTTCCGCGGCGTGCTGCCGTCGCCCGGCGCCGTACCGGGAGGGTTCCGTGGCTGCTGCCGTCGCCCGGGATCGCACTTCCGGGGCGCTGAGTCGGTATTCGACCGTCCGGCGTGCTCTGCGTACCCGGCGTGCCTGGCGTACGGCTGCCCCCCGTACCCGGAGCTTGCCCGTCCGGTGTCGAAGCAGGCGTACTCCGAGGTGTTGTCGGCGACGTGGGGCTCGGAGTGGACGCCGGGCCGGTCCCCGTGGCGGAGGGCGTGCCCGGGGTGCTGGCGGCGGGGTTCCTCGCCGGGCCGGAGTTGGGTGTTGGCCTCGTGGCGGTCGGGGCGCCGCCTGAAGCGCTCGGGGTGTGGTGCGTGCCCGGAGCGGCAGTCCCGGTGGAGGGTGCCGTGGGCGACGTCGGCATGGCCGAGCCGCCGTCCGAACGGCCGCCGGAACTGGAGGGAGACGGGTCGGCCGTAGCCGGCGTCGGTGCCGCGTTGGACTGCGTGGGCGCGCTGGCGGCCAGGCCGTCGATCTGGGTGCCGATCGAGCCGCCGCCCGGCGTGGACGACGTACCGCCGGACGACGTGGCCCCGGACGTGGGCGCGGATTGCGGGCTGGGGGACGACAGGCCGGATACGGGGGAGCCGCCGCCGGAGTGCGAGGGGCCGGACGTGCCTCGGCGTGCCGGACGAAGTGTCGGAGTCGGAGCCGTTGGACGAGGGACCGCCGGGACGAGGGTCGTCGAAGTCCGACAGGGACGGCCCGGTGGATGGCGTCGGCCGCGAGTACGGGCTGTCCGAGGAGGACGTGTTCCCGGAGTCGGATCCCGGCCCGGAGCCGGAATCGGGGCCCGCGCCGATATTGGGTGCCGGAATGTCCGGGCCGCCTGTGTCGGCGGATATGCCGTTGCCTATGTTCGCGCCGGGGATGCTGCCGTTGCCGTTGCGCGTCGAGGTGGAGGAGTCCGACCCGCCGAACTCGAATCAGAGGACGAAGAGGAATCGGACGACGAAGAGGAGTCCGAGGACGAGGAGTTGGAGCTCCCCGGCCCGGAGTCGCTGCCGATGTCACCCCCCGGAAAGTCCGACCCCGACGGCCCGTCGTACCCGTCGGTCCGGCTGTCGATCGCGTCCCGCGCCCGGCTGCCGGCCTTCTGGCCCAGGCTGTCGCGGACGCCTTCGGCGAAGGTCTGCGGGCTCTGCCTGAGGGCGTCGAGGCCTGCCTCGCCGCCGGCCTTGAGGGTGGCGCCGACGTCGTAGCCTTCCTGGGCGCCGAAGCCGACGTTCACCGTCTGGCGGATGAGGTCGGTGATCATCGCCTCGACTGCCGAGATCGCGGGTTCCTTCAGCGTCTCGATGAGCGCCTCGATCATGGCCTGTTTGAGCTCGTTCAGGAGGCGTCGGACGATCAGGCGGGTGACCTGGGTGGCGCCCATTCCCGCTACCGAGGACAGACCGAAAGTGAAGGGCGCGGCGGCAGCGGCGGCGGCGATCTGGATGGCCAGGGCGATCAGCTGGGCGATGACGGCCCATTTGGCGAACTCGACGAGGTAGGCGCAGACCTCCAGAACGTTCGCGATGAGGAAGGCGGCCTCGGCAGCGCTGCGGAGGTAGCCGTCGTTGCCGCCTCCGCCGTCGAACTTCTCGTACGTCTTGGTGAACTTGTCGATCGACTCACCGGCGTTGTGCGCGGTGACCTGGCGGGCGGCGCTGTTCGCCGTGGTGTGGAGCTCGTTGACCTTCTCCCCGAACTCCCGCCACACGTCGGCGCAGTCTCTGAGCCTGTCCTCGTTCGCCGTAGGCCACTTGTAGCCCAGCATCTCGAGAACCCACTCGAGTTCCCGTCAGACCGCACGGCGGTACACGTCCCTCTCCAACCAAGGGAAATCACATAGGAGTACAGCCGCACGCAGAGTTTTCGGACTCACCCGCCGGTGGCTTCAGGTGTTTGCTGTCACAAGTCCGTTGCAGGTCGCCGCTGTTGTCCGGAGCCGCGTGGTACGGGGGCGGCCGTTCACCGCGTACGGCCCTGGGTGCGCTGTCGGTGTCCCTTGACGTCGGGTCGGCCGACGTGTCCCTCCGCGCGCTCGGACTCGCCGAGCCAGAGGTGCGGGACGTACTGCTGGACCGCCGTGACCATCTCCTGTCGGCAGGGGACGGGGAAGGGGAGGCGGTAGCGCAGGCGGGGCAGGTCGGGGTGCAGCGGTTCCTCGTCGCGGACGAGGGTCCACAGGACGGGGTCGTCCCGGTCTATGGGACCGGAGGGAAACATCTCCAGGGAGTAGACCTTCTGGCGGCCGAACTTGCTCCAGTACAGGCCGACTCCGGACAGGGCTTGCCAGGGGATGACGTTCCGAAGCCTTCCGTTTTCGACCCACAGGCCGGTGGCGTCGACGAGGATCCGGGTGCGGCGGTTCCCCCAGTGGACGATGAAGAGGCACACACCGAGCACACCGAGCAGCAACATGAACACGAGGCCCGCGTAGCCTGCGGGGTTGGACTTCCCCTTCTGGTTTCCGGTAGCAATCACGACAGCGCCGAAGAAGCCGACCGCGCCCATCGCGATGAGCAGGACGGAGCAGGGGAGCCCGGTCATTGCGCCACGACGGCCGGTCCGTATGACCGTGGCGTCGGGTACGGGGGAGGGCGTGTGCGAAGGCAACATGATGCGTGAGCTTAGCGACTTGACCTACGCTGCCTCCTCATGACGACGCACGGCCGGGAACGCGGCGGGGAACTGGTACAGACGCAGGTGCGAGGCGACGAGGGTGACCTGGTCCTGCCCAACGCCGACGAATTCAGGGCGAGTTTCCAAGGGCAATCGGATCCAGGGTTCGCGAGACAGCGGTCGCAGCAGGCGCGGAGCGCTCGCGCTGGGCTCATGGCCGCCGGGGCGTTGGTGGCGCTGGTCTGCCTCACGGTGATGGTGGGCCGGCTCACAAGCGGTACGCAGGCGGGTGTGGGTGTGGGGACCGTGGTGTACGGCCTGAGCCTCGCTTTTGCCGGTCTCAGCGTGGAGTTGGCACGGCGCGCACGCACCCGCTGGGCCATGATGGCGATCATCCTCGCTGCGGCGGGCGCGTCGCTGGCCGATGCGATGCCCTGACCCTGCCCCTGGCCGCTCAGCCGCTCAGCCCGGTCAGCCGATCCGCTCGATCAGCCGATCCGCTCGATCAGCTGTCGCGAGAACCGGCCGCCGCCCGCTCTCGCGGATGGCGGACGGCGGACGGCGGCCGGAAAGAAGGCCGAAGCTCAGACCTTGGTGAAGCACAACGTGTAGCTGGACGTGTGGCCGGTGTTGCGGTACTGAATCCCGTAGTCGTACGCCGACCCGCATTCCCTGCCCTTGCCGGGCATCCACTCACCCAACTTGTACTCGGCCTCGGCGGAGTCACAGTCGACCACCGTCGGCACCGGGTCGCCGTCGGGGTCCGCGACCTTGACACAGTCGCCGATCTCCGGCTCGTGCTTCTTGGCCTCCTCGGCCGCCGCCGACGCCGAAGCCTCAGCCTTCGCCTTGCCACCGGTCGGGCTGGTGTTGTAGTCCCAGACCCAGTAGCCCACGGCGCCGAACACCGCTATGACGATCACGGCGGACTTCGCGGCCCGCAACAGACCTCCCGGCTGGGGTCGCTGTGGCCCGCGCGGAGGCTGCGGATGCGCTTGCTGCGGGTATCCGTACGGCTGCTGCGGCTGGCCGTACGGCGGCTGATTCTGGTACTGCGGTGGAGGCGTCGACATGCCTGAAAGATCCCGTGATCGATTGAACGAGCGTAGATCAACTCGAAGTTGACCGGCGCAGGCTACTCTCCTGCGCCGGCCGGCGCGCCACCGGGTGCCCTGTCAGAAGAAGTAGCTGACCAGGAACGACACCCCGGCCCCGACCAGCCCCGCACCGATCATCCCGATCACGACCGGCCGCGTCACTCCCCGCCCCGCCGCCTCCCACGCCGCGTCGAACGAGATACGGCTGCGCCCGAACGGCGCGAACCCGGTGGCGAGGCAGAAGACCCCGAGTCCCGTGAGGACCCAGCCACCGAAGAAGGCACCGAACCAGCGCCAGGCCCGGTCCATGCCGGTCTGTACGTACTCGGCATCCGTCGCGCCCGCCGCAGTCGGCGGTTCGGCCTGCTGCACCGCCAACTCGGCGCCCTGCGCGTACCGCCGCCTGACCTGCACCACGGCATGTGCGTCCGTACTCCTGCCGTCCGCCGAGACGAAGGTGCCCTCGCAGCGGACGGGCCGGCGGTTCTTACGGCTGCTGCGGGAGGCGTTGCTCGGATAGCTCACCTCGCACTGCTGCACCGTCAGGGTGCCGGGCGTACCCGCCCAACCCGCCGCGTACGCCCCCTCGTACGCGCCGAATCCGCTCAGGGCGAGCCCCGCGAGCAGAAAGACCAGGCCACCCGCCCGCCCGAGGCGCCCGAAGGCTCCGCCGACGAGGCCGGCGAGGGAACGGTCGACGCCTGTGCCACTTCCTGTGCCTTGCGTCCGAGCCATGACGATGAGGTCCTTCTCCTCGGTCCTTGAGATCCTTCTCCTCGGTCCTTCTCCACTTCGGCCAGTGGTGCATTGGCCCGGCCCCAGCATGCCACCCATGTGGGACGGGAGATACTTCAGGTATCGAGAGGCGAGGAGAAGCGAGAATGACCAGGAAACCCGAGAACTCACCGAACTCACCCACCCCGCACGGCTCTTCGCAGGAACGCGGTGTGCTCGACGAGGCACTCGAACCGGAGCAGATCCGTTCCCTGAACTCAGCCCTGCGCAAGCTGTCCGAGACCGACGCCGCCGGCAAGGACATGCAGGAGGCGGCCAAGAAGCTGCTCTCCGGCCGCCTCGCCCTGCGCGACGCCCTGGACGACCCGGCGGTGTCACGCGCCCTGGGCGGAGGCATGGCGTCCCTGCGCGGCCAGTGGGAGGCGCTGTCGGAGGAGGAACGCGATCAGGTCAGGCACGGCGAGCCGCTCGCCGGCGGTGGCCCCTCCTCCGGGTCGTCCGAGCCGAGGCGGTCGGAGGGCGAGGGATCGCAGTCCGGCAAGAAGAACCAAGGGCGGCACAGCGGCGGGTTCTCGCTGTACTGATCAGGCGCTCGACGTACGTGTCATGACAGGCGTTACGACTGGCCGCGTGTCATGGCAGGCGTCACGACCGGCCGCGTGTCATGACTGGCGCTGCTTCCGGTACAGGGTGATGGCCGCCTCGGTCGGGTAGTTGGGGACGGTGACGGTCTCCCCGTTCTCCTTGGAGACCACGATCTTGCTGCCGCCGGGCGGAGCCGGCTGAGGCCGCCCGGCGGCGTCCGTGACAGGCGGGAACACCGCGTACACCAGGTATCCGATGTCGAACTCCTCGACGCGCAGCTCGGCGGGGGTGCCGTCCGGCAGCTTGGGCTCCGCATACCGGTCGCGCACGATGGCGAGGGCCTGCTCGGAGGTGGTGGGCGGTGTGGGCGATGTGGCTGGGGTGTCCGAAGTCATGGGTCGCTCTCCTGGTCGTCTCGGTCGTCGGTCGTCTCGGATGTCTCGGATGCCTTGGTGAGGATCGGCCAAGAGGGCCGGGCGGCGGCCGGTCAGAACAACCCGTGCCACATCTGCTCGACAACCAGCGACCACCACGTCTCGACGTTCCCCAGCGCAGACGCGTCCACGGCCGCCAACTGCGCCTGCAGCGCGGCCACTTCCGCACCGGCCGTGACCGGATCCAGTCCCTGCATCCGCTGCCGTGCGGTGGCGAGCAGGGCCAGGGAGCGGGCGAAGGCGGCGACCGAGACGTTGACGTAGCGAGCCGCGGCGGTGACCGGGTCCACCGCCCACACCGCACCGAGGCCGTCCGGCTGCCCCGTCCCCGGCAGGCACTGCACCGCGATGACCGCGACGCCGTCGAAGCCGATCCGGGTCAGGTACGACAGGGCGCCGATCTTCTCCTCGCCGGCCGGACTGCGCCGCTCGCGCAGATTCGTGGCGACGTCGGCGAACAGGCCACCGGCCGGAGGCGCGTCGGGCCGGTCGGCGGTGAAGAAGAGCGGGAGGTCGGCGGGGATCCCCGCCCAGGTGAGCGTCGACTTGGCGGCCCCGGGCAACTGGCTCTCGGCCACGTCGTCGGCGTCGTGACGAAGTACGCCGTCCCGGCCGAAGACCTCGACGAGACGGCGGCCCAGGGCCACGTCACGCATCGGTTCCGCGGGAGTCACCTGCGCGGGAACCGGTACGCGGTGCGGTCGGGGCGGCGGTTGCCGGCCGGCGATCCGGTGCATCGTCTCGACCTGCTCGACCAGCGCCGCAACCCCCTCCGCACGCGCCTCGGGACGAGACCCGTAGGACTGCGAGCAGGAGAGCTGGGCGTTGCGGAAGGTGTTGAGGAGCTCGGCCGTGTAACCGCCGGGGAGCAGGCTCGGGCGCAGGTCGGTGTGGACGGCCACGACATTGTCGGCGAGTACGTTCATCCGCCGCAGCTCCCCCCACGCCTGATGCTCGGCAGGGGGCAGACCCGGGGCGGAGGTGCGGAAGAGGGTGGTCTCCTCGCCGTTCGCCGGGTCGACGTACGTGAAGACCGCAGTGTTGCCCGGACCGGTGACCGGACGGCCACCTTCCGGTGAGCTCGCGCCGCCCTGAGCGGCGACGCTGTGCTTCTGCCGGTACATCCGGACGACCTCGTTGACCGGCACCGACGGCCAGACCGTCAGCTCACCGCTGCCGCGGTCCACGACCCCGCACGCGCTGCCGATCTCGGCGGGCGGCCGACGCTCACCGGTCACCGGGTCGCGTTCGGGCTCTGCCGGTTCGGCCCACACAACCCAGCCCAGGTCGAACTCCTGCATCCGTAGCTCGCGGCGGGGCCCCGTCGAGCCTTCCGGGTTGAGCCAACGGTCGGCGATGGCGAGCGCCTGCTCCTGGCTGGTCACGGGGAGGCTCCTTTGAGGTGGTCGTCGACAGGGGCGGAGGTCGAAGGGGTGGAAATGAACTCGTACTAGGCGGCTACGAGGTTATCGCCGGGTCGGACCGATCGGATGCGGAGGGCCTTCGCCCCGCGTGAGGTCGCGACGACCAGGACGCCGTCGGGGGACAGGTCGGCGGAGACGAACGGGACATCGGAGATCAGCGCGGCCACGACCTCATCGTTCGCCCGGTCCCAGATGCGAAGGTAGTCGGCGCCGCGGCTCAGCCCCAGAGTGGCGGCCCCACGCTCCTCCTCGGAGGGACGGAGGATCTGTCCGAGGTCCGCGTACACACCGTCATCCGGTGATACCAGCCCGCGAACGAGCACCGCGGGTCCGCCATTCTCGTCCGCAGGACGTGCGCCGGGAGTACCCGGTGGCACTACGAGCACCGCTACCGGCGTGGCAGGTCCATCGGGGCTGGGAAGGCTGCCGACCGTCACGTCACCAATGTCGGCGACAGGCAGGCTCCACATGGTCTGCCAGGGCAGTTCGAAGCCGAGTCGATGCAGAGCGGCGGCATACTCGGGCAGCCCGTCCTCGACGAACGCCGTCTCCAGTAGAGCGGCACGCCAGGGCGCGGAGACCTCGTTACGGGTCAGCAGGGGCGCGACCCGCAGATACGTACGGGCGGGCGCGCCCAGCTCTTCCACCGGGACGCCCTCGATGGCGGCACGCAGCGGCACCGGATCGGCGTGGACGAACAGCCCAGGGTCCGTGAGGAGTTGTGGCAGCAGTCCCGCCGCCAGCGTGTGGCCGGCGATGTGGTCGCGAACGTATGGGGCGGCCCTGCCCCAGTCCTGTTCCGGCACGGCTTTCAACAGCGCCATGGCGATCTGCGTCTGAGCTGCGCGGATGTTCGGCAGGCCGGCCCGGATCGCGTCGCCTATGGCGGGATGCAGGAGGCGTAGCAGCGTCTGCCCGCTGTTCTCGTCGCCTGCGTTTTCATCAGGTTCCGCTGTCTTGTCGCCGCCCGCTTTCCGCTCCACCGACTGTATGAAGGGGGCGACGAGCGGCATCCCGTCCATGATGGCCTGGGTCATGTCCTGTCCGGCGACCGCGCTCGCCAATCGTGCCCACAGAGGGACGGGGATGCCGTCGGCCTCGGCAAGGGCGAGCGGGGCCAGCATCAGCCGCAGCGCCTGCGGGTCGGCGCCGAGCCGTGCGGCATGCAGATCGAGTGCCTCGCCGACAGTGGTCGGCAACCGGCCTTCGTCGGCCGGGTCGGCACCCTCGGGGGCGATGAGAATGCTCTGTACGGCCAACTGCACGACGAGCGGGCTGGTGCCGGCACGACGTGCGATGGCCGCGGCGAGAGCGTGCCGGGTCTCCGGATCGACGGTGAACGGCAAGTCCGCTCCGGCGAACGAAGGTCTCAGTGCCGCCTCCGCGTGCCGTACCAGCCCTTCGGGGTCGGCCCACTGCGGCTCGTCGAGATCGATGATCTGCACCGCGTCCGTCGGAAGCCCCTCGGCCAGTTCAGTGACGAGATGCCGGGGCAGCTCCGCAACCAGGCGGACCGAGTCGAGGGCGGCGAGCGGCTTGAGTACCTGGCGTACGAGTACGGAGGGTTCGTCCGTGTGCCGGACCGGGCCCGCCTGATCGACGTCCAGAACTACGAGTGAGACGGGTTCGCCGATGGCTGCCAGCTCCGCGTAGACGTCCTCAGTGCGGGCAACAGGCAGTTCGTAGTGATCGGCGAGGGCCCAGAGGAATTGCTGGGCCGTCAGCCCACGCGCATTCTCCGCGGCGGGTGCCGGCAGCTCAGGAGGCACGCTGGCAGGGTCGAGCTGATCGAGAGGCAGTTGTTTGCGGGACTCCGGGTCGCAGAGCATCAGAAACCCGGTGAGCAACCGCGAGCGCCCACTACCGGAGTTACCCGTCAGTGCCACCACACGAGGCGTCCCTGGCGCCGCGGTGTGCCAAGCGGCGAGCGCACGCAGCGCGTTGGTGCGGCCGCCTATATGGGGGTGTGGGGCATAGCCGCCGGTTGAATCGGTCATGGGATCCCGTCCTCCGCTGGCGCGGACGTGTGCGAAGGCTTCTGTCTGTCGACGGTTCAGGCAATGAGCCGGTGCGGGCTTCAGATGGGCAGGACACCCTTGAAGCGGGAGTTCGGTACGTCGGGATGGGTGGTGGCGAGCCAGCCGTGGCCATAGGTGTCTTCCGCGAGTTGACGCCCGGGTTCGACCGACAGATTTTCGGCTGCCTTGGAGGCGTCGGGAACACCTTCGGCGTAGGCTTCGGCTTCGTCCTCGTCGGCGTTCTCCATGTACCAGGCTTCGAAGGGCATTGGTTCTCCTTCGAACTGTGGGTACGCGTAAGTGCTGTAGCTCCGCCGCGTGTGACCGTCGAGAGCGACGTACCAGTTCTCGGAGGCGTTATAGGGGTCGAGGACGTAGAAGTGAGCCTCACCGCAACGCCCACTGAGTTCCTTGGCCAGCTCGAAACCGTCGAGTTCGTCCAGGAACGAGTTTCCCCACAGCATGCGCCAGCGCTTGTGGTCTCCCTCTGTGTACGGGTTCTCGAATTCCGGCGTGATGAATACCCGATAGGCCCTGTGCGTCGTGCCCTGGGCGTCCTGGAATTCCAGCGAGTCGGTGGCCTGAGTCGCGGCCGCTACGCCCATGACGGTGGTGACCGGCCGAACGTCATGCAGGCCGAGAGCGGCTACGGCATCGTCGAGCCGGTTCGCCGGGAAGGCCAGCCAGCGGCCGGCCTCCGAGGGGACCTCCACCGGGAGTTCGTTCAGAATCTTGATCCGCACAAGGCGTTCCACGGCACTCCGGTCACCCTCGTCCAGGTTCTCGGTGCCGCCCAGGTCGACCAGGACTTTCAGGGCGTTGCTGCGTAGACGCCCCGGTCCCTGCCGTCGGATCTCCCGCAGACGGGGCAATGCCGTGTCGCCCAGCCTCCGCAGGACGGACTCGGCACTTCGTCTCAGTCGTGACGATCCCTCCTCTCCGACATGGGGCAGCAGGTGGTCGACCACCTGTGCGCCGAGGGCCACCAGACGGTCCTCCGCGGCCTTCCACACGCTCCGATCATCGTCGGAGAGGTCCCGTACAAGGGCGTTGATGCTATCTGGCATGGTGCACAGCCTAGTTGTTGTGTGTGGAGAGTATGTAAGGGCGTAGATGAACGGTAGCTAGCCGCCGTGTTGGGGCGGACCTTGAATGTCGGCACGGAGCTTTTTCCAAGTTCCCTGCAAGGCGCTGATATGCCGGTCGAATTCAGCTTTGATGGCGTCCTCCTTATGAGTTGAAGTCCCCTTGCGTTGGGCGTCGAATTCACCTCGTATGGCCTTGATCAGGTCGCTGCCGCTGTTGCTATCAAGCTTTTTCAGGGCTTTTTCGAGGCCCGCCTGGTCGTCTTTGTAGTGCTCCCGCCATACCTCTTCCGCGAGCTGTCTGCGCTCCTGGTCGGACATGTTTGCCATCTGCTTGAGCGTGGCCTTCTTGTCGTCTGCCATTTCTCCGCGTGCTGCCACACCCACTGGGTCGTCGCGGTAAGTGGTGCTGTAATGGATGGGTATGCCCTTCAACCGCTCGTCCTGGAGGGTGTCGGAGCATTTCGCGTGGCCTTGGCCCTCCCCGCACGGTTCCCGCTCGGTATACAGGCCGAGTGGCGTGTACTTCGATCCGTCCGGGTCCATTCGCTTGAGCCAGTCGAGCAGGTGTCGCTCCGAGTGGCGCGGTTGGACGCCCTTCAATTGCTTGTTGGCTGGGACGGACGAGTCCACGATGTAATGAACATCGTTCTTTGGCGGAGGGCCCTGTAGCTCCAGGACCGCATAGTTTTTTCCGCTGAAATCAGGTCCGTGGCGCTTGATTTCCTTGAGCTTTTCGGGATTTTTTTCCTCTAGAGTCTTGAATTCCGCCCTCTTGAAAAGTGCGTTCATGGCCATGCGATGCAACCGCACTCCGAGCGACTCCTTGGAGAGCTTCGCGCCGCGGTCCGGTGTGGTGTTGCCGGGGGCGTCTTCGCCGTCGTTCCGGTAGGGATGCGGGATCCGTTCCGGGCTGCGGCCCACCGCGTGTTCCTGGTGGAAGGAAAGACTGAGCCGGGCCAGGGACGCCACAACGGCTTGCTGCTCTCCACGTGACAGGTCACCGAAGCCCGGGAGACTGTTGCTGAGCTGGTCCCGCGTGAAGCTTCGTGACCCGTCCGGGCTGGCGAGCGGGCCTTGGCCGGTCGTGGCCCGCATGACGTTCGCGAGGTCGCCCGACTCCGCCCAGCGGTCGAGTCGGTCGTGGACCCGGTCGAGTTCCACCCTGTGGACGGCCTGCTCCCGACGCAGCCCTTGCTGGAGCGTGTCGGGCTCGATGCCGTACTCCTTGGCCTTGTCACCCTCTGGTGCTTCATGGGTGCGCGAGACATCACTGTCTGGTCCGTCTTCGGTGACACGGCGGCTTTCGGCCGCCGTGTCACTGGTGCCCCGGTCGTGAGGCTCGTCGTAGGGCCGGTCGTCTGGATCCTTGGTGTTGTTCTTGTCGCCCGTCGGATCCGAGGGATCGTCGTGCGGGTGAGCGTCCTGTCCGGCGGGGTTTTCGGGTCCTCGGCGGGCTGTGTCGTCGTCGCGGGTGTTGTCTGCTGGACGGTCAGGACGCGCCGGGGTGTCGCGGGTGGCGTCGGGCCGTTCGTCTCGGTGGGGTTTCCGGGTGGACGGGTCCTGCCCGCGTGGATCGGCCGACCGCGTAGTGGGGCTGTGCTGCTGTGAGGCCGCGCGCGGGTCCGTGACAGGGTGCTGCTGGCTGCTGGACCGATCGGTGGTCGGGGCATCCGCTCCTGGGCGCGTGGAAGTGTCGGAACGGTCGCTCGGCGCGTCTGACTGGGGCTCAGGTGCCGGATTGGTGGCCCTGTCCGGGCTGGGCGTACTTGCCTCGTTGGTGCGAGTGCCGTTGTCGCGCGGCGACGTCTCGTCCTGGCCAGGGGTTGTGACCCGGTCGGATTCCGAGTGCGGCAGGTTCTCGCCGGGAGTGTGTGAGGGAGCCTCGCCCGCGTGATCCGGCTGGTCGGCCTGCTGGTTCTCGGGACCGTCCGATGCGTTGTCGGCCTCCTGCTGGGCATTGTCACTGCCCTCTTGGGGCGTGTCCGTCCCCTGCTCGGCTTTCTCGGAGTCCTTGGCTTCCTCGGAGTCCTTGTCCTTGGGCTGGGTGGTGTCGATGGGGTTGCGGTCGGCATCCAGCGGGATGTGCCAGACATGCTTGGCCTGGTCGACGTGGAGGGGCTTGTCGCTGACCTCTCCGCTCTGGGTGTCGATCCATACGATCTTGCCGTTGTGGTTGACGACGTTGAAGGCGTGGCCGCCTCCACCGGGCCAGTCGACCTGGACGATGGCCGCTGAGCCGGGCCCGGCCTGCTGGAGGGTGGAGGCGATGTTGTTGGCGGTGTTGGGGTCGCCACCGGGTCCGGCGTAGGTGTGGGCGGCGCCGGTCCAGCGGATCTGGTTGGCGTTCGCGTTGTCCTCGGGGGTGAACGGGTTGTGCTTGCCGTTCTCGTCGAGGTCGACGGTTCGCGGGGCCGAGACCTGGGGGTTTCCGTACCAGGTCTCCAGGAACGAACGGGAGCAGTCGGCGCAGTTGTTGCTGCGTCCCGGGACCGTGTTGCCGCCGTCGTTCTGGAGCTGGGCCCAGGGACCGAAGGGGTCGGGGAAGCGCTGCGGGGTGCCGTCCTCGTTGTGCGGGACGGCGTCGGCCAGTGCCTGCTGGTCGGCCTGGTCGGGCTGGGACAGGCCGCCCGGCGCGTGGTCCAGGTCGGAGCGGATGTCGTCGAGGCTGTCCTGCTGCGGCGACTGGTTGTTGGAGTTGCCGGGGTTGGCCTGGGGGGAGCCCGGCGACTGCGGTGTGGCGGGATCCGCGTGCGGCGGTGTGGAACCCGGGGTTGTGACGACTGTGTGGATCGGGACTGCCGTCACCTGCTGCTGGTGCTGCCGATCCCGGTCATCCCGGTCGGGAGGCGTGCTCTGTGCCTGGTGGGGTTGCGCGGCCGGCTGCTGCGGGGTGTTCGGCCTGTGATTCGGCGGAGTGTTGGGCGTGTTGCCCGCGGGCTGGTGGGGCCGGGACGGTGTGGCGCCGGTGTCGGCGCTCGGCTGGTTCGGAGTGCTGGGTGGCGGCGGGGTGCCGGGCGTTTGGGTGCGGCCAGGCTGTGTCGATGGACTCTGGGTGCTGTGGCTCGGCGGCGTCGAGGCTCGGTCAGCGCCGTTGTTGGGGGAATTGAGGGGTGGCGTCGTCGGGGTGTTGGCGGACGGGGACGATGTCCTGGAGGGTGACGGCTGGGCCGGGTTCTGGCTCGCGGGCGAGTGCGTGGTCGGGCTCGGGTTCTGGCCGGGCGTACGGGTGCCGGTCGAGTCCGGGGTGTTACGCGGCGCCGTGCGATCGCCCGGTGTGGTTCCCGGGTTGTCTCGGGACGGAGTCCGGTCCCCCGGTGTGGTGCCCGCGTTGTCTCGGGACGGAGTCCGGTCGCCAGGCGTGGTGCCAGGGGTGTTCCGAGGCGGCGTGCGGTCCCCTGGCGTCGAGCCAGGACTGTTCTGGCTCGGGTTGCTCTGGTTCGGCACCCGACTGTCCGCTGTACCCGGCGTCCGGCCGTCGGAGCCGGGCGTTCGGGGGTCCGGCGTCTGCGACGGCGTTGTCCGTGGCGTCGTCGAGGGCGTGGTGGAACTCGGCGTGGAGGCAGGCCCGGATCCCGTGGCGGACGCGGTGGTGCCCGGCGTCGATGCAGGCGTACTCCGAGACGTCGTAGGAGAGGTAGGGCTCGGCGTGGAGGCAGGCCCCGTGCCCGTGGTGGAGGGCGTGCCAGGAGTGCCGGCGGAAGGGTTCCTCGCCGGACCGGAGTTGGGATTCGGACTCGTCGCCGAAGGGGTGCCGGCACCGCCCGAAGCAGTCGGGCTGTGGTGCCCACCCCCCGGAACGGCACCCCCGGCGGAAGGCGTCGTAGGCGACGTCGGCATGCCCGAGCCGCCGCTGTCCGAACGTCCCCCGGAACCGGAGGGAGAGGAGTCCGCCGTCGGCGTCGGTGCCGCGTTGGACTGCGTGGGCGCGCTGGCGGCCAGGCCGTCGATCTGGGTGCCGATCGAGCCGCCGCCCGGCGTGGACGACGTACCGCCGGACGACGTGGCCCCGGACGTGGGCGCGGATTGCGGGCTGGGGGACGACAGGCCGGATACGGGGGAGCCGCCGCCGGAGTGCGAAGGACCGGAGGTGCTCGGGGTGCTGGACGAGCCGTTGGAGTCGGAGCCGTTGGACGAGGGCCCGCTGGGGGAGGGGTCGTCGAAGTCCGACAGGGACGAGGCTGGAGTCTGGGTCGGCCGTGAGTACGGGGAGTCCGAGGAGGACGGACTCCCGGAATCGGGGCCCGCGCCGATGTTGGGTGCCGGAATGTCCGGGCCGCCTGTGTCGGCGGATATGCCGTTGCCTATGTTCGCGCCGGGGATGCTGCCGTTGCCCGAACGTGTCGAGGTGTTGGAGTCCGAGTCCGACGAACTCGAATCGGTGGACGAGGAGGAGTCGGAGGACGAGGAGGAGTCGGAGGAGCTGGAACTCTCCGACCCGCTGCTGGAGTCACTGCCGATGTCACCCCCCGGAAAGTCCGACCCCGACGGCCCGTCGTACCCGTCGGTCCGGCTGTCGATCGCGTCCCGCGCCCGGCTGCCGGCCTTCTGGCCCAGGCTGTCGCGGACGCCTTCGGCGAAGGTCTGCGGGCTCTGCCTGAGGGCGTCGAGGCCTGCCTCGCCGCCGGCCTTGAGGGTGGCGCCGACGTCGTAGCCTTCCTGGGCGCCGAAGCCGACGTTCACCGTCTGGCGGATGAGGTCGGTGATCATCGCCTCGACCGCCGAGATCGCGGGTTCCTTCAGCGTCTCGATGAGCGCCTCGATCATGGCTTGTTTGAGCTCGTCGAGGAGGCGTCGGACGATCAGGCGGGCGGCCTGGGTGGCGCCCATTCCCGCTACCGAGGACAGACCGAAAGTGAAGGGCGCGGCGGCAGCGGCGGCGGCGATCTGGATGGCCAGCGCGATCAGCTGGGCGATGACCGCCCATTTGGCGAACTCGACGAGGTAGGCGCAGACCTCCAGAACGTTCGCGATGAGGAAGGCGGCCTCGGCAGCGCTGCGGAGGTAGCCGTCGTTGCCGCCTCCGCCGTCGAACTTCTCGTACGTCTTGGTGAACTTGTCGATCGACTCACCGGCGTTGTGCGCGGTGACCTGGCGGGCGGCGCTGTTCGCCGTGGTGTGGAGCTCGTTGACCTTCTCGCCGAACTCCCGCCACACGTCGGCGCAGTCTCTGAGCTTGTCCTCGTTCGCCGTGGGCCACTTGTAGCCCAGCATCTCGAGAACCCACTCGAGCTCGTCCGGCAACATCATCGCCACAGCAGAAGCACCCCCGTCAGACAGCACGGCCGTACACATCCCTCACCAGCCAAGGGAAATCACACAGGAGTACAGCCGTCCGCAAAGTTTACGGACTCACTTGCCGGTGACTTCAGGGGTTTGCTGTCACAAGTCCGTTGCAGGCCGCCCCGGTTGTGTGGAGGGGCCCGGAAAGGGGTCGGCCGTTCACTGTGTACGGCCCTGAGTGCGCTGTCGGCGTCCCCTGACATCGGGTCGGCCGACGTGTCCTGGCCTTCGCGCGCTCACACTTGCTCACTCGCTGCTCAGGGCCAGTACCCGCGCACTACGCTGCCTCGACATGACGACGTACGAAGGCGAACAGGCGCGGGTACAGGGCCCAGATGCAGGGGCAGATGTCGGAACCTGCACCAGGCAGCGACGGTGATCCCGCCCGGCCTGGCACGGACGAGCTCAGGCAGCGTTTTCAGGGGCAACCGGACCCGGGATTCGCGAGGGCTCGTTCACGGGAGGCGCGGAACGCTCGCGGAAGTGTCATGGCCGTCGCCGTGATCATGGCGCTGGTCTGCCTCTTCGTGATGATCCAATGCCTCACCAGCGCTTCTCGGACGGCACTTTGGGCCGTGGCGCCAGGGGCGGGCGCCGGTTTCTGCGCGCTCAGCGTGGAGTTGGCACGGCGCGGACGCACCCGCTGGGCCACGGTGGCCCTGTTGCTGGGGGTTGCCTGCGGGGTCCTGGGAGAAGGTGGCCGCTGACCAGGCTCCATCGGCCCGGCCAACTCGCACGACGACGGCCGCCGCCCGCTGCAGTGGACGGCGGCCGCAAGACCATCTATGCGGAATCCCCGTGGATTCTCGGAATCCACGCGGGGCGCCCTATTCCGCCGCCACCCCACCATTGTGCGGCGTCGGCTCCAGGTCGAACTCCCCGTCCCGCGCCCCGAGTACGAACGCCCGCCACTCCGCCTCGGTGTACCGCAGCACGGTGTCGGGATCCAGGGACGACCGCATGGCCACCGCCCCCTCGGGCAGGTACGCGATCTCGACGCGCTCCTCGTGCTCCTCGGTACCGGGCGCGCAGTGCCACTCGACTCCCGAGATGTCGAGGGCGTAGAGCTCGTCCCGCTCCCGTTCCTTACGCGCCTTGATGTCCTCGGCCTGAGTCCCGACCTCGTTGTCCCGTGCCTCGGTCATGCTGCTGGGCCTCTTCCTGACGTGCGAACGAAGTGTGTGTCTCACCCTACTGGCGTGGGTGGACCGCCAGAGGTGCGTTGCAGATCAGGTGGCCGGCTCAGGTGGCCGGCTCAGGTGGTCGTCCGGGTGTGGATCTCGCCGTGCGCGACCCCGGGCGGCATCTTCACCTGGCCGTCGTATTTGGCCATCGTGTCCCGCCAGATGGCGTCCTGCGCGGCCTCGTTCTGCTCGTGTGAGACGCCCATCTTGGCCAAGGCGGCCCCCATCCCGGCGATCCGCTCCGCCAGGCTGCCCATCGAGTCGTACATGCCGTCGCGCAGACCCTCGTAGACGACTCCGAACTTCTCGCCGATGTCGTCGTCACCCCACGGAGGGGTGTCACCCTTTTCGAGGGCACCCAGCCGGGTCGTCAGGTTCTTCACCGCCTTGGCGAACTCCACGCCGGTGTTGAACATGTGGAATCCCTCGGTCTTCAGTACCTCAGGATCGGAGTCCATGTAGTCCGACGGCACAACTGCCCCCCGTGGCTCGTCATTTCTGTCGCGACTCCACCTTAACGGCGGTGCCCGGGCGAGACCCAGCCCCCAAGGACAACGAACACGGACAACGAAGAGGGGCGGCACCCACGCGGGTACCGCCCCTCCGGCTGGACGGAATCGTCGAGCCGCCGCCGCTCAGAACCGAGTCGGCAGCCACCCCGTCTGAATCAGCTGCCCACCGCGTCGGCGCGTGTGGAAGTACCCACGGCCGGGCGGCAGTTGGGTCGCCGTGATGTTGCCGAGCAGCGCGCCCTCCGCCCGGTCGCCGGAGAGCACGAGGCCCTGGGCGCCGAGCTCGCGCAGGCGCTGCATCACCGGCTCGTACAGCGACCGGCTGGCACCGCCCGAGGCGCGCGCGATGATGATGCGCAGGCCGACGTCACGGGCGAACGGCAGGTACTCCAGGAGCGGGGCCAGCGGGTTCACGCCGGTCGCCACCAGGTCGTAGTCGTCGATGATGACGAACGCGTCCGGGCTGCTGTACCAGCTGCGGTTGCGCAGCTGCTCCGGCGTGACGTCCGGACCCGGCATACGGCGGCTGAGCGAGCCGGCCAGGCCCTCCAGCGTCTCCGACAGGGCCGGCGCCGAGGCGCAGTAGCGCGACAGGTGCGTCTCCGGGACGCCCTCCAGGTGGGCACGCCGGTAGTCACCCATGACGATCTTCGCCTGCTCCGGCGTGTACCGCTCACAGATCTGCTTGATGAGCAGCCGCAGCACCGCCGACTTACCGGACTCGCTCTCACCGAACACGATGAAGTGCGGGTCCGTCTCGAAGTCGACGAAGACCGGCGAGAGCGACGACTCGTCGATGCCGATGGCGACACCGCGGTCGGGGTGCTCGAAGCCCTTGGGCAGCCGGTCCGACGGCAGCATGGTGGGCAGCAGCCGTACGGCCGGAGCGTGGTTGCCCTGCCAGTTGTCGTTGATGCCGCGGATGAGGATCGACTGCGCCTCGGACAGGTCCTCCGTCTCCGAGGAGCCGTCCACGCGGGGCAGCGCCGCCATGAAGTGCAGCTTGTCCTGGGTCAGACCACGGCCCGGGACGGTGGCGGGGACGTTCTGCGCGACCTTGCGGTCGATCTCCGACTCCGTCGGGTCACCGAGGCGCAGCTCGATCCGGTTCTGCAGCATGTCCTTGAGCGCGGGCCGCACTTCGGTGTAGCGGCTCGCCGTCAGGATCACGTGCACACCGAAGCCGAGGCCGCGCGTCGCGATCTCCGTGACGGTGGACTCGAGCATCTCGTAGTCCGTCTTGAACGTGGCCCAGCCGTCGATGACGAGGAAGACGTCACCCCAGGGCTGGTCCGGCAGCTGGCCCGCGTTCCGGCGCTGACGGTACGTCTGGATCGAGTCGACGTTGTTCGCGCGGAAGTACTCCTCACGCGCGTTGAGGATGCCTTCGACCTCGCTGACCGTACGACGCACCTTCTCGGCGTCGAGACGGTTCGCGACCCCGCCGACGTGCGCCAGCTCCTCCATCGAGATCAGACCGCCACCACCGAAGTCCAGGCAGTAGAACTGCACTTCGGACGGCGTGTGGGTGAGGGCGAACGACGAGATGAGCGAGCGCAGCAGCGTCGACTTGCCGGACTGCGGACCACCGACGAACAGACCGTGACCGGCACCGCCGGAGAAGTCCCGGTACAGCACGTCACGCCGCTGCTCGAACGGCTTGTCCACCAGGCCGACCGGCACGTTGAGCCGGCCGAGCGCCGTGTAGTCGGGCGCGGTGAGGCCGCGCTCCGGGCTGACGGCGAGCTGGGGGAGGAGCTGCTCCAGCGAGGGCGCCTCGTCCAGCGGGGGCAGCCACACCTGGTGGGCGGGCGGGCCCTGGTTGATCATCCGGCCGACGAGGACGTCCAGGACGGTGTCGGCGAGCGCGTCGTCCACCCGGTTGTCGGGCTCCGGCTCCTCGATCACCGGCTGCGGGGGCAGCGCCACGTGCTCCGCCGAGAACAGCGCGGGCCGCAGCTGCGTCGAGCGGTGCACCCGGGAGGGGCCCTCGCCGTGGTACGGCCCCGACACGTACGCCGCCTTGAAGCGGACCATGGTGTCGGTGTCGTAGCGCAGATAGCCGGAGCCGGGGATCGACGGCAGGTGGTAGGCGTCCGGGACACCGATCGCCGTACGGGACTCGGCGGCGGAGAACGTACGCAGACCGATCCGGTACGACAGGTAGGTGTCCAGTCCGCGCAGCTTGCCTTCCTCCAGGCGCTGCGACGCGAGGAGCAGGTGGATGCCCAGCGAACGGCCGATACGGCCGATCTGGATGAACATGTCGATGAAGTCCGGCTTGGCCGTGAGGAGTTCGGAGAACTCGTCGAGCACGATCACCAGCGAGGCCATCGGCTCCAGCGCGGCGCCCGCGGCCCGGGCCTTCTCGTAGTCGTGCAGGTTGGCGTAGTTGCCGGCCGAGCGCAGCAGCTCCTGACGGCGCTGCGTCTCACCCATGATCGAGTCACGCATACGGTCGACGAGGGTGAGGTCGTCGGCAAGGTTGGTGATGACGGCCGCGGTGTGCGGCATGTCCGCCATGCCGGCGAAGGTCGCACCACCCTTGAAGTCCGCGAGGATGAAGTTCAGCGTCTCCGAGGAGTGCGTCACCGCGAGACCGAGCACCAGCGTACGCAGCACCTCGGACTTACCGGAACCGGTGGCGCCGACGCACAGACCGTGCGGGCCCATGCCCTCCTGCGAGGCCTCCTTGAGGTCCAGCATGACCGGCTCGCCGTTCTCGCCGACACCGATCGGCACCCGCAGCCGCTCGTGCAGCGTGCGCGGACGCCAGGTGCGGGAGACGTCGACCGTCCCCGCGTCGCCGATGCCCATGAGGTCGGTGAAGTCCAGGTTGGACAGAAGGGGTTCGCCCTCCTCCGCGGAGCCGACCCGGAACGGGGCCAACTGCCGCGCCAGGGACTCGGCCTGCGCCGGGTTCAGCACGTCGGGCTTGCCGGTGTACGCCGACTCGTGGCCGACGAACAGCCGCATCCGGTCCGGCTTCACATAGGCCGTCAGACCGGCGCGCAGTTCCTCCTCCAGTTCGCCGGGGGCGATCTCCAGGAAGGTGACGCCCTGGAGGCCCTCGCTGCCGGCGAGCTCGGAGTCCGGCGGCACGGTGCCGCCGTCGAGCACCACGATCAGGTGCGGCTGGTCGTAGACGGGGGTCGCCTCACGGTTCCAGCGGGCACGGTCGTCCAACTGGTCCGCGAGCGCCTCCTCCAGCTCACCGAGGTCGTCGAAGAGGAGCCGGGTCGAGCCCGCCCCGTCCTTCGCCTTCGGGTGCTGGCTGTGCGGCAGCCACTTGATCCAGTCCCAGTCCGCCGCCGCCGAGGGATGCGCCACCACGGCGATCATCAGGTCCTCGGGCGAGTGCAGCGTCGCCAACTGGGACAGGGTCGCACGGGCGTTGCCGTAGACCGTGTCGGTCTCTCCGCAGATCGTCACGTGGTAGAAGGCACGCAGCGAAATGGAGACGGGCAGGTCGTGCAGACTGCCGTGCGCGTCGAGGAAGGCCTTCATCGCCGCCGCGGTCAGCGGCTCCAACTCGTCCTTGGGAGCCGTCTCCGGAGCGACGAGCGGAGTGTTCAGCTGCTGCGTGCCGCGACCGATCCGTACGGAGGCGAAGTCCGCGTCGACCGGACGCCGCTCCCACAGCCGCTTGCTGTCGGCCGCCACCGCCCAGAGCTGCTCCGGGTCGGGATGCTGGAACAGCTGGCTGCGCCGCTGCAGTTCCGCGGTCTTGTGCACGTCCTTGCGGACCTGCTCGAGGTAGCGGAAGTAGTCCCGCCGGTCCTGGGCCATGCCCGCGCCGGGGCCCTGGCGGGCCTTGGCGATCTGGGCGATCATCATGGCCAGGGTCGAGGCGAGCATGAGCCCGCCCACCACCTTCATGTAGGACTGGCCGGCTGTGAAGAAGAAGGCGACGGAACCAAGCATGCCCATCATGGGCAGCATGTTCATCAGCATGCTGTCGTCGCCCTCGCGCGGAATCTCGGGCGGCGTCTCGAGTTTTACCTCGCCGTCCGGGACGGCCGGGGGCACTGTCCGCGGTGGTCGTTTGATGATGACGACGCTCACCGATGCACTCATCCTTCGCGATTGATACGTGATACGTCCTGGCACCGACGCCCCCGTGTACCGCGACGTGTTCTCGTTCGCGTAGGCGTCGTTCGCGTAGGCGTCGATCCTACTGATGCGCAGAGTGCCCGAGTGAGGCAGGCGGATGGAGATGCGGCGCAGGTCCTGGGAGGAATGGGGGAGGTAGGTCCTGCACCCGGTACGGCAACGGATATGGTGGCGCTCCGCGTCGTACGAGCGGCGTGAGGAAGCCTTGTCTAGCAGGGGGAACACCAGGTGAGCACGGGGACTTCGACAGGTTTCTGCCGAATCACCATCGCAGCACCGGACAGCCGTGTAGATGTCGCGCTGCCGGAGGACCTGCCGATCCAGGACCTCTTTCCCGAGATCATCAGGCTCTCGGGCCTGGTCCAGTCGGACACCAGCCCCTCCGGTTATCACCTTGTGACCCGCGAGGGCCAAGTGCTCGATGCGAGCCGTTCGTTGCTCGAGCACCGCGTCAGGGACGGCGAGGTGCTGCTGCTGCGCACCTTCGCCGATTCGCTGCCACCGGCCGTCCACGACGACGTGGTGGACGCGATCGCCGCCGCGGTCAAGCAGGACATGCGCAGCTGGAACGACAACCTGATGCGGGTCGCCGGCCTCGTCGCGGGGTCGCTGCTGCTGATCATGCTCGGCTTCGTCTTCTGGTTCGCGGATCCGATCCGGCACGACATGCACGGCCTCCAGGGCATCCTTGCCGGCGTGACCGCGCTCGCCCTGACGGCACTCGCCGGCGTACGGGCCCGGGTGTACGACGACCGGGGCTCCGCCGTCGCGCTCGGCATCTCGGCGCTGCCGCACGCGCTCATCGCGGGCTCCGGCGCCATCGCCCAGGACCCGGGTGAAGGCCCCGGCCGCATCCAGTTCCTCGTCGGCTGTGTCGCCGTACTGCTCTTCTCCGTCGTACTGATCATGCTGCTGCCGCAGGGCGACGCCCCGTTCGTGGCCGCCGCGCTGGCCTCTGCCATCGGCACGCTCGCCGTGTTCTGCGGGGTGCTCACCGAGGCGGAGCCGCGCGAGATCGCCGCCGGCACCTCGGTCGTCGCCCTCGCGGTCGTCGGCTTCCTGCCCGGCTGGTCGGCCCGCTTCGCCAAGCTGCCGATCGGCTTCCGCAACCCCGAGGACCTCGCCCGGGCCCGTCGCGAGGGCCACGAGGGCGACCTCGAGGCCGTCGACGTCCAGCGCATCGTCGCCCAGACCAGCCGGGGCCACGAACTGCTGCTCGGCCTGGTCGGCGGTTGCGCCGCCGTCATCATCGGCGCGGGCGGCGCGGTGCTCGGCTTCAGCAGCAGCGGCTGGGCCCAGCTGCTGGCCCTGTGCACCGGCCTCGCCGCGATGCTGCGGGCCCGCCTGTTCCGCTACACCGCCCAGGTGACCTGCCTGTTCGTGGCCGGTGTCGTCACGCTCGCCCTGCTGGTCCTCGGCCTCGCGATCTCGCCCCCGGCCGACATCATCATGGAGCTGCTCCAGAACAACTCCGGCCCGGTCAACGTACGGACCCTGTGGCTCGGCGCCTCGGTCGGCGTCGGCGTGCTGCTCCTGATCGCGATCGCCCTGATCGTGCCGAAGAAGGGGCTCTCCCCCTTCTGGGGCCGCATGCTCGACCTCGCCGACTCGCTGGTGCTGCTGTCCCTGGTCCCGATCTGCCTGGCCGTCCTCGACATCTACGCCAAGGTCCGCGGCGGTCTCTGACCTGCGCGGCGCCCCGGGGGACCGCCTGTCAAGGGCGCGCTCGTGTGCTGGTACGCTGTGTAACGGCCGTTTGTGTACGCGTCCCCGGTCCACCTGGGGGCTGCGCCCAGCGGATCCCCGCCTCCCGAGTCATGGAAGCTCCCCTGCGAAGTAGACCAGGGGCACTCGGTGGCAAGAACGAAGACCCACGAGGAGTACGCGTGCCGCTCGACGCCGCTACGAAGAAGCAGATCATCACCGAGTTCGGTACCAAGGAGGGCGACACCGGCTCCCCCGAGGTCCAGGTCGCGATGCTCTCGCGCCGTATCTCGGACCTGACCGAGCACCTCAAGACCCACAAGCACGACCACCACTCGCGCCGTGGCCTGCTCATCCTGGTCGGTCAGCGCCGCCGCCTTCTCCAGTACCTGGCGAAGAAGGACATCCAGCGCTTCCGTACGCTGGTCGACCGCCTCGGCATCCGCCGCGGTGCGGCGGGCGCCAAGTAAGACGCCGTGAGGGGAGCGGTTCCCGGAGAGATCGGGAGCCGCTCCCTTTGCCGTACGTACGGAAACGTGCGGAGTATCACACCCACTTTGTAGTGTGGTAGCACAACGCAATACCACGAGGAGAAGTGCACCTCGCCGCCGCCGGTCCTCGGTAGTGGCCCCCGGGCAATGCGAACCCCGGGTGCTTCGATCGAAGACCGGCCCGCACCAGAAGGAGCGCTTCTCCGCTCACGTCCCCCCGCCACACGGGCGGATCGGGACAAAAGACGAAAAGTAACGGAGAAAACGCTAGTGGAGAACGAGACCCACTACGCCGAGGCCGTCATCGACAACGGCTCCTTCGGCACCCGCACCATCCGCTTCGAGACGGGCCGCCTGGCCAAGCAGGCCGCCGGCTCCGCCGTGGCGTATCTGGACGACGACACCATGGTGCTGTCGGCCACCACCGCCTCCAAGAACCCCAAGGACCAGCTCGACTTCTTCCCCCTGACGGTGGACGTCGAGGAGCGGATGTACGCCGCCGGCAAGATCCCCGGCAGCTTCTTCCGCCGTGAGGGCCGCCCCTCCGAGGACGCCATCCTCACCTGCCGTCTGATCGACCGCCCGCTGCGCCCGTCCTTCAAGAAGGGCCTGCGCAACGAGATCCAGGTCGTCGCCACGATCATGGCGCTCAACCCCGACCACCTGTACGACGTCGTGGCGATCAACGCCGCCTCCGCGTCCACGCAGCTGGCCGGCCTGCCCTTCTCCGGCCCGATCGGCGGCGTCCGCGTCGCGCTGATCAACGGCCAGTGGGTGGCCTTCCCGACGCACACCGAGCTCGAGGACGCCGTCTTCGACATGGTCGTCGCGGGCCGCACCCTGGAGGACGGCGACGTCGCGATCATGATGGTCGAGGCCGAGGCCACCGAGAAGACCATCCAGCTGGTCAAGGGCGGCGCCGAGGCCCCGACCGAGGAGGTCGTCGCCGCCGGTCTGGAGGCCGCGAAGCCCTTCATCAAGGTCCTGTGCAAGGCCCAGGCCGACCTCGCCGCGAAGGCCGCCAAGCCGACCGGCGAGTTCCCGATCTTCCTGGACTACCAGGACGACGTCCTGGAGGCCCTCACCGCCGCCGTCAAGCCGGAGCTCGCCTCCGCGCTGACCATCGCCGGCAAGCAGGAGCGCGAGTCCGAGCTGGACCGCGTCAAGGCGCTCGCCGCCGAGAAGCTCCTGCCGGAGTTCGAGGGCCGCGAGAAGGAGATCTCCGCCGCGTACCGCTCGCTGACCAAGGCCCTGGTCCGTGAGCGCGTCATCAAGGAGAAGAAGCGCATCGACGGCCGTGGCGTGACGGACATCCGCACGCTCGCCGCCGAGGTCGAGGCCATCCCGCGCGTGCACGGTTCCGCGGTGTTCGAGCGTGGCGAGACCCAGATCCTGGGCGTCACCACCCTCAACATGCTCCGCATGGAGCAGCAGCTGGACACCCTCTCGCCGGTGACCCGCAAGCGCTACATGCACAACTACAACTTCCCGCCGTACTCCACCGGCGAGACCGGCCGCGTCGGCTCCCCGAAGCGCCGCGAGATCGGCCACGGCGCCCTCGCCGAGCGCGCCCTCGTGCCGGTCCTGCCGACGCGCGAGGAGTTCCCCTACGCGATCCGCCAGGTCTCTGAGGCGCTGAGCTCCAACGGCTCGACGTCCATGGGCTCGGTCTGCGCCTCCACCATGTCGCTGCTGAACGCCGGTGTGCCGCTCAAGGCCCCGGTCGCCGGTATCGCCATGGGCCTGATCTCCCAGGAGATCGAGGGCGAGACGCACTACGTCACCCTCACCGACATCCTCGGTGCGGAGGACGCCTTCGGTGACATGGACTTCAAGGTCGCCGGCACCAAGGAGTTCGTGACCGCCCTCCAGCTCGACACCAAGCTGGACGGCATCCCGGCCTCCGTCCTGGCCGCCGCCCTCAAGCAGGCCCGTGACGCCCGCCTCCACATCCTCGACGTGATGATGGAAGCGATCGACACGCCGGACGAGATGTCCCCCAACGCGCCGCGGATCATCACCGTGAAGATCCCGGTCGACAAGATCGGTGAGGTCATCGGCCCCAAGGGCAAGATGATCAACCAGATCCAGGAGGACACCGGCGCCGAGATCACGATCGAGGACGACGGCACCATCTACATCGGTGCCTCCGACGGCCCGGCCGCCGAGGCCGCCCGCACCACGATCAACTCGATCGCCAACCCGACCATGCCGGAGGTCGGCGAGCGCTACCTGGGCACGGTCGTGAAGACGACCACCTTCGGTGCGTTCGTCTCGCTGCTCCCGGGCAAGGACGGTCTGCTGCACATCTCGCAGATCCGCAAGCTGGCCGGCGGCAAGCGCGTGGAGAACGTCGAAGACGTGCTTGGCGTGGGCGCCAAGGTCCAGGTCGAGATCGCCGAGATCGACTCCCGCGGCAAGCTCTCCCTGATCCCCGTGATCGAGGGCGAAGAGGACGCTTCCGAGGACAAGGACGACACCGACAAGTGACGTCGAGTAGCTCCACGGCGACGGCCCGCACCTCCTCGGAGGCGCGGGCCGTCGCCCGTACCCAAACCCTCATCAAGGGCACCAACGGCATCGGTACGGTCCGCAAGACCACCCTCCCCGGCGGCCTGCGCGTCGTCACCGAGACCCTGCCCTCGGTCCGCTCGGCGACCTTCGGTATCTGGGCGCACGTCGGCTCCCGCGACGAGACCCCGGCCCTGAACGGTGCCACCCACTACCTGGAGCACCTGCTCTTCAAGGGCACCACCCGCAGGTCCGCCCTCGACATCTCCTCCGCCATCGACGCCGTCGGCGGCGAGATGAACGCGTTCACGGCCAAGGAGTACACGTGCTACTACGCGCGCGTGCTCGACGCCGACCTGCCACTGGCCATAGACGTCGTCTGCGACATGCTGACGGGCTCCCTCATTCTCGAAGAGGACGTCAACGTCGAGCGGGGCGCCATCCTCGAAGAGATCGCCATGACCGAGGACGACCCGGGCGACTGTGTGCACGACCTGTTCGCGCACACCATGTTCGGCGACAACCCCCTCGGCCGCCCGGTCCTCGGCACGGTCGACACGGTCAACGCCCTCACCGCCGACCGCATCCGCCGCTTCTACAAGAAGCACTACGACCCGACCCACCTGGTCGTGGCGGCCGCGGGCAACATCGACCACAACAAGGTCGTACGACAGGTCCGCGCGGCCTTCGAGAAGGCGGGCGCCCTCAAGAACCTGGACGCCACGCCCATCGGCCCGCGCGAGGGCCGCCGCGCCCTGCGCACCGCGGGCCGCGTCGAGCTCATCGGCCGCAAGACCGAGCAGGCCCATGTCGTCCTCGGCATGCCCGGCCTGTCCCGCACGGACGAGCGCCGCTGGGCCCTGGGCGTCCTGAACACGGCGCTGGGCGGCGGCATGTCCTCCCGCCTGTTCCAGGAAGTCCGCGAGAAGCGCGGCCTGGCCTACAGCGTGTACTCGTACACCTCCGGCTTCGCCGACTGCGGCCTGTTCGGCGTGTACGCGGGCTGCCGCCCGTCGCAGGTCCACGACGTACTGAAGATCTGCCGCGACGAACTCGACCACGTCGCCGAGCACGGCCTGTCCGACGACGAGATCGGCCGCGCCATCGGCCAGCTCCGCGGCTCCACGGTCCTCGGACTGGAGGACACCGGCGCGCTGATGAACCGCATCGGCAAGAGCGAGCTGTGCTGGGGCGAGCAGATGTCCGTCGACGACATGCTGGCCCGGATAGCGGCCGTGACCCCGGACGACGTCCGCTCGGTCGCCCGCGAGATCCTGGGACAGCGGCCCTCGCTGTCGGTCATCGGCCCGCTGAAGGACAAGCAGGCGTCCCGGCTGCACGACGCGGTCGCCTGACCATCCCCTGGTGAAGGAAGCACAAGAGATGAGCAAGCTGCGCGTGGCGGTCCTCGGTGCCAAGGGCCGCATCGGCTCCGAGGCCGTACGGGCGATCGAGGCCGCCGAGGACATGGAGCTGGTCGCCGCCCTGAGCCGGGGCGACAAGCTGGAGACCCTGGCGGAGACAGGCGCCCAGGTCGCCGTCGAACTGACCACGCCGGACTCGGTGATGGCCAACCTCGACTACTGCGTGGGCCACGGCATCCACGCCGTCGTCGGTACGACGGGCTGGACCGACGAGCGCCTCGCGCAGCTGAAGGGCTGGCTGGCCGGCTCCCCGGAGACCGGCGTGCTCATCGCGCCGAACTTCTCCATCGGGGCCGTCCTGACGATGAAGTTCGCGCAGCTCGCCGCGCCCTACTTCGAGTCGGTGGAGGTGGTCGAGCTGCACCACCCGAAGAAGGTGGACGCCCCGAGCGGTACGGCCACCCGCACCGCCCAGCTCATCGCGGAGGCCCGCCGCGCCGCCGGCACGGCCCCCGCGCCGGACGCCACGGAGACCGCCCTCGACGGCGCGCGCGGTGCCAGCGTCGACGGGATCCCGGTGCACGCCGTCCGCCTGCGCGGCCTCCTGGCCCACCAGGAGGTCCTCCTCGGTGGCGAGGGCGAGACCCTCACGGTCCGCCATGACTCCCTCCACCACAGCAGCTTCATGCCGGGCATCCTGCTCGGCGCCCGCCGCGTGGTGACCACTCCGGGCCTGACCTTCGGCCTGGAGCACTTCCTGGACCTCGGCTGACACGAGACTCACCGATGCGCGCGAAACTCTCCTACGCCATAACGGCCGCCGTCCTGGTCGTCTACTTCGTCCTGGTCGGCAGCCGTGGCGTGATGCTCATCCAGTCCGGCACGGTCCTCACTGTCACCTTCGGCGTGGCGGTGCTGATCCTGCCGGTGATCGGCGTCTGGTTCCTCTGGCAGAACACCCAGTTCGTCCGCAAGGCCAACGCTCTCGCCGCTGAACTCGACGCCGAGGGCGGCCTGCCCGTCGACGAGTTGAAGCGCACCCCCAGCGGCCGTATCGACCGCGACTCGGCCGACGAGGTCTTCGCACGGCGCAAGGCCGAGACGGAGGCGGCTCCCGAGGACTGGCGCAGCTGGTTCCGCCTCGCCATCGCCTACCACGACGCCCGCGACACCCCCCGCGCGCGCAAGGCGATGCAACGGGCCATTGCCCTGCACGACGGCAGGACCGTCGAGGCCTGAGCCCTGGGACCGCCGCCCAAGCCCTGCGGCGACTCCTCAGCCGTACGCCGAAGGGGCCGGCCCGCACTGAGCGCGGACCGGCCCCTTCGGCGTCTCTGCCGGGCTCAGCCGCGCGTGTTCTCCGCAGCCCACGCCTCGACCGCGTCGGTGGCCCGGTCGAACGCCGCGACCCGCCCCAGGAAGTCCGCATTGTGCGTGGTCATCAGCGTCGGCATGTCATCCGCCGCCCGATCCCGCCGTACGAGCATCAGCGCCTGCCCCTGCACGGTGCGCGGCAATCCCAGCCAGCGCACCGGCTGCTGCACCGTCCGCACGGCGACGACCTGCTCCCAGGGCACCGTACGCGTGACGAGGAAGCTCACCCGGCGCAGCCCGTGCGCGCTCACCCACACGCCCATCCGCAGCAGCCGCAGAGAACCGGCGATGACGAGCAGCGCGACACCGAAGACGACACCGGCGTCGGTCAGCGTCCCGGTCAGGGCGATGATGACGGCCGCGAACAGCACATACGAGGCGAGCAGCAACCACAGCGCCGCCACGCCCACCCGGCACGGCCCGGGACGGTAAGGGCGCCGCCAGCGGTCACGGTCGTCGAAGGGCAGCGCGACGTCATCGGCTGCCTCGAATGCGCGGTCGGCCGTCAGGAAGGGCAGGGGCACGGCTGGTCCTCACTCAATCCATGCTTGGGCTGTGCCCGGTGAGGTTATCGACCTGTGTCCCTGCTCACCACCCTTGGGGGTCCATGGGGGTACCTCCCACGCCATTCAGGCAGTGGGAGGAGTCAGTGCCCCTGGGAGGCCTGTGACTGCTGAGTCTGCGTGGCGGTGTCGGTGGACAGGGCCGGCATGCCGACCACCAGCGAGCCCACCAGCGCGGCGACGATGGTGAGGCCCAGCAGCCAGCGCCCGGCTATCTGACCGGCGGACGCCCGCTCACGGGGTGGGGGAGTGACATCACTGCGGAACCTGTCGGCCTCGGCAAGAAAGGCGAACGGGACGGGCTCGCGCCGACGGAACATGGGTAGTGCGTCTCCCCTCGGGATCGAATGAATCACTGTCATCAACACAGACGAGCGAGTGCCCCAAAAGGTGCCCGGTTTCACCGATTTCCTTCGGTCACGACGGTGAACGCCCCGTTTGGTGGGCCGTAGAGTGGCGTCGCCAAGAGACGAGATGGGAAGGACCCTCCGAACCGTGACCCCCACCCCCGACGACGATTTCAAGATCGATCTGCGCAGCGATGTCACCGTCGAACTGGTCAAACACAGCGCGGCCGACTCCGACGTGCTGTTCGCGGCCCGGGTGTCGACCGTCGGGGAGCAGTCCCTGGATGAGTTGAACAAGGACCCGGAGCGTTCGAAGGGCCTGATCAACTACCTCATGCGGGACCGGCACGGCAGCCCGTTCGAGCACAACTCCATGACGTTCTTCATCAGCGCCCCGATCTTCGTCTTCCGCGAGTTCATGAGGCACCGCGTCGGTTGGTCGTACAACGAGGAGTCCGGCCGGTACAGGGAGCTGCAGCCGGTGTTCTACGTGCCGGACGCCTCGCGCAAGCTCGTCCAGCAGGGCCGCCCCGGCAAGTACGTCTTCGTCGAGGGCAGCCCGGAACAGCACGAGTTCGTGCAGCACGCCATGGAGGACTCGTACCGCCAGGCCTACCGGACCTACCAGGAGATGCTCGCGCAGGGCGTCGCCCGCGAGGTCGCCCGCGCCGTCCTCCCGGTCGGCCTGTTCTCCTCGATGTACGCCACCTGCAACGCCCGCTCCCTGATGCACTTCCTCGGCCTGCGCACCCAGCACGAGCTGGCCAAGGTCCCGTCCTTCCCGCAGCGGGAGATCGAGATGGTCGGCGAGAAGATGGAGGCGGAGTGGGCCAAGCTCATGCCGCTGACGTATGCCGCCTTCAATGCGAACGGTCGTGTGGCGCCGTAGCGCACCCAGGTTCCCCGACCGGGCAGGGCCGCACGGCCCAGCCTCACAAGGTGTCCGTATTGCGGCATTTAGAGAAGTTCATCTAGCCTGATCAAACGGACCCGGCACTGCTTGAACCCCCGAGCAGGCAGTGCCGGGCTCCATCTTTGTCCGGACTTTTCCGCACCCCCCGAGGGCAGACCCGGCCGTGCGCAACGAGTAGCGTGTAACCCATGGCTCCGACCTCCACTCCGCAGACCCCCTTCGGGCGGGTCCTCACCGCCATGATCACGCCCTTCACGGCGGACGGCGCACTCGACCTCGACGGCGCGCAGCGGCTCGCCACGCACCTGGTGGACGCAGGCAACGACGGCCTGATCATCAACGGCACCACCGGCGAGTCCCCCACCACCAGCGATGCGGAGAAATCGGACCTGGTGCGAGCGGTACTGGAGGCCGTCGGCGACCGAGCCCACGTGGTGGCCGGCGTCGGCACCAACGACACCCACCACAGCCTCGAGCTCGCCCGCACAGCGGAGAAGGTGGGCGCACACGGGCTCCTGGTCGTCACGCCGTACTACAACAAGCCCCCTCAGGAGGGCCTGTACCGGCACTTCAAGGCCATCGCCGATGCCACCGAGCTGCCGGTCATGCTCTACGACATCCCCGGCCGCAGCGGCGTCCCGATCAACACCGAGACGATCGTCCGCCTCGCCGAGCACCCGCGGATCGTCGCCAACAAGGACGCCAAGGGCGACCTCGGCCGCGCCAGCTGGGCCATCGCCCACTCCGGCCTCGCCTGGTACTCCGGCGACGACATGCTGAACCTGCCGCTGCTCTCCGTGGGCGCGGTCGGCTTCGTCTCGGTCGTCGGCCACGTGGTCACCCCGGACCTGCGCGCGCTCGTCGAGGCGTACGTCTCCGGCGACGTCCAGAAGGCCACCGAGATCCACCAGAAGCTGCTCCCGGTCTACACCGGCATGTTCCGTACCCAGGGCGTCATGACCACCAAGGCCGCGCTCGCCCTCCAGGGCCTGCCCGCCGGACCGCTGCGCGCGCCCATGGCGGAGTGCTCACCCGAGGAGATCGAGCAGCTCAAGATCGATCTTGCCGCAGGCGGGGTACAGCTGTAGCACCAGACTTCGCGCGCCCGGGCGCGCACCAGACTTCACAACTGAATAAGCGGGCCACCGGTGCCTGCACCCCACAACGACAACTGCTTCTGCACGAACGTCACGCGCGCCACGTGCCCAACCGGTACGTGGCGCGCGTGGTGAGGAGAGTCTTTTGAGTCATCCGCATCCTGAACTCAGCGCGCCCCCGCCGCTCCCCAAAGGCGGCCTGCGGGTCACCCCGCTCGGCGGCCTCGGCGAAATCGGCCGAAACATGACGGTCTTCGAGTACGGCGGCCGCCTGTTGATCGTCGACTGCGGAGTGCTCTTCCC